>CAXXIH010000009.1:0-19705 GCA_963663365.2 bacterium | reverse complement strand
AATTCATATTTGTTACTCAGGAAATCGCATCGGCATATGCTCGAAAAAGGAGGTGCTAAATAGATGCATGAATATTCCGATCCTGATGAATTTCTTCAATCCCTTGATGACATGACGGATATACATGGCGACAATGATGTATTAGCCAAAATAAAAAAGTTCTGTGATCGATTAAGTGAGGATAATAAAGAAATTCCAGAGATACTCAAATATGAACACCTTGCTTTTTTGTTCTGTGAAAATTCTAGAGATGCCACAGAAGGAACCAACACATATTTCGGCCCCAGAGCTGTTTTTACAGATGATAAAGGCCAACCGATTGATTTCCCATGCATCACTCAAGTCACTTCCAGCGTAATTGAGCACTGGAAAAGCAGAGCAGAATCAGCAAGACATCCTATTATCAAGGCTCGCTTCGCTGATTTAGTTTGGGATTTAACAAATCCTGCAACAAACCAGCGCCCCGAGCATCAGTTTGCACTAATTGCCATAGACACATATATGCTAATTGCGGCAAAGAAACTACTTGATTCTGAGAGTATCACACAAATCAAATTGGGTCGTGCTTACGATTTGGCGAAGAGTATCAATGATCACACTCGCATGGAAAAAGTCAAACAGGCAATTTTGGACTTTGTTGAATCAATCCCTCCAGAAAAACATAAGTTTGCATGGGGAAGAATATACGATCAGCTCCTTGGAGCCAAAAATCATAAACTTACAGAGGCAGATGAAAAATATATCATCGACAAGATTGAATCAGTGGTTAAGCGTATCACTGATCCAAGTGATAGCAAATCGATGGATGCTTTTGCTGCCGAGAATCTTTCAAAACGTTTGGTGCAATATTATAGGAGAAAAGACCTGATCAAAGAAGCAAATAGAATCACAGTGCAGCTTGGTGAGGCTTTTATTTCAACGGCTCAAGTCGTTGAGCCTCTGCGAGCTTCAGCTTTATACAGGGAGGCATACAATACATATTTGGATGCGGGCCTTAAAGAGGAAGCTTACAAAATTGAGCAACAGATGCGAGAAATTGGCAAAAAAAGTATCGGCGAACTTACCACTATTACAATTCCCCAAAAAGTTGGTACAGATGAATTCGAAAAGTGGATTGAAGAAATCACCGAAGGATCATTTATTGATACAATCGCACGCATTGCTCTCAAATTCATTGAAAGGAAAAGCGATGCAGAACATGAACTCAAGGAACTTGAAAAATATGCTCCCATAATGTGCCACGTGACCAAAAGCCCTATTGACCACACAGGACGTACAATCGCAGAAATTGGATCAAATAAAGATGATATCGATGGAAATATTGCTCATCAGCTATCCTTTAATATCCAGCACTCTATTCCATGGCTTCATCATGCACTTAATAGGATGTTCGAAAAGCATAATCTAAACACCTCGGACATCCTTAATTATCTATATCGCTCCCCTGCCTACGAACAATCTCAATCCCTTTTATTAGAAAAAGGGATTAATGCATATATCAATAAAGACATGACGGCTGCGGCACATATTTTGGTTCCTCAAATCGAATGTTCAATACGCAACATTGCGAATTTATGCGGGGACCCAATACTGAAGAAAAATAGATATGGCGGTCATAATTTATTAACTTTAGGCGATCTGCTTAGAGGCCCAAAAATCGGGAATCTCCTTGGCGAAAATACAATTTGTTTATTTTCAAACGTTACTTGCTGATCCACGTGGATGGAATCTGCGTAATAGCATATGCCACGGACTGATAAGTGGCGAACAAATAGATTATCCAATCACAGACAGGCTATTCCATAGCCTAATTGTGTTTGGCCTTTTCACATCTGGCAACAGAGAACAAAACATAATATGAATTTGTTATTTTGCCGCAGATTTGGTTTACTCCCATGCACGCACACAGATTATAAATTGCTCCAAAATTTTGCCATAGACACAATGACTTCCGCTACCTAATCCTCTTCCGTGTTTTTCTCAGGCTCGGGGAGGTTGATCCAGGAGGGACGAATTAGAACAGCACACAAAATGCCGACAATGATGGCTTGGAGAACCATCGGCAGCTGCTGGAAATGGGAAAGTCCGTAGATATTGGTTTGAGGAATAGCACCAACTTCGTTTAATACGATCCAAACCGCGGTAAAAATAACGGCAATACGAAATTTGGAATGCATGGCATTTCACGTACTGAAAGCAAACCGTCCGGCTGGGAACACTCAATCCGCAGGACAGGCCGTAAATAAGCCCAATCCATAGATATCGGTTATTTGCAGTTGATCTGTCTTAGACCTGAGCCATTTCAAAAACACCCATCTGACGGAACCGCTGGTAGCGATGCTCGATGACCTCCTCTTCCGAGAGTTTCATCAATTCATCGAGTTCTTGAACCAAAGCGGTTTTTACATTTTGGGCGGTAAGAGCAGGATCGCGGTGCGCTCCGCCGCGCGCTTCCGGAATAATACGGTCGATCACACCCAGCTGCATCAGTTCAGGAGCAATAATGCGCATCGAACCGGCGATTGCAGAAGCTTTGGTGCGGTCACGTAAAATAATGGCGGCGCAGGCTTCCGGCGTGCAAACCGCGTAATAGGAATACTCCAGCATGAGAACCCGGTTCCCTACACCAATCGCCAAGGCCCCGCCGCTTCCACCTTCTCCGGTAACAATACAGATAATCGGTACAGGCAATTGAGACATCACCATAAGATTGCGGGCAATAGCTTCATGCTGGCCGCGTTCTTCCGCGCCCAATCCCGGATAGGCTCCGGCAGAGTCGATAAAGGTAATGATGGGCAGCCCCATATCTCCGGCCATCTGCATAATCCGTTCCGCTTTGCGGAAGCCCTCGGGATGGGGCATTCCAAAGTTGCGGCGCAGATTCTCTTCGGTATTACGGCCTTTTTGATGGGCGCAGATCGCCACGCTCGTGCCGTTTAGCTTGGCCAATCCGGTAACGATAGCCCGGTCGTCAGCGAATTTGCGGTCACCGTGCAGTTCCTGCCAATCGGTGAAAAGCTGCGGACGGTAATCGCAGAAATAAGGCCGGTCCGGATGCCGGGCCAATTGGATATTCTGCCAAGGCTCAAGTTTGCTGAAAATCTCATCCAGTTTCGCTTCCAGCCTTTGCCGTAACAGGTCAATTTCAGCCTGGCAATCAATCTCGCTGGCTTTAGCGTAAGCTTCCAATTCTTCCAATCTGGATTCGATTTCTTCTAACGGCTTTTCGAAGTCGAGATAGCGCATGCTTAAATCTTTCCTTCCGTGACAATGGCCCGGGCCTTTTCTTCAATCTGCGGCCAAGCATTAGGATCTTTACCGCCGGCGGTTGCCCGCGAAGGCTTTCCGCCCCCGCCTCCACCGGCGATCTGGGCTAGCGTTTTCGCAATTTTACCTGCGGGTAACGACTTGGTCAGGTCCTCAGTCACGGCGCAAACCAGGTTCAACTTACCTTCACTCACGGAACCCAGAACCGCTACGCCACTCTTGATACGTCCGATAGCCTGATCCATCGCGTTTTGAAGATCGTCTATTCGCATCTCCGGAAACATGTTGATCAGCAGCTGACGTCCTTGGATATCTTCCGGTTCGCCGGCTCCACCGCCGCCTGCGCCTGAAACCAAGCGTTGGCGTGTAGCCCGGAGTTCGCGTTCGGTTTGTTTCTGCTGTTCGAGTATCCGGTCGATACGAGCCGGCAATTCTTCAGGAGGCGTTTTGAGCATCGAAGCGGCGGATTTAAGAATTTGTTCACGCCGCTGAAAATAACGCACAGCGACAGGGCCGCAAACAGCTTCAATACGCCGGTTTCCGGCGGAAATCGCTGATTCTGATACTATTTTAAAAGCGCCGATTTCACCTGTATTCGATACGTGCGTTCCGCCGCATAATTCCAAACTGACGGGACTGCTTTCGGAATCATCGTCAAGAACTTCAACCATACGCACAACATCGCCGTATTTCTCGCCAAAGAGCGCCATCGCGCCGCGTTCTTTAGCAACATCGATAGGAACCTCTTGCCAGCGGACTGGATGGTTCTCCCAAATCCAGTGGTTGACCATCCGCTCGATCTCTTCCAGCTGTTCCGGTGTAACTGCCTCGTAGTGCGTAAAATCGAAACGAAGGTAATTCGGCTCGACCATCGAACCGGACTGTTTGACATGATCGCCCAACGTCTGCCGTAATGCGGCATGCATCAGGTGTGTCGCCGTATGGTGCCCCATGGTTGTGCGGCGGGATGACGATTTTACTTCGGCCTTGAGTTTGTCTCCTTTGGAGACTTTGCCTGAAATGATCTGTCCCTGATGGTGAAAAACACCCGCTGTGGTCTTATATGTGCCGATAACATCGATTTCGGATCCATCGGAAGCAACCAAACGGCCTTGGTCGCCCGTCTGACCGCCCGATTCGGCATAAAAGGGAGTCTGGTTGAGGACAACTTCAATCCGGTCACCCTCTTTCGCCTCAGTTGCGGTTTTTCCATCCACATAGAGTGCAACAACCTCCGCTTCGGCCGAAAGTTGATCGTAACCGAGAAAACGGGTTGCAGGCAGCGCCTCATCTTCCACTTCCCACATAACCTCGCCCCCGCGCCATGATTCGCGTGAACGCGTACGTTGCACTTCCATGGCTTCATCGAACTCTTCTTGATCGTATTCGAGTTGCGATTCAGCCAAAATCTCACGAGTCAGGTCAGCCGGAAATCCATAGGTATCGTAAAGCGTGAAAACTTCCTGCCCCGAAAGGCGGGTACGTCCTGAAGCCTTCAGTTTTTCGATCATCGATGAAAGCTGATTGAGCCCGCGTTCAAGTGTCGTACGGAATGTATCTTCTTCGGCACGCGCAACCCGGGTTGTGTAGTCCAGGCGTTCGGCGGTATCGGGATACTCATCGCGCATCAGTTCGGCAGCGACTTCCATTGCCGGAGCCAAAAGGTCTTTTTCGATACCGAGTACCAATCCAAAACGAATTGCGCGGCGCATAATCCTTCGCAGCACATAACCGCGGCCTGTATTAGAGGGAGTTACCTGATCCGTAAGCACCATCAGTGAAGCGCGGGCATGGTCGGCAATGACGCGGAACGCAACATCGTCTTTTTCATCAAATCCGAACTTGCCGCCACTACGTTCTTCAACATGATTGATGATGGTACGCAGCAAGTCGTTCTCGTAGTTGCTGAAATGTCCTTGCAGGATTGCCGCCAAGCGGTCGAGTCCCATGCCCGTATCGATATTCTTACGGGCCAAGGGGAGTAGTTCACCACTTTCTTGGCGGTCAAACTGTGTGAAGACTAAATTCCAGTATTCAAGATAACGGTCGTTGTCGTCTGAAGGTCCGGTGGCAGGGCCATGCTGTTCGCCCATATCATAATAGAGTTCCGAACAAGGGCCGCTTGGACCAAGAACACCCGCCGCAGGCCAGAAGTTATCTTCTTCGCCCATACGCACAATCCGCTCGATGGGCACGCCGATTTCCTTCTCCCAAATCTCGGCGGCTTCATCGTCATCCCGGAATACCGATACCCAAATCCGTTCGGGATCGAGTTTGACCTCGTCGACTGAGAATTCCCACGCCCAGCGGATGGCATCCTTTTTGAAATAATCGCCGAAAGAGAAATTTCCCAGCATCTCGAAGAACGTATGGTGCCGGTGCGTATAACCAACATTGTCAATATCCGATGTGCGGAAACACTTCTGACAAGATGTGGCACGCTTGAGAGAGTCGCCCATTTCACCCCGGAAATAGGGCTTGAACTGGACCATTCCGGCGCTGGAAAAAAGCAGTGAAGGATCGTTTTTCGGAACGATTGTATCGCTGGGCCAGGCTTCATGCCCCCGCGCAACGAAAAAATCACGGTACCGTGTGCGAATTTCTTGTGACTTCATGATGATCGACAATACAAACCAAAATCAAATTTCTATATTCCCCGATAGAGGGAGACGCCCCACCTGACGCATGTATGTGCGCCATTTACCACCCAATGGACTGTCGGCCATGGTTTTCGGGAGCGCCGCCTACAATGACGTAGAATCTAGCAGTACAGCAAAGCCAATGGTGCGGAACCAGGGTATACACAGGGATTTCTTGTACGGATGAGCAAATCGAGTCGGAAAGGAAATGCAAGGCGCAAAATGGTTTAGAAGAAGGTACGGGGGTGCTTTAGGCAATCTCTATACGGCAAAGATCAAAAATCGAATCCAGTGGGCTCTCTGCTCTGAGAAATTCTGTAAACAAAGATCGACCATCCTAACCGTTCATCCGGTTCTTGAAGCAACAACCAGGGGTGGGGCCCCGGCGATCCTCTCATCCCGAAGCCCTGCAAACAGGTCGCACCGATCAAATAAGTTCCCGGCTCCGGATAAACATCAACGGAATGCGTTAGGCGATAACGGTCAAGTCCGAGAGCTTCATATTCAAAATTGCCGAAGACATCCATGCGAATCGTTTCATCGGGATGAGTCTCGATATAGCCAAGCGCCTGATGGAAATCCTGTCCCCAATCATAGTTGCTGTCGGTCAGATACAAATACCCATGATCGGGACCGCCGGAAAACAGATTGATAAACGACAAATACCCGGGATGAATCAACGCTCCCGGAACCGGCGCAAACGCCAGGCATAAAATCGTCAAACGCCGGATCAACTTTCCTTTTCGCAACAGATGGACTGTGCCGATTGAAATAACGATAAACAACAGTGGAATTAGCGGAAGAATATGACGGATCCCCAGCTGAAAATGGCTGAAACTGGCAACACAAAAAAGCCAAACCAATCCGGCAATGGGAATAAACGCGTCGTACCGGTTACGCCATTCAATCCGGCTCCAACCAGCGGTTAAGAATAAAAGCAACCAACAAGGCGTAGTAAGCTTTAATACGGCAACTACTAGATAGAAATACGGCCAACCTTTTAACGATACATCACCGAACAAGAACGTTCTTTGCCCTTCATCCACTTGCGCCAATACGGTGGCAATACCCCGCCAAAATGCGGGTGCGGGCATAGGCAGATGGCTCACCATCCAATAAGCCGTTTTCTTAGGAACCAGAAATGAGAATGGTATAGCACGGGCGTAATATTCGGACCGAGCCGAAAAACCATACGGATCGTTCGGTACATAAATCGGTCCGATTGCAAATCCATAGACAGCCCAAAGTGCGACTCCAGTAGTCAAACAAACAAGAAAGAATGCCTTCACAGCCTGGGCAGGACGCCATGGTTCATCAGTACTGAGAGATGAATTCCCATGGCGAATCCAGAACAGAAGCAAGATAAGCAGCAAGGGCAACAAGGCCAAACAGGAAAGTTTGGAACCGGCAGCAAAGGCAAGCGCTAATCCGCAGACTATTGCCCGTTTGTTCGAAGGTTGTTGAACAAGCCGCCACCAGCTCCAAAGCGTCAACAAAACACCCAAGGCCGCGGCAATATCCAATGTGGTCAACATGCCATGGGCGATAAGATTCGGCTCGGTAGTGAGCAAAAAAAGAACAGCCAGCGATGCTCCACGGCCGGCCAACTGTTTTGTCCACCATGCCGCGCCGGCACAAAGCAATAAAAGCAATACAACGGCCGAGCAACGCCCGGCAAATTTCTTGGCCTGGTCATCATTAACCGGTCTTAGAAAGTCAGCGGCGTTATCGAAAATCGTCTCTTGACGTGAGAGTGGATTGACTTCACTTGGACGGTCCGGACGCAATACGAGTAAAGGGGCTGCTAACCATGCTTTGCCCAAAGGCGGATTACGCTCATCCTGCACTTTGCCATCCAAAAGCCAGTTGTAGCCATCCAGCAAGTGCAATCCTTCATCATAAGTTGGGGAGAGAATCCAAGCCGCATGAAGACACCGCGCCAAAAGCAGAAGCAACAGCAACGCCACGGCGATGCGATATCCCCAATCTGTGTCCAAAGGGTGATGATGAGTTGATGACTGTTGCTCGCAATGCACGATGCTTCTTCACGATACTCTAAATCATGGCTCCCACTACAAAGCTGGAAGGAAGCCAATTAAAAGTCAACCGTGCATATAGACAACAATTTTCAACGAGAGAATTAAATATTATTTAATTCTTCCTTTAACAAGTTTTGTCCTGCAAACAGCCTCTCTTATGGAGCTACAACGCCAATCGTCAACAAAATGTTCGCGTACAGACGTTGGTCCCCGGTTGCAATCGTCAGCGCGTGATCGGGACCTGATGCGGAATGATAAAACTCAAATCTTCCTAAAGGCTGGAGATCCACTCCATCAGGCAAGAGATTACGAAACTCAGGATAGATTTCCGGTTCAGATCCATCTTCCGGTTGCATAACCTGGGCCGCCTCTACAGGAATTGTGGATAAAAGCGTTTCCAATACATCCGTCACCAAAACTTTACCGGGACAAAGATTCATATACACAACATCGCCGTTGCGACCGACTTTTGTGGACGCAGGATAATTGCCATCGGCAATCAAAACGGTGCTGCCATGCCCCGCCGCGGCCAGGGTTTTAATAATCTGCGGCTGCAATAAACGACCTTTCAACATGATTTTCAAAGCCTCTTGCTGGATTGGATTGAACGTCTGCATCGTAAGCCTAAGCACAAATTCATGATACCGTAGCCTTCATGAAGTCACGTCTCACGCTTGGTCTATTGGTCCTGTTGGCATTCGCTCTCCGGTTTTGGGGATCGGGCTGGGGCATGCCCTACCGGCTTCATCCCGATGCCGGCAAATACGTACAGCCCGCCGCACAATTCTCAACAGGTGATTTCAATCCCCACTACTTCGAAAACCCCAGCGGCTTTACTTACCCGCTTTGGCTTTGGCTCAGCACCATCCACATAACCGCACAGACAATGGGCATCGTCGATTCCTATCCCAATTTGTCCGAACGGTACACCCATGAACCTTGGCGGTTGGAATTGTGGGGCCGGTGGTTCGTCGTATTGCTCGGCACAGGTTCAACGCTCCTCATGTTCTCGCTGGCCAAGTATTTCCTCTCCCGGCGAGGCGCAATGTTAGCCACGCTGCTTTTTGCCGGCTGCTTTGTCCATGTCCGCCAATCCCGCTTTGCTGTTAATGACGTTCCCATGCTGGCCGTGCTCATGGCGGCAACACTATTCACCGCACGTTTATGGGCAAAGGGGCAATGGCGGGACCTGATCGGGGCCGCCTTGTTGGCCGGATATGCAACCGGCACCAAATACACAGCATGTGTCGCCGTTCCGGCAATCCTTCCTGTTCTCTTCTGGCCCAAAGACCCGGAATTATGCAATCAACAACCGAACTCGGTGGCCGCTCATCCCTGGCGGGCGGCTATGGCCTTGATTCCTTTATGCACGGCGGGCTTCCTGCTCGCCTGTCCTTATGCCGTTTTGGACTTCTCATCATTCTTCGATGCGTTGAAGGGACTGGCGGGCGGACGTATCCAACGCTGGGAAGGACAAGACGCTACTCCGGTGGCGTTGCTGGTCATTCAGACCTTTCAATTCGGTGTAGGCTTGGGACCAATTGCCGTCTGTTTGGTGGCATTATGGCGGGAACGTAAAACACTACAAATCAACTGGCGTACCTTAGCCCCCCTGACTGCCGGTCCGCTGACCTTAATCCTCTTGGCTTCTCAGCCGCTTTTCTTTGCACGGTTTGCATTGCCGTTATTGCCCTTTTTCGCTCTTTTGACAGGTTGGGCGGGTGACCGCCTAATCACAGCAAATGAGTCTCCTTGCGGTCCCGCTCCGGGACGTTGCTTGGCAATGGCCGCGCTGATTGTTGCACTTATTGGCGGCGAATCTTTGGCAAGATCCACATGGCACGGATGGCTCTGCACAAACACTGATACACGCGTGTTGGCTGTTGAATACCTTTACGAACGTATAAGCCCATTTGATGAAGTCGCCGCCGATCACTTGGCCCTGCCATTCCGCTACCGTGATGTTGTTGTCCCCCCCGCGCCGATTCCCTATCTGGACATCGGTTTGGATTTAAGCCTTATTGATCCCGTCCAATTGCAGGTAAATGGCTTCGACTGGGCCGCGTTTTCAAGTTTTGCCATCAATGTTCTTATCCAAGAAAAAGGCCCGGAACTGGCGCGCGCATGGCAAGAACGTCTCATCGCGGTCGCCACATTGGAACATACGATTACGGCGGGCCAAGATGTCCCGTTTCATTTGGAGCACGCTCATACACCGTTCATTGGCCTTTGGCGTACAGAACGGCCCGGACCGGACATCTACATTTACCGGTTCAATTCATTGCCGGTCGAAAAAACAGAACCGCCTATTAAAAAATAGGATTTCCTCTCCATCAAATGTGCGGCCAAGTGCAGAGCGTTAAACAATCTCTTCCAACAACACTCGGAACCGTTTGACGATAACATCTTGCGCGTGGTGCGCACGGATATAGGCGCGGCCCCGTTCCCCCATTTCAATACGCTGCTTTTCATCTCCGCATAGGCCGGCAATCATGCCACTCATAACCTCCAAATCACCCTGAGCACACAATCCGAAACCTTCACGTTCGAACACACCGCCGGGATCTACATTCAAAGACACAACCGGGATACCTGCTGCAGCGGCCTGCAAAAACGTGTTCGGGAAACCTTCAAAGTCGGATGTGTTGACATGCACAAATGCACGCTCAAAAAAAGCCCCCGTCTCTTTGAGCGGAACTGCGCCGTGAAGTTCGACATTATTCAGACTGTGGGCTTTGACCCGGACGCGCGTATCGTAGGAATTATCGGTGCCCGTGGGCATAACCATGACAAACTTTTGTTTCCTTTGTTTGGAGGCCAGTTCTAAAAAGACCTCGGGGCCTTTGTAAGGTTCGCAACGCCCCATCCACAGAACACTTCCATCAGTTTCGCTGTTGTTCTGTTCAAGCATCCGGCAAGCCGAGAGCAACACATCGGCCGGGCGGTTCCAGCGCTCTGTAAACATCTCCGCCTGTTTATCATTCTGCACCACAACCCGGTCGGCCAACCAAAGCCCCCGATGGAAGAAATACCTGGTTAACGGTCCCCCATTTCCGATAACTTCACCGATGCAGTCCTGATTGCTGGCACACATGAAAACAAACCGCTTCCCCCGGCGTTTCGCCGTACGCCCTGCAAGATAGGTCTCCACCCCGCCGCAACGCTGGATATCGATATCCGCATCGACCATCTTAAGAGCGGCAATAATGTCCCGTACGGTTCGGATCTTTCCCCAGATTCCGGGTGATTTTGAAAGCGTGTGGATGGTGACTCCCTCGGCCTTGTAGATGGATTCCCCATCCACCCCGCGTGTAACGACATGGACATCCAGTCCTTCAGCCGCCAGGCCCGTTGCCAGCAAATAGAGTTGAACTTCCGCTCCGCCATAGCCCCCCGGATCGCTCGGGTTGAAGAGGGGATTGAGAGCAAGGTTGAGAAATGAAATGCGCACGTGACTTATTCCTGAATCTTCCTGATTTCGCAGCAATTCTGCGTAAGTATACAAACGAACGCACTATATGCCCGGCTATGCAGGAACGGATTGTATGACCTCCGCGCATCCGTTAGCTTATATTCTCCAATCAGCATGATACGTAAAGGACCACCTTGGCAATAATTCACCGATGAGCGAACCGTACAAACTCACCTATATCACTACCGATGCCAAATTGGCCGGAACGGAACGGGTCATCATTTCTCTGATCTCAAAGATGGACCGCTCCCGGTTCGAGCCGAGCGTTATTTCGCTCATCGGTCCGGGTGACCTGCAAACGACGCTTGCAGATATGGGTGTAGAAAGCCATGCCTTGGGTGTGCGGGGCTTTGCCGGCATTCCGGGCGCAATGTTGAAACTCCGCCGCCTGCTCGAAAACATGCAACCGGATATCGCCGTTACATATCTATTTCACGCATGTTTTCTCGGACGTTCTGCCGGGCATTGGGCCGGTGTACCCGTAATGCTTTCCGGTCAAGAAGATATGGACACTTGGCGGCGTGGTTATCATAACTTCATCGACAAAATGACACTAAGTTGGGCCAATGGCGTTATAGCCAATTCCAATGCCGTAAAAGCGGGCTATATCAAGCACACGGGAATCCCTGAAGACAAAGTCCATGTAATTCCAAACGGTTTAGACCTGGAACGGTTTAAACAACACACCGCTGAACAGAAAGAGAAAGCGGGAAATACCGATTTGCGCGCTGAATTGGGGATCGATCCGGATATTCCCATTATCGGCCAGGTTGCCAACCTATCGACCAAAAAGGACCATCTCAATCTTTTAAAGGCCCTAAGAATCGTGGCTGACAAAGGAATTTCTTTTATGGCCCTGCTGATCGGTTCGGGCTATACCGAACCTCAGATCGATGCGGCCATGAACGAACTCCAACTGCATGGATACGTTAAAAAACTCGGGTACCGTCACGATGTGGAGCGGATTGTAAACGAAATCGATGTGCTGACCCTAAGCTCCTACGAAGAAGGCATGCCCATCGCCATTCTCGAAGCCATGGCCGCACACAAACCGGTTGTATCCACCCGGGCCGGTGGCATTGGTGAAGTTGTTGCAGATGGTAAAACCGGAATACTCGTACCCATCAGAAATTCCGAAGAACTAGCAAAGGCGCTGGTGATTGTCCTATCCGATCCCGAAATGCGAGGCCGTATGGGTGAAGCAGGCCACAAACGGCTTATCGAAGGTTTCACCCTCGACCGTCAGGCTGAGGCCCATCAAGAATTGTATTTGCAGGCTTTGGGAGCATAAACAGTCAAATCACATCCACGATCTCAGAACGTTATATCCAAACCCACTATGCGGTATCGCTTGACGTTTCTCTTCGTGATGTAAACAAATGCTCGCCTATGCTTCTCCATAACCGCCCAAAACGATCCTGCAACGATACCATACAAGGCACAACAACAAGTGTCAGAACTGTGGCAATTGCCAAACCGAAAATTACCGCAATCGCCATTGGCCCCCACCATTGGCTCGATTCCGAGCCCACATCCCACGCCCATGCACTGAAGTCGAAAGATACTCCCAGCGCCATCGGCAAAAGGCCAAGGATTGTTGTAATCGCCGTCAGCAGAACCGGGCGGAAACGGGTCATACCGGCTTCAATAAGAGATTCTCTTTTATCAACTCCCTGCTCACGCAGTTTAATGATGTAATCGATAAGGATAATTGCATTATTAACAACAACTCCCGCAAGGCTGATTACGCCGATTCCGGTCATGATAATTCCGAAGGGGAGTTTCAAGACCAAAAGTCCGATAAAAACACCCATCATCGACAACAACACCGAAGACAGAACAATGGCTGGACGAGTGATCGAATTGAATTGCGTCACCAAGACCAGTGCAATTAAGAAAATAGCGCCCGCAAAAGCGCGGCTTAAAAACTCAATGGATTCATCTTGCTCTTCATTCTGTCCGGCGTAATTAATGGCATAACCACGCGGCAAATCTAAATTCGCCAAGGTTTTTTGCACATCCGCCAAAACAGCATTGGGCAAACGTCCCTCCGTATCAGCCTCAACAGTGATGACGCGCTTGCGGTCAACACGTTTGATTGCGCCAAATCCCGAAGCGATCTCGATGCTACAGACGGATGAAAGCGGAACAGGGCTACCATCCAATGTCGCAATCATCAAATTATTGAGCGCATCCAATGACTTCCGGCGCGACTCCGGCAGACGAACCAGAATGTCATATTCGTCGTTTCCATCACGGTAAACGCCGGCATTAATACCGCGTACCGCTGCCTGGATATTCTTGGCAACGAGTTGAGTCGTTAATCCAAACAGCGCGGCCCGCTCTTTATCCACACGGACGGAAATTTCCGGACGCGCCACAACATAATCGTCACGAAGATTCACAAGCCCGGGAATCGGACGGATCATATCCACAATCTTCTGGCGCAACGTGACCAAAACTCCATAATCTTCGCCTGAAATCTCCACACTTACGGCTGAACCGGTCGGGGGGCCTTCTTCTTCCTTACGAATATCAATATCCGCGCCCACAACATCGCGCAAATCCTCGCGAAGACTCATAAGAATCGAAGGTGAAGCAACCTTACGCTCTTTTCGGTCTTTGAACTCAATCGATACACGGCTCTCATGCGTGCTGGCCGATGAACCGCCGAGCATTGGATTATCGCCGACACCGGAGCCAACATTGGCAACCGAATAGATGATATCGGGATATTTTTCCGTCTCTTCCTCTGCTCTGCGCACATAAGAATCAGATGTATCTAAAGAAACGCCGATAGGGCAGCGCACATCCACATAAGCACGCTTGGGATCGGTTTCAGGAAATAGTTCAGTCCCATGCCCGGCATCTTTGTAATAGCCGATGACCAGAAAAAGCAGAATTACAGCCATTAGCATCACAGCGCCTGAATTATCGACCGACCAGTTAAGAATCGCGCGGTATGTCCGCAAAATCGGACCGGGTTTCTCTGCCGGCGGACGGCCTTTGGGCCGTATAAAGACGGATGCCATTGCCGGATTGATAACCAAGGCCACCGCCAAAGATGCAAACAAGGTAATAATGACGGTGATCGGGAGGTAACACATAAACTCTCCCATGATGCCCGGCCAAAACACCATCGGTAAAAACGCGCCAACCGTGGTCAACGTACTTGTAATAACCGGCCAAGCCACTTCGGCGGTCGCATCGATAGCGGCCTGAATTCTACCTTTGCCCATTTGACCGTGGCGAAAAACATTTTCGATAATGACAATGGCGTTATCGACCAACATGCCCACCGCCAAAACCAGCGAAAACAGAACCACCATATTCAAAGTCATGCCGCTGAGACGAATCACGACAAATGAAATCAGCATTGAACACGGAATGGATATCGAAACCAACATCGCATTTCGAAATCCGATTGATGAAAAAACCACGACAAGCACCAAAACCAAACCGGAGAGAATGCTATTCTGCAAATCCGCTACCATCATACGGATGTCTTTGGATTGATCGGTGGTTATCGAAAACTCAACACCGGAAGGTACATTGGCTTTGTACTCTTCGAGCATTTTTTTTATCGCATCGGATATTTCAATAATGTTCTCGCCGGTTCGTTTTTGAATCGAAAGCGATACCGATTCAACTCCATTGAGCCGGGAGATGGTCTGGCGGTCTTCAAAACCGTCATTGAGATCGGCAACATCATTCAGATAAAGAGGCTGCCCATCCCGGGCATAAACCACGAGCCGCTGAGCTTCCGATGGATCTTTGAATTCTCCCGGGATTTTGACCAGGTATTTGCCTTCGCCGATATCCAGGCTTCCGCCGGGTGTCGTAACATTGTTGGCAATTACCGTATTCATAAGATCCGTTACGCTGACCTGGAGCGCGGCCAGACGTTCCGGTTCATATTCGACCGTGATTTCCCGTTCTAAACCACCGATGACATCAACATTCAAGACTCCCGGAATGGATTCGATTTCGTCTTCCATATCATCGGCAATCTGTTTCAGACGCGCCAAACCTAACGGACCGGAAACGACAACGATCATAATTGGGAACTCGGAAAAATTGAGTTCCTCAATCATAGGTTCGTCTTCCAAATCATCCGGCAAATCCGGTTTGGCCTGATCGACCTTATCCCGCACTTTTTGAACGGCGACATCGATGTCGATATCCGGATTAAATTCGATATTGATAAAGGAAACGCCTTCTGACGATGTGGAGCGGAGTTCTTTGATATCCCCAATTTCGTTGATTTTGCGTTCCAACGGAATCGTGATCTGACTCTCGATATCGTCCGGTGTGACACCCTCATAAAACGTATGAACGAGAATATTTGGAATTTCAATATCCGGTGCTGCCTCGCGCGGCAGAATCATATAGCTTTCCACACCGGCGATGACGATAATAACCAGCAACACAAATACCGTGGCGCGGTGTCCGATGGCAAAATTAGAAATTAACATGACTCATTCTCAAATCGTTAAATAGATACCTGACAAAAAAACAGGCAATAATCCCGGCGCAACATTTTCACGGTTATGCCCCCGCGGGCGTTACCGGGCGTGTGCCATCATCCTCGGCAACACGCACAGGCTGGCCGTCTGCAACATCTCTTTGTCCGCGGACAATCACACGTTGTCCGGGTTTGAGACCTTCCATAATGACTATTTCTGAATTGCATATCGGTCCCAGCTGTACGGGTACTGAAACCGCATGACCGCCGTTTTCCACATACACAATCGGCCCATTGGCCGTATTAACCAGCGAAAACAACGGAACAGTCAGCGCATCAGGGAATTTTTCTTTAACAATATGCGCATGGGCAATCATACCGGGCCGAATTTCCAACTCGGGATTGGCAATATGCAACGTTGTCTCAAATGTGTTGGTTTTCAGATTCGCAGCATAAGCAACATGCGTAATTTCCGCCTCAAATTGTTTTTGCAGCGCATCAATGCTAATCCAAGCTGTTTTCTGGCGGGCAACGGCATCCACATCACGCTCAGCAACGCCGATCACGACTTTCACTGTTTCAATATTAACGATATGCGCTAGAACCGTGCCGTCGTGTGTATATTCACCTTCATCCAAATCAATTCGGTCCACAAATCCATCCACCGGCGATTGTACGATTCCTAATGAAAGTTGGGTTTCGGCCAGTTTCAAAGCGGCTTCCGCGCGCCGCAATGCGGTTTGTGTCTGGTCAATGGCCTCAGGGCTGACAAGTCCGCTGTTCTTGAGGTTTTCTTGACGCGTTAGATTGCGCTTGGCTAATTCATAGGCCGCCTTGGCATCATCCAATTGCGCTTGACGGGAACGCTGATCGATACGAAAAATCGCTTGTCCCGCGCGTACCCGGTCTCCTTCCGAAACTCCAACCCATTCAACCGTCCCCGCTATGCTTGAGGCCAAATCGATATCATCAATTGCCTCCACAAGGCCCGGCAGTCGAATACTATTATCAATTGGCTTAGGAACGAGTTCGCGAACAATAACCGAACGGACCGGCAGATCTTCCGGTGTTTGTTCCTTTGATTCAGAAGAGTTTTGCTCTTCCTGATTAGAAGAATCTTGTTCTTCTAATGCAACACTCTCATCTGATTCTTTTCCTTTATGCGAATTGAATATTTCATCTTTATACACATAAAGACATCCAAGCAGTAAGCCGGCTACAATCAGCCATTTGAATAAAAACCGGCCTGCTCGGGCCGAAATTTGTAGAATAGACTTTTTCGATGACATGCTTCGTCACCCCCGGTTAATACAAAAAAGAATTAAACCAAACCTTTTGTTCTTGCAATCAGTGCATCCGCGCAAAAATCCGCAATTGCATCTGCGTTTTCTTTTGCCAACTCACGTCCGAAAACAATCCAATTCATTAAATGAAGATGTATCATTCCGTTTAAATGCGTCGCCGCTAGCCTGACATCAATTTCACCGATCTCTCCGGAAGATACTGCATCCCTTATAGGGCGGGATAAAATCTCAATATGAATTTCATCGTACTCGCCAAAATCGAAATCCGGCGCTCCCTTTCGGGGAGCAAAGGCCACAGCGTATAGAAGCGCCATCGCATCGCGTTGTCGCGCAAAGCACTCAAAGTGAGCTCTTGTTAATCGCCGCAAACGAGTCCTTAAATCTCCAGAACCATCCGCGGCCGGTTCAATCACCTCACGCGCGCATTCATAACAATGCAGAATCAATGCAATGTAGAGCTGCTCTTTCGAGCCGTAGTGATAATAAAGAACAGGCTTAGTAACGCCGGCGCGTTCGGCGATTTCCCGGACACTTGTTCCATCAAACCCATTGCGGCTAAAAAGGTAGAGCGCAGCAGAGAAGATACGCTCTCTTGTCGCATTTGTTCCTTCTTTGGGTTCTGCACTTATCGATTCTGATTCGCTCATTTATCTTACTTACCAGTCGGTAGACTTCCTACCGGTAAGTATATAGCAGAAGTCTGAATCGTCAACATGAATTAAATATAAGACAGAATCGTAATCCAAATAAGACACTTTGTGCTAATAAGAGAATCCTCCGGTTGCAAGTCTTACCCTCGCAAACGAGTGCATAGCGCATGTAGTCTCGCTAGGATTCAGGTTGCAGCACAATACGGCAGGGAGACAAACGCGTGAATCTCAAACTCAGTCCAATCAAAACCGAAGATTTACCCGCTATAACGGAAATCGCCAAGACAAGTTTACCCTACGATCCCATCAGCGAGCCGCTGATTCACGAAAAGATTTTCGAAGAACCGGCATATGATGCGGAATTGACAATCAAAGTAGAGAACGATGGAGAGATTGTTGGGTTTTTGGCAGGTCATGTTGCCGATATTTTCGACAAGCGTTGCGGAATGATCAAACTTCTGGCCGTGGCACCCCAGCATCGCCTGGGCGGCATTGGCTCGATCATGCTGGAAACGTTTGAGAGCAAGGCCAAAGAAAAAGGCGCACAAGTCTCCCGTACAATGGATTCGATTCCAAATTTCCTAATGCCGGGAATCGATCCCCGTTATACCCCGGCCTTAATTCTTTTTGAGCGCAGAGGCTACAAACACGTTGACGAGCGTATCAACATGTATTGCAGCCTTGCCGGTTTGGATACCGGCACAGAAGAACTAGAGGCGCGGGCCGCTCAAAAAGGTCTTGTGGTTCGCCGTGCGGTTGAATCGGATCGCGATGCCCTCAACGATTTCTTGTCAGGTGAATTCGAGTCTTGGAAAGCGGAATGTGCTGCAACATTCAAGAACGATCCTATTTCCCTGTTTGTGGGATGCGACGGCGATAAAATCATCGCGTTCGCCGCTTATGACGCCAACAACCGCAATACAGGTTGGTTCGGCCCGATGGGGACCAATCCTAATTATCGCGGATCGAAATTGGGGGAAATCACCCTCAAAAAGTGTATGGCGGCTTTCCAAGAACAAGGCAAAGACCACAGCATTATTCCGTGGGTTGGCCCGGTTGGATTTTATTCACGGACAGTTGGCGCGTTTATCGAACGGCTATTTTGGGTCTTTGAGAAACCATTAACATAAGGCCCGAACCCTGTCCCATAAATGATCGAGATAGAACATTGGACAGGCTGCTAGAGAACTAAACCACCCTCGCCTGAAGGCGAGGGGTTTGGAATACGGCTGAAGCCGTCTTAAGATTCTGTAATTCGAAAGTCGTCTTCCTTTTCGAGGTCTTGTTGCTCAATGTACGCTTTGATCACTTCGTCTGTCACATTGCCACTGCTCGCGGCAAAATACCCTCTTGCCCATAGATGTTGGCCCCAAAACTTCCGACGAATTTCGCTAAACTCTTGCTGGATTTTTCTCGAACTTTTCCCTTTTATGTATCCCATCAGTTTGCTCACGGACAGAAACGGAGGCATCGACACCAGCAGATGGACATGGTCTTTCGATACGTGGCCTTTGATGATTTCCACATCATTGGTTCGACAAATCTCACGGATCAGTTCACGCGTCCGTTTCGCTATATCACCACTCAGAACTTGCTTACGGTACTTCGTAACCCACACCACATGGATATGCAGACTATATTTGGCATGCGCGGATGTTTTGTACTCGCTCATTCTTCAAGTTTATCTGAAGACTTCGCCTGAAGGCGAGGGTTTTTCTCCCAGAGGGTGACAATAAAGATGCGCAGGAAGCAAACGCAAGGCTGACAAAGTAATTCATTGCGGTAGATATATCCGCGCGATTTGATCTCATTTTATACGATGTAACATCTCTCATCCTCTTAAAAGAGGATGGCCCGGACATAATGGAG
>CAXXIH010000008.1:2252500-2556647 GCA_963663365.2 bacterium | reverse complement strand
ATTTTAACACCTGGTAAATCGAGTTTATTGTTTTCAACTATACTAAGAGTTCTTATATCGATATCATCATTAAGGACGATTTTACCATACGCTTTTCTTCTTATTCTCTTTTTTGCAATTATATCTAATAGTTCCACCTCAGGCAAACCTGTATATAAAGATAGTTTATGAATTGTTTCTTTGTATGGTTTAGCATCTTCAAGAATTATAGAGAGTTCAAACGATGGTCTATTACTTACAATGAAAAGCCCATTTTTATCAAATATATCACCTCTTGCTGCAAAAAGTTTCTGTTTTCTTATACAATTTTTTTCTGATTTTATCTTGTAAGTTTTTCCATTGATGATTTGAAGATAGAAAAGACGAAAAAAGATAATAGCAAATGCAAACAATATGATAAAAAATGCAAATCTAACTCTTGTATGGTGCCAATTTGCATTAACTCTTAAATAAGACATTTCTTCTAATATAAAAAAATAGTTTATCTGTTCTCTCTTTTAATACGTAAATAAAAGAGAACATAAAATATGAAGTTACAACACCCCACAACAACTGTTTTAAAATTCCAGCATATATAAAATCCCAAACAACACGCTCTGGATAAATAACTTTGAAAACGAACGCAAAAATTAAATTTTCAAAAATTATAGATATTAGAAAAATTAAGATAACAGTGACTTTTTTTTCAAGTATTCTACGAAAAGAGTTAATAAAAACAAAAACCCAAAAATATGTAGTTAAATAGATACCGAAAGGTGCGATTGATATCGCTTCTACTAAGATAGCTATGAAAGTTAAAAAAATAACGATTTAGCATTAGAATAGTCGTAACTGATATAGATAACAGCTATTAGCATAATATCATAAAAGTTATGAAAACAAAAAAAGTTCGGCAAGATGACCGTTTTTAAAACAATAAAAAAAAGAATAAGTATTAAATTAAAGATATAATCCATTAATTTTATTCCTTATCGAACTTTAAAAACTCATTACAAAACTTCCCCTACCTTGCGAAAGAGACCTTACAGTTGTGGAATAGCCAAACATCTTTGAAAGAGGCAAAATAGCTTTTACAACCTGCATATCAACCTTCGTCTCAACATTTTCTATTTTACCACCTTTAGAGTTTATATCGCCCAAAATATCCCCTATAAATTTTTCAGGAACAAAAATTTCAACAGACATAATAGGTTCTAAATGAAATGGTAAGCCTAAAGGCAAAGCTTCTTTTACTGCCATATTTGAAGCAACCGAAAAAGCGAGCTCGGAAGAGTTTCATTAAACTCCATATCTAAAATAGTAACCTCTATATCTACAACAGGATACCCCATAATAGAGCCACTTCCAAAAGCATCGTTAACTCCATTTTTTACAGCCTGAATAAAATTCTCAGGGTAGTATCGTCTTTAAGTTTAAAATTAAAACTTATACCTTCTCCTCTTTTTGCAGGACTTAAGGTCAATGAAACTTTAGCATAATGTTTTTTACCATTTATATCTTTATCAAAAACTACCGAAGCTTTTGAGCTTTTTTCTATCGTCTCTCTAAAAACGACTTGAGGCTTACCTATGTTAACATTAGTCTTAAACTCTTTGAGCATTCTGCTTATTATTACTTCAAGATGAAGCTCTCCCATACCAGATAAGATAGTCTGCCCTGTGTCTTCATCTGTTCTTATTTTTAATGTAGGGTCTTCTATTATAAACTTTTCAATAACTTCATTTAATTTTTCTTGATCTGAAATAGTCTTAGGCTCTATCGCTATAGATATAACAGGTTCATAAGAGCTTATTTTTTCAAGTAAAATAGGCTCTTGTTCACTTCCCAGAGTATCTCCTGTAGAGCTAAGCTTTAGCCCCATAACACCTACTATATCTCCTTTTTTTGCCTCTTTTATTCGCTCTTTTTTATTCGCATGCATTTTAAAAATACGAGCCACTTTTTCTTTCTTACCTAAAGAGACATTATATACCGTACCACCTTCATCAAAACTCCCACTATAAACTCTTACAAAAGATATTTTTCTGCCCTCTATCATAGAAACTTTAAAACGAGTGCAAGAAGAGAAGAGTCTTTAGGAGTAAACAAAATCTTTTTATCGTCTCCTGGAACGATTCCACTCATTTGTCCAATTTCTAAAGGACTGGGCAGGAAATCTACTATGGCATCAAGAAGCGGTTGCACTCCTTTATTTTTTAACGCTGAACCACAAAAAACAGGTACTAAATCAAAATTTTGAACACATTTTCTTATAGCCTCTTTTATTGCACTTACTTCTATCTCTTTTTCTGCAAGATAATCTTCCATTATTTTATCATCAAAATCGGCAAGCGTTTCTAAAAGAGTGTTGCGATATTGATGTGCATTTCCCAAATGTTCCTCTTCTATCTCTTTTTCTATTATATTAAGCCCAGAGCCTTTTTCTTCCCAAAAAAGCTGTTTCATAGAAATAAGGTCAATAATACTGTTAAAATTCTCTTCCATACCAACAGGAAGTTGCATAATTATTGGAGTTGCTTTTAGTTTTTCCTTTATCTCTTTTGCCACCTTAAAAAAATCGGCACCTATTCTATCCATTTTATTAACAAAAGCGATACGGGGAACTTTATATTTATTGGCTTGCCTCCAGACTGTTTCAGATTGAGGTTCAACACCTCCAACTCCACAAAATACACAAACTGCACCATCAAGAACCCTTAAAGACCTTTCGACTTCTATAGTAAAATCGACATGACCTGGAGTATCTATAATTTGTATAACATTGTTTTTCCACATACAGCTTGTAACAGCTGAAGTAAGGTGGCCGCGTCGACTTTGACCGAAAGGGAAGTTGCGTTTAATTGTTGCTTGAGTGGGCCCCCTTTGGGTCAACAGGCCGCCGAGACTGTTTACGACTTAACAAACTGAAGGAGGTGCGACATGAAGAGGTTTGGTTCCCTGATCGTCTTGCTGGGGCTCGTGTTCCTGGTGGCTGGCTGCCCGGCAGAACCCGCTCCCAAGGAGTCCGGCCCCGTGGTGGATCCCACCCCACCCCCGGCCGATTCGCCGGAGGCCACCCCTTCGAGCGAAACATCTGAAGACGTTGCCGCGCCGAAAGGAAGCGAAGAACTACCGCCGCTTCCCAAGGAGTCCGAAGAAAAGGCTCCGGATGTAATCCAAATCGCCCCGCCGGAGAACGCTGTGGAGAAGCCGGCCGAGGCCCCGGCCGCCCCGGCTGCCGAAAAACCGGCAGACAAGCCCGCCGAAACACCGGCCGCACCTGCGGCTGAGAAGCCGGCCGAAACGCCCGCTGCCCCGGCCGCGGAAAAACCCGCCGACAAGCCGGCTGACGCCCCTGCCGCAGAGAAACCCGCCGACAAGCCGGCCGAAGCCCCTGCCGCTCCAGCCGCTCCAGCCGCTGAGAAGCCGGCGGAATAGCCGCCGCGATCCGAGCCGAGCGTCTGGGAAGAACACAGAAAAGTCGCTTGGCTTTTCGGTCCTGGCGTAACGCAAGAAACGGGAGATTGCCCCCCAAGGCTGTCTCCCGTCTGCGTTTCTTGAGCCATGGGGGCCGTTCGAACGGTCCGTACCAAAGCCTATCGGACAGGGGACACCGAAATAGGGAGATATGGGCCGCCGATGGCATTTCCGAAGACGCAACTTCCCCCCTCGGCATTCCGAAGTGAATCAGTCTTTCGTGCCGTCCCAAGTGTCGCAGCAGCCCCCTTCAGGAATCTCGTTCGGACTCCCCCCTGATTTCAGGGATCAAGGTGGGAAAGAGGGGGTGAGACGTTGACTGCTGAGATTCGGTTGCATTAATAGCCTCAAGCAGGCAGCCCGAGCGAATCGGGCCACCTGACTATGAGGTCAATTGCCCGCCGCAAGATTGGCGGAGACAAACAAACGATGTCACCGTTGTTAGGAGGAGTGTAGGTATGAGCGTTTTGGTTGCCAAAGAGGCTCCGGATTTCAAGGCCCAGGCGGTAATGCCGAATGGGGCATTTCAGGAAGTATCTCTCTCGGATTACCGCGGCAAGCACGTGGTGCTGTTTTTCTACCCCCTCGACTTCACGTTCGTCTGCCCCACCGAGATCATCGCGTTTTCCGAGGCGGTCGACGAATTTGAGAAACTTGGAGTCCAGATCCTTGGCTGCTCGGTCGACAGCCACTATACCCACCTTGCCTGGCGAAACACGCCCCGCAAGGAAGGCGGCATCGGCGAAATCAAGTATCCCCTCGTCGCCGACCTGGACAAGAAGATCGCAGAAGCCTACGACGTCCTTCTTCCCGGTGGCGTCGCCCTTCGCGGGTTGTTCCTGATCGACAAGGACGGCGTCGTTCAGCACCAGGTGGTGAACAACCTGCCCTTGGGAAGAAGCGTGGCCGAAGCCCTCCGCATGGTCAAGGCTCTCGAGTTCTTCGAGAAGAACGGCGAAGTCTGCCCGGCCAACTGGGATGAAGGCAAGGCCTCCATGAAGGCCGACCCGACGGGCAGCAAAGAGTTCTTCGCCAAAGAATACTCATGATCGGTAAGGCTTGTCGCGGTCTGCCGTAAGGATCGCGTCCCAATCGGGGGCCAGCAAGATCGTGCCGCAAGCCGGGCCCGGCAACTCCTCGTGAGTTGTAGGGGCAGCCCGGCTTGCGTGCTTCTTTGGGCTCTTGGCAGCCGTCCGACCGCCTTCCCCATCCCCTTCGCCTATGCTACACTAAAGCCGTTGTGCAGCCCCAATTCGGGAGCCCAGCACGCGCCCGTGGCGCAATTGGATAGCGCATCGGTCTTCGGAACCGAGGGTTAGAGGTTCGAATCCTCTCGGGCGTGCTACAAAAAGGACGTTTGCGATTCTCCGTAAACGTCCTTCTTTCATGCACTTACGTCGCGCAACTGGCGAACGTGCCTAAGCTTGCGGCGTCTGCCCCTCGGGCCCGAAACCGATTTCTGTACCCGGTTTCGTTGCAGATCGATGCAAACCGTACCCATGAGCGGCGCATCGGTGGGCACCAATATGGGCACCTTTCTGCTTGGGCTCGGCACCATAGTGGGCACCTTTCTTGGAGGCACATGACTGTCCTTAACACGGCCAATTGCGCCAGGTCGGGGCATCACCCACGCAGCCCCGTTTTGGGGCCAGTTATCCGTTGCTCCAATCGGACCAGAGCGGGTGCCCATATCACGTAGGCGACCGGAGTGCGATAGCGAATTGCCCCTCCACTGCTCAGCGTGTGCAACCAGTGCACTGAACCGGCCTCCGTTTCACGTTCATGACGCGCCCCCCCTTCGCTCATCTTGGCGATGTGCGTTCGTGATGTAGGTCGTTTTGTCCTCGGCGCGCAGGGAACTCGGCGGGCGTATCAATGTGACGGCGTGCCGAACCTGAGCGGCCCGTTGATTTAGTCTTCGCCTTACCGCGCCACTACATTGTGGGTATGGGCGACTTTTGTTTCGTTTAAACTGTGGTTCAGCGTTTCAAGAGCGCGCCTCGACAGGAGCCACGGGATGGCGACACAAGATTACTGGGCGGAAGCGCCGCTGAATCGGTATCAGACCGTTCTCTTTGGTCCGACGCTGGATTCATCGATTGGCGACGATGATCCGGTTCGGCTGTTCGACGAAGTCCTGGGCGGCCTGGAGTGGTCCAGTTGGGAGGTGCACTACGATGGCAGGCGCGGTCAACCGCCCATTCATCCTCGCTACGTGGCCGCTACGATTCTGTATGGTTTATGCCGGGGCATCCGTAGTAGTCGCAAGCTGGAAGAAGCGTGCCGTTATCGGCTGGACTTTATGTGGTTGGTGAACGGCCGTCAGATCGATCACACCACGTTGGCGAAGTTCCGTACCAAGTTCGCGGGACCGTTGAAAAACCTGTTTCAACAGATCGGCCGTGTGGCGATGTCCTTGGGCCTGATTCGTTTGGGCGAAGTGGCCTTCGACGGAACGCGGGTGAAGGCCAACAACGGCCGGTTCCGTTGTCGCACCGCGAAGACGCTGGAAGAGAAGCTAGAGGCCTTGGACAAGCTGTTTGAAGAGATGATGGCGGAGGCCCAAGCGGCCGATGCCGTTGAAGCAAATCAGTCCAGTTCGGACGAGGACGATGGCAACTCGCCTACCCAGTTGCCAGGTCCTTTGGCCGATCTAAAACAACGTCGCGAGCGAGTTCGCGAAGCGCTGTCCAACGCTCAAGAACTCGACGCGGCGCGGAGCAAGCGGGGAGTGGACCCGCAGACACATCCGGCTCGAGTCCCCACCACGGACCTGGACGCGCGTGTGATGCCCAACAAGGAAGGTGGCTACGCCCCGAACTACACTCCCACCGCGACGACCGACGGCCACCGCGGGTTCATCGTCGATTGTGAAGTCCTTGCCGAAGTGAACGAAACTCAAGAGGCAGTGGCTTCTGTCGATCGCATTGCGGAGACGTTTGGCCAAAAGCCGAGCAAGTTCCTCACGGATGGGGGCAATAACAGCGGAGCAGTGATGCAGGGATGGAAGAGCGGGGCGTGGAGTTTTACGCACCCGCGGCGGTAAATCAGCCCCAGACAGGTCACCCGGCAAAACGTGCTGATCCACGTCAACCGATTCCCACCCCGCAGTGGCCCGAGTTGCCGCGGAACAAGACGGGGCGATTGCACAACTCTTGCTTCTTGCACGATGCCGCAGAAGATCAATACTATTGTCCGCAAGGCAAACCGCTGCCTTTTGTCAGAACGACATCGTCCGTACGCGAGGGAGCCTGTAAGACCTCGCGGATCTACCGCTGCAAGTCGTGCAAAGAGTGTTTGTTGGCCCGTGTCTGCTACGAGCGCCTGAGTCACTCTGGCCGAACGATCAGCCGCGATGCGTATGAAGACCTACGGGAGCGGACGGCAACTCGGATGGCGAGCGACGAAGGGCGAGAGGTTTACAACCAACGTGCGCACATTGCGGAGACGCCGTTTGGATTCATCAAAGCAGCCATCGGTCTGCGGCAGTTCTTACTCCGAGGTTTACCGAAAGTCAAAACTGAATGGCGGTGGGCTGCAACTGCTTTCAACCTCGGAAAACTAGTGCGTGAGATCGCACGACTGCGCGCCGAGTGCGCTCCTTCTGGCGTGCAGCTGGAAGGATAAGCAAGACAGGGTAGGTGCGCACCTTTAGCGCGGCTCACCAAGCCTCTCAAACGCCGGAAACGGGTCTCAAGCCCCCTGAGCAAACCAAAGCCGCTCGGGCTGGAACCCGCCGACGAACACAACACTTCGGTGCAAGCAGCCATGCGGATCGACTAAATCAACGGGCCGTGAGATCGGAACTCGGGGAATTGGCCGAGTCAATTTGATTCGCGCAAGATGTGTGCTTCCCTTGTGCGCGTTGCGCGACCCCTCTACTGAGTGGCTTGACGAAGGTGGATGAGGTTCAGTTCACTGTCCCTGGTCCGTTAGACCAGAGCACAGAGTGGACGGCGCATTTGACTCAGGAGTTGTCGTCACGAGTCACAAACGGCGGAGTCCAAGCTGGCATCCCGTGTATCAGGTCAGAGTCCGCCAAGTCATTCACCACCAAACTGCCCGACGGGCGTTAACGAGTTCAGAAGGCGATGGCGGCTCTGCTTCGGGGAACTCCTCTCTCCTATGGCTGTCGGAGTCCTCTGCGCCGGAAAACGTGGTGGAATTGGTCTGACTCTTGTATGATTCCAGATGATGCAGTGGTTTGCGGCACGCGGGCATGGAGTTTTCGGCAGAAAGGACTACCGCCATCGCTTTTGCGAGATTGTGCTCCACGTCCTGAGGTGTGGCGTGGGCAAAGTGGACTTTCATTCTGAGACTGAGATCACAAATGGGGCACGCGTCGTTTCGCTGTATTGCTATTCTTGCCCTCTTCGCTGCCGGAAGCTCGTGGGCGCAAGTCACTTCGGCTGGACAATCCCGGAGATTTCCATCAGGCGGTTGAGGCGGCGAGAGGATGGCTTAAGGCGAAGCCGGCGGATCGCACGGATTTCGAGACGGTTCTAAACACATACGATGGGGATATTGACGCGATCATCCAAGCAATTATGCCCCAGGGGAGTGAGGCCTTCGATGAGATCAAGGGCCGCGAGGTGAAGGGAGATACGTTTACCGTTCCAAAGTTGTTGGAGCGGAACGCAGACCATCCCTTCAACTACTATGTGCCCCCGCACTACGATCGGTCCAAACCGTTGGGACTCATTCTCTGGATGCATGGTGGCGGCACCTACAAGCCAGGCGAAAACGTGAAAAGAAGATCGGTCGAGGGCAAGCTTGAGGAACTCAGGGCCGGCGACTACATCTTTGTCGCCCCCGAAGCATGCCACGGGTTAAACTTCCCGGCGGGCGCCGTACCGGACAAGTTGGCGGGACGCTGGTCGGTGCCCGCCTCCGAGCGTTACCTGTCTGATCTGGTGAACGAGTTTATGCATCGATACCATATCGACCCGAATCGAGTCGTCTTATGGGGCTATTCGATGGGCGGAGTAGGCGCCTACAATCATGCCATGCGAACCGATCGTTTTGCCGTGGTCGGCATCGGCGGCGGGTCGTGGACCTGGGGTACCTTTGACACGATGCTGAACACGCCCGTTTTCATCTGGCACGGAAAGGATGACTCCTACTGGAAGAGCAAGAACGACTGTCGGAATCGCATGACGGACGTTTGTCACGCCCGTTTCGCCAACGACATTCTGACCCAACTTGGATATAACCACATGTACGTCGAGACCGACGGCGGGCACAACGATGTCAACCGATTGAACGGGAAATGGTTCGACGCCACCAAGGCTTTCTTTGACGGAAAGAAAGGCTACATGGTGGACAAGGTGCGCAATCCATATCCCAATCGCGTCATCGCGATGACCCCGCGCGGCAGCTATGAGAGCTTCGATCCGAAGACCAATGGGGAGCCCTACCGCCAAGCGGAATCATTACACGACCGTTGGGTGAGCATCGAGAAGTACAGGCCGGGACCAGTGCCGGTCGATCATCTTGTCAAGACGGGAACCATCCATAAGGCAGAATCCTATGAGAAATGGCTCGACTTTTCGGCCAAACGCAGTCGCAGCACTTTTCAAGGTGCAAGGATTGAGGTCGAAAACCTCGGCAACAACCGGTTCAAAGCCACGACTACCCACGTCGATTCCTACTCACTCTGGCTGCATCCAAAGATGGTGGATTTCGATCGCCCCATCGAAGTAACGACGAACGGCGTCACTGGTAAATATACATGCAAGCGGAGCTTGCTGGATGCTCTGAAGAGCTATGAAAGGAGACGGGATTGGGGACTTATTTATCATGGAACGATTGCGATAGAGGTCAACCGAACGGACAAGTAACCGACCCGTTTGTATTATCGAACTCGACCGACCTGCTGCGAGGCTGGCTGATGGGTTGGGTTAATGAGCTGCGCCGTTTGCCGTTTCTGGAACGACGCCGGCTTGCGGCTGTGCGCCGGCGTCGAGGATTTCGTTGATGATAGCCTTGGCTCCGTAAAAGACTCGGGGCGCGTCGTTGTAGCGGCGCCCCTTGTCGTCCACTTTCCAAGCCCGGTTGTACGGCAGTAGGACGCCGGCCACGTTGCGTTTCAGATCCAGGAAGGGCATGCATCCGAATCCGCCACCGGAAGTGATCTGGGTCGTCTTCCCGGTTTTCGGATCGAAGTCATCCAGCCAGCAACCGATGCCGTAGGGGGCCTTGGCGAGTGCCGGGTCAACGATGTCGAGAGCGTCGTAGGGGTGCTTGAGTATCGGAAGGCAGCCGCTCTGATTCGACAGCATGGTGGCCACGGCTTTCTCGGATAGGACTCTCTTGCCTTTATAGACGCCGCGGTTGAGCAGCATGGTCAGGTACTTGCCGTAGTCGTCGACACAGGTCCGGACGGCGCCTGCCACATCTGGATTCTCCGTCGGGCCGCCGATGGCGAAGTAGTCGGTATTTTCCATGCCCAGCGGATCACCGATCGTTTCACGGAAGATCTGGCCCCACGGTTTGCCGGTGACGATTTCACAGATGCGGCCCGCGGCCTGCATCCCCACGCCGGCGTAATAGAGGGCCGTTCCTGGATCGGCGATCAGATCATAGGTCGCGATCCCACGGACCGCCTCGTCCATGGTCAAGGTCGGATCATGCAGATAATTCCGAGCGTCCCCCCTCGCCAGCCCGTGCGTGTGCGTGTACAACTGCCGGATCGTGATCCCCGCCTTCTTCCCCGTGAAATAGGGCAGATACTTCGAGACAGGATCATCGAGGCTGATCTTGCCGGCATCGACCAGGGCCATGATGACGCCACGGAGATCCATTTTGAAGACGATGCAATGCCCACGACTTTCCCGGGAGTAAAGGTGCCGTAGGCATTGCGGTGAATCACGCTGTCGCCCTGGATCAGAATGAACGCGCAACCGCCACTGATGCGCGGCAGGGACTGCTCGAGAAACCGGTCGAGGCGGCTGAAGTCGTAGCGCCCATTTGCGGGACGCTCGTTTCTTGCCTGCCGCTTTTCCGAACTTGAAGGCGCCTGCCCCTTGCTTTCAAGGCGGAAACGCTCCCTGTCCGCGGCCGGGACGGGCCAGGCGTGCAGGCGTTGGCGAGCTTGCGCGTCACGCTTGAGGTGCGCGTCCCAGAATGCGGTTGTCACGTCACGGACGAAACGCGGCGGGCTTGCCGGGTCGAGGGCTGTCGCCGGTGCAGAGGCCCGCGTAGCTGTTGTCCATTCCCTCGATCCAGAGAAGATACCTTGTCGCCGGGTTTGGCGAAGCGATAGGGTTCCGTGCGCCACTCGGGCGGGTTTGACGTTCTGAGGCTGGGCGTTTCGTGAACCCGCCGCCACGAGCATCGGGCGACCTCGATCTCCTCCCACGACCTCTCCGTCCAGTTCCTGCCCGCGGCCCTGCGGGCGAGAGCAACGAGCACCGCGTCAACCCTCGGATCAAGGCCCAGACTTCAGCCGTTTTTCACCCCCTCCGCCGCGAAAGCCCATCCCTTTCATGCCCGACCAGTGCGACACGCGGCATACGCCCCGATCAAATGACCGCTCGCTCCGATCCGCGTGCTATGCGTCGATCCTGGACGCCAGCTTGCGGGAACTTTGCCTCGGATCGTCTGTCGAGGCAGTCGAGCAGGAAAGCTCATGTCCCGAGCACGATCCCGCCAATCTTCGCCCATCCTGCGGGTGTCGGCATGATCCGCCTGAAACACCACGTAGCCGTTGAGCCGCCCAATGCTCCGCCATGAGAGGCCGGAAGTTATCCCGGCTGACCGCCGCACGGCAATGGGAGAAGAGGATGATCGGGAAAGGGCCCATCCGCTTTCGGGATAGGTGATTCGCGAACGTGAAGGTCCTTGTCTTGCGTTTCGCGTCGTGAAGGACGAATCTCGTCGATCGACGGCGATCTGGTGAGGATCCTCCGGTCGTCAGACTGGTGACCTCGGCATCGCCGTATGGCTCGGCTTCCGGCGTTTTCGTCGCTCTCGGCCTGGTCTCGCCGGTCGCCGCGCTGTTGAAAGCCGGCTCGTTCCAGCACGGGACCAAGTTCCTCCCTGCGAGAGCTTGCCGTCGCCATCGCGCGTCGATCCGATCGAAAATCGGCCTTTCAGCCGCGGTCCGGCGACTCGTCGCTTGGAGAGCGAGCCTGGTCGTTATCCACTGTCGATCGAAGCCGGCGTATCAACAGGTTGGCCATTCCTCGAGGTGCTCCGTCCAGTGACGCCGGCTCTTGCTGGGCGCCGTACTCAGACGCTCGCCGGCGCGGAGGCGACGTCTCCGTCGAGGCTCGAGCCCGTTCGCCGACGCTTGCCCCCCGGGGGGCTTCTGCTCCTGCACGCACTCTCCCTTGCGTTTCCGCTTCGAGGACCTCATTCTTGGAGCCACTTGCGGGCCTTCGGCATCGCCTTTCAGATATGCGTCGAGGAAGGCGGTTGTCGCCCGCTGGATCCAGAGGTGATGGCGCGGATCGCGTTCCGGCGGGCGGGGTAGTAGGGGACGGAATCGGTGAAGGCGTTGTGCTCGGCGTCCTTGATCTCCACGAAGATACTTGTCGCCCGGGCGGAAGTCCGTCGTAAGGAATGCGCGTCCGGGCCAATCGGGGATTCTCCCTGGACTCAGGGAACCAGTTGAAATCCCGCGTGCCGGTCACCATCAAAGTCGGGACTTCTCGATTCGCGCCCAGGAATCGGCGTGCAGCGGGATTGCCGCGCCGGGTCCGCCCGGCTGCGGAGAGAGCGCGATCGGCACACTTGAACCTCGGCTCGATGAAGGTGGCGTCCGTTCTTCTCCGGCAGATTGGCGCGGAGTCCGACCATGGCCAAGGCCGTCGTCGCTTGATCCGCGCACATTGTCCCGCCACCGCCACCTGTTCCGGCGCGAGCCGGCGCTTGACAAGAGCTCGCTGCCGGGATCGTTGCTCAGACAACAGCTTGTCGAGGACGAAGCGAACGTCCTCCGGCCGGAGGTGGAAGTCCTTGACACCGCCCATGCCTCGCAGGCCCTGCTCATCGATGGCCTTGCGATCGCTGCCGGGGTGGGTCAGAAACACGGCGATGTAGCCGTTCTTCGCCCAGTGGGTTCCGAGATAGGCAAAGGCCTCGCGCGATTCGCCGCCACCGTGGGAAAACACGACTAGCGGATATGGTCCGTTGTCGTGTTTGAGATCGGGCGCGTAGATACGGACGGGCACTTCGCGGTCTCGGGAGGTGTCCTTCCAGGTCGCGTCCTCAGCAGCCGCAGTCCAATGTTCACGTGCGGGCGAATACTCACTGTCGTTGCCAGCCGCGCTCGTTTCCACGGAAAACGCTGAGAGCATCCACAGGAAAGCGGCAAGGAAAGAAGCCCCCGCCGTCAATGCGCGTTTTGATGGATTTATTTGCATAGCCAATTACCTCATATTTGCTTTCGTTAGCATCCCTTATTGATTGCCGCGGCGTCGTTCCAGAATCGGCCGTAGTTCTGCTGCGTCGAGCTTTCCGTCACCGTCATTATCGAGGCGATCAAACCATCGCTTCAGTTGCGGTCCGGCTTCGTCTGGGCCGATCTTGCCGTCACCGTTTCGGTCCATTTGCCGGAAGATCAGATCGACGCTTTGCTCACTGCCGCTTGGCCGTCGCGGGACGCTGTCGGGCGATTCGCCCGTCAGCAGCAAACTCAGGAACGTGTTATCGTCAAAACGATCGCTCTGGCTGTCTGCCTGTCTGACGACGACCATCTTGAGCGATGGGATTACGTACATGCGGCACTTGCCGGCGCCGAGAGCGGCAAACAGGTCGCTGTGGCCGCCGCGGTAAATCCATCCTGCTGTATCGCCCGGTTCTGACTTCTGTGCGGCGACGCCGACAGCGCCCTGGCCACCCGGCTGGTTCAGCCACAGAGCTAGCCCATGGCCGGGATTGGCCTTGCTCGGTTTGACCAGTTCGTCCAGCAGGTCCTTTTTTACGATCTGTTTCCCGTTCCACTCACCACCATGGAGCAGCCACTGGCCGTACTTCGCCCAGTTGCGGGCGGTCAGGTGCGCGCCGTTGGGGATGTGCGGATTGCCCGAAGCGTCATGTACCCAGTCGCCAACCTTCACTCCGATCGGACCCAGGATGCGCTGCTTCAGATAATCGAGGGGCGATTGTTTGCGCGCCGCCAGTTTGCGTTTCATGATCTCACCAAGAACGTAGTAGCAACTGGGGCCGTATTGGAAAACCGATGGCGTCCGGGTTCGCGGAGAACCTGGACCCCGATGGCGTGTTTGAAGAGGTCCGGCGCAAGCGTCGGCCGATCGTCGCCCTGGAGGTTCTCCACATCCTGCACCAACCCGGCACTGAGGAATAGTCCGCGGCGAGCAGACGGGGTGGCGCGGTTTCAGATGGGCTGTGATCCGGTGCCGGCCGAACTCTTGCGTGGGTGCGTCCTTCCATTCGGGCGAGGCTGTCTGGCCACTGGCAAGCTCGTCAAGATAGACGACGTGATCAGGAACGTTTCTCGTCCTCGATCATCGCCGCGATCACCGGCTCCGCCGGACCCCAGAATCCCTTTCCAACCAGGTGCCGTACGGCGCTGTGGAGGTGGGTAGCCGTATCCGGTCCGAAGCACCGTTGTCGTAACGCTCGAACAATCGTCGATGCAGGTCTCGACCGTCCAATGCATCACCCAGGACCGCCGATCTGCTCCCGCCCCAAGCCCGGTGGCGATTTCTTGGCGGACTTGCATAGTCAAATGCGTGCGAGTCCGCCGTGCACCTTGACGGGGTCAGACGCGGCCTTGGTAGCGGGAGACGTTGCGGGGGACGACGCAGCGTGTTTGGACTCGAGTCGGAATCTTGCCTTGTCTTCGTCCGCAACCGGCCAGGCGCGTAGGCGTTCGCCGGCCTTGGCATCTTCTTTCAGGTGGGCGTCCCAGAACGCGTGTCGCCTTTCAGGTGCGCATCCCAGAACGCGGTGGTGACCTCGCGGATGAAAGCGGCGGGCCGCGGATCGACGCCTCCGCGCCAGAGGCCCGCGTAGCTGTTGTCCATGCCCTCGATCCAGAGCAGATACTTGTCGCCGGGTTTGGCGAAACGATAGGGTTCGGTGCGCCATTCGGGCGGATTCGACGTCCGGAGGCTGGGGGCCCCGGAACCGGCCGCGACGAGCATCGGTGCATGGATTTCCTCCCAGGAAGTGTCCGTGAGCCCCTGTCCGCGGCCTTGCGGGGAGAGCAACAGGGCCGCATCGATCCGCGGGTCGGAGAAGTCGGCTCCTTCGCTGCCGGGCCCGAAACGTTCGCCCTTCATTCCCACCAGCGCGCAAGAGGCGTAGGCCCCGATCAGGTGCCCGGCCGCTCCGACGCGGCTCGCGTCCATCCGGGACGCCAGGGAGGGAGCCTGGCGGCCGATCTCGGCGAGCGAGTCGAGCACCAACTTCGAATCGGCGACGCAATTCTGCCAGTTGTCCGCGGCGTTTCCCATTCCGGCATGATCCATTTGCACCACCACATAGCCGTGAGACGCCCACTGCGCGACGAGTGGTCTGAAATCGTCCCGTTTGCCACCCGCACAATGGGAAAACAGAATCAGGGGAAACTTTCCGTCCGCCTTCGGATAGGTGATGCGCAGCGTCAGGTCCTTGTCCCGTTTGCCATCGTGTAGCACCAGTTCCTCGATGACGGCAACCGCGTGAGGGCCATCCCCGCCAGCGGCATCGGCATCGCCGCCGCGCCGCCGGCGCCACTCCGGGATCCCGCCCGCCTCACTCCCCGGACTTTCCCGGTCCGCGGGCCGGGTCTCCGCGCCGCCGCGCGGCTGGACGCGCTCGAGCACGGGGGCCAGTTCTTCGCGCGTGACTTTGCCGTCGCGGTTGGCATCGATCCGGTCGAAGGCAGCCTTCAGGCGATCGGGCGATTCTTCTCGGGAGAGCGCTCCGTCGCCGTCCCGGTCGCCGCGCCGGATCAGCATGGCCGCCCTGTCCGGCGATGCATCGTCTGCGCGATCGCCGGTTGAAGAAGGCGGCTCCGATGCGCGTGCTTCGGTCGCGGCTCCCGCCGCAGCGAGCTTCTGCTCCTGCGCGCACTGGCCCTTTGTTTCTTTCTCCAATGCCTCGTCCTGCAGCCACTCGCGGGCCTTGGCATCGCCTTTCAGGTAGGCGTCGAGGAACGCGGTCGTCGCTTGCTGAATCCAGAGGTGATGCCGGGGATCACGCTCACGCGCCGGATAGTAAGGGACCGAATCCGTGAAGGCGTTATGTTCGGCATCCTTGATATCGACCAGGTATTTGTCGCCGGGAGGGAGGCCGTTGAACGGCATCCGGGGCAGGGAAGGATCATTCTTGGCGGCGGGAAACCAGTTGAAATCCCGCGTCCCGGTAACCATCAGGGTGGGGGTCTCGATACGCGTCCAGGATTGCGCATGCAGTGCGCCGCCGCTCCGTCCCCCCGGTTGCGGCGAGAGCGCGACCGCGCACTTGAAGCGAGGGTCGATGAACGTGGCGTTTTCGATTCTCAGGCAGATTGAGCGCGCAGTCCAACCATGGCCAGGGCGGTCGTCGCACCCGCGCACTGTCCCGCCGCCGCGACCTGGTCCCTGGCGATTCGCCCGGCAACGAGTTCACTGCCCGGGTCTTCGGACAACAGCTTGTCCAGGACGAAGCGCACATCCTCCGGCCGGAGGTGAAAGGTCTTGGCGCCGCCCCCGCCCATGGCGCGCATGCCTTCCGCTTCGACGACCGCGCGGTCATTGCCGAGGTGTGTCAGGAACACAGCAATGTAGCCATGCTTTGCCCAGTGCGTACCGAGATAGGTGAAGGCCTCCCGCGATTCGCCGCCGCCATGAGAGAACACGACCACGGGGAACGGGCCGTTGCCGTGTTTGCGATCGGGCGCGTAGATGCGGACGGGCACTTCGCGACCCCGCGTCGCGTCTATCCACGCCAGGTCTTCCACTGCGACGTCAGATGTGTCTCCGTTGTTCTGGTCAACAGACGCGGGGGGCACCGCTTGCATCGCCGATGTGCGCGATGTCGCACTGAAAAGGAACACTCCAAGAGAAACGAATGTCCAAACCGCGGCACCTACAATTCGAGAATACTCCATAGCGTTCAAACCCTCCAGCTTCGTTTTTTGGGGGTTGGGCTCCAGCGTTGTCAGTTGGCGACTCTGGTGACCTTGGCTTCACCTTGACTCATGCGACTGACGACATCCGTGCTGAGATAAGACCGGGCCTCACGGTCGTCTTTGAGGTAGGCATCCCAGAACGCGGTCGTCGCAGATATGACGTACGCCAGGTGGTTCGGGTTGGCCGGGCCCGCGTTTCGATAGGCGACGCCCCCACCAATTCCGCCGAAATCGTGATGGGCGCCCTCGATGTACAAGAGATACTTGTCCTTGGACGATGCGAGCCTGAAGGGATCGAGCCGCCAATCAACGGGATCTGCATTGCGGCCCCAATCATTCGAGCCGGTGATCGAAATAAACGGGCGGGTCAGTCCTTCCCAGGATTTGTCGTCAAGCTGCGGCCCTCTGCCCTGGGGCGAGATCAGGACAAATGCCTTGGGGCGCGGGTCGGCGTGACTGGTTCGCACGCCGCCAAGATCGACGGTGGTGGTTCCCGCCACGAGTTGTGCCTGTGTGGGCGCCGAACGAATGCCCGCCAACGCCGATGGTCTTTTTGTCCATCTTTCCCTTCAGCCCCTGGACCTTGGCCTCAATGGCGTCGAGTGAGTCGAGAATGAACGCGACGTCCTTGGGACGGTTCGCCCAGTCCTGGAACTTGTTAGCCACCTGGCCCGTCTGAGACATGCCCGCCAGGGCGCGCGAGTCAGAATGATTCGCCTGAATACAAACATAGCCGTAGCTCACCCAATACCGGACGAGCGGCTGGTAGTCGTCTTTCGACCCAGTCGCCCCGTGCGACCAGACGACGACCGGAAATACGTCGGCGTCCTTGGGAAAGCTGACTCGCAGTTGCAGGTCCTTCCCCCGCTCTTCATCACGCAGGACGAGGTCCGCCACGGACTCGACTTCGTGGGGGCCGTCGGCGGACTTGTAGAGATTCGGCAAGCCAGGCCTTTGATGTCACCGGCGCGGGTATGGGTGGTTCCGTGCGTCCGCGCAATCTCGACAGCCCTGCGAACTCCTCCAGTGACAACGCGCCGCTGTGAATCAGTGCATCGAGTTGTGCGAAGATCCGCTCGAACACCGCGCGCCGGCTTCCGTTGTCGCCGCCGCGTGCGGCAAGCTGCTGGAATTCCTCCTTGGTCAACCGGTTGTCGCCGTTGGTGTCTAGCAACGGAAAAAGTCTCGCTGAATCGAATTGTGTTCTGCCTGGCACCCCGGGGTCCGCGCCAGGCAACATGGCTGTCGCACATCGTCGTGAACGCTAGCCAGAGGCTCACGACGAATATAAGTGCGTGAGTGGAGTCGTCTCATTCGTACTTTGCCCTGCTGTGCTAGCTTTCGCACAGAGGCGGTTCGTCGTGTTTCATTTCTGATCACTCGCTTGTCGGTTCTCGACAATCCAGCCCTTTGCCAAGGGACCAATCCAGTTCTCCAAAAGCACTCGCCGTCGATCAGGTCGAAATTCGCGCGAAAGCACTCGGTCCGGCTCCGCAAGGTGGCCTTCCAGGCGATACTGCGATTCATCGGGCAAACGTGCATCCACGAGCGTGAAGGTGACCGTCGCGGAACCTCCCCGCGGGGCGCGCCGTTGAACAACCAATCGGCGAACGGCTTTGGTCTCCTGATCCACTTCAATTGTTACGTCTCGTACCCAGCCCCGGTTGGAAGACTTGGGTGTTGCCTTGATGACACGTGTCGTGCCTTCCGTTACCGGCCTCTCCAACTCGTGCCCCTCAAGAACACCTTGAAGGAGCGATTCCAGATTCAAGCTGTACAGATCGGCAATGTCCTGTAGCATTGGCCCCACCTCATCGGATTCAATGCGCATGCCCCGCCACTGCCCAAGAGCCACCCAGATCTCGCCATCCTCCTCGCGTCCGAAACACAGATGACCGCGCAGGCTCCTGATCTCCACCCAAAAGCGATTGCCGAGGGTCGCGACTCGCACGTCGTTTGGCAGAGCAGAAGACACCGCCACTGAGTCGTGCCGCTCGACGTCGACCACGTAGACGCGCTCCACAGGTTCCGCATGGGCGTGAACGGCTGCCTGCACAATTTGCGTCGCATCAGCGTAGGCTTCCTTCTCCGTACGCCCCACGACGATTACGATGAGCAAGATCACAGCCGCAGCAGCCACGATCCAGCTTGCGCTACGGAGATGCCAGCTTGTGGGCCGTCTCCTGCTATTCGATGCGTTTCTCGTCTCTCGATGGACCGCGTCTGTATCAGAATTCAAATCACCGGCTGTGACCTCTGGATCGGCCACCAAGTCAACAAGCGTTGCCAGCGAATCGCGGCTGAGGTCTTCATTCAGTAGCGAATCTAGGATCAGGTGGTCGACAACAAGACTCGCACTACTCGTGTCGGAAAGCACGAGTTCGTTCAATTCGTCCAGAGCCTCCCGCGACGGCTCGCCATCGACGAGTTGCGAAATCAGGTAACCAGTCCGGTCTTTTGGCGATTGACGGTCTGTCATCATGCGCCTCCCTCGGACGACAATTGGCGCTGTATGCACTCCAACAGAAGTGCTCGAATCCGGTAGAGCGTCTGCCGGACGGCCCCCGCTGACCGCCCCACGGTTTCTGCAATTCGGTCGATCGCATGACCATCGACATAGCGCAAATCGATTAGCTGTCTCTGTGGTGGGGCCAGCTTAGTCAGACATCCTTCAAGTGCCTCACGACGGGCGTCGAGTTCGTTGAGTCGATGCTCGGCGACATCCGCCAACCGCTGAACGGTCGCCAAATCGAAGACGAGCCGCTCCCGGCCGTAGCTGCGGAGCTGATTCAGCACCTTGTAACGGGCAATCTGGCTGGCCCAGGCCCAAAAATCGGTTCCCGGCTTGAACTCGTCTGCCTTCTCCCACAGCACGGCATTGATGTCCTGCAGAATATCATCCACGTCGCTATATCGGACAAGCAGGCACCGCACAAAGGCCCTCAGACGCGGCTGACAACGGGCAATCTCTCGAACAATGACTTCTTGGGACGCTTCGCTCACGACGTGACCTCTCGACAAACAGGGCCTCCACTATTGCTAATGTCGCCACCGCCCGGATTGTCAACAAGTCATTGAAGATTTCCCCGGCTGGTCGACACCTTTGATGTGACTCGATTGCGCCATTAGGGGGGGGTGTCTCGGTGCAGAAATCGCTCCCTACAAAGAGTGGATGAGCAAGCTTCCAAAGCGCGTATGTCGCCCCGACATGAGGGTCGAAACACATCTTGAGAGCTGTTCGATCGCAATGACCGTCATTGCTACAACATTCGCCGATAGACTGGTGATGGCAGATCGAAATCAACTCCCGTGCCGACACCGTGCAAGAGACCTGTCGAATTGGGACTTGTCCGACTTGACAGCGGGCATACTGTCCGCGAGGGCCACATCGAGTTTTCTATCGGGCATCTGACGCCTTAATGCAATAGAGATTGTCGGCTCCGCGCAAAAAGAGCGATCCATTTGCGATAGCGGGAGTGGACCAGGTTCTCTCACCAATTTCGTTTCGCCGCAGTACGCTGAGTTCCCGTCCAGGCTCGATTACATGAACTGTGCCAGCGTCGTCCAATGCGAAGACTCTTCCTTCAAACGACCAAGGCGATGCCCAGAACGGCCGGCCACTTGGGACACGCTCGCGGAAGACACGGTTACCTGTTTTCGTGTCGATGCAGTGGACTATGCTGAGTCGTCGTTCGAACAAGTAGATGTAGCCTCGACAGACAATAGGCGAAGCCATCTGAATGCTGGATTCCGGACAGCGCCAAGCGACGCCGTCACTGCTCGACGCTCCTGCCGGCAGCGTAATATTGCCAGAAGCCCCCGCCTTGACGGCGAACAGAAAACCGCCTCCGTCGTCCGGACCGCCACGGTCACGAAACTCGGTGCCGACATACAGTTGATCACCATCGGCTACCGGTGTGGCCACGCTCCTTCCCTTGGCCATATCCAGCTGCCACAAGAGATCTCCCGTGTCGGGATCGTACGATCGGTAGATCATGCCTCCCACAACCAACTCGGTGCGTCGGCTGTTCTCCCAGATAATGGGAGAACTGTACTGCGTCGCTTCGTCGCGAGGCACTCGCCATGCCTGATGACCGCTCTCGGCATCCAGCGCGACCAGAAACGACTCTTCCTCGTTGTCGATCTGAAGATACAGTTTGTCGCGGTAGAGGACCGGAGAGCTGGCGGTCCCCCAGCCAGCCCTTGTTTCGTAGCTGCCAAGATCCTTTTCCCAGACGAGGTTGCCGGTAAGATCGTAGCAGTACACGCCATTCATACCGAAGTAGGCATAGACTCGCTCGCCATCGGTCACGGGTGTCTCGGTCGCGTATGTATTCGAGCTATGCCGCGGCGTACCGGGATTCCCTTTGCGAGCCACGCGACGCCAGAGCAATTCACCTGTCTCCGTGTCCAGACATAGGAGCTGCCAGCTATAGACGGCACTGGTCAGGTCAGATCGAAGCCGACCGCCGCCGCCCCGATACGGCTCGGGCCGCACAGATTGGAGCGAGTTGCCCCGAGGCGGTTGTTCCGCAACTGCGGTCGTTAGGAATAGCCTATTGCCCCAAACAATTGGAGCTGACCATCCTTCTCCAGGTACGGGGACCTTCCAGCGAATATTTGTCTCCGAATCCCATTCGCAGGGTGCCCCCGCTGCTCCGACTGCACCGTCACTTCGCGGTCCGCGGAATTGGGGCCAGTTGTCGGCACGCGCAGTGATAGCAACTAGCAGTACGATCAAGCAATGAGAAGTACGGGCCACCGCCAGCATGGTGTGCTCCTTTAGTTGACGATGACACCGTCGAGGGCCGTCATCGCAGATGTGTGTTGAAAAAGTCAACCGTACGTTTCCAGGCCAACTCAGCGGCTGCCTCGTCATAGTGGGGGTGTTGTATCGTTGTGGAAGCCGTGGTTCACACCTTCATAGACGTGTGCTTCATAGTCCACACCGGACGATTTTAGCGCCTGCTCGTAAGCCGACCACCCCGCGTTTACTCGTTCGTCATAATCGGCATAGTGGAGCAGCAGTCGATGTTCCTCATAGAACGGCACAGCCGCCGACACAACTTCCGGGATGCGAACCTCCAACGTGTTTGCCATTCCTCCTCCGCCACCCCTTTTATTTATTTGACAGCTCGTGTGTATGCAATAGCCTATTGGCCTCATCGTCGTTACCGGGATAGCCACACGGCGGGGTCAAGGTGTCGGGAGCACAAGCCAGAAAGCCCGCCAGCCTTAGCGCGTCTCTAACGATGTCGCTGTGAGGTAGCAATACCGCTGCTGAACACTTGCATACTGGCTTATTCCTTACCCCACTCATGGTTACACTGGCGGGCGGCAGGTCCGGTTTCCTGCGCTAAGATACTGTCGAGCATGACCTTTTGTTTGCCCCGTGGCTTTCGAAAGTCGATAAACGCGTCGATCGAGTCACTGACTTATGAATGGGAGACGGTCCTATGGACACACAATTCTCATGGAGACCCTACATTGCGGGAGCTCTGACCGGCCTGCTGGCCATCGCATCGGTCTGGATTTCGACGGAAGTGCTTGACTCACCGAAATACCTTGGCGCCTCGACGACTTTCGTCCGTGCCGCCGGGCTGATCGAGCAGTCGGTCGCCCCCGAGCACGTGGCGAACAATGCTTACTATGAGAGTAAGGGCGTGAAGGTCGATTGGCAGATGATGTTCGTTGTTGGCATCTTGGGGGGCGCGTTCGTTTCGTCGCTCTTCGGGCGACAGTTCCAGTTTGAAAGTGTGCCACCTATCTGGAAGGAGCGATTTGGATCGAGCGTCCCCTTACGAGCCGGTGGAGCCCTCTTGGGGGGTGTTGTTGCGATGTTCGGTGCCCGACTGGCTGGAGGCTGCCCTAGCGGACACGGGCTCAGCGGGTTGATGCAATTGTCGATCAGTGGGTATCTCGCAATGGCCGGTTTCTTCGGCGCGGGTGTGCTGGTCGCCAACCTTGTTTACCGTACGAAAGGAGCCTCGGAATGAATTGGGAACTGATACTCGGACTCGGAACTGGAATCCTATTTGGCGTCCTGCTGCAACAGGGCCGTGTGCTGCGCTTTGAAAAGCAGGTTGGCGCCATGTTGTTCCGAGATATGACGATCTTCAAGTTCATGCTCTCGGCCATCATTGTTGGAATGGTTGGCGTCAACTTGCTCGTCGGCCTCGGTGTGATATCGCTCAAAGTAAAAGGGACTCTCATCGCTGCGAATTTGATTGGCGGAGTCCTGTTCGGTGCTGGTTGGGCCATCATGGGCTTTTGCCCCGGCACGTCGGCTGGCGCCGTAGCGGAAGGTCGATGGCATGCGATTTGGGCGATCCTAGGCATGTTGGGTGGCGCCGCGCTATACGCCGAGGTCTACCCGATGCTGACCGACAATGTCCTGGCGTTGGGCAATCTCGGGAAGATCACGCTGCCAGAGATGCTGGGCGTCTCACCGTGGCTTCTGATCCCGATCCTCAGCGCTGGGTTCATTGGGATGTTCTACGTCTTCGAGAAGAACAGCATTTAGCAGCCACGGAATTGGTGCTGAAGCACGGGGAAACTTCGCTCCGGGCTAGGAAGGCCTTCACACGCGCTGGAAAAGTTCATTGCCACGAGTACTGACGGGTCCGGTCAGCCTACTCGCACAACGGAATCTGTGGGCCACCTGCACGCTTGGCAACAGACAAGTCGAAGAGCTGACCAATGTGTTGTCGACATGAGTCACGAACGGATTCTGGCACCCCACCTTGGCGCCCAACGTGCCGAGTGGGATCGCAGGGATTGTGGCCGTTTTGGCGACACAACCACCTCAAGCACAGGGGGAAATCACACAGCAACTCAGGGGTGCCTCGCCCATGCAGGTTGCGCGAGCAAAAGGCTATGATTCAGCAAGCAGAACCAAACACGCAGCGTCAAATGGCGAGTAGCATTCGGGCCGGATGCTCAAGATAGCTACGGATTCTCTTGAGGAAGGTAACGGCCTCGCGCCCGTCCACTAGTCGGTGGTCGTAGGTCAAGGCGATGTACATCATTGGGCGGATGACCACCTTATCGTCCTCGGCTATCGGCCGTTTTTGAATCGCATGAAGCCCGAGCACACCACTTTGGGGTGGATTCACAATTGGAGTGGACAGGAGGGAGCCGTAGACGCCGCCGTTTGTGATCGTGAAAGTGCCGCCCTCCAGTTCGCCAGGCCGAATCTTGTTTGCTTTGGCACGGCTCGCGAAGTCGGCAATCTTCTGTTCGATCTCAGCGAAGCTCAGTTGTTCCGCGTTTCGCAGGGCTGGTACGATCAAGCCCTTTCCGCCACCGATCGCGACGCCGATATCGTAGTGGTCGCGATAGACAATCGAGTTTTCCCGAATCTCTGCATTGATTGCGGGGAACTCTCTCAATCCCTCGACCGTTGCCTTGACGAAGAATGACATGAAACCGAGTTTGACGCCATGTTTCGATTGGAACTCGTCCTGATGCTTCCGTCGAAGATCGATTACGGCCGACATGTCCAGTTCATTGAAAGTCGTGAGCAAGGCAGCTTGTTGCTGGGCCTTGACGAGACGATCTGCGATTCGACGTCGTATGAGAGACATTGGGACGACTTGCTCATCGCTGTCAGAGTCAACGGTAGGCCGTTCTGCGGACGCTCGTTCTTCGTCTGACTGGAGTCGCGTTGTCGGCTCCGTTGGGTGATCCGCGTCGTGTAGCGAGGTTTGTTCGCGTTCTTCAGGAATATGATTCGAAGCACCGAGTTGTTTGCGTTCGTCGACATGACGCAGGACATCTTCCTTCAATACCCGACCCCCAGGCCCGCTCGGTTGGACATCAAGTCCCTGCACGTCGTGTTCCTTTAGCAATCGTTGCGCGGCCGCCGAAATGATCGGCGGATCCTCCAACTTGTCGGGCGTCTTCTTCTCCTGCGACGGATCAGGTTCGGTCTCCTCGATCAGGGCGATGGTTTCGCCGATTTCGGCGTCTTCGCCGTCGGCCTTGAGGATCTTCGTGACCACGCCCGTCGCGGGCGCTGGCAGATCCATGCTTGCCTTATCCGTCTCCAGCTCGACGATCGTTTCATCCTGCTCGACAAACTCCCCCTCGCGCTTGAGCCATTGGCCGATCTGCACCTCCTGAATAGACTCGCCGGCCTGCGGAATCCTCACCTCGTGAACCATCGGTAAGCCCTAATCGTCAATAGAGTACTCAAGTGCTGTTAGATCGACGTAGTTGACTCGGATTGTACTTCGGCTCCAATCGCTTTGTTGATGAGACTCGCTTGCTCGAGTTGATGGGAGCTGCTGGAGCCCGTAGCGGGGCTGGCGGAAGGCGGCCGAGTAACGCATGAGAAAGGATAGCGGTCGAAGAGCGAATCACCGTAGCGTGCGCGAAGGAAATACCATGCTCCCATGTTCCGTGGTTCCTCTTGGACCCAGGTGACAGGTGTACCTTCCGGGTATGCGGCGAGAATCGCGGACAATTGTTGGTCAGGCGCCGGGTACAATTGCTCCAGACGCACGAGCGCAAGATCCCGCCGATCGGCTTCTTCGCGTGCTCCGTGAAGCTCGTAGAAAATCTTGCCGCTGCAAAGCAGGACGCGAGTCACCTCGCCCCGCGCTGCTTCCTCATCGGGGAGCACGCGTCGGAAGCGATCTCTCGAGAAATCGCGGAGGGGCGATACGGCTCTCGGATTGCGAAGAAGGCTCTTTGGTGTCAGGACAACCAGCGGTTTCCTCCAGGGCCTTCTGACCTGCCGTCGGAGCACGTGGAAGTGCTGCGCGGGCGTACTGGGGACTACGATCTGAATGTTGTCTTCCGCCGCCAATGCCAGAAACCGTTCGAGTCGGGCACTCGAATGCTCGGGGCCCTGTCCTTCGAAACCATGAGGGAGCAGCATGACCAGGCCGCTGAGGTGCCGCCACTTGTCTTCGGCGCTAGCTATGAACTGATCGATTATCACTTGAGCTGCATTCGCGAAGTCACCGAACTGGGCCTCCCAAATGACGAGACCGTCTGGAAAGGCAAGACTGTAGCCGTACTCGAACCCCAAGACCCCTGCTTCGGAGAGCGGGCTGTTGATCATCTCGACTTCCGCCTGATCTGCCGAAATGTGGGCAAGCACTTCGTGTTTTCGACCGCTTGCCATATCGTGCAGCACACCATGGCGCTGACTGAACGTGCCGCGTTGAGAATCCTGCCCAGAGAGCCTCACGCGATAGCCCTCTGCAGCCAGGCTAGCCAACGCGAGGAGTTCCGCGGTCGCCCAGTCCATGGGAGACTTTCCCTCGGCCATCAACCGGCGATTCTGCAACACCCGTCTTAGCTTTCGATTCAGTTGAAAGTCCTTGGGAACATGAACGATCCGTTGCAGATGAGAAATGAGTCGATCGGAGTCGACCCCTGTTCCGACATCCTCAACAGCGTTGTCGTCGTGTCCGAAGTACCCCTTCCACATGGATTCGAGCGTGCCCGGGCCACGCTGGTAGTCATCCTGTCGGGCCCTCTCCAGTTCGCGTTCGAGAATCTCGTGTCTTCGTTCGGCGATTTGGTCAGCCTGTTCGCGGTTAACTTCGCCCAGTTGCACAAGGTGCCCCAGATAGCTCTCACGTACGGTCTGGCGGCTTTCGATCGTCTCATACATGACCGGCTGAGTGTACTTTGGTTCGTCTCCCTCGTTATGTCCCCACCGACGGAAGCAGTACATGTCGACTACAACATCTCTCTGGAAGGCTTGTCGGAAACCAAGCGCCAAATCGACTACCTGTGCGACGGCCTCGGGGTGTTCGCCGTTGACGTGGAAGATCGGCGTTTGGAGCATTTTTGCGACATCGGTACAGTATCGGCATGAACGACCTTCGTCGGGCGAAGTCGTGAAACCGATCTGGTTATTGACAATGACATGGACGGCTCCGCCGATCCGATATCCGGGAAGCTGGCTCAGGTTCAGTGATTCCTGGACGATTCCTTCGCCTGCGAAAGCCGCATCTCCGTGGATTAGCAACGCTGCACCTATGTGTCGTTGCGGATCGCCGTACCGATCCTGTTTCGCGCGACAACGACCGAGCGTGACAGGATTGACGAATTCCAGATGGGATGGATTGAATCCCAGCGAGACGTGAACCTCCTGACCGCTTGCGGTCGTGTAGTAGTCGTGATATCCGAGGTGATACTTCACGTCGCCTCGACTGGTAAACTCTTCCGCGTCAACGTCTTCGAACTCTCGGAATATATCCTGATACTTCTTGCCGACAATGTTTGCCAGGACATTCAGTCGGCCACGGTGGGACATGCCCATTACGATCTCGCGTACTCCTTGTTGGGCGAGCCGATCGATAGCGAAGTCCAGTAACGGGATCAGCGTCTCAGCGCCTTCCAGTGAGAATGTCTTGGCCCCGACATATTTCTTCCGCACGAACTCCTCAAAGATGATCGCGTCCGTCAGTTTCTCCAGAATTCGCACTTGCTGCTCGCGAGTCAGCTTGAGGCGGTGTTCGGCATCCTCCCATCGGCGCTGCAACCACTCGCGGGCTTCCAGGTCATCGATGTGCATGAACTGGATCCCAACCGATCCACAGTACGTCTCCTCGAGTCGGCTAATGATACTGCGGAGTGTTTGAACATTGGATCCGCGAAATCCCCGTGTCGAGAACTTGGCTTCAAGATCCGCCTCGGAGAATCCGTAATACCGATAGTCCAACTCTCGCGGCCGAACATTTGACCGCCCCAATGGATCGACACTGGCGACAATGTGCCCTCGAGCCCGATAGTTTCGGATCAAGTGATCCACGCGTTCCTGCAGACGGGCGAGACGTAGTTCGGAATCTGTCGCTTCTCCGTTGCTGGGCGTTGCTGTGTCTGTTTGCCGACGTTCACGAGAGTGACCGTCAGGACGATTGAGGAGCTCCCCGCTGCCGGATGACCAGTCCGTGAAACGCTCTCGCCATTCGGCGGATACGCGTGACGGATCTTCAAGATAGTCTCGATACAGTGACTCCAAGTAGGCGATGCTCAGAGAGTTTGGGAATTCGCTCATTTTGGTCGTCCTGGGAATCGTTCACGAAGACTCAATACATGATAAGGCCTTGGTGGCCGTGCGACAATCAAGTGTTGGTCGACATCCCCGACAAGATGGATCGGCCGGATTCCCGCGTAAGGAAGTATCGCTTTTTTCTATTGGTGCGATGCGCGGATTCTATTTGTCCGTATTCGACTCGCTCTCTACTATTCCCACGATGTTGAGGATCCGACTAGATCGCGTACGCCCCCACGCTTTCTACCTCAGCATTTCCAGACGCCGGTCTGCTCCGTGTTAGCTCCCAATCGTGTGCGGACCGGGCCGGGCCTTCCACGGCTCGATTACAGTCCGACAGATTACCGGGCAATTAGCAATTCTAACGGCATCAACGGCTTTGATCCTATCAGATGCCGGATTCCAACAAGATAGCGAGGATGAGAACGATGAAGATGATGAGAACGAAATCGATGTACAGCCTATTGGTGTTTGCCGCGTCAGCCACCCTGCTCGCAACCTCGCCAGCGACAGGGCGCGCGAACGAAGTCGAGGCGCCACCGTCCATTGATGCAACACTGGGGTGGCTGACCGGCAACTGGACGAACTCTGATTCAGCCGCGACCGGTCATAACCTGAGAACGAGCATGTCGTTCAAGCAGGCTGCGGGCAAAGAAGTGCTCCTTTGGGAAGGAACTTACTCATCCGACGAATCCACCTGGTCGTTTGTCGCCACCTTCTTCTACGATCCGAAAAAGGAGCGTTTCAGGGTGTTCTCGTTCAACAGTGATGGCCAGCGGCACCTCGGAGTCCTGACACACGCGGGACCGGGAAGACTGGTCTGGAAAATGAGCGGACTTCGGTCCGACGGTCAGATGGAGAGTTTCGTGATGGAGTTTCTCCACGGACAAAACGACACGTTGATATTCAGCATGGCAGAAAGGAGCCCCGGCGACGCCGACGGGAGTGACAATACGGCGTTGACGTTGGTTAGAACATCCAACTCGGAGTGGGGTGAAAGCCCACGAACGAGGTAATGGGAGGTACTGCAGCGTCCACAGAGCACAGAACGAATCGTACGAATGTCTGCGCCCTCGTCGAGCTTGCAGGTTGACGAAGTACCGTCAACTCTCGAGCGAGGCGTATATGCACCTGCTTCCTCACCTCGAGTTGACCAATTCGCTGGAGACAACCAGATGGCTGACTCGACACGGTTGGAGTTTTTTAGGCAACTCTCGCCGTCAAACTCGTACGAAGGTTGCCGTTATCTCCCAGAGAGTGTGCTTCTGCCCAAGGGATCGGGGACGGAGTTCCGCGTGCTCAGCCATAGAGTGCACCCTCCGATTCTGGCGTAAGATGAGAAAGGAGGTCATCTCCATATTTCCATCCGTAGCCAGGAAAGCCATAACAGACCGCGGCGTCTTGAATCCACACAGACACTGGGAACGAACGGCTTCTCAGGAGGTGTTGAAATGAAAGTCAAAACGCTCAAGAACACTCTTGCGCTCGTTTCGCTGGGCGCGTTGATCGTGATCGCCGGTATTCCGCTTGGAGCGATAAGCGATTCCGGCTCGGTGTCAAGACCGGCTGAAGTGCAAAGGGACACTGACATCGAGAAAGTTTTAGAGACAGACATCGCTACGGTGAGCGAGCGGCGAGGCAGAGTCTACTATGCTGATGAAGCGAATTTTGCTGAACTCGTCCTGAGTTCAGACGTTCCCATACTCGTGAGCTTCTACGCCGACTGGTGCGGCCCCTGCCGGATGCTCGAACCGGTGCTGGAGGAATTAACCAGAGAGACGCAGGGTGCGAGGATTGTCAAAGTGAACATCGATGATAGCCCCGAACTGACCGCACGGTACAAGATCACTTCGATCCCCAGTCTCAGAGTTTTCGAGGACGGTGAGGTTGTTGGTGAACATCAGGGTCTGGCAAGTAAGGCCGAGTTGAAGAAGATGCTGGACACATAGCGCTGCGGAATTGAGAAGGCCAGTACGCTGCGATCCCATTCTAAGGGCAGTTTCTTGATGAAGTCGGAGGGACTTGATGTCACTCTCACCTGCGTCGTGGCGGGAGTCGGAACCGTGATAATGTACGTCTTCTACCTGTTCCAGCCCCGGCTACTTGGAGTGTTGGACGACCAGGAGACTAGTGTTCAGCCCAGCACCGTCTGGAGTTGTGAGCAAATTGGCATGTATTCAGGAGCTTGCGAACAACGGATTAGGCGATCAATAGGGATGGTCTGTGCGAAACCGATCGACACGACTTTTTGCATTCACCCGAGTTAACAAGCCCTTTCCTCGGTTCAGGAGGGCTGAGCGGACAGAGTCATGCGATCAGGTGACCCGTGTGGGCGCCGGTCGGAGGCCAAACGTGAATATCAACTTATTGAGGCGCAATCATGATCGACAGAAACTCATTCAGATTATTGGCGCGGTGGCCGACCGCCAGAGTACTAGCACTCGCGTGCGTCCCCGCGCTGGCAATCGCATTGACATCCTGTACCGCTCGGCAGGAAGCAGACAACGCCCGCGATCGGGGCCACGTCCACGATCACGACCACGTCCACGATCCGGACAGCGACCGTGATCAGGACCACACCCGCAAGCAAGAGCAGGACAGTCCAGCCGTAGGGCAGTTGGTCGCAGAGACAGAGACTTTGACGAGATTGGCGGATCTGGTGGAGAAGGCCGGTTTGACCGAATACCTCAGTGCGGCAGGCCCGATCACCGTCTTCGCTCCTTCTGACACTGCCGTCGGTAGATTACGCGCGGAGCTGTACGAAGACATGACCAAACCCGAGAACCGCAGCCAGCTGCGCAAGTTTCTGCTCGCGCACGTCGTCGACGGCCGCATTTCTCTGCAGCAGGCGCTTGAGACCGGTTCGGCAACGACCCGGGCCGGGACCTACCTCTATCTTCACCGCAGCGTCGACGGGAAACCTATGGCTAATGATGCCCCCATCGCCAACGCGGATATCGAGGCGGGTAACGGGATCATCCACATCGTTGACGCTGTCATCGCTACCAGACCCGACCTGATCGCCACCGCCCGCGAAGACGAGCAACTCACCACGTTTCTCAATGCAGTCGAGGCGGCTGGCCTTACCGCGACGCTACGCGAGTCGGGCCCCCTGACAATTCTAGCTCCGGACAACGAGGCCTTCGAAGCCCTTGGCACGGAGACTCTCGCCGACTTGCTCAAGCCTGCCAACAAGGAAAAGTTGACGGCCATCCTGAAGTACCACGTTGTACCCGGATGGAAGCACACTTACGACAAGCAGCAGATGGACTCGCTGCCGACGTTGCATGGAGGACGAATCCCGATCGAGTCGCCGTCGGCAGCGCACTGGAAGATCGAACTGGGAACAGCGCGCCTGGAGCGGGGCAACATCGATGCGTCAAACGGGGTGCTCCACGTCGTGGACCGTGTACTCATGCCCACTCCCTGAGGAGCGCTCGCTGTCCTGAGGAGGAAGATGCGATAGCGAAGCGTCAACATAGCAGTTCGTCTTCTGTTGTGAGCGCAAGTTGCGCTGGAGCAGCCGGACTGACCGACCTCGGGCGGGAACCACACACTGACGCATGACAAAACGTCATCCGTCGCGAAGAGCGATCACCGAGACTACCAAGGAGGGCGTGTCAGGGGCACGCAGCGGAGGTTCGAATCGGTCTCCCGGAACCCCCGCCGATGAGTGGGGACCCAATTGCGCAACTGCGGCAGGTCGCCCCGACCGGAGTGACCTTCTCCCCCAAGTCTGAACGCGCGTATGTGCTTCAGGTGCGCGTTCGACGCTCACCTCTGGTGGGTGGGTTTATCGCGACAAATCTCTTCTTCTCGTCTGATATCGTCGGCCGAATCCTGCCCCTTAATGGGCAGCTTTCGACAGGTTCCTGCCTGCTTGCCCTCCAAGCATTCGTTCACAGCGGCCGCATCCCCATCGGCCACTCCCTGCAGTATGGTCAAGACATGCGGGCGCATCGTCAAACGTTCCCTACCTTTTTGTTCGTCCTCGTTTGTTCGCTGGGCCGCTCATCGCTCCTGAACTCCATTCATGCGTTCTGAGATTTACTCTTCCTTTTCTGGAGGTAGGATGACCGCGTCGATGACATGGATCACACCATTCTTGCACACGATATCCGTCTTCACGATGTTTGCGTTGTCGACTTTGACCTTACCGTCCGAGACCTTGATCATGACGTTTGATCCCTGGACCGTTTTTGCCTCCTTTAGCTTCACCACGTCGGCCGCCAGCACTTTCCCCGACACCACGTGATAAGTCAGGATCGACGCAAGTTTGCCCTTGTTCTCAGGCTTCAGCAGATCGTCCAACGTGCCGGCCGGCAACTTGCCGAAGGCTGCATCCGTGGGAGCAAACACAGTGAAAGGTCCCTCACCCTTGAGCGTGTCGACCAGTTCGGCGGCTTGGACCGCCGCCACGAGCGTCTGAAAACCCTCCGCTGCCGCGGCCGTGTCGACAATATCCGCGAGTTGCTCTGCTTGCTGGTCCGGCTTGTTTTTGCTCGTAGTAACTTGCTGTTCTGGCTTATCCCCGCTCGTCGCGGGAGGCGCTGTGTCTCCACAGCCAGTCAGGAGGAACAGACCTCCAAGTACAAAAGCCGAAAAGAATACGAGGTTTCTCATGCTACATCTCCTTCTTTTGAGGACGGCTTCTTGCCGCCGATTCTGACCCAGGAAAGCAATTGCCCCCCCTAGGCGACACTTGAAATACTGTAAACTGAAAGGTCAGCCTACCTGTCCGAGTTCGTCTGACGGTTTTCGCTTCAGGCCAGAATTTGCGCTATCGGCGAGTAACTCAAGTACTTCGCGCTCAGTAGCTTGCAACTGACCCTTCATGCTCCTGCGCCACTCACGCGAGTGACCGCATCGACTCCCAGTAGCTCACGAAGCCTGATTAAACCTCTTCGCGCGTGCGTCTTCACAGTGCCCAGCGGCAAGTTCATTGCTTTGGCAACCTGACGATGGCTCATCCCGTCATTGATGGACAGATCGAGAACCTTTCGCTCGACGAGACGCAGTTGCTGGATGTACTCCTGAGCGCGTTCTACCTCGTCGCTGACTTCAACGCGATTCTCGTGATTGGAGGCGGCAACCGTCTCTTCGATGAGGTACGTCGTGTTGAGATCTCGCCGCGAGCGGCGGTATCGATCGATGAGGCGCCTCCGGGCGATCATAGTGACATACGTCGCCTCTGAGGCAATCTCGGGGGCGAACTTCGCGGCGTTGCGCCAGATTTCAACGAAGATCTCTTGTACGGCGTCTTCCGCATCCTCGTGTCCTGGGCACAATCGTCGGGCCAGCGACCACACGAGCCCGCCGTACTTGCCCAAGCATTCGTCCACGGCGGCCGCGTTTCCGTCTGCCACGCTCTGTAGTATCGTGGATGGCACCGCATAACGCTCCTGCCAACCACCGTAAGGATGGCTGGCTGACACGGAGTTGGACGAGTACCGGACTGCGAACGAATGCCGCGCGATCGCTCGACATGACGCCGGCAAATCACGAATAAATGAGGGCCAAATTCGGCCCACATCTAGACGTGCTGCGATTTACTTCTTTTTCTCTTTTTTCTCCGGAGGCAGGATCACGGCGTCAATGACATGAATCACCCCGTTTTTGCAGGCAATGTCCGTTTTCACCACGTTGGCTTTGTTAACCATCACCTTGCCATCTTTGACTCGGATTCTGACTTTCTGGCCTTGGACAGTCTTGGCACTCTTGAGCTTGACCACGTCGGCCGCCATGACCTTTCCTGCAACCACGTGGTACGTCAGAATCGCGGTCAGCTTCGCCTTGTTTTCCGGCTTTACGAGCTCCTCGAGAGTACCCTTGGGCAACTTCTTGAAGGGCGTCGTCGGTGGGGGCGAACACCGTAAACGGACCTTTGCCGGACAGCGTTTTGACCAAGTCAGCGGCTTTCACAGCCGCGACCAAGGTCTCAAAGTCGTCAGAAGCCACCGCCACTTCAACGATGGTCTTGTCGCACGTGCCGCAGTCGGCCAGACACGGTACGGCTGCAACGAGGGACACAAGCATCCCCAAGCCAAAATTCCTCATGCTACATTCTCCTGCTTCTAAGGATTAAACTTCGCCCCGGGTCTAGATTTCGTACCCGAGGCAAACAACGACTCACTCGGCTCTGCGAATAATCGTTCGTCTGCACCGCGGCGGCTGACAAGAACGAAAAAAGCCGACGTGCTGGAACACCCACAGGTGTTCAACCACGTCGGCTTACTCTGCGACAAGCCACCCGGCACAGCCGAGTTGCCCTTCATCTAGTCGTCCGATGGTTCTCGGTCGGAATTCTAGCGCTCCGACAAACAAAAGCAACCCGCCACTCTTAATTCTCAGGAGATCTGCAAAGTTTAGAATGACAAATCATGAGGCCGTTTAGGACGTAGAAGGGAGGAGCCGCTGGAGAGCTGCAGCCGGGATTCTCGCTCGTTTCATGGAGGGCCGTCGGATGGTCTGCAAGGCCCTCCGAAACCTGCTCGATGAGTTGGCGATGGTGGGAGTCCCTCGACATAGTTCATTCCAAATACCTAGTAAGCGCGAGCCCCCCGTTTGGTATCTCTTGCGATGGCTAAGCCACTCGGGTCGCCCCGACATACGCGGCTAACACGATCTGTAAGCCGGCGCATGGCAGATCTTGGCTAACTTACCCCAGGGGCACCTGTGCACGTTGCGCCTTTACTAGTACCGGGTGGGTATATTGTGAGATACGCCCCATGCCGAGGCGCGCTTCTTGGCCCGCTCGCGTCATCTCCGCTTGCGCGTTACTATCTCGAACGTCCGTTGGAGGTGCTTATTTCGGGAGATTCCGTGTCCGTCGTCAGCCAAGCGCCATGATAGCCCAGGTATCGAGGCCGTTCTGAGTTACTTGTAGGGAGTGGTCATGTCAAGCATCGAGCCTTGCTCCGGTCAACTATCCGTTCACCGCCATGCATTTCGAGTCAATCGACCGCGTGCCGAATTTCGTGGTAATGACCAAAGTCTTCCCCGAGCATGGCGCGTCTTGAGTTTTCGCAAATTGGAGCAACCGTCATGACGCGATCAGCGATAGCTGCCCTTGCGATCGTTGCGGCCATCTTGATGGTGAGGGGACCGGCCGACGACGACCTAGCCGTCGGTTTCGCCACACCGCCCGACTCCGCCAAGGCTTGGGTCTACTGGTGGTGGCTCAACGGGTACGCGACGAAGGACGGGATTGTCCGAGATCTGGACGCGATGAAACGGTTGGGGATCAGCGGCGCGCTTGTGTTTCATGCCGGCACTGGACCGACGCCCAGGCAGAGGGAATTCATGAGCCGCCCCTGGCGAGAGCTGTTCCGATTCGCCGTGGAGGAGGCCGCCAAACGACGTATCGAGATCGGCCTGAACGTTTGTGCCGGATGGAACGCGGGCGGCCCCTGGGTGGAGCCGGACAGCGCCGCCAAGATGCTGGTCCACGGGACGACACGCTTGAGTGGTCCGACGGTCTTCGACGGCGTGCTCCCCAAACCCGCCGGAGCGGATAGGACCTACCACGAGATTGCCGTTTTGGCGTGGCCGGCCACGGAGCCGCCTGCAACCCAGTGCTTTATCGACGGCGTGCAGAATCTGACGGACAAGATGGACTCCACAGGACGTCTTCAGTGGGACGTGCCGAACGGGCATTGGCTCGTCGTGCGATTTGGATGGAAAGTCCACCCTCGTGCGCACACGAAATGCACCGGAGGAGAAAGCTACTTGGAGATCGACCCCCTTAGTGCCGTTGCCATGGACAAGCATTTCGCGAACACGGTCGGGGTCGTGTGTGAAGACGTTGCCCCTTACATCGGCAAGACCTTCAACTACCTCCACATCGACAGTGGCGAAATCGGCGAACCAGATTGGACGCCATGGTTTCGTGACGAGTTTCGCGCTCGCCGCGGCTACGATCCGTTTGCGTATCTGGCCGCCAAGACGGGAGTGACGATCGAGAATCGGGATCTCACAGAGCGATTTCTCGAAGACTACGACCGCACGTTGGGCGACCTGCTGGTGGAATGTTTACACGGCCGATTGGGCTCCCTGGGGCGAGGTCGCGGTCTGAGAACCCACTCCGAGGCTGCCGGGTATCAGAAACCCTGCGAAGACTCGCTACGCGCCATGGGCAGCAATGATCTCTGTATGTCGGAATTCTGGGCGCGGCGGTCGGAGACCGGCGATCGCTACATCCATCAGTTGGCCGCACACCAGCTTCTATACCATGACGGCATCAAAAACGCTGCGTCGGCTGCCCACGTTTACGGACGGAGAATCGTTCAGGCCGAAGCCTACACAGTGATGGGGCATCGCAACTGGTCTAAGGACCCTTTCGCATTGAAAGACATCGGCGACCGCGCCTTTTGCGCCGGGCTCAATCGCAACGTGCTTTGCTTCATGGTGCTTCAACCCGAGGAGCAAACCAAACCCGGATACGCGTGGCCGAACGTTGGTGCCAATTTCGACCGCCACGTGACATGGTGGCCGATGGGTCGGGGCTGGCTGACGTATCTGGCGCGCTGCCAGTACCTGCTGCAAGCGGGAAGTCCCCGCGCGGACGTATGCTATTTTGAAGGCCAGTGGGTCCCAAGTTACGTGCCGGCCTGGTGGGCCATGGATCCGCCGCTTCCACGTGGTTTTGACTGCGACACGATCAATGCCGAGGCGTTGATGAACCGGGCAACGGCAACCGAAAACGGCCGTTTGCTCCTCGCCAGGCCCCCAACGACGACAGGAGCGGCCGGGCAAACCGGCGATGGGCCGTCGTATGACTACCTCGTTTTCTGCCAGGGCGGACGGTGGCAGCGGCCGCCACGGGAAATATTCGGCAGTCCCGCGTCAGCCCCGTTGCCCGAAACGAGTCGGGCTGGCAGCAACAACCCCCTTGCTTTGTCACCCGCCGTGCTGCGAAAGCTCGTCGAGTTGGTCGAGGGAGGCGTTACGCTCATCGGACCGCGGCCGGAGCGTGCGATTGGACTGACAAATCATCCCGCCAGCGATGGGGAAGTCTTGGAGTTGGCAGACGTGCTGTGGGGACCGCAATCCACCCCCGCCGGCCAACGGCAAGTAGGCGACGGGCGGGTGATTTGGGGACGATCGATTGACAAAGTCGTGCGAGCCGACGGGCTGCTTCCAGATCTGGAGATTCGAGAGGATGCCGCGACGGCCGCACTGGGCGAGTCGACGCTCAGCGGTATCCCGAGCCCAAGCGGCTTCGATTGGATTCATCGAAGGATCGACCAGGCCGACATCTACTTCATTGCCAATCTTCGCAACGCTCCGGCCGGCGCTCGATTCCTCTTCCGCGTCGCCGGCAGGCAACCGGAGCTCTGGGACGCGGTGACCGGCGCGATGGGCGACGCCGGCGCCTTCACCCAGACCGACGACGGGCGCACGGCCGTGCCGCTGAATTTGCCGCCGCGGGCATCGATCTTCGTGGTGTTCCGCAAGACGATTTCCAAGTCGCAAAGTGGTGCGGCAGACACAAACTGCCCAGTTTTGTCGGCGGTGATGGAATTTGAAGGGCCGTGGACCGTAGAATTTTCCCCCGAGTGGGGCGGGCCCAAGTCGGTCGTCTTCGAGACACTCGAGGATTGGACGAAGCGGTCCGAGCCGGGTATCCGCTACTATTCCGGCACGGCCACCTATCGGAAGACGTTCGACTTGCCCGAGGCGGAGCGCAACCCGTCGCAGCCGATTTACCTCGACTTGGGCCGCGTGAAGAACCTGGCAACCGTGCGACTCAACGGCAAGGACCTGGGCGTGGTCTGGACGGCTCCGTGGCGCGTCGAGATTACGGCGGCTGTGAGCCCGACGAACAACCGATTGGAAATCGACGTGGTCAACCTCTGGCCGAACCGCTTGATCGGCGACGCCGGGCTGCCGCCGGGCGATCGATTGACCGCGACCAACGCCACGGCATTCAAGAAGGACTCCCCGCTGCTGGCGTCGGGCTTGCTGGGCCCGGTGCGCATCTTGGTGGTTAAGGAGGGGCTGCCGCAGTCTTCTCGGAAGAAAGGCCCGGAATAGATCAGCTCTCTTCTGTCCTGTTGTCGGCTCCGGTTGCGTTCGTCCGTGTAGTCCGGTTCACTGCCGGAGCAGTCGGAGGCGATAATCTGACGAAAGTCAACGCAATCTCTGCCGATCCGCGGGTGGCCCAGGTTGTTTGAACCTGGGTAGCTCTGCCACGAGAGGTCCCGTACACTGGGTTACCCTGCCGAAAAGGCTGACGGCCGGTTGCCCGTTCCCAGGCCGGATCAACGAGCGCAGCGACGCCGCTCCGGCGATGCAATAAACACAACGCCAGCCGAGCGGATGCAACTCCCAGTGCCGGCGTAGGTGCGACTGGTGGCTTGCCCACCAGTGGCGCACCGCCGCGCCCCTTGGCCCGCCCTGCTCGCCTCCTCGCCGACGACATTCACGGAGACGGACTACTCGACTCCGACCGCCAGACCGCAGCCGTCTTTTTTAAGGGGGCAGACCCTCCGCGATCTGCTCGATAAGTTGGCCCTGTCACGCTTGGTTTGGGATGGTCAATTGGCAGCCTTATGCCGCTCACAGCGGCACCCCCGCCGAAGAGCGGGGGCCGGTTTGCGCAACTCACTCAGGTCGCCCCGCCCACGTTGCGCAACCGGGGCCCCGCTCTTCAGCGGGGGCTGTCCGGGGACCGATCCGAACGTTCGTTGCGCGTCCCTGACACGCCCTCCGCAGTCAGCTCGGCGGTGTGCGTTTGCAGCGTATGTCGTTTTGTCATGAGTCAGATACGGGTACGCCGTGTTCTGCCCTCTGATGGTCAGTTCCGAGCAGACCAAGCGTGGATCACGACGGGGCCGAGAATCGATTCTCTCGTGCAGTCGATGTTGCGACAGACACCACATCACCCCCTCAGTTGGCGGGGCATTGCCTTGTCACGGTTTTGGTTGTCTGGGTGCGGGCCATATGAGGCACTGACGCATTAAACGAGTCGCTTCATAACGAACTTGACTCATCGTCTTGTCGAGTTAGATTAATCGCCTTCGACTGTGTCTCATTCGCGTCCCATTTCCATGGGATTTCGTGACTTAGATCAAGAGATGACGATCCCAGACTTGCCGTTTGTGCGACTGGAAACAACCATTGAACCTTCGGCATTAGTGTTGGATACACTCCGAACAATCAGTATGCCCAACCCGATGCCATCTTGCATTGACAAGTTTCACTTTGTGGGTAGTTGACGGTTGTAGAGCCAGAGGCGTAGACTGGCGGCGCGTCAGAAGGGCCCGAGCGAGATTCCTGCGGGATAATCGTACAGGGGTTTGTTGATCGATCGCGCACGTATGGTGCAATCTGTATTTCTCACGAACGGTTGGGCAGGCCGTTGTCTTCGAGAATCGGACTACCCCTCGACTGTCCTTCATTCGTTGGATGTGCAGCTTTGACAGGTGCTTCAGATTCGACAGGAAAAGGGAAAGGGACCGAGCTCTAATGCCTGATCAGTTCCGGTGAGTGCTCGGCGTAATCCAACAGCCTGATCTCGGCTGACGTGAGAGACGTCGGTTGCGATTGGACTGTAGTTCCACACACGTCTGTTCCTTCTATGGGAGCCACGCCATGTTGCTCTTCCGCGCGCGCTGGTCGGACTTTGAGGGTAGTCCCTTGCGAAGACGGCCGTTTCGGTATGGACGTCGAGCCCTCCTGGAGAGACTCGAGGATCGTTCGCTGTTATCGATCGGAGTGTCACCGGAGACGGCGTTGGACGAGTCTGGGGGAACGCGTGAGACCGAACACTCGGCCGTGGAACTGTTTCAAACCTCCCCGGCACATTTCATCGAGAATGTGGGGCAATGGGATGACTCCGTGCGGCTAATACACCCAGGTCAATCAGCGAACGTCTGGTTCACCGACGAGGGACCAACGCTTCAGTTGTTCCAGCTGCAGGGGGAAGGCGAGGAACAGGCCACATCCGAGCAGATCGTGGCGGCTCGGTTTGACGGTGGTCGTGAAGTTACACCTAAGGGTGTTAATCCTCTCTCTGCAGTGATCAACTACTACTTAGGCGATTCGGGCCAGTGGGTCACGAATGTGCCAACCTACAGTACTGTTCTCTATGAGGAATTGTATGACAACATTGATCTTTCGATCTGGGGCAAGCGTTCGAGTCTGAAGTACGAGTTCCACGTGTCCCCCGGTGCCGACTACTCGCAGATCCAGGTCAGCTACGAGGGTATCGAAGGCCTTTCGATTGATGCGGACGGCTCCTTGGTTATCGACACTTCCCTTGGCACCCTGACCGATGACGCTCCCTACATCTACCAGGAGATTGACGGACGCCGAAGCGAAGTGCCCGGGTCCTTCGAGTTGGTGGATGCCGACACGTATCGCTTTGCAGTAACCGGCACCTATGACCCTTCTCACTCGCTGATCATCGATCCGGACCTTTCCTGGGGAAGCTACCTGGGTGGAACAGCACTTGAAGCCGCTGAGAGAATTGCCGTCGATTCTGAGAACAATGTTGTGTTGACAGGGTGGACCGAATCTGCCGATTTCAGAACTCACAATCCGAGTGACCCGAGTTTGGCAGGTGGTAAGGACGCCTTTGTCAGCAAGGTCAGCAGTTCTGGCAGTCTGCTTTGGTCGACCTATCTGGGCGGGGATCGGGACGACTGGGGATCGGACGTTGCCACTGATGGCCAGAACAACATCCTGATTACTGGCGGTACGGAATCCGATGATTTCCCTTCGAAAAACGGATTCGATCAGTCAAGAGAAATGGACGATGCTTTTGTTACGAAGCTGAACGCCTCGGGAGCTATACAGTGGTCCTCATTTCTCGGCGGTAAGGGCGACGACTCTCCAGGCGGTCTTGCCGTTGATTCCGCGGGCGATATTCTCGTTACCGGCAAGAGTCGATTTAATACGTTAGGCTACGATCTTCTTTCCACTTCAGAAGCCTTCCAGAGGCAACCTGGCGGCTGGCAGTTCCTGAGTGGCACTGCGGATGACGATGCGTTCGTTACCAAGATTAGTAAGGATGGGGCCAAACTGTGGTTCAGTTACCTCGGCGGAACAGACAAGGACACAGGAACAGACATTGCGGTCGATTCCGACGGCAATGTCTTGGTGACAGGCGCAACCAGCTCAAGCGACTTTCCCCATCAAAGTGCATTCGATACTACCTTCAGCGGACGAGAGGCCTTTGTTGCCAAGATCACCGGTGACGGGCGGCAGAAGCTGTGGGCTAGTTTCCTGGGAGGGTCCGGCGACGAATTCGGGCACAGCGTCGCGTGTGATTCGGCAAACAACGTCTTGTTGACGGGCTGGACCTATTCGAGTGACTTCCCCGATCTCCGTGGATTCGATTCCCGATTGTCCGGAGCCATGGACGCGTACGTCACCAAGGTTGCCAGCAGCGGCCAACTGGACTGGTCTAGTTTCCTTGGCGGAACGGGGTACGAATGGGGATATGACATTGCATCTGCGTCGAATGGCGACGTATTGGTAGCTGGCGTAACTTGGTCCAGCAATTTCCCAGTGTCGGGTGGCTTCGATACCGTATACGACCGTTCCGAGGCGTATGTCACGCGAGTCCGCAGCGATGGGACCGGCTTGGTCTGGTCCAGCTATCTCGGCGGGTCGGGAGTCGACAACGCATTCGGCGTTGCGGTAGATTCGATTGGCAGTGTGCTGGTAGTAGGCGCAACCACTTCGGACGATTTGCCCTTTCCCGACGCGACCCCGTCCGTCTTCCAGTCAAGCAATGCCGGTGGCCAGGACGCCTTTGTAGCCAAGATAGGGTATGTCGCGCCTCCGGCGGATTATGGTGATGCCCCCAGTACATATCCTGTTCGCCAAGAGGACAACGGCGCCCGTCACGCACAGGGCCTGGCGTGCTTGGGAGCATACGTCGACTACGAAAGCGACGGCGTGCCAGATGCCCTGGCGCTGAGCGACGACGCGGACGCCACCCCGGATGATGAAGACGGCGTGGAGTTTCTCACGGCCCTTCGGCCGGGTCAGCAGGGCCGCCTGAGCATCATGGTCAACGCCGACCCCAATCCTGGGAAGACTACGTACGTTGCCGGCTGGATCGACTTCGACGGGAACGGTGTGTGGGACGGAGGGTCAGAGAACATCTTTCAGCGGTCGTACACAACGAGCGGTCAGCGCGAGATCTCGTTCACTGTGCCCTCCGGCACTCTGCCAGCCGAAACCTATGCCCGATTTCGTGTCAGTACGGATCAAGCATCCGTCGCCCAGCCAACAGGCACAGCCTTGGATGGCGAGGTGGAAGACTATCGCGTAGCAGTCGACTATGGAGATGCCGGTAACGGTTATCCGACGCCGTGGGAGGCCAACGGGGCGAGCCATTTCATCGTACCCGAATTCTATCTCGGTGCAGGTGTGGATGCAGAGCCGAACGGCCAATCGAGCGTCAATGCGGACAGCGACGATCAGAGCAACATGGACGATGAGGACGGTGTGGTCTTGCCCACACACTTGGCGATTGCTGAGGAAGCAAGGGAGATCGAGGTTATCGTCACCGCGTCGAAAGCCGGCTACTTGAACGCATGGATTGATTTCGACCATGACATCTCGACCCATCCTGCGAACGAGCATGTGATTCAGGCCAAGTCTGTCGTTGCGGGAGAGAACACAATCAAGGTCACGATCCCCAAGGGGTTAACGAAGGGGCCGGCATTCGCCCGCTTTCGTTTCAGCAGCGAATCGAATCTTTCATTCGACGGTTTCGCCAAAGACGGCGAGGTGGAGGACTACAAGATCGAGTTGATTGAAGTGAAGCTAGAGGCAGTTTTAGCTAAGTTCGACACACGATATCAAGAGGCCCCAGCCCCCGATGCTCAGGGGCGAGTACCGATCTGGACCGAACTGGCCCCCAAAGGAGTAGCGATTGTCAACAGCATTGGAAAGACATCGGTCGGATCGGCCACGAAAACACCAGGGTCATTTGAAGTGTGGTACCAACTCAAGACGGATCCTGCCGAGAAACCGAATTGGGAGCCGATCTGCAAATACAGTTGGACCATCACAACGGCCAAACCCGTCGGTTGGGAACCCCCTGATGCGCTTTATGACCAAGAGCTTGAGGGCTGGGAGGCTAGTTTCAAGGTAGATAGGCCTGGCTTGGTGGACCACTACAAGATCGTGTTCGAGTTCAAGGCCTATGACCCCTACGATGAGAACCAGGAGCTTTGGACACTTGCGACGGAACACAAACTGTATGGTACGTATGGAACTTCCCTGATTACCAACCCCAAGCTGGAGTGGGTGCGGAAGGCCACGAGTTTTGCATCGTCAGAAAAGGCACCCCTGGAGATCTTGGAAGCCCTCGTCCACGGTATATATGACTATGGGAAACGCAATCACTGGCGATATGCTACTGGTGGTAACAAGGCAGGGACAGAGCCAGGAGTGACGTGGAAAGACCTGATCGAAGACAAAGTGGCAACGAAGAGTCGTTGGGCCAATTGCCGAACTCTCGCCACAATGTGGCACACTTTGGCCGAGGTACTGGGAGTCGAGGGCACCAGTGTCGCGCTCATACAGGGAACGAAGGGCAACAAGGCGGGGTACGTCACACAGACGGGGAATGTGACCATGCAAGGGTATACAGGAAACGCTGGCCCCATACTTACGAGTACATACGATCGGTGGTTTTTTTCGTCTCACCGCCTGGGAACCTATGAGGACAAAGCCTATGACGGAGTGTTCGGCAAGGTGCAGAACAACGGTCTTTATGAGGGCGTGCAGTGGGATCGGACCAGCGATAAATCTATTCCCTCCGATGGTTACGGCAAATACTGGGAATTAACAGATGGCTATCGGCTATATACAGCGTGGTCATTCTTTGCTGAAGACGCCGTCCCTCCGGGAACGAACGCATACGGCTATAGGAAGAAACCGTCTGCGTCTTCCCTTTCTGAAACGAACACAAGCAGTCTCTCATTGACCGATGATCTGGCGGTTGCGGAGGCTTTGTTCAGCGGGACGCCTGCGTTCCAGCCGATTGACGATCAGGGAGACGGCATATATGACAGCCTGGCCATCGATGTGGATGTGCAAATTGACGAACCGGGGCAATACATTGTGTACGGGGAACTGAGACAGGGTGAGCAACTCGTGTCGCTCCAGCCCAGCTACGACAGCGGTGGCCAATCGTTTGCGTTGATTGATGCAACAGTAGCCGGTGGGCATCCCATAACGCTGTATTTCAGCGGCGAAGAGATTCTCCAGAGCGGGTTGGACGGCGTCTTCACGGCAACTCTACTACTACTTGGAAAAGACGACTTCACACCAGTCGAGCAGCAGTACGAAAGCCCGGCCTACGTGCACACACAGTTCGGAGAGTTACCTGCCCGGCTGACTGGAGTAACTGATCGAGGAACGGACACAGACGGGGACGGCAAGTTCGACTGGCTTACCGTGTCGGCAGCCATTGACGCGCTCGCGCCGGGTGAATATCGTTTTGATTGTCTTGCTTATTCGGCCGACGGCAACCTGATCACCTCGGAACACCACGTTGAGAATTTGCCTGTTGGTAATTCCACGGTCGACGTCAATCTACGCGGGCTCGACTTCTCGGCTTGGCAGACTGACGGCCCCTATCGCTTGGTGGTTGTTGCGACCGAAGGCCTGGACGAACAAGTCGGCACGGTCGATCAGGCCACGGCGGCCTACCGCTATACGGACTTTGACGTCTCCACCGAGACCTTTACAGGCCCATATGTCGACCACGTTGTCGACAGCGATGGCGACGGGTTGTTCAATCTGTTGACTGTAGATGTGGGCTTTCACATTGGCGTAGTCGGTGACTATACGATCGAAGGCTGGCTGTGTGATGCAAGCGGCGAAACGATTGAGTCGGCTGCCTACACATCTTCGTTCGCCGTCGGAGGGCACACGGCCGCACTGGACTTTCACGGCACCACCATCAATCAGTCCGGCTCCGATGGTCCCTATACGCTTAAGTACTTGTCGATCACGCCGCAGGGCGAGCGGCCCGTGACGTTTGTTGAGCAAGCTGCCGAGACTGCTGCCTACGACGCCGACGACTTCGAAGTGTTTGAGGAACCGCTGATCGTGTTGACAACCGATTACACGGATCATCTGGCCGATATTGACGGCGACGGCATCCTCGATTTGGTGATTAACACGGGAGTCGAGGTGAGTCAGGACGGAGACATCGTTCTGGTGGCAAGTCTGGTGGACTCTGCCGGAACAGAGATTGAAACGCTTGAGACAACCGCCCATTTGACGGCTGACCAAACACATTTCATCCCCTTGAGTTTCCCGGCAATGTGATTTGGGCACACGGTGTCGACGGGCCCTACGAAGTGTTCAACGTCAGGGTCTACCATATGGACGACCCAACGCACTCCAAGCACCAGACTTACGCCCACACGACAGCTCCATATGGATTGGCGGAATTCAGTGGCGTCCCGGCCAATGCGGATTATGGCGATGCGCCCTCCCCAGGCTTTCCCACATCGTATGAGAGCCATGGTGCGTTGCATTTGCTGGGCTCCGGTTTATTTCTCGGTGCAACGATCGATGCCGACAGTGACGGCCAGTCTGACGCTACGGCGATCGGCGACGATACGGACGGTAACGATGACGACGACGGTGTGACGTTCGCCGAAGAAGTAGTCGCTGGCGAGTATACCAGGTTGACTGTCACCGCCTCACAAGCCGGTGGCTACCTGAACGCATGGGTTGACTTCAACGCCGATGGCGACTGGGCGGACGAAAATGAGCACATCTTTAACGACTGGGCACTGGATGCTGGCACCAACACGCTTGGGTTCAACATTCCCGCAGCGGCCGTGGCAACCAACACGTTCGCTCGCTTCCGATTGTCCACTGAAGAAGGCCTCTCCTACGTGGGCTACGCACCGGACGGCGAGGTGGAAGATTACATGGTGACTATCACCGGCGGCACTGGAGAACTCGACTTCGGCGATGCACCGTTCTCCACAACGCTGGCCGACAACGGCGCCCGGCATCTGCTCCAGTCCGACTTCTTCCTAGGCCAGGGAGTCGATGCGGAGCCTGACGGTCAACCAAACGACGACGCCACAGGTGACGACACAGAAGGCAGTGACGACGAGGACGGCGTCTCCTTTCCGTTGCTGTTGGTTCCCGGCCAGATTTCGCAATTGGTGGTCGAGTTGAACGATCCGCAAGGCGTCGGTGGTTATCTCGATGCCTGGATCGATTTTGGGGCCGACGGAAGTTGGGTGCAGGAAGGTGATCAGATCTTCGGCGATTGGCCCCTGGTCGCGGGGACGAATACGCTCGATTTCACGGTGCCCGCAGGGGCGATTATGGGCGATACCTTCGCCAGGTTCCGGCTTTCGAGCACGGGCAGTCTATCATATGAAGGGCTGGCTCCTGACGGTGAGGTGGAAGACTATTTGGTGACCATCGAAATGGTTGTCAATGCCGACCTGGGTGATGCTCCCTCTCTCTACCCCACCCTTTCGGAAGATGACGGAGCGCGACACGTGATTTCGCCGGGGTTTTACCTGGGAAGTTCGATCGATGCCGATGCAGACGGCCAGCCGAACAGTACAGCGACCGGCGACGACCAGGATGGAATCGATGACGAAGATGGTGTCGCCTTCACGACTTCCCTTGTGGTTGGCGCCCCCGCCTCGGTGAACGTGACAGCGTCGGCAGGCGGTGGGTACCTGAATGGTTGGATCGACTTCAATGCCGATGGAGATTGGACCGATGCTGGCGAACATGTGTTCAAAGGCGTGTCACTTGGGAGTGGCGTCACCAGCCTCCCGTTCACCGTACTCGGCAGTTCCAAGCCTGGTGATACGTTCGCCCGGTTCCGGCTCAGCACATCGCCCAATATCTCTTACAAGGGGCAGGCCCCGGACGGGGAGGTGGAAGATTACCGCATCAACATCCAACCCTCAGACGCACCGATCATCGATCTGGGGTCGGTTGCATATGCCGACATCACCCAGCTCGATGTGTCACTGGAAGACCGCGTATATCGGTTCGAGACGAAGAACACGGGATATCTGACACTGGCAACGTTGTTTTCCAATCCGACAGACTCGGCCTGGGTAGAACTCTACGACGCTGATCCGCTCGATAATCCCTCGCTCTATCCCTTCGCCGTATCGGAGCTCGTGGGTGATGGAGTGGAGGTGCTAAATGCTTCGACGTTGGCCGAAGTCGTCTACTACGTTCTGTTGACCGGCACATCGTCCGACGTAGAGTTCATGCTCGTCAATCAACTGCATCATGCAAACGACACCGTGACTGTTTTCGGAACAGACGGAGCCGATGAGTTCGAATTTGACGCTTCGGCATCGCGAATGGTTGGTATCAACCGAATGCAGTACAGTTTTACCGATGAGCAGGCGCGAACTGTGATCTTCGACGGAGGATACGGCGAGGATACGGCAGAACTGACCGGTTCACCGAACGACGACTTGGCGGTTCTGCAGCCCACCTCGGGCAGCCTCAAGGGGCCAGGCTTCGAGGTTACCATGTCAGGCACGACTGAGATCACGGTCCACGGCGCCGGCGGGACGGCGGATGAAGCACGTCTGTACGACTCGGCAGGCAACGACCACTACGAATCGGCCCCGGGGATGACTACGCTGTCGGGGCCCGGCTACTCGTTGACCGTCGAGGGGTTCAGTATCAACCATGCCTACGGCAAAACGGGAGGCAGCGACACGGCGGTAATTCACGGGCCCGAGGACAGCCGCATCAAATTCAAGGCCGATCCGGAAGAGGAATGGAGCAAACTGTACAGTTACTCGTTCTTCAGCCGCGCAAAGTTCTTTGAGGTGGTCAACGCCTACAGTCACACCGATCGTGACTTCGCCCGCCTCTTCGACAGTCGAGACGACGACACGCTCACGTGTCAACTCGACGAAACTCGGATGGTCAGTCCCAAGTATGATGTCACGATTCACGGTTTCACTCAGCTGATCGCCTACAGCTACGCAGGCGGCTTCGACACAGCGACGCTGATCGACTCTCCCCTTGACGACGAGGTCCGTTTCCGCGGCCACAAGACGGAGATGTACGATCCGAAGACGAACGGCGATGTCTTCAGCCTTACCGTGCGTGCTTTCGATGAGGTTTACGCCCAGGCGTTGCAGGGCGGCTACGACAGGGCCAAGCTTCACGACACGTCTCGCGACGACGTGTTCGAGGCTTCGGGGGCTACGGCCCGCATGCTGACGATGGAGTCGGAACTGGAACTGCTTTACGAAGCGATGGCTTTCGAGTTCGTCAAAGCCTATGGCAGCGACGGAACGGACCGCGCCGAGGTGGACAATGCGGTCGATTTTGCATTGTATTTCGAGGGCGACTGGCTCTAGATCAGATTCAGGTTGGATACTTTCCGAACGCTGTAAGCTGAAGTTCGATTCGTGAACCGCACAGCAATGATTCGCAGTGGAATTGGCGTCCTTTCTTGATTGGGGTAGGCGCAACGGTTCGACACGCCCCAGCAGTTTAGTGGGTAAGTGTCTGAGAGGCCCGTCCCGGAAATCAGCCGGGATGGGTTTCTGATTATGGATGGTTGCCGTTTGACAATCGTAATCTCGCGAAAAATGGCGACGCAGGGAAACTATGCTGTTCGCCCCCACGGAGTAGAGGATAAGCAAGTTACCGACTGCGGCAGGTCGCCCCTGTCTCTGAAGTCTTGGGGCAGCCAAGAAGTGCAGATGTCACCGCGATCGCTCACAGTTTCGGATGATCCGTCGGTCGTTCGCGAATCAAGATGATGGTGAGCAGAACCGCGTCACGGCCCATGCTGCCGGGTGGCCGAAATGACTCATGACGACAACACCTGCGGTAGCTACGGCAAGATCGCTGGGCGCATCGGACTCACCGACGGGGGCAGTGAACTGAACTCCATGCCTTCGAATTGCATCCACCCACTGGTGGGGAATGCGCAACTGCTCTGGGTGAAGCACACCGCTGAAGTTCTTGTTCGCCCAAAACTACTCAAACGGCGCGTACTTTGACGGGCTGGCGAGAAGTGCGAAGGAGGTCGCCAGGAACGTTACCCCTCCCTTGCAGGAGGGGGTACTTGCTTGATGCATGTGGTCACGTAGCTTCCCAACCGCCAGTTCGAGCGAACCCGCCTCGTTGGTTAAGAACCACGGTACTCCCGACCCCGGCTGCTCAATGGCCAATGCTCCCAAGGACGCCCCACTCAACGGCTCGGCTGGCGGCGGCCCCTCACAAGGGCCCGAGAGATCGTGGCTGCACAATCCGTCTTGTGCCTCTTGAGGGCCTCGGCCAGACGTGGCAGGTCCTTGTAACCCATCGGGCGTCGAAAACCTCTTGACGCTTTCTGAAGGGCACCTATCGTGGGACTTCGCAAGGACTTTCTGAGCTTCCTTGCGTGGTCTTCTGGCTGCGTTCGGGAAGTAACGCTCACTCCTTCGTAACCCCGATACGCATCCTGGACGAGCCGTTTCCTAACTAGCAACACTCCACAGAACGTCTCGCCAGTACGTTAACAATCTTGTCCGGAAGATGAAGCAAGATGGGCTAATACGACTGAGCGAGACTCCCGGCAATTCCCAGCCTAAGCTGATCGAGACTACGAAGCAGGGTGAAGACGCCTTCCAGGAAATCCTTGCCGTCAACGACAAGTTCTATCGCAAATTGGAGGCGAAAATCCAGCAGCAAGACGTCGAATTGGTATGCCGATCCTCAAAAGAGATCCAAGCTCTGCTTGATTCTGTGCTCTGGGAGGAGGCGTCGACTGGCGAGGGGCAACGTATTTGACTTGCGCGAGAGCCAAAGGGTTTCAGAGGGGAGCAGGGCGGTGCTTGCTGAGCCAGGGCCGATCGTGGTGACGCAAGTCCCAGTTACTCTTGGCGCCCCGAAACCGGTCTGCCGCATCTATTCCGGGATTGATTTCTGACGGTGAACAGAAAGTGGACCGCGGAAACCACAGCAATTGTAACAGGGAAGCCCTTCGCAACTCATTGCAGTGAAAGGCTTCTCGTCATCCAGCGACCTTCTGATCACCCATGTGCCGGCTTCGTCCTTTTCCTTCGATAGAGTCAACTCGCAACGCCAGGCGGCGCGGAAATAGGCGGGTAGCCGGTGTGTCTCTGCGCCAAGAAGGAATAGGGGGTGTTCTTGAGTGACCACTTTGACCACTTTTCCATTCGTTGACCACCCGAACCCCCGAAGAAACAAGGGGTTCCGCAAACGCTTGCAAGTGGTCAAAACGCCTGGTATACTCGCGCTAAGTTACACGTCTGTAGGTACTTACGCAAGCGTCTCTAAGTCGGCTGATAAGGATGAGGTCCCTAGTTCGAATCTAGGTACGCCCACTTCTGCTAAGTCTAATTTTCTCTTAGGGTTAGGCATCTGCTGTTGGCTGGGGCAGCGGGTTTCCCTGTGTGTCTCTGGTGCTGTCTATCCGCGCGGGGCATTCCGATCTGGCTCGAGTTGGTCAACACGGGTGGCGTCCTGCCAATATTGAGGTTGGTTGGGGGAGGTATCTTGCCCAAACTTCCTGCTCCATAGATTTCATTGATTGCATTGATTCACGCGATTTTCGAAGTGCAGTTAATGTGAGGGGGTGGCATTTGAGGTCGGTGAGTTCCTTCGACAGAGGGGGTTTTTGAACGTATTGAGGGTTTTTCGCAAAACTTAGCAGGGCCGATGTGGTTGTATGTATAGTGCTACGTTCGCTTTAGCTCTTTGCGTGTCTTCGTAAATACTCTCCCCTCAAAGGTGTTGTGTTCAGAAACGTTGTCGGTTGTCGGGCTTCAGGGTTCGGGTGAGATGAAAAAGAGCCCATCGAAGAACCGGGGTTGGTTCCTGGATGGGCTCTTCTCAGTACGCGCCTGGGTTGGCGGCCTGATTGGATGCCGAGGGTACTTCTTCTATCTGAGTGGAAAGGGCCACGATTTCCGGCGGGATACGTGGCCTCTTCGTTCGCGCCGCGATTGGGGCACTCCTGGCACCACGAAGGAATTGCCACAAAAAGGCACAAAAAGACACGAAGAGGGAGCGATTGGTTTCTGCATTCGGATTGAACGGCTGATTGGACGCGGATTGGGGTGGGAGTTGCTGATCACGAAGGGCCCAGCGCGGGGCTCGTCCGTACGCCAGATGTTTCCAGGCCGGCGTGGGGAGGCGGACCAAGCATCGGAGTACGGGTTCCTCTTCTCTGTTCGAGCTCATGGCGAGTGTCCTGTGAAAGACGCAGCATAAGGCGACAGCGCGCAACAACTTATGCAAATCGCGGCTTGAAATCTCTTCGCGAAACGAAGAAATTGCGCGTTTGTATCACGGATACGAGTATGGATAGGGGTTAGCGATTGTGGAGGCAGGTGATCTTGCCACGAAAAAGCACGAGAAGTCACGAAAAAAGGCCCATCGAGGAACGGGGTTGGTTCCTGGATGGGCTCTTCTCAGTACACGCGCTTTTGGGGGCGCGGCCTGATTGGATACCGGGGGAAGTTGTTAGGGTTCAGGGTTCAGGGCCGGTAAGGTTGCCGGCCAGTTGGAGCTACCGCTCCGATAAAGTGGTTCGCTCCCGTTGGTCGCTGGTTGGTTTAGGGTTCGGGGTTCAGGGCGGTAAGGTTGCCGGTCGGTTGGAGCTATTGCTGCGATGAAGTGGTTCGATTGGGTTGGTGGCAGTTTGTTGCTGCTATATGTACGTAGTGACAGTATAGCGGATCGGCTGGATTTTTCAATAGGAAAAATTGAACGTTTGTATAGTTTTCTTGAAAATCAGTACTGTTGGGGGGGCTGAAAAGCGGGGAACGGAAAGCGGGTTAACGGGGAATGGTGTGCGGGAGGGGAGGTTCTGGGGAATCGTCTGGTTTCTCGAGAAGGAGCTCGCTCTGCTTTGGGGGGTTCTTTGGTGATTGACGTGGTTGCGGTGCGGTTGTGCGATGACTGGAGTTGGCGGCGGATCTCCGCGGGTCGGGAACCGTGCGGCGCCCGGTATCCGCATGGTGTGCAAGTTGACACCGATCTGGACGTCGTGGCATATTTGGGGACAAATGTTTGTCCCGTTGGAGTAGGACCATGGCTTCTGGTGATTGTCCGGACCGTTTTCCGACCACAATGTGGAATGAGCTTCTGGTTGCCAAGAACCCGGACGATCCGCAGCAGGTTCTGGCGATGAACCGCCTCATCTCGGGCTATTGGCGGCCTGTCTTCTTCTACCTGCGAACGAAAGGAATGCCGGTCCAGCAGGCAGAGGACCTGACGCAGGAGTTCTTTTTGCGGTTCATCGAACGGCGGTGGCTGGCACCGGCCGATCCGTCGCGAGGGCGTTTTCGTACGTTCCTGTTGACTGTGCTATCACGTTTCGTCGCCGATCAAAGTCCGGCTCGAACGACGCGTCAGAACGGTTTCGAGCAGCAACTGGTGCCGATTTCGGCGCTGGTAGGTAGCAAGGAACGATCTTTCGAGCCGCCGGACACGGAAACGGCGGAACAGGTTTTCATGCGTCAGTGGGCCCGGGCGGTGATCCGCAACGTGCGCCGTCGCCTGAAAGGCTGGTGTGAGGACAACGGAAGGCCGGACTGGTATCGGGTGTTCGCCGCCTTCAACCTTCCCGACGCTGGTGACTCACGTGTTACCCAAGAGGCTGTTTCCGAGCAATTGAAGATCAGCCGCGATCAGGTTCGGTATGCGTTGTCGCAGACGAACGACAAGTTTGCCGAATTGTTGCAGGGGGAGATTGCCGAGCAGGTTGATTCGCCTGAGGAGGTGGGGTTGGAGATTCAGGAGTTGCAGGAGTTGTTGGGGTAGGACTCGCTTCTGTTAGCCTCATGCGTGGCAACGAGCCAGCGTGAATCGCAACCTGCCGCGTGCCAGGACGCCCCCGTCTCCTTATTGCCCGGCCTGCGCAGCGTAGATGCCAGCGATCTCTTGATCGGACAAGGCTCGGTTGAAGATACCGAACTGGTCGATCAAGCCTTGGTACTGTCCATCATAACCCCAGCCAGCCCTGCTCTGGACGCCGATGTGAACGGAGTTGTCATCGTAGCTCCCATATCGGTAAACCACCTGCCCAGCGGACATCGAATGCTGCTGATCAAGCTTGCCATTGATGAAGAACGAAACCGTTTGACTCGCTCTCGTCACCGCGACGTGAGCCCACTGGTCAGACGGAACGGTGAAACTGCTGAACCTTGCGGTGTTAAGTGAGGCACCACCGCCTGGAACCATGTAATGGAGCCCCATCCCCCCCAAGCCGCTTGCCTTGCTTTGGGCATCTGCATGCACATACCACAGAAGCCCACCGTAATTGCCCTTAACTGAACTAATCGCCCAATGTGACATCAAGAATGTAACTTCCTGGACGGCAGATCACCCATGCCATCAGCGGTGAAATCGTTCGCTGGATATTGTCCCGTTTTCGTCGGGCAGTTTGACGTAACTATTGGACTTTCCGGCGAACTCGATAGCAGTGCCAATTTTCCCTTCGGTAATCTTCAAGTTGTGCAGCAACCCATGATAGTCGTTTCCGCTGAGATCCCGAACGGTACTCCTGCGAGCCTTTTGTGAAGATCGTGTCTCGGTCGAAGCTGTACGCAACGACGCAGCCATCAGGCACGGGGGGGCTGTCGACGGGACCAGCGGGTGTGAGCACTGGCTATCCAAGGCCTCCAGTTCTGCCAATGGGGCTTTCGTCTTTCGGTGTGCTAGGTATCGTCATGGCAACGCGGAAGCCCGTGTAGTACATCACGGTATCAGGCGCGTGGCCAAAACGTGCGGCGGAGCGGACGAAATTGGGGCCACTTGCCCAACTACCACCGCGCACAACTCGTGAGGCGTCTCTTGAGAGGTCTTGCCTACTATACCTAGTTGCATGATCGCTTGATCGTTTCACTGAACCTCCCTCAGGCGGACCTTTGGGATCATCGGGTCGGACGAATCAGAGTAGTAAGCCTCATCGTACCAGTCGGCGCACCACTCCCACACGTTTCCGTGCATATCGTAGAGCCCGAACTGGTTTGGCAGGAAACTGCCAACCGGCGCCGGACAGAAATGGCCGTAACTGATCCAGCAACTGCCTCCGGTGCTTTCACGGTACTTGGTCTTGTATGTTGCGTCAGAAAGATTGCACACTCGCACGATGTTGCTAAGATCATTCCCGTTGTGCCAGAGCGTTGTCGTATTTGCCCGGCACGCATATTCCCATTCCGCTTCATGTCGGCAGCCGATATTCTCGGTCTTCCTTGTTGCTCAGCCACTTGCAGAATGCTGCCGCATCATTCCAAGATACGTTCACGACCTGGGTGGTCGTCTGATTGAGTCCAGCCGGTGTTCCGCCAGCTAAAGGTAGATGCACGTCTTTCTCCACGGTCAGTTGCGTGTATCCCCAACCGCCCTTACCACTCTTCTCAGCCTCTGTTCGATAGCCAATGTCGTCACAGAATTGACGGAACTGCCCGACGGTTACCTCGTGTGTGCCGAGACAGAAGTCCTTCGTAATGCGCACGTTGTGTAGTGGTTGCTCGCCGCGGAAGTCGTTTGCGTCCACATTGTACTTGGCGAATCTCTTCTGTAACTGTTTGCGGGCGACTCCGAGCTTCCCATCGTGAACTCCCCTGCAGAAATACGTACCAACTTCATTCCAATAGAGTTGGTGATTACGTCCAGCGACGAGGAGTCGGTAGCTGCTGGAACGAATTGAGGTAGTCGCGGCGACCTTCGATGGTGGTGCGTTCATCCGTTCCAACCGTAGAACGAGATTGCTCGATGTCTCTGTCAGACGGTCTGAATTCTCGCCGCAGATTGCGATAGCCGTCCAGCATCGCCACCAATGTGACACTACCGGAAGAGTCGGGATTCGCGATTGTGACCGTCCGGCGAGGGCCCTGCCCTGAGATGCTCACTCCCTTACCGCTGGCCGTCAATGTGGCTTCCGGCGGATCGACTGTCACCTGGTACTCAGCGACCTGCGGCTTTTCGGGCATGGGGGCAACCTCAATCGACTCCAGCCGTACCGTCAAATCGCGGGACTCACCGGCTTTGGGAACAAGCATCTGCCGGTAGTCATCGTAGCCATCGAGCGTGGCTACCAGAGTGAAGGCGGTTTCTCCGTCGGGCTCGGCAACGGTCACGGTGCGACGGCCGCCTGTGCCGGATACGCTTACCCCTTCGCCACTGGCCGCCAGCATTGCCTCGGGAGGCTCCAAAGTCACTTGATACTCGGCAGGCTTCGCCGTCTTCTTGGGAACGAACGTGACGTTCACCACCGTTGTCTCATCCTGCACTACTTGAAACGACTTGGTTACCGTCTCGAAGTTGGGGGAACTGGCAACCAGGTCGTATTGGCCGACCTTCAATACCAGAGGTTCGTCCAGTCCCCCGACGCTGATCGTGTCGCCCGCAAGAGTCACTTCCACGGAATTGTCCGCGTTGTGCAGTTCGATCCGGACCGTGCCGTACTCCGTTGAGAATGTCAGAATGACTGATAGCAGCAGGATGAGGAATGCTCCGGCTCCCCCGGCAATGGCAATCCACCCCCAGGGCGGCAGGCGGAATCCGTCATTCGAAGCGGGAACCGGCTTGAGTGGTTCGGTTGATGGTACGGCAGGAGCAGGCGGCAGGTCCGCCAGATCGAGAGCGTCCAGATTGGCCCAAGACGAACCGTATTCGAGCGAGTCTTCGGGACATGCAAGAAGAACGTCCAATTGTGTGACCAGTTCTTCCGCTGTCTGAAAACGCTCTAACGGTTCCTTGGCCGCACCACGAGACAGAGATACGACAGATTCCGTCGGGCAGGTCCGGGATATGCTTGCGAGGGTCCGGAAACTGGCCGGTCTGATGCTGGACGGCGAGGGCAGGGAGTGACTCGGCCTCGAAGGGCAAATGACCGGTTACCAGGTAGTAGTAGGTGCAGATCAGCGAGTAGAGGTCCGTTCGTCCGTCAACTTCTTCACCCTTCCACTGTTCGGGAGCCATATAGGACGGTGTGCCAAGCAACGCTCCTTCCCGGGTCAACTGGGTATCGCCCTCTTGGGCACGAGCCAGGCCGAAGTCGACGACCTTCGTGACGCCGTCCGGAGTGCGCATCAGGTTGCCCGGCTTGATGTCGCGATGGACCAGGCCGATCTTGTGGGCGGCCCCGAGTCCGCTTGCCGCGTCACGAATCACCTGGGTCGCCTCGCGCCAATCCATGGCTTTGCCTTCTGCGACGGCTCGGTCCAGCGAACTGCCTTCCACGTACTCCATGGCGATGTAGGCAAGTTTCCCCTCCGAGCCGGCCTGGTGCACCGTGGCGACGTGTGTGTGGTGCAGCTTGCCTGCCAGTTGGGCCTCGCGAAGGAATCGCTTCAGCCGTTGCTCATCACGCGAGAGCGAAGCGGGCAGGACTTTGATTGCCACTTTGCGATCAAGCACGGGGTCGCGAGCCAAGTACACGACCCCCATACCACCGGCTCCCAGCCGTTTCTCGATGACGAAATTGCCCAGTTTCTTCGGTTGTTTGGTCGGTTCTTTCCCGCTGGGACGCTTCGAGCCCGTGCCGTCTTTGGAGGTGCCATCCGCAGATTTCGCTTGCGACGGTTGATCGGCGACGGGTTCCTGCTTCTGCGGTCCCGAGACCAAGGAGGAGCCCGTATCGTCCAGGGAGACCGAGATCGTGAAATGGTTGTTGCAGTTCTTGCAGCGAGCCCGAGCACCGAGACTCTCGTCTCCCACGTTGTACGATTTGCCGCAATTGGGACATTGCACTTTGACGGACATGGGCATGAATCCTTCGTGCTTCAGCGGTAGCAGCTCGTGGCCAGCAAAGCTCTCGGTACGGCTCCGTCGGCCAGAGCGCCTCCCCGTGTCGTTCAGTCGATTCTGTCGCTGGTTGGCTCGCAGTTCGCCTATGATACACGGCCAGCCGAAAAACCACCAGTCAGAGGGGAGGGCTCCGGCCGATTCTCCCTGTCACCCTCTATATTCGGGCAAGTGACATTGATTTGGGGAATCCGGTGAGAAAGAAATTGATTGCTTGCTGAATTGGCGCGCGGGGCGGGTGTTTGGATAGATCCGTGGATTGGCGGGTTCGAGGTGCCGCTCGACGAGCGGCGATCTACTGCGGACGGTTTTGGTGCGGTTGGTGGCGCCGCGCTGCGCGGGCTTTCGGGAGGTGGTGCAGGCTCGGATTCCCCCGGGCTCACGCCACGGGGCTACGATGTTGCGCCGCGCTGCGCGGGCTCGTGTCTGTTGCTCAGACTACAGCGACTGTGGCGGCCAGAGATGCATTGCGCGAAGTTGGCCGAACTGTACGCCTCTTGTTGCGTTGCAACACCGACGATTTTCCGAAGATGTCGCTGATGATGGGACGCGATCTGCGGAAAAATCATCGCTGCTACCCGGGGAGCGCGAGGCATGCCCACGGCGTGGGATGGTGGGGTGTTGAACGCGGCTTCTTGTATCGGTCTTGATGGTGTGTCTGCGTCGCGTGGGCATGGCACCCGGCACTCGGCTATCGTTTGAATGGCCGCACCCGGCAGGAGCGGCCCACTGCTACCCGGATGTTGGGATGGTAGGGTTGCCTCAGCGTGGCGAACCCTTTCCCTGCTCTCGTGTCTCCCACCCATGAGCCAAGCCGAGAAAGCGATGTTTCCAACCTCCGTGGCCCGGCTCGGCGCCACGACCCTTGCGACAAATCTGAGGCCAGTTGCTATCCCTTCTGTCGGAAGGAACCGCGACGCCTTGTACGGTTCGGCCGGCTTGGTTCTAATAGAACGATTCGCTGCCCCCCTGTACTACTATTGATGTTTGCCTTTTGAATGAACGGTTGGTCGAGCCGAAGCCCTGGAAATTCGGGCTTCCGTTGTCAGCCGCTCGTTCATTGAATATGCAAGCCTGGATAAGATTGCCTGCCTCTGGGGTCCATCCGCGAAGGTGTGCCCGCCGCGCAGCGTACCGGAGAGAATCACCCAAATGCCCCGTTTTGAGCATATCTATGTCTTAAACGTCATGTCCGACGATCATCCCGGGATTGTGGCCGCGGTCAGCAATGCCGTGGAAGGATTGGGCGGGAACATCGATTCCTGCAGCCAGACCGTGCTGGGCGGCTACTTCACGCTGATCATGATCGTCAGCCTCCCGGAAGCGATCGAAGCCAGCGATCTTGCTGGTCGGGTCCGCGAATCGGAGGCACTGGGAGGCGAGTACCAGGTGGTCGCGCGCAAGGGGCTCGTCGGGCAGACAGCCAAGCAGGCTGGGGCGATGGAGCGTTTCGTGATCACCGCCTTTGGGAAGGACCAGCCGGGAATCGTACGGCGGTTCAGCCAGTACCTGGCCGGCAAGGATATCAACATTGTTGATTTATACGGCGATCGCAAAGAAGACGAATTCGTACTCATCGGCCAGTTGGAACTGTCCAAGCAATGGGACATCAGCATGCTCCAGGCCGACCTGGAACAGATGGGCGAGGAACTCGGCTTCACGGTCAAGTTGCAGCACGAGAACGTCTTCGTGGCAACGAATCAGTTACGTCTGACTCAGAGCCTACAATCCGAACTCTAGATAGCAGTCAAGTTTATCAAGATGCTTCGTACCGACGAAATTCTGTCCACGATCGAAATGCTGCACGCCGAACACCTCGACGTGCGAGCCGTGACCCTGGCCCTGAACGTCAATGACTGTGCAGCGCCCAACATCGACCATCTGTGCCGCAAGCTTCGCAGCAAGATCGCCTCGCGGGCCAATCGGCTTGTCGACATCTGCGATCGGGTAGGCGTCAAGTACGGCATCCCGGTGATCAACAAGCGAATTGCCCTCTCGCCCGTCTCGACGATCCTCGCGGGTCACGGGCAGGCGGGCGCCCTGCAGGTTGCCAGAACCCTTGACCAAGCCGCGGCGGAGTGCCGGGTCGATTTTGTGGGCGGATTCTCGGCGCTCGTGCACAAGGGGATCAGCCAGGGTGACGACGTGGTGATGGAGTCGCTGCCCGAGGTGCTTTCGAAGACGAAGCAGGTGTGTGCCTCGTTGAACGTTGCTTCGCGCAAGGCCGGCATCAACATGGACGCCATCGGTCGCGTGGGGCACATTCTGAAAGGAATCGCCGAAGCAACTGCCGACAGCCAGGGGTTCGGCTGCGCCAAGCTGGTCGTCTTTGCCAATATTCCCGAGGACAATCCGTTCATGGCGGGTGCCTACATGGGCGCCGGTGAACCCGAAGCGACGATCAACATCGGCGTCTCCGGGCCGGGCGTGATCGGCAGCGCGTTGAAACGGCGCCTTGCCCTGGAAGAGAATCTCACGCTCGGCGAACTGGCGGAAGAGATCAAGATCACCAGCTTTCGAGTCACCCGCGTGGGCGAACTAATCGGGCGGGAAGTGGCCGCGGAACTGGGCGTCGCCTTCGGGATTGTCGATCTGTCGCTGGCTCCGACGCCCGAGGTGGGTGACAGTATCGGGGAGATCATCGAAACTCTCGGGCTGGATTGTGTCGGCGCGCCCGGCTCGACTGCGGCTGTCGCGTTGCTCAACGACGCCGTCAAGAAGGGCGGGCTGTTTGCGTCGAGTTCTGTTGGTGGTTTGAGCGGTGCGTTCATTCCCGTCAGCGAAGATGCCACCCTCGCCCGTGCCGTTGGCAAGGGTCAGCTCGTCCTGGAGAAGCTGGAAGCCATGACGAGCGTCTGCTCCGTGGGCCTGGACATGATTGCGGTTCCCGGGGACACTCCGGCCGAAACGCTTGCGGCCATCATCGCCGACGAGATGGCCATCGGCGTGATCAACAACAAGACCACGGCCGTGCGTGTGATCCCTGTCCCCGGGGCCAAGGCGGGCGACGTGGTCGATTTTGGCGGGCTGTTCGGATCCACGCCGATTCTCGAAGTGCGCAATGCCGGGGCGAGCGCCCGGTTCGTGCAACATGGGGGGCGAATCCCCGCGCCGCTGCAGTCGCTCGGCAACTGAGAGGCCGCCACCGACTGGTTGCGTTTTCCTGTCCCATCAGGCCGAACGCTCGTTTCTTGCCAAGCGCCTCGCTACCCCTTATCCTGGCAGGAAACGTAGTCAGACGACATGTCCACCTCGGTTCTTCATAGGAGATGGGATCATGCAGGATAAGCCCGAAGGACGCCGCAGATCGATCGCGCAAGGCCTCACTCGTCGACAGCTTCTGCGCGACGCCGCGATCGTGACGACGGCCGCGACGATCGTACCGCGGCACGTTCTGGGAGCGGGGCAGACGCCACCGAGCGAGAAACCGACGCTGTTGGGAATCGGGGTCGGCGGTGTCGGATTTGGGCAGCTGAAGGCCTGCGACAAAGTCGGCTTCCAGGTTGTTGGGCTTTGCGACGTCGACGATGTCTACGCGAAGAAGGCCTACGACAACTGGCCCGAGGCACGGCGCTATCGCGACTACCGCGAAGCGCTGGCTTCCGAGAAGGATGTGGACGCCGTTTACGTGGGTACGCCCGATCACAGCCACGCGGTCATCTGCCTGGAAGCCCTTGCTGCCAAGAAGCACCTTTGCTGTGTCAAGCCGATTACGCGGACCGTCGAAGAGCTTCGCAAAGTGGTTCGAGTCGCTCGCGAGAAGGGCGTGGCGACTCAAGTTACCGCTTCGCCCAACACGAGCGATGCGGCTTGCAGGACATGCGAGCTGATTGCGGCGGGAGCGATCGGTACGGTCCGTGAAGTCCACATTTGGAGTAATCGTCCTCTCTGGCCGCAGGGCATGGAACGTCCTGAAGGGCAAGAGCCGGTTCCCGACACATTCGACTGGGATCTTTGGCTGGGACCGGCGCCCCTCCGCCCCTTTGTGGCCGAGTGGCCTGAAGGTCACTATGCCCTCAGGCAGGTCAAATCGAACCGAAAGCCACGTCGGGCCGTGTATCACCCCTGGAACTTCCGCGGATGGTGGGACTTCGGGACTGGGGCTCTCGGCGACATGGGCTGCCACCACATCAACACTCCGTACAGAGCGCTCAACCTGACGCAGCCGAAGACGATCGAAGCGTCGGCCTCGATGCTCTTCGACGAGACCGCGCCGCTTGCTTCGATCGTAACTTACGACTTCCCCGAAGAGGGCGGGCGTCCCCCCGTCCGGCTCGTGTGGTACGACGGTGGCCTGAAACCGCCTCGGCCCAAAGCGCTGGAAGGTATGCAGTATCCCTCGTCCGGCACGATGTATGTTGGCGATGAAGGCGTCATGCTCGGTTCAACGGTCTACCCGATCGAACGGGGCAAGAAGTTCCGCGATGTGCCCAAGACGCTTGCACGGCGACCTGGGACGTGGGGCGAGTGGATCGAAGCTGTCCGCGGCGGAGAGCCGGCCGGGTGCAACTTTGATTGGGCTGAGCGAATCACGGAGTTTGTCCTTCTCGGCAATCTTGCCATCCGCACGGGCCAGCCCTTGAATTGGGATTCCAAGGCCGACCGATTCACGAACAACGACCAGGCAAACGCCATGCTCCAGGAGGAGTATCGCGAAGGCTGGAAACTCTGATTAGAAGGCAACCTCGCCAGAAACGAAAGCAAATCCAAATGCGAACGCATCCGATGTTCCCAGTTTTTGTTGTCAGTATCCTCTGTTCTTCCGTGCCTGCAGAAGAGACGGAATCCGTGGTGAGTGACGGTACGGCCACGGCTGTCCGGTACGTCGGTGAGGCCTGGGAGGCCGCGGAAAGTGGCCTTTCGGCAGAGGGCACGGGACGTATCTTGTACAGCAAGAAGGGGCTCGGGGCCGGCGATTTCCACATCACCGCTCGTCTGACATTGGAGCGTCTGGAGCATACGGCTGCGACCTTCGTCATGGACGAAAGTCATTTCGGATTCGACGGGAAAGACAAGGCACCGTTCATTCAGGGGCCCCTGTACGGCAGCGGGACCGAGTTTCTCGATGACGCGAAGGGTGTGATCCAACCGGGCCGAGCGTTCACTTGGGAAGTGATTCGCAAGAGTGGGGCAACGCAGTTTCTCGTTGACGGCAAGGAAATCTACCGCAAGGAGGGTTGGGACGGCCCTGTTCGGGCGATTGGTTTTCGTCCATGGCGAAATCGGATCACGCTCGAGTCCTTCGTGATTGAAGGCACGCTGATCGATCCGCCAAGCCTTCCGCTCGTCGATCTTTCTCAGGACAGCTCTCGCCAGGTGGTCATCGCCGAGGGGACGGAGGAGGTCTACCAGGGCCACCCGACAACCGTGCTCATGCCTGACAGTGAGACCATCTTTGCCGTTTGGTGTGTGGGACACGGTGGCCATGCCGGCCCCATGGCTCGTAGCGATGACGGCGGGCGGACATGGACACGGTTGGACGAGCGACTTCCCGCGGGATTTCGCGACCATTGGAACTGTCCCAGTATTTATCGAATGGTCGATCCGAAGGGCCAGGAGCGTCTGTGGGTCTTTTCCGCCCGACCTGACATGCCGCGTATTGTCAGTGAGGACGGGGGGTAAGAGCTGGCAGGAGATGGCACCGCTCGGCAACGATTATCGCTGCGTCATGACGTTCAGCAGCGTGATCCAATTGAAAGACGGGAGTTATCTCGGCATGTACCACAAGGGGCCGGACGGCAAGGATCGCTTTCCGTTGAAGGTCCTGCAGACCATCACGAAGGACGGCGGTGTGAGCTGGTCAAAACCGGAATTCGTTGCGGACGTTCCCGGCAAGGCCCCGTGTGAGCCTTTCGTTTTTCGGTCACCCGATGGCGACGAACTGTGCTGTCTCATGCGCGAGAATACCCATAAGGGGAACAGTCTGATGATGTTCAGCCAGGACGAGGCCAAGACCTGGAGCGAGCCGGTTGACACTCCCTGGGGTTTGAGCGGCGATCGTCACATGGGCGTCTACATTCCCGACGGTCGCCTGGTGATCGCTTTCCGGGACCAGGCCCCTGGGAGCCCGACACGTGGCCATTTCGTCGCCTGGGTCGGAACCTACGACGATATCCGCAAAGGGCGAGCCGGGCAGTGCCGCATCAAGCTCCTGCACAGCAACGCGGGCGGCGATTGCGGCTATCCTGGTATGGAACTCCTGCCAGACGGGACGATCGTTGCGACGACCTATGTCAAGTATCGACCGGGCCCGAAGAAGCACTCGGTCGTCAGCACGCGGTTCAAGATGGAGGAGATCGATCGCATGTTGGCAGAGACTGCCGGCGACTGAGACGGTCTACTCTTTTGCCTGGATCCGCAAGGCAATGTCGTCGGAGAAGACGGGCGAAGTGAGTTCGATCGAACCCCCGTCATGCCGGAAGGATTCGGGGGCGTCACCAAGCCCGTTTTTCGTACTCACCCATTCGGCGTGGTAATCCCCGGGAGGAAGATCCAACACAACCGACGCCTTCGCGTCCTTCAAACGCAACACTGCGAGGTCTTTCGGCTTCTTCGGCAGCGGGGTGTGAAGGTAGATCGCGTAAGCCTTACCGGGCTCGGCCAGCGCATAGTGTGTCAATTTTGGCGAGCTGCTCTTCACGATATCTGGCTGCGGTTTCATGCGTAGGAAGTCGAAGCCGTCCATGAACTCCTTGAGGATCCCGAGTTGCTTGCGCAACGCGGCACTCCCACCACCCGGCGATTTGTACTCGAGGAACGTCCCGCCGGGGTGAGCCGGCGTGAACGAGTAGTCGAGATTGTTGTACAGCGCCCCACCGGCCAGCAGGAATGCCCATGCTTCTGTGCGGTACAGGAGATCGTCGTGGCCCCGAAACCCCGTTTCGTTCTCGCCAATCACCCGATCGAGGTGGTAGTTCATGGCAACGACATCGGGTGGCACACAGTAGTGGAAGTTGAAAATCGAAATATGGGGATGAGGTTTCTCGATTAGCGCCTTGCCGTTGGCGACGTTCCGCGAGATCAAGTGCTTGTTGGTGAAGCCCTTTTCGGCTAACACAATCTCGTCGGCAATGCGGTGTTGCCACTCGAGCGTGACACCATGAAAATAGGGTTCGTTACAGATCTCGTAGTAGAGATTGTCGAAGTTCTTCAGTTCTGCAACGATCTTGCGTACGAAGGCGAGTTGGACTTTCGTGAGGTCGTCGTGCTTGAGGGCGAAGACTTCCTCTCGGGGACAGGTACCGACGCCGTTGATGTTATTGGCCGAATTGAGGGGAGACACTTCCCATAGCGCGTCCTTGTACATCGTGCAGAACAGCGTCAGTTCCACCACGATTCCGCGTTCCTGTGCAGCCTTCATGAAATCGTGAAGACGGCGGAAGTAGGCTGGATCCCATTTCGTCAGATCATACTTGTTCCCACCATCTCGGTACCCCGGCTGATCACTTCGCAGCCACGGACAGATGTACTGGAGCGGCTTGGGGGCCAACGGGTTGTCCGTAATCCCGAAGGAGTCGGGGAGTTCCCGATAGATTCCGGAGAACGTGCGAGTGTGATTCAGTCCGGCCTCGGCCAGCGTATCGAAGTAGCGGAGGTAGTCGAAGTCCAGATTGAGTAGTGCTCCGTAATGCTCGCCCGAAGTGATGAGCACGGTCGGCCGATCTCGCCAAGAGAAGTAATGAGGATTGTCGGGATGGAGCGATATGGGTGCCCAGGACGTCGCGGCAGCGGACGTATCCTGCGCGAAACCATGGTTACCCACGGTTCCGAAAGCCAGCATAATCCCTGCAAAAATTCCGATGGGAATGGCACGTAGCATGACTCTATCGCTCTTGTCACTCGGACAGGTGAAGACAGGCGTTCGAGACGAACGTTGATCGCTGGCCAACCTGCTCCGTACGGAAGCCCTTGCATTGAAAAACAGGAACCCCAACGGACGAAAGGGGTTCCGGTCGACCAAACTTGCCCCGAGACCTATTGTAATCCGACCGATCGACGCTTCAAATAGACGCAAAACCCCGCTTTTGACGCTTTTCGGACAGAAGGGCTGACACCATGGCAGATCGACCATTCCCACGAAGGACCTTCCTCAGCCAAGCGATCGGCTCGTCCGCCGCCCTATGCTCTGCGAGTTCCTGGGCGGCGACTTCTCCGCGCCGGGAGCGCCCGAACATTGTCTACATCATGTCCGACCAGCAACACTGGCAGGCCCTGGGACTGGTCGATTCCTTCTTCCAAACCCCCCATCTGGACAGCTTTGCGGCCGACGCTGTGAGCTTCGACCGCGCCTTCTGCACAACGCCCCAGTGCTCGCCCAGCCGGTCTTCGATGATGACGGGGCTGTATCCAACGAAGACTGGTGTGATGGGCAACATTGGTGCGGCCGGGGGAGAAGACCTCCCGTTGCCCAGTTTCGGTTCCATGCTGCAACAGGCCGGCTATCAGACGGGCTATTTCGGCAAGTGGCATCTCGGAAGGGACCCAATCGGCTACGGCGGATGGGAAACGGAAAACCGAAAGCTGCGCGACCCGGACGTGACGAACAGCGCGGTCGAGTATCTCAACAGGCTCGAGGTGGCGAAAGGCCCGGCCTGTCTGGTCGTGTCGTATCTCGATCCTCATGACGTTTACCACTTCCGGCCAGGAAAGAACCCGCGAAAGGATCCGGACACGCCACTTTCCGCCTCGTGGTCCGAAGAAGACCTGGACAAGAAGCCAAAGTGTCAGAAGGAGTTCATGACGAAAGATCAAGGGCGATTGATCTGGAAGCAGGACCGCGAAATATGGCAGGCCTATCACGAGTTCTATCGTGAAAAGGTGCGACTTGTGGACGAACACATTGGCCGTGTGTTGGAAGCGATCAAGGCGGCCGGACTATGGGACGACACCATTATTGTGATCGGCTCCGATCATGGCGACATGGACACGAACCATCGGTTGATCTTCAAGGGCCCGTTCATGTACGAACATATGGTGCGAGTGCCGCTCTTGGTCCGCGTGCCGAAGAAGTTCGGCGGTATCGGCCACAAAGGGATTTGCGACTACGATGCCGTCAACGTCGACCTCGTTCCCACGATTCGCGATTTCGCGGGACTCGAGCCGATCGAGACTGATGGAATTTCGCTGAAGCCAATTCTCACCGGGATCCCCAATCCACCTAAGCGAGATTTTGTGATTGGCCAGTACTACAGCAAACAGCGTTGGGTCAATCCGATCCGCATGATCCGGACGGCAGAGTTCAAATACAACAAGTACATCGATCACGGCGAGGAACTCTACGACCTGGTCAACGATCCCGAAGAACTCGTCAACCTTGCTGATGACGCTGGCTACGCAGATACGCAACGTGCTTTGGCGGCCGACTTGGATCGCTGGATCGAGGAGAACCAAGACCCCTTTTACTCGATGAAGACAACCAGGCTCGAGAAAGGCTTTGGATGGCCAAAGCGGTCGAAGGCCAAAGGGTCGTGAACGATCGATCGAAGTCGCGTCGCCTAGTGGATTGCCATCCAGTAGATCCACGTGAAGAAGGTGACAATCCCCGTGAACAGGGCTGCACCGCGCAGTTGAACGCCCAATCGGTTCCAGTGATTCTGACGGCGGATCTTCTGGATACGAGCTCGATCGCGTTTAGCCTGAGTGTTCCGGAGGCGCGATTTGCATCGTTCGGCCTCGGATTTGGATAGGGTGCGTGGAGGGCGACGCGGTGAGGTCATTGGGTTGGCCTCGCAAAATGATCTTGGTTCCTGCCCGTCGGAGCACAAGCTCCGTTACGTTCTTGGTTTCATCCCTACTATGATGTAGCATGCTGTCTGTGATCCCGCTCGATCACACTCCACCCCATTCCCGCACACTTGCCCCTCCAATTGGGAGGCTACAAACGATGGCGCCGGTCGTGATGAGCCGGGGGAGGCCGTGATGCCCCCCAAACGGCTGAGGATCCTCTTGGTTGAAGACGATCCGGATGATGCCGAACTGGTCCAGTCTTTGCTAAATGAGATTCGCGGCGGAGTCGAACTCGTTCATGCAGGCATGCTTGCCCTGGGGATACGCCAGCTCGAGTCGCAGGAATTTGACTTGGTGCTTCTCGATATGAGCCTGCCTGATAGTTGGGGTACGGAGACGCTACGACGTGTGCGTAAGAGGTTTCCCAAACTGCCTGTCGTATTGATGACGGGGGCTGCTATGGGCGAGATTGCTGAAGAAGCTGAACGAGAAGGCGCGCTGGCGTGTCTGTTCAAGCAGGATCTGGATCCAGGCAAGCTGGCGCAAGTCCTTTCCTGCTTAGAGGTTTCCGGAGAGCATCGTGGGGGATGAGGCAACGTTACCCCACCTTGGCCATCAGCGGGGTATGGCCCCGCCTGCAAGGATTCGGTAAACTTCCAGCGGTGATCTTGATGTTTGCATGCAGTGCATTCATCCAACGGGCCATAAGGCTTTGGCGAAGGGGGATCAGCGATGACTTCAATTCTCGTCGTGGACGACTCGGCGGTCGATCGGCGTCTTGTGGGCGAATTGCTTGAACGCAGATTCGAGTGTACGGTCGATTATGCCGTGAATGGGGTGGAGGCCATGGCACGTCTCAAGGACGTGTCGCCCGATCTGGTGGTTACGGATCTCACCATGCCGGAGATGAACGGGCTCGAGCTCGTCACGAGTGTGCGCAGGCATTTTCCTGCCATTCCCATCATCCTGATGACAGCCTACGGGAGCGAGTCCCTTTCCATCGAAGCACTCGAGAAGGGCGCTGCCAGTTACGTTCCCAAATCACGACTGGCAGACAAACTTCCCGATACTGCCAAGGAAGTCTTGACGCTTGCCAGAGCCGACCGTTGCCACGCGAAATTGATCACGTGTCTCGACGATACGCAGTTCGTATTCACGCTCGACAACGACCCGGCTCTCGTCGATCCCCTGGTCGATCTGATTCAGCAAATGGTCAGTGGTATGGGACTGGTCGACTTCACGGGCCGGCTCCAGGTCGGTGTTGCGGTCAAGGAAGCCGTCCTCAATGCAATCTTCCACGGCAACCTGGAGATCTCCAAGGAGCAGGTTCAAGAGGTTGAACACGAGCTGATTCAGGAGGGTGATCTGAGCGTCGTCGAGAAGCGGGCCAATGAGGATCCTTATCGCAACCGACGCGTGCATGTCGAGATCCACATGACTCCCAAGGAGGCTCGCTTCCTGATTCGGGATGAAGGAAACGGCTTCGATTTGAGCGAGGTCCCCGACCTCAACGAGCCCGGCGCCCTGGAACCTGTGGGGCGACGGGGTCTCTCACTGATACAGACCTTTATGGATGAAGTCCTCTACAACGAAAAGGGCAACGAAGTCCGCCTCGTCAAGCGGGCTGTTCCGATCGCGGAAGGTGCTGTTGTCTGAGTCGGCATTTTCGATTTCCCGCGAGATGTGAGTGTCACCCCTTGCTGATTCGGCTTGTGGCTTCTTCCAGTTGTTCGTCCATTTCAGGCGCTCGACGATTCCAGAAGAATCGCTCGGCAACGCATCTGACATGACTTTTGCTCAAGCAGTTCTCGAGTTTTCGATTAGCTGCTTTCTCCAGTTGATCGGCCAGCCCCTGAACGGTCCCATCGTAGAAGAACGCTGCGCCGTCGTGCCCGAGCGGCTCGAGAATCTCGGGATAGGCCAATCGACGAGGCAGAAGCGGTCTTGCGCCGGCAGAAATCGCCTCGATTACACTCAGACCGAAGAACTCGTGGATTGCCGTCGAGACGACCACGTCGGCTTCCTGCAGGCAGCGAACATAATCTGCACGGGACTCCTGATACCCCCAATGGTCGATTCGACTGTGAAGACGCGTCTTGGCCTGCTCGAAGACTGGGGGAACCGTGCGGAATTGCTCCCCTAGGACGCTCAAGCGGAAGTCGATGTTGCGTTCCATCAGGAGTTTTAGTGCGGCAAAAAAATCCTCCGGACATTTGTCGTATTCCCATCGCGCCGCCCAGAGAATCCGAAGGGGACCATCGGGCGGTCTTTCGCCTCGTGGAATTGGCTCGATTCCTGGAGGTTCGACGAGGGCCTTCTGTCCGATGAGGGAGACGATCCCGTCAGGAAGCCCCGCCGGCATGCGTCCTATCATATCGGTGGCCGCCTGCAGAAATTCCTCCCGGTGAAAGGCCGAATTGAACCAGACGGCATCGGCCGCAATCGCGGTCGAGAGATTTGTAAAGGCGAAATGGAGATCCCGCTCATCCACATGGCGAACCGGATACGTCAATTGGCTCTCGTGAAAATAGGCAATCGCAGGCAGGTGAGCCACTGCCCCACGGGCATGTCCGATGAAACCGGGCAGGTCGAGCATATCCGAGCAGAAGAGGACATCGAACTGCTCGTTCTGCTCGTTGCGTCCTCGCAGACTGTCTGCCAGGGTGACGGCTCCGTGCCTCATCCGCCATTTCCAGTGATAGGCCGGCAAGTCGAGCAAGGTCCAGTTGTGACGACTATGCCGGATCCAACCATCCAGGAAGGCGCGGTGGCTCCCTCCGTAGTACGGCTCCAACGCGAGAACTTTCATGGTTGACGTCTCGTAGTGAGAAGAATCCTCGCCGCCGCGTATTCAGGCGTGGGAATCTCGGCTAGAATGGCAAGAGCCCCGTTCGGAATCGTTTGGCGACAGAATCAATGGAAGCTCTAGCCCCAACGACACGGTTGACTCCAATCAAGGCCGCAGTTGTCTTCCCGGCAGCCGTGCTGTTGCTGATTGCCATCTTTGCTCCTCTTCCGCCTGGACGATTCCCAATGCTTTGGGGAGTTTTTGACTTCGCTCACTTCTCGCTTCCGGTTATCGTGTGCTGGTTCCTTTGGGCCCGGATGCGATGGGCAGGTTGGGCCGCTTTTGCAGCCGTGATCATTCTGGCAGGACTGTGTGAAGTGATCCAGGGTTTCACCGGCCGGTGTCCGAGTACGATCGATTTTCTTCGGGGAGTTGTCGGAGCGACGGTTGCGCTCGTGTGCCTGTCAGCTTGGCGCCCTTCCGCCACGCTTGCTCATCGACTCGGCGCCGTGACAGTCGTTCTTGCTTTGTCTGCATGGCCGATCAGTGAGTTCGTTCGCATCGCGGCCCGCCTGTATCACTAGCCCGGCCTATTCACGACGGGTCATGTTGCGTCGCGGACAAATGGGCTGTGTCATATCCCTTTGGAGACGGTAAGTCTTCGCGGGTCAGCAACCACGCCCTTCGCCTGGGGCTCAGGGACGTGCCACACATGAGTAATCGGGGCCAGCACAGTTGCGACTTGGGCTACCGACGCACCCGGGCGTTTCCTTCCCAGATACTCCAGACTTGCTCCTCGTCGGCTGGTTGCGCGTAGTCGGTCAGGAATGTCGTTGCCAAGGCTCCGCTCGCCCAGCCGAACTGAATCCACTTCTCGGGTTCCCAGGCGCGGAGAATTGCGTAGAGCATGCCGCCCACGAAGCCGTCTCCCCCCCCGATACGGTCGAGCACGGGGATCTCACGCGGCTGGACAACGTGGAAGTCGTCGCCTTCCGCCATAATGGCGCCCCAGAGATGGCAGTTCGTGCTGACCACCTGGCGGAGCGTCGTGGCAAAGACATCGGTACCGGGAAACGCCTTCTTGGCGCGATCGATCATGACCTTGAAACTGTCGATCTTGGCGGCGAGATCCTTGCCGCCCGCTTCGGGGCCTTCGATTCCGAGGCAGAGTTGGAAGTCTTCTTCATTGCCCACGAGAATATCAGACACACCGGCGATTTCCAGGAAGATCTCGCTCAGTTCCTTCTCGCGATTGATCCAGAACGAGGCGCGGTGGTTGAGGTCGAACGAAATCCGTGAGCCATGTTTCTTGGCAGCCCGGGCAATCTCCAAGCAGAAGGTTCCCGTCTCTGGCGACAGTGCCGCGATCAAACCTGAAAGGTGCACGACCTGAACGCCTTCCTCTCCGAAGATTCGTTCCAAGTCGAAATCGTCGACATTCAGTGTTCGCCCGATCTCACCTGCCCGGTCGTTGTGCACGCGAGGGCCTCGCGACCCGTGACCGCTATCTGCAATGTTGAACTGGTGACGATACCCCCAGGGGCCACCTTGCTCTACTTCCTTGCCCTCATAGTCGATATGCCGACCTGCCAAGTTGTCCTGGATGAAGCGTGAGATCGGGCTGCCCTTCACAAATGTTGTGAGGACTTTCACCGGCAAGCCCAGAAAGGAAGAGATGCTTGCGACGTTCGATTCCGCACTGGTCGCTTGCATCATGAACATGTCGCTGGAATGGACGGGCTGACCGGCGACAGGAGTCAGTCGAACGCCCATGCTTGTGGGGACGAGCAGGCTGTATTTGTAGTCTTTGCGAAGATCGATACCCATGAGGAACTCCTCGGATTGTTCTGCCTTGCAGTATTGTGAGAGCAGCCTTGTCGTGTCTCTTCCCGGGCCTGGAAAGATCGACATGAGGGGGCCGACAGCCACCCCAGAAGCCGCGAAACGGGCTTTTGAAGCCTCTAATTAGACTATGGATTGCCTGGATTAACAAGGTCCTCCGGGGGGCTGGATGTGTGTGCTGTGCTCCACGGAACGTGTCAACCCTTTTGAGACAGCAGCGAGTTGGGATTAGTGTAGTTGGTCTCGCTTTGCGAGCAGTGTTGTTTGGATGTGGGGGCCAGCCCCCACACCCCCGGGATTTTTTGAGGCATGCGCTCGGGTGTCCGAGGGTGGCTGTTGGTTAGGGGCCTGGTCTGGTATGGTGACGTTGTCCGGTGAAACGGAGTCAGGCTCTGCGGGGACGCAACCTGGTGAGGGATAACCGGATCGAGGGTGCGCCGAAGGTGCATTGGGCTTCTGGGGATCGACGGTCGCCGGAAGCCCTTTTTGTTGGTCCTGCGCTGCTGGTGGATTGATCCAGACCGCTTCGGGGAGCGTCATCGGCATGGGCGGTTTGTTGACGAAGCGCTCTGGGTGTTTCGCATAAGCTGCCGTAAGGATCTGTTGGCGATTCGCGAGTGTCTTCCTGGCAGCCAAAGCGACTGGGAAACTCCGGCCGGTACTTGAGCGTCTTGAACTGGCTCTCGGAAAACGGGTTGTCGTTGGACACATGGGGGCGACTGTGCGATTTCGTCACACCGAGCGTGGCCATGAGTTGGGCCACCGTGTGCGACGTCATCGATGGTCCACGGTCGCTATGAATCACCAGGTTCTTTGAATCGATCCCCTGTTTCTCGATGGTTTCACGAATCAGTCGCTTGGCGTCGAACGGGAACCTCGTCGGTCGACCGGGTCGGGTTGCGTCGGCGATACAGGGTCGCCCGGCTGACGCCCATCGCCCGACAGGCCGCGGCCGTGCCGACCTCGGGAGCAAGCTCTTCGGCAGCGTCCATCAATCGCGTTCTTTCTCGTCGGGGGTCGCAAGCGGTATGTTCAACATCTCGGAGACTTTTTTTTGAACGTCGATGACCAGTTCCGCCTGGCGGAGTTTCGTCTTCAGACGCTCGTTCTCTCTCGCCAGCCGTTCGTTCTCATCGGCCAGCGGGTTCTTTGGCTTCGCTTTCCGGCCGCGTCGCTTGGGCGTCAAGCCCGCCAGGACTCCCTCCTCACGCTGCTTCTGCCACGTGCTCAAGTGGGACGAGTAGAGCCCCTCTCGCCGCCGCAGTTCGCCCAGTGCCCCCCGCTCCGTACAGGCGTCTGCCTCCGCCAGAATCCGCAGCTTGTACTCCACCGTGAACCGTCGCCGAGTCGGCTTCTCCGAAACCTCCGGGCTCGGAATCTCACGCTCAATTCGATCAGATCGTTGGTCGTCCATTCAACATTCGCCTCCTTCGCCCTCTCCTCTAATAAATCAGGAGGCTGGTGTCTCATTCATGTTGGCACAGAGGGGCAAGCTTGTGGGATTTGATTGAATATGAGGAATCAGAGTTATCAGAGACTACAGGTAGTCGTAGTAGTCCCTCATATCGGGCTCCTTGGAATCGTCAAAGCCAACCAGTTGAAGTTCCTCGGACGTGACGACTTGAGAACGCTCGCCAAAGATCGCCGTGAACAGCGCGTACAGCATCTCTCGGTGTGCCGTTTCGCTTGTGGCGTTTGCTTGCTTCTCAAGAGTCAATGCATCGCGTGAGAGGCGCACGCAGAACAGCGACTCAAGACACTCTAGCAACGCGGCGTAGTATTCCTTGAAGTCTGGATGAACGAAGTCATCGCGCCGGGTAGAGATGTAGGCTTCGATCAGCACGCGGAAGTCGTAAGGGCGTTTCAAATGTTCGATGTAGTATCCCATTTTCGGTTACGGATCGATCTTCGGTTCGGGGTCGCTTCCGGGCACGTGAGTGCAATCGGGTTCGGCCTCGAGGTAGTCGCCGGTGACGGCGTAGGCACGGGCGCGGCTGCCGCCGCAGACATGGCGGTATTCGCAGGCGCCGCAGATGCCTTTGTATTGGTCGGGGTCCTGGAGGGCTTTGAAGACGGGGTGGGACTGGTAGGTCTCGACGACGGAGACATCCGGGAAGCGGCCGCAGACGACGGGGAGGAAGCCGGCGGGGAAGATCTCGCCATTGTGGCTGACGAACATGACGCCACGGCCATCGGTGACGCCGAGGGGCGCGCGGTGAACGCGTTTGCCGTGACCGCCGTCGGGTGACTTGGGGCCGGCCAAGGGGATGGCCGCCGTGCTGCAAGAACCCAGCGGCGGTAGTGAGGTGCTTCGGTCGTCTTCACGCCGTAGGGTTTGGTTTGGGCGTGATGGTAGAGTTTCTCGAAGGCGGTTTCGTATTCGGGCGCGGAGATACGGACTTCTTCCACGCCTCGACCGACGGGCACGAGGAAGAAGACAGACCACATGGTGATTCCCTGATCGGCAAGCAGTTCACCGATGGCGTCGATCTGGTGGAAGTTCCGCCGCGTGATGGAGGTGTTAACCTGAACGGGGAACTCCAGTTCGCGGGCGTCGGCGAGCATGCCAAGGGTTCGTTCGAAGCTACCCTCCCAGCCGCGGAAGGCATCGTGGGTCTTGGCGTCGGCGCCATCCAGACTGATCCCGAGGGCGCTGACGCCGGCCTCCTTGACACGTCCAAAGGCGTCGCGTGTCGCCAAGGGGGTGGCAGAGGGGGTCAGGGCAACCTGGAGGTCCTGGCTGCGTGCGTGGCCGATGAGGTCGAAGAGGTCGGCGCGTTTGAGTGGGTCGCCGCCGGTCAACACCAGGATCGGCTTGCGTGGGAAGGAGGCCACCTGATCGATGAGCGCCATGGACATTTCGGTCGTCAGTTCATCCTCGGCCGGTTCTTCCTGGGCCGAGGCGCGGCAATGCTTGCAGACGAGATCACAGGCCTGGGTGATCTCGTAGTAGAACATGAGTGGATTGCGTCCGAAGTCGGCCGGGGTGTAGGGGGAGTGTTGCATGGAGATTCCGTTGTTATGGGGACTCTCTCAGTGTAGCAGTCGGAGGAGCGTTCTTGTAGCGGTGGAGCTTGTTCGAGATGTGGAGTTGGCACCTTGGCGGCGATGTGAATATGGCCGTTGGCCAAACGGTCTGCTTGTGGTCTGAATTCCTAGGGCGTTGCCCCGGGCTACGGTGAAAATCAGGCCTTCGGCCAAACAGATTGGATCAATGGCACATCCTCAGGTGGCACAGGTGGAGGTTGAGGTGGCCAGTCACTCGTCCTCGCTTGCGCTTCGGGCTGGTGTTGCAGTTCCTTCCTTGTGGTCGTGCATGCAGAAGTCGATGAGGGGGCGAAAGTGGCGTTGGCTTCGGCCGAAGCCGGGTCCACGAAGGAAGAGCGTTGGCGTGGTGTCGGTGAACGCGTTGAACCAGCGTCCGCCGTTGAGGCGACAATTGCTGCGAATGCGTCCCTTGATGTATTCGAGATTCACCCGGGCGTCGCCCTCCCAGACCAGTTCGGGGCTATCGGCCAGGGTGAATGCGACGAGACGATTGCCGACACCTACGAGCCAGGTCTTGCCACGTTCAAAGTCCGGAAGTTCGTTTTCTTCGAGGTCGACGGGCTGGACATCGCCATAGACGAATCGCAGCTGCTCGTCCTCCTGGACAAGATCGAGAGTGGCACGTGCGACGTCGGGAGCCAGTCGACGACCAGGACCGTCTTTCGGCAGATGGCAAGCAAGCTCGTCGACGTACTCGGCATCGAGGCGTTTCTTGACCTCGGCTGCGTCGCGGCGAAGTCGCACGGCTGTGGCCACAACGATCTCGTCGGCGACGGGATATCTTGGGGTAACTCGTGCGGCGAGACCGACCAGGTCTTTGAGGAAGTCGTCAGCGACCGTTCCGCTGGGAACGATCTCGGGCATCTGAAAGAAGAAGGGCGGATCGTCTTTGAGACCCTGCCACGCATTGAACACTTCGTTTTCTGACATGGCGGCTGCGAGGGCAGTGGACTCCAACAATGACTGAAGCGACTCTTGCTCGACCTGCTTGATTTCGAGCAGGTATCCGGCCAGGGACCGCAAGGCGTTGTGACGTTGCTCATTCTCCGGAGGTGCGGCAACTGGACCGTCAAGGGTCAGGGCGACGTCGAGGCGGTCTTCGACAGCGGCCCGCCAGCGGCCCACGGCCTTGGGGTTCGGATCGGAGATGTTGGACTCCAGAAAGGCCTCAAGACGTTCGGCGATCTCTCGGCGTTGCTCGGGCAACAGGTCGGCGGCCTGCGAGCGTTTGAGGCCGGGCTTTTTCCCTTCGACAATGCAGCGGAAGAAAAAGATGCGGTCGTACTCGTTCTGAAGTTGGAGGGCGCCGATCAGACTCAGGGCTCGGCGGAAGGACTGTTCAGAGCTCGGAAAGGACTGGACGAGTTCAGTCAATTCGGCGGCAAAGCACCAGTTGGGATCGCGGTATCGCAGGCTCTGATCGTAGATGCCTGCCACCTCGTAGCCGATGACGCGAACGATATCGTGGAGGAAGCTGAGGGCCCAACGGTTAGCCACGTTCGTGGCCACCGTCGATGCACCCTTGGTGCCGAGGGCACTGACGAACCACCACGCTCCGAGGGCCAGAGGATTGGCCCCCATGGCGACCCAAGTTCCGTAGTAGGCACCACGGAACCAGGGCATGTAGGGGCGAGCGGAGCGATAGAGTCCGTAGACATTGACCGCCTGGCGGACATAACCGTAGATGTCGACAATGTCGTAGTTGCGGATCCCCAACGGCAGCTTTTCCAATTCAACGAGAAATTTCAGGCAGCAACGCCCGGCCGCCCGGAGAACTCGCTCGCTGCTGACACCGGCCAGTGGGTGCTTGGGATCGTCTCCATAGAGGATCGCGATCTCGCCCACGAGGACATACACATCATCACGAACGAGTCGGACGTCGAAGCTTCCTTCCGGCGAATACTCGTTCGTGCGGATTTTCTCGTAGAGGTCCCGGGTGCGTTCCTCCAGCAATTGGTCGAGCTTCCGATCCCGTTCGAGCAATTCCGGAGTCGCGGGCGTGATCTCGGCGAGGTCGAGAGGCGGCGGAAACTCGAACCATTGATGGTATCCGGCGAGCCGATCGGCCAGTTCCCGTTCCCGTCGTTCGACCTGTTGGAGGCGTTCCTCGAAGATCGACGCGATTTCGTTGGGAAAGGCGGGCAGTTCTTTTGCCTCCGTTTCGTCTTCGCTCGTAGCGGCACTTCGTCCCAGCAGGCTGCGCATCCAGCGACGGGACCCCCAGGTTGCCTGGCGGAAGGGATAGAGTGCTGCCAGCACCGTGAGCAGGGCCCCGCCGTAGAAGAGCCACTGCCAGACACCCAACCGCCCACCAAGCAAAAACGCTGCCGTCGCAATGAGAATTGCGGCCGCGATGGAGAGGCTGGCGGAAAGGAGTAGTGCGGAGGATTGTCTCAAAGGGCTGGGGCTTGTTCGTGGTACGTGGTTGGTTTGGGCTGACTAGTGGCGGCTACGATACGGGTTGTGGTCGTTGTCTCCCTCTTCTAGTAGGGTGTCCATTGTTGCGCGATTTTTTTGGATACTTTTGGCTCACCAGAGGGGGAGCATCTCTGGGTGATGCCCGCATAGCCAACACGGAAAACGCTTCTGTGTGAGTCTCGAGAGTTCGGCTTGTGAATAGTATACAGATTTTCACTTATTTGTCAATAGGAAAAATGAACACCGGGCGAAAATATTTTCCAGCGAGGGGGCCTGAGTACGGCGTGCGTTGGGGACGTTGGCAAGGTGTTTGTGGTGTCGTCGGCAGGGGAGCTCGATTGGAAAGGAAAACGCGGGAATGGGTGCCATTATTGACCTTTGCATTTTGGATGAACGGTCGATTCCGCGGGACGTCCGACACGGAAGCCAAGCCATCTGAGCGAACCGAAGCTCAAGGTCGCGAATACCGCCTGGGTCAGGCAGCTGAAAAGTGAACTCATAGTTGGTCGCGCCGAGCCGGTCTGAGAATAGCTCGAGTATGCCATGACGGCGGCGGCAAGGAATATGACGAGCGTAGCCGCGGGAATGCGCCAACGCACGTCGCCTTGGCCGTAGACGACCCAACAAGCCGCCAAAGGACCTACCGTGTAGCCAACCGCCATGACGAAGACAAACATGTACACGATGATGTGCTGGACGGTGAGAATGGGCACTCTCATGATCAGTGGCACAACGCCCCACAGGACTGGCACGGCGACCATGAGCGTCAGCAGGTGCACGATCCGAAACTGCCACCGAAGGCCTTTCTCTTCAAGCTTGCCTGTCGTCAACACAACACGCGATGCACGCCGTGAGTAAGCAAACACTCCTGCGGTTACCAGGAACTGAAATCCCAGGATAACCACAATCCATCCGTTGAAGTGGGGCTGCAGCATCAACACGAATGTAAACCAGCCCAGCACGGACACGACGGCAAGGGCCCGGGCACCGGTGGGAGAGGTGCTCAAGGCAACCCAGAATCCAGCGAGTGCCGCCTGTGAGCCGAGAATGCCGTGTAGTACCGCTCGATCATACTCATGGGGTGGAGATAGCGCTGCCGCAATCAGAGGGGCCAGCACCTGGAAAACCATGAAGGCTCGAAGCATCGCAGGTCACTCCATCGCTTTGCCTGTGGCGAGAACACAGAGCCGATGCTACTACTGTGATGCGGCATCTGGTAGCGCCCGATCCAGCACGAAATCGAGCACCTTCCGCACATCCTCCGGTTTCGATGTGTGCCCCATGTCTTCTCGATAGATGGCCAGGACGGGGCGTTCCATCTTCTGGAGGACGCCTGCCAAACGCAGAACGCTTGCCGGCGGCACACTCGTATCTTTGCCCGAAGCGGTAATCGCCACCGGCATGGTTAACCGTTCGGGCCAGTACTCGGCGCTGCGACGCTTGTACTCCTCGGGAATTGCCTGCTTGGTTCCGCCGTAGGACGCGATGATCGCATCCTGGAAGTTGTTGTATTCGAGGTGGTTTGCCGTGCCGTTCATGGCAGCGACTCCATCGATCAGTTCCGGGTGGATGGCCGTGAAGGTCAGCGACGACGAACCGCCCATCGACCCGCCGCAGAGAATCACCTTGCCGACACGATACTGCTTCTTCAGTTCGGCGATGATCTGGCAAAGATCCGCCTCGGCCTTGGGGCCCATCCAGGAAGTTTTGGCACGGTAGTCCGGCAAGATCAAGATCATGCCGCGCTCGGCGGCTGCATTACGTGCACCGACACCGGTGGGCGATTTGCCGTCGGCGAACTGCCAGCGATCCGAGCCGTGCCCGTGAAGTGCGATGAGCAGATGGTGTTCTGCTTCTTGATCGAAGCTATTCGGAAGCATACGTACATAGCGTTGAGTGGTGCCGTCGCATGCTGCCGTGAAAGAGATGTCCTCCGTGACGAAACGATCGTCGCCCTGAGAGATCATCACACTTGTTAGGACAACCACCAAGGTACGCAACGCCAAGCACTTGCTCACACCAACTCTCCTCACAAATCGCCGGACAACCATTCGAGACGGATATGGGGAGAGTATAGTGAGGCAGAAATGGCGTGTCTACCTGCGGGATACCAACCGATTGGTGATGGGGCCACTTTGGTATGACGGTTTTCGCCTCACGGCTCGACATGTGTACGAACAATCCGCGCCTTATCTAACGCGGATACGCAGTAATCCGAACCTTCCCCGAAGCGAACGGCTCAATCTCGAGTGTGTTCGCTCCCGACTTGACCCACTTCGAGAGATTCAAGCGATACGGCTTGCCGATGAATCCACCCGCGTACTCGCCGTTGATCTTCACCGCCGCCGCGGCCTCGTGCGGAATGTCGCCCATCTCGACGTAGGTTCTCGCTTTGTGAGTTGGCCAGTCATCGGGCAATATGAATCGTCCCACGAACGGGTCGGCCTGTTTCACCGGTGGCAACGTCACCTGCGCACGCGGATCATCAAACTCGCCCCAGGCTCCACCGCCATACTTGGCAAATTCTCGAGCTTGGGGCCAAGACGAGTCGTCGAATTCGAGCGATTGCCAGTCGGTGGGCGCATCTGATGAAGACTTCCACGACTTGTCGATACAACCGTCTATTTGCGATCCGTCGTCCAAGGTAATGCTATAGGTACCGATCAGCCCGGCCGGATTGGGTGAATCGCCGCCATTGATTACGGTGACCGCCAAGACATTGCGGCCCGCTTTCAGGTGCGGCGCCAAGTCGATTTTGCTCGGTCTGGTCCAGTTGTCGTACCCGTAACAGCCGGCACCAACGTCCTTTCCGTTTAGGTGAAAAGCAAGACTGTTGTCTGCATTCAATCGTATCGTTGCCTGGGTGACACGGCGGTTCTCCGGTAGTTCGACTACTTTCCGAAAGAACCGTTTGCACGGCGGTGCCCGATCCGGCTCGTTGCTATGCCATACCCAGGGACAGCCTGCGAATACGGATTCCTTCTGCTCTACTTCCGGCAGGGTTGGACTCTCAATCTCAAGGGCCAACCGTTCGACTTCGATCGCTGTGGCAAGGGGGTTCATGCCCGATTCCAACCGAACCGGCAGCTTTCTATCGACCGGACGGAACACGATCAGCACACTTTCCAGTGGTTCGAGGGTCAGTGAGAAGTCAGCAGTTCCCGCGGACAACTGCTTGTGCGGGGTAGAGCAAATCTCGCCACGCATCGAATCCCAACACTCGGGCACGCCGTTGGCCCGAGCGCGCAGACGGAAGCGTTTCGTCGGCCCTTCGTGCTGCAGATTCGTGATGAAAAACACGTTCTGCCCATCTTTCACCCGGTGGAGCACATGAAGCCAGTCGTCCGTTTCCCCGTCCAGGACCTCTAATGTCGGATGAACGCCGGCGTCGGCCGTCAGTACTTGCCGGATTTGCTCCGACGTCGGCTTCTCGGGCAAGAAGTACGATCTTCCGGCGGCAGCATTCGTTTGACACACGTCGAGCGTGGGTTCATCCGTGCCGGCGCCCCAAATCGCATTTCGCAGGGCGAGGATGTCCTTCGCCGTCTTGCCAAGCGTGGCCGACCGCGAGGGCAGCAATCCATAGCCGATCACAATGCCGCCCGTCGCATAGTACTCCTTCACCTTGGCCAGGGTCTCGTAGGGGATAGTCTCGACTGCCGGCACGACCAGCACGCGGTACTTTTCGTTCCGCAGAGCCAGGCAACGCTCCTCAATCCCCATGTCTTTCTCAAACACGTCGTAGGGGATCCAGTCGCAATCGAACAGGGCGTCCTGCAAGGCGGTCGTCATTTCCTCGGGCGGGATGGCCTTGCCTGCATGGAAGCTGTTGCCGAGATACAGAAACGCAACCGGGCACACGTGGCGTCCGCCCGACAGCATCAAGCTCAACCGACCCGTATAGTCTGCATAGACTCGGTAGAGCGGCCAGCGAGGCTCGTAGCCGTTGTTGTAGAAGTAAGGGGGGCAGTCGCGATCGTATGGTCCCCGAGGATTGAACGAATGGGGAATATGGAAGTTGATTCCCGACACGTGCATGTGGTCAGTCCACCATTTCATCTCGGAGTAGGTCAAGTCCTGGCCCCGGGCGCCAAAGATCTCCACCATGGCCAGATCGTCCTTCTTGCCGTAGGCATGAGATATCGAACTGCCCAGTTTCGGTGTCTGGTAGGTCGAGTCGTCCTTCTGTCCCGGCACGAACTGCTTGAAGACGGCGTCGATCGCCCCCATGTCGCTGTACTTCATGAGTTGGACCATGTTGCCGCCGCAGAGCTTCGGGCTGAGGTACTCGCGTCGGTGCTCGAGAAAGTGTCCGATCGATCGAACGTGATGCTCGTGACACCACTCCGTTAGCCCGCCGTAGAAAGTCCGACCCCATGCTTCGGCCTGGGCATCCTGATACTGATATCGGGCGGCAACCTGCTCGTCGTCGTTGGCCAACTGGAATTTCCACGCAACGAGTGCCTTCTTCCAGTCGACGCCCCGCTGCTTGAGCATGGGAATGACTTCGGTTCCCCAGTCGCCGTAAGTCTCCGGCTCGTCGTAGAAGTAGCCTTGGATCGTCTTGCCGAAGTCCTCCGAAAAATGGTCGTAGTGCGGCTGATAGACGGTACGGACGTACCACTCCACAGCCTCCTGGCTGGCTCCGTCTACGAGTAGCCGGCCGCGTCGTCCTTCGCTACGACGCCAGGTGAAGACCATCACTTTCCAGGTTCCTGCCGGCGTCTGCCAATTGAGTCTGCCATCCTGCACTCGCCCTGTGAGGTCAACGAGACTCTCACCATCGATACAATCACCGATTGCTTTTCCCGCGAGCACGGCGATCAGCTTCTCCGATGGCACGGCCATCTGCACCGTATCTTGGAGATCCGTCGCGGTAGCTTCCATGTACCTGCTGCCGTATTGCTCGGGCACCTCACCACCGACCTCGCCGCTGGGCCACCATTTCTCATCGAAGATCCACATCTTCAGATTCAACTTCTTGGCTTTCTCCAGGCAGATGCGCAAGTCGCGATACCAACCCGGCCCTAGCCAATCGATGTGCGGCCGTGACTCGGCCGTAAAGCAACCGTTGCCGCCCTCCGCCACCTTCTCCAGCGTGTTTTCCAACTGCTCGGCCGTTTCATCACCATGTAGCCAGAAAAGTGGCCCCGTGAGACGTCTGGCTTCCATGGGCAGTTCAAGAAACTGCTTTTCCAGAACCGTCATCTTGCGACTGTACGACGGTTCCTTGGTTTGAGCCCAGTTGCCCAACATGGCCACGCAGAGAACCGTCAGGCATAGCATCCGCACCGGTCGCGTCACTTCTGTTATCATTGCGCACTTGCTCCAGGCTCTTGTGTCCGTCTTCAGCTCGCCAGGCCGATCCTCGAAGGCGATGCGCCGTCATTGTAGCGCTTGGTGATTCCTTCCTCCACACGTACGAGACGGCAAAGGACTGCCGTTATGCGACACAATTACTCAGCGCACCCGGATTGCGCCGCCGCCTATTTCCGACAGCCATAGCAGTCAGAAATCGGCTGGATCGTGTATGTCGGGGACGAAGTCAAACCCCAAAAGACTCGAGTAGTTGACTCGGTAGTCCCCCTTCGTCAGACTGTCGGCAGACAGCCGGGCAGAAGGGGCGCCCCCTTCGGATGTGTGTTGACGTTTGCCCTTTCTTCCGACCGTGAAGATGTGGTCCCACTCAACAAACCCGAACTCTGGTTGCAGGTGCCATGGCTGACTTTCCCCACCTTCCGTATCACGGGTGCAATTGCTGCTCCGTCTCGCGACGCTGCTTTGTCGCGTCGTCCATCGCCGCGTTCGCGACGACTTCCTTCCTGTCAGTGAACGCGGAGGAAGCCTCTTCCGACGCCCCTCTCGACGAACCGATCGAATTGGGATCGTTGCGCCCGGCACCGAAGGTTCGTATACGCGAGGTCATCTTCCGCCGCGAGACACCTTATTGGCTCGGCTGGCCGGGAACCTCTTACGACCTCGACGGTCACCGCAAGGAGTATGAAGCGGCCTTCAAGAGCATGGCGGACAGCGCAAGCATCACGCTCGAAATGGACGCCACGCCGATCGAAAAGCAGGAGAATGTCGATGCGTGGGTCAAGAAGGCGAAAGCCGACAAGGTCGACGCCGTGCTGATCCACTTGCAGCACATCCACTGTTGGCGATGGCTGGATCCGATTATCGACGCGGGAATTCCCTTGATCGTCTGGGCGCCGATCGGCACGGCGTTTACCGGGCATGTCCGCCGAGATCGCTCGGCTGCCGAAGGTCCACGTGATCTCCTCCCTGGAAACCAGTGCGGTCGAACAGGCGTTCCGAATGATTCGAGCCAAGCGCCAGTTCGAGGAAACGCGACTCCTGGTCGTCAAGGGCAAGGAACGCAAGGAAGCGGTCCTGGAACGGCTCGGCACGAAGGTTCGCTACATCCCGCGAGACAATCTTCACGAACTGTTTCACCGCATGCCCCTGACCGATGAGGCTCACGAGATCGCCAAAACGGCAGTCGCCAACGCCGAAAAGGTCGTCGAACCGAACGAGCAGGACATGCTCAACGCGGCCCGGGCGTTCCTTACTGCGAAACGTATCTGCCGCGACGAGAAGTCGAATGCCGTAACCTCGGACTGCCTTGGCATGGTCTCTTCACGCGACGTACCAACACCGCCCTGCATGGCGGTTTCCATGTTCCAGGACGGCGGCGTCACTTACGGCTGCGAGGCCGACGTTTTCGGTGCCATGTCGCTCATGTTCACCAGCTATCTCTTCGACAAGCCCGGTTTCATGAATGACCCGGTGCCCGAGACGGTTGAGAACCTGCTGCTGGCGGCCCATTGTGTTTGTGGCACGAAAATCGACGGCTTCGACAAACCTGCGGAGCGACACCGGCTGCGTTCGCACTCGGAATCAGACCTTGGCGTGGCCCTGCAAGTCCTCTGGAAAGAAGACCGCCCCGTCACGCTCGTTCGTTTCAACAATCCCAACGAACTGATCCTCGACACGGGAGTCGTCGTGGGGAATCAGGATACGCCACCGGCCGGCGGCTGCCGCACCGACGTGAAGATCAAGATGGATCGTATCGAGGACTGCCGCGATGTGCTGGGCTTCCACCAGGTCGTGTTCGCGGGCAATCACCGACGCGACGTGGAGAACTTCTGCCAGATGTGGGGCATCAAGGTCATCAACTCGCCGGAGAAGCCTCCGCGGGAGGACGCGGTATGAGACGTTCGATCGCTGTCGGTGGCGGTTGCCCGCCCTCGAAGGTCTCGAACCATGGGGCGCCCGAAGGGATCGAGCAATCCGATGCCGGTGGCCGTCACGCGTACCCCCTGCATATTGAAAGAACGGTTTCTTGTGAGCATGCGTACTGTAGTTTATGAGAAAGAAAGGAAGCGCACTGGAAGCTCGTCGGCTTCAGGCAGGGAAGCTGCTGCTGGCGAACCCGAACGGTCCAAGAGGTAGCCGTCGAAGCTTCCGAATCGTCGGTAAGACGTTGGCGCTCACCGGGTGCACCGCCCTCGAAGGTCGCGGAAGACGGAACGCTGATCGAACCATGGGGCAGTGTCGGCCTGCGGATCGTTGAGCCGAAGGGAGCCAAGGTGGCAGAGCAACGAGCCGAAGAGGCTCCGATGCCGGTGGCCGTCACGCGTACTAAGGCGGGACCGGTTGCCTTGACCCAGTCGGCGTATCGAGCCCCCGTCTGGCCGTCAGGAGTCGACGTTCTGGAAGCCGAACTGGTCAACATGGGCAGCGAGCCGGCGCAGACCGCCTTGGAACTCGTCGTACCCGAGACGATGCAGATTGGTGAAACGACCGGTACTGTACAAGGTCAACCCGCACTCCTCCTGCCGGACAATCTCGAAGCGATTCGCGAGGCTCGGGGGTGGGGCTATGTCGACGGAGTATCGGCGCTGCCGGGCTGGGCCAGGCCGAGTGCGCCGTGCGATCCGGCCTACAAAAACATCTCTGCAGGCATGGGTGGCGTGCCCATCCGCTATCGATTCCGTGTTGCGCCAGGTTCGAAGCGAACGGTGATGCTTGGCTTCTGTGAAAGTCATCACCCGGGTGCAGGTCTGAGGCCTCTTCTCGTCCAGGTTGAAGGCGTCGAGGACCGGTCTGTTGATCCGATTGCTGCTTGGGGACGCCATGTGCCGGGCGCAATGCGTTTCGATGCTGTGGACGCCGATGCAAACGGCCGTCTGGAAGTCACCGTGGCGCCCCATCCTCAGGCCAGGGACCACAATCCGATCCTCAACGTACTCTGGATCTTCACTCCGGGGGCCCGAATCGACGAAGCGAAACTCATCGCCGGCGCCCTGAACGAGCAGGCCGAACGCTATATCGATGTAGGGGGCAAGAACGATCAGTCGCTCTATAAGTCCGGCAATCTGCGTTTTGCGTTGAACCTGCAGCCGGCCGAGCGGCGCGAGTTTCTCTTCCTGATGCGGAGTCCTGGCTGCCGCTATCTGCCGGACATGTCCCATGGGCTTTGGGGCCGGGAGTCGCTCCGCAAGGCGGCGGCCGATGTCTGGCGCGATCGCTGGGACGAACCGACTGTTGCCAAGGGAACGGGCGGTCAACCGAAATAACAGTTTGGCACGATCTGGCTATCGTCGATTCAGGCGTCGCCCGGTGCGCGTGTGGCGTACGTGCCGCCAAGTGTCTCCGCAACGCCATGAGCCGTCTGCTCTGTTTCCTGGAGTTCGGGTTTCTCCCCGGCCCAAATCCCAAACCCACACCCCGTCATTGTCTCGTGCAAATCTTCCGTGGACTGCTCCCACGAGACTTCGTGCCGGAGGAGCGAGCAGCTTGCCAGAAGTCGTTGACGTTCGGTACGATCGTCGATCGGATACCATACGGCAACCACATCCGCTGACGATTTCAGATCGGGGATCAAACGAGCAAGAGTCTGCCAGTCCTGCTCCGCATCAGGTGAGTAGGGCGGATCGAGGAATACGAGCGACTGCGGCTCGCCGCGAGCTGCGACCGCATAACCGTCTCCCCGCGTGAACTGGTAACTGCCCCCGAGGGCAACTTCCGGGCCTAAATTGCAGAACGCCTCTTCCGCTTCAGTTGCAACGTCGCAGCCGTGGATCCGAAACTCGATGTTCCTCCGTTTGAGGACTTCTGCGGCCAACAGCCACGATCCTAGATACAGGTTTCGTTGCAGATAGGGTGCGGCAACACGTCCGAAGCAGCCCAGCGTGCCGACCGCACCACCGGCAAACCGGCCAATGCCGTCGTCCCATTGTTCCGCGTTGTGGCGATTGTAGAGCCCCGCGCCGCAGTGCGTATCGAGCACGGAAACACACCCCGTCGAATCGGGGCGCAGGCGATTGACTACCTCGCAGAGCCAGAAGTGCTTCCACACGTCGGCGCGGTTGCCGGCCTTGCAAGCGTGATTGTAGCTCATTGCCTACCTTCTGAACCCCGAACCCTGTCGTCTGACCTCTACTCCACATCCCATGGGCTCACCTGCACCGGCTCAGGGGGATGCGTCTCTACCGCAAGTGTCTCATCCTCCTCTGCCACTCGCTTCGGCTTCGCGATCCGCACCTGGCGAACCTCGTGGAGAATGCTCGGCAGATTAAGAGTGAAGACTACAAGGGCAGCAAAGCCAACCAGTCCCACCATCAACGGGCCTTCAATGGGGAGCGAATTCCGGTCGGCCACGTGCTCGATAGACCAAAACGGATTCGTGATCTGAAGCAGAGAATACCCGCCCGAGCGGCCCGGATCGACGATCGATTCGAGAATGAACGGCCCCGCCGTTCCCGCCGTTACGAGCAGAACCTGGACAAGCACCGAGGCGAATATGGTCGCCGTGCCAAACCGTCGAAGGAAGCGAACCAACAACAGCCCCGTTCCCAGGTACGCGATTACATAGCCCGGCACCAGAACGCACATGCCCGTGATACTCTCCAGGTTTCCGCCACGAATTCCCCCGACGAACCTCCCCAACACCAACAACACCAGAACCGTCACGCTTGCCCCGATCACACCGCAACAGGCAAACATGTACCCCGTCCCTGGCCCCGGATTGAACCATGTGAGAAACGCTCGGCCCAAGAAGCTCTGCGGAAGCCCCCGCTTCACCCGCATCGACAACTCCGGCCATTCGCCCGTCATCATCGCCCCCATCACTCCCCAGTGAAACGCTGCCAGACACAGAAACACATAGAGCACCTGGATCTCCCTGTCGGTCAGTGCCAGGAAGATCCAGCCGAACCAACCCACCAGGCACGCGTGCTGGATCAGCATGATCACACGCAACTTCGTCGCTCGGTTGTCGCTCACGAACGTAATCTGCGCCACCGCAGCGTAAAACACCAGCGCCGCATAGCTCGCGTAGGCCGTAAGAAACCCGGCAATGGTGCCCCAGAACTCCCAGTCGCGAAACATGGAATCGCCGTCGTCAATGACTTCACCCGTCCACGCGATCGTCGTCATGAACACGATCAGCAGTCCCGCGATCACCACGACCGAAAGCAGCATCTGCCAATGCTTCTCGCTCGTCAGCGTGCCCGCAAACAACCCGATGATGGCAAGGCCGAGCGAACCGAGAATCGTGTAGCCGAAAACGAACACGATCATCGGCATCGAGATGCCGCGAAGCAAATAGGTGAAGGCCAGGCATGGAACGATCGCCGACGCGTAGATCACCATCTGAATGACGGCGCTGCCCAACTTTCCGCTCACAATCTGTCTTGGACTCAATCCCGTGATCGACAGCAATTCATAGGTCCGATCCTCCCGTTCGCTGGCCAACGATCGAAAAGCGCTGAACGGAACGAACAGTCCCACTGCAGCCGCGAGAATGGAGTAGTAGCCCATGAACATCTCCGGGCCAGCCTGACGATAACCTGCCCCCACCTCGAACACCACGATCCCCAAAAACGACCAGCCCCAGGCCGCGATCAGAAGCAGTCCGAAAGCGAGCATGAACTGCCGGCTCTTCAACGCCTGACGAGATTCCTTCACCAGGATCGGATTGAACCGCTCCCCCATCCACTCGAAAACGCGGTCGATCCGGCTGGTCGCTGGCGTCTCATGCCGTTCGTCCGAAACAGTTGTGGCTGGTTCCCCGCTCATTGCACCAACCCCTTCGTTACCTGCATGAACACGTCCTCCAACGTCCCCTGCTGCGCACCAAAGGCGACAACACGAAATCCGTCATGGATCATCGCTCGAAGAAGATCCGCCTCGGCCGCTTCATCACCCGCCAACTCGAATCGAACCACACTGCCATCAACCTTCACCTGGCCGACTCCAGAACGCTCGTTCAACCATTCCGCAAGCCCATCCACTCCCCCAAGAACACGGACCGCCACGAGATTCTTCTCCTGGCGCAATCCATTCTGGATCTCCTCGACGCTCCCCATGGTGACCAAGGAACCCCGTTCAACAATTCCCACCAGATCGCAGACCTCGGCCAACTCGGTGAGAATGTGGGAACTGATCAGAATCGACTTCCCCTCGTCGGCCAATGCCCGGATCATCACCCGCAGTTCGATCCTGGCTCGCGGGTCCAGCCCCGCTGCCGGTTCGTCCAGGACCATCACCGGCGGATCGTGGATCAACGCCCGCCCCAGGCAGAGTCTCTGCTTCATTCCTTTTGACAGCCCGTCGATCGGCTTGTGGGCCAACACATCTAGCCCCGTGAAGCTCATCACCCGTTCGATCGCCCGCTTCCGGTCTTTGCCGTAAAGATGGTAGGCCCGCGCGAAGAAATCGAGGTACTCCCGCACGTCGACGTTCGAGTAGGTCGTGAAGTAATCCGGCATGAATCCGAGTCGTCCGCGTACGCGATCGGGATCGTTCACCACCGAGAAGCCGTCGACGAAGGCATCGCCGGCCGTGGGGAGATCGAGCGTTGCCAGAATCCGCATGCTCGTCGTCTTCCCCGCACCGTTCGGCCCGATATAGCCGAACACCTGCCCGCGACCGACCTGGAAGGAGACATTGTTGACGGCGCGCGTCTTTCCAAAGAACCGGTGCAACTTCCGCAGCTCGATCATAGGTTGGCAATCGTTCATCAACTCGCCTTTACCACGACCCCACCACCAGATGAAGAGAAGCCACGGGAGTCGCTGGTGAAATTCCCAGTTCCACCTCCGGGCTGAAAGGAACGATCGCCACATAACTCCTGGGTTCGAGCGAGCTCAGACCATTGGAAGGCAGGCTGAGATCGGTAATGACTCCTTCCATGAGCCCCTTCGGGCCCTTCTTATTCAACTCCACATAGACCTGGTTATTCATGCGTGGAGGAGGGAGCATGTCGCATGCTTGAACGGTTTCCATGAGTGCCGATACCGCATCATCCAGCCCCACACGTTCCGCATCGGTCCGCTTTCCGACCGCAAGACTGCGAGTCCAATAGAGGTTGTTCTTCTCGTCGCGAACTATCAAGAACTCCACGTCGGTGCCAAGCCGGTTGGTAATCGGCAGCACACCATCGGCGGCCTGTCCCACGTCGAGCCCGATCTCCGTTTGTCGGGAACGGACGGTCACGTACTGAGTTGGCGTGCGGGAACGAAGCCAGCCGGTCGTCATTCGCTGTCCGTCGTGCCAACGCAACTCGCGGTAACCGCTTCCGTAATCGCCATCGTCGGCGACCAACGGGTGCACTACCACGTCTTCCGAAAAGACCAACCCGTCACGCGGCGCAAGTCCCGCGTAGTACGACAGGCGAGCCCAGCACACCGTTTGCCCCGTCTGTTGATTGACCTGGGTTACGCTGCGCACGCGAACTCGTGTATCGAGCCCGTCGGAGAGGATCGCGTAGGCAAAGAGGGCCAAGGTGATCCCCGCCGCGCTGACGGGCACGGTGACCACCAGGAGGTGAAGTCGTCGCAACTGGCGCAACACGAAGTAGTTGATCGGACCGATCGCCAGGACGAAGAGCGTAATCAAAACGCGAAACGCGTTGAGCGGTGCCTTGCCGACACCTGGAACCAGAAATCGATAGAACTCCGGCGTGCCGTAGACACGTGAGAACCCGTGCCGCTGAGGCCAGATCACCCGTGCACTCGTCAGATGATTGCACAGCCATCCCCAGAACCACAGATCCTCCTCACAGGGCGCGTCCGATGTAATCGCCACCACGGTTCCCATCTCATACGGTCGCGATACAAACGGGAAAACATCAGGCGGACTCGGCAACCCCTTCCTCTTCTTCGACGCGTCCTCTGTCATGTCCCCAACACTTATGTCCTGCTGGACAAATATGGGGTTGTCGTAGGGACTTGCCTGACCAGGGAAAAACCCGTTTACCGACCTGCCGTACTGCTCCAAATCCGGTGGACGCCATCCCGTCTCCAAGAGAGAACTCGGCGGCAAACCGAGAAGTTCCTCCAGAACAAGGCGTTGTTCGGTCACGGCATCGATACCGAAAACAAGCAGGTTCCCTCCAGCCGCAGTCCATTCGAGAAGAGCGCGAAACACTTCCGGTCGGTTGCCATTCAGATCCTGCAGATCCGCAAACGACAGACAAACCATATCCAACGCCGAGTAGTCGATCCAGCGAGCGGGCAAGTTCTTGGCATCTGCCATCGTGAACGCCCGCAGCTCATACTGGCTGAAGTCATCGCCTGATTGCTCGACTGGCACCGACACCACAATCCCGGGACTCCCGGAATTGGCCGCCTGCTCCGACACGAACAGCACCCGCGGAGTGTTTTCCTCCAACGAATGCCGTTGGAACGAACCGCGTCCGACAAGACCAGGGATTAAGAGCCCCCCCTCGCCAACTCGATATTCGTACTCGTCGTACCCCACAACATAGGGTATTGCGATCGTTGTTGTGACCGGCCTTGTACCCGCAGGCAACTTGATCTCCTGCGCCACAACACACCGGTCTTCACCCTCGTGCAATCCGAAAAGGCTGGTCGTGAACTCGAAAACAAGCGTCCGATTCGCTGCCACCGGCACCAGCGGAGTCACCGTAACCCGAACCGGACGATAACCCGGACCGTCGGGCCAGCGTGTGTCCACGTCGAGGCGAAGTTGGCCGCCTTGGTTGGGGTGGGTGGCCCCCGACTGGCCCCATGCCAAACCGGGATGCGTTCCCATCATCATCACCAGCAGCAGGGCCATACGCCAACGCCCTCGAAGGGCACCGAGCCTCGCCTGTCCCAAGGCCACTTCTGCCTCATACCCACCGCTCATGTCGGGCGATCCTCTCCATCCGTATCCACCGTTCCGTCCGCCTCCTTGGCTTCGACAACGATCGCATCGACAGCACTTTCAACCACTGCCTCCTGTCGCGACGCATCAACAAAGGGACTCGCCGATCCGACCACCACCGTTGGACCGGCAGGAACTCGGCGATTCAACACGGGTGACGCCGCCAGCGAAAACACCCACAGAATGCCGAAAAACACCGCGTACGTCACAAAAGCCATTGCAAGGCCCAGAACCGCGACACTGACGCCGATCGCCCAGTCGTGCCCCCGTGCTGCCAACCCCATAATTGAAAACACCCCGGCCACCAGCGTCGTGATCGTCAACATCAGTCGAAGTGAGTATTGCGGCAATAGTTTCATGGCCTCGATTCTCCCAGAATCATCCGGAAATGCAAGGCAATGGTCTGGCACACTCCCGGCTTGTCAGAGGTCGCCCAATGCAATAGAACCGTAGAACAGTCGCACACCCCACACCGACCACCCGAATCGTTGACATGCAGACCGACATCATGAATACCTCAAAGACTCTGATTCTTCTAGCCACACTGACCATTCTCTCTGGAGTCGGAATATCCACCCGCGCTCAAGAAACCGGAGATGCCCAATTGAAAGCCGAAGCTGTTGCTTTTCTCCAGGAGTACGACAAGAAACTGGCCAAGCTCGAAATCCCAGCGGCACTCGCCCAATGGAAGGCCGCCAATTCAGGGAAGGCTGAAGACTACGACGAGGCGGCCGCACTCTCCCTTGCCGAACGAGAGTACCACAGCAATCCCGAAACATACGCCCGCATCACACGCTGCCTTTCCGTCGTCGACCAGCTCACTCCGATTCAAGCCCGCTCGCTCCGACGCGCCGAACTCAGTTTTCGTGGCAACCAGCTCCCGCCTGCCATGCTCAAAGAGCTGGTCGACCTCTCCACGGAGATCGAGAAATCGCTCAACACCTTTCGCGCAGGTCTCGACGGCAAACCCTTCTCGAACAATGACCTCCTCGAAATGCTTGCCGACGAAAACGACTCCGCCCGCCGCGAGAAGATCTGGCGAGCTCTCAAGCAGGTCGGCGCTGTCGTCGCTCCCAAGATCGTCGAACTGGCCAAGCTCCGCAACCGCGCTGCAAAGGCGCTCGACTTCGAGAACTACTGGCAGATGGAGATCCAACTGCAGGAGCACGACCCCGAACAACTGATGGCGATCTTTGAGGAACTCGAAACACTGACCCGCGATCCCTTCGCCGAAATGAAGGCGACCATGGACGCCGAGATCGCAGCGCGATTCGGCATCGAGGTCGACCAGATCATGCCCTGGCACTACGATAACCCGTTCTTCCAGGCGGCCCCACCGTCCAAGGCCGTCGATCTCGACATCTTCTACGAACAGAAGAAGAAGGAGGACATCACCGAAATCGCCCGACAGTTCTATGCCGACATCGGCCTGCCCATCGACGGTGTGATCGAACGCAGCGATCTCTACGAGCGACCAGGCAAGGACCAGCACGCCTTCTGCACCGATATCGATCGAGAAGGCGACGTACGGACTCTCTGCAATATCAAGCCCACGGCCGAGTGGATGGACACCATGCTCCACGAACAGGGGCACGCCGTTTACGACCTTGGGCTCGATCCCTCCCTCCCACGGAATCTTCGCGCACCAGCCCACATCTTCACCACCGAGGCCGTCGCCATGCTTTTCGGCGCCTTGGCCAAAACGCCCTCCTGGATCGTCGCCTACGCCGGCGCCGATCCCGCACAGGTCGACATACTTGCCAACGCCATCAAGGAGCAGCGGCGACGTGAGCAACTCATCTTCACCCGCTGGACGCTCGTCATGCTCCATATGGAAAAAGTCCTCTACGAGAACCCTGACCGAGCCCTCGACACCCTGTGGTGGGATTACAAGGAGCGATTCCAGATGCTCCGCCGTCCGCCCGGCCACGTCAACCCCGACTGGGCCGCCAAACCCCATTTCACCATCGCCCCCGTCTATTACCACAATTACCAGCTCGGTGAACTCTTCGCCGCCCAACTCCGCCACGCCCTCGCCACCCTTGCCGATCACCACGGCCCGACTAGCGAACTGAGCTTCAACGGCAGAAAGGACTTCGGCCAGTTCCTCACCCGGAAGGTCTTCTTTCCCGGTCGCCGCAATCCCTGGCCCGAGTTCGTCGAACAAGCCACCGGCGAACCCCTGACGGCCAAATACTTTGCTGCCGAGGTGCAGTAGCGAATCTTCGTTTCGCCAAGAAATTTCACTCCCCCGAAACCTGCAACCATCCGCGGGGTTAATCCCTCGTGGGATCGGTCTGTTCTGACCGCCCGTTTCCATGGCCGCATGGCATGACGAGAAGAGGTCTCGCGGCTGATGCACCAGGCCTGGTGTGCAATCTCGGAGGAGATCATGTGATGAGGCATCGGAATCGAGCGTCTCTCGGAATCGCGATCTGCGCAGTCCTCCTATCGGGGGAGCTCAGCGCCCGGGAAGATCATTCACCCCAAGAGAAAGACAAGAGCGACGAAGAAGTCACTCGAAGTGAGACGATCGATTCGGGATACGTCATCCTTGATGGCCGATACCTCCCGCCCCCTTACATTCTTGAGAAGCGTGGCAGTGACCTCTGGGTGAATGACCAGTTGGCCATCAGTGAGTGGTTCGTTCAGGCCATGGAGAGTCCGCGTCGACCACGGGGCCCGGGCCGAAGGAGGGACGGACGCGGCCTTGGAGGTGACGTCCCTGAGTTCTGGAAAGAAGGTTCTGCTCCCCGAGGTGGCGGCCCCGGAGCGTGGGGTGGTGGTCCCGATTTCCATCGCCGCCGCGGACAGAGATCGCCCGACTTCCAAGACCGGTTAGGATTACGCCATCTGGAACACAACCTGAAAAACGACGGCGCAATCATTGCTGGTGAAGGGCTCCGAGGCTGTACGCTCAGCAAGGTTAGCGCCGCGTTCGTTGTCGAGATCCTCGACTCCGGCGATTCCCATGAAGAGAAACTCGCTCGGCTTCTCGAAGAAGAGCCGCATCGCATGGATGAGTCGAGCTGGCAACGTATCGTCGAAACGTTTGAACCGTCCCACGAACTCATGGAACGGATAGGCCCCGAGATCGAACGGATTGCGCAGGTGCTTGAGCAGAACAGGGCACTCCAGGAGGCCGCCATCGCTTCCACCTTCTGGAACTCTCGACCTGTCAAGTACGTAATCACCCTGCTCGCCATGGGACTGGTCGTCGCGGCCTGTGGCACACTCTTGAACTATCGCCCCCAAAATCGTGCCCGCTGGTCCGAAGTCGATGCCGAAGGTGAAGGAATACCCGTTGTCGTGCGAAGCGTCGTTCTCTTGATCCTCCTCGGCATCTTCGACCTCGCTTGCACGCTCGTCGCCCAACAGGCCGGCGGATTCACCGAAATGAACCCCCTGGGCAGCGAACTCGTCGAGAACCCCGCACTCCTCACGATGTTCAAACTGACGACGCTCCTCATGGCATGCGGCATCCTCTACGCACTCCGCCGCTACCACGGCGCCCAGGTCGCCTCCTGGTGGATGTGCCTTCTCTGTACGGTCCTCACCTTCCGCTGGTTGACGTACAACTCGATGTTCATGTCTTGAGAACAAGGGCTTACAGCGATTTGCCAGCCGGCGCGGCACACCCCATGAATGGCGTGGTTCTACACGGGTGCCACATTCGGAAAGAAAACGAAAAAACCCCGCCAATCCGAAGACCAGCGGGGTGGGCGCGACCCCAAAGCCGCATGGGACCTATTCTGATTTGGCCCGCGGCGGGGTGCAAGGAGAAAACCGCTCGAACACCGCATGTACAACAGTTTAGAAAAAAGCCCCGCCAATCCCTCATGGACCGGCGGGGGTGCGTCCGTGTCGATACCATACGGTGCTATTGTGACTCGATGGGCTGCGGGGTGCAAGTTCCTTACGCACACTACACAGTTCAAATGTGACTGTGTTCTTCGTAGCTATGCCGCTCCCTCACTGTTTCATGACTTGCATTTCACTTGTCCCGTTTTTGTCTTTTTGTGGCATATTGTAGTGTGGGCAGGGGCGAGCCGCGGCTGAGGGGCAGGCAGGGGCACAGTCGCGGCTCGCTTTTTTCCACTCTCTTCTCTGCCTTGGTTCTCGTGGTGCCTGCGCCATGCCGTCCTCACCTTCCGCTGGCTCACCTGCCACTCGATGTTCATGAGCTGAGACACTCAGCCGTCAGTCTTTCCTCTCGCACCAGGCACGCCCACCCTTCAGATCGCGCCCCACTCGCCAAACCGTTCCAGCGAATTCCACGGACACTTCCACGCGATCAGTACCAATCTCAAACCCCTCTGGCAGCGAAGCCGACACTTCTGGCCGAGTATCCCCGCGATACGGACAAACCACGCTCAAAAAAGCCGCAGGCACAGACCGACCATGGCGATGACGCAATGCGGGCCGCGGCTTGCGGTGGCCATATTTCCAGGCAAACCAGCCCTCTTCTTCTTCCGTGACAAGCGGACCGTCTCCGATCGTCGAAATCAGCACGTTGGCATCCTCAAATGTTGTATTTGCCCTGTGCCGGGCCGCGTCCAACTCCATCTCACCTGGTGCGAGCTGGAAGTGAAGATCGAGCGTCCCCTCGGCCGTGCCAATCGCTTCGTCCAACAGAACGAAGAACGCCTTGTCCCGAACGTGTGGTTCGTGATGTGATCGCCGATTTGAAGTCGGCTGCGTATGAATACGTTTATCTAGACGGGGCAGCAGAAATCACCCGCAGGAATCGTTCACTTTTACAAGAGACTCTTTCATATGCGCAAACCAAGTATAGTGGCCAGGAAGCGGGGTTGAATGAGGTTTTTAAGGCGGAATCGCAGCTTGCACAGTTGGATTACGACTTAATTACCTTGCGCGAACTAAAAACTGTTCAGCTGGCGGTACTCAATGCGATTCTTAATCGTCCATCGGATGAAGCAATCGGGAGTGTTTCCGCGCCACTTTCAATGGAGGGAAACCTTTCTTTAGACGCTCTGGATGATTTGGTACAGCAGCAGCGGCAAGAGATACTTTTAACGCAGCTTGGTGTTGAAAAAGCGGAGGAACAAATACGTTTGGCGCATCGCTTGAATCTTCCGAATTTTAAAATCGGCGTGAACTATATAGAGACGGGTGATGCAATAAACCCTTCCACACCTGACAGCGGCCAAGATCCGATTATTGTCAGCGGTGGGATTTCCGTTCCACTTTGGGCCAATAAAAACAAGGCGCAGGTACGCTATGCGGAGGAAGGTTTAGAGGCCGCCGAACAGCGAGGTGACTCGATTCGGAACCGCACATGTGTTGAATTACGCAAAGCGTATTTCCAGTTGGAGAATGCTCGACGGCTTGTAGAACTTTATCGGGATCACTTACTACCCCAGGCCGAAAAATCGATGGCGATTGCCGAGGAGTGGAATCGCGAAAGGCGCGGGAGCGTCACGGAGATTTTGGAGACACAAAGTGTCTGGTTGAATTTCAATCTTGCGTGGCTACGCGCACGTGTGGATTACGCGAAAGCATTGACCGAATTGGAACGGATCGCTGGCGGATCGCTACAACCGGCCATGAGAAAGGATTCGGAATCATGACCGGCGCGCGCATTGTTTTACTTTCTGCGATTGCTTCCATTCTGACATTTTGTGGGCAGATCGATGTGCATGGTGGCACATACCGGGATGCGTTGAAATGTCTGGAAGAAAATGCCCGCCCGGCGTTTCTCGATCAACAAATTGAGGCATTGTCTGAGATTGAAGAGACTCCTTCGGAAAAGACGCCGGTCGAATTTCCTGAGATGTCATCCTTGTTGGAAGCCTATGATATACAAGTCGATAAGGGGCTTAATCCTCAAGTCGTAAAAATCGATCCGGCACTCACAAGTCCGGAAGCGGAAAATATCCAGCGATTGGCGCGTACAGACAGAGTAGAAGAACTGCTTAAGGCTCCTCTCAAACTTTCTACTCTGCAATCTATCGCTTATGTCCGGAACCGAAATATCCAATCGGCTTCGGAAGCCTGGAACGCGGCGTTGGCGCGATACCCGCAAGCGGCCTATCTCGATGGTATTTTGCGCCAATATAACGTCTTCACAAAAAGGCAGGATTTATTGTTGAGAAGTATGCAGGGACAACGGCAGAAAATTGCCGCCGAATTCCCATTTCCGGGTGTAACCACGCTTCGTGGGGATTTAGTAAGGACCGATATCGAAATAGCAGAGTATGATTTTGCGATAGTTGTACGGGATACACTCACCGAAGTCAAAAAAGCCTATTTCGATTATGCCTATGTGCAAGATGCGATTCAGATTACAAAAGAGAACCAGAATTTACTTGAACAAATATTGAATGTCGCCACACGGAAATTCGAGGCTGGAAAGTCTTCCTACAATAATGTGATAAAGGCCCGAATGGCGCTATCAAAGTTATCAGATAGCCTGATCACGCTCGAAGAGCAGAAAACAACGATAACTGCACGTCTCAACATGCTGTTGGATCGCGGACCGCAAGCTCCGCTCGGTAGAAGCGAATATGCCGCAATCCCGATACCCGAACGTTCAATAGATACGCTTTATGAATTGGCAAAATCGCAGCGGCAAGAAATCGAGAGAGACCGTTACAGAGTTGAGCGAGTACGGTTGGCCATTGCCCTGGCGGAGAAGATGAACCGTCCCGATCCCACATTAGGGGCGAGCTACTTTGAAGACCGAAGCGGGCTCTTAGTTGGAGCCGAACCGGACCGGGGCACATTTCGTCCCGACCCCACTCAACCAAACCGGCCTTGGTTCGGTATGCAGGAAGCTTTTATTCAAGAGATGCGTATCCGCGAAAGACAGATGGAGCAGGCGCTTGAAGAAATGATCAACCAGACACTTTACGACGTAAAAACGGCGCATTTTTCTTTGGATGCAGCAAGAAGGGAAATCGAACTCTATGAAAAGACTTTGATCCCGGATGCCCGCCAATCTTTAGAAGTTGCTGAAGTGGATTATGAGGGGGCTCGTATTGATTTTCTCGATTATCTCGATGCGCAACGCACATTATTAGAATTCAATATTTCTCTTTTTAATGCACGGCGGGATTTTGGGAAGGCACTCGCCGAACTTGAACGGGCGGTTGGTGGAAGCCTAATGGAACTGGAGTAAATCAATGGCCGCATCGTTACCCGGACAACGTTCGAAATATCTTTATATCGGTATCGGAATAGCAATCGGTGTTTTTGTCACTCTTTGGTTTGGAAGTGGTGAATCACCAGAGAATAGTGCAGCTATCGATAAAACTACAGTAGTAGAACAATCCCCTCCGACAATTTGGACATGTTCCATGCACCCGCAAATTCAAAAAACCGAGCCGGGTGAGTGTCCGATATGCGGCATGGATTTGATCCCCGTTCAAAATGCCGGAGGAGACGATTCTCCGCGCCGCCTAAAGATGTCTGAAGCAGCCAAAAAACTGGCGGAGATTGAAACCAGTCCGATTACACGGATGTTTGCAGAACATGAATCCCGTTTGATCGGCAAAGTCGAGTATGATGAAACGCGAACAAAAACAATTACGGCCTGGTTCCCGGGACGATTAGAACGGCTCTTTGTCGATTACACAGGAACGCCGGTGAAAAAGGGCGAGCATTTGGTCGAAATCTACAGCCCGGACCTCCTTACCGATCAAGAAGCACTCTTGCAGGCGCTCAAGGCGGTGAAAGGAGGGCCGGTCTCTTCCGATTCGAATGTTCAAAAAAACCGGCATGATGTTTTAGAGCGCGCCCGGGAACGATTACGCCTTTTGGGGCTGACAGATGAACAAATCCAACGGATTGAAACACAAGAATCGCCATCTGAACGGATTGTTTTTTATTCACCGATTGATGGAATTGTCATTCAGAAAAATGCGATGGAAGGCGACTATGTAAAAACCGGAACGCGTGTTTATACCATTGCAGACATGACACATGTTTGGGTGAAGATGGATGCGTATGAGTCGGATTTGCAATGGATTCGGTACGGCCAAGAAGTTGAATTCACAACGGTTGCTTATCCCGGAGAAACATTTCGGGGCCGGGTGGCCTTTATCGATCCGTTTCTGAATGAAAAGACCAGAACTGTAAAAGTCAGAGTGAATGTCAAAAATCCCGATGGACGCCTAAAACCCGATATGTTTGTGAATGCGGTTGTGCGTTCCAAAGTGACTGAAGCCGGTCAAATTATGGATGCTGCATTGGCTGGGAAGTGGATGTGTTCCATGCACCCGGAAATTGTGCGGGATGAACCGGGCTTTTGTGACTTGTGCGAAATGCCGTTGGTGACTTCAGAGTCCCTAGGTTTTGTGGATGCCAAACAAGAAGACCAAGAGCCTCCTCTTGTGGTTCCCGCGTCGGCTGTATTGATTACGGGCAAACGGGCAATTGTCTATCTCGAAGTACCGAATACGGAGAAGCCCACATTTGAAGGCCGCGAAATTAAAGTCGGGCCTCGTTTGGGGGAATTTTATGTTGTTCACGAGGGGCTTACGGAGGGTGAAAATGTAGTCACCCACGGCAATTTTAAAATAGACAGTGCTTTACAAATTCAAGCCAAGCCCAGCATGATGAATCCAATGGCCGGTGGTCCGGCTATGGACCATGCGCATTCGGGAAGTTCAAAAACAGCATCACCGTCTGAATCCGTATCCGATCATAAGCAACATGTCTCCGCATCAGCTCATGAGTTGGAGAAGGTTTTGGAGCATTACCGGCAGTTAGCTGCGGACTTGGCTGATGACAAACTCGAAGATGCAAAACATTCCGCGCACGGTATCGTCGAAGCCGCCACAGCCCGTGGTATTGATGACTTAGCAAAAACAGCGGCAAATGTTGCGGAGGCATCTTCACTTGAGGAAGTGCGTAAAAACTTTGCCTTAATATCAGATGATTTGATTCGTGCTTTGAGCCGTCATGGCGCGCCCAAAGAGACGCTTTATTCCGTCCATTGTCCGATGGCTTTCGACAATCGTGGCGCGAATTGGATTCAATGGGACCAGGATGTGCGTAATCCGTATTTTGGAGCAGCGATGTTGAAATGCGGATCGGTCGAAAACGAGTTTAAACCGATACAGAACGAAGAGGGCGAATAAGCATGCTGGATTCGGCCATTCGGTTCTGTCTTGAGAATAAGCTGGTTGTATGCTTATTCGTTATCCTCATCATTGCGTGGGGAATTCTTACAGCTCCATTCGATTGGGAAGTTGGATGGCTGCCACGCGATCCGGTCCCGGTCGATGCAATTCCGGATATCGGCGAAAACCAACAGATTGTTTTTACCGAGTGGATGGGGCGTTCACCGCAAGATATTGAGGATCAAATCTCTTATCCGCTTACGGTTGCCTTGCTTGGTGTTCCCGGTGTTAAAACTATACGCAGTTACTCGTTTTTCGGTTTTTCGAGCATTTACATCATTTTTAAAGATGATATCGATTTCTATTGGTCGAGATCGCGTGTGCTGGAGAAGTTGAATAGCCTACAGGCCGGTACACTGCCGGAAGGAGTTCAACCCGCACTTGGCCCGGACTCAACCGCCTTGGGGCAAATTTTTTGGTATACGCTTGAAGGGTACGATGCGGATGGTAATCCGACCGGCGGATGGGATCTTCATGAATTACGGACAATTCAAGATTGGTATGTACGCTATTCGTTGCTTTCCGCAGATGGCGTGAGCGAAGTCGCTTCGGTAGGCGGTTTTGTTCAAGAATATCAAGTCGATGTCGATCCGGATGCGATGCGTGCTTACAACGTTACCTTGGATGAAGTATTTAATGCCGTACGCATGTCCAATGTCGATGTTGGAGCACGGACGATTGAAGTTAACCGCGCGGAATATGTAATTCGAGGTCTTGGTTTTTTGAAAAGCACGGAAGACCTTGAAAAGAGTGTTATCAAAGTCCGGGATAACGTTCCCGTAAATATTAAGCATGTAGCGCATGTGACGTTAGGACCGGCCTTACGCAGAGGCGCTTTGGACAAAGCGGGCGCTGAGGCTGTCGGTGGTGTGGTTGTCGTTCGCTACGGCGAAAATCCGCTGGCCGTCATTAAGAATTTAAAGAAGAAAATAGAGGAAATTTCACCCGGGCTACCAAAGAAGACTTTGGCCGATGGCACGGTATCCCAGGTCAAGATCGTTCCCTTTTATGACCGGACCGGCCTGATCTACGAAACACTCGGCACTCTTAATACCGCACTTGTAGAAGAAATTCTTGTGACCATCATCGTTGTGATTGTGATGATGCTGCATCTGCGCAGCTCGATTTTGATTTCGGGTCTATTGCCATTAGCCGTGCTGATGTGTTTTATCGCCATGAAAGTCGGCGGAGTCGATGCGAATATCGTGGCGCTATCGGGCATTGCTATTGCCATCGGAACGATAGTCGATATGGGGATTGTGATTTGCGAGAACATATTGAAACATTTAGAGACGGCGGAAAAAGATGAAAAGCCTCTCGAAGTGATTTTCCGCGCAACACAAGAAGTCGGCGGTGCTGTTTTAACAGCTGTTGCGACCACAATTATCAGTTTTCTACCTGTTTTTACGATGCAGGCCGCAGAGGGAAAACTTTTTAAACCACTGGCTTACACAAAAACATTTGCCTTGTTGGCATCGATCATTGTGGCGCTTACGGTAATCCCGCCATTTGCGCATGTTCTTTTTACGGGCCGTATTCGCGGCAAACGGATACGCGATGTGCTTTTCTCGGGATTGATTTTGGCCGGCGTGGTTGCGGCATTTGTGGTGTCAGTTCGTGTGGGGCTGTTGGTGATGGCTTTTGGTATTTATCATTTTGCCTCACCTTGGATTCCTGAGCGAATTAAGTCTTGGGGGCCAACCGTTGTTAATGCAATTGCCGTACTTGTGGTTGCGGTGCTATTAGCGGAGCATTGGCTACCATTGGGGCCTGAAAAAGGTATGGGGCGGAATCTATTTTTTGTTGTGGGTGTTATCGGCGGTTTGCTCGGCGCGGTTTTTGTTTTTTTAAGAATTTACGAACCGGTTCTGCGCTGGTGTTTGAGAAATAAACTAGCCTTTCTGTCGATTCCCGTCTTGCTGGTTCTTTGGGGCGGAGTTATTTGGCTGGGAGTCGACCGCGTTTTCGGATTTATGCCGCAGTTTGTTCAAGATTCGCGTTCTTTCCAGGCCGCGAAGAATGCATTTCCCGGACTCGGCAAAGAGTTTATGCCTCCCATAGATGAGGGATCGTTTCTCTATATGCCGACTACGATGCCGCACGCTTCGATTGGAGAGTGCCAGGATGTTTTGCAGAAACTGGATATGGCGATTAATGCCATTCCGGAAGTTGAAGAAGCCGTCGGAAAACTTGGCCGCGTCGATAGCCCATTGGATCCCGCGCCAATCTCGATGATTGAAACGATCATCAATTACGAAAGCGAATACATCCTCGATAAGGATGGCAACCGGCTACGTTTCAAATATGACAATACGGCAGGCGATTATGTTCGGGATGAACAAGGTGAACTTATGCCTGATCCCGAAGGCAGGCCGTTCCGGCAATGGCGCGAGCATATTCACTCGGCCGATGATATTTGGGATGAAATCACGAAAGCCGCACAACTTCCCGGCACAACATCCGCTCCTAAATTGCAGCCCATTGCAGCGCGTATTGTGATGCTTCAAAGCGGAATGCGGGCACCGATGGGTGTCAAAGTGAAAGGGCCGGATTTAGAGTCTATCGAAAAGGTTGGTTTCGAGATCGAGAAGTTTTTGAAAGAAGTTCCTTCGGTTCAACCGGATGCGGTAATCGCCGACCGGATTGTCGGCAAGCCATACTTAGAAATTGATATCGACCGTGATGCTATCTCGCGGTACGGCGTTATGATCCGCCAAGTGCAGGATGTGATCGAGGTAGCGATTGGCGGGCGGCGTATAACAACGACTGTCGAAGGGCGTGAACGCTATCCGGTCCGTGTACGGTATTTGCGCGAATTACGCGATCAAATCGAAACGTTGGGCTCGATTCTTGTCCCTACGCCATCCGGCGCTCAGATACCGTTGCGCGAGCTGGCCGAGATTCGGTATGAACGCGGCCCGCAAGTAATTAAGAGTGAAGATACGTTTTTAATCGGTTATGTGCTTTTCGATATGCGGCCCGGTCACGCGGAAGTGGATGTGGTTGAAGACTGCCAGCGATACTTGAAAGAAAAACTCGCAAGCGGCGAGTTTGATCTTCTCGCCGGGGTGAGTTATTCCTTTGCCGGAAGTTACGAAAACCAGGTACGGTCCGAACAAAAGTTGCGTGTTGTTTTGCCGTTGGCGCTCTTTCTTATTTTTCTCATTCTCTATTTTCAGTTTCATTCTGTGCCGACAACACTACTCGTCTTTTCAGGAATTGTTGTTGCCTGGGCGGGAGGATTCCAAATGCTTTGGCTCTACTCTCAACCTTGGTTTTTGGACTTCAGCGTCTTTGGCGTAAATATGCGCGATCTCTTCCAGGTGCAGCCATTCAATCTCAGTGTCGCGGTGTGGGTGGGATTTCTGGCGCTTTTCGGCATCGCATCGGATGACGGTGTGATTCTAGCAACGTACCTAAAGCAGTCATTCGAAAAGCGCACGCCGGATAATACAGACGAAATCCGTGAAGCCACGGTGGCCGCCTGCAAACGTCGGATTCGCCCATGTTTGATGACTGTGGCGACAACCATTTTGGCGCTTATTCCGGTTCTAACATCGACCGGGCGCGGTTCGGATGTGATGGTCCCCATGGCGCTTCCCACATTCGGAGGGATGACAGTCGCGTTGATTACTGTCTTTGTCGTTCCCACGCTCTATTGTGCAATTGAAGAATGGAAAGCGCGGATCAAGATTGAATCAACATGACATAAAACCGCCAGACGAATATGTAGCAAGAAAAATCACCTCACCGCAAAAACATATTCACCACCGCCGGAGATTTTGAATCGGCTGCGGCCTGCTTCATCGGTATTCAATTCTTGTATGGGCGCGGCATGAGACAAACATATTGTGCGTTTCTGAGCGCACACCGGCGGCATGACGATTTCGGCGGTGACACCGTTCGGGATGTTGACCTCTAAGGTCCATTGTTGCGGATCCCAATAAACCCAAACCAATCCTTTTGGAGTTATGGTGTGCCCGGCAACATAGGGCAGGCCACCGTCATTCGGCGCAATGCGCAGTTCAGCGCCGCCGGGTTTTGTGATTTCCACACCTAAAAGGGAATCGTGCAACCATAAAAGCGGTACTGCGCCCCAGCCGTGCGAGCCGGTCTCATCACTGGGTTGAGCAGAGTTTGTCTCTCCCGGTTCAAGGCTTAGGTCTTCACGGCTGACCCAATATTCAGGAAGCGGCCCGCCATAAGGCCCCTGTAATTCTTGCGGAACTTGATTTCTGGGATGTTGAGGTAGATAGGGAGCATAACGTTCCAGCAGATGAGCAACAGCGCGTTGGGTGAGGCCGGATTGCGAGAGCGCATGCAGGGAACGGTAGCCATAGGTTGGATTGTTCCAGCGGGATACACCGTTGGGCGGATCGCCATCCGGCGCCTGAAACGCATAATCCAGATCGGCATGCGCTTCTTTCTTGTTTAGAAGACCGGAGAGAATTGCCACGGTCTGCCCGGCCTGGCTGTAACCACGATCTATGCTTGAATCATTAAGATCAAATCGGTTGGCAACATGCAGAGGGATTTCACCGTTAGCGGGCACAATGTGATATTTACGGAAAGCCTCGGACATTTTTTGCGCGGTTGCTGTCCATTGTGCGGCCTGGTCATTTTCTCCTAATGCCTTTGCCATCTCTGCGCTCCAACGGAGACGTTCGATAATCCATGGTGTTACCATTCCGCTGGATTGATGATCGTTTTCACAACGTGGCCCCATGCGAATATCGGCATAAATGCGCCGGCTAAGCCAGACACCTTCCTCATTGTTGAACTCGAGGATGCGTTTCCAATAGCGGCAGAGGTTATCCCAATAGGTCCGGATCAACGTAGTCTCGCCGGTCCATTGATAATCGTCATAAAGCGCCGCAACCCATTGAACACTCCAATCGAAAGATGCCGGATAGGCCGGGAAATTACTCGGTGAGAAGGGATGAAAATCACCATCCTGGCCTTGGCCTTCAGCATGGGTGCGGATCAGAAATTCTCTCAACCGTGTATCGCCGAACCAGCGGGCGGCAATTAAGGCCCGGGGGCGGTCATCTTCGATCCATTGCCCATCTTCACGTCCGGGCGTGTCGATATATGCATCGGTCATCGTGATTTCGGCGTGAATCAAGCAGAGTTTTACAATCTGTTCGATACGCTCGTTTCCGCATGAAAAAGTCCCGGCCGGCTCGATTGGATATTGAGACTTAACGAATCCGATATCGCGCAGGTTGATCTTGCCGGTTTTGTTGAAATGGATATGAACAGCCAGCCAGCGTGTGGTACGTTCATCCGGAAATTCAACTTGCTGCGGGCCATTTGCTGTAATTAAACGGTCAGCGTAACCGGGACCAACGACACCTTCGGGATTGATCCACCCGTTCGGTTTGACATGGTCTTCGCCACTATAAAGCGAGCGGGCGATTTCGGCGTAACCAAGATCAATTAGCACACCTTCGGGCGCGTCGGCTAAATCCACAAAGGGATAGCCGTGAACCGGACGGTAAAAATCGAATGTGATGTAATAGCTTTCCCCCTCATGTCCCGCAATCTCAATATCTTTCCCATCCAATAATGCGGCTGCTTTTTTTGTAAGGTTGTCGTCCGGAAAGAGCTCGGCGTTTTTGATAGAACCGGCTATCGAGAGCGGATGAGCAGTATCTGCGACACTTGTTTTGAGTTTTCCGGCCGCGAGAACATGCATAGGAGATACCGGATATTCACGTTGCCCTGGCGTCTCGACGGTGGATGGAGAAGCGGGCCAAGGTCCATCTTCGATTTCGACTGCATTTGACCAAGCGCTGTCGTCGAAGGCCGGAGTATGCAATGCCAGGCCGATTTGTTTTTGTGCATCGAGCACCATGGCATAACGGATTCGAGCATGACCGATTACACCGACGATCTGGTCTTCATGAGGCAAAAACTCAGGAGCAGTCAAACAACGCCATGAAGCATCGGTCTTGAGCCAAGCGCTGTCGATATAGAGTCCGGCGTGCAGGTTTCCTGTGCGTTGAAAGGTCGTAATGCTTCCCCAATTATGATGCAGTGCCACAATCACATTGCCGCCCGGTTTAAGATACGGCGCGGCATTAACGATTTCCGCCGTGATCTGGGATTCGTGATAACGGGCGACTTTGCGCCGGACCAGATGGCCGTTAATCCAGAGCCGCGCGTTGCTATCAGCGGCGAAATGCAGTTCCGCATTGGCCGGGAGTTTTTCCAACGTGATTGTCTTGCGAAAATAAGTGAATCTGTTTTTTGGCGCGATGTCTTCCGTACCGGACCATATCCATTTTGCATTCGATGGATTTTTGTCCTCGGCGGTTGCGTGTATTGAAGATATAACAGTGCAGCATAGTCCCAAAACAACAAACAGTGTTAAGGAAATCAAACGTTGAGAAATTCTCGCACTCATCCCCATCCCCTTTCCAGGCGAAACTGTTTCCGAACGACATAGAAGGGGTCTGTTCGGATTGATTAATTGCATGTTCTTGCCGGTTTCTATTGACGTTTGACGCCCGTTCCCGGCGGAATATTACGGCCCGTGACTTTTATTGGAATGAAACTTGGCGCGGTAGGGCCGATATGATATCTGATTTCACAAGAAAGGTTACGCGATACATCCAGATAATTGTCTTCAAACAGTATATTGCGATGATCGTCTTCGAATACAACAGTATCTGCAAAACCGCGTGAACGAATTTTAATTTCGTGGACTTTATCATCCCCTGTTGGGCGATCCACAAAAGCACAGCGGTCTTTATCCGGCATAAACAGTTCTTCTCTGGGCACGAAATAGTGAAATTTCCCCGGAGCGGATTGCCCTTGGAAAAAGCGGCTTATTAAGAAACTTCGATCCATTTCGAAATCGGATTTTTCTTTGAGTTCTTGCAGTGAGACTTCGACAGCCTTGGTGGCACTGCGCGGCGAAAGTTGAATTCTCGTACCGGTGGACCATCTTTGGGTGCGATCTGTATTATGAGTCAATAGGTCCGTACGGCTGTGCAAGATCGTAATAATCCCTCCCTGCATCTCGTCCGTGCGGTTTTCGAACCATATTTGAACAGGATCTTCGCCTCGATAGACGATCCGAATTGGCATACAAGCCCGCTTTAAATCATAATAAATCCGTTTGGGGCGGCCATAGTAATCGACGAAACTTGTCGAAAAGCAGGGCCAGGGATCATTAAACCGCCCAAACATCAGCCCGCCTAATAAAGGTTTTTCTTTTTCAGTTTCTTCCATATAACTCGTAAAACGTTGTGCTTGAATTTCTTGTATCCGCGCAACAGCTTCACGTTCATTGTTAATGGGAGAAGCGATTGCAAGCATTTCCTCATCGGCGGCGTGAAATCTCCAATTTGGAGTAGGCGGCCAGGTTTTGCCCGCGCCAATCATTGCTCGCATCGAACTTTCCGAAAGGAGTGTACGCGGTGTTATATCCGGGATTTCAATCCATGGTTTCTCGTTGATCAACCGCACATTGTCGTATTGACGCAACATGTCTTTTAATTGTTGCCGCTTGGCTTCGGATAAGGAGGGATCGGTTTCCCAGGCCACAACCGATGGATGACTTCCCACAGTTGTCATTACTTCCCGAACCCAAACATCGAGATTGCGCCAGGCATCCGTTTCCGGTTTAAGACTTTGCCAGACCATGACGCCCTTACGGTCACAGGCTTCATAAAAAGCATCCGGTTCAAGGCGGCCGTTTATAACCCATAAAGTGTTGAGGTGGGCATTTACGGCCATATCGAGGAAGCGTTCCAAGCGGTTAAATTCGCCTGATGGCGGGTAATTCCATCCTGTTGCGGATATTCCATACCATTTTGCACCTCGAACAGCGAATTCACGTCCGCCGATCACGACAGTACTGTTTCCATCATTATCTTTTTTTGTTTTAACGGAGCGAAGACCGGAATTGACAGAAACGTTGATTGCGCGGCGGCGACCAACCAGAAAATTCAATTGATGCTGTCCGCCGGCCGTGGTTTGCGTTGCGGTCTCGGGTATCCAATGCGCGATGTTTTCAAGAGTACTCGTTATGTTGAGCACATTCAGTCCAGCGGCGAGTGTCGTATCTTCTCGGGTGCGCGCGCGCCTGCCGGATGAATCATTATAAAGCTGCAGACTGCCTTCTATTTCACTTCCTGTGTTGTTGAGAATGCTAACATCAACAGAAAGAGCCGGCTCATCGGTCTCGGGATTCAGGATTGTGCTTTTAATTTCGTTTAGTTGCAGGGCCCTTAGAGGACGCAAGTATACATTGCCTAAAATTCCAATACGATCGAATACCGGTCTCAGGGTTGGATCTTCACGCGTATCCTTTTCATCGGAAGCCGTTCCGCCTATGTGCTTAAAAATACCGTGCGAAGCCGTATCGCCGGTTTTCGATGCATCCGGGACATAACGAAGCACAAGGGCAATACTGCGGTTACCCCACACCTCCGGCGTGACTTCAAACACGTTGTCACGAATTCGTTTTAGCTGGGTGCCATTAAACCAAGCATCTACTTTGCCTAGTGCATTTTCGACAACGAGTTCGTAACGGTCTTCTGCGATATAGGGCATCGGCATAAACTTGAAATATTTTCGAAACCACCAGGCCCGTTTTCCAATCCATTTCACGTAACGGTCATTTCGGCTTTCTTGTGGATCGTTAATTGCGCCGATTTCGGCGAGTGCTGTGTGGAGTTCGCAAGGCAGCTCAACGCCGAGCCAATCTTCAGGGATTGTCTTTGGATCAACGATTTCCGAAAAATTTTCTTCTTCTATTGGTGTTGTACGAAGTGCCCATTTCCCCTGAAGATAGAGGTTGCTGCCTTCGGTCGCCAATCCGCTAATCAGTTGTTTTTTTATGCCGATTTGAGGTGCGCGTCGTCTCATACCGATTTCAGATGTGATGTTTCGGGCTTTCTCAGTCAGCGTGATAAAGCGGTTGATGGGTTCGTGGCTTGTCTCCTCTTCAATATGATTGAGCATAGGAATTCGCAGCAAACGGGTGATTTCTCGATAGGATGCCCCAAAACGCCCCGGCCAAGGCTCCGTGGCCAGTTCGATTTCCGCCTCCGCGATTTGTTTTTCCAGCTCGGCATAATTTTGTTCCGCCTGTTTCTTGAGTTCCCCGACCAATAGAAAGGGTAAACCGGCGCTTAATCCCGGAGCTTGTATGTAGCATGTATAAATACTGTCGGAGATACCTTCGGTTGTGCGCCATGCCGGGACTACGGTTTCGTCCCGGCCCAATAGTTTGACATGCTCAGACCAGACGATTCCTCCTGTAGCGGATTGCACCGTGATTGTGGCGCTCTCGACCGAAGCGGCTCCCGCGAATTTAACCAGTACCTGATCGCCTTGAACTAAATAATTCCTTTGCAGTTCCACGCTTGGTTCGGCAAATGCGGCCAGTGTCAAGCAAAGAAGCGGTACAATTCGTAAAATGCGCAGCATTGGTTCTATCCTGGTCCCATATTTGGCCGCGCCATCTTGCGTTTGAAGATCGTTTCCCGATGTCTTCTATGGACCGCAGGCGCGCCTTGACAGAAGATACACGTATCGAGCCGTCGATTCCTGCCCGGTGTGTGAGGACATTTTGCCGGACTCCGTCCCTTGAGTCTAACGCCTTCACCCGGTTTGGGGTTATGCCACGGCCAAATCCACGATCCTGGAGCGAGTTATGGCTAAACGTGTCAAGTACCGATTTTCTTTTGGTCCCTGGAATATCCATACCGGCGCCGATCCCTTTGGTCCCGAGGTGCGTACCGAATTCAGTTTTGCTCAAAAAGTGAAGATGTATCGGAAATTGGGATTTGAGGGTGTGCAGTTTCATGATGACGATGTGTGCCCCTTTGAATTGAACGCCACTGAAACCGAGAAGGCGTGCAAAAAAGTCAAACGCATGCTGGATAACGAAGGATTGGTAGCGGAATTTGTGGCGCCCCGGCTTTGGGAACATCCCAATACCATTGATGGAGCCTGCACGAGCAACGATCCGAAAGTGCGCAAATGGGCGCTTCAGCGTTCGAAACGGTGTATCGATATTGCCCGGATGCTTGGAACCGACCTGATCGTTTGGTGGCCCGCCCGTGAGGGAACTTATATCCGCGAATCGAAAGACGCCGTCGCTTCAATTGGCTATATGGCGGAATATCTGAGCGCGTTGCTCGATTACGATGAGGGAATCCGTATCGTCGGTGAAATGAAGCCGAATGAGCCGATGGATGCCATGTATTGTCCGAGTGTCGGGCACTTCATCGGTCTTTGCTATGCCAGTAGCGATCCCAGCCGTGCCGGTGTGTTAATTGAGTCTGCGCATTCCATTCTGGCGGGATTCGATCCCAGCGACGATATGGCGTATGCCCTATGGCATAAAAAACTGTGGAGTGTGCACCTGAACGATCAGAATGGTTTGAAGTTTGACCAAGATAAGGCGTTTGCCTCGGTCAATCTGCGCCGCGCTTTTAATACTGTGGATGTATTGGAACAGAACGGCTACGGAAATAACGGAGAGTTCATTGGCCTGGATGTCAAAGTTATGCGCACTCAGAAAAAAGATGTCTCCACCAAGCACCTGGCTAACAGCCGTAAGATGTTTTTGAAGTTGGTTGATGTCTCGCGGGGGATCGACCGCAAGAAAGTCGATGCGTTACGTAAAGCGCGCGATTATGAGGAACTAGATATTTATATTTTGCAGTGCCTCATGCAGGCTTAGTAAGCTGGCTACTTGCCGCGTTTCAACTATTGCATGCTACGCAGGGCGGGCCGTTGGGTCCGCCCTGTTTTTTCTATCGAAGAATTTGAAAGTGTGCCGTTAAGAGACGATTTGAGCGATAACATCCGAGCCGTTGGGATCGACCTTTTCCATCCAATACGTTGAACAGAGTTCCAACCGCCGGTTTGGAAGCAATGTGCCGAGCCGCCGGCCAATGAGCTGACGACCGTCTTGTGTGATGGTCAGCGTTCCGCCATGGACAATTTCTTCAACGCGCCAGGTGACGAGCCAGAACGGCGCGGGAGTGGTGTAGGGAAGAATCCGGTTTGGGGAAACGCACCGGAGAGGTGGTTTGCAGATGATGGGGACTGTCCGTTCGGGCCAACCGCCATTCTTGAGATACGCGCTAATAGCATCCGCAACATAGATGCCTTCCCATGCGGCGTACCCTGCGGCCTCCGCACCACGTAACACATTACCCGCTGCGAAAACACCCTCCCGGTTGGTACGGAAGAACTGATCTACCGCCGGGCCTTGAGTGTGGCGGTCGATGGCCGCGCCCGACGCGTAGGCTTGCTCGTATTCAGGAATGAAGCCGCCAGTGAAGACAATTGTGTCCACTTCACGGGTATGTGCGGTTCCGGAATTGATGTCCGTAATTTCCACCGCTTCCACGCGTCTTTTGCCGATGATATCGGTTACCTTTGCGCCGGTTATAACCGGCGCGCTATGACGGTCCGCGGTGATCCATTTCAGCGGAGTGTATGTTTGATGCCGTGCATGAGGTGTGACCATTGCCACGGTTTTGCAGCCCAACTTATGCAAAGTATGAACCGCACTGAAAGAAACATGTTCCGCGCCCATGATGATTGCACGATTGCCGATTTGGGTTTTGTGACTGTGCTGAAAATGCTGTAGCGATGATGTGGTAAAAATCCCCGCCGGGCGTGTACCGGGAATGAGCCGTGCGGTACGTGGTGTTTCCCGGCAGCCGGTTGCGAGCAGAATGGCTTGGGCTTTGATATGACATAGCCCTTTGGGGCCGGTTGTGCATACGGTGCGATCCTCCGGCCATGAATCCGCGGTGGTTTCGGTCAGGATTTCCACACCCGCGCTTTGAGCGCGTTGGACCAACTTATGGGCATAACTGGGTCCGGACATCAGCCGGTAAAGATCGTTGTAGCCATAGCCAATGTGTTCGGTGTAGCGGGGGATGCCTCCGGCCTGTGGAGCACGCTCACAAACTGTTACCGATTGAACGCCGTTTTTGCGAAGTTTGTGTGCTGCCGATAGCCCGGCCGGTCCGCCGCCTATGATGAGTACATCGACATTTCGTTCAGCACTCATTTTGCGGCTCCTGATTAAGGACTTCTTCAATACTCTTGCCGGTGGCTTCGGCTACCAGAGCGGCGATATCGGCCTGACAATGGAAACCTTGGCAACGCCCCATTGTGGCGCGTGTCCGGCGGCGCAGGCTGTCGATGTCTTTTGCAGGCAGGGGTTGCCGGAAGGCATCGCGGATTTCCCCCCGGGATACGCGCTCGCAATGGCAGACCATACGTCCGTAATCAGCGTCTTTTAGTTTTTCTTCACATCGGCAGGGTCTTGTGAACGCCTCGCCCAGGTTATGCAGGCCAGGCGGATCGATTTTGGGGAAATCTCTCAGTTTGTCGGCGCGTATACCCATCTCGAACAGGCCTTGGAGGACATATTCCGCAATACCCAGCGATCCGGTCAGCCCAGTCGAGCGGATACCGCCTACGGTGATATAGAGCTGCTCATCGTAGAAATGAATTTGATAGTCGCGGTGCTCGGTGGCCGCGCGTAATCCGGCATAAGTAGATGTGACCGGCAGGTCTTGGAGTTTGGGGATTACCCGCTCGGCGTTCTCGCGCACGCGGGCGAGCCCATCTGCTGTTGTACGGGTGTCGGTCTTGTCGTCCTGGTCGTCAGCGGTCGGCCCGGCGAGGAGATTGCCGAATACCGTGGGGCAAACCAACATGCCTTTGGTTTTTTCGGTGGGGATGGGCAATAGGATGTGATTAACCAACGGCCGGGCAACTTTATCGTAAATTACGAACTCGCCTTTGCGTGGACGGACATGAAACACATCATGCCCGAACATGCGGTCGATCTCATCGCTATAGAGTCCGGCGGCGTTGATAACAATTTGCGCGTTAATTTCGCCGGATGGGATTTTAATATGGTGAATGCCTTCTTCATCGGTGCGAATTCCGAGCACCGGCGAATCGCACATGATTTCGATGCCATTGAGGGCAGCTTGTGTTGCAAAGGCGATAATCGGTGTAAAAGGATCGATAATGGATTCGCCCGGGACTTCAATCGCGGCCAACGCGCCGGTTGCGAGTTCCGGGACACGTTTGCGCAGTTCCTGCACGGAGATTTCGGCGACATCGGTCACACCGTTCTCATGTGCCTTTTTCAGGATTTTGGGGAATTCGGCGACCTGGTCCTTATCCCAGGCCACGAGTAAAGCGCCAACATGCTCGATGGCGATGTTTAGGCCGCCGGCAATTTCATGAAAGCGCTCATAACTACGGCGCATCAAACGGCTTTCAAGCGAGCCGGGCGGCGCATCGAAGCCGGTGTGCAAGATGGCGCTGTTGCCTTTGCTGGTACCTGCGCCGACATCGCTGTTTTTCTCGATGAGAACGCAGCTAATGTCATAGCAGGAGAGCTCCCGAACAATTGCGGTGCCGACAACTCCCCCCCCGATAACAGCGATATCGAATAATGCAGACATAATTCACGCCAGCCAATATCTTCTCAGTGTTATTTATCGTACTTCAACGCCTAGCTTGTGGGTAGGTGAAAAATAGATTCGTCAATGCATGTAACCAAGACCGGGCTGTGGTAGCATGAAGCCATGTCCGAGCTGCTTGCCTTGCTTGCTTTGGGTCTGCTTATTCTGCTCCTGGCCGGGGCGGGATGCGGGATCGCTGCTCTTGTGCGGCAGAGCATCTTGGATCGGCGCCTGAGGCAAGTTGAGGAACGGCTTCGCTATCTGCAAGCCCCAAGAACCACCGCACAACCCACACCGCAATCAACCCAATCGGTTGAGCCGAAACATCGCGGGGAATTTGCCGAAGAGCCATCTCCGGATGCTGCTGCACAGAAACCTTTCGCACCATCCCGCCCGCACGTTGTTGAAAAGGAGACGGCCATCACGCAACCGGCGCCGTCGAAACCGCCCGAGCCATCGATACCCCCGCCACTACCTAAAACCCAATCCGAAGTTGAGGGATTGGAAATGTTGGTCGGTACGAAGTGGCTGAATTGGGTGGGGATTGTGTTGGTAATCGCCTCAGTGGCGTTCTTTATGAAATACGCCTATGACAACGCTTGGATTGGACCTAAGGGACGGCTGCTGATTGGTGTAATCGCCGGATTTGCCGCACTTGTGGCAGGGGAGAAGATGCGCCGCGCGGCTTATGCGATCTTGTTCCGAGTGCTCACCGGCGGCGGGATTGCAGTCTTTTATATCTGCACGTATTTCTCTTTTCAGGTTTATCAATTTATCAGTCCCAGTGCAGCGTTTATGATTTCGTTATGTATTACGCTGTTGGGTGTCGGGCTGGGTGTTTTTCATGATGCCAAAGCCATTTGTATCTTGGGGCAAATCGGCGGCTTTTTGAGTCCGCTTTTATTTTCGACCGGCACGGGGCAAGCCGTACAGCTCTTCAGCTATATCTTCGCATTGAACTGCATCATGGTGTGGTCGGCATATTTCCGAAATTGGCCGGAAGTGAATATCACCGGGCTTTTCGGTACTGCGATTCTATACGGGCTATGGCTGTTTCAAACTTACACGCCAAATGAACTCGGCGTGGCGTTGTTCTTCTCATCGGTGTTTTATTTGACGTTTTTGAATACGCCGCTCCTGCGTCCGGCTGTCGAGCGCAAGGCGGCTGATGTCAACGCGTTGAAAATAATCATCATTGCCACCGTGCTGGCATTTCTGAATTACTGTGTTTTGTTGTTGGATGATTATCCCTCGGCGCTGGCCGGAGTGGTGGTATTACAGGCGGTGGTGCTTGTTGGATTGTGTCAGATTTGGGTACAACGTTGTCCGGAAGATACCCGTACGGTTTTCGTATTACAGTTGGTTGCGCTCTGTTTGGTGACAGTGGCGTTGCCGATCCGGCTCCGGTTTTATGCGCTCGTAATTGCCTGGTCGATTGAGGCCGTGCTTTTAGCATACGCCGGTGCGCGGTACGCCTCACGGAGCACGTTGGCCTTTGGGCATGGAGCACTGACTTTAGCGGCGGCTTGGCTGTTATTGCAGCTACCGATTCACAATGAACCATTTATGCCGGTTTTGAATACGGCATTCGGTTCTTGGGCGCTGTGTATTGCGGCGGCGGCGATTGTCTACAGGTTTCAACCCCCTGCCAAATCCGAAAAGGCATTCTATTTCCCTTATCAATCTATGCTCCCGGCGGCTTTCGGCGTTTTGTTGTCATGTGTATTGCTGCATTTTGAGGTGACGCGCTACTGGTTGTACCAAGAGGACGCGTACGGGAAAGGTGCGTCGAGACTTTTGGCAAACACCGGTGCTATGGTGTTGTGGTCTTTGATTGCTTTCGTTTCGGCTGAAATCGCCCGCAAGCGTTCCTATCCGAAATGGATGGGATTTACCGTTATTCCTTATGCCATCGGACTGGTTTTGGTGTTCATACCGATGGTGTCTTTATGGCGCTTCGAGTCGTTACCGTATCTCAATCCGTATTTTCTCTCCCGGGCGCTGTTTGTGGCGGCTCTGTTGCACGGAGCGTGGTTCTGGCGGCCGTCAGGATTCACCGATTGTGATAAGACAGCAGCCTGTTTGGAAGTTCTGGCTCATTTCACCGCTGTTGTTTATATCCCTGTCGAAACCTCCCGTGGATTGGAAACCATGCCGGGGCTTTCTTCCATGCATCAGCATGGTGTCGTATCGGGCCTATGGAGTTTGTATGCGCTGGTTTTAATTGTGGCCGGTTTGCGTACGCGAATGCGTCTGCGGCGGATCTTGGGCATTTTGCTATTCGGAATTACGGTTATGAAAATCCTGCTGCTGGATATGAGCCAACTCAAACCCGTATACCGGATCGTCTCGTTATTCGCATCGGGGGCGCTGTTGATCGCGGCGGGATATGTATACCAAAAATACGCAAAGAAGTTGTTGATGAGAAATGACGAGACTCAAGTGTAAGGTTTCTGTCGGCTTTTAATTTATAAAATCGGTTTTGGAAGCATGTATCGAGGCGGTGGATAATGAATACAAGTATCTTTCGGTGCGGTTTAAGCGCTTTAAATGTCGCCGGTCTTTTGTTGAGTTTGGCCGGGGCCGGGTATTGCGAGGGGATACAAGATATCACCTGGACTTTGGGGCCGAATCTCCCGGAGTTTCGTAAGGGCGGGTGCGCGACGGCGCTGGATGGCAAGGTGATCAGCGTTTTCGGGATGCGTCAGCCATGGGGGGAGATGGATACGATGTATGTGTACGATCCCGCCGCCGGATGGTGGTCGCGCGGTCCGAATGCGCCGGTGGGGCAGTGCTATGTCCAAGGAGCGGAGTGCGGGGGCGCGTTTTACGCCATTGGTGGACGTCAACGTCAGGTGCATCCGCAGTGCTACCGGCTCACGGCGAGGGATGGCTCTTACCGGTGGGAGCGAATGGCGGATTTGAACGAAGCGCGGGGGTGGTCACCGAGCGTGGCGGTGGATGGAAAACTTTATGTCTTTGGCGGGGCGAAAAGTGGTCATGGTCCAACATTGGGTAGTGTGGAGTGTTTCGATACGCAAAAGCCCGGTGCGGGCTGGGAGGTTGTCAGTGAAATTCCCGGTGGATCGCGCGGCTGGTTGGGTGCGGCTGCGGCAGGCGGGAAGATTTATGTTTTCGGCGGCGCGCATTTTTTTGAGCCGAAACCGGAACAAGGTCCGGACCGGGAACGGCTGGCCGAAATGCTGATGTATGATCCCCAAACCAACCAATGGGAGCAGAAGAATCCGTTGCCGTACCGGATTTCAGGCATGGATAGCTGTGTCTATCGGGACCGCTATATCATCGTGGTAGGCGGCGCCGCGGATGTGACGGATTTTGACGCTGATCTTAAAACGGCCTACGAGAAGACGGAACGCTACGCTTCCTATTACTGCCCGTTTGTGTTGGTGTATGACACCGAGAGTGACAAGTGGCAGATCATGCCCAGCCCTATGCCCGTTCCTACCAACGATATCCGCGTGGTGCTTTTAGACTCGAAACTCTATGCATTGGGCGGGGAGAACATCGAACCGGCCACCAGCAACACCACGCCCTGGCTGCGAATCGGGACAATTGTGGAATGAGAAAACATGACGCTCGGGTGGCATTCGCTGGCATGAGGCGGGGCGGGTGCTATTCTCAACGTTTGGGCGCCAGTAGCTCAGTAGGATAGAGCATCGGATTCCTAATCCGGTGGTCGCAGGTTCGAATCCTGCCTGGCGCGGTTTTTGGGAGGTTTTTTGCTTTCAAGTGCGCTGAAAATTGATTCGCCTTTACATCCGCGGTAATCCGGCCGCTATTGTCCTTATTTGGTGAAGATCGATTTCAGAAGTGCAGCTCTTGCTATAATCTGCCCCTGCAATTTAATACTAAGAGTAATAAGAAGACTTCCGGCACAAGGCCGGAAAGGAGTTACCTCTTACCTATAAAATGTTATTACGAGGCGCGTGTCCATATCGGGAAAGTCGTCGAGATGCACGCATAGATTGCAATATGTATTTTTATAGAGAAATCAGGAATGAATTATGTTTTTATAATGAATTGCCTAATTCGGGAATTCTAATTCCAACCAGGCAACTTTGTTAAAAACAAGGAAAGATAGAAAACGAAGCCATGCCTTAAATGGCAATGAAAAGAGAATAAAAGTGGCATAACATGGGTTTCGGGTATCGACGGCGAAATTCTGATGATGGGCTCCGCCATAACCCGTTTATTGATAACCCAGCATAATAGTGGTATATAAACAAAACGAGATGTTGCGAATGGAGTTCCCGATGGATTATCTTCAGGATGAAATTAACCGGAGCAATAGCTTCGCTGAAGAAATGCAGAATAAATTTGATAATCGATATGCATTTAAGCATTTTCATCAAAGGCAATCGGAATTTATCTTATCTGTTCTTGATGGTATGAATATTGAGTGCCTTCTCGAGATCGGATGCGGTATCGGGGATTTTCTTTCCGTCGCTACAAGCAAATTCAAGAGCGTATATGGAATCGATCCGTCGCCGAAGAGTATTGAGATCGCAAAATTTTTAGCGCCAAATGCCGATACGCGAACGGGCACGGGTGAGAATTTGCCATATGATTCCGATTTTGCGGATGTTATTGTTATGAAAGGGGTGGTTCATCACCTAAAGGATCCCACAGATGTTTTTAAGGAGGCTTGTCGTTGCCTAAAGACAGGCGGCGCCTTATTGATTCTTGAAGGCAATAAATCCTCATTCTACCGGAATTTGATTCTGTGGGTTGCCGATTTATTGGGAATCCATCACGAGTTATCGCTTTTTGAACACAGATCACCCGCTACAATGATAGAAATGTTGGAGGAAGCGGGAATGAGTTATGAACGTACGTTTTATATTTCCGGATTATTTACACCGCTCTCTCATGCCAACTTAGGAGGGCGGCGCACATGGTTTATTTGCGATTTGATTGAGAACTTGCTGCAAAAGATTGCTCCAAAGTTATTCAATTATCATGTAATTTTAACGGCTGTCAAAATTTGAGTGCAATCGGGCTGCGTTCAGAATAGAAAATGGCAAGCCCATTCGTAAAAAATCCAGCGTCTATAAGAACACCGTTTTTCATTTGCTGTTGACTGGATTTTTAGAAAAGCATGTAATAGCAAAGCAGGCATAATTAGATGAAAAATGAATGCGATGCGAATGTATTATCGGGTGATAAAAAATACTTTGAGAATTTCAGTAAGAAGCTGAACCCGATCAATCACTTGCATAATTTTGAAAGGCGATGGCGCAAGATTGTAGAATATTTCCCGGATATTGCTGCCAAGTCCGATTTAAAAATTCTTGAATTGGCGGCAGGCGAAGGCTATAACGCCCAGTTGATTCATTCTAAAACGGCGTCAGATTTGTATGCCGTGGATTATTCATTTTCCGCCTGTGTCCAGGCAAAAAAGAATTTAAACGATTCCGCGAAAATCTATAAAGCCGATGTTACAGCATTGCCGTTCCGCGATAAATCGTTCGATGTTGTGTTTGGGAACGCATTTCTTCACCATATCGATGACCAGGAAAATGTCATTAAAGAGTCTGTGCGGGTCACCAAAGATCAAGGTTGCATTTTCTTTTTTGAACCCAATCGGTTTAATCCGATTCTCTTTCTATTTGCCTTGCGTCACTACAGCGTTGAAAAAGGCGTTTTTTCGCTCAAGCCAAAGCTGCTCGCCAAGTATTTTCGCGGTACCGGCAGAACTTATGACGTACAAATAAAACCTCACACAACGTTTTTGTTTCCTTATCAAAAGTTTCCGCCACAAAGTCTTGTTCCGTTTTTCTCGACTTTGGAAACATTACTCGATTGCCCTTTGATATGTACTAACTATGCAATCATGGCACGTTGTAAATGAGATGGATTATCAATAGACGCTGCAAGTGAAGTGATAGCACGAATTTATTGAGCGTCCATATTTTGATCGATGGCCATGTTGCTTATGCTTTGTGCGGCGTCTTTGTAGTTATAGTCGATCAAACCTGTCAAATTGCCGTCTTCAACGACATCGCCTGATTTTAGACTGCCAAGCTGATCTGAATTGAACGGCAGGTGAATCCCCAAAGACTCGAGAAATCGTGCAACGGCAATACACAGTGCGGCAGGTATGGGCAAAAACAATCTTTTAACATTGAGCCGTTTTATCATACATTCTTGGATAAATTTCAATGTGACGGGTTCGGGACAGGCAATTGTATTTAGGCCACGCACTCGGTTTTCGACGCAAGAAAACAGCAAATCACACAGGTCCTGTATGTCAACAATATAAAATTTTCGATTTACATCAATGAAATTTGGAATAAGATAAGAAGTACGGATAAAATGAAATATCTTTCCGAATAGCCCGCCGTCCGGTGATATAACAAGGCCGGGTCTCACGATCAATCCATTTTCAATACCTAAGTATTGTTCTATCCGGAATTTGCTTTGGCCATAGAGTGTTGTTGATTTTGCATTGGCCGCAAGGCTCGATAAGAACACAAACAAGTCTATTGAATGTTTTTGCGCCAAATTGTGCAAATTAACAGTGCCTTGGATATTGACGGTATCATTGCGGATGGGATCGATTTCGTGAGACGAAAATGCGCAATGCACGATGGCGTCAACGCCGTGAAATGCCGTTTCATCGAATGGTGAGGGGAGCCTGCCTTGATAGTATTTTACATTTGGAATAGGAGTCCTGACATTGCCGGGGTCTCTGACCATTCCTCTTACCGACCAGCCGCACTTATCAAATTTATAGGCGAGGCGCCGGCCGATTAATCCATTCACCCCGGTTATAAGAACGGTTTTCATTATTGATTAATCCTATGTCATCTTCTGTGCTAAATATTCACTTATACGATTGGCATTTGCCATAAATGTAAGTGTTGGCACAGTTGCAGGCATGGGAGAAATGCAAGACCCGTCTGCAATATAAACCGATTTCGTTCCGCGAAGGAGACCATCCTGTGTACAAGTTAACTCGCGATTTTCACTCGTCATAGGTATTGTTCCGCAGTAGTGAATACTGCCACCGGCATTACGTGATATTCTTTTACAGGCGATGCAACCGAGACGGCGGAAATGCTTTACAACGCCACGCTCATTATCGTTAATGGCCTTAATTTCCTCAGGCGAGAGTTCGTAATGAATTTCAAATTCCCCTTCTTCGCAGTCCGGCTGCTGTCTCAAAATGCAATATTTATTTGCAGTAGGATGATCTGAATGAAATACGGTTACGATGGATATGATCGGTATCAACAACGGAAGAATTTTGATGCCTTCCTTACAGGGAAAGGGAATTTCATTTAATAGTTTAAAGGTCAAAAGCGATCTATACGAAAAAACATTAAAGTGACTATACGCGCTACCCGATTCGTCCGGTTTATAGATTCCGGCCAATTGTGAAAGGCTGCATCTTTTGTCTTTTGGTATTTGACCGAACATACGAAGATTTATGGTCGGAATATAAGAGTACGGATTGGATAAAATCGGGATGGGGGCATTGTATTTGGCGAGTGAACGTAGAACAATACGTGCCGTGCCGAGCGCACCGGCGCAGAGAATTAAGGTTTTTGCATAAAATCTGGATGTTTTTTTGCTTTCGATGTCTTTGCAGATAATTTCGACCATGCCATCATGCTTTTCCGTAAACGATAAAACATGCTGGTTGCTAACATACTCAAAATTTGGAAATTTCTTGAGTTTGTCCAAAATATAGATTGGCCGGAAAACGCTGTTTTCGATATCAGCCCAATAGTCCATATCATAGTACTTATGGGGGCCACGGCCTTGATGGGCGACGGAACAGACAGCGAGACGAGTCCGGCCCATGAAAAAACCGCCGGATTTAAATGAATCTGCGCGGTTTTTATAACACTCATATATTACTTCGGCATTACGATCTATATCCAATGGAGGCAGTAATGCATCGTCATATCCATAGATTTCGGAAAGATCATCATCCGCGCCGCTTACGCCAATGCGATCCATGACCGTTGAATAGTGCGTTTCAAGATCATCGTGGGATATTGGCATGCTGCCATAATCACTTGGCAATAAAGGAAGAGCACCGGCGCCCCAAGAAGATGCTGCGCCACCGGCCGCGTAGCTTTCGTGCGCACGAAAAGTCGAACTAACCGCTTGTTTAATATTTGAAGGTGTTTGAAGAACATAAAGTCGAGGCGGAGTCAATTTTGTTCCGACTCCGGATGTATCCAATGGGATTCCTTCGAATTCATCTCCCAAAAAATAGCGATGCTGATGTTTATCCTGTTGGCGCAGGGACAAAAAATCTTTGGAAGGGATTGTATTTACAATATCCGGCGCCGGTATACCAACGTCAACGATGGCTACAGAGTGCCCCTTTTCAGAAAGCGGATAGGCGGCGGTTACACCGCTGGCACCCGAGCCGACAATTATGAAATCATATATTTTCATTTTTCGTGCACCGGACATAGATTCGAATGAATGCAAGCAATATGAGCCCGGGTAACAATTGAAGCAGAAATCTGATACCTAAAAGCGTGCATTTTGCGATTAAACTCACGGGTCTTTCAGGACGTGGAAAAAAGACTTGGCAATGTTCTGTATCTGCTTCGAGAATTGCTGATGCAAGAACCAGCTTGCTTCGGAGCAGGCATGAAGGGCGCCAAAAGACACAGGCTGAGTCTAATAAAGGAAGAAGAAAGGGCGAGGTTACGGATATACGGACAACAAAATTGTCAAAAGCATTTTGAGGAGAAGTGAAGTGGTGTTTGTGAGCGGATGCATAGAGCTCATATGCATCGCGTGCATCGGTGCATCCGATTAAATAATCCATGAAGACTCTTGCTTCATGGATTAAGTATTCATGATCTGCTTCGGGGTGAATGCTCATTTTCAGCACAATCTTATGTATGGTGTCAATGTGTTTATGTACGCCGGCGATTATATCAGTTTTAATGTGACTGTCCAACACGCGAAACAGCCGGAACCCTTGAAAGACACCGTTTGGTGTAAGCGGATCATGCATAATACGGCGATGAATTAATGCGTTGTTGTCCGATGAGTTGAATTCACAAACAATAGAGTTAACCGTACAGCAGGTTAGAGCATCGGATTCCTAATCCGGTGGTCGCAGGTTCGAATCCTGCCTGGCGCGGTTTTTGGTACACCCTGTTAATCCGATCAGGGTCTGCGTTCAAAACCTTTTCCATGACCAAGCAAAAACAATTCGATTTGCAGGAAATGTTTTTGGTACTCTCTAATTGTCTCCTCATCTAAGTACTTTTCGGAAAAGAAAACTCTATCGCCTTCGTTGTACTCTCTAAACCTAAAAAACTTGATCGCATCGTCGTAATAAGCTGCTGATATCGCATTTGCGGCAACAATGGATTCCCTCAACACAAAATCAGCAAATAAAAGCAATTCTGGATTCTCTTGCAAAACCAAATGAGTATCCCTCCAAAGTATCGCAAAATACCCTTCTCTTTCGAGCACATGGTCGCCAAAAAATCTATAAAAATCATCCCAGGTGTTCCCAAAATTATCTGGAAAACCAAATGTTGTTTTTGCTATGCAAAAGAAGTCTTGCTCGGTCTTCATTTGCTCTCCCTCAAGAATATATAATTCGAATCCTAGACTGCGCAAAGTTTCGAATAGAACCATTTCGCAACTTTGATCAACAAGGCGAATACTTCTTCTACCAAGCCAAGGCATGCTTTTATAAATATTAACTAGCTGGTCCATTTTCTTGCCTTAAACGAACTCTATGATATTTTTCATAATACCCATTGAATTAATTTACCCCCCTAGCTCTTTTGCGGCGATGGATTTGATGGCGCGGAGGTCGAGTTTGCCGGTGCCGAGGATGGGGAGTTCTTCGACTTTTACAAAGTTTTCCCGGCGGGGGATAAAGAGATTGGGGAGGCCGTCAGAGCGTATTTTTTCAAGCACTTCAGGAATTTCTTTGTCTTCAACCGTATAGAGTACGGCCAGTCTTTCGCCTTTTTGTTCATCGCTGACCGATGTCACCGCAAAGATGCGTTCGCTGGTATCGAGGGCTTTGTGCAATGCTTCTTCAACCCGTCCATGAGGCACCATCTCTCCGCCCAATTTGGAAAAGCGGGCCAGACGGTCGGTGATGGTAATAAAACCTTCATCATCGATTTTTCCGATATCGCCGGTGCAGTACCAACCGTCATGAATGGCTTTGGCGGTTAAATCTTCACGGCCGAGATAGCCAAGCATAATGTTGGGGCCTTTCACTAAAATCATACCCGTCTCCCCGACCGGCAGCGGTTCCATAGTTTCGGGATCGGCGATACGGATGGAGACACCGGGAAGAGGGCGGCCCACGGATCCGCGTTTCGCGCCCTGTTGGAAAAAGCCGGGGGCGCGGTAATCGACGGTATTGACAGCGACCACGGGGGCACATTCTGTCGTTCCATAACCTTCTAAGGGTTTTACTCCGAAACGCTGTTCGAATGCATCGGCCAAGGGGACAGGCAGTTTTTCAGCACCGGCTATGACAAATTTCAACGAGCCGAACTGCTCGGGAAGGCAACGGCGCATGTAAATCTGCATAAAGGTGGCGGTGCTGATCATAAATGTGACTTTGTATTTGGCGACCAGCTGGCCGATGCTGGGCGCATCGAGCGGGTTGGGATGGAACACTACACCCAGACTACAGTTACACGCCAGCCACAGCGTGACCGTGTAACCGAAGGAGTGGAATAGTGGAAGAATGCCTAACAGACGGTCATCTTTTTCAAAAGGTATGATCTGGTCGGCTCCCTCGATATTGGAGTCGATATTGAAATGAGAAAGCATGACACCTTTGGGATCGCCGGTGCTGCCGCTGCTGAAAATAATCGTAACGAGATCGTCCATCTCCGGATGATGTTCCGCACCGCAAAGTGTTTCCATGAGACGCGCAGGCGCAAACAGAGCAATCAGCATGGCTTTGATACGGTCCAGAAATGAGATGGTTTCGGCGATATCTTCCAACCATAAAAGTTCCGCGCCTTGCGGGGCTTCGAGGTTGGCTTTTTCGATAAACTGACGGCTGGTGATGATGGTTTTTAGCCCGGCCTGATTGGCGGCAGATTCCATACCATAACGTCCGGCGGTGTAGTTGAGATTCACGCTGACGCGTCCGGCCATGGCTGCGCCGATGTTGAGCAAGGCTGCGGGCACGCAAGGCGGCAGCAGAATGCCAACCATCTTTTGCCCCTGCCAATGTTTTCTCATGGTCCGGGCCAGCGCGATTGAACCGGTTAAGGCCTTGAAGAAAGACACCTTGGGGCGCTGGCTGTCGGCATAACAGAAACGGAAAGGATGTTTGCGGGCGGATTTGATAAAACTGTGATGCAACGGACGGCGCATGTCTTTACGCAGACGCCAAGCCTGTTCGCTTAGTTCTTGGATTGTCAAACGAATCTCACTGCCGGGGGTGTCAGCGGGCAACGGTTGGCCGACGACTACCGTTATGGGGTAGGGAATGTGGCGCGGCAGTTTGAAAAAGAATTTGTTTTTCTTATGACTGAAAATGCTTCCCCAAACCCGGTCAAGATTCATCGGAATAATGGACGCGTCACGTCCCTGCGCGATTTTTTCGACACCGCGCCTAAAGGGGAGCATGGCGCCGATCCGGGTGATTTGCCCTTCGGCGAAAATGCAGACCAACTCGCCCTTATCCAAATATTCGCCCGCCTCACGGAAAGCGCGTAAAATCATTTTGGGACCATCGGTTGCGGAGATTGGAATCGCACCGAGTAGTTTGGCAAAGGGATAAATGAATTTGTTGTTGTAGTATTCCGCCGCAACGATAAAACGTACGGGCCGGTCGGTGCTGGCTAGGACCAAAAGTCCATCGACAAACGAAACATGATTAGGCACCAGCAACGCGCCGCCGGTTTCGGGAATGTTTTCGCGGCCAACGATTCTGAGACGATAGATGGTGTTGGTTAGGATTAAGAGCACCAACCGTAAAAGCGCTTCCGGCAAAAGCCATGTGGCCCATATTGTTCCCGCCACAGTGGCGAGCGCGGCCACGATTAGAATCCCTCGTGCCGAAAGCCCCATAGCGGCCAAACCGGCACAGGCAAAGGAACCGATCATCATGCCGCCGAAAACGACAATGTTTGAAAGGGCGATCACCGCACCCCGGCGGTCAGCCGGTGAACGCCACTGTAATAGCGCATGAAGCGGAACGATAATAAATCCGCTGGATATGCCTAGAATGCACATGAGCAGGTATGTGCCATAAATGCCGGGATGCAACCAACCCAAGAGCAATGTGAAAATGCCGAGACCAACCGCACCCAGCGGCAAAAGACCAACTTCGACTTTTGCTGAAGAAAGCCTACCGGCCAACATGCTGCCGATGCCTACACCGACGCCGAATAAGGCCATTGATAAACCTGAGAGGGTATCGGAGTTTTTGAGGTCCCGGGTGATTTCTTTGGTATAGACAATGATGTCGACGCCCAAAAGGCTGGCGACAGTCCAATAGAGCACTGAACCTATAATTGCCAAACGCAACACACGGTCTCCGCGTATGGCCTGCCAGGCGAGCGCGTACGTGTTGCCGGTGTCGTCTTTGCCGCGTGCCGCTTGTACGGGCGGAATAAATAAGGAAGCGGTGCAACCGATGCAGGATAGAACAGTCAAAGTTAGTCCTGCCATCCAGATTGACTCGGTGAAAAGATCTTTTAAAAAGCCACCCGCCGCAGTACCGAGAATGATGGCGAGGAATGTCCACATCTCTAATTGGGCGTTGCCCGCCGAAAGTTTTTTATGCGGTAGAAGTTCCGGGAGAATGCCGTATTTGGCCGGACTAAAGAGCGAACTCTGCACACCCATGAGTCCGAGTACAATTAATGGTCGAAAACTGTCTTCCGGGTACAGATACAATGTTAACGCTCCAGCGCCCATCAAAATGATTTCGAGCACCTTCATGGCGATGATGATGGAGCGCTTACTGATCCGGTCCGCGAAAAGCCCGGCAGGAAAAGAGAACAGCATGAGCGGCAGGGTGAGCATCACAAAGGCGTGCATGGTTACATTCTGTTCCATGGCCTGCGTACGGATGTCATCGGGAATGGCGCGTATAGAAAGAAAAACAACGAGCAACTTCCAGGCGTTGTCATTAAACGCGCCGAAGAACTGTGCAACCAACAATCCGAAAAGAGGTGTACGGCTTTCGGTGTCGGGTTTTATGTCGGTTTGAGACGTGGGCTGTTTGGTGGACTGAATGGCTTGTGCGTTCATATTCGTTGTCCAGATTTTGTACTAATCACCGCCCTTTTGAAAGTAACCGCGATGATTGCATCCTTCTATATTGTTAATATATATACAATTTGGAGCGATGTCAACTCCTGGGATGGGAATATTTTTAAAACAGTCGATAGTATGTGTTGTTATAAGTCTTTGTATTTGTGTAAGTTATATACAAATGGATTAGTTTCTTTACATGGCGTTACAACACAAGATGAACTAGCGTAAATATATATAGACATTCGGTGTTGAAAGCCTTTTCGTCGATATTTTGAGTGGCCTGCAAGGCATATGCACCTAGAGAGTTTCCATTTTACGGATCGTCATAATTAATAAAGCGACCATATTGAGTTGTTCTATTCCTCAATCACGAACCAGGTAATCGACCTTGGTGGCATTTTTAGGGGAATCTGAACTTTGTGCTCGCGGTTAAGTTTAAATTTTTTGCTTTTGCCTTCTTGCTCGCGGATTTTCACGGTTTTGGTTAGGCCGGTGTAATAAAGAGGCAAAGTCAGCTCGGTTTCAAGAGCGTCACTCATTGGATTATAGACCATCGCCAAGCCGCGCTCTTTGTTTTGCGGATTGACATGCAGAATGCAGTCATACGTTTTGTGATCGGGACGGCGGACATGAATAATATCGGACGTTAAGATCGTTCGATATTTTTTGTAGAAATCCACCCATTTTTTGACCACCGCTTTGGTTGCATCGGTATCGTACAGGCGTGGTCCGCGATAGCAGGCGATGACTCCGCTTCCGAAATTCAAAGCCAAATGCCATTCATATTCGGTTAGGTGTTCTGATAGAGGCTCCAGTGTGGCCGCCGCGCCGCCGCCGTGATATTCCACCAAGGGCACGAACATCCATCCCATGGTGGGAGGTTTGCAGTAGGTGCCATCGAAAATATTTTGCCGTGCAAGGAGAATTTGTTGCCACCGGGGAAGGCTCCAGTTGCTTTCGCGGTAACCCATAGGCACTTTCTGTGTGCCTTGGTAGTAATAGCTGTCCGGGGAGTTGATATACATACCCCGTTCCAAGCATTTACGATAGAACTCTGAGCACCGGCGCCATTGCCAATATTGGGAATCCTCAAGGCCATGATGGTAGGTATGATTTTTCGATGCGCAGACATCGCCGTGATAAGGGCCGTCAGTTTCGATCATATCCATGCCGGTGGCGTCTACGAGATTGAATACTCGTTCGCAGTAGCCATCGTACCAGTCAGTGGCGATACAGGCGCTTTGTCCGAACTTGCTTCCGGGTTTTCCTGTTTCGGGATCGATACAGTTAACTTCATCACTGATCCCGCGTGAGGCGCACATCAATGTATACCCGCCGATTTCAATTCCTTTGCTGTGTGCGTATTCAACGTCCGCTTTGAAGTTTTCAATATAGGCCGGGTCTTCGCTTTCGATATTGAATCCGCTCCAGAAGGTGAGGATGACCATTTCGAATCCGGCTTCGGCGCATTGGTCAATAGCATTCCGGACGGTTTTTGAATCCGAGTTGCGCACATGCATAAAGATAGGATTCTCGGTGACCTGTGGCATTAAGGTGCGGTAGAGTTTGCGTTGGGCCAGTCCCCGGCGTTCACGGTCATCGGAATCGTGCAGGAGTTCATAGGTCATAAACGATTCAAATGATTCTCCGGGCTGGATTACCACACCCGGGCCGAGCGGATAGGAACTGGTATAGAGTATCGGTGATTGATAAAGATAGTCGATTTGAGATTTATATTCTGCATCCGGGCCCCAGTTATTGGTGTTCATACCGGCAAAGGAGTAGCTGCTTTCGGTATGCAGGCGGGATTTTTGGCCCTCATTCACGGCTAGAATTTCACATGTGCAGGAATCGATTTTGATATCCCGATGTGTTTTGTTGGCAACGGAAATCCATTTGGTCATAACCGGGATGCCTTGGTAGAGCTCGTAATGGACACAAACCTCTAATCCGGCGTATTCGCTGTCGAGTTTTTGAGGTGGCTCAAAATAAACATGTAAGGCAACGCCGCGTGGTGGCCAAGGCGTTTCGATGGAATGGCGTTTCGGTGACCAGGGAAATGGAGCATGCGGGGTGCCGATGGTATGACCCGTATAGCGAAACGCGTCCGGTTTGGCGCTCATCTCATAGAGCCAATCAGGATTGAGAAATCCATAATCCGGCTGACCGGCAAGGCCGCCGATTTCGTAGTCTGTTCCATTGATGGTAACGATGGCTTCCGGTTTAACTCCGCGCAATACGCCATCACCGGTCGTTCGATTGACGATATCAACCGTGGCGAAGTTGGGTGTGGTCTGAAAGACGCGGGCAATTAGGCCGTTGCTCATGACCAGGCTGCCTGATTTGTTACCTTCTTCGATTGTGGCCGGGGTTTGGTTCGGCTCAATGAGCCAATCGCCCGCTACCGGATGGTACAGGTTCTCGCCATCGGCAAAAGAAGGGCCGGTTAATAAGGCAATTGCAATAATTATCAGGTAGTACCGGGACATACGCGAACTCCGATCCAGTATTGTTCAACGGTTATAGATTATTCTGAGAGTTTACTGCATTGAGAGGCGCGGGAGAAGCAGCGCAAAATCAGGCTCAATTTCTCGTTGATTTGCGCAGGCTATAAGGGGCGTTGATTGACGCCCGCATAAGCGTGATATACCTTGGCCTTAGTTCAATTGCCATAATGTCTCTGTGGCAATTTTCCGCCATAAAACAGGCGGTGTGAAAGTGAAGGTAAAATCATGAAACACGGCATTCGATACTTCTTGGGGATAGTCTGTCTTGTCCTTTTCTGCTTTGCTGCAAACGGCGGAAATGCGGAAAGTCTTGTAGATGAGATCGATATTCCTTTTACAAAATATGTACTCGATAATGGGCTGACATTAATTGTGCATGAAGACCACAAAGCGCCGATTGTAGCCGTGAATGTTTGGTATCATGTCGGTTCAAAAAACGAGAAACCCGGCAAAACAGGATTTGCGCATCTTTTTGAGCATTTGATGTTTAATGGCAGCGAAAATAACGATGATGATTATTTTGTGCCGTTGGAACGTGTGGGCGCGACAGACTTAAATGGCACTACGAGCAATGACCGGACGAACTATTTTCAAAATGTCCCGGTATCGGCGCTCGATTTGGTATTGTGGCTGGAATCGGACCGGATGGGGCATCTTTTGGGAGCCATCGACCAGGATAAATTGGATGAGCAGCGGGGTGTGGTTCAAAACGAAAAACGTCAATATGAGAACCGTCCATACGGCAAAGTCTGGGAATTGTTGACCGTCAATACATTTCCGGCCGGGCATCCGTATTCCTGGACGGTGATTGGATCGATGGATGATCTTGATGCGGCGTCGGTAGAAGACGTGCACGAATGGTTTAAGGAGTATTACGGCGCAGCCAATGCCGTGTTGTCGGTTGCGGGTGATGTGGATGCGGAAACAATTAAAGCCAAAGTCGAAGAATATTTCGGCGATATCCCTTCGGGGCCACCGCTGACACACCAACAGGCTTGGGTTGCCAAACGTACCGGCACCCATCGCCAAATTACTTCAGACCGAGTCCCACAAGCCCGCATTTATAAGGTGTGGAACGTTCCGGAATGGGGCACCGAAGAATCCGACTATCTGGGATTGGCTTCCGATATATTGGCTTCCGGCAAAACATCCCGGCTTTATAAGCGGCTTGTCTATCAAGATCAAATCGCGACTGATGTATCCGCCTATGTGTACGACCGCGAAATCGCCGGTCAATTCACCATTGAGGCCACGGCCAAGCCGGGTGAAGACCTTAAGGCTGTCGAGCAGGCGATTGATGAAGAATTGGCGCTATTTCTGCGTAAGGGAGCATCGGAAAAAGAACTGGAGCGTGTAAAAACACAGGCCATTTCCGGTTTCGTGCGCGGAATTGAGCGGATTGGTGGATTTGGCGGGAAATCAGACATTCTGGCACGGAATGAAGTCTATGGAGGCGATCCCGCTTATTACAAAACGGTGCTGGGACGTATCCAAAATGCAACTCGCAAAGATTTGCAGCGGACGGCGCAAACATGGCTCGATGACGGAGTCTTTATTTTAGAAGTGCATCCATTTGCCGAGTACACAACACAACAGGCAACCGTTGACCGTTCGCAGCTGCCGAGTCCTGCCGAACCTCCTGAAGCGCGATTCCCTGATTTTGAGAGAACCACGCTTTCGAACGGATTGAAAGTTATCGTTGCCGAACGCCATTCGGTTCCGATTGTCAATTTCAATCTGGTATTGGATGCCGGTTATGCCGCCGATCAATTCTTAGTACCCGGTGTTGCCAGCCTGGCCATGAGCATGTTGGATGAAGGTACAAAGAAACGCGATTCATTGGAAATCAGCGAAGAATTATCAATGTTGGGTGCATCTATCGATGCAGGTTCCGATTTGGATGCTTCAAGTGTTAGTCTTTCCACCTTAAAGACGGCTTTGGATGATGCATTAGATATCTATGCGGATGTTGTGTTGAATCCTGTTTTTCCGGAAAAGGAGTTTAAGCGTTTACAAAAGGAGCAGCTGGCAGGTATTCAGCGGGAAATGTCCGATCCGAACGGTATGGCTTCCCGTGTTTTCCCGAAACTTCTCTACGGTGAAGGCCACGCCTATAGCAATCCATTAAGTGGGAGTGGAACGGAAGAGTCGGTTTCGGCCATGACCCGGGAAGATTTGCAGAAGTTTAAAGATACTTGGTTTAAACCCAACCATGCGACGCTAATTGTGGTCGGGGATACATCTATGGATGAAATCATCCCCAAAATTGAATCGGCCTTCTCGGATTGGGAACCGGGTGATGTTCCGCAGAAAAATATCGGTCATGTGGAACGTCCCGCAAAAGCCGTTGTTTATCTCATGGATCGTCCCGATGCTTTGCAATCGGTTATTCGTGCCGGTCATGTGATACCGCCGGAATCCAATCCTGATGAAATCGCCATTGAGACGATGAATACGATTTTGGGAGGTTCATTCACTTCGCGAATCAATATGAACCTGCGCGAAGACAAGCATTGGACGTATGGCGCGCGTAGCGGAATGATCGGCGCGCGCGGACAACGTCCGTTTTATGTTTCGACCTCGGTTCAAAGCGATAAAACAAAAGAGACCATGATTGAAATCCGGAAAGAACTGGATTCGATTACCGGCGATAGGCCGCCAACTGAGGATGAATTAGAAAAAGTTACAAAAAAACAGACTTTGCAGCTCACCGGACGTTGGGAAACCATTCGTTCGGTCGGCGGCTCGCTTACGAACATTGTCCGTTATGGCTTGCCCGATGATTATTATCAAACGTATGCAGGCAAGGTGCGTGCACTGACACTGCCGGAATTGACCGATGTCACCAAGCAGACGATTCATCCCGAACAGTTGACCTGGGTGATTGTGGGGGATTTAGAAAAGATCGAAGCCGGAATCCGTGAACTTGATTTGGGTGAAATCCACCGCATCGATCCCAGTGGTGAGATTTTGGACTAAACGTAAATTCTTTTATGTGGAGAAAATGAACGTTCGGCAACGCTTTCATGCATATCTGAACGGTCAATCGGTTGACCGTGTACCGCGTATTGAATCGAAATTCGCACCCGATACAATCGATTTGTGGCGCGAGCAGGGGCATGTAGGCGATTCACCGCCCGAAGAATTGTTCTGTCTTGACCGGCATGAATCGGTGCCGGTGCAGATGCGTAAATTCGATCCACCTGACGATCCTCGAACGATTTGGCAACGTATCCCCGAGTGGTATGACGCCGAGGATTCGCGGCGTTTTCCCGATGATTGGGACGCCTGGTGCCTGGCGGTTGCTCAGCGCGAACACTTAATCAGCTTCGAGCCCTGGCATGAAGGTATGTTTCAGATTTTTGGCGTACGGAACGCCGCAAGCATCGTCCCGGTATTGCTTTTTTTAATTGATGAACCCAAACGGGCGCAGTCTGTTTTGGATCAATATACGGATTATTTGGAACGAATGATCGATAAGGTTTGCGGACGGATTATCGTCGATTATGCGATTCTTTATGAACCTGTCGCTTCCAATCAGGGACCTGTTATCTCACCACAGATGGCACGTCGCTATCTATTGCCGTGTTACCGGCGTGTCTGCGAAAGACTTGAGAAATATGGTGTCAAACACCGCTTTGTTTGGTCATCGGGCAGGATTCATAAACTTATTCCTTTATGGCTGGATGGTGGATTGAATGGCCTTTTTGTTGATCAAGCCTGTGCGGCTGGGATCGACTATCGTCAGGTCCGGAAAGAATATGGCCCCCAATTGGCATTAATGGGCGGATTGGATAACGCGACTTTGTTGAAGAATGAAGATGGAATCCGCCGGGAACTCGAATCCAAGATACCTCAAATACTTGATTCCGGGCGGTATATCCCGGGTTTAGATGATACGGTTCGCGCCTATATTCCGTTCGAGCGGTTTTGCCGGTACAGGGAAATCTTGTTGCAATTGACGGAAGGCTAATTGTAGAGCTGACCGCTATTGGATGGTCAAAAGAATTAAGCGCTTAACTTGTGGCTCTCCTGTTTTTTGAATCCTTTAACATTGATATTCCCGTTCGGATAGAGTTCCACAATACCATAAGCGTTATTCTCTTCGCCGGATCCTTCTATAACCGCAGCGAATGTGCAGTAGTGGATGCCGTTAATTTCCTTTAGATCGTTTTTGTGTGAGTGGCCCTGAAGAACAGCCAAGACTTTTCCCGACTTTTCGAGAATGGCGCGGACTTCGGGAGAGGTTTTGATGGCGTAATGATTCCCGACAGGCAAATCCAGATGCTGGTGAACGAAGCAGATGGAAGGCTTATCGGTTCTATCTAAATCGGCCTTGATCCATTCTTTTTCAATGTCGGGGATATCGGTATCGGTCCACTCGTAATTTCTTGCGCCATAAGCCACGCCATCGGCCCGGAAACAGGCATCCAAAACGAGAAAATGGAATCCACCTGCATCGAAGGAATAATAAGGAGCCCGCGCGGCGCAGTTCTCGATGAATTGTTCTTTTGTGAGCGTGTAGACACAATGATTGCCTATCGCAAAATGCCGGTCTCCTTTGAAGCGAGCGAGTTCGGCATCGATGGTTTTAAGATAGCCGATTTCGGTTTCGACTTTTTCTGCAGCATCGACAACATCGCCCAGCGTGATAAGGAATCTGCAACCGGCATTATTAAACTGATCGATGCCTTCATTCACTTTACGGATACTTTCACGGTAATAGCGTGTTCCCGCGTGTTCTTTATCGGCATGGTGGATGTCGGTCATTACACCGAAACAGAGTTCCGGCTCTGTTTGATCTTGTGCCGCAAGTTGAGATGCGGTAAGAATCCCTGTGCCGGAGGCCGTGAGAAACAGCCCGCCCCGGTAAAGAAACGCCCGCCGGCTGATTTGCCGGATGTCGCTAAATGTGGACGATGATTTTGATGAGCCGGTGGACTGATTCATAAAACATTCTCCTTTTGGGGGCATTCTTTTAACGAGCATCTGCATTTTAACGGCTCCCGGCATGCGCTGTAAGTGGCCGTGAACTTTTCACTCAATTTCCAATTATTTTTCCCGGGCAATCGCCGGATATGTTACCATCGCCCTGACAATGTCTGAGACTGAGGAGCCAAAGACTGATGATGAAAATCCGCACAACTACATTTACCTTGTTATTTTCTGTGTTTTTCATGTGTTTTCTCGTTGAATGTTATGCGTATCGCGACCGTGGCAGCTGGAAGAAAACCTTGCATGAGAAAGCGATGCAATTTGAGGAGGATGCCGCGGAGAGACATAACATCGTTGGTTCCTATCCGTCATCTGTGGTTTTGTTCCCACCCCGGCATTATGTCGATCCGGCATTGGGTGGCTGGAAAACTTTGGTGGAAACAGGCGAACTTCCGCCGGGATGGACATTCGACCACGGAACAAGCGGCGACTCGAATGTGGCTCATACGAGTTCATGGACAGGATGTTTGTTAACCGGCGCGGCGTTCCGTGTGGCGTTTTTGCGTGATTCATTGGGCACGGATCATCCCGAATATAAGGCCGCATACGAACGGGCGAATGAAATCATCCATTCTCTACGTATTCTGACATTGGTCAGCGGACAACCGGGATTCTTGGCCCGAGGTGTGGCTCTGGGGCATGGTATTTCTTATGAAGAGCGCGCCGGAGCGGATACGCGGGATCTCTGGAAGCAAGGAAAAGGCGAATTCAGCTATCTGCGTTATCGCGGTGGGCCGAGCCATCATAATTATGATCACGTTTTTCGCGGCCTGGGTATTTACTATTTTGTCGCTGCCGACGATGCGCAAAAAGGTGCTATCCGTGAGATCGTGCGGGATATGTCCGAGTGGGCTCATCTCAAAAACGATATGCAGGTTATGCACGATGACGGGATTCGTGAAAGCACTGTGTTAATCGGTGGCTGGCGTGGCATGGAGGGCACAACGGAGCCCTCGGGTGGCTCTCTTATGGCCACGACCGGCCTCAAAATTGCAGCCCTGATCACGGGGAATAAAAAAGTCGAACGTCTATATGAAAAATGGGTGGACCGGCTTGGGTATCGTGATCCAAAACGAACCGAGAAAAGCATTATGGGATCGGCCCGGGGCAATTATGACGATACCGATCATTTGCTGGGCGATCTTTATCTTCTCAATCTTATCGAAAAAGACCCCGATTTATTGCGGTTTTACCGTAAGTGCGTAAAAGATTCGTGGGAAGCGCATAAAGGCGAAAAACAATCCTGGTTCAATTTTGTCTACCGTGCCGTTTTGGGTGGTGAGTACGGGGATCCTGAAGGTTCCATTTGGAATTTGCAGACATTCCCGACATGCCGGATCTTTCAACCGCAGATGAATAGCATCCGAACGGATATTGAGTTCGTGACACATAACGGACGCAAAGAGGCCAAAGAACCTCTGCCGGTGTATGAGCGCCGGTCAGACAACGAATATGAATGGAAAGGCAGCCCCTTTGCTTTGGATGGTTGGACCAGCCGTATTGTCTCGGCGGTAGAGATATCTCCATTGGATCCATATGTGCAGTTTGCTGCTGATACTAGTGGGCGGGCCTATTGGAGTGTGACCCAAGGTGAAATTTGGCAGAAGATCGATGGGCTTTCGGGTGTAAAAGATTTCCTTTTTTCTCCTGATTATTCATGGATTGTATTTGCCGCTTCATCCAATGGTATTTATCGCTCGTTGGATGGCGGGCGATCATGGCCCCAGGTGTATTCGGCGTCTACAGAACGCTTGTGGTTGGATCCGGAGAATTCTCATGTTTGCTATGCCGTGGGACCGAATGGGATTTATAAAAGCGCCGATTTCGGTGAGCGGAATATGGGAACAGGATGGATGGTTCTGACGGAAACGGCACAGCCGGGCTCTGTTTTTGCTGTCGATCCACGCGGCGATAAGGCAACGATTTATATGTTGAGCCGTGACGGGCTTTATAAGAAACAGGAAGGTGAAAGTGAGTGGCAGGCGCCGGAACGAATGCAACGCCCGCGTGGTTTCGGTGACTTTGATCCGGTCGGCGGGCAACCGCTTTGGCTGCGCGTGGATGCGACAACACCGGATCGTTTGTTCCGGGCTGTGCAGATCGATTCTCGTGGTGAACGAATTCCGTTTATCAGCGTGAGCGAAGATGGTGGGGAGACATGGATACCGGTTTTGCGGCAATTACAGCCTTTGGCTGAATGGGCAAATGGCACAGGCAAAACGGCTAATATGCCCCGAGAAGAGTTGATGCGTAATTTTGGCATAATGCGTGAGTTTCGCATTACCGATATCTGTGTGGATCATGAAAATCCCAAACGATGGTATGGGCAGATGGAATCGGCCGTCGCGATCACTGAGGATGCCGGTGAAAACTGGACCCAAAGCAATGAAGGATTGGATATTCCGCTTGTCCAGGCTATTTCTATGCCGCGGGCCGTCAACGATCTTTATGCGGGAACGCCCGCGGGACTCTATGTGAGCCGGGACCATGGGAAAACATGGCAGGACACGGCTCTTATTCTGCAGCAGGATGGAACTGAGCGGGCTGAGATCGGCGGGAATGGTTATCTAACCGCGTATTGGTCGGGCCGATACCATGGGTTTATTGACGAGAAAACCGCGAACGAAGAATGGTGGAAATAATTCACATCAGATACTTAGAGTCTTGCGCGCCATAAAACTTATTGACTAATAGCCGACGTGAACGTCGCCCGGCCCAAATCGTTTGATGTCGCCGGGACTGCGCAATCCATTGCTCTGATCGTAAGGGACCATGGTGTGAATATACAAATCGGGGCCCTGCGATGTTATTTGCCAACGGACTTCCATACCTTGGCGTATTAAATAGTGCTCATTCTGAAGCCAATAATCGTAATAAGTATCGCCCGGTTTCCCGAAGAAGTAATCGTAACACGTATAATCATTCTCTCTGCCCAGTCCTACCTCCGGTCCCGGATCACCGAACGGATCGATTAAACCGGAGGCAAAATAGGCAATTGGTGTTGTGAAAGGCTTGTGTCTTCCGCATGCGGTGTATCCCTGTCCTTCGGTATTGATGGTGTAGGGGTAGGTTCCGTTGTCGATGAGATAGGATTCCGAGGCCAAGGCCGCCGTACTGAAATCAGCCCGGACACGGGCTATCTGTGCCCGGATACGCGCGTTGAGAAAATTGGGTACAGCAATTGCCGCAAGAATACCAATAATGGCTACGACGATAAGGAGTTCAATCAAGGTAAACGCAGATTTGCTTTTGCGCATGAGTGTCTCTCGGACAAAGTCGCAAAACAATTATAGCCGAAAAACCATTGTGGTTTCTATGCTATTCTTTGTTGTAGCCTTGATGCAAAAAGCCGTAATTCCGCGTATTTTGTCTTTGGCTATGCTTCGCCGAACATCTTTTTCAGATATTCAAGGCTTTGCCTGCCGATGTTTTCGGCGCCCGGCTTGTAATTGAAGACTTCGACCGAAAGCCAACGGTTATACCCAATCTCTTTGATGGCTTCTGCGATGGACTCGTATTGCAGATCGCCCATACCGGGACCGAGCAAGTTGGGATCGTTGCAGTGGATGTGATGCACCCAGTCTTTATAGGCGCGGATGACATCAGGGATATCCATTATTTCGCCGCCGTACATGGCTTTGGTATCGAGGTGCAGGCTCAAGTTGGGATGATTGACTTCTTTGATTAATGCCACACCCTCATCGGCCCGGTTGATGAAATTGGTTTCGGCCGGAGTAAGGGGCTCGAAACAGATTGTCACGCCGCGTTCGGCGCAGTGGTCCATAACTTTTGAGAGCGTGTCGGCCGCACGCAGGAATGTGTCCCGGAAACTGCATTCCGGTATATGATCGCGTTGCTTGGGGGATCCCAGCACCATCAGTTCGCCGCCAAGATCGCCGCACAGATCGACTAGAGCGTGAAGGTAATCCACGGTTTTTGCACGAATCGCGTCATCCGGGTGGTTGAGATAAAGCCCCGGAGGAGAAACGAAAAGCCAATGTAAGCCAATGATGGTCAGGCCGCAGTCTTCGGCGATCTTTTTGCATTCCGCCCGCTTGTCTGCGGGGACATCCGCCGCCGATTCAGCCAACGTGAAAGGCGCGACTTCCAGGCCTGTATACCCGAGCGTTGCGGCCGCTTTGCAGGTCTTATCCCAGGCCCAGTCTTTGAACGTTTCATTGCAAATTGCGTATTTCATTGGCATGAGTGCATACTCCGTACAACCTAGTTCTCATTCGATGCATTGGTTTTATGCACGTTACCACGGTTGTGGCCGGTGTCAGGAGGGGATTCTTGGTTTCTGTTGCGGCAGCTGTCCCGGAAATGGCCATTACGTCATAGACGATCAAGGCGAACCCGCGTACCCTAGCGTAGGTGTCGTATCAAGTTCCCCCACACCTTAGGTTGAGTGGTTTCGATATTACCGGCTCATAAGTCGAGCGCTTGATTGTTTCGATTGTCCGTGGAGGATGAGCATGTTTTTTGGAAAGCCATGGAAGGAACTGCCTTTTTGCCGTTCGGTAATTGTCTTTTGTGTTTCGATCTGTGTTCTTAGTTTTTTTGTTGGCGCCTGTGCGACTTCGAAAAGCAACAGGACTATAAGTGATGCGACTTCTTTGCACGGCACAATCGGGAGTACACAGTTGCCTGTTGTTGCGAATGGAGACGATTTATCTCAACGAATGCATCTCAAGATGGTTATGCAGGCTCCTAAAGAAAAACTTCTATCGGGGAAGCAGAATCCCGATTGGTTGCGCATTGGCGGCGATATTGAAACGATTTACGGTTATTATGATTTAGGTGCTGTGGGAGGCGTGCGGTGACACGCGAATCTTCATCACCTGGGCCGTGCGCACATACCGCCCGAATACGTGTGACCAGCCAAGGTAACGGCCATATCACCGATATTACCAATCAAACCCAACGTATCCTTTCCGAATCAGGCATCCTGGAAGGGCAATGCTGTGTTTTTGCGCCCGGAGCAACAGCCGGTATTACTACAATTGAGTACGAGCCGGGACTTCAGCAGGATTTTCCGGAAGCCATGGAACGTATTGCTCCTCGAAATATTCGCTATCACCATGACGATACTTGGCATGATGGGAATGGCCACAGTCATGTTCGGGCTTCGCTTTTGGGGCCTTCATTGGTTGTTCCCTTTGAGGATGGCCGGTTGATTTTGGGAACATGGCAGCAAATTATTTTGGTTGATTTCGACAATCGGTCGCGTACCCGCGATATTGTCGTTCAGATTTTGGGCGTACGTTGAATCCTGTAACGGGGTGATGATCGCACTTCCAAGTAAGCAGGAATACATCAGATCATTTTTGTGACAAAATAAAACCGTCACACAGCCTTGGGCATCGAAAATAGGCGTTCCTTGACCGCCATATACCTATCGAGGTCCGCGTCCGTGTGACGGATAACTTTTTATCGCAGCACACACTCAGTATTACGATTGCGCGTATTATATGAGCAACTCAAGTTCAAGTCACATTTATTTTTTAAAATACGTATTTCTATTATGACAGAGGGGACTTTGAATTGAATGTGCGGCATTACAGCAATGCGGGGTTACTATAAGTATTCTAATATGTTCTTTCTGTGAACAGATAAAAGAAAGACGATTTACGTTTTAAAACCATGTTCTTTCCGTTTGACATTTTAGCGTTTTTGGGCGGTATTTGGTCAATTGGATATGCTGTTCTGCGAGAAGATTTGCAGGACGAAAGCAGTGCCTATCGAGCCGCCGCTGCATTTGGGACAGGCGTTATTGTCACGGCTTTATTTATTGGTTTGGCTGGTTTAACGGTCGGTTATGGTTCGTTTGTTTTTGGGGTTTTATTCCTTATTCTTGCGTTTGTTTTTGTTTTTCAATTTCGGAATTTTCGCGGTCTATTTTGGCAGGGATGGCATGTATTTAAGAAGCACAAACTTCTAATTCTTCCCGCCGTAATGCTTCCCGGGATTTACTTTTGGTCATCGCTGGGGCCTGAGACTTTTGTTGATTCACTCTGGTACCACCTAAATGTTCCCAAGTATTGGCTGCTGCAAGGCCGCTTAGCGGACGTTCCGTTTAATGTTCCCTCCCATTATCCCATGTTTTCGCACCTGCCTTATGTTGTTGTCCTGTGGCTGGATGATCCTTGGCATGCGGATGTACATGCACGGTTGTATTCAGTATTTCCAATCTTACCGTTGCTTTTTGGGGTGTATGCTTCGGCTGCCCGTCATGCCGGACGCCGCGCGGGTATTCTGGCTGCTGTGTTAACCGCCGGAATAACATGGTGGCCGCTTCCCGTTATTGCCAATGTACAATTCTATGTCGCGCTTTTTGTTTTTCTCGGCTATACGGAACTTTGGCGCTGGTTTGATACCAGACGTAAACGCCGCTTTTTTTATTCCGTCGTTTTTATGGGCGCGGCATGTTCAACGAAATTGAATGCAGTTCTTTTCGGACTTGTGCCTTGTTTTTTCCTGCTTCTATTTCAATTCCTTAAACATCGGGATTGGAGAAAGGCTTATTTGCCGTTTCTCTATGGTGTGGGTGTTGTCTTATGGCTCTTCCCTTGGTGGATTGCCAATTGGTTTAGGCGTGGAAATCCGTTTTATCCCTTTCTTGAGGATGTTTTCTTATCTGACGGTCTTCACCACCAGGCGGCTTTGGTCATGCTGGAGAACCATCATATTGCTCCACTCGAATCTTCAAGCCTTCTCAATTGGTATCGCGAGTACACAGGTTTACTACAAAACTTGGTTGCGAATGCCGATGTGTTGTATTGCATGGCGCCGTTCGCATTTTTTCTTTTGGTATTGGTGCTTTGGCGGCGGATTTACCTATGGGCCGGGATGCTGTTGATACTCATAGCCAGTACATTTATGACGGGGCTGAATGCGGAACGGTTGCTTTCGGTAACGCATCCGGTTTTGGCCGTTCTTTGCAGTATTGCCATCGTGCTTCTTGCGCAGAAGTATGTTCGTTTTCGGTGGCTGTACTTTGTCGCGTTGCTTGTGCCGCTTTTAACGACACTGCAATCAAAGTATTACTACGTCATCAACCCGGGCATCGATTGGCATGGGCAGGTGGCAGTATGCCTGAATGCCTATAACCAAGAGCTTATAGCGCAAGGCACAATCGATCCCGAGGATCTTCCCTTTGCCGCCGAGATTGCGAAATTACCTGCAGACACACGTATTTTTGCTTACCGGATGGGCTATCCATTCCACCTGCCCCATCAAGTGATTTTCCCGGATGTCTTTTTCGATTCCGTGCTGGATGTTTGGCTTGAAGAGGGCGGACGCGAACGTGTGCTGGGTGAACTGAGAAAACTTGGCATTGATGTCCTATTAATCGGCTCGCGTTTGGAGCGAAACAGTCCCGAGCAGATAGAGCGTTTGACTGTATTGCTCGGTGAAAGACCCGTAAAACGCAGTCTCTATGCGCTTCAAGATTCGGATGATCTAATGCGAATTACCGATGTTTCCAGCCGCACTGTGCAATCAATGCCTTAGGGATATCGAATTGCCGGTCTTGGTCTATACTCAGGTGAGGCAATCACTATGTCAGGAAAAACAATCTCACTTGGAGTTCTGTTATCAGGCAGCGGTACATCACTGCAGAACTTGATCGATTTACAGCAGGCGGGCCGTTTGCCTGTTGAATTCTCTTTTGTTTTATCAAGCCGGAAAGACGCTTTTGGATTAGAACGGGCTAAAAAGGCCGGAATCCCGACGGAAATCGTCCCTCGAAAAGGAGCGAAGTGGGAGGATTTCAATCGCGATTGTGCAGCGGTGTTGAATCGATACAAGCCGGATCTTATTGTATTGGCAGGGTTTATGTCTCTTTTTATTCCTCCGTCTGACTATGCCCAACGTGTAATGAATGTCCATCCGGCATTAATCCCCTCGTTTTGTGGAAAAGGATTTTATGGCCACCATGTTCATGAAGCTGTGCTGGAATATGGTGTACGATATACAGGAGCGACCGTTCATTTTATCGATACGGCTTACGATACGGGGCCCATCATTTTGCAGAAGCCAGTCGAAGTGATGTTTGACGATACCGCCGAGACGCTTGCTGACCGCGTTCAGGCCTGTGAACGTGAGCTTTACCCGGAGGCGATCCGGCTATTTGCCCAAGGGCGGCTGGAAGTCCACGGCCGCCGGGTACGTATCCTCCCCGAAGAGGAGACTGTTTGTGAGTGACGAATCAAGGTCCACCATAGCCTGCTGTGAATGCCATGGTTCCTTTCCAGATGGAGATGGATTGTTGGTGGAAGGGGAATTTTTTTGTGAGCCGTGTTGGCGCGGTCTAATTGGAATCCAACCCGGCGATGCAGAAGGGACTGAGCAGGCTGAGGATGGCGAAGGCCAGTCTCCGGTTTCCGGTCAGATTCCCTGGCAGGCATTATCCAGGATTGGTCTGGTTCGGGCTTTTTTAGCGACGCTCTGGGCGATCTTCCGCTATCCGAGGTCCTTTTTTTCAAAGATAAACGACGAAGAAAAGCCTGAAAGACCACTAAAATTCACGATTTTGCTGCTCTTTTTCATGATTCCCGGTCATTTGTTGAATGCGGCGATTGCGTTCTGGTTTTTGCCTTTCTATTCGAAATGGGCTGAAACACAGAACCAGCTCCCTCCCGCTTTCCAACAATTCTATACCAAGCTGCTTGAATCTATGCCAACAGAATTTGACACAATGGGGACCTTTTATGCCTTGCTGATTGTGATTCCCATTCAATTCATTCTTTTTGAAGTATTGGCGGGTTCTTTTGTTCAACAGTTTCTTTTGCATCGGATGCGTGAGCGCCGCGATGCCGATCCTAATGATGTCCGGAAGGACTTTATGGTGACGCTGCAGGTCCGCTGTTACGCCATGGCCGGGCGGATTTTATTGCTCGTGCCGGTTGTCGGAGCGTTAGTCTCGGTTCTGGCTTCGATTGCCCTCAACGTACGCGGCTTGCAGATCGCCCAACGGCTTTCTGTCGGCAAGGCTCTGCTGGTGGGGGTGGCTCCCCTCCTACTCTGGCTGTTGCCAGTGCTTATTAGGCTTCTTGGCATTGGCCTGATGATTTCGTAGACTCCGTGGGCGCTGCCTGCTTTCGGCGGCGGGAGAGATGAATTGATGAAGATTTTTCTAGGAAACGGACCCTGGAGCCGCCCCGGCTTTTATGGTGTACGTGCAGGTTCACGGTGGCCCCATTTCGAGGAAGAATGCTCCCGGTATATGCCATTTCCCTTTTATTTGGGATATGCCACAGCTTTGTTGGAGCGCGATGGCTATGCGTGTTGTTTGATTGATGGGATCGCCGAACGCATCTTAGAAGATGTGTTTATCAAACGCGCCGTGGACTTTGGGCCGGATTTGGTTGTGTTGGAAGTATCGACCGCTTCCTTGGATGTTGACCTGCGCCAGGCCCGGGCAATCAAAGCGGGGTGCCCCGGTTGCCGGATTGCATTTGCCGGACCTCATGTGGAGATGCATGAACCGGCGTTTCTCGAAAAATGCTTGGATGTCGATTTTGTGCTGCAAGGCGAATATGACGTGACCTTGCTTGGTTTGGTCAGAGCCCTTGATGCCGGTGAAGATGTTTCTGAAATGCACGGCATCGGTCTCCGGCTTCCTGATGGTTCGGGCCGAATTAATCCCCGCGCTGAAAGCATCAAGAGCCTGGATGAGTTACCGTGGCCTGCGCGCAAACATCTCCCCATGCATAACTATTACGATCTTCCCGGAGGCATCCCCGAACCCAGTTTGCAAATGTGGGCCAGCCGTGGGTGTCCGTTCCGGTGTAATTTCTGTGCATGGCCTCAATTGATGTACGGCAATAATACCTATCGTACCCGCGACTCTATCGACATTGTGGATGAGATCGAATATTGCGTAAAAGAGTGGGGATTCCGGTCGTTCTATTTTGATGACGACACGTTCAATATCGGCAAAAAACGTATTCTTAAAATTTGCGAAGAACTTCAACGGCGGAATATCCATCTGCCTTGGGCGGCGATGTGCCGCGCGGATACATCGGACCGAGAAACACTTATGGCGATGCGCGACTCCGGATTAATTGGAATTAAGTATGGAGTGGAATCGGCCAGCCAGGAACTTGTGGATGCGGCGGATAAAGGTTTGGATTTAAGCAAAGTGGAAGCGACCGTCGCGATTACCCGCGAGCTGGGAATCCGGCAGCATCTTACATTCTCATTCGGATTGCCGGGTGAAACCTGGAAGACTGTTAGGCAGACCATCGACTTCGCCAAACGTCTGGATCCGGAAACCGTACAGTTTTCGATTATGACTCCCTATCCGGGATCTCGTTTCTACAAACAGATGGTGGAAGCGGGGCATCTGCTGACCGATGACTATAACCAATACGACGGCAGCAATACGGCTGTGGTGTGTACCGAAGAGCTAAGCCCCGAAGATTTGGAAAATGCACTAAAGATGGCTTATAACGAGTGGGATTGGCATAAACTCTTCCGGCCCTTTAAGAGCGCCCACCACTTCAAACGGGTTCTTGGCCGTCCCCGGGCTACTTGGCAGACATTCAAACATATCGTACGCCGCCAAACCCGCCGGTTGAGCGAGGATCATGACAGCTCAACCGTCGCGGCTTCATAAATCGGTTTTGAAATAACCCCAAAAAAGATAAAGGCGGGTGAAGTTATCACCCGCCCTTTTTTGTGCAATTGGCACGTATGAAAATCCGGTGAATTTTGCATATCTACTGTGATCTTTTTCCTCAATTGGCGAAATGATGCCTTCCATATTCGTGTTTGAGATTTTTTATTGTCAAACACCCCTCCTATATGATAATTTAGATTACAGATGTTCTCCCTTAGGAGGGTACTATGAAAATTAATTCTATCCTCAAATCTCGTACATCGTTATTGATCACCAATTCTCAATATCTTTTCTGTCTCATTTTATTACTATCCACTTCGGCTTGGTCTCAAGATGAACCACCGCAACCGATATTGGAGATCGGTCAAGGTATTCTGCAGAAGGATACCGGCTATGCAAAGTTTACGCCGGATGGCAAAGAAGTCGTGACTTGTTTTGAAGAAATTCTATTTTGGGATGCGACTACCGGGGAATTGCTTCGCTCCGTGCCGGGAGCTGGGGCTATTGCGCTGACGTTAGATGGGGAAGCCATATTGGTGGGAAATGGGCTTACACTTGAAATGCGTGAAATTAAAACCGGTAATCTTTTACAGACTTATGAAAGTCCGTTTATCATTTCGACGACCGCCATCTCACCAGACAATTCCATGGTTCTCATCGGAGCAGTTCATTATCCCGCGACAGTTTTTCTATTTAATGCGACTACCGGGGAGCGTATTCAAGAATACGAATTTATCGGACTTGATAGAATTGTGGCCACAGAATTTTCGCAGGATGGAAAGTTTTTCATAATAGGAGCAGACGAGTGGTCAGACACTACACTGGGAGTTTACTCCACAACCACACTCGAACAAATGAGGTATATTCGTACAGGGGGCCATTATCTTTTTGGAGCTGCCATATCGGATAATAGCAAAAAAATACTTACATGGGGATATGAGTATCACGTTAAATTGTCGAATGTAGACGATGACCAATATAAAAGCTACGTAGACGACTGGTGCATTACCGCGGCGGTTTCGCCTGATGCAAGCATGGTACTATTGGGGATGGACTATTGGGGATATCTCCAACTCGAAAATACGGCATTGCTGTTCGATGCAGAAACAGGGGAAGAATTGCGTTCATTCGAATTCCCAGGAAGTGGAAGTTCCGTAGACTTCTCCCCTGACGGAACCAAGGTATTAACCACCGGCGGGGGCCGGGTAATGATTTGGGATATTAGCGACCTGACGGAGCCCGCCGAGGTGAAGGAGTGGGAGAAGTACTCTGAGCGTTGAGTATGTAGAATGCAGGGAGAGTCTTTTACGCTGAACTGCGGTTGACTCAATTTTAAAATACTAAAAAAGAGAAGGGCGGCGTTTTTTAACACCGCCCTTTTTTGCCGGATCAATATTTTTCAAAACCACTCAATTACAGTCTTAAGCGGATGGCTGCTTCGCGTAGTTGTTCTTCATCCACTGGTGTAGGCGCGCCGGACATAAGATCGCGGGCGTTCTGGGTTTTCGGGAAGGGAATCACTTCACGAATATTATCTTGTCCGGTTAGCAGCATAACGATTCTATCAAATCCGAAAGCAATGCCGCCGTGTGGCGGTGCGCCGTACTGCAGGGCTTCTAACAGGAAGCCGAATTTAAGTGCTGCATCTTCATCGGATATGCCGAGCGCATTAAAGACGCGTTTTTGCACATCCGAACGGTGGATACGGATTGAGCCACCTCCGATTTCAAATCCGTTCAAGACCATATCGTATGCCCAGGAACGCATGCTGAGCGGATCGCTTTCCAGCTTGTCGAGGTCGTCTTCATGAGGTGATGTGAACGGATGGTGAAGCGGAGTCGGATTGCCTTTTTCATCCGGTTCGAACATGGGGAAATCGACAACCCAAAGGAAACTCCATTTGTTTTTGTCAATCAAACCACGCTCCGCTGCGAGATGGCAACGCAGCCAACCCAGTGCGGCATAGACGACTTTCTTTTGGTCGGCCACAAACAGCAATAAGTCGCCCGGTTCCGCTGCAAAACGTTTGAGCAATTCTTTTTGTTGTTCTACCGAGAAGAATTTGACGATGTTCGATTCAAGACCGGCATCGCTGACTTTCATCCAAGCCAGGCCTTTGGCGCCATAGACGCCGACGTTTTTTGTCAGTCCATCGATTTTCGTGCGGGAGATTTCCGCGCCGCCTTTGCAGTTGATGCCTTTGATCGCTCCGCCTGACTCCGCCACGGAACAAAATACTTTGAACTCGCTGGCTTTGGCGATATCGGTTACATCCACCAGCTCCATTTCAAAACGCGTATCCGGTTTATCGGAGCCGTAACGTTCCATGGCTTCTTCATAGGAAAGACGGGGGAAAGGCCGCGGTAATTCGATATCTAAAAAGTCTTTCCAAATTCTGGCGGCCATCTTTTCGAAGATTTCGTAAATATCTTCGGGTGTAATAAAGGAAAGTTCGCAGTCGATTTGGGTAAATTCCGGCTGGCGATCAGCGCGAAGATCCTCATCGCGCATGCAGCGCGCGAGTTGGAAATAGCGGTCAAGACCAGCCACCATAAAAAGCTGTTTGTAGATCTGCGGCGATTGAGGAAGCGCAAAAAACTCACCGGGATTGACCCGGCTGGGGACAAGGTAGTCACGCGCACCTTCCGGCGTGGCTTTGCCCAGGATCGGGGTTTCGATTTCAAGGAATCCCTCTTCATCGAAAAATCTGCGCACAATCATGGTTATTTTGCTGCGGTCCATGATGCGGTTACGCATGGCCGGACGGCGCATATCGATATAACGCCGTTGCAAACGAATATCCTCGTTGATATTGACGTGATCTTCGATTTCCATGGGTGGTGTTTTGGATTTCGAGTGAACGATCAATTCCGAGACCACGATTTCAATCTCACCGGTGGGAATGTCCGGATTGATTGTTCCTTCAGGCCGTTCACGCACTGTGCCGGTGATACCGATGACATCTTCGCTTCGCAGCCGGTTGCTGATTTGGTGGAGATTGGCATCAATATCCGGATCGAATACCAGTTGTGAGTGTCCTGTACGGTCACGCAGGTCGATAAAAACGATCCCGCCGTGATCCCGCCAATGCCATACCCAACCATCCAAGCGGACGGTGGAGCCGATATTTGCGCGGCGCAAATCGCCGCAATAGTGGGTCCTACGCATGATCCCAATCTCCTCATAGAGAGCAGTGAAAGAACATGAAACCTAGCAGCCAAACGGCGCCATTCAATGATGCACGTACAATCACGTTTGCCTGCAAGTGTGGGGCTGCCCGTGAATCTGCGCAACAGACTTAGGCTCCCATCTCGTTTTTTCATTGGTTCTTGTTATTTTGAGGCGAAGTGCTGATACGTTTTGCCGGTTAAAATCGTTAACGCAGAGCGCGGCGTTAATGCGCGCCCCAGCCAATCTTTTTTGAACATTCACGGATTTGGGGACGATTTTGTCTTTCCATTTTTATCGGGAAGCATACGATATCCCTAGTTTTACCAGCCACTTAAGGTTGAATTAGGGTGTTCCGGAATCCAGCCGGGCTTGTCTACCGCAAGTATCAACCGGCATCCCATAAGGAGTGTGTATGTTTCGAAGTGTGCTTTATGGAGCGAGCGTGGCGTTTCTGCTGCTCGCCTTAGGTATAAGTGCCGACCGCACATCGGAAAGCGAGTCTTTGGCGCAATTACAGGATTGGGCCGACTCTCAGGTTGTCTTGCAGGCCCTGACGGTGCCTGGACTAACCTCAAGCCATATCGATGCGCTTGTGGGACGTCTTGAGGCTAGGAACGATGTGGACCATGTCGAATTTCGGATGGACTGTCCGGAATGGACCGGCGATCCCGGTCTGGCCCAGCAATGGCAGGCCTTATGGAATGAACGTGCGGTGGCTTTGCTAGAGATTTGGCCGGATTGGACGGTCTTAGAGCGGACTGCTCGTGCCGTCGAACAATGGCGGGACAATATCGTCCAAAATTTTGATGATATCCGTGATGTTTTACTGCTGTCAGAAGCACTAATCCCACTGTCGCTCAGCGAACAAGATGAAGGCGTCTATTTGCAGCAACTTGCCCGTATGCGGTATTTCTCATGCATTATCGCGGTTTTGGCGTGTCTTGCGGCTTTCTCCGCTGTGCATGCCGCGCAAGATGAATTTTTACGCGATGGAATGTGGTGGACACGGGGCGTTGTGAGCTTGGTTTCTGTTATTGCTGTCTATTGGCTTGCACGGAGTCTATATAGCGGAGGGGCAGCATCTTTAGGTTTGAAAGCTGAACTTACGGTTCCCGGTTATTTTGTATTTGCGGGGGCGATTTTGCTGCTCTTTGTTTTCGACAAATCCTACGATCTCCGGAAATATGGTGAAGCAAAGAAATCGTTAGCGGCCGATGGCGAGGATTCCCAGTCGAGTTTGAAATAGCATCCGATTCTCATGATACGAAAAAAGTCCCGTGCTTCATTTTACGCCGCTGTCTATGCGGTTCTCGCGTTCGCCGCCGGTTTACATGCTGAATCCGGCGATGGCGAACGTGAACTTAATCGTGAAATTGCCGAACGCAAAAAAGAATTGCAGCGTCTTCAGAGTGAGCGGGAACGTTTGGAATCATCCGTTGAGCAGAAGAATAAGAGCCTTGGCGGGATTGATGTGCAACTCCAGCGGTACGAAATCAATCTGGAAAGTTCGCGCAAAGAATCAGATGAATTCAAACAGCGGTTAACGGAAATACGCACCGAACTAGAACAAAAATTAGCAATCCTCAATGCGGGTTTCTCTGCCGCTCAGCCACGTTTGGGCGAGAGCGAAATTCTTGGCCGCGGCCGACATATGAATGCCACGGCAATGGCCCGTGAAGTTTATGGAGATTTAACCCGCCGCCAAGCAGAGGAACGGACTGTTCATGAATTACTGCAAGCTGCTTTGCAGTATCAGCAGCGGATTATTAACAAGTACATGCCCAATGAACAGGCAATTAAAGAAAGTCTTGAAGAGCGATTGACGCAGGATACCGGCAAACTTGCCGACCGTACTCAACGGCAAATTGTTATAAGCGCCGAACTGAAACGTTTACAGGATCGGGCGCGTGCTTTAGATCAAGCATTGCGGACAATTGACCGGCGTGAAACCGAAAAGCAAGAGCGCCGCAGCCACGGCAATGTAAAGAGCGGGGCGTTTGTGCCGGGAACAGCGTTCACCAACCTGGAAGGCCGTCTATCGCCGCCCGTAACCGGTCAAATATTGCGCGGTTTCGGTCCCTATAAGTTGCCCGATTCGGAAGTTACGATTCAAATTCTCGGTCTGGATATTGAAACCGCTGGTGATGCGCCGGTTCGTGCAGTCGCTGATGGACAAGTTCTCTTTACGGGATTTCTTCCTGAATATGGAGATATTGTGGCTCTGAATCACGGCGACGGTTATGTTACCGTCTATGGGAATGTGGTTTCTCAGGAACTGCATCAGGATCAACTCATCAAAGCGGGCCAGCTTTTAGGCGCGGTCGAAGAAACCCGAACGCTGGGGGCGACCGCAAGGTCGATCCTTCATTTTGAGATTCGTAAGAATAACGAAGCCATCGATCCTATGCCGTGGCTGGGATCCGATTTGAAAGCATTTGAAGTGTCAGAAGGGACAAAACCATGAAGTCCAATCGTCGAATGGTATGGTTGATGACTGTTTTTGCCGCCATGATTCTTGGCAGTCTCGTGTTAGGTGTCCATACAGTTGTATCGGCACAAGACCTGCTCGACCGGAAGTTAAAGGGGACAAAACTTCTGCAAGATGTCATGCATGAAATCGAAATAAATTATGTCGACGAAGACCGTGTGTCTCCCGAAGAACTGTTTACCGCTGCTATTAAAGGCATGGTAAGTTCGCTCGATAAACACAGCGTTTACTTGGAGCCGGATGAGGCCAAAGAGTTTAACGATCAGACTCAAGGTGAGTTCCAAGGGCTGGGTATTGAGATTGGATCGGTGCGCGGTTGGCTCACGGTTACTCAGGTTTTACCCGGAACGCCCGCGGAAGCCGCTGGTCTAAAGACCGAGGACCGGATTATCGAGGTTGAAGGTGAGAGCACTTTGAATATGAGTCTGTTTGAGGCCACCAAACGGCTCAAAGGCCCTTCCGGCACGGTTGTAAATCTAAAGGTTGCGCGGCGCGGGCAGCATGAATTTTTGACAATTCCGGTAAAGCGGGGCTTTATTCATCCGGATGCGATCAATAAAGATACGGCGAAAATGTTGGATACGCGGACGGGTTATGTTCGTCTGGAAGATTTCACGATGGATGCGGCCGAAGAACTTGCCGGGAAAATCACCGAACTGCAGAACAGGGGGATGGACGGGTTGGTTCTGGATCTACGGGGCAATTTTGGCGGCCTTTTGGACGTTGCCGTCAAAGTCTGCGATCTTTTTATCGAAAAAGACAAACTGATTGTGAGCTACCGCGCACGTCAGGGTATGGTTAAGAATTACACATCCGAGAACGATCCATTGGGAGATTTCCTGCTAGCTGTTTTGGTCGATGAGTATACGGCCAGTGCCTCGGAAATTGTGGCGGGGTGTGTGCAGGATTGGAAACGAGGAATTATTGTCGGATCGGGCGGCGGACCTTCAGATAAAGAGGGGCGTACTTACGGAAAAGGTTCTGTTCAGACCTTAATCCCTCTTGAAAGCCTGGAAGGAGCCCAGCTGAAACTGACGACCGCCAAGTATTACACGCCGTTGGAGCGTTCCATTCACGATATGAAAGGTGTTTTACCGGATGTACTCGCTCCTGTAACACCGGCGCAGCATGTTGCGATCCGTCTGGATGGGCTCTATGGGAAATTGCCGGGCCGGATGATTGCCACAGATCTGCGTCTGCCGGAGCCGGAAGAGGATGTCACCGTGCAAGAGATTTTCACGGAGGCGGATGGCAATGGCGATGATCAAGATGAACTTTATGATTTAGAGTTGTATTGTGCCTATCAACATCTCAATTCAGCCCGCGTAACACGCCGGGGCATGCTTGAAGGGGGCGGACTTGCTCGTCTTGGGAATTGAGACGTCCTGCGATGATACGGGCGTTGCATTGGTTGAAGACGGCGCCCGGATTGTTGCTGAGGCCACCAGCCGTCAAGACGATCTTCATGCCCGGTTTGGGGGAGTTGTACCCGAGGTTGCTTCACGTTGCCATTCGGAACGTATCGCACCTTTAGTCGATGGGATTCTGCGTGAATCGAATCTGTCGTACACAGACATCGATGGTATAGCCTACACCCAAGGTCCGGGGCTGATCGGCTCGTTGTTAGTAGGGCTGAATTTCGCCAAGAGCCTAGCCTATGGGCTTGGAATCACAGCGATTGGAATTCATCACCTGGAAGCCCATCTGTATTCCACACGGTTTGCTGCTTCTGATTGTGAAGACAGCGTAGTCTTTCCTCATTTAGCCCTGCTGGTATCCGGAGGTCATACCTCGCTCTATGTCGTTCGCAGCTGGACGGATTTTGAGTCTATGGGCGAGACGTTGGACGATGCTGTAGGGGAGGCTTTTGACAAAGTGGCGAAGCTATTGGGTCTTGGCTATCCCGGTGGTCCGGCTATAGAGCGGGCGGCCAGGGAGGCCCAAGGGCCCTTCCCGGAACTCCCCACCCCCAAGACAGAGCGTCCGTTTGACTTCTCACTTTCAGGTCTCAAGTCTGCTGTGGCGCGCATTGTCCAAAAAGGCGGATACGAGCCAGCATGTGTAGCCTCTGCTTTTCAGCGTGTTGTGGCAGAATTGCTCACAAGCCGGGTTCTCGATGCTTGTGCGCATGCGAATTTGAAGCATGTAACGCTTTCGGGGGGTGTTGCGGCCAACCGTGCCTTGCGAGGTGCTTTGGAATCCGCCTGTGCAGATCATGGTTATGTCTTCACACCCGCTCCTTTGGCTTTGGCTATGGATAATGGAGTGATGGTCGCCGGTGCGGGCTATCACCGGCTTGCATCCGGCGAGCGTTCACCGCTCGATGCCGGAGCGTTCTCGACATCGCGCCGTTCCGTATCTTGAACGAACCTGATTTTAGATTGAATTAAATTCTAATTGTGAATTCAACGATGAAATAAAAAGCCCGGCATAACCGGGCTTTCAAATTTAATTATAACCGTTTTTGTTCAAGATTACATTTGTTACGAATGAGCCATTACGGTCGCGGGAGCAGCTGTTTGGAATTGCTCTTCATCTTCTTTTGCAATTCCCGCGATCGCTTCATCAACGGATTCGTGAATTTTGAAAACCGTATGCAGCCGAACGATCCGTAACAAACGATGGACGTTCTCACTTACTCCGACCAATGTCATGTCACCGTCGATTTCGCGGAGTTGGATAAACGTGTTCATCAAGATTGAGATGAACATCGAGTTCATTGTCTCCGCACCGGTCAGATCGAGAATGATATGACGGTAGTCCTTACGGAAAGAACGCGCGAATGCATGATCGAGATCGAAATGCAGCTCGTCGGTTAACTCCGTTTCGTTGATGTAGAGAATGAAGGCCTTTTCAGTTTCAGCGTACGTTATCGGCATAAGGTGGCCCTCCGTTGTTCTTTATGTTTCATTGTTGCTGCCACCAAGAAAACATTATAGCCAATCTCAAGGTTCATGACGACAAAACCCACCAATTAATTCGCATTTTTTGTGCGGTCTTTCTGTTACACTGTAAATGAACGATTTCCGGTCTATTTCGTAACTCTTGCTATTTTAAGGAGTTCTGGACTTATCCAATCGAGTTTGGCAAATCGCTTAAACATCGCTTGCAGACAATAGGTTTGGAAATAATTTTATTGCACAGGGCATCCACTGTCCCAATTTGAGATTTGCCGGGCAAGTTTTTCCCATCTAAGGCGACAACAATTGACACCTGCAAAATGTCAGAAAAATTTACGGACGGTTGCGAATGCTTTTACCTGATTGGATACGCGGTTTACTTGCCGTCGGCTTTGGGATTCTTCAGGAAGTAGAAGTGTCCATCTTCGGCGCCGACCAATAGATCGGGAATTCCATTTTTATCCCAGTCAACGATAGTTGGACAAGTCGTATGGCCTGCCAAGCGGAGCTCATCGACTTTATCCATGTTCTTAAATTTGTATTCGCCTTTTTTATCGGCGATGTTACGCATGAAGTCGATGTTGTAGCTATTAATAAGGATATCCAATTGACCATCCTGGTCCCAATCGACCAAGGTTAGTTTTTTGCGTCCGCTTTTGCCGGCTTCATTTTCGTTTAGGCGCAATGGTTCTCCGTTTTCATTTTGGAAAATTCTTTTTCCGGGTAATAGTTTTAATTTACCGTCTTCTTTTTTTCGTTCAAAGAAGTTTAGATAACCTTCATGATCGAGCATGATTAAATCATTTAAACCGTCTTCATTTAAATCATATATTACGGGTGTGGTGCGCCATTGGGTGACCAAATTGTTTCCTTCCGGATTCCACCAGTTCCATGCCGGCTTGGGTGTAGCGCCTGTCCATTCCACTTCGATAGGCTGGGCTGCTTTGAGTTTGGGGGCTTGTTTTGTCCCAATGTTCTCGTACCAAAGCACCTTGCCCCAGATCGAATTGATAACGATATCCAGGAGTCCGTCATGGTTCCAATCGGCGACATTCAGCACGGTATAGCCCCATTTGGCCTCTGCGGGGCCTTGGATGGAACCGTTGGGGCCGGCCTGAATGTGGATGACCTCGCCATCCGCCTCGAGGCAGACCGGAGCGGCCCAACGGGGAGGATTGCCACCGTCTAGGTTCTCGATGAAGCCGATATATCCAGCTGTGTTGCCACAAACCAGATCCTCATCACCGTCGCCGTCCCAATCGCAGCTGTAGGGGGTGACAAGCGCTCCGAATTTGACGTTGGTGGCTTCTTGCTGGAAGAATTTCGGGGGTAGGAATACCGGCATGCTTTTCCGGAACTTCCCGGTGTTTTCGACCAGGGCCACACGGCCGTCCTCTTGCCCGACCACGAGATCGGTGTCGCCATCCTTATCCCAGTCGATGGCGATGGGGATGATCATCTCCAGGTCCATCTTGATGGTCTGGCCTTTGTATTCGAGAAAACGGCCCTTGGCATAACTGGGTTCGGTGCGTGAGCCGGTATTTTCAAAATAAGTAAAGCGGTCCAAGAACTCGCCGCAGATTAAATCCAGGTCGCCATCATTGTCCCAATCTGCAAAGTTGGGGGAGGGCATTCCATAAACATCGATGACTTCTCCGCCAGCCTTGATTTTGACGGGCTCGCTGTACTCTGGCTTGTCATTGTTTCCGTTGTTCTTAATGAAGTAGATATTTGCATGCAGCGGACCGTTGGTCCACTCGCCTTTTTCGTTGTAAGCGTTATCCCAGCCGTACTCGCGCCAATCGCTTGCGCCCACGATCAAATCCAGAACGCCGTCTCCATCGTAATCGACCAGACGCCAATGGTTGGAACGTCCGGCAAAGAATTTTTGTTCATAAGGGAACGGAATGCCGCCTTCGAGTCCATTGGTTTTGAAATCGGGATGCTCTTTGCCCGGGGTGAGAATTTTGTATCCGCCATCTACATAAGAAATCTGCACATTTCTGCCTCCGCCGCCCAGACGGATTCCAGGTTTGAAGACAGGGTATTTGACATTTCCTTCGTCGTTTTCAAAGTAATACAAGCCGTTGTAGGGCTTATCCGGTGTCATCACCAGCAGGTCGTTGTCACCGTCGCCATCGTAATCCATCGGCAATGGAAAAGCCCAAAGCCCGACACCTAAATCTACGGCAAGGCCAGGATTGTTATGTTGCATGCGCTCCAAGGCGACACTCGGCATACAGATTGAAATAACTGCGACAAATATCGTTAAGGCAATGAAGTTTCGAAACATAGGAAAATTCTCCTGATGGGGTGTTCAAATACAAGACGGCACATCAGACCGCCGTTCAGATATCAGCGAAAGATAGTCTAACATGGTAACTGTAGGAGATTACGGAGCCGCAAGTAGTCCAAGCGTTCGATATGGAACTATGAATATCCGCCAGCCCATTTTAAACCGTAATTTACGGGCCATATCTTGTTATGGCTCTATGACGGTGATTTTGGTAGAATCTCTCTTTGAGTGTCCTTTGGCAACGTGATGAATCGACAGGAACTTCATTTGAACCGCAAATCGATGTTGTGCGCCTGCCAAGGATAAATGTGTATCACTTAAAGTACGCTGTGGAGACCGCTCGGTGAAGATACAACAATTGGATGTGAAGGGATTCCGTTCGCTTAAGGACATCCACTGGGAGCCGGAGGCTCTGAATGTCGTTATCGGCCCTAACGGTTCCGGGAAGTCCAATCTTCTGCGTTTGCTTGAAATGATCGCCGCCTCCGCCCGGGGGGAGTTGAAAGACTTTGTTCAGGAATCCGGCGGTTCGGATGTTTTATTATGGGATGGAGTCGCCGAGCAACCAATAGATTATACAATTCTTTTTTTTGATTCTTATCCAACTTCAGCTGATAATAATCAAAAACCTGACAAATGGGCATATGAAGTTAGTCTCGCCGCAGTTCCCCCTTTCTCCGAGTTGTGTTTTATGCATGAAACATTGTCGCATTTTGACGTAAATATTAAATGCGCATCAGTTATTCAACGTGTATTGGATGTGGCTGAAACAATGGATAAAAAAGGTGAAGTGATAGAAATGGAATTAAATAGCAAGAATTATAGTGAATCCATACTTTCACTTTATACATATCCCATAAGTGAGAATTTTGAAGTTAGCAATTTGCGTAATAAATTTTCTGATTGGGCTATCTATCACGACTTCCATGTAGATCGTGAGGCGGATATCCGCAAAGCTGCTATTACTCGAATGGAGGAGCGGATCAATCCCGACGGGCAGAATCTCATCCCGGTTTTGCATACGCTCTATGCGAACAATCGGGATTTCAAGCAGGAAGTGAATACAGCCATGAAAGCGGCCTTTGGGGATGATTTCGATGAGCTGATCTTTCCGCCGGCCGCCGATCAACGTATCCAACTACGGGTACGCTGGAAATCACTGAAACGGGAGCAGTCGGCGGCGGATCTTTCAGACGGGATGTTGCGATTCTTATTATTATTGACGATTCTGGCAGCCCCTTCGCCACCCCCATTAATTGCCATCGATGAGCCGGAAACCGGTTTGCATCCGGCCATGTTGCCGATTATTGCCGAATATGCCGTGGACGCCTCCCAACGTACACAAGTGATTTTGACCACCCATTCACCACAATTTCTGGATGCATTTGGCGACACAAGACCGGCCACCACGGTTATGAAATGGTCGGATGGCGAGACGATTCTAAAGAAGCTGAAGGGTGACCGGCTGGAAGAATGGCTCAAGGATTATACCTTGGGCGCTCTGTTCCGGTCGGGAGAGTTGGAGGAGATGGGATGAAATTCGTGCTCTTTGTGGAGGGGCAAACAGAGAGAGCGGCCTTGAATGGATTCTTGAAACGCTGGCTGGATCCGAGACTGAACTGGCGAGTCGGCATACAAATCGTACGTTTTAACGGCTGTAAATCATTTATGGAAGAAGCCGCCAAGAAAGCAAGATTACACCTCAAGCAGGCCGATGTGATAGCGGTCATCGGACTCTTAGATCTTTATGGGTTGGATATTTATCCATCCAATCAAGTTAGTGCCGCACAGCGTGTTTCATGGGCTAAGAAGCATCTCGAGAATGAAGTGGACGAGGATCGCTTTCGGCAGTTTTTCGCTGTGCATGAAACAGAAGCCTGGCTGCTAAGCGATCCAACGATATTCCCAAGGGAAATCCAACAGGATGTGCAACGGACAAGGCGCAATCCGGAAGATGTCGATTTCGATACTCCGCCAGCGAAACTGCTAAATCAGTTTTATCGTAAATCTACAGGAAAAGACTATAAAAAAGTGGTTTATGGTGAAGATTTATTTAAGAAACTCGATCCTCAAGTTGTCTACGATAAATGTCCTCATTTCAAAGAAATGATGGACGAAATGCTACATCTTGCACGTGATTCCGAACACTAAATCTCTTACAGGGGAAGGATAAGGACATGAGAACCGGTGCGGATACAATCCAATCTTTGAGGCTTGGTTGGAGAACTTCAGTTTTTAGTGTTATTTGCTGCATGGCTGTTTTAAATACACCAATTGCAGATGCGGAATCGCTTTTAGAAAAAGGCCAAACCGTAGAGGAATTGCGGGCCTATCTAATGCCCCGTATCTCTGAATTCAGTCTGCCGGATGATCCTGAAACATGGCTCAACGATGCTGAGAGTTTACGTCATACACTGTTGAAAGAGGTTGTTTTAAGGGGCGTACCGGAATCTTGGTTAGAAGGTCCGGTCAATTATGTACGCGGTGAAACGCTTTCACGCCCGGGATATAAGATTCATAAATTTCGCTATGAGATCGTCCCCGGTCTTTGGGCGGGAGGGCTTTATTATGAACCTGACAATATTCAAGGCAAAGTCCCGGCTGTTTTGAATGTAAATGGGCATGTAGGCGAACCGGGCATGACAGTCGATTACAAGCAAGCGCGTTGTATCAATTTGGTAAAGCGTGGCGCGATTGCTTTGAATCTTGAATGGATCGGCATGGGCCAGCTTTCGGCAAGTGAGTATAGCCATAATGAATCCGCGCATTTGGATCTTTGCGGCCGTTCGGGGCTATCGGTTTTTTATTTGGCGTTAAAAAAAGGATTGGACATTTTAATGCTGCATCCTGCGGCGGATGCTGAGCGTGTTGCAGTAACCGGGCTTTCGGGCGGCGGGTGGCAGACGATCTTTATTAGTTCGCTCGATACGCGTGTCAAACTTGCCGTTCCCAATGCCGGTTATATCGGACTTCAAGAGCGAATTTTGCGCACGGGAGATATCGGCGATTTGGAACAATGCCCGCAGGATTTCCACGCACTGTTAGACTATGTGCATCTAACCGCCATGTTGGCGCCCCGTCCGGCTCTCCTGATTTATAACGTTAAAGATGATTGTTGTTTTGTGGCGGAACGGGCGCGTATGTCTGTGTTTGAACCCGTGCAGCCGCTTTATGCGTTATTCGGCCATCCCGAACGTTTTGAGTTTCATACCAATCATGATCCGGGAACACACAACTATTTAGAAGACAACCGTCAGGCGATGTACCGTTTCCTCAATGTCAATTTCTTTCCGGAAGATAAACGTGTTGATGAAGAAATGGATGTGGCCGGTGAGATTTTGGATGCGACGGCTTTAGCCATTGAGTATCCTGATGACAACGCGAATTTTTACACCTTGGCTCAAGAGGCCATGAAAGATTTGCCTTCATGGCCCGCGCCTTCATCGGAAACCAGCCGTCTGGAAAAGTGGCGGAAAGAAACACGGCAAATGCTGGATATGGTTGTAAGGCCGGATCCGGTTGGAACAATCAAACGTGAGACGGTATCCGTGCCTAAAGACATAAATCGTTTGGGGGCCGGCGCTGTTAAAGGTTGGCGATTGAAAACCAATAACACGTGGACTGTGCCGTGTGTCGAATATCTGCCCAAAACTCGAAAACTGGGTGGTGTGACATTGGTGATCCACGATGGAGATCGTAATAGCGTGGACAGCCTGGTGCAGGAGGCTCTCGGCCGCTCCGAGCATGTGTATGTGTTGGATATCCTTTTCACGGGTGATTGCCAGCCCTCTGAAGGGCGCACATGGCAATGGCCGATGATGATTGCCACTGTGGGACGGCGGCCATTGGGAGTCCAAGCCAGCCAGATCAATGCGGTTTTGGCTTTGCTAAAAGACTCCCATCCTGATTGTCCATTGCGTCTGGCGGCCCATGGACGTATGAGCGGCTTAGCATCTCTTACCGCTTGTGCATTATTGCCCGGGCGCGCTGACCGGCTGGAACTCTATGGGATGGATGCTTCACTTAAGGAGCTGACGGCGAATCAGATTCGCTTTAACGATTATGCTGCCATGTTTTGTTTCGGTCTTTTGGAAATTGCCGACGTCCCTGAACTTGTGGAACTTTGTCATCCCAGCAAAGTGCAGCGTTTCGGTGGCCTTTGAACAAACTGATTTCAAACTTGGTGTTGGCTACAGCCTTGACTACTATCCGGGAATGAACTTGGAGCAATATTTTCTACGGGAATCATTGTGTTGCCGTTTAGGGAAGTGCGAACTAGATGTCTTTAAAAGGCTATGATGTCATACGTCTACAATTGGGACCGGGCGAAGAAATTCTTTGGGAAGCACAGCCGGTAACGGGAATTCAACTTTACCGCTCCGACCTGCTATGGATTCCTTTTAGTCTCGCCTGGGGGCTATTTGTATTTGGATTATGGGCGATGGGTTGGTTTGAAAGTGAGATTGGCTATTATTTTCAATATGTTTTTTATGGTTTCTTCTTTTATCTCTTCTTGGGCCGCTTTTTTATTGATTCATGGAGCCGTAGTCATACATACTATGCGCTCACCAATTGGCGGTTAATTGTTGTTTGTGGTTCCGGGGCTTCAAATGTCCAGGTTTTCGATCTTGGTGAGCTGGATGATATGAGTGTTGTGCCTGTGCGTCATGGTGTGGGGAATATTTTTTGGGGTTCGGTACATCCTCTAAGCGAATGGATACGAAACATCCCATGGCCGGGACTGAGGAATTTTGAAGATCCCAATTTGATTATGATTGATGATGTCAAGCAAGTTGCCGTTAAAATTATCGATGCCAAATTCTATCTGAAGCATGGAGACAAGTTGCGGCCGCTTCTGCCACCCTCAACGATCGGACCTCCATCCCTCTTTTCAAGTGTGAGCGAAGAGATCGTGGAAAAACTAACTCAAAAGAACAAAGGACTCTGATGATTGACCCCAAGGAACATGCCCGCTCAATTGCCAAATCGTTTTTTGAACGGGGAGATGCACTCGGATGGTTTGAAGCGTTATACGCAAGCGCGGAGAATCATGCGGAACTGATCCCCTGGGCCGAACTGGAACCAAATCGTTTGGTGCTCGAATGGCTGGAAGCAAATCATCCGCAAGGCGAAACGCATAAGGCATTGGTTATAGGCTGTGGCTTAGGCGATGATGCGGAGTTGCTTTCTCGATACGGTTTTTCCGTAACGGCCTTTGATATTTCCGAAAGTGCGATTCGTTGGTGCCAAGAACGTTTTCCCAATTCAAATGTGGAATACGTGGCAGCGGATATTACCGATATTCCGGCGCATTGGCAGCGACAGTTTGATTTTATTTATGAAGCGGGAACGATTCAATCTCTGCCGGTCAATCTTCGTGATCGCGTGCTTGCCAATATCGGCGCATTGGCCGCACCGGGAGGAGAGATACTTATCATTTGCCATGCTTGCGAACCTGGTGATGAACGGCCGCGTATTCCCTGGCCGGTGCATCGAGGCGAACTGGCTTGGTTCATAGAGAACGGTTTTGAAGAAAAAACCTTTGAAGAAATCGAGCGCTGGGGAACGCCGCCCGCCCGAGCGTTTCAAGTTTTCTATAAAAAAACTATATGACAGCATTATGAGGCGATGCGCCTCAGTCCTATTTTGACTGGTTACACGCCTACGGGAATCTTCATAATTTCGGATTGGCCGGTTTTCTTATTCAAGACTTCGATTTGCAGCATTCCTTGGAATTCATTCGGTTCCGAAACTTGGAAATAGACGAATTTGGCCTTTTGCTGCCCGGGGCCTATATGGAGCTCATAACGCATCTCTTTTGTCTCAAAGTCATCCCGCATTTTCTCGTAACGCTGATTCCGATCATGTCTGGTGGGTATGAACGGGATAGGCACTCGTATATCCGCCAAGATTGTATCGAATTCCAAGCCGCGTTCCGATAAATCCATATCCAATACCGGCGTATCGACACCAAGCCCGCGGTCACCGCCTTCAACATCAACGACAGGTGTGTTAAGGAAGGCCGTTTTTGACCTATGGTGCACGTGAGTGCCCGCAATTGTGCGAGCCATTGTCAAGCCGGAAATGGGGCTATATGCCGAACCTTCATTTGAGCGTAAGAGAATTGTTGAAGGGGAAACGATGAACTCCGTATCTGCATCCGCATTTCGGTTGGCTAGGATCAATTGTACCGGTAGAAAGCCTTTTCTTGTGACATCTGATCCTAGAACAGACCGTGCCTCGGATGCAGACCGATATGTCTCGGCGGCTACCGTAAATTGGGATGTTGAAGTCCGGTTCCGGTAGGATTCTACTGCATTGGTCTCTACTACACGGGCATGATGTGTGGCGCATCCCATTAGCGCCGCAAAACACGAGAGCAGTATGCAGTTTTTCTTGTAGAGAGTTTTCATAGAGTTTCCCCCAATGGTGTGACTGCCACATAGAAACTAGCACATAATCTGCCGAAGCGAATTCGCATTTGCCATATCGGGCCTAGATTTCCCATGCAGCGTGATCGAAAATGGGAATTGGCCAGGTCCTTCAGGGGAAGGAGGATATGGGAGAGAGTCTTGAAATTATCCCCTGAAGGTACCCCGGCTTTTATCTTCACCTTTTTATACGATAAAAAGCGGGATTCGATTCAAAGAGAACAAAAATTTACACCCTCACCCGAATGGCAATGTAAGCCGGGCTAATCTAATCCATTGATTTGCAAATAGTTAAGGTTTGGAGCCTAAATGATTTATCGTTCAATACCACGGTTTGTGGCAATGAAGTCACCCTTCGATCTTATTCCATTCGAGGTTGAATAGACGCTTCGGCTCCTTCCTATTAAAACCATGATAAGGTTGTCGCTGTCTAACTGCAGTGTCAGATCGGGGCCTACACTTCGTAGGAAGTAAAAAACTCCATGTTCACTGAATAGCTGGATTCGCTTCTGCCCTTTTGTGTACTTGCCCCAATACTCATAGTAGCGAAGCACTTGGGAATAGTCTTCGTTTGTTTTGGGTATCCAAATATCAATTGGGATTGAGGAAATATAAGAGATTGGCGTCGTTAGTAGATTGTAGGTGCATGATTCTTTCGGATCCGGCAACACACCGCAATTGAAGTCGGGAGGATAACGGCCTGCGTTATCTACGGAATATGCATTAAATGCAGTGGTTAGAGTGCGAATATCGGCGTAAGTACGGGATACAAGCGCCCGGCTTTGCGCATTGAGAAAGTTAGGAACCGCAATTGCGGCAAGAATTCCAATGATCGCCACAACGATCAATAGTTCAATCAATGTGAAACCGTGTTCTCGGCGCATTGGACAGACCTTTCAACCGTTGTTGGCTATCTCTTATTGATAATAACTATCATCTCCCTAATGGGACGACAAGAGGTATAAAGGGGTATTGCCTTTATATTTTTTTTAATAGGAAGGAGAGCTAGATCTGTATTGTGCCGTTCAGAACCTGGACAAAAGGGCGCCCGGTTCGTTATGCCATTTTAAGATAGCGAAACGAACCGGGCGAAGAACTGCTTTGCGTTGTTCTCTCCGGAGTTATCCTTCAGTTGTCTCTGTTTCTGTACATGCCTGAGGACAGGTTTCTGCCTGTAAGAATGGAGGCAATTCAATCACTCCTTCGGTGAGTTTGAATTCCTTTACAAGGCCACCGGCGATTTCCACCAAACCACGAGGAACACAGACATTGATGACTTCACCTGTACCATCCTCTTTGGGCTCTTCAATATGAATCTTTAAGAATCCCAAGTCTTTGCGGTTCTTACGGTCGACCGGATCGAGCCAAATGCGGATCGTCTCGTCGCCCGTAATATTCACGATGTCTTGTCCCTCAAGTGTTTCAAGTTCTTTTACTATTACATCAGGGATAAAACCGGCCTTTTCAGCTCGCACCCGGATTTCTTCCGGTAAGGCCGAAAAAACCGTTTGCAATAAGGAAACCGGTGCGGAGATCGCAATGATTTCTTCGCCAGGATCTTTTACTTCCACCCGGAGCAGATACTTATCTTCGGTAGGAGCCGCCATTGCGCCGAAAGCGATTACCAAACCCAGGATGAGCGCTGCACAAAAGACAGCAGGCGGCTTGAATGTGATGGTTTTCTTCTGTGTCACCATGATCGTTTTGTCCTTTTCTCTATTTTTTGATTTCGGGCCATTTTTAATCGATCCAGTGAATTTCCCGGTCTGTAATGGGTTGGTTTAATTTCGGTCCGGGATTATGCCGGGTTTTCTTTTTCGCTATTGGACTTACAACCTGGGAGATACACTTATGCAAGGCCTGCCATGAAATCGGCAAAATTTCTGAATTTTTGTATTTGCCGTCGATGCAGCGTGGAACTGTGTGTTTTAAGGTTCTTTTAAGCATGGTTTTGATTATTATGTTTAAGACTTGATTATTACTACGAAGCTCGCGATGGGAATTTTTAATTTCCGCTCCATTTTTTCCATCTCTTTCCCGCAGATATTTAGAGTGGATTTGACAGAGTTTTTGCCGGGCTCCGGGATTGCTGCAATCAGCGGCTTTGCAGCGTTTAGGCTTGATATAGCTCCCGGCCAAAGTATTTCAACGTGAAAACATGAAGTGGCAGCCGGATGAATGATGCCCAGTTCCTTGGATTCTTCGGCCTATGACTTTGTTTGACCGACAAGAAAAATGATTGGCCTGAAATTGTCCGGGCTGAGCCAGGTGGTTTAGGTTTGTTAAATCAGGGGGAATATGTGGATTTGAGAGTTAGCATGCTTCTTGCATTTACCGTCTATTGTCTGAGGCAATCCTGTGCATGCAAATGTCGGAATTGCCCTGCAAATCAAATAATATGAGCAGGATATGACTATTCTCAGCCCAGTTGCACATTGTGTTCGAAAGAGTAAGCCTTTGTTTGGGCCGGTAATTTCTGCCTTCCGGGGTACCCGGCGGCTTGTTATCAGCCGACGGGGTGGGGCAACCAGCAAATCAGTTAGGATTCCCATCACCGTTAATGGGCGGCCGGTTCCGCATTATCGGGGACCAGCGGCGCTCAAGCCTATCGTTTGGACACTATTTCGTATTTGGATGGGCATGAAGAGACTATGGGCTTATTTCCAGGCTACGATTCTTGGCTCTCCAGGTAAGCAACTGTTGACTATTAACCGGCCAAGAAATTAATCGTTTTAATAAGGCCGCTTGGCCATTCTTTCATTTTCACATCCCGTCCGGCTTCCCTTCGCTGATTCCATTCCGGATTCATCCACTCGATTCTTTTTTCCATTCCTCCCAAAAGAAAAATTAATTTTTCTAAATATTCCAAGCGCTTATTCGTAGTAAGGAAAAGAAAGATCGAAAAGGATGGTTACTTTGAGGAATCATGAATACACAAAGGCAGCAAAACCAACAAGGACAGAAATCAGGACTTAAACTCAGCAGCCGGAAACGGTTGGAACCGTATGAAATCTACCACCGGCTGGAGCGCGTCGCTCGTTCACTCCAATCTCCATTGAATGGTTTGCCTCAAACCGGAAAATCCGGCTTATCTTCCGAGAACCGCATTATTTGGCTTGGATAGGGGGATTCCGATCAGTTGGCATAGCCGGAAAGGCGTCTATAGGCTTGGTTGCCCGGTATTTCACAAAAAAAATTCAAGTTGCGCGGTTTTCTGCCGTATAACAATTCGATCTGCTGCGCTTATGCGGCGGCAGTGTATTTTTATGTAGGCACCGCACAGTTTCTAAGAGGTTTTGAGAATGCTTATTGTCCTTGTACTTGCTATTTTGCTTTATCTCTGTCTTCGTCCCGAAGAGGTGCATCCGCCGGAAAATCTTCCGGAGTCTCATTTTAGCTACGCTTAATTGGAACAATCTTATTTGCAGAGACAGAAGTCATCGGTGCGGGATTCAGAGTGTTTCCCGCATTAGTGTGCGGACTTGGCTTTGCCGGCATTTGCCATGTTGTCGTTGACCGATCCATGTGGCTCGTCTGCATAGTCCGGATCAGTTTCCAGCTGAGCGAGATCTTCTCCATAACCAAGCGGATCTCCCGCTGTCTTTTCATACCCCGCCGGTTGGGCTACAGAGTCGACGGGATATGGATGGCTGGAATTCATTTCTTGGTACTGTCCGCTCTTTGTTTGCGAATTACTTTTTATTTGGATTTCTTGTAATTTCTTTTCCGAAATAACGGCTTTGCATTTTTCGCAGACAAAAGCTTCGAATTTTTTGCTGTGAAGATAAAAAGATGCTGCAATCAGGATGGCTCCGCTTAAATGCCCAAACACAGTTGTAAAGAACGCAAGGGCGATAATGACTCCCACAAGCGAGATAGCCAAAACCGCAAGTCCGCTTAAAAGGCTTAATTCGCGTTTCTGAAGAACTCCATTACATTTGGGGCATGGAGGATATAGAGAAGTCTCTGATAGGCTGTTTGGTTTTCCGTATTTTGCACGGAGCTCCTCAATTTGCTCGTCGGTCAAACCTTCCTTATTTAGCGAAGGTTTGCGAACCGGATCGTTGATCTCGAGAATTTTCTTGAATCCCGGATCATTCCGCAAAGGATCAAATTCGACATCTTCTTTAGCCCAGTCGATACAACTCACGTCTTGTTTGGTTGCACGATCCAAATTGACCAGAGCTTCTTCTGTTTTGTTTAGAACAGCGAAACAGCAGGCGAGGTTATAAAGCGCCTCCGGGAAATGAGGCGAATCGGATAAGGCTTCTTTCAAGTCTTCGACCGCACGTTCGTATTTATGCTCGCCCATCTCTTCGAGGGCACGATCAAAAAGAGCCTGTGCACGAACAGTCGACATTTCCCCTAACCTTTGCGGTCAAATACCTGGTTTGTCTTCATAACAACTTCCGGATAACAAAAGATAGCACTGGATACACACCTTGGTGAAGTAAACTATTGCCAAAGTCTTTTTTTAGCCTGTCCAGGTTGGATATGTCCGGGAGATTGCTGTCTCATGTATGAGACTATTCCTTCTTATGCATGGCCATGACCTACTTCTACAATTTATGGTATTGCCTTTGCCAGGTCCGGATTTCATATTGGCTGAAAACCGGATTGTGAGGGATTTGTTATCGTTAATGCGTATATGTTTTATCGATTCGACGATGTGCGATTGTTCTTAGACTGTTGATTGGTATGGGATTCAGCCAACAAGCTGCTATGGGCCCCTCTGTATTCATAATCTGCTTCAAAGCCTTGGCGTGGTTGTTTTGCATGTCTTTGCGCTTAAGCATGAATTCACAATTTGACCTGACCATTCCTCAGAGATACATCCGATAAGGCGACATGGTGGATTGTCGCCATTGAAGGCCATTGGGATAGGAGGTTTTAGTTATGCTGAGTTGCAATAATTTGTTACGTTGATTTTTAACTATTAACAAATAACAAATTTATGTTTCAAAATATGTATGTGGGGAAGATATGATCGGGGAGGATGCCCAATGGTATCCCTGAAGGAACTCTTATCGGGCAATGGGCTAGAACGCCGGCTATTGCCACGTAAAAGGCACAAAATACCTGTTTTGATTCGGGTGCAATCCGGACTAAACCTAACCGGTCCGATTAACGCCGAGACCATTGATGTCAGTGTGCGGTCGCTTTTATGTGGTGTATCCAAACCCATACCGGCTTCCGCGGTTGTCGAAGTGGAATTTCCGCGCCTGGATGATGAACAGCCGAGTAGTACACCGCTCCGGCTTCGAGGCCGCACCACACGCTGCCTTCCATGGTCTCAGTCTAATGACAATTGGGGACATAACGATTTTACCTATGAAGTAACTGTTTACTTTGAGCCTGAGTTATGTGAACAGGAAGGCATCCTAGATGTATGGGGACATTACGTGCGTGAGTTGGCCTAATTGAGTAGAGGCCGAACAAAGGAGCAGGAATGACCTTATCCGGATAAAAAAACTGGTATTGCAACCAGCTTATTGGAAAGCGTTCTATTTTGTTGCAAGCGAGTCTTCTGAAGAATCTTGACCGGCTTCTTCCGGCGGCGGTTCGGGTAAATAAACAATCTCCATATGTACAAGTGATGGAGGAGCGCGGTGCATGCCCAGTTCCTTTGCGGCTGCATACGATAGATCTAAGACACGACCGGGAACAAAGGGGCCGCGGTCGTTGATTCGCACTTTGACTGATTGTCCATTTTCCGGATTGGTTACTAGAAGCTCAGTTCCAAAGGGAAGAGTTAAATGAGCGGCGGTCATTTCCCGCATATTGAAGCGTTCACCATTGGCTGTTTTGCGCCCATGGAAACGGCGGCCATACCACGATGCGACTCCATCTTGCGGGAATGCTCCCCAAGGAGTAGGTGTTCCGTCTTCTTCTACAATCTCTTGGCCAGGTTGGGGCGTATGAGTCGAAAACTGCCCGTTTTGATATCCGAAATAGCGCCCACGGGCTTCTGTATCCTCGCCTGGATTCAATCGCAGGTCGAACAGATTCTCCGGTCCTTCGACACTGTAATGGCGGGTTGTGCCGCATCCAACTAGGAGCAGGAACAAACCAAAGAGACAGACCGCTACAGCAGCATACGTATCCTGTTTCAACTTTCCCTCTCACCCATCCAGGAGCAATAACCAAGCGCCATCCATCAATGGTGCTTTCCGAGGCGGATTATAGCCATAAATGCGCTGCTATTGGAACTGCACAGCTTGAGTGCATCTTCCCAGACTGCAAAAGGCATGATCTTATGGCATTGCACAAACCTGCCAGCTCAGTGATATAAAAGGATTTCCGGGAATGACAAGCGGATGCCTGCTAAGGTGCGCGGTATGGCCATACTGACATATGATGAACTTGCTGCCGCCCGGGAAAGCCTGCCCGAGGGATTGAAGGATATCGGTACGGCAACGACGATCCAGGCGCTTCGAGCCTATACCGAGCGTACCGGGACAGATGTCGATGTAGGCATTCCGGCCCACGACTTGGAAATGCTGCTTGTATCCGGATTTGTCAAATTGATCCATCTTCAGGAGTTAGACGATGGCCGTTACCAGATCACGATCGATTGCGGAGAGATTCTGGTGCAAAAGCGGGGATGAATCTGATATCTGAGAAATCTTGCCCCAAGCGTTTTAATTCTATTTGAGTAGATCCGCTGCACGTGAACCGGACGGCGGCCTCAAAATGAGGAATTCGCTATACAGCCGCCTTATAAATTGACTTTTCTTCAACTACTGCTTAAAAACCGCAATTGGGCCTCTAACTGTCTGATTTTGTAAGGATTATGCAAAGATTGTCGTAGGTGATTGCTGCATAGTTTGCATGATCTGTTCTTAATGTTAAATACTTTCCACATTTTTATTGACATTATTTATATTTTAGTCTAATAGTATTAACTATATTGAGGTTGAGATATGGCTAAACACCCTGTCACAAATGAATGTCCTTATTGCAATTCTCCGATGACGACTTCTCGAATGAGTTGCCACCGTTGCGGAATTGCCATTGAAGGGGCGTTTCCCATGACTCGCCTGGGCAACCTGCCGGTCGAGCACCAGAGATTCATTGAAATGTTCGTATTGGCCAGCGGAAGCCTAAAGGAAATAGCTGCCAAAACAGGGGTTTCGTATCCCACTGTGCGTTCACGGCTGGATCGAGTGATCGAGGCTCTTCGAGGAGAAATCGCCAAAACCTCAGAAGTCAAAGGTACAATTCTAGATGCAGTGGAGTCCGGACGCATGACGGCAGAAGACGCCGCGAACTTGATAAAAGCGATTTAGCGCAAGGGAGATCAAATGATATCCGACGATACCGGCGGCAAACAGATTCAAGAGGATGCTTCTATGGAGCCTGTGTCCCCACAGAAAGATGAGGATGCGCTCTTGGATGCGGCTCTAGAAGAAGTTGACGAACGTCTGGTTCGATCGCTACGAGCTGAAGATCGGAAGCGCAAAGGGAATTTGTGGCTAGTGGCCGCAGGGTTATTTGTCGCGGCTTTATCTTTGATTACGGTTGGGATGTTATCGTTGACCGGATTTACTCCGACCGAGTCCGATAAAGTACTTATGGCCCTCAAAAATGGGTGGGAACTACATGAAGAGGGACAATACAGCCAGGCGGAATTGCAATTCAAATCGGCCACCGAAATCAACTCCAGCTCAGTGGAGGCCTGGAACGGCTTAGGTTGGAGTCTTTTAAATCAGCAGGAATATGACAAAGCCGAGAAAGCTTTTCTAAAAGCGCAAGAACTGGCGCCCAACCACCCCGCCGTCAATAACGGATTGGGATATGTTTATTTTATGCGCAAGGAATTTGATCGTTCTGAAGTGTATTGGCGGCGCGCAGCTCCTCAATCTGATGCTGCTTGGTATGGCTTGGCGAAATTGTATTTGCTGACAGGCGAGTTTGAGAAGGCAAGACCGTGGGCCGAAAAAGTAGCGGCTCAGAATCCCGATAGTTGGCTGGGCGAAGCGATGATGGAAGCAGTCGAACAGAAACGGTTACACCGCCGGTTGCGTCGTCAGATCGAGCCATTTGATGAGAATGAACATGCCCCTTCAGTCAAACACGGATGGTCGCTTTTGAGCAGAGGGCTTAGCCAAGAAGCAGCCACTGTGTTTCGAAATGTTTTAAAAGATGATCCCGACCGTTTTGGCGCGCACAATGGATTGGGATTCGCTTTGCTGAATCTTGGAGAAGTGGCTGAGGCCAAGGAGCATTTTGAAACTTGTTTGAAAATGGAACCGGAATCCTCGGGGCCAATGAACGGCTTGGCCAGATGCTTAAAAGCTGAAGGCAAAATCCAGGAAGCCATCGAACTATGGGAACGTATGGTGAAGCTTTATCCGGTACCCAATGCAGGCACATCCGGATTGGCATGGGCGTACTTGGAGTTGGGGGAATACGAGAAATCGCTACAGCACTTTGAGGATTTGGTGCGTGAAAATCCTGACGATACCTATTCGCAGGATGGTCTTGAACGCGCCCGCAAGGGACTTGAAAAATCAAATTCATAGTGGAGCGTTTCTGCTTCAGAAGGTGTGAGCAAATTATGAATGCACAACGATATGGACAGTATCTTAATCGAATGCTTTTATTTGGTTTGTCGCCGTTGCTGATTTTATTTTTGCTTTCGCCGTTATTAATGACATCCATGATTTCACTTGCCGGAATTCCGTTTTTATCGGTTGATTCATCACACAATTTCAGCGGATTTTCCGGTTTGGGCATTGTCAGCGTAGGTGGCTTGGCTGTAGGGCTGATTGCTATTGGTGGAGGCGCGATTGGTGTGCTGGCTATCGGCGGCGGAGCTGTTGGAATTATTGCCATTGGTGGTGGAGCTGTGGGAGTCATCGCTTTGGGAGGGGCGGCCACAGGCTGGATTGCCCTCGGTCCCAGTCCGTTTGGATGGTATGTCATGGGTATACGCGGAAGGGGGCGGTATACGCTCAATCTCAAGCGGCAAGATTCCGATGCTGTCAGATTTTTTACTCGCTATTTGCCGGGACTTTCTGACATTCTTGAAGAAGAACCTGATGAGCCAAACGGAGATGAGCCCAAACACGGTTATGCAAGATGAGGAATGCTATGAGCCTAATTCAATGCAAGGAATGTAATCATGAAATCTCAAATGATGCATGGTTTTGCCCCCAATGCGGATATCCGCATGTCAAGGATTCTCGCACATTGAAACGTGGAATTATTTACGCCGGAGTTATTCTTTGGGCTGTGTTGATACTCAATTGGATAGGTTTTGCATTGTCATAGCGTATTCTTTAATGCTCTTGCGCATTTCACAGTGCAAATAGGCATACTGCTCTATTCTCTCCAAGCGAAGTCACCGTTTTTAACACTCCAATCGAGTCCAAAGAAACCCGCCGCGCGAACGCCTTTTACGCCTTCCATTAGTGTTTCCGAACCGACAACCAAACAGTCCGGGAAACCGGTTCCTGCCAAGAAAATCGGCATTTGATCGCAGAGTCTCATACCGCTTATGCCGGTCCCGGAGAACGCCGCGACACATGCAATATCACTCCCTGGACGCGGTTGCAGGAAGAGACATGCCAGATTCCGGCCTTTAAGCGTACGGTCACCGATATTAATTTTGCTTTTTTCCACTTGCACAGGACTATTTTTCAATAATGACTTCCAGGCGCTATTGGTGTCTGCATTGCCGTAAAGAATCACTCCTCTATCGGGATTGGCCCACGGGTCGAACTCTTTATCCGCAACGACATCAATCGAGCCGTTCCCACGATACCAAAACGTCTCCGCATCGTACTGCGCTTTTGCCAGGGCCCAGGCGTTTTCATCACGTGAACCTTGCGTTCCGTACACAAATACCATTTGGTTGTCGAAAGCTTCTTTGAATGGCCCATTACGATGCGGGCCTTTTTCGCCAAGCGAGGCCTTTTCGCAGATTTCCCAAGTGCCTTTATTCTTGCGAAGATAGATTCTTTTCTCTTTTGCGGGATAGGGTATGTTCTCGATCCTTTGTTTGTCCAATTCGACTGTTAAAGAGCCTTCGGGGTGTATATGATTAACATCGAACGACAGGCGTAGGATATTTTCGGTTGAGCCGGTGAAACGGCGCTTCCAAGGATCGTAACGGACTTGAATGCTACTTGGCTGAAGCAAAATTTGTTGTGCTTCGATGTTTACCCAATAGGATTGGGAGGATACGCCGGGATTGTGAGTTGTAAAATCGATATCCCGGATACTTTCGGGTGTGAATCTTTTATGCCTGGCAAGAAAGTCGAATAACGGCGGCCAATCCACACAATCCGCGCCGGGTTCGTCTGAAAGATCCCACCAATGTCCTTGGCCGGGGACTTCGTCGTAGACAACATCGTTATGAAATGTTCTTAGGTGTTCATACATTGTCCGGGCTTCTGTGGGAGGAACGACATCATCGGCTCCGCCATGCGATATGAATACACCGAAATGTTTTGCGTTTTTCGAAAGCCCCATTGTGTCGCTTGAAGCTGTAGCCCGGCGCATGATTCTCTCGATTGGATCCAATTCATCGAAACGCTCAGTCTGGGCATAGGACCAAAAGCTGACCCAGCCTGCACAAGGAGCAATGGCGCCGAATTGGTCAGGATAAGTCAGCCCGAAATTCCAAGTTCCATGTCCACCCATGGAATGGCCGGTGAGGTAAGTTTTCTCCGGAGTTGTACCCAGGCGGACGCGTTCAATAGATAAAACCTCCAGCGCATCCTTGCGCCCCCACTCTTCCCAATCGAAACCATAGGGACGGCGGTTTGTAGGCGCCACGAGATGTCCCCAGGTTTTGGGAGAATAAGCTTCGGCTTGACCGAGTGCTTCTACACTTGCGCCATGCAGTGAGAAGAAAAGCGAATCTGTAAGAGAATCGCCGCGTGGCGGTTTTGCCGGATTGACACCGTAATATTGGACGCTTCCGTCAATATGGCTGATAAATGTTCTTTTATGGACTTCCTCTTTGCCGCGCACACGCACTTTGATGCTAAGAGTATGGAGAGTTTTTTCGCCCTCATCTGTTTTTCGGAGAAGCGTCAATTCGAGCCGGTCTTCTCCGGTCCGGGTGGGCGCCTGACCTTCCAGCCGGACAGCGACTTTTCGTGTGCTGAGCGGCAAGAGTTTAGGAACGGGAGTCACGGTACGATTGCCATTTTCAAGTTCTGCACGAATTACAAGATTGTCTACGAATTCGTTAGCCGCATTGATAACAATTACGCCCGCCCAAGAATTGGTCTCTTCGCCGATAATCCGGTCCGGAAGCGTGAGGTCATTTGAATTAAAAAGCGCATCCGCTTCCGGCTCGGTAAGTTTTGCGCGAAATTGTCCACGAGCCACACGCACCAAAAGATCGTTGACGCCTTTATTTAATTGGATCGGTAATCGTGACCATCCATAGCTATATACATCGCCTGTTCGTGGAATGCCGTTGATATAGACAAAACTGTGACCCGCAGGCTCAAGCATCATGATTTTATCGTGTTCGGATTGGATGGTGAAATATAAGTAGCCGCCGCGAAGACCACGACCTTGAAACCAGCCGTCATCGTTGGCGTTAATTGGCTCCCATTTTTGAGTTTCGCCTTGTGGATTTTTAACCGAATCGCCCGCCTGCGGGGCTTTCCAACGACCTTCAACGATTTGTGATTCAATAGCATCTGTATGAATGGCAACCCGCCCGGATTGACCTATTCGGGCAATCGAAAGCCCTTTTGTAAGTTCTATGGTCTCTGCATGAGCGAGAAGACCAAAAGATAGAAAAAACGCACATAGGAAATACGATGATTTTCTGAAAATTCCGAAAACGTTGTTGAAGAATGTGGAAATATGCATTCTGAATCACCCGGATAATATTTATAGAAACAGAATAACTGAGTTTTTTTGTATCGGCATGGGAGGCTGTTGCGATCATGCCGCTTGACAGGCGAGCTCATTATTCTCTATTTCTACAAGGTTTGATCTAAGTGAAAATCCTGCCGAAGTTTGTTCAAGAAACGGGGTTTCAACCGGTCTCAGAGCGGTGTATCTTACAAAGGATATTCTGTGTTAATTGCCCGAGCATGGGGGTTTAAAAATGTCTTCCAAACAAGATTGTTCACAGACAGAAACACACCGCAGGACTTTTATAAAAGCCGCCGGAGGGAGCGCACTGGGTATCTGTCTCGCTGCTCAGCAGGCACCGGCCGCCCGTGTTCTGGGGGCCAATGACACCATTCGCATGGGGATTATCGGCAATGGGAGTCGTGGTTCGCATCATATGCGGATGTTCGGCAAAGAAAAGAATGTGAAGATCGTTGCCGTAGCCGATGTTGATCGCTCTCATCGCGAGCGCGCGGTATCCATTGTGGAAAATGTGAATGGAACCAAACCCGATGCCTATGACGATTTTCGGAAGATTATTGATCGAAACGATATCGATGTGGTATCGGTGGCGACACCGGGACATTGGCATGCGATCCCCACGATTATGGCATGCGATGCGGGAAAGGATGTCTATGTTGAGAAACCGATCGGGCACAATATCCGTGAAGGACGCCTGATGGCGGATGCGGCCAAACGGAATGACCGCGTGGTTGCGAATGGTATTCAGCAACGTAGCGGGCCGCATTTTATCGAGGCCATTCAAAGGATTCATGCGGGCGAATTAGGGAAAATCAGTTTGGTACGGGTTTGGAATGCTTGGTGGACGAATGAAATGGGCGGTTCCGGGCCACAGGGAATGGGCAAACTGCCCGACTGCGATCCACCTGAAGGTGTGGATTATGATTTCTGGCTTGGCCCGGCGCCGAAAAGGTCTTTTAATCCGCATCGCTTTCACTTCTTTTATTATTTCTACTGGGATTACTCAGGAGGAATGATCAGCGCATGGGGAGTGCATTTATTTGATGTTGTGATGTGGGCCATGGGCTATAACATTCAAGATGTCATAACTACCGGAGGTCATTTTGTTTTTGATGATGACCGGGAGACGCCCGATACCGCACAAACGATCTTTACGTGCCCGGATTACCTAATCACATATGAAATGAGGCACGGCAACGGCGAACGGATTCAGGGCGATATGGATCATGGGATTGAATTCTTGGGAACCGAAGGAACATTGGAAATTAATCGAGCCCGGTATGTGCTGAAAATACGTGGCGAACAACCGGTGGAGGTGAAAAGCCAAGGATTAGATGAATTTCATTTTTCGAATTTCATCGAGAGCGTACGGCTCCGCAAACAACCGAATGTGAATGCGGAAACCGGACATCGCGCAGCGATTTATGGACATCTGGCTAATATCTCGTACCGTGTGGGACGGCGGATTGTCTGGGATGCCGAGAATGAAACCATTCCTGGAGACCGAGAAGCAAAGAGTCTTCTGAGGCGAAAATACCGTAAGCCGTGGGTGCTTTAGGCTGTGTTTTCATAACGATTTGAAATCCCGCGATTGGGGATTGCGTTTTTCGGCTAACCCTGGCGGAGCAGGGCGCCAAAAGAGCCGCCGTATCCGTGAGGTGTGCTGAGGAATTGACCGACAAATGGGCTGCTGGGTTTGGTGCGGAAATCGAGCCATCTTCCCGACTGAAGAATTTTCCCTTCATAAACCAGGATTGCCCGATCACAGAGTGATTGTGCTTCTTCGAGGTAGTGGGTTACATAAAGAACCGTGAGATTCAATTCCTTATGCAATTGCCACAAAAGATGGAGGAAATCTTTGCGCTGATGCGGATCGAGCGCGGTAAGCGGTTCATCGAGTAAAAGCAGCTTATGACCGGGAGCAAGCGCCCTGCATAATGCAACGCGTTGCCGCTCTCCTCCGGATATTTGAAAAGGCATTTTTTTATCGAGACCGGAAATGCCGAGGCGCTCCTGCATTTCATTAACAGCCTTATCGCGTTCGACAGAAGAAAAACCCCGGCCGGCAAATCCACCACGGATTATGCGCAGAACGGTTTGGTTTTCAGGCAAAGGGCTGTCTTGGCTCATATAGCCAATGGAACGGCGAGTGGGGGATATCCATCGCTGAAAGGCGGAGAGGACTTTGCCACCGACCATAATCCGGCCTTTGGTCGGGCGTTCCGATCCGCAAATCAAACGAAGTAATAGACTTTTGCCGGCCCCGGATGGACCAATGACCGCCCAACAGGCGCCGTGAGGGATTGTGATTGTATAGTCGTGAATGGCCCAGCCGGTTTCAAAACGCTTTTTCACACCATCGAGAACAATTTCAGGCATTGTTGGTTCTCCGGTGTGTACTGAGTACGACTACCATTGCATGTTTCTGACTTTGACTTGGCGGTCCTGTGTATCCCAATAAAATTCGCCGCCGAGGGGCTCCTTTGGCATGGGGATATTTGTTGCCCATTCCTGCTCGAAAATATCTTCGAGTTTTTCCAACGGGCGGCCCGGCTCAGTACCTTCGTAATGTTCAGCCATCTGCTGCAGGTTTCTAATGGCATCCTGCTGCTCTTCCGCTAAAACTGCCCGGGATTTAAAGGATACAACTGTCTCTGTTCCGTCCTGTGAAACCAACATACGTAACGGCGATTGACCCTTCCGGTCAAAAAGCAGACGACGGAGATCCATTGTACCGCCGGTAAGAATTTCAAATACGCTCTTTTGGTCCGGACTCTTTTCAAGGAAATCGGAAACGGCTTCCATCAAAGCCCCACTCTCAAGAAGTTCGTGCATATCCGGACTGGGATATTTATTGTCATTTTTAACCCGGTACAGTGTGGTTGCATTGTCAAGATGGATAGTGACTTCATTTATATAAATTGTGTCGAGCTTATCATTTGCTATATCCAGGCTGACAGTATCGCCGTTCTTCTCTGCATCTGCAGCGTATTGAACGTATTGCCGCCATGCGGCGATAAAACGTCCCGAGGCATAATCCATCTCGAAGGCCATACGTTCCACATAAGGTGGACAGCCGGGGCGTTTCGCCGCTTCAAGAAATAATTCTTTTGCTTTGTCGTATTGTTCCAAGCTAAAGAAAGAGATGAAACCGGCATCGAAAAGGAGCTTCCAATTTCCTTCATTGCCTTTTTGATGGCCGCCCCGAGATAGAAAATCAACCGCGAGTTGAGGATCTTTGCAGGCTTCATTGTAAACAAATCCGCCGAATTCCCATGCCGCGATAAAATTTGGATCCAAAGTCGTTAAGTTCTCAAAAAGATTAATGAATCCTCTTTTTTTATCGTTATCTTGGAGACTGCTGAAATTGCCGCCGAAATACTGAATGCCGCGAATCCACATCATGTCCGCGACCATGTTGTCGAATCCCAAAGCAAGCGCCTTGGTGACAGCGGGCCGGTCGGCAACAAGCAGGATTTTATCGCTCGTGCGGTAGTTCTGCCGCCGCTCGATAATCGAGTCCTGCAAAAAGACGTAGCAGACGATAAGCAGCCCCAATAGTACAGTCGCAATGAGTCGTAACATCTTCTATCTCACATCCCGCTTTGCAAATGTCAGCGAAGTGATGGTTAAAAGAATGACTGTGTACAGGATTGCCATTGCGGGAGCCTTCCATGTCACAAAAACCATGATCGATTCCTGGTAGGCGACTTGGTTTTTAATATTGAAAAGCTCCAGATTGGGCAAGAAGTAATAGATCCAATGCAAAAGTTTGGCGAGAGCCAATGAGCCCTCTTTTTCCAGCCGCTCAGAAAAGGTCAGCAGGTCTTCAGCCAGGTGGCCGATGATCCAGCACATAAAAGTCAGAACGGCGGACAGCACCGGCGTGGAGAACGAAGAAAAGAGAACAGCGATGGCGATGATGACCATAACCTCAAATAGATAGAGAAAGATGGCATAAACCAAAGAGGGTGTAATGGTCGCGCCCTGTGTGAACCCGATGGTGATAAACAGCAGTAACGTCATCAGTAGCACATTCACGATGACGGTAATAAATAAGCCGAAAAACTTGCCGAGGATGAACTGAGTGCGGCTCATGCCTGTGGCAAGCAGCAAGTAGATGGTGCGTTTGTCGAGTTCTTCGTGAACTAAATTAACACCGACGAACATGGCCAGTAGCAATCCGAAGATGTTGATGGCCGAAAGCCCAAGGTGTTTGACAACGCGATCTTGTTCGCCGAGGGCCAATTGCGTAAAGACAAGCGAAGAGGCCATCAGCACCAAGGCAAAGATGAAAATGATATAAAAGACTTTGTTCCGAATCGCTTCGCGGAACGTGTTGAGGGCAAGTGCGGCAATCTCACGCATTTTTGCCTCCAATCTCGCGGATGAAGTAATCTTCTAGGGTTCCGCGTTCGGGAGCGTATTCATCAACCTGTACACCAGCGATCATCGCTTCGCGGCAGAGTTCATCTCCCGTTGCTTTATCGTCGAAATGAGCGACCAAACGGCCACCGACGTCCTTGGCCTCCCGCGCGGCATTCCTAATTTTCTCGGCAAGGCTTTCCGGCGGCTGATGCAGAACCAAGCGTTGGCCGCTGGCCACTTCGGAGAGCATTTCAGAGACCGTGGCGGTTTTAATGAGCTGCCCCTTGTTGAGAATGGCGACGCGCTCACAAATGGTTTCAACATCGGCCAGAATGTGGGAACAGAAAAAGATTGTCTTTTTACGTTCCCGCAATTCCATGATGATTCTGCGTATCTCGATGCGCCCGATTGGATCCAGTCCGGACATCGGTTCATCCATCAAGATTAACGGAGGATCGGTGAGCATGGCCTGCGCAAGTCCGATACGGGTCACCATACCTTTGGAATAGTTGCCAATACGGAGTTTGCGGGCATGCTGCATTCCAACCATTTCAAGCAGCTCATCCACACGACGGTTGACATCCCGCCAGGGCATGCCGCTGAGCTGGGCATGGAAGATAAGGAACTCCTCACCGGACAAGAAACGATAGAAGTAGGGATTCTCGGGCATATAACCGATTTGATGCGGCTGAGCATCTCCCAACTCCCTATCGATTATGAATGCCGTTCCGGCTGTCGGATAGATGATGCGGAGCAGGATTTTAATTGTGGTTGTCTTACCTGCACCGTTCGGACCAAGAAATCCAAATATTTCGCCTTCCTCCACATCGAGCGTCAAATCTTTGAGCGCATCGACCGAAGAGGAGAAGAGACCTGTGTTGTAGCGTTTCGACAGGCCCCGAATGGATAAAATAGCCATTGCAAACTAACCTCTACACAGGGATAAGCCCCAAAACCTATGTGTCAGGGGGAACAGACGCCGCGTAGCGCCGTTCGGCAACAGCAGCCCAATCAACATACATGCCTGCGGAAGCCGAATGTATTTCCTGACTTCTCAAGCAAGCACGTATCTAGAGTTTAGTTGGGGGGTTGGAGCAGGGTCAAGAGATAGTTTTCGTAAGCTGTGAAGGTGGAGTACAAGACAACCCAGTCAATAGGCAAGTTGGCGCCGGGCTATTGCTCAAATTAGGGATATCGTCTTTAATGCGTTAATGAGAGGGACTGCCGCCCGTTCATCCGAAGGGGCGTGGTCGTTCCTGTCAAACGAGAACAACGAGATTAACATCGGAATCCACTTCACATTTGTGGGTGACGTGTTGGATCCTGACTATGGGTAAAGGGAAGAGAGGACGTCGCAGTCCCCGGGTAGAACCGGCCGTAGCAGAACCTCAGACGACGACATCTGAGGTCCAAGCAGAAGTGCGATTGAAGCGCTTCCGGCCATGGGACTACCTTTTTATAAATATTTTCTTTTGGTTGTTTTGCTTTGTACAACGTCACCTCGCCGCCTGGTGGATAGGCGAGGATGTCGGTCTTGATTTCTTTTTTTATACTATCGCGACAGCATTTACACTCGTGTCAATCTTTACGTTTATTCACGACCTCTTCTACCCCGAACCCGCCGAAGATCAGGGAGGATAGGTGCCTCAGGCCCTATCAGTTTCCAACAATCACTCAGACTGTGCAGTGTCGAATTCCGGTATGACCGGAGCAGCCGATGGCTATGCCCATCGTTACCGGCCAGGAAATGGCCGCCATAGATCGAACTGCGATCGAAAAAAGGGGAATTCCTGGTCTCGACCTGATGGAAGGGGCCGGAAGTGCGGTTGCCGCTTGGATATCCTCACGCGCTCCGGAGTCATGGCTTGATGACATCCTGATTGTTGCCGGTGGCGGCAATAACGGAGGGGACGGATTTGTAATTGCCCGTCTCCTGATTGAAGAAGGACTGCGTGTTCAGACGCTTGTCATTGGCGATCCCGAGCGAATTCGAGGTGATGCACTTCACAACCTTTTGCGGTTGCGTGAACTGGGGGCCAAAATTGACTGTGAGATGGATCCTGCCGGTTTTGAAAAGCGGTGGGCGAATCGGCGGCCCTCACTGATTGTCGACGCTTTGCTGGGAACGGGCATTACAGGAGTCCCTCGCCCTTTACAATCCTGTGCGATCCAGTGGATCAAAGCAAATTTTGATGCAATCCCTGTGATTGCCGTGGATATACCCTCCGGCGTAGTCAGTGATAACGGCAGCATTCCCGGTGATGCAGTACAAGCCGATCACACGTTTACTTTTGGTTTGCCCAAATTTGGACATGTGTTGCCTCCCGGCCAAGACACCATTGGCGATTTGCATATTTGCGATATCGGCTTCCCTGCCGATCTTATGGCTGCCGCCCAAACAGAAACCTATTATTTGACGGCGGGTGATATTCGGGCCTGGCTTCCTAAGCCCCGTATATCTGCGCATAAGGGGAACCGTGGGCGGCTGCTGATTGTCGCGGGTAGCCGGGGGATGAGCGGGGCTGCGATTTTGGCGGCAAAAGCCGCAGTAGCCGCAGGCGCCGGACTTGTAACGCTGGCGCTGCCCGAGAGTCAGCAATCCGTTGCGGCAGGAGCCGCATGGGAAGTACTCACTCTTCCATTACCGGAAACGCCAGATGGAACACTCGCTGATTCAGCTCTGGCAATCTTGCTTGAAGCTGCAGCACCCATGGATGCGGTTGCTGCCGGGCCTGGTTTGGGACGCAAAGATGCGGTGGGTAGAGTTATTCAGGGATTACTTGATCTTCCACAACCACTGTTGCTCGATGCCGACGGGATTTGGGCGGTTACGCCAGCCGCGTTGGCGCACCGGCCTTCGCCAACGTTGTTGACTCCGCATCCGGGCGAACTGGCAATGTTGCTAGGACTTGCCGGACCGGCTTCCGTACAGGCAGAGCGGCTGGGAATGGCCAAACAAGCGGCTGAAGTGACAAAGGCCACTGTGTTATTAAAAGGCGCGGCAACTGTGATTGCGAATTCCGGCCAGCCATTGCTGGTCAATCCGACAGGGAATTCCGGCTTAGCAACAGGCGGCGCGGGAGATGTTTTGACGGGAATTGCAGGAGCGCTTCTTGCCCAAGGACTGGATACGATTCGGGCCGGGGCAACTGCCGCATACATCCATGGAGCGGCTGCAGATCTTATACGTGACAATGAACGGACGACTTTTTCAGCCGGAAGTCTAATTGAACCGGCCGCTGAAGTTTTAGGCCGTCTGGCGCTCAGGCGTCCATCCGAAACTGAGAGAATGCCGGGAGATATCCCGGTTTTAGTTGATAGATCGAGATAAGGAGAAATCCGATAATGGATCCAATAGCATATGTGTTGTGTGCGGCGTGCTTGGTTGTAGGCGCGGTCGTTGGCGCAGTCGCTTTAGGCCTAATACAACGTGGGCGGCAGCGTGACTCGGAAGTCCTGGCCGAACGCATCCGACAGGAAGCGATTACCGAGGCGCGTACAATTAAACAAGAAGCGCAGGCTGAGATGCGGGAAGAACTTACCCGCAGGCGAACTGAACTCGAAAACGAAGAAAAAGCCTGGCGGGATGAACTCGGAACAAAAGAAAAGGAAATCATTAGACTTGAAGAACGTCTCCAAGAGCGGTCTGAGCATTTGGAGCAACGTGAAACAGATGTAAAACGCGGACAAGATGAACTCCAACGAAAAAGAGAGAGCCTCGATCATAAAGCCAGAGAATTGGATGAAATGGTCGAACAAGAACGTGAGCAGTTGGTTAAAATATCCGGTTTGACAACTGAAGATGCAAAAGACCTATTACTTCGGTCTTTGGAATCGGATGTTACTCGTGAGGCTTCGAAGATCATTCGGACAATTACCGAAGATGCACGGGAACGCGGAAACCGTGAGGCCCGGAAAATTTTAACGACCGCCATTCAACGTTGCGCATCGGATCAGGTATCGGAGATTTGTGCATCTGCGGTGGCACTTCCCTCTGAAGAGATCAAAGGACGTATTATCGGTCGTGAGGGACGCAACATTCGTTCATTTGAGGCAATTACGGGTGTCAATCTGATTATTGACGATACGCCGGATACGGTTGTGCTTTCTTGTTTTGATCCTGTGCGCCGCGAAATCGGCCGGATCATGCTTGAAAATCTTGTGAATGATGGCCGTATCCATCCGGGGCGGATTGAAGAGCTCCATGAGAAAACAACCAAAGAAATCGAAGAAGTGATGTGGAAGGCCGGTGAAGATCTTTGTTTTGAAGTCGGTGTCGTCAATCTGCATCCGGAATTAATCAAACTACTGGGCCGTATGAAATATCGGTATTCCTATGGCCAGAACATGATTCCGCACTTAAAAGAAGTCACTCAGCTGTGTATGGGTTTGGCTTCCGAGTTAGGTGCGAATGTCGAAGTCTGCCGCCGTGGCGCGCTGTTACACGATATCGGTAAGTCGGTAAGTTTTGAACGTGAAGGCAGCCATGCGTTGGTCGGCGCGGAACTGTGCAAAAAGTACGGTGAGAATGAGGAAGTTGTGCACTGCATTGCCGCTCACCACGAAGACGTGCCGATGGAGACTATCGAAGCAGTGCTGGTGCAGGTTTCCGATGCTCTTTCGGCTGCGCGCCCGGGCGCCCGGCGGGAGGTTCTGGATACGTATGTCAAACGTTTGGAGCAGCTTGAGCATATTGCCGATTCATTCCGTGGTGTGGAACGCGCTTTCGCTATTCAGGCCGGACGAGAAGTGCGGATTATGGTGAAGCCGGAGGAAGTGGATGATCAAGAGGCGGCAAAACTCGCATACGATATAAGCCAAAAGATCGAGCAAGAAATGGAATATCCGGGCCAAATTAAGGTAACGGTTGTGCGCGAACTCCGTCAGCAGGCATTTGCGAAATAATGAACGGCTGGTAATACCATGCGGGTTTTGTTTGTCGGTGATGTTTTGGGTAAGGCCGGGCGGCGGATTTTAGAATCCTCGCTTCCTGAGCTTGTGCAAAGACGTGGCTGTGACTATGTCATTGTAAATGGCGAGAATACTGCCAGCGGGCGTGGAATTACTCCGCCTATCGCCGATTCGATATTCCGTTTGGGTGTGGACGCAATTACAACCGGCGACCACGTTTGGGATTGCAAAGATATTCCCCCATATATCCAACGCGAAGATCGGTTGTTGAGGGCCTATAATTTCCCTAACGGTGTACCGGGCGTTGGTTTTACGGTTTTACGCAAAGGGAATCACGCGCCTTTGGCTGTGGCCCATCTTTGCGGACGGGTTTTTATGACGCCAATCGATTCTCCATTCCAAGCGGCGGATTGTATTGTGGATGAGATGGCCGCTGCGAATGTGCGCTGTTGTCTTGTGGATTTTCATGCCGAGGCGACCAGCGAAAAGCAGGCTTTGGGACGTTACTTGGATGGGCGGGTGTCGGCGGTTGTGGGTACACATACACATGTTCCCACGGCAGATGAAATGATTTTACCGGGCGGAACAGCCTATTTGACCGATGTGGGCATGACCGGACCCTATGCTTCGATTATCGGCATGAAGATTGAAAACGCTCTGCCTCGGTTTTTGTATGCTACTCATACAAAACTCGAGCCGGCCAAAGAAGATGTCCGTTTGTGTGCGGTAATTGTTGAAATTGACGATGAGACCGGCAAGGCATTTTCGATTGAACGAATACGTATCGTCGAACCGCCGAATGAAAGCGATTCGGCTGCCGGTGTGGACGATGTGACAATAAGGGAATTTAGAATATGAACGGTTCGCAAAAGACAATTTATTTATGCGGCCCGATTATGGGAGAGATCGAAGGTGAGGCGCGTTCATGGCGTGAAGATGCCAAACGGCTTTTGGGCGGGCGTTTTCAACTTTTAGATCCTATGCGGCGGAATTTTAAGGATAACGAGGTTGATAGTGCCAATGAAATCGTCGATTTCGATCTGCAGGATATCCGCGACGCTGATTTATTGTTGGTGAATTACTCAAAAGCCAGCATGGGAACGGCGATGGAAGTTTTTTACGCGAGCCATGACTTGGGCAAATTCATCATCGCTTTTTCACCTTTTGAATTTAAAGACTGCAATCCGTGGATGGTAAAGCATTGCACGAAAATCCTCCCCTCATTCGATGCGGCGATTGCCTATATCGATGAGCATTTTTGAGGATAAGCCTGCTGTCGAAATGTTTACGATTTGCGGATGAGTGCGGTTTGCGGTATGCGATAATTTTTGCCTTCAGCTCCGATACACGAAAGACCGGAGAATCGTTAACTGTGTGGAGATAAGACCGAAGGATTTAACCGTGAGTCTGATTGAGCGTATAAAGGCTAAACCGCAATTAAGACCGTTGTTGCTTTGGAGTCTATTCGTACTCGCGGTATGTGGTGTTTTATGGGCGGTTACTTTATGGAGCCATCCGCAGGTTCGATGGCGTCTGAGCGATGTCCTTCAGGACTACAATAAAGTGGGAGGTGGCAGCGAGATTGGATTGGACGGTCATGGAGGGAGAATTGCCGTTGCGAGTCAATCGATGACAACTTTAGATGGATCGGACGAGGCCGATACCATGACCGCACTCTCGCTTCACCCCTCACAAGCGGCATCATGGTTCTATATTGGACCGAATCAGCTGCATTTGCCTGCGCAAGGCTATGTTGAAGTTACAATTGCACTTAACTCCGATACAGATGGTAATTTGATTGTTTCTTGGCTTAAGCCGGAGGATGTGTTGAAGCAAAAAGGCATCTATCAATATGCCGTCGAAATACGACAAGAGCTCACGAATCAATTAGTTACTAATCGGTCGGCCCATTTCCCGGTAAGCATTATCGGCGGTCATGGTTTGCGGATCGTTGCCGATTGTAAAGGTGTGGTAAATATAAGCGAAGTTCTGGTGTCGGACGTTACACGGCTACGCCAGTGGCGGCGCAGCCGCTAAAGTATATTTTGACTTGCATCGGTTCGTCCGTGATAACAGAAAGAGATACATTCAATAGAATATAAAATAAAAGAGGAGATCGAATTATGGCGATGATTTGTCCCATTCTTTCTGCGGGGCGTGATGAATTCGCGGAATGCCAGGAAAAGAAATGTGAATGGTACCTCCCCCCTGTGGGATTGAAGACCGATGGCTCCTGTGCCGTACGAGCACTTGCGGAATCGATCCCGTCATTGGGGAAGATGTTGACTGATAAGATGGATAAGATAGGGACCAAAGTGTAGTTGGACCGCCCATTTGCAAGAATGTTTTATGGTATCCAATGGGGAAGGTCCGCCTTGGTATAAGCAGGATCGCCTTTGTAACGGATACGAGCGAGTGTGAGTCCTTTGGCGGCGGATGTCATTCCGGCCAATTCGCGGTTCCGTGCTTCCAGGACGCCGGGGATTTTATCGGGCGAAAGTTCGTTGCGGCCCACATCAATTAATGTACCTGCCAATGTTCTCACCATGTGCCGGAGAAAAGCATGGCCTTGCACCAAAAGGAAAATAATTAGTCCTGATTTTACAATCTCAAAATTGGTTATTGTGCGAACAGGATTGTCTGCATCGCAGTGCAGGCTGCGGAAGGATGTGAAATCGTGCTTTCCCACAAAATGATTTGCCGCCTGCTGCATGGCTTCGATATTCAGGGGGTCGCGCTCGTGGATCACTCGGCTGCGTAACAGGCAGGACCGCGCAGAGCGGTTTAGGATGGCGTAATAGTACGTTCTTTCGACGGCCTCGCGGCGTGGATCCCAATCCGCTTGAACAGGCATTACCGAAGAAACGGAGATATCTTCCGGCGCCACGGCATTGACGGCCCGGAGTAGTGTTTCAGCATCGAGCCGGGTATCGACCTGTACTCTGACGACCTGATGCTCCGCATGGACGCCTGTATCGGTTCGTCCCGCGACATGCAGTTTGGGTTCGTTTTGCGTGACTTGCTTTATGGTTTCAAAAAGACAGCCCTCAACGGTTCGTCCCTGAGGTTGACGTTGCCAGCCCCAAAAATCGGTGCCGTCATAGGCTAAATCGAGCCTAAAGGTTTGAAGGCTATAGGAATCGTGGTGGCTCATAATGAATAATCCAAAGCAAATCTCCGGATATGCGGCTTTCAGACTAATGATGCAGGGCAGTACCGAGAACGGGGGTGGTGCATGGTCATAAGGCGTCCGGTGCGATAGAATTACCTATGACAATAAAAGATCGTCCCGTTCGTGCTGACTGACGGGCGATTTGAACGCTGAAGAAAGGGGGCGAAACGGCTTCGACGGGTTTGTGATGCTTATACGGAGCGTGCCGAGGTCCGCTGCCTCGTTAAACAGGCGGAAGGCAATATAACTGCCGACTATCAAGAACTCCCCATGGCTGCTTAATGTAGTCATCGTCCCGTTCGGCTCCGCCTTTTCGGCTGGGCGTGTGGCGTCATACAGGAGAGGCTGGCAACCGCGTATGTCTCCGGCGCGGGTGTGAGATTTCAGGGGGCCCGTCACCGCGGGAGGTTGCCTTTGCGCCAGCGGTGATTGAATTACGCGAAGGCTACGCACGTAGCGCCTTATAGGTGTTCAGGCTCGGACGCGGGTTCGACTCCCGCCGCCTCCACTTTTTCTACCTTTTTGCCGCACCATGACATAGACGGTTTTTGAGTGTCTAAGACTCTCACTTTATCAGACTTACGGTTCTCATTTTCTTGATACGTTTGTGCTTCGGAGCGCCATGGTTTGCCATGAAAAGCCGCCTGACTGCCGACGTTCGTGCCGACACCCTTCAATCCGTCCGTACCCGTTTAGCATAAATCAAATAGCATAAAACCCTCTTTACACCCCGCCCTGGCGGTGAAAAAATATCCTCGTAGTGGGCACAAACCGGTAGCACGCACAGGAGGCGCGGCCATGAAGTCATTTCCCATATCTTTCGCAATTCTCTCGGTAATTCTAATCGGTGAAGTAGCTGCACAGGAGTCACACTTCACACCCGCTGACGTATCAACATTTGTTGAACTTATCCCAGGATTTCAGATTATCGACGCCTTTGAATTTAATGATCAGTATTTTGATCAAAACATCCATTCAGATGTAATGTATTCTCGATTTATATACGATCGTGATCAAAGTCATTTGTATATCAACGACACAACTTTTTTATGCATTGGACACACGCAAGGACAAACTCAAGAATATGTAAATCCTGTTGTTGGAATTGTTCGTATTGGAAAGCCAACGAATACTATTTTGAGGATAAGAACCGAGCCACAGAATGCAAATTTGATCGGCTTTAGTGGCAATATTCTCACTTTTTCATTCAAAACACGAAATGAAGAATCCAATTATATAGTGCACATCACCGGCGATTGGAGCCAATACTTCGAGACACCCGAAGTTACGCCTACGCCCATTTCTACCCCAACACCGACCGGACCACCAATAAACGTCGGCGACACAACGATAATATCTTTGGATTTACCTCAAGGATCGACACCGTTGGAGATGGTTCTTATTCGCGAAGGCAGTTTTATCATGGGAGCAAGTGAGCCTGCCGGTGATCGCGATTGGCCTCAACATACAGTGCAAATCACGAAGCCATTTTTATTGGGAAAGTATGAAGTCACGCAAGCCCAGTGGGAGAGCGTGATGGGTAACAATCCATCCTATAACAGCGGACTGCCCAATAGGCCCGTCGAAAGAGTTTCCTGGAATGACTGCATGAAATTTGTCGGGAACCTTAACTCAATGGGTATAGGCGAATTTCGATTGCCCACTGAAGCAGAGTGGGAATACGCTTATCGAGCGGGAACCAATACCATACACTTCTGGGGAGACGATCCAGGATATGAGCAAATAGATCTCTATATGTGGCATGAAGGAAACAACAATCCACTGGGAACAAAAGACGTTGGCACAAAACTCCCAAATCCTTGGGGACTTTATGACATGCCCGGGAATGTCTACGAATGGTGCTCGGACTGGTTTGAAAGTACGTATGAACGCGGGCCACAGATAGATCCGCAAGGTCCGCCAACGGGAACAGCTCGCATAATGCGTGGAGGTGCCTGGAGCTATACTCCCGCTTACGCGAGAGCGTCATGGCGGAATTGGCAGCCAGAAGAATACAAAATTGATACGGTGGGCTTTAGACTTGCGATGAATTATGAAATAGCAGTTCCAACTGCAATCCCAACTCCAACATATACGCCTACGCCTACACCTACACCAACTTCCACACCTACTCCCACATTCACACCGACGCCTTTTGAACCAAAGCAGACAACAATCTTTTTACGCCGGTTGCCAAACGGGGCAAAACCTCTGCAAATGGTACTTCTGCCACCGGGTACGTTCGCCATGGGTTCACCAAACGGGAATGAAAGCCCGCAACATGAAGTCACCCTCAGCGAACCGTTCTACATGAGCGCCTATGAATACACCTGGGGACAATGGCAAGCTGTCATGGGTGGAGTGCCGCCCGAATATCGCAACCGTTGGGACGACCCGGTACAGAATGTTTCATGGAGTGATTGCGACTCACTTATCAAGCAGCTGAACCGGCAAAACGTCGGCACATTCCGCCTACCCACCGAAGCCGAGTGGGAATACGCCTGCCGCGCCTTCACCGATACGCCCTATTTCTGGGGCGATGAAGTCTCCCAACTGGATGCCTACGGCTGGTATGAGGGCAACAGTTTCGGGCTTGTTAAAAGTATCGGCCTTAAGTTGCCGAATACCTTTGGCCTATTCGACATCTACGGCAATGTCAAAGAGTGGTGTGAGGACCGTTACGGGCCATACACGGGCTTGCCACAAGTTGACCCACAAGGCCCGGCTAGTGGCAACGAGAGAGTCTTACGCGGCGGTTCTTGGAAAAGCCCCGCCGATGCCTGCCGCTCCGCTGCCCGTGACCATGCCAAACAGAACGAACGTGTGGAGGACGCCGGTCTGCGGCTGGTGAGAGATTATCCGTGAGCGTTTGGAATTCTGAATCTGGAGGGAGTATTGTGAAACAGATTTTTGTTTCGACCTTGCTTTTTATTGCCTATGCCAGTGATGGACAGCCAAACGTGCACTTACTGAAGAAACTGGCCCAAGGCTAGCTGAAGTCGTCTCGATTGGAAGAAACGCGGGAAAATGGAAAGCTAAATGGGACATGTTCGCTTCAAGGAATCACGCTATATTCAAATCACTATATGCGAACAAAAAAAACACAAGCGGTCAAAATCTGATTTTCAAAAAATGATAGAAGATGAGCTTGGGAATGATGACGAGGAAATCTTCATTTGAAAAATCAATCAAGTTTAAAAATATTCATTCTGATTAAGAATCGTATTTAATAGCTGAAAGTGAACACGGACTATGACCGCTAAGAAAAGACGCAACATAGTTACAAGCCCAAACAGCCTGACGGCGCAGAGGGAGCTGAAGGCTTATCTTGAGCGTCTGCTGCGTTTGACGGATGAAGAGTTAAGACGGGCGGTACGGCCACGGCAGGCGCAACAAGCCGGGCTTTTTGACGAGTTCAAACTTGAAGACCTCCCGCTACTGGACAAAGAGGGCAACATACAAGGGCTACTGATAACTCCGGAGATGGCGGATACAAGCAAAGACGCCGAAGCCGTGCAACTTGGCGAGGACTGCAAAGACCTACATGAACAGCTGCTTGAACGTCTGCGGCACATCGACCCCGCCGGTAACGAACAGCCGATACTTTTTGAGTGAGATACACAGCAAAGCGCCTTATAAATGCTTCTTTATAAAGCCCCCGCACACGTATAAGAGAAAAGTTGACAAAAGCTAAGGTTTGCGGCTTTTTTGGCCTAACTCCAGTTTTCTATAATTAATTTTTAGCTTGTTAGGAAAAAACTCGAAGAGCCAATTCGCTGCTCGAAACTGAGCGTCAGTCCATTGAAAGCGTGTAGGATCGACATACAAATTGACGATCAGAAGCACCCAAGGTTTGGACTTTTCATGGGATGAGTAACGAAAGACTTTCCTTTTGCCATCTTCTATTCGCTGTATTTGCGATGAAAGGACTTCTTATCACGACGTTGATTAGACGCCATTCCGAATGTTACAGAAGTTCGTGCTTTGCGCATCTTTGGGACCGACCCAAACCACATCGCCATAGCTGATTAGGCCATTCGACGATTGGTAGATAAAATTTGGATAGCCATTGATACACTTGCCATCCCGCTGACCGCCCCAGCCATTGATTCGATCCGGTCCCCAGCTGCTCATGCGCCATAGATGTCCCCATCCGCCGTCATGGCTATCTCCGTAATTGTTGACATAGTCATATGCCCAACCCCATTGTTTCCAATCATCAGCGGCTTTGGATGTGAAGGGATCTCGGGGGACGGAGTTGATGTAGCTGATAGGCGTTGTCATTCGGTAGAAGCGTACTTCGTTTGGATGCCAGCTATCGTAGGTCCCCGGAACTCGCGGTTGATTACATGTGGGATAGGCACTGTTGTCCATCCTGTACATTTCAAGCGCAGACTCAAGCGACTTCATATCCGATACGCACCGGGAGATTTTTGCCCGGATTTGAGCGTTCATGAAATTGGGAACGGCGATCGCTGCCAAAATACCGATAATGGCGACGACGATCAGCAGTTCGATTAATGTGAAAGCTCCGATTTCTTGGCGTGTCCGATTTCGAGCCGAATCCATGTTCCATATTTTCCTTGGATGAATTATTCAAATAATCCAGACTGCAATTTATCATATATAGAAATGCCTGTCAGGAAGCTGAAGTGGCCTGTGCTTGGAGCCTGTTTTTAGACTGTTGCGCATTATTTCGCTTCGAACAAATACCCTTCTTCACTTGATTGTCTTGTGCGCGGATATAGGCTTTCATTCTGCGTAAAAGTAATTGCGAATAAAAAGGTTGCATACAAGTAACAATAAAGGATCAAGATCGAGTTGTTTTAATATTTAACGTAGAAAATTCGCAAGAATGATTTCGAATATGACCGATAAAAAATGGCGAAGCATTTCTATTGCTCTTATCTTTGCAGGAGCTATTGGGGTTATGCTTTTTCGTTTGGGAGATTCACCGTCCTCAACCAATGCGGAATGGCGGTGCCGGCAGGTCATTGTCAATATGGTGACAACCGGCGAAATTCTGGTGCCTCGACTTGATGGGGAGCCGCATTTGACCAAGCCACCTTTGTTTTACTGGCATGGCGTATTTTGGAGTTGGGTGTTTGGGGACGCCGGCCGTTTCGAGCAGCGTCTGCCTTCAGTGTTATGTGCGGCAGGACTGCTTGCATTGGTCTATTTCTGGGGCAAATCGGCCGGTGGACGCGAAACGGGTATTGCGTCGGTAATCTGTCTGACGCTTATGCACCATTTTTACTCAATGGCCCGCCAAGGCACGTATGATATGCAATTCGCGCTTTTTTGCGGACTAAGCCTATTTGCGTTCGATAGGCATTTGCAGACGCGCGATACTCGTTGGTTACCGGTGTTGGTTCTTATGCTTGTGCTTGGCATTATGACCAAGGGCCCGCCAATTTTGATGTATATAGGGCTACCGGTGTTGTTTTTTTTATGGCGGAACCGGGAATTTTGCGAGGTTCTCAACAAGCGATTCTGGCTTTGGCTGATGATGGTTGTGCCGCTGTCTATGGTTTGGTTCGTGGCGCTGGTGATTCTGGTTCCCGATGCACGGCAAGTCTTTATTTCACAGTTTTTGCTGCCGTTTGGGGCTGAGGTTTCGAATCCAACCGCGCGGCATTATGGTCCTTTCTATTACTATTTTGAGCACGCCCCAGACTTGCTGCTTCCGCTTCTATTCTTCTTGCCTGCGATGTTTATCCATCTTTGGCGCTCGCGGTACACGATGGAAAATATCACGCAGCGTCTTTGCCTTTATGCGGTTGCCGCTCCCTTCTGCCTTCTAAGCCTGCTGCCTCAAAAACAGTCGCATTATCTTTTGCCTGTACTCGCCCCGCTGGCGATTGTGTGTGGTAAGGCGTATGTGGAAATTCTTGCCAAAGAGGATTTATGGCCTTACCTAAAGATTCCCGCCGCAATCCTTGGGACTGCTTTAGGTGTATGCGGCCTCATCTTCACATTCTTCTTTGTTGTTGCGATTCCCGAAAAGTTGTGGATATGGATTCCTTGTGTGGCGCTGCTATTTGCCGCAGGAATTATATTAGTCTACTTTGGCAAGAGACAATTCATCGCAATGGGGATTTGTGCTTGCCTAGTCGGTGGCTGGGCCATCATTCTTTGTCATTATGGAAGCCTTCATATCTGGGATATGCAATTTAAAGAAGGTGTTGTCTTCGAGCGTTCCGATTACGATCAGGCTCATTGGGATAGCGTTTTTCAAAAATATCCTTGGCTTAAACGCGTTTTTCGCGTGAAACGAAAAGAAGGACATGTTATCGAATCGCTGGAAGTTTCAGTAAATGAAAAACCCAGGATTCAAATATCGACTATTAGCTAAAAGCCGGTATTTGAACGCAGACCTTTGGCCAGTTTCTTTAATCCCGAAGGAACTGATTTTTTCCACATGCCCTTAAATAACAATGCCACAAACAAAATTCCTGTAAGTCGATTCACAATCGAAATATGCTCGTGTTCCGGGGTCACAATTGCGGGGACAATCGAAAGCCCCATTTTTAAGTAGAAGTAATCAACCAGGAGCGCGATTAACAAGGTTGTGCCGATCACGGAAATCAAATAGAGCACGACAGAGCGCTTGCCCAGAAGACGGCTCAAAACAGGGATGGCGGCCGTGTTTGTTGCCGGTCCAGCCAGAAGGAAAACCAATGCCGCACCGGGCGATAATCCCTTAGCAATTAATGCGGCGGCTATCGGAGTTGAACCGGTGGCACAGATGTACATTGGTATGCTGACCACCAACATCAGGAGAATTCCCGGCAATCCGCCTCCTAACCTGCCTTCAAATACAGTGTCCGGAAGCCAGGCGGATATGATGCCGGAAAGAATAAAACCTAGAGCCAACCAAAGGGCTAGATCGGAAAAGAGGTCGATAAAAGCGTATTGAATTGTTGATTTCCACCACGATGGTTTGGCCGTTGTGTGGCAGCAGCTTTGGTTGCCGTTATTGTGCGAACAACAGCTTGGGCTGGATTCATCCGGCTCTGTCTTTTCCTTGCCTCCCCACATATTAACCGTACAACCGGTGACCATGGCCGTAACAAATGCTGATACAACCCGCAGAATCGCCACCGGAAAATCGATCATGGCATAAGTCATTGCTATTGAGTCAATTCCGGTTTCTGGTGTTGAGACGAGAAAAGACGCTGTTGCCCCTTTATTCGCTCCCTTCTTGCGGAGAGCCGCCGCGGTAGGCAGCACAGAACAAGAGCAGAGCGGCAACGGTATCCCACATATCGAGGCCAGTAAAACTGAGCGCCAACCACGTTTACCCAATAATGAGACGACTTTCTCGGCAGGTATTAGGGCATGAATCAAACCCGCAATTGAGAATCCAAATAGTATGAACGGCGCCGAAAGCTCGATCAGACGCCAAGTTTCAGCGAAAACAGACATCAAATAACTACTCCAATCTGTGACACAACCAGCTTACATGAGGAGCAATGAGCAATAGAGCAGGGGGCGTATACCTCATTGCCGGAAATGGATCACTAATTTTCATCTTACCCAACACAATCGGGTGAGTGCAGCGTCACCGCCGGAAAAAATGGGCTGACAAGCATTGAAATAGGTAATACTATGTAATACCCTTAATATCAGCCCTTTGAGGTGGATAAGAATGAAAGCGAAACGTAAAGAAGAGATCATCACATTTAAGGTCGATCACGCCTTGTCGCGGGCGATGCAAGGAATCCCCAACCGCTCCGCGTTCATTCGTTCAGCGATTCTGGCTGCATTGGAGGACACATGCCCTCTTTGTATGGGGACGGGCCTTTTGGAGCCGGATCAGCGCAAGCATTGGGAATTGTTTTCGAAGACGCATGTTGTTGAAACCTGCGAAGAGTGTGATGCGACACATATCGTATGCCGGGTACAACGCGGCGATACGGTGAGCGATTAGAAAAAGAGCAATGATATGCCGCAATGGTTACTAAATAGGCCTTTTGTACTGTGCTTGTTTTTTTGCACATCAATTATTCCGGTGAATGCGCGACAGAATATGCCTTTGAAAATCTTCGCCGGGATTCCTCCCGTTGCCTATTTGGCCGAGAAGATAGGTGGAGAACAAGTGGATGTCCATGTTCTCGTTGAACGCGGACAAGATCCGCATACGTATGAACCGCGTCCCCGGCAGATTGCAGAACTCAGCTCGGCCGATATTTATTTTGCTATCGGTCTTCCACTGGAAAGCCGCATAGTAGAGAGAATCGGCAAGCGGGATAATCAGCTCTCAATTATCGATATCAGTGAGGGAATACCCAAACGGTTTGTAGCCGCTCACGATCATCATGAACACCATGAAACAGACGAAGACTCTCATAAAACGAATGGGATGGAAGCTGATCCCCATATTTGGCTCTCGCCTCCGCTACTGGAAATCCAAGCCAAGAATCTGACCGATGCGTTGAAACAGGCCGATCCACAACATTGTGATCTTTACGAATCGAATTTACGTGCATTCCAACAGAAAATACATGAACTTCACGAGCGCAACTCCAAATTATTGGAGCCTTATAAAGGACGTACGTTTTATTCTTTCCACCCGGCTTTTGGTTATTTTGGCGAAGCCTATGGCCTAATAGAGAAGACTGTCGAGATCGAAGGCAAATCGCCCAGCCCGAAACAATTGGCTGAATTAATTCAAGATGCAAAACGTGACCGTGTGAAAGTGATTTATTTGCAGCCGCAATTCGATCCGACCAGCGCGGCTACAGTAGCCCGCGCCATTGGTGGCCAAACCGCCATGATCGATCCGTTAGAGAAAGACTTATTTAAAAACCTTGCGGCGATCGCGGAAGTACTGAATGTGGGATTTGCCGCCCAGGATGGTAATCAGATGCAGAAAGAAGATAATTCCGTACATCGTGGAAATTAAGATGCCAGCAGCTATTACCTGTAAGAATGTTTCGTTTGCGTATGATGGCGTCCCGGTTCTTGAAGACGTAAATATCGCAATTCAAGAACGTAGCTCGGTTTGCATTGTGGGCCCGAATGGGGGAGGCAAAAGCACATTGCTCAAATTGATCTTAGGGCTTTTGTCTCCGAATCGTGGTGAAATCCAAGTATTCGGTCAAGCGCCGGAACGCGTCACCAGACGTACCGGCTATGTGCCACAGCATTTTCAATGCGATTCGCTTTTTCCGGTTTCGGTGCTTGAAGTAACATTGATGGGACGGCTTGGCAATCGCTGGTTGGGTCTTTATGGAAAAGACGACCGCATTGCTGCTTTCAATGCGCTGGAGCAAGTTGGTTTGCAGGATGTGGCCGGACGCAATTTCTCGACTCTCTCAGGAGGGCAGAGACAACGCGCCCTGATTGCCCGCGCCCTTTGTGCAGAACCGGATCTTTTGATACTCGATGAGGCGACATCGGGAGTCGATGCTGTTTTTGAGGCGAAAGTCCTGGATCTTTTACATTCGCTCAATAAGCGTATGACCATCATTATGGTTTCGCACGATCTCGGTTTTGTTTCGGGCATGGTTGAAACGGTGCTGTGCGTAAACCGATGTGTTGTCGAACACCCGACGACAACAATTGATGATGAAGTCATTCAGCGCATGTACGGCGGCGATGTGCGTATGGTGAGGCATGATATCCATTGTACCGACCGGGGGCATCATCATGACTGATTTTGTCTCTGCGCTTTTTAATCCGGACTTGGCGTTCTTGCGTTATGCGTTGCTTGCGGGAATTTTGGCAAGTGTCGCATTTGGCATTGTGGGGACCTATGTTGTTGTACGGAGAATTTCGTATATCGCCGGAGCCATTGCACATTGCGTTTTAGGAGGGATCGGCGCAGCGCTGTATTTTCGTGAAAAGTGGAATATTGAATGGTTGGATCCGATGTTGGGAGCTGTAATTGCGGCGATGGCCGCCGCAATTCTTATCGGTCTTGTGAGTCTGTATGCAAGGCAACGGGAAGATACAGCCATCGGCGCATTGTGGGCGATTGGTATGGCCGCGGGGCTTCTCTTTATTGCCCGTACTCCAGGCTATATCGATCCTATGATTTATTTATTTGGGAACATTTTACTGATTACTCAAACCGACGTTTGGGTAATTGCCGGACTTGATGTTCTTGTCGTTGCCGCCGCGCTGTTATTTTATAATCGCTTTCTAGGTATTTGTTTTGATGAAGAGTTTTCAACGCTACGCGGCGTGCATGTCAAAATCTATTACCTATTTTTGTTATGTCTAACTGCTCTTTCGGTGGTTCTTTTGGTTCGCGTTGTCGGCATTGTGTTGGTTATTGCCTTACTAACCCTGCCTGCGGCGATTGCCGGGGCTTTTTCGGCGCGCTTATGGCAGATGATGCTGCTTGCGGTAATCCTATGCATGTTTTTTACGGCAGTTGGTTTGGGAATCAGCTATACGCACGATTTACCCACTGGGCCGACAATCATTGTTTTTGCCGGATTTGTCTATCTTGTGACGGCGTTACTGCAACATTTGATTCGCCCAAGATTTGCCGAAAGCCGTGGTTCGTGATGAAGCCGGATGCGGTTTTAAACTGCCGATTCAAGGGTTTAGGTGTTTTGCTGCCAAGTGCCATAAATCGGAGGACGGTAACATTTGCCGCCCACCCTTTGGGGCTGACAATCATGCGGGTACATTCCTGTTTCTTGGGAAAGGAATGAAAAACAACGTCTGTTTAAAGGAGCCCGTAATGCAATTCGATGAAATCGTACGCGAGAGGAAATCTGTAAAGGTTTATGATCCGGAGCATCTTATCTCCGATGAAGAACTGCGGGCCATTTTCGAACAAGTGATTCTAAGCCCGTCTTCATTCAATCTTCAACATTGGCGGTTTGTTGTAGTCCGGAAGCATGAACTGAAGGAACAGCTTTGTGCTGCATCCTGGAACCAGACGCAGGTTCGGGATGCATCGGCGGTTGTGATCGTATTGGGTAAATTGAATGCATACGAAGACGCTGATGAAATCTATGCCGAAGCGCCGGAAAATGTCCGCCAGATGCTCTTACCGATGATTCCGGGAGCCTATGAAGGCAAGCCTCAGATTCAGAGAGATGAGGCGATCCGCTCCGGATCTTTGGCTGCGATGACGCTTATGTATGCCTGCACCGATGCCGGTTACGATACATGTCCCATGATCGGATTCGATGCCGAGAAGATTTGCGAATTGACAGAAGTTGAAGATGGCTATCTGCCGGTAATGATGGTGGTTATCGGTAAACGGGCCAGCGAGCCTCGTCCCCGGTCGCATCGGTATCCACCGGAAACGGTTGTCCGGCTGGAGACATTTAGCGGACCGGGACTTGCTTAGTCTTTTATACAAACCAAAATACGGTAGCGTTGCTTATCTTTGTCTCCGGGATGGATGACCGGAACTTGTTTTGCAATTCTAAAACCTGCTTTTTCAAGCATCTCGATCCATACCGGCAGTTCGAATAGCCCGCATTTGTGACGGTCGATTTGAACATCTTGTTTACCGTCTTTGCGGATGAAATAGACATAAGTCGATTCATAAGACTCGGCATAGGGATCGGGCATATAATAATTCTCGATGAAAGTTATTGAGACATTATCGTTCTCAAATGTATTTACGTCAGTTCGGTTTTGGCAGAAATCCGATGGCGTTTCTTCTACGAATGTAAGAAATACTCCACCACGCTTAAGATGAAAATGGGCCGTACGAAAGGCGGCCTCCATTTCTTTCCTTGTCTGCATGTAAGAGATTGCATCGAGAATTGCGACTGTATCGTATTTTTTTCGTAAACGAATCGAGCGCATGTCGCCTGTACGATATGTAACTTCCGGATTCAGCTGCTTTGCAAGTTGGATCATTTTTTCGCTTGTATCGATGCCGGTGGTTTGGAAAGCCCGTTTAAACGTATAATCGTTATGGCCGCCTCCACAGCCTAAATTTAGCAAGGAATTGATGGGAATCAGCGAATATTTGCGCATGAGACGCATAAATGTCTGAGTTTCAGCCACATAGTCCTTTGGATTACTGATAATTGGCCACGTCCAAGATAAATCGTTATAGAGACGCCATGATTGCCTGCCGTCTTTTTGCCGGGGCATGAAATTCCCTCATTTCGAATAAAATTTGGATCGCTACAGCATACACTAAATATAGGTTCATCCGAGTTGTCGGTTTGTGGTGTATGAGTTATATTACACATTGTGTTTAAAAAATAGTTTGGGGAGGTTCCGATGTCCCGTATTTCCACGACTTTTGGGCTACGAATTGCTGTTTTTTTATGCTGCATCTATGGAATTTGTGCACTCCAGGCTGAGGCACAGCGGCCCCGCGTGATAAAGGCAATTCCCGACAATGGGGAGGAAAATGTGGATCCTAACCTCAAGATTATCCGTGTTGAATTTGATCAGGATATGAACCAAAATGGATTTTCATGGGTAGGCGGGGGACCGCATTATCCCGAAGTACGCAGCAGCCCCCGCTGGGTTGAGGCTCGAGTTTGTATATTGCCTGTGAACCTGAAACCGAATTATCAATATCACTTAAGTGTCAATAGCAATCGTTTTACGAATTTCCGTGGTCAAAATGGGGAACCGGCCATCCCCTATCCCATATCTTTTAAGACCGGCGAGGGTAGTAGTGAGCCTGTGCAACTCGGCTCCGATCTAAACCGTCAATCCATCGGAGAATTACGGGATGCAATTGATAATAGGTATTCGTATCGCGATCTGCGCGGATTGAATTGGGAACAGATTTTTAAGAAATATACCCCTGCCTTAATGGATGCGAAAACGCCATTGGATTTTGCGAAAATCATTGCGGAATTGCTTGAACCCACACAAGATTTGCATATTACCATACGGGCGGATGGGCAATCGTTGGGTGTAACCTCACGGCGTGCAACGGCGAATTATAATTACAACCTTTTGGCTAAAGATGTACCCGCGTTTGTGAAGCGCAGTGAGTATGTAACAACAGGGATGTTTGAAGACGGCATTGGTTATATCATGATTGCCAGTTGGTCTCGTGATGATATCAACGGGCATGAACCTGCGTTTGAGGCACTGGAGATTTTTGAAGATGCGCCCGGTTTAGTTATCGATGTTCGTCCGAATGCGGGAGGGGATGAACCCATCGCCCGGCAATTCGCGGGGTGTTTTATCGAAAAGCCGAAAGTCTATGCCGGAAGCAAGTATCGCGATCCGAATTCGGCAGATGGGTTTACCCAGATATACGAGCGGATTCTGGAGCCCAAATTGGGGCGGCCGAAGTATCGGGGCAAAGTGGCCGTTCTCATGGGAAACGTGAATATGAGCAGCTGTGAGGCTTTTCTGTTGATGATGAGGCAAATCCCTCAATGCAAGCTCTTTGGTGCGCGTTCTTATGGAAGTTCCGGCAATCCGAAACCTGTGGGACTTTCGAATGGCGTGACCGTGTTTCTGCCGTCCTGGGTGGCCTTACGCGCCGATGGAACACCTTTTGAACTCGAAGGAATTGCGCCTGATGTTGAAATTCAAACAGCAGAGGATGATTTCAAATCGGCGGATCCAGTACTTGAGGCGGCTTTGGCGTGGCTTCGGGACGGGAACTAGTCCAAATTGTTAGCGGTTTGCAGGCGCCTTCATGGGCGCAGTGTTTGTCTAAATTTGATACATCTCACAATATTCTGAAAATACAAGTGTTATAGAGTGAATTGTTCCCTTCTGTGTATTGATAATCGAAATTCGTCCGTATTTTTCTCACAATGATCCACTTGGATGTTGATTTATTATCTCCTCATAACCAGGATAATTAATTTAATAATTGTTGCCTCAAGGTACAGGCGAGATACAATGAAACTGAGGGGCTGTGTTGCAGCCCAAAGGGTGCGTGGGGAGTATCGCGTGTTTATCCCTCGCTAGAGAGACAAAACGGCACGTTCACTGACTCATCCCACTCCATGTTTTATAATCCGGCCAAAGTGCTGCGTTGCTTAATGTTGTCATTTAGCGACCAGTCGTGGGAGCAACTATGTCCAAAACCATCAAACGCGTCGAATATCCCGCAAGCGATTGGACTCGTACCATCCTAGATTCCATTTCCGATGGTGTTTTTACCGTAGATTGCAATATGGTAATAACGTCATTCAATCGTGCGGCCGAGGAGATTACCGGTGTTCGAGTGGATTTGGCGATTGGGCGCCCCTGCTGTGAAGTATTTCGCTCCGATCTTTGCGAATCGGTTTGCCCGCTTAAGCATTCGCTACGGTCAGGAGAGCAGATTGTAAACCAGACCGTATGCATGACTCGTGCCGATGGAACGAGTGTGCCTATTAGTGTCAGTAGTTCAACACTGAACAATGCCAACGGCGAGGTGATAGGTGGAGTAGAAACTTTTCGCGATCTTTCTTTGGTAACCGAATTACGTAGACATCTCCAAAAAGAATACACATGCGGAGATATCATTTCCCGCAGCCATCGGATGCGAGACCTATTATCAACGCTTCCTGATATAGCCGCAAGTGGCTGTGCAGTGCTTATTGAAGGAGAAAGCGGGACAGGCAAAGAACTCTTCGCACGATCTTTGCATGCTCAATCCAAGCGCTGTCACCAGGCTTTGGTTTCCGTGAATTGCGGTGCTCTTCCGGATGCGCTTCTCGAATCCGAACTTTTCGGTCATATGAAAGGAGCCTTTACGGACGCAAAATTCGACCGGGAAGGACGTTTTAAACAGGCCGATGGTGGCACGTTGTTTTTGGATGAGATCGGAGAGACTTCCCCAGCTATGCAGGTTGGTCTTTTGCGTGTTTTGCAGGAAGGTACCTATGAACCGTTAGGATCGTCAAAGCCACGCAAAGCCGATGTCCGTATTATTGCTGCGACCAATCGCAGCCTGGAAGAACAAGTTGCTGCGGGACGATTTCGAGAAGACTTATATTATCGTATCAATGTAGTTCGTCTGGAATTGCCGCCTTTACGAGAACGCAAAGAGGACGTTCCCCTGCTTATTCGGCATTTTGTCGACCGAATCAATATGCTTCATGAACGGACTATTCCGGGTGTGTCTCACGAGGCATTGTGTATTCTCATGAATTATGAATGGCCGGGGAATATCCGCGAACTGGAGAACGTAATCGAACATAGTTCGATAGTCTGCGGAAACAATCTGATTCGCCCCGAACACCTTCCACAGACATTGCGGGGAAAGACACATCGTACCTGGAAATCGGGTCAGACTTTGGCCGAAATCGAGTCGGCCGCGCTTGTGACTGCTTTGGAGCGCAACAATTGGCAACGCAGTGCGACCGCGGAAGAACTTGGAATTGATAAAACAACCTTGTGGCGTAAAATCAAACGTCTCGGTATCAATGTTCCCGATAGTCAAGCCGATTGCAGGATGCAATAGCAATTTTCTTCAAATATATTGCATAATGCACTGCCACCTTCCTTCCTCCCAATCATTATAAACTATATCTGCTACTTTCTCCGCTACTTACGTTACTTTTATGCTCTGAGAATTAATTGGCAAGAACCTTGCATATCTTATTGAACAGAAGACTATCGGGGTACACGATTCAGACGCCATGCATGTGGGGATAATTGCTTGGCAGGTGTACAGAATAACTCAGCCGGGGTAAAAGAAGGTGCGTATAGCTATTCCTGTCTTTAATGAGCGTCTCTCGCCTCTTTTCGACACATGTCGAACCTTGTTGCTTGTAGATGTGGATACAGGCAATTCGTACGACCGCCGCTACGAATCTCTGGAAAATGTTACGCCCTGCCTGCGTCCGATTCATTTACGTGAAATCGGCGTGGAATTATTGCTATGCGGCGGGATTAGCCGCGTGCTTCTGGAGCGTCTTGAACTGTTTGGAATTAGAGTCGTTCCATGGCTTGGCGGAGATGTGAATGAAGTTCTGGTGGCCTGGCGTGAACACCGACTTGCCGAAGAAAGATTTCTGCTTCCGGGGCGGAATTTTTCAAGTGTTGGCAATAAACAAATTAACCTTATATAAACAGGGAAAAGGAGAAAGAAAATGCGTTGGAAGGATTGTCGTTTATGTACAAAGTTTTCAGTTGGTTTCGGAATAGTGCTATTGCTTTTAGCTGCGGTGGCTGTGATTTCGGTATTTGGGATCTCGGGTATTACAAGAGATGCCGGAGAAGTGATTGGCGGCAATCAATTGCGTGGAGAAATGACGCAACGCAAGGTTGATCACTTGGAGTGGGCCGACAAAATTAACGCGTTGCTTACTGACGAAAGTGTAACGACATTGGATGTGCAGACAGATCCGCACAAATGTGATTTTGGATTGTGGTATTACGGTGAAGGGCGTAGTCAAGCCGAGGCGCTTGTACCGGAACTTAAACAACTGTTGGATTCTATTGAAGATCCGCATACGAAATTGCATGAAACCGCGATCGCCATTCAAAAGGTTTTCTCTCAAGCTGATTTGGAAATGGGAGATTTTCTTCGCGAAAAGAAAACCGAACATTTGTCTTGGGCGCACAAGGTTAAGGATGTTTTTGTTGATCCTTCAATTACTAAAATCGACGCCGAAATGGACCCTACCCAATGCAGCCTGGGCAAATGGCTAATGTCTGATGCTGTTCAAGAGTTGAAAGCCAAAGATCCAACATTTGCGAGTGCACTTTCCGCAATCATAGAACCCCATAGGCATTTGCATGAGAGCGCCGCGACCATTCAGGATTATCTTGATAAAGGAGAACGCGAGAAGGCCGGCCAGTATTATATGGAAAAAACAAGTCCTCTTGCGGCTTCCTGCCTGGAGGCAATTGACGGTGTCTTGGCTTGGCAGCATGAGAAAGTAGAAGGGATGCAGGCTGCGAATGCGATTTATGCAACTGAAACCAAGACACATTTGCACGATGTTAAAACAGTGCTGGATAACATCATTGCAACTACTTCGGCTAATGTTTTGACGGATGAAGGAATGCTGCAAAAAGCAACGACAACAAAATTCTCAGTCCTAATCTTCAGTATTGTGGCCATACTTATCGGCATTCCGCTGGCAATAATTATTGCACGGGGGATTCTTAAGCCTTTGGCGAAAGGCATTGATTTTGCACAGCAAGTTTCTGAAGGCGATCTGACCCAATCCATCGACTTAGATCAAAAGGATGAAATCGGTTCGCTTGCATTGGCGCTCAATACCATGGTGGCAAAACTGCAACAAATTATGCTGGGTATTAACGACGCCGCCGAGCAGGTTGCGAGCAGTAGCGAAGAACTCTCCAGTTCCGCACAGTTGTTATCGAGCGCTTCAACAGAGCAGGCATCGTCTCTTGAAGAGACATCGGCTTCGATAGAGGAACTGACGACATCTGTGGAACAAAACGCCGATCATGCCAAAGAAACGGAGCGGATGGTTATGGAAGCCGCAAAATCCGTTCAAGAGGCATCTAAACTGACAGAAGAAGCCACGCAGGTTTGTAGTGAAACCGTTGCCATGGCAGAGCAAGGTGGACGGTCCGTTCAGAGCATGCTCGAATCCATGAATGAAATCTCAGCCAGTTCGAAGCGAATCGCGGAAATTATAAAAGTAATTGACGATATTGCTGACCAAACCAACTTGCTTGCTTTGAATGCCGCTATCGAGGCAGCGCGTGCCGGTGAGATGGGCAAGGGATTTGCCGTGGTTGCAGTCGAAGTTCGAAAACTGGCTGAACGTAGCCAGACGGCTGCCAAAGAGATATCGGATATGATTACCGATACTGTACATCGCATCGATCAGGGTGTTGATTTGGCTAATGAGTGTGGTGTCAGTCTGGATAAAATGGTCACAGGTATTGGGCAGGCGTCCGGTCAAATCCACCAAGTCTCACAAACCAGCGTCACACAAACCAGCCAGATTCAAAAGGCCGTCATGCTTGTTCAGGAGATTGCTTCTGCATGTGGTGAGCAAGCGGCCGGTGCTTTGCAGATTCGTCAAGCCATTGCGCAATTGGATCAGGTAACCCAACAAAATGCGGCCACATCCGAAGAGTCGGCTTCGGCCAGTGAAGAACTTTCCGCCCAAGCTCAATCTATGCAATCGATGGTTTCCAGATTCCAAATTGATGGAAATGGAAAAAGTGGATATAGCAGAAACGACAACATGGGAAACGGTCAAAAACTTGAGAAACATGGACCGGTCAAGGGTCATTTGGTTGGTCCAAATGAACTTGTCAGTGTCTAATTTATGCAAATGATCTTAGCTAGAAGATCCTTCCCGCATATGTGCCTTTCCCTATGGATTGGGCCATTGCGAAAAAGGCGGCGAAAGCCGCCTTTTGTTTTTGGGAGAAACCTTATTTATCTTTGAAACAGACGTTGCATTTTGCAGGGCATCTTTGCCGAAACAACTTGTCCTGTGCAATATCCGGGAGATTGATAGACTGCCCATGTTAGATTAAATCGCGCACCCGGCCGTGCGTATCGTCAGATTCAAAACATTTTCTCATGATTTTATGGAGAAAACCGTGCAGGAACCAAGAAAATCTCAACTTGATCAATTTCGTTCAGAAGGAGATATCAATATCTCTCCCCAGCGGGCTGCGTGGGCCGAGAAGTATATTGATGCCGAGACGCGGCTTCTGCTTGAAGATGATGCGAAGTATTTTTTGCATCAGTCGCTTTCGACTCCTTGCCTTAATGTGCTGAAAGATTGTGAGGGAATCTATCTTGAAGACCTTCAGGGCAACAGGATTATGGATTTCCATGGCAACAACGTCCACCAGGTTGGATTTAAGAACCCACGTGTTCTTGCCGCCATTGAGGAACAATTGCAAACTCTGCCGTTTTGTACGCGGAGATATACCAATCGACCGGCCATCGAACTTGCCAAGAAATTAACCTCATTGGCTCCCGGGAATTTGAACAAGATTCTTTTTGCGCCGGGCGGAACAAGCGCTATCGGAATGGCTTTGAAACTCGCCCGCGTCGCCACCGGGCGCTTCAAGACGATTTCTATGTGGGATTCTTTTCATGGGGCTTCGCTGGATGCGATTTCTATCGGCGGCGAGGCTATCTTCAGAAACAACATCGGGCCTCTTTTGCCCGGAACGGAGCATGTTCCACCACCGGATGCCTATCGTTGTCCGTTTGGTTGCGGGGATGAATGCAATTTGAAATGCGCGGAATATGTCGATTACGTGCTCGAAAAAGAGGGCGATGTTGCGGCTGTTATTGCAGAGACTGTACGAAGCACGCCTTATATCCCCCCCAAGGATTATTGGAAAATTGTGCGGGAAGCGTGTGACCGGCACGGCGCCCTATTGATTCTTGATGAAATTCCACATTGCCTGGGCCGTACCGGCAAGATGTTCACAATCGAGCATTACGACATTGTGCCGGATATGATTGTCATTGGGAAAGGACTTGGGGGAGGTGTTTTCCCATTGGCCGCTTTGTTAGTGCGGGAAGACTTGGATGTGATGCCGGATCGGGCTCTGGGGCACTATACGCATGAGAAGAATCCCGTCGCATGTGCCGCCGGATTGGCAACCATTGAGACCATCGAAAAGGATAACTTGCTCGAGAACGCCACTCGGATGGGTGAATATGCCTTAGAGCGTATGCGGGCTATGCGCGACAAACATCGACTAGTCGGCGATATTCGAGGTCTGGGACTCTTGATGGGAATGGAATTGGTACGTGACCGTCAAACAAAAGAAAAGGCCACCGAAGAGGCCGAGCAGATTATGTATGCCGCACTTTCGAAAGGAATGAGTTTTAAGCTGACTATGGGCAGTATTCTCACTTTGACTCCGCCTTTAACCATCTCTAAGGCGGAGATGGACAAGGCCATGGATATTCTGGATGCATGTTTGACTGAAGTTGAATAGGTACTGGGATAGGCGGCGCAAATGATTACATTAACCACGCTTGTTTGCGTAAGTGGTTTGTTGTTGGGATCGTTGCCAACGGCCTATCTTTTACGGCACGCAGATACCAAACTTGCCTATGCGGCTCATGCGCTTGCCATACAGACCATAATCGGTCTACTAACCGGAGTCGCTCAGGCTTTTGGCGCGGTGGCCGGGATAGACAATGGATTTGTCCGATTGCTGGTTCCATTGCTTGGATTATCATATAACACCGGCGGCGTTTCGGTCCGCTTTCTTTATGAGGCAATCGCGCGGGACCGGACTGTTGTTGTTATGGGGGATCCAATTTATTTTGTGTTGTTGGCTATCCAAGTGGGAGTCATCTGTTTGGCGTTTGTGCATCTTATGCCACGCAAAGAGTGGCCTGTGAAGTCGTTGCGCTATTTCATTATCGGGATTTTGGTAATCAATTCAGCCTTAAATATCAGTTGGCCGTGGTGGGGCACGTAATCCCAAAATTATAAATGGGACTTATCCCAGTCTTTCGATTGCTTCTAACTGCTTCCGAATGTATTGCTCGGCGCGCTGTTGTTCTTGTTGCGGATCGCACACCTCATGGAGATGACCTTCCAATTGTTTGAGGACATCTTTTTTATCATGTGCCAGATTACGCAGTTCGTTTGGATCTTCATCTAGAGGGATCTTCATATTAACTGTCCGATTGAAGCCGTTCTCTTGTTGTCCTCGGGGTGGGTAATAACATCGAGGAGAGCGGTGTCGAGGCGTTGAATCAACGCGTCACGATCCTTGCAGTGCACATTGGTAAACCAGCGTGCCTTGAGGACGCGCCAGATGCGTTCGATGGGGTTCAAATCCGGGGAATAAGGCGGGAGGTAGACCGGTTCAAAGAAATGCCAGTTGGTGGATTTTCGATGATGCCAAGAAGCGTTATCCAGAATGAGGATATTCCGCTTGCGCTGAGGATGAATCATTCGATGCGCTTCGTCTAAAAACGCTTGGAATACATCACTGTCCACATGACTGGCTTCAATCGCGAAAAATTCTCCAGTCCGAGGCGCCACCATTCCCAAGGCATTCATTCGAATGTGGTCGCCATTGTGGGTGACGCGTGTCTTTCTCCCTTTTTTGTCCCAACGCTGCCGCGAGCGCGACTCGCCTTCAAACCCCGATTCATCCGCAAACCAGAGTTCAACGTCGGGATTCTCACTCAGCTCCCGCAATGTCTCACGAAAAGCCTGGCGTTTCTCTTCATCTTGACGGTCCGGCCAGGGCTGAGGCACTTTCAACGTAAAATCATTTTCATGAAAAAAACGTAAAACCGTATTGTACGAGCATTCGATCTGGTAAGTCTCTCGTAGAAAACCGTGAAAATTCCGAGCCGTCCAGAAGGTGCGAGCCACCTTTTCGGGGTGATCCAGCACTTCCAGCAATTCATTTTCCTGATTCGGATCAATACACTTGGGACGTCCACGGCCCGGCTTGGGAATCAGCCCATCAATCCCGCATTCATTAAACGCCTGAATCCAGCGTCGAAGGTTTCGTTCGCCAATCACAAGCGCTTTGCAGACCTGATCCCGGGGAATCCCGGTAATCAATAACTGCATCGCCGTACAGCGCGTGTTCATCTCAAACGTACCCACCCGTGACGCCTCTTTCAGCTCCTCACACGTCGCGTTCTCTGGATTGGGTTCCAAGCGTGTACGGCACATGCTGGTACCTTGACAGCAACCCTCCATAAGATCTAGGGGAAACGGACAATTCTTTTGAGGATCCCTCTAAATCGAACAGAAGATGTGGGGCCTGGGCGCAGTAGATCATCTTCCATTTGCCTTTACGAATCATATAGGCGCTGGCCCGGGTTCCGTGACCATGGTATTCGGCGAAAACGGCTCGCTCGGTGTCTTCGCTTTGCAGCTCTTGTAGTGGGATACTGGCCCAGTCTTTAGGACGATCAGCGCCGGTGGCGCGGAAGTAGGTTGCTTGAAGATCGAGAAGATCGACCGGCGTTTGAACGCGCCTGCCTTTGGCGAATCCCGGACCGGCGATAATCAAAGGCACGCGGACAGAATCTTCGTATAGGCTGCATTTCCACCACATACCGAACTTGCCGAGCATTTCGCCATGATCGGATGTAAAGGCCACAATTGTATTTTGCAGCAAACCGGTTTCTTCAAGTGTGTCCAGAATTCTTCCTAGCTGCCGGTCAACATAGGTGACACAACCCAGATAGCCCCGCCGTAATCCACGGATTTGATCCTCTGTGAATAGGTCCGTCTCAAAATGATCACGCAAATCACGGGCATACGGGTGATTGGCGGAATCGCAATCCCGGCCATAGGCAGGCAGGTCATCACCTTGCGGATATAGATCCCAGAGTTCTTGAGTCACACGATGGGGAAAATGAGGTTTGCCAAGGTTCAATTCCAAAGTCCATGGTCCGGCTTGCGATGGCGCTGTTTGCCGCAACCATTGGATGGCAGCTTCTGTTCTACGATCATCGCCTGCGAAAGGATTGTCCTCGGACGCACCGAATCCATCGGCTCGTGTGTGCGCACCCTGTCTGATTTGAAGAGGTTTTCTCCTGCAATTCTTGTCTCCGGGATGTTTCCGGTCACCGGGCAAGATCATTTCTGAGAAGCCCAGCTCGGCTGAAGGCCGATAGACATCCACCTTGCCGATATGTACGGAATGTACACCTTGATCTTTTAGTATCTGCCCATAACTTGGATAATCGCCGGAAAAGACGTTGCAGTTGTTATACGTTTGTATCTGGTGGACGTGGTAACCTGACATCGTCGCGGAACGTGAAGGCATGCAGAGCGGCGATGGGCAGTAGGTATTCTCAAAATGCGTACCCATACGGGCTAAACGTTCCATATTTGGAGTTTGGACCATTGGGTGACCATGAATCGAACTACACAGCGGATTGTGTTCATCGGTTTTGATGACCAGCATGGAATGCGCTGTCTGCTTTTGCGCTGAATCCACAGGGAGAGCCGCCAGCGAGATCGCGGCTCCAAGCGAGCAGCTGAGTTGTTGGAGGGCTGTGCGGCGGTCAATTCGATTCATGAGACTTTGATTACCTTTGATGTTCTTTTATTTATTTTTTCTATTTTGATAACGCGGCCAGTATTTCGTCGCTTGTCGTTGAAGGTGCGTAATGCTTTTCGATGTATTCAATAACCAGTTGAGTGCCTTCTTCATGGCTAACAAACGGGGCTTTTTCGGGATTGTACATACTGTCGGTTAAATCGCGAACCAGGACCACTTGCATTCCGGCGCTGACCATGGGGCGGATAGCGAACGAACGCCCCAATACACACATATTGGTATGCACACCCATGATGAAGATATTTTTAATTTCCTCTTGATGGAAAAAATTAAAGACCTCGCGGCCATCGTCTGAGATGCCGTCCATTTCGCCTATCGACAAACCGGGGTGTTGTTTGGTCCAGGCTGTATACCAAGGTTTTTGTCCACTATCGCAACCGCCATCAGAGTCATCAATCGGCAGAGGTGGCTGAGGAAGAGCAATCGGCTCGGGTAAGGGAACCTCAGGGGCCAACTGCATTCGTCTGCGTTGCGGCCAATCCGCATAATAATTAATCGTATCGGAAGGGCAGTGAACGATTTGTATCCCCGCCGAGCGGGCGGCGCGCAGCAATGCATCCATTTTAGGAGCCAGGCTATCGACACGGTCCGTCGCTCCCTGGCACCAATGACGATCCCACATATCGCAGACAATGATGGCCGTTTCCGCAATATCAAAAACAGAATCCAAACGAACTTCATCCCATGTTTGTGTCCCCGGGAATTTTTGAACACGGGAACGCAAGGGAATGGTTACCTTTCCAACCGGCTTTGTACGGCGTGGAGGATTGGGAAGAGGTTTCATATCAACATCCCGGCGGGCGGTCCAAAATAGTGCATTGGCGATCATTCGGCGGAATGCCGCGTTTCCAAAATCCTGAATTCCACCCAGTCCGCAATAAAGGACTCTTCCTCCTTTGTATTCCCGGGTCCATATCAACGGTTCCGGCTCTTCTCCCGGGATTTCACCGGTCATGATTAGGCTGCAATCCGGCGCCAACGGCGCGGTCTTGTAGAGGCTATAGCGGGAAGTTATCCGCGTTCCGACACCTTTGAGCACGGGATGATTTTCCATGCCCGGCACTGCCTGGGCCTTTAATGTAAGTGCGGTCAATTCATCACGCGATGAGCCTTTGTAATGGCCGTGATAGTTGCCACCCAAGACTTCTTTATCAAATTCCAAAAAGTTTTGAAAACCATGACTGGCGGTGCGTACCGCCACAATGGGCCGTCCGGAAGTCAAGTACTTTTTGACTCTTTCCAGTTGCTCGCCATCTATTTCCCGCCTGCGTGTAAAGAAAAGCGCTGTATCACAATCCTCCAAAGCTTCTAAGCCGGGAATATCCGTTTTGCTCAGCGCCTGTACCAGTGTTGCGTGAACGTTATAGCGCTCTTCAAGATATTTTTTGAACTCGGGAAGGATTTTTTCGGATTGATATTCCTCCGAGCCGGAGATCAAACAGACATTAAGCGGCTCGCTCATTACGGACACATGGAATCCGGAAAGAATAAGAACGATAAGGCCAAAATAATGGGATTTTTTCAACATGCGCACGGCTCCTGTTCAATTCCTAGACACGCAGTCTGATTGTGCAAAGCCCAACTACACTATGTGAAGAATTGGAGAAGAGTCAATAGGAGCGTCAAACGCTCAAAAAGCATTTTCTACAGGAAGACAAAACGTTACAACTGCCAACCAACTTGCCGGAGTTTGAACAGCACAAAAGGGAAACCCGTACTAATTGTGAGCACCATATCCTCTATTTTGAGAGAATCGCGATGCAAATGCCATTTCCCGGATTACTTCTCTATTGTTTCAATATTAATAAGTATTTTGAATCCATGAGCAATTTGTTAAATGCCGTATCATGGCATGACGTTTGCACTAACGGAAAATGTTAATGAATGTGTCTCTATTTAATGACCCGGCATCTATTGCAATCAGCTGGGTTCTTACCTAACAATGAGGCAAGAAGATAAGGAGTCGAACAATGTTTGGTTATTTAATCGATATGGATGGTGTGATTTACCGCGGGCAGGAGCTTATTCCCGGAGCCACGCGTTTTATTCAAGAATTACAGGATAATGATATCCCTTTTCTCTTTTTAACCAATAATAGCCAACGTACACGGCGTGATGTGGCAACCCGTGTCCAGCGTTTGGGTATCCAGGTTGGCGAGGAACATATTTTTACTTGCGCTATGGCAACTGCTCGCTTTTTGGCCAAACAAAAGCCGAATGGAACGGCTTATGTTATCGGCGAAGGCGGTTTGCTTACTGCTTTGCACCGCAATGGTTATTCCATTGTCGATAAAGATCCCGACTACGTAGTTGTCGGTGAAGGCCGGACCTTCTCATTTGAAATGATCGAAACCGCTTTGGGAATGATTTTGTCCGGCGCAAAATTTATCGCCACAAATCTGGATCCGAATTGTCCAACCCAAAATGGGACACGCCCGGGATGCGGCGCGATTGTGGCGATGCTTGAAGCGGCCAGCGGTTACAGAGCCTTTAGTGTGGGCAAACCCAGTCCGGTTATGATGCGTAGCGCACGGAAGGAGCTCGGACTGAATGCGGATCAAACCATCATGATCGGAGATACGATGGAGACCGATATTTTGGGCGGTGTGCAAATGGGTTACAAAACTGCTCTGGTTTTGAGCGGAGGAACCAAGCGGGAAGACCTGTTAAGATTTGCATACAGGCCGGATCTTGTCGTGGATTCATTGGGCCAATACGACCCTATTTTATTGGCTCATAAACTCGGACTTCGGCAAGAGGCAAGAACACCTGTGTTTGCCTAAAAAATCTACGACTTTTATAACCTGCTGATATTACAGCGCTTGTCATTATAGGTGAGTGCACGCTTCTCCTTTGCGCCCTCCATAAGAATAATTTTTATAGGATTGGGTTAGCGATATAGATTTTTGCAGGAGCGATGGTATCTTGACTCCGTCTATATTGCTTGAACTAACTCAGGAGCTCTTGGGGCTCTCGGGATCGAGAGGTGGATGCGGCTCACCGATGGAATTCGCAATCGGGGCCTTGTGATTCTCCGCATTCGGCGACTCCGCGGACCTTCGGGATATTTCCCCTTATATCTTGAAATGCAGCTTTGCCGGTTCTTGCACAGCCCCAGGTGCTGTAATACTGCCTCTCAAAGGGCTTGGGACTTTTGGCAGAGGGGATGAAGTTGGACATTGAATTCTATCGCTGAGGAAAAGCCTCTTTTTCGATTTCTGATTGAAGGAGTATTTCATGTCGTTTGAGAAGAAAATTGCCGGTTGGAAAGACAAAATTCTGTTTACGCCAGGGCCGCTTACAACGAGCCGGACTGTCAAACAGGCGCTGTTACGGGATTTGGGATCACGCGATTTTGAGTTTATCGGCCTTGTCAAAGACATTCGGAACAGACTCTTGGCATTAGGCAGCGCAAAACCCGGTGATTATGAAGCCGTTTTGATGCAGGGCAGCGGCACCTTTGGTATTGAGGCTGTCGTGTCTTCGACGATTCCGCACGATGGCAAGTTGCTGGTGATCGTAAATGGCGCCTATGGCAAACGAATTGTGCAAATGGCTTCGGTTCTCAAAGTCGAAACCACTGTGCTTACATACGATGAAGATTGCCTGCCAGACCTTGAAGCCATCGATAAGGCACTACAAGACGATGCTTCTATAACTCACGTTGCTGTCGTTCATTGTGAGACGACAACGGGCATTATGAATCCGATTAAGGAAATCGGCGATATTGTCAAAAAGCATAAGCGCATCTATTTCGTGGATGCGATGAGCTGTTTTGGCGCTTTTCCGACGAATTTAGCTGAATGCTCAATTGACTATCTGGTTTCCTCTGCCAACAAGTGTGTTGAGGGTGTCCCCGGATTCTCTTTTGCGCTTTGTAAGCACGATACTCTTATGGCAACTGAGGGGTATGCGCGCAGTCTGAGTTTGGATTTGCTCAGTCAATGGAAAGGATTGGAGGCTAACGGCCAGTTCCGTTTCACTCCCCCGACCCACACGCTTCTAGCCTTTCACCAAGCGCTGTTGGAATTGGACGAGGAAGGCGGTGTTGAAGGGCGTGCTACGCGATATAGCAAGAATTACGAGACCCTTGTTGAGGGAATGCGCCGGATGGGATTCCAGGAATATTTGAAACCTGAACTCCAAGGCTACATCATCACGTCGTTCCGTTATCCTGACCATCCCAATTTTGATTTTGAGCGGTTCTATCGGGAACTGAACGATCGGGAATACACGATTTATCCCGGAAAAGTCAGCAACGCGGACTGTTTCCGGATTGGAAATATCGGGCGCATTTTTGAATCGGATGTGCGTAATCTGCTTACGACGATCCAAGAAGTGAAAAATGTAATGGGATTTTGATTTGAGTGGGATTTGCTGAGTGGAAAAAACGGAATTTTAAATCCGTAGAAATGATTCTTACGCAAGGAGACGTGGACCATGGATTTCGTGTTTCAGAGAAGCTATCGAGGCCCCCTGAAAGGTGTTCTACTCGATTGGGCCGGTACAACAATGGATTACGGTTGTTTTGCGCCCGCTGTTGTTTTTATCGAAGTTTATAAACGGCAAGGTGTAGAAATTTCTATCGAACAGGCCCGCGAACCGATGGGCGCGCATAAGCGTGTACATATCGATCAAATTCGCCAGATTCCGGCGGTTGCCAAAAAATGGCAGGAAGTCCATGGACGTCCGAGTACAGATGAAGATGTGGACAAAATGTTCGCCGAATTTGTCCCGCTTCAAGTCAAATGTTTGGCCGATTATGCCGACTTGGTACCGGGGTGCTTGGAAGCCTGTGCCGAATATCGCAAGCAAGGTCTTAAGATCGGCTCGACCACCGGCTATACCTCGGAGATGATGGCGGTCTTAGTGGAAGAAGCCAAGAAGCGCGGCTATGTGCCGGATTCCACGGTTTGCGCTACGGATGTTCCGGCCGGAAGGCCCGAACCTTGGATGTGCCTGAAAAACGCATTTGATCTTCAGATTTATCCCATGGAATCGTTTGTGAAAATCGGCGACACGCTGCCGGATATTTTTGAGGGGCTCAATGCGGGGATGTGGACCATTGGCTTGGCTAAAACCGGCAATGAAATGGGCATGAATTTGGATGACTTGGCGAAAGCATCACCGGAAGAAATTAAACGCCGTTTGAATCGCGCCTATGATCGTATGGCCCAAGCCGGCGCGCATTATGTTGTGGATTCGATTGAAGATACAATCCCGATTTTGGATGAAATCAACGCCCGTTTGGCTCGTGGCGAACGTCCCTAATTGTGTTTGCCGGAATTGAATCGAAAATGGACTTCTAGAAATGGCGTGGCGCATGGGCAAAAATACATGCGCCACGTTTTTCTATATTTAAGAGGCGCCGATAGAGTCCCGTCCGCTTTTTCATCCTTAGCGCGGCTTTGGCCGGTCATCATGGCGGAAACCTCTGGCGTATGGCGGAAATCCAATCGGAGTTTTTTCTATGAGCACGAAAATCCTTAAGAATTATATCAACGGGAAATGGGTTGAGGCCGAAAATTCAGGCTTCCTTGATGTTGAGAATCCGAGCACCGGAGAAATTATTGCGAAGAATCCGCTGACAACAAAAGCGGAGACGCTACGGGCTATTAAGGCTGCTTCAGCAGCGTATCCATCCTGGAGTCAGACTCCGGTTTCGCGGCGTGTTCAGCCGATGTTCAAATTGGTCGAACTCATCAAACAGAATGAAGAGAAGATTGCCCGGCAATTGACTGAGGAAAACGGCAAGTCTGTAACCGATGCGCGGGCCGAGATGAAACGCGTTCTCGAAAACTGCGAAGTCGCCTGCGGAATGCCGGTTCTGCAACAAGGCGATAAACTCATCGGGTCTTCGTATGGGATCGACGGTGAAGTGTTAAACGTTCCCATCGGTGTGTTTGCAATGATCGCGCCGTTTAATTTCCCGGCCATGGTTCCGTTTTGGTTTATTCCTTATGCACTGGCTACCGGCAATACCTTTATCGTGAAGTCCTCGCGGCAGGTTCCAATGACGATGAGCTTGATGACGGAATATATCCATGAAGCCGGATTCCCGCCGGGTACGTTCAACCTCATCAATGGAAGCCATGAAGTCTCCGAAGCCATCATGGACAGCCCGATTGTCCGGGGCGTCTCATTGGTTGGTTCAACACGAACCTGCAAAGTCATTGCCGATAAATGCGCAAACAGCAATAAACGCTTCCAAGCCATGGGCGCAGCCAAGAATCACCTTTTGGTTATGCCGGATGCGAAAATTGATGAGGTTGTCCGCAATATGGTGACCTCATGCTACGGTTGTGCCGGTCAGCGGTGTATGGCCTCTTCGGCGATTGTGGCGCTTGGAGATGATGTTTACCAAGACGTCTGTAAACGGTTTGTAGAATCTTCAAAAAAAGTCGTCATGGGAAATCCCTTGGATCCAAAATACATCGAAGAGTCGATGCTTTTGGGGCCCGTGATTTCAGCCAGTGCCAAAGAATTCATTGAGGGTATGATTGCCAAAGGTGTGGAAGAGGGCGCCACGTTAGCCTTGGATGGCCGCGGCGTGACAGTGCCCGGATGTGAAAAAGGGCATTTTATTGGCCCGACGGTTTTGACGGATGTTAAACCGGGCATGGAAGTCCATAAGACAGAAATATTCGGGCCCGTGGTTGTCATTCTGAAAGCAAATTCCTTCGATGAAGCTATCAAGATCATTAACGATCATGAGTATGGGAACGGCGCGTCGATTTATACACAAAATGGATATTATGCGCGCGAATTTAAACTTCGTGTGGAATGCGGCATGATCGGCATCAATATCGGAATTCCCGCTCCGGTTGCCTATTTACCGTTTGGCGGCCAAAAAGCCTCTCAGTTCGCGGATATCAAAGCCCAAGGCAAGGCGATCATTAAGTTCTATACAGAAGATCGTATTATTACCGAGCGTTACTGGGCCGAAGATTAGGATTCTACAGGACCGTTTGCCAGCAGCCGGTGCACTTCATTTGCGGCACGCTGTGAAGCGCCCGGCTGCCCCAGGCGGTCTCGAATTCGCGCCAAACCTTCCCTCATGCTTTGCTGGCGCTCCGGGCTGAGCAGGAATTCTTCAGTCCAACCGAGCAGGGCATCTACGCGGCATTGTTCCTGTAGAAATTCTGGACATACCCCCTGACCCGCAATCAAATTTGCCAAGCCGATATAGGGAATCCGTATAAGTCTCCGGGCTAAAAAGATATTCAAAGCATTACTGCGGTATAAAATCGCCATAGGGATATCCAGGATGGCGTTTTCAATTGTCGCGGTTCCCGATGCGGTCCATGCCAGATTCAGATTTTGCCGTGCACTGTAGTCTTCATCACGAATAACCTGAATCCAGGAAGGAAGAGCGAATCGTTCGAGAATTTGCATATCGAGCGTTGCCGCCAATGGCAAAATGAATTCATAGTCCGGATACCGATTGTGTAGCTGTACCGCCGCATCCCGCATGACAGGAAGTATTTTCTTTATTTCTCCCGGGCGGCTGCCAGGCAAAAGTCCAATCCGCACATTGCTTGTATCGAGTTGTTTCTCGCATTTTGGGGGCACATGGTCGAGCAATGGGTGTCCCGCATAAAAGACTTCGATTTCGTGGCGGGCATAAAATTCGACTTCAAACGGCAGGATAACGATCATACGCCGGATCAGGTTTCTGATTTGCTCGACTCTGGATTCATGCCAGGCCCACAGTTGCGGCGAAATATAATAAATGACAGGTATACCCATTTCCGCCGCGATCTTTGCCATACGTAAGTGCAGGCCGGGGAAGTCAGTTAAAAGCACGGCATCGGGCCGGTTTTTGCTCCAATGACGGCGGACGAATCGAAGAAGTTTAAAAACAGTCGGCAAATGCTTGGCCACTTCGACAAAACCGATCAGCGCCATCTTGGGCAAATCGTAATGAATACGAACTCCGACATTTGCCATTCGTTCGCCGCCGAATCCTTCTAGTTCATAATTTCCGGCTTTCTGCAATTCGCGTATGAGATTGGCGGTATGCAAATCACCGGATGCTTCACCGGCGGAAACGAAGATGCGCCCTGAAGAGGGAATCTCGGGATTAGATGGTTGTGCTTTGCTGTTCATTCCCAATTCCAGGGCTGCTGTTTGTATTGCTCTGCATCAGGCGATTGTAAATCACCATAAAGCGCTTGACACTTCTTAAGATTATCGGCGGCTCGAAAATAGCCGGGGTTGACTTCTAATGCACGTTTAAAGGCCTCAGCCGCTTCTTGGGGGCGGTTAAGTTTGACGTTCATAATCCCCAGTTCATTGAGCCAGGCTGCCTTTTTAGGAGAATCGTATTCGCGCAATAACCGCTCCAACAGCTCATGAAAATCAGCGATGGAACTAGTCCTGTCTCCCCGGGTGATGGATGTTTTAAAGGCGAAATAAGCCTGATAGGGATAGTCCATCCATAGCATGGCATACCCGGTTGTTCGCCAAGGGTGGTAGAAGCCCGCAAAGATGCGGTCTCCGGCCAAAAAGGAATCGACCGCGCCCCATGGATCGCCATGCGCGTAAAGAAGATGTGCCTCCTCAAAGCGATAAACCCACCGAAATCGCGAATACGTTACCCAGTCGGTATCCGGATCCGGTTGAAACGATGACGGAGTGCGCCAACCTGCAATCCCCGCCGAGATTGTAACAGATGAGGCCAATATAAGAGCCAAACATACGGCTGCCTTATGAGCGCGAATCTCTTGATAGTGCTGATAGAGATAATGCAAAGCCCAGCCTGCCGCCAATATCCCCAGCGCAAACCAAAGCGGAATGAGAGTGCGTTCCCATGGAGATTGACGAATCGCATCCCAGGGGACCATTGCTTTGAAACCTGCGGGGATGCCTTGCGGAAGTTTTGGAACGATTTGACGCCAAGGTTGTTCGTGGTCCAAACGGATCAGGCGGCCGATTTCGGTTAGCAAAAGAGAAAAGGTCCATCCGCAGCAGAGCGCACAAAGCCAAGTGGCAATCTTTTTCCAGCGCGATGAGGGAATCGCGGCAAACAGACTCCAAAGCCCGATAACCAACAGTGGCGTGCATCCGACCATACGCCGTGCGGAAAATGATCCTCCCGCCCACCACCATTCGTTACAGGCATTGACATAAATTTGAGCCAATACGGCAGCAAGGTACGGCCAGGTTTGTTTTCGTAGCGCCAGACCGATTAGGGCAAGCAGGCATAACGGAGCCCACGCCAGATAGCCATGATAGGAAGAAAAAAGAAACGGCAGCAGATTGGGATTGAACCAATGCATCTCTTCGATTTTTGGCAATGCCAGCCAGTTGCCATAAAGGACTCTCCAAACCACCAGCTGCGGGAAAAACGCAAGAAATGCCGCACATAACGCGATCAGGATTTCGTTGACTTTGAGAGCGTTTTCTTTTTGACGCCGGGCTAAGAAAAAGTCCAAGAGCGGAATCAAACCGAAAACGACGTTCTGGGGCCGTATGCCAACCAAATACCCCGCTGCCAAACCACAAAGCACAGCCCATGGCCATGTGGTTCGTTTGGGTTCCGTTTGAACATCATGTGCCGTATTACGCCATTTCCAATAAGCACCCAAGGTGCAAGCCAAAAGTGCGGCGGAGGGCACGTGAGATGTGGCCGGATAAATAATCAAATAGTATCCGAACGGTGTGCCTAAAACGGCTGCTGCCGCAATCAACAGTGTTTTTCTTAGACCGGCTCCATTTGTGTTTTCTTGTTTGTCTTTGTGTCGGAGGTGGCGAAGCGGAATCCACAGAGCCAGTAGGCCTGCAAGGCTGGTGATTAAGGTTGCGGCGAGTTTTGAGGCTTCTTCAAAGCCGGTCGGCGCGGGGGAAAGCCCAGCCAGGTGTAGCGCGGACATCCCCAACCGGGTCCATAGCAGAGCGATCAGCCATAGGAGCCCCGAACCGATGGGCCAATCATTGGCGGGCAGGCCCTCAGGGCCGATATAGATTTCATAAGGCTGAAAGGGGAATGCTGCAATCTGGTTGTCATAAAGCAGGTCACCGTCATAGAGCAGGCTGTGCGCATGGGCGTAGTAATAGGCCACATCGGGGGGATCGACACGTACCCGCACAAGCAGTGTTAACGCGATAAGCACCAGTATGAGAAAGACCGCTTTGCGCATTCTTTGGGATCGGACTCCGGGATTGTTGATTCAATGAGAGTGTAGCGGGATACCGTGCGATGCCTAATGCTGTGTTTGGGCACCGGAACGGCGTATTGCGGGGATTCAGCGGATTTGAACCTTTGTGGCAGAGGTTGAAGTTTGCTGCCATTCAATACTTACCGCATCGTCAAATACCGAAAGGTCTTTGTGTGCAGCGAGATTGATAGAGTCAAATAAATTCTCACCACAAATCAGAGTTTTCAACTTCAAATTATTGGAAATATCCAATTGTCCCAGATGGTTGCCGTTACAATTCAGATAGCGCAATCGGGGATTATGGCTAAGATTGAGCGCAGTCAGTTTGTTATTTTGGCAATATAATTCACGAAGGTTGGTATTGTGACTGAGGTCTAAATTCCGGATCAGGTTTTCATTGCATTGAAGATATAGAAGATTCTCAGTTCCGGATAAGTCGATGGCAACGAGTTGGTTTTCAAAACAGTGCAGATATTTTAAATGTCTATTTTTAGAAACATTTAAATCTTTTAACGCTCCACGGCTCCAATTGATATGTGTTAAACGCCGATTCTTCGAAAGATCGACTGTTGTTACATGATTGCCATTGTACGCAGTTAATTTTGTTATCCCGGATAGAAACTCTATTCCTTCGACTGAGCGGATTTCTGTATCCGAAATCTGAAACTCGCCGCCTGTGGATGCTGCATCGGCTTTTCCGAATTTTCCACCCGGTTCAACTCCCATGTATTTCTCAACTTCCCGCCGGAAATGGGGATCGGGGAAGTTTTCTTCTGTGTTGATATTCTGCACGCCTAGAAATATGGGAATTGTAAATAGTAAGACCGCACAGACTGATACCGCTGCAATTACGCCTTCTACAGTGAGCCGTTTGACGGTCTTTCTCATCAAATAGAACCCCCCTTTGCGGCATTCTTATTGCCAATTTAGGCCAATGTGAGAAAGTTGTATCGGATATTGTAGTATGTAGCATATGGCTGCCATAGTTGTCGAGCACAGAAGCATTGTGACTGTGAAAGCGGCTGTTAGACTTTGTGGCAACGCATCGAAAGAAATCGGCTTTTAATGGTAGTTGGACAGATACGCAATTGGCTAAAAGGCAAACCCGCCGTCCATCCTCGGGGGGACTATCCTGATCCATGCCTGAAACACTTGATCTTGTTTGTGACTGACCGTTGCAACATGCGTTGTGAGCATTGCATGTTCTGGCAGCGGATCGACGATCCCGGGCCGGAGATGACCGTGGAACAGATGATGCGTATCGCCGGGAGCACGGCGTCATTGCAGACACTAGGCATCACCGGGGGTGAGCCGTTTTTGCGTAAAGATTTGCATGAGATTGTGGATGGATTCTTTCGGGAAAACGGCACGAATCATATCCAAGTTAATACCAATGGGCTGCTGTTGGACCGCATGCTGGAACTCGCTGAGCAGGGATATTACGAGAAATACGGAAAATTTTTGACCCTGCAAATCAGTCTGGATGGCCTTGAAGAGACACATGACGCTTTGCGGGCGTTGCCGGGAAGTTTTAAACGGATCGTGCGGAATTTACGTGAACTTATCCAACTCCCCAAACGGATTCCCGGCTTCCGGGTGAATGTGCTGACCAATATCAATAAGAATAATTACGATCAGATCGAGCCGATAGCCGAACTCTTATGGAGCGATATCGGTGTTGAACACGCGTACGATATCGTGCGGGGGTATGGCTTTAGTGTATGGAACATGCCTGCCAATGTCGGGCAGGAAGAGGGCCCCCGCGATTCCGATCTGCCACCGGCTGAAAAGTTGGAGGAGATCGTGGCTGCCATTAGGCGTATTGACGAACGTGAAGGTGGAACCATGGCCCCGTTTGTCCGCCAGCTGGAGGTCCAGGTTGGGCAATACCTAAACCAACCCGCGCCCTTCCGGTGCTTGTCAGCGGGGCGTGTGACGGGTGTTGTTTATAGCGACGGCTCAGTGGCCGCTTGTGAGTTTACACTGCCATTTGCGAACCTCTCCGAGTTCGATTTCGACATCCACGCGCTCTGGACCAGCGCCGCCGGGGAGAAGCGGCGCGGGGAGATTAAGACCTGTTCCTGTTCGCACAGTTGCTTCACATTGACGAGCATGCTTGAGTGGGAAGAACAACACGGTAAAGTCTGTTTGCCTTCCATTCGAGCAACTGCATGAACGACGTATCACCACCAACGATTTCCGCCATTATTGTGTCTTGGAACCGTCTGCCCCTTTTGCAGGCGGCCATCCGCTCCTTGCGCGAACAGAATTATCCATCCTTAGAAGTAATCGTTGTGGATAACGGGTCCACGGATGGCTCAGTGGAATGGTGCGAAGCCGAGGGGGATATCCGTCTGATCCGAAATCAAAGCAATTTGGGCGCTGCGATTACACGCAATCAGGGAATTCGCATCGCCCAGGGCAAATATGTTTTGTTTATGGATTCGGATGCCGAATTAAAGACGCCCGGCGGCTTGCAGCGGTTGGCCGGTCATCTGGAAGCCAATCCGGATGTGGCGGCAGTTGCGGGGATTTATTTTTCCGATGAGGCGCTGACCGAACTTTGGTGTTGGTCTCCCTGTATGGATTGGGAAGGCAGTCACGATGCCGAAGCATCCATGCATCCCAAAGATAATATCCCCACACTTTCGACGTGCCTGCAGCTTACTCGCACAGATTTGCTTTGGGAAATCGGCGGGTTTGATGAATACTTTTTCTATCTATACGACGATGCAGATCTTTCCGACCGGCTCCGGGATTTGGGATACAAATTGGCTGTAGATCCCGGAGTTAAAATCTGGCACCACTTCGCCCAAGAGGGCCGTGTGCAGCGCGATCATTTGGCGCACCATTATTATTATGAAGATTTGCGGCTGCGTTATGTGATGAAAAATTACGGTTTTCTCTGCTATTTACGCACCTGTGGCCGGCGTTTGGTATATCCCCGCCGATGGTTGCGTTTATATGTTTATATGAAACCCTGGCATATTTACGATGTTTATGGTTTTCGGGCGTTGAAGCATATATTCAGCTATTTTGCGATCCGAAAAAGCAGGACTCAAAAATGGGTCTGATTATGTAGCCGCGTTGTCACGAATTTTTACGACAAGAAATAATTGCAGAAAACTGATTTTTTTTTGTTTTTCGTGCAGAATATCCGTGACATGGGGGTAACGTTGGGTTACAATCCCAATTAGAGGAAGATTTGTCAGCGCCTTCCCGGCCGGGCGTGTTGTTGGGTCGTGCCATGGTCACTCCGATTGCACCAACAAATGGTTCGCAGATTCCCGCGCAACGTGTTGTGCAGGAAACCTCTATGCCTGCCCGGCCCGCCTCTGAATCCTCATCATCTGACAATGACCGTGTACGCCGCTCTGTGGCTGAAGCCGAGCGAATTATTCAGGCTGAGAAATTGACCGGCGCCAAGGCTATGCGCATCCGGGGCATGATTCTGGAAGCGCAGCAAAACCAGGAGCGCGGCGATTCCGGTGAAGCGGAACGCGTAGCCCGCGAAGCGCTTCAGATCGCCCAGGATGCACAAGGGAGCCCGATCCCCGGCGCCGATAATGGCGAAGATCCGGGACAATCTGGCTCTGCAATTGAAAATGAAGGTGTGGTTGTTACTGCTCAAAGAAATGAAGACGGTGACAGTTTTGAGCCTCAAGAGCGGGAGATTACAAACTATAAAGATGGCTCAAGTGACAGCGGCGTCTCGATGCAATACGACCAGCCCCTGACTCCGGCTCAAGCACCATTGGCTGTCGCGGCACATGAGAGTTCGCATCACCGGCGGGAGTCGCGGGAGGCGATTATAAACGGTCAACGTGTATTACAGTCCACCCGCTATTTTTATCAGATTGATCCCAATAGCGGCGAAATCCGCATTACAGGTGGACAGGCGCGGACACTTGTCTTCTCGAAACGTGAACAGCCGGACCTGAATGAAGTCCGCGAAGGCGTGCACGAGCATCTCGATGAAATAGCGTAGGAAGGGCGTAGGACTCCATTTACAGCATGTATTGTGAATTCACGTGCTCAAATGTACAATTTCTCTTCACATTTCGCCATTTTCCTGTTATTGTGTAAATTAGTAGAGCCAAAGTAATGAATGAGATTCTCACAATCGGATATGGTGCGAAAGAAATAGAGGATTTCTTGGATTCTCTCTTACAATCCGGTGTCGCTTATCTAATCGATATTCGATCATCTCCTTATTCAAGTAGAAGGCCCGAATTTTCTCGCGATGCTTTGGAAGCCGTTCTGCGCAAAGCGCAAATTCGTTATGTGTTCATGGGCGACCAAATTGGGGGCAAGCCGCAGAATCGAGATTGTTACGACGAGAGTGGCAAAGCTTCGTACGATAAGATCGCCGAAATGGATGAATTCCAGGCCGGAATACAGAGACTCATTAAAGCATCAAGAAACGGTGACCGGGTTTGTCTGATGTGCAGTGAGGGAAAGCCGGAAAAATGCCACAGAAGCAAATTGATTGGCGTAGAGCTTCAAAAAAAAGACGTCAATGTCATTCATATTGACGAGCGGGGAATACTGCGCTCTCAGGAAGAAGTCATCAACCGAATCAATAAATTTCAACCGCAGTTCTTTGAGCAATCGTTCACATCGCGAAGGAGTTACGCGACCTGATTGCAGTGGGGGTAGCGGGAATGATTTCCAAAATCGTCACAATCGGCGCTTATGGCTTTGAAGCAGAATCCTTTTTTCAAGCACTCGTAAATCATCATGTTGATGTGTTTTGTGATATCAGGCTAAGACGTGGAATGCGTGGTTCTAAATATGCTTTTGCAAACCATCGCAAGCTTGTTGAGCGGCTGGATGAATTTGGGATAGCCTATTTCCATTTTAAGGAACTTGCGCCTTCAAATGAGATTCGGAAAATTCAGAAAAACGCAGATCAACTAGCGGGTATGCAAAAGCGTTATCGGCCGGAATTGTCTCCGGGATTTATAGATGCATATAAACAAGAGTGCCTTCGTACTTTTAATTCAGAAGAATTCTCGTTGAAATTAAAAGCATATAATGTGGCGGCGTTATTCTGTGTTGAGAAGTCTCCAGAAGCGTGCCATCGGTCAATTGTGGCCGACTATATTAAAGGTGATTTGGGAATACCGGTAGAACATATAAAGCCATAATAGGCTGAATAAAAGGGGGGAATGATGACAGAAGTCGTGGTTGTAGGAAACACACGAATGGGCGGTAATAACATTTGTATGAGTGTTTACGATCCATCTTCTAGGCATTATTTAAGGCCGTTACATCAATCGACTGTGCCTCAGGATAGAAATTGGACTGAAAATGATATTAGAAAAAAGATGCTAATCCCCTTTACTAAACATACTTTACAGTATCGGAGTCCGAGAAGAGTAGAAATACCGCATAGTGAAGACTGTTATTATGTACAATCCCGCTTAATTAGTACCATGAAGGTCTGTGAAATTATAAACTTTCTTGAGGCCATTTCGTCTTTGAGTATTAGCGGAATTTATGGGATGGTTCCAGATGCAGGACGGTGCTTCAGCAAGAACATTCCTCGCCTATCACTGGGCACTCTTAAAGATGCTCGTAGTGTTAGAATCAAGTATGAGGAACATAAATTTCGGCCAGGGGATGATAATTTCCGTATTGATTTTACAGATTCAAGCGAATATTCAATTTCTAAGGCTCCAATTGCGGATGTGCGACTTAGAAATTACTTGGTATGGCGCAGAAATAAATGTGGGCAATCACATGCTCAAGTTGAAAACGACATAAATTCTGTAGTGGCGAATTCTGACGTGCTATTTATAAGAGTGGGACTTTCGCGTAAATACCAACCACCTGACAATCCAGATGGGTATTGGTTGGAGGTAACAGGTATTTACCCTTTCCCCGACTACACTGGTGATAACCCCGAATACGACTTTTGGACCTATACTCCGTGAAGTTTGGAAATTGCTAATGAGGATTCACCTTCAGCCGTTCTCACAAAATTTTGCTATCAATATCGACAACGTCCAGATCTGGTTTGTTCTCTTTGTATAAGTTAAGGTAATTCGACATCTCTAATGAGCTGCAAGGAGAAGCATTATGAGCGAAACACTTCGCTTCGGCATGATCGGCGCGGGTATGATTAGTGCCTATCACATTGAATCTTTACAGGCGGCCCCCGATGTTGAGGTAGCGGCCGTGTGCGATATGGTGCCGGAAGCCGCAAAGAAACGTGCGGATGAGTTTGGCATTGCTAACAGCTACGGCAGTGTGGAAGAGATGATTGATAAAGAGAATCTCCACGCTGTGGCGATCGGCACGCCATCAGGCGCCCATTACGATGCGGCAATGCCCGCGCTTGAAGCAGGGTTGCATGTGATTTGTGAGAAGCCGCTTGAAGTGACCGGAGAGAAAATGTCGGCCATGATCGCCAAGGCTCGTGAAAAGAACCTGCGGCTTGGGGTCTGTTATCAAATGCGCTTCAATCCGATTTATGAAGCCACCAAAAAGGCCATCGATTCAGGGGCATTGGGTGAACTTTATATCGCTGAAATCCTGATCAACTACTACCGCGATGTGGCCTATTACGAGAGCGGCGCTTGGCGCGGAACTTGGGCATTGGATGGTGGCGGTGCGACCATGAACCAGGGCAGCCACGGTGTAGATCTTTTCCATTGGTTTATCGGCGATGTGGACGAAGTCTGCGCCATTTCCCGGACAGCGGCGCGGCCAATAGAAGTGGAAGATGTTAACCACGCGATCTTGAAACTGGGCAATGGCGGGCAAGGCAGCTTGGCAGCGACAACTTTGGCTTATCCCGGAACCGGAGCGCATATCAATCTTTATGGATCAAAAGGCACGATTTGTCTGGATGAAGGCGCAATTCGCAAATGGGAGTTTATTGAAGATGGTCCGGAAAAGCCGGAAGCCGGTACATGGGCCTCAGGCGCAGGAAAGGCCACCGGAATCGATACAACCGGTCACCGTCTGCTGATGAAAGACTTTGCCGAGGCGATACGCGAAGGCCGCGATCCTGCAATCCCCGGCCATGATGCACGCAAGTCTGTTGACATCATTTTGGCGACCTATGAATCGAGCAAAAAGGGTGGAACTTGGGTCAAAGTCTTTAAGGAATAGAAGATCCGTTATCTGCTGCAAACGCGATAAGAAACACGGCTCCCTGTACATGATGATGTGCAGGGAGTTTTTTTAGTGGCTTATTAATAGCCCATATGGCGATACAGAGCATCGGTCACTGCGTCGCGGTTTTTTCGATGCACTGCCGATAAACCGGTAATCATCGCTCGTTGAGACCAATCGTAACCCGCAAAAATGAATAGCGCATTTGCGGTGATGAAGATAAAGAAACCGACGGCCAGCAATGTGCGCGAGGATAGAAGAATTGTTGGGAGATGACCGAGCAGCGCCAATGCGGCATGCTCAACAAGTGTATGAAGCCCCAAAAACACGAACCAAACCAAAGATGGGATTGTCCAGAACAACAATCCGGTGCCGATTGCATACCAGGCAACACGAACAGTGGCTGCGTAATCCGCTTCGGCGAGACCGAGCTGCTCGAGTTTTTTGTGGTTGCTTCGCGCTATCCGCCAAACCTGCAATGAACAAGCAAGCGCAATAACAACCGGCAAAGCCGGCAGAAAAGCAATCGGGGGGAATATTGTTGTGTCGGTGAGAAAGAACTTCATCAGCTGGTCGCCGGAGATGTGGAATCCGGTCACGATGGCCGAGCACAAACCGGCGATAAATACCGTGATCGATCCTATGCTCAGGATATAAGTATAGATGGGCGCATTGTATGAGCCTTCATCGATGGGCATGGATTCAAAAGTTCTGCGGGTATCAAGCAGCATTTCCCGGGCAGTATGATAGAGCGCGCGCGATATCCCCAACGTTTCGCGAGTCTCCCAACTGGGCTTGGGATAAGTCTGTTTGATCTGTGCGGCAATTACCATTTCAGCGAGAACTAAGCATTGTCGGACACAAACGGCAAGTCTCAAGCCGATGGTATTTCCAGTTAACAGCAAGTACAATGCAGTCCCACATTGATTGGATTCGAGTTAGGATTACAGAGGCATTACGGTGTATGGAGAAAAAATATGCAAAACTCTGTGATTGTCCGCTTTACAGTCTTCTTTTTTCCGGTTGCCGCTTTTCTTATGCCATTGATGCTTCAAGCCGCGTCGTTGATCGATGTCAAGGACGAGGACCTTTTGGTATTAAAGAACTGGGACTATTGGGAAGACAACAAGCCTTCATTGCGTCAGTACTTAACCGATATCGCTGTCGAGCAATTGGATGCCCGGCATGCCGAAGTCCAAAAACTCAAAGGAAAACGATCATGGCAAAAGCGCATCGATTATGCGCGTGAATGCTTGCAAGAAGTCTTTGCGCCAATGCCTGAGCGGACACCGTTGAATGTAAAAATCACAGGTACCGGGAAAACACCCTATTGCCGCTATGAAAAGACTATTTTTGAATCACGCCCTGAAATGTACGTGACGTGTTGCCTTTATATTCCCAAGGATCTACAAGAGCCTCGTCCGGCGGTGTTATATGTTTGCGGGCATTCCGCCGATGGCTATCGCTCGGATGCCTATCAAACAGTCTGCCTTAACCTTGTGAAAAAAGGATTTGTTGTTCTTGCCATGGATCCAGTCGGGCAGGGCGAACGCTTGATGTATTACGATCCGGAGCAGAAGAAATCCCGTGTAGGCGGCCCCACAACCGAACATTCGTATGTTGGAAAGCAATGCTTTTTGACCGGTGTCTCGCTTGGTTCCTACTTTGTATGGGATATGGTTCGGGCCGTGGATTATATGGAAACACGTGAAGAGATCGATGCCAGCCGGATCGCTGTCACAGGGCGTTCAGGCGGGGGAACCCAGTCCTCTTATATGATGGCTTATGATGAACGTATCGCCATTGGCGCGCCGGAGTGTTATATCACCAGCCTGAAACGGCTTATGCAATCCGCCGGTATGCAGGATGCAGAGCAGGATTTTTACCGGGGCATTGCCATGGGGCTCGATCATGCAGATTTGTTGGAGATTCGAGCGCCAAAACCAACTTTAATACTAACGACGACAAATGATTTCTTTAACATCGGTGGTGCGCGTGAAACCGTTGCCGAAGCAAAGGCGGCCTTTGCGGCATTAGGTGAACCGGACAACCTGATGATGGTCGAAGATGATGCACCGCACGAATCGACACCGAAAAACCGTGAAGCATTGACCGCATTTCTGCGCCAACATTTTGATTTTCCGGGTGAAATCGAAGACGAGAAGTTGGAACTCCTTCCCAAAGAGGAACTTTTCTCCACAGAAACCGGTCAAATTATCGATTCGCTCGGCGGGCGAACGGTTTTTGATTATAACCGCGATTATGTGAAGGAGTTATGCGCTGATTTGGAAGAGGATCGGAAAAATCCAAGCGTTCATTTGCGTAATGTATGCGGCAAAGCAGAAGAACTCTCAGGCTACGGAACGGCGGGGCAATCCCCGGAATCCCCGCTTTTGATCGGACGCATACCCCTGGATGGCTATGTGATAGAAAAATGGATACTCCCCTTTGACCGGGAATTGGTGATTCCCATTCTTTTAGCTGTGCCGGATGGTGCGCAAGACGCACCGGCGACGATGCTGTTTCTGGAAGCGGGAAAGGCCGCAGTACGTGAACGGATGGAAAAGTTGGCTCATGCCGGACATGTGGTTCTTGCTGCGGATTTGGCCGGGGCCGGAGAAACAGATTCCGGAAACCGGGAATATCAAGATCCTTTTGCCGCTCTTTGGTTGGGAATTGGGATTCCCGGTATTCGGGCGACACAGATATCGCGCTGTATGGATTTTATAGAAACCAGAGAATATGCAGATATGGAAAAACTTTCTGCATTGGGCGAAGAATCCATGGCTACAGCTCTGCTTCATGCCGCGGTGTTTGACAAAAGGATTAAACGTGTTGTCTTAGCCGATGATTTGGCATCTTATGAGCAGATCGCGATGAATCATTATTATCAGTTGAACAGCGATAGCATTGTTAGCGCAGCTTTAACGGCCTACGATTTGCCGGATTTGGTTGCAGCGCTTGCGCCACGTGAGGTACTGATTTCCGGTGCGCACGGCCATGATGCCTTTATTCTTCCTGAAGTAGAACTCCGGCACACACTCTCATTGGCAATCAGCCAATTCCAAAACAATGGTATGCTCGATATCGATCAATCCCCCGCTGATGAAGTCCGAGACCGGAAGATTACGGAGTGGTTGTTGCGATTCTAGTTTGGGCTATAAATCTAATTCGTGATTATGAAAACGCATATGAAACATATTCCAACCTTTTTCCTTCAAGCAATCGGTTTTTTCTTTGGGATTTTCATGATTCCAATTGCCGGTGCAGAGCAATCAGTGGCCACAATCGAGTGGCTTTACCCCGGTGAGGCGCAGTATTACATCCATCCTATAATTTCCGATTTTACTTTAGATGAAGGATTGGAGACTTTGGTTTGCGCCGGTGACAACCGTACGGTGGCGCTTTTAGATCAAGCAGGCAAACCGCTCTGGACATACAATATGTTCGATTGGCGGCTTACGGCCACACCCGCTGTTGGGGATATTGACAATGACAAAGAAATGGAAGTTGTCATCGGAGGAACGGACCAAACACTGACCTGCCTGGGTTGCGACGGCGCTGTTGAATGGAAGCGCCGTCTGGAAGGGAAAATCGGCTGGACGAGTGTTGTGATTGCGGATTTAGAGAACAAAGGGGAACTAACCGTAATCACAGGCACAAGCCAAGGTGAGATTTTAGCCTTTGACGGTAAAGGCAACCAACGCTGGAAAACAAAACTGCAAGGTGGAATCGGGAAGCCTTTGGCTGTCGGTGATATAGATGCCGACGGCGATATGGAAATCTGCGTTCTGTGCGACCAGCATTGGTATCTGTTGGACCATAAGGGTGAGACGGTTTGGGAAAAGACCGGCGGAGCAAAAGCGGGCGGCAATCCTTTGCTGGCGGATTTAGAGGGAGACGGTTCGGTTGAAATTCTTTTTGCGACAACAGACGGACGCATGATATGCCTGGCTGCGGCCACAGGTGATCCGCTTTGGATGTTTGCAGCGGTACAGGGACATCAGTTCGGTAATATCAGCCCGGCGTTGGGGGATGTGGATGGCGATTCGAAAACCGATGTTGTGTTTGTGGATTATTCGGGGACGGTTTTTGTTTTGGATGCCGCCGGAAATGAAATTGATAGTTGGCGGGCGCCCGAAAAGGCCACCGGAGCGCCGGCTATTGGGGATGTGGATGGCGACGGGAAACTTGAGATTTTGATTGCCAGTTTTGATGGCGTTTTTCGGTGCTATTCCACAACCGGGCGTTTGAAATGGCATTATCCCACCAAGCGCCGTCTGCAAATCCCGCCCAGTTTGGGTGATATCGATAATGACGGCATTGTGGAGATCGTGTTGGCGACGGGCGATGGGGATGTCATCTGCTTCTCCTGCAATGGGAAATACAATCCCGAATTGATGCCATGGCCGTGCCGTTTTTTTGATTCCCGTCAGTCAGGATGGTTGCGATAATGCGAAATTTCAAAATGTTCCATTTATTTATAATCGGTATTTCAATTTGCTGCTCTATTGCAGAGGCCAAAGTTATCAGCGGACGGTTTGCGGTTGTTGATGCTGTCTCGGATCCATTCATGGAAACGCATGGCGGATCGTTGGCTTTAACCGATCAACCTTTCGAAGCCGGCGAAATTACCCTCTTGCCGGAGATGCCTTATTGCGTATCCGTTCGCGCACGTGGCAAAGGCAGCATCGAGATCATTCCAAAGTTGAGAAGCGGCAAAACCGCTCCATCCGTTGTTTTTCAATTGGATAGTGCCGATTTTGCCTATGCCGCCAAGTATTTTTCTCTTAAGGATGTGACATCTCCCGCTGTCTGCGATTTGCAGATTCTTGGCCGGGGAGATGAACTTACATTGGATGAATTGCATATTACGCCCAAATCCAGCGTGGTGCCAAACGGTGGCTTTGAAGAGTATTTTCTAGATTCCGAAAAAGTGGAAATCCCCGAAAACGAAAAGCCGCCTTTTGTATCCCCGGCCCGTTCCTGGTTTATTGAAGGTGGAGATTTAACCGCTATTCGCAAAGAGAACGCCGGGCATGGCGAGAGTATGGGATTATCAATTGAAGGTGGCCCTGGGACGATACAACTGACCGGCCTGCAGATACCTGCGGAAGCATCGTGGAAAGAGGCTCTGTTAGGAATATGGTTCAAAGGCCCCGCGCAAGCCGATTTGCGTTTGGAACTGCAATGTCTCCCCGGAGGTATCTCCCGGGTAAGTGGAAAGACATCCGGATCGGGAGAGTGGCAATATCTCCAGGTCAAATTGGATGAGATTGATTCACAGACCAAACGTATGCATGTACGAATCAATATCGAGAAGCAAGATGCTCAACCGCTGGTGATCGATGAAATCTATTTGACACCCTTGACGCCATCGAAGCCGGAAGCGCGTTTGTTTGTCAATCAGTGCGGGTATGAGTCAGGGCAGGGCGGACGTTTTGTTGCAGCGGTTTCCACTTTTCCGAATGATCCCGTTACATATGTCCTAAAATCGGATGATGGCTCGGAGCGGGCAAAGGGTGTTTTGAGCGGCCAAGGCCGGATTCATGAAGGACGTGTGGATGACTGGGGTTGGTGTTTCTGGGAAGGCAGCCTGCCCGAAGATTTATCTCCCGGTGCTTATACATTGGAAGTTGCCGCGGGTGGTTTGCAGCTTCAACGTAAAATCAGTATCGAGCAAAACGCAGTTACAGATGGAACACTGCAAAAAGGAATCGAGTTCTTTTGGTATCAGCGTTGCGGCATGGAAATACCCGGCTTCCATAAGGCATGTCATTTGGATGACGGCAAACTTCCCGATGGCAGCTACTATGAAGGCTGGGGCGGTTGGCACGATGCGGGCGACTATAACAAGTACCTGCATGGCGGCGCACATACCGGGACGGCGGCTTTTGCATTGGCTTATACGGCGCATGAGGGGCCGAAATTCTTAAATAAGCTGGACCGCGATAGCGATGGCGTTTCCGATGTGCTGGATGAAGCTGTATGGGGCGCGGATTTCTTAGGGCGTATGTTGGATCAAGAATCGGGTGGAATGCATAACTCGATTTCAACCGGGTACACGTTTTTCGGCGCGCCCGAACTCGAGACGGATAATATTCGCGGAAATGACGATGACCGGCCTATTCATGCAGGCATCGGTTACCAGCAGCTGGCCATAGCGTGCTGGGCGATTTTGGCAAAAGAACTTCCGGATCATTCCGAACGTTATCTTTCGCTTGCCCGGCGGCATTGGGATTTTGCCAATGCGCATGGGGGCGGAGGGGATCTTTATGCGATTGATGCGCTCTATTTGCATCAGGCAATTGGCGGCGATGATATCTATGCCGCACTGACGAAACAGATTCGTTCTCTCTTAAATGGACAAATCAAAGAGGGCCGCTGGAAAGGCGGCTTTGGCAATCCCAAGTCTCCTAACACGGCGTTGGTGGGAATGGGGACAACGCCGAGTGTTCTGGCGCTCTTTGCATTGAAGTATCCTGAAGATCCACTGGCCGCCGAGATAAAAGCCGCGTTGAAAGAGTATCTCAATTTTTCTGAAGCGGTTTCACAAAATGTATTCGGGATTACCGGCTATTTCCTCGGTGAGGATTTGTCATACTTCCATCCACGGGGTGGTTGGGCGGTCGGCAATAACAGCCAGTATCTTTCACAAGCCTGGGCTGCCTATTTGGGCCATCAACTTGTTCCCGATCCACGGTGGTTGCGTTATGCGAATGCGCAATTGGATTGGGTGTTGGGTATGAATCCGCAGGATGTTTGCCTGATGGAGGGTGTGGGTGAAGTGAACCTGCCTGTCTATCATCATCGCTATTTTATGATTAAAAATAACCCGCGCGGAGCCGTGCCGGGGGCTGTGGTCAATGGAATTGCGGCAGAGGATATGTTCCACGACAAACCGTTTGTGGATTGGGATTCATTCCCGCTGGCCGATTACGAATGCAATGAGCCATGGTTACCGCATAATGCGTATTACATTATGGCGCTCACAGCCATGCCTTATGCGGAATAGCGCTGGTTTGTACCGCCGGTTCGTGGTGAACTGATTTTAAAAAGAAGTTAGTTCTAAGAGATTTTTATGCCCAGTTCTTTGAGCTGGGCTTTTGTTTCTTCTGTTGAGCGGTGATGAATCCAAACCATCCCGACTTGCTCTGCACCCCGGGCGTTCTCTTCGATGTCGTCGATGAAAACGCAGGTTTCGCCTTTTAGGTCGAACATTTCTAAAAAGCGTTCGTAAATTACGCGGTCGGGTTTAATCGCTCCCAATTCATAGCTCAGCCCTAAGCGGTCGGTAACCTGTAACAACTCGGTATTGGCTTTTTGCTCATCCATATGCGCTTCATCGGTTGTTGAAAGCAGATAGACGCCATATTGTTTCCGCAACCCAATGCCGAGTTCAATCATTTCGGGAATCGGCGTGAAAATGCTTTGCCATGCGGTTCTAAAGACGGAGTATTCGCATCGCAAGCCGTATGTTTCGACAATCCATTGATAGAGTTCGCGGGGAGTAATCCGTCCGCAGTCACATTCCTCTTTGGTTTTGCCGTAGACAATTTCACGGTTAAAAGTGTCAAAATCGATATCGAAATAAGGCGCCAATCCTTCATGTGCGTTGTGATAGTCAAAACTGTAAAGCACATTCCCCATATCGAAGACTATATTTTCAATCATGCGTCCAATCTCGCTTTTTCTTGTTATTGACACGGACCAATAGTCCCAATCATGACGGATTATGAGAGTGAGCCGTGTTTTGCATTATTGCGATTGAGATCATCGAAAGATGCAGGTTTGGCCGTTTACTATAAACAGTGAAGGGTGACCGGGATATGCCGGAGCGATAAGCCGCCCAACCGCCACCTTGTAGAACCTCGGAGCTGGTTCTAGATTTAGAAACTTAAACTGCAAATCAGGAGAATGTAATGGCTGCCGAACAACGCTTTAGCCTTGGAATTGATTATGGGACAGAGTCAGGACGCGCGATTCTGGTGAATGTGGAGACAGGTGAAGAAGCCGCCACGCATGTTTTGCCATACGCCAATGGAGTTATGGACGAAAAACTCCCCGACGGCACGCCCTTGGATCATGAGTTTGCACTACAGGATCCCAACGATTACATCTCCGTACTCAAGACCACCGTGCCCGCCGTGCTGAAAGAGGCTGGTGTCAAACCCGAACAAGTGGTTGGTATCGGTGTCGATTTCACGTCCTGCACGATCCTTCCGGTCGACAAGGATGGCACTCCGCTTTGCCAATTGGATGCTTACAAATCCAATCCTCATGCCTGGGTGAAACTCTGGAAACACCACGCAGCCCAGCCTGAAGCAGACAAAATCAACGAAGTAGCTGTGGCGCGTAACGAGAGCATTCTGAAACGGTACGGCGGTAAGATCTCCTCCGAGTGGGCCATTCCTAAAATCTGGCAGGTGATGGATGAAGCGCCGGAGATTTATAAGGCCGCCGATAGATTCATTGAGGCGGGAGATTGGGTTGTCTTTAAACTGGTCGGAGAAGAAGCGCGCAGCTCGTGCATGGCCGGTTACAAAGGCATGTGGGACAAAGATGAAGGTTTCCCCTCCAAAGATTTCTTGAAAGCCCTGGATCCACGTCTGGAAAATGTTGTTGAAGAACGGCTCTCGACCGATATCCGTCCTTTGGTCACCAAAGCAGGCAACGGCCTGACTGAAGAGGGCGCGGCGTTATTGGGTTTGAAGCCGGGTACGGCGGTGGCCGTGGCGGCGATTGACGCCCATGCCGCCGTTCCGGGTACCGGTGTGGCCGACGCGGGAAAAATGGTCATGGTTATGGGGACCTCGACCTGCCACATGCTTTTAGGCAAAGAGAAGGTCATGGTCGAAGGCATGGCCGGTGTGGTCGAAGATGGAATTCTGCCGGGACTGTTCGGTTATGAAGCGGGGCAGGCGGCAACCGGCGATATTTTTGCCTGGTTTGTAGAGAACTGTGTCCCCGCCGCGTATGACCAAGAAGCCAAAACCGCCGGGAAGAGTGTGCATGAAATCTTGGAAGCCAAAGCCAAGGCTCTCAAGCCGGGGCAAAGCGGTATTTTGGCCTTGGATTGGTGGAATGGTAACCGTTCGGTATTGGTCAATGCGGATCTTTCGGGGCTCTTTGTCGGCTGCACATTGACCACCAAGCCCGAAGAACTCTACCGGGCGTTGATCGAAGCTACGGCTTTCGGCACGGAGAAGATCATCCGCGCTTTCCGGTCATCAGGTATCCCCATCGATTCCTTGTATGCGTGTGGCGGCTTGCCTGAAAAGAACCAGATGTTGATGCAGATTTATTCCGATGTGACCGGATTGGAAATCCGCGTGGCGGCATCCGGCCAACCAGCGGCCTTGGGCGCGGCGATTCATGGCGCGGTTGTGGCCGGGAGCGCTGCCGGTGGATACGACAATGCGATTGATGCCACAGCCAAAATGGCCCGGCTCAAAGATATTGTCTACAAGCCCAATGCCGAAGCGCACGAAGTTTATAAGAAACTCTATGAGGAATATGAACTCTTACACGACTATTTCGGACGTGGCGCCAACGAGGTGATGAAACGCCTCAAAGCCATGCGGCTGGCGTAAGATGGGATTTTTAGGGTTAATGTACTGATTGACTTTGGAGCGGCATTTTTTGAATACGGTTCTCGGCGCTTCGCTTCTCCCATGCTTTTTTCAGTCGCGCAAACTCTTTATCTCCCCACCATTTGTTTTTCTTGCAAGAAAGGTGTGCTTTTTTTAGAAGACGCAGCACTTTGCTGTCGCTTTGAGAGCGCAATTTCTTTAGATGTTGTTTAATACTGGCATCAGATTGTAAGCAATGGCATATCCAACCTGATAACACTCGCCGTTTTTTCCATACTGATTCAAAAGATTCTGCGCTTACACAACGAGCACCTAATCTATACGCTTCGGCAGCGCTTAATGCTTTTTGTATCTGAACTTTGTTGATTCCAACACGCCCATTCTTATATATCGGAATACCATGGATTTCTGGGTTGCTGTGATTTGCATCTTGTAGGCCGTTTTTTTCTCTTTTCTTTTGGTTTATGTTAAGGCCGATTCGGCTAATTTGAGATTCCAGTAGGCGAGTTGCACGCGGTATTTCAGTTTTTGAATTTAAGGATAACACCATATCATCATAGGTACGGCCAAACCTGATGTCTGTTGCACCGATTATTGAACTAATCCTATGGTCAAGATCATAAAGATATAAATTTAAGGCTGTTCCGCTCAAGGGCGAGCCTTGTGGTATACGATCATGTAAAATAAATAGGCTACTTAGGATTGAAGATGTATCGTCGCGAAAGCCATACCTTTTCAAGGCTTTGTCCATTAGATCTTTAGTTATTGAGGGGTAACAATCTTTTATATCTCGCGTGATTATAAATGTTTGCCCTGCATGGGCACGCGCGTTCGTAAAACACGACCGCTTTCTTGCTCCGCCATGAACTGCTTTATGAGGCGGGAAATTCCGTTGCAGAAATTTATTTAGCCTCCTGAATAAATTTTTTTCATAAGGTTTTGGGGCATCGATTTCCCGCTTCTTTCCTTTCACTACCACTGGCCGTGTGGGACAGAAACATTTAGAAGTGTTGTGGAATAAGTGCCACAATCTATCGATGCTTATGTCCATTGCATCAGCAATGTGTTGGGGTGTTAAATCACCCGGGCGCATGATTCTCCTCTATCTTTATAAGCAAACGCTTTAACGACTTCTCAGCCTCTATTAATTTCTCGATTGAATCAGTAATTGAACTCACTCCTTCATCTGCACTCGTAATCTTTTGACTTTTAGGCATTGCCAAAAGAATTAAAGCTTCCGATGGTATTTGCAAAGCGGTAGAAATCCTTCCGATAACTTCAATGGAAGGCTGACGTTCTCCTTTCTCAACCAAACTAAGAAAGGATACACTCACGCTCGAATCCTGTGCCAATTTACTGATTGAAATACCTTTGGCATTTCTTACTATTTGAACGACTTTGCCTATGTTTTGCACTCGGCATACCTCGTTAATTTTGATCTGGAAGGACATGTTGCTCTATCAACACGCTGAAGTTGGAAAGAATTAAGGCATATCAAACTTTTTGCCAATCATTTCGATTAAAACATCAATATAATCAGCCAGTTCGGTAGCCTCTTGAGCGGAGACTTTTTGACCATATTTTGCAAGCTGCAAAATAAGATTTATCAATTGTTCCGCTTCTTTCGCCGACCGTTTCTGGTTCTTCTCTTGATGATTGCCTTTCGACTGTCTAATAATTTTGTAGGCTTTGTTGGCCTGTATTTCGACAGATTGAAAGAATCTTCTCGGAGAAGATTGACCAGTCGGTGGCGGTCTATGTGTTTCGATACACATAATTTTATACCTCCTTTCATAGAGTTAAAGAGACGATTTAAATCTCTCGATACGGTCGCTCTTTCAGCCGTGAACACTATGCGTGTTCGCGGTCCTTGGATCACTCTCCTAATCAGTTAATCCAATTCGAGGGTTTTCACGCCTCACTGTGGCCAACTCAGGAGAGGCCTCTTCAGCAATTGCCGAGAGGAGCAAGAATTAAGGAGGTCAACATCCACCGACTGGTATTTATTTTTCAAAGAACAAATGGGCATCTCTATTGCCCAGTGGCATTATCAGTTAAATATTTGTAAAAGTCAAGCTAGAAGTAAAATATTTTACCGATATATAGTAGTTTTACAGAGGTGAATCTACAACTTACTGTGTAGACTAAACTTATGATCAGTAAATAGGGACTCTTCCTCACCCAACCCTCGGCTCTTTGTCAACGATTTCTTCTTTTTCCGGATCCCAGAAAAGCATTTTGTTTTCGCGGTGGGATTGGACACACATGGCGATGGCAGCCATGACCTTGTAGGCATCATCGGGTGGAAGATGGGTGCGTTCGCGGGTACGGACGCACTGCAGGAAATTCAGACGGTGACGGGTGCGGGTGTCCGGTTCGGTCTGAGCGGGGATAAACAAGACTTCTTCACCGTACTTGGCTTTGAATTCATCAAGGAAAGGACCATCAGCGACAATACGGATGCCTTCCTCGTTGCTGTGCATATCGATAGTGGCGTGATGACCGCGTACCAAGGTGGGCGCGCCCCATTTGTTAGCCATAGAACCAACCAGAACTACTGAATGTTCCGAAGGGTAATCGATGGTGGCAAAGAAGGTGTCGGGCACTTCACGTTCGTCTTTTTGAATCCAAATTCCACCTGTACCGGTTACGCGATGTGGAAATTCCGCACCCAAGGGAATCGAGAGTTGCGCGAGATCGTGATAGAAGAGATCGGTGGCGATACCGCCGGAGTAATCCCAGTATTTGCGGAAACGGAAAAACCGGTCGGTATCCCAGGGCACATATGGCGCATTGCCGAGCCAGGTTTTCCAGTCGATATTGGCGGGGCCGGCCTCGGGATCAATCGGCCAGTTCCATTCGCCTCCGAGGCTATTGCGGGAAGCGGAGGCCTGGCTCCAGACAACCTTTCCGATCATTCCGGAAGCGACCGCGCCACGTGCCCGCCAGGCCCGGTCGTCTGATGTTCCTTGCACACCGATCTGCACGACGGCTTTGGTTTCTTTGGCAACTCGCGCGAAGTCTTTGGCCTCTTCTGCAGTCCGGGTCATAGGCTTTTCGCAGTAGACATCTTTGCCTGCGCGCATGGCGTCGATAGAGATTGGGGCGTGCCAGTGATCCGGGGTGGCAATCCAGCAGACATCGACATCAGGCCGGTCCAAGATTTCCTGATAGTGGCCATACACATCTTTTGAAGACAAATCGGCGATGACGCGTGCGCGTTCCTTACGTGCTTCATAAACATCACAGACTGCCACGAGTTGAATATCGCCGATTTCTTTGGATTGTTCGGCCATCAGCCTGAGGTGATGCGTACCCATTCCGCCACAACCGATGCTGGCGATGTTGATGCGGTCATTGGAGCCCATAATGCGGGCTTTGGCCGGACGGGCCATGGCTCCGGCGGCCAGAGCGGCAGAAGATGCGCGAACAAATGAGCGCCGGGAAACGGTTTCTTTGGCGATTTGCAGTGTGCGGGATTCTGCGGTGGGCAATTGGTTTTTGGACATGCAGCAGCCTCCTCCCACGCCTGTATCGAGGCGTGTCCTAATAAAAGAAAAGAGATGAAACCAACCGCCCGCTTAAACTCCGAGTTGGTTTTTCGCCGCTTCGAGCGTATTCGCCATCAACATAGCGATGGTCATCGGTCCCACGCCGCCGGGATTGGGTGTAATCCAGCCTGCGACCTCTTTGACTTCGTCATAAAGCACATCGCCGACCTGCTTAAACTTTCCATCCCGCTCAACAAAGCTGATACCGACATCAATTACCGCTGCGCCGGGTTTGACCCAGTCTTTCTTTATCATTTCCGCTTGGCCGGTGGCCGCGACTAAAATATCCGCACGGCGGCAGACACCGGGCAGGTCCTGAGTACGCGAGTGACAGACCGTTACGGTGGCGTGCGCGGCGGTCAGCAGCTGGGCCATGGGTTTCCCGACAATCAGGCTTCTGCCCACGATGACGGCTTCAGCGCCTTTCAATGTGAGCCCGGATCGTTCGAGCATGACCATAACGCCGGAGGGCGTGCAGGGTTTTAGGCAAGGCCGTCCCGAAACCAAAAGGCCGACATTGATCGGATGAAATCCATCCACATCTTTCTCGGGCCGAATACGGTCATTGACTTCGGTAGCATTGAGATGTTTCGGCAAAGGCAGCTGCACCAGAATACCGTGAATATCGGGATCGGCGTTGAGCTCATCAACCAGGGCGTCCAATTCCTCTTGGCTGATATCGGCGGGCCGGTTTTCTTGACGGGAGAACATACCGCATTTATCCGCTGCACGGCCTTTATTTCGTACATAGGTTTGTGAAGCGGGATCCTCGCCAACCAGCACAACCGCCAGACCGGGCACTTTTCCGGTTTTGGCACGCAGTTCCTCAACGCCCGCCGCGACTTCCTCACGGACATCCTTGGCAATCGCTTTTCCGTCAATAATTTGCGCTGTCACTTTGATTCAACTCCATTCCCATGTGATTGTTAACCGTATCTTTAGGCAGCCGTGGTCCGTTGATTGAGAATCTCAGGCCGTTTTATGTACTCCGATGGCAGAAGACGGACGGCTGGTTTTGAGATACAACCCCGAAAGACCAAGGCTCTCTGCGAGCGTAGCACGGCGTTCCGCCGGAGGGTACGTGCAGGCTACGATTGGGCCTTTGGATTGATGGACGTGAGGGAGCCTCTTCTTCACACTTCAAACTTGGCTGTACTTGGAGCATACTCGGCCAATATGTCTACAACAGAATTTGCACAACAACATCTTTTAGAGGGCAATCCGCTTAGCGACCTATTGCGCGAAGGCAAGGTGCATCTCTTTGAAAATTTAGAGAATTACGCGAACGGCATCTGCTTTGTCGATAGCGACTACCGTCTCGTTTTTCAGAATGCCAAGCACCGCAAACGGTTTGGGGATGCCCGGGGCCAGCAATGCCATAAGGTGTTCCTCAATTTTGATGAACCGTGCCCCGGTTGCCTCATGGCTCAGGCTATGGAGGATGGGGCTTCGTTTGAGCACGATTACGATACCAGTGATGCCAGTTATCACGTTGTTTGGTCAGCGCTCCGAAACCATGAGAATGAAGTTGTCGGGGGGATGGAATTAGTTGTCGATGGGACGCCGACCCGGGATTTGTTGGACGAACTTTCGGATGCCCGCCGCGATTTGCAGCGCCAGATCAGCCGGGTTGACCGGGATTTGCAGCTGGCCCAAACCGCACACCAAAGCCTGCTTCCGGATTCCTTTGAAGATGAACACATGCACGTAGAAGTGGTTTATGAACCGCTCTCGGGAATTGGGGGCGACTATGTGCATGTGCATAAGCAAAGCCCGCAGACCGTCCACATCATTATGTGCGATATCTCCGGGCACGGCATTGCGTCGGCTCTTATGGTGAACCGTCTGCATACGGAAGTGATGCATCTTGCGGAGTTGCGGTTAGATCCAAGCGAGATTTTGGATCATATCAACCGTTTCATGATTGCCAATTTCCGTAAGGCGGGAATGTTTTTTACCTATGCGGCCTGTTTGGTGGAATTGAGAAAAAGCATTCTGACTTTCTCAGGTGCGGCCCATCCTCCTGTTTATGTTTGGCGGAACCGGGAGCAGCGACTACTGACTTTGGAATCCCAGCACACCATCGGCGGCGCGTTTGAAAATCTTTTGGTGGAAGAGCCCGATGAAGTCGTGCGGTTCCGCCCTGGTGACCGTTTGATTCTTTATACGGATGGGTTGGTAGAGGTTATGGATGCGGACCGTACTCCGCTGGGGCCGGAGAGATTTGAGGAAATTCTTCGCGAACTCATGCCTTTGCCGGTTAAAGAATTCGCTCAAGCTGTTATGCAACGTGTAGAATCGTATCGCGGGACGGAAAAACAAGACGATAAGTCGCTTATTGTTATGGAAGGCAAAAGCAGCCGTCCATAGGTGGGTGTTGCGCTGTTAGAAAGTGATGGCGCAAAATCGGTTTGGGGTGGAATATTGAGCAAGGGTACCCGGTTTGGCTTTATACTGCTGTTTGTAATTCTTCCTTCGCTAATCGCGTTTCTTCTGTATCATCGGCCCTGGTTGCCCGAGATATACAAGCACGAATGGCCGAAAGTCATTCCTCTCGACTATCAGACGGTAGGGCTTAAGGAATTTTATAGAAATCCTCCAGAGGGATTTCTTGACGATCCCTGTACCGCAACGATCCACCTTAAGATTGATTTCCCCATAGTATCTGAAGAGCCGCAACGGCTTCGGCTGGATGGTCTGACAACCTATGGAACTTGGTTCTTTGAGTCATATTCTCTCGACCCGAAGCAACTTGAATATCAGATTGGGCCTCTTTTAGGCGGTACGTACAGGCTGCGCTTTCCTTTGCCCCGGCTGCCTTCTGTCAATTTCCATCTTGCTCCCGGCGAACAGAAAGAGCTCGATCTGTCGCTTGGAGATTTGTTTCTACCCCTGCAAGTACGTGTTATGGGTCACGATGGTCAACCTGCGCAACATGGTTGGGTGCGACTGCTGGAATGTCCTGATGGAACATCAGAGCACCATTGCCAATATCTCTATCAGGCTTTCGTCGGGAAAGATGGTATTGCTCGGTTCGAATTGGTTATGCCGGACCGCTATCGTGTATCGGCATGGTGCGGTTCGTCGGGGCTTGTTATTCAAGACCGCGTTGACTTGAGGGGGCAGGCCGAAGAAACGGAAATTGAGTTGCAGTTGGATGCGGGCGTTTCCCTGCATGGAAGGATTGTTGATTCGAACGGAACCGGTATTGCTAATGCACTGGTATTTGTATCACAGTCATACGATTCCGCTTTTCCGCAAATGGGAAGACTGAACTCTGAGACCGACCTAGTGGATTCGGGCCATATTGGCAAGGTTTGGACGCTTTCCGGCTCCGATGGGAGTTTCACACTGCATGGATTGGATAATCGAAGCCGCTATCAAATATCTGTAATGGTGGATGGGAAAAAGTATGACGACTCCCCAATCGTCCATCCATCAGCCAAGAATTTGGTGATTGTCGCATCTTCTCTAGTGTCTCTTCGGCCGCCGAAAGCAATGCCGCGACCTACACCTGCTCCTTTGGATCTCACGTATCATGATGCTTCTCTAACACTTTTTGTAAGAGATGAAGATGAAAATCCGATTACAAATGCTTTGGTGTACCAATCGCATTTCGGCTTTTGTCGAACCGGGCCGGATGGCGAAGTGAAATTGGATATTACCGAGGACGAATTTCGCAACCATGGAGCTAATTTGTTTCTGTTCCGTGTATTCTCACCGGGCTACACGAAGATACTGGATGACGATGATGTCGATGAATTGAGACGAAGTTATTTTAAAACTGCAAAATTGCCAAATGAAGCCAAAATGATCCAAAAAATAATGCCTGTGCTGGCCGGTCAAGTAACCGGGAGCGATGGCAAGCCGCTGGAGAAGACAAGGCTTTCTGTTCTTTTTGCGGATTCGTATAAAGATTTTCACCCCAATACAACTCAGCTCTATTACGCCGTGCGGACTCTTTCTGATGGAAAGTTCGTGATGGAAATGGAACGCGGCGCAAAGTCTCTCTATATAATTGCGGAAAAAGACGGTTTCGCACGGCGCTGGTTTGGTCCGATTGAAGTCTATGAGGGGCAAGCCGTCTACGGATTGCATTTGGAAATGGAAAAGAACGCGCCTTATGTTTTTGTATGCAAGGATCTATTCGAACTGCCGATTGTGGGGGCGAGTATTATTTGTGAATCAGGCGCGCAGACACCGGAGGGAGAACTTATGTTTCAACGAGCCTATGCAGCTTCGGATTGGTATGGGAATTTGATTGTTGAGGATGCGGCACCCGGTGAAATTGTCCATCGCGTTCCCGATGCCCGTAGCGCGGGCAGCGATCCTATTGTTTTACCCGAGTCAACCGGAGAGCCGATCCTTTTGCCGCAGGGTAAGCCTTATCCGGAAATCACGTTGCATGTCTTTGATGCACAAGGGCAGCCTCTTGTTGATGTTCCCTGTATCGTGATGTCCGATCCGGTTGATTGGGGGAGACTTGAGATTGCACGGAGATATTTGCTGGGGCCGAAACCGTTGCTTGTTGTTCCAAATGGAGGGACTACCCGCAGTCAAACTGACCAGCAAGGTATCGCAAGATTCTGGTTCAATCCATCTGCACGTATCAAATTACGCGTGCCTGGCGCCGGGCCGGATATTGGTGGAGTGGATGCCGGAAAAATAGGTGATGGAACTTACACGCTTGGTGAATTGCACATGAAAGCGAATGGGGAAGCCGTTCTGGAATAGGTCTCGCCAGCCGGTTTGGACTTGATATTTCATATGGACTTATGGAATCTATTGATATGGGACTTCGAATTGGTTTTATTTCCGATCTCCATTGGCCGAAGGTAAAGAATGCTTCCGATGTACTCGAAGAAGTTTTATCCATCCGCCCGGATGTTGTGGTATTGACCGGCGATTTGGCTCATAAAGGCGCGATTAAGGAGAAGCGGTTTCGTTTTATTTGCGAATGGCTCAAACGGTTTGAGCGAGAAGAAATCCCATGGCTGGCTGTGCCGGGGAATCATGATGTTGGGGATCATCCCGGCAATGACCGCTACTCTCGGGAGACCCTAAGGACCGGGCTGAAACATTGGAAGAGATGGATTGGCTGCTCATATCGAATGCTCGATTGCGGCTCGATTGCGATCATCGGTCTCAATAGCAGCCTTTTCGGCAGCGATACAAAAAAGGAAGCCAGACAATGGCGATGGTTTGAACAGACATTGGATGGCCTGGGCGATAGAGAACTCATCCTCGCCTTGCATTACCCGCTTTTTGTCTACGATCCCGAAAACCCGGATCCTGACCTGTATTGGAGTGTCGATGCCGAATCGCGGGATCGCATTTATCGTTTGACTGAGAGGCTTCGATTGCGTGCGGTGTTATCGGGGCATATTCACCGCAGTTTCGATCACCTGTGGCGGGGGATACGTTTCATCGGCGGGCTCTCGCTTGAGGATTCGCTGGATCCCGTCCATCCGGCGACCGGCTGGCAGATGGTTATGGTGGAATCTGACACGATCCTTACGCAACGTTTTGCAAGGCCGGTTCATGATGAATAAAAACCGAGTATGATTAAGTGAGTTGGAAGATTCGAGTTCCGTAACAGAGGAGACCAAAATGGTCAGACGCGACTATTGGAATAAAGAATTTAAGCGGTTGGTGATTTTGGGTGAAAGCACGGTGGAAGGCGGCGGCTGGATTCCTTCTAAAAAGGACCGCTATTCCGATGTTTTGGTGGAACTGATTAACGAAGTCCAGGCCCAGCCGGTGGAATACTACAATGCCGGAATCGGTGCGAGTGTGATCTCACCCCAAAGCCCCGGATACAATGATTCCCGCAAACCCAGCGCAATGGAACGTTATGAAGTTGAGGTCATTGCCAAAAAGCCGGATATCTTTTTGATGGCTTACGGACTGAACGATATGCGGGCCGGCATGGATGTGGATGTATTTGCAGATGAACTCTATAAGTTGACCAACCATGTCCGCGAAGCGCTTAAAGAGTTGGTCATTGTATTTGTAACTGTCTATCACATGCCGCGTTACGATTGGTACCCGCCATTTGATCGAGGTTCTTTAGAGGCCACAAAACTCTATAACCGTGCGATTGGAGAGGTCGCCTCCAAAGTCGATGGATTGGTGGCCGATGTTTGGGATGCGCAAGGCGGGGCTGATTGGCTGGTTCATCCGGATTCTGTCCATGCCAACCGTGTGGGAAATATCATTATCTCCAACCGGATTTTTCAAACCTTGGCTACAAACTGCAGTGGGCTGACACTGGCTACACGAGAAGCGGACAAGGATACGGAGTGGACCAAGGCCACAGCCGGTGTAAATTTGAAGTCGATAGAGCCGATCGATGCCATGAAGAAATAAGGCATGCGGCATTTTGCCTAAACATGGGAGGAGGCAAAATGGGGGGTGCACATGTTCTTAAAGGATATCGAGTACTTCCGGAACCGGATGGGGGGCTTGAGATTCGTTTCACGCAACCGCAATTTTACAGCAGCATATTCCGGGATGTCCTTGATGGGTTGGACTGTGAATACGACGAATGTGGCGCAGACTGTTTCTTGGTGCATGAACCTCAACTGGAATCCGAAATTCGTTCGCTGTTTATGCTTTGGGAGCGTCATCCCTTAATCGATGACGATTTGGACGCATCGTTTTGCCTAAGTACTTCAAGCGTAGACACATTAACTGCGGCCAATGCGGCTCATTTGGCTATCGGCGCAGAAATTAGAAATCTCTTATCACAGATTATCCTTTTTCAACGGGATCCATCTCCGGATTCAATTCAGCAGGAGAATGGTCTTGCGGAACGGCTGGCGGGAATGGTCTGCAAATTCGTCAACATGCATCCGGTATACAGAAAGGCGGATGTTGTGGTTGCTGTACCGAATTATTTAACGAAACATCTCAATATCGCCTCACTCTTTGCGGCGCGTATTGTGGAACAAACCGACATGCTCGATGGGAGCCAGGCCGTTCGGTTTAAAGGTGCGCCCCGTCCCGATGGTTCGGATGATTATAGAGTCCATGGCGATGCGACCGGTTCGACGGTGCTGCTTGTGGATTTCTTCTACCGGTTCGATAGCCAAGCGCGTCTACTTGCCGAGCGTTTTCGTGAGGCGGGTGTGGCGGCGGTGTTGGGATTGGCGGTGTTTAGGGAGTAGATGGGGATTGATTTCGATCTTTATACCAATCCGGCTCAGCGTAGATGCAACTGCAATGCTTAAAGATCGCGATACAGTCCTTTATCAGTTTTCTGAAAGAGCGGCATTTAGAATAAGCATCAGGCAGGCTGAATTGTGATGAGAATTTCACCTGATCAATCGTCTCTGAATACGAGAAATTCCCCACCATTTGTTGACTAACTCGCCACTTTGCATTCCGTATTTTTTCTGGATATTTGAATGTCTCAGGTTCGGACGAAATGTGGTTGTATCCTTTTAGGCCTTCCAAGCCACCAAGAATCCAAGACTCATACTCTTGGACAGGGACAACAATGAATATGGGAATGTCGCGTATTATAGTAGATGCCCATTGCCGAACTTGTTCGGCGCATTCTTTTGCACAACTTGTGTCAGCATCGAATAAGACTATTATAACAGCAGGCACGGTCGGTATTTTTGATTTGGCAAGTTTAATAAGCTGCGTAGTTTTTTCTTGTTTATTGAAATCGCCTCGTTTTGCTCTTATCGGTCTAAGAATTCTTAAGTCATAGACATTGAAGTCTCCCGCTATTCGACGCAAAAGTTGCGGGAATGCTTCCACTTCTCCGTGCCCTTCAACGATAGGTTGTATGTGGCAACTCATGTCATTTTCCAACGCAATCGGCCGAGTCCCAGAGCCGTTCTTGCTCAAAAGCGTTGGAGCGTAGTAATTCTCCGGCTCCCATTAAGTGGTCTTGCATCATGGATACGGCATGAGGTGGGGCGTTTTCTATCGTCGTCATTCCGTTTTGCCATGAAACCAATCTCAGGTGTTCGGGTTTGATCCAATCCGCATCCAGCACTTCCGGGCTGTGTGTTGTTAAGAGAACCTGATATTGACTTGACGCACTTTTTATCAGATCGAGGATTACTCCAAGGGCGCCGGGGTGTATCGTGATTTCCGGTTCTTCGAGAATAAGCAAGCTAATTGGAGCATCTTGGAACACAGCCGCCAATAGCCCCAGCGCTCTTCTGGTGCCGTCCGACATTTCATAGGAATCAAAGACTAGAGGCGTCGAAGATTTGCATTCTTGCATGAATTTAAGCGCGATTTTATTCCCATATTTTTCAGAATTGACTGATACTGTTCCAGGAATTATCGTGTTTAGAAATTCGCAAAGCCTGTCAAAGTGCATCTTTTTTGATTTGCGCAGGTGATTGATAACGCTTGCGGTATTGCTGCCATTTCGTTTGAGCACAATCCCCAGATCAGGATCTTGGTGTTCTGCAATTTTGGCCGGATCAATCGCATAAGAGCGAATACCTTTTAATTGATTAATAAGCGCTGAGAAAGGTGGGAGCCCTGTGAATGTGAAGAGTGCGAGTGCATTGTCTTCAAGAATTGTCTTTTGCGATACTAGTATTTCTGATAAATCGTTTCCATATACGAATATTTTACCATCGAATTTATTTCCGCTTCGCCTGAACCAAGTTTTCGATATTCGTTTTTCGTTGTCTGTAGATAGCGGATCAACTGTGCATTCTTCATGAACCACTTTGCAACTTTGATTCCTGCCTGCACAGACTTCAAATTCATAATGCCCTTCATCTCTGTCGGTTTGAAAGTGGACGGATAGAGATAGATTCATCGGTCTGCCTTTTCCTGAAGTCCTATGAGCGACAGAAGCGTATCCACCTCTTTCATCAAAACATGCTTGAAGAGGTTTCTGAACACACGAACTTAGAAAACTGATAGCATCGACGATGTTACTTTTCCCGGATCCGTTGCGGCCAACAAGAAACGTAGGATTCCCAGGAGTCAATTCGGCTTCCCAAATGCTTCGGAAACGTTTAATGGATATTTTTGTTATCACTTTGAGTCTCCAATTTGGAAACCTGGATTTCCATTTGTACTATCATATCAAAAACCGGGCCAGGGAATGAGACGCCGGGCTGTGTCATAAAACCTGTGTAGTGAAGATGGTTTGGCCAGGGGTGTTTCGAGTGAGAGTGTGCAAGCGAGGGAGGCTTTGCCGAACGGGCATTGTGTTGGGTCATGCACCGGAATGACCTGGAGCGTATAGGCGGACTTGCCGCTCCGGACCGGAGCGATTTCGGCGTCGGCGTTTTGCAAGGCTTGGGGGGATGTTGAAAGGTATAGGTAGCCGCGTTCGAGTTCGATTTCCTGTTTTGCGGCCAGGCGGCGCAACGTTTCAAAAGAGTCGAATAGCGCAGTTGAATTTTTGCGAAGCACCGGCCCGATGTTTTGGATGGTCTCAATCGTATCGAGCGATTGGGCGAAAACCCCGATTGAGCCGAGATAATTTTTGCGTTCCGTTTCCGAGTTTTCGCGAAAAGCCTTGAGCTGTTCGGGATTGAAATTGCCGCTGAAACGCCATGCGCCGGGAACCGGGAAGGGGATTTCCACGGTGAGGCGATACAGTTTGTTTTCTCCAAATCCGCCCCGGCTATGCACATAAACGCGGTCAAAAAGTGTCCGGTCGCGTAGGAGTGTGCTTTCTTGCAGCGGTTGTGTATGTTCTTGCGTATATTGTGCCAGCGCGGTGAGGTACAAATCCTGGAGTAGGCGGCTGGTCCCTTTCCATCCGGCGGTGAAATCTTTGGCTAAACCAAGTTCTTCGAGTTTGACAGTAAGTTCGTGATGATAGTCCTGTTTGAATAGCCTGTGCGGTTTGGCGGCGGTTCGTTCTATCGCCGATTTTCCGAAAACGGCTTGGCAATAGGGCTGGTTTTTCACATAGGCGCGATCCAGCCAACCAATAAATATTTTATCGACAGGAGATACATCTTTAGGCGAGGTGAGCGTTTCAAAAAGGTCCAATTCCTCGGCGAGCAATTGAGCGATTTTGCTGTCCCGGGGACGGTGTCCAAACGGAATCAAGCGCTGAAGCCGGTCCCATACACAAGCCGCGCTAAGAAGCACATGATCGGAAGTCAACTGGAGGTAGGGTTGATACCATGCAGTCAGGGCCATAATCGTGCCTAACTCCCTTGCGCTATTTTTTGCGGCAATCCGGCATCGATCAGGATTTGCGACCAGGTTTCGTATTCAACGCCATCGTTCAACTCTTGGGGGGGCAGCCAGGCCCCGCGCCCCAAGGCAGCTTCGCGCGTATCCGGCTCTTGGTCGCCCGTATCGGCGATAAACACCAGGCCGAGGTGAACACGTCCTACTGCGTTTCCATCATCGTTAAGCGTTCCCTGATACTGAATTTTCAATTTACCTGAGAAATGGACTTCTTCGCGGATTTCACGTTCAGCGGCTTCGACCAACAGTTCGCGATGTTGCGTGAAAAGGTTGATGTCACTTTCATCGATATGCCCGCCGACTCCCAAGGAATAGAGATGATGCAGGCGTGATTCCCCGGCGTGTTTTGTCCTCCAGTAGCGAAAGACTTTTCCGGCGCTGCCTAAGAGCACATAAGGGATCAATTGCTTGTGCTGCGGATCTTCTTCCGCTTGCGGGCGATCCATAAAAAAGGCATAAGACATTAGTTGATCCCAGCCATCGAGTGTCCCCGGTAAGAAACCATGATGTTCCGGGATAATTTCCCAAACTTTGGTGGTGGGGACAACGAGTATCTTTTCGTTTGTTGTTTTCGGGACTTCGTTGGCAGACATTGAACTTTCAATCAAGAATAATGGTCATGACGGCGGCGGGAAGTGATACTGTCGAGGAACTGTACGGCGATTTTCTTGCTAATTTCAGACACCACCAACTGGCGGACCGAAACCAAGGATTCGTATTGTTTGTAATAGTTGAGCAAGAAGGTATCCCCGCCCTGATTGTTGAAATCATAAATGTGTTCAAAACAAATTTCTTTAATGCCCGCAACCATCATGGTTTTGAAGCAATTCACACAAGGCGAGAGTGTGCAATAGGCTGAAGCGTTGTTAACGCTGATACCGCTTCGGGCCGCATTGGCGATAGCATTGACCTCCGCATGCACAGCGCGCGAGAGTTCTTGGGGTTCGACACCTTCGACATGATTTTCCGGCTGACGCCAATAGCATTCGTGTCTATCGATGCAATGCCAGGCCCCCGGAACGGCGCCATTGTACCCCGTGGAAAGCAGCTGTTTGTCACGGGCGATCACACAACCCACCGGGCGGGAATAACATGTTGAGCGGGTCGCCGCCAACTTGGCAAGCAACATAAAATACTCATCCCATTGCGGCCGGTCGTTGCTCAGGGCCTTGGAGAGTTCCGATAATTCTTGGGAATTGGCATTGATGGGGCGCCCATCCGTGCTTGTGTCTTTGCTCACGCTAACCTCTTTATCAAAGTGAATTGGTTTATCGCTTATTCAGACTATCAGATACTTTCTCGGATGCATCCTGAATACCTTCGCCCGCAGATTCGATATCATGCCCAATGCCTTGGATTGTCGCGCAGCTGTTAAACAAAACCATAGCCAGAAGGCCAGCTAAAACGAATCTCATCCAACGTCTCATCATTGTTTCCTCCATTGTAAGTCCGGCGGGAAGGATTCCGATATCCATTCCGGCCATCATGCCCATGTTTCCACCGTAGTGAAAGAACGGTCGTGGAGACAGGAATGTTCAGATTACAGAACGATGAGCTATATGACGAGAGTACAGCACCTGAAGTCCGGTCCTTGACTGTGATGTCTGCCTGCCGCTCATTTCGCGCTTCCCGCCGAGATGGGGCATGATAGGCTTGAGGCTATATGAGAATTGAAGCGGTTTTAACTGAAGTATGCCGGTAAGGAGCGTGAAGATGCGCGTTTTGGTAATTGGCGGGACAGGACTAATCAGCACAGCGGCTGTCAATGCGATGATTCGAAGAGGGCACGAGGTAACCGTGCTGAACCGGGGACAGACCAATAGCCGTATTGAGGGTGAAGTTCATCGCCTAATAGGCGACCGGCATGATCTGCCTTGGTTTACGAAAGCCATCCGCTCCATGGAGCCGGAGGCCGTATTGGATGCAATTGCGTTTACACCCGAAGAACTCCGTCAAACATTGGATGCATTGCCGGATAAATCGGTGCATATGCTGTTCATCAGCACTGTTTGCACTTATGGCCCACTTTCGAATGTGCCCGCCAATGAAGACGAGCCGCATACACCGATCTCGACATACGGCAAGAACAAGTCTGCTTGTGATTTTCTGCTTCTCGACCATGGAGCCCGAACCGGACAACCGGTAACAGTCTTGCGTCCCTCGCATTGCTACGGACCGGGACAACCGCTTCTGTCTATTTGGGGGTATGACCGGCGTCTGGTACATCGGCTGCGGGAGGGATTGCCGATTGCCGTGCATGGGGATGGAGAAGCCCTGTGGCAGCCCGGCTTTGTGTGCGATTTGGCTGAAGCCGTCTGTGAAATGCTTGGTAATCCTCAGGTATTCGGCAAGGCGCTGAACTTGGTTGGGCATGAGATCATGACATGGCGGGAATTTTTTGAACGTATGGGGAAGGCCATTGGTGTGGAGGCCAATTTGGTTTATTGCCCGTCTTCAATCATCGAGCGGTTGGAACCGGAGGTGAGCGGCGGGATTACCGAGATTTTCCGCTATCACGGCGCCTATGACGATTCACGCCTACGGGGACTTTTGCCGGGGTATACACAGCGGACATCGTGGGAAGATGGAGTAAGGCAAACTGTCGAATGGATCGATGAGGCCGGGGAGATCGATACGAGCGTTTCAGAAACGCCGGATGATCGAATCGCCGCGAAGATGGAAATGGTGCTAAACGCGTGAAACCGAATCCGGAAGAATAGAATCCCGGATTATTCTCCCGATAGGGCCTGTTTCCATATTTCCCACCAATTGGGCTCCAAGCGGAAGTTGGCTGCAGTCAATTCGGAATCGATTTCTTCTTGTTCAACGATACGCCGTTTCTTCCTGAACAATTCTTCTTTGGCGCGTTGCCGGGATAGATCTACAGGCAGCGGTTCTCGTCTTTGTCCGATCAATTCCAAAATCACAATGCCATGCTCTGCAAGCGGATAAGGCGGGGCTACTTCACCTGGCTCCAAATGGGAAAGTGCAATAGAAAGACGAGGTTCAATATCTTTTTGGTTTTCCCAAATGGGCTCGCCGGATTCATCAAGTTTCCCGAGAGATTTATTTTTCCCGAATATTTCCGCCAAGCGTTTGGTGCTTTGGCCGAGTTTAAGCATTTGATACGTTCGTTGGGCCTTTTCTTCAGCTTGCGCGAACGCTTTTTCCAACAATTTGCCGGCTTGTTCATCGGCTACGGCTTCTGACTTGTCAACGTTCGGTAATTCGACCGGGAATTGGATTGCGCGATAACAAATCTGAGGTTCGCCGTGATACCAGTTGGCCAGGCGTCCTTCACGATTATCGTTTAACTCTGCCGTAATCTCCTCTTCTGTAGGATCCGGCGTCTTTCCCGCTTTTTCGTTGAAATAAAAACGTGTCATTGAAGAGGCTGTTTCCCGCAAAGAGTCGCGGCGTATGTCCGGCTCGTTTATAATTCCGTCGCGGGTGGCCTCATAGGCCAATGCGAGTTCTGTTACAAAAGCCTCAAATGGTGTTGCTCCGCTAATCACAGGAGGGCCAAGGGCCGGTCTCAACAATTCGTAGACGCGCAAATCACCGGCAAGATATTCTTGTTTTTTAACACGGAGCATAACCGTGTTGTCTTCCAGAATTCCAATCTGGTTTAGAGGACTTAGATCGACCTGGAACTCTGCTCTCGCTTTTCGGGCGATTTCCTCCACTTTGTCAATGAATATCTGCGCGGTTTCAGTGGCGCTTTTGATATTTGCGAGCTCCGCAAATACCGGTTCCTGCTCCAGGCGTCTCTCTAAGTAGCGTTGGACCACACGATTTCGTGCGAAGACCGCCAGACGGCGGCGCTCCTCAAGGTCCATCATCAATCCTCTTTTGAGAGCCTTTCTGAAGATCAACTGCTGACCCGCCAATTCGCGTATCCGCTCTTCGATTTTATCTTTTGTATCGTCGCCTTGGAGATACAGCAGGCTTCCGGTGTTTCCGAGAAGAGTGCCGCCCAAACTGGCCGTTACATCGTGCACCAGAACCGAGCCGCCACGAAAAGAGGCCAACATAGGCGAATGAAAATTGGATTCTTGAGCCATGCAACGCATGGCTGCAAATAGGAAATACAAGAAAAAGAGTTTTGAAACGCGGTTTGGGATCATTGTGCGGGTATCTTAGCAAATTATGCGGAATGGGCGATGAATGTCCCCTCCGCGGCTTTGGGAGAAAGGCGGGATGGTCCCGGAATTTTTGGTGATGCCATCCGAAAAAAAGCGGTACTTCCCGGTTACAAATCTCTGCAGGTATAGTAAGTGCAAGCAGGAGTGCCATGAGGGAAAGTGACTTGACAATCCGTCGGCTAAAGGAGCGGTTCTATCGTGCCTATCGTGAGCGCTATCCGGTTTTGGCAACGCAGCTTGGGGACCATGAATATGACACACGTTTAACAAGCTATCATCCGGATGATATCGGCGTGTGGCTGGACACGCTGGGTCAATTTGAGCGGGATTTGGATCAAATATGCGCGATAGCCAGTTGGGATCGTGAAGAGGGGGGGCAAGCGAGGCTGTGGGCCGGGGCCATACGTTTTCAGATTGGCAGGGAACGTCTGCTGTATGAAGAATTAGGTTTCCCGGCCAAAGAACCTGGATGGGCAATTCGGGAACTTGGGTTAGGCTTGGCGGTGCCCTTGGCACGTCCCGATGGAAGTCTTGATGAACGTTTATGCGCGGTTCGCTCGCGCTTGGCGGCGGCGGGTTGGTTTCTTGATTATGCGGCGCAGGGGTGTGCTCCTGCTTATGATTTTGACCGCCCTCCGGCTCGTTTTCTGGTCGATATGGCCTTGCGTGAAATTCAATGGCTTTATGACTATGTAACAGGTCCGGTTGCCGAGACTCTATGTAGTGGCCCAAAAAGTAATCGAGGTCCCGGACATCTTTCGACTGATGATGCAAAACGGCTTGCCGAGGCTGTGGGCGCAATTGTAATGCATAAAAATGCCTTACTTTCGCTTCAAGACTCTGCGCTGACTTTTACAGAAATGCGCTGGGGAAGCGACCGGTTACAGCGTGCCGTGGATCTATTGGGTGCAGTGAGTGTTCCCGATAACCGTCCGCCTGTTCGCCTCGGTGAGTACCTTTATCGCGGTGATGAGGAGATGCAGGTTCTTCTAGCGGAAATCCGCTCCACCGCTCACCGTATCGATAAAAAAACTCCACCTTCCGCCGTGCTGGCGTCTCTTTATGAAGAGACGCCGCCGATAGATGCATGGTTGGAGTCTGTGTCAAAGTCGGTGAGCGAAGTTCGGGGGCTGGCATCGGAAAAGCACGTAACGGATCAGATTGTGTCTGATGTATCGGTACTGCCTGTACCGGATTTTTTGCGGCTGGTGGGGGGTACTGAAATTTATCTCCCCGGTATTCCAGGCCAAGGAGACGATTATGAAACGGTGCTTTGGGTGGTCTCGCCGCCTATTGTTTCTCCCCGGAGAAAAGTCCGCGAATACCTACGCCCATTTTCGGCCACAAGGCGGATGGTTGTGGCCGCTGCTTCTCTTGTTGGATGTGCGCCGGGACTTCCCATACCGACTCACCATCAGGCTCGAATTCAGGCTTTGTCGGCGCTCATATTCGAGTCATGTTTTGGGGAAGATTTCGATTCCGGAATGCAGGCGCGTTTACGGTTGGTCTTTTTAAATGAGCGCAGGCGGGAGTTGGTTCGCTTTGCCATTGCTGTTGGCTTGCACACAGGGCGGATCAAACCGGAAGGCGCGATCGCGCGATTCATGAGCGATGCCGAATTAGAAGAACGTGAGGCTCAGGAAGAGGTGAAATGGGTGGCGCGGGATCCCATACAGGCCATGGCCCCGGCTTTGGGACGCTGGCATCTGGAGGATTTGTGCTCATCCCTCGAATCATTGCATGGCAAACCCTATCCGCTCCGGGCGATTTACACAGGCATGACAGACATGGATACGGCGCCGGTTCCTCTTTATTTCGACACCTTCAAGCAGTTTTGTAACGAAAGACATTGAAATCGCGGAAAAAAAGTCCGGCTGATTGTTGAATCGGCATAAGCAGGATTATCTATGCCTCACGCTTTGGCCTGTGTGAGACTTCCAGTAAACTCTCCAAACTTATTTTGAGAAGAAAATCCTTTATAGAACTGTGGGATGGAAGGACAGGTCTACGATGAGCCAAAACAAAACTGTGGCAGTTGTCGGAGCTTCCCGGAATCGAGGCAAATACGGCAATAAAGCCGTTCGGGCCTATCTATCAACCGGATACACAGTCTATCCTGTCAATCCCAAAGAAAATGAAATTGAAGGTTTAAGGGCCTACGCTTCGGTATTAGATATCCCCGGTGATGTAGAGATTGCGAGCATTTATGTTCAGCCGCACGTAGTCCTGACGATCCTTGAGGATTTGGCAAAGAAAGGTATTAAACAAGTCTTCTTTAATCCCGGTAGCGAGAGCGATGAGGCGCGTGAAAAGGCCGAATCGCTGGGGCTTCAGCCTATTGAGGCGTGTAGTATTTTGGCTGCCGGTGTTTCACCTTCGCAGCTATAGGCCACCGCGATCCATCGTAATTGAATTCGAATTAATCCCGATTGTGCTAATGTACAGGTAATTGAATCCCTTTTGGGAGTATGAACATGAGCACAAAGAATAGACGGGATTTTTTGAAGGCAAGTCTTGGGACCGGATTGTATTTATACGGTTCAAGCAGTGTTGGAGCAGCAGAAAGCGGTGATTCTGTTTGGGGGCCTGAATGGGGCGAGTACACCGATGAACGTACCGGCGCCAGAGTACGGATGTTAACCCAGGGCGCATCCAACGATGTCATTGTTTATCAAACGCATCCGATGTGGACACCGAATATGAAGTATTTGGTGTTTCAATCCAATCGGGCCGGTTACAGCGCCCCACATGCGCTTAGAATGAAGACCGGGAAAATCCACGTTATTACGGATTTTGAAACCGGACTGTTTGTTATCGCCCGCAAAGACGATTGTCTTTATGCCATACATGGGCAAGACCTTGTGTGTGTACATGTAGCCAAAAAATCACAAGCAGGCAAAAAGATTACCTCTCAACCGGATTGGATTAGCGGACTTCGTGGAGGATTATCGCTCGATGCAGATGAAAAGGTCCTTTATACAGGCGCTGAACTAGAAAAGGACAAAAAGTGGGCACTCGTGGCGGTTGATCTGCAGACAGGAGTTTGGCGGATTCTGACGGAATTGGATTTTCTAATCGGCCATGTGCAGGCAAATCCCTTTCAAAGCGGTGTTGTGATGTTTTGCCATGAAACCGGCGGTGATGCTCCCCAACGAACTTGGGTTCTGAAGAATGGCGCAACGCGGCCGGAGCCGTTTTATAAAGAGACATACGGCGAATGGGTTACGCATGAAGTGTGGTGGAGGCCTGATCGGGCGATTTTCACAATTTGGCCCTATGACGAAGAACATACGCAAAAGCCGCATGGAATATTGAGCGCCGATTTAAAAACCGGAAAGCCGGTTTTGCATAGCCAATACCGCGCTTGGCATACCCATGGAAGTCCCGATGGCAAGTGGGCGATGGGTGACGATTTTGACCGCAATATTTGGTTGGTGCGTGTTGAGACCGGAGAGCGGCGGCTATTGACTCAAGGGCATCTCGGAAAAGGCTGCAAGACACATCCGCATGGTTCGTTTACGCCCGATGGCAAAGGAATTGTCTTTAATTCCAGCCGTAATGGCAGCGAGAATATCTTTTTGGCTGAACTTCCCGATGATTTTGAAACGTTGCCTTTGGCGGAAGAGATAGAGATAAATGACAAGTAATTATCAAACGAATCGATTCGGTTGGTTCTGGGGATCAGGACTTTCAATTGTTGTGTTAATTCTCTTTGTGTTTGCATTGGCTGAAATTGCCGGTGCGCAGATAGTCAGTTCCGTGCCGTATACGAGCGGTGAGGGCGGTTATCATACGTATCGTATTCCGGCTTTGGTCATTTCAGACCAAGGAACAGTTTTGGCTTTCTGTGAAGGGCGAAAACGAAGCATGGACGATGCAGGGGATATCGATCTTTTATTACGCCGCAGTCTGGATAGCGGGGAGACGTGGCAGCCTGTGCAAATTGTCCATGAAGAAGGCGGAACCAGAGAGATTACAATCGGAAATCCATGCCCCGTGGTCGAACGTGAGGACGGTGTGATTCATCTACTATTCACGCGCAATAATCAAAAGATGTTTCATACCAGTAGCCGGGATGATGGTGGCAGTTGGAGCGATCCGAAAGAAATTACAAGTGTTATTCAGGAATTCGAATTTCCGGCCAATCGTATGGGGGCGGGGCCCGGGCACGGTATCCAACTGAGGAATCCGGATCATGCGGGGCGATTGCTAATGCCGATATGGTTGAATGAAAGAATCGGATACAATTATCGTGCCGCTGTTGTTTATAGCGACGACCAGGGGCAGACCTGGAAAAAAGGGGGCTTGATTGGACCTGAGATTGAGGACACAAACGAATGCATGGCTGTGGAACTTGCCAACGGTGATATTTTGCTGAACATGCGTGCGCGAGAGCAGAAAAAGCGTTCGATATCTCTTAGTCACGATGGCGGAATGTCGTGGACAACGCCTCAATTTGATGAAACGCTCATTTGCCCAACCTGCCAGGCAAGTATTGTTGGATGCAATAACTTACAGGATATTTTGTTTCTAAATCCGGCGAGTTTAAAACGAGAAATGTTGACCCTGCGTCTTAGCCGGGATGCAGGAGAGAACTGGTGTACTCTCAACGTAATTCATGAAGGCCCGGCAGCGTATTCGGACATGGCCGTGGTGGATGGCAATGACGTTGCTTGCCTTTTTGAATGTGGGAAACAGAGTCCTTATGAGACAATAGGATTTTCCCGTTTTGGTTTACAGGCAGCATCCAAATAGGCTATGTGTTAAAAAAGCCGGCCGTATCATTCTGCACGGACTGAGATTTGCGCGTCTTGAAGTCCGGGAGCGGCGGCACGCACAATAATTTCACCCTTATCACCATTGGAACGCACAGCGAAGCGCCCCAGACCGGCCGAAAGCTGAGCGGTGGGTAATCCTCCAATCGTGCCCAATGTTGCCGGGCCTTGGATTTCCAGAACTACCGCGAATGTTTGTGGCGCCAGACGGTCTGAAGCGTCGAGACAGCGAATATCTATCAAACTAACATCCCGTCCATCGGCATGGATTTGAGGAGTCGATGTTGCGAGGTGCAACTTCTGCGGCGTGTCCGCTGTTTCAAGCGTATGTTCAGCGCTTTCATCTCCACGCCGGGTTTTGGCGGTCAGTTTTCCGGGTGCATAAGGAATTTCCCATTTCAATAATTGGCTTCCGGTCTTTTCTCCGATCAGCCGGCCGTTCATATATAATTCGACACGCTCACCATTGGAGATGGTATAGATGCTTCTGGTTTTCCCTTCCGAACCGGGGTGAGTCCAGTGTCCGGCGATATGAACCGTCAAATCTTGATGCCACCATGCACGTAAAAGGTGTGCGGCTTCTTTATAAAGCCGGACATGATCGATTGCACCGGAGTAATGGTGGGGCCAGGTAGGGCGGTAATCGGTGGCATAATCATGCATGCACCAAAGTGCGGCGCCTGCTAGAAATGGATGAGCATGGAGTATTTCAAAATTATTTTGTAATGCCTCAAGATAGCAAATCTCTGCATCCTCATTACCCCGGTTGCAATAATCGGCATTGGTATGTTCGCTGCTAAATAATTTCTTGTCCGGCCATAGAGCCCTAATTTCGTCAAGGTGGGGAAATTTGTAATTGAGGCCCAAGACATCCGGGATATTGACCGTCCCAAGCCGGGTTCCCTCTTCCGGGTGATTTTCGGCATAGACTGTTGGGCGCGTGGGATCACACTCATGGACAACTTCATTAAGCCGCTCGAACAGCGATTTCGAACGGCCTTCATTAAGAAGCCCCCAAAGAACGATACTAGGGTGATTTTTATCACGGCGAATCATGGCCCGCATCATCGCTTCCGCATTGGCCGCAAAGCCGGGGCCGCCGATGTGCTGCCACGATGCGATTTCCGCAAAACAAAGAATTCCAAGACGGTCGCAGGCATCCAGGAATGCCGTGTGCTGCGGATAATGTGAAAGACGAACGAAATTACCGCCAAGCTCTTTAATTAGTTCTGCGTCATAGTGTTGCAGCCGTTCGGGCAAGGCATTGCCCAAGCCGCCGAAATCCTGATGCCGGTTGACACCTTTCAGAAATACTTTTTCGCCATTGAGTTTAAAATCCCCATCGACATTGAATTCAAACCAGCGGAATCCAAAACTCGTTTCTAGTTGATCGAGAATTGTGCCATCGGCTTCCTTTAACGTTACCACGGCGGTGTACAGAGCCGGGTTTTCAAGAGACCAGAGTGTCGGTGTATCGATCTCAAAACATTGAACAATGCTTGTCCCCATTGTCTCAATCGTGCTCTTTTTTTCAGCGACGGTCTTTCCTGAAGGATCGAGCAAAACCATCTGTAGAATTGCAGACGGTTTTTCTGAGGCTTCGGCAATTTCGACTGTGACTTCGCAAGTAGCCTTGCTGGGGGAAACATGTGGTGTGCGAATTGCAATCCCGCGTTCGGCTAAGTGGGTTTTGTTGGTGATATTCAAAAAGACGTCACGATAGATGCCGCCATAGAGGACATAATCGGGAATATCCTTTCCGGGTAGTAACTCGGGATCGTGCCTGTTGTCGACTCGGATTGCGATTGTATTTTTCTTGCCGTCGGTTTCTAAAAGGTCAGTCAGATCATAAGACTGACCTGTGAAACCGTCCGCACTGTACCCTACACATTCACCATTCAGCCAAATATGTGCCGTGCAGAAGAAACCGGTGAGTTCAAGTATAATGCGGCGACCTTGCCATTCCGGTTTGGATTGGAAGTCTTTTCTGTACCACCCCACACCGCGCCAATAGCCACGGCTTGGTGCAAAAGTATCCGCTGCATTCCATGTGTGTGGCAGGTTTACGGTTTCATACCGTTCCGGCATGTAGTCTTGATAGATCATGTTGCGCTCGTCTTCCAAGCACAAGCACCAATCACGGCAAAGATCGACAATTTCACGAACCATTAGGGCAACCTCATTCTTCTGTCTGAGTCCGCACGTTACTTGTCCGCTGGTTTCTATTCTATGTTAAAAGCAGGGGATGTTTTGCCTTTTCGGATTGCTCTTCAAACCACGTGTGGAGGTTTTGAATATCGTTCAGTTTTCGGGGCTGGAGAGGAATCCCGCCCCTGCGGATTAGCTCCAGGTTCCCTTCCGGCGCCTTCTTTTCCTTTCGGACAAAAAGCGGAGCATGATTTCGCCGTAGGCATTCTGATGCTCCCGTCCAGGTTCCTCCCCGTCCATTGGCAGAGGATACAACGACCGCGGCTTGGGAAAGGCAATAAATCAATGTGTTCCTTGCCATCGCTCCGCCGGCGCTGAAAGGCATGCTGGGATGAAATGGGCAAAGCAGAAGCAGGTGGTTCGATTCGAACCATTTGAGGGGGTATTTCTTTTCAATTGATCTTGTAAGGCCACCGGCCAAAATTCCTATTGTCGAACCACCGGCATCGATGGCCGCGCTCATCGCTGTCCGGTCCGCGCCGCGAGCCGCGCCCGATATAAGGGTGGAGCCGGAAGCGGCAATCTTTTGTCCGATAGTTTCTGCAAACGCTTTTCCTGCTTCATCGAGATCGCGCGAACCAACCACTGCGATTCCGGTTTTTTGAAGGAGGTTTCTATTTCCCCAAGCGTATAACAATGCAGGAGCCGATTTATTGAGCCGGTCGAGAAAAAATGTCGGATAAGCAGTATCGGTTTGTGTGCAAACCCAAATTCCGTTCTGTTTTAGCCGCTTCAATTCTTTAGTAAGCGCATCCGAACGCCGCAGCAGAGTTACAATTCGTTTGGCCTCAGCCAAGTCTATTTCAAGGGAATTTGATAGTACCCGTGCGCTTTTTCCCGGCAATTCTCCCGGATACCGCAGTGAAGAAGCCGCCAAGCGTTGTCGCAGAATATTCCACTCCGCATTGCGTAATGGTGCATATTGATTATGGCCGGAGTCCGGAATCTTTGCACAGAGACAAAAGACAACGGCACTGTCCGGCGATAATTCGGATGAGAATATGGCCACAAGTCCAACCCCGTTTTTGGCACATTGCCCGCAACGCGCCGTTCTTGCTATTTCTCTCGAAAGAAATCACGGTATACCGAGTCGATTTGAAAACCATCAACCCAGTGCTCATTTAAGTCCTCAATATCTTTTTTCGCCAGTTCGAGGTGTACTTCGCCCGGGTAGCGAAAAATGTTAACGCCCGGTATGACCAGCGCTCCGCAATCGTGTAATTTACGAATCATCTCCACTGGAAGATCCTGCGGCAATCCGAACCAAAACCGTCTTTTTAGGTCCAGTGATTCACCTTCTTGAACACGTTTGAATTCTTCATTTGTAACTGTAAGCCAAGAGATTGATTCGACATTTTTGCGGATTACCGGATTGCCGTTAATCGTGACAACAGCATTTGGGAAGCCGATTTCGGTAATCAGATTCCGTATCCGTTCGAAAAATGTTTCACTTCCAGCCAATTTGATATCCAGCATGATGCCCAAATTCAGTTTTTTACAGAGATGTAGGGCATCTTCCAAAGAGGCGACAGGCTGCCCCCCTGCGATGTAGCGTATTTGGGTGATTTCGGACAAAGTTTTCTCGGAAATCTTAGAATCAATACCGCAGGCTTTGAGCATTGACCGGTCATGAAACACGACCGGAAGATGATCGCTTGTTTCTTGAACATCCAGCTCGACCATATCGTATTTGTCGTGGGCCGCAGCCTCGATTGCGGCCAGCGAACATTCCGGCGAAATCGAAGTTATCACGCCGCCCCGATGGGCAATCAGAATCGGGCGTCTGGTGTGGACCATTTGTGCGTCGCTTAAATCGATCATCTTGCGTACAACCTCCGCGCAAGTGGCCTGATGAGTCATGATGATCATGGCGAGCAAGGCCAAAATCAATCGAAGTTTTGTCTTGATACTTATGGGCGCCGAACTCACGTTTAAGGCTCCTTCTTATCCAAGGTACTCAATACAGGTGTTCAATCCATTTCTATGCCGGCAACGAGTATCATTCCTGCTTTCCCCATTGCGCCAATGGAATCAAGTTTTTTGCAAAGGCCGGAAGTTGATTTGCGGCATCGCCCGGGGACATCAAAATCGATATCCGTGATGAGGATGTTTTCTCGGGAAGTCCCACAACCAACTTTTTTATATGGTCTTGTTGTCCCTGTGGTTCGGGCGGATTGGCCGATTCGGTTTTGAAAAATCCGTTCTCAGGAGAGAGAATTCGTATTTGCAGGACTTTTGAATCCTGAGTCAGGGTGGCGGTGTTGCCGTCTATTTCGACATTGGCCGCGGTCAGCATATTCCAGGTGATATCGGCCGGCTGCTCTGTTTTGACTTCGTCTTGGATCAGAATATGCCGCCGTTCAAGCATGGCCACACCCCGCTCGCACTGCGCCGCGCCATAGGCTTCGCTTAAGTCTGTGATCGCATAAGCAAACTGTGGTTTTGATTTGAATTGTAGGATCGGAGCATGGGCCTTCGTATCTTGATTGAGACCATCAATGAGAAGGGTGTTATGACTTTGTGTATTTAAACGATAGTAAGTCCAGCGTTGACCGTCTTTGCTGAAATAGCCCGGCAAATTGTAATTGTCCGAACCCAAGTCCACAGCCCAACGTACTCCATCGGCATCCATGACAAAAGAGCCAAGGTCAAGATGGCTGTGATTCGCTTTATTATCTCCGCCCTTAAAGCCTATGAAAGTAGCGTTGGGATCATCCCACGCGCTTCTTAGGAAAATAACATCAATGCCTTTGAAATACGCATCGAGAGGCCATTCGCCTTTTTGTGGGTTGTTGGTTTCATCCCGAAACCAAACTAAATCCAATGCGGTCGGTTCTTTCAAGAATTCCAGTTGGTGCCAGGCATATACCGGCTCATTGAATCGTCTGGTCAGCCAGAACATTTCGTGAGCATCGGCAAGGTTGCCGCTTGCGTCGGCGAAATTAAAAATCTCGCCGATGGGGCTTGTGAAGTAAACTCGGAAATGACCGGCGCGGTTAAAACCCGTTGAATCCGATAGGCCGAAATCTTTGCCAAGGGCCGTCTCTAAAGCGGATAAGAAATAGACGGTGTAGCGGGTGGCATAGTGCCAATAGCCGGGGCCTTCATTCCAACCACCATCGGGAGCGTATCCCGCCAATGCATCCGGCAATTTCCGTACGGCACGGGTTAGGACATCTTTTGCCAAAGCAGGCTCTTTATCGGCAATCGCCAATGCTCCAATCCCGATGCCTCCATGGCAGACTTGGTTCCAGTTATGAATGGCTTTTGTCCACCATACATCATTTTCGAATCCCTCAAGATAAGGTTTTATGCCCTTTTCAATGATGGTCTTTTGCAGAGAATCACGTTCGTCTTGATTTAGGCTGTTATAGAGCCAATCCAAGCCGATTCCAAAAGCATGGGTCATTTCCGCCGTATCGAGAAAGTGTGAAGGATTCCAATCGGGAAAAGCGGCGGCAGCGTTCAGCTCTGTCTTTGCCCGTTCAAGAAACCGTGTATCGCCATCCAGACGGTATATCAAAGCCAGTATGTAAATTCGGGAAAGGCAGCGGCGGCTTTGACTAAGCAGGCGCGGCCCGGCCAGAACATATTCAACCGGAGGTTCTTCTAACAGTTTTTCTGCATCTTCTTTCAGCGACGAATAAAATTTCTTGGCGGTTTCATTACTCTTAATGATTTCACGGATTTGTTCGAGTCGTTCATCGGTTGCGATTAAACGGGGATGCTGATCTACCAGGGAATCGAGAGTAATTTCTTGATCTCCGGCGGCCAGCGCCTGGTTCCCGGCGGTGTGCAGGCAAAAAAACGCTGCTAAGAGCAAAAAGCAACTCTTATGAATGCTATGAATGCGAACCATGATAACCTCAATACTTGTATTTGTCTGAAGAGGTTACGCCGTAAAAGTGGGAAAGGCTATGCCTGCGCAATGGCCTTAGGACTTACAGGTCAGACAGCGAACAGATGCTGTCATAGAGTTCTTATTTTGGTTCGGATTTGGATTTACGCCGGTTCATGCTTTTTAAAAGCAATGTATAAGGGAAGTGGGTAAGATGCCGTAATCCGGCGACGCTGGAGACATTGCGGACGACTCTGCGTATCTCGCTATAGAACTCCGATAGAACAATGCGCTCCTTGACTTCCCCGACTTCTTGGACTCCGATCAAACGGTGCAACGCATAAAGTCCGAAAATGAAAGATGCCAGGAATAGAAAATCCAAACCTTGGAAGTTGAGTGCAGCCATGCTGATTTCGTGATAGTCATGGATTTTGGATACCCAGTGGAATGTGATTCCCAGTTCCTGGGTTTTAAAGCCATCGGCGGCAAGGCCTGCAATTAAGGGTGCGAGTGTGGCTGCCGTTCCTGAAATCAGAGAGTTGGTTGCAAGGTAGGCCGTAGCCCGGCCCCGTGGCGCGGACTTTAGAGCGATTCCACCTGTACAGAGTGTTACGCCCGCCGTGCCGATCCCGGCCAAAGCGTGAATGAACATAAGCAGGGGAATTGTCAGCGTGTATGACTCGGGCATTGTGGTAAACGGCCAGAGAAGGACGCTGAGCATAAACATCGGCCCGGATACGGCCAATACGGATTTGTTGGAGTAAAGGTCCGCAAGTCTTCCCCAAATTCGGAAAAACATCACGTTAACGATTTGACTGAATGTTGTGAGTCCTAAAACGATGGTCATGCTCATGTGGAGGCGGGAGAGCAAATAAACAGTAAAAAAAGGTGCGGAGAAATTGACCGCGAAACTCCAAGCGCCCAAATAGACCAAAAGTTGGCGGTAGTTGGAATCTTGGAGCGGTTCTGAAAGGATTTCACGTAGACGCCGGTGGGCAACGGGTGGGAGTTTCGGTTCGGGAATGCGGGCCAAATTGATAACGCCGATTAGGCCTGCAATTGCGCCAATCCCAAAAATAATACTGTATACCGCCTCATTTTGTTGAAATATCGATTTGTAATAGTCGATACCGGCCGCGGCGATTAGGCTCAACGTAACTCCCACAGCCATGGATAAGGTCATACGCTTGGCCAGGAAACGGCTGAGGATATCTTCAGGAATGAGATCGCGTGTCCATGAGTTAAACGCACAACTTGTGATCGATCCCAGTGCAAAGAATGTGAAAGCCAGCGCTACGAGCAATGGCAGACGGTACTCTTCAGGCGCCAAAAACGGCAAACAGGCCGCAACCATCCAGAGCGTACGCGCAATGAATGAACTTCCCACAGTAAGTGCCCTGCGGTTACGGGTTCGTTCTACCAAGAGAATGGAGGGCAATTGGAGCATCTGGGTCAGAGGGGCCATTGCCGATAAAAGCCCAATAACCAGATTTGAAGCGCCTAAAGCCAAGGCGAATGCCACCAAAAAGGCTCCGCCAGTCAGATTGCCCATGATTTGCGAAAATACGCCGTCGTATAGAAGGCCACGCAACCCTTTGTCGATCTGGGATTGGTCTAGGTCATCATGAGGAGGAAGCAGGCGGAAAAGCATTGTCGGAAAATCTAAGAATAAAGATATGTGACTTTTTAAATCCCGCGTTGTATCCGGCGGAGTTCGTCTCTGCGTATAAACGTGTTAATTTAGGATTTACGAGGAAGGAAACAACACGGTATTCGAGGTTCCCCCATGGCATATACCAGTCTGATTCTCATCAGCCTCAGTTTTGCGCAAGCTAGCAACGCCGGTGTCATCCACGAAGTCTTTTCGCAGGAAGTCTGCACTTATTATACCTGGGAAGACGGTCTTCCCGATGCGGCTCCTAATGGTGAGCGTCTGGTGGATGTTAAAACATTCATCAATCCCCGCTTCGGCATCCTTTATGCCGTACTTTGCACAGAGAATGGGAATATTTGTTTTGCCTCATTCGATGGAACATCGTGGGGGCTTGTCACGGATGAGGAAATCGATAGATACGCCCTAGATGTTCGTGATTACTTGCGATTAGGCTCCGGTTCAATGACGCTTCCCGATGGTGGACGATCCGTAGCTGTTTCTAATTTGAGCGCTTCTCAAAAAGGATTCTTGGCAGCTTCTGCAAAAAAACTTTACACGAAACGTGAGTCCAATGATTTGCAGCCTATTTTTGAGACTGAGGAAACAATCTTATCTGTTGCTCAGGGGCCCGATGGCACGATTGCAGTAGGCACAGCAAATGGGCTTTATCTTTGTGGGAATAAACAACGCCAATTCGAGAAAGTCTATCCTGCCGATGAACGTTACTCGTGGGCGCCCCAATCTGTTTCCGCCTTGGCTTATGACACAGAGGGGCGGTTGTGGTTTGGCAGCAAGCAAGGCGCAGGAGTCTATGATGGACAATCCTGGCGGATTTTCACCGGTGCGGAAGGATTGCCTTACAATCATTTTACATGTGCCACCCCAGGCAAAGATGGTGCAATTTGGTACGGCACAGAGCGGGGGGCAATTCGTTTTGACGGGAAGCGATGGTCATATAGGGCCAGTTTGCGTTGGCTGCCGGATGACCGTGTGAATGCCCTCACGGTCCTCCCTGATGGTACGGCTTGGATTGCCACGCCGGGCGGCATCAGCTGCATTAAGCGTATTGATATGACGCTTGAATCGAAGGCGGCTTACTTTATCGATCAAGTCGAAACAAGACATAACCGCGACGGATATGTTACGGATTGGAGCCTGACCAAGCGCGGAGATGTCAGTTCGGCGGTTCCCAAGATTACCGATAATGATGGCCAATACACGGCCAATTACGGAAGTGCCATGTGCTTTCGCTATGCATTAACCGGTGAGCCGGAAGCGAAACAACTTGCGCAACGTAGTTTTCGGGCCTGCAAGCGTCTTGTGGATATTGTCCCCGAATCCATGAAGGGCTTTCCGGCCCGGGTGCTGATTCCTATTGATTGGCATGAACCTGTAAATGAGCAATACGGAGATGCCTATAACCGGAGAAAGCGTGAAGACGACCCGTTCTGGAAACTCATTACGCCGCGGTTTGTGACCAGTGAAGATGGGAAATACCTCTGGAAGAACGATACGAGTTCAGATGAACTCGCCGGTCATTATTTCTTTTATGCCCTCTACTACGATTTGGTGGCTGAGACCGAAGAGGAAAAAGAACCTGTGCGGGAAGTTGTGCGGGATATAACGGATCACCTGATCCGGAATGGTTTCAATCTGGTGGATCACGACGGCCAGCCGACGCGCTGGGCGCGTTTTGGTCCGGATTTTTTGAATACGGTCCAAGGTTGGGAGCAACGCGGGCTGAACTCGCTTATGCTTTTGTCCTACTTGGCAACGGCTGAATATATCACCGGCGATCCGAAGTACGGTGAGACGGCGCAGGTGCTACGGGATCGCTATTTTTATCATATCAATGCAATTAGCGCGCGCCCCTTTTTCCCGCCGGACAATGTTGTGCCATGGGATAATATCTTTGTAACCATGAGTTGCTATGCGCTCATGAATTATGAGAAAGATCCTGAATTATTGATTATGTACCGTTTGGGATTGGAGCACGCTTGGCTGTTTATAAGCCGTCAAAAAAATCCCTTATGGAGCCTGATGTATGGCGCGGCTGCGAAGCGTTTTTCCGACCTCGCAGAACAAGGATATTTTAATACGGCTTTTCCGGATCTTGTGCCTTACCGGGAACAAATGTTGAAAGATTTGGTTCCTTACGATCCCGCTGTGGCTGATACAATTGATACATTGCGCGACCTTCCCTTGGAACTGGTCGGATGGCCCATGCAAAATAGCCATCGCCTGGATATCGAATTGGACCCGACGCCCGAACAAGAAGATGGCTATGGATGGTCACGCTTGGATAAAAAGGCGATTCCGATCAACGAACGATCACACGTCCGGCAGGATCGAGATGGTTTCAAGTTGGATTCATCCGAAGATGGTGGATATGCAGAGCATGAGGGGACTTTTTATTTGTTCCCATATTATCTTGGGCGATATTACGGATTTCTGAACTAACGTGCTCCGGTTGCACGAGAATGCATGCGAGCCTGTCAATCATTATCAAGAGTGCCGGCGGTATGTTCCCGCCATAGGGGAAGGGCGAAATGTCAGAAACAGACCGAAATGCCGAAGCCGAATCTGCGGGGAATGATATCCCCTCTAGCCAAGATGAATCTGTCAGTATTCCCCGGATTCAATTAATTCTCGCCGAAAAGCGGACCACACTCGCCGTTATGCGGACGGGAATCGGTGTTTTTACACTGCCGCTTTCTGTTGTGACCGTCCTGGTTGCGACTTCGCGCTATTATAATTTTTTAGAAACCTATCACTTCTTGGTTCCTCTATTGGTGCTTTGTACCGGGCTTGTAGTGCTTGCGGTTTATCTTATACACCGTTCGGTACTGCGTATTTGGAAACAGGATGCAATTATCAAGAAAATTAGGGAAAAAGATCCCGGGCTGTTAGAACTCTATAGAGATCAACTTTAAAAACGGGACATTCCCAATCTAATCCTACCGGAGTTCATTCACGATTTTCTCTTTCGGGATTTCCTTTTCTGAAGGTAGGAGATTAAACACAACACCGTCGATTTCGTGTTTCTGCATCATATTGGTCAGGTCGACAAGATCGAGTTCAAGTACATCGGCCACATCATCACTGGCTGTAAGCCAATCCACTGCGCCCGAACGTGATCGCCAGCAAAGCGCGTATTCTCCATCGTCAATCTCGACCAATTTCAGAGGGATTTCGTCCATCTCATCCCATGATGTCCCGGATGTCGTTAAGACAAAGATTTTTCTTGGAAGGTTTACCATACGGAGTTTCATGTTTTTCACTCCAAAGGATGGATTTTCATCGATGTTCAATTATAAACCGGATCCCGCTTTATTGTAAGTTATACCTGACGTGTGTTGGCGTCTTTTTGCAGGTATTTGGGGGCAGCCTTGAAGGCTGGCTGTGTTTAATACGATGGCGCCATGCCTACGGCATTCATAGACCGAAATGCGTGGATGGTTCCGGTGTCCGTGCTTACATAAAGTGTTCCATTGGCCACCGATAGCCCATACGCCCTGCCCTCGACTTCCCCGGTCCAGAGTTCTTCCCCGTTGCTACTATCAAAAGCGGTTATTTTTCGGTCACCCCCTGCAATCAATGTTTCTCCGGTGAGGATGAGGGCAAAGGGAGTATCAGCGGATTTTGTCCAGACCGTTTTGCGATTCTCGCGGTCGATGGCATAAAGCATGTCATCACGCAGCACATAGGAACGGGTATCATTTACAACAAGGCAATTACCCCGGTCGATGGTCGCGATTTTATCGCGCGTTTCGGCATTGCTGTCGGTGATCCATCCCGCCTTATTACCAGGCCCGTAATAGATATGTGAATCCTCGGTCAGTAAGACAAATACTCCACCTCCGCCGCTGAGCACTCCTTGGTATTGGCCATCCGATTTGTTAAATACGAGCGGTTCTCTGCGGCCTTGGGGGACATACAGTTTGTGAGCCGAGGCCACAAGATTGCCTTCCATGGTGGCGCGGTTTCGTGCGGCACGATACAAACCCGGGCCTTCTAAGGAGCCGGTATCGGCGTCAACCGCGCATAGATAAGAGTCCTGCCATGGCAAAAGCGCCCCGACAAAATAGGCAATGCCATCATCGACCAATATCCCCGAACGGCAGGGCCACAATGAAATGAGTTTGCCGTCGCTGGGCACTGAAATACCCTCCGGCGCGGCTTTCACTTTCCAGATCAGAGAAGCATCCGAGGCATTTAGGCAGTAAGCGTAGCCGTCATCCGATCCGAAATAGACTTTGCCATTCACAATCATAGGGGCGATTCGTACGGGGCCATCGGTCATATAGGACCATTTTGTCTGCCCACTTGCCGCATCCAAGCAATGGACCGAATCGTCGATTGACGAGCTGAAATAGACTGAATCACCCACGGAAACAGTATGAAAACATGGATCGTAATTGCGCATGGAACGCAAGCCATCGAGTTTGGCATAAGCGTCCCATTTGGCCGGTCCCGCCCATGCGGTTTGCGGCGGGTAGGGTGACTTATAGGTCCATGCCTCTTGCAGTGCTTGAAAATCTAAAATCTCGGAAGAGCAACCGCTACGCCGGATATCATGCTGATATGTCGGCCAATCCTCGGCAAGCGCTACGGAACAGGAAAGAACAGCCAAAATAATCGAAAACAGAGAAACGGAATTTTTCCGTGCCGCATATTGAGTAAATCTTATCATTGGTTTTTTCCTGTACTTATTCCCGAATTCCGGCGGTTATTGCTAGAGGTTTTCTTTCAATGCAAAGCCGATAGAAGTTTCAAGCCAGCCCCCGCAACTGCATCCTCCTCCGCCCTCAGGCGAGAGGACCATGCCACCGGCGGGAATCGTACTGAGCCAACAGCCCGGACGTATGCTGTACCAATGCGTGACTTTGTTCTCATTAAAATCCCACATTGAAATGCAGCCCTCTTTGCCGCGGTAAATCAGCGCACCCTCTGTACCTGCAAATGTTGCGCAGCCTCCTTCGTGAGGCGGCATGGCATCAATGACGAGCTGCCCGTCGTTTATGTTATAAGCACGGGGGCGGAGAAAGATTGTGTCACCGACGATGGTGGGGTGCTGCATATGCTGGCCATGATTGTCTTTTAGCCAGCTATGGCTTGTGCTCCATTTAGATTCACCATTTTCCGCATCAAATCCATAGAGGTGATATTTTGTGTCGGAAGAAGCGAGAACCAGTGTTCCTTTGCCGTGCAAGAGATAGAAAACGACAATCCCATTGGCCGTATCAATGGGCTTTTCCCAAATTAGGTTGCCGTCATTTTGATCTAACGCCACAAGGTACTGGTCCTGCCATAGGGCGGTGTTGCCAATTCGGCCCTCGGCGCTGTTGCGGATTGTCTCGTTGCGGCATTCCACAAAAAAGACGCGCCCGTCCGCGATAACAATTGTCGTATTGATAATGACACCGTTTTCGTAACGCCATATTTCTTGACCGGACTCCGGATTCAAGGCAAAGACGTTGTCGCTACAGACCTTATAAGTGACCGGTCCGGTCGTGGCGTCATACCACCCCTCTGTAGAACCTCCCCGGAAGTTGGTGTAGGAGGATCCCTGTTTGACCGCACTTCCGTAGAGTTTATCTTCTGAACGTGCGATGTATCCCCAATCGTAGTTTACGCTGCCCGTATTCTGTGGGATTGGCACATCGATAAAAGCCTCGACATCTCCAGTCTGAGCATCAATTCGCCAGCATTGGTTTTCTATCGCTACAAATAGACGATCCGCATCCGCGCACCAGTTGCTGCAATCGCGAGGCATATTGAAACGTTGCAGCGGGGGAACTTCCAACGACCAAAGGATTGAACCGTTGTAGGCGTCCTGCGCGATCATGCGGTGTAATCCCTGCGTAAATAGCCTTCCATTGATTGACAAAGGTGCAGGCTTGCGGGGATTGCGATCAACCATCGCGCGAGGTCCCGGGCGTCCGATCCACTGCACCTGCAGATCGCCTGTTTGGGTTGCACCGAGCAGATGGTCCATACTGTTGGCGTTGTTATCGGGACCACCGTATTGATGCGACCAACGGCCGATACCGGGCAGCGGGGCATGAGCCCAAGTAAGCCAACCATATTCATCCGTGCCGGAAAGGACGGCGCTTTGTCCATCTTCACCGGCTGAATTGAGCCATTCTTCCAGAGCCGTTTGGGGCAGGATTGCATTTAAAGAACCAAGACAAGCTATCCCTCCACCGGGTCGCAGAAGGCGGTACACCTCGGCCGCGCTTCCTATGACACTGTTTGCCGTGAGCAACCGTTCGGAGACAATCAGATTGGCAAAATACTGACTGAAGGGAATTCGGCTGTAATCGTCGATTTTACGAATAGTAATGCGAGTACCGTAAATCCCGGCCTGTTGAAGTTTCTTCCGAGCATTGCTTATTGCCGCATCGTCGGTATCGACACCGATTATGTGTAAGTTACTGCGTTTTGCCAACTCGTAGGCAAGACGGCCTTCGCCGTTTCCGATGATGAGACAATAACCGGTTTGGTGATTTGTTGTCTCAAGGATTGATTGTGCGGCCTCGACGTATTGTGTTTGTTTGTCGTCGTTAAATGGTGAAGGGATATCCGGAAATGCGGGCGAAGTATAGTTGAACATTGTTTCGCATTCGAAAATATCGCTTCTTGTTTCGTTGCCAGCGCTATCATTTTTAAGTTGATAGCGATACACGCGATCCTTGCCCAATCCGGTGAGAACCATTCGGTGTTCAGTTTTTGGAGTTAAGTCTTCAATCCGATTTTCGCCGGGTTCATTTTCGCCATATTCCAAAATACTCGGGCAGGGCGAATCCGTATGCCAAATAACCTCTGCGGAATCTCTGCCCAAGAAACGTAAATACGGTCCTGATTTTACAAAATCCAAAGGCGTTGGTATGGGGGTGGGAGTCGGAGGCTCCAATGCTGCAAGTGCCTTATCTTTGGAGAATCGTTTGTAAATGTCTCCCGCGCCCAAGACTGTATCGTATAGCCGTATTTCTTTTATCAATCCCTTAAGGCGGAAGAACTCATTTTGATCGTGGTAAGAGCCAAGATCGAACCAACAACTTTCCGGATAAAGAATATCGCCGGATTGTTCTGCGGATTGGCCTGATAATCGCCCATTAACATAAATACGTTGTGACGAACCGCTATATGTACCGACTACGTGATACCATTTTTGAAGTTCATAAGATGTCTCTGACCTGAGATAGGTCATCAGGCCGTTTCCGTCATCTTTGCCTTTGCTGGCCAGGCCGAAATAGAAATACGACGAGTCGTAACCGAGTACCCACCCCTGTTCGGAACTGCCATTATCTTGAAATGCCGAAACGATGCCTCCCCAATTTTCCTTTTTATAGATCGATACCCATGCCTCTACTGTGATCTCTCGTTTGGGAAAGTCCTCTTCAGTTGCGTTTTCTTTGACTGTAATACTCTGATTCTCTCCATTGAGCAGGATCGCTTCGGTATTACCGTCATCGTACATCTCGATGATTCCTTGAATGATTCCATCGCGTCCGCCGGCCACATCCCGAACACGCAGCTCGTCAACATGCTCCTCGTCAAAAATCCAATCTCCAATCGGATCTTGCGCAGAGCATGTGCAAATCGTGAAAACCGTTAGGGTTATAAGCAGAGCGAATGGCCCGGAATTGTTCATGACTGTTTCCCAAATTTTCGAGCATCAAATATTTTTTTGAAATCATCCAACATAATAATTATACACCAATATCTTCGGCGGCGTGAAGCCCAAAATTACGCATAAATCAGGTATTTTGTTTCTTTGAACCGTGCAATTCTCAACTCATGTGAGTTTTCCCGGATTGAATTCGCACATATCTTGGGAATAGGGTTTCTGTGGAATTGCGTTTTTTAAATTGAATTCCATTTGGTGTGTGATTTCCCTCTAATTGGGATGTATTTGTTAATCGAGCAAGCAAGGTGATTTTGGTGAAACCGGAGAGTGTTGAGTTTGATTGAGGTTATTGCCGCGCCGCTTCATCTATGCTGATGATGCGTATTTAGGGAATGCTCGCTTTGGGGGGGGTGTAATGTTGGCTCGTTCAAGACTGTTGTCTCACATGTAGTGTCATGTAGCAGCCGTATTCGGAGGAATTGGAGTTGTCACCTGTTAACGATTGCGGCGTTATTGATGGAATGTTGTTAGCACTTAATCCGCCGTTTCGTTTCAATCAATGAATATCATGCCGATATCCGAACAAACCTGTTGACGGGTAAGGGCGGCCTGCATAACATTATTATCTGTAAAGAATCTTTGTCTTTGTGTGTCTGATTGGTACGTTTTTAAATCGTAGAAGTGTACATGCCGGGGTACCGACACGTTCTGGTTGCAGCTCGCATAGGTGGTTGTGAATGCGTGTTTTGTCATTGTTTGTTGTTTTTCTGTTTTGCCTGACGCCGGATTTGGTATGTGAAGTTCCTGTATTCCATGTTGACAAATTAATATCCAGCGCACTTACCGAGAGCCAAGGTCTGGATTTTGTTTGTTCTTGGCTTCTGTGTGGTCCGATTCCAAATCCCAAGGGCGAATCGGCCAAATCGGAACATATGACCCAGTTTGAGGTTGATTTTCTTCTTCCGTGTGGTGGAGAAGCCAATCCATCAATTGATGAAGGGCAGACCGTAACATACCCCGGAGGCAAAGCCACCTGGTTCCGATATGACGACCCCGGGAATTTAATCAGTCTTGATAACGCTCTCTCCAATGGGGAGGAACTCCTTGCTTACGCATACTGCGAAATTGAGTCTTCGTGCACTCAATCGTGCTTTTTGGGATGGGGAAGCAACGACGGCGGAAAACTATGGCTGAACGGCGAAGTAATCTGGGAACGTCCAAGCGGGCGCAAACTTCGAGCCGATAGCGATCTCATCCCCATTGTCCTTCAAAAAGGCCGGAATCGAATTTTGGCCAAGATCGAAGAACGCGCCGGAGTCTGGGGATTTGCCTGCCGGTTTCTTCCATTTGACAGTCAACGCTATGTCAATGAACGGAATCATATGTTTCGTGTAGTTCGACATGAAGACGGTTCCGTTGTTCTTCAGTGCAAAGGAGCCAAGCCGCTTTATGGTGACTTTATTCAATCATGCCGCATTGAGGTTGCCTCTGCCCAGGCCGCCGATGAAGTGCTTTGGAGCACTGAATGGAAGGGCGAAGAGGAGTGTGCAGTACATGTTCCGCAGTCCGAATATGCAGAATATGTTCTTACCGTGAATCTCAAACTGGCGGCCGGAAATGAAGGAACTTTGAAATTTCCTTCCATGGCCGGGATTCGTTCTGAATACCTCTTTTTTGATGGTGGACGCACCGATTACACAATCGTGCTTGCTGAAGACGCTTCTGAGTCCGAAGTCTGGGCCGCTGATGAGCTCCGGCACTGGCTGCGCGAAGCAAGCGGAGCGGATTTTCCTATCGCTCGGGAACCTTTTGCTGCTGATCATGCGCCTTCCGGCCCCCTAATTTCGATTGGCTGGACACAACTGGCTCGCCAACGGCTAGGTCCGGAGACAAATTCACCCGATCCCCTGGATGAGTCCTTTACTTATCGCAACATCGGTCCGGATATTCTAATTTGGGGCGGCCATAAGCGGGGAACGATGTATGGAGTAATGACGTTCCTCGAACGCGAGATGGGCATCCGTTGGTACACACCCGAAGTCAGTTTTGTGCCCAAGAGGGCTCGCTATGCCTTCACTCACCTCTACGACAACGAGAGGCCGTCTCTGCGTGTCCGGGATGATTATTACTATCACGCCTTCGATCCGATCTGGTTAGCCCGTAACAAATTGAATGGATCTTCAAGAGACCTCAACTTGCCCGGCGGCGCAGAACGCTATTGGGGCGTACATACTTTTGCCAAATTGATGCCTCCATCCGAGTTCTTTAAGGACCATCCGGAGTATTACAGTCTGATCGATGGACAACGCGTTGCTGAGGACGCGCAATTATGTTTAACCAATCCGGATGTGTTTAAAATTTTTTTAGAGCGCTTCAAAAAGGTGATACGGGAGAATCCCCGGTACACGATCTACTCCGTTTCGCAAAATGATTGTGGCGGTCCCTGTGAGTGCGAAGCCTGCCAGGCCATTGTGGACCATGAAGGAAGCCAAGCGGGGCCTGTTTTAAGGTTTGCGAACCGTATTGCGGAGGCCATAGAAACCGAATTCCCGGACAAGATGATTGGTACATTGGCCTATGACTACACGCGTACACCCTGCAAGTTTGAACGTCCGCGCGATAATGTTGTTATCAGGCTATGCAACATCGAGTGTTGCTTTGCACATCCTCTGTGTTCTTGCCAGGAGAATGCATCGTTCATGAACGATCTTAAGGCATGGTCAAGCATCGCACCCCGTTTGTTTATATGGGACTATGTCGTAAATTTTGAACATTATTATCTCCCGTTCCCAAATCACAGTGTTTTGCAGGCCAACCTTAAGACTTTTCAGCGTTACAATGCAATCGGAGTCCTTGAACAAGGCTCTTATCATACGCCCGAAGGAGAGTTTGCGCATCTTCGGGCGTATATGATCGCCAAACTTTTCTGGAATGTTGATTGTGATATCGAGCAGGTTGTCGATGATTTTATGTGTGGTTATTACGGCAAAAGTGGACAATACATCCGTGATTACTACAATCTTCTCCAAGGTCTCGTGACGCCGTACACACATTTTAACTTCTGGTTGGAACCGGACGATATGTTGTTTAGTGACGGATTCATTCGAGAAGCGCTACGAATCTTGGATGATGCTGAGCGTGTTGCGGACAATGAGATGATTCGCCGCCGGGTCGAAAACGTTCGTATTCCGGTACTGTACTTGAAATCGTATCGCTCACCGGATCAAGCAAGCCATGATGGGACTTATGCCCGTCTGAAAGACGATTTTCAAGAAATTGGGATGACTGCTCTCTCGGAACGAGGGAAATCACATATAGATGCGTTTGGGGCTATGATGAACGCAGGAGATAAAAAATGATGCTGTCAATGTTTTCTAAGAAAGATTGGGATTCGACCTTGGAAGAGTCTTCACGCACAACCCGTGATGCTTCCCCCAAGTTCCGGATATCGTCTTTTTGCGGCAAGCGGTTTGGTTTCACACTTATTGAATTGCTGATTGTTGTTGCCATCATCGGAATTCTCGCGGCGATCGCTATTCCGAATTTCCGGGAAGCGCAAACGCGTGCACAAGTGACGCGCATGTATGCAGATCATAATACGCTTCTCAAAGCCATGATGATGTATCGTATGGATTGGAATACGTATCACGAGCATAATCACAGCGCCTATCAGCATCGTCCGCTCACAACACCGATTTCTTATTTGACGATTTGGCCTGTGGACATCTTTCAAGAAGGCTTGTATGGAACTGACAATCCGCAAGAGAAGTATGCTCCACGAACCATCCACTGGGAATATGAATACACCCCGACGCCGAATGGTTATGCAGGCCAGTTGCTTAGTCTTGGGCCGTCACGTAAAGCATCAACTCAAAAGTATGATCCTGAAAATGGAACATTCAGTGAGGGATTACTTGCGACGGATGTTCCCGGACACCCGATTCACGATTATAAGTGGGCGAATCGCTAAACGAGTGATTTTACACAGACCTTGAATTGGGAATGTCAATCCATGCTGTAAGGCATCCGCCGGTCATGCTAGAATCGCCATAATCGAGTGATGGCGGTGAAGTGATCTGTGCGCAAGAAGGGCAAGAAATCAAAAACTGAGAAACAACGGTCTCCTATTGCGGAACCTGGGCCGTCAATCGGTCCAGGTTCGTTTTTTTGGGGGGATGCTTGGATCCAGGCGGCTTTCTTATTCGTATTGGTTGCCGCAGTCTATCTGCCCGCTTTACAGGTTCCGTGGTATCTCGACGATTACAGTTCGATTCTCGATAACCGCTTCATACGAAGCTGGAGCGGGATCCGCTATATCGTTGAAGATAACTTTATGTTTCGCAGTGTTGTGCTGTTAAGTTATGCGTTGGATTGGGCCGTTACGCATCAACTTAACCTTTATGAAGCGGGAACAGCTGCGGGAACACCGGGGCGTCCTTCGCCGCTTGTTTTTCATATTTCCAGCTTTATCTATCATTTCATAGCCGTCTGGGGCGTGTTTTTACTCGCTCGTAAAGTGAAAAACCTGCTCACTGACAATATGAGTGCTCCGGATGGAGACTCTGCGGATAAAACAAATACCTATTCGTTTTCCCTGTTTTTCCCTTTTGCAGCAGCGTTGTTTTTCGGTTTACAGCCGATCAATACTGAGGCGGTGACTTATTTGAGTGGACGTGCCTCGGTGCTGGCCGCCATTCAATATATTTATGGTGTCTGGGCTTTTCTCTTTGCGGCGGAAAAATTTGGTGTATTTGAAGAGACTGTCCGTCCGTCCTCCCGGCGTAATAGTATTTTGGGAGGAGCGGCTTTGGGAACTGCGCTTTTCCTGTTTATATTGGGGATCGGCACAAAAGAGATCATTATTACTATGCCGGCCGTTGCCACGATCTGGATTGGGCTGGTGCTTTGGCAACGTTTTCCTATCAAATGTGTTCTTAAGCGATTGGCTCCCGTGCTGGCTGCGGGTGCGCTTCTGTTCGTTATTTTCGCGATTTATAGGATATCGGTTTTGGGAAGCCTAATTGGTTTTAAGGATGCGCAGGTTCGGCCATGGAATGTTAACCTCATAAGCCAAGTAGCGATTATCTCTTCGTACTATTTGCCTCGTCAGTTTGGCATAGGGACGCTCTGTCTCGATCCGGAACTGCCCACCATTGTAAGCTTTGGCGATCCTGCATTTCTTGGAGGGGCGTTAATTTTAGGCGCCATTCTGGTTGTCGCCTTTATTTCATGCAAACGCGCTCCTTTGATAACACTTGGATTGATTTGGTATTTAATTGCGATTTCACCAACTTCGAGCATTATTCCGCTCAACGATTTGGCGGCGGAACGGCGCACCTACCTTCCGAATGCGGGTTTTAGCATGGCTGTCTGTGCAGGAGTGGTCTATCTCTATACATATGCCGCAGTCAGATTTGTTTGCCCTAAGAAAATTTTGCATGCGGGCTTGGCCGTATTTCTCGTTGTTTTTTATGGTTTTTTAACTCTTGGTACGCTGCAGAGAAATCGCCTATATACGGACAAAGAGGCGTTTTGGCTGGAAGCCATTGCGCAGGCTCAAGTTAAAGACCGTGTTTTTTATAACCTTGGTCATTATTACTTACAGAATGGTGAGTCAGAGAAGGCAATTGACGCATTTCAAAAGACAATTGATCGCAACGGATTCTATGCAGTAAAGGCGGCAAATAATTTGGCCATTCTCTATATGCAGGATTTGAAGGATTATGAACGCGCCGCGGAGATGTTTGCAAAATGTATCCAATTGCAACCTGAAAGGGAAATCTACTGGTCCAATCTTGGAACCTGCTATCTGTTGTTGCGGGATTTTGAGCGGGCGGATGTTTTGGCTGAGACTTGGCTAAAACGGAGCCCGAAAAGCTATTATGCCGGACGGTTTGCGGCGCAGAATCTGCACGCTCAACAGAGGCTTGACGAAGCTGAGGCACTCTATTTGAAACTGATGGAGCAACATGGCCGGAGGGAATCTCTTCTTAAGAATCTCTCTAATATTGCCCGGGTTAAAGGCGATGATGCGGCATTCAAACGTTATCAGCGCCTGTTGTCGTTAATTCAGAAAAATAAAGCCTACCGTTCACCGGAATCTCAAGGTGATGTGCAATCGTTTCGTTTGGAAGCGGAGTAGCATATAGGATTACTCGTCGATGGATGGAACCGGGCCCGCCGATGAAGGCAGCCCGTTCATTTCGGGATCGGGAACGGTGATTGTGATTACTTGGTCCGGATTCAGTTCAAAGCATGTGTCATATCTATAAACCCGCTCATTGAATTTCAAATAAATGCGAATTTCATGCGCACCTTCCAGGACATGGTGAATTTCACGGGATTTTGAGTGGCCGTCCAAGGCTATTATGGAGATGTCCGCCCGGTTATCCGGTGCAGGTTGCACAATGACCATTCCTTCGCCGCGTGCACCAAGCCGGGCCGCGCCGATGACTTTGGTCATAAGGAAACAAGCTGAGATCAGAATCGTGATAGCGATTGCTGTGTGCCAGAGCCGCTTGTTATTTTGAGATGCAACTTCAACCGCCATGAGGGCAATGGGCAGGCCGATAAAACTAAAAAGATCCCAATCCAAACGCTTGGCATCAGGATGCCAAATCCAGGTGAAGATTAGAAAGCAGAGCGTTGCAGCCAATAAAATATTTTGCCATTTTCCACGGCGAAGTTTCTTGCAGGCAATGCCGATGATCACGACAAAAATTTGCAGATGGCAGGCGTTCCAAATGAACCAAAGCCAATCAAAGATATGCGTCCAAGAAAAGAACGCATAGTGCTTTTTCATACCAACTTCGACACGCCAAAGCGGCATAAACCGGTCGCCGATCATTTCCCCAAAACCAAAGTAAGGATCAATAAACATCCAGATGGTCAGGATCACTGCTGGAAGAAGGCCATACAAAAATTGACGTGCATCGCGTTGGCGCTCGGGGCTGTGCCATAGCATCACCGCGAAAAGTGGGAATAAAAACCAGAAAATGAGATGAAAGAAAATCCCAAGCGAGTAGATACCCGCCACGGCAATTGCCCGTGTTTGCCCCAACAAGTAGCGGCGTACAGCGAGTAAGAAAAAAATCATGCAGGCCATAGGGCATGCGTAAGTCTCCAGATGCCCAAAGAAAAGCTGCATGAATCCAGCTGTATAAACGAGTGCTAATGCGGTCCAGCGCCGTTTTTCACCGCCCAACAAGCCCCATGTTCCATAAACAAATGCCGCACCGGCCATGCAGGATGTCAGGTTAATCGCTAGACGGCCGTCCCACTGCCAAAGAAAGTGAGTCCATTGGTAATTGAGTTGCATCAAGGCAAATGAGAGCATTTGCCGCTTGCGCCACCATAAACCCTGTTCGATTTCACGGCACCATTGGTCGCTGTCTCCTCCTGTTAGCGCGACTGCCCGCAAAGACCAAAACACGGCGAACGATAACACCGCCAAAATCGCGCCGGTGCGTTTTGTGCCTTCCACCCATGTTTGTTCCTCAAATTCCGGGTTCTGTGCGGATGGTTTATGTTTGGGATCGAATTCTGAGGCCATGCGTGAAGATCCGGTCCGGGCACTCATTGCTAAGCGTATTTTAACTGATTAAGACATTATGCAAATGAAATCCGCGAATCCCTGCACTGTAATGAGTCTATTTTGTTCCGGAGATTTCAATTCTTGACGGATTGAGGTTTCCGGCTTTTTCGATAAATGTATTTAGTGCGATATCATGGTTGGGAGGCGGTGTATAGAGTACGCGTTTGGTGAGGTAATGACGGCAGGTGGCAATACCCCAGGTTTGTACTGCCGGGGCATTTGGCAGCAAAGTATCTAGGTGTTGAAGATTGTAGTCGCGTAAATCCGCGAAGGCCTTTTCTTGCTCCGTACTTAATTTTAAACCGGCTCGGATGATCCACAATGCGTATACAAACGGCAATCCTGTGGCTTCTTTCCAAAGCATGCCCAAATCGTCGATTGCCACGGATTTTGTAGAACCGGACCTCAAATAACCGATGCGAACCACGGCATCGGCCTTCTCAAGACTTCGGTCAATTTCAGGCTGGGCGAACACATAATGGGGCGTCAATTGATATTCCTGTTCAAACAGGATCCGAATCAATGTGTTACTGGTGAGCGAATCGGGATCGAGAGCTATCGTCCGAATATTTTGACGTTCTGTTCGGCGGTAGAGCAACACTGAATCGATAGGTCCATCACCGCTTAACGTCACGCCGGGAACATAGGAACACTCCGGATGAAAATGCAGATAGATGCTGGAGATCAGCGCCACATCAATGGTTCCGGTCTGTAGGGCTTGTTCCAAATGCGCTGGAACCTCAGCGGCAATTTCCGCATCAGGAAGAAAACGATTTAGATTGGATACCAATGGCAATGCATTGAGGTATGGAACAGTACCGATTCGCAATCTGTGTTTCACAATCGATTCCCGCGTTTTTCATGAAAATGTCCGGAATGCAAAGGCCAAACGGCTGCATTCCGGACATTCGTTCTCATATCAGCAGTATGCTTAAAACTTACCGAAGGTTAATCAACTGCACATCCAGGACCTTTTCTAATGAAGCGATTTCTTTGATGACTTTTTCATCGACGGCCTGGTCGACATTGCAAACTGAGACGGCCTCTTCACCGGGCTTATTACGGCCCAATGTCAAGTCGGCGATATTGATCTTGGCGTTCCCAAGGACCATGCCGATGTGTCCAATAATGCCCGGCTCATCCGTATTGCGCATAACCAAAAGGTATCCGCTTGGCTTTGCATCAATGTGATAGTCATCCAACTTCACGATACGCGGATCGTTCGGACCGAACTGCGTTCCGGTTAGGCTGAGTACTTTGTCAGGGCAGCTGAGTTTGACCGAAATCACCGTGGAATAACCGTCACCTGTTTTGGTTTTGGTTTCCGATGTTTTCATGTTCCGCTGTTCGGCCAGATACGGCGCATTCACAAAGTTCACACCTTGTTCCATAATGGGAGTGAGGATGCCTTTTAGTACTGCGACGGTCAGAAGATTTGTATCGCATTCGGCAAGTTCGCCGGTATATGTAATTTCAATTGATTCCGGGGAATGTCCATAGAGCTGAATCCCAAACATACCGATCTTTTCCGCCAGATTGATAAACGGCCCGAGAACGGCGCGGGTTTCTGCTGAGACTGCCGGAATATTGACCGCACCGACCGGCTCATCGCCTTCCAAGGCACGAATTACATCTTTAGCGATATCGATGGCCACGTTTTCTTGCGCCTCTGTTGTCGATGCGGCCAAGTGGGGTGTGCACAGGCAGTTTTCACGATTGAGCAACGGAAAGCCTTCAGGCGGAGGCTCATTTTCATAAACATCAACTGCGACTCCGGCCACATGTCCGGAATCGAGAGCGGCGACGAGATCATCCATTTTGATAATTGCGCCGCGCGCGCAGTTTACGATACGCACGCCCTTTTTCATTTTGCCCAGGGCTTCAGCGTTAATTAGACCTTTGGTTTCTTCCGTAGCTGGAGAATGCAGGGTGATGTAATCCGAATTCGCATAAAGCTCATCCAAACTGACGGCTTTGAATCCCATTTTTTGTGCACGGCTTTCGGTTACATACGGATCGTAAGCCAGAACATGCATCCCAAAGGCTAACGCGCGGCTGGCAACAACACTGCCCACACGGCCAAGACCGATAACGCCCAGCGTTTTTCCGAAAAGCTCGGTGCCTTTGTAGATTTTGCGGTCCCAACGTCCGGCTTCCAGAGATTTTGCCGCAGGAAGAATACAACGTGAGAGCGCCATCAATAAAGTCCAGGTGTGCTCAGCGGTTGAAACCGTGTTTCCACCCGGTGTATTCATCACGATAATGCCGCGGCTTGTAGCCGCATCGCGATCAACATTATCGAGGCCGGCGCCAGCACGGCCAATCACTTTTAATTTATCTGCCCGGGCGATTACCTCGGCGGTTACCTTTGAGCCACTGCGAATCACAATCGCGTCATAACCGGCGATGGTATCGGCCAGTTCCTCAGGTGACAGGCCCGTTTTAACATCGACTTCAATTTCAGGATGATCGTTTAGAATCTTTAGGCCCTTCTCAGAAAGATTGTCACTTACCAATACACGATACGTGCTCATGACCTTGTCCTATTCCCTTTCAAGAATCTCTTCAGCAACCTACCCATTCCCCCGGTTTGGGTGGTCGTGCGAGCGGCAATCGCACAGGTAGGATATACTATCAATAATGCAGCGGCGCCCTTTTGGGGATTTGGCGCTTTATTTTGCATTTGCGATTAGATAAGCGCACCCTTTAGCGTCCGTCGAGGGCGGCGATAGCGGCGTTGTCTGTGCCGATAGTCGGGTATTGACAGCCCCGCGGAAGTAGGTGCCAGGCAGCGTTTATGAATCATAAAAATTTTAGCCGGATCCAAATGGAGGAGGATCATTTTTAAGCGTATAGGAATCGTATGAGGAGTGGCGAATGGATTCTGCTTTGAAAGCGGATTGGAAGGCGTTTCGATGTTCTGACAAAGGTGATTGGTGCGCCGCTTGCGGGCAAAGCCGTACGCCGGGGCGGCAGTTCTGCGGTATTTGCACCGGTCATATTGATGGCGCCGTTCTCCGTATCTGCCGCGAAATGCTCATTCGGTCGAACCGTAAAGCTAACATTCCAAAGTCAAAAAGGGATGCCGAGGAGGCAGCAGCTCCCAAAAGCAAAGACCGCGAATTGGCAATTTCCGAATTGGCGGACAAGTTTCCAATACGCTTCGCGCAGCGTTTTGGACGTAATGCAAGACAACTTCGGTTGGCTGGGGCCTGGCTGGCGCATGTAATGGCGTTCCAATTTTTGGCTACCGCAGAACACGGGCGCTATCCACTTGATCCGAAACTGATTTACGACCATCCAACTTTCCCTGCGTTACGAGATACGGTGTACGAAGCGATTTACGATGCGGCCACGTATGTTGAGAGTGAAGATGACGACGATCTTCCTCTGGTTGTTAAGAAATTAACGTCGGTTTTTTCTTCGCGGCATGACAATTTTGCCGGTATGCGTGAAGTCTTTTATGAGATGGTCAAAGATTTGGAGAAAAGAAAGAAACTCCGCATCTATCGCGGCGAAGGCATGTGTGCAGAATGTGGCGCACCTGCTCCGGAAGGCTCTTCTCTTTGCTCGGAATGCCAAGTGGCCAACCAGTCGGCGGACCGTTTGGCCATCTCCCGCGGTGGAGGTGTCGCCGAACCACGTCCCGAACCCTCTCCTAAACCATCCGATCCCGAACGTATGCATGTCGACCGCTAACAACCCTGAAGCCGTTTGCTGTGGGCTGTGTTAGAATGGGCATCGTTCGGAGATTTGTAGATGCATTACAGCCATATCCCATCGGAATTGACTCGCCGTGAATTTATGCAAGCCACAGGAATGGTAGCGGGCAGTTTTGTATTGAACTCTTGGGCTTCTTCGCCTCAAAGCCGTGTGATTGAAGTCCATCGGCCGGGAATTGTCGGGCCGGACAACCTCCTTCGGGGGGATCGAGTTCAAGACATGCTGGACCGGGCCATGTCAACTTGGTCCGGTGAAAGCAAAAGGCGAGACCAATGGCGGCAAATTGCGAATGAAAACGATGTTGTTGGGATCAAGGCCAATGGACTTGGGGGGCCGTATCTTCGTACCAAGCCGGAATTGATTCAGGCGGTAATCCGCAGTTTATTGGATGCCGGTGTTCGTGAAAATAACATTATCGTTTTTGACAATACCGGCGCGCATGTGAATGCACTGGGATTAGGTTACAACGACGGTGAAACCGGTGTGCGTGTTTACGGAAGTGATGCGGATTGTGCCGGTTACGATGAAACTGAAGTATGTTTCGGGGCGGGGAGCACACGTTTAGGCCGAATTTTGACCCAGCAAATCACAGTCTTAATCAATATGCCTGTTTTAAAAGACCATAAATTGATTGGCGCAACAGTATCTCTAAAGAACATCTCTCATGGGATTACGCACAATCCGGGTGCGCATCATCTCAATCGATGCGATCCATTCATCGCGGAGATCAACAATCTTCCGGCTGTCAATGCCAAACACCGCCTTGTTATTGTTGATGCCCTACAGGGATGCTGCGATGGAGGTCCGGGATATACTCCCGGGGGTTTGTGCAATTTTGAATCGATTTATATTTCCGATGACCGAGTGGCGGTGGATACGATTTGCTCCAACCGTATAGAAAGTGCCCGTCATGCCAAAGAATTGCCCGGACTCGCAGAGGATGGCCGTCCACCGGATTATCTTTTGACTGCGGAACGTCTCGGATTGGGACGGCACGAACTCACATCGATTCGGCACATAACGGTAGATGGATGATGTGCTTTGCCTGACGGCAGTTATAGCTTCACCAACCGGCGTTTGCCAAAATAAATTTCGGAATAAATGTAAAACACTGTGACACCAGGCACGACCGTGAGATATATTTCCATTTGATAGAGTGACTTTACGCTTTGGATTTCAGAGACTACGAGGTTGGATGTGGGGTTCAACCAATTGGTTTTCTTATTCTTTGCGCTTCTTGTCTGTGAATGGCAATTCGACACAGTGGGCCGCACTGTCTCCCAAGTGCAGGGATTATCGAATTATTTCTACAAATATCCCCCGAACATGCGCAACTTTAAATCATGCTTCCTCAAACTGTTTCGAGCATGGTGGATTATTCAATTGGCAGAGAATCGGCAGTCAAGGCTGCCGGGTGGAGAAAAGGGAGGGCGCGGCAAATGTCCGGCTCAAACTCGTGATGCATATCGCAGCCATGGCGATGCCCCGTCCTCCCTCCTTTATTATCGGCATCTCATTTAAAGATTTAGTTGACTTCTAATGAGTCGCGATCCGGAAGTGTTGGAAATTTTGGTGAAGGTAATGTCTGATACCAGTACGCCACCGAAGCCAGATCGTCTTGAAGCGGCAAATAGCGTCCCTCACTACGCCACCCCAAAGCCTGCATGGTGATCCGCAAATCCTCTTTAAAGCGGATGGGATCCATCACGTGGAAACGGTAGAGGCCAAAACGCTGCTGAGATTTATAGGTGCCATCGGGACGAATGACCTGCGGCATTCCTAAAAAAGGAGTCGTGTATTCCTTGTATTGGCCGTCGACCTCAAATCCATACGATCCGCCAAAGTAATCTTCTGTTCCTGTCCCGCAGATCGTTGGGAATTTTTTATCACCGTCAATATAGAATTTAATTTCACCTTCGCCCCACCAACCGCTGTTATTTGCACCCCAGGCCATATAGGTTCCGACGTAATGACCGTTGCCCTTGACTCCATCGAGGATGGTATAGACATCTTTATAAGGGAGCGGATTTACGCGGCGGAATTGAGCGTGAAAATAGGCCACATCATCAGGAACATCTGTCAGAGTGTAGTTGACTTGGTAATAGCATGTCCTGGCTTTCGGTTCCCTGTTTTCCAAAGTCATTAAACAATGTTTCTTAAAGGGCATAACCCAAAAGGAATTCATCCCGCTGCGTGGATTGACGCTAATGGGTATCGAGTTGATCTGCACAATTGGTCCCCAGCCGTTGCAGAAGAAATCACCTAGCGGGACTTCTACTGACGGTTGTTTTTGATTGTCCCAATAAATGCGCAAAATGGTGTCTCGTTTCAAAAGATCGCCGGTAATCCAAATACTTTGGATTGCGCCGGGACCTTCGATGTCGGCGAGAGTAAATGTCGATTCGCCCTCAATATGAACATAGGGCGAAACCTTCCATCCTTGGCCCAGATCGCGCGCGGCATTGGCGGCGAGACCATCTTCAGACATGCCACCTTTGCCCTTTTCGCCTTTAAAATTCTCTGCGCTAATGGAACGGGTTTCTGCGTTAGAAAGCCGGGGCAGGTTGCCCAAATTCATAAAGAGACCGTTGAATGGTTCTGGCTGGGTCATCGTCACCTCTTTCGATTTCCGAATTTTTGTTCTTTCAGCCTGGCAATCGATTGTCCAGATTGTGCAAAACAGCAGGCTGAAAGCAGATAATAACGAGATTTTGTTTGAAGAAAGCATACCTGTCTCCTCCGAATGCGTGGATGGTTGAATGGCATGCAGTATACTCGTCTTTCTGATCTTTTGCATTCCGTATGAGATTGGAAATTCTCTTCGAATTTTAGACCTCTATCTATAGTTTTGTATCGAGCATGAATTGAAAAAGCCCGCCCCGGGGATGGGACGGGCTTCGCTCTTTTCTTGCCGACTACTGTCAGGTCCGCAAGTGCATGGGGAATCCTATTTTCCCTAATTAAGATCCGAGAATCGTTTGGAGATCGTTTGCTGCTGTTGAGATCGGCATAATGTTGAATTTCTTAACCAATACATCGAGAACCGGGGGTGTCACAAATGCAGGAAGTTTCGGTCCCAGACGGACGTTTTTGATGCCCAGGTACAGAAGCGTCAGAAGGACCAGAACCGCCTTTTGCTCATACCAGGAAACGATCAGCGAGAGAGGCAGGCTGTTGACATCGGTGTCGAAAGCATTAGCCAAAGCAACAGCGACCTGAATCGCGCCATAGGCGTCATTACATTGGCCCATATCCAGGCGGCGCGGAATACCGCCGATCTCGCCCAAATCCATCTCATTGAAGCGGTATTTTCCGCACCCTAATGTAAGAATGACGCAGTCATTGGGGATCGTTTCCGCCATTTCAGTGTAATAATTGCGTCCGACTTCAGCGCCGTCACATCCGCCGATAAGGAAGAAATGTTTGATTGCCCCCGATTTGACTGCCTCGATTACCTTGTCAGCCACACCCAGAATCGTTTTGTGGCCGAAACCAACTGTTGTGACCAATTCCGGTGCGTCCTCGGTAAATCCTTCTTGTGCCAAGGCCGCTTCGATGACGGGGGTGAAATTCCGGTCGGCAATGTGCGTTACACCGGGCCAGGCCACCATGCCGCTTGTGAAGATGCGATCTTTGTACTCCGCACGGGGCTCTTGAATACAGTTGGTGGTCATCAAAATCGAACCGGGGAATTCACGGAATTCACGGCCTTGTTTCATCCACGCCCCACCATAGTTGCCGGCAAGATGTTTGTATTTTTTGAGTTCGGGATATCCATGAGCGGGGAGCATTTCGCCATGGGTATAGACATTAATGTTCTTGCCTTCTGTTTGCCTTAGAAGTTCTTCAAGGTCTTTAAGATCATGCCCTGAAACAAGTATTGCCTTACCTTTGCGCGGGCGCATATGAACCGGAGCCGGTACCGGATCGCCATATGCGCCTGTGTTGGCTGAATCCAGAATTTCCAGTGTTTTCAAACCGACCTCACCACATTTCAGGTTCATCGCGAGCAGTTCATCGATGGTTGGATTTTCTTTGGCTAAGAAGTCAAGCGCTTCATGCAGAAAGGCATAGATTGATTCATCTTCGTATCCGAGAATTTGGGCGTGATCCGCATAAGCGGCCATCCCTTTGAGACCATAAGTCAGAAGTTCTTGGAGACCGCTGATATCTTCACCCAGGCTATCGGCACGTCTTAAAATACCGGCCGCCTGACCTTGCCTGACAAGCCCTTCTTGAGTTTCCGCGGGTGTCCATGTTGCCGGCCCCATAAGAATTTCGGGCGTCTGTCCGGCGGTCGCGCATGCTTTTTCGTACATGCTTTTCGCTTGATTACGCAACTCGGCGGCCTTTTGAGCCATGCGCGCAATCCGTTCTGCATCAAAATTTACATTTGTAACGGTGGTGAAAAGCGCTTCGAGTGTGAAGATGTCTACTTCGCGATCATTTGCACCGAATTGCCGCGCCCGATGGGCATACATCGAGATACCTTTTACGGCCAAGAGCAAAAGATCCTGAAGGGCTGCTGTGTCCGCATCTTTTCCGCAGACACCAAACTCAGTGCAGCCGCTACCATGGGCGGTTTGTTCGCATTGAAAACAGAACATACTCATTTGATTCCTCCATTGATGCATCGCACGAATGCGCGTGCAAAACTGATTACAAAACCGTTAATTTCCGACGTTGTCTTTTCTTAGACTTGTGCGACCAAATGTTTCAAATCACCGTGATTCACCAAATCGGCGATATGAGTTTCGGTCAGAAGTTTTAAATATGCGTCACGAATCTGTCCCCAGGATTCATGAACGGCGCAGGGATTATCGTCTCCACATGTGGCTCTCCCCAGAATGCATCCGGTTTTGCCTGCAATATCCTCGATTGGATTAACCACATCGAATAATGAAATTTCGCTGGCATCCCGTGCCAAAGCGAATCCACCGCCCAGGCCTTTTTGAGATACAACGAGGTTTTCACGGATATAGCTCTGCAGAAGTTTCCCGAGGTAGTTTTGAGGGGCGCCGATTTCTTTGGCAATCGCCGCGGCACCGGCGTGAGCACCTTCAGGAAGTTCGGCCAGGACCATAAATGCTCGTATTGCATGGAGCGATGTCTTTGTAAACATAATATCCTCTTAATCACATGTGATTGTACGATTTATGGTTGCCATGTCAATAGCTATGCCCCCTGAAAATCAAAAATTAATTTTCACAAAGGGCCCACATCTTACCTATCCTACTGATTTCTATTGGTTTAAGGATTTCTTTCGCTCGGCTTCTGCCAGTTTTAGCGCGTCTTCTCGCAAGGTGGGATCAAGCGTTCTGACACGCTCCATCCAGTTGGGTTGAATGTCCAGGACGCCCTTTTGAGCAAAATACGATTCGGAAATCGGGTGTCTAATGTGTCCGATGCGTGATGTCGGAAGCGCAGGCATTCGTGCGATGGTGGCATCAGTCAGGCCAAAGACATCGATGATTGTGACTTTGGAGCCTGCTACCCAACCATAAGAGCCTATGAGCTGCTCTTTGATCGTGATCGGACCAAATTTCTCAGCATATTTTCGCAGCGAAAGCGGAAATTCATGATCCTCGAACCGGTTTTCTTGAATCCAGTGCCAACGGTTTTCGATCCAAAATGTGCTTTCCCGCATAATGGTACGATCCGCCACAATACGTCCGGTCGGTTCAATCGGATCGAAAATGTACTGCGAAAACATGCCGACGATAAGAAACACAGCCAGCCAATCCGTTCGTTTAGGCCAAAGTTGAGCAAAACTCCATACGCCCAAAACTGTGGCGCAGACATAAGATGAATCCAAAAATCTCCCCCGCATGAAGTCTCCACCGATCCAAACGATATAGGCCAGCTGCAATACAATGCCAGACAGGAGAAGACGCACAGTCCATTTCGTATCCAAGCGGTTAATAGATAGGTCTGTGCCGTGTTTCAAAGCATAAAAAATGGATATCCCTATTCCCGCGATTGCGGCGAAAGCGGGAAAGGGTTCATCTCGTGCAAAATCGATAACATAGGCTACGCCGTAAGCGAATGATTTTGCCATTGGGATTGCGCCCAGCTTGGCATAAAACGTATTTGGCAGGGGTGTTCCGTAATACCACCATGCCCAAAGGTACCAAGCACAAAAAACAGCGGCGGCAAGCAACGCAAAGGCAAACGAACGCATTTGCAGAAAGTTGCGTTTATCTTGCGTTTTCCATAAACAGATCATTGAACCGGCACATACCGGACCGATTAAGAGCGCTTGGTCGAGGCGGTTAAATACGATTAGGATAGAAAATCCTACAATCATCCATGCCCTTACCTCCGGCTCGCGGTTCGAAAGCGAAAGCGCGCAGGTTATGAGACACACCAAAAGAAGGATGGTGCAGGAGTTCTCCATCCCCGAAGTTTGGAATTCGCGGAATGTATAGCACGTTCCCAAGGCCGCAGCGGTGCATATGAGGGTTCCGAACCGATTCCGGTGGAGATAGCCCAATACGAGCATGGTGCAAAAAGTCAGAACCATGCCCAGCGACATGACGAACATGGGGGGATAGAAAACCGTACTGCCTGCCAGTAGCAAAAGAAACCACAAAGGATGGGTGAAACCCTGCACGCGGTCACCCACATTGTAAACAATCCCGTTGCCTTCGAGTGTGTTTTGGACATAACGCAGAGTTATAAACGCGTCGTCAGCCACCCAGGCAATATGGAAGACCGACCAGCACATTAGAGCGGACGCCACCAGTGCTAAGGCCCAATAAAGTATACGTCGTGTATTCTCAGTCATGGATCAATCGGTGACATTTATAGAATAGGCGGCATCGTGACGCGAGTGGGAGACCAATCGTAGAACACGGAAAGGGTACAGTGTTTGGGATAGTAAGGGGGTGATGTTATGAGTTCCCGGTGAATCCCCGAAGTCAATCCCAAATCAGATACACAGACAGTATCGATTATGTGTCCGGCTGAATGATCAATCCGGTTTAGGAGGGCAATATGATACGGTTTCCTGTCATTCCCGCGCTGCTATTTCTTCTATCGTTATCAAGTTTTGCTGCCGATGAAACAGCGACAGCTCTTCCACCGTTGCTTCTTGAGTTTCAGGAATCTTTGTCTCAAAGAGACTCCGGCCGATTCATTGCCAAACTTCGAGAAAACAAAGGTGAGAGCATTCCGCAATTGATTGAATGCTTGAAGTCCAAAGATCCCCAACAGCGCGATTTGGCTGCCCAGGTTTTTCAATATACGGGAGCCGATGGGGCGCCCGCCTTACCGGTTCTCATTGAGTGCGCCCATTTACAGGATCGGAAATTCCAGGAGCAATGCATCTATGCCATTCGCAGTATTCTGGAAGAGGATATTTCCAATGCTGATGTTGATTGGGACCGCTTGATTCCGGAATTAATGAAACTAATCCATACAACAAGCGGGAATTCATGCGCCAATCTACTATGGGCCTTAGGAAACTGTGGTGTACATGCCCGGTCCGCTGTGCCCGAAATGCTTGTGCTTGCAGAACAAGGCGAACAAACTTGGAGGGCAATTGAAGCATTGCGGGAAATTCTTTTACCCGCCCGGGAGAATGATCCTTATGTTCAGGATTTTATTGATCTTCTAATTAAAAAATGGAACAGCAAAAAATCACGCGAACTGCCTGAGATATTTGGGGAGGCCGGGTCGGCTGCGGCTCAAATCCTTCCTGAACTCTATGATTATTTCGAAGATACTTACGGCAGCTGTGATCGCGATGCGTTTCCTTTTGGGAGTCTGGCTTTTCTCAGTTTCAATGATGATCCCCCGTTTATGGCTCTATTGGAAATCGGTCCTCCCAAGGATGAAGTCATTTTACGGTGGCTTGAGCATCCTTCTGTGCATGTGCGAAAACTCGCAGAGTTTCTGCTGTGGGCGGATCCATTAACCCGCGATGTGAATCGTCTGACGGATTACCTCACCAGCGATTCCGATGGTGAACGATGCCGCGCGGTCTCCGAATTGAATCGAATCCTGATGATGAATGGCCAGGAGTCGGTTGAGAGTTCGCCGGAGTTGATTTCTGCGCTTACCAAGGCTTTGGACGATCCGCTTCCTTACATGAGGAGATCGGCATTTGCCGCATTGTATGGTTTGCAGCCTGAAAAATATCCTCGTCAATATATACCCCTGCTGGCCGGTATCTATAACAATGATTTCGAAATCATCGATTACCTAATTCAAGAGTACCGCACCGGTGAAATACTCGAGCAGACCGATGCCAAAATTCTGAGTTATCTCAAAAGCCGGTCACTGAGGCTACGCAATTTTGCCGATCACTTTTTGCGCCGGTCCCAATATCTGGAACCGAAACACGTCTCCGCCATCATTGAGATGATCATAAACGACGAACGTACATCGGAGACGGATTTAATGGCCCGCAGCATGCCGAAAGAGTATTCATTCCGCGGAGCCATTACTCGAATGCACGAAAGCAAAGAGCATCACGGTTTTTTCATGCGCGCCGATGGATTGAAAGGTGTTTATCCGGAGACAATCCCATTATTCGATGAAGAAATCCGGAAAGGCAATGCTCTAACCCGGGGCTTTTGCGCGGCCGGTTTGGTGGCGGCAGGAACACAGGCGATATCTGCCATTGCCGCATTGTTAAAAGATGCCGATACGCCTATCCGGGAAAGCCTGCTTGTAGAACTTACCCAATGGACAGGGCCGCCGGATGAGACCGGAAAATCTCTATATGCGAATCGTGACGATTTGCAGCGGCTGTTCCGCGAGGCGGGATTGGATCTGCCGTCGCGCTACGAGCCATGGATCGCTTTGGCGGAATTGATTTATGGCCATCCAACTGAAAAAACAGTTGAATATTTGATCGAATATGCAGGCCAGATTTCGGATAAGCATTCATCAGGACTAATCAAGGGACTTTGCCTGAATGCGATACGGTCCGGGTATCAAGATGTATTCATCCGCAAAGCATTGGGTTACTCGCATCTTCAATTCCGTGTGCAGGCTGCGAGAGTTGCATGGCATGAGGGAATCCGGGGAGAGCGATGCATACAAGTCTTGATCGAGGGATTGCGGTCTCCGGATGAGGCAATTCAACGAGAGGCGCTTTTCGCGTTCTCTGAATCGGGAGACGGTGAATTACCGGAGCCAATTCGAACGGTTCTGTTGGAAGAATTTCCCAACCACAGTTTTGATAATCAAATGATTGCGGCGCGAATTTGGGGCAGTTTAGGGAAAAATGGTCTGTATGCAGTTCCACTTTTAAAGGGTGAAATGGAAAAACTATTGCTGAACGAGAAGGTAGGAATGGCAGCGGTTGTGCTTACGATATCTCCACAAGACCGGGACGCGGCCCAAATCCTAAAATCCGGGCTGGAATCGGAGGATCGCAATGTGGAAATCGCCATTCATCAGGGATTGGCTTATATGGCGCGAAATGGCGCATTTTCCGATCCATCGCTCTGCCAGGCATTGCTCTCGGAGCAGAAGAACCGGGCCCAAAAGGGGGATCGACATGCGCTGGAAATTCTGGCGTGGATTTCCGAGCCGCCGGACGATGTTGTCCCAATTTGGCAGGAATTGTTAACTCACCGGGATTTTTACGCTCGAGACTTGGCCGCCGCAGGGCTGAAAAAGATCGGCAAATTATGATTTTGGGCGGGAAAATGGCGTTCGAGTGCCATCCTTTCCAACTATCACCGGGCCATATCCGGGCATCCGCCTTGAACGGTGCGGAGCAGGGCGGTAGAGTCCGTTCGCGTTTTTGGGCCTGTAGCTCAGCTTGGTTAGAGCGTCCGCCTGATAAGCGGGAGGTCGATGGTTCAAGTCCATCCAGGCCCATTTTCCAAACGGCGAAGGCGGCAAGAGAGAATATAAGCCGCCTTTTTCTTACGCCGTTCCCAGATGGGGGCTGTAGTTCAGCTGGGAGAACGCCGGCTTTGCAAGCCGGAGGTCACCGGTTCGATCCCGGTCAGCTCCACTTTTCCGCCCCTCTTGCCGCTTGACGCCTTTCTTTGACAGAGAACGTCTAAACCTACAACGTTGTGGGGCTTGGGCGTGTTTTCGTCACTCGTGGTTCGTGCCTTTCTTTGCCCGCTATCGCCGCCTAGAGCCTGCTGAGTGCCTACGTATGTGCAGCTGGTTTTTGTAGCCGTTTCGGTTGCCATACGGCCATCCGTACCGGTCGCGGCGGCCCGCTCTGATTCTGTTTCGGTTGATGGAGTGTCGAGCGGCGGGAGACCGTTGACCGCTGCGAATTGGTCGATCAACTCGATATGCGAATAGACGCCCAGCGTCAGCCGGGGATCGGAGTGCCGGGCGAGAATCTGAGCCGTCTTTGTGTTTACGCCGCTTTTGACCAGCCGAGTCACAAAGGTATGCCGCAGAGCGTGGAAGTCGCCGAACCCGTCGGCGGTTTCGTAGGGAATCCCGGCAGCGGCCAGATCGCGTTTCAGAGCCCGGTAGGCGTACTTGGGAACCTGGAACGCGAGGTCATTGTCAGATTTGCCTTCAAGGTGCGAGCGCAGGTCCGAGACCAGTTCTCTCGGGACCGGCAAAGTGTCTTCACGCCGATGTTTGCTGAAAGCGGCGGCCACGCTGACGGTATGCGGATCGGCATCGAGCCGGAAAGACCGTTTCTTGAGGCTGGCGATTTCGTTCTTACGGAGCCCGGTCAGTGCACAGACTTTGTAGATCAATGACCGTTCCGCTCCGCTGCACTTCTGCAATGTGGGGCCGTTGGTTGCCGCTTCAAAGAGTCTCCGCAGTTCATCATCGGTGAACGCCCGCCGGACGTGTTTCCTGCCAACATCCGCGTTGAAGGTCTTGAGATGGGCGACCGGACTTTCCGCCAGCCGTCCGTCTTTAGAGGCCCAGCGGCAAAACTGTTTTATGCTGGCAATGTACTCGTTGGCTGTTTTCGGTGTCCGGCCTTCGGCTTTGATTCGGCCAATCGCTTCTTGAATGCGGGCAAGTGTAATGTCGCCCAGGTAGCGGGTGCCAGCCAGTTCAAAGATCCTCTTTAGGCAGAAGAGAACGCCCTGCGTGTATGATTCTGTGACGTCCCGTGCATTCAAATCCTGCTCGAAGTCTTCCCAGTGCTCTTTGATGGGTCTGCGCGATTCGTCCGCAATTCGTTCGGCCCGAGCGTCAATCACGCCCCGCTTCTTGAGCATAACTTCTGCCTCAAGTTTGCGGGCAAGGGCTTCGGTAGCGTCTTTGTCCGTACACCCTTTCACCGTACGGCGGTTGCCGTTCTCGTCGAAATACTGAATGTAATAGGTCCCGTTCCTATTTTTTTTGCCACCGCGCCGGTAAATCGTTGCCATGATTTTAGCTCGCCGCCTTTCCACTGCGCTTTGCGCCATACCGCCGTTCGAGCTCTTCCAGTCCGGTCAGCACTGCGATTCGCAGCACAAGACTTTTCTTGATATTGCCGTACGCCGCATACTGCGGATCTTTTGCAATTTGCGGGGCCAACTTCTCCGCCCGCTTCATGGAACCTTTCGGGAGTCTTAGGGCGATTTGTTCGTCTAAGTTCATGGTATCCTCACTCTCATAATGCAATGCAAATATAATGCAATAGCACTGAGTAGTCAAGACCGCTGTTCCGTTCTTGATTGATTCCTGAATGGTTCCAGATAGAAACAAAACGTGAGGCCGGTCCGGCGTAGCCGGAGCCGGAGCCCTCCCCGGCGGGGGAGGGTTTGGGAGGGGCGTAGCGTGTCCGGCAACGGTTGGCGAAACGATCCGCTTCGCCTTGTCTGCGTGCCATGGTTGAGATTCTTGTCTTGCGCGGTCTTTCATAGTGTCTTTATATGCGTACCGCTGACCGGTACGGATGCGTACCGCTGACCGGTAGGGGGGTGTACCGCTGAGCGGTACGGTTCTCGGCTGTCGTCTCATTGTTTAGCGCACTGCCAGAACTTGCCTGTGAGTCCGAAAGTGCCAGCGGCACCCCTCGGCCCGCGCGCATAGTCAATGAGACCTTTCTCGATAAGTCTCTTTCGCGTTCTTGATTCGCCATCGTTGCTTGTGATCCCTGCACATCGCATGATCCGTTTACGTTGAATTCTCATGCGTGTCGGCCAGAATTTGTAGTTCCTACCGGGACGATTCAGAATCATGCCGAGCCCATACAAGTAGGCGATTTCGCTCGACGTGAGGCGATACCTTGCTGACGCGGCGCGTAGCGCCAACGCAAACGGGATTAATTTCCCCTCAGATACGTCTTTCTTCATCACTCACCGGCCCTTTTCTGCGCCGCCCCGCTCAATCCATGCCTGGATTGTCGAAGGTTTCCAGCGTTTCGTTTTGCCGACTGTCACGTCCGGTCGAGGGAACTTGCCAGCGGATTGCCATCGCCAGAGTGTTCGGGGTGCGAAGCCAGTCAAACGTGAGATTTCGCGGATGTCGATCAATTGAAGTTGAACGTTTGTCATTGCCTCAATTCCCATTCAAAACAGACCGCTCCCAGTGGAGCGCGCTTAGATGATTCCAGAGCCTGGCAATAGCCCGGTCCGTTTCGGTAAGCCGATTCGGGTCCGATATGCACTCATAGGTGAGACCGTGCATATTGTCTCTGGCTGACTTGATGTTTGTGTCTTGAGCGGTGCGAGCGGTCGAGGTAAGATACTGATTCGAGGCAGTATCTAAGTCCGCCCGCATTGCCGCTCCGGCCTGCGGGCTTTTCATTTTCGGGTCCTATCATTTCCCTGATTCGGGTTTCACGTCGAATCTCTCTGCCCATGTCAGCAGGTCACGCAGCCTGTAGCGGATCGCTCGCCCTAGACGCTTGTAACGGGGTCCACGGCCCTCGCGTCTCCATTTCCGCAGCGTATTGCGTGTGAATTTCAACGTCTCCGCCGCATCACTCTCGGTCAAAAGCTGTTCTGAATTTTCATTTAACATGATTGGATCTCCGGTGTTTTCTGTGTATGCTTTTTGAGGGCTCATGTCTCACGTGTACATCGGAAATTGGACTTTGACCATACTACCCGGCAACTTCTCCCTAAGTGTCCTTTCTGGTATTCCGACAGGACGATTTGCGTTGAATAAGGCAAAGGAACAGAAGCAATCCCGCCGGAACTGGTATAAAGACTTGACAGGCAGTGCCGCTCGGGCCGATTCCGGCATAAAAAGGGAGAGTGAAAATGAAGAGCCGAGGATTGTTTTGTCTATATTTTTTGCTCGTTTCGTTGACGTGTTTTTGTCAGACGCCGATTCCTGGGGACATTAACCAAGACGGCATTGTTGACCATGAAGACCTTTATGTCATTCAAAAAAACTGGCATAGCGGGGCGAAATATACAGCCACACCAATTCCAACGAGCACACCAATTCCAACAATGACTCCAACTCCCTTGCCAATTCCAACTCTTAGGATCGAAGGGTCATTTCGAGGCGCACCTGCGCCCAATGTTGTGCATGAAGTAGATGTTTATTTGACCTATGGCTCTATTCTTGGACTCTTCCAAGTCACAGTACGGGCAGAATCAGAGAATAATCTATACTTCAGTTCTATGAGCTATGAAATACCGGGAAGCCAACGCACTCCAGATAGTGGTAGACTCGTCTCGATCTGGGGACAAAACTACACATTCGATCCACCGGGCAATCAAGAGATTCTATTTACAACGGTGGGATTTCACGTAAGCCAGTCTGCAACGCCTGGGGTAATCGAGACAATAAGAATTGATGGCTCATTTGAAATAGAAGACTTCCATGAGTGGCCGAACGATTCAGAAAGAATCCACACATTCTCTCTTGAGTGGCCTTTTGAAATTCTAATGCCTTTCGGCACTGAGATTGAATCTGAAGTATCCGCAAGCGGCGAGGCGGACGATTACGGATTTGAGGTTCTGCCCGACTACACCTATGACATCATTGTGATTCCGGGCACGCTGCACGATAGTGAATTAGCTTTGCTTAATCCTGAAAAAACCCCAATTGCTGAAAACGATGACGGCAAAGATGTTGGCCTTGGATCTCGAATAACCTGGACCGCAGACGTGAGCGATGTCTTCTACGCCAGAGTAACGGGAATCGGAGAGCGAGCTGGAAATTATGTTCTTTCTATAGAAAAACAATCTCCGACGCCAACGGTTACGAGTACCGCAACGGCAACCCCGACTCCGACTGCAACTCATACGCCAACTGTCACAAAGACGCCAACTCAAATTGGATGAGCATTAGATACTTCGCAAATCCAAACGCAAGCCGCATGGGCCGACACCGGTATAGAGAGGGAAGCAATGGGCGACCAAGTGATAAGAATGGTCATTGTCATAGGGGGCCTTGCCATCGTGTTTCTGATCCTGGTGGTGATGCTGCATGAATACGACAAACTGACCGGAGAGAATCCGCCGAAAGAGCACAAAAATCTATTAGAGGCTTCGGAAAAAAGGGAAACCTCAACCGCTCCAAAGCCGTTGAGTATTCCAAGAATTGCCTTTGCTGTGTGCCTCGGGCTTTGGCTCTTTTTTATTTCGACCTACTTGGTTTCAGCGGCACTCTCGATTCTCGGCGTTACGCTGGGGACGCTATTAGCGCCGTTTCTATAAAAAGGGAGAGAAGCATGAAACAGATTCTAGTTGTTATGGCGTTCCTTGTGACAATCATCGAGTGCCCGGCCCAGATTGTGATTAACGAGCCGGACTTAGTAATCAACCATGAAGCCTACTTCGGAGAGCGGGTCTTGCTCGGAGCCGCACACTTTACCCCGGATGGAAACGTAATCACATGCGCCGGAACGAGTGTTTTGATATGGGATGTTGAAACCGGGCAAGTGATTTCTGAGATAGAGCACGGCTATTTCTTCAGGGCGCAAACCGCTTGGGTTTTGCCCGATAAACAGAGAGTATTATCCGTTGGCAGTGTGAACGAAAGCGGAGCACACTACGGAATTATCTATATCGAACGCATTGATTCCGGAGATGAGTTACTTGAGAAATACATTGATAGCAATGAAATGGTTTTACTGTCGCCTGACGGCAATTATTTTGTGACCGGAATAGATGATTCTATAAGAATCTGGTCCACTGCCCCAGGCGCAGAAGATCCTATTTTAAGCGTCAGTGGTTCGATATGGGGAACGCTTGCGTTTATATCGAATAGAAAGGCCATCATTGGAACAAAGATCTATGATCTAAAAACGGGAGAATTGACGGGCGGATTTCCGTGGCTAGACCCCTCTTTGTTCTATGCCGAATCTTTCTCTGCGGATATGCGGATTTATTCAAGCGGAGATGGGATTTTTGCGTTCCCATCGGTGAAAAGACTTTCGTCTACCTATGCAGGTTCGAGGCTATTAGAGTCAAATGGAATTATGCTTACAAAAAACAATGATAACGATGTCGAGATTTGGGACGTGGGTAGATTTGAAATGCTTGGCAAGATTGATATTGAAACCGATGGATGGCTTTTCGATTATGATTACTACATGGATTCAGGAAAACTGTTGATCTTGACCAATGTCGATGAATACCCAGATGCTATTGCCGTCTGGGACGCTTCGGACGCCATTGCATTATTTGAGCCTGTCCAGGAACTCGAAGTCCTACAGTCCGATTATTCTGTCGAAGAAGTGGCAGTGCTTCCGCCCGGGCGGTGGATTGAGAGCAATCCTATCTTGGCCGGTGCCGATGGTGGAGTATTGGCCGCAATTCCGGAGATTGACGGCGCGGGTACGCGCATCGTCTGGAAGGTCAACGGGCAAGAAATAGACATAGCGAAAGCCGCACCGTTCGCGCCAGTGCTGGACATGACGCCAGCCGGACCGGATTCTGTTTTCCTGACCGTGGCCGCTGAAAACTTCCAAGCTCGTGTCTACCGCTTGACCGGCTCATTCCGGCCTGCGGCGGTCACGGGATGGTTGCAGCATTGAATACTTCACAAATTCAAACGGAAACGATGCTGAACACGGCCCCTAACTTAGGCCACACCGGGGGAAGCCTTTTCGATTTCCGCGAGAAGCCGTCTAAATTCTGCCATTATCTCCCGGTATTCCCGCCGCCGTTCCCGCTCCGCCGCTGAAAAGTAGCCGTGCTTCAAGCGGGCCTGACCGCAACGCTGCCGACCTTCCACCGTTCGCGGTCCGGTCGAAGCGCCGCCGTGAAATTTGCACCTGCCATTCCGCTTGTTTCCGGGTCGTTTGCAGCGGCCGCCGGAGCGGGTTTGTGCGCCGCATCGTGGCAGCAATTCGAAACGGTTCATGGAGTCCTTGTGCGATTTCATTGCTTGTCCCCGTTTGCCCCCCCATTTACGATGGCAACTTGAGCGCCGCGAGCGTCGATATGCTCAACTACCATCCGTTGCTCTCGTGGCCGCCCGCGTAAGCGTTGCATGGCTTCGATTTGCCGCGTAAACGTACGCATAAGCGCCTGTGCCTGATTGATTGATCTCTCGGTTCCTCGCGCAGCCGTTTCCACTGCCAAGCGGTGACATGCCAGCATCTGCACAGAGAGCATTCCTTCAATAGCGGTCTCCGGGTCCAAAGACTTAAACAAGTCTGCAACGGTCCTTGCCCTCCAGCCGTTTTCATCCGCTAGATCGGTCCCCAACGCACGATGAAGGCTCATAAAGATTTCCAAACGCGCCCCATTAGGAAGAGATTCCAGGAACGCTTTCGGTTTTCCCTCAGACTCTTTGGGCGGTTCAGATTCCGGTTTCATCGCCGCTACCGATGTCTTTCGGCGTGATCTCTTCGCAGACGGTTTTCGAGCCATGCTTCAATCCCTCACGTTCTGTTGCTTCAGAATCACTAGAACAGGGCCGATTCTGCCCGCTGTGAGCGTTTCGGCTTCACCCTATGCCTTGGGTACCCGAATGCGGCAAAGAGCCTTAGAACGGCCCGAATGCACCTGCATACAGTTCTTCGTCTGCGCCGTCTGCTCATCGTGCTGAATCCTTCCCGGCCGGTTCGCCCGTTGCGGTATCGACAATTGCCATGATTCCGGCGCGAATGGCTTGTGGGAGCCGGGGCCAAGCGTCGGCAATGCGTTTCAAATCAAGGTCGGGTGCGGACGCTTGGGAGCGGTTTTCGGGCCTGAGTGCCGACGTATGTGCAGCTGTGACGCCGGAGCCCTTACTGTAAAGCATTGATTTATTTTCGGTTTCCTCTAATTCGTTGACCGGTTCGATCCCGGTCAGCTCCACTTTTGTTGCTGTTTTCTCCATAAGACCAATGATTTGAACCTCTAACGAGATTCAGTGGTACGTTCGACCAGACGACCTTTCAAGTTTTTGGTTTTTTTTTGTGGGGATACTTGCTTGGCGGGAATGAGGTTGATAGTTTCCTCTTCCGCTGTTGTTAAGGCAGAGTTCAGAACAGCACAATCCAGGCTGGACTTGAAAGTTGGCCTGGATGTTTTATGATACTTTGCTTGCGACGAGGTCGGGGAATGACGTCGCCGCAGTTACAAAGAAACAACGGATTTTAACCTGTACATGTGCCTGAAAAGGCAGCATGCAGGTTCTCATCGTCTCTGTTGATTCAATCTATGGAGACGATTTTTGGTCTTTGACAATCGAGTCCGCGCAAAAAAAACATTGATCATGCGAAAGCAAGTGTCAATAAACCCGCCTAAAGATACTTAAGTAGGCAGTGGGGCATCGCCGTATTGCAAAGCAGCGTTGCCTCAAGTTACTAAGAGCACATGGTGGATGCCTTGGCACGGGCAGGCGATGAAGGACGTGGCAAGCTGCGAAAAGCCTCGGTGAGCTGCCAACAAGCTATGACCCGGGGATTTCCGAATGGGGAAACCCAACAGGGGTAATGCCCTGTTATCACCAACTGAATCCATAGGTTGGTTGAAGCGAGACGCGGGGAACTGAAACATCTAAGTACCCGCAGGAATAGAAATCAATTGAGATTCCCTCAGTAGCGGCGAGCGAAAGGGGAACAGCCCAAACCAAATGAGTGTCAAGCCGGCAGGCGTTGCTCGTTTGGGGTTGTGGGGCCCACATGCCGATCTGCCGATCGGCACGCGGACAGTATGTTTCTAGCTTAAGGACCCTGGAAAGGGCCGCCAAAGAGGGTGACAGCCCCGTGAGTGAAAGGATCATATTGACGTGGTGGTGTCCCCGAGTACCTCGGGACACGTGAAATCCCGTGGGAACCTGGGAGGACCATCTTCCAAGGCTAAATACTAGCCCGTGACCGATAGTGAACCAGTACCGTGAGGGAAAGGTGAAAAGCACCCCGAGAGGGGAGTGAAATAGTACCTGAAACCGTGTGCTTACAAGCTGTGGAAGGACAGTGGCTTCGTGCCCGTCTGACCGCGTGCCTTTTGCATAATGATCCGGCGAGTTGTCCCTAGCGGCGTTAGGTTAAGGTGTTCTGCACCGGAGCCGAAGCGAAAGCGAGTCTTAACTGGGCGTTAAGTCGTTAGGGGCAGACCCGAAACCGAGTGATCTACCCATGGCCAGGGTAAAGCAGATGTAACAGTCTGTGGAGGCCCGAACCAGTGTCGGTTGAAAACGGCTTGGATGAGCTGTGGGTAGGGGTGAAAGGCCAATCAAACTCGGAAATAGCTGGTTCTCCTCGAAATGGTTTTTGGACCAGCGTCAAGTGAATCGTGGCGGCGGTAGAGCACTGATTGGACTAGGGGCCCCACCAGGTTACCGAACCCATTCAAACTCCGAATGCCGCTCACGTAATGCTTGGCAGTTAGACAGTGGGGGATAAGCTTCATTGTCGAAAGGGAAACAGCCCAGACCGCCGGCTAAGGTCCCCAAGTTATGGCTAAGTGGCAAAGGTAGTTAGAATAGCTGGACAGCCAGGATGTTGGCTTAGAAGCAGCCATTCATTTAAAGAGTGCGTAATAGCTCACTGGCCGATTGTACTAGCGCCGATAATGTAACGGGGCTTAAGCCATACACCGAAGCCGCGGACCATGCTTGCATGGTGGTAGAGGAGCATTCCCAGGGGTGTGAAGGTTGACCGACAAGGACGACTGGACCGCTGGGAAGAGAGAATGCCGGAATGAGTAACGATAAAGCAGGTGAAATCCCTGCTCGCCGAAAGGGTAAGGTTTCCTGGGCAAGGCCAATCCGCTCAGGGTTAGTCGGTTCCTAAGGTGAGGCCGAAAGGCGTAGCCGATGGACAACAGGTTAATATTCCTGTACCACTTCGTTACGTTATGA
>CAXXIH010000008.1:0-2250000 GCA_963663365.2 bacterium | reverse complement strand
TGGATTATGTCATTTTGGCTACTCCTCCGGGATTCCGGCCCATGCATTTTGAAGCATGCGTTGAAGCCGGGAAAAATATGTTCTGCGAGAAGCCGGTGGCAACCGATCCGGTTGGCATCCGCCGCTTCATTTTGGCAGCCCGTAAATCGGAACTGATGGGATTGTCTGTAGTAACTGGAACGCAGCGCCGTCATCAGGGCAACTATGTGCAGACCATTCAGCAAATCCATGATGGCGTTCTTGGAGAATTACTAACGGGACGTGCTTATTGGAATGGTGGTTTGCCTTTTGCGCGGGAACGCACTGAAGGTATGAGCGACTTGGAATACCAAGCCAGCCATAACTGGTACAATTTCTGTTGGATTTGTGGCGACAATATTGTTGAACAACATATTCACAACTTGGATATTATGAACTGGGTATTCCAATCGCATCCGGTAGCGGTCACGGCTTCCGGCGGACGTGCCTGGAAACCGAATATCGAAAAATACGGAAACATTTTCGATCACTTCTCATGTGATTATGAGTATCCCAACGGTGTGCATGTACTAAGTATGAGCCGTCACTGGGATAATGCCGCAAACAATGTTTCCGAAGCGATTGTCGGTACAAAGGGGACCAGCAGTTGCAATGATATGGGCAAGACCGATGTCGATCCCTATGTTCAGGAACATATTGATCTGCAAGCCAGTATTCGCGGCTCCGGGTGTTACCTTAATGAAGGTGTGCGAGTTGCCGAGAGCACCTTCACGGCCATCATTGGACGTATGTCCGCCTACACCGGGCAACGGCTGACTTGGCATGAAGCTTTGGATAGCGATCTGGATATTCTGCCCAAGGAATTGGACTTCAAATCGAAAATTCCCGTCGATCCAATTCCCAATCCCGGTTTCCGCGCCTAATTAAGAAACCGACTGTAATTATGTAAGAAAAAATGGCCGGTCCTCTTGCTGTAAAGCGTGTAGAGGACCGGCCAAGTTAATTTATCGTTGTATGACTACTTGATGACCCGTTGCGAATAACAGTCTGAATCTAGGAGTATTCGATTATTTGGCGGCTGTTACCGTCTCCGATTCTTGATCCATTGCCGTACGAATCTCTTCCTTTTTCTTTTCATATTCCCCTTTCATTTCCCGCATATCTTGAGTTATCGCCATGGAACAAAATTTGGGTCCGCACATGGAGCAGAATTTGGCTTCCTTAAATTTTTCGTGCGATAAGGTTTCATCATGCATGGAACGCGCCGTTTCCGGATCGAGAGAGAGATTAAATTGTCCTTCCCAGTCGAAATTGAAACGTGCCTTGGATAAGGCATCATCGCGGTCTTGGGAACCGGGGCGCTTTCTAGCCACGTCGGCGGCATGTGCGGCAATTTTATAAGCGATGCAGCCCTGTTTGACATCTTCGGCGTTTGGCAGGCCCAAGTGCTCCTTGGGAGTGACGTAACAAAGCATGGCTGCACCGGCTTGTCCGGCCATGGCCGCGCCGATGGCGGAGGTAATATGATCGTAACCGGGCGCGATATCGGTAACTAATGGTCCGAGCACATAGAACGGTGCTTCGTGGCAGAGTTCCATTTCTTTTTGAACGTTCATCTCAATTTCGTTCATAGGGATGTGGCCGGGTCCTTCAACCATGACTTGGACATCGTAATTCCACGCGACTTTTGTTAATTCACCCATAACTTTCAATTCGGTGAATTGAGCGTCATCCGAGGCGTCAGCAATGCTGCCCGGCCGTAGTCCATCACCCAATGAAAAGCTGACGTCGTATTTTTGAAAGATCTTGCAGATATCCTCAAAAACTTCATAAAACGGATTCTCTTTGTGGTGATACAACATCCATTTCGCAACGACCGAACCGCCGCGCGAGACGATTCCTGTAACCCGGTTTGTTGTCATGGGGATCATGTGCAGCAGGGTTGCCGCATGAATGGTCATATAATCAACGCCTTGTTCAGCCTGCTCCTCTATGACCTCAAGAATCAGTTGATGTGAAACATCTTCGATTTTGCGCACGCGGGAAAGAATCTCGTAAATGGGTACGGTGCCAATGGGAACGGGCGAGGCTTCGATAATGGCCTTGCGGATTTCAGGGATGTCACCACCGGTTGAAAGATCCATTGCCGTATCGGCGCCGTATTTGATTGCCCAATGCAATTTTTCTAATTCTTGCTCGACATTTGAGGTTGTTGCGCTGTTTCCGATATTCGCATTGATTTTGCATTTCAATGCGATACCAATACCCATCGGTTTTAACGATTTATGGTTGACATTGGCAGGTATAATAAGCCGCCCCCGCGCGATCTCGCTTCGAACCAACTCAGCGTCGACGAGTTCATGTTCGGCGACATATTTCATTTCAGGCGTAATCCGACCTTGGCGCGCATGATAAATCTGCGTCACGTTATCGCCTTCTTTCGGGGTGCGTTCCAACATAATCATCTTCATTAACTCCTCGTGAGGTCATCCGGTATTTGCGGATTAAATGACCAACATGCCTATGGATCTCCTGATATTGATGAAATCCGTAGATTCAACCAAAAGAAAAGGCGCCAACCGTGCCGGGTTGCGCCTTTTTTTTCGTTTTGCGCGTTGCTTCCCTCCGCCGGCACGATCCGGATCAGGTTGTAAGGGTTTGTTCTCAGGCTCAAGAATTAGAGCCACCCCCAGCAAGCTGGTTTGTTTTGTAGACTTACTTTACTCAAAGACCGCTTTCTGTCTATGCCGGTCCGGCTTTTGCTGATTGCCAATTGCGGCAGGCGCAGGCGGTCTTCCTCATGCTTCTATGGGCCGAAACGCATGATATCGCCATTGGAATTGAGGCCGTTGGAAGGCTCATAGGGAGCCAGGTTGCTTGAATCTACAGCGGCCTCAAAATCACCATCGGGACCGAAACTCATTAGCGCCCACTGCCCGTTCGGGGCGTCCTGACTATTGCCGAAATGTTTTCCTAATCCAGTCTTTGTACGGTAAGAATCTGCGAATTTAGGTTCCCAGTAGGGGTAAGTATTAATCGGATCCGTGCCCCGCTGTTCTTCGGTTTGCATGCTGTTGAATTTATCGATGGGGATGCTGGAAATATAAGCAATGGGTGTTGTCAACTGAATCATGCGTTGATAACGGGACATTTGCTGACCGCCATTGCCATAGCCCAGTGTATAGGTCCGGGGGTAATGGTTGTTATCCAACTTGTAACTTTCGATGGCGGTAGACAGGTTTCGATGATCTGCTTGGGCTCCCGCCACCTTGGCTCGAATCTGTGCGTTTACAAAATTTGGAACCGCAATTGCCGCAAGAATTCCAATAATTGCCACAACAATTAAAAGCTCAATTAATGTAAAGGCCATTTTGGGTTTCAATCTTATGTACCCCATATATTTTCAAATTTGAATGAAAATAATAGAAATACTTTCGGCGTGTTAGGGCTGGCCTGATAATAATTTACAAAGATTCTACGGATATTACCGGCATGAGAGCGGATGATTTCGATACGAGCACACTTTGAAGATAGAGTGTTCGTGTGTGTGGTCAGTCGACCTTTTGCATGGTTGTGCCGCGGGGGATTGCCAACATCCGATCAATGGCCTTACGCGCACGCTGAGCGATCGCCGGATCGACTGTTATCTCATGCACTTCGTTTTCGAGGCTATTGAGAATTTTATCTAAGGTAATGCGTTGCATATGTTGACAGAAAATATTGCAGGTTCTTACAAATTCCACCTGCGGGAATTCGCTGGCCAGGTTGGCAGCCATTTCGCATTCTGTGCCAAGGTAAACACGTTCCAGCTCTTTGTGGTCGGCAATGTAATTGGCCATTTGAGATGTGCTTCCGCAGTAATCGGCTTCTGCGATAACTTCAGGGGGACATTCCCAATGCACAAGCACAGCGGCACGGTCACTGCCCTTGGGCAGGTTGTGTTGTTCGCGAATTTCACGGATATGTTGAGCCGTAAATTTCTCGTGAACTTCGCATCGGCCAAAGGCTGAGTCTTTCTTACCCGGATAGATTAAATCGATACCTTCGTCTTTTAATTCCTCTTGGAGATTTGCCCCCATAAGAGAATCGGGAAAGAACAAAACTTGTTTTGTTCCGAATTCGCGGCTGGCATGCAGAACGACATTCAATCCATTGGACGATGTGCAGCAATAATCGCTTTCGGCTTTGATATCCGCATAACTATTAACGTAGGTAACAACCGGCGCGCCGGGAAATTTGTTCTTGTAATTGAGGATGTCTTCGGCCGTAAATGGATCGGCCAGGCTGCAACCCGCCTCCGGGTCGGCGATAAGAACCTTTTTTTCAGGGCTAAGAATTTTTGCCGTTTCGGCCATAAAACGAACGCCGTCAAAAAGGATAATGGGATTGTCGCACTTCGCTGCGTACGCAGAGAGGGCCAAAGAATCGCCTCGTTCGCTTTCGCCGGAGAGCTGGTAGACGATAGGGGCCATATAGTTATGGCCCAAAATCAAGACATTCTTTTCATCACGCAGCTGGAGAATCCGTTCGATTTTTTCGCGGTTGGCCAAAAAGTCGAGATGTTGATCCGGTTCTACACGCAGTTTCCGATCGATTTTCTCTAATTGCTCAGCAACACTAAGCGCCATGGCGATACCACCCCAACCGGCATTTCCGAAAATGATAACTTAAACTTACGCCGGCTTGCACACACTTAAGTCTACACAAAAAAATCAGCTATACAGTGTGGACCCCGTATGGGCCATCGTATCTGGAATCTAACAAGTTCTTCAGGTTACGGCCACGTGAGTTGGATTGAAACGTCCGGGAGTCACTTTTCCATCAAGACTGGGAAATGAAATGGAAGGCAATTGGCGGAATAAGACGGGACCGAGACGGTGCTTCTTCCCAATCTGCGGGGACACTTCATTCATCCGAGGATTTGGAATCCCGTCTAACAGTGCCGAGTAAGTCGGTAATCGCCTCTTTCACCAAACAATCGCCACCGCGAGAGCGGCAATCAAGACCATCTTCAAAGCCACATGCGACACATAGAGAAGCAACATCTTCTTCGTGCCGGATAAAACCTAATAAGAAGGTTTCCACGGCTTCGTTCAGTGCTGTGACCTGTTCTTTGGATAGGTTGCTTAGAATTTGATGAAAAGAATTTTCCGCTTCATCTTTAATCTGTCTGGCGACTTCGTGACCCTTTTCCGTTAACGTGACACGAATCTGACGTCCATCTCTTTTACGTGGTGTACGAATTGCCAGCCCTTTTTGCGCCAAGCGGTCGATGGTTTTTGTTCCGGCTGCAAAACTGAATCCTAGACCTTGCGCAACATCACGCATAACTAAATCGTGTTTCAAATATAGAAACCGTAATGCGTTCAGCTGCGCATCTGTAAGGCTCTCTTCTCCTGATGAACGTGCAGCATGACTTAAACATGCGCCAATCGCGGATGAAAAGAGAATTAAATTTCGAAAAAGACGATTTGTATATTCACCGTTATTTTCACTCATCACGATTCCAATCCAAGTTCCAATCACCCCAAAAAACCATAGAACTTCTTGATAATCTGGATGTTATGAGTGCTCCCAAGGAGCGCCCCCGACAACACTGTTTCTCAAGGCAAGTATCTCACTGATATTTAACCTAGTCAATATTCTATTGGGGATGCTGTGCCGGATTTAATGATGTTGAGACTCAAATTCAAAATTCTGTGACCTGTGTGTTCCAGTCCGACACGAATAAGCGTGGAAAATGGTTTAGGTGGTTGTCATCGAACGTTTCTGAAGGTGTTCGTGGAGAACGGCCAACCACTCATTCAGAGCCGCTGTGGCGATTAGGATGATACCAGTCAGAATTGTGCCCCACACAGTCGGAACCAGTGCCAACTGAAGCCCATAGCGGAGGACTGCCAATATCAGCAGCCCTAAGATTGTACCGGACAGACTGCCCCATCCACCGGTAATCCGAGTACCTCCCAAAACGACAGCCGCAATGGCCTCCAACTCGAAGCCGAGAGCCACATCCGGTTTGGCAGTTGCGTAACGTGAAGTGACGACGACACCCGCGATTCCGGCCATCAAACCGGTGGCTGTATAAAGTCCGACCAACAGAAGTGGAGTGGGAACCGCTGCAAAACGCGCTGCAATGGGGTTTGCACCCACCGCATCCGTAAAGGCGCCGACCGGAGTTAACCGGGCTACAACGGCGACGATTATGGCCAGAAAGATAAACAAAATAAGCTGAACGGGGACCGGGCCGATATAGCCTTGCCCAATCACTGCGAACCAATCGGGAAAAGTCGAAACACGTTCGGCCTTGCCAATGGCCATGGCGATTCCCCGGAAGAGCGCCAGGGTTGCCAAAGTGACGATCAGCGGAGGAATTCTTCCCGCAACGATAGCGATGCCGTTAAAAAGCCCGCCAAGTGTGGCTGCTAATAATCCGGCACAGATTGCTAAGGGCATGGGCACACCGGCCAGGTACGAAAAGCCTGTCACGATGCTGGTCATGGCGACATTGGAGCCAACGGAAAGGTCGATGCCGCCTGTCGTAATTACCAGGGTCATCATCAATGCAACCATGCCTATTTCGATATTATGCCGGGTCATATCCAGAAGGTTGTTCATGTTCCAGAAAAACGGGGACCGGGAACCGACATACACGCAAACCAAAATTAATACGCCGAGAAGGATCAGTTCGCGGGCGTTGGCTTTGATCGCATGTTGAATTCTGCCGCCGATATGGCTCATGATTGCACCATTTCACGCCGCCGCATGAGACCATCTCCGATGACCGCAGCAAGGATGAGAAAGCCGACGACGATTTTGTCGTAAAACGTAGAGATTTCCATAAACACCATGGCGTTACTGGTCAGTCCCAATAAGAGCGCTGCCAAAGCGGTTCCAAGAACTGTGCCGCTGCCTCCCATAATATTGGTTCCCCCCACGACAACAGCGGCGATGACCTGAAGTTCGAAGCCGCGTCCGGTGTTACCTTGGACCTGACCATATCGTGCGTCTTGTATTACAGCGGCCAGCCCGACAAGTCCGCCTAGAACCACAAAACTCATAAACTGAACGCGTTTGGATGGCAGACCGATGGTTTCAGCCGCATGGGGGTTGCCACCTACGGCGTATAGAATCCGGCCCCATCGTGTCCATCCGGCCACTAAAATTCCAATGGCCGTTACGGACAACATGATCCAAACCGGATAGGGGAAGATCCAACCTCCTTGACCCAAAGATGTGAAAGACTCGGGCAATCCGTGAATCCACTTTCCGCCCATTAGTTTTAGGAAAATTCCCCGGAAAAGACTCATCGTGCCTAAAGTAACGAGAATCGGATGCAGCCTGCCGGCAATGGAAAGCAAACCATTCATTGCTCCCCCAACCAGACCGGCGCCGATGCCGACTAGTAGCGGCAACCAGATGCCGCCATATTCCTTGGCCGTAAAACCTGCCAAGCAGGCACAGATTGCCAATAAGGATCCGGCGGAAATATCGATACCTCCGGCCACAATCACATATGTCATTCCCACAGCGGCAAGAATTACAGGTGTGACATTAAGAAGAATATCGGAGAGATTGGTCCAGCTGAGGAAGCGGCCGTGCGAGTAAACGGTCAAGATGGCTGCCAGGACGAATAGAACTCCGGCAATGAGCATTTCACGAGACAAAAGGAATTTTGAAATAGCTGAAACCGTTGATGGCTGTTTTTTTCGATTTTCTTGAGGGGTGGCAGAACCTCTCTCTTCAGAATATTGTTCGGCCTTTTCCGGGATTTGCGCCTCATTTGTTTCGGCCGGAAACGCGGCTGAGACGATGGCATCTTCGGTCCATTGGCCCCGTTGGAACTCCTTTGAGACACGGCCATTTCGTATTACCAGAATGCGGTCGCTCATACCCATAACTTCGGGGAGTTCGGAACTGATGAGTATGACCGCCAAGCCATTCCCGGCGAGCTCGTCGATTAGCCTATGGACTTCGGCCTTTGCTCCGACATCGATACCGCGGGTGGGCTCATCGAGGATAAGGACACGAGGCTCGGCCAACAGCCAACGGGTCAGAATTACCTTTTGTTGGTTTCCGCCTGAAAGAGTTGAAATGGGAACATCGAGACTGGCCATTTTTGTCTCGAGTTTTTGTAATCCCGTTATAACTGTATCGTTAACTTCACGGTGTTTCAAAAAGGGCCCGAGGCAATGGTCGCGGAGAGTGGCAATGGATGTATTGCATCCGACGCTGAGGCTGCCAAAAAGGCCCATAACATGCCGGTCTTCCGGTAAATAAACGACACCGGACCGCAAGGCTTCCGCTGCGGTGTTAAACCTGGTTTCCTGATCTGAAAGGCGAATAATTCCTTTTGCCGCTTTGCGAATTCCGATAGCGGTTTGAGCCCATTCGCTTCGCCCCGCGCCAACGAGTCCATAGAGGCCGAGTACTTCTCCGGCCCGCAGTTCAAACGAAAGATCGCCGTCCTCTCTGTCTGAGAGTCCTTGTGAGGCAAAAACCGTCTCGCCTGGGGGACGCTCGGTTTTCGGGAAGAAATGCTCGACTTGCCGCCCAACCATGGCCGAGACGACTTCGTCTTCCGTGGTTTCGGCAGTGATTAACTGGCTGGCAACCTCGCCATCACGCAGGACCGTGATTCTGTCCGATAAGTCGAATACTTCGGATAACTTATGACTGACATAGACAATGCCTACACCTTTTGCCTTGAGATCGGCGAGAAGCTCATAAAGGCGGCTGACCTCTTTTCGTGTTAAGGATGTGGTTGGCTCGTCCAAAAAAAGCGCTGAAAGTGTTTGGCCATGAGCCGCAGCAATTTCAACAACTTGTCGCTCTGCAGCGCTTAGATCCTTGCAGAGTCTGTCAGGTGGAATGGGCTCTCCCAGTGTGGCGATGGCCGTTGAACTGGCAGAGCGCATGGTTTGCCAATCGACGATACCCCAGCGCATTGGCAGCCCGGTACTTAAGTGAGCTGTCCACTCTGCCACGCTTAGATCGGGAAACAGTTCGGCCTCTTGGTGAATCACTGCGATGCCGCGCCGACGTCCATCTTCCGGTCCCGATAGGGTGATGGATTGGCCCTGAAGCCTTATTTCCCCCTGGTCCGGCCTGAGCCGACCTGAGGCTACTCCCAGCAAGGTCGATTTTCCCGCTCCATTTTCGCCCACGAGGGCATGGATTTCGCCTGGTTGGATATCGATGCTTACTCCGGAAAGGGCACGCACCCCAGGAAAGAACTTGGATATATTTCGCAGTTCAAGAACCGGCTGTTTCATGACTAAATACTATGGACTCTTACCGGTCACAGCGGCCAATTTTAGGTCCAAATGAGCCGCACACAGTTGACAGTATGTGATGGTGAACCGATAGTCTTGGACTCGGGTTGAGAGAGTGAGTGTCAGTGGTTGAGGCGATGCTGTCAACTTTATGACCGGTCTTTCATCCCGGATTCTTGTTTGGATTGAACTGCACATGCGTGGGAAAAAGGTGCTTATAACCGGCGCGGCGGGATTTATTCCATCTCATCTCTGCGAAGCCTTGGTTCGGGACGGTGCCCGAGTCCGGGCATTTGTGCATTACGATAGCCGCCCCACCTTTGGAAATTTAGAATATCTCGATCCAGAAATTGCCGACGAGATTGAAGTTGTCTCCGGCGATGTGCAGGATTCTTTTTTTGTGCGGACTGCGGTCAAAGACTGTGAAGTTGTATTTCACTTGGCTGCGCTGATTGGCATCCCTTTTTCCTATACTGCGCCTGAAGCTTATGTCCGTACCAATGTACTCGGCACATTGAATGTTCTTCAGGCATGCCGCGATGCTCAGACCCCACGGATTGTGCATACATCTACAAGTGAAGTGTATGGCACGGCGCGGTATGTCCCGATTGACGAGGAGCATCCCTTACAAGGACAGTCACCTTATTCGGCGAGCAAAATTGCCGCTGACAAACTGGCTGAAAGTTATTTCCTTTCTTTCGGATTACCGGTCGTAACAGTACGGCCATTCAATACTTTTGGCCCACGCCAATCCGCTCGAGCCGTGATTCCCACCATTGCCGGCCAATTATTGGCTGGAGCGGATGCACTTCGATTGGGCTCACTTGATCCTATACGGGATTTGACCTTTGTAACGGATACTGCGCGAGGCTTTATTCAAGCGGGCAAAGTGCCCGGCATTGAAGGTGGAGTTTTCAACCTGGGAACGGGGCATGGGATCACAATTGGCGAGTTGGCTGAGCGGCTGATGGCCATCACAGGACGGGATGTGCCGATTGAATGTGAAGAGCAGCGTATCCGTCCCGAGGGAAGCGAAGTAATGCGTCTGATCGCATCAGCCGATTGCGCTTTTAAAGAGCTCAAATGGAAGCCGGAAGTCAGCCTTGATCAAGGACTGGAGAAGACAGTGAAATTTCTGCGAGAACGTCCGGAGCATCTCAAACACGGAAGGTACACGGTCTAATGCGTGTTGTTGTATTGGCGGGAGGCGAAGGACGCCGTCTGCGGCCTTTTACGATAGTCATACCAAAGCCATTGGCTCCTTTGGGCAATTATTCAATCTTGGAAATTGTCCTTCGGCAGTTAAAGCACGATAATTTTGAGCACGTTACGCTTGCCGTCGGTTATCACAGCGAGCTAATTCAATCGATCATCGGCGATGGCACAAAATATGGCCTTCGGATCGACTACAGTTTTGAAACCTCTCCGTTGGGAACCATTGGGCCGCTACGGCAAATTTCCGGGCTTACAGAAACATTTATGGTGATGAATGGCGACATCCTGACTGATATGAACTATCGGGTGTTCCTTGATTTTCACCGGAAGCATGGCGGTGTGGCAACGATTGCAGCGCACCGGCAGGTTGAAGAGATTTCTTTGGGTGTTTTGGAAAGCGATGAGAATGGCCGTCTGACGGGATTCCGAGAAAAACCAAAGTACGACTACATGGTAAGCATGGGGATTTATGCTTTTGAACCGCGTATTTTGGAGTTTATCGCTCCCGGCGAACCCCTTGGCTTAGATCAGCTGATGTTTCGGTTGTTACAGGCAGAATTGCCTATCTATACATATCCCTTCCAGGGAAGTTGGATTGATATTGGCCGCCATGAGGATTTCGGCGAGGCCATGGAACTTTTCACCAAAAACGAAGATCATTTTCTACGCCGGACCTGAGGACTGTCCGGGGCAAAATCCCTTTTCCGTGTATCTTTTTGAGCGCGCATGAAGAGGTAATTCGAATTCACCTTTGCGGTCAAACATCTTGAGTGAATGGCGGATGGCCTCGAAAAATGCCGCATGGTCTACATAATCGCGATAACTCCAAGGTAATGCCTGAAAGCGCCCCCTTCGAAAAATCAATGTAATTTCTGCATATAAACCTTCGGCAATGGGAATCCGGTGGTATGTGTTCTTTGTTGAAGCCAAAACCACCTGCCCCAAACTAACATAGCCAGGATCGATATTTACGCATCGTTTGAATGTTCCTTTTGAGGCTGATGCCGCTCCGGCGAACTCAGCTTCCCAATCATGGGCGCGCCTTTTCATGCCGGCCAGCTCTAATGGAGCAACAAGCCGGCTGCCCGCGTACCAGATTCTCACCAAATCTTCGCCCATTTCTTCGGCATAATAGTCGGTGTAATGGAATGACAATCCTTCCGTTATCAGGAGCGGTGAGCCCCATGTTTCCTCAATACGCCGTATGACAGGCGCGACTTGTGTGTTAGGTGTTGTTAACAATCCGACAATTGGAACAACTTGTTCGGTTTTAGAAGGTATGATGTCTTCTCTTATCATTGTTGTTATCAGCTATCTCGCGTGCTACATCACTTGGATTGTAGCGAATAGGCGCATTCCCGCTTGGCTCGTGATACATTACACAAACTTGATAGGGTCTATCTCGCTCGGCAGGATAGGGCCGTATCTGTTCAATACTCTTATTCCATGACGAAGGACATTACCATGAAATCAGGCAAACGGATGGCAGGATCAATGGCAAATCTGACTTTCTTCGCATTTATGGCATTGGTCTTGACCTTAGGGGGAGGCGCCTATGCGGAAGATAATGTTCTGCGGCTCTCTTTGGATGATGCCATCGATATCGCTTTGGCGCGCAATTTAGGTCTCAAACTGGAGGCCAAATCTGTCACCATTACCGATACGCAAACCGAAGAAGAGGACGCCGCTTTCGAGCCTCACTGGGATAGCAGTGGCAATTTTGGGCGGTCCGATCAACCGACGAGCAGTATTTTTGAAGATATTGAGGATATTCTTTCGGGTACTCCCCCTTCTCCGACGATTTCCCATTCCCGGAGCGAGGTGCGCACATTTTCGACAGGGCTTTATGATCGCAACCAATGGGGCACAGAGTATTCTGTCAGTCTGGATCAGACGCGCACAGACACCAGCCAGTCGATTAATGCCATCTTGCCCTATACGGATACATCGCTGGGATTGGATTTCAGCCATCCCTTGTTGCGGAATGCCGGCCGAAAAATCAATACGGCATTCATACGCATTGCCGAACTGAATACCGACGCGCAATTGTTGACGTATGATCTGGCGGCTATCGATCTTATTGAGGCGGTTGAGCGGGCCTACTGGGCTATCCATCGCCGTTTGGCGGATGTTGAAATTGCCAAAGCCTCGATCAAGACAGCCGATGATTTACTTGGGCAAAATAAGGCCAAAGTTGAAGTTGGTGTCTTGCGGCCAATTGAAGTTTTATCCGCTGAATCCGGTTTGGCTGCACGGCGTCAAGATTTGATTGTCGCAGAGAAACTCCTGGGTGACGCTTTTGATGCGATGAAGCGTCTGTTGGAATTCCGGGATGGCGATGCCTTGTGGGAAATCGATATTGAACTTGCCGATGCCACTGAGTTTAAGACATATGAACTCGAGGTTTCAGATGTCCTGGCCGATGCCCGGGATAAGAGGTTGGAATTGTCCCGACAGGATTATTTGATCGATGCGCTACGTATTTCAGAAGAATTTGCAGAGAACCAGTTGAAACCACTTCTCAATATTAGTGGTGGTTTGTCTACGGCCGGTTTCGGTGGAAATACGGGCAATAGCTATGACCTATTAGGGAATGGTGACCATATTTCATGGAATGCCGGTGTGACGCTTTCGATTCCGCTTGGGAATAAGGCGTATAAGGCTCGCTACCGGCGTGCCGTAGAAGAACGCGAGCAGTCCGAGTTGGCGCGTGCGGACCTGGAAAGAAGCATCGAACTGGAGGTCCAGGATGCGGTGCGCTTAATGAAAAGCACAGAAGAACTGGTGAATGCATCCGAAATTACGGTGCAGTTTGCGACAGAACGCCTCGCTGCCGAAGAAGCCGCTTATGAAGAGGGCGTCACCACGAGCCATGAAGTACTTCGATTTGAGGAAGACCTGACAACCGCTAAGGCCTCGTATAACCAGGCTCTTATCGAGCATTTGAATGCGCTTGTGGCCCTGCGTAAGGCACGTGGAACTGTCCTTGAGACGGCCGGTGTGGATATCGTGTCACCGCTCGAGAATTAAGTTCGTTTTGTATACGTTGAATTTGATTAAAACGGAGGAATATCTTACGTGACCGGTACTGATGCCATGATCTCATATTATCGACAGGGTGTTATGCGCGCTGTCGAGCGTCGTCTCTATACGATCAAAAGGAAGATCGCCTTTCGCAATTGGCAGCGTTGGGATATCAATACCGGCATTCGCATGGCCTCTTTCTCGGTGCTGGTTATTCTTTTCTGGAGCACCACTTTTATCGGAGTTTACCGGTTATGCAATGCTCTGGTTGTGCAGCCCATTTTAGGACCGGTTTTCTTACAGCGGATATTCACTTTTGGTTTTCTATCGGTTTTTACGCTCTCTTTTTTATCCCATATCCTAACGGCTTATAGCAGCCTTTTTATCCAAAGCGAACTGCTTATTTTGCATGCGGCTCCAATCCATCCCGCCAGTCTCTTCCGGGTTCAGGCCCGTGATGCATTGATACGCGGTTCATGGATGATCGGTTTAATTTGCCTGCCGATCCTGATGGCTTATGGATATTCCCTTAATGCGTATCAAGCGTATTATCCTCTGGCGGTTACAGGACTTATACCCTTTCTATTGATCAGCGGCTCATTGGGTATCGCTGTCACGGTTCTTGTAATTCCGTATTTTGCGGGACGCCCCAAACGATTGCAGTTTTTAAGCATGGTGTTAGCCAGTTTGTTAGTCGCAGGGATTTGGGGTGGCGCGCCACGGCTTATGCGTTTTTTGGAAACACCCAGTGCAGCCGAATTTTCAAAACATTTGGCGGACATCAGTACGTCGCAAAGCGCTTATACGCCTTACCGTTGGCTCTGGGAACTTATGGATGCGGGGGTGTCGTGGCGTGTCAATGATATTCTGCTGTATTCCGTTTTGCTTTGGAGCACGGCCTGGCTCTGCTTGGTTTTTACCAATTGGCTGGGGGAACGTGTCTATGTTTCCGGCTGGCTTGCGGTTCAGGACCGGAGCCGACACCGGCGTGCCGCATCACGCAGACGGCGTTTTCTCGGCAATATCTTAACGAAGCCGCTTCCTTCCTGGTTCGGTGCGCTGATTCGCCGGGATGTAAAGCTTTTCCTTCGCGATGCGGGGCAGTGGAGCCAATTTATTATCGTATTGTGCTTGGTCCTGATTTATTTATTGCATGTTTACAACGTTTCGATGGGCCCCACTTCGGAACAGTACAAACTTTATATTGTCCTTTTTAATGTTGTGCTGATGGGATTTGTACAGGCAACACTGGCGCTACGGTATGCATTTCCATCGATTAGTTTGGAAGGCCGCGCTGTGTGGAGCATTTTGAAAAGTCCCTTGGGTATCGAGCGTTATTTGATTGCCAAACTGATGCAGCAACTGAGCTGGATCCTCCTTTTTGGGGAGGGGATGACCATGCTGCTCAATTATCTTTTGGATATTACGCCCCCGGTTTCTTATCTGGGGCTTCTGATTGCAGGTCTTTTTTCGTTTTGTTTTGCTGCATGCACGGTCGGATTGGGGGCCTATTTTTCACGGTTCGATACGGGGAGCATCGAAATATCATCCGGAACAGGCGCATTGATTACGGCCATCGTGACATTGTCCTATCTTGCCCTATCGGTGGCTGTTTTGGCGCGTTTGGTTTTGTTAAATACGAGTTCGAATGTCCCATTTGTGCAGCATATCCTGGATGGCGAGGTTTACGTCATTCTCCTGGTGGTTTTTTTCGTGCTCTTGCAAATCACGATTGTGATTTACCCCTTGCATCTTGGCGCACAGAAACTCAGAGAACTATCCTAAACGAACCGAATCATTCGCCCGCCCTTCAATTGGCCTGGACCAAACTTCCGTGTTGTGCGCAAATGCATGATTCGCCCCAAATCTTATGACGCCATCTCATCGCCATCCGCCCATCTCTTTAGGACGCCTGGGTTTCTTCTCGGCGATGCATCTATTTTGCTTTTTTATTTTTGTTTCGATGGCTTCCGCCATTGTGCATTTGTCGCTTTATGAGAAGTATCTCGGCTTTTCCGGGAAGCGGATTGGACTTATTGCGGCGCTTTTTGTTTTGGCCACGGTGTTTATGCCCCCGTTTTGGGGGTATATCATGGACCGGGTATCGGATCCTCGAAGAGTCCTGCGTTTTACAGTAATTGGATCTACATTATTCCTTTTGCCGTGCATTTTTCTGAAAAGTTATTGGACATATTTTGCCTTCCGGTTTTTGTCGGCCTGTTTTCAAGCCGGGTTGATCCCGATTAACGATAGTCAGCTTCTGGCTTACGGCTCCAAATATAATCTCAAATACGGTCCTATGCGGGTTTGGGGGACGTACGGTTTCATCATTGCCCAGATCGTTTTGTCCATACAGTTTCTTTTTCTCGAAGATATCCGTTGGATGTTTGTCAATTGGTTTGCCGCGAATGCACTTCTGGTTGTAACGACATATCGTATGGAGGCTTTGCCCTCCGGACTTAAACGCGGGGAACTCTTTAAAGGATTGAAACTCCTGCTGGAACCGTCATTCGGCGTATTCTGTGCGGGGTGTGTAATGCAACGCATTGCCATGACGGGGTATTACACATTTTTTAGTTTGTATATTGTGGGATTGGGATTACCCTTTAGGATAGCTGCGCTGGCGTGGTGTATCGGACCAATTTCGGAGATTCTGGTCATTCAATATGGCGACCGTTTGGTTAATTACATCGGGGTGAAGGGGCTTTTATGCTTGGCCTTGGCTGGCGCCACGCTTCGGTTGTTGATTTTATCGACGGCGCCGCCCACGAGTATTATCTTTGCCAGCCAACTGCTACATGCGCTAACCTTTGGGGCAATGCATATTGCCGGAATCATGTATGTGAATCACCGAGTTCCCCCGACTTTGCGTGCCAGCGGCCAGACCGCCTTTACGGCCGTGGCCTATGGTTTATCAGGCGCAATCGGTAACTTGGTTGCCGGATTCCTGTACGATGCCTATGGTGCTGAGTACATGCTGCTATGCCTGGCCATGGTGGCATTCACAGGTTGGATTATCGTTGCCGTTTTTTTAAAGCCGGTGAAAGTCGCTGCGGCATAAGTGATCGGCTGGATTTTGATAAAACAATTGGGCAGCGAGAGAATGTCTATGTTGGACCGTATCCTTTCAAGGAATATGGCTGCGCTCAAAAGCCACCGTCCCAGTCTGCTCGACCGGATTCGGCGGCTTTTGGATGATGAGCCGGAAAGCCCTTATCGGGTCAAATTGGGAACCGTGCCGGGTGGCACGGCGGTACGCTTGGAATTGATGCGCCACGATGCCCCTCCCCGTGGCCGGGATGGTTGGCTTCATGGTCCTTATGACGCACTTGGCGAAGCCGGACGGCAGATGGAAGCCATTGACTGGGAGCACACCGGGACAGTGATCCAAATGGGCGCGGGATTTGGTGCGACCGCTCGTTTTCTATACGATCGTTTCTGGAAGCAGAATCTTCGCGAAGACCGCCCCCGCCGCTATATCATCGTTGAGCCGGAAATACATCTGCTTTTAGAGGCATTGGCAAATGAGGATTGGACTCGTTTGCTGTCGGATCCCAATGTTTGGTTTGCGCTGGGAATGCCCTTCGACCGTTTGGTCGATCATCCCGACATCAGCTCATTTCCTGCCTGTTTGTGGGATAAGGACTTGGTTGTTGTGGCGGGCACGGAAATGTCTTTGGCCGAAGATACGTTGCGCCGCAAAGTAGAGGCCCAGCTCCAAGCGATTGCCGAAAAGACCGTGGAAAGCCTAAAAGAAGAAGTGCGGGAGGTGGCTGCTATGCCCCGCCGCGTGGATATTCGTTCCATACTTCTGCTTTCCCCTGATCGCTTGGCGATGCAAAAACAGATGGCTCGCGTTTTTCAGGAATTAGGCGTAACTACTCATTTGGTTGCCTATGACGACACGTCTATTGTCCTGCATAAGGCTTGGATTTGGACCGAATACATTCGTGAACTAAAACCCGACGCCATCATATTGATTAACCAAACCGGCCGTTCATTATTCGGCCATGATGGGCTTCGGGAACTCCAACTGCCTATCGTCTCTTGGTTTCTCGATAATCCCCAACGTTGTGCGTTATATCGTGATTTTGGGCCCAAGCAGGGAAGAATGGTGTTTGGTGATTCTCCTTCCGGAGAGCGGGAACTGGTTTGCTGTTTTGATAATGCTTATCTCCCGTGGTTAAAGGACCAGGGATTCGAGCGTGTGCATCATTTGCCGGTGGGCACGGGTTTTACGCCGACAATGGGCGCGAATAGCAAGGCTCGCGAAGGCAAAGTAGCGTTTCTCGGCTCGCCCGCCGTTTCTTACCAGTCGATTCGGCAATTCTGTTTGAAGACCGATGCACCGGAATTGGCTCGGACGCTCAATGCGGTAATTGATGAGTGCGAGCAGGATCCATCGAAAAGTATTTGGGAAGAAGTCAGTAAAATCCTTGACGATAAAAAGGTGCTTGGCAAAGCCAATCTAATACGGTATGTGGAGGATGCTCTCACGCACCGCCGCCGAATGAAGTTGCTTCGGGCCGCTCAGCCCCATAGTCTGGATGTTTATGGCAATTTGGACTGGCAGAATGATGCCGTAGAAAGCGAACTGACCGCTTGTTACCGGGGAGGGCCACTGGCTTATACGGAAGAAGCCCCCGGTTTGTATGCCAATACCGATATCATTTTGAATTTGACCCATGCCCAAGTGATCCATGGTCTGCCCTCATCCATATTTGATGTGGCGGCGTGCGGCGGCTTTGTTTTAAGCGACCGAAGCGAAAATGTTGAAGAGATTTTCGATACGGCCCGGGAAATCGCCTGTTTTAGAAGCGAAGAAGAGATGGTCGACAAGATAGATTACTATTTGGACCACCCCGATGAGCGGCATGATATGATCGGACGCGCCTGGGAGAAGATCGAATCATCCTGGACTTACCATCATATCCTACAGAAATTATTAGACTTATTAAAAAAAGGCGATTGAAGCCCGTATTGCCGGTCCACGTGGGTTGATTCCCGGCCTATCTCTGCCGACAATAAGTGATAGGGATTGTCATTTCCCGGCCTAGTGAGGATCAAAGGAGCCCATTTATGGCCGATGTATTCAGTACCGCTTTAAGTGGACTTAATGCCACGCGGCTAAGGCAATTAGTCTCGTCAACGAATATTGCTAACAGCCTGACCTCGGGTTACAAGGCGCAACGCGCAAATACAGCCACAGGACCCGCCGGACAAGGTGCGCAAGTAACCGCCACTGTGCGGGATTTGAGCCCGGGTGCAGTGCAGGTAACAGACCAACCCTTTGATCTGACAATTGTGGGGGAAGGCTTCTTTGAGGTCCGCGATCAAGCTGGAAACAGTTTTTATACCCGCGATGGCTCGTTTCAGGTTAATGGAGACGGCCAGCTTGTAGATTCGGCGGGGATGGAAGTCGTTCCCGGAATTACAGTCCCGCAGAATGCGACCAACATTCAAGTTGATTACGATGGTACTGTTACGGCCGATGTTGATGGCGGCAGAGTCGATTTGGGGCAGATCCAAATCAGCCGTTTCAGCAATCCCAATGGATTGGCTGCCCAGGGGAACAACAGCTATGCGGTCACAGGCGCAAGCGGCATCGCCCAAACAGGAGCACCCGGAACCGGCGGCTTGGGCACGATTCGCTCGGGCGTTTTAGAGGGCTCCAATGTCGATCTTGCAGAAGAGATTGTTAATCAGCTAATGGAAACCCGGATGTTTGCAGCCAATGCCGCTGTGATCCGTGTGGCCGATGAAACTGAACGCGAAGCCCTCGATTTAATTTCTTAATTTGACGTTTGGTCTTCTTCTTTTAAAAAATTCACATTTATCGATGTGATTCAGTTTTCACTCAATTATCCGATTCTGTTTGTGACACGAATACTGAATGCCCTTTTGCAGCACCTTCTATGCAGATCAGCCCTGCGCTAGTTTGTTCTTATGGCTCAAAAACAACTCGATAGCCTGCACAGTGCCATTGACCAATCCGGTTTGGATGTGTGGGAGATCATCTATGATCAGCACGTTTCTAATCCTGTGACATTTGATTACGACCGTATCAAAGAAATTGATTACAAAGAGAGCTCGGGATTTGGATTGCGTGCGGTTGTTGATGGGCGTTTGGGATTTGTTGCTACAACGGATCCAACCCGCCTGGTTGATCTGCCGGAGCAGGTAAAAGCCAGTGCCGCTTTTGGGGAAACCGCCGGATTTGATTTTCCGGGAGAGAACGATTTTCCAAAAGTCAAAACTGCACATAAATCGACTAGAAATTTTTCACGCGATACAGCCATTGAGCGAGGTGAACGCACGATCGCACGGATTAAGGCCGAATTGCCTGCCGTGCAGGCTGGAGCGGTTTTCCGTCCGGTCTGGTCCAAACGCCGCATCGTTAACTCCAGCGGCCTTGATGCATCATACGAGCAAACTGTGCTTGGTGTATCTGTGAGCGGCATTTTGGTTGAAGGGGATAGCATTCAAGGAGTTTACGAAGGTCATGGCTCGTGTCGCGATGATGCGGATATGGATGCGATGATAACCAAAGTGATCGAAAGATTTGCCGCGTCTGCGCAACTTATAAAACTTCAATCCGGTGTTTACCCGGTTGTTTTTACTCCCAAAGCCCTTCTTTCTTTGCTTGCGGCTATCAGATTGGGAGCGAATGGCCGTACCGTGCAAAAGGGTGCTTCTCCACTTTCCGAAAAGCTAAATGAGACAATCGTCGACTCCAGGATCACTCTTATCGACGATCCATTGATGGATTACTACCCGGGCAGCAGGCCGTTTGATGATGAGGGAATGCCCAGTCAAAAGAATACGATTATTGAAAACGGCGTCCTTAAGAATTTTGTATTCGATTTGCAGACCGCCTCACGGATGAATTTGAGATCCACGGCTAGCGCGGGGCGGGGATTTTCCAGCCCACCTTCCCCAAGTTTTTCGACTTTGGTTATGACTCCGGGAACCGAGCCGATTGATGAGTTGGTGGGGAAAATCGGCAAAGGAATTCTTGTCGATCAAGTGTTGGGCGGCGGTCAATCCAATCTTTTAATGGGCGAGTTTTCGTTGAACATCGATTTGGGTTTCACCATTGAGCATGGCGAGATTACCGGACGCATCAAAAACGCGATGGTGGCCGGGAATGTGTATGATGCTTTTTGTTCAGTCGATTCTTTGAGTTTAGAGCGGGAGTATTATGGTGGAGCGTTGCTGCCTTCGATTCTTTTTCAATCACTTTCGGTCAGCACTAATCACTAATTTTTCATAATGGGAACGAAAAACGCGCTTTGGTTTTGAGTTTTCAGATTTGGGCACGTTGATGCCGGAACTATGCCGAGGCTGCCTTCTCAAGCAACTTTTTGACATCTCTTTCGTGGGCGTATGTCAATGCGACAGCAAGCGCATCCGCCGCATGTTCGGACTCCGGCGGCGCAGGCAGGCCCAATAGAAGCTGAACCATCTTTTGGATTTGTTCCTTGCCGGCCTTGCCTTTGCCTACGACTGCGTTCTTTACTGCGGTGGGACTGAATTCGAGCATCGGCAGGTTGCGGGATGCTACGGCCACAATCGTTGCTCCCCGTGCTTGGCCAAGAAGCAACGCAGTCCGTACATTTCTATGGTAGAGAAGAGCTTCATAAGTAACGATATCGGGCCGGTGCCGGTCGATAACATCGAGCACACCGCCATATAGAGTGCGGAGACGTTCGGGAAGTGGAATCTTTGTATTCGGACTGATGCAGCCACAATCAACGAGTTTGCTTTCGCGGCCCCGGACGTCGATGACCCCGTAGCCTAGATGCTGTAAGCCTGGATCGATACCAAGAATTCGTTCTGTTGTTTGGGACATATGCAAACTCAGGTATTGTGTGTCTAGGTGTCTTCAAAGCCAACAGTGATGCTTCGAGACCCCAAATGTGGACGATACGCAATCTTACCGGCCAAGACCGCCGATGTCACCCGATTTATATAAATCGGGTTGATACAGGCATCCCGGGACTTCATTTTGATTTTGAGAAAGCATAGGGGCGGAATTGCGGGATGGCACCGGAAGCACTACTTTTTGCCTGTGAAAAAGAATAATCCTATTCCCAGCCGCCGCAATTTCCTATCTGCCTTTACTTCCAGTTTGGCTGATACGGTCACAGAATTGGCCGAAGATATCTCCACACGAGAGACTGAGACGCCGCCTTATACAAGGCAGGAGTTCTTGAAGCGCAACCGAATGCTTCAGAAACGGGCGTGCGATGAAGGTTTCTCATCATTCAATCGCAATTCCGCCCTGCATTTGCAGATATCCGAAAATTCTCTATTTAACGGCTTTAATGTGGCCCAAGGGAGTCTGGAAACCGCATTGGCTTGTTTGGAAATGAGCCGGGAACCGGAGCTTGCCGGCCGCATCGTCGATGCCGTACTCAAATACCAAATCGTCGAACCGGCTCATGCCGACTATGGCAATTTCCGATGGATGGCCCATTGGGATGGTGTCCGGGATAAGAATGCCGTTCATTTTATTGTTCCGAATCTGTGCGCCTTGGTAGACCGGGAAGAACGTTTGCATCCGGCAATTACCAACCGGATTCGGGATGCGCTGCGCTGCAGCCGCAGCGCTCTGCGGCGCAAAATAATTCCTTGGGCCCATACCAATATGCGTCTCATGCAGATTTGGAGTATGACTGTCTGCGGGTATCGAGTTGACGATACGGATCTTATTGATGAGGCAAAAGCGTTATGGGATGAGTGGTTCAAAAACACCGACGAACAAGGCATCGTCGAATACAACAGTCCTTGTTACACCGGTATTTCTCTCTTTGCCCTCGAAGGGCTTTGGGAAATTGTCCCCAGCGGTTCATGGCGGCGTCAGATCGAACTTATGCTGGACTATTTTACGTTTGAGTTATTGATTCACACTGTTCCCGGCATCTGGTGTTTAGGCGGTGCGATGTCGCGCTCTTATCATGGCCATTTGGACGGCAATGGTTGGACGACACTTTATGCGCACCGGCATTTTGGCACGCGTTGTCCCAAGGCGATCCCGGTGTGGTCTATGAATTTCTTAATTCGTACATACCGCCAACCCAAATGGCTGCATGATTTCTGTTGGAAACGAGATTATCCCTACGATGTTATCGAGGACCATCCACGCCCGAGCCGTCATTGTGCGTGGCCGACAAGACGGCAGACGCGTATTGACAGCGAATGTGCAACCGGATCACAAACCGGAGTTTTTTATCCCCCCCAAGAGGTTCCCTATGTTTTGAGCTATAACTCAATCCGGGAAGGGCGGACATTAAATCCCCGAATGACGATAGCCGGGAAGTGGCGCGCTTCTTCGCAGTCCAAATCTCCGGCTTGGAAAGATTGGGACTTGGCAATTGTCAGCGACCGTTCGCAAAGAGATACGTATTTGTTGTTGCATCTAGAACCGAAGGTTGAAGAATCCGAGGCCATGGAGTTTGTCTTCTATTTGGGAGAACCCGGACGTGTGCATGTAGTCGACGAATATGAAGAAGAAAACCGGGATCATATCGTCCCATGGCCACGCGGTTTCCGCATCTTTTCTCCGGGCCCGGCCGTTGGAATTTGGATTTACGAACCAGTCCATGCCATAACAGGGGAACCGCAGGCATTTAATGCCAAAGCAGAAATAAAAGGCCGCACGGGCAGCGAATTGGAATTGGTTCTATCGGTAAACAGCATCTTTCCTTTGGCAATTCCTATTTTAATTGCCGTAAGGAATGAGCGGAAGAATCTTCCGTTGGAGTCTCCAATTGCGAATACCGAAAAAGCCGGCGGGAGGTTGGCGAGCCGTGTGAGCGTTCCTCAAACAGGTACATTGGCTGTTTCATTACCCCCCACAGAGCGCCCGGAAGTTGTGCTACACCGTTCGAGATATTTGACTTTGCGCCCGGGTATGTTGGCTCAACTTTCAAACCGTGGAGGACGATTTCAGGAATTGATTACCGGACTTCGCTAATTCGGAGTGCGGTCATTCATAACTTTCTTTTATTCAGAAGTGGAAAGCGGTAAGCGTACGTGAAAGGCAGCGCCGATTGTCCCCGATATCTTTTGCGAGCGCGATTCTTTTTGAATATCAAGCCATATCTTCCCGCCCATTCCCTCAACAATCGTACGGACAATATAAAGTCCCAATCCCGTAGATTGGGGATCGTCACGCCCGCTTACAAATGGATCGAAAATGCGCTCGGCTCTTTCCGGCGGAACACCCGGTCCGGTATCGAGAAAGTCGATTTGAATCCAACGCGCCCCTTGTGCTTCAACGCATTTGCCAACGATGTGGAGATGCCCTTTGCCTTCCATCGCCTGGTAAGCGTTGAGAATGATGTTATTGAATACTTGAACTAGACGCTGCCTTTGTCCCAGAACATCGGGCAGGTCTCCCTGCAGATCAATATCTACAATGACATTTCCTTGCGCGTAGGATGCCAAACGCAAGGACCGGTTGATGAGCTCATTGATATCAAGAAATTCGCCGATGTCCCGGTCCATGGCAACAAATCCCTCTAATTGCCAATCGCGAATCAACTCCAAGAAGAAGCGCGTTTCCTCTTCAAGTGCTTCGCGAACCGTACCCTCGGGCAGGTTTTGAATTTCGTCACGTATATTGATTACCGGCTTTTTGAGATCGTGAAGCAAGGCTGCGGTTGCGCGACCCACAAGAGCAAGACGTTCCATATGGATAAGCTGCCGTTCTCGTTCTTCTAAGGCTATTCGTGTTTTGCGCACCTGAAGCCCGGCCCAGCGGACTTGCGCCAATCCTACACTGGCAACAACCGCCAGAAGTACGACAACACATGCAAGAGCCACGTTAAACTGCATTGCCCTTGTTGTGCCTAATCGAAAGAAAACAGTGCCCAAAAGGCGTCCATCGACATCGGAATGCACATTGGTGGCATACAAATCCGAATTCGATTCGCTCATTGGATTGGGATGATCCAATGTGTAGCCGGGCGGATAGAGAACCATCGTGCGGCCATCGGCTGCTATTCGTACAACGACAATTTCTTCGATAAAGGAGTGGGCCTTTTGAAGTTCACCGGCTAAGGCTCGTATTGAATTGGGACCGGTTTCGATTTGTGGGAATTCTTCTTCGAGTACTGCGCTGAATCTGTTGCCAAGGAGTTCCCATATCCTGGCTTCTCCCGCCTCATGCACGCGGGCGGCCCAAAGAAGTACCAAGGCAACGGCAACCAGACTCGTGAAAACTGAGATATAGGTAAGCCTTGGATTCATTGTGTCGTCATTTAGGAGTCAACTTTATGAGCCTATGCCGAGGAAAGCGTTCGAGGCCGGACATGGCTCAATATGCTGGTGAATATGTTTCTTAGCCGGCCGCGGCGCTACGTCTGCTTACATGGGCATATAGCGATTCTTCAAACACACTGCTTAAGGGATGAGGTTGACGTCCTTTCTCTAGAACTCGATCTTTTTTTCGTTGTACGACTTCCAACAATGCTCCGTGCCGGTCCGATATTGCCCGGTTCATAAGCTTTTTATGTTCTTTGGCCGTGAGAAATGGACGTCCCGGTTCGCAGTAGTCGGCCAAATAGAGAGCGTGTCCCAATGCGTCCAATTTGGGGTGGCCGGTGGGATGATAGGCAATGGCTATTAGCGCAGAGGACTCTTTAATGCCGAATTCCATCTCCGCGACAAATGCCCCAGCGGCGGCATGAATAAGATTGGCTTGATCCAAAAGTTCCTTGCCCCAGCGGAATTCGAGATGCAAGGCGCGATTCTTAAGCAGATCATCATCTTCTTTGGCCACATCGTGCAAAAGAGCTGCCAGCTCTAGAAGCTCGCAATCGAGATTTTGCGTTTCGCCATTGCGCAACCATTGTTCACCAATTTGCAAAGCGGCGTCTCGGACACGGCATGTATGGTCAAATCGCTTTTGTGACAAACGTTTTTTAACTTCAATAATGATTTCTGGGTACTTTTCGGTCATAAGAATTGCTTCTTCAGAATGTTTCAGGCCGTATAGAGTGGCTCAGGCTTACATTACACCATTGTAACATAGCATTGATTATGAGCGTATAAACCATGCCTATTTAATGTAATCCTGCGAAATTTCCGGGAAATGGTGTTGTCCCGGGGGCAATTTATATCTTATCTTCGGAAAATTGCGCCAAAAAAAAGTGGACCGCAGTGGAGAGCTGCGGTCCCTGGAGGAAGAAAAACATTGCGGCCTGTGCCGCAACGGTCACGGCGAATGAATTAAACGAACATGTCGATGATTTCCCCGAGGCCATGAGGTCTGAGGGCAACCGGACGATCATCCAATCCTTGTTCGGAGGTGGGATTAAGCTTGCGTCCCGTGGTTTCGGTCAACTCGCCCCGAATGTTTTCGAACTTTTCTTGGACGAATTCAGATGTCCGGTTGTAGAAACCGTTCAGATTGTCCCGTGTACTTCTTGTGGCCTGTGTGGGCCGAAACAAAGTTGTTGAGCCAATCGCGTCCATCTTTACCTTCTGTAAGCGGGCGGTGATTACAGATTTCGAGCCACGCGGGTCACCGTGGTCCGCTTGCGAAGGTATAGAACAAGGAAAGTGCCAACTGCCGAGCGGCGTTATCGCTGAATGGAGATTACATATTAGAGAAGGCCCACTTTTCAAATATATGGAAATATATGCTGTGGGGATAAGTCTGTAACTTATTGATTACGTAGAGGTTACGAGTTTCTTGACGTTTCTTGCGGCATCCAATGGTCTTTCGAAAATTCGTCTTTGGAATTGGGCCGTATCCGCCGAATTGTTGAAAGAAATAAACAGTGTGTTTGCCGGAATTCCGGCAAAAAAAGCAAAGATGCGGTATTTTGTGCCTAGCGATAGGGAAAGAATCCGGGCCTATAGATATGCAACCGGAAAGTGTCAGAGGGCTTTGGGATAAGTGTTTATTTGTGTCGTATGTGCATGCCGATGCGAGGCTTTTTAACCTTTTCTTGTTGCTGAGCCCCCAGTTTCTCCTCAGTTTCGGCAACGAAATCCTTGGGCAGAGTAATGGTTCCTTTCTGACTTAACTCGGCCAGCAGGCGATCCGGATTGATTTTCGCTTCCGTTTCAGCCGCTTTGGATACCGCTTGATTCAAATTTGCCATTTCTTGAGGAGATTGGTCGGCAAGTTCTTTGCAGGCCCGTGCCGCATAGCGCCTTTGTTTTGAAAGAATGGCGTATTGCACGGCCGCATTGGCTTCCTCGTAGGCCCTGGGGGCGAGGATCATTTGGTGGTAGGTGGAAATGAACGCGTTAATCGTAAGAAATTCGCGCCTGCTTTGGAGCAGTGCGCCCCGGGTATCGGATAGGAATGCGCGGTCTCGGTTTTCGAGCCTTTTACCCAATAAATTCCGAACACGGAAAACGAATCCTTGATCGCTTTCAGATGTATCGGATTCGTTTTCACCCGGACGGAGAAGTTGTTTCATAATCTTCTCGATCGGCTCACGATCATTTTCTTTTAGCCGGGGGATGGCAATTTCAAGAAGTTCCCACAGATGAAGCAGCTTTTGCTTTTCGGGCGTCATACGGATTTCAAATCCGGGTGTGGGTTTACCATCCATGGCTTGAACGCCGGCCAATCCCTTATTGAGATGTTCCATGGCCGGATGGAAGCGTTTCATAATGTCTTCGAGTTCTTTGCAGCCGTAGACATCTTCTCCCGATTGAAATGCGCGTGTGCGGGCGAGATCGGCCATGGCCACACATAGGTTTCCCGAACATGTCTGAGAAACAGGATTGATTTGTTGATAAACCTCCCCAACTGTGAGGTAATTGGATGCGGCTAATCCGCTGGCGGGGCCATGCATTTCCTTAAGGATTTCGGTAAGCGATACGATATTTTCGCCAACGAACCACGCCATTTGATTCGCAATAACATAACAAGCCATTGGCCCCTTGGATGCGAAACGTTGACGAATTTCGGTGTCACAACGTTCAAATACATCGATCCAGGTTGGAAAGGTGCCGCTTGCGGGTAGCCCATCGACAACCATGCCTTGGAACATCCGCTCAAAAGGAAAAGCAACCTCAGCCAGGCTCAACGCTTCTTTTTGGCGTGGAGTAAGTTCTCTTTCGACCATTAATCGCACCTAGAAACGGATTTTACAGATTTGGCAGCTAAATGACGAGTGCAAACTTAACCCGCCTGTTTCTACGAGTGATTGGTATTGATGCCATTGCACTGGATTGCTTTGAATCGCGTTGTTGAGCCAGACAACCGTTCCACTCGTGTGCCAATAAATTGCCTTGAAATAGTGGCCGTATTTTTTGTCCCCAACTCATGAATGCCGGTTCTTAGAATGTTGCAGAACCCGCCAAGCCTTGCCAATACCAAGCCCATAATTCCTTACCGTAAAGGAATGTTATAAAAGAACCTAGCACAAGATAAGGGCCAAAGGGAATTCGTGTATAGCGGTTTTCGAGTTCGAAAGGTATGCCAAGCGGATTGTTTTTCTCGAGAAATGCTTCTGAATCGGCATCCTCAGGGGGGTCGGTCTTTGTGTGTAACGATGCCTTGATGGCGAGCCCCACAATCGTTCCACATATGGCTCCCAAGAAAATTGAAATCAAAGCGAATTTCCAACCCAAGAATGAGCCGATGAAAGCCATGAGCTTCACATCCCCGAATCCCATGGCTTCTTGTCGCAAAATGAACGAGCCCAGCTTACGAATGAACCAGATCACTCCTCCGCCGACCGCCAAACCAAGCAGACTTGCCCACAGATCTTGGACGATCAAACCAGTCGGCCAGGGAACGAATTGGGCTATGAGTGCTATCACAGGGCCCGCAACCATGCCTGTTATGTTGATTTCATCGGGGATGAAATAGTAATCCCAGTCAATTCCCGAGAGGACGATCCACGACCACATTAGAATAAGATAAACAGGGGTGGCCGGCACCATACCTACCCGCCAGACAACCAGTGAAAAGACCGCACCGGTGAGCATTTCTATAATCGGATATCGCACGCTAATGGGGGCGCAACAGGTCTTACAGCGCGCGCCCAGCATCAACCACGAGATAAGAGGGATATTCTCTTGCCAGGTCAACAGAGTGCCACAATGCGGGCATTTGGAACGGGGAGTTACAATGGAGATCTCCATTGGCATACGATAGATGCAGACATTGGCAAAACTCCCGGCACATGCCCCAAAAACAAAAGCAACACCGATCCAAAACATCGCTGGGAGGTCAAGAAACCAGAAATTCATCGTTCAGAAGTACCGTGGGCCTTGGTGTTATCCGTGGACCGCAGTCCATCAGGTAGCGTGGCAGCCTTAATCCGCTCGCGATAGGATAAGAGTGACCGAATCTTCCGGTAAAGCGTGGCTTTCAAGCGTATCGAAAGAGCCGGCTAACCGTTGTCTCAAGGAATTTGAGCAGAAAGGAAATTTGGTATGCCGTTGCCCATATTGCGGAGCCGGAAAGAACACCATTCCCTTTTGGAACACCCGCGTATTTGGTCTATCGCCAGGCGTATGGTGGCTTCTGTCTCTTTTACAATAGTAGTACTGATGTTTTATGGATGTGGTGGAGCCATTTTAGTCGGAGAGCCATCGGAATCTCCCACCACCATCCAAGAAACGCCTATTTCCCCTCCTCCTGAAGTTTCCGTGTCCAAACCGGGGGATTCTTCGACAGATACGAACGCAGAATCCGGGGAGTTGGAGTCTACTGACAATGCAGTGAATCCCCCTCCTGAGGAAAAGACGGAATCTCAAGCGATTTTGGCTGAACCGCCGAAAGATGAGGGACTATCGCTTGAGGATTCTCAAAAGGTCCAGGATCTAGTCTGGGAAGCGCATTTCCAGTTGGAGGGCGGAAATCCAAAGAAAGCGATTTCGCTCTACGAACAAGCTTTAGAGATTGCTCCCAATTCGTCCTTTGTGCTTATGCGTCTGGGCCAGGTGCTACTCGACACAGGCCAGGTGCAAAAGGCACATGAGATTGCGCAACGTGCCGCCGCAGCAGAGCCGGAAGATGCTGAAATTCAGGGATTGCTATCGGAGACGTATGCCTCAACCGGCGATTTTGAATCTGCACTCCGTGCAGCGCAGGAAGAGATTCGAATCAATCCTAACTCGGTCCAGGGGTATCTACATATCGCCGGTTTTGCCGCCCAGTTGCAGCGGGCGGACCTTGTAATTGAAGCGCTGCAGAAACTTACCTATTTGGATTCACGCAATGCAGGAAAGTACCGCTATCAGCAGGCAACGATCCTGGCAAGCCAAGGACGTGTTGACGAAGCGGTCGAACTCTATCGCGAATTGCTCCAACAGTTCCCCGATAACGGCGACGTTTGGGTGAGTATGGCCGAACTCTTGGAAGCCACCGGCCGTGTAGATGATGCCCTTGAGACCTATCGGCAGGCACTGGAAGCCAATTTGGATGCACGCCAAGCAATGCGTATTCGCTATTTATTGGCCGAGAGACTCCGTGACCGGCAGGCTTATGCGGAGGCCTATGCCGAATATCAGAAAATCCGGGATCAGAAGCCGGATGAAGTCCGTGCGTGGGGAGACCAGATCGAGATTCTGATCGAGATGAAGAAGTACGATGAGGCCATCGATGAAATCAATTCGTATTTGGCCCTCGTTCCTTTTGATGTACGAATTGCCCTTTTGAATCCGGTATGCCGGTTGGAATTAGGGCAAGCAGATGAGGCTGCACGCGGCATTTCCGGCATTTTGGCAACGGTTATGGCGGATTCGCGTTCAACTCCCCTCGACTATTACCGCATAGGATTGCGTCTGCTAGATCCGAAAATGCAGGACGCTATTGTGGCCAGTGGCGTCGATGCGACAATCGGAACGCAGCTCTTGGAAGCACAAGAAACGGCTACAGATTCTCTTCTAATTCCTGCTTCGTTGCTGATGCTGGAGCGGAAACTTGGCCGTGAGGCTGCCGCATCGGCCCAACTTAACCTTTTAGCTGACCGCTTGTGTATTTTGGGAGCTCAGGCCGAGAATGGAGAATTACGTGCATTGAATGCCCGGGAAGCGGCCTTGGTTTTTGGCGTTTTGCGCGAGTCGCCGGGCAATTTGGCGGAAATCCTGACCTACAAGCCCAAACAGCCTAAATACGAAGAGACCTGGTCCTCGTTTTTTGAGCGTTTGGCGCTTCTATTAGAGGATGGGAAAACATCCGAAACCGTCTCGCAATCACCTCATGCCGCCACGATTCGCAATGAATTGCATGCGTTTTTGAAAGAACATCCGGACAGTTTGGCGGTCCGTTTGGCTTTAATTTATATTTCACCCGATGACGAGCTGGAAACGAATGCATTTGCGCTTTTGGATTGGCTGGATTCACAAATTACCCGAAACGAGGCCGGGCGTGTCGAACGTACCGTTTCGAGTCTTTTTAGTGGCAAATTATTTGAGATTTTTACAGAAGGTGCTATTGGAGAGCGCACCTTGAGATCGGTTATCATCGCCGAGACTGCCTATCCCGAGAATTCTCTGTATGGCTATGCACATGGGCTTTCTCTATCAGCTCAAAATCGGGATGAAGAAGCCGAAAAGCAGCTCCGTCAGACATTGGAAAAAATGACGGATGACGATCCTTGGTATTTGCCTGCAAGCAAGCGGCTGGCATGGATTATGGATCGGATGGAACGTTATGAGGATGCCCTGGATTTACTTGTTCGACTCAAGGAAATCGTGGGCGACGATCCCGATATCTACCGGCATATGGCCTTAATTTATGATAAGACGGATGATGTAGAGAAGATGGAAGCCGCTGCAAAACGGGTAATAGATCTAATCCCCAATGATGCTGAATCCTACAATATGCTCGGCTATATCTATGCTGTACGCAATATAAATTTAGATGAAGCCGTCCGTCTCATTAAGCAGGCGGATGAGTTAGATCCCGATAACGGCAATATTGTCGACAGTTTGGGATGGGTATATTACAGATTGGGTTATTACGACCGTTCGGTTGAGACTTTGGAACGAGCCGCCGAACTTATGGGGAAAGAACATCCGGTTGTTTTGGATCATCTTGGCGATGCGTATGCGAAAACCGGACGCATTAATGAAGCGATTCCGAAATGGAAGCGTGCTTTGGAGATTGGTCCCAAGTACCCATACGAGTTCACTCCGGAATTCCAGGCTGAAGTCCGCGAAAAAGTACTTAATGCGGGCGGTACCCTGCCGTAATCCGGTTGTGCGCTCTTTTTTATAACAATGAAAAGAACTCACATTATGCTTTTCTAGTCTTGTGATTTTTAGAAGGCAGACCGGGGAGTGAGATGTTGTATTCGTTTGGCGCGGCGAAATCGAGCATTCAAGCCGGTGGCATTGTGCTGCTATTGTGCTTGTTTTGTTTGCCGTTATTTGCCGAGGATTTTCCTCCCCCTATCCCGATTCTTACCTATCACGATATAAGCCCCGATACAGCCGATGTTATGTCACCGGCTGTATTTGCATCCCAACTTGATTTTCTTGTTGAGAACGATTTTCAGACGATTACCGCCACCGAATACGTGCGAATTCTTAAGCGGGAGCAATCCATCCCCAGGCGGGCGGTGGTTATTACTTTCGATGACCATCATCCGGGAACTGTGCGCTATGGTGTTCCATTGCTCAAGGAACGAGGAATGCGCGGAACCTTCTTTGTAACGGTTAAGGGAATCTATAACTATTCCACGTCGAATAGACTTTCCTGGAGCGAATTGCGGACAACGATTGATGATGGCGTGCTTGAGATACAGTCTCATTCCTATGAACATATCGATCTAACTCAAGCTGACTTGGAAACAATTGAACTGAATATGACATTAAGCCGGGAAAAAATTGAAAGCAATCTTGGCACCGAATGCACTCTGTTTGCATATCCTTATGGCGCTTTCGATTGGCGATGTAAATCTCTCGCGAGTTCGCTCGGTTACGAGGCGGCGTTCACATTGGGATTACGGCGTTTCGATAGCGCGCCAATGGATTTCTACGAACTACACCGTGTCAACATGTGGGAAGGGATGGACCGGAACGAATTACATTGGCGTTCGAACTTGGATCTACTGCCGCCCTTGCCTTCTTTTATCGAAAGACTCAGTTGGCAGCGATACCGGTAACGATTCGGCATGTTTCGATGGTCAACTAGACTTTTTTTACGCCGACTTCATCCATTGGGCCTGTTAGCCAGGCGGGCATTCGCGTAACAGCGATACGGCCATCACGCTTGAATTGACATGCCACGAGTTTGGTCCAGCCTTCAACGAGGATTTCCGGATCGCCGCTGGTTTTGCTATCACGCCGGATGATGTATTTAAAAAGCATTGCCACATTGGTTCGTTCTTCAATCCATAAGTCGACATGAATTAGGTCATCCAGCCGTGCCGGGGCCTTGTATTCGACATGCGCCTCGCGAACGACGGGGACACAATTTTTCTCCGGCAACATATCGAGGGGGATGCCAATTGAGCGAATGTACTCTGCACGGGCCTCTTCGAAATACTGCAAATAGTTGGCGTAATATACAACTCCACCGGCATCGGTATCTGCGAAGAAAATACGGCGGTCATATGTATAGATGTAGTAATCACTCATCTGTGATTGTCCTTTCGACCTGGAAGTTATTATGTATTGAAGGCCGGATGTCTGTTCAGAAATGGGAAACTCCCAAAAATAGAAGGGATAAAAACCGTTCTATTCGTATGTGACGGCTTTCTCCGTGCCGGAGATTATCGTCGGAGCATGCCCTTTTCAATCTATGGGGATACGTTCACTGCCCGGTAATTGGCTGCGATTCCCTCTGAATTTCCTGAATTTCACGTTTGCATTCAGCCGCCGCTTCTGTTTCATTCAAGTTTTCGTAGATATGTAAGAGAAACTGACGGCTCCGTAGATTGTCTGCATCCAAGAGACGGGCCTTTTCCCACGAACCGATGGCCTCATATGGTTCATTTTGTTTTGCTTGGAGGCGGCCTTTTGTGACCCAGGCTTCAGAGATTGACGAATCCAGTTCAAAGAGCCGGTCAAGATAATTTTGCGCCTCAATGAGTTTGTTCTCGGTGACGGCCCAGTCTGCAAGACGTTGGAGCGCATCAGCCTGTGCAGGATCGATTTTGAGGGCGGCCCTGAAGTACCGAGCGGCTTCTTTTTGATTTTGGGCACGTTCAAGAAACAGGCCTTGGGTTGTGTACAGAGCACCATAGACCCGTCGCGCCCAGTGATTGGTGTTGCCGGGTTGATCGTTGGCAAGGAAATCATGGACCGGGGCAATCAGATTGTCGATAGAATCAAGCGGAACGACTTGTGCTGTCTGCTTTGCATCGTCTCCAATTGGAGTTTGGGGGAGCAATTCATGCAGTGGGAGGCCGGGAATCATGCGTTCCGCCAGAGTCCACGTAGTTGGCGTCAGATCTGTGAATACTCGTCTGCCTTGGACCGATGGGGGATAGTTTTGGGGATTTAACAGCGATTCAGCGTGACGCGGCGAGGCCGGGATAATTGGCCATAGAAGCAAGTCAGGCCGACGTTCTTCAATCCAAAGCAGAACATACAGCGGAAAACAGGTTGAATCTTCAATAGGAGCGGCCACAGCACCTTTAGGGAGAGATTCCAGCATGCACTCTGCGAAATGGCGTGCGGAGACATCATTTTTGCGATTGCACCATTTCCAACCTGCGTTGAATTCAACCAAAGGTACAGCCAATAAAATCAGGCAGTATGCATATCGCATCGAATAACAGCCGGGCCGCTTTATGAGGAAATTCTTAAGCCAGCCAAAGACCGAGGCCATGCCGGCAACGGCTGCACAAAACAGAAATGGCAGACATGGAAGCAGGAATGATGGAATATCCGTTCGCTGATTGGGAGATAATGTCTGTGTCAAGATGAGGAGGCTGGCGATCATAATCAGTCCACCTCCCCCAATCGCATAATTAAACGAACCAAAGTCCTGTTTTCGTAGATCGACAATGGCTATGGCAATAAAGACAAAGACGATGAAAGTCTGAGGCGCTGTAAGTTTAAGCAGTTCAATGAGTTGAGCCGCTGTTAGACCCGGTCCCCGCCAATCGCCTCCACTACCGGATAGAACGAAAACTGTGAAATCACGGAAAGAATTGATGGGTAGAGTTTCAAGCAGGGGCTCTGTGAGGGCGCGAATGTAGACGATGAGTATGGGTGTCATGCCCAGGACCACAAGACCAGCGAGCCGTATAGCCATGCGGAGAGAGAGCGTGTGTTTTTCTTCTTGCCGGAGATACCAAATCCGCCAGAGCAGCACCGGCCATACGACAGCCGATGAGTAGTGAGAAATTGTGTCGAGCCCCATCACGAAGGCGGCTGATTTGAGATAGCGGGATTGGTTGGTCTGTCCCCAGCGTTCCAACAAATAGAGAGTCCCAACCAAAAGCAACAGGTGCAGTGTGTAGATTTCTGCAATTACCGCTTGAAGCCAAAATGAAGGCGTGAACGCAAGAATCAATGCCGCCGAGGCTGCAATAAGCAGACATTTTCTATGATCGAGTTTCGGATATACGCGGCGGATGAAATCGAGAAAAAGTCTACATGAAAGAGTGACCGCGAGGGCGCCGAAGACCGCACTGAGCAGATTCATACGCCATGAAATGTCGCCGGGAAGAGGCAACGACAAGAAGGTCTTCCCAATAAGTACATAGAGCGGATAACCCGGTTGATGGGGAATCCCGAGAGTATAAGCGGCCGCGATGAACTCCCCACTGTCACCGAATGTGAATGTGGGAGGGAGAGTGCAAATATATACAAAAAGGGCGGTCAAACCGGAGATGTACGAGACTCTCCAGGCGTGAACGCCCTGATCATGTTTCGCTAGATGCTTATGTTCTGTTTGTTCCGCCAGCATTAGTCTGTTTTCGCACGTAGCATTTTACACGGAAAACCACCGCTGGGCAGAACAGATTAACTTTGGCTGTCGATACCTAAAAACGAGGAGTCTTCGGATAGGACTTCGCGTATTTCACTCTGTCGATATAGAGCGTACCGATCATGACACTAGGATCGCCGCCAAAGAGATAAATATCACCATTGCTGCGCAGGCCGTTGCTGGGTGTATAAGAGTAAATGATTGCGCCCATCTGGAGTTTGCCTCTTTCCCCCATGTCTTCATCTTGGTCGGGGCCCCGGGAATTGATGTTGTACATCTTTTTGATGGGAGCAGGATCCATGGGAGCGACTGCAACTTCGTACGCATCGATGCCGTGTTCATTGTTTTCATCAACGCCTGGTGGATTGAGCGATTCGAAAGGATCTTGAGGGATACTGCCCATGTAATTGAGTTTGGTCAGCCATAGGAGGCCGGAATATATGTCTGGTTCACTACCGATTAGCCTATTGCTCTCGCTTGCGTTGATATAGCTATTGCAGTCAAGCCTGTACATTTCCATGGCCTGTGTGATTGTCCGCAAGTCGCTGAGCACCCGGGCCACTTTGGCCCGCACTTGGGCGTTCAAAAAGTTGGGGACGGCAATAGCCGCAAGAATGCCAATAATGGCAACGACGATAAGTAATTCGATCAGCGTAAAGGCTTTTTTCTTCGTTCCAAAAATCATGTTTAGTACATCCCAATTGTCTAAGTAAGGCTATTTTGTCGAGGGGCGTACAAATGTCAACATGATTGTTGGCGAAATCCCGGAAATCAGGCCAAAAAGTGAAAAGCCCGGCGCTGCACCGGGCTTGAAGATACATTGTTTTAGCAACGCTGCCTTCGGATGAAAAAAATCTCAGAAGCGGGGTATTGGTGGGAACGAGTTCTCGTAAATGTGGCCATCGACGAGCAGCGGGCCCTTCAATACGGAGGGATCGCCGCCAAACAGGTATATGTCCCCCCGGCTTCTCAAACCGTTGCTGGACGTATACGTAAGGATTGTAGCCCCATTTTGCAGATCCGATCTTGAACCCATGTTTTCTTCTTGATCGGGGCCGCGGGAGTTGATGTTGTAAAGTTTCTTTTTTGGAATGGGATTGGCAGGAGCAACGGCAACCTCGTACATATCCACTCCTGTCGTTCCACTGGCTGTAGCGTATTTGTTTTCAAATGGATCGGTCGGAATTGAGGCCATGTAATCAAATTCCGTCAGCCAAAGCAGCCCGGCTTCCGGCCCAGGTCTGCCATCCGGATTCGCATAACTCTCATTTTCATTGATATAAGAGTTGTGGTCCAAATAGTACATCTCAATGGCCTGGGTAATGGCCTTGAGATCGCTAACAACCCGAGCGACTTTTGCGCGAGTCTGGGCATTTAAGAAGTTTGGGACGGCAATCGCGGCCAAAATTCCGATAATTGCAACCACGATTAGAAGCTCTATTAAGGTAAAACCGTGTTTTTTATGTGTCTGCATGCCTTCTCACCTCTTCCTCCCGCAATTCTTGTAGAAGAGCGGATGATAGTCAATAGCAATAAACGGTAGAAAATGACGTTTACTCAAGTGTATAATCCGACAAGGAGAAGATTTGGAGATGAGAGAGTCCGGATTTACTTTAATCGAATTGTTAATTGTCGTGGCGATCATCGGCATTCTGGCCGCGATTGCCGTCCCTAATTTTCTAAATGCGCAGATGCGAGCCCGAGTGGCCCGTGTGGAAGCGGAGTTCCGAAGCATCCGTACGGCATTTGAATCCTATCGTCTGGATAATGGAAATTACCCCGATTGGGGGAACAGTATCGGATGGGAAAAAGCCTGGTCGCGTCTAACGACCCCCATCGCCTACATGAGTTTTCGTCCGATCGATGTTTTCCAGCCGACATTCCGCGCCGATTATGTTAATGAGCATAACTTCTATGAGTTTTCGCCTTGCAAGGGGACAATGTCGCAAGGTGCAGTTATTGTTGCGCATGGAATATTCGATAACTTTGTTCTTGCAAGTTTAGGACCGGATAAAGACGACGATACGCAGAGTATCAGCGATTATCCCAAAACATCGTTGTTTATACCCTACAATATGAGCAACGGCTTATACACGAATGGGGATGTTCTTTACGAAACAAGCGCCGGTCTAAATAAGGTTACCGGCCGATAGCGCGGTTGCCCTTTGCCCCGAAACCTGTTTCTGCCTTGCGTATCCTATTTAAAGAGTGTTTGAGGATGCGGAAGCCCCAGTATGTTGGCCAATGTGGGTGAAAGGCGATCTGCCATTGCCTGAAATCCCAAATCATTAGGATGTGTTCCATCCACGTGTCCATCGGCCAATTCGGGCCCCAATAGTGTGTATCCCTCAACCAGGGTGATATTCTTGTCGCCCTGCCGGATGCGTTCGGCCACGACTTCACGAGCCACATCGCGCATACTCTCGATATGATCCTGTTGACCTGCAAGCGGAGACTCGCGGCATACATAGTTAAGCGTCATACAAATGATCGGAGTTTTCGGGTGTTTGTTGCGGATGGTTTGAATAAATGGCGCGTAGACTTCTTCAACGGATTCGGCGGTTTTGTTGTTGGCCATGAAATCGAGCACAAAACACTGAGCGTCAATCTCGGCAATTGTCTGGGCCACAATGGGCTCGCCTTTGCCCGAACCCGAAAAGCCAAGATTGATGAAGTCAATATTCAATGTGCGTCCGAGAATGGCCTCATAACTCATTCCGGGACGGCTGGCGCAACCGCCTTGAGTGATGGAAGTTCCATAAAACACAACCGGTTTGGAGAGCGCATACGGACTGGAAGATTTGAATTCCGCCTCAGCATTAACGCCGATTGATTGCACCTGGACTCCGTTATAAAGAGGCAGGTAAATCACATAATCGCGCCATTGGGGTGCCGCCTCTTTGAAATAGAAATGCTCAACTTCTTTATCGTCTTTGTGTATTGCCGTTCCAATGTACCTTCCGTCCGCATAGAGATCGACTCCGCTCTGCCCGAATGTGTGCATGTTTTTCATCCCGGACAGCTTTGGATAGACGATGCGAATACCCAGCTGTGTGCATGTGCTTCGAAACCGGATGCGTACACCGCTGGTGTCTTGGGCCAGATTCCAGAGGCCGGAAGGAATTTTATCTTCTATGCGTTTGGGAAAGCGGTAAAGATCAGGTGCATTCTCATCGTACCAGGCAAGGCCATTCAATTCGAAAACAGGATCGGGAAAATCAATCCAACGCGTCTCATCTTCGGCAAAAACAGAAACAGCGAAGCAGCCCAGAACGATAATTGCTAATGCAAATACGGATTTGCGCATTATTTTTTCTCCCGATCATTATTGAATAGATGGCCACATGTCGCAGAACATCTACCGCGAGGTTTTTATTGTAAATGTTTAATCGGCACTTTTCGAGTTGATGTTTCAGCCTATTTTCGGGCCTGTTTGAGCATCTCGCGGACGTATTGTTGCGAGGATTTTGAATCTTCATCCCCGCCGATCATACGGAGAATTTCGCGTTCCCGATCTTTGCCTTTGAGCTGCCGGATTACGGTTACAAGTCCCTGATCTCGCTCAATTTTATCTACAGCCAGGTTGGCCTCCGCACGCACGGCAATCTGAGCCAAGTGTGTTATACAGATAATTTGCTCACCCTTTGCCAGTTCGGCGAGTCGGTCGGCCACAACTTCGGCCATCCTTCCGCCGATCCCCGTATCGATTTCATCAAAGACCATCGTCGGCACGGCATCAGCGCGTCCCAGGACAGACTTGAGTGCGAGCATAATCCGCGAGACCTCACCCCCCGATGCAACATCGCGCAAATCAGCCAAAGGCCGTCCGGGGATTGTCGAGAGCCGGAATGCGATCCGATCCGGTCCTTTGGAACCCGGTTTGATTTTTATCGAACTGCCTGATTCACCGGGAATGGATATGCCCTCGGAATCCTCACGCAAATCCACAAGGATTTCGAATCTGGCTCGTTCCATGCCCAAATTGTGGAGGTGCTTTTCAACATCTTTGGCAATTGCTTTGCCCGCCTTTTCACGAGCTTTGTGAAGCGAAACGCAGGCATCCGCGAGTTCTTTTTCCGCTTTCGGGCGTTTTTTCCTTAACTCTTCTATTTCTTGCTCATCGCCGGTAATCGATTTCAACTCAGCGGCCTGTTGGTCTCGGTATTCCAAGATGTCTTCTATATGTGCTCCGTACTTGCGCTTTAATGCATTAATTAGGAAATGCCGTTCTTCGAGTTCCTCCAGGCGTTCGGGGCTTTCATCAATTTCGCCGCTGTGGCTTTCCAGATCGCGAGTGAATTCCTCCAGTTGGGTTACAATTCCCGACCATGCATCCGCCACGGTTTGCAATTGCGTATCCAGTTTGACCGCTTCCGCCAATTTACGCTCAAGCACCGCAAGATCATCGAGAATGCCTCCTCGATCTCCGTCGCCGTGCATTCTTCTATCTACTTCGGCGAGTGCCGCACGGATTGATTCGGCATGGCGGCATTGTGTGAGCCGATGTTCGATTTTCTCGTCTTCACCCAGCTCCAGGGCGGCCTCATCAATTTCTTGGATTTGATAAGAGATGAGATCTTCTTTTCTGCGGCGTTCACGTTCATCGGCCTCAAGCTGCCGGATACGGGTGGTTATTGACCGCCAGTTTTCAAACGATTGAGCGTATCCCTGAAGAATTTTGGAGGACAAACCATGATCGATCAGACCCGCGTAAGTTTCTGTCCGCAGCAAAGATTGATGTTCATGCTGCCCATGCAGGTCAACGAGCATGGCCGCAACTTGGGCCAACAATTTTTGAAGTGCTACGCCATTATTGATATAAGCCCGGCTGCGTCCATTGGCGCTAAGCACTCTACGGATCACAACGACGCCATCCTCATTATCCAGTCCTGCTTCACGAAGACAGTCCATAATTTCCGGGAAGACCGGGCTCTCAGGCGGAAGTTCGAATGTGGCTTCTACAGATGCTTCTTTGTCCCAAGGCCCGATGAGTTCGCTGGATGCCCGGTCGCCCAGCACGAGTCCCAGCGCTGCCAGAAGGATCGATTTCCCTGCGCCGGTCTCTCCTGAAATAACAGTCAGGCCCGGGCCGAAATCGAGCACGGCATGATCGATTAGGAGAATATTCTGTATGCGGAGTTGGCGTAGCATGTCAGTAGCCGGTAACTGATATAGATAGGGAATTTATCGGGGTGGGTACGGAGGGTGAAGGTGGCGGGTGTGTTCGATCATCCGTCTACCTTTCCAAGAACAATTGCGGAAGAGCCCCATAGCCTGAGATGACTTTCCGTATATATGAACCCATTCTTGCGAAGAAGTTGCTCCAATCGTCTAGGATCTTCAAAAACAGCGGCTGAGGCAGGTAGATAACGGTACATTTCAGTGTTGCCGGAAATAATTCGTCCAAGCAGTGGGATCACGGTGAAGGCGTGAAGCCGATAACCCATACGAATTATGGGATTGGGCGGCTCACAACAATCCAGCGAGACAAAACGGCCTCCTTTGGCTAGAACACGTCGTATTTCCTGTAGGGCGGCGGGCAGATTGGCGACATTGCGCAGCCCATAACCGACGGTGACAAGATTGAAGCGGCCATCGGGGAAGGGGAGCGCAGTTGCATCGGCTCGTGTCCAATTGGGAGATTGGAGATTGGAATCTCTTGGCCACCCCTCTCGCGCGGCTGCAACTTTCAGCATTTCAGCGGCAAAGTCGATTGCGGTTACATCGCCTTGGGGACCGGCTTGTTTTGCGGCGAGATAGGCAAGATCGCCGGTTCCGGTGCAAATATCCAAGACCGATTCGCCAGGTTGCAAGGCGGCTAACCGCAAAACCTCCCGTTTCCAACTGCGATGCATTCCAAACGTCATGAAATCGTTCAGGCGGTCATAGGTTTCCGCGATATCGTTAAAACCGTTCTTTACAAAGCGGGCTTTGTCCGGTTGATGCGGGAGCGCCATTTTTATGCGGTTATTTTCTGCCATTTGATCTCCTGCAAGAATGCGTGACAGAATGCTCCGGATAAAGGGAAGATGAAAAAAACATTTTATGCAGTGGGGCTCATGTGGGGAGGCACGCTTAGCCTTTGGGTTGCAGGATGTTTTCTCGTTTTGGCGTGTCTGCTATTTGAGTTGCGTTTTTTCGGCTTCCATCAGCGTATCGTATAGTTCCGAAGGTGTGGGAGCCTCTAGTAATTGCTGTCTCAGACTTTCGTTCTTCAATAGTTTTGAGACATGCGCAATTACTTTTAGAAAATGACGATGCTGGCTTTGGGGAGCAGCGATCATGACAATGAGCTGGACAGGCTTGCCATCCAAGGCGTCAAACTCAATACCGGCTTTGCTGCGTCCAATAGCGCTAATGAATCCCAGGACCTCGGGAATTTTGACATGAGGTAGAGCCAGCCCTAAGCCGATACCGGTTGACATTATTCTCTCGCGTTCGGCAATGGCCTCGCGAAAGACGGCCAAATCGCCGATTTGAGGGGCATCGGCGATGATGTCCACAAGCTCGTTCAAAGCGTCAGCTTTGTTTGTGGCCGACAAGTCGATTACATGTTGACGATTAAGGCATGCTGCAAGGGTGAAAGTATTCATGACAATCAAAGAGCATGATCTTTGTTGAACCGATGCTGAAGGGATATTCGGTCATCTCGACACATTTGCGGACAGCATTCCTGTCCGCAAATGTGTTCGTTTGGAATTCAGCGTTTTAGGAACATGTCTGGGTAGTCAGCCAATACCCGATCAGTCTTCATAAGCCTTAAAGATCAAAACCGCGTTATGTCCACCAAAACCGAAGGAATTGTTAATTGCGGTTTTAATTTTAGCTTCCCGAGCATGATGGGGAATGAGGTCGATCTTGTAGTCGGGCTCTGGGTTGTCGAGGTTGATTGTCGGCGGGACAATGCCTTCTCTAATCGCCGAAATACAAGCGATGGACTCAACGGCTCCCGCTGCACCCAGGAGATGCCCGGTCATGGATTTGGTCGAACTGACCAGAAGCCCATTCTGAGCATGGTCTCCGAATAGAGTCTGAATCGCCTGGAGTTCGGCAATGTCGCCGGTGGGTGTGGCTGTACCGTGGGTGTTGATGTAGTCGATGTCACTGGGATCCAAGTGCGCATCTGCAAGCGCCAGGCGCATGGCTTCCATGGCCCCGCGTCCACCTGGTGAAGGCTGGGTCATGTGATACGCGTCAGCTGTCATTCCATATCCGACAATCTCAGCAAGAATTTCAGCGCCCCGGGCTTTGGCGTGCTCTTCGGTCTCGAGCAACAAGGCTCCAGCGCCTTCACCCATAAGGAAACCATCCCGGTCAACGTCGAAAGGACGGCTGGCTTTTTCCGGTTCGTCATTGCGAGTTGTAAGCGCCTTCATCGATGCGAAACCACCGAATCCAAGTGGTGTAATGGCTGCTTCTGTGCCACCGGCAATAATGACATCGGCTTTGTTATTCTGAATCAACCGGAACGCATCGCCAATTGCGTTATTGCCTGTCGCACATGCCGACATGACCGCCAAATTCGGACCTTGGAGCCCGAAACGCATCGAAATCTCACCGGCCCCCATATTTCCGATCAACATCGGAATGAAATAGGGCCGAATTCGTCGCGGTCCACGGGCATCGTAGACCTCTTTTTGTTTCTCAATGGTCTGAATCCCGCCGATTCCGGTACCCATGACGACACCGATGCGAGTTCGGTCCACTTTTTCAAAGTCTAATCCGCTACGATCGAAGGCAAGTTGAGCGGATGCGATAGCGTAGGTGACGAAAGGATCTTTGTTATCGGCTTCTTTTTCATCCAGCCATTGTGTCGGATCGAAATCCTTTACTTGGGCACCGATTTTTGAAGAAAATTTTTCAATATCGAAATACGTGATGGGGCCCGCACCGCTTTTCCCCTCTTTTAAATTCGCCCAAAACGTATCCACTCCGATTCCCAGTGGAGTTACAGCACCCATGCTTGTGATAACAACGCGACGTGACATGCTTTCCTCTTCAACTCTGATAAGGCCTTTTCAGGATTTTGAGGCAAACCGGTCATTGACCCGGACTCCGCACGACATACGGATCATTGCCAGCCTGAATGCCGCCTTACGTTTTGTTTGCCGAGAAACTCGGCAGTTCCTAAATGAAATTGCGAATCGACATTACCTCTGCATGAGGCTGTTTCTATGAATGATTTTAAAGAAACGGCGCACGAACCGGACAGGTGACTTTCACATGGAGATTTACCTGTAACCGTTTGCGCCTGCCGTTCCATCATTCTGTGTTGATTCTTGAATTGAAGTGAATCAACACAATCGCAGTTGGAACTGCGGAGTCCCCAACTTTTCTAGCATAACAAACCGGCGGGGGCGATGCCCGCACCGGCTACGTGTTAAGAAATTGAAACGATGTTTTAAGAGACCGATTTTGGCGGCCGCTTATTCGCCGAGTTTCTCCTTTAGATAGTTGATGGCATCACCAACTGTCTGAATCTTCTCGGCTTCCTCTTCAGGAATTTCATCGATTTCGAACTGTTCCTCGAATTCCATCACCAATTCAACGGTATCCAATGAATCGGCACCAAGGTCGCGAGTAAAGTTCTTTTCAGGTGTGACTTCAGCTTCGTCGACGCGCAGTTTTTCAACAATGATCGACTTTACTTTGGCTTCAATATCGGCGCTCACGGAACGCTACCTCCTTGAAATCTTTATGAGCTCTCCGTTCCCGGGTGAGCATACCATAAAGTTAGTTTTATATTTGTCATATGGCCAGACCACCATCGATGGTGAAGACCTGCCCGGTAATATAGGCTGCTTCATCACTGGCGAGGAAGGCCACCAAGGCCGCCACTTCATCAGGTTTTCCATACCGGGCCAAGGGGACACGGCTCAGAATTTCCTGTTGGACTTCGTCTTTTAGGGCTGCGGTCATATCTGTGGCAATAAAACCGGGAGCGATGGCATTGACTGTGACACCTCTGGGAGCCAGTTCTTTTGCGACTGATTTTGTCAATCCAATCACACCGGCCTTGCTGGCCGCGTAGTTGGCTTGTCCGGCATTTCCGGTAATCCCAATGACTGAAGCCATATTGACGATTCGTCCCGCTTTTGACTTGGAAATATAACGGAACGCAGCTTTACAACTTAAGTAACATGATTTGAGATTGGTTGTTAGGACCGAGTCCCAATCGTCTTCTTTCATGCGCATTAATAGGCCGTCACGTGTAATGCCGGCATTGTTAACCAGGATGTCGAGTTTCCCGAAACGATCAACGCAAGCTTTGAGGGCCGCATCCACCTGATCGGGGATTGTAATATCTGCCACTTGAGCAGCGACGTGGTCGAAATAATTCTGCCCGAGTATTTCTACTCGTTCTTCATTGCGGTCAGTAAACATGACCCGCGCCCCAAGCGCGGTTAAACGGCGTACAATCGCCTCGCCAATCCCCCGGGCACCACCGGTCACAAAAGCAACACGACCTTCCAAACTCATAATAGCACCTCACTCTTTACGCTTTCGATTTCTTCCGGTGTTGCGGCCCCCCAGCCAGGTATATCGGCCTGATTTGTTTTCAACAAGCCGCGAAGTACATTACCCGGTCCAGCCTCAATACAGCGTAATGGCGTTTGAGATTTGAGCCAGTCTACAGTTTCGAGCCAATGAACAGGTGAAGTCAGTTGGGCGGCAAGGCTTTCTCGAATAATTGCCGGATCGGATTCCGGTTTCCCTGTGCGGTTGGATATCCAAATACCTTCCGGAGAAGACAACGCATCGGCCGGTCTCGCCGCGAGGAATTCTTCAAATTTGGTTCTTGCAGACTGCATCAGTGGAGAGTGAAAAGCTCCGCTGACCTTTAGAGGTAAAACTCGTTTCGCTCCTGCTTCTTTGAGAGCATTAACGGCGTTTTCGACGCCTTTTTGTGTTCCGCTAATTACACCCTGATTGGGGGCGTTACGATTGGCCAACACAACGATATCTTCGATGGCTTCGCAGACTTCTTTGACCTTATCCGGATGCAGGCCCAGGCTAACGGCCATTGTTCCGCCGCATTCTTGTCCGGCGGTGTGCATAAGTCTGGCTCTTTCGGCAATGACTTCTAAGCCTTCTTCAAATGACCAGGCTTTTAATGCATATAGGGCGGCATATTCGCCTGCGCTATGGCCTGCCGCCATTTCCCAAGCCAATCCAGCTGTTTGAAGTTTGTCAATTGCGGCGCATGAGTGCATATAAAGCGCGGGCTGTGTGCGGTCAGTGCGATTGAGTTCTTCAGCCGGACCTTCGATGCAGAGTTTGGCGATATCCCAACCGAGAATTTCTGTTGCACGTTCAAACATTTTGGCGGAACCGGCACCAGACTCAATAAGCTCTTTTGCCATTCCCACAGTTTGCGCGCCTTGTCCCGGACAAAGAATAAGGGTCTTCATTAAACAACTCCTTGTGGAGATCAAATGCTCTTTTCTTCCAAGGAAAATGCGGCGTTAGAATTGGAGCAGGTTTGCACCCCAAGTCAGGCCCGCACCAAACGAGCAAAGCCCAACAAGGTCGCCATCTTTTATCGTGCCGTCATGGCGTGCTTCATGAATAGCCATAGGCACAGTCGCCGCCGAAGTATTGGCATATTTTTGAATGTTAATATAAAACTTCTCGAGCGGAATACCGAGACGTTGAGCAACGGCTTCGATTATACGCATATTGGCTTGGTGCGGAATAATAAGATCTACCTCTTCTTTTTCTTTACCACATGAAGCGAGTACTTCCATTACCGCTTCGGGCATACATACCGTTGCGTGGCGGTAGATTTCTCTTCCTTTAACCACAATATATTGATCGCCACGGTCAATTGCTTCATGGCACATCGGTGTACGCGATCCTCCGGCGGGTTGATAGAGGAGTTCTACGTGATCGCCATTGGCATGCAGAGCCGATGCGATTACGCCTTTTGTTTCAGAGCCTTCGACAATCGCCGCGCCTGCGCCATCTCCAAATAAAACAGCCGTTCCACGGTCTTTCCAGTCGACTGTTTTTGTTAAAACGTCGACGCCGACGACGAGAATTCGCTTGAACATTCCCGATGCGATAAATCCATTGGCGGTAGAGAGGGCGTATATGAATCCAGTACAAGCCGCGGATATATCAAAGGCCGCGCAGCTATGGATACCGAGTTTGCTTTGCAATACGCACGCCGTGCTGGGGAAAATATAATCGGGAGTAATCGTTGCGACGATAATGGCATCCAGATCATTTGGTGTGAGACCAGCCTCTTTTAGGGCTTGCTGTGAAGCAAGCAGCGCGAGATCGGATGAGGCTTCGCCGTTTTGCGTCACATGACGCTGCACCATTCCCGTTCTTGTACGAATCCATTCGTCACTTGTTTCGACGAGTTCAGAAAGATCATTATTTGTAAGTACTTTTTCGGGAACGGCCATGCCGGTCGCCGTAATATACGCTTTCATCATTTTTGCAACGAACTCCCTTACAGAGACGATTCGGGCAGAATCGTTATTTCAATTCCACCTGTTTGTTATTCGGGTGTAGGCCATACGGAATTAGGCCAATACGGGTGGCGATTTTTCGATCCTGGCTAGAACCTCTTGGATCGTATCACGCTGCCGCTCAATTACGGATCGATGCGCCGCCGCGTTACGGGCGGTTCGGATTGCATTTGCCACTGCTCGCGGCTGACTGCGGCCATGCCCCACAAAGCAGAGACCATTGACTCCCATTAAGGGCGCGCAACCGATCTCAGCATAATCAACACTTGAAACAACCGACTTGAAGAAATCACTTCTTTGCTTACTGGTTTCGGCATCTGCGTGGCTTTCTTCTAACACATGGCGAAGGCTCTGGCGCAATGCCGCAAAGACATAATCAACAATGCCTTCCCCGAATTTGAGAATTACATTGCCGACAAATCCATCGCATATAACTACATCGGCTTTGCCGCCGGCAATATCGTTGCCTTCAACATATCCGATGAAATTCAATCCACTTTTTTCCAATAACGTGTACGCACCGTTGGTCAGTTCGTTGCCTTTGGATCTTTCTTCGCCGATTGAGAGCAGGCCAACTCGAGGATTCTTGGTTTGATAAACCTCTGACGAATAGACGGAAACCAATACAGCGAAGTGAAGCAAATGCTCAGGTTTGCAATCAACGACAGCACCCACATCGCAGACCAGAGTACGTCCGGCCTTGCTGGGCATCGGAGTCATTAAACCTGGACGACTCACGCCCGGTAGCCGTCCAAGTTGAAATAATGCAAAGGCAATCGCTGCGCCTGAATTGCCCATTGTCACAAATGCATCGGCTTGATTCTCTTTGACAAGGCCAATGCCTTTGGCGATGGACGAATCACGCTTTGTTTTGACTGCTGCGGAGGGGGATTCATGCATCCCCACCACCTCGGATGCGGGCACAAGTGTACATTTGATATCTTTTGTGGCCGGTTCCAGACGTTCGATGGGACCGGTTAAAAATATCTCAGTAGTGTCATCTTCCTGCCGGAAAATGCGCACCCCCTCGATGATTACATCCGGGGCACTATCACCCCCCATAGCGTCGAGTACGACGCGGGCCATCAGCGCTTACGCCTCAGAACCGGCGACTCGTTTCGCATCCCGATAGTAACCACACGCCGGGCAAATGCGGTGAGGCAAATGCATATCGCCGCAATTCGCGCATTCAATTACGCGCGGGGCGGTGAGGGCATGATGGCTTCTCTTCATCCGTGTCTTCGACTTGGATTTGCGGTGCTTAGGATGAGCCATTAGGAAACTCCATTCTGATCTTTGCAGCGTTGCATAACACGTTCGACAAGGGTCTTCGGCACAAACGGCTTTAGATCGCCACCAAGGCTGGCGACGTTTTTCACCAGGCTCGAACGAAGGAATGTGTACTGCAAATTTGGCATCAAAAACATGGTTTCTATATCCGGCGCAAGTTGCCGGTTTGTTAAAGTCATATCGAGTTCGTATTCAAAATCGAGCATTGCCCGCAAACCCCGAAGCACAATGCCGATACCGTTGGCCCTGGCAAATTCGACCATCAATCCATCGAACTTTCGGACCTCGACGTTATTGAGATGCCCAATGACGGACTCCAGCATCTCAATCCGTTCCGACAATGTGAAAAGCGGAGCCTTACTCGGATTGGCAGCAACGGCAACCACCAAACGGTTAAACAAACCCGCGCCACGCTCGATCAGATCGAGATGGCCAAGGGTCACAGGGTCGAAACTGCCAGGATATATCGCGCTATGCTTCATGGCATGGAATCCTTAAGAGAAACGCACAGCGCGAAGAACAGCGGGCAGAATAGGCCATTTGACCCTCTCCGGGCAAATTATGTCCCTGCTAATCCCGGTTGAATCGATAAAAAGAAAGACAGCTCTGCCCGTAAACACGCCGATCAACAAGCATGACATCCGATTCTTCCGGTGGATTTTTGGCACTGTGTTCCACCACGAGTAGAGCCTGGGGATTACCAATGCTCTCAGCAAGCGGTGCGAGATCGAAGTTTAGCACATCATAAGGTGGATCCGCGAATAGGATATCCCATACGGCTTGGCTCGGGCGTAATGCCGATACATCTTTGGCCCAAATTGCATAGGCTTTTTGGGGAATTTCGAGAGTTTCCAAATTTCTCTTTAATATGCTGATTACTTTACGGTTACGTTCGACGAAAGTGACGTGTTCCGCACCGCGGGAAAGAGCCTCGATGCCTATTGCGCCTGTTCCCGCGAATAAGTCCATTAACTTGGCGCCTTGGACCGCATCTCCGAGAATATTGAAAAGCGCCTGGCGCATGTAGTCTGTTGTTGGGCGAACTGTTAATCCTTTGGGAACGTTCAACTTACGCCCTTTATAGATTCCAGCGGTAATTCGCATTGTCTATTGTCTGATCGAAACAGATTAAAAATGTTTATTTTTGTTTACATGCTCTCAGGCCATGAAGGCGAGAGAATTTGACCTTAGCGGGTTGCAGGGATTCAGGTTAGCCATTCGAGGAGACTGCTACTTGCGAAAAGATGCGGATCGCCTCAATTATTTCATTGTGTGTTGTATTCCAACCCAAACTCAAGCGGACACCCTTTCTGGCAATTTCCTCATGATAATCCATAGCCAGCAAAACCGGAGACGGACGCCCCGCTCCCGATGAACATGCCGATCCGGCTGAGACAGCCAATCCTGCACGATCCAATGCCGCGACCAGTCGGTCAGCATTCCAAGTGTCAATCCCAATCATCAATGTATTAGGAAGGATTCCAAATTCGGGAGAGAATCTAATCACACCGGGCAGTTGGGCCATGCCTCTCCATAATTCGTCACGTAGGAGCGCCACGTCTGCGACGTGTGAACTTTCCTGGATCAACAGTCTGGCGGCGACACCCGCACCGGCAATCGCGGCCACATCAGGTGTTCCCCCTCGACGACCTTCTTCTTGAGCGCCGGGAATTCCACTTTTCCACTTTGTTCCTTTGCGGATGAATAAGATTCCAATGCCTTTGGGACCTCCGAATTTGTGGGGCGCCACACTTGCCAGGTCAATGCCCGAATCTGCGACGCTAAAGGGAAGTTTTCCAATCCATTGCACAAGATCACTATGCACGATTGCTCCTCGTTCTTTTGCCAGACGGACCGCTTCTGCCAAAGGCTGGATTGTCCCGGTTTCATGATTCGCGCCTTGGATTGAGAGAATTGTGTTATTTGTTTGGAGGAGACTTTCAAGATGCGGCAGGTCGATACGGGCCTCTTTATCGACGAGCACATATTCACCCGCTGCTCCTCTATCTCGAAGCAAATTAAACGCTTCATGCACCGAGGGATGCTCTGCCTGAGATATGACTATTTTCCGCTGGTGTTCGATGTCTGCATAGAACGTTCCGAAAAGCGCTAAGTGGTTGGATTCGGTTCCGCCGCTCGTAAAGACAATCTCAGAAGGATTGGCTCCCAAAAGACTTGCTATCGACTCACGCGCTTCTTCGACGATATTCCAGGCTTTGCGTCCCAAAGCGTGTTGACTTGCCGGATTGCCATAGTTCTCCGCTAGGCATTCCACCATGGTTTCCCGAACCTGGGGCCGAAGCGGAGATGTAGCATTATGGTCCAGATAGATCATGGGCCTTGGCACTCTAAGATCGACGATATCCGGTTCAACAGTGCATGAAAAGCAATTCTCTTATGGCTGGAAGCAGCCATGTGGAAAATCTTATGATGACCAAACTGGCGTTTTACCGACCGCACGGGCGATGGGCTGAATTTCTTCCATCAGCTTTGAAAAGGTCTTTTCTGTTAATGACTGAGCGCCATCCGAAAAAGCATTTTCCGGGTCGGGATGAATTTCGATCATGAGGCCATCCGCACCGCAAGCCAATCCTGCTTTGGCCATAGGAATAACCATATCCCAAGCACCGGTTCCATGACTGGGATCTACAATGATCGGAAGATGTGTAAGGCTCCGCAATTTCGGAATGGCGTTTAGATCCAGCGTATTGCGATAGGCATTCTCAAATGTGCGTATGCCTCTTTCGCAGAGAATTACGTTGCTGTTGCCCTGCGCCAAGATGTATTCGGCTGACATAAGCCATTCATCCAGAGTGGAAGACATTCCCCGCTTGAGCAGAACGGCTTTTTGAGTTTGGCCCAAAGATTTGAGCAATGTGAAGTTTTGCATATTACGGGCGCCGATCTGAATCATGTCCGCATATCGATCCAGCAATTCAATGTGGTGCTGATCCATGAGTTCGGTCACAACAGGCAAGCCGGTTTCATGACGGGCTTCGGCAAGGTATTTAAGGCCTTCTTCTTCCAAACCCTGAAAACTGTATGGAGATGTCCGGGGTTTGAATGCGCCGCCACGGAGCATACTGGCACCGTGCCTTTGGGCGATTTTAGCCGTGGTAATGATCTGCTCCCGGTCTTCCACTGAACACGGGCCAGCCATGACGATGCAGGTTCCTCCGCCGATGGAAACTGTGTTCTTTCCATCTTTCCACTCAATTTCAATTTTGACGACTGTTTGTTCCCGTGTGACACCGGGGCCCGGCCGCCGTGATACGAGTTTGTAAGGTGGCAGGATGAGTTCGACTTTTTGGACGCTGGCGAAGCCGCGCACTCTCTCGGCAATCCCCGGTTTTTCACGTTCATCACCCACGGCGGCCAAAACCGTGAGGTTTGTGCCGTAAATGGGATGGCTCGTATAGCCAACTGAAACGATGAATTTTTCAACCTGCTGAATCTGTTCTTTTGTGGAGCCCGGCTCCATCGTGATAATCATTAGAAGTCTCCGGTCAAACGTATCATGCTGTACGGCATTGGAACTGCATAGTGCCTACCCGGCATTGAGCGTAGAAATGCTCAATGGCGTATACAAGGCCGATCACTCTATGCCAGCTCATTTATTGTATGCAATGGTCCTATCCCATATTGCCTTCCCGGTTTAGGGATTTATTTGAACGGATTTCCGATTTTTGCAGCAATGGTTCTGCTTGATGGCCGGTGGTTGACAAGTTGAGTTGCGGAAATGGCTTGTTTTCAACCTTTCACGGGTTCGTCCAAGGCCGTAAGATTTGCAGTTACGTTCACATTGTGTGCAGATTATTCCTCTTTCCTTTAATTCATGGGAACGAAATTTGGAGTTTGCTGATGAAGATTCTTGTGACCGGTTCAAGCGGATTAATCGGGTCGGAAGTTGTCGAGTATTTTGACAGTCGAGATCACTCCGTAACCGGAGTCGACAACAATATGCGCGCGGACTTTTTCGGTCCCAAAGGGGATACGAGTTGGAACCTGAACCGTCTGAAGGCTGCAACCAAGCAGTTTCAGCATCTTGAATTGGATATTCGCAACCGGGAAGCCGTGCTTGGATTGCTTGAGCGAGAGCCATTCGATCTGATTGTGCATTGTGCCGCACAACCATCACACGATCTCGCGAAAGACCGCCCTTTTGATGATTTCGATGTCAATGCTGTGGGAACCCTGAATCTGCTTGAGGGGACGCGGCGACACCGCCCCGATGCCGTGTTTGTGCATATGAGCACAAATAAGGTTTACGGAGACGCCCCCAACGAGATTCCATTCGAGGAACAAGAAAAGCGTTGGGAATACGCCCGCAAAGAAGATTGGGATGGGATTTCGGAGACGATGCGTCTGGACCGCTCAAAGCACAGCATCTTTGGTGCATCCAAAGCCGCTGCCGATATCATGGTACAAGAATACGGCCGCTATTTCGGCATGAAAACGACGTGTCTGCGCGGCGGTTGTCTTACCGGCCCGAATCATTCCGGTGTGGAATTGCACGGTTTTTTGAGTTATCTCATTAAAGTGAATGTGGCCGGGGGCCTTTACCGGGTATTTGGCTATAAAGGCAAGCAAGTACGCGACAATATCCATTCTTTCGATGTTGCACGCGCGATTGAAGAGATCGCCAAAGCTCCCCGTTGCGGTGAGGTTTATAATATCGGCGGGGGACGCGGTAATTCCTGCTCGATTTTAGAAGCGTTTGAACGTGTTGAAGCGGTTACCGGCAAGAAAATGAATTACGAGTATGTCGAGCAGAACCGTGAAGGGGATCATATTTGTTATATTTCGGATCTTTCAAAACTGCGGCAGCACTACCCGAATTGGGATATTACGAAAAGTCTCGACGATATCTTTGTTGAGATTGTCCGGGGTTTGACCGGCTAAGTTATCGGTTAAGGTATAGACGTTCTAAAGACAAGAGGACCGTGTGACTGCATACGCGTTAGATATCAGTTTTTTGTATACGGATATCGGCTTTGGGACCTATACCGATGGTTTGTTGCGCGCGCTTTTGCGCAACGATAAGGGATCCTTGTGGCATCTATTGGCAAATGATTTGCCTCGGGAACTGCCCACCTTTTCAGCAATCGACAAGAACCGGGAGTCCAAGGATTTTGTATTTCCCGAAGGGGTGACGTGCGTATCAACAACCATAAAAAGGCGGTTGGTTTGGGCCAGTACGTTTCTTCCGCGTTATTTGAAAGAGCATTCGCTCGATCTCTTTCATAGTGTGGACAACATCAGCCTGCCGTTGTTCTCGAGGCCATGCCCATATGTTTTAACAGTGCACGATATTATCCCGCTGCTTTTTCCTGACACGGTCGAAAGAAAGAATGCGTTGGCGTTTCGGGTTTTATTCCCTATGGCGTTACGGCGCGCCGACCGGATTGTCTGCGTGTCGGAAGCGACACGTTCGGATCTGCACCGTTTTTTCCCTGCTGTGGCGGACAAGACTGTTACGATTTATAACGGAATTGACCGGGATCGATTTTGTCCTCTTCATAATAAAGAGCGATTATCCGCTCTTGCCGATTTGCAAATACGCTATGGGATTCAAGCCGAGTATTGTCTGGTTGTGGCCAGCCTTAGCCCGCGTAGAAATGTGGACCGGCTCATCTGCGCCTTTCACCGTTTTATACGTGAGAATGATAACAAAGAGCAGCAATTGGTGATTGCGGGTGTTTCGGATTATCGCTCCGAACATCTACAGGAACGCATCCAGCAGTTGGGGATTGGCGATCGTGTTCTTTTTCTGGGGCATGTGCCGCGCGCGGATCTTCCAGCACTCTATCAATGCGCCTCTTGCACAATCTGCGTATCGCTTTATGAAGGATTCGGTTTTCCGGTTGCCGAATCTTTAGCCTGCGGCACACCGGTTGTTGCCTCTAATTCGTCATCGTTGCCTGAAGTTGGAGGGGAATCCGCCATTTATGTAGATCCCTACGATGCCGGTGATATCGCGCGCGGTATCCGGGAAGGATTACTTGAAGACAGCAAAACCGCGCGTTTGGCTCGTGTTGAACAAGCGAAACGTTTCGACTGGGACGAGGCGGCCAAGAAGCTGCTCAGAGTTTATAGGGAATGCATCAATGGACGAAATAAATGACGCGGTTGAGAATCCCCTGGAGGCTGAATCTGACGATTCTAAACCGCGAGGCGGATTTTGGGCGCATTGGCGGTTGCTGGTTGCGGGTGCGTATTTTGTGGCCTGTGTTTGTTTTGCCTCAACAGTAAGCGGCTGGGTATCCAAATGGGTTGGGCAGTATGGATGGAAGCCGTTTAACCGAATCGCTGCGGTTGTGGGAATACTCAGTGCAATCGTTGTTGCAGGCCTTTTGGTGCGTAAATTCCGGCAACGAACTTGGTCATTTGCGGGACTCGGCCTGATTGCCTGCACTGCGTTTGTTCTATATTTATGCTCTTCAACGCATGTGCTATTGGTGAGCGAGTATTTTCATTATCCGGAATTTGCCGGCTTATATTTGATTCTCTATTGGGCTTTAGGCGGGCGTTGGGGCTGGGCGCTTGCTCTGTCTTTGTTGGGCGGAATCTTCGATGAGACGATTCAGGCTTTTATCCCGAGCCGTGTGATGGATCTCAACGATATCTTATTGAATGTGGCGGGATGCCTAATTGGGGCATCGCTAGGTTGGCTTCTTGTTTCATCGCGGGAGATCGGCGATGAGCATTGAACTTCCCCGCCGCAGTCTATGGGGTATAGCCGTTTTATTATTGGTTGTCATACTGGCCATCGGCGGAGCTACGCAATACAAAACTGTTAAAAGACTCCGTGAGGGCGTCGGTAAGCATGCATACGGGAAGCCTTATGGGTGGGGAGCGCGGGAGTTCAGACCTCGCAACGCGTATGTCGGGGAGATTGTCGGTCTAAAAATCTTTGCATTGCCGGATGAAGAGATGGATCTTCCCGGGTGTCAAACACGCTATCTTGTGCGCCGTGTCACAAGTCAGGGTGAGGTTGAAGTGCGTATGTATGCCACCGATCTGATTGATGTCCGAGACACCCCGCCACCGGCGAATATCCCGGACAATTTTCCTTCAATTGAGTTTTTAGAAATTATGAATCGATGATTAAAACTGAATGACTTTATTTGTAGGAGGGGCTCCGATAGAGTGGATTACTTGCTATCCGGTGCATCTAGATAAGGGTGGGCGAGAGCATCACAGCCCATGCATACGGGGCGCTGGTTGTGAAAGAAGTTATTCCACTTGGGATTTTCCCAAATTGTCTGAAGATTTCCCTCGGTTTGGTTCAAATTTCCCAAAGCGAATTCGCGCAGATTGCAGCATGGTGTAACCTCGCCGGAGGTTGTGACGTATACCGAATCGTCAGTTTTTAAGCAGTAGTCTTCATTCCTGCGTATCGTGCGCAGCCATAACGGCTGGCGATTGAGCGTATTAATCTTTACACCCATTTCCGCACCGAAATGAATTAAATCTGCCAGTAATTCCTGTTCTTGCGGCCAAGGCGGGCGCAAATCTTTGTCCTTCGGCTCGACGATGAGCCGGACGAGGTTTACCTCATCGGCACCGGTTTCTGCGGCGAGGCCAATGATCTTCCGTGTATGGTTCTCAATATCAGGCAAGGCGACCGCCTGAAGGCGCAGGCCGCTAATGCTTTGCCGATCTCGCTGTTTGCCCAGGTTTTTTATGTTTGTAATTACTTTTTGAGATGGGGGATGGAGGTGATGAAAAAGAGCACGGTTTTTCAGTTCAAGCTGAGGCCATAAATCCATTGAAATTGTAAGACCGACCAAGGAGCGTTTTAGCAAGGATTGGAGCATTTCGTCTTTAAGCAGCAATCCATTGGTCGTGAAACGGATGGCAGAAAGAGGCCAATGCTCATGTATGGCATCAATGATTTCGAGGATTTGAGGATGCATCAGCGGTTCTCCCCAGCCGGTTAGGACGACGTTCGGAATTGGAGCAGTGGCATGGAGCAATGTGTTTAGGAGTTCCAGGGGGAAATCGTCCGGGGGGATATCACCACTTGTATGGGGACACATCTCGCAAGCGAAGTTGCAGCGATTGGTGATTTCAATTTGGATTTCGCGGGGATGCGCGGCCCGGCGGCGTATTGCCGTGCGAAATGCTTTGCCGATTTTATCAAGGGGATCCATGAACATGCGAGCAGCGCCAATAGGACAAGATACATTTTGGCAGAACAGTCAGAGATTACCAAATGCGCACTATCTGCAAAGCGGAACTGAAAGATAGAATTACCAAGTGAAGTGCAGGAACATAAAGGTGGGACGGCACAGCACTTGGAAGGGGAGATTTGAATGCGTAGTCTCAATAGAATTAGGCATTTGGCGAATGCGCCATCGATAGGGATGTTTTGGGTTTTCAAGCACTCGAATGAAGATTTCCACGCAAGAACGCGCGACGATGGTCTTTATGACGCCTCCAGTGACTCTGGAAGAGCGCTATGGCCCGCTTGCGCCTGCGGGGAATTGTACGCCGTGCTTGGCATCGCTTATTTTGGCAGCGAAGGCCCGGGAACAGGGCTATCAGGTTGCCGTAATTGACGCCGCTGCAGAGGGATTGGGATCCGATGAGGCGATGGAGCGTCTCCGGCAGCATGAGCCGCGAAGCATAGGCTTTACGACAACAACTCTGACAACAATTCCAGCAGCGCGTTTTGCTCAAGCGGCCAAAGAGATATGGCCGGATTTAGTCGTGGTTATCGGAGGGCCTCATGCGACCGCTATTCCGGAAGAAACCCTGAGCAGGTGCGATGCCTTCGATCTTGCAGCGATCCACGAAGGGGATGAAACCCTTCTCGATCTATTAGAGCGAATTGAGGCGGGTAACCGTGATTTTGAGGAAGTGCAAGGAGTTGTGTGCCGTACGTCGGATGGAGACATTCACCGTGCGCCGGCCCGTGGACCTTTTCAAGATTTGGATACCAATCCTTTTCCCGCTTGGGATTTATTATGTGGGTTCCCGGAACGCTATTCGCCGGGATTCTTTAAAGTCAAGCGGCTTCCATCGACCTCTTTTGTCAGCTCGCGGGGGTGCCCGTTTGAGTGTAGTTTTTGCGATACGAGTGTATTTGGCCAGAAAATCCGTTCTCATTCCGCCGAGTATATGGCCGAATTGTTTGAGTATTTGCATACGACATTCGGCATTCGAGATGTGACGTTCGAAGATGATACATTTATGGTTTACCGCAAAAATGTGGAGCGGTTTTGCGAATTGTTGCTTGAACGCAACTTGGGAATGACGTGGGCCTGCAACAGCCGGGTAAACCTGGCAAAACCGGATCTACTTTCGGTTATGAAAAAAGCGGGGTGCTGGCATATCAGTTATGGTGTGGAAACCGGTTCGCAAGAGATTTTAGATCATGAGTCGAAACGGCTGACGATCGAGCAGATCGAAGAGGGCATCCGCAATACACGGGCTGCGGGGATTGCAGCCAAAGGTTTCTTTATTGTTGGCCATCCACGGGAAACAAAGGAAACTTTAGAATCGACATTACGTCTCACACAACGTTTGCCGTTTTCGGATATCGGTGTGACGTGCATGACGCCATTTCCCGGCTCGCCTTTGGCGGAGAATGCGAATGAGTATGGGACATTTGATGCAGATTGGACGAAGATGAATCTAATGAATCCGATCTTTGTGCCGCATGGATTCACGGAGAGCGATTTGGAGTACTGGCAGAAGAAGATTTTACGATCCTTCTATTTTCGCCCTCGAACATTGGCGGATTATGCTGGCCGGATTTTAAGGCACCCCTCGCCAAAATATATCAAAGGATTGACCCAATCTGCGATTGCCTTAGGGAAAACGATTTTCACCAGCCGTTTGCGGCGTGGGCGTGATGCTGATTTAAGTGCATCGACGGGAGCGTGTTCATGACAGGTGCGGAAATCGGACCAATTGTATTTATTGAACCTCCGGTACGCGACCGCAGGCATATCCCCGAACGTTTTGCGGGATGCAGCTATATGCTTTATCCGCTTCCGGATCTGGCTAATTTTTATTTGTTGGCCTATCTAAAAAAGAATGGCTTTGAATCTGAAATCGTTAATGGCGTTCTTGAAGATCTGAGCGAAGACGCCTTTTTACAGAGAATTGCCAGCCTTAATCCCCGCGCGCTGATTCTGCATTCTGTCGTTCTTGCAAAAGGCGTCGATTTAGGAATTCTGCCCCGGCTTCTGCAAACTGTTCAGGCCCCCATTTTGATTCATGGCCCGGAGCCATCGCGTGTTCCCGAGGAGTATCTAAACGGAGCCGGGGCAGAAGCCGCAAATGGGCGGGTTGTTGTGTTTCGAGGCGAGCCTGAAAAGAATATTCTTTCTTATTTGAGCGACGGAAGTTTGAATGGTGTTAGCCTCGTTGAAGATCAAGAGATTGTTCACTATCCGCATGATCATGAATTTGTATCGATTGAAGAACTTCCGTTTGATTTTCATGGCCATCCCACTGTAAAAAGGCTTTCCAAGCATTTTTTAAATGCGAAATTTCCGAGACAACCTGTGGCGACTATGTTGGCAAGCCGGGGTTGCCCGTTTCCGTGTTCCTATTGTGTTCCCAATTCGGTCAGTTTTGCGCGCGAGATGGAATACCGGGATTGGAGCGGCGGAAAAAAGCCCAAAGCGATTTATGCAACCCCCGAACGGGTTATTGCCGAGTTCCATGCTATTCGCGATGCCGGATATCATTCTGTGATGGTTATGGATGACCAGTTTTTGTCTTCCAAGAAAAGAACGTTGGCGATTTGCGAGGGGATCAAACATTTGGGGTTGGATTGGGGATGCCTCTCCAGGCCGGATTTTTTAAACGATGAAGAAATTGTGGCAGCCTTGTCTTCTTCCGGGTGTATTAGTGTTGATATCGGAATCGAAACGCTGTCCCAGAAACTCTTGGATTTGATCGATAAGCGTCTCGATTTACAGACTTTTTATGATGCCGTGCCTTTGCTTCAACGATACGGTATTGAGCCCAAGATCAATATTATGTTCGGTTCATCGGCGGAAGAGACAGAGGAAGACATTTTGCGCACTCTCGCCGAGTTGGAACGTTTAAAACTGCATCATGTAATGTTTGCCGTCGCAACACCATTCAAGGGGACGCCTTTTTATGACAAGGCTTGTTCGAATGGTACGTTGATGAGCGATTCAGATTCTATCAATCCGTTAGGCAAGAGCATGATTTCTTATCCTCATCTTTCGAATGAGCGATTACAGGAATTGACGCGTTATGCATATCGGCGTTTTTATTTGCGGCCTTCCCAGTTATGGTACCGTCTGAAATCGTATCGTTCGTGGTCTTCGATCAAGAACGATCTGCAAGTTTTGAAGAATATCTTTTTTACCGACCAGACGACACGAAACGCCGTTACGGCCGAGAATTGAAGGAGAATGCCACCGATCTATCGGCTTTTTATGGATTGGAATCACCGGGGGGATGACTATTTTGCAGCGTGTTTTCGCTATTTCGGCTGTTGTGATTATCTGTGGCTTACTTCCGTATTGTGTGTTGTGCGAAGAAGTAAATCCACCTGCATTCCCAGCTGCCATTCGAAACGAACTCAGCCAAACTGCCGGATTTGAGGCCGATGATCTCGTTTTGGATGCTGCGCTGGGGCGGCTTTCTTCAGCTGTCGAGCCTCTCCCTTTTCAACTTGTTCTGAACCAAAATCCTCTTTCCGCGCCCGATGTGGTCTATCAGCTGGCAAACACCATTGCGGGAACGAGCGATGAGATCGATACGTGTTTTCTTAATCTTTCTATTTTGATTGACCGCCGCATCGGTATCGATCCATATGTATGGCCTGAGAAGACGCCTGAAATTTCGGAATTCATGGAAGCCTATGAAGGGCTCTTTCAAATACAAAATCTTGTCTTGTCAGATTCTGAACGTCAAAAGGCGCGCAGTGCGTTTGAGTCAATGCCGGACTGGCTGAAAGTTTTTTTGCATGCCTTTTTAAAAAGAATTGCAGAATTTGATCCTTGGATGCAGTTGGGGCGTGATTCTATTGCGGAGATTATGAGCCTTGATGCCATCGAAGCGGCGCAACGTGAATCTGGAGCGGAACCGGCCACGATTCGAGCTCTTCAGCGAATCATCCAAGAATCGGATTTGGTCTCGATTTTCTATGCCAGCGGGGCAATGCTTCGTTTTTTCGATGCGTTCCGCAAAGAATGCAAAATTTCTGATGTAAGCGAAGGCATTACGCCGCTGTTGCTTTCGACTCCTTATGGCGATGTCATCGTGTCGGGGGGGAAAGATGATGTGCATGACTACGAGCAATCGCCGTTATTGATTTTAGATTGCGGAGGTGATGATACCTATCAAGGCGCCTATGCACGCGCCGATTCCGCGTCCGCTTATTCTTTTGTTATCGATATGGGGGGAGCGGATGTTTATCAAAGCCTTTCTCCAGATGCGCAAGCGGTTTCATCGCTGTGCGGTTGTTCGGCATTATTCGATTTGGGCGACGAAGATGACCGGTATACCGGCTCGCGAAAATGTTTTGGCTATGCCTTTGCGGGCGTGTCTCTGCTGTATGATGCAAACGGAAAATCGGCCTATGAAGTAGAAGCCCAAGGCTTGGGTTCCGGAGAGATGGGAATTGCCATGATTGCCGATGGCGGAGGAGAGGATCGCTATCGTTGTGTTTCTTTGGGGATGGGATATGGCGGACTCGGGGGAGCGGGCTTTTTATTTGACGCATCGGGGAACGACTACTATATCGCATCCGCTACGCCCGTGATTCATCCATCTACACAGCTGCCGGAACAAAATATGTCGGCATGTTTGGGGGCCGGTTCCGGAAGATTGGGTGACGGTTCCGATGGTCATCTTTTTCCGGGGGGACTCGGAATCCTGATTGATCCAATGGGGAATGATTCTTATGAAGCGAGCGTTCTAGGAATGGGAGCAGGCTACGGACATGGAATCGGAATACTGGCTGATCTTTTGGGGAACGATCATTACCGCGCCTCATGGTATGTGTTAGGCGCTGCGGCCCATAAGGCGAGCGGCTTGTTTGTCGATGCTAGTGGCGACGATGAATATGAGGTTACGCACTACATGGCTTGCGGTGCGGCAACCGATCTCTCCTTGGGGGTGTTCTGGGAACGAGATGGCTCTGATGCCTATCACGCTAAGAATGCATCAATGGGATATGGATTGTTTAATGGAGCGGGGATTTTCGCAGATAGCCGTGGAGATGATCATTACATTCTGGAAGATGGATTGGGATTGGGCAGAGTCCGTTATGAGCAGATGAAATCGTTACGCGTGTTCTGGCCGACGATTGGCATCTTTTCGGATATGGGAGGAGACGATAGCTATTCTGTTGAGTACGCTATGAACGATAGTTCTTGGCCGGATCGTGTCTCTGAACAGAGTACTATCGAGGATGATCAGCGCCCTAAACTCATTCAAATTGGCTATGATGTGAACAACGAAGCCAAGGACGGTATGTAAATGAAGCGCTCATCTGTCGTCTTTCTGGTCCCCGCATACAACACAGCGGAGTCGATTCCCAATACTTTGGAGTCAATTCTTCAGCAGGAATGCGAGGGAGTAGATAAACGTATTATCGTGATCGATGATGGTTCCACTGACGCTACGGTGACTGTGACAGCGGATTTTGTTGCCACACATTCCGGCGCGCTTAACGCAACGAATACCGAAGTCGAGATTCTAGAAAACGATCATGGAGGGGAAGCGGCGGCATTGAATCGGGGCCTAAAACATGTCTTTCGGGATGGCACAAAAATACCCAAATCGGATTTCATTGGGATTGTTGAGAGCGATGTGTTTGTCGAGCCTGATTGGCTGAGTCATTGTCTGGATGCTCTAAAGGAAGAAGGCGTGGCCGGTGCGGGGGGAGTGTTGTCGGGGATCGAGGGCGAAACATGGATCGCGCGTCTGGCGGCGATAGAAGTTGAGGTTAAGCAGCGGAGCCAACCGGATTATCCGGTACATATCACCTCGGCCAATGCGCTCTATCACACCTGGGCCTTTGAACGCGTTGGGATTTTTGAAGAAGAACTCTATAACGCGAGTCTCGATGCGGATTTTAACGGACGGCTTTTGGAGGCCGGGTACCGGTTGCGAATTGTGCGCGAGGCGAAAGCCCGCCATGCATATAAGACATCATTGGGCGGCTATCTTTCACGCTATTATTTCTATGGCCGATATCGTGCCCAAGTGCGTCAAGGTATGCTTTACCCGGCAGATCGTTGGGTGGCGCTATTGGTGATTTTGACAGCGCTCAGCTATGCCGCATTACCTTTGCTGTGGTTTTGGCCACTCTGCTGTGCCGGCATTTGGATTGCAATGGCAGCTGGTAATTTATTCTGGACGGTTGCAATGGCACGAGTGCATCCTGATTCTGCTCTATGGATCTATCCTATCGTGCTTTTTTTACGCAATACATTTGCAATAACAGGCCTTAGTATCGGGCTGATTCGTACTCTTATATCTTCAAGCCATGATTGAAAGGTGACGTTCAGGATTTTTTCGACGCCTTTATCCGGCAATTGCCAGACGCCAACCATATACGACTAGCAGCGCACCGATTGTAGAGATTCGGGCAATTTTGTTTTGGGGCCAATTCATCCACAGGGCAATTGCCAAAGCGAGCATTAGCGTTTCCATAAGTATTAGGTGAATTTTATATACCTTGATTACTTGTGGCGTTATTTGTGGAGGCCATGTGAATAAGTAGCGCAACTCCAGAGTTGCTTTTGTTACATTTGGGGCCTCCGGCCAATTATATTGGCGGAATGGGAACCACCAAGGGATAAAAGAAATGTCCGAGAGGAGGTGTAGGAAATGACCGGCGGCCCAGGCATAGCCGATCTTTAAGTCTCGAAACGCTGCTGCTAATACAACTGCGATTAAGATCAGAACCGGGATATTGTGCATCACCATACGGCCAAAAGATGTCCAATGCAAAACATCACATAAAAATTTATCGATAATATCCGGGATAAAGGCTGTCAATACGAGGATCGTACAATTCAGTTTGGTGAGCGCTCTGAGTGTCAGGCTGCCTGCGAGATGTCCAGGTATGGGATACATCTAGTGATCGATTTCTTAATTGGGATCCTAACTGGATTGCTGTTGATTAGAGGAGTGCAAGGCGGCAAACATTTTTTCTTTTTCCTGCAAACGTAATCTCAAAAGGGCGATTTCCTGCGAAAGATTCTTTATATAGGTTGCGTTGCGGGAAAGGTGGAACGATGCTTGAAGATTAAGCAACAGGCATATAGCGATACCAAAGAAAAACAGGGTTGAACTTGTAAATCCTGCACCAATGATTTTCGTTATAAGCACAAGAGCATCGTGCCAAAGTCCAAAAATAAGCATTGAAAATCCAAGAATAAACCAGATTACGCAATATTGTTCCTGCAATCTCCGCTTCCGAACCATCTCTATAATAATAGCAAGAAAAAGCAGGCTGATGATGATTGCGAAGATTTTTTGTTGGATAGGCATGTTTATTGTCTCCCGGAGGAATTCCATACTAGATTTATAATCTTTCTTTTCGTCTCAATCCTGCAAAAAAGAGGGCGAGAGACTCTTTGATGATATACCATAATGGGGCTACTCCCCTATGCAGTTTCCCGCCTGAACTGTTTTTATACATGTATACGGGAGTTTCTTTGATCTTAAATCTATTGCGATGCAACAACAGAAGTACATCTGCATCCGGGTAATCATAAGGAAATACATCGCCAGTCAAGAATTTTACTACTTTGCGGTTTAGACCCAAATATCCTGTTGTTGGATCCGTAATTTTTAAATTCCACAACCTCAACACCATGCGAAATATCCAGATGCCGATCTTGCGCAATGGCGTGCCACGATACAAGTCACCTAAGGGCTGCAATTGCTGATCAATATGCGGCAGGAAACGGGAGCCCAAAATGACGTCGGCTTTTCCATTCCGTAATTCATCCAGAAGCATCGGAAGAAAGCGGACATCATGCTGGCCATCGGCATCAATTTGTATAACGTATGTATAGCGTTCTGAAACAGCGTATTTATAGCCGGTTTGCAGTGTGGTGCCATACCCGCAGTGAAATGGAAGGCTGAGGCAAGGATATCCGGCTTTTACAACGATTTCAGAAGTTCGGTCATTGGAACCGTCATTAATGACGACTATATCGAAGTCCAATTTTTTTGACATTTCCTGCAATGCATTTAATGTGGCAGGAATACGTATTTCTTCATTGTGTGCGGGGACAATGACCAGTGCGTCGTTTTTATCTATCTCTTTAGGAGTTTGAGTCATTAGGCTCGGGTGTTTCCCCTTCAATGCACATACGGTAGAGCTCGGCCATTCTTGCCGCAACGGAATCCCATGTCAGGTTGGGAGGAAGCTTGGCGGTCTGAGGAGGCGCTTGGAAAATTGTGTTGAGCGCGTTGATTATAGCGGCTGGATCATTTGGCGGCACAATTTGAACGTGCATCGACTGAGGGAGGTGTTCTAGACATCCACAAGCCTGAGAGGCCACGACGGGGCAGCCTATCGATAGGGCTTCGAGGACGACCGCTCCCCAAACTTCATAGTACGAAGGGACGACCAGCACAGCCGCTTGGCTCATACGCTCCTGAACGATATTTGGGGCTGCGAAACCGGCATATACGGCTTTGCCCGGCTGCCAGGAGGGCTCATGTGAATCCGTAATTTCAAAACGTTGGCGGAGGCAGTGCAGATGATCCGGCTCTGCGTGTCCGAGCATAAGTAGAGATGCTTGGGGATTGGCCCGAGAAATCTGTTGCCAGGCCTCCAGCAATGTGGGGAGTCCTTTAATGGGAGAGATTCTACCAACATAAAGAATTTGAGGAGGCGGCTCAGGAGATTGGATACGTGGCCGGGAATCCGCCGATTGGATTCGATTTGGATCAAAGCCATGCGGGATGATGTTGATGCGGATGTTCTTCTTGTCTGCCAACCTGTGGAAATCATCGGATTCCAATTTAGATAGAGCGTGAAAACAACAAGTACGATTGATAATTTTTTGTCCTGCGGTGTGGTCGAACGCGTTCTTTAAAAGCGTCTTCCATGGTGGAACTGTTGGCGGAAAAAGCGATCCGTGAGTCGAAATAACAAGAGGGATTCGAACTTCTCCGGATACATGAGCGGCCGAGGCTGTTAGACCCGTACGGAATTCATGGGCATGGATTATATCCGGATTTAAGGATTTGATCTTACTTAGAAGAAAGGCAGTTAAGCCTGGAATCGCGTAGGCTCCAATCTGGCTCAAGCGCCGATTCCATTCCGAGTGAATGTAAGAAATGTCGAGTTCTTGGTGACGGACTCTTAATCCGTATTCTTCGGTGCTGAGGCTGCTCCCATCTTGGAATGCATCGACTTCCAAGATTTTCCCGGGCGCTTCCAGGAGAGAAGTGACGATCGACACATGAGCACCTGCCCGTGACTGGGCTAGCGCCAGGTCATAGACAACGCGCGGAACACCACCGAATCGCCAGGCCGGATAGAAATAGGGTACGACATGCAGAATTCGCATAGAGCGAGTTTACACTGGTTTTCATGATAATCCTGCGGGCCGGACAGCGGATTAAGAAGACTATTCGAAATCGTCAGGAGGCGGCTCAGGAGAGCCATCATCCCCAAGCCGGAGTAATTCTTTCCGCCAATAACGGAATGTGTCTTGTGGCGCCAAGAGTCGCACATCGTCGATGGCAATTACAGCAGCATCCTTAACCACGCCAGGTGCGGCGCCGGGCAAGGCAGCGTTTTGCATAACAATTAATGGTGTTGAGGAAGCGGTCTGGCGGAAATTCATGCCTACGGTGATCGGAGTCCACTGATTTTCCGGAAGTGTATCGTTTGAGATAAAGGTGACCGCCGTGTGCATCCCATCGCTAATGGCCAATGTGAAGAAGCCTTCTCCCGGCTCCATAACATAGACATAGGCGCGTACGCCGATATCACTGGGCAGAAGCCCATTGGGGAAAGTTATCGGTCCGGCATTAACACGTGCCACGCCCAGCGGATCGTTTAATTTGATAACCAGGCTTTGTGATTTACCGCCCGGTGTACGGGTATGCGTTAAATTTTGAACGATATACGCTTCTCCTTCTTCAGGAGACGAAATTTCCGGGAATACATTGTCACCAAGGTCGCTGGTAACACTTTCAAACGTGCCATCCCAATTCATATCGAGTTCGCTGTTGCCAATGGTTCGATCAGCAAGGTGTTCGCCTTTGTAAATACGTACATTGTCGAGGTATACCTTGGCTGTCCCCACCGTATGCGTGCCCGCAATTTGAATAAGGGCGTAATTTTCTTCTTTATTTGTGTCGTAGACTGTTGTGACTTCCTGCCATGTACCGAAACCGGCAATGGCATCACCCACAATAGAGGTATAGGAGAGATTGGATTGATCCGCAATCAATGCAATCGTAATTGAGGGTAATTCCGTTGAGAAATTGGGATTATCGACAGCCAAATGCACACTCATGACAATCGTGTCTTTGCCTGTGATGATATTTGGCGTAAGGAGTGTAACACCTTCACCGGGATCGACTTCGACATAAAGCCCACGTCCATCCGTGTGCAACGGGCTATCGGGACTAATAGGCAAATCATCGCGAATTGAGGGTTGGGCGAGCGTGAAGTCACGCGATGGACGACCATAGAACCAGGTCGAATCATCCAGAGTTTCAGCGTCGAAATTGAAATCCAACTCTACATCGCCATCGATAGGCGGTTTTGCATGAGCAGTATAAACTGCCACGCCATCCAAATCGTCTTCATTTTCGAATCGATGTCCTAAGACAGAAACCGGGAATGCCTGATCAATTCCGCTACCGGGGAAGGAAGAGAAGAAATACAGATGCCCTCTTGAATTTTGGACTGCTTCCAAACCGAGACTGGCCGCAAAGGTTGCGCTGAGAGGAACATCCAAAATGGCCTCACCTTCAGGCATAACACTATCTCTTAATGTATCCGGTGTGATGAATGCGAGGTCTTCAACCAGAGGTATATCCGCCAACCTGAACGGTTCGAATAAGAATGTCGATGTTTTAACGGCGATGGTTTGTGTCGTATTAAAGACGCCATCTGATGCACTCAGAACCACTGAACGTACACTGGGCTGGCCATCCGGCTCAAAAAGAATATCGCCATTGAGCTCGATGGTCGCCAAAGTTGCGGGACTCGCCGAGAATACTAGATTATTAAAAGCGGTATCCGGGTCGTGGACATAGTCTTGTAGATTAAATGCAACGATCGGTTTTTCACCGAGTATGTATCGTATATCCGGTGGATCTTCGAAAACCGGTTTGGAGAACATAGCAATATATAGAGCCGTATTCGCAGCCGGATTGGTGGCGCCATTGGTTAGATTAATTTGAACGTTGTTGCTGCCTTGTTCAAACAGACTGGTTACATCTTGGGCAGGCAGTGTTGTGTTTTGTCCAGAGAAATCGAAGGTTTTTGATCGGACTGTTCCACTAGGTCCTGTAACGAATAAATCAGCCTTGGTTGTGACCGAAATAGAACCGAATCCGTCTTTCACAGAGGTTAAAACAATTTGAATCTCGTTGTTCTGAGGATCTTCGGGCACATAGATATTGGTTGTGTGTTGGTAATAAACACCGGTTGTATTGCTAAGCGGGCCGAGTTCGGGTGCGAGTTGGCCGCCGGGCAGCGGTGTGGGAGTGGCTGTTGGTGTATTGGTAGCCGTATAGGTGGCTGTCGGCGTATAGGTGTTGGTTGGAGTGGGTGTCGATGTCGGCGTCGGTGTTGGTGTGGCAAAGACATCCCGTGTTGTGACAACGCGGATGCGATGATTCTCTCTATCTGCAATAAAGAGGTCGAAGAAGCCATTGATTTGACTTAAGTCCAAACCATATGGCTCATTCATTGTAGAAACATCTGCGAATCCACGGTCAACTTCAAATCCCGGAGCGCCTGTACCGGCGATCGTGCGGATTGTTCCATCGACAATTTCTCTTATGCGGTGGTTGCTTGTGTCAGATATATAGATTGTGCCATCCGAGGAAACAGCGACGTCGCGCGGGAAATTAAGCGCAGCACTCAATGCATTGACATCTTCTGCTGACGCTCCGGGTGTTTCCGGGATACCCGCCACATTGATCAAGCGTCCATCCAAATCAACGACACGGATAAGGTGGTTAAGAACATCGGCGATATAGACACGCCCATCCGTGTCGACGGCAATGCCTTCAGGTGCTTCCAAGGCAGTTTGGGTTGCAATCTGGCCGTTCCCGTCATAGCGGAAAAGGCCGTTACCTGCGAAGTTTCTAATAACTCCATCTGTGGCGATGGCCCTGATTCGGCTATTGCCACGATCTGAGATGTAAATGGTTCCTCCCGCATTGACGGCCAAATCGGCGGGTTGACGGAGTGTCGCCAGAGTTGCCGCAGCACCGTCACCGGAGGATCCGGGTATCCCCGGTTGGCCTGCTACCGGTTCGATGAATCCATCGCTACGTAATCTCCAAATGACATGATTGCCTGAATCTGCAAAGATTAAATTTCCATTGCTATCGAGGGCCATGCCCCTTGGATTTCGCAGAGGAGCCTCAGTGCCTTTTGTGGTCCCTAATGTGACTCCGGCAACGCCTGTTCCGACAACCGTGGTGATGGTGGTGCCGGTTACATAGCGAATGACATGGTTATCAGTATCGGCGATGTAATAAGAGTCGGCAGTCACCCGAAGGACGTTTCGCGGGCTGTTGAGAGAGGCAAGTAACGGATCACCTCCGTCACCGGTGTAAGCTTCATTGCCATTACCGGCGAGTGTCTCAATCCAATATGTTTCTTGAGACGAGACGGGAAATGCCGCGCCCAAGCAGGCTGCTAGAATGAGGATAAAACGCTTGACCCGGCGCATTAAGATGCGCTCCTCCCTATTCAAAGTCTGATTCATCGTTGTCATGTTTCAAACCGGACATCAGGTTTTGGGATTCCAGTTTAATGATGTCAACGAAGATCGTTCGACCCTTTGCCCTGAGTGTGCATAGAGAATATCAAAAGATTTCCACCTGCATCAGCAGAAAAACATGGTCTAAAAGACCCAAATGATGGCCGAATGCCGACCGGCTCATCAATTAAATTGACCCGTTCCTACAGATTATCGACCAAATGAATCCTGAACTTGATTTTCGCCAACTGAATTTTGGCAAGTGGGACTTTTTTGTAACATCAATGAAGTGAAACAGTTGAGATTATATAAGAAGTGAAATTCGGAAAGTTTTTGACATGAAGGAATTACGCCTATTCATCTCCACTTGTTTCATTTACATATGTACGCAGGCGCTGCAAATCCTCCATATGTCCGAGACCCAGCAAGGATTCTCCATCTTTGAGTTCATAATCAGAGGGAGGATTGAGTGTCATGCGTCCTTGGTTATTGCGAATCCCCACGATCATCGCTCCAGTTTGTGTCTTGATGTCACTGTCCCGGAGTTTCTTGCCACTGATACAGCTTTTGGCATTTAGAATGACTTCCTCAAGCAGTAGCGGTTTTCGATCACCGGCGATTGAGAAAGTCTCTTCGATGAAATCTATTAGGCCGGGTCTTAATACCATGTGAGCCATTCTTCGGCCTCCAATTCGCGATGGCATGACAACCCGGTCCGCGCCCGCACGGCGGAGTTTTTCTTCAGAAGAGTTGAGTGAGGCCCTTGCAATTACAAACAATGAAGGATTCAGACCTTTCGCAGAAAGAATTGTGAAGACATTTTGAGCATCGTCGGGAAGACATACCACCAGTCCTTTTGCCCTCTCAATACCTGCGGCTTTTAGCACTTCATCTTCGGTGGAATCTCCAATGATTCGAATTTCTTTCGGATTGAGCAGCCGATTCAAAAGATCTTCATCAACATCGATGCAGACGAACGGGGTTCCGGCATCACGCAAACTGCCCACTACTTCGGCACCTACGCGGCCAACTCCTGAGACGATGATATGGTCTTGCATCTTGGCAATCCTTTTAACGAATTTGCGCTGGCGAAATTGGCGTGTCAATTCACCTTCGATTACGAATGCGAGAAGTTTAATGCTTACCCATGCGATGATGAGATAACCGCTGAAAACAAGAACAATTACGAGAATTTCACCGGGTATTGTATGGGGGGTGCGATCACCGAATCCCAATGTACTCACGATTTGGACGGTTGTGTAGAAACTGTCCAACAGTGGATCGCCCTCGATTTGGTTCCAAGCGACTGTTCCGCCTCCAAAGAGAAGAATCAGCAAGAGTATGGAGGTATAAAAACGCTCGATCAGCTCGCGGGGGCTGTGTAGCGATGCGTGGTAGTCATGCGTTACAGGGTCAGTTTTTCCAGCCATTCTTAGAACGCATCTGTGATCCAGTAGCAAAAATTATGTTTTTCCGCCGCTGCATTCAAAATCGGTAGAAACGGTTTTTTCGAACCTAAATCGTTCCACATAAGATAGCGATTGGGTTGTTCCTGAAGTGGGAGAGGGGAGTTTTCCAGGTATTTACGCAATCCGCGGTTTGCAAAGAAACACCCCAACAGGGAGCAAACTTGGTTTTCGCGGGCCAATAAGATCATGGCGTCAATAAGCCGCTCCGCATCCCGTGCGGTTGCCAAACCATATTCGGTAATCAGCATTACACTATCTTCTATAAGCCGGTAACGGAAATAGGAGCGTGTAGAACCGGATTCTTTAATAATTGCGCCGGCATCCCGGCACCATTTTACCGATTGAGACCAATATTCAGGATCTCGAATAATTTTCCCTGTCTGTGTCGGTAAGGTTTTATTGTAAATGGATTTTATGGATCGAAGCTGACGAGGTGGTATATCTTCTCCGGCGTTCCAAATAATCCATTCATCGCGCATTTCGGGTATCTTTTTTTCGTCAATACCGGAAAAGACCAACTTAGGGAGCGGAATCTCCTGATATTTTTGTTTTATGGATTTCCAACCGTGGCGGGCATAAAAAGGCTGGATGGTCGTAAACAGAATCGAAGCATCCATCCGGGCCTTTTGCATGACTTCAATCGATTCAAGAATCAGTGCTGTTCCGTACCCGCGGCGGCGATGTTGAGGAGCCGTCCCAACACTACCGATACCTCCGATCCTTACTTTATCGCCTTCAACCCATAAGGTTCGGTCAAAAATCTGGAGAAATGAGAGAAGTACTCCATCACGGTCTATGGCCAGGCTGAAACGCGGGTCATAATTGGGATCATCAATTGTAATGCTGCGGAAAAACTCCCTGGATACGTGGGGAAATGCCGACTCCAAAAGATCGAGGACTTCATCGAACTCGTCTTCTTCAATGTGGCGGATTATCTCCCCTTCAGTGAAGACCGGTTTTTTGACCATTGCGATACGCTCAGCCGGGTACAAGAATCTCAATCTTCTGGTAATGCGGATGGGCGAAGAATCCTTCTGTCCGTGAACGGGTTAGAGCCAATGCTTCCAAATGCGAACGGAGCGATTCGGAATCGATTGTTTTTGGGTAGGACAGTTCCCACCAAGTTGCGTGCTCTAAGGACTCAAGGCTTCCACATTCAGGGTAAAGATTGATTAATCCATCACGTTTAGACTCCATCTGAGTACTATCGGAATCCGTGACGAGAATAGCCCCCGTAATTTGATGCTCATCGGGAGGAGAAAGGAGCTGTATCCGTTCTCCGGTTGGAACGATGTTCCAGCGATGCTTACTGGGATGTACAAAATCGGCACTGGTTTTAAGCAGCCATGCAGTTTTTGTTTCTGATTCTTCGGGAGATAAATTCCATGTGAAGCCCCAATAATCGAGTCGTTTTAAGGCGATGAGATCACTTTCACCAAGTCTTTGAGACAAAGCGTAAAATGCCGAAGCAGAAATAGGATCGGGTGTCACCTGGCGAATAAGGACATGTGTCAGGCAACACGCGGCGTTTGTTTGCGGGGAAATAGCGTTCAAGATTGCTCCAATAAACGTTGAGATACAGAACCCACAATTTTGCCACCTCCAACCGTTCTTTTCAATCGTGGGAGCATCTGCGCTTTTTTCAGGAGATTTGGCCCGGTGAATTGGCGAAATTTCGGTATTGCCACGGCATGGAATGTCCGTACCTGGGCTGTTTCGACCAAAGATGTCCATCTTGACTTGCGCCTATAGGGTGAAAGGACTGAATGGAGAAGATCGATATGGGCGCCCCAAATACTGTAACTCTGGGTTGGGAAGACCTTGGACCACATTCCAATATCCACATTTTCGGCGATTCAGCGAATCCCTATGACTCCGGGCGGTTGAGCACAAGTGGCCGTGGACGGCTGTATGCCATGAGGCAAATGGGCATGGAGGCCCGGCGGTGCGAGTCTTGTGGAAGCCATAGCCAAATCCAGGGAGTGAAGATTGCCGCTGATGGTCCCGAGAGTCCCGAGAACTACATCGCCTTATGCCCTCAATGCACAACAAACTGGTGTAACCGAAGTTAAATCAAGCGTGCCGAGGAATCCGGCCAGAATGGCCGGGTAAGAGTCAATCCTTTTCATGGCGGATCGAATTTCACCAGCGAAAAAGCCGCTTACGCCGAGGCAGAAGAAGTTTGCCGAGCGCTACTGCATGCACCGCGACGCCCGTCTGGCGGCAGCGGAGGCGGGCTATGTCCGTCCGGGGATTGCCTGGCAGCTCGTTCGCCACCCAGGCATCCAGGAGGAACTACAGCGACACTTGGATGGCGATTCCGAGATTTTGTCCGCTCCCGAGATTATGCGGGAGCTATCAATCTTGGCCCGGGATAGCGAACAAGCGTCGGCATCCCGTGTACGTGCGTTAGAACTCTTGGGCCGCCGTTTGGGACTCTGGGAAGCCTGGCAATACCGACGTGGTGTGCCGCCCCAGGTTATGACCGGAGAAGAACTCGATTTGTATGGCGAGTATTTGGATACCCTTACAATTGCGACAAACCGTCCAGAGCGTGTATGAACGGCATGATGCGGCTTGGCAGGCCTACCTTGATGAGGATGCTTACCGGATTGCCGCCAATTACCATCCCTTAAGAACCCAAGAGATATTTCATCGCAGTGTTTGTCAGACTCGTGTTCTTTTTGGAGGGAACCGGTCGGGCAAGACCCATGCGGGTGCGGCCGAGGCGATATGGCATGCGTTGGGGAGTTATCCATCCTGGTATCCTCAAGAAGGGCGTTCAGCCATCCCGAATCATGGTTGGATTGTAGGATTGGATTATTTCATGGTGCGGGATGTTATTGAGCCCGCGCTACAGCATTTTTTAGATGAACGCTGGATTGCGGATTGGAATCACAATACGCATGTCATCCAATTGACGAATGGCAGCACAATAGGCCTTAAAAGCGCAGATTCGGGCCGGAGCAAGTTTCAAGGCACATCGAGACATTGGATCTGGATCGATGAAGAATGCCCGGAGGATGTATATCGAGAATGCCGGGCGCGGATTGTCGATGTAGGAGGGCGGATTTGGCTGACGCTAACTCCCCTCAAAGGTTCAGCCTATTTGCGGCGGGCGATCGATGAAGCCGGAAGTAATCCCCATATCGGAGTCTTTTTTGCAGCAACCCGGGAGAATGCTCGTAGCGCAGGCGGCGTAATTCCGGACGAAGAGATCGATGTTTTTGCCGCGCAATTATCGCCGAATGAAGCCCGCTGCCGTCTTGAAGGGCAATTCCAACTGCTGGAAGGCAGAGCCTATCCGAGTTTTTCCCGCGCTGATCATGTTGTCTGCGATTTGGCACTTCAACCCCAGCGAGAGCTTTTGTGGAGTTGGGATTTTAATGTCACCCCTTTATGCACGGTTCTCGCGCAGATCGAGGCCGACTGCCTGCTGGTTATAGATGAGGTTGTGTTGGATGGGCCGCATGGTCACACAACCGATGAAGCAATACGGAAATTTCTTGACCGGTACGCCTATGCAGGTTGTCGAGAAAATCCGGATGCCTCCGGCAAAAAGATATTGTTGCGCTCCGATGTGTCTCTTTATGGAGATTATTCGGGAATGGCGCGGAGCCACCGGCGGTCAAGCAACGATTATGAGATTATCCGGCGCGCACTCCAAAGCGCGGGCTGGCCGCGTCCGAGTGTCCACGTAAAGCCAAATCCCCCCGTTCGCGAACGTGTGCAGGCTGTGGAACGTCTCTTGGCGGCTCCAGGCGGCAAGCCGCGTCTTTTAATTTCAAATCGATGCAGATATTTGATCGACGATCTGGAACAAGTTTGTTGGGATGCACGAGGCAATTTGGATAAACAGTCCGATCCCAAGCGGACTCACGCTAGCGATGCATTGGGGTATCTGGTCTCCGAACGGTTCCCGTTGATTGCATTTAAGCGTGAAGCCGAATGGGGATTCTAAAACAAAAAATGTCGTTTCCCGGCTCAAGTGTGGATGAAACCACACGTGTGACCTGAACTGCAATTTCTTTAAAAATAATTCAACAAGGTGTTGGTCATGAATGGATTTGTAAAAGCGAAGCAGAAAGAAATTGAACGATTGGAACAGTGCCATCCCCTTTATGACCGGCATTTGGAAACATGGGAACTCTACGATGCGGTTTGGACAGGGCGGCTTTCAGAACGCTTACAACGGCGCTATTTACCTAAAGGCAGAACAGAAGAAGAGAACCTCTACAAACTACGATTGCAACTCAGCCAATGGACGCCGGAGTCGCAGACTTTGGTTCGCCGTGTGCTGAACCATGTATTCCGTGATCAGCCTGATCGTCATTTGGGTTCCAAGCCGCACCTCAATGCATTCTTGATGAACGCAACGCCGGATGGCAAGACGATCGATGCATTCATGTTTCACGCTACCGGTATGGCACTAACTTATGGCATGGCATTTCTTGTTGTAGATATGCCGGAGTGTCCAAGCGGTTTGGAAGCGGCAAGCCGTGAAGATGAACGTGCGGCCGGATTACGTATCCCGTATGTGATTGCTGCTACACCGTTATCTGTGTTGGATTGGGACTTGGATGCCGGGGAGCGTCTTCGTTATCTAAAACTCTTAACCCAACCAACGTATCTACAACCGGATGGGGAACGAATCTCACTGAAGCGGTATACCGAATACACACCCCAAGAATGGAAGCGTACGGATGTGATAGAGGAAGACGGCGCGAAGTTGATTCGTTCTGTTTCCGGAGAACATGGCCTGGGACAAGTGCCGGTTGTACCCATGACTTACGAGATGGTCGAACCGATGATCGGGCGCTCGTATGTGGAATTATCGGCACGGGTGGATGTCGATATTTATCAGACTGAATCGGATCGGGCCTATGACCGTTATGACAAAGCACATCCTCTGCTGGTGATTAAATCCGAGGATGATTTGGACCAGGTATACGGCAAGAATTTCGTTGTCAAACTGCGTCCGGGCGAGGATGCCGGATACGCCTCGACCGATGGGCGTATCTTTGACTGTATCGAAGAACATATCGAGCGGCGTAAACGGGATATTTACCGGTTCGGACATGTCGAGCCGCCGACGGTTCAGTATCGAGTGCAGAGCGGGATATCCCGTGTTGTGGCGCAAGAAGAGGAAGGGCAGTTGTATGCCTCTGTGGCGGGGATGGCACAGGATGCGGAGACCGAGATTTGGGAGTTGGTTTCGCGCTGGCTGGCCGGGCCGCGCGAATGGGATGAAGACGAAAAAGCATTCCAGGGATATATTCGCTGTCCGAGAAAATTCAATGTTTTGACCTCCCAAGAAATGCTTCATCTCACACGGGAACTGACCGAACTGGGTGCTCCGGCTTTGGTGGTCCGGGAAATGAAGAAACAACTTTGGGCGCAGATTTTAGGCAGTGTCGCGCCGGAGGTTTTGGAAGAAGCGAACCGGGCCACGGACGAAAACGATGTTCATCGCACGATTGAGCAGCAGATCGAAATTGCGCGTCTATCGGGCGAATTGCACCGTGATGGAGTACTGGCCGTGGAGGATGTGAAGCAGGTTGTGAGAGTTTTTGGGGGAGATGGGGAATAATAAAAATCAAATCCTAAGCAATTATGATGAATGGCCGTGCCGAAGAAGGTGCGGCCATTGTTGTGTTCGGGTGTTGACAGGTGGTTGGGGAAACTGATATTTTGCTAAATGCTGATTTCGATAGATCAAATCAAGACAGAAATTTTGCAGTCACTCCTGGAAAATCCTTCCGTGCCGGAAATCGTACAGTTGAAGGAGATGATAGGGGGTGCCAAGCCACAAAAGGATATTTTTCAGTTTTATGAAAATGTTGTTCATGTGATGATCCTTGACCGTCTTTGTAAACATGAGGTTGTGCGGGTGTTTATCGAAGAGGTCCGTTTGGATATGGGAGCAAGCAAACTTCTGTTAGAATTGCATCGGAGTAATCTGGCATACCCATTGCGTTACAAGCCGCATAAACCATGGAGTATGACCAAACGGCTGCAAAACAACATTGTCATTGATCGGGCGTATAATGCAGTTGAGGATTATCAGCTTGTTGCTTTTGGTATGGCAAACGTGAATCGTGATACTATATCAATTACAAGAGATGGCGATGTTATCGTCGAAAAGTACTTGTCGAAAATCAGAGTCAATGGGCTGAAAGTAAGGGACGAGTTCCTGGATAGCAATGAAAGGAACACATTATGAGTAACATGGCCACTTTGGAACAATTTGATGCCCTTGGAATCGTAGCTGGGAAGAATCCACGACTTGCTGAGTTTCTACGCCAAGTAGCCAAGAACGAGACTGTATTGGTAAAAGACCTCGTTGCGGATATTGAATATCTGGGCTTTTTCAATGCCCTTGAGTCTGATGGCCTTTTATCCACAGAACATGATGAAGAGAATATCAGTGGCGAGACCAGAGTTGTGTTTACTCCTTTGGGCCAAGATTTCTACAATAAATACAAGGACAAACTTGCGGAGTCTCCTAAGGTTTGAGAGAATTTTCTCTTGGTGACATTCGAGTAATGGATGTCAGCTGAAGAGCGCTGTTCCATCAGACGATTTGTAAGAAATCCATAATGCAGGGAAGCCAGTTTAAAGGTTAGTCCAAACCTTTGCTCTGTCATTTATAGACAATTTCACTTTGCTTCAATCCTACAAAATTCCAGACTTCCATAAAAAAAGTAGAAGTAGTGGTCAGGTTGTGTCCCGATTTGGTGTGATTTGACGGATGTGTCCGGGTTGACTTGCTCCTATAAGGGTGAAGGCCGTGGTTATTGGCGGTCATGATCTTACGAGGAGGACAGCCGTATGGCTCTCACCCCGCACGGGACCGAACCGGATGTATCGGACGCGCACGGCGGCGAAACGGCCGAACCGGATGCCATTGAAAATGTGGTAAATCGGATTTTTTCCAATCGCGAGCGGCGGCTTGAACGCCGGCTTGGCGAACAGATGGCCAAGTCGATTGCAGACGCTTTCACGGAGCAGATGAGCTCCCTGCGTGAATTTGCAGGCACCCACCAACAAACGAATGCCGATGGCGCGCCAGCCGAAGAGTTGAACCAACGTTTGGAAGATGCGCAACGGCAGCACGAACAACTTCGCCGTCAGTATGAAGAAGCACGGCAAACGGCGGAGAAAGAACGCCGGGCACGGTCAGAAGCGCAACTCTTAAATGCTGTTGACCGTGAATTGCTCCGGCGTGGGTACCGGCACCCGGATGTATTGCGCTCGTATTTCAGCGAACAAGCCTATGTAGACGATGAAAGCGGGCGTGTGTTTATCCGTGGCAGCGAAGGCGACCGGGAACTGAATGAGTTTCTGGACGAATGGTCGTCGCAGCATGAAAACGCCGCATTCCTTCCGCCTTTAGGACGCGGCGGAACGGGAACGACTTCACCTCATGGAATTCTGACTGAAGCACCTGCCTATGAGTCCAAAGGCAAGACACCTGAACAGGTGCGCCAAGACCTTTTGGATGGGCATGTGCAATTGGTGGATCCATTTGAGGCGCAGAGTCAGTCTCGTTAAGGAGTTTTGTTTATGGCGATTACCGACGGTTATCAGGCATCTCCACAAGCGGCGGTGTATATCCCCGAACAGTGGTATCCCGCGATTCTTCCGGAATACGAATCGGCGCGTGTGATTGCGCCTTTGGTTTTGGAAGTGAGCCGCAATGTCGGCCCCGGAGATACCGTACATATTCCGAAACTCGCCTCCAAAACTGCAACCAGCTACACCGGCCTTGCCGAAGTGGCTTACGATGCGGTGACGGAAGCGGAAGTAACGATTGTATTGGACGATTGGTACGAATGCTCCACCGTGCTTTCGGACCGTGTTGTCCGCCAGAGCGGATATGGCATTGCCGCCGCGCAGGCTGCGAAATGTGCAGAAGCGGTTGCTGTGCAGATTGAAAAAGCTCTGGCCGGTCTTTATACGGGAATCACTACCACCGATGTCGATGCGACCGCAGGTTTTACCGCAACCACATTGCGGGAAATCATGAAGACCTTCGATCAGAATAACGCCCCGCAACGGGGACGGGTGGGTGTGATTACCCCCGGTGCGAAGTACGAGATGTTTGCGATTCACGAATTCATCTCGAAAGACTACCGGAACGAAGGCACACCTTTTGAAACGGGGTTGATTGGAGAAGTTTTAGGAATGGACATTTATATGTCCACCAACCTGCAGACTTCTAATGTGGATGATTACCACAATCTCTTTTTCATTCGACAAGAAAGTCTTGGACTCGGCCTGACAACGGGCGGGCTGGGAGGTGTTGAGATTCTCCTGGAACGGCTTCCGGGACGAGCCAACGCCTTAGGTATTACCGCTCATGCGATTTACGGCGCGAAGGCGTTGCGTGGCAATGCCGCCGTCGATGTTTTGACCGACTGAGCCTGAGTCCTTGGGGGAGGGCGGCGCAATACCGTCCTCCCCATCGCCTGTGGAAGTGAGTGTTCTCGGTAATGGGATTGACGCGAAAAGAACTTTTTGAGCAGAGGCGGACGGAAGTGGAACACGAAAAGGTCCGCCGGGTACATAAAACGGCGCGGGCCTTAGGGCGCGAGTTGACCATGGAAGAACAGCGACGCGAGGAAATGAAAATCGAGCGGGCCCGCGAAACCATGGACCGTATGAATTGGAAATAAAAAAGGAGCTGTGCGTATGCCGCCGAAGATTTCCGGTTATGTGATTGCCAAAGATGAAGGAGAAACCATCGAACGGACTTTGCGATGTCTACGCGCAGTTTGTGATGAAGTGATTGTCGGCGTGGATGATGCAAGTACAGATGAGACGGAAGAGATTGCCCGAGATTTATCTGACCGAGTGATTTCTTTTACATGGTGTGACGATTTCTCTGTGGCGCGTAATCAAGTACTGGAAGCGTGCAGTGGAGATTGGATTGTGCATTTGGATGCGCATGAGCATTTTGCGGTCCAAGAGCGCCCCTATCCCGATGCCGTTTTTCGTTTCGGCGATGATGCTGCGCAGATTATCCGAGATACGATTTTAAGAACTGACCGCGAGCGTCCGGATATCAAAGTCTTAGGATGCGCTGTCAAAATTCACTGCGATGAGAACCTTATCGCGCAAGTCGTTTCCGTTCAGGAAAGAATCTTCAAGCGGGGATTGCAGTACCGTAATCCTGTGCACAATGTGCTGGTTGGTTACGATCCGAATGAGGCGTTGGGATTTCTCGACCTATTGGTTTTGCATGATCGTCCGCCGCAACGCGAAAAGAAGCGGGCTGAGCAACGCAACGAAATGTTGCCCCGGCGGATGCAGGCGCGAATTGAAACGGACCCCGATGATTTACGCAGTTGGAGTTACCTGCAACGCCATGCGATGGTCATGAGCGACTGGGAAAATGTGCTCCAGTTTGGGGAGGCTTACCGGGATAACGCGCAACGACTTGGCCGGAATTTCGGCGATGAGTATTACCATTGCCTGTTGCATAGCGGAGTTGCATGCCGTCTGCTGGATCCGCCCGATTACGAACGGGCAGATGAGTTTTTGCGTGCGTGCCTGCAATGCGCTCCGCTAAAACGCGAACACTGGTTGGAACTTTCAGCGGTGGCAGCAGCGAGACACGATTGGCAGAAACAGGAAACATGCTTGCGAATTGCCAGTGTCTTGCCGTTTGACGGGCGGAACAGCAAAGGAACGTTTGACGAACGTATTTATACTTATCTTCCGCATCTCATCCTTTCCGAAATGTATGAAGGTTTGGGGATGGTTGCGGAAGCGATTGAACAGGCGCGAGTTGTTTGCCGTTACCGTCCACGATCGGCCGATGCGGTAGAGCGCTTGAGCCGTCTGGAACGCGCATACCGCCAGCAGGAAGCGGAACATTTGAGACAAACTGTCGCTATGCAAGCGGAAGACGGTCCGATCCGTTGGATTAAAAGCCACCGCCTGGCAGTGGAGGGGCTTTCATGAATCGTCCCAAAATCGGCATTGTCACGGCCTGGTACGAGCGTGGAGCAGGGATGGTTTCACGCACATACCGAAGGTTGCTTCAAGAAACTGCTGACGTTGCCATCTATGCACGCGGAGGGCTTTTAGATGCCAAGTGGGATGCTGACGGCAATGTATATCGCGCCGAGACTTTTGGAGGAGTGTCCGGAACAGGAATCGATCTTCAAGAGTTTAATGCGTGGTTAAAGCGGGAAGAGATTGATTTGCTCATTTTCAATGAACAACAGGATGCGCGGATTCTTTATCATCTGACGGGACGTTTACCGCTGATTGGATATGTTGATTTTTATACGCCCGAAACAGTCCCGGTTTTTGAACTTTACGATGCACTCTTGTGTCATACGCGCCGTCACGCAGAGGCGTTTGCCTGGCATCCGGGAATGGTGTATATCCCGTGGTGTGTGTTTCCTGAAGATATTCGTTGTGAGCCAGCCGAGACGGAGCCTGTTTTTGTGCATAGCGCCGGATGGTTAGGAATCGGCGGGCGAAAAGGAACTGCGGAAGCGATTACCGCTTTTCGGCACTTGCCTCATGAAGATGCACGTCTGTTCATTGCCGCCCAGGTGGAAATGAAAGATTTAGGCGCGGCGTTGTGCGAGGAAATCCGCAATGATTCGAGAATCCAATTTCATGAGGGGAATTTTGCTACGCCTGAACCCTATGTATGGGGAAATGTCTGTGTCTATCCGGCCAAACTAGATGGGCTTGGATTGACGGTCTATGAAGCAATGGCGTCGGGACGGCCGGTAATTGCGCCGTGTGTTGCACCGTATACCGAAATCGTTTCCCAAAATTACAGCGGCTCTTTGGTGCGCACTCATAGCGCAAGTTTTCGGGATGATGGTTATTACTGGCCGGAGCGTCCGGTGGATGTTCGCAACCTTGTGGATGTGATGAACCGGTATGTTGAACATCCGGAAGTAATATCGGAACAAGGGAGAAATGCCGCCGAATTCATGCGCGAAAACCGCACATGGAGCAGTCAACAAGAACGGTTTGTCGATGCGGTGTTGAATACAATTACCGGTTTTAAAAAACCGAGCCTTCTATTGCCGGCCAAGCAGATATCCGTCCGCTATGAGAAGCCCGATGTGTTGACGACCTCAGAGTATTATCTGTGGCGTCCGATACTCGAAACAATCTCTAAGAGACCGATTCGCACGGTACTGCTTATTGTAGAAGAATTAAGCGATGGCAAATGGCTTCGCAAAGTGCTGAAATCATGTACGGATGCCGACGTGTTCGATTTGGCTGTTGGAGATGGCCGTGTTGCCGGAGAGCAAGCGCGTGGTCTCTTCTCAAGGATATTTGACGGCAACATCGATACGGCTTTGTACGATGCAAAAGATAATTGGGATTTGGTTGTAGTCTGGAAAACACTGCCGAATCCGGGTGAGTTGCGAAATGCAGCCGAGCGAGCCGGATGTTACGCAGTGGCTTGTGAACCGGCAGTCTCTAAAGGCGAAAGCAAACTTGCTGCTTCCGGCTATCGAATTATCCCTAGTCCTCCTTCACGCCCCGCCATTGCCCATCGGCAGATTGGTATTTTTGAAATCCGACAACGCGAATCAGAACTTGAGGACTGCGGTCAAGCACCAATGGATGGCAGGGAGGCGGCCTGATGCGGATTCTCTATATCAACTGTTCAGAAACTAATTTTCCCTGGGGCGCGGAGTGTGCAGTCGGACAGGAACTGGCTCAACGCGGACATGATGTTGTGGATTTGGACTATCGGCGTGAAAGACCACGTTTGTACCGTCTGTTTGCGGATGGATTTGAGAAGCGGGTTTTGCCGGATGTGATTTTTTTGCAGCGTGGCGAACAGTTTCCTGTTGAGATTATTGAGTCATTTCGCGCACCCACTGTTTATTGGGCCACAGAGGTTTGGTGGAAAGAGCAGCACAATCTTTTGCTGGAACGTCCGGAACTCTTTCAGCATGTTTGGGTGCATGATCGTGTGATGAAACGTCTGATGATGGAGAGGACTGGCGCTGCCAATGTTTCCGTTTTGTTCAATGGATACGATCAGCGGCTGTTTTATCCGGCCTATCAAGAATGCCAACATGACATCTTGTTTTATGGCGCACTTAACCAGCGGCGTATGGGGATTTTGAGGCGGCTTGGCGATTTTGATGTACGTATACTGACGAACTGCTACGGGGATAAATTAAGACAGGAAATTCAACGCTCAAAAATTGTACTCAATCTTCATTTCGGCGAGGCGCGTGATTTTGAGTCTCGTGTTCTTGAGACTTTGGGAACCGGGGCTTGTTTGGTAACCGAGACGCTTGCCGATGAGGCTTTGGACGCGGGGTTGGTGGCCGGTGCGCATTATGTGGAATTCCAACGTTTTGAGGAATTGACGGAGCGGTTACGGCAGCTGTTGGAAGACTCAGAACTGCGGCTTTCGATTACCGGATGCGGGCACCGGAAAGTGGCTTCCAATCACACTTGGGCGGCACGCTGCAACGTAATTGAAGAAAAACTTATGGAGATAAGCAATGTCCATTGATATTACGGCCGGTTCTCCTCTTGCGAATTCGTATGTGACGGCGACTGAAGCTAATATGCATTTTGCAGTCGATTATGCTTTTCAAGAAGAACTTGCATGGTCGAGTTTGAGCACATCGTTACGTGAGTCAGTGCTTTTGACCGCGGCGAGGCAGGTCGATCTGCTTCGATTCAGAGGAACGAAGCTATTTGCCGAGAAAAGCAAGTTCGAGTTTCATTCGAATTCTCTGGGAAACGAACAGGCTTTGGCGTTTCCGCGTAGCGATCATCCGTATTTAAGCGGACATGCCTCCGGTTCTAGCAGCGCTTCCGAATTGCACGATTCACAATTAGAAAAGCCAACCGTTTATCCTGATGGCTTTTTTGTAAATGGAAGCCTCTATATCAGAGAAGGAACCAATCAGTTTGAGATACGCAGAGTTTCAGGTTTCGATGCGGAATCCGGTGTTGTAACGGTAGTATCCGCCTTTTCTGCGGCTTTGGAACCAACCAGTGAATACCGTTTGCTTTATCCAATCCCGACCAGTGTGAAACGCGCCCAATTGGCTCAAGCCAAAGCGATTTTGGATCAGAGTGTGCGCATGCTTCGGTTACAGGGACATGGCATGCATGAAATCCAACTAGGTGATGTTTCGGTTCGATTTAGAGGGATCCTCAAAAGAATTGTCCGTTTCCCCTAGATCTTATGGAGGGTTGCTGTCAAGGTACCAGCATGTGCCGTACACGCTTGGAACCCAATCCAGAGAACGCGACGTGTGAGGAGCTGAAAGAGGCGTCACGGGTGGGTACGTTTGAGATGAACACGCGCTGTACGGCGATGCAGTTATTGATTACCGGGATTCCCCGGGATCAGGTCTGCAAAGCGCTTGTGATTGGCGAACGAAACCTTCGACGCTGGATTCAGGCGTTTAATGAATGCGGGATTGATGGGCTGATTCCCAAGCCGGGCCGTGGACGTCCCAAGTGTATTGATCCGAATCAGGAAAATGAATTGCTGGAAGTGCTGGATCACCCCGAAAAGGTGGCTCGCACCTTCTGGACGGCTCGGAATTTTCACGGTTTTCTACGAGAGACTTACCAGATCGAATGCTCGTACAATACGGTTTTACGTTTTTTTCATGAAAATGATTTTACGTTGAAAGTGCCTCAGCCCTGGCCGGACCGTCAAGATGAAGAGAAACGCCAGGCTTTTCGTGAGACATTGCGGGAGCTGAGTGAGAATCCCGACGTTGAACTCTGGTTTGCGGATGAATCGGGGTTTGAAGGCGAGTCGCGCTCGCGGCAGCGTTGGGACAAAAAAGGGAGAAAGACACGCGTCACCCACAATGGCGACCACATTCGAATGAATGCCTTGGGAATGGTGGCGCCTCGGACTGGAGAATTTTTCGCGATTGAAGCCAGTCATGTGGACAGTGATGTATTCCAAGCGTTTTTAGACGAAGCGCATCGAATGATTCATCCTCAGCGCAAGCGGAATATCCTCATTCTGGATAACGCTTCTTGGCATCATCGAAAATCCACCAACTGGCATTTCTTTGAACCGGTCTACCTCCCGCCTTATTCCCCGGATTTGAACCCCATCGAACGCATCTGGCGCGTCCTCAAGGCACGCTGGTTTACCAATGTGCACTGCAAGGATCGTGACGCGTTGATTCAACGCCTCGACACCGCTCTCCTCGATGTTATTACCCACCCCGAGGACAACAAGAGAACGGCTTCAATCGGACAGTTAATATGAAGATCCCTCTAATGATGCGATTCGTGAGCCATTGCCGGTATCACCTGAAGCCTTGGTGTATCTCTCGCCCTATTTGGCTTCGGCCGGCGATCTACAGGGTGAAATTGCATTAGCGCGTTGAGGCTCGAGGCAAAGATCAATGAGTGATTTAGCAGGCGGTTTGGGATGGATGCTCCATGAATGCGCGGCACAACCGGGAATGGGCCGGCGCGTGCGCTATCTCCATGCCGGAGAAGAGTCCGTTAATTATTGGACCGGTCATGCAACGCACGCAACCATGTCCTCTCACATTTATGGTGTGTTTGCGCCGAATGAGACTATTGAAGAAGTCCGAGACGGTGTGCGTGTACAAGAAGAGCGGAAAGTTTTGCTTGTGCCTGCGAACCGTTTGAGTACAGCACCCACACGCCGTGACCGTGTTGTCGATGGGAATACAACCTATGCGGTTGTCCGTTGGCAAAAAGATGCTGCGGGAGCGGCCTATCGGTTAAGTTTGCGGAGGATGGGATGAGTTTGCCTACAACCGGCTCTTACGAATGGCTTGAAGGGACTTTGGCCTATCTTTTCCAGACCGAGATTGCTTCGCCTTTCAATATACAAGTGCATTGGCCAGAATGCGGATTTATAGCAACAGAGGCGACTGTGTGGGCGCATGTCCGCCTGGAGCCAGTAAGCCGTAAACAGCTATGCCGGTCAAATCCTGTGCATGAAAAGCGGTTGGGAGTGCGTACTTATGCTCATCTGGATATCACACTGTATGTGCGTGAACTCCCTGATGCGGATGGTTCAGTCTATTTCAGGCGTGCAGCGGCCTTAGGCGATGCGGTGCGCGGAACTTGGCCGCCGGGACGTACATTGCCTTTGTATCGAACGGGTGGGGAAACCATCGACACGACCCCCTGGGGATTGATCCATATTACCGATGTGGAAGCAAAGGCGGCCGAACCAAAACATGCAGATCTATTTTCGCATATTGTGCGTTTTGAATTGCAGTACCTTGCAGAGAGCGAGGTGTAAACGTTGAGACTTTTCGATCCCTATTTGCCGATAGAAGGCGCAACACGTTTGTATTACCGGGGTATTGGTACAATTACAAGCGAAGACAGCGCGACGACACTCCCTCTATTCATGGAATGGCTGTTTGCTCATCACGATTTTGCCGCGCCCGCAGCGAGACCGCAACCACCATTACGAGCGGTAATCGGCGGAGCAGGGCCCGATCCATCCATGCATTTTTTGCCCGCTGCAGAAGAGTCTGTTTTCGAGCCAATTCGATTTCAACTTCATGCCATGATGGCGAGCGGGTATGCCGAAGATTTTATGCGCTTTATCAGTTTTGAAAGCCCGGTATGTGATGTTTCTTTCGATGCACATTTGCGGGATTGGAGTGGAGGAATTGAGAAGACTTTTCAAGGTGATGTTTTTACCTTGCCAAGCACACCTCCGGGATACCATTTCCTAAATATCGAACGTCTGTATCGGAAACCGGATTTCTGCACGAATGGGAAATTCGGAAAACGTTATACGGGATGCACCATTGATGCCGGGGATATCCAGATCGCTGAGTCGGGCAAGGCCGACGGGCAGGTCCATCTTTATGCACCTGTTGTCTGCTGGGGCGATATCCAGTCTCTTTCGACATTCACACCGGGCATGAATATTTTCAGAAATTAAAGAAGCGCACATGTTTGAAACACTTAAGAGACTTCTGGCCGCATCTCGCGGAATTCAGCGATTGGTGCAGCAGTTCGGTAAGACGGCAGCCATTCATGCGCCGAATGCATTCAACAATGCAGAGCGATGGGCGGATGATGATGAAAAAGAATTTTCCGAATACGGAGCCGATCTGGTTCCCCGTATTCAACAGGCGCCGTATCCGGTTTTGGATGTTGCTTTCACAGAAACAGTAAGACCTGACGATTTTTCTTTTAACTCAAGTTCTCTAAATGAGTTTCAACGCCGCGACCTTATGGAATCCCAAGATTGGATTTCCTTTGACGTAGAACCAAGTGTCGAGCGATCCCTTGAATCAGAACTTGAAATAGACGGCCTTATTGAACGCAGGCTGATGGAAATTTTATCTCGCAATCCCGATGTGCTGGGAACTTTGATTCAGCGTGAACGCGGGCGGGGGAATCCCCTTTTTCTATAGAAACAATGACTAGCGGAATTTATCCACGATGGCCCTTCCCGGACCGAGTGGCGACCCGAGAGGAAGCCGCCGTCCATAGCAGCGAATCCAGTTCCGGCGTACGGCAGAGTTATGACCGGTGGGGCGGAAGCACACGCCGGGCATGGCGTTTGGTTTATCAGGCGCGGCCTGAACTTACGCCAAACAATTCACCGGGGATTTATGCGATTCGTGACTTTTGGCAAAAACGAGCCGGACCGTCCGAAGCATTCTTAATGCCGTCTTTTTGTATGGAGGCGCGGTTGGCGGAGCCTTTGGCTATTGGATGCACAACGCTCAGCCTAAAACCTTATAGCGTTGTAACCCTTAGCCAGATTCCATTTCACGCATTGCATTTACAGATCGAAGCGGGAGTCAATGACCGTATCAAAATTAATGAATCCCCCGCACTCGGCCGTATGGATGATGTCATTGTGACAGTGCCTGCCGGGGACTATACCGGCTTGCGAAGTCTGGCCGATGTGTTGACCAACCGTCTCAATTCGGCAGGGCTGGCTGGCGCTTATTCTGTTCGCACAACAGTCACGGAACGAAGGTTTGAGATTGCGAGCACAGTAACATTCAGTCTCTTGGGATTGGAAAGAGAAGGCGAACATTTCGGATATCCCGATGCGCAAAGCCTATTGGGCACTATCGGATTTCGTAATACGGAAAACCGGCTCAATGAGAAAATCTATAAAGGGCGCCGGTCGGTTACCCAATATGGGCAAACGTTGGCGATCTATGATCCGCATCCAAGTTCTCAGTGGACCTATGGGTTGGCTGTGATTGCGACTGTATGCGGGCATGAAATCGGTATCGATCCTTTGCCAACCATAACTACGACATTCGCGGCGAATTGCATTGTGGAAGCGGTCACAGCTGCATCGTTTATCGGCACATCCCGGGAAGAGATGCAGCATATCGGCTCCCAGCGCTCAATTGATCTCACGATACGTGAATCGTTGATGGATTAGAGGCTTTTAATGGTTTCCACAAATTTTAAAGAACCATGGCGCGAACGCGAAAGCAAGCCGATCGATCTGTATGAATTTGTTTTACCGGGAACAGGCGAACGAATTTACCTAGCGGCCAATCAGCCGGACGATATTCATTTCGATGGTATTGACTATGCGGCATGCCCAATTGAGAGGGAACCGCTACGTAGCGATGCCCGTACAAGTGAGAATTCACTCGCGTTTCGTATCGGCAATGTTGACCAAAGCTATACTGCGCTTCTGTCCAAGCGTGATGTACGTGGAAGCCAAGTCATCCTGAAAGTTGTATTTGCCGATCTTTTAGATGTCAGCAGCGAATATTACGAACTTTTCCGGGGAACTGTTGACCGTGTTATCGCCGATGAACTCTCGATTCAACTCGGGTGCTTTTCGCGGCATTCGTTTCAACACTTTTCGTTACCGTTAAGGATGTACCAGCAGACGTGCCAATGGACCTTTGGCGACCAGTGGTGCGGGATCGATATCAACACAGTTGCGACAATACCCGATTCAAATCATCCCTATTTGCCCGTGCGCATGGATGACGTTTTTGTAAGCACCGATCCCAGTGAGGCAACGTCCTGGTCTTTTGTGTCGAATCAATTGGTGCAATCGCAGGGACATTGGGATTTTGGAACTGTGCATTTTAGTCAGCTGGCCGGAAAGCGTGTCTCTTATCCTGTGGCGCGTCATGCGGTGCGTTTTAGGCAAAGCGACCGGCGTGTGTATCTGGATATGCCACTCGATGAGAAGCCAATTCCCGGCGATGTTTTTTCGATCATACGAGGATGTCCAAAGACATGGGAAGCGTGCGCTCTTGTGACGGATGCCTATTACCCGCTCGCTCAAGTAGTCAGCGGGGCTCTCGCAACGGAACCGCGCCATTGCGGATTTCAGAGAGTACGGGACACACAACGCAAACCTTTGACCTTCCGCCTAACCGAATCTTAAAGGCGGCTTATGAGTGCGTTGGAACAACAGGCAAACCGACCTGTTTTGAGTTTGTTCGAGATGTGTTTGCCTGTACTTCGATTTCATTGCCTCAGTTTTCCGAAGCCGTCTATGAGGGGCGGGCTCATGTGTTGCAGACAATCGAAATGTCCGGCTGGAGAATGACAGAAATCTTGGATGCGGTACGAGCCGGAGATCTTTTGGTTTTCGGATTGGGAAGACGACTCAATCATGTGGGAATTGCCTGTGAACTTCCCGGGTTTATTCATGCGACTCAAGACGGTGTTTTGCTTGACAGGCTTTATCCCGGCTCTGTTTGGGCGCGGCGCTGGCGTTTGGGACTAATGGGACCATGGTAGATCTATTAACGGAATACTTTCGTAGTGTCAGAACATCTTCAGCCGGCAAAAGTGCCTATGGTTCAGGCAGTCTTTTGGCAGGAATCGGCTCTGTTGCTTTTTCTACCGGGCTCTCATTGGGTGCGCGAACACTTCTGAGCCAGCTACAAGAAAACCGCACTCCCTCGATTTATCAGTTTGACCAGCCCCAGCCTGAAGTTAGCGGCGTTAAGCCTGTTCCAATTGTCTTTGGGCGGGTGCGTGTAAGCGGTAATGTTCTGGAAACGGATGAGCGGGGAAGAGATCGTTATATCAATACGGTGTATGGCCTTAGTGAAGGACCGATCAGCGATGTCTTTGATATTCGTGCTCTGAATACACCTCCGAAATCTAATTCCGAAGATTTTGTTGTACGTGGTCCCAAGGCATTTCTTGGCGAGGCTAATAATGGATTTCGAACTTGGGGGGCGGAAGCCTTAGAAGCACAAGATGATACAAAATACTTTTTGGAGCCGGAACAAGACTATCCATTTACGGCATTGGTTTGGGTGCATCTTCGGGCAACATTGGAATCGACGGCCGGGCTAATTCCGCCTTTATCGTGGACTATCGATGGGTATCGATGCCGCCGTATCTATGACGATCCCAGCGATGCTGGAAATTATGGACATATTCAGATTGGAGACCATAATCGTTTTCTTGATTTTTATGACAGCGATCTAGGCGAGGACGGTTATCTGAGCGCTTCGATAACGCCAGGCGTATATCATTTAACGACCTATGCCACATCTTCCGGCGGGATTGCCCATGCCATTCAGGATGGCCTAAACAGCGTAACCGGCGCATCGAATGAATGGGAAGTTATCTACAGCACTCCAACCGCATCGGACCAAACACGGCTTATTGTTCAACGAAGTTCATCCGGCCATGGGACATTTCAATTATTGACGCATACGGGGCTGAATCAACCTGCCGGAATTTGGAACGATGTAGGATGGACAGAACACAATAGGCGTTTGGAACTGACGCATAACGGCGGCTTTAGCCAGAAGTTCACCGGACCGGATGTTCAGGCCGAAAATATCGCTACGGATAGCGTCTATCGTATTACCGCCGATCATCCGTATATGTCCACTTTCTCGCGAAATCCGGCACGTATTCTTTATACGCTTTTATGTGATTCGCGAATCGGTGCGGGAGTTGAGGGAGACGAAATCGACCGGACTTCATTTGAACGGGCTGAAGCGCGCGCCGATGAACTTGTCGATGATGATGATTCCAGCCGTGTTCGTCTAGGGCAAAACATTGCCTTGCCGGGACGCGCTGAAGTGCTGACAAATTGTTGGCTCTTTGAGGAAGGCGGCTTCTTTGAAATTCGTGAATTGAATCGATGGAACCGTCAAGCGATTAAGGCCGCTAATCTTCTCGATCTGATAGATAATTATGAAGGTTGTCTCTATTTGGATCTCAGTGAATCTGTTGAAAATCCATATGTAGCGATTGTCTTTCAAGATGAGTCGGGATACATCAAACCGACAACCATTGGCGCTGTCGAATTGGCTTTCCCGGAATATACGCAAGTCGGTTCGCTTGAATATTCGACAGTCCTCGATCCCGATCCTGAGAATGATGAAGATTGGAATGCTATCGATTATGATGGCGAACTGCGTGGACGAATTGATTTCGATGCCATTGAATCGGTAACGGGAATCCGGCTGGCCGGCTTCTTGACCACACAAACCGTGCGTGTAATCGACCATAAAAAATATCCCGGTGGTGCAAATATTCCTGTGGGCAAAATGGTTTTGGTGCAGGTTATCCAGGCCAGCAATCATCGTCCTCCCCGTTACTGTCTGGATATTGTGCTTGACCAAACAATGCCGCTGGGAAGGCATCTTGAAGAGATACTGGCCACTTTTTGTGGCGCGCTAATCGAGCAGGATGGGCAGATCAGCCTGCGTTTGTTTGAAGATGGGCCGATTCAGCAACATTTCGATGAAGACGATATCTTACACGGCACCTTCTCTTATGAGTATCCCTCGTTACGCGATACTCCCAATCGATTTATTGTTGTATTCCGGGATGCGGAGAATCTTTATTACCCGACCGCTGTGACTGTTGACGATGAATTGCGGCAGCGCGAAGAGCGGCGGATTCGCGCCGGTGTTGTGAGGCTTTCGGGGATTACACGGCGTGTTCAAGCAGAACTTATTGCGAGTTACATCACACGAGCGGCGCGTTATCAACTGCAAAGCTGCCGTTTTCGTGTACCAGCACAGGGATTCCGGCGTTGTCCCATGGATTTGATTTCAGTCACGTATGCGCCAGCAGGATACGCACGCCGTCCGTTTCGTATTGTGTCTATACGCCCGGATGATACGCAGCATGTGATTTTGGAATGCCTGGAACATGTGCGGGCTTTGGACCGTGAGCGTTTTCAAAAACGATCTTTGCACAGGGCCGCCGAAGGAACTGAACCCGGTCTGTTTATCGTCGATCCGGGTGATCTGATTCTTGAAGACAGTGCCAAGTCATTTTGGTCACAGCAGCTGACCACCTGGAATGGAACCATGCATCAATGGTACCGCCCTGAACTTGCCACGCAGGTCACCGCTATCACGCTTCCAACGGTTTCAGGCAGCTGTGCGCTTATGGTGCAAGCCGGAAATGCGCTCCTACGCCGAATGACAGATGCATCAGACACAACAGGAGAATGGAGTCTTACCGGAAACCGGTTGCAGTTTCATGGCATGTCTGTGGGACCGGATGACGATGTGAGGATTGCCTATGTTTAGTGTTCGAAAATTTATGGGCTTGGTCTGTATGGTGATTGTGACTGTTGGTGCTGATGCTCATCCGCCAACCGAGAAACCTCAACCCTATTCTTGGATTCCACGCAATCTAATTGTGCGCGATGCCATCTATGCCGCAAGCGCGGTTGTTGATGATGTCACATTAACCGGGGAAATACTTCAAGAACTGACCGGCGGGGAAATCACGGAATTGCATAGCCATGCAGGTATTCCCAGTGTATCTGAGATAGCTTATGCGACAGATATCTTACGAATTCCAGGTGACCGTGGCCCCGGTTTTTGGGGGCCTGACGCCGATATTTTCTCGGCGACTTTTGGATTCTATGCAGACAAGGTGCTGACTGTCTCTGTCAACGGCGTGCATTGGCCTGATGGATTGATTGAATTTTCAACCACAGATTCATCTCCGGCACGCATTGATGGATTCATGCTCCGCCGATCCTCTCAACTAACATCACGTTCAACATGTTCAAGCCGTGTCACATGGCTCTATGGAACCTATGGCCCTTTCCCCGATTGTATTGCTACCGAGGATGGGGATGCATTTGTTACTGAAGATGAATGCTATGCGATTGTCCGTGAGGAATAACTATGTGTCGAATTCTGCTTTTTGTATTTGTTGTATTTTGCGGCGGTGTCGGTTTTGCCGATGTTGTTAAATTTTCACAATTGCCGGAAGCCTCGGACTTTGATGGTTCGGAGCAGTTTGCGCTGACTCAAGATGGTGTTAGCCGACGAGCGGCATTGGATGCGATTCTTCAATCCGGACGTCCAATCCGTGCCGCCACTGCTGTTATTCATGGTGTTACTTTCGAGATCATTGATCCGGAAGACGGCGATTTTATGGTTTACAATGAAGCGTCGGGTTCATTCGTCAATTCTGTAAGTGATACATCCAACTGGGATACCGCTTACCAGAAGGTCAGTGCGGAATTCGCGGAACATTATATTCCCGTTGCCGATTCCGATGGAAATTTCACAAACAGCACACTTACAGATACAGAAAGTGGATTTGGGATCGGCATTTCTTCGGCCGAAGCGCCGGTGCATATCTTCGAAGGTGACGCCGGCGGTGATCTGGCGCCAATTGTTGATACGGACTTATTTGTTGAAGACGATGGTAATTGCTACATACAGCTAATGTCGCCATGCGACAGGATTTGCAGTTTGTATATTGGGGATGCCAGCGCGCCGACACGTAGTGCATTTGAGTATAGGCATGGCGATGATTACCTGCGCATCAGGTCACAATCGAATAATATTATGTTTCTAAAAGCAAATGGGATTGGGATCGCCACGGAAACCATTAGTGCAAAACTCGAAGTTAATGGAACAGTGGCCGCAACCGCCTTTACGACACTTTCCGGAAGCTGGGCCAAACGGAATATTCGTGAAATTGAAGAGTCCGATATTTCTAAGGCAGTTTCGCGAGTGCGTGACGCCAAAATTCACAAGTTCCATTTGCAGCCTCCTAAAACACCCGTTCTGAATGATTTTGAAGATGTGAAGCGGGAGATTGTGCTGAAATCCGAAAGAAAAGTGGGTGATTCTATTATCCCGGCCGTCACGGAATTGATTGTTGTTGAGAGTGCGCAAGATCAACTAGATGCTGCGCTACTTCGTCATGCCAGCGAAACCAGCCGTGATCTTTATACACAAGAGAGATTGGGATTTATTGCCGACTGGTCGTCCGATACTCCAAGGCAGTGGATTGGAAAAGATCAGAATAATCGCATTAAGGGCATTGATGTATCTCAACAAGCGGTCGATAACACACTGGTTCTGCAACATGTATTGAATGAAATCGACCGACTTCAGCTGGAAAACGAGAATCTCAGGCAACGTGTAAGCACTCTTGAGGCACGATGATGAAATCAGTAAACGGAATACTATTTATTTTATTTCTATTTGCATTTTGTCAGGCCTCGGAGTTCGATGCTTCTTTTACGATCCAGCCCTGGCAGGTTTCCGATGAATTCCTGTTTGATTACGAACTCACAGGAGAGGTACCATCTGCAACCGGCATCTATCCGGCCAGTGCATCATTGCAAAATGCAACGTATGTATTTGAGGTGGATGTTCCAACCCCTGCGCCAACCTACAGCGATAAAGATCCGATGTTTTATGTCAACGACACACTCATGGACAGCTCGGAATTTCATTGGCGTGGGCAGGGAGCAATGGACGTTTCTCGAAACGGCGTTTATGTCGATTTCAATGTGCCGACTCCGAAACCTAATCCAACACTTCCTGCAGTCGATGCACTCTCAAATGTGAACACTACCGGGAAGGATGCTGGAGATGTGCTGTATTGGAATGGAGTGGTTTGGGGGGCGACACCTCAAGGCATGGGAACCGGGGGCGGTGCAACCGTTTTGGACCAGCTTTACGATGTCGATCTTAACAGTGAATCTTCCGGTGAGTTTCTAATTTTTGATGGCGCCTCTTGGGTAAACGGTACGCCTCAGCCCACGGCCTGGCCAACACCGTATACGCCGGTTCCTACAGTTACCGAGAAACCGTATCCAACAGTCATCTCCTTTGGCGATGAGCCGAACACAAATTTTGTTGGTGCAAATGTCGGTGATGTGCCGTACTTGACGGCCGGGGGCGTTTGGGAGACCACGCCGCAAGCTTCCGGCGGCAGCGGTGGTGGGGGTGAAGGTACATCCTATTTTCGTGATGACTTAGACACGAGTTTTAATGCCACAATCGAGAACAACGCCTTTGCAGTTTATCAAACTTCCGATAACAAATGGCATGATCAAACGCCTGTTCCGACAGTTTGGCCGACACCACGAAATATAAAAGTGGATGGGGATGAATTGGCTGGGGATGCAAACTTTTTGGTCGAAGGGCACGGCAATATCAGCCAGAATATGGGGACTGTAACGATTCGGATTTGGACGCCGAAACCTACTGCCACAGCGATCAATACACCGACATCTTTTCCCAGCCCGAATCCGACACCGACTTTGGTCGCTTATTGGGGATATCGAAACGATGGAGCACAGGGATGGGTGACGCCGATTCCAACACCCGCTGCACTTGGCGATAACGATGACCTGACGACAAGCGGGGGCGTTGATGAAGCGGGAAATACAATTGAAATGTTATCGGGCAGCGATCTGGATTTCGATGGGACGTTGGGTGAGATTCGTGCCGACAATCAACTTCAGATCATTTTGGATGACGATAACGACGATGGCGATTGGGGATTTGATTTTCGTGAAGAAGATGGAACGTACGACTACATTCATCTGCAAATTATCCCGGATGGGATCCATTCCTATAAACCTTTTCGTGTGTACCGGGTTAATGCAGGTGGAAGCCGGGGGTGGCTTTCATCGCTGAATATGTCGACGAATACCAAGTTATTCGAAGTCACGAATACGCACACGATTTTTTATGATACCAGCGGAAACGAAATTGCCAGAGCGAATGGTAATGACCGGACTTTTGTGATTGATAAGAATCTCTATATCCCGGTAGGCACCCCGACAATCGAGCCGCCCGATTCCAATCATGTAGCGCTTTATTGGTGGCTTGATGGTGGTTCAAAAGAACTGCGTGTTCGCGATTCTAACGGCGATGACTACAACGCCGATGGGACGTCACGCTGAGAAATACAATGACACCGACGGGCGGAGGAGACATCCGTGAAGGGCTTGCGCGGCATGCTGAAACGTTGCGTGAGCATGAACGGCGCATCGCGAGGATTGAGCCGGGCTTCGAGCAAATCGCCGTGCAAGTCGCCAAGATGGCTGCTGTACAAGAATCACAGGGACGGGAAATCGCCGAGATCAAATCGGGAGTTGGGGATATTCAAACACGGATTTCCGGGATTCAAGAGATGATTCATAACGACCGGATGGACGCGGCCGAAAGGCGTTCGCGCCTTTTACAGCGTCTTGCCGCACTTGGTGCTTCGATGACAACGGCGGGGACTTTAATCACGATCTGGCTGAAATATATGCAGTGATGACCATTATGAATTGGAATGATATCGAACACTTTCAACCTCATGAATTTGATGCCCGGGGGCTCCCAGGTTCGGGCGAAGATTCTTTTTCAATAGAACTTGCGGGAAAGCTTGACCGTTTTCATGAAGCCTTAAGCGAGCATACGGGCGATGCTGTTGCGATCATCATTCATGCAAACGGCGGTTATGCAGTCAAAGGACATAGCAAAAATTCTAAGCACTACACAGGCTGTGCCGCCGATCTTCATGCAATTCACCGCAAATCCCGCTCGCCTGTTTCTGTGATTGATCAATTCTTGGTTGCGGAAAAACTCGAATGTTTTGGGGGAATCGGTCTTTATCCGCAATGGCGGCATCCGGGATTGCATCTCGACATCGGGCGAAAAGGCAGACGTTGGGTATCGGCTGACGGCCAGTATTTGGGCCTTCATGAGGAAACACTAAAGAGGTGTATGCTATGAGACAAGCACGTTGGATTCCACTAATTTTGTTACTGGGGTATTTCGGCTGCGCAGCTACTCATCGAGGGACGCTTGTTGTTTATGATGCAAGTGATGTTGTTGTTCACGATGCGGTAGTGGCCAACCGCTCAGAAGGATTTGTGAAAGCACTGACTCAACTCGGTGTATCCGGTGAGGGATTGACGGTTGATTCTTCACATCCTCAAATGCCCTTCAAACTTAACTCCGAAGGTGTCGGACTTACAAATGGCGTTGTTCTGATCAGGCCGGGCAAAGTTGAACTCGAACGTGTCATCGGCTGGAACTGGGGCACCGAGGCGATCAATATCTCTGAGGTGGCCCGGGAACTTAATACGCAAGCATCTGCACGGGAATCTGAGCAATCTCTACCGGTTTTGGAAACTGAAGAGAATCCGTGATTGAGTTAATCGATGGAGATACGTTTCTGACATTCGGCGATTTCCGGGCCGGATGTTAGGGCCGTAATGCTGACATCGTAATTCTTGGTCTGTCCGGGTTCCAAGAACTCGAGTGTTCCACGCTGTCTTTCCTCTGCACGGCCCATTACCAGACAGTTCGCCGGTTCAAGTCCGCATACATAGGTTGTTGCGCCCATGTTTTTCCATTGGATGAACTGAGAGAGTTCGGCCTGACGATAGCTAACTTCCACGCCAAGACCACGGCCATCGGCAAAGGACTCATTCACGATGGCTGCATGGACATAACCGCCGGCATCCACCTTCATTTGGTGGAAGTAGACTTTTTCTTTATAGCCTGCGTTTGGCGGATCGAATTCAGTGTATTGATCTTTTCCATCTTCCGCTTCAGCATCGCGTGGTTTTACTACATCTGCATTTGAGATCAGCCGTGATTCGGAGGAGACAACCGGATAACCGAGATTGATGTGATAAAGGAACATGTGCGGTGTTGAAGTGAAACCTTCATTGGTGACAGCGTCTTGAATTCGGATTGTATTTGAGCCGATTTCCGTCGTTATTTTACGATGGCATAAGATGTTTTCACCAAATACAATCGATTCGCGGATGTCGCCTTCCACCCGTAAGATGCACCGGTCGCCGTCCCACTCCTCTGCGACCTGCAGGTTTTGCACGGGAAGATGAGAGAAGCGTCCATGTAAGCCAAGGTCTTGGCCTTCATCTTGGCAGGGTGCGCCGCACCAGGTCATACCGCAGGTGCAAACTAATCCGCCGGGGAAAGTCTTGAGCCAACCAAGCCCGTGTGGATCGTAATGCGCGGGATGAGCTTCTCCGCAGGGCGAATCCCACGAAAGACTGGCTCCGCAATATTTTGCGGAAGAGATATCCAGCCCGCGATCCGGCAAAATGTGGAATTGCAGACCGGTTCCGGTTTCAACTTGAAGAAGTCTTGAGCCATCCGCCGGACCTTGTTCGAAACGCAATGTGCGGATTCCGCCGATTTGGTGCAGGTTTCCAATGTGCTTTGCGATTGCATCGCGGGCATAGGCTTGGCCGAATATCTTAGGCATTGAATTTCTCCTCTTCCGGAAGACGCTTCATTTGGCAAGTTTTTGTTTTAGGGTATTGATCGCTGGAATTGGCGTAGGGTCGTGATCTTGGAGCAGAGCCAAGTAAACCGATATGAAATCGCCGAGGATGATCAATGAAAACATACGGGCCAACAGCCCCTTGCCTTTTGAATTCACCTTGGTAATCCCATCAACTTTCTTTTTCAGGATCGGAGCCATAATCGAAAACCGGCGGGCCGTCTGCGGATGATCATCTTCATCTTGCAGGAACAGGAGATGGCAGCGGGTGACGATTTCATCGGGGGCATCCCAGCCGAGTATTTCATTGTGATTCATTTCAGGAAGGACGTTTGTGTGCGCGAGTGTCTTGGCGTTTTCGTTGATTTGTGCCTGCCAACGTTGCGCAACCGGCTGCATGTGGTCTTGTGCGCCATAGATTACCGGCAATTGATGCAGAAGCTTTTGCGCAATTTTTTTGGCAGGATTCCGGCCTGTTTTGCTTGCGAACCGATACTGCTGAATGCATTTGTCTAAAATGTCAGCCGTTTCCTTTATTGCCGCGCTCTGCTTTGCCGTAAAACGCCAACGGTCAAAGAAAACCAGCAGCGGTACGAATCCGTGGGCCAACGCCGCGCGGGGTTGAAATCCGGGAACCAAAGGGAAACAAGCAACCCGGTCGCGTTTGCAGATCGCTGTCAGATTTCCACCTGTCGATAAGGCAAAGCGTTGTGCTTGCCGTCTTCGGGCCTCCGTGAATGCTGCCAGGCTTTCTTCCGTATTGCCGGAATATGATGAGGCAATGACGAGGCTGTTTTTGCCGACATAGCCCGGCAACCTGTAGTTGCGGACTACTTCGATGGGAATTTTTGTTTCCAATTGCAGATAACTGCGCAGGATATCCCCGCCAATCGCAGACCCGCCCATGCCGCAGATTACGATGTTGTCCGGACGTTCGATTTTAGGTAGACGGAACTTTTTTGCCCGGTCCGCTGCATCGCGCCAGTGTGCCGAGAAATCTTCAACACAAGACAGCATGTTTTGCGAATCGATTGCTTTCAGAATCTTTGAATTGTCCAACACTTGGCGTGCCATCGGAAATTTACTCCTTGTGATTTGCCTCCGATTATAGTGAGGAACGCGGCATTGGGGCAGAGGCAAGGATTCCGGTTGTCGGATTGACGACTTTCACATCTCTCCGGACAAGTCGTTCACACACACTTGAATACGGTCCCATACTTTCCGTACGTTTTCGGATAATTCTCCACATCCATCGACAATCATATCTGCGTGGGTTTGGGACGGTTCGACAAACTTCAGATGCATGGGCCGCACGGTTGCCAAGTATTGATCCCGAACGGATTCCACGGTTCTTCCTCGTTCACGGATATCTCTTTCGATTCTACGCAACAATCTGATGTCATCAGGGGTATCGACATAAATGCCAAGATCAATTTGCCGTAGGCAGCCGGGATCACAGGTAATTAAGATGCCTTCCACCAAAATGATTTCTGCAGGAGCAAATGCTTTGTATCCCTGCCTGGTGTGGGTTTTGAAATCGTAAATAGGAACTTGGATGTCCTGCCCGCGCTTAAGTTTGTCCAGGTCGAGGGCAAGGTTTTGGTGATCGTATGAGTCCGGGTGGTCGAAATTCCAGGCGGATCGGGCATCCCAAGGCAAGTGCTTTAAATCCTTGTAATACCAATCCTCACGGATTACAGCGGCTTTTCCATCAGCGAGTTTTGCGACCGCATCGGTGAGTGTGCTTTTGCCCGAACCGGTCCCCCCTGTGATGGCAACAATGAAAATACTTTTGTTACGGATGGGATTATTCAATCTTCGATTGCAGTTATCTTTAGGTCGTTGTTGTTGTGAGGTTTTTCTTTAGACGGAGACGGTTACCTTCATTCGGCAAGTGCTGATAATCGACGTGGTCCATGAATGTTTTAATGATTTGCAGACCATAGCCGCTGGTTTGAAAGCGGCCCACCAATTCGTCCATGGGAACCTGCCGATCAAAATGTTCGCTGAATGAATTTCCGTTATCGATGACGGTGATATCCAGGCAATCGCTTGAGCGGTGAAACTCAAGTCTTAGCAATGCGTCACCCCGTGCGGGTGCTTGTTGTTGGATTGCGCGGATTGAATTGGCACAGGCTTCGTCCAGTGCGATTTCGATTTGATTTACATCGTCCGCTTCAAATCCCATGTAGCGGGCCATGCTGCAAACGAAATGTCGCACAAGAACCAGATACTCTGTCCGCGCCGGCAGTTCGATCGTGATTGGTCTGCCTTGCGGGACGATGTCCGCTTTCTTTCCGGACATAGGCGGTCCTCCCTGCCTGTATTTCGCGCTTTGCCTGTATCTAATCTATTCCAATCAAGCCCCTAACGATTCTCCCAATATAATATTGTGCCCTTTCCTAACATCCACCGTTTGATGGAATGGCTCAGTAACTCTCTTCCGGCGAAGAAGTCTCTTTCGGGCTTGCTGTTTCTTCGCCAAAGGCGGAAAGGGCGTCATCGATGTCTTCATAAATACGTACCAGCCGTGAGAAGCCTAACATATCGAATAGGTTTCGAATTTTGTCAGACATCCGAGCGACTTTAAGGTCGCCGTCGTGATCACGGACCTCCTGTAACATACCCATCAAGACACCCAAGCCGGCGCTCGAGATGTAATTGAGCTCTTCAAAGTCAACGAGGATTCGGTACGACCCTTGGTCGATAAGATCTTTCAAATGTTCTTGGAGCTGTGGGAACGTGCTCGAATCCAAGTACCCCTCTACCCGGACAACCTGGATATTCTGGCCGTCCCGGCTCTCTTGGCTCGTCGACAACGCGAACTTTTTCCACATGCCTTAGGCCTCCAGGGACTGGCCACCCGGTATTTCAGATTTCTGCAAACGGGTGGCGATCTTCACTTATGAGCTTATCACACTTTATCGCATCGGTCCCCTGCGCCGCCAGCCGGTGCAGCAAAATCTGACGGATAGAGGATATATGTGCAAAATTATCGTAACTTACTCATATTTTTGAATTTATGTTTGCTTTCGAGCCACTATGAAGTGAGCGCGGCCTCAATTTGGCTTTTTTCCGATCCATCTTCTTGTAGAACATCCAGGACCAGCAGAGTGATGTCATCATGCTGTGGAGCCGTTTTCACAAAGCCTGCCACGCTGTCACGCACGGCATTGATTGCCTGATCCGGGGGATCTTGGAGGCTCTGTTTCAAATCTTGTGAAAGCCGGTCCAATGAGTATTCCTCACCGGCTTCGTTCATGGCTTCGGTCACGCCATCGGTAAACAACACATAGCGTTCCCCGTCGCAGACCTCAAATTCGATCTCCTCCGTGAAAGACTCAAACTGTTCACTTTTCACAAGGCCGAGAGCTATGCCATCGGGTTGCATCAATTTTGGTTCTTGGCCGTTTCCGGATATTTGCAGCAGAGGATCGTGGCCCGCCCGGGCCACACGAAGATGCCGTGTAGCGGGATTGAGTGTTACAGCCAACATGCTGATGAACATATCCCGCCGCAAATCTTCTTCGATAAAGCGGTTGATTCGGACAAGCAGATCCTTAGGCCCATGAGACGGCGGGCCCAATGCCCGCAAGGCGCTCCTGACCATGGCCATGGTCAACGCCGCAGGTACTCCTTTTCCGGAAACATCAGCGATGACAATCGTGATTTCACCGGAAGCATGAGTCACGAAATCATAATAATCGCCTCCAACCTGCTGTGCAGCTTTGCTGAATGCAGCCAAACTAAATCCTTCAATTTTCGGACAATGCGTGGGCAACAGCAGGCGTTGGACTTCCCGGGCGATTTCGATTTCCCGTTCCAAGCGCTCCTTTTCCCGGAGTTCAAGGTGCATAACCGCAGTGCCGATTGCAATCGCGGCTTGTTCGGCCATGGCCTCGAGTAAGGTTACATCCTCTTGGGTAAAAGTGCGGTCGCCATGCCGGTTTATCACACAGACAACACCTACCAACTCATTTTGGACTTTTAGAGGAACGGCTAGCGCTGTTCGTATTTTAAGAAAATCTTCCTTTTGTTGAATTACCCGCGGATCCTCAAGCGCATTGCCGATCAACAGACTTTCGGACCGCTCTGCAACAAGTCCGGGAAGGCCGCTGTCGATGGGGTGCCGTTCCGAGAGGAGCAAGTCGTTAAGATATTTTTGACGCATCGAAACGTAGGGCAAATGAGTGATGTCGGTTAACGGGGGATAGAGGCCATCGACCGCCCTGGGAATGAGCTCTTTATGGCGCCAACGCAAACGGCCTTCGGCTTCGTAAGGCTCGAACATAAAAATGGCCCCGGCGCCCGCTTCTGTAAGTTCCATGGCGAAACGCAATGTCGTTTTCAGGACATAATCCAAGTCCAAGGTTCCCACTTGGCCTTCTTGTGTATTCTTGTTCTTAATGCGGCTTTCTGAACCCGTGACGTGTGTAATAAAAGAAACCACGACTTCTTTTTCACGGCGGAAGAAATTGGTTCGCTCAAACGCAGAATCGATATGCCGTAGCGCGGAACGATGCAACAGCACGATCATGGAAATTAACAAAAGCGTCTGGAAAGCATGGAAGCCTGTATCGGTATCTGAAATCAAGCACGAAAGGGCATAAAAACCGCCGGAAGCAAGGATAATCCGAACAAGCTGACGCAGAGAGTGCGCGCTGAAACGCAGACTCCACCAGGTATGCGCATAGATCATCAAAATCCATAAAGGGTAGATAAAAGACAGCGTCCAGGGCTTGATTTCCGAATCGGCCGGAATGTTTTTCTGAGTTAGATCCGCCGCCAAAGCAAAGAGAGTGACAACCACAAGTACGCCCAGGCTGATTGTGCGAAGCGAATCGAAACGTTTAAGGTCGGGTGGTATGCCACGCTCGCGCACGGGGTAGCCCGAGAGGTAGGCGAGACCATGGACGACATACATCGTGCCGGCTGTAAAGAAGGCCAGTTCCAGGTCTTTTGAAGTGATGTAATTCTGTCCGAAAGAAAACAGGTGTGACAAGCACCATAGAATGGAACCGCGAAACAAAAGGTCGGAAACACGCTCCGGGAAGATCGGCTCGGAGAGGATTTGATGCTCTACAACTTCCGTTCTACGGCTGCGCCGGTATTGCCATAGGTAAATTAATACCGAAACGCCCAATCCGAGATTCAATGCCAGAATAAAAACGAGTGAAGCATCCACAGTCCGGCGCCTTCCTAAATATGGCATGTGCCGACAATGATCGTAGCTCAGCCCATGCCCGGTGTCAACAAAAGACACTGAAGGGAGTGCGCACTTCAAGAGTTCAACCAAGAGACCAGCTTGCCGTAGCGGCATACATAAGGCTAGCTTGATGCTATGAAAGCTGAACTTCGAAGAATTCGCGCATTTATCCTTGATTTGGATGGGACTCTTTATCTCGGAAAACAGCTGTTTCCACAAACGCCTCGGTTTTTGGAGGTTCTCCGGACGAAAGAACTGCGCCGCTTGTTTTTAACCAATAACTCATCCCGCAGTACTGTGCAGTATTTGGCGAAATTGCAGGATATGAATATCCCTGCCATTGACAGCGAAATTCTGACTTCGGGTTTCGCCACAATTCATTACTTAAAAAAGGAAACTTCACATCGTTGTATCTATCTTCTGGGAACACCCGGATTATGCAGTGAATTCGAAGAACATGGATTGGAAGTCCTTGGTGACAACCATGCGGATCGGGAACCGGATGCCGTTGTGTTGGGATTTGATTTAACCTTGACCTATAAACGCCTGGAAAAGGCGGCACGCTTTCTTCTTGCCGGTGTTCCCTATTATGCGACTCATCCTGACCGTGTGTGCCCCACTGAAACGGGGCCGATTCCGGATACCGGCTCGATGATCGAACTGCTGGCTGCGGCAACAGACCGCCGCCCGATTGTGATTGGCAAGCCGGAGCAGACAATGATTGATGCCGCATTGGGGCGATTGGGAACCGAACCTCAAGAAACCGCCATGGTTGGTGACCGGATTTACACGGATATGCTTATGGCTCAGGATGGAGGATTGATGTCGATCCTTGTGCTTTCCGGTGAGACCAAACGGGAGGATTTGGATTCCATTGAGTCTCAGCCTGATTTGGTGGTTGAGCATGTGGGAGAACTCGCTGGACTGCTGTAACAGCTCTGCAAGGATTACATTTTGGTGTAGAATTTGGATATTTTCCAATTCCCTGTTTGAAAGCCGCACAAGTCATGTCACCGCAACGCCCCAAAGTCTGCAAAATATTGCTTGGCGAAGATTGCCGGGTATCGAGCACATTGATTCGGTCCTATTTGGCCAAGAAGGGGTATGCTATTGCCGGTGTGGGTGAAACCGGATTACAAACGGCCTTATTATATGACCGGCACCGTCCGGATGTTGTATTGCTGGATGTCAATATGCCGGAAGGAAATGGTTTGACGATATTGAGGTTAATTCGAGAGATCAATCCCGATGCGCTTGTTATTATGCTGAGCAATGATTCTTCATCCTTTACAAAGGAAATATCTATGAAATTGGGTGCAGCCTCTTATATTTCAAAAGGAACCTCACCGCAGCGGATTTTAGAGGCAATCCAAGAATTGACCGGAGTTGGGCCAAGAATGTAACGTCGCTTGTATTATTCAGAATAGCGGCCAATGTATATCTTGATTTCTTTACAGTTTGTCGATTCAATTTTGAAATAGCCAAGTAAATGACTATGTTAGGTATTATTTACCTAAATTTCGTCGTGTAGACGAATACCGGAATGTTATTCTCAAGAAAATTCATAGCGGAAATTGTAAAAAATCGACCTGGATTTTGCCCCTGAAATCCTTGAACTCACGAAGAGAATAACCGACGATAGCCTATGGCAGCGTCCCCTCCACCTGGCACAAAAGTATTGTTGGGCGAAGATTCTCGTGTCTCCAGCACTTTGCTTCGTGCTCAACTTTTGAAGCATGGATATACGGTTGTAGGAATTGGAGAAACCGGGCTTGAGACCGCCGCATTGTTTAAGGAACATCGCCCGGATCTGGTTCTTTTGGATATCAATATGCCCAAAGGCAACGGCCTGACAATACTGCGCCTCATACGGGAAATCGATTCGGAGGCCAAAGTCATTATGTTGACCGGAGATGCCACACGTGAAACCGTTTTGAAAGCCAAAGGATTGGGGGCCTCCGCCTATATTTCCAAAATAAGCGACTTCCCGGATGTACTTACTATCATCCACAAAGTGATTCATGGACTGTCGCAAGAAGTATGAAGAGTATGCTTTCTGCAAAACTTAACTCTGAAAGAATTAAAGCAATCGACTCTATCCATGAAATGCAACACTTTAGGCAGATTTCATGAGTTACGATAAGCGCCATATCGTTTCACTTCGCAAGAAACTTCTTTTGCCTATGGCAGGATTGTTGATCATAACATTTGCAATTACGCCTTGGGGTATTTACAACCTTTATATCGATAAAATTCGTGAGCAAATGCTCCGGCGTTCTGAATCTTTGGCCAGTTCTATTGAATATGATTTGTTATTTATTGAGCGCGCGGAAGGAATCCAAGAATTTGTAAATGGTGTAAGCCTCGAAAAAGGAATTAAACTTATTGTTGTTGTGGGGGGGGATCCTATTCGGGTAATTGCCTGCAATCAAAAAGATTTGCTTGGAAAATCTCTGGCGGAACTTCCCGGAAAACATGTTGGTGATGATTTACGCGAAGCCTTGAAGACCGGAGAGCGTGCATCACGTATTCATAAGGATACGCATGAATTTGATTTCACGGCTTCTTTTATTCTTCCGGATACGATCCCCGTATCTTCATTTGCGGGACAATGCGCAGTCATGGTCCATCTGGATGAAATTCCCTACCGGGCGGAGATGTCGAACTTTCTTTGGATCTCATGCGCTGTCTTTTTGCTTCTCACCGCAGTTTTTTGCATCTTTTTGTATTTGTTATTGGATCGTTATGTTCTTATCCCCGTTCGGGAGATTCGCAGGGCTTTCGAACGGCGCGCAGACGGTGATGACGAGGCATTTGCAGCGGTTCTGTCGAATGACGAACTGGGATTGGTGGCGGCGTCGCTCAATGACATGCTTGTTCGGCTGAGCGAACTTCTGCGGCGCGAAAAAGATATTTCGATCCGTTTGCGTGAAAGTGAGGCACAATCCCGTGGTCTCATTGAGACAGTGTATGACGCGCTTATATCAATCGATCAGCACGGACGAATACTTACTTTTAATCCTGCGGCGGAGAGGGTCTTTGGCTATAGCAGCAGCGAAGTTGTAGGCAAAAATGTCAGCATGCTGGCTCCCGAGCCGTATCGTAGCGGGCATGACAACTATATTCGTGAATATTTGGCGACCGGCGTGGCAAAAGTCATCGGTATTGGGAGAGAAGTCGCCGGAATCCGAAAGAATGGACAAGTTTTCCCGATGGAATTGGCGGTTACAAAAGTTGAATTGGATGACCGTGTGCAATTTGTCGGTATTATTCGCGATATTACTGAACGAAAACAGTATGAAGAGAATTTGAAACAGGCATTGGCGGCGGCTGAAGCCGCCAGTGTGGCCAAAGGCCAGTTCCTGGCCAACATGAGCCATGAAATTCGAACACCGATGAATGCTGTTATTGGGATGACGGGTTTGTTGTTGGAAACGGATCTCTCGGAAGAACAACAAAGTTTTGCTGAGACTGTAAGGAATAGCGCGGAATCTTTATTGGTAATCATCAACGATATTTTGGATTTTTCGAAAATCGAGGCGGGCAAGCTGGAACTTGAAAATCTTGATTTTGATTTGCGTACGACGATAGAAGATGTTCTTGAATTACATAGTGTTAGGGCTTCTGCAAAGGGGCTCGAACTTCTTTTGCAAATGCCGGAAGAGATTCCACGATTTGTGCATGGTGATCCCGGACGTTTTCGTCAAATTTTAAACAATTTAATCGGTAATGCCATCAAATTTACAGAGAAGGGTGAGATTGTTGTTGCCGTAGATCTTGTTGAGCGACGTTCAGAATCCATGACGATCCGTTTTGATGTCTGCGATACCGGGATTGGCATTCCAAAAGACCGGGTCGGGATGTTGTTTCAATCATTTACGCAGGCCGATGCATCGACAACACGAAAATATGGCGGGACGGGATTGGGCTTGGCCATCAGCAAGCAGCTTGTCGAATTGATGGGCGGCACAATTGGTGTTGAAAGTCGAATCGGTGAGGGTTCCACTTTCTGGTTTACGGCAATTCTGCAGAAACAGAAAGAGCCTATTGAAACCGGGACAATTGAACTGGGAAGCCTACAAGGGGCGCGTGTTCTTGTTGTCGATGACAATCATACCAATCTGAAATTATTTGAAGCGCAATTAAAATCTTGGCATTGCCATCCTGTTTTATGCATCAATGGGAATGACGCGCTTGAAATTTTGGCGAATCCCGCAAAGGGAGAACACAATATCGCCATAATTGACCATCAAATGCCAGACATGGATGGCGAGATGCTTGGGCGGCGAATCAAGATGCACGAAGAGTTGCAGAATATTCCTCTTGTTCTTATGACATCTGCAGGTCAGCGAGGGGATGCCGCCAAATTCAAGTCGCTGGGCTTTGCCGCCTACTTAACCAAGCCCGTCCGGCAATCCGATCTGTATCGTTGCCTGGCCATGTTGTTATCTCCCTCAGCGGCAGCGAATAAACGCACAGATCAGCTTATAACACTTCATACAATTCGCGAGATAAAAAACAGGACCGGCTTGCGCATCTTGATTGCCGAAGATAACGCGACGAATCAATTTCTGGCTATGCGGCTTGTGGAAAAGATGGGGCATCGCGCGGATGCGGTAGGCAATGGAAAAGAGGCTGTCGAAGCCTTGCAGAAGATATCGTACGATCTTGTTCTCATGGATTGCCAAATGCCGGATTTGGACGGTTATGAAGCAACGGCAATAATCCGGAAAATGGAGGGCGAACAAAAACATACGCCGATCATTGCCATGACGGCCCATGCTTTAAAAGGAGACAGAGAGTACTGCCTGGAAGCGGGAATGGATGACTATGTTTCGAAACCGATTGTTGTTGAGGAACTCGCAGCCGCAATTGGAAGGCAATTTGCGGAAACATCAACCGAGAAAGCAACTTCGGACCGGAATGCCGGGCAATTCAATAATCCGGCTGTTTTTGACCGTAGTGGTTTCCTGGAAAAGTGCGCCGAGGATAAAGAAATGATGGTAGAGGTGATTAATATCTTTTTAAGTGACATGCCGGTGCAGATTGGGAAGTTACTATCGTTTATTCGTGACCGCAATATGGAAGAAGTTCGAAGGGTTGCTCATGCAATCAAAGGCGCTTCGGGCAATGTCTCTGCCAATTCGCTCCATGCGATTGCGACTGAATTGGAAATCGCCGGCAAAGAAAACAATGCAGAAATTGCATTTGAACTGGCTGATCGTCTTCAGGAGGAGTGGGATCGGCTGCGGCAGGCCTTAGCTGCTGAAAGTTAAGTTTTTTTTGCCGTGATTTCCAAAGAAATTCCGTTCTTCATAAAAACAAAAAGTCCGGTTTTAGCAAAACTCTTGCCGGTAGTCACTCATTCAATCCCGCGGTTTGTTGCCAGAATATCTCCGCTGGAATGAAGACCATTTGAGCGGTCGTAGGTATATCGCCCGGTCTTCATCCCCAGTTCCACCAAGGGCTGACCGTCGGCGCTGAACTGACGAGAGAGGTCAGGACCCATACTGCTCATTACATAATACATTCCGTATTGTGTCATCACATCAATGCGTTCCTGCCCCCGGGAAAACTTTCCCCAATATTCAAAACAGGCCACATTCTTATTAAAGAGCGACTTGAATGTGGGCCGGTCCACCCAAATATCGACAGGGATAGATTGGATATAAGGAACCGGTGTGGTCAATTTAAGATAGGTCCCCAACTCCGAACCGTAGGCGCTGCCGCCGGCTATGCCGCCATCGTAATCCGGAACATAGCGCCCGCCATTATCCATTGCGTACAGTTCAAAGGCGTCAACGAGGGTCTTTAGATCGGAAATCGTACGCACGACAAGCGCTTGCGTTCGAGCATTCCTGAAATTAGGGATGGCAATTGCCGCCAGGATACCGATGATTGCAACGACAATGAGCAATTCAATCAACGTGAAGGCCCGCACATTCATGAGGAAACCTCCTGACATGCTCAGCCCCTTTTGATGCAATCCTCATCCGGCCTCTGACCGATGTCAAGTTTGGGTCAGCCCGCTGCGAATAGAGCCTTAAACCGTTATTCCGGTGGCTTATCCAGATATTCGAATTGGTAACCGAACGAAAACGATTCGCCCTGGCCCAAGTTGATGGGTGATGTCAATAGTTCCAAATTGACCTGTTCTGAACGTGGTTGCCACCATAGTCGCGGACGTGCGACCTCATTGGGATTGTAGCTCGCCATCATCCCCGATCCGGTTTCGTGGTTGAAGAAAGCAAAGCCGCTTGTTTCACGTTCCAACGCTTCATCCGGTGGCAGGCTGCCATTTTCCATCCAGTCTTTATTAAACGTCAGCCATGTGTCCTTTTTGACATAGGCCGTGAGTATTTTGTCGTCATCAGACGTTGTCATTGTATAGAAATGAGGAATGACTTTGATTTGATAGATTTTCGATTCGTCTGTCTTATGCTCGACAGTCGTTTTAAAGAAGATTTTTTCCGGTTGGCTTGCATCCAACCAGATTCGACGCATCATCTGTGAGCCATCCGGGAGCTTTTTCAGCATCGAAATCGAATCACCGGTTTTCGATCCTTCAAAAGCAAGCGGATTATCTTGATCGTATCCAATCATGCCGAATTCCCGAACTGTTCCGACCGGGAAGACTTCGCCGATACTCCCGAACTCTCTTGGCACGAGCACGTTTTGGGATGTCGGTTTATGGATCATTTCAACGATTTTTCCATTGTCCGATGGGACTACCGTTAGCTTCCAGATTTCATTCTCTAATTGCAGCGCAGGAATTTCTTTGTTAATCGCCTGTGCGACACGGTCGATATACTCGGAAACCGGTTCCTGCTCTTTGCTCCGTGTCATGTTGTACTTTTTCGTGAGTTCGACATAACGGTCGAACACATCTTTATATTGTTCCGGAAGCGAGATGCGATAGTCGCCATTCTCGAGTGTTACTGTTGCGCAAGTCTCTAAAACCGCTTTGTAGGCACAAATCGATGCCTTTTCTACACGTTGGCGCACAAGGTCGTTATCCGCCATTTGCAGGGCTTTCTTAAAATAAGCCAGACTTTTTCCGGAGATTTCCGGATTGAGTCCGACATCAGCCGGGGTTGGGAAACAGCCGGGATGGCATCCCAGCTGCTCAGCATTATCGTGCAGCATGGTGAGATAATCGATGACCGGTTGTGCTGCGCCTTGATAGTGGAGACGGCAGAACTCTTTGGCAAGCTCCCAACTGTCCAACTGCGGATTCCAAATACAATGGGAAATAACATAGTTGCGGAGGTCGCACATCTCACCGCTGTTTCCGTTTCCGTTGGCCTGCATAAAAAGGCCTTTCACATTATTTTTTAGAAAATAACGGACGTTTGGCCCGATGCTGCGCAAATTGGGGAATGGTAAGTCGTAATGGTGAAAATTTGTATTGTAATTCCAAACCCAGATGTCTTTGCAAATCTTTCCCCATTCGGCCATGTCGGAACAAAACTCGCGATTGCGGCTGCAGTTAGGGTCGTCGATTGAATGCAATGTGCAGCATTCGATACTGCATAATTGAATTTGGACGTTGTCCCGGGGGCGGATTGTTTTAGGCGCTTTCCGTGTATACCAATAGGCGAGCGTCCCGATTTTGACATCCGGATATTTTTTTTCGACACGCTCGGCCACGGCATTCACCAAGGCCAAGTTCGAGCCCATCGGTGTACCTTCACGTTGATTGACCGCCTCGCAGTTTTCACACCGGCAATAAGCATCGTTATCGTTTTGACTCACACTAAAGTTGGCCTGTGTGGGATCGGCATCCAGTGCCTTGATCGTATTTTGAGCGACCAGTTCGATAACCTCCGGATTGGTAACGCATAATTCCGGACCGCCTCCACCCATTTCGAGGGCCCGCTTACCATCGATGAATGCATAGTATTCAGGATGGGCCTCGCCATATTCTTTCACGGGCAAAAGGCGATAAAACGAATGGTTGATGAGGTTCTGATGCGTTTTCCAACCCAACTTTTCCTGATCAGTGGTTGTGTTTACACGATTGCGCGCTGCGAATTCCGGTTTGTCGGCATTCTCCTTGTAGTAGCTCCAACGGAATGAGAATGGCGGGATGTATTCATATTCTTCGCAAGGAATGGTTTTGGCTGCCGTCTTTGGGAAATAAGTGTGATCCCAGGTAAGGAACCGGACGCCCAAATACTTTTCAGCAAATTCATAAACACCATAAAGCGTCCCCCGGGGGCGTCCACCGGCAATAGCAATGTTCCCGGATTGAATGTAAATGCGCAGACCTTCCTCTCCCAAATCATCGATGCTGAAAGCCACGGGGCTTTGCGACATCGCTTGGCCCGCTCCGATAAAGATATTGTGAGTTGATTGCGGCGGCGTGTTGCAGATCGGTAGTTCGATACCTATCGCTTCTTTAAAGAGGCCCTGAAATTCCTCTGCCGCATAGCGCTCGCTGGCTATGGCGTTCTCGTCCACAACCAAAGACCAGTCTTTCATTGAGGCCGGATTTAGTGTTTCGGCGCTCATCGATGTTTGCACGAGACAGAGAGATAGTATCAGAAGGAGAAGTTTGCGCATTGTTTTACCTCTTGTATGAGTTGACTCAAACTTACCAGAGCATCTTGATGGGGTAAATAACATTAAGTGGCAACGAATAAGATTCAATTTTGACTTAAACCGAAATAAGCGGAACCTGAAACGGACTTAAAACAATCGAAAATATTACGGCATGTTGAAAACCGGTTTCAGTGGCTCAATGCCGAACTCTTTGGCAACGTCCATCATTGGCGCCAGATCGTTAACCAACGGAAAATCGACTCCACTGCCGAGCAACTGACGCAGGAGAACGGGATCGTCAGTTCCGAAGTAGTTGATTTTGACATTGTTTTCTTTGAGCAAAGCAATGATAGGAGCGTCCACCGGTTTGTTTTTTCCCGATATCTGAATAAAAGCGTAACCTCCGGCGGCGGTTTCCTGTGCGTATTGCATGGTGTCTCCTTGGCGTTCCATGTTACAGATCAACATATCCGGGTAGGCGGCGTTGACCGCTTTGGATGCTTCCGCGCCACAAGCCAAAAAAGCCTGATGTTGTCGATTCACTTCCCGGATGACTTTTGCCGTCTTCAACGCCAACTCCGCACCACCTTTTAGATGCACGTTGAGCCAAACATTGCGAGGCATAACCTCCAGTGTTTCCTCAAGCGTTGGGATTTTCACGCCTGCGAACTTTGCGTCTTTCCATGAACCGGCATCCAGTTTTTTCAGTTCGGCGAGCGTGTATTCGGAGGCTTTGCCTTCGGTGTTTGTTGTCCGGTCCAATTTTGAATCGTGCAGAATAAACAATTTCCCGTCTTTGCTTAGTTGCACGTCGAATTCAATCATGTGTGCGCCAAGACGAATGGCCTCTTGAAAAGCCGGAACGGTGTTTTCGGGATGCGATGTCATTGCTCCACGGTGAGCGCATAGTCCCCGGGCCGGGAGTGCTATTTTTGACTTCGACGAATTGGCTTCTTCAGTCCAACCGGAGTTTGCCGTCATGAGGCTCAGGCCGAAAAAGACTGCCAGAGCCGGGACAAGTGAATAAATGCGAGTCATTGAGTCTTCCATTACGAACGGGATAGTTAACGTCATTCTATTATAGATGCTCCGGATTTTGTGGCTACATCTGCTTTTTCCGCCATGTGACAAGCGCATTTGCGGCCTCTTTGTCTTTTGCACAATCCGGTTCCGCATGAAGCGGCCCGGTGCGTAAGGCCTCTAGAAACGCGGCAATCTCTTCTGCGGAACATTCGGCCCGGAGCATTTGCAGTATGGAAGGCACCAACGAATTGTACTGTTCATGCGGGCCGAGCCCCCCTGTGCTTCGGGGATGCCATTGCTGCAAAACATGCTCAACAAATTGGCTGTCGCAAGCGGTTGTTTGATTCCAGATGTTTCTCCGTTTTTTTATTGCCACATCACACTCGACATTGCGTAGATCTTCCGGAAAAAACCGGAGTCTGTATTTATCGTATTCTCTTGATTTTAAAATCGCTTAAGAACATCCCCAAAATGTCTTGAGCCCCGAATCCCAGCCCATCCGTGCTGAAAACGGCAAAAACGCCGCCGTTTTTTGCATCCGGCCACATCGCCGTATAGCCGCCTCCGGGGCCACGCTCCGGGACAACGTCTATCGCATCCGACCATGTCTCTCCGTGGTCCGGCGAAACACACAGCGCCGTTTTCCATGCCGCCATATTTCTGCCCAGGCAGAGCAACGTATCGCCTGTATACATTAGTACGGGATGACGCAGGTTGATGTCATTATAGATTTCGATTTTGTTCCATTTGATTTTCGCGTTTTTTCTGTTGCCCAATGTTCCGGTTCGGCGAAAGCATTGTATGGCCCGGTTGAAATGTCCCAGATAAAGCAAAGATTTGTCGGGCCGAACCGCCAATGTGGGGTAGCGTGGTGATTCCGGTACGGAGTCTTCCGGAATGACAACCGTGCGTTCCGGCCAGCTGCGCCCGCCATCCCAACTTCGATAAAGCACCAGTCCGCGATGGTTGAATGCAGGCATGTACATGATGCCATCATGCTCGGCGATATGGGTGCTGCAACCTTGGTGACCCATGCGGATGTTTGAATCAACCAGGCCCAAATTTTTATAAGTACGGCCGCAGTCTTCACTAATTAGAAGCGCACTACCGACGATGTTTTCACCGCGCACTTTTCCTAAGCGCTTTAATCCCACACGTTGGACTACTAAAACCAGCGTTCCGTCAGGCGCCATGCCGAAGGCAGGATTTCGCGCGCCGAAACCTTTGCTGTCTTCATCATAAATCGCACCTTCATCGATCCAGGTTTTTCCACCATCGGGGCTTCGCCGTTGCCGAATGAATGAATTCCGGCCGGGATCGTCATGTGAATCTTGGTAGGTGACGACCCAGTCGCCATTGGAGCAGTGAACAACAGCAGGGCCGTGCAGAAAACGGTTCCGGCCTTCATCGATGGAAATGGGATCGGATGCTTTGAAGCGGATTTCAAAATGCGTGTCGCGGTGTTTGCGAATCATAAAACCAATCTATCAAAGACAAGCGCCGGAATTGAAGGTGGAAGAAAACGAACAGAATGGGGCAGAAGAGCGGGGAGAGAACTTAGGAATTTTTACGATAGGCCGAGATCGCGGCATTCAGGGTTTTGTTAACCCTTTCGGTGGCTTTGAAGGACTCATCGACGATGTTCATCATGCGGTCGATATCCTGTGTATTCTGGATTTTCCCGGGAGTATTTACACGCTGCAATGTTTCTTGCTGAATCTGCTCATTTTCCCGAATGGATTGCAGCACATCGGCAAAATCAGGACCGCCCGCCGGTTGAGCCGGAGAAGATGACCCGGATCCCACTTTGTCCGGAGCCGCAGGCGCGCCCAGGGGAAATTGCGATGATGATTGCAGAGGATCGGTCATGTTTCGTTTACGCTTTTGCCGATTAGGGACACGCCCTAGTTCCGTAACAGTATCGGCATCATCACATCAAACTTAAAGGATACCTAATGTGGTTTTTTCTCTGCTTCGCGGATCAGCAAATACATGCTTTCCTCGATGACAGGAATCAATGGCGCAAGTTCATATTCCAATACGTCTGACAACTCTAGGTAACGTCTTTCGTCAAGGAAGTCCGCTGCCTGATTAAGGAGATCCAAGGCCTCATTTTGGACATCTTCGGCTGTCTGAGATTCTTGATCCGTACTGCTTTGGATGACGACTTCAGAGGGGCTGATTCCAATAACTTGTGTGGCCCGGCTATAGCCCTGATTCAGCTCAACCCAAGTCTCTGTTACCTGCGATAAGAGTCTCAGCGCTTCTTCTTCTTGGCGTGCCTGTAAGCTTGCGGAGACGTTAATTAGCGCGTCCTTTACTTTGGGCATGTAAGCAACAATGTCATAAAGCGTACGGACGGCCAGTTTCCGAGGTTCCTCCGATTTCAACCGCATCGATTCGACCTCTGCGATCCGGCGTTCACCAAAAGGATCTCTTTCCCAATCGCCTTCGTAGTGCCCATCAACCATGACTTCACAGATGACCCGCCCTTGGTCTTTCAATTGGTCTGAGACTCTCTCCAAAATGTCGCGCAAAGCGCTGTCATCGGACTCCGTGATTTCTAAGGGACGCTCGTCGAGAAAAAGCTCCATCAAATTATATCCTCCGGTTCCTGACCACCTTTCAGTATAGCCCAAAACACCGCCGCATTCCCGCAATCTCTATTTACGACTGACTGCACAATAGTTAGCAGGGTTCTAAAATTTAAGTCTTCGACACTAACCATAAATATCTTGAATCAGCCGCCGGATGGATTTTGGAATTAGTCCAGAGCATGAGTGGCAGGATAGAAATCGGTAATTTTAAAGGCTGCGATGGGCCTGGAATGTAATGCGGTGCTCTTCAGATACTGCAATTGCGCGGCAAAAAGCGGCAACCCGGTCATTGATTGTGTAGATGATCCGATCCAAAAGGAGAGCGTGTCGGCCGGATTTGCATTTCAGTAAACGGGCTTCCCGTTCATCCAAGGTCGTAACTTCAACGGAATCCGCCACACGGTAGACCGGCACGCCAAAGCGGCCGGACAATAGGTCAAACATGGATGACCGTCGCAGATCCTCGAACGCCAAACCCGGGCAGAGATCGTTGGAAACATAGGATGTATCCAAGACAACAGGAGCATCCTCAATGCTCCTTAAGCGAACGACTTTGAAGACTTCCGGATGGCTCTCTTGGTTAAAAAGACCTGCAACGTCAGATGGAGGAACGCATGTCATCTTCTGAATGACATCGGTTTTCCATTCAATCCCGAAATCGAGAAATTGCTCGGTCAGTGTTGTTGCCAGGGCAATTTCGTTGCTTTTGGCCTTACGCCGCACGAATGTGCCTTTGCCCGGCTTTTTTTCGATCAATCCTGCTTTGGCCAGCTCCTGCATCGCGGCCCGGACGACCGCCAGACTGACATCGTGTTGGAGACACAGTTCTCTTTCAACCGGGAGTTTGTCGCCAACCTGCCATTCGGCTCGCCCGATTGCCTCAGCAAGCGTATCAGCAAGCTGGAGATAAAGTTTTTTGGGGTTGTTGCGGTCGACGAGGCGCAAGATGCAATCCTGTTAATATCTAAAAAGTTGAGATTTGAAGAGAGTTTAGGCAGCCTGCTGCTCAGGGTCAAATCGTGCTGCGAAGGATATAATATCCGATGCACCGGGGGTGTAGCAGCCCATGGCAAAAGCCAAGTTCCCGGATTCATTGACAGGGATGGTCTTAAGCCCCACGCTATGCCAATCTCAGGGAATTGAATCCGGTAGGTACTGTAACGTGAAGACTTGTTGTCGTTGTGGCCGTCAATTTTCAACTTGGCTGCTTTTGCCTCTGCTTGCCATCAGCTTCTCCGGGTGTCTCAAGACGCTTGTTAAAATTGATTCCGAACCACAAGGAGCGGTTGTCTACTTCGACTCCCATAGGCTGCCCGAAGTCACACCGACGGAAGCCGAAGTGAAATGGTATGGCCATCACAAGTTCACCTTGATTAAAGACGGCTTTGAAACAGCTACGGAGATTATCGAGATCAAGTCTCCGCCTTATCTTTGGATTCCCTTGGATTTGGGGGCCACTCTGGCTCCTTATCCGATTAAGGATCGCCATTCGTATATTTTCGAACTGAATCCACTGGGATCTGAACAAAAAGACAATGGCGCTGGACAGCCGACGGAGTGATACCCTTCAGATACAATGACTGCGGCTCGTAAACGATCAAAAAAAGATCTTCCAACAGGTCCGGGCATGCCCGCCGTACTTGGGATTATGACCATTATCGTTTTGCTTGTGGGGGGATGGATCTTGGCTGGAGGCGGTGGTACGGCCGGCAGTTTTTTGCGCTTTGTTTCTGAGCGTGTTGGCAGCAACGAGGCTGTCGTAGGCCCGCCTTCCACACCGACGCCTATCGCGCGCCCGACTCTCCCGATTCCCATTGAGCCGACTATTGTCATGCCTCAACCAACGCCGATACAGCGGGATGAGGAAATAGAGCAACTTCAGACTCGTGTTCAAGAACTCGAATCGGCTCTTAGCGAAAAGAACGCAGAGAATGAGCGGCTGCAAGTAGAGATGGATAATCTAAAGGCCAGCGTCAAAATGTTGCGCGCGGAACTGCAGCTGAAGAACAAAAGCAATTAAGTGGAAGCGTTCGCCAAGTCTTTGAGCAAGGAAATCAGAAATGACCGTTGTAATTGGGATTGATGGGGGCGCCACTCATACACGTGGCGTTATGGCCGATTCGGAAGGACGCGTTTTGGCCGTGGCAAAAGATTCAGCCAGCAATCTCCATCATGGCGGCGTTGAAAATGCCGCCGGTGTGATTGCCCGTATTGTGGCTGACTTGTGTAATCGCGCCGATGAGGAAACAGCGCCCGCCTCGATTGCCTGCGGTTTGGCCGGAGTGGGGCGCCCGGATGATCATCAACAGATGCTCGCCGAGCTGGAAAAAAGATTTCAGGATACGCCGGTGCTTTTGGTGACCGATGCGGATACCGCCTTAACGGGCGGCAGCCTTACTGACAGCGGAATCATTGTTATTGCGGGAACCGGTTCAATTGTTTATGGCAGGAACCGCGAAGGTGAAGGAGACCGTGTCGGTGGACACGGGAGTTTGCTTTCTGATGAAGGTAGTGGTTACGCCTTAGCCGTGGCCGGTATGCGGGCCATGATGCACGCTCATGACGGGCTTGAACCGGAAACGGCCATCACGCAAAAAGTCCTCGATCTTCTTGATCGAAAAAGCGTTGATGAGGTTGTTACCTGGTCGCTGCAAAGCGGAACCGATAAAGAAGAAATTGCACGCATGGCCAATGCCGTGCTCGATGCGTTTGTTGCAGGTGATCCGCTAGCTCAACGTGTCATTGTGGACCAAGCGGATTTCTTGGCCGCGGCTGTAAATGTTTTGCACCGGCGTCTCGGTTTGGAACCGGCGATTTCGGTGGTTCTAGCGGGTGGCGTTTTTAAGCACTGCGATGCCTATGCAGGATTGCTTACACGGAAAATCCGCTACTATCTGCCTGCGGCCAAAGTCGGCCCGCCCAGGCTTCCACCTGTTCTTGGGGCGGCTATGTATGCGCTGAGCCAGACCGGTGTTCAGGTTACTCACGAAACGATCAGACGCCTATCAGATACATTTGCCCCTATGCAATCCTCGCTGGAGGATGCATAACAGGCCGCTACGATAGAAACGAGCGCTTGAAGAACCGCTCAGTCCAACAGGAAAACAGCCGCGGCAACAGCAGTCGTAAATCCACCCGGTTTGGTGGTGACTGCCTGCGTGATGTTGCGTGTTCCGACGATCTTCCCGGACATCCGGTAGACTTCTTCTTTTTCGTCCCACGACTGGTCTTCGTCGAATTCGATGCCGAGTGTTGTGGCTAACATGGCCGCGGCCATATCTTCGACATAATCGCCTGCTTCACGCTGGTTTTTGCCGAATCCGTGATATTCCGAAATGTAACCGTATGTTTTCCGGTCGCGGGGGATGGCACATCCGATTGCTGCAACGAGATGCCGCCGAGGTTCATCAGTGCAACACCGTGCGATAACCGAAAAGGTGATGCCGCCCGGCTGGATGAATCTCATGCCTTCCTCCTTAGAAATAATTTTGCAACTCCGGTGGAAGAATGCTTGAGGACGGTCACGAGGTTGCACTTTTCGATTCCTGCATGGCGTAAAGCGATCTCGAATGAACGCAATTCTTCTTTGTGAAAGCCAACGCCACGTGTAAAGAAAACTCGTTTGGGAACCATTACGGACATTTTATTATCCCCAAATTGGAAATTGGATTTGCTAAAAGAAGTCAGGGGCTACTTTATCACAGCGGGCGATAGTACTGATTTTTTGCAGTATGTGCTATTCCATTGCTGCCATTAATCGCACGATCAGCCGTGCCGCAAGAAAGTCAGAGCCATGCTGACCGGGAATTGGCTCCAATTCTACAACATCTGCGCCACATATTGTGTGGCGGGCGCCGGTGGCTTGAATCAGTTGTGTTACAGCCTGCCATGAGAGCCCTCCCGGCTCCGGAGTACCGGTGGCGGCATGATTGCCGGATCGAGCCCATCCAGGTCGATAGAGATATAGACCGGCGATTGCAGGGCCGTGGCAATTTCCGCTGTCCATTCGCTGATTTTTCGATCTCGCAGTTCGTGATCCCAGTGGATTTTCACAAGGTCTTGTGCGCGGTACCAATCCATTTCATCCCGTGAAATATTCCGCGCGCCTACAACATGGATGGGCAGGCCCAGCTCGCTCAACCGCCGTGTCGCGCTGGCGTGGCTATAGGGACTGCCTTGATAGGATTCACGCAAATCCGCATGTGCATCCACAACCAGAATACTGCCCAAAGCCTTTTTTTCGGCCATTGCCCGCACAGCGCCGACCGTGACCGTATGCTCTCCGCCCAATACGAGTGGGATTTTTCTGTCATCGAGTATTGCACCGACTTCTTCCCGGACCGAATCCACCATAGCCTCCGGGCCGGAAATCTCAGGCATGAGCGGTTCCAAAGTAATTACACCGGCATTGGCCGGTTCACAGTCTAATTCCGGATCGTAAAGCTCCACTTGCTGGGAGGCGGTCAGGATTGCCGCGGGACCGTGACGCGTGCCCGTGCCATAAGAACAGGTAGCGTCATAAGGAACAGGCAGAACCGCGAAACGCGCCGTATCCGGATCCCGGAGTTCTTCAGGTAATCCAAGGAAATTGAGGTTATAGAGTGGCTGCATGGTTGTTGTACTAAATGGTTTGCTAACTTTAGACCGAAGCAGCGGTTTCCAGGCACCGGTTGAGATGCCGTGCTTCACGCTCTTTCCAGCTCTCTTTGTGATAGGCATACCCCACAATCAGCGGAACGGCGAGCGTTGCTTCGCTATAGACCATTTGTTCGTGGGCCATGTCCACCTTGCCCCAGCTGCATGCTTCTTTAAGCGTGCTGCTCGATAGCGCGCCGTCGCGCACATCAGCCACTGTGACTTGGATCGCGTAACGGTGCATCTGCGCGGGTTTACCCAAATACTCCGTTGAAAGCGTAACATCTTGTGTAAAGTTTTTCGGAACGCCGCCGCCGATCATAAAGATACCGGTTTCAGTGGATGCCGCCTTGAGTTGAGTCAGTTCCAAGAAGTCCTTCACGCTGTCGATTGTAACTTTAGGGCCTTCGCCTTTGCTGACTTGATGGCCTAAGAGGCCGAAGCCTGCTGAGCAGTCGCTAAAAGCCGGGCAGAAAATCGGAACATCCATTTCGTAGGCTTGGCGGACAATGCTATCAGTGTACTCGGGGTGCTTTTTCTCGAGGTAGATGCCCATTTCCCGGATGAATTCACGGGAAGAATAGGGTCTTGGTTCCAAGGCCGAAGCGACTTCTTCAACCGTATCATCACAAGCGCACAGTTGATCTTCGTCAATCAACGTATCGTAAATACGGTCAACCCGCATTTGGCGCAAAGTATCGTCCTCCGCGCCTGATTTTAGCCGTTCAGGTGCGATGTAGTGGCGAAAACCGATAGCTTCGAAAAAGTCTTGATCGACGATGTTTGCGCCGGTACTGACGATGATATCCACCATACGATTGCGGATCATATCGACGAAAACCTGCTTTAGGCCCGCACTGATCAATGAACCCGCCAAGCAAAGAATGATGCTGCAATCCTTGTCGCGCAGCATGGTGTCATAAATCTTCGCGGCGTTATGCAAATCGCGGGCGCTGAATGCCATTGTGGCCATGGCATCGACCAAATCCACGACATTATGTTGGCTGATGTCGATGTGTTGAATTTCGTTCTTAAGTAACTCTTCTTTTTTTGCCATTTTTTCAAACCTTTTCGTATTTCAGGCCGCGCCCACATATTTTCGATGCGCTTGGTTATGTGCAAGCATTGATGTTGTGCCGTACGGAAGGCATCTAACAACTCCCCGGACTGCTTGTCCAGGCTGATTGTTCACAGTCGGGTATCGTATGCTAGTTGGAGGATTTAACTCAAACCATCCCGCGCCGAATACGCCAGGTTCCGATCAAAAAGAACGGCAGGCCCATCAGGAGCAACACACCGACATGCGGCAGGATGTCTACTAGTCCTCTGCCGAATGTGGAGATACGTAAGATCCCATCGAGTGCCCAGCCGGTGGGGACGGTATAGATGAGCCATTGCAGGGAATCGGGCACAATCTCCTGTGGCCACCAGCACCCGCCAAAAGCGGGCAGGATTGTGCCGATGATCGGCACGACACCCAGCACGTGGACTTCTTTTTGGGCAAATGCGCCGATCAGCATTGAAATCGATGCGCAACAGGCCATAAAGGCCACCAATACCGCCGCCAGCGCGATGGGATTGTCACCCCACGATATCTTAAAAAGAAAACTCCCGGCTAGGATGAAGACTAACGCTTGCACACCGCCGATGAGGCACGAACCCACAAAATGCCCGCCGAGAATTTCCCAAGGCCGGATGGGTGTTGTGCAGAGACGTTGCAAACGGCCCAAGGTCCGATCCAAAGTTACGATGATGCCGCCATAAATCAGCGTGTTGAACATCACAAACATCACCATCATCCCGGGAACAACGTGACGAAAACCGCGCGGGATTTGCGGGAAGCCCGCTTCACTGACATCGAGATTTAGAATCGGTTTGAGCTGGCTGGCACGCTCCAGGCTGCCGATGGCTTTTTGCGGATCGTCGGCTTGAATCGATTCCGGCTGAAGATGTTCAGCGAGAAGAAGCTGGCCCAAAAGTTTGAGCACGGATCGGTAGACCTGCAAACGCGCGGTTAAGTCGTATTCGTTGGTCAATCCCCAATCGGAAATCTTAAGCCGTACTTTTTCACCGCTTAAAATTTTGTGGGTGAATCCCGCTTCGAGTTCCAATATCCGCCAAGAATCGGGGTGGGGTGGGTTCTCAGGCGTATAGTGATTGATCTTAAGCCCCTTGCCTTTTAGGCTTTCATAAAACTCGTTGGCTAAAAACTCCCCGTCGGCATTAAGGACCTCGATCTGTGCCTGCGGATTATTGTTGTTCTCTTGAGAGGTCATCCCAAACAAAGCACAAAACGCGAACGGCATAAGCCCCATCCACACCAAGGCCTGCTTGTCCCGTAGAAGCGCCAAAAGATCGCGCCAGGCAACACGTAGAAGATTCATGATTCCATAACCTCCCCGCGTTCGAGACGCCTGGATAACAATTGTGAGCCGAGCAGAATCGCTACGGCGGAAATAGCCGCCAATGCGATCAGCGGGCCGACGATATCCATGATTCCTCCGCCGGATTGAAGACCGCGAAAACCTTGGATCATCCAATAGTTAATTGTGAATTTGCTGAAGATGTGCAGCGATTGCGGAAGTGCCTCGAGTGGAACCATACTGCCGCCCACCATACACATGGCCATAATCACCAGCGTGCCCATCATTCCGTACTGTTGTTCACTACGGCAAAATCCCGCCACCGCCGCCAAAATGCCCGTGATCGATATGGTTCCCAAAATCGATATGAGCGCTACGCCCAGCCAATTGCCCCAGGTTACATCGAAAAGAAAAATCCCCACCAAGATGACCACCAGCTGGATCGACAATCCGACACCCACGGCGCCGGTTATGGACGCAATAAATAATTCCCGTTTGGAGATCGGCGATACGGCAAGGCGCTGCATACGCCCGTCGCGTTGTTTCTTCAAAATATCCTGCACAGAAGCCGAGACGCCGAACAGCAGCCCGAAAAGTCCGACAGAGGGCAACAGGTAATCGAAGATACCGAATTGATGGTTGCCGCCGTTATCGTCTGTTGTTTCTTCCGTTTCGGTTTCCGTCGTTGTTTCTATGACCGCATTCGCATCGGTTGTTTCGTCGTCTTCGTCCAATTCATCGGTCCAAAGCACCAATGGATCCGCGACTTTGCTGAAAACCTTTGTGGCCCGGTACCACTGCCGCGCCGAATCGACAATCTCCAGTTCGCTCGGTTCCTCTCCTCGCTCTTGGAAACCGTCGATGGTGTTTAAAGGCTCCTGCAATACATACGACAGCGTGGTCAAAATATCGCAGATCATCTGCATGCCGTGTTCCACAACCTGCGGCATGAGGGTGTGCCTGGGATTTTTAATGACTTGGATCGTGCACGGCTCCTGTTTCAGCAGCGATTTGAGTAATCCTTCGGGCAAAACCACGGTGGCCGATGCTTTGCCGTCCTCCATCATCTCCAGGGCCGTATCCATATCGGTGGTGACGATGTGCAGGGGATTGGAATCGGGCTCCTGTTTATCCATCGACTGTAAGAAATTACTCAACACCGATTCGTCATGATCGATTAGACAAACCGTCAGCGATGGTTTGCCGCCGCCTCCTCCGCCATGGCCGCCGAAAAAGAGGCCGATGACCGCCACCACAAGAATGGGGATACTGATGGGAAAGACCAATTCCATGGGGCTGTAGACCAGCTTCATGAGGTCCATACGCACCAGATTCCAAAATGGCTTCACCGGTATCGCTCCTTGGTGTGTTGCATGTTTTTCTCTTTCGCCTATCAGTCCCGCAGTTCGCGTCCGGTGAGTGCAATAAAGACACCATGCAGATCCGGTTCGCGGATGCTCATTTCGGTCATTTCAATGTTGTTGTCGTGCAGACGGCCTAAAAGTTCGGGGACGGTGGTATTGCCTTCAACCGAAATCATCGCCTTTTCGCCGTCGGCGGTGACTACTTTGGCTCCCTCTAAATCCTTCAAAGCGGTTTCCAGGCGTTCTGCTTTCATATCGCCCTGTAAAACCAAGACCCGCCCGTGGCCCACCAACTTACGTAATTCTTCCAGTGTGCCTGAGGCCAAAACCTTGCCGTGGTCGATAATCATGATGTCGTCGCACAACCGTTCGACTTCATCCAAATAATGCGAGGTATAAACCACCGTCGTGCCCGCATCGGCCAGACGCCTCACAACACCCAAAAGATGTTCGCGGGCGTGGGGATCGATACCCACCGTAGGTTCATCGAGCAGCAAAACTTTGGGCTCGTGAATCAGCCCGATAGCCATATTCAGACGGCGTTTCATGCCACCCGAAAACTGCTGCGCTTTTTCGTTGCCCCGGTCTGCGAGTTCGACCATCTCTAAAACTTCATCGACACGCTGTTTCAATTTGGCGCGGGGCATGCCATACATACCGCCCCAAAACCGCAGATTCTGGCGGGCGGAGAGATTGGCGTACAGCACCACCTCTTGAGGGACAAATCCCAAAAGTCTTTTCGCTTCTAAAGGACGGCTCCAAACATCGATCCCGTCAATGCTGACTTTGCCCCGGTTGGGACGCAGAAGGCCGCACATCATTGAAATGGTGGTGGTTTTTCCCGCGCCATTCGGTCCCAAAAGCCCGTAAATCGAGCCCGGCTTGACCTGAAAAGAAATATCCTCCACCGCGACCAGGTCGCCGTATTGCTTGTGCAAATTCTGTACTTCAATCATTGCGTGTACTCGCCGTTGATTTCAAACCGTGGAAACGCACCCCAAAAGGATACCGAACATCTCTTAGTATACGAAATGCCACCGTCGAATTTTCGTTTTTTCAGCATTAGGCGCATTTTTCACAATTTCTTCTATTTCTTCGAATGGTCCCGTAAACCGATGTCCCCTGGGGAAAGCCGTCAGTATCCCACACCTGCGCAGTCCCGTACACAGAGGGTGGGCAGAATGGATGCTGAAGCGCCTCTCAAAAGTCTTTTCCTTTTGGAACCCCACCCCAACCCTCCCCGTAAACGGGGCGGGAGTAATCTCTGGGCCTGTAGTAAGGACATCCCCCCGTTTACGGGGGGATTATAGGGGGGTGAATGTAAACAGGCCTAAGTGGATAAAATTTGGGGAGACACTCTAGAGGATTTGAATCGCATATAGTGTGAAAGGGAATGGTTGCATAGACGCGGCGGGCTTTTGGTGGCTTAAAAGCAGCTATTGCCCGGTCTGGTCCGCATAGACGATTTTGCGGATTACAGCCAATGCAGGCTGGCGTGTGACTTCCCAATCGCCCCGCCGCCGTACACGCACCTGGTAGGTGGTCTCGCGGATCCAGTTTCCGCGCTCGTCGTACTCGTACTCTTTTTCCCACACCGCACGGCCAAAAGCGCTGTAACGGATCGAGGCGGTGCGATTTCCATCCGCGTCGTATTCGTGCACCACATTCCACAGCAGCCTGCCGTCGCTTTCACGGTGTTGCCGTTCGGTCAGACGGCCGTCTTTGTACAGATGCACGAATGTCCAGATCAGCTCCCCGGATGCGTTCGAAACTTCTTCGGCGGTCAGCTCGCCGTTCTCATTAAAGGTGTAGGCACGCGTGGAAAGTTTTTGTACGCCGTCAAAATTTGCGCGCGCCTGCAGTTGGCCTTCCGTGTTGTATTTATAAACATCTTTGGCGAACAAAGTCCCATCCGGGATGTAGTGGAGTTTGCTCAGCACATTGCCGTCGTCATCGAGCGCGGATATTACATTTTCCACCGGCTGGCCTGCGCCGTCGAAAATCGTTTCCCGGATTTCATCTTTTTTGTAGGTGAATGTATTACGCCGTGTCGGCTGCCCGGTATAGAGGTACGCGATGCACTCCGCCAGCCGCCCTTGGCTGTCATAGGTAGCGTCTTCGATAGCCGCATCCGAAGCCTCGTGCAGAACTTCCTTCCACGCGTCGTCTTCACGCACGAACTGTTTTAAAAAGGTGGTGACATTTTGCACCGGGCCCAAAAGTTTCGTGCCCCGGTCTTCGGGATCCGCCCCTGCTTCCCACGCGGACGCTATCAGCAATACAACGAGTAACGATACAAACCGATTCTGCACAAAGCACCTCATCTTATGAAAATCAATTCTACGCGATGCGCCAGCAGAACGGTAGATAGAGGGGGAGGAGCAGGGAAACCAATCAGGCGAAGCGCCGCCTGCGCGATGCAAAGCCTCAGTGCGATCTTCACTGTTTGGATGGATTGCTTTCAAAGCAACTTGACACTCCTTCTTGCAGGGCGTAAATTAATGCATCTAGGAGGATAGGATATGCCGCCCGCAACAGAATCATTTTCTCAAAAACATCCACGTATTTACCGAAATCTCGATCTGCTTTTGTTGTGCATTGCCGCCATCGTTATTTGCACATTCTTGCCTTCGTTGTTTGCAGCCTACGGCGAATCGTCGCCTTGGTGGGCACAGATAATCCAGACTGCTCTCATCACCGGTGCATTGTGGTTGCTGCTGATGCGGTTAGGAGGAGTTTCGTCATACAAGGACTATTGGTTCCATCCGCCGAAATGGTTGACGGTAACAAGCGCGGGAACTCTGTTCTGTATCTTTTCCATTATTTTCTTAGGCGGCTTTTATCAGCCAACCGTTTGGAGTCCGCTCATTCTTTTGTTTGGCATCGCTATAGGGCCTCTTGCTGCAATACTTTTGTGTCGGTTTTTCGACCTAAGAAAACACGAATAAAATCGGAATCTGCGAAAATTTGGTTTTTATCAAGATCGCTTGTTTGATTCCAGTAGAGAAATATCACACATCCATCTCTTCGAGTTGTTTGCGGATGGTGCGGCAGCGGACTTCGGCTTTGGTGGCCTCGCTGTCTTCGTGCATCTCCCGCAGCAGCTTGCCGTAATCTTCGAGGATGTCGGCAACATCGGGGTAAGTCTCGCCCGTGACGGCGATCAAGCCGCGCAGGGCGCTCTGGAAACACTCGTTGGCTTTGTCGTGATTTCCACGCTTTGAAAAAACATTCCCTAATCCATGCAATGAATTGGCGTGGCCGAAATGCTGATCACCATAGAATTTTGTACGAATCTCCATAGCCCGTCGATAGGCAGTTTCGGCTTCATCCAACTGCCCGAGTTCAACATGCGTATCGCCCATGCAATCCAGCGCTGCGATCATATCCGCGCATGAATCTCCCTGATATTTTATAGCGTTCTCAATCGCTTGTTCGCAGGTATTCAGCGCTTCTGTATATTTCTTTTGCTCGTATTCTATTTTCCCCTGCAATGTTAGATGGATTACTTTCCCATAATAATTGCTCCCGTTGTATTTCTGCTCGGAATTGATTACATCTCGAATCAATTGATCCGCTTCTTGAAACCGGTTTTGTTCAAGGCGAAGTTTGGCGATCCTGCGGGATATTGCTTGATAAAGCGGCGAATTCTCCCCGGCATCTTTGATTAAGAATTGCTGAGCTTGATTCAAAAGCCGATCAGCCGATTTTAGACGGCCCCGATCCGTTTGGATGACTGAGAAGTCGAGGAGTATAATTGCTTTGGTCTCATTGTCGAATGACTCATCTTTTTGCACCATGTCGAAAATCTTTTCAAACATGGAAATCGCCTGTTTGCAGTACCCGCGCTGATATTGAAGGCGGATGATGTCTGCGGCAATGAAAAGATTATAGGGGTGTTCGACCCCGGCGTTTGCCTCGACAATTTTTTGTGCGTGTTTTAAATGAGCATCCCCCTCGGCATACTTATCATGTTCACAACTCATCATGCCAATTAAATGCAGCTGGACGGCATGTTCCAAACTGTCGGCGCCATAAACCTTCTCGGAGAGTTTTACGGCTTGTTTGGCATAGTTCTCAGCTCTCTGCAGGTCCCCTTTGGTATGCAGGCAGAACGCTAAATTGTTTAATGTTCCTATTATACCGGGATGATCTTTGCCCTGGGTTTTCTCTTGAATCTGCAGAGCGCGCTGGTAGAGAGGTTCGCGCCGATAGTTTTTTCCGGTGTATTCGTAAGTATCGGCCAGATAGAGCAGAACCTCTGCAATGTTCCTATTTCCTGCATCCAATGTCTGTTCAAACATTTTCAACGCGCGTTCGAGATAAGTTTCGGCTTCTTGGTATTTGTTTCTGACATAACAGATTAGCCCGACGTCTCGTAGCGCAGCCGCAAGATCAGGGTGAGGTTGAGCGTGCAATTTCTCCTCGAGTTTGAGAACTTCACGCGCATAATTTTCAGCTGAATCGATCTCACCGTTGATCAGCGCAATTTCACAGAAACCCATGGGGACATATTTGTAGTCCGGATGATCCGCTCCGCCATTCTTATTCAAAATTGCTTGGGCTTCTCTAAATTTCTGTTCGGCTTCCTCCACTTTATCAATTTCCAACAACGATTCGCCTAAATCGCACAATAAAACCGCTGTTTCAATAGAGCCTTTGCCGAATGTTTCTTGCAAGAGTCTTAGCGCATGATCGAATTGGCGCGCTGCTTCGGCATAATTTCCTTCTAGATAATCCACGCTTGCCAATCCGGCAATAGTACGCGCCCCCTCGGGATCATTACCACGGCCGTTCCTTACAAAGATGTCGTGGGCGGCCTCATAATGCTTGCGGGATTCGGGAGCATTTTCGAGCATTCGATAAAGTTGACCCAAGTCCGCATGGATAACACCCAATTCTAAAGAATTGGGAGACTTTTGTTGTGCGTCGACAAAAGCATTCTTCAGATAATGAAGTGCATCCTCATATCGTCCGTCGTTCACTGCGGTCTGGGCCATTTCCTGCTGCATGCGCCAAACCGGTTTGCTTGACGTAAACATACCGCAGGCTGAAATTATATAAACAAGCGGAAATAGAACTGCGAACGATTTCGCGGATTTCATCAGTACCCTCCAACAACGAGCTGGTAATAAGTTCAACCGGCCTCCCGCCGGTAGATCGTAATTCCTTTCGATGTGTCGAAATCATTATCACGTACATACCGCTCCGGTGTCAATCGGTAAAATCCGGGTGAATAGACGCCGCCGCCATGATCTGAAATAACCGCTTGGACATTGCGGTCCAGCAAATAATCCTCAAGACGTTGGATATTGCTTTCATGAGGAAGCCATACGCTACGGCGGGCCAAAAATACATCGTCGCTCAAACTGGTGGAGGCGATGACCGCATCCGGCGGCAGGTTGTGCTCGATCCAGCGTGAAAGCGCCCGGGTACGCAACTGAAGAATCCTGTAATTCTGCGCCGTTTGCCGTTCAAGCGAACGCGCATCCCGGAAACAAAATCCCAAAGATAACAACAGAATTATCGCGATAACGCCCCCACTGATCCGATAACGTGCTTGGCTGGACACATTTGTATGGATAAATCTCAGCAATATTCGAATCCCCAAAACTCCCAACACAATCCATACCGGCAAGGCCGGAGCGAATAACCGCGCGGGATGAAATGAAGGTTGATACATGGAAACGAATACCGGCGGGAGGATCAGCAGCGCCACCGGGGCAAAGAGAACGAGCCACGGCAATGCCGGACGTTTTTTGCGAAACCGCACACGCCGGAACAATTCCAAACATCCGAGTGCGGCGAACCATCCCAAGACCAAAGTCCGCCAGCCGCATAGTTGCCACGCGTTTTGCCAATTACGCCCATACACACGCATGGCTGCGCCGGGGTTCTTGAGCAATACCGATGACAGCGAAGGCGCCTGTGTTAAGAAAGCGAATTTTCCGTCATCAGTCAGTCTGAAACCTTCGCGATAAACACGCTCCAGTTCTTCTTGATGATCGGTGATTTCTTGTTTGGCGGCGGCGTGCATCACATTGAGCGGGGCTTTGCCGCTGAGCAGCCATTGCCCTGTTTCCTGATGCAACCACAGCAAGTAGGGCATACACAGCGCCAATCCCACAGCCGCACTGAGAGATAAATTAAAGGTGGCCTTTCGCAAAGCCGCCTTTCGAACCAGAGCGTTGAAAAAAATGACCATCCCCAACACGCCCGCCAGAAGCAGGCCCTCGGGTTTGGTCAAAAATGCCAACGATGAAAATACGCCAAATAGGATATAGCCCTTTTTTGACGGTTGCTTGAGGATGGCCAGGACAACCAGCACCTGCAGCCAAACCAAAAGCATGAACTGCGCATCCGCCAAAAACTCAGCGGATAATCCAGCCAAGAGCGGCGAGCAGGCTGTCCAAAGCCCGGTATGGAAAGCCTCACGAGCCGTGACCACGCGGCTTGTAACGAGAAAAACCACTCCCGGCACAAGCGCTCCGCATAAAAACGAAACCGTTCCCAATGCAAATGTAATGGACCCAAAAGGACGCAAGAGCAATGCGGCCAGGCTGTATCCGGGTGGAAACAGCAACAGGTAATCGTGCGCGATGCCAAAACGATAACCCTGTTCGGCGATGGCGGCATAAAACAGTCCATCACCCCAGGGATAGCGTGAGGTCCATACGAGCAAAATGAGGCCGCGCACCAGCAGTGCACAAGCCGTGATTTGGAGAAAACGGTTGCGGTCGCTCACCCGGCCATGGTAGCGCAATGCGCCGCCGGTGTACTAACGCACGATGCGCAGATTTCCGCCACCGGCCACCAACCGTTCGGTCTCTTCCAGCGTTGACCAGTTGAGGTCGCCCGGGATGGAGTGTTTCAGCGCGGAGAATGCGACACCGTAATCGACCGCCTCTTGCAGATCGCCGTTCAACGAGCCCCAAATAAAACCGGCCGAGAAAGAATCGCCGCCGCCAACCCGGTCCACAATTTCGACCTCGTAGGTGTTGGTCTTGTAGACTTTGCCGTCGTGGTAGGCGATCGCGGACCAATTGTTCTTCCATACGCTGATGTTTTCACGCAGGGTGATGGCGACAGTCTCAAACGCGAACTGTTCTTGGAGTTTCTGTGCGACTTCCTCGTAATTGTCACCGGAGATTTTAAAGACGCGCATGGTGTCTTCTTCGGTGGTGATGAGAATATCGGTGTATTCCATCAGTTCGGTCATGCATTTCTGCGCCTCTGATTCAGACCAGAGTTTTGCCCGATAGTTGAGGTCCACGCTGACTTTGACTCCGGCCTCTTTGGCCGCGATCAGCGATTCTTTGGTGGTTTCGGCCGCGGTTTCGGATAGGGCCGGAGTAATGCCGCTGACGTGGTACCATTTTGCGCCGTCAAATACAGCACTCCAATCGACTTCGCCGGGACAGATTTTGCTAATGGCGGAATCTTTGCGGTCGTACAGAACGCTTGAAGCACGCGGTTTGGCTCCGAACTCCACGAAATAAATGCCTGCCCGGTCTTCTTTGGTCCATACAATATGCGAGGTATCGACACCGTGTTCGCGGCATTTGTTAGCGATCATGCGTCCCAAAGGATTTTTGGGCAGCCGGGATACAAATGCGCTGCTCAGGCCCAGACGGGCTACACCGACACTAACGTTATATTCACCACCGCCGATTTTGACATCCAGACTCTGAGTCTGTTCCAACCGTTGAAAATCGGGCGGAGAAAGCCGCACCATCGCCTCGCCAAAAGTTACAACATCAGCCATTTTCTTTCACCTCGCCGTCTCTTGGACGTAGTCTGCTGCTCAATACCGATCTGTTATTTCTTTATCTCTTCGCGGGCTTCGACCACCAACCGGCGGAATTCTTTGGCTGTATTGGTAATCCAGGCCCAATCTTTTTCGGCCAACGCCTTTTTCGACACCAAGTTGCCGCCCACGGCCACAAAGGATGCGCCGGCGCGGATGAAATCCTGCACCGTTTCCAAACTCACGCCGCCGGTCGGCGTTAGCCGGATTTGAGGCAGCGGGCCTTTCAGGTCTTTGAAGTACCCCGGCCCAAGTGTTGTGGCCGGGAAGACTTTGACCGCATTCGCGCCCGCTTCCCAAGCGGTAAGAATCTCGGTCGGGGTGTAAGCCCCGGGAACGATGATGGTGCTGTAGCGTTTGCACATGGCGATGGTATCCAGATTGAGCGTGGGCGAGACGATGAATTCCGCCCCTGCCAACATGCACATTCGTGCCGTTTCCGGATCCAACACGGTGCCTGCGCCCATGACGATCTTGTCGCCCATGGCCGTTTTCACTTCTTCGATCACCCGGAGCGCGTTTGGGGTGGTCATGGTGACTTCCATCACTGTCACGCCGCCTTCGACCAGCGCTTCCGCCGCCTGCATGAGCATTTCCGAACTGGGTGCGCGGATGACCGCGACCACGCCGCATTCAATGATTCTGTGAATCGTCATTTTTTCTCTCAAGTATGCTGCAAAACGGGGTGCGTTCCGCAGTTGTCCTCATATTCCCGCCGGTGCGGGTGATTCATGTTGCCAGGCGCGCACAGGCTGTCAACAGGCCGGTGTCCGGTTCCGGCGAATCCGCTGTGCGGAATATGGCCTCCTTATGCTATTGTGCGTTGCTGACCAGCTCTTAACTGCCCCATGACTCTCTCCGGTTCCGGGCCGGATGCGAGCGGGCGGATTTTCAATGTGGTGCAATTATGATGCAAGATTTGGACAATCGAAAACTCATTCTCATTGCTATCGTGTTCACGATGGTTTTGAATCTGCCTTTTCTGAATAAACCTATCACCATTGACGATCCTGTTGTGTTGGAAGTCGCCGAACAAATCGTTAAAGAGCCATTACGTCCTTATTCTTGTTGGATCAACTGGCTGGGCGATTTTCTGCCCATGTTCGATACCACCACCAACCCACCGCTAACGAGTTATTTTCTTGCGCCGTTTTTGGCCATTTGGGGATACAACGAAATCGCATTGCATACCGGAATGCTGGTCTTTCCCTTGATGATTGCTCTAGGCATGGTGGCGCTATCGAGGCGCTTTACCGGGGGGAGTATATGGCCGGTGCTCCTAGTCATTACCAGCCCCGCGCTCAGTGTTTCAAACAACACTATGCGCGATGTGCCCGGAACGGCGTTTATCGTGGCGGCCGTTGCCTGTTTTGTTTATGGCTGCGACCGCGATAGCAGGAAGTTGTTGTTTTGGGGAAGTTTTTTCGCCGGTTGCGCGTTGTTGGTCAAATACTCGCAGCTCATCGTCTTCTTCGTTTTTATTGCCTATGCGCTTCTCAACCGTAAACCGCGCCATCTGCTCTGGTTGTTAGTTCCATTGGCCATGCTCGGTGTGTGGTTTGGGCAGAATATCCTGGTGCATGGCGAAACCCACTTCGGGTATCTGGCTCGTGTCCGCCGGAATGACACTTCGTTTACCTGGATAGAAAAACTGAGGTGTGCCACGACGATTCTGGGCAGCCTGCTTTTGTTATGGCCGGTGGCCCTTGTGCACGATATTCGATTCAAACGTTGGATACGGCTAACGATCTGCGCCATTGTCCTCGTGCTTGGGTTGCTTGGTATTCGTTGGCAATTTGGCGACCGGGAAGCAGGTTTTGAGTATTACCTTTGGGCCGGGGCGGGCATCTGGCTCGGCACATGGGCCATTCTTACGGGTATTACGGCTATATGCCGTAGCCCTTATTCATCACCGTTGCCCTTCAATGCAGCCGTTCAGCACCGCCGCGACGGGTTATTTTTGTTTATTTGGATGCTTATTCATGCCGGTGTGGCCAGTTTCGGAGTCTTTTTCCAGGCTGTGCGCCATGTTTTGCCTATTTTCCCCGCGTTGTCACTCCTGGCCGTGCTGGCCTTTCGCTATGAGGCCGGGGAAAGAATGCGTTCCGTGCTGCGGCCTGTGCTGGCTTTTTGTGTGGTTGTCCAATTGGTTCTCGCAATTGCGATCAACATTGCCGATTATGAGTTTGCCGATCCTCCCCGCCGGTTTGTCGCCGAAGAACTCCCCCGGCTGCAAGAGAGCGGACGGGAGATTTGGTACCACGGCAGCTGGGGATGGCGCACATACGCCCGCAATGCCGGCATGATCAATGTCGCCGGGAATGGACCCACCCCGCCCGCGGGCGCGCTCTATGTTCGTTTTCGCTATACCTATAAAGGCCGCTATCCGGATGGTTTTCAAGAGAGCCGTCTGCGCTTGCTGGAAGAACATGAATATCCCGGCTGGATGCCCATCCGAACCATGCGTGACCGGGGATTCTTCTATTCTACAATGGGAACTTCGACACCGTTCCGGTTTTCAACCGTTGTGCAGGATGTGGCTGAAGTCTATGAGGTTCTGCCATCGACGCATGGCCAGTAAGGCGTAAGCGTTCCTTTGCGTTCGCGGACTCCGAAACAGGTTGTCTGATACACTAAGGTTGTGTACAAGTCATTGGATATTTGATTTTTTTGATTGGCCTTATGGTCGACCGCTGTGTAAGAAATATGGTTGTGTTATCCGATAGTAAAAACGATTCCATGGATTCAACTGCCGTACTCGACGTTTCCATCGTAATCGCAGTCCGGGATGAAGAGGACTGTATCGAACCACTTATTAAAGAGATTGCCGAAGTCCTTGCTGATTGGGATAAGACTTTTGAAGTCATTTTGATCGATGACGGCAGCACTGACCGGACACTTGAGCTGATTTTGCAGCTTAAGAAAACATATTCATTTATACGTTGTTACTCTTTGCCCAAACCGCAAAGCAAAACCGCCGGGCTTTTGGTGGGATTCAAAAACGCCCGGGGACAATTGATTGTGACGTGGGATGGCGACCTGCAAAACGATCCGCGTGATTTACCCACTGTTGTCCAGGCGGCGGGCCCGGGGATTCTGGTTTGCGGGGCGCGGCCCAAACGGGCGGATACATTTTTAAAGCGGCGCGCTTCCAAGATTGCCAATTATGTTCGGCGCAGGGTTTTGGCGGATGATGCCGTGGATTCCGGCTGCGGTGTCAAAGTCTTCCCGCGTGAGGCAATCGAGTGTATTCCCCCGATCCGGGGCGTTCATCGATTTTTCGCATCCGTTCTTAAGGTGCAAGGCTACAGGATCGTGAATGTGCCGATTAATGACCGTCAGCGCACCTTGGGTGAAACAAAGTATGGCAATTTGGACCGGCTCAGGCGTACATTGCCCGATCTTTTCGGTTTCTCCTGGTGGATCCGGCGAATCTTGGATCTTAATGCCGATAAGCGGGATTAACGGCGACTACGGTTGTTGGCTATCTCTCTAAAAATTATCCCCTGACAAACCTTCCCATAGGGCTTTCACATCACGTATGGGATAGCGCCAATTTCCTTGCGCATAGGGGCGGGAAGCCCTCACGATGCCCGCCCTGCGCCAGCGTGTGATTGTCTTGGTCGATACTCCTAAAAAACGAGCAACCTCTCCTGTCGATAGCCACTCCCGTTCATTCTCAATCTTCGCAACTTCATGAATATCAATAGGTAACATCGTCTTTGCCCTCCGGCCAAATAATCCATTTGCAACAGTTGAAAGTATTCCTACTGAGATATACTATATCGTATAGTGAACAAAAGTTCAACTTCTATTCCGATTTTTCCTGAATGGAGGTCCACCAATGCGGTTCGATGAAAAACTCAGAAAACTTTTAGAATGGAGCGGCCGGTCTCTTCGGGAACTGGCTGATGTTCTTAGCCTTCCGCCTACCACGGTTTCTAATTGGGTAAATTCCGGTTCACGCCCCAGGCGGGACAAGATGGAAAAAGTCGCCGCATGGGCTTCTGAGGAATTTGGCATCCCGGTTGAAGCAGCCAGTCTGGCCGATGATGATATCGGTCTTCGCTGGCGTGGCGGGGAGCCGGTTTTTGTTGAGAAAACTTCCAAAGAAGAGCCGTTCAATGGCCGTCCACGCTATATCCGGTCCGGATTTGAGGATGTCGAGTTATGCGAGCTTCCGGTGCTGGGCCGTGTTCCGGCCGGAGCTTTGGGGGATATGGCTGAAGATATTATCGGCACTCATGTTGTACCCAAGTTTTGGACGGGCGGGATTGATGGTTGTTTTGTTCTTCGGTTATGGGGGGACAGTATGTCACCCACGCTCCGCGATGGAGAATTGATTGTTTGTGACCGGGACCGTGCGGCGTTTCCCCGGGATGGGCAAATCGTGGTCGCCCGGCATAAAGGCGAAGCCACGGTTAAAGAATATCTCCGGCAGGATACACAGGTTTTGCTTGTGCCTCACAACCGTGATTATCCCACGGTTTCCGTCCGCCCGGATGAATTGGAAATCACGGCGGTGGTTGTGGGACGGTGGCAGGCCATGCCCAATGTTTAATGGAATTGCAGCCCGTTTCTTCAAAGCGGCGTTGCAATAAAAAAATGACTTATCCCGCCGGGACTATAGATCGGCCGTTTGTTTAACTTGTTGGATCAGCGGATTTGGATCCAGTTCGCTCTTGCCCCACAGACCGGCGATATCTTCAGCGACATAACGTTTTCCGGTCGCCCAAAGACTTCGCAGAAAAACCCCCGCTTCTTTCGATTCGAACCACTCAATACCCCACTGGGTTTCGAGATGCTGCACCATCTGACCTTTAAGGAACCATGCGCGCAGATAATCCACAACATCGAAAAACTCATCTGCATCAATTAAATAGCGGGCGCAGTCGCTCTTGTCGAAACTTACTCCGGAAGCCTCGCTTAAAAGTTCGCGATAACGCAGATGGGGATCTTCACCATCGGCGTGAAGCCAACGTTGATAGGCCAGCAATGCTCCATATCGCCGTACATAATAGACCGTACGAAATGCGTTATAGCGTTGGAGCGTATCGAAATCGTTGTCATCGAGATTCTTAAATTTCTTGAGCCATGCGGGATTTTCGATGAGACCGCTGAAAAGACAGGCAAATGCACGGGAGATTGTCTGCGGTCCCAGACGGCGCAATTCCCGGATGCTCTGGTCCGTAAAAGCGTAATGCAGGCCGTGGCCCAACTCATAAAGTACTTGGCGGTAATCCTCAAGCCCGCCAATTGGCGTAATGCTGATTCTCACATCAGTTGGAACGTGAAGCGCAAAACAGGCTGCGCGAGGGTCTTTGTTTTGCCAATCATCGGCAAAAATACGAAGTCCGCGCTGGCTTTTTAAATCGATCCCCAAGCCTTTTAAGGTTTCTTTGGCGCATGACAAAAGATTTCCGGCTTCAAAATAACGGTCCCATAATTCCGCCCGGAACATGCGCGGGAAATCGCAAATGCGCAAATCCACCGGAGAAATACCGAGAAGAATTTCAGACATTTCTCCCAACAGAGATTCATAAAGATCGTCGGTCTCTTCCACAAAGCGGTCAACACGTTGGGCTGTTGTATTGAAAACGGCCATACGAATATGTTCACTGAGTTCCACATAGCCATCGAAACCGGCCTGAAGCGCTTGCGCCTGTATATCCTCTTCTTTTTCAATGAGCGGGAGTTCGAGGCTTTTTAACACCGGCAATGCTGCATCGTAGATTTGTTTGCGCTTTTCACGATCCACTTCCTGCGCCAAATGCCCTTCCAATTGCCGGTAGGGGAATGTTTCCCCATTAACTGCCAGGGTGGCACTGGCTGTTGTGTTACGGATCTTATCGTCATGTTTTGCAACTTCGCGACGGATAAACTCCGCCAAAATGGCGTGTTCCAAATACAGCAAGGCGCGGGCTTCGTCTCCCTCCGCATTTTCACGAGCTGCGGCTATCAGTTCGAGGTTTTTACGCGAAAATAGTCTTTCATGGCCTTGGTAGGTTTGAGCAACGTCGATTTCATCGCCATAAAGATGGTTGCGCCATTGCAGCAAAGTCTGTTCGGCCTCTAAAAGTTCCAGTTCCAGACGTAAGTCTGAAACGCGGCTTGTTTTTACATCCATCGCCTCTTGTTCCCGTCTCTTTTCTCGTTTTGCCGCCACGTCCCGGCGACCGCGATCCTATCCAGCGTTAGGATACTGTAAACGTCTCCACGATCATGGCCAAGCATTCGTCAGGCAAACCTTTTTCTTGTGCCATTCCGGCAGTTCTGGCCCTCCTGTGTCTGGTCAATGCGACACCGATGGCCGATACGATTCTTCTGAAAGATGGCACTGAACTCAAAGGCAAAGTCACCGGCTTTGAAAAAGGGCAGTTCCTTATCGAAGGTGGAGGCCGCTCGCGAATCCCGATTGGCGATGTACGTTCGATCTTGGAAGGCGATGAGGAAGTCAGCCAGGAAATAGCCGATGCCACCAACATGGTGCGAATTGCGTGGGGTAAACGGGAGGTGTTGGTCACCAGTCACGAGCCTGTTCTCTTTAAAGAAGTAGGCTTGGTTCCGAGGATTCCAGGTTATTATACGGGGCAGCGGCAGTTCTTAGGCGGACGTTTGCTATTGGATTCCGATGCGCATTACGCCGAGGTTACGCTGAAAGTCCGATTGTTGGATAAGGACAATCGCTTGATTGACCAGCCCCAACTGATCTTATTCGATGTTCCGCCGAATACACTTGTTCCTTTTTTAATAGATTTACAGCAACGCAATCCCGCACGGGTTGCCAGCATGGATGTAAGTTTGGTGACTTTCCGCACCCGGGGCGTAATGAGCCCCAAAGCAGGACGGGGCAAACGTATCCCGTCGATTTATCTCGACCCGAAAAATGTAAAAGAAGTGGAAGAGGTCGATACCGCTGAACCAAGTCCATAAATGGAAACGGCATTGTGCACGGGCCGTCTTTGAAGCCTATGCTCCAAACAACCTGGACGAGACTTCTTGAACAACCATATCGATTACGGCGTCTATTTTGCCTTCAATAGTTGCCCCTGCCGCCCGCACATGACCTCCCCCGCCAAACCGGCGGGCGCTTTCACGGACATCGGCATGACGTGAACGCCAGCTCACTTTGACCGTCCTATCGTCACGTTCACGCAAGAAAATCGCGACTTCGACACCCTGGATGGAACGCGGGTATTCCACCAGTCCTTCATCGTCTTCTCCGGATGCGCCGCATGCTTCATACATAGACAGCCGCGTATGGATTGTGGCGACTTTGCCTTGTGCATGCAGTGTTAGCGTGGGCAAGGCGGCGGCCAGGAGATCGTAACGGCGTTTGGGGATTGTCCCGAAAACGGGCTCGTATACGGTTGCCGGTTCCACTCCCGCCATCAGGCATGACGCGGCGGCCTCATGAGCATCGGCGTTGGTGTTGCCGAGTTTGAAAGATTGGGTGTCTACCATAATTCCCAAATAGATTGCCTCGGCGATACTTTTGGTTAGTTCGACACCCAACGATTTGACGAGATCGTAAACCAGGACCGCTGTGGCGCTGGCCTCCGGATCCCGAACTTCGGTAGCGCTGAAACTGACTGTTTCAGGATGGTGGTCAATACAAGCACGGGGAATTGCCACGTTCTGCATGGTCTGTCCCAAGGTTCCTAACCGGTCCCAGGTTGAAACGTCCAAAACCAATAACGCACAAAAACCGGCAACATCCGTCTTGTTTGGATCGTATACGATAATCTCACCGGGTGAATAAAACGATTCGTACATTGCGCCCGGGCTATCGGGCAATATCACTTGAGCACGCTTGCCGAGTTTGCTCAAAATGCGAGCCATCGCCAGTGCAGAACCCACCGCATCTCCATCTGGGTGCTCATGGCTTGTTACCAAAAAGTCCTGATTCTCTCGTATAAATCGTGTTGTTTGTGACCAGTCAATGTTCATCGTCAGCTTATGAAAACCGGCATACCGATTGGTATGCCAATCGGCGTGAAAATTCGCTTCCAGCCGGTTGTCTCTGTGTATGATAAAAATTCTATACTATACAGACTTCTATAAGGCCGCACACTCACCGGGTGACTCCTCCGATCCGTGCAACAAGGCCAACACACAAGTATCGGCAGACTCGTATAAATCATGACCGTGCAGTCCGACCGGAATGTCTTTTCACCATTATTGGTCCCCGCGTTTTGTCTTGCGGTGGCCACATTCGCTTGGTTTGTGTTGTGGAGCCCGGATCGGCCTCTCAGCTCTCCCGATGAAGAAATTTATCTCCGCACAACATTGGCGTTCCGGGAAGGAGAAACTTCCATTGAGCCGCTTCCCGATGGCTTTGGAACCCGGCGGGGGCGGGGAGGGAAGCAGTATCCGCAATACGGACCGGCCCTCTCTTTTTTGGCCGCACCCTGGGTGGCGGTTGGAGACAGTCTGGCTGGTACTGTTTTGGATATGCCTCAAGGCGACACGGATAACCCTGCCTTTCATGAGGATTGGGAGCGTTTTGCGGAAACGTTTTATAGTTTCACCCGCCATTGGATAGGCTATTTCAATGGGGTCGTAACCTCCCTAACCGTGGTGATACTTTTCCTATGGGCCAGCCGGATTTCCAATCCCCGTGTTGGATTTCTTGTGGCAGCATTTTATCCACTGCTTACGATTGCCTGGCCGCATGGCCGCACACTCTTCTCCGAACCGCTGGCGGCCTTGGGGATTTTTGCTGCGTTGTGGTTGCTTTTGCGCGATAAACAAACATTGGGCGCACAGTCCGAAAAACGAATAGCCGGTTTAATTCCATCCGAAATCCTTGCCGGGATTTGCTATGCGTTGGCGGTCCTAACCCGGGTGGATAGTCTCAGTGTGGCTCCGCCGCTTTTTCTGGTTGCCGCATTACGACGTCCCGCAAAATCCGGCGATCATACGGCGGGCAGTCTGAGTGACTTTCAGGTTTTGGATTTGAAAAGCTGGACCTTTGCCCGGCTTGTCAAATTTGCCGCACCTTTATTCGTTGCCGTTCTTTTAATCGGATATTACAACCATCTACGTTTTGGCCTTCCTTGGGCCACCGGCTATGAGGACCAGCCTGAAGGAATCAACTTTGACACGCCGGTTCTTATTGGACTTCATGGATTTCTCTTATCTCCCGGACGTAGTCTTTTTGTTTTCTCACCAATTCTTTTGCTGGCCCCATTCGGCTTTTATCACTTATGGAATAAGGATCGGCTGCTTTGCGCCGCGTTGCTATGTACAACTGCTTTTTTAACCCTGGCAATGTCCTGTTGGCGAAATTGGGCCGGCGGTTGGGACTGGGGACCCCGGCATATCTTTCAAGTCACGCCTCTTTTGGCTCTCTCTTTGGCCGCTTGTCCTTGGAAAGCATGGTGGCGCTCTTACCGTTGGCGGGCGGCTTTATTGTCACTTGTGGCACTGTCTTTTGGCGTCCAACTGTTGGGGGTATCTGAAGATGCCGTAGAGGTGGTTCGTGCGGTTGCCCGGCATCCATTCGATTTACAATTCATGGTTTACGATCCTTATCGAATTCCTCCCGTTCGCCATTTTCAGGCTCTGCAATCGATACCCAACAATCTGCTATGGTGGCAAAGTTTCCAACTAGGCCGTTCTTGGTGTTGGGTTGTGCTCATACCCCTGATAGGCTGGTTCGGCGCGCTTGCCGGAGCGTGGTTCTGGGCAAGACGGTCGGCCTTAAACGATTCATCTGAATTGGTATCTGATGCTTAACGATCCCGAAGTTCTTCAACCAGCCGTCGATGGCTGGTATCCCATTGTGGCTGTTGATGATGACGGACGTTTTGTCCGCATCGATGTAGAATGTCCGGAAATCGGCAAATGTATGGTGCCCGGGCAATTTGTGCAGGTTATGCCTTGGATTCCTCCGCACACGGAGACCAAGTGTCCGACTCCCGGGTGGCACTATCCATTGTTAAACCGGCCATTTTCAATTCATCGTTGGTTGCCGGGCCGTTCGGGGATTTCGATCTTATTGGATCGGATCGGCCCGGGGACATATACCATCGGTTCCGCCCGTCCCGGAGATCAGCTCCGCTTGATCGGCCCTCTTGGACAGGGAATGGAATCTTCTTCTTTGGGAAAGAAGCATTTTGTGCTCGTGGCCGGTGGAATCGGAGTTGCGCCGTTTGATGCATTTGCCGAGCTGGCCAACCATGTCGGCATTCGATGCACGATGGCCTACGGTGTAGGCAAAATGGAAGACCTTGTTTTTCGGCTTGGGAATCGAACGCGTTTGGCGGACGAAATGGAGCGTTTCCGCTGCAAGACATATTTAGCGAGCATTTCCGGCGAAAGCGGCCATCATGGAACCGTAATCGACCTTCTAAATAACCAATATAAATTGTGCCATGGATGCTTTGAGCGGTTTGATGGCGACAACCATGATGATTATCTCCTCATTGGCTGTGGGCCGTGGGCGATGTTGAAGGCTTTGGCCAAATGGGCTGAGGCGTATAAGTTCGATTGCACAGTATTACTGGAAGAAATGATGGGATGCGGTTTTGGTGTATGCCGGTCATGTGTTGTCCCCGGTTGGACGACCACAGATACGAAAACACGAGAGCATTGCAACATTACCTCATGCCGCCATGGCGCGGTCATCGATGCAAAACGAATCGATTGGGATGGGAGTATTGAATGAGCTCGAATCCGGCAGACACAAATCCTCAAGTGGATTTCAAAACGTCGGTTTGTGGTTTAACGATGCGCAATCCCATCGTTCTTGCATCCGGGACTTTTGGCTATGGAAGTGAAATTGCGCCGTGTTTTAAGGGTATGAGTTTGGAGCAAGTCGGCGGTATTTCTCTGAAAGGAATTTTTTGGGAGCCGCGCCGCGGAAACAATACACCGCGTATTGCGGAGACTGCCGCAGGATTACTGAACGCCATTGGTCTGGAAGGTGTTGGTACAGTGGCCATGGTTGAAGAAGTGCTTCCTCAGCTTCAGCCCAAACCGTGCACACTATTTATCAACGTATGCGGAACTTCAATTGACGAATACCAGCGAATCATTGCTTACCTCAACGAAAAGGCGCCCGAGGCTTGGGATGCTATCGAATTAAATATTTCTTGTCCGAATTTAACATGCGGCGGGCTTGAGTTTGGTGTCACAGCAGAAGCGGCTGCCCAGGTCACCAAAGCCTCGGTCGAGGCGGCGGGGAATCATCCGATTTTTGTCAAACTTGCCCCAATGGTTGCCAATTTGGCCGAGATAGCCCTCGCTGTTGTTGAGGCCGGTGCGCAGGGGCTCTCGCTGGTGAATACCTATCCGGGCATGGCTATTGACCTTGAAAAGCGCAAACCGGTCTTGGCCAAAACCTATGGGGGGCTCTCCGGTCCGGCCATTAAGCCGCTTGCCCTTCGTGCCGTCCATCTGGTCCATCGCGCTCTTGTTAAAGCCGGGCGGAATGATGTGGATATCATTGGCATGGGAGGAATCACCAATGGCCGTGATGCCCTGGAGTTCCTTCTTGCAGGTGCAGCGGCGGTTTCACTTGGAACAGTCAACTTTTTACGGCCTTTTGCTTACCGCGATGTTCTTGCCGAGATGGAAGAATTGATGTGTAAGCGATATGGGCAATCCTGTAATGCCCGCGATCTTACTCCGGATGGATGGTCCGGCGCCATTATTGGCTAGGGGATTCTGAGCGAACACAACCTAAGTCCTTATAACATTTCCTTGTCTTCTTCTGTTTCCGGTTCCTCACAACCGCAATCGAATGCCAGGCTTGAAGGTGTGGCCGTCGCATTACTGAGGATAACGCCTGCCGTCGGCAAGTCATGAACCCGTAACCAGTCGCTGTCAGCCAGCGACGGAAGACCATTCAAATAGACAATTGGTGTTGTGAGTAAAGAAAACTTGGCTGGTGGATCCGCTTGTTTGTAAATTCCCGCATCCAAATTATAGCTCGATACAGCCAAGGCAAGACGGTTGAGCTCTCTCTGCCCGAAACTATATGTGGCCCTATCAATTGCGAGGCCCAATGCAATCCCAACAGTCAAGCCGAATAATGTGGCCAATCCGGAAATCACCAACAAATGTGACAAGTCAAAGCGCTTTTGACTTTGTTGAACCTGATCCGGGAAATTGCGGTTCTTCTGCATCGGTGTGAGATCCTGATCCTATTTTATCGAACGCAGAAGCGATTGTCGGGTGTTCCACGCTTGGCGCGGATGTCGTCTCAGATATTGATTACAATAATGCCGCCCTGGATCAATGCACGGATACATATGCCTATACCGAGCAATGTGACTAACGCCGCAGCAACAATGGGCATTCCGAACTGGAAGAATGAACGAGCGGATCCTTTACCGGTGCCGAAACGTTTCTCAAACCATCCAAAGACCATGTCTAGGATTTGCTTGGATAGAACCATAGTAATTCCGATCGCAATTAGCACAGCCGCAAGGCCGATGCTGAATGAAACGATTAACATCACACCCAAAGCCGCGCGCCCATAACCCACACCAATCAGAAAAACCAAAATCGCGCCCAGGCAGGGAACAATCCCTCCAGTTACACCAAGCACAAGCAAATCCCACCAACTCGCATCTGCCGGCATCTCATGAGTGTGGCCTCCCGGGCCGTGGTGATGGTGGTGCAAAAGCCCGTCATCGTGGTCGTGAGAATGATGTTTATGGTCGTGATCGTGAGGATGGTCGTGATCGTGAGGATGGTCGTGATCGTGAGGATGGTCGTGATCGTGAGGATGGTCGTGATCGTGAGGATGGTCGTGATCGTGAGGATGGTCGTGATCGTGAGGATGGTCGTGATCGTGAGGATGGTCGTGATCGTGAGGATGGTCGTGGTCGTGAGGATGGCCGTGATCGTGAGGATGTTCGTGATCGTGAGGATGTTCGTGATCGTGAGGATGTTCGTGATCGTGGCTATGCCCCAAAGGCATTGGACTCAACACTCCCGCCGCCCCCGCGTATTTCACGCGCAAATAGACTTTCGCACGGCGAATAATCATAGGAACGCCAATTGAAATCACCAGCAGACCGCTAAGAACCTGCAAGGCGATCGTGACGTTATCAGAGAGAACTCCTGCCGTTAAATACAATGTAATTAGCCCCAAAGCCAGCACCATGAATACATGGCTGATGGTCACAATGATGCCCAGGTAGATGGCCTGCATTAGCCCCTTCATGAGCTTTCCTTGGGTGCCAACCAAATAGGCAGCCACAACGGTTTTGCCATGCCCCGGTGAGAGCGCGTGTGCAGCGCCGTAAAGCATGGATGCAAAGATAAGTCCGATCAGAGTGCCGAGACTCAGGTTTTCCGTATAAATCAGTTCAGCAAACTTCTTCTCTGCTTCGCCGGCTTTTTGATCGAATTCAGGCCGCCCTTGTGGAGACCCGGTCATTGCCGGTGTCGTTGTCATTTCAGGTCCGATTTCAAGGTCGTCTTTGGCCTTTCCCATCATGTTTTCGGGAATAACCGGGAGACCGGTCAGGGCGCGCGGCTGCAATGTTCCGACTGAACGTCCACCAACAGAATCTTGAGCCAGCCGCACATGAATGATCTTGTATTCGCCTTCTTCATTAGGTTCTAGTATCTGTTGAGGAACCAGGCTAACGAATAAAAAGACGTCAATACCTTCAAATCCTTGGGGTATAGGTGAATAGGAACCGGTTGCAGATGGATTGGGACGCGCCTGAAATGAGATCGCCCTCGTCCCAAACAACCAAAAAGAGCCTGTCCGGTCAACAACCGTTTCGATTGGCTTGCCATCCGGCTGGAAGGCAGGTTCAATTTTGACAATGTCGATCTTTGGCGCGTTTATGATGCGGATTTCGCTCATTCCGCGCCGGTCCGTATATACGGCATTTTCGAATTGGATGTTGTAGTTATCCTGTCCCTCCGGCAGGTCTGCTTCCAGGTGCATAAGTACCTGAATGCAACTGACCCTCGCCACGCCGCTTGAGAGCCGGGGGATGTATCCCAAGAAACGTTGTTGTATCGACTTGTCATTTATGGTAAGCCGATACCCTTTGATGATATTGGAAACGAGGGGATCCAAATAAAGCTTCAATTCCTCGGAAGTGACGGTTAAATCCTTATTGGTATCGATTGCCTCAAAATGCTCAAATGATGGGATTTCTGCGAAATCGACCAATGCGTGGAGAATTAGTTTATTACCCATCAGTTCCAGAGTGGCACTATTATTGGTTGTATAGTTGCCCAATGGATGAGCGGCGGCAAAGCCAACGCTTAAAAGAAACAAAAACAGAAAAACCATTTGCAACAGCAATCGTTTTCTGTTTGTTATGTAAAAATAGTCGCAGTCTATAGAAAGCATTGCCGCATCGTATTCCAATCGAAGCCTCAAGTCTATCTAGGATTCTGCATAAATAGTGACCTTATTCAATATTGGAGGCCTTGCCTGAGGCTCGTCGAGAATGAGATCTGCTTGCCATTGAATGTAATTGCCTGTGCCTTTTAGGATCAATTCCCCCGATTCTCCGGTTTGGGGCTGTGTCCATTCACCCGGCACGGCATCTTTTCCCGTGCCCGTCCAGAAACGGCCTCGCATTCTTATATGAGCACCTTCCAGCGTACGGCCCAGCCATTGGACTTTGACATTTTGAGGCTTATCTGCAGGGAGAGGATAGAGTGGCGAGAGATGAGTTATGGAATGCGGAACATCATGATCCAGAGATTCCAACATAAATCCGTAGATACCCAAATCGCCTCCACCGCTGCCTTGTCGCACCGTGAATTCGAAAACGCCGTTTTTAGTGGTTATTGGCCCAATCGGGATGAACTGTTTTTTGTTACTTGTTTCGGGAATTGTAAACAATTGGAATGTGTCCATCCCCGGAAGCTTAATCTCTGCGCTTGCGTTTTCTGTATAACAGAATGCGATTAAATTGAATTGATACGTTCCATTCGGTACGTAAGCCCGGAAGGGGAGGTCGGGTAATTCGCCTGCATTCTCGGGAATCCGGAAGCAACTGAACAGCGTATCGTGATACCAACGCTGCAAACGCCGGTCCTGCCCCCACGCGTCGGGATTTGTGACATGCTCGGGCTGCAAGCCTTCGGTTATGCTGTAAAGGGCCTTGGGTTTTAGAGTGATCCCATTGCTTGGTCGAGGTGTTACCAGCGGACCGATCCCCGCCAAAAAGTCTTCGGGGGATGTCGCGTAATAAACGATGGCGCCGTTTTCCTGTTTCCCTTCGGGCATAATCAGCGTCAAGTCAAATGAAATTGGCTTGGCGGCGTTGTTGCCTTTCTGTCCTGTACGATATGCCCTTTCATTTTGCTCGGAAATCAAATCGTAACGGTCAACTTCAATAGAGAAACTATTGTGTCCTTCGACCACGGGAATCGCGACTTGCGTTTCTTCTTTTCGGTTACTGGCAATCGAGTCGAAGAATCTCGGGTACTCATTTTCATTTACTAAGAAGGAAAGACGTACACGCTCACCCGGGCCGCCGCCTTTGTTGGAGACGCGGCCCCACAATTTTATTTCATCGCCCCAATTCATAATGCTTTGCGGCGGATCGACAAAACCATGGTCGTTCCAAAGGTCAACAACCAAATCAGGTAATCCCTGGAAGAAAATAGTTTTCGTTAGTTTGTTGTTGCTTTCGTCGGCTTCTTTTATTCCATTGGTCTCATCGAGCGTCACTGTCACGATCCGGTTGCCCACCGGCGGCAGACCCTTATCGTCCCATTTAATTGTGACGTCTCGAATTTCACCGGCCGCCATATACTCTACAGTCGGCGGTAGTATATACGATTTGTTCCTGTAACTTTTAATCTGGTGTTGCCTATTTTCGCCTTCAAACTTGAAACTGGCGGTAATCCGAATGTTGTCGATTCCCACATTGCCCCGGTTGCCGATTTTAAAGTTTAAATAACATGAATTGCCGATTGTCGGAAACATCGGGATGGTTTGAATGTTGTTATCCACAAAGTAAAGATCCGGGCGGTCATTTACGGAAACTTCCATGCTTTGCGTACGGTTGGAGGCGGCATTTTCATTTGTTAAATGAACCGCCAATTCGATCTCGCCTGTGGCGGCGGGTATCCAATCGAAATCGATACGTTTTTCCCCCGGACTTTCAAACACTACGGTTTGTGTGCTTAAAGTTATCTCGCCGGCCGAAAAAGCGGCTGTAATCGTAGAGGATGCCTCGCCAACGATTGCATTAAGCGGAATCTCGACACGCGTCCGATCTCCGATTACCGGGTCAGAAGGATTTAGGTTGAACTCGGATTGAGTGCAGTATGCCGGAACACCATCCAGTGTGTGCAATTCAGGGAGCACCGCGAATGAATGGCTATTATTGGTTTCATCGGACTCTTGAACGGCATTTTGATAATCGAGGGTTAGAAACAGATAGTCTAGTTCATTGCCGGGCTTCATATCCATTTCCAGGTCAACGTACTCTCCCGGCTCAAGGCCATCGATTGTTTTTTTCTCTATCGGCTTCCCGTCTTTTGTTAGGCAGACTTCAAAAGGAGATGCCGAAACGGCTCCTTGATTCACGAGTACCGCCCTTACTTTTGGTGCCTGATCGGAATCTGCATCCACGATATTGAATGATTCAATCGCGATATCCGGCAAGCCAAGAGGAACTTCAATTCCGCCGGAAGCGTCGATTTGTGAATCCTTGTCATAAGCATAAGCCCGGACTACCAGAAACCGGGGTTGCAGACCGGATTGGATTTTGATGGCCGGGAGACGGAGATCAAGAGAGAATTGCCCTTGATCATCCAATGATGATTCTTTGGGTTCCGCGATTATTTTTTGATCTTCATCGTAAATCCGAACCAGAACTTTGCCTTTGTTCATGCCGTTTGCATGCCCTTTTATGGAAAGGCTTTTGTTCTCTGTAGAATCTACAGCCGGATCGTATTGAATTTCAGTTGGATTTGTTTGGATTTCGATGCGTTTTGCCGGTATTGGCAGACGTACCAGAGGATCGCCAAAAAGCACATATTGATCGACAAGCTTTCGCAATCCGCGTGTAAAACTGAAATTGATGCGTGCGATCTGAGTTGTTGTTCCCACTCGCCGCGAGTTCTCATCATCGAGCGCCATCATCAGGTGATGCGCAAGTATTTTATGATGCTCCGTTGTACCTTTTTCTGTCGGCGCCCATGCGGCAATCGCACCACGATGGGGGCGTCGCAGTAGTTCTTCCATTAAACAGATATTGAATGGCGGGCTTCCGTAATTCATCAGGCCGGTCAGGCATGACCAATTAATAACAAATGGAAGCCGCTGCACTTCATCCAGCAAAAGGACGTCAGAGACACCTCGGTCCGTACCCAAAAAGATGCGTTCGTGTGACCATAAATGCAGGCCGCCGTGACCGAAGTACTGAAGAATGGATGCTCCCGCATTAAAAGCGTCGACAATCGCGTACGTGCACTCCGGACTGAATTTTTCTTCACGTAGCAATTGGTGAATCATGTAGGGATTGGTTTGGTACGATTTGTCGATCTGATTCACAAATTTGGGTTCGATATAAACGGGAGTGCTGTTGTTCAACACATCTTGGCTGTCGGTTTCGAATGTGTCGTCGGCAATAAATAGATTCCTGGTTCTCCACCAACCGAATTCGGGTTCGTTTTCAAAAGGAATGACCTTGTCGATGTAATTGCGGACCTCTTCAGGTGTCCCCAATGATATGCGGCCGATAATTACATCCGGTAATTGGTCTTCGCCCAGTGTGCCCCATAAATCGCCCAGCCACTCATCGGTTGCATACCGTTCCGGATCATCATGCGGTGCATAGATGGGAACCTGGTCGATAATCCAAGTCTGCATGTTATCGCGGTGGTCCCAGTTCGCATCGCCAACCAGCGCTACGACTTCCGGCATTGGCCAAGCCCATTGAGTTTGTGTGTATTTCAAGAATTGTTTTACAGCATCAAGGCTTGGTTCTCCGGCGTTAAATTCGTCGTAGATGTCTTGGATATCCACCAACATAGTGTGCAACCCCTGGCTTTCACGTTGTTTGACCAGCCGCTGCATTTCATCAATCAGCGTGTAGTAGGCGATATAGATGACATCTGCTTGGTTCTCTTTCCGTAGCAATGTTGACGGATTGTCACGCCAGCTCTGTTCGGTATGGCGGATTTTGCCGAGCGTTGCGAGTTCAAAGCGGCTCGATTCGTCATCCGGCATCAATACCGTCTCTAAGGTTCCCTCCGGGCCGGGCTCTAATTTGTCCGACCAGTCGATGATGATTCCTTGATTGGTGATTTCCCACAGAACGACTTTGTCATCGGCAGGAGCGCCGGTAATCCGGATACGGACTTCAACTGTGCCCTCCGGAAGTCTGAAGCGGAATCCTCCGTGCGAGAGATCCAGTTTGCGCAAATAGCGGACTTCCGCCCAATTCAAGAATAGACGGGATTCGCGTCCATGCTTTTCGCTTGGGGTTAGTGCATCGCCTTCTCCTCCCCCTCCTTTGGGATAAATCAGCTCAACCCGGTCCGGATCGGGAACGCTATCCGCGGGAATCTCCAGGACTAAGGCTTCATCTTCTCGTTGGCTAATATCTGCTTGCTGGGAAATCCCCGGCGCGCGCAATGTAATTTGAATTGGTTTTTTAAGTCTGTTCCAAACTTCGACACCCACGGCCAAAGGACTTGATTCGTCACGTCCCGGCCATTCGATCGGCAAGAATTTTTGGGGTGTATCGAACCTGGTGACAACCCATCCATCGCCCTGGCTGATTTGCCATACCCAGCCATACCCCTTTGAGCGCAATGGAGCCAAGCGCCGGTCTTCATCCCACCGGTGTCTATAAGGCACAGATGTAATGGTTTGGATATCGCCCGGCTTTTCATCCGGTGGTTGCTGCAGTTGGGGTGGATCGGAAGCGAATTCCGGATCCCATGTCATCCATGTTGTTGTAAAGCGGCCATAAGGATTCTCGGATTTTTCGGCATAGAATACGACAGTATCTTTCTGGTCAAAGCGGCCGTCGCCCCCGTCGAAAACGCGGTGAGCGATTCTTGTACCCCTGCGCCATAGAGTGATTTGTGTGGGATTGATCAGAGAAAGATCGATACCATCCCGGCTGAGTTCTTTGCCGGTAAATACATACAATCCTTGTTTTTCGGTTAGGAGACGGATGACGTTTTCCCGGTATTGGACTTCCGTGCCCGGACCGTGCAAAAGTGCGCCATTGTTTTGATACCCAATGATTTTAAGCCATCGCGGATCGGTCCATTGCGGCTCAACGTTCTCATAGGGAGGTCGGGCGCGCATCATTTCCGCCTGTTCGCCATTCAGGATGAGATGACGCCGCAATGTATCGAAACCGTCTTTTAGCCTGCTTTTTTCCGGTGTGGGATTGGCTGATGACGGTTGGGGCCATGAAATTGTAAGAATGAGCTGCTTCACATCGCAGGTGGTTGGGGTCTCTACGATGGGATTAAGGATGCGTCCCTTTGAGCGGATTTGCAGGTGGAGAATTCGCAAATCATGAAAACCAAGTATTGACGTCAATGGTTCCGACATGAAAAGTGAGCGCAAGGCTTTATATACATTCTCATGCTCTTCTTTTGGAAGCTCCGCCAGTTCGCCTTTTATATTTTCTTCTTGTGTTAGTGCTGTAATTTCCCATCCATCAATAGATAACTGGATATCGCCTTCCATAGGAATCGCGATAAAGGTTTGAAATTCGTTCCTCTGTTCTTCTGTGCTCTCTTCCGGATTAAAACTCAATTTTACAAAAGTCTCGCCTGTCTCAAGCACCTTAAACACTGGATCCTCAGCGAAACTAACCTGCCGGTTATATTTGTTTGCCGCTGTGGAGAATTGAGCCGAGGCCATGATGAGCAGGCCACAGGCAATTGCCGGAATGATACGTAGTCTGAATCGAGAGAGTAAATTGTTCATTGAACCCTTATGCCGAGCTGCCTTGATATGCTTGCCACCGCATGGAGCATTTAAGCCGTTGGAGATTCTGAAGCCTATGCTTCCCGCCGACTGTCCATAGTTTGGCACAATTCCTTAATTTATAGAGGTCGGGGCTTCAAATCCAAGCCAAGGTAACTTGAGCCTGGAACAAGGCGACCGTTGACGCCCAAGGATGTGCGCGGTGTACTCAGCGAGCGGCACCGGCTGCCCTAGTTTATTATGAGAACGGGTACATGTGTCGCGCTCCTTTAAACAATATAGGTTGACTTCTCTATTATTGATCCATCATGTCCGAGATAACTCAGCTCACCCCGCCATCGAAGCCGCAGAAGGACTTCGTACGCGGCAGTTTTCAGCCCGTGAGCTTGTGCAAGCCTTTCTAGACCGTATTGCCAACGTAGATGGCACTCTTAAAACGTATCAAACAGTGCTATCCGAAAGTGCTTTAAACCGGGCGGATGCAGTCGACCAGGCGCGTAGCCGGGGCGATGAAGTCCCACCATTTTCCGGTGTCCCCATCGCAATCAAAGACAATATGTGTATGCGTGGAGCGCCCACGACATGCAGTTCAAAATTTCTTGAGAATTTTATCCCGCCTTATGACGCCACCGTTGTCGAGAAACTCCTGGAGGCTGGCCTGATTCCTATTGGCAAGACCAACATGGATGAATTTGCCATGGGATCATCGACTGAGAATTCCGCTTTTGTCACATCGGCCAATCCATGGAATGTGGAGATGATTCCCGGCGGCTCAAGTGGCGGTTCGGCGGCTGCCGTATCGGCACGGCTTGCACCCTGGGCTTTGGGCTCAGATACAGGGGGATCGATTCGACAACCGGCCGCACTGTGTTCTGTACTGGGCATGAAGCCAACCTATGGGCGTGTATCCCGCTATGGTTTGGTCGCTTTCGCCAGTTCTCTTGATCAAATTGGCCCTATGACACGTACTGCAAAAGACGCGGCCGCTCTATTGGGCATTATTTCCGGGCTCGATCTTCGGGATTCAACCAGTATTGATGCGCCGGTTCCCGATTATTTATCTGAACTCGACCAGGGGGTTAAGGGTCTTGTTCTTGGTTTGCCAAAAGAGTACTTGCCGGAAGGCCTCGATCCTAATATGCGGGCGATGGTGGATGACGCCATCAAGGCCCTAGAGCCATTGGGAGTGACAGTACGAGAGATTTCGCTTCCTCATACTCCCTATGCGATTGCAACCTATTACCTGATCTGTACGGCTGAAGCCTCCAGCAATCTGGCTCGTTATGACGGCGTGGTTTATGGACACCGTCATAATGATGCCGACAGCCTGATCGAAATGTATATGAAGACACGCAGCGAAGGATTCGGGCAGGAAGTGAAGCGCCGAATCATGCTGGGGACCTATGTCTTGTCAGCAGGTTATTACGATGCATACTATCGGCGAGCGCAACGTGTGAGGAACCTGCTCAAAAGGGACTTCGAGACAGCTTTTCAAGATGTGGATGCAGTGATCTGTCCTGCTACGCCGACACCTGCCTTTAAGCGTGGTGAGAAGGCGGACGATCCATTGCAGATGTATTTGTCGGATGTCTTTACGGCTCCGTTGAATTTGGCCGGTTTGCCTGGCATCTCAATCCCCGGAGGTTTTTCCGGTGACGGCTTGCCTTTGGGACTACAGTTTATTGCACCGGCATTATCTGAGAGTCTTCTCCTGCGGTTAGCGCATGCATTCCAAAGTGTAACCGACCACCATCTACAGGCGCCCCCGTGTTAGCCTAGAGTGAGAATCGATTAATATGGCCAAAGAACCGTTCCGCATCATTGCTGTCTGCACAGGAAACACCTGCCGCAGTCCGTTCGTTGAGGGATACTTACGCCATGCATTAAGACGTGCAGGCCTGGATGAAGATGTTGAAGTCACATCCGCCGGCATCTTTGCGGCCAATGGACACCCGGCAACGGCGCATGCCACAGCCGTTGCACAAGATTATGGTGTCGACTTGAGTGCTTTTCGGTCTCAACCGGTTACAGAAGAACTAATTCACGATCAGCATTTAATATTGACTCTTGAAGAAACGCACGAAGATTATCTGCTGGAGCATTTCCCGGAACTGGCTTCGAAAATCCGCCCGTTAGGATCGTTTATCCATCCGGCGCCTTTACGGCATATTACGGATCCTGTGGGTGGCGATCTCGCCTTGTTTGAATACGTAGGCCGACTTATTGTCCGCGGCGTGGATGGGATTTTGGAGAGTTGGGACGATGTTAAGAACCGTTATTTCTTAGGTGGCCCGCACACGTATGCGATCGGTAGCGATCACCGGGGATATGAGCTGAAACAGTTTGTAAAAGGCTTCTTAACCCGTGCCGGTGTGAATGTGGTTGATGCTGGGACCTATGATTCCACGTCTTGTGATCACCCGGATTATGCATTCCAGGTTGGCGAACTTGTGGCTACGCATCAGGTTGATCGCGGCATCCTGATTTGCAGTTCGGGGCACGGGATGGTCATCGCGGTCAATAAAGTCCAGGGTGTGCGTGGTGTTGTACCCATCAATCGTGAACACTGCGAAGTTTCGCGCCATCACAATAACGCCAATGTGCTCTGTTTGGCTGCTGATTACTTTAGCCGGGCCGATATCGAACAAATGCTGAAGGCGTTTATGTATACGGACTTCCTGGGCGGCAAGTATCAGCGGCGTATTAATAAGATCTCCCGTGCTGAACGTGTCCACGAAACGGAAGTTGAGGACCGTATCTCCGCCGATTCAATCCCTGCCTAATTCGCTCCAATTGGATTCTTCCGCTTGCAGAGATTCACTCACTGCCCCATCATCCGTTAGGATGAATGACAAAACGATTATTCATATCGATGCCGGGCGGCGCCCGGGTGGCGGCCAACGCCAGGCAGCAAGGTTGATTTCCGGACTTACCCGGAGCGGATGGCGCTGTTTGTTGCTCTGTCCTCCTGAAAGCCCTTTTGGGGATATGAAAGCCAACACTCAGCTGCTTAATGACGCGGAACTCCAAGCATTACCCCTCACTTCATCTTGGGATGTCCGTTCGGCTTGGAGACTGAAAGGTCTGGCAGCCACTGCAGATCTATTGCATGCACATGATGCGCGTTCTCACAGCATTGCCCGGATTGCGCAGACATTAGGATTGCAGATACCGCTTGTTGTGCATCGCCGGGTTTTCTTTCCTATCAAAAATTCATTGCTTCGTGATTGGAAATACGGTCATGGTGTCGATGCCTATATCGCCGTGTCTGAGCCGGTACGGGGCCGGCTTCGAGCGGCGGGTGTCGATCCGGATATCGTCAACGTTGTTCCCAGTTGTGTTGATCTCGAGCGCTTTTCCGGATACTGCCCAGATCCCGAAGGTGTGCATGAAGAACTGGGGATTTCGCCGGATTCCAGGCTTGTATTGAATGTGGGACGGTTGACCTCCGAAAAGATGCAGAAGACGCTTATCGACGCTTTCGGACTTATGATTCCGGAATATCCCAATATGGTTCTTGTCTTGGCCGGTGATGGCCCCTTACGCAATGAACTGGAGGATTATGCATTGAAATGTCTTGGAGCCGGCCGCTGCTTCATTTTAGGACAACGCGAAGATATACCCCGCTTGTTGCGGGCTGCGGATTTGTTTGTGTTGGCGTCCTCAGAAGAGGGGATGCCGATGGCCCTTTTTGAAGCCATGGCGGCCGGAGTACCCGCAGTTAGTACCGCTTGCGGAGGTGTGAATCCGTATGCCGGTGACGATGTCATCGCACCGCTGGTTCCTCCCGGCAATGCGCAGGCTTTGGCTGAGGCAATGAAGGCTCTGTTAAAAAATCCTCAGGCGGACCGGATAGAGCGGGCACGGCGTATGGTCCATGAGAAATTGTCTCCGGAAAACATGGTATCCGGGGTTCTTCGTGTCTATGAGAAAGTCCTGAGTCTCCCCAAATGACTGTGAACCTGCGATATTCTTGTAGAATACAGACCGTATTGTCCTGTATGGGCGAGACTGCATGGCCGATGAATTCCAACGCATATTGATTGTCCGGCTCAATGACATTGGCGAAGTCGTGATGTCCACTGCTGCGATTGCAGCCGCTCGGCTGATGTGTCCCAACGCCTTTATCACCGTAATTACTGCGCCGCCCAATGATGATCTTTTACGAAAGAATCCGGATATCGACTGCCTGTTGTCCCTGAATAAAAGCACCTGGAGACAGGGACAGCGCGGAAGATTTATACGCGAACTTTATCCGCTGTTACACACGCTTCGCAAACATCAATTCGATTTGGCTTTAGATCTTCAAAATGTTCCTTCAACGCATTGGCTTATACGGGCCAGCGGCGCAAAACGCCGTGTCGGTTTTAAAACCTTGGATTTTTCCTGCCGTTTGCATACCGATTGGGTTCCTGTGCAGATGGAGAAAGACGCGATCCATCAGGTGGACCGGTTTCGAAGTATTCTCGCTCACGCCCTTGGCGATCTCCCTGAAACCCGTCCGCAACTCTCTGTCGATCCCGATATCCAGTATCGCTTCGATACACAACACCCCGTCGAAGAAGGATATACGGTGATTCTGCAACCGGGAGCCGGATTGCCTGAGAGATGTTGGCCGGTGGAATACTTCGCAAAACTTGCCGCATGGTTATGCACTGGAAAGCATTGTTCCGTTTGGATTCATGCCGGACCGGGCGAAGAACCGTTGGCATACACAATTCGGGAAATCGCTCCGCAAACTAAAATACTAAGCGGTTTATCGTTGCAGGAACTTGCCGCCGCTCTTAAGCGTTGCGATCTGCTTGTAACCAATGATTCCGGCCCAATGCACATGGCCGCCGCTCTCGATGTGCCCCTGGTTGCCATATTCGGCTCAACCGATCCTCGTGTTTCCGGGCCGTATCGGAATACCGCAAATACTGTAACCGTGACCCGGAATATGCGTTGTTCACCGTGTGGGAGATATAAATTCGAATGTCCTCATCGCGAATGTTTGACGAAACTGCCGTTTGAAGATGTGCGCCGTGCAGTTGAAGAGGTATTAGACTTGTGAAGATTGCGGTCCTCCAAAATCCCGGACACGGCGGAAGCGACCATCACCTTGCGCATCTGCTCTTGGCGGCGAAAGAGGCCGGACATGATGCGGTAATTTTCGGGAAGTGCCGTGAAGATAAAAATGTTTTCGAGGAGTACGGCCTGCAATTTCACCCAACCGAATTGCCACCATGGAGAAAGCCTCTACGGCGATTGGCCCACACACTGCATTCGTGGTTCGGAGGTGATTCCTTTCAAAAACAAATTGGCATATTTCAGCCGGATGTTGTGATCGCCGGTGATATCTGGACTGCTCCTCATGTATTGCATCTTGCGCAGCGTATGAAATCTGCGGGGGTGGGATTTGTACAGGCGGACGGTCTAAAAGATGGCTCACTTCAGAAATATCATATCGATGCATTACCCACAGTACTTACTCCATCTGAATATATGCGCAGACAATTGACGGAGCATGACGTTGGAGCGGACCGCATTTTTGTTGTGCGTCCGGGTGTTGATTTAGATCGTTTTCGGCCTGGCGACGGTGGCGCCGCGGCTCGTGCAAATCTCGGACTTCCAAAAGACGCCTTTATCGTAGGATGCATGGGGACGATTTCCGCCGATAAAGGACAGGATTGTTTAGTGGATGTTGCGGCTTTGCTTCCCGGGGATTCGCATTTGCATTTTCTTTTGATTGGCGCGGATGACCGTCCTTTTGCCTGGGAACTCAAACGCCGGATTTCCGATTCAGGATTACAGGAGCGGGTGACCTTTTGTGGATTCAAGCGGGAAGTTCCCGATTTGCTTTCGGCTTGCGATGCATTTGCCGTTCCATCAAAAAAAGAATCGTTCTCTCTGGCTTTGGCAGAGGCAATGGCAGCTGGTTTGCCGGTGGTATATAGCGGAGCGGGCGGCATGGATGAAGTCGTCGGAGACTGTCAGGCTGCAATACGCATCCCCACAGATAATCCCTCTGCCTGGCTTGAAGCGTTCTTGAAATTCGAATCGGAGCCGGAGCGGCGGAATGAACTATCTATAACGGCCAGGCACCATGCCGAAGCGTATCTTGGGATTGAAGCGGGAAATGACGCTTTTCTTCAAGTTTTGGAACGCGCTTGTGCAGGAGATTTTCGGGCCGGCTGAGCGGGTGCTTATATTTTATGTGCGATTATGGCGTTTCTGTCGGTGTTGAGTCGACAAGAACAGGCATATGCGGCTGAAGTTCGGGCTCAATCACACGCATCTCCCGCCATTTCCCACCGCGAAAACGCGCAAGAAAGCAAAAACTCAAGACAATCATAAACAGCGTGGCAAATGACCAAGCTGTATAAAGTCCGGCGCCGAAAATCGTACAGAAAATGAAAATCGGTATGACCATCAGCAACCAGCCCAATCCCACCGTGATGAACAGCACAAACCTTGTATCTCCCGCCCCGCGTAATGCACCGGCAAAGATGATATTCATGGCGTCGAATAGACAATAAAAAGACATGAACCGGAGAAGCACAATGCCTGTGGGCCGTAATACTTCGAACTCAGCCGGATCGGAACCCATGGCAAAAGGCTCCATAAAAACATTTGGTATCAACAGATAAATCACAGCAAAGAAAGTCATATAGGCAAGCGTAATATGAGTTCCTGACCAAGTGGCTTTGGCTGCAAGATCGGGATCGTCTTTGCCCAAATATTGGCCGACGAGTGTGCTTACGGTTATTCCGCAACCAAACATGGGAACGAATGCCAGCATGTTGATGTTAAATGCGATACTGGTGATCGCTAATTCTGAGGTTCCGATACGGCCGATTAGAAGAATGAAAAGCGCCCAAGAAAAGACGTCCAATCCCTGCTGCACGCCGCTCGGCAAACCGAAGCGAAGAAGCCTTTTGTAGAGTTCCCAGTCAAAACGCCAGCCGGATAGCGTTGCGTATTGTTCGCGGTGTGTTTTGCGCAACATAAGCCCGGCGAACAATAGTGTCGTAATGCCGCCTCCAAAGAGTGTTGCCCATCCGGCCCCGGCAATACCCATCTCGGGACATCCAAGATTGCCGAAAATCATGATCCAATCGAAAACGATATTGACGAGAGTCCCGGCGATGTTGACCCACATGACGGTCATTGTATCGCCCCGTCCGGTGAAAAATGTTGAGAATGTCGCTCCTGTTGTATTGAAAATCAAAAGATGGCAAAGGATTTGGAAATAGACGATTTCATGTTCCATGACCGTTTCTTCATGCCCGAATAATTTGAAAAAGAAAGGAGCCAAGAAGAAAAGTGGAATCGCAATTAGACTTGTAATAATGCTGAAATAAGCTCCCTGCCAAATAGCGGGGCCCACGCGATTTGGACGGTTGGCGCCGTAATATTGTGCAACGAAAGTGTTGACATAACCCGCTGTCCCGCATAAAAACGCGCCGAAAACCCAATAGAGAATTCCCGCAGCCATGGATGCCGCGACTTCTTCATCCGAATGCCAGGTTAAAAATACACGGTCTATGAAGTGTTGAATGGTCCATGCGCTGGTGCTGATAATTAAAGGCACAGCCATCCGGAGGAAATCCCGATAGCCGGCCTCTTCTTCCCAGCGTTTTATCCAAGGGCTCATTGTTGGCTCCAAAGCGCATATTGCCTCGAAGCATAAGTCTTTCATTGCCATGCACCAAAGACGGACATTCAAATCATTTCGTGTCATTCCGCATGGTCTGCACGCCCATTTTCTATAGATTTGCTGCGCAATTTGTGGCAATCTTGGGCCGCGATGAACAGATGGACTTCTATTCTCTTTTTGCCGGTTCTTTTTGCGGGGTGCGCCGCTGTAACGCCCTCGTATACGCCGTCCTCGTATTACAGTCTGTACACCGATTCAAAATTGTTGCGTGGAGAGACGGCGATTGATGCTGTGTTGTATGTCGAGCCGTTTGAATCCCGCGAGCGAATTCAAGATCGGATGCTTTCACGGAGCGGCGAATACGAACTCGAATACGCCGAATTTCATAGGTGGATTGAACCACCTGCGCAAATGGTGCGGGAAACGATTATCGATATGCTGCGCGGCGCAGAGGTTTATAAGAGCATTGTTAGTACGGATCGAGGCATCGATCCCGATGCCGTGCTGACCGGCCGTTTGTTGGTATTTGAAACGGACGGCAAAAACGCTTATTGCTCTTTGGAATTGAACCTTTGGGATCAGAAAACCGGCTCACGCGCAATCAAGGCCGGGACCTACAGCGCAAGCGCCCCACTCCGGCAGAACACATATACCGGCGCGGCTGAAGCACTTTCGCGGTGTGTCGAGACCATTGTTTCGGATGCTGTCCAAGAGTGGCGTAGCCTCTAAATTTTCCTGATTGCCTCTTCTGTATGCTAACCGGTTCCAACCTGTCCAAGGGTGGCAACTTTCTCTTTCTGCTGGTAGCATCACTATTCAGCAATTTCCGACGCTGAGAGGAGATCAACGTAATGAAATGTGTACGTAGTGCTTTGATATTATTGGTTGCAGTTGGGATTGTTGTTCCCGCTGTGTTCGCTGCAGATACCGAACCGCTCACCAAGCCGCCGAAGGGTGACGGATGGGTACCGCTTTTTAATGGCAAGAATCTCGACGGCTGGCATCTTAAGGGCACACCTAACGATCATAATTTTGACAGTTGGACTGTTGCGTGTGGCGTTCTTGTCAATGTTCCGCCCGATTCCGGTGTGGCTGAGCCCAAATTCCCGGAAAAGGCCCACGGAATCGATTTGGTTAGTGATGTTGAACTCGGAAGTCATGAGTTATATATCGAGTTTATGGTGCCCAAAGGCAGCAATAGCGGTGTGTATCTGATTGGACAGTACGAGATTCAGGTGCTCGACAGTTATCAAAAGGATCCCGATAAACATCAATGTGGCGGCATCTACGATAAAATCGCGCCTATCGTTAATGTCTCCAAGGCTCCGGGCGAGTGGCAGTGCTATCACGCCATTTTCCACAAACCGGAAGTTAAAAACGGGAAAGTCGTGAAAGGCACGAGCATCACGGTTTATCAGAACGGTCAGAAGGTTGTTGATAAATTTGATTGCCCCGGCGTGACCGGCGCTGCTTTGAGCAACGAAATTATTGAAACCGGCCCGACTTATTTGCAGGGAAATCACGGAATGGTCTTTTACCGGAATATCTATTACAAACCGATCAAAGACTAAACAACATAAGTACTAAATAAGCCTTATATAAAAAGGGGCACGGTGTTTTGCCGCGCCCCTTTTGCGTAGATATAAAAGCCGTCTTAATAGAGTAACAACGAAAGTTTTTGCCGGTACCGGTCGGAAATCTCGCTACGTTGCCCGATGATACCGAAAATCCGGACCATCGTTTCTTTGGCCAAGCCATCTTTGTAGTTCTTGTTTTTTGAGACGATAGATAAGAGTGTTTGCAGGGCGGTTTCGAAATCACCGTCTGCGGCCAAACAACATCCCCAGTTGAAGAGAGCATCCAAATCGTTTTCGTCTTTTTGCACGGCTGCTTCACAGGTTTCCTTCCCGCCATTGGCTTGACACCGTTCAAGAAACCAATGCCGGTCCAAAAAGGCCTTGGCCAGGTCATATTCAGGCGTGCCTTCTTCAATGCGTTGTGCCAATTCTGCGGCTGCCTCAAAGTCGCCCTTTTTGCAATGAATTTCCGCCATTGCCAAGAGGACCTCCGGATTGGATGAATCCTCTTCCATAAGTTTCTTAACCATGGTTTCGGCTTCGGAGATGTTGCCGTTCTCTAAAAGCGCCTGCGCTTCCTCCAACAATCCACCGGATGGTCCGGGCAGAGCCGCATCGATCAATTGCCGAATTTGCGATTCAGGCATAGCTCCAACCCGGTCGGCGATCAGTTCGCCGTTCTGAAATACTTTAAGAGCCGGAATGCTTTGAATGCGAAAAGCTGCTGCCAATTCCTGGTTCTCATCAACGTTGATTTTCGCTATGAGGACTTTTCCGGCATAGTCCGCCGCAACTTTTTCGAGCAGCGGTCCAAGCGTTTTACAGGGACCGCACCAGGGAGCCCAAAAATCGACAATCACTACTTGTTCGGGCGGAGCCAAAAGAACGATTGTTTCAAAAGTCTCGTGGGTGACATTAACGCTGTATTTAGAGGTTTCATTCATGATTTGATTCAGCCTTTATGTGCTGTTTTACGGTCTATTAAAATTGTCTTTTAGCAAAGTCTACACGGGTCACGCTCTTATGCTGAGTCCACCCGGCAAGAAAGGTCAAGGAGTGTTCTCTAACACTCTTTGGGTTTCTTCAAACTTCCTTAACATGTCTTCCGCGATCCGCTTATCCAGGGGATCCCGATAAAGTTCATAGGCTTTGCGCATGTATTGAATTGCCTCGTCAATACGGCCGCTTAAAAACAACGCGTATCCATAATGATCTAAATATTTGGGCTCATTGGGATCGTCTTCTACCGCCTTTTGTGACCAGGAAATGGCGGTTTGGATTTCTTCCAATGCGATGCTTTGCAGGCCGGGCTGTTTTGTCTTTCGTATTTCCTCAGCGATCTGCAAGTGGGTTGTGGCAATGTTATGACGAGTTCCTATAAAATTACCGGCAATCTCCAATAGACGCTCAAAGCAAATGAGAGCCGTGCTGTAGTCGCGCAGCTGAGATGCAGCCGTGCCCCGCCAATGCCAGAGGTCTTTTCGATCCGGTTCCAGACGATCGGCACGTTCCAAGAACTGCATTGCCGCTCTTCCCCATTGGATTTTCTGTATTTCGGATTTGGCCTGGGGGATGCTTTCGGTCAATGTGCGCGCCTTTTGGATTAAGCCTTCGGCTGCGATATGACTGGTGGCGGGAAACCATAGTAAACATATTGCTGCTATCAAAATGGCAATGAAACCAATCGAAACGAGTGGCGATGGCTTATTGCATTCCACTTTGTCTTTGGCCTCCCTTGTAGACCATTCTAAGGTGGCCATGATTCCGATCATTTGCCAGAACAAAACAAGACTGGGAATGCGCCGCATGGTTACAGTCACCAAGTTATGACCGAATAGTGCCGCCAGCCCCACCAAACAAGCTGCCGCTATCCATGCTGCTTTGCGATTATCCCGTCTAAAAACCAGCATTCCTGTTTTCCAGGCGGTGCCTAGAAGCCATATCCATAAGACCAGTCCAATAAGGCCAAGTTCAACAGCGACATGAAGGATGTCGCTATGCGGATCGGCGATGTAACGGTTGATAAAAGGTTCTGTCTTTGACAACGCAAGCGGACGTACTTCAGGGAATCTTTCTCCGAATGTTCCAAGGCCGCTTCCTGCCCAAGGATGCTCGCCGATCAGCGATAGCGTGCCCTGATAAATCAAAACACGGCTGCTGACCGAAGCCTGGCCCGCCCCGCCGAATCGTGCTCCCAGGCTTTGTAGCACCGGTCGAAACGTAAGCGCGGCAACGCATAGCACAAACAGGGCGACGATCCCGACAAAAGCGGTCTTGCGCATATTCCATAAGTTTGTGTGGCCTTGTTTCCGGCTTGATATCCATAAAAAACACGCCATCGCCGCTCCCGATATCACCCCTAGCCAAACTCCGCGTGAAATTGTCAGGACGATAGCCAAAATTTGCAGTCCTGCGGAAAACGAGATGATAATTTTTGCCGGAAGATTTCTTCTTCCGGATTTGGCTGTATTTCGCCATAAGGGGAAGAGCAGGGGCAGCGTTCCTACCAAGTAATCGGCAAGAAAATCGGGATTCCCGAGTGTGCCTACAACACGGCGAATTTCTCCTCCCCAATCGAAACTCGGCCATTCGATGGGTTGTAGGCCAATGAACTGCAATAGACGGCTATCCGCTTCGAGTGCCTGCAAAAGAGCATAGACTCCGATGATGATCCCCAAAGCGGCGTGCAGCCAAAGCCAACGAATGAGACAACGGCTGGATTTTCCCTCGATTACAAATAGTAATCCTACAGCCCAACCGAGCCACCAAAGTCTTATTGCCGCCTGTTGATCGAAGTTTTGCGGGTGGCCGCTTTGGAATGTGCCGTAAATCATCAGCCCGAGCCAAGGCCAAAGCAGGGGCGCGGTTTTCACCTGATTCCATAGTCTTTGTGCGAATCCGGGTTGTGCCATCAACTCAATAATCATTGCCAAAAGGGCCATTGCAGCCAGCACAGCCACGGCCGGATTCTTAATTTCAATCGAGATTGTGTAACGCTGAATCGAAAAGAGCAGAGCGGTGCAGGACACGAGGCTCAAAAGCGAGAGACTGCGGAATTGGCGCGCGTATTTTGCGGCAGCGTTTCGAATCACGAATTCTGACCTCGCATTCCCGTTTGGCTCAAAGTGTCTCTCTTGACCATGCTTCAATACCTGCCGATCCTCGATGGCGCCGGGAGGCATGTTGCTGATTTCCGTGTCGTGTCTCGAAGATAGCACTCCGGCATATAAACCATACTCTTTTCAATTTGCTAATCATGGCCATTGTAGGAATTGGAATCGATATCGCTGAGGTTGTCAGGTTTGAGCGCACGCTTGAACGGTATGGCGACCGTTTTCTGCGCCGCGTTTACCATGAAGTGGAGCGTGAGGAAGCTGCGCGGCGGCGAAAAAAGGCGGAGTTTCTGGCCGGGCGGTTTGCTGCCAAAGAGGCGGGGATGAAAGCCATGGGCATTTTTCCAGGCAGGGGGCTTCGTTGGTGGGAACTCTATGTCACCTACCGAAAGGGCGGTGCACCTGTCCTCAATCTTCAGGGCCGTGCAAAGGCCTTAGCCGACGAACTCGGTGTCACTCGATGCCATCTATCTATCACCCACGATGCCGGCATCGCAGCCGCTGAAGTGATTCTGGAATCGGATTGACGTATTTCCTAAAAGCGTTTGCACTTTTTTAAATTGGCAGATCGTCTTAATACTTTAAACGGTTGCAAGGTTTCATGTGTCTTGCGGGACTCGCCTGGACGATCTTTTTATTTATCGACTCTTGTAACCATCGACAACGTTGCCAAAGCAGCCTTCGCTACGAATTCCGTTTGAACTGTTGTAGATGCTTGCGCAACTGAAGAGTGTATCGCCGGTAGCAGGCCCACGTGCCCACAGGTAAATCCCGCCTGATTTCTGAAGTCTGGACCAGCCCCGTGGATCGTCACGGTTGACATAAGACGGTGTGAGCCAATCGGCTTCGGCATGAATCAGTCCATCCCATTGGTCGCCCGGTGCGATTTCCGGTTTAAAACGGTCGTAATAGAGGTCGTTTAGATATTCGATTGGTGTTGTGAGTGGGATCCGTTCCGCGAGCCCATCGATATGTTTGGGCAGGCCATTGTAGTCCAATTTGTACCGTGTAAATGCATCGTTTAGGTTCCGCATATCCGCGGTTTGGGCTGCAACCATAGCCCGGAGCCGTGCATTCAGAAAATTCGGTACTGCGATGGCCGCCAAAATGCCGATAATGGCCACTACGATTAATAATTCAATCAGAGTAAAAGCTCTTTGCTTGCACATCATGAATTTCCTCTCAAAGTCATCTTAACAGACCAGCCGGTTTCGTGTCATCCCCTGGAATTCGAATTTAGATGGATCAAGCCGGGCTCCATTTTTGGCAATGAGACACTAATGACTACTAGAGTAGACATCCGGCAATTCAAGCAAGACTTAGTATCGAAATTTTATTCCTGATAAGAGGCTATATTTTGTATGCCCCGAATAATCCGTCTGATTTTATATATTTTCCGCGAAGTCTGATTATTGGCGGATGTTAAAATGAATTTTATTGGATGATCCTAACAAAGGAAAAAAACATAATATCCCCCTGGCTCTTCGTTCCATTACTCATGGTGTAGAAGCCCTCCTCTGTGTTGAAGCCACTGTCGTAATCTCCATCCGGGCCGACGGTGCCCATGCCCCATGCATCACCTTTCCATCGTTTGTTGGCAATCGGCGGAGCCGGATCACCTTGATATGAGACATACATATAAGACGCAATACTGAGTGGATATTGTTCTGCCGCTCGTTCACCACCAAAAAACTCGTACCAAGAAGTTGTCTGAGTAAACGGATCGCGGGGTATCGCCGACATATAGGCGATAGGAGATGTAAGGGATATTAAGCGGGTGGTGGCGCTTTGTGAGTAGACAATATTATTATGGAAATTGGGGGCAAATCCCGGTGGCTGGTCGTTAAAATCACGCGGATAGTCCTGATTATCTACATAGTAACTCTCTAGGGCGGTGGCCAAGGAACGAAAATCGGAAAGTGTCCGTGAAACTTTGGCGCGTACTTGAGCGTTGAGAAAATTGGGAACCGCGATCGCAGCCAGTATGCCGATGATCGCCACAACAATCAGGAGTTCGATCAAAGTGAAACCTAGCCATTTGGAATTCCGGTCCATCACTCTAATCCTCACATTTCATAATTGTCGCTCCTTCTTTATCCTATTATCGCAAAATCCATTCTTATGAAAAGCGAACTGTACATATATATCGGAATTCAAAACTAGCATATCCTGTTTCTCTATGACTTGTGCTAAATTTCTTATTGATGTTGGATGCCATAAGCCCTGTTCGACGCTATTATAATCGACTGGTGATGGAAAGATATTTTGAGGAGCCAGCTATGCAAAAAAGAATGTTTGGGGCAGGTTTCACCTTGATCGAACTCCTGATTGTTGTGGCGATCATCGGAATTCTTGCAGCGATTGCCGTACCCAACTTCCTTAACGCTCAGATGCGCGCCAAGGTGTCCCGGGCTCAGGCGGACCTGCGAACGGTCCGTACGGCATTTGAGATGTACCGAATGGACAATAATACCTACCCGCCCACCAATAATGATCCCGAGAATTGGGAGATGCTTCGGGAACCTGTCGATTATTTGACATTCATTCCATTTGATATTTTCTGGAATGAACAATTCATGCCGACGAATTCTTCACGCTACGAACAGCACGGAGCCTATTACATGGCTTGGCATATCATCTGGATGGATGGAGCCACGCAGGCCAGCACCGGTTGGGGAGGACCGACCATCTTTAATGCCTGGAAGAGCGGCGCCAAATACATCATGCTCAGCCGGGGGCCGGATGGTAAGGAAGAGATCAGCTCCCAGGCGGATGCGTTTCAATATGACTCAAGCAATGGGCTGACGTCTTGGGGTGACATTATTGTTTTTGGCCCTTAAGGCGTAGACTTTGCCAGACGCAGGCCGATGGTGCCACTTTTTGTGTCTGGGAGTTCCCGGTGCCTGAAGGCTGAGCGTGCATAACTTGTATTTAACCGATACGCACCTCCGCGTATCACACGCGAATCTCCCGTTGCGGGCCCGCTTGGATCAATTTGCGCCCCTCGATTAAAAGGCGCTTCCCACCAATCCGAACACCATTCGTAAACATTGCCCCCCATATCGAAAAATCCCCAGGAATTAGGCAATCTCGAACCTGTGGCCTTGGTGGTGCCGCCGACGCCATTGTTGTGTGTTGTCCACGCGTAATTGTCGATCATCGTCAGGTCCCGGTCTTCACCCCAATAAAAACGAGATGAAGTCCCGGCGCGGCAGGCGTATTCCCATTCTGCTTCGGTCGGTAAGCGGAACTGCCCCAGCCCCATCGTTTCCAATTGTTCGATCCATTCCTGGCAATCCTCCCAAGATACGCTCTCGACCGGATGGTCGATATTCCCCGGGAACTGGGAAGGATTGTCACCCATCGCGGCCTGCCATTGGGCCTGTGTGATTTCATAAAGTGATAAATAGAACGGCTTGGTAATTGTCACGGTATGGCGTGGCCAGTCCCCGCCCGAACGGTCTTGCTCCTCGAGCGGCGATCCCATCGAAAATGTACCGGCGGGAACCAACGCCAATTGCAGCCGCCGTGCGCCAAGTGCCAAATTCGGTAGTTGTACCGTGATCAGCTGCGGCAATGGAGTCGCTGTTGGTGTTGGCGACGGCGTTGCGGTAACTGTGGGTGTTGGTGTAGGACTTGGCGTTACCATAAACCGATCAAGCGGCCAAAGCCGTACTGTGCCGTCATCGCTTCCGCTAACTGCCTTTTGGCCATCAGGAGAAAACATGACATCGTTGACCGCCGCCGTGTGCCCGGTAAAGATCCCAGCCACTGTGCCTGTAATCACACGCCATAATTTCACCGTGCGGTCTTGGCCGGCGGTTATGACCCATTGGTTATCCGGAGAAAAAGCGGCGGCGTTAACGCTACCCGTGTGACCTTGAAAAACCTGCAAATTGATACGCGTAGCAATATCCCACATTCTTGCCGTGCCATCTTTGCTGGCCGTTAAGATTCGGATGCCATCCGATGAGTAGGCCACGTCGTTGATCGCGTCCGTATGACCCATAAAGGTTTGTATTACGGCTCCGTTATGTTTGTTCCATAAGATCGCGCTACGATCCGCGCCGCCGCTGATTATAAAATCACCGTTAGGTGAATATGCCGTTGCATAAACGTCATCCGAATGACCGGTAAAAGCGCGAATCTGACGACCTGAAAATGTCTCCACAATCGAACAAAGTTATCGCCTCCTCCGGTGATGATTTCAGCGCCATAAGCAAAAAAGACTGTGGAGTAAACCGGCGCATCATGTTTAGAAAACCGGCGCAGCAATTCTCCCGTGCTTATATTCCAGAGCCTCGCTGTTTTATCTTGGCTTCCGGTAATCGCACGCGAACGATCTGCTGAGAGTGATACCGTCCAAACAGAATCGCTATGCCCTGAGAAAGTCTGTATAAGCTCTCCCGTTTCCATATTCCATAAACGAGCTTGACGATCTCGTCCGCCGGTAAGAATCATCTCGCCGTTCAATGAGATATCGATGGCTGTCACACCACCCTCATGCGCCGGGAATAGTGACAATGCGGGTATCGGTGAGGGGCTTGGTGTCGGTTGGATTGTTTCGGGAACTCCCAAAAGCGCTCCCGCTTCATTTCGCGAAAGGCTGTTGAGCGGTGTGACAATGATTTCATCGAAATAGACAACGACAGGCGTATTCCCCGTGGCCACGGCCTGAATGGCGGGCATCACCGCTCCGCCTTTGGGTTTATAAATCACCTCAAGCGTTGACCATTGATCCCCCATAAAATCGGCGCCGTTAGCAGGCATATTGGCGATCAAAGATCCATCCACGGGTACATTGAGTCCGGCCAAAGCAATAGCGGCCTCGGCGCCTGTCGTGCGGACCGAGCATTGTATATGGACATTCCCTTTCCCGGTTTGTATTGCCGGTCCATACAGAATCAGAGCCTCCCCCTTTTCGAGAGACACGGTGAGTCCTTTTCCGTTACTGCCTGCGCCTTCAGGCACTGCGCCAAAGGAGTAGTCCGCGGATTGGAAACCGGACGGCCAATCGATCAGCCATTCCGGTGTATAGGCATCCAAATGGATGACCGTTGAAACCGCCGCGCCCGGCAGCGCTAAAACGGTGATGAATAGACATAGACAAATACGGCTCATCAAATGCCTCTCGCTTCTTGCGATTTCCCCACATGGCTATTGTCCAAGAAGTGCAGGGAACTGTAAAGCAGTCGAGAAACAGCATCTCATACCCCAGACCATTAAGGAATTGCCGGTACAGGACCTATGACTCCTGAAGCCATAGAGACAGTCCTTTGTTATAGTGTTGTGAGGAACATCATGAGAGTACATAGACAGCTTGCTTTTACTTTAATCGAACTTCTGATTGTGGTTGCCATTATCGGTATTCTGGCTGCAATCGCGGTTCCAAACTTTTTGAATGCACAGATGCGTGCTCGTGTTTCGCGTGCTGTGGCGGATGAACGGAACATTTCGACCGCCATGGAGGCCTACCGGCTTGACAACAACCGTTATCCCCCGGCCTCGCTTGCCAATCGAACCACCCGCCGGCTGGTAATCGAACGCTATGTGAGTCTTACAACACCCATTGCCTATATGGCCTCCGTCCCCTTCGATCCTTTTTTCATTTTGGAGGATCAAATTCCCACGATTTGGGGTGGTCCGGTGTATGGTTATTTCGAACGCGAATCGAGCAACCTTACGACTGCGGAGTGGGGCCCCGGCCCGGCTGAAAAAAACGCCATCTACTTTATTCACTCATTTGGCCCGGATGGAGCGAACAGCGCGATTACCGAAAATAACTATTATTTTCATGTCCGTTATGAGATGTCGAACGGGCTTAAGAGTTTCGGCGATATCGTCCGCTACGGACCATAACCGCTTCTATTTATTTTTCAGCCATCTCTTCTACAATCCTGAACACGCGCAGCAGATTTTTGCCCAGGATTTTGTGGATGTCTTCTTCGCCGTATCCACGATTCAGTAATTCTTGGGTGATATATGGATAATAAGACACATCTTCAAGATGCGTAGGTGTTGACGTAATCCCATCGAAATCGGAACCCAATCCCACCGCATCAATACCGGCCACATTCACAATATGGTCGATGTGATCCACAACACGCTCCAACGAACATACCGGCTGGACTTGGGCTTCAAACCACTCTTGCAGATTCCGGTTGATATCTTCATCAGTTAGCGTGTTGTTTTTGTCCAGCTCTTCTTTATACCGATAGAAAGACTGCTCAAGAACAACACCTTCATCGGTTAAAAAGCCGGGATAGAAATTGACCATGACCACGCCCCCTTTTTCAGCAACACCCGTAAGAATTTCATCGGGAACGTTTCTTTGAACCGCCGTAAGCGCATAGGCCGATGAATGCGAAGCAATAACCGGTGCATGACTGACTCGCAAAACATCCCGCATGGTGTCTACCGAGACATGGGAAATATCGACCATCATGCCCAGCCGGTTCATCTCTTGAATTACTTCTTCTCCGAATGTGGTCAGGCCGCCGTGGCGCGCAGCATCGGTTCCCGAGTCTGCCCAATCGATGGTTTCGAAATGAGTTAATGTCAGATAGCGTCCACCCAGACGGTAAAACGTGCGCAGCCAATCAAGCGAATTCTCGATCACATGACCGCCCTCCACCCCGATCAGCGAAGCAATTTTCCCTTGCTTGCGTATACGTACGATATCATCCGGGCTGTAGGCCATCTCAAATACATCGGGATAACTTTCCGCCATGCGTTTGATGATATCGATCTGTTCCAAGCACTGTTTGGCGGCGTTTCCTTTCTTGGTCTCTTGGAAAGGCACATAGACCGCCCAAAACTGCGCGCCGATGCCGCCTTCAAGCAGTCGGGGAATATCCGTATGGAAATCGGGTTGGGGTCTTCTCAGATCGGTTTCTTCCAAAAGAACGCCTGATCCGGACCGAAACCGCCCGGGCAGGTCGTTGTGACCGTCAACCAATATGGCTTCCCGGTGAATACGTAATGCTTCCGAGGATAATTTCATGTTCATAAAACCCTAATGAGATAATAAGAGCGAAAAGGATGAGACTACGATATTCTTTGGATTTAGTTAATCAAGCGAAGCCTGAAGGAGCCTAATTTGCCGACAATTCGTGGTATGCTTACTGGCAATTGTTATTACTATTGTGTGTTTCCAAAGGCCTATGGTAGCGTTTTGTAATGTTGCGATAATTTTCTCACACTGGATGAGAGGATACCTTTACTATGGATCGCCGTAATTTTCTTGAATTGCTTGCCGGTACCGTGGCCGCCTCAGCGGTTCCCGTGCAAGCCAATAACAACGCTCCCGGTGCGAAATACGAACGCCCGAATATCATTTTTATATTGACAGATGACCAAGCCTCTTGGGCATTAGGGGCATCCGGTAACCCTGAAGCCTATACACCAAACTTAGACCGCTTGGTACATGAAGGCGCGCGATTCACCAATGCCTTTATCACAACGCCGGTGTGCAGTCCCTCCCGTGCTACACTACTGACCAGCCGGTATGGAACTGAATTAGGTATCCGCGATTTTATCCCTCAAAAAGGACATAAACTTTACGATCCCGAACATATTATCGGATTGGATCCGAAAATCGTGACGTTCCCGGAAGTCTTGGCTGATGCCGGGTATTGCAACGGACTATTCGGCAAATGGCATGTTGGGGAAACGGATGCGATGCATCCCACTCAAACCGGGTATCGTGAATTTATGGGTTTCCGAGGCGGAGGCATCGACGTTCAAGACCCGCAACTGGAAAAGGATGGAGTTGAATCCAAATTCGAGGGATTTACAACCGAAATTATAACTGATCATGCAATCGACTTTTTAAAGCGCCGGCACCAAGAAAACTTCATGATGTGTGTCCATTACCGCGCACCTCACAAGCCCTGGCTGCCGGTTCGTGATGTTGACTGGAAACCGTATGAGAATCTCGATCCGACGCTGCCTAATCCCGATTATCCTGATCTGAATGTAGAAAAGATGAAAAAGTGGATGTGTGAGTATTTGGCAAGCGTAACAAGTGTTGATCGCAATGTCGGGCGTATCCTCGATACGCTGGATGATCTCAATCTTGGTGATAATACAATCGTGATTTATACATCCGACCATGGCTATAACATGGCGCATCATGGAATCTGGCATAAAGGCAACGGAATCTGGGCCACGCATAACCACCCCCCGGATACAAAAAACATTAACGGAAGATATCGTCCGAACCTTTATGACGAGTCCTTACGCGTTCCGGTAATTGTCCGCTGGCCGGGCGTTGTGACGCCGGGAATGGTTCTTAGCCAGACAATAACCAATTTGGATTGGTACCCCACACTGCTTGCGATGTGCGGCGCCGGTTTACCCCAAGGCGAGCCCATTCGGGGGCGCAACATGGTTCCGCTATTAAAAGGTGAGACTCCGGTGTGGGATAACGATCTTTATGCGGAATACAGCATGGAGAATTACTGTAAGACGCACATGCGTATGATCCGCACGGAAGACTGGAAACTCGTACGCGATTTTCTTAATCCTGAACGGGATGAGTTCTACGATCTTAAAAATGATCCGACTGAGTCCGTGAACCGTATCCATGATTCAAATCCGGAAGTTCAGAAAGTTATTTCCGGACTGCATAAAAGAATCATTGAGAAAATGCGCGAGCTTGGCGATCCTGTGCTGAAATTAGCCGAAAAGAATTAAGCCGGGCTTTTTTATTTTGCCTGGCTATTATCAACTGGTGGAGGATTGGGAATACGTCCCCGGCTCCATTCTTCGAGCCTTGTGAGTTGCTCTGAGCCATGAACATAGTAAGTGTCGCTGAGTGTGGAAAGATGTTGTTGCCATAAGGCGTCACGTTTTTCTTCCCAGCCTGTTGTCGGTTGAACGAGCCCCATATTTCCTATCGTTTGTATCAGGGAATTCGCAATCAGTTGATGCCCGGTAATCGTCGGGTGTACGTGATCGAGCAACCATTCATCTCCCGGTATGCCATCCGGTGTGCGTTCTTCAATCATCGCTAAAACGTCCACCATTTGCAGATGATGACGGTCTGCCAAGGTTTTTATGATATCGTTCATCGGTTGTAGAATTCGCAAAGGGCAGATGTCTTCTTCTTTGGCGCGCAGGAACCGTTGTTTGGCCTCAGGGGACCTTCCCAAAATCTCATAACACTTTCCAATCTGATATTGTAATCCTGCATGGCGGCTATCAATGTCTGCGGCCTGAGTCAGCAAATGAAGTTTCGTAAGCGTATCGTACCATTTTATAGTATCCGCCTTTTCCATTTGTTCGGCAAATTGTTCTCTTCTCTCATCCGATAAACCTTCAATCACTTCTGACTTAAAAGGCGGGCAATCTTTTAGATTTGAGACGGGATTCAGAATGATTAACGGTACTCGCCGCTCTCGGCACATCCTTGTCATGATTTCCAGGTTGTTTTGAAAGTGAGCAATAACGTTTTCCCGCCAATAGTCGTCTCGGTGATAAGATTTCAATCCATCTGAAAGATCGAGTTTGGCATGGACTTCTTCCGGCAATACAGAGGGTGATGCGGTATTGCGTTTCGCCGATTCGGAGAGTTTTGGGGCGAGATAATTGTGAGCCAGGGCATAACTGCGAAGGTTGAGCAATGCCACATGCAGACGAATAAGCGTGGATGGAGCTTTTCTGATTCCCTCGTATGTTCGGTCCTCGAGGAATTCATTGTGTCCTGTATAAAGGATTACCAAATCCGGTTCGTAGTTGAAAATTTCTTTCAGAATCGGAATAAGCCGGTAACTGGCATAGGAAATTCCCCCGCAGTTAATAGTTTTGTATTCGGTATTTGTCTCTACTGCATTCAATCCGAGCTCCAGCCATGTAGAAAAGGAGGTCTCGACAGAATAAGGACGCCCCTGCACAGTTGAGCCCCCCAAACAAAAGATGCGGAACTGTCCGGATGGTTTGGTTGCAGAGAATGATTGCGGGCGGAAATAAGCCAGGCGGTTATCTGCGGTTTCGTATCGTGTCCCGGATGAATCGAGGATGAAGAGCGGTTGAATGCCGGCAAAAGAGACATAAGGATCGACATCGTCTTGAGGAGGAGGGGAGGTGAAACACCGTAAGCCGATTTCGATAAGAAAAAGCGGCAGCAGAACAGCGATAACTGCGCCCAAAGTCAGCAAACAATGACGGAATCTGCTTTGCTGTTGATTAAGTGTATCCGCCTCGGGGGCTGGTTCCATCGAATATTGTTAAGCGGCAAATCGGAGCTGTTGTCTCTCGAACCCGGAGCGCTTCTATTCATGCCGTAATGCGACGATTGGGTCCAGGTTGGCTGCGCGGAATGCCGGGTAAATCCCGAACATAATACCGACACCCATGCTGATGCCCAAGGATAAAGCCAAACTGTAAGCTGTGACTACGGTCGGCATTTTTGCAAAGTAGGTCACCATCCAGGGAATGAGCACGCCGATTCCCATTCCAATTAATCCGCCTGTGGTGGAGAGGACGACCGTCTCAATTAGGAACTGGAAAACAATTTGTTTTTTTCTGGCGCCGATTGCACGGCGGATACCGATTTCGCGTGTCCGCTCCGTGACCGATGCCAACATGATATTCATGATCCCGATACCGCCTACGAGCAGGCTGATCCCGGCAATCGAGCCGAGCACGATATTGAATGTCCTCTTGGTGGCCTCGGCCTGGCGTAGCAGGGCCAGGGGAACGCTCATTTTGTAATCAACTTTTTTATGGAATCTTTTTAGCATCGCTAAAATTCCCGAGGCCGTAGATTCAACTTCATCAACGGATTTGACTTCAGCGATGATCTGATGCAGTTCGACTTTCTCACGCGTTCTCGATCCGGCGACATTTCGTGTCAAAACGTCTCCGAAACGTTCCCGGGCCACATTGAGTGGAATATAAGCATCAATTTCCTGATCGGGGGTTTGAATATCACCGCCAATACTTCCCGCGTTCTGTACGATGCCGATAACTTCGAAATAATCCCCGCCAAGCCGCAGATTTTGACCCACGGCGCCTTTGGTCGCAAGCAACTTGCGAACTCCATGCTCTGTCAACACAACAACGTTGGAGTTGGTTTCATAGTCTCGGGCAACCAGAACGCGTCCGGCGATGACGGGACGTTGAACCAGGTCGAACCACTCCGGTGTTGTGCCAACGACACGAAGTTCCATGGCCCGCATTCCCAATCTTGCTTCTTTGCGCACGATTTTAACCGGCACTGTTTTATGAATGCTCGGGAAACTTTCGTTAATGCGTCTTTCGTCATCGTATAAAAGGCCGTAGATACTCATTGAAAGAGGCGAGGAGGCAGACTCTTCTTCCAGCGATTTCTCGGATTCGATGATGATGTTTTGGCTGCCCAGTTTTCGGATTCGATCCAAGGCCTCTTTGCTCGCACCTTCGCCGACGGCCAGCATCGCAATTACGCTGCCCACCCCGAAAACCACGCCCAACATGGTCAAGAAGGAACGGAGTTTATGCAGCATCAAATTCTTGATGCCCATTTTGATTTCAAGCAAATACTTGGCTGGCAGCATGATTATCGACTTTCAACTCGTTCTATTTGACCGTCTTTCATATAAATACGTCTGTGCGCATAGGCCGCGATATCTTGTTCGTGCGTGACCATAATGATTGTTTTGCCCTGCTCGTTCAGTTCTTGAAGCAGTTTCATGATTTCGAGGCTTGTCGAAGAGTCTAAATTTCCGGTCGGTTCATCTGCTAAAAGAATCGCGGGATCGTTTGATAAGGCCCGGGCAACAGCCACACGTTGCTGTTGGCCACCGGATAATTCCATTGGGCGGTGATCCAATCGATCACCTAAGCCCACTTTGATTGCAAGTTCTTTTGCGCGTTCTGCGCTTTCCTCAGGATTCATCCCTCTATAATAAAGAGGCAGCTGGATATTCTCTTGCACGGTCGACTGCGGGATCAGGTTGAAACTTTGAAAAATGAATCCCAAGTGCTTTAGGCGCATGTCGCTTAGCTGATCATCGTTGAGCGTGCTGACATCGTGTCCAGTCAAGAAATACTTGCCTCGTGTAGGACGGTCTAAGCACCCTAAAAGATTCAACATTGTGCTTTTGCCGGATCCGCTTGCGCCGAGGATTGCGCAGAAATCGCCTGTTTCAAATGAAAAGGATACGCCCGATAGCGCCGCGACTTCTTGCGTGCCCATCTGATAAATCTTGAAAACGTCTTCTAATTCCGCGGCGTATCCATTCGATACTGGAGAATCAAGAGAGGTCATCAGTCGGCTCCATGTTCTCTTTGACCTCGGCCTTCACCCGGTTGCCCTTGGCCTCCGCCGCCTTCCCGGTTCTGCCGGTTGCGGCGCAAGGCATCGCGCTCTTCAGGTGTCATGTTTTGGAACCGCTGACGCATGGCTTCGCGTTCTTCTTCGGACATATTCTGGCGGTTGCCGCCGTCACCCCGGCGGCCTCCTCCTTCAGCAGCGGTATCGTCACCATTACGCGGTCCACGAGGCCTGTCCCCTCGATTTCCCTGTTCCTGCATCCCGGGCTGACCTTCACCACGCTCACCGGCGGATGGTCCTCGCCCGTTGGTTTTTGCGGGAAGTTCCATCTCCGGAATGTCCTTAAGCTGGTCTATTTTGCCTTCGTCTTTGACTTCAGCCGCTGACAAAGGAGGAGTCAGAAGGACTTTCTCGCCTTCCGTTAGGCCGCTTATGATTTGAACCAGACGGTTATTATCAGGGCCCAATTCGACAACGCGTTGCTCCAAATCGGAGCCCTTTGCCACAAAAACCGTGGGTTGATCGGCTATTCTTAAAACCGCTTGGACTGGGATGTAAGTTGTCTTTTCAAACTGGTCAATGACGATTTCCGACTGGCAACTCATACCGCTTCGAAGGTCTTCGCCGTCACCGCTAATTGCGATCTGAGTTTTATACACTTTCAAATCCGGATTCATAAAAACACTTTGCGCATCGGGAAGCGGCGCAATTGTCTCCACCTGGCCGTAATATGTTTTTCCGGGTAAGGCTTCGATCGTAATGACAACCGGAAGGTTGAGACGGATTTTCTCCAGACTGGATTCGTGGATTTTAACCTCTGCGATATAGGATGAAGTTGTCGGCAAATGAATTAATTCCTGACGCTCACGCACCTGTTGACCTTCATCCAGTGGCTCGTTGTTACCACGCCAAGACTGATTCACGCTGGTTGCATAAACAACAAGGCCGTCTTGTGGAGCGTAAATCTTGGCTTTGCTGATTTGGTCATTCAGTTTCTCGAGTTTGCCCTTTTGCCGTTCGAATTCCGAAAGTTTTGCCTGAAGTTCGGCTGAAGCCTGTACAATGCTCGCATTGGCCTGGCGATTGGTTCGTTCCAAAGCCATTTCGGCTTGTTTAACATCGCTGGATAACTGTTCGATTTGACGTTTGTACTCATACTCCTGCAACAATTCCAAATCCGCTTTTGCCAAATCCAAATCGATTTGAGCACGGTTAGCCGCCAACTCGTCTTTTTGGTATGCCGTCTGCGAAAGGTATTTCTCTTTGTAGAGGATTTCCGACCAACGAAGCGTTTCCGCAGCCTGGCTGAGCTCTTCTTCTTTTAGTTTGATTCCGCTCATCCGCTCGTCGAGCAGTTTGGGGTATTCGCCGTCCTCGTATTTATTCAGATCGAGTTTGGCAAAATCGAAGGACAATTGAGCCTGGTCGATATCGCTTTGCGCCTGGCTCTCGACGATGGCCAGGTTTTCACGCGCGTTGATATAAGCAGCCTCGGCGTTTTGAACAGAGATCGACTGATCCACCAGGCCGTCTTGCAGCGAACTGGAATCCAGTTCGACAAGAAGATCGCCTTCTTTGACCTTTTCACCTTCAGGGATCAGGTAAAGGATTGTGTTCTGCCCTTCCAACTCACTTTTGATGATGACCTTATCCCGGGCCTGAATGGTACCCGCCACTGAAATGCTGATCGACAGGGGGCCTTCTTGCACATCGTACAAAGGTTGATTGAGCGATGGCGTATCGCCCAGCCGATTGTTGATCTTTGCGTAGCTGATACCGGCGACTACACAAAGAATGATGATGCCGAGCCATACCCATGGCCGGTTCAAAAAGAAACCTTTGGATGAATGATCGTTAACCTTCATTTTTGAGCCCCTCTGGCGTTATTTCTGTCCACAGTCCGTTTTCATCAACCTGCAATAATCCCAAATCCCTTTGAAGTTCCAATTCGGTAATTCGGTAATCAATCCGAGCTTCGGTTAAGGAGTTCTGTGCGCTAAGTAAGTCTTCTTTGGCTTCCAATAGGTCGCGAATTTGAACACGGCCGGCTTGGAGCAACAAGTTCGTCATATCCACACGACGTATGGCCAACTCTTCCGACTGTTCTTGGATGTGTAGGCTTTCACGGATTTGCCTAAGATTTCGCAACGCGTTACGTATATCGAGCTTGATCGAATCCTCCAGGTTCTGCAAGTTCCGCACGCTTTGTTCCAATGAGATAATGCTTTGCCGGTACTGGACAACCTCGGCTGTCCTTTCGAACGGAAGATCGAGGGTTATAAGCGCATTATAGCGCCCCTTCTCGAAGTTCAGATCGAAATTGTCCGATTGCGAGGCAGATCCGAGACTGCGGCTTTCGCCCGCCGATGCGTCACCGAGCAACGTCAACTCCGCCCGTAAATCATCCGCCGCAACAACGACATCTCGTTGTGCATCAAAGACTTCACCTAATGCAATTCGTAGATCCAATCGGTTCTCCAGAGCCAGAGCGATTGCCAAATCTTCTTCAATCTCGTATGGACCCGCTTCTTCCATGCTGGGATCTTCTAATGTTATGGGTGCATCAGCAGGAGGAATTTCTTGTTCCGTCTTATTGTTTGTAACACGTGGAATTCTCTCTTCGACAACGGCGGATAGCCGATCCAACTCTCCGCGATCCAGTTCAATCTTCGCATCGACAGGGAGCCCTAAAAGGGTTTTAAACGAGTCCAGGCTTCTTTCGTACGAGTTTTTGGTACGTATCCAGCGTTCCCGGGCGACAAACTCATTCTGAATCGCCAAATCCACCTCAACCGGATCGAGCTGCCCGGCATCGCCCAGTCTCCGTGTGCGCCGGGTTGAAGTGACCACACTACGGTAGTTTTCTTCCGAGTTGGTGATTTGATCCGCCGCTTGCAGTACCGAGAAGTAATTCACGGCGACGTCGACAGCGAATTCCCGCTTGTACCGTTCGAATTCGTAAATCGCGTAGACTACGTTACGTTCGGCCTGTGTTAATGGCTCGCGGACAATGTGACGCCCTGAACCGCGCAGCAGAGGAATGGAGATCGAAGCATCGGCAAACAGACTGCTGGATGACTCGCTGGATGGATTGAGCATTTTGACCAGATCGAGGCCGATTCTTGTCGTTAGGCTCATCCCGTTCATGAAACGGCGTGAGAATCCGGCAAGCGCGCCATTTTCGGATCCGCTGGTGGTTTCATCACCGCCTAAATCCGCGCTGATGGTACTCTCAACAGAACCCGAAAAGGTATTCCGGAAATTGTCACGGGCCAGATCCAATTGCAGCGCACTACGAAAAACGTTCTCTTTTTCCGATTGATACTGCCGGCTGTTTTTTGCGGCCGCCTGTAATGCGTCGATCAATGACAGTTGGATCGGACCATCGTTGGGTGGCGTAGAAGTGGTGGATTGAATTTCTTCTGTATTCAGATAGTCGTCTTCCGGCCAATGGCCGATAGGCTCGAGCCCTTTAACTCCGAGTGAAGCCGGTCCTGAATGCGGAAGCCCCTGATCGAGCATGAGTCTACGGCGCAAGGTTTGCTCGGGGGGCTCAACAGAAAAAGGCTCTTCACGGCCAAGCGCCTCGATCTGCTTGCTTTTGATAATTCGGAGCGCCGCACCGTCTATTTTTTCTCTATGCGAACCGGCCGAGTAACATCCGGCCATCATGAGAACGGCGCATCCGGCCAAAGCCATACGCAATACGATGTAACCTGGAAAGGAGCTCCCGCAGTTGTTGCTTTTCATAGAATTTGTACCTATCCGTGGTCAAGTCATCCGTAGTCGAAATCTGGATTAAGTGCCAATCTTGGGTGAAATCCTAACAAAAAAAGGCCGCGCCTAGCTAGTGAACGCAGGTCATGGATGCCTCTCGCAATCCTTTTTGTAGGGGCGTTTATTCGGCACGGCATGCGTTTCATTTATGAAATCGTACTCCGGCGATGAGCAGGGGTTTCATATCCTTTGTCCCATCGTTATCGGGGATGGGGGGCAGTTTCCAGCCGGACAGACGGGGTCGCAACAGCATTGAAACCTCATTCACCACCTAATTCTTGTCCACTTTCCGGCCATTTTGTGGCCCATTTTCCAAATGGCTTTAGCCTAAACCTTAAAACGTGAAAGAGATTGGTTTATTGATTTTAGATTGCATGAAATCCCTAAATTACTCCTTTTGTCCCTAAATAATTACATCTCATCCCCCCTAAGTTAAAAAAAATGGATTTTATACAGAGATAGAGACAATTTTGCATGACGACTTGGTCAGAGTTGTTTCTTTGGCATAGTCCGGAAGCCGTCACCCAATGGATGCAACCATCGCCACCGCTATGTGCGTCTACGCTGACAGTGTGCCCATTTCGACTGTGAATCAATCATAAATCCACATGCAGCGATAGCAGAAATTTCCTGCCAATGGGGAGGAATCGTCGAGAATCGGTTCGCAACTCAGCATCCGGGATTGCCTATAAAGCTCGTTGTTATAGACCTCCGCGAATGAGGATTGGGCAATGCTGCCCGCTTTGATCCGTGTTTCATGTTTGGCATATGTGTTCCCGAAATGAATCTTGCAGCAGGGCAGGACATCCCCATCATAAAGAATCGTTGCGGCAAAATACGGCCATTTGCACAGCGGAAACCATCTTTTCTTATGCGGAACAGAGCGTGGCTTCGATAGGTTGAAAAAACTATCTTCGAGTCCCGGCCGCAGGATCATCGAATCGACACGGATTTCTTTGCAGAATTCGGTAATTTGCGGAAGTTCGTGTTTGTTGAAGTCATAGATGCAGGTTTGTACTTCGACAAATGGAAGTTTGCGCTTCATTTCATTACGCAGGGCCATCAGTCTTTGAAGATTGTATTTCACTAATTCAATATTCCCGTTCACCCGGATGCTTCCATAAACCTCTTGAGTGAACCCATCCAGATTGATGTAACACACCGATAGTCCCGATTCGATCAGTTTTTTCAAATCATGATCGCTGAACTTATAACTGAAATGCGTGGCAATGGATGTATTAATCTTTTTTTGAGTAGCATAGGCGATTCTTTCGCACAGTTTTTTGTCTTCCAGAGGGTCGCCCAAATGGTTCAATGAAATCGCCAATGTTTTACCCGCCAGTTCATCGATGATTTTCCGAAAGAGGCCGTCTCTCATCACCATATCCGGATGTAAATCCTGTTCGGGCATTGATGTGTCTTTGGTGTGGATACAAACCGGACAGCGAAGATGGCAAAAAGGGGTTGTATCGATTTTCACAAACAGCGGAAGCGCGTTTTGAATTTGAGACTTTGTTAAGTAGGCAGTAAGAGCCTTTAGAGCATTAAGGCATTTGCCGAGACTAAGATTGCGCAGAAAGAGAATTCTCTTGCGCAATACGGCGCGCCCCACCCGGTCTACAAAGAAGAAGTGGCTGAAAAACCGTGAAAGCCCAGGACCGAATGCGTGACGGTAAATAAACATCGCTTCCGTACTCCGTGTTGGAATTGGTTGAATCCCTTTCTAGTATATACCGGCTCTCCCGGATTGACCGCTTACTTGTTGCCATTGTCCTGAACCTGGGGATTGCCGTTTCCATCCCGGGGAAGTACCGTAAGGATAAAATCATCTATACGAAATGGAGTGATTCGTTTAGGTTTTGGGCAGCAGAGAAGGTAGACTTTATTCGGAGAGGCAGGCAAATGAAACAGATTCAACATCAGATAGGGATTATACTCATAACGCTGACATTGACTTCCAGCGTGGCAATGGCTGAGAAAATCGAACGCTCGGAACTCGGCCGGAGCGTCAAATTGATGATCCTTGTCGATAAGGTCATGCAGCCTCAAGCGGATTGGACAACAGAAGAGTGGATGATTAAGGCCACCGCTGATGCTGGATTTAATGTTTTCTCGCCTCGTAGCGGATACGATCGGCTGGATGAAGTTCTTGAGGTTACGGAATGGTGCGAAAAATACGGCATCTATCACATGCCGTGGATGCGTGGCTCGCTTACTTCTCCCAAAGGGCCTGAGGCTGATGGCAAACGCCTGGTCTGGGCCGATGGCGCCGAGCAGCCGCTATGGAGTCCCAACGCCGACGAATTTTGGAATTGGACCGCGAAGTATATTCTGGAATATGCACGTATCAGCGCACGCAACCCGTATCTTATGGGCGTATTTCTGGATTACGAGAACTATGTCAAAGGCGGGAAGGGCAATCTTTACTCTCTCTCCTATGATGAACTAATCCTGAAAAAGTTCGCCAAAGATAAAGAAATTGAGATTCCCGAACTTCCCCCGGCTGAGCGGAAAACGTGGCTCGATGATAAAGGACTGCACCAAGCGTTCGAAGACTTTCAGATTGCCGAGTGGCGGCAGCGATGCGGAGCATTACGAAAAGCCGTCGATGCAATAGCGCCGGAGTTTCAATTCTGTATTTACCCGGCCCCGGGAACACCGTTTATGACCGAAGCCATCTACCCGGAATGGAGTACGCCGCGTGCACCCTTAATCTTAGCCGATGCCGCCACCTATGGACGTTCGTCGCGATTCACCACCGAAAAAGAGGCTTTGAGTGAGAATCGTGCGACACTCCTAAAAAACATGGAAATTCCGAAGAAAGCCGGGATTCCTTATATCTATAGCGGTGGCATCGATCCGGTGGTGGATGGCGCCGATCCTGAATTCTCCGGCAAGAATGCCGTGATGATTTCAGAAATTACCGATGGCTATTGGATCTTCTATGAGGGGCCGAATTATACCAAAGACGATCATAAGGCCTACTGGAAATGGTTCACGTGGGCCAATGCGGCCATTGCCAAAGGCAATTACAAAGTACAGAGCGAACCGCGTCAAACACCGGAAGATTGGGATTTGGACATTTTTGATCATGTTCCGAAAGAACTTATTCCACCCCAAGGAAACGGCGTAAAAATAGATTATCCACGGGTTCAATTGCGAAGAGAAAACCTAATTCTCGTCAGCGCAACCAAAGGACAAGAAATTGAGATCGGACTAAGAAACCATGAATTTGACGAGTACCGGTCTTCTCTAATTTGGCAACTTCAGGATTCTTCCGGAGTTAATGTCGCCAAAGGACGTATCCCTAACGATGGAAGCGGGGTGGCGAAATTCAAGCCGGAGTCCAACGGGATTTATTACCTCGGGATTTCTTCAGGTAGATGTTCCTATTCGATTACTCATTCTAATGTTCCTTTGGCTTTGGATGCCGGTGATCATCTGGGGCTTTTCTATGGAGCCGAAAGACTTTATTTCGATGTTCCCAAAGGCGTTTCGCAATTCATTGTGCATGTCGAAGGAGCGCAAGGTATCGGTCCCGAAACGGTCCGTGTCAATATATACGATGCCAAGGGTGAACCCGTGATTTCCCGCCAAACAACTCCCACCCAGGAGAAGATCGAGATTAAGGTCCAATGCGGCAACCGGCCTCCGGGAGTATGGTCGATTGAAACCACAAAGGCCGATGAAGGTACGCTGGAGGATAATTCGATAAAAATCGAAGGTCTGCCTGCCCCAGCGCTTTCCTTCACACCGCAACAGGTTTTCCGAGGGAAATAAAAGCAGTTTTTTGCTTTCAAAAGATGGAAAAAACCAACGTTTTCCTATTGTCGGCTTGCTATCGTTCCTAACAATTTAAAAAAATCCGTGCTCGGTGAAAGGTTCAACTGTTTGGCACAATTTGGTAACTGTAATCAATGTGTCCGTTTGGGATTCCGCGCTTCTCCATATCAGCAGTTGCCGACCGGATATAATCAACTTGGACGTGCTCAGGGGTGACATTGATTCGGAGATGTCCCGAGTTTGGAAGAAATACACCCTTTGTGTAGCCATATTCGGGGGCGTGATGATTGCGGAAATTACGGTGCGCAGGTTGAGGAACGAGCTGATAGATTATGCCGTCTAGCTCCTGATAGGCGAAAAAATGGTCGTGGCCATGGAAAACTACGTGTACTCCGGTCTCAATCAGCAAATCATGGATTGGTTTGTCCCACCCCGGCCGGCGAATCGAGAATGCAACCCGGCCGTCTTTTTCGTGTCCGCCCCATTCGTAATATGCCGCCGCTTCGGCGCCGCCCCGGCCACTTTTATCAAGGCCGCCGGTCAGCTGATGAATGAAAATAAACTTGTATTTTGCCGTTGAACTCCGAAGCGTTTGAGCCAGCCAATCGTATTGCGTCTTTCCAATGGTGGCTTTCCATGGTTCGGAAACGCCCCGGGTTGAGCCGGAATACCAATAGGGATCGAGTACTACAAAAAGCCCGTCGCCCCATTGCCATGCGTAATAATTTTGGAGCAGGCCGGCGTGCTGCTGAGGATAAATATTGCCGCTGTAGAATTTGTTCGGCTCCGGATTGGGAAAGTAATGCTTGCGTTGAAGGCATGACCACACAGCATCGCCATCCATGTCAGTTGATCCTCTTTTATTTGTTTCTTCTCCATCATGATTGCCAAGAACCAAAAATATAGGTGCAAACTGACCAATTTGTCCCAACCAATGACGTTGTGCTTTGTATTGTTTGAACGCATCGGAACGGTTTGGAATTTTTCCGGTCATGAAGGTGTCGCCAAGATCAACGTGAAAGTCCGGATTTGCATTAAGTGCGTTAAGCAATGTGGTTTCATATAATGGAAGTAGGCAGTCGCCATCAAGATGCGAGTCGGCTTGAACGGTAAATGTGAACGCCTTGCCTTGCGCCCTCTGTGTATGGAATCGTCCGAATCCGTCAACAGGCAGGAGGGATTCTTTTGTTTTGGACTCGATTATTTTGTATGAATATGCGGTGTCAGTATGCAAATGGTCAAGGACCAACTCCTGCGGCTCACCGGCCTGTAACATTATGGAATCAGAATATTGATCCAATTCCTCGCCGTCACCGTAACAAACCATTGCCTGCACCTCGCTTTGCCATAAAACGCTCATCGTGATTGAATTTTTTTCAGGACGTCCAAGGATAACGGATCCTGGTGAATCCGGTGTCTCACTCAAAAACTCCTGACGCAAGGCTTCGTTATTTTGTTTTCCATTTTTCTCTTTACTCATTGTTGTAAGAGGAAATGAGGCAAATGGCAGTGTCGCCAATAGTCTGCAAATTGTCCTGCGGTCTACCTGCTTCATTATGATTCTCCTTTCTTTGGAGCAAAAAAGAAGAAATGGACATCACCCGTCTCTGGCTGATCGTTTATACTTCTTGAGTAAATGTAATAAGGGGCGCTCTCATAGCCTTCGAGATTCCGCAGGCGCATCATCGCCGAACGTTGATCCGCCGTAAGGGTTTGATTGACTTTGGCAAATTCGTTGGCGTAATTCCATGACAATTCCCCGTCCAGTTCACCATAGCGTTTGCCTAGAGCCAGGACTTTTTCTCGATCCGGCTTCTGATTTGCAAGGAATTTGCGAAGTTCCTGCGAGATTGCTTTACGAACATCTACAATTTCCAGAAGCGGCTCATGCTGCCACTCGATGATGCCTGTGATGTTGTTGCGCTGTGATGGAGAAAGCAATCCCAGAAATTGCTTGCCGCTGTCACCGGTCACTGAAGTGCTGATATCGTAATCGCGTTTACCCATGGCCGGCATATCTTTCATATAGAAACCGCCGAAATAAGTCCCGTGCCGCTCCGGGCAGAAATAAGTGTCGGCATAAACTGAACCTGCGTACCAGCTAAAGAACTCACTGGCATAAGTCATGTAAGCGACATTAAAAAGTTTTGATTTGCCACGCGGTTTGAAATGATCTCTTTCATCCAGTTCCGGCCATGTATCAAAATCACCGAACTTCATTTTACCCAGAGCGTCTTTCTGTTCCGGTGTGAGCGAGACGGCAATTTGTCCAAAAACTTCAGCGCGCCGGTAACTCAACTCTGCATCAAAAGCAAAAATACCTCCTATATACTCTCGAACGGCCTCTTTGTTGAGTCCCGTACTTGAGTTTGGAATATCGCCTCTCAATTCATGGTGAAATGCTGCTATGAGGGGCAACCGCATCCTTGCCAGTGTTTCCAACTGTGGTGCTTGTTCTTCCGCTAAATCCATCAGGCGTTGTTTTTGTGCGTCATTCAAGATATAGATGACATTGCTTGCCACTCGGTTTAAGAACATGGGATTGTGACCCTTTCCGGCGGCGTCGATGTCGCGCATGTATTGGAATCCAAAGAAATCACAGACCTTTCCGGGCGGCAAAAACGTTGACGCTCCATAGTCGCCCGTAAGAAAGGCCAAACCACTGAAAGCGATTGTGTGCAACTGCGCCTGATCAGAGATGGCCTGTTCGGTGGAATACCCTTGCGGCTTGTTCTGTTGCGTTCTTCTTTCTCGATTCACTGCATGATCGGCTCTCGATGATCGCGTACCCTGGCGTTCTCCAAAGCTTGTCTGAATCCCCGCCATCCCCAAAAACAGGATCATGAGCAGAACGGTTCGCAATGTATGGTTTGATTTGTGTTGGATCGGCATGGCCTAACTCCTTTATGTTTGCTCAACGGGCCGAAAATTTCTTACTCAGAATCTGTTGTTTTTATGGAGATAATTTGGCTAAATGCAGTTGTGCCATTTTTAAGTTCCAATGTTTCGTCCTTCGGCAGAAATGCATGTATGTAATCGAGAACCACTGTATGAGGCGACACCCTAACACGTACATGGCCGGAATTGGGCCGGATGACTCCTGAGTGAAAAGCATCCCGATTGTATGCGTTGTAACCGGGATCTCCCGGCATTGGGCATGTGATGTATGCAATCTTATCGCGAACTTGACTTACGAAAATGTGATCGTGTCCTTGAAATACGGCTGTTACACCATGATCTGACAAGAGTTGGTGGATGGGAGCCGTCCAGTCCGGCCGATACCGATGAAAGACGTCATTACCTTTACGGTCCTTGCCACCCCATTCGTAATGATCGACCCATTCTACACCTCCCCGGCATGTGCCGTGCAGATGATGCAAAAATACGAATTTGATCCCCTGGCGGCTCTCTTCGAGAGTTCTTTGCAGCCAGTGATATTGTGCGTCCCCAAGCGTCCAATCCCAAGAATCTCTTGATTGTTTAGGGTCAACTTCGGTATGCCGGTAGATATCAAGAGCGATAAAGAGAGCGTCACCCCACTCCCACGCATAATAGTTGCCTGGTAATCCGATGTCCTTTTCTGCTATCGAATTGCCGCTGTAAAAATCACTGGGCACCGGATTCGGATAGTAACGATTGCGGGTAATAGTCATCTGAGCCGAAAGTGATTTTTCCCCTGCCGCCAAATCCCATCCCCACTCATGATCATGATTTCCCAACACCAAAAAGAGTGGAACGGAGTGGCAGATGTCGCTAAAGAAGCGGCGTTGATTGAGGAACAAATTCTGAATGTCATCTGTTCGATCGTTATTTAACTTGGTGGCTCGGAATGTATCACCAAGATCGATCAGAAAATCCGGCCGGTCATGTAATACATTGGACAATGTACGAGAATAAAGTTCCGGATCGTTATGCTTGTTTGTTCCCAAGTGGGAATCCGCCTGAATGGCAAATGTGAATTCTTCACCCGGATCTCTCTGAGTTTGAAAACTAGATGCGGCCCTGCACAGATACTCCTCTTCTCCTGTAAACTTGTATTGTAAGCGATAATGGTATCTCGTATTCGAATGCAGGTTTTTGACGACAATCTCCGATGGATTGCCCATTTGAAGTTTTACGGTTGGAGTTTGATTAGAATAGACTTCCTCATCCATTCCATACTCGATAAATGCGTTGCAGTCTTTTGGGGCTAGAATGTTGAAAGTAATCGCGTCATCTTCCGGCCTTCCCAAGATAAGTGAAGGTTCTTCATGTGTGTTTGATGCGAATTTATGTGCAACTGCACTTTGTTTTGACCGTTTGTTGGCGTAGGCATGTGTTTGAAGTATGAGATTGATAACCAGCAGACTCAAACAGAAACGATAGACTAGTGATGTTGAAGCCATAGCCGTCCTCTCTTTCGTCGATACCAAATCCCTATAAATGCAAACGAAACCTATCTGCGTTTATTGACCATGTTGATGAAGAATATTTCACCGTGAACATTTCACAGATTTATCCGCTATTTACGTTGTGGAATGACAATCTCAGTGGATAGATAGCAAAAAACGGGTTATTATTGTTTCTCAATCGATTCAAAGGAAATAATACAATGAACGGATTTCTCCTATTAACATTGCTGGCAAGCACAGCCACGGGAGATTTGCATATCGAATCTCTGTTCCCGTTCCATCCCTTGCACAACCATTCGTCCTCGATTGTGGAACTGCCTGATGGAGAACTCTTTGCGGTTTGGTATCGAGGCTCCGGCGAGGGCGGAGCGGATGATGTGCAAATTATGGGTGCGCGAAAATCTCCCGGAGGTGCTTGGAGCGCTCCCTTTGTAACTGCCGATACGCCGGATCTTCCGGATCTGAATCCCGTTGTCTTTCTTGATCCTCAGCAACAACTATGGCTTTTTTATGCCACCTTTTTGGATAACTCCAGCACCGGCGTTTTGATGAAGTATTGCCGAACAAAGAATTATAACGGTGATGGGCCGGTGGTATGGGAAAAGCAAAACGTATTTCATTGCCGGCCCCGGAATTTTGAAGATCGTTACGGTGCCCTATTAGAGGAAATTGCCGTTGCACGTGCGGATGATATTAAGCAAAACGAAAAACTGCGAAGAATTTGCGAACAACAAAAAGAATTAGCAAAGACCAAAATCGGCCGGCGTCTCGGATGGATGTCGCGAACCGTTCCGATTATGGTTGATGAAAACCGCATGATGCTCGGTTTGTATCATGACGTTTTCGCTTGTTCGATAACTGCATGCACTGAGGATGGTGGGGATACATGGTCGTTTAGCGAGCCGATTCAGGATGTGTATCTTGGCGGCCTCCAACCGGCGTTCGGATTACGGTCCAATGGAACATTAGTGGCTTTTATGCGTGACAATGGCAAGCCCAAACAGATACGCACCTCAGAGTCGCGGGACAAAGGAATTACATGGACCACTGTGGTTCCTATCGAGATCGCCAATCCCGGTTCAAGTGTCGCTGTTCTGCAGCTCAAAAGCGGCGCCTGGATTCTGGTTTGCAACGATCTGAAAAAGGGCCGCCACCGGCTGACAGTCTTCCTTTCTGAGGATGAGGGCCGTACCTGGCCGGTCCGCCGTGTTCTGGAAGATATCGGCGAAGGCAATGGCGAAGTGCACTATCCTTCGTCGATTCAAACCGCTGATGGTTCAATTCATTTAACTTATACATACAGCAACCCGGGGCCGCGCTCCGAAACCATCAAGCATGCTTGGTTCGATGAGCCTTGGATACGGGCAAAATAATTGCGGAAGGGATAGTCGTAATAATACAGATAATAAGGAGAGTGACTTGAAATTTCCCCTCGCCCGGAGCAGAATTTCAGTGGCGTCGAGACTCGGCGCCTTCTAACTCCAAGAGCCCGACCTCTACTCACTTCCAACCCTCCAAGGCCGGGCTCTTGCGCTTTTGGGGGAGTGTGACTTGTAGTGGTTGAATTCTCATGCCAAGCGGCATATCTACGGGATTTCAGGGCATAATTTCTGACAACGAAGGAGTCCAGCGATATATTCGGGGTAATCACTCTTTGGTTGGAGGTTTGCCTTGTCAAAGCACTGCTATTGCACTTTTTTGGCACTTCTCGTATTGACCTTGGAAATTCCCGGTCAAGTATCCACTCCCATTATCACACCTGTTCCGACACAAGCCGCGCCTTTGCAATGGGTGGATTTGGTGGGAGGAAAGAATGATGCAGTTCTGAGAATCGGAGACTTCGTCTATTTGGGACAAGATACGGTATTGAGCGTCTTCCAGATCCGTAGCGATGGGACTTTGGAGCGTACCAACCTGCTCGATCTCAGCCGTTATCAAGTGATGCAGATATCGAGTATTTCCAGGCATGGGAATCTTGCTCTTGTGTCACTCAAGGGGCTCTCCAACGGTGGGGTTGCGATCCTCAGTATCGAAGATGTTTCCAGTCCGTCTGTTCTAGAAACTGTAAATTTCGATGCACCGGTTATTCTGACTGAAGTCTTGGATGATGGCCGGGCGCTTGTCGCTTTGGAAGTGAATCCTGATTATGGGAACGCGTATTCTTATTATTCCACCGCAAACCTTACGCGTGTTGAGTCATGGCAAAACTTCCTGACTGAAGAACGCGCCAAACTTGGCGAAATTGAAGTTGCCGAAAGAATCCTTTTCGCCTCCAGTGATGGAGAGCAGATTTATCTCGCTGCCGATTCTGTTGTTTATTCGATGCGTCTTCCGCTTGAGGGACCACCGCTGGTTGTCTCCCGTCAACCGTTCCTGGCTGTTATGGACATGAATCTTTTGCAGAAATCGCTGCTTGTAGGCGGCGGGATTTCAGGATTGCTGGGAGTTAACGTATCGGAAGGGGAATTGGGCTCACGTCAGCCGCTGCTTAGTTCGGAGTTCGGAAGCCATACGCTTTCTGCGCGTAGCCCGGATGTCATTATCGGAGAGTCTCTGTTTCTTCCGACTGGTCCGTTCTCAAGTGAACAACAAAGCCGTATCTCGCTTTATGCCATGGATGAGTATGGCTATTTCGATCTGGCCAATACGATCAATATTCCCTTTCAGCCGGATGTGCTGCAGATGTATGAAAACACGGGATTTGTGGCAAACCGTGAGGGAGGAAAGTCTACCTTTGAAGTTGATGACGAAGAGCTGGTACTCCTTACTGCGGATAATTTGCAATTAAAAAATACCGTTGATCTTTGTCTGTACGAGGATCGATTGTATGTACTGGATATTTTCTCGCGTGTTTCCGCTTTTGGGATGGACAATGATGGAAATATCCAATTTGAGCGAATGGTATACGATTTTTCGACGGATAAGAGTCATGTTCCGGGACATGATCCGAGCGAATTCCGAAACACCTGGCTCAGTCGAAGCTTAAGCATATCCGCAGATGGACAGGCTGCCGTTTTGGCGGATGGCGGAGTCGCCATTTTCCCGGTTACTCGAACGGCCGGTGATGACGATATTGGCCTGTACCCGTTTGTCAGTGAGGCGCAGCCGGGACTTTCGAATTATCTTCAGGCATCCGGTGGATTCGAACTAGTTTGGTGGGGCGAAACCCTGGTTTGGCCTCAATTTGGCAATGGTCAAATCCCCTGTGGGATTGCCGTTGTACAGCTGGTAGATGGTGAGTTGGAATACAGTCAAGTCCTTTTAGAAGAAGCTAAAACCATTACGGCAATAGCCACCGATCAAGATGAACTGTTTATTGCCGCAAATCTCTATTCTGAATCGGAATATGTTCCTTCGATTGCAGCTGTCTCCAGCGTCGATTCCTTATTGAATGGCGAAATGGTTTGGAGCCCTGTCGAGGATTCTGTTCGTCATATTGAGCCAACAGAAAACGGCCCGATCACTTTAGAGATTCGAGATAATCAAACTTGTCGAATCGGTGTTCTCGAGCAGGTCGGAAATCGTCTGTATACAGAAACTTCGGGCCTTGCCAGGGATATCGCTTTTGATGGCAATCGCTTCTACGTGGCCTCGACAACCGCCATCGATGTTTTTGATATCGATACAAATGGCCTTCTGGTTTCTCATGGAGGAATCTCGATATCCGTACCGGCCTTTGCTATTGAGACATGGCGGGGAAAGGTCATCGCCGGGCTCACAGGCACGGGACTTGCCGTTTTACGGGATGAAGAACTGAATCCGGGGTGGAGTACGCAGCCCTTGTCTGAATCTCCTTCCGAGCCTGAGCCGATACAGGCTTTGCCTTGGCCTTTGCTTGCCACATACCTAAACACGAATGACAATACGGAAATTGAAACATTCCGGGCCAATGGCCGTCTGGCCTACGGTAATGGGCAGCTTTATTTCACCGATCCTGTTGAAAAAAGAGTCCTGCGTGTGAACGGTGTAGGTGATGTTGAGCTGGTTGCTACAGCGGACCTTTCCGGAGTCACTGCGCCATTGCCTAATGAGCATACGATCCAAGTCCCGTTGGAATCACCTCATGGTGTTTTGATTCTCGACCAGACTCTGTTGGTGGCCGATTCTGAAGCAAACTGTGTATTCAGTTTGGACCTTGCAAATGATTCCTATGCACGATTTGCAGGGACCGGCTCTTCAGGCAGTACAGGGGATGGCGGCCAGGCCAATCAAGCAACGTTGAACGGTCCCAGCGGTTTGGCGATGCTGTCGGATGGCAGTGTTTTAATTACGGAAGCATTGGGAAACCGTATCCGCATCATCGATTCAAATGGTGTGATTCGTACATTGGCCGGCAATGGAAGCATCGGTAATCCCAAATTGCCTGCTGAGCAAGGTGGAGATGGAGCGGTGGCAGGCAGTGCCTTTGTTAATGCACCACTCGACATCACTGTATCTCCCAATGATGATGTTTATGTAACCGATCCCATATTCAGCGCAGTGCGTAAAATAGCGCAAACGACTGGCGGTGTATGGGAAATCACGACTGCGCTTGGTGGAAGATTCGGTTATGAAAACTCCAATGAGCCTTTGGGGGCGGCATTGGCTTATCCTGAGGGACTCGCCGCAGACAGCCTGGGTAACATTTATGTCTGTGATAGCGGAAATCACCGTATCCTGAGAATCGCGTCCAATGGCTCAACATTTATCGCCGGTGGCATTGGTGTTGCCGAGGCTTCAAATGATGGAAGTGTTGCTCGTCTTGCAGGCGTTCACACTCCGCTCGATGTCATAACCTCCGATGGGAAAGTGTTATTTCTAGAGATGGGCACGGGAAATATCCGTTCGTTACAGAATCCGGTATTGCCGACACCTACACCGGAGACAGGGATCAGGGGGTGGTCAAAATGGTAAAAATGATGAAACGAATAAAACAAGGAAATCACAACCGTGGTATTACATTAGCGGAGTTAATCGCGGCGGGGGCGGTTTTAAGCATCCTGGCCGTGACGACTGTGCCAAGCGTTGTCCAAGCGCGTGTTCGTGCAAAAATCGTCAAAGCAACCGATGATATACGTATGCTTGCTGTCGCGCAGGAACTCTATGCCATGGACAATCACGGCAGCTATCCGCCGGAATCAGAAGATCATCCCTATGAACGCGGAAGAATGGAAGCCGGGATATTTTTCCTCACAACTCCGATTGCCTATATCAAAAGTGTCCCCCATGATGCTTTGACATCCCAATATAGGCAATTCGACAGTTCTTTAACTCCGCAAGTCTATGAAACCGGCGTGGCCGTGCGGGCTTCCAAGTTTATTGCTTATGTGATCTTTTCGGTCGGACCTGATGAGGCGGAGAATGGCATATCTTCACCTGCGCCGTTTTATGGCATACAACGTACGGGGGATGGCAACACATATTCTTCATCCAATGGACTGAGAAGTGCCGGAGATATCTACTGGTATGGTGGTGACTGCACAGTGGCCAAAAGCCTGGTGATTGATGGCAAAACCTACAATGGCCGGTGTCCCCCTCGGGCATGGGAATGAGGAATAGAAACGTACAAAGATACGCGGTGAAATTGACCGAGACTAAAATCTTCGTGGCGCAAAAATAAGCGCCAACATACCCCAAGAGCCTGGCTTCTAGTCTTTTGCAACCCTCCTGAGCCAGGCTCTTGCTTTTGCCCTTAAAAGTTGCGAGACAAGTTAAAATGATATTGCCTACCGCCGGGGTGGCGGGAGCGCAATAAGCCTAAATCGCTCTGCTATTCTTAAAATAGGGTATCGGCGAGCTTATCCAGATCCATGCGGGGACGTTCCCAGAAAGTCGTTGTGTGCAAAAGATCAGAGAAATAGGTGCGTTCGTGCTCTTTGCGAAATGTTACCAATTTACGTAACGCTTCTTTTGCTTCTTCTATCCGATCAGCCGGAATCTCTTCTTCTCCGTCATAGACCGCAGCCAGGTTTCTTGCCAGCCGGGCGTGTTTGAGACCGATTTGGATAAAACGCACACGTTCTCCGTACTCACTCAATGGATGATTTTCTGTTTTTGCTAAGGCTTGGTTGAGAAGCTCTTCCGCCGGTTCAAAACATTCTTCGGGGAAAGCCTTATGGGCGCAATGAACATAGCTGCTGTATCGCCAGCCCACATCCCAATACAATTGAATAAACCGCATACGGTTATCGAATGCGTAGTCTTCCCAATAGTCGAAGTACTGTTCCATAAGTTCTGCGGCCGGCCCGAATGCGGAGAAATATTCCCGGCGTATTTCATTAAGTTCCAACTCCGGCTTATTCATGAGGCGTAAGTGCATATAAAGCCGAAGGCCCTGTGTCGCCCATTGGCCGGTAAGCGAGTCGAACCGGGCGCCTTCCATTCCGTGGTCGAAGGCAAACTTAAAGAATTCACCCGATTGACGGGTTTCAAAATGTGGCATCACATAGCCATCGTGCAAGTAGTTGGGACGGTAGGCCATGCGGATGCCAGTTTCTTTCCAGCCCAACCATTGCTCCTTAATCCAATCGAAGGCTTCGTCCGGCATCGGGAACCAACGTAAATGCGGGTCCTGCCATTGCACAAATTCCCCGTAGATATTTCGATTCAATTGGATACCTGTCACCGGCGCGGGAAACTCGTTTTCATAAATGAATGATGCCGACACGAGAGCGTGAGGATTACGTTTTGCCGCTTTTTGTTGGATGGTTTTCCAAAAGCGCGCGTAGCGGTCTGAGGTTACTCCTGCGAAAACCTCTTGTGCGCGGCGTTCTGTTGCATAAACCCGCTCGGCGAACCAAGGCGGAGTATCGGGTTGCGGGCCATCCCAAGCCCGGCATTTGGCGCAGTTGCACCGCCCCGGACGGTCTACCGGGCCCAATAGCAAGACACTTTCTCCGTCCCATTGCTCGACAATGAAATCCTGCAACTCCTCATTGGATACGCACATAGGAACGTGAGCGTAATCTTTATCCGGATGACCGCGTGTTCCGTCACGGCGTTCGGCGAACCATTCCGGATGCTCTTGGCCGTAACGTTGCCACCAGCCGCTGAAGGCGTGCCCGCTACGCGGTTTGGCATCCATGCCGCCCATCCGCTGACGGCGCAAAAGGACCTGCAAGGCCTCGCCGTACTGCTTTACGCCTTCTTGGCTGAAACCGAGCCGGGCGTCTTCTTCACTAATTTCCTTTCCGCCTTGCGCAACCGCTCGAATGCGCGACCAAACCAACGAACGAAAAGCGAGCGCGGGCGCCTTTGTTTCATTGACTGACCAGAGCTCTACCGTATCGGTTTTGGGGATGTAGGTTCCCAGTTCACCCGGCCAAAGCCATCGCACACCCAGATAACGCTCGATGAATTCATAGACACCAAAGAGCGTGCCCACGTTGGGATTGTTCTGAAGCAGCGGATTTTGATTGTCATCCTGGCCGATGATGAAAAGATCGTTCCCGATTGAACGCATGGTATAGGCCTCGCGTTGCATCTGGTCCGGGTCGATCCCATAACTCAAAGCGGCTTCCGTTACTCCGATATAGATTCGCGTATGCACATCCGCCGGGGCTTCGGATTCCGGGACGGCTTCCAACGTCACGCCTGTCGCTTGTTTGACATGCCACACCAATTCATCCACGGCATAGCGTGTGGTTTCGGAAGGTGAATCGGGCGTGATAATCACTGCATGGGGTGCGCCATCCCGTACAAGGCTGACCTGAGCCGAGGCGAGCAACGGCAACGATAACAACATTCCAAAAATTACAATGACAATCTCTAAACCAATGATTTTTCGGCGCATGGGTTCGACTCCTCTACCATCCCTGCTTTTTACATATTGACAACTAGGACAACGCAAGACGGTTCTTGATCGCCCAATACCATAGCAGAAATGCGGATTAAGATGGATTTGAGAAAACCGGGGGGAGGGAACTGCATCTTCACACGTTCAGTCTTGGTGTTGACTGTCTTTGGCCGGAACTTCTTCGCTACGATTCTCATCAATCGCCCCGTTCGCAATCGCCCATTCAATAAAACCCGGCGGGGCGTTTACCACACCCGTGATATTTGCTCCCCGGACTGTTGATTTCTCCCACTTTTGAATGTCCTGCAGATTTGCCCCACTCAGATTCGTCTTTTTAAGATTCGTCTCTTTAAGATTCACACCTCGAAGGGTTGCACCTCGCAGATCAGTCCACTCCAAACTTGCATTTTGTAGATATGCTTCCCCCAGGTGTGCTTTCTGCAAGTTCGCAAAATCTAAATTTACCATTCGCAGATTTGCCATCCACAACACTGCCTCTTGCAGATTCGCCGATTCAAGGTATGCCTGTTGCAGATTTGCCCCCCCCATATCTGCCTCTTGCAGATTCGCCGATCCTAAGCATGCCTCTCGCATATCTGCAAACCTTATGTCTGCCTTTTGCATATCTGCATTGAAAAGGTCCGCCTCTTTCAAATTTGCCGACATTAAGCTTATCCCCCGCAGATTTGCATCGCTTAAAATCGCTTCTTGCAGATTTGAAAAATTTAGGTTTGCCTCCTCTAAATTTGAATTCATGAGGGCCGCCTTTTGTAGATTAGAAGACCATAGACCCGAACCTCTCAGCATTGCGTGACTCATGTCACTTCTGTAAAGATAGCTGCGAGCTAGGGTGATCGATCCAATATCTCCAGTAATCTTCCGTCGGTCCAAACGTGGGCCCCTGGCTATTCTTGGTAGCCAGTAATAGACGGACACAAAACCACAAATATCCATTACAGGTAAACCTATCTTTGACATGTATTGGAGTATTCTGCACCTTTCTTCTTCGTACTGTTCTGTATTTAGCCAACGCCTTTCAATACGTTTCAAATCCCATCCAAACTGCTGTACCATCGTGCCAAGCGCATCATAAATTGCCTGCTTAACCTGCCGGTGTTTGTCAATACGAATTTCGATTTCTCTTCCACGCGCATGCCCATTTTGTTTTTGTGTATTATTTTCACTGTATTCTGTTTCTGCTCTCTCCAGAAGTTTGTTCTCTATTGGCCATCGATTTACCAACCAAATTGCCTCATGTGGGTATTTCGCAAGGCCTATGGCCGATGCAAATCGTATGTTTGGATCTTCATCAAACAGCCCTTTACGATACGAGGCTAATTCGCGTTCTCGTACGCTTCTTATGAAAGCAATCACGCACCAGCCTTCAATGAGAAGAGCGAAAAATACACCTGCAACCACTTTCCAAGACAGCGTGTTTCTCAGTTTCTCCTCGATATACATTCGCTCCCAACGTTCGGCTTCGGATTCCTCATGACGTTGGGCTTCCGGATGATCAGTGCTGCTATCAGGTTGGGTGATTTCCTTAGTAGTCTCCGAAAAGGTCTGTGTCGCAGCTACTGAATTGATGGCAACATCACTCGCGCACCAACTCGCCCCGCAAAGCGAGAGCAGAAGGTATCCCCAAAAACATCTACGCATAGCTATTACAACACACCTTTTTATTAGTCTACCCGAATAGTGAAGTTATATATACATGCCGAGCGGCATGTATGTCAAAGGGATGTCGGCGCTAGCCTCGGCAGTTATGTGTCTCAGCGCAATATGACTACTAATGATGACGAAATTGTACGGGATAGCCCAATATTTTGGACAATATTTCAAATAGATTGAAATATTGTCCATCTTCTGCTAACATCAACCTATGCTTATTAACCGCGAGATTGCAGCATTGGTACGGCATAAGGCCGAAAAGTACCCGGTTGTATCCATCACCGGACCAAGGCAATCCGGCAAGACCACGCTCGCGCAAATGCTTTTCCCCGATTACACCTATCTATCGCTTGAACGCCCGGATTACCGCGAGCAGGCTCAAGAAGATCCCAATCGATTCTTGGGGGCCTTTGAGCAAGGAGTGATTCTTGACGAAGTGCAGCGCGTGCCTGATCTATTCTCGTATATTCAAGTCATTGTTGATCGTACGCGCAAACCTGGGCGGTTCATTTTGACCGGCTCACAGAACTTCTTGCTTCTGGAGCGAATCAGTCAATCGTTGGCGGGACGTGTCGCGGTTTTCAGGCTCCTGCCTTTTTCAATCGCTGAAATTCAATCTTCTCCATACGCGCATAAGGATTTAGACATTTGCCTATTCAGCGGTACGTATCCTCCTGTTTATGATAGGAATCACGATCCTCATTCATGGTATATGGATTACATCCAGACCTATATCGAGCGTGACGTGAGAAGTGTGCGCAAAGTTACGGATCTAGCCTTGTTTCAAAAATTCCTGAGCCTGTGTGCGGGAAGAGCAGGGCAGCTATTGAACCTGAATGGCTTGGCGGGAGAGTGCGGAATCAGTCACAACACGGCAGGCGATTGGATGTCTGTGCTTGAAGCCAGTTATCTGGTGTTTCGACTATATCCTTATCATAAGAATTTCAACAAGCGAATTGTGAAACAGCCGAAACTCTATTTTTACGATACAGGTTTGCTTTGCGCCTTGCTTGGATTGCAGGAACCGGCACAGCTTCAACAGCATTACCTTCGCGGAAGTATTTTCGAATCCTTTATCATTTCCGAGTTTGTTAAGGCAAGATGGTTGGCTGGGCTTTCCGGCCATGGTTTCTTTTGGCGGGACCGCCATGGTCATGAAATCGACTATCTAGTCGAGACTGTGCGCGACCTTATTCCTATCGAAATTAAATCCGGCGAAACAATACGTACATCGATGTTCAAGGGATTCGAATACTGGCGAAAATTAACAGGAACGCAAACAGAATCGGGTTGTTTGATCTATGGCGGTTGCGAGAGGCAAGACCGGAAAAGCGGTCAAGCAATTGGATGGAATCACCTGCCGGAATTCTTCCGCTCACTGCGCGCATGACTTAAACTCGTAGATTGTGATCTCAAGATATCGAATCTCTCATTGCTCAATTGAAATGGACTCTTTCAGATGGGGGTTTCTTTCATCCCAACATGAGCAATGTTCCGTCACCGTTAGGCATAAAAAAGCCCCCTCTGTCTATGTGTGACAAGGGGGTGACAAAAAGTGGAGCTGAGGGGGATCGAACCCCTGACCTCTTGAATGCCATTCAAGCGCTCTCCCAGCTGAGCTACAGCCCCAAAGAACGTACCGGCCCTTTTGAACACAGGTGGACCGGCAAAGCGATAGGCAAGATAGCCGTATGGCCGGTCTACATCAAGCGCAAGACCGCCAATCAGCCCAACTCATTGAAAATCAGCCAGTTGAACTGCCCGCAAAGAATGTTCAAGCGTCTGCTCTATGTGAATTCTCCCGTTCTATGGCTACTTATCGCCTTAATGCGGCGGATGACTGTCTATTGTTCTAAACCTTTGAGATAGGCAGCCACCGTCGATTCAAAGGTTTGAATTGGCGCATCCTTTCGCTGCACGTCCAGTGTAAGTGACACGGTTTCGTCCATATCTTCACCCGGCATCTGTACAACGCCCGGCGATGCGATCTCCAGGGATTTTTCTCCGCAGGATGCAGACAGGATTTCCAAATGTGGCGGCAAATGCACTGCTACCGTTTCCGGTTTGTTCCGGGATGGTGTGTGAATCTGAATGCGAATACGTTCGTTTTCGGCCACGGTTTCCAATCCCATCTCCCCGAAATGAGTCGGCACACGATGGAAGCGGATCCGCTGTCCCGGTTCCAGCCATGAACCCGGAACCGCCGACAACAAATGCAGCGTTTCGCCTTCTTCACGAATTAGCATGTTCCGCAGGGTAATGACATACAACGCCGCCGCCCACGTATGCGGCAACGTGTCCGACCATGCTTCCCGTTTTTTGTAATAGATGCCCTCCGGGAATCCATGCGTAGCGGTTGTATGCAACAGAAATGAATAGAAGCCATCGACCGCCTCTTCATACTCGCCGCGAATGATGAATGAATTGGTCACAAACTGGGACATGTAGGGATGAATGGCAAAGATGGATGGGCGCCATTGAATGATCCCCTCCACAAAACCGCCGCCGAAGTTGTCGCGGACTTCATGCAAAGTGGCGCCGACCCGCGTATCGTTTTTGTCTATAAGTTGCGTCGGGAAAATAACTTCCAGATTCCCCCAATGCGTACCTTTCTTTTCGTAACTTGGCGGAATGAATTCCAAGCCTGTTTTATCCAGGGCTTTCAAAATGCACCCACGGTAGTCTTCAAATTCTTTCTGCAATTCGCTTGCTTTGCCCGTTTTTCCTAAAACCTCCGCCGCATAAGCAAGAGACTGCACGGCTCTGAGATTCCACCAGTCATATCCCAAAATGTGGCACGAGCCATCCCAAAGATACTCGCCATCCGCCAAAGCCCTGGGCAGAACGCCGTAATAGGGGGAACTCGGATCGGTTTCGGTACGCCGCATGGTACGTGTAAAATCAACCGCCTTCTCTAAAATGGGATACCACGCTTCCAGCCAATCCCGGTCTTGTGTCAGTCGGTAATATTCAACCGGCGCCCACACGCCATATCCATTGGCGTCAAATTGCCCCTTTTGACTCATTAACTGGCCGCTTTCCTGTTGATAGCGCTTGATTGGCTCCAGCCCTTCTGCGCATTCATCGAGGAATCCTGCATAGGCTAATGAAATCGCCTGATACGCGGCATCGCGAATATAGTATGTATCGTAAAATCCTTCTCCCGGATGCACTTCATTGTGATCACGCGTTATGAATTGATAAACCAGGGATGCCAGATAGGTTTCTTGGACTTTGCTTTCGGGAACAGAAAGCTGTGCACCGCGCTCCAAAAGCACTTCCCAAAACGATTCGGTTCGTTCACGCCATGTTTCATAATCCAGCAAAGCCAACTCGCTTGCAGCCGCATTTTGGAAACGGCTGATGCTTTGAAAGGGAATGGCAACATCAATCGTTGCGCTCCCCTGGGGACGTAACCGGATATCCAACTGCAATGCATCATCCTGCGCCGTGATTGTTGTATCATTGGGGATTTGAAGCACACCGCGTAATGCGCCGCCTCCATAAATTGCATGGCGATTCTCAAATAATTTCCTGCATTGAATACTTTCCAGCGGTTCCCATTTCCATCCCCATGTGGCGATGGCATTGGCGCTTCTTGGATTCTCAATCGTAATCTGCATCCAGTTGATATAATTCTCCCTATTGGGTCCTTCATAAGCCGCACGCCAATCCCGTATCCAAGGGATGGCGAACATTTCTATTGTGTAATGAAGTTCGTGATTCAAAACGAAGTCAAACAGCACGATTGGAAGATGGCCGTTTGCCAAGGTCCGGCTGACTTGTGCATTTAGAAAAGACTTATCAGGACCGATGAACGGTTTGCACACAACGCCATCGTCCAAAATCCATGCGCCTTCCGGCGTCACCCGTGTTCCGCGTTCGTAGTCTTTGAGAGCAATGACGGTCCAATTATTGGAAAAATAATCGAATGGTTCTTGGATATTTTTTATGTGTGTATCCGGCCCGAGTTCGATTTCCTTAAGCTGATCACCGGAAATATCTTGAACAATCCCGAATAGGAAAATGGACGATGAGACTAGGAAAAGTCGAATTGCAGCATTGTTCATCATAAACCCCCGAAATTACTTCATCGAAGCATTTAAAGGCATGATAAAACGAATAAATAGAGATAGATAGTATGAAAATTCGGAGGTAGCCTATGAGGAAAAACTACTGTTTTCGGGCTCGCAAAGCGTTTTGCAGTCCAACCTGTAACTTGCGTTGCTCAAGAGTCGATTGGCTGCCTTGGTCGCCGTGCCAGTGGAATTTATAAACCGTAATGGGATCCGGCGTATCTTTGAATTTGCATTCCTTTTCGTAGCGGATGTCGTATTGAATTTGATCGACCAGTCCGTCGTATAAATCGCCGGAAACCAAAATCTCGTCATCGACCGCTGCACCCTGCAGCGCTTTGGCATTTTGAAGCGCGCGGCCTTTTACAAACTTGTTCCCCTGCCGCTTGACTTCACCCAAATGGAGACCCACAGCGGCGCGGACTCGTTTGTTTTCAGGCATAGTAAGATTGCGTTTTAGCAATACTTGTTGGATTTCCGCTGCGGCATCTAAGGCTTTGCTGGGTTTTGATGCAGAAAATACAGCGATGACCATATCGCCTTCGACCGAATCGCAGGCCGCGCAACGGTATTTTTTGCAGACAGGATGTACAACATTACGATAATCGCGGATGAGTTCGTTTGCCGCGCGGTCGCCGAGCTTATAAAACTTCTTACTCGATTCGCAAACGTCGATCACCAAAATTACCTGGTTTTCAATAACTTCCTTATTTCCGCCCAGAGATTCCGCCAGAGCTTGTGCTGTTCGATGGGCCGGTTTTGTTGATGTCGCTGATGGACGTTTGGCCGCTCCCGCTGCTGGAGTAGCCTGGGCAGATGGACTCGCTGAAGCGGTACGCGCCGGACGGATAGCGCCGACTTCTTCCCATTGCAGCTCGAATATATTTTGGGCATCGGGAATATTCTTAACAAACGCTGATTTCACAAACTCGACCGGATAGTCGCCCTCTTTGTCAACTTGTACAGCGACCTCCTCCGATAAATAGATCTGCCCGGGGCTTGCTTCAGTTTCAACTCGCTTGGCAATGTTGCACGTATTGGATTGCTCCAAAATATCGTCTTTAAAAACTACATCTCCGTATTTGATACCAATCGAGGGAATAAGTTGAGGCAGTCCCGCTCGTGTTTTATTCCAAACTGCCAAAGTTCTTTGCACATCAATCGCAGAATGTACGGCCGCTTTCATATTATCGAAGCAGACAACAACTTGGGGTCCGTCACCGGGTGCTATGTAGCATGCTTGATGCGCTTGAAGTACAGAGGTTGTAATCGTTCTGAACTGCGCCATCGTCGCCGTGACAACATCTTCACCTTCTTTGTAAAGAGGTTTTGCAGAGTCAAACACATTGACGAACATTACCGCCCAGTTTTTTACATACTGGTCGCGATAATCTTTTTCGATCCGTTCTTGGGTCGCTATGGCTTTTGCAAGCATATCGGAAAGGTCGCCTGTTGACCTTCCGCCACCTCGGGAACCGTTAGACATCATCCTTTATACCCCTAACGAACTGTGACACCCACCTCGAAATTATCTTCCAACCTTCTGTTTAGCGCTAGGGCTGGCTGGAATCGTGCCTTTTTTGCTGTTTTAAGTCATTTTCATATGGAAAGACGACTTTCTGCATGAGAAAGACCTTCTTAGCGTTATCGTCAATAATATGAGTGAATTAAATGAAAATTACTAATAGGGCAGGAATTTGAGAACCTAAATTACATAGATATACCATCCTGGCATATCGTTTCGTAAATATTGTCTTTTCGCGTTTACAAAAACACGCACAGCACAAGGTCAGTCCACAAATTAGGGGCTGTTCAAGCGTCGGGTTGCGAACTATACATTCGCGGGAGATTCCGAATTTTTCTCAAATTTCCAAATGATCGTGAGAAGCAGTCTGGCGTTATTTCTTACCGTTATAGATGCCGGAGTCAGCTTCGGCCCCGATACGTCCGATAACATCACGAACCATGGCGACTGCTGATTCGCGTACGGAGCCATCTAAGTGGCTTAGATTTGCAACCGCACCCTGAGCTTGTGCGGCAAGGCTTCTGATATTTTCCAACGATGTTTTCATCTTAATGTCTCCATAGTTGTGCATTCTGCATGCACACCCCAATTGAACGATTAATGACGAGACAGATGGATTCAGGGATTTCTATGAATCCATGTCTATTCCGTTATTTCCTATGTGGATTGAATCACGGGCTACCGTCCTTGAAGGAGAACGAATCCGGACTGGGATTCCAGCGGCCTTTTACTTAAAGCAAAAGACCAACCCATGATTGAGAATGATTTAATTCTCAGCCTTAATGTAGAATTCGAAGTTTGCTGCTGTCAGGGTTCTCAGAAATGTTTTACAACTTTTTACAATTGTTACCTGCCGCTTTGGTTATGACATTTGCCCTTCGATTTTCACATCCGGATTGAATATGGAATGGATGTTAACAGCCTAACGATTGTAGATTGAAAAGTATGCGCAACATAAATACCGCATAAAAAAAGCGCCGCGATGTGACGGCGCTTTTGATGTGTATTTAAATGAATACGAAATCTAAAGTTGACTTAAGTCAGCTTGTTCCAGTGTTCCAGCCATGTCAGTTCAGAGCTTGAACAACACGTTCGGCCGCGTCCGAAAGCTGGTCCGCCGTTATGAACGGGAAATCCGCTTTGTCTAACATTTCGCGGGCTTCGATTGAATTCGTTCCTTGTAAGCGGACTACAACAGGCACATTGACTTCAACCTGTTTCATGGCCTCAATCACACCGCCTGCAACACGGTCACAACGTACAATTCCGCCAAAGATATTGACCAAAACAGCTTTCACATTTTGATCCGACATTAGAATCCGGAAGGCCGCTGCCACACGCTCTACACTGGCGCCACCACCGACATCTAAAAAGTTGGCGGGTTCCGCTCCTGCCAATTTGACAATATCCATTGTTCCCATGGCCAGCCCCGCGCCATTGACCATACACCCGACTGTCCCGTCCAACTTGATATAGTTGAGGTCGTATTTCATCGCCTCTGTTTCCAGCGGCTCTTCTTCATTGAGATCTCTTAGTTCGTTGAAATCTTTGTGACGGAAAAGAGCGTTGTCGTCGAAATTGATCTTCGCATCCAGCGCCAGTACTCGGCCGTCTTTTGTGACAATAAGGGGATTGATTTCGGCCAGTGAACAATCGCAGGCCATGAATGCCTTTGTTAATCCCCCAATGAATTTCATGCACGATTTGGCGGTATCTCCTGAGAGACCAAGGCCAAAGGCGAGCTGAGCCGTTTGGAATGGACGCAATCCCACCGCGGGATCGATGTGGACTTTGAGGATTGCATCCGGGTTTTTGGCGGCCACTTCTTCGATCTCAACGCCACCTTCCCGGCAGGCCATGATGCATACCTGTCCCACGGCACGATCAATGACCATCCCCAGATACAGTTCTTGAGCGATCTCAAGTCCTTGTTCAATCAAGACCTTATGAACGGTTCGCCCTTCGGGGCCTGTCTGATGGGTAACCAGGGTCATCCCCAACATCTTCTCCGCAAGCTCACGGGCTTCTGCCGGGCTTTTGGCCAATTTAACACCGCCGCCTTTGCCGCGTCCGCCCGCATGGATCTGGGCTTTGACCACAACCACTGGCGTTCCCAGCTCTTTGGCAACGCGCTCCGCATCCTCAGCCGATTCAACCATATGACCGTCCGGTACGGCAACGCCGAATTGCCGGAGGATTTCCTTCCCCTGATACTCGTGAATTTTCATGCCGCGTTCCTCAAATCGTGATTGACCCAGCGCTAGGAGTTGGGTGCATTAGGCTCACCTTAAGCTGACACTTGAGCGCCGTCAAACGCATTCCCAATTGATTGGAGGCGGTGTCCTGTTCATATTTGGGTGTGCCGGTTGTTCCGCCCGCTATTGCCCGAGCTGACGCCAGCTTCTAACCTCAGCGTCTTTGAGCGTAAGTATTATGGTACAACACGATAAAATCCTCATTCTTGATTTCGGAAGTCAATACAGCCATCTCATCGCCCGGCGTGTACGGGAGATGAATGTCTATTCGGAACTGCGCGATGGCCAAATTTCGCTGGATGAAATTCGTGCCTTTGAACCCAAAGGCATCATTCTCTCCGGCGGACCGGGGTCGGTCTATGACCAGGGCTCACCCCATCCCGATCCCGGGCTCTGGGAATTGGGACTGCCCATTCTTGGCATTTGCTATGGCCAGCAGCTCATGACCCACCATTTGGGTGGAAAGGTCGAGCGTGGAAGCGAACGTGAATATGGGCGTGCCATGCTACGTTTGCTGCGGACAGGCGAGATCCTGCAAGGTATGCCCCAGGAATCGGTTGTCTGGATGAGCCATGGCGACCGTGTCACGGAACCACCTCAAGGTTTTCGTGTCTTGGCGATCAGTGATAACGCTCCCTTTGCGGCCATCGGCGATACAACCCGCAATTTCTTTGGCCTGCAATTCCATCCGGAAGTCACGCATACGCAACGCGGCGGGCCGATCTTCGAACGTTTTCTTATCGGCATTTGCCGCTGCAAACGCGATTGGCGTATGGGGTCGTATATCGAAGAGAGTGTGGCCCAGATTCGTGCGCAGGTCGGCGATGGCCATGTGATCGGCGGAATCTCCGGCGGTGTGGATAGCACCGTTGCCGCGGTTTTGACTTCAAAGGCCATTGGGGACCGTTTCACGGCGATCTTCGTGGATAATGGTGTGCTCCGCAAAGATGAAGGCAAAAAAGTTATGGAGCGCCTTCATGAAAAATTGCATGTGCGGATACAGCATGTCGATGCCTCCAAACGATTTTTGGATGCGTTAAAGGGTGTCACTGATCCGGAAGAAAAGCGCAAAGTCATCGGAAACATGTTTATCCATGTATTCGAAGATGAGGCCAAGAAACTGGGTGAAGCCCAGTTCCTGCTTCAAGGAACTCTGTACCCCGATGTGATTGAATCGACATCGCATAAAGGTCCGAGCGCGACAATTAAGAGCCACCACAATGTTGGCGGTCTTCTGGAGAACATGCGTCTGGAACTTGTCGAGCCTTTGCGGTTGCTGTTTAAGGATGAAGTGCGTGCTTTAGGCCGGGAGCTCGGCGTCGATGCTACCCTTGTGTCCCGTCATCCGTTCCCGGGACCGGGATTGGCTGTCCGTTGTCTAGGAGAGATTACTCAGGAACGCCTCGATGTACTCCGAGAGGCCGACAGAATTTATATTGAGGAGATTCGCAAAGCGGGGCTGTATGATCAGATTGCTCAGGCTTTTGCCGTGCTTCTGCCTTGCCGGACTGTGGGGGTCATGGGGGATAACCGGACCTATGAAGAGGTCATCGCTCTTCGTGCCGTTACAAGCACCGATTTCATGACCGCTGATTGGTACCAGATGCCCTATGATGTTCTTCAAAGCTGCTCGAACCGCATCATAAATGAAGTATCTGGTGTTAATCGAGTGGTTTATGATGTTTCCAGCAAGCCGCCGGCCACCGTGGAATGGGAATAAACTCAAGCCGGTTCGGGCTAGCATCGAGACGGCTGTAACGCTATTTTTTCTACCCCTGAGATATGGCGTTGCGGATTGAGTTGATCTGCACGCTGCTTCGAAGGACAAAGTGCCTTTCTTGCCCGGGTGGCGGAATTGGTAGACGCGCATGATTCAGGTTCATGTGGGGGCAACCCCGTGGAGGTTCAAGTCCTCTTCCGGGCACTTTCTTATCGGCTCTTTCCAAAGCATCTAATCTTATCTCGTTTTTTTGAATCGTGTTCGCAATGAGTAATTCTGTTCTATCTTCTGCTTTTCCTTTCTGTTTTTTTGACTCCCTCAAAGGCCTAAACAGACATACCCAATTGACATAGGCTGTTCTTAGGTGTGACAATTTCCCAATTGCCGTAAGCGCCCGTATGGCAGATAGGCCAGGTTTAAGATTGAGCGCCGGAATGGAGAAAAACCATGTTGAATTGGATTGCCGGAATTATCATTTTCTTTGGAATGCTTGTCTTTACCATAGGACAATCAGCCGGATCGGTGGTCGATATCCCAAGCATTATTATTGTCATTGTGGGCACATGCGCATTAGTGCTTATGGCATTTACCCCTTTTGAAATTTTCACCATTAAAATGCAAACGATCTTTGGGAAAGAGATGGAGCCTGCACTATACCGGCGTGCAAAAGATTTCTGGGCGTTGTCAGCGTGCTCCGCAGTCATAGTTGGCGGCCTGGGCAGCATACTTGGTTTTATTTTGCTGCTTCAAAACCTTAGCGATCCCAATTCAATTGGACCGTGCATAGCAGTCGCATTGTTGACTCTGCTTTATGGGATATTCCTTGCCGGACTCTCTTTGGCCGGCTATTACAAATGCCGCCGCAAAGGCGAGATCATAGACACCGATGCCGACGATTCAGATGGAGACTTATTATAGTTTTTATCGTTTGCCATCCGGATCGTATGACATACTCCAATTCGGAGAGTGTCCGGCTGCAGGCATAAACATCATGAAGCCTCCGGCCAAAAGCCCCAATACTTCCCAATCGGTTTTATCGATAATACGAGCCTTTTGTGTCTTTCATAGCGCAGGAATGCTGAAATGGATTTTGTCAACGATGAGGGAGTCTTTATTTCATATGCGCTGTAAAGAAGCGTGAATATGAAATTCTATTCTTTTGCCAATATCAATCTTTTATAAACCATGGCATAATCACAAAATCGTTGGCTCATTTCTGCTATTTGGTAACGTTTGCCGGAGGAGGCAATCATGGGAGAGAAACACGGTTTTACATTGATTGAGCTGCTAATTGTTGTGGCGATCATTGGGATTTTGGCGGCTATTGCGGTTCCCAATTTTATGAATGCCCGCATGCGCGCCAAAATCACCAAAGTCATTTCCGATGAAAAAACCGTAGCGATGGCGCTGGAGCAATATTTTCTCGATTGGAATTCCTATACCGAAGATCATGATAACAATTCCAGCCCACGTGGTTTGAACCGTCTCACGACACCTATTCCATTTATCAATTCTCTGCCTATGGACCCTTTTCCCGGGCCGGGCGATACGGGGCTTGAAAATCTGACATTCGAATTTGGTTCCGGCAATGCAAGCTCCACCTCCAAGAGTTGGCCGAATACCGCCTATCTTATTATTTGCGCCGGGCCTGATAAAGTTGAGCAAGTATCAGGAAACGATAGTTTTCCACACGGTGTGGAAATAAGAAGTTTTGATATAAGCAATGGCCTGCAAACAGGCGGCGATATCGTGCTTATGGGTGGGCAGTGGCAAAGAGGGACGATTATGATGGATGGCCGCTGGATTGCGAAATAAACGGCAGCAATGTCTCGCGATTGAGCACATGCATGATTTATCCCAGTTTGTTGCCCATTCTTTGCTCTGCCGAAGTGATTGGATTAAAAAGAAGACAACACATAACTTGCACCCACATCTTGCTGAGCGTGCAATATTCTTTATGAAGAGTGTAGAAAGTAAAAAATCAAAGCATTTATGAATGAAAGGATAAAAGGTACGAAGAGAATAGCCAAGAAAATTGCGCCAATAAGAAAACATCTATGCCATGGAGACGTCCTTACGTTTTTTGCGGGATTAGTTGTCACATTCATGATTCTACCTTTGGTAATGTCATGTACATTCTTTTTCGAGAGCGATGACACAGACTAAATCATTCAATTCAATTAAGTATTATAAACTTGAAATGATCAATTGGGTAGTCAACCAATGTAGTCGATTCTTCGTGCTCACTGTACCACAGAGTGCATTTCTCTGAAGCATCTCCTCAAAAGCCGCTATGATTGTTTTTCTGTATAACTCCCGTTTTTTCAGAATGTTATGGCGGCAAAACTCAGGCGCTTGTGACATGCTGCTCTTTTGAGATTACAATTTTGTATTGTTGATAAAAACTAAGTTAGACTAGAGGGATCCTCAAAAGAATTGTCCGTTTCCCCTAGATCTTATGGAGGGTTGCTGTCAAGGTACCAGCATGTGCCGTACACGCTTGGAACCCAATCCAGAGAACGCGACGTGTGAGGAGCTGAAAGAGGCGTCACGGGTGGGTACGTTTGAGATGAACACGCGCTGTACGGCGATGCAGTTATTGATTACCGGGATTCCCCGGGATCAGGTCTGCAAAGCGCTTGTGATTGGCGAACGAAACCTTCGACGCTGGATTCAGGCGTTTAATGAATGCGGGATTGATGGGCTGATTCCCAAGCCGGGCCGTGGACGTCCCAAGTGTATTGATCCGAATCAGGAAAATGAATTGCTGGAAGTGCTGGATCACCCCGAAAAGGTGGCTCGCACCTTCTGGACGGCTCGGAATTTTCACGGTTTTCTACGAGAGACTTACCAGATCGAATGCTCGTACAATACGGTTTTACGTTTTTTTCATGAAAATGATTTTACGTTGAAAGTGCCTCAGCCCTGGCCGGACCGTCAAGATGAAGAGAAACGCCAGGCTTTTCGTGAGACATTGCGGGAGCTGAGTGAGAATCCCGACGTTGAACTCTGGTTTGCGGATGAATCGGGGTTTGAAGGCGAGTCGCGCTCGCGGCAGCGTTGGGACAAAAAAGGGAGAAAGACACGCGTCACCCACAATGGCGACCACATTCGAATGAATGCCTTGGGAATGGTGGCGCCTCGGACTGGAGAATTTTTCGCGATTGAAGCCAGTCATGTGGACAGTGATGTATTCCAAGCGTTTTTAGACGAAGCGCATCGAATGATTCATCCTCAGCGCAAGCGGAATATCCTCATTCTGGATAACGCTTCTTGGCATCATCGAAAATCCACCAACTGGCATTTCTTTGAACCGGTCTACCTCCCGCCTTATTCCCCGGATTTGAACCCCATCGAACGCATCTGGCGCGTCCTCAAGGCACGCTGGTTTACCAATGTGCACTGCAAGGATCGTGACGCGTTGATTCAACGCCTCGACACCGCTCTCCTCGATGTTATTACCCACCCCGAGGACAACAAGAGAACGGCTTCAATCGGACAGTTAATATGAAGATCCCTCTAAGTCTCGTAGAGAGTGCCATGCAATTCGTCAATATTCATCAAGCCAAGACTCATCTTTTGCAACTCGTTGAGCGTGCGTCTGCGGGCGAGGAAATCATTATCGCCAAAGCGGGGAAACCCATGGCCAAACTTGTTGCTTACCAGGGAGCCAAGGAGCCGCGTCGGCCGGGTGTGTGGAAAGGCAAAGTCCTAATCAAAGATGACTTCGATGAGTTGCCTCCCTATATAATGAAGACCTTTGGAAGTAAAGGTCCGTGAATTTCGCCCTCTTAAACCCTCCCAGGCTCACGGGAGTTGGCCTTGAGATCGCGGTCAAATGCCAATCCCATCGCCGATAACTTTTCAACAACACGCGCGTGTTCGAGTGCAACATTATTCCGTTCGCCGATATCGCTATTTAAATCGTAAAGTGCCAATCGCGTACGGGCTTTAAGGTATTTTGCGGGGATGCCGCCTGTTCCACCCGGATGCCCGCCCAAGGTTCGGTATTCATGGGGAAAGTGGAGTTTCCATTTACCGCTTAAAACAGCCTGCAGCTCGTCACCCCAATAAAAATAGTAAGCATCGTGCGGTGATTTCGCTCCACGCTGACCGGAAAGAATAGGCCATACGTCTTTTCCATCGATGGTGTGTTCCGGAAGTTGAGCGTTAATCAATTTCGCCAGTGTTGGCAATAAATCGATGCTCATTAAGGGAGTACTGCAACTTTCACCCGCAGGGATATTGCCCGGCCAGCGCATGATACAGGGTTCCCGGTGCCCGCCATCCCAGGTCGTTCCTTTGCCTTCGCGTAACGGACCGGCGGAACCGGCATGATCGCCGTAACTCAGCCAAGGGCCGTTATCGGAGGTATAAATCACAAGCGTATTATCTTCCAATCCCAAGCGTTTGAGCGTGGTCATAATCCGTCCGACTGACCAATCGATTTCCATAATGACATCGCCATACATGCCCTGTTCGGATTTTCCTTTAAATTTGTCCGAAACAAAAAGCGGAACATGCGGCATACTATGCGGAACATACAGGAAAAACGGCCGGTCTTTATGATCTTCAATAAACTTCACCGCATGTTCGGTGTACCATGTCGTCAAATTAGACTGATCGGGATTGAGTGCGATAATTTCTTCTCTCTCAATCAAAGGCAGGGGAGGGAAGTGATCGCCGGCTTCCGGATGAAAAGGCCACATATCGTTTGAATACGGAAGGCCAAAATAGTCATCGAAACCGTGGCGGGTTGGAAGAAACTTCGGTTCCAATCCCAGGTGCCATTTTCCATAAACGGCCGTGGCGTATCCACGTTGTTTAAAGACCTCGCCGAGTGTCATTTCATTCTCGTGGATTCCCCGTTGACTTTTCGGACCCAATGCACCCAAAAGACCGATCCGGTTGGGATAACAGCCCGTCAACAATCCGGCCCGCGAGGCTGTGCAGACCGGCTGCGACGAATGAAAATTCGTAAACCGCGTGCCTTGTTTGGCGAGACGGTCGATGTTGGGAGTTTCGAAACCGCGAGCGCCGAAACACCCCACATCGGCATAGCCTTGATCGTCCGCAAAAATGATGATGACGTTCGGCTTTGCGGTTGTTATCTGTTTTTTCTTACCAAGGCCCGCACAACCTGCCAAAGCCGCTCCGGCTGCGCTCATGCCCATTGTGGTCATAAAGTTGCGGCGTGTGGTTTCGTGACGTTGCATTCGATCTCTCCCATTCAGCGCGATTCATCCATGATACAATATGATTTCACGCTTGGCGACCAATTGCTATTGCCTGTTTTTAGGAATATTTCTTTAATGTAAAATCGTGACAAATAGGCTGTAGCGATGGGGGATCGATGGGATTGCGGCTGATGAATTCACGGCGAAGGAATCTGCTGATTGAGGTGCTGCTTGGAACGGCATTGCTTGTTGTTGTGACGATTTTTGTTTTTCCCATTTTTAAAAATGCTCAGATCACCGGGCGTATTGCCAATCAAAAACGATATCTCCAATCGATTGTCGATGCTTTGGCCGCATATGAAGCGGATCATGGACCTGTGTTGGAAGGCCCTTATGTATATCCCGTCTCTGAAAAATATATTACTCATGCTTCTGTTGGTACCGTTTATGTTCAGTGGGAGGTGGGGAAAGAATTTCATCCACCCTGGCCACACAGAATCGGCATGGCCCACAAATTGCCGGCTGCTATTGTGATGCATTCATTTGATTCAGATTTGGAGAAAAAGGAGATACAAAAAATCAGATGGATCATTATTGCCAGACTGCCCTTTAAGAATTCGAGTGAGCCCCGGATTGAGGATTTGACCAAGAGCCCGTTAGATTTTGATGACAAAATCTCGGGTTCGATGGCTTATGACTCCAGCAATGGCATTGTCAGCGCCGGTTTCAATGTCGTTTCCGCTTCGCATTGCTTTGTCGAACCTTCAGTGAAATCTGCGGAATGATATTTTGCATGTATGGGCAAACGTCGTTCTTCCAAACAACTTAAGCAGGAAGCCGCTGCTTTTCATGAGGCCGGACATGCGGTTATGGCCCGGCATGTCGGTCTTGTAATTGCGGAAGTGTTTATCGATCCGGAAGAACTGCCCCGTTGCCGTACTATGGCGGGTCCGGGTTGGGAGGGTGTGAATGTTGAGAATCTTTATGGTGAAGCCAAAGAGGCCTACCGGCAGCATATCGAGCATAAAGTGATGATGCTTATGGCCGGACGTCTCGCCCAAAGGCGGCATGTGCCTCATGCCGAAGATCCCGAGCACTTTTCACAAGAGATCGATGTGGCCGCTCAAGTTCTGGTTTCTTTGACTCCCGAAATCCGTGACCTGACAGATCACATGCGCCAACTCCATAAACGTGTACAGGCGTTTTTGCGCAAACCGGAAGTCTGGGCGCAAGTTACAGCATTGGCCGAATTGCTGCTAAAAGGCCGGCCTATTTCTTCCGCGCAAATCTACTCGGCAATGATTTTGGCCGAACAAAAAGCCAAACGTCCTGCAACTTGATCCGGTTTCAGCTAGGAGATGATAAATGATTGGAGGAATTGATTTCGGAATCAGGATACCTCACCGCGTTTAAACTGTTGGGTAACTTGCGCGACACGAGCGCCTAAGGCGAAAGCCGTAGCCTTTTCGTTTGCATCCAGCTCTTCATTTTCACCCGTGTTTATTGAACTCGTTCCTGCCCCGAACGTAAATCCCAATGCGCGGTTTTCTGTGATTTGCCCCGGTGGCAGGCTCACGACAGTCATTCCCAGCTGAAATAATGTTGAAAGAAACGCGAACAGCGTAAACTCTTTTCCTCCGTGATAACTGCCGCTGGATGTGAAACAAGCACCGACTTTCCCCGGGATTCCGCCCTCCGTCCAGATTTGTGAAATGACGGTATCGATGAATTCTTTCATTGGGGAGGAGACATTTCCCATATAAGTCGGACAGCCCAGAATTAATGCATCACAAGTTGTTACATGTGTCTTGGCCGCGCGGCTTACCTCGATGAGTTGGACTTCCGTATTGCGCACGGATTCTGCACCACTGGCAATTGCCTCCGCCAGACACCGTGTATGACCACGGTCACTATGGTAGATGATGTGAACACGAATAGGCTGCATGGGTGTTCAAAACTCCCGGGATGATTGGGACAATCATAAACTGATTGTCAAATTAAGGAACCGTGCACGGCCTTTCCGGATGATAAATTAATTGCGTCGATTGTGTATAGAATTTTTGAATTCTTTGAAATTTAATGAAATAGATTTTTGCTAAGCGCCTAATAATCTCAACATGCGCAATCCAGCTTTGGCCTTGGCTACAAAATCTTTGGTACTACGAATCTTTAATAATTCTTTGGCCATTCGTGAGGGTGTTGCGTAAAGTGAGCGCATGGCTCTTTTTTGTGCTTGGATTAAGTCCTGAGCGGACAGGTGAGGGTAAGAAATAACTGCCGAGCCTTCTTCCTCATATTCTTCCCAATTGTAGGTTGTGATCCAACCATTCGCTTTGGCCTGTTCATAAAACTCCGTTCCCGGGAATGGAGTGGCAATGTGAAAGTTGACGTAATCCGCATCCAGCGTCTTGGCAAAATCGATACTCTCTTGAATGGTTTCCTGAGTTTCGCCAGGCATGCCCAAAATAAAATAGGCAAATGCAGTTATACCGGCTTCACGAACCGCTCGAATGCCATCTAGGCTTTGCTGTAAAGTGATACCTTTTTTTGTTCCAGCCAAAACATCCGCATTCCCCGACTCGATTCCGAAGGACATCAGACGGCACCCGCTTTTTTTCATCTTTTCAAGCAAATGTGGGCGGACTTCATCGACGCGTGCGTTTCCAATCCATTCAATACCCAGATCGGCCTCGATCATCGCATCGAAGACTGATTCAGCCCAAGTCCGCTGTGTGAGCAGAGTATCTGTCATGAAGGTAATGTCTTTTACACCCCAGCGATCGCGCAGATCGAGAATCTCAGACACAATCCGCTCCGGACTTCGGGTTCGCACTTTGCGGCCCCAGACATCGCCTGCCCGGCAGAACGTGCACGGATAGGGACAACCCCGGCTTGGGATGATCGTGGCAAATGGCCTGCCTTCAGTGAATGGCATCGTATATTGCCGTGTCGGCAAAAGATCGCGGGCTGGATCCGGAAGGTCATCCAAGTTCTCAATGGTGTCCCGTTCCGGGCTGATGATAATCTCCCCACCACTTTTCACCGCAAGCCCTTTTCCGGGTCTCAAGGTGCCGTCCCATTCGGTGATCAATCTCCGGATTACCGATTCGCCTTCGCCCAGGATCGCGCCCTCTGCGCATGAATTTTCCAGAGATTCCCGGGGCAGAGCCGTTACATGTGTACCTGCCCAAAGAATGACAGGTTTCGGGATCCGATCCCGGACATTTTGAGCAAATGCCGTGTCATTAGCAATAGTCGGTGTTGTGCTTAAAAGAACCAGAATGTCAGGATGGAATGCTTCAAACTCATCCAGAGTTTTTTCCCATGTCCATTCCAAGGCCATTGAATCGAATACCCGCACCTCAGCACCGGCCTCACGTGCTGTTGATGCCAAATAACCCAAGCCTGTTTGGGGCCAGAGTTCTCCGCCGATACTACGCCGTCCGCATCGCCCCATCTCTTTCATGAAGATGGTGCCGTTCACATACGGCGGATTACAAAAAAGAATGCGTGGTTTCGACATCATGCCTCAAACAAGTTTTCCCGAAGCAGCCCGCGCTGCAAGGGCTACCCCTGCTCCGTTTTGCCGAGAATCGTAAGATGTTGTCACGCTGCCCGGTACGGCAGCGGCATTATATCCCATCCATGGAGACTTCCTTTGGATAATCGCGAATTAGCCAAAGTATTTGACACCATCGGTGACCTCTTGGAAATCAAGGGTGAGAATCCCTTCCGGATTCGTTCCTATCGCCGCGCGGCTCAGACAATTGATCGTTATCCCGAATCGATGGAACGCGTGGCCGCGGAGGGACGCTTGGAGGAGATTGATGGTATCGGCAAGACCATTGCCGAAAAAATCCAGGAACTGGAAGAGACCGGGAAACTAGCCTTTCTGGAAGAATTGCAGTCCGGGTTCCCGGATGGGCTCCTTGAGTTACTTGAAATCGGTGGAATGGGCCCGAAGAAAGTGAAGTTGGTTTGGGAGGAACTTGGCGTTACAAATTTGGCTGCTTTGGAGACTGCCTGCCAAGAAGGCAAGGTCCGCGCCCTCAAAGGAATGGGGGCCAAAAGCGAAGAAAAAATCCTAAAGGGCATCGCCACCCTGCAAAAAGGACGAACAACCTATCGTCTGGATCAAGGACTCGAGTGGGCCGAACAGTTGGTGACAGAACTCGAAAATTTCGATGAGGTTGAACGTGTGGCGTTCGCGGGTAGTTCCAGACGCGGGAAAGAGACGGTTGGAGATATCGATCTGCTTGTGGCTTCCACTAATGCTGAACCGATTATGGAATGGTTTCGCAGCATGGATGGTGTGGAAGACGTCCTTGCCAGCGGCAAAACCAAAACCAGCATTATTTGGCAGGATGGCATCCAAGTCGATTTGCGTGTCGTGCCGCTCGAAAGTTTCGGCGCAGCGCTTCAATATTTCACAGGAAGCAAAGAGCATAATGTACGCTTGCGTGAAATTGGCGTCTCCCAAGGATACAAAATCAACGAATATGGCATCTTTGAGACGGCAACGGATGAGCGTGTGGGCGGTGAGAATGAGGAAGATATATATAAAACATTAGGTTTATCCACACCGCCGCCGGAATTACGCGAAGGATCGGGTGAGATCGAGGCCGCCGCCAAGGATAAATTACCATCTTTGCTTGAACAAAAAGATTTACAGGGCGATCTCCATTGCCATACAACCTATAGCGATGGCCGTAACACGTTGGAGGAAATGGCCGAAGCGGCCAAAGCGCGGGGCTACAAGTATTTGGCAATTACGGATCATTCCCAGAGCCTTCAAGTTGCCTCCGGTCTGGCTGAAGAGAGGTTACTTCAACAAATTGAAGCCATCCGGGATGTCAATAAGAAACTCAAAGGGTTTCGTCTGCTTGCAGGCACGGAAGTCGATATTCTCTCGGATGGCTCGTTGGATTATCCCGATGAGATCCTGGCCCAATTGGATTGTGTTGTTGCATCTATCCATGTTGGACTTGGCGGTGACCGTGAAAAACAAACCCGCCGAATACTTGCCGCTTGTGAAAATCCGTATGTTCATATCATCGGGCACATGACCGGAAGAATGTTGCCCCGGCGCGAACCGTACCCCCTCGATACGAACGAAATCTTTAAGGTTGCCGCCGAAACCGGAACAGCCATTGAGATCAATGCCAGCCCTTATCGGTTGGATTTACGCGATGTCTATGCTCGTGAAGCGCAAAATCATGGTGTGACAATCGTTGTGAGTACGGATGCGCATTCGACCGGACAACTGGATTTGATGCGCTATGGCGTTTTGACGGCACGACGCGGATGGCTCGGTAAAGCTGATGTACTGAATACGCACCCACTCAAACAACTTGTACAGTTCTTTAAGAAAAAAAGCTCATAATCCGGAATGAAATGCAGAAGCATTATAATGTCTTGAGGATACTGGATTTATAGATGTGTCCAGGACACCGAATACATGGTTAACAGAAATATTATTTTTGGTTTCGAACCATAGACAAGACAATTGAAGATACAACAAACTTCTATTGGGTGCGGAAATCGGGCTCGGGTGGAATATGTTGATGTAGGTAAAGGAGACGAATATAATTGAATAGAGGTAAAAGATATGGAATATGACGATAACAGCAAGAGCGTGAAGAACAGGAATCTGGCTGATGCATTACAGCCTTATTTGGCCATTCAAGGCAATGAAGATGGGCAAAAAGGACTTGAAGAAACCTATCCAGGTCCAGTTCTTCCTGCGGCCGAAATTAGAGGGATTTTGGACTCTGAAATGGGAGACAAGACGCTGACTGGAGCGTTATACATAATTAGGAACGGACTGTGATTGTATGCGCGCTTACTATCTCGATACCTCTGCTGTACTCAAGAGATACAGAAGCGAAGACGGACCGATGCCAAAACCTGGAAGGCTATGATCGAGTAGAAACGCGGATTTTATTTGAATGGGAAAATCCTGACAAAGAAGCCTTGTAGTACAGCTTGACGAAGTTGGAACATTGTAAAAAAACGGCACCTGTCAGATTAAGTTTGGCTCATTACAAACTAGCGGCTTGAGGTCTTTTTCTTTTTCGCTGCAGTCTTTGTTTTTGACTTTGCTTTTGTCTTCGCCGCTGTCTTTGTTTTGGGTTTTGCTGCTGCCTTCTTTTTTGCGGCAACCTTTCCCGCAGTGCCCTTTTTCGGAGAGGATTTCTTCTTTGAAGAACTCGTTTTTGCCTTCACCTTAGCGCCCGTCTTTGAAGTGTGTCCGGAGCTCTTCTTTGTTGAAGCGGTTTTTGTCTTTGCCGCCGTTTTTGTTTTTGATTTTGTCTTCACCTTGGCTTTGGCAGCGGTTTTCTTCTTAGCCTCCGCCTCGCGTTTGGCTTTGGCCTGTGACTTAACCTTGGCAGCGGCTTTCTTCTTGGCTTCCGCTTCACGCTTGGCTTTGGCTTGTTCCATAGCCTTGGCAGCGGCCTTCTTCTTGGCTTCCGCTTCACGCTTGGCTTTGGCCTGTGCCTTAGCCTTGGCATCCGCTTTTTTCTTAGCTTCCGCTTCACGCTTGGCTTTGGCTTTTTCCTTTGCCTTGGCGGCAGCTTGTCTCTTGGCCTCGGCCTCTTGCTTAGCCTTCGCTTGCGCCTTGGCCTTCGCCTCAGCCTTTTTCTTGGCTTCCGCTTCGCGTTTAGCTTTGGTTTCTGCTTTGGCCTTGGCGGCAGCCTGTCTCTTGGCTTCGGCCTCCTGCTTGGCTTTTGCTTTTGCCTGAGCTCTTTCTTCCGCCTTCTTTTTGGCCTCGGCTTCGCGTTTGGCTTTGGCTTCTGCTTTGGCCTTTGCAGCAGCCTGTCTCTTGGCCTCTGCCTCAGCTGCCTTTTTGGCTTTCAATTCAGCCTTTTTCTTGGCTTCGGCCTCGCGTTTGGCCTTCGCTTCGGCCTCTCTTTGGGCTTTTAGTTCGGCCTTTTTCTGCTCTTCGGCCAGACGTTTGGCTTCCTCTTCGGCCTGCCTTTTGGCTTCTTCTTCTCGACGCTTTGCCTCTTCTTCCTCTTTGATTCTTGCTTCTTCTTCGGCCTTTTTGCGTTCGATAGCCTCTAGGCGTTTTCTCTCTTCTTCAGCCCGCTTTCTCGCCTCCTCCGCGCGCTTGGCTTCGAGTCTGGCAATAAGTGCTTCTCCAGCCCGCTGGTCCGGTCCGGTAAGCATCTGACGGCGCCGTTCATCTTCAGAGGTCTGGTCAGCATCATCGGAGTCGTCTTCTGCCGGTCCAACCGGATGTGTTTCTTCAGATGTTGAAGTTTCATCCCATGAAAGGAATCTGCCGCATCCCTCGCAACGAATCAGAAATGCCTTTGTGGAGACATCCATTACAGTTTGCGCGGGCTGGATCAAGCCGCATGCAGAACAAGCAGAGGCGCGTATGGGGACAATCGCACGCCCCTGTCGGCGGCTCACCAACAGATCGAACTGTTTTAATGTGTTCTCGTCGATGTGTTGCCGAAGCGCATCAATTTTTGCACGCAGTTCTTGCGCTTCGTCTGGTGTATCCGACGCTTGACCCTTGCTGTCTAGCTCTGAGAGCTTGGCAGAGAGTTCCTGGATTTCTACGAGCTGTTCAACTTGTGTAGCCACAGGTTTTCATTCCGGAAAATCCCGAAGAGTTGGAGGAGGCTAGCACTGTATTTCTAGTGATGTCAACCCTATGAAACAACTAGAGATACGAATTCATGGCCATCCGTACCGATAGAAGTCTAGAACGACTCATGCCCATTTGAACAGCCAAGTCGTCAATAAAAGCATGGCGACAAGTCTGTTTATCTGTCTCGTTGATTTATAGAAGGTGACCGTTGCCTTCACTGCTGGTATCCTCACCACCTGATGAATGATCCTGTGATATCTCGCCATTTATCCGTAATCATCCCGATCTATAACGAGGAAGAAGCGATTGGTCCGCTTTATGAAGAACTTGTTATGGTCCTGGATGAACTTGAGGGCGATTATGAAATAATTTTTGTTAATGATGGAAGCAGCGATACAAGCGGCGATCGGCTTGATGCATTGGCACATCGAGATTCACGGCTTCGTATTCTTCACCTGCTCCGCAATTTCGGTCAAACCGCCGCCATACAAGCTGGAATCGACCATGCCACAAGTGAATTGATTGTGACGATGGATGGTGATCTGCAAAACGATCCCCGTGATATCCCTATGTTGCTCGAAAAGTTGAATGAGGGCTATGACATTATTTGTGGATGGCGGAGGAAACGTAAAGACCCATGGTTGACAAGACGTTTGCCTTCAAATATCGCCAATCGCATCATCTCAATGGTGACCGGATTAGAACTCCACGATATTGGCTGCACCCTCAAAGTCTATCGGCGTAATGCCATTGGAAATGTTGTCCTGCTTGGCGATATGCATCGCTTTATTCCTGTGTATGGGCATTGGTCCGGTGCGCGTGTTGCCGAGGTGGAGGTGAATCACCGTCCACGCGAATATGGTTCTTCGAAGTATGGATTGTCGCGTATCGTACGTGTTCTTCTAGATTTGGTTCTTCTGAAATTATTGGGCAGTTTTGCCACGCGCCCATTGCATTTTTTTGGGGCAACGGGTCTTTTTTCGGCCTTTTTGGGCGTTTTGTCGGGTGCCTATGTTTTGCTCGATAAACTGCAGGATCCGGCCAGTAAGGCTCACAAAAATCCTATGCTTTTATTGGCTGTCTTTTTGTTTTTGCTGGGAGCCATGATGGTAATGATGGGGTTGCTCGCCGAACTAATCGTGCGCGTGTATTACGAAGGCCAACAAAAAAAGACGTATGTCTTACGCGAAAGTGCACAAAAAGAACAAGGCGGTATCTAATCCCTTTTTTTACAACGCCTTGGGAAGATTAAAAGATAAGGATGTTACGAATGGATGCGAATACGCTTTGGAAGCGATATACAACATATTACTGCGCGGTTCCCGAACTTGGATTTTCATTAGACATCAGCCGGATGAATTTTCCGGATGATTTTTGGCAGACTATCGAAGCCCCTATGGCCAAAGCCTTCGATGCCATGGAGCAGTTGGAGCAGGGCGCAATTGCTAATCCCGATGAGAAGCGGATGGTGGGGCATTATTGGCTTCGGGCTCCGGAACTTGCCCCTGATAAAAACCTTCGGATTGAGATCGAATCCACAATCAATAAGATCAAGAAATTTGCGGATGATGTTCACCAAAGCCGTGTTACTGCTCCGGATGGACAACCATTCAAGAATATCTTGATGGTGGGAATCGGTGGTTCAGCGCTGGGACCGCAGCTTGTTGCTGATGCTTTGGGTTGTTCGGATGATCCCATGACGCCTTTTTTTTGTGATAATACCGATCCCGATGGGATTGACCGGACTTTGGCGCAAATCGGAGCGGATCTGCCCAAGACGCTTGTCGTTGTGACCTCCAAATCCGGCGGGACCAAAGAAACCCGCAATGGAATGCTTGAAGTTGCCAATGCGTATCAACAAGCCGGTTTATCATTCCCCAAATATGCTGTAGCAATCACCGGCAAAGGGAGCGCTTTGGACCAGCTTGCCAGTAAAGAGAACTGGCTTGAAATATTCCCGATGTGGGATTGGGTAGGTGGACGTACTTCTGAACTTTCTGCTGTCGGACTTCTGCCGGCCTGCCTCCAAGGATTGGATATCGATGGCCTGCTGGCAGGCGCCGCGCGCATGGATATCGAAACACGCAAAAAAGATATAGGGAGTAATCCGGCCGCTCTATTAGCGGCCATGTGGTTTTATGCGGGCAAGGGCCATGGCGAGCGGGATATGATCATCTTGCCTTACAAAGACCGTCTCCTGCTACTTTCCAAGTACTTACAGCAGTTGATTATGGAATCACTTGGCAAGGAACTGGATTTGGATGGAAATGTCGTCCATCAGGGTATCGCGGTTTACGGCAATAAAGGATCAACGGACCAACACGCCTATGTTCAGCAACTTCGGGATGGTGTTAACAATTTCTTCGTCACTTTGATTCAAGTGCTCCATGACCGTAACAAAACCTCAATCGAGGTTGAGCCGGATGTTACCTCCGGTGATTACCTGCAAGGATTCCTCTTAGGCACGCGCCAAGCTCTATATGAAAACGGACGTGAGTCGATGACAATCGGCCTTGAGGAGTTGGATGCCAGCCGGTTGGGTGCTTTGATTGCTCTATTTGAACGTGCAGTTGGTTTTTATGCCACGTTGATAAATGTAAATGCCTATCACCAACCCGGCGTTGAAGCGGGAAAAAAGGCTGCCGGTATTGTTCTGGAACTTCAAACCAAAATCTTGGCCTTTTTGCGGTCTCAACCAGGGATACGCAAAACGGCCGAAGAGATTGCGCAAGGTATTGGTGAACCGGAAAGTATCGAAAGTGTTTATCTGATCCTAAGCCATTTGGTGGCCAATCCGGATCGGGGTGTGACAAGCGGCAATGAAGCTGAGCCCGGCGCCAGATCGTTTGGTGTGGCCTAATTTGCTCGATTGATCGTCAATCTTGCTTTTTTTATTTCCCTCTGTGTGAGCAGCGCGGGATGTTTCTGTTTGTCTATCCTGGTTTTTAATTTTTTTGGCATCAGGCGCCGCATCTCCAAAATCCGGCGGTACAATAGATTCACCCGGACTTCACGAATCATAACGAACCGCTTATCGCTCCGATTGGATTGGTCCAACAAGCAGGCGACTCTATAAGTATGCCCGGATGCAAACCTCAGAAAGGAGGTTGGGGCAGAACCAAACAGCAAATGAATCCAGCGATTCCAATAGAGCTTTTAGTCCGGTCGGTTGATTCATATTCTATTGGTAGAAGGATTCTTTGCGGATTTTGGCGAGACTATGTCGAAGAATATTGTCAAAAACGATTTTCTTCTGCACCCCGGCCATCTTTATGTGGCGGTTGAACCAACCTTGATACGGTGCGTATTGGGAACGTGCGCCGCAGTTGTGATTTGGGATCGAAGATTAGCGATTGGAGGAATGGCTCATTTTATGAGCCCTCGAACCAAGGATCGCACAAAGGCGACGCCTCGTTTTGGAAATGTTGCCACCGCAGCCCTGGTTCGAATTCTAAAAAGCAAAGGATCAAGGCCTCAGGATTTGGAGGCCCAGATCTTAGGAGGTGCGCACCCGCATGCCGCCGAGAAACCCTATCTGGGTGACGATAACGTTAAAGCGGCACAGCGCTCGCTAAAACGGGCAGGGATTAACATTGTGTCGGAAGATACGGGTGGCATGAGAGGACGAAAGGTTGTTTTTGATACCAGTACCGGCCATACGGGCGTCTTGAAGGTACAGACGATACGGCGCGGCGACTGGTATCCCTTGGAACCGCGATTCCAGCGCATTTCCGATTAGATCGGAATCGATTGTGGCATTACCCGGTTTGGTGTGGGAGTATTTGAAAGGATTTTAAAGAAGTTGGAGGAAAGCCGATGGCAACAGAGACCCAAAAGGATGTGAGACGTGATGACATGATTTCGGATGCCGAGCAGTATGTAAGCTTTATTTTAGCCAATGAGGAATATGGTGTTCCCATCATGCGTGTGCAAGAGATCATACGCTTTGAACAGCTCACTCGTGTTCCGCAGAGCTCGGAATTTGTACGGGGGGTTCTCAATCTTCGCGGACGGGTTATGCCGGTAATCGATCTGCGTCGCAAGTTTGGTCTTGCTGAGCAGGAAACGGATCGTCATACCCGCATTATCGTTGTGGAAGCCAACGGACAGAGCATGGGTATGGTAGTGGATGAAGTCAGTGAGGTCATCAATATCGATGATTCACGCATCGATCCGGCTCCGGAACTAGGAACCACCGTTCGTACCGATTTTATTCGCGGTATGGGCAAACTGGATGACCGGCTGATTATTCTGCTGGAAATCGACAAAGTCCTTTCTGCAGAAGAAACTTTGGAATTACAGGAAGCCGTCTCGAACTAGGATTCATCACGTTTTTGGAATTCATGAACCGCGGGAAACAGCGTACGCTGTTTCCCGTTTTTTTAGCTGTTGCCAAGCAATCCCTGCATACGTTTGTATAGTCTAAACAGCGGATTGTTGCGGATGGATTCCAGATCGTGGCTCGCGCGTTGGAACTCGTGGGCGACCGAATCCAACTCGCGGCGCAATTCCAGACGTTCGTTATCCAACTGCCTGAACCGTTCATCCAGCAGCGGTGTGTTTTCCATTCGCCGGGGAGGAGACTGAATCCAATCCAGCAGCGGTCGAATGCATTGGGAGGGAATCATATGTGTTTGTGCGAGTTCTGCCGCTCCACGCCGCTTGGATATGACATCCACCTGCCCCCGGGCCAAACCCTCAATCAGATTTTTGAAATCCTTAGATTCGATATCCTCGATGATCCAACCCGCATTATGTTTTTCAATAAGCGGCGCCCACAAAGACCAAGGCCGCACCATTATCGGGCATCCCACCCACAAGGCCACGCCGGTACGTACGGCCAAAGCTAATTCTCTTTCAACCGTCTGTGCGCCCAGATCAACTGATACTGTTGATCGCCGTATCTCTTCTACCAACTCTGAAAATGTTAGCAGGCCCAAATGGGCTGCTCGGGGATGATTGGCGATGTCCTCCGGAAGCCAAGGGTGGCTTTCTTCTTCTGCCTCCACCGGTTGCGGGGCATCTTGATGGTGAGGATGACATCCTCCCACAATGACCAAACGTCCCGCGCCCACGGTTTGCAGGCAGCCTAAAATTATACGCAGGCTTTCTTCCATTTTCTGCCATGGCCAAAAAATCCCAGCTGACAGAATGGAAGCCGGTTCACCGCGTGCGCCCTGACGGGCGGGCGGCATAGCAGGCATGCAAAAGGGTACGGTTCGTATCGGGAATTCGTGCAGATTCAGGCCTGCGGCGGCGGCCCATGCGAGCGCATAGCCTCTTTGTTCAGGACAAGCCGTCAATAGCCCATCGGCATAAGACAGACATCGAATCTTATCGGCATAATGCCGGGGTAGCTGCGCCGGTTCGCGCCATACGTATTCCAGAAACAACGGTCCCGGCAAATCAACGAGAGTGGGTAACGGGGGCGGGGATTGGAGCAAAGTTAGCGGCTGCCATTGTTCAACGATTAAAACATCAGCGTCTTGTTGGCTTTTCAGCACATTGTCCAATTCGTGGTTTTCGAAAGTGATGACCTTAAGAGGATCCCACCCTTCCGGCTGAGTACAAAGTTTTTTGGGGATTAAATAAGTGACTTGGACACCGGCTTCGTCGAGGGCCTCACCCAAACTCCAAGCTCGTACTCCGCCCCCTGCAGTGGGGCTGGGCCAGGGCGGTAATGACTCTGTTGTCAAAATAAGTACGCGGCGATTCACTTCCCTTGCAAGTCCGCCAATGCTTTGCGCACCTCGTCCGAGAAACGCGAATCAGGATATTCTTTCATAAACAAATCGTAAAATTCGCGGGCTTTTTTGTATTCATCGAGATATTGGTGATAGATACGGCCGGTCCGAAACGCGCACTCCGGAGCCTGTGGAGTTGTGGGATGTTGTTTGAGAACAACCATGTATTCTTCGATTGCTTTCAAATAGTAAGGTTTCGCTTCCCGGCGCCTGACCTCAAAACGGCCGATGTGCTCCAATTTCTTACCGGTATTTAAACGTACGGCCGCTTCTACGGCATCGTTGACTGTTGGTTGTTCTTCAATGACGCGTTGTTGTTCCTCAAGTTGTTTATCTTGCTCCAACAGCCGCTCTTGTTGATTATCGATAACCTCTTGCTGCTGCTGCAACTGCTTCTGCATAGAATCGATCTGGCCTTGTTGCTTCTTGAGAAGCTGCATGATTTGTTCCAACTGCGTGCCGACATCAGCGTTATTGGCATCCTGTGCACTAGAAAATTGAACCGGCATTGTCATAACGCAAGCGATTAGAATTGTGCAGATCAAACGAAAGTTCATGAGTTCTATACCTATTCAATAGGGCCGAAAACTATCGGTCTTCTTAATATTTTCATGCGATGGAATCCGTTTACGTTTAAGGTTTAAAAAAATGGATTCGCAACAGCATCAAAAACGTAGTAAAGCCCTTCAGTGCGGTGAACGTGTTAGCGTTTGAGACCTAACGCCACAGGTGGGACCCAAGGCACTGTCAAGCGAGATCCTACCCTCAGTAAAGGCTGTGGGCCTGAATCTGTGACAATGGGAATGGTTCCCGAAATATTGCTATCGCCTCAGACCGTTTCGACGTTTCACCGTCACTGCAGGGCAAAAGCATCTTGACGCAGCCCTTCTACCGGGTCAAGCGATCCGAGAGCTCGGCAATAGCATCAATCTCAATTTCTACGCCTAACGGTAATTCTTTTACACCGAGTGTTGTGCGCGCCGGATAGGGTGCCTCAAACTGTTTTTTATAGATTGCATTGAGTTCCGCGAACTTTGAGATGTCTGTTAAAAATACACATACCTTCACAACATCTCGATGAGAGCCACCGGCGGCGGCCAGCAATGCTCGAAGATTTCGGAATGCCTGAAGTGCCTGGGCTTCAAAGGATTCCCGCACGACTTCGTTTGTGCGCGGATCGACTCCAATTTGCCCCGAGATGTACAGCGTATTGCCCACCTGTAAGGCAGGGCTATAAGGCCCCAATCCCGATGGGCCGATAGGGGAAGTTATCGTTCTCTTTTGAACAGGCGCCATGATTCATTTTCCTCCTGGACCTTTATTCAAAGTCTATGAGCCAGTGATTGTCATTGACTGATCCGAATCATACTTTTTGAGAATTTGAGGCAATATCACTCTATCAGTCACTGATCGGTTGTGGCGGAGTTTTACCGGTTATTTGTGTGTAAAGATTGATGGCTTCCTGATTGCCTGGATCCAATTTGAGAGCCTGGATAAGGTGATCCTGTGCGATTATGCGCTGCCCCCGATGGGCATAAATCGAACCTATTGCAGTTTGCACAGCGGCTGCCTGCTTCATTTGACCGGCTATTGAGGAAGCATCTCGGTTGTGTTCGTCGCGAGAAAGGCTGTCCATGAGACTTTCCAGGGCATTCATTGCCTCTTCTTCAAGTCCGCGTTCCAGCATAATTGCCGCATAATGCAAAACCGCTTCAGGATCCTTGTGATTTGCAGTCGTTGCCTTCAGGAGCGGCGGTATGGCTTCGTCGGTCTTGCCCATCCCTTCCAGGGCGAGTGCCTGCAAATGCCACCCCCGCCCTTGTTCAGGCGCTTCTGCCGTGGCTGCTTGGGCTTGTTGTAAGGCTTCTTCATATCGTCCGGCCGCCAGCAGGCTATTGGCCAAATAGGTTCTTGCAGATGACGAAAGTTTTTCGTTCTTCAGTTCTTCCAAAATGGAGTCGATTTCATCGTCTCGGCCTTGCAGAGCAGCCAAGGCCGTGATTTTTCCAACACGTGCCGTTATCCCAACATTACCCCAAGGTTTGTCCGGATTGACAGTTTGTCCTGATGAAATCCATAGTGAGATTGCCTTGTCGAAGGCGGATAGCGCCTTCTCGTAACGCTTTTCGGCCATTTCAAGAAAGCCATGGGCAAGCTGGATGCGTGGCGTTTCCAGAGCCCCGGAGGGCAAATTGTTAAGAATTTCCAAGGCGCGGGAGGATTCTCCTCTGTCCACGGCAAGAATCACATATTCAATTAACCGGTCGCGTCCCTCAGATTCCTGTGCGGAAGGGCCCAGGTCTTGGCTGATTTTAATTGCGGATTCGTAGGCGGCCATCGCCTCGCCAATCCTGTTTGACAAAATCAAGGCTTGCGCAAGATTTAGCCATAACCTTCGCTCATGAGGCCACTCGGCGACGGCCCTTTGAAAGACGGCCACCGCCTCGGGGTAATTGCCTGATTCGAGCAATGCAATTGCCTCTTCATTCGCACGCTGAATCGGATCGGATGGAGCACGGGAACACCCAGAAAGAAACAGCCCAAGAAGCAAGAATGTGTGTAAAAAGAAAATTACGCGAAACGCTGGCATAGAATGAGAGTAGCAGCCTTACTCCACATTCGGGTAGCGCAGAAACCGCTTATTTACATTTGAATAGGCGCCAATCCCTCGCATCCTCTATGTTTGGTATAGTAAAAATAACGGCGACATTACGAATATAGGCCGTTCTATCAGATTTCAATTTCCATGGGGATGACTTGGTTATGGCTGCCGGCGCAGGGGAATTTTGTGTTGGACATTACACTCACAAAGGATTGATTCGCCAAGCGAATGAAGATTCCTTTGGTTATGATGCGGATTTGGGACTGTTTGTGGTCGCCGATGGAGTCGGCGGGAGTGTGGCCGGATCAACTGCCAGTCAGTTGGCTGTCGATATTGTTTTAGAGGAGGTTCCTGAAAGGCTCAAGAATATTAACGCTGATCATGGAAGTGTTCTTTCCGCAAGCATTCAAACTGCAAACAGCCTTATCCACAAAGCGGGTGAATCGGATCCAAGTCTTCGCGGCATGGCCACGACAGTCGTCTGCGCCTTGATCACCGGATCAACGGCCAGTGTGGCCCATGCCGGTGACAGCCGGCTTTATCTTTATCGTGACAGTGTTCTCTATCAGGTAACCGTCGACCATTCGTGGGTTAATGAAATGATTAAAGCCGGTGTCCTGAATCCTCAAGATGCTCTTTATCATCCTAACCGGCATATGATTACCCGGTTTTTAGGTGGCGAAAGCGGCGTGATCGTCGATGTTGAGAAGTTTGAAATAGAACCGGGCGACCGGTTGCTGTTATGCACCGATGGACTCACTGAACATTTGGCGGATGAGGAAATTCAATCCAAATTGCGTTTGCATCGTGACGATCCCGGATTTGTTTGCGAAACGCTTGTTGATCGAGTTCTTGAAGAAGGCGCGAGCGATAACGTGACGGTTCTTCTTGTAGACTGCCCATAGATTTGTGCGCTATTCCGTCAAATTGAAAATCCCCGGCGGTTTCTCACCACTTAAATTGTCTCGTGCTTGTAGGTGAAGTCCTAAAGGACTGCCGCGATGATTTTTGCAAAGATATACAGCCCTTTTGTGTACAAAAGAATTATGGCTCTCATTTGTGCCCAATCTATGATAAGATTTTTCAGCGCGGACGGCGGTTTAAACTCCTGTACTCCGCGTTGGATTATGCTTAATAGAGGTATGTTTTATCCGTGAAATTGCACACGAAAATCCTATTGGGTTTGGCCATTGCCGCGATTTTGGGAATTTTCTTGCAGATGGCCGGACTTCAAGCCTGGGCGGTTGTCTATCTCAAACCCGCATTAAATCTTGTCGCGCAAATATTCTTGAGACTTCTCTCCATGATTGTAATTCCGGTTGTGGTGTGCTCGCTTATTTGCGGGATTGTGGGTGAAGGCCGGCTGCGCGGCCTTGGCCGTATGGGATTACGCACAGTCGCGTTTTATTTTCTAAGTTCCCTTTTGGCTATTTTGACCGGTTGCATGTTGGTGAATGTGATCCAACCCGGTGTGGGCAGCAATATCCCTCTGCCTGAATCCGGCCAGGATTCCATTGGTCCCTCCGGGTCGTGGGATGAACTTATTCTTCGTATCATTCCCAAAAACTTCATACAGGCGCTGGCCACACAAGATATGATCGCAATCATCTTTTTTACGGTATGTTTTGCGGTCTTTTCATTTTCTGTTTCCGAAGACGCCCGGAATCGAATTGTCGATTTCTTTCGTGCGATACTCGACGTCGTCATGGCGATGACGATGTTTATCATCAGCCTCGCTCCGTATGGCGTTTTTTGTCTTGTTCTGAATCTGATTATCGATACCGGCTTCGATGCGTTTATACCCCTCGCCAAGTATTTCATTACTGTCCTTTTGGCATTGGCGGTGCATTTCTTTATTGTTTTGCCGCTTTTGCTCAAAACATTCACTTCTTTGTCTCCATGGCAGCTGATGTCTGCCATGTCTCCCGCTCTGCTTACTGCCTTTTCTACGGCATCAAGCAGCGCCACATTGCCGTTGACCATGGCCTGTGCCGAACAGAGGGCAGGTGTGGATAAACGCGTTAACAGTTTTGTTTTACCCCTTGGGGCAACCGTCAATATGGATGGCACGGCGCTTTATGAGTGTGTAGCCGTTATCTTCATTGCCCAGGTTTTAGGACATGACCTTACCGTTGCACATCAACTTACGATCATCTTTACGGCATTGCTTGTATCGATTGGCGCGGCGGGGATCCCCCATGCAGGTTTGGTCATGATGGTTATTATCTTCCGTGCAGTGGGATTGCCACTGGAGGCCACCGGGATGATTTGGGCTGTGGACCGCGTCTTGGATATGGCCCGGACCATGACCAATGTATGGAGTGATTGTACTTGCATGACGATTGTCGCAGCCAAGGAAAAGCACATTGATTCGGATGTGTTCCATGGTGAAAACGTGGAGGTCAAATTAGATGTGTAAAGAACCGGCGCTCCCTATGTTTCCTGTGGCGATTGACGCTTTCGGCTCCAAGCAATAAATTCAAAGATTATGCGCGCTGTCTGTGTGATACCTTCTCGTTATGGCTCAGTTCGCTTGCCCGGCAAGCCACTGATCGATTTGAATGGCAAAACTCTAATTCGCAGGGTTTATGAGAGAGCCAAAGCCGCCGAGTTAGTAGATGATGTTGTTGTGGCTACCGATGACCCGCGCATTTGCGATGAGGTGATGGGATTCGGCGGAAAATCGGTCATGACACCGGTCAGCCTGCCCACCGGCAGTGACCGTGTGGCCAGGGCGATGGAAGAGATTGACGAAGCGTTTGATATTGTTCTCAATCTTCAGGGCGACGAACCTCAAGTCGATCCCAAAGACTTGGACCGGCTGCTGGCTGTCTTCCAAGAAAACCCCGATACTGAACTTGTGAGCCTGATGGCGCCGCTTCATGCAGAGGAAGATGTCAATAACATCAATTACGTCAAAGTCGTTGTTGATGAACAACACATGGCGCTTTATTTCTCACGTCTTCCTGTTCCGTATTGGCGAAAGCGCGAAGATGCGGTTTGGAATCAACGTCCCGCAAATTATTGGCTGCATATTGGTGTCTACGCATTTCGGCGCGAGGTCGTATCGCGTTTTGCATGCTGGCCGCGCAGTTCATTGGAAATTGCCGAGAGTCTGGAACAGCTTCGGCTGCTGGAGCACGGCGTCCGCGTCAAGATGCTGACAACGCCTCACCCTTGGCATGGTATCAATACCTTGGAGGATGTGGAGCGCGTACGTTTGACCCTGAAGTCGCATGTCGGAGCATAGTCTTCGCGCTCGAGAACGAATGTCGTTTTGAGTAGCAAATCCGAATGTATATGGATTTAGTTGTCTTCCTCTTCAGAAGATGAACCGAACAATACCGGCAGAAATATCTTCACAATCTGTGAAAACCCTTTGTTCATCCGCAGTAGTAGTTCTTGGCGGACGGTCATTGCTTCACGCATGAGTTCTCCGGCTTCACTCCGTTTGCCATTCGCAATTACTTCTTCGATTTTTTGTTCGATTCCTTGAAGCTGTTCATGCAGAAATTCAACTTCGTTATGTGATATTTGCAAATCCGCGCGTTCAGTTTCGGTCAAGTCCATATGATCCACATAATCGGTGGCCCGCAATAGCACAGACATCAATTCATTGGAAAGACCGTCCCGAATAACTCGCTGTTTTCCTTTTTCGTTTGCACTCATCGCATACTCTCTTGCCGGAGGATTTTGATACGCCGAGAAGGCTATCCTCCAAAGTGTCTCCCGATTGCCCCTGTGCTGGTCTCCATACTTCTAAGATGTTAAGAAGTATACTATGTTGATGAAGGCGAAGCGAGACCTCAAGCACCGGAGCGAATGGTACGATTTGAACCTGGCGTGGGCAATCCGGCGTTTGAGTCCTTGCTCAGCTGTTCCGGATCCAGGCGGTTCCGCTAGGCGATGCAACCATGATAGTGCCTTACTTTTGTCTCCGTATCGCAATGCGGGATCAGTCTCGTTCTTTGGGTGATTTTACCGGTCTTTTATTCTTATTAGCATCAATTGTTGGATTTTCTTTGTATTGTGAGGATTTGGTGGCAGGCTGTCAGCAGCATGGCTGCCCGGATTTCAGGAGTTGTAGGTAATGCTTTTTCCATCTCCCGACAATTCCGGCTCTTCGGCACAAAACATTCCTACTGGCATCCCATCTCCGGGATTCCAGTGGTTATTGATTTTCCAGATCGCCCTATTTTTTTCCATTTTTCATCATATTTGGATTAGTAAGCCTCTTTTGCCTGAAGCACTCAGCCTTCATGAAGAGATATTGATGGCGGATGCCGCCGCTCCACAGCAATATCATCTCCTTATACCAAGCGCTGTCGATTTTTTTTGCCGGGCGGTGTTTGGTGTATTCGAGTATAAAAATGCGTTTCTGATCGTTGAATTTTTGTTGTGTTTCGCCGTCATTTTCTTCTGTACTTCATGGCTCCTTCGTTTGCTTCTGGTTTGGTTTTCTCCGTTGTTATCCTTTTGTGGAATCCTGCTTTTCTGGCTTTTCCAGGCCTTGGCGTTTTCATATACGATTGAATCCTCTACAGCGCTATTCGGGCAGTCCGTGTTTTTTGCCGGGATTTTGTTATTGGAACGGCTGACATCCACGGCCGGAGACGAACGCCGCAAGGCCCACGTTTTCTTGCTGGTTACGATATGTATCGGATTGCTAAACAACGCTTTCCCGCTGATTCTTGTCTTTGCATATATTCTCCTTGCTTTGCCTCAGAAGAAACCGTCAAATGATGACACCATCCCGGAAATGCCTCCGGAGCAGACAGAGCGGCCCTTTGCGTGGCTTACGGGTATCCCGGTTGACATGATTTATGAAATCGTCCGTAACGAGCATCCTCAAACACTGGCGGTGGTTCTGGCCCATTTGGAGCCTGACCGGGGCGCTACGCTGCTTGAGCGTTTACCGGATGATCTCCAGAAAGAAGTCGCCCGCCGCCTTGGGGAAATGGAGCCGGTTCAGGATGACATCCTTATCGACCTGGATCGTGTTCTTAAAAGCGAGATCAAAGCACGCATTAAGGCGGTTCCGTCCGTATCAGAGGAGAAGCGCAGTACCGGAAGTTGGGGGTGGGTTTTGGTGTATCTTGCCGCAGCCGCAGCCATTTACTTTCTGCCGCGGTATGGACTGGGAGTCCGGGACCGTTATTACGACTGGGCCTATTATTTAGACCGGAATCTCAGACAACTTGCAACGCTGTATACCTTGACTGTATTTCTTCCGCTTTGGATTGCCGCTCTTTGGAATCTTTACCGAAAGCCTTGGTTTATGCGCCGGTTGTTCCCTGCGGCGCTCCTTTATTTGCTTGTGTTGCTTGTTTCCACCGATATGAGCGATTCCTGTTTTCTTACCGGGGTCTTGGCGTTAATTCTTCCGTCAGCCGTGTGGACGCTTTCCAAAGGAACTCAGAACTGCCAACATCCCGTCAGTGAATCGGCTCAATAGCCTGTTTATCGTCATTCGGCATGATGATTTGAATTCGGCTCTTGTAATTGCAGTTGCTGTCACGCATCCTGGGAAAAGAATGAGCGAACAGCCACCTGTTGAACGATCTTTAACCGATGCCTATGGCGAACTCGCCGTATGGCAAGTCGAACGCATACTTGGATTGGGAGACCGCAATCCCAACTCCGATCTGTATGGCTGTTTCGACCGGCCCTATTGGCACTACCGGCAGATCGATGCGGCCAATGCCCGCGCACAGGAAACCGCCCATTTTTTGTCGATGCTCTATTTGCTTGAAGAGGAATACAATCCCTTTGCCGGTCAAGAAAAGATACGCCATTGGGCCGAAGCAGCGATTGAGTTTTGGACTTTGATACAAGAGAGGAATGGATCCTTTAATGAATTCTATCCTCATGAAAACAGTTTCTCAGCCACGGCATTCTCAAGCTGGGGTATTGTTGAGGCTATTCAACTGCTGGATTCGGAGCCGCCTCATGAGGAACTCCGCCGGGCGTGCCACTGGCTCTCGCATCATGATCGTCCCTTGGCTTCTCACAAACGGGCCGCGGCGATTCTGGTTCTCGATACCGTAGGACGGATGTTGGACGAACGCCGCTTTGTCGATTCCGGGCGGAAGAAGCTCGTTAACCTGCTTCAATCGCAAAGTTCTAAGGGTGTCTTCCCTGAATCAATGGGATTCGATCTTGGATTGCAGACGATTACGCTTTATTTACTGACACTGTATGTCCGGCGGACACGGGATGAGATGGGGTATGAAGCGATCATGAACGGCATGTTGCCGGTTAGGCAGGCTCTGCATCCTGATGGGACATTTTCCGCTAAAACAATGACGCGCCGAACCCAGTACTTCTACCCGCTGGCTTTTGTATTATTGGGGGAGCAAGACGTTGTTGATCGCCATCTTGCGGCCATTGGCGCCCGGAAAGCCATCAATCCGGCCTGGTTGGATGACCGGCACTGTGTACATCTGGCGATCAATTATCTTCAGAGTGCATATGAGGTGTTTCGCGTATGTACCTAACCCCGCTACGGCTTGTGTTTTTTCGGCTTTATTTATGCACATTGGGCCGAATCCCCTATGTGCGCGAGGCTATTCATTGGCTGGCTATGGATTTATTGATACGCCTCCGCAAAAGCCGGAATGAGCCGTCGTCTGACTTCTACTCGCCACGCGATTTGGATTTGTGATCCCGTAGGTCGGCTATTCAGGATTTTTGAAACGGTTTGGCTTCAGGTGTATCGGCCAAAACATCATGCGGCATTCCTGCGCGCTGATATTGCTCCTGAACATGCGCCCAGACATCATCGGCCAGCTGTTTGGATGTGGCCGTGATGCTCGTCTGCAAATGCCTTGGATCGCTCAAAAACTCAGAACCATCCAAACGTGACACATGAGCGCCCGCACGTGAGGCCATGATTGCGCCGATATGCTCAAATAGATCGACCGGTTTGGTCTCGATTGAAGCGCAAATAGCATGCGAAACCTTCATCTCGACAACACAAAGCGCATAGGCGATACCGGCATTGGTACAGACACGTTCCGCGCCTTCATATAAGCCGGGATAGATCAAATCCATAAGCCACTTGTTGGGGGTATATGCGGCCACACAGACATCTTTGAGTTTTGCCTTTTTGCGTTCTTCGCCAAGTCGAATGTACCGCCGGTTCTGTTTTCCCGCCTCTTTGGCGAAGACATAAAGCCCATCTGCATCGAGCCCATAAACAGTTTGATTCCACAGATCGCCCGTTACCGCTCCAATAACTTCCGTGCCGCGCAACGCCAATGCCGAGGTCACAATTGGAGTCCGTCTCGGGCCATAACGTCCGAATTCGCTGCTGCCGTCAATCGGATCGGCCAGAATCAGAACTTCATCGTTTTCGCATACGCTAAAATCGCCGCGCGTTTCTTCGCTGTGATAGTGCACGCCCAGTTTGTCTGCCGCTTCTTTGTATTTTTGGTCGCACACGATATCCGCTTGAATAAGCACATCGCCCGGTTTCTTTGTTTTAATATCGTGCCCGCCCTCAAGAACATCGGCGGTTCCCAAAATGTCGATGCACACAGCTTCCAGATGTGATTGAAGTTCGTTGTCGATAGCGAATTGCATAGTGTAAATGGCTTCCCGGAATTATTCGATTACTTGTGCGCTTTGTCGATGCGCAAATGAGTCTTATCCCTTTAGACCGGTAAGGGTAATCCCCGATATAAGACTACGTTGCGCGACAAAGAAAACAATGATGATAGGTGTAATCATCATTGTGCATGCGGCCATGAGCAGGTTCCAATCCGTACCGCCTTTTTGCGATTGGTAGAAAAAGAGCGCCAAAGATAGCGTGTAGGTATCCTGATCGGTCAAGTAGATTAGGGGGCCGAGGAAATCGTTCCAGGCGTAAAGAAAATGAAAGAGCGCAACCACTGCCAGGGCGGGTTTGGCCAATGGAAGTATCACGCGTGCAAAGATTCCCAATTCGGAGCACCCATCGATCCGTCCGGCATCGGAAAGGTCTTGAGGAATCGTCCGGAAGAATTGGCGCAACAAAAAGATATTGAATGCGTTTCCGAACCAATAAGGAACCCAAAGCGGATACAAAGTACCCACCCAGCCCAATTTCGCGAAAGTGATGAAGAGCGGAATCATGATGACCGGGAAGGGAACCATCATCGTGGCCAGCGTGAGGAAAAAACATACCTCGCGGCCCGGCCATACAATACGCGAAAAACCATAGGCTACCAGGCCGTTGCTGATGATGGTGCCTAAAACGCCCATGATCGCGACAAATAATGTGTTGCCCACACACCGAACAAAGAATGCGTCAAAGAAAAAACTCCAGGCTTCTCTGCATTGTTGCCATGCGGAACCTTCACCCTTGCCGTTCAATGTGACCGCGGCCCAAAATCCATCCCAGTTTTGGTAGTACGGTGAGGTATCTTCGCTGAATGTAAGCGCGTTCCAATAATTATCCCATTGCCATTCACTGGGCCACCAGGAGATGGGCAGGCGCATTACTTCCGGCAGCGGTTTCACCGCCGAAGTCGCCAGCCAATAAAAAGGAAATGCAAACACCATCGCGGCGGCGATGAGCGACACGTGGACCACCACGCGCACCCAGAAACGTTTAATTGGTATCGGCGTAGTGTACATGGCTTTTTGAAAAACGTGTGGCTAATAGAGTCAGCACAACGGTCACGACAAAGAGAATCCAGGCCATCGCGCTGGCATAGCCCATCTCGAAATATTTAAATGCCTGATCAAACAGATACATGGCATACATTGTGGTTGAACGCGCCGGACCACCGGGAGTGCCGGTACCGGATCCGGTTCCGGACATGCTGATGACATAAGGCAATGCAAAGATTTGCAGGTTCCAGATAATGGCCATAATGGTGTTGAAATAAATGACCGGGGAGATCATGGGAAGCGTGACGTGATAAATCTTACGGAATAATCCCCCACCATCGATGGATGCTTGTTCGTAAAGGTGAGCCGGGACTTCCATTAAGCCTGCCAGATAAATCACCATGGCATGACCGCAGCCCCATAGCGAGGCGATGACGATCGCCGGTTTTGACCAATTGGGATCTTGTAACCAACCGGGAGCCTTTGCAATTTCTTCATAACTCAAACCCAATGCGCCACCGATAAACTGAAATAGATTATTTAAGGCGATGTTGAGTACACCGAACTGCGTGTTGAAAATCCAACGCCACATAAGTCCCAAAGCTACAAGCGGAACAAGACTGGGCAGAAATAGCAGAGTTCGGTAAATGCCCATACCGCGAACGTTGGTTGATAGAAGCAAAGCGAGCGAAAGCGCCACAACCAATGTCAACGGCAAAATGAGCACGGTTACATAGGCTGTATTCCAAATTGAGTACAGGAAAACCGTATCTTTAAAAAGCGTTTCATAATTTCTCAGGCCAACCCATTCACTGGTTGAGAGTCCGGAGTAGTCGCAAAATGAATGATAAAAACTGTCCGCCAATGGATAAAACAAAAAAAGGCCGAAACCCACGATCCAGGGGGAGATAAATAAAAGACCGTTACGAAGATTTCTTAGATTCCCTCGGCTCATGGTTCCTCATCGGTTGTCTGCATCGGCGATGCGGACTGAAATACCGGACTTGGCAAAGCGTCGAGTTTTGTACTCACCCGGTTAACATCTTGTGTCTGCCCCGTTTCACGGTAGATCTGACGAGCCGTCACAAGATGTTCGCGTGCCTTCTCCGCATCATAGCGGGGACCCGGTTCTGCGTATATGTAACCGAGTCGCTCTTGTGCGATTGCGGTGAGCGGATTGATTTCAATAATCTGTTTGTATGTTATTTCAGCCCCGGAAGTATCTCTGAAATTCGTGAATTGCAGTTCACCCAAATGTTTTAGGGCATCGATATGCTGCGGATTTTCCGATAATTCTTTTCGAAATTCCTCGGCTGCTTTCAGGCTGTTTTTTCCATCTGTTCCGCCCATCACATAATAGGCGCGCCCCATAAGGTAATGGGCGTTCGGATAATGTGAATCGTTGGAAAGCACTCGTTCCAAGGCGGCAATGGCTTCGCGGAATCTCCGCCGGGCCAAATAGACTGTTGCCTTATGGAAAAAGAATTCTTGTGTGACAAATGTTGTTTCGGCTTTTTCCAGGCGATCTTGTGCGCGCTGCAGGTAATTATCCATTAGGCCGTTTGAGAAGAGGTAGGATAAACCCCAGTTGTAGTAAATCTCACCGTTCTCAGGCTGTATTTTGGCGGCACGGTCAAAATGATCGTTTGCCGATGCGAATGCCTCTCGGGCGTATGATGTGTACTCGATTCTGAGCGCCTCAACACCGGCGGTCCGGTTGTTGATTCCATGATTGAGGTGGAAACCGGCGGCCACCCACGCGGGCGCGGTGTACATGAATGACACAGCCAGCGCAATTCCCCCCACAGCGGCCGATGAACGAATCATTCGTTTTGCGACTGTGGATTGTGTGCATTCTGTCCCCCGCGCGAGACCCCCAATCAATCCAACCAACATCCACAGAATCATCGAAGCGCCTGCTAGACGAAGTGGAAAATCGTATCCCAAATGCATTAGACAGGTCGTGAAGGCGCCCAACAAACAAGGAACAAGCAGATCGCAACGATTTTCGGCTTTTTCTCTCTGAAATGCTTTGATGCCATAAGCCGCCGTGAATGCAAAAACCAATAGAAGCAATGCTAATCCGACAACACCCCATTCGCATAAGGCCTGTAAAAAATCATTGTGGGTTTCGTCGTAACGTAATGTATTGAGTTTGCGTGTGAAAATACGAATCGACTCGCCATAGGGGCCTGAGGTCAGTCCATAAAGCTCGCCATTCATGTAGGCCGCAAAACGGTCTGTCCCCCAACCCAACCACGGTTGTTTGATCCAAAGATTTGATGCGAGCACAGCGAGCAGCAGGCGTGCCCGCATACTGTTATCGCGGAGCAGGAATCCCAAACGAAAATCTTCAAACCAGGCCGCGGCATCCGATGTCAAAGAAATCAGTGCGCACAGTATGCAAATTCCTAAAGCTGGAATGGCGATGGTTTTCCATCCGATCCGCCAGCCCTTTGAACGGCGGCCTTGCAGTATTGCGCAAATGCCAAAAACAACACTACCGGCAATCATGCTGAGCCAAATCCCTCGGGCGTATGTTCGAAACAAAACAACAATAACCGCCGCACTCAACACAAGAATCAAAGTTTTCCCCCAATGGCTCTTGGCGCTCAGGAATAGAACGGGAGTTAGGAGCAACCAGGGGCCTAAATAACCCGCCAGCCAATTGGGATTTCCGAAAGTTGAATAGACTTGCCAGCCTTGGAGCCATTCGTGAGTCCACGTTTTTTCCGGCTTTCCGTAAAAAATGGCGTAGAAAAGATCGTATTCCAGAATTTGGCTAATGGCGTAAATCGTGACGAGAACCACGGCAAAACAAGTTATACGCAACAGCCAAATCGTTTGTGTCCGGTTTCTTACGATGCCCGCGATAATAATTGCCCAGAGAATTCCGGCCAGCATTGGCGCGGTCTCATACCAACTGAAATTAGGCAATGGATCGATCCGGCATCGAATCAAAAGATAGACAAGGAATAACACCAACGCGCTGCCAAGCGCATCCCAGCGATGCCAGTCTCGTCCGGCGAGCAATCCGAATGACCATACCAATGCCAAACAACAAACACCGAAAATCAGGTATGGAAGTTTGGCTGGCGGGCTTGTGGGAAATTGATTGTCCATATTCATGGCCAAAGGAACCATGAATAGCAATGTGCCCGCCAATAGCATGAAGAGCCGGTCAAGCAGTCCCGGAGATTGGACCGGATTATGAGAACGATTCGCTGTCATTTGTTCGAAAGGATAATTGTCTCTTTAATTCGAGGCCGCTTAATACCTAACGCGCACTTGTAGGTTTATCCCATACCGCAGGCGCTCCAAGCAGTAATCCGGATATGACGCCTAAAAGGGCTGCGGTCTGCAGCGCCAAGGCTTGAAAAGCAACATGGGGCAACCACCAACCCCGGCCTCGTCTGCCTAAAATATGTCCAATAAATCCGGCCAACGCTGCGGTATAGGCTGCGGACTGGATAATGAAAAACGCCAGATAGAGCGGAGATGCCATTAACCGGTACGAAGCCAAAAGCGCTCCGAATAAAAATAGAAGCGTGCACCATCGAAGAATCTTATGAGAAAGTAATTGCCAGAAGCGAAATGGCTTTTTCAAGAAATGGGGCAATAACCGCAAGGTTCCTCGAACACCTCGGGAGACAATGCGCCGTGAGCGCTTGAACTCGTCCCAGAGTTTTGATGCTGCTTTTTCTGTCCCGCAAAATTCCGGCTCAAATACCAAAGACTTCCCGGCCGATGCCACCAAAACGGGGAGATGAAAATCATTGGCCACATCCGGCAACATGGGCTGCCATAGATTCTTGGATATTGCCAACAGTCCGCCCGCGCCCACCAACACGCTGCCGATACGGCTTTCCGCCCAACGCAGCCATGCTTCGTATCGCCAGTAGACATTACTGCCCCGGCGAACCCGGTCATTTTCATCCATGGCCTCATAGGGTACATGCCCGGCCACGAAACCGATTTCGGGATTGCCGAACCAACGCGCACAGGCTCGAAGTGCCTGGGGTTGGATGATGGTATTTGCATCCGTAAAGACCAGAATTTCACCACGCGCCATTGGCGCCAAATGATTCAGAGCCAGATTTTTTCCGACGCTTTCTTCGAAAACCGTGGTTTCAATGGCCGGGTGCTGTTTCAGCAGGGATGCTGTTTCATCGCTCGAGCCATCGGAGACAGCCAGGATTTGAAGTTTTTCGCGTGGATAATCGAGTTTTTCGAGGCAGGCCAGCTTTGCGGGAAGGCTCGCGGCTTCATTTCGGGCTGAGAATAGAATCGTAATGTGCGGTTCATGACTATCCGGGCCAGGCTGGACCGATTTCCGGATCAGACCGATGACAGCCAGAATTAATGGATATCCGATATAGACATACACCAAACTGGCAGCACAAAACCAAAATAGCCAAATACTCATATCAGCCGGCAGCTTTCATTGTCCACTGGTTCAGTTCTTAGGAATCTTTGTGCAATACACTTTAGAGGGAAGTCACATCTGCGCCTAGTTTTGCATAGAAATCGACCGTCTTGGCCGCGATTTGTTCCCATGAAAACTCGGTTTCGGCCCGGTTGCGGGCTTCTAATCCCATTTGGGTTAAACGTTCATCATCTAAAAGAAGCTCCGCCAGTGCCGCCGCCAATGCCTCTCTGTTCTGCCCCGGAACCAGCCGGCCAACATTGCTGCCCCGTAGCACTTCGGCGATACCTCCACATTCGGTTGCTACAACAGGTATTCCGGCCGCCATTGCCAGAAAGAGAACCGCGCTCTGATCGATATCCCGGTAGGGCAGGCAGACGATTCTGGTTTGAGCCAAGACAGTGGGCACTTCAGCTTCCGGGATATATCCCAAACGAACCGACACGGCGTCTTCGATTTTCAGACGTTGGATTGCCTCCGCGTAGGGAGCCCAGGGCTCGTAATTGCGCCCGACAATGTGCAGGCGTGCCTCAGGGATCTTTTTATGCACGAGTGCGAAGGCTTCCAACAGGTCGTGAAGTCCCTTGTAAGGACGAATTGCCCCAAAAAACAAAATCACCGGCTTACGATTGACCATAGGCGTATTGATCCCCTCCCACGGAATGAGAAAACCGTAATGGCCAAACGGAATGATCGCGAAAGGCTTATCTGCCAGCTCGGCAAATCGATGCACAAAATGTGCGCGGGAAGATTCCGCATGAAATATCAACCCATCAGAACAACTGTATAGTCTGCGGTACTTCTCAACATCTTCTCCCTGTGAATCATGGGGCAAAACGTTGTGTATGGTATATACCCAGCGTGTGTTTCCCTTAGGCAACCAGGCCATTTGCAGCATACGCAGACGGCGGGGGTGGGTGGCGCTTTGCCAGTGAATAATTGCCGCACCTTCACGACGCTCTTGGAGTATTGTGGAGATCAGCCTGAAGGGATTGGCTCCCCATTGCCGATAGATGCGATGGACGCGATAGGATGGATTCGGCAGAAGGTTCCAATGGCCCGATGAATGAAGGTGTACTACTGCGCCGACCGTGGACAATCCTTCTGCCAGTTGGCAAGTGTAATGTCCAATGCCGCCCCGGCCGGATGGCTCTATGAGTACGACATGACCATTCATTCGTCTTCTTATCGTTAATTCTATCCTGAAAATTTCTCGATAGCTCTTTTATACACCGCCACGGTTTCAGTTGCCGCACGCGACCAAGAAAAACTATCGGCACGCTGCAAGCCCTGTTGCACATACTCTTCCCGGTCTTTGCCCTCCCAAAGATCTTCCATCGTCTTGATCCATGCTTCTTCGTCGGTTGGATCCAGCAGGCGTCCCGCTGCGCCCACAACCTCAGGCAAGGACGCCCGGTTTGAGACCGCCACCGGAACTCCGCATGCCATGCCTTCCAAAGGAGGGAGCCCGAATCCTTCGTAAAGGGAGGGATAGAGGAGTCCCCGGCTGGCCGCATAATAGAGACGCATTGTTTCCTGCCCCTCGATGTAGCCTAGCAAACGCAACCGGTCACCCAAGCGCAGAGCTTCGCGTGTTTTAAAGATGTCGTTATATCGCCAGCCTATCTTTCCGATGACTACAAGCGTTGCATCTCGTTTCTTCTCTTTGATCCAGCGATCGAAACATCGAAATAGAAATGGATAATTCTTGCGCGGCTCTAGTGTCCCTACTGCAATCAGGTAGCCCTTTTCCAGATCGTGTTCTTTACGAAAAGTCTCTAATAGGGACTCATCCGCCTCCGGCTTGAATTCCGGCGCCGCGGCTTCCGGGACCACAGATACGTTATCGGGGTCCAAGCGCAGATGCTCAACCACATCGGCTTTTGAGTGGCGTGAGGGCACGATAATGCATTGCGCCCGCCGGGCCATGAGCGGAACGGTCACATTCCAACTGATCAAAGTACGGACATCGCGATGTGCCGGAAATAAGCGAAAGGCCATATCGTGTACGGTCAGGACCGATGGCCCCCGGCGCAGAATGGGTATGCCGATTGAGGGTGAGTGCAGCACATCCGCGCCGCTTTGCTGCACCATCTTTTGAAGGCCCGTGTGAACCCATAGATGAGTGCTGCTTAGCCCTTTGACATAGGCAGAGACTCCCTCCGGCACGACACCATCAGGGAATTTTTGATTGGATAACAGCGTGACTTGGGGTGCGTCTTCAAGCCGGATCATGGCTTGTAGCAAGTGGGATGTATAAAAACCGATCCCGGCGCGGGGGCGGCAAAGGCTCGACCCCTCCAACGCCACATGGAGGGAATTGTTGTTCATTGTCGAGGCCTATGTCTTATTCCTCAGCAACCGGATGGGGGAGCAAGTCCAATCGGTTATCGAGTTTCCGCCGCATTTTTAAGAGGCGAAGATCGCCTTCATCGACTTGCCCACTACGGTCAATGTCGAATCCCGGCGGGACGTTCTTTGTGAGTTTGCCCCAGGTCTGAGCCCATGACCAAAGGTCGTGCACGATCGGCCCGGCTTTCTCTGCCAGAGGCGAAGGCGGAAAGACCGCATGGGCGGCAAGCCGGGCGCCCATTGCTTCCCCGAAGATATAGGTTTCGCCACTTTTGGAGGATTTGTTATCCACTCCATCGGCCTGCCAGGCGCCGGCAACCAAACACGGGCGCACCGGATCGTCGAAATTGCCGGTTGTAAGTGCAATCCCCAACTCATCCTCTTTGCGCCGGCCCGTGATAAAGACATGGTCGCCACGTTCTTCTGTTTCGTATAAGTCCCCCCACGCGGCACGTGAACGTCCGGAAAAGACATACACGCGGCCGGAATCCCGGCCTTCGTCATCAGCGCGGCGTCCGCTTGTCGCGCCCACCGCCAGATCGGTTACTCCATCTTGATTGAAATCGGCACTGGCCAATGAAACACCGAAGTATTCACTGCTGCGCGCCGCGGAGATGACATATTCTTCGAAATATGGACTTGTTCGCTCTTCGTTCAATATGAATTCGTAAGGTGTTGGAGCGGGAGCGACTGTGCCTGTTGCAAAAAGAATAGAAACCGTTCCCCCGCGTTTTTCTTCGCCACGTGCTTGACGTGCGCCAATGGCAAGATCTATAAAACCATTGTTATCAAAATCGCCCACTGCCAAAGCGCTTCCAAAAGCGCCGCTGCTTTCGCCCCGAAGGATCATGTGGGCTTCCGTGTCGATATTGTACTCGCCTGCCGGACGGTCTCCACCGGGGACAATATATACAATACCTTTGTGATTACCCCCTCGTGCAGAGCCGATAATAAGATCGTCTACGCCATCCCCTCCCAAATAGTCAGCTACGAGGAGCCCGGAACTATTTACTCCGGCATTTTCTTTATAGATCACATTGGTGAGAATGACATCGGCTTCATCAAACATATCCACAATGACGGGAGTTGCTGCGCCTGCAATTCTCGCAGCCAATGTATCGCCATGATAGATATACACGCGGTTCGTGTAGCGTTTATCGAACTCCGTATCGCCGAAGGGGGCGGTCATGACCAAGTCATCTAAACCATCTTGGTCGAAATCGCCAACTGTCATTTCTGCCCCGATACCATCCAATTTGCTGGCGCCAACGAAAATGACATCCGCATCTGAAGCCTGCCAGTCATGGGAATCATCTGTAAGCGCCGGATTGCCTCCAAAGAACAAATAAACACTCCCGGCCAGGGGACGTTTCGGAAGTTCTGCATTTACGGCCGATGCGGCGATATCCACCCGCCCATCTCCGTTCATATCTCCGGATGTGACCGCGTAGCCAAACCAATCTTCTTTCACGAGACCGTTAATGGTGATTCGTTTGGGGGACGTTGCGGCGCTCAGGTCTGTAGCGGCAACGGCGTCAGTGGCACCGGATATGAAAGGATCGAAATAGATATCCAGGCGGCCACGCTGGTCTTTGGTCAATGGCACGCCGATTAAGAGCTCATCGCGGCCACTGGCGTCCAGGTCTGCCGCTTCATACGTGATACCGGTACGCTCACCGGAATTCTGACCTGAATAAATGGTCCCCAAAGGCTGATCGAAGCGTAAATCGATTACGATGCCTGGATCATCCGCCGCATGAGCCACACCTGCACTCCAAAGAAACACGAACAGAAAGGCGCATACAACTGCACGAACCGGCTTAAGCACGGCGCATTTTGAGCGAAGATGAGTGAATGATCTTTCCCGCTTATCTGTCATATCGACTTCCTGCAAAGCCATTTCCTGTATTATTTTATCCATGCCGTTCACGGCATAAGCCGCGTTCGGAATTTTCTATGAACTTAATCAACCGGTCATAATGCTCAGGACATTCGCTCCGGTGTTCTTTAAGCCAAGAAAGTGCATCCTTTTCGCTCAAGCCCGCGCGAAAGATGGCCCGGTAGGCGTCTTTCAGACTGCGCATGGCTTTTGAGTCGAAGCCATGACGCTTCAATCCCACACGGTTCAATCCGTGTACATGAGCCGGACGTCCTGTTGCCATGCAGAATGGCAGGAGATCTTGGGTCACGCCGCTCGCCCCGCCGACAATTGCGTTGCGGCCGATATGCACAAATTGATGAATGGCAACCAAACCGCCGATTATTGCATTTTCTTCAACAACGATGTGTCCGCCAAGAGCCGCAAAACTGGCGATGATTACACGGTCTTGAATCACACAGTTATGAGCAACATGCGAATAGGCCATGAGCAGGCAGTGGCTTCCGATCCGAGTCTCTTCGCCCGGGAAGGTGCCCCGGTTAATCGATGAATACTCGCGGATGATTGTCCCATCGCCGATGGTGACATAGGATTCGCCACCCTCAAACTTAAGATCCTGAGGATCCGAGCCGATTACTGCGCCGGTGAAAATCTTGCATTTGGCTCCGAGCGTTGTCCAACCGTCGAGAACCACATGCGAGCCGATTTCCGCTCCCGGACCGATGCGCACATGTTCTCCAATGACACTATAAGGGCCGATCGTGACGTTCTCGCCGATCTGAGCGCGGGGATGAATAATAGCCGTCGTGGCTATACTGCTATTGTTGTATGTATCTTTAGGACTTTGGGCCAAATGTTTTTCCTTTGTCGATTTCAATCCGTGCCTCGTTTCGCCGGATGCCGATTATGGAGTCTTGTAGATTCATCCATTGCTCGTATTTCAGGCCAATCAATTCTTTTCAAGATGCGTTCATGACGCGCTGTGATAAACCTTCATCCAGGGAAAAGAGCATTTCTGCTTCCGCGACACGATCACCGTCTGATGTCGTAACGCTTCCGAAGGCCAATCCGGTTCGCCCTCGGAGTTTACGTATCTCGGTTTCAATCCGGAGCTGGTCGCCGGGCACAGCCGGACGGCGTATTTTGGCGTTCCTCACCCCGGATAGATAGGCAAGTTTGTTGTGATATTTCGGAATCCGCAGGAGCATGATGCCTCCTGCTTGAGCCATTGCCTCAATTAGCAAAACGCCGGGCATGATCGGCTCGCAAGGGAAATGGCCCTGGAAGTACGGTTCGATGGCTGTGACGTTCTTGATTGCCACAATCCGCAGGTTTTCATCATCGATTTCGATAACCCGGTCAACCAAAAGGAATGGATAGCGATGAGGCAGAATGGCGTGGATTGCATTGATATCCAGAGGAGGATCAAGCAATCGTTGCTGTTGCTTTACGCGTTCCAATATCTTACGCATAAGCCGGACGTTGTAGGCATGGCCGCTTCGCACAGCGATCACATGTCCCAAGAGTGGCTGTCCCAGCAACGCCAAATCGCCGACAACATCCAGTATCTTATGCCGGATGATCTCATCATCAAAACGTAAATCGTCTTTGTTCAGAAATCCGTCGTCGCCGATGACGAGCGCGCAATCCAGGCTGCCGCCACGAATTTTCCCATCGCTACGCAGTTTTTCGACGTCTTTGAGGAAGCAGAACGTCCGTGCCGGTGCAATCTTCTTCGTGAAAATCTCATCCGATACCCAAAAACTCGCTGAGCGAATTCCCACCGCCGGATGGTCGTAATCGATTTTGTAGGTAACTTCCAAACGGGGAGACGGGATAACAGCTAGTTCAACACCGTTCTCAACCAGCCAAATCGGCTCTGTGACTTCCAGATAACGGCGAGGCTGATCTAATTTTTTAATCCCGGCCGATTTAAGGGCCTCGACAAACGGCAGCGCACTGCCGTCCATGATCGGAGGCTCATGGGAATTGATTTCAATCGCCAAATTGTCGATTTGCAGCCCTTGAACGGCTGCCAAAACGTGTTCAACAGTTAGTATCTGTTGTTCCCCTTTTCCAAGGGCTGTCAAATAAAGCGAATCTTCCAAACAGGCGTTATCTGCATGGACTTTTATAACAGGTTGCCCTGGCAAGTCCGTACGAATAAAACTCAATCCATCGTCAGCACCGCGTGGGCAAAAAGTTACTTTTGCCTGGGTGCCTGTGTGCAATCCCACACCTTCAAGTGAAATCGGTCTCTCAATCGACCGTTGCATATCTGTCACCGATTCTCCTCCGTCTCTAATTTTTCAAGAATGGTTTCGAGTTTAGGGATACGATGGATAAGCGCCATTGATCGCCGCTCTTCACGATGGGGCTTTGCGGGGATGCCCCAATACTGTGCTTTGTCAGGGACATTGCTATCGACCAGGCTTTTAGCACCGATGACGGCCAAATTACCCACACGGCAGTTGTCCATTACGGTTGCTTGCCCTGCAAGAGTCACACCATTTCCCAATATTACACCTTGGCCCAAAGTCACCTGAGAAACCAAGATACAACTGATACCGATTTGGCATTCCGGTCCGATATTGACTAGATTGTCGATTTTTGTACTCGAGCCGATACGTGTGGGATGTTCAGAAGTGCCGCCTTGGATAACCACATTGGCGCCGAGCTCGACATCTTCTTCAAGTTGCACAATTCCGGAACTCCCGTCGACCTCAGAAGGCATACTGCTTCCGACTTGGGTTCCGGAGTGAATAATACAACGCCGGTCAACTTGGCAGCCTGCACCAATATGACAGTTGGCTTCCAAGTAGCAATCATCCCCCACGGTTGCTCCATCCCCAATGACCACACCCGGTTCGATTATGGTATGTTCACCGACACGCGCGCCCCGGCCCACAAAAACGTTTTCCATAATGGATGCCGTCGACGCAATCTCTGCCTCTTCATGAACCACAGCCAAAGGAGAAATCCCTGTGACGATATCCTTAGGTTTGGCCATAAAAAGGTGCATAACCCTAGTAAAGGCCAAGTAAGGATTGGCGGCCAAAACACGGGGCTTAAATATGGTATCTAATTTGGGGCTTGTGATTAGCGCCGATGCGGTGCAGGTATCGATAAGGCTCACATATTTGGGATTGGCGACGAAAGACAGCTGTCCCGTGCCCGCCTCCTCAATTGGAGCGATTCCCGTTAAGGCGACCTTCCCGTCTCCGATTACCTCCGCCTTCAGATATTCTGCAACCTCTTGAACCGTGCGCGTAACCATAAAAAGAGGTTCAGCCTTCCTTATCCAGCTTGTCGATGACCTGGCCGGTGATATCCATGGCCTGGACGTGATAGGCTACTGATGAGCGTTTGACAATTAATTCCAGGCTATTGGCTTTTGCAATCTCTTCGATGACGACATTGGCTTTTTCCAAGAGCGGTTTCAGCAAATTTCTTTGTTCCGCTTCGAGTACTGCCGATTTTTTCCGGCTGTCATCCCATATTGCGTCTCGCTCGGCACGGAACTTCATACTCTGCTGTTGTTTTTGCTCTTCGCTCAACATATCAGCCTGGTTGGCCGTCGTTTTCATTTTTGCTTCCAGCTCGTCGAATTGTCTATCTAAGTCACTTTGCAGCGCATCTCGTTTGGCTTTCGCTTGTTCCACGGCAGATTTAAACAGTGCCGATTCATCGACAATACGGTTGACATCCACGATTCCAACCGGAATCGAGCGTGTCGGCTGCGCGGTGAGAGTTCCTGTTAGACCGATCGCCAAAAATGCAGCGCAGGCGATAATTGTGATTGTCAAACGATGGGATTCCATTTGTTTAGCAGTCATAGTCAGACTCCTTTATATGCTTTGGGGCGCGCGGTTTATCGGCCTCCCAGGCTTTGCGAGAAGGTGAACTGGAATTGTTCGACCTCATCTTCGCTCTCTTTGACGATGGGAACACCGTAATCTATTCGCGCGATGCCTCCAATTGGTAGGTTAATTCGTAAACCAACGCCTGCCGAAAACCTTAGGTCGCTGGGATCGAGATCGCCGATCTCCGGATACGAGGCTCCGGAATCGACGAATACGGCGCCATATAAGAATTCCCAGAAGGGATAACGTAGTTCGGCTGTACCCAAAAGCGCAGCCTGTCCACCTACGGTAAAATCGTCCACGTTTTCATACAGCCCTCGTTCACCGAGGAAAACACGGCGCGTCAATGTATCGCCACGCCCAATACCGCCGTATTCGAAACCACGAACGGAATTCTGGCCGCCAACAAAAAAGCGTTCTTGAAGCGGCAGGAAGTCGCTGTCGCCAAATGGCTCAGAAAGCTGAAGTTCGCCGCCGTATTCAAAAACCGCCTTACCGAATACCCGTTTAAACGCCCGCGAACTCAGTTCGAATTTCATAAATTCATTGTCGGCCAACGCCGCAAACTCGACTGAGGCGCGCGTCAATGTTCCTTTTGTGGGATTTGCCACAAAATCCCGGGTATCCCGGACGGCTGTAAAGGCAAGACTAGCTGTCGAGTTTTTGCCTTCTTGAAATTCTTTGGGGATATCGGCGACTTCCAGACGGCTCCCGCTGAATTCCGAAATATCCGTCTGTTCCACCTTGGGGGTTATATAACCTTTGGTGTATTCATCGAAAAAGTCATGTCCAAAGGTTAACGACATACCGACGCGCTCTTCATCGAAAGTCCGGCCACCGATTCCTTCGCGGTCGATCCAAAATGCTCTTGTATTAAATGACCATTCGCTATCCAGCAAATAAGGTTCGGTGAATCCAACCATCACCCGGGAGCGTTTGGTTCCGAGTTCTAAGGTAACATCCGTATTCCAGCCTTTGCCCAAGAGGTTGCGTTTCTCAAGCGAAATCAAAACCGACGGGCCGAATGTTGTTGAAAAACCGCCGCCGAATGTAATGAAGCCGGTTTCAACCTCTTCCAACTGCAGCAGAATGTCTGCCACGGTCGGATCGTCACGCCGTACAATCGGCTCTGAGAAGCCGGGCATCAGGTTGATCTCATTCGGTAGTGGATATGGACGGCTGCGGAAATAACCCAAGTTGGTCAATTTGCGGTCCGCTTCCAAAACTTTCGACCAATCCAAAACCTCACCGGAATCCAGCTTTAACTCTCTACGAATAACTTTTTCATCGGTTGAGAATTCGTCTTCTTTTGTATCGAAAGTCTCTCCGGCTTCCGTGGTGATGACACCTTTTATATCCAGTTTGCCAAACCGTAATCGTGAAGTTTCTGTGATATTCAGCGCAATTTGAACCCGGTGTGTTGACGAATCCGGTTCCAGTTGTTGTGCAATACGGGTGAAATAATAACCCTGGTTCCGGTAGAGGTTTAAAATCTTCTGGCGGTCTTGAATCAGGGTTCCTTCTGAATAAGTTTGCTCGGCTTTTGAGGCCATCGATTCAAGCAGTTCGTTATCGTTGAAGATTGTGTTCCCGGCAACCGCAACGCTATCGACCGTATAGGGCTCGCCCTCGGTGATTTTTACGTTGACATCCAAGCCGTCTTCCGTTTCAACGAGCTCGCCCGCTTCAATAGTAGCGTCTAGATATCCTTTATTACGGTACTCATAGGTGATTTTACGAAGGTCTTCTTGAAAAACTTCGTCTTCATATTCGTTTTTAATTATAAACCACCAACTCCGCTTGGTTTTCATCATGCCGCGAAGTTGGCGCGCCGAGAAGACGCTATTGCCCTCGAAATAGACACGGTGAACGGGCATGCGCTCACCCTCTTCAAGCGTGAACCTTAAAATTAACTCATCAGCGATACCGGCCTCTTCTGTTGTAACCGTGACCTGAGTGCCGGGATAGGAGCGTGTTCGATAGAATGCTTTAAGCGTCTCGATTAATTCGCGCTCTTTATTTTCATCATAAAAGACGAGAGTTTTATCGAGATCGGCGAGTCCCAGTTCTTTGCGTAGCCGCCCGTCGCGATAGACTTCGTTCCCATTAAAAACAACTTGAACAACAACAGGCTTTTCGCGCACGATATAAACCAACCGCACACCGGCCACCTGTCCGTTTTCGAGGATGTCCTGGGTATCGACAACGACATCAATAAATTTTCCGGTTGCCATCAATTCACGGATGGCCGAACGGATTTCCCGTTGCAGTGCCCGATCGCCGAATGTCATTCCTTCCTGCTTCTTTACAACTTGCAGAATATCTTCAGGATCGACATGTGCGTATTCATCGACGATGACTTCGCGCACCGGTTGCGCAAAGGCAACCGTAGCGAGCACGAAACACCCCAACAGAGCCCCACCGAATGCGGCAAATCGCCGCCTCATGCGCAAGAATGACGGTTTCAGGCTGGCACCTCCTCCGCTTCCGGAGTTTTGGTGAAAATAAGACCTTTTTCGCCAACATCACAGTGGACATTTCCACCATCCCGGAACCGGCCTTGGAGCAATTCTTCCGACAGAGGGTCCTCGAGATGCTTCTGGATGCTTCTCTTCAGCGGTCGGGCACCATACTGGCTATCGCTTCCGTGTTCAACCAAATACTTCTTGGCCCCTTCAGAAAGAGACAGTTTAATATGGAATTGGTTCAGGCGTTCCTGGACCTCCTCCATCATAATGTCACAGATTTGGAGGATGTGTTCTTTGTTTAAAGCGTGGAAAACGACGGTTTCATCGACACGGTTTAGGAATTCAGGCTTAAATGTCTTTTTGAGAACAGACATGACCCGGTCACGCATAGAAGTATATGAGGTTGCTTCATCATCCGAACTAAATCCGAGGGAGGTTTTATTTGTAATTTCTTCCGAACCCACATTGGAGGTCATGATGAGAACCGTATGCCGAAAGTCCACCTTGTATCCATTGGAATCCGTAAGTCTACCTTCTTCAAGGACTTGCAGAAGAATATTATAGACATCGGGGTGGGCCTTTTCGATCTCGTCCAAGCATACAACGCTATAAGGCTTCCGCCTGACTTTTTCTGTCAGCTGGCCTCCTTCATCGTGTCCAATATAGCCTGGAGGTGCGCCCACAAGCCGCGAAACGGCAAATTTTTCCATGTATTCGGACATATCCACAGTGACCATCGCATCCGTATTTCCAAAAAGATGCTCGGCCAGCGCCTTGGCGAGGTGGGTTTTCCCTGTGCCGGTTGGGCCAAGGAATAGAAACGAGCCAAGTGGGCGGCCTTGGTTGGACAATCCGGCCCGTGAGCGGCGAATAGCCTTACAGATACTGCGAATCGCGTCGTCTTGAGCGACAACCTTTTTGTGCAGTTCTTCTTCCATCCGCAGCAATTTTTGAGTTTCGGCTTCTTCGATACGGACCATAGGAATCCCGGTCCATTTGGAGACGATATAGGCGATTTCTTCTTCGTCCACAATCGTCTCACTGCCGCTCGCGGATTTCCGCGTTTCCCATTCTTGGATAAGGCGCGCCTCTTCCTGTCGTAATTCTTCCCGCTTACGTTTTAATTCCAGGCACCGCTCGAATTCTTCAGCCACGGTGGCCGCTTCAATCTCTTTTACGACGTTCTGGATTTCTTCATCGATCAAACGGAGTTCGCTGGGACGGGTTGTGGCCTTGAGCCGGGCGCGAGAACCGGCCTCATCGATGATATCGATGGCCTTATCAGGCAGAAAACGGTCGGTCACATAACGGTCAGAGAGTTCAGCCGCCGAGCGCAACGCGATATCTGTAAACTGGACGTGATGATGGGCTTCATACCGGTCGCGGAGTCCTTCGAGAATCTTAAAAGTCTGCTCCACATTTGGCGGATCGACCATAACCACTTGGAACCTGCGCTCCAAAGCGGAGTCTTTTTCAATATGTTTTCTGTATTCTTCGAGCGTCGTAGCGCCGATGCATTGGATTTCGCCCCGGGCCAACGCCGGTTTGAGCATATTCGAGGCGTCCATAGAGCCTTCTGCGGCTCCGGCCCCTACCAGAGTATGCAACTCATCAACGAACAGGATGATCTTGCTGTTATCACGGCGGATTTCTTCCAGAACGGCCTTTAGGCGTTCTTCAAACTGACCGCGATACTTGGTGCCCGCAACCAAACCGGCCAAATCCAGAGTAATAAGGCGGCGGTCCATTAGCAGATCGGGAACCGTACGCTCTACGATCTGTTGAGCCAATCCCTCGGCAATCGCAGTCTTGCCTACGCCCGCCTCGCCGATTAGTACAGGATTGTTCTTCGTACGCCGGCATAAAATCTGAATAACACGTTCGATCTCGTCTTCACGGCCAATCACCGGGTCCAGCTTATTCAGTTTGGCCAGTTCGGTCAGATCTGTGCCGAAGGCATCTAACGCGGGAGTTTTGCTCTTGGATTTCCCGGCTGCCACGGCTTCTTGCGAGCCTCCACCCATCAAACGCAAAATCTCGCTACGAGCCTTAATAAGGTCCACCCCGTGGCTGGCGAGGATACGGGCCGCCAGGCCCTCGTTTTCACGAATCACACCCAGCAACAGATGCTCGGTGCCGATGAAATTGACACCGAAAGCCTGGGCTTCTTGGTAAGCGAATTCAATCGCCCGCTTTCCGGAGGGGGAGAGAGGAATTGTGCCGTCCGGTTCAGGCGAACCTTCGCGGGGGATATGTTTCAATAACTCGGATTTGAGCGCTTCCAGGTTCAAACCCATATTGCGCATAGCAGTAGCGGCGACGCCTTCTCCTTCTGCGATCAATCCCAGAAGAATGTGCTCTGTGGCGGCGTGGCTGTTGCCGATCTTTGCCGCTTCCTCTTTTGCGCGTTTCATAACGAGACGTGCCCGTTCTGTAAGCCGATCAAACATAATTGGTACCTCAAACCAGGATTGGTTCTTTTACGAACCGCTATTGCTCGCTCCTGAGGATCCCGTTGTGCGGGATGTCAACCAGGTACGAAGAAGCCGGGCACGTTCAATATCGCGCTCGGCTGTCGATAATGTTTGCCCTACCCGTTTTTGCAAATGCGCGGGGCGCAGGCCAACAATAATTTCATTGAAATCGGAGTACGTAATTCCATTCAACAGACCCAAGTTCAGCCCCAAACGCAACTGTGAGAGAAGTTCCAGCGCTTCTTTGGTGCTGACTACACGTGCCTGCGATAGAATACCGTACGCACGAAAGACACGATCTTCAACCAACGACCTGCTTTCAGACCATAATTGCTCCTGTGCCTGACGTTCTTTTTCAACGATTTGATCGAGAATCCGCTCGATCTTTTCCAGTGTGTCTTCCTCGCTATAACCCAATGTCCATTGGTTGCTGATCTGGAATAAGTTGCCCGATATTTCGCTGCCTTCGCCTGCAAATCCCCGGACTGTTAAACCGATTTGTGTAACCGCTCCCAATACTTTTTTGATTTCTTGGGTCATTACCAGCCCGGGAAGGTGAGCCATTACAGAGACACGAATACCCGAACCTACATTGGTTGGGCATGCCGTTAAATACCCCATCTTTTCGGAGAAGGCATAATTCAAATGCTGGCTGAGTTCATCGTCCAGCGTATCGATACGTTGCCAGGCTTCGGCCACATTCAGTCCTGCCAAAAGCACTTGCATCCGCAGGTGGTCTTCTTCATTGATCATCACACTGGCAACTTCGCTTTTATCGATGGCAACCCAGCGCTCCAATCCGCCTTCGGCGAGTTCCCGGCTGATGAGATAGCGTTCCACCAAATATTTGCGGTCCGGTGGCTCCAACTCTTCAACGCTGATTGAATCGTGTCCTTGCATAACGGAACAACAGCGCAATGCTTCCAATGCGGTTGTGGCTGCGCGTTCCAAATCGGCAGATGAAGCCCAGTGTGAAAAAGGAAGCCCCTCGATATTGCGCGCCAGGCGGACACGGCTTGAAATGACGAGATCGTCCCAGCGGCCGTTTGTATCGACCCAACCGGCGCGGCCCAGCAAGCGAGCAGGAAGAGTTGCACTCATGAGTCGTTCCCTCCTCCGGCCTGATGCGAGCCTTCACCCGTCGATTCTCCATCTTTAAGGCCAAGTTCTGCTTCCATCTCGCGAATCTGATCACGGACTTTGGCCGCTTCTTCAAAATCTTCGGTTCGAACCGCCTCTTTTAACCGTATTCTTAATGTGGCCACGCGGCGTTCCGGGCTGTTTTCTTTTCCTTTGGAGGGCGCTTTGCCTGTGTGTTTCGTTCCTTTTTGGATTTTTCCCAATAGGGACATCAACTCGCTTTCAAATGTTTCATAGCAAGCCGGGCATCCGAAACGTCCACTTTCTTTAAAAGCCCGGAAAGAAAGTCCGCATGATGGGCAGGTGAGTTGTGTAACCGGTTCCACCGCCGCCGCACCCTCTTCGCCGGAACTTTTGATAAGACCCGACAAAAGATCCGCCACAGAAAAGTGGGTATTGATCGAAGGGCCAGCCAATCCCTTTTCATGCGCGCATTCCGGGCATAAATGAATCGCTATTTTCTCTTCATCTTTAAATTGCGTCACATGAATTTTGGCCGGGCTGCTTTTGCAAATTTCACACAACATGTTACGTGCCTGACTTTCTAATTCTGTTGACTTGCCAATACGCTCAATGAACGGTCATCTGTGACTTGATGTTATGACCGTTCAGCAGCTGATTCGATTCGATAACGCTAGTTTTTCACAGCTTCCGTGTTTGCAGTTTCAGAGGGAATGATCTCTATTCCATCGCGCATGGTTAGTGCCTGAAATGCATCCATCAGCCGCTTCGTAATCGGTCCGCATCGGCCCGAGCCAATCTTTCGGCCATCAATTTCCGACACTCCAATAACTTTGGCTGCGCTCCCGGTGAGGAAACATTCATCTGCTCCATAAAGGTCCGAAAGCGTGACATGCCGTTCGATTGCCTCGATCTTTTCATCTTCACAAAGTTCTAAAACGGCGTCGCGGGTGATACCCGGCAGAGCGCCGTCTGATGTTGGCGGTGTGACGACCTTATTGCCTTCAACAATAAAGAGATTGTCCGCGGTTGCCTCGGCAACAAAGCCATCCCTATTCAAAAATACGGCTTCGGCCGCTCCGGCCCGGTTCGCTTCTAACTTTGCCAAAACGTTGCTCAAGTAATTCAGACTTTTTACCTGAGGTGGACACGCATCGGCGGAGTTACGCCGGATGCATGTTGTCGTCAGTTTTAGGCCGTTCTCATACCATTCCTTGGGGTACAGATTGATGCGGCTCACAATAATCAAAACGGTTGGGCGAGGGCATTTTGCGGGGTCCAAACCAAGGTCAGAAACCTCCATAACTTGCCCATCGGATTGGACTTGGCTCTTTATACCAACTCCCCGGGAGATCACCAGACGCACATAGCCTTCATCAAAAATCTCATTGCGCCGTGCCAACTCGCAAACAACCTCGATGAGATCATCCAGGCTTTGCTCTGTTTTCAAACAAAGCATCTGCATTCCTTTACGGATTCGTGCAGCATGACGTGCCGCGCGGAAGAGGCGGCCATGATAGATGCGCATGCCTTCAAAGATGCCATCACCGTACAAAAAACCGTGATCGAAAGGCGAAATCATCGCCTCTTTTTCGTCTAAAAATTTTCCGTTGAGATAAATCTGCACCTTTGTTCTCCGGACCCCAAATATAGGAAGGGCCTATTCCTTTAGGATGGTAAAGATGAAGCCTTCCCATAGTATCGTAACTGCCCGGGGGCACCAAGACGCCCGGTAGGATTCAGGGAATGGTTGTTTTGTGGTCTAAATGTAAAATTGTGAGTATGTTGCAGCGGATTTCAGGTGAGGTGACGCGCACTCTTAACTTGTGGGCTCATCGTCGGTTCTGCGCTTGTCAACATGAGTGACCTGATTGTTCTCATCTACATAAACAACCTTATTGTGATAGTCCGCTAATTCGTCTTCGCTGTAATCGGCGAAACTGACTACAAGTATCCGGTCATCGTTATGCAGCAGGTGGGCCGCAGCGCCTTTGACCGATACCGTTCCCGAACCACGCGGCGCGGCAATTGCGTATGTTTCCAGACGATTGCCGTTTGTAAGGTTGTAGACATGCACTGATTCGCCGGCCAGAATATCCGCCGCCTCAAGCATGTTCTGATCCATGGCCAGACTACCGGTGTAATGCAGTTCCGTGCCCGTGACACGTATATCTTGGATTTTGGATTTAAGCATTCTTCGTAACATGGTTTTTCCCAGAAGTATCGCCGGTTTCAAGTGCCGTACGTTAATAATGTATCGATACAGGCGTCTACAAATCCGGTGGCTGGTCGCCCAATCGCCAGTTGTCGATGAGCCGTGCACGCCCAACACGCGCCGCGACGAGTATTAGATCGCCCGGTTGCGCCCGTTCAACGGATTTCATGGTAGCGCTGTTGACAATACCAGCGTATTCACCCTCGACCAATGTCTCTTGTGCCCATAGGTCACGAGCGGTCTTTAGGAGTCTCATGGATTGAGTCTCTCCGGCTTCAAAATCCCGTTCTGCGGCCCAGAGCCCACGGGATAAGACCAGCGCGGCCTTCCGTTCGTTATCCTGTAAATAGACATTCCTTGAAGACATCGCGAGACCGTCCGCTTCACGGACAATCGACCCTACGATTATTTCCAGCGGCAAATGCAGATCATCCACAAGACGTTTGATTACCGCAACTTGTTGAGCGTCTTTCTGCCCAAAATAGGCGCGGTGTGGCTGGCAGAGGTTGAAAAGCATGGTGCAGATCGTTGCCACACCCGTAAAATGTCCTGGGCGGGCATCTCCGCACCAACCCAGAGCCGGACCCTCGAGGCTGATACGTGTGCAGTGTCCTTTAGGGTATACATCTTCCGGTTTGGGAATAAAAACGGCGTCCACCCCTTCCTTTTCCAGCAACATGCAATCCCGCGCTTCATCACGCGGATAGGCTTCCAGGTCTTCGCCGGGCACAAATTGAATCGGATTGACGAAAATCGACACAAAGGTGAGGTCGTCATCTCGTCGTGACAGCTGTACAAGCGACAAATGACCTTCATGCAAATAACCCATCGTTGGGACAAGGCCGGCTGATTTGCCTTCCGCACGCGCCTGGAGCGCATAAGCCTGCATTTCCTGTAAATCGCGGATGATTTTCATGGCGGGATGAGAATAGCGTCACTCGGGCGGGGATTCGAAGGTGTTTTGACGGCTTTCGTGGATGGAGACGATCAGAATTCCCGTCAGAAGTCCCCCGAAACCGAGTAACTGCACGAGCCGGAACGATTCATCGAATAGAAAATAGGCCAAAGTCGAAGTGATGATCGGCTCGCAAAGAATGGCGACCGAAATGAATGTGGCCGATAAATGCTTAAGAGCCCAATTGAAAGCCGTATGCCCGATCAGCTGTGGCCCGAGGGCTAAACCTAAAAGACAGAGATAGGCCGTGCTCGAAAAACCGAGCAACGGTTGTGATGTAAACAACCACACGACTCCCAAAATCAACGCGGCGGATGTATAGGCCAGCCATATATACGCTGTCGTCGAGAGTTTTTTACGCAAACTGCGCCCGGTCATAAGGTAACCGCTGACTAATAACGCTCCCAGAAGCGCCAAAGCATCGCCAAGCAGGGGATTGGAGCCCTTATCGCTTCCATGGTCGCTCCATCCGGTGAGCAGGCTGCCTGCAATGGTGATCGCAATCCCCATGATCGCTATCCGGTCCAGGCGTTCTCGAAATATGAAATATGAAGCGATGCCGACCCAGAGCGGATTGGTCGTTACCAACATCGTGCTGCTGGCCACGGAGGTGTAGGCCAAGGAATGAATCCATGAGGCAAAATGAAGGGCAAGAAACAGACCCGCCAATAGTCCCAGACGGATTTCTTTGCCGGACAGCGTGCGTATTTCCGCGCCGGATCTGCGAAGGGCATAAGGAGTAAGGATTGCGGCGGCGATTGCCAAACGCCCGGCCGCAATCGAGAGCGAAGGCATTCCCGTACCTTGGGCATACCGAATCAAAATGGCGGCGGTTGAGGCAACACATACGCCGACGCTGATCACCAAATATGGGAGCATAGGTTTGCGGGACACGCCCGAAGCCTACTTGCCCCGCGCCCAATCCGCCAGATGGCGCATGACTTCAAGAAATATTAGTGAACGCTGGATATTTTCACCCTGGTGGGCGGATGACGAGTTTGATGATTTCTTCTGAATCTTCAGGAACCGTGAATGGGTAGTCGTAAGGCGGAAAACCGTCACCCTCGACACGGAAGATGTAGTTGCCTGGGTGGGGCAGGTGGATTGCCTATTTCATTTCTTCATGCGCAAACGTATTAAACCACGGAGTCCCACCCTCCACCTGCTGTTGAACGATTCGGGCTGTTCGCAGTTGCGGGTGAAGGGTGAGACTCCGGTATGATATGCTTACTCCACGCGTATTACTTCTGATACAGTCCGCCCTCTTCAACCGAAGATTGCAGGTCGGATACGTCATAGAGATATGTCTCCGTTCGTCTGCCCACCACCAATTTTGAGCCGTCGGGAGATATCCTTATCCTGAACAATGAACCTTCCGGATCAAATTCATACGTGCGCAACGTGGTGATCTCTCCAGTGGCGTCCAAGGCTTCGTAGCGAACGAGGAGGGGCGTTGCAGAAATTCGTGTAGCGGTAACGATACGTTTTCCACCCTTATGAATGTCATAAAAGACTCGATTCCGATCCTTTTCATGTTCAAGAATCTTCTGATAAGAATTCAAGTCGCGTATTTCGAAAGAATATGTTAGAGGGATCAATGCCTTTTCCATATTCTCTCCATACAGGAATGGTGAACGATAATCCGCTGATAAGTTGAAATCGTATACAAGCCGTTTTTCGAAAATATCGAAAATCAGAAACTGACCGGCATTTTCGACATAAAGCCTGCGCCCGTCGGGAAAGAACTGCAGTTTGTCTACCGCAGAAAACTCGAAAGAATGCTGAAAAATAACTTCGCCGCTTTGGAGATCGAATACACTGGTATCCTCCTTGCCGGCTGCGGCAAGATATTTCCCGCTTGGCGAATAGGCGATTGCGCCATACGAATAATCGCCGCCTGAATAATTCAGGCCAATCTTTCGAATCAGGTTTCCCGAATCCATGTTAAAGATGATGACTTCAGTGATTGAAAGCGCGGCGGCGGTTTCTCCATCCGGGCTGGCAGCCACAGCGAGAACATCGCTCTCCCTTCCTTCAAGGGGATAGAAATGCCTTATGCGCTCGCCTGTGCCGGTATCCCAGATTGAGACGCCAGTTGAGCCATAAGGCGTTAATATCCGGTCACCATTTTTCGTGAATACATAATGTCCGAGCGGCTCGTTTATCACGGCATAGGGTTCCGAGCCGCAAACACCATCTAAACCAGTAAACGTGATAATATATAGTATCGAGAATAACCAATGTTTTTTTTCTTTCATTTTTTTCCTCCCTCCTTTCTACATGCTCCCTTGATGGAATTAACTACTCTCAAGCATCCAACATACCCATGAATGTATCGAACAAGCGCCTTGAAAAACCTTGAGGCCGCGCTCGCTTTATATCTACTCTTTGTTTTGAGATTTGCGTGATGGCTTACCCTCCTATGGTCTAGTTCTCCCAAGTGCGAATTTGTTAAATGAAACACAAAACCCAGTCGTCTATACTATAGCAAAGAGAATTCAAAAGCGTCAATAAAAAATTCGTAATTATAGGTCACTTTGAACGCTACATTTGTAAGTCGCCAATTATTGGGGACTTGCGGAATGGTATCTGCTGCATGGGCTCAATCTTGGGCCACCACCCGCCCGGAAGGAGTATCCGGACCGGCCTCCGGTTTCAGTGGCTCTATTCAGCCTTCAGCCGGATGGAAAGAATCCACTACTTCGGCAAAACTGAAACTTTGCCCGTCATATGCTCCGTCAATCCCCCGGCAATTGGGTGGATGCGGCTTTCGGAACTGTGGAATTTCCCCCGGGTGACAGGGCGGCGCGTGTGGTTTATGATTGCAGTCAGCGTATGGACCAAACGTAAGGAGTATATGTATGGATACGGCTTTGATTACCCCCTATTTGTATCAGTATGGGATGGGGGCCTTCATTATGGCTGCTTCGCTGTTTGCCGCCCGGGCGGCGGGCGCATTGGATTTGCGTGAACGCGAAACGAAGAAAACATTCGTGATTTTGATTGCGGGAATGCTGCTGTATGCCGTGGTGCATGGCCTTTTGCAGTTTGTCTTTCCGTTTGTGGGGGAGTAAGCCATGCAGGAACAGATTCTTCCCCTGGCCGATGAGGCCGTCATCATTGGTTATTTCGTGGCAATCGTTGCCTTTGGTGTCTTCTTTTCTCGCTACGCACGTTCCACTTCTGACTATTTTTTCGGTGGAAGGCGTTTTTCATGGTGGTTGATCGCCTTTTCATGCATTGCAACGGTGGTCGGCTCCTATAGCTTCATTAAATACAGCGAAGCAGGCTTTACCTATGGTCTGGCGAGTTCTCAGACTTATACCAATGATTGGCAATGGATGCCGGTTTGGATGCTGGCCTGGTTGCCGATTATTTATTACTCCCGTGTGAAATCGATTCCTGAATATTTCGAACGGCGGTTCGGTCCTGTGGCCCGGCATTTGGCGACCGCCATTATTCTGATTTATTTGGTCAGTTATATCGGCATCAATCTCTATACATTGGGCAAGGCCGTGACCGCTTTGCTTGGATGGCCGGTAATGACATCGGTTGTGGTTACGGCCATTGTGGCGGGCATTTATGTGACAGCCGGAGGTCAGACTTCGGTGGTTATGACCGATCTGTTCCAGGCACTATTGTTGTTGACCGCAGGATTTCTAATTCTGATTTTGGGAGTATGCGCATTTGGCGGATTGGGTGATTTCTGGAGTGCTTTGCCTGAACGATATCGATTCGGTTTGGCTGAATTCAATCGTCCCAGTTCCGGTGTCAACTTTGTGAATGTTTACTGGCAGGATGCCTTTGGCTCCTCGATGGCCTTTTGGTTTATGAACCAAGGTTTGATCATGCGTTTTCTTTGTGTGCGTAGCGCCAAAGAAGGCCGTAAAGCGGTTATCTTGGTTTTGCTGGTGCTCATGCCTTTGGCGGCCATCGCTGTTGGCAATGCCGGTCTTTTGGCCCGTGCCATGCACGAAGCGGGTGGTGAAATGGGCGCGGCCGTCGATACCTATATGACCGGACCCGATGGCAAGATTGATAATTCCTATGCGTTTACGGCCGCTGCCCGTACTCTGATTCATCTTCCGGGCGTTTTCGGTTTCGTTATGGCCGCTTTAACAGCCGCGTTAATGTCGACAGTCGATACGCTTATCAATGCCGTAGCCGCGATATCTGTTTACGATGTGTACCAAAAGTTTTTGCCGGACAAGAGCGACGCCCATTATTTATGGGTTGCCCGTATTATCAGCGTTATAGCGGTGCTGATCGGTATCATCTTGGTTCCGGTGTTTAGCTCTTTCAAAACGATCTATGACGCTCATGCCGGCTTCACGGCGGCCATTACCCCGCCCATGATTGTGGCGATTGTGATGGGGGCCATGTGGAAAAAATTCTCCAAACAAGCATGTGTGGCGGTGCTTGGTTTGGGCAGTGTCGCCATGATCATCTCAATATTTTTTCCGGAAGTAATCGCGCCGTTTTCGCATGGTGTCGAGCAGGCCGGTGAGGGTCTTAAAGGCTTTAAATACATGCGGGCTTGCTATGGCGTCGTTGTTTGTACCGGAATCGGAATCATTATGACGCTTTTATTCCCGTACCGGGGCGCCCCCCAAAGCGGTTTGGTTATCGGTTCCGAAAAAGAATTCAAACGTCTCTTTAAGGGCGCGGAGCCTAATGACCGTCCCACCAAACCCGTTTATTTAACCGTGAAATTGAACGATGCATTAACCGCCGCCAATGAAATCGCAGTTCCCGAATCGGCGAAGGCGCGGCTCAATGCCGATCCGCAGGATATGCTGCATATTTCCGACCGGCGTTGGTGGTTGGGCGGATTGCGTTCTTGTCCGGCGCGTCTTTCGGCTGTGACCGCTGAAGGAGATAACGTGTGGGTCTCACAGGGGATTCTTGAGGCAGGTCACCTTGAAGAGAATCAAAAGGTTGTTATCGAACGCATTATGTAAAATTGAAAATGGTTATTGGAAGCCGGTCTGCAAATTGTTCGCAACTCAATTTACAGACCGGCTAATTTTTTAATTCGCCACCTCATTCTTGGTTTCAATCACGATCTGCGGATCGATTGGGTAACGTCCGGCCCGTTCGCCATAAACAGAAAGTCCGCCGGTTACAGGTGTGCCTTCGGGAACAACCAACTCCAAACGAATAATCGGCATTTTCCTCAAGTCTTCTTCAAGTGCGCCTAAATCCTCTTTCCCAACTCGGATGGTTGTTAAGTAGCCATATGAACTGGGATGCTCATTTGTGAGATTAGAAAGAAAGCCCCGGACATCCGCAGGATCGTCATCCAAATAGGCAGAGCCGACAATACGTCCGTTCATTTTAACGAGCACTTTGCTGGGCCAACGTTTGGAGGTTTCCGTTTGCGGATAATCGCCCTCTTTTGCTCGCGAAGACCAATCGATTTTGCCCCGCCCGGCGCGCGCTCCAAGCTCCGCTGTAAATTGGATACCGCCAATACCGGCTGCAACGACTTCTTCCGGCAAGAGGATTTCATACGCCAATTGAGCTGCTCCTTCTTTGGAGACTTTCCATCCATCCAATACGACTTCCAAGTCTTTTGAACTGTCGTCTTGAATCAGCAAATCGTTTGGACGCCACCGGCGGACAAACTTTTTGGCATCCACGGCTTCACTGCGTGGCGCGTCGTTTCTAAGGCTTTGGAATGTGGCGAATCCGCGGGCGACGGTTTCACCGGTACGATCCGCACATCGGATTCCGATAACTCCGGCCATGGGCATATCAGGCAAGACAGCTTGCATGATGCCGAGATTATGCACCCCCCGCCGGTCGATTCTATGACTGATGCTTTCGAGGGGAATGTCGACCGTTTCGCCTAAAACCGTCATGCCGGTCAATCTGCCGTCCACATTAACAATCCCGCTTTCGACTTCATCAAAACGCGCCAGCCAAATGGGGATTTCAAGAGTTTGCCCCGGCTCACAAACGTGCAGCGGATCTAAATCGGTTCCTAAGAAATTTTCCTCGAAAATGTCTGCTACGTTAAACGGTGACTCATCTTCCGGCAAAGGCACAAACTCATCATAACCGAAAACCTTTGCGCTCCGGTCGTAATTCATCAGACCGTTATGTTCCCATTCGATGTCCTGCAACTCGGTGTAGATAAAACCGCAGATGATTTCATGACGGCGCAGGTATTGGGTCAGGTAATGGATGCACCAAGAGATATCGCGGTCGCCGCTTCCGGCGCTGACTCCGCCGTATTCGCTGTTTAAGAAAGGTTCCGTCCCCTGTTTGTTACCGCCGATATAATTGGTTTCGGAACCGGGGAAGATTTTTGTGACGAGATCGTCGATGTGTTTCTTCGCCTTTTTCGGATCGAAGATATAGAAATGCCAGCTGTTTAAATCCGTTTCGACATGATCGTAACGGCAGGGTGAATTATCCTCGATCAAACGCGATGGATCGGTCTTCTTGGCCCGGTGATAAAATTCGCGCAGCCATTCTTGGCTTTCTTTGGTGTCGTGCTTTTCCAAGCCCCAAGTCTCGTTAATGAGTACCCATGAAAATATTGAAGGGTGGCTCATATCGCGGTCGATAACCCGGTCGAATAGCGTTTCCAAATGCTGTTTGGACTCTTCCGACCATTTCCAAAAGCTGGGCAGATCGCACTGCAAAAGAACGCCTTTTCGGTCGGCCCAATAAAGAAAACGCGGTTCTTCGATCTTGATGTGCATTCGAAGGAAGTTAAGACCGAACTCCAACGTTTTATCGAGGTCGTATTGAATAGCGTTGTCATCCGGCCATGTATAGACGCCCATGGGGTGGAAACTCTGGTCCAATGCTCCCCGCAAGTAAATAGGCTCATCGTTCAAATAGACATACTCAAACAGCCCCCGGTCATTTGCGCGCGAACTATTGCGGAACGGTTTGGCGGCAATGTCGCGAAGACCGAAGTAGGTTGTGACACTGTCTAGGGGGATTCCATCGCGTTGAAGTTCAACGCGCACAAAATAAAGATTCGGTGACTCGGGCGACCATAATTGCGGATCATCAAGCGTGATCTCGGTATCCGTCACTCCCGCCGTCTCGGCAGGAATCGCAATGTCATCGTGAAATTGGGCTTGGTAGGTTGAATCTTCATCCACCGCGTTTTGTTCGGGATCGGATGAAGAAGTGATGACCAATAAATCGCCCGGCTGAGCATCATTGATTGCGAAACGCGCTTTAATGTTATCAAGCCGGTTTGTATCGCCTTCGCCTTCACGGACGCCGGGTATGAAATGGCATTTCTCAATATAGGCTATGCCGCGTGCCTCAAGATAAACGGTCTGCCAGATACCGCTTGTGCGTGTGTACCAATTGACTTGCTTTCCTACCGGTTGGGTGTGTTCGGTAAAATCCACCACACGGACCACAACTGTATGGGTTTGACCGGGCTCGATTCTGTTGGTCAATTCAACTTCAAAAGGTGTATATCCACCGATGTTCTCACCGGCCTTAACTCCATCAACCCAGACTTGGCATTCCCAATCGACTGCGCCGAATACGATGAAAATCCTGCTGCCTGTCCAGTTCTTGGGAACTTCAAATGCTCTCCGGTACCAGGCCACGCCTTTGTAATCGGGGCACTCAACTCCGGAAAGTGGGCTTTCCCATGGATAAGGAACCAGGATCGTATGATCGAACGCCTCACTGTCCGGCTTGAACCACTCCTGCTTCGTTCCCTGATCGCCTGGATCGAATGCAAAATCCCAGCGCCCATTCAAATTGAGCCAGGTTTCCCGGCGCAAATCCGGACGGGGATGCTCAGGGCGGGGAACCGCCGCTGTGCTTTCAAGCGGGGCCGCAATGAACATCGTCAGAATGGTTCCAAGTGTGCATAGGATCGAAGCGCGTCGAATCATTTTCAATCTCCTCGAGGTGAGTTTGATCCTACTAACCGCCGTGCCCGATGCCAAGTCCATAACACGATGTCCGGTGGCAACGTTCCAATCCACTTCAATGCTTCGGCCTCTTCTTTGGCTGCATCATTTGCTGCAGCGTGGTACGCTCGCCAAACCGATGAAATGCCGATATACCCGGTTTGGCCGGATCGGCAATGAATGGATAGGAACATGACCCAAACACACGAGCCCCTGCGTCTGCAAAAACGTGGAAACATGACCCAGCGGGAACGCTGGCTAAAGACTTTCCGTGAGGGACATGCCGACAGGATTCCCGATATCGAATTCGGCTATTGGCACGAGACAATTGAGCGGTGGCATGGTGAAGGCTTGCCCGCTTCGTTGACCGATCCCTATGGCCGTGATGTGGAAATCTTTTTTGATATCGAAGGCTGGGGAACCGCGCCGGTAGATATGGGCTTATTGCCCGCGTTCGAGCCGGAGACGCTCGAAGACCACGGGGACCGGGTCATTGTGCGCCAAGAGAACGGAGCCATTTGCGAAGTTTTTACCGATGGCAGCTCAAGTATCCCCCGGTTTATCCAATTCCCGATTCACGACAAAAAAAGTTGGTTGGAACTAAAAAAACGTTTCGATCCCGATACGCCTGGACGGATTCCCGAAGACTGGGAACAACGCGCGGCGGAATGGAAGAACCGCGATACGCCGCTGGGCATATCCGGTGGCAGTCTTTATGGCTGGATACGCGACTTGGCGGGATTCGAGGGCGCGGCCATGATGCTTTATGACGATCCATGGGTGATTGAAGATGCCATGGAGACTGTCACGGATTTGGTGGTTGCGTTGTTGGAGCGAATTGGCCCGACTGTGGAATTCGATTATTGCATGATCTGGGAGGACATGTGTTTCAAGAACGGGCCGATGATTTCACCCGCCCATTTCAAGTCTCTTATGGTTCCCCGCTACAAACGGATCACTGAAACCTTACGCAAGTACGGCTGCGATATTGTGTTGGTCGATTGCGATGGGTGTATCCATGAACTCGTTGGGCATTGGCTGGATGCGGGAGTCAATGTGATGTTTCCGGTTGAAATCCACGCCGGTACGGATCCGCAATGGATGCGCAAAACCTTTGGCCGGGAAATGAGACTTTGCGGCGGTGTCGATAAAGTGGCTATTTCGCGCGGTCGGGAGTCTATTGACCAGGAAATCGAACGGCTGAGACCTTTAGTCGAAGAAGGGTACTTTGTGCCGCATATCGACCACCGCACCCCGCCGGATATTTCCTTCGATGATTATCTCTATTACTTGGAAAGAAAACGCGAAGTGTTCGGGATTGTGTGAACAGGCACCTTTCCCGAAGCAACAATCAGAAACGGATCGGATACGAAATCTGCAATTTCGTCAATATTCAAAAACCGGTCTTTGCTAATGGGCCGGAACGAATTCAATTTGCGAAACATGTTGTCCGTTCTCGCGTAACTCGAATTTTTCCATATATTCTTGATATCCCTTTTGACGCACTCGCAACGTATAACTGCCCGATGGTCCATAAGTCAGCATGGGTGATTGGAACGGTTTGTTTGAAAGTTCGGTTACCCCATTCGGACCGGTAAGCGTTATGAATAAACCGAATTCCGAAACCGGCCGGTTTGGAATAAATTGAATTGTGCTGCCATCCTCTCCAAATAAATAAATTGCTATTGGATTACTCTCTTCAAGCTCAACGTTAATAACCGTTGTTTCACCACTTCGTACTTCAATGGCCTCAATGATTTTGGGAATCCATCGAGGCATCTGCATGGACGCGCCACCCATGCCCATGTCGTATCCATATCCATACCTGGCTTGAGGTTTAACATCCATGTTGTAGCGGCCCGGCGGGAGATTCTTAATTTGAAAAGAACCATCAGGATTGGTGGGTACTAGGTTTTCCATACGTGGGACGATCTCTCTTTCTTGTGCAGGCTCAATGGCATAAGCATTGACAATTGCCGGGATAAGACTCCCGTCTCGTGATATCACACTGCCTGCAATCGTGCCCGCGTTAGCCTGCAATACAATCCGGTAATCGTTGATGGGCTGATTTGCTACGATCTGAAGTTCTTCTTCATGACGGGCGTAGTCCGGCGCACGAACCAACAGATAATATCGTCCGGGCATGGGAGAGGAAAACCGGAAAACGCCTTTCTCATCGGTAATTTGGCTTTGGCTTGATGGTATCAGATAATGATTTTGGGATTCCAACAGCCGCAAATGGACTTGAGCCTGTGCAATTGGCTTGCCTTGTTCATCTATGACTTGACCGGAAAATGCCGTTTCGGGGATTGTGAAATCCAGGCGGTATTCCCCCGGCTCTGAACAATCGATCTGTTGTTGGGTGGGCGGGTAGCCGCCTTGCTGATTGTGCAACACCGCCGACACAATATATTCGCCGGTTTGCATTCCACTTAGGCGATATTCACCATTCGCATCAGTCTTCACGATTCCACGTAAGCCCATTTGTGAAATACTGAACTGTACGGGTGTTGCCAAGATATACCATCTTTCCAGTCGTTGTTCTTGGCCGATGACTTTGCCATAGAGCGTTACCTCTCCTTTTCCAAGATCGATGACTGTGGTTTCGTTTTCGCGCACAATGCCTGTACCCGATCCGGCCAATCCTCGCTCACCAGCCAGTTCTAGATTCATTCCGTAACTGACCGTATATCCGCCGGGGGGCAACTTTTCGATTCGGTAGTAACCATCTGCATCGGTATTGGCCGATTCGTTTATATCCTGTCTTCTGTTATGAATATTCAGTTCCGCACCGGCTACCACATTACCTTGACCGTCGTAAACATGGCCTTCAATGGCGCCGCCTGTATTGAGTTCGATTTCAACTTCAGCGCTTCCGCCGCTTAAATCGATTGATTCGACAGTCTCCGGTGCGTACTCGTCATGCCTAACCAGCAAACTAATGGTCTTGTCTTGGATATTTTCGATTTTGAATTTCCCATAATTGTCCGATTCGACAGGCTTGATTCTGAATAAAGGAATACCGGAGCCCAAATCATCAATCTTTGCGCCCTGTACCGGTTGGCCGTTGGCGGTCACGGTTCCCGATAAGGTTCCCCCCATTTGGACAATAATTTCAATCGTTTCGGTTTCTTGGCCGCTTTCGATTTTTACGCTCTTTTGAACACCCCGCATTTCATCCGCTACGGCCACGACATCGCATTGGCACTCGTAAATATCTTTGATTTCAAACGTACCATCCGGAGTGATGAATTCCTCGCCTTCACGATAGACCGGCTTTTCATAATCGCTCTCACCGATTACATTTTCAAAGCGGATACGGAATTTGGGAACGATGCTGCCTGCTTCGTTTTTAACGACGCCACGCAGAGTGCCCCGTCCGGCTTTTTTCTCTAATACCAGTTCGACACCGTCTTGAGATGCTGTTGTGCGAAATTCGTCGATAGAAAACCGCCCTTCTTCATTCTCAAATGTTGCGTGAAGCAAATACGCTTTCCCTTCGACCAGGTTTTCGATGCTAAATGAACCATCGGCTTGCGATTCTGTTTTTCCCTGCGAGCCTGGTTCCGATCCATAGGGAGTTTGGCTTGCCCAGATGGAAACTCCATTTTGTGGTACGCCATCGGAGGTCATCAGCGTACCCGATATGCGACCGTTTAGTGGCGTCTCTGTAATCGTGAAATCTTCTACAATTGTCTCGCCAGCGGCCAATTCGATTTCGCGCTTGGCGGGTGAATAGAGCGGAAATCCCATCGATTTTTCTTCTTGAGGAGAAGCGTAACGAGATAAATAGAGAGTGGCTTTCCCAGGTGCAACGCGGTTGATCCGGTAGTGGCCATCATTTCCTGAAACCGCGCGATCATTCAGAAACTTGGAGAAACTATGGTCGAATTGTCTGCCTGCAAACAAATCGGATCTTTCCGGATTTGCGTTAACCATCACATTTGGCAATGGCTCACTTTTATCATTTTGAATTGTACCTGTGACCGATGCCCATGGCCCCAATGTCACGGCAATCCCCTCGACTGTTCCACCCGCAGGCAGATCGAACGGTTCCGATAGTCCGGGAGCATATTTTTCCGATATACCCGCCACGTTGATACTTGCGCCGGGTTGAACCGCTGTGAGCGTAAATTCTCCATTATCGCCACTTAGATTCAATGTGTCGGATTTGGTACTCAGCATCGGTGAGTAACCGGATGTCACGGCGGTCATGATAATACCGGGTAAGGGATTACCTTGTTGGTCGATTACACGCCCATGCACCGTTCCGCCTTTTTCCAGTTGGATGTCGAATCCGGTGATGTCTTCAGATTTTAATTCAAACTGCAATTTCCTATCTTCTATATAATTTTTTTCCAGATAAGGAGCGGGCGGCAGGGCCATCAGCATGTAATAGCCTGGCAGAAGCCGTTGAAATTGATACTTCCCATCAGCAGCAGTTTCTGCCTCAAAATCCGAATTTCTATTATTCCTCTGTCGTTTCAGGGTGATTGTCACGGCGGGGATTGGCTCGTTAGTTTCTTTGTCGGTAACGCGCCCCTCAACGCTCAACTTGTTGTGCAGCTGAAGTGCGACATCTTTGCGATGGGAGTTCCAATTCACTTCGCATGAAACGGATTCGGATATCTTATCTTCCGTAAGCGCGCGGACTTCATATTCACCTTTTTCGAGATGGTCGATTACAAATGAGCCGTCCGATTCACTCCATGTTAGGCCGGGGTTATACCAGCCCTCAATTCTTGTTTTCCAGTTGTTATGTTCAAGTTTTAACGCAGCCTTAACTTCAATCTCTGCAACGGGGCGGTTCAGTGCATCGATGACCTTTCCTTCAATGCTTGCGCCGTCACGCAAAACGATTTCGATATCTTCACGTCCGGTTTCGGCATCGATTTCTGCGGGAGCATATCCCGGATGAAAAATGTGCAATGCCGCCTGCCCTTCAACCAATCCGCCAATTCGGAAAGTACCATCCGTTTGTGTCCATACATCATAGATTGTGGGTTGATGTCCCACATTACGGCCCGTGATAATACGTGCTCCGGCGATGGGGGCGCCGGTGGAATTGCGAACCTGTCCCGCGATGAAATACTCATCGGTCATGATGGCTTGTTTTTCGAAGGTTAAGCCCGGTACGGGCATCATGGAAAACACATCCAGGGGAACGCACGAGTGGCCTGGATAATAGACTTCTGCAGTATAAGGATTGCCCGTTAGGCCGCTTAGAATCGCTTCGCCCTTCCGGTCTGCGACGGCGGTTTGAGGCAACTGAAATGGGCTAATTAATTTTTTTTGGAATTCCGGTATCATGGCCGGGCCCATTGCGACTTGTATTTTTGCTCCCGGAATAGGACGGCCTCTTTTATCGGCAACCTGAATTTTTAATGTGAAACCTCGATCCAAATTTAAATCAACGTTATCAATGCATTCACCTTGAATGGTCTTGATTGTAGGGCATTCAATTGACTCGTACGTAAGAATCAAATCTTGAGTTTGAGCCACGATATGAACCGTTTCGTTTCCGAATCCCGATAGTACGTATCTTCCGGTTTCATCGCTTGTGGTAATGACTTTTGCCAAGTACTTGTCACTTCCGCCCCAAACCGTAGCGTTGGGTAGCGGCTCCCCGGTCTTCGCGTTTCTTACCGTCCCGGTGATCTTTCCCGCAGGATTCAGAAAGATATCCAGACTCTCTTTTGGAGGAGTTATGTTCTCTATCTCTTTGCGTACGTGAGATGGAATGGAAGCCGAAAGTTTGTGTGGAACACCCGGCAATAGCCCCTGGGCGCAAAAGTATCCATCTATGTCCGTTGTGACTTTTTCTCCTTCGTATGTGGCGTATCTGCCCAACTGCCCTTGGGGCACGTACATTGGTTCTATGAGAACCTCAGCGCCCGGCAGTGGTTGTGTGTTGATAACCTGTTGTATGTGGCCTGAGATACTTGCCGCGGGATGCAAACGTATTTCAATGTCGTCCCGGTCTCCATCGACCAAGATCGAGTGAATTATCCGAGCATAACCGGCAAGTTTGGTTTCGATAAGGTAATCGCCAATCGCGGGAGCCTCGAATGCAAAGTCTAAACCATCGATTTCAATCGTTCCGGTTACCGGCTCGGTATTATCCGACCACCATGGACGTTCTGCGTCCTGGGTCCAAATCAATTGTCCGGCAATGGAATGTGCATCTTCACCGATGAACTTGCCGGTGATATGAAAACTTTGGGGTGTTGGAACCGGGCTTGGAAATTCGGGCGGGAGTGTGTCTGTGGCGGTTGGAGAGGGCGGTCCAGAAGGGGTCGCCGTAGGTGTTACGGTCGTTAGTGCGATGACCGCGGTTGGAGACGGTTGTGAGATGTCAATTGTCTCCGGCTTTGAATCGGAACAACCTTGAAAGAAAATTCCCGATAAAAGAACAAAAATAGTAATTTGAAATTTTACACCAGGATAGAATCCGCCACCCATTGGACTTCCCCCCAGCAGGCCGACTCCGCTATTTCCGTAAACCGATTGATTGAATCACCTGCCTCTATAGGAATCTATCACAGATGGATCAATAAATCTGGAATTTGCCATTAGAATGAGTAATTAACGTAGAGATGTGCGATGAACTGGATATGCCTGCCCGCTCTTCTTATTCCTGCCCCCGGGCCTTCTGCCATGATTCTTCGAATAGCAAAAGATCGTGGAAGTCGGTTATCCCGTCTTTGTTCAAATCGCCCAATTCATATTCGGGTGTTGGCGTGGGTGTCGCCGTAGGCGTGTGGGTAGGCGTGGGAGTCGGGGTATGAGTCGGCGTGGCCGTTGCTGTCGGAGTCGGGGTATTGGATGGTGTAAAAGTGGGAGTGGCTGTAGGCGTATCGGTCGGTGTTGCCGTGGGAGTCGCAGTATTTGTGGGCGTATAGGTTGGAGTCGGAGTTGGTGAATGGAATCCTTCGGGGATATTCCGAAGCCAAATCTCCATGTGATCGTCACTATAGACCGCGCCAAGATCGGTTACGGCATCTTGGTCGAAATCTTCAGCGATAAACCGAACCAATTCACCTTCCGCGCTTTCCGGCGGGAGACCGCTCAATTCAGAAATTCCACCGGTTCCGTAATCGTATGAGAATATTCTCGGTTGACCATTGATGATTAAAAGCAGTTCGGGTTTGGTATCGAGGTTGAGATCGGTCGTGGATGCATGAACCGGAGCGCTGTTTATCGGCAAAACCAGGGAACTGATTTGTCCCCCTCCTTCACGGTTAAATACACGGATCCACCTCCAGTTGGATGTGGTTTGCCCGGCCATCCAAAGATCACCGTAACCATCGACGTCGAGGTCATCGTACCCGCCGAATGCAGGCGGAATGATGCTGGCAATTGAGACACGGGAACTATAACTCCGGTTAGGAGCGCCAAGCGCCAGGATCGCATCTCTGTAATTATTAGTGCCTGAGAGCGCCATCAAGACATCATCAATGCCATCCCGGTTTGTATCGCCACCGGCCACGACCAAATTGGCCCGTGTATCCAAACTTCCTGCTTGTTCCCATCCCGCCTCCGCTCCATAGACCACTTGAGGCGGCAGGCCCGAAATCGCATCTAGCCAACCATCGCCGTCGAAATCTCCGGTTAATAGCGGGGGTGTATTGTTCGTGATTGAATGCTGATCTTGGACCTCAAAACCGCCGGAAATGGTTCCCAGGAGGCGCAAGTAACCGGCTGAAACGCCGGGTGAAGACATTGTGCTGACGATCAAATCCGGACGCTCATCCTGGTTCAAATCCACGATTGAAAGGGAGCGGGGAGATGCCATCGCGATACGGGCTGTGGCCGCGAAACCACCTTGCCCAAATCTCCCAAGTGAAGTCGAAGAAATCCCCCTTGGCCGTGTGCGGTCAAAATATCCGGCAAACCGTCCGAATTGACATCGGCGACCGCAAGGTCTTGTAAGTCCGCATCCAGTGTGAATGACGAATGCCGGTCAAAAACCACGGGATAGGTCGGCAGGGGGGAAGGTGTGGGTGTATAGGAGACCTCGATAGGCTCCATTTCTATGAACCACCCCTCGAATAATCCGGTGGCTTCGTTAACCAAACAATCAGCCACCTCGAGCTGCCACTCCCCATAGGACGATACACCAACCAGGTTCGCCAATGGCTCAGCCGGAGCCCGGTCCGTGTCATAGACCACAACCAAGTCCGGTTCGCTGGAGGCAGCCCGGTTGTGGAGGATGACCCGTTGTCCGCTGGGCGCAATCACACTCACTTCGAGATCGACGACTTTGGGATGGGTGATGGTGACCCCGACGTTAAGATCCGCTACGGCGGCGTCACCGGGGATTGTGATCGTTCTTGTGACGCTGCCGGTGCCATCAGGGATGGCCACCGGGGATTCGTTATCAACAAACAGGACGCTTTGAGCGTATGAAGGCAGGGGTCCAAAGGAGAGAAATACAAAAACCAGCCCGGCAGCCAAAGCAATAGAAGACCACGGCCTTTGGCCCGGGCACATAACTCCTACCGGCGACCGGCTTAGGATAGACGATCCTTTCTGCCGCACTTTCAACCCCACATCAATTTCCGACCCGATATTACACCAGGTGTAACCTATCCATGGTAACGGATTTCAAAGGGTATTACCACTGTAAATCAAGCGTTCATGATGACGTCGGTGTGGCCGTGATTTGAACTCGTCGGCAGGATGGCTTTCCGCAAACCGGGAGGCGCCTATTCCAGTCTGGCGACCCGCCCCAAGCCCCCCGCTTGGAGCGCTTTTAGTGCTACCGGATTGGCCCCGCGTACGATGCATTTAACACGTCTGTTTTTCAGGCGTTCCAATGTAGAGACCAGGTAACCCACACTGTCATAGGAAATGGCGGCCAGGTTTGTGCAATTGATCACAAGTTCCGTGCAACCCGTTGCGGGGATTTCTTCTAAAGCGCTCGAAACTTGACGCGCATCGTCTTTCTTAAGGATTCCAATCAGCTCTACGCATGTGCGCGGGCCATCTTTCTCAATCTGCATATCCATGTTTATAGCCTATCGTCCCATTAGAGATTGAAAAAAAGAAATCGTCTATTGAGAAGACCGAGTTACATAACAGTTCACTTGGTGCTTCTAGATATGTTATCTTTATGACCTGCTTTAGTCTTTCTGAGAAGTCTAGGATATGGATATGGGCCGGTACAGTTGGATTGTTTTCTTGGGGATGTTTTTTGTCATCGGGTTTTCCTCGCCTTGGGAGCCTGGTTGCGAACCTATCGGCGGGGATTCCCAGGATGAAATCACATTACACTTTTGGGTAGGCGATCTTTCACCCCGAACCATCGGCTTTCAACGCGCATTGCGCGAGTACGAGCGCCGCAATCCACATATCCGTATTAACGTCCAGCTTATTCCCACCCTTGGCGCCGAGGGTGTCATGGATACTCAAAAACTTATGTGTGGTGTGGCCGGCGGGGCGCCGCCGGATATCATGGAACAAGACCGTTTCTCAATCGGCGACTGGGCTTCACGTGGCGCGTTTATGCCCTTGGATGATTTCATTTCGGCGTCACAAAACTCTAATGCCCCGATTCGCGAAGATGAATTCTATCCCGCGTGTTGGCAAGAGGCGGCCTATGAGGGCAAAGTCTATGCAATTCCCAATCGTACTGATTGCCGCGCCCTCTATTACAACAAAGATATTCTCGAGCGAAATAACCTGGTTGATGAAAATGGCGAGGCCAGACCGCCGAAGACATGGGAGGAACTGAAAGAATACAACAAGATTATTAGCAAGTTTAAAAACGGACATTTGGTCCAAGCCGGTTTTATGCCTCTCTGGGGCAACAGCTGGCTTTATCTATTCGGATGGCAGAACGGCGGACGGTTTATGTCTCCCGATGGCAAAACTTGCACACTCAATGATCCTAAAATCGCCGAAGCCTTACAGTTTTTAGTCGATGTATACGACATGCTAGGGGGACGCGAAGAAGCGCATGCATTCGAAAGTACATTTCAAATCGAGGCGCAGGATGCATTTTTGACCGGTCAGGTCGCTATGCGCATCTCTGAAGATCCCCATCTTCAGGTAATCGCACAATACAAACCGAACATGCGTTTCGGCATCGCTCCCCCTCCTTCGCCTGAAGGGATGCCGACTGTTACATGGTCCGGCGGACATTCTTATACGATTCCCCGGGGAGCACGCCATCCCGATGAAAGCTGGAAGCTAATCCAGTTTCTGGTTTCTATGGAAGGCACGCTCTTTCAGGCCCGCGCACAACAATCGTATAACCGCAGCCGTGGCCGGCCTTATGTTCCACCGATTTTTGCCAACCGTGTAGTCGCGCAAGAGGTGATTCGCCAATATGGCCCCCGTCAGGAAAGCCTGCGTACTGCGTTTCAGACATTTTTGGATTTGATGCCGTACAGCAAGTTCCGTCCGGTCACTCCGGCCGGGCAGCTGCTTTGGGATAGCCATGTAAAAGCGACTGAAGACGCACTCCGCCATCATCGCTCCCCCCAAGAAGCGCTCGATTATTGGACCGCCGATGTTCAACGGCGGCTCGATCAAATTTATTCCGACGAAGATTATCCCCAAGTGGATTGGCGCATGGTGGGAATGATAGCCGTTCTTTTATTACTGCTTTCCATTGCCGCGCTGGTAATTCATCTTCTGCGCAATCCTCTGTCTTTGGCGCGGCGCAAAGAGGCTCTCGCGGCGGCCATTTTTGTCGGGCCTTGGTTCCTCGGCTTTATTGTCTTCATGGGCGGCCCAATTCTGGCTTCAGCGGTACTCTCGTTCTGCAATTTCGATGTTTTGCATCCGGCCGAGTTTGTCGGCCTCGATAACTACATCGAAATGATCGCGCAAGATAAGGTTTTTTGGATTTCGCTGGGCAATACGATTTATATGATGATCGGTGTGCCTTTTTCTTTGGCCATTGGCCTCGCATTGGCCCTATTGGTCAATATTGAAAAAAGAGGAACATCGGTTTTTCGTACGCTTTTCTATTTACCGGCCATTGTTCCGGTTGTGGCCAGTTCGATGATCTGGTTGTGGATTCTCAATTCGCGCATGGGATTGGTGAATATCGCCCTCGGTTGGCTGGGACTCTATCAGCCCAATTGGTTGACCGATGAACTATGGGCGAAACCCAGCATTATTCTCATGTTGCTTTGGGGATCGGGGGCATCCATGGTGATTTGGCTGGCCGGGCTAAAAGGCATTCCGAACCATCTTTATGAAGCAGCCACAATCGATGGAGCGGGGCATTGGGGGCAATTCCGCAATGTTACACTGCCGATGCTTTCGCCATATATCTTTTTTAATTTGATTATGGGCATTATCAGCACGTTTCAGATTTTTGCCCAAGCGTACATCATGACCAGCGGCGGTCCCGCCAATGCCACATTATTCTATGTCTATTATATCTTTAACCAAGCCTATAAATATCTGCGCATGGGCTATGCCAGCGCGATGGCATGGATTCTATTCTTGATTATTCTCGGTTTGACGTTGCTGAATATCAAACTGGCCCCGCGTTGGGTCCATTATGAAGGGGAGCAACGCTGATGGCCGGGCTGGAATTCACCAAACGCGATCTTATTCTTCGTTACATTGCGCTGATTTTTGGTTCCTTGATATTCAGTTTCCCCTTCTATTGGCTTGTTGTAACCAGCTGGAAAGGCGAAAAAGAACTATTTGCCTTTCCGCCGACATTATTTCCTGAACTGCCTGTCTCAACCGATTCTTCCCCGTATATTCACCCATCTGCGTTCCCCCCCGTGCCGTTGAATATGGAAGCCGATGAGGCCACTCGTTTTAAAGACGCCGTATGGCAAAAGGCGTCGGCCCTATTGCAGGAATCCGGCATCGAACCATGGGAAGAATGGGGAATGAACGAACCGCTTCTGCGGGAAGAAATGTTGAACGGAGTCCTAAAAAGGACGATGGCCTCGATTCCGGCTGAAGAATGGAATGCGCCTTACGACCGCCGTCTGGAGGCCTTTTTTAAAAGGCTTGATTTGGAGCGGATAAGGAATGTTTGGAACGAAGTGCGAAAGGAATTCCTTGTAGGCAAGGTCCGCGTTGTTACCTATGAGGGGGTTGATATTCCGCTGGAACCTGTGGGGCCTTGGCAAACGAGCGATGGTGTTCAACTGCGAAGTCTTGAACGAAAAGGCGAACAATACGAGCGAATTCGCTATGACTTCAAACAAGGAGATTCGTATACGTGTTCGCGGCTCTACCGGAGTGATGAACTTACCGGTGAACCGATGTTCTGGTCTGCGCAGTTTCGATACGATAATTCTCACCATCGCGTCAAATTGCATTTGTCCGGGGCGGGATACGAATTGCAGATGAAACGCGCTGTCTGGCTGGATTCGGATCAGTTCTATGAAATCAAAATGCACCGGCCCGGAGTGCGCGGCGATGTCTATGACTATGAAGTGATTCCGGCGGTTGGTGATTCGTCCGGTCCAATGGAACCTGGAATATTTAGATTGACTCTGACATTGACGCCTTCGAATCCGGCTGAGCGAATCTATGGCAAATTTTCCCGCAACTACCGCTTGGCGTTGGCTGCTTTCCCATTTAATAGATTTATTTGGAATAGCGTTTATTTGGTTGTGCTTAATGTCCTCGGGCAGATGCTATCGTGTGCCTTTATTGCTTATGGATTCGCGCGGTTACGTTGGCCGGGGCGTGAAGTATGGTTCCTGATTCTGTTATCAACGATGATGCTTCCGCCTCAAGTGACGACAATCCCTGTTTTTCTGATTTTTAAATACTTGGGCTGGTATAACACACTGAAACCATTATGGATTCCCGCTTTTTTCGGCACACCGTTTTTTATCTTTCTGCTGCGGCAATTTTTCCTTGGAATTCCGCGTGATTTGGAGGAGGCGGCCTATATCGACGGTTGCGGCTACCTCCGCACGTTTACCACGATTATGGTGCCATTGATTCGTCCGGCCCTGGCTGCAATCGCTATTTTTCAGTTTATGTACACATGGAACGATTTCTTTGGTCCGTTGATTTTCACCAACGATATGGATATCGCCCCGCTTCCGTTGGGATTGTTTATCTTCCGCTCCAGTGTGCAAGGCCAGGATTACGGCATGCTGATGGCTGTAACAACTGTAATGACCCTGCCGGTGATTGCGCTTTTCTTTATGGCACAGCGATATTTCATCCAGGGAATAACATTGACCGGCCTCAAGGGATAGTGCTATTTATGCTTAGAAGTGGTTTCAAAACACCGGCTCATAAATGGTCAGGGGAGGGCGAATCTCCTGATGAGCCGCTGTTTTTTGCACCTTCCGCATCAGCTTGGTATGGCCCTGTTTTTTCGGAAAGGCGTTTTGAAACCACTTCTAAGCGGGGATGCGGCATTTTTAAGCGGCGTAATCATCAGGAATGAGAAGTTATGGCTGAACCTCGATTTCATAGCAGCAAACATCTCGAACGAGATGAAACTCAGGAAATGAGCGACCGCGATTTGGCGGTCGCCGGTTTGCGCAAGCACAATGAATTCCATCAAGAAGCGGAACGTGAGGTTAAAAAAGCCTTTGCGCCGCTCAATAATCTTAATATTGAAGAACGTGCTAAGCCCAAGAACATCGCAAAATATCAGGAAACCGTTCAAAAAGTCACAGAGCGGCTGCGTACCCACAAACAGGCCTATAAGGTTCTGAGCAACGGTCTCACTGACCGGGCCATGCGTGATACAAGCACACTTCTATCCGAATTCTATGAGCATATTGAGAAATACCGCAAAAAAATCGCGCAATACGAAGAAACCATCCCCAAAGCAATTGCCGCTCTCGAAGAGAGAAAAAAAAGTGGCAATATCCGCGGCACGGATTTGGTGAAGATCAACACGCAAATCGCTCAGTTGCATGAAGTCATCCCCAATTTCAAAAAAGAACTTCAGGTGGCCGAGAATGCGCGTCAGGAACAGCTTGAGAGTTTCTCGAATAGTGCCATGGATACGGCGATTTTCCGGATCAAACTTGCCCGTATTCTTACGGAGTTAAGAGAGGCGTTAGAGGAAAAGACTGTAAAGGCGGTTACTGTATTGGTCTGCACTTCGGAAATCCTGTTTTCGCGCCATGATGAGCCTTATACGCTGGATATAAACCAACGCGAAGGCACATGCGAATTGAAAGAGAGCGAGCCGGAAGAGGACTTCTCATTCTGGCAGCAAACGCGCAGGATCCGCGAAGCCCAGAATCACCTGCGTGTCAAAGAACGCATGGCCGGACCCGGCGTAGTTCTTGATGCCAATGATTTTGTAGAATAAGGGCCTTTTTAATCCTTCCACACATCAGGATTGACGAGATTCGGCGGACGGTTGCCTTTAAAAAACTCAACGAGGTTGGTTGCCGCGATCTGCGCCATCTTGGTACGTGTTTCGATGGTGGCGCTGCCGATATGGGGCAATAGGATGGCGTTATCCAATTCTACAAGCCCGGGACAGAGCTTCGGTTCTTCTTCATAAACATCGAGTCCCGCCCCGCCGATTCGTTTCTCGCGCAATGCCTCAACCAGGGCCGCTTCATCGATGACCGGTCCGCGCGCGGTGTTGATCAGCACAGCGTGCGGTTTCATCATTGAAAGTTCTTTTGCACTGATTAGGTGTTTGGTTTGTTCAGTTAGCGGGACGTGAATACTGACGAAGTCACTTTCGCGCAACAAGTCCGGCAATTCGCGGTATTCGGCATCGAACGTTTTTTCGAACTCGGGGCTGGGTTTCGTGTCGCTATAGAGAATGCGCATGCGGAAGCCCTTCGCCCGTTCGGCCATTGCCGTACCGATGCGTCCCGGTCCGATGATACCCAATGTTCGTCCGGCGATATCGGCTCCCAAGAACAGCATCGGCGCCCATGCCTCGAATTTTCCCTCTCGCGTAAACCGGTCTGATTCGACAATACGCCGGGCTGTTGCCATTAAGAGAGCCCATGCGGTATCGGCTGTTGCGTCGGTTAAAACTCCCGGTGTGTTCGTAACAGCGATTCCGCGTTTGGTGGCCTCGGGGATATCGATATTATTAAAACCAACCGCATAGTTCGCCACGATCTTTACTCCGGATGCGGCATCCAAGAGTTCTGTATCAATTGCGTCCGTCAGCAACGGTAATAGGCCATCACGATTTTTGACCGCATCCAGAAGTTCCTTACGCGTAAGCACGCGGTCATGCGGGCTGACTTCAACCTCAAATCCGGCTTCTGTCAGCAAATCCAGGCCTGGTTGTGGAATTCGTCTTGTTACGTAAATGCGTGTCGGCATGGTGAATCTCCCATTTGAATACAGATTCGCCCCAATCCTCTGTCTTCCCGAATCGAGAACGATATGAGTCTGGGCGATGGATTGTCTGTTTTTATAGCAAAGAACGGCGCTCAGAGTGACATGTCTTCCCTCCAAACGTCAACCGTTCAGGGGTAGACCATACGAATACGGCGGGCGCCGGCATCGAGTTTTACCCATAGCAAATGGTTATCCGGATCGAATGCCCAGCCTTCATCCCATGCCGCCAACTCGCTCAATCCGAGCCGGGGCAAATCGCTCGAACCGACAGCGACTTCGGCCGGTGGAGACTCCGTATGAATCCGTAGCGCTATTGGTTCGGTTGTTTTTTCCAGATTCAGAATGGCTTCTCCCATTTCGGTTTCGTACGATAAATCTCTCAATTTCATGCCATCGTACAAAGCGCCCGTGGCGGATCCGCTTTTATCCGGAACAATCCACAAAAGCAGACGCGGGTCTCCCATCAAAACAAGCGGGCCGAGAACGGATTCAACCGCCTCGATATGGTTCGCGGCAGGAGACTGCAGGGGGACAATAGAGCCCTCTTTAATAAAAATGGGTATTTGGTCCGGAGCCGCCTCGACTTCGAACATTGTGCCTCCGTTCACGCGGCTTTGAAGTGCCCATAATGGACGCCAAAGACTTGGGGGGAGAAAGATAGTGCGCGTTATCGGTGTACCTGTCTTATGCGTTGGTTCGGTTATGGGAACGATTAGCAGCGCATCGCCTAACTGGAACTCATTCCAACGGTCGCCTGCTCGTCCATCTTTGCTGTAGCTCATAACTAAAGGACGGATCAACGGCCAGCCCATTTCAACAGCCTCACCGGCCAGAGTAAAAAAGTAAGGCTGTAATACATGGCGAAGCGCGGCCCAGCGTTCGCACATTTCACTTGTTTGACTATCGATTGAGGTTTGAGGACTTAAGGTGAGTGTGCACAGTGGGAAAAACGCGCCGGCCTGCAACGCCCGATCAATGGCTTCCGGTCCGTCATCCCCCGGCCAAGTTGCAATGGTCCCCGCCCAAAATGGATATCCCATAAGCGCGGCCCTCTGCATCGCAACCAGGGCCTCGTCAAGCCGCTTGAAACTATCGATTGGATTCGCCTCCAGCACGGCCGAATGAGCCGCCAAACCGGTATAGGTCGTATCCGAAAGAAACAAAAAATCGTTACGGTCACGCGGATCGAGCTCTTTGGTCAAGTTTTCCACCTGACTTTGCTGCTCATCGAGAGTGGAGCCAATGCCGGTCAGAGAAACGCCGCCCAGTCCGGCTCGAAGCCATTTTCTATCAAACGCCGGTTTACCGATTGGCCACCCTACAACCACATTCGCGCCCGAAGGCCGGAGACTCTCGCTTACGCGTTCCAGCATATCCGGCGATTCAAGTTCCGGCACAATGTAACCGCTAAACGGCAAACGCTGGTTTCTGACAACATCTTTTTCTATATCCGCCAAGTTGGAATCGCGTGTGACAATCCGAAGCGGACCGAATGCCCAAATGGGCGGTTTCATAACACCGCCTGTTGCACCCGCATATTGCGATAAAACCTCAGCCAGGCTTCGGCCCGCATAAAGCTCGTAGGTTAGTTCCGAGCCATCAAAGCCGAATACCCACTCATCTTCTTTGTTTACGCTGAAATCCCAATCGCCCCATGTTTGCGCATCTACCCAAAGACCGAATCGGCGGCTGGAAGTCAGGAATGTTCCCGAAACAGATGCCTTTCTGGAGCGTACGCTTTGAGAGACCGATGTCCCGCCCATGAGCCGCCACCCGCGAAGATCGAGACTTTCGATTCGGCGCAAATGGTCCGTGCTGATGGTGCTTCCGGGGCCGCTGTCGCCCCTTTCGTTTATTTGGGTTTCGAGTCCGTAGAAGTGCTCGCCCGGATGGGCATGCCAGATGTCCCCGGTCTGGAGAACACCGTCTCCCGGCATTATTGAGATTTCCAAGCGCAGGGCGTTGGCACGGGTTGCCTGAATGCGTACTTCTGCGGTTCTGCCTTCCTCTGTTGTTGCACAGATGGCCGTGATTTGACGCTGTCGATCCTCAATTGACAAGACTTTGGTGAGGTGATGCACGCGCCTGCTTGTTTCGTACCAGATCGAAGACAATTGAATCTCATCCTCACCAGGCACAATCTGCTTGGCCTGCGAAGTCAGTTCTTCTCCCGCTTTGTTGAATAAAACAAAACGCAAAGGTTCTTTATAAATCCAAAAAACGAAATCGTTGGCGCGGATTTCGATTAGTTGATTATCCTCCTGGCCGAAGGCCAGCGTGCAGGCCAAGAGGATAAAAATTGTGGCACGTAAGCGCATTTTACTGCTCCATCACAACTCATCTGGCGAAAAGAATTTTCGTATAATCGGCAGGTTCTCCCTTGGATGAGGGCCGGCTGCCGTGAAATGGCATCTTGCCTTTAACCTATGGATCGTACCGCTTCTTGGAACGTAATGTACTGTGCGCACATTTGGCGGGCTGAAGACTTGTGTACCGGCGTGTCCACGCTGTGCATGGGTATGTTGGCGTTGAATCTCCGACACGCTACTGTATGGATGGAGGTAAAGTGAAATGTGCACTTACCGTTCTCTGAAGTCCTCGACTGACCGGCTCATCGGGCTTATTTGTATCATTTTGTTCTCTGGGGTTTACGCTGCATCGGCGACAGAGGATATCATGCCGGGATGGCTGGATGATTTGGACAAAGCCATCGAAGCAGGCAAGGCCACTCACCGGCCGGTTCTTTTGCACCTTTATGATCGTGGCGCAATTTCCAGCGTTCTCCTGCGTAAGAAAACCTTTAGCAGTCCTCTCGTTCAATCCCAACTTAAGGATTTCATCAAAGTAGAGATCGATGTCACCAAAAATCCGATTGGGAAGGAGCGCTTTAATTCTCCGGCGATTCCATTTGTCGCCTTTTTCGATTTCCAAGGCAATGAGCTCTTTCGGAACCGGGTACAGGAACGTGTGGATCATAAGATTCTGGCCATGCGTATCCAAACCGCAAGAAAGGATATGGATGAGTTTGAGGCGGCTCTGGAACGTATGAAAGCCAATCCCGGTGATTTAGAAACACGGCTTCGTGTGGCATCGGGTTATGAAGACCGTCAGCTTGAACGTGAAGCGATTGCGGAGTACCGCAATATTGTTAATGGCAAAAACGTATCCAATGATTTACGTGATCAGGCTCTGGCTGGTTGGGCGCATAGCCTTATGTCGATGGGGATGCGTAAAATGAAAGATCAGCAGTGGGAGGAAGTCTGCGCGATCATGCAGGAGTTTCTCGGTGAGTTTCCATCCACCAATCCCGCTCTCATCGGTGACCTTGAAAGCCAAGCAACCTATTTCCTGGCCTTAGGGAAGCATAAGTTGGGAAATGATGACGATGCGAAAAAACTTTTAAAGCAACTCGCCAAGAATGATGACGTTTGGGGCATCAAGGCGCGTAACGAGCTGGGAATCTGATAATGGATGATGTGGGTTGGTCTCGTCCCCTAAAGACCGATTGCCGCAAGTATATCGGCGACCGGCCATGCCTGCCGCATAAGCAGAACGGCGCTGTCTGCGAATCATGCGGCGAATACGATCCGATTGAGACTCGTTTGCTGATAATCAAACTAGGAGCCTTGGGCGATGTTGTGCGAACAGCGGCTCTTATCGAACCGTTACGGCAAATGTATCCCGGCCTGCATGTAACATGGCTGAGCCAACCTTCCTCTTTTGAGTACCTCAACGCCATCGGCTGCATAGACAGGCCTCTTGCGCTCACTCCTGTAAATTTGGAAATCCTTCGTTCCGAAGAGTTCGATGTTATTGCCAGCCTGGATTTATCGGATGAAGCCGCTGCCCTGGCTATGAACTTGAAGGGCGCCACTCGGCTCGGATTCGGGCGTACACCACGCGGCGCAATTCATGCCTTTGACGCTCGTGGCGAAAAGATCGTCGCCATGAGCCATTGGGACGATCTTAAAAAAGCCAATCGCGATACCTACCAAGATTTGATGTGCGATGTGCTCGGGCTCCCCCGTGGACGATATCCGATTCCATGCCCGGCATTCGAAGATGCCTCCCACACCATCGATCCTGTTTTCGGTGCTTTCCTCCGGGCCGCGCCGCGTCCATGGATTGGACTGAATGCCGGTGGTGGCGGACGTTGGCAGAAAAAAGTCTGGACCGTCTCCGGCTTTGCCGAACTAACATCGAAAATTCGAAACGAATTAGGCGGAACGCCCATCCTGTTTTATGGCCCGGATGACCGCGAACAGGCGGCGCAATTGCTGGCCGCTTGCACTGTGCCGCCCTATGACACCGGCGGCTCACTGTCGATTCCGGAATTCTGCGCCTTTTTGTCGCGTTGCGATGCAGTCGTGACAGGGGATACATTAGGATTGCATCTGACTTTGGCCGCCGGAGCCCGGGTGGTGTGTCTGGTTGGGCCGACATCTGCGGCCGAACTTGAACTCTATGGACAAGGACAAATTTTGCAGGGAACTGTTGACTGTTTGGGGTGTTATCTCACAACATGTAACCTGAATCCCGATTGTATGAACACCATCACCGTGCAATCCGTAATGCAGGCCATTCAGAAAGAGTTGAAACGATGACACACGGTACCGATCAGAACTGGCGGAACGCCAATCGGGTCGATTTTATCAAAGGCTTCTATCAGACCGGCCATATCATCGATTCTCTCTTCGATCTTTATGAACGGACCGAGCATCTTTCCCATAGCCGTGTTGACCGGTTGTTGGAACGCAACCTGCGCGTTCTTAAGGATCTCTCCCACATGCTCTACCGTGTGGCGGATGAAGAGGGAGTGGACCGGCGGTTTCAAAGATACTTTGACAAACTGATCGGTGAACTTTGGCACGAACTCGACAAACTGCGCGACAATGCACGGCTGATCGAAAGTTACTCCGAAAACGAACAGGAGTTGGGGGGGCGGAAGGTACGCGGTTTAAGACAAATTGACCGGCAGATTATTACCGAAGCCCGCCGCGATTTGCCTCGCCAGGTGCGCCGCGCACGCCGGCTTTATGGAAATCTCGTTCCGTTGTTTGAATCCATTCTGCCTCAATATGCGGCCAATCACGTGATTTTGCGTACAATCTTCTTTTCGCGCGAATTCTTCAATGAATTAATCGGCGGGGACAGCCTGACTCATTTTTACCGTGTTATTTTCCGGGGCCGCATACTTGAGGGCTACCGTGTAACCACTGAATCCTTAATGAACAGCGCTCACTATCCCGAGGCATTGGAGGTTGTTAAGGCGGGAATTCTCTGGGCTGAGGAGCATCGCCCGAGTTCATCCCATCTGCCCGGATTACACGCCTTACGTAATGAAGCGGAAGAAAAACTCGCACAACTCCCACCGCCGGTCTTTGTAAACGGCAAGTAGGTTTTCCCCTGAATCCCTTTTAAATTCCCCACTATCGAAATGACGCCGGTGGCGCAATATCCCCTGCGCTGACGACACCATTGCTGGAGTCATATTGCACCTTGCATTGATTATCGACACCATCCGGACCGATGCTGTAAAAAACGCCTTGGGCCGTATCGAATTTGTAGGGAGCCTTTTGTTCTGCCGGTGTGTAAGGATCACGTAAGGATTCGGGGATGTATGTAGGGACGATGGCCGCCAAATTATCCGGCCTTTGCCCGTTTTGCAGTTCTTCAATACGCATTGCCAGGTTGATGCGATTTAAATCGAATTTCACTATAGCAGTATGTTCACGTATTTGGGCATTCTTAAAATTAGGAGTTGAAAGAGCAGATAGCACGATAAGGACCTGCTGTTCGAATCCGAACATTCGTGCAAGATTGTAGCCCCGTGGCATGGTATTCATTTGCAGTATTTGAGAAGCAGATTGCTCCAATTTTTCGACCGCCTCATCTTCTTCTTTTTGTGCTAGATAGGCAATAAATTGTTTAAAATAAATTTTTCCCGGTTGCCCCGGAGAAATTACTACTTCATAGCCTTCTCGTTTTGCGCTACGTAGCATCGAGATTACGTCGATTTTAACGGCTTCCGACAAATTCCGCAGATTGACAAAAGGTCCGAGTGCAGTGAGGTTATTTAAAGCGGAGCGCATCGCTGCCGGATCGTCGCAGTGCGCCGTGATTGTGTCCATGGATTCTGCGGCAACGCCTTGGGTGGAAATGGCGATTAAATGGCTAATCAGTGTACAAGCAGGATGGCGTTTGGCCATTCGATGCGCGGCTACATTGGCTTCATACGCCTTTTTCCATTTCTGTTGTTGTGCGTAAACCTGCGCTTGAAGACAAAGTAATTTGGCATCTGCCTGGATTATACGGTAGTCCGGTGTCATTTTGTCTTCTCCCGGCGGCAGGCATGTTTCCAAGTCAAAATCGGGATGTATTGTTTGCCGTATCAGTATTTCGAGAAGCGGAGAAAAATCATTGAGTTTTGCTGTGATTTCCTTTTCTTCCGAACTAGTCCATTGGCCTCCCGCATAGATCTTTTCTAAATAAGGATCGGCCTCGAAATCACCAATATCCAATTTATCAATTAGTTTAATTGCCTCATCCCTCAAGTTTTTGTATTCCTCTGAAGGCTCAGCGATTTGTAGCCATTCTTCGGGGAACTCCCACGGCTCAGTCAGAAACTGCTCATATGCCGCATATTTTTCAGCGCCGATTCGTTCAAATAAAAGCTTATTGACCAGAATGCGAATGCCCACCCAAACTACAATCAACCACAGAATGATACCGATGATAACTTTTGAACGTCTTCTAAGCATATTGATGCTTCCCTTTCCTATGCCTATTTCGGCGGAAACCAATTCCCCGCTTCATCCAAAGTGAACGGTTTTCTCGTTTCCCGGTCAATAATCTCCTCCGGCAGCCATTTGGGGACGAGGTCGGCTTGGGATGCGGGCTCTTTGCCTGTTTCCAGTTTGTAGAGCCGGGTTGCGATCTCCAAGCGCAATTGATTCATCGCCAACTCGGCGCCTTGTTCTCTCTTACGGATATTTTCCGGACTAAACCATAGCGATTTAAAGAAATACATTTTGTCAATAGCACCGGTTATTGTAAGGGAACGAAGAAATTCCAAATATACAAATTCGTATTTTCTGTCGCTTAATTGATAGCCGGCCAGAATATTTTCGGTGAAAAGCCTAAGAGAACCGGCAAAACCCAAAGAAGGATGGTCGTACGCAAGAATTTCCTTCATATATTCTGCCCCGGTCTTATCGGGTGCTATTTCAATATTCGTGTGCCGTCGATTAAGGTGTTGTATCTTGAAATTTAATAATATGGCCGTGGCATATTGCGCCAAGCCGCGGTTTAGATAGGGATCCAGTTGGTTGAGGTTGGTCAATATTTTTTGGAGTAACTGAGAATCGTTTGATTGTGCAGCTAAGTATTCAAGATAATAAATTGCAGTGTCCCGGGATTTTGCAGTAATCCAGTGCGAACTTTCATCTCCGGGAGAAAAAACTGCGGCCAACCAGAGTATGCGGAGGTACTCCTCTACCGTGTCATTAACCGTGCCATTTTGGGCTACAAGTACCGCTCTCATGCCAAGCAAATGAAAGGCGATATAAGGGTCAATAATGTTATTAGCAAGACGCGGTTTTTCGGAAGTCTGAAAATCGATCTTGATCTGTTCGATAACCTGCCGAATTTTATCACTGTAGGGCCGGTAGTATTCTTCGATTGTCTTGATTTGCTCTAATTCTGACGCTGTCAGAGTCATGCTATTGAGGTCAGAAAAGCGAATCGTGTAGATGTCGCTCGGCTTGTGTTCTGAATTGTCTTCCGAAAGGTTTCTTTGTGCTAATTCGGCTTCTTCTATTTTTCTTTTCAGCGATTCCGAGATCGTAGGTGGATCCGTTAAAATCGGCGGGATGATGACCGGATTATTCAGAAAATCCTTCCATTCGTCAGAAGATGTCCTGCTCCATCCGTTTATTTGGAGATTTGCCCATGTCGTAACGGCAACCTGGAAAACTGCAAAAAGTATTAGAAGCACACACAGTGTTCCTAAACATCCCCATTTCAAACGTCTGCGGATTCTTAAGCGGTCCTCCGATTCAACTGGCTCGATTGGTTCGGTCTTTTCTCTCTGTTCCTGTTCCATTTTTACCCGGTCCGAGAAATTTATGTGGCAATGAGTCTAAACAGCAGAGTAGCGTAGATGATTCAATATGCCCACAGCAAAATAAAAAAACCGGCGCACTCTCTTGAATGCGCCGGTTCTACCGTTTTATTTTTAATCGCCAATTAGACGCGGGTGATATAATCCCCGGTGCGTGTGTCGATTCGAATCACATCGCCCTCTTTGACAAAAAGCGGTACCTGCAATTCCAGTCCCGTTTCGAATTTGACGGCTTTGGTGGCCCCTGTCGCTGTGTCGCCTTTGATTCCCGGAGGGGCATCGATGACTTCCAACTCCACAAAATTACCCACATCGACAAGAACCGGATCCCCATTATAGAAGCCTACCTCAATCTCGGCATCCGGTTTCAGATATTTAAGAACATCTTCTACCACAGTTTCCTGCAATGGAATCTGTTCGTACGTATCTGTGTCCATGAAGACGTAACCGGTGTCATCGTTATAAAGATACTGCATTTTGCGGGAGTCGATACTGATGCGCTCAACCTGCTCCATGCTTCGGAAGGTCCTCTCTAGAACACGGCCGGTCTTAAGATTCTTGAGCTTGACCACAACCACCGCCGCACCTTTGCCTGGAGTGCGGTGAAGATAGCTGGTGCAGACGTAGAGCTCGCCGTCGATTTCGCAACGCACACCGGCTTTGAGATCGATCGCCTGAATTTTCATTGCATTGTTAACCTTTCTTTATAGTTATGCCGCCCGGCCGTTCTACGGATATTATGGAGGCGGCTGTTTTGCAGAAGAATTCCCCCAAACCGGGCTAAGTCTGCATTTTGAATGCCGTGCACGGTAATCCTTTCCCAAGCCGTGTCAATAGAGCCAACGCTATCCCGGCTTTGCAAAGCCTCAACTTAGGTATCGTACTAGGGCGACTGCCAATGGCGGTTTTGCCTCCGTTCCTCTCCTCTCGCCTTTTGGGGCTGATGTGTTGTACGCTTTGAATCCTATTAGGCTTAGCTCATTTAAGGATGAGGGGAAAAGTCCGGCGCCTGTGGCTGCCCTGGCAGCAAGCGTCACGGAGGCCTTATGAATCTCTACGACCATCCTGTCCATCCCCTTGCGCCTGAACGCCTGCATTTTGTTGTCGAAACCCCGCTTGGCGATACGCATAAGTTTAAGTTCAATCCGGATACACAGGTTTTCGAACCCCGTCCGCGTTACCCCTGGCCGATACCTTTTCATTACGGATTTGTGCCCGGGACTGTGCTTGCCGCGGATGACAGCCAGCTGGATGCCATCTTGATCGAACGTTTCTCATTAGAGCCGGGACAAGAGATTGAAGTGAGCCCGCTTGGACTGATCGAACGGATCGATGACGATCATAAACTTTTAGTCTCGAACGATACTAATTCCTGCACATCCGAGATGATTTCGGAAATCGCGGATACAGCGGTTCGGTTATTCAATCTCGATCCGGCCAAGCGTGTTACCGCCGTTCAGGGGAAAGACCGCGCGATTGAGATTGTGCAGCATTGTATTGAGGAATGGCAAAGGCAATACGCTGATTAGACACACCCGGGCACGCCCTTAAGAAGGCCGCATGATCCGTTCCATTTTCAAACGGAAAGAACTTACCGCGATTTAAAGAAGTACCTTTGCACTACGTCTTCGATCTGTTCCCAGGCCGGGCTCAGTTCCTTAATGGAATGGCGCGCAACCATCAAATACAGCAAATCAACAAGACACAACAAGGCAAAATACGATGCGTAAGAAACGGTTCTGAGTTTGCGATTCTCATGAGCCGTCAGAAGTACGTAGTCCGCGCATTCCGCCAGCGGAGAGGCGTCACGATTGGTTAATGCCACAGTCGTCGCGCCGTTGTTCCGGGCCACAGACAGGGCTTCTCCTACGGGACGCGTTTGGCCCGAATGACTGACACCAATGGCGATATCGTCTTTACCGAGGCCCGCCGAGACTGCCAGTTGCTCGTAACTGTCGCGATAGGCATGAACACGTAATCCGATGTTCTGGAAGCGGGTTTGGGCATAAAGCGCCACAACGCCGGATTCACCGCACCCAAAGACGCATGTTGTGCGTGCCTTGGCAATACGTTCCACAACCGCACGAAGTGTATCGATATTGAGTAGTTTTTCTGTGTCGTGCAGACTCGCGGCTTGCAGCTGAAAGACTTTCCCGATGGTATCTTCAAATGAGTCGGAATCCTCGAACTCCTCCGCAATGCGTGCCGGACGTGAAGCCAAGTCTTTGGCGAGTTCAATCGTGAATTCTTTGTAATTCTCATAGCCCAACGACGTCACGAAACGGGTGACCGTTCCCGGGCTGCAACCTGCGTTCTTGGCAAGTGAACCGATGGGCAATGTGAGGCAATCGTCCGCGTGAGATTTAACATACTCGCCTACTTTCCGCTCTACGGGATTGAGAGAGGGAAGCATGGCGATAATACGAGAAAGGCAAGTCGCATGTTCCGGGCGGTTGTTAGAAGCCATGATCCGGCAGATTACCACATTTTTCTAAGAATTGTGCATCCCCACTTTCGAATTTAAATAGACTAAGTCAGTGCGCGAACCCGCCAAGGGGAAATTTCTTGTATCAAGGGTATTTCTAACGTGTTTCTAACAATTGCCGTGACATCATCGGGTTCCAGTATGTTCAGGTTAAGGCATCCTTCAAGACGCCATTCCGCTTCCAGGCTCCAGTCGGCTTTTCCTGATTTGTTCCCTTGAATCCAGACTTCATTGGTTTTTTGCCCGGGGCTTTCTCCCGGTTGCAGGTATTGAACCGGCTGTGCCCCGATATCCACGAGCCGTTGTTTGCGGATGGCTATGGCATACGGCTCGAAATTCCATCGTTGGAAACGTCTCCGGTAACGCATCCGCGATATGACATCCTTTGGATTCTGCGCAGTAAACGCCACGACAGAGTGGTCTCCCCTGATGCGGAATGATGAACTTCGCAATTTCCTCTCGGTAAGAATACGGATGAGTGTATGCCATGCGGACCGGGGATAATCCGGTCCTTCGCAGATGCCATCCGAAAACAATGCTTTGTAGTAATCGGCGGCGCGTTCACCAGGCCATGGCCCTGCAAAACTCCGTGTCCAATGAGTCAAGTAGGACCAATTCGGATTGGAAGTCCATTCCTGCAATGATTCAGTATCTATACGGCTTGCGATTGGCGGACGGTGCAATACACCGTGAGATACCGAGCATCGTGTATCGATTTTCTTCCCTTTGCTCTCGGCTTTATCGATCAATCCCCGCAAATTGCCGCCGTCACGCACACTGACCGGAAGGATTTCATTGGCGGTGTCAAATATAATCTCATCCCGCTTGGGCCAATCTCGTTTCGGCGTTTTCCCTGATTTCACCGAGGAGAATGGCAATAGATGAAGTTTGCCGGGATCGGCGTCGAACTCGGCTGCAATCTGTTCGCCCATGTTTGGGATCATACTGTCCTCGGGAATCACCAACAGAACATGCGCGCCACATTGTCCGGCGGCCCAAAGGCTCAGCTCCCAGGTATTCATCCCCAATGATGTGATAATGCCGTTCCCGCGCTTGGTTGTGTCCCGCACGGCCTCAACCGTCTTAAGAATCCACTCCTCTCCACACAGCAGGTAATGGGCCTGACGGGAATTGACCACCGCTGCCCAACCGGGCAGGCGGGGACAACCATCCGGCAGGCTGCGTTCGCCGTCTGCCGTTTGGGCTTTGGAGACTTCATCAATCGGCTGATTTCGAGTTTTTTTCACGATTGCTTCCATCCTCGAATACCAGGATTAACCAACTTTAACCAGATTGCGGCTGTGTTTATACTCAAAATTCATGTTTTTTTGATGCTTGAGAACGAGGTGATCCGAATGAGTGAGCGTGAAATTGGATTTGGTGTTCTTGGCTTGGGGATGGGAACGCATCATTGCCGGGCGTTGGCCTATGCTGAAGGCGCACGATTGGTGGCCGCTTGTGATGTCGATCCGGTACGTCTGGAGGCCGCTGTCAAAGAATTCGGCTGCAAGGCTTATGCCGACTACAAGGACATGCTGGCCGATCCCGAAATCGAAGTGATTTCGGTGGTTACGCCTAGTGGAATGCACCTCGAACATAGCCTGCAGGCTGCCAGGGCGGGGAAACATATCCTGATCGAAAAGCCGATTGAAATCACACCCGGAAAAATTCAGCAGCTGATCGATGGCATCGCCGAAACCGGCGTGAAATGCGGTTGTATCTTTCAATCCCGTACCAAACCGCTCTATATCAAAATGCGCGAAGCCGTGCAGGCCGGCCGGTTGGGCAAACTTACCGGCATGTATTCGGTTCTACCTTGGTACCGTGAAGACAGCTACTACTCCGGCGAACATGGTAGTTGGCATGGCACCTGGGAACTGGATGGCGGTGGCTCATTGATGAACCAAGGCATTCATAACCTGGATTTGATGATCTTCTTATGCGGTCCCGTACGGTCGGTTCAGGCCAAGCACGGCATCTACGGCCACGATATTGAGACCGAAGATACATTGGCGGCCATTATTCATTTTGAGTCCGGTGTTTTGGCTACCCTCTCCACCACAACCTGCTGCTATCCCGGCCTGCCCGGACAGTATCTCATATATGGGACCAAGGGATGCCTTCATGCGGATGAACGCGGATTGATCGAGTGGCGTATCGCCGGAGAAAATGAAGCCGAAGAATCCAAGGCCATGTTGGCTGAATTCGGCCCTTCAAAAGCAAGTCACGCCGTCGCCGCCGATGCTATGGCTGTGGAATTTCTCGGACATATTGTCCTTACGGCTGATCTCGCTGCTGCAATACACGAAGACCGCGAGCCGATGGTGCCGTTGCAAGAGGCCCGCAAAGCACCCGAAGTGGCCTGCGCGATTTATGAATCGGCCCGCACCGGGAAAGAAGTTTTTATCAATACGTAAATTCTTCTCGAATACCGATAGCGGATAGCGTCACATATTAAAGCCGAGATCGTATTGCGTTCCCGTTTCGCATAACGCCAATTCCAGCAGTCCGTGTAAAAGCAGCCCTATGCCGTCCACGGCTTCCCAATAAGGTTTGTTAGGATGTGATTTCAGCAATTGGCCGGTGTCCAGATGGTGCAGCGCTTCATGTCCAATGCGGAACGCCGTTTCCCGGTAATGTTCATCACCGGTATGACGATACAACTCCAAAAAGAACGAAATGCACCGCCCGTATTGATCCGCATAAGTCCCCCGGCCTTCATTGGCCGGTAACGAGCGTTCGATCCAATCCGCCCAGCGCAAGGCGCTTTTCCAAAGCAATGGATCTTTGCCGCCGCGCATGGCATAGGCGTAATTTTGCGCGGCCGGTAGCGGATAGGCGTACCCGATGACATACACTTCCCAAAGATCCAACAGGCCCGGTTTGGCATATTGATCGTACCCTTCGGCCTTCCATTCGGTCAGCGGTGTGCCGTCCTGTTCGACCATTCCATAAAAGCCTTTTTCCTTTTCGTTGTAACCGTATTGCGCATACGCCTTCAAATAGGCCAGAGCCCTTTCCCGCAATAAGGCGTCTCCGGTACGCAGGGCGGTGAGCATGGTCTGCCCCGCGTGCAACCCGGTGACCGCCGTGTCGCAGAATTTTCCGTCAAACCGGTCGCCATTGGGCACATTGACGGTCAGATTCGTTTCCGGGTTACGGTGATTCCAGTGCCAGTTGGAAACCGTATAGGCACGTTCTCTCCAAACCGGATCGCCGGTTAAACGATTCATTTCCATAAAGGCATAAATAAACGAAGAACCGGACATTGCAAAAGCCAGCCCGCAATTCCCGTCACCGTGACGGTTGTATTCGCCGGTCTCTTTGTTACAGATATGAAATTCCCAGATCGCCTCAACTTCACGCAGCACAGCCTCGGAATTCAGTTTGTATAAGCGCTCCCAATCCGGAAGCAGCAGATGCATTTCGTGTTGATCGCCGGAGTTGGATTTAAAATCTTCATCAAATGCGTCATACCAGGTGTGCCAGCCCCAAACAAAAAAGCCGGTATCCGGTTTTACGCATCGTTTCATGGCTTCCAGCAAATAAGCATCCGCCGATTTGGCAAATGATTGTTCTCCGGTCAGGTCAGAAAGCGCATAGGCCACGCGTAATGTTGGTTGATCGTGATAGAAGTTTGTCCCGCCGGGCGAACGCCGTCCCCGCCGGATCACACGCACATTTTCGTCAACGGCCTCCGGTTCGTGTGGCGCGGTGACTGTTTGAGCGTCCAGAACCGCCATCCAAAGGGGGGAATGGATTGTGCCATACCGGTCGGTTCCTTTTTCAATCAGCAGTTCCAGGGAACGAACCACCGGCTCGCCAAACTCGGATAGGCGCAGTTTTTCCAGGTCAAGTACTGCCTCTCCGGTGGATAACATCGGTAAAACCGCTAAACCAAGAAACAACAAAAAGAATGCCGAAATTGCACGCATGATGATCGCCTCGTATCGAGTGGTTGACGTTTAAGGGTAGCAGAAATCCGAAAACCCAATGTATAGTTTTATAAATCCTTTTTACGATGGATTCCAATCTTGCTTAACAGAACTTGAACGCGCTTAATGAGGCCGAAAAAATGGATCGACGCGAATTTATAAAAACAACAACATACTGCACAGGGCTTTTGGCCGCGCCCGGCCTCTTGTATGCCGATTTTGAGCCTGTGCTTTCCCATCCCTTTGAGCCCAAGCACGATTCTTATGATTGCGAATTACTAATTGTCGGCGGAAGCTCGGCGGGGACAGCGGCCGCTTTGACCGCGGGCCGTTTGGGGCTCGATACGGTGTTGGTTATGCGCGCCCCTCGCGATCTCGGCGGGTTGCCGACCAATGGCCTCAATCCCGATAGCGATATGCCCGTGCGTTGCATTGGCGGTTTTGCCTTAGAGATGGATGTTTTGGGCCGTGTTGCCACCGGGTTGGAAATTGAAGATACAAAGTACGTTGTGCCGCCGCATGAAATGTTTGAGTACTTTTTGCGGGAATTCGAGAAACTGCCCAATGTCACCATTCTTGCCGATTACTATCCCGCCGCTGTGCACAAAGACGGCACGCAAGTGACCGGGGTTTTGTTCCGTCACCGTAAAGACGTTGCCAAAAAACTAAATGTGAACGCAAAGATCACCATCGACGCCGAAATCGAAGGCGATGTGGCCTATTTGTCCGGTGTGGAAATGACGCTCAAACGCGAGGGCAAAGTTCCCTCGGATGATCCCACCCGGAATATGGAATACTCCGCCGGAGAAATTTATACCCCGATTCGCGGCGCTCTAGGTGGTGGTGAACCTCTGCCCCAGTCCACATTCAAAGCCGATGAAGTGGCGCGTACGATGGGCTGGAGCGGGATGCTGGTGCTTGAACGGCATGAAACCAAATCGCCGGACAATCCTTGGGTCTTAACTGTTCCTCCCGCCGGATATAACAAAAAAGATTATGAATGGGTCAAAGGCCTCGGCGGTGTCAAACTCGGAAAGAATCATTACCGCTTCAGCGCGGATATCCATTCTTCTTTTGTGGAAGGTTGGAAATTGCCGGATGGCCGTCACTGTTTGGAGTCGATGAACATCGCTGACCGGGAGGCCATCGAGCGCAAACATCAAGCGCGTCTGCTTTGTGTAATTTATTACGCGCAGCACGAACTCGGGCATACGCATTGGGGGCTCTCATCTAAAACATTCCGTGAGGGCATGCCTGCCAAATACACCTTGGCGGATTATGGAACCACCACCAAAGCCGGAAATGTGCCGCTGGCTTCTTTGATTTATATGCGTGAGGGGCGGCGTATGGTCAATGACCATGTGCTGGGCGGGAAATTTATGGAGGATCAGGGGACCGAAGCGCTCTATCAAAAAGATTACTGGCATCCGCGCAGTTTCTACTTCAATGCCATGAACATCGATATCCATGGCGTGACTCATCGAACTGTCGAAGGCTCCGGTCCGGAAGGGTTGCAGGTTCCGCGTTTTATCAATCCCAATTACGGTGTCTGCTGTATTCCGTTTGACGTTTGTATTCCCCGGCCCAAAGAAGCCACCGGCCTATTGGTCGCTTCAGCGGGCGCGTATACGCACCAGGCCTATTCCGCTTTTCCACGAATGGAGCCGGGACGTTTTCAGATCGGCGCGGGGTGCGCTCACGCCGCCGCCGTGGCCTTGCGGGATGATGTGTTGCCGCATGAAACCGATATCGAAAAGACGCAGCTTCTCGGGCTTTCACGGACAGGGCAGGGGATCGTCTATTTTGACGATGCCATGCCCGGCAGTTGGGGGCATACCATCGATCAAATGCTGGGCGCGCGCGGTGTCCCGCTGCATAACGCTCAAGGGACTTGGATTTCCGAAACGGAATTCAGCAACGCCCAAGCCGTGGAGTGTCTCAAGCACCTCTTCCTGACGTATGCCGAGAAGCCGGTTTCAAAACGGACTTTCAAATCCGCGGTCAAACCGCTGGCCGGAAGCGAAAATGCGGATAGTGCAGCCACAATTTGGGGTACGGTCCTTCCGGCGGTTTCAAAACTGGCCGGATTTACGGATAGCGAAGCGTACGAAACGCTGTTTGAAGCGTGGCGGCGGGCGGGCTTTATCAATGCCGACAGTGTTGTTCCGGCGCAAACGCCGCTGGGTTTTGCCGATTTTAAACGGCTGCTCTTTAATGTGCTCTACGCCGAAAAGTCGCCCGAAGGCCCCTATCCGGTCGAGACCGGTGACGCTGTTTTGCGCGATACCTTTAACCGTGCGGATGAATCCCTGCAAAAGCCGGAGTACGGAATGGCCTACCGTGCCGAGGGTGGCTGGAAACTTGCTGGCGGCTCAGCGGTCCCGGAAAACAGCGAGGCGGATTCGCTGTTATGGGCCGGTGATGTGCCCGGCGGCTTTATTGCTTCCTGCGATCTTTTCTTAGAACAAACTCAAACCGAAGCCTGCGCGGGATTGGCTCTGTTGGTCGATGGAACCGATGATCTCTACCGGTTTGTGCTGCGCACCGATGGTTTCGATGTTCTTGCCCAACTTGAAAAAGTGCGCGGCACGCTCGCCGAAATATTGCTTTCTAAACGTCTGCAAACCATGCAGCGCGGATTCACACTGCGTTTAGTCCGTTCCCAAATCAGTCTGCGTTGCGCCCTCGGTCATGAATTCATCGGCAACCATCCGTTGCCCGGCGATAAAAAAATAACCGCCGTTGGATTGTTTAACGCCCAAGGCCGCGCCAACCACTTTAATAACTTTGAAATCATCCGGCGGGGATAGAGAATTCATGAACAAAGTAAAGCAGGATTGCTGTGCAAAATGCTCATGCAGTCATGCTGATGTATTTGTAACGCCTCTTTTTCTTTATTTTCCCAAACCTTGTGAGCTTTTCGTGCTTTGGGTGCGTCTATGTAGATAAGTGCAAAATTGATCCAGGAGTTGGTTTTGGAGGACTACAAACTGGCGGCGGCCGCTTCGCCGCTCACTCTTGACTTCACATTTGCGACACCCTTACTTTTTATGAATGGCATCAAATAGAATCTGTTGTTCCTTATCCATTCTCAGCACTCTTTTTTTCTTCATTTTCGAATCTGGAAGTGTGTAGTGCATTTCGTACATATTGTGTGTCAGTTCCCCCGCCCTCTTTGCGCTCATCACGATCTTTTTGTTTTTCAATAGCCGCTCCAGTTCCTTGTAAATGGCATAGGCCGCAAAGGCGATGCACAGGTGGGCTTCAATCCGACGTCTTCGATAGTGATGAATCGGACGCACTCGCAAATCGGTTTTCGAAATACGGAAGGCTCTCTCGATCTGCCATAGGTGAGAATACTGTTCGGCAATCTTCTTGGCGCCAAGGCGCGTATTGGTCAAATATCCTTTCAAACCATCCCATTTTTGATCCGCAAGCACCTTCTCTTCATCAATCCGTACCGATACCGCGCCGTCCATCACCAAGAACTTGTTGTACCCTCGATTGTTGAGGTTCTCTTTGGTCAAACGCCCGCTCCGGATGCGTTTCTGAAGCCGGGATAAGCCTTTTTCCCGATTCCGTGCATCCTTGCTTGCACGCTTTGCCGAATACGTGACGGCCAAACGCGTACCATCCTCACGCTTCAACACAAAGTGATCGCCATGTTGTAAGCTCTTGGAGCGGGACAGAATTTCTTGCTTGATTTCTTCGCTTTCAGTCTTGATCCGTGCTCCGATAATGAACCGATAGTGGGCTTCGGAAAGACGCGCTAAGTTGGCTTTCGAAAGCATGGCGGCGTCGGCGACAACAATCGGTTGTTGAAATCCATACCGTTTTTGAATTTGGGTGAGTGTGGGTAGCAACGTGTGGCCTTCAAAGGTGTTGCCTTCAAATACATCGTAACCGATGGGCAAGCCACCCTCCCCAACCAACAATCCCAACATGATTTGTGGATGCTGGAACTTCCCGTCTTTGGAAAAACCGATCTTTCGCAAATCATCCTCGTCTTCAGCTTCAAAATACAACGTGGTCATGTCGTAAAAAACGACCGAGATGGAACCCAAGTGCTTTTGGCTGTGCCGGTAAACGATTTGTTCGACTTCTTGTTTGTAGCGGCCGTGCAGACGGTCGAGAAATGCATACAGCGTATTAACAGACAGCGAAATACCTTCATAACGGTAAAGATAGTCAACCGTCTTCAGTTTGCTGGTAGGAAAAGCCAAACGGGCAATCACGAGGTGTCGAAATAAACGGTCATCAATTTGATTGAAACCGATGTGATCGAATAAGCTTCCAAAAATCAGTTCGGGACCAATCGTGCGAATACTGGCATTCGATAACGAATCCATAGCATTTTCGACAATTAAATCCGTTGCGCTTTCCAGGGCGAAGAGTTTGCTTTGGTATGGATCCGATTTTTGGGCAATACTCTGGGCCTGGAGCCACATGCGCTCGATGACAGCAGGATCTTTTGAAGTTCCTATGGTCTGAACAACACGGTACTTCCCTTTTTCTTTGCGGATGACTTTCACACTGGTCGAACCGCTACGATTAACAATCTTCCGCGCAAACATTTTTTTAATTTAACTTTGCGACACCCAAATCACAACCCCGCCAAAACTTAAGTGCCATAATATCAATAGGTTATAAATTTGAACATTTGAGCCTTATGAAGTCAGGAAACTGGCGGCGGCCGCTTCGCCGCTCACTTTATCAACGTACGTGTCGAGGGGATGGATTGGAATTGCAATCTCCCAGGATTTCTTGTACGAAATCAGACTGTCGTTCGGTTTCTGTCAAGAACCACAGCTGCTCACGTGCACGTGTTACCGCGACATAGAACAGGCGCCTCTCATCTTCAAGTATCTGCTGTTCCGTATCACCGAATAAACCAAACAGCACATAGTCCGGGTGAATCAAGGGAAAAGCGCCCTTGCATGCATGTAGCAAGAAGACGATGTCCGCCTCCAACCCCTTGAAGCTGTGTGCCGTGCCGATTCGGATATTCTTCTTAATGCTATCTCGTCCGCCCATAGATCGCACTTGCTCTGGTGTAAAACACGCAATGAGCTTGTCAATAAATTTCTTCAGCTCACTCAAATGGTGGAAACGGTTTGTCCGTGAAAGGAATGCAACAGTCTTTCCCAGGTTCCTTTGCTCGGTCATGATTTCATAAACACACTTCAGATAGCGGGCAACGGTCTCCCCAGAGTCATCAGATATCTCGCGCCCGTCATCCAGTGTCCGAAGAAAACGGAACCTCTTATCTGCTTCGCGGGCTTTAGCGTGTTGATCATCGGGTCGGCATTCAATCCAGACTTCGTCGATATTTCGCTCGTGAAGCTCTCCGGCCAGCTTGTCTGGCAACCATTCTCCCGGAGTGCCTCTGTCTTGCATAATGAGGTTCCCGGCTTCGACGATGGCCTTGTGACTTCGGTAATTCGTTGGCAAAACGGCGGCTGCGCTGTTATCAAAATGATCGGCAAACTCATGAAAGAAAGAGAGATCGGAACCGGCAAAGCGGTTGATGGCCTGCCAATCATCCCCAACGCAGAACAGGCGGATTTCCGGGTTGTGCTGACGAAGCGACTGCAAGAGGGCAGAGAACTGGGGAGAAAAGTCCTGATATTCGTCAATTAAGATCCAGCGCAGGTCGGGTATGAACAGTTCCTGCCTATCAAAACGGACCGAGCACCGCCCTTGGGATTTGTTCAGAACGGTGACTGCCGATTCCATAAGAATGTCGAAATCAATATAATTTTCTCGTGCGAGTGCCTTCTCGTATTCCGCATATACACGGACCGCCAAGCCAAGAAAAACATTCTCTCTGTCGTTATTTGCTCGATACCCTCTCACTCTTGCCGCTGCTTCTTCTGCAGTCCACCTTTGTTTCTTGCATTTTTGGATGAACTGAACGAACAGTTTGGTCATTCGCGTGAGATGTTTTATGCGGACTTCTTTCTCCAGGGTCTTCTCGTCCAATCGTTCATACGGCATCCCAATACCCAGGATGAGAGATTCGAGTCTTCGTTCAAAGGCTTTGCGCCCTGCACGAAGATCACGTGTGGATGTCTCCAGAAGAATGGATTTGCGCGTCCGCCAGAATTTGCGCTTCTCGTCAATCTCATTTCTGTATTCTGTTGCATTGGTAGTCCAATGTTCGGGTAGCGTCGCATTCGGATCGTCTGGGTCCAATGCCCAGTGCTCAATGATGATTTCTTGAGTGCCATCGGAAAAGGTAAAATCCGGGCGATACACCGAGCTGCCCCAGTATACGGGGTGTTCGTATCTGTATTGGATGCCATGTTCAAAGAGAAAGTCCGCGATGATTTTCTCGCCAGTGGACTTTACGTATTCATTTTTGAGCGTTATGTGCGAGAGGTTCCTTCGGAACATAAGGTAATCGCTGTTGCTCAGGAGTGAGCCTGACCGCTCCAGTTCCTGCAATTCCGCGCGGAAAACAGTGTGCATCTTCTTCCAAAAAGCAGAGTTCTTATTAATGCGGCGAAGAACGTCTTGGACGAACTGGCTCAAATCAGCGGCAAACGTTTCATCATTATTGTCATACAGAATTTTGGTTGTGGGTCGGACAACTTGAAATGCCAAGCTGTGAAATGTACGTGCGTTAGCAAACTTGGGTAGTTGAAGGTCTGCCACGATTCTTCGCCCGATTTCCTGGGCCGCCTTACGGTTGAAGGCCAAGACAAGGATTGCATGGGGATCCACGCCGTACCGATCTACCAAAAGACTTGTAAGGTGTGTAAGCAGTGTGGTCTTGCCAGATCCTGCCCTAGCTGTAACGAGAACATTCCCGCATAGTTTGGCAAGAGCAAGTCCTTTGTAATGATCGATCTTCCGAACTCGCCTGCTATGGAAGTAATCAATCAGGTGCTCTGCCTTGCTCTGCTCGTAGGCACCCGCTTCAACCACAACGTCATGATTCATGAAGAAGGCATCTGCTTGTCCAAAATCATGTTTTCGGAGGAGGTTATACAGGTCAAGATAAGGTTTGGCTTCCGCCTCGTAATCAAAAGCAGCCTTTTCTATCTGTTCTTTGTAGCAATCATAAAGGTGCGATGCCTTTTCGAGGTCAAGGCGGCTAAGCGCATCCCTAATGTGCTGTAGTATCTCTTCCGTGTCCTCGACGATGTGCGATGCCTGTGCGAGGTCAAGACGGCTGAGCGCGTCCCTAATGTGCTTTAGCATCTCTTCCGTGTCCTCGACAAATGCTGTGAACGTTCCATCTGCAAAGGTTCTGGTGTTGAATGATAACGGCGGTTGGTGACCTCTGCTTAGCGACCTCGCCACTGTGAACGTAGCATCTGCAGAGGCACTGGTATTGAATCTCTCCGCCATCGAAACAGCGTCGTGACCGAATACAACAAGGATGCCCCCACAGGTTATTTTTCGGCTTCCATCATAGGTCACCCTGACGATATCGGTTATGCGCCCTACGCCTAGCTCACAGTGGCGTACTTTGCGACCTTTGATGAGTTTCCACCGATCAGGATCGTCTTTCGCAAACTCAAAGAACGCAACAGGTGTGGTCAGGTCTAAGGTTTGTTTGGACATGCGGAACTTACCCCCCATCTTTCGATAGTTTCCGTGGTGAAACAAGAAAACATTTTGACGGCTTCTTTGAGTGCCACCCTTCAATATATAGTGGGTGCTTTGCCGCAGGTGTGTCAAGACCGCACAGCGGTGTAGATTTGGTTTGGTTTCACCAAAACACCGTGCTTATGAAAAAAATCACACCGGCCATCGTCGGCGCAACGAATCTTAAAGACACCATAATCCTGGTGCTTATCTTGAGAAACGATGTTTAGTGATTTCAATAAGGTAAGAGTATTCAAAAAAACAGGGCGTGAAATCATTTCACGCCCTGTCTGCAATTTGCGGTAATGCTTTATGAATGAATGTCAGTCGAGTGGCCGGTAATAGATATCTTTGTACATAATCACCGTGCCGGGATCGTGGCACTGCAAGGCAATCCAACCGTCTTCGTATTCCTGCTTGGGATCCTGATGATCGACCATCAACTGGCCGTTGACCCAAACTTGATAATGGTTGTCTATGCATCGCACGCGCATTGAGAACCAACGGTCTTCGAGCGTAATCAATGCTTTGGCTTTGGCCATGCCGTAAATTGCGCCCGTGGTCCAATTATCATCGGTTACGTCGACCTGCGCTTCGTAACCATCAGGCCAATCGTCGGGATTGGCGCGGTGACGGGCGTGGAAATAAAAACCGCTGTTGCCGCCGGTGTTGCATTTAATCATGGCGCGCATTTCATAGTTTTTGAATTTCCGGGCTTTGTAGTAGATATGGCCCATGCCGCCTTTGACACCTTCTAAACTGGTGCCTCGGCCAACCAGTGTGCCGTCTTCAACCGTCCAGAAACCTTTTCCGAAAACTTCCCAGCCTTCCAGGTCTTTGCCGTTAAAGCACGGGACCCAACCCTCTTCGGCATCAGACGCGGTCAGTTTTTTGATTTTGATATTGCGGTATTTGATGGTCACGCCGGGATGGTGCTGCTGAATACCGATCACGCCCTGATCCCGCACATGCAGATAAGCATCTTGCAGCGGATTGCCGTTGTACCAGGCTTGAATGCGGCTGTTCATGCAGCGAATTTCAACCTGATTCCACTGTTTCTGCGGCGCGATTTTTTCTTCATTCAGCTGAGTAATGCTGGTAGGAACGATGTTATAGATACTGCCGGTTGGATTTTTGGGATCTTCGAGACTGATTTGGAGTTCGTATCCATCCACCCATGGCTGTTCGCTGTCCTTATCGGCGCGGATAAAAATACCGCTGTTCGATTCGTGCGTATCACCTTTATCGACCCAGTATTCCAGTTTCAATTGGAAATTGTCGAAAATGGCGTCGGTTCCCAACCAACCGGATGAGGTTGAAGGACCAATCAACAGGCCATCCTGTATCGTCCATTCCGGACCTTGATAATTAACCCAACCGCTTGTGTCTGTACCGTTGAAAAGAAGCATCCAACCGTCTTCTTTTTCTTCCGGCGTGAGCTGATTTAAGTTTTGTGAAGCGGAAACGCAAAGCGGTGCGGCAACCAGCGCAAAAATAACCGCACAAACCGCCACACCCAATTGTCGCGATATCATGACTGACTCCTTGTGGGAAAAATCGATACGCCCTTCCCCGGCCCGGGGAAATGGGGAACATTATTCTACTACAGACAAGAAGCGCACGGAATGTGAATTACATGAACACAGGCCGGATGGCATCACTGCTTTTTGATCTGCTCCAAGATCCGTGTGGTTGAAGAATCTTCAATCTTGTCCAAAATGGCGATCTCGCCGCCATAACTTTCGACAACCGCGCGTTCCTCGGCAACAATCGTTTCAATCGTGTAATCGCCGCCTTTGGCGTAAACATCCGGCTTGAGCCGCTCCAGCAGTCCTACGGTGTTGGTGTCTTCAAAAATGGTCACATAGTCCACTGCATTGAGATTGCTGAGTATTTCGGCCCGTTGGCGTTCGTTGATAATGGGGCGCTCGGGGCCTTTGATCGCCCGCACCGAAGCGTCGCTATTGATACCCACAATCAGCACATCGCCGCGTTCTTTTGCCATATTGAGGTACGTGATATGGCCCAAATGCAGAATATCGAAGCACCCATTTGTCCAGACTACGCGTTTTCCGGAGAGTTTGAGCGATTTAATAACGCGCTCGAGCGCATCGGGACTCAACACACTTCCGCGAGGCGGGATAGCCGCCTGCTTTTCACCACTGAAACGGCGGGCCTCAATCATCGCGCATAAGGCATGATAGGTGGGCAGGTGCAGTTCTTGGACCAGGCTTGTGATTTTTGCGGGAGCCTTGATGGCAATATCGGCCGCTGCTCCCATTTCGCCGCCTGACTCTCCGGTTAGTGAGATTGTGGTCATGCCAATCGCTTTGGCCACAGTCATGGCATACATCAGGTTGCGGGCATTGCCGCTGGTACTGATTCCCAATAGCACATCGCCCGGCCTGCCCATGGCGAATAGTTCTTGTGCAAAGGCGGTCTTGGGCAGGGCGAAATCGTTCTGCACAGCAAATGTAAGTGCTCCATTGCAGCCCAAGGCGATGGAACGGAATCCGTGCTCGACTTGGCTGGAGACTTCTTCCGCATACGGCAAACCATCGAAGGCTTTACGTTCATCTTCGGTGAGCAGACGATTCCGGTCGAAACTCTTGAGCAGTTCCCCCGTAATATGCAGCGCATCGCTATGGCTGCCTCCGTTCCCGCCGGCAAATAGTGTGCCTCCCGCATCGAGGCTGCGCACGATTGCATCGTAGGCCAAGAGCAATTCTGCTGCGAAACATTTGGTTTCGGGCCGTTTGACAAAAAGGTCTTCGTAAATCGCCGCAACGGCGCTGTGGCGGTCCAAAATTTCAGCCGCAATGCTTCCGGCTTTTGAATCGTTACGCAATTGTTCGAGAATTGGAGTCGTCATCGTGATTGGCAAATTTCCAGCTTTTTTGATTTGTCGTTTAATGGGTGGCGCTGTTATACGAAACGCCGGGAAGCCGAGTGTAGCGGCGGTGACTCACCGGCGCCATATGCGAGGCTGAATTCGGATACTCCAAATTATGCCCCTAAGTTGATCCAAATTGATCTAAGTTGCTCTAAGTTGATCTAAATTGATTCGGGCCCGGTCATGCCGTGCATGGTGCACGTAGAGCCGGGCCCGATGAGTCATCTTTAGAAGAAATGTCAGGCTAGAAAACCAATTCCAACGTGACGATCTTCTTTTTGGCCACGCTCAAATTCACGCTCTTGCCTGTAACCTTAAGCTCTTCCCGGCGTTCCTCATTAAGATTGGTCAACCAGGCCTCTTTCGGTTTTTCGAACAGACGCACCTTACCGCTGATGTTTTTGCCTGTGGGATTGTAAAGACGAAGAATCAGACTATCGCGTTCTTCACACCGCTTCATGGTGCTCATAATGAGGTCTTTGGGTTCCACGCGGATAAAGGACATGCTCTTGGGCAGATTGCCCGGTCCCGGACCGGCTTGGCCCAGTTCGAGCGGTAATGTAAAGATTTCCGCCTGCTCATAGACACCGGCCTCTTGCCAATTTCCTGCGTGAGGATAGATGGCATAGGACCAATCGTGTTCTCCGGGGCACTGGGCAAGCTTCATCTCGGGATGAATGTCCCACTGGTCGATAACCGGAGACTGTTTGAATTCGAATGCGCGCAGCAGAGTGAGGGCCACTTCACGTTCGGGTGAAGGAACGGCCTCAAATTCACGGATGCCGTTGTTGAGAAGGGCAATACCTTGCTCGCCATCACTTATGTCCATAAACCGGTGGTTCGGATAATAGGGATTGGGTTTGCCGTAATAGACCGTGTCCGGTTTGACTTCGATTGGCCGGTCAATGACATCGAAGGCCGCTTCGGCGCTGGTCTTATCCGTGGCTAAACGTGTGGGGAAGACCGCGCGCAGACGGTGGAATTCGGCGATGTTGTTGCAGCTGGTCTTGATATGCAGGAACTTCTGGCCTTGCCGCAGGGTCATGACCGATTTAACAGTCATCGGCACAAGATCTTTGCTCCGGTGCACACCATCCGGCTGTTGGGATAATCCGGCAGGCACTTCCATCATGTAGGTCACTTCATAACGAACCATGAGGGGACCGTCTTCAACAAGCGCGATCTTTACCGGGAAGCCCATGCTTGTGAACACTTCGTCATGTTCCGGACTCATGTGCACCCAGGAGTGACCCGTTTCGCCGCAATCTTCCAAATAATGCAGCGTATCGAATACCGCGCCGGTCTCTTTGTGAAGGATATCCACGGTGCCGTTATCGTTGATGGTTACCAGCAGATGCTCGTTTTCCATCGTGTTGCGTTCAGGCGCCATGGAGCCGATACGCGGACTGTCTAGTTCTTCGAATGTGATGTGATAGGTCTTGTAACCAAGGCCGGGGATTTTCTTGACCGGGAAAGTGCACAAGACCCGCGTGGCCCGTTGTTCGAGGCTGATGTCTTGCAGATTGCGAACAAGGGTTCCGAATGGATAGCGGGTGCGTTCCTGACGCGCGACTTCGTTGCCTTTTTCATCGCGAATGATGAATGCCTGGCTGGGATCGTGCCCATCGGGTAATTCAGGCAGGTCAACATAAGCCGTAACCACTTCATTGCGCTCATAGGGGCACGGATTGAAGATGGTGATGATTGAGTCTTTGCAGTCGATATCCGAAGTGTCGATCCGTTTCGCGATTTCTTGCAGACCGCGCCGGGCGACACCCTTAGAAATCATAATGCTCTGATCGAAGCGGTAGTGCAGGTCTTTCTGCATCTGATCCACACCCGCGCCGCAGATGGTGTCGTGCGGATGATTTTGCAGAATGTATTTCCAAGCCAAGTCAATCGCCGATTTTGGATAGTTGCCACCCACCAGCATTCCTAAGGCTGCGAACGGTTCGGCCCAACGCTGCACGGCGGTTTCGGCATCGTGGTTATGGCGTTTGATGCGCGGACGGCTGGAAATGACATCACCGAATAAGTGTGTCCATTTACCTGTCGCGCCTGGATCCCGGCTTTCGCCGTAAATGGTTTCCGGCTTGCGGCCCTTCATGGTTTTGCGCAGTTCATCCATGTAAGACTTCAGGTCGGTCTGTTTAAGCGTGACGTTTTTCGGTGCAACGGCGCGGCAGGCTTCCAGCAGATCCAATTCTTTGAAATCAGGTTCGGAAGAATCGAAGCCGTTCATGCAGGCGATATGTTCAGTGCTGAAATGCTCGGACTCATCGGTCACGAGCTTCTCCAGCATCTTGGGGATAATGCTTTTACGGAACATCTTTTTGGATGGATCCATAATGTAATAGTGCGCCAAAGGATTATCCTCATTGCACAAACGGAACGGACGCGCACCCTTATCCCAGCTGTACCACCACTCATCGCGGGTCATGCCCTGAACCACATTCCGGTAGAGGTAGAAATAGTAGCTGAACCGTGAGAGGCAACCGAAACGCATGCCGAACAGCTGCGAACCATCGGGGCCTTCCATCAGGAATTCGGCTTTTTTCGTATTGATACCGCGATAGAAAATCATGGTGTCGATATCGAAGCCGTTGTAAATCTGTGGCATTTGCGATGTTTGCCCGTATGAGAACGGCGTGTACCCGAGTTTGCTGATTTTGCCCAGGCTTCCGGCTACACGGTGTCCAACCAGCAGATTGCGCACCAGCGACTCGCCGTTCACGAGATATTCTTCAGGCAGCGAGTACCACGGGCCGACGATGAGACGTCCCGCCTTCACCTGTTTCTCGATGCGTTCCCGGTCTTCGGGAACAAGATCCAGATAGTCCTCAACACACAGCGTCTGGGAATCCATTAGGAAGGAATGATAATCCGGGCGCTCTTCCAATAGCGTCAAAAGATTATCCATGAATTCCACCAACAACAGGCGGGTTTCTTGGAAGGGGTAGGCCCATTCCCGGTCCCAGTGCGTGTTGGAGATGATATGGATGACTTTTTTGTCAGCGCTCTTCTTGCGCACAGTCTTTTTCGTGGCGGTTTTCTTGGAGGCGGTCTTCTTACGTCCCACGGTTGATATTCCTTTCAAGTACGAGAGGCGGTTATGCGCCAAATTTTCAGTGGCGAATAGCGGAGGTGATGGTACCATCGCGGACAGCGCCTCACTACCCGGGAGACGTGCCCGCGCTGCTGCATACGTACCGGATGCGGGATTCTTGTACAAGTCCAGAGGGGGAACCAGGCATGAAAATCACGCTCTGCGCAGCCTGTTGTCATGATGAGATCGTGACATTTGACGGTGTGGTTCGGCACTCATTCGGAGGCCTTTTTTACAATATCGCGGCATTTAGTTCGCTTTGCGGGCCGGATGACACTGTATATCCCCTCACGAAACTCGGTGAGGACCGTCATGCCGAGGCTGTTGCAGAGATGCAACGCTTCGACCATCTCGACCTGAGCGGTGTGCAATGTGTGCGTGGCGGCAAAGTCACAGACGTAAGGTTGGTTTACACAAGCCCCGGCAAGCGAAATGAGTGTATTCGTTATCCGATGCCTGCGCTGCAAATCGATGATTTTGTGCCGCTGCTCGATAGCGATGCCATCGCCATCAATTTCATCACGGCCACCGAGATTCAGCTGGACACTTTATGCGCATTGCGAAACCGTTTTCGCGGCTTCCTAGCGATGGATATCCATAATCTGATGATGTATTTGGATGATGAGGGACGGATGCACCGCCGCAATCTTGAAGGTTGGCAGGATTGGCTGGCCCCTCTCAACTTGGCCCAGATGAATGAGGTTGAATGTGCCTATGTGTTGGGACGCGAAGTGGTAGATGAGATTCCCGCGTATATCGAAGCATCTCAGGAACTTCTGGATGCAGTCGGAAAATCCGGACCGCCCCATACACCGCGTATTGCCGCAATCACGCTGGGTGAGCGGGGATCCGTGATTGCCTCAGAGCAGAATGGTTCGGTTGTTGCCGCGCATTGTCCTGCCCGGAAGATTGAAAAATTCGTTGACGCAACAGGCTGCGGTGATAGTTTCTCAGCCGGTTTTACAATGGCCTACCTGCAAACCGCAGATCCGATTCTCTCCAATGCCGCCGCAAACATTGTCGCGGGCGCCAATTGCGAGCACGCAGGACTTGTCTCGCTGACGCACATGCGGAATGCGCATAGACATATCGCGGATTACTATCCGGAATTGGGATCGCAGTAATTGAAATCAGGCTTTTTTTGCACCTGGGTAATTGGGTGAAGTGAGCATACGTTCGGGGCGCAACGCCAACCTACCGTGATCGACAAACTCTTCGCCCCGGACTTGCAGATGTTCGATCATCCGGTTTCGCCATTTGCGCAGTTCTGCTTCGTGTTCCGCGTATCCGGCCAAATCGCGCAATTCCCCAGGATCGTTGTCGATATCGAACAGTTGTTCTTCACCATCCAAGGCATGGAAAATGTATTTTGTATGCCCATCGGTGAGCGCGTTCCAGTGGTTTTCGCGTCCATAACAAACATCGTGCTCAAAATCGATATACGGCCGCCAGCCCTCCGCATTACCACGGATGCAATGGAACAGGCTTTGGCCATCTAACTCGGCATCAACTGATGTTCCGGCCGCATCCATAAAAGTGGGGAAAATATCGCGTAATTCGACCGGCTGATTCAAAACCTGGCCGCGTTTTACCGAAAGCAGGCCTTTGGGCCAACGCACCAGCATCGGAATACGGGCCGAGGCCTCATAGGCATAGGTTTTACGCCATAGATTGTGATCGCCGGTCATATCGCCATGGTCTGAACAATAGACAATCAGCGTGTTATCCAACATGCCCTGGCGGTCCAGGGCCTCCAAAATATTCCCGATCTGCTCATCGATAAATGAGACGGAGCCGTAATAACCTTGGCGCGATGCGCGCACTTGTTCCGGTCCCAGGTCGCCGTGCCATAGGTTATGGCCATTTTTCTCATCGATGGGCGCATAGCGGTCTGCCCAAGAACCAACATGAGCCTGTGGCAAATTGGCATCCCTGTAACGATCCATAAAACGTTGCGGGGGATCGTAAGGACTATGTGGCCGCGCAAAAGAGACTTTTAAGAAAAAAGGCTCTGTACGTTGATAGGAATCGATAAAGTTTACCGCAGCCATACCGGTCCAAGAGGTAGGATGTAGCCGTTCCGGTAAGACATAAGCGCATGACCGGTAATCGTTGAAGCCAATGCCTGTTGCATCCGGGTCCAGATTGGGTGCCTCTGATGCGAACCAACAACGATAATCGCTGATAAATTCCGGAGCTTCGACTCGTCCGGATTCATCCAGCAGAACCCGGTGAAAACCATGGTCGTTGCGCTGGGGATGCCAGTGCATTTTGCCGATCCCCGTCGTGTAATAACCCGCGTTGCGTATTGTGCGCACCATCTCCAGGGGATATTCCTCGGCAACACGGTAGTAACCGAGCATGCCGTGATTCCACGGAGAAAGTCCTGTTAATAGTCCCGCTCGTGCAGGCGTACAACTGGGAGTGGCGGTATACGCGCGGGAGAAGAGTGCGCCGTCCTGGGCAAGCCAATCCAAATTCGGTGTATGAATTGCCTTATTGCCGTCCGCGCCGATGCAGTCACCTCGATGCTGGTCGGCCATGAGCATGAGGATATTCGGGCGGCCGCCAAGGGGGCGTTTGGATTGATGGGATTTGGCTGCCAAGTATTTGCGGCTGCATCCGGCTAACGCTGCTGCTCCCAATCCTAGTTTTAGCATTTCGCGCCGGTTGGTTTTGGGGAGTTCTGGTTTGGAAGCCATCGCGTCTTGATCCTGAAATGTTTTGTAGGTGAAACATCATGATTGAATACCTCATAGATGAGGTCAAGTTCAATCTTCAGGATATCGTGAATCGACAGCAAGCCGGGCCAAGGCCCTGTTCTGAATCTACGCTGTTTCAATCATTGTGAGGTAACAAAACTTTGACCGCTTAACAAGAAGTCCAGCTCAGCCCGCAATTGATCCGCACTTGCCATGCCCTTATGAACGACTTCTACAATCCCGTCTTTTCCGATTATGACCATTCGCGGGATAGAGTCTACATCATACATACGGCCCACTTTTTTGTCGGGATCGAAGGCAACAGGGAGGGTTAGTTTGGTGCTTTTGACAAAGTCTTTCACTTTGCTCTCTTTCTCCTTCTGATTGACCGCATAAAAAACGATGTCAGCGCCTTTGTAACCTTCGGCCACCTCCTGAAGAATCGGGAGGCCCATTCGGCAGGGACCGCACCAAGTCGCCCAAAAATCGAGCACAACGATTTTTTGATCTCTAAATGTAGAGGGTCTGAATGTCCCGCCTCCCAGCACTTTTAATACAAAATCGGGAGCGGGCTTTCCGACCAAAGGATGCGATGAGGCCTGCCGAGGCCTTTGCGGAGCTGGAGCCTCCCAGATCGAAGGCACGACCGTAGCATTCCCGGGCTTTGTGAATTTGAAATTTTGAACATCCAATTCGGGATTATCTTCCCAGTTTGTGAATGTGACCGATGAATTAAAACTTGTTTCGCCTGACGCCACACCGGGGAGTTTGCTTTTAAGTGCGGTGAGAGTCTTCGATTTTGTGATAATAGCCTTGTGAAAAACAGGCCGTTCGCCTTTGGCCAGCCATAATTCCCATTCGTAATCCGGGCTTTTGAATAACAGGCTGTCGCACGTGACGCCTTCACAATCTTTATTGCCAAGAGACTGAACCGTTTCTATATCCTTTAGAATTGTCTCGGAGGGATCGTCATGAAAGAGAGCGGTTAGAAGTGGAAGACCGCCTATTGCCTGCCTTAGAAACATCTCTTCTTTTTGTTCTGTAATGGAACTCAGATTTGCGGGTGCATCGCTTTCGGAGTAAAGATTTTGTACCGGCAAATATGTATGAAGTTTTTGGCCGTCGCTGCACAGCGTTGAGCCTAAAGGACCGCTGACGTGTTCGAGTTCAAAAAGGTTTGGCTTCTTAATAGCGACCTTATGGATGCTTTCCAGGTTGTGCTTGATTTGCTTGTCTGTCAATTCGATGTCAATCGTGTATTGAATCTGTATCGAAAGGCTCTGGAGCGACTGAAGGTATTTGGAAAGATTGTTGAGCACTTCACGGGATTGTGCATCAATTTGTTGCTCGGGGGGCTTTGAGCCGGCACCCTCCGTTTCAGGTGTGAAAGACAAAAAAAGTGCAAATAAGAAAATTCCGGAATGGCGCATCAAATTTCTATTCATTTCAATCGCTCCTAACAGTTCCTGTGAATGTACAAAAGCAGACGGGACTTCTCCAGCGAACCTACTGGATATGTATGCCATCCCAGGCCCAATGCGTATTTGCGATTGCGTGCTTTCCCGGAGTTTCCCTGCCTTGTTTGTCAGAACGAATTCATTTTGAGGCCTGTAACGTATATGGTTATTCATGCTTTGAACGAGACGAAGTGTGTCACCGAACCGTTTACTTACCTTGTATTCGGATTATTTCCGGGCAGACAAACTGTCATTTTGGCTGACGGTTTGTCTCGACGGGGGCTTCCGGGTTCATTAGGGTTAACAGTGTGACGTTCACACTTTCTCCGCTGGATGGTGGTCAGCAAGGGAGAGAGGAAACAGCATCTATGATCTTTCACCAGGAGGAACGCCACGATGAATGCGGCGCAGCAAGGCCCAAATCGTGAAGACAATCGAATTAATCTCGGTCTGATTTATGGTGGCCGTTCGGCAGAACGCGAAGTGTCCAATCTCTCAGCGCAAGCCGTCTTTAAGCATCTTGATCCGGAGCGATATCGGATTTTTCCCATCGTTGTTTCATCATCCGGCAAATGGACGATTTTGCCTGCCGGCAATGATTTACCAACCTTGGGCCGGGAAGAGGAAATCCTCGCTACAAGTTCGATACGTTCCCGCGCCCGTTTGCCCATACCGGGGAGTTCACCTGACGGAGCGGCGGCCAATTCGGAGGAGAGCGAGGAACTGAGAACTCTCGATGTCGTCTTCCCGCTTATTCATGGCACATATGGGGAGGATGGCAGTCTGCAAGGCTTCTTGGATTTATGCGGAATTCCTTATGTTGGAGCGGGAGTGGCCGGTTCCGCGTTGGGAATGGACAAAGCCTTAATGAAGGATGTCCTGAATGTGCATGGAGTTCCTTGTGTGGCCTATATCAGCGTACGCCGCTGTGATTGGGAGCGGCATCCGGCAGGGCAACAAAAACGAATTGAGGCGGAAATTGGGTATCCATGCTTTGTTAAGCCCGCCCGCACGGGTTCCAGCGTGGGTATTAGCAAAGTCCATCATGAAGATGAACTCGATGAGGCTATGAATTTGGCCTGCCGCTATGACTCGGTGGTCGTGATTGAGAAGGCGCTTAGCGTTCGAGAATTAGAATGCGGGGTGATCGGAAATGAGGATCCGAAAGTAACGGTTGTGGGAGAAGTTATTCCCGATTCCGAATTTTACGATTACCGGGCCAAGTATTTGACAGATGGGACACAAATCTTGATTCCGGCGAATATTGACGATGCGACTGCCGAGAAAGTCCGGGAAATTGCACGGAAAACCTATTGTGTTTTACGTTGTTCGGGATTTGCCAGAGTGGATATGTTTTTGGAGCGGACGACAGGTGAAGTCTACCTGAATGAAATCAATACGATTCCCGGTTTCACATCTCATTCAATGTTTCCGATGCTATGGGATGCGTCCGGTTTGCCTTTTACCGAGCTATTAAATCAACTTATTGACTATGCATTAGACCGTCATCGCGATGAAAACCGCAATGAGATCACGGTCCCGGTGCATGGATTGCTCCCGCAAGATGATTGATACGGAGTGATTTCGATTTTAATAATTTCGGTAATCTTACGTTTTGAGGAGCAGGCTATGCTTCTTGGGCGGGGGATGTAGGCATGGCCGGCTTTTTAACTTTTGCGTCGGGATCAATCTCGCCCTCTTCGCTACGCAAATATGTTTTTTCCCGAATTTCATAAAGCGTATCGATAAACTCTTCTTTGGCGGATTTAGATCCGGGGCTGCCCAAAATACGATCCATTTCCCGTGCGGCGATTTCATCGAACATCCGTAACGAGAAAAGAATTTCTACGGGATCGTTCATCTTGTAGCGTTTAACTAAGTCTCCAAACGTGCCCTCTTGATTAGGATCGAGACCCAGCTGCTGGAGTTCGTCTTCAAATGCCTTAAACCGCCGCCAGCGCTGATAGCGGTAAACCAGAAAGGTACCCAGAGCCAGACTAACGAGAATTGCGCCGAGAATCCCGAATAGGATTGACGGATCGACCGAATCGTTCGACCAGAGCCCTCCATTGCTAAAAAGCTGGTTTCCGTCTTGTTGTACAAATATCGAGAGGCGGTCAACCATATAGACCTCCAGCCATGGATGTTCTTCAATCCAAAGCCATCAAGCTGTCTTAAAATGCCCTCAAAATAGATCCCAATATCTTGGGAAAACCGCAATTCATGCTCATTCGAGGGGGGACAGCCTCTCGGGTGGTCTCACAATGGTGATGCGATCCCCAGCTCTACGCCATAATACATTATAATATTATACCGTACCTAATTTCAATGTTAGGTCAAACCAAATATGCCATTGAACGGTAGCGGCAAACAATCGTATCGGTATCGGCCAAGTATCGGCAATCTTTACTGCTTCTCAGTAAATCTCCGGGAAAATTGTATTGCCAGGCAACGTAGATATAGGTTAGCATGAGAGCGAATCCATCTGATTGAAAGTGGTCAAATAATGGCCGTAGGAAGAAAATCAGGCTGCCCACGGTTTCTTTTTCTGGTTTTGACCGTGATGGCAGGTTTGCCATTGGCTTTGTGGGGCCAGTCCGGCGGCGCCACACTGGAGCGGTGTGGTGCGCTTCAAATTTTCCGTTCGGAGGCGGGCAATGACAATATCGGATTCTCTCTCTGCGGCGCCGGCGATGTTAATGCAGATGGATATAGAGATGTCTTATTGGGAGCCCCCGGCTACGATCCTGCAGGCCGGATCCAGGATGATTGCGGCGCTGCTATTCTGATCTGGGGCAGTGCAATCAAAGATGCCAAAGGTTCACAGGTCGATCTTGAGAATCTGGGTAAACAAGGTGTGATTTTGTTGGGGCCACGTGGTTCGCAGGCTGGCAATGCCGTGGCCGGTGTGGGCGATATCGATGCGGATGGCTTCACCGATATCGCCATCGGTACGCTACGGTCAACGCAGGCGACGGTTGTTTTTGGAAGGCAGTTCGAGCGATCTATAATTAATCTGGCCACACTTCAAGATAAGGTCGTGCGAGTTCTTAATACAGGATTCTCGATCTCGTGTGCTGGGGATGTTAATGGGGATGGGTATACGGATGCGATTTTTGGCAATCCATACGCTGAAATTGAAGCCGGACCGGATACCGGAACCTATTTAGGGCGTGTAACGACTGTTTTTGGAGCCAAGCAGTGGCCCTCAGTGATTGATCCGCGGAATATTAATGAACGCGGATTTTCGATGCGCGGACCGGGTGAAGCAATGGTGGGCGAGGCAGTATCCGGAATAGGTGATATTAACAACGACGGCTATGCGGATATTGTGATCGCTGCACCAAGAGGAGGCCCGCAAAACGAGGGAATTGTTTATTTGGTGCTCGGTAAACAAACATTTGAACCTCCGCTCCAGTATGGACTCGTTGTTCTGGGAGGCACCGATTTAGTTTCTAATATTGGCGATATAAATGGCGACGGGTTTGATGATTTGCTTTTTGCCACTCGTGACTACAGGTGTATTTTGGTGTGGGGAGGCGAGGGTCTGCCTCAAATTCTGAATTTGCGTGAACCTCTCTCGAAAAATTTAGGCGTTACATTTGAAGGCGCCGGTTATGGAGCCGGTGTTGGCGATATCAATGGCGATGGCTTTAAGGATCTTGCATTCGGACTCCCATTTCAATCTCCGGGTGATGTTCCCGGTGCAGGACAGGTTGTAATCTGTTTTGGTGCGGAAAAAATGCCGGAGCGCGTGAATCTCTTAAATCCGGATTTGCCACATATCACAATTGATGGCGTTGAGCCGCATCGGGGTCTCGGAAGCACAATTGCCGCCCTTGGAGATATTGAGGACGATGGGTACTCGGATCTAATCGTCAGCGCACCGATGGCCCCGCTGACTGGGGAGGGGGTTGCATTAGACTCGGGTCGTGCTTATATCCTTTATGGCAGTGGACTGATGTCCTTGATGCCGATTTCCGGGGTGAAATCTTCCACCGGAACCCCTTGATTTCCCGGAAAATGGGGTGGGGGTTCGCTAATTGCTTGATTTTGTTGATTTTAAAATATAAACCGAATGCTTGACAATGTTTGACTTTCTGAGGTACCCTGAATTAGGGAAGAAGTGCTTTAATCGCATGAGCACTTCCGGTGCCGGATATTACCGGCCTATTGGTGCACGATGAAACCATCGTTCACATTATTAGAGTTACCGATCGTCGCAGGCATAATCGCGATTATGGTTGCAGTGGCGTTGCCTAATTATGTCGATGCGAAGCTTCGCGCGCAAAATGCCGATGTCCAAGTAGAATTAAACGCGGTTATGGGCGCGATTTACCGGTATCGTGTCGATACCAATGCCTATCCACCTCCTGATCTAGGATCCGCAAACGCCCTGAATCGTCTGGTACGTGCGCAACTGCTCAACTTTACACCAATTGATAAATTTAAGATCGATCATCGCGATGACTACTATCCATCGCTTTATCTCGATTATCGTTCGGTTTATTTGTCCGGGCAAACAGCCAATTCCTCGCCAACCGGCGTTCCGCCGACTTGGTCCCAAAGTGTTGATACCGGGCTATGTCTCAGCAGTGTTGGCCCTGATGGTGTTTTAGATACTTTTAACAAATCCTGGACAATACCGATTTATATCCCCCGTCCCTATGATTCCAGTAATGGTCTCCGCAGTTCCGGCGAAATTTTCAAAATCATCCGGAAGCCGTAGTTTTTCATAATTTCTCTTTTCAAACCCCCAAATCTTTTTCCATCTGATCGTTATATCTATTTCTGTGCTTTGTTGCCGGGTGCGTAGCCTTGGTCTATTGTAGACGAGCCGCTTATTTTTTCTGGAACAAGTTTAAGATGTCCGGATTTTTTGAATTTATGACATAATGAAAAATGCTCTCTATTTACCTCTATGCAATTCAGGAAAAAGGCGGCACGGACTATTATTGCGAAACGAGGTGTTTATAAATGAACTCCGATTGTGAGAATGTGAAAACGCTATGGTGGGAAGACGATTGCGTGAGAATGATCGATCAAACGCTGCTTCCTAATGAATATATAATTCTCTCGATAACGAATCCTGAGGCCATGTGGGAAGCGATTAAAATGTTGCGTGTCCGGGGCGCGCCTGCAATCGGGATTGCCGCCGCCTATGGCGTTTGTTTGGGGATTTTGGGCAAGAGTTTTGAAAATTCAGATGATCTAATTGCCGCCGTAAAAGAAACCTCCGATTATTTGGCCACGTCGCGTCCCACGGCGGTCAATTTATTTTGGGCCTTAGAACGAATGGAGCGAACAGCACGGGAAAATTCGTCGCTGGCTCCGGTGGAACTGCGGCAACGGCTTCTTGAAGAAGCTGAGCGGATCCGTGAAGAAGACGAAACCATTTGCCGTGCCATCGGCTCCAATGGGGCTTCGATTATTCCCTCCGGCGGAGGAGTTTTGACCCATTGCAATGCCGGTGGATTGGCTACTGCGTCCTATGGAACGGCATTGGCTCCAATGTTTACTGCCCATGAAAATGGGATTCCCTTTCGTGTCTATGCTGATGAAACCCGCCCCCTTTTGCAGGGAGCCCGGCTTACCTCATGGGAATGTAAACAACGGGGAATCCCGGTTTGTCTAATTTGCGACAATATGGCGGCCCAAGTTATGCGTGAAGGCCGTATCCAATTGGTTATTGTTGGCGCGGACCGGATTGCCGCAAATGGTGATGCCGCAAACAAAATTGGAACGTACAGCGTGGCTGTGAATGCCCGTGCTCACGGAATTCCCTTTTATGTAGCGGCCCCGCTTTCCACGATTGACCGGAATACACCTGAAGGCGCACAAATTCCTATTGAAGAGCGAAATCCTGATGAAATTACAAACGGATTTGGCAGAAAAACCGCTCCGGATGGAATCGACGTCTACAATCCGGCCTTTGATGTTACTCCCGCTGAGTTAATCGAAGGGATTATCACTGAAGTGGGTATTCTTAGAGCACCCTACTTACAGTCGATTGCAGAAGCATTTACAAAGGCCGCCGAGTAAGCCGTAGGGGCATTTGTTCTATTCCGTGATAATGGGCGGTCCGATACGAGCCCTGTTGAATCCGGCATTGATGAGGAAAATCATTGGTACAGGCCGTCCCCGGAATAGATTGCTTGTGTAGATGATCGGCATTTTGTATTTGAAACTAATACGGGGAAAATCAACGGCAATGGGATCCAAGTAGATTTCGATTTCGTTATTATTGTCGAAAAAGTCGAGCTTCTTGCCATCGACATCTACGAATCGCTCATACAGGATGACGATGTTGCTGTAGTGTTCATTCATGCTGATTGTGTCATATAACAAAGATTCATCGACACGAATTTTCGGGAAAACGACGCCGTCTTGGTTTCGAACGTGGATGTACTTATCCACGTCTTCCGGAATGGAAAGGTTCCGGGCGCCCGGTGTCCATTTAAATTTCATCCATATCGGTACTTGATCCTTGTAACGATCTAAAATCGCATTTGCCTCTTCAACAGCCTTGGCCGATGTGTAGTTTCTTTTTAGCCATTTCACACAAGTGCCCGAAAGGTTCCATTCAGCCGTTTCAATCAGACTAATGAATTCGATATTGTTGACTGTCTTGCTTCGCACCAAAATTTCATATTTGGGATGCGTTAGGTAAGTGTGGTAGCTGTTGACAAGGTTAATTTCTTCTTCGCTGGGAACCCATCCGCTGATGTTATTATCGGGATTCCGTGCCGCAATCTGTTGACCGATGGTGATTGAAGTTGGCTCTTCAGCACCAATGCTCGATGCAAAAAACGGCAAAACAGCCATAAATGAAATGAAGACTCGCCACTTCATTGTCGTAAACTCCTTCTCAACTCCATTGTTGAATACTCTAAAAGATGCCTGCTAACGGAATTTCTGTTAATATCTCTTTGCTCTCAGAATTTGCTCGTTTGCGGCTGTTCTGGAACACATAAACGCAGCATAGAGTTTTCAGTAACGCCATTCTTCCGGCTATGATAAGCCATCCACGAAAATGCGCCCGAATTCAATATCCTCTGCATAGTGTTCTAGACACACATGGCAGCATGTGCTCAGACGCCGATGATGGCTTCTATTTGAATAACGTACGGCGGGTGGCCTATGTAATGAAGGCTATTTTCCCAAGACAGCAAGAATATTTTTGCCGATGTCGGCTGGTGAATCACAGACTGTTATACCTGCGTTACGCAAGGCCGTCATCTTTTCTGCGGCCGTTCCTTTGCCTCCGGCGATAATTGCACCGGCATGCCCCATACGGCGGCCAGGAGGTGCTGTTTGACCGGCGATGAAACTAACGACCGGTTTACGCATATTCTGCTTCACAAACTCGGCCGCTTCTTCTTCTGCCGTTCCACCAATTTCACCAATCATTACAACGGCTTCAGTATCATCATCCTCATTAAAAAGACGTAACGTATCGACAAAGTTGGTGCCATTAATTGGATCACCGCCTATCCCGATGCATGTTGATTGTCCTAAACCGGCTTTCGTAACCTGATCCACCGCTTCGTAGGTTAAGGTTCCGCTTCGTGAGACAACGCCTATCGTCCCGGGATTATGAACAAAACCGGGCATGATGCCCAACTTGCACTGACCGGGCGTGATAATGCCCGGGCAGTTCGGCCCGATTAGGCGTGAGTTTGGCCGTGTCTGCAAATAATTTTTGACCGTAACCATATCGAGTACGGGAATGCCTTCGGTGATACAGACAATGACTTCGATGCCTGCATCGGCCGCTTCCATCACGGCATCGGCCGCGAAAGGAGGCGGAACAAATATAAGCGAAGCATTTGCGCTGGTTTCTTTGGCTGCATCGGCGACGGTATTAAAGACCGGACGGTCGAGATGTTTTGTACCGCCTTTTCCGGGCGTAACACCCCCCACAATTTGAGTTCCATAGGCAATGCACTGTTCAGCGTGAAAAGTGCCCTCTTTCCCTGTGAATCCCTGTACGATGGCACGTGTGTTTCGGTCGACAAGAATAGCCATGATTGATTTATATCCCCATCAGTCCAAGTGTTCCGCATGTCCCGTCAGCGCGGCTTAGAAGAACTTTCATCCTAGCATGGTAACGATGCGCAACCAGTGATTTCAGCTGCCCACGGCGGGCAACGTCGGAGTTCCCGGCCCGAACTTGTCCGGAATCCTCAATCTTGGAGGCAACCAGACGGGCCAAATCCTCAGGAGAAGCCGCCGCAAATAGCTCTTGTCCGGCTTCAAATTCCGACTTTAAGCCGGAATTCTCATTGGTTATCAGCGTTCCACCACAGGCCAAAACATCGTAAACGCGGGGATTAAGACCCTGTAGGCACTGGGCATGAAATACATTGAGCACAATTCCGGCGGATGCATACAGATTTGCCAATTCTTCACCATAAGGGATACGCCGTCCCGCCCAACATCCGGCCAGCTTACCCGCTCGCGCCGGATCGCCCCATTCAGACGGGCCGAAAATGGTTGGCCGCATCTCGGCCAAAGGCTCCAAATATTTCATCCGTAGGCGATAGGTCGCTTTATTTTCGAGGTAATTGACGATGATGCCCCGGAAGGGATGAAGTTCTTCCAGGCCATGTTCCCGGTAGATGTCTTGAAGCAAGCGAGGAGGACCGGCCTCAAAAGTTTCCAGAACCTCTTGGCACCGGTTGAGTAAATCGGGATTGGTTCGCTTCCAGTACCTTTCTTCTGTTTCAAAACCCTCTGCGCCCAGTTCTCCAACAAAAAGCAAAGCAGGACCGTTCCTGGAGGGTCCTTCTGAACCGGATCGCATCAAACCGGCCGCTGTGTGCAAGGCAAATGGATCGCGTGCGCCGTGTTCACGTAACCAGGGCAGATAGGTCGCATCGAAACAAGCCACCAGCCCGGTGCGTTCCAGGTCTTCATCCGAATCATCGAAACGGGCCGGATTATCGACATACCAGACTGCGGTTTGGCATCCGAGCCGCTCCAGCAACGAAGACTCAGCAAAACGTCGCGGTGTTACATTCAATCCGACAATCAAATCCGGCCTAAATTCTTCAATATGCCGGAGCCAGGATCCGTGTTGGGTAAAGCGGTGTATCTTCGCAGGTTCTAAAGCGTGTTTGGCGTGGTGGGTCATTTCAACGAGCGCCTGGACACATGCCGCCTGTAAATAGTTATGTCCCGGTGCAATGAACAGAATTCGTTGTGTGTGCCGAATCATATGGTTTTGCCGTGTTTGGCGTATTGCTTTAACACGGTTTTCCATAGATTGCGCCACGCGCTGTTCATAATTTCGTAGTTCCTTTTTGAATTGTTCTATTGTGAATTTGCTCCCGGTATTCCCTTGGACGGGATCATTCTCCGGAAAAAACTCCTTGCTGCCGATTGCGGCTTCAGGATATTTCTCGAAAAATTGAGCCGTTATCTGTTGGAGGTTGCGGCCGATCAAAAACAGCACTCGTTCCGAGCGGATCAAAACCGACCAATCCCGAAGCGAAAGGGCCGCGTGCCAAAGTTCCAGACGATCTTCAAAGGCCAAGATACGCCGTTCTTTGGGATTCTGCGCTTCACGCAAATTGATTTCTTCAAAAAGCGGCCAAATCGCGTATCCCATTCCGGCTCGGAAGTCAAGCCATAGTTCGGGATCGCTTGTTTGCAGGGTTTTGAGTTGGTTACACGAAAGTTCTTGTGGAGAATCCGGCCCATAAATCCAATGTATGGATTCCGATTCAGCCGCATCGGGAGGTGTTTCAGAAATGCTCCAGCCTTTGGCGGATTCCGGTTGATGCGCGGCGGGACCGGATGATTCCCAAACGAGCCATGCGTCGCTTAGGGGCTGACCATCCTTTTGTGCAGGGCATAGCACATAATGCTTCTCCGGCTCAAACGTCTCTATCAGTTGAGCCGCGCCGGGCATCGTCTCGCGCAAGGCGCTGAGATTATGTGCGAACATCTCTTGGCCGATCCGCATATGTAGAACGTAGCCGAGGGGGGAGGGCCGATGAAGTACGCGGATTACAGCCAGGGAGAATTGCCGGGCCATGCGTGGGCTGCTGCATCGTACGAAACAAGGTTGCCGTTCCCCAAATCCAGCCGTGCCGGTAGCGTGTCGCCACCATGGCAGGTACTACAAACATGAATAGCAGATTTCAGAAAATGGCCGTCGAAAAGTCCCGTGAGTTGCGGAGTTGCCTTTGTGTGGGACTGGATCCGGTCCTTGAGAAATTGCCGGAAGGCGTGGAACGCAGCCCGAACGGTGTATTGGCCTTTTGCCGGAACATAATTGAGGCCACAAAGGACTACGTGGTCTGTTTCAAGCCCAATAGCGCGTTCTTTGAAGCCTTGGGCTCCGATGGATTTCGCATCTTACGAGAAGTCATTATCTTTTGTCACTATCATCGTGCACCGGTGATCTTGGATGTCAAACGCGGCGATATCGGCTCCACCGCCAAACTCTATGCGCAGGCAGCCTTCGACAGTCTGGATGCGGATGCAGTCACGTTGACGGCTTATGTTGGGCTGGATGGAATTAGTCCGTTCCGTGAGCGCACGGACCGGAGTAGCTTCATTTTGTGTTACACGTCCAATCCTTCCCGCACTGACCTGCAAACGAAAGAAGACAAAAACGGCCAGCCATTGTATATGCACATGGCCGGGTTGATCCGGGAATGGAACCAAACCGGAAATCTGGGCGCAGTTGTTGGGGCCACGGCGCCCGAAGAACTGGTTTCAATCCGCCAGGCGCTCGGTCCGGATATTCCCATTCTTTGCCCCGGTGTGGGTGCCCAGGGAGGAGATTTGGAGGCTTCCATGAAAGCCGGTCTTGCCGGAGACAATCTGCATACACAGGCAGGCAGCCTGCTTATTAACGCCTCCCGCGGCGTAATTTATGCCTCAAATGGGGCTGATTATGCCCAAGCGGCCGCAAACGCCGCCCGCAAACTTCATGAGGCTATGCAGCCGCTTATGGCTGTCAGCTAATGGTGAGAGGTTGATGTTTTAGGGGAGATGTTGGTGACTAATCGCCGGTTCGATACTATCCTTTTGCTGTGATCGGGATTTAGAATCTCGTTCCGATATTATTTGGAAGTGAGAGACGCGATGAGAAAAAAGGTTATGAGCGTCATGGTTGCTAGACGGATGGCCGTTTGCCTCAGCTTATTGGCCACTTTTTGCTTTGCTTTTCCGGCGGTTGTTTCCGCCTCAAAAGTCGTTCCTATCTCTTTGCCGGAGATCGTTGAATTCGCAGGCAAGATTGTGCATGGACGGGTTCTTGAAAACAAAACCGGCCGTGATGAAGAAACGAATCTGCTTTGTACTTGGACAACGGTTAAGGTTGATGAAGATTTAAAGGGAAATGTGGATTCGGAAACGATCACCTTCAAGCAGCTCGGCGGCACTGATGAGGATAGCGGCATAAGCGATCAGTCCTTCCGTGCCAAATTTTCTGAAGGTCAAGAAGTCCTGCTCTTTTTATATCCCGAAAGCAAGCTTGGTTTTTCTGCGCCGATTGGCATTCAGCAAGGTGTATTCAATGTTGTGCTCAATCCGAATACACAGACCAAGCATGTCACTAATGGAATGCCCGCACATATAATTTTCAGCGATACACCCAATCCGCCCCAGGCTCGTATGAAGAGCAAAATGGAACCCTATGATTTACGTACAAAGGCGGCGATGGAAACCTGCAAGAGCATGCAATTGGATGATTTTAAAACCGGCGTGAAAAGCCTGGTCGTTTTGCAAAAAGAAAAAGACAGAGCAAAAGCAGAATAAAGCCGGCATTAGGTCTATTTAAGAAGTTGACTTTTTCGGATGGGCCGGCTCAAATGGCCGGTCCGTTCATATGTTTGTTTGGATTTCATAGGATTGGCCGCAATCCCAGCCTATTTTGACGATGGCCGCCGCGGCCATTACAATGCGACCGGCATAAACATCCAGCGTAGAAAACCTGCATTCGCTGGGCTGAGAATACGCACCACGAGAATTGCACCATGGCCCGCGCTAAAAAAACGGCATCCAAAAAGCCCGCTTCGGCGGAGAGTATGGCCAAAAGCCAACGCGAAATTTCCGTATCGGAATTTTTTGCCAAGAACCGTCACTTGTTGGGATTTGACAATCCCCGCCGGGCGCTTCTGACAACCGTAAAAGAGGCGGTCGATAATGCGCTCGATGCGTGTGAGGAGGCGGGGATATTGCCGTCTGTGTATGTGACCATCCAAGAAACCGGCACGGACCGGTTTTCAGTTTCGGTGCGTGATAACGGTCCCGGAATTTTAAAAGCCCAAATCCCTAATGTATTCGGAAAATTATTATACGGATCCAAATTCCACCGGCTGCAGATGTCGCGCGGCCAGCAAGGTATCGGTATTTCAGCGGCGGGGATGTACGGTCTGCTGACGACGGGCCGGTCGGTGAAAATCACGTCACGTACAAGCCCGCGTAAACCCGCGCACTATTACGAGATTCAAATCGATACCAAAAAGAACAATCCCGATATCATCAAAGACCAAGAGGTTGATTGGATTTTAGAAAACGGCGACGGTCACGATCATGGAACTGAAGTCACCATCGAACTAGAGGCCCGCTACACCAAAGGCCGACAGTCGGTCGATGAATATCTGGCCCAGACCGCAATCGCCAATCCCCATGTCTCTCTCAGTTATAAAATGCCGGATGGGGAAATCATGATATGGGAACGCAGCACCGATGAAATGCCAGCCAAAGTGGAAGCGATTAAACCGCATCCTTATGGCGTTGAACTTGGTGTGCTGATCAAGATGCTCAAAGAAACGCGCAGCCGTTCGGTGAAGGGATTTTTGCAGGAGGATTTCTCGCGAATCAGCGCGCGCGGAGCGGACGAGATTTGCGAATTGGCCAAAGTTTCCACTAATGCCCGGCCATCCCGTATTGGCCGTCATGATGCCGATGAGCTTTATGCCGCAATTCAAAAAGTCAAAATCATGAATCCATCGGCCAACTGTGTTGCGCCGATTGGTGAAGAATTGATTGTCAAAGGCTTACAGCAAGTGCACGAGGCGGAGTTTTATGCATCGACAACCCGTCCGCCTTCAGTGTACCGCGGCAACCCGTTTATCGTTGAAGCCGGGATCGCCTATGGCGGAAGTTTGCAGGCGGATGAATTGTTGCGCTTATACAGGTTTGCCAATCGGGTACCGCTTCTTTATCAACAAGGCGCCTGTTCATGTTTTAAGGCCGCGGTCAGCACCAGCTGGCGCAATTATCACTTGCAGCAAAGCCGGGGCGCGTTACCCACGGGGCCGATTGCGCTCATGATTCACGTGGCTTCGGTCTGGGTGCCGTTCACTTCCGAAAGCAAAGAAGCTATCGCTCATTATCCTGAGATTTTGAAAGAAATCCGGCTCGCCTGCCAAGAATGCGGACGTAAGTTGGGCTTGTACCTTTCACGCGTCAAACGTGAGGCGGCGGCCAAGAAACGTCTCGATTATTTAGAAACGTATGTTCCGCACATTAGTGAAGCGCTTAAAGATCTTCTTCAACTCAAGGATAAAGATCTTGGAGAAATCGAAGAGAATTTAGCGGAAATTCTGCGCAAACCGCAGAATGCCTAAGCCGCCAACGGCTTACAGATATTATCGACGCTAACCACGCAGGGTCCAACCATGGCTGCAAAAACGAAAACAAAGGCGAAGGCGAAAGCCAAAGCGAAAGTCAAAAAAACGGCGAAAAAGGCAGTGAAGACCTCTGCGAAAAAGACTGCCCGCAAATCCGCGAAAAAGGCAGCAAAAACTACGGCAAAAACTACGGCAAAAACTACGGCAAAAACTGCGGCGAAAAAGAGATCTTCTAAAGAATTTGAGCAGACTCTTTTTGATACAGCTGTTGTGCAGGCCCCGGAAGAACAAGCCAAGCCCGCTAAAGGTTCTGCTAAAAGAAAACGTCCGGGGAAACGCGGGGACGCCGGGAAACGTTTGGTCCAAACCGCCGATAATGTCTATCACGCAATCTTAAAATGCCATAAGCCTTCGATTTCCATGCCGATGCGTTCGTTGGCGAATGTTACCTATCAGCCCCGGCGGGGATATTTTGAACTGAATGGCAAGACCATATCCCGAACACTAACAGTCTCAACGATCAAAACCTTTGCGCAGACCTTAAAAATGATGGCTCTTTCCAAGGAATTGATCTTGGAGGACGACATTGCCAGCAAAAGAGAGGCGTATTACATCTCCAAGAACTGGGGCAAGGCCGCATTTGCCGAACAGCCCGAATCGGACACCATCATCGAAGACGTGGAAGCCATGATGGAGGTCAACCGCGAGCAGCTTGGTTTTATCCCCGAAGAGAAGGGCGGGGAAGTGGCCGGACGGTTGGTTGTGATTGATCAAGACCCCAATACCGGGAAACAACTGGAAATCGACTGCACCAAATTCGGTTCGGGAGCGTATTCGATTCCGATCAATGTGGAGCATTTGCAATTCCGTTCCAACGCAAAATTTATTATGGCTATCGAAACGGCGGGTATGTTTCAACGTCTGGTTAAACACGGTTATTACCAGACCGCCGATGCGATCTTGATTTCAATGGGAGGCGTGCCTACCCGCGCCTGCCGCCGCTTTATTCGCCGTCTGGCTGATCAGTTAAAACTCCCTGTTTATGCGTTTGTCGATGGCGATCCGTATGGCATCTGCAACATCTACCGCACGCTTAAAGTCGGCAGCGGAAACGCCGCGCATCTCAATGAATATTTCTGTGTTCCCCAAGCGCGGTTCTTGGGTGTTACGCCACAAGATGTTCTCGATTACCAATTACCCACTCATGCATTAAAAGATGTGGATATCAAACGCGCCAAAGACGCGCTCGCCAATGATCCTTTTATTCAACATCATAAGCCGTGGATTAAAGCGATACAGCAGATGTTGAAGATGGGGCAGCGTGTCGAACAGCAGGCATTTGCCAAGCACGGTTTGAATTACGTAATCGAGCGCTACCTGCCCGAAAAACTCGCCCATCCGGAAAAATTCCTGCCGTAGGTTTTGAAAGCAAATGTGTTTTATTCCGCTTCGGCGAGGATGACCAGAACATCTCCCTGGTTGGATTCTTCGAGATACTCACCGACGGCGTCGTTGAGGTGTGACGCATACCAGGTTTCATTCCAGGTTTCGTATTGAACGCCGACTGTGGTCAGGCTGCCCAGGATGCGGAATCCGTTTTGGGATATGGCCCGGCTTAAGGTGCTTTGGCTGAAGAAATAAATATGGTCGGGATCGTGGAACCAATCGCTGCCGGATAGCGCGGAGGTGACCGTATCGCAGCATGGTGTCCGCACCAACAGCCTTCCACCCATGCGCAAAAGTCCTCTGGCCTGTTGGAGCAATTCACCGGGCTTATTCACGTGTTCGATAACATGATGCATGGAGGCAAAATCGAAACAGGCTTTAGGCCAGGGGGCCGTTTCGAGTGTTCCTTGATGTACATCCAATCCCGACCGGCGGCACAGCGCGACCACATCTTCGGCGACTTCAGTTCCGGAAGCTTCCCATCCCCGGTTAATCAATTCACGCATAAAGATTCCCGAGCCGCAGCCAATATCCAACGCCCGGTGGTTGGAACTAAGCGAATTTGCCCAGTCATCGAATCCGTTTCCATTTAGCCACTCAAACAATGGAATATCGATCTCTTGCAGTGCATCCGGTGAGGTTGCGTTTTGATGGAATGCTTCCGCCCCCAACGCACGCGCGCCTTCCCAATAGTCTTCTTGATACAAACCGTGTACTACACCGGGACGCGGCTGTGGGTTGGTATAAACCAAACCGCAATCGGCACAGCGTACGATTCGCCAACCATTACCGGTGCAGAAACAGAGATGGCGGTATCGATGGCTTCCGCAGATATTGCAGGCGATACGTTTGAAACCGGCTGTGCAGAATTGCCTTATTGTTCCGGTGAGGAACCGTGCAGTTTTTTTGCCAATCCTCCTGGCTTTTTGTGTAGTTGTGTATTTTTGCCCCCACGGACCTTTTCTGTTTTCAAAAATCGTCTGGTCTTTTAATTCCGAAAAGAACGCTGATAACGGATTGCCGGGCATCTTTTTATTCGCAGTTGCAAAACATTCTGAGGCTTTATCTGCTTTGCCGCTTTTCAAATACAGAACACCTTGATTGATTTCGATAAAACCATCCCCGGGATCGAGTTGCCGGAGCCGGTCGTATTTTTCAATGGCTTGCTCGTAATTGCCTGAGAGCACATCAATCTGTGCCTCGATCTGCCCGGTTTCTAATGCATCCGGATTAATTTCCTTTGTTTGTCGACATTGCTTACGGGCTTCCTGCAAATCCCCGCGTTGAAAGAAAATCTTGGCCAACAGGGTGCGTATCTGTTCCTGCTGGCCTCCATGCTCAAGTGCCTGATGTAAGGCTGCGGCAGAATCTTGAAATTTGGTTTTCGAATCGTAGACCGGCAGATCAAAACGTATTTGCCCGAGTTTTGTCCAGACACCGGGATTCGTGCTTGCGCCGGCCGCGCATTCCAGAAGTTTGAGTGCGGACTGGCGTTTGCCTGCCCGCCAAAGGCAATGAGCGATAAAACCGGAAATGGGTGCAGGAATTTTTGCTGCCAGGCCGTGTGTTCTTGCTTGCAGTTGCCCAATACGTTCTTTTTGATGCTCAAATGCCTGCGGATCGGGCCCTTCCACTTTTTGGGCTTCGGAATTGTAATGTCCGGCACGGTCATATTGCGATAAGGCCATGCACAATTCCGCTGCCAATAGGCAAGCGTGGGGATTACCCGGATCGAGTTTGAGTATGCGTTCATAGAGCGCAAGCGCCTCTTTGTACATTCCTCGAGATGTATAGAAACCCGCTGCGTGCCCCATTGGATCCAGCCAATCGGGCGCTTCAGCGGAGGCAATCCGAGCATGCTCGATCCCGGCATCGAGATCGCCATCCAGAACAGAGGCAATGGCCTTTTCCAACGCGCCATGGGCTTTGGCGCTTATTTCTTTCATGGTTCGATTCATCCGAAATGCTTTTCTACAGAGTTTGCGGTGGCTTGGCTACCGTGACATATGTTCTGCATCGGCCACAGAATTTTCCGCCTTCTAACCCATCGCCGATTTCTTTACAATCGAGAATCTCTTGTGTGGAACATACGGCGCGTTTCTCACATTCCCCGGGGTAAATAGCCATGCGTATTTCGTTATTTGTCTGTCTTTGCGTCTCGATTCTCGGTGTTCCGTCGCTGGTTACGGCTGAGGATGAACTTGTTGAGCAGTTTGCTGTGCCTCAGGCGGAGTTTTCGCCTGTGCCGATTTGGTGGTGGAGTGGCGACCGGATCGAACGCGAGCAGATTCGCTACCAGTTGGAACGGCTTGCGCAAGGCGGGATTCACAATGCCATGATCCTCAACTTGGCTCCATCCGGCCCGCTTTATGGCAGTGCTCCCGACGAACCGCCGTTTTTGGCAGAGGAATGGTGGGACTTATTCGGCTATGCGCTCCAGGTCAGCAAAGAGGTTGGGATACGCCTTTGGTTTTATGACCAACTGGGTTTTTCAGGCGCCGGGCTGCAGGCGCGGGTTGTGCGCGATCATCCCGAATTTCGGGGGATCGATCTTCGCCGTGATGTCCGTGAAGTCGATGGCCCCGCCGAGGTGGAATTACAGGTTCCCCCCGGTGGCACGGCATTAGCCGCTTTTATGGCCGATACGGATCGCCATGAACAGGACCGGGTATGTTGGATTTGGGATGGCGATGCTTTAACCACCGAAGGCTGCAGGTATTTCCGCCGGACCTTCGAAGTCGATGAAATCCCCAAGAAAGCGGAAATACGCATTACCTGCAATGATGCTTTCCAGGTTTATCTCAATGGTCAAGAGATTGGAAACGATCTGGATGAAATTGGCCGCGGATTCTTTAGTGCTGAGATTTATGATGTTTCCGCACACCTTAAAAAAGGCAAAAACGTACTCGCCGTTATGGGCAAAAATCTTGGTGGGCCGGCGTTTATTTTGTTGAAACTTGTTACCGCTTCTGAAGAAACCGGGGGGGAGATCAACGCTCTTGTTGTAAGTGATGAGGAATTCAAAGTCCATGATCAAGAAGTCGCCGGATGGGAAAGCATGGATTTTGACGATTCCCAATGGAAAAACGCATTCTCGATCCCAGGTTGGAGGACCAAGGGGTGGGGGCCGATTTCGGGTTTGCGCCTTGCATCCGATCAACCGATTCGAAATGTCAAGAATCTCACCGCGCAAATCAAAAACGGACAATTGAAGATCGCTGCCCCGGCAGGAACACACAGCGTACAACTCTATTATAGCGTGCCAGGCGGTTTTGATTATCAGAATCCGGAGGCCGGCAAGGCGTTATTGGGCATGGTGCATACGGAAATGGAACGCCGCTATGGCGATGAACTCGGCAAAACCATCGCCGGTTCGTTTCAGGATGAATTTCCTGCTTTGCCGCGATTTTCCAAGCGTTTTGCGGAAGAATTTAAGAAACACAAAGGCTATGACATCATGGCCTATTTGCCGGCGCTTTTTGATCGGGTTGAAGATCGTTTTGACGATCCCGAAGGTCCCGACTCTATTCAAATCCGTTGCGATGCGAGTGATGTCGCCGCCCTGCTTTGCGAGGAAGCATTCTTTATTCCGCTGCATCAGTGGCATGAGAAATACGGGCTTTTGTGCGGCTATGACCAAACCGTACGCAATGCAGATCCGGTGCGTGGCGACTCATATTATGTCGATTATTTCAAGACGATGCGGCATTACTCCGCACCCGGCAACGATCAAGACGGCGATGCCAAAGCGCATCAATCAATAGCCGATCTTTATGGACGGCCCCGGGTGTGGATCGAGTCGTTTCATTCCAGCGGTTGGGGGCAGACTCTGGAAGAGATCAATACGCTGTTGAATCCTTGGTTGGTGAATGGCGCGACTCTGTACAATCCGCATGCGGTTTATTATTCGATTCATGGTTCCTATTGGGAGTGGGCGCCGCCCGATACAGGTTGGCGTCAGCCCTATTTTGTGCAAAATAATATTTTTGCGGATTATATCTCTCGGCTGACTTCGATTCTTTCGCAAGGAAAACACGTCGTTCAGATTGCCGTATTGCATCCTTCTAGTACGGTCCATGGCGATACGGGCTTTGGCGGCGGTGGTATTTTGACCGGCGATGCCAATGATATGTATTGGGAAGTCCAGGATGCCCTGCGCGCCCAACAGACCGACTATATCGTTATCGATGAAGATTCAATCGAACGCGCAACCGTGCGTGATGGCAATTTAGAAATTAATGGTCTAAAACTGAGGGTATTGGTTCTTCCCTCATCCGCTATTTTGCGCGGGAAGGCACTCGAAAATATCGCGGCACTTGCAGAGCAGGGTGGCACGGTGATCCTTACCGGTACTCAACCGCAAGAGGCCGCCGACCGTGCGGTGTCTCCCGAACGTTTTCAAACATTGATCAAAACACTTAAGAACAAGGCTGCTCCGGCGGCGGATGGCGCGGAAGCGGCGGCGTTGTGTGAAACCGCAGTACCGCGCAACATGAAAGAGATATTGCCTTCATTGCACCGCAAAATCGGAGACCGCGATTTCTATTTCATCCTTTCCGATCCGGTAACCCTACCGAATGGCGGCGAACGTTGGGCGATTAACAAACGCCGGTTGTGGGAGACCGCCGCAGGACGCGGAGAGCGGATGCCTTTCACGTTGTCGGCCGATGGTGTCCCCGAATATTGGGATGCGCTGACAGGCAAGGTACAGCCTATTTATAACTATCGTCGCGAAAATGGGACTACGCGTGTGGATGTCGATTTATCGAAAACGCCTGCCCCCTTGATCGCATTACGTGCACCGAATGATAGCGATCCGCTCTCGATTGAATCGGACATGGAGATACTGAACTGGAAACGGGGCGGTGATGAAAAAGGGATCACAGTTAAAGCACTTCAGCGAATCGCTGGACAGACACCAGCCGGGAAAAAAATACGCATGGAATTTGCCGATGGCATCTATGAAGGCGTTTGCGATGCGCCTGCTGTATCGCAAAAACATATTGACAATACGTTCCAGTGCGAGCTGCTGCCGACCTGTGACAATAAGTACGGCGGATTTGATTGGCCGCCTTCCGATGGTCCGATTCCAGTTGAAATCCGGGCTGCGCGTTTCATGAAAGAGACTCCCGGTGCCAATACCGAAGCCTGGAAGTCACCTGATTTTGACGATAGCGAATGGCCGGTTGCCATCGCTTCATTCGGACCACGCGCAGAATGGGCCGGACCTCTGAAAATCGATGCGGGCGGGAAATTCGAAAACATGGAATTGCCCGCAACCAATGCGCTGCAATTTCAACCGGCTATTTATTCGCTTAAACTCGGTATCAATGAGGATCCCGTTTTCCGGAGCGCCTTAGGTGGCAAAGGACGCATTCCTGAAGAGTTCATCGATCTTGGATTTGTCGAAGATGATCAGGTTTTTCTTGTGCGCGCCGATGTGATTTTCGACGGGCAAACTCCATTGGATGCGCTGCTGCGTGTCGGCAGCGCTGCGCATCGGCGGGTCTTTTTAAATGGCAAAGAAATCCAAATGCAGGGAGCGGAGCAGTCGCGGAAATGCCGTGCGGATGTGACATTGAAACCCGGCGCGAATCGGCTTGAAATTCTCCTCAAACGGGATACAGCCGGAACCCTTCGTCTCTTCTATCATTTCCTGCCGCGTGAAAACACATTGCCTGATCCTGAATGGATTTGGAGTTATGGCCCCAGTTCAACGGGCAAGTCTCTATTCACGAGGACTATTTCCATTCCCGGCGCTATTAAGTCTGGCGCGATGATTGTTGCCCTGGGCGATCTACATAAAATCCGCATCAATGGCGAAAAGGTTGCCGATCAAGGCAATTTCGATCCGTATTTCACAAGCCGGGGTGAGCGGTATGACATTACGCGATTCTTGCGGACCGGTGAGAACCTGTTGGAAATTGAGGCGCGCGATGTTGAGACGGCAATTGGGGTGTTGGTTGATGGTCTGGTTGCGCTTCAAGACGGCCGTGAAGTCTCATTCGTATCCGGGCCCGAATTTGAAGTGCGCGAGGCCGGAAACGAAAAATCCGAACCGAAGCCAGCCAAGGTCTTAAATGCGCCTTCAACTGATTATATGGGTGATCCGGCTTTGATGTTGCTTCGCCCGCGCCCCCATCCATTGCCCTTTGGCGGTTGGCTTGCCGGACAAGAACCGCCGCAGGGGCCATTCGAGAGGATTGTGACATGTTGTGCTACAACCGAGCCCGCTCCAGGCTGGTACCGTTTTCTTGTGCCTCCCGGAGCAACGTCCATGGTTCTTAAAACGCCGGGCGAAACTGAACTTTATCTGGATGGAGACCAAATATCTGTTTCGAAAAACGGGGAAACTTGCACAGCGGTACTCCCTCATTCCGATAAGTCTCGCCGCGTTGCCGCAATGCGAATCCATTCCGTTGCGGGATTTGAAGAAGGGGCTGCGTTATTGGAACCGATTCGGTTTGAGGTTGGTCCGGGCCGTATTCAACTCGGTTCATGGCATGAACTAGGGCTTCCGCATTATAGCGGGGGTGTGGCCTACGAGACGGAAATAGAGGTTGCTCAAACTGAATCGGAACGATTCTATCTCGACCTGGGCCGTGTACGGGGTACGGCTGAGGCTATTGTTAATGGCAAATCGTGCGGCGTCCGTATTTGGCATCCATACCGGTTCGATATCAGCAGTGCTCTTCACGCCGGGAAGAACTCGGTTGAAGTGCATGTCCATAATACACTCGGGCCGCATATGGATGTGGGGCATCCCAGCGGTCATGTTTATGAAAACCACACGCTTTCGGGAATCTTCGGACCGGTGCAACTTTTCACAGTTAACGAGGTGGAAGTCCGTCTTCAGAAAACCAGTGAATAATCCGCAACTTCGAAGGTAATTGAATCGTGTATCGTTTGGCCGATAAGGAGAATGAATCTTGAATCCGAATCCCTTTTTTGGTGTTGGATTGCACGCTCTGGGAGGGCTTGCCGCCGGGAGTTTTTATATTCCCTATAAAAAGGTGCGCGGCTGGGCTTGGGAGAGCTATTGGCTGGTTGGCGGCGTTTTCAGTTGGATCGTCATGCCTTTGATTGTGACATCGCTTACCGTTCCTGACTTGTTTGCGATTTTATCCTCCGCGCCGAGCAGCAGTATTGTCTGGAGTTTCTTATTCGGTGTGCTGTGGGGAATCGGTGGGCTGACTTTTGGATTGTCGATGCGCTACTTGGGTATGTCTTTAGGATATGCCTTGGCATTGGGATTTTGTGCTGCGTGTGGCACGGTGATTCCGCCACTGTTTCAGGGTGAGTTCGGTGGGATGCTAAGCACAAACGCCGGTTTGGTCACCTTGGCCGGCGTCTTTGTTTGTTTGATCGGAATCGGTATTTGTGGACGGGCCGGAATTAAGAAAGAGGGCGAACTTTCCGACGATCAAAAGACGGAGACCATTCAGGAATTCAATTTCGTAAAGGGTGTGTGGGTAGCGATCTTTGCGGGTGTGATGAGTGCTTGCATGGCCTTTGGCATCGCGGCCGGGAAACCGATTGCCGAACTGGCTGTAGAGCATGGTGTGGGTCCGCTTTGGCAAAACAGCCCGGTGTTTGTGGTTATTTTCCTGGGAGGATTTGCCACCAACTGTATTTGGTGCGTATTGTTAAATATCCGCAACCGGACATCGCGTGACTACGTAAACGCAGGTTCCGCTCCTTTACTGAGCAATTACCTCTTTTCGGCATTGGCCGGCACGACTTGGTATTTTCAATTTATGTTTTATGGCATGGGCACGACACAAATGGGAAAGTACGATTTCTCCAGTTGGTCGATCCATATGGCATTTATTATCGTCTTCAGCAATCTTTGGGGGCTGTTCTTCCGAGAATGGCGCGGATGCAGCCGCCGTACCTATATCATCATATACATTGGTATTTGTGTTTTAATTCTCTCGACGATGGTAATCGGCGCCGGAAGTTATCTCGATTCGAGATAAATTACTCGCTGCCTTCTTTTGCCTAAACGATTGCACGACTAGTGTTTACGCCATCCGGCTGGTGATGCCGCCGTCCACCATGATTTCTTCGCCGGTGATGTAATCGTTCTCGACAACCATCGCGATGGCATGCGCGATCTCATCCGGAGTGCCTTCACGGTGCAAAGGAATGCGTTGTTCCGTATTAATTTTATATTGTTCTTCGCTCATCCCATCGTGGAAGCGTGTACGAACAATTCCCGGTGAGATGCAATTAACGCGGATATTGTCGTCAGCCAATTGCCGGGCCAACATACGAGCAAAGTGCGGCAGCACTCCCTTTACGACGCCATAAGGCAGCGCCATTGGAATCCCTCGCAAACCGGCGATTGAGCCGATCATGATGATCGCCCCGCCGCCGCGTTTCTTCATTTCCGGAACGGCTGCGCGGCAAAGATGAAAGTTGGCATGAACATGAACATCAAACGCTGCATACCAAGTCTCCGGTTCCGTATCGAGCAAATAGCCTGGCACCGGGCCGCCCGCTGAATGTACCAAGACGTCGATTCCTCCCAGTCTTTCGATGGTTTCATGCACGCAACGCGCTGCATCGACGGGATGAGCCATATTTCCGATTAGAATTTCACACCGTTTGCCCAGCGATTCTATTTTTTTCTTGACATCCTTTGCCTCGTTGTCCAGATTGCGACCGTTAATGGCTATATCCGCCCCACGCCGGGCTAATTCAATGGCTGTGGCTGCGCCAATGCCTTTGGTTCCGCCTGTTATCAAACAAAGCTTTCCATCAAGTTTCATAATCTTCTCCACTTATAGAATCGCCAAATATTCTGCCCAGTCTAACACGCTTTTCATTTTTTTACCGCTATGCACGCCACTTCATGTGGATCGAATTTTCCTGTGACGGTGATCGAGCCATCATTTGCCTTGGCCGTGAAATCGCGAATTCCCCATAGCATTTCAACCGATTGCGCATTGCCATTAAGTGTCAAAAACTCATCCTGGACGGTGTGATAGTGGGCATTATAGAGTGTGATGATGTCTTCATTCTCCGCTGAGAAACGGTTGGCAAATATCCCCCGCTGCTCAGTAGCGATCAGCGGCTCAACACAATCGGAAGTGAAAGCATCGATATGCTCGTGATAGGTTGCATAAGCCCGCTTAATGAAATCGCGGCATTCTTTGCTGTACCATGATCGCGCCCGTCCCTTAAGCCATAGAGCATGACCATGGAAGAAGCAGAGTCTCACATCTTCGGAACCGGCGGCTTTGGGATCAATCCCCGGGTGAAAAAGTTCAATGATTTTGAAAGAAGGAAACGCATATCGCGCAAGATTCAGTTTTGCAGGACTTACGTAATTCTCATGCCCATACATTCCATAAGCGAAAGCAGCATCGACCAATTGCGAGGAGACATCATTCGGGACTTGCTCGGTATAAAGCGCGACAGGATGATCGAGGTTGTCGATGCGCTTACGGATTCCCTCAAGCATATGGTGCTCGCCTTGAATTGGTAGCGCTCCAGGTGCATGCCCGTGATTGGATGCAAAGCAAGATTTATCCGCGCCCGCAAAACCGTATTGATCCATATAGACAGCATCCACTCCGGTTTCGGCGGCCACAGCCGATAAAGTTTCGGCCATAAAATTCTGCCATTCAGGATGATGTGGGCACATGAACATTTCATCATTTCCTGCCCATTGTTTTGGTGAGCCATTCGGGCTGATGAGTTGCCAAGACTCTCCCTTCGCTTTGCCGATATCGGTGCGCGGATCGATCAGATACCCTTCAAAATAAAAACCGACCGGAACACCCTGCCGGTGGCTTTCTTCGATGCCTCTGCGCAACTCATCTTTACCGCCCAGTTCGTAGCGCCGGTATGCTCCGACACGGCCCCGGGTTTCCGAGTAGGCCCAACCTGAAATATCGACCATATCGATGCCGCCCAAATCCTCACGCGATTCTTCGATGAGTTTGGGGATGGTATAACGCTCTTCCGCCAGATCGAATAAATAGCCTGTTCCGCCTATCGGATAGTCACGGCGGCAAATAAAGATATCGCGCACACGGTCACGTGCGGCTTTGTGTGGCTTGTACCATTCTTTTGTCCAGCTTACGTAGCTATGAAATGGCGTATGCCAATCACCGTCATGAAACTCGATGAGTGTGGCGGGTGTTTCAAATACTTCACCCGGCTTTAAGTCGATTGGCAGATGGTAGCTATAGTCTATACCAAGGCTTGTTTCTGTTTCGCTTTTGTCGAGATAAAATCGTTTGGGTACAAGCCGAAGGTCGCGTGTGTGAATTGCCAATCCGCAATTTTCGGCGCCGGAGTAGAGATCGATGAATTGCAGGGGAAATTCTCCAGAATAAGCGCCCGTAAGGTGAGCCGGTTCATTGCTTAAAGCCGCGCGCTTACGTGGGAATAGATAGTAGTCTTCCGCTGCTTTGCCACTGATTTTGGTGTGAGCAATATCGGGAAACTGCAGATGAAAACTGCTTTCCGTGTCTTTTCCCGATTCGATCCGCAGGGACATTTTCAGGGACGTGCTTGTATCGGCTTCGATTTCCAGACACACCTGCAACGCCTCCGGTTGAGTCGCCGGGACGAGGTTCATTGTTAGTGTGTTTTTATCAAGAATATGAGAGGACAGGCGCAATGAAACCGGTTCGGCATCAGTTTTGCCCAAACGAAGATCGATTAGCTGCGCCGGATCAAGGATCAGATTCTTGTTTAGGGATTTATGAAAGAGCGAAATCAGTTCAAATTCCGGTTCGGTTTCGATTTCCACACGGTAGTTGCCGTTCTCAATATGAAAACGGCTGCCTTGCCTATCGATGGTTGGTGTTGTTGTCTGTGCCTGTTGTTTCCGGGTGGTTTTTAGGTTTGGAGGAAACACGGGTTGTGAGATTTGGTGATGCGGGTTTTTTTCTGTCCAAGCGGACGCCGCGAAAAGGAACACCTGCCCGTATGACATGTTCTCTTCAATATCGATTCGCTTTAATGTCTTTTTCGGATTGGCCGGAACCGTATAGACCGTTGCCGTTGTTGCTACAACATAAGCATTGGCCGATAGATTGTAGGGAAATGAAGCCTCAAATGAGCCATCCGTGTAAGTCTTTTTGACACATAGTCGTTCGGGATAAAGAATCTCCTCACGCTCCTTGAACCGGAATCCTCCGTCTGCTCCAACCAGATATGTTCCCATCAGCAGCGCCACCTCAGAGCATTTCCGCTTGACCGGAAAACCGGTAATGCCCCGTTCTTCGATACTGGTTACCGCAACTGATTGGTTGTTGTTGAGCCTAAATGGAATACCTGTACACCTTATATCACTCGTATCAGGTATAGACTCTTTGGCAATGGAGTTGATTTTGATATTCGATTCCGGAATTGCAAGGAACTCCCAAGTATTTTGATCTTCAGTTTTGATCCCGGGTTTTAGATTGATGCATGATAGAACCTTGCCCTGTGTTTCCATTTGCGGATCAATGAATGAAAGATCGAGAATCTCCAAGCGTCCGGGCTTTTCATTTGTGTTCAGCGTCAATTGGATTTGATCGATCTGTTCGGTTTGGATTGGAGGACAGATGGTCGTTGAAATTGTATGAATCTCACCATCGAGGAGTTCGGATGGAACCGGGCATAGCGTGGCGTCTCCGGCCCGGGCCAAAGGATTCTCCATGTTCTTTGCACCGGGTGTCACCGGTCCTATCGAGCCCGGGCGAATGGCGAGCAACGGTGTCTCAGGAGAGTTTTCAATACCCGTGGCACGAAAGGTGATTTGGAGTTCTGAATATCGATATACCCAAACCGGTTCTGTGGTTACAATCCATATGCAACGTGCATTGACAGGGAGATCGGCGATAAGGCTGCCTTCGTGAATCTGCAGCGTGCCGTTTCCTGCATGTGACTTCCAGTCTTGTGTGGATGTGCTGTGCAGGCTCCAACCGCATGCGGAAGGATGAAGATTCCCGGAGGCATCTGCGGCAAAACCACAAATGGATAATGAAAACAGCAGGAATAAATGGGCATATTTCGGAAAAATATTTCGCATCATTTGGATTTCCTCGTTCAAACGAAAATAGGAGATTTCAATTTTTAAATACATGGGCATAAGCGGGCTTTACGATCCATAAGTCACTGGCCAGGTAGTATAGAATATTGACGTTGTTTTGCGACATTGATGTAAATTGGAAGGTTCAATTGTTGAGTATTCTGAGTTGTCATAACAATGAGACAAAAAAGTAATTGGATCATCCGATATAATGAAATCCCGGTTCTTTTAGAGCCGGGAATAGAAGTTATAGTAAAGGGGGAGCGGCTACAACCTGTATAACCGCCTGTTCTTATTATGGTTGGATGTAAGGTAGCCGATAAGTGCCTAACGACTTGTTGTGAAATCTGTCAATTCTCTACCGCGCCCGCGTTGCTTTGCACTGAAGGGATATTGAACACGGAACGCTTGCCTATGCCATTGCGATACAATAAAGATAGCAATCCCGGTTTGAAGTGGATTCTCTGTCCCACGATTCGGTTTGGCATCCGGCCGTGTCCGGGTTCGGAAGTCGTTGTTCCTGTTGTCTTTTTTGTTGCCGAGAGGAAGGTTATGGGCTTCAAGGAAACAATGAATTGAAATCAACACCGGTTTTTCTTTTTTCCTATTTTTATTTGTAGCCTTATTTGAGTTAAATTATGATGATCTTTTCGATAGCGGGTTTTGCTTCGGCTGGAATGCTTCTGGCTTTAGGTTTAGTTCTTTGGTATTCACGTCTACGCAACCGGCCGCTGATGCTTTTTCTGCTTATTGGTGTGGGCGCCTGTCTTGGGATTCAGGCGATCCTATTGCTATGGAATCTTGGCAGGCCGGTATCTGAATTCCCATTTCTCCATTACACGGCCTTTTGCCAATTCGCAGGCGCAGCTACTTTATGCATTCCCGCGTTCTTTGTTGTGCGCAAGAACCAAAAGACAGCGGAAAAGTCCCCAGGAATTCCAATTGGAACCAATCAACTTGCACCAATTATCAATGACATGCCTGTTATGATCGATGCGCTGGATGAAAATGGAAATATCGTATTCTGGAACCGGGAATGCGAGCGTGTCACGGGATATTTAGCGCAAGAAATAGTCAGAAATCCAAAAGCATTCGATATTCTCTATCCGGACAAGGAGTATCTTGAACGAAAACTAGATGAATGGAAAGAAATTGGCTTCAAATATCAAGATTGGGAGTGGGAACTGACATGCAAGAATGGAGAAAAGAGGACCGTTGCGTGGACGAATGCAACTCATCTACTTAAGGTTGAAGGTTGGGAACAGTGGGGGATCGGCATAGATGTAACAGAACACAAGGTTGCAAAAAGGCGGTTCCAGGAGGAGCGGATTAAGCTGCTAACAATCTTGGAGAACATCGGCGATCTGGCCGCTGCAATGGATGAGGATTACAACATCCTCTTTATGAGCGGGAAATTCGTGAACGAATTTGGGGATGGAACCGGGAAAAAATGTTACGAAGTTTTTTGTGGACTGGATGAGCCCTGCAAGGTCAACTGTGCCGTAGATGAAATTATCAAAAATAGACGCGATAGCTTTCAATATTCGCATTCGGAGGATGAGGTTATTGAATCCGGGCGAATTCGCGGCAGAGTGGCACAGAATAATCTGCATCGTGTTGTGGAAACGATCGCGCGTCCAATTTATCATCAAGGAAAACGTTGTGTTCTAGAAGTATCGCAGAATGTTACCGAACGCAGGGCGGCCGAAAAGAAACTACAGCATACGAAAGACCATTTGCAGGCGGTCTTAGATGCCGTTCCGGCTTGTGTTTCGTGGGTAGGGGCAGATCTCAAATATCGTGGAATCAACAAATTCCTGAGCCGTTTATTGAAAATCGATGCAGATGAGATTGTTGGCAAAGAGATTGGCTATCTTGGCGCAGATCCTGAATTCCCACGGTTTGTAAAAGAATTTTTTGCCACCACACATCGGACGCAAAGTGCCGTGACGGAATTTATTGTGGATGGTGAAATCAATCACTTTCTTCTTTATGGCCAAAAATATCTTGATGGAAATGAAGCGGTCTTTATTGGTTTGAACATCACCGAGCAAAGGAAAGCGGAAAGTGCTCGGAATCTTCAATCGACCGCAATCGAACAGGCGGCGGAGGCCATTATTGTCGCTGATTCTGAAGGAATAATTGAATACGTAAATCCTGCTTTTGAGCGTATTACCGGGTATTCATCTACAGAAGCCATCGGAATGAACGCCAAAATGATGATTGTTGGCAAGCATGACATAGAATTTTATCATGAAATTAAAGGAACGGTGCAAAGCGGGAATGTTTGGTCAGGTCGTATAACCAGCAAACACAAAGATGGAAGCTACTTCCAAGTGGAAATAACCATTTCACCTGTCCGAAATTCCGCTGGTGGGATTACTAATTATGTGGCGGTTATGCGTGATATAACCCAAGAGGCTGCTCTGGAAGCGCAACTTCAGCAGGCACAGAAGATGCAGGCTATCGGACAGTTGGCGGGCGGGATCGCTCACGATTTTAATAACATTCTTCAAGCCATCACGGGCTATACGCAATTGGCAATGCTCGGGCTCCCAACGGATGAGAAGCGATATCGTGATTTGGAGGAAGTCCGTAAATCCGCAGAGCGTGCGTCATCCTTGGTTCGGCAGCTTCTTACATTCAGCCGCCGCCAGATTGCGCAGACTACGGCGCTCGATTTAAATGAAGTTATTGTAGATATGGTCAAGATGCTTCGGCGTGTGATCGGTGAAGACATTGCGCTTGAGGTACATCTTGCCAAGGATATGAGCACAATCTGTGCGGACCGGGGAATGATCGAACAGGTTATCATGAATCTCTGTGTCAATTCGCGTGATGCCATGCCCCATGGAGGAAATTTAGTTCTTGAGACGGATGAGCTCCTCTTAGATGCCGACTTATGCTTACAGCATGACGGCGCCGAGCCGGGCCGTTACGCAAAACTATCGGTACGTGATAATGGAGATGGCATGGCACCTGATGTTCTTGAACATCTATTTGAGCCATTCTTCACGACCAAGGAGATTGGCAAAGGCACGGGACTTGGATTGGCAACCGTTTATGGGATCGTGCGGCAGCATGACGGTTTTGTTGATGTTATAAGCCGCCCGGGGAGTGGCGCGAGATTTGACGTTTATCTTCCTGTCAAGGAGTGCACAATAGAGGATGTGTGCGATCAACCAGATCAGAGTATTCGGCGCGGTACAGGAACTGTATTGCTTGCCGAAGATGAAAAAGTCGTACGTGATCTTTCCGCGCGAATTCTTTCTGAAAACGGCTATTCCGTGATTGAGGCAAACGATGGGGAACAGGCACTCAGACAATTCCATGAAAGGCAACACGATATTGATCTTATTATTCTCGATATGGTCATGCCTAAAATGAGCGGAGTCGCTGTGTTTGATCGTGTACGCGCCGAAAATCCTAAAGCCAAAGTGTTGTTTATGAGCGGTTATAGCACGGATTCCTCAAGGCTCACCGGTGGCATTGACGCAAGAGTAAAAACGCTCCAAAAGCCTTGTCCGCCCGAGCTGTTATTGCGGACTGTTGCCGATATGTTGGAATAGTCAGGGCTCAGTTGCTGCCATCCTTTATCATTTGCTATGCCTTCTGTTTTCTACTCTTTTTTTCTTCTATACGGGTAACATGAAGATTGGTACCCTGTCCATAAGATAAGTGTTGCCTTCAGCTCCGACGCTGGGGATTTTGACCGGAGCGACCGGCAAAATGGAGGATAGCTTATGCAGAAACTGCTTGCTTTTATTTGTCGCTGTTGTCCTTTTTGCATAGCCCGCCGCAAATGGCCTCTTAGCTTGTATGGGCGATTTATGAGCAAGATCGAAAAGCATTGCCCATTTTGCCGGGCCTATGATGCGCTCAATTCTCCCCATAATGGCGCATGATGGATTTTTTGTTCACCGTGCTATAGTTTTGCCTGACAGCATACACGATGAGCGAGCATCCTTTTTCTAAAATATCCGGAATCTGGAAAGACGATCTTAACCGGCGGATTGGCCTGCTTGAGAAACGATATCCGGAACTTGTCACGGTTCTCGAGCCTCTCATCCCTCAATTGCAGAATCTTATTGTCACGATCGATCATGCCACCTGGCGTGTGGCATTGCCATCGGCTCATGATTCTTCCACCTGGGTATTAACCGGAAACGTTCCACAGCAGGATTCAGAACTCGTTGAGCGTGGTATTGAGATTGCCTGGCAACGCAACGCTCATCTGCTAATGGATGTTCGGCCTGACTATACCGGCGGCACTGTGCGGTTGGAGCGGGATATCGCGTCAGACGCCCGGCGTGGGATCATAATCATTGAGCCCGATCCTTTGCGGCTTATGGCGGCGTTGTCCCTTTGCCCGATTGACTGGCTGGTGAATTCCACACAAGTATTTTGGAGTGTGGGAGAGAATGTCCTTGATGGATTAGTTGGTGTTCTTATTAAGAGTTGTCTGTATTTGATTGAGGATTCGGATACTGCACTTTTATTTGGAAATGCAAATGATTTTCGTTCTCCCGATAAGGAGTTCCTGGCCTCGACACGCCAACTTTGGGAGCGGTTGAAAGATGCCCGAGTGGAATTCATCCGCGCGCGCGATGCCTATGCCCAACGTTTAGCACAGCCGTTCGATGTTTCCGAAATGCGGATTATGAGCTATACGGCTACCGGAGATTATATTCATGGCTCATTGATACGTACTCTTTTGGAGGGATTGGAGTCTAAAGGTGTGGCGGTCCGTATGTTGGAACTACAACGGGGAATTGCCGCCCAGTACCAGCTTGTTCATGAATTCGCTCACTTTCAACCGACGAGTTTTCTTTGTGCCAATGAACTTGCCGAGGATGCGATGGCCGGACGTCACCTTACTCCTGATGGATGGTTCGAAGTGACATCTATGGCGCGCGTGCCTATTCCGTCACACAGGATCGTATGGATTACTGATGATCCGGAATTCTATACCAATACCCTTCGTCCGGGCGATGCAACGCAGACACATATTTTTTCGGCAGATGATGCTTATTTGGATTGCCTAAGGAAGCATAATCCAATTGATCTGGCGCCATTATACCATTTCCCCCGATTTGCCATTCGCGAACCTGATTTCGGAACTCTTGAATATGATTTTGTTTTTCTCGGCATTCCGCCATCCGCATGGGAGCGTTTGCCGGATTTGCCCTTGCCGGTGCGGGATTGGCTTGAGGAGGCCGTTCAATATCGGATACAAAGTCCTTTTGCCGAGTTGCGAGGATACTTAAAAGAGACGCTTCTAGAGGTTTCGGAAAGAGGCATAATTCTACAACTGGCGCGGGCCTGGTGTGCATCGAAGGGCAAAGGATTTGGCGCAGATAGTACTTGCCTGGCTTATCTTGTGGATACGCTGGCCAATGCCAGGCGAAGGTTGGATATGATACTGGCTTTGTTGCCGTTTGGGCTTCGTGTTGCCGGGCCGCCGGATTGGCTGCGTGTGTTGCCTGCCGAGTCTCAAGATGCCTATTTGCCATGGAGCCCGGAGCGTGATGCTTCCGAGCTTTATCGAAAGACCGCGATTAACTTGAATATCCATAGCCTGCAACTCCCCACCGCGGCAAATCCACGAATTATGGATATCATTGCCGCCGGAGGATTTGTGCTTACGGATTGGCTCCCCGTTTTTGAGGGCGAGATTTTCAAAGAAGGAATAGAAATCGCTGCCTTTAGGGATTTGGATGAAGCCGGAGACCTTTATCGGAAATATCTCGAGAATCCCAATGAAAGAGAGTCTCTAATCTTGAGCGCGCAGGAACGCTTGAGAAAAGAGCATCTCGTGTCTTCACGTGTAGAAAAGATGTTAAATATATTTCGGAAGTGCCCCCATGCTGCGCCGACTGCAACGCATTTTTCCGACCGGCATATTTTGCGTGCCCGCCAACTTCAGCATAATCGGCTTCATGACCGCATTTCTTTGTTTTGGAATCAATATCTAGATGGGCTGCTTAAGTCTATTCCGGCTCCGGAAAGTATCTTGTTGTGGACTTGGGATCATATTGAGAGTCTGATCGATGTTAATAAGAGATTGGCGATGCAAAAGAATTTGGTTATGGAGATGCGTCCCTATCATCTCGGCTATGCGAATCCGCAATTGAATTCGATCTGGTTCGGACGTTTAGAGGATGCTCCCGTCCAGGCGGATTCCAATGATTTAATTCTCTTGCTTTCAGGAATTGAAGTGCTTCAACATCCATCAAATCTATTGAGCGCCGCGAAGCGATTACTAAAGAACTCCGGCACGATTGTATTGGCAGGATTTTCCGAAATCCGAACGGAATCCCAATATCATGGTGTGCCTCTTCAACGCCATGCACTCGATGAGACAAGTATTTTGTCATGGGCAAATAAGGCGGAATTGCATAGGGACTCCTGCCACAAGCTGGATAATCTCTTTTATGCCCAACTGCGATGTCTATAGCCGATGGAAATAAGCCGTCTCCTCTTTGCAGAGCGGTGTGATTTACTTGTTCTACACTTCTTTGTCGCCTATTTTTTATCCTCTATAAGTCATTGATATAAATGGATTTAAGCATTTCTTGGAGGGCATGTGGCACGATTTGTTATTACTTGCTACGTGTTACGTATTGGAGTATCGTAACATATAATATTAAGGAGGTATTCGCTATGCGTAATACAGCATGTGCACTTTTGGCTTTGACAATTTTGTTTCCAGGTTTTGTATTCTCTCAAACGATCACCACGATTGGTGAAATCAATGCGGTTGATGAAGAAGGTAATGCGATTTTTGCAGGTCTGCAGACAACGGATCTTTATACGATTGAGGGTGTAGCGATTGTTGATCCAGCCGCTTTTAATGGTGAACTCGAAGATGGCAGTGCCGAGACTTCGTTTATTCTTTTTGTCGAAGATGAGACGGGCGGAATCCAGGTCTATTCGGGTATGTGGTACGGAGGCGGACTGGCCAATTATCCGACAATCCTGCCCGGTGACCGGGTTCGTGTTACGGGTTTAACCGGTCATTTTGGCGGCAAGACCAATATTAATGAACGCCACAATGCCGACCAGAAATTTGATATTGAAATCCTTTCACATGGCGAAGTCCCCGCCCCCATGCAGGTCAATGATCTTGCAGCGGCTTCCGAATTTGATGCCACCCGGCAAAGTGGCGCCGAATATTATCAAGGGCGTTTGGTTGTTTTCCGTAATGTGACGATTGTTGGCGGCACATGGGAACCCGGTGGAACTGTGACCGTCCAGGACCAGTTAGGTGGACAGTTCGAAGTAGAATTACGTTATGCCACCGGTATCGGCGATCAACCCCAACCTCAGGGGGCATTGGACATTACGGGAGTTTTCGATCAGGAAGACACTGAAGCACCGTACACTGGCACCTATTTGCTTTGGCCGCGCTCTATCGAGGATTTTGCTCCGGCAGCCAGTGGTGTTGAGGATTGGGATGGCTACAGATAATTCTCGCAGATTTTCCGGTTTTTCGTTGATTGAGCTACTCATTGTGGTAGCCATTATCGGAATTCTTGCCGCGATCGCTGTCCCGAACTATCTGGAAGCTAGAGTCCGCAGCAAGGTATCAGCTGCCATGGCTCAAATTCGAACGAGTATCGATGCATTGGAGATGTATCGCATTGATCATCATGCATTGCCACCGACACGTTTTTATTGTCTGGCTTTGGGAGCTGAAAAGGCGCGTAATTACTTTGAACTTCCGTTTGAACTGACGACGCCGATTGCCTATTTGTCAACACGCCCGATTGATCCGTTCAACAATTTTCCGGGCGCTAATAGTGAGGGGCCGGGACAGACGATTAAATATCGCCATCCCGGCTTCGGGTATTTTAACGATATGCCCACTGAAGAAGGTATTTGGGTTCCGAAGTCGTTTCCGATCGACGACGGTAATTATATCTTTTACAACAACGCATCTGAAAAGAATCATTCTTCAAAGTCCCCTGTTGAGTATGGTCTTTGGAGTGTTGGACCTGTCCCCAAAATTGAAATTGATACCCACACCTACGATCCTGTGCCCTCTCACTGTTGGTACGATCCGACAAACGGCACGGCTAGTGTCGGTATCATTGTCCAGTTAAATACAGGACATAATTCTTCGTAAGGATCTTAGTGATGAAACGACAATTGAAGTATTTTGTAATTGGTTGTTTGACGGTTGCTGCAAGCACAATGATCTTCTCGATTTCCGAGGCGCATATGGAATCCAACGTGCCGTTTGAGCCGCTTATGATTTGGGAACTCGAGAGATTCCACGGTCATGTTGGTCCGTTTGTTGTGCTGGGAGCGCGTATGGGCGAACATGCCGTGACAGTGCACAAAATTCCCCGTTATTTCGGATTGCAGGTAACGGTTGAGTGTCCGGCTTCACCGCCGCCCAGCTGCATCATTGATGGCCTCCAGCAGTCGACCGGCGCGACCTATGGCAAACACAACATCAAACACATTCCCGCTGATTCGGGGATGAAGGTCACGATTGAGGATCTCGAGAGCGGCAAAAAATTGGTTTACACCATCAAGCCGGAGATTACAGCGCTTCTTAAAAAATGGGCTGATGAAGAAAAGCCCAGTGTTGGAGAGCGGGGGAAACTCCTGTTCGAAAAGAAGCCGGATGAACTGTTCAACGTGGCTGTCATCGAGAAGTAGTAAGTGACGTTGGCCCGGTGATCGGCAAAAACGGTCTCCGGGCCGGTATGGCCTTGGGTGGGGGCGTATCTCTCGATTTTGAGACTCTTTGCGGCGCTTCACTGGCTATCCTTATACCCATTGCTTCGATACAATGAAGTGAAGTGGCGATCCAAGGGTATTGGAGCGTCAATTTTAGGTGACCCCTCAGCAAAAGGGGATCTGTGAGTCTTGGAGGCTAGTACCATGTTTAGCGCCCTTGTGCCTTTGGATGGGAGTGAAAGCAGCAGCGCGGTCGTTGAAGTCGCGATTCAGCGCGCGAAAGAATATGATATTCGCTTGGTGGGTATGGGGATTATTGATGAGCCCTCGATCACCAAAAAAGAGCCTGTTCCCATGGGGGCCACCTATTTCAAAAAAGAGCGTGATGAAATGCTTCTCGAGGATGCCTCTGCAACCGTACAGAATTTCCTTCATGAGTTTCTGGATGCCTGTAAGAGTGCAGGCGTATCCGGCTCGACAAAAGTCGTTAAGGGAACTCCATACGATGAGATCTGTTTAGAATCCCATCGGCATGATTTGATTATCATGGCCAGCGAGAGCCATTTCCATTTTGAGACCCAACTTGCTCCCGATGAAGTTTTTAAGACGATTGTGCGCGATTCTCCACGCCCCATGATTGCCGTTCCCAATGAGCCCTCAAAAGGTGAAAAGATTATGGTGGGGTATGACGGGAGTCTGCAATCCGCCCGTACGCTTCAAATGCATTATCTTCTGGGAATGACCAAGGACCGCGAAGTTGAGGTTATTACCGTTCATAAAGACCATGCCCAGGCGGTCTTTATCAATCAGTATGCTATCGATTTCTATAAGGCGAGAGGCGTCCGGGCTGTTTCACGGCCGATTGACAGCAACGATTCGCCTGCTGATGTGATTTTGAACGAGCTCGATCCGGCATTTTATCGGACGTTGGTTATGGGATCGTATGGCAATACCGGACTGCGTGAAGTCTTTTTCGGTTCGACTTCCACGAAACTTCTGGATAATTCACCGGTTCCGCTCTTTTTATACGATTAATTTTTTGAAACCGTTTGAGTATTTATGGTTTGAGACGTAGCCGCAAGAATTTGCCACCGGTATAAGGTTACGTGTGTATATCGTTGTTCTGTTTCTATGCGGATCTTAACCATTGAACATACTCGATAACGTTATTGTCAGGATCGGCAATGTATAGCCATCTGACTTGTCCGGGGATTTCCAGAGGGCCTTTGATGATTGGAATGTCCTTCTCCTTCAGGCTTTGAACGAGCTCGGACAGATCTTCGGTTTGGATTGCCAAATGCGGACAATAAGGAGGCGCGATTTCCCGCTTCTCCATTGGTATGGGGCGATTTTCTTCATCCAGAATTTGCAGCAATTCGAGATTGCCCCCTTCTAATTCAATAAAGGCAAAAGCCTCGTGGTGGTCATCATCGATTTTACTGAACATCTTTTTCATGCCCAGTTTTCCGGTATAGAAATGGATTGACCGGCTTAAATCTTCCACTTGAAACGCAAAGTGGTCAGCTTTCTGTTTGCCTTTGGAACTGGCCCGGGAACGCATAAAGAAGAAAAGTCCGATAGCGGTTGCAAGGATTACGAGTCCCAAGCAGAACATCACCAGCAAAATTATAAGGATTGTCCCGATACTCATGAGTTCACCTCATTGAACCCGATTTCAATGTAATCGTTTGGACCGCCGGGGGCGGTCTATCATGTGCTGAACGATGATGCATTACCTGCATCACGTCGTTTCAAAATGCAAAATATGTCTCGGATTTATGGCCTGTTGCCGGTCTTGCCAACAGACATCAACCGCAATTCTGCCTTTAGAATAGCCATATGGCCTTGGCCCACGGTAGGGCGGCTAATCGAGGTGAAATACCTCTTCCATATTTGCCCACCATTCGCCTTCTTGCCGGGTGGAGACGGGAATCTGACATGGCTCACAATGCCGCCACCAATCCTGTGTGACCGGGTCGGCGGCCATTTTTTCCATGTCGGCCTTAAAATCGCTGCCGGTATATTCAAAGTAGCTGAAAAGGTAATAGCGGTTATCCTCAAGCTCTTGTAGATAGATCGAATAGTTCTGGATGTTGCATTCCTTAATCATATCTAAAACATCCGGCCATACTGCTGCGTGCAGCCGCTTGTATTCTTCCATTTTTTCCTGATCTAAGCCGATCACCATTCCGTAGCGTTGCATTGGGGTACTCCTATGTGCGCAGCCCACCCAAAACCAGACGGTAAGCAGCACCGCGCAGAAATGGGTCATGCGTTTGGTTTTATGATACATGAATCGTGCCTTTCCACCTTTTATGAACGATGAAATCCCGAGAGCGCCCCAAAGGCGCCACCCCTTTGTCGGCATCATAATCACCCTGCCGCCATGTGTCTATCGAGTTTATCGGTGACCCGGATTCGGGCCGGTTGGTCTGAAATTCCGGGTATCTTACAATACTCGCCTTCTGCTAGGATGTCCTCCATATTTAGCATTGATTATTTTCCTGTATCACCTTTGTGGAGTGCCGATTTGGAATGTCAGATGCAATTCGATAAGCGAATATTAGGCTGGAAGGTGGAATCTTTTCGTTGAAAGGCGCACCGATTGGGCTTTTTGTGATCGATATACTTGTCTTGATGTTTGTGTTATTCATGAGAGTTCTTAACGCCGGATGCTATAGACGTTATAACCTCACGGCGTGAAGTCTGGCCGTATGAATCATACGTAAGAGGGAGGTGAGATGATGCCCAATGAACTTAATCGAAGGAAATTTGTGGAATTGGGAGCCGGGACGGCCCTTGGGCTGGGGATATTGAAATCGCGTTCCGCAATCGCATCTGAATTAGTTCCTGAAAACGGTGAGCGATTGGTCCGGATTGGCATTATCGGTGTGGGGGGACGAGGCAGCGGATTATTGCGTACGCTTTTGCAGATGGACAATCTGGCTTTCCCGGCCATTTGCGATACCCACAGCGGACGTTTGGCCGCGGCCCGGGACGCTGTTGAAAAAGCAGGGCATCCCAGGCCTGAAGGGTATGGACGGGATGAATATGTCTTTGAAGAATTGACCGCTCGTGACGATCTCGATGCTGTCGTCATTGCCACGCCATGGAATTGGCATACACCGATGGCCGTTTCAGCAATGAAAAACGGGAAATACGCTGCTGTGGAAGTTCCGGCTGCCTTGAGTTTAGAGGAATGCTGGCAATTGGTGGACACATCCGAGCAAACGGGAAATCCTTGTATGATGCTTGAGAATTGGAGTTTCCGGCGCGACAACTTGGCTCTGCTTAACATGGTCCGCCAGGGGCTTTTCGGAGAAATTGTCCACTGCCATTGCGCCCATTCCCATGATTGTATCGATCATTGGTTTTTCGACCGGGAGGGTAATGCCCGATGGCCAGCGGAATTTCTCATCCAATACAATCGCGATCAGTATCCAACCCACAGCCTGGGGCCTGTTTTAAGTTGGATGGATATCAATTGCGGCGATTGCTACGACACACTCACATCGACAGCCACAAGTTCGCTTGCCATTAACGCCTATTTTGAGCGGACTTTTGGTGCGGATCATCCCAATGCCAAACAGGAATACAAACAAGGGGATATCGTAACCAGTGTTGTTAGAACCAAAAACGGAAAAAGTATCGTAATTAATTATGATATGCAGTTACCCCGGCCTTATGACAACCGATGGTTGTTACAAGGGACACTGGGAGTTTATAACGAGCAACGAGAGGCAATTTACCTTTTTGAAAAAAGTCCCCAATATCACCAATGGGAGCCTTTTGCTCCTTATCAAGACCGTTACGACCATCCCTGGTGGAAGGATACGGGTGAAGATATTCAGAACCGTGGTCATGGCGGTTGTGATTATTTGGAACTGCGCGAATTTATTAAGTCCGTACGGCTCAAAACACAAACACCGATCGATGTTTATGATTCAGTCACGATGAGTTGTGTGATTCCTCTATCTGAACAATCAATTGCAAATGGTGGTGCGCCCGTCTCGTGCCCCGATTTTACTCGGGGTAAATGGAAGACAAATCAGGCTCATTTCGCCGTCCTCGGTTAGCACGGATCGATTAGGTTGAGAGATTATGCAAGTGGTTTATGCCAGAGATGGGAGTCCGCTCCATATTCGGGCCATCTGCCCGGATGATGGTGAGCGGTTGGGAGAAATGCTGCAAGGATGCTCCGAGGAGACGCGTCGCTTCTTTCATCCTTATCCGCTAACTCGTGAATCCGGAATGCGGGTCGCATCTGATCAAGGCATTGTTTGTCTTATCGCCGTTGCGGATGGGGGCGAAATAGCGGGATATGTCTGGATCGAAAATGAAGGTAATTATCCTTGTCTTGGAATTTGTGTTGGGGATAAGTGGCAAAGCCGGGGAGTTGGACACATTTTAATGAAACGGATTATTGAAGAAGCTAAAAGATTGAATCATAAGGGTATCTATTTAACTGTAATGCAAGATAACCAGGGAGGGATTCACCTGTATGAAAAATATGGCTTTATAACATGCGGGAATGTTGCCGATCCCGAGGGACCTGCAAAAAGCATGAGGCTCTGCTTTGGGCCGTGGGAACCTCAAATTCCAGCGAGTGAACCTGGTTTATAGACCGGAAGTATTCGGATTTCCTTACACTTTCTGTTATTTCTCTGTTACAGATTGGTTTGTGAGGATAGTTAAAAAGCAAATTATCTTTGATTATACGGCCTTTTTTTGAATTCGCGTCATAAAAATGAGAATCCGGCGAGACCCGCTATATAATGATAGAAGAGGTGCTCTGGCCATCTTTGCCGGAAATTGCAGCATGGGGGAAGGAGGTTAATGGAACTCGTACAAAAAAGACGGCCTTTGCGGGCCGAAATCATACGCATTTTGGTGCCGGTTATTTGCACTGTAGCTCTTTTTGCTGTCACCATTTTCCAAATAATCATTCCGTTTCTTGAAGATAACTTAATGAATAAGAAACGGGAGATGGTGCGGGAAATGACAAATCTCGCATGGGGCACAATTCGTGTATATCACTTGAGAGAAGAAGCCGGCGAATATTCGCGGGAAGAGGCACAAGCTGCGGTCATTGAGCATTTTCGGCAGCTTCGATACGGTTCCGATCAAAAGGATTATTTCTGGATCAACGATATCCAGCCTCGCATCATTATGCATCCTTATCGTCCCGACCTTGATGGCAAGGATGTCAGCCGTTTTGCCGATCCTTCCGGGAAATGTCTATTTTCCGAAATGGTCGAGATTACCAAAAAACAAGGTGAAGGTTTTGTCGACTATATGTGGCAGTGGAAGGATGATGCCCAACGGATTGTCCCCAAGATATCTTATGTCAAACTTTTTGAGCCATGGGGGTGGATTGTCGGAACCGGGATTTATATCGAAGATGTTCGCTTAGAAGTCGCCGGAGTCACCAAGCATGTTACGATTCTTTGCTCGGGGATTCTTGCGCTAATTCTTGCGCTTTCTGTTTGGATTGTGCATCAAGGTATTCGTACGGAGACAAAACGTGCTCTTGCTGAAGAGGACATTCGCCGTCTCAATATGGAACTTGAACAGCTTGTCGATGAACTCAAACGCTCTAATACTGAACTTGAACAATTCGCGTATGTGGCCTCGCACGATCTGCAGGAGCCGTTGCGAAAGGTCAGGAGTTTTAGTGAACGGCTTATTGATAAGTATAGTGAGAATTTAGATGAGCGTGGGCATGATTACCTCAAGCGAATGAGCCGTGCTGCAGCCCGCATGCAAAAAATGATTGAGGATTTATTATCGTTCTCGAGAGTTTCAAGCCGCGAAGATTCGTTTATTCCTGTGGATTTCCAAAGTGTCATTCAAGAGGTTCTGTCTGATCTTGAGATTCGTATTGAGCGAACCAAGGCTCGTATCGAAGTTGATTCTTTACCGGTCATCGAGAGCGATCCGACACAAATGCACCAGCTTTTTGAGAATCTTATCAACAACGCACTTAAATTTGTTGATGAGGGAGATCAGCCGTTTATCCGCATCTTTTGCAGAACTTCCGAAGATGCTGACGACTCAAATAGGAATTCTGTTTACGAAGGAGCCGATACGGGGAATATCCCCGACAATCGCTATTGTCATATCTTCATTGAAGATAATGGGATAGGATTTGACGAAAAGTATTTCGATAGAATTCTTCAACCCTTTCAGCGACTGCATGGTATGAGTCACTATGAAGGAACAGGTATCGGATTGGCAATTTGTTACAAGATCGTTGAGCGCCATGGAGGGCGGCTTTCGGCACGAAGTGAACGCGGGAAAGGATCAACTTTTATTGTGACTTTGCCGTTTACCCATAAGACGGCGGAGGTTTATGCTCAATAATGTCTTTTGAGCTTTGGAGTTCGGTTTCTTGGTATTATGAAGTGATGATTTGAAGCCGTGCTATTGTGGAACGGATGAATAAAGAATGAATGGTACAGAGATTCGAGTTCTTTTAATCGATGATGATGAGGATAGTTATGTCCTTACATTGGATTTACTCGAAGAAGCGACGGCTGCGCGGTTTGACCTGGAGTGGATCGATACCTATGAGGTCGGCTTGGAAGTGGTGGCACAAAATGGACACGATGTTTGTTTGCTCGATTACAATCTGGGAGAGCGAAACGGATTAGAGCTCTTGCACGATGCGGTCGATGCGGGGTGTTCAACGCCGATCATTATGCTCACCGGCCAAGGCGATCACGAGATTGATTTATTGGCGATGAAAGCCGGAGCCGCAGACTATCTTCCCAAAGACCATCTGCGCTCGGAACTATTGGAGCGATCCATTCGGTATGCTCTTGAACGGCACCAGGCCAATGAAATGCGGGATGAACTGATTGCCCGTCTTGAAAAGGCTTTGGCCCATGTCAAAACTCTCAGTGGCCTTTTGCCGATCTGCGCCAATTGCAAAAAGATTAGAGACGACAAAGGCTACTGGAACCAGATCGAGAATTATCTGCGCGAACATTCGGGAGTCGAATTCAGTCATGGTCTTTGCCCGGAATGCGGTGAAAAACTTTATCCGGAGTATTATCAGGCAATTGACGAGCAACCCGAATCGGACTAATGCCCTCCCGCTATAATGTGCGGTGAATCTTCTATATTTTAGACTCATATCCATTAAGTTGAGCGAAGATTTCGCTCAACCCAAGCATAAACTGTGGGCAACACAAACAATGTCAGAAGTGTTGAACTTGTCAGCCCGAACACAACCACTACCGCCAGAGGGCGTTGAACCTCCGACCCGATACCGTGAGAGAGCAGGAGCGGTAATAGTCCCAGGACCGTAGTCACCGCTGTTAGCAATACCGGGCGCAGGCGCATCATTGCCGCCTGAAGAACAGCATCATTGATATCAGCCGTTTCATGGCGGATTTGATTAAAGCAACTAACTAGAACAACACCATTCTGCACCGCAATTCCGAATAAGGCAATAAAACCGACAGAAGCCGGGACTGAAAGATATTCTCCGGTGATGAAAAGCCCAAAGACTCCACCGATCAGGGCCAAAGGCACATTTAGCAAAATAAGCGATGCATGACGTGGTGAACCGAATGACATCCAAAGTAAGATAAAAATAGCCGCCAACACAGCCGGGACAATAATTGTCAAACGTTTCATTGCTCGCTGTTGGTTCTCAAATTGCCCTCCATAATCAACGAAATAGCCTGAGGGGATATCCACGCGGTTGCGAATTCGCTCTTGAATTTCGGAGACCACACTTCCAAGATCACGCCCGCGAACATTGCCTTGTACAATCCAACGCCGCTGATTGTTTTCGCGATTAATTTGAATCGGGCCGATGACCTGTTTGACATCTGCCACTTCTTGGAGCGGGATCAGAGCGCCGTTGCCGGTTCGCAATAGAATGTTTCCGATTGCCTCGGGATTGTTTCTGTAGATTTCTTGAAAACGTACATGTATGCCATACCGGCGGGTATTGCGGTAAAGATCGCCGATCACTTCGCCTCCGACAGCCATCTCCACAATCTCCAAGATTTCATCGACTGTGACGCCATAGCGGGAACATGCTTTCCGATTGGTTGCGATCTGCACTTGAGGTTGTCCGAAACTCTGCTCGGTTGCCAAATCTTTAAGGCCGGGAACATCCTCAATTGCTTCCCGTATCTCGCCTGCAAGTTTCTGCAAAATTCCTAAATCTTCACCAAAAACTTTGACTGCAACCTGGGCTTTGATTCCCGATAATAGTTCATCAAAAGCGTTTTGAATCGGCTGTGTGAAGTTCAGTTGCACGCCGGGTATGGGAGCAAGTTCTATGCTTAGGCTTTCTACGATTTCCTTTTTCGTTTTGAAATTCTTCCATTCACTCTCTTCATTCAGTTCAATATGAATTTCTGCATAGTTCACGGGATGCGGATGACTGCCTGCCTCGGGCCGTCCGATCCGTGATACGGTTTCATGGACTTCATCGTATTGCATAATCTTTCTTTCGATCTGCATTACAGTATCCGTTGCCTCTTCCAAGGCAATCGAAGGAGCCATTGTTACTCCGATGAGAATCGAACCCTCTTCGAGAGTCGGCATGAACTCAGTGCCCAGACGCGGCAAGACAACCAAACTGATACAGGCCGCTATCCCCGCAATAATCGCCACCAGGAATTTCCACCGGAGAGCAAGAGAGAGGAGCGGGCGATAAATGCGCTGCAATGCCGTAATAAGAAAGTTGTTTTGCTGATTCCCCCCTCGCAATAAAAAAGAAGCCATTGCGGGTGCGACGAACAAGGCGGTCAGCAAAGAACCCGCCAAAGCCGAACTTACCGTAAACGCCAGTGGGGAAAACATTTTCCCCTCGACACCTTGTAGCGCGAATATCGGGAGAAAGACCATGACAATAATGGCGATTGAAAATACGATAGGTCTTCCAACTTCCTTTGCCGCTTTGGCAATAATTTTAGCTCTTTCTGAGGATGAGTGTTCGGATTCGGTTATGTGGCGATAGATATTCTCGACCATTACGATTGCGCCGTCACCCAACATGCCGATACCAATGGCAATTCCACCCAGAGACATGAGATTTGCCGAAATCCCTTGCCAACGCATCGCCAGAACAGCGATCAATGCACACAGGGGCAAAGACAGGGCAACGATAAACGCTGAGCGTAAATTGCCGAGAAAGAAGAAGAGTGTCAGCAAGACAAGCACGGCGCCGGCCAGCAGTGCGTCTTTGACAGTCTGTGTGGCACGATCCACCAATTCGGCTTGTTCGTAATAAGGTACCAAGTGCACACCTGCTGGAAGCGATTCTTGTACGTCGGCGACTTTCCCGTATAGGCGGGAGATGACATCCGATGTATTCTCCCCATAGAGTTTCAAAACGATTCCGGAGACGACTTCTACGGTTCCGTTATGAGTAACCACACCCCTGCGAATTTCATTCCCGTAAGCAACTTCGGCCAAGTCGTGAATATGAATGGAGACTCCATCCACGACCTTTACCGGAATTGAGCGGATGTTCTCTAGGTCGCGGAGTAATCCAAGCCCGCGCACAAGGTATTCTTCGGAACCCAATACCAGAAATTGGCCGCCTGCGTTGCGATTATTCGCTTGTACTGCTTCAACAATATTCTCGATTGAAAGATTGTATTCATTGAGCGCGGAAGGATCGATACGGATTTCATATTGCAGCACATGGCCGCCGATTGAAAGAATATCGGTAACGCCCGGGACGGTTTGAAGTTGGAATTTGACAATCCAATCATTTATTTCGCGTAAATAAGTATTGGACTCTTTGCCTTCTGTATCGATGCCTTCATCTAATGTCAAATAGTAAATGAAAATTTGCCCCAAGCCTGTAGAGATTGGGCCCAAACCCGGCGGTTCATGCATTTCCGGAAGGTCGGCTTGTGCGCTGCCCAGACGTTCATTTACCAATTGCCGCGCGAAATAGATATCGATGTCATCTTGAAAATAGACATAAATGACAGCCATGCCGAATGCCGAGGTTGATTTGATTTGAGTCACGCCGGGCAAGCCGTTCATGGCCGATTCAATTGGATAGGTAATCAGCCGTTCGATCTCTTCAGGCGCCATACCATGCGCTTCGGCAAATATGGGAACCATAATCGGAGAGATGTCCGGGAAAGCGTCAACAGGCATTTGGCGATATTGATAAATGCCCGCTGCAATCACAGCGATTGCTCCTAATAGAACCAAACCTCTAGCGGCCAATGCTTTTTCGATGATCCAATCGATCACGTCACAACTCCTCTATTCGTTACTGTTTCCGGAACATGCGCCGATTGCAATTAGTGTCCGTGTCCGGCATGCGGATCCAGGCCGCTGGTGATAATTTCGGCCTTTAAGGAAAATGAATTGCCGGATACATATTCGTCTCCCGGCGAAAGCCCTGACAGAATTTCGACCGTAGAGGAATCTTCGCGCCCAATATGGACGGGTCTCGGTTCGATATCTCCTTCATGGCGCACAAAAACTACGGCTTCATTTTCTATGTTTTGCACGGTATCTTTTGGAATGGCGATAGGGACAGGAATTTCGTCTTTCAAAATATCCACGGTGACAAATAGGCCGGGGCGCCACTTTCCGTCGGTGTTTTCGATTGTGGCCCGCCCCAAAGCCGTTCGAGTCTCACGATCAATCACCGGAGCCAAATAATCAATTTCGCCTGTTGCTTCCTGGTTTGAATTGGCGGTGCTGAGATGAACCAGCTCACCGAGATGCACGGAATCGAGTTCTTTGGCGAAAATACTAAAATCCACCCATACACTGCTGAGATCGACTATGGTGAATGCGTTATCGTCGTCGCCCAGTTTTTCGCCCAATGTGATGTGTTTTTCTACGATTGTTCCATCGAATGGCGCCCGTAACGGATACAGCGCAAGTGTTTGTTCATCATGGCCGGTGAATACATGACTTTCGCCGTGAGCCTCTTTCTCTTTGTGATTGATGCAATCTGTGCAATCGGGATCATTACACTCGTGTCCGTCTGAGTGGCTATTTGCTGATGCCCGCGAATGCTCTAAATCACTTTGTTGATGGTTGCTGCAATCCGTGCAGTTTGGATCATTGCACTCGTGTTCCGTTTTGGGATCACCTGTTGTTGTCGACAAATGATCGAGTCCTTCGATGTCGGATTCTGAAAGTCCAAGCACATAGAGTGTGCGTTCTGCATTTTTTAATTCCAAAGTGCCGACTTGCTGTTGTTGCTGTGCTTCGAGCAGGTCACGTGTTACCTCAAATAACGATTCATCCAGCGCAGCCAGATAATTGGCCTCAGCCTGTTTGAGATTATTCACGGCGCTTAAGAAATCGTTTTCGCTTGTAATCTTCTGGTCCGATAGGCTTTTTTCCCGTTCATAGGCTGATTTTGCAAAGACATATTCTGCATACGCGGATACAAGTTTCCCCCAGTATGCGCCGCTTCCGGATGAGTCGTAATTTCTAATTTCTTCCATAGAAGGCTCACCGTGTAAAAAATCGATAAGCCGTAATGTGTTATCGTGAATTTCTTGTGCACGCGTGAGAAGAATTGCGCAACAACCCAGTTCTGTCTTTTTCGAGAGGTATTCGACTTTTGCCGTGCCCACCTCGGTGCTTTCGATATAGGCCAAGACTTCGCCTTTTTTTACGCGGTCTCCGGCGCGTTTGAATACCTGGCGCACCACGCCGGGCACACGGGGAACGATATGCGCCATTTGATCTGTGTTGATTTTAATCTCACCCGGCAGACTGATCTGACGTTTCAAAACGCCTGGCTCAGCAATCGCGAATTGAATCGTCTCGCTATTGATATTGGACAATCCAGGCGCCTCTTCAGCACCGTGTTGATGGCCCTCCTCAGCGTGGCCGGCATGGTCATCATGCTCGTCTATTTCATTTTGACCTTCATCTTCAACGTGACTTTGTTGGTCTTTGTGGTCGTCATGCTCATCATTTGGATGTCCCGTTTCATTCGCATACTCTTCGTTGACCTGTTGGTTCTCATGGTTATGAGGCCCGCCATCTGCATTGAACAAAAACAAGAATAAGCCAAGCAATGCGATGCAAGTTAATAATATGGATCGTATATTTTTCATGATGCTTTCCTGCCTATGATCTATGTTCTTTTATTCGCTTTTGGGCCATGGCCCGCCGATAATGCGTTCCAGGCCGGCTATCGCCTGGTGATAGTCCCTTAGCGTGCTTATGAATTGGCTTTCTGTTTCAAAGAGCGTTCTTTGTGCATGAAGCACATCGAGGTAGGCCATTTTTCCTTGCCGGTATCCTTCTTGAGCGACGCGGAACGATTCCTGAGCAGCTGGCAGAACGATATCGTCGAGCAATTTGACTTCCTCTTCGAGCAAAGACAGTTCTTGATAGGCCGCTCGAAGCGAATTCTCTCCGGATGCAATGGCGTCTGTCTGCAGAATCTCTGCTTTTTGCTTTCGTGTTTCAGCGGCGCGAACGGCACCCTGATTACGATTGAACAGCGGCAATGGAATTGAGATAGCCGCGACCAAGGCCGTGTCGTCAGATTCGTTTTCATGCCGCACACCCAAGCCTGCCGAGATGTCGGGAATAGCTTGTGCTTTTTGTAATTTCAGAGCGTTGTCTGTTTCTAGAAGTTTGCTGTCCCAACGGGATATTTCGGGAGCACGTTCCAACAAAGGCTGGAGCTCATCTAATACCGGCAATGGTTGCAGTTCTCTAAGGTTTGCTGTCACTTGAGTGAATTGTGCGTTCTTTTGCCCCCAAAGGATTGCCAAGTGGTTTCGAGCGATTTTGAGTTGCGATGAACTACGTCTTTGCTCGATCTTGCTGTTGGTGAGTTCAACAAGTGCGTTCTTCTCATCAATCGGTGGCACTTTTCCCGCTTGAACCAATTGCACGACCGTGTCGTATGCTTTTTGTGCAAGTTCAACGCGATGCTTTGCCAACTCTGATTCTTCTTGCATTACAGCAACTTCAACAAATCTCTTCCGGACTTTAGTGATTAGGTCCAAACGCTCCGTTTCGTAATCCCAACCGGCTAAATCCCGCCGGGCGAGAGCCACTTGATGGCGTTTATTTCTTTTGCCGCCAAGTTCGAATGTCTGGTTGATAGCGATGGTTGTCTCCATCGCGTCTGTGCCACTCAATCCACCCGAACCCGCAAAACCTTCAGCCTCGAACTCGAATTCGGGATTTGGGAGCATGCCCTCTTGTGACGCATCAGCATCGCTTGCATGCACTTCCCGTGCAGATGCTGCCAAGCCGGGATTATTTTGCAGAGCGAGAGCCAACGCTGCTTCAAAAGTCAGCTCTCCTTGTTGTTCTACACTATCCAATCCATGCGCTTGAATACTGTTTCCCAATGGACGTGGATCGGGGAAACCATCTTGCGCGTGAGATTGCAATGCGAGAGATAACTGGAGTCCTAAATAGATTGTGAAATAAGTATTGAAACGTTGCGCTTTCATGATTTCCAACTTTTAGTTTTATGGGTGCAATTGCGGCGAATATGGATGTAAATCACGCCGCAGTTGCTTAAGAGTGGACTGACATGAGCCAAGTGCTGCTCAAAAGACAGTACGAACGGCTATCATTTGGAATCGTCCGGACTGGAATTCAAATGGAAAGATGAAAAAAACTCAGAGACGCAGGATTGTCGTTTGTATTGACTGCAAAAGGGGGTGTACTACAGAGTCGGCAGAGAGAATTTGAAAAGTGCTTTGGATGGGGAAGGTTGGAAAGGAATTGAACTGACCAACCAGCAGACTACCAGTAATTTGAATCCCATCTGGTCTATTCAAGCGCAAAGCACCATTGACCGTATCGGACAACAGGGGGATATCTACACAGGAATGCTCGTGAAGCGTATCCGCAAGTGCGAACTCCCATATTCCACTTTGTTCTTCGCAATTGAATCCGGCGCAGGGGTGAACATCGTGCTCGAGTTCGATCCCGGAATGACCGTCTTCGCCAATACAATAAACCAAACCAGGAATCCCGGCGGGACCGGTCAAAAGGCACAAACAGGTACAAAGTATGGCTGACGTTTTATGCAAAGCTAGACCATTCATATTTACATTGTACTGGTCCAATACTTTGCGCAAAGCCAAAGGATTGGTCAAGGCATCCTGCCGAGAGGAGATTAAGAGGAGGCAAACCGCCTATTGGCCGAGTAATTTTTGGGCTGTATGAAGCAAGGTTTCGGCCTCAATCGGCTTGGTCAAATAGGCATCGGGCTCGGATACCTGACCGCCTCGGGATATCCGTTTGAAAAATTCGTTGTAACTGCACAGTCCTTGGGAATCGTGATCCAGGCCGGTGAGGATTACGATCCGGGTGTTTTGCAGATTCTCGTGTTTTCGCAAATCCCGATACAGTTTGACTCCCGTTTTCCCGGGCATTAGCAGATCCAGGGTTATTAGGTCCGGAGCCTCTCCGGCAACAAGTTGCATCGCTTCTTCAGCATTAGAGGCTGTCTGCACATGGTAGCCCTGATCCTCAAATACGGACTGAACGAACCGGGCGTACTGAGACTGATCTTCGATTACCAGGATTTTAAATATTACCCCTGACTTGGTTGCTTTATCGGCTTGAGAATGTTCATGAGTTATTGTGCCAGCCATTTTTTTGTCTCCATAACTTTTATCGTATACCGGATGAAAATCACCCGAGCGCTTCCCGGCGCGGGATGCGTATTGTGAAGCGTGCGCCACCTTGGGGGCCGGGGCCTGAGCGCAAAACGCCTTGATGTTCCTCTACGATTTTTTGCACGACCGGCAAACCCAATCCCGTGCCGGTTTCTCCTTTGGTTGTAAAAAAAGGTTCAAATAGCCGTGGCTCGATTTCCGGTGCAATCCCCCGACCGTTATCTTCGACATAGAGTTCCGTATGCAGACCGTTGCTGTGCACTGCGCCAAACTTTATACATCCATTTTCCGCCGGACAGGCATCAATCGCGTTATCAGCGAGATTAAGGAGAGCCTCGCGCATACAGCCGACATCGACCATTCCCGAGATGTTTTCCGGTTCCAGATGAACCTCAAAACGGACTCCTTTTTCTTTGGCTTTCGACTTAAGAACCATTAATACGGAATCGATGATTTCCCGGAATGTGATTTCCTCGTAGGCGGGTTGTGTATCTCTGTAGAGTGTGAGCATTTTCAAAACGAGGTCAGCAATAAACTGATTTCCTGTTTTAACCATTGCCCACCCTTCACGGATACGAGCCAAGTCTTCACGCTGCAATCCGCTTTCGACTTGGTATTCACCGCCTTTAATCATACCCAGCATATTTTTGATGCTGTGCGCAATTCCCGCAATTGTCTCGCCGATTGCGGTCAAACGCTCCTGATGCGTCATGATTCGCTCGGCGCCGGAGCGGGTTTTGCGTTCATCAATAATAACCTGCGGTGACATTGTTTTTCTCTTTAAACTTCTGCCGGTCTAGCGATGGCAAAAGACACATTCTTCCATACCTGTAACGCCCCGCTTTGGACCTTCGGCCAGGTGGCAGGCAATACAGCGGGTATGAAACGCCTCTTTTAATGCCACCGCGCCGGTTTCCATATTGGGTTGGTACATATCAGTGTGGCACAGCGCACAAGGACGGATATCTTTCTCGGATTCAACCGGAATGCCTTGAGCGGGGCCACAATGGCATTTCAAACAGGAATCTTCACCACCCAGGATTTCAACCAGCTTCGCATGTGGGAAATCAATAACATCTTTGCCCATGCCATCGCCATTTATTGTGAAAACATCAGGAGGAGGTTGATAATTGTAGTTGCCCTCCGCATCGAAATGTTCACGATCAATGGATGGAAGCACGGGAGAAGCTAGAATGCGGCGGCCATGAACGGCAACACTGGGCACAGCGGCGGCCGTAATACCCATCCCGATTAGGATAATCATGGAAGTTCGATAAAGCGCCTGATAGCCGTTTTGGCCGGGCAGCATATGCGAAGGTGCTGAATCCTCCGGCGAGAGCATTTTGACATAGGCATGACCATCTTCGGCATCGCCAAACACGGGCAGATATTTAACAATCGCGCTGTAAATCAATATCGAAAGCGCGACGAGCATGGTTGAGTAGGCAATTTCCATCCAGGTCGGGAAATAAGTCGAACCTGTCGCCCAATAAGTGCCGATCAATCCAACGTTCATCCGGTTGAAAACCGTTCCGAAAATAATCAGCGCTCCAATCGCGGTAACCGCGGTTGTGTTTCTCCGAATCGCACGGAATGAGAACAGAATCGCCGGGAGAAGAACGCCCACGATAAGCTCGGTTATGAATAAGCTGCTATTACCGGAGCCATCAAACAGATGCCCGAATTGGCCACGTATGGATAGATCGATGAGTTTTAACGCAAAATAAGCAAAGAGAATAAACGAAACCGTGCGGGCTAACGGCGAGAAATCATCCGGGCCGAAGGGGCGTTTCCAATGACGAGCTGAGCCGATTCCCAATAGCGTAACAACCATTACCCCTGCGGAAATAGCGGATAACAGGAAAAAGAAAGGAAGCATTTGCGTATGCCACAATGCATCTAATTTTCCCTTCATAATGAGGAACAACGCACCCAACGATGATTGATGCAGCGTTGAAAGCGCAATACCCGCGATTACCACCGGTATCGTCATAGCATGAAAGAAACGCTCCAGACGTTTCCAACGCAATCCTTCGCATACAACGGGGATAAATTCGAGGAAGAGAACCGTCATATAGAGAATCACGCACCAGGCGACTTCAAATAGAACGGAATGATGCTGCCAGTAAAAAAGGATATGCCAAAAGCGTTCGGGGCGGCCCATGTCGAAAGCAAGGCCGACACAATAAAGCCCGTAGCCGAGGCAGGCGCTTAGAACGGCCAATCTGGCCAATGGCTTGTAGCGTTTGATCTGAAAGACATAAACAACAGCGGCAAAGGTGAATCCGCCCGCTGCCAAAGCGATTCCGCAAGCTACATCAAATACAATTCCAAGACCCCATGGAGTTACATCATCCAGACGTGTAACACCGCCTAAGCCCCGCCAGAACCGGAAAAAGGCCACTGTCACTCCGACTGCGACGATTATCCAAAGAATGTCGTAAAAAAGCGTGCGTGTTCTAGTCCGCATCAGCCTCATTCCTTTCTTCTGTATGCTCCCCTCCGGACAACTCGTTGCGCCGGTTAATCACCCAGAACAATCCACTCATTGCTACTCCCGCTCCCAAACCAATCGTGGGAACCTTTGCCAGCCATTGCCAGGTGTAGGACGGTAAAGGATCCACACCGACGCGGTCTCTGAATAGAAAATCGAGAGGCACGCCGGGTTTGGTTAAATATAGAACCGATGTGCCGCCCGCCTCGGTTTCCCCATAAATATGATCCATGTAACGGCCCGGCTCGGCTGCGATCCTTTTGCGGGCTTCCTTTAGCAGCTCATCCCGGTCACCGAATATTGTGGCCTCTTCCGGACATGCCTCAGTGCAAGCGGGCTCTTTGCCTTCGAGAATTCGGTCATTGCACATCGTGCATTTTTGAACGGTTGGAAAAGGAGTACCCCACTCATAGCGGGGAATATTGAATGGGCAGGCATACATACAATACCGGCACCCAATGCAAATTTCCGAGTTATAAAGAACCGCCCCCGTAGTCTCGTCTTTATGAAAAGCGCCTACCGGGCAGACTGATTCGCAAGTCGGATTCTCGCAATGCAGGCATTGCTTGCGGACGAATCCCGCTTGAGGTTTTTCTTTAATCGTTTCCTCATTGATATCCTGCGGATATCCTTCTTGGTCTTTGCCTTTGCCGAATACTTGTTCTCCGGCATGGTCATAAAGCAAGACTGTGGTGAAATACATTTCCGAAAGATCGTCGGTTGCGTCTTCGCTGGGAATGCAAACAACACCTTTGTTGTTGAGGTTATAACAAGCCTCTTTGCATTTATCGCACCCAACGCAGCGCGTGATGTCGGTAAGTATGGCTCTTGTCATTGGTGCTAACCTCAACGTTTAGGGTGCTCGATATTCGTAATTGACATCGAGGGCGAGTTTCGAGCCCAATTCGGCGCAAAGACGGCTGAATGGGAAAAAGATGCAGTGTGAAAGTTTTGTAAACGGAATCGCGATCAGCAGGATATTGCCGCTTAAGACATGCACCAGACGCATTGCCTCATAACTGAGTGGATTCCATGGGCGGCCTGCTGCATAACCGCTGATAAACGGTATGAGAATTAACACGAGAACAAAGTAGTCTTCGAATTTAACAAAACGCCGCACAAGCGGATGGATCATCCGTGAAAGAAGCAGTAGAAAAACTCCGCCGATGGTAATCAGACTTAAAATGTCGGCGATGCCGTCCGATATTGTAGGAATTGTGATTCCCGTTCCTGCTGCCCAAAGCGCTGTATGCCCTGAGTAGAACAATGGAACGAGGATCAATCCAAAGTGGAAAAGGTAAGAAATCACACTAAAAATTTGGCGGCTGCGAACCACATGGGCCACAGGAAACATCCACATGCCTAAGTCACGTCCGAGGCGCCCCCAGGGAATTGTTCGGTCCCTTGCCCGCCGCCAGGCGATAAATCCGGGTACAAAAATAAGCACAGCCTGACGTAAAAGACCGGCGATCAATATCACAAAGGCCAGCCGGAACAAAGGACCTTCGCAAAATTTAAGAAGTGCATCCATCGATATCGTACCTCCTTGCCCTATGCGGCCTCTGAGCTTTCTTCAGGTTGGACACCTTCGGGCTTTTCGACAGCAAGCGCCTTTGCCATAAGATCGTGAATCCCCACGACTTCGGCGGGGATTTTGTAATGATCCACAAGCTCACGCAGCATTTTTTTGCAGTTTGCGCAGGGTGCACATACTATTTCCGCACCGGATGCAACAATCTGATCTGCTTTGACTTTGCCGATAACTTCAACGCGGAAATCATGCAGGTCTTCTGCGATGACAATCCCGCCGCCTCCGCCGCAGCAGTAGTTGTATCGGCCATTGGGTTGCATCTCGACAAAGCCCATTGCGCAGGATTCAAGAATTTCCCGTTGCGGCTTGTAGATTCCGCATCCCCGCACGATATTGCACGGATCGTGGAGGACTATTTTGGATGTGTTCTTTGTGCGGTCCGGCTTTATCAATCCTTTTTCGATTGCTTCCGCCGTAACTTCGAGAATGCTTTTTACGACAAGGCCTTTGCTGTTGAGGCTTGATTTCCAATAACCGATTGCAGTCCGCGTGGCGTGACCGCATTCGCCGATAATAACTTGTTTGACATTAAGGCGTTTTGCTTCTGCAACAATCTTATCGAGAACTGTCACCATAACCCGGTCATCGTAAAACAGGCCGTAGTTGATCGCGTCGCAGTATTCGGTACTGACTGTCCAATCGCAGCCGATGGAATGCATGACCATGGCGATACCCATCAGCGTCTCGGCTTCCATCATGTAGTCACTGACCGGTGAAAGTATGAGGTATTCCGCATTTGCGCGGTTCCGTGGAATGGTGCAATGCATTCCATAGGTGTCGTAGATGTCTTCTTCCAAAAAATCGAGTGTGTCGATGATGGCTGCTTCGGGGAAAGCGCTTGTATTTCCGATCCCGAATATCTGCTCGACTGTGCTGCCTCCCATGTTTTGAGGGACAAGTCCCATTTCGCTTAGGACCTGGCGGCCAAAGCGGGCTACCAGCCGGTGATCGATGCCCATAGGGCACTCTTCGGTGCAACGCCTGCACAATGTGCAACGGTAAAGGCTTTCGATCAGTTCTTTCAGGTTGAAATCGGCTTGCGCTTCTTTCCACTCATCCAGGCTGGATCGTTTCAGCGATATTCCCCGGAATGACGGCAGAAAGAATTCGCGATAGAGCCGAATGATCTGCTCGGTCCGGTAATGCGGTGTATCCTTCAAATCTTCCGATTGTTGAAAGACCTGACATTGTTGAGAACACCGCATGCAGCCTGTACAGGTTTGTGCGTAGACTGATAAAGGCAAGCCATAATTACTATCGCGAAGAACTTTGCCCATCGCTTCGACAAAGCGTTCAAGTGAATCGTCTTCGACCGGTTTCAATAGACGTGGCCAATATTCTGTTGCAGCATTCATCGTCTTTCCCACATTTGTATTTGGTTTTTATTTCAAACCGTTCATCTTTTAATGACTCCGCCGATTCCAAGTCACAATATCGGAAGCGCTTGGGCATCGGATTCGGAAGCCGGATGCTGAAAGTCATCCGTAGACCATTTCTGAAAGTACTCACAATCCGTGCAGGCTCCGCACATCCAATCCAATTGGCTGTTTCCCATACGAATGACAAAGCAGTTAAATGCGCGTGCTTTGTGAACAATACAATCGGCGCATGGCATGTCTGTTGCTGTTGCCTTTTTTTCAGTGGAATTGTGAAATTCCCAACAAAAACTTCGGGTTTCCACTTCGCTTTCTAAAAGTTCCGTGCTCATCCCGTGCCGTTGCATAAAATGACGAAGATCTTCAACAAGAATTCGATACTGCCCCCCCATTGTGCGTTGAGCCGGTAGACAATCGGCTTTAATCCAGTTCAGAATGGTGTCTGATGTGACAAAGCAATAACGGGCCGCTTGACCCGATGTCAAAGCAAGTGTGTTTTTATCCATTACGCTAATCCGTTTGATTTGACGGTTCTGCTCGTTTCGTCTGATCCTGCCTGTCCGTTGTTTCCGTGGGATTGTGAGGAATCAGGCAAATCGGCGTTTTCGGGGTTTATGGACGCATCAGTTGTGCCAACAAATTCACAATCTTTAAATGCTACCTAAATGCCTGATATTATGTGCATTAACGCTACAGCGGGTAGAGAAATGCAAATATGAAAGATTGCATTTTACAATGTCAGGCATTTGTAGGCATTGCATAATGAGCTATTAGAGCTTTTTATATGGCATCCTTGATAAGGGATAATCATAGCAGGATTTATATATTTGACAGTATAAATTTACTATTTTTTCGGGGCAAATCGGTCGAGACCGTACTCTTTGATCTTGCGCCAAAGTGTGGATTTGTCGATTCCCAGACGAGTCGCTGTGTTCTGCCGGTTCCAGTTAAGGTTCTTTAGGGTGTTGAATATGGCGTGGGCTTCGATATCGGCCAGGCTCGAGCCAAAAAGCGGCGATGTTTCCAACTCCGAGCGGAATTGTTCGGGAAGATGTTGAAGTTCGACGATTCCACCGGAGCATAGAATAAAGGCATGTTCGACGGCGTTCTCCAGTTCGCGTACATTCCCAACCCAATCGTGGCGCATGAAGACTGAAGTAACTGCATCGCTAACACCTTCGATCTCTTTGCCTTTTAATTTGTTATACCTGTCGATGAAATGCTCGATTAGTAATGGGATGTCTTCCAGACGTTCCCGTAATGCGGGAAGTTTAATCCGTACTACGTTAATTCGATAATAAAGATCCTGACGGAATTTCTTTTTGCGTACCAAAGAAAGCAAATCTGTATTGGTTGCCGCCAGCACGCGAACATTCGTACGTTTGGTTACCGTGCTTCCGAGCGGTTCATAACATTTCTCCTGCAATACCCGCAGCAAGCGGACTTGAAGCGCGGGAGACATATCTCCGATTTCATCCAAAAAGATTGTTCCGCCTTCAGCCAATGCGAATCGGCCCAACTTGCTTTTTTTGGCATCCGTAAAAGCGCCCGGTTCGTATCCGAAAAGTTCCGATTCTAAAAGCGTATCCGGTAGAGCCCCGCAATTCACTGCAACAAAAGGCGCGTTCGGTTTGGAGCCCAAAGAGTGAATTGCCCGCGCGATAAGTTCCTTTCCAGTGCCGCTTTCGCCTTCGATTAAACAGGTTGCATCGCTTTCGGCGATTGCCGGAAGCAGGTCGGCAATCTCTCTCATTCGCGCACTGCGGCTGACAATATCACCGATACAGAATTGATCTTGAAGTTCTCTTCGCAACTTTTCTACAAGAGTCAAATCACGAAATGTCTCGACTCCGCCGATAACATTACCGTTTTCATCTTTGAGCAAGGCCGTCGAAATGCTGATCGGAACGCATTGCCCGTCTTTGTTTGTGATGTGAACGGCCTTATTGATAACCGGCTTTCCGGTTTCCATGGTTTGACGTAGTGCACAAGCCGAGTCGCATATATCGGCTTGAAACACGGCGGCGCATTTTTGTCCAATCGCTTTTTCTCTTGCAATTCCGGTAATTTGTTCGGCCGCCCGGTTAAATGAAGTGATCTGCCAGGAATCATTGACTGTAAATACGCCATCGTTAATGGAATCCAGAATCGTAGCAAACCGCTCTTTAGAGAGAGTGCCGTTTAATTTAGTAGCGCCGTCTTCTGCCGGGACGGTTTGTTTGGATTCAGAGTTTGCCGAGTCACAACAGCGGGTTCTCATGATCATTAATCAAAAACAATAGAAAAAATTCAACCACCGATATGAATCCGGGAGCAATTTCAAGAGACAATTTAAATGTCTATATGCACCACTCAACGCCTCTTAACTCTACAGCTAAATTGCACCAAACAAAAACCCCATTGTGGCGGATCGGAATGCCTCAAATAAGAATGAACCCCAAACACGATTTGAGTGAAAGTAAAGTCCCTCAAAATAGGAAAGTAATTTTGCTAAATGCCTGAGCCTGAAGTCATATTTTCAAAAGCGTCCAGATCGTCAGCTGTGAGTGGCCAATTGCCCCCATCGGTGCAAAATTGGCAATCAAGGGTGTAACAGCATTCTTCTTTATCCAAGCAGTTGACGACGACCTCACCTGAGCCGTTTTCGTAGGCATCTAAGCCCTCTTGGGGCGGAAATCGTGCTTCAATACCCACAGAATGGTGAGTCAACTTGCAAGGACGGTCGATCCGTTGTTCGTCCATAATGGCCCTCCAACATAATGATGTTGCAGTCCGGATGCCTCTATTCAGTAGGCTGATCCGGAAGTTCCTCTAAGAATAATTGTAATCAATAAACCGGGCCTTTGCAATCAGCCCGCGTGTTTTGAGAAGATATCGGTTAATAATTTAGAAATATTACTTTGCAATCTGAATGGAAATTCAAAAATCTTGATCATACTAATCAGTTAAGGGATATTTTGTAACGTATTCAAAATTGGTTACTTATGGAATTTATGGGTGGAAATTCATAAAAATACCCAGCGCATGAGTACGCTGGGTATTTGAAGGCATAGGAAATATGAGAAATGGCGTTCGCTTTTATAAATTCAAGTCTCACCCGTAGGGGTACATACCGGACTTAACCTTCTCGAGCGCCTCGAGGAGATGAGTGTGTTTTTCTTCATCCTCAAGCAGATATTGGAGTAAATACTCCTGGACAACCATCTTTGAGCCTTTTAGCGCCTCTAGGGATTTTTCGGCCAACTTAATTGTCTTTTTCTCGATCTCCAGATGATGCTCAATCAGTCCCCAAATCGACTCCATATCTTCAGGACTTAAAGATATCGAGCGTTTTTTAAGGCTTTCCAGAATCAGGCCTTGGACATGATAGTGAGTTTGAGAATCACGTTGAATAATTTCCATGATCGTGCGTACGACAGGATTGGTTGTTTTCTCCAGAATACGACTGGTTGAAACAACCGATGCGTTTTCAACTTTCTGCCAACTCTCCATATTTTCGGCGAGTTTTTCCAGAATCTCTTTCTTTTTCATGTGAAATCACCCCTCAGAAAAGAATCTTGATAAATCATTATATGGGGAGTTGTTTGATGATGTCACCCCCTCAAGGTGTGTTTTATGCCAAAAACTGCTTTACTTGGTTTATGAATAATTGAATTTGATGTGGTGAGAATCTGAGGAATACGAAAAGTCATACCGCAAGTTTTCTATGGCTTTGGGCGGCGATTTCTCGGATTGCCGTCGATGAGGCGCTAAGAAATGGTTGAATACGGGAACAAGCACGGTTCGCGAAGGCAGTTTCTACCGGTCCGATCCGGCCTAATGCCCAAAGAAGGCCATAAGTAATCGCTTCCTGATTATCTTCATCCAAAAGCGCGAGCAGCGGAGCGAGGAATTCCGATAGTTCAGTGTGGTTTGCGGAAATAATTGCGCCAAGCGCTTGAGGGGCGAACCAACCCATATTCCCGGATTCATCGTTTAGCATCCACAAAAGACGCCTACAGAAATCCTTCACTCGATCCGGTTCAACTTCGATCAAGACAGTGGATGCTGCCGCCAACGCTTCCACGGCGTTATCGCGAAGTCTTTCATCCGGATCGTATGTTAGCGCAAAGAGGCGATTGAGGATTGATTTCCGCTGTAATGCCATTTGCTCGATGGCCTGAAAATCACCGCTGATAACACATCGCCGCAGCTCTTCACGGAGGTGTTTACGGGGCATGTTAGAAACCGCAATCTGAAGGCAAGGTGAAAAAATGACACGCTCTCACGGTATTATTCATCAGTATGATAAATGCGGGCCACGATCTTTTCATATTCAGGCATCTCATCGACTTCCGAATAAAAGAGTGCGGTAGCCTCGACCATGGAGCGGTTTCCATGCCGCAAGACCTCACCCACAAGACCGGGCGGACTGTAGTCTTGTGCCGCTAGAAAGCCGAATAAACTGAGGATGGCCAATCCGAATATGAATTTGAACCAGTCTTTCGGTCTGCGGGACATGCCGCCTTCTATTTTTGTCTGATCGAACCGGCTTTTTGTCATTTTTCCTCTCAACAGATTCTCTCTAAGCCTTGGGGACATCGAATAAAATTCCGCCAAATGCCAAATAGGCGGCGATTAAGGTTAAAATGAGGTTGAACGATTGGCCTATGATATAAAGCGTAATCGGTTTCCCACCAACCAGCTGTTTTGCCAACTCGCGGAAGTTCGATTCCAAACCGATTGAAATGAAAGCCAAGCAGAACAGCCAGCCACGTAGAGTCTTCGTTACAGAACTGATGGCATCAGATGCCCAGGATGAATCAATTGGCGTTATAACAAAGGAAAAAACCAGCGAAGCGGCGATAAAGCCGATGATGAATTTCGGGAATCGGTACCAGATTTCCATCATGGAGGGTTTCGGAGCGTTGGGATCGGGATCGCGGTCAACCCTGGTTACCCAATAGACGGCGACACAAAAGGCTACCAATCCGATGAGAATGTTCTGAATCATTTTAACGACAGCGGCAATGGCTTCGGCGTGAGTGCCTAAAACGCTGCCGGCCAGTACCACTGCACCGGTTGCATCGATCGTTCCCCCCATCCAAGCCGCGCCTACGCTGACTGACATTCCCATCATCTTTATTAACACCGGCATAAAGATCATCATCAGAACTGTGAAAATCAGAGACATGCCTACGGCGAGAGTTAACTCCTCCTTTTTCGCGCGGCAAGCCGCTGCGGTGGCAATCGCCGCGGAGACCCCGCATACCGATGTGGCCGCAGCAACCGTGATAACAAATCCACGGCTGCTCATTTTCAATATTCGAACGCCGAACCAATACATGAAAATGATCACAACGGGAGTTACCAGCCATGCTACGAACAGACCGGGAGCTCCGATTTCAAGTATCTTGCCGAACAGAATTTCCGCCCCTAAAAGCACCAGGCCGGTTTTGATAAAGAGTTCGGTCTTGGCGGCATTCAAAAGAAATTTAGGTGTACCAATCGTGTTGGAAATTAATAATCCAAACAGTAATGCCCAAAAGGCATAGCCCAACCCGCGGGCCTCAATGGTGTTCTGTTTGGCGATTAGTTCTGCAATTACGGCAAGAATGAAGATTCCGATGAATCCAATAATGTATTTCCCGGGCTTCTCACCCATCACAGCCAAACCGATAGCGGTCATGATCGCCAACGCTAGACCCATCCAAAGGAGGGACATAAACACGCTGCTTGTGCGCTCCAGCGGCTGATTGTAAATCTCATCGACAGCGGCTTTGTAAGCAGGATCGGCTGACAATGTTTTCAAGTGATCCCGCTTTGCTTCACTTAACACCCCCTTAAGCACCAATGCTTTTTTTTCGCTGTCGTAAGAAAAGACTTTTGCCAGGCTTTTGCCGATCTCCAGGTCCGCCGGCTTGGTTTCTAAAGCGGCAGATCTTTTGTATTGATAAAAGGTATCGGTAGGATTATTAAGCCAGGTATGCAGTTTCGGCGCTTTCCCCGTAATGCCCGCAAGTGCGACGATGATAATAACCGTGCCGAACCAAACCGCCCACCAATCTTCAAGTTTCCACAACGAAGAGAGACCTTGATTGTTATTCATCAGAAGCGACCTCCATGCGGTGCAATTGAACTCACTATTACGGATATCAGGCTGTGCGGGCCGTGTCAACCGGGTTTTAGAATCGCAGAAGTTGAAAAGAAAGTAAAATATCCGCTTCCATCCCGTATTCTTGGCGGATTGGGGATAACTAGGACAGAAGTCCATATTTGCGCAATTTGCGCCAGAGTGTGGACCGGTGAATGCCGAGCTCCTGTGCCGCCAACGATTTGTTTCCGCCGTGTTTTTCTAAAATCTCAGCAAGAATTCGTTGCTCACTTTTCTCCAAATAGTGGTGGGCTGTGCTGTGTTCCTCACGGTTTGGCACGATTTCTTGCAAATCGTGCGGAAGGTGCCGTAATTCGATTGTTGATCCTTTGCACAAAACGAAGGCATGCTCAATTGAATTTTCCAATTCACGTACATTGCCCGGGAAATCGTACGCAATTAAATGTTCAAGAACTTCATCGCTGACTCCATCAATGTTTTTGCCTGTCTTTAGGTTCAGCTGATGAATAAAGTGATCGATCAATATCGGTACATCTTCCTGACGCCGCGATAAGGGGGGAATTTCAATCGCGATAACATTAAGGCGATAGAACAAATCTTCACGAAACATTCCGTGTTCAACCATGGACTTGAGAGACCGGTTGGTTGATGCCACTGCACGTACATCAACAGACAGGGTTTTGGTTGAACCCAGAGGCTGGACTTCGCCTTCTTGAAGAACGCGCAACAGTTTGGCCTGAAGTGTTGTAGGCATATCGCCGATTTCATCGAGCAGAATTGTCCCGCCATTGGCCAAAATGAAACGGCCGGGTTTGTCCCGGCGTGCATCCGTAAATGCTCCCTTCATATAGCCGAACAATTCCGATTCCAATAAATTGGCTGGAAGCGCTGCGCAATTGACTCGTATATATGGTTTGCTTTTGCGGGGGCTTAGATTGTGAATACAGCGAGCCATCAGTTCTTTCCCAGAGCCGCTTGGCCCTTGAATCAGCACATTGCACTCAGCCTGAGCGACATCGGGAAGTATCTCAAAAATAGCGTGCATCTCGGCATTTCGGCTGACAAGGTCCTCAAATGTCTGAGTTCGACTTATCTCCTTCCGTGAACCTTCAAGGGTGGATAGGCGGCGAAAAACCTCCACTGCACCGGTAATCTCACCGGTGCTGCTTCGCAACGTGGATGTGCTGACACTAATAGGCACTTTGAGTCCATCCCGGGTCAGGATATTTACGCGTACATTCGAAATCCGCACACCTTTCTTGAGCGTGTTACGCAAGGGGCATTGCTTGTGACATATATCGGTCCGAAAAATATCGAAGCAATATCGTCCAATAGCCTCTGCGCGGCTAAACCCGGATATTTCTTCAGCGGCATGATTGAAAGACGTTATTCGGCAACTGCGGTCTGTGGTAAATACGCCTTCTGAGATGCTATCAAAGATTAATTCGGTGATAGGCTGACCATTGTGGTTTATCGTGTTGGCTGAATGTGCTGCGTGACTGACCATTTTCCCCGTCCTTTCGAAACCGAGCGGTTTACCCCCATGGACGTTGCAGAACCGCAACCTGATACGCAACAGTTGCAATAATGCAACTTTAATTTAGCACAGCAAAGTCCAAATTTCAGTAAATTTTCATCTTTTTTACAGCAATTAGCTGCGGCTGTTATTGATAATTACTTATCAATATATTTATAACTATTTAAATTTGAGTGTGTTAAGAATAGATAATTTCCCGAATAAATATTAGCTTTGTTAAGTTTATTGTTAATATCCTGCAGTCAAGTATCTTTCGCTCACGTGGCATAGGCGTTGCAAGTATGTTGCGCTAACCATGAGCAAGATTGCCGCAATACCCCTTTTGGGGAGTCGAGTTGCTCCCCGTTGCCAATATGCCAAGCGTCTGCTCTTGGCCAGGTTGAAAACCGATGGCATTAAAACAGAATCTATTATTCAACCCAACGATTGGGATACGGACGATCTTTTGGCCCGGCTCTTGGATGCCCAAGTCGATACTTTTATTTGCGGAGGAATTGAAAAGGAGTTTAAAGAGAGGATTGAGTCTTACGGTATTCGTGTGGTTAACAATGTGGCAGGGGATGTCGATGAAATTCTGGCGGAACTGGCCGCAGGCCGTCTCCATGAAGGCTTTGGCTATCCACCCGCCACCGGTCATGCTTCCTCAATCCCTGGCAAGACAAGTCCCTCCGGAACGTTTCAACCGCCCTATATAGAAGGATTGGACCGTCATTGCCTGGTCAATTGTATGCAATGCACCGAGAAAACTTGTCTGGCGGGGCAGGGCTGTATCGCCTGGGAAGAATCGGCGGCTATTGAGAAGTGGGGACCGCCACGAGACGGCCTATCCAAATCGCTCTTTATTGCCTCAATCAGCGGCGCGCCGGTATGCCGTATCGAGGATTTCGAATCCTATTGCCAATCGCTCAAATTCCAGCGTGCGGGGATTGTGTTTTGCACAGAAGCGTTTCCTGAAATGGAGACTGTTTGGAATCTGCTATCGGACAATATGCAGATTATGCCGGTCTGCTGCCAATTCGGAACTACAACGGAAAAGGAACAATCGGATTGGAACCGGGAACATTCTCCCGCAGTTCCGGCATGCAATCCGGAATTATTGGTCAAGATTCTTAATGACAGCGATTGCGATGTTGTTGTCACGATCGGGCCTTGTTCCGAATTCAATGCTCATATCGAAAGAAAGAGCAACGCGCCGGTCATGATGATGATTGCCAAGGACCGAACGCAAGGCGGCTCTATTTATCCCTGGGCTCAATCTTGTGAGGAACGTACAGCGTGGCGCAAACAGCACTGCGGGAAGACGTAATTGAGAATAGATCGACCGCGTAGCAAGACTCTCGTGGTACGGAGGTTGTTGAAATATGGCAGCGACGCTTGAAGGACAAGAAACAAAGGCCGAAACCGGCAGTGAGCCGGAACGGCGAAAATACCCATTCTATGTTGAGAAGCCCTTAGAGAGTGGGCGCGTCCAGAAATTTCTCGAGATTATGGCCGCGATTGTAAGGCACACGAATTACGGCGCCATTCTCAACATCTATTCGCGTACATCGACAAAATGCGCGCGTTGCTCAAGCGCATGCCAGGTCTTTCAATCAACGGATGATTGTGAAGATATTCCGTGTTATCGCACAAATTTGTTGTTGAAAGTCTATCGGCGTCATTTCACCTTAGGTGGAATGATGCGGGGACGGCTTCTGGGTGATCCCGGACTAACCGAGCGGGATATCGATGAGATGACCGAGGCATTTTACCACTGCACCGCGTGCCGCCGCTGCAATCTTGAATGTCCGATGGGTGTGGACCACGGACTGATTACACATCTGGGTCGATACATCCTGAGCGAGATGGGCATTATCCCCAAAGCACTGCTGGTAAGTGTGCGTGAGCAGCTCGAAGGCAAAACGGGGAATACGTCGGCTATTCCCGCGCCGGCCATGATCGACACAATTGAATTTCTTGAAGAGGAACTCGAGGAAAGTAAAGGCGTTCCTGTCAAATTTCCTATCGATAAAGACGATGTCGACTATGTCTTTTTTCCGGCGGTGAGCGATTTTCTGCTAGAAGCGGATACATTAATGGGAAATGCGGCGGTTCTTTATGCGGCAGGCGATGGGGACAATTGGACAATCAGTTCCGGCTACTTTGACGGAATCAATTACGGCCTTTTTTACAGCGATTGGATTCTCGAACGCATTTTGCAGAAAGAGATTGACGAAGTCCGCAAGCGAAAAGGCAAGAAGATTCTTATCGGTGAGTGCGGTCATGCCTCTCGTACGGCCAAAGGATTCACGGCCGTCTATGGGGGTGATGAGGTCGTTCCGGTTATCAGCATTCTGGAATATACGCATAAGGCGCTGATGGATGGAAAACTCGATCTCGATCCGGATGCCATCACTGAGCGTGTTACGTATCATGATCCCTGCAATATGGCCCGTTCGGGATGGATTGTCGATAAGCCGCGCGAAATCCTTCGTTCATTTGTCAAAGACTTTGTGGAGATGACCCCGGGCGGGGCGGAGAATTACTGCTGCGGTGGTGGCGGTGGACTTGTCTCAATCGATGAAATTCACGATTACCGGATGAATGTCCTCGGGAAAACAAAAGCCGAACAAATCAAACGCACGGGAGCGCAGATTGTCGTTGCGCCTTGTGCGAATTGCAAAAAGCAGCTGGCTGAAATTTGCGAACATTACAAACTCGATGCTGAGGTGAAGGGACTTCACGATTTAATTCTGCGGGCGATCCGTCTCAAACCGCCTCAAGGCAATGCGGAGTCGCAACCGGCTGCAACGGAACAGCCGGCTGTTGCATCAGAAATAGAAGGGGGAAATTAACTGATGGATGGGTGGCTTGCGTTTGCACAAGGTCCTCTCTTTCGATTGACCTTTCTCATCATGATTCTTGGCCTGGCCCGTATTGTGATTCTCACAATTTGGGATATCGGCAGGGCCATCCGCCGTGGGCCGAAAATCCCGCTGGATTATTGGGGATTGGCGCTTAAGACATTGGGCTGGTTGATTCCGGTTACGAAACTGCACAGACAACGTCCGGTTTTAAGTGTGACTTCTTTTTTGTTTCATGCCGGTCTGATTGTGGTTCCGATATTTCTTGTTGAGCATATCGAACTTTGGCGGGCCGCATTGGGGATCGGTTGGCCCGGCATCCCCCGTTTATTGGCTGATGTGCTTTCATTTTTTGTGATTGTCACAGGACTTATTTTATTCGGGGTGCGTTGCTTGAACCGGAGAGTCCGCTCCCTGAGTGGGCCTATCGATTACATTCTGGTTTTTCTGCTCATAGAGATCTTTTTGACCGGATTCATCGCTTCACGTTCATTTAATCCATTTTCCTACAATCTTACGATGCTGATGCATGTGTTGGGCGGGGAATGCATTTTCGTTCTGATTCCTTTTACAAAACTCTCACATTGCATTCTGTTCCCGCTCATCCGCCTTGCAACCGAGATTGCCTGGCGGTTTGCACCCCGCGCTGGTGAAGAGGTTGTCCGAACCGTCCATGGGGAGGTGAAACCGATATGAGTACCGAATCCAAAGGCATCTTGACCGACGTCACAAAATGCATTGGCTGCAATGAATGCACCAAGGCTTGTGTAAAGAACTATAACCTGCCGGAGACTCCGCCATATACACAAGAAACCGGCGATGGGCTTTCGGCCTATCGCTATACATCCATTATCCGGGTATCGGCCAACCGGTTTGTGCGCAAGCAATGCCGGCATTGTCTGGAACCGGCCTGTGCCTCGGCCTGTATTGTCGGCGCATTGCATAAAACACCTGAAGGCGCGGTGCATTACGATGAATCGAAATGCATAGGGTGCCGCTATTGTATGTTGGCCTGCCCGTATGGTATTCCGCGCTATGAATGGCACACAGCCACACCTTATGTGCGCAAATGCTCTATGTGTTACGAGCGCATCAGCGAGGGCAAAATCCCTCACTGTGTAGAAGCCTGTCCCAAAGAGGCCACCATATTCGGGACGCGTGAGGAACTCCTTGAAATTGCAAAAGAACGGCTTGATGAAAATCCCCGCCTCTATTTGCAGCATATTGATGGAGAAAAAGATGTCGGCGGCACATCGGTTCTGTACGTATCCGATGTCCCATTGGATTTCATCGGCTGGAAGAAAGAGATGGGGACCAAGCCGCTACCGGCTTTGACCTGGGGAGCGCTCAGCAAAGTGCCCGGATTGGCTCTGGGGGTAGGCGCAGTGATGGGCGGAACGTATTGGATCATCGAGCGCCGCAACAAACTCATGAATACGAATAAAAGGGGGGAGGATGACCATGAATAGGCGCGATGTTGTTAAGGCAATTCTTTGGTCTTTTGTCGGCGCGACAGCGGTGATTGCCTTTGTTCGCTTTACAAAAGGATTAGGCGCAGTCACTGCCCTTACCGATACCACACCTTGGGGTATTTGGGTGGCCTTCGACGTGATGGCCGGCGTGGCATTGGCGGCCGGTGGTTTTGTTGTCGCGGCCTGTGTTTATATTTTCCACCTGGAGAAGTATAAACCGATTGTCCGCCCCGCGGTTCTTACTGCGTTCCTTGGCTATGGTGCGGTTATTGCGGGATTGATGTTTGACTTGGGCCTGCCTTGGCGAATCTGGCATGCCACCATCTATTGGCAACATCATTCGGTTCTATTTGAGGTGGCCTGGTGCGTGATGTTGTACTTCCATGTGCTTGCCCTCGAATTTGCCCCTGTGGTATTGGAGCATTCGGTTTTTCAGAGACCGCTTTTTCAGCGTATCTACCGCATACTGAAAAAGGCCACAATTCCGCTGGTGATTCTGGGGATTGTGCTATCTACTTTGCACCAGTCTTCATTGGGCTCACTGTTTTTAATTGTCCCGTTCCGTCTGCACGCTCTTTGGTACAGTCCACTGTTGCCTTTGTTGTTTTTTGTTTCCGCCATTGGTTTGGGATTGATGATGGTGACACTCGAGTCACTCATTTCTGCGTGGCTTTTTCAGCATCCCGTGCATAAAGACTTGTTGAGTGGATTGGGCAAGGCTGCTTCTTATGTGCTTTGTACTTATTTTCTGATTCGTGTTGGTGATTTATACCAACGGGGACAACTGGGATTCTTGCTTGAAGGTTCCTGGCAGAGCGCGGTGTTTGTCATTGAAATCCTCATAAGTACGGTAATTCCCGCTGTGCTATTGATGAAACGAAAATGGCGCGAGAATACTGCTTTGCTAACAACAGCCGCTGTTTTGACCGTGTCGGGAATGATTATGTACCGCATCGATGTAGGGCTTGTGGCGATTGCCCGTGTACCCGGTATGGCCTACTTCCCCGCTTGGACAGAGATCGTTGTGAGTCTTGGTATTGTCTCCGGCGCAGGTTTGATATTTATATTCTGTGCCGAACACCTGGCACTTTTTGATCCTACGCATATGCCGGAGATTAAAGCCAATCCGTATGCCAAGCCGGTTTTCGATCCGGTATCCAAAACCTGGTTGGGGGACCGTCCGCAACAAATCGTCCGTCCGGTCTCACTGGCCTTTGTGTTGGCTGTAGCTGTCACGGCTGCTGTTTTGCCCACCAAAGCGACTTCCGAATACGAACGTCCGCCTACGCCGGTCCAGGGCGCCGTGGGATGGGATGTTTTACGTATCGATGGCAACCGCATGTTGGAATACACGCTTTTCCCCCATGCCGATCACATAAAATTATTTACGGAAAAATACGGGGAACGTGAAGGATGCGTTCGTTGCCATCACATGAGCAAACCAAAGGATGGTCCGACTTCTTGTTGGGAATGTCATTCGGATATGTATTTGCCGACTTCCATTTTCAACCACGACCGCCATCGGGATAGACTTGGGGGTACTGAATCGTGTGTACAATGCCATCCCGCCGGAGATTCAAAGCAAACAGATACCGTGCGGAAATGCGATTGGTGTCATAAGGATATGTTCCAGAATCAGGAATCGGGTACCTTTAACTATATCGCGCCGAGTTATATAAGAGCTATGCATGGAACGTGTACGCCCTGTCATATGGAACAGGCTACGGAAGTGAATCGGGAAGATTTGGCCAATTGCGCAACATGTCATACGGAATCCGCGTATCCGAAAGGCCGTCCCATGCTTTCGGAAAATGTTGATCGTGCCATTCCTCTCAAATGGTATCCGCAATCGTTGAGCGAGTTTTAGCACCGGATGTTATGGGATCATGGCTGACAGCGAACTGAAAAGTTGGCTGAGGCAATCGAGAGTATTCTTGCTCATGAGTGTGATTTGTGGATGTGTATTCTCTTGTGTCGTAAGGGTGGAGCGTGTTTATGCTTTGTTGTTCTATTAGCTTCCTATACAAAGCCGTTGTAATGCTGCTTCGGGAAAAACATTTTGACAGCTCAAATCCTCTTCAGATTTGATGAACACACGTTGCGAAGAGTGTAGGGTGATGTGCCCGCATAAGAGCGTTTGGGTTTCAAACCCTCAGCTTCCTTATTGATAATATATTATCAATAAGCGCCGCAATTATTATTTATTAGGTTAAGCAGTAGGAGTGAGTTGGACAACAATATCAGGCTGCTAAACCAGGTCAAGTTATTTCTATGCTCATGTATTGACACGAACAAGGTCGTTTATCAATGTGTGTTAATAATGCCGGATTCAAATCTTGAGTGAATGCACGATTCGGTAATCCCAGTCTGACTATGCTTCATCTCGGACAATTGTGAGAGAAAGTGCTGATAAACGCATATCATCATCAAGTTTTGGCTTTGGATCAATATTGTTATTTGGGTATTAAACTTATTTAAAAAACTCCGGATCTCCAAAACTCATTTGATAAGGTTAATGAAATTACAGGTTCGAACCTGTTTACTGGAAAGTATTTCTTTCAATACAAACTGAGAAAACTAAATCGTGTTAATAATCCGAATGCCAAGAAAAAAAAGTCATTTATGATCCGGGTTTTGGGAAATGTATGAAAATTTATCAATATGGTAACAATGCATTCCTTGGAGCTGGAATGCCGGATTCTTTATCTCCCACCTTGACGAAGTAGGACTTAAATCGCCATTCTAGATATGAGATGGACGTAGAGCGGCTGGCCAAGACTGATTGAGGGAAAACCGCTCTTTCGGGGACTCTCGCGGTGCCTTTTCTTCACAAGCGACAGCAGATTCGAGTGTGCCGGTCCAGCTACATAATGATAAGGAGTCTCAAGTAACGACTATGATCAAGCCACATGGTTCAGACAGTTTGAATCCACTTTATGTACAAGATGGCGCTCAGCGCGCTGCACTGGAAAAGGAAGCCGAGAGTCTGCCATCCATCGTGATTTGTTCGGCCGCTGCTGCGAATGCGGTGATGCTGGGTAGTGGTTATTTCAATCCTTTGACCGGCTACATGAATCTTGCGGATGCGGTCAGCGTATGCGAGTCAATGAAGACGACGAATGGTCTGTTTTGGCCGGTTCCTATCCTGAATGTGCTTGAGGATGCCTCTTCAATCCAAGGACAAAAGCGAATTGCTTTGCGAGATCCTAATGTCGATGGCAATCCGGTCATTGCCATACAGGATGTTGAAGCGATTGAAGAGATTAGTGACGCCCAAATGACCATGATGTGCGAAAAGATTTTCCGCACAACAGATGCCAATCACCCGGGTGTTGCCGCTTTCACTTCTGTCGGTCGTTTTGTCGTTTCCGGACCGATTCAAGTTTTGAACTTCTCCTATTTCCAGGCAGATTTTCCGGAAACATTCCGAACGGCGTACCAACTTCGTGAAGAAATGGGCAAGTTGGGGTGGAACAAGGTTGTCGCGTTCCAGACTCGTAATCCGATGCACCGGGCGCATGAAGAACTATGCCGGATGGCATACGAGGCGGTGAATGCCGATGGAATTCTTATTCACATGCTGCTGGGCAAACTGAAAAAAGGCGATATTCCCGCGGATGTGCGTGATGCTTCCATTCGCAAAATGGTTGAACTCTACTTCCCGCCTAATACCGTGATTATTTCCGGGTATGGATTCGACATGCTTTATGCCGGTCCGCGCGAGGCGGTTCTGCACGCCGTTTTCCGCCAAAACACAGGATGTTCGCACCTTATCGTGGGCCGCGACCATGCCGGTGTTGGCGATTACTACGGTCCTTTCGATGCGCAAACAATCTTTGATGAAGAAGTACCGGACGGTGCTTTGGAAATCGAAATCTTTAAAGCGGATCACACCGCTTGGTCCAAAAAACTGAATAAAGTCGTGATGATGCGTGATCATCCCGACCACACAAAAGAGGACTATGTGTTCCTTTCGGGAACGAAGGTTCGCGAGATGCTTTCCAAGGGAGAATCGTTGCCACCTGAATTCTCCCGTCCGGAAGTCGCCAAAATTCTTATGAATTATTATCAATCCGAGGCAGCTTCTTAAGTCCAGGTGGGAGTACGTTTGATGGAAATACTTTCCCCGGGCATGGAATCGGCGCCACGCCCGGGGGAAAGTGAATAATGATTCTGTGAATTACGATTTCTCCTCAGGGGGGTGAGACATACTGAGGGGAATCAGGTTTATAAAATCTGTTGAAAGGGGGTGATCCCGCGCAGGTCAATTCCACCTTGTAGGCACGCGGTTGTGTAGGAATTGTCAATTATAATTAATAATTAAACGCAGTCTATTAGATCACTCAATTGAGGAGATAAGGTCCATGCCTAGTTATGTAATTCCAGAGAAATGCGACGGTTGTAAGGCGTTGGATAAAACGGCGTGCCAGTACATTTGTCCAAACGACCTCATGATGTTGAACCGAGACATCATGAAGGCTTACAACCAAGAGCCTGAAATGTGCTGGGAGTGCTACAACTGTGTAAAAATCTGCCCGACACAAGCGATTGAAATCCGGGGGTACGCGGATTTTGTACCGCTTGGGGCATCGGTTACTCCTATGCGCAGCACCGATTCAATCATGTGGACGGTGAAGTTCCGTAACGGAATGCTGAAACGGTTCAAATTCCCCATTCGCACAACACCCGAAGGTTCGGCCGCGCCGGACGGGGGATTTCCGACCGGATCGGACGACCTCAAGAGCCCTTGCCTCTTCACCGAACCGGAATCATCGGGACTTCCTGAAGTCCCAACGATTAAGAAGTGAGTGAGGAGAAAAGACTATGCCAAACTTTGAAACTGTTGAGGTTACAACAGACGTCCTTATCGTCGGTGGTGGTATGGCGGCCTGTGGAGCCGCAACCGAAGCCGCCTACTGGGCGAAAAAGAATAACGTCAAAGTCATCATGGTGGATAAAGCCGCCGTTGACCGCAGCGGTGCTGTGGCGATGGGACTTTCTGCCATCAATCAATATGTCGGATTAAGAGACGGCCAGAACACGGTCAAAGACTACGTTGATTATGTACGCAATGATCTCATGGGCATTACCCGTGAAGATTTGGTTGCCAATATCGCCCGCCACGTGGACTCCACAGTCCACCTGTTTGAAAAGTGGGGGCTACCAATATGGAAAGACGAAGAAGGCCACTACGTTCACGAAGGACGTTGGCAGCTGATGATCAACGGCGAATCCTACAAGGTCGTCGTTGCCGAAGCAGCCAAAAATGCTTTAGGGATGGATAACATCTATGAGCGTGTCTTCATCGTCGGTCCATTGATGGATGGCGACCGTGTGGCCGGCGCTGTCGGCTTCAGTGTTCGTGAAGAAAAGTTCTATATCTTCAAAGCCAAAGCCGTCTTAGTCGCCATGGGTGGCGCGGTTCACGTCTTTAAACCGCGTTCTTCCGGCGAAGGTTTGGGCCGTGCGTGGTATCCGCCTTGGAACTCCGGTTCCAGCACCTACTTCACCTTGAAGGCTGGTGCGGAAATGACCTGCCAGGAAGTCCGGTTTATTCCGGTCCGCTTTAAGGATGCCTATGGGCCGGTCGGAGCATGGTTCCTCCTCTTTAAGTCACGCGCCACAAACGCGTTTGGGGAGGAGTACATGCAAACCCGCCGTCCGGAACTGGAAAACTGGAAACCGTATGGCCACGTGAAACCCATTCCGGCCAATCTGCGCAACTGGTTAGGTATGTTGGATGTTATGGAAGGCAAGGGCCCGATCTATATGCGGACCGAAGAAGCCATCCAGAAACTATCTGAAGCAGAACCCGATCCCAAAGCGCGCAAAAAGAAACTGAAAGAACTTGAGAGCGAAGCCTGGGAAGACTTCTTGGATATGACGATTTCACAGGCCATTCTTTGGGCGGCCACCAATGTGGCTCCCGAAGAGAAGCCTTCGGAAATCGCTGCTGCGGAACCGTACTTTATCGGTTCGCACTCCGGCGCCTCGGGTGCTTGGGTCAGTGGACCTGAAGATTTGGCGCCGCCTGAGTATTTCTGGGGATACACCAATATGGCTACCACGCGCGGCTTGTTCTGCGCAGGTGACGCTTCAGGTGCTTCCAGCCATAAGTTCTCATCCGGTTCACATACCGAAGGTCGTATTGCCGGCAAAGCCGCGGTTGATTTCTGTGTGGACAACCCGGAACAGCCCAATGTCGATTCCGCGCAAGTGGAAGCGCTTCGGGAAGAGATTCTGCGGCCGATCGATCTTTACGAACGGTTCAGCAAGACCTCAAGCGATCCGGATATCAATCCGAACTACATCAAACCCAAGAACTTCATGTTCCGCTTGCAGAAGATCATGGACGAGTACGCCGGTGGCGTGAGTTCTCAGTTCACGACCAGCAAGCCTTTATTGGATAAAGGATTGGAACTGCTTGGTTTCTTGAAAGAAGACTCCGCCAAACTGGCTGCGGCGGATCTGCACGAGCTGATGCGCTGCTGGGAAAATGTCCACAGAATGTGGCAGGCCGAAGCGCATGTCCGCTCGATTCTCTTCCGTGAAGAAACCCGGTGGCCGGGTTACTACTATCGCGCCGATTTGCCCAAAATCGATGAGGATAATTGGAAATGCTTTGTCAACTGTCAGTGGGATAACACCGCAGGCGAATGGAAGATGTCAAAGCGTCCGATTCTTTCGATTTATGCACAAGCGGGCGATCACGAATTACTGGGTGGGTGATTGCACTCACGCAGAATGATTGCTGATTACGATTGATATCCCTCCGGGCGTTCTCCGGAACGCCCGGAGGGGATTTCCTCGTTACTTTTGCGGAATCGGTTGGTGTCATCAGGATTTCTGAAATGGATCATCACGACTTTATGGGATCGAACCAAGGTAACCGCCAGGATGACGCGCAGGATCCCGCAAAAGAAAAAGGTCCCTTTCACTGTCCCCATTGCCAAGCCGAGATGCGGCCTTGGTCTGTTCCCGGTGAATCGACTTGGGGAGAGGGAATCCAATATGTCTGCTTTAACGATGAATGTCCGTATTTTTTGCGTGGTTGGCAGTGGATGAAAACACAATATAACGCCCACGCCTCCTATCGGTACCGATTGAATCCCCAAACGGGTGAGAAAGGCCCTTTGCCGGTTTGGTCGGTCGATGCTTTGAAGAACCAGATTGTTGAAGAGGATTCGGGAGATGAAGCATGAATGAAATTGCGCAGCTAAAAGAAACAATTTTAAAAGAATATACGCGCTATACCAAAGATGATCGTTTTGCGTTCTCTTGTCACAGACAAATTCAATGCTTCAACCGCTGCTGCGCGGACGTCAATATTTTTCTGACGCCTTATGACATCATCCGCATGAAAAAGCGTCTTGGACTGAGTTCCGAAGAGTTTCTGGAACGCTATACGTTCATGCCCATTGAGAAAAATCAAAAATATCCGGTGGTTATGTTGGAAATGGTCGATTCCAACGAGAAGAATTGTCCGTTTGTAAGCGAATCTAAAGGTTGCACGATTTATGAAGACCGGCCTTGGCCGTGCCGCATGTATCCGGTCGGTCTTGCTTCGCCTCGTGATGGAGAAGCGAACCTTCGCGAGGAATTTTATTTCTTAATGAAAGAATCCCACTGCGAGGGATTTGCAGAGCAGAAGGAATGGACAATTTCGGAGTGGATGGAAGACCAGGGTGTTGAGGCGTACAACGAAATTGGCGAACTATTCAAAGAAATCGCTCTGCATAAGGGATTCGAAGAGAGCAAAACCCTTTCTCCTCAAAAAATGGAGATGTTTTTTATGGTTTGCTACAACGTCGATGTTTTCCGCCGTTTTGTTTTTGAGAGCCGGTTCCTGGAAATGTTCGAAGTGGATTCCGAAACCCAGGAGCGGATTCGCGAGGATGATGTTGAACTTCTGAAATTCGGTTTTCAATGGCTGAAATTCAGTTTGTTTGGCGAGAAAACCATGACTGTTAAGCCCAATGTATTGGAAGATAAGAAACGAGAACTATCGGCGAAACAGAAACATTAACTGCGCCGTATGAACGGCCGCAAAAGGAATGACAAGATCATGTCCAAGAACGGCAAAATCCTTGTAATCGGGGGCGGCATTAGTGGTATCACGGCCGCTGTGGAGGCAGCGGAGGTCGGACGGGAAGTCGTGCTGGTGGAAAAGGAACCTTATTTGGGAGGGCGCACGGTCCGGATGCAGCGGTATTTCCCCAAAATGTGTCCGCCCACCTGCGGTATGGAAATCAACTTTAAGCGAATCCGCAACAATCCCCGTATCACCGTGCACACCTTGGCCGAAGTCCTCAAGATCACCGGTGAAGCAGGCAATTATGATGTGACAATTAAAATTCAACCTCGTTATGTGCAGGATGATGCGGATATTCCCAACTCGGTGATTGAAAAGCTTTCATCGGAAGTTTCCGATGGTTACAACATGGGAATGTGTAAAACCAAAGCTCTTCATATTCCTCACCCGATGGCTTTTCCGATGCAATACCTGCTTGTTCCTGAAGCCTTAACCGATGACGAACGGGAACTTCTTAAAAACGAATGTCCACCGGGCGCAATCGATTTTGATATGCAACCGCAGGAGATAACCATTCAGGTTGGTTCAATTATAGTAGCCACGGGTTGGGAGCCTTATGACGCAACGAATTTGGACAACCTTGGATACGGCCGTCATGCAAATGTCATTACCAATCTCATGATGGAACGTCTGGCTGCGGTAACCGGACCTACCCAAGGAAAAATGCTGCGCCCATCGGATGGAAAAGAAGTTCAGAGCGTTGCTTTTGTTCAATGCGCCGGATCCCGTGACGAAAATCATTTACCTTATTGCTCCGCCGTTTGTTGTATGGGATCGCTTAAGCAGGCCCGCTATGTATTGGAGGCTGCGCCTGAAGCAAAAGTGACAATCTTCTATATCGATATACGCGTCATCGGGCGCTATGAGAAGTTTTATTACGATCTTCTTAAAGAAGAACGCGTTGAATTCATAAAAGGTAAAGTCGCCAAAATCGAAGAAGACGGGCAGACCAAAGATGCCGTTATCGAAGTCGAGGATACCATCGCCGGAAATAAGATTCGTAAACCGTTCGATCTTGTGGTGCTTGCCACCGGCATGGTTCCCAGCACGGCACATTCAAAGATTCCGTATGAGGATTTGCAATACGATCCTTATGGATTTGTGATTTCGGGTAACGGCAATGGGGGGATTTTTGCGGCGGGTTGCGCGCAGCGGCCCGTGGATGTGGCGCGATCGGTGCGGCAGGCGACCGGCGCGGCTTTGAAGGCAATTCAGTCCTAAGAAAAGGAGAGGTCCATGGACGACAAGGTTGGGGTCTATATCTGCACTGGCTACGGAATCGGCGAAGCCCTGGATATTGAAGCCTTGTCCAAGGTAGCCGAAGAAGAGAGCGGTGTTGTTCTCTGCAAGACAATCAGCACATGCACTCAAGACGATTTAAAAGTCATCCGTGACGATGTTGCTTCTGAGGGCCTTACTAAAATTGTTTTGGCGGCGGCCTCGCCCCGGTTGGATATCGGTGTTGATCCATTTGGCGCCAATATCGTTGTCATTCGTGTCAATCTTCGAGAAGGAGTGGTTTGGTGTCAGAAGCCGAATGACGAAGACACGCAAATGCTCGCTGAAGATTATTTGCGGATGGGGATTGTCCAGGCTCAAAAAACAAAACTGCTCGACCCATTTCCGGAACGTGAACAGGTCGATAAGACCATTATGGTTTTGGGCGGCGGAATCACCGGTATGACGGCTGCTCTTGAAGCCGCCAAAACTGGATACAAAACCATTTTGGTCGAAAAAGAAGCCGAGTTGGGTGGGTGGATGGCAAAATGGCATAAATCCATTCCCTACCGCTCCCCGTTCCAAGAATTGGAATCGACGGGTATTCCGGAACTGATCGATGAGGTGAAGCGGAACGAAAATATAACCGTACGCACTTCAAGTGAGATCGAGAATATCGCGGGCGGACCGGGGATGTTCGATGTGACGTTTCGAACGCACAACGGCGACGCTGACGGAAAAGGGCCTATCCGTGTGGGATCGATTGTGCAGGCCACCGGCTGGACACCGTTTGAACCGGAAAATCTCAACCGTTTTGGTTATCGGCAGTTTGAAAACGTCGTCTCCAATGTACGCATCGAAGAGATGGCCAAAAACGGCGGCATCAAACGTTGTTCCGATGGTCAACCAGCCAAGCGTGTTGCTTTCTTGCAATGTGCGGGATCGCAAGATGACGAGTATCACTCACATGCATCTTCGATTTGCTGCCTGACATCCTTAAAACAAGCACTTTATGTTCGTGAACAAGATACATCTTCTAAAGCGTTTATCTTTTATGAGAACTTGCGAACCCCGGGTTTATATGAAGATTTCTATAAGCGTGTGCAACTGGATCCCGGTGTCTTTTTAACAAAGGGCGAAATCACGCAAGTCAAAGAGAATGATGACCGAACTTTAACGCTTTCAGTTCGCGATACGATGCTCGGCGAACAGATGAGTGTGCAGGTTGATCTCCTGGTGCTTGCGTTGGGAATGGCCCCGGTGTCAGCTGATTCGGAAGCGATCCGAGCGCGTATCGATGCAAAAGCGGCCGTGGCGCGTGCCGAAAAAGAAGGCTCGAAACCGCAACCTGATATGCTGGCTTTGCTGGAAAAGCCGGAACCGGATCCACCCATTTTAAATTTACAGTATCGCCAGGGACCGGATTTGCCGGTTCTCGAATACGGCTATCCCGATTCGCACTTTATTTGTTTCCCCTATGAAACACGCCGTACCGGAATTTACGGCGCAGGATGTATGCGGAGCCCGATGGATGGACTTTCCTGCCGTGAAGACGCGACCGGCGCAGCCTTAAAAGCGATTCAATGTGTCGAAATGACATCAAGAGGCGAAGCCGTTCATCCACGTTCGGGCGATCAATCGTATCCCGAGTTCTTCTTACAGCGGTGCACGCAATGCAAACGCTGCACCGAAGAATGCCCATTTGGTGTGTTGAATGAAGATACGAAAGGAACGCCGTTACCCAATCCGACACGCTGCAGGCGGTGTGGCGTGTGTATGGGAGCGTGCCCCGAGCGAATTGTCAGTTTTAAAGATTATTCCGTGGATATGATTGCTTCGATGATTAAGTCGGTGGAAATCCCCGATGAATTCGAAGAGAAACCGCGCGTTCTTTGCCTGGCTTGTGAGAATGACGCTTATCCGGCAATCGAAATGGCCGCGCGGAATCGTCTCCAAATAAGCCCGTATGTGCGTATTATTCCGGTCCGTTGTTTGGGGTCGGTGAATATCGTTTGGGTTGCGGATGCTCTTTCGCGTGGATTTGACGGCATCATGCTGATGGGCTGCAAATACGGCGATGATTATCAGTGTCACTTTATTCGCGGCAGCGAACTTGCCAGCAAACGCGGAGATAACATCAAAGAAAAACTGACACAGCTCGCTTTGGAAAACGAGCGAGTTGAACTTCATCAGATTGAAATCTCGGATTGGCCGAAAATTCCCGGCATTATCGACGATTTCATGGAAGTTATTGAAGAAGTCGGACTCAATCCATTTAAAGGCATGTAAAACAAACCGGAAAATCGGCAGCACCGGTTTGTATGTCGAGAGGTGATGGAAACGATGGCAGCGGAAACAACATCAGAACAAGTCCAACAAACCGACAGCGCAGTTGTAACCGTAACTGGCGACCGTCTCGACTTGGGGATGGTGGACCCCGATCTGGAGTTTATTCAAGAAATGGAAAAAATGGGGGGCGAGAATTTCTTGAAGTGCTACCAGTGTGCGACTTGCTCAGGAACATGTCCCATTTCACCCGATGAGCATCCTTTCCCGCGCAAAGAGATGGTTTGGGCGATGTGGGGACTCAAAGACCGATTGGTGAACGATCCGGATATTTGGCTATGCCATCAATGCAACGATTGTTCCTTGGCTTGTCCCCGGGGTGGGAATCCCGGAGATATCCTGGCGGCTGTACGCCAGACCGCTTATCGCCATTTTGCGTTTCCCGGATTCATGGGCACGCTTTTTTCCTCATCCAAATATATCCCGGTTCTGTTTTTGATACCTATCGTCATTCTTTTGGCCGTACTGGGTGGGACGGGGCACTTAGCTATACCTGAAGGTGACATCGTTTACTCCAAATTTATGCCTCATCACTATTTGGATCCGCTGTTTATTCTTGTGTCCGTTTTTGCAGCGGTTTCAGCATTCATTGGCGCCAAACGATTCTGGACGGGCCTGCAAAACGGTCCTCGTCCGCAGAAGGCCGGTGCTCATAGGAATTTAGTCACTGGTTTGATCGACACGATAAAAGAGATCGCCCAGCACAACCAATTCAGTCAGTGCGGTGAAAGCAAGCAACGTTACTTTTCTCATATGCTGACGTTTTACGGCTTTCTTGCTTTGTTTGTCACAACGACTTTGGTTTTCTTTGGTCTTTATATTCCAAAACTGTTTGGTGTCAGCTTCTTAGGAATCGAACTTCCACTGCCGTCAGGCCATGGCGTAAAGATACTAGGGAATTTGGGGGCACTGGCGTTCTTGGCCGGCACAGGTTTGATGCTTTATACCCGGTTAACCGATCCGGCGAAATCAGGAAAGAGTAATCACACCGATTGGCTTTTCATCGGCATTATGTTCGGACTGGCCGTAACCGGTATTTTGTGCCAAATCCTGCGTCTTGCCGATGTCCCGGCCGCGGCGTATAGCGTCTACTTCGTGCATCTGGTTTTGATCCTGTCCATGATCGGCTATTTCCCGTATTCGAAATTTGCCCATCTTCTCTATCGGACATTAGGGATTCTTTACCACAAGACCTATTGTATTGCCGCAGCTCAAGAACAAACAGCTGCGCCCAAAGAGGAAATCGTTCAGGCCGATGCCGCTTAGAATGCATAGCGAATATTGTCTGGATTATTGGATGAGCCGAGTTAACTTTTATGGTTTTACAAGCGACTTTGTAGAGATGATACCAAGCCGGGATAGACTATTGTTGCGGTGGTGCGAGTTCGGCAACTGCGCTGTGCGCCAATTGCAGAAAGCAGATTCGAGAACGAATTTAGTATCTCTAAGTGGATACAACCGTGATTGATCCTCACGATTTAATTGCAATGGCCCTTGTTTTGGACTGACTAATCATCACGTATTCTATCGAATCTTGCATAGAGACCACCCTCGCAATGGTTGACCGGAGAGTCCGAATCCTTGCAGAACGGGGGTGCTGTCGTGAATTTAACGAAAAGACGAATCGTTATTGCCGGAGCTGTTGCTTGTGGAGCCAAAGCCGCGGCACGCGCACGCCGGTGTGATCCACAAGCGGAGATTGTGCTTGTTGAACGCGGAGAACTTCTTTCTTATGCAGGGTGTGGTTTTCCGTACTATGTTGGCGGTTCTGTAGAGAATTTTGATAACCTACGGACAACTTCCTTTGGATTGGTACGTGATGCGGATTATTTCCATGATGTAAAAGACATCGATGTCCGTCTGCAAACTGAGATTCTAGATGTGGACCGCGGTGGGAAAACAGTATTCGTCCGAAATTTAGCAACCGGCAAGCAAGATCAAATTCCCTATGACAAACTGGTGTTGGCTACCGGTGCAGTTCCTGTTCGTCCTCAAATTGAAGGGATCGAACTAGATAATGTTTTCACACTCCATTGCCCATCAGATGCCATCCGAATTCGGCAGGCTATCGAGCAGGGAAATGTTGAGCATGCCACAATTATCGGCGCGGGTTTGATTGGTTTGGAATTGACCGAATCACTGTTCAATCAAGCCGTAGATGCGACTGTCGTGGATATCGCCGATCAAGTTTTGCCTTCGATGTTGGACCCTGAGATCGCTCATTTACTTAAAAATGAACTGGTTCGCGATGGTTTGGAATTTCTATTAGCGGAACGCGTTCAAAGAATCGTTGGTGATACTACTGTACGAAAGGTTGTCACTAACAGCCGGGAAATCAAAACCGATATGGTGGTTTTGGCAGTTGGGGTGCGGCCTAATGTCGATTTGGCGGCGAGAGCAAATCTTCAAATCGGAGAAACCGGCGCCATTTCAGTGAATGAGTTCATGGAGACCAGTGATCCCAATATTTATGCCGGCGGAGATTGTGTTGAATGCCGAGACCTGATTACAGGCAGAAGAACCTATATGCCATTGGGCTCCATCGCTAACCGCCATGGCCGTGTCATCGGCAGCAACGCCGCGGGGGGACATGAAACCTTCCCGGGGATTGTCGGCACGATGGTGTTCAAGTCGTTGAATCTTAATGTTGCCAAAACGGGGCTCACGGATGCTCAGGCCAGGTCTTTGGGGTACGAGACCGTATCTTCCATTACACCATGTATGGATCACGTCCATTTTTATCCGGGAAATAAGCGTTTCATTCTTAAATTAGTGGCAAATCGAAGTGATAAACGTTTACTGGGCGCTCAATTGATTGGCCCCGGCGATGTGTCAAAGCGGGTCGATATTCTAGCCACGGCATTACGGTTCGGTGCAACTTTGAGTGATGTGGCGAATCTGGACTTGGCTTATTCGCCGCCGTTTTCACATGCCCTTGATGGTGTTGTCCATGCGGCCAATAACACCAGAAATCGAATTGAGGGAGCCATTCCAGTCCTATCGCCTGAATCGTTAAAAGAACGCCTTGCGAAATCAAATGGACTTGTGTTGCTGGATGTACGTGAACCGGCAGAAGTGGAGAAGGCCGCGATTCCGGATAAACGAGCTTTGCATATCCCTCTTAGCAGGCTGCGCGCCCGCCTCTCTGATCTCTCCAAGGACATAGACACTATTTGTGTTTGCCAACAAGGAATGCGGGGATATGAAGCGGCGACAATCTTGTATGGAGCAGGGTTTACGCGTGTTGCCTATCTGGATGGAGGACTGAGAATATGGCCTTGTATCGCAGATGAATGAGTGGAATAGCGGTTAACTTGGTTGAGTATTTTGAAATTCCAAAGGCAATGTGTCGTGGTTTTCTTGGCAGTGATACTTAACCTCGGAAATGTTTATTTAATGGGTTAAAAAAGTCAGCTATCTCATATACAAATTTTGCTTTTAGGCGTTTTTAAACTCTTTCTGAATCAATTTGATTTTATTTTCATTGCTTTCATCGCAGGCGAATTATTTAGCCTCATTAAGCAAAATCCGCTTCTGCAATATTGCTGTTTTAGCCAATGAGAAAGGGGGAATTGCCGCCTCTATCGTATTGACATTTCACTGCTTGCAGTGGTAATTTCATTTATGCGTTAGCAGTGGTTTTTTCGGCGGAAATAAGAGGAAATTGAGCGGTTTTTGAGAGACTTGCATTTTACTTATTTTGATAAGTTAAGTCATCTTGAGAGGCTTTCTTAATGCCGAAATGATGAACTTGCGGCACCGATTGCAGGCCAAAAAAACGTCGTGGAGGAGATAGAACCGAGCATTTCACGAGGTCAGAATAGAAATAGGGCCGAATATTATTCCTGGGTTTTTGTTAATATTTGATAATCAATATCAGTAGAGTAAAACAGCGATCATCAATCGAAAACCCAGGGATTCAAAAAGCCGGCATTGGCGCAAATGCAATGAGTGGCGCAAAGAACTTTGATTGGGGTGTATGAACGAAATGCCAAAGGTAGTCAAAAAGAAGAAAAAGAAACTAGGAGAAGGTCGTTTTAGCTCGTCCTCAAAGGGAACGGAGACATCGTCACTTCGCCCCAAATATGTTCCGAAAACACCTCCCTGCGTAAATACTTGCCCGAGTGGGACGCGGATTCGCGAAGTTCTTACCACCATTGCTCAATCGGAAAAATACGAACGTTCTTTTGATGAATCGTTCGAAATGGCCTGGAATATCCTCCTTGAGAAGAACCCTCTCCCTGCTGTTTGCGGAAGAGTTTGCCCCCATCCCTGTGAAGCCGAATGTAACCGTGGCAAAAAAGAAGGTGGGGTTGCGATCAATAATATTGAACGCTTTATCGGCGATTGGGGAATTGAACGCGGTCTTAAACCGGAGCGTTTTTCTGAAGAAACGCAACCTGAAAAAGTTGCTGTAATCGGGTCCGGACCGGCGGGGCTTTCCTGTGCGTTTCAACTCGCGCGCCGTGGATATGCGGTGACCATTTTTGAAGGTTTCCCGAAACCCGGTGGCATGTTGCGTTATGGAATACCGGAATATCGCCTGCCGCGCAAAGTCTTGGATGCCGAAATCCAAAGAATTTTGGATATGGGTGTTGAACTTCGCTGCAATGCCATGATCGGCCGTGATCTGAGCATGGGCGATCTTCGCAAAGACTATCAGGCAATCTTTGTCGGAATTGGTGCACATAAAGGTTTAGCATTGCGCATAGATGGGGAGGATGCGCCTAATGTATTCACCGGAGCTGAATTCCTGAATCGGATCAACTCCGGTGAAATGATCGATGTGGGAAACAAGGTTATTGTTATCGGCGGCGGCGACAGTGCTATTGATGCGGCCAGGACATCGCGGCGCCTTGGCGCGGATACACAAATCCTTTATCGGCGGACGATTAAAGAAATGCCCGCCATTGAGCAAGAGGTCGATGAAGCGCAAAAAGAAGGCGTGGCGATGGAATTTTTAGCCGCGCCGGTTGAAATCCTGCTCGATGGCGATGGCCGCGCCACGGGAATGAAATGTATCCGGATGGAGTTGAAAGAAGCCGATAGCAGTGGACGCCCCCGTCCGGTTCCTATTGAAGGCAGTGAATATACGGTTGAAGCCAGCACGATTATTGCCGCAATCAGCCAGGAACCCGATTTCACCGGTTTTGACGATTTACATGAAGGACGCGATTGGATCAAAACCGACAACAGCGGCGCAACTCAAGTGGAAAGCGTTTATGCCGGTGGGGACGCCACGGATTTGGGATTGGTAACAATTGCTATTTTTCAGGGGCGGCGCGCGGCGGAAACGATGCATTCCAGATTCCGCAATATTCCGATTGAAATCCCGCCGGAATTACCTTTGATTACCGCCGACCGAATGAAATTGGATTTTTATGAAGCAGCTGAACGGCATGAGAAATCGGCCTTAGCTGTAGAGGAACGAATTCAGAATCCATGGTCCGAAGTCGAGGGGGGACTTTCCGAAGAAGATGCAATTGCAGAAGCAAAACGCTGTATGAGTTGCGCTTCGTGTTTCGACTGCGGTACCTGTTGGAAATTCTGCCAAGATGGGGCGATTATCAAACCCATGACACCAGGCGAACCATACCGGTTTAAGATGGAGTTCTGCCAAGGTTGTAAGAAGTGTGCGGAAGAATGTCCGTGCGGTTATATCGAGATGGAGTAATTAGGCTTTCAACTCTCAGCGCACTTATGTTGAGAGAGGAAATAAAAAAACAGGCGTTTCCATTCCCGGCAAAGAATTCTGCCGGGATTGGGGGGGTGCTTGATCTCCCGGGAGACCGGAAGATGGGGGGAAGCACACAAGGTGAATTTATTGTGTTGTGGGCCTGGCTCCGCAAAAACGGAGCCGGGCTATCTCTTCCCGACGCGATGGCCAGGTCCCATGGGGGGATGACCATCGTAAATGGCAGTTCCCGTGTCTTTGAAGCATCCCGCCACATCTCATGAAGGGAGGATTGCGTCAACATGGCGGATGGAAATCCAAACGGAAAAACGCCCAAATTAGACCAACTCGATAAAGGGCCATGGCCGAGTTTTGTAAGAGAGATTAAGAGGGCTGCCGAGCATAACCCGATGTGTAAGGATTTGTTGGGCCAACTTGAACTTTCTTATGAAGAGAATATCGGTCACTGGAAACACGGCGGTATTGTTGGAGTTTTCGGATACGGAGGCGGAGTCATCGGACGGTACACCGATGTTCCGGATAAGTTCCCGGAAGTCGCACACTTCCACACCATGCGTATCAATATGCCGGCCGCATGGTTCTATACAACAGAATCTCTACGGACTATTTGTGACATTTGGGAACGTCACGGCTCAGGTTTGACCAATATGCATGGCTCAACCGGCGATATCATTCTTTTGGGAACAAGAACCGAAGAATTGGAGCCCACGTTTGAGGAATTGACAAAAGAAGGCTTCGATTTGGGTGGTTCCGGTTCCGATGTCCGTACGCCGAGTTGTTGTGTCGGACCGGCCCGGTGCGAATGGGCTTGCTATGACACGCTGGACCTTTGCTATGACTTAACCATGGAGTTTCAAGACGAACTCCACCGCCCCGCTTTCCCCTATAAATTTAAATTCAAATGCGCGGGTTGCCCCAATGACTGTGTCGCTTCGGTTGCTCGTGCGGATATGTCCATCATTGGTACCTGGAAAGATGATATTCAAATTGACCAGGCTGCCGTGAAGGAATATGCGGAGCAAGGCCTCAATATTGAACGCGATGTTTGCGGCAACTGTCCCGCCAAGTGCATGGAATGGGATGGCAACACGCTTGATATTGACAATAAAACCTGTGTGCGCTGCATGCACTGCATCAATGCCATGCCAAAAGCTTTACGGCCCGGCAAAGAACGCGGGGCGTGCATCATGTTGGGTTCCAAGGCGCCGATCGTGGAAGGCGCGCAGCTTTCATCTGTCATCATTCCCTTCATGAAAATGGAACCTCCTTACCAGGAGATCAAGGATCTTGCCGAGCGAATCTGGGATGTTTGGTCCGAAGACGGAAAATCCAGAGAGCGCGTGGGTGAGTTTATTCAACGTGTGGGTATGGGGAATTTCCTTGAAGCCATCGAGGTTGAACCAAGCCCCTACATGGTCGCTCATCCAAGGGAGAATCCTTACATCTTCTATGAAGAGTACTTCGAAGAAGGCGACGAAGATGAAGATGAGGACGAGTAACTGCGCCAAAGATTAGAACGAAAGCATGAATAAATTCAGGAGGATTTTAGATGTCCCCAACAGAAAGATTAACTGACATCGGTCCACCCCATTATCAGAAACACCTTCCACCGATCGTCAAAGAAAATTATGGAAAATGGCTTTATCACGAGATTCCCAGACCGGGTGTCTTGGTACACACGGCCGAGTCGGGCGACAAGCTTTATTCGGTTCGCGCGGGATCACCTCGTTTGATGAGTATTTATACGATCCGCGATATTTGCGACCTTGCCGATAAGTATTGCGATGGGTATTTGCGTTTCACCAGCCGCAATAACATTGAGTTCCTTTTGACCGACGAATCGAAAATCAATCCGTTGATCGAAGAACTTGAAAAGATGGATTTCCCTGTCGGCGGAGTTGGCAACACCATCTCCAATATCGTACATACGCAAGGCTGGATTCACTGCCACTCGGCGGCGACTGATGCGTCCGGTGTTGTCAAGAATGTTATGGACGCGCTTTGCGACAAATTCAAATCCACAGACCTTCCCGGAAAACTGCGTATCGCTTTGGCCTGTTGCTTGAATATGTGTGGCGCCGTGCACTGCTCGGATATCGCCATTTTAGGTATTCACCGGCGGCCACCCAAAGTTGATCACACCCGTGTTCCCAGTATTTGCGAAATTCCTACAGTCGTGTCGGCTTGCCCGACAGCGGCAATTCGTCCGGAACAGGTGGATGGAAAACAATCCGTGTCGGTCAATGAAGATCTCTGCATGTTCTGCGCGAACTGTTACACGGTTTGTCCGGCGATGACGCTTAATGATCCGTTAAACGACGGCGTTTCAATCTGGGTCGGCGGCAAAGTCTCCAATGCCCGTCACGAACCGATGTTCTCAAAACTTGCAGTTCCGTTCTTGCCGAACAATCCACCGATGTGGCCTGAGGTGGTGGAAACCGTCACAAAAATAGTCGAAGTCTGGGCAGCGAACGCTCGGAAATATGAACGTATGGGTGAATGGATTGAAAGAATCGGCTGGCCAAGGTTCTTTGAATTAACCGGCATCGAATTCCAGAAAGAACATATCGATGACTTCAAATACGCCGGTCTTTCCTTCAAACGTTCCGCCCATCTTCGTTTCTGACAGGAGATGAAAATGGCTGATGAACTAACAGTCGAACAGGTCGCGGATGCGATGTACAAATTGGTGGCCGAGGTTCAAGGCCAAAAGAAGTTGAAGCCCACCGACTTGCAGAAAGCAATGATTGAGCACTTTGGCGGTGATAAGTGCGACAAAAAACTCTGCAAAGCGGCCATTCGAGAAATCATCGAATCCGGGCGGTGTGTTTATACGTATTTTGGTGGTTCCTTTATTGAACTACCGCATGAAGAAGGCGCGGCCAAAGGGTAATCCCCTTTTGCCGGTAACAAGAGAGAAACGGTTACGGGCGGTTTGAATGATGAAATTCCCGCTGAATGATCGTGTGCAAAGTAGCTGTCCCCGCATGATGGTGTGCGGACTTCGCGGCGGCTCCGGCAAGACAGTCGTCGCAGCCGGGCTGACGCGTGCGTTGCATCGGCGCGGTCTTCGCGTGGCTCCATTCAAAAAAGGTCCCGATTATATCGATTCTGAATGGCTATCGATGGCGGCGGATAATCCTTGCCGAAATCTCGATGCATTCCTGATGAAGACGGATGATATCCTTCGGTCGTTTGTCCAAAATACGAACGGCCGGGATATCGCCGTCATCGAAGGTAATCGCGGGCTTTACGATGGATTGGATGCAGCCGGAACCTACAGCTCGGCCGAATTGGCTATCCAACTGAAAACCCCTGTCGTTCTGGTTTTGGATTGCACAAAGGCTACACGCACCATGGCCGCCATGGTGCTTGGCTGTAAAAACCTCAATCCGGATGTTTGTATTTGCGGTGTGATTCTCAACCGTGTGGCTTGTGAACGCCACACCCAGGTAATTCGCTCCGCTATTGAAGATGCAACAGGGATTCCGGTTGTTGGTGTTATTCCGAAATTGAATGATTTGTCGTTTTCGGAGCGCCATCTAGGGCTTTGCCCGCCCGCCGAGCATGGCAAAACGGACGATGTTCTCGATCTGTTAGGGGATATCATTGAACAGCATGTGGATTTGGATGCTATCCAATCTCTTGCCGCTTCAAATAAGCCGCTGACAGTTTCAGGATTCGATTTCAATCACAGACCTCCCACTTCGGAGATTCGCATCGGTGTGATTCGCGATGCTGCTTTTCATTTCTACTATCCGGAGAACCTTGAAGCATTGCAGACCCTCGGCGCTGAGTTAGTTGAGGTCAATGCGCTTGAAGATTCCGGGCTGCCTTCAGTGGATGCGCTCTATATCGGCGGCGGATTCCCGGAGATGCATGCCGAAAAATTGGCCGCAAATCGAACAATGCGTTCGAGTATCCGCGAATCCATTGAAAAAGGATTGCCGGTTTTGGCCGAATGCGGCGGACTCATCTACTTAAGCGAGTCGATCTTAATTAACGATACGCGCTATCCCATGGTGGGAGTGTTTGGAGTTGAATTCACGGTTGGCTCACGTCCGGCGGGACACGGTTACACGATTGTACAAGTGGACCGTCAAAATCCGTTTTTCCCTGCAGGTACGCAACTTCGAGGACATGAATTTCGATATGCCCGTATTCGAAATTGCCTGCATGATATGGAGAATTCGATTTTTAAAATGCAACGCGGTAACGGCTTTGCGGACAAACGTGATGGGCTCTTATTTAAGAATACCTTAGCATCGTTTTGTCACCATCATGCTGTAAGCAATGCGTTGTGGGCCGAAGGTTTGTTCCACCAGGCCGCTGCCTTTAAAAGCGGTGATTGTGCCAACGCAAGAGCCTGCAGTGGAACATATGGTTAATAAAGGATGTCGTCAGGCATCAGGTTTTTTGTAAGTAACCGGTTCCTGTTCTCGATTTTCGGGATCGGCCGTCATTTTGAACACCAGGTGGTACGGAGGAAATAATGGCTATAGTAGAACTTGCTGGAAAATCATTCGAACTAGATGAAGACGGTTTCATTCAAGAGACCGAAAACTGGGATGAAGAAGTTGCAAAGGCGCTTGCCCCGGGTGAAGGCGTGGATGATCTTTCCGAAGAACATTGGAAAATCATCAATTACATCCGCGATTATTATTTAGAATTCGGTGTTGCGCCAATGGTTCGCAAACTCTGTAAACAGACAGGATGCGACCTAAAACGAATTTATGAGCTGTTCCCGTCAGGACCTGCAAAAGGCGCTTGCAAGCTGGCCGGCCTTCCGAAACCGACCGGTTGCGTCTGATCGAATCCGGACAAAGAGCCCTTCGGTCCGCTGAGCAGCATGTGCTGAGCATCGAGATTTATCATGCTTGAAACACTCTTAGCAGGGAAGAAGTCTGCCATTATGGAGGGGTGGTTTCAGCGTATTGTCGAAACTTATCCCTCCGATACGGCGGCCTTTCTGAAGAAAGAGAAAAACCAATTTGCCAATCCGGTCGGTAATGCCATTGCGGAAGGGGTTGAGCATCTGTTTGAAACCGTCGTCTTTGGCCCTCAAGCCTCAGCCAATTCATCCGCTGTGCCCGCCGAATTCGAAAACATTATTCGTATTCGCGCGGTTCAAGAATTTCCGCCTTCACAAGCTGTCGGATTTCTCTTTTTACTAAAAGGAGTGATTCGTGAATCGCTTGGTGAAGATATTCACGGTGACGGCATCTCCGCTGAATTGGCGATACTCGATGCACGTATCGATAGCCTGACCGCGCGGGGCTTCGATATCTATATGCAATGCCGCGAGAAACTTTATGACCTAAAGGCTGAAGAAATCAAACGGCGATCATTCAAACTTTTGCAGCGTGCGGAACTGATCGTTGCCGAAGATAGAAGAGACGAAGAACCGGAAGATACTTTGGTTGGTTGACGAGAAAGAGAGGGAATTGAACATGAGCGCCCTGCTCTCCTTGTTGGTAGTGGCGGCCTTGGTTGTGATTGCCCTGGTGGGTGCCGGAACAGCCGGACTGGAAGGATTATTTGGGATAGCCATTCCCTATGTTGCTTTGGCCCTGTTTGTTGTGGGCTTGGTTTATCGCGTGATTCTTTGGGCACGTGCCCCGGAGCCGTTTCGCATCCCGACAACATCCGGGCAGCAGAAATCTCTGGATTGGATTCCATCCAACAAACTTGATAATCCTCATAGCACAGCCGGCGTAATCGGACGGATGGCTCTGGAAATTCTCTTCTTCCGCTCGCTATTCAAAAACACGGCGTTTGAACTCAGAGAAGGTCCACGATTGGTTTATGGTGCACAAAAGTACCTTTGGGTCGGAGCATTGGCCTTTCATTGGTCTTTTTTGATTATCCTAATTCGCCACTTGCGCTTTTTTACGACGGAGGTTCCGGGATTAGTCCGAGGTTTGCAGGCGCTTGATGGATTCTTCCAGATCGGAGTTCCGATTCTCCTTTTAACGGATATCGTGATTGTTGCTGCGCTGACTTTTCTACTGTTCCGCAGAATCTTCGATTCGAAAATCCGTTATATATCGCTTCCCGCTGACTATTTTCCGCTCTTCTTGATTTTAGGAATTGCAATCAGTGGCATCATCATGCGCTACACGCCGCTTAAGGCGGAACTGGTTCAAGTCAAAGCGCTGACAGCGGGATTGCTTAGCTTTCAGCCTGCAATTCCTGATGGAATCAATTCCATATTCTATGTGCATTTGTTCTTGGTTTGCACTCTTTTGGCCTATTTCCCATTTAGCAAACTTGCGCATATGGCCGGTGTATTTCTCAGTCCGACACGCAATTTAGCCAACAACAATCGTGCGGTTCGTCATGTGAATCCGTGGAATGCGCCCGTTGCCGTGCATACATACGATGAATGGGAAGAAGAGTTTAAAGAAAAATTGAAAGCATCTGGCTATACGCTTGAGAAGGAATAACCATGGCGGACGAGACCCCAAAACCGGAAGTACTATCCAAAGTTGATTATGCCCTTCCCGAGAAGGCGTGGATGGATCCTACGGTGGATTTCAAGAAAGGGACTTGGTGCTATAGTGCGGCACCGAAAAACCTTAAGTATTTAGACCTTCCTTTTGCGCGCGAATGGTCGCCTGCCGATGAAGACTGGGGGCTGCCTGATGACTGGAAGACGATCATTACGGATGGGATGAAGGACCGTCTTGATAAATACCGTTCCTTCCGCCTCTTCATGGATATCTGCGTACGTTGCGGGGCCTGCGCCGATAAGTGTCATTTCTACATCGGATCGGGCGACCCCAAAAACATGCCGGTTCTGCGCGCTGAACTTTTGCGCTCGGTGTATCGCAACGATTTTACAGCAGCGGGAAAAGTCCTCGGCAAGTTTGCGGGTGGACGGCCTTTGACTCCTGAAGTCATTAAAGAATGGTTCTATTACTTCTATCAATGTACCGAATGCAGGCGTTGCAGTGTGTATTGTCCTTATGGAATCGATACGGCTGAAATCACCATGCAAGGCCGTGAACTGCTTAACCTTTTGGGTTGCAGCATTAATTGGATTTGCGAACCTGTAGCCAATTGCCACAGAACGGGAAACCACTTGGGCGTGCCTCCCCATGCCTTCCGCGATAATGTCGAATTTGCTGCGGATGATCTCTCTGATGTAGCCGGAGTCACTGTAGATCCGCCTATTCATAAAAAAGGCGCTGAAGTGCTTGTGGTTGTCCCCTCGGCCGATTATTTTGCATCGCCGCACTATTACACATTCCTTGGTTATCTGGCTCTTTTCCATGAAATCGGCCTTGATTACACGTTTAGCGCTTATGCTTCAGAGGGTGGCAATTTTGGCTTGTTCCATTCCCGTGAAATGATTAAGCGGCTTAATGCCAAAATTTATGCGGAAGCAAAACGGCTCGGCGTTAAATGGATTCTGGGCTGTGAATGCGGCCATATGTGGCGGGTTGTTCATCAGTATATGGATACGATGAATGGGCCCGCCGATTTCCTCGAGCAGCCGGTGTCACCTATTACGGGGACTGTTTTTGAAAACGCGGCATCAACCAAAATGGTGCATATCTGCGAATTTACCGCAGACTTGATTAAGAACAATAAACTTAAACTCGATCCCAGCCGTAACGATCATTGGAAACTAACATTCCATGATTCCTGCAATCCCGCCCGGGCGTTGGGGCTATTAGAAGAACCCCGTTATATCCTGAATCATGTAACCAATAACTTCTATGAAATGCCGGAAAATACAATCCGTGAACAGACTTTCTGTTGTGGAAGCGGCTCCGGTTTGGGAACCGATGAGTTCATGGAGATGCGTATGCGCGGCGGATTCCCGCGTGCCAATGCTGTGAAATATGTGCATGACAAGCATGGCGTGAATTTGCTTACCTGCATCTGTGCCATTGATAAGGCTGTCCTGCCGACATTGATGAATTATTGGGTGCCCGGTGTGGAAGTCGCGGGTATTCACGAACTTGTGGCGAACGCCTTGGTCATGAAAGACGAAAAGGATCGCACCACCGATCTGCGTGGAACGCCTTGGAAGACTGAAGGAACAGAGGAGGAATCAAACGATGCATGATGCCAATAAGATTATTCCCGGCATTGTCCTATTCCTTTTGGTGATTTCCTTCCCCATTTGGTACAACGTTGCGAGCGGCCAAGATGCCGCTCCACCGATTCTTGAAAAGCCGGTTAATGCAACCAAATGCGTTGAGGATGTTGAGTATATGCGTGTCTCACACATGCAACTACTTGATTCGTGGCGAAACGAAGTCGTGCGGAATGGAAACCGGATTTATGTTTCGAATACGGATGGCACCCACCATGAGATGAGCCTGACTAAAACCTGCCTGGGGTGCCATGAAAGCCGTGAGAAATTTTGCACTCGATGCCATGACTATATGGCGGTTCAGCCGTACTGCTGGGAATGCCACGTCGATCCGACGGAGATTCAGTGATGGATTATGATAGAAGACGATTTATACAAATAGCGGGTCTGACAACGGCGGTGGGGATTACAGGAAGCCAAAACGCGGATTCGGCCAATGAGACTGAATCGACTGAATCGCATGCCGTTGCTCAAAAAGCGGCCGGAGGCGGCCCTCAGTGGGCTATGGTGGTAAATCTTAAGAAATGCCGCAAGGACAAAGGCTGCAAAGCCTGCTCGATGGCCTGCAATCAAACGCATAATATCCCCTCTACCGAAAATCCCCGTCATGAAATCAAATGGATTTGGACGGAACCGTATGAAGAGACATTTCCGAGCCAAGAAAACCATTTTGCTCCCGATAGCCTTCAACATAAACAAATACCTGTGCTCTGCAACCATTGTGAAAATCCGCCTTGCGTGCGTGTCTGTCCCACAAAGGCGACTTGGAAACGCGAAGACGGCATCGTGATGATGGACTGGCACCGTTGCATCGGCTGCCGTTATTGCATCGCAGCCTGCCCCTATGGTTCGAGGAGCTTTAATTGGGAGGATCCCCGCAACAGCCTGAAATCGATTACGCCTGATTTCCCGACGCGAACCAAGGGTGTTGTCGAGAAATGCACTTTTTGTGAGGAAAAAGTGGCCAAAGGCGAAAAGCCTGCCTGTGTCTCCGCATGTCCTGAGGGAGCCTTGGTATTCGGAAATCTTAACGATCCAAATTCTGAAGTCAGGCAGCTGCTCCGGAATAACTTCAGTATCCGCCGCAAGCCCGGATTAGGAACGCAACCGAAGATTTACTATCTCGTCTAGGAATAGAATCATGCTCGAAAAAGCACTCACCGGAAGCCGTAATTATTGGTTGTGGATAGCAGGTCTTGTTGTGATCTGTGCCATTGGCGGCATATGTTACTTGATGCAGTTGAATTATGGTTTGGGAATCACCGGTCTGAACCGTGATGTTACTTGGGGATTTTATATCGCTCAATTTACGTTCTTGGTTGGTGTTGCGGCTTCTGCGGTTATGGTTGTTCTGCCATATTATCTGCACAATTACAAAGCGTTTGCCAAAGTCACGATTTTGGGCGAGTTCTTGGCAATCAGCTCGGTTACGATGTGTGTGATGTTCATCGTTGTCGATTTAGGGCAACCGATGCGTATGGTCAATATCATATTGCATCCATCCCCGGCTTCTATCCTTTTCTGGGATATGGTTGTGCTGAACGGCTATTTGTTTCTTAACGTGATTATCTCCCGGGTGACGCTTAATGCCGAGAGGAAGGGAATCGCGCCGCCCAAGTGGATTAAACCGGTCATTATTCTTTCTATCCCCTGGGCGGTTAGTATTCATACGGTCACAGCCTTTATTTACTGTGGCCTCGGTGCCCGTTCTTTTTGGCTGACCGCAATTCTTGCGCCGCGTTTTCTTGCTTCCGCTTTTGCCGCCGGACCGGCGCTGCTTATTTTGCTTTGTTTGGTGTTGAGAAAACTGACACATTTCGACGCGGGCAAAGAACCTGTGCAAAAACTGGCTATCATCGTTACGTATGCCATGGCCGCCAATATTTTCTTCGTACTAATGGAATGTTTCACGGCCTTTTATAGCAGCATGCCCGAACATACCATCCATTTCCGTTACCTTTTCTTTGGAATCGGTGAAGCCGGTAATCTGGTTGTCTGGATTTGGACTTCGATCATAATTGGTGTCGCCGCTCTTGTGGTGCTGCTGATTCCCAAAGCCCGCCAAAATGAGGGCGTCCTGGCCCTAGCGTGCATTGGAGTTTTTATTTCGCTTTGGATCGACAAGGGTTTGGCGATGGTTGTGACGGGCTTTATTCCTTCACCGCTTGGGAAGTTTACGGAATATGCTCCAACTGCACCTGAACTCTTTATCTCGTTAGGAATCTATGCGTCAGGTCTTATGATCCTGACCGTGCTTTATAAGATTGCTTTGACGGTACGGGACGAACTGTAATGATATCTTTTGGGCAGGCGGAGTAGCGAAAATCCAACCTGCAAGAGAGTATCTCCGGCGGCTCATAATGAGCCAGCCGGATTTTTTTGCAGTAAAACGTCTTTTATTACTTTTTGAGCGGGGCAATGCCGGCTGAATACGAAAAAATCTGCATTCCAGCCGGTAGTTTACTCCATCGGATAGCGTAAGTTCCACTGTTTACGAATTGTATCCATGGTTTTCAGAACTGAGAGAGTTTCATCCAATGGCATGATTTCACATTCTGTTTTGCCTTCGCGAATGCATTTCATGACTTCTTCAGCCTCATATTTATATCCATAGGCATCATCGCACGGCATCTCCAAGGGGCTGCCATCCTGACCGTCCAAAGAGAGAGTCGCCTTGGTTGGCCTCCACCATTGTGAATGAATTTTGATCTGGCCGCAGTTGCCCGATATCACGGCTTCGTTTGGGGTATTCGAACGGTTGGTTGAGTAAAGGACCGACATCTCATTTCCGGGAAACTGAAGCAGTATTCCTGACCGTTCATCCACACCCGTTTCGCCAAGGTGTGCCATACTCATCACTTGGCTGGGTTCACCGAAAATCATGGAAGAAAGGGATAAAGTATAGATACCGATATCCAATAATGCACCACCCGCCATTTTAGGATCGAATATCCGGCTTTGCGGATTAAAATCTGCTTTGCAACCGAAATCAGCTGTGAGAATCTTAGGCTGGCCGATTACGTTTTCGGAAATCAACCGGCGTATTTCCTGCATAAGCGGAAAAAAGCGGGTCCATACCGCTTCCATGAGAAATAATTTACGCTCGCGCGCGCACCCAATCATCATTTCCGCATCGTGTGCATTGATGGCAAGCGGTTTTTCACAAAGCACATGCTTGCCGGATTCCAGACATAAAATCGCATTCTCTTTGTGCAGCGTGTGCGGTGTTGCCACATAGATGATATCTATATCCGGATCTTCTGCCAACGATTGATAACTGGCATGCCTCCGAGGGATGTTATGCTTATCTGCAAATACATCCGCGGATTCCTGGCTCCGGGAGCCGACAGCCACGAGTTCCGCATCTTCAAGCGTACGAAGATCCTCTGCGAATTGCCTGGCGATGTCTCCTGTCGCCAAGATTCCCCAACGTATTTTCTGTCTCATAGCGCAAACCTCGTTTTTATCATTGCGGCAATGGCCGCGCTCTCTAAAGGCCCGCTTCGATTATTTTGCCCTATTCCATCTGTTCGGCAAAACGCCGGAAAGTAGAAGAGTAGAGAACTTCAAGATAGCGCTGAGTTTCTTCTCTGTCCAAATCGGTAACGAACTTCCAGAAGCCGTAGATGCATGTCAATGCCAGCAGCTTCTCAGCATATCTTTCCCAGTTATACCAAGCATCCACCCGTTGGATTCCGCCATCTGAAATTCGTTTCCATTCTTCCGGTTCCTTTTGACACTTTTTCAAGAAGGCTAAAATTTTTCCGATAGTCTCTTCTTCATGGTTTGGATCGATATGGAATCCGGATATCCCATCTTCAATAATTTCCAATGGACCGCCATAACGTGTTGCAAATGTCGGTACGCCGCAAGACATGGCCTCGATGACCGTGAGGCCGAACGCTTCGAAAAGCGCAGGCTGAACGAATGCCCCGCGATGATCCGCACAAATACGATAGATTTCGCCTGCAAGATTCCGGTCCAGTTGTGTACCGATCCATCTTACTTGATTGTTAAGCGAGTATTCATCAAACAGATTATGCATCTGATGAATTTGTTCACGCTCCTCTTGGTCCGACGACTCATCCGGTGAAATGTTTCCGCCAATGACAACAAGGTTCGCTATGGAACGCAGTTCTTTGGATGAACCGTACCATTTCACAAGACCGGTGAGGTTTTTGATTCGGTCAAGGCGGGCCATGCTGAAAAGGAAAGGCTTGTCTTTGGATTTCAACTCGCCCCGTGCATTCTCACCGGCATCTCCAAAGAGCCAGTCTTTTCCTTCGGATTGTAATTCCATAGGACGTTTATCTGTTTCGTAGAATGGAAAGTAAACATCGGGATCTGCGCCTGGAGACATAATGTTAAATCGTGGGTCGTAAACGTCGATCCCCTTTTTAACACGAAACAGGCCGGGCATGGCAAATGTTGTGTAACTCTCATATTGCCCGACGCTTTCTTCATCCCCGGCGATTTCCTGGAATGTGCTGGTGATAATGAAATCAGCCTTGTTCATTGCAATTAAATCGGCAGTGAACTGGCAGGAAAAGTGATACTGGCTTTCATTATCCATCCAGTAAAGATCTGAGTACAAGTATTTGGTCTTTTCCAAAGCGTGCGCAATATTGCATTGTGTTACTTTTAGACGGTCTGCAAGCAACGAGGCGGCAAGATTTCCATCTGAGTAATTACCGATAATCACGTCCGGACGGCCCCCGAATTCCGCCAGGACCTCTTTTTCAACCTCCACCGTAAATCGTTCTATGTACGGCCATACTTCGAATCGAGGGATCCAATGCGGTACGATGCGGCCTTCCCGGTCACGAAATGGAACACGCATGATTTTGGCGTTCTCTGTCTTGGCAATATCTTCTAATGGCTGGCCGCAGGTTGTTCCTTCGGATTCCGGTATTAAACGTGTCACGACAAGTATTTTGGGAGTCACATCCAGGCCCTGTTGATAGAGGCGTTCGCGGAGTTTCTTTTCCAGAAACCTCACTTGGTCCAAGATGTAAATTACCTGCCCCCCCGTATCCGGAAGTCCTAAGACATCAGATTGGGCGAAATAACCATGCGGCGACAGGATGACAATATTGAAAATCATAGGGATACGTGCCAGAAATGTCGCCAAATTCCGGTAATCCGGGGCCTCCAAGATGTCCATGAGGATTGAGGTGTTTTCACGAATACGCCGGACCGTACGTCCCCATCCGATTTCAAATCCAAACTCGTTCATCGTTGATTGAATGTCTTCCCATGTTGCCTCTACATCCTGTTTGGCTAGAAACGACTGAGCGTGTCTAAGTGCGGAGCGCAACTCCTCGACACTGTCTACGCGCTCATTTAGCATGAGCGGGTGTCCTTCGTATTCATGAACCCGTAAGAAATTGAGTAAAGAGTTATCTCCGGAACCAAGCCGGTCGAATAGGCGGCTGGAAAGATGCCTGTTCAGAAACTCGACGCCACGGCCAATGGAACGCGGCTCTCGCGGACGGGGAAAGTCACGGTTAAATGGAGATAAATCGACTTCGAGTACCCAATCGTCGTTTGATTGTTCGGGCCGCACAATTTGCTCTTTTATTTTTAGATATTCTGTGCAATCCATTAAATCGCAATCGAGCGCCTCGGTGTGAAACCTTACATAGGACCATTTTCCGATTCTTGGTCGATAGGCGAACCATATCCAGCATCCATAGATAGCCACTTCCTGTGTTCCACGAATCAGATCACCGAATTGACTATCGGCAAAATGTTCTTTGCCGTGTTCCTCTTCAAATTGCTGAAATAAATCTGAAAGATCCGAACTCAGCAGAAATGAACGCTCACACCCTGCAATTGTGCGCAAAAAACTAAATATGGCGTTGCGATTTTCGCCAAGTTCTTTCCGGAGTTTCCCAAGGAAGTGTGAGTTCCCATTGTTTATACTCATAATTCATTTTCCCGTAACACGCTGGGTGCTCGATTCTTTCTGATGCCGTTCTTCAAGCACGATAAATAATGCCAATTATTTATTTGAGTTTCTCTATGGCCGCCTTCATAGATTCCTTCATATCTGAAAAAGCCATCTCGCAACCCAACTTCAGTTCTTCCCACGCGTGTTCGCTGGTTTGCTCCAATTGTCTAATTTTTTGTTGCACAGTCTTCTTTTTGTCGTACAAATCTTGAATTTGCCTGTTATATTCGGCCTTTGCCTTTGCTTCCGCCTTTTGCGCTTTGGCTTCAAACTGTTGAAGTTTTGCATCCCATTCTTTGAGTTGTGCGGCAGATTTGTCAATAAAAGTACTTCTATCCATGATTCATTCCTATTTAAGTGTAAATATAATAATCAGCAATTCCCTTTAAATGTCTTTAAACGCATCGCGTAATGAGAATTGATGCTAGATAGGTCCCATATGTTGAGTTGATGCAAAAACGCTAGCCGGCGCGGCATGCCCCATGGGGCCGTCCATAAAAGTCGTAAAGACGAATTTCATACTCCGGATTAATGGGCGCGTTTGGATCGAATTCAGGCGCCTTTTGAATGCTTTTGGATTCAAGAGAAGCGAACACTTTTCGTTCTTCCCAACTGATTCTTTCCAGCCATTCAGTTGAAATTAAGACCTTTTTTCCACATATCCCATTTGGAACATTGACGACAAAATAGGCAATCTTCCAGTTTTCATCGGTAATGATGAAGTCTTCGACGCGTCCGGCTTCACCGTCAACGCCTTCCACACGATAACGGCATATCTCGTTAAAACTGCGTAAGTGGGGATTGCCCTCTTCGGTTTTGTTTAAACGATCTTCAACGCTTTTCAGTGTCTCCGGTGGCATAATTGGGATTGCGGTCATACCATAGGGTGCCCAAAATGCATTCATCGCCACGGCGTCGGTCACTTTTTGCCTTTTCTGAAGAGATACAGGTTTATCTTCATTTACTTCGGGACAACTCTTAATCTCTTCTTGTGTTAAATCCACTGGGATGGATTGTTTGTTCCAATTCGGGATTCCTAATTCATCCGTATGCACCAGCACCTGACGTCCTGGCAGCCAGTTATGGGTATCGATGACCGGATAGCATAGCGTCCAAAAGCGGTCTTCAAAAAAGAAATCACGGATAGAACCCAATTGGCCATCAGTGGCCTCAACTCGATAACCGACAATTTCGCGTAATGAGCGATACATAATTAGTCTCCTTTCTATCAATCAAAAAGCGCAAGATGTGTGCCAGTGAATCAGAAAGATTCGGTTGTGCCGGGTTTAACCGGAAATGAAACAATTTGTGGCTAATTATGGAATTGAAATGGGAAGATGATGAATATTAGGCAGATTGAACGTATAAAACAATGATTGCATTATGCGATAAGGAAAGCAGGTTTTTTAGAATTTCGACGTGTAACATTTTTACACAAAAGTGGCACATATTTACGGAGTAACTGGAAAATTTATACCAAATACTTCTGTTGAAATGCCTGTAAATAGCTAATCTGAAGATTTAACGGAGCGGATCAAGACTTGTCCTTTCCAGATTTGATTCTCCTTCAATCTGGCGACAATACGCAGAATGGTTGCGCCCTTAGAATCCTCTGTAACTTGGGCGGTGCGGTTAATATTCCATGCATGAGGACGGTCCAGTGCCCGGATTAAGCGGGGGGCTTCGGTTCCGGCCATTACAACCACTGCATTTGATATCTCCAGGTTTGCCGTGTTTTCGTCGGTCTTGAATTCGACTTCATATTGCCCGGGTGTGCGAATGTACAGCGTGAGATCGATGTCGATGGTCTCCCACTGCTTGGTCAGAGCCAGGTCTTCCCATCCCGCTGCTTTTTGCCAAACATGGCCGCTCTTTTCATCTTGCACTTTAGTTTCTGAGACTATTGGAGCATCATAAGCGGCAAAACTCTTTATAATGGGTGTGTCTGCGGATTCGGTGACATGAAGTCGGAGGGCTTGTACTTGAATTGTATCCTGCAGCATATCGATCTTTTTGTAGCCTACCGATGATCCCTCTACAATTTTTTCCCATTTATCACCCCGCATAGCCTCGATTTGATAGGCGCGGATAATGTGCCCGTACCGTATATCCTCCATTGTAATGATGTGATTAACCTTGCAGGGGTGATCGAAATGTAATTCGAGTGTATTTCCTTTTCCCGAAGTCTCCCCTTTTTTATTTTTATAGATGTGGTGGATGGCCTCTCCAAATTCTTTGTATCGTTGTATGTGTGACTCCGGGATTAGACCGTCCGTATTTGGTGTAGCATCAAGCAGCAAAACACATCCCCGCCCAACGGAGGCATAATAAATGCTCATCAGTTTCTCAAGTGGTTTCATCATATGGTCTGTATCAGGCGCCCAAAACCATTTGTGATCCAAAAGCGTAGTGTCCATCTCCATTGGGAGCCATACATCACCATCAGGATCGCTGTGTTGTGAAGTGGAAACTCCGCTGATTGCGTCTTCTTTCTTCACGGTTTGCCATGCGGGGTAAGGCGCTATGCCTTGTTCATTACCGGGCCAACGCAGAGTTGCATACGGACCCTGAAAGACCATCGTCTTAGGCGCATACTTTTTAATGATATCCCCAACTTCAATTACGCAACTCCCATCGAACCATATTTCGGATATCTCTCCGTACCGCGTAAGCACCTCTGTCCATTGCTGCCGTAGGATTTGATTGTATGCCTCTTGCTTGGCCGGGTCTTTTGTGCGGCCGCCGCTTCCGATCCCTGCACCCCATTGATCGTCACCCGGATAAACATACACACCAAGTTTTAAACTGTACTTCTTGCAGCTGGCTGCTAATTCGCCGAGCACATCACCTGTGCCATCTTTATAAGGCGTATTCTTAATGCTGTATTCACTCGTATCTGTTTGCCACCAACAAAATCCGCCGGTGTGTTTGGCCACAAAGAGAATCTGCTTTGCGCCGAAAGATTGGGCTACTTCGCACCATTGGTCTGTGTTCAAATTAACGGGATTGATATCATCGAGAGAAGTGGAATGATCGTCGTACTCTCGTCCCTGCCAAGTGCATGGGTCCAGACACAAGAACATCTCGATTTCCATTTCGTGCCATGCAATTTGTTCCGGTGTCGGTAGGCCCCGGCAATCGGCTTGTTTATATGCAAGAATAACGAAAACAAAAGCCAGAAATATCACAGAAAGATATTCACTTTTTCCAGATCTTTTCATAATTGTATCCATTCGTGCGAGTTACCGGATTTAATGAATCAGAATCGTTTTCATCGCAGAAATCGTGCGTCAGCCCAATTCCCATGGTCAGCAGCAATACGATCCCCGCCGTCTTCCACGATCAATGTGATTTTTTGTGTTCCGTCTATTGGAACTTCGATATCCATCGGTTCGCTTTTGGCCCGTAATACCGGACTTCTAAACAGCTCTTTGCCGTCGCCTTCCACAACAAAGACGATTGATCCTACCAATGCTTTTTGATCGCAGCCGATTGTCGCGGCGAATGTATTGCAATCCTGGGGACGCTGATAAACGATGCGCGAATGCGCGTGCGTTCCGATTCCCCGGCGGAAAGCGCGCCCGCCCATGGTCATCGTTTCCCCCTTTATGCTTCGATTGAGATGGATTTCACCCCAACCGGTGGTCGCCTCGATCCATTTCAGCGTATCGAGATAGACGCCTTCAATCTTCTCAATCGTGCGCGGAACAGTATTGGACAATGGTAATTCCGTTTCTGATCCGGCCAATGGAACAAGAGTATAGGACCATGGAATAAGTTCGGGTTGATACAGTGGAAAACTTGGACCGGCTTCGAATGGCGGTAAGGACTCCGGGGCGCTCTCAGTTCCCCGAAGATAAACACCGATATTTGCGGAATTGGCCGGAGCGCGCATGAAGAGCGCAAGGCTATGCACACCTTCCGGAACGGGAGTCATGAACCAAACCCACTCTTCATTGGTATGTCCTCCTGCAGAAAATGATCCGACCGATCTTGATATCTCAACCGGGCAATTGATTCCATCTATCGTCATCTCGAAGCGCGGAAATGCGGCTTCAATCGATTCCCCTGTGCACAGCACATGCAATTCTGTTGTGCGAGCACCTTTAATTTCAAGTTCGCCATTAAGCTCCAACTGGAGGATTTCTACGGCTTCGCCATCAGGACAACTCCATGAAGGACCGAATGGTTGCGGATCGTTTTGGAACTTAAGATGTTTGACTACGGGAGCATAAGTAGGATTCCATCGTACGGATGGCTTTGTGTTGAGGGTGTTACCCGATTGTTCTGTTTTCGAATTCGTATCACTGGTAACCACTTCGACAAATAGCGTTTCATAAGGCCCCAACTGAATTGCCGGTAACGGCTCACCGGCATTGAGAGCGGCAATCTTTTGCCGGCGTGGATATAACGTCCTCACTTCACGCTTTGAATTGAGTAATCGTGAACTCGGCAATGGTATCGAAGCCTTTTCGATCCATGGATTTCGCAAACAGAAGATTCCTCTGGATTCATCTTGGAAAGCATATCCATAGGCCTGACGTTTTGCCGGGTCGCCGCCAATCGGCATCGGTTCCTGAAGAAAGTTGCGATTTTGACGTGCCCAAGTCATCAGTTCGGCAAAGAAACGCCATTCTTCTGCTTCCATAAACTTCGGATTGATATAACACGATATGAACCAGCGGCCGCGTCCGATCGCCATGGCTGCGTGGTTTTGAAATGCTCCAGGACACTGAACAATGATATCGAAACATTGCAAAGCCGAACTTGGCATCAGGAACGAATCGCGGCCCTCGAGATTTTTGATGTCTCTAACAGTCGTCATGGCCTCGATCCACTCCGGACAGGGGCATCGGCCTTTGGGGCTATCGTCGCCAAAAGGGCCGATGATAAAGGGGACATGCATCAGCCACCACGGGCTGGGATTATAACCAAAACAGGTTGGCTCCAAGGCGATATTTGGATCAATACTCCGCACCGCATCGAACACATCCATAAGGCCTTCTGTTATGGGCAAATAGGAATCAGCGCCTGGGGGATGAGCGTGACTTTCAACATTGCAGGATGGAACAAATCCATCGAATTTAATATGTCCCAGGTTCGCACTACGTGTGTGTTTTAAAACGGCGGCTTTAAAGGCCGATTGGTATTTACCCCCGAGGGCCAAACAGGCATTCAGACCGAGCCGCTCGTGAGGAGTCACTTCATAACCGGCCGATTTGAGCCATTGGTTATCCAAAGTGAAGGGGTACAGGCTGCTTGGCGAAACCCAAAGTCCCGGACGGCTCCCAATCTCTGAAAGCACATCGCGTATCTTGTTAAAACCATCGGGAAAATGTCTCTTGTCAATTTCCCAAACGGAATTAACATCCGACCAGCCTGCATCCAAAGCGTATGAGTCGAAAAAGAAGTTATAGGGGTCATAAAGACCTTTCCTTAATTCGGCAATATTATTAAAAACAAAGTCGCTTGATGAAGGCACGGGTGCGGTCCACCAATCATTGTAGTGAACGTGCATATCCTGTGGTTTGACACGGACCGTATTAAGATAGCGTATAAAGGCGTAACGAAGCGCTTCATTTCCTGCGACACTAGAATCAGCTTCCGATGCGGAACCAAATACCGCCGGAGGCAAATCCACCCATTCCTGTCCGATTGATTTGTGTATTGGCTGCTCCAATGAAAGGGAACTGCCATCTACATGACAGTGAGCCGATGGATGTTCAATTCCTGCAAAAATATCTTCTCCAAAGATTGGGCATGAAACGAACTCAGGACCGGTAAGCCTCAGTTTCTCGCCACGTACTGTAATTTCCAATAATCTAATTCTCTGAATAAAGATCGGTTTGTCTGAGGCCCGTAGAGATGTTTGGATACGGAGTGTCCGGCCATCGGCACAGAAAGAGAATGTCTGTTTGATCCGAATGGGGGGATTAGAAAGGTCCGCTTCAAGCACAACTTGTGAGTCTTGTTGCGTCAATTTTGTGAATCCGGCCCCACCAATACTGCCAACGGTTCCATCCGCAGTCTGAAAACTGAGGAGAGGTCCTGAAATATCCCAGCGGTTGCCTGATGCGATGTCTTGATATGCGGCCCAACGATAGTACGAATCCTGTTCTTCAAAAACCGCCTCCACACCCTGAGCACCTTTGAGAACCGCCGGTTTGCTTGTTCTATCAGCCGATACGTGTTCGGGATTGGCTGCAATATTCAACAATAGCAAGGTAGAGACTACAAATTTGATCTGAAAAGGATTCATCCACATCGCCTCCATATCTTCCCGCTGAATTGCTGTTGAAATAATTTTAGTAACTCCTAAATATAGCAGCTTATGCTTACCTTGTCTTTACCGAAAATCCCAGAACTGGTTTCAAAACTCCAGGCTAAGAATGGTCGAGGGAGGGCGAATCTCCTGATGAGCCGCTGCTTTTGCACCATCCGCATCAGCTTGGTAAAGCCTTATTTTTTTGGAAAGGAGTTTTGAAACCACTCCTAATAACAATACAGAAAAAGGAGAATCTATTATTCATGGAGCAGGGGAGTGAGACGGATTTTTCGGAAGTAAACCTTACCGTGATCCCCTTGTATAAGGATCGGACCGGGTGTTGATTCTGCGCTGGAAAGTGCACCACCGGTGATGCCTTCAATTATTTGGTTGTCGATAATCTTTTTGCCATTCAGTACTACGGTTACTTGCCGTCCAATCAGCGTGGCTTCGAATTTCTGCCACTCACCGGCCGGTTTGCTGGCGTTCTCTGTTGGTTGAATTCGGCCATAGATTGCGCCGTTTCCGGTAAGCGTTGGAGGGCGGTTGTAGTCTTCCAACAGTGAGACTTCGTAACGGCCTCGCAGGTAGACACCGCTATTGCTTCCTTTGTCTAATTTGAATTCGACTTCAAGTTTAAAATCATCGAAAACTTGTTCGGTAACAAGATTGACATCTTTCACAATATTCGTCATGACGCCGTCTTCGACATACCACTTCGATTGAACAGCAGGATTCCGCAGTCTCCAGTTACTCAAATCTATCCCATTAAATAGATCGACCGGTTCGCCCCATTTTTCTCCCTGGCCAGAAGAATCGCCTTTCCAGGGACGGCCCCAAAAATGGTGCCGGGAACCATCCCAGGGATAGGTCACGAGACCCACGATGTGCCCATATTCGATCCTTGCGCGGTAGATCACGCTATAGGGTTTGTTCTCGTGGTTTTGAGTCTGTACCAACTCGAGTTCGCCGTCTCGAACCTGCGCTGAATCCACATCTAGCGGACTTCCCCAGCGCCACAGCATTCTCGCATCAAGTCCTTTGTCCTTCTTGGATATTTCGAGCCAGCAGGAATTTTTGGTGCTCTGGGTTTCTGTTGCATCAAGCATAATTTCCCATCGTCCAAGAAAATCGATGTCTTTATCGGATTGATTGCCTGCAGCGCCGGCCATGAGAGAAATGCATAGGATTAAAATGCATACGATTGGCATTCTTTTGCAGTTTACTTCGGACATTTGATCTCTCCGTTATCGTTCTTGGATTCGGATGTTTTTCAGGTGCGGGTTCCGTAAAAAAATCACAGAGGATTCCAGCCTGGACGATAAATTCGCGTCACCAACCGATTGGCTTCGGGTACATTTGTGACTTTCATTTTCTTTGTATCCCATTCAATCGGCTGTCTGGCTCTCAAGGCTATATTTCCGAGTAGCACAGCCTCGGTCAAAGGTCCGGCGAAATCGAAATTGGAGCAGGCCGGTTTCCCGCCTTTGCATGCGGTGGTCCAATTGGTGCGGTGGTCTTCATTTGGAATGCGTTCAAGGACCGGTTCGGGTTTGACGTAATCATTCATGAGTGCGTGCAGCAAAAATTGGGGATTTTCGCCATTCCCTCCGCATTCGATACAACCATTACTTCCATAGAATAAAATACCGTTTGAACTGGCGCATGGATGATTTTCTTCAGGAACACCCTCCGGCGGCGGCGGTTTGAGGCCGCCGTCATACCAATACAACGACACGGGCGGCAGAGTCTTCCTGCCCTTCTTTCGTTCCGGAAATTCATATCGGATAATCGATTTTAGGGGATAAGTTTGATGATTCTGCCCCTCAATTTTAATACATTCGACTCGGGTTGGTGCATATAAATCCAGCACTTTAAAGGGCGTAGTCATTGTGTGACAACCGATGTCACCAAGAGCGCCGGTGCCAAAATCGAACCAACCTCTCCAGTTATCAGGATGGTAACCTTCGTTATAAGGGCGTTCATGGGCGGGTCCTAACCACAAATCCCAATCGAGGTAATCAGGCACAGGCTGAGCCGGAAGAGGATCAGAAATCCCCTGCGGCCAAATCGGTCTGTCCGTCCAACAATGTACTTCATGCACCGCGCCGATCACATCGCTCCAAATCATTTCGCAAAGTGCGCGCATGCAATCCAAAGAATGGCCCTGATTCCCCATCTGTGTTGCCACGTTGTATTTGCGGGCTGCGTGGGTGAGCATACGTGTTTCGGAGATACAATAGGTCAAGGGTTTTTCAACATAGACGTGTTTACCGTGTTGCATGGCCGCCATGGCGGCAACGGCATGTGTATTATCCGGTGTGGCAATCACAACGGCATCAATTTCGGGCATTTTCTCCAGCATAACCCGAAAATCTCGAAACATTCTTGCATTGGGATAGCGTTCGTGCCCTATATCCAGATACCTTTTATCGACATCGCATAAGGCGACCACATTCTCGAAATCATGGCAATGTTTAAGGTGCCCCTGCCCCTTGCCCATCACTCCAATGTGAGCCGTATTGAGTTTCTCGTTCGGAGAAACGTAAGTTGTACGATTCCTCATTGTCCCGCATGATACGGCTGCCGCCGCTGCCCCCATCAAGAATATCCTTCGATCCATTTTACCTGCATTCATTGCCGACTCCTGTACTCGAATTGAGGTAACTGGTGCTGTCCCCTGCGCATGCAGCCCCGTTAATTATAGTCCCTCCAACAGATGTGGCAACGTGCAGGGGTTGGCCTTGATAGCATTATTCCATAATACGAATTCTCCCCCTGTCACCCTGACGGTCATGTAGTAAATTACACTTCTCAGGCAAAAGTTATGGCTTGTGATTGGTTGTGATATCCTGTCTTTGAATTCAATGATTTCGGTTCAATGGATTGGCAGAACTGAAGCGTCTGATCGATAAGGGGAAGCCGGTTAAGCCTTTGGGAAGGAGAATGAAGAGAGATGGATCCGTCGCAAGGACACATACAGACTCCGGACTACATCATGTTGTTCGGCTATTTCATCCTGATGCTGGGAATTGGCGTGTATTTCTACCGCTTCATGCGCGGAATGAAAGACTACTTTAGTGGTGGCAATGATATTCCGTGGTGGCTGAGCGGTGCTTCATTCTTTATGAGCAGTTTCAGTGTTTTTGCTTTCGTTATTTATTCCGCTCTCGCCTACCGGTATGGCTGGGTTGCGGTAACGCTTTACTGGGTAACTGTTCCGGCGACAATTTTCAGCGTTGTATTGTTCGCGAAAAAGTGGCGCCGTGCGCGGATCGATAGTCCTGTTGAATATCTTGAGAACCGCTATAGCCCGGCGCTTCGCCAATTGTTCGCCTGGCAGGGAGTTCCTGTCATCATGGTTGATGATGGCCTCAAATTGGTCTCTATTGGAACCTTCATTTCGGTCGGTTTGGGATTGCCGATGACGTATAGCATGTTGGGTTCCGGCCTGATTATTCTTCTCTATACCTTTATGGGAGGTCTTTGGGCGGTTGCGGTAACGGACTTTGTACAGTTTATCGTTATGACTGTTGCGATTTTGGTTCTCCTTCCTCTTTCGATAGCCAGAGCGGGCGGTGTCGGACAGCTGTTTCAAACCGAAGGATTTTTCAATTTCACAAATGCGGAATTTAATTGGATCTATGTGGTCTTACTTGCGCTTCTATACTGTTTGGCATGGAGTAGTGTCAAATGGCCGCTGATCCAGCGCTACTATTGTGTTAAGGATGAGAAAGAAGCCTCAAAAGTTGGCTGGTTTGTCGTTGTTCTTAATATCATCATTCCGCCTTTGATGTTTCTCCCGGCCATGGCGGCGGCTAATTTCATTACCGGTATTCCTGATAAAGATGTATACCCGACATTGTGTGTCATGCTGCTTCCGGCTGGCATGTTGGGGCTTGTTATTGCGGCCATGTTTGCTGCCACGATGTCTATGTTGAGCAGCGACTACAATGCCTGCGCCGGTGTGCTCACCAATGATGTTTACCGCCGTTTGGTGCGCCCCAAGGCTTCCGACAAAGAGTTGGTTCTTGTGGGCCGGATAACGACATTGCTGATCGGTTTGTTTGCTTTGGGCACTGCTTTCCTAATGTCGGGGGGGACCGGCAAGGATTTGTTCAAAACCATGGTGACGCTGTTTGGCATTGCCACGGCTCCGGTTGCGGTGCCGATGATTCTTGGTTTACTTTCCAAAAAAGTCACCAATCTCAGCGCGATTTGCGGCTTTTGCTGTGGTTTGGCCATGGGCGTGGGATTGTATGTCGTCTTCTATCATTTGCTGCCTGAAGGAAAGGAGACGCAAATCTTCGGGATAACCTGGAATCCGGAGAAGGATGAAATCCTGATTGGCAGCCTTATCCTAAAAATGGAAGTCGTACTGTTTGCCTGCAACGCTTTGACTACATTTGTAGTGATGCTTGTTGTCAGTTTACTTAAGCCCATGAGCGCCGCCGAACGTGACCGCACGGAGCCTTTTCATCAGCTGTTGGCTACTCCGATTGGAGAACTCGAACAAGATCATCCGGTTGCGGCCGAAGGCGCGACGATTCTTTCGCCTTTCTTTGTTGTTGGTATTTCCGTTCTGTTTATCGGATTGATGTTGCTTGTCGTTCTGCCGTGGATTTCCGGAAGTCTTGCATTTGGGCTGAATTTGTTCTTCAGCGTTGCGTTAATCGTTGCAGGTGGACTCATGACCTGGGGCAGCAAAAGGGTTTGATGCAACTGTGTACCACAACATGCGGTTTTTAATTCGTTACACATGCTCGCAAACGCGAATATGTATAATGAAAGTGAACTTTGGAAAATTCATGGAATAAACCGGCGAATTGAGCCAAATGATTTTAATCCATTGGTGGCATCGTAATCGCGATGCCATGCGCCCCGGTACCAACCTTCATCAGGGAAATAGCGTTGGCGTGAGGGGCCGATGGAATAGACGAAAGCCTTACGGTTTCTGAAATCGCCGTTTCCATTCAACTCATTGGGCCCGGCGAATGGATCCCAACCAGCCCCCAGGCATCCTTTTCTGCTGTAATATTCGGACGAATAGTAGCGGTTGGGGCTTGGAACATGGCTGGCTCCGGGGACTTCCGCATAATGATTAAACGGATCGACCGGATAGGCTGCGATATATGCGATCGGTGTCGTGAGAACCGGGATATCGCCAATTTGATAGCTCGGCCAGGGGCCGGTATTAAAATCCGCTGGCACGTCATTATGATCCGTATAGTAGGTGAGGATGGCGGTGGCCAATGTTTTGATGTCCGATTGGACACGGGCGATCTTCGCGCGGACTTGAGCATTTAGAAAATTGGGTACAGCAATTGCCGCCAGAATACCGATGATCGCAACCACGATTAAAAGTTCGATTAATGTAAAACCCTTGCGGCGCATTTTACCATCCACGCTTGAATCAGCTGGTTGTTGCTATTTGATTGCTTAGGACATTATTGGCCATTTTAGGCGTGGTTGTCTAGGACGCTGATGGGGCGCAGTTATTCAATGTTTCGCATCGGCTGAGCCTGTCCCTGTCTCGTCCGGCCTGGGCTTATCACCCCCAGTACTTTCAATCCGATCTGATTTTATTGGGGATTCGACAAATCCCATATCCCACCACATTCGCACAATTTCGTTCCGAAGGAAATGATACTGTGGATCGTCATAGACTTCTTTCAGCCGTTCCCCGGCGATAGCCCCACACGTGATGATCCCGTTTTTTGCTTCAAAATCCGTGCTCCAGATCGTACGCTTTAAGTAATAGGGAAGCAGACGATTGTATCGTTCTTCCGGATCGTCGATCTTCATAATTCGCTGAACTTCAAGATGATCCAGGTAATTCTGAACCGCTTCCGCTACCTCGGGGTGCGAGAGAGCGTATTCTTTCACAGCGGTTTCCGGATTATCCGTCAAATACAGAAGCAAGTACTCTTTCATTTTTATGGGACGCAGATCTTCGGGATCGTGGATGCCGTAATTATAAGGACCGGATTCTTTCCCATGGATACTTTTCAATCTGCGCAAGAACCAGAGGTTGTTTTTCTCGGCATTCTCTATGAGTGGGATGAAACTTTTATGGCTGTTTCCGGTATCGAGAATTTGGATGTTGTTTTTGGGCACTTTTTTCCCAAGACATTCATAAATCGTCCAATATTTTTTACCCCTGGCGTACCCCTCTACAATAGGCGTCAAACCGAAATGGATGATGATGGGGATTTCTTCATTATCACACTGGCCTTTCAATACTTCGGTTATTGTAAGAGTCGCGTGATGCACCCAACTCAGGCCTTTTCCCGGTGTTTCGTCGGGAATGTATTCAACGCTACCCACTTTGATATGTGCCACAACAATCAATTCGGAGCGCTCAACCACCGTGGCATCGTCATAATGAGGCCTGATCTCAGTTTGAGCGCCGCCCGGATAGAACGCGAGAAACAGCAGGAAGATGGATAAAAAGCCGGTTCGGTTCATCGATTTTCCTTACAATGGCCGGGGGACAATTTGTCTAGGACGCCGAAGGGGCGCAGTTATTCAATCTTTCGTATCGGCTGAACCCGTCCCTGTCTCGTGAAGTATGGACTTATCACCCCCAGTATTTTCAATCCAAACTGATTTTATTGGGGACTCGACAAATCCCATCCTCCGCCATATCCACATTATATCGTTTCGAAATCCAATATACTGAGGATCTTCATAAATTGGTTTCAGACCCTTCTCGACAATATCTCCACATGTGAGTATCCCATTTTGCGCTTCAAATTCGTGCCCCCATCTTATCTGATTGAGGAAATAGGGAAGCAGGCGATTGAATCGTTCTTCCAAATCGTTAATTTGCATAATTCGCTGAACTTCAAGGTGGTCCAAATAGTTTTGGATGACTCCGGCCATCTCAGGATGATTGGAGGCGTATTCTTTCACAGCGGCCTCCGGATTATCAGTCAAATACAGAAGAAAATACTCTTTCAATTTCAAAGACCGCAGATCTTCGGGATCGGTTATGCCGTAATTGCCAGAACCCGGCTCGCGACCATATATACCTTTTAATCTGCGCAAAAACCAAAGATTGTCTTCTTTGGCATCCTTTACAAGCGGTGGGCCTCCTGAAGCGCTGTTACCGGTATCGTAAATCTCAATAATATCTTTTGGAAACGTTCTTTCAGGAGCGCCGTAGGTTATCCAATATTTTTGGCCTCTGGCGTACCCCTCTACAATAGGCGTCAAACCGAAATGGATGATGATAGGGATTTCTTCATTATCGCATTGGCCTTTCAATACTTCTGTTATTGTAAGAGTCGCGTGATGCACCCAACCGGCATGTTCTGCTTGCGTCGCTTCTCTCGGAATGTATTCAACGCTACCCACTTTGATATGTGCCACAACAATCAATTCGGAGCGCTCAACCACCGTGGCATCTGCATAGCATGGCCGGAGCCACGCCTGAGCGCCGCCCGGATAGAACGCGAGAAACACCAGGAAGATGGACAATGAGCCGATTCGATTCATGGCTGCATCTTATAACGGTCATTGGAATGGTAGTGTTACGCTCAATAACCAGAATTTTATGCAAGTGCAGGAGCTAAAACGTTTACGAACGGCGGGATACTAGGTTGGGAAAGCGGAGGGACGGTAGGCGGCGGATAGAACGCCGCCTTTTCGACCGTATTGAATTCAAGTTATACCGGAACAGCCCGGTGTTTAGGCCACAACAAAAGGCGCCCGGTAGTTGCGTGTCAAGTACTGGTTGGCTTCGGCGTCGCCGACATATTTTTCCTTTTTCGCATTGTATGTCAGCACGCGGCCTAAGCGGTATGTACCGCTATTCAAGTCCATATTTGTCGCTTCGCGAAGATGCTCTTTCATTTCCATGAAAGTTTCCAGCGAATCTTTGTCATCGAGTATCAGATCGCTTGTTTTACGGAATGGTGTCGGCTCACCAAGGCGATAGGACGTATTGCCGAGATGGCAGAGTGCCGCCGAACGGTGGCCTTTAAGGGCTTCAGCGTTCAGTTCCTTCCGTTTCCGGCTGCGTACGCAGTTGATGAAGTTGCCAAAGGCTTTGCCGGGATAGCAGGTGAACTCAACATCTTCGAGCGGCTCTCCTTCGCCTTTACCTTTGGGGAAGAACCTGTTTTGCTTAATCACACCTTCGGTTGTAAAGAACTCGTTGGTGACTTTACGCGTATCTTGATTCACGCGGCCGTAGTCCTCAAAGAAGAGTTTGACACCATCAAAATCCATGATCGTCAGCTGGGTATTCGGGGTTTGACCTTGGTCTTCATAACCATAACGTCCGCCCATGCTGATGATGGTTTTGGGGCCAACCTTGCCTGTGGCTTCTGTGATAGCCCAGCGGGCCACATCCATTTGGTGCACACCCTGGTTGCCGATTTCGCCATTGCCGAAGTTCCAGAACCAATGCCAGTTGTAATGGACCAGATTCTTGTGGAAGGGTTCAACCTGTGCCGGTCCAAGCCAAAGATTGAAATCGATCTCTTTGGGCGGCGTTTCCGGCTGGGCAAAACCGATGCTTTCACGTGTCTTGCTCGCCCAGCCGTACGAAATCAGAAGTTTGCCGTACTTTCCGCTGGCTACGGCGGCCACCATCTTGCACCAATCTTCATCGGACCGGTTTTGGGTTCCGTGTTGAACAATACGGCCGTACTTGCGCGCGGCTTCGACCACCTTACGGCCTTCATAAATATTGTGGCTGATTGGTTTTTCTACATAAACATCTTTACCTGCCTGGCAGGCCCAAATTGTCATGAGTGAATGCCAGTGGTTAGGGACAGCAATCGAAATCGCATCGATGCTGTCGTCTTCCAGCGCCCGCCGGATATCCTGCACGAAAATCGGGCGTCTTCCCCCGGCTTCTTTAACGAGCTCGGTACGAGACTCATACAGCCGTGTATCGATATCGACAAAGTGCGAAACTTCCGCACCTTTCATCGTTGTGTAAGCCTTCATATGCGTCCGGCCCTGGCCGTTGATGCCGCATACCGCAACGCGAATTGTGTCATTGGCGCCGATCACACGTGCGGAAGACTTGCAGCCGGAAATCGTAAATCCTGCCAGTACTCCTGCTCCTCCGGCTACCTGTTTTAAGAACTTCCGTCGGTTTTGTTGTTTCATTTACATTTCTCCTTTTTCAAATCGCAGATCAAATCGGCGGTTCAAAGCGTTCTAGACACAAGGATCTTAGCAGATACAGAAGTTCCTGTAATCGGGGAAATTGGCGTCATCCCCGTCAGACATCCCTAATTCTCTGCATTTTGCTGATTTGCGATTCGCCTTGAGCCATCCTCCATCGAAAACTGCGGAGCATTTTCGGTGACTTTGATTTCGACTGCAGGATGCTGATCCTGTGCATACAAAGTAATGGCCGGACCTCGTTCAAGCGCACAAAGCCGGATCATGGACTCTTTACCATTCGCCATAATCAGCCTGGGCGTATCACCATCCCCCCATACCGCCAAAGTAATGGCCGGCTCATTCTCTTTATCGAGCATACTTAAAAGGGGTGTGTCACCGTTCAAAGCCAGTCCGAACGAGCCGCGGCGGTTCCCTTCACGATCTACCAAAATGAAATGCTGCGCCTCGATAGAATCCCGGGTTGTGAAATGGTACAGCATATATAAGCTTGATGCGGACAGGACCAGAGCCACAATCGCAATTGCTCGTAATCTTTGAATCGACCGTTTCAGGCTCTCCACGCTCTCTCCGATGGTTTCGGCTTTTTGGGATTGCTCAGGCATGTCACTCTCTCACTTTGAATCCGGTGAAATCATCGCGGTTCACATTATCCGGTTCTTTCAGCCAACAATGCTGCAAATAGAATGGCTTTGTTACTGCATTAGCCAACACCTCGCATCCATCAGCGAAAGTGTAATGCATACAAATCAGCGTCTTGCATTTGAAAGCGAAGTTGTATCGGCGACCGGGCAAATTTGCTGATATCGGTTGTATCCTTCCAGGTGACTACCCGTTCGATTTCATCTCCGAAGATTTCTGTGGATTGCGCAAGTGCCTTGCCCGAAGAATCGAGTATTTCCACATAAATTGTACCTGCGGCCGAAGTTGAGAAATTTAATACCAATTCCCGGCCATCATACTGCACCGGCTTGGTTATCCATTGCCCTTGGCGGGCGCCCGCATGGAGTGAAACAAAGCCATCCATACGCAAAGTATAACGGCGCAAACGGCTGCTTTGTCCGGTCCAATAGCTTTCGGTTGCATAAAGAGAAAGCTCATTTGGCGCGCCGGAAATGCTCGATTCTGTTTCAACAACGTGCCAGGCAATATAATTATCGCCATATGCCCAATTATCGATGGGCCGGAGCCCCGGTCGAAGGAACGCCTCATCCCAACGATGAAATACTCTTCCATCACGGCTGCTCATAAACAATGAATCGGTGAGCGCCACACCATAACGCTCGGAGACATCGGCGCGCAGACGGCGGTGAGCGGGATGCGGCAGGAGCTTCATGGAATCGGACCAACCGCGTTCGATATAACGCGCCGGAAAACCGATAAAAATGTGCGGCGCGCGGTAATAGGGTGCGATTTGGTTGGTATAGAGCTGCGCGGGTGAGGAACCCGGGTACTCCAGCCAAACCGGATCGCTCCAGTGAACAAAATCCGTAGACGTGGCCGTACGGATATCTCTGCGGGATGATTTTCCTTCGGCATCTTTATGAAAATCTCGTATATAAACGCGATACTCGGCTCGCTCAGTATCCCAAAATGCCAGGTTCTGCGTGTCAAACGCACCCTTGGTAATAATCGGTTCTTCAACCAAGAGAGACCAATGAAGGCCATCCGGAGACTGAAAAGCAATCAGTCCGCCGGTGCCGAGTGCGACCGCTTTGTATTTGGCCTCCGGTTGACAGTCCGGATTGGTGTCCAAAAACGGTGTGAAATCATGCGACCCCGGTCCAACCCAAACCAAATTGTTTTCTTTCACGCCATTAAATTCAAACAGGCCGAGATTGGGTTTGTTCCAGTGAATCCCATCCCGGCTCTCGGCATAACCGGCCAGCGTGTCGTGGGGTAGATCCAAGCCATCGTCGCTCACCGCCAAGTGCCACGCCTTGTAATACATACGGTAGATATCTCCATCTCGGAAAATGGTGTGATAACCGGTCCCGCTGCCTTCCCAGGGTTCACCATGCTCCATAACGATTTCACGGGGAATGGGGGAATGCAAAATCCTCTCAACGCCATTCATGGATTGGATCAAATATTCATCGACAAATAGTTCCAACCGCGAACTGATATCGATAGGCGGTTCCGCAAAGACTGTGGGGACAAGACAACACAGAAACGATATAGAAGCCGGAATGTTACATAAGAACTTGTGCGGCAGTTTTTTTGCTGGGGATTTTTTGTGATTTAAGATCATCATAATTCTAGCCTTTGGGCATTAGAAATGGTTTCAAAACGCTGGCTCATAGATGGGCACGGGGAGCGACTGTCTTGAAAATCAAGAGCAAAGTCACCACAAGCTGAATCGTCTATCGGCACTCTGCCTTGCAGGGTGCCTCCCAACTTTATCTTCTACCCACTCTCCGAAATCGTGGGCCGGTAGGCGTCAGGTCCTACCCGGTCACGGGTGGGAGCGACTGTCTTGAAAATCAAGGGCAATATCTCCACGAGCCGAATCGACTATCTGCACTCTGCCTTGCGGGGTGCCTCCCAACTTTATCTTCTTCCCACACTCCGAAATCGTGGGCCGGTAGGCGTCAGGTCCTACCCGGTCACGGGTGGGAGCGACTGTCTTGAAAATCAAGGGCAAAGTCACCACAAGCCGAATCGACTATCGGCACTCTGCCTTGCAGGGTGCTGATTAGGAATATCTAATAAATACACCTCGAAATCGTGAGCCGTTAGGCGTCAGGTCCACGGCGGAATTCGCCGCTGGTTTTGCACCTTCCGTGTTGGCTTGGTATAGCCTCAGATTTTAGGAAAAGTGTTATAAAACCACCTCTAGTATAATCCAGAAAATTGATGCAATAAATGATTTTTTTACAGAAATATGGAATAGAAATACATGACCGTATACAACTCAATGCACTTGATTTTCCGGGATTAAGGAGTCAGCTTGAAGTCTCACCGATCCAAGCAAGTATGTGGCAGCATCGTTTTGATCATTGGGGGAGCGGTCTCAAATCGCAGTGGGAGAGTGGAGAATGGAGCAAGTCAGCCGGCGCAAATTCCTAAAAAAAACCTCGCAAATCGGTATGGGCACGGTTATGGCAGGCGCTGTCAGCACGGCGGCCAACAAGGTTTTAGGAGCCAACGAGCGAGTTCGTGTGGCTTGTGTGGGATTGCGGGGACGCGGGCGTTGGCATATGAAAAGTTATGTAGAACTGCGAAACCTGGGTGTAGAAGTCGCTGCTCTATGCGATGTCGATGAACATATCCTGAATGAACGCGCCGAAGAATTGAATTCGATTCAAGGCACAAAACCGGCGTTGTTCCGGGATATCCGCAAACTGCTCGAAGATGATTCCATCGATGCGGTTTCCATTGCCACACCTAACCACTGGCATGCCCTGGTAACGATTTGGTCCTGTCAGGCGGGAAAAGATGTTTATGTTGAAAAGCCTGTCTCCTGGTGCATCGATGAAGGCCGCAAGATGGTGGAGGCGGCACGGAAATACGGACGTATCGTACAAGTCGGAACACAAGCTCGGTCTTTTCCGCATATACAGAATGCCATAAATGAATTGCAGAATGGCGCAATTGGCGATGTGTATATGGCCAGAGCGCTCTGTTATAAACGAAGAGACTCAATCGGTTTTAAAGAAACAGGTGCACCGCCCGAGTATCTCAATTTCGATCAGTGGCTGGGGCCCGCTCAAAAACAGCCTTACCACGCCAATTTGGTTCACTATAACTGGCATTGGTTTTGGAATTTCGGGAATGGTGATATAGGCAATCAGGCGGTGCATGAAATTGATCTTGCACGATGGGGGATGGGCAAAGGACTTCCGGTCAAAGTCAGCTGCACGGGCGGGCGGTTCGGTTATGAAGATCAGGGAGAAACGCCCAACACGCAAAATGCTACGTTCACTTATGAGGACGGAAAGACCATTATTTGTGAAACAAGGGGACGTTTCACCAACGCCGAACAAGGCGTGCAATTGGGGAATTTATACTATGGTTCAAAAGGCTATTTGGCCGGCGCGAATTGGGGCGGTTCCGCGCCGCAACATATGGATCAGAACCAAGAACTTGCCAATTGGATGCCGCGTCTTGGTGTAATTGGCGATAACTCAATTTCCGGAACAGCAGCGCCTGAAAATGCGCCAATCGCATCAGGACCGAGGCCGGACTTTGAAGAGAACGACCTGAACCATTATCGGAATTTTATCGAGACTGTCTGTAGCCGCAATCTGGATAACCTCAACGCATACATCCTCGAAGGCCACATCTCCGCGACGATGGTCCACATGGCGAATATCGCCTACCGGCTGGGCCACACGTTGGAATTTGATCCCAAAACAGAGAAATTCATTGGCCACGGCGCATCCCAGGCCAACCGTTTCTTAAAGCGCAATTACCGCGAACCATTTATGGTCCCGGATGAGGTTTGAACGATGTGAGAAAATCTATCGAGAATGATGGCTTAAACCATCGCCATTTCCTAACAAAACTGTTGCCAACAGATTTGTTGGGAACAGGTGTTTTCGAGTTGTGCCTGCGAATTTTGGTGTTTGACCGAACATATCCCTTCCCGCCTATGCGGCGATTTCTTCCGGATCGTCTACCTTGGGTTGCAGAAATCCGTAATGCTCCACGCCTTCCAGGATACCCGAGGCACAGTCGCTTTGGGCAAAATAGATGTTGGGATTCGATTTGAGTTTCTCTAATTCGGAACTGTAATTGCCGACGACAACACCAAGCGCGCTGCTTGTCAGCATGTCTTCATCATTGCCGGAATCCCCGGCGACCAGAATCCACTCCATGGGTATTCCCCACCGGTTGGCGAGATACCAAATTGCGAGCCCCTTCGAGGCGCGTTGTGGTAACAGGTCGAGGAACTGATTGTGGGAATAGATGACCCGTGTATGCAGTTTGTGTTTCCGAATATGCCGGACAATCTCGCGTCTGGCCGGTGCTTTTTCGGAATCGACATAATAGCTGACCTTAAAAGGACGTTGGTTTTCATCGGGCTGTAATGTTATTCCCGGTATATCCTTTAAACATTCCCGCAAACGATCCGGCTGCCACCGGTGGCGAATATGTTGAGGCCAACGGTCATCCATCTCCATCTGAGCGCCATAGTGGATTTCACTGCCGACCGAAGTGATGAGAATATCCGGACGGGGGACATTCCACTCCTCTAAGACTTGCAGAGCGCTCTCAACACTCCGGCCGGTCGCAATCCCGAACCCGACTTTTAAGGGACTCTCACTCATTCGTCTTAATAATTCATGCAAGGCTTCTTGGGCCTTAGCCTTATCTTCACGCGAGTTCTGATTGATAAGCAAAGTGTCATCGATATCGGTGATCAGCAGGCGGTTTGCTTCCAGCAAACGTTTCCCGGAAGGCACCAAGACGTTTTTCGTGCGCTTCGGTTTCACCAATTTCCGGATTTTTTGGCAATAGGTTTGGGCGTGACCGGACCATGAGTAATGGCGTTTGACCCCGCGCAATCCATTTTTTGAGTAGGATTTCCATTGAGATGGATTCGAAACGATAGCCACGATTTCTTCACTTATCTTTTTGTGATCAAGCGGATCCACAAGGCATCCGTTTTCACAATTGCCAATGATATCAGATGGCCCACCATCATGTGTTGCGACAATGGGAACACCGGAAGCTGATGCTTCAAGCAGCGTAATTCCGAAAGGTTCTGTAAGCGCAGGATTGACAAAGACACCTTTGGTTTTTGCCGCCGCCCGATAAAACGAAGGAATGTCGTCTTGCTCATGATGTTTGGGGTAGGCAACGGAACCATAGAGATCGTATTTGTCGATCAGATATAAGATTTCTTTCAATACATCACGAGAACCGGAATCCATCGTTTCAATATCATCCCGTGTTCCGGCGACAATGACGAGATTGGTATTGTCTTTGAGATATGAGTTTTCAGCATAGGCCCGAATCAATCCTGTAATATTCTTGCGTTCATCCGGACGTGAAAGCGCCAGAATCATTGGTTTGGCGGGATTTTGCAAAAAGCGTTGAAGTTTTTGCATTGTGGATCGATTATGTTCGAGCCGTCTTGGCGCATGAAAACGCTCAAGGTCGATTCCAGGCGGAATTACAACTTTCCGGTTTGGCTGATAATGCTCATAGATAGAGTACTGTTCCTTTACTTCCTGATTTGTACTCGCAACAACCAGTGAAGCGGTTTCAAGCGCATTCTCTTCGGCTTCAATTCTTATGTTGATGTTATACCTTGCCGATATGCGTTCTTTTTTAATCCCCTTTTCCAAAAGACGGGCTTTTTTAACACGCCCCAATGAATGCCCGGTAAAGACCATCGGTATACCCAACAAGTTCGAAAGCCGCGAGGCAACATAACCGGCGTCCGCATAATGGCCGTGAAGAATATCAGGCAATCGCCCGATACGGCGGAAATGTTTCAGTACTTGATCGGCAAACTGATCGAGATGAGGCCATAAAACCTCTTTGCGTAGGTAGCGGCGGGGACCGCAGGGAGCGCGGACAATCCATGCACAAGGTGCGATCTGCTCTTCAGGCTCTGCATAAGATAGATCGATTTTTGAATCGAATACCTGACGGGTAAAGAGATCAACCCGCTCAACATCAGAACGTTCGGATAGAGCGTGGGCCAGTTCCACAACATATTTGATTTGACCGCCGGTATCTGCATCGCGGCCTAATTCAAGATTGTTGCCTCGCACAAGACCATGGATGCTAAACATGGCGATATAGAGTTTCTTCTGTTTTGAAATGGCATTACGGCGCTTGGGGTTAGAAACAGTGATAATTTCATGAACCGGAGCATTGTTTGCAATTTCCGTTGTATTTACGGAATTGGATTCAACCGCAGTATGTTCCGGCGATTCAACCATTATTGATTCAGATGCAAAATCAGATATCTGCCACTCTGTATATTCCGGTTTATTGCTTTCGATATTTTCTTCACGATTCATATTATTTGTTCCTCATTCTTTATGTGATGAGTTCGGTATCTACTGCAATTAAACATCCCAAACTTGTTGATGCACTTTTGCATACTTTCGGTAGCGTTATAGTGCAAGAACCATGCCGGTTGGTAAATGTATGAATTGCAGGATGGCGCAAGGAGTTGTTTTTGTTGAAATTAAAGAAAATTTGCAAACATTGTTTTTAATGATGCAAATGATTATTACTGTTTTTGAATTGAATATCGTGTATAGAAGGAGGGCAAACAGTTTTGCCTATGTACATACAATTCGACAAAACCGGCCAATGTTTGTTGTGTTTTGTTCTTTTAGTCAGGAATATTCCAGCGTTTTAGCCGATCATAAAGCGATTTTCTGCTCACGCCCAATGCTTGTGCCGCTTTTGTTTTATTGTTACCCATGAGTGAAAGAGTCTTTAGAATATACGCCTTTTGAACTTCATTCAGCGATAAACCTACGGGCAAAAAGATGCCTTCCTGAGGCCAGATAATGCCTTCTTGTAATGGAGGCCTATCATCAGTTGCATTTTGTGCCGCTGGAAATGCCGTATTTTTTGCAGGAACCTGGGGCAAATCGGAAGGGTTTGCGCCGTCCAATATATGCACAGGCAGGTGTTTCGGTTCGATCACCCCTCCTTCAGAAGAAACCGCTGCATGATAGAGAACATTGCGTAATTCCCTTACATTTCCGGGCCATTCATGGCGTGCCAAAATGTGCAGGACTTCTTTTGAGACCGAATCGGAAACATGTTCATAGGCCATACTAATATCTTTAAGAAAATGGCGCACAAGAATAGGAATATCATTTTTCCTCCGCCTCAAGGGTGGAATATGAACACGGATGACCTGCAAGCGGTGTAACAAATCTATACGAAATTGTTTCGCCTTTACCGCCTTAAGAGGATCTTCGTTAACGCTTGCCAAAATACGTACGTCAGTTTTAATGTCGCGTGTCCCGCCTACGCGTCTGAATTTTCCAACCTCTAATACACGTAGCAAAGCGACCTGTACGCGGTCTTCCATTGTAAGGATTTCATCGAGAAAGAGTGTTCCGCCCTTTGCCTCTTGAAATCTCCCTTCACGCGCACTTGTTGCGCCGGTAAAGGCTCCTTTTTCATGTCCAAATAATTCACTTGCAAGAAGTTCAGATGGGATCGCGCTCATATTGACAGCGATGAAACGCTTATTTGTGCGTTGGCTGCGCAGGTGGATTTCACGTGCTACCAGCTCCTTGCCCGTTCCCGTCTCTCCCATAATAAGGACAGGAAGATCCACTTTGGCGGCCTTTTCGATAAGCGCATAAACGTTCTTCATGCGCTTACTGGTTCCGATAAGTGTCCCAAATTTCTCGATATCGCCTGAAGATCGAGTCATCATTGTCCTTTGCCGGTCACTTTGTTATCTACATATCCGGCGATACTCAAAAACCTATAATTATCAAACTTGGTCTGGCCTTTGCATTAACTATAGACCAAACATGTCAAGAATGACACAGATACCCGTGCAAAAAGGTTACGCCTTTTTCACGTCGAGTAAATCAATAGTCAAGAGTATTGCTCATGCTGCGAGCCGCAAAGGAGATTCTCAAAGAGCAAGTATATGGCGAGAAGGCCTCATTTGGCACGATCCATGACTTCGTGTTCGATGGGAAGACACAGCGGATACACTATATTGTTGTTGAGCCGGGTGAGGATCAATCTGATGGTCTATGGATTCCTGTTCAATCCATCAAGCGATCGATCGTATCTTCGCAGTACTACACCGTTGATGCATCACTTCATAACGAAAATTCTGAGGTAGGCGTACAGGATAATCTCTCCAGCTCGGACGATCATGAACCTTTGTACACAAAGAGAGATGAGAATGATATTTCTACTCACTTTCGTTTCAGCCGATTAAAAGGTTCCGATATTTTTTTCCATGGCAAATCCATCGGACACTTGGATGATGTTGTATGCGACGACCATGGCTGGTTTTTGCGATATGTCGTAATGCGTAGTCCTGATGATCATTTACAAAAGAGAACTGTTATATCTGTAATTTGGATTGAATCCATATCGGGCCATGGAATTATTTTGAGTGATAAGTTTGCACGTTCATCGTTAGCGGAACGCGCGGGAGTTCGTTTGAAGAAAGAAGCGATTTCACACTCGAACACCGAAAACTTCTGATTGTAGCGCAAAATCCGGCTCAAGACTGTTGTGCTATCCGCCGATTTCCGCCGCATAAAATTTATGGATTCCGGATTGATTTCAATCCGTTTTATGATGACAAAGGAGTCAATAATGATTGTAAAAAAATGTAAACACGCAGAATGCGCCGTTTTTATTGAGTCGACAAGCCCTATGAAAGTCGGTGGTGGTATTTCGGAAGTTGTGGCCTCGAGAGGTACAACAGACTACACATGCCGAGAACAAGGTTGGCATGAGTTCTGTGCCAATTGCCTGCTTTGCCAAGGATTTGAACGCCCTTGGCAGTAGATTTGGCAAAATCGTGTGCTTTCTTATGGAAAGCAAGTAATTAAAGATGTGAATAATCCAATAACTTAAAGTGAAAGGAGTCTAGTGCGGTGAAAGCGATTATCCCGGTTGCAGGTGAAGGAACACGCCTGCGCCCCCACACGCATACAACCCCTAAGGCGCTTCTTGAAGTGGCCGGGAAACCCATTGTTGGACATATTCTTGATGAATTGAGTTCACTGGGAATTGAAGAAGTTGTAATGGTTATCGGGTACCGGGGCGATATGATTAAAGAATATGTCGAAAGCCGGAGTGAGTTTAAATCGTTATTTGTCAAGCAAAGTGAATTGCTCGGACTCGGGCATGCGATCCACCTGACCAAAGAAATTGTGAAAGATGGGCCGGGATTAATTGTTTTAGGAGACACCATTTTCGAATCGGACTTAAAAAGCGCTTTAGAAACCAAGGAGATCATGATCGGCACCAAAGCCGTGTCAAATCCCAGCCGTTTTGGAATTGCGGAGGTTCAGGATGGCCAAATTATACGATTGGTCGAGAAGCCGGATAAGCCAATTGGGAATCTGGCCTTGGTGGGCATTTACGTGCTTCCGGAAATGTCGACACTTTATGCTGCATTAGATTCTTTGGTTGCAAGGAACCTGCGGACTAAGGGAGAATTCCAACTTACGGACGCCCTGCAAATGCTTTTGGAACAAGGTGTCGTAATGCGTCCTTTGGAAGTCGAGGCTTGGCTGGATTGCGGAAAACCCGAAACCTTGCTGGCCACAAACAGAAGACTTTTATCGACCTACCCGCAAGATCACAAAAAGAATGGCAATGTCATCATTGAGCCGGTGTATATTGCAAAATCGGCGAAAGTCGATGAATCGGTTATCGGTCCCTATGTTTCAATCGGTAAGAACTCCTATGTCAAACGGAGCATGATGAGCAATACGATCGTTAACCAGAACTCGGAGGTGCAACACGCGTCTCTCGAAGAATCTATCATCGGAGAAAATGCAGCAGTAAGCGGAAAAATGACACGGCTGAATGTAGGCGATTCATCCGAAATTGATCTCGGCGCGGGATAGTGCGTGAGACTTTCACGGCTGGATATATAAAGTAATTCGGCTGGCGCGAGCGTATAGATAAACATGGCAAGACGAAGAAAGAAAATACCGGGTGGATCAATTAATAGTACAAGTTTACTGTTTGTCTTGAGAGATAAAGAGAATCAGCGATTCGAGGCAGGTGAATTACAGACAAAGGTAAAGAAAGGCACTTCGCCGGACGATTGTATTCAAGATCCCCGTGAAACGATTCGTAAATCAAGCGGTAGCAGTGTGCGGATCAAAAAGCCATAAGCCGGTACTCTTCCCCTGGTTGAGATATGTCATATCTAAAGTCCACGGAACGAAATTATTCACATATCCGGAACTGTATTGAAAAATTGGAATGACGGTTTTTGAATTTCAACCGCAACCGCGGCGGCATAGTCATGTATGGGCGTAAATGCATGGATTGACCAACGTTGGGCCTGACCAGAATCTGCAAACGTTTCCAACCGGACAGACGTTTCTAGAGGATCGATTGACACCGCGAAACTATCGAGCGGCATGGAGAGCCCTTCACCGATGGCCTTGATATAAGCTTCTTTACGGGTCCAGCAGTGGAAGAATGCGGCGATAACTTCCTCGTTTCCGAAATTGTCCAATCGCTCAATTTCAGGAGCAGAGAAAAACCGTGCCGCAAGTTTCTTGCACTCGATATTCGGGCGGAAGTGTTCAACATCTACGCCGATACGGCTGTTTTGGGTTACACCGATCAGCGCTAATTCATGACTGTGGGAGAGATTGAATTCTAAACCACCCCCAACCAACGATGGTTTGCCATATGAGGTGACTTCAAATTCCAGGCTGGATTCTTTTTTACCTGTATAAAACGCCAATATTTTCCGCAAAGCACAATGCGACAGAATGTAACGTGTACGGTCTCGTTGAAAGTGAAATCGATCCGCGCGTTCCTGTTCGATACTATCCAGAATCGAGAATGAATGTTTGAGATCGTCATCCGACGCTTTTAGGGCAACCAACCATAGATGCACGTCTCCTGCGGCGAGTTGTGTCGACTCGGGAGCGGCGCGCCAGTTGGGGGTGATGCCGTCTTCGGTCATCGCTGAGAAGTCTTATGGTTCGATTTTAAGGATTGTGCCGGCAATGTGCCGGATTCCGTTTTCTTTATTGAAGTAATAAGCAGCCAGCACACGGCCGTCAGCCATCATCGCCGCCCAGGGATAGCCAAGGTCGCCGCTGCCGCCGTCATCACGCAGCACAATTTCTTCAGCCGTTTTGAAATCTGTGCATTCCGGATTGAGCACGCGTGCCCGGATACCATAAGGTTCATGACGATACCCATAGATTAAGAACACACGATTATCCGGGAGCCTCAGCGCGTAATGTGGGTGGCCCTGGAATCCGGAATCCTCCCAAGGTTGAAAACTCTTTCTGCCATCCGTGGAGCGGGCAATTACCGTATGGTCTTCGAAATTGGCGGTCCGTAAAAAGGCCACAAGATCGCCCCTTGGAGTTTCGTATAAAGAAGTCTCGTTAAAAGTGACTTTCTCATCTTGGGCAATTGGGCAGGAGTAATTCCAGGTACGCCCAGAATCGTCCGATGTAAGCAAATGAACTTCTGTGCGGCGTGGATTCAGTTGAGCAATTGAAGCGCAAGCCCAGTAAAGGCGTCCGTTTTTGCCTTGGCACATGGCTCCGCGATTATACGCGGGACAAGGATCGCCAAAGACATTTTCGATCGCCGTGCCGGGAATCACCGGCGGAATAAACGGGCCTGTCCACGATTCACCGCCGTTGTCCGAACGTACCAAATAGCCACCCATAAAAACGAAATTTCCGTGGCGGATGGTCTTTGTAAACGATTCGGCGACTTTGTCGCCAACGCGGGCCCAGCCATAACTGCTGCATACAATACTTCCGTCCTGAAGTTGAACCATGCAAGGATCTTGAGAGCCTCCGAATGGATGAGCAAAAATCAACTCGGGATCCTTGGACCAGGTTTGTGCGTTATCGGATGACCGCACCAGCACAAGGTAACTGTTCGGATCGACATGGCTGTTGCCGCCTTCGCCGAATACCTGCCGGTTGGGTGCGCGGCGAAAAGCAACCAACAGCTCGCCGGAGGGACGAACGACAATGGATGGGAAGGCGCTATAAAAGTTGTCGTCTTGGTAGATGACAATATCTTTCTCTTTGACAAGTTCGCCTGCCTCAACACGGCAAACACTCATTGCCAACATGGCAAATGCGATAAAACATAATTGGAAACAGATCTTCGGCTGTTGAGACATTATAGAACTCCTAATTAATCCCTTCGACTTTTGGGGCATCACGGACTATAGCATCTTCGATCTCAAAAAACTCACGTTTCCCGAAACCGAACATTCCCGCGATTATATTAGAAGGGATGACTTCAACGCGTGTATTGAGATCGCGGACATTGGCATTATAGAAGCGCCGGGAACGTTGAATCCGATCTTCGGTGTGTGTTAACTCGTTTTGCAGGTGCAGAAAATTGTCGTTGGCTTTGAGTTGAGGGTAATTCTCAACAAGAACAAAAAGCCTGCGCAGGCATCCTGCCAACATGTTTTCATCGAGTGCTTGGTCTTTAGGCGAACCTTCGTTAGCGATAGCGGCGTTACGCGCCTGGATAACACGCTCAAGGACCTCTTTTTCATGAGCAGCGTAACCTTTTACCGTTTCGACTAAATTCGGAATCAAATTGTAACGGCGTTTGAGCTCGGTATCGATATCTGCCCAAGATTCATCGCACATGTTTGTTAGACGAACCAGCGCGTTATAGGAACCGATAACCCATATCAAAGCGAGAAGAAAAAATACGCCCGCCACGATTAATGGGATTTCCATCATTCTTCTCCTTTCAACTCACGAAGCAAATACTCAGGGAACCGTGACAAGATGCCTTCGATCAGGGTCGTTGCTTCATCGAATTCAAACGGTGCAAATGTCTTGCCGCGATAGGCAATCACGTCACGATTATAAAGCTCTAATGTATAGGTTGGTGAATCTAAAAGAAATTCCATCGTTTCAGGGTGGACTATGTCAAATGCCCAGCGTTTATCGGGCGACTTGACATAAAACTTACGGCTGAACTCCGCCGACTCGAAGTCGATGTCATCGTAACCGAAGAACTCCGTAATCTTGTCGAAAAATCCTTCGGGGCGGATAAACAAGGGCTTCAGGGGGAGCCCCGAATCGATTACGACCGCTGAAAAATAATGGTGGTGAGTTTGGCGGTGGCCTTTGCTGTTTGTCGAGTATGTCTCGTAATGGTAGTCAAAAGCGCATATCCCGCGACCGTTCATCTTCCCCCTGGAGATATTGAAGGCATACCGGCGCGATCCTTTTTTAAGACAGGAGAATTCCGGATAACACTCCTCCACACCGTATTCCGGATCGGCCGAAAAATGCAATCCGTGCGATTCGGCCCAAGCAGTCAGTTCGTTAATTCGCTTCTGTTTCTGAATATGCCCATAAATAACAGCCGCGATAACGATGATAATGATGAAGACGACAATTAGAGCTTCCAATGCGCTCCTCCCCGTTGCTTATATAGTCTATTTCACTGATACACCAGCCACTTTGATTGGCCCAAATGGGCTTTCGGCCACCAGGGTATGCAAAAGGCGAATCCACGCCATGCCGCAAAATGAAACTCCTTCTTTACGGGTGAGTGAATTTACTGGAACCCTTAAAATTGGTGGTGTGTTTTCACTTGTAGAATTACGCAGAGGAACGGCGAGCATTCCCTCATGCATCGAAAAAAGCCGTTATCTTGGTGAATATCGTACCTTTTCGCTCCAATTTTCCAAAATGCCGCACTCTTTGCAATTTTGCCGCAGCACCTTTGCCGCGGGATTACAAAGTCCCCGAGCCAAGGTACGGATTGCCCCCAAAAATGGGTAATGTTGGAGTACGAAGACAATCCGGCGACTGGCACAGTTCTTTCTAATTAAGCGCGTTGGGGACAATTATCCCAATCCTACAATTTGGGTTGAGCAATGATAAGGATGCAATTCGTACTTGTTGGCGTAAGTCACAAATCCGCTCCTGTAGATATCCGAGACCGTTTGGCCTTTTCGCGTGACGAGTCCGCTCAGGCAATACTTAACTTGATTAAGCATGATCGGATCAGTGAATGTTTGGTCTTATCTACATGCAATCGAACTGAACTCTTGGTCGTTTTCAACGACCAGAACCGCGATGCGGCTGATTTTCTGGTTCAGTTTTTTGCGGAATCACGTTCATTTGAGACTGAGGAACTTAATCAATACGCGTATGTCTATTTCGATGAGGATGCAATCGAGCATCTGTTTTCGGTCTGTTCCGGGCTCGATTCTTTGGCATTGGGTGAGACTCAAATTGTGTCGCAAATTAAAGATGCGTACGAATTGTGTTGCACCGAGCATGCCAACGGTCCTTTTTTGAATCGCCTTTTGCATCGTTCATTCGGTGTTAGCAAACGCGTTCGTTCGGCCACACGGATCGGGCAGGGAAGTATGTCGGTCAGTTTTGTGGCCTGCGATCTGGCGAAACAAGCCTTTGGCGATCTCAATGGAAAAAACGCCATCCTGGTCGGTGCGGGTGAGATGGGTCACTTAACCGCCAGGAATTTACGGAAACGCGGTATTGAGAACATACACATAACGAGCCGGAGTCTTGATAAAGCCGAAAAACTGGCAAAAGAGTTCGGTGGCAAGACATTTCCTGGCGATGAACTTTGTGACTACATGGCCCAAACCGATATCGTTATCGCCGCGACCAGTTCCCCGGAATATGTACTCACAGAGGAAATCGTTGGCAAAGCCGCCCAAAATCGCGAGTCTGAAATGGTTTTGATCGACTTGGGCGTTCCGCGCGACATCGATCCCGCTGCGGGTAATTTCGAGAATGTTTTGCTCTATAACATTGATGATCTGGATGAGATCGCTGAATCGAACCGTCAGCAGCGGAGCGGCGAACTTGAAAAGTGCCGCGAAATCATCAATGGCGAAGTCGCATGTTTTAAAGAATGGCTCCAAAGCTATAAGGCAACCCCGATAATTGCCGAGCTTCAACATCATTTTGAACAAATACGTGCCAATGAAATTGATCGTCTTGGTGATAAACTTTCTCACGATGATTTCACGGCCGTGGAGACAGCCACACGGGAATTGATGCGCAAGATTCTGCGCCATCCCATCGTGCATTTGGTTGAAGCGGCGAAAGAAGAACATCCGGTTGAGAACATGAAATCGGTTTGCTGTGTTTTGGGCGTGCATGATGAGTAATAGATTGATAATTGGCACTCGCGGCAGTCAGCTGGCGTTGTGCCAATCCAATATGGTAAAAGATCGGCTTGAAGAGAGCGGTTTCGGTCCGGTCGAACTCAAGATCATTACGACTACGGGGGACCGGATCATCGATAAGCCTTTGCCGGAAGTCGGCGGTAAAGGACTATTCACCGAACAGCTTGAGAGCGCATTGCTGAATGGCGAAATTGATTTGGCTGTTCACTCGCTAAAAGACTTGCCCACCGAAATGAATGAGGGCTTATGTCTCGGCGCTGTTCCGGAACGTGAATCTCCATTTGATGTACTGGTTGGGCCTTACTCACTTAAAGAATTGCCTGAAGGCGCAACTGTTGGCACCAGCAGCCTTAGGCGCCGTGCCCAACTTTTGGTAAACCGTCCGGACCTTACAGTTATTGACCTGCGTGGAAATTTGGATACACGGCTAAAGAAAGTCGAAGGGGAAGGCGGCCCCGATGCGGCCGTATTAGCGGAAGCCGGTTTAAACCGTCTCGGTTTGGCAAAACATATCGCCGAAAGATTTCCGCTTGAGGTGATGCTCCCCGCCGCATCTCAGGGAGCGTTGGGCATCCAATGCCGCGCGGATGATTCGCGGACATTGGATATTCTCGGGGAAATCAACCATGAAGTGACACGCGCGGAAGTTGAAGCCGAACGTGCATTTTTGGATCGTTTGCAGGGTGGTTGCCATGTGCCAATCGGCTGTTTGGGAAGATGCGATAATGGCGAAATCGTATTTACCGCAGGTATATTCCATTGCAGTGGCACAACAGCGGTTAAAGGTGAAAAACGCGGGCCGGTTAAAAGTGCCCGTGAAATCGGGATTGATTTAGCAGAACATTTATTGGAACAGGGCGGAAGAGAGATTCTGGACGAGTGCAGTATTCCTGCTGCGTAGACTCTTCAATGAAGGATACGGCCGTTTGCCGTATAAAACAGAATTCTCGTCATTCACGGAATTTAGGGCAATTACGATTTGAGGTCATTCCATGACATTTCCGATACAAAGGCTTAGACGGCTTCGTAAAACAGAGGTTTTGCGCTCCATGGTCCGAGAGACGCATTTGCGTCCATCGAATTTGATCATGCCTTTGTTTGTATGTCCGGGCCGCGATGTATGTGTATCGATACCCTCCATGCCCGGTAATTCGCGTATGTCTGCGGACCGCATTGCCGAATACTGCAAAGAGATACAAGACGCCGGTGTTCCCGCTGTTTTGTTGTTTGGAATTCCCGAATCCAAAGATCCAACGGGAACTTCCGGATATACGCCGGATGGCGTTGTTCAAACGGCGGTCCGAGAGATCAAGAAAAGCTGCCCGGAACTAGCCGTTATCACAGATGTTTGCCTTTGCGAATACACCAATCATGGACATTGTGGAGTGCTAAAGGGCCACGATGTCGATAACGATCAAACTCTTCCGCTCCTTCAAAAAATGGCGTTATCTCATGCCGAGGCGGGCGCCGATATTGTCGCACCTTCGGATATGATGGATGGCCGTATCGGAGCGATTCGGCAATGTCTCGATAGCAACGGATTTCACGACACTATCATTCTTGCATATGCAGCCAAATTCGCTTCCGCGTTTTATGGTCCATTCCGGGACGCGGCGGATTCCGCACCGGCGTTTGGCGACCGGCGCAGCTATCAAATGGATCCCGCGAACGGCGATGAGGCCATGCGTGAAATCGCGCTCGATCTCGAAGAAGGCGCGGACATGATTATGGTCAAGCCGGGGCTTCCTTATTTGGATATCATTTGGCGGGCCAAACAAACCTTTAATGCTCCATTGGCCGCTTATAATGTCTCCGGTGAGTTTTCGATGATTAAGGCCGCCGGTGAACGGGGATGGCTCGATGAAGAACGGGCGATGATGGAATCGCTTGTATGCCTTAAACGTGCCGGAGCCGATTTGATTATTACGTATTATGCGCTGGAAGCGGCAAAAAAGATATCGGCATAAGAAGAGGAACCGAAGACACGATTCGCGCAGTAACAGCGCTGGCTATTAATGCCGAAATTTGGAGACCGACAATGGTGAATAAGAATGAAATGAGCGCCCGCGAGCGTTTTCTTTGTGCCTTGCGCCATGAAGAAGTCGACCGCCCTCCGGTGTGGCTCATGCGCCAGGCCGGACGGTACATGCCGGAATATATGAAGATTAAGGAAAAGTATGACTTTGTGACCATGTGCCGGGAACCGGAAATTGCAGCGGAAATATCCCTGTTGCCATACCGTGCCTTTGGACCGGATGCGGTTATCGTTTTTAATGACATTTTAATTCCGCTTGAAAACATGGGGCGGCCGATTCTTTATGGCGAAGACGGTGGTCCCCGGATTGCCGATCCGGTCCGAACGGATAGCGACGCGCAATCGCTCCAAATTCCCGATTTTACATCCGAGGAATCCGTGGCTCAGTCCATTCGTCTATTAAGGCAGAGTCTCGGAAATGGACATTGCATCCTCGGTTTTGCAGGTGCGCCGTTCACGATGGCCTCGTACACAATCGAGGAACGTATGTCGCGCGAACTCACGCAAACTCGGCGTTTCTTATATGAACAGCCGGACGTGTTTACACAGGTTCTTGAAAAAATTACTGAAACCGTGATCCGGTATCTTAAAATTCAAATTGATGCGGGTGCGGATGCGGTTCAAATTTTCGATACATGGGCAGGTGTTCTTCCGCCTGATGAATATATGAAATTCGCGCATCCCTATCAAAAGCAAATTGTGGATGCGATTCATGCGTATGGAGGCCACGTTATCGTATTTGTGAATGGCTCCTCCAGCGTTTTGGAGGCCATGGCCGAAACGGGAGCCGATTGTTTGAGCGTGGATTGGAGAGTCCGTTTGAGTGACGTACGCCGCACGCTTGGGAATGGTATTGTTTTGCAAGGCAACCTCGATCCGATGGCCCTGTTCGCGCCTCCGGAAGTTTTATGTAAAAAAATCGAAAGTGTTATTAGTCAAGTCGATCCCTGCCGGGGATATATCTTCAATTTAGGACATGGCATTCTTCCCGGCACTCCCTATGAAAATGTCCGAACCCTGTTTAGAGAAGTGAAAGAGAAGTCTTATGCGGCCGTCTGACGTTCCAGTTGAACTATTGCAGAAATATGCAGGCCGGGGCCCGCGTTATACGAGCTACCCTACTGCGCCGGTTTGGAAGGGACCTTTTGATGGAGACATCCTTTTGGATGCCGTGAGCGATCTCGGTTCTGATGCGCGTCTCTCGCTTTACCAACATATTCCTTTTTGCCGTCATCGATGTGCCTTTTGCGCATGCAATGTGATTATTACGCCGCTTGTCGATATCGCTCGTGAATATGTGGCGCTTTTGATCCGCGAAATGGAACTGGTCAGTTCACGGCTAAAGAAGGATGCTTCTGTAACTCAGTGGCACCTTGGCGGAGGCACACCCACATTTTTGCCCAGCGATGAGCTTGACCGGCTCTTAAGCAACACAGAAACAATCTTTCAATTTGAATCCGCTGCCGAAAAATCCATCGAGGTCGATTCCCGTGTCACAACCCCGGAACATTTGCAGGTTCTTCGGTCACATGGTTTTAATCGAATTTCGATGGGAGTGCAGGATTTCGATGAAGCAACCCAGAAACTGATTGGCCGCAAGCAAAGTTTCGGGGAAACTCAGGATTTTGTACAACAGTGCCGTGATGCCGGATTTGAAAGTGTGGCTATTGATTTGGTTTACGGCCTGCCGGGACAAAACCGCAATACAACACATAAAACGTTAGAGAAGATTATCGAAATCCGCCCTGACCGGATTGCCTATTACTCTTATGCGCACTTGCCGGCCAAAATGCCCAATCAGAGGAAGATCGATGGCGACCTGGTACCCGATTCCGAAGAGCGCTGGCGCATCTTCACCAGCGGCTCCGATCAGCTCACATCAAACGGTTATATGACGGTTGGTATGGATCACTTTGCATTGCCGGATGATGAACTTGTTAAAGCGCAACACACCCATACGCTACAACGCAATTTTATGGGATTCACTACACGGGCCGGCTCTGAACTTTTGGCATTTGGCACAACGGCTATCAGTGGCCTGACTCATGTTTACACGCAGAATACAAAGAAATTGAATACCTATCGTGATCACATTCGCGCAGGTCAATTACCCATTGAGCGCGGCTGGCGTCTCACTGAAGACGACCGAATCCGCCGCTGGGTAATCACCGAGCTTCTTTGCCGCTTTGAAGTCTCTTTTTCCAATTTTAAGTCGCTTTGGGGCAGAGATTTCAGAGACTATTTTGTCGAGGATTTGAACGGTCTTGAGCCGTTTATTGAGGATGGATTGGCGGTTATGGATGATACGTCGTTGCGTGCCATCGGTGCGGGACAGGTGTTGATCCGTCCACTTGCTATGCTTTTTGATGCCTATTTAAAAACCGGAAATCAAACATTATTCTCAAAGACAATTTAGGACTCTTTGGACATGACTGATACGCTGGATGCGCGTCATTCCACAGGCGCTCGCACAAATTCATCTCTAGCAATGCTTGAAAACAATAATCAATTTGACACTGTCATCATTGGCGCGGGGATCGCCGGCTTGGGAGCAGCCCATCGGCTACACCAGGCAGGACATTCCGTTTTGGTTTTGGAAAGTTCGGACCGTGTAGGTGGAGCGATTACAACTCATTGTGACGGACCGCGTGTGCTTGAGAGGGGCCCGAGTTCCTTTTTGAGCAGTGGTGACGCCATGCTGTCTCTGGTTGATTCGCTTGGATTATCGCCTGATATTTTGGCAATGCCCCTCCGCGATGCCAAACGTTATATCTATGCCGGAGACAGGGTATGTCCCGTTCCAATGGGACCGGGTTCGTTTTTCGGTACCGACTTATTGTCTTTGAAAGGAAAACTCAGGCTGATGTCTGAACCCTTCCGCAAAGGACGCACCGATCCCGAAGACGAAAGCCTGGAAGACTTCGCCAAAAGGCGTGTGGGCATCGAAGCCGTTAAAAGGCTGCTTCATCCGATGATCTGTGGTGTCTATGCGGGGGATCCGGCTCAATTATCGGCCGCTTCTGTTGCCGGTCGTTTTACTAATCTGGAGCGGGAGTATGGGAGTATTCTTAAAGGATTTTTAAAATCCGCGAAAAAGTGCAAGGCATCTCAAGAGAAAAATCCTAAGCCCAAAGCCCCTAAAACCATATGTACCATACGAGGCGGACTGGCAAGGATACCTCAGACAATCGCTGACCGGCTCAAAGATCGTGTTCTGCTAAATGCGGAAGTTATGTCGATTGCGCGTAGCGAATCTACAGGCGATTACGCAATTGAGTTGCGTTGTGGCGAGGCCCCGAATACACAAGTGAATGCCCGATCTGTTATTTGCGCAACGCCGGTAACCGTGGCCTCGCAAATTATCGGTACTTTGAGCCGGAAGGCTGCCGATGATTTGGCGAAAATTCCGGCTAACCGTGTTTGTGTTGTTTCCACAATCTATCCCAAAAGCAGCATTCCGCGAACGCTTGATGGATTCGGTTTTCTTGTGGCTCGTGATGAGCCTTTACGCATCTTAGGCAGTCTATGGTACTCGAGCATTTTCCCCGAACACGCCGATGCGTCGGAAGTTATCTTAAATCAGTTTGTCGGTGGTGCGCGCCATCCTGAATATGTCGATTTAAGCGATGATGAGCTGATTGCGCTCGTACGTGAGGATCTGCAGCGCTCGTTGAATATCCGCCAGGAACCATCAACAACTTATATTACGCGCTGGACACCGGCCATTGCTCAGCCGCCTGTTGGGCATCCGAGTATTGTGGAAGCCGTTCAACAAGAATTAAAACAGTTCCCGGGATTGGAACTGGCCGGGAATTATCTCTGCGGCATTTCAATGAATGATGCATTAGTTAGCGGATTCAAGGCAGCGGAAAGCACTGAAACCTATATTCAATCGAAGGCAGCCTGAACTTGAGTATGAACATCCATGTCGTCTTGGTCAGCTATGGAGAACCGCCACAAGCGCGGCTCATAGACCAGTATCTCTATTCATACCGGATTCTCACCAAACTGACAGCGCGTGTGGCGCCAATCCCAAAATTTCTTTTTCCCATAATCGGTGCTTATCGGGCATTTGGGCGAAAACGTACTTGGCTTGAGCAGGACTACTCATCGCCTTTGGAAGAAATTACTCAGGCGCAGGTATCTGCATTGAAGGCCGCTCTGAAAGACCGCGGAATCGATGCCAATGTGCATGCCGCGTATGAGTTCCGCAACCCGCGTATGGAAACGGTATTGCAGAATCTTGTAGCGTCACCTGGTAATCGAGTATTTGTTATTCCCATGTATGCCTTCGATTCCGATTTTACATCGGGATTCATTCCGGAATTTCTTGCGGAAATTACACCGGATAACAATGCATCACATGCCGAGGTTTTATCGTGTGATGCGTTGGCAACGCAATCGGTGCATGTGCTTGTGAAACATCTCTTGGAACATTTAGAACAGCAAGGCTGGAAAGAGGAGAACTGTTTAGAAGCAGGACTTATTCTCTCATCGCATGGAACGATCGTGCAACCGCCACCGGGAATTAAAAACACCGGACTGCATGCTGTTATTCGTCTCTACTGTTTGTTCTTACGTGAGTTGCACGATAAATTCAAAGCGGTAACCATTGCCTGGCTCAATCACGAGCGCGGAGGCAAATGGACACAGCCCGATATGGAGAGAACGCTGGCCCGTATGGAGCGAAAGGGAATAAAAAAGGTTGCGTATTTCCCGTTTGGTTTTTTTGCCGATAATGCCGAAACTGAACTTGAAGGTAGAATGTTTTATACGGAGCACCCCGGGTTGGAAGTTGTTCACGTCCCCTGCATCAACTCGGATCCGCGTTTTCTGGCGGTCCTTGCTGAGGCCGTGGCCTCCCAATGCTAAATCGGAAGCCCTTTAGATGTCACGGCCCGAAGCGGTGCAGATCGCCATTGCTTTGGATACCGTTCGAAGGCTCATAGACCAGGAAGATATTGTCACCCGCGCGCCCTGATGGTCCCACCGCGCCACCGCTATCGCCATCCATCACACGATCCGGGCCACGAGAGATAATCCACCATTGGTAGCTGCCGGGCATCTCGATGCCTTTATAATATTGCATGGCGCCGGAACGATGAAATTTCTGCCGTGGGCCATCGGGCAAAGTTGGATCGAAATAGCCATACCGCAGTCCGCCTTCACCATCTTGGTCTTCCCTCACCTGGAAAGGATCGTCTACCGACTCCGCACTTGTTAGATAGGCAATTGGAGTGCTCAGCGCATTAAAATAAAGCGGGCTGGTATGGCTGCCCCATTGGGGATAGGGCATGTAGGCGTTGGTATCCAGACGGTATGATTCAATCGCGGTTGCCAGCGAACGAAAGTCAGCCTCTACCCGGGCCACACTGGCCCGGATACGTGCATTGAGAAAATTGGGGACCGCAATCGCCGCCAGGATTCCGATAATAGCGACGACGATCAAAAGTTCGATCAGAGTGAACGCGCGTATTCTGCCATTCATAGCGTTATTCCCGAAATCCCACTCGCCTTTCCACTCTATGTATATTATCGTCAATACCACAATACGAAAAGAATGAACTTGAGGTCAAGAGCCTTGATGGCAATACTGTAAGCCAGGTTCGGCGGATTATTGAGGAATCGTCTGGGGACCGCACCTGAATTTTTACCGTTCCTTATCAGCGAGGAGAGAAACTCATGCCAAAGTACCCATCCGTTTTTTGTATCGATATTTCCCAGGACTCTGAAAACCGCTCAGTATTATATGCATTATTTTTCGCCTTGATTGCGGGATTTATTGTGCCTTCTGCCGATGCCTTGGAAATTGAGCAATTGTGGGTTGCTGATCCGGACATGATTATGGAAGGTGCGCCCATGGTCGCTGATTTGGATGGAGACGGGGACGATGAAATTCTTACGGCTGCCTATGAAAACATGATTGTAATAGATGGTACGGGAAAGGAACTATGGCGTTTCGATTCGCGGGGACGTTACTCGACTTATCCGGCCATCCTGAAACGTGATGGACAAAGTCCACTTATTTATGCCGGTGATAATAAGGGCATGTTTACCTGTCTGGATGGCGCGGGAAATGTTGTCTGGCAAACCGATATGGGGCAAGTCTTCTGTTCCGGTCCGGCACTGGCCGATCTGAATGGTGACGGGACCATGGAACTGATCCAAGGCGAGCAAGGAGGCATGTTGCGCGTTTTGGATGCAATGAATGGCAAAGAAAAATGGAATGTGCAATTGGAAGGCGCATGTTCATGTCCCGCAGTCGCCGATCTTGATAACGATGGATCGCTTGAGATTGTAATCGCCACCGGCAAAGGGAAGATTATTGCTTTGGATGCCTCCGGCAACACCGTGTGGGAATTTGATATGGGCAGTGAGGCTCAATTCTGGGCAATCTGTTCACCCGTTATCTTTGCCGATTCGGCGGGCCAAACGTGTATTGCCAGTGGTTCCAGCGCAGGGCGAATTTATTGCTTGAATACCGAAGGCCACTTGCTTTGGGAGCGGACGGTACGCGGTTCTGTCGCTTCGACTCTTTCGGTTGGGGATTTCGATGCCGATGGCCGGGCCGATTTATTTCTTGTCACTGAACTCGGCGTTGTTTATCGGTTGAATGAGGATGGCCGTGTGCTTTGGGACATCGACACACAAGGCCGCAGTCTTGCGCCCGGAGCCATTATCGATCTGGATGGCGATGGAACGCTGGAATACATGCTCTCCACACAGCGTGGCAATCTTTTGGTTTTTAATGGGGCCGGTGAAATTGTTTTCAGCCATCAATTCAACAACCGAACAATCAATATGACCGCGGCTTTCGGGGATATTGTCCGTGAGCGTCCCGGGCTCGAATTCGCAGTAACCGGCGGCGAGTCGGGAATGATGTTTTGCTTTGGTGTTCCCGCACCGGTGGATACGGCTGCACAATGGCGCACCTACCGAGCGGATAATCATCTGACAGGAACCTGGTTCGGTTTATCCGGCACAGATGAAGTCCGCATGACTCCCGAAAACTTGGAATGGGACCGCATCGTATCCGGTGATGATATTACCTTCCAAATATCGAATCCCATGGCCGGTGATGAAATTTTAAAAGCCCAAGCATCTTGTGGTTGCCCGGATGGCTCGCGTCAAGTTGCGGTCGGCCAAATCGTAGGCAAAAAAGGATTGTTGAAAATTCCCATTACCGTTACCGCGCCGGGCGTTTATCGCTTCGAATGGATGTTAAAAGATGCTGTCGGCTCAACACTTGTAAGCGGCTCGCGTGAAATCACACTTCATCCTTATCGAAATGACCAAGCATTAGCCAAGCGTGCCGTACTCGCGCTGCAAGAAATTATCGGTGATTCCGAAGTCTCCACAAATGATCGAGGGCTTAAGGCTGTCATGCTTCGGGAGGCTCGTGCCATCGAGAAAGAAGCCCAAGCACTCGAAAGCCTCCAAGATGCGGCTCCCGGTTCGCCGCCATCGTTTTGCGAAAATCTTTTTTCCCGCACGGCCGCGTTGAACAGCCGCGCCAAACGGGCATTGGCATTGGCCGATACAGCAACATCAATTTTAAAAAATGCTCCGGACAGCAAAGTTGTGGCTTTTGAAGGCACGATGTGGGAAAACCGCGATGTGGAACTGCAGCTGCCGGAAGATGTGAAAATTCCTCTTGAGATTTCGCGCCGTTGTGTACCGGGCGAACACGAGCCTGTATCTATCAAACTGCTGAATGTCACTCTCGATCCGGTCCGGGTTGCCGTGCATTCCAAAACTCAATCCGGCGGCCCTGCCGTTACGGCTTATGAAGTTAAACAGGTGCCGACCAACCTGGGAACATTCGCGTGGGATCCAATTGTTTCGCTCGAAGGCGGAAAACTTACAATTCCACCGCTTGAGACACGGGAAGTCTGGTTCGATATCGATCTGAGTAATGTCCAAGCGGGGATGCACAAGGTGGATGTCGTTTTTGATTTGGGTGCGGATCGGATCGAAGCCGCAATCGCACTTGAAGTTCTTCCTTTTGCCATGGCCGGACCCGATGTGATGCGCTTGTGTTGCTGGGCGAGTTATAACGATGACGCAGTCAACGATCTATTGGCCCATGGCGGAAATGTTTTTACCGCCGGATTACCCCCGGTGGCCGTTGGTGAGGGTGATTCGCCGCAGTTAAAGATCGACTTCACAACGCTGGACAAATTCATCGCGCCGTTTGCGGGGTACGATGTCTTTCTTTTAATGAATGGCATTCCCAATTTGGGTGTTCCCATGGAGTCTGAGGCCTATGTACCGCGTTTGGCCGATTACTTTGATCAAGTAATGAAACATATGGAGTCAAAAGGGATTACCGAAGATTGTGTTGCGCTCTATCCGCATGATGAACCGGGCGGTCATGGTTGGGATACGGTCAATCACTACATTCTCTTCGCCCGTCAGGGGCTTAAGGCTCGGCCTAGCCTCCAGTTTTATGTGAATGGCGGCGGAGATTTGGCCATGTTTGAAGCGCTCAATGAAGTTGCCTCAATCTGGTGTCCGTCATTTTACATGTTCGCTGAAGATACACCCGAAATGGAATTTATAAGAAAAAGCGGGAAAATCCTTTGGTCGTATGATTGCGGGTATGCTTATGCCCGGCCTATCGGTGCGAATACAAAAACAATCAATGTCGTCGCCCAGTATCGCATGCAGGCAGTGCATGGATTCAATTTCGGTACGGACGGAATTGGGTATTGGTGTTATAACGTTGGGGAATCGTTGTGGGGGCCTGTCGGATTCGAATATGCCTTGGTTTATGTGAATGAAGATGGCACGAGTACTTCTTCGCGCCGTTGGGAAGCCGTGCGCGAAAGCATGGAAGATGTCCGTATTCTGACGGCGCTACGAAATAAACTCGATGATCCGGCGATCCCTGCTTCTATCAAAAAACAAATCCGGGCGTTGCTCAATGGCACCGTGGATGAACTCTCACGACAGACTCTAAAGGAGGCTCAACTGGGTGTGGCTCGTTATATGCTGGATGCCTCCAATAACGATGCGACTGTCGAACAATTCCGAAACGAAATGATGGACTGCATCAAATCCCTGGCGAAGTGATTGTACCTGCTATGAATTCGGAAAACAGCCGAGTTTAATTCAAATTGGCTGAACCCATATAAGGCCTTTGTAATTGCTTCATGTGGATATATTAGGAGTGAGGAAAGACCCGCTTGCCGTGCAACTTTTTCCCCCTTCCGCTTGTCACGAAGATATTCCGTTTGCCCCATTATAATTGCGTTTATGGCAATATGTTCAATGAGTCTTTGGATAGGCCGATAACAGGGACAAGCGGTAATTGAGGATAAAAAGCAAGAACGGGCCTTTCAAAAACAATCGTTCTCTGCAAATCTCCGCTGAACTCTTTGACACATACCGAATGTAGTCCGGCTTTTCAATTGAGTTCTTGATCGTATAAAGAACCCTCTCCATCACAACAACGAACCTCTTGTCACATAATCGTTAACCCGCCTAAATGCCTGACGATAGTTACGGGTAGAAAGTATCAACACGTTTTCGGTGCATAAATGCTGCTTCAAAAATCCAACGCACAATATCGTAAGCTAATGATTCGTTTCGAGACGATTCGAAAGGTAAGGATTTCAATCTAAGGAATATTTTTCCTTGATTGATTTTGCTTGTTGCATAAAGAAGTTTTTATACCTCATGAATTTTATGCGCAACATCATAGTACAAAACAAAGAACGGCAATTGAAAACCGTGTGCCATGAAGTCAGGCATACAATTTGCTCTCCACTTTATTGCCGAAAGGAGGTGAAGATATGAATGTAGGTTCAGTGCAGTATGCTGGGAGTTCAGCAGCGTACCAAACAACATCCCGCGATGGGGCGCAATCTGCAGATTTCCAAGCCATGTTGGAGCAGCGTCTTGCAAAGATGGAAGAGGCTGTTAATTCCGGCGATATGGATGTCGCGAAACTGCAAGAAATTTTGCAGGAACGGTTTGGCGATTCTGTAAATGAAGCGTTTGGTGAAGACGGCAGTGTCGATTTTGAAAAGTTGGAAGAAATTCTTAGTGAAGTTGGCGCTGCAGAGCAGGGACCGCCTCCGGGGCCACCCCCCGAAATGTCTGGGATGCCCCCAGGGCCTCCTCCCGGGCCGCCCCCCAGCGGAGATTCTTCTGAAAGTCAGACAGGTTCAACAGACCTCGAATCCAAACTCATAGAAGTGTTTGGTGAAGCGGCCGAAGGCATTGTCCAAGAAGATGGCGAAGTTGATATGGACCAATTGGCAGAACTAATCGAGCAATACCAGGGTGCCTCGCTCGATGGTTCTTATTCACAATATGGAACCGCAACGACAGCCAGTTCAGCTTCATGGATGAGTGCCATGTTTGTGAACCTGAGTGCCTGAAGAATGAGCGTAACAATTCCCGAGGGTGATTGGTTGGCAGCTGCTGTTGCTGATTAAGGGGATTGTTACGCTCAACTTTATGCTGAGAGCGGATTGTGTGCGGAATTATGGGCGGGGTTTTAACAATTGCCTTTGTGCGGGATGACGTGCAGGTTTCCCGCAAAGATCTGAGTATCTTTGTTTAATACGCTTAACACAAACAAGATTAAGCGATTGAACTTCCATAGAACCGGTTGTGGATTTTGTATCTTGGATTCAGGCGGTTAGGCGGCTTATTTATTTGCCTCGAATTGTGCCTTATGAATCTGATAATTCTGGGGTTATACCGCAAAATCCGATGCCGTTCCCTCTATCCCGCCCATTCACCGCTTACACCTTTAAATATCCGCTTATCACTTCAGGAAAATAGAATCTGCCGCTGAACGTATTAGTGTATAGGATCGTGGAATTATTACTTGAATCTGATCCTACCCGTTGTCAATACATCAGAGCGCAGAGAATAGAGAGAACTGAGCGCCCCTAAAGAAAACCGGGACACACCGTTACGTCCAAGAGCAATGTCCCGAATGGGGAAGCAAAGCCGGTCGTCTCCTCAATATGTTGTACCGGCCTAGCGTTAAAGCTGTATGGAATGACTGCGTTTTCCAAAGTTCAACAAGAGCTGAGGATTTGTATCTAAACCGTCAACAACAATTGGGCGCGCTTCTTGCAGAATGTGGGGGAAAAGCATGAATCGGGCCGCCAATACGATGATTGTATAGGTGTAATTCGGAAAAGTTATGTATGTTCGCAAAACACTGATTATAGTAGGCGTTTATACCTCGATCGCCGTCCTATCTTCTGTTTATTTTCATATATTCGACACGTTTCATGGTGCCAGAGAGCCTTTTTTCAATTTTTTGTTGATGGTTCTGTCCGATTGGTATCTTTGGGCGGCTTTCACTCCTCTAATTTATTGGATTGTCAAAAGATACCCCATACGTTCCGGACATCTGCTTACCGATATTCCCATCAATATCGTTCTCTCTGTGTCGGTTGTGATGATGAAACAATTTGTCGATGCGCTCATTATTCACTTCCTGCTCGGCGATTCCATGCCCATGCCAAGAGGACCTGAATTTGCGCCGGAGATGGATTTCGGAGATACGCTTAATCATGGCTTGTTTTCTCCAAAAGTCCTGGTCCTTTTTCTTGTCTATTGGATCATTGTTTCTGTGATCTATATCATTCAATACAACCGGCAATTAAAAGAACGGGAACTTACCTCTTCGCGGCTGGAGACTCATTTGGCGCGTGCGCAGCTCCAAGCTCTTCAAATGCAGATCCAGCCGCATTTTTTATTCAATACGCTTAACTCCATCTCGTCGCTCTTACGTCAAAATGTTGATGCCGCCGATGAAATGCTTGCCAAACTTAGCGATATGCTTCGCTATACATTGAATCATGATGATGTCCAGCTCATCCCGTTAAAAGAGGAAATAGACTTTCTTATCTGTTATTTGGATATCGAGATCATCCGCTATCAGGACCGGCTGGCGGTTGTGTTCGATATTGATAAAGAGATCGAAAACTCCCTTGTGCCCTATATGCTTTTGCAGCCGTTGGTTGAGAACTCTGTACGTCACGGAATCTCTCAAAAATCATCACAAGGGATTCTGTCGGTCCGGGCCCGGATTGTGGGCAAGGACCTGGAAATAATTGTTAAAGATAACGGGCCCGGGATGCAAGTCAAAAACAAGCGTCCTATTCATGAAGGAATTGGAATTTCGACGACGAGAAAACGTTTGAGCCATCTATACGGTTCGGATTTCTGTCTCGAATTTGCAAGTCCCGATAATAAGGGAACAACCGTTCGCATTCGCTTACCGCTTACGTTGAATCAAGTCGAGGAATCGTGCCATGAACCAGAAATTACGTGCCTTAATTGTCGATGATGAAACTCTGTCACGCGAAAAGATCCGCTCCTTATTAGAAAAGCGCAGTGACTTTGAGATTTGCGGAGAGAGTGCAAACGGCCTTGAGGCCTATGAGGCGATTCGAAAACAAAACCCTGATCTTGTTTTCCTTGATATCCAAATGCCTGAACTGGATGGTTTTGCGTTGATCGATGCCATTGGTTTGGACAATATGCCGGCCTTGATCCTTGTGACGGCTTATGATTGCTATGCCATACAAGCCTTTGAAAAGAATGCTCTTGATTATTTGCTTAAACCATTCAGCGAAAAGCGTTTTTTTGCAGCGCTGGATCGTGCTGTGACGCAGATACAAAACCATTCAAACGACAATCATCAGAATGGACTCAGGGGGGCCTTAGATGACTATCGTATGGAAAGAAGATTCGTTGAAAGATTGGTTATCAAAACCACACGGCGCATCTTTTTTGTTAAACTGGAAGAAATCGACTGGATTGAAGCGCAGGGCAATTATGTTGCGATACATGTAGGGAGTGATACGCATCTTATGCGGGAGACGATGAGAAATTTAGAGGATAGATTGAATCCCCAAAAATTCCTCCGTATTCATCGTTCGTGCATCGTTAATGTCGACCGCATTAAAGAGATGCAGCCCAATATCGGGAATGATTATGTCGTACATCTTGATAACGGCGAAAGTCTGGTTATGAGCCGCCGATATCGCGAAAAGATGAACAAACGAATCGGCAACTATTTCTAAACAATCGCGGACTTTAGTCGTGATGAAGCAACCGAGCCGATAGCGGGGGATTTGCTGTTTAAAGAGCCTTTTTGCATGGGCGGCGCCGGAATTAATTTGGGGGGAGAAAAGCCGGCCCCTCTTCAAACTTCCATCTGTGTAGTTGGATGGGCACTTCCGATAACCCGGAGAATCAGTAACGGCTGACACTGAGCGGTAGCAGATGTCATATTTTTTTACAAATTAATCACCTGTTCAGAAAAAAGGCGCTTGTCAGTTCTTAAGACAAGGGGGATAATCTGACAATCCCTGGTTCAGGGTGTAGGCGAAGCGGAGTTGCTTTGTTAGGCCCGAATCATTGCATTGAAAGTGTTCGGCGGCCCTTCATGCAAATATCAAGCACCGCATTGTTTTTGTAATTCTGTATCTACTTATTGAAAAGGAGTATCTCGCATGCTGCTCAAGATCGATTCGAACCGATTCCAACTGAAAGAATTTGCCTTAGGTGTTCTGTTTTTTCTTCTTTTTGTGGTTGCAGGCGCTCAAGCGCAAGAATCATCGTTGCGTGGTGATATCAATCTCGATGGAATTATCGATGGCCGTGACGCGCTGAAACTAATGCGCGGAATCGAAGGTCTTGAAACGCTTAGCGATGAAGAAATCAGCCGGGGCGATGTAGATCCATTGCCGGGTATTGGTGGACGTCTGGTCGGCGATGGTGAGATTAACCGCGATGATGTTCAGAAGATTCTTGAATATAGCGTTGGCCTGTTGGCCGAAGGTGAATTGAATGGTGATTTTGCCAATTCCGGTCCTGCTATTGAAAGTTTCTCCCCTCCAAGCGGGGCTGTAGGGACACGCGTTACGATCATCGGTCAACGTTTTCTGCGCGATCTACAGGCCGAGAATCAAGTACTCTTTGGCGATGTTCCCGCGCCGATTCTCGAACTGACCTCAAGCCGATTGGTTACGGAAGTTCCCGAAGGCGCTTCAACGGCTCATATCCGCATTCAGACGCCGGGTGGAATTGCCGAAACCGCTGCTGCATTTCGGGTAACGATGGAACTTGTCGGACAGCTTGATTTGGGAGAAGGGCTCAACCCCCAGGATTTTGTGGTTGCCAATGCGGAAGGCGAGACGGAAGTTGAGGGAGCGGATGGAAACTTCACACTCTCTGTTCCTGACAATCAACCCAGTCTGATTGGAGCCGTTCCCAAAGGTGAAGGCAATCATGTCTATCTTGCTTTGAATTTGCCTGGAACCGGCGGCAGCGCAAAAAACAAAATGAACGCTGCGTATGGTACCGCTGCCAATCCCGCTCATGTTGATGCAGAGTCTACGGCACGGGCTTTGGTCTATTTGCATCCTTTTCTTATGACCAGGAGTCCATCCGCCGCAGTTGCGTTAATGCAGGTTATGGATGGCCTGTCTGAAATCCAGGCGCTTGCCGATGTTATCGACCAACGCTATCCGGAAGGTGCCGATGGGTTGAATGACGCCGCTGTCCGGTCCGCATGGGAAAATGCTGTGGCGGCCGTACTCGAAGCGCTGCCATCGGGGCTGGTATTTTCCTTGGATGGCACAACAATGGGGAAATCCAATTCCCAGGCAGCAACCATCCAGTCTTTAGGAGTATTTCGATCCGCTCCATTTGGCGCATTTGGCGGATTGGGATATTCATCGATAGAGACCGGCGATAATCAAAACATATACAAACGTTCAACCACTGCTGAGGACACGGAAAGAACTATCAAAATCTACGGAGCGGATAACAATTTCCTTAACGCACGTTTTGATCAAGAGAGCGGAGGCATCGATGTCCATTTGGATAATGGTTATAGCCCGCTCGATTGGATCGCAACGTTGTTCAAGATCGACCCGGCCGGTCTTCCGCAAGGAATAAATACACCCTTTACACAAATCCGTAGTAATGGCTATCCCCATACAGGATATCAGGTCTCGACGCTTGTACCCGCCAATCTTTGGACTGCCAAAATCGATATCTTCGGAGCCGGTTTGGATGCGGCTTTGGGCGCTTCGCTCGATTGGGCATCCATGGGCGATGAGACTTTATCTCTACCCCAAGATGAAGATGCCGTCTTCTTCCTGCGTATGTTCAGTGGCTCGTTTCGTGATACTCAGGGATGGGATCACCAGGCAATTCAGGCGATGGAGGATGGTAAAAAACTCTCCAACCATGCGACCGCTGTCAATCTTGTCTTGGCGCTTATTGATCTTTGGGGTTTGGTAGGAGGAGAAGAGAAAGGCTTCACTCAAGAAGCCACCAAAGCCGGTGTACAAAGTGGAATTGCATCGTTAACACAACAAACTGCGGGGCAAAATCTCAGCGATGTCTCATCGCGTCAAGCCGTTGAAATCTTGGTAAATGTTTTAATCGAAGCCGGGAAAGGGGTCATGTCCGTTGCCGTGGATGAAGGCATATCCGCTGCGCAGGAAAAACTGCAAGGGACTCTCCTTTCTGCATTAAAGAACGCCAATGCGATTACCGCCGTGCTTGGAAAGGTCTCATCGGTTGGACGGATCGGAGAACGGTTGGCCGGTCTTATGGGATACCTTCTTAATCCTTTGGATTTAGAACTCTCACCCGGGCCGACACCGCTTGAAACCATGATTGTATTGGTGGGCGATCCATTCAGCCCCAAAATTACAGGTTTCGAGCCTAATCGTGCGATTGAAGGTGGAACTGTAAAGATACTTGGTGAACGATTCGCGGCAACAGCTTCAGACAACACGGTTTCCTTCAATTCAGTGAAAGCCGAAGTACTTGGAGTCAATGCAGACCGGACCGAATTGGAGGTCAAAGTCCCCCAAGGAGTCCTTGCCAGTTATTCTTCCAGCTATAGCGCTTCGGTTTATGTCAACACGCCTGCCGCTCAATCTCGAGTGCAGTCGCCTCAACAGTTCACAATTCTCGGCGGGCCGGTTATCACGGAAATCGAACCGGCCTGGGGGTATCATCCGACGGATACTTTTGAGGGAAACGAGATCACCATTCGTGGAAATCGGCTTGCGGCCTTATCGGGTGGAACTCCATTCCGCGTTTATTTTGCTGATTTTCCGGCTGAAGTTATTAGCAACACTTCAAGCAAAATAGTTGCAAGAGTGCCTGATGTTCCTGCTCAAGTGTATGATGTGAGTGTGTACAATCCGGATTTGGATGTTCGTTCGTTGCCTGTTCAATTTAATGTCAAAGGAAAGCCGGTAATTACCAAATCAGAACCCGCAAGTGCGCATCCGGGGCAGTTTATTACGATTCATGGGAAACATCTAAACGAAGCCTATTTCTCGGTCGATGGTCTGAGCGTTTTTCCCAACAACCAAAGCGACACTTTTGCCGTTCTTCAACTCCCGGAAACAGAAACTGAAGAGGATTTCAAAATTATTGCCTCTAATTCAGCTGGAGAGTCTGAAGAATTCACGGTTACATATCTTGAGGGGTACTCTCTCGACCAAGGATTTTCTGTAACGGTATATGCGTTGAATTCAGGTATTGAATTCGATGGAACGCTTACACTCGATGAGGCGTTGGCTGTGGCGCGTGGTGATTTTAATCCGTTTACGACATCTTGGGATGATGAAAACCTGGAATCCATCCACCACTATCACGAAACCAAGACCGAGGATGATCTTTTCATTTGGGTGGAAGGAACAGTTGTAACCAATTCGAAAGGCACCAGCCCTGAAAACGAGTATCATAAGCATTATCGCGTAGATCATTATATAAATGGATCTGTATCGGAGCCGTACCTGACTTACGCCGAAAACTTGGATCAATCGAGCAGCAATATGGAAGAAGGTGATTACTTCCATTTCTATTCAATGCCGGATGAATTTGACTGGGCTGCTTATGATGGTTCTCAGTTTTCCGATTTTATCCATTGTGGCTATGAAGATACCTATGCTGTCGAGGACTTCTCATTAGAAACGAATGACGTCTTTGAAATGTCGGAATTTGCCACTCTTACAGCGGAGACTTGCACCAAAGGGTTGGCGAATGGGAGTCAGGCGGCGTTTGGTGGATTTCAATGTCCGGATCCTTTGCTTATCAATGCCAATTCCGCATATATCGAAGCGGGAGAATTTTCCGGTTCTCTTTCCGATGCGATTATTGTTCGTGGGGATGATAACCGAATCGGAGCGGCTGTTAGCATCGAAAATGCTGCGGGGGATGGTTTGTTGCTTCAAGACTGTGTTGGAGCGCTCGTTGAAAATATTACAATCCGGAATTGCGGTGGAAGCGGACTGCATATCGACGGCGGTTCCGGCAACCAAATTACAGGTGTATATAGCGAAAACGATGACCACGGAATTGAAATCAGCGGTGGTTCCCAATGGAATTATATCAAAAGTGTACGATGTCAAGATAATGAAGGGGATGGCATCTATATTGATGGGCAATCTTATAAAAACACAATCCAGTACTGCGAGGTTTTAGGAAATCGTAATGGAATTACAGTGAAGGGAAGCGAGAATATTATCGATCTGAACTATGTCTCAGGTAATGCTAATTATGGTTTCTTACTTGATGGAACCGATGCGCAACTGAACCAGTGCACCTATGTTACAGCGGGCTATCACGGCATAGACGAAAACGAAACTCCGTACCTCGGCAACACAAACGATGGTATCCGCATCCAAAATGGAGCGTCGGAAAATACTTTGTCGAATTGCAGTTGTTATAGCAACGGCGGAAATGGCATCAGTCTAAGCGGTGCTTCAACTTCGTCGAATACACTGCTTGAATGTACGGTAGGAGATACGAACAGCGAATATCCAGATAATAGCAATAGTGGTTTTGGCATCGTCATCGAAGGCGCGCCCGGAACGTATATTGAAGATTGTGTTATGGCGTTGAATGGGGACGGGGGCATTCGTGTTGTCGATGTGGAGGGCAGTGCCGATGAAGATTCGTCAATAACCTTATCACGGTTGTCCTTCGGATACAGCGTCAATGTTGTGGGGGCCCCTTATCGCAATTCGTATGCTTTGGATGGCGTATCCGGTACGGCCCTTCATCTCGAAAACTGTTCCGGTGTTCTTTTCGAAGATGCCTATATCAATGGTTACGATACCGGAGTGTATCTCTTAGGAACAAGCGGAAGTACGATTGAAAGCGCCTATTGCTACGACGCAGCCGAATATGGCTTGAACAGCGAGAGTTCTGCAGAGGATTTTGTTCAGCTGGAAGTGCGCGGTGCAGGAATCGCCGGAATGCGTTGGAGTGGCGCCCAAGGAACGGAGATTGTTGGCGCTTATGTTGTTGAGAATCAAAATGACGGTGTCGTTCTTGAAAATTGCAGTAATGTGACCGTCCGAAATATGACTTTAGGACAAACCGGCGGAGGAAATGGAGGCTATGGGCTTCGGGTTACATCTTGCCTAAACACGAATTTGCTTGGGCTGTCAGTATATTCAAATGGCAGCGACGGCATTCTCCTCGAACAAAATTCGGATAACACCTTGATTGAAGCCACTTCTTGTGGCAGCAACCAAGGTGCAGGCATTCGTATGCACGATGTCGAGGGAGTGTCTTACCGCGGCAGTATCGAAGGAGAGTATACGTATTCTACATCGCAGGTTTATAGCAATATGGAAGGCGGTGTGTTGATCCAGGACTGCGTCGATGTCCGCATTGGTGAAATCGACCGATATACTGATTTCTACCCGAATGAAGGCGGTGGCGTAATTATCTCCGGTGAGAATACGGAAGACGTTTCGATTGTTAGTACAACTTTTTACGATAATCCCGAAAATACAATTTATGTCCAAGGTGGAACCAATATCCAAATCGGCGGTTCATCCCCCCGCGAAGGAAATTACCTTGGAACCGGAACCGGTACTGGTATTCGAGCGGAGGGAGAAGTACAGGAACTGCTTATTAGTAACAACACAATTGGCGATCCCGCCGCAAGCAATACATACTATGTATTTGGCCAAGGAATCGTATTGGACGATTCGATTACAAAAGTGCGTATTCATGCAAATCTAATTCAAAGATGTGAAGAAAATGGAATATGGCTTACCGGTGGTGCTCACGGGAATGTCATTACTCACAATCAAATCCGTCAAAATGGCGGGCACGGAATTCTTGTAGAGGGAACGAGTACCAACCAAAACCAAATTTCACGTAATTCAATCACGGAACATGAAGGAAGCGGTATTCGGCTCGCGGGTGGCAATGGACAGATCGAGGCTCCGGTAATCCGCGAAATCGGTTGGGGTGGCTATAATATCTCCGGCACTGTCGACAATGCGCCCCAAGGCAGCTTGATTGAAGTGTATGCCGATGCGAATGATGAAGGCGAGGTCCTGGTTGGTTCGTGCCCGGTATTCGGAAATAATTTCTATGTATCCGGATCGATTCCTCACGGCTACAACTTGCACGCAACCGTTATTCATACCGATGGGAATACGTCGGAATTCGGACCGACAGTCGAATCGCCGACCCGCGTGGATTCGTTTGTATTTACCTCAGAGGAAGATGAAAACAAAGATGTCTTCGTAAAATGGATGACTCAGGCTTCCACCATAAGATTAACATCGGATCCGGCGAATGATTACGATCCGGTTCTTTCCGAAGATCAGGCGAACATACTTTTCACATCCGAACGTTCGGGAAATCCGGATCTATGGATTATGCGCAGTGATGGTGAGTATCCGGTGCAGTACACATTTACGTCGGAGGCCGAGTATTCGCCTGATTGGCATGGAGCGACCGGCAATGTTGCGCTGGTTTCGGAGCAGGATGGCAATCCGGAAATTTACACGATGATGGTTGATCCGGATGAAGAAATCGGGGAACTTTCCCGCAGCAGTGACACGGTTGCGGGTTCGTATTCCACAGTGGCTGGCAATGCAATTGCTGTTCAGTTTGGGGCCGCAAAGGGAAGTCTGACTGAGCTCAAAGTCTATATTCAATCTGCGCCTACTGCGTTCGATTGGAAAATTTTTGCTTTTGAGTCGGGATTTCCCCGTGGGACGCCCTTGGCCGAAGGCACGGCTGTTCCCCAGGAGGCCGGCTGGTTCTCCATCGACACCGGAGGCATGACCGTTGATACGGATTATATCGTGGCTGTCTATTTCCTCGAAGATAATGCGCCCCAATTGGGCCAGGCTTCCGATGGCGATTGGTTCTCGGTTTGGTCGTATTATGCCTCTTCCGGCAATTGGGCTCAGGAGTTTTTCCTCCCGGTTATGATCCATGCTGTTATCTCCCCACCGGTTCCCGTTCGCATTACAGAGAATGCGGCAAATGATATCGATCCTTGTTGGTCACCGGATGCGCAACAAATTGCCTTCGCTTCCGATCGTGGCGGCAATTTCGATATCTGGATTATGGATGCGGACGGAGGCAATCTGCACCAACTTACCGATGGGAACGGCTCAAACACAAAACCGGCCTGGTCGCCCGATGGTTCATACATTGCCTTTGTTTCAGACCGGGATGGCAACGAGGAAATCTATGTAATCGGCACAAATGGCGCCGGACTTTCACGGTTGACTGAACTCGACAGTTCCGAAACCGATCCCGCATGGAGCCGGGACAGCAGTTATGTTTTCTATAGTTCGGATGCCGATTCAGGCTATGAGATTTATATGCGGAAACCCGGGCAAGCCAGTGGAAGGCGTGTGACATATTCGCTCGGAGACAGCACACAGCCGAATGCCGGTTCGCATTCCACCGGAACGACAATGGGCAAGGCGGCCTTAGCGGCTGTAACGCAGAGCCAACCTCAGCTCAAACGGAAGACGTCCGGGATACTGGGCGTAAACATCGATTCGGCTTCCACCGATCCGGGGAATACCGTGTCGTTGGCCGTTCATCTATCCGATGCTGTAAGTCTTGGGAATCTGGCGTTTGAATTGGATTTCGATGGAACGACCTTTGAATTGCTTGAGCCTTCGCTGGATGATTTCGGCAGTGGCAATGGAGAACTTTATGCCATGAATCCCGAACTGTTCCCTTGGGAGGGTGGTTCGATGTATTTCAATTGGATCGGTGCATATGGCCTTACCGGATTCACGGATGTTATGGAATTGGTTTTCCTTGTGAAGAACCTTGCCACCGAAGGTGACTATCCTATCGATTTCAAAACGTTTGTTGCTTATGACACAGGTTTGAATTACATGGATGTCGCTTGGGAAGGCGGAATCATTCACGTAGAAGGTGATGGCACCGATGTCTCTTCGTGGATGCTCTACACGTTGGAATAAGCAATAACTTTCTGTTTTCCTTGAAAGTTGTTGACAATACAAAAATCATGAATGAGAGCCCATCTAGGTATTCCTGGATGGGCTCTTTACCGTCTCATAATCGTGCATGGGGAGGCTCATCCCGCCAGGGCAGGACGATCCGCTGCTTGTATTATATACACATGTATCTGGCGTGCAGGGTGCTGACCAACCAAATCCCTCGTACACACCTCGAAATCGTGAGCCGGTAGGCAACTTGCCTGCGGAGGTACTCCGACGCTGAAAGTGCGAGGCAACACATAAAACGAATCGGTTACGCAGGGTGCTCTACCAGAAACTTTTCTGAATATGCTTTGAAACCGGCTCAAATCTCGGATGGGCTCTCTAACGTCTCTCCAAAATCACGTTCATCCGGTTACAATTGCCTTATTGAAATTAAAGTCGATGTATTGGAGATTACCCATGGCCGATGCCGCAAAAACTGTCAAAGACCCCATCGATGAAATCGCCGGTGGCTTTCGCGCCGCGCAAGTGCTCTTAACTGCAAATCGTCTGGGCGTATTTGCAGCGTTGGAGGATAGGACCCTATCCGCCGGTGAATTGGCAAAGGCCGTCGATGCCGAACCCCGGGCGCTACGAATTCTGTGCGATGCGCTTGCCGCTCTCTCTTTGCTTGAGAAGGATGGCAATGCCTATTGCAATTCCCCAGTCGCGCTTGAGTTTCTCATTCCCACCGGAAAACGCTGCAAGGCCGGGATTCTCAACCACACCGCACGGCTCTATGCGGTTTGGGGAAGGTTGTTCGAGGTTGTTAAAACAGGGAAGCCCGTGGATGACACCGATATCGGAATGGACTTTCAGTTTGATGAACGCAGTTTTGCGATGGCGATGGCCGATGTCGCCAAGGCCAGCGTGGCCGAGACTGCCGATGCCTTGGATCTTTCCAATGCGAAAAAGATGCTCGATATCGGCGGCGGTCCGGGATTCTATTCGATTGAATTTGCGCACAGGAATACGGGATTGCACGCGGTGGTATTCGATAAAGAAGAGACAACCAAAGTCGCGCAGGCCAATATTGAAGCGGCGGGCCTCGCAGAACGAGTTACTGTAAAACCTGGCGATGCTTGGCAGGATGATTTTGGTGACGGTTACGATTTCATTTTACTTTCAAACATCATTCATAGTTATTCGTTTGATGATAACCAAAAACTAGTTGCAAAATGCGCGGCGGCGCTTCAGCCCGGCGGACAGTTATGCGTTAAGGATTTTATTCTGGATTCAAGCAGAACAAGTCCAGCCTGGTCGGCGTTGTTTGCAGTCAATATGTTGGTGAATACTGAACGCGGCGATTGTTATACATCGGATGAAGTCAAAAACTGGTTCACCAATGCTGGACTCACGTTCACCCAAGAACAAAACGTCTGCACCACCTCCGGGCTCTTGCTTGCCGTGAAATAGAGAAAGGCGCATGCGTGCTGCAAGAAGGCATTTCGCACCGAAACTAGCCCATTATTCCAATGGGAAAAATGCTTTTTTGTTTGCCAGGCAGAGATCACTTTTTAGCGCCTTGTTGCATGCAAATAGGCCGATGAATACGCTAGACGTACAGCGTATTCTTTGCTATTCTTTGATATGATCCGAAGTTATCGCAACAAGAAAACGGAGCGTTTTGCGAACGGAGAAAAAGTCCAGCAATTCGAGCCATTTTGCCGGCAAGCCGAGAGACGGCTCCGCATTCTTGAGGCTGCGGCTACGATTCATGATTTACGCCAGTTACCGGGAAACCGGTTTGAAATCCTCAAGGGCGATAGGAAAGGGCAATACAGCATTCGGATCAATGACCAATGGCGTATTTGTTTTGAATGGCCGGATGGCGCAGACGGACCTGAGAATGTGGAAATTGTTGACTATCACTGAGAGGAGAAAACCTATGGCACGTACACCAATCCATCCGGGAGAAATCCTTGCTGATGAACTTGATGCCCTCGAAATGAGTGCAGCAGAACTCGCGCGCCTGATCGATGTACCGGCCAACCGTATAAGCCAGATCATTGCGGGCAAACGCAACATCACGGCAGATACCGCCTTGCGGCTTGGGCATTACTTTGGGACATCGCCTGATTTGTGGATGAATCTTCAAAAGAACTATGAGCTAGACCTGGCACGTGCTGTACTTGGGCCGGTCCTTAAACATCTGGCCAAACGTCAACCTGCCGACCTGGTGGCAGGATAGCGGCATCCATAATTGGGCTGCGGCAACCTCTGCCTGTTAAGTATGCAACTCCCGCCTTCTTTGTCGAACTCTGCCGCACATGCCACTCACTAAGACGGCTAATTCACGAAGCCCTTACGCTACTGCTATTCATGAATCAGCATCCAAATTATGTACTATTTCTCAATGCCCTTGGCTACAAATACGCGTGCACAAAGAAAAAGACTTACGATCCGAGGATACGTAAGTCTTTTAAAATCAAAGAGCGGGAGACGGGGTTCGAACCCGATTTGGAACATAGACTAAGTGATAATGAATCAAATACTTGGGAAGATATAGAACCCCCAGTGTCGGCACCTACGTCGGCACTCGGCGCTGAAAACGCCGAAAATCAGCCGTCCCGTGACAAGGAATTGCAGGCCGTTCTCGACGCTTGGCCGAAGTTGCCCGGCGCTGTGCGAGCTGGGATTGTAGCTATGGTCAATGCTTCCAATGAGAACAAATCTGAATGGCTCTTATTGCCTTCTTCTTGTCATGATGAATCATGATTTTCGTTTTCCACTCATCTGAGCCCATAGAAGCCACTTAAATTGTATTATGGGTGCTTTGATACTCTTTTGCCGAGAAACGCTCTCAGCGCCGCTGTACACCGGCCTGGTACGGATTTTAGGCACAGGTATAAGATCATTAAAAGACCCCAAACAGCATCCATATAAAGTTTGTCATTGTCTGGCGATCTATGGCACACGTAGCTAAGCGAGTACTGATTAACAATGAATGATATGACGGAAATGGTCTTATGATTTCGTTCTGTTAAGTCGGTAGAAATCCCCAACGCGGTAAAACAAAATCCACACTGGGGGGCAGGGAGGTTGACGGCGAGTAAGGACCACTGTGCATAGACCAAGGACTCCGGGCCGACGAAGTCTCTGCAAAGTCAGGGGAAGATCAAAAACAAATCTGGAGCCCCATTGTCTCCCAGAATCTTAACCAGACCCCCCGGGGTGTTCCTCTCTGGGACTCCAAGTTAGGTCGTCCGAGGAGACACCGCTTTCTACATTGTGTCGCCCAGTCTTTGCGCTTAGGCGTTATGCCAAGCAAGTATTCAGTTTCAGCGAATCGTAATTCTCAAAACTGATTAGAGCATGGGCATATGGGTATTCTTAACGTGTCTTGGCAACGCGCTCGACTTGCTCCAAGTATTCTTGAACATTTTCACGCGGATTGACCAGTTGCGCACGGCGTAGCAAAGGCAGGGCTTCGGCATACTTGCCATCGGCTACCAAAAGTTGGGCGTGGCGGATTTTGGCATCAGCCTCGAATTTCTCGATGCTTTCGGCCTGCTCATAATAGAAGATTGCCTTCTCCATATCGCCGTTACGGCTACTGTGTTGCCCAAGTAGAATTAGTGCCTCGCCATCTAATGGATCTAACTCCACAATTTCCTGAAGCACTTGGACTTCTTCTTCTCCGGAACCATCCGCCACAGCGAGTCGGGCGCGAAGTTTCAACAGGTCTTTCCGGGCATCATTTTCAAGCCGGTCGCCATATAGGCTTTCGATACGCTCAGCCAACATTCGTGTTTCTTGAATTGCACCACGCGCCGATAGGACTTTGGCCGAACGAATGGCTCGGTCAGGATTCCCCTCAGTATCTTTCTCCATGGCAAGCACATACGAATCAGCAGCCATGCTGAAGAGTTCTTCATTGACATAGATATCGCCCAACATATTCAGACTATCGGGGGTTGATTCTCCCATGCGTTTTACAATTTCATAGATCTCCGCAGCCTCAAGTGGCTGGTTTAATCCAAGGTAAGCATTGGCCTGCAATAACCAGAGATCGGTTCGTTCAGGCTCGTTTTTCAGCAATTGTGCGCATAATGCGGCCGCTTCGGCATAACGTTCCTGTCGAAAGAAACTGCGCGCCAATCCCATCTGCCAATCTTTCGTCTCCGGATCTAGAAGAATCGCCATACGATAAGCGGATTCGGCGGGCAGATTGTTATCAACCGAAGAGTAGGCATACCCCAATAAGCCGTAAGTAAGCGCATCCTGGCCTCCAAGTTCAATAACATGGGTCAAAGCGGGCAATGCCTTTTCAAACTCTCCTTGCCGGACATAGATAAGGCTCAGGTTTTTCCAGGCCCGGCGGAATTTCGGATATTTATCAACCGCAACCAGATAGGCCTCAGCGGCTTTATCGAGTTCATCCTGCTGAAAATAGATATTGGCGAGGGTAAAATCATAGACCGCGCTTGTTGCATCAGAACGTGATTTTTCGAGGAGCGCGGCTGCTTCGCTCATGTTATCAGCCGAAATCAGTTCAAGGATCTTCTCCATCTCTTTGCGTTCATCAATCGTGACACGCGGCTCTATCTCTGTTTCGGCAATATAACTTTCCGTAAATTGCTTCTTAAAAGTGGGATCGTTCCAGAGGCTCAGTTCCATTTCACTCAATCCTTTTTGCGGTGAAATGACACCCTTGGTTTCTTGGGCCATGGTTTGGCAGGCAATTACCAAGATTAAAAGGATTTGTATAGGCATTTTATAGTGCATAATGTTGGATTCCATTATTGTTATCCTTTAGGGAACGTAATCGGTACGCGCATTCGAAAGCGTACCGGTTGGCCGCCTCGTTTTCCGGGCTCAAATTTCCACTTGCTTACGGCATTCAACGCGGGTTTTTCAAAAACAGGATCGGTTGATTTCTGGATTCGGGGATTTTCCACTTTGCCATCTTGGTTGACGATGAAAACAATATGGACCGTTCCCGGCGCCAATTTTCGGACCTCTTTATTCATCATGGGGCTCGGTTGATAGACAACACGAGGTTTTTGGTCGAGATCCGCAATCGAAAACAGAGCGTCAACATTCTTGCTTGTCGATGTAACGGTATTGAGTTTCACCGCGAAGTCACCAGCCATCCAGCCATCACTGAATCCGGGATTTAGAGCCAATTCAAGCTGCGAAAGATCCAACGGAGGCGCATCCTCAGACAATTGCAGTGGTTCTTCTTCCGTTTCGGGCTCCGGCTCAGGTTCCTTTTCCGGTTCGGGAGGCGGATCAGGCGCTTCCAGTTTTGCGGTGTCCACCGTATGCAAAAGCGTGTCGTTGGCCGGCGGTTTGGTAAGGGTTTGCATCAAGGGCAATACAAGAAAAAAGGCCAACGTGAAGCCTAACGCACCGGATACAACCAACAGGTGGTGAAATAATTCTTGTATAAACCAGAATAAATTACGCTTGCGCGTTCTCATGACATGAAAGCTCAACTCTACGATTGTCTTGTGGCGACACTAACTTTGACGGCTCCCGCCAGTTTCGCCTCGTCGATGATGCGCACCAATAGTCCCGATTGTGCCGCAGTATCAGCCTGAATAATTACGGGAACGTCTTCTTTTTGCAGAATTCGTTTTACGAGCGGTTGCACGCCACTGATGCCGATTTCACGGCCTCCATAAACCACTTCGCCTTTTTCGGTGAGCGCGATTAATATGCTGGTTTTCTCAAGCCGAACAGACGATGCCGCTTGAGGCTTATCCACTTCAACACCGGTCTCTTCGACAAAAGTAGTCGTAACGATGAAGAAAATTAGCAAAATGAACACGCAATCCATCAACGGGGAAATGTCAATTCCCGTTTCGTCGCTGTCACTCGATGTTGCTTCACGTAAACGTCCCATTGGATCCTCGCGTTTCGTTTTAATTCACGATTCTGACTATCACTTTGTAGGCCGCCAATGTTCAGAGAATGCTTTCATTGACGGAGTATTTAATTACTTATGGGCTTTGCCGGATTATGACACAGCCCTTTGTTTAAAAAGTCTTCTATAAAGATTCTGGGTGCAGACTGTTTCGAGATGAGCAAGAAAAGCCTTGTAGCGTTCTAGTTTGCGAACCAGCTGGTATTGAAAAAAGAGCCCGGGCAATGCGATTACCAGCCCGGTTTCAGTGGTGATTAAGGCCTCAGAGATGCCCGAGGCAACAAGCTCCATGGTTTTGTCTCCACCAGCCCCCGTGGAGAGTGCGGAAAAAGTTGCCAACATGCCTGTGACTGTCCCGAGCAATCCCAATAACGGAGCGGCGCTGACACAGATTTTCATTACACGCAGGTCGCGCTCAAACGGGGCGATTTCTGTTGCACGTAATTCCTTGAAATAAAACGACGTATCTTTAAGCGAATCGCCACCTGTCACAAAATTAAGCAGTTCGCCCACCGCGCCTTTTCGCTCCTCGGGATGATCAATCCACCTGCGCCAAGTCTTTTCGCGTAATGAAGTGAAACCTTTTCCAAAGAGCCGGAGAAACACATTCATCCCCATGGCAAACATCACCAACGCGACAATAGCAATCGCGATCATTGCCCATCCACCGGAAAGCCAGATGGCCAGAGCCTGATCCCATACTGTCACAAAAAGTACCGTAACCTTGTCCATCTTCAACTGCCGTTACCGTTACCATTACCATTACCATTACCATTGGTGTGGCGCATCACACGCCCCACCAGTTGGTCGTCATGGTCAAGAACGGCCATGCTGACAAGGTTGTGCTTGTTGAATAGTTCTTGCACTTCTTCATGGTGTGTATCGACACGCACATAAAGAGCGGTCTTATCAGCCATTGATTCGACAACCGTTTGGCCGGGACGGACCAATAAGTGATGTGTAAGTACATGTCCGACGTATTTACCTTGTTCATCTACAAGAAATACCGTGTCAAGTTCATGACCATTTTCGGCTTCGCGTACTTCTTGAATGGTTTCTTCGACAGTGGCATTTTTACTCACACGAACGATACGCTGGTCCATAATCGCAGCGGCAATATCTTTCGGACTCTGCAGAATCTGTTCGAGTTTTGTTATTTCCATTCTATCGGAGGAAGTGGCAGGTATCCGGCGGTCACTCTCTGCCGGCGGTTTCGCTTCTTCAGTCACAATTGCTTGATGATAGTGCGATTTCCCGGCTTGATTGACCAATGCGACCGCTGCCTTTTCCATCTTATTGATTACGCCTTTTGCTTTGCGAGATAAAAGGGCATGCAGCAAAAGAGATGGAATCGCCACAATCAAGCCAAACTCGGTAGTGATCAGAGCTTCGGAAATACCTCCGGAAAGTGTTTTTACATCACCGGAGCCAAAGACCGTAATCAATTTAAAAGTGTTGATAATACCTGTGACCGTTCCCAAGAGTCCTAAAAGCGGCGCAGACGCGGCACTGATCGAAATAAACGGCAGAAAACGTTCGAGTTTAAGGCGCGTTGTTAGAATTTTTTCATACATCACCTCTTCCAACAATTCACGTGGTTCTTGAAGGTGCTCAACGCCCGTGGCAAGCATTTTGCCAACGGGTCCTCTCATCTTTTTTACTTTTTGTGTGGCATCCTCTAAGTCATAGTTGGCAACGGCGTCAAGTAATGCATTGATGCGCTTTTTGGATGGTGTGCGAATAAAGGCCATACCCAACCATTTGAAGATCGCCACAAGCAGGGCGATTCCAGCCAATCCAAAGATTGGGTACATGACAATCCCGCCCTTTTTGACATGCTCTTCAAAGGTTTCTTTGGTTTCTTCAATCTTGTGCGCACTTCCTTGCGTTGGATCGAATGGGAATGCACCTTTGGAATCTGCAATGACCTTTGCAGCCGCCTCAGCATCGTCGGGATTTGCAAATTCTACAACCGCCGGTTCCAAGGACCCCAGACGTTGTTCGACTGTTCCGATGATCTCGCCATCATCCGACTGAAAAAGCGCCACTGGACCGATGAGTACAAAGGTCCCGTCTTTAACCATACCATTCGAATCGACGGCAGTGCCTTTAAAACGTGTTCCGCCCAGCGATTCGTTCAGACGATCAAGAGAGACCGCCAATAGGCGGGATTGTGCTTTGTAGATTTCCCGCTCGGAAAGGCTGGCATTCTCAGGAGCCAATTTGGCCTCTTCAAGCGTTTGCCGGTAACGTTGAATTTCCGCAATATGCAGCCGTGACTCGAAATTCCGAATGTACTCACCGAGAAGTGTCGATAGATAAGTTGCTTCCTCTTCCCGCGATTTAATCTCGGTGCGCAGATTGTTCAAATCAAGCGTACGGCTATCCAACAAGCGAGTTGTTTTTTGGTATTCAAGACGTACTTCACTCAACTCGTTTTCCAAATCCCGCAGTTCACGGCTTAAAGGGATAGTCTCTTCTGCGACCTGTTCACGAAGTTGGTTGAGCTCCGCAACACTGTCCTCAAGTTGTTTCCGTACTGATGTAGCGGCCTCACTAAATGAAGCCTCTTGGGTTTGAGGCTGATCCGCCGCCAACGCGGCCACAGCGGATACAAGAACGCAGCTCAAAATAAATGTGATTTTCATTCTCATGATGGCTGATCCGACTATTTAATCTCAACCGGCAGTTGGACAAATGAGGCCACTTGTTCGTTGTTTAAAATCGATATAACCGCCGCAATCTGGGCCGCGGCTTCGTTTGCGGATTTCCAGGACCATCCCTCGTCGGTAGCACAACCAACACCTGCGATTGTTCCGTTAGCTCCCGAGTAATAGGCTTGGCCGATTCCAAGATATAGCGCCGTTACTTCAGCTGATGTTCCGTCCGGCAATGTCCGCAATTCGCTTGTTACGAAAATATCCCGATTGGTTTTATTGACTTCATTCAAGATTCCCGCAACGTTCTGAAAACGCTGCGCAACAGTAAGCTTGGTTTGGTCCGGTTGGTCAGGGATCTGTTGGCTAAGTGGTTTGACACGTTCACGGATTGGATCGGGAAGCCGTTGTAGTAATTTCTTGGTGCTCTCTTCAAGTGAATTTAAGGTGTCGTGGAGTGCGACCGACGCCTGAGTCAGCTTGTCATTTTCTTCTATCATCGCGGCGCGCTTCTTATCCGCCTCGGCAATGCTTTCTTCCGCCTCACTGATCTTCTCGCGCAACGACTTAATCTCACGCCGCACAAGTTCATTTCTCTCTGTGAGCATCTCCTTTTTGAGCGCCAAATCACGTTTTTCTTTTGATATGGTACGTTGTGTCTCCAACCACTTTTCGAGCGCTGTGCGGGTGCCTTCGATTTGAATGGCAACTTCATCGGCAAAAGGATTCCCTGACGGGAAACAAAAGATTGTAAAGACGATTATGACACAAACAATTGTCCGGCAATTCTTTTTCAAAATGGCTTCACGCCGCCCCGGCTCCGAGCCGTATTTCCAGATTCGTAATTTTCTTGTGAATGACCCATTCATATTTTGTGGTCCTTATTCCCGGTAAGAGCGTTTGCGGCTATGGTTTCATGGGCGCAGACAGGATGCTTGTATTTTACTTTTTAACACGCCAATTTTGACTTTACAGACGTTCGATCAAAGCAGTCGTACACAGCTCAATTACTTATCATTTCAATGTTAGTGTTCCGTGAGAAATTGATTGCATTATTATGAGGTTACAATCCGTACCGCCCCTGACTTACAATGCAATTCTTCTACCTCTTTCTAATTTCTAGAGTTAAGAAATAGATGCTCATAAATCGCCTTACATCGGCATAGACGATTCATTTTATTGCTCAAGCATTGTAGTTTCTTTAACGGCGATCACGGTAAATGAAAATACATCTATGGCATAACGCCAAATATCGGCGCTCACCATTTCTGTACTTAGAATGTTGCTGTAATGCCGACCGAAAATTCCATGCCTTTATTATATGATGTTTTCGTGACGTCTTTGTCAATGTACTCGGAACGGTAGACCGTCTTTATATCAGGATCAAGCAAATTCTTGCCTTGTAATTTCATGCTCCATCGATCCGAAAATTTATGTGTTACGCTCATATTAAGTGTCCCATATTCTTTCTCGTAAACATTGGGCACAAAGTTACCATCCGATTGTCCGGCGCCTGCGATCAACGTATCGCCTCTTACCGTATAAAAGAGACCGAATTGCGTATCCGAGATATCCTTCGCACTCATGTCATAAGTAAGAAAGAAATTGTATAGATGCTCCGGCGCATTGGTCATATCCCGCTTATCCATCGGCGCCTGTATATTTTCTTGTTCGAATATGGCGGCCTCGTCATCCGGCAGGGTTACTTCCGAATCGATAAAAGTTCCATTTATGCCTAATGTAAGCCCATCCAATTCATTTATAAGATGTCCGGCTTTTTGCCTAAATTCGATTTCAAAGCCGCTTAATTCGCCTTCAGGATAATTGACCGGTGTTGTATATGTGAAGTCGGCAACCCCTTGTATGTATTCGATCGGTTCTTTTATGTCTTTGTAGAAATAAGACAGCGAAACCAAACCACCTTCATAGGGGGTGTAATCGCAACGCAAGTCATAGTTCTTAAGGGCGCTCATTTGCAGTTCGGGATTGCCGATAAATACATCGCCGCCGAGGAATTCCTGTTGCTGGATCGGGGAAAGTTCTTTAAATGTCTGCCTGGCAACCGTCTCTGTATAAGAACCGCGTAATGTAATCTTCTCAAAAGGTTTATAGACCAAACCAATTGACGGGAGTACATCATCCTGCGAAAAGGAAACATCGGCATCGCCGGGATTCAAATCGACTGCGCCGGGCGCTCCCGGTGGTATCCACGTCACCTCCGACTCAGGATCGTTGATAATGCTTAACTCGGTTTTCTCAAAACGGGCTCCGGCAATGAGATTTAATTTTGAAGTGAGCGGGAAATCCACCATATAATAGTAGGCTTTGATATCCTGCTCGCCATCATAATCGACATCGATTTCAGCCGCCGTTACAGGATGTCCTTCGGAATAGAATACTTCACTCCAAAGGTCTTCCCACGGGCCTTCGTACCGGGCACTGTTATCGTTGAAGTTGCTAAAAGAATCCTGGTTGTATTCTCGGTCTACATGGTCGTTAAAAATCCCGAGTTTGATATACCCTTCATTCCCGCCCCATTGCTCAAATGGAAATTTAACATTCATGAAGTACTGATCACTCTCCTCCGTGATGTCTTTCCATATTCGCTGAAAGTTGCCTAAAGTGAAGTTGGCGGCAGGTTTAAAAGGACGTTGCACTTCGGGGAGAGTAGACGGAGGAACGTAGGGTGGCGATCCGGGATTGTACGATTGCGCATAGTACAAAGATCCAAATTGCCGTTTGTCGGGTTGGTCCAATGTGGCGACGCTATGGGAGACATTCCAGTCGATGTCCGGCCGGAGGAACTTCATGAAATTTCCAATCTTAAAATTCAGATCGAAAGGATCATGCTTTCCACTTAGCTGGATCGTATGTGTCGAACGTTCAGTGTATTGAAGTGTTTCAGTTCTTAGATACGGCGCTGCGGTACGCTCTTGATTCCCCGTGTCGGTAGGATCATCAGGATTGTAGTCCGGAAAATAAAACTTCTTGCCCCGTGTATCCTCGGCAAGTGTTGCCTCATCTTCTGTAGTCCGCGTATAAAGGTTGAGGAGGGATAACGAATGGTTTTCAGTTTCCACCCCAACCATTCCCAATATGCCCCATTTAACCTCTTCACTACCCTGTGTGACATCGAAAAGCTGTGTTTTGAATTCGCCTTGCTCAGGTGATCCCTGGCTGAATTGAGGAGTCATAGGATCACCGGGATTTCGCACCCAGTATTTGTCGTCTATCCCATCATCGTAAAATGAACTGTCACGCTCGTAGAAGAGACTTGTGAAACCACCGACTTTCACATCATTATCGAATTCATGTTTGGTACCGGTTGCGATTGACCACTTATAGTCGGTAGGAACATCGTCATAGGTAATGCCGACTGCCTTATCGAAATTTCCATTCTTTGGAATATCCCGGTTGTCTTTGCCCCAAAAGTCGACTCCGCCGCCATCGTAGGTAATGAAATCGCTGCCGCCAACTAGGTTGTTGTAGCTGTATTGGCTGCTTACTTTGAAGGTTGTTTCTTCAGGGATGCCCTTGAGAACAACATTGACGGCTCCTCCGGATGCATCTCCCTGCTGATCCGGCGTAAATGTCTTACTGACCTGGATGCTATCGATAATCGCGGAGGGAAACTGGTCCAGCTGCACAGCGCGTTTGTCGGCATCCGCTGTCGGTAAACGGACGCCATTCATCTGTGAATTGACATACCGGTCAGGTAAGCCACGAATCACCGCGAATTTCCCGTCCTGAATCGAAGCACCCGCAACCAGCCGCAAGGCGCTGGCCGCATCGCTCACCCCCGCTTGGCTCATAAGATCCGCACTGATTGAGTCCATCAGCGCCGGGCTTTCCATCCGGAGTTCAAGCAAAGCGATTTCTGTTGCGCCTCCCAGTTGTACATCCTGCACAACAAACTCTTCCATCTCAACAAAATCACCGGAAAGCCAGGCATCCAACTCTGTCATTTGCCCCGGAGAAACAACGACGTTTGCCTTGACCAACCGGGCATATCCGTCTTTGGAAAAAACAAGTGTGTACGTACCCGGCTCGAGCTGGCTGATAACGTAATTCCCTTCATCCGTGCTTCTAACGGCTTCCCCAGTCTCGGCAATAAATACTTGCACTTCGGGCAGTGGTGCATCGAAATCTTGGTCGTACACCATTCCACGAATTCCGCCTGCCTGTTGTGCCAAACCAATCGGAGCCTGCGATAAAAAGGCCAACAAAAAAAAAGCGCGCGACAAACGTTGAATCACCACGGATCCCCCAATCCTTCACGGATATCATGCAGCCGATTCCAAAGTTCATTGTCCGGTTCAATACCATGCAAGGCCATCTCGCGGCATGTGGCGGATAAATCCTCCGCGCGCGGTCTCGAATTGGGATTTTCGACGCCCTCTTCCACCGCGATTTTATAAACAGCAAGCGCGGCTTTGACATCTCCCATTTCTTGATAAGCCTGCGCAAGCGGACGAAGCGCACCTGCCCGCCAGATATTCACAATCGATTCTTTCCGGGCTTGAAAATGGGCAAGCATCTCATCTGCATCAGATTTGGCCTTCTGTTTATTTCCGGCCCTGAACCGCAACGAAGCCAATCTTGCAGCGAGAGAGATGCGGTGTTCCGGCTTCCATTGATACTCTTCTAGAAGCATCTGCGTTTCATTGACAAGCGCGAGCGCCTTGTTTTTGTCCGTATGTTCCAAGGAAAATTCAGACAGTTGCATCAGCAACTCAATGCGAATAAATATAGGGATTGAGTGCCATGCTGATCTAATCTTTTCTTCTATGAGTGATCGTCGATTTTCATCTCCATAGAAGCGATTATAAAGTTGTGTATAGGTCTCCAGAGCGTTCTTGGTAATATCGAAATTATCCAGAGCGATACCGGCATCGAGGTTTTTTATTTGTTCATCAAAGGATTCTTCTTCGCCAACCATTGCCCTGATAGAGGCTGCCTTGCCCGCCTCGGAGTCGACCACATCCGCTTCAAATTCTTCCGCTTTTTCATATTCCCCCAGCCATGCATGCGCCTGAGCGAGCTTTGCCCGAATACGGTCTTTTCTCCAATCTTCGGCTTCCTCGGCAATTTCCTCGGCTTTTTGCAGGCAATGCCGCATGGCTTCAACATCGCCATGCTGTGCGTAATAGAATCCTAAGTCCGCATAACAAGATCCACGCCGCCAATCTTCGATCTGCTCGATATAGCCTATAGACCGCATGGGTTGATCGAGTTTTAGGCTCGCCGTTACAACAGCCTCTTGAGCGCGGGAACGATCTTTATGATGCGGCTGAAGCGGGATGGCGGATGCCGTATCAAAGGCTAGATCAAGCAATTGGAAGCGATAATCTGCCAGAGGCTGATCGGCGGTTTCTTCTTTCCTAACAGACTTTTGTTCTGTGCCGGTGGATTTTAAAGATTGGGATTCCCCACTGCAATTCAGTAGAAACAACACAAAGACAGCCAGGATTACAAAACAGCAATCCAAGACTGCTTTATAAGTCAGCCTTTGGCTCCATTCAGCATATTTACCATTTCTTTGTTTCGGTTGCATGAGCGGTTTTTACAGACACGTATCCTGCTTTAGACACTGACTTTTATCGATTTCTTAAGTGTGCTTGTGTTTGAAACAGATATCCCATTTTACAAGTCGCGATTTGCCGGCGCGTCTTTGGTTTCACAAGCTGAAGAGCCGGTCACAAATCGCTTTGAGATTAATAATGATCAGGCAATGACAAAGGAAAATAATATGATCGTGTTTGTGTATCATGAGTCCGATATTTAGATCATGTTAGCCTGTTGTCTATCAATCATGATGCAGAAAAAAAAGGTGGCAGGACAATCGATCCTGCCACCCGAGATCACCATAATCACAAAACAATTATCAGAAAGACTTAGTTATAATTTTCGAAGTCTTTGACTTCAGATTGGGTTGCGCCGGTCATGCCATACGCATGTGCGGCGGTCCAGCCCAACAACCAGTTGTTGGTGGGGCTGAAACCACCACGGTAATGGGCGCTGTCAAAGAAGTCGTCACCTGCTGGAGCGGCGGCTACGCTATGAACCGCATCGTTGGCCGGCAACGGATTGATAAATTCAACCGGAACCATTGTTTTCTCGCCTTTAACAACCGCCGCACCGCGTTGCAGTTCTACAATCGGGCTGACACTGGCAGTCACATTGTTGTTGGCCGCATCGCGTACGCCACGGGCATCTGCTTCCGTATAGGCATCGCTGTGGTTGTTATTGTAGAACACGCAGTCTTTGATTTCGGCAAGTTTGCCTGAAGTCTGCACGGTATAGAGCACGGATGGATCATTGAAAGCGCCTGCTGTCCAAGAACCGGTATTCACAGAAGAGGTGTATGTGTAATCGGTGGTCCAGGCATCTTCCCAAGACAATGTGCCGTTGTATCCATACCCACTGGCGCCATCGCCATCATCGCCATCAAAGCGAACGAGTTTTTCGCCAAGTTCCATAAAAATGCAGTTGCGGTATTGAACGTGGGCATTATCACGCCATGTTGTACCGCCATCGCCATCAACCGGCTGGCCTACAACAGTGAAATTATAGATGGTCGCTGTTGTTATCGGTTGGGCATCCGAATCTTCCGCACCATCAGTTTCGAAGCAGTTATCACCGACTCCGGAGCCTTGCTCTGCATCAGCGCTGTATCCTTGGACGATGAGGCCATGCTGGGCTTTGCCGCGCCAACCTTCATCAATATCGAAACTATCGTCACCGATGTTCCAGATGCTGACGTATTTCAGGTTGACTGTTCCACCCCAGATTTCGATTCCATCATCAACGTTATTCATAATTTCAACGTGATGAATGTCTGTCTCCCGGCCAATACCGCCTAATGATAATCCATTAAGTTCATTGGCGAGTCCGATCACACGCCCGCCGTAGCGAATTGACAAATAACTGATTGAACCACTGTCATCATTGTCGTCATTGCCGCCGTACAAGACATTCTGATCTCCGACGACTTCCGCGTTCAATCCTTCCATCTGTTTTTCATTCAATCCTGTGGGCTCTTTTGTGTTGCTGCCTACAACAAGACCTTTGTAATGCGATGCCGAAATCAAGGCATTGCCCATTAGGGTAAGGTTTCCCCATTCGTTGACACCTTCATGCCAAGATGTCAAATCATCATTTGTGGAGGTCATGATTACCGGAGCGTCTTGAGTGCCGTTCACAAAAATCTTCGCTCCACGGGTAACAGCAAGACTGCCACCTTTGCCGGCTGTACTCTGAACAAGCGTCCCGGCTTCGATTGTCAATGTTGCGCCCGGTAAAACGTAGATTTGATTTTCCAGGCGGTACACATTGTCTGCGGTCCATGTTTGTGATGTGCTAATGTTCTCTGTCACCAAAACTTCAGCAGCAAATGAACTGCTGATGGCGGAAAGACCAATCACCACAGCCAAGAACAAACTCTTTTCCATGCGTCTCATATTGTATGATCCCTTTCTTGGTGCCTTTTTGCGGGTGATACAAGTGTTGGGTTGACACACAACATCAAATGCACCACTTCTTGGATTTAGCCTATCGATTTGACCTGCACCGCTACGTATATAAGGACTACCCCGTTAGCACTAAATGAGGGAAATATGAGTTTGCCTAAAGCCAACGCTATTTCTGTAAGAATCCTGTTAGGACATACTTAATAAAAATTTTAGCCAAGCCAATAAGATATCGCCATAAATTATAATAACATGTAAGAAAGATGAAATACCAAATCAAAAAGGTAATTATTTTTTCCACTCGGGATTTACTCACTGAATCCTAACGGGATTTCAATCCAATTGAGGCATCATTCCATGATCCGATAAGGTTAACACCACTATATTTGCTTTGATGTTCGGGAACGATAAAAGACTAACGAGACACACCGTACGGTGTTCTATTGCCTCATGCCTTATGAGGAATCCGATTCTAAATATTCAATTCGCTAAGCACCAAACGGCTTCCCGGCGACCAGACGGTCTATTGAGCAAAGAGACTCCAAAACAAAATACGGCATCCTTAATGCCGCACCCCAAAACTGTTGCAGGTGAATCCACATCATGCGAATCAACAACAATGGCAACGGTCACTCAAGCGAAAGCAAGAACGGTTTGGGAGTCCTAAGCAAAACCGGGGGAGGCAACGGCGGAACACCTCTTCGTGCAAAAATCGATTTGCATTGTCATTCCTATGCTTCTGACCAACCTTCGTTTTGGTTAATGAAAGCGGTGGGGTGCCCGGAAAGTTTTACGTCGCCACACGCCTTGTATCAAACGGCGGTTAAGAATGGGATGGATTTCGTAACGATCACGGACCACAATTCAATCCGTGGTGTCAAAGAGATCGCAGACCGTAAAAATGTGATTGTCGGGAATGAGATCACAGCATTCTTTCCGGATCGCGTCAAAGTCGATGTCAACTGCTTTGGTTTTTCCGAAGAAGAGTTTGAGGATATCCAAGAACTTCGGTTGGACCTCTACGAACTGATCCGGTATCTAAATGAACGCGGCATTTTTCACTACATCAACCATCCGCTCTATAGTGTCAACAACCGTCTGACTTGGTCGCATTTCGAGCGGCTATTGCTTTTATTTAAGCATTTTGAAATTCTTAACGGCTCCCGCCTGCAACGCAATAATTCTGCCGTCGCATCCGTGATTCAGCATATAGACCGTCAGATCATTGAGAATCTTGCTGATAAATACAATATACAGCCGGTCGGGCCTGAGCCGTGGATCAAGTATCCTGTGGGAGGCAGTGACGATCACAGCGGATTATTTATCGGAACCTGCTATACCGAAGTGGAAATAGAACAGCCCTCAACCGCCGCGCTGCTTCAGGGGCTAAAAAGCGGCCTTACCAAAGCGATAGGCAGTAATGACGGATTTCTGACTCTCGCGCATCAAGCCAAAAGCATTGCCTATCAATTCTATCGCACACGCACAGATAGCGAACATTTGGATTTTTTCATTCTGCTGAACCGTCTGTTCGACAGGGACCGAAAAGAAAAACTCAAGCCACGGGCGGTCATTAACAAGGCGCTACAAAAAATGACCAAGCCTTTTATTAAGCCCAAAGGTGCACGATACAATGTGATTGAAGAGATCAAAGAAATTGTAAAGAGTAATCAAGATTCAAAAACAATCTTCACAAAAGGTCAATTGACCAAAGACGAATATAATGAACGTCTTTTCCATCTTACAGCTAAATTCTTTGACCGGCTTTTAATCAATGTTATCGAAAAACCTAAAATTGCTACGCATTTTCTGACTTTCTCGCCGTTTTTGACTTTGCCTTATACCTTTACGGTGTGGGACCTTCACAAAGAACGAAATCTTTGCCGTCAGGCCCTCGAATTTGCAGGTATTCGCAAACCCGCGCGCATCGGCTGGTTTACTGATTCTTTTTTAAATATGGATGGTGTATCACGCACATGCCAGTCCTATCATAACGCTTCTTTGAAACGAGATTTTGATTTGGAATTCATCGTATCGACTGACGATAAAAAAGTCCTCGATTTCAAACGTGCTGTTAATTTTGAACCCATTAAGAGTTTTGCTTTGCCGCAATACGAACAAATCCGGGTTTACCTTCCATCCTTGTTGCAGATGTTGCGTTATATCGAAAAGCGTGACTATGACCAAATCATCGTTGGAACTCCTGGCCCGGTTGGTATCATCGGATTGATTGCGGCAAAATTAATGCGTATTCCGGTACACGGAATTTATCATACGGATTTTGGTCACATTGTTTATCACCTTACCGATGATCCCGCGCTGAAAGATGTAGTCGATTCTGCAGCCGCTGCTTTTTATCGGAACTTCGAATCTGTATTCGCGCCGTCAAAATGGTATGTACAGGAATTGATTGATATGGGGTTGGAGGAAAATCGTATCCGTATTTTAGAACGATGGGTTGATATCAAGAAATTCTCACCCCGATACCGTCAAGAAGATTACTGGTCAACCAAAAAGAAGTATAAACTATTATTTGTTGGGCGTATTTCAAAGGATAAAAATATCGACACTCTCATTGAGGCTGCTCATGAACTCCGGAAACGGAGAAAAGATTTCGATGTTTATATTGTGGGTAAAGGGCCTGATGAGAAAAGACTTCGTAAACAGCTCACAGATTGCAAATACATCCACCTAACGGGCCCAAAATACGGCAGTGATCTTTCCATTGCTTACGCATCTTCGGATATCTTTGTATTTCCTAGCAAGACCGATACATTTGGCAATGTTGTAATCGAGGCCCAGGCAAGCGGATTACCTTGCCTGGTTTCCCATTCCGGCGGCCCCCGGGAATTGATTACAAACCAGACTGGAATGGCGCTTTTAAAAAAGGACGATTATGTGGAGGCATTGGACAGCATACTCAGTGATGAAATCCGCCTCCAAACCATGAAGCGAATGGCCCGCAAGCATGTGCTCGACCACTATATCGAGCCGATTGTCTACGAGCAGTTCATTCAAGGTTTAAATCTTCAATCCACTGATGATCGTCCCAGTCAACCTGTGCTAAATGAAATCGCTGAAAACGAACCGGTTTTGTTTGCTCAAGAAGCGGAGTTCGAGAGTGTAGGTTCTTTGGAGCCGGCCGGTATTTCTCTCTGAGCACTAAATTCGTGGTTCTTATCGATAAGAATCATTGATTACCGGTCATGACTTAAGCCTGTAACTTAGCCGGTTTGCATGGTGGAGGTTCTCTTTGGCAGCCCTACTATGGTCCAACTTTAGGTCCCAATGTTATCTCACTTGGGCTTGGCGGCTTCGCCTTGAATTGTCGTCTGAGAAGTCGCACCCCACGGATACCCGCGAACTACGATGACGCAGATCACTAGAAAATCAACAATAATATGCAGGAGAAAATTGCACCAAGGGGGAATTGTTTTATAAATGTCTGCATATCTCTTCGCATCGTCAAGTCCAGCGCTTTTTAAGACAATCAAATCAGCAAGTCGAAAGAGCTGATCCTGGCCAGTATAGACAGCGAGCATATTGCCTGTAGCGTAGGCAATAAATCCCAAAAGGACAGCACAAAAAGTGGCCTTTCCAAATAGTTTATCTTTTGCAACCACGAATCCGACCAAACCAAGCACAACGATGATGTGGAAATTCCAGTAGTTTGCTACTAATGATGCGTGGCTTACATAGTTCGAACCCAAACTCACAACGAGTGCTTCATTTAAAGTTTCACTTTCCATCAGAGAACCTCGCTATTTCTAATTATGATTACTAAATAATGGGTACTGTCTTACCCCCACGGATGGTACCACTTGTTATGTTAGTATTTCTCCTATCCGAAAGGTAGGTGATTGCAGACTCTTGAGGCAATCACTGTCTGGCTGAGTCTCATACTTACTTTATCGCGAAGTCATCCGGCTTTATCTTCCTTGAATGAATCACTTTTTAATTTTATCGTGTACGGGCGCTGTGAGGCCGTCGAAATGGTTTGGCGGTAGTTTGTACTCTTTCGCCGAGAAACGCGCTCAGAGCGGACGCACGGCCCTCGTAGAGCCTTTTAATGAGCACACTTCAGACGGTGAAAACACCGGACCTATCTTTCACTAACATCCTGGCACAGTCTGTCACCGTGCGGCACACGTAGCTGTGTGCGGTGCATTGCTTGAGTCAATTTTCTCATTGCATGATACTTTCGCGAAAATTTTCACCAATGTCTGTTCATGTATCCTGCCGCTTTATCGCATTGTTGACCCTTTTTTGCTTCAGGCAAATCTGCCTTAAGCTGTATGTGAAAGTTAAATGCTTCGAGAAAATTTTCTCTAAGCAAAAATGCACCTCCGGCGTCTCCTTCACCACCTTCGCAGCCGCACTAACACTCACACGACCGTCCTCAACCGCACGAACCAACTCAGGAGTACCCTTCTCCAAAACCTTATTTGCACTCTCAACACTGCGGGCCGAAACCTTGAATGGCTCAGAAGCCTTCTCCGCTGCCTTACCCTTTTCAGCCTCGCGCAAATTTGCGCTACCCTGGGACCTACTGTTTACAGCACCAGTAACAACACGCTCCTTCGCCTCAGCCTTATACAACCCACCTGCCTTCGCCACACATAACGCCCGCTGACTCTCATTCAAATGACGACGGTGCAAATTCAAACTCACCACATACCGCTTCAAACTCTCCGTGTCCGTCTCACCCGTGTACTGACATACACTCGGAACTTCGCGGCCACCCAAGAAGTACCCTTCAGTTGTCTTGGTTCTGATACCAGCCCATAGACCCACTCCGAGCGTAAAGACCATGTAGAATGAAAAGGATAAGACATCGCCGGTACGAATATACCCATCAGAAGCCATTAGGACTTACGCCCGCCGTACCACAATCGAGCTTTTCGAGGATCGGGGAAAGACGCAGCAAGAATCCGAAACATAGTTGACTTAGGAGCCCTTAGAGGAAACCGAAGGGTTCCCAAAAGGATTCCTGGCAGAATCACTCAACATACTCAAAATAGAAGCGTAATTAACCAGAATACTCACTAAATTTGAACGTGGCCATCGGCTCACTAAGCTGATGTCCTCACCCAATTATCCAAGGATAATGAATTACATTCAGTCTCTTCTTGACTGACAAGAAAACACGCTATAAACTCCAAAACTGTTGAATATTTTGTTCGTCGCCCACGCGAATATATGTACACATAAAACAATGAGCGAATCGCCATCCCAACTACAGTCGTCCGACAACACCAAATCACCAACGGACGGAAAGAAACTATTTCATTTCTGGCGATGCTTCTGGCTGACATTCCTTGTTGTATCACTTGCGTCCGCTTGGTATAGCTTCTACGTCCCCTCCAATGACATCGCCTGGGCTGACAACTACACTTCGGCCCAGCGGCAAGCAGCCGACTCTGGCAAACCGATGATCCTTTACTTCACCGCTACGTGGTGTGTTCCCTGCCGCATAATGAAACGCCAAGTGTGGGCTGATGAGCAGGTGATGGCATTGGTCAATGCGCAATTCATTCCCGTGAAAATTGACGTGGACAACCCGGCCGACGCTGCGGTGTTGGCTCGTTACAAGGTCGGGGGCTCGCCAGTCACAATCGTTACCGATCCACAAGGAAATACCTTGGATTGGCGAGTCGGAGGAATCAGCAAATCTGAATTCCTCGAATTGCTCGATTCGTCGAGTCCATCCGACGCAAAGAATTTGTAATGCCAAACGGCAGGGGAATAGCCTCACCAGCCAAGCGAGAAAAGAAGCGGTGGCTTCTAATGAGGGTTAAAATGACGCGATAGCCAGCCGGGCAATCAATTCTTGCACGCCAACGACTACACAGAAAGAGCGGGTTTTAATCTACAAACAAAGAACCCGGTCGGCCTCCATAACAGTTCTCTATAGAGTTGCGGCTGAAGACCGACCGGGCATTGAATCGGCTAGTAAGCGGGCAACCAGGAGAGGCCGGGAATCATTCTGAACCTTCCGGGTTATAGAACTAGCCGAACCATCTGAATCCTGCCTTTCTCTTAAAGGCAGAATAGACCCGGCTAATCCATTGTTTGCCACAAAGAGAAAGGTGGGTTGAATATCTAGTCATGGACCAACCGGGTCTATAAGTAATGACGAATAGGCGGGGCATTTTGTGGACAAGAAAAACAAAATAAGTCAGAAATTCTTAGCCGAGCCCCTTAGAATCCCCCTAAAAGTCATGTTTTGTCAGGTTTTGTATGAGGTTCTTTACTATCGTGTGTTGTGTCCAAAGGTGAGGATTGGTGAGCTTTTTCTGAGGCTCAGCCTAACCGCCAAAAAGGCCGCAAACCTTATCTTTTGTTAACTACTCTCTTATACGTGTGCGGGAGCTTTGTAAAGAAGCGTTTATAAAGCACTGTGCTGTGTATCTCATTCAAAAAGTATCGGTTGCTCGTTACCGGCGGGGTCGATGTGCCGCAGACGTTCAAGCAGCTGTTCATGTAGGTCTTTGCAGTCCTCACCAAGTTGCACGGCTTCGGCGTCTTTGCTTGTATCCGCCATCTCCGGAGTTATCAGCAGCCCTTGCGTATTGCCTTCTTTGTCCAGTAGCGGCAGGTCTTCTAGTTTGAACTCGTCAAAAAGCCACCTGGTTGGACGCCACCATAAATCCGGCCATATAGGCTGCCGACTTTGATCGAACAGAAACTATTACATCGCGCAACGATCACATTGCATAAAAAATATAAAAGACGCCTTCTGCTTAAGCAGCTATGTCGATTTGAAAAAGGCGTCCGATCCTTTGGATTAATCTTTTATAATCAAAACGCCTGTTCAAATATTCCAATAAACAACGAAACTTCGAGCGTGTATGTTATTGAAACCCACTCTACCTATGATGGTCGCAATACCAAGGGGTTGAGGTCAAAGGCTCATGAGCGAAAACGACTGTCATTGTTAGGTGATAGCCATAGAATAATTTCAAAATCTATCCGCCTAAGCGGTTTCGATAAGTTTAGAGTAGTTTTCAAAAATTTGTTCGTGTGAAGCGTTTCAAGAAAACCTAAGTATTGGTCTTATCGAAAGAAAATTTCTTAGGTATGCGAACATAATAATGATAACGGCTATAAAACCATGCTTTGAATTCAAAACTGTTTCCATGAAGGATTCAAAACGGGATTATTGAGTAATGGGATGATTCGATAAACCTTTGGCTCGTTCCAGGCCTCACAAGTCCGTTGGATTGTCCACAAAGCGGTCCCATCCCAATCAATAGCCCACGTTCCTTCCGCGGCAGGATAAATGTCTCCTATGAATTGCCAGTCTGAGGAATACTTCGCGATTCCCCGTTTCCCCACGGCCCAAAAAGAATCCCCTGTCCATACGAACGGACCTTCAATAATGGTTTGCTTTGTTTGTAAATCAATTGTCTCGACAATCGTTCCCGATAAATTGAGTTTGAAAAGTCTCGAACCATCACGGCTGTGATAATACAAATATAATCCATCTGAGGTTAAACCATTGGTTCCACCTTTTTCTTTTTCTGGGACATCAAATGAATTCAATATTTGAATCGCACTGTCTTGGGTATCAAATTGAAATATCTTCAATGAACTGAAATCGTTGGTCCAAAAATGTTGCCCATCGTGTGTGAGACCGCGAGGATTAATGATTGTGTCATTTCGGTATTGGGTAATCTGTTCGGTTTCCGGATCGATCATAACGAAATCCGGGTATTCGCCGGTTTGTTGAGCAAAGCTGAATCGCCATAAGGTATTTTTTGCCCAGGTTATGGCCCAGCCAAATCCGAGGCCTTTTCCGATTTTATGAGTAACAAATCGAGTCTCGTCTTCATCGGCATAAATATAAGGAAAGCGATCTTCAAGATCGCCGGGCACATAATCCAGTTCATGCATTCGAATATCGTTGTAATCGAAAGGGGGAATTTCAAATTCACCAGTCATAAATTGATTACCGCTAAGGACCTGTGTCGAGGCAGCGTCGCTAAAAACGGATACTGTTGGGGAATCGATAAATGTATTGTTAGAAACGGTCATTGTCGATTCAGCTTGCGCGGATATACATTCATCGAGGTATTCGACAAAGTAGTTTCCTTCAACTGATGATGATGTCATTTCAGTATGAATGGCGGCACGACCGCCGGTAAAAACATTTGATCGAATTATTACGTTCGTATTGTATTGTTCGAGGGCGATTTCATGATATCCGTTTTCGTATAGCGTGTTGTATTCAAAAAGAGGGGAAGACCGTTCGGCGTAAAGGCCTTCCGTATTATTCCAACGAATAATCGAGTGCGAGACAGTCGCGCTCGATTCCATTTGAGACATGCCTAGAATAGCGAATTCAATAATAGTGTATTGAAAGACACTATCGGTTGTATTTGAAAGTTCAATACCCGCCCAATCTCCATTAACAGGATCGTCTGAGCTGGAGGTAAACCAAATCGGCTGATCGGAAGTCCCGATAGCGGAAATTGTGCCGCCGTTGCAATATAAAGCGCCACGTCTACCATCGCCCCGGTAGCCCCGGTAATATTCGAATTTGACTATCGTTCCAGGCAGAATGGTAAGAGTGACATTTTCATCCACGAAAACAGCATCTTTAATATAAATTTCACCACTCCAGGTTTCATCGCTCGATATCGCGCCGCTTTTTATCGTTTGACCCAAACATGGATAAACCGATCCCCAAAGGATAATCGCGGAGATAATCAAAGTAACTACAGATAATCTAAATTTCATAACTTTTTTGCCTTCCAATCGATCTTTATGTCCCGATTATAGAATGGTTCAAAGATCAAAATGCCTAAGCCGAGATTTGCCAGTTAGGCCCTCAATTTGCCCCCCGGAAGGTGCGAACGGCAATGCACCTCGCGCCTGGAGGTCCAGTTCCGATCTCTGAGTATGGTACTCTCGTTCTCCGCAGGGTGTCAAACGCCACTGCTATCGAGTCCTTGGCCTCACAGAGTGGCGAATTTGAGATATCCGTGCACAGGTACCCCTTGCTGGATTCGGTTTCACATAAGATCGTGGCAGCGGCCTCGTCTCATCTTATCCCAGCACGGGCCGAAGCCTGGCGATCCGAGCCATTTCAGAATCGTCCGTAGGTTGACCGGCCAAGGTCCCCCATGTTCCGCCATCATTCAGATCGCAAACACCATCGGGATAGAGTCTTTTGATCTCTTCGGGACGCTTGAACTCAACCAGGCCCCCCAACGCGTCTCCTGCAAACTGCCCAAGAAGGCATCCCTGAGCTCTCTGAAGCATGCCGGTTTCGATCTGGCCACCGCCAGGACTTGGCCAAGTTAAGGAGAAGGTTTCTGAATTTGTTGAGTGTTTAAAGGCTCTTTTCCAATCCTGTTGGCGAAGGTGCTCTGTCAAGTCTTTAGAGCCGCCGAAAACATATCTCCCGTCGGTACAGCTTCCATCAGGCTGGTAGCGAATGGCTTTTCCCCTCTCGTTGTAGAGATCGCCCCCCGCGCCCCAAAAAAGCGCATGACCAGCAGCAAAATCCCACTCCACCGGCCCGTTTAACGAAACCGCTACGTCTCCCTCTCCTGCGGCAACCAGGGCCAGACGATAGGCGACACTCGGTATGGCCCGATAGCGCATAGGAGAGACTATTTCTGCGTTGGTGGGGGCATTCCGATCCGCATAGTGGGATAGAAGCACGGTACAGGATGACTCGATGGAATTTGGCCATGTTCTGCATATATGAACGCCATTTCGCGTTATCGGACCACCTTACGCCCATGCAATCAGATCGCCTTCACCATCGGGAAAGTTGAGGGCATAGACTACGCCCAATACGGATTCATCGCCTTTGAGCAGCGCGATGGATACGGACAAACCCCGGAAGCCTTCAAGGTAAGCACTTGTACCGTCATTAGGATCGACGATCCATAGATAGTCAGAATCACCATCAGGACGCTTCCGGCCGGTTTCCTCTCCCAGGAATCCGTAATCCGGAAAATGCTTTTCAACGCTTGGAAGATCAGTAATTCTGCGGTCTTATCTGCTTCCGTATGGCCATGCTTTCCACGTGGCTCACCCTGTCGATTAAATTCTTCTCGCAGAATTACCCCAGCCTTCCGGGCTGTGTTAATGGCCAATTCGTGATATTGATTGTCCTGTGCTGAAATCCCCATATTTTTCTCCCTTTTTTCAAAAGATTCAGTCTTTGCAGAATATTATGCCATAGAATACGATCAATTATTATCCTTTATGCACTTGTATCGATGATGCCATCTATGTGTCTTTCAATACAAAGACTGTTTAAGAAAAGTATTGTGCGGATGTTCTGAGAACATATTGATAATTCTTTTGAAAGGCCATTTCTGCTGGGCCGTATCCGCATCTTTGTGACCATCCGCGACTTGGTGATACGGCAGGCCCGGGAGAACTTCGATTGGGGCTATGCGCGCATCCATGGAGAAAATGTTTGAGGACCGCAGAGTTGGAATTTTGCAGTCCTTTTACCTCAGCCTTTCAAAGCCATCGATATGAGAAGAGGTTCTTTGATATTCAATCACAGTTACCGACAGGCCCGTGGTTTCGTCAGCGATGTAAAGTTCAGGATAACCATCTTGATCGGCGTCGGCGAAACCTGCTCTCCTGGAAAGTGGGGTGGGAATAATCGCCATCTCTTCCAGGTTGGCGCTGTAGATATGCACGTAGTTCTGTTCGCCCGTATTACGCGAGACGACAAGATCGTGCTTTCCATCCCCATCCATGTCGGTGATGCCCAGCGGTGTCAGAGTCGAGACTTGTTCATCGGGAAAACTAATCGATGCAACCGGATTAGAAGCGGCATCAAGTGATATATCAAACTTCATAATTTGCGGTTCTTGGGCGGCAATGGCATAGAGATCGTTTGTTTGGTCGGCGAATACTGCATAATTAAACGAAAAAGTCTCCTCCAAAAAATACTCCCAGAGAATCTCTCCATTGAACAGGTCGTAAACACGAAGACTATCAGGCGTAAGGAAATCCCAAATCCTAATGTATTGATTGACTGTAATTGCGACTTCCCTTCCTTGTTCGTTTTCTGTAATCATTGACCAACCGCTGAGCAATTCCCCGCGTTTATGCTTCCAGCGCAAGGAGAGTGGCGAACCTGTGTTACGGCTGTCGAATTGAAAACATTTAACATACGACTCTGCATCTGTGATAAGAGTACCGTCGACAATAGCCGAAACGTTCTCACCCGATGGCAACTCGTTATCTGGTGTGGATGGAGCGACAATGATGTACGTCTCACCCGTTTCGACCGTTGTGGCTGAAACATTGATATTGGGTGTCGCTGTCGTAAATGAAGCGTCAACATTTCCGGTACCAACGTCATAGATTTCTAGTTTCCTGGGTTGCAGGTCCGGTCGTTCTTGGCTTTTTCCAACAATGGCTTTCCACTTGTCATCTATATCCCGAAAAAGCAATTGCAGATTGGATTGACCTGCCGCCATGCCGTCGCCATCAACATCCTCATATTCGGTACTCCAGAATGATGCGAGCGCTTGATTTTTACAGACCGAAACAACCTGGTAAAGGATGGGGTGTCGATTGTTATTCAATCCGCTTGCAATGACAACTTCCAATCCGGGTTCATTATCGTAGTCGATTAATTGTATGGGTTTGAAAAATTCCGATTCCATACCATTCGTGAAAGAATTCGGCATAAGGGGTACGAGGTAAGAATTGCCAATTACCAAATCAAGAATCAGAAGATTTGGAGATTCTTGTGCGGCAAATACGGCATCAGCATTACCGTCCCCATCTACGTCACCCACAAGCATCGGCCGCTTGGTGCGGATAGGAGCGGATAGATTTAGTGTCTGGATTTCAAATGTGTCGCCGACAAAATCCGGTTGTGTTGTGGGATAGTAGCCAGTCTGACCTGCATTGCCCGTCCGGGATACATACCAGGATTGTGCCGTTGCCAATTCCGTTATGAATACGCATAGTATCAATATTGAATAACGGTGTGCCACGGCTATTTTTTTCGAGTCAAGCATTCTGTGCCTTTCAATTCAGTTAATTGATATAACTGCATAAATTTTGGTGTGGCAGTAAAGCGGTTGAAATGTCTCATATGCTGTTTGCTCCCAAACATTTGTGATAAATTAGAAAATTGCCCCACCTATGACCGATATGCCCGATCTGTGCGTCGTGAATAGATATGGAGGATTATACGTAATTACGTTTCTTGGATATAGGCGCCACATTAAAATGAAAATGAATCGGCGGTTATTATTTGAGCCATCTTTCAAAGACATGATTTCTTCTATCGGAAGGCGATATTTCGTTTGGCCAGCCCTTTTGCTGGTAGCACTGAGCAGCAGCACATCTATAGGAACTTGCGGCTCAGATTGGTCTCACCCTTATGCCGGTGAGGATGGATCGGCGTTTCTCGAACGAGAAAACACCGTTTTCGATCTTAGAGATATTTTTGTTTATGATACGGTTCGCTTGCCGGTATTCCTCACAACTCTTCTGTCTGGGGATGTTGACGGGAATGGGATGTCAGAAATCGTTGGACTTACGGAAAGTATGAATGCTGTCTGGAAAGTTGATATGAACGGCGAGTCTTCCGAGGAACTGCTTAGCACGCCATTCGCTAACGGAACGTTTGAATTAAGGGCATTGGTAGACTTCGACCGTGATGGCGCCAAAGATCTGATTCTTACTCAAGTGGATAGTCTTGGTTCAGTGGTCCACAGAGTCTATAGCGTTAAAAAACAAGATTTTCTGGAATCGGTTCAGGCAGAATCCGATATCGCCGCAGAGTGGATTTTTACTGCAATTGATGTTGACTTCAATTCTCAAATGGAACTCATCGCTTTTGGTGAGTCGGCCGGAGAGGAACAGTTTCATCTTACCATCTACCACCCCGGCCAATATCCGGGTTTCCAACGGTTTTTGCTCCCCGGCCCGGTTTTTGAATCAAATGTTGCTGTATTTCAAGATGTTGAGTTCAAAGAAACGCTTATCATTGCGGCAAGTGAAACGCCGCAACAAAATTCTAATTCTTCTTCATCTGTTGCCTGGGTATTTGCCGTTCTCGTGCCCGGAGATGGCAATCAGGCCGAGGTGCTTTGGGCTAAGGACCTCCAGCCTGGATTATCCGTGAAAAGGCTTGCGCTTGGGCAGACTATCGTTGGGGAGAAATCCGTCGTTGTGGGAACCACCCGTACTGTCTTTGACGATCCCTTTGTACAGGCTTCTATTGTCGAGCTGTCCATTGATAACGGTGAAGCCTTGAACGAAAGCGTCCTGTGGGACACTGACTGCAAAGATTTGACTGTTGGCAATTATGATGACGACCTTGAGAACGAAATCGTCTATCTCGATGAGTCGGAAGGATTGCATAGGCTCGATTTCTCCATAAACCGCGACCGCACGTTGACTGTCGTTTCCGCCGAGTTCTACGTTGGCGGTGGGGCTATCGATGGGGAACGATACCCTGACAATGCCCTGGTCCAATCCCAGGGGCAGCGAACTTTAATTACAATCTTGAACCATGATCTCAATCCGTGGAGTGGAAGTTACTTCACACTTATGAAGGGAAGTCTTAAAAGCCGTCCGATCTTTGGAGATACCGATGATAATGGTGCATGTGAAGTACTTTTTATCGCCGACGACGATGGCCCGACTGTAAACCGTGTTTACTATTTCGATGCCGGAAAACCGTCCGAGCCGACGGTTACCCCTAGTCCCACACCGAGGCCAGAGCCAACCCCAACTCCGCCTGCTTCTTCGGGATTTGGATGGTGGGAGTTATACCCATGATTTTTTTTTGACCGATTCGAGCCGGTCATGCGTCCTTAAAAGAAAACCCGCTGTTATGGGGAGTTTTAACTGATCTTGGACCCGGAAGGATGTCGGCAAAAGCCGATTGAATGTGAAACCCGCCCAAGGCCATGAAGGGGAAGATGCAGTCGCTGAATTTTGCCGATACCGACACTCTGACCGATGAGGAGTTGATTGCCGCCCTGCAAAGCGGCGCCGACTTTGCCTATCGGCGCTTAATTGGCCGGTACGAGAACCTTTTAAAGCGCTATGTGTGGAATATTGTTTTCTCCAGAGATCAGACCGATGATATTGTTCACGATGCCTTCGTCGATTTCTGGATGCATTATGTCCAGGCGGGCAGACCAATCGAAAATGTGCGTGCTTTGTTGTTTCGTATAGCGCGTAACCGCGCGGTCGATTGGGTGCGGCGGCAGAAAGTGCGCCGCTGGTTCCGGCTAAATTTTCAACCGGTGTATGAGGTGGAAAATCCTTATGTACGGTTGGTCAAAAAGGACGAACAGGCCAAAGTCATGCACTCGATAGCCAAACTCCCCTGCAAAGACCGGGAGATTTTGGAACTTGTGTATGTGGAAAAAATGACCATGGCCGATGCCGCTCAAATCCTTTCGATTGGCGAAGAGGCCGTGAGTAGCCGTCTGCGCCGGGCTCGTGCCAGATTAAAAGAACTCCTGTCAGACTCGTTTGGGTATGGAGTGGAACTCTAAGATGAATGAAAAATCGTCACAATCTGTTGAACGGCTAATAGAAAAACACTACCGCAACGGGCTTGAGGAACAGATTTCGTCCAAAAGTCTGCAATCGCGGATTATTCACTCAATTCAAGGAAAGAGCACCGAACACTCCATTGAGAGATGTTCAAAAAGAAGGTTTTGGTTTGCCGTGGCCGGTGCAGTGGCAATCATTTCCGCGCTTATAATTCGGTGTCGAGAGGAGCCGCTTGGCTTGCAATTTTTGAGCGGAGATTCCTTGGTTTTGATTGACGAAACCGAACGGGATTTAAAAGACGGCTCCATTGTCCTCTATCCAGGCGGCGAACTCAACACATGGGAGGCACAAGTCCAACTTGGAATGCCGAATGGTGTAACGCTGATCGCGGATGCCCATACGCGGATTTGCTATGTAGCAAAGGATGTGATCAAACTAAAGTCCGGACGGCTCTATTATCGGCACAATACATCTCACGAAAGTACATGGAATTTTGTTTCTGAATTCGGAAAGGTCGTACCGGTGGGCACCGAATTCGACCTGGAGATTACGGATACGCTGACCATAAATGTCTATAAGGGAGATGTGGATTTTGAAGCCGCATGGTCGGTGCATCACATCCGTTCCGGCGAGTCCATAAATGTGAATCGGGAGGAAAAGGCCATAATTGCCAAGATTCCGTCGAATGGACAAAGATGGTGGAACGGTCTTGTTTCTGTGCCATGGACCGAGTATGTGAAACAGAAATAGTGGGGTTGGGGATGAACTCTGCGGGTTGAAATGAGAAATACAATCGCATGATATAGAATTGAATTTTGAATTATTTTTATATTTTTGGGATTGACTTATGGAGGTTGCTATTTTACGGTGACAAGCAGTACCGATGAAAGTTTGGGGGATGATTCATTGAGCGGTGAGAGTTCAGGTACAAAAACAAGGGGATTCACGCTAAGTGAATTACTGACGGTTGTCGGTATTTTGGGAATACTGTCGGCGATCGCAGTACCTCAATTTCAAAATTGCCTTATACGCGCCCATTTGGCTTCATTCCAGGCCAAAACATACACCATTACACAGGCCCATGCTCAATTTGCGATAGATACCGGGGTAATTCCGGAAGATGTAGTCTGCCCTGCTTGGAAGCCGTGCCGTAACTGTGTTCGGGAAATTCCCGATGAGACTGATGCCGATTTTTTCTTCCGTTGCACCATCGGGAAAAAACTCAATAAAGATGATTTTATCGATCCTTTTCCAAATATCGATCTGAATCCCAATCCGATTATTGCGGTACTAAAAAATGAGCTAAACCATTATGTACCGTTCGAAGGTGGCGAAAGTTCAGGTTGTACTTTAGTAAGTTTAGGCCCCGATGGCCGTGTTTCGGAGTATTCTAAAGCATTCGGCTTTCAAGGTTTGCCGTATGACTCCACAAACGGCCTGCGTAGCGCCGGAGATGTCTTCTACATCATCCCCGAAAGCACCCCCGCCAGATTCCGCCTCGCCTCAACCCCAACCCCTGTGTTCCCTCAGCAATAACGCCAACTCTTTTCTCCAAATCCTGCCAATTCACCTCCAATGTCCCGCAGATTCCAAAAACCTCTAGCACTTTGAAAAAAAATGACCGACGCAGGTTACTCCGTACGTCCTCATGCTTGAACTATTCTGTCTAAAGTCGCTAAGACCGCAAATGAGCCGATTCCTCCAGCTGGCTTGTATTGCTTGCAAGGCGCTGGACTGACAAACAAAATCCCGTCGCTACGGAGAAACCTCATGAAGCATATTTCCATTTTGAACGTTGTCTTCATTTTGCTAGTTCCATCTTTACCTAGCTTAGCACAAGACGTCGCCACAGAGCCGATAATCACATTTCCACAACACATACACACGGGATCTGTGTACTCTGCTGCATTCTCGCCAGATGGCAGCAAAATATTGACCGGGAGTGGCGATGGGACCTTAAAACTATGGAATGCATCGACAGGTAGAGAAATTCGTACTTTGCCTGGACATTCATCATCTGCGTCAAAAAGAAGCGTAAATTCAGTAGCCTTCTCTCCCGACGGAACACAGGTTTTGTCGGGAAGTAATGATGGTACTGCGAAGCTATGGGACGTTGATCAAGGGACGGATATTCGTACATTTACAGGACACACATGGGTTATTACATCCGTGGCTTTCTCTTTCGACGGTACGAGAGTCTTGACGGGGAGTTTTGATGAAACTGCAAGAATGTGGGATGTGGTTACTGGCGCAGTGATTAGAACCTTTTCTGGGCAAGATAATGTTATAAGGTCTGTAGCATTTTCTCCTGACGCCACACTAGTACTTACCGGCTGTCAGGACGGTTCTGCACGACTTTGGAATGCATCAACTAGCGAAGGCATCATGGAATTTGCTGGTCACACACTTGCTATAAATTCCGTGGCATTCTCTCCGGACGGGCAGCGGGTATTGACGGGGAGTCGGGATAGTACGGCGAAACTGTGGGATGTGGAAACAGGGGTAGAGATTCGGACCTTTTCTGGACACCGCGGTGATGTACTCTCGGTGGCCTTTTCACCGGATGGAACAAAAATATTAACAGCGGGCGGGGATGAGACGGCAAAGTTGTGGAATGCGATAACCGGTACGGAGTTGCATACTTTTTCAGGGCACTCAGGTGCCATTCAGTCTGTCGCCTTCTCGCCTGATGGAACAGAAGTGCTAACGGCATCCAACGATTACACAGCGCGATTGTGGGATGCGACGACTGGTTTAGAGATATTCACAATGTCTGGACATACAAATGAAGTGAGATCCGTTGCCATATCGCCAGATGCAAAAAGTGTTTTAACAGGTAGTATCGATCTCACTGCAAGATTATGGAATGCGGAAAGCGGAGAAGAAATTCATGCGTTTCTTGGTCATTTAAATAAAGTGTATTCCGTATCCTTTTCCCCAGACGCATCAAGAATATTAACAGCGGGCGGGGATGGGGCGAGACTTTGGGATATGCAGACCGGTAAAATGATACGAACATTTGTTGAACAAAAGCATCAAGGAATCTTTTCTGCCGTTTTTGCACCGGACGGTAAGCATATTCTGACAGGACACGCCGGTGGAACGGCGAGGTTGTGGGACATAGAAACAGGTGAGGAAATTCTAGAATTTCGGAACATTAATGACGTTAGTCATTGGGTCAATTCCGTGAATTTCTCGCCAGACGGGTCGAAAATAATAACTGGTGGACGTGGAGTTGACAGGGCAGCAGTATGGGACGCGCAAACCGGCCTGCAATTACTTGTATTGTCTGGGCACACAGATGAAGTCACATCTGTCGCGTTCTCGCCAGAAGGAACAAGTGTTTTAACTGGGAGTGGTGATGAAACTGCGAAGTTGTGGGACGCAACCACAGGCGTTGAGATTAAGACATTTGTGCATGGGCGCTTTGTAAAAGCCGTTGCATTTTCACCAGATGGGACTAGAATTTTAACGGGTGGTATTGATGATACAGCAGAGTTGTGGGACATCAGAACGGGTACCAGGCTTCGCACTTTTTCAGGTCACCGTGGGTGGGTTAATTCCGTCGCCTTTTCGTCGGACGGGACCATGGTTCTTACAGGAAGCAGTGATCGAACTGCAAAGCTTTGGGATATCAGCGACTTAGATTCCGCAGTCTCCACTCCCACAAATACATCTGTGGCGACTTCTACAAATACTCCAAGACCAACAAACACGCCCCCCCCTACCGCCACAAATACAGAAGTTCCCACCGCGACGCCAACAGTTGCTCCAGCTAGTGATCTGGGTTGGGTCGAAGTTTCTGCCGTCGATTCGTTTGCAAGGCGAGATCACGCGGCTGCCTATGATCGTCAAAGGTCGAGGCTTGTGGTTTTTGGCGGCTCGATTGGCCGACAGGATTTTCGCAACGAGACGTTGGAGTGGGACGGCACGAAGTGGGAGTTACGAAATCCTACGAATAAGCCCTCGCCACGACAGGCACCCGCCATGGCCTTTGATGAGATGAACGGCGTCAGTGTTCTCTTCGGCGGATATGATGGGCAGAGAACTCTCGGGGATACTTGGATTTGGAACGGCAATGACTGGCAGCTTGTAGCCGAATCGGGGCCGCGAGCTCGGTGGTTCCATGGGATGGTTTACGATCCTGTGCTCCGGCGAGTGTTGCTGTTCGGCGGTTCACCGGGAGGCAGCAGCAGTTATTTGAGCGATATGTGGGAATGGACGGGTAGTTCTTGGAATGAGATTGATGTAAGTGTGAAGCCCAGCGCTCGGTACAGCCACAAGATGGCCTACGACCGCCAACGCTCAAAGACCGTTTTGTTTGGCGGTTGGGCGGGTAGAGTGCTTAATGATACTTGGGAATATGACAGCCTTTCCCGAACTTGGGCGCAAATATCGACTGCCTCATCTCCCTCGGGAAGATTTGTGCACGGTTTGGCTTATGACGAGCTGGGCGGTGCGACAGTCTTGTTCGGGGGCGCCCTCCACGGCCAAGGAACGGAAAGCGGCGATACGTGGATCTATGACGGTACGACATGGAGAGACGTCAGCTCAGAACTGGATGTAAGCCCCCCTGCGCGATACAGCCATAGCCTGACGTATGATGTCCAAGACCAATCGGTTGTGCTGGTTGGTGGCAATACAACGGATGTAGCAGAAGTCTTCGACGACATTTGGATATACCGAGCCACTCCTTCTGACGGCTTGCCGACCGCCACACAAACACCTATTCCCTCGCCGACAGTGGCGCCGGGTGTCGCCCTCCGCACGTTTGGAAGAGGTTTAGGGGCCGTCTACTCGGCTTCCTTCAATCCCGCAAGCGACCGAATCCTTACGGGACACTTCGACAAAACGGCCAGGCTTTGGGACGAAGCCAACGCTGATGAGTTGCGCGTATTCAGGGGACATGGCTATGCCGTTTACTCAGCCGTATTCTCGCCGGATGGCGTGCAAGTTTTAACCGGAAGCCAAGATGGAACCGCGCGGCTTTGGAATCCTTTAACCGGCGAGATGATTCTGGAATTCTCCGGGCACACGCGTACTGTGGATTCTGTGGCCTTTTCGCCCGATGGACAGACGGTGCTCACGGGCAGTGAAGACAAGACCGCGAAACTTTGGGATGCAGCCACCGGCGAACTGATCCGCACGTTTGAGGGTCACCGCAATTATGTCTTCTCGGTTGCCTTTTCACCGGATGGACAGAGGGTGCTTACCGGCGGCGCGGATAAAAAAGTGATTGTGTGGGATATTGAGACCGGAGAGCCGATTTTAACGGCAACATCCTTCAAGTCAGCCGTACGGTCCGTAGCGTTCTCACCGGATGGCGGGGAATTTCTTGCCGGTACGTTGGATGGCCAAGCGTCGCTTTGGGATGCGAATACGGGCGCGGTAAAACTCCGCTGGGACGCCGATACACGCTCTACGATATCCGTCAATTATTCCCCCGATGGGCAATACATGATAACCGGCGGTCTGGATAAAACCGCCAAAATGTGGGATGCGGCCACCGGCGATTTCATCAAGTCTTTCACCGGCCATCAGGGCGGTGTGTTGTCGGTCTGTTTCTCGCCGGATGGAACCAAGGTCTTGACCGGAAGCCTCGATGGCACGGCAAAATTGTGGCTTGTGGATTCTACCGCGACCGAACCTACCCCTGTTCCGACTTTGACTCCGGTTCCGACCGCGACCGCGATTCCCACGCCGGTTGCGATTCAACAGCCGGTGATGGCCCTTGTGGGACACAAGAGCGCGGTTACGGCTGCCAAATTCTCCCCCGATGGCGCTCAAATCGTCACAGCGGGCGACGACCACACCGCCCGGATGTGGGATGCAGCCTCCGGGGATGAAACGAAGACGCTTGAAGGGCATGGCTGGCATGTTTTGAGCGCAAACTTCTCCCCAAATGGGATGCTTCTCTTAACCGGCGGCGCGGATAAGAGGGCAGTTCTTTGGGATGCTATCGGGTACGAACCTCTTCGGGAATTCGATGGCCATTCGAGCACCGTTACAAGCGTCGATTTCTTCCCCAATGGGACAGAGATTGTCACCAGCGGCATAGATGGAAGCGTAAAACTTTGGGATGCGGCCACCGGCAATGTGTTGCGTACGCTCACCGGACATGGCGATGCAGTTGTATCTCTAGCCTTATCGTCCGATGGAACCCGGTTGTTGACCGGAAGTTGGGATGGCTCGGCCAAACTCTGGAATGCCGATTCAGGTTCCGTTCTCCAAACCTTCGCCGGACACGATGGATTTGTTACATCCGTGGCGGTCGCACCGGATGGAGCGCGGGCGGTCACCGGCGGCAATGACGGCAAGATTCTGCCCTGGGATGCAAACTCCGGAGCGCTTCAAAATACGTTGCTTGGGCATGAGGGCTGTGTGCGCGCACTGGCTGTGTCTCCCAATGGCAAGTATTTGCTGTCGGGCGGTTTGGATGCAACTGCGCGGCTTTGGGATTTGCAGACCGGTGTCCAACTCGCAAGCCTGAATGCTCATACGCTGGATGTCCGTTCCGTGGCCTTCTCTCCCGATGGCGCGAAAGCTCTCACCGGCGGCGCGGATGGCACAGCCTTGGTTTGGGACCTCGCTTCGGCAATCGTAATTCCTCAGCCTACGCTTCCGCCAACCGCAACACCTGTTTTTACAGCAACCAGGACCCCCATCCCCACAATTACACTTGCACCAACCAATACCTCGGTTCCTACCGATACACCTGTTCCAACCGTCACTCCTACACCCGGAACCGGAGGCGAGTTCACAGGTGAAAGCATCACTATCGATCTCCCTGGCCTGCCCGAAGGCGCAAAACCTTTAGAAATGGTCCTGATCCCAGCAGGGACATTTATAATGGGATCGCCAGATGATGAGCGAGGACGGAAATCAAGCTCAGACTGGCCTAATCACAGTGTTTCAATCACACAATCCTACTATCTTGGGAAATATGAAGTGACACAAGCACAATGGAAGGCGGTGATGGAGACTAGTCCAGCCTCTGGTGATTCCCTCGGTGATAATTACCCAGTTTATGGAATGACTTGGCAAGAATGCCAATCCTTCATTGAAGAACTCAATGCACTAGGATGGGGATCATTTCGCCTGCCGACCGAAGCGGAATGGGAATACGCTTGCCGTGCAAGCACGGATACTCGCTATTCGTTCGGAGATTCATTGGAGTGCGCAGATGTTGGAGAAAACTATTGTGAAGTTATGGACCAATACATGTGGTGGACGGGAAACATTGCACGCGCAAATGATGTTGTCGGCCCTAAAGAAGTGGGGTTAAAGCTGCCGAATCCGTGGGGACTCTATGACATGCACGGAAATGTCTATGAACGTTGTTCGGATTGGTGGGAAAATCCATTTGATCGAGGAACTCAGACAGATCCACAGTCGTCTACTCCTAGTTTGTACCGAAATTTGCGTGGTGGAGGTTTTACGACGGATGCAAGGGATTGCAGATCGGCAAGTAGACGTCGATACATGGAAGGTGACAGATATTCAGACTTCGGCCTTCGTCTCGTGAAATTATACCCCTGAGCCTACGGCCAAGTAGAGAGTCTTCACCGCAAAACCGGTGCAAGTAACAAAAATAATCGGCGGGAGCGTGGCGCTGTGCCCTGATGTGCAGCCATCGCTCCCGCCTTATCTCCTTGTGGTGTATATCCCCCCAAAAAGATATTTATCCCTTCAATTTCCAATTCCCTTCAAATTCGCCTCTTAATTTATTGAAAAAAAATGACCGATGGGGTTGGGGGAGTGCGTTTAATCACTTTGAAGAATTATCTTGTATAAGGAGAGAGGCGTCAAAATGAAAGCAAGCAAAGGTCTTAAGATGGTATGCTGGCTGCCTGCCCTGGTTGTGGTTTGTTTGTTTATCACAAACTGCCATGCTCAGGCCGAAGTCCAGGAAATTGAAATTTCGGCCAAAGACAACGTTATACTGATGGATGGCCGGAAAGACGTCGCTGTTTCTGTAACGCTGCCAGCAGGTTCCTATTTGGCCACACTAACAGAGAGCACTCTAACAACCAATCGGTTAGCGTCCAATGAAGATAGACCGATTGTGTTTATGGATGGAGCAGGCTCTACGCCGGTGCACCGTTTTCAAAGTCTCAATGGTATCGGCGACCGCCACGCTTTTGAACTAGCAGATGAGCGTACGATCTATCTGTTCTTTCCTGACCGCCAAAACGTAAACGATAATGGCGGCTCTGCAACAGTAGATATTCAGGGCATCGATAATGACTTTTCGCAATCGGTTACAGTTGATGGAGTGGCCAATGCATTTCTGTTGCCTGCAAACAACAGAGTGCATGTTGAACTTCCGCCTGGTTTTTATCGCTATGCTTTGCAGGATAGCAGTCTAAGCAATAATGCCTTCGACCCCGATGGCAGACGCGATATGATCGTAATCGAAGGCGCTGGTGCCATGACTGCCGGTCCGAATCCCACACGCTATATCACATTGAATGGGATTGGCGATTCATTTATTGCCGAGAATGATATTACAAGCAACGTTTATTTTTCGTTTCCCGATTCTCAGACTGGCGACGACAATGCCGGATCCGCCATCGTGCGCATCGAGCCGGTTGTCGACCCCATAGATATTACGGTTTCCGCAACTGAAGATGCGATCCTGATGAATGACATACGTGAAACAGGGTTGGAAGTGGACCTTCCTCCTGGAAGCTATGTTGTGACCCTTACCGATAGCACACTCACAACCAACCGTTTTGCATCAAATGAAAATAGGCCGCTTGTGTTTATGGAAAAAGCAGGCTCAGTTCTGGTTTATCGATTTCAGAGTTTAAACGGTATCGGTGACCGCCATGCTTTCGAACTAGACCAGGAGCGCACGATCACTTTTTTCTTTCCTGATCGTCAGGATGCCAGTGATAATGGTGGAACCGCGAGCATTGAGATTGTTGGTATCGATAATGGATTTTCGCAGACTGTAACAGTCGATGGTATTGCAAATGCTGTCTTGTTGCCTCCGGATACCGGTAAACAGTACCAGTTGCCTGCAGGGACTTACCGCTTTGTGTTACAGCAGAGCAGTCTCAGCAATAACAACAACGATCCGTTGGGCGGCCGGGACTTCCTGTTGATAGAAGGCGCAGGCTCAATCTCTGCCGGTCCAAACAGTTCGCGCTATCGCATCCTCAGTGGTATCGGCGATTCATTTATCGCTACAAGTGATGTAGAAGAAACTTTGCGTGTCTCATTTCCTGATTTTACAAATGCCTCCGACAACGCTGGCGAGGCAATCTTACGAATTGAATCTACTGATCCGATTGGGCAGGACGAAGATAATGAATCTATAGTTATTGATCTTCCCGGATTGACTGAAGGCGCAAAGCTCTTTGAAATGATATTGATTCCGGCGGGGACTTTTACCATGGGTTCTCCGGATGACGAGCGAGGGCGAGAATCCTACGAGGGGCCTCAGCATGAAGTGACTATAACACGGCCATTTTACATGGGGACTTACGAAGTCACGCAAGCCCAATGGTATTCCATGATGGGTGCAAATCCTTCAAGCGGTTACGGCGTTGGTGACAACTATCCGGTCTATTCCGTGAATTGGAACGATTGCCAGGCCTTTATTCAGAATCTAAATGAACTAGGACAAGGTATGTTTCGGCTGCCCACCGAGGCGGAGTGGGAGTACGCCTGCCGTTCGGGAACAACAACACGCTTCTCGTTTGGCGATGCGTTGGAATGCTCGGAGCAAGGGGACTATTGCGAGCTAGCGGACCAATACATGTGGTGGCGGGGGAATAACACTTACAACGGGAATGAATATGGCAGCAAAGAAGTTGGTTTGAAACTAGCCAATCCTTGGGGGCTGTTCGATATGCATGGAAATATCTACGAATGGTGCCAGGATTGGTATGGAGATTACGCGAGCAATGCAGTGGTTGATCCCCAGGGACCGGAAACCGGCACTGAACGCATTTTACGAGGTGGCGGTTGGCGCGGCATTACCGCTAACAGGTCAGCGAGGCGTTATAGCGCCCCGCCTGCCTCTCCTCATGAAAGCTTTAGAATGGGGCTGCGTGTTGTAAAAGTTTTTGAAGAAGACGAAGAACGCATCACCTGCACTTCGCCGACTGGTGGCACATACTGGGTGGGGCAATCCATTCCCGTGAGTTGGGAACATGGACAAGGGACCGAAGTTGTGATCGAAGTCTACCCTGACGACGAATCGGCGATTCCGGTCTGCCGCATTCATACGGACAACGACGCGCGCTATGATCTTGATCCCGATGGCAATGATTGCCCACTAAGTCCCGGCCGCTACTACATTCATGTCTATAACGGAACAAACTACCCCAACGGCGGTTACTCCAGCCCTCGCGCCTATTTCTCGATTGGAGAAGAAGAACGCATTTCCTGCACTTCGCCGGACGATGAAACATATAACGCCGGACAGACCATCCACGTGAGCTGGGAACACGGGCAGGGAACAGAAGTTGTGATCGAGGTTTACCCTGACGACGATTCCGCAATTCCAGTCTGCCGTATTCATACGGACAACGATGGTAATTATGATTTAAATCCCGGCGGTGCGGATTGCCCACTAAGTCCCGGCCGCTACTACATCCATGTTTATAACGGAACGAACTACCCCAATGGCGGCTACTCCAGCCCCCGCGCCTATTTCTCGATTGGCGGTGACATTGAGGGCAATGCTCCTTTGCGTGTATTCACTTTCGATGAAGCGAATCTAGAAGATGCCGGTTTTGTACCACTCCCTGGCGGTTTTACCCCAGAAGATTATGGTGCGGGTAGCGTACAGATTGGTACAGTTCCAAGCGGACAGGGATTCGAAGGCGCAACCGATGGCCGGGGATTGCTTTTCATTGTTACGGGTGGCCAGGCTTCGGCAGTATTAGGGCCGCCTATCGATGTTGAAGGCAAGCCGGTGATCATTCGCGCTTCTGTTCATTCAAATGGAGGGAATGCCGCTGTGCAGATGGGCGTCCTACCCGCAACCAGCGGTCAACCAGACAGTTCAATGGCATTGCAACAGATAATTTCATCGCAGCCATTCCAGAATGAGTGGAAACGGTTGATCTTTTTCAATGATCCACCTGCTCCTACAACACAGGTGTTACCATTCATCCAGATCGCGAGCTTGTCGAATCAGGATAGCGTGACTCTTGTGTATGTCGACAATCTCGAAATCTATGTCCTTGAAGGTGATGGCTCTTGGAGCGATTCATTCTTCGGCGCGGATGGAACGGGACCATGATCGTGTAACCTATAAAACAGAGTCTTATCAGCCTCGCCCGGGTAAGATCGATATCCGTCATCCAGCGATCCTGCCCGGGCGAACTTGTGTCTAATAAGGACGAATAAAACTACAATCTATCTTTTGATTTCTCGGGTGGTTATAGAGAAAGGTGGATGTTGTAGTTCGGCGGCATGCCGAAAACCGCTATCCCGCTGATATGAAAATCACTTTGGTTTCCCGCGTGGTAGGCGAATATCACCAGGTGCGCTTTGTTGACAGATATGTTACCATGGGGAAAGAATTCGTAGTTGTACTTTTGTATTAATGGAGGGTAAATCCATGGATTTGAAACTCGGAACTGTTGAAGCGATTCCCGTTCGGCAAGTCTGGAACAATGAGCCGTTGGTGTTTTCGCCGTGGCTTCGAGATCACCTTGATGAGCTCAGTGCGGTTCTAGGCATGAATCTGTCCGATGGCAATTGCGAAGAGAGCACAGGCTCTTTTTCTGTAGATATTGTCGCAACAGATGACGATGGCAATGTGGTGGTAATCGAGAACCAATTGGAGCGCAGTGACCACGACCACCTGGGGAAAGTACTTACCTATCTGGCGAGCACGGATGCCAAGACGGCGGTTTGGATTACACCCGAGCCACGGCATGAGCATATCAATGCGGTCAATTGGCTGAATGAATCGGGGCTGGCGGATTTTTATCTGATCAAGTTGGAGGCGATCTGCATCGGTGATTCGCTCCCCGCGCCGCTTTTTACGCGCATCGTCGGTCCGTCTGAAGTCACAGAGAAATCCGGAGATGTGAAGCGCGAAAACCGGGAACAAAGAGAAGTGCTGCGGCGATTTTGGAAGGCGTTGCTGGATTGCGCCGACACAAAAACGGATTTGCTTTCAAATTCTGAACCTACCGGTACTTATTATATGTCGTTTCGCGCCAAGAAACGGTATCTTTTCTATTCATTCACCGTTGCCATGCATCGTGTCAAAGTCGAATTTCTGATCGACCGTCGTAATGATGAGGGGGAATTTAATGAAAAAGTGCTCTCTCAGCTAAAACAATCCAAAGATCAAATCGAGTCGGAGTTTGGCGAATCTCTGGAATGGTGTTCTTGGGAGCAATATATGATTCGTAAGATTCGAAAGGTTTATGAAGACGGCGGCTATCTCGATGAAGAGAAATGGCCGCAAATTCATGAAACGATGATCGATGCCATGATTCGTTTGGAGCGGACTTTGTCTCCGTATATTGCCAGACTTGATGCTTGAGATACGAGAAGCACAGTAGCCCGGTCAATCTGTTGATTCTTGTAGGATCGGAAACTCTCTCAATATTTCATCGATTTTAGACTGATGGTCGGCGACATGTCGCCGTATAGTCGGAGTCCGGAGGAGCTGCATGATGACATCCCGGCTGCAACTGTTGTATCTGGACATAATCCACACAAACTCGATGGTGTAATCGGCAGTCACCTTCAGCAAGGAGCCGCGAGCATCTTTAGAACTAACTGTAAATAAAAGGTAATAAGCTGGTTGTCATCTCAACAACATAGGCATATTATTTTTTAAGCAGCAATTCGTGGATTATCCGTAGCGACGGGGAAGGAGTAGATCCATGCTCACACGCAAAGCCATATTTTGTCATCTTCTCATAATTATTTTTATCGTTTCATCTACATCGATTGTTTTTGGCCAGGGCATGATTACCGGAAGCACCACGCTTGGAACAGAGATTAAGAACGTTGATAACAAGCGATTCACAGTGGCCGCTTTGGTAGGGGAGCGCAAGGTTGATTTCAAATACCTGACGCTGAACGGCCGAGAAAACAGCATCAAATTCAACGTCAAGAATATTAAGCAGGAGGTTGATCTCGATGATGTGAGTGGCAGTCTGGTTGCGAACATGATCATTATGAAATTAGGGGTAGCAAAAGAAAAACGAACGGGGCGCCATTATCTCTTGATTGAAGGCGGCAGCGGTCCATTTGAAGTCCGTGTGGAGATGGACTACGAGCCCGGTCTTTCAGCAATTACGACGTCATCTGTTGTCTCACGAGAGGCGCTTGAGAAAGGTGCATTACCTTATTCGATCCACTTTAAGCACAACATGACTGATAAGACGTTCACGCTTACCGATAAACTTGTGGATGAATATCTGCGCCGCCATGTCGAGCCAGAGAATTGGGAAGAAAAGTATCTTCGCGATCCCGCCGAGGGCATGCCGAGTGACGAGTTTGTCAAAGCGTACATGCAGGCTGCCGAGCGGGGTGACTTCATAGCTGCTATGAGTGCGCTCAAGCAGATGGTTGAGGAGCCTGCCTTCAAGGCCTATCTATTGGAGACAGGCGAATACGCAGAGATGCGTAATATGCTGCACCAGATGGATAAGGCGATTGCACAACTGCCAGCAGAGCAGCGGGGCATGATGATTCGGATGATCGGCGATCAAATGCGTCAAGCCTTTCAGCACGCGAGTCGGCAGTAGAGGTCAGCATACACTTTTGACCGTGCACATGTGCTGTAAAACTGCTGGAATAGCCTGGGTGGTTTGTGGGCTCTTTACCGAAAAACACGTTGAAAAGCGATGCGTGGCTGCGTAACAACAATTTTTAAAGCAGTATTAAGATGGAAAAACGCCCCAATTAGCATTCCTAATTAATTTGGCACAATATGACATCATGCGGCACATGTAGTTATGTGTTAGATGATGCGTTTAAAGACCGAGTAGTTTTTGAATTGATCTGAAAATATTTTTCAATATTATATTTGAATGCCATTAATTGGTAGAGTTCGACTTGCGACTTAATGTAACGTTATGGTGTTGAGGATGTGGTAGGAGGAAGAAAGCATCATGAGGCGAACATTTAATGCGAAAAGAGGGGCCAAAACCGTGCGGACGACGGCGCGGGAACTTTCCGAAAAACAACTTCTATTCGCTCAGATCTATGCCGCAATCGGCAATGGAACCCAGGCGGTCAAAGCCGCTGGATATGCTGTGTCGTCAAACAACGCAGCCAACGTACAGGCCCAAAGGCTGCTACGAAATGCTACGATTCAAAAAAAAATCGGGGAGTTTACAAAGGTGCGCGCGGAGAAGATTGAGAAACGGCTCGACATAAACCAAGATGGGGTGATGTCTCGGCTGCGGGCGCAGTTGAACGCAGTTATCCCGGACTTCGCCGACTTGGTGTTCGACACAAACAACCGCGCCCGGCTTGTGCCGAAGCGATTTGAAAATGTACCCCGGGAATTGTGGGCCGCTGTCGAGCATATCCGTGTGAGCGATGATGGCACCTGCACTATTAAGATGGCCAGCAAAACGAAGGCGCTCGATCAGGCGGCGAAGTTGTTGGGCATGTACACGGAGAAGGTGGAATCGGTAGTCACCCACCGTGTTGAGCGGATCGAGGCTGCGGCTGCACGTGCGGAAGAGCACAATCGAAAGTTGGCGGCCGGCGAGTACCATACGGATAAGTCTCACATGCGGTCGAGTAGTCCTGAGCCACGGTCGGCAAGCGGCGGAAACGGTCATTCAGGCAATGGGAACGGCCAGCCCCGCTATTCAAGAAGCCCGCGTTCTATCAATCCACCCAAGCGAAACACTGGCGAATAAGACCGCACTCAAGTTAGAGTCTCGAAAATACATTGCCGTATGTAACCACCTTGTAGACGTATAGGAAGATCACACGACCATCCTAAAATCCACCCAATTGGTGCTTGACCTTCAGTAAATTCTCGGCTTATTATAAATCTAAACCACGGTATAGATTTATAATAAGACCGGGAGATCCTTACCATGAAAGGCAAATTCGTCAGCTACATAAGAGTGAGTACAGCCCGGCAAGGCCGATCTGGGCTGGGGATGGAAGCCCAGCAACAGGCCGTAGAAGACATTCTCAACAACGATGGCTGTGAACTGGTGGCAGAGTATGTCGAAGTGGAAAGCGGAAAACGGCATGAAAACCGACCCCAGTTGAAGGCCGCCATTGAGGCATGTCGAAAGCACAAAGCCAAGCTGATTATTGCCAAGATGGACCGGCTGGCCAGGAACGTCGCGTTTATCTCGAATCTCATGGAATCGGACGTTGAGTTTGTCGCCGCCGATATGCCCAATGCTAACCGGCTAACCATCCACATTCTTGCCGCAGTGGCCGAACATGAACGGCAGTGCATCTCTGACCGAACTCGCGCAGCGTTGCAGGTCGCAAAAGCTAAGGGCGTTAGATTGGGCAATCCGCGCCTGGAGGATGCGCGGCGCAAGGCTGTGAAGGGGGTGCATAAAAAAGCGGATTTGCACCTTCAAGAAGTCATGCCGCACGTGAAGGATATTCGTACCGCCGGGATTGAAACGTACGCGGGAATTGCCAAGGAGTTGACGTCGCGCGGTATAAAAACATCTGGTCGCCGTAATGCCACCACCCGATGGAGCGCCACACAGGTATATCAACTCTTAAAGCGCACTGAACGCCGTCCCAAGTCATAAAACCAGATTGCAGATGCCAGCTGGCAAGTAATCTAGCCTGGAATCTGTGCCAGATAATGCCATACGTAATTCTTCGAGAAAACAGTGTATAAATCAGCCGCATAGAAGCCCTACAGCGGCCTTAAATCAAATCCGAGGCCCCAATCACCAGTCCCGCGAGAAAGTCGCCCACAAGCGACGAGAGGCGGCTTAACGAGCGTTTTATGGATGATTTCTAAACGTCCCAAATCGGGGCAACGGCTGTATCCAACGCTTTGGCACAACTTGGCAATCTATGGCATTTGTAGCTATGTGCAGATTTGAGCATGGCCTCTTAATGCGTCCTGAATTGAGGAAGATGCCCGAGGGGGCCAGCCAAACCGTGTAGAACCAGCTCGCCATATGTAATAGTCTCCTTCTCCTAAACTCAGGTATAGTCATGGCCTACGGGCGGCGATTCTTTTTGGGATAGTGCTTCGGACGGTGCCGCTGAGACTGTTTGCGAGAGTCCCAATATCATGGCGGCGGACACTCTGGTGGGCCAGCTGTTCAGGGCGAAAACTGCCCTATCTTGCGCTATCCTGGCGCAGTCATCATTCACTGCGAAATTTGCAATGAACTGAGCCTCTCTGTTCAGCGAGCTTTTACGCCACCTGCACGAGACAAGCAGGGTCAAAAGATTGCCGATGTGGTTGGTCAAGGTGTATACTTGGATGCATAGAGGAGTGAAGGGGATATAGTCGCGCTCCATTCGGTGCTCATGTGGACGGAGCGTGACGTACAACAGTGGCATGCGGTGTCACGATGATTCAGTTATACCATGCAAGCGGGTCGACCGAATGTACGCTCGTTGGTATCCCGGTACCGCGCGAGGATTGGGCAAACGTTCGCCATACCGTCTGCCGCCTTCTGCGCGCGCGGGACGCTTATGGCGCGGCGCAGTTACTTGAAACATATCCGTTTGATCTTTACGAGGGAGCCAACTCCTTCGGGGACGAGTTCTCCTTGCTCTACCTGAGTGCCCCTTTGGAGCGCTACGTCGAGTTTGCGGAGCAAGCGGAAAACCCCGAGGTCAAGATGGCCTGCAGGGAAATTGCTCTGGCTATGTGGGAAGAAGGGCAATTCTATATCCGTTTTATTGTAGTCGGGATCAATACGGATGACGAGGCACCAGCAGTGTCTAGGCCATCGCTCGCAATCACTTCGGACGCTGTGGAAAGAGCTATGGCCGACTGCGAACAACTTATACATAGCCGAGGGGCGACTAGTGGCGTCGACAGAATCCACACTGCTTTGCATGGCTACCTCAGAGCCGTGTGCACTAAGCATAATATCGTAGTACCTGAGGGCTCCGGAATCACACAGCTCTTCAAAGCCATTCGGAAAGAGCATCTAGGCTTTGTTGAACAGGGCGCAAGGGCCAACGATGTGGGGCGTATAAGCCAAGCAATGGCGACGATCATTGATTCCTTGAATCCACTCCGGAATCAAGCGACGAATGTCCATCCGAATGATGCGGTCCTTGAGGAGGCTGAGGCAATGTTGGTAATCAACGCGGTTCGGTGTCTGCTGCAATATCTCAACGCAAAGCTGGAATGACGTTGTTACTGAACAACCATATGAGTAGGCGGCGCGACGCAGCCGATCAAAAGGAAAACGGAATTTCTGAATGTTTAAAGGCATTTCAAAGAGATACGCTGCTCAATGATGATGGCTCGATCATCAAAGATCCATTGGATTCATTTTGAAAGGCAGAGAATCTCGACGATAAATCAAAACTGATGTTGACTATACGAAATCTATATAGAGTGAGTAATCATGGCATTAGTCCCTTTATTTGATGACGCGCAACTAGAATCGATTTGTAAAGTCCTTGCCGACACAAGGACAGGTTTGACTGGCACGGAGATTACAAGGCTCCTTAGGCAATGTGGAATAACGGATACCGACCCAACCATTTCGAAGTGGCAGAGGCTATATAATGCCTTGTGCCAGCGGCAAAACCAGGACCGATGCGGAAACCACGTAGCGTTGTTCATTGAGACTGCCATGGCACCAGCCCGATACGTGAAGACTACTGACGTCTTCGTAGAGAGACGTTCGGATTTGAATGAAGCACTTTCCTTCTGCGGTATAAGCGTTGGTGAAGACGGGAAATTGCGGAAAGGGAAGACTGCCCATACTCTCGATGAAGCAAGCGCCAGAGCGGATAGATTGCGCAAAGCGCTCCGAGATCGAGGTGTTCATGCGGATGTGCTGAGATTCTGTCGGGCTGAACTGCTCCAAAGTAACTGCTTCCACGCCGTTTTCGAGGCTACTAAGAGCGTCTCGGAGAAGATACGAACCAAGAGCAATTTAACAACAGACGGTTCTGATCTAGTCGATAAAGCGTTCGGGTTAGGTGAATCAAATTGCCCCGTGTTGGCTTTTAATTCCCTGCAAACTGAAACTGAGCGGAGCGAACATAGGGGTCTGATGAATCTCATAAAGGGCATATTTGGCGTATTTCGCAACGTAACCGCCCATGCACCTAGGATTACATGGACTATCAACGAACAAGATGCCCTGGATCTTTTTGTGTTGGCATCCTTCATCCATCGGCGGCTCGACGGTACCGTAGTTGTTCCCAAGGCAAGATAATGGTAACACTGCTGCCCCGATCGCCCTATCCCCAAAAGATGGACCTGGACGAATACGAAACTCCAGCACAGATTGCCAAGAGCCTACGAATATATTGGAATCTTCCAAAGGGCCCGGTGCGCAACGTTGTTGATTGTTTAGAGAATGCCGGAATAGTCTTATTTCCCATTGATTTTTCTGATCGGCAGTTTTCAGGCGTCACGACTTTGACTGAGGATGGTACGCCAATAGTTTTTTTCAATTCTCAAATGCCTGGTGACAGAATACGATTTACCCTATGTCACGAGTTGGGACACATTCTTATGCATAGGGTTCCAAATCCGCACATGGAGACGCAAGCTCACGAATTTGCCTCTGAGTTTCTAGAGGGATCCTCAAAAGAATTGTCCGTTTCCCCTAGATCTTATGGAGGGTTGCTGTCAAGGTACCAGCATGTGCCGTACACGCTTGGAACCCAATCCAGAGAACGCGACGTGTGAGGAGCTGAAAGAGGCGTCACGGGTGGGTACGTTTGAGATGAACACGCGCTGTACGGCGATGCAGTTATTGATTACCGGGATTCCCCGGGATCAGGTCTGCAAAGCGCTTGTGATTGGCGAACGAAACCTTCGACGCTGGATTCAGGCGTTTAATGAATGCGGGATTGATGGGCTGATTCCCAAGCCGGGCCGTGGACGTCCCAAGTGTATTGATCCGAATCAGGAAAATGAATTGCTGGAAGTGCTGGATCACCCCGAAAAGGTGGCTCGCACCTTCTGGACGGCTCGGAATTTTCACGGTTTTCTACGAGAGACTTACCAGATCGAATGCTCGTACAATACGGTTTTACGTTTTTTTCATGAAAATGATTTTACGTTGAAAGTGCCTCAGCCCTGGCCGGACCGTCAAGATGAAGAGAAACGCCAGGCTTTTCGTGAGACATTGCGGGAGCTGAGTGAGAATCCCGACGTTGAACTCTGGTTTGCGGATGAATCGGGGTTTGAAGGCGAGTCGCGCTCGCGGCAGCGTTGGGACAAAAAAGGGAGAAAGACACGCGTCACCCACAATGGCGACCACATTCGAATGAATGCCTTGGGAATGGTGGCGCCTCGGACTGGAGAATTTTTCGCGATTGAAGCCAGTCATGTGGACAGTGATGTATTCCAAGCGTTTTTAGACGAAGCGCATCGAATGATTCATCCTCAGCGCAAGCGGAATATCCTCATTCTGGATAACGCTTCTTGGCATCATCGAAAATCCACCAACTGGCATTTCTTTGAACCGGTCTACCTCCCGCCTTATTCCCCGGATTTGAACCCCATCGAACGCATCTGGCGCGTCCTCAAGGCACGCTGGTTTACCAATGTGCACTGCAAGGATCGTGACGCGTTGATTCAACGCCTCGACACCGCTCTCCTCGATGTTATTACCCACCCCGAGGACAACAAGAGAACGGCTTCAATCGGACAGTTAATATGAAGATCCCTCTAATGCCTGCTGAAGATATAAGGCCGTCCTTGAACAGAATCACGCTGACGAAACTCGCGGATCTAAAAAGATACTGGAAAGTATCTATGCAATCCTTGATAATGCGAGCGCATGAACTTGGGAAAATTACGGATCGCCAACGGAAGTCTCTATTTGCGAAAATGAGTGCGAGTGGATATCGGCTGAGAGAGCCTATAGAACTGGACGTTCCAGGAGAAGACGTAAAGCTAATTGGAGAGATGATACATGCCCACATGGAGGGGTTGGGTTTTAGTAAAGAGGATATGGCCTCTGCCTTGGCATATCACATAAATGAGTTCTTAGAACTTTATGCCATGGACTTGCCAAAGAATAATAGTGACAAGAATCTCCGTGTCGTTAAATAGGTAGCGATGGCTGAGATGGAAAATTTATTATAAACTATTCTTTATTGTTTGAAGTGTTTGTGCGGTCAGATATACTCTTATGAATTGTCTACCGAAAATACTTCTACAACATTTCCATCTGGATCAAAACTTCGGAAGAAGAGCATTTCAGTTTTTCCCCAAGGCGCCAATGGCGAAAGAATTTGAATATTGCCTTCTTTGACCCTCTTGAATCGCTTTTCGATGTCAGTTGCCTGAATGCAGAGAATCGAGCAAAGTTGAATATTGTCAAGGAAATTGGCAGTATAATGCAAAGGCACTAGCACCAATCCTTGGTCAAAAACAACTACTTCTGGACTCTGTTTTTTTATTGTAAGACCAAGACAGTCTCGATAAAACCAAATGGACCTGTCAAATGAGCCAACCGGAATTTTTGATCCACAACCACGTCCCTCTACCTTTGCCTGTTGGCGTGCTGTTTCTGTCGCTTTAATACTTTTTGGCGACGGTTCAAAATTACCTTTAGAAATTTTGGTAATGTAGATGCTCTGGCCGTCATCCGAAGTAAGTTTTCGGAATTCGACTTTAAATTTGCCGCTAACTCCAATTTGATCCGGGCCACGGCTCAAATTTGCCTTTCGGTGATCAAGCAATTTGATTTCACGCGCATGGGAAGCTACAACTTCGTCAGTCCATTTCTTGAGGGAGGACCTAGTAACGGGATCAACAGTGGGCTTGTCCTCGACCTGGCCGTTCGCTAGACGCAAAGCGCACTTCTCAATGTAGGTCGCGTCTTGAATGCCTTGTTTCACCGACGATAGCCAGTCTGAACCATTGACACACCCGAGCAGGCCACCCGTCATCGAGGCAATCGTGTCAGTGTCAGAGCCAAGGGCAAAGGCGGCCTTTACGACACCATTAATTGGGTCTGCGGCATGTCTCGATGCGAGATATACCGCCGCTATTGCGGCCACAGTTCCGGCTCCACTTATCTTGGTATTGAAGCATTGCAGTTTTTTCAGTACATCATCGTCAAGACTCAGCGCTCCCTTTGATAGTTCCATGCGGCAGACTTCAAGGTATTCCAGGACATCGTTCTTGGCTGATTCCCATAGTCCAAAGTAGCCCTTGAAGTTTTTTTCCGCCTGACTCTTCCATTCAGCTTGGACAGCTGGGGAAACTGGAACAGAAGACCAGACACCTACGTTTTCAATTAATTCTTCAACCAGTTCACCATAAGAGAGTTTTGAATCTTTCCGAAAAGCTGTCCACAACGCGAAGCCGTAAGCCAAAGCCCCCAAAAGCGCCCGGGGGTGTCCATGTGTCGCGACACCGTCGCGGAATATGTTAGAAGCCAATGCAGAGAAATCACTTTCAGCAAAGCGTATGACATGGGGCAGAGTGCGCATCGCGACTCCATTACCACCCGCAGCAAAATATTTTTTAACATCTCGAGGTTTCCTGTTTGGACTCCATGGCGCGACACCGTCCAACCATGAATCAACGGCTCTTTTGGTTGCGCCGCCCCCTCCACGTTCATAAGCAGACCAGAACGGTAGCTCAACTTGAGTGAAATGATCCCACCATACATCCCCTTTCAGTAGAGACCGGCAGAGACAGAGAATAAGCTGAGTATCGTCGCTGTACTCTCCTGATTCGATGACCTCCTCATGAGGGAAAAAACGGCCCCCTGATCTACGGGTCCACCTTCTAAAATCCTGGAGTCGATTCTGAGTGCGGATTTGGGCATTTGACTTGGCAATCCGCTCGTTAGGCCAACCTAACGCATCACCATAAGCCGCCCCCAGCATGGCCCCGGCGGCCTTGCTGGATTTCAACTTTATTGAAACGTCATCAGTCATGAAGATCACCATGTTCTGTATAGCGATTCCGGCGCTCGGATTCCACGCTGAATCATCCTTGAGAGCGTATTTCTTCTGTAGAAGTCCGGAACGACATAAATGGGTTTATCGATTGCTATCCCCTGAAGGCTCAACCGGCGTATTTCCCGTAGCGCTTGATCTTCCGTTTCAACAGCGATACCGATAATTGAATCAAGTGGAATTGGGTCCTGGAGGAGAACTTCCGCCTGAATATCTGTCGGTGCTGCTGGCAGATGACTTGGAGGACGCGTAAACCTGATTCCAGGAGACGTGTTGTCATAAAGCGAGCGAAATCCCCCAATACCGGTTTGAATATAAGCTCCGTGATCACGGGCTGCGTTGCATGGGCAAAAATGCGTATCAGGGTGCCATAGGTAGCTGGGCTCGATCATCAATACAACCCAGTCTTTGAAAAGACGATCTCTCTCCCGAACATTCATGAAATAATAGGTGTTCGGATATTCGATGGAACAACAGATTAAATCGTCTCTTCCATCATACCGATGCGGATCAGTTGGGTTGTGCGGTAAATCATAGTGCTGAAGCGTTCTCGTCGAACATAACCCGTGCGGATCATCAAAAATGTGGGCGAGGTTTCTCGACTGTGTGAAATGGCATATCCGAGTGATTCCACGGTTGTTACAATCCTGTTGAATAAGGTTCATGGTTCTACCCTCTGGTAGAGCAATTCGTCAACAGGGAGCAGTGCTGTGGGTTTCCCAGTATAAAGCAGGATCAAGTTGGTTTTTGCTCGTGTTACCGCCACATAAAGAAGTCTTCCGTCATGCGTGAGAGCTTCTTCTTGCCCATGGGACGCCATATAACTTTGATCCGGGAGATTTTCGGCATCCAAAAATGGGATAATCACCGCATCGAATTCGAGCCCTTTGGCCGCGTGGTAAGTGCCGTGACATATTCCGGGGCCATCAGACCAAACCTGGAGATCACGGTGAAGACGCATTGCATCACCCCCCAATGCTGAGCCGAAAGTCTTCTCTTGTGATCTGTCTTTTACGAGGATTGCGACGGTCTGTGTTTTTGCCAGACTTTTCGCGGCCTGGATGGCAATTTCCACCTGCTTATCTTTGTTTTCACACTTAACCAGTGTGGGCAAAGCGCCATCTGCCCTTGGGGAGTTCGGTTCAACCAGGTCAGGAATATCGTGAAAGAAAGGCATATTTGAAATGGCGAGTCCAAGCTGGGCAATCTGTTTAGTGTTTCTGTAGTTTTCTTTGAAGTACCAAGTCTGAGGAATGCTTAATCCAGCAGAACGCCAGCTCATCCGTTGCCCATAAATTTGCTGAGCAACATCCCCGAAAAATGAAAGAGAACCATCTTCTGGAATTGCTGTTGCCAATGAACGTATCATCTCGGGCGAAAAATCCTGCCCCTCATCGACGATTATGTGTTTATATAAACGAGGCGAAGTGTCCTCCTCAAATTCTTTTCGCACATAAATTGCGATATCATCCCAGTCATACACCTTCCCGTGATTTCTCCGAATCTCTACATACTTTTCGAGAACTTCATACATAATAGGTCTGAGCTTACGAGAGAGGTTTGTGCCGATTCTTCCGACGCGTTCCACTTGTACATATTCGTCGCTGGAAGTTATCCCATGACTGAAAATCCATTGGATTTCATCCATGAAGAATTCGGGAGGCCTTTTGAAAAACTTCGAAGGCTCAAAGTCTGACTCAACAGCTTTAATCGCCTGTGATATGAATAACCTTCGGTCGTCCGGATTGCAGATGCAGTTCCAGTTCATCTTATTTCGGTGGTTTAGATAGCCCCGGGCAAATCTGTGATAGGTTTCAACTCGGACATTTCCCAACTCAATCGGCTTGAGGTAGTTCAGGTATGTCACAAGTGCATTGTTAAAGGTCAGAAGAAGTGTTCTTCCGGAATGTGGCAATGATCGGTCAGAGAGATAAGCGGCGCGATAAAGCGCAAGAGTAGTCTTACCGCTACCGGCAGTACCAAGCACGGCAGTGTGACCAACTTCGGGCATATACAGAACCTCGCGCTGCTTCTTTATTGGCTTTGGCAAATTTCTGGTCATTGCATTCTTATCCTTGCCAATTTAGATGGAGATGACATACATAATATCCAACTCGTTGCATATAGACGATTGGCGGAGTTTTTATTGTAAATTTCTCTGTCTTTGGGTCCACTCGGCCACGAATTGTCGCAAGATGCTGCATAAAATCGTGTTGAAATATAATGAGCCGATCACTGAAGAGTTCCAGAAAATTATTTAACTTATCCTTATCAAAAGGATCAAACTTATTTAGTTCATTCTGTAATTCAAATCGCACCGTTTCTAATTTTCCATCGAACTGCCTTAAAATGTCATTCGCGTCTTGTAACATCTCACTTTCTCCTTTCCATTAGTCAGCCGCTCGGATTTGGTCGTAGACTTGTTTCAGAAGGTGTTGGCTGACAATATCTTTGAAGTCTTTATCGTTCATGAACTGGGCGGTAATTTCTTCGTTTTGATCCATACGGTCGATAAAAAGTTCTTGCAAGGATTTCAGAAATACGAGGCGAAAGCCCTTGATGTCATTGACGAGGGCCACTTGCCGAAGTTTTGGGTCTGCGACAGCATCTTCGCGGATTGAATCAAGGAAGAGTTGGTCGGCAGGCTTGAATTCAGTCCCGAAGCGTTCGTTGAGGATTTCGATCAACTTCGATAGTTCGATCTGCAAATCATGGGCGGCTGCGGTGCCCACAGATGTCGGCCCTGAGACCGGTTCATCACTACCGGATTCGAGTTGAATCGAGCCATCGCTGATCTTTGCGAGCCGATAGAACTTCAACGTGACTTCATCATCGAAATTGTAGATGGGACCACGGTCAGCCTTGGGCAGTTTGGTGAGCAAGAAGCGGATGTAGGAGTAGAGTTTTTCTAGGTCGGAATCTTGGAAAGGAATAACTTGTGATAGGAATGAATACAAGTTCCGGTAGGCAATCAGTGTTTTCCGGAAGACCTCCCGATCATCTTCTTCGAGTTCTGTGAAACGTTTGACCGCCGGGTCCAGGCAGGCATTCATCTTGGCATGATCAGAGGAAGTCTGGTTCTTTTTCGGCCGATAGAAAACCTTCGCAAACTCCTCGACTTCTTCTTTGTAATAGACCTGCTGCGCATTTAGTTTGGCCTGAAGTTCGTACAACTGATGCACATCAGCTTGTTCTCCAACCAGCGTTGTCTCGTAATACGGCTGAAAGGCCTTTTTGATCTCCTCCGGATCATTCACGAAATCCAGTACGAAAGTATCCTCTTTGTATGGCGGGTGTGTGCGATTAAGGCGTGAGAGTGTCTGCACCGCCTGGATGCCCGCAAGCCGTTTATCGACATACATCGTGTGCAAAAGCGGCTGATCGAAACCGGTTTGATATTTCTCGGCAACGATCAGAACTTGATACTCTTCAGTGGAAAACTTCTCCGGAAGTTCTTTCTCCCGGATTCCATAGTTCATGCTGACTTCAGTGTATTCGACATCTTTTGTATCCGGATCGATGACCGTGCCCGAGAAGGCAACAAGCGTCTTAATTCCCTGATAGCCTTTCATCTTGATGTACTTGTCGAATTCCTGCTTGTACCGGACAGCATGGAGCCGGGATTCGGTAACAACCATCGCTTTGGCTTTTCCGCCGATCTTGTGCATCGTGAAATGGCGGAAATGCTCAATCATCACTTCTGTCTTCTGGGCGATATTATGCGGATGCAGGCTCATAAACCGGGCCAATGCCCGTGCGGCCTTGCGCTTATCCACCTCAGGATCGTTCTCGATGGATTTGATCAATCCATAGTACGCTTTGTAGGTTGTGTAGTTTTTAAGAACGTCGAGGATAAATCCTTCCTCGATAGCTTGGCGCATGCTGTAGAGATGGAACGGCAGCGGTTTGCCATCCGGGCCGGGCTGGCCGAATACTTCCAAAGTTTTGTATTTCGGCGTCGCCGTGAATGCAAAGAAGCTGATATTGGGTTGCTTACCTCGTTTGGCTATGGTTCTGAGGATTTCCTCTTCATGGTCCATCAGCCCCTCTTCCTGGGCTTTTTTCGCTATCTCCTCTTTGGCTGCCGCACCTCCGAGAACGCCCTTTAGTTCGGTCGCGGATTCACCACCCTGCGAACTGTGCGCCTCGTCAATGATGACTGCATAGGTGCGTTTGGGCAGATCGCCGATCTTCTCGGTCACAAATGGAAACTTCTGGAGAGTTGTGATAATAATGGGCACTCCTGCCGATAGGGCGTTCGCCAGCTGGGTTGAATCAACATCGATCTTCTGCACCACACCGCTCTTGTGCTCGAATTGATAAATCGTGTTTTGAAGTTGTTGATCGAGAACAATCCGGTCGGTCACGACAATGATGGAATCGAAGACTTTTTCGTCTTTATCGTTGTGGAGACTCGCTAACCGGTGGGCAAGCCAGGCAATAGAGTTGCTTTTCCCGCTACCTGCCGAATGCTGGACAAGGTAATTTGTGCCCGCGCCTTTTTCTCGCGAATCATTAATCAAACTACGGACACAAGCCAACTGATGATAGCGGGGGAAGATCAGCGTCTCTTTTTTGACTTTCTTTTTGCCAAGTTTTTTTTCTTCAGCCTGGAGATGAACAAAGCGGGCGAGAATGTCGAGGAAACTGTGCCGTTCGAGAACTTCTTCCCACAAGTAGGCGGTTTGGTAGCCATTGGGATTGTCAGGATTCCCTGCCCCGGTTCCACAACCCTTATTGAAAGGCAAGAAATGGGTCTTCTTGCCTGAAAGCCGGGTGGTCATATAGACCTGGTCGGTGTCTACCGCGAAGTGGACGATGGTCCGCTTCCGGAATTGGAAAATACGATCCCCGGGATCGCGGTCATTTTTATACTGCCGAACCGCATTGGCCCAGGTTTGCCCGGTCATCGGATTCTTGAGTTCAACCGTTGCGACAGGAATGCCATTCAGGCTTAAAACCACATCCAGTGTATTGTGGTGTTTGGAGTCATAGCGCAGCTGCCGTGTGACGGTCAGGCGATTGGCTTCATAGCGCTTCTGGGTGTCCGGATTGAGTCCGCTGGCTGGTGCGAAGTAAGCGGCCCGGAAGAGCTTGCCGAAGCACTTGAATCCATGGCGCAAGACCGCGAGGCACCCTTCCTGTTCGGAGTTTAGGGCACTGCAAAGATCGTCGAGCAGCGTCTGTTTGGTCTTCTCTTTTTGGATGTTCTTAAGGTAGTTCCACTCGTCCGGTTGGGTCTCTTGGATAAAGGCAATAAGGATGGTTGGATCAATACAACGGTCTAGATCGAAAGCACTCCCGTTACATTTCTCGTAGCCACCTATTTTTATCAGGTGATCCTCGATGGCCGATTCAAAGGCGGTTTCGGTGTGATCCAGAGTCATATTGATTCCCGTATGACGCAGATTTTCATATTTCAATCGGCGGACTAAGAATTAAGGTTTGCTTATGGCGTCCACAGTGTTTACCCAGTCCTTTGTTAAGCCATTGCCGCTTCTACTCGTCCTTCCTCAATAGGTATGCCTGCACTCCTTATGCGCGAGGCAAGTTTGGGAATAATCTCCCTTACTTCTGAATTGAAGCGAAGCTGAATAACCCCCCAGCAAATCGGATGGTATCTCCATATGGCCTTTTACAAGAAGGGCAATTCGGTCACGAGTTAATGACGACAAAAGCATACCAGTTTCCAAAATCACATTTTGCCGGGCACGAGGCTCCTCTTTTGCACTACCTTCAGCGATTGGATACCCCCTGTCATCCGGTGTCATTAGGACTATTCCAAAAGCCGATGTGAAATCTCGCCCAATGTGCCCTTCCAATGCTTCTATAATAGTCTTGCCGCCACCGGATGTATTCATCAGAATGAAAGGTTGAAGCCCCAAACGAAAGAGCGCAAGTTCCAATTGATCTCTTGCCTCTTTGTCATGTCCATGAACAACAAATATCTGTTGATTTGCCACTTCGACTCCTGAATGCGGCGAACTGCTGGAAGAATCCAACACTTCTCCATCGCCCATTGCGGCCATTAACATTTCTTCTAGTTTCGCTTTTTCTTCAGGTTTACCTTGAAATTGAAGCGTTTTATTTGATTTCCACCAATTTAAGATTGCCCCGCAACCGCTTCTAAATTGATACTTTCCATTTTCAAGTTCTTTCCACTCGCCTTTATAACCCGTTGATTCAATTAGAATCTTCAATTCATCAATCGTTCCACTAAATTTTCCACTCATCTTCTCTCCACTCCAATGTCTGTTCCGCCGAAGTTACATCTCAGTAGGCTTCACGATTACGACTTCGTCTGCATTTAATCCTCCCCTGATGAACAACTCTGGTGTACTTTCTTCGGGTATATCCTCCATCATCAACAATGCTTTTGCTTGGTTGAAAGCCTGTTTCACAGATTTCCCGAACCCAATAGCAGAGTAGAATTGTGAGGAAAATATCCGAGCCGCTTCATCACTGATTGTAGTATTCATCCCGATTGCCGCATCGACATGTTGCACGACAGCCTCGGCCTGACTTCGGGAATAACACGTATTGAAAAAGACAAGTTTGATATCAGCTGACACAGCCATCATGGTCTGCACAATCGCGTCCTTGGATACAGGCTTTGTATTTCCTTCATTGTCCAGGAAGATTATCTCATCTTCACCAGAGCCGTGACCACTGAAATGAACAACGTGTGGGGTTTCTTCATTCAAAGCCTGCAATACATCAGTTGGTCGTATGGCCCATTTGGAGACTAAGCGAACAGAATCTCTATGTTCTGACTTGCGAATCATTTCATCAATCGCTCGAATTTCTTCATCCAAATGCAATCGTTCCTGATCCCTTGGATTGGCTGCAAGAAAGAGCACGTTAATATGCTCAGGAAGGTCTTGTAGGCTCGCTATCACTTGTTGTGTTTCATTATGAAGCCTCTGGTGCTTATCAACTTGTCTCTTCAAATCCTTGATGTACTTTTCCTGCTTCATTGTCTGGCGCATGTGGTCGCGCTGCCGCTTCTGTCTTTCTCGCTCTTCTTCGTGCAAGAGACGCTGTTCTTCCCGACTAAGTTCATCCATTTTTCGAGTAATTTTACCTTCAATCTTTGCTATTTCAGATTCTGCGCGTGCGCCGTCTTTTTGATATCTCTCTATTTCACGTAAGATTGATCTATATCTAGATTCAGACTTGGCACTCTTAAGTGAGTTCTGAGAGTGGTTAATTTTGTGCCTGACTTCGGAGATTTTGCCCACTTCACGGGTCTTTTGCTTCTGTAAATAGTTTATGTCCTTTCGTAATTGATCACATCTTCTGCGATGATTGTCCGCCATTGACACTATTCCGTCTCCCCACGTACATCAATCTTCCCGGTAGCCGCTGCCGAGATCAGCGCAGTTCGGTATTCACAAAGAGTTGAGATGCTTTCTTGAATTCGTTTAACTAGGGTATCTATACGTCCACTCTCATAGTCGAGAAACTCTGTAATCGCATGCTGTTCCTTTAAGCGGGGGAATGCAAACCGGTAAACACGAAGTTTTTCTGCCGTAAGATGAGGGATTGTATTTGGATTTCCATAGGCAAGAAAAATCCCACTCCGGGCGGCAGCGCGCATTACATAATATAAAAATCGCGGATGGTCACAGTTGCGACGAGGCCGAACACGGTGTATTGCCTTTTGAAAGCCGCACAATTCAAGTTGGTCGCACCACATGGCCGTCCTCCCCACCTCTCCGCCCTCACATACTAATAAATCACCGTCTTTTAGCGTGTATCGTGTGTATTCACTTGCCGTAATATCCATCTCGGGTAAATCATTTACATTTATATCATCCCACTGAACATCAATATTCCGCAGATATGGCACAAGATAATCACCTGTTATACGCTTAGAATCGAGCATTTTACCCAATTCAACGCTGTACCGTGCGTAAAGAGGCGGAATTTCCCAATGCTCCGGTATTCGTCCCAGCCATTCGATGCCGGAGTCTTTCATTTTTGCATTTGGATCGAGGCCTTTGGTCACAGCGTGGCTGATTAGGGCGGCGCGTTTCTCTTGCAGGAGTTCAATCTGCCGTTGTTTTTTCTCAATCAACTTATCAATCCGCGCAGTCTCCCGGTCGAGGAAGGCAGCGATGGCGCGTTGTTCGGCGAGGGGGGGAATCAAGAATAGTCCGTTATCGAGCCAGTACTTGCCAAGGCCGAATCGAGTGATCCCGTTAGCGGCAACACGGAATTGATCATTCACACCATAGGCGCGGAAGGCCCGAAACAGGTACTCGCCGACCAGTCTGCGTAGATCCGGTCGAATATGGGCAAGGTGATAGCCGCACAGCACGTTATCGAGTTCTTCCGCGACGTAAGCCGGGACAGCAATGTCATTCCAATCTTCCGAGTCCTTGGTGATTAGCACATCGCCGTGGTGAATCTGAAATCGTTCGATCTCGCTTTGTGTGGCGCTGGCCGCCATGAAATTGAGGCCCTGGTTGATGAGGTCGTTGTAATACACATCCACATAGTTGCAGAGGCGTACCGGCTCCTCGTCTTTGACGGTGTGCTTGTCCACGCTGCTGAACTGAACGGATGCTACGTGCTTGAGACGATGGACCTCCCAATGCGAAGGGATATCGCCAACCCACTCCATCCCCGACGGCTTATACGCTGGATAGGTCGCTCGCTTGCTTGCTTGGACAGTTGCGGTAATCATAGGCTTCCCTTTTTTGACGTTTTCTTCTTTGCAGACGCTTTAGAAGACATCAACTTTGGCTTTGGCAGGACTGATGCTTCTTGCGGTAGCACGTAGACACCGAGTAAGAGGTGATCGATTACTTTGAGGGCGGCTATGATCTGCTTCTTGGTGGGAGCCTTCATTTCATGGGCCGCATCATTGCCCAAGATACGGATGCCGTGCAGAATCTCGGCGCCAGCAGGTGTCAACAGTGACATGCTTACTAATTCGTCGATCTTATCGGCCAAAGGGGATTTCTTTGTTTTACGTTCTTGGCAAGTCGCTTCAAGAATTGCTCGAATGCCGACTCCAGCCAAAGTCGGAAGGTCGTGCTGGACAGCCTCTAGTGTTTCCCGGTAGATCGCCTGCACAACATGGGGGATATCATAGATGTCGTCACGAAGGTAGAGTTGGCTCGTCAATGAGTGATCGATCCTCGGAGGATAAAGACGCTCATCCGGTTCATATCCATCAGGGCCTATCGACTCAGAGCACGTGGACGTATTCCGAAAGCCTATTTCGTCACAACCTTGGCACTGAATAATTTGGGCGGAACCCCAAACCTGAACATCTCCATCTTCGGATTCGCCGCTGTAATCAATAGCCGCAAGAATCTTATGCGAAGTCTTCTGTTCGCACACGTAACAAAGGACACGAATGATCTTGTTGGCCTCTTTACTTGGTTCAATTCTCAAGCTCATTCCGTCACCTCGGCTAGCATCTCGGCGATTTCACTTTCTATCTGCCTTAAATCCGTTTCAATTTCTTCCAAAGGCCGGGGAGGAGTGTATTTATAGAAATAACGGTTAAAGTTGATCTCGTAGCCGATCTTGGTCTTCGTTTCATCGATCCAGACATCCGGGACATGGGGAAGGACCTCACGCTTCATGTACTCATTGACATCCTCTTTTAAAGGGACATTTTCAAAGTCACGCAGCTCCGGGTCAGGCTCCGGAATGCCCTTTGGATCCGTGCAGATTTCGGCGGTTTCATCACGCTCGGATAAGGTCATCAAGATAGTTTTGAAAAGGGCCGCTGGCATAACCACGCCGGAATCTTTGAAGACTTTCTTTATCTTGTCAGAGAACTTCTCACGGTTCTTTACCATGCGAGCCCCGGCAAGAGTTGCTAGGGCCTTTAGGATGGCACGCTGCTGCGCCTTTCCTTCCTCGATTTCCGCTTCAGCGGCCTTTGTGTCTTTCCGCTTTTTGCTGGTTGCCAGATTCACAAACGGCTTTGCTTCTTTGAGCCGCTCCAAGCGTTCTTCAGTCACCGCAAAGTTGAGTCGTAGGGGCCGTTCTACGGTAATCCGCCGGTAACCGAAATCCTCATTGTCGAATAGGCGTACGTACTCTCCTTTTTTACAGCCTCCATAAAGGCGCGTGATTTGTTCGCGTTGCTCTTCACATACTTCATGGCGCTTGTTGCCCAGGCTCTTACGCATCTTTTTGAAGAAACCGACGCCGTTAACTAGCTGAATCTTTTTGCGCCGGTTCCTGGGTTTACGGTTGGTGACGATCCACAGATAGGTGAAAATCCCGGTGTTATAGAAGAGCTGGTCGGGCAGAGCTACGATGGCCTCCAGCCAGTCATTTTCAATGATCCAACGCCGGATTTCACTCTCGCCCGATCCCGCCGCGCCGGTGAAAAGCGGGGAACCGTTGAAGACGATGGCCAGACGTGTGCCGCCCTCTTTGAAATCCTTCATCTTGCTGATCATGTGTTGGAGGAAGAGAAATGAACCATCGTTAATACGCGGCAGCCCTGCCCCGAAACGTCCGCCAAAGCCTTGGTTTTCACTCTCTTTCTTAATGGCAGTCTCTTGAGGTCTCCATTCCACCCCAAACGGGGGATTGGCGAGCATGTAGTCAAAATCTTGCGAGGAGAATTCGTCTTTTGTGAAACTGTCACCGAAGGCGATGTGCTCGATGTTCTGCCCTTTGATCATCATGTCCGAGCCGCAGATGGCATACGCCTGGTCGTTGTAATCCTGGCCGAAAACCTCCAGTTGCGCGTCAGGATTCAACTCCCGGACATAGTCCTCGGCGACCGAAAGCATGCCGCCCGTACCGCAGGCGGGATCGTACAGCGTCTTGACGATGCCTTTGGTGGTCAGCACATCGCTGTCGGGCAGGAAGATCAGATCCACCATCAGGCGGATGACTTCACGTGGGGTGAAGTGATCGCCGGCCTCCTCGTTGCTGGCCTCGTTGAAGCGGCGGATGAGGTCTTCGAAGATGTAGCCCATCTCGATATTGGGTACGACTTTGGGATGCAGGTCGATCTCACAGAACTTGGAGACGAGGAGAAACAGCCGGTCAGCCTTGTCGAGCTTGGCGATGTGCTCTTCAAAGCCAAAATGATCGATGATGTCCCGCGCCTGGCTGGAGAAGCCTTTGATGAAGTTGGTGAGATTGGCGGCAATGTGGTTGGGATCGCCTCTTAGTTTTTCGAAGGTGAAGCGGCTGGTGTTATGAAACGATTGCCCGGCCACCTTGTTGAGAATCGGTTCCAGGTTCTTGACCTTGCCGCCTTTCATCTGTTTGAGTTTGTCCAGGACTTTGTCTTTGGTCGGCTCCAACACACAATCCAGCCGCCGCAAGACGGTCATGGGCAGCATCACGTCTTTGTATTGATTGGGCCGATACGGCCCGCGCAGCAAATCCGCCACTTGCCAGATGAAACTGGCCTTTTCACTGAAATTGCTCACAACCTCTTCCTCCAATGCGTGTGCGAAGATCGTCTATGTGAAACGGTACTTTGTGAAATAGATCGAATGGGGAGTGTCTGGATTTCCCGCACGGATACTGTCAACAGTGCCACCACCGCCCTCCTTGGTCCCAATATGGGGGGTTAGGGTGCTTCCGAACTGAAAATACGGACCTTCCCGGAAAAGCCCTTTCAGTTAACGAGTGTTGTCAAAACTATCAGATATCCAATGGGGTGTAAACCGGGGTGTTTGGGCACGTTACTCCCGCCTACAAAGCCACTGGTGCGCCGTTTGGGGGACTCCCAGTGGTAGCCACCGGCCCCTATCCACGACTGCCTTCTTGGCAGCCAGACCATCATAACGGAATCGCTCTGGAGACGGCCTAACTTGCCTTACACATGAGCCTGGCCATTGGCTCCTACCGCTCAACATCTCAATTTGTCGCTTTAGAATCGTTGCTCAAAGGCAACATGTAGCAGGTCGGTTGAGTTTTGACTTAACACTTAAATGAAGTCATAGGAGATAGTTACATCATTACATGATGTAGACGCATTGAGGCTGCCACGTGCTGTCTTGACACCGATATGCTGTGTCTTTATCATAACGCTGTGTCATGGTCATAAATACAGCACACATAAACTTCCATCAACATTGGAGCAGGATATGACGAAGCGCCTTACCATAACTATCCCTGATGAACTTGCAGCGGAAATCGAGGCTCTCAAAAACAGAGAGAATCTTTCCAAAATTTGTCGGTCTGCATTGCAGAAGGAAATCGAGAAGTACAAACGCATCGCTTCAACCATCGGAGATAAAAAAGCCATTATTCAGCGTCTCCGGGATGAGCGAGATCAACTCCTGCGCAATTATTATGATGAGGGTTACAAGTCAGGGCTTGAAGATGCTGAAAATTTGGAATACTCCGATTTCATCTTTTTAGAGAGAGGTTTAGGCAAAATCAACGAAGATACTTTTTTCGATAAATTTGGCGCTATCTTGGATGAATATTACAGGAATTACGAAGAGGCCGATCCAGACTTCCAGCGCGGCAGTTTTGTCAGTGGTTGGGTTGATGGAGTGAATTCATTCTTTAAGGCAGTCAAAGAAGAACTTTGATACAACTATACATTAGCAGGAGGTCAAAAATGGAAAAGGTGAAAGTGGAAAACCAAATGCTCGATGCAAAAGCTATTGCAGATCTGTTGGGGATAGGTGTTCGCACGTTATGGCGCTGGATTTCGTCAAATCAATTCCCTGCGCCCGATCTGCGCAAGGGTCGCGTTATTCGGTGGCGACTATCGACCGTTCAGAGTTGGATTGAGCAAGGTTTTGTTGACGAACGCAATAATTAACATAGGCACTGCCAATGTCAACAGCCTGCTGTGATAAGTCGCCTCAATTGGCTACCGAGGTGAAGGCCGCAAAGATGGGCGAGATTAAAAATCCAGGTGTTCTCCCAACTACGCAAAAGGCTCGAAGAATACATCAAATTCGCAAGGACCTTCGTATCGAGCTCGAGGATGTAGCCGTGTCGGAATTACGTAGCGGGGTATTGATCCCTGATGTTGCGAAAATGCTTGCAGCTCGCATTATAGAGTGGCACTCAATCAATGAATGCGATATTGATAAGAACCTTTTGCTTGACCCTTATGACATTATCAAAACCGTGCATCCTTGCCCTGCAATAGGATTCGATAGTTTCTTGGATCATGTATTCAAACCACGATCAATGATTGTGGAACCAATCCTCCCGAGCCAAGGCTGTCTATTGCTTCATGCCTGGCGCGGTGTAGGGAAAACTTATTTTGCTATGTTTCTAGCTTATGCAGTCGCAGCGGGTAGCAAATTCCTGCGCTACAACGCCCAAATCCCCCAACCTGTTCTTTATGCGGACGCAGAGATGAGTGGAGCCGAATTGCAGCAAAGATTCAAGGCCATTCATAACTCAAATCCTAAAAATAAAGACTTTGATCCTTCTTTTCTGAGAATTATTACTCCTGACCTCTACTTGGATGCTGTTCCAAATTTGGCAACCCGCGAAGGTCAAGCATACATCGAATCCAATCTTTGCGAAATTTCTCTTCTGGTAATCGATAATCTCTCAACGTTTTGCAGTGGAATCGAGGAAAATTCCGCTAGCGATTGGGATTTGTTTCAAGAATGGTTAAAACGACTTCGCCGGAATGGTGTGAGCGTTATTCTTGTTCATCATGAATCGAAAAGCGGTAAACAGCGTGGGACAAGCCGCCGTGAAGACATGATGGATAGTGGGATTCGGTTGAAACGACCCGAGGATTACTCTCCAAACGAAGGTGCACGTTTTGAAGTACATATCACTAAGGGACGGTCGTTTTGCGGGGATATTGCTGATCCTTTTGAGGCCCAGCTTTTTACTAATAAAGCGGGCAAGTTGGAATGGGTTATGAAAGAATTAAACGAAAGAAGGCTTCGCCAAGTTGTCGCATTAAAGGAAGAAGGACTATCAGTGCGTGCAATTGCGTCTCGTGTCGGTGTGGGGCACTCGACAGTGCATCGCGACATAAACCGAGCTAAGCAGCAGGGGTTGCTTGATGTGTGATCTAGGGCCTTCCCTCAACACAGAGGCAGAACTGTCCCTTTCGTCCCACCCTAAAGGGTGGGGACGATGGGACATGATGTTTCTCAACAAGGTCAGGACAGCGGGACATCGACGGGACAAGAATATGGAACTTGTTGTTTGTACTAGGTATATCTGCGGGACAGCCGTTTGGGACAAAGTCTGCATTGAACGACATATCTTGTCCCATTTTTGTGCAAGAATTATGAAATACTTGTCCCACAACGTTTGGAATGTTGAAAGAGTGCCGAAGAGCCGTTCATTGTACAGACCGGCAATTTGATCAATTCTGTGGAGGATATATTCGATATGAGAAACGCTTTTATTCGTCCTCAGAATCAAAGCGCAGAGGTGCCAGGAATAATCAAAAAATCCTGCGTTCTGCGCCAGGCACTATTCAAAGGACTGGCCGTACTCGAAAAGAAATATCGGAAAAAGAAAGCCAAAAGGTGAATCATCATGGCTACCTTCTACAAACGCGGCGGCAAAAAAAATAAAGGTGGGACTTGGTACATTCAGTATTTCGACGAGAACGGCAAACGGTGCACGGTGAAAGGGTGTTCGGATAGAGATGCTACCGAAGCCCTTGCCCGTAAACTTGAAGCAGATGTAATGCTTCGTAAGCGTGGTGTCATCGACACGAAACTCGACCGCTACGCTGTTGAAGGCCGCAGGCCAATCGGTGAGCATCTTGACGAATGGATACAGGACTTAGAATCGCGTGACATCACCGCCAAGCAGGTCCAGCTGACTTCAGGACGTGCAAAGAGGTTACTTGAGCTGGCCGGTATTGAACGATTGAATGAGATTACGCCCTCCGCCATTCAAAACGCATTGGCGAAACTGCGCGAGAAAGGCCGGGCCGCAAAAACGCTCAATGATACATTAACAAGCGTGAAGCAGTTCTGCGGATGGGCGCGGGCAGACGGGCGTATCTCCGAAAATCCCATCGATAGCGTAAAAGGTTTCAACACTCGCACAGATCGTAGACATGACCGGCGTGCTTTGACCGATGACGAAGTACGACAGCTGATTCGGGCGGCAGAAAATGGTCCCGCTTTGCTGGGATGTTCTGGTATTGAACGTGCGCTTATTTATCGTTTGGCTGTGCTTTCCGGGCTTCGTGCAAATGAAATTAGGACACTCAAGAAACGCTCTTTCATACTTGATGAAACTCAACCGGCCGTTATCGTGCAGGCGGCCTTCTCAAAACACCGGCGCGAAGATATTCAACCCTTACCGTCTGAACTTGTTCCACTCCTGCGCGATTATCTGAAAGATATAAATGACGGTGATATGGCATTTGATGTCCCTAAGAAGTTTGTGCAAGCATTGCGCCAGGACTTAGAGGCAGCCGGGATTCCGTATGAAACGCATAATGGTTTTGCTGACTTTCACGCTTTGCGGCATACCTTTATCACCCGGCTGATAAAATCCGGTGTGAATCCTAAAACTGCGCAAACCTTGGCACGCCATCAGGACGCCTCACTGACGTTGAACCGGTACAGCCATGTTGAAGTGATTGACAAAGTGGCAGCACTTAGGCAGCTGCCCTTGCTGGAAGGCCCTATAACGGACACACAAAGGCAGAAAGTAGCAGCGACGGGTACGGATGGATTGAAAGATGTCGGCACTAGCGTCGGCACTCAGGCGGCATTTGATGGCAAAGGGTGGCGCTCAGAAGCACAAATGTATCCTGAGAAAGACAACCGTAAGTCCGATAAAGTGAGTGTCTTAGGCGTTGGCAGACAGTTTGTGGCAGGGTGTGGCAAAAATGTGCGAAAAGAGCGGGAGACGGGGTTCGAACCCGCGACCCTCAGCTTGGAAGGCTGATGCTCTAGCCAACTGAGCTACTCCCGCATAAGGACGATAGAGGGTGCCAGATGGGAGCCTTACAGGCAAGTCCTAACCGGCTAGGAATCGAGTATGGCTAAGATCTCATCGGTCTTAGATTTTACCAAATCAGCGTCCCCGCGCGACTCTACATTCAAACGTAAGATGGGTTCAGTGTTCGACTTACGTAAGTTGAAGCGCCATTCGGGGAAATTCAGGCTGATCCCATCGGTTGTATCGATTTCCGGATTCTCGGGAGCGTATTTCTCTTGGATCGCCGCAATCAGTGCATCGGGATCCGACACCCGGCGGTTGATTTCTCCGCTGCATGGGAACTTCGCTTGGCGTTCATTCACCAATTGATGAAGTGTTTTGCCCGATTCGGACATCGCCGAAGCGATCAACAGCCAAGGGATCATGCCTGAGTCGCTGAATGAAAAGTCTCTGAAATAATGATGGGCCGACATTTCGCCACCATAGGCGGCGTCCTCTTCACGCATTTTGGCCTTCATGAATGAGTGGCCTGTTTTGCTTTGGATCGCGCGTCCGCCCAATCCTTCGACAATATCAATTGTGCTCCAGACCATACGTGGATCGTGGACAATCGCGGCGCCCGGTTGCATCCGAATCATACGTTCGGCCAAGAGCCCGACAATATAATAGCCTTCAATAAAACCACCGTGCTCATCGAACAAGAAACAGCGGTCAAAATCGCCATCCCAGGCCACGCCTAAATCCGCCTTTTCACGGACAACAACATCGGCCGTGGCTGGCCGGTTCTCCGGAAGGAGTGGATTCGGAATACCGTTTGGGAAAGTGCCATCCGGATTGTGATGCACACGGATCAGTTCAAATGGCAGGTGTTTGGCTAAGGCATCGACCGCAGGACCGGCGCACCCGTTACCTGCATTGACAACAATCTTGAGCGGTTTCAGTGCGTTGACGTCCACAAAACCCAGAAGGCATTGCACATATTCGTCCATTACATCGCGCTGTGTAATCTTCCCCGGGGTGGCAGCATCGGCAAAATCTTTTTGCCGTACCCGCCTTTCGATTGCCATAAGGCCCGAATTGGTGCCAATAGGCCGGGATTCGGCCCGGACCGGCTTCATCCCGTTGTATTCAATAGGGTTATGGCTGGCGGTGACCATGACTCCGCCGCCCATGCCGGGACGTGAAGCCGCGAAATAGATCATCTCTGTCCCGCATAAACCAATATCCACTACATCCACGCCCGCTTGCGTAATCCCATTCGCCAGGCATGAGGCCAGGGCCTCGCTCGTGGCGCGTATATCCCGCCCGACAGCCACAGGTCCCTGAGGCTGGATTTCAGCGACATAGGCCTTGCCAATTTCAACAGCCATCTCCTCATTGAGTTCACTGGGAACCTTTCCGCGAATGTCATAGGCCTTAAAGCAAGCCAGCGGTTGATCGGGGCTACTCATCGGACACACCATCCTTAAACAAATATGAAGCGAATGGCCTCATCTATTGCGATTTACAGCCAATTGCCTCCTAAAGAGTGCCCAATTCCACCAGAAAGTTCAAACCGGAACAATGCTGACAGAGGTATAAGTTACATCGATTGAATTGACTATCGCGCTACATAGGCCTCAGGTTCGGATTCATCTGGAAAGAGCTTGCCCGTATGTTCCTCTCCGATTGGGCCTTCGACTTTGGATGCAATTGCCGCTGATTTCGGAGAAAGTGCCACTACAGTCTTCGTTCGTTTTTGTAGCCAAGCCACGCCAAGCATATCGATGAATCCCACAAAGGCGCGGTTGCCGACACCATACTTTGACGTTCCGTGCTTACGGGCACGATGATTAACCGGCGATTGTTTGATAGATACGCCTTGTTGTTGCAGGAGTGCCGGGTAGAAGCGGTGACAGCCTTTAAAATAGGGAATACGCAGTAAAGCGTCCCTGGGCATAACCTTCATCGAGCATCCCGTATCGATAATTCCATCGTGCAGCACCATGCCGCGAATGGAGTTAGCGATCCGGGAAGACACACGCCGAAGCCAGGTATCGTGACGGTTGGCCCGAATGCCGCAAACCGCCGTTGAGGCTCCGGTCATCGCTGCCAGATGGGGGATGTCGGCCGGATCGTTCTGAAGGTCGCCGTCCATTGTTACTACAAATTCGCCTCGGGCCACCTCAAAGCCTTTTCGGAAAGCGGCCGATTGACCAGCATTGATGTTTTGCAGGACGGCTGACATGCGGGGATATGTTTTAGATAAGGATCGGATTGTCTTTGCGCTGCTATCGGTGCTTCCGTCATCAACCAGAATTAATTCCCATTCCCAAGAGGCATTTGCCAGTGATTCATGAATTTCCTTTATAAGTTCAGGGATATTTTCTTCTTCGTTGAAAATAGGGATTACGATTGATACCAATGGTTCCCCGCGCGGATCTTCGTTGTTATTGATTTTGGCGCCCATCATGTCCCCTTCGGATTCTGTCCGGAAACCTTTTTGAATGCAATTTACAGCACAATCATAGGCTTAATTCTGTTTTTTTTAAATAAATGCACCGCCTTTTGGGTTACAAAATGGTAACGAATCGATAAAAAGTTGGTCGAGATTGGAAAGTCGATGGATAATGAGAATATTTGGATTGGATGATTGCATCTTCAATCCTATCCAAGCAGTGGATGGCGTCTATCCTCGAGACCTTTCTCTTACAAGTGATTGACGGTCAAAAACTGGCAGGGCAAGCCCTCATTCGAGTCCCGGACTACCTTCTTCCACCCTCTCCGGTTTTGCACTAAAATGGCCAAAGTTTCGGCACAATAGGTCTTTATTGGGGGAAATGCCAAAAAAACTACCGCGCTGTAACGGGTTTGTTACTTTATGAGTGCTATTATACTTGAATCCCTGATTTGTGGTTTATTAGGCTATTGATCGAAGGTTAAGACTGTTTGTGTTGTGAGTGTTTTTTCTAGATCAACCCCTTTATGGGGCTGTGTGGATGGTCCTGACGTGCTAAAAAAACATTCTACCGTCTCATCATCGTCTGCTTCGAATTTAAACCAGCCTGGCGCTGTGTATCCATCACCGGCAATTCGCCCCAGTACCGTGGCCTGCCTTTTCTTGGTGCTGTTCCTTTGGGGCTTGGCTATCGTTGCCTGGCTCCTCTAAATCCTCCCTTTTCTGCACTTAATGGGTGTGGATCGATAGCATCCCGGCTAAACCGCCGTTATGATAAAACTTTGAAATGAAATGATTTATTCAATGGGGACGGCCTTTGTATAATTTGCTTTGGCTGTTTGAGTTCTAAATGGGGAGAGGCAATCATGAGAATTCTTGTCGCTGAAGATGACATAAAACTTGGCGAGTTTGTACGTAACGCTCTCGTTGAAGAGGGGAATGCTGTCGATCTCGCGCTTGATGGTGAACGCGCTTGGTTGTTGGCTGGCACCGAAGGATATGATGTCCTAATCCTGGATATTATGTTGCCTAAGCGTAGCGGGCTGGATGTGCTCCGGAATCTGCGGGACGAGAAAATCACTACCCCGGTTTTGCTTTTAACCGCCCGCGATGGAGTCAATGATAAAGTCGCCGGATTAGATTTGGGTGCGGATGATTATGTAACCAAACCGTTTAATCTCTCCGAACTCTTGGCCCGCGTACGCGCTCTGGGTAGGCGAAAAGATGTTTTGGAACCTACGCAGCTAACCTGCGGTGATTTGGAATTGGATGTTAAAACCCATACTGTTACGCGTGATGGGCGGGAAATTGCGCTAACCAACAAAGAGTTTGCATTATTACGTCATCTTTTGGCTCAAAAGAATACAGTTGTAACGAGATCAGAAATTGTAGATAAGGTTTGGGATGTCCATCTGGACATGTTTTCGGATGTTGTAAAAGTCGTTGTCAGCCGTCTGCGCAAAAAACTGGAAGCCTCCGGCGGTTCGCAGCTTGTTCATACCGTTCGGGGTATCGGATACATGATTAAGGATCCCGCGGATGGCGATTGCGCTTAAAACAAAACTTCTTATCCTAAACCTCCTTGTAATCGGCGCTGCTTCGTCTGTATTGGTTATTGGACTTTATGAGCTGGTCGCGTATCAAATGCGTCAGGAAATGTGGGGATTCCTGTACGACGAATTTAACGAATACAGCCTTGAGTATGCGGAGGTAGCCGACCAACCGGATCAACTTCAAGGAGAATTGGAAGACCATCTCACACTCGCCCGTATGCGTTATCCCACCGTTTGCCGTGTTTATGATCCCCAAGGAGAAGTCGTTGCCTTTGTTGAGAATGTTCCAGGGACTCCTGATATCAAGCATGATTTTGTAAAACGCGCTCTTGAGGGAGAAAAAATACGTTATATGGCCACGGCATCGGATGGGAGTACGCAATATTGGTTCGCGATGGCTCAGATACAATCACCGGGTGGAAAAATTTATGTTTTTGAGTTGGGGATGAATGTGCGGTTTATGTACCATCGCATTCACCATCTGCGCAGTAATTTGCTTTTATATGTCCCTTGTATTCTTATTGTCGCGCTTGCTGCCGCATGGTGGGTTACTTCCCGTTCATTCCGTCCGCTTGGACTTGTGCTTGCCAATTTAAAACGAATTCGCAGTTCCTCGTTGGACCAACGGCTTCCTGATATTCCGGAGGGAGGGGAATTGGGACAATTGGTTGTGGCCATCAATGAGATGCTGGCTGAAATCGATAATGCTTTTCATCTTGCTCAAGAATTCACCGCAGATGCCGCCCATGAATTAAGGACACCTCTCGCGCGTCTTTCAGTTGCGCTTGAAAGAGCTTTGCGCCGTAACTTAAGTGCCGATGAGGCGCGTGCCGTTTTGGATGATGCTTATGAGGAGTGTGTCTGCTTACAGCGTTTGATTTCTGATCTAATGCTTTTGGCGCGGCTGGATACCGGAGAAATTGAGGAACAAGCGGAAGATTGCGACATCGATGCCATCCTTAGAGATGCCGAGGAACTCTGGCAAACAGCCTGCGAAGAACGCGGTATCGAATTGCAATTGACATATCCGGGCGACGTTCATCTTCATGGCCGTCCGATGTTGGTCCGCCGCCTAATCATGAATCTGGTTGACAATGCTCTACGGTACACACCCAATAGCGGTTGGATTCATATTTCTGCTGAAGCCTGTGGGCAGGATATGTCTGTGGTTGTCGAAAACAGCGGTGAAGGTGTGCCCGAAGAGGCGTTAATTAAGATCTTCAACCGCTTTTACCGGGCTGATTCTTCGAGAAATGCGGCCAGTGGAGGAACAGGGCTGGGGCTCAGCATTTGCCGGAAAATCGTTGAACTTCACGAGGGCAGCATTAACGTGCAGAGTGCAGCCGGCGAAAGCACAAAGTTTCAGATTCTATTACCCATAGCGCCAAACCACACATAAAAGCGGCATTGGCGCATATGAAACCGGAGAATTAGCCGGATGCCGGTAATCTTTTTCCAATCCATACACACTGGCTAGGGAGTCCGAATTTTCCCCCGGACTTTTTCCATCATTGTACAAAAATGGATTGTCTCTTCGTCAGTGAGCGCGCTGATGATCTCTTCTACCCGTGGGTAGTACACTTTTTCTGCACGTTCCAAAAGGCGGCGTCCGGTGTTGGTGATCCGTACCAAGTTCACACGCCGGTCACCTGCTTGAGCTGTCCGTTTAACCCAGCCTGCTTCCTCCATCCGGTCGATGAGCCCGGTTACGTTGGCACGGTTAACCAGCAGCATGTTGCCCAGGCTGGTCTGGTTAAGTTCCCCGTTCTTCGATTGGTGTTTCAACAGCATCAGGACATTGAATTGAGAATCGGTAAGGCCGAAGGGGCGCAATACGCGTTGGCCTTCTTTCATCAGCATTTGACCGGTTAAAACGAGATTCAATAAGGCATTATGGGCATGGTTTTTTATCGGACCGATAAAGCCCAATTCATCTTGTAGACCCATCGCAAAACTCCTGCAGATGTGAATGAAGCCATACTATATTGTTAATATGTTAAGATTATAACCGTTACTGGCCGGGTCAAGCCATTCCGGCACAAAGGCACTGCCTGTGGAGCCCCGTTAGAACGGATCGGCTTTATTCCAGGGGGCGGATATCAAAACGGAATTTGGGTGCCTTCTCCGTGGTTTTCAATACAATCCGCCGCACCATAGGATCGCTGACACGGAGTTGGAATTCCTTGCTTTCATAACTTTCGACATGAACATCCGCATTTTGAGGTTCATAACCGATCTCAAGGCTTCCCTTCGATCCGTGAATCCGGAGCAATCCCGGCTTTGGAGTCTCCACCTCATCGAATGTAATTAAAACTTCTTCATAGGTTTGAGAATTTTGGAATTGGGCTTCATCTTCGATACAGATCTTGCCTGTTCCGCTTCTTTCCAGCGTGAAATCGCGGCGCAATGATTCAATGCCGGCTTCTTTAGGGTAGGCTCCTTTGAGTTCGACGACAAACTGCTCTTTGGCATTGGTCGAAACATATTCCAGCACCTTGCCCGTATACATTTCCCCGTTGGCTTGGTATTGATTTGCAACCACGGGAACACTATGTCCGCGTGAAGATGCCGCAAAAAATTCATACCGGCGCGGACTGAAAAAATCACGGGAATAGACAGGAGCGCCCGGATCGACAAGTAGCGGTTCACCCTTCCACAGAACAATGAAACTTCCCACATCGTTGTGGTTATGAGGTTCATTGTTGTTGCCGGCTTTGGCCACCAGGATCAACCCATCGGTTTTACTAGGATCGCACCGCGCGATAAACCATTGGACGCCTCTTAAGTATGTGGACGCGGGTTGCTTTATGGTTTCCAGGTTGGATAACGGCTCGAGTGTATCAGTGACTTCGAGCAAACCGAGTAACGGACTTGAATACCGGGGGGCTTTGCTAGAGTTCTCTTCAATTGCAGCCTGAGCCAACTCGGGAATAGCAAGTTTCTGGGACAAATAAACAGACAGCCAATAGGGGAGCCTGTAGTCATATCTCGAATCCGAAAAACTTGGATACAAGCCCGGCGCCAGACGGATATTGATGGGAAACGATGCGACTCGTTTAACATGTTCGCCCTGTAGAAAATCAAGTTTTCCGCCGGTCCGCAGGCTGAGCAGTGCGGAGGCATCTACATAATGCCCAAATCCGTATCCCCAATAGCTGATTCCTTCACTTGTTCCGCCATCAATTCCGAATCCGCGCATTGATGCACGAATACTATTCTGCGTGGAGTGGATGACTTTATAAAATAATTCGGAATCGCCGCGTTCATGCATCAATGGCTCCAGGCCCAGAGCCGCTCCCAAAACACCGCCATTACAGACAGCGTTCCAGTTGTTGGTTCTTTGCATCCATCCATGCTTCCTTTCTTTATCGAAGTACGGTTCGAAAGCACGAATGTTGATTTCGCGATAAATGCGGTCCACAAGGGCCGGATGCAGGTCATCCCCCAATACATAGACAATCATTGCCAACTGTTGTGCGATTTCAGCGACGCGCAAGTCGATGTGTGTTTTGCCTAGATAAGGAAGATCTTTGGTATGTGCGGGCAATTCCCAAGTGCTCAACTCGCAAAGACGCCAGGAACGATTCATGATGACATCCAGATAGCGGCCTTCATGTTGAATACATTCGGCGATTGTCAATGGACCGAGTCCTGCGGAAAGCTGCCCGTAAGCGCCTTCGTAATGTGTGCGGTTGCCCGTACGGTGAAATTCAAGAAATAAGGTTGCCGGAAGCTCGGGCAAGGGGGCATCGAGGTAATGATCAGCCGTCTTAAAAAGCCCCGCGAGCCATTCTTCGCTTTGATTGTTTTTGTATCTAGCCCACGCTTCCCGGTCTTCGGCCATGGGAAACATCCTCGTTCCCTCGGTGGCCCGGAGTACACTTTTGACATGCCCAAGACTCCATTCGGGCATGATATCCAACTGCACGGTTTGCATCCGCACACAGGCGGAAATTACCAAGAGTGTCAAACAGGCAATGAGTAAATTCTTTATTTTCATATTCTCTGCTCCGCAAGGATCAATCCAAGGAAAATTAACCGGCGACCGGTGTAGGTGTGGCTTTAGGTGGTAATTCGTCATAGGGAACCGCGCCGACTCGGTTAAACCAGGCTTCATAAAGTCCCGCCAATTCCTGTGCTTTATTGGGATGCTTTTCAATAAGGTCGTTTAATTCCGTGCGGTCAGCTTCCAGATCGTATAATTCCCAATTTCCCGGACGGTTAGAAACGAGTTTCCAATTCCCTTGCCGTACGGCCCGGTTGCCTACGTGTTCCCAATAAATCTCAGAATGCCCATCTCGCTGTTTTCCTAATAAAACGGGCAGATAACTTTTCCCCGCCACCGGCGTAAGTTCACGCCCATCCACTTCATTCGGGTAAGAGACATCTGCTGCATCCAGGCAGGTTGGGAGAATATCGATAATATGCCCCACTTGATGAGTCAGGCTTCCCGATTCGATTTTTTTCGGCCATCGGGCGATGAATGCTGTTGAGGTTCCGCCTTCATGTGTGTCTTTTTTAAACCGGCGGAATGGCGTATTACTGGCATTGGCCCACGCCAATCCATAACTCATAAAGGTCTCACGCGGCCCGGGCATGATTTTAGGGTCGTTTTCTTTGCGGCTCTCGGCGCATCCGCCGTTATCGGCCAGAAACATAATTAGCGTGTTCTCTTCGGTGCCGGTTTCCTTAAGTTTCTTCATAATCTTGCCGATGCCCTGATCCATTCGGTCGATCTGTGCGGCATAGACTGCCATGCGCATGGCTTCCCATTCTTTGTGTGGCGCATCTTCCCAAGCATCCGCGTGCGTATCACGGGGTGTGAGCGGCCAGTTCGGATTAACCAGGCCCATTTCGATCATGCGTTGGTGTCTTTCTTTGCGTAAATGGTCCCAACCTCCGTTATAGCGGCCCCGGTACTTCTCAATATCCTCGGGCCATGCGTGTAATGGCCAATGCGGAGCCGTATAGGCCACATATTGAAAGAAAGGAGCATCTCCCCGTCCATATTTTTCGATCTGCTCAACAGCCGAATCGGTGATCGCATCGGTCATATAGAAGTTGTCACCCAAATCCGTGATACGTTCATTATCCCGCGCAAAACTCCTGCCTTTGTCGAGTTTAAAATAGTTACATGCCCCGCTAATCAATCCGTAATACGTTTCGAAGCCTCTTTGCAGCGGCCAATACGGAACATCCTCACCCACGTGCCATTTTCCCGACAGTAAGGTTCGATATCCGGCAGGTCGCAACAGTTCAGCGATTGTTGCGCAACGTTCGTTAAGACGGCCCCGGTAGGCTTCGAGTCCCCGGTCATCCACCATATGACCGATTCCCGCTTGGTGTGAGTATAAACCGGTTAAAATGGATGCACGGGAGGGACAGCAACGCGCCGTATTATAGAATTGTGTAGAGCGCATTCCCTCTTTGGCTAGACGATTGAGATTTGGTGTGGAGATTTCCGAACCGTAACAGCCAAGATCGGAAATACCCATGTCATCACACATGATGACAATGATGTTGGGGCGTGTATCTTTTGGCGATTCTTTACACTGGCCCGTGCCGGGCAGCGTGCAGGCAAGCGCGCCCGCACCAATTGTCTTTATGGCGTTTCGGCGGTTGATCCGGTTTGTATTCATTTGCATCGATGTGGCTCCGGGACTTCTAAATTGCTGCCTTCTCCCAAATCAAAGGAGAACAGGTCAACAATACTCGATTTTCAATCAAATCTCTACATCCTTTTGAAATATGGCATAATCGATACTTGTACCGAATTGTGTTGCCGTAATTGTTGACTTAAAATCGCTCTGGCAGCAAACCGAGGGAGATGAAAATGTACCGGCATAGATGGGATTTGGTTTTTTGCAGTCTTATTTTGGGTGCAATCGGTTGTTTATGGTTATTAGCGCCATGCAATTCACAAGCGCAGGAACAATCGGATTTGCAGTTGCCGATTGAGATCAACGGTGTCTTCCCTGAAATCACGACTGTGGCCGGAGCCAAGAATTGCAGCGAAGCGGGAATCGGCGCGCTCGTACCGTGGGCCGATAAATTGTGGTTCATCTCTTATGTTGCCCATATTCGCGGCGAAGGTACCGGGCTTTATTCGGTTGATGCAAAGATGCACATGGAGAAACATCCGCAGAGTGTTGTTGGCACTTTTGCCAATCGTATGGTTCACATGCCTTCCGGGCAGGCGATTCTCGGGCCGCACTTAATTGATCGTGATGGAAATGTCCGCACCATTCCCGAACTCAGCGGAGTGCGCCTTACCGCCACAATTCCTCATCTCACGGAGCCGGATACAAAGGCCTATTTTTTGTCTATGGAAGGGCCTTTTTATGAAGTCGATGTGCATACTTTAGAAGTCAGGCAACTTTTTAATTTGGTGGATGAACTTCAACTGCCCCAAGGCGCTGTGCCGCATTTCAAAGGCGCTTACACAGCCAATGGGCGGGTTGTTGTCGCGAATAATACCTATCATGAACCGGAACATCTTGGTACGCGTCAGGGGGGACGCTTGGCTGAATGGGATGGCCAACAGTGGACCATCTTGGAGAAAAAGCCATTCGTGGAAGTCTATGGAAAGAACCTGACCGGAAACGCCTATGGCAATCCGATTTATGCCCTCGGGTGGGACCGCGCATCGGTAATCCTAAAAGTATTTGCCCAAGGAGAGTGGAACACATACCGCCTGCCCAAAGGAAGCCACTCATTCGATCACGCCTGGAATACGGAGTGGTTCCGCATTCGTGAGGCCGTAACGGAACGGTTCTTGATGGATGCGCATGGCATCTTTTATGAACTCCCCGCATTGGTTTATGAGGGCAAAGTATGGGGCATCAAACCGGTTTGCTCCCATCTCCGTGTTGTGCCTGATTTCTGCCATTGGCGGGGAATGTTCGTGATGGCCAGCGACCAAACCGACCGCGCCGTTGGCCAGCCGCAATCAGGACTTTGGTTTGGCAATATCGATGAACTCTGGAACTTTGGGAAACCTCAAGGTTGGGGTGGTCCCTGGTGGGAAGAGCCGGTCCAAGCTGGCTCAGTATCCGATCCATTCCTTATGACCGGATTCGATAAAAAGGTAATCCATTTGAGCCATGATTCCGACCGCACTGTCCAATTTACAATCGAAGTGGATTTTCTGGGAAACGGATCCTGGAAAACCTACACAACACTATCTATCCCTCCACATGGTTATGTTCACCATGAATTTCCCGATGGCTACAGCGCTCACTGGGTACGGTTGCATGTCAATGAAAAATGCATTGTCAGTGCATTTTTAATTTACACATAATTTTCCGTCAATAATTCATGACTTAAATTCGTTTAAAAAATCTGTATGAATTTCTGACAGTTGCCTGCGGCTTCGCTTTTATGCATTCTCTCAGTTAGGCACGCTCCTGTGCAAAATAATAATTCATAACCTTTCGATAAATTATTGACAATTGAAAATGACTTTTAATATCCAGCATGATGAGGCTATTATGCAAAAAGCATTTACATTGATTGAATTGTTAATTGTCGTTGCAATTATTGGCATTCTAGCGGCTATTGCGGTTCCAAACTTCTTAAATGCTCAAATCCGCGCAAAAATTTCTCGTGTTCAAGCCGATCAAAACGCCTATTCCATTGCCTTTGAATCGTATTTTGTCGATAACGGTGTTTCGCAGATTGACAATGACAGACTGTATATGTTAACAACACCTGTCTCTTATATTGCCGACTTAAATCCCGATCCATTTGCGCCGGCTATCTCCGGAAGATTCAGCTATATCCACTATTCCGATCCCAGCTATGTTATGTGGTCCCGCAAGCCAAACTCCGATGGGTATGAAAGTCTTGTGGCGGATTTCAATATCTGGACAGGCTATCCCAATCAATGGGCCGGTGGTGGGAACGATCCTTGGCCGCGCGGAAAAGTGGTCTATCAAATCCGTAGCATCGGCCCCAACAAATACAACGAATATGGGATGCGCTATGACGGCACCAACGGTCTTAATAGTAACGGCGACCTGAACCGCTTTGGACCGGGTAATCTCGACCGTGCCTATGGTGGTTGTTGCCAGATGTGAAATCTGAAAGTCACTTTCTTTATCTGAGATTAAGGATATATATCTGCAATTACGTCCACGATTCTTGACCTCTGCCCCATAAAATCGGTAGCGTTCTTTTTAGTGTTGTTATGAATGCCTATGGGGCAGGGAAATACTGGAGCTGGGGACTCTCCAGACAGGGGACATCTTAAGCACGTTTCTGAAACAGGTATTCTATGCATCAAAATGCCTTGTCTTCCGAACAAGTGGAATGTTATCGGCAGGATGGTTTCGTATCTGTGCCCGGGCTTCTTTCGGATGCTCAGATCGAAACATCATTGACGGAAATCGAAAACATTCTTGCCCGCGTGCGCAATGAAGTCGCCGAAGGAAAAACGGAGACGTATGTTCCGCTTGAGACGGGCGTCTTTGTCGGTTTATCGGTCTACAGCAGTTTTTTTAGATCGTTAATGCGTTCGGAAAGTCTGCTTGATATTGTTGAGTGCCTTATTGGCCCCAATATTGGTTTTCTCAGTGATAAAGTCGTCTGTAAATCCTCGGATGTGGGTTGGGGAAGCCCTTGGCATCAGGATTGGCCCTATTGGCGGGGCGCTCACAAACTGTCAGTGTGGATTGCATTGGATGCGGCTGGGGCTGAGAATGGATGCCTGATGATGATGCCTGGCAGCCACAAGAAGCCGGTCGATCATAAAGGTGGGAAAGTGGCCGCGCCCGAAGGTTTTATTCACCGTGTTCATCCCGAAGAAATTGATAAGACCAAAGTCGTTACGCTTCCGGCGCAGCCCGGAGATGGCATTTTCTTCCACGATCTGACTTTGCATGCTTCCCATCCCAATCAAAATGGAAAACCTCGGCGGGCGTTAATCATCACCTATCGGAATGCGGGCGAAAAGGATTTGGATTACCCGGATCTTCCGGCGGCTCAACTTGTACGTGGTGTGCAGGCGGAGAAATCTGTTGTATCTAAGGAGAACCAGTCATGAAACGACAATTGATAGCTGTATTTGCAGTTGCCGCTTTTTTCGTAGGCTGTGCAAAACCGCCCAGTGGCGGTGAATCCAAACAGGCAGAGGTTACCGGGATGTACACCATCACCGTTCATGATCTTGATGGCAACGAAAAATCGTTGGCCGATTACGAAGGCAAAGTGGTATTGATGGTCAATGTGGCCTCAAAATGCGGTTACACCCCCCAGTACACGGGCCTAGAGGCACTCTATCAATCGCTGCAAGGAAAAGACTTTGTGCTTATCGGCGTTCCTTCCAATGACTTTGGTGCGCAGGAACCCGGCACGGCACAGGAGATCAAACTTTTCTGCACCAGCAATTACAACGTCACATTCCCCATGCTTGAAAAGATGCCCGTCAAGAACGGCCCCGAGCAGTGCGAACTCTATCAATACCTAACCCATAAAGACCAAAACGGCATGTTGGATGCTCAAATCAGCTGGAACTTCAACAAGATTCTCATCGGCAAAAATGGCGTGCCGATCAAGCATTATGAATCCAAGGTCACGCCGGATGATCCCGGCCTGCGCGCCGATATCGAAGCCGCTCTCGCAGCATAAATAATTGTAGCAGGCAGTTCTCAATCATTGATCGCTTGGTACACCAGCGAATCGAACTGGGCATGAATGTTCGGCCCTGAGTATGGATAGAGCTGAATCATGATAAGCCCGAGCATGTCTTCATGGGGATCGACAAAGAAGTGCGTGTAAAAGAATCCGCCCCATGAATAAGTGCCTTTGGAAGTGATGCTGCGCGTGACATCCGGATTCTCATTGATCGAAACGCCCAATCCGAACTTGTCCCCAATAGGCGCAAAGGCAACATCCAAATCTCCGATTTGATTTGAGGTCATCGATTCCACTGTCTTGCGGCTCAATAACCTATGGCCTTCAAGTTCGCCGCCGTTTAAAAGCATCTGCAAGAACCGCGCGTAATCGGATGCCGTTGATACCAGCCCCGCGCCGCCTGAGAAATACGTGCGTGGCCCATCGATATGTTTATAGGGGGTATAGGCGGCGGAGCCTACCTGAACGATATCGCCGGTGGTTTTGCTGATACCGCCGTCTTCATTAGGCGCATAAACAGCCGCCAAGCGGGAGGCCTTTTCTTTCGGCAAATAGAAATAAGTGTCTTCCATTCCCAAAGGCTCAAAAATACGTTCCTCGAAAAAGCGGTCCAGTGGCATTCCCGAAACCACCTCGATTAGCCTCCCCAGCACATCGACCGATACGCCGTATTCCCAAACCTCGCCCGGATGGTGCATCAGCGGCAGACGTGCCAGACGCTCCACCATGTCTCCGATCGTCCCTTCACAAGCATATAAGCCGTCGTGGATGCCCGCGTTCTGATACAACTCGCCAAAATAAGGCTGCCCCCATAATCCGTAGGCAAATCCCGCCGTGTGATTCAGCAGCTGACGAATCCGAATCGGGCCGTTTGCAGGAACTAACTCGTAGTCTGATCCATAAGGATTTTGATCCGGATCGGTCACGAGAACCTGCATGTTCTTAAAGGCGGGGATAAACCGGTCCAGCGGATCGTTTAGTTCGAACCGGCCCTCTTCGTAGAGCATCAGTGTGGCCACGCCGGTGATGGCTTTCGACATAGAGGCAAGACGGAAAATTGTATCGGTGCCCATCGGCTTATTGTCTTCGATATCCATCATGCCCAGGGCACTGTGATGAGCAACCTTCCCCTTCCTGGCCACCAGCATTACCGCGCCTGAAATCCGGTTCTCTTCGATATACTTTCCGATTGCGCTGTCGATACGTTGCAGACGCTCCGCGGAAAGGCCCACATCTTCCGGGGCAGAGGTTGGGAGCTCTACGCATATCCCCCAATTTGCAGAACTTACGATCAACAATGCAAACAGCAATCGAACCGGCAACCATCGGACAACGGCTTTCATAGGCACACTCCTGAATTTGACTCGTGGTTTGACTTAGAGCGTAGGATACACCAATCAACGCTTCATTTCAGCATAGTAAATTCCCAAACATGCCACCCCAAAATGCCTGCAAACCGGGCATTCCTTGACACTCCCAAACCGCTGGATAGCCTCTCCCTGCGCAACGAGGAACCACTTCCCTGAAATGGAATGGGACAACCTTAAAACCTGAATTGATTGCAATGCAAAGGAGATCATCCATGCAACCGCTTTACGATCCGGAAGCCGTGCGTCCGATGTTTGAAGAACTCGAGCACGTTGGCGTGCGTTCGCTGCACACGCCTGAAGAAGTCGATGAAGTACTGAATGAAAAAGAGGGGACGACTTTGGTGATTGTTAATTCCGTGTGTGGCTGCGCCGCCGGCGGAGCACGCCCCGGAGTCACCAAGGCACTTCAGCACAAGACAATTCCTGACCGCTATGTGACTGTATTCGCGGGTGTGGACCGCGCCGCTGTCGAACAAGCACGCGGCTATATGACCGGCGTCATGCCTTCTTCTCCTGCAATTGCCCTATTTAAAGATGGTGAACTCGTCCATATGTTGGAACGGCATCATATTGAGAGGATGGATGCCAATGCTGTTGCCTTCAATCTCAGCGCGGCTTTCGACAAATTCTGCTCCAAACAAGGACCTTCGGTTTCCCCGGAGGTGTATGCCAAACTTCAACCGGAGCAGCAGTGCGGTTCCTCAATCCCCCTTTATAACGTGACCTGAAATTAATTTAGAACACCTACATTCTTCCTAATGTTTGGCCGCAATGACACATAAAATCATTGCGGCTTTTTTATGCCTATTACAAAGACAAACCTTCATCAGAAACTGCAATCAGGCATCATAACCAATGGATTCGAATGAGGAACTGGAACAGAATTGGTGATCTCTTCGTTCTGAAATGTGTTTTTTGTTAGGAGTCTGTTAATGTTGGAATTGCCGTTCTCCGGAATCATTTACAGTGGCGGAATGGCGGGAGTTTTTTTACTGCTCTTTATTTGCGAACGTCTGTTCCCTCTTCGTAATGCCTCATTCCAATTGGGCCGCCGGTTAATTACGAATTTTGTTCTTACGTTACTTGTATTTGTGGTAAGTGCGCTTACCGTAAAGCCCGTGGGAATTTATCTTAGTCATTGGACTTCGGAACGTCCTTTCGGTCTGTTGCATATTGTTGAAATGCCTTTGTGGCTACAGTTTACGCTCGGTTTTCTTCTACTCGATCTCACTTTTTATTATTGGCATCGTGCCAATCATCGGATAGAACTTTTATGGCGCTTCCATAATGTTCATCATCTCGACCCGGATTTGGATGTTAGTACATCCTTCCGTTTCCATTTTGGCGAAGTTTTATTATCGGTCTTTTTTCGGATTTTGCAGGTGGGCCTGCTGGGGGTATCGTTTACGACATATGTGGTTTATGAAATGTTTTTTCAAGCAGCAACCATGTTTCACCATAGCAATGTCCGCCTGCCGCTTGGATTGGAGCGTCTCTTAAATAAGATTGTTGTAACACCGCGCATGCACGGTATTCACCATTCGGTTGTGCATGAAGAGATGGATTCTAATTACTCCGTTATCTTCCGATGGTGGGATGCATTGAATGGCACGTTACGGCTTGGCGTACGGCAAGCCGATTTGCAGATCGGTGTTGCTGCCTATAAGCGGCCTATAGATAACAGTCTGCCTAAGGTTCTCTGGCATCCTTTCCAGGAGCAACGCCGGTATTGGACATGGCCGGACGGCCGTCTTGCAAACCGCGATACATTTTCCGACACCTGCTCGATGCAGCCGTAGATGCGTTATCAATCCTTGGGAAGAAACTGCTGCTACTGAAATGCGGCGGGAACTTCGAGACCGTGTTTCATCATCAAGTCTCTGTTTCCCAGAACATCTTGAATCGGGCCGTCGGCAACGAGTTCTCCACCATCCAAAACCAACGCGCGGGAACAGGTCTCTGCGACAAGATCCATATTGTGGCTGGAAATGACCTTTGTGATTTCCAGTGAATTGAGCAAATTCACCAGTTCACGGCGCCCCCGGGGATCTAAATCACTGGATGGCTCATCTAGTAGCAGCATCTTGGGTTCCATCGCCAATACACCGGCCAATGCCACCCGCCGTCTCTGTCCGCCTGAAAGATGCAACGGAAATTCCGTCTCCAGGTCGTGGTTTAGGCCGACAGTCTCCATAACGCTATGTACGCGTTGATGGACGATCTCCTTATCGAGACCTAGATTTAAAGGCCCAAAAGCGATGTCGTCGAATACCGTGGTGTGGAAGAGCTGGTCTTCCGTATTCTGAAAGACAATCCCTACATCGCGTATGCCGTCGCCGTCCTGGCTGCGTTGCCCCGGTTCATGGCCCGCCACCAATACTTCACCTTCATAACCATCCAGCACACCGGCCGTAATAAGAAAAAGAGTCGTCTTGCCCGCGCCGTTTGGTCCCACGAGTGCAATTTTCTCACCTGCTTCCACACGGAAACATATCCCGTTTAACGCTTTGCGTTTCGGGTATGAGAAAGACACACTTTGAAGACTAAGAACCGCACTCAAAACCAGAACTCCCAAAACAAAAAGAAACATGAAAATACGACGCAGATTCCGGTCGCCGCTAAATCCTGATTGTTTAACTTAAAGCTGCGCATCGTCGGCAATGTGCCATGATATCCCCGGCAACGCATGGCCCGGGTGACGCGCTCTGTTCGGTCCAGAGCCCGTATTAAAAGGCTTCCGGTCGTGTGGGCCAAGGTACGGTAGGTGTGCATGCCCGCCGCCTCACGGAAGCCCCGCGTACGCAGGGCGATCCGGATCCTCTGTAAATCGGCACGAAACGCGAAAAGAAAACGGTAGGTCAGGAGACAAATCTGAGCAAGAACACGGGGCACATAAAGACGTTCCGCTGCTTGCACCAATACATCGATTGGTGTTGTCAAAATTGCCCCCATTGCAAAAGTGGCGATAATCACCGCCCGCAAATATAGTGTAAGAGCAAACTTAAATCCTTCCAGGCTGCCCGCAAAAGGACCGATATGGAACAGCGGATCACCGGGTGTCGAAAAAGGCAAAATAAGAAAACAGGGAATCAGAAACAGATGAATCTCGCTTAAATAGCGGAACAGTTTTCTCCATGGCAGATGAAACCAAAGCAAAAGGCCAAGCGCGGCCACTGCCAAAACCGCCAAAGGAACCCTATCGGACATAGCTGTGGGAGTAAGACATAAGCAAGCGGTTGCCCCCAGCTTGCAGCGGGCATCCCAACGATGCAGGAAAGTTTCACCGGGAATCCATGTTTCGTGCACGCAGCAATTCCTCAAGAGCGGAGATTCGCCTCTGGTTACGATAGCCTAAATAGGCCGCGGTCACCGAGGCCAGGCAAATGATTCCCAAAATCACCCGCTCACCTTCCGATAAGCCCCCTCTTGTCTCGCGTAGCCGGGGCCGATTCTCTGCTTTTTCTTTGGCGGGCGCTTGTTGGACTTGTCCCTCTGCTGGCGCCGCTGTGGCGGATGCTCCATCCCCATCGGCAGATTGTGATGCTTCGGTTTCCTGGCCTATTGTCATTTTGTCCGGTGCCGTCGAAACCGCTTCTTGGGAGTCTTTGTTGACGATTTCAATGCCACTCAGGTCCAACTCGTATTCCCCTTTATGACCCAAATGAGCATCCACGGTAAACAGAAGCTGTCCCCCTTTGACCGGTTTGTATTCGTAATAGCCGTCATCGTCGAGTTTTGCTGCTAAAAGGGTGTTGCCTTCTTCGTCGGTAACCGTCAAATCCGCCCCGGCGGCCGGATCGCCTGAACCTAGCCAGCATTCCACATAGACTACACCGTTGTCGTAAAGCGCATCCACCGTAATTTTGTGCGCGAAAACCGGCGAACAGAAAAGTAGAAATAACATGAAGGTGGCAGAGTGTTTCATGGATTTGGCTCGTGAATCAGTTCTGGTTTTCCTGCCGCCAAATAGCGCACACAAAGGCCGGTAAGAATGCCTTCGATGGCGGCTACCGGAAGATGCAGGATAAAGACGAATTTCGCAACCGGCACTAGTGGTTCGCCTGCTGACATCACTACCGCCGCCCACACCAAACCGGCAAAAATAACTCCGGCTGCTCCGGCGGCGGTTCCCGCAAGAAATAGACGTTTATTGCCTTCTCCCCGCAACCAACAAAACAGTTTATAGGAGAACCATGCCGGGAAACCGAATACACAGGCATTTACACCGATCGTGGTGATACCTCCATGCCCTAAAAGAACGGCTTGTAACAACAGACCCACGGGGAAAACAAGAAACGCACGGAATCCTAATACGACGCCCACCAATCCCGTAAATATCAAATGCACGCTTGTCATTCCCATCGGGATGCGGATGGTCGAGGCGATGAAGAACGCCGCCGTAAATATGGCGATGCGGGGGATTTCTTCATCCTTTATATTCCGGGCGGCCAGACCGCACATCCCCAGTGCAATCGCTCCGCCTGCTATAATAACCGGTGTCCCAACGACACCATCGGAAATATGCATCGAATCAGCCTTTGACGGCGTATTGCAACTGGACCGGATTAACGGCCTGGATGCACATACAGCCAGAAAAATTCCCCAACCTGGTGTTCGAGTTCTTTGCCTTCATGAGTGATCTTGCCCATCTCTTGCCAGGCCGCGATACCCCACCAGCCTTCCCGGTCCAGGGTTATCTGGAAATTGCCGTTCGCATCGGTTTTAACAACACCGGTGACCAGTGGCTCTTCAGGAATCGAGGCGGGCGGTTTTTCGTTGTATTCCTCAAATTCGATATCCAAACCGGGAGCGGGTTTGCCGTTCACAAGGACCGTACCTGTGAAGACCATGCCTGCCCGCAGCCCGTAGGGACGGGTTAGTGGAACGATTTCCACCGGATGCCCGATTGCCTGATCCCACCCTTGGCTCCGATTGCAGTGGAGGACCATCTTGCAGAACTTATCGGCGGCGCCCTCGCTCCAAAATTCTCTTTCACTTTCGATTGAAATGATTACATCCCCGCTCTTTTTGGCCATAAACGGGAAAGTGAAGAGCGGAAAATCCTTGCCGTCGTATGTAATCGTGCCTTCTTTGACAGCGGATTTGATATCCATTTTTTCGCCATTCGATAGCACCGCTTCTACTTTGGCGGGTGCTGGGCAATCCGCGATTTCCGCTTCGAAAGGATGTCCTGCATAATATTTAAAATTGACAGTCTCACCCCGTTCCACCCATGGCTGATCCGCCACCAATATGTCGAAATGCGCCGAAACCGAGAGTGCCGAACACAGACTCAATAGAAGAAGTACATGAAAGATTTGCCGTGGCATTTTCGTATCTCCTAAAAACGAAACTTTTTTTTATCCCCATCGTTTTATCCCCCGGCTATAATAGCACCCAAGTATATAACGTGCTACCAATCTTGAAGAAATGTTACTAATTTGAAACCTTGATTGGCGGTATCTGGCGGCAAAGAGGATTTATTCTTGTAGAATGAGCCCATACAGCAACCAAGGAGTGCATTGATGTCCCGCAAATCGCGAAGACTTCGCCGCCGGAGAACCATGGTCGGCCACTATACCAAACCGGGTGCGGCCCCAGGTGTTCCCACGATCGATCCGGATGCTCATCCGTCCGCGCTAACGGTTTATGGTTACGGGCTCGATGGATTTGAAGAGCATGAACTCGAAGATCCCGCCGGCATAGGCGATTTTCTTGGCAAGTGGCCTGTAACCTGGGTGCATGTTGAGGGATTGGGCGACACACGCATGATTTATGCATTGGGCGAACGGTTTGGTCTGCATCAGCTCTCGTTGGAAGATGTCATACATACCGGGCAACGTCCTAAACTCGAAGTCCATTCCGAATATCTTTCTTTAACGGTTCGCCTTGTAAAAGCAGGTCATCCTATCTTTACAGAACAATTAAGCATTTTCTTTGGCAAGAACTTCGTCCTGACCTTTCAAGAGACACCCGGCAGCGACTTTGAACCCGTGATTCGGCGGATAAAAGAAGGTGCCGGGCGCATCCGCGATGCCGGGCCGGACTATTTGGCCTACTCGTTATTGGATGCCGTGGCCGATCACTATTTTCCTGTGGTTGATACCTTGGAAGCGCGGCTGGAGGCTTTGGAAGACAAAATTTTTAATGGTTCGGGCCACGATTCGAGTGTCGCCATTCACGATGTAAAAAGCCAACTCCGCATTTTGCGCCGGTCGGTTTTTCCGATGCGGGAATCCCTGGAAACATTGTTGTCTACCGACCTAAGCATGATTGAAGAAGCATCGCGTGTATATCTTCGCGATTGCCACGATCACGTTATGCGCATTGGCGATATCGTTTTTTCGCTTGAGGACTATTGCAGTGATCTCATGAACCTTCATCTTTCCATGATGAGCCATCGCATGAATGAAGCCATGCGTGTGTTGACGGTATTCGCCTCGATTTTCATTCCCATAACTTTCATTGCCGGTGTCTATGGCATGAATTTCAATCCCGGAATATCGATTTGGAACATGCCCGAGCTGAATTGGCGCTGGGGCTATCCGTTTGCATTGGCTCTTATGGCTTCTACCGCATTGGGGCTGCTAGTCTACTTTCGGCGAAAACGATGGTTTTGAAACAGCTCTATCAGAATAGGAACGGCGCAGGTTTGAATCGGCATCCGGCGCAGGAGCGAAAAAGGCAAATGCACCTAAATCAAGAGTCCACATCATCTTGCAGCAGAATTCCCGCTTTGATTGGATTGCGGGATAATACGCGGATTTGGATTTCCATATTGCTTATTGCCGCGGTTACGGTGGTAGCGTATGCCCAAAATCCGCTTCAGATTGCCGAGAATGCCGAGTCAACGGCAACTCCTTCTACCCAGGTGCCTGAATTAACCCCTGAGAAGATCGCAGCCCGCAAAGAAAGTCTCACGGCGGACCGTGAAGCGCTTAATCAAAGAATGGGGAGCGATCCCACCCAGTTGCCTCCTGAAATTCGTGATTTGTTAACCCAGCAAGCGGCGGCACTTGATAAATTAATTTCCCTTTGCGACCGGACGGCGAACGCTCTTAAACGCAGTGAGGAACTTGAAAACACGCATCGGCAGTCTCAGGAGGAATTGATTGCATTTCGTCAATCGGGACCGGCCGAAAAGCCTCCTTATACGCTGGCCGATGCCGATCAACATCACGATGCGATGTTGGCTGAAGCGGACCGGGGCAAAACATTGGTCAGCTCGGTGGAGACGGCCAAGACCAAATTGCAGACGGCCAAGAAAACCCTCGATGAAAAGCAGCGGCTCCGCGAACAAATACAACGAACAATACAAGACGGTGGAGATGAGACGGCTAAGGCCCTATTGGATATTCGCCTGCGCAATGCCGAACTTGAACAGGAAGCCGCCGGATTTGAAGTTCAACTCTTGGATTTGGAACGTCAAAATGCTGAGAAGGCTGTTCAACAGCATGAAACGCTTCTGGAATTGTTGCGCGCTCGATATGAATGGATAAACGAACGTGCTGTTTTTACGCGCCAAGAGTTTGATAAAAGGGTCGCCAAACTTAACGACGAACAGAAAACAATTGATCAAAAACTTGAAAGCGCTTCTAAAGATCGAGTTAAAACAGAAGAAGTGCTTACCAACCTGCGTTCTTCGGAAATTTCGGCGGAAGCCAAAACCCCCGAACGCCAGGAAGAGGAGATATTGCTTGAAACTCGGCTTCACTGTTTTCGTGAATCCATCGAAATCCACGAAATGCAGAAGCAGAGGATTAGCGAGCGTATTACGGCATGGGAGCGGCGTAACCAGGTCATTAACGAGAAAATTGAAAACCGGGATTTGACATCTTGGCGTGATGAAACACAGGTCATTTTAAAGCAATATGAGGATCAAGCGCAAATCCAGAGACAGAAACTCTCTGATGCACGCAATCATATTTTAACGCTTGATACGAAGATCGAGACTCTTGGACAGTCTTCTTCAAGCCTCGTTCAAAATGTGCGCGAGCAGAAAAAAACGCTTCAGGACTTGATTTCACTTTATGCCAATAACCTTGATAGTATTGAATCGTCACGCCGTTTGCATGTAAAACTCCTCAAAGAGATCGAGGATCGTGTAGAACGCTCTTTTTTCAAAAATTCACTATCAAAGATTGGGAGTGCGGTCGAAACCGTTTGGTATTTTAAACTTTTCGGCATAGAGGACGAAGCCGCCTTCCGCGTACGGAATCTTGTTATTGCGTTGTTCTTTTTGTCGATTGGCCTGATGCTGTCTTCACGCTTAAGCCGCATTTTAGGCGCCCGCCTGCTGCAAAGAATGCCCATGAATCCGATGGCTGCGCAGACGCTGCAGTCGTTGGCTTATTACGCGTTTCTCACCCTAACATTTTTGCTCACGTTAAAGTTGGCCAACATCCCACTGACTTTGTTTGCCTTCTTGGGCGGTGCTTTAGCGATCGGTGTTGGTTTTGGCAGCCAAAATATCGTTAATAATTTCATCAGCGGATTGATTTTACAGGTTGAACGGCCGATTCGTGTTGGCGATGTTGTCGATGTCGATGGCACGTTTGGCACGGTTATACGAATCGGTGCGCGTTGCACTCAAGTCCGAAGTTTTACCAACATCGATATCATGGTTCCAAATAGCTCATTCCTTGAGAGCAAAGTGGTTAATTGGACGCTCGGCGATAACCGTATCCGTACCCAAGTGAATGTCGGTGTTGCTTACGGTTCGCCAACTCAAGAAGTTGCGCGGCTGCTTTACAAGGCCGCAGATGAACATCCCTTGGTTTTGAAATATCCCGAGCCGTTTGTAATCTTTAATGAGTTCGGGAGCAGCAGTCTGGATTTTGAACTTCATTTCTGGATTGCTCTTGTTGAAAAAACGAGCGCTTTGATGGTGCGTAGCGACCTGCGTCATCGTATCGATGCACTTTGCCGGGAAGCCGATGTTGTTATTGCTTTTCCGCAAAGAGACGTTCATCTGGATACTTCAAAACCGCTTCAGGTTCAGATATCGCGGGATGATGCCATAGGTTCCTAAGGTCGTTTTGCCTGGATATACAAATTCGACAATACTGCACTGTCCATGGAATCTTCAAGCAAAACCGAATCCTCGACATGCTCACCGGAAGGTACGGCCCCTCCTGCGTCGTGCTCTCTGTCTTTGCGTAGAGAGTTGCGTGTCGCTCTCGGATATCTCGTTTTTGCTTTGGTTTTTCAGGTGGTTTTAGGCTGGCCGTCAAGGCCGGTAGGAGGCGCGCTTGAAGGAGATTATGGAACGAATCTTTGGAACCTGTGGTGGGTTTCATTTTCTCTCTGTGATTTGGGGCAAAATCCGCTTTGGACCCAGTATGTTTTTGCGCCGGAGGGCATACGCTTACACGGCCACTCGTTGTCGCTCGCTAATGGCTTAATCGCCCTGCCGTTTACACGGTTGTGGGGGCCGGTCGCCGCATATGATTTTTTGTTCCTATTTCATACCTGGCTTACAGCCTGGGGCTTCCATAAATGGGCCTCCAAACGGACACCGGACTGCGGTGCTGTGCTGACCGCCGTATTTGCCGCCGCCGGACCTTTTCGGCTGAGTCATCTCAATCATCTGAATCTTTTTTCAACCGGTTTCTTGGGATGGGCTTTATGGGCATGGGATCGAGTTCTTGAAAAGAAAAAGCCCAAAGATGTTTTTCTCTTTTTTATTGCATGGTTATTGACATCGTTTGCCGCTTGGTACCACGGAATCGCTATCGGAATTTATGTGCTTTGCAGCCTTATAATCCGCACTATCCATGAAAGACATTTTGATCCGCGGCGCTACGCGGCGTTTGTTGTCGCCGTGCTTTTTATGGCTCTTATGGTTTCTGCCTACAGATACCCATCTGGGCCGGAAACGTTGGGAGAGCCGGATCCGGAAGGCACGCCGCTGATCGTGGCTCACCATTGGTCCAATTCCATTCGGGATGTTTGGACGCCGGATTGGTTTTCCGCTCGTCCGCTCGGATCGGAGTGGTCCTTCCATCCGGGGCTTTTGGTATTGGCTTTGGTTCTTGCCGGGGCGTGTGCCCTAAAGTCTTCTTCTGACAGCAAAAGCCAAAACAACGAGCGAATTCCTTATTCCCATTCTGCATTTGTTGAAGATACGGGTGTTGCATTGGTTTGTTTTCTGCTGAGTTTGGGACCGGTGGCATTCATTGGGGAATCGGCCGTATTATTGCCTGCATTTCTGTTTTCGATACTTCCCGGATTCGATACTGTGCGCGTTTTTGCGCGTTTCATGTGGTATGGCTGGGTACTACTTCTTCCTCTGGCATGGCTTGGTGCGGAAAATATCGTTCATCGAATTTCTCTATTGTCTTCTTTCAAAAGCAGTTCCGTGTTGATAGAACCGATTTCAAAACGCCGTCTCGTAGATGGCCAAGGGGAGGGCGAATCCCGCCTGGGGCGGGATGAGCCGCCGTTTACGCACGTTCCGCAAGAGCCTGGCAAAGTCTTTACTCTCCGGAAAGGGATTTTGAAACTGGTTCTGGTGGTTTTGCTGGTTGTTATGGCGTTTGAAACCCAATGGCTCCAGCGGATCCATAGTGCAATTATTGCTCCCGATCCCCGGCCCGAAATGCTTGTCGAATCGGCTTTGCTATCGGATGATTCTCAATCCGGAAACTTGGGTGTGGTCATAGAACTGCCCATCCGTCCATCATCGAGAATCGGCGCTCAGTTGGCCCGGCAGACCGTACATCACCATCCGCTGGTCATCGGTGAATTCTCACGTTATCAGCTGATACATGACCGGACCTTGACTCGCTATACGTTTTTGAATCCTGATGTCTGGCAGCAGCCCGAAAAGGCCGAAAGTCTTGCCCAAGAATTGAAGCAGGCCGGAGTCGATACGATCCGTATTGATACACGGACAGGCATGCCTTGGAGCGATGATGTGGTGCGGAAGGTGGGCGCCCACCTGCAGTCCAATGGTTTGAGAATTATTTGGGTGGGCGGTGCTTAGTTCCCGGCACCGGTTCCTTTTCCGCTTTTAGCGGCATTCGCGAGCATTCCCGGTTTCCAAAATAGCATCAGCTTATCGGGGCCGGGGCCGTTTTCGTGCGGAGCCAGGTTATAGGCGAAACCCGCAAAACCCGCCTCTTGCAAATCTTCCACGAGTAGATCGCTGGGTGCATGTTCGACTATCGCTTCCGTCTCTTCACGTTCTTTGCCCCAACGTCTTGCGGAGTATTCGCTTGGCCAAATCAAGGCCAACGGCCCTACATCGCCGATATCCATCCACGCCGGTTTTGGGGGATCGGTTTCAAATAAGATATAGACCGTCTTTGGCAGGCTAAGCATGGCAAAGACAGTATATCAGCTGAATCGTGCCGGAATCTATGTAACGCCCGTGCCTTTTATGCCGGTCTGAAATGACTCAAGTATCTTCTGTCTATTCACGCTATACTGACTCCCGCTTTAGTCATCTCACATGGATATGCCAATGCAAAAAATACACTGCTTATTGATTTGTGCCGCCTTTTTGTTTGCCCTTGTTGTTCCTGATGTTTGTCTTGCCGGGGCTTCACCGCTTTCTGTTCAAGAGTCCGGAGTGTCTCTGGCCGAAAGGTTTGAGGCTGCCGGTCTCCGAGCCGATTTCGAATGGATCACAATGCGTGATGGCACCCGCCTAGCCGCCACGGTTGCCAAGCCGTTTTGGGGGGAACCTTTTCCGACCATCTTGGTTCGCACGCCCTATGACCGTGATGAATTGGATATGGCCGTGACTTTGATTTCGCTGGCGGGCTATGCCGTTGTCGTTCAAGACATGCGTGGACGTTACGATTCAGAGGGTGAAGACCGAGTCTTTCAAGATGACGGTTGGGGCGAAAATCAAGATGGCTATGACACGGTGGAATGGATTGCCGCCCGTTCTTGGTCGAATGGAAAAGTCGGGACATGGGGGCCGTCCGCGTTGGGGATTGTCCAAGGGCTTATGGCCGGTGCCGCTCCTCCCCATCTGACTTGCCAGGCCATCGGCTATGCAGCCACCCAAGGTTACGGACAAGCGGCGTATCAAGGGGGCGCGTTTCGTCAGTCTTTGGTAAACGGTTGGCTGGCAGGGCAAGATAGTCTGCACATGCTTCCTGATTTTATGGCTCATACAACGAAAGATTGGTTTTGGGACCAATACGATGTTGAGTCACGGTTTTCCTCTATCGATGCGCCTTCGCTCTTTATCGGTGGATTTTACGATCCTTTCTTGCAGGGCACGATTAACGATTTTGTAGGCCGCCAGACAATTGCCGGTGAGGCGGCACGTGGCAACAACCGTCTGATTCTCGGACCGTGGACCCATGTTAATGAGGCCGAAACCGAACAGGGTGAACTTACGTATCCTACCGACTCCACAATCTCTTATATGGCTGAGGTGGATTTGGTTCTTGAATGGTTTGATTATTGGCTGAAGGGCGATGATAACGATGTGCTCGATGGAAAGCCTGTTCGCTATTTTCTGATGGGGGCCGGCGGAGAGTCGGGTGCTCCCGGCAATGAATGGCGTAAAACTCCCGAATGGCCCCCTGCGGCCAATTGGGCTCAACTTTATTTGCAGCCGGATGGCAGCCTGGAGCCTATTGCGCCGGGCTCGGATGGCGGATTTACCCAACTTGTCTATGACCCGCAGAATCCGTTGCCTACACACGGCGGCGCAAATCTTGAGATTGACGCCGGACCCTACGATCAATCCTCTTTGGAAGCGCGCGAGGATCTGATTACGTTTACAACCGAACCGCTTACCTTGCCGCTTGAAGTTGCCGGGCCGGTTAGCGCTGTGATTTATGCTTCCTGTAATCTGAGTGACATGGACCTATCGGTAAGGCTAAGCGATGTTTATCCCGATGGACGTTCCATGCTTGTTTGCGATGGCATTTTGCGTGCCGGATTCCGCGATGGTTTTGAAGAGCGTGTCCCACTGACTCCCGGTCTTGAGTACCGCTATGAAATCGACCTTTGGAGTACCGCCGTCGCTTTCAATACCGGGCACCGCATCCGTCTGTCCATCGGCCACAGTAATTATCCCCGCTTCGATCTTAATCCTCAATATGCTTTTATCGGTCAAGATGGATATCCGCAACAATTACAGACGGAAATCATGCACAATGCTTCAAGTGCCGGGTATTTGCGTTTACCTGTAATTGCCCCCGGTGTTGGTGAGCATCCTTTGTTGCCGGATGAAAGTGCGGTCGAGAGTTGGTGGCGGCATTGAACTCATGCGGGCTCGATTCGGACGCTCCATAGCACAGATTGTGGTTTTCACGCTCTGGTTATTCGTCTCTTTATTGCACTTCTGGACCGGATTTGGCTTCGGTTTGCCCGATGGCATTTGGATTTTCAATGCCATGGTCTTGCTGGTCTGGGGATCAGGGTATCTGATCGACCGGATTCTTTCTTTTTTCCCGATCCATTTCAGCCCTCATTTTGAATCGTTAACCAAAAGCCGGACTATCGAAAACACCACAGGAATCCCTTGTTGGCTGTCCGATTTTCTTCAGCGGATGGCCTTGGGAATGTTGTGCGTCACCTTTTCAATTGTATGTGCGCGGTTGTGCGGTTTGGGATTGCCGGGACTGTTTGCAATTCACATTTCTCTGTTATGGCTTGGCGTGGTTGGGCTTCTTGTGCAGGAAATGCTCTCAAAGCCCGCCTCCGGCGAGGTTGAGCCGGATTCCGCGATTGTTACCGTTTCCCGATGTGATCCGCTTGGCCGTGCCCTGCAAACCGCTGTTGGATTGATCCTGCTGGCTGCGACACTTATTTCGGTCTGGGGATTGGTGCGTGTCGGTTCATTTGTCGAAGAAGATGCGCTTGTCCATTTGGCGCATGTTCGCGATTTGTTGGACATGCGTGTATTGGATGTGAATGATCCGCTTTATGGCGGCGAGTCGGTGGATTCGCGTTATCAAGGAAGTCTCTATCACCCGTTTCTTGCTTTGACCACGTTATTTTCCGGTGCGCCATATACCCATGTTTGGCATCTGCTATCGGCCATATTTTTGCCGTTATCCGTGTGTGTTCTTTGGGGCTTGGGGACGGTTTTATTTCGCTCCAATTTGGTCGGCCTCTGTTCCGCTCTGGTCTTTGTGACTGTCCATGCGCTCGTTGGGCGCATGGCGCCGTTTCGGGGGGATTTACTCGACCTCGCCTATCCGGGCGGCGTTGCCCTCTATTTTCTGACACCGTTGCTCTGGTACCTGCTATGGAATTGGCGAAACGAAGGCGCCCGCCTCCAGTTGGTGTTGCTTCTCGGCATTGCCGGACTCCTTGCCGGCACACACATTTTTTATGCGTTGCTGTTTGCCGGAGGCGCAGCAGTCGCCTTGCCTTTGTTGGCCGTACTTCCCGGCGCCGGTGACCGGCCCCAACGAATTCGTACGATGATGGCTTTGGCCGCTGTGCTTCTGCCGCTGGCATTGGTTGTTTCGCTTCGTTGGAATACGTTGCAGGAAGTGAGTAATCCCTTTTTTGTCCAGGGCAAATCTCTCAATCCTCTTTTGATAAATCCGCCTCAGCCGTTTGTCGAATCCTTTCGTTCCGGGGAAGAGATTACTGCCGATACGACCTGGCGTTTGGAATGGCAGCTATTGTTTGAGCATCAAGGTATACGCTTGTTTGAATGCCGTTTGCCTCGTTTAACCTTTGCCTTATGTTTTCCTCTCTTGTTTTTATTTTGGCGTAAAAAGGCCGCTGCGGCCCTTCTGCTTGCCGTGTTGATGTTTCTTCCTTATGCAATCAATCTTTTCCCTCCGGTTTTGCATTTTCTACAGGATAAAATTTCAATCTATAAAGTAATTCGGTTAGGGCAAATGGCTCCGCATGCGCTTATTGCCGGTTGGGCGCTGGAACGTTTAATGGTGGGTGTTGCATTTGTCGTATCCCGAATCCTTCCCGCGGGCTCCGCAGAAAAGCCTTTGCACCAATCTTTTGCATCGGTTTTATTGGTAACTGGAGTTTGTGCATATATCGGGCTGGATGCTTTAGCCGCCAATCCGTTGCTTGAGGCCGATAGACGCATTCGCGAGGCGGCTGCTGCTCCGATGTACCAACAAGCGCCTTATCGGGTGCGGGATTCGGCCCGGATCGGCCTGATTTCGTTTTTTGCCGCCCGTTCCGAGCCTTCCGCCAATATCCTTTGCCATTCGTATGATTCTTTGCTCTTGGCGGCCTATACGGGTTATAACGTAGTAGTCGTTCCTTCATTCCATGCGGCTCCGGGCGCCGCTGATGCTCAAGAACGCGAGACTCTCACCGGGCAATTGGTGCGTGGGGAGATGACGCAAGCCCAATTAGCCGAAATGATTGAGAAGTATAGGATCGATAGAATTGTCTTTCATGAAGAAGGCCGTTCTCAGAATTGGCTGCGTTCCGAAGGCCATGCCCTGCTGGATGATTGTCCCCTGCTTTTTTCCGATGACGCTCCACAAGGCTATAAATTATGGCGGACAGAACGTCGTTAATATGTCGCTAATGCATTGATGTGAAGTTACTTTCGGACTTTGTTCTGCTATTCTTACTCAAATGAGATTAGAAGTGGTTTCAAAACACCGGCTCATAAATGGTCAGGGGAGGGCGAATCTCCTGATGAGCCGCTGTTTTTGCACCTTCCGCATCAGCTTGGTATGGCCCTGTTTTTTCGGAAAGGTGTTTTGAAACCACTTCTGATTTAATCCGGCACGAGGGAACCCAAAACCTGTGTATATGAGCCTCAGGCGGTGGGGGATTGGCTTATTTTCTTAAGGGAAGTATGAGAGCGGTTACGGAATGGCTAAACGCTTTTTTGATTTCATATTGGCATTTGGCGGCCTAATTGTATTGGCGCCTGTTTTCTTATTTGTCGCCATTGTCATAAAATTGGAATCGAGAGGACCGGTCTTTTATGCCGCGAAACGTATTGGGCGGGATGGAAAAACCTTTCGAATGTTCAAATTCCGAACCATGGTCGACGCTCCCGTTGATGTGGGCCCCAGAGTCTCGCCCGGCAATGATCCGCGGGTGACTCGGCTCGGAAGGTTTTTGCGGCGGTCGAAATTAAACGAACTTCCCCAACTTTATAATGTGCTAATCGGGGATATGGGCTTTGTCGGTCCGCGGCCTGAAGATCCATCGATTGTCGAACTTTATACACCAGAACAACGTCGTGTCCTTGGTGTACGGCCGGGCATTGTTGGTCCCAATCAAATTCTTGGCCGCAACGAAGAGGATATGTATCCACCTGGAGTTGATCCTCTTAAGTTTTATCTTGAGCATATTCTTCCCCCCAAAATGGAGATTGATCTCGAATATGTCGAAAATCCAACCTTTTTTGGGGATGTGAAGTATCTGATTCGCGGGGTCGGTGTTACCCTGACCGGTTCGATTACCCGCCGCCATATCTTCGAAAATCCATCACAGATATTGCTAATGACAGGCGACATCGCCTGTTTTGTGTTTTCTTTGTTTGCCTCTTATATGGTTGTTCCGGGGCGGGAAATCTCCCCCATGGAGCATTCCGGAGTTTTATATCCTTTTCTATTTGTGATTGTGGCCAGAATGATTATGGCTCAGGTCATGGGTGTTTATACTGTGCTTGTCCGTTTTCTGGATTTGCGCGACCTGATCCGGCTCGTTCAGAGCATGTCGTGGGCGAGCCTAATTGCCATGGCCGTTACGACACCATGGGTTCATGAACCTTTCTGGATACGGCTTCTTCTTATTGACTGGCTTGTTTGTATTGTGCTTATGGCGGGAATTCGTCTTTTTGCCGTCTTGTTACGAAGCCGTCTGAAACGCCGTTCAAGCTACAATGTTCGTCATGTCTTGATTTATGGCGCAGGGAGAACCGGGGAACTTGCACTCAGGCGTTTGGAATCGCAAGAAAGTGAATTGATCGAAGTTGTTGGATTGATAGACGACAATCCGGAGATGCGTCACCGCCGTCTGTTGAACCGTACAGTATTAGGCGACCGGCATGATTTAGAAGTTCTAATGAAACTCTATCATGTCGATGAACTCATTATTGCAGTTGGCGATTCTTTTCCATCTTCCCGGCTGCGGCGGCTGGTGCGTCAATGCGCACAAATCGGACTGCGTGTCCGCAGGTTCCAATCCTCAATTGTTGGGGCGGAAGGCATGATTCCCGGTGGTACGGTTCGTCCAACCGGTATTGCTGACTGGATTGGCTATGAATCGGCTTCTGTGGATTTGGCTTCCATCGCCCCGTGTGTTGCGGGTCGTTGTATTCTTATTACGGGCGCAGGCTCCGCGGTCAGCACGCAGTTGGCCCGGCTGCTCAGTGCTATGGGAGTCGCCCAGCTGGTATTGTGGGATCATGATGAAGGTTCTCTGGCGGATGCGGTCATATCTTTGGGGGCACAACGGCCATCATGCCTCGTAACACCTGTTTTAGCATCGACGTCTCCTTCCACCAGCTATGACCGGCTTTTTCAACGTTTCGATCCCGACCTTGTTATTCATACCGGCTTAATTCGGCCTTCACCCTTCTTAAAACCTTCGATCGATGAAGCCATTCGTACCAATGTGCTGGGGACCTGTGCGCTGTTAAAAGCCGCTCAATCCTGCGGTGTGAAAGATTTGATCGTGCTGACTTCAGACCTTCGCGAAAGCACCGATTGGATAACCGGTGTTACCATGCGCACGGTTGAAGCCAGAGTGCGCAATATGTCCCAGGTGCCCATTCGTACCTATGCCGTTCGGCATATGGAAGTCCTGGAGCGCAGAGCTGGCCCGATCCGCGTGTTCGAGGAAGCCTTACGGCGCAATGAGGTTATCGATTTCGCGGCACTCCCGCGTATGCAGTGGTGTCTCCCCGCCGAGGAGGCGGCAAGACTTGTATTGTCGACTCTCGATTTTGCACAGTCCGGATCAGTCTATCGGATCACCGCCGGAAAAGAGTTTGACATGTATGAACTCATGGTCGAAGCCGCGCAACTCTCCGGCTTGCCGCCCAATATCGTTCCTGTCTTTGAAAAATCCCTCACACCACCCGGCATGCCGAATGCAAACGTAACCCAATCTGAGCGCGAGAGAGAATGTGATCTCGATTCCGTGGTGGAAATTCTTCCCCCTGAAAATTGGAGTGACGAGGATTTTGAAAAGGAAGTGGAATTGCTGCGCTCGTTGACCTCAGAACCGTTTGAACTCACTCATGCCGAGGCCAAATAAGTGGATGCCCATGGTTTTATTAACACACGTTCGGTATTACTCTGAAAGTTTTTCCGAGGATATGCCGTATTTTGCACTTTCCGGGAGACTGAGCCAAAATCTGTTTTGTCAAATCGTCTTGTATCCGTCCGGCGGCTGGAATTTTAGATGACCGATACCGAACTCCCCGTCATTTCTATTCTCATCGTGGCAAAAAACGAAGCGAAGCATATTCGTGCGCTTTTGGACGATATAGGCGGCCAGGATTATCCATCGGAAAAAATCGACTTGGTTTTGGTCGATAGTATGTCGAGCGACAATACCCTGGAAATTATGAATGATTTTTTAAGTGGGAATTCGGAAATTCGGGGAACGATACTGCAAAATCCAAAGTGTTTTTTGGGTGCCGGATGGAATATCGGTATACGCGCCTCGGTCGGCGCCGTGATTCTGCGTGTCGATGCTCACGCCAGATTGCCCCAAGACTTTTTACGCCAAAACGCCTGTCAGATCATGGACGGACATGAAATTGTCGGTGGTGCCGTTTTGCCTGTGCAGCCTGAGACGATGAAGCAAAAAATTTTATATAGTGTCGATGCTTCCCGTTTTGGAACCGGCGTGGCGGCATTCAGGAATCCCGGCGAGCCCCGCCATCTAAAATCTTTGGCTTTTGCGGCGTATTCTAGAGACGTTTTTGACCGTGTTGGATTGTTCAATGAGAATCTTCATCGAACCGAAGATAATGAAATGCACTACCGAATCCGCAATGCCGGATATAAATATTACTATCATCCTTCAATTCGGTCATATCGTTTTCCACGCAGCTCATGGGTGGGGATGTTGAAACAGGCGTTCGGAAATGGAATGTGGATTGGATTGACTCTTTCTGTAGAACCGCGTTGTTTTCACATTTATCACTTTGTTCCTCTTGCTTTTGTCGGTGTGTTGTTGCTGGCCGGGCTTTGGGCGGTCTTCCTTGGAAATATCTGGCCGATTGTTGTTCTTATGGGCGCCTATGCATTGGGAGCCGCTTTTTTCTCTTTCAAAGCCATTTCCAATTTCGTTGGGTATGAGCGCATTGGCTGTGCCGTGCTTCCGCTTATCTTTCTGAGTGTCCACCTTTCCTATGGCGTAGGCACCCTGGTTGGACTTCTAAAGATTCCTTTTTTTCTTTTGTCCACCAGCCAAAAATCATCCGATTCCTGATCCAAATCAGTTGGCCGGTTCTTTACCCCCGGATCTGCACAATGAGATCAATAGGATACCTCAATCAAAGTGTAAGTTATAATATTTGAATAGGTTAGATAGCATTTTGGGAATTTTCCTTAGCGCGGTCTTATATTGAGACTGGCAAAACAGGATTTTGTGGCTTCAATTCCAAAAACATTGTATATTTCTTTAGCAAAATGCTCTGAATTGTCTTTAAATAATATTATTATTTAACTGTAAAAAAAAAGATGACTTGTAATGCGGATTGGCACTAAACCTGCATTAATTATAGTCGATAATTTAGTATAAGGCTCTGAATTTAAATAATATACTTGTTTTTCAGGACTTATGCTAAAATGTCTTCTCTTGCCAAGTGGCGCAAATTTAGCTTAGTTTATCAAAATGATACAGAATCTGCCGTCTATCATTCGCGACACCCGGCCTTCAATGTCGCCTCCTGTATGTGAGCCAAACGCACAGCGTGCCTGGCTATCGGCAAAGGCTGGTGTCCGTTTCTGTGGATTGGGCACAAAGCATTTCATTTTGTTTACCTATGCCTTGTTGGCAATTTCATTTGTTTGGATTGTCCCTGCGGCTCAAGCCCAGAACATCAATACGCCTGAAAATTTCCCCGATGCCGTTTTCCGTAATGCGATTGCCTCCTTTATGGGAGTGGGCATCGATGATCCCTTTACTTCGGCCCAGGCGGCCGCGAAAACCGGAACTTTAGATGTTTCGTCGGCGGGGATATCCAGTGTCTCCGGAATCCAGTTCTTTACCGGCCTGACTTCCTTTTATTGCCGAAACAACCAACTGATAGAATTGGACCTTCCTCAGAGCACCAACCTTCAATATCTGTTTTGCAATGGAAACCAACTGACAGAACTGGATGTTTCGAATTGTCCAAACCTCCGTTTCCTTTATTGCTACGATAACGACCTGGCGTATTTGGACCTAACAGGCAATAGCGCCTTGACCCATTTGCAGTGCCAACGCAATTCCATATCCAGCCTTGTCATTTCTGCGTCCGCTTCCGTTATCAACCTTAACGCATTTCTCAATCAGATTACGGATATCTCTTCTTTGGCGGCCAATGGCAATTGGGGGGCCGGAACGGCCGTCGTCGATATTCGTTTTAATAATGTCAGCTGCGCGAGCTGGGATGACATACAGGTTTTGGAGCAACGACTGGGAAGCGTTTTTTATTATTCTCCGCAAAATAATTTGGATATGTCTGAGTGTATTGGGACTATTAATACACCCTCCAATTTTCCCGATTCAAATTTTCGCGCCGCGGCGGCATCCTTTATGGGAGTGGGATTGAATGATCCTTATACGGCTTCCGAAGCTGCGGCCAAAACCGGAACCTTCAATGTTTCCGGGAGCAATATCGAGAACGTGACGGGGATTGAGTATTTTACCGGTATCTCGGTGTTTTATTGCCGCAATAACCTGCTTCAAAACCTTGATGTATCGCATAACACAAATCTTCAATACCTGTTCTGTGATAACAACAATCTGACTTCGTTGGATGTCTCTTCCAATCCGAATCTACGGTTTCTCTATTGTTACGATAATGATCTGAACGCATTAGATCTTTCGGGCAACGATGCTCTTACTCACCTTCAGTGCCAACGCAACAGTCTGCAAAGCCTGGAAGTTTCTCAAACCGCCTCGTTTGTAAATATAAATGCTTTCTTGAACCATATCGCAGATATAACAACCATTGCCGCCAACAGCAATTGGGGGGCAGGCACTACAGTTGTGGATTTGCGTTACAACGATCTCGACTGCGAAGATTGGGACAATGTTTTGCTGTTGGAGCAACAACTGACCGATCGATTCTTATATTCGCCCCAGAACAGTCTGAATCCGTATGAGTGTATCGAAAACATCAATACAGCCGCGAACTTCCTGGATGCCAATTTCCGGGCCGCCGTCGCTTCTTTTATGGGTGTCGGTATCAATGATCCTTTTACCGCCTCGGAAGCCGCCGCGAAAACCGGGACTTTGAATGTCTCCGGGCTGAATATTGCCAGTATGTCCGGCATCGAATTTTTCTCTGGTATTACGGCCCTTTATTGTCAAAACAACCAACTCACGGCCTTGGATGTTTCCGGCAATGTGAGCCTCCAGTATCTCTTCTGCAATGGCAACCAGATTGTCAATTTGGATGTCTCCGCCAATCCGAACCTCCGCTTTTTATATTGCTATGACAATCAGCTGCCTTCCTTGGATTTGTCGGGTAATGACGCCATCACCCATATTCAGTGTCAGCGGAATAACATCACAAATCTATCGGTTTCGGCTGATGCCTCCTTGTTGAATGTCAATGCTTTTCGAAATCAACTTGATGACATCTCTAGTCTTGCGGCCAATCCGAATTGGAGCGCTGGGACGATCATTGTCGATGTACGGTTCAATAATCTTAGCGAAAATGATCTCGCTGATATCGATCTCCTCGAACAGCAATTGGGTGGGCGTTTTTACTATACGGTTAATGACACCTTGCCGCCGGTAATTACTTGCCCGGATAATATCGTGGCTGAAGGGCAGAGCCCCAATGGAGCGGTTGTTATCTATGTATCGCCCACGGCGGTCGATAGTCTAGATCCGGCTCCCATTGTGATCTCAACACCTGTATCCGGTTCGCTGTTTGCACTAGGCGATACTATTGTCGAATGCACAGCCTCCGATGCAAGCGGCCATGTTTCGAATTGCACATTCACGGTTTCGGTTGTGGATACCACACCACCGGAAATCGTCTGCCCGGATGATATCACTGTGAATGCGGATAGCGCCTCGGGAACGGTTGTTAACTTCGAGCCGCCATTTGTCAGCGATCTTTGTGATCCCTCTCCAATTGTGAACTGTACACCTGCTTCGGGATCGACATTCCCGGTGGGTGAGACGGTTGTGGAATGTGTCGCCGAAGATGCCAGCGGAAACCAGGCGTTCTGTTCGTTTTCGATAACCGTTACTTCTTCAAACCAACTGATAATTCAACTGTTTGACAGCACGGGTGAAGGGCTCGCTGGCGGGACAGCCCAGTATTACAAAAGTGGTTGGCATGATATTCCCGGAAGTACAAATGCAGACGGTGTTCTGGAATTGGCGCCGCCTGAAGGGCTTGCAGGGACTGTGCCGTTCCGAATGACCTTTGCCTTTGCGTCGCAGCAAATCAATCAAAATATCACCGCCAATCCGGTCGTAACCTTCCAAACAGTGGATGCTACGCTTCAACTCGAAGACAGCCTGGGGCAGCCGTTGAATGGCGAATCTGTGTACTACTACAGCAGCGGATGGCGAACCTTTGGTGATGGCACAATGGCCAATGGTGAGGCTCATTATGAACTTCTGCCGGGAACCTATCCATTTCGCCTGACCTATGCGTATAAAACGCAGCAGATCAATCAAAACATCACTTCAAATCCGATTGTTGTATTCCAAACGATCCCATCCACGATTGAACTGCGCAACAGTGCTGATGAATTGATCGATGAAGGTTACTCGGTGCAATACTACAGCAGCGGATGGCATACCTACGGCGACGGAAGCACAAATGGCGGCCAAGTCAGCATGGAACTTTTGCCGGGTACGTATCCATTTCGATTGACCTATGCTTATAAATCACAGCAGATCAATCAAAACATCGCTTCAAATTCGACGGTTGTATTCCAAACTACACCAGCAACTGTGGAACTGCGCAACAGCACTGATGAACTGATCGATGAAGGCAATCCGGTGAAATACTACAGCAGCGGATGGCATACATTCGGCAATGGAGCCACAAGCGGCGGCCAAGTCAGCATGGAACTCCTGCCGGGTACGTATCCGTTTGAGTTAACGTATGCCCATAAGTCGCAGCAGATCAATCAGAACATTGCTTCGGCCTCGACCGTTGTTTTCCAAACGAGCCAAACAACGGTGGAATTGCGCAACAGCGCTAATGAACTGATCGATGAAGGCAATCCGGTGAAATACTACAGCAGCGGATGGCATACCTACGGCAGTGGAGTCACGAGCGGTGGCCAAGTCAGCATGGAACTCCTGCCGGGTACGTATCCGTTCGAGTTGACGTATGCCTACAAATCGCAGCAGATCAATCAGAATATTGCTTCGAATTCGACAGTTGTATTCCAAACTGTCCCCTCAACGGTGGAACTTCGCAACAGCGCTGATGATCTGATTGATGAAGGCAATCCGGTGAAATACTACAGCAGCGGATGGCACACCTATGGCAGTGGAGTCACGAGCGGCGGCCAAGTGAGCATGGAACTCCTGCCGGGTACGTATCCGTTCGAGTTGACGTATGCCTATAAATCGCGGCAAATCAATCAAAATATCGCTTCGGATCCGACGGTTGTGTTTCAAACCCGAAATGTGACGGTTGAACTGATCGACAGTTCGGGAGCGCCGCTTGATACGGATGGACCGGTGCAATATTACAGCAGCGGTTGGCGCACGTTCGGTGACGGATTCACAAATGCCGGGCAGGTGAGTATGGAGCTATTGCCGGGTGTATACCCGTTCCGTTTAACCTACGCCCATGCCTCACAACAAATTAACCAGGATGTTAATTCGTTGCCGGTTGTTATTTTCCAAACTGGACAGGTTCTTGATACTTCCACGGTTGGTTTTATTACGAAATACTATGCTTCTGGTTGGCATGATTTTGTTGATGGAATGGAATTGATGCCTCACACCTATCCCTTCCGCTTTGATGATGGTTCACAGCAGAATTTCACGATCCAAGCAGGAACTGCAAACAATATCCCCAATCCCTAAACAAAAATTACAAGATTGTCATGGATCGGCGTTTTTCAAGTGCCATGGGAGTGGACACGCGCTTGACGATGCTGCGCTTTTTGTCATGTATAAATGGACAGTTTTGGCAGATACAATGCCTCAAAACCCGCTTTTTTGTTTTGGTGGATTGACAGTTTATTGGGATTAGATGATCTACAAAATCTCTATAATTAGAAAAATCAAGGTGTACGAAACAATTGACATTATTGCGCTACATTTAGATCTGCACAATCGAATTGGTTCTCAATTTGATATCTGAGAATCAATTTTATACAAAAGCCCTGGTGTTGCCCCGAATTATGGGAAGCCTTCTGCATTTTTGACCCAATTTTGTGCTAAAGTAACTCGTGGTTTCACGGTCGCTGCCGGGATGCTGCGGCATGTGAATTGCTAATTAGTATACTAAGGATCGATAAATAATTGCCGAATTTAAGTACTAGGACGAGTTTTTTTTATTCTTCAGACTGTGGTCAATGGATTAATTCGTTGAGCGCATTTGTCGCAATTTGTGACTTTGTATTTGTCGGCAATGTTTTAATGGAAATAAAAGCGAATGTGTGAAAGTAAGGTTCCGAACGGACAAGCGATGAAAACGCAACGCCAGATTAAATTTTCTCCTCATTTTCTTCCGTCTGCATGGAAGTGCAAACGCACTCTATCAAATTTGATAATTGCGCTTGCTGTCTTCTCATGTGCATACGCGAATGCGCAGAATATTAACACCGAGGAAAATTTCCCTGATGCCAACTTCCGGGCTGCTGTGGCGGCCTTTATGAATGTTGGCCTTACCGATCCGTTTACAGCGGCTCAAGCGGCTGCGAAGACTGGGACTTTAAATGTATCCAGCTCGAGCATCGGCAGCGTATCTGGCATTCAGTTTTTCACTGGGATTACCGCATTTTACTGCCAATCGAACCTACTTTCCGAATTAGATATTACACAAAACACAAATCTTCAGTATTTATTCTGCTCCGGCAATCAACTAACCGGACTTGATTCCTCCAATAATCCTAATCTGCGTTTTCTCTATTGTTATGACAATGCGCTGACTTCTCTCGATCTTTCAGAAAACAGCGCATTAACTCATCTCCAATGCCAGCGTAACGACATCGCAGACCTAGTTGTTTCTCCAACAGCATCCTTGATTAACGTCAACGCCTTTATGAATCAGCTGACTGATGTTGCCAGCCTGGCCGGCAACCCGAATTGGAGCACCAGTACGGTAATCGTGGATGTTCGTTATAACGATTTGGATTGTGCCAGCTGGGATGATATTCAACTGCTCCAACAACAGTTGGGCGGAACCTTCCTGTATTCCCCTCAAAATGGACTGAATCCGTTCGAATGCGCCGATAACATCAACACGCCGGAGAATTTCCCGGATCTAAATTTCCGGACGGCTGTTGCAACCTATATGGGCGTTGGATTGAATGATCCTTTTACAGCCGCCGATGCGGCAGCCAAGACCGGTTCGTTGAATGCCTCCGGGGCGAACATTGCTAGTGTATCGGGCATTGAGTATTTCACTGGATTGACCGGGTTTTATTGCCGCTACAACCAGCTGACCTCTTTGGATGTTTCTCAGAATACAAGCCTGCAATATCTTTTCTGTAATGGGAATCAACTCACCCAATTAACAGTGCCCGCAAATGGTAATTTGCGTTATTTGTATTGTTACGATAACGATTTGACTTCGTTGGATGTTTCTAATGTCGACACCCTGACCCACCTACAATGTCAGCGTAACGATTTGACCGAATTACTTGTGAGCCCCTCGGCTTCGCTCATTAACGTGAATGCCTTTACAAATCAGTTGTCTGATGTCACGAGCCTGGCCGCGAATATCAACTGGAGCACGAGCACGATTATTGTTGATGTTCGTTATAACAACCTTGATTGCACCGATTGGGATGATATTCAGCTGCTCGAGCAGCAATTGGGCGGCGTTTTCCTATATTCTCCGCAGAATGGAATCGATACCTTTGATTGTGCCGACAATATCAATACGGTTGAAAATTTCCCCGATTCAAACTTCCGCTCAGCCGTCACATCGCTTTTGGGAGTTGGTTTGACAGAGCCTTTCACGGCAGATGAGGCTGCTTCTGTCACGGGAACGTTTAACGCTTCCGGACTCAATATCAGCAGTGTCTCCGGAATCGAATTCCTGACCGGCATAACCGCGTTTTATTGCCGAAACAACCAGCTGACCTCGTTAGATGTCTCTCAAAATACGAACTTGCAGTATCTTTTCTGCAATGGAAATCAGATACAGGATCTGAATGTCTCGGGAAATGCGGTTTTACGTTATCTCTATTGCTATGACAACGCCCTGACTTCTTTGGATCTTTCGGCCAATGACGCAATTACTCACTTGCAGTGTCAGCGCAATGCATTACAGAGTTTGGTTGTTTCCCAAACAGCCGCATTCCAATATATAAACGCCTTTACCAACCAATTGACGGATATCGCCAGCATTGCGGCGAATGTGAATTGGCATCCCGGAATTGGAATACTGGATGTCCGGTATAACAACCTGGATTGTTCGGATTGGGATGATATCAGCTCCCTCGAGCAGTCTATTGGAAGCAAATTTTTGTATTCACCTCAAAACGAAGTCGATCCTTTCGATTGCGAGGATAATATCAATACGGCCGCGTATTTCCCTGATTTGAATTTCCGAACCAAAATAGCGGCATTTATGGGCGTGGGATTGAATGATCCTTTCACCGCTTCGGATGCCGCCGCGAAAACAGGCACTCTCTCCGTTTCCGGCAGCAATATCAGCAGTGTTTCGGGCATTCAGTTCTTCCCCAATATCACATCGTTCTACTGCCGCGATAATCAACTCACGGAACTTGATATCTCGCAAAACGTTAATCTGCTCTATCTTTTCTGTGAAAGAAATCAACTTTCGAGTCTGGATGTCAGCAATAATACCAACCTCCGTTATCTTTATTGTATGGACAATAATCTGACGGAGCTTGATTTATCGAATAATCCGGCACTGACACATTTGCAGTGTCAGAGAAACCAATTGAGCAGCTTGATTGTATCGCCTGATGCTTTATTCAAGTATTTCAGCTGCTTTACCAATAACCTCATGGATATCTCCAGTTTGGCCGCGAATTCCAATTGGGCTGCATCGGCCATTAGTGTTGATATCCGCTATAACTATCTTGCGTGTAACGATCAGGCCGATATCGCCTTGCTCGAATCTCAAATCGGAACCGGATTCTATTACGATCCACAAAAACCATGCCCCGGTCCCGAGATCGATACACCCGCTGACCTCCTCGTTGAAGCCGACGCCCTCGGCGGCGCGTCGGTCAATTTCGATCTGCCATCGGCAACCGGCACATGTAATCTTGTGCTATCGGTTACCAGCGATCCTGTACCGGGAAGTTTCTTTGCGTTGGGTTCTACCATTGTCGGCTGCACAGCTACCGATGAGTGCGGTCAAGTAGGCTATTCCACATTTACCGTCACCGTTCAAGACACAACTCCACCTGAAATTGCACCCGCCGACAATCTGCAAGTTGAATGTACGCAAATCGGCGGTGCTATCGTCACCTTCGCTGCTCCCGTTGCCAGCGACATTGCCGATCCCGCCCCTGCGGTTTCTTGTGTACCATCTTCCGGCGATTTCTTTGGGCTGGGAGATACCATTGTTCAGTGCACGGCCCAAGACGCCAGCGGAAACATCTCCGGCAGCAGCTTTACCGTCACGGTTGTCGATACCACCCCTCCGGTTATCAGCCTGATTGGCCCCGGCTCACTTTCCCTTGAATGCAAAGTGGACAGCTACGCAGAACAAGGCGCAAATGCTGTGGATATTTGCGATGGCACTTCACCGGCCAATGTTGGCGGTGACATCGTTGATGTTAATCAGTTGGGTGATTACGAAATCGTCTACACGGCTTCTGATGCCGCAGGGAACATCGCTCTTCCTGTAACACGGACCGTCTCAGTGGTCGACACATTGCCGCCTGATTTTGATTCCCTCAGTGATGTTCTGGCGGAAGCCGAAGGCCCACAGGGTGCATATGTGAGTTACGCGACACCCACCGTCACGGATCTCTGCGATTCTTTGCCCACGGTGATCTGTGTTCCGCCATCCGGGTCGCTCTTTGCATTTGGCGCCACGGTGGTTGAATGCACGGCTACTGATTTCAGCGGCAATATCGCAGCCGGTACCTTTACCGTGTCGGTAACGGATACAACACCCCCTGTTATTACGCCGCCTGGAAATCTGGAAGCCGAATGCTCGCAGCCGGGCGGGGCGATTGTTGCGTTCGATGATCCGATTGTCACAGACCTTGTTGATCCTGCTCCAAGCATTACTTGTTATCCGCCTTCAGGCGCTTTCTTCCCACTCGGCGACACGGTCGTTCAGTGCATGTCTGGTGATGTGAACGGCAATGTTTCCTCCGCTTCCTTTACGGTTAGCGTTGTGGATACCACACCTCCGGTAATCGCGTTGAATGGCGATGCTGAGATTGCGCTTGAATGCAATGTGGATACTTATACGGAACAGGGAGCCGTCGCTTCCGATATATGCGACGTTACCGCCCCGGTTACGATTGGCGGCGATACCGTGAATACCGGAACAGTTGGTACCTATATCGTTACCTACAACGCGATAGATGCCGCTGGGAATTCCGCCCAACAGGCCACCCGCACCGTCTATGTCATCGATACATTGGCGCCGGTTCTCTCCGGATTGATCGATGTTATTCAGGCCCAGGATACCGGGTGCGCCGAGAATACAGCGGTTTCGCTTAGCGTGGTGGTTCAAGATCTTGCCGATCCGAATCCCGCCGTTTCTTCGACATTCAATTATGCGGATGGAAGCAGCCTTACACGGCCTGGTGTTCCCTATGCAATCGAAGAATTCCCGATTGGAACAAATATCGTTTCAGTCTCTTCTACCGATTTCTCGGGTAATTCCACATCTGATTCATTCTCCGTGGATATCGCTTCTTCCACAATCTTGGATGTTACGGCATTGACCTTCTCATTTGGAACTCGAAGCCTAACGCCGATTACCGATGCTCCCATCCGGGTATTTGACAGTTCTGTTGGAAGCTGCGCGGATCTTGCGGATGGAGTCAGTGGAAACGGCGTATCCTATCTCTTCTTCGAAGATATTTTCTTGAACTGCGACCCTGCATATTCAGGCGTCACCAATGCACAAGGCAATGCTTTAATCGGTGTCCTACCCGGTCAATATGTGGCCGTGCTTGGCATTGATTCTGATGTGGATGGTGACCTGGATACCAATGACAAATACATCGGAGTCCAGATTTTCAATCTCGGCTGTGGTGATATTCGCATTGTCTATATGGTCAATGTGGAGTTCTCGTTCTCCAAGATGGCCGTCGCCATGTTGGACTCCCCAACCATCACAACCGCTGAATTAAGTCTCCCATCACCCGATTTCGACACAACCGGCGCCGACAATATTACCGTCCCTTCTGCCCGGACCGTAACATTGCAGCCGGGAATCTACGGCGATGTCGTGCTGGGTAATGGCGGTCGAACTCAGGCCACGATTTTACGGTTGAGTGGAAATGGATGCTATGATTTCCGTTCCTTGCAGCTGGGCCGGAATTGCCGTGTTGAAGTTATGACTCCTTGCGACATCAGGATTGAAGAAACGCTCATAACCGGCAGCGGATGCTACATTGGCCCGGCTTCCGGCTACAATTTGACCGCAAGTGATATACAAGTCTTCGTGAAGAATGGCGGCGCATCACCCTATGCGGAACCGGTTGATTTTGGCGTATCTACCCAGGCACGGGCTTATTTCAACTCGCCGTCGGGTACCATACGTTTTAGAAACAACTGCGTTGGAACGGGGCTTTTTGTCGCGTCCGGATTTAATATCGCTAATGGATCGATCCTAACGTTTGAATAATTTCGAATTCTTCCTGTAGGATTTTGGTCTTTGCATGATATCTGAGAACTTATAACCTATGTCCTCATGATTCTTAATCAAGGTTCCGAACAACCTTCGGCAAATGAGCATGATCAAGGACATCAAAGTGTTCTAAATCCGCAATCCTCTGTCGGGCAAATTCAGGCGAGTTCGCATCACCACGTCAAGACCTTTGAGTGGTTGTTTCTCAACATTATTCTTGTCTTTGTTGCCGGGGCACTTACCAGTTTTATCCTGCAACGTGTAATTCTTGTTTCAGCCGCCGTTTCCTTTTTTATTTCGCTGATCCTTTGGGCGATTGCTGCGAAATTCTGGTATACCTACCGAGACTCATCCCCCACCAAGGTTTCGATCAGCCTTTTTAGTACGGCGCTTCTATTGCGTATCGTCGGTGTGGTTTTCCTCTCGTTTGTTTTCCAGTGGAACAACATGGGGATTGATTTTGAACTATGGCCGGCGCGTGATGATTACCAATACCATAAAATTGCCACAGAACTCGCCGAGGGGTGGTCGCAGTCCGGTTTTTCATTTGAATGGACGATTATGCATTTGGGGCAATATTTCGGAAGCCCGTACTGGGGTTATCCGACTTTTTGTGGATTTCTGTATTGGCTTATTTTCCCGAATACTTACATCGCTCGGATTGCCAATGCGATCATAGGAGCGTTGAATGTCCTGATTCTTTACCGGATTGCCTCCGTATGTATGCCGACACGCCGAACCGCTGTGCTGTCCGGCGCTCTTGCGCTTGCCTCACCTTTGGCTGTCTATTATTCATCTACACAGCATAAAGATACAATGATCTGTTTCTTTGTGCTGATTATCGTACAGTCCTTTCTCCGTGTTGCGATGCGAAAATCCACATGGATCGACGTCGCCAAATTGGTAACTTGCCTGTTCCTCCTTTTATTATTCCGCCCTGTTGTTTCCTTCATTATTCTTGTGGCCACGGTGATTGTGACTTTTCTTCAATATCGTAAGAATGTGGTCATGGTTTCATCGCTCGGGGCTGTCGTTGTTATGGTCGCTGTGATGTGGATGTCGATGTCCACGCTTAGCGAACGTATTCCTTCACCGGCAGGATATCTTACACAACGCTATGGGATGATTGGCAGCGTGAAAGATGAAAGCATGGTATCCCAAAGTCCCTTCCGGAAATTATTGTCGGTACCTTTGTTTGTTGCCGGGAGTCTGTTTGTTCCCACACCCACAATGGTCGATGTGCCTTCCGATACGGCGGTCAAGCACATGCAGCCGACCCTGTTCCGTGCTGAATACTACGAGATGACATCTGGCATCTATTTTGTGGCGACGACTCCTTTTTTGATTATCGGTGTTCTGTTCATCTTTAGGAATAAGGATGTTCTCCGCCAATTTGCATACCCCTTGGCCGTTATTATTACGTATAAATTAGTTCTTTCATTTTCGCATGTGTTGCTGGCCTTCCGGCACAATTTCCCCTTATATTTCTTATGCTTGATGCCGATTGCGCTGGGGATGACAGTCGCGGGACAAGCCCGGTATCGCAAAATCTTTTCATTCAGCCTGGCTGCGGGCTTGGTTGTTCTTGTGATTTTCAATGCGGTACGGGTCATTGTACGGCTGTGATTTTTGCGGTTAGGCATTCCGCATCTCTAATTCTAATGCGTAATTTCAATGTTTTTGAGTGACATGCAATGAGAAATTCAAACGGTCCTCTCGACTGTGCAGAACGGTCCATTCTGATACTACCGGATGAAGCCTCCGATGAAGTGAATGGGACCTTTTATTTCTTTGGGAATTTTTGTCTCTACATACCCGGCTTTCTCGACCATTACGATGAAGTCCGAATGCTTTTCCCGGGGCGGGTGACTTCTGGGCCAAGTCAAGGACATTACCAATTTGATCCCGGGCCCATAAAGATGATTCCGGCGCCTTACTATACGACGACCTGGAATTCAGTGTTGGCTATTGCAAAGCATCCGATTTGTTTCTTTAAAACCGTGATCGAAGCCATAAAGGGAGTCGACAGAGTATTGGCAAGGCTCCCTTCGCTTACAGGTTTGCTCATTGCAACGATCTCCGTGTTATTTTGCAAGAAAGTAACACTTTATGTAGCGGGCGATGCGCGTAAGGCCGCCGCGAAGAAAAACTCATATTTTGAAATTCTTTTCCAGGGATTGGCTGCCTATGTCATGGATTGGTGGATTATAGCAATCGGCCAATTCAGTACCGTACTTGTATTGAGCCGTGAATTGCAGCAACGCTATCGAATGCTGCGATCACGCCCGCGTTTTACATTCACAAGCCTTATACGCGAAGAGGATATACGGATAAGAGAAGATCGGAATATGGATACGGAGGTCCACTTGGTTACCGTGGGACGCCTGTCGCCTGAGAAGAATTTCCCATTGTTTATTCAGGTTGTGTCCGAGCTTAAGGACAATGGATGCAAGGTACGTGGAAATATTGTCTGTTCACAGCCGGTCACCAGATCGAGAATCTCCGATGAAGCCGGCGATCTCGAAAAAATAAAAGACATAATTGCCGAACAAGGGCTTACTGATTCTATTGATATTAACTTAAATGTTCCATACGGACCGCAATTGTGGGATGCCTATGATAAAGCGGATGTCTTCCTTCTCACATCGACCAGCGAAGGAGCCGCAAAAGTCCTTCTTGAGGCCATGGCCCGGGGCGCTCTTATCGTTGCGACCCGGGTTGGGGGAGTGCCCGATCTAATTCAAGATGGTGAATCGGGATTATTGGCGGAATCGAATGATCCCAAAGGACTCACAAAACATATTCTTGATCTCATGAAAACTCCTGATCGCAGGCAACGTATTCGGACAGCGGCCTATGCTTATATCAGCAGCCATACATTCGAGAAACAAATTAAGCATATTGTGGATTTGATGATTGATACACCGAAGAACTGAATGAATTAGAAATCGGAACTTTCGTTATATTCACGATTCGGATTTCTAAAATAATCTCACTGGGATGCCTCCAGCATCCAGCGCCACATATCAGCCAGTCCGTCCTCTAATTTTGTCTTACATTTGAAATCAAGAATTCGCGAGGCCGCCTGGGGATTGGTGAGATTATGTACAATTTCGCCCCTTCGTTCGGGCTTGGTTACAATCTCCAACGATCGACCCGTTATCTTCTCGAGAATGGATATGAATTCCAGTATCGATGTCGCCTTTCCGGTCCCGATCTGAAACACGCCGGAAACATCCGTACGTAGCAGAGCGGTTTCAATGGCGTCGAGGATATCATTCACATTCACATAATCTCTGGTTTGCTTCCCATCGCCATATACGGTGAGAGGTGTGCCTGAAATTATATTTTTAAGGAACTTTGCGGCGACGCTCGATTTATGCAGACTGTAAGAACCGTAAACATTTGCAAAACGTAACGCGATACATGACATCCCATACGATGAAACATAGGAATGGACCATCGATTCACCGAATAATTTCGTTGCTCCATAGGGTGAAATCGGACGTGCGGGCAAATCTTCATGTAGAGGCATATTCCATTCGCCAACAGCTGCGTTCGATGAGGCAAAAACGATTCTATTAATTCCCGCATGTCGCGCTGATTCAAATAAATTAAAAACTCCCTGTATATTTGTAGAAAAGCAGCTTTCAGGGTGTTCCAATGATGTAGTAACATTTGTATGAGCGGCAAGATGGACAATTGCAGTGGACCTTTCCACCACGGCTCGTACCACCTCAGAATCGTCCACGTCACCGGTTACAACGGATACACAAGGCAACGGGCGGCTGCTTTTAAGGTCATTCCGCGCAATCGTTGCGGCATCATCTACAAATGGTGACAAATCCTTGAAAGTACCGGCTGAATGATTATCGAGAATAATGAGTGATGGCGGATTTTTCTGTTTCCGCAATCGCCCGGCAAGTTGCTTGCCGATAAAACCGCAACCACCTGTAATGAGGATTGTATTTATTTTGCCGGACGTCATCCTTTTCACCTGTTGTTAGCATTCGCTTTTAAAGATGTAGAAATTATGAAAAGCTCCGCAAAACAAGAGCGTTGTCGATTAAGACAGGCCGGTATTTCCAATTGAAGCAAGTCTGACAATTCGAAAAAGTCCAGTATACATTGAACTTGATAGCCTCAATCGAATGCCGGCCGCCTGGCGTGTAATACCCATTTTTTCCCCACGGCGAAATTGCCGCAACTGAATATCCATCCTTGGGCAAATAGACAAATGAGTCAAGTGTTGAAAGGCTGACGATAGGAAATTGGGAACAAAAACCGGCTCACTTGAAAATCTTTTAATAACCACCGGCCATTGCGGGTGTTGCCGGGAAAGGGAACAGGAACTGCATAAGCCCCTCCCAGCCATACCAGTCACAGCCCTGAAAATCTCATGGGGTATGCTACGGACAACCGGCCGGTTGCTAGCTGGATTTTAATAAGGACGAAATTGTCGGATTGATGCTCATACGCCGGGTTACAAAAATGGCCATGGAACTGTTGCTGAGTACAATTGCAGCAGCGGTGGCCACGGCCGCGCCGTTAATCCCCCAGAAAAGAATTGCCGGGATATTGGCAAGTGTGCAAATGCATGACGATACAAAAAGAATCCGTGCGGCCGGACGCTCATGCGTAGTCATGGTTAACAAATACCCAACAGGACCTAAAGACACATTGATGAATTGACCAAAAGTAAGAATCAGAAACGCGGTATACCCGGATGAAAAAGAAGGGCCGTAGAACTCGATGAACAGACGGCCTGATAGAATCAATCCCAAAATAATGGGTAACGTAAATAGAAAGGACCACTTCACGGCGTTCCGGGAGATATGGCGCAGTGTGTCGTGCTGATTGTCGGCATATGATTGAGCGATAACCGGTGCGCTTGTCGAATTGACGGCAATCTGGCCGAATGTCGACAAATTGGCGATCATTTTAGCCGCGGCATAAATACCGGCTGACTCGAAATCAAGCAGAATCCCTACAAGAATGACATCGACTTTTTGCATGTATAACGTTATGCATGAAATAAAGTAGAGAGGAAGTGAGACATCATGCCATGAATGCCGATGGTCTGAGGAAGCGGAAGAAAGTCGAATGGATGGCAAAAAACGACGAACCATAATTGCGCCGAAAAGCAACGCCGCAAATGAGGCCAGAAGATAGAGTCCCATTGCTGCTGCGCCTTGCATTTCGGATTGCAGGATCCATTGAAGCGACAAAAGAAAAAGAATGAATAGTATATTTTTAATCCATAAATCCGGCAGAATCGCCAAGGCAACTCTTTTTAATGAACGTAGTAGTGCCTGCACATCGAGCAACAAGGTGCTTATTGGGATTGCGGGCGTAGCTGCCAGTAAGGTATACAAAAGATCATCGGAAATCGAATGGCGAAATAGGAGAATAAGGACGACGATGATTGCGGTGACAGCAAAACTCAATAAAAGAACGCGTTGTATGGCCCATGACAGCAGACTTTGAAGTTGGAAATTGTCTTGCTTGCTGATATAGGAAGGAACGTATCGCAACAAAGCGTAATCGAGGCCCGCGTTACAAAACAGCGATAACACAATTAGCCATGAATAGGTATAAGCGAAGATACCGAACTGATGTGCGCCGCAAAGGCGGGCGATGAGTATTTGGGCCAAGTAACCCAATCCCATCCCCAAAAGCCTCACAAACATCACACCAACTGAACCATGTAATAGATATCGCTTAATGCTGTGATGTTCCTGATGATTCATGATCTAATTATTGCCAATGCTCAATCGTACTCTATAGATGCAATATTTAAAATATGGGAGTCGCCTAGTTTATCCGAAGATATTTTCTTATTCCGCCAAAATCATAATTGACCATCCACCCAAGAGACGGGCGCATAGCTCCGGGCTCACCAACGATACAAACTTGCGCGGTAATCGTGCCAGCCGGTTGCCCAAACGATGGGGAGGCAGAGCGAAACCGCTGGGCGTAAGAAAAGAGTCGACAATATGATAGCCCGAGTCGCTGAGCAAGGCTTTAATCGTGTCACTGCAGAACAAATGAATATGTCCGAACTGCGCTCGTGATTCGATAATCCGGTTTGTAAGAATTCGTTCTATCGTTATTTCAAGCGGAACGTGGAATATTTTGAACCGTCCTTTCTTCTGCAGCTGACGCAGGAATCCGAAACAATCCTCAATATGCTCCACAACATCAATGCATAGAAGAATATCACAGGACTGTTCGTCCAGAGCCGCAACGTCCCCTAGTCTGAAATTGATTCTCTCCGTGGCCCGGCTGGAGGCTATGTCAATCGCCTGTGGAGAGATATCGTACCCGCAAAAATGGCATCGGCCGTCGAGATTTTTGCTGAGGTTTACGAGGATGTCACCAGCCCCGCAGCCGATTTCACAGATTCGATCGATTGGAAGATTGTGTTTGTTGATCATCCTCAAAATTTGTGAGGCTTTCCAATCGGAGTCTTCAGCATGCCAAGTCTGGTGCTGGTCGAGATATGTGCCGTCTTTGTAACGGGATTCTGAGGTGGAAGCGGTCATGTTTCCTAATGCAGGTCATGCAAATTCGTATGGCCTGCTATTCTTTCATGCCAAAATATCATAACCGAATCTGAATAGAAAATGACGTAATCCTGCGCAGTCCTTCAGACCGCGAGTTGAGACAGTCTTTCGCATGTTATTCGTGCGGCGAATGATAAGCCTGTGAAATTCGTTAAAGGCTGCTTGTTGATAATTGCTGAGAGTCATGATGACTAGGAGTTAGTGGTTTTTATGATAGATTTCAGCGATCACCTGGATGAGGTCCCTGGTTTTGAACGTACAAATCGGCGAAATGGGCATAGATGAACTGCCATCTGCGGCAAGGCTTCATTGTGAGGCGTTTCCCGGGACTTTGCTTTCCATGTCGGGATACGCCACAGTCCAGCTGTTTCTTAGGCATTTTATCCAATCCCGGCAGGGAATTATTCTAAGTGCGAAATGTGATGGAAAATTGGCAGGTTATGTGTGCGGAGCGATTGACAGAAGCGGATTCTTGAAATCGATGGTCTTTGCCAATTGTCTCCGCTTTGTGCCATTGCTTGTTTGGTCTGTTATTCGAAATCCTAAGCTAATCGGGATGATCTTCGTCCGTTTGAAAAGCGTGATGCGTTCCGAGGAAAAGACGAAACAAACTTGGGGCTTGTCGGAATTGCCATCGGCGAACCTCATGTCCATAGCCGTGGATTCGAATTATCGGGGTGGCGGCATAGGCGGCCGCCTGAATCTGGCTTTTCTTCGGGAAATTCAAGAGCGGGGCTATACGCAGGCGATGTTAGGAGTCAGAAAAGATAATCTTGCCGCACTGCGTTCCTATGAAAAAGTCGGTTGGAAGATCGTACAACAAAATGAAGGTGGTGTGATTATGACGATTGATATAACCGAGTCTGAAATTCACCATCGACTTGCGGATTGCTGAGGAAAATAGCTCGAAAATAAGCTCTTAAAATTAATAATGATAGAAAAATCCGGGTTTTTGAATGATTTTTGATATGAATGAATCTTGCACAAGCAGGCTTATTGTCTCGGGCCTTCCGCGCTCGGGAACCTCGATGATGATGCGCATGTTGCAGGCTGGAGGGATCAAACTTCTGGTCGATGGTATCCGTACCGCCAATGAGGACAATCCCCACGGCTATTTTGAATTTGAACCGGTGAAAACGCTGGACAAGGGCGGGGATACGGCCTGGCTTGCTGATGCAAAAGACAGGGCGGTTAAGATTATTTCATATCTTCTTTCCTATCTCCCCGATGGTTATTGCTACAAAGTGATTTTTATGTTGCGCGATCTGGATGAAATTATGGCATCACAGAAAAAGATGCTGATCCGTCGTGGGAAAGAATCCGATTCTATTTCCGATGCGGGCGTTAAAATCGCCCTGCAAAAACACTTACAGATTGTGCGCTCGGCTTTGAGCAGCAAGGCAAATGTTGATGTATTGTACGTCAATTATAGTGAGGCGATTCGCAATCCTTATGATGTGGCAAAGCAAATTGAGGCGTTTGGTGGATATGATTTAGACCTGGAGGCAATGGCCGCCTCTGTTGATCCAAGCCTCTACCGAAACCGGGCGGCAAAAGACCAACAGGATTAAATTAGATACTGTCTCAGACTACTTTTTATCGTGTTAATTATCTAATTGTGGAATGTATAACCGGGAATTGCTTGGCTTTTAGCCGGTAATCAGGGGATCGGCCTCGTCATCGATATCTGCAAAGTCTTCATCAAATTCTAACTCGTTTTCTTCCGAGACGCTTTCTTCTGCCAGGCTCTCTTTGGGGCGGCGCCAATCCTGAATCAAGGTGGCAATCGCCGCGTATCCGGAAACGCTCGTGAGCAATCCCATGAATAGTGCCGCAAATCCGTCGCGCAGAATCGCCAGTGGATGAATCGACAAACCGAATTGAGGAAATCCGGAAGTTTCGAGAGATGTCAAATACTCGATAAGCGGTTGCACTTTCGATAGGGATAGCGGCCAAAGGAATGTCAGGTGGCTTTGCCCCGTAGCACTGGCCAAAATCAGTGAAAGCAGGCTTAAGCCGATCCAGGGAATGGTGCTGCGCCATGGCGCTGTTCCATAGGCGGTTGCCCAACGTTGCCATTCGAGCCGAAGCCGTTCCCAAGGTTCTCGCGTCCATTGGGCATGGAGACGCCCGCAATCCAACGCCGCGAAAAGAAAATCTTCCGGCAGGTGATAACCGTCGTCGCTTCGATAGTGTCTCGCAATGTGTTCGTAGATTTTCGCAACTGCTTCCAGGTCTTCAAGACTTGATGCTTCGATCTCATCCCGGCAGATGGGACGGCCGAAACGGGAGGTCAGTGGCCACGTTGAGCCGGAGAAATCCACCGCATTGAGGTCCAAATCTCCCAGATGGAAGGATTTCAGATTACCACTTAGCCTTAGTTTGCTGCCGCTTAAATTAAGGCCTTCTGTAATAATCTCACCGGTATGGAATGCCACTCCGGCGAATGATACATCGTTGGCAAAGAAATGGACGCCTTTAAGTGAGAAAACATCTCCGGAAAATTTGCTTCGATTGAATCCCACTCGCTTGGAACGAAAATTCATCCCATCCAGGCGAAACTCTTTTCCTTTCCAATTCAGACCTTGCGCCGAAAAGTGGTCGCCTTCAACGTCGGAACGGCTCCAATCGCAGATTTCTATATTCAGATGCGAACCCGAGAGACAGGTACGCCCTAAAAGCATCTTGGCCCCGAATTGGTGCATGAAACGTGAATCGATATGAATCCCGTCGAAGCGTAATTCATCGCCTATAAATTGAGCATTATCGAAACTGATCTCATTTGCCCGCCACCGGGACTCCATAAAACTTACATTTTCGGACCAATTGATATTTGAAAATAAGATTCGCTGTGCTTCAAATTCTCCTTGCCGGAAATCCATATGAGGCACGGCGGCCTGGCTGCCGGCAAATGTGATTTCTTTTGCCTTGATGATGAGTTTACGGTAATTGGCGCCTTCAGAGCAGTTCCAATTGACTCGTTCCCAACTCACACGTTCAGCTTCCAATTGGGCTCTTTCCGAGCGCACCCCTTGGCCTTCAAAAACCGCTCCCGCAAATGATATTGTCCCTCCGCGTGCTCGAAGTCCCTGTAAATTGAGAACCCCCCCGCTTTGATCGAATTCTTCGAACGAAACCATTTTCGCCTGAAGCGTGGCGCGCAAAAACAGCAACATTCCCGAATGTTGATTGGCTCCTTCAAAAAGAATCCACGGGGATGACATATCGGCTTGATTGAATGAAATACGTTCTCCGGAGAAAACGGCTTCAGAGAAATTCGTCTCCTCCGCATAGAAACAGGCATTTTCAAAAGTCGCTTGTTCCGTATTGAACCGGCAGCGATTGAAACGTGTCTTTTCGCCTCCAAAGGTGGCGCTGTCAAATCGAAGATCTTCGGTTTGGAAAACTGCGTCCGAGAAATCTGCGCCTAAACCTGCAAATGTGCATTGTGAGAAGATGACCCGTCGGCCCCGGAACCGGCAACCCGCGAATGTGGCGCCTTGTTGAAAGATAGTCTCGTGAAAAGATACGGAACCCCGGAAGTCAATTTCGCGAAAGTCGATAGGCGCAGAGAAGACGTAGCCATCGAAGAAGAAGTCGCCCTCTTGGAACTTCTTCTGTAAAGCCTGCAACACCAACCGAGGATTCTTATTTGGATCTTGGCTGTGAAAGATGCAAAGCGGCCGCTCGCCGCCCGGGATGGCCGACATAGGGCACCGAAATCCATCGTACGGACTTTCGTACGAACACCTCACGCCGTTTATTTCCTCCTCCAAAGTGTGCGTATGCTCTTCTGGGTCTGAACCGGCAATGTCGTCAAACCGCCTTACTGACATCCACGGAGAATCTATGGTCTGTAACACGGTAGCCAAAGCCTTTTGTATCTCCTAGCCGTAATGAGTCGATTCAAACTCATTTTTTTGAGCTTACGAATCTTTGTTTGCATGAAACGGACCAGGGGCGTACAAAAATGGTATATTTATCTCTACTGTATGGTGATGAAGTGGATGGCCTCTAAGCGCTAGCTTTTCAAAAACGAAAAACTTGGAGTTATTGGTCACCATAGGCATCGCCGAATCGTTCGCGTAGATGCTGCTAACTTATTATGAATAGGTACTTTAGGTAAGCGTTGGTTTGGTCGATACAAGTAAGATTGGCATGTCCTGTTTATGCGAGGCCCGCTATCAGGGATTGAGGGCAAGTCTCATATTGAGACCTGTTTTTCCTTGTTTATCAGGATTTTTGTAAACCTGAAGGTGCGGGAATGAGCATTTTTTTCCATAAAAGCGGTAAAATTTTCGCTCCGCGCAATCTTTTTGGGTGGTGCTTGCTCAGCTCTGCCTTGATTTTATTTTTGGCGGCAGGAAATGCTCATTCTTCAGCGGATTTTGTGCTTGGCCCCGGTGATGTTCTCGAAATCAATGTCTTCCAAGAACCCGAACTTTCGTTGACATTGGTAGTCTCACAGGACGGTACAATTCATTATCCACTGCTTAACGATGTTTCAGTAGCCGGAAAGACGGCGCATGAACTTGCCAAACACATCTCCGATAGGCTCGTTCAAGAAGGCTACCTTCTCTATGCGTCCGTGAATATCATGATTGTGGACCGGAAAAGCTCCACAGTCACACTTACCGGCGCTGTTCTTGAACCTGGCACCTATCCACTTGAACCGGATGAAAAACTCCGCGATTACATAAGTAATCATGGCGGAATCAACGAAGAAGAAGCGGGACCCTATATTGTCGTAAGTCATATTGATGGTGCCACTCAGACAATTTCCCGCCGTTCTCTTTTTAATCCGAGGTATCCTGAGGAACTTGAGTTGAACTTAGCCTTGAAGCACGGAGATGAGGTCCTCGTTCCCAATGCGGAAATGATCTATGTCCAGGGCGCTGTTGCAAATCCCAAGGGATTCCCGCTCACGGCTGAAACCACATTGGCGGAGGCCGTCGGATTGGCGGGAGGCTGGACCGATGAAGCGGGGACGGAATTGATCTGGCAGCATAAAGCCCCTGGTGGCGCAACTGGCACAATTGAGGCCATCCTCATCGGCGATCTTGAAGCCGGAAATCCGATTGGACTGGCTCCGGTGAGTCCGGGGGACATTATTTATGTCGAAGCCTTCAATGAGTTCTATGTAGGCGGCGAAGTAATGAAACCCGGCGGATATCCTTGGAAGGTTGGTTTAACGTTGACAAAAGCCGTAGCCGTGGCCGGCGGACTTGGTGAAATTAGTTCCGGCAAAGTTGAGATTCGGCGAAAGGATGCTCCACCTGATGCCGAGCCGGAACGGTACGACCTGACTAAAATAAGAAAGAATAAAGTCCCTGATCCTGAAATATCGCCCGGTGATGTGATAACCCTGAACCATGGCTGGTTGGTAATTCCTCATACATTACGCAAAATCTTTCCTGTGGTCGGAACGACTCAGGTGGGAACGCTGGAATAACTCGATTACAGAAATTTGTTGAAGATGTCTTATTCTCCTCCAGAATATGTAGCAGCGGATAGCGCCGATGAATATCCGGTTTCATTCTTTGTGGATGTCATTAAACGGCGCCTATGGATTCCCGCGCTATGTTGTGGAGTGGGAATTCTTGTTGCGATCATCAGCGTTTTTCTTTCGCCGGTCACTTACCAGGCGCGTGTGCGTCTAAAAGTGGAAACGCGTTCGCTTGCCATTGAAACATTTGACGAAGTGGAAATTCAAGATACCGGCGAAATGCACTTCTATAATACACAGGCAAAATTAATCGAAAGCCGTGAACTGGCCCAAATGGTCATCAAAAGTCTTGCGCTTTTTGATCTGGCCGAATTTCAACCGGATGATTTGCAGGATCGCTATGAGGCTCTTGTCGCAAAAGGAATTGCCGGAGCTACTGTGCCTTCTGTCACAACATCCGGTGAAATGGCTTCCGGTGTTGCCATAAAGGATGTTTCTGAGGCGACCGGCGCCGCTGTTATCGACACATATAGCCTGGCTTCTCTCTTGGAACTATTAGAAGCGCAAATCATGCTGCTGCCCGATTACGTTCGCACCTCCGATCTCAGTCAAATCACTTCGATCTATTTGCAGCACCTAAGCGTTAAGCCTACTCGCGAATCTCCTCAGCTGATTGATGTTTACTTCATGTCTGAAGATCCCGAACTGGCTGCTCGGATTGCCAACGAGCACGCTGTTTTGTATATCAAAGATCGCACATTTTCGAATTTGGGACTTACAGCAAATGTCCTTCGTTCCCGAGTCAAGGAGCGTGGTGAGATTAGCCAGCAGATACGTGACATTGAGAAGCAAATTCAGGACTTTAAAGAACAATATAACTTCTTAATGCTGGGTGGCGTTTCGCCGGTTCAAGATGTTGAAGACCGCCTCACACGTGTACGTACAAGTTTGAGTCAAGTTAGCGATGCATACCGTGCGGCCACGGCAACATATGCGTCCATGTTTGAAGAAGGGCATATCGGCGATGTCGATTATTTGTTGTCGGGAGCGATTAACTCAGACGAATTAGAACAACTTTCCGCTGAACGTGCTCGAATCTATGACCAGTGGGCGGAAATAAGCGGACGTTATGGCCCGAATTGGCCCGCCTATAAAGAAACAGAAAAACGCAAAGAAGAAATCGACCGGCTGATTCGTGAGGCCAAAGAGTCCGTTGTCGAAAAATGCGCAGCTGAAGTCACGCGTAGCGCCCAGGAATTACGGGAACTGGAACTTGAACAAAAAGATTTGATTACTGAAAAATTCCAGCGTGACGAACAGCAACAAGAACTCAACCGTCTGGAAGAGCAACGCGATTCTCTTCGAGAGCGTGCACGTGAACTGGATACATCATTACAGCAGGCTCGGGGAAGCGCTCTAGCCACTCAAGATGTCGCCGGTGGCGAGACATATGAAATTGTCGAACGTGCCGAAGTCCCTATCCGGCCCAACAATCGAGGATTGATGGCCAACATGATTCTGATTGTGTTGGGGAGTCTAAGCATCGGATTTGTGATTGCCTTCACAATTGATTATTACGATACGACGATTCGAACTCCCATCGAGGTTGAGCGCTACATGGGATGCGCTTCCTTGGGTGCCATTTCTCGTTTTAAAATCCATCTGGAAGGGCATGGAAGCGAGATCATTCGTGCTATGGAAGTGGAGCCGCACGGTCCGACCACGGAAGCGTTTAATGCCTTACGTTCTTCGATTCTTTTTGCCGGCCTGCAAAGGCCCTTTAAAAAGATTTTAATCACCAGTTCTGAGCCTCAAGAAGGAAAAAGCACGGTTGCCCTCAATCTTGCCATTGTCATAGCGCATGCCGGCAAGAGAGTCGCTTTGATAGATGCGGATATCCGTAGCCCAAGCCTTCACAAGGCCTTTGGGCATCCGCTCAGTCCGGGATTGGCGGAGGTTCTCGAGGAACATGATGAATTGGATGAGTGTCTGTTGGACACCGATGTACCCCGTCTTTCATTTTTATCCGCGGGTGTAGCCGATGAATCGCCATCGAATTTGTTTGTTTCGGAAATGTTCACACAAACCTTAGCCGGATTGGAGGATCGTTTTGACTTTGTCATTTTCGATTCGCCGCCCGCCTTATGTGCCGCCGATCCGGCGGTTATGTCGAGATATATGGATGGCACAATTCTGGTCGCCCGGTTTGGCAAAACCAAACGGGAGGCGGCGCAGGCTGGGGCCGAGCGAATTCGTACGGCTGGCGGGGAAATCTTTGGCTTTGTGGTGAACGATCTCCCGTATCGTGAGACCGGAGCGTACGCCTACCATGCCTATGGGGGGGCGGAGAACTATCGCCCCGCGCAACCCTACAAACTTTGAAAAAATGTGCGATGGTGATCTGCTAGTCAGCGGGATGCATCATGAAGATCAAGCGCAGGCGAAAAGGCCAACTTTCGATTCTTGACCTCACAGGTCCTTTGCAGGGACAGGAACTGGTCGTCCTTGAGCGTGGCTTTAAGCATATCCCCGCCGAAGAAACCATTGTGCTCAATTTGGGCGATGTGACTCGCATTCGGCCGGAGGCTCTCAAAAGCTTCATTCGCGAACTTCAACGCCGCAATCGTGCCGGTGGCTCCCTTAAGTTCTTAAAAGTACCCGGTCCGATTCTGGATCTCCTCCGAAAAACGCAACTTGACCGTCGTTTTGAAATCTACGAATACGAAGATGAGTTGGGATATATCGATGTCGAATCGGAGGTCCGGCAGAAGCCGAAGGTTAATTTGGCCGGGCTGAATGCCAAGGCCAAAGATGAACGCTGCCCCAATTGTGGGGCAATTCTGCGTACGGGCGCCCATAGCTGCTTTGAGTGCGGGACAACGGTACGCCGCCGTCGTGCCACCCGCCATCAGGTCGCTCTTCCTTTGCTCTATAACATCGTGCTCTCCGATGAGTTTTTGGATGGCAAATGGATTGGCGGTATTACCGATGATATTGATCTCGTTCGTTTTTCCGGAGTGGGGCTTTATACAACGGAAAGTTTTAAGCCTCAGCAGGAACTCCGCCTTGTCTTTCCCACCATTTGTATGGGCGATGCGGAAGCCGGAAATCTCACGATTTTCTGCGGGCGAGTTAAAAACCTCGTTGAAGTCGAAGGGTATACACGTGTGGGATTGGCTTTGTTTGATACAATCGAGTATCGTGCGCAGTGGGTAAAAGAATAGGCCGTCTGTAGTATCGTTGATGTGAGAGTCGGCTATTTATCGATTGTCATTCGGAGTAAACGCCTGGCACATGGATAAAGTCCTGCATTTTGTTGTTTCGTTTGTGATTGCCTTTACCGCGTTAGCTCTTTTAGGGGCACGCAGGAATGCCAATGGTCTGCCGATGTGGATGATTGCATCCGCCCAAGTGCGAGCGAGACGGGTTCTCGTTCTAGTATTGGTAGTAAGCGCCGTTGGGGCGGCCTTTGTTGGATTAGCAAAGGAATTTATTGACCGTATGGGATATGGCAATTACGAACTGGCTGACATGGTTGCCAATATTGCCGGGATTGCTTTGGCGGGATTTACTTATGCTTCTACTCGAAGCCGCGAAATCGGAAGTGGAGACGATTTTGGCATTAACAATGTACGTATGAGGCTCAGGACAACCGTGTCCGGAAAGCCCAACGATCAGCGCAGAGCCCGCCCTGCCCGGCGGGGATTGCGGCTGCAATCCCATAAAGCCCGAAAAGGGCTTGGCTCCGGCGGCGATCAGACGCGATTCGGCAAGGCTCCAAAGGGCTTGCCGGTTGTCCGCCGGATTGATGAATAGCAATCATAAAGACTCCTGCGGATGATATTCAGCCTTTATGGTCTCCCCGGTTATACGCTTAATTCTTGCAATTGTATGATAGAATGTTGAATCGCTAAAAGATTGAGGAAAAAACTCTTTTTCAATTAATACCGCTTTTTGTGCCCGCAAATGGATTTTACTTCGACCTTCCAACAACAGCAACAATGGCAAATACAACTTGATGAACTGACTCAACGTTTGCAGTCCGGCACGAACTTAACCAAACGGGAGCGTTCCAAAATCTTGGCTTCCATGGGGGCGTTGTGCAGCCTAATGGGACGCACTGAAGAGATGGTGTCCTTTTTTTCCGAAGCGCGGGAACTCGGCCCTGATATTTCCACACATCAAGATTTGTATGCCCTGATTGATCTTTACCGGAAAGAGGACAGAGTCACGCCTTGGGATGTGGACGCTGCCGTATCTCAATATGATGATGTGCAGGAATTAATTACAAAGCAAAACCTGCCTTTTGAAGCATTTTTTTCGCAAATTAAACGAGGGCGGATACGCAAGAGTATTTGTCGAATGGTGCTTGCCGGACATAAGCCCGGTCAACGGTTGCTTGAAGTGGGATGTGCTGCTGGAGGGTATTATGGTTCGTTACGGCCTTTTGCCGATGTCTCCCGTTATGCAGCCGTCGATATCACACCGGCCATGGTCAAAAAGACTAAAAAAGCGTTTCCCGCATTGGATACGCTTCGCATGGATGTGCGTGAATTGGCTTTCCCCGATGATTCGTTTCCCGTTGTTTTTTCAACCGATGTTTTAATGCATGTCGAAAATTGGCGTAGTGGCCTTCAAGAACTTTATCGCGTCACGGAAAAGATGCTTGTGCTTCGCATCCGCGTCCATTTGGATCAGTCGTTGCCGACCCGCGCCGTCCATATCGGCCACGGGAAGTTTCGTGTTCCCTATATCATCAATAATGCCCAAGAATTCGATACGATTATCCGGGAGTTTTCTCCCGCTCCGGCCGATATCTTAAAAGGACCGCCAATACCTGAACCGATGTACGATGATTTATGGCAAATTGCCCGCGAGCATCCCGATCTTGTCCATGAATCCCAAGAGTCTCGTAGAGTGAGTGTCGATTGTATGTTGGACTTGGCGATCCTTAAACGCAGATAAACTCTCAAACTATTAACATGGGTTAGAGTGGCGCTTCGGTTCGTTGACTTTGAGAATCTGAGCCGGTTGCCTTGGTCTACTAGACGTAATAATCCTGGATGGCTTTAACGGAGAGCTTCTGCTCGCGCATCGAGACAATCCCCTCAATTGCAGCATGAGCCGCCGCAATGGTAGTCGCGTAGGGGATACCGCTCTCCACGGCACACCTCCGTAAGGATTTCTCGTCATATGCGGATGCCTCACCCATAGGTGTATTGATCACCAAACCGACTTCCCCGGAATGCATGACATCCACAAAATTCGGTGATCCTTCGTGCACCTTAAAGATGCGCGTACTCGGAATACCCCGGCGATGCAAAAACTCATGAGTACCGGTCGATGCCAGCACTTCAAAACCCATCGCCACAAATGATCCGGCGATACCGACGGCCGCTTCTTTATGCGAATCCCGTACACTAAGAATAATCTTACGCGCACCAAGCCCCTTGGCTGCGTTCTCGGCCGATGGCAGGCGTGTACCGGGACCCATCTGGGACTTTGCATAGGCCATCCCGAAGTCTGTATCGATGCCCATGACTTCGCCGGTCGAGCGCATCTCCGGGCCGAGTAAGGGATCGACATTCGGGAATTTGACGAAGGGCAAAACCGCTTCCTTTACGGATTGGTGATTCACGGCATAGCAATCGCCCAGCCCCTGTTCATCCAATGTCACACCAATCGCGGCCTTAACCGCCACTTTTGCCAGCGGTACGCCGGTGGCCTTGCTCACGAAGGGAACCGTCCGTGAAGCCCGCGGATTGACCTCTAAAACAAAAACTTGATCTTGACCGCGATAGCGTGCAACAGCGTATTGAATGTTGATGAGTCCGCGAACATTGAGTCGAAGCGCCAGCTTGCGGGTGTTTTCTTTAATCGTCTCGATAACTCTCTCGCTCAATGACCGGGGGGGGATAACACAGGCGCTGTCGCCGGAGTGCACACCGGCGTATTCAATGTGTTCCATAATCCCGCCGATATAAACCCGCTCGCCGTCGCCGACCGCATCCACATCGATCTCGATGGCGTCTTCAAGGTAGCGGTCTACCAATACGGGGTGATCGGGAGAGGCCTGCACCGCCTCAGTGAAATAGCGCTTCAAGGCAGCCTCATCGAACACAATCTCCATGGCCCGGCCACCAAGGACATAACTGGGACGAACCAAAACCGGATAGCCGATCTTGGCCACGATCACCCGGGCCTCTTCGTAAGATGTTGCCGTGCCGTTGTCGGGTTGACGTATGCCAAGTTCCTCGATGAGTGCTCCGAATCGTTTACGGTCTTCAGCCAAATCGATGCTGTCCGGGCTGGTGCCAAGAATAGGAACACCTGCGCGTTCCAGAGGAACAGCCAGTTTGAGCGGGGTTTGTCCGCCAAATTGAATGATGACACCTTTAGGCTTCTCGGCCTCAACAAGATGCATCACATCTTCAAACGTCAGCGGTTCAAAATAGAGCCGGTCCGCCGTGTCATAGTCTGTTGATACTGTCTCCGGATTGGAGTTGACCATAATGGTCTCATAGCCCAACTCCCGGAGAGCGAAGACCGCATGACAGCAACAGTAATCGAACTCGATACCTTGTCCGATTCGGTTCGGACCGCCGCCGAGTATGATGATCTTTTCTTTGTCGCAGGGACGTATTTCGCACTCTTGTTCGTAGGTCGAGTAGTAATAAGGCGTATAGGCTTCAAATTCCGCCGCGCAGGTATCAACCACCTTATAGACTGGCGTAATGCCCCAGTCATGGCGCAGACGGGAGATTTCCGCCTCGGTCCCTCCCCAAAGATGGGCCAGCTGCCGGTCGGAGAAGCCCATTTCTTTTGCTTCCCGTAACAGGGTTTTTGCTTCGATTTCAGTTAGAGGATTCTGCATGACAAAGTCTATTTGGAAGTCTTCGGTGTTGAGGCAACGTGCCGTAGTCTCATCATATCGATTCGAGCAGAGTACGGCTCGAACAGGCTAGCAACACCGCCCGTCCGCCGGTACGGTCGCATTGGAATCGTACAGTTGGAAACAACTGTTTTTGTACCGGGAATGGTCCCCAAACGGTCTAGGCCCGGCGATTGCACAGCCTGCGTATATTTCGAGGAAACACATGCTCCTGGCTTTATTGGTTTCAAATCCGGCAGTCGGCATCTTGGTAATCATTGTGCTTCTGATTGCCTTCACCATCCATGAGTTTTCCCATGGATGGGCTGCCTACCAGTTAGGGGATGATACGGCCAAGCGAATGGGACGGCTGACGCTTTATCCCCCAGCGCACCTCGATCCGGCCGGGACCATTTTTATTTTGCTTGGTGGATTCGGGTGGGGTAAACCTGTTCCCGTAGATTTCCGCAATCTTAAAAATCCCCGGCGTGACCAACTCTGGATTGCCGCAGCCGGGCCGATCAGCAATCTTCTCTTCGCGATTGCGCTCTCGTCAGTTCTTTATCTGTTTCCCCAGGCACTGATTCAATCCATGTACGATAATGGCTCACAGAATCAGCTAATGGCTATTCGCACGGTTTTTGAACTAGGCATTTATATCAACCTCGTTTTGGCCATCTTCAATTTATTGCCTTTCTATCCACTTGATGGTGAGAAAATTCTGCTCGGATTGGTCTCTCCGCAAAATGTATCCAAAGTGCTGGAAGCCCGTCGTTACGGAATTTATGTCATTGGAGGGCTAATTTTGATGTCGTTAGTATTTGATATCAGCATTGTCAGTATGATTATCTCCCCCTTTGTGCATCTTTTGGTTCCTGAGTGGACTGTCTTACTTCCTGCAGCCTGATCGTTACGGCTTTGCCGCGGCCCATGGGCCATTCTCTCCATTTTTGCCTGCTACCATCTACGCTTGGCGGAAGGTGCCCCTCGTGGCAATCTTGAGGTTAAACTCCGCCATAAGGGGGCGGAGTATTTTTGTCAGTCGTGAATAGGACGCGAATGAGCGAGCAAGAACGGCCAGAAGAGATAATTGACACACCCCATGCCGGTACCCCTTCGGATGGCTCTTTGGGTGTGGATTTAGATAGTCAACCACAGATGGATGATGAGGGGCAGGAGGCTGCTGAAAATCAAGAGGCCAATTCTGATGAATCCGAATCGAAATCCGAAACGCAGGATTCCGAAGAGAAAGCAGAGGGCGGATCTGTTTTTGACCTTGGGGATGCAGAAAGCGAAGATGCGGAGCTTCACCTTCCTGTTGAAATCGATGGATTTACAGGCCCATTGGATCTTTTGGTCAATCTGATTGCCACACATGAGATGGACATCCAAAAAGTCCCTATCTCTCAGATTACCCATGCCTACCTGGATCTGATTCGCAGTTGGGAAGAAAAGAATCTTGACCTGGCTGGCGAGTATCTTGTCCTGGCCAGCACACTGGTCCGCTATAAATCCCGTTCATTGCTCCCCCGTGAAGAGGTTATTGAGGAGATTGAAGAGGAAATCTCCGATGACCTGCTCCGGCAGCGGCAATTGGATTACGAGCGCTTTAGGCAGGCCGCTGAGGATTTGCGGATGCGCCGTGAAGAAGCCGATAAGGTCGTTCCTCGGATCGGAGCCACACCGGAAAAGGCCAAAGACGTTATCGAGTATGCCGAGGTTTCGGTTTACGATCTTTATGAAACGTTCAAGCGGATCATTGCCGATCTCGATGAAACGGAATTGCCCACGATTGAAGATGAAAGCTATTCTGTGGACGAGAAGATGATCGAACTTGAATCCTTCTTGAACACGGTAGGCAAATTGCATCTGCCCAGTTACTTAAAGACCATGCGTAGCAAACTTGAGATCATCGTGGTCTTTTTGGCGGTCCTCGAACTTGTTCGTCTACATGTAATTGTCGGAGTGCAAGAAACCTCTAAAGCGGATATCTGGATTGTCCGCCATCCCGATGCCGGGCCGTCTGATTACGGCGCAATCAAGCCTGCCGAACAGGCTGATGACGATCAAGAAGGCCAAGAGGTTCAGGACACCCAAGAAGACCGGAGCCCGGAAGAATCTGAACCTCCCCAAGAAACTGAAGAAACTCCCGTTTCCCAATCCCCTGAGGAATAAAAAAGCTGATTCTCTAAAAGACCTGAAGACGATAGGGTCCAGTAGCCAGGTCCCATCGATTACACATGACCGTATAACTGCGTAGAGAACGCTTGCCATTGGCGCGAAACTTTCGTTAGCATATAAGTAACGAAAGGATTTATCGATATCCTTTCGTTATGAATGGTCCAGAGCTGCTTATAAAGATCTTTCTTACGAAAGACAGGGAAGGCGAGGCTTCTGCCGAGCCGTTTAATCTTCTGAATAAGCTTTGGTTGAGCCTTAGAGAATCTGGCTAAGAATTTTGAAACCTGTTCCAAGAAAGTGATCGTCTAAATAAGATGACACCGGAATCCAAATCGTCTCGTCTGGGTCATTGGGTGACCATTTCTACGGCTGGAGAAAAAGTGAAGGCTTATGTTCCACCTCCACTGCCTCCCAAACCGCCTATCCGTATGGATAAGCTTCATCCGCTTCTGGATAGCGCAAATCGTGCCCTCGGTCATTTGGATGGTGTGACCTCGATTCTCCCTGATACACCACTCTTCCTCTACATGTATATCCGCAAAGAAGCTCTGTTGTCCTCTCAAATCGAAGGGACGCAATCTTCTCTCTCGGACCTTTTGCTTTATGAGAATGAGAAGACACCGGGAGTACCGCTTGATGATGTTTTGGAGGTTTCGAATTATGTTGCGGCCATGAATCATGGCCTTTCCCAAATCCAAAGAGGATTTCCTGTTTCATTGCGTCTCATCCGCGAAATTCATGAAATTTTATTGTCTAAAGGGCGGGGCAGTGTGAAGCAGCCCGGCGAATTTCGTCGTTCGCAAAATTGGATAAGTGGAACACGCCCCGGTAATGCTCTCTATGTCCCTCCACCTCCTGAACGGGTGCTTGACTTGATGTCGGATATGGAGAAATTCATCCATCTGGAGACGCCTGAGATTCCGGCGCTCGTTAAAATTGGCCTCATTCATGTCCAGTTTGAGACCATCCACTCGTTTCTCGATGGCAATGGACGTCTCGGGAGACTTTTAATTACGTTCCTTCTCTGCACGCAAAATATTCTGAAAGAGCCAAGTCTTTATTTAAGCCTCTACTTTAAAACGAGACGCCATCGGTATTACGAGCTGCTTCAGCGAGTCCGCGAAAATGGAGATTGGGAAATTTGGCTTGAGTTCTTCCTAAATGGAATTACCGAGACATCGTTACAGGCGGCCGAAGCCGCGCGAGAGATACTAAGTCTTTTTGAAGCAGACCAAAAGAAAGTCGAGAGTATTGGCCGGCCGGCCTCATCTGCCCTGCGCGTCCATCAACATCTTCAACAAAAGCCCATTATTTCTATCCCGGATACAGCGCAAAAACTCTGTTTATCTGCACCCACAGTAGCCAAATCAATTCATCATTTGGAGCGGCTCGGTATTCTTCAGGAAATTACGCAAAAACAGCGCAGACGCATATTCGTTTATCGGGACTATCTGAACATCCTGAGCCGTGGCACGGAATCCTTATAGACAGATAAAGAACGCCTGGCCCATCCCGGCTATTGACAGCTGAATTGTGTAATATCTCTCCCGAACGGCGGATCGTTACTATCGCCTGTCCGGCGTTTTGGTGCCGGATGCTCTTGGGTGTGCCACGTCATAGGCCTGGCGCAGGCGGGAAAGAGTCACATGAGTGTAATGCTCTGTTGTTGCCAGGCTTCTGTGCCCGAGCAAATCCTGAACAAAGCGCAGGTCGGCTCCGCGATCCAGGAGATGGGTGGCACATGAGTGCCTAAGTGTGTGCGGAGTGACCTCGCCCAAACCCAAAGCCAGCACATAGCGGCGCAACCTGTACTGGATCGCGCGTGTCGTCAGCCGCGTTCCCCCGCTGCCCAAAAAGAGGGCTGTTCGGCTCTGCTTGCCACGCCCGCCCGATAGTCTGCCCTTGCTTTGAAAAAACTCTGCGCGGCGCCCCAAATAGGCCCGGAGCGCTTCATCAGCGGCCTGTCCTACCGGCACGACCTGCTCACCGCCACCCTTGGTTTTGATTTGCAGCAAAGAGTCTCCGGGGATGTAATCGGAGACATTGAGACCGGCCAGGGAAGACACACGCATCCCTGTGCTGTATAGGACCTCGAACATCGCCGCGTCCCGCAGCCGCAATAAAGGATTGGTTTCAAAATCCTCTGCTGGGGCTTCGACCAAGGCTGTTGTCCGGTCTTCATCTAAAAAGACCGGCAGACGTTTTTGCTGCTTGAGCCCCCGAATCTTTGCGCAAGGATCCTTAGCGATATGGTTGCCGATTTTTAAAAAACTAAAGAATTTGCGCAATGCCGATAGTTTGCGGTTGATGGACCGGGGGACACGCCCGGTATCGAGCAAAAAGGAAACGAAACTTTTGATGTCTACGGCGTCGATTCGGCTGACATCCACCTCGTCCAATTCACCTCCTGCTGCGCCATTTTCTAGAAGGTAGGAGGCAAACTGGCGGATATCGCGCAGATAATTTTCGCACGTGTGCATCGACGCGCCTTCTTCACGTTGAAGGTGATTTTCAAACCAGTCCAAGGCTTCTGAGAATCGCATGCTGTCGAGCCGCCTTCCGGCTTCCATACAGACCTGTTGTTCCACTTTTACTGTAATTTATATCCTACCAGTATCGTCAGAACCGTGCGAAACTGCACCTTCTTCAACTTCTTTCAACTTTTGGCCCCTTTGTGGTTGCCGAGAAATTAGGAAATCAGAATGAACGATTGCGCGAAATCCATTGCATTTGCCGGTGGCGGAAACATGGCTGAGGCTATTGTCGCCGGATTGGTGGCAAAAGAAATCTGTTCCCCGAAACAAATTTTGGTCTGCGATATCCTTGAAGAGCGCCGGACCGCCTTGACGGAGCGCTATGGCATTCAAGTAACCGATAGCCTTTCCGAACTGCCCGCTTTTAGCCCCACATTGTTGTTGGCCGTAAAGCCCAAACACCTGGCTGAGGCCGGTGAGGCTTTGAAACCACAGCTAACTTCAAATCACACTGTCGTATCCATCCTGGCCGGGCAAAGCCTGGAACGCCTTGCGGCCGCACTTGGGCCCGAGCCCAAACTCGTCCGGGTTATGCCTAACTTATGTGCTCGTGTGGGGGCTTCGGTGAGTGCCGCAACCTTTGGCGAAGGTGTCCAAGAATGTAGCCGCCGTTGGGTGTGCGATGTACTTTCATCGGTCGGAGAGGTTGTTGAGGTGCCCGAGAACCTCCAAGATGCCGTGACAGCCGTGTCCGGCAGCGGACCGGGCTATCTTTTCTACCTGGCCGGAGCGTTTATTTCTGCCGCAGAGCAGGTAGGCTTGGAGCCCGCCGTTGCCCGGAAATTGGTGGTGGAAACCCTTTACGGTTCTGCCCGTGTGCTCCAGGAAACCACAGAAGACTGTATGGATCTGGTGAAGAAGGTGGCCACACCGGGCGGCACGACAGAGGCCGGGCTCTCCGCACTTAAAGAGAGCAAGGCTACAGAAATGATGCTGGAAGTCGTGCAAAGGGCCACAGCCCGCTCCAAAGAATTGGGACGCGGCTGATTCACCGCAAGGCCAATCTTCACTTTGGGTGCCACTACGGAATCGTAGAAATTGGGTACAATTAAAGAACGATGCATGAGTTTTCGATTGCGCAAGCGATTGCCGAGATAATTGAAGAAAAATCGAAGGAATACCCCGGAAAAAACCTTACACGCATCCATTTGCGTATTGGCCGCTACCGGGCCATTGTCAAAGATTCCCTGGAATTCGGATTGGGTGTTGTTCTTGAGAATACACCGGCCGCATCGGCGGCTATCGAAATCGACTTTGTCCCGATCGCCGTTTCCTGCGCTTCTTGTGGCGCCGAAGAGGACCTGGAAGAACCGTTCCTGATCTGTCCGAAATGCGGCGGGCTCGATGTTACCGTGATCCGGGGCAAAGAACTTGAAATTGATTTATTGGAGTTTTCATAATGGCTGAAATCAAAGTTGTTGAACAAATCATGAAGGCCAACGATGCTTGGGCCGAAAGAAATAGAGCCTTACTGGCGGAGAAAAATGTCCTGGCGCTGAACCTGATCGGCTCTCCCGGTTCGGGAAAAACCACCCTGCTCGAGAAGACATTCCAGGCGATGGGCCAGCCCGAACGTTTCTTTGTTATGGAAGGCGATGTGGCTACATCTTGTGATGCCGAACGTATCGGCCAATGCGGCGTCGATGTTGTCCAAATCACCACCGGTAATAGTTGTCATATCGACGCCCATCTCATTCATAAAGCGTTTGAAGGTTTCTCGTTGGATACGTGTGAAGTTTTATTCGTGGAAAACGTTGGCAATCTGGTTTGTCCGGCTGAATTCGATATCGGTGAACACGCAAAAATTACAATCCTGAGCACGGCCGAGGGCCACGAAAAACCGTTGAAATACCCCTTGGTTTTTGAAGAGAGCGAGTTGGTCGTGCTGACAAAGATCGACCTGCTTCCTTATCTCGATTTCGATCTGGATGTATTCCGGGCCAATGTCGCCAAAGTTAATCCCAAAGTCCCCATCATCGAAACATCCACCAAAACCGGCGAAGGTGTCGCCGATTGGGTTGAGTGGATTCAAAATAGACGCTCGCAAATGGCGTGAATTTCCACAGAACGTGAATTTCTAACCTCCGGAAAACTCCAGGGGATAGGCTCGAGCCAACAAATTATCCATCGGATTGGGTGACAATAATTCTTTCTATGTGTTCCGGGATCCGGTAAAATCGAGCCATGAAGATTTTCGGCGTCGATTTCACGAGTGCGCCCGGGCCGAAAAAGCCTATCACCTGTGCCTCTTGTTTTTTGCGTGGCAATCGGCTTTTTTTGGACCAATTGCGTCTTTTCTATTCCTGGAAAGAATTTGATGAACTTCTGCACGAGCCCGGGCCTTGGCTGCTTGGGCTCGATTTCCCTTTCGGGCAGCCTCGTAAATTCCTGGAAAATGCGGGATGGCCGCTTCACTGGACTCGTTATGTCGATACTGTCTCCAAAATGTCGATTCGTGACTTTGTACATATTCTGGATGATTACCGAAAAGACCGCCCTGAGGGAGATAAGCAGCATCTGCGTGAGACCGACCGCCTCGCTCGTGCATGCAGTCCGATGATGGTTTATGGAGTTCCTGTTGGAAGAATGTTTTTTCGCGGCGCGCCTCGTCTCTTATCTTCTCCGATCAGTGTACTCCCTTGCCGCCCTACAGAGGACAAACGTATCGCTATCGAAGTTTATCCGGCCTTGGTTGCCCGCTTTTGTGCGGGAAATGCTAGCTATAAGAATGATGCAAGACATAAACAGAGCGAAACGCAACAACTGGTGCGAAAACGGATTCTCTCCGCCCTGCAAACCAAAACAATCCAGGAGCGATATGGCATTTTGCTCGAAAACATCGCCCCGATCCGCCAGGAATTGGTTGATGATCCGGGGGCCGATTTACTTGATGCAATCCTCTGTGCCGTGCAAACCGCTTGGGCTTCATGCCAAGTCAAAAACAATTATGGAATCCCGCACGACTGCGATTCCACAGAAGGTTGGATTGTGGATCCGATCTTATGGCATTGATGGCCAAAAGTAGTCTTTGCCATCCTTGGCCTGTCCTTCTCGCTTATTGAAACTCAATCCGATATTCCTTGCCCGCTTGTGTTTGAAAATCAACGACTTGCTTGTCTTCTTTCGATTGGTTAAAACGGACCATTTTCCCTTGGCTTTCAATCTTTGTTACTTGTGTGCCTTGGGGGACACGCAGTCTGCAATCACCGTCCTGGATCGCCTGCAGCTCCGCAATTTTCGGCTTGCCGTTTGTCCATTCCAAATCCACTGTATAACCGCCGCGCGCCCGCAGTCCGCGAAAAGCTCCATCAGGCCATGTTTGGGGCAGAGCAGGGAGGATACTGACTTCACCGGCATGGCTCTGCAAAAGCATTTCGGCGATCCCCGCCGTACCGCCGAAGTTACCGTCAATCTGAAACGGCGGATGCGTATCGAACAGGTTGGGCTGCGTGGATTTTGCCAATAGCCCATGAAGGTTCTCATGTGCCTTTTCGGCGTCTTCCAATCGAGCAAAGAAACTGATAATCCAAGCCCGGCTCCATCCCGTATGTCCGCCGCCATGCGACAGCCTGTATTCCAGGGATTTCCGCACCGCTTGGGCTAATTCGGGTGTGCCCCGCAAAGTGATGGAATGACCGGGATGAATTCCGTACAGATGTGACATATGCCGGTGGCCCGGTTCCGGTTCATCGTAGTCTTTGATCCATTCTTGAAGCCGTCCGCTCTTTTTACTGATCTGATAAGGAGCCAGCTTTTCCAAAGCGCTTTTGAGTTGATTCCGGAATTCTTTATCGATGCCCAGAATCTCACTGGCCTCGATGCAGTTTCCAAACAGATCGCGAATAATCGCCAGGTCCATCGTGGCGGCATAAGTAAACATGGCTCGTTTGCCGTTGGGCAAAAAGAAGGAATTCTCCGGCGAGTGAGAAGGATTGGTCACAAGATGGCCGTTTTCATCTTCGACCAAAAAATCCAGCATAAATTCAGCCCCGCCCTTCATGAGTGGGTACCCGCGTTTGGCTAAAAATTCTTTATCGCCGCTGAATAGATAATGCTCGTAGGGATGCTGACAGAGCCACGCCGCACCAACCGGCCAAATTCCCCAAACACCATCCGCCGGAACTGTGAAGCCCCACACATCGGAAAGATGATGTACAACCCAGCCCCGGCATCCGTACATCTTTTCCGCTGTTTGCCCGCCCGAGGCAACCAGTGACTCCATATAGTCGACAAGCGGCACCTGGCAATCGCCCAAATTCGTCACTTCGGCAGGCCAGTAATTCATCTGCAGATTGATATTGGTGTGATAATCGCTGTTCCAGGGCGCGTCCATATGCTCATTCCAAAGCCCCTGAAGATTCGCGGGCATGCACCCGGGCCGCGATGAGCCTATCAGCAAATATCTCCCCAACTGAAAATACTGGGCTACCAAATGCGGATCGTCTTCACCGTTCTTAACCGCTGCCAAACGTTCGTCGGTGGGTATGGCGGATTTTGTATTCGGTCCGAGATCGATATCCACACGCCGGAAGAAACTCTGATGATCCTCAATATGTTCAGCCTTCAGCGCATCGTATGATTTCCGCGCAATCGCATCGATGTCGTCTCTGCATTGCTGTTCAGGATTCTCTTCCCGGTAATTGGTGGCGGCGGTCAGCTTGAGGACGACATCATCTGCGCCCTTGATACGCAATACGCCGTTATGGTTGTAGATTTTTCCCCCGTTTGATGTCACAAGGATATGCGACTCGAATTTCATCCCCACGACTTCGTTGGTCTCATGGTGACGTGTACTGATCTGTCCGCGCAAAATCAGACGGTTTACGTCTTCGCTCAGGTATTGTGCGTCCTGTTGACGTGAAATCCCGATCCGGAGATCGAGCGCACCCGGTTTATCGGCGGCGATACGCATTACGATTGCATTGCCGGGAGCCGTAGCGAAAACCTCACGTGTATAAGTTGTTCCGTTCGCGGTGTACTGAACACCGGCCAATCCCGTATCCATATCCAACCAACGAATGTAATCCGAAATTTCAGATGCAAACGGAAGTTCGAGGTGCAGATCGCCGAGGGATTGATAAGATAGGATCCGGTCCGGGATCCCCATCATGGTTTCATTGGCAAGAGCCGCGGCTTTTTCGTTTTCATCTGCAAATAACAAACGGCGTATCTCCGGCAGGGCTTCAAGTGATTTGGGGTTGATACGATCACGCGGATAACCATCCCAGAGCGTGTCTTCATTCAGCTGCAAACGTTCTTCAAAAGGTGTCCCAAAGACCATGGCTCCCAGTCTTCCGTTCCCCACGGGCAAGGCTTCATTCCAATCGGGTGCCGGTTGATGGTACCAAAGCACCCATTTGCCTTCGGGTGGTGTTGCGGAACCTTTAAAGGCAGGCATTGGCATTTCAAGCGATTCCTCGCCTTGAACCGGCGCTATGAGAGTGAATACAAAAACTGATAGGAGAGAACAAAGAAGAACAGAGCGCATAAGTAAGACACCTCGCGATTATTGCGTCAATATACATGGCGCGAGTGTATCATACCCCTGCGCGGTTTTGCCAATCGGAATATCCGCGTGAAAATAACCTGACGAATTTCTTGAATCAACTCATACGGAAAAGGATTTTTCCTTTTCGCTTGTCACGCTGAGCATGAATGATCGCTTCGGTTGCCGCCCGTAACGGGTAAGTCTTTTCTACAGGAACATCCAGCGATCCCTTCTCGGCCATCTCGAAAATCGTGGCAAACATTTTTTCTTTATCTTGTTTGGAGGAAACTTGAAACCAGTCGCCAAGTCCGAATCCGACAAAACGAATATCTTTGAAAATCAACAACGCGTTGCTGATTTGAAGCGGCTTTTTGCTCATCGCGCCATAGGTCACCATTGTGCCATGGCGAGAGATACATTTGGACATTTCATGCGCGTTTGCGCCGCCGACCGCATTAAGCCCCAGCAGGATTTCCTTGTCTGCTACAATCTGCTTCAACTTTTTGTCCAGCAACTCCTCTTCCGTGATAACGATATCCGCGCCCGTCTCTTTGAGTTCAGCGATCTGTTCCGGATTACGAATAATGTTAATCGTTCTCAGCCCGCGTTGATGTGCGATTGCGATAACACAACGCCCCACGCCTGCATTCGCAGCATTCTGCACAATCCAATCCCCGGATCGCAGAACCACAAAATCTTCCAACATTCTCCATGCGGTCGGCGGATTCACACTGATCATGGCGGCCTGTTCGATATCGATACTTTTCGGAACCACAATCACTTGATCTGCATCGGCGATACGGTACTGGCACCAAGTACCTACAGCGCGCGGTACAATCGCTCTTTGTCCGGGAGTGATATCTTTAACGCCGTCTCCAACCGCTTCGATTGTCCCAATTCCCTCAAGCCCTAAAACTGCGGGCAATGGAGGTTGAAACGCGTACCGCCCTTCGAGCATATTGATGTCCGCCGGATTGATCGGCGCGGCCTCCATCTTGAGCAGAACCTGATCCTTGCCCGGTTCGGGCATATCCCACGTTTCCACTTGAATGACTTTTTCCGGAATGCCGGTTTCGCGCTGGCAAAGGACCGTTGTCTGTTTGGGAATGGGCATCGGCTCAAATCTCCTTTTCCGAAGTCTATGCCGCCCCCACTGCTTATGGAATACATGGCCCGTCTTGTTTTGTTGGGGGCATACGCTTTGTAAAGGAATATGTTATCATTTGAATTCCATTCCGAACTGTTGTCGTAGTGAGGTATTCCAATGTTGTCCAAACGATACAACAGACGCGATGCTCTTAAGACAATGAGCGCGGCTACGGCTGCATGTTTCACGGTTCCGGGAAATGTGAGAGCGGATGATTCACAGAAACCGAACATCGTTCTCATATTTGTCGACGATTTAGGATATGGCGATCTTGGTTGTTACGGCTCGAAAGTCATCAAAACGCCGCGTCTGGATCGCATGGCCGCCGAAGGATTACAGCTTAACGAATTCTATTCCTGCGCATGTGTTTGTACACCATCGCGAGCGGGTTTGCTTACCGGGCGGTATCCGGTACGGAGTGGATTAAGCAGCGTGCTGTTTCCGAATTCGAAAGTGGGAATCGAAGACAGCGAAATTACGATTGCCCAGGCCCTGCAGGTTTGTGGCTACCGCACCATGTGTATCGGCAAATGGCATCTTGGTCATCTGCCTCCGCACTTGCCGACCCGTCATGGTTTCGACCAGTACTATGGCATTCCGTATAGCAATGACATGGAAGTGAAAAGGCGGGGTGATCCACCTTTACCGCTTATGCGCGACGAGACAATTATCGAACAGCCTGCCGATCAAACCACGCTAACCAAACGCTATACGGAAGAAGCGATCCGTTTTATCGAGGAATCGAAAGATGGGCCGTTCTTTCTCTATTTGCCACACACGTTCCCGCATATCCCCTTGTTTGCATCCAAAGAGTTTAAGGGGAAATCCGAAAGGGGACTCTATGGCGATGTTGTGGAAGAGATCGACTGGAGCACCGGTCAAATTCTCGACGCGCTCAAACGGCTGGGACTTGATGAAAACACACTGGTCATTTTTACCAGCGATAATGGACCTTGGCTAACCGAAGGTGAAAATGGGGGCAGCGCCGGCCTGCTCCGAAACGGGAAGGGAACAGTTTTTGAAGGCGGCGTGCGCGAACCGTGTATCATGCGCTGGCCCGGAAAAATCTCTCCAGGCCGTGTGGATAACCAGCCCGCAATCACTCTCGACTTTTTCCCAACCCTTGCCCGTCTCGCCGGGACTACGGTTCCCCATGACCGCAGCATGGATGGCAAAGACCTTCGCGGCCTTTTGTTTGATACAGCAGCTTCAGAGCCCCGTGAATTTTATTTTTACCGTGGACAAAAACTTCTAGCCATCCGTTCCGGCGATTGGAAACTTTTAAAGCCGTTTAAGGGAAATGTCTTCGGAGAAATCTTGGAGTATGGAACGCTCTTATTCAATTTAAAAGAAGATGCCGGGGAAACAACAAACCTCGCTGGCCGGCATCCCGATATTGTTGCGCGTTTATCAAGCCGGATGAGTAATTTTGAGAATAATCTCGGCCCTGTACCTGAAGAAAAAAACTGAATGCATACGATTGAATGCATAATTCTGTGGACTGTTAGAAAATGAATACTTATATGAAACACTTACGAATTTGTCTCCTGGTTTTCTTCTTAGGAGGTATGATGTCCGGTATCTCACACGCCCAAAATGCCGAAGAACAAGAACCTTGGCTGGCCGAACGTATTGCCGCATGGCAGGACATGAAGTTCGGCTTTTTTGTTCATTGGGGTATTTACAGCCAGTGGGGATGTATTGAGTCCTGGCCGCTTGTTGAAGTCGATACCTGGGCGCGTCCTGATGATTTGCCCGCCTGGGTGGAACGCGGCAAGGATATCGAAAAGTTCAAAGCCGATTACTTCAAACTTAATGAAACTTTTAATCCGGTGCGCTTTAATCCTGAAGAGTGGGTCTCTGCGGCCAAATATGCAGGCATGCGCTACTTCGTTTTTACAACCAAGCACCACGATGGTTTCTGCATGTTCGATACCAAACTTACTGATTTTCGGATTACCGGCCCCGATTGCCCGTTCCACACCGATCCCCGGGCTGATGTGGCAAAAGTTCTATTCGATACCTTCCGTCATCATGGATTTGAGATCGGTGTCTATTACTCCAAGTCCGATTGGCACAGCCCTTATTATTGGAGCCCGGATGCGCCTGCACCGGACCGCAATCCCAACTACAACACCCATGAACAACCCGAAAAGTGGGAGAAATTCGTTGAATATGTCCACGGTCAGATCGAAGAACTTGTAACCCAATATGGTGACATCGATATCCTTTGGCTGGATGGCGGGCAAGTGCGTCCCCCCGACCAGGATATCGATATGGATCGCCTGGTGGCGATGGCCCGCAAACATCAGCCGGAATTGATTGTTGTTGACCGTACGGTTGGCGGAAAATATGAAAACTATCTCACACCCGAACTGCAAGTGCCTGAAGTTCCCCCCGATTATCCGTGGGAAACCTGTATGACCATGGCGACTCAGTGGTCATACAAAGAGGATGATACCTACAAATCCACACGCGAACTTATCCAGTTGCTTGTTAATATCGTTGCCAAAGGCGGCAATCTTCTCTTGAATGCGGGTCCGGGGCCGGATGGCCGTTTGCATGAGACTGCAATATCACGCCTAAAAGAAATCGGCCAATGGATGCGCTATAGCGGCGAATCAATTTACGAGACACGCCCCATCGCGCCCTATCGTGAAGGCAACATCTGTTTCACACACCGGGGCGGAACCGTTTATGCCTTCTATCTCATGGATGGAGAAACCAATGAATTGCCCGCTCAAATCCGGCTCTCTTCCTTCCAGCCCGCGGCGGATAGCGTGATCCGCGTTCTTGGCGATAGCAAAAAACTCGAATGGAAACTGGATGGGGAAGGCGTTGTTATTGAGGTTCCCGAAGAATTTCAAAAGGAACCGCCGGGCCCTCATGTCGCTGTCTTTAAGTTGGAAACCGAATCCAAATAGGACTTCTATTCTACCGGTCGCAATAAACCAGCGGCGGATTAAACTCTGTTTTGTTCTTGACAGCCCACAGCTGTAAAAGCGACATCATCAAAGTATCCCCGCGCGTAATCGCTTCGTAATGATCGTGTTTCGAAGTCGCGCGTGGAATCGACGAATCCTTCAAAAAGAGCTGGTCTGCCAGTGCGGCGAAATGTTCCGCGCGTTCCAGGAACTTACGATCACCTGATAATTCATAGGCGCCCAGCATGTGCAGAATCACATCGCCGAGTGTGCCCGGATAAACCGGGAATTCGATAAATGGTTCGCTTTCTATGTATCGTTCCGCCGCACCCAGGATCAGCTTCTTGTATCCCTCATCGTGTATTTGGTGATATCGCAATAAACACCGCAAAGACAAAGTCGCTTCCGTATCTTCACCGTAACCTGTGGCCCAAGGATCCGAATAACTCAGTGGTTCGAGCGTGTGCGTGTTAGCACTTTTGACAAAACCTTTTCCATCCGGCCCTAAGTCGTGAGCCAGACGCAAATACGTGCGGTCGGATGCTGCGGCGCTTTGAAGCATCTTTTGAGCGAGTGCTTCCGGAACAAACTTCGCGCTGTTCCAAAGGTCGATCGCCAATGAAAGATTGCTTTCCGGCCAAATGATAGTTCCTTCCGAACGTTTGGCGCTTTCGGCGGGAAGAGCGCCTGTTTTCGGGCTGCGGCGTCCGTCAAAATAATCTAAGACAGTCTCAATCGCCTTTAAATAAATAGGATCTTTTGTATGCCGGTATGCTTGTGCCCATGTGGCGATATAAAAACCGCCGTGACGGGGGTACTCTGAATTCTTGCCGGGGCCGTGCTTATCCCATGCTGCATGACGCGAAAAATTCCCGGTTGTCTGGTCTCCGATCTGATGTTCCCACAAACCTTTGGCAAAATCCGCGCACGCCGCCGGGGCCAGCTTGTACGATTGATCCCACAAGATCCACGGACGGAAAAACTCGTGGGTTGTCCCCGCCGGTTTATCGATGATCGTCTCGGTATTGAAATCCCAACCGATATGTTCTCCCCATGCCATTAAACCGGTTTGAGGACTTTGACAATGCATAAAGAACCATTTCAAGGTTTTATCGGCTTCATCGGCATATCGCTGTTCGCCGGTGACAGATGTTAGGCAATACAGAATCTGATAGAGATTCTGGTCGTGCATCGGGTTACCGCCCGTCAGCATCCGGTCATGCGAACGAATCCCCCAGGTTTCACGCGGTATATTCTCAATGGCCGCCAATGCATCGCCGGAAAAAGGGGCGCACGTTTCGCGGTTCAGTGCCGAGGCGAAAAGCGGTGATGGCTCCGAACCGTATGTGTCTCTTGCCTTCTCCAGCATTGTGTCGGCATAAGCCTGAACTGCCTTGAGATAATCGTCTTGGTTCGCGTACACCGGCAAAACCGGAACGGCGGCCATAATCCAAAGCACGATTGTGAAAGTTCTTATTCTATGCATGGTTCAATTCCTTCTTGCTAAATAATCGGCGATATTTTGGTTATCGAGGCTCTCCGTGTGTAAAGGTCAAAGCGGGAGCGGAGTGATTCGCCGACAACGGTCGCAACTTTTCAAGAATTTCTGTTGCATTGTCGTCCGGCCAGTGCCGGTTTAATATCTCAAAATAACTCACATAGTGCGGAGCAACTAATTTTTCCGGCTTCCCGTCATAGTAAGGAAAGGTTTCTTGATGATTTGCCCATTGGGCCGCCAATAGAAAAGCCTTTTTTAGTTGATGACCGCTGGGTGAAGTGTAGTCGAAAAGATCCACGCCATGGTTTTTCATGATTTCAGCGGCCAAAGTCTGTGGCATCAGCGAGAAGTGCGAATACCATATCCCGTATCGGCCCTCACCACGGTTAACTTCATGGATTAAATGCCCGTCATCTGCAATTTGGAGTTCGATAAACTCTTTCCAACGTTCTGTGCATAAGTTGAATAATTCACGATCTTCCAAATAGACCGCCGCGGCTGTTACAAACACCAATCCCCAGTTACCCCAATTATTTTTCCTTGACATGGTATTGAGGGGCAGGGCTTTTTCGCGCACAAAAGTCTTAAATGATTTGCGGTCTTCCTCTGTCCAGCCCTCATAGGATTCCAGTACGTCTGCGGCAAGAATCATTGCCGGAAAATGGTAACTGAAACTTAAACACGAATCGTCTTTGGTTTCGGTCTTCTGAAGTTTGGACCAGGCGCGAATGATCTGCGCGGCCTTGTTTGCATAGATTTGTTCTCCGGTTATGCGATAGACCAGCGCCAGCTTGTAGCTCCCATTCGCGTCATTCATAAGCCCTTCTTTAGCACTGATGTGGCCTTGCGCGTCGTCATAGTACCCGGGGACATACCAAACATCGGGCACATTGGGCTCAAGTTGCAGGCACTTGTCTGCCGCCTTGCGCAACTGTTGGAATGCTGTAAATGTCGGCTCGAGCTTTTGCTCGACACGCTTCTGCAGAACTGCAAGCCGTTGCTCTGTTACCAATATACCGGATGCAGGCCACATCTCTTCCGCATGTGCAGTTGGGGAGGCGGCAAGAACGCTCAAACACAAGATGCACTGATAGAACATCCCTTTGCCATAATGCTCTCGAAACCGTTTATCCATTTTCAATCAATCCGTTCTTGGTTGCATCGAAACCGATGAATCCAATTTTGTCGACAGATGAATTGTCGGTGATCGAAAAATTATCCGTGCCCGGATTGGCAAATCGTGGGTCTTCGATAACCGAGCCTTTTCCGAAACCGGCCTTTAACCACTCTTCCCAAGTTCGATTGCCGAATTGAAACGTCTGCCCATCAGCCTGCCAGTAGAGATTATCATGCATTTCAAAATTCTTATCCCATCGTCCCGAGAGCAGTTTCCCTTCGTTCCAATAAACAATGTTCTTTTCGAAAGTGAAACTTTTATGTTCCTCTTCGCGTGATCTTTGAATCTGCCAATTCGTGCCGTACGCGAAGATATTATTACGGACGATATTCTCTTTTCCGTAATGCTGATGAAAACCGCCGTGCGATGTCCGGTAAACCAGATTTTTCTCAGCCACAATGTGTGTGCTGCCTTCATCGAAATAGATGCCCCATCCGCCGTAATCCCGTGCCGCAATATCATGGAACGTATTGCCCCGGATAATCGTCCCCGGTTGTGTTCCCAATGTATAAATGCCGCCCATATCGCTCAGGATCGGCTCTTCTCTATTTGCCTTGGAACCGATGTGATGGATATTGTTGAATTCGATGATATTGCCCTGGGCCAGCGTTTCTTTATATCCCCAAGTCCAACCGACAGAAATACCGGAATAATAAAAATCGTCGATTTCGCAATGGCTTAAGCAGTTGTGGCCGCTTTGACCGATCCACACGCCGATTCCTTGGTGGTAGATATGGCCGCCATCGTGAATGTGTGTGCTGTAGATTTCGTTACGGAAGGTCTGTTCATCGGTATTTTCTCGGATTTTCCCTTCACCGATTTTAATCCCTCCCGCAGCCGTATCGAAAATATCGCAGTTGGCGATACGGTTTTCGTGGCAACCACGGGCCAATTCGAGGCCATAGTTACCCACGTGAGCGACTGTACAATCTTCGAATATGCAGCGCCGCACACCTTCGCCATAGACAGCACCGGGCACATATATCGCTGCTTGTGTATCGCCGGGATCATCCGCATCCAGACGGTATTCAGTATGCGAAAACGTTAAGCCCCGCATATAGATATATTCGACGAAATCACCGGATTCCGGTTTGCCTTCAAATACCAGCGCTTGTTTGAGCCATGGAGCGATGATTTCCGTGTTGTTGATACTCTCTCCCGGCATTGGAGCGTAATAAAGAGTTCCTGTTTTACGGTCCAGATACCATTCACCCGGTTCATCGAGAAGTTCGAAGGCGTTTTCTACATAGTAGGGTGCCGGGATTTTGTGATCGAATCCAAGCGACAGTCTTCTTCGGCTGGGTTTGGTAAAAGTGACGATGTTGTTCTTTTCGTCGATACCTGCAATATGCAACCGAACCGCCACCCACAAATGCATAGGCACAACTTCAACGTCGTCCAGGTTGGACCAGTGACGGATATCGCCGGGATGAAAAGCGAATCGTTGCTGGCCTTGGTTCCAAGGTGTTTCTTTGGTCACATCGGGCAAGCCAGCGATTTGAAGATAGCCGCGATTCGGATGCCGCGCTCTCAATCGCCGTTCACCGTTCACCCAAAGTTCCCGGAAATCCCAGGTATGTTCCCGCGCTTGGGGAATACTAACGGCCCACAGTGTGCTCTTACCGATATGGACTTCTTTCCAACCGCTGATGCTGACACCGCCGCTAAAAACCGGTTCTTCATCGCCGTATGCAGCAAGGATCAATGGAGCGGAGGCTGTTCCTGAATCTTCGGGCTTAAGGGTTAATGGCTCGGTTAACTCGTAAATCCCGCCTTGGAAAATGAGTTTGATTGGATAACTGGGGCTTGTTTCGAGGCCGGGCCTGAGGCTTCGCAATGCCTCAAGTGCATATTCAGGTGAAGCCCATGGACCATCCGTGCCGCTGCTATTCGTTTCGGGAAGCGTTCCGGACCAGGTATCGTTGCCATTGGGCGACACATAAAAAACCGGACCCCCATCGGCCCACGACACAAGCCCTGGATTGAAAACAAGAACGAATATGGAAATAGAAAAGAGCAGGCGGTTTATCACGATGTCGACCTCAAAATGTATTCCGAGTAGGTTTCACACGTTCATCACTTCCGTTTGGGAAGTGCAATTACGAGGTTACCCCGAACGGCTCTCTTTGAAAACATCGATTTTGCCTGATTTTGACTGTCGTATGGTCGTTCCTTTTTGAGACATTTGCAGACACCGGTCTATTGCCTTCCTTTTTTATGATAAACTGTGACACGATGAAACGTCACATCAACCGCCGAACATTTAACCGTATCGCGGGCAGCATGGCCGGACATGCCGCGCTCACTTCCGGTCTGCTTTCAGCCGCTCCATTTGCGGGTTTCTGTCAGCAAGAAGGCAAACGGCCCAATATCTTATGGATTTTTGCCGATGATCTCGGTCCGGATTTGGGATGCTATGGGAATGGCTGTGTCAGTACGCCCAATATCGACCGTCTTGCATCGGAGGGAGTTCGCTTCACACAAGCGTTTACAACAGCCCCGGTATGCTCTCCCAGTCGTTCGGCGATGATTACCGGCATGTACCAAACCAGCATTGGCGCGCATGACCATCGAAGTCATCGCAAAGATGGCTACATACTACCCGATGGTGTGCGGCCCATTACTGATATTTTCCGTGAGCATAACTACTACACCGCTCTTGTACGGAAAATCGCTCCCGGTGTAGAGGCTATTGGCAAAACCGATTTTAATTTCACTTTTCCCAAACCGTTCGATGGACGGCATTGGAATGAACGTCAACCGGATCAGCCTTTTTATGCCCAGGCTAATTTCTTCGAACCCCATCGCGGCGACAATTGGGAGACCGTAAGGCAGCAAGACAAACTTGTCGATCCCACCTCTGTTGATGTTCCGCCCTATTATCCCGATTGTCCCGAAGTACGCGATGATATCGCCAACTATTATGACGCGGTCAATCTGCTCGATAAAAAAGTGGGCGTGCTGCTCCAGCGTTTAAAAGATGACGGCTTGGAACAAAACACTGCAGTTTTCTTTCTTGGCGACAATGGACGGTGCTGGTTACGCGGGAAACAGTGGCTTTACGATTCGGGTATTCATATTCCGTTGATTGTCCGTTGGCCGGGCGTAATTGAGCCGGGCACAGTACGGGATGATTTAATCAGCGCTATCGATATAACCGCCACCTCGCTTTTTGCCGCAGGCATTCCCATTCCTGAGGTCATGCAGGGAAGAACATTCTTAGGACCGGAGGCTCGCCCGCGTGAGGCTATCTTTGCCGCGCGTGACCGTTGCGATGAAACCGTTGATCGAATTCGCTGTGTCCGAACCAAGCAGTACAAATACATACGTAACTACATGCCGGACCGGCCTTATACACAGCCCAATGCGTATATCGAAAAACGCTATCCGGTATTGGGAGTGATGAAAGAATTGTACGCCGCCGGAAAGCTAAAATCCGTTCCCAAGCAGTTCATGCAGCCCACAAAGCCGCCTGAAGAACTCTACGATATTACCTACGACCCCCACGAGATTCACAATATCTGCGATCCCCCCGAGTACCAGGCAGCGCTAAGTTCGATGCGCCGCAGGCTCGATCAATGGATCGAAGAAACAGGCGACTGCGTGCTTACATCGAGCGAAGCAAAGTGAGCGACTGTCTTAAATATCAAGGGCAAAATCATCACGAGCCGAATCGACAGTCGACACGCTGCCTTGCAGGGTGCTGATCAGGAATATCTAATAAATACACCTCGAAATCGTGAGCCGGTAGGCGTCAGGTCCACGGCGGTCACGCCGGGGGCGAGTCTCCTGACGAGCCGCTGTCTGCTGTACACACACGCGTATCGCTCTGCAGGGCGCTGACCAATTAAATCCTACGTACATACCTCGAAATCGTGAGCCGGTAGGTCCCGCTTTAGCGGGATCCACGGCGGTCACGCCGGGGAGGGCGAATCTCCTGATGAGCCGTTGTCTTTACTAACTACACATGTATCTCACCATTCACCAACTTCTCAAACAAATACACCAAGCACTGAAAGTGCGTAGCAAGCGTAGCCCAGGGCAAGCGAAGCGTCGCCCTGGGTTATGGTCCCCCCCAAAATCTTAAGCGCTGTAAGTGCGAGGCAATACATCAAACCAATCGCTCTGCAGGGCGCTGATCAGGAATATCTAATAAATACACCTCGAAATCGTGAGCCGGTAGGTCCCGCTTTAGCGGGATACACGGCGGTCACGCCGGGGAGGGCGAATCTCCTGATGAGCCGTTGTTAATTATAAGCTAATAATGTATCTCCAACGGGTGGCGCAGATAAATCTTTTATCTGCGCGCCGTAAGGCGCAAGAGGCGATGATAAAATCCTCTTATCACAAAAACTCCCCCGTCATCCACCAACTTCTCAAACAAATACACCAAGCACCGAAGGTGCGTAGCAAGTGTAGCCCGGGGCAGAGTTTGGACGCCGCAGGCGGACGAACGCCGCCCTGGGTCACCGTCCCCAAAAACCTTAAGCGCTGTAAGTGCGAGGCAATACATCAAACCAATCGCTCTGCAGGGCGCTGACCAATTAAATCCTACGTACACACCACGAAATCGTGGGCCGATAGGTCCCGCTTTAGCGGGATCCACGGCGGCCACGCCGGGGAGGGCGAATCTCCTGATGAGCCGTTGTTAATTATAAGCTAATAATGTATCTCCAACGGGTGGCGCAGATAAATCTTTTATCTGCGCGCCGTAAGGCGCAAGAGGCGATGATAAAATCCTCTTATCACAAAAACTCCCCCGCCATCCACCAACTTCTCAAACAAATACACCAAGCACCGAAGGTGCGTAGCAAGTGTAGCCCAGGGCAGAGTTTGGACGCCGAAGGCGGACGAACGCCGCCCTGGGTCACCGTCCCCAAAAATCCTAAGCGCTGTAAGTGCGAGGCAAAATCTACTTTCTCCTCACCACTTTCTACTTTCTCGCCGCCGAATGGCGGCGCGGGAGCGAATCTCCTGATGAGCCGTTGTTAATTATAAGCTAATAATGTATCTCCAACGGGTGGCGCAGATAAATCTTTTATCTGCGCGCCGTAAGGCGCAAGAGGCGATGATAAAATCCTCTTATCACAAAAACTCCCCCGCCATCCACCAACTTCTCAAACAAATACACCAAGCACTGAAAGTGCGTAGCAAGTGTAGCCCGGGGCAGAGTTTGGACGCCGCAGGCGGACGAACGCCGCCCTGGGGCACCGTCCCCAAAAATCTTAAGCGCTGTAAGTGCGAGGCAATACATCAAACCAATCGCCCTGCAGGGTGCTGACCAATTAAATCCTACGTACATACCACGAAATCGTGGGCCGATAGGTCCCGCTTTAGCGGGATCCACGGCGGTCACGCCGCGTGAGCCGTTATTTCAGCACTTTCCACTTCGGCATGGCAGAGCCCTGGCTTTACGGAAAGGATTTTGAATCAACGCTTAGAAATCCAAATCCCAATCGGCAATCCATACCGTCTCGGGTGAGACATCCTCGGAGCGGTCGTGGTTAGGCTGATGGTTCTTTTGAATCAACATGGATAGAATCCCGTCCCGTTCCCAACGAATGCGGTCGATCACCGGCTCGGAATGATCGAGATTCTCATTCCATAAAACGACGGTCTTCCCGGGGGGAGCATAATGAGGTGGATCCAAGCGTTGGGACACCATACAGTCCCCGGTTAGGTCGCCCCGGTAAATCACATAAACGCGGTCTGCGTGGTCGATCACAATTTCCGGACGGCTAATGGGGATACGCAATGTGCCTTTCCCGCTGAGTTCGAAATCGGTGGTTCTTGAGGTGATGACATCGCATTGCCATACGTGTCCATTGAACCACAAATGTTGATACTGCGGGATACCATCGAGATCGTCGGCATAAAAGACAATATGCAAACGGTCATGGCTGTCCATCGCGCTGCTGCATTGATTGATGAGATTACTGCCGGGGGGAATCGACCAGATACTTTCGCAGTTGACCGGTGTAAGCGGTGTCGAGAGAGGCAGTCCCCGCGATGTCATACACGTTTGCCCGTAATCAGGTGTCCAGGTATAGCCGACATGGTGATTGTTAACCAATTCGGGTGGGCCGCCCTTATTCACACGCCATACCCAACTCAAATGCATATTGCCTTTGGAATCGAAAGCCGGATGATTCCAATACGCATTCGCGGTCCATGGTTTCTGTTCCATTCCTTTAATGAAACGGGGAGCGTGATCTTCCCAACTTTGATTTTGGGGTTCGTACTTTTTGATACAAATGTCCCCGTTACCGGATGAGCCCAGGCGGTACATAAAGAGCAAATCCCCAAGCCCCGGGAATCCGTCCGATTTCCGAGGACACATCACAAAGTAAGGATATGTAACCTTGTCTTCGTATTCACCGGTCATGGGGATCGCTTCTGTCCATTCTCCAATTTGCAGTGGACGCTTCGAGCGCCGGTAGCGGAGAGGATGTCCATGATGGTCGTAGGAAGCGTGAATGTATCCATCCGCGTCGATTCCCAGGCTGATACTGTTGTGCGCATCACGGGTGTTGTATTTGCCTTCGATGGCATGGGCCTCGACTTTATTGCTCTGCAAATCGCGGCGAACGAAGGCCATGTTTGAATGATCGTCGTAATAAGCCGCAAATTGGTAACTGTCCCGCGTCACAATGCCATGATGGCGGAAAATGACTGTGTTGACCGAAGTGCTTGCCCATCCCGGACCGAGTTGCACTTTTGCAAGCGGCTCCAATTGGATAGGACCGGTCTCTTCTTCATCGATAAAAGGCAAGAACGTAAAACATCCCGCCAGCAAAAAACAACAACCGACGAGCAATACAAAGCAATGGAACCGTGAAGACATTCGAATCATGATAAAGCCAATCTGAGCGCCGCTCCTCGATAGAACTGGTTTCAAAACGCCATCTCATGAGTGAGTATGGGAGCGACTGTTTTTTAAAAATCAAAGGCAATGTCGCCACGAGCCGAATCGACTATCGGCACTCTGCTTTGCAGGGTGCTGATCAGGAAAATCTAATAAAAACACCCCGAAATCGTGGGCCGCTAGGCGTCATGTCCTGCCCGGCCACGGGCGAATCTCCTGATGAGCCGATGTTTTAACACCTTCCGTGACAGTCTGGCATAGCCTTGGTTTTCCGGACAGGCGTTTTGAAACTGTTTCTAAAGTCCTGCATTCTTGCGCAGCCGTTGCAGCGCTTTGACATGAAACTCGGGGATTTTCCCCGTCTTATCGGGAGGCACATCCAATAACAGATTAACCTTACGTTCCCTGCATGCACCGAGTTGTTCAGCTAGTTCCGCATCGGCGCGCGGATAATCGTCCGGAACATAAAACCAATCCTTACCGATGGGATCGCAAACCTCACCGGGCATGTAATACTCCCCGCCTTCGATACTCCGCCACTGATTATGACCTTGCCCGGGAGGCATACGGCGTTCAATGGCGATTAAATCCGAAGGCCAAGCCGCAGTGATATCGTATTCTTCACCCGATGATATCCCGCTGTTCATCATAATGACGGCATCGGGCTGCAATTTAGCAATGTGCTCATATAAGAATGTTCTATAGCCGCGTCCTAAAATGCAGGGAATATCGATCCATACTTCTGCAAACGGTCCGTACTCCGTTATCAATTCGGTCACTTGGTCTGTTTGAAAATTCTGATACATCGATGACGTAAATGCAGGCATAGATTCATTGTCACCGGGATCGCGATCCTTCGGATAGGTGTACATTGCCTGTTGCCATTTCGCTATTCCCGGCGGATGGCTTCCGAAAAGATGATGGTTGTCCCAAGAACAATAATAGAATGCCGGTAAAACCCCCCGGCGCCCACACGCATCGACAAACTTTTCCAAAACATCGGTCGTATCGCTGCTATTCGCAACACTGTAGTCCGTATATTTGCTGGGCCACAAACAATGCCCGGCAACATGCTTGGCGGTCAGTACCGCATAACGCATTCCTGCATCCCGGGCCACAGACACCCATTGATCCACATCCAGATCGGTTGGCGCGTATGTTTTCGGCGGATGTTTACCGTCCGGAATCTCTTTCTCCACAAATGTGCTCATCCCGTAATGAATAAACATGCCGTAGCCCAGCGCCTCCCATTGGTGAAGCGCTTTCAAACTCAGCCGTTGATCGCCTTGGCCGTGACGCTTTTTCTCCGTTGCCCCACTGTGCGTTGAATTATGCGCACATGAGGAAACCAATCCGCCTGCTGCCATGGCTTGCCCCGTCTGTTTTATAAACTGACGGCGGGATGATTTCACATTGGCCATAATCGTACTCCCTTCCTGACTTTTCGCTTTAAGCAAAAAAGACGGAAAGCAAGGTTTGCGAACTAAGGCTTGGATGTGAAGCAGTAAACACCTGAGCCTGTCTCAAACACTGCGGCTCCGTCTTCCATTCTCAGGAATTTGATGCCCGCCGCTTCCGATGCCGGTGTTTTGCCTTCGGAAACCTGAGCGGCATTGAATGTGGGCACATGAATCTCGGCGGTTGTATTTTCCGGGATTCGCACTTTCAGAACGAAACTCTCACCTTGTTGATCCCATTCCGATCCGATCCAACCGCGTATCGAGTTGTAACGGGCATTCACGTGGGTCAAATCGCCCCCGGTATTCGGACGAATACGGACGCGTTTAAAACTCGCTTCCGCCGGTTCGATTCCGGCCATTGTGGCGTACAACCATTCGCCCACCGAACCGAATGCGTAGTGGTTAAATGAATTCATACCAGGATCCTGGAATCCGAATTCATCGGTCCAGCCGTCCCAACGTTCCCAAATGGTTGTCGCGCCGTTTTTGACTTCATAGCCCCATGAAGGATATGTGTCGTTCAAGAGCAGACGGTATGCAACATCGTCGCGTCCGAACCGTGACAATGTTGGCAATAGAATCCGCACGCCTAAAAAGCCCACCGAATGGTGCCAACCGCGCGCCATCAGATCGCGTATCAGATGCCGCATGGCTGCGGGACGCATGGCTTCCGGCAACAGGTCTTTGTAGAGCGCCAAAAGATAACAGGTTTGCGTTCCACCTTCGATACGCCCGTCTTTTTTCACAAACTCTTTATTGAATGCCGCTTTGATCTCTTCAAACAGCTCTTTGTATTTCTTGGCATCGTCTTCCCGCCCGATAACACCGGCCAATTCCGACATCAAATTGGTGACATAGGCAAAATAGGCTGTTGAGATGACATCTTTGGGCGTGTCGGCATTGAGCGAAACCCAGTCGCCGAATCCGATTGCCGGACGGATCAAGTTTTCGCTGTTCTTTTCAAGGTATTCGATATAACCGGCCATTGAATCGTAGTGACGTTCAATGATTCGCTTATCGCCGTACATCTGATAGAGATAATAAGGACAGATAATCGCCGCATCGCCCCAACCCGGAGAATCGTGTCCTACACCGATATCCGGTGCGACGTGCGCATAAGCGCCCGCTTCGTTACGGGAATCATCCAAATCGATGAGCCACTTTGTAAAGAACGCGGCCACATCCATGTTATACGCGCCGGTATGAATAAATACCTGCGCGTCTCCCGTCCATCCCAGACGTTCATCGCGTTGCGGACAATCTGTCGGTACTTCCAAATAGTTGCCGCGTTGGCCCCATTCGATATTGTGAATCAGTTGATTCACCATCGGATTGGAGGTCTCCAAAATTCCGGTCATCGGCGCGTCCGAATGCAGAACGACACCCGTTACGGCATCCAGAGCCGGTGGTGTGTCGCAACCGGTTAATTCGACAAAACGGAATCCGTGGAATGTGAATCGCGGCTCCCAGCATTCAACGCCATCGCCTTTAAGCGTATACGAATCGATTGTCCGTGCGCCACGCAGGTTGATGGTGTAGGGCGTTCCGTCGGAATTCAAAACTTCCGCATAGCGAATCGTGATCTTCGATCCGGCATCCCCGCTGATCTTGAGCCGTATTCCACCAACCAAATTTTGGCCCAAATCGTAAACATAAACACCGGGCTGCGGTTCGCTGATGCTCTTGGCCGGGATTTCCATAATTTCCTGAACGGTCACACCGGGGTAGGCTTCCACCAACATATCTTCAACTTCTGGCGTTGAAACTTTCGCCCAATCCTTGTCGTCAAAACCGGGACAATCCCAACCATCGACTTTTTCTTCCAGCCTGGCGTCGTATGCCTCACCCATTAAGAAGTCGGCTTCATCAATCGCTCCGTATGCGGCTTTCCAACTTTCATCCGTGCCGATTACAGTCGAAGAACCGTCGGGATGCTCCAACATAAGCTGCGCCATAAAACGCGGGTCTTTTCCGTACCGGCCCCGTATCTGTCCCCAGCCAACATGGCCCGCATACCAACCATCGGCCAAAATCGCGCCCAGCGTGTTTTCGCCTTCCTGTACCAAATCTGTTACATCGTATGTGTTGTAATAAACCCGTGTGTGGTAATCGGTCCAACCCGGCGTAAAATAATCCGCTCCGATTTTCTTTCCGTTACATTTAATCTCGTAAATACCCAACGCGCTTGCGAATACCGTGGCTCGCACAACCGGCTTGTCCACCGAAAAGTCCTTCCGCAGGTAGGGAGGCGGCGGCAAAAAGAGCGTCTCAGCCGGCTGTATCTCGTTCCAAGGCGTATCGCCGAGTTTGGCAATCACTTTGGCCTGCACCCAACCGGAATCGTCAAATCCGGGTTGGCTCCATCCCTCAACTTCATTCTCGTAGCATTTCCAACTCGCATCGATTGGAACATGAAGGCTTTTCCCCGAGGCGTATTCCACTTGCAGTGCGCCGATCAATCCCGCCGGGCTGTCCGAACCGTTTATGGCGCAGATCGCGAATGTGTTTTCCCCGTCTTGAAGCTGCTCGCCGATTTCAAACTCAAAGAACTTACGGTGATCGGCGCTGTTACCCAGTTCCTCGCCGTTTACGGAAAGCTTGAAATAGTTATCCGCTGTCAAAACCATCCTGGCTAATTGGATATCGGCGACTTTTCCCAGATCGACAACCCGCCGAAAGAAAACATCGCCTTGGGGGGCTTGTTGACGCGGATCGCCTTCCGGGTACCACACCCAAACACAATCGTCCGTATTAACCGGCTCAGCCTTCGCCAGCTCTTTTTCGGATGGCTCATCGTAAGCGATCCATTTTGCCTTCCAGTCTTCTTTGCTCAGCAAACCTGTCGACCAACGAGCCGGTTCGCTCCACCCCGAAGCCTTCCCGTCTTGGTCCCATACCTGCACCGACCACCAGTAATCCTTATTAGAAACGAGAGCCTGGCCCGCATAGGCAATCTGGGCCGTCTCATCGGATTTGACTTTGCCGCTGTCCCAAAGATCGCCTTGTTCTTTGGAGAGAAGTTCTTTGCTTCCGGCAACCAAAATCCGGTAGGCCGATTGGCTGACGCCCCGCAATTCAGGATCGGATGCCACCGGAACCCATGAAAGCCTCGGTTCCTGGATGTCGATTCCGAGCGGATCGATACGATATTCACAACGCAGGTAGGTGGGACGCAGTTTGCCCATGATGGTTTCTCCTTGTAGTCCAGTCGCCGAAAAGCAGAGCAATGATGAAATGAGCAATGTGTGCAAAAAGTAAGCAAGTATTATAGTCGATAGTCTTAGATAATTGTTATGGGTTTCTTCGGTCATTTGGAATCCTAGTGGCAGTTCAATGCTGTAATAGTACTTCTTTCCCGGTTAAGTTCTCGATTGTAATACTGTATCCGGCGGGCGTGTCGTAACGGTAATGCAGTGCATTACCGTCCTTTTCCCAACGGCAGTGTATTGGCCCGTCATCCGTAGGAATGGTCGTCTCGCACCATGCCAAATCCGGATCGGCAAAACGCAATGTCACTTTTTTATTGACGGTATCGGCATTGTAAATCCCGGCCACATCCCGGACCAGCGTATGCACAATATGCGATGCGAAGCCGTGATTGCAGCTCGCGTAGGCTCCGGTGTTTTCCCACAGCGTTCCGGTCTGCTCGGCCATATACAGAAGGTAGGCTGCCGATTCATCCAAAATCTGTTGGCAATACCCATAGCGTGACAAAATCTCCAGACGTAGCACATTGCCCACAAATGAGTTGGCCGCATGAATCTCCGGGAATTTCTTGGTTTCCTTACGGTTGGGGCCGAAATCGGTTCGTAAGGTATTCCAAAGTTCCGGGTGGGATTTCGGTGTAGCAATATCGAAAAAGAAAGCGAAATATTGGCAGACTTCGCTGCGGTTTTGAGTGACAGTTAATTTGCCGTCCTTGCGGATGGCGTTATCGACAAAAAACGTCCCGTCAAATGACTGTTTCTGTATGGTTTTCTGTATGGCCTTTGCATCTTGAAGCCATGCTTGCCGGTCGTACATCCGCCCCGCCGCGCTCAGTGCCGCCGCGTATAACATATTGCTCGGATAATTCACATCTTGCGTAAATTTATTGGCTTCCGACCATTCCACAAACACCCAACTTTCGAGTTTTTCTAAAAGACCGTCTTTGTTGCGGAATGGCTCAAAATAGGCAAACAGTTTTTCGACTTTCGTTTCGAGCGCATCGACCGTTTCGCGGTCGCCGCTGCGTTGTGCGTATTCTTCCAACTGCACCACAAACCACAGCGCCCAGTTCGGGATAAACACGCCGTCATTATGGTCCGCCGGATAACACATCGGCAGCATCCCCTCCGGCAGATACTCGAAACGTTCGGGGAGCAGGAAATTCTCATAGAAATTCTTTTCTACGCGTGTATCCCCGCACAAATCTTTGGCAACACGCGAGGTGAAGAAACTATCACACAACCATCCCGCCCGCTCCCGTGAAGGGCAGTCCATAAAGATGTCCACGGCATTTTGACGGAATGTCTCCCGGCCCGCCGTAAAGAGACGATTGAGACGGTTATCCGCGCAGATGAAATGCGCCTCATCGGTATCCGGATTAACATATTCGCGCAGATAAATATTCTGCACCTGGCAAGCGCCTTCCGGTGCCGTCAGTTTGAGATATTGCAGCGTATAAGGCTCAAAACTTTCCAGCGTGTACTGTCCCGGTTGGAGATGGTAAACAATCGCGTTCACACAAGACATCCGCTTAAAATCGACATCGTCGTTCCTCAAAATCTCATCGAATGTCAGCACCAGCTTGGCCGGTTTTTTACAGGACACTTCAAGACCGATGAATCCCGTAAGATTTGTTCCGAAATCGAAAATCTGAAAACCATTTTTCTTCAGTTGGATTTTTTGATCCCAAGTATAGGGTTTTTGCAGAGACTCTGTTTCCGTATTGGCGTACCCCTGCAACTCCAGTGATGGAATCTCGACAAGTTCATCTTCGGGGTAGCCTTTAAATTCTGGAGTTATTTTTGTGAGGGAACGGTCTTTCCAGGGCTTTTCGACAAGTCGTCCGGTTTCCACACTCCCTTTCGAAACATTCAGTAGCGGCTGACGTTTGCTGAAGACAGGATACGGCACACCGCGCGGCAACAGATTTTTATCTTCGACCGTGCTGCATGTGGCCGACTTGAATTCGAAATCGGGATCCGTCAGCCACTGGTTATAACCGGGCTCGATGGAATAAATCTCGATAAATGGACGTTGGAAACTATACCGCTGCACCTTTTGCGTACGGTAGTCGAGAATCTTGGCCTTGAAGCCGTCACGTTTTGCGCCGGTTGAGGCCAGCACACGGTTATTCGAGACAATTTCCGCCTGCAAAAAGGAGGGCTGATCTAAAAGGTAATAACTGTTGACGTTGTAACCGGCCACCTCAATAGCAACGACATTCTTTCCGGCTTGTAGATAGGGATCGAGCTCCCAATGATCGACACGATAATAGCCGTGCGGACCGCGTGTCGGCCCATGCCCCACAAATTCCCCATTACAGGTAACACGGTATAAGGTTGATGCGGTTAGGCGTAATTCGACCTTATCAAACTCCGGTAATTCCAGAATCGTTCGGAAACCGGCAAACAGATTCATCTCTGTAGCCCGGTCTTTGGGCCATATTGGTCGGGCTTTCATGAAATTCACCGGTTCTGTCATCCCTTGTCCGCAAACCAGAATACACAAACTTACGGCAATCGCTCTTAGCATGAGTCGCGCTCCTATTTACCATCACATTTCTTCAATCGTAAGCCCCCGGCTGGCATGGATATAGGGGGCGAATTCCGCAAGGAAACCGCTTCAATGCGCAGGGCGCTCCCACAACATAATTCCATTTAGAATCTAACTTGCAGGGTTCCATTTGGAATTTGGTTTGCAGGGTGCCGACCAAATTAAATTTTTTGTATATGCTTCGAAATCGTGTGCCGGTAGTCCCGCCTCGGCGGGACCCACAGGGGTACCTTGGCGTGAGCCGGTAGGCGTCAGGTCCTGCCCGGTCACGGGCGGGAGGGCGAATCTCCTGATGAGCCGCTTTTTGATTATCCATACATACGTATCTCATTATCCACAAACTCCCTCAAACAATCACACCGAGTTGTAGGGTGGGTAATTTTACCCACCATTAGAATATTGACCATGTACGCAAAAATACTTTTGCATCGGTCTAACGGGGCGCTTACCTGTCAGCTGAAGCGTCACCGCTAGGATTGAGGAATTGCTGATTTGCGCTGCTGACTGCCGCGCCGATTTTTTTGATTTGGGAATCAGGGAGCTTTTCGAGTGGCGTATAACCTGGATGGCGGGATTCTTTATAAGGATTGTTGCGTGCTGCGTTATAGCAACAGATCAGAGACCATCGCGAATACGGACTGAGATTCGCGTCCGAACGGTGCAGGGTATTGCTGTGAAAAAAGAGCGCGGTTCCCGGCTCCATTTCACAGTAAACCAACTCCATTCTCTCCAAAGCCGCTTCTACACGTTCGAGGTCGGCTCCGGTCTGGTCGCCGGTAAGCCCGTGCTCGATACGCCCCATATGGTGTGAGCCCTTAATCACCTGCAAACAGCCATTCTCGCGTGTAGCGGGATCCAATGCGATCAAGCAGCTGGCCATATCGGGAAAAAGGCAGCCGTTTTGATACCAATAACCATAATCCTGATGCCACTCCCATGCGCCGCCCACTCGCGGCTCTTTCAGCATGATTTTGGAGTGATAATGGTAGACCTCGCCATCCAATAAAAGTTCCATGGCCCCCACAAGCCGTTCGGAACGGGCTACTGCGCCATAGATATCATCGCCGGGATGGTTCCAGACCGAGAGTTTGCTGATACGCCCTGCTTTATCTTTGGGCTGCAGGGCTTTTTCTTGCAGTAGATGGTCGTTTCTGGCCGCCTCCAAGACCAGATCGGTCTCTTCTGCATCCAAAAAACTCTCGATTCGCACATATCCGTCCCGGTGGAACGCTTCAATTTGGTTTTTTGTTAAAGTCCGTGTCCCCATAGTGGGATGGATAGTACATGAAGTCGGCGGAGTATTTCGAGAGTCCCCTAATGGGCGGGCAAATCTATTATCCGCGATACTATAATTCCTATTTGGGTGCCCGGGCCGCGCGTATGCGCGCACCGGTTGCCTTTGATCCAGGCGGCGTTAGCCGTCTTGCCTGCAGGGGTACCCTGACTTATCCGGAATAATCCGGTTCGTTACCCGCTTTCCATTTAATATTGCATCCTATGCCGGGTTTTTGCTGATCCGAAACCGGATTACCCGCCAAGGCTGCATCGACTGCCGCACGAAGATCTTTCCCCGTTACAGGAATACCGTTGCCCGGACGGCTGTCGTCCATCTGTCCCCGGTACACCAACTTTCGTTCATCATCGAAAACAAAAAAATCGGGCGTGCATGCAGCGTGGTATGCCTTTGCCGTTTCCTGAGTTTCATCGTAAAGATAAGGAAATGTATATCCCGCGGCTTTGATCTCTTCAGCCATTTTCGATGGGCTGTCATCCGGATAATTGGCGGCATCGTTGGCATTGATGCCGATCACGGCTACACCTTTGGATTGATAATCCTTGCCGAATTGCGCCAGGCCTTCACGGATATGTTTTACATAGGGGCAATGGTTGCACATAAAAATCACAACCAAAGCCGATGCGTCTTTAAGATCACCCAGCGAGATGACTTTCCCGGATGGATCCGGAAGGCTGAAATCGGGCGCGGGAGTGCCCAGCGGCAGCATGGTCGATGGAGTAAGAGCCATAATTAATTATCCTTTCGATTCGGTTCCTATCGGCCAGTTTTCGTTCTCTGTACGGCATGTGGCCAAGATATCTTTTATCTTAACCATCACATCCGGGTGCTGTAAGGCAACATTGCGCTGTTCGCTGATATCTTCTTCGATATTATAGAGTTCGACTTCCAAAGGTTTCTTGTTATGCGTATTGCGGACCGCCTTCCATTTTCCCATACGCACAGCTTGCGTGAAGCCTCGTTCGTGAAATTCCCAATAAAGATACTCGTGATCTTTTTGCTTTTTGCCCAGGATTGATGGCAGCATCGAGATTCCGTCAATTCCGTTCGGAATTTCCGCGCCCGCCAATTCCGCCGCCGTCGGCAGAAAGTCCCAAAACGCCCAGACCTGATCGCTTACCGAACCGGCTTTGACCTTCCCCGGCCAACGCACAATCATCGGCACACGAATCCCGCCGTCGTATAAGTCGCGCTTAATGCCGTTAAGCGGGCCGTTGCTATCGAAGAAAAATGGATCCGCCCCGCCTTCACGGTGCGGGCCGTTATCGCTGGTAAAGAAAACGATGGTATTGTCATCGATACCCAGTTCTTTTAAAAGATTAAACAGCTTGCCCACATCGCGATCCATACGTGTAATCATGGCGGCGTGGTTTTTGTAGGCCTGACGCCATGGTTGGTTGCTGTAAGGCTCATCGCTGGGCACCTCCATCCCCTCATCGCCGCGCTCGTTGTTCGCGTGCGGAATGGTATAGGCCAAATAAAGGAAGAAAGGATTTTGATGATTGTTGCGAACGAATTTCAACGCTTCTTCCGTGAACAGATCGTGTGAGTACGCGCCGTTCAGTTCGTATTTATTTTCGTTTTTCCAAAAATAGTCGATGTAGTAGTTATGGGCGCGGCGTTGATTCAAATACCCGAACCATTCGTCGAATCCCTGACGGTTGGGGATGCCCGATGTGTCCGGTTCGCCCAATCCCCATTTGCCGACAATACCGGTTTTGTATCCGGCGTTTTTAAGAACTTCCGCAACCGTAATATCTTCCGGCAAAAGCGGCACCAAAGCGTTGCCGCGTATACGCGCATGCCCGGTGTGATAACCGGTCATCAGGCAACAGCGTGATGGCGCGCAGACTGTGCTGCCCGCATAGCAATCCGTGAATCGTTTCCCTTCTGCGGCCATACGGTCGATGTTGGAGGTTTGGACGGTTTTCTGGCCGTAACATCCCAAATCGCCGTACCCCAGGTCATCGGTCATGATGTAGATGATATTCGGTTTAGGGTTTTCCTTGACTGCCCCCTGCGCATGAATGGCGCTTAAAGCCGAAAGACCCGGCAAAAGGCCCAAGGCGCCCATGCTTGTACGTTCGATAAATTGCCGCCGGTTTGTGGAATTCATGTTATTACACCATATTCAATAGAGTGAATTCCATTATGGCACATACGAACATGGTGTCTACACACCCATCTTGGAAAAGAGAAAGGGTTAATTTATGATTTTCCTTCCATGCACTCCCCCAACCATCTATCCAATTAGTCCAATACAAATTCAAAAACAATACCACCAACCCTCTCCCCATTTTCGCGCTTCTCCTCTCTCCTTTCTCTAACCGGGTGGCCCAGACAACTCGCTTGTCTGGGTGCGTAAGCACAAGAGGCGGCATCAATCTTTGCCAATCCCATAACCTCCCCCGCCATCCACCAACCCACTCCAACACCCACACCAAGCACTGAAAGCGCGTAGCATGCGTAGCCCAGGGCAAGCGTAGCGTCGCCCTGGGTCACCGTCCCCCACAATCCCTAAGCGCTGTAAGTGCGAGGCAAAACGCATGCTTCTTCAAAGAACATCCCTGGAATAGAACAGCTAACTTTGTCCTTTATTTTCGTGCCCTTCGTGCTATTTTTGTGCTTTCGTGATTCAAAAGACTTACCAATTCGCCCTGCAGGGTGCTGACCAATTAAATACCTCATACACACTCCGAAATCGTGGGCCGTCAGGCGTCTTGCCACCGGGGTACCCGGGCGTGGGCCGTCAGGCGTCACGCCTGCGGGGGTACCCCGACGCTATAAGCGCGCAAGAAAAATGAGATACAATTAAAACACCTACAATGCACCAAATACTTCAGGCTACGTTTTTGCGCTTTCGTGCTTCTCCTCTCTCCTCACTACTTTCTCCTTTCTCTAACCGGGTGGCCCAGATAAATCCTTTATCTGGGCGCCGTAAGGCGCAAGAGGCGGTATCAATTTTCGCTAATCGCAATAACTTTCTCCCCATCCACCAACCCACTCAAACGAACACACCATGTCCTGAAAGGATAAAAGCCTGAAGCCCCAGGCAAGCGCAGCGTAGCCTGGGGTTAAGAACCTAAAAATTCCGGCCCTGTAAGGGCCGCAGAAATGAAAGCCACTTTTAGACATATTTCCCGAAAGAGGTCTATTCCCGCCCCGTTTACGGGGAGGGCTAGGGAGGGGTTTCTTTCATATCAACTTATCAGATCTATTTATTGTCACCCTCTGGGAGAAAAACCCTCGCCTTCAGGCGAAGTCTTCAGATAAACTTGAAGAATGAGCGAGTACAAAACATCCGCGCATGCCAAATATAGTCTGCATATCCATGTGGTGTGGGTTACGAAGTACCGTAAGCAAGTTCTGAGTGGTGATATAGCGAAACGGACGCGTGAACTGATCCGTGAGATTTGTCGAACCAATGATGTGGAAATCATCAAAGGCCACGTATCGAAAGACCATGTCCATCTGCTGGTGTCGATGCCTCCGTTTCTGTCCGTGAGCAAACTGATGGGATACATAAAAGGGAAAAGTTCGAGAAAAATCCAGCAAGAGTTTAGCGAAATTCGTCGGAAGTTTTGGGGCCAACATCTATGGGCAAGAGGGTATTTTGCCGCGAGCAGTGGCAATGTGACAGACGAAGTGATCAAAGCGTACATTGAGCAACAAGACCTCGAAAAGGAAGACGACTTTCGAATTACAGAATCTTAAGACGGCTTCAGCCGTATTCCAAACCCCTCGCCTTCAGGCGAGGGTGGTTTAGTTAGGATTTTCTGCTCAAATACACAACTATCTCCCCATCCCCCAACTCACTCCAACACCAAAACCAAGCGCTGAAAGTGCGTAGCAAGCGTAGCCCAGGGCAGAGTTTGGACGCCGAAGGCGGACGAACGCCGCCCTGGGTCACCGTCCCCCAAAAATCCTAAGCGCTGTAAGTGCGAGGCAAAAAACGCGATGTCTACTTTCCACTCTCTCCTCTCTACTATCTACGTCGGCCTCCCCCGCCATCCCCCAACCCACTCCAACACCAAAACCAAGCGCTGAAAGCGCGCAGCATGCGTAGCCCAGGGCAGAGTTTGGACGCCGAAGGCGGACGAACGCCGCCCTGGGTCACCGTCCCCAAAAATCCTAAGCTCTGCAAGTGCGCAAGGAATGACTGGAAAATGCTCCATTTGTATGAAATGCATAATAATCATTATTTAATGATTATTGTGCAAATCCTTAAGATATCCGCTATGCTTTGCCATATGAAATAGCCCCGCACTACCGACATGTAAGATTTCTTTGCTTATATAATTTTCCAGCTCATCTAAAGGAACAGCCAATATTCGTGTTGATTCATTGCATCCCTTAAGCCCTTCAAAACAAAAATCTTCATCATCAATTATAATTAAAAAAGACAATTCATGGCGCATAACAGTTAGATCCACAACAATTCCGAGAAAATGCATCCAAGCCTTCTTGTTATTAATAGCACGAATAAGGAATGAAATGCTCGGATGTGTGTATATTGCCATGGCAGGATCAATACCCATACGGTTTATTTGTAAATGTTCAGCATTAAATAACTCTTCTGCATATTCACGAAACAAAGCCAATTTAGGGTCAAATGAATCATGCGTATGATAAATATTGATTTCACTTTCCGTTCCATATATTTCAAATCCACCTGCAGGGAAAAATTGGATCTGCCCTGGCTTAATTGCAACATCCATCGAGCGGCAACTTGTAACAACTCTCCATGGGTATTTCCCATCCGGCCACGCCGAACGAAAAACAACAAGAGCCTGTACACTAAGCAGTGGGAATGCGCGTGAAGGGCTACATATTACATCTTTGGATATTCTGTTACCATGATAGTTATCACGATAGGGAAGATTTTTCAGGATTGTGCTTGAGTCTGTATCGTAAGGAAATGGAATATCTCTGGATAAATAGCATTTATATAATTCCCATTCAAGAATGTGCGCTGTTATTAGGTTTTGATAGTAATTTGAAGTAATGGCCGAAATCGATTTGACTTCTTGTTTTTCATTAAGATATATTCTATCGAGCGCAAATCCTTTCATATTAGGCCACTTAACCGTATTTCCAAGCAATTTTATATAACGCTTCTGTTCTTTGTCGGGTGTAGTTTCATGCAACTTATCAGAAATCAATGTGCATAAAGACGAAAAAGGGTATCTTATGTACTGATTGGCAGGCATACATGTAACTGGGTACTCTTTTCCCCACAATTTAACAAATTCTAAATCGCTGTAAATATTTTTTAAAATGGCTAATTGCCAAGTAAGAAAATCATGTTTCGATATGATATGCCAATATTTCTTTCGTCTTCTTTCCCAGCGCGTGGAATAGCAATACCATGAGAATGACACAGTTAGTGTCGCAATAGACATGACATAGAATTCGCTTAAATTATTTATCACATTGCTATTGATACCTGCGATGAGAGGGAAGACAATACATATGATGCGGATTAATTTCATAAATGAAGGGATAGTTCCTACAAAACGTACATGAATTATATTATATATTTTCATCTCGTTTTGATCCTGTTACGCTATGACTAGATCGCGGCCGCTAGGATTTTATACATGATAATTATAATGGATCGATTATTATTGGTAAAGCGCAAGATTATAATAACATTGACACACTGCATTAAAAATTATCTATTCTATAGCATTGGATGATAGATTGTGATGACTATAAAACATACACTCAATTCACTTACTCGCCCAACTAATATCATGACTTTCTCCATCGGCAGGGTGCTTCCCCACTACATCCTTGCACACACTCTGAAATCGTGGATCGTTAGTCCCGCCTCGGCGGGACCGCAGGGGTACCCCGACGCTGTAAGTGCGCAAGGCTCACAACGCATGGGCCGTATCAAACTTGGCCTGACCGGCACAAATCCCGAACGCGTCGCGGCCGCCACCTCTACCGCCCAAGAGTTCCTGAACCCCGCCGCCGACGCCACCGGCGGGGAACGGAAGAATTAGCCCTCCCAAAATTACTTGCATTCCCCGGTTGACAGCGCAGACACATCCGTGTCAAAATGAATCAGTAGACCCAATCCCGAAGCGAGGAGGAGGGGAGATCATGGATTTAGTTCTATATCGAGGCATAACAGCTGGGCAGTCCGCAGCCCCAATAATAATAGAGAATATAAGGTGCAAGGGATTATTAGGAAATGAGAATCTACAACAGCCATTCATGCCCGATATTGTTGAAGTGCGAGGAAAAATAGAGAGCATTTTTTCCTCTCGTGCACCATCAAGAGACGATATATATTCTGAGAAGGAATATTCTGGTGTCTATGCATGTGGTGATGAATACGGTGCGCGATTTTATGCTTTAAAAAAAAATGTGACCACTGAACGTCGTGTGTCAATTTTAATTGTTTTTAAGGCAAATATTGATAGCGTGTATGTAGACTGCCGTGATTTCCTCTGTTCCGCTTTTCAATTTTGGGATCAAGATAATCGAGGCATAAAAGAGAAGCAGCTCGCAACTCTTCGATCACTCTATGGCGATAGAATCGAGCGTTATTTCAATAAATGTACATCAACATCGGATATAATGATACGAATCGCGATGTGCAATCTTGCTGCCTTTGATGAGCAGATAACCAAAGACCATTACAGGAACACTCTAATAATAGCAGGTCGCTATGAGACTTTCTTCTGTTCAGCCTTTTGCGTAAAAGCTCCAATTCGAGCATCGGCAATACAACGTTGTGAAATCATAGAAGGTGCATTCAAAATACCACAATGCTTTATTGATTTGAAAAGATTTAAAACTCTCGACTGCTAATAGAGGTCCAATGGGAAAAATTCCATGCCAAAGTTTTGTGAAAATAAAATGAGGTATTAATATGGATAATATCCCTTCACGAGAATCAATAATCACATTGCTTTCTGAGCACTGTCGCGCAAAAGTTGCCGAAGAACCTAAGCGATATGTCTTTACGCTGGATGATTCAAGGCCCGATTGTAAAGATTTATTCTTAAGCAAGGATGATTTAGACAAATTGATTGTGGATCTCAAATCTCTAAATGTCAATAATGAGACCACGGGTGGCCCAGACAACTCGCTTGTCTGGGTGCATCAGCACAAGAGGTGGAACCATGTTTTGCTATTCGCAAAATAGTTTTCGCCATCCACTTACTTCCTCAAATACCCACACCAAGCACCAAAGGTGCGCAACAATCTCCTTTTTATCGGACATCTATCGAATTATCACCAATCTACTTTCCACTCTCTCCTCTCTACTCTCTACGCCGGGATTGCCCGGCTTCAATACCCCTCCGCCAACCCACTGCCCCGGCGGTCGGAGTGGCCGGTGAGGCCGGAGCCGGTGGCCATGATGCCCTCGGCCAGGCCCATCGACTCGCGCTCATCGAATATATACCCCATCGTTTCCAATTCGGATTTGGCTTCACTCGTGAACGTGTCTGGCTCGTGGGCGATTTCATCCGGCAGCCATTGGTGATGGAACCGGGGCGCGTCGATAGCCTCTTGAATATCCATGCCGAACTCGACGATGTTCAAAAAAATCTGCGCGTTCGTCGTAATAATCGTCGGTCCGCCGGGGGTGCCCATGGTGAATGCAAACGTATCGTCTTGTGTCACAATGGTCGGCGTCATCGATGAAAGCATCCGTTTGCCCGGCTCGATGGCGTTGGCCTCGGCCTGCACCAAACCATACAGGTTGGCCTCGCCGGGCTTGGCCGAAAAATCGTCCATCTCATTATTCAAAAAGAACCCCGCGCCTTCCACCACCGCGCCCATGCCATAACTACCGTTTAGAGTTGTAGTAATCGCAACAGCGTTCCGGTCCCGGTCCACGACACAAAAATGCGTGGTCTCCATCGATTCAAGACATCCGGGACGCACGCCCGCGCTGTTACCGGCCCGGCCCAAGGGCATCAACTTACGGCGTTGTAAAAGATAACCATCCGATGCCAAATACCGTTCGGGAACATCCACAAAAGCCGGATCGCCGAGATAGGTATTACGGTCGGCGAAAGCCAGACGTTCGGCTTCGACAATGCGGTTCACCATGGCGGCGCTGTTATGGCCGAACTCCGAGAGGGCCATCGGCTCCACAAACTTCAGAATTTGCGCCAAGGTCACCCCACCCGAACTGGGCAGCGGGTGAGTTTGCAGCACATAATCTTTATAACGGAACAGAAACGGCGGCCGGTAGATACAACAGTATCCGCTCAAATCGTCTAGGGTGATGATCCCGCCCTGCTCCCGCATATAACGGACAATCTTTTTCGCAACCCGCCCGCGATAAAAACCATCCGCGCCTTTGGAACGTATCGTCGAGAGCGTACGCGCCAAATCCGGCTGTTTCAGCACTGTTCCTGCCTGCAACGGCTGCCCGTCCGGGAAGAAGATATTTTGAGTCGACTCGAAACGCTGCAAGAAATCGCTTTTATCTTTCAGCGACTCTGTCAGGCTTTCGCTGACTGTAAAACCTTTTTTCGCCAGACGGATCGCGGGGGCCAGGATTTCTTTGCGCGATAACTGTCCGTAATCCTCTTGAAAACGCAGCAGCCCGCGCACCGAACCGGGCACGCCCGAAGCCAAAAGCGAATCGGTGCTCAAATCGGGAATCAATTCGCCGTTCTTGTCCAAAAACATGTCACGCGAAGCGGCCTCCGGCGCAGTCTCGCGGAAATCGAGCGCGATACGTTCCCCATTGTGCAAAAGCCCGGTCATAAAACCGCCCCCGCCCAGGTTGCCCGCGCGCGGATAGGTCACCGCCAAAGCGAAACCGACCGCCGCCGCCGCGTCAAAAGCGTTACCGCCCTGTTTGAGAATCTCAACACCCGCCTGAGTCGCATTCGGCTCCGCGCTCACCACCATACCATTCGGCGCAAACACCGGCCCGGCCATAGCCAGCCGGACCATCGAGATAAAAACAACGGCTGCAATCCAATTCAATTTCCGCATGACCTTCCCCACGAGAATAAGTTTCCCTCATGATTATAAACAAAATGTATGCTTTTTTGAATCTACGTGTTTGGGATAGAAAAGGCAGGATGGCGAACACTGCTATAAGCCGCTTTAAAAGACACAGATGTTACTCATAGGGTGGGTGCTTGCACCCACCAATATCCCAAATTCTAAGCTAAATATGTATCTCTTTATACTCCCAACAATCTCTTCCGGGTGGCGTAGGGGGAGGGCGAATTCCGCCATGGGCGGAATGAGCCGTTGTTTGCTATACATACACATGGTTCTCGCTATCCACCTAACTCTACAAAGGTTTCGCACTTTCGTGCTTCTACTTTCCCCTCTCCCCTTTCTCTCAACGGGTGGCGCAGATAAATTTTTTATCTGCGCGCCGCAAGGCGCAAGAGGCGGCAACAAACCGTGCTTATCGCAAAAACTCCCCCGCTATCCACAAAATTGAAATAATGTTAGAGGCTAATTCCCGCCCCGTTTACGGGGAGGGTTAGGGAGGGGTTTCTTTCTTACCGACCCAACAAATCCTGTTTTCGTGTCCATCGATTATTTTTTGCACTTTCGTGCTTCTACTTTCTCTCAATGGGTGGCCCAGATAAATCTTTTATCTGGGCGCCGTAAGGCGCAAGAGGCGGCAACAAACCGTGCTTATTGCAAAAACTCCCCCGCTATCCACAAAATTGAAATAATGTAAGAGGCTAATTCCCGCCCCGTTTACGGGGAGGGTTAGGGAGGGGTTTCTTTCTTACCGACCCAACAAATCCTGTTTTCGTGTCCATCGATTATTTTTTGCACTTTCGTGCTTCTACTTTCTCTCAATGGGTGGCCCAGATAAATCCTTTATCTGGGCGCCGTAAGGCGCAAGAGGCGGCAACAAACCGTGCTTATTGCAAAAACTCCCCCGCTATCCTCTCGCTCAATCTAATACAAAAACAAAGCACCGTAGGTGCGCAATGTAATAGCCCCGGTTTAGCATGAGACGGTCGAAGACCGGCGAAGGCGTAAGCCGGGGTAGAATGTCCTTTTTAATTCCTAAGCGCTGTAAGCGCGAAAGAAACTTACTTTTGAATCGCAATGCAGGGTGCCAACCAACTACATCTTTCCCACACACTCCGAAATCGTGTGCCGGTAGTCCCGCCGAGGCGGGACAACGGGGGGCAAAATTACGAATCCGCCACAAAATACTTTGCCAACGGATTGTGGTAGACCAGGGCGGAGACGGAGGATTCCGGTTCCATCATGTGGCCTTCGGTCAACTGCACACCGATAGATTCCGGTTTGAGCAGCCGGAATAAGATTTCCTGATCTTCCAGGTTGGGGCAGGCCGGATAACCGAAACTGAGACGGATACCCTGATATTTTGCCTGGATCTTCTCCTGCAAAGTCATCCCCGGTGGATCGGAAATCCCCCACATGGTCCGAATCTTTTCGTGCAGCAATTCGGCAAAGGCCTCCGCCGTTTCCAGCGCCAAGGCCTGCAAAATATGGGCTTTGACATATTCACCGGATTTTTTAAGCGCCTCGACCCGCTCCGCGAAATCCGGGGCGGAACAGGTCGTCACAAACATCGCGAAGTTATCTTGGAGACCTGCGGCTTTTGAGGCAACAAAATCGGCGGCGCAGAGATGGTCCCCGCTGGGTTTCCGGGGGAAGTCGATTTTTTCCAGAATCTCTTTTCGGCTTGAATCGAGAATATATTGTGTATTGCCCTCGGAATATGTCGGGAAGAACCGATAAATGGCATGAGCACGCAATGTCCCCTTAGAAATAGCCTCATCCTGTACCTGCCGCACTTGATTATAGACAGATGTAGCTTTCTCATCGCCCGCATCCAATAGTTTTTGCACGTTGCCTTTCAATCCCAGGTGTTTACCCAGCAACATTTGTAGGCTGAGATATGGGAAAATCTCATCGAGAGAATAATCCTTCAAAACATGCGGCTTGAAATCCGGCGGAGCGGGACAACTCTCCGGCTCAGGCAGAACTCGAATAGCGGGTGCCGGTCCGGATGATGAGTCGCTTTGCGTATCCGCTTTCCCGGCAAAGCGTTCGCTTTCCGATTTTAAACTCTCAAGTAAAATCTCCCGGCGGTCCTTATCCATCACTTGGTTTGCCAAATCCAAACCGTTCATGGCGTCTTTGGCATAAATTACCGGACCGTCATATTCCGGCGCGATTTTCGTGATTGAAAACTTATTTGAGAGCGCCGCACCGCCCACCAAAATCGGGGTGTTGATCCCCGCAGTACGCATGTCTTGCGCCGTACCACCATCTGCTGCGCGGACTTCACCAACAAACCCGAAAGGCCGATCATGTCCGGTTTGTGTTCGTTATGCGCTTCGATCAACCGTTCCGGCGGAACCTTGATGCCCAGGTTAATAATTTTATACCCGTTGTTAGATAGAATGATCTCTACCAGGTTCTTGCCGATATCGTGGACATCGCCTTTAACCGTTGCCAAGAGCATAGAACCCTTGGTTGAAGTCTCAGCTTTTTCCATTAGAGGTTCGAGATAAGCCACGGCGGCTTTCATCGCTTCCGCGCTTTGCAGAACCTCGGCCACAATCAGCTCATTGTTGTTGAAAAGTTTCCCGACAATATCCATACCTTTCATCAACGGACCGTTGATGATTTCCAAAGGCCTGTATTTTCCCAGAGCGATATCCAAATCTTGGATCAAGCCGTCTTTGCTGCCTTCGATGATGTATTGCGGCAGACGGTCTTCCACATTGGCCGGACGTTCCACCACTTTTGTCTCGGCCTTTTTGTCACGATAAAAAGCCGCGAATGCGCCTATCGGATCCTCGCCCCGGTTGTAGAGCAGGTCTTCGGCCAACTGACGTTCTTCTTTCGGAATCGAAGCGTAGCGCTCCAGTTTCTCGGTATTGACGATGGCCATGTCCAATCCGGCTTTGGTGCAATCGTAAAGAAAAACCGAGTTGAGAACCTCGCGTCCGGCAGGGGGCAGGCCGAAGGAGACATTGCTGACACCCAAAATCGTAAGTGTATCGGGGAAATTCTCTTTAATGGCCCGGACACCCTCGATGGTTGCCGCCGCCGAACCGATGTAGTTTTCATCGCCGGTCGCGCATGGGAATACAAGTGCATCGAAGATGATGTCCTGCGGATGTACTCCGTATTTATTCGTTAGCAGATCGTACGAACGGGCGCGCAACCTCCACTTTGCGCTCAACAGTTACCGCCATTCCTTGTTGGGGATCGTCATCGATACAACCGACAACCAGCGCCGCGCCGTATTTTTTCGCGATGGGTACAATCTGCTCAAAGCGTTCTTCGCCGTCTTCAAGATTGATGGAATTAATCAGGCTTTTGCCCTGCGAGTATTTTAACGCTTCTTCGATAACCACCGGATCGGTGGAATCGATCATCAATGCCGTTTTTACTTTCTTGGTTACCAAAGCCAAAAACTTTTTGATATCCCTGAGTTCATCTCCATCCGGATTCGCCAAACAAACATCGATTATCTGTGCTCCGCCGCGCCACCTGACGGCGTGCGATTTCGGAGGCTTCTTCAAACTTTCCTTCAGCAATAAGCGCGTTTGAATTTACGGCTGCCGATGACATTGGTCCGTTCACCGATCAATGCCGGACGGTTATCCGGGGTTGAATTGCAGATAATCGATTCCCGAAACGTGAAAACGGCTTTCGCCTTGCGGTGCCCGTGGTTTGTATGCCTCCGCCATTTGCGCGATAGCGGCGATGTATTCCGGTGTCGTTTCCGCAACAGCCGCCCACGATGTTAAGCCAATGCCGGTCCGCAAAAAGTCCCAGCACTGAGGCCACACCTTCGGGCGTTTCGTTATAGCGGCCTTCTTCATCCGGAAGTCCTGCATTGGGAATACAGCTCACATGGCATTGCGCCATTTCCGCCAACGAACGGATATGATCGGTCATAAACTGCGGACCTGTCGCGCAATTCAAACCGATTGAAAGCAAATCCATATGTTCGAGCGAAGCGTAAAGCGCTTCAACGCCTTGCCCGGCCAGCATGGTGCCCATCGGCTCGATGGTGCCGCTGATCATAACCGAAGTTTCGTGCCCATTTCTTGTTGGGCCAATTGAATGCCGATCAAACCGGCTTTGAGATTTAATGTATCTTGCGCGGTTTTCCAATAATAAAACATCAACATCGCCTTCAATTAATCCTTTGGCTTGAATATTGAAATGCCGGATTAAGTCATCGAATGTAACGCCGCCGGTGACGGAAATTGTTTTTGTGGTCGGCCCCATCGATCCGGCCACGAAACGCGGCTTGTTGGTTGTGGAAAGATCATCGGCGGCTTTGCGTGCGATCTGCGCGGCGGTGCGGTTGAGTTCCAAGGCGCGGTCCTGCAAACCATACTCGGCCAGCACCAAAGGCGTGCCGCCGAAAGTGTTGGTTTCGACCACATCCGCCCCGGCCGTGTAAAACGCCCGGTGGATATCCTCAACAACATCCGGCTTTGTGAAGACCAGATTTTCGTTGCAGCCTTCATATTGAGCGCCCGCCGAAATCATCGATGCTCAAATTTTTCGATTGCAGCATCGTGCCCATCGCCCCGTCGAAAACGAGGATGCGTTCTTTCAAAATTTCACGCAGTAAATCCGGTCTTGACATAGTGGTTCTTCTTTCAAATGTCTTTGGATAACAAACTTCGCCGCAACCCTTATCGTATAAACCCAATGAAGGTTCAAATCGAGCCTAACACCGTTAAAGCGGTCTTCAATAACGCATTGGTTGAACCGGTTCGCCTGAAAGTAGAGAGCCGCCGCTTGGGGGTGAGCCGCAATTGGAAAGGGCCCGCCGCGCCGGTAATCGGCCAAAAGTCCCGCCAGGCAAGCGTCCCGCCAGGCGAGGAAAATCCCGCCAGGCAAGCGGTCCCGCCAAGGCAAGCGTCCCGCCAGGCGAGGAAATCCCGCCAGGCAAGCGCCCCGCCGGGATAGAACCCCGCCGGGCAAAGTCCACTATATCGGCCATGGCGGGGCTTTCTGAAGGCACGCCGCCTTGGCCGGTTTTCTATTGAAATTTGGAGAATCAGTTGACGCACGCTACGTGTGGCCGCATACTCAACCAACAACATAACTCGATGGTGTCCATGACGATGGACTAAAGGGAAGCCGGTGCAAAACCGGCGCGGACCCGCCACTGGTAATTGGTCAAGCTTCCCTATTTGTCCCACTTGTTTTCACGTGAAACGGGAAGGGTTGGGAAGATAAGGGCCAAGAGCCAGGAGACCTGCCATCGAGATCGCTTATCACGGCTTCGGGATTAAGATGGTGATAAGGTGAGCCCCTTTTCGATGTGCTCCAATCCATACGCAAAATGCGTGGACCGGGGCGTTGCGGGCGGGAAACTTCAAGTTCGTTTCGCACCTTCTCTCTTTTCCCCATTTATCCCCAAGCCATTGCTGAACGCCGGTCCGGCGATTGTAACGCAGTTGTATCGGTTTGATTGCCGAGTGTTTTTGCCGCCGCAACATGGGCCGGGCTGCCTCCCGGGATTTGGGAGGCCGATAAGGACTTTTGTTATGAAGAATGAATCGGTTGAGGTAACATGTGTAATTCATTTAATCGACACAATTGCCGAGTTTGCAGAGATTGCGGCTTCAAAGAGCGACAAGGCTCCTAAAGCGGAGTGCTTGTTGCATGAGTGTTTCGATTTATTGCATGCGTATGCGTCGAAGGTTGATGCAAATCCGGTTGCCCCATCGCGTTCCATGCGGCATTGTTTGAATTAGAGATACGTATGTAGTTATTGTCTTCATAAAACAATAGGCCGATAGGAGATTTTCACCATCTTTCGGTTTATTTTATGTTATGGATAGCGGGCAGGTTATTACGATAAGTGACATTTGTTACCGCCTCTTGTGCTGGCGCACCCAGACAAGCGAGTTGTCTGGGCCACCCGGTAGAGAACCATATTTAGCTTAGAACAAACAGCGGCTCATTTTGCCCCAGCGGTTATTCTGGGGGGTCGATACTCCCTGGCCGGGAAGAATAGCGATGATTCACGCCGGATCGTGTTCGTCCACGATGTCTTCACCGACGATATCTTCGATAATATCCTCGAGCGTGATGATCCCGGTAAACGAACCTTGTTGATCGGCAACGGCGCAAATTTGTTCGCGCGAGTGGAGCATTTGAACAAATAACGTATCCAGAGGCAAAGATTCTTGAATGGTTTTGAGCGGACGTCTTAGGTCAGCCAATTTTAAATCAATTTTACCGGCGAGTAAATTTTTAATACATCACGTTGATGGACATATCCGCTTATGACATTGCTGTTTAATGGGGAACAGAGAGGGATACGGGCGAAACGCCAATCTTGAATGGTGTCTTTGATATCTTTTAGCTGTGTATTTTCCAAAGCGGAGAAAACGGCCTTTGGGGGAGTCAGTATTTGTCCAGCGGTTTTACGGTCCAAAAGAATAATGTTGCGGATCACCTTGCTTTCCAGGGAGTCGAGCACGCCTTCTTTGCCGCCGATCTTTGCCATCGTCAGAATTTCGTGAATGGAAACACTTGGTTCGCGGGATACACGCTTAATTGAATTGGACACCCAATTAGTTGTGAGAATTAATGGATAGAAAACGCGTCCGAGCCACAGTAACGGATAAGCAAACCATTGCAGGACACGTTTATAAAAGACAACTCCGATCTGTTTAGGAATGATCTCACTCAAGTATAGGATGAGGAGTGTGAAAACAATCGAAAACCACATCAGCGCTTCGTCGCCATAAATCTTATCCACCAATGCGCCGGAAACCGTAGCGCCGATTGTATGTGAGATCGTATTGAGAATCAAAATAGAGGATATGGGCGGTCCAATGTTCTCTTTAAACGATAGAATCAAGCGGCCGCCCCACAGTCGCCTATCGGCCATGGATTGCGCCTGGCTGAAGGGAATTGTCAATAAGGCTGCTTCCATCAATGAGCATAAAAACGAGATAGACAACGAGAGTGTGACCGCCAATAACAGAAAAGAAAACATCAAGGGAACTCCTTTTTTACCTTTTGCGCCAATAAGCCGTTTTATGAGGTTGCATCCTTAATTATGGATCATCCTCGGTTCATGGATACGGTTGTCATGATTTGACGGCCACGTATAGTGTTTTACTGGTCCAGGGCTTCGCGGAGGGCTTGGGCGGCTTCGGCCGGTGGTACGACACAAACCGGCAGCCCGCCGAAATCGGTCCATGGTGGAAACTGGCTGGGGGGGCTGGGATGGATTTCGATGTGCCAATGGTAATCATCATGAATGCTGTCCCAGCCTGACGGCGCTTCGGTTTTGGTGCGCGCAGTATCAAGGGTCAGTTCGAGATTCCAGTGGGGAAGTCGGCACACCAGGCTTTTCCATACTTTTGCCAAGATAGTTGCGCACGATTTCAAATCTTCCGGTTCCGCTGTGGCAAAGGCGTGGCTGTGCCGTGTAGGAAAAATATGAACTTCAAAAGGAACGGAAGCGGCATAAGGAACGAACGCGACAACGTTGCCAAGGTCTTTGATAATTCGGTCACCGATCTTTCGATCTTCGCGCAAGATATCGCAATGAACGCAACGTTCTTTAAATTGCCAGTATTGCCGTGCTTGATTCATCTCCATACGCAAGCGGTCAGGAATAATCGCGGCCGCTAAGATTAGGCTATGGGGATGAGCTTCATATCCGAACGCCTGAGGATTAAACCTGCGTTTGAACTGCATAAAGCGCAGGCGCTGGTCGCGCTCCAAATCGCGCATCCGGTCTTGGACGACGGTCAAGAGCGTAAAAAGATGTTTGTCTCCAAATGTTTCAAGGCGGGCTTCGTGGTCGGGGTGTTCAATCAAGACTTCATGGGCGCCAATGCCCCGCATCCGGTCATAGAGTCCCCAACCTTCACGTTCCGGATCGCCTTCGACTGCAAGAATCGGTTTTCGAGCGGGGATGACACGGTATTCCCAGTTGTCGCCGTTTCCTTTGACATCTTTTGGGTAACGCGCGGTGATTTCATATGGTGCTTGGTTTCGTTCTGAAGGGCAAAAAGAACAGGGAACTTCTCCATCCGCTCTAGGCGCGGGCGCAGGACAAGCCATTGCCGCCAAACGCTCTGCATCGTGAGTGACGACCACCCACCCGCCATGATGCAGATCCCTGCGTAACTCGGATCCTATATATGCCTCTTGCATGGGCGTTGCCCTTTTCGCCGCTTCAGAATATCGCCCCCGCCTTCGCTAAATCTAAGGATCGCTGAATCTAAAGAGGGCGGCATTTTATAAATGCCGCCCAGATTCGAAACCTTCAGCGCAGCATCCCGATTATAAGGAGGCCACGAACTCTTTGACGCCTGAGGCGATTCCATCGGCATCCAGTTTGTAGTGCGTATAAAGATCTTCAGGCGAGCCGCTTTGGCCGAACGTATCCTGAAGTCCCCAACGTTTTACGCGGGCTGGGCGCTTTTCGGAAAGCACTTCGCAAACCGCCCCGCCCAGGCCGCCGGCGACGACGTGATCTTCCACAGTAAAGATGCCTTTGGTTTCTTCCGCACAGCGGACAATCATCTCTTCATCAATCGGTTTGATCGAAGCCACATTGACCACCCGCGCGGAGATGCCTTCTTTTGCGAGCAGATCATGCGCGCCCAATGCAGTCGGAATGGTTCCGCCTGTTGCAAAAATGGTGACATCGCTTCCATCCCGCAACTGATCAGATTTTCCGATTTGAAATTGGAATGAATCATCATGCACGTCATCCAGTTTTTGGCGTGTGAGGCGAATGTAGCTCGGTCCGGCATCGTGCTCCGTCATCCAGGCGATGCATTGTTTGGTTTCCAATTCATCCGCCGGTTGAAGAACCGTCATATTGGGCAATGCCCGCATCAGGGCGATATCTTCCAAGCCCATTTGGCTGTTGCCGTCTTCGCCGATACCAACGCCCGCGTGGGTACCCACGATTCGCAATGGGGCTTCGGTATACGCCGCCGACATACGGATTTGATCGTAACGTCCGGTAATAAAGCATGCGAACGAGCAGACGAAAGGAATCTTTCCGGCCAAGGCCATGCCTGCGCCGACGCTGATCATGTTTGCCTCGGCAATCCCCATCTCAAAGAAGCGTTCCGGAAATTCTTTTGCGAACAAAATCGACATTGTCGATTTTGCCAAATCCGCATCCAACGCCACAATCCGATCGTTCTTTTTGCCTAATTCGAGTAGTGCTTCCCCAAATGCTTGCCGTGTTGCCTTAGCCATCAATATCTCCTTGTCGACCGATCCGAACCGGTACGGCCAATCCTAATTTTTTGTTTTTTCTTCAGACGAAGTACTTTTATTATCATCCAACGGATTCAAGTCCCACACCTTTTCGCGCAGTTGCCGAAGTTTTTCCGATCCCTTCTGATCTCTGGCCGCTTGTTCCATATCTTCGAGTGCGGTCAAGTTTAAATGCAGCCGGGGAGCCGATTCGGCAAAAACACGTCTGCGCGCAATATACCGGCGCAGCTCGAGAGCGAAGATGACGAGACCCAATACCGGGATCAACAAAATTATCGTTCCCGCAACCATTTTTGTTGGCCCCCCGGGAAGCAGACGCAATGTGTGCATCAAAGTCCAACCCAATCCGGGGCAACAAATAAGCACGAGAAAACGATTCACCAACCATGCGGTACGTACCGGCCGGTCCGGCTGTGTACGTCTCCGCTGCCATTCGCGGGCGGCATCGACTGTCAGAATGACATGAAGAATTACCACCAACGGTGTCAGAGCATTGACCGAGATGCTTGGATGCAGAGCGCCGCCATGAAATAGCGCCAAGTTGATCAATAAGGAGATGGGCACAAGAAACAGGATTATGCCCGGTCCGATCAACTTTTTGGGATCTGCAGCCATCTCATCGCACCTCGCGAAAACGCGCCGGTTACTTAAGCTGAAAGACCGGCGATTGCACGATCCCGCTCTTCTTGGCTGGGAGCTTTGCCGTGCCAACCGATCTCGTTTTCCATGAAATCCACGCCTTTGCCCTTAATTGTGTCAGCCAAGACCAAGGTTGGTTTGCCTTTGGTTTGGGTGGCTTCTTTATATGCGGCCTGCAAGGCGGGAATGTCATGACCGTTTACTTCAATGACATGCCAATGGAACGCGCGCCATTTATCGGCGACCGGTTCAAGCGGCATAACATCTTTCACAAAGCCATCGATTTGGCCTTTATTGTAATCGAGCGTTGCGCAGAGGGTGTCCATGCCGAATTTACCGGCGGCCATGGCTGCTTCCCAAATCTGCCCTTCTTGACATTCGCCATCACCCATCACGGTATAGACACGGTATGGGGCGCCGTCCATCTTGGATGCCATGGCCATACCTAATGCTATTGAGAGCCCTTGGCCGAGGGAGCCGGTCGAGGCTTCGATACCCGGAAAACGGACGCGGTCCGGGTGGCCTTGGAGACGGCTTCCCAGTTTACGCAGATCCACCAGTTCTTTGCGTTCCAAATAGCCTGCATTGGCGAGAGCCGCATACCAGACCGGGATTGCGTGGCCTTTGCTCATGATCAGCCGGTCCCGTTCGGGCCAAAGCGGCTGTTTGGGATCATGACGCATAATTGAGAAACAGAGTGTGGTCACGATATCCGCGGCGGACAGGGAACCTCCGGGGTGCCCACTTCCGGCCTCATACAGCATTTCAATAATGTCTTTCCGAATTTCACATGCGATTTCGGCGAGTTTCTTCGGGTCGTGAATCGAATCAAACACCAGTTTGATCTCCTTCCAATTTTACAATTCAACATCAATTTCGGGTGTACCCCAACTCGTTTCTACTATAGGCAGGCGCTTGGCTACCGGCAACCTGTAGTGGTCAGGCTGCATATTCCCCTCGCACGCCGGTAACACCTTCGTAAAACTAAGGAATCCAAGGTGATGTATCATGGAGCCGTTACGCTACGATCTGTCGAAAACGCGTCTAATTCCGACGACATGCGGATTTAGCGAAGAATTGGGCAAGGCCATTGCTCAGCAGGAGGCCGCGATTGTCTTTGGATTTGAGCCCGGGGAGTTGGAAACATCCGGGCTGGCCTATCCGCTGCAAGACCGGATCATTCAGTCTGCCCAAGACCCGATTGCCCGGGCCGCTGCCGAAATTCGCAAAGGATTTCGTTGTTTTGTGTTTGTGGCCGGTGTGGAGGCTCTGCACCGGGGTTGGCAGGAACTTTACCATGCCGCGCGCTTAAAACTCGATTTCAAAGTCATCCAGGTTTCTGGCGGACTTCAAAAGGGCGAGAACGATCCGTCTCCGGCTGTTGTCGAAGATCTTGGCTTGATTTCCTCGATTCCTTATCTCCCCATCATTGTTCCCGGCGATGCGATTGAAGCACGCGCGGTGGCCCGTTGGGCGGCGGAAAACTCCGGGCCTGCGTATATTCGGCTTTCCACTGCCCCCACGCCGACATTCTTGAATCAGTTCCTGGAATTTAATTACGGGATCGCCGGAACCCTAACGCGGCAAGGTTGGGATGTGACCATTGTGGGCAATGGGCCTACGGTGGGCACCCTGGTACGTATGATCGAGGATTTGGAATTGGAAAATATCTCGGCGCGAATTATGAATATCTCGACGCTTCGGCCTTTGGACCGCTCCGGAATACTCCGTGCGGTGCAAGACACACGCCGGATTTTATCGGTTGAAGAGCATCATCTTTCCACCGGAATGGCCTCTATGATTGCGCAAGTCCTGGGAGATGAGCCGGTGCCGCACCGTTTTCGCAGCCTGGGCATACGAAATGAGTTTGTTCCTCATCCGCTGCCCGGGGATCCTTTGCGTTATTACGGGCTCCGGGCCGAAGACATTCGGAATGCCGTTCGTGAATTAATCCAAAGTCCGGTATGACTTTGCATGCCGCACCTCAGATATCTAAAGTCCCCGTTTCCGCAATTACACTCGCCAGCTGCCGGGGCCGTGTTACAATCATCCCCACTGGCTTGGGGAAATGTATCTTTCAACACAGGATGTGATGCTCGATGAATCTTTACGAGATGTTTGTTAATTCTACGCATCAATACGGAGATCGAATTGCTTTGGCCGCCGACGGCCAGGAACTAACCTATACTGAACTGTATAACAAAGTTCGGTGCATGGTGGAAATCGTTGCACCGCACATAACATCCGATATGCCCAATATCGGTTTTCTATCGCCGAATACCTTGAATTTTGAAATTGGAGTTTTGGGGATTTTAGGAGCAGGCGGGATTATCGTGCCTTTTAATCCGCTGTATCAGCCCGAAGAGCTCTCCACGCTCATCGAACATTCGGGAATGCGGACGATGCTTTACGATCCAATCATGCAGCCCACGATCGATGGATTGGGAAAGATCTTTGGCGGCCGTCTCGAATTTCTTAACGTTGCCGAATGCGTTTCCCGTCCAGCGCCGGAATTTCAGGACCGCGCTTTGCCATCCGGCGATGAAGTTTCCATGATTCTTTATACATCGGGTACAACGGGTGATCCCAAAGGTGTGATGTTGTCGCACGATAATGTGAGCAGCAATGTCGAAGCGGTCATGGATGCATTCCCCGTGGATGAGAAGACGACGTTTCAAGTCGTACTTCCGTTATTTCATACGTTTGCCATGACCGTCAACTTGTTTTTGGCAGTGCGCAATGGTTCCAAGCAACGGCTTTATATTCAGTACGATGCAAAGAAACTGAGTGAGCATTTATGCACTGATGAAGATTCCCTTTTGGCTGCCGTGCCGCCTATGTTGGCACTTTTGGCACGCACTGTGGGACCCGGATATGAAAAACGTTACCGGGCGCGCTATATCATTTCGGGTGGCGGGCCATTGCCGCTTGAAGTCGCGCATCTGTTCGAGAAGAAAATCGGGCAGAAAGTTATCGAAGGTTATGGTTTGACCGAAACCTCTCCTGTGTTGGCAATGAATCGTCCGCATGCCAATCGTGTCGGCACGATCGGACCGCCGATGCTCGGTGCGGAAATCGAAGTACGCGATGATGCCGGGAATGAAGTTCCACGCGGAAGCGTCGGCGAACTCTGCGCGCGGGGACCGATGATTATGAAGGGATATTACAAAAATCCTGAACGAACCCGGGAAGTATTGAGCGAGGATGGATGGCTGCGCACTGGCGATTTGGCGACACAAGATGAGGACGGCTATCTCAAAATTGTGGGGCGCTGCAAAGATTTAATCATCGACAGCGGCGAGAACATTTATCCGAGGGAAATCGAAGAAGTGCTTGTACGCCATGAATCGGTTTGGGAGGCCGCTGTTGTCGGCCGTCCGCATAAGCTGCGTGGTGAAGTTCCCCATGCGTTTATCACCGCCCATCCGGATGTGGAATCACCGCCCGATCTTAAGGTCTTGCGCGATTATTGCCGGGAGCATTTGGCGGCGTTTAAGGTGCCCGATGATTTCACCATCATTGACGCATTCCCTAAAACCGCAACCAATAAAATCCGTAAAGAAATCCTGCGCCAACGTTTTCAGAAAAAGGATGGCTGATTCAAATCACATGGATAGCGGCGCTTTGCCGCCCGGTCATAACCTCTCCGGTTGGAAGCCGCTTTCACCGGAAAATTGGAATCGTCATCTTGATCTCCTAAAACTTCAGGACCAAGTTTTTTATAAATTTCTGGTATCGCAGAAAGATATCCTGCAAGACATTTCTGTACGGTATGAAGCAGGAGTCCCCGTCGAATTGCGGGTATCTGACGGTGAGGTTATTGACCTAGTATCATTTGAACGTAAAGGACAAGAACTGCTTGCCGGGCTTGCTTCTGTTTTTGCCGATGAGCCGGGATTGCTGATAGTGGCCGGTATCGGTTATGGAACTGAATTAAGGGCTGTCGACCAATTACGAGTCCGGCATCGCAAGACAGTTGTGTTGTGTCTCGATAAGGATGAACTGCCTATACCAGCGGCGCTTGCTTTAAACGATATTTCGGATTTGTTGGCGAGCGGCACGGTGGTTTGGAGTTGCGGCGGGCCGTTGGATGAATCGTTGGCGGAGGTCATACACCGGCACTGTCTCTATTTAATTGGCGATGGTGATATTCGTGTCTTTTTCGGTTCAACTGCGCAGGAACCTCAAATACAAGAATCCTATTTTGATGCTATCCGAACTGTCGCTATAAAAATGCAGACATGGCGGGCGGATTCGCATGCGGCGCAGCAGAGATTTTTAGAATATCTGCCAAATCGCAGTGAAATACCCGGGCATGTGTGGTCTTCCGGCTCACCGGGCCAATATACATCGACACCGATCCTTAAGGCTTTGCATCGGGGTTTTCAATTTCGGGGATTACGGCAAACCTTTACCGAGTTGCCGGGACTACAGAGCAATCCTTATATCGAGAGCACGGGTTTGGTGCGAGCCAATCCCGATACGATTTTGTTTCTCAACAATCCAACCCGTTTGCATGTTCCCGAAGGTGAGTTTCACCGGATTGTGTGGATTACCGATGATCCCGCATTTCGTTCTTTTCGGACTCAAGCGCCTCGATTCGATTCCCAAGAGTTGGTGCTGTATGCCGATCCTACTTATGAGGCGGAACTTGCCGCACAGGGAGCGGAGCGCAGGGTGTATCTTCCCGCCTTCGCTCTTTTAGAAAGAGAAGGCGAGTTTCATGATGAATATCATCATCCCTTGGTCTATGTGGGTAAGATCAACAACCTGAATCCTGTCTTAGATGAGATCAGCAGCGATGACCGGGAGGCATTCGAAGGCGCCGCATTACGTGTTCATCAAGCGGGCACGGGGACACCCGGGTTGGCGCGGTATTGGTCCGATTCAAATTATCCCTCCTCATTACCAGCGTCGGCGGAGCGGATTTGTCTTGCAGCCGGACGCAGTTTTGGCGATGAACATTTGCGTTTGACTTATGCCGCCTATGTGCTGGATACTTTTTTATGGCGTCTGGCTTTTATCCGCGCACTCCTGCCATTGGGATTGCATGTTTATGGCGGGCCTGAATGGGCTGAGTTGCTTGGAGCGGATTTTGCGGACCGTTGTCATGGTTTTGTTCCGTATGATCATCTGGCCGATATCTACCATTCGGCGGATATCAGTCTCAATCTGCATAGCCTTCAGCTACCCACGGCCCTCAATATTCGGGATTATGATGTGCTCATGGCGGGGGGGTGTCTTCTTGCCGATCCGGTTGCTGGGCCGGACAATGTGGATCTGGAGCCCGGGAACGATTATGAAGCCGCCGCCACGCCGGAGGAATTTACCGAAAAAGCCGGGGCTTTGTTGGCCGATCCGGGGCGCAGGGAGGCGCTTTCCCGGGCGGGGCGCGAGAAAGTTTTGACGGCTCACCTTCCGCTGCACCGTACCGAGCGTATCTTGGATGAATTTAGAATATAAGAATTTGAAGTGTTGGTGTTTGAAGGAATAGGTGGATAGCGGGAAAATTCTTCACGGCCTATTTACTCTTGTGGCTTATCTTCGGTTTCGCCTACTTCAACGACTCGTCCACCTCTCAAATTGCCACGAATATTGTATTTCCCCCCCCCATCATTTTATTCGTGTTCATGCTCTTGATCTTCATTTAGTTCATCAAACAAACTTGGTTCTTTATGTGGTTCAGTTATAGAGAAACCGAGATATTCCTGTAGTTCTTTTTTATTCTTATTAATTATTGGCTTATCATGAGTATGAAATTCATCTACACCTATGCCCATTGCTGTTGCTAAATGAATTGCATCAGCTGGCTTTATGCTCCATCCCCTTGAAATAGCCCGCCTAATAATATCTTTGGCTCTAATTGCAACAACTTCATTAAAATCTGCAATCCTTATTTTTGAAGATGGAGCCCACAATTCTTCGATTGCACTCTCAATATCCTCATCTAATTTCTTATTATTTTTCTCAACTTTGGAAAATGAAACCTCAGTTATGCTTAAAACAGAAGTGTGTATCAAAACCGAGCCGTCTTCACACTTTTCTAGAATTGATTCTACTATTGGTTGACGCCCAGCCTCTCCAGTTATTCCAGCGAGAAAAACACAAGCGTCCCAATAATAAATTGGTATTTTGCTGCTTTTAACCATCCCTTAGCTTACGAATAGCATCTTCGGAAGGCACCCCACCAGTATAGTCAGGATCGCATCCCATAGCTTTTCGCCATCCTCCAGGCGTTCCTTCATTAATGACCGTGATATTTTTTACCTGCCGAACCGACGTTGGATCACCAGTTATAGGATCTCTTCTAATAATTCCTTCCACGAAGGCTATTTTGCCCCAAACATCACGCATTTTTTCTTCGAAATCAGGGTCTAAATAGCAAGTTACGCCATTTTTATTATCAAGATCGTACACGCGGAAACTATGACGCTTATGCTTAGAAATACTCTCAATACGCCCCTTGATTGCACCAAAACTCTCAAGAAACTCCACCTTTTCAAGGCAACTCAACTCATTGCCGGTAATATTTATGTAATTTTTGTGAATCGGCCATTCATTGTCTTCCGTTTGAAATATCACGGATTTTACCTTGCCGTTAATCTTGTTGGTAATTGCATGAACGGCATCTTGAACCCCACGGCTATAACTAGACAGATCACCCCTGCGAGCATCTTTGCCAATATCGTCATAACGACTGACTATACTATTAGCAACCCGTATATCTTCTTCTAATTCAGATGGACAAACCACAGAACTTCGCGCACTCCCAGCTTCAAGGTCACTAATTTGCCATTCCACGCTGTGTTTTGGACACACTTCATCATTCAAAGCATTTAGCAAATTGGATAGTTTAGACATTACGTCTACATAATCTGCGAGCGTAACATCTCCAGTAAGAGTTATGGTTATAGGTTTGGAGGCCATTATCTTTTTTCTTTTGAGTGGCGGTACATTAGCCGCTTTCCTTCAAGCCCATTAATGGCAAGTTGTCTTCTCGCGCCATCGATAGCCTTGCGATTATTATATCTGAAATCGAACTCGCCGTAGTACCGACGTAAGTGCTCCGGGGATGCATAGTGAATGCTCCCAGTGATCCCACGTTTCAACCGAGAGAAAAATCCCCAGTCGTGTTTATGTGTACATCACATCTAACATACTCCTTCTCACCATGGTTTATAGTGTTATGTTCAGAGAATTTGCATTTCAGTCCCTGGTTGGATTTGGACTCATCTGTAATAATATGAGTATGTTGAGATACACTTCAAAAAAGTGCCTACACTTCTACTGATACAATACTCAATGTTTTGTGTTCGCTAAGAATGTAATGAGATATTTACGTGACCGCACTGCTTAGGGATCGCTTTCACATCCCTGCAAGCGTGCTTACTCTTTCCCATTATGGTTGCTGATTTACGCCCCGAACATTTTTGGCTTTATCGTAAGCTCTGGTTGATCCGTGAACGTGAACGCTCACTCTTCCGGGATCTTTACGAATCCTTTGGCGGTCATCTGGAGCAGTTGACCGGACGAAGTTACGGCGAATATGTCGATGGACTACCGGAGACGCCGTTGGAAGAACTCACCGATGGAATTGATCCCGATGAGTTCTTGGCCGAGCAGTTTGACGATGCCGAGCGGCACGAGGCCGGCGTTGTGGCTGTTGTGCTTGCGGAATGGGATGAAGCGGCACGCGATGTCATCCGCAAAAGCATTTGCGAACACGGCCGCTACTTGGCTAATCTGGCCCATATGGAGATGGAACAGCCTCCGATTACTGCACGCGCGGCTTTTGAGACATTTATCAATTATTGCTATGACGGTTTTCCCGGTGATGGGCAGTCGTTAATGGCGGAATTCGACGATGACCATATCCTCTGGCGGCATGATCTGTCTTTGCATCGAGCGGCATGGGAAGAAGCCGGAGCCAAAGCCAAAGAGATGACGGATTGTCTGGCGCATTGGTGCGATGGTTTTCTGGACGGCATCGGCGGTATTTACGGTTATGCGCACATGATTGAGGACGGTTATCTTTATGGTGTGTTTTCACGGCCCAAACCGAATGCACAAAAAGTGGTCTATCTGCGTGGCCAAGTGACATGGTAATCGAAAAGAGTAATCAATGCCGAAAAGTCCACTTCTAGAAATACAAAAAAAAATGGGAGCCCGCACCGCTGAAGTTGATGGTTGGGAACAAGCGGTTGCTTTTACCAATGTCGGTGATGAGGTTCGCTCGGTGCGGCACACTGCCGGGCTTTTCGATGCATCATCACGCGGAACGGTTTTATTGGAAGGCGAAGACCGTATCGAATTCCTCAATAACCTGACAACAAACAACATTAAACAGATGCAACCGGGGATGTGGTGTTGGACTTATATCCTGGATGCCAAAGGCAAAGTCCAAGCCGATCTGCGCGTACTGCGTTCCGGAGATAAGCTTCTGCTCGACATCCCCATCGATCTGACAGAAAAAGTCGTGGCGATTTTGGATCGCTATTTGATTATGGAGGATGTACAAATTTGCGATGCAACCGCCGAATGGGCGTTGCTTCTGCTTCAGGGGCCAAATGCGCCTGCTGCATTAAAAACATTTTTTGCGGATGAAATTCCGGATGCTGATAACCGGGCTTGTTTCGAACTCGAAGCCGGTGGGATACCGTTTATCGTTTTTTGCATCGATTGTACCGGGGCAGGGGGGTATGGGTTGCTCGTACACGTTGAAAATTCCGGCGAGGCTTGGCGGAATTTGCTGAATGTGGACGGTGTGACTGCGGCCGGAACGGAAGCTGCCGAGATTCTGCGCATCGAAGCAGGCATACCGCGCACCGGGAAAGATTTGACCGGACAAAACATCCCCATCGAAGCGGGTGTCTTTGATGCGATTTCCTACACCAAAGGATGCTACCTGGGGCAAGAAGTGATCGCACGGCTTCATGCGCATGGAGACAATGTTGCTCAGAAACTGGTGGGGTTGAAAGTCGAAGCCGAATTGCCACCCTTGCCCGGCGATCCTTTGATCGAAGGCGGAAAAAGAGTTGGCAAAGTCACCAGTAGCACGCTTTCGCCATCACTCGGCTATCCTATTGCACTGGCTATGGTGAAACGCGGATTTAACGATGCGGGCCGCGAATTGCTCTGCAGTTCGGGGCGTGGCGATATGCCCGTTCACGTTGTTGAGACTCCTTTTGTATAGATATGATTGCACAGCGATAGGCTGTGTTTATTGCGAAATGTTTTTGCTATGCTTAACTTGTTTTTTTACAAAATCGTTTCCGATGATTGTATTTAACCGTTGGCGGGATTATTGGCCGCTCTTTTTTGCACTTCTTTTTCTTACCGTTGCTTGTGGAGTTTGTCTGTTCTTGGCGTGCCGCCGGAATGACGGCCATTTGGTTTATGCATTAGACGATGCCTATATCCACATGGCCTCGGCCAAAAACCTATACAAACATGGCGTCTTTGGTGTCACGCAGTACGGATTCAGCTGGGCTTGTTCTTCTTTGATATGGCCCGTATTGCTTTGGTTTTGTTATGTGTTATTTGGCGTGTACGATTGGATTCCTTTGGCGCTGAATGTGGCCGCCGCATCGGGGCTTTTAATTTTGGTGCATTGGATGTTTGTGGCCAAAATCGGGCTTAAGCCTATACCCGTATTTTGTCTTGAGATTCTTCTTTTGCTTTTGACGCCACTTGTGCCTTTGATTTTCACCGGACTCGAACATACGTTGCACGCTTTGGTATCAGTGGCGTTGTTCTGGTGCGTTTCGGGGATGCTTACGAAAGACCGGTATTCCCGTATTGATGTTGTTGTATTGTTTCTTTTGATCTCATTGGCCATTCTTGTCCGGTATGAAGCTGTATTCCTTATTTTTGTAGTAACGGTGATGTTTTTGGCTCGACGCCGTTTTGTGGAAGCGGCCACAGCCATATTTGGGGGATTATGGCCGCTTTGTATCGGTGGAATGATTGCCAAAGCCCACGGATGGCCGTTTTTTCCGCCATCAATTCTGCTTAAGGGCGAAGTTACATCCGAGAGTGTGCTGCGCCGTGTTCTATATCTTCTGGATTTTCATTGGATACCGAACTGGCCGCACATTTTCTTCTTGTATTGCGTGGCTTGCCTTTTACTATATCAGGCTGCTCGAGAAAAAGGGATAAAAGGATTTTGGGACAACAGAGTTGCCGTGGCATCCTTTATTTTTATTAATATATCCATTTTGCATATGCAGTTTGCTATGCGGAATTCATTTTATCGCTATGAAGCCTATCTTGTTTGCATGGGAATATTCCTTTGTGGGATGGGCTGGAGCATGTATGGAAGTGCAGCCGTTCATTGGCTAAAAGAATCGCGGCGTATCCGGCGTTATGCAATATGCGGCGTAATCGGCGTATTGTTTTTTTATTCGTTCGCGTACCGGGTTCAAGCGATTACATTTGTACCTCGTGCCACGAACAATATCTATTCCCAGCAATTTCAGATGGGCCGTTTCATCAATACGTTCCACCGGGGCGAGTGTGTGGCGCTTAATGACGTCGGCGCAATCAACTACTACACCGATATTCGATGTCTTGATCTTTGTGGCTTGGCCACGGCCGAAGTGGCACGGCACCGGTTGGAGGGGGAGTATAATGCCTGGGATGTGGCGCAAATGGCCCGGTCCTATGGCGCATCCATTGCGGTTATCTACACCAGCTGGTTTGAGGTGCCGGGAGAATGGATCGAAGCCGGTGTGTGGCGGATACGCGGGAATTGGGTCTGCAACCGGCCCGATGTGCATTTCTATGCCATTGATCCTACTAAACTTGAGTCTTTAATTGCCGACCTCCGGGATTTCTCCAAATACTTGCCGAATAGTGTCGAACAATCGGGCCTGTACTGTACGGCCCAATAATCGAATCGATATCCCGTACTGCATTTTCCTGTCCGAAAACAACTCGAATTAGGCGCTCTGTTTTTTTCGCAATTAATTAAAAAATGATGAAATCCGGTCCTTTACTGGTATTATTCCTATATCTTATCATGTGGCCAGTTAGATACATATTGGGTGAGTGTTAAAACCGCAGAAGTCGGCTGTGAGAGCGGTTTTTGCGAGAAGACGATCCCCAAGCGAAGTGGGCTTGAGGATTAAGTTGGCCGGGGAATAAACATAATGCGCGAAGTTAAAAACTGGAGCGTACCGCAGCATCAAACTCTGCAAGCGTTCACGCTGATTGAACTGCTGATTGTTGTAGCGATTATTGGAATTTTGGCAGCGATTGCCGTCCCCAATTTCTTAAATGCCCAAACTCGAGCCAAAGTTTCTCAGGCATACGCGGATATGCGAACGTTTGCGATGGCGATCGATATGTACCAAATGGATAATCAGGCGTATCCATGGACAGATACCAATCCTTATGGTGCATCGCCGATTGAATTGCGCTGGATTCCGATGACCACGCCAATTGCCTATGTCTCGGCTATTCCTGTTGATCCGTTCGGCGATCCACCGGGCGCCGAGGTGGACCGGAGCAAAGGGTATTCATATTGGACATACGATTTTTGGTGTGCCAAACCAAATCAGCCGCATTGGGATGCATGGTTGGTTCCACATTTGGTGCGTATTGGCAAAGAACTTGGACGTGACCTGAAGGCGCCTTCGGGGGGGGCGTATTTGTTTGCATCTCAAGGTCCGGACCAAATTACATGGGCCAACTTCGGCCGGGCGGTACTTTATGAACCGTCCAATGGTTTGAAGAGCTACGGCGACCTGTTACGGGGTGGGCCGGGCGGTTTGAAGTTTAATTGATTTGAAGTTTCGATCGGTGCAAAGCGAGGTCGTTTCTTTTTCATGGTGAAAGAGAAGACTTCGGTAACAATCCTACGTATGGGAGGACACGGAGAATGAAACTGAGAACCGTTTGCAGTATTTTGTGTGCCGTCACACTTGTGGCGAGTGGAACGTATGGCTCGGAGGTGCTTCGACTGAATTTCGATGAAGCGCCTGTGGATATCGTCAGCATTCCGTATACGGGTGGTCCTACGGATATCATTCCGGCCGGCGTGGTAATCGATCTGGATGATATCACCAATGGCCGTCCGCAAGATCAACCGGATGGGTATATCGATGTGAGCGCTCCGGCAATTGCCACACCGGATATGGCCGGCCCGCAAGGCGGAAATATTTTGCAGCTGGATCAAGAAGATTCGGAGAATCCGCAAGGTGAGGGATTGTTTGTATCCGGAATTCCCGGAATGGACGGCGCGTGGACTGTGGAAGTGATTTTCAGAACCATGGATCCGCTGTATGCTCCGACCGAATTCAATATCCAGAATATTATCGGCACGGAAAATACGCCTGAGACTGTTCCGAAATTCGAACCCCGGATTTTCGGTGATGGGCTTAATGGTTTGGGGATTCCGTCGACCGGACAGATTCAGTCCGGCGATTTAGGTGGCGCACCCTCATTTGAAGGTCCATCATTGGAAGCGGATGTGTGGTACCACATAGCGATGGTTTACGATGGCGCGGGAGTATTGACCGGCTATCTGGATGAGACCGCCTTTGGTAACTCGAGTGTGAATTACGCAGGGATGAGCCTGAGTATGGTTGGAATCGGTTACTATATGGCTGACAACGATACTCCGAATGAAAGTATTCGCGGATTGTTTGGCGATATCGATGCGGTTTCGATCAGCGACCAGGCGCTTGCGCCCGGTGAATTCCGTCTGCTCGGCGGTTCGCCATCGAGTGTGAACGATTACGAACTTTACTGATTGAATGTGTGATGGTTGGTATTTTTGACAGACGATATCATCTGCTAAAAGAGACCTAAACGTCTTGACGGGGGCTTATACATACAAGGATGTGTAAGCCCCCTGTTTTTTATTGGCATAACTATGGGATTTTCATCGGATTTCGGAGATGCTTTTGAGCCTAGGGGACAGGGCCGGACCGGCAGTGTATCCCGCATGACTTTAACCGAACGGATCAAGCGGAAGATCGTTCGTGAATTGCGTGCGCAACACGTACCGGAGGGAACGCCAATTGCATCGGAGAGACAGTTTGTCATAACGTTGGGAGCCAGCCGGACGACTGTACGGCGGGCTATCGGCGAGCTGATCGATGAAGGGGTGCTTTATACGATACCCGGCAAAGGGACATTTGTCGCCAAAGCGCCGCCCACAGTGGCGGGGACGGGAAATGTCGGTTGCATCTTTTGTTCGGATACGCCGAGCATTGCGGCCGAGCCGTATTTTATGGATTTCATTGCCGGGATCGAAATGCGATGCCGTTCAACAGACCGCGATGTTATGGTGGCTACGATTGCATGCATCGAAGCGGAACGTTACCCGACAATGATTGAGGACCGTAAGGTCGATGGCGTTTTGATCGCAGGACCGACACCGGCCAGCTATGCCCTCATCCAGAAAAGAGTTCCCGCCGTGGCGATGGCGAATATCATCGGCAACGGAAGCGTACTTTTGCCTAACGGTATCGACTTTGTCGGCGCGCGCGATGTGTATTCCGGATGGCAAATGTCGAATTATTTGATTGACCGGGGGCATCGTTCATTTTGCTATTGCAGTTTGGGATTAAGCCACTCGAGTTTTTCGCAACGCCGTCATGGCGTGAAAGTATGCCTCGATGAGAAAAAGCAATCCGCCAAATATGCCGAGATCATTGCCGCCGATTCTCATCCCGAAGATTGGGCGGAAAAAATCCTAAAACAGAAGCCGAGACCGACGGCGGTTATTGCCTGCAACGATGCAATTGCTTTGCAGATCATCGAACAACTACAGGCCCGCGGTGTGCATGTTCCCGGGGATATTTCGGTTGCCGGTTTTGACGATATTCATACCGGACGTCAGAGCCGTCCGGCATTAACCACAGTGCAAGTTCCCACCAATGAAATGGGAGCTATGGCCTACGATCTTCTTTTACGCAAGTTAGAGAATGCCGGCGCCCCACCCCGGCGCGTGCTGCTGGAAACCCGCCTTATTGAACGCGAAAGCGTTGCCGACGCCAAACGTTAAATATTTACGCGCCCGGGTACCCCGGTGGGCAAGAAGGCTAACGCCTCACGATTTCGGGGTGTGAATAAGAATGTAGTTGGGAAGCACCCTGCGCGCCAAATAGATATTAGAAGATGGTTACATATGAATCGAATCAAAAGCCCCGGAGGGGCGAAAGGCAATAGCCCAGCCTAAGCCCGAGACCGCCAACGGCGGGCGAAGGGTGCCAGGCTGGGTTAGATTCCCAAAACCATCAGCCCTGTAAGGGCGCAAGAAATGGAAATTGAGCGACCTTAAGCCGGGAAAACAAGGCTCTCTTCCGCCCTTACAGGGCTTAAGATTTTCTAAATTCTACCTGGGGCTCCGCTTCGCTCGCCCAGGCTATTACCTTGCCGCACCTCCGGTGCTTGGTGTATTCCATTAAGAGGGGGCGTGGATGGCGGGGGAGTTTTTATTGGATTGGCAAGACTTTGTATCGCCTCTTGTGCTGGCGCACCCAGACAAGCGAGTTGTCTGGCCCACCCTGTAAAGATACATGTGTATGTACAGCAAACGGCGGCTCGTCAGGAGACTCGCCCTCCCTCTGGCATGAGAACCATGTTTAGCTGAACTGTGGCAGCCATTGTCTCTGAACTTCAAAGAGCTCATCGACCATTGGCCGGACTTCATGCGGAGCCAAACACGCGGCCGTTAAAGGATCGGCCAATACCGCGCGGTAGATCATTTCCCGGTCGCCTTCCATGGAGCCCATCACCGTCATTTCTTGTACCGCGATGTTCGATGCACAAAGCGCCGCGCATTGAGGCGGCAGGTCTCCCACAAAGCATGGGTGCATACCCAATCGATCCACATAGGTTGGAACTTCGACACAAGCCCCATCCGGTAGATTGGTAATCAATCCGGTATTTTCGATATTGGCATTGAACCGGTAGGTGTTACCCGTTTCGCAGGCATAAATGATATTTGCTCCGTGTTCGACGCTCTTTTCGCCAAAGGGAATTTCGATTTCACCGGCAATCTCTTTACGGATTTTCTCGTAATGCGGTTCCAGCGATTCCAGGTTGGAATGGTAATAGTAGAGCGATTCTCCACCGAAACCCGGCATATTGAATTGTTCCATCAATTCTTTGCGTTTGCGGAAATAGGGCAGATATTCAGAGAGGTGGCCGCTGGATTCGGTCATAAAATACCCGCAGGCTTTCATCATTTCGAAACGGTATCTTTCATCTTCTTCGGCTTTTCCTGCGGGACCGATTTTTTCCCAGATGCGCGGATAGATATCCTCGCCTTTATGTTCCAAGCGAAGGAACCAAGCCATGTGATTGATGCCTGCTGTCCAGTAGTCGAGTTCTTCGCGGGGCACACCGGCGAAATCGGCCAGGAAATGCGCGGTATGCTGCACACCGTGGCACAATCCCACCAATTCGATCTCGCTTTCCATGACCATGGCCCAGCAATTAATGGCCATGGGATTGGAATAGTTCATCAGCAGGGCATTGGGGCAGAGATCCTCCATGTCCAGGCAAATATCGAGCATAACCGGAATACTGCGCAATCCCCGGAATACGCCGCCCGGTCCCAGGGTGTCTCCTACGCATTGGTCGATCCCATATTTCAAAGGGATTTCCACATCGTGCTTGTAAGCCTCAAGACCACCGACTTGAATCATGACGATGACGTAATCGGCATCCTGCAAACATTCGGCGCGGTCGGTTGTGGCTTCGATTTTGGCAGGCAACGATTTTTGTTTGACCAATGCGCGCGCGAACGAAGCAATTAAATCCAGACGCTTTTCGTCAATGTCCATCAATGAAATTGTGCAATCCGCAATTCGGGAAATGCGAGGATATCCAAGATGAGTGTTCGTGCAAAAACGACACTGCCCGCACCAATCATTGCCACTTTCATTTCAGGAACTCCTTGTCTCAAGGAAAGATGGGATGGATTTGAAATCGCTCAAACCTATGTAAGGATAACACCGAAAGCCGGAAAGAGCCTAAGCCGAAAATCTGTTGTTTGGCCTATTGGTTGCGGCAAGAGTTCGGAGCGGAGATTGTTGGTTTGAAGCGATACCGGCCGGAGCGTTTTTATGATGACGGAACGTTTACCATATACCCGGCGTTCAGGGCGTAGCCTGGGGTTTACGCTCATTGAATTGCTGATTGTGGTTGCGATTATCGGCATCCTTGCCGCGATTGCGATTCCCAATTTTCAGAATGCGCGTTTCCGGGCCACGATTGCCAAAGTGCAGGGGGATATGCGCGCACTGATTAACGCCGTGGAGATGTATTCTGTTGACCATGGCAAGTACCCGGATGACGGCCAAGTCACGGGCATCCCCTGGTGGATGAACAATTGGCATCTAACCACACCGATTGCCTATATCGGTTCAATCCCCGCCGATCCGTTTGTTGTGGCCTCGCCTCATGAAATCACACCCAATCCACGCGATGAGTATTGGTACACCTCATGGGATGGTTACGGGCTGTACCGTAATCCGGGCCGGGCCAAGAGTGTGGCCGGGCGGGAGAATGTTCGTTTGTACGATCCGCCGCGCGACAATTTCAAATACGCCTTTATCAGCCCCGGGCCTGATTCATGTTGGGAATGGGACCGGGGAAACGGCATGGCCGGATGCAGCGATAATTATATGGGCGATGTTTTTTATTACGATATGTCCAACGGCATTCGTTCGCAGGGCGATTTGTATCAATACGGTCCTGGTAATGTCTATAATCCGCCTGCTAATTTTTGATGCCGGGGGGCATGCCGCGCACCTTTGTGCTTGGTGTATTTCATTGAGAGAATTGGCGGATAATTAGATGTATATGTATCTATCATAGTATTAACTTTCAGAAGTTGTGCATTTAGCAAATGCAATCTGCCCGGAAGAATCTTGTTTCCGCCGAAATTTTATTGACATGAGCGAAGTTCTAGGATATAGCTTACTCAGGTCAATTTGGGGACCATAGCAGGAATGTAATACCAGGAGGGTACCATGCAGCATAAACTGAGAATCGTTATCACTTTTCTTTTTGTTCCACTTTTTTTTACATCCGTGTACGGATATGAAATTGTTGAAAATAAGCTTTTGGAATTTCAAGCGTATAATAACAAAGTAACAATTATTCTATTTTCCCCCGATGGCGGGATCCTATATGCTTATGGAATGTCACGAACAAAGGCTTGGGATGCTCAATCAGGCGAATTCCTTGGAACGGTCCATTCCGGAAAGATTCACGATCAATCGAATGACGGCCAATTTTTATTATTACGGGATGATGCAGGAGAAATCCTCTGGAGTGTTGCTGACCAGTCGATTGTTCTCACTTTTTTAGATTCATCAGGAATCGGTGATGCGAAGTTTTCTCCCGATAACCGGCACGTTTACACGGCAGGATCTTATCATTTTGAGGGCGACACGCTTGCCCGGGCCATGATCAAAATTTGGGACGTTGAAACCGGCGAACTTCTCAACACAAATGTCAGACCACCTACGAAGGTAGGAAATATTTATGAAGAAATAATACCCGTATCGTGTGAGAAAATTCATCTCTCTCCCGATGAAAAATTTCTATCTGCCATATACGGTTTCTGGTATGAGCTATCTCCTGGAGTGAATGTGCCAATGAGCTATGGCGAACTGATCGATTTGGACAATTGGCAGAGTCTACACGCTTCCGACTCATTGAGTTCAAACTGCTTCTCTCCCGATAAAAAGCATTGGGCCGCCGGAACCAAGATATTCGATTTAGAGACGCAAACCTGGGGCATCTCGCTTGAAGGAGCTACAGAGGTATTTAATTACTCGCCGAATGGGAAATACGTGCTTGGGAGGTCCTCAATCAGCGACTGGGGCGTGATCTGGGACGCAAACACCGGCCAGCCAATTGCAGCCATACCGGACCCGGGCCCGGGCAGCAACAGCACTGCGGGGGCATGGTCGCCTGATGGAAGCAAAGTGGCTATCGGCGGATGGGACGGCACAATCACAGTCTGGGATGTGAGCGAGTTTGTAGAATCATCTGTCGGTGAAGAGGCGGAGGTGTATGGAGAGAGGTGAAAGTAGATTTGCCTCGCGCTTTCAGCGCTTGGTGTGGATATTTGAGGGAGCTGGTAGATGGGGAGGAAGTTTGTGCAGAAGGTACAGTCTTTCAGATATGAATCACGAAAGCACAAAAGAGGCACGAAGGGCGTGAAAACAAGGATTATCATTTGAGTTGTAACAAGATTCTGCGGCCCTTACAGGGCCGGGGATTTTTAGGTTCTTTATCCCAGGCTGCGCTACGCTTGCCTGGGGCTTCAATCTTGTGTCCTTTCAGGACATGGTGTGAGTTTTTTATTTAGTAGGCAAATAGGTAGATTGTTTTTACGGTAAGCAAACCCTGATACAGCCTCTTGTGCTGGCGCATCCGGACAAGCGAGTTGTCTAGCCACCCAGTTGAAGCAGACTTTAGCTTAATAAATTCAAATGGTTAAGTGCATATGTAGGGGGGGGCTCGTACCCACCGGCAAGTTGCATCACCCTCAGTCCCCCCTCTGCCAGCCATGCCCTCACGATATCTGCACCACCCGAGGGGGGGGCGGAGAAAAAAACGAAAAAAATCTCCCAACTGCTTGACAAAGAGATACAGTGCGTGTTAATTGTCCTAGTGTACATAGGACAATAAAACAATGTTCATCGACATCGATCTCTCCAATCCTAAGCCGACGTACCTGCAAATCGTTGATGCGGTGCGCCGGGCCATCGCCACCGGAGCGCTGGAACCGGGCGACAAGCTGCCCACCATCCGCGAAGTGGCCATCCAGGCCCGCGTAAACCGTAATACGGTAAGCCGGTCGTATCTGGAGCTGGAACACCTGGGCCTGGTTTATAACCGTCAGGGTTCAGGGTGTTTTGTGAGCGACGAAGGCCCCCAGCGTGAGCGCGAAAACCGTGGAAGCCGGATTCAAGAGCTGGCCGATGAGCTGGTGCTCGAGGCACACCTGGCGGACCAAGCGGTCGAAGAAACCATGAAAATTATCCAACAAAGCGCAGAACGGTTGCAGAACGAATCGAGCAACCGGGCAAAGGGGCATACCAATGAATGACTGGGCCATTACCACCCAAAACCTCGGACGCCGATTCCGTAATAACTGGGCGGTCCGGGATTTAGAGCTGCAAGTCCCCGCCGGAACCATTTTCGGCCTTTTGGGGCCGAATGGCGCGGGTAAATCAACAACCATTCAGATGCTGATGGGGCTTTTGCCACCAACCGAAGGGACCATTTCCGTACTGGGAATCGATCCCTCCCAAAACGATGTGGCGGTACGAAAACGTGTGGGGTATGTGCCCGAAAATCACGGTTTCTATGATTGGATGCGGGTTGATGAAACCATCGGGCTGGTCGCGCCCTATCACCAGAATTGGGATTGGGAGCGTTGTGACGCATTACAAAAGGATTTCGATTTAGACGGCTCGCTGCGCATCAAAGAACTCTCGAAAGGAATGCGGGCCAAACTGGCATTGCTTTTGGCTTTATCTTTCGATCCGGAAATGCTGGTTTTGGATGAACCGACAGGCGGACTGGATCCGGCGGCGCGGCGGGAGTTTATCGAATCGATTCTGGGGCAGTATCAGGAATCGGGCAAGACGATTCTGGTTTCATCACACCTGCTAAATGAATTTGCGGGTTTGATTGACTATGTGACATTTATCAAGAACGGAAAAACATTCCGGACTTGCAGCACGGAAGTTCTGCACCGTGAGATTAAACGGGCCCGGTTGGTCTTTAACGGCGATACACCTTCCAGTCTCGATATCCAAGGCGCACATTCGATTAAGAAAAGCGGCCGCGAGACATTAATTACGTTCGACAACTTCGATCCGGAACAGACCCCGAAAGAACTCGAAAAGACCGGCGCAAAACATTTCGATATCGAAGACTTAACCCTAGAAGACATCTTTGTGGAGCTGGTAGGAAAATGAATCTGCGCGCATACCCCGTATTTCAAAAAGACTTGCGTATCTTGTTGAGGCAACTGGCCGGGGCAATTGTGGCGCAGGTGGCGTTCATGATCCTCGTTCCCTTGTGCCAATTGCTTTTTGCAGTGTGGAGCGGACCGGGACCGTATAATAGACACAATTCAATTCTCAGTGATGAAGGGCTTTGGCATCCGGCTCAGTCTCCTCTACTCGGTAGTTGGTTTCCAATCTTGCAGATCACAATCTGCATCATTCTTGCTCTATTTGTGGCGATGCAATGGTCGGCCGTTAAACGTGGAAAAGAAAGTCTATTTTTCATGCGTTGGTTGACCGCATCGAAATCGCGGAATGGCAGCGAAAAGACAGCGTCCGGGTTGAACTTATTGATTGTGCTGCTAGCTGTGCAGATAACACTTATTGTCCTTCAATGTCTTTATGCATTGTGGATCGATGCAGGGGGATTGTACAGAAGGAGTGTGTCCCCGCGTGCCTTGTTCGGTGAATGGTTCCCCTCATTACAGATAACAGTCTGCGCCATTCTCCCTCTTTGCGCGGCGGCACAGTGGTCGGCCGAAGAACGCAATGGAGGCAATCTCATCTTCCTGCGTAGGCTGGCCGCATCGAAAACACGGATTTGGGGTGAAAAAACAGCGGCCGGTGTGACCGCGCTCATCCTGCTTCTCATCGTTCAAAGCGTTTGGTTTTTCACTCTTTTGAAATCCAATCTGATCGTGGTGGACCCGGAAGAAAACTTTATCCGATTTTATGTTCTAATTGCACTGGCCTCTTATATCGTGGGGTTGCCGTATTCCCTGGTTATGACTCAAACCATCGGAGTGATTCTGCTGGGGATTTTTACGGAATTTGTCGTGCTCTGTTTGTATGCAGTTGGATCGGATGAATTGCGCATGCCTACTTGGCAGACCTGGTCCATCTTAGCGATTTTTGTAGTGCCCTGCGCGGCGGCGGTGGCATCGGAACTGTCAGGATTTCGAATCGGGATATTTGCCCCGGCCCAGCGGAATTCAAAAATCATACCGTTGGTTTTTAAGGAGATACGCGATAATGCCGTGCTATATATGTTTGCCTTCGCTCTCGGTTTGTTTGCATTTTTCGATTTGCCGATACCGGCGCTCTGTGTATTGATTGCATCGATTTTGATTTTGTCAGCCACGATCGGCGCATCGATTTACAGCCAACAAGACAAAGACCCGCGCCGTTGCATTCTTTATTTTCATCCTATCCCCCGTTCGCTCATCTATTGCGTGAAATTTGTTGTCGGATTTCTAATGGCCTCCTTTTTGTCGGTAATGATGCTTATTGTTATCGTTAAATATTCATCGGCAGCCGGCCATAAGTCCTTGATTGAGGTTCTTGAGCCCAGCGGACATGATGGTTTTGTATCCAGCTGTTTCTTCTTTTTTGCCATAGGGCTTATACCGTATTTTTGCGGCGTGCTGTTATCACAAGCGTTTCAACGGTCTCTTTATGCGGCATTGGCGGCTTTACCGGTTGCTCTCTTCACCTATCTGATCATTTTATATTTGGGCGCTATGGGGCTTATAACGCTTGGTGCAGCGCGTATGTTTCAGATGCGGGATTGGGAGCCAATTACAATTGTATCTCTCTTCCCTTGGCCGCTGATCCTGATCCTTGTGGGATACGGTTTGTCGGCTTTGCGGGCTTCAACAGACACGAGTGTGCTTACAGGTACAACCTGGGAACGGCAACGCTATATTCTGCGTCTGGGTTTGTTTGTCGTGGCGGCTGTATTTTTCATATGCACAACAGGGTGGGGCGACCTGCTTTATCTCATCACGGGAATTGATTTGGGGATCGGCTAAGGAGCGACAAAATGAAACCCTTAACCAAAAGACTGATAGAGCTGTTTATTTTGCTTGTTGTGATCATAACGGTGACACTGCGTTGGAATGATCGTGCTGCGGCCAAGCATGGCGAAGAAGTCAGTCAAACAGTCAGCCGCGCCGTCAATCAGGCAATCTGGGATAAACACGGACCCGGAACGAAAAATGAGTACCTATCGATTTTCAGGCATGACAGTTCGGATTCTTTTTATGATACATGGGAAAAACTTGCCGCGGTCGACAAATTGAGCGGCAAGCCCGCGCCATACGATGCTCCCCAAGAAAAACAGGGGTTGCGGAAAGAGTTTGCCGTCTTCGATTCAACAATTGCAAAAATCGACGCTCTTGTAGAACGCGGGCCATATATCGCGGCGCCTGATGAAGCAGAATTTAATGAACCCTATGATAGAACTTCACTTAACTTCTTCAAAATGCGCGAATACAGCGGAGCATTGCGTCTCTACGCGTTACAAGACTGGCTTGATGGTAAACCTGAAGCGGCCATTGGTAAATTAAAACGAATTACCAAACTGGCTGATGCGCTCAGGTATTCTCCGCAACTAATCGATCATTTAATCCGCGCCGGAATGTACAGAATTGCCTTGGATGGGTATGGAGAGATTGCCTGGCTGAATCCATCAGCCCAAGAAAACCAACAAGCGCTAGAGGCTATTGATGATCTCCTGAAAGCCGATTGGACACTGCCTTCTTATGTAGAAATACAGGCACCATTCATCGCGAGCATCTATAGTACCGGAGTCACATCGATATTTGCTGTTGCACCGGATGTTCCCGCTGTTGCCTATTTGTGCCTCGAACCAATTGCACCTGAGAACGATCAAACTCCGGAACAAAAAGAATTTATAAAACAGCTAAGAGAAGCCGGGATTATACCGCAGGAGCCATTGACGCAGAGAGAACTTGTTTCTTTTCTTGGCGACTGGACTACAGTTCCGGCCATGCGCAAACGGGTTAAACGAACGCCAAAAGAAGTCTTCCAAAACGATCCCTTGCTCGATCCCAAAACAGCTGAAGAAATGCCGCGTTTGGTATATTTGGCGGCAAGGTATGGGAATCAACAGCCGACTATAACGAGTGCGGCCAAACGCATAGCAAGAGTTGAAGTGAGATGCCATATGGCGCGGGCCATTTATTGGGCCCGAGTTTGGCGTGACCAACACGGCCGTTGGCCTACGGTGGAGGAATTCGCCGCAGAATCATCTATCCCCGGCAATATCAAATGGCATGTATCAACCGATCAGGCTGTATTTATGCGTGAATTCTATAAACGCCATATGTCCGAACCGGATGTCCTTTCGGCTCGGGTACAGAAAGTGAAATATCCAACAGGGCCGGTTTGTATTTTTAGCATCGATCATCTGTTCAATAATTATGTAACAAACAAAGCAAACGCATCGTCGGAAGAGCTGCTCCAATGGTATGAAAACTCATTCGAAGTGCTCAAACCTTTGGTGGAGCGCACCGAACGGAAGATGAATTTACCCGATCCATTGGTGGACTCTGAAACCGAACTTTTCGATGGCGGAGACAGCTGGCTATACGCCTCGCCCAGCGCCATGGGGGATACCAGCGGTTTGGCGGTATGGCTTAACCTGCCAAAGCGGTTCTTTTGGGTAACCGAGGCCGGTCCGGACGGCGTCGATGATGGATTGGAATTCGATTTTGATCCCGAAACCGACCGGGGCGACATCATCCGTCTGGCGGGGTGGGAATAACGGCTTCATCGAATGGCATAGATAATTATTAGCCATCCCGTGAATCCCGATAAATCCCGGAGTGCGCATTTCAGCAACCATGCGGCTTCGATATCAATCGAGGGTAAAGATGTCCGGCAGTCCAGGCATTCGGCATAGATTAGGCTCTCTTTTTGTGGCCGGTGCGGCTCTTGCGATTACAGCATGCGTCATTCTGGCAATCGTATTATCGAAGCCGCGCATAAGGCTTCCGGAAGAGCGGGCAGAGCCGGTTGCGATAGAAGATGCACATTCAATCCAGTTGGAGAATCAAAACGATTCTCAGGACAACAGCGAGATAATTGCAATTGAGGGAGCGGTGCTAGATGAGAGCGGGCAAGGTTACGGAAACGTTAAAGTGTACGTCAAACCGGTTGGCGGTATGGAGATTCCTGGAAATAGCACCATCACCGACTCCTATGGACGTTTCTGTTGCTATCTATCCAGCGGAGAATTTATCTTCAAGGCCACGGAAGCGGGTGCAATTGTGGCGGCAACAAAAGAATATGCAGCCGGAGCCATTGGCGAACCGGACCTGATTCTATATTTGCCTCGCGCCCATCAAATCTCAGGCCGGATCGTTAACGCGTCTGCTGAACCGATTCCCGACGCGCACATCGCTCTATATGCCAAGAAAAACTACGATGGAATCACAGTTGCTTCCGCCGAGACCTTAATTGCCTCTACGTCTTATACAGCCATCTGCAATGCATCCGGAGAATTTAATTTCTCTGCGCTTTGGCCGGGCACCTATTTGCTAAACGCTTGCGCGACGGGCTATCTGGCACACGCGGATTATAACGTTCCCGCTGGAACAAAAGACAAGACCATCATCTTGGGCAAAGAAGCATCGCTCCGGATTCACGTGGTGGACGATGGGAATGAGCCGGTCTTTTTGGCATCCGTACAGTTGCTGCGTAACGATAAACAGGAGACACGCATCGAAACCAAAGAGACTACGCAGTCCGGCGAAGTCCGATTTTCGGCATTATGGCCAGGGAACTACATCATCAATGCCGTGCACACAGATTACACACTAACCAACCGTTCCACGGCAGAAATCGAAATCGACCGTGATTCTTTCGATGCAACTTTGGTTCTGAAACATAAGGACTACAGCATCTCGGGGCGGATTATCGACGCCAAAACTCATGAGCCGGTTGCGGAGTTTCCCCTGTCGTTGTTGCCCCCCGATTGGACCTCGGGTAATGAGATCTGCGATGCAACATCGAATCCGAAAGGCTTTTTCAGATTTGACGATATTCCCCGGGGCAAATATCGAATCGGTCAAACCTTCCAGATTGAGAAAGCGCATCCCTATACGCTTCTATCAGGCCGTAATGAGATGATTTTGGTCGATGTCGAAGATAAAGATCTCGAGGGGATTGAGATACTCGCGTACCGCGGCCCTCGCGTGACCGGACGGGTCTATGACCGGCAAGGGAATCCCGTCAGGCTCGCCTATGTGCAATTGACACGGGGATGGACATTGACGGATGAGAACGGCGCTTATGAAGCCTGGCTATGGTTATATAGAGGATCGCTTGAATCCAATTTTAAAAGTAAGAAACGCCTGTATGCCAGCCATCCACAGCACGGTTCCGGCGAAAGCGAACTGTTCGATTTCGAGATGGGGAGCACCATAGAAGGCATCGATATCGTTCTCGACCAATCCGTAACAATCGCGGGCCAGGTAACCGATGCATCGGGCCAGCCGATTCTCGATGCCGAAGTGGAATACAAAATATTCGCGAATGCAGTGTATAAAAAACTTCTGCATCTCAATGAGAAGACGGTATTCCCCGTTGATCAACAAGGCCGGTATGAAATACCGAACGCTCCTCTTATGCCGGGCGACGATGTTCGGTTGACGGCAAAAGCATCCGGATATCAGGAAGAATCGCGCCGACGTTATTACTTCGCAGGCAAAATAACAAAAATTCAAAAAGCGCAGAATCTGGATGCGAATCAGAACGCTTTTTGGCTTAAAGGCAAAGACACCGTGACCGAAGATTTTCAGCTCGCCGGCAAAGATGAAGAGAAGGATGATACACCACGGATACGGGGGATCGTTTTGGATCGAAACGGCGCACCTATGAAAGAAATTGCCTTGTCCTGCCGTTCGATGGAAATCGATATTAACCGTCCACAAGGAACCATCAGAACGATAACCGAAAGCGATGGATCCTTCGTGTTTGAAAACCTTCAAGAAGACACGCGCTATTACCTTATAGCCCAGATGGAAAAACAGCCTTATTTAGAAAAGGAAGAATTCCCTGTTCCATCCGGTACAGAGGACGTCATAATCTGTCTCGATTTCGCGCCTGTAGAATTAACAGTTCAAATCGACGATTCTCATCTCAAATCCGAACACAACCTCGTCCATTATTGGATTACAGTTATGTCTATTGACCGGCCGGACCGTCCCGCGATACGAGAGCGGTGCGAGAAGGAGGCAAGCGATCCGAATATGGTCGAAAAAAGCGTTATGCTTAAATCTCCCGGAATATACCAGGTATATGTTCAAGGCAGCGGAGGAGATGGAACAACTCAGTTCGAAATTAGCCACGAGGGGCCCAGACAGAAAACAATCAGGATCGTACTTGAACCGCTCGCCCCGGATAAAACCTATGGCTTGTTGGGGTGCTGTGTGGATAGAAACAAAAAACCAGCCAATGAGAAGTACCGCGTACGCATACGCCGCATAGACACATCGGCATCCCTTCCTTTCTTAGTTGAAACAAATTCGTTCCCGGATTCGGAGATCGGTAATTATTTTATGGCTGCTATAGATCAAGATGGTCTATTTGAAGTTCTCTATTTCAGAATGGATGGGATTGTATTTCACCGTACGCTTGTCTCACTCGCCTATTCTCAAGCGGCGCCTTGGAACGGCGAAGAAGAAGCGAAGGTCATTGTGCTGCCGGAAGTGATTTACCATTCCAAGATTGCTGCCAGGTGAAACATCTACATGATAGATAAAAGAAACATAATCAATACGAAAATTCGAATAAAAACTGCTGAATTCCAATGATACTTTTGATATATTCATTTTTACCCCACACATAGGAAGCAATACTCAAAGTGGGGAGAAATAAACGTCTAGACATATCAACTATGGGCTCAACTCCCCTGGAGGATACCTCGTGTATAGGACAGGTGAGTTAGGGGGACGGCAATGCCCGGTTTTCGGACCGGGCAGCTGTCCCCCAGATAATTTACACTCGGATTCCTCCCTGCCGGCCTTTCAGATTCCCACAACACCTCAACCCGCCGCTTGTGCACTACGTATTTCATAGGGCTGGCAACCATCTGCGTATGAAATTAGTATGATTGATTCCAATATTGAGTGAGATCGATCATGCAAAAACTCTATACAGCCGATTGGGAATCAATTGACAGCCGTCCGATACCGGATTGGTTCGATGAAGCGAAGTTCGGGATTTTTATCCATTGGGGTGTCTATTCGGTCCCGTCCTGGGCGCCGAAGAGCGAATACGCGGAATGGTACTGGCACCAGTTGGTGAATCAGAAACCGGCCACGGTGGCCTTTCATGAAGCAACTTATGGCAAGGATTTTCGTTATCAGGATTTTGCGCCGATGCTCCGTGCGGAGCTTTTCGATCCGGCCCGTTGGGCGGAGTTGTTTCGCAGGTCCGGTGCGAAATATGTCGCGCTGACTTCCAAACATCACGACGGCTTTTGCCTATGGCCGAGTGAGCACAGCTGGAATTGGAATAGCGTCGATATCGGATCCCACCGGGATTTGTGCGGCGATTTGACTCAGGCGGTGCGGGCTGCGGGGCTCAAGATGGGATTCTACTATTCGCTCTATGAATGGTATCACCCGTGGTATTTAAACGATGTCAATCGTTATGTGGGCGAGCACATGCTACCCCAGTTCAAAGACCTGGTGAAACGGTACGAGCCGTCTCTGCTCTTTACCGATGGCGAATGGGACCAGACTTGGGAAACCTGGCGGAGTCCCGAATTTCTGAGTTGGCTTTTTAATGAAACCGCATGCCGTGAAGAAGTCGTGGTCTGCGATCGTTGGGGAACCAAACTGCGTGGTGTGCACGGCGGCTATTACACAACCGAATATGGTGATGTGGATGGTGTGGAACCCGGTGAGCAATTCGACACACATAAATGGGAGGAATGCCGGGGGATCGGCAGGTCATTCGGTTATAACCGGAACGAAGATGCCGAGGATTACGCCACGGCGGAAGAGTTGATCGAGCTGCTTGTGAGCACGGTCAGCAAAGGCGGCAATCTTCTGCTTAATGTTGGCCCTACTGCCGATGGACGCATCCCGGGTGTGCAACAGGAACGTCTGCTGCAAATGGGCACATGGTTGGACACGTATGGAGAGGCAATCTACGGAACCAAGCGCTGGCGGGAAACCGGCGAAGGCGAATCCATCTTCTACACACAAAAAGAAGATGCGGTATATGCGATCATTTTGGAACTATCCAAGGCCGAACTCGTCTTGCAGATGCCCAAACCAACCGGGAATACGGCGATTGAATTTATCGGACGTGAAGAAAAAGTGTCTTGGTCACAAGAAAACAATGGTTTGCGCATCCAATTGCCACCCAATAGAGCAATCAAAGCCGGAGAGCCGGGCGCTTATGTTTTGAAGATGACCGGAGTAGAATGATTTTCCGCGGCATGTGGAATTTCTCAAACCATGGAGAACGACCAATGAGTTTCTTCCGTATTTTCTTTGTCACAGTATGTGTAAGTGTAATTTTAGGCAGTCTTACTTCGGCCAATGCGGCGGAGCAGGGCTTGACCCAGTCGGATATCTTCATCTCCGGTGAAGAGGGGTACCACACATTTCGCATTCCGGCCATCATCGCGACCTCAAAGGGAACTCTCTTGGCTTTTTGTGAGGGACGCAGAGGCGGACGGGGCGATACCGGGAATATCGATATCGTTCTGAAACGCAGTTTCGATAATGGGAAAACCTGGGGGCCTATGCAGTTGGTGGCCGATGATGGTGATAACGTCATCGGGAATCCCTGTCCGGTTGTTGACCGGGACACCGGCACGATTTGGCTGCCCTTAACTTGGAATCTCGGCGAAGATGTTGAACGTGATATTATGGCCGGAACCAGCAAACTGTCCCGCGAGGTGCGGATGTCCAAAAGCACGGATGACGGCGCAACCTGGTCCGAGCCGGTCGACATAACAGCCACAACCAAAGCCCCCAACTGGACCTGGTACGCAACCGGCCCGGGGAATGGCATTCAACTCAAGAGCGGAAGATTATTGATTCCCTGCGATCACTCGGTAGCCGTGAGCAAGGCTTATCGTTCGCATGTGATTTACAGCGACGATCACGGTGATACCTGGCGTCTGGGCGGGGATATTCGCGAGTCGGTCAATGAGTGTCAGGCGGTCGAGCTGGCCGACGGTTCGATCTTGATGAATTGCCGCAATTACGAAGGCATCAACCGTCGCGCGGTGGCGACCAGCGAGGACGGGGGGATCAGTTGGTCAGCGGCGAAATACGACCGGCATTTAATCGAGCCGGTCTGCCAGGCGAGTTTTATCCGTTATACCTTGGCCGCTGATGATCAAAAGAACCGCGTGCTCTTTTCCAATCCGGCCAGTGACAAACGGTTCAAGATGACCGTGCGCATGAGTTATGATGAAGGCAAAAGTTGGCCTGTTGCCAAGTTGTTGCATGAAGGGCCTTCCGCGTATTCTTCGCTGGTGGTGCTTCCAGATAAGAGTATCGGGTGTTTTTACGAGCGGGGCGATGAGCACGCCTATGAAAAGATCACATTTGCGCGTTTCAGCCTGGATTGGTTAAGCGACGGCAAAGATAAAATCCAATAATCCCGCCGGAGGTCCGGCCATGACCACATTACGTAACCGCAGCCAAGGAGATCAGCCCGCTATCGCTTCACAAGGGATGGTGGCCAGCAGCCAGCCATTGGCTGTGGAAGTGGGCATAGAGATTCTGAAATCCGGCGGCAACGCCATTGATGCGGCGGTGGCGGTTAATGCCATGCTGGGGTTGGTGGAACCAATGAGCTGCGGGATCGGCGGGGATTTGTTTGCCATTGTGTGGGATGCGCCGCGAAAAAAACTGCACGGCTTGAATGCCAGCGGCCATTCCCCCTATCGAGCCAACCGGGAGTATTTTCACAAAAAAGGTTTGGAATCGATACCCAGCCGCAGCCCTTTAAGCTGGTCGGTGCCAGGTTGTGTGGATGGTTGGGAAACGCTGCTTCAACAATTCGGAACGATGACGTTATCCGATGTTTTAACGCCGGCCATTCACTATGCCGAAAATGGTTTTGAAGTGACGCCGGTAATTGCGGGGTATTGGGAGGGCGCGAAACGGTTCCAAGATGAAGATGCGCTACAAACGTATGTTCCGAACGGACACACCCCAAAAGCCGGGGAGGTCTGGAAAAACCCTCGTTTGGCAAATTCCTACCGTCTGATCGCCGAAGAGGGACGGGATGCCTATTACCTGGGGGAGATTGCAGAAAAAATTGTGGCGGTCTCCAAGGCCAAGGGGGGGCTTTTTACGCGGTACGATTTTGAAGATCATAATTCGACATGGGTGGAGCCGGTCAGCGCCACTTATCGCGGTTACGATGTTTGGGAGTTACCGCCGAATGGGCAAGGGATCGCGGTTTTGCAGATGCTGAATATCTTGGAAGGTTTCGACCTGCAAAAATGGGGGCATAACTCCGCCGAATACCTGCACGCATTTATCGAGGCCAAGAAACTGGCCTTTGAAGACCGCGCCACCTATTACGCGGATCCGGCTTTTGCGGAACTTCCGGTTTCAGAGTTAATTTCCAAACCTTATGGCGACAAACAGAGAGCGCGTATCGATCCGAAACGCGCGGCCCAAGAAATTGCGCCGGGCGATCCACGTTGGGCGCACAGCGATACGGTTTATTTGACGGTGGTGGATAAACACCGGAACGCGGTGTCTTTTATTCAAAGCATTTATGCGGGTTTCGGTTCGGCTATCGCGGCGGGAGATTTGGGTTTTAACCTTCAAAACCGGGGTTGTTCGTTCGCTCTGGATGAGAATCATCGCAACCGCCTCGAACCGCATAAACGGCCGTTTCACACCATCATTCCCGCCATGGTTACCAAAGACAGTTTGCCTTGGTTGAGTTTCGGGGTGATGGGCGGCGATATGCAGCCGCAGGGCCATACACAGGTTCTTTGCAATCTGATCGATTTCGGGATGAATGAACAGCAGGCGGGCCTGGTTCCACGATGCCGTCACAATGGTTCATCAACGCCGACCGGGAACACGATGACCGATGGCGGCCAAGTTTATTTGGAAGAAGGCATCAGCGCATCCGCCCGTCGTGGATTGGAACTACGCGGACACAAACTGGCCGGTTCCGATACAAGTTATGGCGGTTATCAGGCCATACGGATCGATTGGGAACACGGGCTTTTATTCGGCGGCTCCGAACCACGAAAAGACGGCTACGCATTGGGGTATTAGGAGTGGCCGCTCGGGTCAATACTCCACCCACACCATAAATTACCTATGTAAAAATGAGTGCGTTTCCCGGTTGACAGAATAGGCACATCCGTGTCATGATCATCATGTAGTATTATCCCCGAAGCGAGGTGGAGGGAATTATAGTGATGGTGGAAGAAAGCGTGCGAAACAACTTGGACGATAAAGGTTTGGTTGAGAATTATGAAACTGATACTCCAATAATGAACTGTACATCAAATACAAGATTAACAGGTTCAAAATCTCTTGTCACAATACTATTTCTAGGTGTTTTAGGATCCTGTTTGTGGGATGTTTTAATAAAACATATAGTCTATAAATTTGGAAATTTATTTTTTACGTTGATGATATCAATACATAGTGGGTATGTAGACACTCTTTATCGAGATGTTGGAAGTCAAGCAAATATTTTCCTATATATTCCATCATTCGTGATTTTCGCCGTATCCCTAACGTTTCCATTTATTGTCTACATGCAACTTAGGCGTTTGTTTAAGGCGATTGATAAGTTGGTTGAGCCAATTGAAACTCATATTTCTAAATTTGATGAATGGATGATTTCCCTATGCTGCAAAAAGAGAAAATTACTATATATAACCGTAGTAGGAGGATATGCTGTCCTGTCGATTTTATTTATTGATGAGTTTATAAGATGGGTTTCCTGTCAGGGAGCGGTTAATTACATTGAGCGATCAATAGAAATTGTTCGACCGGCTTTGTCTGAAGATAAATATATAAAAATTAGAAGCGACTTCCGACAAATTGACAACGCTGAAAAGACACAACTGGTTATATCAGAACTTTTTTCGATTGCGGATGATAATGGGTATGTTCTGCCTGAATTGAGATTGTATGGAATTGTTGCGCCCCCTCCCAATAAATAATTACAGCCGGAAAGTCTATATTGATAATTGAATGAAAATTGCTATGAGGTTGATCGCAGGATTCAATGCATCTTTTTGCCTCACATTGTGTATCTTCGGCCTCGGAGCACTTCCGCCGGTAGGCGTCATTGCCATGGAACTGCCCGACGACACTGATGCGGGGCCGCTATTTGCTATACATACGTATCTCCCTGCCCACCAACCCTCTCAAGCACCCACACCAAATTGTAGGGTGGTAAATTACCCACCATTAAAACTTTGCTTCGTACCTACCAACACTATTATCAATACGTACAAACCAAATCATCTGCAAATACCAAGCACCGTAGGTGCGACGAGGGAATAGCCTAGGCTGAGCCCGAGTCGGCTTTAGGCCGACGCAGGGCGCAAGCCTGGGTAAGGTACCCCCCACAACCCCCAAGCGCTGAAAGTGCGTAAGGGAAATACTTTTCTTGCGCCCTTACAGGGCTTACGTTTTTTTAATTCTACCTGGGGCTCCGCTTCGCTCGCCCCAGGCTATTGCCTTTCCGCACCTTCGGTGCTTGGTTTTTGTATTTAAAAAAGTTGGCGAATTGAGAGATACATATTCAGCTTAGAGAAAGAAGTGGCTCATCAGGAGATTCGTCCTCACGCGGCGTGACCGCCGTGTATCCCGCCAAGGCGGACCTGCCGGCTCACGATCTCGGGGTATGTGCGTAGGATTTAATTGGTCAGCACCCTGAGCAGCGAGACCTTTTGCGTATTGCTTCGCGCTTACAGCGCTTAGGATTTTTGGGGGACATTTACCCAGGCTGACGCCCTTCGCCCGCCTTCGGCATGCTCGGGCTCTAGCCTGGGCTACGCTTGCTGCGCGCTTTCAGCGCTTGGTATAGATATTTGAGGGAGTTGGTGGATAGGGAGAACCATGTGTGCGTATGGCAAACAGCGGCTCGGCAGGAGCCTCGCCCTCCCGCTGCACAAGAGATACATGTTTAGCTTAGAAGAAGGAGCGGCTCATCAGGAGATTCGTCCTCCCGCTCGTGGCGACGTTGCCTTTGATTTGTGAGACAGTCGCTCCCGCGCCACCGGTGGGCGGGGAGAAAGTGGAGAGGAGAAAGTAGAGGCAAAAAGGCAGGATCGAGCGGTGCATCACCTGTTTATGCAGCAATTCAATGGGGGCGAATGGGGACAGGGCGAAGTGAAAGGAATTTTCGAGATACACGCTAATCCCGGTCTTGATCGCGCGAATTTGAATGAGATTTAATAAGCCGTACGGTCCACGATTGTTCGAGTGTGGCGGCGTAGAGTTCGCGTACGGTATCGGTGACACAGCGTGTAACGGACCTCGTGGTCTGGTCGTGCGCTGATGACCAGTTGGCAATAAGCAATACCGATGACAAACGGCCTATTGAGGACAAGAAGAAAAGCAGGTGGAAGTGGAGGACCTTGAAACCGCCTATTGTGAAGAGCACCTCAGGCAGCACGGTTGTAAGAGTTCCGCCTAAAAGCGAGCCTGTGACGAAGGCGGGGCCCGAAAAAAGCCCGACCATGCCAAAGGCGTATTGCCTGTCTTCTTTTCCACAAAGACGTTGCGGCCAGCTAAAGACGCAGATATTGAAACCGGCCCAGCAGAATCCGGCAATAAATGCATTGCTCCAAATGGGAAACAAAAAACCCTCATAGGCCGGCAGGTAAACCCAAACGCAAATGACGATAAATAGACCGGAGGTTAACAGCACGGCCCGTTCGCCAACCCGGTCGATGGCCTTGCCCCAGACTTGGCTGCCTACCCAGGCCATGGTGCTGGCAATCAGGGCGTGATAGCCCATTAGGGCCGGTGACATGTGGAGCACTTTGACCATATGCACGCCGAAAAAGGCGGCGGCCAAACCCAGCGAGAATTGCCAAATGACATAAAAGCGAATGAAGATGCGCAGCATGGGCCTTTCGCGCAAAATGCGCAGCATCTGCTTGGGAGTCATCGGGGGCACAGGCCGCAGGGGAGGCTCGTATTGCCTGGATAGCATGAAGGCGGCGAAACAAGCGGAGATTACGGCGACAGAAAAACAGGTTGCATAACCCGCACGTCCCCAGCCTGTTGCGCGCATAAGACTTAAAAACTGCGAACCGATGAAAAGAGTAATCAGCGAGGCCAAGCCCAGGTATGCGTTGCGGCGTCCATAATACGAGCCGCGAATCGCGGTGGGGACCAGATCGGTCATCCAAGAGAACCAAGCGTTCCCGGCAATCACGGCGCAAGCATTGGACAGAAGCAACGTTAGCACCATGAGGGTGATCTTAATTTTGACGGGCCATTCGATAAAAAGCAGGGCGATAAGCACAACCCATGCGGCGCGGTGCGCGATAGAAAAGGCCACCGTTACGGGTTTTCGTGATTGCATGCGCCGAACTAGGAACGGCGAAATGAACGCGAAGAATTGTGTTAGAAAAGGAAGAGATTCAACAATACCGCAAACGAAATTGGTTGCACCCAAATCCAATACGTAATTGGTCAGAAAGATGCCTTGGCTCAACACCAGGTGGATGGTGGCGAAGATGGCTTCCACTGTTGAACATTGCAGGCCGGACCGTATGGCCTTCATCTCACTTTGGATGTTGTGTGCCATGACTTAATTAAACCACAGGATGACTTACAGACTTTCTTAACCGGCTACAGACGATTTGTGTTGCGGATACTGGATAGTCTACCTCAATTTTGTACCAATCAACCCTCGTACATCCGCTCCCGAGGGTTCCTGATAGACACGCAGATCGAAACAGGGCAGTACGGCCAGGAAGTGATCGAAAAGATCGGCCTGGATCGATTCATAGTTAGCCCACTGCTGATCGTTGCTAAATGCGTAAATCTCTATCGGCAGTCCTTGAGGACCGGGCGCAAGGTGACGTACCAAGAGGGTCATATCTTGATGAATCTTGGGGTGGTTCCGAAGGTATGCCTCCATATAGGCCCGAAAGGTGCCCACGTTGGTTAGACGCCGTCCATTGGCCAGATCCTCATCGGTGACATTCAGTTTCCGGTTGTGTTCGGCGACCTCTTGGCGTTTCTTCTCAATATATTCGTGGATGTATTGAATCTTGGCAAAACGATCCAGCATCTCCTCATCACAGAACTTGATGGAGTGCATATCGATATGCAGGACACGCTTAATCCTTCGGCCACCGGATTCGGACATTCCGCGCCAATTTTTGAAGGAGTTGGTTACCAGTGAATAGGGCGGGATGGTGGATATGGTCTTATCCCAGTTTTGGACTTTAACTGTGGTCAGGGAGATGTCGGTAACGTCGCCATCGGCGCCATACTGGGGCATTTCGATCCAGTCTCCCCGCCGAAGCATGTCGTTGCCACTGATCTGAATCCCGGCCACAAAACCGAGAATGCTGTCTTTAAAGACGAGCATAAGCACGGCGGTCAATGTCCCGAGTCCGGCAAAGATGGGGAATGGCGATTGATTGAGAAGAACGGCGAGGATGAGGATTCCCGCGCTCAAATAGGCGATGATTTTGACGACTTGCAGGTAGAATTTAATCGGCCGCTGACGGGATATCTCAAAGGTGTCGTAGATTCTTAGGATCGAATTCAGGAAGGAATCGAAAGCCAGCAATCCGACAAGGATCATATAAATCTTGGCCAAACCTTGGGCAAAGTGGATCCAAGCATCCGCGCCCGCGAAGGCGACATTGGCCGTGAGGTAAATCACGAGGCCGGGAGCGAGATGCGCCAGCCAGCGGAACACTCCCTGCTGAACAAAGATGTCATCCCAGCGGTTTTTGGAACGTTGCACAAATTTGTGGACGGCGGCAAGAACGAGACGTTTTGCGATCCAGTTTGCCAGGAAGCAAAGCGCGGCCATCATTAGGACGGCTATGCAACGCACGACAAAAACGGTCAATGCAACATTGACACCTTGTTCCGTAAGCCAATTGTTAATTTGCTCCAGCATCATGATTCGGATCCCTGTTTTGGATTCAACGCTACTGTGAATGGATTGATCCTGCTACTGAAGGTAACAAGCCTGTACCCGTGCCGCAAACCGGGGCGCCGATGGTTTGTGTGAATTTTGTTGAGGGATTGTGGCGTATTAGGCGAGCATTTCGTCGCCATCGCCCCGGGCGATGATGATTTCGCCGGATTCTTCCAGGCGGCGGATGACCGCCACGATCTTCTGTTGCGCTTCTTCCACCTGTTTGACCCGCACCGGGCCCATAAACTCCATCTCCTCGCGCATATTCTCCGCTGCGCGGGAGGATACATTGCTGAAAATCTTCTCTTTGACTTCTTCAGTTGCGCCTTTTAGCGCAACCGCGACTTCTTTCATATCCACTTCTTTGAGAACCGACTGAATCGCTTTGTCATCTAATAGCATGACATCGTCGAAGGTGAACATCAGTTTCTTGATTTCCACCGCCAACTCTTGGTTCTCTTCTTCGAGTGTCTCCAAGATGCCTTTTTCCGTGGCCCGGTCGACACGGTTGAGCAACTCGGCCAAGGCCTCGATACCACCGGCGACGGTGAATTCCTGCGACAAGACCGTGGCGATTTTGCGTTCCAACACGCGTTCCACTTCGGAAATGATTTCCGGCGCGGTTTGGTCCATGGTGGCAATGCGAAGTGCAACTTCGGTCTGCAATTCAGGCGGCAAGGCCGACATGATGACGGCCGACTGTTCGTATTCCAAATGCGCCAAAATCAAGGCGATGGTCTGAGGGTGCTCGTTCTGGATGAAGTTCAGTAGGTGGTTGGGATCGACTTTCTTTAAGAAATCGAACGGCGAACCTTGGAGCATGCCCTGGAGGCGTTCGATGATCTCCATGGCCTTGCCGGGCCCGAGCGCCTTTTCCAGGATTTCCCGGGCCGTGCCGATACCGCCCGAGCTCATGTACTGTTTGGCCATCGCGGTGTGATAAAACTCCTCGATGACCTGTGTGGTTAGTTCTTGGGGAACGGTTCCCAGGTTGGCGACTTCAAGCGTGATCTGCTCGATTTCTTCATCTGAAAGCGAACGGTAGACATCTGCTGCTACTTCCGGACCTAAGGTAACCATGAGGATAGAAGCCTTTTTCCGGCCCGTTAGTTTTGCTTTTTCTTTTGTGCCACGAACCATGAGGAAAACCTTTGGCTCCTAAGGATGCCACAGCAGGGAGCCATCCTTGGCTGATAGAGTCATTTAAGGTAGCACAACTCAAGCAGGTTTTTAATGTAAAAGTGTTTGTGGACGGGGGCGATTTGTAAGGAAATAAATAGGCGCCTCTTATCGTTTAATAATGGATCCAGTCTCCAATTTGGACTTCTTGAGTCGGTGTGGGAGAAGGTGTGGAAGTTGGCACCGGCGTATTTTGGGGCATGCCGCCGGAAGATGCTGATATTGTGAATTCGCCGGGGCCGGAGGCGTAATCTAATACCGTGAAGTAATAGGTTCCATCTTGCATAACCGGGCCATCGGTCGATGAGGGTGCTGTCCGACTCATTTCATATACGAGCGTCTCGCCCTCTGCCGATGCAAGCAGCGAGTCGATTTGATTTTCGGCGGCTGCATTTACGCGGGCATCTCTATTTACGCACAACTTCAATTGGCGCTGGCCATGAGGCGTGACTGTCACTGTCAAATCGTCGATATGTTCGTCGACGATTACTGCGTACGTTGCATCCGGCTCAAGGTAATAGATGTGATCACCGATTGTTCCGCCGAATTCCGGGGTGTCTAAGGCCAACAGGAAGGCTTCGCGCTCCAGCTCATTGGTGAGGGGCTGGACAATCATTTCAATGGTCGTTTCTTCGCCGGCCTCGACTTGTACGGGAGTTACTTGGCAGGGGTAATCCAGCGATTCGCTGCCTGCCTCATTGGAGCCGTTATAATACTCGGGTCTTGGTGGATTTGTGAAAGAGGGATCGGTGAGCACTTCCGAATAAGGGCCAACACTCGAGCCGCCTATAAATTCCGGGTAGACAGGTTCGATCCAGACTTCGTAGTTTCCCGGCGGCAAGCCGACGATACGGAACTCGCCGGTTTCTTTTTTAAGGTAATCGCTGACGCATGAGGCCACGATGGTATACCGGCTTTCGACATTGCGGGCGATGACGTTACCGCCAAGCAACGGATGGCCGTCGGTCATCACGACTCTTCCGGCGATTGTGCCCGTACCGGCTTCAAAGGATCCATCGTCGGCGGGATAGAGTGTTGAAATTGCCACGCAGTCATCAAAAACCGGAACGTGTCTCAGCGCATCGCCTTTTGATGATTTGGGATACATAATGGGGATATAAATATCGTTATCTATGAAACCGTCGCTATTGATATGGCGGTAAATTTGAGCGTGATCGAGATTAAAAACATGTCCCAATTCATGGATTACGGTGATGACGGTTTCTTCTTTCGTATTTTGCTGATCTCCCGCGGCGCTGGACAAATGCCAGCCGTTAAGGATCAAGCCGCCATTTATGATCGTCCCGGCGTTTGGGCCTGATGTTAGTACATACGGAGTGCCGACACCCAATATCGATTCTTTGGCGCCTATCCCATAAAAGGCGTCAATCATTTCTCCATTATTGTCCAGAAGGATCGGATTGATATCGTTTTCTACAAACACCGAGGTGTCGCCATCAAAATTTTCTGCGGTGTAATCGGTATCCAGCCGTTCACCTTCGAGGACTTCCAGTTTCGAAGTAGAGACGTTATTCCAGGCATCGAGCGACTCACGAATGAGCGAGAAAGTCTCTTCTTCGCTTAAATCGCCCAATGTTCCCTGGTCGATTTTCATGACGATGGGGAATTCACGCCATCGTGCGGGGGAATTATTGATAATTACCGTTGCCCCGCCGGCAATGGTAATCAGTGGGGCTGCCAAGAACATAATTAGGAGAGCTTGCAAGCCAATCGTAAAAACGAGGAGGTTGGAATGGAGAGTGTTGCGCTTCACGTCATGCAGCCTTTCCGATGATCATGAATCCTGGGGGCGATTCGAGCGATTTGGGCGATTCGAGTAATTTAAAGATATACCACATGCGATCCTATCATGCGGCTTGTAATACGTCACAGCTTGCGGCGTGTTTCTGCAAGAAGATTTCTAATTTTATTCGGTATTCCCGGGTTCTATTTATTTGCGAATATCGGCTCCGGGATATTTCAAGCGGACTTTGTAGAGACCGGTGCGGGCGGTGATGAATAAGGTCTTTTCGTCTTCATCCCCAAAGGCGCAATTCGCCGGATTTTCGGGGACGGGGATGACTCCCAGCCTCTCGCCGGAATCATCGAAGACCGCGACACCTTCCGATGACGTCACAAAGATATTTCCGCGTTTGTCTACTTTCATTCCATCCGGGCCGGGCACCTCAAAGAATACTTCGCCTCCGGTAGCCTCTCCGTCTTTATCAATATGGAAAATGCGGACATGCGCCTGCCGTGTATCGGCGACGTAAAGGACTTTTTCATCCGGGGAAAAGGCCAGTCCATTGGGACGTACAAAATCACCGGCTAATAAGATGGCGTCATAACTCGGATTTAGACGGTATAAGCCGTTTTGCTCGACTTCCTGTTCACGCTCTTCGAGACCATAAGGCGGATCTGTAAAGAAGATCAGGCCATCCGAACGTACAACGCAGTCGTTGGGGCTATTTAAGCGTTTGCGTTTGTAACTATCGACCAACATCAGAATGAAGCCGTCTTTTTCAGTTCTGGATACGCGGCGGTTCCAATGTTCACATGCAATAAGGCGGCCTTCGCGATCAAAGGTCAATCCGTTGGATTTACCGCTGTCTTCACGCCATACAACCGCGCCGGTATCGGGAGACCATTTGTAGATTTTGTTGGCCGGAATATCACTGAAGAGCAGGTAGCCATCTTTATGCCATACCGGGCCTTCTGTGAATTTAAAATCACCGGCGAGTTTTTCAACCTGTGATGTCACCAGTTTCTGGAATTGGTCGTTATCCGCGGTATAAGCCGTGTGTTGGCATAAAAGGGAAAGTGCAAAGATGAAAGCAGACAGGTGAATTGCAGATAGTTTTCTCATGATTCGATCTCCAAGACGTTGATTCCACGTTTGGCGGGAGCGGCCCAGTATTGAAACATTTTAGGGCGTGAGCACTTCTTTGCAAATTGTAGGTATTACGGCATTTCCGACCTGGTTGTTGAGGCCCCGCAATCGGACTGATAGGATCGTGGGAGGCCGTTTGGCAAGGTGCGATCTTCTGCCTATAGGAAAGAAACACAATGGATTCTATTGTTTCGATTACCCGTGCTTTCGATTTTGCCGCCCGTTGTCATTGCAAACAGGTTCGTAAAGGCGAGGCGCGGGAACCCTATATCAACCATATTGCCGAGGTCGCGGCACTTTTGGCGGAAGCAACGGATGGCGGGGACCCGGTATTGGTCATCGCCGGGATTTTGCACGATACGGTGGAGGATACCGAGGCCACGTTGGATGATATCCGGGCCGAATTCGGGGATAACGTAGCGGAAGTCGTGGCCGAAGTGACCGATGACAAGAGTCTGCCTTCTGATGAGCGCAAAGCCCAGCAGGTTGCCAAAATACGAGATAAATCCAATCGGGCTAAACTGCTGAAAATGGCCGATAAAACCAGCAATTTACGTAGCATTCTTATAAGCCCGCCTTCGGATTGGACGCTAGAGAGGAAGCGGGATTATTTCCGCTGGGGCAAAGATGTCACCGACCATTGCAGGGGTCTCAATGCACGGTTGGAGGCCGGATTTGATGCTGTTTTCGAGGAAGGGCGAAAATCGCTTGGATTTTAGTAGAGGGATCCTATGCCGGTTGTGTTCAGTTGAGTTGTCTGGAAATGTCCGATATTATATTGGGTGTAATACGAGTCATGTATTATTCGTTTTTCCGCAAAGGGGCTGTGGGGCTTCTTTGAATGACATCGGGCGCGCCATAACTGTGCGGCCCATTTGTACGGCATCCTGGTATAAAGAGCAGGCCAATGGCTTCCGCCAACGAAGATACAGTTCGACTTCCCGGGCGACGCAAAGCGGCAATCCTGATTGCGGCATTGGGCTCTGAGGTTGCTCCCGATGTTTATCGCAGTTTGACCGATGAGGAAATCGAACAGCTCACAATCGAACTTGCCAACTTAGGTACTGTTCCCCAGGAAATCATTAGCCAAGTGATGGAAGAGTTCTATCACATGGCGGTCGCCAAGCAGTATGTCAGTTCCGGTGGAATTCACACGGCCAAGGATATTTTGGAAAAGGCTCTCGGCTCGAATCGGGCCAGCGAGATCATTTCCGATTTGCAGGGGATGCTGCAAGGAACTCCGTTTGACTTCCTGAAAAAAATGGAACCGCAGCATCTATTCAATTTTATTCAACACGAACACCCGCAAACAATTGCCTTGATCTTGAGTTATCTGGAGCCGGAACAGTCCGCCACGTTATTGTCATCCTTGGATCGTGAATTGCAGGTTGAAGTCGCTTTGCGTATTGCCTCTATGGATCAAACCGCGCCGGAAATTGTTTCTGAAGTTGAGCGGGTTTTGGAGAGGAAGATCACCAAGGCCGGCTCGCAGCATCTGCAAACCGTCGGCGGATTTGAGGCCATGGTGGAGATGCTCAACTTGCTGGATGGCAAGTCACAGAAAAATCTTTTGGACAATATCGAGGAAGAGGATCAACAACTGGCTTCCGAGCTCAAGAAGCATATGTTCACGTTCGAACATACCATTAGTCTTGATGACCGCGCGATACGCGAACTCTTGAGCGAAATCGATATGAAAGATGTTGCGCTTGCGCTTAAAGGCGCAGACGAAAATGTGCGCAGGAAGATTTTTGAGAATGTTTCCTCACGTGCAGCAGAAAACATCCGCGATGATATGGATGTTATGGGACCGGTACGTGTTCGCGATGTAGAGAACGCGCAGCAGAAGATTGTGGCTACAATCCGCCGGCTTGAGGAGTTAGGAAAGATTGTCATAAGCAAAGGCCCGGACGACGATATGGTCTCGTAGATTCTGATTCCAAAGACCATTCCCGGCCTCAACTCCATTAAAATAGTACTCCCCTATTTACTTTTTAAGTTCTTAAATTTCAGTTAATTATATGATTTTTCGTAGATGTTGGCTTTCAGCTATGGGCTGGGCTCAACAAGCGCCATATCGATAATGAATTATGGTCCAATTGCGTGTTGGCAGGTGATCCTTCAGACTTTTATGCATGGATACACAACGCACTTTTTCACTTTCCACAATAGCCGTATCTATTGTTTTCATTGGACTCTTTGCCGTATCCGCTTTTGCGGCTGACGAAAAGCCCCGTGTTTGGCGTCACGAAGGATTATTGATCGACAACCGGGATGTGACGTTTATACAGGAGCATCTTGATCAAGAACCTTGGAAAAGCGCATGGGAACGCCAGGGCCCCGGGGTTGGCTACAGCATAGAGTATGACGGGGATCTTGAAACGCTCGAAAGAACAAAGCACGAAATAATATGGTTAAAAGAAATGCTGCGTATGGGGCTCTTGATGGCTGTCGAACCAAATCAAGAGAGAGGGGAAAGTCTCGCCAAGCAGACGAGCGTTTTTCCGGAAATGTTCGATCAGACGATTGAAGAGCTGGGATCCAAACTAAGTACGACTGAAAGGGCACGGGCTATCGCATTATATGCGATGGGAGTGGAGTATGCGCGCCGCGTTGATGGTTGGGCGGAGTCCGAACTCAAGAAATCTCAAGATTGGCTACGCAGCAAGATCGATAAACTCAAGTCCGAGGAATTTACTCCCGTGGGAAGCGCATGGTTCAGCGCGGCCTGTTTGGCCGTTGGCGTTGTGCTTGAAGACGATCCTCTTTATCAGCAAGGCGAAAAGAATTATCTCGATCTTTTGCAGGCAGAATTCGACGATCATGGATGCCTTAAAACACCTCTTCCTTTGCCGGAGTATGTAGAACTTGTTACGGGAATGATTGTAACCGCCGAGATTGCCAATCATCACAGCGATCTTTTTTATGGTCACGATCTTTATCATGAGTCTTTCGGCCCTAAGAACATGCACCAGGTGTGCTCGTGTCTGTTTTCTCTGGTTTTAGCTGATGCTGAGGGGCTCTATCATTGGGGTTGGTTGGAATTGGCCGCAAAGACTTTTGGAGAACCGGCGTGGTTGGAAGCCCTGCGCGACCGGCGTCCGGTGTTCGATGTTTGGACCGGGGGTGGAGTGACTTTATCTCATGCGCGTTGGCTTGGCACCGGATTGCCGGATTTTGGCATGGCTGAAGATGGTTTTCATTGGTTGCACAACCGCAAGGATTTGAGTTGTTGGCAGTATTCATCGCGTTGGTATGACATTAACAAGGCGGATTTTTATGTTGAAGACGGAATCTTTAAGACCAAAGGCGGACGGGACCACTGGCTCCTAACCGACCGGATGTATGCGAATTTTATCCTGCGTCTGGAATACAAAATCGGCCAGGGCAGCAACAGCGGGATTATGATTTGGGCTCCTATTCCGGGACGGCCTTCAAAAACAGGATTTGAAGTTCAACTGCTCGATGATGCAGGACAGCCGCCACGCAAGGACGGGTCGGGTGCGTTGTATAATGTTGCGCCTCCTATCGTGAATGCACAGAAACCGGCCGGTGAATGGAACGAACTCGAGATCATCTGCGATAATCCGAGACTGACTGTGCATATGAACGGAACGCTGATCCAAGATTTAAATCTTGACGATTATCCGGTCACGCAAGGACGGCGCAGACGCGGTTATATCGGGCTTCAGGACCATTCGCACCGAGTGGCCTTCCGTAATGTGCGTATCAAACCGCTGGATTGAACAGCTGAATCGTTTGTACGTTTATTGAAGCCGTAACGTGATTTCTTCTCCCGGCTGCATGGGGATTTCATAAATGCCGATTTCTGATGTAACCACCCCTGTTGCCGATCCGGTTATCTGAAATTTTGCTCCTTCAGGAAATGGATCGCCGAGTTTGCAAATTCCACCATGCTCGGAATAGATGCGCACTTCATTACATACACCGTTGTTTCTTTTCGCCGATACCAAGAATGCGCCTTCGGTTCGCAAGGTTTGGAATGAGACATCCTTCCAGTTTTCCGGTATTGCCGGGAAAAGATACACAACACCTGTATGACTTTGGATGAGCATTTCCTGCACGCCCGAGGCAAACGCGAAATTACCTTCCAGCGTGAATGGGCGGTATGTGAAATTGGATTTTCCCGATTTGGTTTGATCGCCGTTGACATGGAATGTATTGGGCAGGCAAAAACATTCCGCAAAAGTACGCAATGCATTTGCCGCCGTTTCGCCATCGCGTCCCCGTGCGGCGAGGTTGGCTTGCCAAGCATAGGAATAGCCGACCCATAAACTGGGACCAAGCCGCTGCAATTCATCTAGAGCGGCACGGATGATTTGCTGGTCGTATTCTCCATGTTCCCAGTTGATCAATCCCAGTGGATGGATGGCCATTAGGTGTGAAAAATGCCGATGGGACTCATGTAAAGGCGCACCCGGAGCAATCAACAATCTGTGGTCTTCCTTAGCGTATGCCAGCTGCGGCCACTCGGATAACATTTTGCGCCATTGGCCGGCTTCGCTTTGAAGCCCGAGTTCATCAGCCATTTCCGCTGCCGCGCCATAAAGCCAACGAATAAGGGCCAGATCAAAATTCGTGGTTTCATGAAACCATGCTTCCACACGGTTGTCGTGGATTTCGGGCGATGAGCTCAGCGGAAGTTTGCGCAGGCCGTCATCGCGCCGGACGGAGATTTGGTCCAGGTATACAGCCACAGCACGGAGCCAGGGATAGGCGCGTTTCTCCAGGAAATCGCGGTCCATGCTATAGCGCCATTGCAGATAGAAATGGTGGGCGAGCCAAGCCGCTGTGGTAGGGGATAGGGTGTATTGATTCCAGCCGCCCAGCGGTTCACCTGTGAGTGTGCTGACACCGGGCACATTCAGGCCTTCGACACCGAAGTAATTGCGTGTGAATTTTTCAGCGGCGGGTTTGATTTTCCACAGCCAGTCTATATATGCCTCGCCTTCTTGCAGACGGTTTCCGCTGTAGCAGGGCCAATAGCTGAGCTGTGTATTTAAATCGTGATGAAAATCGCCTTTCCAGGGTGGGATACGGCCGTCATCTGCCGTCCAAACCGCCTGGAGTGAAATCGGGGGTGCGCCTTTACGTGACGCCGCGCCGAATTTGTAGATTTCGCGATACCACTGTGTTTCAATAATGGGGTCGGGAAGGGAGATTGTTCCTTTCCACCAGTATGATTTCCACCATGCGGCATGCTCTGCAAAATCTGTGGCATATGTTCTTTGAAGCGCTTCGCGTACGTTTTGCCGCGCATCGCTGGAGGGATTTGAGGAGGCCTCGCTTGAAACAATAGACCAAACGCCTTCGAGACTTCCGGCTTCGCCGCTTTGCCATGCACAGTGAACGGCAAACCGTGAATCGCCCCAGCCTTGTTGAATATAATGATTTTCGAATTTTTCGGCGTGGAGATTCGGAGCCGGATAACCGAGACGGCGAAGATCATTCTTGGGCATTTTTTCGATTTCTTCTTTGGAGAGTTCCTCCAGTCCACCGAAGGCCGGGGGATCGATATGCGGTTCAATGTTTTGTATCAATCCGCTGAATCGGAACCAACCGACCGGTTTTGTGGCATGTACAAAAGTCTCAAGGACAACGCCTGAATCCCATTTCACCGTACATAAGGCATTCGCGAGCGAAAGACGGACCGATTCAACTTTGCCCAATTGGGAGGCATCGAATTCCAATCGCCCGGCGGGAATTTTTGTGGGTGCGGCATTGAGGTTATAAGGCTGATCGATTAACTGCTGAACGAGTTTGAAATCACCGTGCAGGGTTTGGTCGATCACCCAGCTGAATCGGAATTCCGGCCGTTGGAATTCCTCAATCGGACGCAGATCCCATAGATCGGCACGGTCGAGCGAGAAGCGAATGATATCACCATCCTGCCAAACCAGCGCGCCCACCATACCGTTACCCAGGGGCACAGCCTCATCCCAACGGTCCGCGAGATGATTGTAAGTGAGGTCGTGCCGTGCATCAGGCAGCGCACCGCAGATTGAAATCGAAAAGGCGAGAGATAAAAGCCCCGAGGTACCCATTATGCAGCTCCTTATCGTAAATCCCCTCTACCGGAGAGGCTTTGCCGGAATTCTCTATTTATGCATAGCGTATAGCAAGCCGGCTTGAACTTCACGAGCATTATTTGGTGGGGCTTAGGGGGGATTTCTAAACATGGTAGACTGATTCTGAGGGCAATTTATACAGGTATATTTGAGGTCGAATTGTATGAATGATACTTCCCGTGGTTTCACATTGATTGAATTGCTCATTGTTGTTGCGATCATCGGCATTTTGGCGGCTATTGCCGTTCCCAATTTTATGAATGCACGTACGCGCGCGAAAGTTGCAGCCGTGCAGGCCGATATGCGCGCGTTCGCCGTTGCCTTGGATTCTTACATGATCGATAACAATGATTATCCCTATGGGCAACGCGGTTATGTAACAGGTGTGCTTTATGATTTAACTACACCGGTATCTTATTTGGCCAGTGTCAGCCAGGAAGACCCATTCGGCGCAGGCTCATGGGGGCCGGGAGGCGAAAAGACCAAAAAGACATATACCTATGTGAGTTATAACGGGCAGTGGGCCCGGAATGACGGCTATGCACAACAATATTTTGGGAACAAACTGAATTATTTCAAAGGATTCGGCTTGGCGAGTTTCGGTCCGGATCAATTCGATTCATGGGGAGTGTGGGCACCGATTCGGCACAAACTTAATGAAGAACTTGTCGCACTGAATACAGCCAATGGCGCGATTCTTTACGATGCCAGTAACGGATTAGTCAGTAATGGTGACATCAGCCGTTATGGCGGCGGGGCGTCTTTGACAACCGCCGGAGGGTAAGGCGTTTAGGCGTATGTGTGCGGTATCCGGGATTGCCGGGGAAGCACCTTAAGAAGGGCTGTCCAAGATTTCACGGACGCGTTTCAATAATTGGACGGGCTCATACGGCTTAAATAGCATTGTGTTGTCTGTTTCCGACACATGGCGGGCTCCGGTATCGTTAGGATCGTAACCGCTGGATAAAAGAACTCGGATACCGGGTTTCATCTCCACAATCTGTTTTTGAACTTCGCCTCCCTGTATTTTCGGCAAAACGATATCGAGCAGAACTAAATCGATCTTCTCTTGGTTTTCTTTAAAAACCCGGATTCCTTCTTCTCCATCCACGGCCGTTAGTATCTTATATCCATTGGCCTCAAGAACCCGTACGGCAACAGCACGGACAAGATCTTCATCTTCAACAATCAGGATTGTTTCTGTTCCACCGGGACATGTTTGCTCTTCCACAGTGGTTTCAGCTTCAGGGGCACGCTCGACTCTTGGAAGATAAATATGAAACACCGTTCCGTGACCGACTTGGCTGGTGACATCAATCATTCCATCGTGCTGTTTGATGATGCCGTATACCGTGGCTAATCCGAGTCCGGTTCCTTGCCCAACTTCTTTTGTCGTATAAAACGGCTCATAAATGTGCTCGAGGACCTCTTCTGTCATTCCGGAACCGGTATCGGCGATTGTAAGTTGAACATAGGAGCCGATTTTTGCCCATGGTCGATTGCGGATGAAATCCTCATGGATCGCGATATTTTTTGTTTCGATGGTGAGGCGGCCGCCTTTTGGCATTGCATCGCGCGCATTCACACAAAGATTGACGATGACCTGTTCGATTGTGCCTGGATCAGCATGGACGGTTCCCAAATTGGGTGCGGATATTACACAGAGTTCAATGTGCTCGCCGATTAGACGTTGCAGCATTTTGGCTAAATCGGCAATCGTTTCGTTTAAACTGATATCGACCGGCTGCAGAATTTGTCTTCGGCTAAACGCCAGGAGCTGGCGAGTGAGCGTCGCCGCCCTTTGTGCGGCTTTTTTGACTTGCTGCAAATCGCGGCGCAGATTTTCTCCAGTGGAGGTTTCCCGTAACGCCATCTGTGTATAGCCGAGGATCGCCTGCAGGAGATTGTTGAAGTCGTGCGCGATGCCACCGGCTAAATGTCCGACCGCTTCCATCTTTTGTGATTGCCTAAGCTGTTCCTCTAATAATTCGCGTTCGTCGATTTCGCTACGCAGGGATTTATTGGCTGCAATCAAATCCGCCGTACGTTGCGTAACCAAGAGTTCCATGCGTCCGTAGCGAAGCACTGCATTCCACAACAGCAAAATGATAACTACGCTTCCGGCCAAGGCGATGAGGATAAAGGCGGGTTCGCGATACCAAGGCAGCAAAATTAGAAATGAGTATTGCTCGGGTGTGAGATCGACTTGGAAATTGCGATCCATGGCCCTGACTTCAAAAGTGTGCTCGCCGTGTGATAGCCCCTTAATCGAAGTGGATGTCGAAGAAGCGAACGGCGACCATGGCCCGCCGTCAATTCGATGCGAAAAAAGGAGTCTTTCAGGGACAGTAACGTCCCACTTGTCCTTTCCGGAGTAGACAAATCGAGCCTCAGCCCCGGGAGCGATACGGCGGTAATTTTCATCATTCGAAATCGATGTCTCAGGAGGATTGCGGTCCGCGTTTGAGTGGTATCTGCGCACCCCCAGTCCGGTAGCTGCCCAAATCCGCGATTGGCTGTCTTCAAAGACGCTCCAAACCGGCGCATCCGGCAAGCCGTCGGCGGTTGCATAATCAATCCAAGTTCCCTTATGGCAAAGATGTGCTCCCGTGCCCGAGGCGACCCAAATTGTGCCGTCACGCAAACGGCCCATCGATTTAACTGTTTCAAGACCACGGTCCCGGATTACTTGCCATGTGCCGGCTTTGTACGAAAGAATTTTGTCGCGTCCACCGAACCAAAGTTCATTATCATCGAGCTCGAGGATCGCAAAAGTCCCATAACCCGTATAACCGTCTTCGATACCGAAGTTACGGAGTTTCCCCTGCCGGTACACGGCGACGCCTTTTAGGCCGCCCAGCCAAATATCCCCTGCCTTGGATTGCAATACAAAGCGAATGTTACCCAGTGATTCAGTATCGATTTTTGGAATTATGGTCTTGAAGGCCACGCCGTCATAAGTCTCGATTGCCACATCGCCGTTTATTGTGGCAGTCTGAAGCCAGACTTCTTTTTGATGTTGTGGCCAGCCATATCCGATAAAATGCTCATTGGGATGTTCGATCAGCTCAAAACATTCTTGTTCCGGATCAAAGACCACGAGTTTGCCATCCGTTACTCCAACGAGAATTTTATTATTAGGAAGCGCAATGAGGCTTTGCGGCATATAGGGGGACGGCTGCATGGTATTGGGGAGGGTGTAGTGATCCCATTTTTCATCGTGGAGGCGTGTGAGCCCTTCCGAAGAGCCGAACCAGATTGAGCCTTGGCTGTCTTCGCAGATCGATAGGCACAACCTTCTCAAGCCTCCCAGGCCATCTACATTTCTCCATAACGGTGGAGTGTGACGTGCCAGGCCAAGTGTTGTTGCCAGCCAAAAGACGCCGTTTTGTTCGATTTCAAGGTCACGGTATTCTCCCATGAGGACCCTGCTGCGGCGGGTCAATAATGTTTTGTTTTCTTCAATGGAGAATAAATCTATTGACTGAGAGGAATCGGCCAGAATCCATAATTTATGATCGTGACCGCGCCATCCAGCGAGAATCTTTTTGTTATCCGAAAAAGGGATTTGTTCCCATCGGTTTTTGAAGTAGTGCAAGACAGCATCTTTTCCGTCCTGCTCTGAGTCTGCGATCAAATAGAATTCAATGTCAGAAATTCTATGCGGTGCACGTAGTTTGGATACCTGCAAGGAATCCGGAGGCAAATGTTCCTGCCATTGAACGACTGCGGAATGACCGTTACCCGTATTGGCCAACACGGCCTGTGCCAAACCGTGCTCTCCAGTGATCCACAATATCCCGTCTTCTGTGACGATTAGATCGATGAATGACTTTAATCCCGTCTCATTTGCTGTTTTTACGATATCTTTTTCACGTGTTTCGATATTGAATGTGACGAGGCAATTGGGATAGAGAAAGAGAACCTGGCCGGGATTAAGAGGGTGTGGGGCAAATGCTTCAACTCTGTCCGGTCCGTGTGCGCATTCGGGAATTTCATAGTTGATCCATTCATCATCGGCAAAGCGTTTGAGTGTTGCGCTTTGGCCGATGCCAGCCGCCCATAGTTCCTCAAATCGGCTCTCGTAAATCTGCAGACTGGAACCCGGCGAGGGAAAGCGTTGAAAGGAATATCCATCATAGACGGTTATTTCATCCACATCGCCGTGATTGATCCACAATCTTCCGCTTGCACCGATTGTGATCGATGTTGTCCAGGATTCTTTGAGACCATCAGATGATGTGAAGAAGCGCCAGTCCGCTCTCGATTGCGCCCCCGCTTTTGTGGCAAATCCAAATAGCAATGCAATGCATAAGAACCCATTCAAGCAGGAAAGTGGGCCGTGCCGCCATCGGATATGTCCAGCCATTGTCTCCCCCCGTGTATAGCAAGTCTTGTATGGCCTACTCGAGTCTGGTCCAGGACCCGCTTTGACGGTTACCCCTTATGGGCTTATGGAACAATAATAGCACAGAAAGTGACAAAAAATAATTGCAGTATTGTAAGTGTATGAAATACAGGTGTTAGGATGACACGAAGCCAATAAGCATATCTATGCGCAGGGGGTATTTTCTGCCCTGAAGACGCGTTGGGCTCAGAGTTTTTCCAGCCTGGTTCGGAAAATTGAGAGTAGCGCTTCAGTATACATTGGCTCCCGGCAACGCTGAAACGCATTAAGTTGAATTGTGCCGTTCTCATTGTCGATTTGTGTGAGGCCGTCATCATCACTATTGATTTTGGTTGGAACAAATGTGTAGACAGGAGGGGAGGGGATAGATTCGGGTTTTGCATCTGTTTCACGCACGGTGAGCCATGATCCATTTTTCGATTAAATTGCGGTTAGTCCGGCGGCGTGTAGAAATGTAGCTGTGCACCACATATTCCGCTCAAGCGGCCACAAATGCTTTTGGGTATCTTCAGGAATTTCACGTTCTAATGCATGGATCGGATCGCACTCGCTTGGGGGAGTGTGATCCAGAGCATAAACAAAGAAGTTTTGGATCGATAGCGGGACAAAGGGTAATAACGATTCGTGTTTGAATTTCCAGTGGGTTGTGCAGGGTTCATCGCCAAAACACGGCCCCCAATAGATCGGAAGTCCGGAGCGCATGATCCGCACATAAGCATGAATGTCGAGTTTAACGTTGTATTCTTCGCCGCCGCTGCTGTGTCCGGCATTGATATACAACCGCTCCACCTTTTCTCTTAGTAATTCCGGTTCGCGGTTAAAGGCTGCGGCAATATCGCGAAGACTTCCGGTTTGAATGATGCGGACCGGACGCTCTGCTTTGCGCAATGTATCGAGAATCAGCTGAACACCTAGTTGCGCCTCTTGAGGCTGGTCGAGTCCTTTATCATCGGTCGATTTTAGTAAATGACACAATCCCGTTGCATGTGGAACCTCATGCTTTGTGATATGCGCTATTTGCTGTAATGCAGCAATTCCCGCGCGTTCTTTCGGCAACGGGCCGAGATCGAAAACCATGGCCCGGATATCCAACTCGGGCAATGCGAATAAGAAGGCCAGGTCAAAATGGTCATCCGGATCGACATGCGGATGAAACAGGTCTGAACTATAAATGACCGGAATCGCCTCATCGGCAGATGCAACCGTGATGCAAAGCGCACAAAGAAATGCAAGGCAAATGAGAGGCCTGCGTCGATTCCTCATTTTCGTACTCCGGTAATACCTGTTGTTATACCGATCCAATCAGCGTTTACGGCGGAAGTTGCGCAAGTTCCACTGCGTGTAACCGGCGGTGTCTTTCGACTTATGCCGTCGATGGCAACCGGTTGGTTAGTTATAGAAGACTTTCACTTCTCCACCGCCTCGTACAATGCATCCATAGCTGTTCAATCCATTCGAACTATCGTACAAATATTGGTTATACTTTTCGGGCGGTGGATCGCCGTGGTATGTAGCCCAATCCGTATGTACGCCGGGAATGTGAATCCTGTCCGGGCCGACACTCTCCATTATATAGGCATGAGGACGCCGCTTTACGGTCCCTGTGAACCAATCGTTCGATGTGTAGTCAAAGGTCGGGAACCGGTCGTCCGGATTCCGTGTGAAAATGCCATTGCTTCTGGTTGACGGCAAAAAGACATCCGGCGGAACTGAAGCCATGTACTGGGTGGGGGTTGTGAGTAAGTAAAATTCGGAAGCTCCCCCCATTGTCTGTATGTATGAATTATTGTCCAAATGATACATCTCAAGCGCCTGAGCGATACTGCGTTGATCGCTATGGACGCGGGATATTTTTGCGCGGGCTTGCGCATTTAAGAAGTTTGGGACGGCAATCGCGGCCAATATGCCGATAATCGCGACGACAATTAAAAGTTCAATCAGAGTAAAGGCGTTTCGTTTTGATGAAGATTTCATGGGACGACTCCTTCATAATCAGAGAACAAGTCCCGGTTTTATAGGAGGTCATAAAGCCGGAGAGAAAGCATACTATCAGTATTCCGGAGTTGAGGCTATCAAATAGTCCGGGAGTGTCTCATAAGTTTGCAGCCGGAGATTTTTTGATACAGTCTTTTGGCAGACTTTGCCTGAATTGACATCGGCTCCCGGTTACGGATTAAAAAAAATATTATTTTTTTTGAAATAGCGGCAATGAAACATGATGCTATGAAATATGAGGCTGGACTCTCTCTTGGGGCAGCCGTAACGGGAATTGGCAGTTTGCCGCATACCGAAGCGCCGGAAGCGGTGAAGTTTGTAGAAGAGTTATGCCCGCAGATTCCATTTTGGCCCCAACTGCCAAACCGGCGCCCGGATGAAGGCATGATCTGTCAGACCTTGGGGGCGCGGCGCCGTCTTTTTGATTTGTGCGGCAATGGATTGCACGATCTAAAAAAAGTCAAATTAAAAGAGTTCGAGGCGATGTTGCAGGAGACCGGACCGAAACTGGAGAGGGAACTTGCGGCGGGTTTTTATGCATTCCTGGATGCTTCTTATCAAAACACTTTTGCGAATGCGGAGGCGCTAAAAGGCCAAATCACCGGACCGCTCTCTCTATCATGCTTTCTTTCGTTGGAAGGGCAACCGCTTATTTATTCGATGAATCTTGTGCGGGAAATCTCCCGCTATATTTCCGCTTTAGCCTGTTGGCAGATTGAAATGTTACGGCCCATGCGGAAACCGGTGATTGTCTGTTTGGATGAGCCGGGACTGAGTTTTTTGCATGAGGTTTATCAACTGCCTCATAAAGAGACGTATTACGATCTTCTAAACGGTATTTTTGATCGTATCCGAGCGGCGGGAGGTTTGGCGGCCATCCATTGCTGCTGCGGGCTGTCCCCGCTTTTTCTGGAAATGGTGAGGCCGGATCTTCTCTCTTTCGATGTGGAACTGAACCGGGAGGTGATGGCTCAAAGCGCAGGGTTGAGGAGCCAACTTGATTCCGGTCTGCAGCTGGCCTTTGGTGTTATTCCCACAAAGGGATTTCCTTTGCCGGATGACAAAACACTGTTTGACACTTGGCTGGCTTTGGCCTCGAGTCTTGGTGATCCCAAGGAAATCGCCCGCCGGTGCGCCATTACTTCTGCTTGCGGCTTGGCCGGTACTACCGTTGCAGAGGCTCGTCATTCCTTTTTGTCGGCGTCCTCATTAAGCCGCCGTATCCGGGAAACCGTTCTGGTTTAGGCATCCTTAGGGCATTTTTCCGAAGTTCCCCGGTACCGGCACTGCACCGGCGATGCCGGGGATAGCCATTGCTTGACAGGCCATATCAACCCAATGATACTCGAGACCAAGTGGAAGGTTCTGCTTTCCGGCTGTCGTGATGGCCGGAAGGCGTTACGAAGGGAAGCCGGTGAAAATCCGGCGCGGTCCCGCCACTGTAACCGGGAACGAAACCCCACGAGCCATTGTCCGAGGCCGGATGAGAAGGCGGGGGAGTAGGCGCCATTTACGTAAATGACTGCCCGGGAGCCAGGAAACCTGCCTTTCGCATGATTTATGTCTTGAGACCGTCCCGTGGAGGAGGCTCAGGGCGGCTTGCCTTAATCAACCCGCTTTTTTGCCTCCAAACCATCGCTTTGCTTTTTTTTGATGTGCAATTCCACGGCCGTTTTTTAGGACTCGCGTTCGAGGAAACGTTTTGCAACCTGAAATCCGCAAATCCTTGTGTACTCGTTTACCGTCATGCCACGGTTTTACATTGATCGAACTTTTGGTGGTCGTTGCGGTTGTGGGAATTCTTGCGGCCATCGCCATCGGTAATTATCGCCAATCTCTTACACGGGCGGACCGGGCTCTCGGCAAGTCCAATTTAAGGACAATCCATACGGCCCTGCTCAGCTACCGCACGGATTATAATCGCTATCCATTAGCCGATTGCCTTTCGGATACTGTTGCCCATCCTGATAAAACTTCTTGGGGATGCGGACCTGCGGCCAATGGGTATTGGTGCGGGATTTCTCTTCTTTTGGCCGAGCTGGATTATTGTCCCGCAGAGGCGCTTTTCGACCCGGGGCTTAAGCGCGCGCATCAATATCCGATTGAGGCTTACGCAAGCTGCAGCGATTCATCGTTCGGCGGAAAAAGTGTTCCTGAATGGCAATTCTTCCGTTTTGCCTATAACAACGCCGCGGCCGATGTGGGCGGCGCGAATGGTGGAGAACATAACATCGAAGAGAATCCCGATGCCGATGTGTGGCTTGTACGCAGCGCCAACGTGGACAGCGGCGAGTTTGATAAAGAACGCGCCTTTCGATTCCCCTATCTGATCCGGTTCGATTCCGAGCGGCCGGGGATGGCCTGGTGGGGCGAACTTGAACTGACCTTGGGAGGCCGAATCCGTGAGCGTGAGGTGCAACTCGTGCGCCGTTAGGTTTTCGCATTGAATCGGGGGGCATTTGGGCCCGCAAGTCAGAGAGTAAATCCGAGGAAGTCAAGCATGGACTATTTACAGAGCAGGATATTGAAAAGCTTTCTTTTTGCGCTGATAGCCTCAACTGCAATTGCGGTTGAATTCGATCCGCCGATGGAAATTTATCAGGGTATGGAGGGATTTGAATTCGGACGCCATACCCATGGAGCGATTGCCGTGGATGCGGAAAGTGGAGTTCATCTCATCTGCCAAATCCAAGATGAGACCGGCAAACCGCCCGACAGCCAAATTTTGTATTTTCAGGTTCGAAATGGAGAAACCTCTGCACCGGTCCGTGTCGATAGCGGGGCGGTTGGGGGCGGACGGCATCCGGTGATGAGTGTTGGACCGGATGGCGGAGTGCATGTGGTATGGCAGGACTACCGGCATACGACAGCGGCGGGGAATTATATCGACAACGTTGAAATTTATTATGACAGCAAACCCGCCGATGGATCGTTCAGCGATAACGATATACGGATCAGCCATACGCAGGCGGGGCATTTGGGCGATAGCGGCTACATGCCGGTTTCGGTTGTTCAAGCCGGCGGGCGTGTCGCTATCGCCTGGTATGATTTTACGCGTAACGGCAATAATGCGGATATTTATTTACGCATGAGCGATGAATCAGGCGGTTTTGCAGATGTGACCGGTATCGAGCAATTCCGTATTACCGATGCGCCTGCGGCGAGTAATTTTGCTTCGAACTGGTCGCCGTGCCTCGGGATTCTAAGTGACGGCTCGGTGTATGCGCTGAGGGGATATTTGGACGGCTGGCAGGGAGATTTTTCGCTTCAGGGCAGCAAAATAGGCGATGATGGTTTGCCCGGCGAGATTGAAACTGTCGGTGAGGGTGGCTCATTTTTAGATCCGCCCCGGATGGCTTATGACACCGCAGGAAATCTGGCGGTTGTCTATCCGGTTTCTGAGGGTGGATTATCGAGCATCCGGTTCCAACATCGCTCCCCAGCAGGTGTTTGGTCTGAACCGTTGGAGATTAGTCTCGGCGATAACGATGCCGAACAGGCGGATGTTGTGCTCGATTCATTAGGCCGGGTGCACATTGTTTGGCAGGAAGATACCGGCGGCGCGTATCAAATTCATTATGCTGTGGTCGAATTGGAAACAATGAGCGTTCTTGAACGTCAAACATTGAGCGATTTCGATTTCGATTGCCGCACGCCGTCCATCACGCTTCAGCAAGAGACAGAACGCTTGTATACGGCTTGGATCGAGCATAATTTCGATATCGAAGGTCTGCGTTCCCTGGTGATACGTACGGAAACAATGACCGATGTTGGTTGTTGGATGATGCACTGAGCGGTAGTCATTTTTTCGATCTGACCGATGTCCAACAAATCGAAGGTTTTTCCAGAAACCTTTTCTACTTGCGATATGGGATTGGGGATCACATGTTAAGCACGATAATCGACAAATTCAAAAAGAATTAATCGGAACCGGCTCATTGTAGGGCTTCTGCAAGTTCCAGAAGTTCCGGCATGTGCTCATCCCAATACCGGACAGACTTCCCATCTCGAATCAATACAAAACGTGGCGGGGCCTGGCCGATCAGTTGAAAAAATGCCAAAGGATCGAGCCGGACTGTTGGAAAATTGGGTATGGTCTTCTCACGGAACGTCTTTAACTCAGCAGCCGTACCCATACAAAGGCCGACAACGGGCGGTGCATCAGGAAAAAGCTCCGGCAGTTCGCTAAGGCGGTTCGTCTCTTCTTCACAGTGTGAACAGGTGGCGCTTAATAGTGCAACAAGATAGTCACCTTCAGACAGGTCGTAATGTGTTTCATCATTTTCGAAAACGAATCCGGCAAACGGCCGTCCCGGATCATCTGCATCCAATACAATTGGGTCTGTATGATTCTCCGAAACAGTTGTATTGTGCAGGCTATATCCGAACGCCGCCGCGAATATTAGCAGGCATCCCGCAATCACCGTTGTCCATACACTCCGCCCCCAAACAAAAGCATTCTCAGGTTTTTGCAAAGGATCAACAGGCATACAGGATTCATGAGTACCCGAGTGAAAAGATTTGTCTTCACCTTCAAGAAAAGGCGCTCCAAATTCGGTGGGAAATGAACCGGTTCCTGCAAAAGACGGAATCCAAGATTCGCGCTTCCACGCATACAATAATGCCCCGATTAAAAGAAAATTTTTGCCGATAGAAACGGGTGGGGGCATTGATAAAAGAGAGCCGAAACACCCGCAATCGGATAGGTTGTTGAATTGCCAGGCCTGGAAAATCAGGAGGGAGAAGACGGATAGCAGGACAAGCGTCAAGATATGAAGTGTCCGGCCAATCCGCTTCGCCCCCAGAAAAAGCCCGCCAAGGATTGCCTCTCCGATAATCGTTACAAACGCAATTGACTGAACCTGCCACGGCGTACGGACAATCCCGTACGCCGCCACCTGTATCCCGAATCCCTCAACATCCACTCCCTTTGCCAGGGCTGAGAAGAAAAACAAAAGTCCGAGAATCCGGGTAGCCATTTTACTTCCGTACGAAGTAACTATAAGGCACAGCGATTTCGGGGACTCTGGAATTCTCAAGTTCCAGCACCAATTCTCCTGTCACTTTGCCCGGTCTTTCTCCACAGACCATTTCTACAATCAGTTCCATCGAATTCTCTTTGTCTATCGTCGTAAAATGTGCGCTTTTCTCCGCATCTCGAATCTGCCGCACACTCGGGCGGCTATCGTCGACATACTTGGCATAAAATGTCTTTTTAACTTTCATACCCGGTTTCACAATTCCAAAAAATGCCACCGGGGGTCGAATATCCACGGGCAGAAACGTATAAATCGTCAACGGAATTACCAAAAAACGCTGTCTCGCGTCCGACATGGTCAGCGTTAACAAACTACTGATGGTTCTACGGGCGACTTTGGGAACCAATGACAACTCGCATCGAATTTCCTCAGTTGATGAGGAAACGATTTCAAAGCCCGCCAATTCGACATCTGTCGTGCTTAAATTCGCTTCCAGCACATCCGCGCGAATTCCATCACGGCATTTAATAACGACCATGTGCTTGCTTTCGGCATTAAGTGGAACATCTTTTAAGACCAGGTTGTCTTTCTCCGGTTTAAACAAATATTGCGTCTCGCCGGAAACGTACAATTTAGAAATAGTCTCATCATCGAACTGCACGGTGATCTGATGTCGATACGGTCCTTCTATTGAATTCGGCTTCACTTTTACAGCAATCGCAACGGTTGCTCCTGCGGCAATTGCGCCCTTGGGTACTTTTGTCGTTGTGCAACCGCAGTCCGTATGTGCACTCAGAATGGTGATGGATTTTGTCGAAACATTTCGAAGACAAAATTCAGCATTTCTCATTTCAGTAGTCGTGGTCCGTCCAAGCAAAACCGTCGTCGCATCCCAAATTACAGGGCCGGACAGCTCATTTGCCATTCCCGTACACACAAAAAACATCAGGATCGCAAATAGAGCCAATCCGCGTAGAAATGGCATCACTTTTTTATTTTTTTGCTTCATCATGACATCTGCTCCCACAGCACTCATAAGTTTCTCCCTCATAACCAGCCTCTCGATCACTATTCTTGAAATGTGGGGATCGTGAATTCCATCTCCTCTTTATAATAATACAAATCTGCAAGTGCTTTTATCGTCACGCGATTATTCCCACTCCACCAAAGACGATCATAATAAAGGCATGGCAACTTTTTTTTGATGCTCTCAACTTCTACAGAAAGCAATTTATTATAGTCTATGAAGTTATTTACATCGATCCACTTCTTGGCAATCTGTGGATGGTCAACACCAGCGGTTATATCAATACGGATTAAGTAAAATTTTCTCTCGTCCACATTAGTGGCGAAGAAGACGAGTGTCTTTTCATCCTTGGACCAGAGAAGATGTGGATGCATGCGATACTCATCGTCAAGTAAAATGTCGTATGATCGTTCATAGGCGTTTCGTTCAGGAAAGGCAGGAACCCCGCACATGGTATCCGAGTGAGGCAGCTTTTCAACATAACCCGGCGTGTATTCGGCAATATCCTTTTCAAAATCGCAGATTAGCAGAATGCTTCTTCGATATGTCGAAGGTACCATCCTCGGATGATACGAAATATAGGCAAGATACCGGCCGGATGGCGATAACGAAGACCCAAAACCGCGCCAGTTGCCCAATCGTTTCCCAGTTTTTAAATCGTAAAGTGAGTCTTTTTCCGTCAAATAATGGAGTTTGCGAAAGGTCCGCAATAAGAGTTTGGACTCGGCAACTACATGAACATCTGATACGAGTTTCACGAGTGGAGCCGCTTCTACCGTCACACTTGTATGCTTAATACGATCTGTGGCTGTAATTGAATAGGCCTCACCGGCCTCTATTCCGTTCGATGGATCTCCCTCTCTATACATCTTTGTCATATCGATGATGTAGTTGCCGCTTTCAAATGTTCGATCCGCCGCCGACACCGCGTGCAATGAAACAAGAACCACACAACAAGTTAGGACTAGCAGAAGAAATTGTCTGTATAACTGTGTATGTTGATTAGGTTTCATAAATTTACTCCTTCTGCTTCTACAAGATATCCATGATAAATCCACTCTGCGTTAGCACAAGAGGCAGTAGACAGTTATGTTCATCGCAAAAACTCTCCGCCATCCACCAACTCCCTCAAACACTTACACCAAGCACCGCAGGTGCCGGGAGGGCGAGGTTCCACCCGAGCCGTTGTCAGTCATACATACACATGTTTCTAAAAATCTAAAAATGTTCTCAAACACCAATATCCCATCAATAAATTTCCTTGCGTACTTACAGCGCTTAGGATTTTAAGGATAGTCACCCCGGGTGTAGCAATTATCACCCGGGATTATTTACTTTTGCGCCTTCGGGATTTTTAAACAAAATTCCGGATTCGAGCAAATAGAGTGATCGGCTGCTAAAATCTAGGCGGTATACCGAAATTTACTCGCTCATCATGTGGCACGGGTTGCCCATTCCTCTCGACTGTCTCAAAATACATTAACCGTCCATCTGACCATACGGAAATCCGATGCCACCAAGTCCTCTCTGAATCCTTATTTTTATCCTCAAAATACACTTTTCCGAAATGCAGGATTCTACTTCCATCAAGTTCAACTGTCTTTAGGTCGGTTTTAATGCTTACGATTCGTTCTTCAGGCAGATTCAGGTATTCTTTTGCGCCCTTCGTTATATAGTCGGTGATTGAACTTTGAGAATCTTTTTCTGTCATGGGATCGATCAAAATACTTATGTAGCCATCAATCTCAAAAATTTGAATCCGTTGGTCCTTCATCTCATAGCGGACAATTAAACAATCTACTTCATGAGGAGGGATGAAAGGCATTTCCCTTCGAAAAGCGATAAAATGGTTTTCTATTTCTTCCGGAATCCATCCACTTTTCAAAATTTTACGCATCCATTTTACCGATTCTTGAATCACACCGGATGAAATTGAATCCAGCGGCAGTTTTTCTTTCATCTCCTCGGCGTTGGGCCAGATAGCAATACGATGTTCAAAGTCCAATTCCGGAAGTTTTGCTTCAATCTCTTTGCTGAATAGTTGCCCTTGCGTTTCAGGTAAAGGTCGAAACGGTTCCGATTGTAGCCGGGAATTAATGACACAGAAAAACACAATGAATAAAACATAGTGTAGATGTCTATTTAAATACATGATGTTGTTCCTGATACCGCCTTACCTATTCTCGCCTGCCTCCACTCCGCGTGCGCCAATTCCAACGCCCCTTCGAACAAGCCCTGGCCGGGATGCTCGAAGGGGCGTGAGGTTTTATAAACAAAGCACTATTCTTTCCTTGCACTATTAGCAGACAAGTGGAAATGTGTGGATTGAAAGGAATGCCCGCAATACACGGAGACCTTCTCTTTACTCTCACATCGCACTATTCACTCACCTTTGTAAATTTCCTGGGCAAAAAGAATTCTCTGGGTGGATGAGGTATATCTGAATAGTCGTGCTCATAGACAAGAATACCTTTTCCGATGAAAAAAAGAATATCTCTACCGTCTGACCACCATCTCATAGGCGAATACCAATACTTAAAAGGTTCCGTTTCAGGACGATATTCCAAAGCACCATGCTGCGAATTTCCTGAATCTAAAGTTGATGCATGTATAAGAAGCTCATTCTTGAAAGATAAATCATCTGGTATGTTAAACATTTTTAATGCTGTTGACTTCACATAATCTGTAATATTCTTGCTTTCCGGAACCGTACTTTCAATTGGATAAATATGGATATAGAACTCTTTCCCATCTTGAATCTCGATGCGGCAGCCGCCACACGTATATTCAAGCAATAAGTAATCATTTTCTTCTCTCAAATTCTCGACTGCAATAATATTAGAATTAATGACTTTTTCAGACGGAAGATATTCCGGCTTAAGCGCCTTCTTGAGCATGATATTAAAGGCTTCTATGTCTTTTGGTATCAATTTCTTATCGATGCTCTTGCTTTTGATTTCTTCATCTGAAGGCCAACACAAATGCAAAATATACCTGGTAAATTTTTTCTTCTGCACCTTTTCGAAGTCAACCGAGAGTCTATTCGTTGTGTCGGCAAATCCACCGCTTACAAGTACGAATGCAACAACGAATAATAGTGGCAAGCCTGCTTTTAGGCCGCATTCCCGTTTTATAGGCAACTCATTGTAAGAAGTTGAAATCCGTACCGCAATCATCGAAGCACCCCTTTTAACGACATAAGTCTTTTATACTAAACGCTTCTCCCTCGCCATCCGTAACGGAATATAAAACCCGACGTAAGATTGCAGCCTAACACAGGCCACCATAGCACGTGCATCTAATCCAACGCCCCTTCGAACAAGCCCTGGCCGGATGCTCGAAGGGGCGTGAGGTTTTATAACCGAATTGCGAGATTCTTACAGAGCCGCTGTTTCCCGGATTAGTTTTCTTCTTCCTTTGAAACTTGCTCAGCATCTTTGAGTTTTTTCTTTTGTGGAAAATGAGAAGTATATTTGAAATTTCGGATATAGTCAGATACTTTCCGGCCATCTTTCAAGAGACATGATTGGCGGTCTTTCTCAAGCGCCTCAAGTTTTTCCAATGCTTTTTCTTTGCCTATAATATCCATCATCACCCAAGCCGCCAACTGCTTTGCCTCATCGGAATGAAGTTCGGCGTTTCGTTCTTTATCCTTCAGCTTAATTTCATCACAGATAACTTTCTGCATGTACATTATCGATGGGTCGCCAATTTTAATCAGCGCCACGGCAACAGGATAATAATACTGTGTCGGAATTATCTCAGTTCTTATGTAACAATCCGGTGCAAAAACAAAGAATTCCAACATGTCAGGTATGGCTTCTTTCGCCTGCATCTCCCCCAAAGCCTTTATAATCAAGTGAAGTGAACCTTTATAGGACTTGTTCACATCCTTATCCTGAATGCATTCTTTCAAAAGGTGTGTGAGGGTTTCCTTTAAAACTAACTTTTCTTCTTCATCGGTTACAGAGACTATTTCTCTGTAACATGCCCATCTCTCTATACGGTTCGCCGAGAAGAGGTCATTTTCGACACTCTTTGATAGGGTTATATTAGGCGTGAATAAAAGAAATAAAATTGTGACGAATATATAAGTTTTCATTCTCTATATCTCCTTTTCCGGATCGTGTTGAGTCTAATTACTGGGAACGTTGCCCCAAAAGAGATTGCCCTCGACTAACTCATTGTCGTATGTGTTATCGTTGTGCCATACATCATTGACTTTTCGGACTGATCGGAAAGCTCTCCAATCAACATATTCACTACACAATGAACCATTTTCTCCAAGCGTTCCGCCTAGACCGACTCGAACCCATTCCTTCATATTCGCTTTCATAACAACCCAATCTGCTGCTGCCTCTTGTTTTGTACCCGGACTATCATTTGCGTAAAGATGACCGTTGCCATTCCACGGATTATTATCTTCATCATCATGAACCGAATCGTCTGAAATCCATTGTCCCCCGCTGTCATCTTCTATTGTCCATACTCCAGAATTATGTAGCCAAAGGTAAAAATAAGCATATCTGCTCACATCCCACTTGATGTCATTTATGTTAAAAAGTCCTGCATTACCGTCAGTAATTAATGAATCGGGCCTCACCGTAAACTGTATTTGAATATTTGATTCGAAAACTCCTGTAGCAGGATTTGGATCTATCATACCTACTGGATCTGCCTTGTAAGCCATTTCATCATCTTCAAACGACTCTTCTCCCATCAGCCTCTGAATATCAGTATATTCACTTCCAATGATATAGGTAAGCATCGTGGCAGTTGAGTCACCGATATCGGCAATTACTTCGTGTTTGGCCCAGGATGATTTGGAGACTTTTCTAAAGAGCTGATGCCCTGGGTATACATCCCCCCCCCACCAACTAACAAAATTATCAGGCAAATAGGCTTCGACAACAGTTGGATTTGTATGTGCCACCAAAACAACATCTCCCGCGTCTTTAATCGCGGCGCAGACATCTGTATTATCAGGAGTGGAAGCCCCATCGTCTATATCAGTGGCTCCACTTACAACATCTATATCTGTCACCTCAACAACATAAATATGCACCGTCACATCCCCCCCTGTGATGTTGTAAGGACTAGCACATTCGTATCCCCGGTGCCTTCCCTTCACGGTATAATGCCCTGGTTCGTCAAATTCATAACGAGCCCACATATCACCATCGAGTATTTTAGTGCACCCTCCTGTAGATGACCATGTAGATGCCGGGTTACGCCATTGGCAATCTTGGAAACCATGCTCTAGCCACGACCAATCATGCCAGATTCCCAAGTCATACTCTCTTATTTTTAAGTCAAATTGGATAACAATTGAGCTTCCGGAGCATTTCTTATAGATATGATCTGGACTATCAATTTCTGATTTAAAAAAAGGGGTGCCTTCAACAGGTTTAGCCCAAATTGCACGTTCTCCATATGGAGGATCTTCACCGCTTGCATGTACCGAAACACACAGATTGGTTACGGAAAATAATGCCACCATCAAAAATACCATCGCAATTTTAAACCGAACGGCCCGAAAAAGTGATGCCGTCTTTAAACGATCAGCCTTTGACACTTCTTTGGCATATATAACGCGATTGTCATTTTTTGTAGAATACATCATAATCATTGAATTCACTCCCTTTTTTGCATATTGGGCTCTCAGCGTTTTGGAGATGTAAATTCCGGGTAATTATTGGGGCTCTTTCGAAGCCTCGAGCGCTTTTCCTCGTGTACGAAGCGTGAGTTTTAGGCAGCGGGTAAGCGGCCCTTGTGGCGAAGGTCCGAGGCGCTCGAGAATTTCATCTGTCAGAGCCAGGCTTTTTTTGTAATCTCCACGCGCGAGCGCAAGCGCGGCTAAACATCGTTTCACATGCGGAACGACACCATCGTAGGGAGCTCGTTCAAGAATATCGTTGAGTATCCGTTCAGCCCCGTCAAGGTCGCCATTTTTTTCCGCGATATATTTTGCGTAATTCATCGCAGCATTGGCTCCTGACAGTGTTTGCGGGTAATATTCATCCATCAACAACTTGCCAAAACGAACCGATTCTTCCCTCTCATACCGCCAAGCCAGGCTTTCCCGATGTTTCTCCAAAATACTGGCAACCAGATGCTCAGTACGTTGGCCTCGGGCCTCTTTGGTCGCCATCCAATCGCTGTTAACCAAAACCTGCGTAAGCTCGGCCACTTTCCGAATGTCGTTTGGAGTCTCATCCATGCCGTAGGTTAAGTTTCTTGTCCGGAACAAAACCAAGTCCGGATCGATTTCATTCCGTTTCATATATTCACGATAGGCATCCCGCACAGCCTCATAATCGTCTCCTTTAAAAAGAAGTATCCCTGCACGATATAAAGGAATATCTCTGTATTCGTCGTGAGAGGATGCCGGAGCACTTTCGGAGGCCAAAAGGTTCTCCACTTCTATAAGTTCTATCAGAGCCTCTTTGTAGAGTTCATCCCCGGCCAGACATAACGCTTTTGCAATTCGGATCGCCAAAGGCCTTCGCTTAGACTCTTCTAGTTGAGGTAAGATATCCCGCATCGCCGAGCTATCCGGATCGTTAATCCGCAATGCACGCAGGTGGCATAAGACATCCAGCAAATCGCCATCCAAATCATGGAATTGCCGGACTTCTTCACTATAGTCGTCTGTTGTTTGACGGTAATACTCTTCAACAGCCATAAATCCGTATTGGCCGTTCTCCTCAAACGACTCAAAAAATTCCCGGTACGCGTTTTCGCTCCATTGTTCAAGAACCGCTGCCCTGAAGATGGAAAGCGCTGTGTCTGTTTGTCCCAATCGCACCAAAACACGCGCCCTTGCCAGATTGCCCAAATGAAATGCTTTCGAGTCAGAACCGCTTTTCTTAATTAGCGTCTCAAGATTCGAAAGCGTTTCCTCTGCGCGTTCGGGTGTTTTTGCGAAACGAGCCAAATCCCGGGCTGCTTCACCAACTATCACATCGTCATCTGAATTCTGAATCGTTTCCTCTGCGCGTTGAATGCGCTCTTGGACGGGTAGTTTTTTACTGGCTTTAATAAACGCGTCTACTCGTTCCGCATCTGTTGTGTTGTTCGACGATGCCGCCATTAAACAAATTATCGACGCCATCGCTAAACACGCTATACCCATTAAACATAGCCGCTTCATCGCAACCTCCATCAATTGGGTAATTATTTAGACAATTACCAAACCACCGCTGTTAAAAACGTTGTTCGTGACGTTTCGTGATGAGGACAAAAGACTCCAACCCTTTGATCCTACTTGCTTAGGACAAGGTTTCGTCCGCCTCCGGTAATGCTCCAAAGACTATTGTAAGAATCAGCAGCTCAAAGACACCTAGCGTACCCGGGACATGCTAGGCTGTGCGGTGTGGGATCGCTTCCGATACCCGCATCAGCAACCATTGCAATTACTATCACAGTGGATTGGCGGTGTCAACTACAATTTCAAGAATTTTCAAAAAAATAATTACAACGTTATTGATAAACGAATTCATTTACCTAAGAAAGAACAGGGCGGATTCACCTTCGCTACAACTGTTGTTATTACAATAGATTTAATGTCACCTTGGTTAACTATATGTTTCTGTATGGATTAGGCGGGGTTTCGTCTTACCGGCCGTTTGTGGATGAGCCTTCTTGAAAGCTTCCCAGAAATGGTTTCAAGACTCCGGCAGGGCTACAAAGACTCTTGCAACCTAATTCGAAAGGTACTGAAACGGCGGCTCATCAGGAGATTCATCCTAGAGCTACGATCAGTAATCCAATTCCGCACCCAATTCCCCAACGCATAACGACCCCTTTTGCACAGGCCATGATAATCAGGAAACGCTCTCGCCTAACAGCGTCCCATATTTGATAGGAATATATCATGCGTCATTCGCGGCGACCACTTGGGAACTGCGACAGAAAATCCAAGCGGAAAATCTACAATTTTATTATTTGACGCTTGAATCATTCCGGCGTAATGTGGTGTCGTCTATCCAATCGAAAACCGAACTGCAGAATGATGAGGATCATGTACCGGGAACGCACGAGCAAGCGAAAAAACGATGCTTCTGTAATCGCCTTTTCTATTCCTATGCTGGCGTTTATTTCGATCTGCATGGGAAGTTGCGTGCAACAGATTCGGCAGGAGCCACAGGCCATAACGGATTGCGGGACCGAAGGCGCGGTTCAAAGTATCGACTGTGTCTACGCGCAGGCCGATGGGATTGAACTGCACTTGGACCTATATTTACCGGAAAAAACGGGGAGCGGACGGCCTGCGGTTGTTTTTATGCACGGCGGCGGATGGCGGCGGGGTTCGCGTTCGCAGTTTAAGCCGCAAGCAACTTGGTTAGCCGAACGCGGCTATGTATGCGCTTCTATCCAGTACCGGCTCTCGGACCAAGCGGCCTATCCGGCTGCGGTGAAAGACTGCAAAACCGCGGTGCGTTGGATGCAGGAAAACGCGGAACAATACGGTGTGGATCCAAAATGTATCGCTGTGGCCGGTGGTTCCGCGGGCGGCCATTTGGCCGCTTTGGCGGCGGTGACTTATGGATACGGACATGAAACAGCGGGGACGATTCTCGATGAAGGCCCGCCGCTTCGGGCCGCTGTGATTTTTAACGGGGTATTCGACTTTCGAGAACCTATCCGTGAGGATGGCGACTCCGAGAACCTTGTTCTTTTTTTGGGGGGAAGCCGCAAGCAAAACCCTGAACGATATGCCGAAGCCTCTCCGATTGTGCATGTGCAGCGAGACCGCCCGCCGTTTTTGCTTTTGCATGGAACCGGAGATACGCGTGTGCCTTTCCAGCAGTCCGTGGATTTTCAAAAAGCAATACTCGATGCCGGAGCACGCGCCGAACTCATCCCCGCCGAAGGCCAGGGGCACGGCTGGTTCAACCGTACGCCGTACTTGGAAGAAACCTTCGCGCAAATGGAAACGTTTCTCAATCGTGAGCTCAAAGGTCGTTGATTCGGAATTGGGAAAGAGCGCAAGCCAAACTGCCGAACACTTATTTTTTCTCTGCCGAGTTTGGCTTTACGGTTAGTGTATACCGTGCATTTTGGGGAGGAACATCGATCCATAAAATGCCGGTCTGAGGATCGTCAGTCTGCACAATCTCGGATTTTTCCGGTTCTCCCTCTTTTTGAAGAATCACGGTTGCGGAGCGCATTTCGTACGGAAGATCGAGACGAATGGTCAATTGCTGATCGTATAATTCCGGATCGGCGCCGCATGTCAGTTGCAGAACCGCTGAATCGGGTGAATGGGAGAGCAGAGCCAGCCCTGCGGCTTTTCGCTCCTCTTGATATTTATAGGCATCGGCCAGCCCGGTTATCCAAAGTCTATTCTCATAGTTTTTTACGACATCAAGTGCGGCGCGAAAATTCTTCTCGCTCGATGCCATCTCTTCTCCAATCGAATGAAAATGAACGCGGCACCAGCCTCTCCGTTCGATATGCCGGGCAATGTGTGTTTCCAAAGCCTTCGCCCGGCCGCCATAAACATCATCCATCCCGAGCGAGCCGGTCACAGAAAACAGATGGTACTGTTCGAGGTAATCGCGAAAGGGCCGAATGGTTGTCCATTGTGTCCCGCCGCCCCGGTTTAATGCAATAAGCTTGCTTCTATGAGGAAACAGACTCCAAATATATTCGGAAACGTTGCCAACTTCGCGCCGGATTTCAGTCTCCCCGTCCGCTCCATGATGATGCATTGTGTGGTTTGCGAATTCGTGTTCGCCGTTTTGCGCAACAGTCTCCCACGCTTCTTTGTGTTCTTGAAATCCGGAATTGCCCGGATTGATCATAAACGTGGCCCGGTATCCATATTCTCCAAGTATCGGAATTGCTTTTGAAAGGTGTGTCGGATGTGAATCATCGAAGCGCATACAGAGAGCGGCTTCTTTCCCGCCATGCCAAAGACAGATCGATGCCGTAATGCCCGAGACAGGATCGGTTGCGGTTCGTTCGGTTTCGGCGATCTGCTTAGGCCGCTCCCGCGTATCGGCCCGTATGGTGTATGTGTGCCGAACCGGGGGGACGGTCATTGTCAATCGATGCCATTCGATCCCATTCCGCCGAATCGGAATTCCTTTCCCGGCTTCATCGATCACATAAACATCTTCGGAAGGCCAGGTCTCCGGCCCCGTTCCCGGAAGTTCTACATGAATGGTCACCGCCTCACGTTCCCCCGCAGGCTCCAATGCCATTCGTATTTCAAATTTCCCGGCCGCCTCAAGTGCGATTTTAGCCGTAGACTCCCCGGCAATTTCCGCTTTAACGCCTTGGACTTCGACAGCCAAAGCCGGAACAACAGCGAGCATTAGCAACCAGCACAACATCAAAGCGCACGACCTCCAAGTCGCATTCTTTTATAGCGGTTAAAGAAGACGAATGGCAGTTTCCCTTCCGGCATACGGTTCTTTACCTACTTCACTGGCTCTCCCCGGACGGTCACTTTTTTGCAGGGGGTGATTTGGACGGGGCCGATAAGGCCCGACTGCAAACACCAAGCGTCGCGGCGGATGTGACTATCGTGCCACTTGCGCTGCCCAAGTGAACTTTTTACATCATCAAAAATATCCCAACGCATACGGTTTGCCAGAAGATTGGCGGCAACGATTTGCAGCCGGTTATGGCCCGCTTGCGCATATTTCGTAATATCCACCCGGTAAGGCGGCCATACCCGGGTCCCCGCCAGTTCACCGTTCAACCACACTTCCGCGCAGTAACAGACTTTGCCGAGATCGAGTTCCAGATGAATATCGTCTTGCAAATACGTATCGGTCAAATCGAATTCTGTTGAATAAATCGCTCTTCCACTGTACCAATCCAAATTCTGCTCGGCCCATGAGCCCAAAGGCGCTTCAGCTGCTTCGCAATGAATCCCGATTGGTTCCATGAGCCCGTGCTCATTTTCTGAAAGCGCCACACGGATCGCCAAAAGCCGTGTTCCGGATGGGAGTTTCGATTTTCCATCGCTGAACTCCAACGGTTTTCCATCGGCCCAAGCCTGCCAATCGCCCTCGATTTTCGGCGTCTCAATTGCAGTTACACCTGCGGGAAGCTGAGCCCGGTACCAAACCATATTGGGTCGTGATGCAATCCATGGATGCGAAGGCTCCCCAAAGGGACGTTCGGGCGGTGCGACGTATTCCCACGCTTCAGTCCATGGCTGTTGCTCTGTGCAGATTTGCCATGTTTCATCTGTGAAGATCGGAATGCGCGAACTATCTGTGCAGAGAAATTCCCCCTCCGCCAAAATGACGCGGGAATCTTCCGCCTCAATACCAAGTGTGCATTCTCCAGGACGCAGGCCGCGCAATTCGAAACATTCCGGCTCTTTACCGCCTTGGCCGTGGGCTTTTTCTTCACCATCAACCAGAACACGGAATGGACTTTCGCAAATCACCGCCAGACGAGCTCCGGTTGCCTCGGGGGGCAACACAAATGTATTTTGACAACTGAGCCCCTTGCCGCCGATGGTTGGCCGGAAGAAAAACTCCAGATCGAACGGTGTGTAGTGCATATGGGAGATAAACCGCGCCGACCATTTTGAACGGTACCGGTCTGCGCCTTCATCCGCGTGCAGGGTGTCGAGGATTTTCACTTTACGCCAACGGCTATCGTTGCAGGCGGGCAAATGCCAACCATTGACCGCTTCGCCGCCTTCGCGCTCCCATCGGACACGCATCACCGGCAGCTCAAGCCGGGCTGACTCAACATCCACCCGCCACTCTTCATCGAGCAGATGCGCAACCGGAAGAAACCGCCAGTTTTGATTCAACTGAATCGGTCCAGGAGCGGGTTCTGTTTCTTGGTTCGCAGTACACTGTCCACCGGCCGCGAGCACGAAAACATCTGCTTCGACTACGATCCGGTTGGTTTGAGGTGATAAATACCCGGTAAATAAGAGTTGGTTGTCATTCGATAAACTTTTTTCTATGGAATGCAAATTGGTGTTTGTGATTTTTATGCCGCCACGCATGGGTTCGTTCTTGTTATCGAAGACGACAAAACACCCCTGCCAGCCATCGAGCGCGACTGTGCACTGCATACGGTCCTGGCGCATAAACTCCTCCCGGCGGGTAAATAATGTAATGGGCGTAATCGAGCCGTCTTCGGGTTGCCACAGGGAGGGAGCGCCCACCGCGCGGAAACTGAGCGGCCAGGTTCCGGGATTGCGTCCGCTGTTCACAATCCAATAGATATCCTTTTCATCGCGCCGTATATGGTGATAGCGCAACGGATTATCTTCGGAGTCGTTACGGTCCCGCACAATGACATCCGTATCGAAACTCGCACGAACGGTTTGGATTAAATTATCGTGGGCGGTTAATTGGACACTGTACAATCCTTGGGCTTTTTTGCGGAACTCAACCAGGCCGGGATCGTCTTTGCCGTTCTCCATCGAATGCGACGGCCAACGGTCGAGCACAATCACGACACCTTTGGCCTTTAGGAATTCGAAGATTTTTTCGGCTTCGGCCAGACGGATACAATCGATACCCGGCACAATCAGCACACGATAGTTCATAGCCCCCACATGCAGGGAGGCATCGCGTATTTCCGCGCGTAACAGCGATTCGGGATCGATTAGGTCCGCATCGATCTGTGCGCCAACCAAATCGGCAATGGCCTCTTGGGTCCACCCCGGACCGTACCCCGCCCAGCTGTTGGTTTCCGGATACAAAACCGCGACATCGACAACGTGTTCGCCGCCGGTAAGCATGGTGCTCAGACGGCTGCCGTGATCGGCGAAAGTTTTGAAATATTTCCAATAGGGATTGCGGAAAAACCAACTGTTGGGCCAGTCATCGACATTGGCCGGACGGTCTTGCGCGTAATGGAACAGGTGGCTGATGAAAAAATTAATCCCGTACGCGCTCAGCATATTGAAACCGTACCGGCCCATATCGAGATTGAAACACCACCCCGCGCCGCCCATGGCCTCCACGCCGGAACGCGGATGACCGTAAAGATGGGTGATACTCGCCAGCTGTTTGGGTTTCCAGGGATCGATGGTGCGCGGCCAGGTGTAACGGAAATCCTCGTTATCCGTGGTCGGGATTTGCAGGTGACGCATGGTCCGCAGGTAATTGCCCTGCGTGGTGTAACGGTTGAGTTCTTCAACCGTGTGTCCGGTCACTTCGATGCCATGCGCGCCGCACCAGTCGGCCAGTTGTTGGAACCAGGCTTCTTCGTAAATGGTGGTATAAACATCGTAATAGTCGCAACGGATTTTGGGGGTTGTTGGTCCGATGTCGGTGGAGAGGGCGGGCAAAAGCGGCAGGAGGTCGTAGCCTTTTATGGCTTTAAAGCGTTCGGCAAAGCCTTCGGCCCACACCACACAAGATGGGTCTTTGCCGGAATCGTTTTGGATTTCATCGAAAAAAACGCCGGGGATGGTTGTGCCGAAATGATCGCCGAAACGTTTGTAATATTCTTCATGGGTGATGTCGATAAAATCGCGGATAGTCTCTTTGTTGAGATAATTGACGCCTTCGCGTTCCTCGAATGTGTAACCGTAGATGACCCAGTCGCCCTGGGGGCAGGACCAGGGTGAACCTTCGTCACGATTGTTACGAAGGTCTTGCAGCGAACCGGGATCGAACTCTGTATCATGGGTGAGGCGTCCGGCGATGATATACTGCGCATCGGGCATTTCGAGTTTGACATCTTGGGGGCCGTGCACACGGAGTTCGCTGCGGTGCAAAACCTTTTGACGGTTACGTTCGGGATTTCTTTGAATTGTACGTCCGCCGGCGGCTCCGCTCGGCCATTTATCTTCATCGTAGAGCCACGTATCGAAACCAACCTTTTCGCCGTGCTCGACACACGCTTCGACAGCCTGCCACCACCCCTCGGAAAAATAGGGCGTGTCATCCGTGTTAATCCCGGCCCGCGCGTGCATAAACGCGCCATACACACCCTGCGCAACCATTTGGTCGATTTGCCAGCGCAGTTGGTCCGGCTCCAGACGGCCATTCCATGACCAGAGCGGAACCATGCTGAACTCACGCGGCGGCGACTTAAAATTATCCTCTAACGACCCGCCCGTTCCCGCGTTTTCTGTTGTTTTTGCCGTTTCCTCCGCTGGCGTTTCCGCTGCAGACGCGAGGTTTCCAACAACCGCCATCCCCAATGCCATAAGCAGAACACCAAGCCGGTTGATTTTATTGGTTTTATTTTTATGAAGTTGAATCATAAGAATATTCCGTGTTGTGTTTGAGTGGCTTGGCTCCAAGCGGATGCCCGATCCGGCCAACGCCTTAGAAAAGGATAGCAGTTGCCCGGAAGATCGAGCGACTAAGCTACCGTAGATGCCCAGGTTTACAGTCTTTTCCGAAGGACGGCGTCTCAGGATTCGTGATTGTCTTCTTCGGCAAACCGGCCGTATAAATCGAGCGACTCATTCAAACGGTCAGCGGAGAACCGGAGAAATCCGCTTACGTCCCCCGTCGTATGCGCCGCGTCCAAGAGTTCGTAGTAGTCCAGCCGGTGTTCTTTTTTGATGACGATGGGCGGGAAACCGTGCTTCATCAGTTCCAAATTATGCAACAGGCGGGCGGTTCGTCCGTTCCCATCCACAAAGGGATGAATCTTTACAAAATCGCTATACAGCAACGCGGCTCGTTCGGCGGGGTGCAGGTTTTTCCATTCGCTTTCATAATGTGTTATGAGTTCTTGCATTTGATCGGGAACAATCGTGTAATCGGGCGGCGTATGACTCGCGCCGGATATCACGACGTTCTCTTTCCGGTAAACGCCCGCGTTCGCCGAATCGATATTCTTCAAGACGATGGCGTGAATGTTCTTCACGAGCCATTCGCTGAGAGCCTCTCCGCTTTGGACAATCTCTTCCAGATAGCCGATTGCCTCATTGTGGTTGATCGCTTCCAGATGTTCCTTGACGCTTTTGCCGCCGACGGTGATCCCCTCCAACACCACTTTGGTCTCTTTCAGCGTTAGGGTATTACCTTCGATGGCGTTGGAGTTGTAGGTCCATTCCAGAGCGATCTTTTCCCGCAAACTCTTCAGTGTATTCGGCGGGAAAGGGCGCATGGCGTCCAAACGCGCCTTCTTTTGATCGATACTTGTCCAGTCAACCATGTATGGGCACCTTATCCTGCTAAAGGTTCTTATAGTAAGCCTTTTTTCTGTTCATCGATCTACGGAACCATGCTGAACTCACGCGGCAGCGTCCTAAACCTTTCCTCCCGCGCCTCATGCAATCCCAAAAGCAGAACACTGAGCCAGTGGGTTTTATTGGTTTTATTATTATGAAGTCGAATCATGAGAATATTCCGTGTTGTGTTTATTCCTCCGTGCCACAATGTCGTAAACTCGACATGACCAAGCCAGGCAGAGGAAGTTACTCGGAATCAGACTTATCTCGAAAATAAATATGAGCCGTAATATTCGCAAGTTCCTCTGGACTTGTTGCATATTTAGGAATGTCAAATTCCGCTTTTGTTCGCTCATAAAAGCGATAAGGTTCAAGTTCACGCGACGTAAGTAGAATTACTCTGTTATGAAACCTATCGTTCAGTGACTTCGCACTGCTAATTTCGTCGTCAGTAAAAGAAGTCAATTTAGACAAAAGGATAAAAGTCTCGAAGCGGTTTGGAGGGAAACCGTCGGCGATCCGGCCCAAATTCGTAATTGTGTTTTTTTCTATTTCACATTGGTCTTTACACTCTCCGAGAATCACGGCCGTTTTATCGGGATATAAACCTCGAATCATCCAAACAAAGTCAATCTCGCATTCGGGAATATTTGTATTTGTATGAGGTTTAACGTCTAATGATGTAGAGTAAATTTGTTTTTCCAATGTTGCAGTTAAATTCGCTCCCAATTGTTGCAGTGTCAAAGCCACAGGTATCGCACCTTGTGCATCGGATTGAGTGCCTAATATCCCTGAACGCCGATATTGAAATTCTCCTCTGACCAATTGCCGTGAAGCGTCATATTTCACTCCGCAGAGTTCACACGTTATAGTTTGTTTTAATGAGTCCAAGGCCGTCCAACTTGGCAGGCGGCACATTTGGCAAATTGATTTAAAGCCTATGCGGAAGAGTCCTTTTTCAACAAGGAATTCGAAGACATCTTGGGGAGTTAACTTTGTACCCATTGGCCGAGATTCAATATGTAGGTTATGATGATTCTGGAAATTTGATTCAGGATTTTTTGAATTTTTATCTGAAATTATTTGAATAGCTGCCCGACGTGTAAATGTAGAACGCGGTCCATGCGACTTAATAAGACGCCGTACTCCCGGGATTTTAAACACCCGGGCTCCCTGAATGCCACCCAGAATCGAAATTATCTGTTGAGTGATCAAGCCGCCATTGCTTGGTGTTACTTGCAAACCTGCCATGTCAAAAACATGTTCTACCAATTCGGCGATCGGCAGAGCCTTTAGGCTTACGTCAGTCCCTGCTGCATAGACAATTAGTCCAATCTGACCATGTTCGATGCGTAACATGTCATGAGAATAGTGCATGCTTCGTGAGTAAAACTCATTCAACTCCGGAATGTAAGGAGGACAGAGTGTTCGCTTTTCATCACCATATAATCCGCCAAGAAAAGATATTGAGGCAACAAGATGTTGTCTGAAAAAACGGGTGTCACTACAAAATGGCTTCTCACTTAAAGGAAAAGAAATCTCCAAATCGTCACCATCACGACCAATTATTCCCAGGTTTGAAATTGAGGGAAAATGCATGATTGCTGGGCAAAGGTTTAGACCATTCCAAGTTCCATCTGTCACGTGGCAAATCATAGCCTTTAGATCTGTGTATCTCTGTATCTTTTCTTTTTCTTTACCGCGCGACCACATTCCCACGACTCGTTCCCATTCAGGGCGGCCTGAAACAAAGTGTTGTATTTTGGCCTCCCACGCAGGAATGATGTGACTGAATCTGTCAAGGTGTTTATTGTCGACAAAGCATAGTGCAACATCTGCCGCACGAAGATTCCAATAGCATATTAGATCATCAAAATTGTTTGAATCACCAATGAAAAACCCCGGGCAGTTCCATCCTGACCGGTTGTGATTGTATCCCTCAAGACCATAACGTGAAAGAAACGGAATACTTGGATGCTGCAAAGCATCCGCAGGAATAGGTGAAGAGGCGTCAAGCGTATATTTATCTGCACCTGACAGGCGAAAAAGCATATCTAGGTATTCAATGCCTGTTTTACTCACTTCTGGGTAAGATCCAAAATTGATAAGAAATAAATTAGATAAAGGATCGTCGACCTGCCACTCGTATATCCACAGTTTTGATTTGCTGACTTTATCCCACAATTCCTTCTTTTGTAAATAGGAAAATAAGTTTTGTACATCAAGAGCTTGGCAATAACCAATCTCATTGCGCATGTTCACAAACAATTGTTTCGGAAGCAACGGATTGATTAAATAGGGAAATTTAGAAATAAATGACTCTGTTTTCTCACTATTACCAACGGGTAAGACGAGATCAATCTGAAACAAGTCTGCTATGCACTTAGCCTCTTCTTCATGGTCAACAACCAGAATTGGATTAAACCATCCACCCCACAATGAATAAGATGATCGAACGGCTTGGCGGAATGCTTCAATATCGTTTTTCCGAATTGCCCATCCAATCCGCAATGGTCGGTAACTTATGTCTACGCGAAGAGTATCCATGTTCCAGAAAATAAAGGTGTTAAATTTTCTAGTAGCGAATATATCTTTGATCTTTCATTACTATAGCAATTTAACCGAACATTGTTTAGATGCTCAGAACCAAATGAACAAATTCGTTGCAGCACCTCTGCTTCCTACCTACCCCACTTCCTCCAAATCCTCCAAAACCCGTGAGAATGACAAGGCGCGGATTTTTTTGTCTAAGGGGAAGGTGTTCTCGCCGGCATGAACCACATCGAGCCGTTTCAATTTCAAATCGTTCAAAGCGTTGCGCATCGAAGGCGTGATTTGCGGCGTGGTGGTTCGTTTGATCTCAAATCCCAGCCGGGTGCGTCCCCGAATAAAAAGCAAATCCAGTTCGGCCCCCGCGTGCGTAGCCCAAAAGAAACACTCTTCCCGCTCCGCGCCCAGACGCCAACGCAGTTGTTCGATGACAAATCCTTCCCACGAGGCCCCAACCTTGGGGTGGCTCTCTAAATCGGTTTGCGTCCGGAGATTGAGCAGCGCGTGCAGGAGCCCGCTATCGGCCACATAAACCTTGGGCGCGCGCACTTGGCGTTTGGAGATATTTTCGTACCACGGCTGCAACTGCCGCACCACAAGGGCCGCGCTCAGACGGTCGAGGTAGCCCCGCACTGTGGTATCGGACACGCCAAAGGACCGCGCAAACTCCGAAGCGTTCCAGGTTTGCCCGTGATAATGCGCCAACATGGTCCAGAACCGGCGCATGGTTGTGCTGCTGATAGTGATGCCCAACTGGGGCAGGTCGCGTTCCAAAAAAGTTCGCACAAAACCGCGCCGCCATTCGTGGCTCTCTTTTAATGAACCGGCAAGATAGGAGCGGGGCATCCCCCCACGCAGCCAAAGACGCCCGTAATCTTTGGCCCCCGTCTCTTGGAGGCAGAATCCTCCCAACTCGTGGTAAACAATCCGCCCCGCCAGCGTCTCTGAACCTTGGCGCAGGAGTTCCGGCGAAGCGCTGCCGAGCACCAAAAACCGCGCCGGTGTTTTGGGCCTATCGGCGAGTACACGCAGAACGGGGAACAGATCCGGGGAACGTTGAATCTCGTCAATAACCACCAGGCCTTTGAGCCCCTTCAGCGCCAGCATGGGATCGCTGAGACGCGCCAGATCTTCCGGATTTTCCAAATCGAAAAACGCCACACCGCGTTTCCGGCGCTCCGCAATCATACGGGCCAGTGTGGTTTTGCCCACCTGACGCGCTCCGATAATCCCCACCACCGGATGGCGTTTCAGCAGCCCGCGTACGGAATCTTCTTCGGCTTTGCGCTCGATCATGCCTTAGAGTATACCTTGAAATCTCGGTCCTGGCCACTGAATTTTCAAGGTAAGGCAAAGGGGGCCATTTGGAGGGGATTCGGTTCTTGGGAGGGATTCGGTCGATAAGGGGATACGGCGGTTGAGGGGATCCCGCAGCGTGACGCCGGTTCTGTTCTCTGCTAGTTTTTTTCAATCGATAAGATGAACAGGTTGTGCGTTCGTCTTATTCATTGGTGAGGCAGAAAGATGAATCGAAACGGATTAACGCTGATCGGACTTCTTATTGCTCCGGTCTTTTTTTGTTCCCGTGCGGGCGCGGCTGAAATGCCCACAAGCAAAACCTTTACAAACTCTATCGGGATGGAATTTGCACGGATCGAACCGGGCGTCTTTACCCGTGGCGCGGGGCAGCTCCCTTTAGCCTTTGAAATTGCGCGGCTGGATTTCCGGTGTGACGGCGATTTTGACGAATATCCAAAGACCGAGATCACCATCAGCCAGCCTTTTTATCTGAGCACTTATGAAACAACCAATCAACAATACGAGCAGTTCCGCGAAGAGCACAAACATCAGCGCGGCAGGTTGAGTTTTTCAAAAGAGGACGATGAAGCCGTTGTCTTTGTCAATTGGTTCGAGGCGTCGGCGTTTTGCGAATGGCTCTCAAAACGGGAAGGACTGCCGTACCGTTTGCCCACAGAGGCCGAATGGGAATACGCATGCCGCGCGGGAACGAACACCAACTACTTTGAAGGGGAACATTTGCAGACGCCGCTTTATGCCCAGCGTGCCCGTATCAGCTGGTACCCCGATTTAACCCGCAGCAAGGGCTCGCATGTTGTCTCTCTCCGTATCGGGCAAACGCCGCCCAATGCCTGGGGACTTTTCGACATGCACGGCAACGTGGAGGAATGGTGCAGCGATTGGTATGGCCCATACACGGAATCGGATTCACGGGATCCGGTTGGCCCCGTAGATGGAAATTTCCGCGTCACACGCGGCGGAAGCCATAACACCGAGCTCTATTATCTTCGTTCGGCGAACCGTATGGGGACGATCCCCGAAGACCGTTCTTGGGTGATCGGATTTCGCGTGGCACTCGGGCCGCTTCCGAAAACTACACCCGTACCCACACCCAAACCTGAACGATACCGGCAAAATGTATGTCAGGATGTGCCCACGGATCTCGCCAAGGGGCCGGATCCGAAAGTCCCCTATTTTAAAGGGCCTCGGAAATACGTAAAAATCCCGCTGCATTCCATCGGTCCCCGGTTTTCCCGTCACAATCACGATCCGGCTTTGGTCGAATGCCCGAATGGCGACCTTTTGGCGATTTGGTATTCCTGTGTGGAAGAACCGGGCCGCGAACTGGGACTGCTAGCCAGCCGTCTGCGTTACGGAACGGAGGAGTGGGACGAAGCCTCCGTTTTTTGGAATGCGCCCGACCGTAACGATCATGCGCCCGCGTTGTGGTTTGATGGCAACCAGACTCTCTTTCATTTCTGCGGACTCTCCGCCGCGGCAACGTTTGGCAATCTTGCAACGATCCTGCGTACCTCTACCGATAACGGCGTAACCTGGTCGCGCGCGCGTTTGATTCTTCCCAAACATAGAACCGGACAGATGCCGATTGAGTCGGTTTTTCAAATGCGTGACGGTACAATCGTATTGCCGTGCGATGCAGTGACAGCCGGACATGGCGGAACGGCGATCCATTTGAGTACCGACGGCGGCGAAACGTGGAAAACCGCGACCGGGCGTATTGCAGGGATTCACGCGGGCGTTGTGGAACTGCAAGACGGGCGTCTGTTGGCATTAGGGCGGGGAGATTCTATCGATGGGAAGATGCCTTTAAGTATCTCCGGTGATAGGGGCGATACCTGGGAATACAGCGCCAGCCCCTTTCCCCCCATTAGCAGCGGCCAACGTTTGGTTTTGACGCGGCTCCACGAAGGGCCGTTGTTTTTCGCATCGTTTGCGAATGAACCGCTGCTTATCACCGATGTTTCGGGGAAACAGCGCGGCATTCGGGGGCTTTATACCGCGCTTTCTTATGATGACGGCAAGACCTGGTCGATACGCCGTCCGGTAAGCGACGATGGCCCGCCTCATCCTGTGGAAACCACAGATGGAAGCGCCTTTGTGATGGATGCCAACAACGGCGAACCCAGAGGCTATCTTTCTGTCTGCCAAACCGCCGATGGCGTGATTCAACTCATCGGCAGCCGCAATCACTATGCTTTTAATCTCGCTTGGTTAGAGGCAACGCCACCTGAACCGCATCACGTATCGTCTTCACCACCCGAGGCGAAAGAGCTTCTCATATCGGCCTCGCTTTCAACCGTTATGAATCCCAAGCACCCCGGATTTTGCGATTCGGCGGACTGGTCATTTACCGGAAGCGGCGCCGATGAAAAGAAGTTCTTGATGCAACCGGGCGATGTTTTGCATTTGGATACAGGACCGGAGCAACGCGTGCGCTGGGCCAGTACATCGGAATGCGCGTTTTCGGGAGCGGACTCGGAGAAAGGCGTCACGGCTGAAATCGAGTTCCAGGTTTTAGAGAACAGCACGAAAGAGCGAGGGGCCGATTTCGAAGTCTACCTGGGCGATGGGTCGCCAATGGGCGAACGCTATTTTATAACGGTGACCCGGGATGCCGTGTATTGGTATGAGGGTGTTTATTCTTTGCTTGCCGATGGGCTGGAGAATGGCGACCGGATGCATACATTCCGGATGGCAATCCGGCACGATAAGGCCGTGCAGATTTACCGGGATGGAGTGCTATTGGGAGTACGCCACTGCTTTTATGGATTCGATCCGGCTGCGCAAGCACAGGGTCCCTATATCCAATGGGGCGATGGCGCGAGCAATACCGAAATGGATATCCGCATCGGATCGGTTGCGTATGATATCCGTGGTCCTTTGCAGCCTGCATCCGGCATGTAGCATGAAGGCAGTTCGGTTTGTGATAGCATGTATCCTGTAGCCAGAAGAGGAAACGGACGATGAGAAAACAAGCATTGGTTCGACTTTTAATTGCATGCATGGCTTTTGGTGGTTTTGCTCTTATTGCAGAGATTTCAGAAGCGGGCGAGCCACGGCATGTCATTGTTTATGCCGATACGGAAAGTTTTTGCGGTTGGCCCGCCAACAACGGCATTTGGATTTGGGATGGGCGGGAAATCTTGGCCGGTTTCACACTTGGGACTTATGAGGTTAAAAAGGGGCACAATATCGCGGCTCCCTATCGCAGTGTTTTGGCGCGAAGTCTGGATGGCGGCGAGCATTGGGAAATGACCGATCCCGATAATTTTGTCGGGGATGGCGACGCTGAATTGAGTTTCCCCGGCGGCGTGGATTTCACAGATTCAGGTTTTGTCTTGCGTCCGGTGGGGATTGGCTATTTGGCTAGTGAAAGAAAACAGGGCGCATTTTTTATCTCGCAAGACCGTGGCAAAAAATGGCAGGGGCCCTACTGTCTGGGTAGTCTTGCCGAATGTGAAGAATTGCGCGGGGCTGAACTGACCCAACGGGTTGATTATATCGTGAACGGCCCCGAAGATTGCCTGCTCATGCTTTCGGCGCGGAAACCCGACGGGTGGGGCACCGACCGGGTGTTTTGCGCCCGGACCACGGACGGCGGATTGACCTTTAATTTCGTTACATGGGTGGTTCCATTAAGCGATCCTTACCGGGCGGTGATGCCTACGACGGTTCGTTGTTCCGCAACAAAACTGGTAACAGTGATTCGGCGCAGAGATATGGACAAGAACGATTGTTGGATTGATGCTTATGTTACACAGGACAACGGGAATCATTGGTCGCATTTGAGCCGAGTAGCCGATACGGGCTCCTCGAACGGCAATCCTCCATCATTGGTACGTCTGAGCGATGGGCGTCTCTGTTGTGTGTATGGAAACCGTTCGAAACGGAAGTTGTTTTATCGCTACAGCACAGATGAAGGGGCTACATGGGGCCAAGAACATCTGCTCCGTGAAGGATATGACTCCGGTCAAAACGATCAGGATTTTGGTTATTGCCGTTTGGTCCAGCGGGAGGATGGGCGATTGGTTGTGATTTATTACTGGGCCAGCCCCGAACATCCGCAACAACACATTGCGGCCAGTATTTGGGAGCCGAACGATCAATAACTGTCAAGATAGAAATAGTCTATTCTTGGATTTTGGAGTGATCGGCAATGGCACATCAACGGTTCATATGGATTTCGTTTTGTACGTTTCTTATTTCATTAACTTGTATTGCCGGTCAAAATTCGCCTCCGAATATCTCATTGACGCTTATTCCTCCATCGCCCGTGACCGATCAGATCGAGCTCGATATTCGCGGTGCTGTACGTAATGACACGCTTGTTGATGAAACATTTGCTATCCGGGTCCAATTGGATACAGCGGGTGTTTTGACTGAACTTTATACGAGTGAACTTGAAATTCCGGCGCGGTCTGTCCGTGGATTTGCCTTCCGCCGCCCAACCGCCGGTCTTGCCGGAAGACATAAAATAATTCTCACGGCCGATTCACCGGATACCGCATTAAGCACAGCCCGCGATCTCGAAATCTTCGCTTCCACGGTACGTTCAACCCGCCAAATCGACGGCGCCTGGGCTGGTATCTATCATTGGAGCGAGCAGGAAGGCGCGCGCTGGAACCGGGAAATACGCCTATTGACCGATGAACAATGGCGCGAGCAAATTCGCGGGATGCATGAGATTGGTTGGGATATCATCGTCATCCAAGAAGTTTTCCGAAATCAGGTTTACGAAGGCAAACACAACATTGAGCGGGATGGCTATGAGGGGAAGGCTTTTTATCCATCGAAATTATATTCCGCCCGTATGGATATTGAAGCGAAAGATCCCATCGAAGCGATTTTGCGTGAGGCCGATGCTTTGGGGATGCATGTGTTTCTTGGTCTCGGATTGTATGCATGGTTCGATTTCTCTCCCGGCTCGTTGGAGTGGAACAAACATTTGGCGGCGGAACTTTGGGAGATGTATGGTCACCACCGTTCAGTTTATGGCTGGTATATCGCCGAAGAAGTTCCGGGCTCCATGTTGTTAGGCAATCATTCGGAAGAAGACACGGTCCGGTACAAAAAAGAAATTGCGAATTTCTTTAAAGAAATGAAACAACATTGCGGGAGTTTTTCGCCCGATAAGCCGTTGATGTTGGCTCCGAATTCCCATTACCTGGCCAAGGCCGAAGAAGCTTGGCGGGAGGTTTTGCCGAATTGTGACATTCTTTGCCCGTTCGGATTTCATCGTATGCACGATGATGATGTGAGCGGAGAAGAGGCGGCGATATGGCTGCAAAACTTATGCGACGAAACCGGGGCGCATCTTTGGATGGATATGGAAGTCTTTCTTTTCGGGCCTAACAAGGACCTGTATCCGCGGCCTATCGATGGCCTAGTTGACGATCTTTATCGTTTCCCGAATTTCGAAAAAATCCTTTGCTATCAATATCCCGGGCTTTTAAACGCGCCATGGTCAAGCGGTAAGCCCGGCGGCGAAGACACCGTAAAATTATTCTTGGATTATAAGAAATTCCTGGCTGAAAAGGCTCAATCCGGGGACCGATGAGAGGTTATTTCTCTCAGTCTATTCCTTGAAATCCCGGTCCTCGCTGCCGAATTTTCAAGGTAGGCGCATTTATCCCGTCTAGGGCTTTCTGACTCGCAGCATCTCATTCCCGCCACGTTGGAATTCGTAAGGCACCTGAACCACGTCAGCCTCATATCCCGCATTCTTGAAATGCACAATCACCGGCGGAACATGCGGCGAGGGGACTGCTCCCAGCTCCAACAACGGAAAGATTCGCACTTCAGCGGCCACTCGGCACAGCTCATGGATACAATCGATATGAAATTCCAAGTTGAGCTGCTTGCTGTACAAAAAGAGGTAATGCGAACACAAAGCTAAATCAAAATGACGATCCGAAAACGGCAATGTTGGCAGTGATCCGGCCACGTATCTGCCTTCTTTCTTACCCTGTTCGTAATCCGCCAAAAACTCGCGCATTGCCTCCATACGCACGCGCCCCAACTCGTCAACCGAACGAATATGCCGCCAAACAAACTCCGAGCTGTTTTGCCGTGTCTGAGCGATAACTTCTTCGAAGGTTTCCTCGATCCGTTGACGGATTTTCTGCGCCGGGTAAGCGTAAATCGGATCGGCCGATACAACGGTACCGCCACGCTTGCTTAATTCGCAATTGAAACTTGCCGGACCATCGGCGCACCCTAAGATTTTTTTCTGCAGGTCATCCTCCGATAGTGCAAACATTGCCGTGTATTCGTCAAATGATCTGCCCCAGGGTACAATTTCCGATAGTTGAAATGCCATTTTCTAAACAGCCAACCGTTCCGCGTGGATAATAGCGTCTGTCGCCGCAAATCTACGAATCCACCCGAAAAAAAAAGCGCGCCCGCAGGGACTCGAACCCCGAACCGCCTGATCCGAAGTTAGTTTTTCATGTATAACATAAAATAACAAGAGATACTCAACTTACTGAAAAATCAAGGTTTATAGTAATGGCCTCGAGTGGCCAAGTAGCTTGTTTTAGCGTATAATATCGGTTATGTAGGAACATAGTAGGTAAAGTAAACATGGCCTGGAAACTCTGGAAACACCCAAAAACTAAAGTCTATTATGCCCGCCTTCAGACCCGTGAAAAGGATATTAAGCGTTCCCTCCACACAACCAAGAAGGGTGAAGCAACCGAGTTCGTACGTCAACTGGACGCAAAACAGGTTGCCGATGACCTTGGTCTGTCGATGCCAACAGGGAAGAAAGATCTAAAGGATGCCGTCGAGGCATTCCTGGAAGACGTCGAGATCAACGTGTCTAGGCGCTGGGCATATGACTGTAAACTCGTCTTGAATCGAGTGGTGGCCTTCTGGGCAAGCAAGCGGAAGAAATACGTGAAGGATTTGACTCTACCTATGGTGAAGACGTACCGGACCCATCGCCTGAAGGAGAAGGCTTTCGCCGCCAACGCAAAGATGAAGGGATTGGGAAAGCGTAGCACAACCGGAAAGCCTGTATCCCGCAGTACCGTAAACATGGAAGCGACAATCATCCACAAACTTGTGAAGTTCTGTATTGATCAGGAGTGGCTGCCTCAGTCTGCGATCTGGTCACTGCCTCGTCTGCCGGTAAAAGAAAAGCCGATCAAGTATCTCAGTCGTGATCAAGTCCATCATCTTCTTGAAGTTGCCGAGAAACATGGAACCGAGATTCACGCCTACATAGCCATCGCTGCTCATACCGGATTCAGGAATTCGTCCATAGTGGGAATGACCTGGGGACATATTGATCCAAATGCAGGCCGAATTAGCGCACCTGCAAAAGGCGGAAAACTTATTACGGTGAAACTCTCATCAGCTCTTGCCGAGATTCTCAAAGACTATGGGGAGGATACCCTTGAAAAACTCTCTAAAACCCACCGAAATGAATGGTTGTTCCCTGCCCCAAGTGGAACTGGGCATGTCGTTGATCTGCGAAAATCATTTGAAAAAGTAGCAAAGGCAGCAAAACTTGATTGGGTTACGCCACATGTTCTCCGGCATACATTTGGATCTCTCTTGGCACAAGAGGGGGTGCCTATCCAGCAAATAGCCAATCTGATGGGACACAGTGACGTGCGGGTCACGATGAAACATTACGCTGCACTGCTCCCGTCGAATCTTGATACCGCAATTGACAAACTGAATCTGTGAGTTTGCCCTTAAGTTCAGCATACCCCACCCGCTCAGCCAGCCCTCTAAGCCGCCCCAGCCCCACGCTCTTAGCATCCCCCAGCCTCTCGTTAACCAAATCCGTGCTCAACACATAGAACTCCCAGTTGGCCACATCCACAATCGCCCGCTCAGCCGTTGCCTTGTCCTTCCAGGCAAATAGACAAAAGATGTAGACAGTCACGTGCGCTGAATTTTGGGCGGACATTCTCAAAGCAAGGTTATGCTTGTCTCAAAAAAGACCCATAACTGAATCCGCCCACCGCATCTCATAGACCAAGCAGTCTGTGTATACCTAGATATACGTTTCCTCTGATTGATTGGTGCTAAAACCAATAGCATAATTCTGCTATCCTCCGCTCTTGGCATATTCGCCTCAATCCATATGGTTATAATATCGTGAATATCTATTAACGGGAAGCGGTAATGACCACACCCTATCATGCTCGGTATTTCGCTCACGAACTCTCTCGCCAGGGTGGAGAAGGTGTCGAGCGGTTATCTAGGTCACTATTCGACGCATGCGTTGATCTGAATCCCCATCAAATTGATGCCGCTCTATTTGCGCTACGGTCTCCGATTTCAAAAGGCGTTCTTATGGCTGATGAAGTCGGGCTTGGAAAAACGATTGAGGCGGGTTTGGTTGTCTGTCAATATTGGGCTGAACGGCGTCGTAAGATTTTAGTTATTTCTCCCGCTTCTTTGCGAAAACAGTGGGCTATTGAACTCGAAGAAAAATTTAACCTTCCCGTAAAAGTCATAGATTCAAAAGTGTATCGCGAAATCCAGAAGGCTGGTAATCCTGCACCTTTCATGAATGACAACATCCTTGTTTGCTCTTTGCATTATGCAAGCAGCAAAGCAGGTGAACTAAGAGCTGTACCATGGGATTTGGTTGTGATCGATGAAGCTCACAAATTAAGAAATGCTTACCGGCAAAGCAATCGTATAGGGCAAAACATTCGGTGGGCTCTGGAAAACAGACAGAAATTACTACTTACTGCAACACCGCTTCAAAATACACTGCTCGAACTCTATGGTCTTGCTACGTTGATTGATGAACGATTGTTTGGCGACCTTCCATCATTCCGCACACAATACATTACGGGAGGTGGTGATCTAGATCGCTTGCGAGAAAGGCTTCAAGCCTTTTGTACTCGAACGCTTCGCCGACAAGTTTTGGAATATATAAAGTATACTGAACGAATTTTAATTACTCGTCCTTTTAAGCCAACTGATCAAGAACACAAACTCTACGAGGCGATATCAGTTTTTCTTCAGCGTGATGATAACTACTCCTTGCCTAAGGGGCAGCGTCATTTATTAACGCTACTTGTCCGAAAAGTCCTTGCATCTTCTCCTAAAGCCGTAGCGGGCACTTTGGAGATGATGCGTGACCGGTTAATCCGGTTTAGGGAAGAGATTAAAAGAAGCCAAAGTGTTACTGATCGAATCATTCTTGATGAGGATATTGATGACGACCTTTTAGACGAATTGCTTGAAGATCAGGAAGACATGGCTGTTGAAACTCAGAGCGAAAACAATACAGAGCCTGATGATAGCAAACTGATTACAGAAGAAATAGATTTTCACAAGTTAGCATCTGAAATAGAAGAGTTAGATCACTTTGTAACCTGGGCGCATGGCATTGGTATCGATACAAAAACACGAGCTCTGCTTAAAGCCATTGAGATTGGATTTGAAAAAATGGCTGAAATGGGTGCAGCTCAGAAAGCCGTGATTTTTACTGAATCGCGCCGTTCACAAAACTTTCTTAAGGATTTTTTGGAAGCGAATGGATACGCTGGAAAGGTTGTTTCTTATAACGGCCAAAACCGTGATCCTGAATCAATGGAAATCTATAAACGCTGGGTTGAGAATAATAAGAATTCAGGAAGAATCTCCGGCTCACATGCTGTGGATTGCCGCACGGCTATCATAGAACGCTTTCGAGACCATGCCAATATCATGATTGCAACGGAAGCTGGAGCGGAGGGAATCAATCTCCAGTTTTGTTCACTTGTAATTAATTTTGATCTTCCTTGGAATCCCCAGCGAATTGAACAGCGAATAGGCCGATGCCATCGATACGGTCAAAAGCATGATGTTGTTGTAATCAATTTTTTAAATGAAAGAAACGCAGCCGATCAACGAGTCCATGAACTTTTAGATCAAAAATTTAGTCTTTTTTCTGGTGTATTCGGCGTATCCGATGAAGTTTTAGGGACAATAGAATCCGGTGTCGATTTTGAACGCCGCATTTTGGATATCTATCAACAATGTAGATCGCAAGAAGAAATTGAATCCGCTTTTGCTAAACTTCAAGAAGAATTAAACGAGAAAATTGAAACACGTATCCAGGATACCCGCCGCATACTCATGGAACATTTTGATGAGGATGTTCATTCGCGGCTTAAGGTGAATTTGGATGGTACCCAGGAACGGTTAGACCAAATCGGACGTATGTTTTGGTCGTTGACTCATTATATTTTAGATGGACATGCGAACTTCGATGATTGTGTTTTGACGTTTGATTTAACCGAATCTCCGGTAAGAACGGCTAAACCAGGACGATACCAGCTGATTTCTAAAAACCATGAGAATGTGCCGGGAGAATTCTTGTATCGCTTAGGCCATCCATTGGGAGAGCATGTTCTGGATGAAGGGAAAGAAAAATCCACACCACCGGCAGAGGTGATTTTTGATATTACCAATCATCTAACCCGTATTTCAGTTGTTGAAACTCTGAAAGATAAATCGGGATATCTTCTATTGAAACGCCTTCAGATCGATTCGTTTGAGCATGAGGAGTATCTGTTGTTTTCTGGATTTACTGACGAAGGTGAAGCGGTTGATCAAGAGACCTTTCAAAAATTATTCAACTGCAATGGAAATGTGACGAACGTTTCTCTTTCTCTGGATGGCGTCCAACAGCGGTTGGAGGACGAGGCCAAACGGCATATTAAGGCTACGATTAATCGTTCATTGGAATCGAATAGCCGTCATTTCAATGAGGCACGGGAACAATTGGAAAAATGGGCCGAGGATATGGAAATCGCCGCTGGAAAAGAACTTGAAGATACGAAAAATCAGATCAAAGCCTTAAACCGGCAGGCTCGTTTGGCAACGACGATGCAGGAACAACATGATATTCAAGAAAAAATCAAAGACATGGAACAGAAGAAACGCCGGTTGCGGCAACGAATTTTTGACCTGGAAGATGAAATCGCCGAGAAACGCGACCGTCTGATTGATGCGCTGGAAATGCGGATGGAACAGAAAACAGAAAGTGATACGCTATTCGCTATTCGCTGGAAAGTACAGTAGAAAAGGACCAAATTTCAATGCCGAGTATACAACAACAACGTGAAAAACTGATTTCATTGTTCAAGGAACTTTTTCAGCTGGATCAGCCTGATCTTGATTTTGGGTTTTACCGCATTATGCATGCCAAGGCCAAAGAGGTCACCCGTTTTCTGGATCAAGATTTGTTGAAAATAGTTGAAAATGCTTTTGGGGATACCAGCGCGAGCAAGATTGCTGAATTACAAAAGGCATACGAAGACGAACTGGAAAAAGCCAAACAATATGGTGCGGCCAATCCAGAAGAAACCGAACCGGTTAAGAAAGCCAAAGCAGCGTTGGATGCCGCTGCGGACACGACCAAAGCCGAAGGCGAAGTATACGATCATCTCTACCGTTTTTTTGAACGCTATTATGAAAATGGAGATTTTTTATCGCGCCGCTATTTTGTTCGTGAAACTTCAGGGAAAGCTGCCCCGTATGCGATCCCTTATAGCGGTGAAGAGGTCAAACTCCATTGGGCGAACGCCGATCAATATTATATCAAAACAGCTGAATATTTTTCGAATTACACATTCGATCTGACCAAAGCAAAAGAAATTCAATCACAACAACAGGAAATCTTTGGTGACGAAAACCCAAAGCCTTTAATTGTGCATTTTCAAATTGTTTCCGCAACAGAAGGGGAGCACGGGAACGTTAAGGCGGCAAACGATCAAAAGCGATTTTTTATTATTCATACTGAGAACCCTGTTTCGCTTGAGAATGACGAGCTGATTATCCGGTTTGAATATCGCAGCGATCCGGAGAAAGGGAGCACGCAGGAACGCACCTGGGTTGACAAACGAAACGCTGAATCCGTAGATACGATTCTTACCGCTCTTGAGGGTATGGAAGGAGTGGATGAGTTTACTCGATTGCTTCGAGTTGCGGCACCAACAGATAAACAGGCTGATCGTCCACTATTGGCAAAATATATTACCCAATACACCGCACGGAATACGATGGATTACTTCATCCATAAAGACCTGGGTGGATTCCTGAATCGGGAACTGGATTTCTACATCAAGAATGAATTGATGCGGTTGGATGATATTGATTCAGCCGATGCGCCCTATGTGGAGCAGATTCTCGAAAAAATCAAAGTTTTACGAAAAATTGCCCGGAAGATCATTGAGTTTCTTGCGCAGTTGGAAGATTTTCAGAAAAAGCTATGGCTCAAAAAGAAATTTATTGTCGAGACCAATTATTGCATCACTCTCGACCGTGTGCCCGAAGAACTCTATCCCGAAATTGCTGTCAATGATGCCCAACGTGAAGAATGGGTTCAGTTATTTTCCATTGATGAAATTAAAAGCGATTCTGGAGATAGTTTGCTTGAACCTACTCCAGGTTACACCGTTCCTTTAACTTTGGAATTTCTAAAATTCAACGATAAGTTAGCATTAGACACTCGATTTTTTGATGAATCCTTCAAGGAACGTTTGCTAGCCTCTATCGAAAATATTGATGAGCGATGTGATGGTTTGCTTGTACATTCTGAGAATCTCCAGGCATTGAATCTATTGAATACAAGATATTGGGAACAAATAAAATGTACGTACATTGATCCGCCATATAATACGGGAGAAGATGGTTTTTGCTACAAAGATAGTTATATGCATTCTAGTTGGCTTACTTTTTTGAATGACAGGTTATCTGCTGGTAAAAATCTATTAACTAGGGATGGTTTATTCTTTTCATCTATTGATTTTGTTGAAGAATCAAATCTTCGCTTAATTGCTGATAAAGTATTTTCAGATGACAACTTTCTGGCGAAAGTAATTTGGGAAAACGATTCACAAGAAGCAATAATGCGAAATTATTTTCTACCTTATCAGAGTTTATTCTCACATATAGAAAAAGCAATGAAGTATCCTTGCTTAGAGAGCCACGAAATGAAAAAGCAGATTCTACTTATAGTAATCCAGACAATGATCCACGTGGCCCATGGACAAGTGTTTCTTATGTAAACCCAGCATCTAAAGAAGAACGTAAAAATCTTGTATATCCTCTACTCAATCCTATAACTGGCAATGAAGTCGTTCATCCTACCAATGCATGGAAATATGAAAAATCAACTTACGAAAATCATGTTGCTGATAATCGTTTATATTGGGGGAATAATGGTGGAAATACTTACCCAAGATTAAAAAAGTTTTTATTTGAAATGGAAGGTATGGTTCCGGTTGAATTATGGAAACATGAAGATTCAGGTACAACTGACTCTGCTAGTAGTGAATTGGAAAATGAATTTGGTGCGAAGGTATTTGATTTTCCTAAGCCACCAAAACTGATAAAAAGAATTATTAATCTTGCTAATTATGGTAAGTCTAATGGGTTTTTTATGGATTTTTTTGCTGGAACCGCACCTACTGGTCATGCTGTTATTAACCTTAACCGAGAGGATGATGGGAGCCGCAAATATATTCTAATTGAAATGGCAAATTATTTCGATACAGTTCTGAAACCGCGTATTCAAAAGGTTGTTTATTCCAAAGACTGGAAGGATGGAAAACCAACCTCACGAGATACGGGTATTTCCCATTGCTTCAAATATTTCCGTCTTGAATCTTATGAAGATGCGCTTAACAACCTGAAATTTCACGAAGACAAAGCGCGTGAGAAAATAATCGAGAAGAACGCTCCTCTTCGTGAAGGGTATATGCTTCAATACATGCTGGACATTGAAACACAAGGAAGCCAGTCATTACTGAACATTGAGGCCTTTTCTGATCCAACTGCCTACAAGTTAAAAGTCAAAAAGCCCGGCAGTGATGAATATACGATCAAAAATGTGGATTTGATCGAAACCTTCAACTACCACATTGGCCTGCGCGTTGAGCATATTGCCGCTCCACAAACCTTTACCGCCCAATTCAAACGTGAAAAAGACGATGAACTCCCCAAGGATCAGAATACCCGCCTTATCGTCGATGGAAAAATCAAGCAAACCAAAGATGGCGCATGGTGGTTCCGCAAGGTTGAAGGCTGGGTTCCCAAATATCCGATGACGCCGAATGACGGCCAACGCGAAAAAGTATTGATCGTTTGGCGTAAGCTGACAGACGATATCGAGAAAGACAACATGATGCTGGACGAATGGTTCCAAGCCAACCGGTTCAGCACACGGGATTGGGAATTTGATACAATCTACGTGAATGGCTCCAACAACTTACCCAACCTAAAACGCGATGATGAATCTTGGAAAGTCCAGCTGATCGAAGAGGACTTCATGAAGCGCATGTGGGATGTGGAAGGAGCATGAGGGCATCGATGTTTATTGCATTGAAAGAGAAGAAAGAGTTTATCAATGGCTAGAAGACGCCGACAGGGGCCGCAATCCCATAATTTCCGTAACAAACTGCTATTGAACCAATGGTTGATTAGCCAATTTGGGATCAATCCACTTCAAGATTACAAAATAAGCGGTAAAGCAGTTCGGCCTTTCCATGTTCTTGCGGAGCCGATCAAAAATCCGAGACTTGAAGGATTGGATGAAAGCAACATTCACCATTTCTACCATCACCTTTCCAGCGCCTCATTTCTGGCAGATGGAACGCTATCAAAAGAACATTTACTTCTTTATGAAGAGAACATTGTAAGCCACACACAGCAAATCAATGAAAGGCGTTTCCGGCCAGTAACTTGGAAATACCATCAATGGTTAACGATCCTTTTTACCGAGATTTATCTCGACAGGTATTTTAACAATCGAGACAATTTACTATCTCACCTCAATGAGTTCGTTGAAACATTCAATCAAAAATGGGATAAATACGCAGATGTTGCTCCTTACTCATACGATGATCTGAACAAATTATGTTTTCAAAACGCTACTGGCAGCGGAAAAACGCTGATCATGCATGTCAATCTTCTCCAGTTCCAACACTATGCAAAAGCAACTGGGAAAATCAATGATCTTTCACGAGTAATTTTGCTAACGCCGAATGAGAGGCTGAGTGAACAACATATAAAAGAATTCACTGAAAGCGATATTTCAGCTGAACACTATTCATACAGCCGAAAAGCAGGTCTCTTTGGCCAAAGTCAAAATGTCCATGTAGATGTTCTTGAAATTACGAAACTGGCCGATCAGGATGGCCCCAACATTGTGGCTACACGTAACTTAGGCGATCAAAACCTTCTCCTGGTTGATGAAGGCCACCGTGGTATGAGTGGAAAAGAAGAGGGCGTATGGTTCAAACGGAGAAATATGCTTTGCGATAAGGGCTTTACGTTTGAATATTCTGCTACGTTTGAGCAGGCTGTGATGGCCGCCAGAAAGGATAAAAACACAACATTCGAAGACAGTTATGCCAAATGCGTTTTGTTTGATTATTCTTACCGCTATTTCTATGAAGATGGCTTCGGTAAGGATTATCACATTTTGAACTTACCAAAATCATTCCAAGAATCACAAACAGTTTATTTGACTGCCTGTTTGTTAAAGTTCTATCAACAGCTCAGAATTTACGATGACAAGAAGACCGAGATTCTCTCTTTCAACCTAGAAAAACCGCTTTGGGTGTTCGTTGGTTCCAGCGTCGTAAAAGCTACTGGTACAAAAGATGAAAAAGATGTTACTTCTGATGTCGCAAAAGTGATTCAATTTATCGCAGACTTTTTGCATGAATCCCAAACGGCACAACGCCGAATTGGAAAGATCATTACCGGAACCGGACAAGATACCGGTTTATTAGACGAAAACAGAAATGATATTTTCGCAGGTTCATTCACCTATTTAGCCCGCCAAATGAATGAACGAGGAGAGACTGAAGCAGATTTATACCGCGATATTCTAAATCGCTTGTTCAACAACTCTGCTGGAGGAATCTTGACTCTTTCAAGGATCAAAGGTGATTCGGGTGAGATTGTTTTGAAAGCGGGCGCTTCAGAAGTACCTTTTGGACTGATCAATGTCGGTGATGCCAAAGGCCTTAGTGACCATTGTGAAAAAGTATGTACGCACATTGATTTTACAGAAAGTGAGTTCAACGATCCGATTTTTTCAACTGTAAGAGACTCTGTTTCACCAATCAATTTACTGCTTGGTTCAAAGAAATTCATCGAAGGCTGGGATTGTTGGCGCGTCAGTACAATGGGACTGATGCACGTTGGAAAGAGCGAAGGCTCACAGATCATTCAGCTTTTTGGCCGTGGAGTTCGGCTGAAAGGATACGAATGGAGTTTGAAACGAAGCGGCCATACAGGCGTGTATCACCGTCCAACCTTTATCGAGGATTTAGAAACACTCAATGTCTTTGGAATTGAAGCTGACTTCATGGAACGCTTCCGTAAGTTCCTTGAAGAAGAAGGACTGCCCGGAAATGAACGAAAAGAAACGATAACAATTCCACTGAATATTACTTACGACTTTGGTAAAAAATTAAAGATGTTGCGTCCAAAAAAGAAAAAATCAAATGGACAAGAATATGATTTTAAGCGAGATGCGCCCGTCCCTACAATGGGAGATATCCCTGACTACATGAAGCACAATACTGTTGTGGCTGATTGGTATCCTCGTATTCAAATCGTTAAATCCAGAGGAGATGAAGAAATCAGTCAAAAAAGTAAAGGTGTTTTTCAGGATGAACACCTATGTCTTCTCAATTATGACGAATTGTTCTTTGAGATCGAACAATTTAAGCGAGAACGGAGCTGGTACAATCTCAATATTACGAAGAAATCAATTTGCCAACTACTTGGTGATTGCAGTTGGTACACCCTATACATCCCCACTGCTCAGATGGAACCAGTGTCTTTCGATAATGTGAGAATTTGGCAACAAGCGGCAGGAGAATTATTAAAGAGGTATTGTGATCATTATTATAACTATCGGAAAAGCGAGTTTATCGAACCTCGACTGGAATTGCGTGAATTGAGTTTGGAGGATGATAATCTACCGGATGATAAAGAATATCAATTGATTGTTGATGGTTCAGAAGATCAGGTCATTCAATCCATCAAGCAGATCAAAGAGGAAATCCAAAAGAAAAAAAATGAATTAATTCAAATTGGGAATCTATGTGCAGTTAATTTTTCAAATCATTTGTATCAACCGCTAATTCATATGCGAAAAGGCGGAAAAATAAAAATCGTCCCGGTAGCATTGAATGAGAGTGAATATCAGTTTGTTGAAGATTTGGTTTCCTACTGCCAAGATAATAAAAGTCAATTTAGCGAAGAAAAACAGGAATTATTCTTACTCCGGAATATGAGTAGGGGTAAAGGCGTAGGCTTCTTCGAAGCTCGGAATTTTCATCCCGACTTTATTCTATGGATATTGCAAGAGAAAAAACAATATGTCGCTTTTATCGAACCTCATGGTTTATTACATGATGGAATCTCAAGTCCAAAAGTCACTTTCTATTCTAAAGTAAAAGAGATTCAAACTCGTTTAAATGATCCTGATGTAATTCTCAACAGTTTCATTCTTTCGTGGACATCCAGAGATAAACTCCAATGGGGGCTAAGCAAGGATGAATTTGAAAATCATCATATTTATTTCATGATGGAAGACAAATCTGATTATGTGGAAAGAATGGTAGCAAAAATTGTTTCGTAAGAGCGCAATATTATCAATTTGGTGATGAGCGGTTAAATGACTATAAGCATTGGAGACTAGCAATGCAGATTTATAGGCTCTAGATAAAAAACTTTTTCGGCATAAAATCTGCAAAGATATTTCTGCCAAACCATACTGTACTAATTGGAGACAATAATACCGGCAAGACTACCTTACTTGAAGCGATCAACTTGGCATTTGTTCCCGACCGCCTAAATCGTACACCTCCCATTGATGAACACGACTATTTACAAGGAATTTACATCGATAGCACTGAGGAAATACATGAAGTTGAAAATATAAATTCAGATGCTACTAATAACAATGATGAAATCGTTAATCAAGAAACTGATAATACCGATCAACTAGCAGAAAATCAACCAGAAGATATCTTTCGGAGTGAGATCGAGGTTACTATTTTAGGATTAAATGATGAACAAAAAAATAGATTTAACAACCATATCGAGTTTTGGGATAAAGACAAAGATGATTTCTATGTTGAGCCTAATTCATCAGGAGTTGATAAGCCATCTGGGAACCTCAATAACAGAATCGGTTATTCCGGCGTTTTTATCTGAGACGTACTTCATAAACAACAGCGTCAGGATGTAATTCTTGTATTGGGATGCATCCATCCCGCCCAGAAGTTCGTCACAACTGCTCCAAAGAGAGCTATAGATTTGAGATTTCTTAAGCGCCATGATTAACGGTCAATCCTTCATTCTATGTGAGATACACATTGATCATAAACCCATTAAACATTTGCCTAGGTTGAATGCCGGACCACAGGATAAGCCAGCTCAACCACCACGTCTTTCATTTCACTCGTCCACGGACCATCTGCACTCAGCATTTATGGACCAGGCTGGAAAGAGGATATGTACTCGGGGGTCTTAGGGGCTCCCTTTCCAACCTCGGATCGCGAATGATTGATCATGCACCTGTTACCCCTCACTGTCAATGGATATCTTCACCGCCCTTATGTATCGCAGATTCAAAGACTTCCGAGTTGTATATTGAGACTTTTACAGGTAAGTCTAAAGAGGGATACGCCTGCAACTCATTGGGAAACAGAATCAAGCCGGTCCCTTTTGTTTTTATGACGAATTTAGCGGTTGCACTTGGAAACATTCTGATAGACAATGTGAGGCTCACAGACACGTGCGTGTAATCCATAAGGAGATTTGATCTACAGGAGGCGATGATCATGCTGGAATCATATAGTGAGGAGTATGTTCTTGGTGGGATGAGCCCAGATATTCGCGTTGGTGACAAGGCCCGGTTAATGAGACTCATGAAAAATCTAAAATTGAATTTCCGGGATGTTGACTGGAAAGAAGTAAAAAAAGCATTCCTTGCGCTACCAACTCAAATCAAGACATTAACCGCAGATGCCACATCCACACATATCGACAAGACAGGTCACCCAAATGAATACGGTAGTCAGGACTGGGAAAAAGCCAAAAATAATAATTCCGAAAAGGCAACTTCTTCTGCGCTAGATGCAAGAATATTATGGAATATTGGCGATTTCAAGCAACCATACGAGTCTTTTTCAGATTTTATAAATTCGAGTTCGGATACAATTGCAGCCAGTGGCGACAAAGAACTCATTGGTACATTTAAAGAATTGAAAAAAATTGAGAAAGTCAAAGATGTGCAAAAGAGAGACATTCTTGATTATCTAATGATTTTCATGTCAGTTCCTATCGGTGATATGATAGAGAATGATGCTTGCTGGTTAAAACAATTACTGCGGCACCTCATTGATTGGATTAAAAGATTATTCTCAAGAATGAGCGTTTGTGTACGGGATGTTACCGACGTAATATCTGACCCGGACGCATATTATCTGATGCTGCGCGGGAAAATGCATGAGTTTCAAAAGAAATATCCAAATGCCAAGGCATTGGAATATGTCTTATTTTTACCTGACCTCTTTCGCCTACTTGTAAGACTACAAAATGATGAACGCGTACCAGATGCATACAAATCAAAAATATCAAATGCAATTTTTTATCTTCTCTCTCCTTTTGATTTCATACCGGATATTATTCCAGGACTAGGGCAATTAGATGACGTTGTCTGGATTGGTAAGACTATCGCAGACCTGATAAATCTGAAGTATGTGAATCCCGAAATCATCAAAGAGCATTGGGCCGGTTCATATGAAACTTTGGAACAAATTATGCAGATTTCTGAAAAGCTTATAGATTGTTGCGATTTGTTCAATAAAATGTATTTATGGATGAATAAAACAAACGCGGCTACTGCGTAAGGCAGAGTTAAATTACTATAAAAAAAGTCCAGCCGTTTCCAGCCAGACTTTCTCTCACATCTCAGTTGAGCATTGCCAACACCGATCCCCCTACCCGTTGCAGGTGATAGGATTCATCGGCACTGAGGCCATTATGCTGTGCCGCTCGCGTGTACGTATTGACGATATGGAACATGCGATCTCCAGCCTCTTGCGGCCAGGCCCATTCAACGGCATCGATCTCTTTCTTGCCCAGATGATACTGCTTGTTGAAAGATTTCAACGTAAGCGGGGGATCATCCACAGGACTTTCGGTAGAAATCGTCCAGCGGTCGCGTTGCCGGTTCACATCGTTGGATACTCTTTCGAGCGTACGCGGAAACTCATCCAGAATCCGATTGGATACGTGCCGATAGGATGCATCCACAGAGGTTCTGGATACCATCCCGTTGGTGCAGACCAACCTCAGAATGAAGGCTGATAGCGTCAGTGACGACATACCAACTTCCGAATTGGCAATGGATATCCCGGGCCGCATTTCATCACCGGGTTTAGGGCAGAAACTCTGCTCGGGATTAGGAATATTCAGAAACAGCAGTTCGTCATCGAGTCGGCACTGCACGGGCGTATCAGAGCTAAAACCCAACTCATCCAAACGATTCATAACTGCCGGATGATCGATGGGCTTGTAACGTGGCGTAAAGACCGCCCGGACTTCATCACCATCAAACCGGAAGAAGAGTTTTTTGTTCTTCTCCTCAGACATCCAACGATTCAAATTGGCCGCTTGCAGTTCAGGATCACAGCGTTGCAAATAGGGATAGGGGATTCCAAGACGGCAGGCGATTTCCCGTTGGGCTACAGGCTTTAACGGATAGGTGTTGTTGCCAAGATGGACCGTTTCAATACCATCAAACATGATGCCTTCCACTGGAACGAAATCATCCCAATGATTTTGAGCAAGTTGATCAACACGTTCCCGGACTTTTCCCAAGGTGGTTAGATCAGGCATGGGCCACCTCCTTCTCCTTGGATACGACGTTAACGACGTTTTTATCCTCCTTGCCAGTCTCAACACATTGCGGTGCGCCCAAATCGAGCAGGACTACACTGACCGGCAGGCTGATGGTGGGATACAGAGCCTCGACTTCACTGCGGACTAACTCTACCTGCTCTCCGAGGGGGCTCTTGTCGCTACGATACCCATTCAAGAGCAAGATCCCGGCATCAACCAATCCTTTGTCACAACCTACTTGGAGACGGAATAAACCCTCCAGAATCCATTCATACACTGAAAGATTGGCTTCGATGGCAATACGGTTACGCAGCCCTTTGAACTGATACCGCCGGCCCTCGAGGATGGTCAGATTACCGTTGTCTCTCCAGCCCATCTCATCCAGGGCCTGTTTGAGGATCGTGCCCCGGTAGAAGCGTTCCTGCAGGGCGCTCTCGATATAGGCCAGTATCTCGTTGACCTCCTTGTGCATTTTCTTTTTCTTGAGGATGCCTTCGACACCCCGGAAATGGATAACTTCAAATGGCATAGGGATTACCTCCTTTGGTTTTTATCTTGAAATGGTTTTGGGATTGTTGTTTTTAGGGTTGCCTAATCTCATCCAGGAAGATGGATTTGGCGGATGGCTGGCCCAGGTACATGTGCGAATGGCTCAAATAAAGCCTCTGCATGGCCCGGGAAATGCCTACGAAACATATTCTACGTTCTTCCTCTAAATCACCCTTCTTGCTGGGCAAAATGCCTTCTACGAGGCCGATAACGAACACCACGGGAAACTCCAATCCCTTGGCTTTGTGGATGGTCATAAGCCTTACCCCGTCTTTATCGTCACCGGTGGGAGTGTCTTCAAACGTCTCAGCGTATTCCAAGAAAGATTGCAGATCATCAAACTTGGCCGCCGATAGTTCCAACTGATTGAGATTCTCGATTTTGACATCATCGGGCTGGGGTACGTCGTCTTCAGATACATATTCGTCATAATCCAAGACCTGACGCAGCATCTGAATGATTTGCACCGGTCCCAAGGTTGGAGCGTCCTCGATCAGCGGATCCAGAATTCTCAGAAAGTCGACAATGTTATGACGAACATAGGGGCGGTTAGCGGGAAAGGTTTTGAGGGCAGGATAAAGGTGCAGGCCTTCTTCTACGGCATAGGCCCGTAAGTCTTCCAGGAACCGTTTGCCCAGATACCGGTTGGGAATGTTGATGATCTCCTCGAGAGCTTCATCACAGTCCGGATTGTGGATGACCCGCAGATACTCCATGAGCCATTTTACTTCCCGGCGCTGGTAGAAGTTCAAACCGTTTTCAATCAGATACGGCACCTTCTGCTGGGAGAAGCATTCCTCAATCAGCCGGGATTGAAAGTTGGCCCGGTAGAGCACAGCGATATCCTTATAGGCATAGGCGTCTTCCGCCACTAAATACTGGAGTTCACGGCACACTTGAAAGGCCTCATCTTCCTCGGACGTACATTCCAGAACGACGATTTCCTCTCCCGGTGAATTCTGAGTGGTCAGGGTCTTTTCGATTTTGCGTACATTGTGATCGATCAGATTCTGGCAAGCTTTAAGAATCTCCGGAGTGGAGCGGTAGTTTTCGTTCAGCACATAGAAATCACAGTCCGGAAAGTTATCTTTGAAGTTGAGCAGGTTGCCAACACTGGCTCCATTGAACGCGTAAATGGATTGCCAATCGTCGCCACATACCCACAAACTGGAACCATTGGGCTTTTCAGGCAATAGCAACCGTACGACTTCCATCTGAGCGGGATTGGTGTCTTGGAATTCGTCTACGAGCAGATGTTGAAATGAGGAACGGTACTTATCCCGGATCGTCTCATCAATGTGAAGCAGATTGCAGACTTCGAGCAGTAGATCATCGAAATCAAACATCAGCTTCTTTGTTTTGCGGGACTCGTATTCATCCACAACGTCCGCCACCTGCTGCATGGTCTTATCGCCTTCATACAGAACCCGGAAATCGGATGAGGAAACCATATTATTCTTAGCCAGGCTGATTTCCCGCATCACCATTCCCAGGGATAGATTGGACAATCCTAAATCCCGGAGAATCTGCTGCAGGAAACGGTATTGGTGGCGTCCGCACAACAGATCGAACTTTGTGCCTTCACGTTTCAGCACGTGGAAACAGAAACTATGGATCGTATTCAACATTACTCTTTTGGCCAGATCGTCGAGGAGAGGGCCCAGACGGTCCTTCATAGCTTTGGCTGCATTCTTTGTAAATGTGAGACCCAAGATACTCTCTGGAGCAATGGCATGTTGCTTCACCAGGTTGCAGATGCGATGGGTCATGGTCAGGGTCTTACCGGAACCGGGCACAGCAATCACCACGGCCGTTCCATACAAGAAGTCAGCCGCTTTTTGTTGCTGCTGATTGAGTTCCACCATATTCAGGCATCCTCCTTTCCTTGAAACCAGGAATCACAGTGAGATTTGAAAGAGCAGTAGCCGCACTTCCAGGAGGTATCGTTGGGCACAAAGACGCCTTTCTCGATGCCTTCCCAGACATGGATCAGCTTCTTTTCCGCCCGGCGCTCATCCTCTTCGGTACGCACGGTCCAATACTGCTCAAACTTGGGTTTGCGGGTTTTGATCAGGCAATCGAAGCGGAGCAGAATATCCCGGTCGGCATATCCGTTCTTCTTCGCCGCCATGTGATAGACCGTCAGCTGAAAATTCTTGTCGATTTCGTCTTTGGAATAGGCACGGGACGAGGTTTTGAAATCGGTGATGATGATATTGCCGTTTTCATCCTCTTCAACGAGGTCAATTACACCGACCACCGGGACGGATAATCCCTCGATTTTGAATGAAAATGGTTCTTCAATTGCAAGGACCTGGACCCCTACTTCAGGTAATTCGTTCCAGTAAGATATTAAGGAATTGATCCCTAAGTTTAGAATCGTGTCGAAATTGTCGCCTTTTTTGAATTTTAGGTCGGTGGTTTCGGTATAGGCCTTATGCCATTGCTCGGTAAATTCCTGTAAAAGGTCGTTGCAGGAGAATTCAGAGCCTTCCATTCTCGCGAGATAAAACGCCTCTAATGCCTTGTGGATGCATTTACCAAATAACAGAGCGTCAGCTGTATATTCGGATTGTACTTGATCGACACGGCCAAAACGGTAAGCCAAACCGCACTCGATATAATCATTGACAGCGGAAGCCGATAGATGAGGCTCCTGCCGCAATTCTTGGATTCCAGTCATAGGTTTCCTCCCGAAGGAACACGGGGCAGAGATAATTACGCTCCACCCCGTGATCCAACTGATCGGTACATATCTAAGTTGTGGATAAGGATTAAGCGGATTGTTGCAGGGTACGGATAAAACTAGCAGCATCCTTGGGAGTCAAATCTTCCAGAGCCATACCGTAGGAATCCTGGGCCAGTTTGACCAACTCGTCTTCGGATAATCCCCGGCGTTTGGCCAGATTGGAGATAGCCCGTTTCTGAGCCTCTGACATTCTGGGGCCGCCATTACTGTTGCCATTACCGTTGTTATCCGTATTGGCTTTAGATTCGGCTTTGCCAGTCTTTTCAGAAGATTTGGAATCAGGTTGCTTGGTTTGGGATTCTTTGGTCTGATCTTTGGCCTTACTACCGTTAGAGCCATTACCCGGTGCTTTGGGAGAAGCCCGTTTCCTGCCATTGCCGTTACCAGTAATGACATCCTCTTCATCCTTTAGTTCATCCAAACAGGTGATGCCGATATTGCACATGTCTCTCAAGCATCTCGCTTTGGCTCGGGTACTGGCCATCCGGATAATATGGGGAGCAATCCGAGGATTCACATTGCTGGGAGTCGCATCGCCGATATCCGTGAAAGTCTGACCGTCTTTAGAAGTGGCTATGGCTTTGCAAATCGCCATGTTGCCGTTTTCTTTGGTGGGTAACTGCACATACTCCACTTCGATTTTATTCAGACCGTGTTGATGGGCAAGATCCAAGAGTCCCGCATACTGAACGAATTCCTTTCCCTTGATATCCATAATGAACCGGTCGTCCAGTTTGGGAATATTTCCATTGCCGGAGATTTGTTCTTGGCTGTCTGCCGGTAATCGATTGGTTGGTGTTGAAGTCGGCATAGATAGTTCACTCCTTTCTTAGAATGGGATGTCGTCTTCGTCTTGACCGTTTTCAAAGCCTCGTCCATCGGTTTTGATGAACTCCACGGAATTGGCGAGAAGTTTGTAAGTAGACTTGGGCTCACCGTTGTCTGTGGTCCACTTCTGCTGTTCGAGGGCTCCCACGGCTGTGATTTTTGCGCCCTTATGCAGATACTTTTCACAGACTTCCGCCAAACGGTTGAAACACGTGACTTTGATCCAAGACGTTTTGTCTTTACCTGATTTAAATGCAAGATTGAGCGTGGCAATTGGATTTCCGTCGTTGCTGTATTTCACTTCAGGATCAGCGCCCAGATTGCCGGTAAGGATACACAGATTGGGCATTCAGATTTACCTCCTTTGTTTTGTTTTTTTTAGAAATGGGATTGGCTTAGCGCCTTATGATGCTTACCACGACCACCAGTACAATCAGCAAAAACGAAAAGACTACGAGCGAACTGGTTGTATAGATGCTGATGGTTTGAGCGTTTTGGGCGATGTCAGCCAGCGTTTTGGAGAGATACTTGAGGCCTGGCAATAGAAGTGCTGAAGGAATACCTACCCACAAAAATATCGAAACGACCAACTTGATCCAGTTTCGGAGCTTTCTCGTGGGCGACAATGCGTATTCGATGCAGAGCACCGTGTACCAAAGAACCTCAGATACACGCTCCAGCCAGGGCAGGTCTTCAAAATCGGGATCGACAATAGGTGGGGATAACGGTTCGCGGGAAGGTTTTTCTTTTTTGGATTTACTTGAGGATTGGCGTTTGCCTCTACGGGCAGTCGAGTTCTTCATCCATGCAAGGCTTCTCCTTTTCTTGCCTTTCGGCGTCTTTGCGGGTTCGGGAACCAATACCGATACCAACCAACATGCCCAAAATCGTGCCGCTAATACCGAGCAGAATCAGAGGCAGATTATCGTTGGTCGGAGATACGGGTTCCGGTTGAAATGGGGCGGGTGGGCCGATCAGTTCCTTTGGTGGTTCCTTAGGCGGATCGGCGGTTTCTTCACAGGCGGACAAAGCCAGCACAACACACAGAAAACACGGTGCAAACCAAGGCGGTCTGCGTAACGGATACGGCATAGAGCACCTCCAGAGGATTTGTAACATATTGAATTTTATATATATAGACAATCTGTCTTAAATTGCTTTAAGTCTGTCAATACGGTGGCTAAGGTTTGTTACGGTGTTGATAACAGAATTCAATAAAATTCCAGACTTTCCTTATTAACCTGCTTTACAACCAGCTCGGATTGTGCCAGGGTTGTTATGATAAGGTCACGACCCTGGAGGGTTTTTATGACAGCCTCAAAACAAACAACAAAAGAATCAATAGATACGTATGTAGTTTTTTACCACACAATAACAATTAAAAGATGGAGGAGAATCAATATACAATCACCGCTTATTCTTATGGCGTTTCTTTTGGTGCTGTGGGCAACTCTCCACATTGGGATTGCAAATGCAAAATCAGATAAATCCACTGATAAGAAATGGGGAAAGCGATTTGAGAATTGGTACGATTACGCTTTGAAGGCGCACTTTCAGGGAGAGTTTGAAGAAGCCGCTCAGGTCGTGCTAAATGACACCGTGAACAAAAAAGTTTTGGGAAACGATCATTTAATCTGGCTTCTTGACAAAGGGAAGATCCTACAAGACGCTCAACACTTTGAAGAAAGCATAAAAGCCTTCCAGGAAGCGGAGGCACTATTCCAGAAGTTTGACGAAAAAGCAAAACTCTCTGTCACGGAAGGAGCAACAAGCGCTGTTTTTGGAGGGGCAAGGAAAGACTACCGTGGAACTTACGCTGAGCGAATTCTAATCAACTATTATCAGGCGATTAACTGGCTGGCTGAAAATAACTTTGAAGAAGCGCTGGTACATTGCAGGAAAGCCGGTGTTCGGCAACAAGAAGCAATTGTTGCACTGCAAAAGGACATTGAAAAGCGTGAAAAGGAGGCCGTAGAACACCAAGTTGACCTGAAGGAAATCATCAGCGATACTACATTGAATGATAACTACCCTGACCTCGCCCCACTTATCTCTGAAGCATATTCAGACTATCAAAATCCAATAGCCAGCTATCTTACAGCCCTGCTTCTCTATCAAGACAATGATTCAAACGCAAACGTAGACCTCCAAAAAGTCCACGATATGGTTCCTGAGAATCAATTTATAGCGACTGAAATAGAAAGAGGTGGTTGGACCGAGTTGGATACTGATCGCCCTCCGAGTGTATATGTAATATGTGAGTTTGGATTGGCTCCCGACCGCGAAGAGAAGGTTATGGCAATTCCATCTAAAGTTGGCGGTGTGTCAACACTGAAACTCCCTTCATTGCAGATTCGACCATGCGAGGTGGGGGGGCTCACAATAAAATCAGAGAGTAACACCGAAACAACTAATGCTGCACATATTGCAAGTATTGATAGCATAGTGGCAGCCGATTTTCAAAAAGTTCTTCCATCAATTGTCTTAAGCACGATCATTAATACCGCACTCAAAGAAGCAGCAGGCCAAGAAGTTCAGAAACAAAATCGGATATTGGGTGCCATCAGCAAGTTAGGAATGGAGATCATGTACAAGACTGACCTTCGGACATGGCACAGTCCTGGCTCGCAATTTCAAATAGCGCATGTTCCCCGTCCAGACGAAGGCGTTTTAGAAATATCCGTACTTGATAAAACCGGCTCTGCACGCGAAGTGATGACCGCTGAACTCCCCGACGTCAAATCTGTGTTGGTGATTGTAAGAAGCATCACACCCGAGAAAGCAGTTTGTATTGTGCTGCCCATTAATCCATGAGGCTGAAACTCTATGTTCAAGCTTGTTTCTTCACAATGTCTAATCCTTATTTTCTGTACGGGTTGCATGACCACATCAAAACAGGATACTGTGATTCTTAGTCATGTACTTGCTGATCGAATCAGCCGCAATTTAATTATAGAGGAAATACGAATAATCGATTCCGGTGGCCAGTTATTGACGATCCAAGCAACTTTAAGAAATAACAAAACCTCACCGTATGATTTCAAGTACCTCTTTGAATGGTTTGATGATCAGGGGCTACAGGTTTACGCTCCTGCTAGTTCATGGGTACGAAGAACAATACAAGGCAAACAGATTTTAAATTTCACAGGTATAGCGCCTAGCGAAAAGGCAAGAGACTGGCGATTACAGATTCAACCATGGGACAAATGATCAGCCCTGTACTTACTCCTGATTATATAAAGAGGAGGCAGCATGAAATACATCAGCCAACATAAACAACGCCTAATCATATTCCTTGGTGCATTTGCACTATTTGTTGCATGCCAGACGGGACCCAAAAGAATTGACTCTGCTTCTGATCAAGGCGTCACATCAATGGGCGCGGATTACAATGAGATGGTCGAATGGGCACAGACCCTCACACAACGGATGCTGCAGGATGGTTTTTTAGATTCTGCCGAATATCAGCCTCACCCTGTCAGAATGGTGATCTCCGACATCGAAAATAAGACTGATATTTCTCAGTTACCCAAGGAAATCGTCCTCGGGCGAGTTAGAGCAGCACTACGAAACTCGGGCAAGGTCCGCTATGTCTCCACCTACGGAAGCGACGCCAAAGATAGCATGACACGCGATTCGCAGGATTTGAGAAATGACCCGCTCTTCAACGCCTCGCAGGTACCCCGGGCAGGACAAGCCAGCGTGGCCAGATTGAGTCTGCGAACTCAGTTCCTTTTTCACGCAGCACGCACAAAGACGCAAAAGCAAAATACGTACGAAGTTAGGATGTTTGTCACTGATATAGCAAATGGCGAGATTGTTTGGGAAGGATTCTCAGATCCAATTATGAAGGTCTCAAAACGAAGGTCTGTAGGATTCTGATCGCCATTTTATAACAGTATACATAGGGAGGACAATTATGCAGCGCTCTGTACTCGGTCTTATCCTCATTCTCGCCTTCCTTTGCGAAGGCTTTACGGCAGAAAAGGAAGTCTCCGAAGATGTTACGGAGAAAAATGTACTAAACGAAGAATCCGATTCTGAGCAAGAGATGCCGGCAAAAGACCCATTTTGTGGCTTTCCAGATATAAATAATGTAGGTGGGAAGATTGAGGAGCAAATAAATGAATATCTCAAGAGCCGGACATATAAGGATGAAAACGGAAATGAACATTCTTATCGAATTGGAGAAAATGGTACAGACGGAAGAAATTTTTATATTGCTAAAGGAGTGTCCACAATTAATCGGAACATAAATGAGATTGACTTTGCACAGGCAAGAATTCTTGCATATGAAAGGGCTATAATTGAAGCAAAAAGTGAATTTGTACGCGCGCGAAATCGTATAAACGAGGTAAAAACGTACAGCCATTATTTTAAGAATGATCCAAACTACCAAGAAGCCGACGCAAAAGGGCGAATAGAAATACTAAAAGATAAAGTTCTGCTTTGCGCGGAAGGAGAAATAGATAAGAAACTTGAAATGATGGGATTTGATACAGAAGAATTTGATAATAAAACCTTGATTCAGAAGAGAGACTTGTTTCGTGATAGCTTTAATATGGAGTCGATTACTCGCACAGGACTAGAGGCGATGTCGGGGACAAAGGTTCTCGCCACTTTTGACGGCGAACAAAAAGAGGTAGGAGTTCTTTTATTATGTTCAGATAAACTCAGAGGGATTGCCGCTGATATAATGCGAGAAACCTCGGTTCCCGTAAGCAACGGAGCAAAGAGGCAGGCGAGTATCGCAGAACAAATTGATGATGAATACAAGGAGAACCTAAAAGAATTCATTTCTGCATACGGAGTCCGTGTTATGGAGGATGAAAATGGAGAGCATGCCGTAGTCTCTTTTGGCCAGTGGTCACCAAGAGTAACCAAACAGACACCAAAATTAGAATTGGACTTTGAAGTCAAGGGTGCAAAAATCCAGGCTCGGTCAATTGCTGAGGCAAACCTCACTCGTTTTGTAAATAGTACGGTTCTACTGACGGAAAAAACCATGATAAAGTCGGAAAAAGCAATCCGAGAAGAAATGTATGCCTCTGGTTTTCCAAAAAAGCCAGAAGAGAATCAAATTGCAGACGCTGTTGATCGTGTGGTTAAAGAAAGTGGACGGACACATCTCGAGGGTGTAGTAACTGTGAAAGAGTGGGGGTGTAATGATCCCACCACGGGCCATTTATTGTTTGGTTGTGTTTTAATGTGGTCTCCTAGCACCAAAGCGATGATGGCAGATTTCTCTGAACCACCGCGTACACAGCGGACTTCGCAAGAAAATGCGAAATCTGCTGGAAGGTCTAAGGGCGAAAAGCGGCAGAGTTCTTCCTTCAAGAATGAAGTAGATTGGTAGAGACAAATGAAGAAAAAGCGCATTTCATTTCTATTCTTTGCTGTTTCTGTGATTGGCCATCTCCTGCCTTTCACCTGTGCGGCAGATGAAACGATTGAACTGACAGCTTTTGGTCAAACATTGGATCAGGCCATAACGAATGGCTTGGAGGAGGCCATCAGGCGCGTCAACGGTTCATGGATCGAGACAGATAGAGAATTTCGGATGCAATTTGAATCTGTTGTTAACAACCTGAGAGGTTCTAGAAGTGTTGGTACTGAAGTTGTAAAAGAGAAGCATATTTCCAGATGCAAAGGATTGATCAAGAATTATGAGGTCTTGGGACAAACCCGTGAATCCACAGAACAATGGACGCTAGTCATGCGCATTGTGGTCGCGGTATATGACCCCAAAAATCCACGGCCGGGTGAGCGGAGGACTATCGCAATCATCCCATTTAGAAATCCACACAACTCATTCATTGTTGATGGGGCTCAAGTCTCCTCAGAAGATCTAAACCGACGATTGGCGCAAGGTCTCGTAAGCCATTTGGTTCAATCGCGGAAGTTCACAGTGCTAGACCGGGAGTATATGGCGGAGCGGATCGGTGAGCAGAGTTTGCTAAAGGCGGGTTCCTGCCCTCTGTCGGAATTGGTGAAGTTGGGACAACAGCTTGGTGCGGATCATCTCGTTGTTGGCTCTCTTGAAAAGGTCGTCGCCGATTCTGCTCAGAAAACCGTCAAACTTACCGGTTACGTCTATACGGAACGGTCTGCAAACATGGCAGTTGCATATAGAGTCCTTGATGTTGCCACTGGGAAGATCAATTGGGCAAATACGACTGAGACTTTTCTTTCTAGCGAAGATTTTAAATCACTTTCAGCGGGCAAGGCCGCAAATTTCTCAGACGAACTATTGATTGAACGTATGGCCAATGAAATGTCCTCTGAAATTTTAGAGGCTATTTATCCTGTAAAAGTCGTAAAGACCACATCTTCAGGGCAAGTCATATTGAATCAGGGAGGGATTAGAATTAGCGAAGGGAAACAGTATGAGATATATGCCCTTGGTGAAAAACTTATTGATCCCGATACAAATGAATTTTTGGGTCAAGAAGAAGAATTTATCGCGCTAATTGAAGTAACACGTGTTACATCCAAATTGTCTTATGCCAGTGTTTTAGATGGGAATATACAATCTATTAAAACAGGGGCTGTCTGCCGCCCGAAAGAATCAAATATGGAGTGAGTTTCAAACATTAATGAGTTATTATCTCAGACCAGCCCCTTGTGAGCAAATATAGATATTGGTCAAGGCGTTCATGTACAATGTAAATGTGGCTACGAGACTTCCTGTCTTGTGGGATGTGGATTTGCGGGTGGTGTCTGTTATTTCCCGGCAGCCTGCAAGTCCTGCAAGAAGGTCGTTGAAGTCGATCTTTTATCAGACCCAATTGCCTGCCCAGAGTGCGGCAACGAGAAGATATTGCCCTATACCCGCAAGCAGACAATTGGCGAGCCTGGCAATGTAACAGTGGCATCGTGGTGTATGGAGACACAAGATCAAGAAAAACACGAACTCATCATAACGGACGGTTTGTATTACTGTCCTGTATGTGAAAAGTTTGATTTAAAATTCTATGGAGGCTTTCTTTGGGATTAGTTAATTCGCGGAGTCATGGCTTCTTCCAGATCGTTGCAAGTGCGGAATCAGTCAGGTCTTGTCACGTTGGTCAAAGTAATCCTAAAAATAACAAGATGTGATTCTATGTGAAGGTGGGCTCCAGGCATGCCGGACTCAAAAGAAACAAATGAGCCGTTTATATCACCGGTAAACGGAAAACCGGATACAGAACCAAATGATTGCCCGCCCAACATGAGCAAGAAGCAGTTTTTCTTAAAACAGCTGGTAATTGACTATGCGGAGAAAGCCAGGCGCAAGTTATCAAAAGACTCGCTCACAGAGGATTCGGAGTCTAAATAGAGGTGATACGACATGCCCGATAAAAAGAACCCGGAATCCAAACCAAGAGAATCAGACTCAACGGTTCAAGCCAAGGAATTGAATCGAGTATCGCCCGAAGATGAAAAAGACTTAGCTCGGCGGGCAATGCTCTTGTGCTGCAAGCTCCGTCTAAAACATAGGGGTATCCAACCTGTAAAATCCCGGTCAAAAGAATAGTGCTTCTTGCAAGGGCATTGCAAACACGTAGGCAATCTGTGTTAAATCATCTGCTCACAAGGCAAAACTGAAACGGTAAATGACAGTCGCGGAACAAAAGCAGAGTATTTGGGAGGTTTCCCGAGAAATGGAGAGCCGCAACACGGTTTGCAAATACGTTCGTCAGTTCGACACCCTACGCGTGAAGAATGGAAAAGGCCTTCCCCTGTGGCTTGCTGGCTCGAATTCCTGCTCGCTACTGTAGAAACACTGTTTCTGAAGGCAATTGACACACTTGTGAAGGGCGTAATACAATGCATAAAGATCGAAATCGGATATCCAAGGCCGGAGTATCTCTCGGATCGTACCCTCTGCAGGAGAATCGAGAGCCCATATGGGAAATCCAGGATAGTTTCAGTCAGATACGGGTATGAACTTCAGTAGAGGATAAGGATTCCTTTCAGGTCCTTTGCCCTGAGGAAAGGATTGGAAAATGACAGAGCACAGATTCAATCTACGTGGAGTCTGTAAGAATTGCGGATGCAGTCGAGGTTTTGTTCGCTTTTTCAATAACAAGTGTAGGGGTGTTGGATTGCAGTCAGTGAAAACCATTGCAGTAAAACCATCGGATAGTGACAAAGAGAGTTCTACCAATGGCTATGAGTTCATAAAGCAACTTTCAGATATGGCAATTGACGGATTTGGTCGATTTGATAGTGCCGAACAGATTGCCCAAAAATTCACAAATGATGAAGACTATGTAAATAATGACGAGCGAGTCAGGGCGCTTATTCGCCACTGTGCAGTCTATAATTTTACAAGTGGTTTTGTTACTGGACTTGGCGGTCTTATTACTTTGCCTGTGGCCGTTCCTGCTTCACTTTTGGCTTCCTACGTTATACAGGTTAGAATGGTCGCAGCCATAGCGCGCATCTATGGCCATCAAATTGATGACGAGACTACTAGAAGTTGGGTGTGCATCGCAGCATTGGGTGACAAAGCAGTCGGATTTTTGAAATCAGCTGGTGTTAATTTAGGAAAACGTGTTGCAGCACAATTAATAGATAAAATACCAGCACGGGCGCTAAGGGAAATTAATAAAAAAATTGGCATCCAACTACTCTCGAAGGGTGGGAGCCGGACCATGGTAAGCCTGACAAAGGCTGTGCCCGTTGTTGGGGGTATCATATGCGGCAGCATTGACGCATCTGTCTGCTATGCAGTTGGAAAAGTTGCGACTCGCATATTCCGCCCTCAACCCACTGAAGAACAGGATGTTTATGAAGTCAAGATTGAAGATGTTGTTGAGGATGTTCATACTGAAAAAGATACATCTCAGTCCCAAGAAGATTCCAGAAAACAACGAAGTTCTATGTTTACATTGAATCTGTTTTCTTGGTTTATGAGAAAGTCTACTACTTCTTTGCATAGGCATGAGGAAGTTGTAAAGCGTGAAAATATTTATCCCCAGATTGAGTATATTAATTTTGACAATTTGGATCCTGATGAAGATCTACGTGCCGCTTTCGATGAAGGCAATTTTGACGATGACGGTTTTCAAGCATTGTTGGAAACAACCGGTTTTGATGGGCTCATTGAATTAGCGCAGGAAAAGGCGCGACTTAATGAGTGGGATGACAAAGCGATGCTTATTAACCAACGCATCATAGAATCAGATGAGACTCAAGTATCGGCCTACACAAGGCTGGCCCGTTGCCATTGGGAAAAAGGTGAATTAGAAACTGCACGCCTAATCTATCAACAGATTCTGCAATTTGACCGCTCAAATATAATTGCATCCAACCGCCTTGCCGAATTAAACAAACAACTAGACGCCGATCAAATAGTCGGCGAATCTACAGTTTTGGAACGCAATCCGGATTCAGCACTTCATCAGAGTATTGACGAAGAATTAGATCCGCAAATCCTTTTCAACTTAGGAATGGCTGTAAAAAGACGCGGGATGCCTGAAATCGCCCTCATTGCTTTAGAGAAAGCGTGGGAATTATGTAAGCAGCAGTATATTGGCAATGCTCTGGCGGCCACTTATAGAATGCTCAATAAACCGGAGCGTGCTTCTAAACTTTACAGGCAGGTCCTAGAACTAAATCCAAACTCATATTCTGTAGTGGGGCTAGCGGCTGTACAACGAGATCTCGGGGAATACGATAAGGCGATAGCCAACTACGAGTCCGTTCTTGCAATGGAGCCTGAGAATTCTTTTGCGCTTAACGGAATAGCCGCGGTTTATTCTGATCTTGGAAGATTTGATGACGTCGAGGATGCCTTGTTGCGTGCTGGACGAATTCAACAGCCGTCAGCTCTAGCAACGCTTGAAAAAGCCCAAGAGCGTTGCCTGCAACGTGGGGAAAAAGATGGATGGGATAGACTGGAGAAAATTCGAATATTAATGCTCGAAATGGGCTCGTGATTGCAAGACTCCCAGGGGAGTTACTTTTTTTCTACAGTAACGGTCTCCCGTAACGGTATTGGCCTTCGCCAAATTCACGGCGCGGGCGTTGATCGCATTTTCACCTTCGTTCTTCTTGGCCGTTTGTGATTTGGGTTTCAAATTCACATGTAAATCTAAATCCAAAGTGCTCGCAATCATCACCGCTGTTGAAAAAGTCAAATTGTGATGTCCATTAAGAACACGTGTTATATAAGAAGCTGGCCTATCGATCAATCGAGCTGTGCCAAGTCAGCCTTTGTAATGGATTGTTCTTTCATCGCTTGAGAAATCTGCTTTAAAGAGCATGGTAGGACATATTGAATCGCCGAAACCCACCCTCCGCCTCTAACCACTCTCAAGCACCCCCTCAAACACCTTCGCCATCGTCGGCCAATGCCCCTGCCGTATCAGCTCACTACACACCCGCGAAACGATCTGATCCGTGTTGCTGGGCTCCTGGTATGCCGGACTCAAAAGAATCAAATGAGCCATTTATATCACCGGTAACCAGAAAACCGGATACGGAACAAAATGATTGTCCGCCCAACATGAGCAAGAAGCAGTTTTTGTTAAAACAGCTAGCAATTCTCTATACAGAGAAAGCCAGACGCAACTTGAAGGAAAAGGGTGTCCTGCCAAAGAAGACAGAGGACAGTTAGAGGCTTTATCTCATGCCCGACGAGAAAGAACTGCAATCCAAGTCTACAGAATCCGATCCATCGGCATCGAGTCAATCACGGCGTACTCTGACGTCAGATGCTCAGTAATGCATCCAAGTGGAAACACCCGTTTGGATCGTTGGCGTAGGCGTCGGGGCCGGTTCCGGCACCGGAGTATTCGTGGGCTCGATTTCCGGAACTGCAAAAGGCCGAGAAAATGGTGATGTGTTTCCGTCTAAGTCAGTAACGGTGCAGGTTATATTTCCGCTTGTTGGTATATTACCCTCAAAAATAAATTGGCTGGACTCTACCGTCGTTGAACCGAGATAGGTTTCTCCTTGACTGCCGGAATCGTGAAAAACTTCTATGAGGCTACCGCTTGGAATAATCCTACTTGTCCTCCCTACAACACTGGTGCTATCCACAGAACCGATCGTCGGTGCGTACAAATCCCGATTGGGGTGGTGCCCAAATGTGATTCCAGGACCGCCAGTGAAAAAACTTCGAGGCCAATCTGGTATTGCCCCTGAATGGTCCCAGTCTCCTACATTGGCTGTAATGGAATTCTCCGTTATACGGACTCTTTCTCCATCACCTATAGAACCCTCAAGAAAAATTCCGTATCCTTGATTAAACCGAATGTCATTTCCCGCGACCAGGCAATCCTCCACCCATGCGATGTCCAGCCCACTGTGGTTGTTTCCCCATACTATATTGCCTTCACCCGGTGCTAATCCCCCGATAACGCCGTCGGTACCCACTGTCAGGACAATTCCATGACCAGCATTCGGTATAATATCTCCCGTATAGTTTGTGCCTACGCGATTGCCCTGAACGATTGTTCCATCAGATTCGTGTATATGGATTCCATCTGATCCATTCCCACAAACCACGTTCCCCTCATCCAAACCGGGACCTCCAACAATCAAGCCCCGCTGTATTGGAGACATGTCGTCACCTTCATGGAGGAAGATACCAAAATCACCGTTTCCAATTGCCTCTTCACCTGTGATGTCAGTACCTACATAATTTCCTTTGATGGTCACGGGAAATACAGCAGTAATACAAATAATCCCGTAACTTCCATTCCCAGAGACAACATTTTTTAAGATAGCCGTATCCGTTACGGACTGTGTGCAATGAACCCCGGCTGCGTCAAATCTTGATTCCGAGAACTGACCGTTCCCAAGCGCGCTCTTTCCAGATGCGTTGGTTCCAACTAAATTGCCCACTATAGTCGTGTGTGTGATACCTACGTTTTCACCCCTGATTTCAATGCCGCAGAGACCGTTCCCAGAAATTACATTGCCTTGACCGACTGGACCTGCTCCAGATTGGCGATCACCACCAATCCGGTTCCGATTAGAGGAATCTCGAATCTGAATGCCATGTTCGGGGAAGAACAAGATTTGCATACCTTGTACCACATTGTCATTCGACATTATCGTAATGCCGCTACCAGTCGAAAGACTGCTACCGTTTAGAATTACTCCCACATTGCTTCCATCAAGCGTATCTCCTCCCGTGTCCAGCTGTGGAAGTTCTGAATCAATGAGAACAATCGTCGCTGGTTGCTGCGGCGGAAAAATCTGTGGGTCAAAGATGATGACGTCACTAGTCGCCGCACCGTAGCTATCCGATACAAGTGACATCTCAGCGTTCTGGGGTGTCTGTTTTCCTGTGGCGATTGAGATCGCTTCACGAATTGTGATAAAGGTGTCTCCAGGTACCCCTGGATCGTCTGTGCTGTTAACGATAATCACGCTTTCACTCTGAGCATGTGACCATGGAGCCGTTGTAAGCGTTTGTGTGACTTGTAGAAGGATGGATTTGTTCCACAAGTTTTGGATACGGGGAGCATCTGATGCGAAAGAAGAAAAAGTGTACATACAGACAATAACGAGGGCGTGTAAAACCACGAGATAAATTGAACTAGAATGAATCGCCTTATAGTTACAATGACTAGCCATTGTTAACCTCCAGGAAGGAATTGCATTCTTTTATAATAGTCTCAAATTTTTCGCTCTTGTGGTAGGCTTTTGCATTAGAGTTGTGCTCCACATTCTGGACACTGCGTTCCGTTCTCAAGACAATCCTTGTGGAATGTTCGTCTGCAATTAGTACACGCTACTCCATCCGCTTGATAACCAATGTTTTCATTGCAGATATGGCATTGTTTCCCAGCGATTTGTATATACAAAAATTCATTTTCTTCCTGTGTAGAAAGAGTTGCGACTCCATCAATCGTGGATTCATCACTAACAAGGCCTTTATATTCAGTCTTATTTGTCTGATCAGGAGTAATAAAAGTGTATTGTTTTAGAAATTTGGGATAGACTCCAAATATTGACATTATCAAAGCTGAAGGAAGACTAAGAATCCAACCAAATAAGATTACGAATGATAAACACTCGGCAAATATTTCAAGAGGCGTCTCCAGAAGCAAGATATCAAAAGAAAGAAGTTCAGCTATTCCCATCAGATCGCTACGGATTTCAAACCATAAACCCGTAGATAGTAAAAAGAAGGCCACTGGAATCCACCCGATACAAATGCCTAAGTTCTTCAGGCCCATTTTTTTAACATCGGATTTTGACAAATTAACAGAGTTCTCTTGATTCATAATATCCCAGATTTCCCATTTGGGCTCTCGGTTTTCCTCCAGAAGGCGCGATTCGAAAAATATCCCGCCCCTGAAGGCCTGATTTCGGTCTGAAACAATGATACTCCGGCCCTTTCAGAAGTTCAATCGCTTGCTGAAACCGGTTTTTGGAGCGCACTGAGCGGCGAATTTGATCCCACCTATTAAGAGGTCTTGGCCTTCCATAGGTTTCCTTAGCACTAGTGCGTCATTTAGTGGCCAATACTCTTCTCTTGAATACAATGAACCTGCGAAGGGAAGGAAGAGGCACTGTTATTTGCCGGGTTAGTTTGACCCTATGATTGTCGGCGGATTTGACCCAGGGATCTTCACCGGGCTGGATAGCCTGTGTTAGTGCATTCTCCAGTTCCAAACCTTTGTCGTTTCGTCTATGCCCCATTCTCTGATGGTCGCATCATACAGATCGGCCGTAACCAGCCTTTGTCCGTCAGGAGAAAACGCAACTTCGCTGATTCCTGTGAAGGGACCCTCGAATTTCCGGACTATCTCTCCGCTGTCAACATCCCACAGAATCGCAAGACCGTAATGATTCACTGGTCTCACGTTTGAGGAGGAACTATCTTCCTGATACCCAGTGACAACGTGCTTTCCATCTGGTGAGAAAGACGCGGTCAAGTTAATGAGATCGTTGAAAGAAAACGTACGTATAATTTCTCCGCGCTTATCCCATATCGTGGCGGACACTAGATCGCTTATGAGGATTTTCTCGCCATCAGGTGAAAACATCACCGAATTGATTAGAAAACGCTGGTCGGGCCTTTCAAATCGTTGAATCTCCTCGCCTGTTGCCAAGTCCCATAGGATAGCCGTGCCCACACGATTCCCCGTGAGGATCTCTCGACCGTCGGGTGAGAACACCGCTGACTCAACGAGAAAGCCGTCCAACGTTAGGATTGGCTCCTCTGATTGTGTGCTGTAGATATCCACCTCAGATCCGTCAACGAGCAAGAATCTCTCGTTGTCCGGACAGAAATCGACAGCAGTAACAGAAAGATAAGGTATTTCGTGAATGAACCGGCCTGTTTCCGCATCCCACAGAATCGCGCTTGTTCCGCCTGTTAGAATGTAGTGCCCATCGTTTGAGAAAGATATGGATGCAATGTTGAACAAATGGTCGATATTGTACTCTGTTTCGGTTGGGCCCTCCCATTCGCTGAACTGGTCGACGAATAGGAATCCCGGAATTTCGAGAGAACTCGTAATGTCATCCTTCGTGTCGGCATCCCAATACCGGAGCATGCTCCCCGCGCTTCCCGCAAGCAATCGCGTTCCATCTTTCGAGAAGGCGACCGCAGCGATAGAGGAGTAGTGATCGTCGATGAATCGATCCAGCCTTTCGGCTGCGATGTTGTAGAAGTAAAGAACGCCGTCACTGCCGATGATGGAAAGGGTGTTGCCATCCGCAGACAGCACAGGGAGAAGATAGAATGGAGGAACAACCGGCGTAAATGCTTCGATCGGTTCTCCGCTGTTGATGTCAAACAAACACACTCCTTCAACATTGACCGTGAGGACAACGCCTCCTGCTGGTGACACGATTGACTTGTCGTTCTCTGTCCCGAACGTATGCAGGAGATCTCCCGTATTTACGTCGAACAGCATGTTTTCGATCAAGACCCGTCTTCCATCTCGCGTCATGCTTGCATCAGTGATATACCAGTATGGAAACTCGGGAATGACCTCATCGATCGTAAAAGAACGCACTTCCTCAACGGAGTCGAAAGGCTGCGTTGCGTCTGTATTGTTGTGGGCGACTTCCCAGACTGTGACTCTGCCCCCCCCTGCTGTAAGAATTCTGCGCCCGTCTTCTGAAAAGGCAATACAATTCACATTGTCTCTGTGGTAGAGGAATGGAATTGCATAGTTGGGTGCCTCCGAAGAGTCGAGGTCATAGACATCTACGAACCCACTCCTGAATCCCGCGAGAAGCACGTGGCTGTTTGGTGAGAACGCAATTTCAAATGGTTCCTCACCTCCACACGATAAGCACATCAGTTCCTCGCCTGATGCGAGGTTCCATATCTTGATGAACCCGTCCAGTCCGGCTGATGCGAGCAACCCTCCATCGCTCGAAATGGTCACTGAAGCAACCGGGCCATCGTGACCGTCGTAACGTCTTATACGCCGATTTGTTTCGTTATCCCAGAGCGTACACCAGCCACCGGAGCTGGCCGTGACCATGTGGTCTCCATCGGGCGTAAAAGCAGCGTCGTATAGATCTCCTTCTGGATACACTTCATAGTCTCGAATGCTTGCGGCCTGTAGCAAGGAGACGGACAGTGAGGTGAGAAGGAAAGTCGCTGCCGCGCAGCTCAACTGAAGTAACCGTCTCTCAACAGTGCATCTGTATAATGCCATCCGAATAGCAGGAAAAAGCGGGCTGACCGTACTTCTGATGTGCATCATGATAACCTCGATTTCCCATTTGGGCTCTCGATTCTCCTTTAGAAAGTGCGATCCGAGAGATGTCCCGGCACTGGAGGCCTGATTTCGGTCTGAAACAATGATACTCCGGCCCTTTCAGAAGTTCAATCGCTTGCTGAAACTGGTTTTTTGAGCGCACTGAGCGGCGAATTTGATCCCCAAAACACAGGTCTCACCTACGATGCACCAATGATAGGTCTGTTTTCAACTCACACGCTATCAAGCACCCCCTCAAACACCATCGCCATCGTCGGCCAATGCCCCTGCCTTATCAGTTCGCTACACACCCGCGAGATGATCTGATCCTGGTTGCTGCTGACAGCATATCGAATACATTCTGGATGTCGGTAGAAATCGGTGCCAAGTCCGGACTCCTCTTCAATATGATTGTGCAAATCCCTAATGGCGTTTCCAATCAGCCCGCGAATATCCGCATCATTCTTCACAAACTGCAATGCCGAGAAGTAGTGATGCAGTATTTTGACTTTTTCCACGACAGATTCCAATAGATGACCTGAGCAACCATTCTGTTCAGTTCTTCTCTCGTTGCCGACATCATCCAACTCATGAAAATCCATTGCCACGGTAGCCGCTTTAAAGAAATCTTCAACCGATAATTCCTTCCATGCCTGCTCAGGTTCTTCAACAACCTTTTGCAGCCATTTCACGATATTGCATCCCCGGTACGTCCAGAATGATATCCGTGTTGACATTGAAGCGTCTTTGCCATAGATATCCTCATTCCATTCGTAGTTGGCTCGTTGAATCCGTCTCGTCAATTCGGATACAAGCCCGTCATCTTTGCCGAGTTCCATCATTGAGCCTACGAGATACACTAAATACAGCTTGTCCTTCAGGCTCAAAACATGATTCTGGAAGATTTCACCGCTGGCAAACATATTCTGTATTGCCCATTCCAGCCGTTCTCTTCGAAATCGCCTAATCCTGTCGTTCTTTTCAAGCAGTTCTCTCTGGGCGATCCCTTCATCCACCGCCTGGAAACCAATATTTGTCAAATCGATCTGATGATAAACCATAATCTTAAATCCTCATTCACAAAGCCCAACCAGTCTGGCTGTTAAACCTTCACCAGCCCCAATCTCAATTTCCACTTTCTTACCAACTGCCTTTTGAAGAAAACCTTGACTGATCTTCTCGATTTGTCGTTCAGGCAATCCAAGTTTTTTGATATTCGATAGCAGAAGTTTATTCTTATCTGCACCATTCAGCGGGGTATACTGTTTGACGATCTCCTTATAGTTGCCCGGTCCATCACACAGATAGGTCCAAACAAACGTAGGATTCCCTTCTTCTGTCAATTCTTTTCTTACGCTGTAGATTTTGGCGATCATCGTGTTAATTCCTATAAAGCATTAATCATCTGTGCTGTTGTGTATTGGCTATTCTGAGTGATGACGATTTCCACTTGTCGGCCAGTTAGTTGCTGAAGAAATCGATTATCAATTTGCGATGGATCTACATCATCAAAGCCGAGTTTCTCCAGATTGGATAGCAGGTGATAATTATTATCCTTGCCGTTTAGGAGCGTATAATGTCTAACCTGCTGCCCATTATATCGATAGGTCCATACAACTTGCCTATTCCTGTTCTTGGAAGTTCCGAGCTCAACACTGTCTATCACGGCAATAATGCGGTCATCATCCCCCGGCCCTGATTCCGCCAGCAAATCTTCTTCTGTCTTTACCGGTACGTCATCATCGGTTGGAAAGAAGGCCTCATCATCAACCTTAGCTAACTGATTTGCAGTTCCGTCTTGATCTTCATCTTCCATGACTTCAAACAACATCGTAAGTTTGAAGCATTTTCCTGTAACTTGCATCTTCCGTGTTTGTTTGTCTGACATTTTCAATACTCCTTTACCAAATCGTTATTGACTCGGCCGCTGTCTCATTCCATATCCCTCTGATTGCCATAGGACGTCTGTAGGCCACGAACTGATCCGTATGGACTATGATACTGTCGGCCATTGTTTATCGTCCTCAGGCATTTTTCCGTCCTGCTCATACTCCCAATAGGCACTGAGCATATTCCGGACAATTTCGCCTTTGCTGGTTTGCTGTTTCTCGCTTTCCTGTTTGATGTTCCGGTACATCTCTTCCGACATCACTACCGTTAACGGGCATCTGTATTTGGCTCGCTTCATGTTTTGCCTCCTGTTGAGACCAACATCATGATCTCAATCATTTCTTTATAGTTTGTCCTGAATGGAAATAGACAAGTGCAGAATCGTTTGAAGAAGGTCGGCAATAACGAAGCCAGGTATAATAATCCTTGGTGCTTGGCAGATACTCTATGGCTGCGTCATAATGCAGATGACAGACCTGACACATCTGACAGAAAATAGAGACAATGGGAAATTTTGAGTGTAGAAGCGGATCAAACAAGAGAAGCAAGACCCTATCCAAGCAACTTTTGCGATAATCGTTGAAAAATCGGTGTTTTGCCTATTGCACTGCAAACATCAGTCGCATGTTCAATGTTTGTGCTGACAGATATGACACTTACTACAATTATATATCCGTATGATCATTTTTGTTTTTTGATCAAAAGATGATGCAAATGCTACGATCTCTGACAGATTACATACGTATCGCATTTCATGTTGATTGCAGGTTTTGCTTTTGTAGCTTACAATTTTGATTCAAAATACATGATGATAAAAATTTGCTATTCTTACTCCAATGATTGTGAAAAGGTGGTTGTCCATTTTTAGCTAAGAGCATTCTGCATACAGCATTGCTAAGCGGCATAAATCACAAGCAAGATAAGTTGCAATACAGGGGATATATCGAATTTGTAATTTTAATCTTAGGTAGCGCATCAATGCTTTCGATGAGTAGGTTTGAAAACATTTGGTTCAACCGGCAATTATAAGAATATTCAAATACGATTGATAAGGAGCATACGAACACAAAACAAACATGCAAATCCAACGGTGTACACCTATATGGGAAATTGCATCTGTTCTATATTCAAACTACATACGTATCGTCTTTAATTGAAAAACGATTTCATGTTCAATAATATGTGTCATATGTGTCAGATATGTCAGTTTGATGAAGGCAGGTGCTGTTCCACACCCCTAAATATCTGTCAGAAGTGTCAGATCCGTAAGATCCGTCAGGGTGAAGATAGTGTATTGTTGGTTTTATAGAAAAAGTGATTGAAAACAAGAAGATATATCGCTGATGGTTAGAGTTCCTTGGGGGTGGGTACTAGCACACGCACATCGAATCATCGTCGTCTTCGGAATTATCTGTATCGTCATACTCAACTCCATACCGGCTACAAAGTTTACGAATTAATTCTTCATCCCAGACAATCCCACGCTCTGATCCATCGTTGTATCTTTCATAACCGAGTCTTTGCAGGATTCTGCCCATTGTTACTGGGGACATACGAAAACGTTCCGGTTGGTCATAATCGAGATAATCTTGAATATCGCTATTTGAAAGTCTACCGTTCTTGATCTCGCCTTTGGCTTCAAGAATAGCCTTTAACACCTTCGCTTCTTTGGTATCCGAATTGGCTTCACGTCGATCTTTTTCTACCTGCTGGATAAATTTGTGAAACCATTTATCGTCTATCCGTATTGCTGTCATGATCTGTAATAGCGGACGTAGAATATCCCCAAGTCGTCCTACTGCCGGTTTGCTGACAATAGGAAGTTCCTTGTTCAACCATCGAGCCCGAAAAGCTAAAAGTCTTTCTCTGTACGGAAGTCCGTCTTTAACCTTTATATCATTGTCAAATATTCTGTTGGTTTCAGGCATGACGATCTGAATGACTCGAGTGTCCAAAATTGGATTGACCGGTTGGTTTGTAGCAATGATGGTAGGACCATAGACTTCGTAATAGACAGTATCTTCGAATGGACCTAATTCCGGTCTAGGAACTCTCATGACTTTGGCGCCTTTTTCAAACCGGTGCAAAAAGATATCCTCTGTTCCGCTCTTCTCCATCTTCTTCTGGATGTCTGTTACATCGAAGAAAAGTGTTGCCCGGGAGTTATTTGCCAGACGAATGAGATGTGCCTCAATAATGGTAACGAGATGATGCCCCCGCCAACCAGCGTAAATAAGAGCGCGTCCCGTGCGTGTTTTGCCCCTCTCAGCGATTGCGTAAAAGATTATGATTGGCAAATAGTCAACTCGATCCCAAAGATAGGTGGTCATCAGCCATAGTACGAGAAAACTGTAATGGTGTTCCGTGGGCAGTTCACTTACCGTCTTTAAGTGCGTAACCAAATCTTCAAACAATTTAAGGTCACTATCAGTATCATAATGCTTTAACACATTTGCAGCATTCGGGAGTTCCCACTGGATATGACTTTGTCGAGGAGGAATCAGCACTCCATCCGGTAGTGTATGCTTATCTCTAAATTCAAGTTTTCCGTCACAGAGTATCATGAATACGACGTTGCCTTTATCGTCTAAAGCAAGGTCAACCAGATTTTTGAAGTATGCAGATAACTTTGCATCAGGAGGCTTAGGTTTATCCTTTGATTTTCCGTTGACGGGATATTTTGCTATGCCCGCTGCTATGGATCGGAGTTCCTTATCTTCAAGTGGAGGGTTACACCTATCAGCATTTTCCTTCCAAAGCGCTTCAAAAATATCTTCCTCTGTTAGGCCCTTGTTCCTAAGCTTGCCAGCCAAACTCACCAATGTATTGTGGCGGTTTCCTTCCTGGATTGTTGAGGTACATTGACCATTGGTGGACGTTGACTTTACATTCTCTTTGTCGATCAGGTCTAAAAGCCAATCGGGCATATCGGCAAGGGATTCCTTAAACGCATTTGGATTGTCTGCATCAAACTGCTTGCCCCATGTGTATCGTTTGTTTGTAACAGGATGTCTACTGGGTGGTGCAACAGCATGGCTGGTTTCTGCAAGCACATCAATACCCGGACGAATGCTGATTCTCCGAGGAATACTTCTGCCGTGGTGAGTAAAATAGTAATGACGCCCTCCCCCGCCAGTGTTCACGATTAGGGTGTCAGGAATTCTGCCATGCTTCTCCTCAAGTTCTTGCAATGACCTATAGCCGCCGTTCTTCTTATCAATGTCAAGTACGACAACGCCAGACTTTTCCCCGGTTACAATGCCGATATTTGCGTTTGGCCACCGTTTCCACCATTTTTTGATGGTTTGCTCATCGGTCGTTCCGTCTTTGTAGCCATGAGTGTCTTTATGAGGGATTTTTCCAGCTAACGGTATTACAGGCAGTCCCATCTTTGCATATAGAAGGGCCGCTTTCTTCGATGTGGATAACGGAGCGTCAATCCGTCGGCTTTGAGATATTCGCTGCTGTGTCTGTTTATCACTCGGAAGCGTATCCGGTTCTTCTGCAGTCATAGATATCTCATTTTGCTGTGCAGTTACATCCGAACCATTACCGTCTTTGGCTGAAGATCCGTTTGTCTGTACATCGCAAATTTCTCCCGATTCATTTTGATCAACCGTACACTGGTTTTCTTCGGGCTTAGGTAAAGCCATACCTACATCTTCAAATTTATCGCGCGTCATTCCATCCTCCAAACGGGTATCCTTGCGGGATGTGTTTTCATTCTTCCACTGTTGTGGCTCAACGGGCTTTTCATTCTCATCTTCTACCTCCAATTGCAGTGAGTGTTGCTGAGCGGCATATGTATCTGCCTGGTGGCACGATTCAATATGTCTCGAACATGATAAGATAAGATAATGTTCAATATCATATATTTGTCCTGCATCAGCAGCACTCACTTTTATCGTCGTTAAGCTATGGATACTGCAATGGTTATAAGTTTTTGCGATTAGGACGAAAATAATTATTATCCGGTATACCGACGCGGCACTTGTATCTCTTAGCGATGCCGAAACACAAATAAGGAAGAAACTTTTGAGGTTGATGCGTTAGATACCTAAAATAATGTCACGAACTGCGGGGAGTAAAAGCAGCAAAATCAGGAGGAGGACTCAATAATGGATGGATTTACTATGTCCAGTGCGATAAGAACTGGGAGGTTGGCGAGGAGGCAAGTGCGATTGCAGGGCGTCAAGGGTAACGGGTTCGTACGCAGCCTACAATCGCTTTCATTGGCGTAATTCCATGATCGACATTCTGGAGAAAGACCGTACTACTTGCCGAGATTACGATTAATCTTGAGCAATGCCCTGAATATACGATCCAGGAGCTTTCTGTCTATGGTCCTCTTCCTAAGAAAATTGCGATATTCAGAATCATCTTCTGCATTGTCGTATGCGAGTCGCGCCAATTCTTTGATTACCCACGAATTGTGTAGCGTCAAGAATAGCGACTTCTCTTTATATTCTTTCGCCGCAATCTCCTTGTAAGATTTCTCGTATTTACACCAAGGACAAGTACAATCAGGGCTACTGTCTGTTTCTATGCGATCAGGGTCGGCGACGTACAGCATTTTCAAATTCCATGGGTCAAGATATGATCCATTTTGCGCTGATTTAGAGGAAGTTTGGGCGTCGAATGTGATAAATTCAAAATGATGTCGAGCCATATATGCTGCGATGGCTATATGCTCAAACGACGCGGTGCCCAGCAAATGAAGTTTCGTGACTTTGGACTGGCAAAAGTAAATTAGAAAATCGGTAAGTCCATCAGCTTTCATGTTCCGGGTAGGAATCGCTATGCCGTCAGGTTTGAGGTCCTTGATCCGGGTGTAGTAGGAGTCCAATTGCTTCGGCGTGTAAGCCTGTACCGGCAAATAGAGGTTGCTCTTTAGATCTGCCTTCTTGTACTGCTCAACCATCTGCTCTGCCCATTCCAGATTGTACCCGAGTTTGGAATGAAACTCCGTAAATTGTTCGTTCTTGTCCGAAGACTTTTTCACCGGAAAATCTAAACCAATTACGATCTGCGGCTCTGCTTGTAGCGCATATCCTATAACATGATTTACAGTTAAGTTAATAGTATCTTTCGCCCGGTCATAGATTGGACCGTTCGGGTTGTAGCGTAAAATGTCGTGGATTGTCAGACCTTCTTTCCTCGCTTTTTCCTCAGCCAGGAACAGCTGAAATCCGCCGCTATCCAATATAAAAAGTCTAACACCAACCTTTCTCAGAAAGTTTTTAAGTTTTTCAACATAAAGAAAATTCTTTTCAAGGATCGGTACTGCCAATATAATTGCTTCAGGTTCTTGTTGGTTGATTTCTTCCGCTTCGCTTTGTCCGGCGACAGCATAAATGAATTTTCCCATCATTCAGCTCCTTTTATTGAGAGTTTACTGTTTGAACAGTGTATGTCGTAAAGATATTGAAACTCCAAATTTTTTTCATTTAACACTTCCCACCTATCATCCGAATTGTCTTCGAAAAGTCTTTTAAGTTGGTCCAGAATGCTCACGACCTGTTCTTCACACTTTTCTTCTGTCAAATCGGCTTTTGTATCCGTGCCGCTTGGCTTGGGATTGAAAGGTTTAAATTCGGGCTTCGTGGAATTATTTTTATCGCTTTGAGTATTACCTGACCGCGAACGACCGTTACCCCTGCTATTGCTTTTGTACAGGCCTTTGTCCAGCCAGCTGCGATATTCAATTAATATCCTGTCTTCTATTTCTCTCTGCGACAGACCGTCTTTCCGTAACTTTGCCTCGAGCGTTCTCTTTTTCTTCTGTAATTTCCCGATTTGCGTTGACGTGAGGCCTTTTTCTTTAATCAAGAGCAGAGTCTCTCGGTCGAGGTACCGTGCTGCCGTAATGTACTCGCTAGCGGTCCCTTCCTTTAGATTTAATTGTTCTGCCAAAAATTTGGTCAAGTCGTTTCCTTTAGTCATTTCGTACGTTTCACCTTTTCTTGCACCGCCACGTGTGTTTTCTCTGATCATGGGATAGTTTTCTTTAAGGTAAAGTATGAGATGACCAATTGCGCACAAATTATATCCGTATGGTACTTGCCCTAAGAGTGTTGTAATATGAGCTGCTACTTTTAGAACGGGCCCATCATATGGATTCGGCTCAGGCTTCTCGATAACGTGGCATTCAATTTCGGTCGTTTCGTTCAATATTGCATTTTGGACCAAGTTATAATTGTGAATACACTCATAGTAACGGCCATTTTTTACGACAACCGGTTCATCAATAGCATTCTTGACAGGATAGTCAGGAACAGCATCAACGTCTTTGATCTGACTGACAAGCAAAGTTTTGTAATATCTACTCGATATTTGACGCTTACCTTGAGCGTTGCTGCCGTTCAAATCGGTTGAATCGATTTGATCACCATTTTCATATCCAATCAATATTGGTGGCCTTCTGCTCAGTTCTGAATGGGGTGCGTCCATACCCGAATACCCAGAATGTCCGGAATATCCTGAATGTCCGCTCCATTCGCTCAATCCCAATGACCGTAAAGCATCGAAGTTGCTGGTGTAGTTTCCAGGGGCTATGTCTGCGTTTTCGTTGACCTCAAAGAGGTTGCGGTCCTGCACGTCGACAGGCTTTTGGATTTGATCATCAAATTCGTGTTTCATTAGATGACTCCTTTACGGATATAAGAGTTATTAATATAAGCCGCAATGCAGCTTTCTTTATTAATATTAAATATATCATGGAATTATTTATTTTCAAGATACAGGCGTATGGATTGAAGTTCATAATTATTAATATTTACCGGATTGGATTATTGATTCAATGTCGTCTTCTCTTCGACGGATTCTTGATTCTATGTAATTTGTGACATCCGATTGCTTGACTCGAATACATCGGTCTCCGAAATCCACTTTGTCGATCAGGCCTTTTCTGAGCCAAATATAAAATGTGTTGCGCGTGACGCCGCATAACTCAGCGGCTTGATCTACGGTGAGAAGATGCTCAGAATAATTTTGCTTGCTTAACTCGTCTTTGACAATCTGCCGGACAATTTCATTAATTTCGTCGGTGGGTAAAGCAAGGTGGACAGCGTAACCTTTTGTTTTCATAAAAAATCTCCAAAATGTGTTTGAAGATTTGTTGGATTTTAAAAATGCGAAAAATATGAAGTTTTAAAACGCTCCTAAGACACGAAAAACAAGATGGTTACGTTAATTATGTGGTATCGGATTAAACCTACTTGCGACATGGAGTGCTTACACTTTGGCTGACAATTAGTACTGAGCGCCGTTTTAACGTAGGTTTCTATGCCGGGTAATCAACCAGCTTCCGAAGAAGGTCACGAAACAGCTTTCCGGCATTTCGCACGAAATTGCGATTGTGGTGGAAGGCATACTCGTCGAGGGAAGATTGGAGGTCGGAGGGCGCGACCTTCCTGTTGTGGGTGGTGTTCAGCCAGGATTTGAGGGAAGCCTCTACGTGCTGTACCCACTGATTCCGCTTCCCTATATTCGAATACGTATAATCCTTCCAGTTGGAGGCCCAATAACGGAATCCTTTGACGGTCAAAATCGTCGATCCTTTCTTTACAGAACCTCTTACGAAGTCTCGAACGTTCCTACCTGAGCAGCTCGGGACGTGACGTAAGCGAATCCGGCCAACCTTATGACCGCGATCCTCAATTGCCATGAGGACCAACGATTTGCTTTGTGTCTGCCCTACTGCCGTGTTTATGTGTGTCTTGTATACAGCAACGGTGCCCCTGAGCCAATCCGCATCTAATTTCCCAATAGCTTTACGAAGCCTCTGGAGCATCGCCCAAGCCGTTTCATAATTCTTAACTCCCAGTTCTTTCTGCAGAAGGCGGGCATTCAGTTTCTTCCGCCTACGCATGACAATCCACGCGGCCATGATCCAGGTTCTGAGTGGTAGCCGGGTACGATGCAGAATTGTCCCGGCAATCACAGTGGTTTCCCGGTGGCAGACTCCACAATGAATCTCCCCCCGATCTGTTTGCCATTCCTTCTTCCCTCCGCATTTCGGACATATGAATCCATCTGGCCACCGCAAGCGCTCCATATAGGCCCAGCAAAAATCCTCGTTTTTAAAGAGTATGTCAAACTCATTCTGGGTTAATGGATACGGTTGTATTCCAGATATTGTACCCGCGCGATTTTTATGCATGCTCTTTGGGTTGGCGGCTGTCGGCACAATCTTTCCCAAATATCTGACCGAGGATTTAAATCAAGCGCCGCAGATTGAAGCGCCAAACTTAACGAAGGAAAACTTCACAGTGCTGCATATCTAAGAGTTATAGTATGCTTAATACAGCGGGTATTCTATAAGTCTGTAATGATCCGTAGCGATGATATTTGAGCGGATTAAGCGTCTAAAAAATCAATAGTGAAGGTAAAAAGTAGGATTTACGCCTGGGGAGCAATTCTGGACGTCTACCTAAATGTAGTATTTCCAAATGGTTATGAGCGCGCCCGCAGGGACTCGAACCCCGAACCGCCTGATCCGAAGTCAGGTGCTCTATCCAATTGAGCTACGGGCGCTGATTTCTCCTGTACCATAGTCCATTGGTTCAAAGAGTGAAGGCTTTGGCAGCCATTTTGCTGTCTACGCTCTATTCAACAGCGCCCGGCTCGCGGATAATGTCAACCAGGAATATGAACTCACAAATGCATAGGTGAGGCTTTTGGTTTATCCCTTTTGGTACTTGGCAGGTCTTATAGCGTTCTGGACTGTCATTCCTCCGCTCTTTTTTACGATTGCCGATTGGCTTCGTTGCGGACGGATGCGTTTGCTGCAGCGGCACCGTCAGTGGTTCTGGGCGTATACCTTTCTGGCTTGCGCTTTGGCATGGGCCACACTGTTTATGTTTTATCCATTGCTAAAGGCTTTTATGCAGAGCCTGACCGATTTCAGTTTAACCAGCGCCACAGCCACGCACTGGATCGGCCTGAAAAATTATACCGATATCCTTGCCGATCCTTTTTGGTGGCACACTTTATGGGTGACCTTTTTATACATGGCCGGAACCGTCCCCATTTCGGTTCTGCTTAGCATGGTATTGGCTGTGCAAATTCTAAAACAGCCTCCACCTTTACAGACCGCATTCAAAGCCGCGTTATATCTGCCCGGCGTAGTCAGCTTTGTGGTCAGCGCGGCGATTTTAAAATGGATTTTCCACAGTGGCGGCGGTTTTGCCAATGCCGTACTCGACTATTTCGGCTACGCCGCGCAAAATTGGTTTGGCGATCCAAACTTGGCTTTGCCGGTTTTGATTGCCATGGTTTGGCTCTCAGCCAATGGCGTTGGGATTATTATTTACTGCGCAGCCATCGGTAATATCCCTCCGGCCTATTATGAAGTCAGCAAAATCGATGGTGCTTCCGCATGGGCCACTTTCTTCTCAATCACCTGGCCCTTGGCAAAACCAGCCACGATTTATGTAACAATCGTCGGCTTAATCGCTTCTTTTCAAGTATTTGCCCCAGCCATGTTGATTACCGGCGGCGGCCCGCTCAAAACAACCTATTTCACCAACTATCACATTTACCGAACCTTTTATTATGAAAATAACTTCGGTTTGGCTTCGGCGATGGCTGTTCTTTTAATGCTGGTTATCATCGCGGTTTCAATCGTCAATTACCGCTGGCTGGCAACGGATGTGGAGTACTAAATGACGGCTGGAACGAACATGCGATGGCTTTCACGTCTGGGCGGATTAACCGTCCTGCTGTTCTATTCCACGATATCCTTATTCTCTCTTTATTTGATGGCGGTCAGCAGCCTTACTCATATCGGGACTTCATTTGATGTTTCCGCCTTGGATTGGATTCCCCGCGATTGGGCATTTGATAATTTCGGAAAGTTCTTCGATATCACTCGTGGTGCGGCCTGGCGATGGCTGCTCAATAGTCTGATTGTCTCATCGGTTCCGGCGGTTTGCAGTGTTTTTATCGGGGCCATGGCCGGGTATGCGCTGGCCAAAATGGAATTCCCCGGACGAACGGCGATTTTTTGGGCAATCATCGGCGTTCTTGCTATACCCGCGTTCGTAACCCTCATCCCTTTGTATCAAATGATGTTCAAGTTCGCTTGGTTCGATACGTATTATGCTTTGATTGTTCCGCGCATGGTTGGATTGGCGGGCATCTTTTTATTAAAACAGTATATGAGCACACTCCCCCAAGACTTAACCGATGCGGCGCGTATCGACGGCGCTTCGGAAGGGATGATTTTTTTGCGCATCATTTTGCCCATGGCCCGGCCGATACTTGCGGTCATGTTTTTATTGGAATTCGTGGCCGGATGGGGCGATTATTTTTGGCCATACCTTGTAACCAACTCACCGAAACTGATGACCATACAGGTTGGTCTGATGTCGATCATCGGCGTCGATCAAGGCACCGTTCTGTTGCAGGATTACGGTGTCATCATGGCAGGGGCGGTCATGGCCAGTCTGCCGGTGATATTGCTATTCCTATTGCTGCAACGTCATTTTATCCGAGGGCTGACTATCGGCGCGATAAAAGGCTGAAAAAATGAAAAACGCTCTAATCGTATTTTTGGGTATCGCTTTGTTGCTCAGCTGGCTCGGCTTTTTTACATGGCAAGAACACCTATCCGCCGATGGGGAAACCGCCGCCATGCCGGGCGGGAAAGATACGATTACGGTGTGGATCAATGAGATGCTGGGCACGCCCGATGAGGCCCATTATTACGAACTCGCCGATTGTTGGAACACAACCCATCCGAACGTGAAAATAAAAATGGTGGTGATGAGTCATGCCGGTTATGAAAGCAAACTCCGTGTGGCTGTAGCCAGCGGCCAACCGCCCGATGTGTGTATCAGCGGGTTTGAAACATTCGAATCGCTGCAATACAGCGGCAAAGCGACAGACCAGGCTATCGCCATTCCGGAAGAACTTTTGCCATTGGAACGTCTGGAAGCGATGGGGCCGGTGGTGCAAAAAGCCGCAGTGCGGGATGGCAAGCAGTATGTTTTCCCGATCTACCGGTATTGCTACGGCGGAGTGATGTTGGTGAACCGCACCATGTTGCGCGAGGCCGGTTATGACGATGAACAACTACGGCGCGATGGCTGGACATTTAAAGAGTTCCGCGAAGCCTGCAAACGTATGACCCGTGACACCGATGGCGACGGACAAACCGATGTTTGGGGATTCGGCGCGGGTTTGGTGCATCTTGAGCATCTTGTCAATCTTGAATTCGGACCCGGCGCATGGGGTAAGAAAGTCGCCGAACGTTTTATGCTTGGTTATGACGAAAACACCGGGCGTTGGACACGGCATCCCGATTTGAAAGAAGAACAAATCTATCAAATCTTTTTGTTGTTCCATCAGCTGATCAATGTCGATAAATCTTGGAATCCGGCAACGCTGGGTATGGGCACGTATGAAATGTTGGATGAGATCATCACCCAACAAAAATTGGCGATGTCATTCGGCTCAATCCCCTGGGCTCCCAAGGTTTATGAAGACATCCGGAATCTGGAAATCAGCCAGGGTGTCAAAAAGCCGAATCCTTTCCCTGATCTGACGATGGTTTGGACTCCGACTTTGAAAGCAGGCGATCATGCTTCGCCTTCAGCCGGCGTTTATGGATTCAGTGTTTTGAAACAAACACCCTATAAAGGCGATGCACATACTTATAACGCGTGCCGTGTGGCTTTGTTTTTGACGCATCCCGTGCATTTGGCCCGATCCCAGCTGCGTCAATTCCGGCATTTGCCGCCCGAGCCGGAACGTTTTGCGAAGATTTACCCCGAACTTCTGAATTGGGAAGATCCTTGGGTTCAGTTCTATAATGAGGTTATGGATTCCGGTAACTGGCATATCCCTGTTGCTCAGGCATCCGATACACCGGACCTGCCGGAATATATTCAGGTGCTGGTAAAACGCGATCTTTGGTTGCGCAAAACGGGTCTTAATTATTTGGAACAGGTCATCTATGAAAAAATGACTCCGGAAGATGCAGCCCACCGTTTTTATGTGGAGCTGAAAGAGACCGCCGATAACGCCTATGACGAAATACAGGAAGAAAAATGAAGATTGAACGTATCGAAGTCTTTCCCGTTGAATACCCAACCGTGGGACGTTTTAAGTTTTTGGAAGGTCCCAAAGGTGAGCCCCTGGGACGGCGTACGGCATTGGTCAAAATCACAGCGGATACGGGACGCGTTGGCTGGGGTGAAAGCGTGCCCAGCCATCGTTGGAGCTACGAGACGCTGGAATCGGTCACCGGAACCATACAGACGTACCTTGCTCCCGTATTGCTCGGACGGGATGCCTTTGATATCGCAGGAATCCATGAAGTTATGAACCGCACCATCGGCCCGGGCTTTTCCACGGGGATGCCCATCTGCAAAGCGGGTATAGACCTGGCCTTGCACGATCTCTGCTCTAGGGCTTTGGGTATCAGCCTGGCCGAGTATTGGGGACGTCCCCAAGGCGGGATGATCACGCTGAGTTGGACACTCAATCCCGCCTCATTGGATGATCTGGAAGCCTCGCTGGAAGATGGTTGGCAACGCGGATACCGGAATTTCAATGTCAAAGTGGCTCCGGATCCGGATTACGATCTCGAACTGTGCAAACGTGTCAAAGAACGTGTGCCGGATGGCTTTTTATGGGCGGATGCCAACGGCGGCTACGATCTTACCACAGCGCTCCAAGTCGCGCCGAAACTCGCTGATCTTGGCGTAGATATTTTGGAATGTCCGATCCGTCCGAACAGGTTATCCGGGTATCAACAACTCCGCGCCCAAGGCGCTTTGCCGATCACCATGGATGAAGGTGTGCTCTCGACCGGCGATCTGGTGGAGTTTATACGGCTGGGAATGTTGGATGGGCTCACCATCAAGCCGGCCCGTTGCGGCGGGTTATTCGATGCACGTTGTCAAATCGAAACAGTGTTGGATGCGGGAATGTTCTTTTTGGGCAGCGGTTTAACTGAACCGGATGTGGGGCTAAGCGCATCCTTGGCGCTGTATGCGGCTTATGGGCTTTCGACTCCCGCCGCGCTCAATGGCCCGCAGTATCTGACCAAGTCGGTGCTAAGGACTCCGTATAAACCGGTAAATGGCCAACTCCCCGCCCCGCAGGGACCGGGTATGGGATTTGAGATCGATGAGGCTGAATTGCAGAATCTTTCCATAGAGGTTTAAAAGTCTAGATATTTCATTAACTGCAGCCACAACCGGATCTAAAACCTGCAACTTAAGGTACTAATAAGGCAATTCCGCATCTTTTTACCCTGCTGTCACCATTCTGTAACCTCAATTTGGCTACTCTTCATTGGTCTTATGATAGATTTTCTATCACATGGTTGCCGAGACAGGCACAAACGTACATGAACCGTTTTGATAAGGACATCGAGACCGATGCAAATTACAAAAAGCGAAGCCATTTTCCCGAACACGGATAATGCGCCACAAATCCAATATCCGGTTTGTCACAATCCCGCAGAATTCCTTAAATGCCGGGAGGGGCGGTTTATCAGCGGCTTTTTAAAACGTATCGCCGAGCGGCGGGCTTTGAATGAGTGCCTGCGTGGTTTAGAGAACGTAACATCTGTGCTTGATGTCCCTTGCGGGGCGGGAAGGCTTTTCTCGTATTGGGGCTCGAAAATGGAGTCGGTCAGCGGAATCGACCTTTCCGATGAGATGCTGGGCGAAGCATCGAATCGCCACCGGAAATTGAACCTCAATGGTATGATGAAGAAGGGAAATGCATTCGAACTTGCCTCCCACATGGAGGAATACGCCGATTTGGTTTCCTGCGTACGGTTCTGTTATTACTTCGATGCAAAGAAACGTCAGGACCTGCTCGCTTCGTTAAAATCCGCCAGCAAACGCTACATTATCGTTCAGTATAAAACATCCGAAACCCCGAAAAGCAGAAGGAACCAGAAACGGGTACGGCCATCATCCCGTCCGGCCAAGTATTTTTGTCACCCCGATCAGATCGCCAATGAAATCGCGCAGGCTGGTTTGTTGTGCAAAAAGATAGTACCGATCGGCATGTTTTCAGACCGCGCATTTGTCCTAGCTGAGAAAATGTAGATCGGTTCTGAAATTCTAAATCACATCAGAAGTGTGGTGGCGATTATCGTCTATGCGGCGATATCTCCGGGATCGTCCGATTCATATTTGGGATGCTGACGGGCGCGTTCGCGCCATGTACGAATTGTATCGAGCACGTCTTCCATCTTTTCCTGACGGTTGGTGACTACGCGCAATTCACGCACCCCGGGAATGCCTTTTAGATACCAGCCGGTCTGCTTGCGCATTTCGAGCACGCCCCGGTGTTCGCCCAAATCTTCGACTGCGTAACGAATGTGGCGCAGTAGCACTTCCACACGTTCATCGTAAGAAGGAGGCGGCAGGACTGTGCCATTACGCAAGGCGGCCTCAACCTCACGGAAAATCCACGGATTGCCATAGCTGGCCCGGGCAATCATCACACCATGGCAGCCGGTTTCGCGTACCATACGTACCGCCGAAGGACCATCCACAACATCGCCGTTACCGATGACAGGCACGTGCAAGGCATCGACAAGGTCTCGAATCCAGCGCCAATCGGCGATCCCCTCAAACCCCATAACCCGGGTACGGGCATGCAGAATCACCGCATCGGCCCCTTCTTCTTGCGCAATACGTCCCACTTCCAAATAGTTCAACTCGCTACGGTTCATCCCGGTGCGGAATTTGATCGTCAACGGAAGATCAGTATTGGCGCGCATGGCCCTGATAATCCGAGCCAACTTCACCGGGTCTTTGGTGGCTGCCACTCCCGAGCCGTGACTGACAACCTTTTTAGCCGGGCACCCCAAGTTCAGGTTGATTTCATCCGGGCCCATGTCGGTCGCCATTTTGGCCGCTTCACCCAAGGATTCCGCATCTTTGCCAAAGACTTGAATGCCCATGGGGTGTTCATCGGCGCAATGCGAAAGCATATTCAGCGAGCCGCGCCCGCCCATTTGCAGGCCCTTGGCGCTGATCAGTTCGGAATAGGTCATGCCGCATCCCAGTTCACGGGAAATACGGCGTGTGGCACGGTCGGTTACACCGGCAATGGGGGCCAGGCTGACCCCAAGGTAGGGTTGGCGGTTATTCATGGGCCAAGCATAGCCCCGAACCCCGGACTTGCAAAACCAGGGGGAGCGGGCTTGGAACAGACGGATTAATTGTGTTGGGTGGGGTTTTGGACTCGTTGTACCGTTAGATCGTTAAGTATTTCGCCGTAGTCACTTGATCCTAACACAGCAACATCCCGAGTCAGCCACTTCAGATGTTTCTTCAATTTTTTACGCAAGACGTCTTTTTTATTCATCGTACGTTGGGGAGGACGCCGCGCCGGGGTGGACAAGTCTTCAAAGAAAAAGATTACACAAGGAGCACGGTTCAATTTCCGATAGGCCTTTTTAAAGAACTCCTTTTCGCATAAATCGCCGGCGTTATGTGACCCACCGATAATTCCCGCAACCGTATCGCGGACTTTGATGGCAACAGTCTCCGGGAGAGCTTTGAACTTCTCATTGTCCGGTACACCCCGGCTGAAATCTTTGACCTCCATTATGAGCAATGAAGGAGCGTCGCGAAGACACAGAAAGTCGACAGCCTTTGTCGGCTCCAATTTGTTTGCCATCTGTGTTCTGTAATAGTAGCCCTCTTTATCGTACTTGCGCACTTCCCAGCAATTATCGTCGAAATCGAATTCCAAGTCCCCTTCACGTAGTACAGTCATCCCTTTACCCCTCCTTCAGTTGGTTCCTTACAGCATCTTCCTCACGCGTATAATGAGCGGCGAACTCATCCAAGATCGGATTGTCCTCTAAATCGGCCAGGGTATCTCCACTCTGAATTTCAACGGGTTGATCTCCCTCGCGGCTCATAGCCAAGAAACGAATCGGAACTTGCGGCTCTGTCTTATATTCGGATGCAAGCGAGAGTTCACCCGTGACCAAGTAATCATGTGTGGCGATGAATACCTGGACGCCCTCTTTTGCCAATCCGCGCAACATTTCACATATAGGCTTGATGAGGCGGGGATTCATATTCGCTTCCGGCTCATCCCAAAACAAAATCGTGTCTTTGTCGATAGAACCGTTATTAATTAAATGGACTAATGTGGCGATCTTTCGATGACCCTCGGCAAGGAGATGCGCTTCCAGAGCCTGCTCCGTCTCTTTGTTTTTTACATAGAATCGGTCGCCCTTTTGAACGACCCGTCCATTTAAAATATTTTCCAGGTTTTTCCCCAGTTTCGAGAGAATTTCATTCCCATTTTTTAGGGGCGCTGCCGAAAGGGCCTTGCAAAGATCATAATAGGTCTGATCGAAAGCCAATTCCCTTTTTTCATAGGATGCGGTAAATCCGGGATAAATCGCCAACACATCGTTTGGCGGAATGAATATACGATTGGCATTCTGGAGATAAGGGGTAGCCGGGGGCTCGCTAAGTCTGTACTTATAAGGTATAGATATAGGAATTATATCTGTGCCAAAATCAATCCGAAACTCTGACGAATGTCTATTACGGTTCCTCATCAGAAGTCGATATTCGCCGTCTTCGGGTTTGAAAAGTCCATAAAGAAGAAATAGAAATTGAAAATAGAGATTATCATTGGTACCATTCTCATCTGTTATATCTTGAGTCACTGCATAAAGAATCTTTAGAAGATGCGATTTGCCTGTGCCGTTGGCGCCGATGAGCACATTGACACCATCGCAAAACTCGATGTCTTGATTCTCGAAAACGGTAAAATTCTCGATGTGGATTTTTTTTATTTTCATCGTTCCACCTCGCCCGCCCGCCTTTCGATCACGCCGTTGCCCCCAATTCCTATGCCTCTATATCGGTCGGTTACACCGGCAATCGGGGCCAGACTGACCCCAAGGTAGGGTTGGCGGTTGTTCATGGGCTCAGCATAGCCCCGAACCCCGGACTTGCAAAACCAGGGGGAGCGGATGCCGGAAACAGCAGATACCTTAACGCCGCCAACAAATTCTCTTTACTTCCCCCCTCGGGCTTCCACATTTTCCAAATACTCGACATTCACCAGGTTCATGGAGCCGGGGCTTGAATGATAAACAAACGTTAGGGGGCCGCCGGCAGATGGATGAGGCAGTTCGGAATGCGCGGAAAGGTCCAGTTGTTGTACAGTGTCACCATTGAGAAGAACAGTAAACTTCTCACCGATCAGCGAGACTTCCATTCGGTTTATCGTCCCCACGGGCTTCATGGTATTGGCTACCGGCGCGACTTTGCCGCCCACAGTCCCGGTGACCGTGGTATCCGGCGCCTTGCCGTGCGAATCGGATATCAAAATTTCAAGCGGGCGGGCTGATTCGGAAAATGGATTATCGTTCGGTGCACGCAAAAGCACACCGCAATTCACATCCGCCTCGTTTAAAATGAAATCAAATCGAATTACGGCGTCCTTAAAATTCTCTTGGGTCGAAATCGCCCATTCCTGGTAATTCTTGAAAACAATCCCCTCGGTCGGCCCGTGCACTTCCGGTCCGGCAAAATCACTTTTCTGCACTTTCCAACCATCCAGGTCCTTTCCATTAAAAAGCGATATCCATTTCTCTTTTTGAACGGCTGCACCCGGTTTAATGCGCATATTACGGAACATGGCCCGTCCGGTTTCCGAACGATATTGGAATGCAATGTGGCCTTCGGGACGCAGTTTCGGAGCGCCTTCGACTTTGCTCACATCGGCAACATCCTGTACCACTTCGCCGTTGATTTTCACGAGAAGTTTTTGGCCTTGCAGGGTGATTTCAACGGCATTCCATTCGCCGCGCTTCTTAATCAGATTCGAGCTGGGAGCCTTTGCTCCGAAGATTGCGCCGGAGATTTGTGCATCGGGTTTCTTTCCGAAACAATCCATAAGCTGAATCTCAAAAGCGTGTTCCTGATCCTCATAAATCTTCTCTTTTGGGGTGCGCAACAAAATGCCGCTGTTGGTGACTTTGCCTTCGCGGTCGTCAAATTGGACCTCAAACCTAAGGGTGAAGTCTTTATAGGGTTTTTCGGTAATCAGCGCCCACCAGTCGAAACCGCGGAAGTGAAGCGCATTTTCTTCTTCGTTATATTTGGGGCCGGTAAATTCCAGGCCTTGTACGATCCAGCCTTCTTTATGGTTTTCAGGCTTAATTAACGGAACCCAGCCTCCTTCTTGGATTTCTTCTTCGGTCAAACCGAAATGCTCCGGCTTTGTGTCTTGTGCAAAGCCACCGCTGCTAAGCAGCAAAACGAACACCACCCCAAATACCGTCTGCATTTGAATTCGTTGTTGTTTATGATTTAACATGATTGCCTCCTTCCGGTGTTTCCGAGCCGGTAATTTCCCACTCATTTGATCACATTTGCATCTTCTAGTGGAGCACAGATTTGCAGAGCATGTCCAGAGGTTTGAATCGCTTTGACATAAAAATGCCCGCTACCGGTAAGGCAGCGGGCATATTGAATTCGTTTGTGCACCACAACCGGGGTGCGCAAGGATCGTTTAGAGCGGTTTGATCATAATGTTACGGAACAGTGTCCGGCCGGTTTCCGAACGATACTGGAACGCAATGTGACCTTCGGGACGCAGTTTCGGAGCGCCTTCAACTTTGCTGACATCAGCAACATCCTGCACCACTTCACCGTTGATTTTTACGAGAAGTTTTTGACCTTGCAGGGTGATTTCAACGGCATTCCATTCGCCGCGCTTTTTAATCGGATTCGAGCTGGGCGCCTGCGCCCCAAAAATCGCGCCGGAGATCTTTGCATCGGGTTTCTTTTCGAAACATTCAATAAGCTGAATCTCAAAGGCGTGTTCCTGGTCCTCAAAAATCTTCTCTTTCGGAGTGCGCAACAAAATACCGCTGTTGGAGGCCTTGCCTTCACGCTCGTCGAACTTGACTTCAAACTTAAGCGTAAAATCTTTGTACGGTTTTTCGGTGATCAGCGCCCACCAGTCAAAACCACGGAACCACAAAGCCTTTTCATCTTCATTGAATTTAGGACCGGTAAACTCCAAGCCCTGCACAATCCAGCCTTTTTTGAAATCACCGGGATCGATCAGGGAAACAAAGCCATCGTTATCGGCCGCATAAGCCATAGGAACAGCAACCGCCCCGGCCAAAACCGCCAGCCCTATACAAAAACCAACTGTACGAATTGAAAAATGTCTCATTGAATCTAAACCTCTAACCAAGTTTTTTTGCTTTCTTTACGCTTTATCGCGAGCTGGAGCACCTCAATCCGAATAAGTCTTCCAGCAGGATTGACACTATAACGGAGTGCCTCCAGACCCGGGAGTATAGATTGGCTGTGTTACGCTGCAACCGTCTCCTGAGTTTCCCGCCGAGCCGGCTTTTCGGGCGGCGGATAAAAGACGGTAAAATAGTGCTAAACAGCCTATGTCTAGTTTTGAGACGACAACGCATCTCAATTTATTCTATCAGATAGAACGTTTGGTGTTGTTTTCCGCCGGTCTCTTGGGTGCTATTCCGTCAATTTCCGGGACCGGATCGCCCAAGCATGGTACTTTCATAAGGCCTCTGTCCAGGCAAGGATGGCTTGTAAACGTGTCTCCCGATTCATCTCCGCTTCAGATCCAACCTGCCAATGACGTGCATGAAGCCGCTCCGAGCGGTGTGACCGATCTTCGGACTTTACAAATTATTCTGGCTTGGCTGTGTCTTTTTGCAGCGCTTTTGGTTTTGCGTTCACACACCTATTGGGGCTATATCTATCACGACGACGGGCTATTCCTCTATGCCGGACAGGCGGCCGCTTCCGGAAAACTGGCCTATCGGGATTTTTGGGACCATAAACCGCCCGGCGTCTTCTACTTACATGCTCCCGTGCTCTGGCTTTTCCCGTTCTCTTTGGCGGCCGTGAAGATCTTTGATGCCTTATGGGTGTCAATTTCAGCGACGCTTCTTTTTCTGACTTTGCGTTGGCATTTCAATTTCCGGGCCGTGTTAATTGCGACGGTCAGTTACATCCTCTTTTTATCCATGCCCGATCCCATTCGAGGAGGAGGTCTGACCGAGGAATGTGGACTGGTCTTCCAAGGGGTCTTTTATCTACTTGTCTTAACTCACCCCGAAGCGACGCGCCGTCATGCTTGGTTGGCCGGTGTCTTTTTGGGTTGTGCCATGCAGTGCCGTCAGACTTTTGCCCTGGATTTTCCAATCCTCATCCTATGGCTCTGGTATTTACGGCAAGAACAAAACCGCCCGGTCGTATGGTGGATCAAAGGCTGTATCGCTGCCGGATTCGGAATATTGGTGCCCGAAATCGTTATTTCGGCCTGGTTTTGGTTGCACGGCGCCTGGCACGATTACTTTACCGGCTCCTATCTTTTCAATGTGCTTTATGTGCAACGTGGAGAGGCCGGACGTTCATGGCAGAGCCTGTTTCACAGTTGGCTTGGTTTTACAACAAGCACCGGGCCTTATCTGGTCGCTCCTTTGGCGGCATCGGTTCTTTTGCCATGGATGAATCCTATGCACCGGCGGCTGCTTTTGGTCATTGCCCTCGGTTATATTGGGGATTTGGCCGCAACCATGATGAGCGGTGAGTTTTATGCTCATTATTATGTGCAGGCGGCTTGGCCGATGTGCATCGCGCTAGGCCTTATCACACATATCGGCATTTGGGCTCTGAACCGCTGGTGGAAGTCAAAATCCCGCCGATATCTCCCCGCTGCGGCCTGTGCGCTTGGTATTTGCGGCGGTTGTTTATGGCTGATGGGATTGGGATTGCATTCGGCCTATGCCGATGTGCGCAAGGCCTATATGCAGGCCGCTGAAGAAGATGGACGTTGGGCCGCTCAAAGGGAAATCGGCCGGGCCATCGCCGCACTGACCGCTCCCGATGAAACCATCCAGTTATTAGGGCGCTCACCCAACTCCTGCTACTTCCTCTCCGGCCGTCATGCATCCTCCCGCTATTACCACAACACTCCCATCTTTAAGAGCAAATTCGAAGGCGATGTTAGTGAAGAACTCCGTAAAACCTTTATGGATGATTTACGAGCCAATCCCCCCGCGCTCTTTGTTATTGGAGAAGGCGATACCAAACGCCCATGGCGGGAGCTACAACTCATAGAGCAACACATCCCCGAATTGCGCGCAATTTTGGATTCGGATTACATTGCGCTTGAAGAGGTTACAGAGATACCGGAAGACTGGTGGTGGTATCCTTACTTTTGCCGATTCTTTATAAAACGCGATGGCGCTCAACAACGCATCCAACATGCCTTGGAACAATCGGAAAGCTAAGCAAATCTAAATCAAATCTTACTCTTCACTCGGTACCGGCGGCTGTTTGCCGTGTTTTGCGAAGAATTCTTGATCCAGAATCGACATAACCACGACATCCTGGTACTCCCCTCTGGTAAATGCAGCCTCACGGAGACGCCCTTCGTGCACGAATCCCAGTTTTTCATACATAACGATGGCCCTGGTGTTAAAGGCGTAAACACTGAGCCAAACCCGGTGCATGTTCAGTTCCATAAAACAGAACCGGGTTAGCGTTAAAAACGCATCCTTGCCATAGCCCCGCCCACGCACTTCTGAGGTCAGATGCAATCCGACTTCAATCGAGCGGCTACGCTCATCCATGTGCATGCACACCGCATAGCCCACGGCGCGGCCCTCGGCCTCAATCATAAAAGTTTTGCCGTCCTTGCGATTCTTTTGTTTCTGATACCACGCCCGCTGTTCGTCTTCCGAAACCGGAAATGTAGAAAAAAACCATTGGGCCATCTCCGGATCGTTGCGCCAAGTGCGCATCAGCTCCACATCGCCATCTTCTAAGGCACGGAGAGTCACTTTCTCGCCAATCAACATGATGCCGGTACGGCCGCGATGCTGCGGCCCTCTCCTCTCTAGGTGCTCGATTTCAAAGCTTAGAATGGTTTGGGAAACAGCCGAAGGGCCGGGAATACTCCGCCAAACACCTCATGAATTGGCCAAAGCTTCCTATTTTCCCGCCAACGTATACGGCGCAACCTTTCCCATAGGCTTTTCCGGCGATAAGAAGTAACAATCCCCGATTACTTATTGAGAAATGAGGTGTTTTTGTGGCTTCCAGAACAATCACCATCGGCCATAGCCCGGATCCGGATGATGCTTTCATGTTTTATGCCTTGGCGGCCGGCAAACTGGATACTGGAGACCTGCAATACGAGCACATCCTCCAGGATATCGAGACCTTGAACCAACGCGCCCGCCGGGGCGAACTGGATTTGACGGCGATCTCACTGCACGCCTATGCCTATGTCCACGATAAATACGCCCTGTATCCCTGCGGGGCCAGTATCGGCGATGGGTATGGGCCTATGATTGTGGCCCGTGAACGAATGGCTTTGGATGCGCTTAAAAGTCAAAAACTGGCTGTGCCCGGCGAGATGACGACGGCATTTTTGGCTCTGCGGCTCTGTTTGGGTGATTTCGAGTATGAGATCGTGCCTTTTGATGAGATTATCCCCGCCGTGGTCGAAGGCCGATTTATGGCCGGCCTGATTATCCATGAAGGTCAGCTCACGTATTCCCAAGCCGGGCTGTATGAGGTCGTCGATCTGGGAGTCTGGTGGAAACAGGAGACCGGTCTGCCCCTGCCTTTGGGCGCCAATGCCATACGCAAGGATTTGGGTCTGGAACTCATGCAACGCATTGGCCGCGACCTTTTGGCTAGCATCCGTTACGGTCTTGAACATCGTAAACCGGCTATCGAGCACAGCATGGCCTATGCCCGGGATATGACCGAAGAATTGGCCGACAAGTTCGTTGGTATGTATGTTAATGATTACACAATTGACTTCGGACCGGATGGCCGCAAGGGTATTGAAGAGCTGCTCAACCGGGGATTCGAGGCAGGTTTGATCCCTGAGCGGCCTGAAGTGGAATTCATCGACTTCTAAACGTGATTGATCCCCGATCCCATTTGGACGCTTGCACGGTCAGGGGCTGAGGGGCATACTACCGGCCCAAGGCGTACGGAGTTCTGTTTATGGTAAGTAAAGATTTGCTCGAAATCCTGGCCTGTCCGCTCGGTAAAGTCCCTGTTGAACTCAGCCCGGACGGCTCAGAGATGGTATGCAGCGGTTGCGGACTCCGTTACCCGGTTCAAGATGACATCCCCGTGATGATTATCGAAGAAGCCAAACTCCCTGAGGGTGTCAGCTCACTCGATGATGTTGTCTGTAACGGACGTAGCGCCAAGGAACGATACAGTTAATACAATCTTTTAAACGATTTTTACGGAGTTTTCCCATGTCACGTAAATGCGCAATTACCGGCAAAGGGCCGAGAGCGGGCAATAATGTCAGCCACGCGAATAACAAAACCAAACGCCGTTTCCTGCCGAACCTCGTTAAGAGGACCTTGGTGATCGATGGCAAAAAGAAGAAAGTCTGGGTTTCAACACGCGCTCTGCGTACCATGGCTAAGAACGGCCAGATTGAACTCTAAGTAAAACCAGCCCCGGGCTACCTCTTCATTCTATTTGTTGAAGTTCAAAACCCCGGGGCTTTTTTATGCCTGTCCATAATTCCGCAGAAAACGGCTGAGTTTCCTCCGGGCCGTGCGCTTGCAGATAATCGCCATGCAAGTGGGATTGTCCGCGATTAATTTTCACCGGCCACTCCAATCCCTCCTTCTTTTTCCATCCATCCGCCAAATGACAATTGATCGCGTCGTGTGATATCCTCCTATCAAATGAAAGACGCCGTTAGGCGAGAGCGTTTCCTGACTATCACGGCATAAACAAAAGGGGGCGTTATGCGTTGGGGAATTGGGTGCGGAATTGGATTACTAATCGCAGCTCTAGGGTGGGCTCCTGCCGGACAAAGCGCGCCGGTATACGGCAAAGTATGCGAATTGGCCCAGCCGGATGGCAGCCTGGTGCCGGTACGGATTTGGGGGGATGAGTTCTATCAAGTCGTTGAATCTTTGGATGGCTATACCTTAATCCGCGACCCGGAAACCGGCGCGATCTGTTATGCCGATCTAAGCCTTGATGGCGCGGAACTAGTCTCAACCGGCATTGCGCTAACTTCCAGCAATCAATCGAAAACCAAAACCACGCAGAGTCTTTCGGAATCACTCCGTAATTTAGAGCCCCATCTACGCATCTCTTGCGAATCCTTGGCGCAAAAAGTCACAGCTTTACGCGAAGAACATGCGGCAAAGATGCAAGCCGGTGTGGAAGATTGGACGGAGAAGGTTCACTCCAAATCGTCACAGGCATTTTCTAACTCTTATAACGTGCAAAGCACCTCGGCCAATACCTCCGGTGAGGTACGCGGCATCTGTTTACTGATCGATTTTCCTGACGAGCCGGGGACAATCCCTCCTGAGGAAATTGATCGGATGCTCAATCAACCGGGATACAGCAATTACGAAAACAACGGTTCTGTTCGCGACTTTTATTTCGATGTTTCCGGCGGACGTCTGCTTTATACCAACTATGTGACCTCGCAATACTACACCGCAAAATATGAAAAGAGTTATTACGACAATCCCAGTCTTAGCTCGACAGTGCGTACGCATCTGTTACTCAAAGAAGCGTTGAACAATTTGGAAGCATCGGGCTTCGATTTTAGTGAATACGATTCCGATGAAGATGGTTTTATCGATGCAGTACATGGTTTCTATGCGGGCAACACTCAGTCCGGCTGGGGCAAAGGGCTTTGGCCGCACACCTCGATTGTGAATTTTGAAGCCGATGGCGTGCAGACAAAACGATATCAAGTCACCCCCATAACCGACACACCCTCGATTGGCACATTTTGCCATGAATCCGGACATGTTCTTTATACTTGGCCGGATTTGTATGATTACGATTTCGATTCGCGGGGTATCGGCTATTTCTGTCTGATGGCCAATGGCGATTTCGATACCAATCCTGTGCAACCATGCGCCTATCTGAAAGAACTTGCGGGGTGGAACACGATTCAGGTTTTAAACGAACCGCAGGAATGCAGTTTAGAAGCGGGAGGCGCAACGGCCTATAAAATTCCGCATCCCAGTTATGCCGGTGAATACTATCTGATTGAAAACCGAATCCAATCCGGCCGCGATGCACAACTTCCGGACTCGGGCCTCTTGATTTGGCATATCGACCGGACATTCGGCAATCAAAGAAATCAACAACAGAGCGAAGAGAAACATTATCTTGTGACTTTGGTGCAGGCCGATGGCCATTGGGATTTAGAAGGCCGCCGTAATGGTGGTGATGTGAGCGATCTTTGGGGCGCGCCGGAGTACATCACCTGGACCCCGAACACCTTACCTGCCGCGTTGTGGTGGGATAATTATCCCTGCGGCGTGTCCATCACTGAGATAAGCGAACCGGGCGAAACCATGAGTTTCATCTTCGGTTTGGATGCCACGCCCGAACCGCCGGAGAATTTCAACACGGAAGAAAACTTTCCGGATCCCAATTTCCGCCATGCGGTGGAAGAGTTATTAGAGACATCACCCGGCGGCTATTTCACAAAGGCGCGTGCAGCGGCGGTTTCGGCGATCAAAGGACGTCTGGTTTGCTCGGGTATGGGTATTCATGATCTCACCGGCCTCGAACACCTCCCCGGATTGACATCGCTTGATTGTTCTTGGAACGCCATCACCACGCTTGATGTTTCACCTCTGGCAGAACTGGTCCAGCTGGAATGTTACAACGTCTCACTGGAGAAAATTAATCTCTCCGGGTGCACAAAACTCGAAACGTTACGCTGTACCCGATGCAGTCTGAAAGAATTGGATGTTTCTCAAAATCCCTCATTGCAGACAGTCGATTGTGGAGGCAATAAGCTGCAAACGCTCGATTTGTCAAACCATTTAAACTTAACTGATCTGCAATGTCGAGAAAACGATTTGATGGAACTAAACATTTCCGGATGTACCGGATTGGAACAACTTGAGTGTTCGTACAATCAACTCACTACACTCGATCTTTCATATCTCTCCGCACTTCAGAGTGCTACTTGTATTTACAATAAGTTGGAGGTTATTAACGCACAAAATTGCCAAAACCTGTTCGATCTGGACTGCCGTGAAAATCAGATAGCGGCTTTGAATCTCCATGGTTGTGTCGCTCTCGAAACATTGGATTGCTCCAAGAATTCGCTACAAGAACTCGACCTCACCGATTGTATAAAACTACAAGAGATACTTTGCGGCAAAAATCTGCTTATGGAGTTGGATTTGCGCCATTGTACGGCATTAAACATTTTGCAATGTTTTGAGAATAAACTGGAATGTCTCTTTGTCCCCAAAACTCCAGCATTAGCAACACTAAGATGTTATGAAAATAATCTATCGGAACTGGATGTTTCCGAATGTCCCGGCCTCCAATTATTAGACTGCCAAATCAATAATATCGAACGCCTCGATATTTCCGGATCGGGAAATCTTTTACAACTGTATTGTATGGAGACGCGCCTATCAGAATTGATTCTGCCTCCCAAATCGGCTCTGAAAATTTTAAGCTGCAATGATTGCTATTTGCCGTCTCTCGATCTCTCAGGATTTGCGAACCTTGAAAGCCTTTACTGTCAAAACAATCTTTTGGAGAGTCTGCTTTTGAGCGGGTGTGAATCGTTACGATCGGTGTCTTGTGAATCCAATAAAATCACAGCCATGTCTTTGGATGGCTGCGGCTCACTTGAAGAACTAGACTGTCAAGGCAATCAGTTGGAAGCCCTTGACTTTACGGATTGCCATAATCTTCAGGAATTGTTTTGTAACAACAACCGTTTATATGGGATTGATCTTGCGAACAATTCATCTTTAAAGACAATTGAATGCGCAGATAATCAAATAACGAATCTCGATCTTTCGGGATGTACCCGGTTGGAGAAGTTTACGATTGACAGGAATCCATTTGATGTAATCGACTTATCCGATTGCACGGCACTCTATCAAGTAGAAATGAATAACCTTCAAGCAAGACGGCTCAATATGATCGGATGCAATGAACTGCGCTCATTCTCGGTTGGCGACATTTTTGAGGTGGATGAGGTTTTTCTCGGTTCATGCAGCTCGCTCAGATCATTATCTTTTAGAAGGGGTGTATCCAGAAAAATCACCACTTTAGATATTTCCGGCTGCGGAGAGTTGGCGTCGCTTGATTGTTCCAACGTGCAGCTTGTGAACCTAAATCTTGCCGGGTGTGTCTCATTGATGAAACTGTATTGCGATCACAATTTGCTCTCCACGCTGGATATCAGCGATTCTATGCTGTTGCGTGAAATTAATTGTTCAGATAACGAGTTTGAGGAACTTCCGGCATTTCTGGATATTCCGGAACTTATAGGATTGGATATCAGCAACAACCGTTTGGGACGCGATGATTGGGGAAATGTAATGGCGCTTTGGTTGCGCCTGGGAGGGGAGTGGTTTCCTCAGTCTTATCACGTAATAGGTTTGGTTTATTCGCCACAGAAGGATTTCGATCCCTATGATTTTTCAAATGAACCCACACCGACTCCAACACCAACGGGCGCAGATGTAAATGATTGGTTTTCATTTTAGGGACAAAAAAACGATTGCGGCTGCATTAGTGCCTCAGCCATTTATCAATGCCGGTATCTTCCGGATTTATCCAAGCGTGATTGAGGGGGCCGCCATAAGCGCCCATGTCGCAACGAGCGCCGCCTTGCCCGGGAGGAAGATCGCTATCGTTCCATTTGGAATCGGGATTTCCGGCATCGACACAAGGTGAGTTTTCAATCAGACGCAAATCAAAACCAAGAACAGTCCAGGATTCCATAAACCCCGGCTCGGCATCGATATTCCCGATGCCCTCAAATCCGCCCCGGATATTCGACCAGGTTACACTGATTTTTTCATTATCATTATCCGCATCAATGCCTGGCAAATCCCAGAATATGCAGTTGACTGCGGAAAGTGATGCACTGTCTTGGCATTGCACTCCGGATGCCCGAGTATCGCCATAATTCCATACCATGGTACAATTTATTAATGTTAAGAAAGAATCCCCTTTGCAGTAAACCGTCCCATTCGTGCTCGAAACATTCCGCATAATTATGCAGTTCTGAAGAACCGGCTTTGAAGTATCATCGCACGTTATAGCGGCGCCAGCGATACCCTCATTTTCCATAATGATACAGTTTATAAGGTTTGGCGACGAAGCGTCTTGGCAAAGTAAAGTGCTTTCATACGCAAAATTTCGGGTGATCATGCAATTGGTTAGCTGGGGAGCAGCCGTGCCATTGCATAGTATGCCAGAAGAATAACCGCTCCCTCTGATGTTATTGCTTATCGTACAATTCTGAATCAGCGGTGATGCGGAGTCGCAAAGCAGGCCGGCATATTCCGAGCCGCTGATAGTAAAGCCATCGATAAGAGCTTCATCGGCGCCTTGCACGGTTGGCTGGTCTTTTTGTTCGGCTTGGATACTGGTCTCGTTTCGTGCCCAATCCCGTTCTTCGACCAGAGTCTCGTTTCCCGTAAAACCGCCTAGTAGAGGTATGCCGGGTTTGAGTTCCACATTATCCTGGTATGTACCGGCCGCCACCCAAATCTCATCGCCATACGATGCCACTTCGAGAGCGGCGGATATGCTTGTGCTGGCGTTCTCCCAATCACTGCCGCTCGCATCCCCGGTTGCATCGGGACGCACATGGAGTATCCCGGCTGATGCAATTTGCGTACTGAAGGCATAAAAACAGAACAAAACACCCGCAATGACAATTCCCGGCCTGTACGTTGCCATCTCAACACCCCATACGTTCCAAACTACAGAAAAACAGCCAGAATTTTATTCTCACATCTATTGGGAGCGTATAACAGAGAGCAGCGATATGTCTACGAAATTCCACTAGAATGAAGAATATGGAGGGTAAGGTTCGGGCCTGACGATTAATCGGAGAATTGCTGATGCTATCGAATCAATTTCTCCTCTGTATTTTAGCAGTCAATCTCGCAATCAAGGATTCCACGGAGATCGTTTACAAGACCTATGATTATCCGGGATTGGAGGAGGTGAGCAAAGACTATATTGCATTGATGCCCATTCCCCCGCAAAAGTCGTCGTATTGGGTGCAATGTTCGGCGTTTATCTGTGATCCCAATAAGCCTAACGAAGTCCGTGAGCTGGCCCTGATTACGGTTCATTCACATGAGGAGCCGGATCATGTGAAATTCCGTGAAGCCTTTCTCCTGTTGGCCACGCGCACCGGGCCGGATCTTTATAATTCGGTTATACATACGCAATGGTCCGAAAAGTGTGGCGTGATTATTCCTCGCACGATCTCACCGAAATTTGAGAATTCAACGCTAAAAAAGAACTATGTCCAGAAGATATTCTCTTTCGATGAAAACATAACTGTTAATGACTATCCTAAACTCTGTTGCCCATATCCCGCTTCAGCAGGGTACAAACGAAGTCCGCCGGGTGAAGGCGCATCGGACCTTGTGCTTTTGCCTCTCACAAATAGTCATACACGGGATGCAATTATTGTACTGGGCGGTTCGTATCTTTGCGCTTGGCAGATCGGTAATAATAATGCCAACGAGTTACTGCATTTTTATGGTCTGAGCCGTATGTCCGGGTTCCGTTTGCATGATTGCTTTCCCGCGTATCGCGGGCCGCTTCTCTATCAAGATTCAGATAACGATGGACTCTATGAAATACTCATACTTAACGACCGTATGCCCCTTGGCTACGCACCTGCAAATAGAATTACCGTCACGACTTCGCACCGATGGAATGGAACACAATTTGTCGAAGATAATGTGCAACTCTATCGCGGGCAGACCGGCGCCGATCTGTTAGATGAAATTCACTTTAAGAACGATAGATTGCGAGAACAGATCACCTGGAGCGCAAGTTCCCTTATAGAAGCCAAAGAAGTGATGATAGACCAATACGAATACTATTTAGGGATGATCTATTTTTATCGAGAAGAGATTTGGAAGGCGAAATACTATCTATCCCGCGTTGTGAAAAAGTCCGAGGATCCGTGTCTGGTCCGGGAAGCACAAGAAACGCTCAATGCAATAGAAGGGAATTAAATAAAAGGATATTTATAAAAACTTGCTGCAGAATGCGATCACAGCGGGATTTTCAGAACCGGCAATTGCTTGCAGGGCAGGGAAAGGTCAGAACTGCGTACTCCAGCCTGCATAATAGAACTGTTCGAAGTATTCTGTCCCACTGCCATTGCGAAATTCCCACGTGTACCAAAAATCGCCGTTGCTGGTGAGCCCGTTGCTGAGATGATAGGGAACGGCGCCGACGGTACGGTGCCAATCGCCGCTGTCTTTATCGGGTCCGGCGGCGGCCATCAATGCCCAACCGCCGTCTTTGTTGGCACAACCATAATCTTCATAAGAATAAAACAAGCCATTGGCAAAGGGATCGATTGGAATTGAACTCATGTAGGAGATGGGGGTTGTCAGGGGAAGATAAATCTGTCCGTTAAAACGCATATCGGCCTGACCGGCAACCATTTTGATATTGCTATCCAAAGAGGTTTTTCCAAAAAACTCTCCCGGATGACAACATTCCGGTGTGTTATCGCAATCGTTGCCGTCAATAAGCCAGCGGTTTTGTTCCATATGCAGCATTTGTGTGGCATTGATGAGGGCGCGCAAGTCGGCCTGAGAGCGTGATATTTTGGCTCGTGTTTGCGCATTCAAAAAGTTGGGTACGGCAATAGCCGCCAAGATTCCGATAATCGCTACAACGATAAGAAGTTCGATCAGAGTAAATCCTGTTCGTTTCATTCCGGAACTCCGTTTTCTCGAATCCATGTCCGCCACTTGTGCTATTCCATGCTGCAATGAACTCATCATTGCCTTTTCATTAGATAACAAAATTTAGCTGATGTAAATCACCGTAAGACTATTTTTAATAGTCTCCATGACGGGATGCTCTTCTACAGCCAGCGGCGGCAAGTGAACTTGCTGAATGAAAGTTGATAAGTTTTGTCTAATCAAAGGCTTGAAGCGGAAGGGGCTGAGGCGGACAGCGACGGTTTCCATTTCGATAATTAGTTTGATGAATAAATGTTGGAGAAATACGAGAGTGGTTGTTGTTTTAAATAAGGCTATTTGGCTGTATTCAGCGTGCGGGTATTCCGGCGCATTTTCCAACCCGGAGTTATCGTGTTTTCCCTTTTTTTAGGTATTCCTGACGGGCTTGCGCATATTCCTCGGGAGTCATTTCGCCAAGCACATTTTCCGGATCGATTTCCATTTCGCGCCCGTGCATGGCCTCATGCAGCGCTTCCAAATAAGGGATGCACCACCCGCACCCCGTTCCGGCGCCGTGGCACTCCGAAAGTTGTGAGGCGACTTTCGGTTTTCTACGTTTGATGAAATTGACCAATTTCCGTTTCGGAACGTGGTAACAACAACAGATTTCGTCATCGAGTTGCATGGATTCAACCTGTGGCCCGAGAAGATGCTTTTCCTTATTTTTCTTTCAAGAAATAATCCAGAGGTTCGATCACGCGTTCGATCTTGGCTTTTTCCATCTGTTCATCCAGCCAAGAATTAAAATGCTCGGCCATGGATTGGCTTTCCAGCAGTTTACGGACAGATGGAATCGCTTCCTCATAATCCATCTTTGACTGGGTGACCATCGCCAAATGAAAACCATATTGAGTTTTGACCGGCCCCACGATTTCCCCCGGTTCGGCCTCGAAAACCGCTTCGGTCAATTCCGCTGGAAGGCTTGATTGATTGCGAATTACATAACCCACATCACCGCCTTTGGGTGCGCTGCTGATATCCTGCGAGTGCTCCAATGCGGCGCGGGCAAATGCCTCTTGGTCGCTGGGCTTAAGTTGTTCGAGGACTTTTTCGGCACGTTGTTTCGCTAGACGCCATTCCTCGGGTTGTGTCGGATCGTTAACGGCGAAAAGGATATGGCTTACCCGCGCCCGCTGAGGAAACCGGAATAGCTCTTCATGAGCGAAGTAGTAGTTTTTGATGTCATCGTCATTCAGCTGTGGCCGTCCTTCTTCCATTTTTTGTTGTTGGAAGCGTTCAAACCGTTCCTGGTTGGTTTGAATCTCGATGGAATCTTCGGGAGTGAGATTGAGGTTGGCCAAAAACTCCTCATATTGTTCGGGCCCGCCGATGCTTTTTTGAAGTTGCAGGATCCGCTCACGAATTACTTCATCTGAGGCGGGCTCCAATTCTTCTTTGGCCACCTGGCTGATGATGGTGATCCGGATCAGCGAGTCGTACAGATTCCCTGCGATTCTCTGCAATTGGGCATCACCTTCCGGCGTATCCAGCACCAAACCATGCTTTGCCAAGGCCGTTGCGGCCAGCAGGTTCAGTTCTTTGCCATAAACATCCTGACCGTTAACACGGAGGATCACCACATCGTCAGACTTTCCGCAACCGGTGGTGAACCATGTTAGACATAGGGCACAACCGAGCGCGATAAAAAGTCCTGTCTTTCTTCGATTCCTGTCACATGCCATAGTGACGCAAAGGTACCGGCGGATAGAGTCTTAGGCCAGCGCGCCTCAGGGGCCTCTACGTCTGGGATTGCATTGATACTTGGAACTTTTGCCGGAATACCTGATTTAAACTCTAACGAGGAAGCGATTTGGATCCGCGTATTCTTGTTTTCCTGCCGACTTACCAGGAACGCGACAACTTAGAGCCGCTTGTAGCGGAGCTCTTGGCATTGCGGGATGATCTCGGTGTTCTTGTGGTGGATGACCGTTCGCCCGATGGCACCGGCGAGGTTGCCGATGAACTTGCCAAGCAGTATCCGGGCCGGGTTTTTGTAATGCATCGCCCGCCACCCCGGGGCCGTGGCTTGGCCGGACGGGATGGTCTTAGGGCGGCTGCCCAATCCCAAGCGGAATTTGTGGCCGAGATGGATGCAGACCGTTCGCATCGGCCGGAAGATTTGCCCCGCCTTCTGAAAGCGGCGGAGAATGCTGATGTTGTGCTCGGTTCCCGTTACATGCAGGGCGGGGAAGTTGAGGGATTCGGACTAAGACGTCAAGCAAACAGTGCAACAGCGGGCTGGCTATCGCGTGTCATTCTAGGTCTGCACTATACCGATCCGACCTCGGGCTACCGCGTCTTTCGGCGTGAAGCCCTAGCCCGCGTACCATTTGAAAACCTGATCTCCGAGGGGCCCTCAATCGTGGGTGAAATACTTTTAAGCCTCCAACTTCGCAATTTCCGGATTGTGGAGGTTCCGATCACATTCCTGGAGAGACAGGTCGGTGAATCAAAAATTACATTCAAGCTGATTTTACGTTGGATTTGGAACCTATTACGCATACGCTGGCGGGCATCAAAATGGTTGAGCCCCTAACACAAAGCCCACGCCGTCGATACGACCGTCTTCTGCATGTTGCGGTCACCTTTGGATTGGCAGCCTTCGCGGTCATTTACGCCATTCATGCGTATACGCTGATCACTTTCCCTGGGGATGTGGACAACATCGAAGGATTTGTCCTCTATCAGGGATACCGTCTGGCAAACAATCAAGGCGGATATCCGCCGCTCGATGAGCCGCCTTATGTTGTCGACACCTATCCGCCGTTCTATCCGCTGGTTCTGGCTTTGGGGGCCAAACTCGGCTTTGGGGGGCTGGGCTGGGCACGTTTGGTTTCGTCTCTTTCGATTGGCGGCGTATCGTTAGCGGTTTTCTTTTTTGTCTATTTCCGTACCGACCGTTGGTGGCCGTCACTGGTTGCCGCACTACTGGTTCCGGCCACGTTCCATATTTTCCACTGGGGCAGCCTGGCCCGTGTGGACAGCCTGGGGTTGTTCTTGACCGCTGTTGCGTTGCTGCTTGTGGACCGGGAAAAACTGCTTTGGCTGGCTGCCATTCTGTTTGCATTGGCGACGTATACCAAACCTACATTCCTTGCCGCGCCCTTTGCAGCTTTTATTTATGGAATCTTGCGTGAACAACGGCGTCAGGCCTCGCTTTGGTTTTTTGCTTATCTCGCCGTAACCATTGTTCTTTATGGGATTGCGCATCTGCTTACCGGAGGACGTTTCACTGAGCAGGTTCTAATCTCTAATGTCAACGAATTCCGGCTCATGGATGTTGTCATCAACTACCGTTGGTGGTTCTGGCAGACGCCGGTGATGTCGGTTTTGGCGCTTGTTTATCTACTCGAATCCCGTCGGACCGGAAGGCGTGACCTGCCATCCGTTTATTTGGTGCTCGCCGCGCTTTCGGCATTATCGGTAGGGAAAGTCGGCTCCGGTCCCAATTATTTCTTTGAGATGGTTGTGGCCTGTGCAGTATGCACGGGGCTTCTCATTGCAGAGAGCATGGAGGCATCGGCTAAGCGGGACAGTCTTCCGATTTACCAGACTCCTCTTTTTATTACCTGCATGCTTCTCATGCAGCTGCTTGCAACCGTTCATTGGCCCGGTGGGCGCGGATGGTTTGCCTGGGCGTGGTCTCCCAGTGAAGAAGAACAGTTGGAAGCGCGCAAATTACGCTATGTGTATCAAGAAGCGCAGAGCCCGGTTTTAGCCGAGCGTCCCGGTTTAGCTTTGGCTGCCGGTCACGAGCCCTGGTGGCAGCCCTTTATCTGCACGCAGCTCTACGAGCAGGGAGTCTGGGATGAACAACCCGTAATCGATGCTCTACTTCAGCGCAAATTTAGTTATGTTGGACTGACATTCGATGCTGAGACGGCGTTAAAGATCAAACAGTGGGATAAGGATCAGATCGACGAGAATGTGCTTCGGGCTTTGCTTGCAGGGTATGGATTGGTCATCAATGCCAGCAAAATCGAGACCTATGTCTATGCTCCGCACACGCCTACGCCAACACCTACACCCACATCAACTCCGACCCCTTCTCTGACACCGACTCCCCAGCCGACGGCCACTGCGGCTCCCGATCCTGTAAACGAAGACAGCATTCCGGACACAGTGCAATCTCCTGCGGCTGAGGGATAAAAGATTCCATTTTGCCCAATTTTGCGCCCGGTTCAGGTTATTGGCAGGATGGGCGGTGTTTTTGTCTTTGTTCAAAGCCTGGAGTGAGTCTGCTACCCTCTTTGCTACTTGCGATCCAATTAAAGGAGCATTAAGTCCATGAATTCACGTTCTATTTCACTTTGTTTGGTGTGCATTTCGACGCTTTGTTTGGTTTTTTCGGCTGGCTTTGCCATTGCCTCGGAAGCCGGCGAAGAAGGATTCGTATCCCTCTTTAACGGCAAAGATCTCACCGGATGGGATGGCGATCCCCGGCTTTGGTCTGTTGAAGACGGCGTTATTGTCGGGCGTACAACCCCTGAAACCAAAATTACACACAACACCTTCCTGTTTTGGCGGCAGGGCGAAGTCGATGATTTCGAACTTCGATTGTCGATCATGATTGTTGGCGGGAATTCAGGCATTCAATACAGAAGCAAAGATTTCGGCGATTGGATTTCGGGTGGATATCAGGGCGATTTTGAAGCGGGCGATAACTACTCCGGAATTTTGTATGAAGAGAAGGGCCGGGGCATTCTCGCTCTTCGCGGCGAGAAAGTTTTGATGAGCGCGGAAGGCGAGAAAAAAGTCGTCGAAACATTTGCCGACGCCAAAGATATTGAAAAGAACATCAAAAAAGAGGATTGGAACGAATACACCATCATTGCCCGTGGCAATCATCTGATCCACAAAATCAACGGCGTTACTACAATGGAGTTTACGGACGAGCAAGTGGACAAACGTTCCATGTCCGGGATTCTCGCGTTCCAACTCCATGTCGGCAACCCGATGACAATTCGAATCAAGGATGTCCGTTTAAAGCGGATGAATCTGAAAGATGGCAAAAAGATCGTTTTGGTGGCAGGCCCCCCCAGCCACGGTCATGGCCTTCATGAATTCAATGCCGGTACCATTTTGTTGAAAAAATGGCTGGATTCGGTTCCCGGAATTGTGACGGCACGCTATCAGAACGGCTGGCCGCAAGATCCCAGCGCATACGATAACGCTGATGCAATTGTATTCTTTATGGACGGCGGCGCAGGACACCCGATTATCCAAGGGGATCGTCTACAACAGCTCGATGCGCTTGCCAAAAAAGGTACGGGTATTGCCTGCCTGCATTATGCAGTTGAAGTTCCCAAAGAGCGTGGCGGCAAAGAACTACTCGATTGGATCGGCGGTTACTACGAAACCGGCTTCTCAACCAATCCGCATTGGATTGCCGAATTCAAAAACCTTCCGAATCATCCTATTTGCCGGGGCGTGAAGGATTTCACACTGAAAGACGAATGGTATTTCAACATCCGCTTTCGTCCGGAGATGGAAGGTATCAAGACGATTCTGGCTGCGACTCCTCCGGATGATGTACGCCGGACAGAAGCTGCCGCAAAGCATCCGGGCCGTGCGGAAGTGTTGGCTTGGGCTGTGGAACGACCTGATGGCGGACGCGGATTCGGTTTCACCGGCGGCCATTTCCATGAAAGCTGGGGCGATGACAACTACCGGAAGCTGGTATTGAATGCCTTAGTTTGGACAGCGGGTGCTGAGGTCCCTGCGGATGGCATTGCTTCTTCTGTCACGGCTGAAGAACTCGCACAAAATCTCGACTAATTAGACGAATTCGCAGGCTTCCGGCCATGGTTGAGTCCTGTCGTTGTTCAGCGGGAAATTATTCTGAGATTTTCTGTTGATGCTGTGGTATCGTGCAGCAGGAACTTTGACATTTGGAAGGAGTGGCGTCATGAAACATGCCGGTTATTTTTTCGTTGCGGTTATCGTTGCCGCGATGTTCACACCAACGGTCCCGGCCGAAGACCTGTACGAAGCCGGAGAGAAGTGGATCTATGAGCATAAAGGTCCACGTCCGTGGGTGGGCAATGAGAATGTTTATGGTGACCGTGTCCGCAAAACAATTTCTTTTGAGACAGATGAAAACCAAAAACAGTATTGGTTGCTAAGGGAGTCATGGGGAAACTATGATGACACTCCAGTGCTGTTTTATATCTATGAAGATAAGAGTATCCCCCGGGAACGCGCCGGAGATACATTGATTCAATTTGATCCGGGATTACCGGCCGGATTTATCGATTTAGAACCGGAGCAAGAGAAAACTTATAACATCGAGATCACATGGGGCGATTCAGACCGCAAAATTCCGCTGAAAATAATTGCCAAGCGGTTGGCTGATGAAGATGTTGAAGTTCCCGCCGGTCAATTTGCGAATTGCGTGCGCATTCAAACCAAATGGGAATTCACATTCACCCGCGATGAACGCTCGGTGGCCATGAAATCGACTCAGGATATTTGGTACGATCCCGAAACGAAGCACATGCTTAAAGAAGCATACGCATTCGAGCCGGTATCGTGGGACGACAATACACGTCCGGCGTGGACATGTACGAGCCAACTGAAGGAGTACATCCCGGCTCCGAAATAAGATCGCCATACCTGGTGTATTTGTTTTTGAAATCCGGGTGATTCGTTTCCCGTAATATTGTGTGAAAGCCATGAGGGGGTGCATCTCTTAGCACCCCCTTCTTGCTATGTTAGACTCTTTTTGTGTTAGAAGTGGTTTCAAAACTCCAGGCTAAGAATGGTCGAGGGAGGGCGAATCTCCTGATGAGCCGCCGTTTCAGTACTTTTCGAATTAGGTTGTCGGAGTCTTGGTAGCCCTGAAGGAGTTTTGAAACCACTTCTAAGGTTTCATTCCATTTTTCACTTTTAGGTAATGTACTCGAAATCGATGATGAATCAGTGGTTTCCCAATTCTCCGGCGATGCGGTTTGCACAGCCGGAGCGAATACAAAACCGGTTTATAGGCCGGTTTGCTTTTTTGTATCTTTGGGGACTGCTGGTCTTTTCTTCATTGTATGCTCAATCATGCAGTATTCCCGTATTTCGTTACGCTCTGGAACGTTGGCCTGCCGATCCTTATCAGATTCATGTCTTTCATGATGGAACCCTTACAGGTGAGCAGCGTCTTATCTTGGATTGGCTGGAAGATTCTTCGGAGTCGAGTGGGCTGGCGCCGCGGTATTTTTTAGAAGAGACCGATGTTACGGGCGATTTGGATGACGGTGTTGCCAGCCTTTGGGCCGCACAACACGCAGAGGCGATGCCCTGGATGGTTGTGCGTTCTCCGCATCAAGCGGGAAATGCCGGTGGTGTTTGGTCCGGAGCGTTTACCAAGGAAAACGCGCAACGAATTATCGATTCTCCGGCACGCAAGGAAATTGCTGCAAGACTTTTGGATGGCTATTCCGCTGTTTGGGTTTTTGTCGATAGCGGGAACCAAGCAAAAGACGATGCGGCGTTTGAACATCTTGGAAATTTCCTTGAGACAATGCCGACGGAACTCGAACTTCCGGTTCCGGCCGGGGAGCCGATTGGCGACGGTGTAGATGGCCCGGTGATACGGCTGGAGTTTACAACACTCCGTATTGCTAAGAACGATCCTGAAGAAATGTTTTTGCGCAATGTGCTTTTAGCCAGCGAACCGGATCTCGCCAGCGACTATGCCGACCAGCCGATGGTCTTTCCTATTTTCGGACAGGGGCGTGTGCTTTATGCATTGGTGGGGGAGGGAATCACAGAGGACAATGTCCGTGAAGCCTGCGCGTTCATCATTGGCCCCTGCTCCTGCCAAGTTAAAGAACTCAATCCCGGAACCGACCTATTGATGGCTGTGGATTGGGATTCCTCTATCGAAAACCGGTTTGAACTCGATCTTGAGATACCGCCGCTTGTCGGTTTGCCCGAACTCTCAGAAACCTCTTCCGGGGAATCCCAACTATCTCTAGAGTCAGATCAGAATGATTCACCGGTTTCGGCTTCTGTTTTGACAACGACAGTCACCGAATCGCAAGGAAACGAGAACGGCTCCGTTTCCGTTTCAACCGGCGGCAACGCTTTGCTGCGCAACTTGCTCATCGCATTGGGTGTTTTGATTGCCGGATCAGTTGTGTTTGCGGTGAAAATGTTCCGCTAGCGTGTCACGAGCGACGGTTTGATTATCTGAATTGCAATGAACATTTGGCGATTGATCTTCCGTGAAATTCTCCATCGGAAATTTAATTTCGGTTTAGGCGTATTCTCTGTTCTGATTGCCGTAGGAGTTTTGGTTGCCCAACTCACTTTGCTCAAAGCGCATGACGCGCGTACACAAAGTATCCTGGCTCAAAAAGAGGCCAAAACCCGCGAAGAGATGAAAGCCTATGAGGACAGTGTCCGGGTGCTGACCAAAAACATGGGCTTCAATATTCTGATCTTGCCGGAAGGGCAGGAACTTGGCGATTTTTATGCCGAGGGGTATGCCTCTCAATATATGCCCGAAGATTATGTCGAAAAACTTGCCAACTCGAATATCTTAACCGTACGTCATCTATTGCCCAGCCTGGAACAAAAAATCAAATGGCCGGAACAAAAACGCACGATTGTTTTGATGGGTACACGTGGCGAAGTTCCTTTGGCACATCTCGATCCCAAAAAGCCGATTCAAGATGCCGTCCCGCCGGGCATGATGGTTGTCGGCTATGAGTTGGCAAACAGTTTGAGGATTGGACCCGGTGAACAGGTTCAACTGCTTGGCGAAACGTTTACCGTGAGCGAATGTCATCCTGAACGCGGAACCAAAGACGACATTACCGTCTGGATTGATCTTGCCACCGCTCAAAAACTTCTCGACAAACAAGGACAAATCAATGCCATTCTGGCTTTGAAATGTCATTGCGCCGGAAACGATCTTCCTGCCATACGTAGCGAAGTCGCTCGTATTTTGCCGGGAACCAAGGTGGTCGAGTTTGGGACGCGCGCGATTGCACGCGCGGAAGCCCGGGACCGGGCAACGGCTTTGGCCGTGGCTGCTTTAGAGGCCGAAAGAGACAATCAAGCCAAACTCCGCCGCCAACGAGAGGATTTTGCCGCCTGGTTTGTGCCGGTGGTACTGCTGGGCTGCGTGGCTTGGATTGCTTTTTTGGCGCTTGGCAATGTACGGGAGCGGCGTTCTGAAATCGGAATTCTTCGCGCGTTAGGACTTCGATCAGCACAGATCTTCTTCGTATTCATTTTACGGGCCGCTCTGCTGGGGATTCTCGGAGCGGTTCTGGGATATATTGCCGGTGTGTTGTTTGGCGCGCTGAATAGCGGATTGGAAAAAGAAATCCGCACAACGGTCGATTGGCTCGATCCCCGGTTGTTGGTTGTCATCTTAATTGGCTCGCCGTTGCTTGCGGCCTTTGCCAGCTGGGTACCGGCGCTGGCTGCGGCACGTCAGGACCCGGCGAATATTTTGCATAGCGAATGAACGATTCGATTCTTGAGTTAACCCATGTCAGCAAAACATATACGGGCGCGGACGGAGCCGTGACCGCGCTCGAAGATGTTTGTCTGGAACTGCAATCCGGTGATTTTATGGCTGTGCAAGGCCCCAGTGGTTGTGGGAAAACAACTATGCTTTTGACCGCTGGTGGTTTGCTTGCGCCGGATCGCGGCTCGGTAAAACTTGTCAATCAGGAACCCTATGCCTATGCGCCGGACCGCCGCGCCTGTTTACGCGCGGAAGAGATTGGGTTTGTATTTCAACGCTTTCATTTGGTGAATTATTTGAGCGTTCTCGATAATGTTCTGGTTCCTTCCATGACGATTCGTACACCGGATGCAAAAGCACGGGCGCTTGAACTTTTGGAACGTTTTCAACTCACAAAACGCGCGGGGCATGTGCCTTCCGAATTGAGTGTTGGTGAGCAGCAACGCACCGCCTTAGCCCGGGCGCTTCTAAACCGGCCGCGATTACTTTTGGCGGATGAACCTACCGGCAATCTGGATCGTGAAAACGCGAAGATTGTTTTGCAGGCCTTAAAGACGTTTGCCGATGAAGGCGGCGCGGTTTTGCTGGTGACTCACGATGAAAATGCCGCGCAAACAGCTAACCGGCGCATGAATATGGATTCGGGGAGACTTATCAATCCCGATGAAACCCATTGATTGACCGGCATCCGGAGACCCTTTGAGATTTAATCTCTTGCGTTATCTCGATTGCAGGGCCACGGAAGCGTGCATTTGGTAGCTACAAACGCAGCCGCTGACCGCATCCGGAACCAAGAGCAAACCACCCGCCGGAATAGCGTTAATCCAACAACCTGCACGGACACCGCCGTAATTGTGGGTCTCCTCTCCCTTTGTGAGATCGATGTAACCCAGCGTGGCGGATCGAAAGACCATCATGTTCTTTGAGCCGGCGATGGTTCCGCATCCATAGGAACGGCTGAAGTTGAATTCCGTTTGCTCTCCGGTAAGTAGATTCCAAGCGCTCGGCTGCGCGTAGATTAAATTGCCATTGATTAGAGGACGCGATGCGTATTCGGCTTTGATGTCCCACATCTTTTCGCCATTCGAAGCGCGGTACGCTGCCATACGTCCGCCGATTTCCGAATCCAATCGAAAGCGTGTGGGTTGGTAAGTCATAAGGAGGACATCGCTTGGCACGCTGACCGCTAAGAGTGTTCCAAAGATATCGCTTTCCTTTTTCCAAACGACATCGCCGGTTTCCATATCCAATGCATATAAGGTTCCCGTTTGGTGCTCGGGAATGACCTCTTCTTCTTTTCCCGATTCGCCACGCCGTTTCTTTTTCTCATAATCAATTCGGTCTTGTACCGCCAACGGACGGTCGATGAGATAGATCAAACCGTCGCCTATACCGATTGTGTTGTGACGTATGGAGTCTTCTGCGTGAAAGACCCATTTCTGTTTTCCGGTACGCGCATCGACTGCAAACAACGATTTGGATTCCGTAAACTGACTACTCATATCGCCTTGCAGGTACCGCCACTTCACAATGTGACTGGTATCGGCAACCGTACCGAACAGCGTATCTCCCACACTGGCGATATATCCCCAGGTGCTTGGTGTTCCATCGGGCAAAGGCGGCGCGGAGAACTTATCCAACAGCTCGCCTGTGGTTGAGTCGATGCGATAACATAGATCATCTTGGTGGACATAGACGCCATTCGGCGTAATGCAGAAAACGCTTCCGGTACCGGCCGTGCCCATCAGGTGGTCTTGGTCGTAGGCTTTTAGAATTCCCGGGAACGGATATTCCCACAATGTGCGGCCATTGTAAGCATCGACACAACGCAATGCATTGAGGCCCATTACATACAGACGACCGTTATAAAAAAGCGGCGATGGACCACGTCCGTGCCGTTGAGGCATGTCTTGATCGGCATCGCGAAACCAAAGAACCTCAAGCGGCCCTTTGACAATTTCATCCAAAGAACAACAGGTATTAGCTGTATTGGTGTATTGGTGGGTCCAGTTGGCCGCACCGGAAAGCGCATCACGGCTGGTTACTTTGGCATTCTCCGCTGAACCGAGATACGTCATGCCTCCATAAGGACGTTGTAATCTGCGCATTTCCAGAACCGGGACCGCATGCGCTCCCTCAAGCACCGAGCGGCCGGAGACAATCAAATCCGCGAAGTAATCGGGATAGCCGGTTGCAGATAGATCGCCTTGGTGCACGATGACTTTGGTTCCATAAAGCCCCGCCGCGATGAGTTTCTTTCGCGCTTCGGCAACATTTTTGGGATCAGGATCGATGGCGCAAATTTGCAGATCGGTGCGCTTGGCTAACTCGTAGGCCAATTCACCGGCGCCGCATCCCAAGTCCAAGCAGAAACCCTCCGTGACATTCGTTTTGCGGATACTATCTTCGGCGGCTTCGGCGAACTTTTGATTGTCGCCATATGAGTTTGTATCCAATTGTTTCTTATGGACGATTTGCTGCTGCGGCTTTTCTTTGCCCATGCAGTAAATGCTGCCTTGGTCTGTGCTGACATAGAGTTTCCCATCCGCCACTGCCAAGCCTAATGGAGCGCCATCGACTTCAAACCGGCATAACTCATCGCCGGTTTCTTTGTTAAGCAAACAGACTTGCCGGTCCCCACTCGATACAAGCGTGTTTCCCGCAATAATCAGTTCGGTTCCTGCGGTTTTGATTTCATGTTTCCAGACTTCTTGTAGTTCTTTTGTCTTATACTTTTCCCCTCGTTTATCCGCCTTCTCAACTTCTACCCATGTGTATTTCCCGATTGTGCCTTTTCCGGCCAACCAAACCGCTTCGGGTGAAATAGCAATCGCGGTTGCTTTAAGTTTCGCGTTGCGTTCTCCATCGCTGAGATTGAAAATTTCCAGTGTTTCTTTGTAGCCCAGGTTGAAGAAATGCTCGGAATCGGCGGCGGTACGGGTGCCACCGCTGGGAGAATATTTTTGAAGATGGTAATACAGGAATTCACCTGTCTTACGGTTAAATCCGGCGGGTATAGCTCGTCCGGTCGGCAAAATAAAATGATCGCCGGAGAGAACCAGATACCCTTGGGAGGTTACGCCGCTTTTCGCGCGCGCTCCGCCGTGAGGCTGGTCCATTTCCATCCCCCCCGCCGTTTCATTTGTCCAAACCGGCTCACCGGTTTTTGCATCGAGCGCGTATAAATAGATGCCTTCGCTTTGCCAAATGCCTGCTCCGTAATAGACAATTCCATCCAAAACAGCCACGCCACCCCGCGCGGGCCAACGGGAGATCATCCGGTCGTTTCCCAAAACCATGCGTGTTTCCGGCGCGCCGCGTTTTTTCCATAAAAGCTGACCGTCACGAGCAGATAAGCAATAAAGACAGCCATCGTCACTCACCGCAAAGACACGGTCTTGCCATACCGCCGGGGCGAAACGGATCGGCCCATCTGTGACATAGGACCAACGGGCTTTGCCTGTGACCGCATCGATGGCATTGATGCTGCATTCAACCGAATCACCGAAAACCAGCGTTCCATCCGCGATGACGGTGTGGAACGCATGATCGAAGGGCATTCTCGGTTCGGTGGCCCAAGCGGGCTGTGGGGCATGATTCGATTGCCGTATCCATTGGATCGATAATTGGCTGGGAAGGCTCTCATCGGTATAGCCCGTACGTGCCGGATCTGCGCGGAATGTAGGCCAGCCGGCACAGGGGCCGGATAAGGCCGCCAGAACGATAATTGCAATTGTTGTCAGGGAAATAATTTTAGCGTTCATGTGATGTCACCGGATTGTAGAACGAATCGATCTGCAAGGATTTAAACGATTATTTCCCTTAATCGGTCAGCTGACAAGACTGTAAGCCGATTCCCATAATTGAACGGCGCCCGCAGGGGGATTTCATTGTAATTATTACAGAGAAAAGATGACATGACGATCATGGTCCTGTCTTGAGGGAGGCTTGGTTTTTCTACGTCACTGTTGGATTTGGGGCATACTCCGGGTCGATTCTTTCTCAAAGATGTTTATACTGACTCAATTGTTGCCGTCCTAAGAGCGCTACAAGATATCGCGCGCTTGGGCATATTGTTTCTTACTATGGAGAAATTCGATGAAGAAGACTGTTGCTTTTGTAATGCCGCTTCTGCTTGTGTCACTCGGCGGCTGTTCGCTTGTTGCGAAACGTGACAATCATCCCCCCCGGGGATTTACGGCTTTATTTAATGGCAAGGATTTGACCGGTTGGAAGGGCCTGGTGGCCGATCCGGTAAAACGTGCCCAGATGACGCCTCAAGAATTGGCTGCAGAGCAAGTCAAAGCCGATCAGCGTATGCGCGATCATTGGCAGGTCATCGATGGAACACTCGTTTTTGACGGCAAAGGCGACAGTCTCTGCACTGCCAAAGATTACGAGGATTTTGAACTGTATGTTGATTTTAAAATCAAAGAAAATGGCGATAGCGGTATTTATCTGCGCGGCTCACCCCAAGTTCAGATTTGGGATCCGGCCCATCAGAACGGACTCGGTTCCGGTGGTATCTATAACAACAAGATAAATCCCTCCAAGCCGTTGGTTACCGCCGATAATCCTATCGGAGAGTGGAATACCTTCTATATCAAAATGGTGGGTGAACGGGTTACCGTGTATCTCAACGGTCAGCTGGTTGTGGATAATGTCGTAATGGAAAATTATTGGGAACGCGACAAACCGATTTATCCCTCAGGCCAGATCGAACTCCAGAACCACGGCAACACGCTTTATTTCAAGAATGTCTACGTTCGCGAAATCCCCCGCCGTTAACTCAATGTGTTAAGGAGTAAACGCCATGAAGATTTTGACATCCGGCATCTTGGTTCTCGTCCTGCTTTGCTCAACCTATGTTTGCGCGGAGCCGTTTTTTGAATCGGAGTATATTTTTGATCCCCAAAAACAGAGCCATGGCCATGTACATGCCTCGTGCATTGTGGAATGCCCGAACGGCGATCTTCTGGCGGTTTGGTATGAGAATGGTGAGCCCCGCGATGACTATTACTACACGCGGGATGCCGATAAAAGCGACGATGTCCGCATCGGCGCATCGCGAAAGTCCAACGGGCGGACCGAGTGGGAAGAGACCTTTGTCATGTCGGATACATTTGGGGTATCCGATAACAATCCATGCATGGTGATTGACCGGGAGGAACGGCTGTGGTTGTTTCATCCGGCAATGTTGGGCGCTCCCATTGAAACTTGGGGCAGCGGCCTTTTGTGTTACAAAGTTTCTTCCGACTACCAAAAATCCGGTCCGCCCCGATGGGACCGCGAGAGTTTTCTTGTAATTCATCCCAATGGCTTTGATGAAGTCGTCGCCCGTTTGGCAAATGAACTACGGCGTGATGCCGATTGGGACAATTCAAAAGGGAAAATGGCCCGGGAGATGTTGGAACAGCTCAACAATCCTTTCTCCCGCAGGTTGGGGTGGATGCCCCGGGCGCATCCCTTGGTTTTGCCTGATGGGACGTTGCTTGTGCCGCTTTCGAATGAGAATTTTTCGGTGCCTGCTATGGCTATGACCAAAGACGGCGGTGCAACTTGGACGATCTCCAAAGCGGTTCCTGGTGGAGAGATCACGCAACCGTCCGTTGTTCGTTTCAAGAGTGGAAAACTTGCGGCGTTTTTCAGAGACGGTTCCGATGACCATCGCATTAAACGTAGCGAATCGGATGATAACGGCATGACTTGGTCGCCGGTTGAATCGACTTCGCTTCCCAATCCCGGCGCTGGGATCGAGGCCATCATGCTGAAAAGCGGACGGTTGGCGATGGTCTATAACGACAAAGAAGACGGCCCGCGCGATATCCTGGCAATTTCGATTTCGGAAGATGAAGGCCGTACCTGGCCGGTGAAAAAGAATATCGAGAACATCCCCAACGGGCGGTTCGATTACCCCTCAATCATCCAGGCCAAAGATGGCTCTTTGCACGTGACCTATAGCTACAATCTCAAGACGGTTAAACACGTGCGTTTCAATGAGGAGTGGATCTCCGCACCCTGATTGTGACAATCCCATTAGTAGCCAATTAATAGCCGAATGGTAGCCATTAATTAGCCAAATCATGTATGTCCTGTTTTTGTATCTGTGGGAAGCGGCTACATGATAATCCAGGGGCGGTTGTTCCGGATGTAGGCTCCGTTTAGGAACGAATCAAAAAAGAATTCCACCAAGGGATGACGTACCGGTCTTGCATCCAGCTCAGGCTCCAGATTCTCTTCAGCCGCATAGGTTGTTGTTTCCGTATCGTGAACGAGCACGTGATACCAAGGTTGATTGCGGTCCGGTTGGGTCATATTCTTCTGGTACCAGGCCTCATTGGCCCTGCAATTTGTGTCAACCTCCACAACGACTCCCCGGTAGCCATAACGCCGGTGCCGCACCAACTGCCCGGCTTGAAACTGGGGCGTTTTCTTTGGGCGAAGATCCCCATCGGCATATTCATTCAACATTAACATTCAGTTGGTTCCTCGCTTTTGCTTCCTTTTTCACTTTGCCATGAAGATGAGCTGTAATCCTGATTGCCCTCGCCATGATTTGAGTTTTTCTGAATTGCCTAATCCGGTTTTGTAAATTCGTTTTGTCGCATAAATTGACATATCCATAATTAGCGACTATACTTATATAAGATAGTAACTGTCTATCTCGTTGATAAAATGAGTGTTAAGCATCTTTTCTATATTGCTCCTACGGCCCGGGCCACGCTGCTTGTTGTGAGTTTGCTGCTGGCGGGGACTGCTTTGATTCCAAAGCCCGAGCGGAATAGTGCAGGGGGCCGTAACTCCGGTCCGGATGGCGTAGCGGTTCTGCTGAATAACGATCCCTCACCCCGCCACCAAGCGAACCTTACAATGGCGTATGAGGCGCTTATGAATTGGGGGGTGGAGCGGATTATTTGTCTGGGAGATGGTTCCGAGCCTCCCAGGCTTGCCGAGGTCTTACAGACCTTTGAGGATATCCGGCGGGATGGCGATTTTGTGGGGCTTTTTTACTTAACGGGACATGGCGCACTGCTACACAGCTCCGGCCGCGAACATGGCGAAGCGTGCGTGATGCTGCGGGACCGTCCGCTTACCGCTTCGAGGCTTGCCGACCTGCTGGGCTCCGGTCCGGCCACGGTTTATCTCGATCAATGTTATGCACCCGGATTTATCGAGACGCTTACGTTGCATCTCAATGGCGATTTTTTGCTCCTAACTGATAAAAATACTGATAATCCGCAAACCAGCTGCCGGGATATCAGTACTGCGCTTTGGGACCATCTCGCCAGCCGGGCGGGCCAAGCGCCTTTTCGCGATTCTATCTATGCCGCCTGGCAAGAGACCTGTCCCGGGGGAACTTGCAGGCAACTTGTCAGCAGAGACTCAAGTCTTTCCTTATCAGTTAATTATGATATTTCCAATCCCTAATTTTATTTACATCACAATATAAGCAGGGAGCAGGCTTTATTCGATATTCGATCTTGCTTCTGTGGGATTGGCGGCGTAGATTAGTGAACATAAGTTCATCTTTTGGTGACTATGATGTACTTTGATGACGATACATCGGCGAAGCGAGCCACACATGCCCGGCCTGAGAGTGAGGGACGCGCCTGCGCCGGGTTTCCTTCGCCAGCCGATGATTATTTGGAGTTGCCGCTGGATCTGAACGAGCATCTCATTGCCAATCATGTAGCGACATTTTTTGTTCGCGTATCCGGCGACTCGATGGACGCTGAGGGCATTCATCATGGGGATCTTTTGATTGTTGACCGTTCGATTTCCGAAGCGGAGGGGCGTGTCGTTGTGGCCGCCGTGGATGGCGAAATGCTGGTTAAGCGGTTTCACCGCCGGAATGGGTGTGTGGTGCTGGAAACGGCCAACAAAGAATATCCGGCGATTGTTATTGGTGAGGAGCGCGACTTTTTCATTTGGGGGATTGTGACGTATGTCATCCATTCCGTATAAACCGGATTCCGGTCTCATCGCTCATATCGACTGCAATAATTTTTATGTCTCGTGCGAGCGGGTTTTCAATCCGAAATTAGAGAAGAAGCCGGTTGTTGTGCTTTCCAATAACGATGGGTGCGTTATTGCCCGTTCTCCTGAAGCCAAAGAACTCGGGATTGCTATGGGGGCTCTATTCCATGAGATTCGCGCATTTATTCGCAAAACAGGGACGCATTACTATTCATCCAATTATCCATTGTATGGCGACCTGTCATCTCGGGTGATGCAAATTCTGGGAACCTTTTCGCCGGATGTTGAAGTCTACTCCATCGATGAGGCGTTTTTTCGTATCCCCTCGCCACTTCCTGAATCGCTTGAAAACAGCGTTCGAGATTTGCAGGCCAGGGTGAGGCAATATACGGGGATTCCGGTGTCGATTGGTGTGGCGCCTTCGAAAACATTGGCCAAAATCGCAAACCGGATTGCCAAAAAAGAATTGTTTCGGGATGGTGTGTTTTGTGTTGATTACGGCGCCGATTGGGAAGCGGTTCTGTCTTCAGTCGATATTTCCGATGTTTGGGGAATCGGATACCGTCATGCGCGGCGTCTGCGGCGAGCGGGGATTTATAATGCTTGGCAGTTGCGCAATGCCAACCGGGAATGGATTCAGAAACAGATGGGGATTGTGGGAGTTCGGTTGGTTCATGAATTGTGCGGAATCTCGTGTCTTCATTTGGAGGATGCGCCTCCCCCGAAAAAAGGAATTGCCTCGACCCGCTCGTTCCGTGCTCCCATTCTGACACTGCCGGATTTGAAAGAAGCGGTCGCCACGTTTATCTCCCGGGCGGCCGAAAAACTGCGCAAACAGCGTTCGTTGGTACGGACGTTTCTTGTATTTGTGCGTACGAATCAGTTTCGGGAAGATGAGCCGCAATACGCGAATTCATCCTCGGTTGAACTCCCGGTTCCGACAGCCGATACGACCGAACTCATTTACCAGGCCGGTTTGGCTGTGGAACGGCTCTACCGCCCCGGATATCGCTATAAACGCGCCGGGGTGATGCTGACCGATTTGGTGCAGGATACGTTCTCACAGCCTTTGTTTTGGGACCGTTGCGACCGTTCACGCGCGGCAAGACTGATGCGGGCTGTGGATCGTGTCAATCTCCGTATGGGGGCGGGAACGGTGCAACATGCGGCTCTTGGTATCGATCCCTATTGGCGTATGCGCCAGCGATACCGATCTCCCGGCTATACCACGCGTTGGGATCAGCTTTTGCAGGTGAACGCCTGATTCGCCTCATACCCGCAACGAAAACCGCTCTTTCCCGATAGCGGCCCCCTCCAAATCCCTGCTAGAATGCGTCCACGCTTTTGTGGCAATTTTTGCGCTTTGAAATCACAGCCTGCAAAATAGCCAAAAGGATCAACCCGAAAATTATTGTGGAGAGTGAAATGGTTTCCGCGTCTTTTAATCTGCAACCTGCAAAATGGATTTGGTATCCCTCACAGCGTTGTCTACAAAACACGTTTGTGTTCTTCCGCCGTGTGTTGAATTTGCCATCCGCGCCTCAAAAGGCTACCGGCTGGATTCTGGCCGATAGCCGGTATCGTTTGCATGTGAATGGCAAACGGGTGCAGTGGGGGCCCGCGCCTTGCGATCCGCGTTGGATGGAAGCGGATCCAATTGATTTAACAGAGCAACTCCAGGCGGGAGAAAACGCCATCGGATGCGAGGTGTTGTTTTATGGCCGGGGAGATGGTACCTGGCCGTTGGGAAAACCGGGTTTCATATTCCGTTTAGAGATTGAATTAGAAAACGGCGAAACGTTGCAGGTGGTTTCAGATGGATCGTGGCAATCCATGCTTGCCCGCTGCTGGCAGCCGGGGCATTACACACGCTGGTATTTACGCGCGCTGCAAGAGGAATTCGACGCTCGTTTATACCCGGATGGCTGGTGTGGCGCGGGATATGAAGCCGGAGCCGATTGGTTGGAAGCGATGGAACTGGATTGTCCCACCGACAAACCGCCGATTTGCAGCTCCTATGAAGAATATATGTTGGAAATGCGCGGCGATTCCGATACCGCCTATCTCTCACCCCGGAGTATCCCTTTGCTCGATGAACCGGATGTAAAAATAGAGCGGCTCACCGAGTCCATGTGGATACAGTGGAATCGTCCACCGCAAGAGTATTTTGAATCATTGACACCGGATTCTTTTGAGGCCGAACGAAAATCTTGTGCGAAAGAGGCCGGACCGGATGTTTGGAAAGTGCAATTGGATGGCAAGCGCGGGGCTGCTTTAACATTTGAGTTAAAAGAACAGCTGGTCGGTTGGCCCTATTTTACGATTGAAGCACCTGAAGGAACGACTATCGAAGTTATAGTACATGAGGCGCATGAACCCGGTGGACCGGCGCTGTTGAATACGCATTATCACTCTTGGTCGCGATTCATTTGCAAAGAGGGTGTCAACACATTCGAGACATTCGATTATGAGAGTTTCCGTTGGCTTCAGTTGCATATTCATGGCGCTGAAGGTGAAGTGACGATCCGCAATGTGGGTGCGCGCCGGCGGATTTTCCCATGGCCCGATCCTGTACAGATTGAATGTTCGGATTCGAATTTGCAGATGTTGCTGAATGCTTCTGTCAATACGCTAAATAACTCCGCAATCGATATCATTGTTGACGGCATGGCCCGGGAACGCCAGCAATACAGTGGTGATTGCGGACATCAGATTCATGCGGTCTATCTGGGATTTGGCGAGACACGGCTTCCCGCGCGGTTTTTAAAGAGCTACAGCCAGGGCATTACTGAGGAAGGTTACTTTTTGGATTGCTGGCCGGCGTATGACCGTTTATGCCGTTTTATGGAGAGACAATTGCATCTCACCAAATGGGGACCGATCCTGGATCATGGTATTGGTTTTGTTTTCGATAATTATCATCATTATTTATATACCGGCGATCTGAAAGCCATTGAAGAACCTTTCCCGCGCCTTATTCGCTCTGTCGAATATCTTAAAAGCCGTCAACTGAAAGATGGTCTATTGCCTGTCGAGAACATTGGGACGCCTTGTGTTTGGCTTGACCATGAAGCCTACCCGAAGGAACGTTACAAGCAGTGCCCGTTCAATCTTTATGCGGCGGCCATGTTGCAACATGCGTTAGCTCCCTTATGCCAGGCTTTTGGCGATTCAGACAGCGCGGCGTGGGCCTTTGGTTTTGGCCGTGAGATATTGGACGCGGTTGTCCAGAATTTCTGGGATGAAGAACACGGTATCTTTATGACCAATCTGCCTTGGCGGTATGAAGAAGGCACGGGCCGTTTTTGTGACCGTTCGCTGGCTACGGCGATACTCTTTGACCAATGCCCCGATGGAAATATCGAGGCCGCCACAAAACTGTTGGTGGATTGTCCGCCGCAAATGGGCTTCTCATATCCGGCCAATGCCGGATGGCGTCTGTGGGCTTTGGCCAAAGCCGGACGTATCGATACCGTTTTGCATGATTTTCGTACGCGATGGATGGCGATGGATTCGGTTCGGCTCAATAACACGCTGCAAGAGGATTGGGTGGCGAAACCGGATACAACAAGTTCAGAGTGGAGTCATTGCCCGCTCTCTCCTCTGTATATCTTCTATATGAGTGTGGCCGGTATTCGTCCGCTTGAGCCGGGCTTTAAGCGTTGTGCGATCCGTCCGCAACTGGGCGATCTTGAAAAACTCAATCTAACGGCGCGTACCGTGCAAGGCCCAATCCGTTTTCAGGCCCAAGGCCCATTGGGAAACCGGCGGATTGCCGTTTCATTGCCAACCGGTTGCAGCGGTGAGTTGATCGTATCCGATCAGGAGAAAATCAGTCTTGAGTCATTAGATACACCCGTTCCCAAGGGACACCGCTGTTATCAATTGCCACCGGGAACCGAGACTGAGTTGATGCTCACGGCATCATAAAAAACACGCTTCGGAGAGGGGGAAGGATGATGGATTTGGTAAGCGGTGTGCTTCTGTATACGGCTATCGCGATTGGTGCGGCTGTGCCACAACAGAGTCATTGGTGCGGTCCGGTGGAGGAACAGGAGCGTTACGTTACCACTGTTCCATTTACGTATGTTATCGGTTACGGAGATTGGCTGGCTGATGAAAATCTGATGCGTTCCTTACGTGAATCGCCTCCGGATCTTCTACACATCAATCAGCCGGTACCGATCAATCATATGCTCGGATTGACCGAATCATTCTGGGATTGGTATCCGGCTTTCATTTCAGAAGATGCATACCGCGAAAAGGTTCTTGAGGTCAAAGCCTATGTTGAAGAACTGCGTAAGACCGGTGTGGGAGTTATAATTCCTTACATCAATACTTCTATCATGCTGGGCGATCATGAAAAGCGCACGGGATTTTGGGAAACCTATGATGGTTGGGAAAAACTCAGTTGGCTGAAACTCGGACCGAAACCATTGAGGGATCCTCTTTTATGGTGCGGAGTACCCCGGCGTTCGCTCGATCCGTATAAGCCAACTCCTGAATACGATTTATGGCGGTACGAACCGAGTTTGGGCGATCCCGATTGGCGTAATTTTCAGTTGCGTTGTGTCGAGGAAATTGCGGCTTGTGGCTATGACGGCTTGTTTGTCGATGATTGCATTATGGCCAGCTATGCGCCGGTCGATCAGGACCGGTTTTCCGGGTTTATTGCATCGCGCCCTTCCGGTTCCGTTCTTCCCAAACTCATACCCCTTGGAACCAATGGGCAAGGACTGCGTTATGCAGAGACAGTCCGATACTTTCAACATACTGTAACCGAGCATGTTGGGGCGATGTTGGAAGCGGCCAAGAAATTCAATCCGGATTTTTTTGTTGTACCCAATTGGGGATCGATATCGCGCCCGGATGGCCTGGCTCCGCGCGAAAGGGCAGGGAAGTCTTTGGATGTTTGGAGCCGCGCAACACGGCTGATGATGTTGGAAGAAAGTTATGGACCGGGCCGGATTGCAGCAGATGCCATTCATGATTACGCCCTGCAATACAAACAGTGTTTGGCATACGGTGTCCAACCTGCATTGTTGCCTTATCTCAATGGCCGTCACACGACCGCCTTGGCCTATGCTGAGGTTGCGGCAGGCGGGGGAGGCGCTTTTGTGCAATGGGCGAGTGAAGGTCAAACACGCGCCGCCTATACGAAATTCTTCCATGGGAACGGAGAACTGTTGGGAGGATTGCGGCCTTGGAGCCAGGTTGCGCTACTCTATGACACCGATGAAGCGCATTACGAATATGACATGCATATTCGTGATGGGATGCGTATGGGCCGCGCGTTGCTCGATGCGCACATTCAGTTCGATGTCATTGCTAAGAAAGACCTTGTACGAGATAAGTTGAAGCAATACGAGACGGTTGTTGTGCCGAATGTCTCCCGTATTTCCGATCAGGGGTGTTCCGCGCTCAAAGCCTATGTGCAGGATGGCGGGCATCTGCTTGTGACCGGTGTTTGCGCCACGCATGATGAAATGGACAGGGCGCGGCCCCGGCATGGGTGGGGGCTTGCACCTTGGGTGTTGCGTGGGGTGAGCGAATCTCACAAACAAGCCGGGGCGGGGAGTGTGGATTATGTCCGGGATATAGGCCGTCTTTTACCGGCCTCCGCTGTCGATGTTGAAGGGCTAAGCGACATTATGCCCGATGGGATTGAGGCAACATTAAAAGAGATTGAGGCATTACGGCCGGTTCAATCGGAGCCTCTGCATCAGGCCTGGGCGGATTTTGTAGAGCGGTATGCTATCAAGCATCTTTCAACGACGGCCGGTCCTGAAGTTCGTATTCATGTCTATCGCCGCCCGGATGGTCTCTTAACCATCCATTTTGTCCGTTATTGTGTTTCTCCTTGGGAACCGGATAGCAATCCTCCTCCGCCGGTGATGGACAAATGCCGCGTTGAACTGAATCTGGGGAACGATTTTGAAGTGAAAGATGCCTATAGCATCGACGCTATGAATGGCAGATCGCCCGTAACATTCAAACGGCGCGGGCCGTATTGCTCATTCGAGATTAATGATTTGCTCTACCACCGCATGGTTGTTGTGCATTAAAGCCCGAATATTTTTTTGACCTCCCCCAAAAAGCACCGTGGCGCCTTCAGAGAAGACGCCACGGGCCGATTGTTGATTGTTCCGATTGATACTATTTCTGTTTGAAATCGTTATACCGATCCAAACGGAATGTGCTTATGCGTTTCAGTATTAACGTTCAAAAAGGTTCCAATTATGGACTCCGGAGTCACCGCCACCAGGAACATCCATTGTTTGAAGTTGGTTAGCGCGTTCCGGAGTATATTGCAGCGCGGCAAAATCGAGCACGCTATTGGTGCTGTGGCAATCGGCGCATTGCAGCGCGTTCTCTTTTGTAATCGAATGGCTGATGCTGAATACCGCAGAGCAGTCATTATAGTGATCAAAAGCACCCGGAACAGGCGGGATACCGGTCTGCGCGGCCAACTCTTCCGAGTACATCGCGGCATAACCGGCAAGACCCAATGTGGCCGCAGTAGGCACATCGCCTTCCAAGAATATCTTGCCCCAAATTACGGGAATCGGCTGATCGTTAGCATCGACCGGCTGGTTGAATCCAATACGTTTGAACGGATAAATCTTGCCATCACCGGGACCGCCCATCGGTTCGATCTCGCCCATCACTTTTCCATTAAACCAGTGGTATTCGAGTTTGAAATCATCACCGGCAAAGTCCAGACGGGCTTCATAAAGACCCAATGGATTAGACGGATCCGGCGCGACGATATCCGCGAAATCTTTATAGACCACGCCGCCCTTCGAAGTTGCGTGGCAGGTGGTGCAGGATGCGAAAGATGAGTGCATGTTGTACATCGGTTGTTCTGTGTGAGGAGCATCGGTGTGACAATCGACACACAGTTGATGATCGACAAGATTATCGTATGCGTAAATATCATTGTTGGGGGAACGGCGAGTTTGGTGGTTACCGGCGCTATGGCAATCGACGCAACTCAGACCCGCAGCGGCATGAACATCCGTTTCTGCATCGTATGTAGAACCGCGTTTGAAACTGTATTGATGATTATCTTGGATTACCCGTCCGCCACCTGCAGCCGTATGGCAACGCGCACAGTATTCGGTTTTCGGTCTTCCAACCGATTGGGCTGCTTCAAGCTGCACACTAAAGTCCAAAACGCCATCCACTTTGGGTACGGCCATCACAACCGGTTTGCCGTTTGACATCAGCTCAGGCTCGCCGCCAACCGTAGCGACATAGAATTTGCGGGTATAGTTTTCGGCGTGGCAGACCAAGCAATCGACATTGTATTGTTCGCTGGCTTGCGGCTCGGTTGCACCGACAGCCGTGTAGGGTTTGGTGCCGATGCCGATATGGCATTTGCCGCAGCCGCCGGGCGAGTCGATATGATCGGTTTCAGGAAGATCCTTCAGTTTCCCAAGCCAATTAAGTTGTGCAAATGTTGTTGGGAAACCGCAGAGTTTCCAGAGTTTTCCCGAACGGTCGATTTCGCGGAGATTGCCTTCTTCATCGTAGAGATAGTTTTCCGGGACGGCCGATTCGAATTTATAGTGAACCGTCTGTTGAATTGCGGCCACTGTCCCGGGGTGGCACGTTTCGCAAGTCTGCGCACCGTTGAACTCGTTGATAAATAACGAGTGATCAATCGCGGATGCGGAGCCGGCAACGGCGACAAGCAAAAGCAAGGCGCCGCAGCAAATGAAGTGATTTGGTCTCCTAATTTGAGATGCTAAAAATCTCATAACAGCAATACCTCCACGTATAGTTTTAGGAAACTTGGTCATCCGCACACAACTTCACACGAATGAAAATTGAAAGCAGAAAACCTGTTATATGACTGGATAAATGCAAATAACGCTTGTGATCTAGTTCCTCTGCACAGATCTTAATGCTTAATATGGTTAAATAAATGTCCCCCAGCGAAAGCTGTTTTCGAAAATAAATTCCTCAATTAAATCGTATCTTTTATTCCTCTGTCTTCAAGCGTGAAACCTGTAAAAGTCCAAAAATAATGAGCGAAATCAGCCGAAAGTCCCCTGGCTATGTTGTGAAAATATTCTCGCTCTAGGAAATGTTTTAATTTTTATTAACCTAATTAAATGTTCTTATTATTCTTTTCGATTCAAATGTATCGTGATCGTAGCAAAGGTATTCTTCTCTGTTTGTAAAGATCTTTACAAACAGAGAAAAAGATTGTCCAAATTTTCATTTTTGTGTTGTTGTTGGATTACATAAGCCCTTTTTGTGATTCTGAGATGCATTTTATTGAGATTGATTCTCATTCAGCAGTCCAATTCTGTGTAAGGATTTATTTACTTGGGGTGTCTGGGCATTGGCTTCTGCTTTTGTAACCTATGCGTGTCAAATGGAAGGATCAGATATGAGGAGGAACCAGGATTGAAGATTGCAGCAGTTGAGGTTTTTCCGGTTCGGTATCCAACTGTGGGCCGGTTCGTTTCATGTATTGCCTCGCACTTTCAGCGCTAAGGATTTTTGGGGTATTTACCCAGCCTGGCACCCTTCACCGGTCTTCGACCGTCTCGGGCTTAGGCTGGGCTCCGCATGCTACGCACCTCCGGTGCTTGGTGTGCGTATTTGAGGGAGTTGTCAGATGGCGGGGGGAGTTTTTGCGATTAGCAAAACTTTGTATCGCCTCTTGCGCTAACGCGCGCAGACAAACAAGTTGTCCGCGCCACCCGTAAGAGATACATGTTGAGTTTATAATTCAGCTCGCGGAGACATTGCCCTTGATTTAAAGACAGTCGCTCCCCTGCCCATTTTAAGACGGCGTTTTAAAACTATTTCTAGGGAAGCACAAGATGCCTTGTGAAGGCCGCGGCAATTCCGGAGCGGCGTATTGTTCAACAGCAGTTTGAACGTATTACATTGTGCCTGTGGCCTGGCGTACTCTCGCCATGGTTTTTTCGGCGATGCCGCGAACCCGTTCGGCGCCGTCCATTAGGATCGAGTCGAGATAGTGAGGATCTTCGGTGAGTTCAGCGTATTTCTTTTGTATCGGTTCCAGGGCCGCCATGATGGCTTCAAGCAATTGTTTCTTGAGAGTGCCGTAGCCTTTACCATCAAATTCCGCTTCGATTTCTTCCCGGCTTTTACGTGTCAACACTTCATAAAGTGTCAGCATATTGAGTACGCCGGGTGATGCGCCATCGAAACGGGCTACGTTGTCGCAGTCGGTTTTCGCGGACATGACCGTCTTTTTGATGGATTTGTAATCATCCAAGAGACCGATGGAGTGTCCGGTTTGTTGTTCGCCGACGCTCTTGCTCATCTTCGATTCCGGATCATCGAAACCCATAACCCGTGCTCCGCTGGCCCGGATCATGGGCTCCGGAATCACAAAGGTTTCGCCGTAAAGGTTATTGAAACGTTGAGCGACATCGCGCGTTAATTCGATATGTTGTTTTTGATCTTCGCCAACCGGAACGAGTTCCGCATCGTAGAGGAGAATGTCCGCGGCCATTAAGACAGGATAGGCAAGCAAGGCAAAACTGACGCTCTCGAGTTTGGAGGCCTTACTTTTGTATTGTGTCATACGCTCCAACCAACCCAGGGGAGTTGCGCAATTCAGAATCCAAGCCAGTTCGGTATGTTCGCGAACATCGGCCTGCACAAAAATCGCGGATTCTTCAGGATCGATACCGGATGCAATATAAAGACCGGCGACCTCACGCGATTTGGCGCGCAGCTGTTTGGGATCGATATTCTCGGGGATGGTCATGGCATGCAAATCCACAACACAAAAAATCGTGTTGTAATCATGCTGGATATCGACCCATTGGGAGATCGCGCCGATGTAGTTGCCTATATGTAATTTGCCGGAAGGCTGTACGCCGGAAAAAACTGTCTTTTTCTTTTGCTCGTTCATGGGTAGTCCAATCTCGTATTCATAACTAAAGGTGTTTCCCGCCTTTGACGCGCCGGGATTCTCACAAAGGATTGTGCGTCTCTTTCGCACCGTACATGGAACGAAACCAACGGATGCGAACAAGGGGGGAGCTTCCATGGGCAGGTTAGCGAAGTTCCCGATTTCGCGCACTGCCAGTGGTGACCTGTAGGCGCATGGTAGTTGAAGATTTTATAAATCTAGATTTTTCAGGTAGTTGAAGAGATATATACCGCCAAACCGGCAATTTGGGCATCCGGTTTGTGTAAGACAGAAAATTGCAGGAGTCAAAAATTATTGTTAACTCTATCTATTTGGTTTATCAATGGTTATGCAACAAATAGGTATCTTTTTAGTCCTATATTAAGGGGTTGTCCTTGCGGTTTGGATATTCAAGGATAATCTTTTAGTAAGTAGGACATTTTTGGTCCCCTTTAGGCCGGAAAAATACAGTCCTCTTGGTTATAAGTTTTAAAGAGCAAATGATTCGCATCACCAAACTGACCGACTACGCAATCGTACTTCTGACTTATGTTGCGAGGCAGCCCCAGGGCGAGTGCCATAACTCCCGGGATTTGGCGTTGGCCACGCATCTTCCGTTGCCCATGGTGAGCAAGATTTTAAAAGCCTTGGCAAGGGAGGGATTGTTGGTTTCGCATCGTGGGGTAAAAGGTGGATACGCGCTTTCCCGTTCACCACAAGAAACCGCTATCACTGAAGTCATCTTTGCGATGGAAGGGCCAATCAGCATTACCGAATGCGCTGCCGGCGATTCAAAGTGCGATATGGAATTTCAATGCCCAATCCGTCCGAACTGGCAAAAAATTAACGATGTGGTTATGCGTTCGCTTGAAGGCATCATGCTTTCGGACATGATTGCCTCGATTGAATGGCCCGCCGAGGTGGAAGCGCAACAATCGTCAAATGAAACCGAAGAATTAGAAGTCGAAGAAGAACAAGAACAATACGCAAATGCCTAATACCGGCTTAAGTGCGCCGGATTCCCATATTTGACATTTCGCCGTAGACGGTCCCGGCAAAAGAGGCCGTCCTGAGTCACAGAGGAGACAACGAGATGCCGACAGCCACAGAAACCATCCAGAAACTCGCACAGCGCGAGTACAAATGGGGATTTGTGACCGACATCGAAGCTGATTCAATCCCGCCCGGATTGAATGAAGATATTATTCGTGTGATTTCCGCCAAAAAGAACGAGCCTGAGTTTTTATTGGAATGGCGGCTGAAAGCCTATCGGCATTGGCTCACCATGGCTGAGCCTACGTGGCCAAATGTTAAATATCCGCCTGTCGATTATCAGAAGATCGTTTACTATTCGGCTCCCAAATCAAAAGAAGACGCGCCCAAAAGCCTGGATGAAGTCGATCCGGCTTTGCTTGAAACCTATGAGAAGCTAGGCATCCCACTGCGGGAGCGCGAAGCCTTGGCCGGTGTGGCCGTCGATGCGGTTTTTGACAGCGTATCTGTCGCTACAACATTTAAAGGGAAATTGAACGAGCTTGGCGTCATTTTCTGCTCGTTTTCCGAGGCGGTGCAAGAGCATCCCGAGTTGGTGAAAAAATACCTGGGTAGTGTTGTTCCTTATACAGATAACTTTTACGCGGCACTGAATTCCGCGGTCTTTTCGGACGGGTCGTTTTGCTATGTGCCTAAGGGTGTGAAGTGCCCAATGGAACTTTCGACCTACTTCCGTATCAACGCGGCATCCACAGGGCAGTTCGAGCGTACGTTGTTGGTTGCGGATGAAGGTGCTTCTGTAAGTTATTTAGAAGGCTGCACCGCACCGATGCGCGATGAAAATCAGTTGCATGCCGCCGTTGTCGAACTGATCGCCTTGGATGATGCGAAGATTAAATATTCTACGGTTCAGAACTGGTATCCCGGCGACGAAAACGGAAAAGGCGGCATCTATAACTTTGTGACCAAACGTGGAGCGTGCCGGGGCAAGAACTCCAAGATTTCTTGGACTCAGGTTGAAACCGGTTCTGCGGTTACGTGGAAATATCCCAGTTGCATTCTTCAGGGTGATAATTCCGTTGGCGAATTCTATTCAGTCGCCCTTACCAATAATTATCAGCAGGCCGATACGGGAACCAAAATGGTGCATATCGGCAAGAACACAAAAAGCACGATTGTTTCAAAAGGTATCTCGGCGGGCTGTGGACAGAACACGTACCGGGGCTTGGTGCAGATCGGCCCGAAAGCGGATGGTGCACGGAATTATTCGCAGTGCGATTCAATGTTGCTCGGCGACCGGTGCGGGGCGCATACGTTCCCTTATATCGATGTGAAGAATCCAACTGCTCAGGTTGAGCATGAAGCGAGCACATCGAAAATCGGTGAGGATCAAATCTTTTACTGTAACCAACGCGGCATTCCCACAGAGGACGCCGTATCGATGATCGTTAACGGTTTCTGCAAAGAGGTCTTTAAAGAACTGCCGATGGAGTTTGCTGTCGAGGCACAGAAACTGCTTGGTGTGAGTTTGGAAGGCAGTGTTGGTTAAACGGATCGCAATTAATCCGGCGCTATGAGGCAAGAGCGCCGTTTTTGAAGGAAAACCTAATAAGAGGAACCAATAGGAAACAGCAATGGCACTTTTAGAAATCAAAAACCTGCATGCAAAAGTCGAAGGCACGCCGATTTTGAAAGGTATCAATTTGAAAGTGAATCCGGGCGAAGTCCATGCGATTATGGGCCCGAACGGATCCGGGAAAAGCACACTGGCGCAGGTATTGGCCGGACATGAAGCGTATGATGTTACGGATGGCCAGGTTCTTTATAACGGCGAAGACTTGATTGAAAAATCGCCCGAAGACCGTGCCTGCGAAGGCATCTTTTTGGCTTTTCAGTACCCCGTTGAAATCCCGGGTGTCAGCAACTCGTACTTTTTGAAAGCCGCGCTTAATTCGATCCGTAAATACAATGGTTTGGATGAACTCGACGCAGTGGATTTTCTTGAATTGGTGAAGGAGAAAATGAGACTGGTCAAACTCGACGAGTCGCTTTTGCACCGCCCCGTCAACCAGGGATTCTCAGGCGGTGAGAAGAAACGGAATGAAATCTTTCACATGGCTGTTTTAGATCCGAAACTTGCAATTCTTGATGAGACCGATTCCGGGCTCGATATCGACGCGCTGAAAATTGTGGCCAATGGTGTCAATACGTTACGTGACAAAACCCGCGGGATTGTTGTGGTTACTCACTATCAACGGCTGCTCGAGTATATCGTTCCTGATTTTGTTCATGTTCTTGTAAACGGCAAGATCGTGAAATCGGGCGATAAGAATCTGGCGCTCGAACTGGAGAGCAAGGGATATGCCTGGGTCGATGAAGAATTGGCTGCTGTCTAGCCGCAGAATCGCAAACCCGGCAAGATTTCGAGTAAAGATTGAGGCAGCAGGAATAGATTACGATGACGACGAAAGTGAAAGAACATAACGGGAAAGAATTATTTCTCGCTGAATTTGACCGCAAGAAACCGCACTGGAGTTCAAACGGCAATTCTTGGCTGATGCCGGTTCGTGAAGAGGCCATTGCCCGCTTTGCCGAACTGGGCATTCCCGATTTGAAGGATGAGGAATGGCGCAACACCAATCTTGCGCCGCTGTCAAAAGCCGCATTTTCACCATCGACTGTATTGGAACTCTCCAGCGGACAGGCGAAGGAACTTGAACGTTATCGTGTAGATAGCAATGCGGTTGCGCAGCTGGTTTTTTATAATGGCTGTTATCAGGCTGCGCATTCCACAATCGGCGATCTGCCAAAAGGCGTTCGTGTGGGCAGTCTTGCGGAGTTGATTTGCAATGAGCCGGATACGGTCAAAGAACATTTGGGTAAGCAAATCTCATTTCAAACCAATCCGTTTATTGGCTTAAACACGGCATTTCTGGAGGATGGAGCGTTTATCTCGGTTCCACGCGGTGTTGTGGTTGAGCGGACAATCGAGTTGCTGTTTGTTTCCGGCGGAGGAAATACGGTTTCTTTTCCCCGTAACTTAATCGTGGCCGGGGAAAACAGCCAGGTGCGCATCATTGAATCTTATGTGGGACTTGATGACAGTGCGTATTTCACGAACAGCGTGTCTGAAGTTGTGGCGGAACAGAATGCCGTTGTCGATCACTATAAAATTCAGCGCGAAGGGCTGAATGCATTTCACTTCTCCAATTTCGGTGTTCGGCAACAGCGGAGCAGCAACTTTTCGACGCATTCCATTCTCATCGGGGGGCGGCTGGTGCGGAACGATATCAGTTCGCTTCTAAATGACGAAGACGGTGAATGTACAATCAACGGGCTTTATATGCCGTGCGGTGAACAGCATATCGATAATCATACTTTTATCGATCATGCCAAACCTCACTGCCGAAGCCATGAACTTTATAAAGGAATTTTAGACGACAGCGCCAGCGGCGTTTTTAATGGCAGGATTATGGTTCGCGAAGACGCTCAAAAGACCGATGCAGTCCAGGCGAATCATAGTCTTTTGCTCAATAAGAAAGCCAAAATTAACACTCGGCCGCAGCTGGAGATTTTTGCGGACGATGTTAAATGTACGCATGGGGCAACCATTGGCGAGCTGGATGACAATGCCATTTTTTATTTACGTTCACGGGGAATTCCGGAGGAGCAGGCCCGTGCGTTGATTATCTCGGCGTTTGTCACTGAAGTAGTCGATGAAATGCGTTGCGAAACGGTTCGGCATTATGTACAGGGGATTGTTGAGGAACGGTTTCAGCGAAATCGTTCGAACGGGGAAAAATAAATGAACGCGACAAAGACGCTCGTGCAAAAAACGATTGAGGCGCCGGAGGACGGTTTTAATGTCCGGGAATTCCGCCAGGATTTTCCAATTCTCCAGCGCAAGGTCTATGGCAAGCCATTGGTGTATTTAGACAATGCGGCTTCAACACAAAAGCCGCGTGTTGTCACCGAGTCGATGTGCCGGTTTTGCGAGCAGGACTACGCCAATATCCACCGCGGTGTTCACCATCTGAGCCAGATTGTCACCGATGCCTATGAAGCAGCTCGGGACAAAGTCCGGGATCTGCTCAATGCAGCCGACCGGCGTGAGATTGTCTTCGTGCGCGGAGCGACAGAGGCGATCAATCTTGTCAGTAGTAGTTATGGGCGCAAGAATATTAAAGAAGGAGATGAAATTCTCGTTTCTGAGATGGAGCACCATGCCAACATTGTTCCGTGGCAGATGCTTTGTGAAGAAACGGGCGCTCGCTTGCGTGTCGCACCGATTAACGACGACGGCGAAATTATTCTGGATGAATTGGCCGCGTTGTTGAATGACAAGACGAAACTTGTTGCGGTATCCCATGTTTCTAATGCACTCGGCACAATCAATCCCGTGAAGCAGATCATTACGTTGGCCCACGAGCGCAAAATCCCCGTTTTGGTTGATGGTGCTCAGGCCACACCGCATATGTCTGTGGATGTTCAAGATTTGGGTTGTGAATTTTATGTGTTTTCCGGCCACAAAATGTACGGCCCAACCGGGATTGGCGCTCTCTATGCGAAACTCGATGTTCTTGAGACGATGCCTCCGTACCAGGGCGGCGGCGATATGATCTACTCGGTCACGTTTGAAAAGACCATCTACAACGATCTTCCTTACCGGTTTGAAGCCGGCACTCCCAATATCACCGGCGGAATCGGTCTTGGCACCGCAATCGACTATCTTAAATCCATCGGGTTTGACCGAATTGAGGCCTACGAACAAGACCTTCTGGTTTATGGAACCCGGCGTTTGTCGGAAGTGCCGGGACTCAGGATTATTGGCACAGCCAAGGAAAAGGCCGGAGTCCTTTCATTTGTATTTGATGATATTCATCCGCACGATATCGGCACGATTCTAGACCGCGAGGGCGTTGCGATCCGTACCGGCCACCATTGTGCCCAACCGGTTATGAAACGATTCGATGTTCCCGCCACAGCAAGAGCCTCGCTTTCGTTCTATAATACGAAAGAAGATATTGATGCGCTGGTTGATGCGCTTCATAAAGTCATCGAGGTATTTCGCTAATGTCGGATCTTCGCGAGATTTATCAACAGGTTGTTCTTGACCATAACAAATCTCCAAGAAATTTCCGTGAAATCGAGAAGCCGGACCGGAGAGCCGATGGGTACAATCCACTTTGCGGCGATCAACTCACGGTCTATTTGCTGCTGAACGGGGATACGATTGAAGACGTCTCATTTGTCGGCAAGGGATGCGCGATTTGTACGGCCTCCGCTTCGATTATGACGCAAGCCCTTAAAGGAAAAAGTGAGTCTGAAGCGGAGAAACTCTTTCAACGTTTTCATTATATGTTGACGGATGAGGGGGAGGATCCCGGAGCGCAAGACGATAATCCCCCGTTGGGAAAATTGAAGGTTTTTTCGGGAGTACGGGAATTCCCAGTCCGTGTGAAATGCGCCACATTGCCCTGGCATACCTTTCATGCCGCCCTGCATCAAGCCGATAAGCCTACAACCACCGAATGATTGGTCATCGATTCCGAGAGAAATACGATACGCAAGGATTGATTGAAGCATGATTTGGAACTGGTTCCGAAAGACGAAATCCGATGTAAGTCAATCCGAAACTGTATCTGAGCCGGCCGCCAATCGAGAGGCTAATCCCGCCCAGCCGATACAAACTGCATCAGAACCCGATACGGATTCTGAATCGTCCACACCAATGCTGGATATTCAAACAGAAACTCCGGAGTCGACACCCGTTTCGATGATAGAGCCTTCCCCGGAAACTATAACCGCACCAGTCAATGAAGAATTGAAAAAGCAAGTCATTGCAGCGCTCAAGACGGTGTATGATCCCGAAATCCCCGTTAATATTTACGATATTGGCCTGATTTATGATATCGATCTGAGTACGCCGGGCCGGGCCGGCATTGAAATGACCCTGACCTCTCCGAATTGTCCGGAAGCGGAGGCAATCCCCGTCAATGTTGAAAAGGCCATCAAAAAGATCGAGGGGATTGAGACGGTTCAAGTCGATATTGTCTGGGAGCCGCCCTGGACACCGGACCAACTCTCTGAAGCGGCCAAACTGGAACTCGGGATGCTGTAAGACTTTCGTCTCCACATTTCCGAGCCCCAAATCTTTCCCCGGCGGTTATTCGTGTTTATGTCCGCCTACGGTTCCACGTGATAACGCGGATTGTATTTGCCTTTTTCCCAGAAACCGCCCAGATATTCCCGCATGTGTGCGAATCTGGGATAACTTTCATAAATATCACCGTAACCAAGGACCCGCGGATCTTTTTGTTCCTTCAGGCAGTTTTCCAATATGGACCACAATTGCTCTTTGGTTTCTTTGTATTCGGGTTTGTCCGCGAGGTTGTTTAAACAACCGGTGTCATTCTTAATATCATAGAGTTCTTCTAGTGGTCTTTTGGCGCAACCTAAATCAAAATAGGGGCGGATATCTTCATCCTGCCAATTCTCGGTAATTAGCGATTTGGTCGGACTGCCATCGATATCATGGTATCCATCCGGATCTCCGGCAGGCCAACGCTCGGGCTTAAAATTTCGTATGTATAAGTAATCCTGAGTGCGGATCGCCCGGCAGGGGTAGCCCAAATTGTCGAAGCGGGAATGAGAATGCCGTTCGCGTCCATTGAGAATGAATTCGCGGGCCGGATCGATAAGGCCATCCCGGCCGGATTCCAAGATGCCCATTAAACTGCGGCCTACCATAGTGTTGGGGATATCCAAACCGCAGGCTTCGAGGAATGTCGGGGCAAAGTCGATGAAGCCGGTGATGTCGCCGATGGTTCTTCCCGCAGCAATCCGCTCCGGCCAACGAATGGCCAGAGGAACATGCGTGCCCTGTTCATACATATTGGCCTTTGCATGGGGAAAAGGCATGCCATTGTCGCTGGTAACGAGAATCAGGGTGTTATCTAATTCACCTTGTTCTTCTAAAAAATTTATAATCCGTCCCAAGTGGGTATCGAACCAGTCGATTTCGAAACTGAAATCGAGGATGTCGCCACGCACCACCGGCGTATCCGGCAAAAATGACGGCACATTGGCATCTTCAAGTTTTTTCCCATACTTCAAACCGGACCCGGCTTCGTAGCGCAGGTGCGGCTCATGAGCGCCATACCAAAAACAGAATGGTTTTCCATTCGCCTTTTGTTTGTAAAATGCCTCAAAATTTCCGGCGTAGTCGGTGGAACTAATACCATCCGCCGGTACCTGCTTCATATTGAGTTCGTTAAATTCATGGCCTGCGGGATTGTGAGGCCAGCCCCCATCTTTCCAGTTTCCCGGGCTCCAGGGTTTCCCTGTATATCCTGTCTCATATCCGGCTGCTTCAAGCAGATCGGTATAAACCGGCCACTTTTTTGGGAAGAGACTGTTATGGGTCCCCGCCTCTTCGATTTGCCAGATGTTTCGGCCGGTCAAAATTGCCGCGCGTGAAGGCGAGCATTGTGGCGCTGCCGCGAAACAGTTTGTAAACAGACAACCTTCCCGTGCGATACGGTCGAAATTGGGTGTGCGAACCGTACGGTCTCCATAGGCGCCCGTGTAGGGCCAGGATTGGTCATCCGAGATGGCGAAGAGGATATTGGGGCGGCGCCCTGTGGTTTGACCGGAATTTGCCGATTCGCAGAATATCGACTGTAGTCCGGCAAAAGCGGCGGCGGTTCCGAGTAATGAATTTTGCATGAAATCACGACGTTGAATTTTTCCCATTTCCCTCTCCTGGCCGGATAACCCGGCGGCGAAACCGCCAAGGCTTTCAGGGCTTGCCAAGCAAGATTATTTCTAATAATTGTGATGGAACTTATACAATAGTGTCCATCTTAGCACAGAATCCGATTTTTCGAGTTATCATGTATAAGTAGAAATCAAATTGCGAATACACTTTAGGGAATGTCACTGGGGATGTGAGTGAAAAGCCGGTAGGTTCAGCGGAAGTTATCTGGAACGCTTTGGTAAATCGTAATGTCATTGGATAAACAACTTCAAGCCACGCAAACGTCGTTGGCCGATCCGCCCAGCAAATCCAAAATCCGTCCAATATGGTTGAATGCCACGCTGGTCATACTGGGCATGGTTGTCAGTTTCTGTGCTTATACCTTTATGCCTGAAACGCTGAATGAACCCGCCAGGCGGATGGCGGGGATTTTCTTTTTAGCCATGATGTTGTGGGTTACCGAGGCGATCCCGCTTTTCGCCACGAGTTTGCTGGTAATTATGCTCCAGGTTTGGTGTATCTCGATTCCGTCTGACTTGGGATCGGGGATCCCCTATGAGCAATTCTTTTCAGCTGTAAGCAATCCGATCATCTTTCTTTTTCTAGGCGGATTTATCCTCGCCAAAGCAGTCCAACAAGAGAAAATCGACGTACAGATGGCAGCATTGCTTCTGCGTCCCTTTGGGAGCAGCCCGGGTGGTGTATTGGCCGGTGTGATGCTGATCACCGCAACATTCAGTATGTGGATGAGCAATACCGCCACAACGGCGATGATGATCGTATTGGTCCAGCCTTTGGCGCTTCAGATTCCTGAAGGAGACCGTTTTCGGCGGGCTTTGATCCTCTCTGTTCCCTTTGCCGCCAATATCGGTGGTATCGGCACGCCTATTGGTACGCCGCCGAATGCCATCGCATTGGCACAATTGGAAAACCGTGGATTGGATATTAATTTTTTTGAATGGATGGCGTTCTCGGTTCCGCTGCTGGTGATCGCCTTGGGACTAATGTGGGTATTTCTGCAGGTTATTTTTCGCCCCACCCATAAAAAACTTCGTGTCGCCGTTCCGCGGGATTTTGTCTTAACATTAAAAGCAGGCACGGTTTATTTATGTTTCTTTGTGACGGTCTTCTTTTGGCTGACCAGCCATTGGACGGGGATTCCCACTGCGGTTATTGCTGTTTTCCCGGCAGCCGTACTCACGATGACCCGGATTATCGGCCGCAAAGATTTTAATCGTATGGATTGGGATGTGTTGATTTTGATAGCCGGAGGCATTGCCCTGGGTAAGGGAATTACGCTTACGCATTTGGATAGTTGGATTGCCGCCTTGGTTCCCACCGAAAATCTTTCTTTTCAAACGCTTTCTGTTGTGATGTGTCTCTTGGCTGTGGTTATGAGCACGGTGATGAGCCACACGGTTGCCACAAATATTCTGTTGCCATTGGGAATGGCGATTGGAATGACCTTTGGAAGCGATTTGCAGCTGCAGGTGTTGGCTGTGATGCTCGCGATTATTTCCAGTTTTGCTATGGGATTGCCCATCTCAACACCGCCGAATGTCATTGCTTATAGCACCAATCAAGTCAGTGCACGTGATATCATGCTTGTCGGCGGATTAACCAGCTGCGTGGCCTCGGTTGTGATTATACTTACCGGACCGACTGTGGTTTCTTTTATTCTCCAGCTGGGCTGAAGCGGCCATCCCTGATTGTTGGTAGACTCTATACACTGATAGAAACATAATCCTGTGATCGAATTGTCAATAAGGAATTGACCATGAATGGACGGGTTTTGATTATAGCCGGTTCCGACTCAGGCGGAGGCGCGGGAGTGCAGGCGGATATAAAAACAGTCACCGCATTAGGCGGGTATGCGGCGACTGCAATTACTGCGCTTACTGCTCAAAATACGCAGGGTGTTTTTGGTGTTGTAGGGGTCGAGCCCGGTTTTATTCGTCAACAGATTGATGTTGTGCTCAACGATATCGGCGCTGATTGTCTTAAAACCGGCATGCTTCATAATTCAGAAGTGATCTTAACCGTCGTATCGGCGCTCAAAGAAAATGCCGCTGGAATTCCGTTGGTCGTAGATCCGGTAATGGTAGCCAAAGGGGGAGATTCGCTGCTTACAGCCGATGCGGAAGCGACACTCAAGAAGTGCCTGCTCCCCATGGCCTCCCTCATTACGCCAAATATCTTTGAGGCCCGGCGTCTCACCGGAATGGAGATCGCAGATCCGGATGCCATGCCGGATGCCGCCCGGGAACTTTTATCGATGGGCCCCCAGGCAGTCTTATTGAAGGGCGGGCATCTTGGCGGTCCTGTTATCCATGATTTCTTTTTGTCTCATGAAGAGTCCAGACTGATTACGCATCCCCGAATTGAAACGCGTAATGTTCATGGCGCGGGATGTACTCTGGCTTCGGCAACGGCCGCGGGAATTGCACAAAAGATGAATTATCGTGAGGCGGCCGAACGCGCATGTGACTACGTGCATAATGCCATCACCCATGCACCGGGATTTGGACAGGGGTATGGGCCGCTGAATCATGCCTATCCTCTGGAGCGCTGACAGGCGTCTTCCGCATAACACTCGCGGTTATGGCAATTCTGCATTATTCTTGTACATATCTATTCGATACAGTCTCCAAGAAGAGGTTATCATGCAAAAAACAGAACTTGGTCTGATTCTATACACGCTACGTGACTATCTAAAAACGCCGGATGATATCGCCCGCACATTGGCGCGTGTGAAAGAGATTGGTTACGGCACAGTTGAGTTGGCTTCTGTTGGCCCGATCAAAAACAGCGAACTTGCGCGTCTGCTTAAAGAAAACGAATTGGAGGCGGTCTCCGCGCATATCGGCTGGGATGGCCTTTGTAATGAAATTCAGAAACTAATCGACCAGCATTTGGAACTCGGCTGCAAACATGTTGTAATTTCCAGCATGCCGGGGGAATTTCGCAGCGCCGAGGGATATCAACGGTTTGCCAAGTTGGCTACAGAACGGGCAATGGCACTCTCTGAACACGGCATAACCTTTGGCTATCACAACCACAGTTTCGAGTTCGAACATTTCGATGGCAAGCCGGGCCAAGCGTTGCTGCGTGAAAATGGCGATCCTAAATATTTCAATTTCGAGATCGACACGTATTGGGTCCAGCATGGCGGGGCTGATCCGGCCGCCTGGATCAGCAAAGTCGGTGGATCGGTTCCCACGGTTCACATGAAAGACATGGTCATTCGGGATGGAAAACAGGCGTTTGCGGAAGTAGGCCAGGGGAATTTGAATTGGGATGCGATTCTAAAAGCCTCAAAAAAGGCAGGCGTCAAATACTACATCGTCGAGCAGGATGTCTGTTATCGCGATCCATTCGATTCTGTGGCAACCAGCCTCAAAAATATGAAATCCTGGGGATTGAGCTAGAGAGCTACTCTTTCCGCCGGTTTCTGAAATTCGGCCCAATCGCTATTGGCTTGTGAAGCCATTAACTGTCTGATTGTGTGACAATCAGACCCCTCATGGTTTGTCCCTACCAACGTCAATGTGGTGTGATAATGTTATCCATCCGCAGCCGCAGATTTCGATTATTACATCCATGGGAGGACTCATTTATGAGACGCAAGGGACATTCATTTTTCTTAACTTCCGGCTTGGTTACGGTGATTTCGGTTTTTCTTTTGACGTCTGTCAGCGTAGCCAAGGTAAAGCCCATCAAGGTTGGAACCTACAAACAAGAAGTCTGTACGATTTACACCTCAAATGACGGTTTGCCTGCCGACAGCGTCAATGTTGTGGCATTGGGTCCGGGTGGAACGGTCTATGCCGGAACCGACAAAGGGCTGGCCGTTTTTGAAAATAGTGCGTGGACACGGCATCCCCGGATATCTGATTCAGTAAGCGCACTTGCGGTTGATGGAGATACCGTATTTGTCGTTCATGGTGGAAGCCTGGAAGTAATTGCGGGACAAAATGTGAGGAAATTAGCAACGCTGTCTAAAGCGAATGTAAACGATTTGGCCGCCAAAGGGCAGAATGCGTGGGCAGCGACAGACAGCGGGCTTTTGACAATCAATGGAGCCCGGGTCACACCGGATAAAGCGCTCAATGCTTTATTGGGCGATGCCAAAGCGGTTTTTCAAGTCGCTGTAAGCCGTGGCGGTTCAATTGCGGTGGCGGCGGATTCCGGGTTATTTCTGAGCGAAAAAGGCGGCAAATGGGAGACGTTATTTCCCTTTGACGATAAAGGCCGAAGCTGGGCTCCGCGTGGGGTTCGCGGTGTGGCTTTTGATGACCGGGATCGCTTATGGTTTGCCAGCCCACAGGGCGCGGGGATGCTCGATGGTCAGTGGACGCTATTTACCGGCCGCGATGGGTTGCCTTATAACGACTTCACCATGATGTGTTCCGGCGAAAAGGGTGTTGTTTGGTTCGGAACCCAGATTGGCGCGATTCGATACGATGGCGATGAATGGGCCTACCGTCAGGGGCGGTGTTGGTTGCCCGATGATGTTGTCCGGGATATTGCCGTCACAGATAACGGCGATGCATGGTTCGCGACCTCCAATGGAGTGGGGGTGATCGAACGGCGGCCGATGACATTGGCCGAAAAAGCGGAGTTTTACGAGCAGGAAATCGAGAAATACATCGCCCGGACAGAATATGGGTACCTCTCCGAAGTAGGGTTGAAAAATCCGGGTGACAAATCCGAGATACTTTATTCGGACAGTGACAATGATGGTCTTTGGACAAGCATGTATGGCGCGGGTGAATGTTTTGCCTATGCGGCTACCAAAGATCCAAAAGCGAAAGCACGAGCCAAGAAGGCATTTGAGGCTCTGCGGTTTTTGAGCATCGCTCCGGTAGGCGGAGAAGTGAAACAACAGCCGGGTTATGTTGCGCGTACAGTTCTCCCCACGACCGAGCCGGATCCAAATAAACGTGAAGGCCATACACTGGAAGGCCAGCGGCGCAACCGTGAGCGGAGTGACGCGCTTTGGAAGGTCTACACGCCGCGTTGGCCTTTAACCGCCGACAAAAAGTATTGGTATAAAACAGATACAAGTTCGGACGAATTGGATGGTCATTATTTCTTTTATCCGGCCTATTACGATCTTGTTGCCGATACCAAAGAAGAGAAAGAACGTGTTTGCGAAGTAGTACGTACGATCACCGATCATCTTCTCCGCAACGATTTTAATTTGGTTGATCACGACGGCACACCAACCCGCTGGGCAATCTATTCGCCAAAGTCGCTCAATCACGATCATATGTGGTGGAGTGAGCGCGGGCTGAAGTCTTTAAGTATTCTTTCTTATCTCACCGTGGCCGAGCATATGACCGGCGATCCTAAATATACAAAAGCCATTGCCATGCTCCGCGAACAACACGCGTTTGATACCAACGCCATGGTGACCAAAATCCAGCACGGCGCCGGTTCGGGTAATCAATCCGATGACGAGATGGCGGTTATGGGGTATTACAATCTCATCAAGTACACCAAGGACGAAGAACTGCGCAAAGAAATGGTTTATTCGTTTTTCAACTATTGGGTGCTTGATGCGCGAGAGATGAATCCGTTTTTCAATTTTGCTTATGCGGCATCCTCAGAGGGTATTCAGTACACCAATCCTTGGGGCACTTTTGAGTTGAAACCCTGGGATGGCTGGCTGGAGGATTCCGTCAAGACGCTGACTGGTTTCCCACTGGACCGCCTGAATTGGGCGCATCACAACAGCCATCGCCTGGATATTGAGCTCTTAAGGCCTCCCGCATCTTCGGAGCCGTACGAAGCCCCCCGAAGGAATCTCGGTTACCGGGTGACGAACGGGAAGGTGTTGCCGATCCAAGAGCGGCATTTCAATCATTGGAATACGAATCCGTGGGCGTTGGATTACGGCGGAAATGGGCGTCAGCTGGCCAGCGGAACCGTCTTTTTATTGCCTTACTACATGGGGCTCTATCACGGCTATATCGAATAGGCATTTGGGTTGCGGATGGCATGAGCCTTTTGCAGCTGTCTGCCCCAGGCGATTTTGCTATGCTGCTTCGATTTTACGGACGGCTCGTTCGTCCACCCGATTGCCGGATTCCGCGATGATTGCGGTATCCGGACCAAGGAAGGATTGCAAGAATGGCCAAAAAGAAACTTAGAGTCGGATTAATCGGTACCGGAGATATCGCCCGTGACCGGCACCTGCCCTACTGGAAAGAATTGCAGGCGGAAGGCCGCGTTGAGGTCGTCGCCATTTGTGATTTGATTAAAGAGCGTGTTGAAAAAAACGCTGAGAAATTTGAGGTTGACAAAACCTATATTCGCTCCAGCCAGATGTTGAAGGAAAATGATTTCGATATCATCGATGTCTGCACACAAAACAAAGGGCATTGTCCGCTAGCTGTAGCCGCTCTTGAAGCGGGCGCCAACGTCATTGTCGAAAAGCCGATGGCGATGAATGTCAAAGAGAGCCAGCTGATGATCAAAACGGCAAAGAAAATGAAGCGCAAACTGATGGTTGCGCAACATATGCGTTTTGAAGCTCACAGCGAACGCCTTAAAGAGCAGATTTTAGATGGCCGTCTCGGAGAGATTTATCACGCGAATGCCTGCATGTTGCGCCGCCGTGGAATTCCCGGCTGGGGCAAGTTTCATATCAAACGGGAGTCGCTGGGCGGTCCGCTGATCGATATCGGCGTGCATGTCATGGATTTGGCTGTATGGCTAATGGGATGTCCCAAGCCGATAGCCGCCTCCGGAAAAGTCTATCGCATGTTCGGCGACCGTGAAGATTTGGAAAACGGCGAGTGGGGAAGACCTTACCCCTCAAAAGAATTCGATGTCGAAGACTACGCCACGGCCTTGGTGCGTTTTGAGAACAATATCACCATGACGGTTGAGGTCTCGTGGGCGGCTAATATTGCCAAAGACCATGAAGCCGTTTATATCCTCGGCGATAAGGCCGGTATCACGACTTCACCACCAGGAATTTACAGTTCGATCCCAGGCGCTTTGACTTCGGAACGTTACGATTGGCTTCCCGAACAAGAAGGCCACCGTATGGAAATTCGTCACTTTACGGAGTGTGTCGAAAAGAACCGCCAGGTTCGTGTCAAGCCGGAAGAATCGCTAAGAATCCAACAGATTATCGATGCGATTTACGAATCGTCAAAGAAGAATTGCGAAATTAAAATCCGATAGTCTTTCGTCCTGTTTTGTTGCTGAAATATGCAAGCCCCTTTTGCTTTATGCCGAAGGGGCTTTTTGTTTAATCATCCGCGCCGATTGACATGCCATACCTGTGATGTGATGATGGCTTAAATGCATGTCTTTTTGACATAAATGCATATGTTCACAGCGAGGCTTCAAAAATGTTACGTTCTATTACTTTCCTGTTCGCCGCCTGTTTCTTTTGTTTATCGGTTTGGAGTGCTGAATTTGTTGAGCCGGTTATGGTTCCGGGAGCAATGTCAGAGGGAAACGCAACGGTTACCCCCCAAACATGCGTGGCGAGTGAGTTCGGAACATGGACAGTGACCTATACCGTGGGGCAAAGCGGTATCGCCACCGGGGGTGGCATCCGGGTTCAAATGCCCGATGATTGGCACGCCGGGCCGCGTAACTCAGCTTATAGTCTTCAATCCAAAGTGCCCAAAGCCGACCACTTTGTTCGCGCAGTCTGCTCACGGTCCGATGTCACAATTCGAGGGACTGTCGAATCCCAACGCGAGCCGAATGTTTTGATTAAGCACCCCAAGCAATCGCTCAATGGCCGGTATGAGCGATATGTTTTTGTTGCCCGCGCTTTGGTTGAAAAAGGGGAACTGCGCGAGGGCGACACAATATCGGTTATTTACGGCGACCGTTCAGGCGGAAGCCGGGGGATACAAGCCGGTGTTGTCGTAACTCCTCCTCTGCCGGTTTTAATTGCTGTCGATACCAATGGCGACAGCAGGTTCAATTTGTTAGCCGATTCTCCAACGATCCAATGTTTGCCGGGAGAGCCCATCGAGTTGCTTTTTCATGCACCCTCACAGGCTGTTGCCGGTGAGACGGTTCGTTGCCTAATTGCCGCTGTCGATAAAGAATATAATCCGGTCCATGAATCGTTGCGGCTCGATTTGCAATGCTTAAAAGGCAAGGCCCAATTCCCCCGCAATATTGAGATGCCTGCGGGCCAGGGCTATGTGGAGTTCGATGTGACGCCGAAAAAGACCGGCGTATTACGTCTCAAAGCCGTCGCGCGCTCCAACGGTCTCCAAGCCCAAAGCAATCCAACGGAAGTTTTGGCCAAACGCGGAGAGCGTTCGCTTTATTGGGGGGAGCTGCACTCTCATACACGTTACAGCTGGGATGGTGTGGGCCGCTTTCCATTCGAATATGCGCGTTACACATCCGGTTTGGATTATTACACCATGACTGACCATAGCCTTTTGCCAGTGGAACAAGGCTCACGTGGTCTGTCCGATAAGTATTGGAAAGAATATACCGAGCTGATTGATAAATATTATGAACCTGAGAAATTCGTTACTTTGCAGGCCTACGAATGCTCGTTTGGAACACCGTATGGGCATCACAACGTATTCTTCCGTGGGGCTCCCGGTGCGTTAATTTATCCTGGAGACTCAACCTTACAAGGACTTTGGGCGGAACTTAAAAAAGGCGATGCGCTCACGATTCCTCATCACACCGGCAAGTTCCCCAAGAATGTCGATTACACAATTCACGATCCGGATTTACGCAGGAACTTTGAGATTTATTCCGGACATGGATTGAGCGAAGTCTACAACCCCGCTCATCCTCTGGCTTTTGAATACAGCCAATTCACATCCGATTCGAAAAGCCTGGATTGGCCCTCACACGCGCAAGATGTTTGGCGTATGGGCCTCATGTTATCCACGGTTGCGTCTTCCGATGACCATCGCGCCCAGCCGGGGAAACCCAGCTACGGGCTCACTGCGATTCGGGCGGAATCGCTTACCCGGGATGGCATCTTTCAGGGGCTGTATGACCGGCAAACCTACGGCACGACCGGGGCCAAAATCATCCTTGAATTCAGTTTAAATGGCACGCCTATGGGGCAAAGCCTCACTGTGGATGGATTGCCACGGCTTACTGTACGAGTTATCGGTACGGATATTATCGATACGGTGGAGATTCTGCGTTGGCAACCTTCAGACAAAACATTCAGTGTCCTCAAATCCTGGTGTCCGGATGTGGACGAATTTGAAGGGCATTATACCGATGAGGAGTATGAACAAGGCTCTATTTATTACGCGCGTGTTATGCAGAAAAACAAAATCCGCAATCGCATCGTGATGGCTTGGTCTTCGCCGATATGGACTCAATAATCGAATGGATGTGTTTTCGAGCGTAAGTCCTATTGATTAGGCTTTTCTGATTCTTTCTCCATCGTTCGGTAATCGGAGGCGATGCCGATATATTTTATGGCGTAGTTTGCCTGCTGCTTGCGCTCTTTTTCTGTGAGTTCGCGTTTGACAGTTGCAGGCGCTCCTATGACCAGGCTATTTGGCGGGATGATGGTATCTTGAGTTACCAATGCGCCCGCAGCCACAATAGAACCGCGTCCGATAACCGCACGGTTTAATACGGTTGCGCCCATACCGATCAGGCAATTGTCCTCAACCGTGCAACCATGCAGGATTGCACCGTGCCCCACAACAACATTGTTTTTGACAATGCAGGGCTCGCCGGTGCCGACATGCAGGACACTATTGTCTTGGATGTTCGTTCCTTCACCAACCAGTACCGGGGCAATGTCGCCGCGCAGCACAGCGCCGAACCATACGCTGGCCTTATCCCCGAGAATCACCTCACCGATAACCGATGCATGATGTGCAATGAACACCTCCAGACCGATCTGGGGATGCTTATCGCGATAGGGCAGAACCAGGCCGCCTCCGCCCAGGCATGACGGCAAAACCAGGTTCATTGGATTTTGTATTGTCATGGCATAGAAATCTCATAACGTATGGCATTGGGGACAGCCTGGATGGTCCAGGAATCCTGTGTTCGGGATACCGGGGCGCTACCCAGACTTTTTCCTTCCACATCATACGCCATGCAGTCAATTTTTTCTGCACATGCGACTCCGGCGATTGCCCGGCGGACATCATTCTTCGATGTTTTTGCGAAAGAAGGTTTTGAAATATGAAGGTTTTGCACACCTTCCACGGCGATAATCGAAAGTCCGTCATCCTCGCGTCCGGATTCGGAAGCCGACGCTGGACGCACCGCCACAGCACCGGAAGTTTGAATGCCCATGGTCTCTGCTTCGTTTCCACGGCCATCGAGATACACATAAGCAGGACATACAACGTGATCCACTCGTTTACCGGATACGAGCGCTGAGGATTCATAAAAGCCATCGCCTATTGCCAGCCAACCTGTGGGAGGGAGGACCGTTGTTTCGCCTTCTGTATCGATAATCCAATTGTCCGAAGCATTGCCGTTGACCCAAACCTGCAAGCCTTCCGGATATCGGATATAGATTTTGCTGTCTTTCCAAACGCCATTCAGGAAAGCTGTTGAAGAATCGATGAGGCTGTCCGATGTGCCATAAAAAATCTCGACCGGTTTTTGCATGACATACCGGCTTTGGAGTTGTTGCAGCATGTAATAGGAACGGCAGGTTTGGCGAATCCCGAAACCTTCTTCGACTAACCAGCCGATGTGACCATAGGCGATTGTGGCGGCGATGAATTGGTCGATGCTTCCTTCGATGTTTTCCGGCTTGCTCCAGTCATCGCTTCCACGGAAGAAACGCGCTGTCCAGGGAATGCCGAAATCAACCTGCAGAGGATGCATTTTCAGCAAATCAAAATGCGGCAGGTAGGGATACTCCCGTAAATTAAGATCGCTGTAAGTCAACGCATAGTTACCGGTGATAAGCCCCGCAGAGAGCCACTGATGGTTACCTTCGGACCAAGCGTGATGTTTATAGGCCTCTTGGTCATTTAGCAGCAACTCACCAAAGGCATAAAATGTGGCTGCGAAGGTTCCTGCTCCGGGAACGCGCGCGTCGTAATCCACCCGGTTCCATGGCGCTACAGATGTATGTACATCGGTGTAAGCGGCGTTCGAGTCGAACTTCTCTTGAATCTGTTTGGCCAATTTCAAGTCGGCTTCGAGAGCGCGTATTGGTTTTGGCGCGTAACAACGTGACCAAGCGGAAACCCAGTCGCCATCCGAACTTCTCGTTACCCAGTCTTCATCCCACATTCCATTCAGAGGAGCCAGATCGCAGTAATTGGTATAAAGACCCGAACGCCATCCCAACGATTTCTGATGCGCGACATAGGCTTTTAGTGTCTCATTGCCTCCACGTTTAGGCGCAGAATCGAGGCGGAATGTGAAACTCTCGCCGGAGTCGCGCCATGTGATTTCGTGATTGCATTGTGTCAGTTTCTCAATGCCATACGCCCGTAATTTGCGTGAACGTTGCATGTCTTGTTCGTAGTCGCTGGGGCCCCAACTCTCTTGCCATAGACGTGTTCCGGCGATCTTTCCTTCTTTGGCCGGAGGATTGGGAATTGTCGCCAATGTCTCTTCAAAGACCGGCGAGACTGTGAAGAAGAACCGTTCAAAGACAGGATTGCGTGTATGGTCTGTTTTCTTGAAATAGTCGATACCACCATTTAGATAGACGCCATCCGGTTTGATTTCATCGATGGCATACGGTTTCGATCCATTCGAAAGGTACCAATCCATCCAAATGGACATAAAGCAAGGCTCTTGACCGCGCGCGGCAAGAACATGCAGATGATGGCGGCGGTAATTCATGTACGGCAATAAAATCAATTCCGGCTCTTGTACGTCGGTAATACGGCCATAACTGAGCCTTTTCGCGAGTCCGCCGGGGCAGAAGAAATCGACAACAAGCGATTTCTGCCAGATACGCAAATGGGCCTCGACGCCGTTGGTCCACTTCAATTTTACGAGATCACGATCCCATTGCATTGAGGACATCCGTGAGGGCGCGGAGGAGTTTTCAAATTCAATCCACGCACCAACCAATCCATTCGCTACGTGAACGCCATTTAAAATGATTTCTACCCAACCGAGGTTGTTGTGACTTGTATGCAGAATATAAACGAGATCGGCATCTTTACCTTTGTATTCAAAACGAAAAGTACCATCCCCGCTACGTTCAATGCTGTTCTTAAAACTTGTTTGAGTATTCTCTGGAAGAATCGTCTCTGGACGTGTGGGGAAGGGGAGACGTCCGGGGCCGGTATTAAGTCCCGGATCTTGGCCGGGAAAAAGATCGATGCCACGTTTGGGCCGTGGTTCGAATGTCAGTGGAGGGAGTTCTTCTTTATAGAATACAAGATTTTCGAGAAACAGTTCCCGGTCTTCTGTGTTGCCGCAGTTGGTGATTTTGATTCCGGATAATTGGCTTCCATTCTTTAAAATGCGTAATGTATCTTTGGAGATACGCCGGTGGGCCAATGACCATTCCTTCCAACGTGCCTGCATGATTTGGACTTCATGTTCATTTCCATCCGCATCCAGCAACAAGGCGGAAACATAAATCCATGGTGTTTTGGGATCGTCAACCCACCCGAAGTTGTTGCCGTATATCCAAAGGTTGATGCAGTCGTACTCCTGTTCGATTGCGACCGGTTTGGGAGGACGCAGAATGAGGTTGCTTTTCTCGTCTTTGCCCCGGTAAATCAGTTTTGCCGTCTTGGATTCCCAAATTCGTTGTTCATGCGATGGGTACATACGGGCCTCTGCGCCATCGCGGCACTCCACTGTCCAACCATCAAGTGCGTCAAAATTGACAAGCGCCTTCCGAGGCGGTGTTCGTTTGGCCCAGACAATTTCGTACGGCTGCTCACCCATGGGTTCATCGGCGGGTTGGGACTCAGCGGGAACGATGGTGATGATTGAGTCGTCCGCAAATGCCGTGTTCGGCGTGTGCAATAGCATAAAATGTGAAATAAGAATTGTGAGAATGGAGATTTGGAAACTTCGATAGAACCTAGACATTGCAACCTCAGTTGGCGTAGTTGGCCCATGATCTTCATTAGGCCGTTGGTACGGTAGCATACATTGAAATTATGTGTGAACGAACTTGTTTGGTTCCAAATCGAACCGGACTTGTAAAATGGGATTGTGGATGCAAACCTCATCGCACCGTTGCCAACAAGCAATGGAAAAAACCGTCGGCGCGAGGTTGAAAAATGCAGCGTGACGAACTGCTTGTTGATGGCCCGCAAAAGGCCAAAAACTTATTGATTCTTGCTCATGGCGCCGGTGCGCCGATGGACAGCGCGTTTATGAATTTCTTTGCCGAAAACCTGGCGCAACATGGTATTTGTGTCGTTCGGTTTGAGTTCCCTTATATGCGTGCCCGGCGTGTGGAAGGTATCAAACGGCCCCCGAATAAGAAGGAAGTTCTTCTCGAAACGTGGCTTGATGTTGTGAGTTTAGTGCAATCCGAATTCAGAAACACTAAATGTCTACATATTGGCGGCAAGTCGATGGGGGGAAGAATGGCAACAATGATTGCAGCGCAGGTTAACCCGGCCGGTGTAATCTGCTTAGGATATCCATTTCATGCGCTGGGAAAACCTGAACAGCCACGCATTGAGCACTTACTGGATTTTCAAATTCCGGCACTCATGGTCCAAGGTACGCGCGACACGCTTGGTACACAAGAAGATATCCTGAAATACGGACTTTCTGATACAATCCAAATTCTTTGGCTCGAAGACGGCGACCATGGTTTTAAACCCAGAGTAAAATCCGGTTATACGCAGGAGGGGCATTGGGCAACTGCTGCAAAGGCCATCGTGGATTTTATTTCAAATTTAAATTGACCGCGCGCCACGCTGTGTCATAGATTCAAAGGAACCGATTTTTAACGGGAGATTTTTTATGTTTTTTCATTATTACAAACGGCAGCGCCGGATTGCGGTATTTTTACCATCTTTCGTCTGCGCATTTGTGCTTTTTGCATTACCTGCTTGGAATGCGGAAATACTTTGGCAGGATGGTCCTGACCGTGTTGTTTCCGGCGATTGGGCTGCTTGGACGACAAGGGGATTGTCCGGAATACCTTCGAAAACGGAAATCGGCGATCAGGCCGTACGCGACTGTGTTGACAAAATCGATGCCGAACTAACAGAGGATGCAGTCGCCGCGTTGGGTAAGGGAATCCGTCTTTATGGTTGGGCGCAATTCGAACGCGAACCGGAGCGTGTTGCACGTCGATTTAAAGTCCGCGCGTATGCATCGCCGGACGAGAAAAAGGTCAGTATCGAACGTCTGCATTCGCATGATGGAATTGACACCAGGGCCGTTATTTCATTGCCTGGTGGTCCTATACAAATTGAGAACCTGAATGAGCCGCATTCTTCCGATTCAACTGTGATGGCGACGCTTTTATCGGTTGAGAATTTTGTTGTTTCGCAAGAGCATTATCAAAAACAGTTTTTTGAATCGATGATCAATCTTGATTTGCCCGGCATGGAACCGGTGCGCGCGGCTTATGAAAAGGGCGACCGGGCGTTGGCTGTTTATGAACTCGCTGAATTTTACCGGCGTAAGACAGAGCCCGCTCGATTCATCCATAAACCGGTGGCACAATCCACGGAAAATACCAACCCGGCGGGAGAGACGGTTTGTACTCATGTATTAAGTTATCGTGGCGAGACATTTGATCTCGGGCCGGTGATTCAATGGAACCGTCATCCATCGGATAATGCCGAGTGGCTGTGGTGGCTCAACCGGCACGGTATATTTCATACACTGCTGGGTGCGTATTTAAATACCGGTAATGAAAAATACGCGCGTGAGTATGTTGCTCTAATCACAGATTGGATTGTCAACAATCCGGCGCCGCCTTATACACTGACGCGTGTTGCGACATGGCGCAATTTGGAGGTTGGTGGAAGGGTAAGCGATACCTGGCCGGCCACTTTTTATGGCTTTCTTTGTTCCCCCTCATTCAGCCCGCAAGCGATCCAACTGGTTCTCGGCTCTCTTTGGAGTCATGGCGATTATCTCTATCACCATCCTGCCGGTTTACGGCGTCCCAGCAATTGGAGTGTCGTCGATTCAACCGGGCTGGCTGCATTGCCGATTTTTTTCCCGGAATTCAAAGACTCTGATTTATGGCGTAAAGAAGGCTATGAGCGTTTGGCTTATCAGCTGCAACTTCAGGTTTTGCCCGATGGCGCACAATGGGAACTTTCGACCAGCTATCACTGCATGTGTTTGAATCGTTTTAAGGTCGGTCTGGATCTGGCACGGGATTATAATGTCAAACTCCCCGATGATCTGAATAAGCGCTTTGAGTCGATGTACGATTTCTTGATGTGGACCGTCAAACCCAATTTTGATTATCCCGCGTTAAGCGATTCCTCGCCGAGTTCTGTGCAGGGATTCATAAGAGAAGCCGCTCACCGGTTTGACCGAGCGGATATGCAGTACGTGGCTACCCGCGGCAAAGAAGGCCAACCACCCGAGACGACATCGAAACTACTGGAGTCTTCAGGACTAGGCATTTTGCGTAGCGGTTGGGATGCCAACGCGTTATATCTGTGTTTCGATGCGGGGCCGGTAGGAACCAACCATCAGCATGACGATAAGTTGGCGATCATTCTATCGGCGTATGGCAAGAACTTTTTGGTTGATGTGGGACCTTCTTCTTATCGCAAAGATAAGTGGCGTTGGCATGCCATTAGTACGGCAGCCCATTCGACCGTATTGATTGATGGGCTTGGGCAGGAACGTATCGAAAACAAACAGGAGTTAATCCCATCGGAAACGGAAATGCCCTTTTGGGAATCCAACGACCGCTACGATTATGCGGTTGGCCGCTACTCATGTGGGTATGGCTTGGATAAGATTCCTGTTGTTCATGAGCGCCATGTGGTTTTCCGCAAACCCGAATATTGGATTGTTGTGGATCGTATTTTGGGGGAAGGTGAACATAAGATTGAATCACGTTTCCAGTTTGCCGATGATCTTGAAGTGCACGCCGATGGCTTGAAAGCCGCTACCTCAGGTTCAGATCAGCCGAACTTATCCATTGAAGCCGCGCCTCTCGATGGACTGAAATTGGATGTCGTAAAAGGCCAGGCTGAGCCTGTGCTTCGTGGTTGGATTCTGACTGATCGGTCCAAACAGATACCCGCGCCGCTGGCTTCATACACCATACATTCGGAATTACCTCAGACAATTGTCTATTTGCTTTACCCGTCGCCCGCAGGTGAGAATGCCGGTGCAATGATTTCAGAATGCAATGTAGATGACGAAACTGTGCAAATGAAAATTACCCGAAAGGGAATCACCGATACCCTGCGATTATCACTGCAAGATAAAACGGTGGAATTGCAGGAAAACTAATCCCTAACCGGTCCGAAGTGGATGGTTGAATTTTCGATTTAGGAATCCGCTAATAGACCGTGAACGGTATTGACGATCAAGTCTTCGGTTTCCGGCTTAAGTTTTGTGGGCTGATCATAATAGATCATGGATGATTCCGCTTCGTATCCGCCAACCTGCAAAATACGTTTGGAGGGAATATAGCAGGGCACGTCGTTTGTATAGGCGTTCACCCAAACATTTTGATCCGTGAGCTCTTTTTTTAGCCGGAGTGAATAATCGACAACTACTTCACCGGGCAGGTTGACCATGGTGAGATCATTGCCAAAGGTCCAGGTTTGAACCAAGTATGGTAATGCGTTCGGAATTGTTTCCCCGCGTTCCAAGCGGGCAAGGTTCTTTTTGGCGCGGAATCCTTCCGCATCGTCTTGTTTGGCCCAGGCTTCCCACAGTGAATGGGAAGGAATGGATTCAAAAGGCAATTGAATCTGCTCGGCGCGGCATGTTATTTGCCCATCTACAGGTTTAAGACTTTTCCCAATCAAACGCTCGACTTCATCGGCGATTTCTTTTCCATACTGTTTCGCTAAATGCAGTTCCGAACGCGGTGTGGGATTGGAATCACCGCCGCAGCCCAAGGCTGTTAAGACAACGGTTTCGGGATGGTTCTCTTCAATATACTGAGCCGCGAATCCGGCCCAGTCTCCCGAGAACTGATTGAATTGACCTGTCAGTGTCGTGCAATGGCAGGCATAACTAATGAGGATGGAAAGCAGTTTACCATCGGCTGACTTTGCGATGAGCAGCGGAAGATCGTGATCAACCGGTCCGCCTTCCACACGCCGGTTTTTTGCGAATCCGGCCTTTCCTTGACTCCAACTCAACTTTGCGGGCTGCCGGTTTTCCCAGGCCTTGAGAGCCGCCTGTTCCATGCAGTCCACAAGTGTGTGTGTATAACGCTCAACCCGGTCCATCTGGTCTTTCGGCAATTCATAGCCAAACATGTTTGGAATCGAGCCACTGAGGTAGGGACCGGTATGCGTATGTGTGGAACTGAGTGCGAAACGCTCCGAAGTCAATTCTATTTTGTCCTGCAAACGGTCTAATACTTCCTGCCGGAGTGCGGCGGGGACGGCGCAGTTGTCGACTGTCATGAGCAGCGCCGGGCCGGACTCTCCATCATCGATGATCATGGCCTTGGCCCACAATTCTTGCAGGGCATCGGTGGCTTCTGTTTTGCGGCTCGCATAACCGCACAGGCGGATAGGATGAGTTGGAGTGATGTCGACTTTGGCAACGCCGATTTGAATCATGTCTTTATCCGATTTCGCCTCGATTTCATTTACGAACATGCCGGGCAGCAGCCAAATACAGGCACAACTAAATATCAGCCTTGCAGCATAGGTCATAGGCTTCCCTTTCTATATCGATCCAACATCAATTTTGCAGTGATCTTAAATTGTCCCCGGGATGCGCGATTGGCGCATCCCGGTTTCCCAATCTTATCTGAAATCTTTTGCAGCCGTTCCGTACTTATGCCTTCTTTAGTTCATCGGCATGGGCTTGAATCTTGCGGATTGCATCGGCGATCTGCTCCATGCCTGTGCGTGTGTCCAGAAGCATGGTTTGGAAGAACCAAAATGCTTCTTCGCACAGTTTGTTGTTTTCGGGGCAGTGATTTTCCTCAAAGTATTGTTTGAGGCGCTTCTCGGAGTAAATCTTTTTATAGCCGCGCGTGTTCAGTTGGTTTTTGATAAAGGCTTGCTCGTTAAGCGGCGAGTATCCCTGGGAGCATGGAATACCCTCTTTTCGCAAAGCCTCCAAGAATTTACTTCGCGGCAGGCCCGAAAATGCCTCCGGGTCATACCTGGACATAAACAGGTGATACGCGTTGCGTGTACAGCCGTCGTACATCTTAGCCGGTGTGATACCCGGAATTTCGCTGAGTAATTCATTTAGGTACGCTGCGTTTTTATCGCGGACGCTGGTTTGTGTTTCCAGCCGTGTCATCTGTTCCATGAGCAGCGCCGCGACGAACTCGGTCATACGCATATTGGCCCCTACTCCCACAGCGCCAAAACTAAAGTTGCCACCGGCCCGCGGACGGCTATTGGTGTGGAATGCGTAACAACGATCCATGATATCCGAATCGTTGGTTATGATCATACCGCCATCGCCGCCACTCAGATTTTTTGTGACTTGGAAACTGAAACATCCGGTCGCGCCAAATGTTCCGGCCTTTTTGCCCTCCCATTCGGCCAGGTGCGATTGGCATGCATCTTCAACAACGGGGATATTGTGTTTTCTGGCAATGGGGAGAAGCGTGCCCAAATCGGCCACATTTCCGCCTAAGTGGATAGGGATAATACAGCGGGTATCGGGAGTGATTTTTTCCTCAACCTTGGTCATATCCATTTGGGAGGTTTCGCGGTCGGTATCGACAAAGATCGGCAACGCGTGCTGTAAAAGAATTACGTTAACGGTGGCGATAAATGTATAAGGGCCGACCAGCACCTCATCTCCCGGGCCGATATCCAAAGCATTGAGCGATGTGAGCAGCGAACTGGTTCCGCTATTCACCGCCAGGCCTTCTTTTGCCCCCCACATTTTGGCAAAAGCGTCACCGAATTGGGCCGCTCGAGGTCCTGCTGTCCGGCACCATTGACGTGCGTGAAGTACATCCAGCCACGCTTTTTCGTCGTTATCTTCATAGATCGGCCAGGATGGAAATGATTCCGTCCGAACAGGATCGCCGCCCAGCAACGCGGGTTTTGCATTGGCTGTCGATGCTTGGGCACCGATCACTGTGGGGCCGGCAATTGACACGGCGGCCGCTCCGGCTGCTGCTGTTGTTTGAAGGAAATCACGGCGTTGCATATCCTTGGGGTTCATAGAAATTTCTCCTTAGGTAATCCTGGCTTCTACCAAATGGTTGCCTTGCTTATCTTCCGGCAATGATGGCAAATGTGTCAAGAGACTTAAAAAAATGGGCCGGTTTAAGCGATCATTCAAAGGTGACATTTAGCGGCAGGCTGAAAGGAAAGGAAATCACTATGCAGGACATGCAAAGTGAACTGCCACAAGGCATTGTACCCATTGTTCAGACTCCTTATGCGCAGGATGGCTCTATTGATGTTGAATCCCTGCGCCGTTTGGTTCATGACGCGATCGAAAGCGGGGCGGCGGCATTGATTTCTCCTGCCATGGCCAGCGAGGTCGAACGTTTAACCGAGGAAGAGCGTTGTGCGGTTATTGAGATTGTTTCTCAAACCGCTGCCGGGCGTGTGCCCGTGATTGTGGGGGCTTCTTCACCATCGCTGGAAGTCTGTGTCCGCTCCGCGAAGTACGGCCGGCAGTGCGGTTGCCGCATGATGCTTGTTCAGGCTCCCCCGCTCGATGATGATGGAATTGAAGATTTTTACCGCCGGCTTTGCAGCGAGGTCGAACTTGAACTCATGATCCAAGATATCGATTGGGTCGGTTCGGGGATGCCGATGGACTTGATTGCCCGGCTTTTTGATTCGCTGCCGCTTTTCCGTTTCATTAAAGTCGAGACCAAAAATGCCTGTCCCAAATATTCGGAAATCCTGGAGCGCTTTGATGGGCGGCTTCATGTTTCCGGCGGTTGGGCGGTGATGCAGCTCATTGATGCGTTAGATCGTGGTGTAAATGCGTTCATGCCCGAAGCGAGTATGGTGCGGATTTACGAGGCGGTTCGGAGACTTCACGCACAAGGCGAGCGTCAGGCGGCCTGGACCCTCTTCGAAAGACTTTTGCCGGTTCTGGCTTTTTCCAACCAAGAGCTGGATATCTCCATCCACTTTTTCAAACGTCTCTTGGTGCGGAGAAACATCTTTACTACAAGCAATGTGCGCCCCCCAACATGCGTGTTTGACCGTTTCCAAGAATTCTTGGCGGATGAACTTATCGACCGGGTTCTGGAAATTCTTGCTGAATTATCCTCCTAAACTGTTTCGGTCAGGAACCGGTTAAGCCGTTAGATATTCATCATCCGCCTGGAACGCGGGTAGGGCCACAACCACAGTTTTGAAATCACCACATGCGCGGTGCGGGGTGCCTTTTTCAATCAGTACGGTTGAGCCGGGTTTGACTTCGATTTCATCTTCACCCAATTCCATGATTCCTTCACCCTCAAGAATGTAGTAAATCTCGGTGGTGTTTTTGTGATAATGACGCTGAGCGTCCTTGATATGGGTGATGTGAAAACTGGCTTGCGATGTATCGGCGGCGGTGATGATGCGTGTGCTTGAACCACAGGGGCAGGGAACCGGCTCGACCTCAGTTTGGTGCCGGACAACGTAACCTTTTGATGTTGATGGATTGGCCATGGTACTCCTCGCAATGCTGCTTACGGCATCAATCTGTTTTTATGACGTCGACATAATTTACACCGATTGTCTTCTCGGAAAGTATCAATTTGGCCTCCAGCCGTGCCTCATCAGGTTCAAGCCGAAGACCGCTAAACGTGCAATCTGTGGAGCCTTTGGGGAGTTTCAATACACCTGCGGCACTGGCCAATTGGAGTTCGGCCCGCGCATCTTCGGCCAGCGGCAGGAATCGAAACCTAATCTCATAGGTTCCGGGAGTCATGATTTCGACTTCCCAATAACCTAAAGAATCCTTTCCCCATCCGGCTTCCGGGCCGCGCCAATCCTGACGGGTCAAAATAACCGGATTCTCATAAGGCGTACCCAATTGAATACGCGGCGGCGCATAGCCGCGTGTCGAAGATACATCGGCGAACCAATCATCATATTCTTTACGAAGTTTGGCCAGAATCTCCGGATTCTCTGCTGCGATATTGGTTGATTCGCCCGGATCGTTTTGCAGGTCATACAGTTCATCGCCGTTGACCATTTTGTAACGCTGTGACCTGGCCGCGCATTGTTTGAAAAGTATGGGTTCGTCACCCCGGTGCCATTGGAAGAAAAGTGTCCGGTCAGGCCAGTTTGGTTTGTCTCCTTTTAGGAGGGGCAACAGGCTCTTGCCGTCTATTTTGTGGTTTGTGTCAGCCTGAGCACCGCAAATTTCTAAAACCGTAGGAACGATATCGATATGCGCCGCCATACGGTCCACTTGTTTCCCCGCCTGGAAAGTACCGGTCCAACGTATATAGCACGGCACATGAATACCGCCTTCGTATACGCTGCCTTTCCGATTACGGAATCCCGCCACATAACGTTCTTGTTGCGGGCCGTTATCGGTAAGAAAGATCACAAGCGTATTCTTACTTAAGCGTAGGCGATCCAATTTTTTCATAAGACGCCCGATATTATCATCGATATTTTCGATCATGCCGTAAACTTTGGCGGTGGTTTCATCGAGCCCCATATCCAAATAGGGTTTGTAGTATTTTTCATCGATTTGCAGAGGCGTATGGGGCGCATTCGTCGATAGGTAAACAAAGAACGGCCGCTTTTTGTTCTTTTGGATAAACTCTATGGCCGCATCGGTGAAAATATCTGTGCAATAGCCCTTATACTGTTTGGCTTCTCCATTATGTTGCAGGATCGGATCCTGATATTTATTGCCCGGCGGATCGGCCGGTTGACCGATGCCGCCACCGTTGTGAACCAGGGATTCTTGAAAACCGTTGTCGATGGAGCGGAGGGGGTAGTTGTCGCCCAGGTGCCATTTGCCGAAAATGCCGGTTCGATATCCGGCTTTACTGAGCATTTCGGCCAATGTTGTTTCATCGCTGTGCATCATGGCGCGGCCCAAATAGGTATCCACAACACCGGTGCGGTAATTGTAGCGGCCGGTCATAAGACTGGAGCGCGTGGGTGCGCATACCGGCGATACACAGAATTGCGACATTTCGATGCTTTCAGAGGCGAAGTGGTCGAGGTTTGGTGTACGGATCTTATCGTTGCCATGGCATCCAAGATCGCCGTAACCTTGGTCATCAGTCATAATCAGGATGATATTCGGTCGATCATCCGCTGCTTCGGCGCTTCGGCATGTCTGTGGAAATGCCAAGGCCGCGGAGCCGCCTAGAACCGCATGGCCTGTATGTTTCAAGAAGTCCCGCCGCTGCATTTTCTGATCGATCGCCATGATTCACCTCGCTGCCTTTATTTTTCTTCACCCATATTGTAGCCAAATAACCACGGATTTCAGTATGAATGATTGGCTCCGGCTTTATGCAAACCTTCTTGTAAGAAACTCAGTCCGGTGCGCACGAAATCGTTTCCATTTGGACACACATTGTGAAACATACCGCGCTCGAATGCGAAATCGTCAAGCGATGAGTTGTAGGTTTCCAAAATGATGTATCCATCCATTGCAATATCAGCGATGCTTTTAAAAATCTTTGTCCATGGAACTAATCCGCCGCCGGGCACACCACGGTCGTTTTCACAGGCGTGGACTCCCCACAAAAGATCACCGGCGGTGTGCACTTCTTTTTCATAATCCCGTGTTTCAGTCACGAGATGATAGGTGTCTAATAAGACTTTTAGATTTTTATGCCCGGCCAGTTCGATCAATTGCACGGCCTGGTGAACGGTATTCACCAAATGTGTGCGGAAATGGCTCATGGGTTCGAGCACGAGTTCAACACCGCATGATTCAGCCACATCGGCCAGATGATGAAGGTTCTCGGCTGTGCGCGGCAATTCATCATCAGGGGGACGGCGTTTCATGATACATCCCGGATGGCCGTAGATCGCTCCCGTATAGGCTATCGCGCCGAGTTCTCCGGCCATCTCGATGTATTTACGGTGCCAATCGACACCGCGTTGGCGGTTTTGAGGATCATCCAATGAAATGTCGCACTCCATCGGCCATTCCCCGCCCGGGCTCAGAACCAGCTCCAGCCCGAGCGAGCGGGCATGTGCGCCGGTGCTTGAGATGTCAATCTGCACATCATCACCGCAGGCAATTTCGAAACAGTCCAGCCCAAGCTCTTTTGCTTGGTCCAGCAAATGCAAGCCTTGGGGTGTCCAGCGGTCAGTCCATAGATAGATATGAGCTCCGAATTTCATTGTGTCATCCCGAGTTCTTTCTGAATCTTGTTCAGGATATAAACAGCTTCAAAGATTAAATTTTATTGCAATATCTCCGGCATACTACCTTGACGAAACGGGGTGTGAAAGCTATTTTGCACTATCGGTGTACGTGCATTCTGTGCGCGATCCCCCAAAACACTCACCATTTTTAGAATCGTAAATCGAATCATGCGCTCACGAAATTATATTCTCAGTGTTCTGTTGTTGTGTACCTCTCTACTTGCTGTGGCAGACTCCATATTTGCGGAAGGGTCACCCGAACTTCTTTTTGACGCTTCAGCACCGGCGAAGCAGCAAAAACTCAATCTCATCAATAGAGAACAATGCAGTTCGGAGTCAACTGCGAGTGGCAATGTGTTGTGCATTCAACCGGCCAAAGATGCCTACAATCCGGAAACGTTTGAGTTCCGTTTTCTAACGTTTGATGATGTTTCCGGTCCGGATATTGTGCTTGAGATCGAGTTTGTCGACAAAGGCGCCGGAGTGATTCAGCCAATGCTTTTGTCGGACGATTCATTTAACGGTGTATGGGACCGGTTCCGCGACAGTGCGTCATTTACGCGTCTTAATACCGGCAAAGTTCGTAGCGCGTTCTTTCGAATTGAAAAACCGAAATACGATCCGGCGAAAACAAAACACAACCATCTTCAGATCATCGGGCTGCAATATCTCAAATCGATCAAACTTCATCAGAAATTCGATAAAGACGATTGGGAAGCCGCGCGTGCCTCGATACCCAAAGATGTGACGCCGCTTCTGGTTCTAAATCGGCCTATGCAAATTGTCTGTTCGGCCGGTGTGGATACAGATGGCAGTTTGGAAGAACTTTGGACTTCACTCCCGGCTTTACGCGATTATGCGCCTTTGGCCAAAGTACTTGGATTCACAGCGGTCGAATCGTATGTACGCTGGGATATTGTTGAGCCGGAGAAAGAGGGCGAATTCGATTGGTCGTTTTACGATGCGGTTATCGATGTTTTGAAAATTTACGATCTGAAATGGTTCCCGCTTTTAATTGTCGGTTCCGCCTATTCTTTGCCCGATTGGTTTGCCGATAGCGATGAAAATGTTGGTTTTGTATGTCTGGAGCATGGTCTTTCCAATCCTATTCAGAGTATTTGGAGTCCACATCATCCCAGGCACGTCACACGTTTCCTGCAGGCTTTTGGAAATCATTACGAGCCGATGCATATCCTGGAAGGTGTTCGTCTTGGGCCGAGTGGCAATTATGGTGAATCTCAATATCCGGCAGGCGGGAACTGGGGATATAAAGGCGAAGCCATGCATATCCATATCGGCTACTGGGCGGGAGATGCCTACGCGCAAAAGGATTATCAGAATTTTTTACGTGAGCGCTATCAAACTGTAGCCAATCTGAATAAAGCATGGGAAACGGAATATGCCGATTTCGGGGAAGTGGAAGTCCGTTTGCCGTATACCAATTACAACTTGCGGCGCACCCTCGACATGACCGAATGGTATACAAAAAGTATGACCGATTGGTGCGAATTTTGGACGTTGGAATCCAAGAAGGCGATGCCCAATACGAAGATTTACCAGTCGGCCGGTGGCTGGGGATTTCGTGAAGCGGGAACGGATTACTCGGCCCAGACCAAAACCATGGTCTCGGTTGATGGGGGAATCCGTCTAACCAATGAGACCGATAGTTTTCATCAGAATTATTATGCAACACGTTTAGCGGCGACAGCGGCCCGGCTTTATGGAGTCGATCTCGGTTTTGAACCGGCCAGTTCTCATACCGCGCGCGGTACCACCGGCCGTATTTATAATACAACGGTCACCAATGGCGACCACTTCTTTACCTACCATGCGAATATTATGAACCGCCCCTACGCCATTGATCGCTGGATGGAGAACTTTAAATACTTCGATATGCGTCATGATCCGGTCATCGATGTGGCCGTCTATTATCCCGAGACGATGAACCAGTTGGATCCCGGCACATTCCGATATCTGTATGGGTGGGGATTCAATCCGCGTGCTCGTGAGATTCGGGAACAAGTGGAAATTGATTATCTTGATGAACGTCTGATTCGCGATGGATTTTTGGATCGGTATAAGGTTCTTGTTTTTGCGTGGGGAGACAGGATCGAAGCGGATGTACAGGAAGTCATTGACAAATGGCTGCGCAATGGCGGGACAATAATTTATCCCAGTTTTCCCAAAGGCGGCTTATCTACACCGGAGGGTAATTCGAAAACATTCCATAACTGGTCCCGAGGTGATTGCGGACAAGGAAAATTCCACCGTTTTCGGGGTGATATGGAGCCTCCTGCACTTTATGGAGAATATGTCAGGGAATTGTTATTTCAGAATCCTGATTTGAATCCTTTGACCCGTTTGTCGCTGCAAATCAAGCATCCTCCCCGCGTCTATTTTAGTGTACAAGAGGATGGACATGTCCTTGCCATCAATTATTCGGATGAGCCGGCCAAGGTAGTACTGAAAAATCGCTTTGATGAAGTAATCAAACCTTACACCATTGCACGATTGCCCTTGCTGCAATAGCGAGAATTGTATTTCTGAGCGTGACAACCTTCCTTGGTTAAGCTTGATTGAAGTTGGCGAATGGATAGATTGAGCAGGATAGCTTTGATTTTTGATTGCTGCTTGGTACTTCTTAAATTGAAGAATTGTGATTTTGATTGAGGTTTCGAATGAAATTACTCCAGCGATTGTTTGGTGGTAATGGCAGTTCCAATGGTAACGGCAACGGTAATGGGCATTCCTGCCCATCGCTTGCCCAAACAGTACATCGTGAACCTGAGGTGTCGCCACCTTCGCCACGCGAGCTGTCGGCCGATGAACTCAGGACTCTTCTAAGTTCCGACCAGCCACCCTTACTGCTCGATGTTCGTGAGGATCAAGAACTGCGCACTCATGGTTGGATTCGTGGCGCAGTGCATATTCCCATAGGGCAAATTGAGGATCGGCGCGACGAACTGGATCCCGGGAAACATTGCGTTGTTTATTGTGCTTCGGGAATGCGTAGCTATGGGGTTGGCGCTTTCTTGATGACGAACGGTTTTGAGAATGTATCGAACCTTTCCGGCGGGATTTTTTCGTGGAACGGTGAAGTTGAGCGTCCCCAAGACTAAGCCTATTCGTTATACCGTCCTTACAGATTTTTATTCTTAAAATCAGAGCATAACCGTGCCAATGATACACGTATGTATGTTATTTAAGCGCAACACCCTTCCCCGAATCCTCTTATAAATACCTACTCATTCCTGCTCCTTTCCTTACACGGTTCCCGTATAATCTTCCTGACAGATTTTGAACAGGTAGGCTTTTTATGATGGCTATGAGTCTTTTGACTTTAATCGCGGCAATTCAAATTTCTGCCACGGGAGAGATTTTTGAAGTCCCGGGCGAATACCAAACGATCTCCGCGGCGGTAGAGAAGGCCCATTCCGGCGGCACGGTTAAGATCTCTCCCGGCGTTTATCGGGAGACCATCGTTTTAGAAGACAATATCACACTTGAGGGCGAGGATCCTTCCCGGTGCATTATTGAATCTTCGCGTGATGCAAGCGTTGTTACGATCAAAGGGCAGGCGGTTATTCGGGGCTTGACCATCCGGGGCGGGAAGAATGGTGTTTGGCTCGAGGCGGGGACTTCAGCTGAACTTCAAAATTGCTCTATCGAAAATAATAAAGAAGACGGTGTCGGTTTCGCGTCATCTTTTGAAACCTATATTTCTATTCGTGATTGTCGAATAACCGGCAATGGAGACGGCATCGATTTAGAAAGCACGCAAGCGGTACTGCTTTCTTCGCAATTCGTCAAAAATCGCGATGACGGTCTCGATTTGGATGGCGATGCCGGTGTCTTGATTTACGATTGCTCTTTTATTGAAAATGGGGACGATGGAATTGAGATTCGCTTGGCCGTTGATACACAAGCCATTGTGGATCAATGCCGCTTTTCTAAGAACGGAGAGGATGGGATTGAAATCATCGACTCACCTATCCAAGATGGCATATACAATGTTTTTTGTATACAGAATTCAGCATTTGAGGAAAACGCGCGTCATGGTGTCGGCTTTGTAGATCAAGAAAAAGAAATCGCCACAGAGCAGAAGTCCAAGACGGTTGTTTGGGCTGTGGGGAACACATTCCTTCCTGCCGGTCAGGACAAAAACGCAGTTAGTGAAAATTATCGCCCTGTCTTTGAGCAGGAATTCGTTGCCGGGCCTGTGTCTTACCAATTGAAATGCGGCGAGAAGACCGTATCCGGCAAGATTCCGATTCGTGTTCCCCATCTTGTGGCCATCTACAATCTGCGTCCCACGCCAAATGGTTTGATGGCGGAAGATGTGGAAGGCGTTGCTGTAACAGGCGACCGCCTGTTTGTTGCCGATGATAACTGCTTTGCAATTCATGCTGTGGACCGTGGAAACGGATGCAACATTTCATCAATGCCCACGCGTCCGTTTGCTTCCAGTGATCATATCGCGCCCGGCCCTGAAGGCCTGGATATCCGTTGTACAGGTGATAACCAGACGTTGATTCTTTCGGATGACGATGGCCGCAGCATTTATGAATTATCTTTGGAACAGGACTCTTGGGGGCATATTTTAAAGCGCTGGGATACAACTGAAATCGGCCCTCTTGAAGGCGTTGAGATAAGCCAAGATGGAACCATGCTTGGATGTTCCAATTCCAAATTGCTGGCCTTCGATCTTGAAACCATGAAACTCCAAAAAGACCCGGTAGAGCTAACCTTTGAGGGATTGGGCAAGCATATCGCCGGCGCTGCCTTGGATGATAATTCAGACACCGGAATGTTTTATGTTTCGCTTTCCGGTTATACAGGCGGGCAACAGAAATACCGCCATGGAAGCAGCGCATTTTTTGAACTCACGCCATCTTTGGATTCCGTGACGGCATTGTGGCATTTGGGACCGTTTTCAAGCGATCCCCGGGGTCTCGATTGCCGGGATGGATTGATCTATATCGGCGATGGCCGTAGCGATTTTGAGGACCAATTCACAGGTGAAATGAACCGTGGCGGCATGAAAATCTTTGTTTTTAAACCCGTGTTGGATGATGTTTCCGATTTGCTTCAGGTCTTGCCGCATCTGCCGGTCAGAAAACGGAATCTCTAGCCCGGATTGACAACCTTCTTTTTCCCCCTATGGTTCCATCGTTATTGTGAGCGCAACCTATGACACTGCCCAGCATCGTCTTTTTCGATATGGACCATACCCTTTTGGACATGGACTGTGATTATTCATGGAAAGTGTTTTTAGCCGATGAGGGTTTGGCCCCCGGCGGGGACCGTGAACGTGCCGCCCATTTCTTGGAACTTTATCATCAGGGCGTCTGTCCGGTGGATGAATTTTTGGAGTTCCAATTGCGGGAGTTCGTTGATCAAACCGAGGAGGCGATGCGTCAGATTGCCGCGCGCCATTTCGAGCAGCGTGTCCGGGATAATATTTTCTCCCAAGCCTTTTGCATTATAGAAGAGTTCAAGCAACAGGGCATACCCACAGCTCTTTTAACCGGAACCAATCATATCATTGCGGAACCCGTTGCCGACGCATTGGGAATTCAGCATCTACTTGCCACGGAACTTCAGGTTGTTGATGGAAGATTCACCGGAAAAATCGCCGGGCCTTATCTAAGCAAACAGGGCAAAGTAGAACGGGCGGAAACCTTTTGCCGGAATAACAGTGGCTCTATCGATACCGCCGCTTTTTATGCAGACAGTATCAACGATCTGCAAATGCTCGAGCGCTCTGCTCAGCCTGTTACGGTTAATCCGGGACCGAAGTTGCGTTCCATTGCCGAATCCCGGGGATGGCGCATCGAGAATTGGGTGAAATAAGTAAATCCGGGCCTGAAAAGCAAACCGATCATTGCCCCAATGGAATCTTTTTTTCGGCAATGATCTTAACCGGTCCCAATAGTCCCGACCTTGGCAGCGGTTCATAGCCCAGCAACCGTTGGCGGAAAATCGGATTTTGATCGTTCACGCCTTTCCCATACTTCCCGCGCAGGTGTTCCGGCACCGGCGGGAAGTCTTTCATTCCCGCCACACGGTTTATTAGCGTGTTTGTTACTTTGATTGTGAGACTGTTTTCACCGCTTTGAGCTGCATTGGTGATGTCCACCATTTTGCCATGTGTCCATAGTACACCGGCATTCTTACCATTAAGTATGATCTCTGCCACATTTCCAACATCGCCGGGAGACAGCAGCAGACGTAAATCTTTGGAGATGTACTCAGCGGGAAGGGCGAAAGATATTGCGTATGCTCCTGTCCCGCTGAAATGCTTTGTTTCCGGATTTTGAGTCCATGATTCCAGACGGTTTAAAATTGTTTCGTAATGCGGAAAATCTTTGCCCTCAAGCGTAAGTTGCCATTCGCCTTCAATTGCGAAAGGTGCGGGTATTCCATGAACTTCGATTCGATCTTGGGCCGGCGAACCATTTTGAGTGCGGAAGACATTATATACGCCGTTATCTCTTGCCAGTCCTATGGTTGCGCCGTTTTCGGATTTCATAATCTCCCGGAAGGGACTTTGAACGATATGCCCTCCATTTTGTCCGGGCTCAAAGACAATGAAGGTTGAGTCGTACGATCCCAAGTTCAGAGGGATTTTAGTAACCTCACCGTCTTCTTCATATTCGCAGATTTCTGTGACTTCACCGGTAAAGGGATTCCATTTCCAAGGTCTCTTTCCTGTGCATCGAAAAGCGATCCGGCGTTCGCTGGGCGCATCTTGAAGATTGGTCACAAAATAAATATCTCGTTCTCCCTCACGCCGGTGCATAAAGGTAAGACCGTTGTTTTCACGGATATCCTCGCGAACAAAGTCAATGCCCATATCAGGAGTTATGTGGCTGCGAAGCGTATTCAAGAATGGATCCAGGGCGCTGCTTTTCCATTCCAAGACATCGGATCGGTCAATCACGTATTCGATGAAATAGGTGTGTCCCTTGCCGTATTGATGCGGTGAGGTCGAGTCCCGGCCCGGTTGAACCTTAAAGAGACGGTCGATGATTTCTTTTGCCTGACGGTCTTTTGCTTCATGGTCCACGAAACCGGTTGAAAATGCGGGGACGCGGTCCAGGGCAACGACAACGCCGCCGCCTTTTACATATTCTTCGATCCGTTGCAGGCTTTCGAGTGGCAGCGATTCGATATTGGGAAGCAGCAGCACTTTGTACTGCATTTCCCGCACACGGATTTTCCCGTCCTCGAAACGAACTGTGTTCTGCAGAATGTCATCGTTGATGAGATCGAAGTCATATCCATTGGCCAGCAACAGCTTGCCCAATCCGCCCCAATCGAAATTACGAGTCCAACGCCGCGCCAACATGGCTTCAATAGCCCAACGGCTGGCGAGTGGCGAATAGATAGCGATATCCGGTTCGAAATGTCCCTGGCGGAGCATGTAGCAGCAACGGGCGATGTAACTGCTTAGGAGCGGGTAATAATCCCACCAAACATTGGTGTTATCGACATGAATGGCCGCATAAAAACCACGCGAAGGAGCAATATCACGTTCGGGGGAGCATTGGAAACCGTGATTGTAAAATAGATTGGCTCCCGACCGTAAGAACACATCGCTGGCCGCTTTTAGTTCCTGCAACGTGGCGCGATAAGGATCCCAATGCAGGTAGGTATAGGCCTCTACCGTGACAATATTGCGTCCATATAGATGCGCACCGGATGAGACGTATTTCTTCGGTCCGATACGTGTATCGAACCAAGGCACGGCGTCTTTTTCACCGGCTGTAATTTCCATCTCGGGCAGATGAGTCATCCCTGCGCTTTGGATGACATCGGTGGGGAATCCATACGGTTGAATACGCGCTTTTAGGTTGTGTTGTTCGCACCAGCTTAACATTGGCTTAAAGAACGCTTCGAAACCGACGTGCTGCAGAAATGCGTTGACGTCATAACGTATCTTGGGGTGAATCTCTCCGACTTCCCACCAGATTGCAGGTAGATAAGGAGTCAGGTCATAGCCGTGATAGTCCTCAAAAGCCTCCATCAATCCGGCGCTCCAATAAATGCCGTCAGGAATCAATGCGACTTCTAGGCTATCGCAGAACAGCGACTCCACGGTCTTCCCGAATTCATCGCCAAAAGCCGCTTCAAACTTTGAGCCTACGTATTCGAAATATTTCTCGACGGCCTCTTTGTTGAAATGATCGAGCGCATTGCCCTGGCCGGTATATTTAAGCCAGAATGCCATTAGACGCCATGAGCCTTCGGGCACTTCCCAAGTTATCTGACGGTCTTTTACATTCGAGGTCAGGATCGTAAGTGTGTTTTGATCCAATCTCCCGTGATCGAACCGGGCCGCCACTACCGCGACCAGGCGGTCATCCTCGCCGATATCGCCGATAGGCATTTCATGGAATCCCGCTTCTTTAAAGACCTGCAACGGTAACGAACCGGAATACGATTGAGGGCCCTCTAAAATCATTGAACTGGGGATCATGTTCTGACTGCGTTCTTCTTGAGGCAGCCAATCGCCGCCATAAACCCAACCCGGCCCGCCGAAGTTGGTCGAGAAACTCATTCCCCGTTTTTTGGCTTCTTTAATCGCATGCACAACCAAGTCGAAATACTCATCCGAGAGATAGGGAACATTGCCTTTTGTGTAAGTGTTTCCCATGGTGATCTGTTCGACGCCACCGATACCTTTTTCGTGCATCTGCTGTAACTGCCAAGTGATATCTTCTTTGCCGATTGCATTGCCCATCCACCACCAGCGTGTACGCGGCTGGCAATCCTGGGGGGGCGTCTGAAAATTGGCGATGATTGCCTCGCGCGGTTCCTGTGCACCGGCCGATTGTGTGAATGCGCATACAATCAATAAGGAGAGCGCATAAAGAAGGTGCATTGCGGGACAATGGATCGTTGGGCTGGCAGTTCGGCGCATATTTAACCTCAAACCGTTGATTTTGATGTAAAGAAAGTTCCGGTAACGCTATAGCATTGGAGCGTTTGTGGCTAGCGGAGAGTGAGAAATATGCATCAAATCGCTTATTTTCAGGCCATTTTGAGGGATGCCGACGCGCAGGGTGGGTGTGGGTTGGGCTATGGCTTGGCCGGGTGCTAATCTAGCCCACCGGACAGCGCCGACAACAATGGAAGGAACAGCCAAAACGAGATGAACGATCGGAAGAATTCCGATATCCATCGGGCTCATTTTGAAACCCGGGCAATTCATGAAGGTCCCTCTTTTAATGAAGAGACCGGCGCGGTTATGCCGCCTGTTTTTATGACGTCAACATTTGCCTCCGGCAATCCAGGTGGATTTGACTATACGCGTTCCGGGAATCCCAATTTCAGGATTTTGGAGGGCATTCTTGCCAGCTTGGAGGAGGCCGAACATGCCACTGCGTTTGCCAGTGGCGTCTCTGCAATTACCGCGATTGTTTCGACATTAAAGAGCGGCGATCTGATCCTTGCTGAAGAAAATATCTATGGATGCACTTTCCGCCTGTTCCGGGAGGTTTTCAAAAAATTCGGCGTGAATGTCGAATACTACGATTTCACGATTAAAGAGAATTACGTCAAGATCGAAGAAAAACAACCGGCGCTGGTCTGGATCGAGTCGCCTACCAATCCGCTGCTCAAAGTCTTGGATATTGGCGCAATTGCCGCAGTATGCAAGGACGCCAAAAGTCCATTGGTTGTCGATAACACGTTCGCTTCGAGTTTCGTGCAGCGGCCATTGGAATTAGGAGCGGACCTTTCGCTCTTGAGCACGACCAAGTATGTGAATGGTCATTCGGATTGTTTAGGCGGCGCGGTTTGTACGAATTCGGATGAGTGGGCCGGGAAAATGGTTTTTGCGCAAAAGGCGCTGGGCTTGCAGCCTTCTCCCTTTGACGCTTGGCTTGTTTCCCGTGGTGTCAAAACTTTGGCTGTGCGGATGGAAAAGCATCAAGAAAATGCGCTTTCGCTTGCGACTGAACTTGAACACAGTCCTATGGCTTTAAAAGTACAGTATCCTTTTTTGCCATCCCATCCCCAATATGCAATCGCTAAAAGGCAAATGTCCGGCGGCTCGGGCATCGTCACCGCCGAAATGAATCTTTCATTCGATCAAACCATGCTCTTTTTACGCTACCTGAAGATTTTTACGCTTGCCGAAAGTCTGGGAGGCGTTGAGTCGCTTGTGTGTCATCCGGCCACAATGACTCATGCTTCGATCCCAGCGGATATACGCCGCGAGGTTGGGATCAGCGATTCCTTAATCCGCTTCTCTGTAGGTATCGAGAACAGAAATGATCTGCTTGCGGATATCGAACAGGCGTTCCAAAGGGCCAAGAAATGATCGATCTCTGCAAACAACCGCTTTGGCGAGCTGAAGACTTGGGTAAACCGATCCCGGATTCCCCTCATGCTGTTTCGGTGGCTATGCCGCGTTGGGCCGATGTCATTGGTTATGAGAAAAGCGAACCGAGAGTTCTGGAGGCTTTGTATTGCGGCTATCCCCGGTTTGTGAACCATCCCTTTCTGACTTCGTTCATACGCCGATGCGAGGCACAATTCGCTTCAGCCGGCGAATTTTGCATTGTGTTTCCATCCGAAAGCGCAGCGGAGCGTTGTGTCCGTTCGCTACAGGACCGTTTTGATTACATGGGAAGAATCGATCCGGTTGAAGATACCGGTGTTTGTGCTGTCACATTTTCAAACGATATTTATGAGGATGCGAAAAGCTATTGGCAGTACACCGGTGAGATTGTCTCGTCACGGCTTGCATTGGCGATTACTCAGGGGCTCGGAAAATCCGATGTTCCCGAAACGCCTAAAGATATCTTAAAGAACCGCATTGCGGAGTTGTCTGGCGAAAGTACTTCGGATGTTTTTCTGTTTCCTTCCGGAATGGCGGCGGCCTATGCGGCATTTCGGTTGATTCACTCGATCACTCCCGATAGTAAAAGCATCCAACTGGGGCTGCCTTATGCCGATTCGATGCGCGTGCAGAATATTTTGGGAACCGGCACACACTTTTTCCCCCGCGTCGATACTGAAGGACTCCGGGAGATTGAGAAGTTCTTGGAGAAGGAAAAGGTCAGTTATGTCTTTTGTGAATTTCCCGGTAACCCTCAACTGCAGAGTTTCGATTTGCCGGGACTATCCAAAATCTTGCGGAAAAAAGATATTCCGTTGATTGTCGATGAAACCATCGGGACTTATGCCAATGTCGATGTTGCCGCTCATGCGGATATCGTTATTACCAGCCTAACCAAATATTTCTCGGGGACGGGAGATGTCATTGCCGGATCCATGATCCTTTGTTCCCGGTCACCATTTCACAACGAATTGCAAAAAGCGGCCTTGGAAAGCGAAGAGGATTTGCTTTGGATTGAGGACGCTGTTGTTTTAGAGAGGAATTCGCGTGACTTTTTGCCGCGGATGAAGAAAATCAACAAAACGGCGGAGAACGTTGCTGACTTTTTGTTTTCACATCCAAAGATTGAAAAAGTCTGCTATCCCAAGTTAATCAACCGGGAAAATTACAGCCGTCTGATAAAGACGGAAGGCGGATTTGGCGGACTTCTATCTATCATCCCAAAGAACGCTCAAGGAACTTCGCCGGTTTTTTACGATAATCTGCGCGTTTCCAAAGGGCCGAGTTTGGGCACGAATTTCACGCTGGCTTGCCCGTATGTGCTATTGGCCCACTTCCAAGAATTGGATTGGATCGAACAATTAGGTGTCTCGCCATATCTTGTACGTGTGTCGATTGGTCTGGAAGAGCCCGAAGACTTGATCCGACGTTTTGAAGAGGCATTGAATGCCATTCCCGCGTAGCAGGGAGCGGTATATGCAACCATTGACCCAGTAATTAAGGATAAAGCCCGCGAGCCTCTTTTTGTTTTGCCACGGCCTTAATTCCCAAACCTAACGCCGCCCGGCGCATGGTTACCGATTGTTCTACAGCAGTATCATAAACAGTGGCGAAAGTGCTGCACATCTTATCGTTGAGCCGTTGATTGACTTGCGCGCGCGTCCAAAAGTCCCGTTGGATGCCTTGCACCCATTCAAAATATGAGACTGTTACACCGCCGGCATTGCACAAGATATCCGGCACAACCTTAATCCCCTTCTTTTCAAGTATCTCATCTGCCGCCGGAGTTGTGGGGCCGTTTGCACCCTCGCCGATAAATTTGCAATCCAGGTTTTCGGCATTTTTCGATGTAATCACCCGTTGTAATGCCGCAGGAACCAGGATGTCGCATGGGAGTTCTAGAATCTCTTGTGAAGAGACTGTCTTATCACAAGCGTAGCCTTTTAATGTCCCGTTTTTCTTAACATATTGAATCGCATCGTTTATGTCGAAGCCTTTTGTCTCGATATAGCCGCCGGTTACATCCGCGATGCCAATGATTTTCGCGCCCCACTCCCAAAGGTTTTCAGCCGCATAGCTCCCCACATTTCCGAATCCCTGCACGACAACGCGCTGACCTTTTAGCTTAAGGCCTTCCCGTTCACACATCTCCCGGACACAGACAGCGACTCCGTAACCGGTTGCCCCCCGGCGGCCTTCGATACCGCCGATCTCTACCGGTTTCCCCGTTACGATCTCCGGAGTGGAAACACCTAGATTTTGGCTGTATGTATCCATGATCCAGGCCATCGTTTGTGCATTGGTGCCGACATCCGGCGCCATCACATCCATTTGAGGGCCGATGACCGGAAGCAGTTCATAGGTAAGCCGTCTGGTTAATCGTTCGGTTTCTTGAGCCGACAAGCGTCCCGGATCACAGTTGACTCCACCCTTTGCCCCGCCAAATGGGAGCTTCATCAATCCGCATTTCCAAGACATCCACATGGCCAAAGCCACGACTTCACCCAAATCGACATCCGGGTGATAACGCAATCCACCTTTACCGGGACCGCAGGTGATCTGATGTTGGACACGATAGCCGATGAATTCCTCAACATGTCCGTCATCCATTTTCACCGGCAGACTGACTATCGTTGAGCGCTTGGGCATGCTTAATCGTGCAATAATATTTTTGTCAATCCCCGCCCATTTTCCGGTTTCGCGTAATTGCTCCGCCGCCATTGCGTAGACCTTGCTTTTAAATATCCAGTCTTTGGCCATAAGGTTTCTCCCACCGTTCATTGAGAATCGATTGGCTCAGAATCCGCTCGCTGAAGTCATCATCGCCCGGAATGCACTCATTGACAAGGAGTTCCCCCGTATTTTTCCACTTACCTTTGACAGCCGGGCTCATGTATCATGATTGTGTTCAAATACGGCCAAGTACTGTTTGTTCCGGTTCAGAAGAATCTCGGCACGCGGCTGACTGCTTGAAGTGCCGTTTATAGGGAGACGGAAATGACGGAATTGCTACGAGTTGGTTTTGTAGGTTGCGGCAGTCACGCAACAATGAGCATTATGCCCAGTTTGCGGTTTGCTCCGATTGAACTTATTTCGGTTTGTGATCTCGATACAGAGCGTGCGGAGTATGCCGCACGGGTGTTTGGCGCGAAACGGATTGAGCCGTCCTATCAGAGCCTTGTGGAAAAAGACGATATCGATGCCGTGTTTGTTGTTGGTCCGTCCAAAATGCATACCAAAGTGGCAATTGCCGCCATGCAGGCAGGGAAACATGTTTTTTCCGAAAAGCCGCCGGGAGAGAACCTTGAAGCGGCTTTAGAAATGCAAAAGGTTTCACGCGATACAGGACGGTATTGCATGATTGCCTTTATGAAACGATTTGGGACGACCTACAAAAAGGCCAAAGAATTGATGTCTGAAGAGTTTTTCGGGCGGCCCAGTCAGATTATGGCCCGGTATGCTCATTGGCATCAAAACACGCTACGGGATCATCTCATCTATATGAGTGTGCATTTGATCGATTTGGCCCGCTTTTTCATGGGCGATTATGTCCGTTTGTCCGCCGAGAAAAATGTACTTGACGGCCAACATAGTTTTTCGATCTCCGCCCGGTTCGCATCGGGAGCAGTGGGAAGTATTATCTCATCCACTCAGCAACCACGCGTGCAGGAACGTGTGGAGATATCCGGCGAGCGTGCTCTCATTGTTGTCGACAATATCGTGAATCTTGAAGTGCACCGTTCGGGATGCAACGGCATCGATCCGGGTTTCAAACTCTCGGATATTCAGATTTACCGGCCTGATTTCTCAATCCCTTGCCCGGATCAAAACAGCCTTTGGTTCCAAGGATATGCCGGTGAGATCATTAATTTTTCCGAGGCTATTCTCGCGGGACATGCGCCATCGGTCACGATAGATGATGGCGTGGCGGCCATGCGTGTAGTCGATTGGTTGGAACGTGGCGCGGAAGGCGCCTTGGAATTGGAAAGTGCAGGGGATAACTCATGAAACAAGCATTCTGTTCAGTCTGTTTAGAGCGTCACAGCATGGATGATATGTTGCGGATCGCCTCGCAATGCGGATATAAGGCTCTGGAGTTGATTGTCATTCCGGGGTGGATTCATGCGAATCTACGGGAAATCGAGCCGGAAGCGTTGCTCGAAAAGATCAAAAGTTATGGTATGGACCTGATCGCGCTTTATCCGGGCGGTGTGGATACCTCATCGGCTGAAAACATTGCGGAAAATCTCGCATATATCCGGCATACAATTGAAGTGGCGCACAAACTCGAGGTCAAAAAGATGGTCTTTACGGGTGCGGATGGGCATGAGCATCACGAACGTGCAATTCAGGCCTATAGGACACTTGTCCCATACTTAGAAGAGGCTGACGTTACGCTTTGTTTGGAGAATCATTACAACAACCAACTGGAGTTTCCGGAAGACTATGAACGTCTCTTTCATGCGATCGAGTCATCATATATCGGCATGACCATCGATACAGGCCACTACACATCTTCACAAGTGGATATCCTTGCTCTTATTGACCGTTTTCACAGCCGTGTCGGACATATTCATCTAAAAGACCATATCGGAACACAGTCTGTCGCCATTGGACGTGGTGAAACGGATAATCCGGCGATTCTCAAAAGGCTGCATCACTATGAATATGACAGTCATATATCCTTGGAACTGGAAGTCCGCGATTATGAGAATGTTGAGACGTATGTTGCCGAGGCCAAAGAGTTGATCGACGGCTATATCGCTTCCGCAAACGAATAGATGCTGTGAACGGAATTGAAAAGACTTTATCCGAGATATTATGAAAAAGTACCTGTTTCTTGTATGCCTAGTTGGTTGTTGCTTTGTTGTACGGTCCTCATTGTGCGGTGAGCAGTGGGAATGTGAAGTTCTGCCTCCCGAGCGAAAAATCACTAGGGATTCTCAGTCGGATGCGGAGATTATCTTTATCACCAGCTCGCCGGCGTACGATCAGAATCTCTATTTCCATCAACGTTCTTGGCTTCCCGATGAGTCGATCTTGGTTTTTGAATCAGAGCGTTCCGGACACCGTGAGTTATTTGGGCATATCGAAGCGACCGGAGAACTGGTTCGTTTGCAGAAGCCTGAACATCGTGTTGAGAGCAACTGCACCACAACCAGCCGCTTTGGCAATACGGTTTATTTGATTCATGATGACGGCGTTTATGCATGGGATGTCGATCTGCAGGCGCGGGCTCCGGGAAGTCAAAAAGAGTCCAAAGTCTCGATTCAAGAAACGCGGATCGCTCCCATTCCGGATGATGCTCAACGTCCGGGATCATTAACCGAGAACAGCGATGGAACTTCTTTGGTGCTCGGCTATCAATGCAAAGATGTTGATCGTTCGCGCATTGTACGAATTGATACACAGACGGGCCGGATCGGAGAGGTCCTCGATGTTGAAGGCCGAATTGTGCACGTTCAGTCCAGTTGGTGCACGCCTGATCTTGTTTATTATGCCACTTTGGAGATGCTCCAAACTCCCGATTGTCATCCGGAACGCAAGCATAATACGGCTCACATGTGGCTTGTCGATTCTTCAGGAAATCCTCCACGAGAAATTTACCCACCGTTTCCGAATGAATATGTAACCCACGCGTGTTGGTGGGTGAACGATCAAATAACCTTTAATACGGGGATGCAGTTCAGCCGTGAGTCTGAAGAAGGGCATGTCAAAGTTCTCGATATCAAAACCAATGTGGCCCGAATTATCGGTTCCGGGGCTTGGTGGCCGAATGCCTCGCCTCAAGAGACCGCTCACCGGAATTGGTGGCATCAATCCGGTTCCCCTGATGGCCGTTGGGTGGCCGCCGACAATTGGCATGGCGAAATCGCCATCTTTAGCGCCTGGTCGTCACGCACTCGTATTTTAACCACCAAGCACCGCACATATGGCCAAGGCGAGCATCCGCATGTAGGTTGGAATCCGTCGGGAACCAAGGTTGTGTTTGCATCGAACCGCTATGGCAATGTCGATGTCTGTATCGGAAAATTGCCGTTAGACTGGCTTAAAGAAGATTGGTAACTTGCCAGCCTTCGATTTCACGATTCTTTGCTGTTCTCTAATCTCTTCACACGGAAATTAGAGATTTCCGCAATAACCTTCGTGCCGATAGTGCGAAATCCGAATTTACCTTCTTCCGGAATCGGACCGGGAAGTTCCTGCGGATCTGTGAAGTTCGGCCCCGGTTTGCCATCGACAAATAATGCGCAACGTGGGCCGTCTTTTTCAATGCGGATTTTATACTTCCGCTTGATCTCTTTGCATAAATCCTTGCCTTGTCCCATCAAGTGCAGGCCGGGATTGCGTCTCCAGTTGCTTACCCCGGTGTGCTCGCCCTCATCGTTGTAACGGCTCACAGAGACATGATAGGAGCGCAAGGGACCATTTTCATCGACATAATCCTTGAATTGGCCTTTACGCGGCGGAAAATCTTCGATCATATCTTCGCCATTAAGTCCTTGCATGGCGATAAACGAAATCACCAGTCCGTCGCTCTCAATAACCTGCAGCTCGTATTCAAAGGCCACGTGGTCTGGGAAATCTGTACGGCAAAATGCCATGCAGCCCACGCCGCCTTGCTCGCTGCCGACACACTCAATCCGCAACACGCCCGGCTCTTTGATTTTAACGTTGCCGGCCCCTTCTTTATGCCAGTTTTTTAAGTTCTCGAATTTTTCGCAAAAAATAATGTCTTCTTCCGCCGTAGTGTCCAGTACGGCAACAAGCATAAGCGGAAGTATTATGAGCCGGATAATCCTATTCATTCTTACGATCCTATTTTGCATATAATCCGTCGATGGCCGATCCTTGTCTCATACGCCCGGAGTTGCGATAATCGTCACGATGCGAGGCCCTATTCAAGTTTTCGGTCATTTATCTTAATTGGAACGCTCTACGTAATGAAGGACCAAATTCCGATGAAACATGTGTTATTTCTTTTAACATTCTGCCTATTTCTGTTTGGATCGCATCCGGTTCATGCGGAATTTCAGGCTGGAATCGCTTATCGTGTGGTCACTCCCGATCCTCTCCTTCCCGTTTCGGGTGGAGTTGGCCCCTCGAAACCCACCGAAAAGGCCATGGGCGATTTGCAGGTGCGCGCACTTGTGCTTGTGGATGATGACACCAAAGTCGCCATTGTGAGCACGGATTTTTTAGGTTTCCCCTCAGCATTGGGCGACCGAGTGCGGGCCAAAGTGAAGGGTATCCCGCCCGAAAATATCATGATTGGAGCCACGCATACTCATAGCGCGCCGGATTGTTATGGGATGCCCGACGGCAAAGGCGGCACATCGGCCGATTTAAAATATCTTGACTGGGTATGTGCAAAAACAGCCGAGACCATCAAGGATGCCTTGGATCATTGCAAACCGGCCTCACTAAAAATCGCCGACGGCGAAGCGAAAGGAAAGATCGCCTATAACTATTATGCCGATCATCTCTACGATCCCCGTTGCAATGTAATTCAGGCGTTGGATGCCGATGGGAAACCATTCGCAACGCTCGTGAATTATGCCATCCACCCGGAAATCATCGGTTCGGATCAAGGGATTTTGAGCCCTGATCTAATCGGACCTCTCTACGAACGGATTGCGGATCAGGGTGGCGGAATGGCGATTTTTATGAACAGCGCCCAAGGTGGAATGGTCACCGCCGACTGCCGCGGCCCCAATGGCAAAGATATTCAAACATGGACAGAATGTTTGCGTATCGGAAATCTGCTGGCCGATGAAGCATTACGTATTGTTGATGATGCGCCGGTGCAGAAAAATCCTGATCTCTATTGCGCCTCAACGAAAATTACTTTTCCTATCGATTCCCCATTAATGCTTGCAATCCTCAAAGATTCACCGCTGGGTTATGAGCCTCAAGATGACAATGGCATCTCAACACAAGTGAACGTTGTTAATATCGGCAATGCACAGATGCTTACCATTCCCGGCGAAGCACTGCCCAATATCGGGTATTATCTCAAACGAAAAATGCACGGTGAGCATAATTTCCTGCTGGGGCTGACCAATGATGCCTTCGGCTACATGTTGACTGCGGTGGATTTCGATAGTTTCAAACGGTACGAATACATTTCACGCACAAGCCTGGGCGAACAGACCGGGGATATCTTTATCCGGGAAGCCCTGGCTTTTGTCGATCAATGTCCTAAGCCGCAAACGTTGCAGAAATAAAGAAGTCCTAAAGATTCAGAACAGGGTTTCTGCATTATCTCACGGAATCCCGATCACACCTTGGTTCGTTTGTGCCCGGGCAGCCTTTTTTAGATCGGATTTTTGAATCGACAATAGCATTGGTTGAAGCGAGTCAAGTTCAAAAACCGGGCGGAGCGATTTTCCACTGATTAAATCTTGAACTTGCGTTCCGGATTTTAACGGAATACTCACGCAGGCCCGATCTTTGTTTTCATTGACGATATTTACGATATACCGGTCGTCATTTTCAAGCACCTGCCATAAAACACCCCATAGCGGATCGCCGTAGCTATCGGTGATTTGAAATGGAGCGCCGCGTCCTTCTTGTTTCAGACGTTCGCCAACCAAATCGCGCATGACACGGGGTGTTACTGGTGTCTTAAGCCGGATGATGCGTTCATGTTCGATGCCATCCATCAGCCATTGGGACATTTCAGGCGCGCTTCGGCCAAGTTCATCGTGTGTGAAACTCGGTTCAATAATAAACAACAAACCGCCTTTGGCGGCATAATCCGTAAGCACTTTAACCGTTTCCCGATGAATCAAAGCCGCTTTGGCTGCCACCACGGCTCCAAGGCCATCCAATGCGCCTTCGGCAATGGTCTTCTCAGTCAGAATCTTGACCCGCACGCCCAGGTTCGCCAATCCTTCATACGCTTGAATAGACGCATCGCGGTGGATGTTATCACGCGCATTGCTATTCCAAGCGTGAATCAGACCCACTTCCGGTTTGATGTTGGCAAATTGAGTGACATAAGGCGCAAGCCGCATTAAATCCAATGATGCTTTCCCGGTCGCCTCGACACAATTCGGGCGGGTTAGGATATTGTCATAAGTTGTTTTTGATTCGCCCCGCTGCCATACCCATATCGCTGAAGCGCCTTGGCCGTAAATCGATCCCATCCATAATGCCGTATACATATGCCCGCTGGGTGTGAAGACGGCGACATCGTCAGGGATAATATGGTTTTCGGTGTTGAAAATCGGCTGGGTTGGGGCAACGCTACGCTGAAAATCATAGTGCATGGCCTGTCTGATCCAATCCTGCGCGTAGGCTTCTTCTTTGATGCGGACCGGATTCACGACACAATCGTTGCCGGTGATACGCCCCAAATGAGCGAAGTCCTCATGATTCACACCGCCTGCGAATTCTTCGCTGCCCCGCCAGGCATGGGACATGCTTTTCGCATGCACAGGGACTCTTGGCGCTTCTTCGTGAACAATATCCGCCATCCATTGGTGCCAGTCACGGAAACGCTCTTGATTAAAGATGCACCAATCGATCCAAGCCGGATCGGATCCATCTTCGTTGTTTTGAGGGACTTCGTCGAAGCCATTGTATTGTGTGCCGTAGACATCGTTTAATTCTTCAATGGACTGGTAGCGGTCTTTTAGCCATTGGTGGAACTTTTGTGCCGAATACTCGGAATGGCTTGTGTACATAGGCTCATTGGAGAGGCAAAAACTGTGCAACGATTGGAACTTGGCTATTTTCGGCACAACCGCGCGCAGGAACTTCTCCAATGTTTCGCGGGCAAAGGGGTGATCGATGTCATACTGAATAAATCCGTAACCGCCATCCTCCAGTTCCGGATATTTTTTCATCGCCCATTGGGGAAAATAGTGCGGCGACAAGAGCACGCATACCGATACGTTATGCTCCTCGGCATTTCGCAATGGATTCAAGATTGAAGATTCCAATGTATCGAACCGTACAGAGCCGTCTTCTTGAACTACGCTGTTCGGGCCGATTTCGATTTGGATGATATTGAGCCCATAATCCTCCAAAATCGGAATATCATCACGCACCTGTCCGAAATGCCCCACGCCGTTGAAGATGATTGGGCGGCCGTTTTGTTCAAACGCTCCGTCTTTAATTTCATAAGAGCCGGTTTGATAGCGTGGAACTGGTTTATCTTTGGAAGGATCCTTCAGTATGGCTTGCGCCTCTTCGATTCCATCACGACTTGATTGCTCCAAATAGGCCGCGATGCGCTCCGCGCGGATTTTAAGCCAGAACCGGCTCGAATTGAAATCGTCACCTGCATATTTGATGAAACTTTTTAGTACGCGCACCTTTAACCTGATATAATCCATTGCCAGGTTTTTATCGCGGCCTTTTTCAAGAAGCTCTTCAAGTGTTTTCAGCCGTTCTTCCAGAGTTTTAAGACGTTCGGGCACACTTTCTGTAATACCGAGAAGCAGCGTGTTGGCTTTCTCTATTGATGCGGGAGAAAGGTCTTGCTCCAGCGATGCGTAAATATTTTCAATTGTTTTGGGCCATTCACGTTCGTTTCCAAAATAATAAGATTGGATTAAATCGATATTCTTGAATAATTCCGTAAGCCCGGTGTGCACTTCCAGGCTTTCATCGGTGCCAAGGTCGGCCCTTAAGAACTGCCCGTATCCCGGCCCATTGATCGCTCGCAGGGCCACGCAGATTTTCTCCCCGGGCATGGCGTTATCGGTTACTACGAAATCTCCCTCACGCCACTTAAAACCTGCCTGCGGTTGGCCGTTCACATAGGGAATTGCCTCATTGTCCATGCCGCAAAGCATGCGAAGCCGTTTCCCTTTGACAGGGAAGCCCCTGATCGTTTCGGGCACTTCGATTGTCGTACGGAACCATCCTTTGGAATTGTGCGGCCACCAAATGTGTCCTACACGGACTGCCGGCCATGAGGAATCATCAAAGTTGGGAGATTCCGCACCGGGAATCTCGCCGAGTTGAAAACGCCAATCGGTAACCTGAGAATAGTTCTTTGCTTCGAGACGTTCCCTCGGTGTCTCCAATGAGCTTGTGCTCGATACGATCCAAAGGGATAGGGCTAAACCGGTAGTGAGTGTCATGGCGGCTTCCTTTACAGGCATTTATCAGCATGCAGACATAAGTCTGCCACCAGCCGGCAAAATCTTCTACACGGTTTTTACTGATTGTCGATTCTTATCGCACGGTCTTTTCTTAATGATCTGTCCAACTATCCACACTGGATGGAATTGTGGGTGTGGGAGTCGGACTGGGTGGCAAAGTGGGAGTTGGTGTCGGAGGATTCTGGACTTCCTCGCGAGTTAAACTCTGCACGTTGATGTATCGCAACGGTTCATGGTACTCATCGAGTGTGTATACCGTCTCATCGCCTTGGATAAATGAATCGCCGATAATCACCGCCACGCCATAGGTGTCGCCATTCAGTGGAGGATCGAATAGCACCCAGTAGACCTCATCCCAATTGTGATGCTCGGCGGAGTACACGAGATACCAATAATTGTTTTGCTGGACCTGTCCTTCCAGGATATTGACATCGGCAAAGACCAGGTTGGATGGTCCGGTTCCGGCAAAAGCCGGCAGCCATCTTTGGTGCAGCTGTATCGACTGGCTGTCTTCAAGTACAACATCCAAGATATAGAGCGGCAGGCCCTGATAGGTTTCTGAGGCAAAGACGATGTAATCGAAACGTTTGCCGACCTGCATCCGGCCATACATGTAGAAATCCTGGGAGAGATAAGGCTCATTAAGGATAAACGTCTCTTGTTCTACAGGGGCGGTATGCATTTGGATCGACGGCAGTGTCCAGGTTAAGTAGAGTTCGTTGCCATCGACATCGAAATTTTGTTCAAACTTGTAGATGAACTTATCCGTGCTGCCGGATTGCGTTGTGACGATGACTTTGCCGTCATCCAATGGTTGTATTTGCATCCTGTCCGGCGTGTAGAGAATTTCGTTGACAATATCCAGCGGGTATTCACCCACTGCCAATGGCAACTGGAAATCTCCGGAGTTAAATGTCAAAACCGCCAACATATCATATTCGATTTCAACTCCACGCTGCTCCTGAAACACACCGACCACACGTGTTCCTTCGGGGATTCTCAGTATGGCATAGTCCCATTCGGGTTCGGTTTCTTGCAGGTTCATCAAAGTCGGCCGGACTTGCTTTAGTACCAGCTCTCCATCATCGAATTTGAATTCGACATCCATATAAACTTCATCCCGGCTGTATTCGCCAAGATCAACCGGCAAGTCCCGGTCAATTCGGAACAGAAGCCCGCTGAGTTGCTCCAACTGCGTGTCCGTTAAAATCCATTCTCCATCGGGCATGAGCGACGAACCACGCAAACGGCTAATCTCGCCGAGCGTTCCGTCATCGTTCATCGTCAGCAGAATTTTCTCGGGAATAATTCCGGTTCCGGGTTGAACAACACTTTCGTCACCGTCTTGCACATTGACGACATAGAAATCTTTATTTCCGGCTATAGGATCGCCGGTAAAGGCCACACCGTTGGAGTCTTCATGAGGAAACGCGCGGGATACCATAATTCCCATCCGCGTCTGCTGATGATCGATCTGATAGTATTCACGTTCTTCAAACGCGCGAAGGTTCCATAAACTTGCCCAGACTTTAATCAATCCTCTCTCGATTGTCCGTTCATCGTCTTCATCCGGATCGCAAATCGATGGCCCATGATTATCGTCATCCAAGGAGTCCTCAGCGCAGACGGAAGTTGAATCGTAGAGTCCCGCGCCGTTGAATTCGATGTTGTCTTCAGTATTCGAGGAGGAGCGGAATCGCACTTTTACTGCTGTTGAGCCGAATACTTCGATAATTTTGGCGATGATATCTTGAACCAATTGCGGATCTACCGCGCCGTAATCCCGCATATAATCCCTGAGATCGTCGAGGCGGTCGTTTCGGAATTCAGAATCGCTACGGAACAGTGGATCCTGCAACGTGATTTCGACAAATTCTTGATAGGTGATGAATTCACCCCGATTATCCGGGTGAGAGATCATATTGGATTGCATGAAATCAACGTAGTATTTAAACGGGATCGAGAAACCTTCAACCAAAATTTCCGGTTCAAGAATCATATAAAGCAGGCCCATGCCTGTGGCTTTGCCGCCATGCCGCGCGGTCAATAAAGATGGAGACAGTGAGCCATCCGCCAGCTGATCCAACGCGACTAAATCCGCGAATGTATCATCCGGTTGAGGCAGGGGAGCGAGCTGAGGACGGTGCTCTTCCCACCAGGCTTCCGCTTCAGCGACATCGTCTATGACCGTTATTTCAAATGAATCCGGGCCGGCCTCTAGACGCACCAATTGGTCTTTATACGGTTTAAATACATCTTGTGCATCCCCTACATATGCATTGGGTGTCCCGCGGCGGATCGAGCGGACATTGATATGGGATAGCTCACCCTGACGTGTTCCGGTGATTACACCGGCCACCACACTTTCGATATCGGTCGGCGCGATGTCGAGGACAACAATATCCTGCCAACCGATTTCACCATCTTCGATGGCATCTTCCAAATCGTCCATATCGACAATACGGATACGTCCGTAATTGATCGCTTGTGAGTATGCTTCATACTGCGGAATAAATCCCTCATCCGGGAAATAAATGGGAAATTCGACGGTCGTACCCCAGTCACGGGCGATATCGATATCGATTGGGTCTGTGGGGGCATACGCTAATGGTGTGAGTTGGAATGTCTCCGACAGTTTTTCATAGATATAGGCCACTTCGGCCTTTTCCACCGGTTCGTTGATATTGGAATAATAATCGAAACCGTAGATGATTCCGCCTTCCGATTCGATTTGAAATAGCGCTCCGGCATAATAATCGCGGGTTGCCCGGTATTCCACCAGATCGAGATATTCGGAAACGGTAATTCCGGCGAAATAATTTGGGAATTCCGTCGCCATGAACTCGATGTGAAACGGATAGACATTCACATTCTGATAGACTGTCGATAGCAGTGTGTCGTCTTCGCGTTCCGGGAGCAGGTATTTTGTTTCCCGCAGAATTTCGTCGCTGCTGGTGTTGACCAGGCTGAGGAAATTAAAATCTTCTTCAGATTCGATAGATGCCAGCCAGTTAGAAGCCTGTGCGGATGCCGAATGTGCAAGTCCGCAAAAAACAATAACGATTAGAAGTTCAAAGAATCTGTTATCTCGAGCCCGGTTATCCATAATCGTGTTTGTTATCCCCTTTGAGGTTTACTAGTGAATTTCCCAATCCCGAACGTCGCTAACGCCGTAGGGATTGTCCAAAACCCGCGCGATATATGTATACGTGAAAAAGAGGTTGGAGGATCCCCCGTCGATTATCGGTTCCGGATCGCCGTAAGGAACCTCGTTGGTATGGGCAATGGCAATAATAATGTCATCATTCATGGCGATGCGAGATTGTTTGGTGCTGCCTGCGCCCAAGTATGGATCGACTTCATCAATATCCGTGTTGTTACCGACTTCAAAAAGAATGAAAGATGGGGTTAAGGGATCCAAATTGGAGTCGAACATCCGTGACAGGACTTCCCAGCGGTCAGATTGAAAACGCCTCCAATTTTGATCCTGCCAAATCACAATCACATTACCCTGGGAATCGACACCCAAATCGGCGTTGTGTTCGAATGTGGAGAGAGGATGATCAATAAAGTTTATGGTTTTAATAACGGTGATCCCGTCTTCGCCGACCCTAAATTTTGATAGATAACCTTCTTCGCCATTAACCCGGTGAGAGATATAGAGCGTGTCGCCAACCGCCTCGAGGCCATTAGGATCGCCGCGGTTGCCGCCGTCTCCCTTTAGTTCGGGGATGTCGATAGCCGGATAGATTCGGCCATTGCCTCCACCGAGTTCATGGCCGTCATTATCAAAGGCCACAATTGTGGGGCCGTCCACTCCGTCTAGGTACCGGCAGGCAAACCAGCCATCGCCCGATGTTAATCCGAAACGGTTATCTGAATTCCGGCTGCTGGGAATTGAAACCAGAGTCATATCCCGCACAATGCTTCCATCCGCCTTTAAAATGACAAAACCGATTGTGCGGCCAATGCCGGATGAACCATAGACATAGTTTTTGCGGTCGCCGCTTTGGCGATCTTCATAAAGCACGACGATGTTGCCATTTGAAAGAAAGCGGACGGTTCCGCCGCGAATAACATCAGAATCCTTGATGTAAGTTCCATAGGGGCAAGTGAGATTGGAAATCGGAACGCCGTCGTTGCTAATGACCTGGATGCCGGTGTGCCGGTCACCGGCTGATTCTTCCGGATAACCGGGGAATGCTTCCGGCCATTGGTCGGCGTTTGAAAAAGTGTGCACGACATAGCGGGCCTCGTTTCGGTCTCCCACGGTATCCGCACACAGGCCGTAAAATTTATCGTCGTTACGTGTTGTGCAGATTGTATCTTCCCATGGCTCTCCGGCATTCGTAAAAAACGCTGTTCGCGCGGGAACCAATAGTTCTCCATCCGGTGAAAATACCGCCACCATATCGCGCATGGGACGCGCCAGATCAGCGCTTTGGCTTCCTAACCAGCCCGGATCGCGGCGCATGCCGCCAAATACGATGGCGTTTCCGTTGCTCAAAGTATCGCAGTCCGGACGCCAGTATTTGCTGCCGCCGCCATTCTCAGCCCAAAGATTCACATCGCCGGTGAGCGGTTGAATCCCCGCCGCTTCGGGATTGGCCAGGATGGGGAGTTGTTCGGTTTGAGCGGATGCAAATGAAACAGCGGCCAGCAAAACAACGATGACCGGCAGGCAGTGTGTTTTTTTGTGATTGAGTAATGTCATCATATTCCCGTCTAACTCTTTATACGAATTAATCTTCAAATAGTTAAAGCCGTCTAGAGTTCAGTGAGATTCCAGACTTGAATAGTCCCGTTGCCGTTACCGGTAATGAGCGTGTTGCCATCTGGAGAAAAGGCCACCGCACGGACAGAACCCGCTTTGGCTTCCAGCGTGTGCAAGAGTGTACCGGTGGCCGTATCCCAAATCTTTGCTGTTGTATCCAGGCTGCCCGTGGCGATACGTGAACCATCCGGAGAAAAGGCCACTGAGGTAACCGGCTTATTGTGGCCTTCAAAGGTCATCAGTTCCGAACCGTCATCGGCATTCCATAGTTTCGCTGTGCCGTCCCAACTTCCCGAAAGCAGAATCGTGCTGTCCACCGGAGAATATTCCAGGTCCACGACATTTTCTTCGTGGCCGGTCAATGTCTGCAATTCAGTGCCCAATGCGGAATCGACGATTGTAATGGTGTCATTGGTATTTCCGGCCGCGAATGTTGCGCCATCCGGCGCAAAGACAATACTCCAGATTGAAGCCCGGCTTGGCGCCCGATAGGAGAGTAGCGAACTGCCATCGCTGATACTTTGAATTTTGGAACCTCGCGTGGCTTGCGCCGTTGCGACTTGAGTTCCATCAGGCGATATCGATACAGATGTAATGTTTGTTCTTGCTCCGGTGTCAATCGCCGGGCCCGGATCGCCGCTTGCCAAATCCCAGAAAAGCACCGCGCTGCCCCAGCTGCCTGCGTACACTTGGGAACCGTCAGCAGTCACCCCCACGGATGTTACCCAGTCGGTACTTCCCTCCAGCGTGTTTAGAAGCGCACCGGTTGCAAAGTCCCATATACGGACCGTGTTGTCCCAAGCGCCGCTTACGATTTTTGTGCCATCGAGCGAAACCGCCACCGATGAGACTTGATCTCCATGACCCTGCAAGACGCGGGGATTGTCTTGGGCTTGTACCGTCTGCACTGCAAGCGCAGTGGCAATTACCCAATACACAAGATGTTGCCGTTTTGATTTCATACCTTCCATCCCGGATTCAAATTTGATAAGCCTAAACAAAAGAGTGACTTAACATGCCTTCATATCTACCGTGCAGGCCGCACCAAACGGCCCCGCACCGGCCCGCATGGTCAATACTCACGAAAATCTAACTTTGACGTATCTGTAGAATATACAAATCGTTATAGATCGTCCACACGGATATTTGACTGTGTCCGAACATCTACATAAGTGTGAAATTATTGAAATCATCAAATGGATCGCTACGCAAATCACTTTATATGCTTATCCAGCCACTCGAATGCCTCGTCTTGCATTTCACGGTTGAATAGATGGGGGACGGGCCAGATTTTGGTGTGCAAACAATCGCCTGCCCCCTGCGATTCCCAAACTTCGTGCATGATTGCATAAGCCGCTTCCACACCGGGGATAGGGAAAAGACCGTCTTCGCTTCCGTTAAAAAAGAGCATCGGTTTCGGACAGGCGATTGAGGCCACGTGAGGATAATCGAGCTGATTCCGCAAACCGGGATGAAGCATCGAAAAAGCGGACTGGCCGGTGGTTTGGTTGTTGCCGGGGGCCATGAGTACTTCGGTTGTGCCCATCCAACAGATCGCCGCGCCCGCTTTGATCCGGTCGGTGGCCGCCGCCAAATGCCAAGTGCGATTCGAGCCCATCGAAAGTCCCACTGCTCCGATGCGGTCCGGATCTACCTGCGATAAACCGGCGACAAACTCCGTGCTACGCATATCATCCCATACAATTGTACCCGCCCACGAAAGCCCGAGTTGCAGCATATTGGCGGCCATGAGTTGCTGAGCGGTGTATTCAACGCCTTCTTTGCGGCCCCGGTCGCCCCAAAAAAGCGCATCCATAGCGAATACAACATACCCGCGTTTGGCGAGTTCATCGCCGATAAAACGGTTTCCGTAATATTTCTCGACCCACTGCTGTGCATCGGCTATTCGTTCATCGGATTCATCGAATGGCCGGATGACTTTTTCTTTTCCGATTGAGAAATGCGCGCCGTGATCGTGTAACGCAACAATCGCCGGAAACGGCCCCTCGCCTTTGGGAATCAACACATAGGCGGGAATCCGGCTGTAGGCCGAGATATTGAATGCGATCTTCTGCGCGATATACGTTCCCCGGTCTTCAACCGCCACAACGGCCGGCTCAAACGGTACTTTGGTGGGCGGGGTTAAGAGGCATTGCAAATAGAACTCCCGCGCCTTTTTCCGCCAATCTTGAAAAGAAAGTTTTCCTTGCGGATCGAAGGCCAATGGAAAATCCAATTCCTCGATTCGCTTATCGAAGAACCGGGGCAGCCTCTCGGCCATGCCATAGCGTTCATACTCTTTTGAATTCTCCGTCTGAGCCGTACAGGTGCATGGATGATGCAAAAAAAATAAAAATAAAAGCAAGAAAACCCATGAGTCTTTTTGATTTAGAAACGAGTACCGCTTGAATTTTCCTTGTTTTGTTTTCATGCTTAAATCTCGGTTCTCGACGTCTATTCTTGTCTTTCTGAAGCTGGAATCTCAACCACCATAAAGGTCGGATCGCCGAACGACTCGCCTTCTTTGTCCGCTTTGAATTTTCCATTCCACACAATGAACAATTCCGAGCCGTCTTCATTAAGCGTGACCGAGTACGATCCCCCAAAGACGTAATTGTATGCTGTTTCGAAATGGGGATGAAGAAAAGCGATAACCTTGCGCTTTTTCTCTTTAAGGTCGTATTGCACAATCGGGCTGCCGTGTAGATACGCTGAACCATGCACATCCACCGTGTAGTAGATATACCGTCCGCCCGGCGAAAGTGCCATTGACGCGCAGTAGTAGCCTTCACCCCAGTTGATGTCGATTGTTTCGGTCGTCTCCGTGTCCGGGAAGAATTTGAAGATCGTCCCATCGAAAGTTTGGCAGATATAGGCCCCTTCCGCAGTCCGGCGGCGGGTGTAGCAGCGCAGGTGTGTATCGCCTTTCTGATTCGGTTTCGCAGGCAGTTGGGCTTCGAGGTAGGTGATTTTGTTGGTTTTGGGATTGTACTTCACAAACCGGTTCCGCGATGTCCCATAGCAGTTGCCGGTGATCTCATCCACAAGTGTCGCACGCGAACTCCATTCAACTGTCGGTTGCGGCAATGCGGCATAGAGCGGACGTTTGGTATTGAGATCGTAAGCTAGGAAATGTTTATCGTAGCCGACGGCATAGAATATCCCGCGCCGGGTGTCGGTGGCGTGCATCGGCCAGCTATCCCGTTCAAAGGGAACGCCCAAGTCTTTGCTGGTTCCTTTGGCGATATCGATACTAAATAAGTGGCCGCCGGGTACATCACCGAGCCAAGGCTCCCCTTTATAAACGGTCCACAGTGGTGGCATTCCCCAATAGGTTGCACCGATGATGTATCCCTTGGGGTATTCATCCAGACGGCCATGGAGTTTCCCGTGCCCGTACGTTTCCGGCTCCCGGCTTATAAGCACATTTGTATCGAGAACACGTGTCTGTTCGTCTGTTTTGGGATTGTAGCGAATGACATAGCATTGCCCGTCAACGCCTAGATGGTTGCTGATCGCGCAATAATAATTGCCATCAGAAGCGAGAATCGATTGGCTCCAACTGGACCAGACTCCCGAATTGTAATCGGGGATCGGATAGCAGCCTTTTACGACTGAAAAGCGGAACGAAGATGGCTCTTTGGCGACGACAAACTCGGTCGCATCTTTCAGCGTTTCCGGTGCGGCCAAAGTCTTTTCGCCGGAATCGCGTTTGACTCCTTCGAACTCCACATAATCTTCTTCCGCCCCACAGGGCAAAACGTTTAGAGCGGCCACAAATGCAAGCGTTAATAGGGGATTCAGTAAGCGGAGCGGACTTTTCATGATTCCAAAACCTCGTACATCATCGCAGCTGGATATGCGAACGGCCTCCGGTGTCATGGGCGGTTAGCATTCGCAGTCTAACATGAGGTCCCTCCGTTCCACTACCCGGAATTCCGGAATTCTGAAAACTGCGGTGGAGCAAATGAGCGCGCATGGTGTACCATCGAATCTGAAGTCTGCGTATTTCCTGAAATCGAAATGACTGGAGGCCGCTGTGTCACGACTCGCATGGACTGCACTACTCATCACGCAAATCGCCATTTCATCATTCTCCGCCGAACTGATTTATAAAGACTTGCTTATCGAACGGCTTGTCAATCAAGTGCCGGGTCTTCTTGAGCAATTCGATGCGGAGACCGGTCATTTCGGAGAAGGTATCTGGATCAGCACCGACCAAAACCGCATGTACCCGCTTGCCGTGGCCTATGCCTATAAGTCAGAGAAGAATCCGTATTACAAAGACAAGAACCTCTTAGAGGTCATTATGAAGGCGGGTGACGCATTAATTGAGGATATGGACGAAAACGGGTGTTGGGAGTTCCGCAAAAAGGATGGCAGCACTTGGGGGCCTATCCGTATGCCGTGGGCCTATTCCCGTTGGATACGTTCGTACTCACTGATTCGCGATGATATGCCTGACGACCGCCGCGAGGTGTGGATGAAGGGCCTAACCTTGGGGTATTCCGGGATTGCCGAACATGATCTTCACCGGGTCCACAATATCCCCGCGCATCATGCCATGGGATTGTATGTCGCCGGAAAAGCGCTCGAAAAGCCTGAATGGACCACACAAGCCGCCGACTTCTTGATGAAGGTTGTCGAGAAGCAGGCCGAAGGGGGCTACTGGTCGGAGAATGTCGGACCTGTGGTCGGTTACAATTTTGTTTATACGGATGCTTTGGGGACTTATTACGCTCTTTCTCAGGATAAACGTGTTTTGCCTGCGCTTGCGAAAGCATCCCGCTTTCATTGGATGTTCACGTACCCGAATGGTGACCGGGTGGAGACTATCGACGAACGCAATCCGTACCATCCGGGTGTGGATGTCGGCAATGTGGGTTTCACATTCACCCCGGAGGGCCGTGCTTATCTCCAGACACAATGGGAACGTTATGGAAAGGACAAACTGTCTTACGATTTGATTGCCTCGCTGTTGCTTTATGGCCAAGAAGGCCCGGTTCAGGGACCGGGTGAGTCCGGCAATGTGTTGGCTTTAGAAGAAGACGGCAAAGCCATGGCTGCCGTGGTACGGCAATCGCCATGGTTTATCTGTCTTTCGGCTTATACCGCGCCCCTGCCTGAGAATCGCTGGATTCAAGACCGGCAAAATCTAGTCAGTATCTTTCATGAGAAAACAGGTCTTATCACCGGTGGCGGGAATACCAAACTGCAACCGGCTTGGAGTAATTTCACCGTAGGCGATATGAATCTGTTAAAGCACACGCCCGGTGATACGGAGCCTGACTTTGCCCCCAAGGGCGAACTGTTCCACATCCCCCAAACTGCGGTCCTGAAAACCGAACCCTGCGCCGGATTGGAATTAACGTATGGCCCGGAAACCTGCCGTATCTCAGCCGCGCCGCAGGACGCGAAAACATTAGTTTATACGCTTGAATCGACATTAAACTCGGAACTCCCCGTGGCCGCGCATATCACCCTGCTACCCCATGTGGGAACCACCCTCAAGACCGGTAACGGCCAAGAGATTACGCTGGGCGAGGAGCCGTTTACTATCGATGCGGATGCGCTCGCCGGACAACTGGAATACGCGGGCGTGCGTTTCACCCTGCCCAACACCGCCAGCGTCCACTGGCCCGCCATGCGTCACAATCCCTACCGCAAAGATGGTCATTCTACTCGCGAAGAGGACCGTATCGAAATCCGCCTGCCTTTTAGTAAGCAGAATACATCTCATAAAGTTATGATAGAAATTGTGGAATGATTCAGAAATTAATTCTTTGTATTTTTCTTCTCGCTGAGCCTTTTGAGCCGGTTCAAAAAACGGACTTGGAAGAAGTGGGGCTTCACGGTCCTGTTAAGGAGATTGTAGATACTTATACCAATATTGTGGGGACGGCTGGTGCGTGGACGGAAGGATCGAGCGCAACGACACGCGTAAGAACCTATGATCGAAAAGGGAATTTGGTATCAAGTAAAATATATGAAAAAAATAGTTTGGCTGATCAATGGATTCATACCTTTGACGAGCAGGGCCGCCGCGTAGAGACCGTGCATATGTTGGCGGATGGAACCTGGCTGATGAAACAGTCTTTCCGTTACGATGAACAAGACCGTCTGGCTGAAAAAACTCAGATGCCAAATCCGGTGGCATCAAATTCCAATCCTGGGTTATCGTCCCCAGTTTGGATCCGGCATGTCTACCAATATGGTGATGATGGCAAACTGGCCGAAGATATATCGTATGCTCAAGACGGCACAATTCGATCCAAACTTACGTATGCATACTCCCGCGATAAACATCGGGTCGAATGCAGGGAGTACAAATGGTTGATGGTGGAACAGAAATGGAAAAACGAGGACAAAATAATCTACGAATATGATAAGCGCGGCAACCTGCTTCGGTTGGAGGAACTTGAATTGGATGGAAGCGATGGCTACCGGGAATGTTATAAGTATGATGAAGAGTGCCGTGAAATTGAGGCTGCCTTTTACGAAAGGGATACTCTGGGAATTTTAAAGTGGCTGCCAAAAGGACCGTGGTCATTCAAATGTTGGGATTTGAAAAGTGAGGAGAAGCGTAGCTACCAAGATGACGGGCGGCAGGTGGAGATTGTTTTTATCAACAATGAGGAAGGGGAGGAATTGAAGGAGGTCGAAGAATACGAGTTCGATCAATTCGGGAATTGGATTGAAAAGCGCAATTACAGGTGCGAAACCATGAGTGGAAAGGTTATCTTGGTCCCGAGGCCAATCCGCCGCCGTTCGATTACTTATTACAATCAGGATTCGGACTGATCGGCAAAAGGGAGGGGGATTTGCGGATAATGGCATGATCTGTTTTGTGTGCCCCCAATGGGAGTTCCTTATCCTACCAAGTCAGGTGTTTCACCGAACATTCCCAATTCCGATTATCAAAGTGCTAATCTCCATGTTGACTGTACCTATGCTGTGAGTTCCCGGTTGTGTCCACTGCAAAAACTCTCCCGCTATTTACATATCTATGCAAAATTTTCGTGCCCTTCGTGACTCTTTCGTGCTTTTGTGATTCAAATGAATTACCAATTCACCATGCAAGGTGCTGATCTGGAAAACCAAATTTATATACTTTGAAATCGTGGGCCATCCACGGCGGTCACGCCGGGCAGGGCGAATGAACGGTTTGGCCGGAGCCTCCCCCGCCTTGCCGCATTGCGGTTTACATGAGGCATCTTCCTGGTTTACCGTGTATACCAAGGTCGATTCATTCAATCGCATGTACAGGCCGAATTGAGGAGAGACGGGACGATGCTTATTCGATATTTATCGCTGGGAATTTTTATGGCGAGTGTGTTTTTCTTGCCCCTCACTATTTTCGCCGCTTCAGACTCCGGGCCTGAAGAGACCGATTTTATGTATGACCCGGCGGATGAGATGATTTCTGCAGAACTCATCGGCACAGAACATGGGTACGATGCGGATGTTCTCTCCATCGACGGCACGCTTTGGTTCTCTTGGCTTGCTTTTACTCCGGGGGAGGGCGACCGTCTTTGGATCGGAAGTCAAAAAGACGGCCAATGGCAAAAGAAAGTCTGCGCAATTCCGGAGCCCGGCGATTATGCTTCTCCAAAACTGACCATGGATTTGACCGGACGCCTTTGGCTCAGCTACGAACACGCCAAAGATAAGCAGTGGGACATCTATATCCGTCCGCTCGATACCGGACTTTTCGCGATCGAAAAACCTATCGCCATTACATCTTCACCCGCGCCCGATATCCATCACGATACCGTCGCGGCTTTGCCCGATGCAATTTGGTTTGTATGGCAGGGCGGAGATGGCGGGCAGTTCGATATTTGGGCCTGCCGTTTCGATGGCAAAAAGCCCGGGACGCCTGTACGTGTCAGTAATTCCCCGCGTGGCGATTGGCATCCTTCAATTGCCGCCTATTCACCGCAGGATTACTGCGTGGCATGGGATACGCATGATGGGGAGAGTTACAATGTACAAATACGTACAATGCGGGATGGCAACTGGGGGGAGGTTTATGATGTAACCTCTTCGCCTGCGTTTGAAGGCCGAGCGCAAATTGCTGCGCGGTTAGATGGCAAAGCCTGGATTTTGTGGGAAGAAGGCAGCCGTAATTGGGGAGCACCGTATTTTTCTCGCATTGATAACAGCGTGAAACCTGTCCAACAAGAAATGAATGAGATGTGCGGTCCGATGCACACGTATCGGATTTTGCGGCTGGCTGAGCTAAATCTGCAAAAAGACCGGCCTGAAATGACCATGGTGCCGGTGCCTATGCCCAATGCTGAACGCGCCTTGGCCCGGGAGCACGACGTAGATAACGTGACGTTGATGGGCGCTTTCTATGAACGCGGACGGCTTTCGGTTGATACCAAGGGACGTCTTTGGTTGTCCTATCGTCACTATTACAACCCTTGGCTGGGAATCGGCTACCGTTCTCACGTCGAAAACGGCTGGGGTGTTTATGCCCGCTGTTTGAACGAGAATGGTTGGGCAGAACTCCAACGTTTCAATATTGGACAATCGGATGGTTTACAGCGTTTGGAAATAGTGAAACATGATGACGGGATTGCCGCGGTTTGGACTGAAGGCCGCACAGACCGGCGGATTGCCGATGATACCCGTCCTCGCGATATCGCTTTTGCTGTAGCGAATACGAGTGACCAGGTATCTGCCAATGTCTCTGCAAAGAAGAATATCCAGCTTGGCAAATCCTTATCTCAACCGGATGCGCCGGGTGGACCGTTACGAACGAAATTTGCAGGCAATGATTATCAACTTTATTTCGGCGACCTGCACCGCCATACCGATTTTTCCTTATGCCGGGTGCCTACCGATGGAACCTTGGATGATGCCTATCGATACGCCATTGATATTGCCGAACTGGATTTTATGGGAATTACCGATCATGCCCGGGATATCGCACAGGGCGATCATCTGAGCCAGCTTTGGTGGCGGTGCCGCAAAGAGGTCGACCGCCATATGCTTGAGCCGCATTTTGTCCCGTTCTATTCCTATGAACGCAGTCATGACAATACCGCCGACCACAATGTAATATCGTTGCGTGATGATATGCTTCGGCCCCACACCTATCCGGTACCGGAGTTTTGGAAGGAATTGGATGAGGATACGATCACGATTCCCCACCAACCTATCCGCCGCGATACCTGGAACTATCAAGATGATATCCGCCGTCCACTTTTGGAAATCTTTCAAGGTTGCCGCGCGCGTTCGCTTGAGGATGATGCGCATACGGCCTTGGGAAAAGGGTATCTACTGGGCTTTATTGCCAGCAGCGACCATCTGTCAACCAGTGCCAGCTACGCCTGTGTCTGGTCAGAGAGTCCTTCCCGCGAATCGATCTTCAAGTCGATGAAGCAACGCCGCACCTATGGCGCAACCGCAAAGATTCAACTGAAAGTGGTTGCCGGTGAGCATTGGATGGGGGAACGTTTTCAAGCCTCAGCCATGCCCCCGTTGCATATTGAAGCAAAAGGAACCGAACATATCCGACGCGTTAAGATCATGCTCGATGGCAAGCATTATAAAACGTATCAACCCAACCGTGTTGAATATCAGGTCGATGAGGAACTGGAACTAAAGGGAAACCATTATATTTATGTCTATCTTCAACAGAGCGACGGCAATGAGGCATGGTCATCCCCCATCTGGGTGGATATTAAGGAATAAGCGCGAATTGATAACCACTGTTTTGATTCTTAAATGTTTTTGATACCGTAAAAGTATACCCAGGTTTGCCTGGGGAGAGGACAGCAAGGTTTATAGAACTGGTTTTGGACCGCCGTCTTATGAATGGACATGGGAGGGCGAATCTCCTGATGAGCCGCTTTTCAGCAGCTGCCATATCGGTTTGGAAGAGTTTTTGTTTTTCGGGAAAATGTTTAAGGCCGGTTTTACACAGAGGAACCTGCCCGTGACATGTTCTTATTTTGTACGGGCGTATATAAATTAATGCGTAAAATTCAAAGTGTTCTTTTTTGCGCCGCTTATTTCTTATTTGCAACGATCACTCTGTTTGTTTATGCAGACCAAGAAGACTCTGCATCCGTCTCGCCTGTTATTATCGAACTATTTACATCGCATGGCTGTTCGAGTTGCCCCCCTGCGGATGAGGTCTTAACCCGGTTGGCCAATGATCCCGAATTGCGGGAATCGGTTATCCCGCTCTCGATGCATATCGATTATTGGGATTCGGATTCTTGGACTGATCCATTTTCACAGAATCAGTTCACCGAACGTCAGAAACAGTATGCGCGGCTGTTTCGTGCCCGGGGAGTTTATACGCCGCAAATGGTGTTTAATGGCCGTTGGGAGACACTCGGCTCGGATTCAAAACGGGTCCATAAGGCGATTCAAACCGCACAAAACACAAAAGTGATCGGTGCAATCGAGTTCGATGCCGAACATAATCGCGGAGCGGAATCGGACCCGGAAACAAATCGTACGCAAGATACGATCTCCGTGCATATCCAATCGCATATCTTCGATGAACCGATTGTGCCCATAAAGAATTTACAGCTCATGCTTGCGGTGTTTGAGAATGGATTGGCTACCGAAGTCGGTGGTGGAGAAAATAACGGACGCACTCTGCATAACAACCGTGTCGTGCGTGAATTTCTCGAGGCCGATACCGTTTCCGCTGCCAGTGGTACGGTGCAAAGCGGAGATTATTCGGTTGTGTTACAACCCGAATGGAATGTTGAGAATCTCGGCGTGGCGGTCTTTCTGCAACATCCCCAAACCCGTGCGATCCACGGCGTAGCAAGCAAATCTCTTTCTTCTGCAAGCCGTTCTCTAACGCCGTCTTACCCCAAATCACTGCAATAAATGCAACAGCAGTATAGAACGTTACCAATACATCCACTGAGCCTCTCAAACGCTCACACCATGTCCTGAAAGGACATAAGATTGAAGCCCCAGGCAAGCGTAGCGCAGCCTGGGGTTAAGAACCTAAAAGATTTCGGCCCTGTAAGGGCCGCAGAAATGTATGACAAACCACACTTAATTCTTACGCACTTACAGCGCTTAATATCTTAGAAAACCGTCACCCCGGGCGGTGTTACGCTAGCCCGGGGTGACTGTATTTCGCGCCTTCGGTGCTTTTTAAACAAAATTCCGGATTCGAGCAAAAAAGAACATTCGTCTGCTAAAATCTTGGCGGTATGCCGGGCTTCGAATTCGGTATTAGCCTAGGCCGAGTATTCTTCCTGATCGTACAGAAATAAATTAATCGTCCATCCGACCATACGTAAATCCAATGCCACCAGGTTCTCTTTGAATCCTTATTTTTATCCTCACAATACACTTTTCCGAAACGCAAGGTTCCGCTCCCATCAAGTTCTTCTGTTTTTAATTCCGTTTTGATGTTTGCGATTCGTTCTTCAGGCAGGTTCAGATATTCCTTTGCGCAAGCCATAATATAATTGGAGATTGAACTTTGTGAATCTTTTTCTGCCATGGGATCGATCAAAATGCATATGCCGAGACCATCTTCGTAAATTTGAATCCGTTGGCCCTTTATTTCGTACCGAACGACAAAAGTATCTACCTTCTGTGGTGGTAAGAATAGCGTTTCCCTCCGAAAAGCAATAAGATGGTCTTCTAAATCTTCCGGAATCCATCCGCTTTTCAAGATTATCCGCATACAATTTGCCGAATCTTGAATCACATCGGGCAGAATTGAATCAAGCGGCAGTTTTTCTTTCAGTTCCTCGGCGTTAGGCCAAATGGCAAAGCGATGTTCAACATCCAATTTCGGCAGTTTCGACTCAATCTCTTTGCTGAATAGTTGCCCTTGCGCTTCAGGCAAAGGTTGAAACGGTTCCGATTGTAGCCGGGAATTAATGACACAGAAAAACACAATGAAGAATACACAGTGTAGAAGTCTATTTAAATACATGATGTTGTTCCTGATACCGCTTCACCTATTCTTGAATCAACTCTCGGCTGTCACCACATTGCCTAAGCCATAGATGCCTTGATCCTAGCCATCTCACAATAGTCAAAGCCCTTAAAACCACGGATCATCAGGCCCAAAACTCGCCATACTATTAACATCAATCTTCCAAAAAAGCATCGCAACAGCAGTTTTATCAGTGTAAACCAATCTCCAATGCCCCCACCAATTACCGATGGCGCCAGGCGGAAATGGTTTTGAACCATCCCGATTCATAATGAATAGATTGATATCCTTTTCTGAAGTAATCTCCAGGGGCCTCAATCCTATGGAAGTCATATCATCACCGTGGATTAAGTATTTATCCAAAACTGAAGAAACGAATTCTTCTGCAGAAGAATTTAACACTTGCACTTTTACCGGTTGAATAACAACCCACATATTGAACTGAGTCTGGGTAACTTGAATTATGCTGTCTTCTAGTTCCCATCGGCAGAGTATGCTTGATTTCGATGCATCTTCGGCCTGAATCGGCGCCAATTTGTTTTTTAAATCCTCCACAATCCATTCCGGCTTAATAACTTTTGAAATCCAATACTCTGCATCGCGCAAAGCCGTCTCTGGATTTCGTGCTCCGTACTTTATGGGCTTGGATTTCCGATCACCATTTCGATAGACATTTGGGATTTCTTCGGATCTATCACGGCAAATCGCATGTTTTTTAATAGCTTCTTCAGTTGGCCATAGCATTAGTTGTCGCTCAGTAGCCGTTATCGGAAGAGTTGCCTCCGCCGGAATGGCTGCAATCAACTGCTCAGATTCTACTGTCGGCTGCCCGGCAGATGTGTAGACTGTGGGTCTTTCTGTCTCTGCGGCAAATCCACCGCATATAAATACGAATGCAACAACGAATAATAGTGGTAAGCCTGTCTTTCGACAGCATTTCCTCTTTGCAGGTAACTCATTGTGAAAAGTTGAAATCCGTATCACAGTCATCGAAGCACCCCTTTTAACGACATAAGTCTTTTATACTAAACGCTTCTCCCTCGCCATCCGTAACGGAATATAAAACCTGTCGCAAGATTGCAGCCTAAAGCAAGCCACCATAGCGCCCGCGCCAATTCCTACGCCCCTTCGAACAAAGCCCAGGCCGGGATGCTCGAAGGGGCGTGAGACTTTATAGCCGAATTGCGAGATTCTTACGGAGCCGCCGTTTCCCGGATTAGTTTTCTTCTTCCTTTGAAACTTGCTCAGCATCTTTGAGTTTTTTCTTCTGTGGAAAATGAGAAGTAAATTTGAAATTTATGATATAGTCAGAAATCGTCCGGCCGTCTTCCAGGAGATATGATTGGTTTTCTATCTCAAGCGCCTGAAGTTTTTCCAACGCTTTTTCTTTGCCCATAATATCCATCATCACCCAAGCAGCCAACTGCTTTGCCTCATCGGAATGAAGTTCGGCGTTTCGTTCTTTATCCTTCAGATTAATTTCATCACAGATAACTTTCTGCATGTACATGATTGATGGGTCGCCAATTTTAATCAACGCCACGGCAACAGGATAATAATACTGTGTCGGAATTATCTCAGTTCTTATGTAACAATCCGGTGCAAAAACAAAGAATTCCAACATGTCAGGTATGGCTTCTTTCGCCTGCAACTCCCCCAAAGCCTTTATAATCAAGTGAAGTGGACCTTTATAGGACTTGTTCACATCCTTATCCTGAATGCATTCTTTCAAAAGGTGTGTGAGGGTTTCCTTTAAAACTAACTTTTCTTCTTCATCGGTTACAGAGACGATTTCTCTGTAACAGGCCCATCTCTCTATACGGTTCGCCGAGAAGAGATCATTTTCGACACTCTTTGATAGGGTTATATTAGGCGTGAATAAAAGAAATAAAATTGTGACGAATATATAAGTTTTCATTCTCTATATCTCCTTTTCCGGATCGTGTTGAGTCCAATTAGGAGTGTATCCGCTGTCCCGGACAAAAAAGCCGGACCAGAGGCAATAGTTAATCCTCGTAAAACAATTGTAACGATCAGTGGCTCAAAGACACCTAGCTTACCCGGGACATACGAAGGTGTGTGTGGTGTGGGATCGCTTCCGATACCCGCATCAACAACCACTACAATTATTATCAAAACGATTTGGCGGTGTCAACTACAATTTCAAGAATTTTCAAAAAATAATTACAAAGTAATTGATAAACGAATTCATTCACCTATGCAAAAACAAATTGGATGCCTATGCGCTACACTTGCATATATACAGATCTATTTAATCTCATCCTAGATAACTTCATATTTTTGTGCGGATTAGGCGGGGTTTCGTCTTACCGGCCGTTTGTGGATGAGCCTTCTTTAAGTGCGGCGCGGATAGTTAGCCACAAAATACGCAAATCCAAAAGCACGCTCATGTTGGAAAAGTACGCCAAATCGTAACGCAATTTCTCTTCGGCGCTGGTATCGTAAAATCCATGCACCTGGGCCAATCCCGTAAGGCCGGGTTTGACCGCCAGACGCATCCGGTAGGCGGGGAGTTCACTTACGATCTTTTGATGGAATTCAACGCGTTCCGGTCTGGGGCCGACAAGGCTCATCTCACCCCGGAGCACATTGATGACTTGTGGCAACTCATCCAAATGAAAGCGGCGCAACCATCGCCCAACCGGTGTAACACGGGGATCGTTGGCAGGCGAGAGCGTGGGACCGGTTTTGCTTTCGGCTTCGGGAATCATGGTGCGGAATTTGATTAAATCGAACGCCTTGCCATGTAGCCCGATACGTTTTTGTCTGTAAAAGATCCCTCCCGGCCCGCTCATGGCAATCGCTGTTCCGATGAACGGCAATAGAAGCAAAAGCAGAGCGCCCGCAAATACGGCCATAATCAAATCTTCCGTGCGTTTCCAGAACTTCGACCAATCCGAAAGCGGTTCTTGGCTGACTGTAATCAACGGAAGGTCATCGACCAAAGAGATATCGACCTTGCCGATGGTGTATTCATAGAGCTCCGGCAGGAGACGTACTGTGATTCCCAAAGCCTGACAGATAGAGATCAGGTTGAGCAGATCTACCCGGCTTGCGCCGCGTCCGGCGATAATCACTTCATCGATTTGGTTTTTTTCCAAAATCTGTTGCAGTTTTTGACGGCCTCCCAAATGGGGCGGAAGCCCGGAGAGTCCCTCGCCATTACCCGCATAACCGATGATGTTGTGTCCGGTTTTTTCGCCGACTTTGACGCCTTTGGCGACCCGCAAAACATCCTCGCCTTCGCCGACAATTACCGTCCGTGCCAAATCATACGCCCAACGCCGTCTGCGCAGTAAATAGCCCCAACGCCATAAGGCCGCGCCTAATCCGCATAGGACCGGTTCATAAACAACCAGAACCATACGCGAGATTTCATACCCGTCATCCGAATGTACATACAGCACGAAGTAGTAAATCACAAAGCCTTCGATAACTTTGGAGAGAAGCAGTCCACCCAATGTCAAATAAGCGATATCCAACGCCGTGTAAGACTGACGGAAATCATAAAGACCGAATTTGAGAAAAATGAAGAAGCGAATCCCGAGAAGAATTAGAATCAGCGGGGAGTAATAGAAACCATAATTTTGGAAAGGCAGGGGTTGGTACAAGAAACCATAAAGCTTATAGGCCAGCATCAATGCGGCCACCGCCACCAAGGCATCCGCCAAAATGAATTTATGCAACGGGCCTTTGGGGATTCCCCGCCGGCGTGGAACGGCGACGGTCTCACGGGCCGTGCCTGCATCGTGAGTTATGGTTGGATCGGTCGTCTGCTGCATTTGCGTGCTTTGGCTCGCATCACTCTAACTTGAAACGCCGGTCAGTCACGTGTTAACGGTTTGCTCACCGGGTCCTGTATCCTGATGCATGATACTCTGCCATCGTCTCTATAAACGGATGCGCCGGTCTTCCGGTGTTTTACAGACGATCACTTTTCGAGGTTTGCTTTGAACACGCAGCAATCCGGTTCCACGATTCGCCGCCATCCGGCCTGGTTGGGTGATTTATTGCTTGTTGTTGTCTCGGCATTCATCCTCACCGGAACTCGTGGCCTTGGTTTGGCATTCTCAGCGGATGAGGACTCGCTTCTGTTTTATATACCTCTGCGCCATCTTCTCTCGGATCCGCTGGTGGATTGGTGGGATCCGTATATGTTTTGCGGCTTCCCCCTCGATTCAAATCCCCAGGTACAGAACTTCTATCCGCTCAATATTCTTTACATGTTTCTGCCCACTCTGCTTGCTTATGGACTGTCTCTTTGGCTACACATGGCAATTGGCGGAGGCGGGATTGCCTTTCTTCTGCATCGATTGGGATGCTCTGTGCATGGCCGGCGCATGGGAGCGCTGATTTTCCTATTTTCGACATTTTGGCAGGCCAAGATCACAAATGCCGGTATGTTGGCGGGTTGTGCATGGACCGGATTTTCGCTAGGCGGCGCGGTGGCCTTGTTTGAGGATAAAGATTTCAACCCCCGCTGGCTGATTGTGTCAGCCGCCGGGCTGGCGTTGAGTGTCATGGGCGGAATGCCGCATCCGCCGGTGTTGATCGGCCTGGGTATTGGATTTCTCACTTTGCAGTACTTGCTTAAGGGCCGCCAATTCGGAATTCGTATCGGCGCCCGCGCGTTGGCGGTTTTGGGATTAGCGTTGCTCCTATCCGCAACAACCTGGCTTCCCGCACTTGAGAATATGCCCCGCACCAACCGGGGGCCGCTTACGGAAGAAGGTGCGTTTGCCGGTTCCCTCAGCGTGATGGAACTCCCCGCTGCGATTTTCGGTGGTCTCTCTCAACATGAATTGGTGCGTCTGGATCCATGGGAAGGCACCGCCGTCATCTCGGTCATGGGATTGGTTTTGGCCGTGTTGGGGATTCGCAAGAACTGGCGGCGGCATTGGGCCTGGCTGGCGATGATCCTATTTGCGTTGGTTATTTCCACCGGACCAAACCTCTATTTAGCCAAATTGCTACGCGAGGCTGTGCCCGGTGTGGATCGGTTCAATCTACCCAACCGTTCTTTGCTACTGGCTACTACAGGGCTTGCCGTCTTTGCCGGATTGGGAATAGATGCGCTTTGCTCTTTTCAGAACCGGAAGCCGGTGCGTGTTTGGCTGCTAATTGGAGCTTGTACTTTCGTTTGTGGAATCCTCATGGCATTCCTGTTTCCGGGCGCGTGGAACTCTCTGCTGCATCCGGAGGTCACCGATGGTGTGAGTCCCTTTGGACCATTCGAATGGCAATGGTCATTGGTTTGGAACCTGGTTTGGGGTGGACTTGCCTTTGTGGTTCTTGCGCTATTTCGTATGCCCGGTCTCAAACCTTCGAAGCCGATGTGGATTGTTTTTGCGTTGACAATTGTCGTTCCGCAGCTGGCATTACGTCCACGTCTTTTCCTCGAAACTGTCGAGCCCGGCTATTTTAAGAATCCGGCGACAGTCGAATGGATGCAGGATTTCGCACCAAATGAACGCTTTATCGACTATCGGCCATCAATACCATCGTTAGGTCAGATCGATATTCCGATGCTCGTTCCCCATTGTGTCCACCGGCTTCCTGAGTGGTACCGGCTGTTCGGGGCTTGGGGATATGATCCGCTTTATCCGAAGTGGTATGGCCGGATGATTTACACAGCCGGAGAGAAAGGACGGCTGGGAGGAGTGGAACGGACCGTTCGTACTCGGATTCCTCCTACTCATCTTCTGCGCCGGTTTGGTATCCGCTATGTAATCGGCGACCCCTATGAACGAACCGCTTATTTATATGAAGTCGGAATGGCGGGGGGGAAGGAAAAAATCTTCGAATTCAATCAGACAATCCCGATTGATCGTTTCTGGGTGCGCCATCATCTGCGTGAAGCGTTAGGCGTACGTCAGGGCACAGAAGTGGGAGTTGTTATTCTGCAAACCGCTTCCGGAGAAAATGTCGAACTCCCGGTGCGTGCAGGAGTGGAAGTGGCCAATGCCTTATTGGCGAACACCGATCCTCCTGTTTCTGCGGCTCACCATGGGCTTCCCACCATACGTTGCTATCCGATTCCCACGCCGGATGGCCCCATGTTTCTTCAGCAATACCCTTATGAATGGCGGTTTCATCCTCCTTTGGAAGTCACAACTGTGAAATTCAAAGGTTTCCTGAATCATGGATCCTGGAATGTGATCGAGATGGCAATATCGAGTGCCGATGACGACACCTACAAAAGGGTGTTTCAAGACGATAGTAACGAAATCTACCGGCTCGAAGACTGCTTAAAATCCGTGACTGCGGTCAATTCCTGCTTCACGTGCGACTCTCCCGAAGCGGCGGTTGAGCGCATAGCCTCGGCGTCTTCAGATCCGCATGAACTTGTGCTTTTGTCTGAGGATTCTCAGGACATGGAACTGCCATCCGAGCCCGCCCCTGCTTCGGTGTCGTTATTGCGAAGAGATAAGGACAGTCTGCGGTTTAATGTAAATGCACAAGGTCCGGCTCTGCTTCGTATCGTTGAAGGTTGGAGTCCCTGGTGGAAAGCCTGTGTCGATGGCGAATCCGCGGCTCTGATCCGGGGCGATCTGGCGTTCATGGCCTTGCCGGTACCGGAGGGTGACCATGAAGTCGAACTGGTGTACCGGCCATTGCCCATGATGATTGCCATCGGGCTGGCCTGTTTGGGATTGGCGCTCTGCGGCCTGCTTGTTTTGCTATTTTCCCGGAAGGACCCCAGACAATCCTTTGGCCCTTCTGCGCCCCAAAATGGATCAGTACCCTGCGCTAGAGATAACCCATGAACAATGTTGCACATACGATCGTACTGGCCAGCGCTTCACCGCGCCGGCGTGAATTATTGGAGCTTATGGGGCTGCATTTTGCGGTGGAACCAAGCGATGTGGATGAATCTCCGCCCATGGATGAGGCCCCCGGACCCTATGCTGTCCGTTTGGCGTTAGAAAAAGCCACCAAGGTCGCCAGGGCGCGGAAATATGAAATCGTTATCGGTGCGGATACTGTGGTTGCCAAAGATTCGACAATTTTGGGCAAACCTACAGATGCCACCGAGGCCCAATCCATGTTGCGCAGCCTTTCCGGTGGCGTTCATGAGGTTTGGACCGGGATTGCTGTGGTTTGCATGGCCAAGAGGTTCGAGGCTGTAAAGGCGGTGTGCAGCGAGGTTACATTCCGGGAAGTCTCAGATGGGGAAATGGACGAATATATTGCCACCGGCGAGCCCATGGATAAGGCTGGAGCGTATGCAATTCAGGGCGGAGCAGGGCGGTTTGTGAGCCGGATCAAGGGTTCGTACCACAACGTAATCGGTTTACCCACGCTGGAACTTGCGAGATTATTAGAGCAGTTGGGCATTGAGGTCGGCTATGTAAGCGATACGGTATAGGCAAGACTGGCGTGCGTTCTGCCCGGGAGTGTGAGATTCGATGGTTGAAATGACTTTTTATGAGTTGCGTTTCGATGAAACCAGCGACACGCAAATTATCATTCTAAAAGAAAAGTTCGGCGACCGGCGAATGCCGATCCTTATCGGATTTAATGAGGCGCACTCCATCCACGTGGCGATCAACGAATTGCCGATCCAACGGCCGCTGACGCATGATTTGGCCTCGTCTATTGTCCATGCTCTGGGGGCTACTTTTGAACGGATTGTTGTAACTGAACTTTTAGATTCAACATTTTATGCGCGAATCCATTTTAAAACCGCAAATGGCGTGGTTGATGTCGATTCCCGGCCCAGCGATGCGATTGCCCTGGCTTTGCGCGTTCATGCTCCGATTTTTGTGAACGAAGAGGTTCTCGATCAAGTAGCCCGGTAGAACGGCTGCTTTATCGAAACCATTCGGCTGCCGAAGCCTGCCGTCATGTCTTTCCGAATCCTGATCCGACTTCCGAACTGGCTTGGTGATATGGTCATTGCCACACCCGCCTTGCAGGTGTTGCGTGAGAAATGTCCAAAAGCACATATTACGATATTGGCGCTTTCCGGAGTCTCCAGCGCACTGCAGGGACATCCCGCCATTAACCGTGTGCTTACCTATGATCGTTCGGGACGTGAACGCGGATTAAGCGGTCTGTGGAGTTTGGCGAACCGTTTACGCGAAGAAGATTTCGACCTCGCCTATGTTTTCCCGAATTCATTTGCATCGGCCCTTCCGGTTTGGCTCGCGCGCATTCCGGAACGCATCGGTTACGCCACCGATGGACGTTCGCTGCTTTTGACGCGTGCATTAAAAAAGCCGTCACAACTCGCGCATTGGCACCAGAGCGCCATGTATGCGAGTTTGGTTTTGGGGGAAGCGCAAAAGGAAACGCCACCGCCTCGTTGGGTGGTCTGCGCTGAAGAGAGAAGAGAAGCCGAATCGCTTCTACGGCAATCGGGCATCAAACGCGGCCGGCCTCTTTTGGCTCTCAATCCGGGATCGGTTAATAGCGCTGCCAAACGTTGGCCGGTGGAACGCTACGCCTATGTGGCTCGCTGGGCGGTGGAGTGTGCCGGGTGGGATGTGGTCATTCTTGGGGGCGGTTCGGACCGTGAGGCCGGTGCGAATATCGCCACGTTATCGCGTGTGCCGTTAGCCATGCTCGCCGGACAAACCAGCCTGCGCCAATTTATGGGGATTCTTTCGATTGCCGATCTGGTGCTCAGTAACGATTCCGGGGGGATGCATGTGGCGGCGGCCTTGCAGCGCCCGCAACTGAGTCTTTTTGGTTCGACCGATGCTGTCACAACCGGCCCCTTGGGGCCGAACCAGTACATTGTGCGTAAGCCGGTTGGCTGCTCGCCCTGTGTGCAGCCTGTCTGCAAAGAGGAACAGCATTTTTGCATGTTGCGGATTGGCGAAGAGGAAGTTGTGGATATCCTGGCTTGGATCTACGAGACGCACCACGAGCCGGGCGCGAAGCCCTAAGACGGCTCAGTACTTCACATAAAAATAGACAAAACAATAGAATAAGACGGTGAGGGCTACCGCCACCAGGAACGGCATTTTATGGAATTCCCAGCCGTAGGCCTCTTCTTCCGTATCGGTCTGTCCGGCTGCGGTTTGCTCCTGTTCTTCTTGAACGGCGGCCTCTTCCGGGTGGTTTACGGTCTGTTCTTCAGTCATTTAACTACTCCTGAAGGGGAGTATGCCCCAGTGCTTCCCGTGTCACAACGTTTGCACTCGTTCTAGGGTCACACATCATGTCCGCCACCATCGCCGTCGATGTCCGTGTTTTGGGTGAGGAGCACACCGGGGTTGCGACTTATACGCGCTCGCTCCTGACCGCTCTGGCTGTCGAACGGCCTGATACCGAGTGGCTGCTTTTCTCCCACCGGACGCTTAAAAACACCGCCGTTTGGGGCGAAGGCGTGCAGCCGCGCTGGCATCCCCGGATTGTCCCATTCCCGGCCCCCATGGTGGTCCGGCCTATTTGGGACCATGTCTTGATCCCCCCGTTGCTGCGCCTGGCCGCGCCCGATTTATGGTTTTCTCCATTGAGCATTACGCCCGCCGGTTTGGGCAGGATACCGTCTGTGGTCACCATTCACGATTTAGCGTTTATGAAGTTGCCCGGTATTCAGCCCGCAAAGTACAGCGCGGCATGGTCGCATTCTCTCAAACGCGCCGCCCGCAAAGCTACCCATGCGATTTGTGTTTCGGAATCGACGCGCCGTGATTTTCTGGAACTCCCCGGGGCCGGTCCCGAGCGGGTCAGTGTGATTCATGAAGGCGTGGATTTGGAGCGGTTTCAGCCCGGGGGATGCGACGATGATGCGCGGCTGAAAGAACTGAATATCGAACCCGGTTATCTGCTTGCGGTGGGCACACTCGAACCGAGAAAGAATTATTCATTCCTGCTCGATTGTTATGAAGAACTGAGCCGTTCGGGCGATGTTCCTCCGCTCCTTATTGTGGGCGGTGAAGGGTGGTCGAGCGCGGATGTGAAAAAACGCATCGAGGGGATGGCTCCCCGTGTCCGGCGCTTGGGGTATATCGAACATCATCTCTTGCCCGTGTTGTACCGTCAGGCTTCAGCGTTGGTATTCCCCACGCTTTATGAAGGTTTCGGGCTTCCGGTTTTAGAGGCATTGGCCAGCGGTACGTCTGTACTTGCCAGCGATCTTCCCGTGTGCCGTGAGGTCGGCGGCGATGCCGCCTATTACGCCGCGCCAAATAATTGTGAGGCGTGGATAAGTGCAATTTGGAAAATAGTAAAAGAGCCGCCTGCCAAAGAATTCTTGCGCTGCCATGCCGAAAGTTTTACATGGCAAAAATCCGCCCACGCAACCTGGGCGGTATTCGACCAGTGTATGGGGGGATAAAAACCTCAATGTCGAACGTCCGACATCGCTCATAAACCCATAATAATTAGGTGGTTGGAGAGAAAAACAGGATTGTAGAATGCCTACTTAAGCATGATTCCTGAAATATTTGGACCGGTCGAAGTACAATTTTCATACAGGAACAAATTATAGATAACGTTTCAATTAACTTTTTTGTAACGAATTGAGCATCGTAGAGTCATGATGTAGCGGGTTTCGTAAAATTTGTGTCGTCATAAACTGTTGTTGCTCTTTGGGCTAAGTTATCATAAATTGCGTATTGCCAGTCACTTAGGAGTTTTTTAAGATAAGTCACTCAGAATTTGATAAAACATAATAATTTATCTTTTAGTCAAAACAATAATTTTTGGAAAATTTATCTAAAAAGTCCTTGACACTTTCGGGGGGGGGATATATTCCTTGACATCGGTACATAGTCCGTCTTTTTTGATCGAGGAGTACCGGTAACTTTCCTGGAACATGCGGGATTCGTTCCAGGTTAGGAGGGAAGAATGAAGTTTGCTGATCCTTAAATCTCATAGTTACTTATTTATTTAATGGGTATTGATATCTTTTGCCTGTTAAAACATGAATGCCAGAAAGTGCGGAATGCCGATTATTGGTAATACGGTGTTTTTCTATTTTCGTGGCTGTACCCGGTTTGTCATAATTGGCTGGTAGGTGTGATTTGGGAGGTTTGCAATGAAAAATCTGATAGTCTGCATAAGTGTACTTTTAAGTATTTACGGTTTATGTGCCATCAAAATCGGGGCTCAGCCTTCAGATGAGAATCGGCTTGCTGAAGCACAAATGCCGCTTAATAAGCAGTTCGATAATGCTTCAAAGGTACTAGAGTCAGCTACGGATCAAGAAGCGCTCACTCAGGCGCTAAGCGATATTGTTAATCTATCGCAAACTCCGGAGTCCCGCGCGAGGGCAATGGAATATATCGATGAAATGATCCGAAAGAGCTCAAATAGTGATGACACAATTCACCAGGCCCAGCTTGCGAAAGCCAGATTACTGGGGCGCGATGGCAAAAAGCAAGAGGCGGCGGCGATTTTCAAGCGCGCAATTGCCGAAAAATGGAATGCTAATGTTTATCGTGAGTATTACGCGAGTCTTTGGGAGAACGGGGATTATGTCGAGTCCGCCATTGACGAATATGAACGCCAAACCGGCATAACTTTAAGCCAAGAAGATCGCGATTTCTATAATTGCCATAACGATTTTCTTGAAACTTTTTCCCGCCTTTACGCCAAAGAAGTCTACGATCCATCTTTTAAAGCAATGGAAACGGCTTATCCGCTTTTTAAGGAGTCTGAACATCGTCCTCAAGCCCGGGAAATTGGAAAGACACTCTGTTTGGCTGTAGATGGAGATTATGAAACCTCACTGACACTGCTAGATGAAATTGAGGAAGAATGTATCGAAACGCTGACTTCCGATTCGAATTGTTATGACGAAACCAAACACATTCCCCTGTATCGGACTGCAATACTACTTTTTCAAGGAACAGACTTCCAAAGCGCCCGAGATGCATTTACGGTCTTTATCGAGCGAAATCAGCAAAAGCCGGGTTATATCCTTGAACGCACAATCAAGATTATACATGCCATTTGTTATTCTCCGGAATATATGAAACGAATCCCGGAATTAACGGAATATTTTATCAATACACCTTTTTATGTAGAAAACTTGAAAGCAGACAACTTTAATGAATCCGACGTGGCTAGTCTTCTGAACAATCACCGGCGGGGTCTTTGGGAGCAAGGCCGGAAAAAGGATGCCTACAATGTCACGGTTGAAATTGTTTCAAAGTATTATCCCCAAACTCAATCTGGTACAGATGCAATGCTTGGATTGGCCCTTTATGAAGTTTGGCTGAATGATAATGAGGATGAATCAGAACGCCTTTTAAGAGACATTATTGAAAATGCAAGATATGCGAAGATCATTCCACATGCCAAAGCATACTTGGCGGGTTCGGCATACAGTCGTGGAGACTATAAAACAGCTTTTGTTTTGGTCGAGGATGTCTTAAAAGTCATCCCTGAGAATCCTACAGGCGAATATATCAGGCTTAAAGATATTTCCTTGCAGTTAAAAAATAAAGTATTAATTATGATGAATGTCCAGTAATGGGCGGATAGAAAGAGGGTACGTATTATGAAAAATAAATGGTTTCTTTTTCGTTTTTTTATGGAGGCATTAGTGATTCTATTGCTTCTTGTTTCGTTACCTTGGGTCTATGATGCCTTAAGCTGTGGCGGAACTGATTATTATTCACCTGATCCGGAAATTGATATTGATGTAACAATTAGTTCAAATGTTGCCGCGAGACCTGTGACAAATGATAACAAAGTTGCTGCATTTACAGATGTTTCAGTGACATGGAAGAAAGGACGCCAAATTGGGGCCAGTTATTATGCTGATGTTGATAGACATTTCTCTACGGAGTGGGATAATATAGCTGGGATGGTTGAAATCAGACTTACGAGCGGAACTATAATTATTCAAGATTGGAAATCAGATGGTATCGTAAATAATACGGCAACTGATAATTTATTCGGAATAACAGGCTATTATGAAAGCGTTGGATTAGGTTCGGTTGGCCTTACGCTAAGAGCACGTGATATTAATCATTCTGGAACTCCAGAAGATGGCACCGATGATCCTTCGGACTGGGTTCAAACTACCACAATTGAATGGGTAACGCCTACAGCAGAATCGACTTCATTTCTAAATGAGCAATTGATTACAGGTCCTACTGTTTGGTCCAATACTCATACTTACTCAGGTGTTCTTAGTCATCCAAGCAATGTAAAGTTTACCGATCTGTATTATATTGAAATAGTAAGTTTGGAGACAAATACTTGTGGAAAGAATATTGAACTGAGTTCAGGTAATGATCAAATTGGTACAAATAACAATATATTTGATACTCTTGCTATGTCACTGGAAGGATCTGATCTTGGTATGATTCCTGGATGTCAAGTGCTCTTTAAGCAAGAAGTGTATTTGGACTCATCATCAACTCCATCGGACGATGCTATTCATTTGCACGATAATTACCTTGATTTCAAGTTCATTAACGGCGGTTCTGTGAGCAACATGGAAACGCAAAGGAGAACGCCAACTAGTTCATCACAAAGTACAGGTTGGCAATAATATATGAGTTCCTAGATTTTTGTTTATAATGGAGGATGAATACAATGAAAATATTAAGAAAATACTTTACTATATTTTTAGTTATCCTAACACCAAGTGCGATTATATCTTGGGCAGAAGAGATGGGAACACCTGAATGGTGGAACAAAGATATCGCGCTTTCAAAAATACGCATTGAATACACAGCGGAACAGTTTGGGGATGCAGGAGATACGGGTTATAATCTAATATACTCAATTAAGCAACTAGGCTTTCCATTTAATTGTGAATATGTGCCCTTGATTTCGATACTGTCAAGCGAAAATACTGATGTTTCGGGAAATCCTAAAAATAATATTTTTGAAAATAAATATAGAACTTGGCAATCGCTTGAGACAAAAACGGGTAATGCCAAAGCAGGTGAAATTCTTAACCACTATGTAAGCCAAACTGAAAATCTCAAGATTGTATTTGAACGGGGGCAAGTTGTAATATTACCACTTGATTCGGAAGGTGCTATTGCGGAGAGTGTATACTGCTCTCCAAAAACTGCGAAGTTAATTACACTTGATGATTTCACATCGCTATATGCAAAAGAACTTCTGATACATGATGCTGGTTTTTCGCGTATTGTTGTTGGCAATAATCAAGAATACATGTCAAACAAAAAATTCGACTTGGATTTTTCAGGCGGTTCACTTTATAAACTCTTGACTGCTGTTACAAGCGCATTAAGCGAGAATGATAATGACTACGTGTACACGTGGTCGATTAGCGGCGTGAAAGGTTATATGAGACATATTGGATTTCATAGAAAACCTAAAATAGAGATAGAATCTTTACTTGTTGATAGGAATGGCGGTTAAATGTTGATCATATATGCGTAGGGATTATGTTATTGTAATGTTTAGGCGTTGAACTGGAATCATGAGTGTGCATTAAGTTGATACGGTGTTAATATAGAAAGATATCTGTATCGTGAAAGCAGTAACGCCTTTTCAATTTATCAATAGTAGAATCCAGGCTGCGGGACTATGTGTAGCATGCGTTGTTGGATTTTGGTTGCTGCTTAATCCATTTATGGGTTGGGACATATGGTGGCATATTAAAATTGGGAATGAAGTTCTTTATCAAGGTGGATGGCCAGAACAAGATACATACACTTACACGGTGCCAGATGATGATTTTGTAATTCATTCATGGTTGGCGGACTGCATGTTTGCAGCTATATATGAGGTGATGGGTGAGAATGGGCTGTTAGCACTTCGTTTAATCGTGTTAGTGATAGCCATGGGATTATTCCTGTGGTATGGAAAAAATACGGCACGATTATGGCCAATGGGAATATTGATGCTAATCTTGTTTTCCACAAGTGTGCATGAGCGGTTTGTAAGGCCGTATATATTTCCTCCACTGCTAACGGTTTTGCTATTCGGTGCATCGAAGGTAGATCGCGATGTTTGGAGAATTTTTCTTAAATTTTCTTTGATTGTCTTGTGGGCGAATTTGCATCCCAGTTATCTATTTGGATGCTATGTAGCAATTGCTACAGAATTCTGCATCCGAGACAAAATTAACGGAACTGCAGAAATAATTGCCTGCAATCTGTTTGTAATCGCATGTATGCTACATCCAAATGGATTGGAGGCATTTATTTACCCGTTCAAAGCTATGCAATTCCCGACGGAAGACTGGGAATTGGTGTGGAATAGGTTGCATGAAGGGAAGATGAGGCTGTGGCAAATATTGTGTTTGGTGTGCGCAATATGCGTATGTGTCTATAGCGCAATATTATGGATTACAAAATATAGAAATAAGCACAATGCAATAGCGGTGTTAAGTGCTTTGGGATGTTTAGTTCTCTCACTTACAGCGATACGATTTGTCTGGATTTCGGTTGTGGCGATCTGTTTTTGTTGTGCAGTTATTGTTAATGAGGCTGAGTGGTTTGAGAAGAGGAAGCTGGCTGTAAATTGGATATTGATTGTCTTATCCGTATTGCTGGGTTGTATGAAGACGGATTTCACGGATTTGAAAAAAAGTGTCCCGGGTCGTGCAATCTCTTTTATGCGAGACTGCGAGTTCAAGGGAAATGCGTTTGTTTATCTATCATGGGCAGGGAAAATTATTTATCAGTTGGGCGATGATGTAAAGGTGTTCATTGACACAAGAATCGAGCCATTTGTTGGGGGCGTATATCAAGGATATCGAGCTGTTCTAAGCGAATCGAGATTCAGTGATGCAATTCTTCTCAATACTGATATCATTGTAATGCCTAATATTGGATTCAGACCATCGCAGTTGGAACTTGGAACTGAATGGGTTGTGGTATGGAACAGTGTAAAAGAAACAATCTATATGAGGAAGGATCGAAACGACGAACAACTAAAGAGAATAGCAAAGTATTATGAATCTAAAGGCATTCAATTTGATCAGGAGAAAGGAATCTCGACGCTTGATGCGCTATTTGAGAATCGAAAATGGGTAGTTGAAAATCAATTTGAAAATCGGGTTGATGCTGCGGAGATAATTAAAGCGAAAGCGATTTTAAGTACAGATTCAGCGTTGAGCAAGGAAAAACGCAATTCTCTCTATGGAATTCTGTGTAAGGAACTTCTGAATAATCGATTGTATTTTGATGCAGAAAGATGTATTCAAGAGGCATTCGATTCGGGCTGTGATAGCGCCGAACTGAGATTGTTGATGGCAAAAAGCTGCATCGCGATAGGAAAGGATGAGATTGCATTTGAAATGTTTAAAAAAGCAAACTTGGCGAATGGAGATGATGTAAAGGTCTTGTCTGAATGGTATAAATTCGCAGAGATGAAGTTTAAGGCGAAAGAGAAAATAGATAAACTTGAACAAGAATTGTTCGATAAGAAAATTCTTGTTGGTGATAGAGACTTTCTAAATAGCAGAATATGACGAAACTCTGAAAGTTCCAAATAGTAATAATAGAAATATGTTGTCACACGCTTGTGTAGGCGGGTGAGGCGAATACCCGAAATTTAAATCAACCCCAACTCTGCCATTTCTTTTTTCAAAACCTCAGCGGTTTTTTCGGCGTAGGGCCACATGGGCATACGGAGCGGGCCAACGGGGGGGATGCCATCCACACCGGCTTCAGCCATGATATTGACCGCAACCTTCACCGGGATCGGATTAGTCTCAATAAACAAGGCTTTGACCAATGGGGTCAGACGGTGGTGAAGTTCCCGGGCTTCCTCAACATTACCCGCCAAGCAGGCATCGGTCAGCTGACGGCACAGTTTGGGAGCTACATTTGCCAAAACTGAAATCACACCATCGCCGCCCAAAGCCATGAGCGGGAAGGTCATGTTGTCGTCGCCGCTATAAACCATAAAATCATCGGGACGCTGACGCAGAATATCCGACATCTGCGAAAGGTTGCCGCTGGCTTCTTTGACACCGGTGATGTTTTCTTCTTTTGCCAATTCAAAAAGCGTCTCATTGGCGATATTCACGCCGGTACGGCCCTGGATGTTATAAAGCACCTGCGGGATATCTATTTCGTTGGCAATCTTTTGGAAATGCGCCAAAAGTCCCATCTGTGTCGGCTTGTTGTAGTAAGGGCTGACAAGCAGTGCGCTGTCAGCGCCGAATTCTTTGGCATGCTGGGTCAGGTTTAGCGCTTCCGTGGTGCTGTTGCTGCCGGTTCCGGCCATCATATGCGGCAGATCCCCGCTTTTGCTTTTCACGTACTCCACAGAAGTCCGAATCGTGAGATTATGCTCATCATGCGACATCGTGGCCGATTCGCCGGTTGTGCCGCAGATGATCAGCGCTTGTGTCCCGTTGGCAATCTGAAAGTCGATCAGCTGCTTCAATGCGGGAATATCAATCGCAGAACCATCGGCTGTGAAGGGTGTGATCAGTGCAACTCCGGAACCTCGAAACATAATACTAACTCCTAAAACACGTACGCGGAGCGCCGTGTGCTTGGCTTATAAATTTGTTGGGACATGCCTCGCCGAATGCGAGAAGTCTAGCCGGTTCGGGAGAGTGGACCAGAGCCTTCCACCAAGGTCAACCAATCCCCCCAGCACGCCCCTCTTTTACGTTTGGTGCTCGTGGCACCATAATGCAGAATCCGATTCAGGAGAAGCAGACCATGTACAGAAGACTTGTGGCAATCCTCCCGCTCCTTTTGCCTTTAACTCTCTTTGCGGCCACACCGCGCCAGTTGACTTCCGGGCCTTACAACCATGCCTTGGACAACAACGATAACTTCTCACCCGATGACCGCTATCTCGCGTATGACACCCGCGATGTAAAAGGCTCTATCGGCGAGGGCCGGACGATTGAGAAGATCGAGATCGAAAGCGGCGAAATCACCATCCTCTACCGCGCGCCCAATCCTGTCTCCGGCCAGGGACCGGGTGTCGGTGCGGTGTCTTATCATCCATTTGCCGACCAGTTGATCTTTATTCATGGCCCGCTGACCAGCACCGGATTTACTTACGACCAAGCGCACCGTTTCGGAATCCTGATTTCCGGGAAAGGCAACGGTAAAGGTTTCAACGCGGACGCCCGTGACGTGACCGCTCCTTATACCCCTGGGGCGTTGCGTGGCGGAACCCACCGTCATGAGTTCGATGGCAGCGGCCGATGGATCGGCTTCACGTATAACGATTCCATCATGAAAGCCCGGGGCCGGAAATATGACCTGCGGAGTATTGGCGTGACCAAACTGTGGCATCCGGTTCATGTCGATGCCGGAATCGGCAATGCGGACGGTCTCGGATTCTCGGCTTTGGTTGTGCAGGTGGTGCCCGAGCCCAAACCGGGCAGCGATGAAATCTCCCGCGCCGATGGCGACAGCTGGGTGGGGCTTTACGGATACCTTAAGCCGGATGGTACACGGCAGCTGGCCCGGGCCTTTACAGGGAGCACTCGCGACAGCAAAGGCCATCTGCTAAAAGACATCTATATCGTTGATATTCCTAAAGATATAACCAAACCCGGGCCGTTGGGGCCATTGGAAGGAACGGCGGATGCATTTCCCGCTCCTTGCTTGGGTGCTTCCCAACGCAGGTTGACAAATACCGAGAACCGGCCTCGCCCGGGTTGTGATGGCGTGGTGCGCTCTCATCCGGATGGCAGCCTATTGGCATTCCGGGCCTCTGACGATGACGGTAATTCCCAGATCTTTCTGATTTCTCCCAATGGTGGAGAGATGAAGCAACTCTCCAATGTTCCCGGCGGCGTTCAAGAAGGCCCGCGTTGGCTGCCTTCCGGTAATGCGGTTATTACTGTTGACAGTGAGGGGCGTTTAATTGTGGTTTCAACGGTACAAGGCGCCAGCTTTGGGAAGCATAAGGTTATTGTCGATGACGGCGGTCCCGCTCCCTATGCCTTTGCCATTTCGCATAACGGGAAAATGATCGCTTTCAATCGCGACCTGCCCACAAATGGCACCGACTACCGGCAGATTTTTGTGGTTGATTACGATGAAGGTCCGGATGGCCTGCCGCGCAATTGATGATCTCCTTTGGGACTCTTGAATCCCAGGGAGTGAATGGCGTAAGTGTTTATTTTTGAATAGGTTGTATAGAGTTAAGGTGGATTGAGACAGTCTGTCCGGCGGCGCTATTCTCGAGGGCTGCTCTCTTTGGCCGGAGTACGTTTGACGTGGCTGCCGACGGGGGCTAACATCGGTCCGCCTGAGTGTTGAAAGGCTGGGCCGCTTGATTGGAGCCGGGGCAGGTTATGTCCGCTTCGGATTCCGCTGCAGACAGACCGTGATCAGGGCGCGATCGGTTATTATGTTTGCAAAAGGGATATTTGGGACAGATTCCAAGCGTTTCCATACCGGCAATGTGTGGGTGAATTCCAAATCCGCGTCATAGTCTCCGCCGCTACACTCATCGAACATTCTTAAAGAAAAGGTTGTGATATAGGTGGTCGTATCTGTTGATCTGCGCGAAGATGAGGATATCCAGAGCGCATTAAAACGGTTCAAGCGTAAATGTATCAAGGAGAGTATTCCTCAAGACATTCGCAAGAACGCCTACTACGAAAAACCAAGCGTGCGTAAGCGTAAGAAGCACCTTAAGGCACTCAAACGTCTTAAGAAAAACCGCATGCGCCGCGAACGGCGGGGATAAGAATCCCTCTGAGACTTATTGGAGTCTCACGCCGAAATAGTACGTATGATTTGCACTTGAGCGCCCACGGCCATCCGTTACCAGCGGATGGCCGTTGCTATTTACGCTATTATCATTTTGTCGGACTTATGCCGGGTTGGATATTTGTGTGCCGCTCCGCATTGCGCGGCCAATACTGAGATTTTCTCGGAGTGGCTGGCAATTCCGTTGCAGCGCCGCAAAGTGCTATAGTCCACAATATCTTTGGCAGATCGGAAAGTGGAGATGATACAAGCAAGAGTAATTCGTGCTCGATTGACAACTATCGCTTTTTGGGGACTCGGACTAACTGTTTTATTGGCGGCCTCTGCAGAAGCACAGGTTTCGGACCGTGATTTATTGCGTCAGATTCATGACTCCTGGCATACCGGGACGGAAGGAGACGTGAATGGTGACGGCGTGACCGATTACCTGGATATCTTCCTTGCCGGTTCTGCCTGGCAAGAGGAAATCGGCGGTAACCCAACCGATACGCCGACACCGACCGAAACCGGTATTGCGACGGATACGCCGACTCCAACTCCAACCGAGACGCTTACTCCGACCGATACTCCAACGGAAACGGCGACAGGCGTGCCTACGGAAATCCCGACCGATACGCCAACGGAGATACCTACAGATACCCCAACAGAAATCCCCACCGATACACCGACTCCAACTCCGACCGATACGCCTACCGCAACGGATACCCCAACTCCCACTGTCACGCCGACGCCGACTGAATCGGGATTTGTGGAACTGCTACTCAATTTCGATGGCTCGGAAGAACTCCCGGCCATTCTTCAAAATATCATCCCGCCGGACGGCGCGAGTTTCGATGAAGCCTTGGCTTTGATTGGCGAATCGGAACATGACGGCTTTGCTCGCGTGCCTATCGATTATGAGTTTGGATGGCATAGCTTTGGTTCGTGGTCGGTCCGGGCCAATAGCGCAGAGAACGGCCGTGCGGTGAGTGAACCCAATGCGCTTGCGGTTACAAATACGGAAGATGGGGCTTATGACAACGATCAGTCTGCTGTTGTCCGTCTGGGGCCGGTCGATACTTCAAAAGCCAATCAACCCTATCTTGAGGCTCAGATTTCCTACCAGATTATGGCCGCAGATCCCTTCTTTGGCGCGGAAGACTATTTTGTTATCGAAGTCTCGACCGACGGCGGCAATACATTTGCATTGCTTGATGTTAATGCGGATCTTTCTATCGGTTCGGATCTTACCGATTCTGATACTTTCGATGCTTACTTTGGCACGAGTGACGGATTTGATGACGGCGCTTTTGTGAGCGTGTCTGTTGCTTTGCCGCAAGATGACGATCTGTACATCGATTTCCGCTTCTTAGCCGGACCCAGCAATTTCGATTCATTGGCCGGGCCCTTTATCGACGATATTCATGTTTTCGATTCGAATGTCGTTGTTGAAGATCCTCGTATCGATAGCATTGTCACCGCCGATGGCCGCCCGCATTACGCCGATGTCATCACAACCCTGATCATCCAAGGCGCCAATCTCGCTCCGGTCGAAAGCGTCACGCTAAGCCTTGGTGACGATTCGGTTGAGGCTGAAGTTCTCAGCGCCGTTCCCGGACAGGTTGAAGTCAGTATCCCCGTCTTACCGAATACCGATGCCTCTGGGGCCAGCAGCATCGCTTTGGTTCGCGAAGGTGACGGAGCAACGGGCACCGGAACCGGGCCGGAGGTTGTGCCTGCTCCCGTACCCGAAATTTCCGGATTCGATCTTGGTATCGATCCGAATGATTTTTATGTGTATGACGATCTTCGCGATGCATCCATTCTCGGCAGTAATTTCCGCCTGCCTGATAACGACGGTACCGGCTCCCGGGTGCGTTTCTATCAGGAAGGCGCAGGAGCGTTTGATGTCACATTGACGTTCGCTGCCAGTCTTTATGAAGCCGATTCGTCTAACACTGTACTTGCCCTCGATCTTGCCGCGATTCGTGACCGGATCAGCGTGGGCACGTTGTTTATCGAAGTCCAGAATGTTGTTTCCGGCAAGACATCGGAAACCTTCAGCATCCCGGTCCTGCCGGGAAGCGGCGTGTTGACAATCGAAGATCTCCTGGTCGGCGGCATCGAGAATGTTCCTGCATTGGAATTGGACCAGGACCTGGAGTATGTCTTTAACGGCGATGGATTTGTTGCCGACGATTTGGAGATTTTGCTTGGAGATACAACCGTCGTTACAGCGAATGCGCCAATCAATTCGGCCAGTATCGATCTGATTGTACGCACGCCTGCGAATATGGAAATCTCGGTCGCACCGGGCATCATCGATGCCACCGGGGCGCTTCAGTTGACAATCAATGCGGCAAATCAATCCGTTACTGATACCATCACTATCGATCCGCCGAGTCCTCCGGTGTTGGATAACGCGACTGTTTTTGATGCGAATTTGGATATCATCGAGGTCTTCCAAGCGGGACAGTTGGTTGCCGATCAAACCATCTTTGCTGCGAGCGATGCCCAGCTGACGATTCGTGGCGATAACTTCCGTGGCCGCAATCACGAAGAGATTTCGGTGGTGGAACTGGTGCAACTCGATCCCATTTCGGGAGAGGCGATCAATGCCATTCCGCTGGATGTCAACCGCTTCCAGGTATCGATTACGGAAGGCCGGTTTGGCGATGTGGATAACGCGGAAGCAATTGATGTGATTGCTCAGATTCAAATTCCGGCGGGCACATTCCCCGTTTCGGAAGGCGAAGTTATTACGTACCACGTTCGTATTACCAATCCGGGTTCCGGACTTTCAACGACTTCTATGATTGATGATGAGGTTATTCGCGTGGAGTAGTGAATCGTAAATTGAGTATATAATCTGCAATTGCAGATTTGTTGTAATGCAAAAAAGCCGGGCCGGAGATTGTTCTCCGGCCCGTTGCGTTTGTATCGATTCAATTATGTGGCTGAGATTTTTGTTTCATTAAGAATACAGTTTTTAAGTTGTATCCTTATCGGCTTCCGCGGCCTCCCCGGGATCCGCTGCTGCTGCGGCTAGAGCCTGAACTTCCACTAGAGCGGCTACCCTTAAGAGCCGCGCCGGAGTTCGAGCGGCTGGGGCTCGAGTAACTCCGGGAAGAACTCGAAGAGCGGCTAGAACTAGATGGGGCAACGGAGCGGCTGCTTGATGAGCTGGAACTCGAACGGCTCACCGAAGATGTACTCCGGCTCGATGAACTGGATCGGCTCACGCTTGCAGAATTGTCGCGCGAACTGCTTGAAGAACTCGATGGCGATGAGTATCTCGATGTCGACCGGCTCCCCACACGCGAACTGCTGCTTGTGGAAGGAGTTGTGCGCATTGAACTCGACGATTCCGTGCGTGAGGGTGTTGTGGTCCGAGGGGCCTGATACGTAGATACGGGCTCGCGTTCCACCGATGTCGACGTATTGCTGTTTCGTGTCGGAGATGTCTGCACACTGTACGATCTCTCGGTACGTGTCACAGGCGCTTCATACGTTCTTGTTGAGGAGCGGCTGGGGCTGACCCTTACCGAATTGCGGGAACCCGTTCTGCTGCTGCGGCTTGGAACCGTGATGCTGGATGAGCGGCTGGGACGATCCGGTCCACTGGCCCGGCTTGTGTAATTCGTAGAGCTAGACTGCCGTGTTGTCTCAGGTTTCGTCACGTTCACGGAGTTGCCTGATTCTCTTTCGTTTCGAATCGAACCATCCGCGCGAGACCAGGAGCGATTGCTGTTTCTGCTGCCTGCGGTATAAGTGCCAGGCCGCGAAGGTCTTGCAGTGTTGCGTGTCGTTTCTGCTGCCGAAGAATCCAATGGAGTTCTTTCTTTGGCGGGCACAATTGTCCTGCCTCCACGGCTTGTTGAGCGGCTTGTCCCTAACTTGGAAACACGCGACTGGATATCGCTGAACTGCAGATTGCCACGCGAAGGCCGTTCTGCACTGCTTTCGGTCGTGTCTGTCCTCGCAGGAGTGGAGGAGCCACGCACATTGGTCTGTGTTGCCGTACGTTCTCCACGTCCCCCAATCTGTTGAGGATTACGGTTTCCATTCACACGGCGCGGCGATTCACCACCCCGTCCCATCTGCGTATTTCCATCCGTCGATGTGCTGGGAGCGGAAACATTGGAGCCTCTGGTTTCGGCCTGACCTCTTGCACGATTTGTGCTGCGGGCAGCAAATCCGCTCTGTGGCTGATTGTCAGCAGCATTCATCATGGGCCGATTTCCCGACCGGCCGGAATCGATTTTGGCTAGACGTGTTCCATCGCCGCCGCCACCGCCGCCTTTGCCATCAGTTCTTGGATCTCTGCGGTTATCCCGGTCGTGACGGTCGCCATCATGGCGATCATCCCAACGGTCGCGATCATGCCGGCCACGGTCACGCCAGTCGCGATGATGCCGATGCCGGTGATCGAAATCGTTGTAATAGAATGCAAATAACGGATGCCAAGGATAATAATCCGAGTAATGATAGAAATAGTCGTTGTAGGCATAAACATAAGCGGCGTGAGATGGATACCACCAATTTCTGTTGTAATAGGGATACCCCCATCCCAGCGCAATCGAAAAACTCCAACGATGCCGTGGGCGGTAGTGATAGTAGCAACCCCTATGATATCCTCTACGAAAATGTGTTGCTAAACGCCATCCGTAGCGCGGATAAAAGAGTGTGTCGTAATAGGTCGCATATAGCGGATAAGCGTCGTAAAAAACATAATCCGTATATACCGGCTCGTAGATATAACGAATTGTATTTGTGCGGCGGACACGGACAATGACGTTTGGATCGTCATCAACAACCACGGTGTTGCCCGGGACTTCTCTAACTTCAGTCAGAACGCCGGCATCCTCGTCGTAGACAAATTCGCCGTCATCGCCCCATATTTCATCCATCTCTTCAAGACGCGAAGTATCGACATCCAAGAACACGAAGTCGTCATAGCGAAGCCCAACTTCATTTTCGACTTCCACAACCACATCCGTGTCATCGCCGTCGACTTGAACCAGGACGTCACCATCCTGTTGGACTTCGACTTGTGTAGTCTCTTCGCTTCCGGGAGCCTGTTCGACATAAATTTGTGTATTATCGCCGCTCTGCTGAACGACAACCGGTGTGGTCTGTGTTGTTGCCGGACGAATTTCACGAATCACGGCGGTGCCGTCATTGTTTTGACTGACAACAATCTGTTTGCGCGCCGGTGTACTCGAAGGCACGCGGACCACCATTTCATCCACTTCGGGCACATACACGGTCCGGGTGCGGTATTCCGTGCTTGAGCAAGACAGGTGCAAGGGCACAATCAGAAGCAAAAACACAAACGTCTTCATAGGCCCTTTTGCGGTCAGTTTGCTTTGGCTTGTTGTGGCGTCTCTCATGATCGGCCTCCTTGCTCTAAAGGACAATTATAGTCCGAACCTCGATCATTCACCTTGTCCGCCCTCACCATTTTGGACGCTTACGAGACCTGGATTATTCCATATTCTTTTGCGTCCATCCGATAGGGTGCTGATTTTTGTTTGTTCACGTTGTGTGTGTTTGACAATACTGGAATCAGGCCGCGAAGTGCGGAGGGTGGCCTTGGTCCGGTTTGAACCTCGAACGGATTTGACCTGTGCGGCTTCCTTGCCGCGTGGCGGCTGGACTAAAGCACTTGTCATTTCGGTTTTTCTGTGAATCCTTGCAGTGGCAATCCGCTTTTCTAGAACTTCCGGATCGTGGTAGGTCAGCAACGCATTTTCACGCAGCAGGTCTTGGGGATTCACATAACCATCATTATTCAGGTCTGCCATCCGCTGAAGCGGTGTGTCTGTGAGGCTTGCCGGTGTCCAGGCCGATGCGAAATAAAGCAAATCCAATCCGGCTAGGACTCCATCGTTGTTCAGGTCGCCTTCTTGGTAGAATCTTTGCAGTGTGAAGCGGGCGATACGGCTTCCGGTATCACCGGCATGCCAGGCGGTTATATAGTCACCGGCGCGCCCCGCAGCCAAACGCGGTGTCTGGGGGACAGCCACCGGAGTGTCAACGGGCCGTTCGATTCGGAATTCGCCTGTGAGGAATTGGCCGCTGTAGGGATCCCACACACGGGCCATAATGCTGCCCCCAAAGGCATCGTCTTCCCAAGTAATAATATAGAAACCATTGGTTAGGAGTACCGCATCCGGATTGACACTTCGCGCGGCCTCCGTGAGGGCCATATCCACCCGGACTTGGTCATCGATAAAACCGCCCGACTCGTTGATATAGCTCATATAGATATCGCCACCGTCATCGACTTCTTCATGCCACACAATCAGGAATGTGCCTTGGGGGCCGACGGCGATACGCGGCGCACGGGCGTGAACCAGAAGTGACCGGTCGGGTGTGACTTCATATTCGGCAATGTCAGAAGGTAGCTGCGCAATCTCGGCGCTGGGATCGTCTAATACCGGAACGATCAAATCATACGGCAAGATGCGAAGATAGACGTTCGACTGGGACTCCGATGATCCATCCGGGAATTGAAGAAGCATGCGGTTGTCGGACCAGACAACGCCCATCGTCCCTGAATCGCCGATGGCGATAGAGGGTTGCTCCGAATCCACATCGTTAAGGGGGGTGTTGATGCGCACATCGTTGGCGTCTTGAGCTTGCCCATCGTTTCGGAACCGCCGGAAATAGACATCGCGAAATGAAATACCTTGCGCCGCATCTTCGTCACGATTGTCGGTCCATACGACCGCCGCCCAGTCTTCGGTGACGGCGGCATCGGGCTCTAGGGCCAATGTATCTTCAAAACGCACGGGGCCATTGACGGCAAAATCATTGGTACGGAACTCTTCGCCGCTCGGAGCCATGATCGTGGCGTTAATATCGAAAACCGACTCACCATCACGATTATCGGCCCAGGCGATAAAGAAGTCCTGGCTATCAAACGGCCCGATATCCGGTGTGCGGGTTTCAAAAGCCAGGAGTTCACCGGTGTCTAACTCGGGAATTTCATTGACGGTAAAGATGCCTCCAAGGCTTTCTTCACCGTTATCGAATGCGGCCACATTCAGGAATGTGTAATGCACATCCGCAAATCCATCGCCGCCAAAAATCCATATGAATCCAATAAATTCCCCATTAAGACTGGCCACGTTTGGCGTGTAGGTGTCCTCTGCGTCCGATTGGTCCAAATCCACATCAGAATCGAACCGGTCTTCCACAATCGCTTCCGGTGCCTGAGCCATAGTTTCGATTGTGTTTACCAGCTGTCCCCCGAAAACAAATATGGATATCACGGTTGTGATCCATATTTGAGAAAATCTTGACATACGTGCAAGACTTACCCTATAATCATCGACGTTTATGGATGTGTTTCGCATGATCATGATTTCCAACACCCTTTTCCCACGTCTCTCGAATCCAAATGTGAACGACTTAACTCTTCTATTCACATTTATAATACACAATCGTATATCTTTGTCAAGAAGAAAATCTCATTTGTGAATAAAAAATCAGATGGATCCACAACAGAGTCTTCAAAGTCTCCCTCAGCGTATACTGGAACTTAAAGGAAATCAGACAACTGCGTCATTTTCTCGATTCCTTGGCGTGGGCATTTCCACCTTACACAATTATGAAAAAGGCCGGACGCCTCCCCTGGAATTCCTGCTTTTATTGGCTCAAAAGACAGGTGTCAGCCTGCAATGGCTGTTAACAGGCGAAGGAGCTAGATACCGAGAAGAACAGCCTCTGGCCGGTACACAAGTTGAACCGATGTCCATTTTGGTCGTCGATGATAAAGAATATCAGCGAGAAAGTATCGTCAACCTCCTGGAGGCTGAAGGATATCGTTGTGTTCAAGCCGGAAGCCTACCCGAGGCCCGGGAATGTCTAGGAAGCGAGTCAATTGATATTGTTGTTACCGATTTACGTATGCCCAATGAAGATGATGGGCTGGTGCTTCTAAGAGAGGTCAATGAGAAATTTGATGATATTCGGACGATTATCGTCACTGTTCATGCCGCCACGGCCCGCACCGCGGTTGAAGCCATCCGTTTGGGGGCGATTGATTATTTGGTGATGTCACCAAAGTTCCCGGATGAGCTGCGGGATGCTGTGCGCAAGGCTGTGGATCAGATCCACTCCGAATGTTCGCGTCAGGCGGAAGGCAGCCACGAATTGGGATTCGGCCCGATTATCGGTACTACGCCGGAGATGTGCGAGGCGATTTCGATCTTGAAACGGGCAATCGATTCGCCGGGTGCGCCGGTCCTGATCTTAGGGGAGCCGGGTACCGGCAAAGAACTCTTTGCCAAGACCATTCATCAGTATGATGCGGAACGCTGCAAACGTGCATTTGTGCCTGTGAAATGCGGATCGATGGATCCTGAAGATTTACGTTTCGAACTTTTAGGCGGCGTGCGGGTATTGGATGGAAAAACGCACACTGTGCCGGGCGTCTTTAATATCACCGACGGCGGCACCGTATTTCTCGATGAGATCGATACCATTTTGCCTGTTTTACAGGGAGCGCTAACGCGGCTGTTGGAAGAGGGAATTGTAACTCCCATCGGCGAGGGCAATCCCAATCAAGTCGATGTGCGTATCATTGGCGCTTCGCATAACGATCTTGAGGCGCTGGCGCATAAGGGGCTATTCCGCGGCGAACTTTTATCTGCGCTTTCGGTGCTGACGATCCGTCTGCCGAGTCTGGAAGCACGCCTGGCCGATGTCCCTCATTTAGCGCGGCAACTTATGAATGAATGCGGTGGTAGCGGACGCAGCCTGTCTCCGGATGCGCTTACGCTTTTGGTGAAACAAGATTTCCAGGATAACGTACGCGGATTGCGCAATCTTATTCAGCGTGCCCTGCTGCTATCGGATGAAATCACCATTACGGATCAGCTTATCGGCAACGCCTTGGAATCCGGCTAATCCGTGATGGAAGTGTGAGGCCGCGTTGGAATGCACCGGATCAATCCATATAATAAATAGAGCCAATCAAATTTGAGGAACCACTTATGTCAACTTCTTCATTTATGCGTCACGATACGATTTTAAATCGCGATCGCAGTGTTGTGCTTTTGGTCGATGTGCAGGAACGTTTCCGGGATGTTATGGCTGATGGTCCGGCGATGATTGAAGAATGTGGCCGTATTTTGCAGGCAGCCAAAATTCTGGGCATCCCCATTCTTGCCACCGAGCAGTATCCCAAAGGCTTGGGGCACACTGTCCCTGAATTGGCGGAATTGATCGATGGCTATCCGCTTGTTGAGAAATTAACGTTCTCGTGTTGTGGCGAGTCCGGTTTGATGGAACAACTGGAAGTTCTGGACCGTGACCAGATTGTCGTGATCGGCATCGAATCTCATGTCTGTGTACTTCAGACGGCTTTGGATCTTCTCGCGGCCGCCAAGCAGGTCCATGTTCCGCACGATGCGATTACCTCACGTTCCCGGAAAATGCGCGCATCGGCCATCGAGCGGATGCGTCAAGCGGGTGTGGTCATAACATGCGCCGAATCCGTTCTATTTGAATGGCTGGTTGAGGCTTCCGGCGATGAGTTCAAGCCTGTTTCTAAATTGGTCAAGCGAAAGATCGAAGAATAAAACCGAACCCGGCAAGTGGTTGGCCGCTTTGGCCATATGAAAACAGAAATAGCGTTTTTTAATCGTTCTTTCTTATTGACGTATCGTTTATACTCCAATCATGTCCGATTTACCCCAAATACCGGTTTTTCGCCCATCGATCACGGATGCGGAAGTCGAGGCTGTAACCCGCGTGTTGCGCTCGGGATGGCTTGGTTTAGGGCCTGAGACCGCACGATTTGAAAAACTCCTTTGTGAGACCATCGGCTGTGAGGATGTCGTCGTGCTTAATTCCGGCACAACGGCTCTGCATTTGGCTTTGGTTGTGGCCGGAGTGGCCCCAGGGGATGAGGTTCTGGTTCCAACGATCACGTTTGTTTCCACGGCCCACGCCGCAGAGTATGTCGGTGCCACACCGATATTTGTGGATGTCGATGTAAAAACTCTTTGTATCGATCTGGAGGATGCGGAGCGGAAGATCACATCGAAAACCAAGGCCATCATGCCCGTGCATTATGGCGGTCATCCCTGTCCAATGGATGAAATCGCCGCCTTGGCCCGCAAACACAATCTCATTGTGATTGAGGATGCGGCTCATGCCATGGGGGCGCGGTACCGGAAACGGATTGTTGGCAATATCTCGCCATTTACCGCCTTTTCATTTCATGCCGTCAAGAATTTGACATGCGGTGAGGGCGGTGCAATCGCCGTACAAGATGCCGGGCCCGCCAAAAAACTGCGTGAATTACGCTGGCTGGGCATCTCAAAGGATACATACGTGCGAACGGATGAAAACCAGGTCTACGCGTGGCATTACGATGTCAATGAATTGGGCTGGAAAGCGCACGGCAGTGATCTTGGCTCGGCATTGGGGATTGTCCAACTCCAGCGTTTGCCGGAAAACAATGCCGCCCGGCGGCGTCTTGCCGAACGTTATTCGGAGGCATTCGCCGATTTAGGCTGGGTGGAGTGTCCAATTGAAAGAGACGGTTGCGAGTCTTCATGGCATATCTATCATATTAAACTGGAACGCCGCGATGAGCTCATCGCGCATTTAAAAAAGAACAACATCGCCCCCGGTGTGCATTATTATCCTATTCATCTGCATCCCTATTATCGGGAACGGGGAGCGAAATGTCCGAAGGCTGAGAAACTGTGGCAGCGGATTTTAACCTTGCCCTGTTTTCCGGACATGACCGATGAAGAATTTCGCCGCGTTGTGGATGCGGTACGGTCTTTTCAGCCATAAACAAAAACATCTCTAAATTTGTGAATTGGAAAATGCAAATGGCAACCAAAGTTTTTGTCTATAGCGATGGCGCGTGCTCACCCAATCCGGGCACCGGCGGGTGGGGGGCGGTTTTGATTGCGCCTGAAAAAGGTATGCGAAAAGAACTCTCCGGCGCGGAACCGAACACGACCAATAACCGTATGGAACTCATCGCTGCTCTGGAGGGATTGCGTGCGTTACAGGGCGATTGTGAAGTAACCATGGTTACGGATTCCCAATACCTGCGTAATGCGTTTACACAGCATTGGTTGGATAATTGGCAGCGCAACGATTGGAAAACGGCAAGCAAAAAGCCCGTGAAGAATAAGGATTTATGGCTGGAATTGCTTAAGTATTCAAAGAAATACCCAATTACCTGGAAATGGGTACGCGGTCACGCCGACAATCCTGAAAACAACCGTTGCGACGAACTCGCCGTGCAAGCCCGTCTACGGCTGGCGGGCAAGATGTAACCGGCTACCCCCTTACGTCCAAACCTTGAGGATCTTCCGGCGGGACAAAGTCCGGATCGATTTCTTCACGCAATGTTTCGGGAACGTAACCCGATTGCACCCGCAGTTGTCCGGTACGGAATCCCGCGCCTAGTAACGCTTGTTGCAGTTTCTCCAATTCGGGACGCACGCTTTCCGCCGTGGGTTCGTCTTGAACACGCATCGTAAAGGTGACCATTCCCTCCCGCCATCCGAGTTGCAGACGTATCGGCCCCAAATTCGAAAGTTCGAATCGTAGAATTAAATCTCCGCCTTCTTCTTTTCTGTTGCTGTATTGACGGAATAGAAACTCGAGTGTGCGGTCTTCGCCTTCGAACTGAATAGGGACGGAAAAGTAATAGACCGGCGGTGTATCGGAGTCTTTTTTGGGGATATTGCCCAAACGTTCTCCCGCCAATGCCTCATACGTGTCTTGTGTTAACACCAGCAAGGATGTCAGATTGATATTCAAGCCCTGCGCATCAATCAGGGCCTGTAATGCCGCCAAATCTTGTTGCAGTAGCAACAGCACACCGGCCAAATCGTTTTGATCCGGTGGTTTTCCGGCAACGATAGCTGCTTCCGGATTCTTGCGGTGTTCGCCTTCTTGTTTCTCAAGTTTGTCCGCCAACTCGGCGGCCGCCGGTTTTGATTCCTCTAAATTATCCTCGTCGCCGCTTGACTCCGGTTGCGGCCAGCTTTGCCGGTGCTTGGCTAATTGTTCGCCGTGTTCTTGGAAGCGCTGTTTGCGGCTGATCGGAATGATGTCTTCACCCAGCTCTTCCAGACTTTCGTCGAGTCCCCGTAGTCCTTGCATAATTTTCGCCAGGCTGTCACCCAGTGTGAAACGTTGTGACAGCAGACGGCTGGTATTGGCAAGCATTTCCGGCGATATCGGAAGTCCCCGTCCCAGCAGAAACGCCAAAGCGCCGCTTTGGTCCTGCTCAACCTCGCCTAAGGCACGGGCCAAAGCCAGAATTACATCACGAGTCAGGGGCATTCCGGCCGCCATGAGTGCCGAGGCCACTGCGGAATTGGTAACACTGGAGGGCAGACCGAACTCTCCAAGGATTGCGGCCATGGGCCGTGCTGCAACGGTGCCTAATTGGTTTGCGCTTTGAGAACCGCTTCCGGTTTGACTGCCTGTGAGAGAAATCTGGAGTTGTCCGCCGACCAGCCGTGCAAGCAATGCCTGACCTACCGGAATACGGGCCATTCCCAGGTCCAGTTGAAAGACTCTTCCCCCCAGCAAAACCGAGGCCTTGCCGCCACCCAAGTCACCGAGAATACGGCCGGCCTGGCTGCCTCCGGACAAAAGCCGGGCCAATGACGTATCTGCGGCTGTATTGGAGAGATTTAAGAGCTGGCCCGCGATTGGATCCATGCAGTTTCTCTTTTCGTTCTTGAATCAAAATTCGATGATTTCACAGATAACTTGCCTGCATCAATAGAGTATCGGCAGGTGAGAGGTCTTAGCCAAGCGCACTGCCGGTTCCTTTGGAAAAGAGTCTTTGGGCTTCATCGTTTACTTGTTGTAGATAGTTTCCATCTTTTGCCATGATCCATGAAGAATTTGCGCCGCGCGGAGACCAGATTTGGGGATCAGTACAGATAAATATTGCCAGCGTGGGAATTCCTAATGCAGCCGATAGGTGTGTTAAACCGGAATCGTTCCCGGCATAAAATGAGGCAGTGGTAATCAGCGCGGCCACATCTTCAAGTGAAAGCACCGGCAACAAACTTGTTTTGCATTTTTCCTGTTCGGATAGAGGCTTCAAGAGCCCGTAGAGTTGCTCTCCGATGATCTCCTCTTCGGGGCCGTGCAAGACCGCAATATGCATTTGAGTGATAGCGTCATTTTTACATTTTATTAATTTCAACTCGCCAGCCAGCCGCGCAAAATTATCCAACGGCCAGCGTTTAGCAGGATTGCTTGTGCCGGGGGCCAACAAAATCAGAGTCTCATCCGGAAGAATGTCCAATTCCTGACACAGCATTTGTCCGCGCTTATGTTCTGTATCACTGATGGGGAGCCGTACAATCGGTCCTTCACCTATGCGTCCTGTTCCGGCGGCAGGTTCCAGAAGATGATCGATAATATGAATTCCCGAATGTTCTTCCGGTTTTGGCGGCCACAAACATACTGTCCGGATACAGGCCTTGAGGTGGTTTTCTAGTGTGCCGTGACGGTCGATTCCATACCAAAGACATACATCAAAGCCCTTCAAAAAATGACGTAGAGGATCCGGCAAGGGATTTTCTGTGCTTAACGTATACAGGGGGAAAATTTCCGAAGATACGGCATGATGAGCCAGCCCCTCACGGACCAAGAGCCGGCAACGGTCGAGATGCCCCATCACCGTGATTTCGGGATTGTTGTGGATTCGGCGTAATGTCTCAAGGACCGGTGCGGTTAAAATGGTGTCACCGACTGCACCGTGCCGGTAAATCAGAATCTTTGTAGAGTTTCGGTTTTTTGTGGATTTTGGATCAGGTTCCATTTAAACGAATTAGTACGTAACCGTTTATTTCTTGGACCGGCTCGACAACTCCCGAACTTGATATCGCATTATAATCTTCGTTTTCTTTTAGTACAGCGGCGGGAAATACAACATGGGTTACCTTCATTGCCTGTAGACCTTCAATCCAAGCCGGTGTGAATTTTTGAGGCACGCCCTCCGGAAATGCCGTGTAATAGCCGTGTTTGATATGTGCCATATAAAGGATTTGGCACGGATAGCCTATGCCCATGACTTTATCGTCGAGTGTTAAGTTTTTATTGACCCAACGGGTGATGGGCATATTCGGAAAACGGCGATCCAAATAGGCGTTGCGTGCTTCAGCCGATAGAGCGGGGGTGAATGTCTCTTCGAAATCGTGTGCTTGATAGGCCCGGTGTTGAATCCATAGAAGCGTGAGCAGGGAAAGGACCATCGGCGCCATCAAATGACGGTACTTTTCGTATTTTTCTGAGTTGAGGTATGTACTGTCGATTAAATTCCAGGCCATTACGGCAACAAGCGGAGCCAACAACAATGTGGTAATTGCGAAACGCCCGTCGTGATTGCCTGTCCCAAAGAGAAATAGAAGAAACGAGAACACAAGGAAAGAACATAAGAGCGTATAAGTCCGCTCATTTTGAATTGCCTCTCTGCGGCTTCCGGGAGCCATGAACACAACTCCGGATAGAAGCAGTGCGGCAAAGAGCAGGTAATTGCCGCCGACACCCAAGGCGGTCAGTCTTGTCATGATAAACGGCAGGATATTTCCCAGCGCATACGTTTCGGCCGGGGGCGCATGGCCGCGAATAAAGGCGTATGCATCCATACTGGCCGGTGCATCATGTCCGAAGACCGAAGGCAGCAGGGGATAGACGGGATTTCCGGTCCAGACAGCATTCACGAAAAGCCAGGGAGAGGCCACAATTAAAGCGATGGCGGTGACAATGGCAACGTTTATCACCCGCCGGGATAGGCCTTGCCTGTTGCAGCCTACAACCATGAGCAGGCCCGCGATGGGCAGCCATGAAACCAGCCAGGCCACATATTTTGTGCCCAGCATCATTCCGCATAAAACACCGAGTGTGATGATTGTCTTCCCGTATTGTTTGACCGTACCGTCAATCCGATTGATTCGGTCCCAACGCACCAATACATAAAGAACACTCAGCTCCCAGACGGCCCGAAATAGGTCAATGTAAGAAACCGTGCATAAATAAGAGAAAAGTGGAACGGTTGAAGTCACGGCTACAATGAATAACGCCGTCCTCTTCGATGTGCTTATGCGGGCGATATCGTAAATCAACCGGAGTGCCAGGAGCCCGAAACCAAGGTGAATGAGTCTTGTAGAGGTGTCGTGTGCAAGTGGCAGGATGAGGGCATAAAACATTTCCCCGAACTTGGGCATATAAGAGAAGACATGCCATGTGATTTCGTGAATCCGGCCTGCTATGTCATACAAATTGGGAACATTTAAATGGTAGTCGTAGGCATCGTGGCGTATCTCAGGAGAAAGGCAGGAAAGGAAGTTGACGGATGAGATCACGATAGGAATTGTAAGCAAAAGCCAGTCGAATTTTGACCATTGGGAGAACCGGCCGTTCCAGCCGAAACGGGACCAGCCATAAAGTCCCAATAAAATCCAACCTACTGAAATTACAATAGATAGAGGTTTTCCTAAGATACCCAACATTCCCGCCGATGCCATCATGATGGCCAAGCAGGCCAAGATCAGGGCCATACGCACACCCGTGCCGGTTGGTTCATCTGCCTCATCCCGGTACTTGGGCCATGTGTTGGGAAACGAGGCGATACCCACCAGGCATACGGCCATTGCTATGGGGAGAAGGAATGCGGACAAAGTATGCGGCTCCGTCTTATGGTCTAAATGGGACTTTGAAAACGGGCTCCCCAACCAGCTGTATCCCAATTGAAGCGTACTGCAATCGCCTTGGAGACGACAGAATATCGTGGTCCGCAGTTGCTGAATATAGCCAAACATTCCGGCTTGGTTTGGATTGCTATACGCTTGAGAACACGGCACTTGCCAAGAAAAGGCGGCTTGCGTACTATCTATTAAACTAGGTTAAATATTAAGAGGCCGCATAGGTAACAGGAGCCGGGATTTCCCATGCATATCTGTTTTGTCTTCGACGACATCATTCTCGAACATCAGCCGCTAGGCGCGACCTATATTTCGTCTGTTCTCAAACAGCATGGTCATACGGTCTCAAGCATCAATATCGACGAGACCGAAGACTGCGCGGAAGCCGTGCGTCAACTCGATCCCCAGTTGCTCTGTTTCTCGGTTGCGACCAGCCAGGCTCCACGTTACCAAGAAGTAAACGCCGAAATTAAACGTGCCTTGCCGGAGATTCATACGCTTTTTGGCGGTCCTCACCCCAGCTATTTTCCACAAGTTTTGGAGATGGATAAAAGCATCGATTCTATCTGCTTGGGTGAAGGGGAATATCCGACTTTGGAATTGGCTGATGCCATGGAGGCGGGAAAAGACTATACGGAAATTTCCAACCTTCATTTCAGAATCAACGGTGACATCAAAAAGAATCCCAACCGGCCTTTCTTAAGCAAAGAAGAACTCAGCAAAATGCCTTTCCCGGATCGCGACCTTATGCGGCCCTATCAAATTTGGCATTCGCCTATCGGTTTTATGATGGCCGGGCGGGGTTGTCCCTATGATTGCACATTCTGCTTTAATCATGTCTCACGGAATTTGCAGGATGGCAAATGGACACGGCAACGCACCGCTGAAAGCGTTGTTGAAGAAGTCAAATGGCTACGTGACCGGTATGGTGTGATTTATGTCGCCTTTCAAGATGATACATTTATCCTAAACCGCCGTTGGCTCCGCGAGTTTTGTCCGCTTTATGCCAAGGAAGTCGGATTGCCTTTTATCTGCAATATCCGCGCGGATCTTACAGACGAAGAATTGGCGGATCTTTTGGCCCAAGCCGGATGTATCCGGGTGGCGATGGGGATTGAAAGCGGCGATGACGAAATCCGCAAAACAATTCTCGCTAAAAACATGACCAGCGATCAGATTATCCGGGCGTGCGATCTTCTTTACGACCGTAATATCAAAGTTGTCGGGCAGAACATGATCGGTGTTCCGGGTGAAACAGTCGAAACGGCCTTATCGACCATCGAACTGAATATCCGGTGCCGGGTTCATGTGAATACCTTCTCTTTCTTTGCGCCGTTCCCCGGAACCAAACTCGGCGAAATCGCCAAAGAACAGGGATTCTCAGGCAACCTTTCCGAAATTCCGAGAGAATTTCAGGATTCGTTAACATCCTCGCTGTTTTTAAAAGACAAAGAGATCATCGAAAAGATCGGGCATTGTGCGCATCTTTTTGTGAGCTATCCGGCTCTTTTCCAGATGGTCAAGACGCTCCTGAAGGTTCTTCCGGCCGATTATCCGAAGATCAAGCTTCTTCAGGTTATGAGCAAGATCAAAGAGCAGGCCATGAAATGGAACGGCGGCCGTCTGCCGCGGCACTGGCATCAACCTCGCTTCGTAGAAGAGAAATTAATCGAGGGGTTACGTAATCGTGAACAGACACCGATTTGCGAGCATGTCTCCTCCGATTACGTCATGATGCCTAACGCAACTTAAGTTAAATCTGAATATTCGCGCTGTCTCGCTGTGTGGTATAAAAGCCACATGTGCGGTGATTTTGCTCGTTTCCTGGTTGACACTTATTCGTGAAACTTCATAATATTCTCATTCTGAACTTCAGAAAATGAATCTCTAACAAGCCGTTATGGATAAGGAACAACAACGCACCCTCGAGCTCCTTACCGAGATCGAAAAAGATGCAGGGCTAACTCAGAATGATTTGGCCGTACGCATGGGTGTGGCTGTAGGGCTCACCAATCTCTTAATGAAGCGTGTTGTTAAAAAGGGGTATGTGAAAATTTCTAAACTTAGAGGGCGCAAAGTCCGCTATTTGTTGACACCCAAGGGGATTTCGGAAAAAAGCCGTTTGGCGTACGAGTTTCTTCGTTATTCTTTCCAATACTATCGTTATATGCGCGAGGATTTCCGCAAATCACTGGAACCGCATCTGCAATCCGGCAAAAAGCGTGTTGTTTTTTATGGAAGCGGTGAAACCGCTGAACTGGCCTATCTCAGCGCAAAAGAACTTGGATTTTCGGTCGTACAAGTGATTGATGAAGAGCCCAATGGCTCTCATGTTGCCGACATCAAAGTCGAAGATGTTGAAACTCTGCGTAATGACGATTGTGATTTTGTTTTGATCACAGATGCTGAGCGTGTCAAAGACCGTTGTGACCGGCTCATGAATATGGGGTTTTCCAAAGAGCGGGTTGCTGTCGTAAACGGTGTCTGAGTTTACACGTATCTTCTGCTTTCAACCTTCCTTTTTTCTAATATCCCGACGAAGCTAGGACCATTGGAGGGGAATTCGTAGTCTTTGTCTGGCGGCAGGTTTCAACCATCAAGTCAAAAGGAACCGTTTATGGATCGACGGATACCGGGCCGTGTTTACTTTTATCCGCGAATTGACGGCCGGTCAGTATCGTTGTTTCTTGCCGCTGTTTTGCTCGTTCCGATTCTCGATAGCCATGGAGAGCGTATGAAAATGCCCACGCAAGCGGAAATCGCCAAACTGCCACCGGATGGAGGGGCTGAATTCAACCGTCTGGTATTCGAGAAGAGCCCCTATCTTTTGCAGCATTGCAGGAATCCTGTGGACTGGTATCCCTGGGGAGAAGAGGCATTTACGCGGGCTCGTAGTGAAAACAAATGCATTTTTCTATCGGTTGGGTATTCCACATGCCATTGGTGCCATGTAATGGAGCATGAGTCATTCGAAAATAATGAAATCGCCCGGCTCATGAATGAGCATTACATCTGTATTAAAGTGGATCGCGAGGAGCGTCCGGATCTCGATGAGATTTATATGAATGCCACTCAGCTCATGACCCAGCGGGGCGGGTGGCCTAATTCCGTATGGCTAACCCCTGAGGGTAAGCCCTGGTACTGCGGAACCTATTTTCCACCGGAAGACCGATATGGAATGCCGGGTTTTAAAACCTTGCTGGTTTCTTTGGCCCGAATATGGAGTGAACGTCCGGAAAATGTGAAAAAGCAGGCTGAGACACTTTCCGGTGAAATCAAACGAATGTCGTCATTTGGATCGGTCCATGCGACACAGGGCTTGTCCCGGAAACTTGTGGATGGCCTAACCGAGACGCTCTGGGATCAATTCGATTCGTATCATGGCGGATTTAGCGAGAGGCCCAAATTTCCGCCCCACGGAAGTTTGAGCGTGCTTTTGTACGAATATCCCCGAACCCAAGATGAACGTCTGCTGCAAATGGTGGAAAAAACACTCACCGCAATGTCGCTCGGGGGCATTCATGATCATATCGGCGGCGGATTCCATCGTTATTCGACCGATGGAGAATGGTTTCTGCCGCATTTTGAAAAGATGTTGTATGACAACGCGCAGTTATCCAGAGCGTATGTTGATGGCTATCTCATAACCGGAAATGAAGATTTCCGCCGTGTGGCCATCGGTGTCTATGACTGGATTCTTCGGGAAATGACCGGTCCCGAAGGCGGGTTTTATTCGGCGCTCGATGCCGACAGCGAAGGCGAGGAAGGCAAGTTTTATCTGTGGAGTACCGATGAAGTCCTTTCGATTCTTGGGGATCAGGATGGGCAATTCTTCAATAAGACTTACAACCTAAGCCAAGACGGCAACTATTATGAGGAAGCCAGCGGACACCGGCCGGGCACCAATATCCCATTTCTTAAAAGCACCGTTGCCGAACTTGCGAAGGCCGAAAATCTTGGAGCGGAGGAAATAAGCGTCCGTCTGTCGGCGTGCAGGCAAAAGTTGCTGGCCGAACGTAACAAGCGTATTTGGCCGCACCTGGACGATAAAATCTTAACCAGCTGGAACGGCCTCGCAATCGGAAGTTTGGCCTATTGCGGCCGCCGGCTGAAGGAGCCGCGCTATATCGACGCCGCGAAAAGAGCCGCCGACTTTATCCTAAGTACCATGCGCAAAGATGACCGTCTGTTGCGGACCTATCGGGAAGGCGACGCTAAACTTAACGCCTATTTGGATGACTATGCATTTCTGGCTGATGGATTGATTGAACTTTATGAATCGACAGGGGAAGAGAAGTGGTTGACGGAAGCCCGTTCGCTTGTCCAAGTATTACTCGATTACTACTGGGATAAGGATGGCGACGGTTTCTTTTTCACATCCATGGATCATGAGGATCTGTTGCTGCGCTCCAAGGATCCGTTCGACCGCGCTTTGCCTTCCGGCAATGGCATGGCGGCAAAGGTTTTGGTGTGTTTGGCCGGATACTTAGAAGAACCCGAATTGAAGGATTATGCGTTACGGATATTCGATCTCTTCCATGGTCTTTTGGAACGCTCACCGCGCGGTACGGAGAGCCTGATTTATGCCTTGGCACTCTATTATGATTCGAAGGATGGGGATGGCAAAGGCGAGACAAAAAGTAACGCAGACTTCTTTATTTACCGGAAGCCACTTGCTGTTGAAGTGTTTTTGTCACGCAAGTCAATTGTGCCCGGCGAAGAATTTAGGTTTGCAGTCCACTTATCAATTGATAATGGCTGGCATGTTAATTCTCATCGTCCACGGCAGGATTATTTGATTGCCACTTCGCTTGTTGCGGAGGATGACTCGGTGGCCACATTTGAGAAAATTGATTATCCGGAGGGGAGAGAGATTACATTTGCATTCAACAATGAGCCGCTCTCCGTCTATGAAGGCAATGTGCCGATTAATGTGTTGTGCAGAATCCCGGAAAATGCAGCGCCCGGAAGCCAAACACTGAATTTTAATCTTCGGACTCAAGCCTGCGATGACAAATGCTGTTCCGCTCCCGAATCGTTTGAAATTTCGGTTCCGCTAAAGATTATGGCCGCTGGCGGGAATGCTGAATCACAGTAAATAAGCCCCTTACGAATCCGTAAAGGGCTTTGTTTTTCGCCTTTGCAGGAAATCTGAGAAAGTTGAATCTACTTTGGTTTGTCGTAGTCGATCAGTTCGGATTCATCAACCTGCATATTCTCTTCCAGTTTGCGCTCATCCGTAGCGGACTCGACTGTATCGGCGTCTAGGAATGTTTCTCCAAGATCGCCGCCCACACTGCTCATCGGCAGGCTACCACCTTTGCCTCGTTCAAGAATTGTAGGTGTGATCTTAAACCATGTATCACTGTTGAAAGATGTTTCATTCTTGCTTTTGAACGGAAATCCGGCATAGGGAATGTCGCCGAGAATAGGAATTTTACGATCCGTTGTTTGCTTGGTTTCTCGCAAAAGACCGCCGATAAAAAGCGTGAAGCCGTCAGGAACCAATACTGTGGTTTGTACGGTGCGGCGCTGAACACGCGGCAACTCAAAAATCGCATCGTCAGTTGTGGAGTCCGATGGTGTGAATTTCTCCAATGATACGATTTCGCTGACTTCGGCCTGCAATGCCAATAGTATGTAATCCTTGTTTAGAACTTGCGGCGTTACATAGAGTTTGACGCCTGTATGTTTATCGACTGTTGCAAGGGTTTGGTTCGCACCTTTAATTTCCAATTTCGTAATAGGAACCTTCTCGCCGGTGACAATACTGGCAGGGTTCCCCTCTTTTACGACGAGGCGTGGATTGGACAAAATCATTGCCTGGCCCTTACTCACGGCGGCCTGCAAGGTGGCATCCAAATCGCCATAGCGTGAATTCAAAAGATCGACGGTTGTCTGCAAGGCGGGAATGGATGGGTCGCCGGGATTGGTAGTGCCCGGCAAAAAGAGGTTGAAATCCAAGAGATCCCCACGCTCACGAATGTACTCGTACATTAAACCGAACTGTTCTTCTTCGGAGAGACGATATTCAAAGATTTCCACGGCAATCTCAACAGACTGCGGTGGCGGAGGAGGGGGAGCAGGTTCGGCTGGAGCTGCCGCTTCTGCTGCCGGGGCCGGTTCGGCCGCCGGAGCTGCCTCTTGCGCGTATGTTGAATACAAACATTCGGGAACTGCAATACACAGCAGAGTGGGCAACAATAGAAATGAGTATCTGGAGAGTTTATTCAACACTTGGGCCCTCCAGTAAAAGATCGTAAATCTGACGCAGTGGTGTTTCTGATTTTTGCAGAAGCTTCGACTGCTCTCGAATCTGTCCCATCACTTCCTCTTGATCTGCTTGGGGATCGATATACAGGTTAATGCCTTCTTCCATATTCACGATCATAGGATGCACGATGATGAGTAGTTCCGAGTTTAGCAGCGATTCTTCTGTTCCCCGGAACAACCGGCCAAGGAGCGGGATATCCCGGGCATAAGGAATCCCCGTTTCAGTCGTGGTTTCGACACGGCGCAACACAGCCCCCAATAGCACGCTGGTCCCGTTTTTGATGTCGAAATGTGTGCTAAATGTACTCGTTTGTACAATCGGTTGCTGGAAACCTTGCTCGATGCGTGTCCGGGAAACGTTGGAGACATCGAGGTTGATATCCAGCTGAATCATAATGTCGTCGACTACTGTGGGGGTTACTTTTAAGTTCACGCCCGTATCGGTGAAATCTTGTGTGAAAACAACGACATCTCCTGTCAGCGAACGCTTGAGGTAAGGTACTTCATCACCGGTTGAAATCGCGGCGGGTTGTCCGTCAAGCGTCATGATGAAAGGACTTGCAAATACCGTTGTGTTTCGCTTTTGAGCGAATGCCTGAAGTTCGCTGGTGATCCGTCCGTGGTCTTCGTCGATTGTTACGCCGACTAATGAGAAGCCGGGAGATTCTCCTTCACCTACTGCTGAAATTACGCCCAGGTCCATATTGGTGGGACTCCGCAAGCGTCCTATTTCCGCACCTACTGTGCCTCCGTCTTGATTTTGAAGACGATGCACAAAACCCATGTCTTTTTCGTTTTCCAGAGTGACTTCGAATACGTACATCTGGATGAAGACCATTTTGGGCAGCGAACCGCCGCTTTTATGTGCAGATAAAGTGTCGGTAAGGCCTTTTGTACTTTCTTCCCATTTCAATCCGGCTACCGCATCGCTTTGACTTTGCGCGATTCCCGGAAATAAGAAGAAGCAAAGCAATACACTTGATATAACAGCCATCAAGCGGATTTGTGTGCCGAGATATAATATAAAATTCTTACAATGCATTATTCTATCAACTCACCGTAAGCCCTCAGTGGCCCATTGCGCCTCCAACCCGATCATTTCCCGAGAATAGGCTAATTTCAAACCGATTCACGCTGCGTTCATCGCCTGCGAAATCGTTCATGACGGCCATAAATGCACGCCGCGTACCCGCGGGAACCGTGCCGATCCCAAGCGTTTTTGTATCAATGATATTTCCCCAGAAATTGTACAGAACGAATTCTGCACGCACATTCCGGTAGTCCCGAATATCATCGTTTACAATTTCACCGGATACAGAATAACGATATTCGTTCGCGTGGTATCCTTGGATATCACGTCGCGTCTCACGTTGGACACTAAGATTGGCGACTTTGAGAGGCCCGCTGTTTTTATCAAGAATGGGATTGTCTTTCAGCGCCAAACGTCCGCTATCGTCGATTTTGATGCGCTGACGGATAAGTTCCTGCTGAAGCACATCTTGGTTTAGATCGACCGCCGCTTGGTATTGTTTCAGCGCGTCATCGTAGCGGCTGGTTTGCCAATAAAGGTGTCCCAAATTAACAAAGGCGTTTGAATCTTGCGGAGATTCCTTGACCCTCTTTTCGGCCAGTTCGATATCGGCCAACAATTTCTTTTGTTGTTCTTCCCGCTCTTTGACCATCGTGTTCAACGCCACTCGGGAAAGACTCTCGATTTGTTCGAGCTGAGCGTTGTTATAAGGGCTATCCGGGAATTTCTTCCGCAATCGCGAGACATATCCAATTGCCTCGCCTGGCCGGCCCAGTTTGGCCGCCGATGTTGCCGCAATCATAAGCGCCAAATCTTCGTCCTGTTTGTCACCCCAAGGCGCCATGATGTAATTCTGTATTTTTGTCAATGCGGATTTATAATTTCCGAACTCCATATCGGCATGCGCTTCTTGAATTAATGCAACCTTTGAGCCGCGTTTTTGTCCTGTCTCACAACCTAAGGTCAGTATAATCAAGGTACAAAGAACAAATGCGCCGATGCTTTTTATCGAATCGCGGGTGCTGGTTGAGTCTATGGAGCGGATAATTTTCATTCGAATTTGGTATTCGTCATTCGGTTCTAACGTTTAGACGCCAGAGAAGGTATCGTTAATCAATTTAAGACCTTACGATTCCGACTCAGCCCAAACAAGTTGTATGATGATAACCCCTTGATTCGGTGTGGCAAATCCACCTCACCCACTCCTGATTGAATGGCGTTGTTTGCCTAGAATCCCCCTGCTACCGTAGGCTTTTGAGCCGGAACCACCATTTCAAAGGTGCAATTCCCAAAGTCGTTCGATTGGATTATCAGGAGAAATTGTTATGCGCAAGATTATTGTTGCCGGTAACTGGAAAATGAATGCGGGTGCGCCCGAAGACGCCGCCGCTTTGGCCAAAAGTGTTGTGGAACGTGTGGGCAATGTGGAAGAAGTCGAAGTGGCAGTATGCCCGCCTTTTACAGCGATCGCTGCGGTCGCAGAAGTTGTACGCGGCAGCAAAGTTGCACTCGGTTCACAGAATCTTTATCCGAAAGATTCCGGCGCCTACACGGGTGAGGTCTCAGGCACATTCCTAAAAAGCCTTGGCTGCTCGTGTGTCATCCTTGGACATTCCGAACGCCGCGAATATTTCAAAGAGACCAACGCTTTTATCAATGAGAAAGTCAAAGCGGCTCTGGCCCTTGGTTTGCTCCCCATTCTTTGTGTGGGCGAGAAAGAAGAAGAGCGCGAAGCCGGAAAGACGGAAGCGGTTGTAAAAGACCATGTTGAAGGCGGTCTGGCCGGTTTGTCTGCGGATGAAGCCAAGAAGATCGTGATTGCCTATGAGCCGGTATGGGCCATTGGAACGGGCAAAACCGCAAAACCCGAGGATGCACAAGCCGTCCATGCTTTCATTCGCGGCATTCTGAACGAAATGTTTGGCGCTGAGACAGGGGAATCCATCCGTATCCAATACGGCGGCAGCATGAAACCCGGCAATGCAAAAGAATTACTTGCGCAACCGGATATCGATGGCGGCCTGATTGGCGGCGCCGCTCTTAAGGCGGAAGATTTCGAAGGTATCGTACGAGCCGGCATATAGTCCTCGCTCTTTCTGCGTTACCTGCCGTACCATAGGCACGATTTCCAGAAGAACAGTACGCATGAGGCGTTGATGGGAGGTGTTTGCTCATGGTCAGATTGTCATTCCACGGACACAGTGCATTTCAGATCGAGGGAGGCGGCAAACGTCTGATCATCGATCCTTTTTTGAATAACAACGGACTTACCGACATCAAACCAAGTGATGTGCAGGTCGATACGATCCTGCTGACACACGGTCATGGCGATCATGTCGGCGATGCCGTCGAAATCGCCAAGAGCTGCGGCGCCAATGTGATTGCCTGTTATGAACTGGCAACCTATCTAGGCGGGCTTGGATTGGATGTGCATCCGATGCATATCGGTGGTGGACATAACTTCGATTTTGGCCGTGTTCAGTTTACGGTTGCCCATCATGGCAGCGGCCTCGATCGCGGAGACGGCAGTGGAATGGTCTATATGGGCGATCCAGCCGGCCTATTGCTCACCATCGAAGGCAAAAAAATCTACCATGCCGGTGATACCGGGCTGGTAGCCGAGATGGGCATACTGGGCGATATGCACGATATCGACGTTGCCCTGCTGCCCATTGGCGACAATTTCACAATGGGAATCGATGACGCTGTGTATGCGGCTTCCAAACTTTTGAAAGCCAAAGTTACGATTCCCATGCATTACAATACGTTCCCCGTTATTGCCGCCGATCCTGAAGAATTTGTTTTCAAACTCTCCAAACAGGGCGGTGTCGGGAAGGTGTTGAAGATCGGTGAAATCTATGAGATTCCGTAAAGAATCCCGGAGGGATATCGTGAAAGATTCAAAGCATTGCACATTGATTGGACGCCGGTTGTTTATGCTGGCGGTTTTGGTGTTACCCGGATGTGTCAATCTGACCGTCAATGTTTATTTCCCGGAGCCGGAAATCCGTGAAGCGGCGGAGGCGATTGAAAGTGAGATTCGCGGCACGCAGGTCGAATCCGGCAATGAGATTTCCTCCGCGTGGGAAATCCCTTTACCTGGTGGCGCGGTGCTGGCATTTGCTTTCAATGAAAAACAAGCGTATGCCCAAGAAGAATCAACCATCGATATCGATATCGATACACCCGCTCTTAAGAAACTTCGCGAACGCCGCAAAGCGCGTTACAAGCAGTTGGAGCCTCACATGGCCTCCGGCCGTTTCGGCGAGGGGCTTGAGGGGTATTTGGTTCTGCGTGATACCGAGAACTTGGCCATCCGGGATTTGCAGCAACTAAAGAAACTCCTGTCGGATGAAAACAAAGACCGCGAAGCCATGTATCGTGAAATTCTTGAAGCCCATAAACTTCCGGAACAACAGCTGAAAAAGATTCAGGAAATCTTTGCCAAGGCTATACGTAAAACCATGAAGCCCGGGAATTACTATCAAGTCAATGAGAAAACTTGGGCGAAAAAGGAAAAGCCGAAAGACGAAAAAGAACAGCAATGAGATAGCAGGTACTTTATCATGCGCCATGTTTCAATTGCCGTAGTTTGTCTGGTTGCCGGTATGTTGAGTGGATGTGCCACCGGCGATTTCTTAGGCGGAGTCAATTTGATTTCCGAAGATCGTGAATTGAGTTTGGGGCACGAAGTCGGAGCCGAACTCGAAAAAGAGATGGTCATCGTCGACGATCCCGAAATTCAGGCTTATGTATCTGGTATCGGAAAGAAACTGGTTGCCGCATCCCAATCGCAAGATAAACCATTTCAGTTTTTTGTTGTTAAAGAGGATGAGGTCAACGCTTTTGCGATACCCGGCTGGCGTTTGTATGTCCATACGGGTTTGATCGAAGCCGCCGACAGCGAGGCCGAATTGGCCGCGGTCATGGCCCATGAAATCGGGCATGCCGAACGCCGTCATGGAACCCAGAATTTGACCCGGTCCATGGGCACTCAAATCCTTTTGGGTGTCGCGTTCGGTAACAGCGAAACCGATGCCGCAAAAATCGCCAATGGTATCGCCAATGCCGGCCTTTTGAGTTACAGCCGTAGCGCTGAACGCGAAGCGGATGATATTGCTGTGCATTTATTGCACCGAACAGGATACGATCCGAACGCGTTGGTTGTTTTCTTTGATAAACTCCAAAGCATGGGTTCCAGTCAATCCAGCGCTTTTGCAAAACTCTTTTCCACGCACCCGCCCACAAGCGAAAGAATTCAAAATGCGAAAACGCTGATCGGTCAGCTGGAAAAGAAAGGATATACATTAGGCGATATGGAAAAGTTCCATAATTTCCAGGCCAAGATCAAAGAAATGTAGTCGGTGTCTTTGTGGATAGCTTATTCTATCCGCAAAGACTTTTCATTTTGTGCCGGCTTCCAATTGCGGATGGCTTCAATCAACAACCAAAGATAAACAGGTCCGTATTCGAACCAGCGAATGCCGGGAAGGTATCCGTTGTTGACAAAATAAAGGTAATAGAGGAATGTCGTTCCGGTCAGGAGCAGCCAGGGCGCACGGGGAACAAAGACCAGAAGCGGAACAAGCCAACCGACATACCACGGATTGCAGACCGGGCTGCATAATAGCAGCACTCCGACTATAAAGAGCGCCGCAGCGAGATGCCGGTGCGGATCGAAAGCCCAGCCGTCACGCAAATCATGCCATACTTTTTTTTGATTGGCATGCAGCCGGAATCCATTTAAATACAAAGCAATGCCTATGCAGACAATTGCAGCTATCCCGCACGCTGTTGCTTTGGCTAACAAAAAAGCATCCAGCCGAAATGTCCAGCCTGCCAGTTGAAAAAGAATTTTTGCCTTTGGTTCTCCATAAGCAGGGAATCCGGCCTTTTCGAATCCATGCTCCAGGAGAACGGTAAGGCTGGAGTTGAATTCCCAATGATGTCCAAATGTGACCAAGCCCGTTGCGGCTTGCTGTCCAACGTAAAATCCCGGTTGCCGGTTATCGATTCCCGCCGGATCATTTTTCCAACTTTGTGTTTGAAATCCAATGAATGGCAAAGTGAGTACCGGAATTGTGATAACGAATGTCGCAAGTCCCCGGAGTCCAAGGCGTCTGCACCAGATGGCGACTAATGCAATCGGCATCAATTTGGTGAGTACTGCGGCTCCCAATGCAACACCGGCCAATGCAGGCGAGGCCGGTCCTTTGGGGTTCAATGGATCTGATGATTTTTCATCTATAGTTTTTGATTTATTACCGAGATAAGAACTGATCCCGCCGGGCAGTAGAAACCTGAATGCCAATAAAACCAGGGCCATCATAATTAAATCGTAGTGTGTTGTATTGATGTACTCTTTGAGCACCAGCGGAGACCAGGCGTAAATAAGCAGATGGGATTCCGGAAGATCCAGACGCCGTAAAAGACCGATAAGCAATCGAAGAATTAGGATATCTGCTAAAAGCACTATGATCCGCCACCCCCACAAACTTCCGGGTGAAAGCAACGAGGCCAAGGCAAATGCAACTTGTGCAGCCGGAAGGTAGGGCGTCGGAACTTGATTATTATTGATCAGTGCAAAATTTTGTTCGATTTGTGGAGAAGATGTCCGCAGCTGGTTCAATGCGCGGAGTTCGTCATGCAGCCGCGGCGGAAACAGCCGTTCATCCTCTGCGAATGCCGATATTTCCGCCGGGGCATATTTGTATGGATTGAAACCGTGCGAAAGGACGAGTCCATCCCATAAATAGCGGCATTGGTCAGTTTCTAATACCGGGCTGCCGGGCAGTAACAAGAGGCGCATGAGCAATGCCCAGCCGACAATCCAGCCTGTATGCATTTGTATGCGGCCCCGAACAGCCTCCCATACCGCCGCTGTATAGATGCCAAAAAAAAGAAGCATAAAGCCGGTAAAAACAGACTTTTCCCAAATCAAATCGTCACGGATATAACCGGATATCCATGTCGATAGCCAGGATAACCCGGCGGTAAACAATGTGAGCAGTATCGGATAAAATGCCGCCCGCCAAGGAAAGGAATACCTTTGTAATTGTGTTGACACGGCTTATATAGGTCCGGTTTGAAATGAAACAGTCATTCAATGGCCGGATCACCGGTCATAAAGAGAATGAGGATTTCTGTTCCGGTTTTTTCACAACTTCCGACCATAAATCCAAAAGGAAACATAAGACACATGCCACAAGGAAACCGGCGGCCAAACCTGCCACGATCATCTGTTTCCGATTGGGGCTGTAGCGTGTATCCGGTTTCTGGGCCGTACTGAAATCGAGGTCAGCCACGCCGCCTACTTGAACTGCACTGGTTAGCTGTTTGGCCTCGTTATATGTAGGCAGGAGCTGCTCCCAACGGGATTGAAGCCCCGCTTTTTCACGATCCCAAACCGATAACTGATGCTTGTGTTCCAGCACGGAGGTTTGTAATGATTTAATCTCATCACGTAGGGCTGAGGCTTGTTTTTCTAATTTTTCGATCTCTGCAAGGGGAGCGCCATTAACTCTGGCCGCAACCAAGCGGGCCATAATTGAATTCCCAAATTGGGGTGTAGGCACAAAAGCCTCTGTTTGGGAAACCGATGATTGTTCTTTCCAAAATGGAGTTTCTTCGGGATTTTCGACGTTAATTGCTCCACGGTGGGACCGTGTTTCGTTGGTTTCTTTTGCTACACCATAAAGCAACAGCCGAGCTGCTGTGAGTTGTTGCTGTGCATCTTCCACCTGTTTTTGGGCCAGATATTCGTTGCGCTGGATTTCAATAGTCTGTATCCGGCTTTCAATTTTTGCGATCTCAGACTCAATCTTGCCCGCCTCTTTTACGATTAGCTCCCGCGCGGCTCGTTCGGCCCGGATTCGGAAGACGCGGAGCCAAAGGTTGGTGATTGCTTCGGCTTCTACAGCCGAGGGAGCCATGCCGTAAACATCGATGATGGGGGAATACTCTGTGTCGAGGTTTGTTTCTTTTGTAATCGTTGTAAACGCTGCGAGCCGCCGAGTCATGGCATAAGGCGATATCCCGCTAATCTTTTCAGAGGTCATCTCGCCGATGACACGTAATTCGCCGGCGTTCATAGCCGCAAGGATGGCTAAAAGCTGTGCGCGGGAATCCTCAGATACCCACAGACGCTCCGGCTCCCGGGCCAGTGCATGAAGATCTCGGTCACCGGACAAAAGGGCGTTGACAAGATCACCTTCAGTCGCCGCCGCGATGGTCTCATAGGCATCGCCGCTAATTTCCGGAAGTTCGGCGGTGGCACGCGCCTCTTTCAGGCTCTTTTGTGCGTTATCGCCTTTTAGAATGTCAAGCGTCATATTGATTTCCGCCATCCGCTCCAGGACTTCGCGCATGGTATCCGGATCGGTCAACATCGAACGCACCACCGAAACGGTAAGGGGTTTCGGCAACAGGGTTAGCGTTTCTTTGTAGTTGGGCACATCGAGGCGAACGATGGTGTGGGCTCGGTAGACTTCGGGCCGCGTCATGCCGAGGGCGCCGGCTAAAATGCCGCCCAACAGCGTCACAATGACAATGAACCAACGGCGTAGATACAAAACACGTAAGAATCCGGCAAGGTTGTAAACCGGGACAACTTCAGACATCCTGGGCTCCGCGTGCTATGTTGAGTTTGCGAAAGATCGTCATTCAGTACTCTTGCCTTCTTTCTATATGGCGAGGCATAAAGATTGACGTTCGATCTTTGTGTATGGCATGTCCGGCTTTTTGCGGATATGCCGTGTATAAGACTAGCATGATCTCCAACGAGGAACCTGTAAACTGACGCAATGGCCGTTCCCCCTGCCACCACAACAGAAAAGCCCGATTTGCCGCATGGATCTCCCGTTGCGGCTCCGGGCTATACGCCGCCCTGGTGGTCGTTTGGCTATCAATTGCCATGGCTGGTTCTGATTCTCGTTGTCGGGCTCACCGTTGTTGTCGATAATTTTAAGATTCTCCTATTGCTTACCGGGAGCCTGGCCTTTGTTATGTCTCTGATTTTTGCCAGAGACTGGATCATTCTGGCGCTATTCTCTCTTGTGGCCTTTTCCGTAGAGGTTGATATCAGTGGAACAACCTCAGTCACATTGCCCACAGAAGCGCTTATTCCTGCTCTCATTTTTGCGGTTGCCGTATCGTGTCTAATAAAGGGGCGGTTCCGGTACATCTCTTCTCCACTCAACCTAATAATTTTTGCCTACTTCGCCTTCGCAGGAGTATCGATCCTGTGGAGCGAAGAGCCGATTAGTACGGTCAAGGCCATTATTCGGGAATCCGGATATGTTTTGGCGGGTTTCTATCTATTTCAAGTTTACGCGGTTACCCGCAGGCGTTTGATCATCTTTCTTGTGACCACCATGGTCGTGCATTTTCTGCTGACGATGTATGGTTTTGCCACGCAAGCCGCCGGAGGCATCCGGATTTATGATGATATTGCCTATCCGTTTTTTGAGAACCACTGCATTTATGCCGCTTATCTAGTGGTTACACTTTGTTTTTTGATTGCGTTTGCCTCAGTTGGTACCCGGGGTATTTGGACTCTTATCACTGGCGCTCTGGCGTTGTTGATCGGGCTGGCGGTGGCAATGACCTTTGTGCGCGCAGCCTGGATCGCCATGGCGGTTGTACTCTTTTATTTTGCGATTCGTTTGCGGCGAAGTGCGGCATCTGTGGATTTGTTGATTGTGATGTTGGTGCTTGTGTCCTCGGCGCTTTTGGTTGCTACGGTGACCGATCTGGGCGAAATGCTGATCCAACGCCTAAGAACCGTCACCGACACAGGCTACGTGGCCAATTATGACCGTATTGACCGGTGGCTGGCCGCATACCATATGTGGCAGGACAATCCGTTGCTCGGGGTTGGTTATGGCGCCTATCCCGATGTCTATGAGAAATACATCGTATTTGAAGAAGCCTATTCCACGGAAATACGTATGGGGGCGCATAATCTCTATCTGGAAATCATGGCAGAACTCGGCTTGGTTGGAATTACCATCTTTGTGGTGTTGCTGGGTGTGTTCCGGTATCAAGCCAACTGGATTCGGGAACGGACTCAGGATCCGGTTATCAAAGCCTGTGTATTGGGAGCCAAGGCCGCGATGCTTTCGATTTTGGTCCATTCATTTTTTAACAATTTGGGTCCTTCCGACAAAATCAGTATGACTTTATGGTTGTTATTTGCAGTTCTTTTGGTATGCAAACGTCTTGTCGGAATGGAAAAACCGGAAAGGCAACCTGAGCTTGGTGTTCCCGCCTAAGGTTTACGGCTCCGGCGGGAATACGATAGCCCTGCCGTATAATTTAAATTTCCCGTGCTCTTTTCCCTCAATACTCAGAATGAGTTAGACTAGTCTCCGCATCATGATTGACGGATTTGAAAAGGTGACAGAAATTCACCCGGCTTATCTCAATGACTTTGTCATTCGAGCAAGCCATCGGTTTGTTGCCACGGCTCTATGGGGCGCAGATGAAAGCATCCGTTCCGCGGTTTTGCGCCACCTTCCACCCCTGACCCGGGAGTACATTCTTTATGAGATCGAAGCCTATGAAGGCAGGCCTGACGATGGTGTTGAAGAAACCCAGCTAAAAATGCTTGAGTTGCTATGCGACAAGGCCAATTCCGAGTTCTATCAAGAATCTATGATTTCTCCGGCCCATTTTCAGCCGACCATACATTTGGCCGGAAACTCGTATGAGGATGTGGTCAACTATGTCTTGGGATTGGCCGGAAAAATTCATGCCCAAGGTATGGCCAGTATTGTTCCCGATATCTCCAATTGTCCCATCGAATTTCTACGGCTTGGGCTTGAACTGTTGTTGCTAAACTTGCCTTGGGAGGAAATCAACAGCATTCTTTGGGGGCATATTCGTACTTTCCGGCTGCGAAATGGACAATACGAGACATCGGGCCGTTGGAGACCGGCCACAGATGAAGCCGAGGCCCATGATCGGACACTTAATTTCTGTTTGGTGTCATGCAGCTCGTTGCAGCTTCAAGCCCATCCCGTCTATGTCAGCCGGTCCCTTAGTTCTTTTAAGGGAGGTGACTATGAGAGGTTACGTAAGAAGTATGCCGCCCCGTCTTCAGGTACATTATAATCCCTTCAAAGGGGTCTCCCTCCAACATGATTCGTGCTAATTTTACCCAGGTACTATAAGGAAACGCTCCCCAATGATTCAGGCTTTTGATGAACTGTTGGATGTCGATGACCGTTCACTTCAGGAATGGCTGGGATCGACGAATGTCACTCTGTTGTGCATGGCTATGCACGGCACCAGTGACGATGTGCGTGTAAAGATAAGGCGCAATCTTTCTTCGCTTGGCCGTCAAGCATTGCAGGCCGAGATGGAGACGATTGTCGATCTGACTCCTGTTCGCATCGAACGATCCAAAGAACTCTTGGTAAGGGGATTATCCGATTTTTTGGAGCAACGAGAGGAGCGTATCGGTGGCCCCGGCCCTTCGCCCGGATTGGCGCCGGTTCTATCCCTAAAAGAATTAGCCCCTAAGTCGTTAATCGTATTTTTTACCGAAGCGTCCCGCAAAGTGCGCCGTTTCGGTTTGGTAAGCCTCGAAAATGATCTGCCCCATATTGACGATGAGTTTGTGCGTGAAGGTATCCGTCTGGTTGCCGCTAATGTCAATCCTGATTTGATCCGCGATGTCCTGCAAACTCGTCTGGCGGTGATGGAAGCCGACCACCGCCGGGCAACCCGCCACCTGCGGGAGGCTCTTGAGCAAGACCTTAACTCGGATGATGAGGATAAGAGCGATGGGGCGAATGAATCCGGGAAGGCCGATGAAGAAGTCCTTCTCCAGCAGCTGCGTGCCGAAGACACTTGGTTGGATGAAATCGTCTCGGCCTATGAGATGGTGATGGAAGGCAGTCTTAGTGTGCAGGCTTTCGAGAATCCCGTCGCCATACGCTTGAAACTGGAGTCTTTCATTATCGCCGGTGGCGAGAGCGTATAGGATGTATTGACGGTTCGGACATACCATCCTTTCTACCACTCAAATTCTATAACCCTCCCGGCCCTTCGACAGTCTTCATACGTCGCTAGACTGCTGCCCGGAGCGTAGCACACCGCGCTGGTTCCTATGGACCGGCATGGTTGTTGACGTTTTCATGGCGGGCGGGTGGTGGAATGGTAGACACGGGGGACTTAAAATCCCCTGGCCGCAAGGCCGTGAGGGTTCAACTCCCTCCCCGCCTATTTCCGCTTTGACGATTTGACCGGCCTTGGCCGGTTGCCTGTGGTTGATCTAAGGAATCCCGAGAAGCCGGTATGTGCTAGCCGTTTGCTCCATCTAAGTAACTCTGGTACGAATCGCCCGGCTTTTAGCCGGGCGTTCTTTCATATTTTATAAACGCCTTATGTTGGCGGGTTCTATCACCATATTCCTCTCTTTGGGAACGGCATGACTGAAAACGGAAAACATCAAGACTGGACACTTCATGCAATCGGACACGGGCATATCGATCCGGTATGGCTGTGGCGCTGGCAGGAAGGCTATGAAGAAGTGCGCGCCACCTTCCGCGCCGCATTGGATCGTATGAATGAAACGCCGGATGTTACTTTTATTGCCAGTTCGACTGCCTTTTATAAATGGGTGCTCAATAACGATCCGGCTCTTTTTGCCGAAATCCAAGAACGTGTGAAAGAAGGCCGTTGGCACATTGTCGGCGGCTGGGTGATCGAGCCCGATTGCAATGTTCCCGGCGGCGAATCTTTTGTACGTCATGTGCTTTATGGCCAGCGTTTTGTGCGTGAGCATTTCGGTTTCACTGTCCGCCATGGTTTTAATCCCGATACCTTCGGCCATCCGGGAACCTTGCCGCAGATTTTAAAAAAAGCCGGTATCGAAACGTACTCCTACATGCGTCCTGAACCGGATAAAGAAATGAAGTATGAAGCCAGCACATTCTGGTGGACTGCGCGCGATGGCAGCCGGGTTTTGGCATGTTGTATCCCAATTTGTTATGACACCATCGACGAGCACATGGATATGCGTCTGGAGCAGATCCTAAACCAGCATTATATGGTGCCCGGACAAATACATACCCCATTTTATTATGGCATTGGCAATCACGGCGGAGGACCTACCAAAGTCAGCATTGCCAAAATTCAGCAGTGGCAGAATGATCCCGATAAACCCACATTCATTTTCAGCGGATTGGATCCATACTTCAAAGCGCTGCGCGAGAATCTTCCTGACGATGCATTCCCCGTAATTGAAAATGAACTCCAGCATCATGCGCGGGGATGCTATACCACGCATTCCGAATGCAAACGCCTTAACCGCCGGACCGAGCACGCGCTGATGAGCGCCGAACGTTGGGCTGCGGCCTCAATGGCGGCCTTTGATCTGGCTTATCCCCGGGAGCGGTTGCAGGAAGCATGGGAAACGCTCTTATTCCAGCAGTTTCACGACATTCTCGCCGGAACCAGCATTGCCGAAGCCTACGAAGACGCCTGCGATGCTTTTGGCGCAGCCTGCCATACCGCCGATACGATCAAAAACCGCTGTCTGCAAAAACTGGCCGGACGTATCGATACCACAACGGAAGGACGGAGTGTTGTTGTTTTTAATCCCTTGCCTTGGAATGTGCGTGGTCCGGTCGAACTGCCCTTTACGGTGAAGCGATATCTTGGCCCTGCGGTGAATGTGCTTGATGATTCGGGCCGCAAACAACTCGCACAGGAGTTTCCATTCGGCAAAGTCGGCACCAAGGGGCTGACCTTTCTTGCCGATGTCCCCGGGTTGGGATTCCGCACCTACAGCGTTGTCACGTGTGAAGAAACAGCGAAACCGGAAAAGGCCGCAAACCGGGGCATGTTGCAGGCCCATCGTTATGGTTTGGAAAATGATTGGTGGCGGATACAGATTGATCCCGCCAGCGGTGAGATCGGTTCCTTGGTTGATAAAAAGGCCGGAGTGGACTGCCTCAAACGCGGATTGTCTCTTTGTGTTTTGGCGGATCAAAGCGATACCTGGAGCCATGATATCACCGCTTGGCGTGTTGAAGACGGCCGTTTCCAATTGCAGGATGCGCGTGTCGTTGATGAAGGCGATTGCCGGATCACGTTGATGCTCGAAACCGCCTTTAACCGTTCCACGGCACAGATTCTATTGACGCTTTATCGTGAGATGCCCGAAATTCATGTCGAAATCCGTTTGGATTGGCGCGAAAAATTCCGCTTTTTGAAACTCGGTTTTGAAACCCGGATTGCGGACGGCGAGGCGGTGTTCGATATTCCTTATGGGCATATCCAACGTGAAAAAAGCGGTGATGAAGAGCCCGGTCAATCGTGGATCGATCTCACCGGCACTGTGCGAACCTCCGAGGGAGGGGAAGTGCGTTATGGTTTGGGATTGATTAATGACTGCAAGTTCGGTTATGACGTGCGCGGCGAGACCATGCGTATCTCATTGGCTCGCGGGCCGGTTTATGCGCATCACGATCCTGAACGGGTCGAGAGCGGCCTGCCATACAAGTTTATCGATCAAGGTTGGCAAACCATCCGTCTGCGTATCGTGCCTCATGCCGGTTCCTGGCAGGATGCGCGTTTGCCGCATAAAGCGTGGGAATTGAACGAGCCGCTTTGGCCGCATCAGGAATCGGCGCACGCCGGGGAATTGCCGCAGGCGTTGTCCTTTATCAATTGTTCGTCAGATCATTTTGTCTTGACCGTGGTTAAATGTGCCGAAGATGCCGGTTCATTAATTGTGCGCGGTTATGAATCCCAGGGCCGGGAAGGACAGGTCAAACTCGAATTCCCTCATTTCAAATGTTCTGTGGAATTCTCCGTCGCCCCGCATGAGATCAAAACCCAAAAAATCTCCCCGGATGGAAATTGGCAAACCATCCAAGATACAAATTTATTGGAGGATGAGGTGTGAGAAGAGGTGAAATTGTTGAGGACGTGATATTCATGCCGCAAGGCGCAAGAGGTGGGAGCGGGAAACGCAAACCACATACATTTTGAGCCATCCACCATATACAAATGTACCGGGGGAGGGCGAGGCTCCCGCCGAGCCGCCGTTATGCAATAAGTGCATCTGTATCTCTCTATCTACCAACTCTCTCAATGACACACTAAGCGGGAGGGCGAATCTCCTGATGAGCCGCCTTTCTGCCATACATACATATGCATCTCCCTATCCACCAACTCTCTCAATGTCACACACCAAGCACCGAAGGTGCGACAAGATAATAGCCCGGGGCGAGCGGAGCGTCGCCCCGGGTAACGATCCCCCACAAATCATAAGCGCTGAAAGCGCGCAAGGAATCTTTTTGTTTCATTTTTCCCATCTTCGGTCCTTACAGGGCCGGATGTTTTTAGGTTTATGATCCAGCGCTACGCCACGCTTGCCCTGGGCTAAAGGCTCGTGCTCTTTCAGGGCATGGTGTGCATGTTTGAGAAAGCCCGAGAGTTTGGAGATACACATGTCGCCATTGCAGGAAGGCGGCTCCGCAGGAGCGTCGCCCTCCCGCTTGCGCACTTTCAGCGCTTTATAAAGGGACCGCATTTAATATTCAATCTACGCATGTTTCTGTTTCATTCCCCGGATGGGATGAAAGTTACTTTCTTAGACCAGAAATTGGAAACCACACAATTCTCATCGATGGCAATCGCATACAATTCAAGTCTTTGCTTCCGTTTTGCTTTCATTGTCACATATACAGTTCCATCACCCGTCCAATCCCATCCCAAATTAGGAATCTCCAAAACGCTAAAATCCTGATGCTCCATCAATGCTTCTGGATCGGTTCCATCCAAAGGTTTTGCATTAAAGTCCACATCTTTTACTTTCACACTTTGCGATTTACGGAGTTGTAGTGCAGCCGGGAATTTATGTTTGTTTCCAATAAAGGCAACTTCCGGAATTTTGGCATCGGATGTATCGGAGATTACAAGTTCCGGGACTTCAGCGCCGCTCGACACTCCTTTGTCACGTTCCAGCAAAACTTTATCGATTAATTGCGCTACTTTATCTGCTGAATATTCTTCTGTTGGTCGCATCACAACAAAAATTAACACATTATCTCTCACAAAAGCCTTGAAGCGCTCACAACCACTCCCGTAGTTCCAACCTACATAACCGGGATCGTCGGCAGATTGGACTACTTTTTGAGGAAATACTAAGCAGCTACGTAGCGAAATATTTGCGGCCTCCAGCGCAGTCTTATGGTCCTTATAAACTCCCACCTGCACATCGATATTCTTAACAAACTTAACTTTTGCAGTTTCCTCTTTATATTTGACATAATCTCCATTGAATTTCGGAAGATAAGTGGAAAAATTCCACTTTCCTATATTCCCGAACAAATGAAGCCCATTGTCCTCGAGTTCATTGATGATAGGCAAGATCGGCTGCAACATTTGAGTAACGTTGATGCCGGTTATCGGCTCCTGGTCACTTTCGCGGACTAAAATCGTATGGTTTAGTGCTTTAATTTGCTCGTAATTCTCATCGCCGGAATCATTGGACCATGACAACATGACACTCATCATTAAAATCGATAATGAGAAAAATCCACGGGTCAACAATGGTGCGCTACTTTTCAGATGCATCCAGAATCTCCTTTTTACTACATGCCGTTATTTTCGGATCCCTTGCGAACCATCCCACCCGTCCTCCGGTATATGCTGCTTCGGGAATATCGCCCTAAAACCTCGACTTGTGTAATATTTTATGAACGGTCCACTACCCGCTCCGGATACGCCTTCTTGCTTTCGACTCCAAATTGTCTCAAAAATTCTTTTCGTTCGGTCCTGTTCGCATTCACCCCTTTGTGATTACCGAATAAATGGGCGATGTGCTTGCCACATGCTTTTCAACTTCCCTCTTCCCGTTTACTGGGAAGGCCGGGGTGGGATTTTAAAATAAAAAAACTTACGAGAGATGTTCTAACACTGCACACGTACCGTACTTGCTCCGCTTCTAAATGTCTTAGAAATCAGGATCCCTAAGGCAATCTACATCCTGTTTTTCGCTCCAACCACCTAATTGCTATAGGCTTATGAGCGATGTCGGACGTTCGACATTGAGGAGCCCCCCTCTACAAATCCCGGTCGCGGTCGAGGTTGTCGGTGATAAACGCTTCTTCGCCGCGTTGGACACGTTCAATATCCTCGATTAATTCCAAAAGAAGATTCTCGCGGACTGTAATACGCCGGGCCTGTTCGCAGTCGCGGCGGGCGGCGTTGATTTGTCCCATATAATAATAGGTATAAGCCCGGCCGATAATCGGTTTTTCATCCCAAGGCCGTTTGCGGATTTCATTGCTATATAATCGTGCCGCTTGCCGGTATGCGTTATGAGCTTTTGTATCGTCGCCGATTGTTCGATAGAGTTTTCCGAGCACTTGATAAAGTTCGGGACTTTCAGGAATCAGCCGGATGGATTCGCGCGTTTCGATTAGCGCCTCATCATATTGGCGGTCTTCGATCAAATACTGCATTTTGGCTACGCGCAGTTCTGCGGATTTTTTGTTCTTCTCGATAGCCTGGTCCAGATGTTTCAAACTCTGTTCGCGTTTTCCGTCCTCCCACAGACGGTTGGCTTTGGCAACGGAGGTCTCCGTATCTTGAGCGGTTTGGCAAGCGCCAAACAATACCATGGCTGTCAGTAATGCCGTACTCACACAGACACTTGCGCGGAGTCCGGATCCTGTCCTTGCTGTTCCCCGGAAGGTCGAATGGAGGTATCCGGGTATCCGTGAGAGTTGTTCTTTGAAAAGCCTGGTCGTACGCATAAGTGTCATTCTCTATCCTAGTGTTTTGCGGCACTGCACGGTAGCACAGGCTCGGCGGGCCTGAAACTCTTACAGAAACGATCTCATCTGCATATCGTAACGAGCGGCTTACCGGCGTTGCCATGTTAGGTTTATCCAATAGCCTTTTCATGGTTACACCCCCGGCCGCAACAATGGTACTGAGGATATTTGCCATTCCGGCCTACAGATATCAGGTTACTAACTCATGCATATCTCGACTTTTACAGATCCCCCCCATGTCAGTCCCGCTGAGGCCAAACGCGTTGCCGTGATTGGAGCCGGAGCCGGAGGACTGGCTATCGCCTATCGTTTGCAACAGCGCGGCCATGATGTTTTGGTACTAGAGAGCGGGCCTGAAGTGTCCGGGCTGGCGGGTGGATTTAAATTCGGTTCGACAGTGTTGGATCGATTTTACCGGCATCTTTTTACATCTGACCGGGCCATACTCGGTTTGATCGATGAAATGGGATTTGGGGATCAACTTCGGTGGCTGGAATCGAGCGTGGGTGTTTATCACAGCGGCAAAGTTTATCCTTTTTCAAAGCCTCAGCATCTTTTAGGCTTTGCGCCACTTTCATTGTGGGGACGGTTCCGGTTCGGATTGGGTTTTTTGCGCATGAAATTTGAAAAAGACTGGCGCAAACTCGAGCAATACCGTGCCGAGGATTACATCATCCGCACCATGGGTGAACCGGCCTACCGGGTTATTTGGGAGCCGTTGCTACGCAGCAAGTTTGGCGAGGACTACGCGGATGTTTCCGCAGCGTGGTTTTGGGGCAAAATCCAACTACGCGGGGGGACGCGGGATGAATCCGGATCAAAGGAAAAACTTGGCTATCTATGGGGTGGATTTGCACAACTTTTCGAGCGCGTCGCAGCCACAATCGAAGAAAACACCGGTGTCATTCTTACCAAAATGCCCGTCCAACGCATCGAGCCGCAACCCGGCGGCGGATTTGAATTGATTTGTCCCGAAAATACTTTTTCCGCCGATGCGGTCGTATGCAGTGCCGCTCCACCGGTGTTGGCATCGCTGTGTCCGGCGTTTGATGATGGAGCGCGAAGCCGTCTCAATCAATTCGACTATCAGGGCAGCATTGTTGTGGTGCTTCCGTTACGTGAGCCGCTCGATTCCGATTACTGGATTAATGTCAACGATCCTTCGTTTCCGTTTGTGGCGGTTATCAATCAAAGACGTATGATCGACGATCCGGCGTATGATCCTTATCACCCTGTCTATTTATCGCGCTATCTCTCCACCAGCGATCCGCTTTACTCCATGCCGGCCAATGAACTCGTGCCGTATTTCACGAAAGAATTTTTGCGCATGTTTCCCAAGGCGTGTTTGGACGACAAAGTGCCGGGTTGGCGCTGGAAGGCGGCTTATACGCAACCTGTTGTGCGCTGCAATTACAGCCGCATCCTGCCTCCATTCGAGACAGAGATACCGGGGCTGTTTCTTTCTTCCATGGCTCAAATTTACCCGGAGGACCGCGGCATGAATTACGCTGTGGATTGCGGTGAAAACTTTGTCCGCTGGTGGTATGAAGAGGCCTCCCAGGAAAACCTGCGCCAACTATAAAGTTATTGGAATCAAGAAGTTAAGGCCAATATTACGGTGGGGGGACTTTGACGCTCGGCTTGTGCTTGTTTATAATTGGGCGATGGCTCGTGGGCCTGGGCGTGTCTGCGAATTTGTATCAGGCGGTAACCCGGCGTTGAAAGGTTGGACCATGGCTCGACAGACTCTATTCTCATTCATGCTCATAGTAATGATGGCGCCCGGGATTTGGGCGGATGAAGTTGAAGTCCGGAATGGCGTTCTGGACGGCAAGATTCTTTCAAATCTTCCTGATGCCATTGTCTTCAAAACGCTGGCCGGGGATGAGATTACCATCAACCGCAAAACCATTTTGGCAATTGCGCACGAAACCGAGGTTCAGTATCTCCTTGACCGTGGGAATCATTTAGAAGATCGCGGGAAAGACGAGGATGCTTATCTCGAATATATTGAAGTCCTGAAACAAGATCCCAAAAATGAAGAAGCCAACCGGCGTATGGAAGAGATCAATTTGCGCCACCGCCGTGAACGTTGGCAAAAGGGAATCGATGAAGCCCGTAAGCTGGTCAATGAAGAGAAGTACCGCAAAGGGCTGCGGGTTTATCAAGCCATTTTGGCCGACCAGCCGGAAGACAGCGTTGCCGAGCAGATTGTGGAAGAGATGTGCAATACCTATGCGCAGCTGGCTTTTATGTACTACAACCACTGCTACGAAGAAGGCGCGATGCGGGAACTCGCAAAAGCAGAAGAATTAAATCCCAATAGCGCCGAAATTTATTATCTTTTGGGCCGTATTCATGAAACCGGCGGTCATTTGTCTTTGGCCCGCCAAGAATACGAACGTGCGTTGGAAATGGACGCGAATCATTTTCAGGCGCGTGAACGGCTCGCGGAAATCATAGAAAAGATGCGCAGTCCGCTATGGCGCTATCGCCAGCGCGGCTGAACTTCCGCCCTTGCCGATCGTGCATTTTTGTCACCTACATTAATCGTGACGATCCGTTTAGAATGCCGCAGAGAAGATTTTTTTAAGGCGGTGCGGCATGCGTATAGTAACAGTTACCACTCTCGTTTTATCTATTTCTATTATGGCGATACTGGCCGGATGTATTTCGATGACATCTCATGCGCCTAAAGAGCCGGTTACCATCGGTTTTCCGCTTGATAATCCGATTTTTGCCACATTCCTAAATCCACATCATGCCGGAAACCGCATTGGGTACCGTTTCTTTGAACATCTTCCGTTGGTGTGGGGTGAAGTCCCGGCTGATGCAAAATCGGCACGGATCGATCCACGCAATGTTGAGCGATTGGAAATGGAATTCCAAAGCCAGCCGGGTTTGGTCAAATTCGAATACGCTATCGAAGAAGATGGCTGGGTACCGCAAACATGGATTTTCTATATGGTTCCCCGTGAAGATGGGATTGAATTGCTTTGGACGATTGAAACGTACGATCATGGATTAAATACGTATTATGCCGTGCAGCAGTGTTTTCGTATGAGCGGGCGCACCAATGGCGAATGGCGGCGCAAGGTGGCCGAGACGCCTGCATTTAGCGAGTATGATTTGTGGGCCGAAGAAGAAGCCCGGGGGGGGACCCTCACGAGCCTGGCGTATGTTGTTCGTAACGGCCATTGGGAAGCGTTGCCCGCTAAGCGGACTCACTCAGGTTGCCGCACCCCGCAAGGTGTAGCGATGGATATGGCCCGCACGAATGGCGACCTTTCAAAGATCACAGGTGTCGATCCCTATGGCCCGACTGAGTTTTCGGAGCCTGCAGACTGCGGTTTGGCCACGCGGTCGGATATCGAGGGACAATGGGTTTCGGCGGTCTATTGGGAGCGCACGGTCTATATCACCGATCATCATCCGGCGGATTGTTTGCATCCCATTGTGAATATCGGTCCCATTCCCGCCCACGGCAAACGCGCCATACGTGGCCGTATTTATTGGATGCAAGCGACCAAAGAGCAATTATTGAAACGCTGGAAAAAGGATTTCTAACACGTTGCTGTTGGCCCCATTATTTTCGTGGTCAAAGATCGGTGCTACTCTGGGAATGTTTGGAGATGCATTCTTCTTTGCACTGCCGTAGTGGGAGAATCGGATGCAATCAATCCAGTTTGTTTTGACTGCGGTCTGAGAGAGGAACTCCAATGCCGGTTTATAAAAAATATCAACCATTCCATTTCACAAAAGAATCTCCTGTCGAAAAACATTTTCACGATCACGACGAAACCTGGGTAATTACCAAGGGAAGTTGTAAAGCCTATAGCATTGATCGTGACGGTACGCGCTCGGATTTTATACTTGAAGCGGGCGATATTTGGATGGTAGAAGCCGGTGTGGAACACGGTTGCGATCCCGGCGAAGAAGGCGTGGATATTTTCCCATTCCCGGGCACGATTCCCGAAGGCTCGCATGAACCGGGTCACTACTATATGGAAAAAGAACGCTATATGCCGACATTGAAACTTGCGAAGGAACCGATTGACCGTTACCCGGAGGAGTAATTGGATGCGCACACTAGGAATTGAATATCCCGAAGTCGGGAAGATGCACTTTTGCGATATCGGCGAGCCGGGCGAGTTAGGTCCGTACGATATCTTGATGGAGACACAATACTCGGGTATTACCAACGGCACCGAACGCCATGCGTTGCTTTTTGAACACGGATTTGGAATTTTCCCGGGCCGTCATGGTTATCAGCAAGTGGGGATTGTAAAGGCCGCATCTGAAAAGGCCGAAGGTTTTCAAGCGGGGGATTGGGTTTATTTTGGGCGGTATGTTGGTCACCGGGGGTGGAACATCCAGAGCGTGCATGGAGCATGCGACGATTCCAACGATTCTCATCTCACTATCAAACTTCCGGATACCGTAAACCGCAAACACTGCGCGTTGCTTGGAGTAGCCGGTGTGGCCATGCGCGGTATCCGCCGTCTGCGGGTAAGCGCCGGGCAGAATATTTGGGTGGCAGGCGGGGGATTGATCGGCCAATTCTCGGCGCAATGCGCCCGCGCTGTAGGCGCCCGGGTCACAGTAACCGACATCAACAATAAACGCCTACAAATCGCCCAAGAACTCGGGGCGGATCGTGTCGAAAATGTCCGAAGCAAACGTGTTGAGTGTCTTAAAGATGAAGGGCCTTATGATTGCATCATCGATTGTTGCGGCGTGGAATCGCTTTTGATGGATATTCACGATCACGATCTGTTGGCCCACCGTGGAATTATTGGCTGCATGGCTGTGCGGCCCAAGGTGTCGTTTATGTGGGGGATGCTGCATGGCCGTGAAGCCTCAATTGAGGTCTCCTGTCATTACAGCCTGAATGATTTACGGATTCTGCTGCATTTGATGGAAAAGGATGTTGTACGCATTGCGCCCCTCATCACACATGAAGTCTCTATCGACGAAGCCCCGAAAATTTACAAGTTGTTGCATGACAGCCCGGGCGAAATGTTGGGTGTGGTTTTTGATTGGGCCGAATGATGCTGATGTGACGTCCGGTTTGTATAACGCCGTTTTTTGTGACCTTATCGATTTAAGTGGGAGTATGGATTCGTAATTCAAAGAACGGGCGCGCCGTTTGTGATCAATACGGCGGCGCCCGTCCCTCAACCTAGCACTTCATAATAACTGTCCTAGGCCCACCTGATTCAGTTAAAGAGGTGGGGCTTCACAATCGCTACCAACTAAGTGTCGGCGTACGACATTCAATCTTGAGTATAGTGTGCGAAAAGCGGGATGTCGGCTGAAATTAAGATTTGATGTGTCTCTATAAGAGGAAAAACAGGATGCAGAATCCCTGTTCGCAGCCTCAGCCTTCTGTGCCGGTGGGAACTTGTTCTTTGTATTGAAGCTGATAAAGCCGGAAATAAATGCCGCCTTTTGACAAAAGCTCTTGATGAGTTCCTCTTTCGGCAATTTGCCCCTGATGCAGGACTAGGATTTGGTCCGCATGTTGAATGGTCGAAAGCCGATGAGCCACGACCAGGCTGGTTCTCCCCTCCATCAGGTGTTCGAGCGCCTCCACAATCAGCGCTTCGGTTTCGGTGTCGATACTGGAAGTGGCCTCATCCAAAACCAGAAGCGAGGGATTGTAAGCCAAGGCCCGGGCAAAGGAGAGCAGCTGCCGTTGGCCTACTGAAAGTGTCGCTCCACGTTCTTTGACTTCCTCAGAGTAGCCATTCGGCATTCGCTCGATAAACCGGTCGGCGCAAACCAACTTACAGGCCCGCCGGATTGCCTCGTCATCGATCTCTTCCTTATCGAGCCGGACATTGGAGGCAATATCGCCTGAAAATAAGAAAACATCCTGCAAGACCAAGCCGATATGCCCGCGCAATGTCGATAAATCCATCTCCCGGATATCCACACCATCCAAGAGAATCCGTCCTTTTTGCGGATCGTAAAAGCGCAGTAGCAAATTGATAATCGTGCTTTTGCCCGCGCCGGTGGCTCCCACAAAGGCCACGCGTTGACCGGGCTTCGCCGTAAAGGAAATCCCTTTTAAAACCCATTCTTCTTCTTTATAGGCAAACCACACATCCTCAAACTCGACACGCCCTTCGAACTGTTTGGGGGCGTGTGGATTCTCCGGTTCAGGAATCTTTTCCTGGGTATCCAGCAACGCGAAAATACGTTCGGATGCCGCCATGGCCGCTTGCAGAATATTGAACTTGTCAGCCAGATCACGGATTGGCTGGAAGAATTTTTGCGAAGCCAAAACAAAGACAAAGAGGGTGCCGATAATCTCGCTACCGTTCGAATCTTCGGGGATATGCAGCCAGCGCGCTCCGAACCAAAGAATCGCGGCGACTCCTGCCACACCGAGGAAATCGACGGTGGGATAGAAGACGGCATAATTGCGCATACTGGCAATGTGAGCGTTGGTATGGTTCTGGTTGTATTCACGGTATTCCGACGCGCTTTTGCTTTCACCTGTGAAGGCCTGCACCGTGGACATTCCGGTGATGTGTTCTTGAATGTATCCATTCAGAGTCGAAATCCAGCGGCGGACTTGACGGTAGGCGATACGGACTTTGAACTTGAAACGCATCGAAACCAAAGCGACCAGTGGCAAAACGGCGAACGTGACAAAGGCCAGTTTGAAATCCAACCACATGAGCATACCGGCTAAGGCCACAACGCGCAGCAAATCCGCGATGATATTCACGACGCCATTTGAAAAGAGTCCATCCAGCGCCTCAATGTCACTTGTAATGCGGGTTAGAATTCTTCCGACGGGTGTGCGGTTAAAGAAACTTAATGAGCGTGTCTCGAGATGCACAAAAAGTTCGTTGCGCAAATCCCGCATGGCCCGCTGACTCATAAGGTTGACCAAATAAAACTGACCGTATTCCAGAATAAAAATCACCAGCAGGGCAGCAATGTAGACAATCACCGCCATGAGTAATCCGCTAAGATTGCCGCTGCCGATATAAGTGTCGATCATAATTTTGGGCAGATAGGTCACGCCCGTATCGAACAACGCCAAGGCGATCTGCAATGCCAATGCCCAATACGCCAGCCTCCGGTATGGGTTGAGATAGCCGAGCAGCCGTCTTACAAGCGCTCCGTCGTAAATCCGCCCAAGCGTTTCGTCTTCAAGTTCGTGAGGTTTGCGGCGCATAATCTTTGCAGTGTATCAGCCGCTCCTCTTGATGCGCACCGTGCCCGGGTGATCCTTTTTCTCGGATTTCGGCATAAAATTGTACAAGCCGTCGATTGCTGTAGTCTCTTATCGGATTTCTTGGATGAATTTCTCGATTTAGGGTGGTGTCGTCATGAGTTCAATAGACCTGTTCTTTCAACCTGTTTCGATCGGTGACCGGGTTGCCACCAACCGGCTATTTGCCCAGCCCATGGAGACCAATACCGCCTTGGAGAATGGCGCGCCGAGCCCTGATACGATCCGGCGCTATAAACGGCTGGCAGAGGGGGGCTGGGGCATGTATTGCATTGAATGTACTTCAGTTGTGGAAGAAGACCGCCCCGTGCGGCGGCAGACGGCGTTGACTCCTAAGACTGTGGGGGCCTTTGCCGGTATGGTCGGTGAACTTCGCGGCGCGAATCCCGAACCGCTGATTTTTATTCAGCTATCCCACAATGGACGGCATATCGAGGCTGAAGCCGGACGCCGTTGCTCGCCTGCCCCAACAGATGATCCCGACTGCCGTCTCATGACCCGTGATGAAATCCTGCATGTGCGTGATGCGATGATCGAGTCTGCGGGATTGGCTCTGGAAGCGGGCTTCGATGGTGTCGATATTAAGCAATGCCACGCCTTTTTCGGTGGAGAACTCATCGCCCCACGAAATACGCGTGATGATGAATACGGCGGTTCGTTCGAAAACCGCACACGTTTCTTCTGTGAAGTGATTGAGGCAATACGTTCCAAGTATCCCGGTCTGCTTCTGATTTCCCGTCTGTCAATTTATGATGAAGGTCCGGGCGAATTCGGCGCCGCTGGGCCGGAAAGCGCAGTCCCCGATTTTTCGGAACCGCGCAGACTCCTCGCACTTCTGGCGGAATTGGGGGTGCATATAGCCAGTGTCACCGGTCCCGCTCTCCCCGGGTGGCCCGAAGCCTATTCCACGCGTCCGGAATGCGAAGAGGATCTCTACCGCTCTCTACGTGTGGCATCTTTGGTAAAGCGTGAGCTTGTCTCTACAGATGTTCTTACTTTGAATACCGGTAATTCCGCTATGGGAGCCGATTGGCCTTATGCTGCGCGGTATTGTGTCGAGGCGGGGCATACCGATTTGGTCGGATTTGGGAAACAGTCAATGGCCGATCCGCTTATGCCCCGAAAAATTGCCTCTGGCCAGCCATTTGATGCGTGCCAGCTGAAAATGGGCTGTGTTCAACATTTTTCTTCGGCGGAAAAGGTATTTTGCGATGTCTATGAGAACACCTATGCGTCCTGAAACGTAAATAATTCTGGACGTTGTTGCGCATTTTCATGAAATCGTAACTGCCAATTTCCGGTATTCTGAAAATCTCGAAGTATACTATAGGTAGCTGTTCTGTTGCGAGCAGATTTTGGGGAGTGTCAATATGCGGAATAAATCCGCATTACAGTAATCGTAATCGAAAGAAATATAAGCATTTAGATCAGTATTGTGTTATGGCTCATAAAGTTCTTGTCGTTGATGATGACTCCACGAACCGGAACTTAGTATGTTCATTGGTTTCTTCGTTGGGGCACAGTGTTGTCGGTCAGGCCGATGATGGATATCGTGGACTGGATAGTTTTCGAGGCCGCAACCCAACCATCGTGTTGTTAGATATCGTCATGCCCGGCTTGGATGGTCTGGCCGTGCTCTCTCAGATCCAGGCTGCCGGACGGCGCGCCAAGGTGGTTATGATGACCGGCGCCGCCGGCGATACCTCGACAGTACGTCAATGTCTGGAAATGGGCGCTGTAGATTTTCTCATTAAACCGATTACCAAGGATCGTCTTGAAGCCTGTTTATGTAGAATCCCCGAACCATGGGAAGAGCAGAGCAAAGAACTTGGGAAGGTTTGTTGTGTTGGGTATAACCCCTGCGCGGAAGAACGGCAAATTGTGACTTCCAGCCGCATGGGGTATTTGCTTTATCCGACCTGCCATTTGGCTATTCAGTTTTTCCGGGACAAACTTCGGCCGGACAGCAATATGGTGATTTTGATCGTCCAAGAGGGGTTATCGATGTATGCTTCCCGCGATCAACGCCAGGCGCCTGCTTTGTACGAGAAAAAAACAGGATTAGATCCTTGGAAAAAAGTGATTGCCGAAGCCCAAAAGACATATATGCGTTTCTGGGGAGCGGCAATCAAACATAAACTTTTGCCGCCTGTTGTACCTTGTATGGTTCAATCACGCGGATCTTCAGTGCCTACATTCATGGATCCATCCGATGTTCTGAGTTTTGTTGACGATCCGGAGATGATCGAACAAATCATGGGCGATGGTGATATGAATATCGAACCGTTGGGCGATCCCGGCAAAGCTGTCGAGTGGAATAAAGTCGCCGAGAAAATGCGGGTTCGATTAAGTACAATTGAAACAAAACAACCGCAGCTCCTTAAGCCGTCAAATATGAGCGCGAAGCAGGAACCTGAAATCAAACGGCAACGGGTTATCGATACCCGTCCCGTCAAAATTGTGCCGGACTCCCTTCGCCAGTCTTTGGATTCCCGTATGACAATCCGCAAAGAGTAAACACAGTACCTGCATGGGATTCATGGTGTAGATCAACACCTCCAATCCGCCTATGCCTATCCATTTTACTGCCTATTGAAATGTCACAACTTACCGATTCCTAACTGTTTCCGTCTTTTTTGCGCAAAAGGTCATTCATAAAGTGACAACGTGCCGGGGGAGGGTTTCAGCCCCGATACGGTTTTGATAGGTTCAGCTCTGACGGGTTAGGCAACTGACCTTTTGGGATACCGAGGGGTCGTCCCACTAACGAAAATCCCCCAAGGAGGATTGGCTCAATGGCCATTCGCGTAGGAACCAAAGTTCCGAATTTTACTGTCCCGGCTTATGTCGATGGAAAACCGAACCTAGATGGAATCTCGTTGGATGATTATGCAGGCAAGTGGCGTTTGATCTTTTTCTACCCGCTCGATTTTACGTTTGTCTGCCCGACAGAGATCAAAGAGCTCATCGCCAAAGCGGATGAGTTCAAAAAGATCGGCGTTGAAGTATTTCTCGCCAGCACCGATAGCCCCTTTTCACACCAAGCGTGGACCAAAGAACTGGGTGAAAGCCCCTATCCATGGATCAGCGATCTCAATCATCGCATCAGCCGTATGTTCGGCATTCTGATTGAGGAAAAAGGCATCTCCCTGCGTGGAGCCTTCTTGATCGATCCGGATAATGTTCTCCAGGCCGCCATTGTTCACAACTTGGAAGTCGGCCGTAATGCCGATGAGCTGCTCCGCGTTTGCGCGGCTTTCCAATCCGGCGAACTCTGCCCGGCCAGCTGGAAACCCGGAGATAAGCATCTCTAAACGTTGACTTTGTTTGTTGAAACAATCATTGATGGCCCGGTCCGTTTTCCATTTCGGAATCGACCCGGGCCGTTTTTCTTTTTGGGGCGCGAATTGCGTAAAACGTCTCGTTCGGACCATCCGCCGGACAAACAATTGCCGGACAGACTTCTACTGACACTCTTTTTGCAGTACACCCAATTGGCATTACTATGAACGATTTATCTTCTCCAACGGATGCCCGGTCCTGGTGGGCGGGGTGGTTTAATGAAACCTATGCCGACGTTTACGGACATCGCGATTTCGAAAGCGCCGTGGCCGAAGCCGGATTCGCCTGCCAAGCGTTAAACCTCGAACCATCAATGCGCATTCTTGATTTATGCTGCGGTTTCGGACGGCATACACGGGCGCTTTTGGACCGGGGGATGGCATCTGTGCAGGGGATGGATTATTCGGCGGAGTTGCTAAAACGGGGACGCGCCCAGTATACGTTGGAACCACTGGTGCGCGGCGATATGCGTGCTCTGCCGTATGTTGACCATGGTTTCGATGCGGTGCTGATGTTTTTTACGTCGTTCGGGTATTTTCAAAAAGATGCGGAAAATCTCGGTGTTCTCAAAGAGATCGCGCGTGTTCTTAAATCCGGCGGCGCATATTTAATCGACTATCTCAATCCCGCCCGGGTTCGCGCGGATCTTGTTCCGCGTAGCGAGAAAACAACCCATGGACGCCGTGTGATTGAAAAACGTTGGTTGACCGATGACGGACGCCGTGTAGAAAAACGTATAACGGTTGAAGAGGGGGACCGCCGCGAAGTGTTTCTTGAATCGGTTCGTCTTTATGAATGTGATGAGATGATTGAAATGCTTACTCGCGCAGGTCTTAAACCCGATACCGTTTATGGCGATTTTAATGGTGTCCCTTGGGATGAAACCCAACCCCGCTCGATTTTTGTACGGAAATTCGGGGGATGATGCGGGGCTGTATAAGACGCGGCAAATAAATCTTTGTCAGAAGCGGGAATGAGGAGAATTTGCCGAATCTTCTCAGAAATATGAAGTTATCCAAGAAGATATTAAATTGATCTTTATAGAAGCAGTTGTAACTCAGAGGAATCAATCCTATTTTGACCTAATTAGTGAACTTGCTTCTCAATGTCCTCACCACAAATTATTTAAGATTTCTTGAATTAATTGATTGACACTGCCAATTCACTGTGATATTAGTACCGATAGTCGATGATGCGGGTATCCGGAGCGAACCCTCACCATCCAAAGCCTAATGCGACCCGGGGTGTTTTAGGCGCGTTTGAGCGACTGATGGTTACAATCGTTTTCGGAGCAATACCGGAGGCGGACTCAACTTTGTCCTAAGCAAGTATGGCCGAAGGGTTGGCGTAGCCTGTCCTCATCACAGAAGGACCTCACGTAGTTAAGGGGGAAAATATGTCTACAATTATTACAATTCCGATCAAAAAAATCAGAATGGGGGGGGGGGGTAAAACCTGCCCTCTAATTATCGCGGTCCTGTTTGCAGGTCTTTGGCTTGCAGGCACGGCTGGAGCCGAGATTGTGGAAGATTTCGAACTTGTCCGGGATGCGGATAACTTTGCCTGGACGAATTTGCAGGATGAACCGTTGGCCTTGGGTGCAAAAGGGCTGACAACATCCAGCGCGGTTAAGGGTAAGAAACGCGGAGCGTTTCGCAGAGCGCCGGGAACCGAGACGTATTTTGATGAAGATGCGGAAGTATCTGTGGTTGCCATTGAAGTCTCAGCCGCAGAGAAGAATGACGAACGCGGGACACGCGCGGTTTGGGAAGGTTAAATGCCCAAAGCCAAACATATCCAGATGGAGCTCTCCTGGGAATCATCCATAGGCGAGGCCGGTGCCGAAAAGGCGGCCCAAGTGGCTATCCTCGTGCAGCGCCGGGATTCAAAAAGCGGCGCCTGGAAAACCCTGGGCGAATATCGTCAACCGGAAAAATATGATCCGCGTTATGGCGGCGTGTCCGATATTCACTTGGCTGGTTATGAACGGGTGCAGTCCGGTTCGATGATTCAAGACCTCTCTGAATACGCTGGTATGGATGTGCGCTTGATTTTGGAAATGCGCTTTGATTCCAAAGCCGGCCAGGAGAATGAAGCGCGTTGGTATAAGGCCCGTCTGGTCCATGCCGACTTTAAGGTGCGTATCGGTGACCAAATCGGCGCTCCGGATACTCCGGGCGGGGTTCCCGCGGTTGCCTCGGCCAAAATAAACCTTACAACTGAGTTAATCGGTTCCGAGGAATATTTCGATTTTCCAGGACTGCCTCATTTCAACGGTGAGTGTTTTACGGTGGAGTATTTCAACGACCGGTATATCGGTTACATGAATGGCGGTTTCAAGTCCGCTTATGCCATCGATCTGAATGGACTTGGCAGTTTTCATGTTACATCCGTAACCGATATCAATGCGCGGTTGGTTTACAAAGACCAATACGGCGATCCGGCGTATGGTGTGAATCCTCCCCAATATCCCTGGCAAGTTCTCTATCCCATTGATGAAGAAACTTATGAACTCGATAATCTCTATTCCGGAATTTCGGGAGTTATCAAGGCATCGTACTGGGCCGGCACTTTTTTGCATGCTGTGTTGCATTGCGAGGATAAATGTTTCAATAACCAGTGGAAGACCGCCAGCATGTTTCGCGTCGGCTATGCCCGCTCCAACTTTGACCAGGATAATCTCGATGACGCTTATTACTTCACTCGCCTCACACACGATGGCGACTCATCCGTTCCCAATTTTCCGTGCCCGGAGCGCGGCGGCTGGGGCAGCGCCATTATCACAGCAGACTACACCGAAGCCCAGCGCTGGTCCTGGGCGGAAGCTCCAGATGGAGATGGAAGTTGGCCATTAAACAATAATCCCCATAACGGCGGCTGCTCCACACCTCAAATCATAAAAAGCGGATCGTATTACTACTGTTTTTACACTTATTGGGCGACGCCGGATAAGCAATATTTTTGGGACTTAGGGTTTCAAGAAGAAGGTGACTTTGAAGATGATATTGAGTACGGCGTAGGTATTGCCAGGGCCGCAACCTCATACCTCGATGTGCCCTTTAATCAATATGAGATGGAGGATAATCCTTGGATGATCTATGACAACAGAAACGGTGGAGGCTTTATAACTCCGGGCTTCAATGATGGCAGCGGCGCGGTGCAGCCCGGCGACGGCATCCACAGTATTCCAGATGAAGACTTGATTAATATGGCCGGCCCAAGAGTCAGCTGGCATAATGGCATCGAGAAGTGGTTTATGATTGCCGAAGGCGATGACGGTACCGGTACATCGGGCAACGTCATCTTCACATCTGACGATCTCATCAACTGGGACCAAGGCTTAACCATCTTTCATTGGCAAACCGGGACATATTGGTACAAAAACTTCTATTGTGTTTTCGTCCATAATACGGACAAAGAATTTACAAAAGACTCTCATATTTATTATCTTAAAGCTACCAACGATCCCAGTTACACGCATGAAAACAATCTTCACCGTTGGGCGATTGAAGTCGACGAATGATATAATTCAAATCCGCTGGCCCGGGCTATTTTTGCTCGGGCCAGCGGCGGCTATTGTGAAAAGATGAAAAATGGAGAACAATATGCTTCCAAGAATGGCAATATTTCTATCGACTTTATCGCTGATTTCAAAACTTACGGCTGCATCCGAGATCATTGACGAGCCGGTTCAGGTGTATGATTTTGGCGGCGCTTATATAACCGACATTGCCTTTCAGCCGGATGGAAATCGCTTTATGATTGGCAAATATTCGGAGAATGAGGCTTTTGTGCGCAGTATAGATGTTGAAACTGCACAGGTGCTATTCTCAATTCCAATTGAGCATTCCGCCAGATTCTCTGGATTTTCTTCAGGTGGCTCGAAGGTTTTGGTATTATCGAGTTCTCATTCGAAACCGCCAAACGATACTCCCGATGGGGCGGCTTTCTTGGTCGATCTTGAAACGGGGGCTATTCTGCATCGTTTTGAGCATAGCGCGATCACGCTTTGCGCAACGTTTTCACCGGATGGATCAAGCATTGTAACTGGTGGCGGGGATTTTATTGAAAGCGATGACATGGCTACCGCCACAATCAAATTCTGGAATTCTAACACTGGTGTTTTAGAAAGAACTATTGTTAGCCAATCTCCCCGGGAACTCGAAAATTTGGGAGAGTTTGTGTATTCTATCCTCTTTTCACCAGACAATAATTTTCTGCTATATGTGCACTATGAACCTTACAACTCCGGATATCCTTATTACATGATGTTTCATCGTAGTTACTCTATTGCTCTACGCCCCGATACTTGGGAGATAGTGGATTTCTTTTCTGATTTCAATGCATTTAGCGTATTCTCTCCCGATGGGAAGTATTTTGTTTCGCGAAACGGGGAGCAGGTAAGTGTATACAATTATCCCGACGGTATTCATGTGTCGGATTTTAATCCCCATTCAGGCAGATATGAATTGTCGCCGGATAGTAGATTTATCGCTGCTGACTCACAAGATGGTTTGCCTTCCCGCGATACGAACATATGGGAATTGAAAACAGGAGTGCTGACTGCAATTTTGGGAAATGAAATAGAAGATGCTGATTCACGATCTTGGTCGCCTGATGGAAAATGGCTTCTAACATCCGTATTCAAGGATTCCGTCCGTCTCTGGGATGTGAGTTCTATCACCCAACCCGCCGGAGTGGAGGAGTGGGAGGAAATGGGGGAGAAGTAAAATTGCAGAGGAAAAGGACAAAACGGATTTTGGTTCTTTGATGCTTTAGAATTTTTGAAAACATCAATGTTATGTAAACAAGCGCCGGAGGCGCGAAATGCAATAGCCGGCTTAGCCTGAGACGGTCGAAGACCGTCGAGGGCGTAAGCCGGGGTGAAATGTCCCCAAAATCGTAAGCGTTGTAAGTGCGCAAGAAAGTTTCTTGATGGGATATTGGCGTTTGAGAACATTTTTAGATTAGGAGATACATATGTGTGTATAGCAAACAGCGGCTCGGGTGGAACCTCGCCCTCCCGGCGGCCGCGTTACCGGGATGTTTCTTACCGGTTTTCCCGCGTGGTGGTGAGTTCCCAATGTTTGTGCTCGACGCCGAATAACATAAAGAACCTCTGGCGGTAGTGTGCGGAAGAAGTCGAAACCTTCTCTCTCCATGGACCTTTAGGCACATCGGCCGCGTCTACAAAACGCCAATGCACCAAACCTTTGCCATCGATTCCCGCAGCCTGGGCCAAAAGCGGCGATAGGTCGATCCCCGCCGCGTTGAGTACCTTGCGTGGTTTACGTGAGCCTTTTCCTTCATCTTCGCGGTAGATATTCCAGTACTGGCCCTCATGCTGTTCGGCAAAAGGCCTTATGGTCCCGCTGCTATCGAAGACATAAGCCGCATCATTCACAAACCACGGCCCGACATCCTCCCACTGGCCGTAAACCGTTTTTCCGGAATCGACACAGTAGATTTCAACCCAACGGTTTTTGCAGGTTCCATATTGTCCGTAACCCGGGACACGGTTATTCATGGGCAACGCCAAGTAATAAGGATTCTCTTCTAACGCGTCCATATCGTTCCACGCGGTTTGCGGTTTGGAATATTCGGTGATATCGAAATACGTTGCGGTGATGTTCCGGTGCCAGCCGCTGGTGCTTTCTACCGGCGGTTGTTCCTCTTCAATGGTTGTTTCCGTTGGACGCTGAAAAACATCTTCCAGGATTTTAATCTCCCCGGTTGTGCATCCCCAAAGGCACATTCCGGCCATGACGGCCAGGAGTATTTGTATGTTTCCCGGTTTTATTCTCAGCGAAATCAATGATCTTACGGACCGTTTGGAATTCATGGTATGCACCTTCCAATAAGGTCAAATAGGCCTTCTGCTCGTTACAATCCCGCTCGCACAATCCGAGCGGGAAAATTCTCCACGGTGAAGATATGAAAACCGCGTATGGCTTCTGCTTCGGCGGCCACTCCGGAGATGGATTTGATAGCGGCCCCAACCGCAGAGGCCTTATCCTGATCGACCGACAGGCAAACCGCCGGGTATTCTTTTAATAAATCGTTAAGACTGTCACCGTGAAATCCTACACCGATTACGGCGCGAATTCCCTGCTTGAATAAAATATCCAAAGGCAGGGGAAAACGTTGCGCGCCGACACCCACGGTACGAGGAGGTTCCGGCGGGGTGGGGCCTATCAGCAGAACGATTTGCCCTTCTGCCTTAAACGGCAACTCTTGGCCGTGCTGCAAAGCCATGCTTGCCGCGGGACAGAGCGACTCCTTTATGGCATAAACCGAGCCCTCGATAATCACTTCCTCGCCCTCTTTCAAATCTAAAACGGCTTCTTCCGTAAGTGGAGGGGCTAGGCGTTTGGGTCCGGTTTGAGTTGATTCATTCATTTTTTGATATGTTTCTTTTCGTTTTGCCTTATGACCCGCTCAGACGGCCATAGAGTTTGATCAGTTCTTTAAAGGCCCGCAGAATCACTTTGGGACTTCCGCCGGATTGTTGGCCCGCCGTACGCGGATAGTGGTGCACTCCGATCTGTTTGATCCTGGCTCCGCGTTTTTGCATCACCGCGAACAGTTCCACCGTAATCACCGCGCCTTCGGCTTTAAATTCGGTTCCTTCAAACATGCTTCGCCGCAACAGTTTGAATGCGCAGTCCAGATCGCGCACGCGGAAACCGAATAGCGTTCGGATCAATGTTCCCCAGCAAAAAGCGAATAACTTTCGGTGCGCGGGATCCTGACGATCCATACGATAACCGACAATGGCATCGAATTCGGCCACATGGAGCAAAAAGGACTCGATTTCGGAGACGTCGAACTGGCCATCGCCATCCGTAAAGAAGACCCATTCCTTCTTGGATTCATACAAGCCGGTCTTTACCGCGCCGCCATAGCCACGGTTGATTTCATGATGGATGGCCCGGACTTCGGGATGCTTGGCGGCCAACTCATCCAAGAGTTCTTTGGTGCCATCTGTGCTGCCGTCATTTACCGGCAGTATTTCCAAGTCCCGTACCAAAGGGCGCAACACGGCAAGAGTCTTCTCAACCAAAGGGCCGATATTCTCGACTTCGTTATGGCAAGGAAAAAAGACCGATAAAGAAAGGTCATAAGGCGGTTGTTGTTCACTCATTCGATGTTGGTTCCGGATTGATTCAAAGCAATCGAGTTCGTTTTAGATTAGGCCCTAAGTCACCTATTTGCATGGACTTCCGGTATGCACTGTTCAAATTCGACGGTTGGCATGCCGAACCAGATTTGGTTGCCGTTATGCCAGCCGTTTCAGAATAGCCCATCGTTCACGCACCGTCAGGAGAACGAGCTGTAACCGGAATGAAACCAAAAAGCAGGGACCAGCCTTGGATTGACGCTCATTTTAATCAATTTAGTTGCCATAGTTAAATACCACGATGCACTGCTTGTTTCGGAACATGGGCGGCAGCTTCTCAGTCTTAACATCCGATAACTCAAATGGATAAGTGTGTTGTGGACTTTCGGGAGATACCTATGCCTTTTTATCGTTTTGGAGGCTCTTTGCCACTTATATGGATGTTGCTCGTTTTGCCAGGCGCGTTCCGCATGGCCTCTGCATCCGAATCGGCCGGATTCAACCATGATCACTATGCCGAAGTGCTGAATCACTATGTGGATGATCATGGCCGTGTGGACTACCGGGGACTGAAAGGCAATCGAGATTCTCTGGATGCCTATCTTTCCGCCATGTCCCGGATTGGCAAAAGCGAATATCAGAGTTGGAGCGAAGCCGATAAGATCGCCTTCTGGTTGAATGCTTACAATGCCCGCACATTGCAGGTTGTGATCGACAATTATCCGATTCAGGCCGGCTTTTTCGGTTCTCTCCGCTTTCCATCAAACAGTATCCGCCAGATTTCGGGCGTATGGGACAAACTCAAGTCTCAATTTATCGGCAAAGACTACACACTCGATGCCATCGAGCATGAAATTCTGCGCAAGCAGTTTCATGAGCCGCGTATCCATATGGCCTTGGTTTGTGCGTCGGTGGGGTGCCCCTTTTTGAGAAACGAGCCGTATCTTGGTTCGCGTCTGGATGAACAACTTGAAGATCAGGCACGCAAATTTCTGGATGCCTCGCAAAATTTCCATGTAGAAGACGGGACTGTTTATCTTTCTTCGATCTTCAAATGGTTTGGAGAGGATTTCTCCCCAAAATATACGCCTGCCGGTGGCTTTGACGGCTATAGCCAATCAGGCAAGGCCGTGCTCAACTTTATTTCGCAACATATTTCCGAAGACCAAGCGGCGAAATTGGCACAGGGCGGTTTTGATATTGAATATCTCGATTACGACTGGTCTCTTAATGAAAAATAGAATTTGCATGTATTGCTTGCGGCGACTGTAATTCCTTAAAGGAATAAACGGCTGATGCGGACAGACATAGAAACGACCGGAAAAGAGAGGCTGCGGACTGTGATAGAAGATTCGAATCGACAACAATCGATTGAACAAGATTCTAAAGGCGGAAAATGGAAAAAGCCGTTAGTGCTTTTTGTTTTGGCAATTGCAATCGCCGTTTTGGTTGTGAAATTCGATCTTGGCGCAAAATTGAAATCCATCAATACCTGGATCGAAGGTCTTGGGCCTTGGGGGCCTGCCGCATTTATTTTAGCTTATGCTGTTACAACCGTGGCCGCGATTCCCGGCTCGGCGCTGACTTTGGCGGCGGGGGCGTTGTTCGGTGTTATTTTCGGAACCATTTGGGTCAGCCTGGGATCGACCTTAGGCGCGTGCCTTTGTTTTTTGATCTCACGCTATTTTGCGCGGGAGTCGATTGCCGGTTGGCTGTCAAATAACAAACTCTTTTTGAAACTTGATCGGTTAACCGAACGGCATGGCGAGACCATGGTTGCCATTACGCGTCTTGTGCCGGTCTTTCCATTCAATCTTCTGAATTATGGTTTTGGCTTGACCCGGGTTCCATTTTGGACCTATGCCTTTTGGTCGTGGCTGTGCATGTTGCCCGGAACTGTGTTGTATGTGGCCGGTGGGGCCGGTGTGAAAGAAGCCATCGCCAACCGTCAGGTTCCCTGGACTATGGTTATCGTGGTCATAGTTACACTTGTTATTATCACCGTGCTGGTCCGCCGTGCTCAACGCGTTATCCAGAGCGATGAAACACTGGAAAAAACCTCCAGTTCCCCCGTTATGGAGTCTGAATGAATATGAACGCCTCCGTTCAGGTATCGCCGAACGATCCGCACAATCGAGAACTCGTTGCTCATGTCCATCCGCCGGATTGGGTCAATCCCAAACCCGCGCCGCGCTACAACTTGGTGGTGATCGGGGCGGGAACTGCCGGTTTGGTGACAGCGGCGGGTGCGGCCGGATTGGGCGCGAAGGTGGCCCTGGTCGAACGCCACCTCATGGGCGGCGACTGCTTGAATACAGGTTGCGTGCCTTCAAAGGCGCTTCTTCGCTCGGCTAAAGCCGCACAGCATGTTAAAAGCGCTCACAAGTATGGTGTACATGTGCCCGAGGGGGTGGCTGTTGATTTTGGCGCAGTGATGGAACGTATGCGTGAAATCCGCAGCCGTATATCCAAACATGATTCCGCTAAGCGTTTCAAAGAACTGGGCGTAGATGTTTTTCTGGGCCAAGCGAGATTCACCGGCGGCGATACGGTTCAGGTGGGTAATACGGAATTGCGATACAAACGCGCCGTTATTTGTACCGGGGCACGTGCGCTTCACCCCCCTATCGAAGGGCTGCAAGAGGCCGGTTTTTTGACCAATGAATCCGTCTTCTCGTTGACCGAACTTCCCCGGCGACTGGCTGTGATTGGAGGTGGCCCTATCGGTTGCGAACTGGCTCAGGCCTTTTTACGTTTCGGAGCCGAGGTCACGCTGTTTCATGACCGGGATCATCTTTTGGACCGGGAAGACGCAGACGCCGCAGAGATCGTGCAAAAGCGCATGATCGCTGAGGGATTGAATTTGGTGCTGCAAGCCAAGATTGCCCGTGTCGAAAAGGCCGCGAATGCGAAAGTCCTCCATTACGAAAGCCAAGGGGAAACCAAACAACTTGAGGTTGATGAAATCCTGGTTGGCGCCGGACGTAAGCCCAATGTTGAAGATATGAATCTTGAACAAGTGGGCGTTCAATACGACCTGATGCGCGGTGTGCAGGTTAATGACCAATTGCAGACCGCCAATTCGAATATTTATGCCGCGGGCGATGTGTGTATGCAATATAAATTTACCCATGCCGCCGATTTCGCCGCGCGGATTGTGATACAGAACGCATTATTTATGGGCCGTAAAAAACTGAGTGCTTTGCAGGTCCCTTGGTGTACCTATACGGAACCGGAAATCGCGCATGTTGGGCATTACGAACATACAGCCCAAGAGCAGGGAATCGAGATCGACACGTATACCCGTTATTTACGGGATGTGGACCGGGCGATTTGCGATGGTGAGGAAGAAGGTTTTGTTAAAATTCATACGCAAAAAGGCAAGGATACAATTCTTGGTTGTACCATCGTGGCCGAGCACGCTGGAGATATGATTAGCGAAGTATCGGTTGCTATGGCGGGGGGAATCGGCCTCGGGAAACTCGCCGGTGTAATTCACCCTTATCCCACACAGGCCGAGGCCATACGGCAACTGGGAGATGCCTATAACCGCACTCGTCTGTCACCCATGTTGAAAAAGATTTTTCAAAAGTGGCTGGCGTGGACGCGCTAACGCCGCCATGCAGCGCATCGGAGCCCGGGCGTAAAGACCGTCCGCCCTTGCCCCAAGGCAATGTGTTATGAGACGCTCCCGTCATGTCTGCTGAAGTCAAAATAGGCCGTTATCTTGTCGATCTCGATGCCCTCTTCTCGATTGAAAACCGTTGCGATGGCACAAGCTGCGGACCCGCAGAATATTGCTGCTCCAAATACGATATCTGTATCGGCAAAAAGGAGATGTCCCGGATCACCGGCTATGCCGCTGAGGCGGCCCGGTTTGCGCCTGAACTGCTTGAAGACGACGAACTGAAGAATATCTTCGATGAAGAAGAACCCGGGCTGTATTCAATCGATAAGGACGATGACGATCTGTGTGTCTTTGCTTATAAGGACGCCGGGGCGGTTCGCTGTTCCTTGCACAGCGCGGCCTTGCGGCTTGGCGATGCGCCCTACAAGGTCAAGCCCGAAGCCTGTGTTCTGTGGCCCTTGGCGATTTCCGAAGGCAAGCCCATCTTCATTTCCGTCCAAGACGACGCTTTTGTGTTTCCCTGCAATACGCAGCGCAAACAGCCCGCCTCCCCCCTCTGTCCCGCCATTGCCGAGATTGTCGAATGCCTGTTCGGCCCGAAATTCTTAAAACAATTAGAAGCGGAAGGCAAAAAAGCGTATCCGGCGGGGACGGTGGATCGTTCGTAGAGCATTGGACACTCTGAGGCCATCACGTCGAAGATTTTACGTGGCAAAACGCCGCCCACGCAACCTGGACGGTGTTTGATACGTGCATGGGGGGATGAAATTCCAATGTCGAATGTTCGAAGTCGTTCGTAAGTTAATGTTTAATAGACATTTACGAACAAGAACAACATATAGAATGGGCCCGCCAAAGGTATATGCTTCTGTAGCGCAAAAGGATATGTGAAAATCAGATTGATACTCTGTTCTATATTGTTGACAGATACTTGCGATGTGCGTATTATTAGGCCGGTTAGGGGAGTCTCTAGAAAAAGGAGCGAGCCATAGCGAAAAAGAGGCGGGTTATCGGCCAAATTTTTTATTCAATAAGTTTCTTCGTGTAGTTTCTGGATGCGGGAATAAGGAGGAACAAGTTAATGTATTTATCTGAACTAACAATCAAAACTTTTCGGCAATTTGCAGCTAATGGCGAGCCATTCAGAATTCAGTCTAACGTCAACGTATAACATCGAGATATTAATGGCAGCGGAAAGAAAAACTTTTTGGGTATCAGCAAAACTGACAAACGGTTTGATACTGTCCGACCTAACGTGCTCCCGGCTGAGATATCGAAATTTATAGGAGTGAGTCAACATTACTTTCGCAGTTATTCCAGTTTGAAACAAAAAAAGAAGGAGAAATAAAATGGCTATCAAGATATGTCAATACTCATTTGAAGGCCCTTATGACGATAGTTCCTATTTGAAGGACTCCTCAGGTGTCTATGTTATTCTATGCTACAGCGATGGAAAATGCAGTGTCGTGGATGTCGGTGAGTCCGCGCAAGTCAAGTCGCGTATTGAAAGCCATGATCGAGCAGGCTGTTGGGAAGAAAACTGCTATGGGACTATAAAGTTTTCTGTTTATTATACGCCAAATCAGCAGTCAGCGGGGCGCACTCAGATTGAAAGTGAAATTCGAGAACATTACAATCCGCCGTGCGGCAAGAAATAATATCTGTTAGTAGAAAGTGAGATTCTTGTAGAAATTTCCATAACGCTGAAAAGATATAAGGGCCCGAATTATGCAAGAGTGGCTTGAAATAGCAAAACTAATTAAATGGATTGCAGATTGGGCAAATAAAAGGAAGGATGCAGATCTTCAGGAAAAGATGGTATCCCTAAATTCTCTAGTTCTCAATATCCAAACCAGAATGGTTGAGTTGACGAACGATAAAGCGGTTCTTGCCGATAAGTTAAGTGAGTTTGGGAAAATGATATATAGTCCTCCATTTTATTATGAGAGCAATGATGAAAACCAAGAACACCCTTGTTGCCGCAACTGTTGGGAAAGCAAAAAAGCAGTAATTCATCTCAATGGACCTGAAAATACTGTTGGAGGTGTGCGATTGGTATATCATTGTCCAATATGCCTAGCGAGACATCTCATAGGCGGCGATGAGCCGCCACAGATGTTTGTTCGACACTGATATAAAATTCGCCGCGCGCTTTCAGCGCTTGGTGTGTTTGCAAGAAAAGGCATGTGGATGGCTTGAAGCGCGTCCTGAAAATATTTCCTGATTCCACCTCTTGCGCCTTGCGGCGCACAGACAAGCGAGTTGTCTTTGCCACCCGGTTGGAGAACGTTGGGTGGATGTGGAGATACAAATGTATTTAACGGCTCACGAGGACGTTCGCCCTCCCGCCTCCGCCTATGCGGCTGTTTTATTTCTTCACCCACTGGATGGCGTTGCGGACCAGCGTTTGGAAGTTGGGATTGGCGTAGGATTCTTTGCCGTGGCCGAGCTGGATATAGACAACTCGCGCGTTCTTGCAGGTATGCGCCCAGGCCAGTGCTCCTTGGCTTTCGGGATGCTCTGTCGTAAGCAACACCGTAACATCGGGCGAAACCCAATGATTGCCGTAGACTTCATCGTAAATCCGAAAATCGCTTAGACCTTTCATTACGGGATGATCTTTGGCTGCGACTTTGGCATCCACCCATTCATCATGTTTGTAAGTCGATTTTTCCCAGGCTTTGCCTTGAAAGGTTTCCGGATTCAAAAAATAACGGGACGCGATGATATTGGTGTATTCCTTCCATTCCGGATAACTGGCAATGCAGTGATGGATGGCCACGATGCCTTTGCCTTCCTTGAGCATGTCGAGCATGTTCTGTTTGGTGCTCTCGGCGATTTCCCGGTTCATATCGTAGAAGACAAACACGTCGATGTTTTTGCGTACTTCGGGCTGGAAGAGTTCTTCGGCCTTGGGATATTCAGCGACAAAAAACTCGATACCTTCCATGCTTCGGAATGCCGCGTGGAAGGGTTCACGGTCATAGCCGTGCCCGCCGGTTGTAATTGCAATACGGATCGGTTCTTCGGCATTCACAATCGTCACTCCCAATAGAACGGCGCTTAGTATGAATACAAGACTTAAACGTGCCATTGTGTCACTCCTTTGGCGAAGGCTTCCGGCCTCGATTTCGATGCTACCGATTATGCCTGTTTGCAGGTTCTTGATATACCCCCGGGATTATGATCGAGGATGGCTTTTATTCTGTGTATTTCTCACTTGGCCGAGTCCTAGCCGGAGATTGACATGATTGATAATGGTGGCAATTACGGATGGCGAATTGTGGAAGCATCGCTCTGCTTTGATCTGTTGTCAGGATGTGACTCCAACGGGGAACCGTGATCCGTATTCGCTCATTGACCTTGGGTCTTGACAGAAACGTATACGGCTCAATGTGTTGAGCCATGACAATAATAATTTCTTAACCTGTCCTCGTTATACGATGCATTTTAGGATAAAATAGGAAAATCCAGTAAATCTTTGTTTCGAAAAAAGGAGCGTACGCATGAAGCGATCCGTTTTATTTGTACTCGGTATCTTTGTCCTTACGTTGGGGGGGACATCCGTATGGTCAGAAATCGTTGCCCGCGAGGGAGATGGTTATTTAGAGAATATCGACGGGCAGCTCGTGTTGCACCTCAAGGGTGATTATTACGACATGGGGTATCAGCACGGCAAATTGCTAGCTGATAAAATTAAAAAGAATCTCCTGAATGTAACCGAAAATGAGGAGATGGCCGAACATCCCGTCTACAAAATGTACAAAATGGGCCGGGGGGCGATGCACGAACAGCTTAAGCCGCATGTTCCCGAGCGCTTTTTTGAGGAGATGCGGGGTGTGTCTGAAGGTTCGGGGCTCGATTACGAAACCGTATTGGCCGGGAACTTTTTCCCCGAAGCGTTCCATTGCAGCGGCTTCGCTTTGATGGGCGACGCTACTACCGATGGCTCTTTGTATCATGTCCGTATCTTGGATTACATGACCGATCGAGGGCTGCAAGACAACGCCGTGATTATTATTTATGAACCCAAAGACCATCACAGCTGGATGAATGTCGGCTACGCGGGCCTTTCAGGCACAGTCACAGCCATGAACGATCAGCAAATCGGTCTCGGTGAAATGGGCGGTGCAGGCCAAGGCTCATGGGATGGCATGCCTATGACATTCCTCCTGCGGGAAATCGCAGAGACGGCCTCGACGCTGGATGAAGCCGTCAAAATGATGAAAGACACACCGCGCACGTGCGAATATTACTATGTTATCTCCGATGCGAAGATTAATGATGCGCGCGGAGTTTATTCGACGGCCAAACGTATTCACTTCACAAAACCGGGCACAACTTACGGTCTCTTCAATCTTCCCACCGCACCGAGTGGGGATGTTGGCGGGAACAAAATTCTGGTCGATGCTCTCGATTTGGAGGAATCTAAATTCCAGATTCTATTTAAGAGCGGCGACTGGAGCGGTTTCTTAAACAAACAGCCCAAGGATACGATTATTATCTCCGGGCAGGATCGCGCCAAACTGTTTATGGAACGTCTGGAGTCGGCCTATGGGCAGGTTGATCAGAATAAACTGATGGAACTGATTAAGCGTCCGGTGTCGATGAAGGGCAATCTACACAATGCCATCTTCCATCCCGCAACCGGCGAAGCATGGGTGGCACATGCCGGTCCCAATGGCGAACCATCCTGCAATCAGCCCTACCATCACTTCAAACTCAACCTCGATGGTGAAGTGACCGCATTGCGCTAAATGAACGTCATGGCAAAAGCTGCGTTATGCCGATGTCATTCAAGATTTCAGAATAGAGAAGGCCCGCCAACCGGCGGGCCTTTTTGTATGCAATATGTAGATTGTATTTTCCGCGTATGACATACGCAGCCCTGTAATACTTGATAGAGGCTGTCCGGTTTATGCCGCCGGAGGAGCCGGTGGTGTCCTCTGGCCCAGCTGCTGATCGATCATGAACAACCCCGGTCCTGAGTCTCCCGCAATCTTGAAGTTCTGGACGATCTCATCCACCGTCGCTTCTTCTTCAACCTGCTCCGTTACAAACCACTGCAGGAGCGCATCGGATGCGTGGTCGCTCTCTTCTTTGGCAAGATCGACGAGCTTATTGATTAAGCCGCTCACTTTTTGTTCATGAGCATAGGCCGCCTCAAAGGCTGCCAAAGGAGAATCCCATTCAAACTGTGGTGCTTCGATTGCCTCAAGTTTCACCCGTCCGCCACGGTTGTTGATGTATTCGGAAAACTTGATGACATGGATCAACTCTTCCATGGCCTGATAATGCATCCAGGTTGCGCAACCTTTAAGATTTTTCGATTGGAAATATGCCTCCATGGCATAATATAGATACGAAGAATAGATCTCGGCATTGATCTGCTTGTTAAAAGCTTTTTCCATCTTTTTGTTCATGTTGCCCTTCCTTTTAAAGTATCCTTTCTTTGCGGCTTTGGATCCTCGGTTCATTGCTACAATACCTTCCTTACAACGCCTTGGAGGGGATCCCCCTAAACGGTGATGCAATGGCTATCGAGGTAGATCCTATTTGGCCTGCCTGTGATCCTCAAGGTAGAAAGCCCAATTTTGTCCTCATCCCAACCGTTACAATTTCACCTGCGGTGTTGTTGAATATCTTTAGGCATAGACCTCCGCAGCAATCAGCTAGATTGAACTGGGCTCGGTTGCGGTCACAATTTATGTTAGCAACTCACTTGGTTTGCCTGGGGGTAGCTGCGCCTAGCAGACGTCCCGCAATCTGGATCATTACGTTCCATAGGTGAAAAAGATGGCGCACATAAGGCGCAAACCGTATTCGGTAATGGCATCATTGGAACGATGCAAAAGCGATAAGATCCTGAAGGATGTGCCGACGGGAAACGCCTCTCGGGTTATGTTACTCTTCGAAAAGGAGAATTCGCATCATGGAATTGACCCCAAAACCGGAATCTATTGAGACGCGGCGTGTGTTTAGGAAGCGGTTATTGTGTACCGTTGCGTCCCTTTCCGTGGGCCTGTTGCTTAGTGCGCTTGTCATGATTCCGGATGCCGCCGCCCAAGAGATTGATGAAGTCGTACCCGAAGGTGAAGCGCGGCTCTTAGTCATTGCCAGCCGGGGACTTTCCGCCAAATCCGGTGCGCCGCATCGTATGGTCATCGTGCGGATGCTTGCCAGCAACGGAACGCGTCTCTCGATTGTCTTGCCCGAGAATCATGATGTTACGTACCCTTTTCAGGATGATTCCTTTGTGGATTGGACCATCCGTTTACGCAATCGTTTCCAAATCATACTTAAAGAGCAGGGCTATGAAGTTGGCCGGCGTAGTATTTATAGGCGCTCAACATCTGAGGATATTTTGGCAATCGATTCAATCGAAATTAAACCTCCGGCCGGAGTGTCGATCCTAAGCATGGATTTTGAGATTGTCGGAGATGAAAACAGTTTGGAAGATGTGATCTCGTATGATGTTTATACGGAATACCAGGCGTTTGTTACACCTGATCCGGATGTTGTGACTTCAATCGATTGGGAACTTTTTACACCCCACTCCAAGTAAAAGTCCTTCTGTATGTCTATCGACGAAATTTACTGTCTATCAACGCATTGAGAAACGGACCACTCTCCAGGCCCGTCCTTCTTTTTTCATATCGATACGCACACTTGTGCCTTCTTCCTGATGCAGGGCTCTGCCTTGGAATCTTTCGTCTACCACATCACCACCGAAAGCCAACAGCAAATTGACAACCGCAACGCCGTCTTCCGGAGTAACCGTGATTTCCATTTTCAGAATTTTGACTTGGATATCGTTATGCTCTGAGAAAAAGGTACGCATTGAGCCAAGCAACGAACTCTTTTCATACCCGTATTCATCCCGGTAATCGCTGGAAATGAATGAAAGCATGCGCAGCAATTGTTCCTTTTCAAATGCCCGGCGGCCCTTTTCGATTGTCCGTGCAATACGTGTCTCATCAGATGCGAAAAAGAACGAATAACCCAAAAATGCCAAGAGGACGGCAACGGCAATGACGAGTGTCCAGCGCAGACCTTTCATAACACCTCCCTATGGCATGCCTATCCTCGAGGCAATCGCCTTCTGCGCACCCAAAGATGATTCCAACAAACCTTAAGAATCAGACGGCTATGGTGTATCGCTCTCCAAGATGAGCGTTTTGACGATTCGACTCGGTAAATTGTCTCAATGGATGTATCTCGAATCGTTAATCCCAAGTGGTCGGCCAGCAGCAGGATGTCAGTTTCAACTTCAAACGATCCGCCCTTGAGATGAGGCAACAGTTTTTGCACGGCCGACCGGGTAAATAACCGCAGACCGCACTGCACATCGGGCACTTCCAAGCCCGTAAGCCTTCGGATCAGGCGTGAGCTGACACGGTTGGCCATGCGGCGGATTGAGGGAACCCCCTTGTTTCGGAAATCACGCGAGCCAACAACGATATCCGCGCCGGTCTGCAATTGTTTGCGTAGCAGCTTGGGGATGTCAGCCGGGCTGTGTTGACCGTCGCTGTCGACCGTGATCATGACCTCCCATCCCGGCATATTCCACAAACGGCGCATGCCCTCAACGATCACATGTCCTTTTCCGCGGTTCTTTTCCCAAGATAGAACCTCCGCCGGGGCTATGTGGAGCCAATGAGCAGTATCGTCCGTTGAACCGTCGTTAATTGCCAGCAGCGTACGTGCGTAAGGCTCCGAAGCATGTAGAACCTCAAAGGCCGTTTGGGATGTATTAAAACAAGGAACAAGAATGGCCACGCTTTCCGGCGGATGTACCGGGCCATAAGTCTCGTTTGCACTCTCGTTCGAAGGATAAGTCTGCAATGGTGGTAATCGTTCCATGTCGGTTGATATCATGGTTTGGTTTGAGTCAGTCAACTGCTCAACGTATACTCTCGCGGCCCTGTCTCCGGCAACCACACCATTAAATATGTTTGCTCAGCTGGACGGAACTTAGCCTAATGGGCTTGGATTCTCGTTCGCCAACGTCCGGAGCGCTTGAATTAAGATTAGAGTAACCGCAAAACACGATGGATCAGAATCGTATACGAAATTTTTCGATTGTCGCCCATATCGATCATGGGAAATCCACGCTGGCCGACCGTCTGTTGGAGACCACGGGGACTGTTTCCAAACGTGAGATGCGGGAGCAGCTGCTCGATACTATGGATTTAGAGCGGGAACGAGGCATTACTATCAAGGCCCAAACCGCGCGGCTTCTCTATAAGGCCCGCGATGGCCATGAATACTATCTCAACCTGATTGATACTCCCGGCCATGTCGATTTCTCATATGAGGTTTCCCGCAGTCTTGCGGCCTGTGAGGGCGCGTTGCTTGTGGTTGACGCTTCACAGGGGATCGAAGCTCAGACTGTCGCCAATTTCTATAAAGCGCTCGAACAAAACCTGGATATCATTCCTGTCATTAACAAGATCGATCTTCCGGCCGCCGATCCCGCCGGAGTAATGACGCAACTCCATGATTTGATGGGGACAGAAGAAAAAGAAGTCATTTACACCAGCGCTAAAGATGGACGCGGTGTTGAAGACATGCTGGAGGCCATCGTCAAGCGGATTCCCCCGCCCCAAGGCGATCCCTCCGCGCCGCCCCGGGCTTTGGTGATTGATAGTATTTTTAATCAATTCCGGGGAGTCATCGCCTATGTTCGTATCGTTGACGGATCATTTCAAAAAGACGATGTGATCCAGTTTATGGGATCGGGAAAAGTTTTTGAGATTGAAGAAGTAGGGATTTTTCTGCCCAAAGCGGTTCCCGCCAAGGAACTGCCCGCCGGTAGCGTGGGGTATATCGTCGCCAATATCCGGGAAGTCACCGATGTGCAGGTTGGGGATACAATCACGCTGAAAAAAAATCCCGCCGCCAAGCCCTTGCCCGGCTATCAGCCTGCGAAATCCATGGTCTTTTGCGGGATGTATCCCACGAATACGGCCGATTTCGAATTGCTGCGGGCTGCTCTGGAAAAACTCCAATTGAACGATGCCGGTTTTCATTTCGAACCGGAAACCAGCGCAGCTTTGGGATTCGGATTCCGTTGCGGATTTCTGGGCTTGTTGCATATGGATGTGGTTCAAGAACGCTTGGAGCGTGAATTCGACCTTGATTTGGTGATTACCGCTCCGAATGTCGAATATGTGGTTCATAAAGAAAACGGCGAAGAACTGATCATTGACAATCCTTCACAGTTGCCGGAACCGCATGAAATTAAGACGTTGCTTGAGCCGTTTATCGAGGCAACGATCATAACCAAGCCGGATACAATTGGTTCGATTATGAAACTGGCCATGGACCGGCGCGGCATGGATAAGGGCCTGGAATATATCGGCCCTGACCGTGTGATTATGCGTTATGAATTTCCTTTGGCTGAAATTGTCTCGGATTTCTATGACCGTCTGAAGTCGGTATCACGAGGCTACGCGTCTTTTGATTATGAATTTATCGATGACCGTCCGGGGCATTTGACCAAACTCGATATTCTCGTAAACGGCGAACCGGTCGATGCGCTCTCGGTTATTGTGCATCACGATACCGCCTATGAAAAAGGCAAAGCGCTGGTACAAAAACTACGCAAAGTCGTTCCCCGGCAGCAATATGATGTTGCTATCCAGGCCGCTGCGGGCAGCCGGATTATTGCCCGTGAGACGGTTAAGGCATTACGCAAAAATGTTACGGCGAAATGTTACGGCGGCGATATCACACGCAAACGTAAATTGCTCGAACGCCAAAAAGAGGGAAAACGGCGTATGAAAAACGTCGGCAATGTAGAAATCCCTCAAGAGGCCTTTATGGCGGTGCTGAATCTCGATTGATGCAGCAATCGCCAGGCTTTCTTCAAAATCCTTTCATTTGCCAAAAATGAGACTTGCGGCCCATTGCTGGACCGCAAGCCGTTTTGCTCCCAAGTCTTATGACGATAAGGGAATATCAATATGGAAGTGTTAGGCACCCGCAGGATTTGATGTTGGCGTATTTGCTGACTGAGCCACCGAGTCTTCATACGCTTCGCATTCGTGCTGATAGGTGCGTTGGCGGATATCGTACAGTTCGCCGATATATTTCTCTTTGATTTCGGCAGAAGCGGGGCTGCTTAAGATACGGACCATTTCCCGGGTTGCCATTTCATCGAATATCTGTTCCGAAAGCAAAATGCTCATCGGCTCATCCATGCGGTAGCGCTTAACAATTGCCGCCAAGGTACCTTCTTGCTCCGTATCCAGGCCCAGCGTTTGCATTTCGAAACGGAATTCGCGGTTTTTCAGGTAACGCTTCCAAAGGTAGGAACCAACAGTAAATACGCAGATACACGCGGCAACAATCACAAAAAACCAGACAATTATCGTTGCGTTGAGTGCGTTCGGAGTGATGAAATCGAATTTGAATTCAGAGCCATTCATGATCGGGACCTCCTGGTCCGGACCTTCCGTGAAACGGCCCTCAACTCCCTGTTAACTCGTGTTCTCCATCATCCCGATCTTTTATCGTCTCACGGTCTCCCGGACCATTCCGGCGGTATATGCCCTGTTTTCGCTTCTGATGTCCGATTCAAGATGTCTAAAGGCCAACCGCCTTTGTATTCTATATTTATTATATCGCCGTTTTGAGCATCTGCCTTAATAAACGGTCTCTGCTGTTGTTTTGTAACTTCACTAACCGTCGCCGTTGGCTACACATACGCATATAATCGGACGGCGTAATACTGAATTTATGTTAAAAGGGAATTACGAAATGGCTGAACCGGTTTGGCAAACAAAAGGGAAGGGAAATGCTGCTGAGGAACTGGTCCGCTTTTGTGCGGGGCGGGATGTCAGTTCTCTTCCTCCCGCCGATCTTTCGCTTTTGCCCATGGACATCTGGACCAACCGAGCCCATGCACAGGTTCTGCATCGTGCCGGGGTGCTTCGTGCCGATGAACTGCAAAGCATTCTTAGGGCTCTTAAGGCGCTTGAAACGGCCGCTGAAAAGGGCGAATGGCAACTCGATCCGGCTTGTGAAGATATTCATATGGCGGTGGAGAGTTTTGTCACCGAAAAGACCGGAACTGAAATCGGCGGCAAACTGCATACCGGGCGCAGCCGCAACGACCAAATCGCCACGGATATGCGCTTATGGCTGCGAGAAGCTCTTCTTGGGCTTTGCTATGAGATTCTCAAACTGTTTTCGGTATTGAATCAACATGGAATCGACCATGCCGATGCGGTTATGCCCGGATTCACGCACCAGCGTCCAGCTATGGTGACATCTTGGGGCAGTCTGGTTCTTGGCCATGCCTCGGCGCTCGAACGGGATGTCAGACGGCTGCTTGATGTGATCAGTCATATTGACGTATGTCCGCTGGGAGCGGCGGCCGGCTATGGGACTTCTTGGCCGCTGGATAGGAGATTTGCCGCCGAATTACTCGGTTTTGACCATGTTCTCGAACATCCCACCGATGCTGTTGGCAACCGTTGGGAACCGGATGCCGAGGCGTCAGTCAACATAACACTCTATTTACGCCATATGGCCACGCTGGCTCAGGATCTGATTGCTTTTTCATCGCCCAATTTCGGATTTATCGGTCTGCCTAAGGAACTCACCACCGGAAGTTCGATTATGCCTCAAAAGCGGAATCCTGATCTTTTGGAGGTTACACGGGCTAAGACATCCTTGGCGCTGGGGTTTTCCACAAGCTTGTTAGCCCTGGGCGCCAACGAAATGTCCGGCTACCACAGGGATTTGCAGTGGTCTAAGTATTTGATAATGGACCTGTTACGTGAGGTTTTGGGGCTGGCTCCCCTGGCTGCTCAAATGGTTGCCGGGCTCACTGTGAACCGGGAGGCGATGCGAGCCGCCTGCGCGCAGGGATTTCTTGAAGCCGCCGATGTTGCGGATATGTTGGCCCGGACTCGAAAACAGCCTTTCCGTGCCGCCTATAAAATTGTGGCCGATGCGGTGGCAGGTTCGGAGCGAGAAGGTCGGCTTACTCCGGAAAGTCTAGGCGCCGCTCTAAAAGAGCATGGCTGGTCTCCTTTGACTGAAGATGAGGCACGATCTGCCGCCGATCCGTCTGTCAATTTGAATGCACGAAAGAATGCAGGCGGACCCTGCCCGGAGCAGACGCGCGAGTTGGCCTCGTCTTTGAACGATTGTTGCCTGGATTTAATGAAGGAAGCTGCTTTGCGCGCCAAAACATGGAATGTGTGTCGTGAAAAGTGCGCAGGCACGTTTGAGCCTATTTGAGTTAGAAACTCACATTGAACCGGTTGTATTCACCTGTGGCATCTAGCCATGACACATCGCAATTGGTGACATAGCCAAACGCTGGGCCGGTTTGCAGGCTTGCCAAAAACTCGTTCAACTGGCCGTCTGAGCCTTCGGCCACGGTTTCGACACATCCGTCCGGTGTGTTGCGTACCCATCCTTTTACACCGATCCGTTGTGCCTCTTGGACCGCGAAGTAACGAAATCCGACTCCCTGGACACGTCCCGAGACTATTACATGAACTCTTTTCATTTCAGGAGATGATTTTTTCATTAGCGTTGATGGATCAATGGTTTTGTGTTTATTCCGGTGGCTCCAAACATTCTACATAGCAAGTTCCGCCTCTGGCAATGAAATTCTTATGGATATCTCTATGGTTGCCTTTGGTTGACGCTTTTTCGTTGCTTTGGTCTATGGCGCTTTTTTGTTACCGGAATGACAACATGCTGGTGTCTCTTTGTATTTTCGGAAATAGAGGTTGCTACTTTTATGACAGAGTGTCTTGTCGATATCTCTTCTTATTATCCAAATAAGCTCTGCAATACCAGCAAGATAGATATCATCGGTTATGTGCAAACAAAATTGGCCTGTTTTGTCTTTTTGTCTTTACGTTATTTGGGGCGGTCTAGAGGGGGTGTCAGGAAGATTATGTTGTTGGTTGTGAAGGGTCATGTTATATTACAGCGTGGATCAGAGAACTAGGATGCGATGACGTAAGCCTCGCATTCTTAAGTGATTAGAACGAGCGAAGTGAATGTGATACGGGTGGGGTTGCAGCCGGTCCTCTCGGCGAGTGGTCGAGTGTGCCCTATCCCTGTAAAAAAAAATCGAGGTATGGCGATGTCTCCGCACCTAACTCATAGAGCGCGGTATAGACCGGATTTCAGAGCAGGTTTTTCTCTTCTGGAAGTCATTGTGGTCTTCTCTATCATCAGTCTCATGATTGGTGTTGGAGCGGTGGGGTATCGTAACCTGATCGACAGCAGCAAAGTCGGCGCCGGATCATCAATGGTTGCAGCCCAAATCCGCCAGGCCCGTCAATATGCTGTCGCTCTACGTGAAAGCCGTCGTGTTGTGATTCTCATCGAGCGGCTGTCTAGCGGTTCCGACGATCAAGATCCGGCTGTGGACCGCCTTAATCCACCAATCAAAGTCTGGACGGAAAAGAAACGTACGGAGAGTGCACTCTTTGGCACTGACAACGCCGTTCAAATTACGGATGCGCAATCGCTGACCAGCGGAGTTACGGTGGCCAGCATCTACCTCCCGGGGACATCGACGCCGCGTATCAATACTGAAAGCGGTTATTTTGCCAAAGGGAGTGCCAACGATCCGAACATTAGTGATGCCAACTCCTATTACTGCAAGATTTATGTTGAATTTAATCCGCGCGGCCAACTGGCCGGTGTGTATTTTGACCGGGGAGTTTACCAAGAAAGCAACAAAGCTGACTCGGTGAGTGGCGGTCAGGCATTTCTGCATTTTATCCAATGGGCTGAGCGGATTGATCTCGGCGATAGCGGGGGAGAAAAATACTATACCGAACTTATCGAAGGCAGTCAGTTACAGAAGCTTACCCGCGAAGATGATGGCGTGGATAACATCAAAGAACGCGGTAAAGCGAAAACGATTGAAATCCTCCGCCTTACGGGGCGTGTGCGAGAATACGAATACGGAATCGGTTTGCCCTGGAGCACAGTTACTCTAGACGCTTCAGAGGCATAAACCGAATTTTATGCGTGGGTTCAAAGTGGACGGAATGATGAAACGAAATCCACAAACAGCAGGCTTCTCTCTCTTGGAAGTCATTGTCGCCGCCGGCCTTTTGGGCTTGGGATTATTGTCGATCGTGCAGGTCTTTCCACTCGGTCTGCAGGTCGCGCAACGTGCTGAAGATGTCACAAAAGCTTCAGTATTAGCTCGGGCGATGTTCGAGGGATTAAAAGCGGACAGCCGCGATTTCCCGGTTATCCCCGGCGATCCGATTACCTTAATCCCCTTGCCCGGCAACGGTTTTGACGATGATAACGATTGGGCGCTGCAATTCCGGAATAATCCTGAAGTCGTGGATATCAACAATAATGGCCGTCCCGATGTCGATTTTGACGGTTTTGGCGAGCCTCGTTATCTGCTCGGCAATGATGTCGACGATGATGGCGATGGCGTGATTGATGACGATGGGGATGGGATGCGCGGTAGCGCTGACCAGGCGAATTCGGCCAGTATGCCACATCAGGGTGCTTACCGGGTTTCCACTTTTATCGAACCGGATGGGAATTTTTCTTACGATCCCGAGCCTTTTGTTGAAGAAGAATGGTGCAACGGATTGGACGACGACGGCGATGGCTTGGTTGATGAAGACTGTCATTTAGCGACCTCGCAACAAGCCACGATTCTTCAGGCCGTACGTTCTTCGGGTGGGCGTTTATCTTCCTATGATTCCGTGGATATCGGCCGCCGTCCGTTGGTACCCGGTGACGGCATTGATAACGATTTTAACGGCGAAGCAGATAAAAAGCGCGCGAACGACAGTGAAGATAAAGACGACGAGTTTGTATTCGATGAGGTTCATGACGCCAAAATCCGTAGAGCCAACCAACTGGACGATAACGGCGACGGACAGATCGATGAGGGGATTGATGACCGTGTAATGGGCCGTGGTGTGTTCCGTTTGGCCGATACGCAAATGGCTCGTTTCCCTTGGGGCCCCATGCGTTTCCCCGCGCCTTATGATCGTTATGCTTGGCAGATTTTTACGGGGCCGGTCTCCGATACGGATGTTCCTCCTGAGCTGGCTTCGATTTTCCCTCAACGTTATGCCACAGGGAATTTGGGCGACGGCGCCGATAATGACGGCGACGGGCTGATCGATGAAGAACTGCTTGACGGCCAGGATAACGATTACGATGGACGAATCGATGAAGATTGTATTGCCGCGCCATTGCCCGGTTGGTTAAAGGTCGAAATCGTCATTTCGTGGGGCGGCGACGGTTTGAACAATGATGCTTCATCGTCCAATTGCGGCCCGGCCACCAATATCTCCGGAGAGACGGAAGCGCCGGAAGACCGAATTGAATTTCCGGATTGTGCCGTCGATCCCCGCGTGAATCTGAAACTGTTTACAACCAATTACCCCGATAATCTTTCCGGCGCATTACGCAGCTCCATTGTGCCTGATTTTGGGCATATCGCTTGGGGTATCGACGAAGAAATGGCGGATGGATTGGATAACGATTTTGACGGTCAAATCGACGAGGATGTGCATTTGTACGAGTACCGCCTCGTTGGTTTCATTTCGCTACGGGACCGAACCCGTTCGTTCCCAATCTTGGCGGCACGGTAAGCCGAAACGAAAAACCGAACGAGCGCGAAGCGGTGCATGAGTGAGAACGATGAACCGAAACGAAAGTATGACGCATAAGTGGATCGGCGGTCCCACACAGAGCGCGTTTTCTCTTGTCGAGTTGATGGTGGCCATGGCAATCATCAGCGTGTTGGCTACTGTCTCTGCGGCGGTCTTCAAGACGACTTTGGATACGCGTGAAATCGCCGAACGCAAAATTCAGATCAATGAAGTCGCACGCACCGCGCTGGATTTAATGAGCGAAGAGATTCGCACCGCCTATCTCGCGCCGGAAAGTGTGGCGCCGGTACTCCAGGGGAACGAAGCCGTTCCCCGTTTGCGTTTTGCCGGTATCCACAATGACTCCAATTTGGATTCAGACTCTCCGGGAGCCGGTTTGGATGACGACGGTGATGAAAAAACAGACGGCGATGATGAAGCGTCTTTAAATGGTATCGATGATGATGGGGATGGTTTTGTTGATGAAGACTATGGCGACTATCCCGACGATGTTTTGCACTTTGTGCGTTTGATTGAATCGGAAGGCAATACTCTGGCGCTTGAGGAAGTTTCCTATGGATTGAACAAACGGGGGACGCGTTTGGTTCGTCGCGGCCGCCGTTTTGAGCCGTCCGATTTGCAGAGTTCAAATACGAATAACCGCATCGGCTCATTTCGAGAAAGCAATATCTCTCTGCTTCCGAATTTGATTGCCAATATCACCCAAGATGGATTTCCGGTTATGCAGACTTCCCGTGTATCCGGCGGCCAATATACGGCGATCTGGGATAACGTCACCGATGACGAAGCCGGGAACCTCAGCAGCAATATGGCCACGTTGGCTTATGACATCCGGGGGTTGCGGTTCACGTATTGGTATTACGATTATAACCGAAGCGCTTACCGGAGCGCTTTTGAGTGGGATTCATCCCGCGAGACGTGTTTGGTTGCTCCTACGGCGAACATTTTCACGCAAGCTCCGGTTAGTGACCGGAATGCCGCGAGTGCTTCGCTGGATATTGAGATATACCAACGACAGGGCAAGTTAAAGTATCCCTTCCATATCTGTAACGAAGCCGCGGATATGCTGCCGCGTACGCGGGTCGGGACGGTTTTGCAGTTTGGATATCAGAGTTATTCCGATTTGCTGAACACCGCTGGATCCCAAGAAGAAGCAGCTACTGTTAGCCGCAAAGTTGGCGCAAAATCCGATGGTTTACCACTGTTCGTAGAAATTACGGTCTACGTGCAGGATCGAGATCAGATTTTGGCTCCCGCTCCTTACACGACGCGGGTCTATTTGCCGAATCAGAATGTGGGCGCTTAAACGACTGATGTGCAGGAACATGAAGAAGCCGAACCATAAAAATACTGGTATTTCTTTCGCGCAGGCGCGCCGAAACGAACGCGGTGTGGCCATCCTAACCGTGCTGGCACTTCTGACCGTTTTCGGTCTGATCCTGTTCAGCTACACCTATACACTCAAACTCGAGCAGCTGGCTACGGATACCTATTCGCGAAGCGCCCAAGTCGAAGAGCTTTCCGATGCCGCCAAAGAAGGTGGCCGCTCCCAACTTGAAATGTTGGATGCTCCGATCAGTGAACGCACGGTTTTGGGAAAGAGGTCTCCGCGTTATGTATCTCTGGTCGATCCGGCCCTGCAGGGATTTGCGCTGAATATGGGTACCAATAGTTCTTTGGATGCCCGCACTTCGCAACTGCGTTTATCATCGAACAGCCGTCAGGTCGCCACCAACATCATCCCCCGTCAGGGCGGTGGACAAACCTACTTGCCTCTGCGCGCCGCGGGAATTGATGAAGATCCTCCCGGCGATGCTTCGGCTGTCGGTAACGAACGCTTGTATCCCAATTATAAGGGTGACGATGCGCCCGGAATCGCGGGAATTGATGACGACTTCGATCAGCAGATCGATGAAGGTGAAACGAACGACGACGATGAAGACGATCTCGTCGATGAAGATGGAATTGACCGTTATTTTGACGGTGGAACGATCCCTCCGGGTTTGGGTTTCGACAGCGATTTAGATGCCCGTGGCGTTTTCGATGAGTCCGGCAAGATTGATTTGAATTGGGCCGGGAACCTCAGCAAAAACGGCAAATATTCAGTTGGCGAAGGCGTGACATCTTTTGAACTGGATTTACCCGTATTTTTGCAGGCTGTATTGGGTGCTGTTGAATATGGCCATCAAAGCCCCAGCATCAGCGGTGAAAATCTTGCCAAAGCCATTGTCCAATACCGTCAGGGCGATAACGGCAGTCCCGGCTCCAATGATGATGACGACGGCGATGGTGAGAGCGGCATCCTTAAATCCGTGGATTTGGATGAGGCTTTTAACGGCATAAGCACAATCGATTCCATACCGGCTGTTGTTGTCGGTGATGGCAAGGATAACAACGGAAATGGTTTGATTGATGACGAGACTGAGGTTTATATCGGACCGTCTTTGAAATCATCCACGGTTTTACAGATCGATGATGCTATCGGCTTGAATCTGGCCGAGGGCGAACAGGCAAAAGACTATTTACCGGGTGATCGTATCGACAATAACGGTGACGGAATCGTCGATGAGAAAGATGAAGGCACAAACGAGCCTGATGAGTTTAATCCGCTTCGACCCTCCGATGACGATACACCGTTGGTTACGCTCGAAGACTTGAAACAACTGTCGGCTTTTTCCAGTACGACCGAGGCCGATACGGTTGTTCGGCGTTTGACGCATTTGGCCACGATTTTTGGCGAGGCCGATCAGGTTTCTCTGGCGCTTTCCGGTCCTGAATCCGACTTCTTACGGATTAATCCGAATCTGGCCAATACGTGGACGGCGCAATTAACCGAGGAAGACCGCGCGGAATACAGTGTTTCGCCCCCGTTGGCGATTGAAGCGCTCTTCCGTTTGCATGTAGACAACGATGGCGATTGGCAAGCCGAAACCGAAGGGCCGGGTAGTTCCCTGGATCTAGATGGTGATGGACAGGCCGGTAATGAAGTTCAATTCGACGGCAAAGACAACGATGGCGACGGTCTAATTGATGAACCTTCGGATGACTGGGATGGCAATCAGTTTCCATCGGCCGATTTCGATGGTCATCGTGAAGTCGATCAGGCCGCATTGGCATTTGCTTCGGATGGACGCGATAGCGACGGTGACGGCAGCCAAAATGATGTGAATCCGCAGGTCGATCAAATTCTAAAGGGTGGCCTGATCCGCATGGGTGAGGTTAACGGCCCTGAAATTGAAGTCGGAGAGCGCATTCGTTCGCCTCGACAAGAGTCTGATCTGCTTACCGGTTTCACGCGGGAAGGTAATGGCCGCGATACGGATGGAGACCGGATCGCCGATGACAACGGCGATTTTAACGGCGATAGCTTTGCTACATATGATCCCGAATGGCATCTCAATGAAGATCCGGAAGGCGATGGCACCGGTGAAGGACTGCCCGGTTTGGGTGGACCGGATCCTGACGAAGATCCTCAGGCCCCGGATTATATTTTGGATATTGTTGATGACCAGGATCTGAGCGCCTACCGCTTTGGCGCCGAAAAGACCAGTTTTGCGGACGACGATGGTGACGGATTTGCCGATTTAAAGGATCCACAGGTTATCGCTGCGATGTTCCGTCCTGAGCGCGATGGTGTCGATAACGATAGCGACGGCTTTGTCGATGAACCCGGCGAACTTTACATCGCCGCGTTTGACGATGATGAAGACGGCCGTATGGATGAAGATCCGCCCGAATTTCAGTTCATCGTTAATCTGATGGACTATATCGATCAGTTCCGGGCCATGCCGGTTACCGATGACGAGGATGTTCTCTCTGAGATCAACCAAACCGAAGGAAATTTCGTTTTGGCCGATCCGGTAACCGAGCATGTTTTTTACACCGGCCTAACATCCAGCCGTCAGCGCGCGCTGAATATGCATCCCAAGAGTTTCTCCGGCGCAGCGGGTGGCGCCGGAGTTCAGTTCCAAGAAGATACGCGGATGATGCTGCCCAATCCGCCTGCGATGACCAATCCTACCCGCTATCGCGGAACCGAAGCCGTGCGAATCAATGAAGTGATGGCCAAGCCCATGATTCGGCTGGAAGCCGAAGAGGCGGTTAGCATGTCCGGCATGATCGGGGCCGATGGCAGCCTGCGAACCGGATTCGATCTAAGCAACGGCACTACCTTTAGTATCGATCAACAAGGTATCGATGATGATGGTTCCAGCGGCAAGGCTGTGCAAGGAGCCGGGGTGGGTGGAGCCGATCTGGAAATTTTCGACACCCATTGGGGCGCAACTGATAATACGGACTTCTATTATCGCGGATTCACAGGAACCGAGCATCCGCTATTCCCGAATTATTTAGGGACATTCGATCCGCTGGCCCCCAATACCATTTTCAAAGTGACCAATATCAAGCCGCCGGATGATGCGGAGCAACCCGAACTTGGCCAATACGCGGAAGTCGCCAGTTGGACATTTCATAATATTCCGCCGGGCGAATACGACTTCGCTCTCTTTTTGCATCCGTTCCATAAGTTGGAGCCGGAAGTCCGCTATGTCTTTAATAATCAGCCCATTCTGCTTCGTTCCGACACACAGCTGTTGGTCAATGAAAGCGGAAATACTTTAACACTTGGTGACGACGATGCCGATCTAAGCGATCCCGAGTCCGATACCAAAGCCTTGGCGGCTTATTACGATCCTTTCATGGATGCCCACGCATTGGCGGGCACTGCGGCTGAGGCTATCGATGCCCGGGAAGTGACTGTGTTTAATCTTGCCGGTTTCATGCCGCAGCTGCCTCCGAATTATGTGGGCACAAGTCAAACCGGTTCTCTCACGCTCGGCTCTTTGCAGGGATACAACACCCGTGGAATAAGTGCGGATATTACCTCGACCTTCGGGAAACAGCATCGGCATGAGTTGCTGTTGCCTTATCGTCTGACTCCCAGATATCCCAATGACAGTCTTAGCCGCATTACGGTTGGCGATGATGGCGTACTCACGGTTCAGATCGTGGCCTTGCGTGTCAATAAACTCAATTCCTCGCGTGAGTATTACTCGACATCATTTGACCGGATCGAATTGATCGATATGACCCGCCAGTTTGTGGAGTTGGTCAACATTTCGCCGGACGATATCGATCTTTACGGTTGGACAGTAGAGACGCCTTATGGCAAGTACGTTATCAAACCGAACCAAGGAAACGGCGAAGTTGTTTTGCCGCGTATTAAACCGCTGTTTGTGGGTGACGATGGCGATGTTGTAACCGATGGCTACCCGGCCGGGTTTGCGCCGTACGAACATCAACTTCTGCGCAGGAGCGGCGACGGTTCCTATTCGGATTCACTGACCTCAAGCCAAGTGCGCCGGGAAGATAACTCCATTGTTCTGGTTCCGGACCGGGCTTCATTTCTAACGCACCTGCAAAACGATTATCCGGATGTGGATTCTGCAAGGGTGCCTACGCTGGCTGACCGGGTTATTCAGTTGGAACAAACTGCAGCGCAGGCGTTCAGTACCCAAAGATCTGATGTCGGTACCAGCTATAATCCCATACAGAGCATTCCTTATGCGGATACTCGTTTCAAAGTGGTCGACCGTGAGGAAGATATTCTTTCTGACAATCGGGAAGAGAAGTATATCCGTCTATACGATCCCGCCGGAAATCTCATTGATGAATTCCGATACGAAACAACGTTCAATAACTTGGTTGTTCATATCTCCGGCAACTATGTGAATTATCTCCGCGACACCATGATCAACAGCGAGTCGATCAAGGACGGAACTTATACTATCGACCGCGGTTTGGATATCATCGCTGTGCCCGGATACCGGGGCATGGAATCGGCTGAGCGCGCAGATCCGACTGAAGTCATTAGTGAACAGCGCGTGAATTTCAAAGGTCCGATGCATACTTCGGTGTTTGAGGACGATGAACTCTATTCGGATCGTTATACGCCTACGTATCGTCTCTTGGCACGGGATGCTGTTATTGAGCCGGTCTATTCCACCGATGGCATTTATTTGCCGGGAGGCCGCGAGGGACAATCGACACTTTTCATTACGGATACGAGCGAAGGTTTTGGTTTTGAGGATGTCCCCGGTGAGTCTAAAACCAATATCCCGCAGGGCGTCCTGACCGCAGGCAGCGACCGGACTTCTGTTGATCGTCCACCTCAAGGCGGCTGGGATTTTGTTGGTGATGCGCCCGACCAAGGCCGGATTCGGAAGTCGGCGGAAAGTTCCAAAGATAACGTTCCGCGTCTGCCCGAAGTCGGACCATTTGCAAGCGGACCTAATTCTGACTTAGGAATCGAAGAAACCGAATGGCCGGAAGAAGGCGATGAAGGCAGTCCGCTGCTGGATAAGCAGTATCGAATGAAATACCGTCAGGCGCTTTTCTTCAGCGGAGTCGGCGGATTTGAAAACTATCAAAACCGGGTTAATGTCACCGCGGCCGTCGCTGACAATGCGCGGTCGGTGAAAGGCGATATTGTTTCTTTCACTTGGCGGCTGGGATTACGCGAACTGGTCCGTGCCGGATTCGATCCTGATGTCGATGACACGATCAATATACGTGTCTTTGGCAGGAATCATGTTGTGAATGTGGTACGTGCACTTAATCAACAAGGCATAGTTGGCGGCGCCGCCAACATGAATTTCTATACCGATATCCCAATGCCTGTTGGTGAGGTTGCGATTGCCAATGCATACGCTCCACGTTCTTTCGGATTTACTGAATTTGCCAAATTGCGCAACGGCGATTCCGCCGGTTCGGTCTGTTTGGGCGATTTGCTGGTAGACAGCAACGTTAGCAATTTCCAGGGATATGATGACGATCTGAATGGTCAGTCGGGTGACGAGCCAATCGTTGAACTGAAGTTGTATTTAAGAAAAACAGTCACCGATTATTCGGCATATACGACCGGAATCGATCCGCTGATCGATAACTACTATTTCCATCACATCGAAATCAGTGGCCGGGGCCGTAATACTTCGGTTCCTGAAGCCCGCCGCGCTTTAATCGCGGGTACGCCTTTGCGTGACAATACCGGCTATATTCCCGCTTCGGCTCGGCGCAGGTTCATGATTCGCAGCACCTCGCAGCGGGATGAGAACGATATCATCGACAATACGCCATTCGTCAAGAACGGCCGTTTGGCTTCACTTGGCGAGATTTCCCGCATTATGACGGGTAAACATTTCGAGACGGTCAACTCACCGCTGATTTCACAGCGTCTTGAGGATTTGAGCGTCACAATTAATGACCAGATCCGTCAGACTTCAGTTCCCGATCTGGCCCGGCTTGCGGGTTCAGGACAAGGCTCTGTTGAGGAGCGGAGGACATTGGCCCAGCTCGAGCGTTTGGACCAATACGAGAACCAATACAATATGCTTTACAACATGATTACGACCATGCCGGGGATTACGACCGGCGGTCTAATCAATATCAATACGGCTCCGCGCGAAGTTCTTATGGCCCTTCCGGCCACGCCGCTTTCGGAGGGAGACGCGCCTGAAATTGAAGATGTTTTGACCCGGATGGTCTTCAATAGCGTGGTGGCCGATTACATCTTGGAAGGACGCCGTCCGGAAGGCCACGATGGTGGTTTCGGTGTATTCGGCGTGGATGACGATAACGACAGCACCGGAGAAGTGGATGGCTTCGATGAGTACAGGTTGTGGACCACAGGGCGTTCGAATCAGTACTGGAAGACATTAGACGATACCTCCATACGCACGATCATGTCCAATTCCACGATCGGACCTAAATATGTGGATGGTAGCGCGGGTGTTAATGCGAGTGACTTAGTTGCAACAACAATTGTGAGCCGTCCCGATGACGGCCCCTATGAAGATATTGGCCGCCTGTTGGGTGAGTTTGCTCACCTTGGGCGCCGTGAGCGTTTTTCGGCGATGCTAAGCCGTCCCGTGGACCGAACCTATGACAACAAACGGGATGGAATCGGCGATCTGCGTGAGCGTTTGAATACAGCCAATCTGCATGGAGGACTCTCCGATCCGCTGACACCGGAAGATATGGAGCGTCTTATGCAGCGGCTCAGCAATCTCATCACTGTTCGTTCCCGTGCGTTTTCGATCATTACCCGGGGCCGTACCTTTAGCGATGGAGACCTGGCTGCCGAACGGCAGATCGAAACGGTCTATCGCAATTAGTTTCGGTTCGTTTTGGTTGCAGCGCTGATAGACGCTGATTGGGTATGAGTTAAAATTAATTCGTTCTTTTGCGCCGCTGTTGCGAAAGCATCGGCGAAGGATCAATAGGAGACAGAATCATGAAACCGGCGAATCGTATATCCACCATACGTCAAGTGGCGTGGCTCGCAATCGTGGCCGGTTGTTTCTGGTCGGGATTGGCGCTCAATGCTTCGGCGCAGAGCTTTGTCGAATTCGAGAATGCGGACTTTGAATCGGGCGATCTTGGGCCATGGTTGGCGGCTCCTCAAAACGTGGTTCCGGTATCCGATTTCATCACGGGCGGAACAGGATATTTTCTGGCCATCGGTGAAGGTGATTCCGCGATTCATCCTGCAATTGTGTTGACCAGCAGTGATTTTAACCGGGCGTTTCAAGTTAAATTCGATTATTTCGGCCCCGATGCGATTCTTGAAATTACGCTTTTTACGTTAGAAGCGGGCGTGATTGCGGAGCCGGTTACAATTCAGGTTAGCAAATCGAGTGATCTAGCCACGAATGCCGTCACTGTCCTGCTTCAGTCATCTGTCCCTACCGACCTTAAGGCTTATCTAAAGATTCACGTTCGCGACCTTCAGGGGCGGCCCAATGAGCGCCATGGTTTTATTGATAATGTGAAATTGCAGAAAGTAACTCTGGATTTACTTACTGCGGAGTCGCCTGCGGAACCGCCGGAAGGTGTTTCGCAAGCCGATATCTTTACCGGGCTTGGAGGAGTTGGGACGTACTCGGCAGGGCGCTCGGATGCTACAAATCCGCTTTCCGGGGACCGGCTGCTTGTTCAGGTTCAGCCCCCTGTTTTGGTTGTTAGCCAAGACAGTCTTGAGGAAAGCTCCAGCCGGCTGGATATCTCTGTTTTGATCGGCGGGAAACCTCTTATGTTTTCGAATGAAACTTCCCGTGATGACGCAGACAGCACAATTAATATCGAAATTCTTGATGACTCCGGCCTGGTTCGACTGTTTACAGCCACCGGCGTGGGATCCCAGACTTCGTTAACCAACAACATTGATGATGCTTGGCCCTACGATCTTGATCAGGAACAAGTCGGTAACCGTCACGAGATTTATCTTCAGCCCACGCGGGTTGAGGATGCTGAAGTGCAGCTTTTGGTGACTTACAGCCGCAAGGTTGGTGCGAAAGAACAACAGTTTGAGATTGCCACGGTAGTGCCGGTTTCGGTTCGTTCCGATCCGAATGTCCCCATTACCGGATACGATGTTCCTTCCGGATTGACACCCAAGTCGCCACCTCGTTCGAAACTGCCTGACGAACGTCTTAACCGGCTTTATCGCGAGAAGTTCTGATCCCCGGTCTGATCCGGACCCTGTGTCCTTGACTTGTAGACGTCAGGGCGGCATTCTCCTTAGCTCTGTCCATGGGAAATGGGCAATGAATTTCTTTGTTTCTGAGAGGCTATTATGGCTCACGTAAAAAGTGGTGGTGGTAAGCAGCGCAATGGTCGCGACAGTAATGCCAAACGTTTGGGCGTCAAGCGTCACGACGGAGTGGCTGTTAAAGCCGGTGAGATTATTGTTCGCCAGCGCGGCACCAAATTCCATCCGGGCAACGGCGTTGGCCGTGGCGGTGACGATACTCTGTTTGCTCTCACGGCTGGCAAAGTGAAATTCTGCAGCCGCCGCAATCGTAAGTATGTTGATATTATTGCCGCGTAAAAGCGCGTAAGTCCGAACTATCGAATCCAAAGCACCGGTTGGCCAACCAGCCGGTGCTTTTTAATTAGGCGTTCTCCCCGATTTGACAGGGATACGCCGGTAGATTCGAGATTGTCCAATTCTCCGAAAACCCTTGCCGAATTGACACCCCTCAGCCACCATTATCTTGAGCGATTTGAGTTGCGACAAGAAGAGATGCCGTCAATAAGGGCATCTCTTGGAACAAACTTGGATTTTGGCTGAAACCCGGCCGATCCGCATCGAATAGATGATTTCACCGGCCTGCTTTTCATCACGGCCGTTGCTAATGAGAGGAATTCCACGTGGCCAACGATCAGTCAAACCATGGAGCCGATTGGGTAACCGACCTGCTGTCACAGGTCAGCAAAGGGACATGCAGCGTAGAAGACGCTGCGCGCCGCTTACGATACGCTCCTGTAGAAGACCTTCGTTTTGCGGCAGTGGATCATCACCGCCGTGTCCGTCAAGGAATACCTGAAGTGATTTTCTGCCAAGGGAAACGTAACGAAGACGTCGTGCATATTGTTGATCGCCTTGTCGATCACGGCAGCCCGGTGTTGGCCACCAGGGGAAATCCCGAACTTGCCGAGCTGGTTAAGGCACGGCATCCCGAGACGGTTTATTATGAACGTTCCCGGGTATTGACTGTCCCCGGGGCCGACGGTATGCCCCGGACAATCGGGCAGGTTGCGATTTTGTGCGCAGGCACGAGTGATATCCCCGTGGCCGAAGAGGCCGCTGTGACCGCCCGTATGTTAGGCTCGGAGGTCACAGAAACCTATGATGTTGGCGTGGCGGGAATTCACCGGCTTTTGGACCGGCTCGATGTGATCGATAAAGCCCGCGCAATCGTGGTCGTCGCCGGTATGGAAGGCGCCTTGGCCAGCGTGGTTGGCGGCCTGGCCCGTGTGCCTGTGATCGGTGTTCCCACCAGCGTAGGGTATGGCGCGAGTTTTCAGGGGCTATCCGCCCTTTTGACGATGCTTAATAGTTGTGCCGCCGGTGTCGTTACCGTCAATATCGACAACGGATTTGGGGCGGGGTATGCCGCTCATATCATCAATCGCTTAGGGGCTCCGGAGATAAAGACATGATGCGTAAATCACAACGCTCAATCATCGTGTGGCTCGTCGTATTTATCTCGTTGCTGTCTTTATCGGCAACTATGTCGTATGCCGATGTGTTGACGTTACGTGATGGGACGGTTCTGATCTGCAATGTCTTGGGCGAACGTACGCTGAACAACGAGAAATATTACGAGATCGGAATTGATGGCAGCCGGCTTTTGCTTAGTGCAAGCTTGATTATGGGCCGGCAGCAACGGCCGCAAGTTGAAACACAAGCGTCTGAACGTGAGATTTTGGTCAATCTGGTGCGCGAAGGGAAATTGCTGCCTTCCTTGCGCAGCCGCTTAGGTATAGCGGTTCTGCGGGAACCGCCACGAGTATCTTCAGAAATAAAGATTGATGATTTGCGGGGATGGGCCTATTTCATGAATGTCTCCCGGGGGCAGGTATCTCTGGGAACTCCACTGCAAGGGGGGGGGACGGTCGAAGACGGAAGTATTGTGCAAGTTATGGCTAATAGCCGCCTTCATTTAACGATGTCGGATATCATTCATTTCTATCTTCCCGAGGGCAGCCAAGTTCAATTCGAGCAAAATGCTTTTGATGCCCAGGTATTTACATATCGTGTTTCATTCAATGTAAAAGACCGTTTCTTGATTTTAAAAATCGATGAAATGCCCTCGCCCCGGAAACTTAAACTAAGCACCGGGGATGTTTATTTCTTTACGCGCGGCGGGACTGTCGTGATTGTAAACGACTCTGAAGGAAAGACATGTATCTGTCCTTTGGATGAGTCGATTACAGTTACGCCGGGTGTCGGGAGCATGATGGGGCATTACCGCGTCGATCCCGGGCAGATGTTTATTTGCAATCAATCCGATAACAATCCGGCTGAAAATACAGACATGGTTTCCTACAGACAAATGCTTGCGTCTTGGGATGAGTGGCAGCCTGAAGAACTCGATCTCGATTGGCGGATTCCCCTGCCTCCTCTAAAAGTTGAGGATGCATGGCCGACCCGTCCAATGATGCTCCCGGCCAAAATCGAAGTTATTCCGGAACTGATTGTGCCGATTTCTCATTTAACGATGGGCGAAACATTGCAGGCCTACCGCCAAGGATTGGAATCGTTTCACGAACAGACCGGACGGTATCCGAGTGAAGGTGAAGGACTCGAAGCCTTGCGCCGCAATCCCGGAATCGCGGAGTGGTCCGGGCCTTATGTTGAGGAAAATCTGAATAAGCAGGATATGTGGGGCCAAGAATTCGTCTATGCGCTTTTTGAGGATGAAGGCGGATTGTATCCCGATGTTCGAAGCAAAGGGCCGGACGAACAAGACGACCGGGGATTGGATGACGACCTAAGGTGACCGCCGAATCTCTGCGGCTTCAATCGACTCGAGCTGGATTGCCCACTCTCGAAATTGCCGACGCCAAAGGGCGTTGGATACCTCTTCACAGCCGCTATCGTCCTAATGAAGAAGCAAAACGTTGGCTGGATAATCTCACTTGGCAGGGGGCGGGTCACATAATTCTAATAGGCCTTGGTTTGGGGTATCCGGCGGCCGCAATCCTTCGTGAATACGGAGGGGCAATTCGCAGGCTAACCGTAATTGAATCATCACCTGAAATCGTAGAACTCGCCCGCCTCGAGAATCCCGCCAATTTGCCCTGGGATGGCAATGTTCTTGAGGTTCTTTCCGGACCCGAGCCACAAGAGGTTCATGATCTTTTTAGCGGCCGGCTTGTGCATCTGCTTGTAGAAGGATTGGAACTGATCCCGGCGCCGTTTTTGGAGCAGCGAGCCGATCCCCGGGATATGCAATATCTATTGGAGTTATCTCAGATCAAAGCTGAATTGCAGCGCACTGTTGAGCATATGCGCAATCAGGGGCCGCTTATTCAACAAAACCTAATTGCAAACCTGCCATCGCTTGCCCATGCGTGCCGTCTATCCGCCCTTTGGGGGAAATTTACGGGAACGCCCGCACTCATAATCGGCGCGGGCCCCAGCCTGGATGGGAATTTTGCTGATCTGCATCAATTTGCTTCTTCATCTTTATTTTTTGCCGCGGATACCATTGCAGGGCGAATACTCGATGCAGGATTGCCGTTGCATTTCGTAACGGCCAAAGATGCCCATCCTCAAAATCTGGCCCATTTGGAGCGAATCAAAAGACCGGATGCCACGACCTTGGTTTTCGATCCTCAGCTGGATCCACGCGGTTTAGAGATTCCTTTTGCAGCCAGGCTCCTGTCTCCCAATCGTTGCCGGCGTATTCATAAGGCATTGCCCTCCTTGTCATTACAGGAACAAGATGCGCTTCCCATGGGACAGACGGCCGTTCATACGGCGTTTTCACTGGCGGTGCATTTGGGCTGCAATCCGATTGTCCTGGCCGGTGTGGATTTCTCTTTTCTCCCCGGTGGCGGGCCAAGTCATGCTTCGGATACGGCCCTTCAAAGCCAAGTTGATATAGGGCAGGGGATGCATTATTGGGGCGATGATGCACGCGGCATTCGTGATGTAGAACTTGCCGATTTGCCTTGGATCCCCGGCGTCCGGGAAAAATCAGTCCCAACAACGCCGGGATTTTTAGATGCATTACGTGGTCTGGAAAGACTGATACGCAGCAGTGGGCGGCAAGTGATCGATGCCTCTGAGGGAGGCGCAAAAATTAACGGCACTTCAATCTGCGCTTTATCGGAAGCCGCCCCCAAACGCGCTGTCGCCGATATCCCTGAGCCTTTGGCTCTGGCCCGGGAAATCGCCGGTAATGTCTCTCATAGCGGACAATGGCGGCACGAATTGAATGATGCGCTGAAGATTTTGGAGCAATCCGCCGCTGAGGCCGTATCTTGCCGCGATGTTCTTCGCTCTTATTCTCCGGTAGATATGACCTTGTTGGACCGGGTTCGAATGTGGCGGCAACAGGTCCGCGCGCCAGGCGGTTCCGGCGCTCTTTTAGAGGCGGTGTTAGAAGCCGATGAGATCATCGCTTTGCGCATGGATCAACAGGCCGCTATGACCGACACCGTCCGGGAAAGCTATCTTGCCTATATCGAAAACTACTTGACGGCTGTTGAGACTTATATTCCAGTTTATCGCCGTATCCTGGAGGCTTGATCCGGCGGGCAAAGCCGGAGCGGGGTCTCTCGACGGCTTATTGTCTCTCTCGTACCCTTATTCAATTCCTTACTTTGCCGGATATAAAACGAGAAACCATGAAAAGATTCAAACTATCTCATCTCACGCTTTGTCTTTCCATTCTTATTGCCATGAACACCAGAGCCGAAACCAGTCACACCTTAGAACTACTGGGAGAGCCTCAGGATGCTCGTTTATTGATTATCCACGCCGATGATGCGGGCATGAGCAATAATGTAAACCATGCGTCTATCGATGCGCTTAAAAAGGGGATTGTCACTTCGAGCAGCGTAATGATGCCGTGCCCCTGGGTGCCGGGATTGGTTCAAATGGCCAAAGAAAATCCCGGCCTCGATTTGGGAATACATTTAACGATGAATTCCGAATGGGGCGCGTTCCGTTGGGCGCCATTGGCTCCGCGAAACGAAGTGCCGGGATTGATTGACGAACAGGGGTACATGCATAAAAGCGTGATGGGGACGATCCAAGCGGCAAAACCCGAGGAAGTCGGAAAAGAGGTTCGGGCTCAGATCGAACATGCTTTGCGCTTGGGATTGAAACCGAGCCATTTGGATTCGCACATGGGTACGCTTTATTATCATCCCGGTTTCTTTCAGGCGACTATGCAGGCCGCGGAAGAGTACGATATCCCCTTCATGTTAATGAATATGACTGAGCGGAATATTAAGCGTTGGGGAAAGCCGGAATCTTTTGATGAAGCCGCCGCGGAAGACCTAAAGAAACGCGGTTATCCCATGATCGATGCTTTGCTGTCGATTCAAGATGTTCCGGCGGAGCAGAGCCGTGCATGGTATGAAAAAACGATCCGGAGTCTTGAGCCGGGAGTCAATCTGCTGATTATTCATGTGGGATTGCCCGGCCCGGAACTTTCAACCATAACCAACGCTCACCGGCAGCGCGAAATGGATTATGAGATTTTTACCGATCCGGCGATGCGTAAACTAATTGAAGATGAGGGAATCAAACTCATTAGTTGGAAAGATTTAAAAGCTGTTTGGGATCGCCGCCAGCGTCCATAGCAGCGGATTATTGCCATGTCTCGCCGTGGCGCGAGCACGCCGCATTTTTAATTGGAACGAATTCCGATACTTGGACGGTACAAATGTACTCCATGTATAAAGCGGCGCAGTTCTGGCGGGATTATTTTACAGAAACGGTTCGGCGTTTAGAGGTTTCCAATTTTGAGATCGATTGGCAGGCTTTGGAGTCTCTCCCCAGTGGATTTAACCGCATTTTTCGTTCCGGGACATGCCTGTATAGAGCAGGGGTAGAATTATGCGGTGTCTCTTCGGTGAGAGCCCGGCTTTTCTGTATGCTTTCGATGGACTGGCTGTTTATTTTTATTAACATGCGTAACCGAAGTGGATGGCCGTCCGTATGATTGACCTTATGCGGCAACCTGTTTTTGCGGTTCACAAGTGGGCAGGTTATCGAGATGATTTTCAGCGCCAAATTGCCTGTAAGGCTCAGCTCGCAATGCCGTTACCTAATGTTTGGCATGGCGTTGAATTAAGGATGTTTTTCGGAACCATCTCTGCTCGTGCCGAATAAGGTGGCCGATTTTAAATGAAAGCGGTCATAGGAACTCAGGCCGAAGAGTGAAAGATATATTGGAGGTAAAGGCAAAATGAAAAAGCTACGGCTGATTCCCAGTATGCTGGTCTTTGTGCTTCTTGTGAGTGCCAATAGTTTTGCAGAATCGTCAAAGGATTATTTGCAGAACCTATCGAAGGCATTCCAAGATGTGGCTGAGCGAGTCACACCCGCTGTTGTCCATATCGAATCCACGGTTAAGGCGGATGAATCGGAACAGCAAGTTCCGCCCAGTCTTTTTGATCTGTTTCATGGTGCTCCCCGTCCACGGGAACGCAGGGGGCTTGGATCCGGCGTGATTATCGATGCCAAAAAGGGGTATATCCTTACCAATGGACATGTTGTCTCCGGTGAGGACGGCAAGAGCGCCGATAAAATTGTTGTGACCGTAACAACCGGCACCAATGGCGATAATAAAGTCCATAAAGAATATCCGGCAAAAGTAATTGGCGCCGATTTTATTCGTGTCGATGAGATGGGAGCCCCTGTCGATGGAACGGACTTGGCCATTATTCAAATCGAAGCTGAAGATTTAACGGAAGCCCCGCTCGGAGATTCCAACGATGTTAAGGTGGGCGAATGGGTTATGGCTATCGGTAATCCATTCGGATTAGATCAATCGGTTACGGCCGGAATTGTCAGCTACTTTGGGCGCTCCAATACAAGAATCACCGGTTACGACCGTTTTATCCAAACCGATGCGGCTATCAATCCCGGCAATAGCGGCGGACCGCTTGTCAATCTCAACGGTGAAGTTGTTGGTATCAATACGGCAATTGTGACCGGCGGAATCCAGGCCAGTTATGCCGGAGTCGGTTTTGCGATTCCAATCAATATGGCCAGAGATATCGTTGATGAATTGATCGAAAAGGGACGTGTCGAACGTGGTTGGTTGGGCATTTCCATGAGGGATCTTACGGAGGAACTTGCCATCGGCTTGGACATCGACAGCGAACGCGGTGTTTTGGTCGACACGGTTTTTGAAGGCAGTCCCGCTGATGACGCGGGTATCAAATCAGGTGATGTCGTTCTGGAGATCGATGGTGAGCCCATCGTGGATGCCAACGATCTTCGTTTTAAGGTTGCGGCATGCCGTCCCGGTGAAGAACTAAAAATGACCCTTTTACGAGAGGGCGAGCACAAAAAACTTTCCGTGACGCTCGGCAATCGTTCAGAAGGACTCTCCGATGCCGGTACGATGCTGGCTACCAGCCCTATTTCCGAAAGAATGGGACTTCAGGTGTCCGGGCTTACACCGGAATTACAGCAAGGACTCGGTATCGAGGCGGATGCCAAAGGTGTTGTTGTCACGCAGGTTGTTCCCGGTTCTCCATCGGATCGTGCCGGATTGCAGCGTGGCGATTTGATTTTGGAGGTCGGACGCGAAGAAGTCGGGAATCCCTCGGAATTTTGGGCGGCTGCTCAAAAGAGCGCCCAAGAAAAGGGAATCGTTGTGGTCTTGCGCGTTCGAGGAAAACTCTCGGCTTATGCAGCCATCAACTTAAAAGAGGAATAAAAGAATAAAGGCCGTATCTTAACGGCTCTTGATTCCGAATTTCTCTTCGAATCGAAAAAATACGGCCCGGCTTGGTTTCAAGCCGGGCCGTTGGTTTTGTCGGCGGGTATAAAAAACGATGCTATTGAATTAGGTCAATCCTTTAGCGGATAGCTCTTTTGCTGCTTTTTCGAAATGATCCTCGGCTTTGATGCCCCGTGACCACTCTACTAATTCTTGAAGTCCGTCTTTCATGGTGACCTTGGGCTCGAATCCAAGTTTTGAACGTATCCGGCTGATATCGGCAAAGGAGTGTCTTGTATCGCCTTTACGGTATGTGTGTGTGACTTCCGGTTCAATATCCGCATTGTAAAACTCGGATAGCGCACGGGCGACATCCAAGATCGAAGTGGGTACGCCGGTACCGACGTTAAACACCTCATAATTAGCCTCTTCTTTTTCCATCGCCAAAATATTGGCTTCTACGATATCGTGAACGGAAATAAAGTCGCGGCTCTGCAGACCGTCTTCATAAATCACGGGCTGATTACCGTTGCTCATGCGGCTCATAAAGATGGCCATGACACCCGTATAGGGATTGGACAACGACTGCCGGGGACCGTAAACATTGAAAAACCGTAACGCCGTTACAGGTATATCGTAGGCCCGTCCGATTCCGAGCGAGAGGTCTTCTTGGTCACGTTTGGTAAGAGCATATACAGCCCAGCAGCGGCGCGCGCCGTCTTCGGGTGTGGGCATAGGCGTAAGCGGATTGCTCTCTTCGTCCACATGTTCCCATTCACGCCGTTTGAGCTGTTCTTCGGGGCGCAATCCGGGGTAGACCAGGGTTCCGTCGTTCTTTTTATAGCAGCCTTCGCCGTAACACGTCTGCGATGCGGCCACAACCAATTTTTTCACGCTGTGTTTCTCGTTTGCCAATAGTTCCAGAAGGTTGGCGGTTCCACCTGTGTTTACATCAACATAATGTTTGATGCGGTATTGCGATTGACCCATGCCGACGGCGGCCGCCAAATGGAAGATCACTTCTTGGCCTTTGATTGCCCGACGTAGACAATCAATGTCCCGGGTATCGCCTTTGATGAATTCCGCTTCCGAGTTGAAATAATCCGGTTTTTCACCTGCAGGATGAACCTGCTGATCAAGATTATCGAATACGCGGACTTTGTGTCCTTCTTTTAAAAGACGATCTACCAAAAAAGATCCAATGAAACCAGCCCCGCCGGTAACAAGAATTTTCATTTTGTTTTCTCCACACCATAAAGACGCGTGGCCCATTCGTATTCCATGGCCAATCCGTCTTGAAGCGCGACCTGCGGCTTGTATCCCAACTGTTTCTGAGCCTTATGTGTATCGGCCCATGTATGCCGTGCATCGCCGCGCGCATGATCCCGCCGGTCGAGTATGACTTTCCGGCCGCTGATATGTTCAACTGCTTTGATAACTTCATTCAGGCTAACCCGGCTGCCTCCGGCGATATTAAACACGCCTGATGTATCCCGGGCTTGCATGGCCAGAATATTGGCCTCCACGATATCGCTTACGAATGTGAAATCCCGCGTTTGTTCACCATCGCCGAACAATACAAACGGCGTATTGGTCAGCAATGACTTAAAGAGAATATGAAAGGCCATATCCGGCCTTTGACACGGGCCGTATACCGTAAAGTAGCGCAAAGAAACTGTGGGAACCGAATACGCTTTTTGATAGAGCGTACACAGATGCTCCGCTCCCAATTTGGTAACGCCATAAGGGGAGACCGGTTGCGGCAGGACATCCTCAGTAACCGGGAGCTGCTCCGCATTGCCATACACCGATGAGGAAGAAGAAAAGACAAAACGCTCCAGCGTGGGGTGGTTTACGCATGCCTCCAAGAGACATTGTGTCGCCATCACGTTGTCGCGCAGGTAGACTTGAAAGTGATTTCCCCAGCTGGCGCGCACACCCGCCTGACCTGCCAAATGGAATACCATTCGCACGTCCTTCAGCAGTTTCGGCAAATCGGCGCTCTCCAGTTCTATTTGCATGAAACGAAAGCCCGGCAATGCCTCGAGTGTGTCCAGATTCTGCCTTTTGAAACTGACATCATAAGCATCGCGCAGGGCGTCCACACCTAAAACTGAATACCCCAAGCCCACTAGGCGCTCGGTCAACCGGCTGCCGATAAATCCGGCGCACCCCGTGACCAAGGCTACATTTTTTTGTTCGGTCATCGTTCTGTTTGCACGCAAAAAGGAGGTCCAGGCTGTTCGCAGCGGACCTCCCTGTGTATTTCAGCTTAGGAAAGCCTCTTGAAACGTGCAAGAGGATTGAACTCTATCCTAAGTTCTATAAAATGAATGTGTTATGGGTTTTGTGTGAGTCGCAGAAGGCACCGCACTCATTCACATCCGGCGGAAAGTGCGCGGTCTTTTGGCTATTGGCGGCCCAATAATTTCACTCAAAATAATGGCTTGTTTCAAAGTTTCCGGCTGAAAAAGCAGACTTGTCCGGGCCGGATGATGGCCGCTGAGCAGCTCTTGGCTTTGAGCTGGTTGCTGTTTTAAGGACTTCGTTCCGGCAGCGACTTCTTTGGTTATGAATTCGCACGCAGGGTCCGGTTGACGCTGTCTTTGGCCGGATTGCCTTCTCCGTCGGCCATCGGTTCTAGCCCGTTGTTCCCCGACTTTACGTTCCTGTCCACGTTGCCGGGGTGGGGCGGGTGCAGGAATCGTCTCCGTGCTTTGGGGGCCACGCAACACTTCTTCCAGCCCTTTGAATGCATCGCCGAATATCTCGCCCCAGTCGGGAGCTTGAGGCGCTTCCGGTTCCGGGGCTGGTCGAGGCTCTGCCGGGCGTTGTGGAGATGGAGCCGCAGCAGGTCTTCTTGGTGGAATATTGGGAGCCTCACGTCCGGGCCTATCGGGCCTCGGGCCTTGGTTTTGGGGGCTTGTTTTACGCTCTGGGAACAACGTGCGCTGCGGAGTTTGAGATTTGGGGGCGGGGGCCGGCCGTGACGGTTGTGGAACTGCGGACGGTTGTGGCTTGGGAGCCTGTGGTCTGGGCGGCAGCATCGTTTGCCGCTTTTGTTTCTCTCTTTGATTCTTGTTGTAGCTGGACACAGCGTTTGCGACAATGACCAACGCGAATACGAGAACCGCCCAAAGATCGCCCATTTAAAATCTCCTGTCCATAATTGTACGCTGACCATGTGACTGGCGGCAAGCTGTAACTCTTTGTATAGGAGAATTGGATTAATTGGAGATTGGGTCTTGCTGGGAAGACCAATTGATCACCCGTTGACGCCGGACGGCTTTGACCACCATACTTTTCTTCTCATCTTCTCAGTCTTACCGGGGTGGGCCGATTCTTTTGGTGCTGCCTGGTCTATTGTCAATTGAGAGTACACCATGGATCTAGATACAATCAAAAAGATTATTGCGATTGCCGAAGAAGCGGAAATCGCAGAACTTGAAGTCGAGCAAGAGGGATTTCGCGTATTGGTGCGTAAGCACGGCAGCGGCGCGCCTGTGGCCATGGCCACGGTTCCATCCGCACCCGTGCCCGCAGCAAGTCCGGCTCATGAGCCGGAGGCTGCCGCTGCCGGTCACTTCATCGAATCGCCCATGGTCGCCACGTTTTACCGCGCGCCCGCTCCGGATGCCGCACCCTTTGTAAAAGTGGGCGATCAGGTTACGCCGGACACCGTGGTTTGCATTCTGGAGGCCATGAAAGTTATGAATGAAATCAAGGCCGGTGTGTCGGGCACCATTGAGGAGATCTTAGTGGAGAACGCACAGCCGGTTGAATTCAGCCAACAGCTTTTCCGTGTAAATATCTCTTAGCCTAAGAAAGGCCAAGCGCCCTGCCGACTCGATTCCCGGAACAGGAAACCATTCGGTTTGCCCGCCCGGATTTGTCAGCGGCGCATTTGAAATCTCGATGTTTAGCAAAGTTCTTATTGCCAATCGTGGAGAAATCGCCCTCCGAATTATTCGTGCATGTCACGAACTCGGTATTAAGACTGTCGCAGTCTATTCTGAAGCCGACCGGGATAGCCTGCATGTCCGCTTTGCCGATGAGGCTGTCTGTATCGGTCCCGGACCTTCAAGCGAAAGCTATTTGAATGTGCCTCGAATTATCAGTGCGGCGGAAGTCACTGACACCGAGGCAATTCATCCCGGCTATGGATTTTTAGCCGAACAGCCTCACTTCGCCGAAATCTGCAAATCCTGCGGCATCACGTTTATCGGTCCGAGCGCGGAAGCCATGCAATCCATGGGCGATAAGGCTATGGCCCGGGATATGGTCAAACATGCCAACGTTCCCACGATTCCAGGATCTGATGGCCCGGTGGCTACACGGGAAGAGGCAATCCGCATTGCCCGTGAAATCGGCTTCCCGATTATGATTAAGGCCTGTTCGGGCGGCGGCGGACGAGGAATGCGTTTGGTTCATACCGAGGCCGGGCTTTCCAAAGGGTATTCCACAGCCAAAGCGGAAGCGGAAGCCGCTTTCGGCGATGGACGTTTGTATCTTGAAAAGCAAGTCCAAAGGGCTCGGCATATTGAGTTCCAGATTTTGGCGGATGAGCATGGCAACGCGATTCATTTGGGTGAGCGCGATTGCTCTTTGCAGCGCCGCCATCAAAAATTGATTGAAGAGTCGCCTTCTCCGGCCCTGGATGATGAATTACGTCAAAAGATGGGGGACGCTGCAGTGGCTTGCACCAAAGCAGCGAACTATGTCAGCGCCGGTACAGTTGAGTTCTTACTGACACCGGAACGCGAATTTTATTTTTTGGAAATGAATACGCGGATCCAAGTCGAGCACCCGGTAACCGAGCTGGTTACGGGGATTGATCTTGTCAAAGAGCAGATACGGATCGCTACGGGTGAGCCGCTGGATATCACGCAAGATGACGTGCGTATCGAAGGGCATGCCATCGAATGCCGCATCAATGCGGAGGATCCGGACCATGATTTCCGTCCCTGCCCGGGAAAAATTACGGCACTGCATATACCCGGAGGGCCGGGTGTGCGTGTCGATTCGCATATCTATGCGGAGTATATGGTCCCTCCCAACTACGATTCTCTATTGGCCAAACTGCTTACACATGGCAAGGACCGGGAAGAAGCCTTGCGGCGTATGGAGCGCTGTCTGAATGAGTTCGTCGTTGAAGGGGTTCACACGACCATACCTTTCCATCAGCGGCTGCTGACATTGCAGGAAGTGAGGGCGGGAGATTTTCATATTGGATTTGTCACGGAATTGCTGGAAACGTGACGTTTTTGCAGTATCTTTCGTTATAAGAGTTGAGGATGCCGTCATTCGTGGCTATATTGCTGATGACAGGAGTTATGTATGGCTGCCGAAGGCAATGGATATTTTGAAACTGATTCTGGCCGGGTGTCCGTTGCGCCGGAGATCGTGGAACGTGTTGTCGTCGATGAGCTGAGATCATCGGATAATTTCCGGTTGGGCGGCTCGCGCGGCGAGGGCGGTTTCTTTTCACGGCGTGGCACCGGCATACGTATGGAGTTTGTTGAGGGGCGCGTGGCGGTCACATTGCCCGTGCATGTTCGTTTTTCTACCAAAATCCGGCGTGAAGCCCGCGAACTACAGGGTAAGCTCGTGCGTGCTATCGCTGCGGGAACAGGGTTGGAAGTCGAGCGCATTACCATTGAGGTACATCAAGTTTTTGAAGGTGACGAGCCGGAACCTTCCGCACCATCACACGATGTAAAGCCTCCTGAACCGGTTACACTCCAGCCTGTCGAAGCCTAGCCGCCCGGTTGTCCCACCTCGGGCCCTGGAAGCGTTTCGCAAAACCGTTGGCTTTTATTCCTTGCCGAACTATGGGCATGTATGTATTGCTTGTATGTCATGCCTATATGAGAATATGCTACGTTTAGGCGGGACCTGATTATATCCGGCAATTTTTATTGTCATTTTTGTCGAGGAATCGCCGGATAGGCCATGATTTTTTTGAACGCCGGATCGGATTCGGCGTTTGGTGCAACCGTGATCTCTTCCGGGCTGATAACGGCCCGCGCGCGAGGGCAGCATGAATAAAAATTCCCTGTCTCTATTTCAACGCTTTGCCATTTTTGTAGCGGTGATTTTAGTGGCCGCGCTGGCTGCTACCGTTCTTCAGGGATTCCGCGATCCCACATCGCTGTTGGAATTGATTGGCACCGTACTTGGCCAAATTAACCAGCATCTTTACCTCAAATTTGCCGCCGGGGCTGTCAGCGTCTTCCTAATTTGGATCGGCGTTCTGTTGGCGATGGCGCTCTTTGGGATTCGTTCTTCCGGCCCCCGCGAAATCCGTATCGAAGCCGATTTGGGGCCCTTTAAATTAGGGCTGGATGTTGTTGAGGATTTTCTGCAGAAGCGGGTCGCTTCCATGAGCGGTATCCGCGACCTTAAGGTTCGTGTCGACACGGTGAAAAACGGGATTGTTGTCTATGGAGAAGCCCAGTTGGATCTTTCCCGCCCCGTGCCCACATTTGCCGCTGAATTTCAGAAACTGGTCCGGCATGAGATGCTTCATTCACTGGGGATTGACCGGGTGGCCGATGTCTATTTCCGCGTGCGTGAGATCAATGCCCGGGCAACCGGTTCGCCGTTGGCTGTATCCGAGTCCTCATCGAAGTCTATTGTTGCTGAAGAGCCAACCGCATACGAACAACAACATGCCGTATCTTATGAAGAGCCGGCGCCTGAACCTGAGAGCGCCTATCAATCTGATGAGGATGACGGTTCTGGTTCCTCGAGCGACAGCGGCTATACTGAAGAGCGTCAACAAGACGACGAAAACTACGGAAACGACGAAGAGAGAAATAACCCGTGAGCTTAACTGCTGAAGAAGTACGTCACATCGCCCTGCTTTCCCGGCTGGAGTTGACCGATGAGGAAGTCGAGAAGTATACCCGCGAGTTGGGCCAGATTTTGAATTACGTCGAGCAGTTACGTGAACTGAATGTTGACGATGTCGAGCCGATATCCCACGCCATACCCATGGCCAATATATATCGCGGTGACGAGCCCGGCCCGAGTTTCGATTCCGAAACGGCCTTGGCCAACGCTCCCGAACGCGACGACCCGTTTTTCCTCACCCCCCGGGTGACGGAGTAATTTTCATCTCGCTGATTTATTGTCAAAATATGATATCCCGGGTGGTATAGACAACTCGCTTGTCTGTGCGCCGCAGGCGCAAGAAGTGGAGTTATCAAACGTTTTCAGTACATGCCCCAAAGCCATTTACTGACTTCTTCCAATAAAAACACCAAGCGCTGAAAGCGCGCGAGCCTAAAGCCCAGGGCAAGCGAAGCGCAGCCCTGGGTAATCCGCCCCTATATTTTTAAGCGCTGTAAGTGCGCAACATCAATACTATTCCCATAGGTGACCTTCATCAAATTCAACCCTGTATTTTTTCAAAAACTCCCGGTATTCATCTTGAAATGTTCGGTTTTTGTGATGCGCCTCTTTATTGTTGATATAAGATACCAATGTCTTCACACCCGATTGACCTATTGAGAACGCCGCGTATCCCGACTGCCATTGAAAATCCCCATGCCCGCTTACTTTGCTTTTAATCCATTTCGAAGAGCTCTGTTTAACCTTTCTGATGAGTTCAGCAATAGAGATATTTCGAGACAACTTGCATAAAATGTGTATGTGACCGGGGACGCCGTGTACGGCTATACTTGGACAATCCAACTTTCTGCAAATGCCGCCAATGTAGGAATAAAGATCGCTGGCTATAGATGGATCGATTCGTGCATGTTTATACTTGGTGGCAAAGATTAAATGTGTGTAAACGACAGAAAGCGATTGGGCCATGCTTACCTTCCTACGGCCCCTACAGGGCCGGATGTTTAGGGATTCCTGACCCAGGGCGGCGCTTCGCTTGCCCTGGGCTTAAGGCTTAAGCACCTTCGGTGCTTTGGATTGTACAAATTATATTTCACGATGGATGCTGATATCTTTTTTCGATTTATCGTGCCTCATTTCCACCTCTTGTGCTGACGCACACAGACAAGCGAGTTGTATGTGTCACCCGTGTATTAACAATCCTGTTTTAAATCTCAATACTGAAATCAGAGTCGCTTAAGGATTGGTTGATTCTTAAATCGGTGATTTTTGTTTCAAGATATGGCTGAGTGGTCGTGGCTACGAATTTGATTTTATGTCTTCGGGTCCGTTCCGGACATTCGGATGAAAAATATGTGCCAAGCGATAAATCTTGAACGCCGAATGAGTTGAATTCGGTGACTCTAAAACGGCCCATGAGACCTTTGCCTTCCAATACCGATCCACTCCCCGATCCCATACTAAACTTTGTTACGCCATAAATGCCGACAGGTTCCGGGAGTTCGATGGATAGGGAGGATTTCGATACGAAATCACGCAATACGCCTCCTCCCTGCAATGCTTTCTCTGTCACTTGAAATCCCGGTTCCAACTGATCCGTGCAAATTAATTGAACGGCCAGCGGCCAGAACTCGGCCTCTTGCAGGAACACATCCAGTGAAATTTCCTTTTTGAACGGCTTATTATGGAATTCACGCAAGATTGTAGTGCGGTCCAGCTCACATCCGCTCTTTGATTTTGTTCCGTTTTCGATCCGTACGACTCGGGCATCGTGCTGCCGTCTGAGACCTTCCATGCCTCTTGTTTTATAGAGTATTAGTGCACGGTGTGGGAACTCCCAGGCGAAACTGCATTCATAAATATCGGCAATACAAACCTGTCCGCCTTCATCATCGATAAAAACGCTCATTCCGGTCATTTTTCCGGCGATGGAATGGATTTTGGAAATCGCTAGATTTCTTCGTTCCAGTATGTCCTTGTTTTCGGGTTGAGCCTGTGCGAGTGCGTCTGTGTGTCCGAGTACCAATGCAGCGGCGCTTCCAGTGGCAAGTGTTGTGAAATCTCTTCGATCCATTTCATCCTCCTTACTAAGCAATTGTGTGGCCTGTTTGGGGACAGTCGCATCAGACAACGCTGAAAAATGATCGCGGTCGAGACGATAAAAGAGAGTCGTGTTACTTCGCCGTGCTGTTTTCCTGCCTCCGAAAAGAGCCTGTAACTCCCTAATTATAGTCTGTTAGTCAAAAGTGTCAGTAATTTTATTCGGAAATTCGGAATTAATAAAAAACGCCCGGGCATTTTTGCTCCGGGCGTTGCAGTCAAATAAATTGTGATAATTAAGAATGGCTAGGCTGTGAAATGATCGAAGCCGCTGACGTCTTCCGGCAAGCCTTCCACCGTTTGGCCTTCTTCTTTGGGCACAATCGTACCGATGCGGTGGATGGGAACCGGCTCTTTCCATTCGTTCAAAAGGCGGTCGGCGTCTTTGGCGTCTACAGTGAAAAGTAGTTCGTAGTCTTCGCCGCCACGCCAAGCTTCGGCTTTCATGGTGTCGCCCTTGGCGATTGTGGGAAGCGCATCCAAGGAAACCTGAAAACCGACTCCGCTGGCATCGGCCATTTTCGGAAGGTCGCGGGCCAAGCCATCACTTACATCGGTCATAGCGGTGACATTGACGCGGTCTGTGATCGCCTTTGAAGCCTCAATACGCGGCTCCGGACGCAGAAAACGGTTTTTGGCGACATCCAGCGTATGAGCATCCACACCTTCCGGAGCGAGACCTTCCATAGAAAACAATCCCAAACGTGCCGCGCCAACCTGGCCGGTTACCAGAATTGCATCACCGGGTTTGGCTCCATTAAACGTGACCGGCGTTTCTGTGCGCAGCCAACCCAATGCAACCACATCGATCAAGACACTTGAGGAGCGCACCAAATCGCCACCGACGACCGGCGCGTTCCAGGCTTTGCCACGTTCAGCAAATACTTCATAAAGCCGTTCAATCCAGGCCACGCGTGTTGTAATTGGTAGAGCCAATGTGATGAGCACGGCATAAGGATCGGCCGCTTTGGCGGCCAGATCGCTGAGTGCTCCCGCCAAGGCTTTCCAAGCCACCGATTCCGGTGGAGTGCGGTCGGCGTAATAATGCACATTCTCAACGCTGGCATCGGTCGAAATTACCAATCTTCCCCGGCTGGGAAGGACCGCAGCATCGTCCCCGTTACTGACTAACATATCTTTGGGCTCTGGGCCGAGAATCCGGAAAATCCGGTCAAGCAGCTTCTTTTCACCGATATCGGCGACTGTTTCGCGCATAGCTGTCCCTTTCTGTTCCTCTGTTTCTTCTTGTCCCGTAATCCGCTACGTAAATATGGGCCGGTAGTCTACATCAATCGTCTACGCGCTCTATTGATGCCCCTAGAATTGACAGCCTTTCATCAAGTTTTTCATATCCCCGGTCAATTTGTTCGATATTTTGAATCACGCTCTGCCCCTCGGCACAAAGAGCCGCAATTAAAAGCGCCATACCGGCGCGGATATCCGGGCTGGACATCTGGGAACCATGCAGACGGTTCGGGCCGACGATTAGTGCGCGGTGTGGATCGCAGAGGATAATGTTGGCGCCCATGCCGATTAAACGGTCGGTAAAAAAGAGACGGCTTTCGAACATCTTTTCGAAAACCATGACTGTGCCTTTGACTTGTGTTGCCACGACCACGGCGATGCTGGTCAAATCCGCCGGAAAACCCGGCCAAGGCGCATCGTCAATCTTAATGGTGGGGCTGCCGACATCCGGCAAGGTTTCCAGTTTTTGGTCTGAAGGCACCCAAATGGCATCGCCGTCATGTTCGACATCGATCCCCATCCGGTGGAATTGATGCAAAACAATCCGCAAGTGCTCCGGTGCGGCATCTTCGATACGCAATTCGCTCCCGGTAACCGCCGCCAAACCGATAAAACTCCCTACTTCCAAATAATCAGGACCGATCCGGTGTTCGGCCCCATGCAGCGCATCCACTCCTTCAATCCGCAGCACATTAGAACCGATACCGTCAATCTTCGCACCGCAAGCATTTAGAAATTTGCCCAGTTGCTGAACATGCGGTTCGGATGCAGCGTTACGCAGAATCGTTACCCCATTGGCCAAAGAAGCCGCCATGAGCAGATTCTCAGTTGCCGTAACACTGGCCTCGTCCAGAAGAATATCAGTGCCCGAAAGTCCCTTTGGGGCAACCAGACGCACCCCGGTGTTTTCGACTTTGACCTCAGCGCCTAGCGCCTCGAATCCCAAAAGGTGTGTGTCTATGCGACGTCTGCCAATCTTGTCGCCTCCCGGGAAGGGAATAAATGTCTCTCCCAGCCGTACCAAAAGGGGGCCTGCAAACAGGATTGAGCCGCGTATCGAGCGGGCCAATTCTGTCGATGGAGCTGAATTCGATAAATTTGCAGATGTTAATGTGGCTTTATGAACAGAATCCCGTTTCAACCTTGCACCCAGAGATTCGGCAAGGCTCAACATACTGGCCACATCACCGATGTTGGGGAGGTTACTCAAGATAATCGGCTGGCTTGAAAGCAGGCTGGCTGCGATCACCGGCAGCGCTTCATTTTTATTGCCCGATGGACGTATTGTCCCCGAAAGCTTACTTGGACCCTCAACCACAAATTCGGCCATGAATAAAATCCTCCAAAATTGTCCTCAGGCGAAACCAGGGCCAATCTGCACGTAATGCGGCCCTTACTCAATAGTCGCGATAATCTAGCATTTTTCCGTAGGATCAATTGTAAAATAATATTGATGAAAGGCCACACGCCTTTGGTGTTTCAGTATGTTCCGCATTTGTTGGCCGGGCGAGAGAGTCGATTTTGATATGACAATCTCATCATTCATGTGAACTATTGAAGATACTTAAGTTAAGACGCAATAAGCTTCAAAATGAAATGTTAATTTTCGATACTATTTCATATTGATACTTATTTCAGAATGAGATTTCATTTGTCTCAGTATTTACATCTCCTGTAAATGTCATATCTTTATGTAAATCATGTAGTTACCTCCGGTTCAGGCCTTATATTGGGGGAATGAAAAAATGCCTTTTTATTGGCACGCAATATGCATTAATGGAATAGCACATAAAGAAGGCTCCCCTTCCCGCACGCTGGTGTGGTTACCCGCTTCCAACCCTCCTACGCCAGTGATGCGGGATTTTTAATTCAAGGCGGTTGATTTTTATTAATTATAAATGTTTGAATTTTTAAATTTGGGATGCATTTGTTTTGCCCCTATTGCAGTAATTATTGTTATTGTCTGGGGCACAATTCGGCTTATTCGAGCGTGATTTGTATATCGCCGGTCAAAACATCATCCGTGAACCAAGGGAGCCGGTCTGTGATTTGTCCCCTATGGTCAATGAACGCGGTTATGCCTGTGTTGGCTGCGCGGATAACGGGGATTTGGTTTTCCGCCGCTCTAAATGATGATTGAAGCAAATGCTGTTCGGCCCCCGGGGTTTGCAGATACCAAGCGTCATTGGTTATAACGACAAGAAATTGAGCGCCTTGTTTTCGGTATGCTGCGATTTGTCCTTCAAGTGTCGACTCAAAGCAGATTGCGACAGCGAACTTTGTATCGTGGGGGCCATCGAATAGTGTTGCCTCTTTGCCCGGTTCAAAGATTCCCCCGCCTGCGCTTTCAACAACACCTTCTATCAGCGAAAAAGGCCAGGTATCACCGAATGGGACAGTCTCGCCGAATGGAACCAGGTGACGTTTGGCGTAAAAAGGCAAATGGTCTATTTCACAAGGTGTTTGGGTTTGAAGGGGAACATCGCCGGGCCGCCATAAAACAGCCGCATTGTATTGTTCGGCAAGTTGATAGGTTTCCGGATCGGGATTTTTGCCATCTACAGCACCGACCAAAATGGGCACTCCCGCTTTATCGACAATCTCTTGCACGCGATTGACGACGGAATACCAGTAATGGAGAGGATGGACGACTGTTGATTCGGGCCAGACAATCAGCTCCGCCCCCTGTTTTGCCGCCTCGAGGCTGAGCTGTTCATAACGCTCCAGATACACCTGCCATTCCGTGCTGTGTTTTTCATCCAGACCGAAGTTGCCTTGTACGGCCGCGACTCGAATGGCGATGGTCTCTTTTGCGGCTTCGGTTTTGTCGATGGTGTGTCCGGCCATGAATCCGAGCCCGGGCAAAAACAAAACGGCAAGCGCCGCGCATGCCCTAAGAATAGGTTTGCCACTATTGCCGCCGCGATTCGGTCTGAGAAAGGGATGCGACAGACAAGAACGCACGGCGAGGGGCAGGGCCAATGAAACCGTGCAAACCAGCCAAGTAAGTCCCCAGGTTCCGGTCCAGTAAGTGACCTGCAAAAGTGTGGGTTCTTGCCAAAACGGATGTGCGAGCTGGCACCAGGCAAACGAGGTATAACCCTGAGCACGAATCCATTCTGTGGCGGTCCATAGAAGCGGCAATCCCACAAGGCCCCGGCATGAGATGGGAGGTAACCAGCGGACAACCGCCGCACAGACAATCCAAGGCGCGGCGCTCCATACCGCCAAAAGCAAAGTGCCCGGAATCGTCACTGTCGATAGCCACCAGATGACTCCCAGGCAACTCAGATAGCCCACAAAGAGGCCGTATGTGAGTTGGCTGCGGCGTCCGGAGATATTTTCAAGGCTTACGAAAAAGGCTGTGGGTGCGATCCAAATTGTGTGTCGGAAATTGAAAGGAGGAAAGGCAAGCACAAACAGAACAGCCGAGATGATGCCACAAAGGACGTCAGCCCTCGTCCAATTCGGCTTCCTCAATATCCATCTCGTCCATTTCCATCTCCAATTCCAACGGCGAGAGGGGGCTGCCGATGGCATATTTCCCGTCGAACCATCTTCCGAGGTCGACATATTTGCAGCGTCTGGAGCAAAAGGGGAATGTTGGGGTGTCGAGGCCATTCGGCAATTCAGCTCCGCATTGAGAACACTGATAAGTTTGTTCGGCGCTCATATGCTTTCGCCCTCATCAGGTTAAGGTTACGGTAATTGAACGGTAATTCTACAAGTATTGGCGGAGTGGTCATACCGTCCGAATGCAAAGCCTCAATCATGATGGTACAATGTACCGGAAGAGGGAATTTTCCTCATATAGGGCTGTTCGACGGCCCGCCATATGGAGATGTGTTGCTATGTCTGATCGACCCACGGTTTATGTTGTAGGCGCCAACGAGAGCCAAATTGCTGCCATGCGCAAAGCCGCCGAAAATGCCGGGTTGGCATTCAGTACCGGTTTACCTGTGCAAAATGATCCAGTTACACATTTATTGCCTTTTACCAGTTTTGAGGGTCATGTCATCGAGGAGATTGGTAAAGCGAACTCAGGGGCGCCGGTCTCTCTGGCTCTTGTCCACTTAGATCAATTTCAGGTTTTAAACCGTAGCCATGGACATATGTGCGGTGATTTATTGTTACTAGAAGTTGCCAACCTGCTTCGGGAGTCAATTCCTGAAAATGCCATCGCCGCAAGGTATTCCGGTGGGCAACTGGCGCTTTTATGTCCTGCCACGGATGGCGCGGGCGCCAAATCCTGGGCGGAGTCCTTTGTCGTCAAAGTCCGCAATTTCAACTTCCGCGCGGTTGCCATCGGCGAAAAGGTTACTGTCACGATCGGATTGGTTACGTTTCCCAGCTCCGATGTCACCGGCTCTGAGCAGTTGCTGGAAGTACTAACCGCCCGGACCTTCCGCGGTGCGGAAGCAGGCGGTGACCGCGTATCCAGCTAAAGTTTTCATTGTCTTAAACCGGATCGTATCGAAACGTTATGGAACACGCAGTTTGAGGGCGTTCGCAGTATTTTGTGCTGAATTCGCTGTGGTGGTCCATAACTTGTGCCAATTCCATCCCACCCGAATTTTATAGTCTGAAGAGCGGGTTGGTTCCGGTTTGGAATCTCCTGATGGCTCGCTAAACTAGTAGAACTCAAATACGACTTTTTAATTGGCAGGTCATCATGAAAGCGCGGCGTGTGACCGTTCCCATTGTCCGGAACGCACGAAAGCATCAAGAAAAACTAACAATGTTGACAGCCTACGATTATTTGACGGCTGCGATTCTTGATCGTGCGGGAGTCGACATCATCTTGGTCGGCGACACGCTGGGGATGGTGTTTCAGGGGTTGGATTCGACGCTTCCGGTTACAGTGGATGAAATGATTTATCACACCAAAGCGGTGAGACGTGGTGTGAGCCGGGCATTGATTGTGGCTGATCTGCCTTTTCTCTCCTATCAGGTTTCTGCAGAAGAAGCACTGAAAAACGCAGGGAAAATCCTTAAGGAATCGAACGCGCAGGCTGTCAAACTCGAAGGCGGCCGAACCGCCGTTCCGGCAATTGAAGCACTGGTTGCCTCCGGTATCCCTGTCATGGGGCATGTTGGTCTCGCGCCTCAATCCGGGAATATTACCGGCGGTTATAAGGTTCAGGGAAAAACTCCCAGTGATATCCGGCGGCTGGTTGAAGACATTCAGGCGGTTGAAGCGGCGGGTGCGTTCTCGGTTGTGATTGAAGCCGTCCCCTGGCAGGTGGCCAAAAAATTAACCGCTGAGATCGATATTCCGACTATCGGAATCGGCGCCGGGCCGTATTGCACAGGCCAGGTTTTGGTGACGGCGGATTTATTAGGTCTTTTTACGGCATTTCAGCCGTATTTCGTGCGCAGATTTGCCAACCTTAGCGAGGAAAGCGAACGCGCCGTTCAAGATTACGTCCAAGCAGTTCGGGAGGGGACATTCCCAACGCTTGATGAAAGTTATTCACTCGATGAAGCCGTGCTTGATGCCTACAACGCGTCAGCGGCCGAATCGAACCGTCTCAGTGGCAGCATGGATTCGCCAAACAACCAGCAGAAACACCCGGATTCCTGAGAATTCCGGATTGTTGCTACATGTGTTGGGGACGTACGAATCATGCCGTATACCTGATCTCTATTTATGATTTCTGATACGGTAAGCCTCTTGGACTGCATGGAATGTGTTTTAAAACGTTTTTGTGACTGAGGAATCATTATGCCCCAACTCGGTGAATTACTTCTGTATGTTGCCTTGCTCGTGGCGGCCTACATTCCCTGTGCCGCATTGATCGCCGTTAAAACCCGGCAAGCGAAACTGCTCGAAAGCGCGCGCAGGGGAATCGATATTCTTTTCATCACGTTGACCGCCGCTTCAGGAATCCTGATCTATCTCTTAGTCACAAAAGACTACACCGTGTCTTATGTCTGGCAGTACACCAGTCTGCATTTACCTGCGATTTATTCTGCTGCAGCCATGTGGGCGGGCAATGCCGGTTCTTTGCTGCTCTGGGTATGGCTGCTTTCGGTCTATGCTTTCTTTGCGGTCAATATCGGATGGCGGCGCAATATGCCCTACATGCCCGTTGTTGTGAGCGTTCTCGGTCTTATTTCCTTATTTTTTGTTGCGCTGATTTTGCTTGTACCGCATTCAAATCCGTTTACACGGGCAGAAGGCACGCTGGATCCAAACGGATACGGTCTTAATCCCCAGCTGGAAAATCCCTTCATGGTGATTCACCCGCCCTGCCTTTATCTCGGCTATGTCGGGCTGGCGATTCCGTTTGCATTCGCCATGGCGGCCTTGGTAACCCGCCGATTGGATAGCACATGGATCCGTTCCACACGCCGTTGGACATTGGCCGGTTGGTTCTTTTTATCCGTCGGGAACATTCTTGGCGCTTGGTGGGCATATGTGACATTGGGCTGGGGCGGCTATTGGGCTTGGGATCCTGTCGAAAATGCGGCTTTTATGCCCTGGCTATTAGGCACGGCCTATATCCATAGTGTCATTATTCAAGAAACAAAAGGCATGCTCCGCATTTGGAATATGGTTTTGGTTATTCTTATGTTCCTGATGACCGTTTTTGGAACATTCCTAACCCGAAGCGGGATTTTGCAGAGCGTTCACGCATTCGCGCAATCGCCTGCGTTCATGTATTCCTTCTTATGGTTTATGTGTGTGACCGCCATCATATCTTTCGGTTTGTTGCTTTCCCGCCTAAAAGACTTAAAAAGCGAAGCGCAGATGGAATCTCTTTTATCGCGCGAGTCGGCTTTTCTTTTCAATAACGTTTTGCTGGTGGCGATTACATTTACGGTTTTGTGGGGCACCATGTTCCCCCTGATCAGTGAGGTTGTGCGTAATGTGAAGGTCTCAGTGGGGCCGCCGTTCTTTAATCAAGTGATTTCACCCATGTGGGTCTTCTTCTTGATCTTGATGGGTGCCGGACCGCTGATTTCATGGCGAAAAGCCACAGTTAGTAATTTCAAACGCAATCTTTTGGGACCGATCCTTTCCGGCATTGCAGGAGGACTGATCCTGGCGACGTTTGGCGTCCAAAATGTTTGGGCTCTGATCTTTCTTTCAATCTGCGTTTTTGTAACGGCGACGATTCTTTTGGAATTCTTCCGTGGAACCAAAGTTCGGGCTGCCATGACGAACAAGCCGGTGCCTGTCGCCGCCGTTCAGTTAGTGGGGCGTCAAAAGCGGCGTTATGGCGGATATATCGTTCACTTCGGTGTGGTTGTTTTGGTTGTAGGAGTTGTGCTCTCCAGTCTTTTCCCAAAGGAGCAGGAAGTCTCATTGCATTTGAATGAGTCATTTGAGATGGCCCCCTACACCATTACATATGAGGATTTCGAAGTTCTCGACGAAACCCACAAACTTGTATTTAAGTCGATGCTGCGTGTTGATGATGGGAGTACTTCACGTTTAATCGGTGTGGAACGCGATTATTTTCCCGAGGTTAGAAACCAGTCGTTGGAATGGTGGTCGCGTGCGCGCATTGAAACAAACTGGAAGCACGATTTATATGTCACCATGCCTGATTTCGATAAAGCCCCGTTTATCCAAGGTGGAGATCCCAGCCAACCTCCGGCTGTGATTTTGCTCCATGCCCGGGTTTTGCCGGGAGTTGTCTGGATTTGGATTGGTGGATATATCTTGGCTTTGGGAACGGTGATTTGTCTCTGGCCTGATGCGGTGCCGGTGCATTTGCGCGGGCAGGTGCGTATCCCGAGCCGGTCAGCACCGGCCCGCGGATAATAGCCTTCGATCCCTATGTGCGATACTAGCAAGGCGCTAGTCTCGCCATTGGTTCTGGTGGATTGTGTAGCGAGATCGAAACATCATGACTTCGATGATATTTATTGGATGTCTCCTGATTTGCGGAGCGCTCGTTTATTTGATTTGGCCCCTGTTGCGCGGGAGCGAATACGGCGAGCTGGATGATGATATCGTCCTTTCCGAACGAGACCGTCAAGAATTGCTGGACCGAAAGGGTGCGCTTTTAGCAGCCCTTAAGGAGATGGAATTCGATTACCGGATCGGAAAGATCAACGAGTCCGATTACAATTCACTTACCGAAGAATACAAACAGAAAGCCGCCGATGTATTGAAGCGGCTGGAGCAAGGCGAAGACGAATTAGAAATCCTGATCGCTGAGGCCCGGAGACGTGTTGAGGCGGAGATGAACCGGCAAACGTCACAATTTTCATCTTCCGAGTCAGACGATACTTCAGATGCTGCTCAAGCGGGCACTTTGAATTGTCCGGCCTGCGATACTGAAAATCCTTTGAATGCGCGTTTTTGCATGAATTGCGGCGCGGCTTTGGCATCCGAATGATTTTATTAGGCAATACGAATACTCGATTAATTTTTCTTTGTGCCGTTCTTGTTTGTGGGACGCCGTTTCTCGGTTATGCGCAGGATTCTTCTGCAGATGAAGCCCAGCCAAGCCCTATTGAAGAGACGACCGATACTTCGGGATTGATCATCAAAAACGCCGGTACGGGCTTATCCGTCTTCCAGGGGCAAACTCCTTCTCAGCGGTCTATCGAAGTCCACGATGTCTACACCGTTCAGTATATCGGCGAGAAACGGCTTATCGGTTCGGTTCCATTTACGGATGGCCGCTCACAAAAAGCGGTGGTGGTTTTTCCGATTCCTCCTGAAGCGGGACGCGTACGGGAGATGAGAGGAATGGATGAGAAATTTTACGGACCGGTTACGGGAGGAGTCGGAGTTGCAGCACCACTCGGCCCCGGTGAAGAAGCAACCTATCATTTTAAATATCACCTTCCGGTTGAAATTACAGAGTTCGCGCGTTTCTACAAATATCCCGCGCTTAGGGTCAGTATTGCAGTTGATAAAAGCATTGCCCGGAATGTCGAAATCGAAGGTTTGGATGACCAAGGCGAAGACCAAATTGAAGGCGCCGGTTTATTTCATATCTATACAGGAGCCCAACTCCCGGCAGGCTCGGAAATAATTTTCAAACCGCATCATATAGGGCTGGTGGTGCTTGTGGCGCATTTGGTGGTGCTGGCGGTTCTTTTGGCCATTCTTGGATTTGGCATCAAGGTCACGCTGCGCCGCCGCCGTATGATTTTAGCTGCTGCACAAGAAGCGGGGCTGGAAACCGGTATAGAAGGTGCTCCAAAGTCCGGTGGTCAGTCCGCTTCACTTCATTCTGCTCCGCCACGTTCTCCGATGCAGCCTGCTACAACCGGCAAAAAGGCGCGTAAAGGGAAACGCGGCCGGGCTGAGACCTCAGAAGTGAGTCAGGCGGCAGAACGGATTGCCCGGCTGGATATCGAATTCGAAAATGGGGAAATTATCGCATCCGATTACGAGAAGGAGCGCGCCCGTTTGAAGCGTGAACTTTCCGCCGCATACAAGCGGCAAAGCAAGTAAAAATAGCCGCCTGATGACGAGTCAGAATTTCGTACAAGGTTTTTTTCTTGGCACAACCGGCATAAAATGGGGAAATGATAACGGATGTGATTCCTGTTTTGCGGTTGCTTATCATTTGAAAACACTTCCACAAGACCGAGTCGCTCGAACCGGAACAGAAAGGGATTGAGGTTGTGCTTCGCGCCGAAGGGCTTACCAAGAGGTATGGAGAGGTTATTGCCCTAGATCATCTCGATCTGGATATTTCTCCCGGTGTTTGTTTAGCGCTTTTTGGTCCCAATGGAGCCGGGAAGAGCACATTGCTGAGTCTCCTTGCCGGTTTATCCCGTCCATCCTCGGGCACGATTCAGTTTCAAAACCGTTCGGAAGAATGTTCCCACCGCCGCCGGATTGGTTTTCTCGGCCATACATTGATGCTTTATGGCAAGCTGACCGCAGAAGAGAATCTGCGGTTTTTTGCATCCATGTATGAGATGGAAAATATCGATGAGTGTGTCCGCAACGCTTTGGTTCGTGTCGGACTGGAAAATCGTGCCCAAGATCTTGTTTATTCTTTCTCCCGGGGGATGCGTCAACGTTTAGCGATTGCCCGCGCGACGTTGCATGAGCCGGAATTGCTTCTATTGGATGAACCTTATACCGGTCTCGATCCCGTGGCTGCCGAACATGCCACCGGACTCTTTCGTGAATTGCATACCGCCGGGCGGACGTTGGTTGTGATAACACACGATCTTGCCCAAGGTTTGGCTTTAGCTGACCGTGTCCTCGTTCTGAATCATGGCCGTGCTGTGCTAAAAGCAGATGAGCCCGTTCGCGATCCCGAGGCTTTTCGTCTGCGTTACTTTCAAGTGGTTTCCGGCCAGCCGGGGGGAGGGCAGGGATGAAAGCCGCCCGCGTTGCATTCACGTTGTTTGCTAAAGACTTGCGCTCGGAATTGCGCAGCCGTGAATCGACTTTGGCGATGGTGCTTTTTGCTATTGTCACGCTATTGGTTTTTAATTTTGCTATGCAGGCCTCATTCCGTGTGGAACCCGCCGAGTTTCAAATCCAAATGCGGGCGCTCTTCAATGATGCATCCGCCGCCAATGCCGAGCCCGAGCAGCTTTTAATACCTGCCACATCGCTTGCCCGCCGTCTCCAAAACGAAAAGACACTGGCCGGTGTGCTTTGGATATCGATTTTTTTAGCGGCGGTTCTGGGACTCAATCGTTCAAGTGCAGCAGAACAAGAAGAGGATTGTCTTTTGGCTCTCTTGCTGTTGCCTGTTGACCGGGCACATCTATTTCTTGGCAAAGCGCTGTCGAATTTTTGTCTTTTGTTTTTGATGAATCTTATTGTCTTACCCATTTATGGGATTCTTTATCGTATCGATCTTTTATGGATTCTTCTGCCTACTGTAGGCGTGATGGCTTTAGGCACTTTGGGATTGGCATTGGCGGGTACTCTGTTTTCTTATATGGCTGCGCAAACCCGGTTTCGCGAGATACTGCTCCCCTTACTCCTTTTCCCAATTACCACTCCTGTACTAATCGGCGCGACGCTGGCCACAGCGGGATTGTTGGCCGCCGACTCGGCTCCGGTCCGGCTGTGGACCGGAGTATTGGCGGTTATGGATGTGGTCCTTGGTGTTTTGTCCTTCTTGCTGTTTGAGTACGTTGTAGAAGACTGATCCACCACGTACCGAGACTCAGAATATCAAAGAATCGCAAAATAAGATTTTTGCCCGCCACGGAAGGAATATTCTGTTTCTGACAATTATTTCTATTTGTGCTAATTGTTGAGATATAAGGCTACGGTGAGCTGACTTACAGCAAAAAAACAGGGGGATGGTTCGATGGCTGGAAGTATTTTTCTGTTGGGATATGTGTTTGCGTATGCTGCCGCCGTTTATGTTTGTTTAAATGTCATCAATAAACTGCCAAGAGATGCGGGGGCTGTAGTCACTGCAATCCGTACACATAACTGGGAAGAGATTTTTGCATCGGCTGCCGTCATTGTCGTGATGTGGATTTTGGCTTTGGTCTTATTTGCGGCCATTATCGCTCCCATAACATGGTTTGTCATACACAAGCTGATGCTTATCGGTAAATTGATCTAGAGGAATCCTCAAAAGAATTGTCCGTTTCCCCTAGATCTTATGGAGGGTTGCTGTCAAGGTACCAGCATGTGCCGTACACGCTTGGAACCCAATCCAGAGAACGCGACGTGTGAGGAGCTGAAAGAGGCGTCACGGGTGGGTACGTTTGAGATGAACACGCGCTGTACGGCGATGCAGTTATTGATTACCGGGATTCCCCGGGATCAGGTCTGCAAAGCGCTTGTGATTGGCGAACGAAACCTTCGACGCTGGATTCAGGCGTTTAATGAATGCGGGATTGATGGGCTGATTCCCAAGCCGGGCCGTGGACGTCCCAAGTGTATTGATCCGAATCAGGAAAATGAATTGCTGGAAGTGCTGGATCACCCCGAAAAGGTGGCTCGCACCTTCTGGACGGCTCGGAATTTTCACGGTTTTCTACGAGAGACTTACCAGATCGAATGCTCGTACAATACGGTTTTACGTTTTTTTCATGAAAATGATTTTACGTTGAAAGTGCCTCAGCCCTGGCCGGACCGTCAAGATGAAGAGAAACGCCAGGCTTTTCGTGAGACATTGCGGGAGCTGAGTGAGAATCCCGACGTTGAACTCTGGTTTGCGGATGAATCGGGGTTTGAAGGCGAGTCGCGCTCGCGGCAGCGTTGGGACAAAAAAGGGAGAAAGACACGCGTCACCCACAATGGCGACCACATTCGAATGAATGCCTTGGGAATGGTGGCGCCTCGGACTGGAGAATTTTTCGCGATTGAAGCCAGTCATGTGGACAGTGATGTATTCCAAGCGTTTTTAGACGAAGCGCATCGAATGATTCATCCTCAGCGCAAGCGGAATATCCTCATTCTGGATAACGCTTCTTGGCATCATCGAAAATCCACCAACTGGCATTTCTTTGAACCGGTCTACCTCCCGCCTTATTCCCCGGATTTGAACCCCATCGAACGCATCTGGCGCGTCCTCAAGGCACGCTGGTTTACCAATGTGCACTGCAAGGATCGTGACGCGTTGATTCAACGCCTCGACACCGCTCTCCTCGATGTTATTACCCACCCCGAGGACAACAAGAGAACGGCTTCAATCGGACAGTTAATATGAAGATCCCTCTAGCAATCGAGGCTTATCCGGATTGTCTTGCTATAAAAATGCCATGCCAAGTTGTCGGTTTTTGCTGCAAAAAATGAATTCCAGGGGAGTTCGATTCCAACGTCCTTAATCACTTTAAATGTTTCCATCGCCTTCCGGTGGGCGGCTGTGGGTCTAAGACGAAAAAAGCCGGTCGTATACTGGGGATTTGCGGATAATTATATTGACAGACACGCAAAATTCAGGATTATGAAGATTGGCAAGCGTCTTAACTGAAACGGTATCTGAGTTGTTGTGTGCATCGTAATCTTGCTGTTTGCCTATTCGGGGGTGAATTAGGCGGCGGCAAATGAGCCGGACAAACCGGCTCGTTTGTTCCCTTGGGATTTGCGTTTTACGCAGGGCGAAGGGAAGTAGAATTTGGGGGTGTATTATGGTTCGGCCAGCTCAAATGTTTGAGCTGTTTTGCTGTCCTCTTTTCTCGTTTGACGATGGCGAGAAAAAAGAGGTTAATTTTTGTATTCCCGCCCATACGGACGGAGCATTTATTAAATGCTCATCCGGCAATTCGTCTCAAGCATATTCCTTCTTTCGAATTGGATCGTATATCCCCATAAGTCTTTGCGGGTTTGATCAACATCCATTTAACGTTTGCTTTACCGGGCTGCCGATGGAAAACGCTTGGGGATATGTATCAGCCATATCCCGTGTAAATCTAAATCTTAATGAATATGGAGATGTATAGCCGTGTATATCTATTTGCCAGTTGCCGAAATGAGCATCAATGTCTTCCTGGTTGTCGGCATTGGGGGAATTGTGGGCTTTCTCTCCGGCTTATTCGGTGTAGGAGGCGGATTTCTTTTAACGCCCTTAATGATGATGATCGGAATCCCACCGGCGGTTGCGGCGGCGAGCGATTCCAATCAAATCGTGGCGGCGGCCACATCGGGCGCAGCCGCCCATTACAAGATGGGCAATGTCGATATGAAGATGGGGCTGGTGATTCTAATTGGAGGAATCGCCGGAGGCACAGTCGGCGTACAGATTGTCAAGACACTCAGAGAACTCGGGAATTTCGATTTTGTTATTCGAGCGGTTTATGTGCTCATGCTAGGCGGTGTGGGTGGTCTCATGTTTGTGGAGAGTCTTTCCGCACTTAAGAAACATGTGGCCAAAACAGAAGATGAAGGCGTCCCCGAAGACGGCGGGACTTCTATATCCAAGAAATTATCGTCACTTTTTGACCGGCTCCCATTTCAAATGCAATTCGAGAGTTTGGGTAGAAAAACGACTTTGCTTTTTCCTTTTGGCGCCGGGGCAGCGGTGGGATTTCTTGCGGCGCTTATGGGGGTGGGTGGTGGTTTCATTATGGTTCCGGTGATGATCTATATCATCGGAATGCCCACGGTAAAGGCGATCGGAACCGATCTTTTTCAAATCGTTTTGGTGTCGGCCAATGTCACATTGCAGCAAGCCGCGCGTAATCATACCGTCGATATCGTTTTGGCGGTTACGCTTTTTTGCGGGTCGGTGCTTGGCGCCCAGCTGGGGGCACGCGCCAGCCGTTTCTTACGGGGTGAGCAATTGCGCATCCTGTTTTCAGTGATCGTCCTAATCATGATGGTCAAAATGCTTCTGGATTTGATTCTCACGCCGGAAAATGTAATCGCGCCCGTTCGGGTCAGCGGCGGACATTAAGGGGGGATTGATCATGACCAGCAAAAAGCGAAATCAAATGACTCGATTATGCCTGCGGAAAAGAAGTGTCATGAATGTCCTAATCATCGTTTTATTAGCCGCCGGTATTGGTTTCAACGCAAGCGCGCAAACCGATCCCGGGCTTATGCACATCCCACAGATCACCGATCCGGAGACAGTGAGTGTGCATCTCAATTTTCACAGTGCTCATGTCAAACTTTTCGGTGTTGTTCCAGAGGGAGCCGACAGAATTGCGGTGATTCTTTGCTCTTCGGAAACTCCCGAAACCCAACTGGCCCGCAAAGAACGAGTTGGGCCGTTTTGGATGGCGGTCAAAAAGTTTCACGTTAAAAACATTCCGGGCTGCTACCAAGTAGCCACAAGCCATCCTGTCAGCGCTTTCTTATCTTCCGGAGCCCCAGATGACTCTATTAACAAACTGCGATATGAAAATTTGCGGAATTCCTGGGATGTGGAGATGGAGGGGGGAGAGCCTGCGGATGACGATCTTGATGTACTGTTCCATGGGCTGATCCAGATGAAAGAGAAGCAGGGGCTTTACCGGTTGGATCAGGAGAGTATCGAATTGCGAAAAGGTGGTCTTTTTCTTAGCCAATTCGATTTACCTGCGGCGATCACTGCAGGTGATTATACAGTGGATGTTTATGCATTTCACGGCGCTAAGTTGCTTGGGATTGGCGAGTCCACTTTTTCCGTTGAGAAGGCAGGTGTTGTTGGTTTTTTGAGCCTGATGTCAAAAGAACACGCTTTGCTCTATGCGATTCTCGCCGTGGGGATCGCGCTGGCTGTCGGTTTTTGTGTTAGTTTGGTATTTCGAAGAAGAACAGCCCATTGAGGATAAGGCGGCGCTGGGAGTCAACATGATGGCTATTATTACCATATCACGAGGATCGCTGAGCGGAGGCGCCAATCTTGCCAGATTGGTGGCCCAAGAATTGGATTATCAATGTCTTAGCAGAGAGGCTTTGCTCGAGTCGGCTTCTGAACGCTACGGCGTGGAATTTCAACAACTGGCGGATACTTTAGAAAAGCCGCCATCGATATGGGAGCGGGTTACAAAGGGCCCCCGCGTCTATTTGGCGGTCTTGAGGGCCACGCTCTTGGAAAGTGCTGCCGGTGGACAGATCGTCTATCATGGTCATGCCGGGCATTTTCTAATGGCCGGTGTGGTTTGTGTATTGCGCACCCGTTTAATCGCGCCATTCGAAATGCGTGTGCAGGCGGCGATGGAATCCAAACAGATGAGCCGGCAATCCGCCGAACAACATATCCGCGACGTGGATGAGGTTCGTATTCGTTGGACGAAATATCTATATGATGTCGATTGGAACGATCCTATGAATTTCGACATCACGATTAACTTGGCCAATGTCCATATGCAGTCCGCAAAGGATTTGATTTGCCATATGGCATCACAAAAGGCGTTTCAAATTTCCGATGCATGCGCTTTGAAGTTAAAGAATTTATGCCTGGCGGCCCATGTGCAGGCTCTTCTGGCCCTAAACCGTGAAACGCAAACCTTGGATGTGCAGGTCGAATCGAATGATGGCATGATCCGGCTTTCCGGTGCGATCGAATCCGAGAAACTTCGTTCGGCCGTCTTGGAAGTTGTCAATGAGGTTGGCGAGATCAAAGGAGTGCAAGACGAATTGGTTGTCGAAAGTCTATCGCGCATTCCAACCTAAGCGGCATCTTTTGTAATCGTTATTTGGACTGAAGCATATGAAATGGTTCCAGAATCTTTTTCGGCCCCGTTCCTCTCCAATTGCCGTATCCCTTGAAGCGGTCCAGGAGAAATTTTCCCATTTTCGCGTCTTGTTGGATCAGAATAACCGTGTCCTTCAACGTATGAGCGATATGGAAGAGAAATCGCAAGGGGAGTATCTGTTTGACACGGCATATATTCGAACGAACACAAAAGAGATACAGCAGGGAGTACGTGAAATTATAAAGCATCTCATTGCCTTGGGAGGTGATGCATACAGTTTACTTGAGGGACGCTACCAAGAGATCAATGCTGAACTTGAACCGCTGGTTGCGGGACATGCATCTGTCCTAGAGGATGAGATGATTCTCCCCTTTTCCGCGATTAGCCGCAGTGATGACAACCGCGTAGGAGGCAAAAACGCCAATCTTGGCGAAATCTTGTCGCAGCTGGGATTGCCCGTTCCAATGGGATTTGCCATTACTGCATGGTCTTACAGGCGTTTTCTGGATGCCAACAATCTCCAAGAGCGGATTACCGAAAAACTCAGTTCCGTGGATATTCACGATCTCGGCGACTTGAAACGGATCAGCAATGAAATTCAGGACATGATCATCTCGTGTCCGGTTCCCACGGATCTGACGGAAAAAATCCAAGAGTACACCGAAGAATTAGTAGAGAGATTCCCCAATTGCGGTTTGGCTGTTCGTTCGAGTGCGATTGGTGAGGATTCGGAATTCAGTTTTGCCGGTCAATACGGAACGCTGCTGAATGTCAAACGATGCATTGTCGATTGCTACCGCGAAGTGTTGGCAAGCAAGTTCAGCCCCAAAGCGATTTATTATTGCCTTAGTCATTCCTTTATGGAATCGGACATGGCGATGAGTGTTGGGTGCATGGTTATGGTTGATGCCTCAGCCGGGGGAGTAATCTATACACGCGATCCTATTCATCCTCATCGGGATTGTATTTTAGTACATGCTGTTCCCGGTTTGGGGAAGTGCCTTGTCGATGGCACCGCAGTACCCGATGTCTATCGAGTCTCCCGTTTGGATGGTTCCTTGATGTCATCACGTTTGGGAAATCAACCATTCATGCTGGTGGTTGGCGAGGATGAAGGAATTGTTGAAAAACCAATTGGCGAAACCGAACGTGAACGTCATTCCATCTCAGAGGATCAACTGCGAACGCTTCTTCAATATGCCCTGAAGATCGAAGACCATTATGGAGCTCCGCAGGATATTGAATGGGCTGCGGATCAGGAAGGTAATATTCATATCCTGCAATCCCGTCCGTTGCGTTTGATTGAAGAAAAAACCGTGATGCAAGAACTTGATTGCAGCGGTTTTAAGGTTTTGCTTTCGGGAGGGACAACGGTTTGTCCGGGAGCCGGTGGGGGAGCGGTTTATAAGGCATCCAATCCGGATCATTTGCGTGGTATGCCTTCAGGAGCGGTTCTTGTAAGTCCGCAGCCGTTCCCCGGCCTTGTGGCCGTAATGGATAGAACGAGCGCCCTCGTAACCCAAGGCGGCAGCGAAGCCAGCCATATGGCCACTTTGGCACGTGAATATCGAATTCCGACTTTGGTTGATGTGGATCGGACCCAAACACTTCGGCCCGGACAGGTTGTTACAGTAGATGCGACCAAAGGGATCATTTACGAAGACCTCCTGCCCGATTTAATTGAGGCTAGGAAGCCTGATTTCGATTTCGGGCAAGGCGCATCGATCTTCAACCTATTAAAACAAGTCTTAGATAAGGTATCTACTTTGAATCTAGTCGATCCGGCCGATCCATCTTTCATTCCTGAAAACTGCAGGACTTTCCACGACATCACGCGCTTTGCACATCAAAAGTCTATGGAAGAGATGTTCTCCAGCGCAAAAAACGTTCGGAATAAAGAACGAATCGGCTTGCGTCTAAAAAGCGATATTCCTCTACCCGTTTATATATTGCATATTGATCGGGATATCGATATGCGCAAGGCACAGGCCATGATTGCCGAGGATCAGCTCGATTCCATTCCCATGCAGGCCTTTTGGGGTGGCGTAAAAGAGGAGGGATGGCCGTCTCCGCCCTCCGCTGCCAAAAATTTTAAGGGATTTGTGTCTGTTCTCTCTACGACGATGACGATGGGGCATGAGTCGGAATTTTCCGAATCAAGTTTCGCCATTATCAGCGAAGAATATATGATCGCCAGTCTATTCCTGGGATATCATTTTACGACAGTTGAAGCGATGTGCACCTCCACAATCAGCAATAACTATATCCGCATTCAACTGAAGGGCGGCGGTTCTTCATTTGACCGGAGGTGCCGGCGAATTCAACTGATTCAACGTCTGCTAACCGCCCTTGGCTTTGACAGCCAAAAAAACGGAGATTTTATCCATGGCGTTCTTGCTTATCAGACTCCTGAAACCATTGCCGGACACTTACGGATTCTGGGAAGGCTGGCCATGGTGACTAAGCAATTAGATATGGCACTTTCAAATGACTCGGTGGCTGAATGGTATACCCAAGATCTCATGCAAAAATTCGGCATTGTCGAGTCTGTGAAATGACCGTTATACAACCATCCCGCCGAAGTTACCGGCCGGCATCCCGGCGGTTTGCCTCAGCAAAGGTTTGGAAATGACCAGCCGCATACGCAGGTTAATACGAGCCAGCCTCCATACCCGCCATCTTATTTTACTAAGCGGCTCCGTGTTTTTTCTTGTGCTTGCGATTGCTTTTTTTCTTGTCTATCAAAATGCTCAAATTATGAGCGAGCAAATTGAAGAGGACTTCAATCAACAGCAACTCATCCTTGCGCGCCAAGTCGCGATGCAGATCAACAGTACGCTGAATGGAATGATTCAAGAAATCCAAGTTCTCGGACATTTGTTAAACTCAAATCCTGATCCGGGATTGCTTACACCTGCTTTGAGTCTATTTACGGAATCGGCGCACTCAAAAGGTGTCGTTCATGTAACAATGAACGAGTGTGAAGATGGCCCTCCATCTGTGAACGGGGATATCCCCGAGCAAAGCCGGATTACTATTGCGTTTAAACCGGATGTTGAAAGACAAGATTCATCTGTTATTACCGGGAATTTGATTGTTCCAATTGTGAATCAAGGTAAAGCGTCGTCGGTTGTTAAGGTTGAATTGGACATCGCGCGAATGTTGGAGGCCATTACCAAAAACATCCGCTCGGGAAAGACCGGCTATGCATGGGTGATCGACCAAGATGGAACGTTTCTCTATCATCCCGATTCCGTGTTCATTGCTCAGAACGCGTTTTCTGTGCGCGAAAAGCGTATGCCCTATATCAGTTTTTCCAAGATCAACAGCATCATGAAAGACCAGATGCTGCGGGGGGTGGAAGGTACCGGAAAATACGTAAGCGGGTGGCATCGCGGCATCGAAGGGGAAATTACGAAATTGATTGCCTTCTCGCCGGTTAGCAGCGATGCATTGGGGTCTTCTCAGCGTTGGTCAGTGGCTGTCGCCGCGCCTATCAGTGAGGTGGCGGAGACTGTCCACAAAGTCTATATGCGGCACTTTGCTACTGAGGTTCTGCTTGTAGCAGGTATGTTTGTTAGCGGACTTTTTGTGCTCCGGCATTTGCAGGAAGTTTCGCATACGTTAGAACAAAAAATGAATGTGCAGGAGGAGTATCTCTCGAATATCTTGCACGATTCAGTTGATGCCATCATTTTCATCGATGAAAACAATCGCATCCAGGTGTGGAACCGTGGGGCGGAGTTGATTTTCGGTTATACCGCCGAGGAGATGTTGGGGAGGAGCTTTCGGCGTCTGATACCCTCTGAGATAGACGCTGAAGAGGAATTGCAGGGCATTTACAATCAAGTCGTTAAAAAGGGGTATATTCGAAACTATCGGACACAACGAATCACCAAAGACGGTCGGCGTATTACGATCGATCTCTCTCGAACTCTAATCAAAGCCAAGGATGGAAAAGTCATCGGGAGCACGGCGATCATTAAAGATGTCACGGAGAAAACGGAGATTCAAAATAGAATCTATCATACGGAGAAATTGGCCTCTATTGGAATTCTTGCGGCGGGTGTGGCACATGAAATAAACAATCCTTTAGCGATCATTCTGGGATTTACTGATCTCTTAATCGAACGTTACTCTCCGGATTCACCCGAATATAAAGATTTAAAGATTATCGAAGATAGCGCAAATCATGCAAAGAAAGTCGTTGAGAATATGCTTGGTTTTGCGCGAATCACGGAGGGTTTGGATGATTCCATCGATATTCCTTACAGCATCGATACCGTTATTAAAATTGTCTCGAACACGCTAATGACTCAAAAAATCGCCATTAAGGTCGATGTTCCGAATGCGCTTCCCCGAGCCCGGGGTGATCCACGGGAGTTTCAGCAGGTTCTCTTTAATTTGATTAGCAACTCGATTTCCGCGATGCAGGGTGATGATAAAAGGCTTGGGATTTCAGCCGAGGCGCAAGGCTCGTGGGTGAATATCTGTGTAAGTGATAATGGTGCTGGAATTCCCGATAAAATTATGTCGAGAATTTACGATCCGTTCTTTACGACAAAAAAGGCAGGTGAGGGAACCGGTTTGGGACTTTCGCTCTGCTATGGAATCCTTCGCAAATGCGGGGGAAGGTTGAGCTGTACGAGCAGTTCGCGGGAAGATAATCCTGAACGGCCCTCCGGCACGACATTTACGGTTTCGATGCAAGTCGCTCCGCCGGAAAACGACAAGATGTCTGCCGTGCCGGCCCGCGAAGGATGAGAAAAGAGGCGTCTGATGGAACAGCGAATACTGGCCGTTGACGATGAAATCCACATGCTCACGCTTTTGGAGCGAATTGTCACCGAAAAGACTCCATACCGCATCCGTACGGTGAACAATCCTCTTGAAGTGCCTTCGATCTTGGAATCGGAGACGTTTGATATCATTATCGCCGACCTCAAGATGCCGGGGATGGATGGTCTTGACTTATTGCGTTCAATTAAAAGCAAGAACCGTGAAGAGGAAGTCATCATTATTACGGCTTTCGGTTCTATGGAATCGTCCATCGAGGCGCTGGCCTTGGGCGTATTTGATTATGTCACCAAGCCTTTTAAAAAAGAACAGATCATTCTGACGATTGATCGGGCCATGCGCTGGCAGAAATTGCGGCGTGAATTAAAAGAACTTGTGGCATCGTTTGAATTGGAGCCATGGGAGGCGGCTGAAAAGGCCTTGAAAAAGGAATACATGCGGCGTCTTGCAGAAAAAGTCCAGGACCGCGATGAACTCGCCAAACGCTCGGGAGTGGATTCGGATATGATTCGAACACTCATGGAGGATTCATCTCCAGGTGTCTAAGAATATAGATCAATGATTGGCATTGAATCTGTCTAGGTTAATCAAGCAAGGAAGGAATGCGGTGATGAATACAAAACAAGTTGATGAGATCATGGTGGCGTTAAATGCGTATCCGCATATCCCGTACTGGTTTACAATTCGGCAAGCGTGTGCAATTTTGGTTCGTCCCGGCGATGAGCAGGCGAGCAAGCAGCCGCCCGCAGAGGAAATCCTGGTTTTTGATGAAGAATACAAACTTTTGGGCACTGTCCGGCAGGACGATCTGCTCCGGGGAGTGGGACCGGAATTTATGCCCAAGGATAAGAAAGAAAAGTTATTTGAAATCTCTGTTGATTCAGACCTGATGGAGATGTGTTTCGACCGTCTGATTGACGGCCTCAAGCAGAGCGCGAATGAACCGGTTCGTAATGTCATGCGTCCGATTGTGAAAACCGTACGCCATAACGATCATATCATTAAGGTTCTGCATGAGATGATCGGAAGCGATCTTAATTGCATCCCCGTGTTCCAGGATGACAAGGTCATCGGGGTTGTGCGCAAAACCGATATCTTTCTCGAGATCGCGCACTACTTTTTGGGACAAAAACCGGGATGATTTCTCGGTTCCGACGCCCAAAATTCGTGGCGGACAAGATTGCTTGTAGTCGATGCCGCAAACGCGAGATATATTCCTCATGGATACGTATTTACGGTTGTTTCATAACGACTAATTTTGCCATAAACCCATGCGGGGCTGCACATGGCATGAACAAAAGGGGGCGTTATGCGTTGGGGAATTGGGTGCGGAATTGGATTGCTGATCGTAGCTTTAGGGTGGGCTCCTGACGGACAAAGCGCACCGGTATACGGCAAAGTGTGCGAATTGGCCCAGCCGGATGGCAGCCTGGTGCCGGTACGCATTTGGGGCGATGAGTTTTATCAAGTCGTTGAATCGTTGGATGGCTACACCCTGATCCGCGATCCGGAGACCGGAGTGATCTGTTATGCCGACCTAAGCCCGGATGGCGCGGAATTGGCCTCGACCGGCATCGCGCTGACTTCAGATAATCAATCGAAAACCAAAACCGCGCGGAGCCTTCCGGAATCACTCCGTAATTTAGAGCCCCATCTACGCATCTCTTGCGAATCCCTGGCGCAAAAAGTCACAGCTTTACGCGAAGAACATGCGGCAAAGATGCAAACCGGTGTGGAAGATTGGACGGAGAAGGTTCACTCCAAATCGTCACAGGCATTATCTAACTCTTATAACGTGCAAAGCGTCTTGGCCAACACCACCGGCGAGGTGCGCGGCATCTGTTTGCTGATCGACTTCCCCGATGAGCCGGGGACAATCCCTCCCGAAGAAATTGATCGGATGCTCAACCAGCCGGGATACAGCAATGACGAAAACAACGGCTCTGTGCGCGATTTTTATTTCGATGTTTCCGGCGGACGTCTGCTTTATACCAATTATGTCACCTCGCAATACTACACCGCCCAGCATGAAAAAAGTTATTACGACAATCCCAGTCTTGGCTCGACAGCGCGTACGCATCTGTTACTTAAAGAAGCATTAAACAACCTTGAAGCATTAGGATTCGATTTCAGTAAATACGATTCCGATGAAGATGGTTTTATCGATGCAGTACATGGTTTCTATGCGGGCAACACTCAGTCCGGCTGGGGCAAAGGGCTTTGGCCGCACACCTCGATTGTGAATTTTGAAGCCGATGGCGTGCAGACAAAACGATATCAAGTCACACCCATAACCGATACGCCTTCGATCGGTATATTCAGCCATGAATCGGGACATGTGCTGTTTAGCTGGCCGGATTTGTATGATTACGATTTCGATTCGCGGGGTATCGGCTATTTCTGTTTGATGGCCAATGGCGATTTCAAAACCAATCCTGTACAACCGTGCGCCTATCTAAAAGAACTTGCGGGGTGGAACACGATCCAGGTCTTAAGCGAACCGCAGGAATGCGTGTTGGAAGCGGGCGGAGCAACGGCGTATAAAATTCCACATCCCAGCTATGCCGGTGAGTATTATCTGATCGAAAATCGAATCCAATCCGGGCGCGATGCGCGGCTTCCGGACTCGGGACTCATGATTTGGCATATCGACCGGACATTCGGCAATCAACGAAATCAACAACAGAGCGAAGAGAAACACTATCTTGTGACTTTGGTGCAGGCCGATGGGCATTGGGATTTGGAAGGCCGCCGCAATGGTGGTGATGCGAGCGATCTTTGGGGCGCGCCTGAGTACATCACCTGGACCCCGAACACATTACCCGCCGCGTTGTGGTGGGATAATTATCCCTGCGGCGTATCCATTACCGAGATAAGCGAACCGGGCGAAACCATGAGTTTCACCTTCGGTTTGGATGCCACACCCGAACCGCCGGAGAATTTCAACACGGAAGAAAACTTTCCGGATCCCAATTTCCGCCATGCGGTGGAAGAGTTTCTTGAGACATCACCCGGCGGTTATTTCACAAAGGCGCGTGCGGCGGCGGTCTCGGCGATCAAAGGCCGTCTAATTTGTTCGGGTATGGGTATCCATGACCTTACCGGCCTCGAACACCTCCCCGGACTGACAACGTTGGATTGTTCGGAAAATGAACTGATCGAAATCGACGTTTCCGTATTGCCGGAATTGACTTGGTTTAGCTGCGCCGACAATAACTTGACTGCGTTGGATGTCTCTGTATGCAGCAAACTTCTAACTTTGGATTGCCGCTATAACCAATTGACTGAATTGGATATATCCAACAATCCCGCATTAACCTGGCTTGATTGCCGGTCGAGCCTCATCGATGAGCTGGATGTCTCCAATCATACCGATTTAATAGAACTTTACTGCCAGCGTAATGAACTCACACAGTTGGATGTTTCCGGCTGCACGGCGCTGGAGATATTGGATTGCGAAGATAATGATCTGGCGTCTTTGTGTCTTACAGGACTTGCCAATCTTCAGGTTGTCAACTGTAAAAATAATCAAATAGAAGAGCTGAATGCGGAATCCTGTTCGTCATTAATTGAATTTATTGGCAATGGCAACCTGTTTTCCAGATTGGATTTGGGCGGATGCAGACAATTAAAAATACTGGAGTGCTGTGAGGGCAACCTCCAAACACTGCTGCTTGATCAATGTGAAACGCTGGAAATTCTTGACTGTCATGACAATGAGTTGACAAGTCTCAATCTCGACGATTGTGTTTCTCTTAGGAACCTTGCCTGTTACGAAAATGGTTTGACAGGCTTGTATATCCGAAATGCAACGCAAATGGAATTACTTATCTGTTCAAAGAACCAACTGCAGAGCCTTGAATTGCCAATTAGCGAAACGCTATCTGAAATTGTCTGCCAAACAAACCTGCTTCATGAACTTGATGCATCTAATTGCGCAGGGCTTATTTCTCTTGATTGCAGAGACAATCAATTGCAAAAGTTAAATATAACAGGTTTAGATAAATTAAAAGATGTGCGCTGTGATGGAAATATATTAGCTGAATTGAGTATACAAGGAAATCCGAGTCTCGAGACATTACAATGTAATAATAATCAAATTGAAAACCTTGATGTATCAGATGCAACAGCGCTTACGATACTCCGGTGTTACAATAATCAAATTGAATCTCTCACCGTCTCTGGATGCAATGCACTGGAGGTAATTAATTGCAGTTATAATCGACTAACAAGTCTAGATGTTTCGGGGCTACAGTCGCTGCAAACGCTTGTGTGTTGCGAGGGGACGCTTACAACACTTCACGCGTCTTTCTGTCCGAAATTACAGAAAATAGAATGCAGCAATGAAGACCTTGAATGGCTCGACGCCTCAAATTGTCAATCTCTTGAGATACTTACATGTGATTCGAACCGATTGAAATCAATTTTGCTTACAAACGATACTTTGCTTGAGGAACTCAACTGCAGCGACAATCAAGTGGAACGTGTAGAGGATATTGGAATTTCCGAATGTGGTGCATTACGAATTTTATCAATAAATAATAATATGTTGGAAGAAATTGTAATGCCCAGGCATCCCACTCTTTGTTATCTACATTGCGCCTCAAATAACCTTACACGGATTGATCTTTCCGAATCTCCTATTCTATCATATGTCGATCTATCGCAAAATCCGCTTCAATATGTTAATTTGTCTTCCTGCCCACTGCTTATGTTTTTTTTGATTGAAAGTTGCGAGGTTGATACCTTTGACCTTTCAAAATGTCGAGTGATGAATTTTATCAGCTTAGATAATTCAAAGATTACTAATTTGATTTTCTCAGAGTGTGGATCCTTATCTACCCTCACATTTACCAATTGCCAAATTGAAAGTCTCGATGTTTCTCATTGCCCTAGATTGAGACAAATGGCTGGTCTTAGAACAGGGCTTCGAAAGCTAAACCTTGCAGGATGCAGTGCGCTTCATGCACTGGATTGCAGCAATAATCGAATTCAGGAATTGTGTTTGGATGAGGTCACCGGTTTATCGGAAATCCATTGCGAAGGGAATGAATTAAACAGTTTAGAACCTTTTCTTGGACTATCGGACGTAGATTTACTTGATGTCCGCAATAACCTTCTCGATTACGATGACTGGAATAATACACTCACTTTGCATGAACTGTTGGGGGATGCGGTTTTCGCAGATGGGACTCTAATCCACGGTTTCGCATTTTCGCCACAGAAAAATTTCGATCCGTACGAATTTGAACTACATCCTGAGCCTACACCGACACCGCCGGAGTCGCCGGTTCAAAATTGGACGGTGTATTAGTCAATACCGGTGGTTAGGCGCGATATGGCAGGCAAGTGGGAAATGGCTTACCCTTAGGCGCACGTATGCATAAGCCCTGTGGTTTGCCGGTAGTCTCAATTTAGTACAGATTTAGGCCAAACCTATGAACCGTGAGGGATTCACGCCCCATAATAGCGAAACACGAAATAAGAGGCTTTATCGCTGCCGCGCGGTCTTGCCTATTTTTGTGTCCATTTTTCCAAGACTTTTGCGTTTTTCTTGGAAATTTTACAATCGCTAACAAGATATTGCACGACTGGAGCGTTGTCGCCTTTTAGAACGACCTTTGCGAACTCACGAACGGCACGTTTCACTACGCCACCCCGAGCAACCGCAGGCTTGTACAAATTGCCATAAGGGCAAGTTGAAGTTTTGACATAGCCTTTGTTGACCAGACGCACGAGAAAACTGCGCACAGTACCTATAGCCCAGCTTTCATGATCCAGCGCGCGATAGAATTCAGCCAGCGTAATACCATCTCGGCCGCTGAAATCCCAGATAGCGTTCATGATGATCCATTCGGATTTGGAGAGTTCGGGTAGTGTTGCCATCACTTTTCACCTACACGTAGTCTAACCCTCCCTATCATCCTAGTTGTGACCGTACGGGATGTAAATGTAATTCTTTAAGAATTATGGATTATCAATCAATTTTTCTTTTAAAAAAAGCATCAATGGGCCATATCCAAAAAATATGTAAGCTGGAGTGTTAAGCAAAAAAGACAGTATGGGTGGAATTTTTGTTCATCATTGTGTTTTTTCAGTTAGAAATACCTCTTGGCTTGTCCAACTTTACTAGGCTAAATAATACGTAGTGGAGATCATTCTTTTTATCCTGCAGCTTGTTTTTGGCGTTTATTCAAGTCTTAACCGGCATTTTCGAATGAATAAGAAGTAATAATGATTTGCTACTTGCCTCCAAATACTACAAAATGGAGCTTTATTAAATATCATGAAATTACCTGAGAATTCATTGCCTCGGATTTTGAGCCGCCGCCGTCTTCTCGGTTGTCTCGGCGTTTTCGGATGTACCGGTGTGCTGTCCGCGGGTTGCATGGGACAAGTGGCGCGAAAATGCACGACCAAGTCCTCTTTGGATAAGCCCAATGTTGTATTGATTATGACCGACGATCAGGGGCAATGGGCTCTGGGGTGCTATGGCAATCGTGAGATTGTTACTCCGAATCTCGATCAAATGGCGCGTCAGGGTGTAAAATTCTTGAACTCATATGCGGCTTGTCCGGTATGCTCCCCCAGCCGCGCAAGCTTTATGTCCGGACTAATGCCCAGTCAACATGGTATCCATGATTGGGTCCGCTATGAAAATGAGGGTGAGCGCGCGCGGGATTTAATCGCCGGATTTCCTATTTTTCCGGAAGTATTGGCAGATCATGGATATGTGTGTGGGCAGTCCGGCAAATGGCATTTGGGAGATAACTGCAATCCGCATAAAGGCTTTTGCTATTGGTTTAGCATTCCCACCGGAGGGTCGCAGTACAATAACGCCCGTGTCTCTCTCAATGGGCGTGTGCATGAATCCGAAGGCTATCTGACCGACTTAATAACCGAGAACGCTCTGACATTTATACGCCGCAATGCGGACCGGCCTTTCTTTGCCAATATCCAATACACAGCGCCTCACAGCCCATGGAAAGGCCATCCTCAGCGGCTGCTCGATCTCTATCGAGATTGTCCTTTCGATTCGATCCCCAAGGAACCTCGTCACCCTTGGGCGGCCACCTATTTCGATCAGTTTGGCAATCGCGAAACGCTTTCGCAGTATTACGCATCGATTACCGCTGTTGACGAAGGCGTTGGACGAATCCTGGACGAATTGGACAATCTCGGCATCCGGGACAACACAATTGTCTTTTTTATGAGTGATCAGGGATTTCAATGCGGCCACAATGGTCTATTCGGCAAAGGTAATGCTTCCAATCCCCGCAATATGTATGAAGAGTCAATGAAGATTCCCACAATCGTGCAGTGTCCCAGTTTAATACCGGCGGGTTCGGCTTTCGGCAGTGATGGCCGTGTATTAACACAATGTGTGAGCGCCTACGATTTCATGCCGACAGTCCTCCATTTGACAGGATGCGCCATGCCGGATCAGCCCTATCGGGGTGGCCGCTATCCGGGACGCAGCTATGTTCCATTGCTTCTCAACCAGAAGTTGGAGGAACCATGGGCTGATGCTGTTTATGGGGAGTATGGCCGGGCGCGCATGGTCCGGACCGCCGATTGGAAATTGATACATCGCGCCGATGGAGGACCGGATGAATTGTACTGTTTAGCCCGCGATCCTGGAGAAGACAACAATCTTGCCTCCGATCCGCTCTATCGAGATGAGATGGTACAAATGCGTAAACAACTTTTTAATTGGTTTGGCCGCTATGTGGCGGGAAATGCCGATCCCGTAGGTATGGAATACCTGCGGCCGGATATGTAGAGTGTTTCTCGAAAGTTTTTTCCTTTTAAGTGAGTCTGTCATAAATCGGTTTTCATGGTACAGGTCTTCTGGTTGCCTTCTTGCCGATCCATCAACCAGCAAAGCGCCTGATCGAGTCTCTCCATGAGTTCATCCCGGGTTTTGGCGACAAAATCCGCGAACCATTCGGCTTTGAGAAGGAGCCAGAGTCTTTCAATCGGATTAAGATCCGGGGAATACGGAGGTAGAAACATCGGTTCAAAGCGTCCCCAACGCAAAGAACTTCGTTTATGCCAGGAAGCGTTGTCCACAATCAGAATCTGGCGCTTTCGTTTGAGAGCCAAATCCTGGTTGGCGTGATTCAAAAAACACTGGAAAACCTCCGTGTCTGAATGCGTGAATTCAAGTGCGTAGGCTTCACCCGTCCGGGGGCAAATAATCCCCGTAATGTTCATCCGGATGTGGTCGCCATTCTTCGTGGTCCGAGTCTTGGAACCCTTGGGCGCCCAGCGCCGCCGGGGTCGTGGGTCTCCCTCCACACCACATTCATCGCCAAACCAAAGTTCAATATCCGGGTCTTCCGAGAGTTGTTTCAGCTTGTCGCAGAAGGCTTTTCGCGCCTCTTCATCTTGGCGGTCCGGCCAGGGTTGAGGGACTTTCAACGCAAAATTCTGATCGTGAAGAAAACGAATGACCGTGCTGTAGCCAACCTCGATCTCGAACTGCTCGCAGATGTAGCCATGAAACTTCACCCCTGTCCAATGAACTTGATCCGCTTGCTCGGGGTTCGTTAAAACCTCACGCAAATCTTCGTGAATTTCCTCGGGAATCTTACTCGGACGGCCCTCACGAGGTTCCTCAAGTAATCCGTCAATGCCTTGTTCGTTGAAGGCCTTTATCCAATTACGCAACGCACGGTCACTCACGCCAAACAGTTTCGCCATGCTCTTGCATCCAAAGCCCATGACCAAGCCGATGATGGCCCGAAATCGATTATGTTCACGTTGCGTACGCGCACACTTCGCCGCAATCTCGAGTTCTTCCATCGAGGCGTTCTCTGCATTCACTGTCAGTGCTACGCGTGCCATCAAACGTAGATAAGCACAAACCGAACAACGGATCTACGGGAAAAACCTACTCAAACGGAAAAAACTTTCGAGAGATGCTCTAGTGGTAGTAAGCGGCCCCAATGGATGCCGGACGGCTATTCCATCGACTCGTTATTCCGCAATGAGGACAACGGCTTCGACCAACTCTTTCTCTTCCCAGGCATATCCTTGCTGTAAAATCTTACAGACGGTTCCTGAAGGATATTTGTCATCAGGCACACGTTCCTGAGCCAGGACAAAATCAGGATCCGGGACTTCGCCTAAAACCGCTGTTGGGCGCATCGGCGCACGGGCAATCCCGTTTTGCATTGCATCGCAGGCTTGATCCAGCAGGAATAGCATATTGTTAAAACTTCCTTGCAGTGGTCCCAATCCTCCTGCCTTAACCTTTTCTTCCAAGAAATGCAGAACCGACAGAAACCGCTCAAATTGGATCAACACCCGGGATACGCTTTTCCCGTGCAATGAGCTCACATCTCCGCCTTTGTACTCGAAGACTTGATAAGGCAGGGTACGTTCGCCATAGGGCATTTCCCGGATACGCCCCAAGCGTCCGGGGTGTTCGCCGCTTTCTTCTTCAACGATTTTTTGTGCATCCTCAAGAAAACGGTCCAGGACTTTATGGCAGTTGCGGACGGTTTCACCCAAGTCGCCTTGGATGGTCGCGCTGTATTGCTGAAATGTCGTCTGTGCGCGAGCGAATCCCGGTTCCATGCCTGCCGGTTGTGGTGTGACCAACTTAATTACTTCGCCCCAAAATGCCATCGGCACATACAAATCCCGGTCCGTCAGTTTTTCTGGACGCATTCTAAGAACCTCACAAATGAATCGAGAGTAGCGAGAACGCCGAATCTATCAGGTTTGCATGAATCGGGGAACGAGATCATCCGGCTTCACAACATTGCGTAGGCAGGGAAATTCCTACTCCAGCCAGGTTTCGAAGACAGCCTCAATATTCTCACGAGGATCGTTCACACCCCATTCACACTGAGCGATGACACCGCCATCTCCACTATCAAATGCTTTCCGCACACGGCGTACTGCTTCGCGTACATCTTCAACTGAGCCCCAGGGAAGAATGTTTTGACGGTCAATTTCCCCCCAGAAAGTAATCTTGCCTTTATGCTCGGCTGCGATTTCCTCAATGTTCATGCAGAACAGTTGGGAGTTAACAGCATCGACACCGATCTCAATCAGATCCGGATAGATGGCCTGGATAAAACCATCGGAATGAAACCAGACATCTTTGCCTGCGCCGCGCAGGATATCGCAATAATCTTTATAAAGCGGTTTGTAAAATTCCCGCCATTGCTTTGGTGAGATTAAAAGCGCGAGCTGGGTGCCCCAATCATCCATAAACGATACGCCATCGACATCGGTTTTTGCCCAGATTTCAAGTTCTTTGCAATAGAAGTCGTGGAGCATATCGCGCAGTTTGTAGATTTCGGGTACACCATAACCCAAATCCATAAACAAATTTTCGCTCCCTCTTAAAAACTGCATCCGTTCAAACGGGCGTACGCTGGTTCCCGCACGCACATAAAGATCCGTTTTGGCACAGGATTCACTTGCCCGGCTGAAATCCGCTTTTTCGAGTATTTCCCAAGGCGGCTTGAGGGTTTGCAGCGCATTCCAATCTTCCAGCGGAGGTTTTTTGACTTCACCGGCCACACCGGGTTCCGCAACCTCCCACACGGCTCCCCATTCATCGACATAAGATCCGATCTCGCCTTGCATCGGCCTTTCGAGTTCGCCTTTGCCGTATTTCACATCCGGGGCTATGAAATCGCGCGGGTATTTTTCTAAGACTGCGTCGAGTTCATCCTTACGGTGCATCGTTACAAAATCCAAATTCCAAAGATCTCGAGGTGCGCGGTCCGGTTTTTCAAAACGAAGTGTACGTTTGACTCTGTCCCGTCCTGTCATGATTTCATCCCCCATTGTTTCAAAGCAAAAGGCCGATATCGGCTTAAGAATTACAATAGTGATTCCAGTAAGGTTCTGGCTTTTTGAACTTCTTCGGCTTGACGGTCGCCCGCAAATTCCCGCTCGATAGTAATGGGACCGGTGTAACCGAAGGATTTGATCTTTTCCAATAGTTTCGGGAAATCGACATCGCCTTCACCCAATGTAGTCTCCGTGCCCCATTCTTTGCCCCGGACTTCAGGTGCGGCCCACTTTGCGTCTTTGGCATGTACGCCGAGTACATGCGGTCCAAGCAGGTCAATTGCTTCTAGAGGCTCACCGGAACCGTACAGAATCATATTTGCAGGATCGAAGTTGACGCCGGCATTGTCGTGCCCAATGTCATCGATGAATCCCTTTAACACCGTTGCCTTTTCTTGTCCGGTTTCAAATGAAAAGGTCAGTCCCAATTCTTTGCATTTTGCAGCAACATCTTTTACGACTTTCAGCAAAAACTGGTAGTCGGGGTGGTTCTTATCATCGGGTATAAATCCCAAATGAGCGGCAATACCCGGGATTCCGACATGTTTGGCCATATCCGCCGCTTTCATCGCCATTTCATAACGGATTTCGCGGTATTCCGGTGGCAAAAATCCGCCTGTACCGTGAATGGCGGCAATACTGGAATAGTCTTCTTCCGGAAAGCAAACGAATAAAACCGTGATGTCCACACCCGACTCATCCACGATTGTCTTTAATTCGTCCATCTTTTTCGCATTGGCCCATTCCAATCCGGGCCAACCGGTTTGAACGTTATCGAATCCCAGGCTTTTGGCGCGTTCCAAAGCGGCCCGAGGGTCTTCTCCCAAATAGGTAATCCAACCGATCCGTGATTTGCTCATAGTGATCTCCTAACGCCAGGCAAGACGATTCATGCACGGCGATGTTTTTGAGTATTGAGTATGGTATCGAGTGCTGAAGCTAGGGCTTGCGAATACCCGGGTCAATCGGAAAGATGGGCTGAAACCACGAGTATGCACAATTTGTGAACTGTAATTTTCACACCTGTATCCCGCAGGGATTTAGATTGCCTTCATTCACCCAATCGGAAGGCCCGGTTCAGGGCCTTTGCGGTGCGAAGGCGATGGAGAGTTGCATCGGGTAAGCGCATGTGCACCCTGAACTCGATTCCGGTAGAAGCAATAAGCCACCCGCGGGCAACATGTTGATCCAACATCCCGGCCGGTTGACGCGAGTCAGGGCTTCGCCGCTTTCTTTTCCCTGATGCAGAGCATACATGCGGGGATTATTGCCGCGCCCATAGAGATAGTGCGCCGAGCCGGAGAGACCTCCGCAGCCATGTCCTCCGCGATCCAGTAGATAGGTGCCTTTGTTGCCGGTTTGCAGATTAAAATCATAAGGACGCAGATAAATTGTGTTGCCTACGATAACCGGGTGTTGCCATTGCTCGCCGTGCGTACCTCCGGTTTGTTGGCCTTGGTAACTGTTTTCCCATTTTGGCTTGCCCGAGTCAGCCGCGAAAGCATGCAGGCCGTAATGGACATGATCGCCTTGGTTGTAACTGCCTGTGGCGAGCACGGTCCCGTCTGCATAACAGAGATACATAATGTGCTCATAAGGGAACTGAAACGGCTGTTCCCAGAGTTTTTGACCGCTTTGCAGATCGAGGGCTATCAAATAGGTGTCACTCTTACAGAAGCGGTCGGCGGAAATACGCCCGTCCGGATCGTTAACGGCTTCTTGATTCCGGCTTTCGACACAGTACATCCGTCCATCGCCAATCGCGATTGTGTTATTGAACATCACTCCTGATTGATAGGTCCAACGTGTTTCGCCGCTGTGACGATCCATGCAAAATACATAATCGCATAAAATCATATCGCGGAAATCGCCTTCCAGCATATCGCAGGTGCCTTCGCTTAATTCATAAAAAGAGGCGCCCGGTTTGGTGCAACTTCCATAGAGGGCATCGTCAACTGCGCATAAATATCCCCAGTCCCGTTTTTCGCTGTCATAAAGCTGTGGGGCTTTCAGGGTTAATGTTTTTTCTCCGGTTTCGACTTTTAATCCTTGGCAGTATTCATCGGCCGCGATATACAAAAAATCGTCTGTAACAATTGTCTGCCCGCAATCTTTCAGCGCACCGATACGGCGTGAGAAGGGAACTTCAGCCTCCCAAAAGATTGTGCCGTTATAGGCATCCGCGGCAATGACGCAATCGTCGCCGTTAACAAAGAGCCTGCCTTGGCTATAAAGCGGTGACATGGGCCGGTGATGGCGGTCGATGATCTGGCGCGGCCCGGGGCGTCCATACCATTGAATGCCCAGTGGGCCTTGAAGCGGATCGTTACTGCACGCCGTATTTCCCGCATCGGCATACAACTGTTTCCATTCGCCCACACCGGGCAATGCTTTGCGCCGCAAAACCGCCCAGCAACCGCCGTTCTCTTTGATTTTCCAGTCTTCGCCGGGAGTGTCCGTGATCCATTTCTCGGCCACCGCCCGTTGGAGTCCAATCTTTGCATTTTCAGGAGAACCCAAACAGACCACACCGCCTTCCGGACGTAGGACACGTAAAACTTCACCGGCATTGCCGGGAAGAATTCCGTTTATGATTGCGCTATCGGAGACGATCAAGTTTGCGAAATAATCGACATAAGGCAGTGTCTCAAGGGCGGCATTTTGGATACTAATCCGCACTCCATAAAGACCGGCTTGGCTGAGTTTTCTTCTTGCGGCTTCAACCTTTTGAGCGTCCTCTTCGATACAAACGATCTGAAGTTCGGATCGTTTGGTGAGTTCATATGCCAAACGCCCTTCTTCACCCCCAAGGATCAGACAATATCCTTTTTGAATTCCGGAATCTCTAAGAATCGTCTCCGCCGCTTTTGTGTAGATGGGAGTGAATTCGTCTTTTGGATAAGGCTCTTGATCTAGAGGTTTACTTAGTACACCCCGGCGAACCGGCGAGTTCTGTCCATAACTGTAGATCAATCCTTTATCTGTGCTTACATAAAGACGGCCCCGGGCCACGGCCAAACCATGTGCCCGTCCCACAACGGCTGATGTCCATAGTTCTTTGCCGGTTTCCGGATCTAGGGCCACGACCATATCGTCTCCACCCGCAAACAAACAATCTCCGGCTAATATCATTGAATAAGGAAATGTGCACTTTTTCCGCCACAGAAAACAATCCTGCATGGCCCGCAGAATTTTCGATGTTTCTGTTCGTATGGTTTCCAGGCGTTTTTTCTGCTCATCCAGGTCAGGATTGGCTGCCCCGCGCCGTCCCTTCTTCAGCTGTTTTTCCAGTTGTTCACGTTCTTTATCGAGGACATTCTTTTCTCTGGATAATTCGAGATGGCGTGTACGATTCAAAGCGGCGATTTCATGTTCAAACAGCAAATAGGCTTTGCCGCCTTTAACAACCATACTCAAACCGTCGAAGGATGCGATTTTTTCATGAGTTTCCGGATCGGAAACGGCAATCTCCCCGCTTTTGATACCCGGCCCGCTGACCAATGTATCACCGGTTAAGAGCGCATAGGATCCGCCTTGACCCTCGAACGCACCTACGTACTTACCGTTATCACGTTCGAAAATAGCCGGTGTCGTTCTGCCTGTAGGCGCAAAAAGACGGTTCGCTGATGCTAAGAGATATCCTTGCGGCGAAATATTCCCGATTTCATTTTCCCAGATTACAGAACCATCCGCCGCATTGAGTGCGCAAGCGTGAAGTTTGTGAGTGGGAAAGATGCCGGTGAAAAAATACGCAGTATTATTTTCAACGAGAACACCGCTGCGCACCGCACGCAACGATATAACTCTGCCATTGCCCGGCAGACGTCGATCTTCAAAGGGAGAGCGATGTTTCCATACCGGCGATCCGTTTGTGGCGTTGAGGCAATATGCCCAGCCGTCGTCAGAACCAAAATAGACTTTTCCGTTGTCGATGGTGGGAGCGAGCCTGACTGGTCCTTCCGTAAAAAAAGACCAGCGTTCTTGACCGGTTTCACGATCCAGACAATAAACTTTGTCATCAGCGGAGGAACCGAAATAAACGGCATCTCCCACGGCTGTTGTATGAAACGCGCGGTCATAGGTGACTACGGGCCGCAAAGAACGTAAATGATGCCAATAATCGCGTTTTGCGGGCGCGGGCCAAGCGGGTTGCGGCTCGTGGTCCGCTCGGTAGATCCAGACTTCCTTTAAAGGCAGCTGTAAAGATTCTTCAGTTACACCGCTACGGGCAATATCGTGCATGTAGGTGGGCCAATCGTCTTCTGCGAAAACACGGTCGGACCAAATCCCTGTTGCAAGGAGAATGCACCCGAAAACCAGCCCTTGGAACCGTAAAGCAAATATCATGATATCCCCCAAGATTTCTGAAGATGATTTCAAATTTATAATCGGAAATCCGATGGCCTGCATGAGAATAGTTATCGGATAAGGCTATGCTGTGTCCGCCTTAAGGTCAATCCGGCAACGCCGGCATACATTAGCGTTGACTTATGCTAAGATGAGTTTTCATCATCCTTGCACTGCTACAGTGCTTAGAGGGGAAAATCAATGAAAACCTCTTCCATGCTGATTCTTTTTTTGGTGTCTTTTATTCTTATGAATGCTTCATTTTCTGCTGAAGACGAGAAACCACAACTGCAACCCATTAATTATATGGTGGAGATGCGCGATGGCACAAAACTCTCAACGGATGTTTATATCCCCGAGAAGGGTGGTCCACTCTATCCGGTTTTGCTTGAACGGACTCCGTACAATAAAGTCAATTTGAAGGGATTGGTCCATTTTGCGGAAAATGGAGATTTCGCAACTGTCGCCCAGGATGTACGAGGCCGTTATGAGTCCGAAGGCCATCCACGCCCATTCGAAGATGACGGATGGGGTGAGCATCAGGATGGCTTCGACACCGTGCAGTGGATTCTTTCACAGCCGTGGTGCAACGGACGCATCGCGACCACCGGCGGTTCGGCCGGAGGAATTACGCAGATTCAACTTGCCGGATCTGCACCTCCGGGAATCGTTGGCCAGCACGTCGTTGTCGCACCACTTTCCGGCTATCACAGTACGTTTTATTGGAACGGCGTTTTTCGCAAATCGCTTGTAGAAGGTTGGTTGGTGGCGGCGCAATGGCCCGCTGACAATCTTGGTGAAATCCGTTCCCATCCAACATACGATTCCTATTGGCAAGTGCAAAATCTCGGAGAGCGGGTAGATAAAGTCAATTGGCCGGTTGTGATTTCGGCCGGATGGTATGACATCTTTCAACAAGGATCGATTGATGCGTTTCAGGCCATTCAAGAAAAAGGCGGGCCCAACGCACGTAAGAATGTTCATTTGGTTATGGGGCCGTTCCATCACGGAATCAACATGCTCAAGGTTGGTGAGTTTGAGTTTCCTGAGTCGGCCAAAATTCCGGATACATGGCCCAAAGGGAGTGATTGGTTCCGGCATTGGCTGAATGATGAGCCTTTGTCTGTCGATCCGCCGCCGGTTCTTTATTACACCATGGGTGAGATGCCTGTAGGCGATGCGCCTGGCAATGAGTGGCATGAGGCCCAGTCCTGGCCGCCGCCTTCAAAGCCGGTTCAATTCTATTTGACGGAAACGGAAGGATTGGCAAAGCAAAAACCTTCCGATGGCAAACTGGCCTACACCTATGATCCCGAAAATCCGGTGCCGACGGCGGGAGGGACCAATCTTTTGATACCTGCCGGTCCGTTCGATCAAAGAAATTACTTGATAAATAAAAAGGAAGATTTACGTGCCAATATTGAGGACAGGGATGATGTACTCATCTTTGCCACTGAGCCATTAAAAGAGCCGATTGAAGTTACCGGAAATGTGCGGGCTGTTCTTTATATTTCCACTTCCGCGGTGGACACGGATTTCACCGTGAAACTGACCGATGTTTATCCTGACGGCCGCAGCATGCTGATTACTGATGGTATTACGAGACTCGGCTTCCGGAATTCTTTGGAGACTTTTGAGACTGCAACGCCGGGAGAGGTCTATCGTTTGGATGTGGATGTTTGGTCTACAAGCATTGTGTTTAATAAGGGACACCGAATTCAAATTGCCGTATCCAGCAGCAATGCGCCAAAATATGAGCCGAATCCCAACACCGGTAACCTGGATTGGAAGAGCACCGAAAAGATCAAAGCACAACAGACGATTTATATTGGCGGTGAACGTGCTTCCCATGTGATTTTGCCGATTATTGAATAAGCGTTTGCTCTTTATTGCGGGGAATTCTTATGTGGAAACTGTGGCGCTGTTTTCTTTTTGTGCTGTTTCTTGTGACGTCTTGTTTTGCGGAGCAACAAACGAAAACCACCTATATGATTGAAATGCGCGATGGCATACGGCTCGCGGCGGATGTCTATTTGCCACGCACCGGCGGTCCCGCTTTTCCGGTTCTTTTTGAGCGTACTCCCTACAATAAGGCCCTGGGATCTTTTTTAACCGAATACAACACGTACGGTATTGCTGTCGTTGTTCAGGATGTGCGCGGAAAATTCGAGTCGGAGGGAGTGCCTCGTCCGCAGGTAGATGACGGTTGGGGGGAACTCCAAGATGGTTATGACACCATCCAATGGATACGCGCCCAGGAATGGTGCAATGGCCGTGTGGCGATGCATGGCGCTTCCGCCGATGGGATGCAGGCGGTTCAAGTCGCCGGTTCCGCGCCGCCGGGATTGGTTGGGCAATATATTGTTTATGCTCCCATTTCCAGTTATCACGCTACGTTTTATCAAGGTGGTGTGTTTCGAAAAATGCAGGCTGAGACATGGTTGGGATTAAACTTTCCGCCCGAAGTTCTGACGTTGTTTCGATCCCATACTGTTTATGATGAATTCTGGCGATACCAGAACCTGGCCGAACGTGTTGAGGTTGTTAACTGGCCGGTTACTTTAACCGCCGGATGGTTCGACACATTCCAGCAGGGAACGCTGGATCTTTTTACTGAAATCAAAAACAATGGCGGGCCTATTGGCAGAGATCATGTGCATCTTATTGTCGGGCCATGGACCCATGCCGCAAGCAGCGGGACGATTGGCGAATTGAATTTTCCGGATAGTGCCCGCAAGCCCAGCCAATGGCCGGATGCCAGTGATTGGATACGCCATTGGCTTGTGGATCGAGAATTTCCGCGCGGAGAACCGGCGCCTGTAATGTATTATGTTATGGGAGAGATTCCTCATCTTGTGGGAATTCCCGGTTGTGAATGGCGTACAGCGGATACTTGGCCGATTCCCAATACACCTACTCCTTTTTATCTGACCGCGGATGGCGGATTACAGGAAAACATCCCCGAGTCCGGACGGCTTTCATACACCTACGATCCGAATAATCCGGTTCCCACAGTGGGAGGCGCAAATTTGGTATTGAATGCCGGGCCGTACGATCAACGGTCTGTGGAAGATCGTGACGATGTGCTTGTCTTTAACAGTGAACCGCTTGAAACGCCGCTTGAAGTCACAGGACATGTGACTGCGATCCTTTATGTTTCATGCAGTACCGGAGAAACGGATTTCACAGCCAAACTCTGCGATGTTTATCCCGATGGCCGGAGCATGTTGCTTTGCGATGGAATCCGGCGGCTTAATCTACGTAACTCACTTTCCGATCCCGAACCTGCCACGCCGGGTGAAGTTTACCGAGTGGAGATTGACATGTGGTCAACCAGTATTGTTTTCAATACGGGGCACCGTATTCGTGTATCCATTTCGAGCAGTAATTCGCCTCGCTTTGAGCCGAGTACAAATACCGCTGAACCGGCATGGGCAAGTTCTGTGAAGTTAATTGCGCAACAGACCGTGGATATGGGTGGTGATCATGCATCGTATGTGCAGCTGCCGGTGATTGGAAAAGAAAATGCTCTCAATGACTGGAATCTTCACGATATCCGGTAATTTCTGGTTGCCGCCGCGTTTCTTTTCCGGGATACTTTTGAATCTTTGAATTTGATGGAGTTTGTTTGACTTATGGATCCCAATGCCGACTTCGATGATTTCTCGATGGCCGACTGGTCGCTTTTCGATGACGATGAACAAGACGAACTTAAGAAAGCCGACCTTTCTCTGAAAAGAGTCCGGGCCAAAGGCATCGATGCCGTGCGCCTGGCTAAAGCCAGAAAACCATCGGCCCGCAAAAAATCAGATCACTAACCCGATTTCGCCGGATTTCTTTATACAGCCTTAAGCCTCACGAGCAGGCGCAGTCTTCTTCGTCTTCTTCTGTCAGTTCTGTAGGCGCTTCCCACAAACGCGCCGGCCCCGGTTGATCCAGAAAACGGTCATCGAGCGGGAGTTTCCTGTCAGCGGTTACGGCGTATGGATCACGGGCCAGAAATGCAGTAATGGTTTCGAACAAAAGTCCGCTTTGAATCAATAGCGTTTTAGCGTTGCCGACTTGCCCGACAGCTAGGACTCCCCGCTTTTCCAGAATCGGCTCGAACGCCGGATAATCGCGTTCGGGGCTGGCGTAATCATGCAACAGAACCGGTACTTCGAGCCGGATGCCATCCGGCAAAATCACAGCGCCTTGGGTGACTTGGTTGTGGCACACATAAGGCGCCCGGGCCAATTCCTCGCATGTATGGAATGTTGTGCATGTGTCTAAGCCCACACCCAACATCAAGATTTTTCCGGAACGCATGGCCAGCCGCGCATAAGGTGAAAGAAATCCACAGGGGGTAGGGGAGTGGTGGTGCCGGGCGCATAACCAATCGGCCAATGGACCGATGGCCGCGACACTGTGAGTCGGGTGATAGGAGCGCACTGCACCGGGATAGGTCCTGATCGCTTCAGGAATCGCGCCTGTCCAACAAGGCGTTTCCGCTGCCTTAATCTCCGGAGGATTTTCGACCGATAATTCTTCAGACCCTGTTAGTGTTGGGCCCAAAATCGTTCCATAAGGTCCTGTGGCCTGAAGCAGCGCCTCAACAACTGTTGCCGCTCCGCCTTCCACATAGCCAAGGCTTGAGAGAGAACCATGCACCAAAATGGCGTCACCACGGTTAATACCGATTTCCTGAAAGGCCTGAGCCAATGTATCCGTGTCAAGTTGGGAATCGTGCTTTTTCATATGTAAGTTCTTTTATTCCAGTGTGTTATGCTATTTCAAGAAGTGGAAAATCTAATGTACACTTTATGAATTTCGTAAAAAAAGTAAAATTTCGCTTAAGTCGGCCTTCTGATGTGTCGATAATATTCGATAAAGGGAAAGTGCGCCTATGCGCCATCCCGAGTGTTTCTATCCTCTCCTCAAGCCTAGCCAGCTTGGACTTTACGGGGGAGTTTAGAGACCCGAATCGACCGTCGCGGCACAGATGCACCTTATCGTAGAGGTGAGCGGCTAAGCTTCTCATGAGTCTCCAAGACTTTTGACGCAGCCTGCTTCCTTTACCGACACCATCATTGCCGCCGAATATGTTAAAATTCCGCTCAGTGCAAAGAGTGGTGGAGGTACGATCATGGTTACAGGTGGAAATCTCGATGCACAGAGACCTCCTGCCCTGCAGAACACCGCCCAGGATCAGGTGCGTGAGAACGCCCAGCAGGCTGAAGAAGCGGCAGCGAACCGTAATACCGAACGGCGTCAGCAAGTCGTTGAGGCGCGGCAGATGGACCAAACTGCTGTTGCTCGGCCATCCTTTGACCGTTACGACCGGGTGGAGATTACCGCCGAAGCGCGTGAGGCGGCTGCGGAACGCCGTCCCGAACCACGGCGTGAGGAGCCGGAGCCAACGCCCGCTCAGCAACGGCGTGAGCCGCAACCCGCACCCACTGAAACGGAGCGTGCCCGAGTTGAGGCCGAAGACAGGGCGGCTCAAGAGCAAGCGGCAAGAGAACGTGCGGCGCAGGATCAGCAGGCGGAACCCACCAATCCTGCCAATAGCGCAACCTATGAGTTCATTGCCTGAACCCGGCTGTAAATTGGAGATGAGGCGAATACGAGACCGGCTTAGCCGGCAAGAATTGTATCGAGGCAATCGAGTGTCGAACGTTCACCGCATAGTATCCGTTCTCGCTGCATCTCGATTTTGGGCAGAGTCTGTTTGATATAGCGTCCGGCGATGACCTTTTTGCGCTCTGCAAATTGCGCATTTTCTATTAATAAATAGGCACATAACAATTCGATTGCGCCTTCGACCATATCCCGTGCATAAAGCTGACGGAAATCTTCGTCCTGTTTATTGAAGGTTTCGATTACTTCTTTGAATTTTACAACTTCCGCTCTGACCGGTTCGAGCAATTCGGAATCTGTTTTATCACTTACTTGGGCGTCGATTTTTTCGATCATTCCCGCCCAGGTTCCGCTGGCTACACCCAAAATTCCCGCCACGACCTGCAATTGACTCGTACCTTCATAAATATTTGTAATCCGTGCGTCGCGGAAATGACGCTCCACCGGGTAATCTTTCATATAACCGCTTCCGCCCAACACTTGGATTGCATTGGTTGTGACGGTTTGGCACATCTCAGTTGCAAAGAGTTTTGCCATTGGGGTGAGCATCGCCGCGCGGCGTTTGTATTCCGTTTGGCGTGTCTTAAGTTCCTTTGCGGCGTCGCGGTCAAGGTCCTTGTTATGCTCAAGTTCCTCTTCCAAAAAGCGCTCTAAATCGACGGCCTTCGCGGTTTCCATATTTAAAGCGCGGGCCGCTTCGATTTGCGTTTTCATCTCCGCCAACATGTCGCTCACAGGCGGGAAACTAATGATCTTTTTCCCGAACTGTTCGCGGGAATAGGCATAGTCCAACGCCGCTGCATACGCGGCCTGCGCAATGCCCACGCCTTGTCCGGCCACACCCATACGTGCGCCGTTCATGAGCGACATAACATATTGTGTAAGGCCCCTCTTTCTTTTGCCGATAAGCTGGGCTTTGGTATTGATGAATTGCATCTCGCATGTCGGAGAGCCTTTAATACCCAGTTTGTTTTCCAGGCGGCGGATTTTGACCTCGGGGCCGCTCTCGCAAACAAAAAGGCTTAGACCGCGTGCGCCCTCACTGGCTTCACTGCGGGCCAAAACCAAAAGGACTTCACCGCATCCGTTGCTGATAAAGCGCTTGACACCGTTCAAACGCCAGCAGTTATTCTCCGGGTCTTCGGTCGCGCGCAAGGCAATCGCCTGCAGATCGGAACCGGCATCCGGCTCGGTTAGAACCATGGCTCCCGTAACTTCGCCGGTGCAGAACTTCGGCAAATAGAAATCGCACGTATCTCCATCTGCATAGGCATAAATTGTCTCGGAAATATCCTGCAAACCGAAGATGGTCATCAGGCTGGCATCAGCCCGGGAGATCATTTCAATAGCGATGTTGTAAAGGAAAGTCGGAAGATTTAAACCGCCGTAACGCCGGGGCAGGGTAAAGCCCATTAAATCGGCCTGAGAGAGTTCGCGTATCGCTGCGGCCACACCTTGGGCATATCGCACTTTGCCGTTTTCCAAATGGCTGCCTTCTTCATCGACAGCTGCGGCTCGCGGTGCGATACGTTCGCCGCAGATTTCTCCCATTAGTTCGAGAACCCGGCGATAGTTATCAAGCGTATCTTCGTAATCACGCGGCGCATCTTCAAACTTCCCGGCATCGGCAAAGTTTTGTTCTTTCAATTCGACAACTTCGCGCCAATCTCCGTGATCGAGATAGAACTGCAAGTCAGGATTATCGGTGAAAAAATTGACCATGATCGACAAGTATCCCTTGTGAAAATTCTAATTCTCGCCCCGGTATGCGCGGATCATCATTGGAACGACCTGATTCAAATCGCCAACGATTCCGTAATGTGCAATCTTGAAGATCGGGGCTTCGGGATCGCTATTGATGGCGATGATTTTCGAGGCTTCCTGCATCCCCGCCCGGTGCTGGACCGCTCCGCTGATTCCGCAGGCGATATATAAACGCGGCCGCACCGTGGTCCCGGTTTGGCCGACCTGGTGATCTTTCCCAATAAATCCGCCATCCACCGCCGCGCGGCTGGCTCCTACCGAAGCACCCAACACATCGGCGAGTTCCCGGATTAATTCAAAATTCTCTTTGCTGCCTACACCGGCGCCGCCAGCCACGATAATCGAGGCCTTGCGCAAATCCACTTCCCGTGGAACCCGGTGCCGCTCAATGATTTTTACAATTTCTTCGGCATCTGTCAGAACCGGTTGGACAGGGATCACCGAATACGCCCGGCTGGTGTCCGGTTTATGCATCTTCATGACGCCTTCACGGACTGTGGCCATTTGCGGCAAATGTTCGGGATTCACGATATTGGCAATTACATTACCGCCGAATGCAGGACGAATTTGATAAAGAATGTTTTTGTATTCCTGGCCTGCAGGATCGGTGTAGTCCCCGATCTGCAAATCGGTACAGTCAGCCGTCAAGCCGGTTCTGAGATCGGAGGCTGCGCGAGGCGCCAAATCGCGTCCCACATAAGTCGCGCCAAAAATCACGATCTGCGGCTGATGCTCGCGGACCAAATCGGAGATGATGCGCGTATACGGAAGTGTCCGGTACTGATTCAAATTCTCGTGATTGGCGTAATAGATACGGTCCGCGCCGTGGTGAGCCAAACGGTCAACCAGCTCGTCACAATCGTGCCCGAGCAAAACCGCTCCGACTTGCGCGCCCAGCGTATCGGCCAATTCGCGCGCTTTTCCCAAAAGCTCCAAAGAAACGCTATTGAGAGCGCCTTCTTCTTGTTCTGCAACAACCCATACTTCTTTTTCAGCCATGACGTACTCGATTGCCTTTAACCAAGAATGTGGTCGTCGACCAATTCTTTCATCATTGCCCCGATGCCTTCTTCGGTGGGAGGAATCTCTTTGCTTTCACCACCAAGCAGGCTCACGCTCCACACTTTTTGGACACGTGTCGGCGAACCCATAAGGCCGATCCGTTCTAGTTCAATGTCCAGATCGTCCGCCGTCCAAATTGGAATTAAGAGGCCGTGCTCGCCAAGAGCGCGTTTCTCATCTTCAAACCGCAATTCCAATTCGTTCTTTTCGATTTCCGGAAAGCGTGTTTTCAGTTCTTTTTCGAGGCCAATTGGAGTTTGTGAGCGTTTGTACTTTAGGAGGCGTCTCGCGCTGGGCGGACGCACATCCAGACCACTGGTCACAGTCAGCAGCGCGGGCGTCGGAAGATCGAGGATTTCGTGTCCTCCTTCGATTTCCCGTTTAACTCTCAGGCGGCCGTCCTGGACTGTGACATCCTGTACATAGGTTGCCTGCGGCACGCCCAGCTTTTCGGCCAACTGCGGGCCGACTTGGGCGGTATCGCCGTCAATCGCCTGCCGGCCGCAAAAGAGTAGATCCGGCAGTCCGAGTTTTTCGACCGCCTTGGCCAGCGTATACGATGTGGCCAAAGTATCCGCCGCGGCAAAACGCCGGTCAGTCAACGCCAAGACCTTATCCGCACCCAAACAGAGGGCGTGTTCCAGTATCTGCGTGGCCCGCACCGGGCCCATCGTGACGACTGTAACTGTGCCACCTTCAACGTCACGCACGCGTAACGCCATTTCCAACGCGCAAAGGTCGTCCGGATTGAAAATCGCGGGCAAGGCCGAACGGTTAACCGTTCCATTCGGATTCATGGCCTCACCGGTGATATTCTTTGTATCGGGGACCTGCTTTGCGAGTACGATAGAATTAAGACTCACTTTAAACCGAACCTCCCAAGGCAAACGGGATCGTAGACTATAACAGCCTGAATCGCTGTGTCCCATTGCGTATGGCTGCGGTCCTGCCGGTCGCTACGGAGCCGCTGTCCCACAGTAAAATTGTATGAAATTGAGATGAAATTTGAGGGATTATGAGTTTGGTTTGTTAATTATCCCTGTCGCTTATTGGGCTACTCGTCGTCCTTATTTGCTTCCGTATTTTGAGGACGGGTGCCAACGCCTGTGTTGAATCCGGCGTCTACGTAATGCACTTCTCCCGTCACTCCCGAAGCCCAATCGGAAAGCAGGTAGACCGCGCTGTTGCCGACTTCATTTTGATCGATATTGCGTTGCATGGCGGTTCCGCGCGCATTGCGCCGCAGCATATTGCGAAAATCGCCGATGCCCGATGCAGCCAGCGTGCGAATTGGCCCCGCTGAGATGGCGTTGACGCGAATCCCGCTGGGGCCCAAATCGGCGGCGATGTAACGTGTGCTGGCTTCCAAGGCGGCTTTGGCCACACCCATGACATTATAATTAGGTACGGCTCGAACCGCGCCGAGATAGGACATGGTCAACATGCTTGAGCCGGTAGGCATTAGTCTTGCCGCACGTTGGGCCACCGCGGTGAATGAATAACAGGAGATATCCAAGGCCATGTGGAAATCGTCCCGCGTTGTGTCTACATACCTGCCGGCCAAGGCGTCTTTGTTAGCGAAGGCAATGGAATGCACTAAAAAGTCCAACTCACCCCAATGGTCTTCAACCTTTGCGAAGAAATCGTCCAACTGCGCGTCGCTGCCCACATCCAGCAGCTCGATGAAACGTGAATCCAGCGATTCGGCCAACGGCCGAACACGCTTCTCAAGCGCATCGTTCACGTAGTTGAAGCCCAACGTCGCGCCTTCGCGGTGCGCTGCTTCGGCAATTCCCCACGCAATTGATTTTTGGTTGGCAACACCCAGGATGAGGCCCTTTTTGCCCTGTAAAACACCGATATGACCGCCAAAGACCGTCAAGATGTCCTCCCGTGTTCCTCTTTCGATTCACTTATGACGATATTTTGCTGCTGCTGTCCGAACGCCGAAGCCTACACGCGTCTTTTCGGCAAGTCTTGAGATCCTTGGGGATTTGGTGCACATACGCCCCGCGCTTGAGATTCTAATAATGAAGTCTCGGAAATGAAAAACCTGCTGTAAACGTTCTTAAGGTGTGGAATTCGTTACTTACTCGAATTCACATCCGGGACTTTGGGTTCTTTCATCCAACCTTCGACTGTGGGGCTCACGTCTACGATCACATCCGAACCGGTTACGCTACGGATAACTTGAGGTCCGGCAGATAACGGGGTGAGGCCGTCGGCATCGGTAACGTCTTCATCCGACCGAAAACCGTTGTTGGTTCCATCCGGATTGATATTCAAAAAATTGTAGCGGGTAAAAACGAACCGGAATTCACCGGCTGCGGTTTGGATACGCGCCAGGCTTCGATGATAAGGATCGGTTTCTTCGGATAAGTTATTGATAATGGAGAGCGCATCATTGGGCGTTTCCCGCTCGTAGCGCATCTGAATTCGTACGTACGCATCGAAATCGTCAACCAAGTAGGAAAGCTTTTGGATTTCCGGTTTGATTTGCCGGTGGCCGCCGCGCCGTTCACCTGCTTCCAGGACCTTAATTTTATTGTCCAAGTAGTAATAAAGGACTTCCCATGCCGCATCCAACTCTTCCTGTTGAAGCACCGAATCGTAATTAACATCGACGGCGAACAACTCCAACGTTGTACGCTGAGTCATCTTGAGGTCGATCAAAACCTCTTGATCGTTCACAACGATATCGGCATACGAGAAACTGTTGAGATGGGCAAATGCGGCAGAACAAAAAAGCCACAACGGTATAAGACAGGCGATCCTCTTCATACGGTGATTGTAGCCAAAAAATAACCGCATTGAATGATCGTATGGCTCGCTTGCCGCTTTAAGGCTTAAATAATCGCAAAGACCGTCAGTTTAAATTGGAGCAGCCTGCCGCCTTACGGATATGTTCGGCCAGTTCGTTCACAATAACCGGCTCGGGAATATAGTCGGCCGATTTCAGGTTGCCGCACAATTTGGCTATGTCGTCGCGGTCGTTGGGACCGACCAGAACCACATGCCAGTCCGAACTCAACTTTTTCAGCATCGATTTTGCGCTGCCGAGCGATTCGAGTGTGCTCAGCTCCAGCAACAAGACCGGAGCGCGGCCGCGGAGGTGGTCCAGGTTGGAGGCTGATCCAGACAGGACTTCCAAGTTCTGTCCCTCCAAAGCGGTTACCGCCTCTTTGGCTTCAACGACCAAAACATCCGCCTCCGAGACATAGCCGGTAATACCCTGCAGGGCCTGTCGGCGGGAAGAATAGACCGAGGCAAGTTTTAAGATTTTCTCGGAATGTAGCATCTGCGAGACAGGACCATCATCCGCCACAATTCGTGGATCTTGAGCCTGGCCCCTCCATTTGCACAGCAACTTCACAAGAACACTCAGCGCAGCACTGCTGATCATGGTTGAACGGCTAAAATCAACCACAACCACCGGCCGCGTCAATTGCGAGGCCATTAATTCAAAGCTGTTCGCCGTTTCCAGGGTTACATCGCCATCCACAACCAAGACTTGGGCATTGCTGCCGGGGACCGCCGTTACCTTAAAACAAGCCCGGCGGCTGACACTTTGGGAGGACGGCCCAATACTGCCAACATTCAGACCTCTGCGAGGCATAATTCTTCCACCAGTTCCGTGACAAATCCGTGACTAAGATGTCTTGGTCCGTTAAGGAGTTTATGCGCTGCTATCCCGACGATGAGTTTCAAACCGATAGCGGACCCAGATGCGCTAAAAAAGCTATCAGAAGTTCTATCGGCCAAATTCTGAGCGAGGTTTAGCAGAAAACCGAAGTTCTAACAGTATGAACCGCTAATGGGCAGAATCTTGTCTTTTATCAAGGCCACGCCACTACAATTTGGCCTAAAAAGTCTCATTTCGATTCACCCAAAGTATGGCGCTACGCGCATCGCCCACGAAAATTTCCAGGCCCTCTGCGAGCTGGGCTCCTGTCGGTTTAACTTCAAGGTTTAAATCGTCGGAAATAACGTGATAAACCGCATCGGATTCCAGACCGCGTAGCCGAATTAGAGTTTGCTTGGCGGTTGAATCAGTCCGGTATAAGACCAGAGCGGCATCACCTTCCCGGGGTTGTAGAAATTCAAGGGCCTCCCAGCCTGGATTGGTTAATTCTGTGCGGAAGATCAGCGCGTTGCGCTTGCGGGCGTTCAGGCGCTTGGCTGTCAGGACTTCTTCTTTTGCAAGCGCCAGCAGTTCCGGACGCCATTTGCGCATATCGGCGCAGATGCCCCATGTGCCAGGCATTGCGCAACGAAAGGCCCAGCGCACCAGTTCCGGATCCCACGGTAGTTCTTCCGGCCTGTTAGTCCAGCGTTGAAGGAAATGTGTGGGATAGAGGACTGAAGCATCCCGAATCTGATGCCGGTTGGTCTCCGCTTTTTTTTCGTCTGAGGCGCCCCCATCTGACATCCACAACGAAACACTACGCGACAATGCCCCGATATCGGAAATCTGGCCGCCGCTCATACAGGTCTCCCAAACAATGTTGGGATGTTTTTTGTGGAAGGCATCCAGAATCGCATAGAAGCCCCGTACGTGTTCGTAATGGCTGCCTTCCATCTCCGGGGGCATGAAATCTTGGTCGTATTTGATCCAATCCGGCCCATACCCGGCCACTATTTCCAATTGCTCTAGAATCCACGCTTGCACATCTTCGCGGCCTAACTGGAGCAGTACTGCATCGCCCATAAATGGCACGATAAATTTCGGTTCGACGGCCCATTCGGGATGCTCTTTCAGAATCGGATGATCGGGTGCAACCAGCTGAAAACAAATCCACAGCCCGGCCCTCATACCCCGGCTATGGATTTCATTAATTAACGGTTTAATGCCATTAGGAAAACGCTCGGGATTGCTGCGCCAATCGCCCACACCGGCATACCAGCCCGCATCGAAAACAAACGTGGTTAGGCCCAACTCTTGGGCCAGCGCGATGTTGTCCAACGCATCCTGTTCCGAGAAATCCCAACGAAACGCATACCAGGAATTATAAATCGGTCCGCGAGCCCACTCCGGCGGCGGGGGCAGGATATAGGACTCTAACCAAGGCCGAAGCACATTCCCGGCTTCATCGAGACCTCCCTTTGCCGCACCGATAAAAACTTCAGGAGTAATAAACGTCTTGCCGGTCTTTAAGGTGGCGCCGATTTTACCGGGAGCCAGCCCCGCTTCCAGAATTGTCGTACCGTCGTTCTTTCTTTGAACTTCGGTTTGCCAATATCCGCTCCACTCAATTCCTCCGAATACAATGTCTCCGGTTGTTTGGCGTTGAAGCAGGAACCACGGATTATCCATTTCATGTTGGCCCGAATGTGGACCGGCATTGAATACGCATTTTTCCCCCGTCTGCAGCTCCTGGTTTTCAAAAGCAAATGTAAGCGAGCGGTTTTTGATAGCTGTGACTTTTGTTCCTGAAGTATTTAGACCAAGCCGGAGTGTGGGGGCGGAATGGAGTATAGGAACCGTGCCGGGGTCGTCTTTTAGGATTTCAATTTCTGTATGGAATCGGAGAATCGGCGCACTGCCAAAACTCTCAATCAAATGTTTCACCAGGTATTGGGCATTCCATAGCGTCAATGTATGCCGGATTCGGCCCGCTCCCATCGGTTTGCTGGTCTGAGTCCAGCCTTGCCAGGCACCGAATTTTAAAGTCTTGGCGGTTCCGTCTTCGGCGGTTCCCTCAATGTGCAGCAGCGGGATGGCCGTTTCCGGTGTCACCCATGGTGTAGCGCATGGTTCTGCAATCCATTCTGATAGCATGACTCCTATTTCGCTGTCGTATTGGAAGACAACCTTGCCGGGAGTATCCGGCTTTTCGAGTGTCAGCACGGTTGTAGTCTCCGCATCAATACGAATCGCCATTCCCAAAATGAATAGAACCAGCGAAACAAACCGGAATCGTAAGTCTTTTGCAGGCATTCTGTCTGCTCCTTTACGCATCGAAGGTGGGGCAGGGCGCTGTCCATCCTAATACTGAAAGCCGCAATGATTCAGAGGAGAGGGGGGGAGATCGTATGAATTCAACATTACGATTTTTATGTCAATGCGCTCTTGTTACAGTATAGCTGGATTGGGTTGAACAGTTTGAGGTTTAAAGGAAGAAAGAATCATGGCCGTTTCTTTAGGGCAATGCATACAAACAATCGAACGGGCCGTGCCTCCGGTGTATGCCCTGGATGGCGATCCTATCGGTTTGCATGTGGGCGATAAAAAAGCGCCCGTCGAGAAAATCATGCTGGCGCTAGAGGCCACCCGAAGTGTGTTGGATCAATGTGTGCAAAAGGGAGCGCAGTTGCTTGTTGTGCACCATCCTTTGATTTTCTCCCCGCTCAAGCGTTTGACCGGGGGAAACGTGGTGGAGCGTTTGGTCCGGCGTTTGGTCCAAGAAAACATCGCTCTCTATGCCATGCACACCAATATGGACATGCACCCCCAAGGGATGGGGCTGGAATGGGGCAAGCGGCTCGGTCTCCAAGATTTACGTCCCTTAGCCCCCAAACCGCAGGCGGGCTGCTGCAAGTTGGTGACTTTTGTTCCCGAAAAGCAGCTGGACGCCGTACGTGAGGCCCTTGCCCAAGCGGGCGCGGGGCAGATTGGCGAATATGACACTTGTTCGTTTAGCCATCCGGGTGTGGGGAGTTTTCGAGGCAGCGATCTCACCAATCCCTTTGTGGGCCAAAAAGGACGGCTCGAATCCGAACCGGAAATCCGCTTGGAGATGGTTGTGCCAAAGCCATTGGTTGGCCGTGCGGTCCGCGCGCTTTATGAGGCGCATCCTTATGAGGAACCGGCCTATGATCTGATTGAACTGAATGAATTCAAATGCCTGGAACAATTAATATGGACAGGCCGTTTCGAGAAAAAATTACGCTGGGCTGAATTCATAGAGAAGGTGGCAAACGCGACGCCCGGTTTTAGCGGGGCGCGGGCCAATGCTCCGGGATCGCGGACGCGGATCCAAACTGTGGCGCTCTCTACCGGCAGCGGCTCCAGTTGTCTTCCGGTTGTCAAAGGGCTTGGAGTGGATGCCTATCTCACAGGCGAACTTGGCTATCATCTGTTTTGGGAAGCCGCGGAAGACGGCCTGCCTTGTGTGGCGGTTGGGCATTATGAAAGCGAACAGTTTTTCGCGCGGACGCTCCAGCGAATTCTGAAATCCTATGGCTTGGATGTCCCATTGGTCATTGCCCATGAACGCCCACCGGCGAAAATCACAACTTAATTGAACCTCATTTGCATCCTAAGGGGGCAGGATATCTTTCGGGCCTTCGTTCTTATCCGGCATTTATTCAACCGGGATATAGATAGAAGGGAAGACCGATGACTACTTACGCAGGCCCACGAATGGCTTCACTCCAAAGGCGCCTTTGGGATCTGAAGCCTTGCCAAGAATTCGTTTGAGATAAATCTGGCGTGTGCCGCGCATTTCCGCGCGGGGATAGAACTCACAAGAAAGCCGCAGATCGTGCTCGGAAGCGTACGTGTCAATTTCTAATGCGGCCGCCGCCGGATCGGCGGCATTGGAGTAAATACGGTTTTTCTCAACCCACGTAACCATTGGCGGTATACCTCTTACAGCCTCGATGCGGTTTCAAACTTACTCCGGGAATGTACCCGGAAAAATCCGGCATCCCGGATTTTAGAACTTCTTGAAACCGATCCACGTACCGCAATGAAACGGTGCGTGTTCGCATTGTAGCATCCATCCTCAGAATACAAGGCAATAACCTATCCCCGGGTATAAGGCGGGATTCTCCCGGTTTGGAGGTTCGAAGCGACACTGCCGGGCCACGGATGCCTCCCGGCCTAACCTGCCCTGTGCACGGCTGAATGATACGCTCCGCAAACAGGAATCCCAATGACATTACGGCAATGGCTTCGAGATAAAAAAGACGGCCTATCCCGGAAGTTTTTCGCGGGTGGCGTACAGGATTACGAGAGACGGTTGGCTGCGGAAGCCGCCTATTGGGCGGATTTTACGTCCCGCTGGGTTCGTAGCGGCATTATTCCCCCATGGGGCGATACCCGTCTGGCGATCTCTCAACTAATTGCCAATCAGCACCATGACCGCATTTTGGGTGCGGAACTCGAGAATCTTTCGTCGCGGCGGACTCATCTGCGCCGGGCGGTCCTGCGGGTACGCGAATTGGCGGCCTCGGGGCGTGGACGGGTGTTGGATTTGGGCTGCGGCTCCGGTTTTTTGTCGCTCGAACTTTCCCGGCAGGGCGCATCCGTTACGGGTATCGATTGCAGCCCGGGACAGTTGGCCGTAGCCGAATACTTCGGGCAGGATCCGGCCCGGTGGCAGGAATATCTCTTCCCTAGATACAATTGTGTCGATCTGTCTCCTCCGCCTTGGAAAGCGCCGCATTATGTTTGTTCTGATTTTAATGCCTGGGACCCGGAACCGGAGTCGTTTGACATTCTAATCGCACATGATGCGCTTCATCACGCACGGGATTTGGAATGCATTGCAGCGCGTATAGTGCATGCTTTGGCCCCGGGCGGCGAGGCCTTAATTTTAGAGCATCAAGAGCCGTCCGGCGGATTAGAACGTACTCATCAAGGCTTGGCCGAATGTCTGAAAGAATTTGTTACGCAACCGAATGAAAATTTAACGTTGCCCGAATTCGAAGCCTATCCGCGCCAAGCCGTTTTCCCTTCGGAACTGGGTTCGGAAATTATGTCGGGGCTTGCGGAACGGCTGCGCGAAAAGGGGATTCAAATTCCCGATACGGTTACGGGCACGCCCGATGAGACGCCACCGCCGTATCCACTGGAAGAGTCGGCTTTTGAGGGGGCCGATGAAACCGATTTGGGCCGGCGTCTGGCGGCGGCGTTTCAGCAACTGGGGCTTGATATCGTTTTATATGAAGAGTCCATCAATCCCTGGCATCCACCGCTTCAAGGGCTACGCCCAGCCGCCCAGAGTTGGCCGGATTTTTATGCGCGTAGAACCTTGGCTGAGCGCCAAGTCCTTGATAAAGATGGACTTATAGGAGATGGATGTTTTATGTGGCTGCGAAAGCCATAAACACGGCTGACAAACTTACCGGTAACTTATCGGTCTCTATGCTGTTGCTCATAAAATATGTGCTATATTACTTCCGACTTAGAGATTCTTATGGTTGTTTGGTATTAGAGTGTTGATTTTGCATGACGACAAATATGGTGTATGCGAATCCGACAAGCAATCGAACAAAAACCTTGGAAAAAAAACGAATAAGAGGGTTGACACGGAACCTGACTCTTGGATATCATCAAAACATCTTGGCCGCAAAGATGTGTCGGGTCACACACCTTTCGTGCTCGCCAGGCACAGCTACTTGTGGCGCTAAAATCGATTTTTTCGAAAAGGAGGAGAGCCTTGTAAAGCTTCATACTTCATAAACTGATTTGTTCCTTGGCTCATGGTCTTCGGACTACGCCCAACGCTTTTCCCTGAAAGGGGGGAAATAAAGAATGAAGCACTTGGTAATTCTTACGGCTCTGGCCTTCGTGGCTAGTCTCACTTTTGCTGGTATCGTTGATGTCCAGGATCCGCCTGACATTCGTTTGCTGACAGGTTCTGCGTCACCGACGGGGATTGTCGATCTGAACGACTATTTCTCGACGAATAACGCAGGCGCGGCAACGTTCTCGGGTGGCAATGCTAACGCCGCCGGTCTCGTTTCCGTTCCTGGCGCAGCAGATCCCGGTACCACCGATTTCTCGGCGACGATCACCGTCGGCGCAGATTCCGGCACAGCGGACTACACACGTAAGGTCTCCTCCTTCTTATTAGAAGGTGCGCCGGAAGCAGATGACAGCATGATTCTCGTGGATCAAGCTGCCGGTACCAATGTGTTCTTGAACTGTCTGCAAGCTGGCGTTGCTGTCCAGTCCGCTGCCGCCCTGACGGGTGGTCCTGCGGGTGGCGGCACAGGTGGTTCCGGCACCCCTGGTGACGGTACTCCTGGCGGCGGCTCCGCAGTCTGGTCAATTACATTTGGTCAAGTTGTTTCCGGTTTCTCCACAACGGGTCAGAAGACTCGTTCCAGCAGTGTTATCGCCAGTGGCGGCGATTCGCTCTCCAACGGTGGTTTGACCGCCAGCATTGATGCTGACGGCAACTACACGTTGCAGTCCGATGCCAGCTTCACAGGTCCTGTTGTCGTTACCTTCATTAAATCAGCTGGTGATGATATGGACGCTGCAAGCGTGGTTGCTTCTGCTGCAATAAGCTCTGGCAATGGTGGTACAAACAATCTGAATAGCGCGAGCATTCCGGTAGATATCGGTGATGGCGCAGGCGGCGGTCTTCCTACTGGCGCTAGCGTTCAGCTTGGTGCTGCTCTTGGTTCAGCTCCGGCTGGTTTCTCCGATGGAACTGGTATTCTGGTTACCGCTCCTGCGGGCCAGACAGTTCAGGTCTTCCTGCCTTCCGTTGCCGTGGATGGTCCTGTGACCGTCTCCGTCAGCACATGGGCTAAGACTGGCTCATTCGATAATTCAACAACCACAAGTTTGGCCGTTTTGGACGGCGGTGTGTTCACCATGGGTTATCAGGATTTAACCTATATGAACGCAGGTGGTGCTGAACTCGGACAGGCTGTTCCTCGCCGCTTGTCAGTGACATACGATGCTCCCAGTGGCTCGATTCGTCCGGCTTTCCAGATGATCGGCCCGGGCTCCATCGCCTTTGATAACCTGGAAGTTTGCCGTGCAACTGCTCCGGATACCTTCGCATTGGGTAACGGTGGCCAGGACCTCTATGGTTGGGGTGCTGGTATGGGCGCTGCCTTCGCAGGCGACTTCAGCGCTGGTCTGACTGGTGTTGATGTCAACGGTATTACCGCTTCTGGCGGTTATTCAGCGACAGGCGCGGCTACTGTTGTCTCAGCCAATGGCTTTGACACAGCTGGTACTGACGGCTCAATCGCATTGGCCGGTACCGGTACAGTTCTCACGAACATCACTGTTAGCTCAGAGCATGTTGGCACATCCGCAGTGCGGGTATGCTGCAATGCACAGGCTGCTTCTATAACCGGCACGGGAGCCTATAACTTCCTGGCCTTGGTTATCAGCGCTCTGCCGGATATCGCCGGTAGCATTTCAAGTTTCGGTACGTTTGCCTCTGCGGCTAACCTCGCCGGAGCTGGCGCTTGGACTTCAGTTGAAGCCAGCGGTCAGATTCAGAGTGCCGCTATGGCCCCTGAACTGGGTGGCGTTTTCCTGATCACACTGCAGAATGCCTATGCAGGTCCTGCAGATGCAGCATCAGGCGCTGTCGTCAATGTTGATGATATCGCTGTTTACTCAGTCCAAGACGAGCCTGAGTTCTTTGACGCGACCCTCGCCGGTCTGTAAGTCGAAGTCTCTTATATAGCTCTCAAAGAGGGGATGGACTTGTTCTATCCCCTCTTTTTTTAATTATGCGATTGGAGCGGGAAATGTATTGTCTTCTCAATACACTTCTCGGCAAGCAGGATGTTTGCTGCTAGAATCCGATAAGGCATTATTTGTTTTGTTCTATTGCACAAGAAATGATTACCATTCATGGGGGTTTCTGTGGGCAAGCACGCCGGGAAATTTTTCAGAATCGCAATCTTTAATCTGATCTTGATTCTGTTTCTATGCGAAGCGGCCTGCCGTTTCTTGGGTGTGGGCGCTCCAAGCCCCTATGTCGGCGGGGATCGGGAATTATTGATTCCTTCGGAAATCGAAAATCTCAGTTATGCCATGCGGCCTAACTTCTCCGGCATGGTCTATAACACCAAAGTCGTAACCAACTCACTGGGACTAAGACAAAACACCGACATTTTGATTCCCGCCTTGCAGGGCCAGAAGCGGGTAATCTGTTTGGGAGACTCGATTGGTTTCGGTTACGGTTTGCCGATCGAACAGGTTTATACGCATATTTTGGAATCGCAATTAGAGGATGTTGAAATCGTAAATGCCGGTGTTCCCGGCTACAACACCCTTCAGGAAATCATTTGGCTGCGCGAAGCCGGTCTCAGATTGCGTCCCGATGCCGTGATCTTGCTTTATGTGCCCAATGATCCGGAGCAAACCCGGGTGCTGGATGCCGAGGGAGCTCTTTTGCCTGCTCCCGGCGATATTTGGGCCGCCGAGGCCGCGCGTCCGCCGCGCCTGCTGCAAAGATTGGGACGGCATAGCCGCTTTTCGGGAATGATTGACCGCGCACTTGCGCCTTATACCCGAAACGGACATGCCCAGTTGGATCGCATTGCGGATTATTTTAACCGCGGCATTTTTGAGCAACCCGGTTGGGATGAATGCCAAGCGGCTTTTTCCGAATTGGCACAATTATCAGTGGAGAACAATTTCCGCGTGTTGGTCGTAATTCACCCGCTTTTAATGAAATGGGCCGGTTACCCCTTTAGCGAACATGAAAAACGGATTCAGGCCGCCTGTGACGAAGCGGGATTGATCTATATCTCTTTGCGGCCGCTTTTGTCCGCCTATCCCACCAAAGAACTGCGGCTGCATCCGCAAGATGGGCATCCCGGCGCTTTGGGACACAAACTGCTTGCCGATGCGTTAACCACGCAAGTCCGTATTCTTCTGGATTTGGAGAAATCCGGCGATGCCGCCGAGCCCACGCCTAGCGAAACAGATGGCAATCAAGCAATGCCAAATGAATCTGCCGGCACAACAGTCGAGTAGATAAAAAGGCAGCGGAAATCCTTCAAATTCGATTTCTTAAATACCGTGCTTTATTAAAGCCCGATTCCGTATTTCTTAACTTTTCTGTATAGCGTGGCGCGGCTCATTTGCAGGCCCCGGCAGGCTTCCGGGACTTTGCCGCCGACAATCCTTAGGGCTTGCTCAATCGCCTCTTTTTCCACCAACCACATAGGCTTAATGTTTTTCTCGTTGCTTTCGGAAACGATCGGGCCGGGTTCAGGTTCAATTGTCTGACGGTCTGAAAGCTGGACCGCTTGATGGATGTGTGCGGGCAACATATCCGGTTCAATCACCGTTCCCGATTGCAAAACGACGATTTGCGAAATTAGGTTTTCCAATTCGCGCACATTTCCCGGCCATTCGTATATTGAAAGAATCTCGTATGTGGCTTCCGCGATGCGGCGGAATTTCCCGTTTTCTGTTTCCGCATTTTTACGTAGAAAGTGTTCGGCGAGCAGACGTACGTCTTGGGGACGTTCACGCAAGGGTGGAATGTTAACGGGAACGACATTGAGGCGGTAATAGAGATCCTCGCGGAAACGGTTATTGCGGACTTCATCCATCGGCTCGCGATTGGTGGCCGCGATAATACGTGTATCGACTTGGATACGTTCACGGCCGCCGAGACGGTGAAAATTGCGCTCCTGAATGAAACGCAGCAGTTTTGCCTGTAAGGCAAAATTCATCTCGCAGATTTCATCGAGGAAAAGCGTAGAACGGTGCGCTCGCTCGCAGCAGCCGACATAACGTTGCGTGGCTCCCGTAAAGGCCCCCTTTTCGTGGCCGAACAGCTCGCTCTCCAACAGATTCTCGGGAATGGCGGCGCAGTTGAGATCGACCATTTCGCGATTTTTACGGGTTGAGAGGCGGTGAATGGCGCGGGCCACGAGCTCTTTGCCGGTTCCGCTTTCTCCGGTGATGAAAACAGTGGCATCGCTTGCGGCCACGTTTTCTATCACGGAATAGATCACCTGCATTTTGGGATCGGCCCCGATGATTTCATCCAGACCCGATCTTCCCGAAAGCGATGATTCTAAATCATGGAACCGGCGCACGACCCGGTAATGGTCCGTGGCCCGCCGTAATAAAATCTCCAACCGTCCAAAATCGACCGGCTTCTCGACATAATCGTAGGCGCCCAGGGCGCTGGCCTTAAATCCCAACTCTCCTGAACTATCCGCTGTTTCCACGATCACCGGCAGTTCGTCATCGTGTTTGCGGATCTTTCCGATGAGTTCGAGGCCGTCCGCGTCGGGCAGATGGACATCCAAGACTATCGTATCGACCGGTGTGGTCTCTAATATCTCGAAGAGCTCCCGGCCGGTTAATCCGGTGACGACGTTGTAGCCGATTTTTGAGACCCGGCTCCGCATCAAAGCTAAAAATTCCTGGTCGTCATCGATAATACAAATTGTATTCGACACTTCCGGTGCGATTGATTCCATAATTCAAAGTTCCTTTTCCCCAGAAACGACTTTCCCCGGTTTAGCCGTGCGTGAAGCCGGCCTGATCCAATAACCCGCGCAAGATATCCGCAGCCATGGCGTATTTCTCCGGCCCGGTAAATCCGGAGGAATGCCCCGCGACCTGCAGATGCGGTTCTAAGCTCGCAAAACCCGTATAACCGCGCTCTTTGAGTGCGGCGAGCAACTGCGGAAACTGTCCGTCGCCTTGCCCGGCGGGCACGACATGACCATCTTCCAGCACTGCGTCTTTCACATGCAAATAAATCACATGCTCTTTAACCAACGGCCAACATTCATCGAACGGCCTTTGCCCGGCCTGAACGAAATTGGCCGGATCGAAAGCCATTTTTAATTCGGGGGCATCGATGGCATTCAGAATTTGGGCGACACGGTCTCCACGTTCGCCATATAGTCCTTTTTCATTTTCTAAAACCATCACAACGCCCGCTTCCCGCGCCATTTCGACGAATGTACGCATGCGTTCCAAAACCGCATCGGTGTGAATATCCAGCGGATCTCCTTCCGGAGGATAAAACGAAAAGACACGGATGTATTTGGACTGGAAGAAGACCGCCATATCCACGGCACGCCGAAAACGTTCGATTTCTTCGTGCGGCGGCGCATCGAGTTGGCATTTGCCTACCGGAGAGCCGATGGATGAGACTTGAAATTCATACCTCTCCAATATCTCTTTGGCTTTTTGTTTCTGATCTTCATTTAGGTCGATGATATTGGTGTCCCACAATCCGCGCAGCACGATTGCATGAATCCCCATATCGGCTTTGCAACGCAATTGAGTTTCGAAGTCCGAACTGATTTCATCACCAAATCCGCTAATTGTAATCTCTGGCATAATCGATCCTTTTCCTCAATACATGATTCATATATCTAAACAGCACGCGCCGCAGAAAGAGCGGAGACATGTCTTGCCCCTGCTTTCTGCAACACCCGTACGATCTCTGCAATTGTGCTTCCGGTTGTGACCACGTCGTCCACAATCAAAAGCCTGCGGTTTTCAAATGCCGCGCTGTCGGTCACCCGGAATGCTCCGGCAACGTTAAAGAGCCTTCGTTCCCCGGACAGCGATGTCTGCGGGCGGGTGTTTTTCCACCGTAAAAGCGTCTTGGGCGCAACGGGGATGCCGGTTGCTTTTGCCAGCGATTCGGCCAGCAGCCAAGACTGATTGTATTCACGTTTCCATTCCCGCCGCCGATGCAGCGGAACGGGCACGATGGCGTCAAATTGCTGGCCGCCGAAATGGCGTTGAAAACCCCATCTCAGCATCTGCGCCAAAGGCGCGGCCAAAACTTGATGCCCTCGGAATTTGAGTCCATGAACAAGAGCCTGGACCGGCTCTTTATAGATAACCGCACTCCGTAATACCGTTCCGTCGGGCCAATCGGGAGGGCAGTACGCACACGCATCCAGAGGCGTGCCCGGAATCTGCGGAGCGCCGCAACGCGCGCACAGGTTGTCCGTAAGATACTCAATCTTGTGCCAGCAGGTTTGGCATAAGAACTCATCGGCATTTTCGACATCTCCCCCGCAGCCACGGCAAACCGGTGGATAGATCAAATCCATGATCCGTTTCCAAGCACCCTGCCAAAGAGCTGCTTGCCCCTTTTTATGAGGGGTGTAGACGGCAGGGCTATGGGGGGATCCGGCATGTGCCATTTAGGTAATCTCCCGCACTTCCCGCGCCGGATCCAAACCGGTTGGCAGAGTATCCAGCGGCATGATGCCGCTGGGATTTACAGGCTCGCCGTCACGACGCATTTCGTAATGAAGATGAGGCCCGGTTGAACGGCCACTCTGACCCGATAATCCGACCGTTTGCCCGGCCAGGACCTCTTCCCCTTCAGTAACCGAAGCCGACTGCAAATGGGCATAGAGCGATACCAAGCCACCACCGTGGTCAACCTCGACAACATTTCCGTATCCGCCTCTGCGGCCCACAAACGTTACTCGTCCCGATGCCGAACTACCCACTTCTGTCCCGGTGGGCAGAGCGATGTCGATTCCATTATGGAATCGCGGACTGCCCGTAAACGGATCGGCCCGCATCCCGAATCTTGAGGTCAGCCTGCCTGTGGCCGGTGCAACAAATTCCAACTCGGATTGCACGATTGGCTCTTGAGGCTCTGTTTCGGCATAGGCATGGTGATGGGCCACTTCCGAAAGATTATCGAGCATGGCAATCGGAGAACGCGTCATTTTAAGCGAGGCGGTTTCGATCTCGGCGCCGCCTACGTCTTGAGGCAAATCTTTGCCGACGGTATGCAGATCGATGGTGCTGCCAACGTAAATCACGTCCGGATTTTCAAGCCCATTGGCAGCTGCAACGATATTGACCTGACGGTATAAATCGGCGGTTGTGTAATTGATCCCCAAGCGGTCCATACGCTGCTTGACGATGCCGGAGAGCGTGTCACCGGGCTTGATCTTGTGACTGACCGAATCCGTCTTCGTTTCTTGAGGTTGGCCAGCAGCTGCAATATGGCGGTTTAATGTGGAATGAAACGATTCACCGCCGGCCTTTGCCGAACTCTTGCCGGATTTTTGCAATTCATTAGGAGATGACGATACGCCCTTAATTGGATCCATCGGTTTCCATACCTCCTTGTCCGGTTTGACTTCGCTTCGGTCTTATACCGAAAAACGAAATAGAATTACGTCACCATCTTGGACGATATACTCCCGTCCTTCGAGACGATGCTTTCCCGCCTTTTTTGCGGCCTGTTCGGAACCGCATTCGATTAAGTCGTCATACGCAGTGACTTCCGCGCGAATAAATCCGCGTTGAATATCGCTGTGTATCTTTCCTGCTGCTTCCGCGGCTGGTGTATCCAAACCGATGGTCCAGGCCCGGACCTCCGGTTCGCCCGCGGTTAAGAACGATATCTGGTTCAAAGCCCGGTAGCAGGCGCGAATAACATCGCCTTTGGCGCTGCCATCCAGCCCCGAGGACTCGTAATAATCGGCATGTTCCTCGACCGGCAATTCTTGCAGATCGATTTCCAATTGAGGATTCATGACAACCAGTTCAAGATCGTTGGCGGCTTCTTTAAGAGCCTGCATCCGGCCTTGCTCGGCGGCACTGGATAAATCGCCCACATTGGCTAGCACGAGAATTTTCTTGCCGGAGAGAAGCCCATAAGGCCGTATATAGTTGCGGATTTCATCCGCGGTCGGTTCGGCCGAGAGAATGGGCTGCCCATCTTCCAGGAATTTCATAAAGCGTTCCAAACTTACAATCTCGGTTTCGAGCGCTTTACGTTTTTCGGTAACGCGTTGAACGTCTTTTTTTACACGTTCCAAACGCTTTTCAATAATATTTAAATCGGCCAGGCACAGCTCGGTGCGCACCGTGTCCAAATCCCTGGCCGCATCAATCGAGACTTCCGGATGCGGGACAGATGAGGCTTCAAAAACGCGCACAACAATTAGCAAGGCCTCCATATCCCGCAAATGACCTAAAAACTCTCCGGTAAAACCTGCATCGGCGGTCGAACCTTTCGCCAATCCCGCCACGTCGGTTAATTCAATAGTGGCTGTCGTGACTTTTTTCGGCGAATACATCTCTGCCAGACGATCCAAACGCGGATCGGGGACATGTACCACGCCCCGGTTCGGATCGCGCTTACCGAAACCGGCGATACTTGTCTCTGCATGGGAGCCGGTCAGTGTATTAAACACTGTCGTTTTCCCGGAAGTTGGCAAACCGACAATTCCAATCTGCATGAATACGATTAAACCCCGTGTCTTAAAGTGGTACAAAAAGAAGGTCTCAATTTGATACAGGATAGCACCTGATCAGTCAGGTTGAAAGCAAAAAAAGCGATCGGGGAACGAATCGATGTGCTGTAAACCGGTCCGCTTCCGGGCTCGCCCAAGAGCGATACTAAGTTTAGAATCTTAAGAACGTTATAGCAATGCGGGAGGTAACCCAATGACCGTCTTGTTCTCCCCCGATCCCAGCCATCCTGACAGTATTGACTTGCGAAGTGACACTATCACTCAGCCCACGCCTGAAATGCGCGAGGCGATGGCCAAGGCTCCGGTTGGCGACGATGTCTTTGCCGATGATCCGACCGTGCTCGAACTGGAAAGACGTATGGCGGAAATCTTCGGCCAGGAAGCGGCCATGCTGGTTCCTTCGGGGACGATGGGCAACTTGACGGGATTGTTGGCGCTGACGCGGCCCGGCGATGCCGCCATCTGTGAAGCGGGCGCACATATTTATCAATACGAAGCCGGAGGGGCGTCGGCTGTGGGCGGTGTGGTTTACCGTCTTGTTCCGGGAGAGCGGGGGATTTTGGATCCGGAAGATGTAAAAGCCGCCATTGTTCAAGAGAATTATCATAAACCGTGGACAACTGTGCTCTGTTTGGAAAATACCCACAACACCGCCGGGGGGACGTGTATTCCCTTTGACCGTTTTGAGGAGCTCTGCGCTGTGGCGCGGGAGGCCGAACTCAGCATCCATTTGGATGGGGCTCGTCTGTGGAACGCTTCGATTGCCACCGGAATCCCGGTACGCGAATATGCCCGGCGGGTGGATACCGTAACCAGCTGTTTTTCAAAAGGGCTTTCCGCGCCTATCGGTTCGATTGTCGGCGGCTCCAAAGATGTTATTCATCTGGCCCGCAAAAAAAGGAAAATGCTTGGCGGCGGTATGCGTCAAGCGGGTGTCATGGCCGCGGCGGCATTGGTGGCGCTCGATACCATGCGCGAACGTCTGGCGGAAGATCATGCCCGCGCCCGGGCGCTCGCCGAACATATCAGCGACCTGCCCGGTTTTTCGGTCGATCTGCACAATGTCGAAACCAACATCGTCATGCTCGATGTAGCTGACTTCGACATGCCTGCCTCCGATATCACCGCGCAGCTGGCTGAGCACCGGGTGCGGTGTCTCCCGCTCAGCCCCACCAGAATCCGCTTGGTCACCAACCGGCATTTTACCGATGAAAAATTGGACCGCGCCAAGAAGGCTTTTACTGTAGTTTCGGGTGGGTGAAACAGCCCCTTTGATGTTTTTTCAAACTCAAAATCAAGTGAAAATTATATTGATGTCCGGTTGACATTGTATTGATGGATAAGATATAAATAGTCAAGTAGTAAACCGGGTGATGGCGCAAGATCATAGAAAATTTGGAGGGTAACCATGTCCAAATTTCTTGTTGGAAATTTTCTTCTAATACTCTGTCTCTTCATAGGATGGACTACGTGTGGAAGTAGTTGGAAACGTATGCGGTTAAGACGCTTCTTGCTGCCTTATTTTATGTTGTTTGCTTATTTGGGATGTCATAATCCTCAACCGGAAGGCCTTATCTCTGATAAGACCAAAGAGGAGCATCGCGCAATAGCAATTCAGGCCGCCAAAAACCTGCCGTACGCCAATACTGAAGTTGACGACTCTGTCTATCAAAGAGAGACATGGATGCCAGAGGCATTAAAAGTCTATGAGGAGGTCGTGAAGGCTGTTAAGGAATATCCTGAATTGGCGAAGACACACGGAAAAGTAGTGAAAGAACGGGATGGCAAAAAGCAGGAGGTAGAGATCTACGACGAAAATGGGGAAGTAAAAATAGCGCTTCGGTATTTTTCTGACATTGGCCTTTTAAATGAGATCGCTCATTTTCGTAATGGCAAGCAGAATGGTTGGTCTTCAATACTATATTCTAAGCAGGGCACGCCCATGGTTGTCTATCAATGGACGGATAACAACATGGATGGGGATATTTATATTTTCTATAAAGATGGATCTTTAAAAAGCGTTGGCCAGATTCGGATGAATTATTTTTTGGGTGCTCAGGTTGCATGGGACGAGCAAGGAAATGTAACTGCTGAAAGCAAATATATGAAATCGCCGAAATTTATACTCGGCGGTGAATAAAACCGAATGGAGTGGGATTTCGATTTTAACCCTGATTCTTTGCTATGGTTTTGTGGTAGATCGTATTCGGAACATTTCTACCGGTTCACAATCGACCAGACATCCGGGAATGCCTCGACGGCGGCGCGGATCTCGTCGGGATTCTCGCGGTTATAAGGCTCGGTCGGGAGATTTAAGAGCATCGTGAAGTCAGAAAGCGACATTTGCCCGTGCCAAACATGCTTGGGTATTTGCAAAAGCGCATTATGGCCATCGTCGCCCAAAACGACTTGCATGGCCTCACCATTTGTAGGGCTGTCTTCCCGGTCGTCATAAAGGCCGATCTTTGAGGTTCCTGAAACGACAAAAAAATGGTCGATCTGATGGGCGTGTTTGTGCCATGCCTTTATGACACCGCTGCGCAGTTTGCTGACATAAATCTGTCCGAATCCCTCAAAATGGGGATCGTCCCGGCGGAGGATTTCAGTCAGATACCCCCGGTCATCGGGAAGGCGTGTAAGCGGAATCAGTTTGACATCGTGAATCATCGTTTAACCTCAATGGAGCGACATGCCGGTTGTTTCCGGTTCGTGGCAGATATAAACCAAGATCTAAACCGTCTCTGACCTTGATTGCTGCATCCGGAACCGCAGTCTAGCATGTCCGGGGCGTGTTCCCGAGTTTGCTGATTTGCTTCCGGTTACTGCCTCTCGCAGAATGTTGGGGGCGTGGTATTGTGATTGCCGGTAAATGCAGAGGATTTGAGGAGAAACCGCCATGCGTGTGCTAATCGTCGGCGCGTTAGGGCAACTGGGGACTGACTTGGTGGATGCCTTTTCGGATTGCCAGGTCAATCCGTTCGATTTCGATGATATGGATATCACCGATGAGGCCCGCGTACAGCAGCAAATCGCCTTCTCGGCCCCCGATGTTGTCATCAATACAGCGGCGTTTACGCGCGTGGATGAATGTGAACGCGAGCATGTACAGGCTTTCCGGGTCAATGCTTTGGGCACATTGCATGTGGCTATGGCTTGCAGGAAATGGGATGTCCCTCTGATCCATGTCAGCACCAACTATGTGTTCGATGGCATGAAGGGATCGCCTTACATCGAAACAGATACCCCCCAGCCGATCAATGCCTATGGTATTTCCAAATTGGCCGGTGAACATTACCTGCAATACACCTGGCCGAAGCATTTTATCGTGCGTGTCTCCGGGCTTTTCGGATTGACTCCCAGCCGTATGAAAGGGACTAATTTTGTGGAGGCGATGCTGCGTTTGGGGAAACGGGGCACGCCGCTACGTATTGTTAACGACGAATCTTTGTCCCCGACTTTTACCGTGGATGCGGCCCGAATCATTCGTAAATTGGCGGAAACACAGGCTTATGGTGTTTATCATTTGGCGAACTCGGGGGGATGCACCTGGTTCGAGTTTGCCGAAGCGATCTTTAAGGAGGCCGGGCTTCAAGTGCCGTTGGAACCGGTTACCGCCGAGGTCTATGGCGCACCGGCGCGCCGCCCACCGGACTCCAGGCTTGAGAACCGGGCTCTCGCCGAGCTTGGGCTTGAGCCTTTGCCGGAATGGCGGGATGCATTGCGCCGCTATATGGACGGAAGGAAGAAATTACACCCGGAGGACTAACGCCGAGGTTGTAGATAAACAGGCTTTTTTGACGGAACGTGAAAGGGCAGGTACATTATTCGAACCATGTTGGGTTCTCGTCCCGCTTGGGGCTGAAAGGGGTTTTTAGCAATGGCTGATTGGCAGAAACTGGCAGATAGTGTTTATGGTGGCAAAAAGGACGATGTGGCTAGCCTTGTCCAGGCCGCAGTTGATGAAGGTAATAGCCCGGCTGACATTTTAGACAAAGGTCTTGTCAGCGGCATGAACCATGTGGGGCAGGATTTCAAAAATAATGTGATTTATGTACCGGAAGTTTTGATTGCCGCACGGGCAATGAAAGCCGGAATGGAAATCCTTAAACCGCTTTTGGCCGATTCCAAAGTCGAGCCCAAAGGCCGTGTCGTCATCGGAACCGTGAAAGGCGACTTGCATGATATTGGCAAGAACCTTGTCGGGATGATGCTCGAAGGCGCCGGTTATGAAGTCCATGACATGGGCGTGGATGTCAGCCCGCAGAAATTTATCGAGAAGGTGCAAGAAGTCTCCGCGGATGCTGTCGGTATGTCCGCTCTTCTCACCACAACCATGTTGGCAATGCGCGATACCGTCCAGGCTTTTGAGCAGGCCGGAATGCGCGACAAAGTCAAACTTATGGTCGGCGGTGCACCGGTTACACAGAAATGGTGCGATGAAATCGGCGCGGATGGCTATGCGCCCGATGCGGCTTCTGCTGTTGATTTGGTTCAACAAGTCATGCAGTAGGGCACGACTTCGTTACAAATATGATGCTTGAGAATAGGCGGCCTTTGAGCCGCCTATTTATTTCATCCTGTAACATTTTGATGCTGATTAGAGTTTGCCGTGCAAAAGTGATACGTGGCAGATATCTACTCTGCTTTTTTCTTTCATCTTCCTCCTTATTACGGTTGCCGCATCTTTTATGGCTTTGATAGTCTAATAAAGATATGAGAGTAATATGATCGTGAAGGTCTTACCGGAATGAACCGTGATTTCGACCGGTGGCGCCTTGTGGGGATACGTCTCATTTTGAGAGAATGATTTTCAATGCTGATGCGTCCCGTAATTGTTACGGAGTATTTCGATTGTGATTGACGGTGAACGTATTCCATTACCAAGTGCCTTTGGTGTTGGCGATCTGATTCTGGACCGTCATGAAGTGATGAAAGTCCACAAAGGGGCGATGGGTGAAGTTTATATTTGCCGGGATGTGGAGTCCGGGCAGCATTCAGCTGTTAAAACTTTCCAAAAAGTTCATATGCAAAGCCCGCGGGCTCTGCAGACGTTTGTGCATGAGGCGGAGACTTGGATACGGCTTGAAAATCATCCCAATATTGTCCAAGCCTATTTTTTGGAACGAATTGATGGGATGCCGTTTTTGTTTCTTGAAGCGGTTATAACGGATAATCCCCGTGGCCCGACAATCAAAGATTATATTTTCACGCATACGGTTAATATGGCCGAAGTTGTGGGATTCGGGCTGCAATTTTGTGATGGGATGCTTCATGCCAATTCGCGCGTTCCCGGAATTGTTCATCGCGATATCAAGCCCGAAAATATTTTGATTGATGGCGACGGCACGTTGAAAATTACCGATTTCGGTCTTGTGAAATCGGCCACCGATCCAATGGCAAAAGTGCCGAAACCGCGGGCTTCAAAGCATGGCTACGATATCAAAGGTTTATTGCCTTATGTGCGGGGAACGCCTGCCTATATCGCTCCGGAGCAAATTCTTTCTTCCGACCAGGCTGATATCAGAAGCGATATTTACAGTTTCGGTAGCGTTTTGTATGAGTTGTTGGCCAGACAAAAACCTCTTGTCGGGGCCACAATCGAGGCCACGCTTGAACAGAAACTAACCGGAACGCCCAAAAGCGTGCGAGCCTCAAACTCACGTGTGCCCGCCGCGCTTGATAAAATCGTGTTGCGTTGTCTTGATCGCGATCCCAATGCCCGTTTCCAGAACTTCAAGCAACTGCGCGACGAGTTGAATAATGCTCATGAAGAGTTGTTTGGAGTTCGGCTTGCACAGCGCCGCGCCAAGCGTTTGGATGCCAAACAGAAAGTCAATAAGGCCGTTTCTTTGATCCGTCTGGGCCGGCGTTCGGAGGCGATCCAACTTCTCGAATCCGCCGCTGTTGAAGAGGATATGACCCATCCGGATATTCATAATTGGCTGGGAGTCATTGCCTACCAATCCGGCGATAGCGCAAGAGCCGAAAACGCTTTTCTTACGGCGACCATGATTAAGCCGGACTATGCTCCTGCACTGAACAATCTGGGTGTCATTCTTGAAGAAAAGAACGACCGGGCCGGAGCGATTGATGCCTATCAACACGCCGTCGAGTATGGTCCTAACTTGCCCGAAGGGTATTACAATTTGGGGCGCTTTTTTGGAAAACTGGGTTTAACTGAGCGGGCCGTCGAACTCCTTCAGAAAGGGCAAAAAAAGGCGCCTGCGGATGAATTGAATTCCCTTCTGGGAATGCTTCTAAGTAAGAGTGGCCAAGGCAAGAAAGCGATCCCCATACTCAAAGAGGCATTGAACGCTTTTCCAAATGATTTGGGAATGCGGTTGGCTTATGCTGTTGCGCTTCAAGACACCGGGCAGATGAATGAATCTGAGAAAGAACTGGAACTCATCCTTAATCAATCGCCCGCCCATGCCGAAGCGCGGTTCCGGATGGCTATCTGCCATCTAGCGCGCCGCGAATTGCGTGAAGGCATGAGTGAATTGGAACGTGTTATCCAATCCAAACCTGACCATGCGGATGCTCATGTGCTGCTTGCCGTTGTCTATGCGCTTATGCACATGGAGCGCTGGGCCCACACCCATCTCCACCGAGCCAAGGATTTAGGCAAGGATGTAGCCGAAATTGCCAAAGCCGTGAATGCCTATAGCCTTCAAGATTGACGATCTTGCACTAAATTCGATTTCCCGGTCTTTCACACCGCGTTTAATGTTGAACGCCAAGATACTGGTGTATAAACTCAAAGTTTCACCTTTGCGCTCTGCGCCGTGAGCTGAATAGAAAATGGACTATCGAGAAACTCTTAATTTACCGAAAACATCTTTTCCCATGAAAGCCGGACTTGCCCAGCGTGAGCCGGAGCAAGTGAAACAGTGGGAAGAAGAACAGTTGTATCAAAAAATCCGGGATGCCCGTAAAGGACAACAGGCTTTCCTGCTTCATGACGGTCCCCCGTATGCCAGTGGTGATGTGCACCTTGGCACGGCAATGAATAAAATCCTGAAAGATATGGTCATAAAAAGCTCCACGGCATTGGGCTTTGATGCTCCGTATCGGCCCGGATGGGATTGCCATGGTTTGCCGATCGAACTTCGCGCGCTAAAGGAGTTGAGTGGAAAGACCGTTCCCGCCACCAGTCTCGAGGTTCGCAAACTCTGCAAGCAGTTCGCTTTGGATGTTGTTGAACGGCAAAAGAGCACGTTTAAGCGTCTTGGCGTACTCGGTGCATGGGATGAGCCCTATCTGACTTTGAGGCCGCGATATGAGGCTGAGGAATTGCGCTTATTTGCGGAACTGGTTGAGCGCGACATGGTTCATCAGGGCATGAAACCGGTGCTTTGGTGCGCCAGCTGTACGACGGCTTTGGCCGAAGCCGAAGTGGAATATGAGAATCATGCTTCTCCCAGCATTTATGTACGTTTCGGCGTGATCAAACCGGGTGTTGAGGAATTGGCTCAACGATTCGGAGTCTCAGCGGACTTGCGTTGGTCCGTGATGATTTGGACAACGACACCTTGGACGCTTCCTGCCAACCGCGCTGTCTGTTTGCATCCGAGTTTTGTGTATACGGTTTTGCGTCACGGCGATGAAGCAACCGTTGTTGTTCGTGAATTGGTGGAAACTGTCAAAAAGGATTTGAATTGGGCGGATGCCGAATGTTCCGGAGAATTAACCGGACAAGAGATTGAAGCCCTTGGTCTTCAATTGCAGCATCCTCTAGAACCCGGCCGTACGGTGCCGGTGATTCTTGGGCCACATGTTACGACGGAACAAGGCACAGGCGCGGTTCATACAGCGCCGGGGCACGGTCATGAGGATTATCTGGTTGGCAATGAATACGGCCTGGAAATCTTTGCTCCTATCGATGACCGGGGCCGGTTTGTACCTGAAATGGTGGAGAATTTGCCTGCTGATTTAAAGGAGAAGATTGCAGGTGTTTATGTTGGGAAGGCCAACGGTCCAATCCTAGAGCATATGGAAGCAAGCGGTGTTTTAGCGGCCGGCTCAAAATTAGAGCATAGTTATCCGCATTGTTGGCGCTGCAAAAAGCCCGTCGTTTATCGTGCTACACGCCAATGGTTTGTTGCGCTTCCCGATGAATTGCGGGAAAACTTAACCGAACAAATTGACCGTGTGCAGTGGATCCCACATTGGGGCCGCGAACGGATTCGGGGCATGGTCGAGTCGCGGGCCGAATGGTGTATTTCCCGGCAGCGTGCATGGGGTGTGCCGATTCCCGCTATTTATATTGATGATTCTGTTGAGGCCACGATCGATGCCTCTTTCGTTCGCGAAGTGGCCGATGTGGTTGAACAGGATGGAACCGATTTCTGGTTCCAGGCGGTACAAGACGATCAAATCGCCGAACGCATCCCCACTGTCGCCCGGTTGAAAGCGGAAGGACATGAAGTCCGCTTGGAAACGGACATTTTGGATGTTTGGTTTGATTCCGGTATATCCCATCGCAGTGTTGTGCGCGATATGGAAGGCATCTATCCCGCCGATATGTATTTAGAGGGAAGCGACCAGCATCGTGGCTGGTTCCAATCGTCCTTGGTTACGGCGGTTGCCTCAGGTCAGGATGCTCCTTATCGCCAGGTTTTGACGCACGGATTTCTGGTTGACGAAAAAGGCAAAAAACTTTCGAAAAGCCTCGGTAATTTCCCGCCGATTGAAAAAGTCATCGAACAATACGGCGCCGATATTCTGCGGCTTTGGGTGTCGGCCGAAGATTTCCGCGGCGATCTATCTTGGTCGCCTGGAATTATGAAGCGATTTAGCGAGTCCTATCGCCGCCTCCGCAACACTTGGCGCTTTTTATTGGGAAATCTAGACGGTTTTTCTCTTGCGGATATCGTCCCTGAGGCCGAACGGTTTGAGATTGACCGCTATATTTTGGCGCGTTGGCGTTTGAGTGTGGGCCGGATTTGGCAGGCGTATCAAGAGAAAGAATTTCATCGTGTTTATCACGATCTAATTCAACTGTGCACTGTGGATCTTTCCGCGCAGTATTTGAATGTTCTCAAAGATCGTTTGTATACGTTTGCCGCCGGAAGCCCGGGGCATAGAGCGGCCCAGTCTACCGTGTATGACCTGGCACGTGAACTTGCGGTCTCGCTTGCACCGATTCTTTCATTTACGGCTGAAGAAGTCTGGCAGGAACTTATAAAGATGGGACTTGCCGAAGAGGGCAGTGTTCATTTGGCCAAACCAAGGTTCCAGAATGAAAAGCCGGATACCGAATTGCTCGAACGTTGGGGCAAATTGTGGCGAATCAACGATGAAGTGGCCAAAGCCCTTGAACTCCAGCGTGAGAAAAAAGTCATCGGACATCCATTGGATGCGGTTGTTGTGTTGTCGGCGGATGACGAAGATATGGGAGCGTTGCTCCAGGATTATCTAAACCGGCAACGCGGCGATGATCTTGCAAGGCTTTTTGTCGTTTCCGGTGTCAGAATTAGTCCCGAACCGGTAGAGGGTTGGCAAGGTGAAGAACTGCCCTCTTTGCATGTGAAAGTTGAAAAGGCTCCTGGAAACAAGTGCCCAAGATGCTGGCATTATGATGTTGAAGTGCCGGAAGATGGTTCCGGTGTCTGTCCGCATTGCCGGGATGCTATGCAAGCCGCGTAATTCGGCAAATTTTCAATTGCGTTGGGATTTTTGCCATGAATTCACGTGACTTGAGACGTTTTGAAAAATCGCTTCGATTCAAGCGGGATGAAGTTGCGAATGATTTGCACAACCTTGAGAAAAACTGTGTTGCCTCAAAACGGGATGGCTCCAGGTATGGCATTCATTTGGCTGAGTCGGGCAATGAGGAAGACGAACTGGCCAAGAGCCTGACTCTTTTGGAAGAAGAGGGCGATCTGTTATCACAAATCGACCGGGCTTTGGAACGGATTGAAGGGGGAGTCTATGGTGTGTGTGAATCGTGCTCCGGCAGCATCGGGAAACAGCGGCTGCTGGCAAAACCCTTTGCGCGCTATTGCATCGAATGCCGCCGGAAAAGCGAAAATAACGGAGACGGATAGAAAACAGATACATAGACGAGGGGAAGTCCACACGGCAACAAGAACGCTGAATATACGAATTTGATATGAGCGGCGGATAATCCTTGGCCGGTATTTGGGAATCCTTGTCTTATGACTAAAGTCTTCTGAGCCACAAAAAAGTCTACCTTTACTATGATGACAAACGAACGAGCGACAAGTGAGTTTTCTTTGCAATGGCGGGTAATTACCGGAGTTTCTTGCACGTTTGCCGCATTCTTACTCGACTATGTAACCAAAAGCGCCGCTGTCCATTATCTCAAACCCTCTCATGAAGCGGTGACTTTGATCCCTTATTGTCTCTCTTTGGCCTACAGTGAGAACGATGGTATCGCTTTCGGATTGATGCAGGGCAAAAGCACTTTATTGTTAATTCTGACTCCTTTCGCATTACTGGTTTTGGGTGTCTATTTGTGGAAGACATTTGGGCGTCACCCTTCGCGTTTGTCCGGTATTGTCATGGGGCTTATTGTTGGTGGTGCTCTTGGAAATATCTGGAGCCGCTGGACAGACGGCTATGTTGTGGATTTTATTCTTGTCTATTTTCGGGACTATCATTGGCCGAATTTCAATATCGCCGATAGCGCTTTATGCCTTGGAGTTGGACTGGCTTTGTGGATTCTATCCCGTGATTCCCAAGAAGAGGCGAATAAATCTGAAGCGCCTTCGACGGAACAAAGTGAAGTCTAAATCCCGCATCTTTTTATTTTCTGCCGCGAGTTCGCAGCCTGGCCTGGCCGCGAGCATTTCGGGCCGCAATGCCCTTTCCCCTGGAAATCTCAATCCTGCACCGTCACCGTATCTCTATGGCTCCTGTTGCATTTGAATTTTTGGGTATCCAAATCACCTGGTACGGCATATGTGTTGCCAGTGCTTTTGGTTTTGTCTGGTGGCGGTTATCCAGCGCCGGAGCGCGTCTCGGCATCCCGCCCGAATTTCTTCAGAATTTGGTTTTTGTCACTATGGTTGCGGGGATACTGGGTGCGCGCGTACTTCATGTAATTACTCATTTTGATTATTTTCGTGAATACCCCCATGAGATTGTGTTTTCCCGGGTGGGCTATGATTTTGTTGGCGGGTTTTTGGGAGCCGTTCCGGCCGCAGCATGGTATTGCCGTCGATGTGGGCAGCAGGTTTGGAAGGTGGCCGATTTGGCTGCTCCTTATCTGGCGTTCGCCCATGGAATTGGGCGCATTGGCTGTTTCACCTTCGGCTGTTGTTATGGGAGCGTTTGCACATTGCCTTGGGCAGCGCATTTCCATCCGGAATCACCCGCCGGAATGCATTATCCGGGATTGGGTTTGCATCCGGTCCAGTTATATGAGACTGCGGCGTTATGGGTGATTGCGGGAATACTCTTGTGGCTGGCTGCACGCCGGCTTTTTCCCGGGACCGTGTTTTTGACCTATATATGCCTTTATAGCGTCGCGCGGTTTATTCTGGAGTTTTTCCGTGGTGACCAACGCGGGCAGTTGGGGCCGTCGCCTCTTTCGCCTTCCCAGACAATTTATCTTGTCCTTTTTGTCGTTGCTGCGATTGGATTTTTGATCCGGAAACGTTTTATCAAGAAATGTGACAATTCAGAATTACGCGACTCTTCCTCATCTTCTGATGCTGTTATCGAAGACTGAAGTACTGTCACACAATAAGGTTTCTTCTATTGTTATCGAAAATTGGCGTTATCCCATATTTCCCGGTAGAAAATGATTTAAGGCCGTTGTAACATTTCTTGACGCCGTATTACTTTGTCCTAGAATATCGCAACCAAAAAGTTGTAAAACTTTGAACTCTATGTAGGCTGAATATGTCGAAGCGGAAAGTATCGTTTAACAATATCGTGTATTCCAGCCCTAAAATGGAACGTATCGTCAAGACCGCCAAGCGTATGGCGCCTTCGGATACAGTGGTTCTCATTACGGGGGAAAGCGGTGTCGGCAAAGAGCTGTTTGCACGTGCAATTCATAGCGCCAGTGATCGTGCCGAACGCAAATTTATCGCGGTCAATTGTGCTGCATTGCCTGACTCACTGCTGGAAGCCGAACTTTTTGGGCATGAGAAAGGCGCATTTACAGGCGCTTCATACGCTCGAAAAGGGAAAATCGAATTGGCCGATGGTGGAACGCTGTTTCTTAAAGAAGTCAGCGAAATGTCCACCTCTACACAAGCCAAACTGTTGCGTTTCTTGGAAGAGAAAGCCATCGAACGCCTTGGTGGGAGCCAAGCGGTGGATGTTGATGTCCGTGTCTTGGTTTCATCCGGCAACAATTTGTCTCGCAGTATTCAAGAAAACCATTTCCGCCAAGATCTTTATTACCGGCTTAAAGAAGTGCATTTGGATATACCACCGTTACGCGAGCACAAAGACGATATTCCAGTGCTTTGCGACTATTTTTTGAAACTTTATAACCAGCAGTATCATCGTGAAATTCGGGGATTGTCGGATGCCGCCATGCAATTTTTAATGCGCCATGACTGGCAGGGCAATGTCCGCGAGTTACATCATGTGATCAAATGTGCAGTGTTAATGAATGAGGAAAGCGACACGATTTGGCTGGAACATATCCCTCTGGATATTCATTTGGCGGAAGGTGCCCGTCCCGAAAAAGAGACCGGGGAGACCAAAGCCGACGAATTACTTGAGATTCTCAGCCTAGATGAGGCCGAGAAACGGCATATCTTGCGCATTCTCGAATCAACCCGTTTTAATAAGAGTCAGGCCGCCAATATCCTTAAGATTTCGCGTCCAACCCTGGATCGCAAAATCGAGAAATATCAGCTCAATGATATCCGTATCCGGGAAAGGGTTACGCCTCACTAGGCAGTCACTTGACGCTGGTCCAATCCAGCTCCTACTTTCCCTTGCGGCTGTTTCTTGCTCCTGCACCGTTACGATATCGGTTGGCTAATAGTTGCGTGGAGCAGGGGCTGCCACTGCGGCCCGTGGAGGTACCATGCGTTTTTACAATCCCCGGTCATTTGCCTTCCTCGTTTGGGGCGGTCTTATGCTTCTAGTTATGCCCCCGGCACACGCCTCAGGCACGAGCACTTCTGTTTCCGCATCCGGCTCGGAGTCCTCGATTGAAGACGGTTCCGGCCGAATTCTTATTGCCGCAAGCCGTACCAGCCGCCGACGCTCTTCTTCATCTTCAGGTTATGGTTCGAACTCCAGCAATTACAACACTTACAATCGTACGGGTGCGAATACAAATCAATATAGCGATAGCAGCAGCCGGAGCAGCCGGCGGAGCCGAAGCAATTACGACGATGCTTTTGGCGATTCCGACGATTCCCGCCGCAGCCGCCGCAGCCGGCGTTCCACTGATGAGGAAGAAAACCAGCTCAGCGAAAGAGACCAGAGAAATACGAGCGACACTGACGATAACAAAAAGACCTCGCCAACATCCCGCTCCGGTAAGAGTTCCGGCCCGAGTAACACAAAACGCACATCCGGCGGAAGCGAAGAAATTGAAGTCAGCGGCCCAACCGCAAAAACCGACACTGGCAAGGCCGCCAACAAGCGTGATAAAAAGAGTGAACCTCCAAAGGTATTAGCCACCAAACCGCAAATTTATATCCAGGCATCGACCAATCCGGTTTTGCTTGATGAAGAGTTTGACCTGGATTTCCGTTTTCAAAATCCGAAGAATAAAGGGTATGACCGCTTTGAATTTACATTGAAGTATGATCCCGAATACTTTGAATTTATTTCATCTTCAACAGATTCAGAAACGCTTCAAATTGCGGATCAAGCCATCGATAAAAAACCTACCATTCGCGAAGTAAATAGCGGTTCACTTTCTTATTATGTAAATGAAGTTTTTCCCGCCACCGGGACAATTCATTATTTGTTAGAATTATCGGACGAATCCAGCACGGCTTCGGGATTGGTTGCCACCGCCAGATTTCGCGGAATCAAGCAGTGCCGGCCGATGGAATTTGAGTTTATTTCAGAACTTCAAGATCCGGATGGCCTGCCTAATGGGTTACGCAAATCGGGTGTTACGTTGGATGGTGTAGATATTCTGGGGAATGTGGAAAATCCCACGGATGGATTGTTGTCACAACGAGTTGGAGTAAAGACGGAACAGGAACGGGAAATTTCTGATCGTACACTGGCCCAGGATGAAAATGTCGAAAAGTCGTTTAATACAAACCTGCGCTTATGGACTCCTCGGCGTCAAATTGTCTTAGGCGAAGAATTTGATGTTTATGTTGACTTAGAGAATCCTGATGCCGATATTTTTGACCAGATTTCTTTATTAATTGCCTTTAATCCACGGGTGCTTGCTGTGGTCGATTACGATGACAACAATGCGATCACCCAGGGTGTAAATATCCATGACGGAACTTATCGCGAGACCTTTCCATTTGATTACTCCAATGTGAATAAAGTTGATCAGGAAAGAGGAGTGATCGATTATCGGATGCGTGCTTATCGAAAAGGATTACGTGCTGAGGGAACCTTGGCCGCAATCCGTTTCCGGGCATTGCAGACGACGACAAAGACCACTTTACGTTTGTTAGTTGATTTAGAGTCGGAAGAACCGACGAGTGGTTTGTTCTATCGTTTTGAAGACGTGCTGGGTGACAGTCAAGATCCGGCTGATGGCCTTGCCACGACATCTATTCAAATTGGGCGTATACGCACCGCTAGTGCGTTAGCGCCCTAGAATCTACAATCCTTGGAGTTGCCGATTGGCGTGAAGTCCCAGCCCTGCCTAAGGTGGGAAAGGACGTATAAGGTTCATCTAACCCCTTCCGCCGCTCTACAGTGGCTGGTAGGCTTCGCCCGCTTTCTTGGTGTACCAAAGGATTAAATTTTTTTATTTTTGAAGAGTCCATGGCTTCTGCCCCACAACTTCTCATTGATATCGGCCAGCACAGTGTAAAGGCCCTTCTCGTATCAGGCGGGAAAAAGGGCATATCTGTAAGGCAAGCGGCTAAAATCCCGCTGGAAATGCCTTCGAATGCGCCTTCTGAAGACATTCAAGCCAAAACCCTGAATGTCCTTGGAGAGGTGATTCAGAAGGTCGGGGGGAAAGGCAAGAGGGCCGCTATTGCTTTGCAGGGTCGTCAGGCATTCTCGCGTCCTGTAACTGTGCCGTTAATTCGTGGGCGCCAGCTGGACAGAATCATCCGGTACGAAGCGCGTCAGCAGATTCCGTTCCCAATTGATCAAGTAAACCTTGATTACCATGTTCATGACATTGCTGATGATGCCTCAGATCTTAATGTAACCATCCTTGCTGTCCGCAAAGAGATTGCCGACGATGCGAGCAAAATGATTCGCCAGGCGGGAGCCAAAGCCGACGTCATTGATGTTGGACCTTTGGCTTTGTTTAACGCCTACAAGGCGGCCATGAAGCCCGATCCGGACGAGGTTACTGCGGTTGTCAGTATTGGAGCCTCCGGAACGGATATCGTTATTGAACAAAACGGCGATCTGCGCTTTATGCGAAGCGCGCCTATCGGCGGAAACACACTGACAGGCATGTTGGCCAAAGAACTCAGCATCGATTGGTCCTATGCTGAGCAACTCAAGTCAAAGGCCGCTGATGCCTACGGTTCTAAAGAAGAGGAAGCCAATATCGCGCCTGAGGATGTGGCTGCCGTACTGGAACGCGGATTTGAGCAAATTGTGACGGAAATCCGCCGTTCACTCGATTTCTATGTATCTCAAGCTGAAGCGTCTTCAGTAACTCGAATTTTCCTTTCCGGCGGAACATGTAATATGGAGGGAGTGGTCGAGTTCCTGGAAGAGCGGCTTGGCGTTGTTGTTGAGCAGTCTGATTTTACCCAAATGGAGGGGCTTACTTGGGATGCCGGGGATCGGGAGGCCTTTGCTCTCGAAGCCACGTTGATGGGATTAGCCGCACGGCTTTTCGTCGAAAAGCCGATGGCTTTAAATGTTGCTCCCTCCTCAACTTTACAGCGGCTGGATTTCGAACGCCGTTTACCGTTATTGGCGGTGGCGACGGTAGCCCTGGTCCTGATTCTTGGCGGTTCTTACATGATGATGCAGCAGACGCTTGGCCATATGCGCGAAGCCCGTGATCGAATGCTGCAAATCGTACGGCCCGGCGGCGGGGGGCAACTCGATGAGAATGTGAAACAGCTGCAAACGCTCACGGATGAATTAAAAGTCTTTGGCTCGCGCTTTGAGCGCCTGGAAGAAGTCTTAGCAAAACGCGGTGAGCGAACCCGCTACTACAACGAATTGGCCAATGTTGTGCCGGAAGATGTTTGGCTGTCGAGCATGAATGCACGTAGCGACAAACTCATTTTCTCCGGCAAGACGGTTGGCGATAGGCGTTTAATGGATTTGCTGAATGCAATTCGGCTTTCCCCTTATTTTGCTGATGATGCCGTTTTCCTAACAGAGCAGGGAACCGATGAAGGCAGCCTTACGTTCACGTTGGAAATTGCCGGATTCCGCCAGCCGACGCCTGAAGAAGTGAAATTCGTTGAGCTTTTATTGAAAGCAAACGGCACGGATTACGAACTCGTTAAGGCGGTTATTGACCGTGGTGAAGATGGATCCAATCCGCCCTTGGCGATCCTGGGTACGCTTGAATTCCAAGAGGAAAAAGGCGCTTTCAATGCGTTGAAACGCGTTTATGAGGCGCTACAAAGTTCCAACCTCTCCGAATGCGAAAAGATTCAATGGCGTGCCTATGACCGCACCATGAATGAAAAGGCCCGAACAGAAATCGCGGTTGAAAACATTCAGAAATACACAGATGGATCCTTAAACGACGAAGAATTCAGAGCCTCATGGTCTGAACTTGAAGTTCCACCTACACCTACACCTACACCCACGCCACTTCCGGAAGGAATGGAAGCCGGCATGGGCATGTACGGCATGTACGGCATGATGGGGATGGGTGGTTTTGGAATGCCCATGGGCGGCGGCGCCGGTGGCTAAGAGAAAAAACAAAATTGGGGACGTTTACGTCGCCATTTAGAATGAAGAGACGATGGCTTTAGACAAAGACGCCATTCTAGAAGCGTTATACAAGTTTCGCGATCAAATCGTCATTGTGATTTTGATTGGGCTTGCTGCGTACGGTGCGTATGCGGTTTGGGACGACTACAGTAGAACGCCCGAAGAGATTCTAAATGATGCTTTGCCTCCGCCGCGAGCCGATGGTCCTAAAGACGATCCTGTAGATCGTGCCAAAGACACGGTCGACGGACTGTTGAATCGCCCGCCTGTTGCCGTGGTTATTGGCCGGAAGAATCCCTTTGGCACACCGGAGCAACAGTTGCGTTTGCGTCAGGAACTCGAAGCTGCGTATCAAAGCGCTCTCGAAGAGTTCCGGAATAAAAATTACCAAGCCGCAATCGATATTCTCGAAAAAGAAGTTATTCGTCGTGACGTGACTGAGACGCGCATTAATTATGCGGTTTCTCCGTCGGAAATGATTCGTCAATGTCATTTTGCCCTAACGCGGGCTAACATGGACGAAGTTGTAAGTCGTGCGGATCAGGCCTATCAAGCCGGTAATGCCGCCCTGAGTTCCAATCAGCGTCAAGACGCGTTGCGCCAACTACGTGACGCACTTACAGATTATAACCGCGTGATTGAGGTTGATCCCCAAGGAAGCGAACTTGGCGAAGAAAAACTGAAAACCATCAATCAGCGTGTTACTGAATTGAGTGAGAAGGTCCTGAAACTACAGCGTGACATTCTCAGTCAAAGCATTGAGCAAGCCCGCCAGCAATTGGCCAGTGCCCGCAGTGGTAGCGATCCGATCGCTTTGATTACTGCCATTGGCCGGGTGCGTGCTGCCGCGAATGAGTTGGTTACCATTGATAGCGACCTCTCCATCTTCTCGCAGAGCGAGAGAGATGCAATCAATGAAAACTTACAGGCTGCGCAAAAAGAAGCAGCCGCCTCACTTCCGGCCGCGATCGCCGCTGTTCGGGCATCACTTATTGACACACCAATCGAACAGCAGGCTTTGGAAGATGTCGGCCGCAATTTGCTTGTGCTTTTTGAAACGCTGCATCTTGTAAAAGTAAATCAGGACACAGAGTCCGGTCCGGCGGCTGTGGCTGTTATAAGCGATTATGTGGATGCTTTGGCCTCTGCAATGCAGGACTTGGAGAAGAAACTGGACAGCGCCCTCAAGAATGAAGAATTCGACATTTTTGAGACTGGAAATCAGGCCAAACTGATGGAAATCGCTCAGGCTGTTTTACAGAGCGGATTACCCATCCAGACTGGAAAACGCAACCAATTAGCCGATTCCCGTGCGAGTTTGGAGGCTCTCCAACCGCCGCCTGCGCTTGATTCCGATTATGAGCTGGTCAGCTTCACAAAGCGCAGAAACTACTACAATATTACGATGCATAATAAGCAAAGTGACAAGACGGAAACACTGCCCCCGTTGCAACTTGATAAGAAACATTCCAGCGGTTTCAAATTGCTGGAAGTTGACACGGATCAGGGCATTATTATACTTTCCAAATCGCCTGGTTACCGGCCCTCGCGATTTGCTATTCCACAGGGATGATGCCATTCTCTGTGGAGGTTATGCGATGCCGGCGCCTAAGGCCGTTCCCTTTGCTGCCCAACTTGATTTGATCCGTTTAAGTCTTTTTAAGTCAGGGCATAAAAGCGTACGGCGTGTGGCAGGGGAAGTTTGCTTTATCCACTGTTTATCAAGGAGCGATTTCTTATGATGATTTGGACCTCACCCAGTTGGGCGAGGAACCGTTGCGAAAGCCTGGGGAGGAATTTTGCTCGGTTTGGCCTCGTTTTTATAACCACTTCATCAATCCTTTTTTGCTCGATGCTGGCTCTAGGTGCCGGTTCGGACATCGCCAAGGACCAAGAGGTGCTGAAAGACCAGCTTGAAAGTTGGTATAAGGCTGGTCGAGAAGCCGAAAAGGCCGGACACGAGCAAGATGCCGTGGCATTTTTCAACGAGATTCTGCGTGTGGATCCAACACACGGCGGTGCCAAGCGGGCTCTCAAAGAGCTCAGCAAAGATGGCGTCGACCTCGCCTATAAAGAAGGCGCTCTTTTAGCCGCCGAAGTTCGGCAGATTGTTGCTGCCGGCAGCCCTGTTGCTGAAGCAAAAACCAGCATGGCTTCAGGCGATTATGCAAAAGCGCAAGCGATACTCCGTGAAGCCTTGGGCGGCACTCAACTCTCTGATGCCGAGCGCAAAGAGGTCAAAAAACTCCTTGATGAGATTACGGCCTTGCGTTCAAAAACCGCAGAGCGTCAGGATGCCCTGATGGGCGAAGGCTCAGGGACCGATATTGCCCGTATGATTCAGCAGGTTGAAGTTCTTCTGGAAGCAGAAGAGGTTGATGAGGCTGAACGTATCTTGCGCAATGCAGCGCAAATCGATCCCACCAACGCACAGGTTTCCAGCCTTCTGGATCGGACTGCCCTTTTACGTGCCGGCCTTGCCCGCCGTTCCGCAGATCTTGAAGCGGCGTCCGAGACGGCTCGTAAGGCTGAATTAGATATTCAAGCACGCGACGTTTTCCTCGATGGAATCGAACTGTACCGGAACAATGATGTGATCGGTGCTGTGAAAGCCTGGAACCGCGTATTGGAAATCGATCCGCAACATAGTCAGGCCCTTGAGATGATCGAACTGACCAAGGATCTGTACCAGGCGGCGGTGGACCGTGAAGAAGCCAGCAAAGAGGCTATGGCACAGGACGCCGAATACGAAGAAAAATTGAATACGCCGATTAAAGAATATTCAACAAGCGGCGATCTCGATGTCAATGAAGTCCTGAATCTTTTAAAGACACTGTCGGGCTTGGAACTTGTGAAAGACCCGAGTGTCCAAGGCAAAGTTTATTTCTCGATTCGCAACCGCAGTGTTCGTGAAGTATTGGATCTTCTTAAGGACAATTACGGTTTTGCTTGGCGGCGCGAAGGCAACCGCATTATCGTTTCCAGCAAGTTGGAAACACGCGTCTATCCGTTGTCCGATGCTCAGTACCAGACTCTGGAAGCCGTACTAAGCGATACAAGCATTATGGAAGATAGTTCTCAGGATCTTCGCGTGCTGTTGTACGGACCCGATGGCAAACCGGAAGCGCCCGGGAAAGCTGTGTATCTTTCAGAGAATTCCCGCTCACTTACAGTTACGGATACAAGTGAAAAACAGCAAAGTGTTCAGGCGTTCCTAAGCAATCTTCCTGATCTTAAAGAAGAGTACCAGCCGATTGAAACTCGTATCTTCAAACTTCGTGAAGAAGAGGCCAATCGTATTCGTAATATTATTGAGCATGCCCTGTATGGCGAAATCGGCGCATACGATCCCTCCAGCCGTAGAAAACTCTACCTGGAACCGGAATCCAACACGCTGATTATTCTCGATACTCCTGAAAATATCGCCAAAGTCGAAGCGATTATGCAGGATGAAGAATTCCGCCGCTCGGTCCAAGAAGGCGATCGTCAAGCGCGCCAGTTTATCGTCGCGGATTCAGACGACAATTCGGATGATCCCGAAGCCTTGGAACGACGCACCGTCTTCCTGGAAGGCATCAGCAAAATTCTCCGCATCATGCTATACGGTGCGATGGGTGAAGAGCGTGCCCTGCAGCAGGGACGTCAAATTTCCATCAATCCTGAGCGCGGTACGATTGACGTTGTCGATACACCCGAAAATCTGCAGAAGGTTGCGCAGTACCTTTCTTCGGTGCGTGGGGACACATTACAGGATATTCATATCCGCATTTTCAAAATCGAGCACGTTCCCGTATTTGATATTGCCGATGCTTTGAACTTCTTGTTCTACGATGCACAGCAATCGGTCCGTACCAAGTTCCTTGATATTGAAAGTCTGCAGACCATTAGCGGTGGTGACACGCAAGGTGTTGAATTAGATCCTTCAGGACTCTTTGAAGAATCCTCGCAAGACCTTTATAACCTGCAGAGTTCAGGTGGCGGTCAAGACTTCCTGCAGTTCTTCAGTCTGCGTTTGTTCCCGGATTGGAACAGCAACAGTCTCGTTATTTATGCGTTCGAGCCCGAGTCGATTGATCTTGTCGAGCGGGTTATCAGCGCATTCGACCGTCCGCACCGCATGCTTGAGGTTGAAGCCCGCGTTATCTCCGTGGGATTGACCGACCTGACCGCTATCGGTTTCGACTATGGAATTACCGATCCTCTTAAGGGTGATTTCGAGTTCGATTCCGGTGTCAGCGATCTGCTTGCTCTCGATAGCAATAGCGAACCGGCACGGTCATTTAACTTCCAGTATGAGACCTTATCCGAATCACAGTTATCCTTTGTGTTGAATGTAATCGATACGCTGGAAACCAGTGAGACGCTTTCCGCTCCTAAGGTTCTGGCTGCACCGGGTCCGAATGTTGATATTCTTATCTCGATTGGCCGTCAGGATCCATATACGAACGATGTTACATTGGATGACGGTGGTGATGACGATCCGACGAACAACCGCCTGACCTTCGATTTCGATACGGCTCTTTCAGGTATTCAGTTAGGATTCATTCCGTTTATTCTTAATGACAATCACGTTTATCTGGAAATCCTGCCGTCAATCTCTGAGATCATTGGGCGCGTTCCGCTCACCCTGGATGATACGGGCGGTTCCAGTACCTCCGGTACGGACCTATCGAGTATTCAATCCATTGGCCAGCCGATTTACGCGCAATCCTTTGTTTCAACCGCCTTGCGTATTCGTGACGGTGAAACGGTTGTCATCGGTGGTTTGATTTCGGATTCCGTGACCGAAAGCAGGAATGATGTTCCGTTGCTTTCGAAAGTCCCGTTCTTGGGTGCGTTCTTCTCGGATATCAACTACACGGTATCGAAGAATTCAACGTTGATCTTTGTCACGGTTAACATTATCGAGCCGACGGCCTATTAAAACGAAACATAGAATTTAGACTTTATAGGGGTGGTAACAGAAATCTGTTACCACCCCTATTCTATTATTGCCCCTTAGGGATTATTTGTGCATTTATTCTTGCCACTTTGTAGGCGCCACGATAGAATTATCATATTGACAGTGGCTGTTTTACCTCTGGATCGGATTCGGAAATTTGACATGTCTCTGTCATAACCTGCCGAAGGTCGGCATGCCCCAGTGAAAATGAAATCCCATAATCTTTTTGTCTGTCAAAGCTGATTCTGGTAATACAATTCAAAGCGGCTATGATACTAAGGTATTTCAGGGGTATTCCCGCCAAAAAAAGTCTGAACAAACGAACGCCATTCTATGCTAGGGGTGAATCGTTCGTTGAGTGATCTTCAATATCAATCTGGTTCTATCCCGGACATAAAATCTGGAAGGCCGGATATTGCCTGGCAAATCCATGCAAATCCGGATTCGTGAAATCGTTAATCAGCAAACCCGGGGATTGCAAAATTGTCATCTATATTTGGCGAATTTTGCCTGCAGTGTTTGATGTGGTCATAGGGCGTGATTTTGTGGATGAAGGCCTGGTATCAGAGGGCCGCGATGCTTCGTATAAAGAATAAGTCTCATTCCTCACACCCGAAATGATGAAATCAGCTCCTTTGCTGCATTTGTTTTCTATATGGTTTTAAGATGGTCCAAGGCACGCTTGTACTTGTTGACGGAAGTTCGTTTTTGTTCCGCGCATTTCATGCCATGACGGAAATGACGCGTTCAGATGGCAAACCGACAGGTGCGGTCTTTGGATTCTTGAATTCGATGGATCTGATTGATCGTACAATCAGCGATGCCGTTAGTGTGATTATTTTTGATACTCCCGCACCGACCTTCCGTTCCGAGATTGATCCTGAGTACAAGGCGAATCGAGAAGAATGCCCTATAGAACTTCAAGAGCAAATTCCAATTGTAAAAGAAATCATTGATTCATTTGGAATCCCCAGGTTTGAGAAAGACGGTTTTGAAGCAGACGATTTGATTGGAACGATTGCCCGCTGGTGGGAAGAGCGGGGCGGGAATGTTGTGATCGCCACGTCGGACAAAGACATGCTTCAGCTGGTGTCCGATAAAGTCTCCATTTTGCGGACGCATATGGGCAAGACCAAGATTTACGATGCCGATGCGGTTATTGAGAAGTATAGTGTTCCACCGTTGGCATTCGTCGATGTTTTAGCCTTGATGGGCGACAGTGTGGATAATATTCCCGGCGTCCCCGGTATTGGTGAAAAGACGGCTGGAAGCCTGATTGCAGAATTCGGAAGCCTTGAAAACCTTTTCGATAATATCGATAACGTAAAGGGACCCAAGCGGCGCGATGCTTTAAAAGAGAATCGGGAATTGGTTTATCGCTCACGGGAGTTGGCCAAAATCAGGACTGATGTGGCACTTGAGTTGAGTGAAGATGTGCTCACACGGCGTGAACCTGATGCAGAGCGGCTTTACAAGCATTTCTCTGAACTCGAGTTTCGAACACGGGCGGCTTATTGGCGTGACCATGCGGGCGTTCGGGAGAAACCAAAAGACTATCGGTTAGTTGAATCCTTAGAGGAATTGCAGAAAATCATAAACGGCCTCTCATCCGGAGGCTGTTTGGCGTTTGATACTGAAACAGACGCTCTCAATGTGCATACCTTGGAGATGGTCGGTTTTTCTTTTGCCGAAAATGAAGGATGTTCCTTTTATGTTCCTTGCGGGCACGCCGGTGAAACCAACTTGGACCGCCGGGCCGCTTTGGAACTTATGAAGCCGTTATTTGAAGACGAGAATCGCCCTAAAGCGGCCCACAATCTTAAATTCGATTCTCACGTGCTTAAGCGTTATGGGATAACCGTCCGCAATTCAGATGACACAATGATTATGGCCCAGCTGGCTGATCCGGATGCCGCCACACATGGTCTTAAGGGTTTGGCGGCCTCGATTCTACAAATGCCTATGGCCAAATATGATGAGATTGCGGGCAAGGGCAAAGCACAACAGACATTCGACCAACTCGATGCCTTAGCAGTCTCTGATTACGCTGCGGCCGATGCCGATGCGACATTACAGCTTCATGCTTACTACGCGCCACGTCTAGAAGAGAGGGGGGTGAAGGAACTCTATGAACAAGTGGAACTTCCGCTTGTCGATGTGTTGCGTGAGATGGAGTGCAATGGTGTTCTAATCGATGTGGATATTCTTGCCCGGCAATCAGAAGCGCTGAGCGAGGAGATGGGAAGACTGGAAGCGGAAATTTTTGAGCAAGCAGGACGCGTTTTTAATGTCAATTCGCCATCTCAGTTGGCTGCGGTTCTTTTTGATGAGATGGGTATTGCACCGCCGGGCAAAAAGCGGTCAACCCGAGCGGATATCCTCGAAAAACTGGCCGATGAGGGCGTTGAAATCTGCCGGTCGATTATTGACTACCGGCAACGTGCCAAACTGAAATCAACCTATCTGGATGCCTTGCCCAATCTTGTGTCCACCATCGACGGACGGGTCCATACGTCGTATCATCAGGCATCGACCAATACTGGCCGTATTTCTTCAACCGATCCGAATCTTCAAAATATCCCCGTACGTACAGAAATGGGCAAGCGCGTGCGGCAGGGATTTGTAGCCCCGGACGGTAGGCGGTTGATATCCGCAGATTATTCTCAGATCGAACTACGCATACTTGGATACCTTGCACAAGATCCTGGCTTAATTGATGCGTTTTCCCATGGTGAAGATATACACACAAGAACGGCGACGGAAATTTTCGGCGTGCTCCCGCTTGAAGTTGACGATGCCATGCGCAGCAAAGCAAAAGCGGTCAATTTCGGTTTGAATTACGGTATGACGGCTCATGGTCTCGCTCAACGATTAAAAATCAGCCGTCAGGAGGCACAACAGTATATCGATGCTTTCTTTGAAAACTTTCCCCGTGTTCGTGCTTACCTCGACATGATCGTTGAGGAAGGTAAAGCGAATGGATTTATTAGAACCATCATGGGACGCCGGATTCCGGCGCGTGGATTAGACGACCAGAACCGTTTGCGGCGAGAAGCCGCCCGGCGTGCGGCCATCAACGCGCCTATCCAAGGTTCGGCTGCGGATATGCTTAAAAAGGCGATGGTTTGTACCGCATCTTGGATACGAGATAAGAAACCGCCTGTAAAGATGATTTTGACTGTTCACGATGAGTTGATCTTTGAAGTTGACGAAGGATGTGTGAATTCGGTTGCGGGCGATATTCGACGCATCATGGAACGTGTGATTGATATTGGCATTCCCACCCCGGTTGACATCAGTGTTGGCGCCAATTGGGCCGAACTTTAAAGGGAGTCATAACAGGTGGTGGCAAGACGATGCCGAATCGGGATGTTTTGCGGTGCGTGCTGGGGATTGCGGGATTACCGGGCGCCGGAAAAGGCGAAGTCAGCCGATGGTTTGAAGACTGGGGTGCCGAGCGGATTGACGCCGATTCTTTAGGGCATGCCTTATTGGCAAATGACAGCCCTCTAAAGCCGGCGCTGGTTCAGAGATTCGGAAACGAAATCTTGGATGAATCCGGTGGAATATGTCGGCGCGCATTGGGCCGCATTGTTTTTGCCGATGCTCAAGCGCTAAATGATTTGAATCAAATCGTCCACCCCGTATTGGTGGATCGAATTAAAAAACTCATCGCTGGCTATCGCAATGATGCAGCCGTTCGAGCCCGGATGCTCGTTGTCGATGCAGCGCTGATCCCCGAATGGGGGCTGGAATCGGAATTAGATGAACTCTTGATCGTTTCCGCCCCGCGAGAACTGAGAGCCGAGCGCCTAAAAACGTCTCGGGGTTGGTCCGATGAGGATTTTCAAAGACGAGAGGATGCACAATGGTCCGACGAACAAAAACAACTGAGGGCGACAAAGGTTCTACACAATCGCGGTCGCCTCGAAGAACTCGGCCGAGAACTACAAGTTCTGCTTCCGGATCTCCTCCACGCCGAACGCGGGGAAGACCCAGAAAAGAAGAACCCTCGGTAATGAATGACACAAGAGAGATACCTGCTGTTGCAACAGCTGCAAGACGCGATTTTGTTGTATCGGAAGCAAGTGTCGATGTTTCGGATCTCAAACAGCGGACGATGACCGAGCTGACTGACCTTGCCAATCATCTTGGGGTCGATAATTGTTCCGGGTTACGCAAACAAGAGCTGATTTACCGTATTTTCCAGCATCAAGCTCAGCGTCAGGGAGATAACGGTGTATTGCCCGGTGAAGGTGTGTTGGAAGCGTTGCCGGAAGGTTTCGGTTTTTTACGCAGCTCCAGTTACAACTATCTTCCCGGTCCGGACGATATTTATGTATCGCCTTCCCAAATTCGCAGATTCGGTTTGCGCAAAGGCGATAATGTTACGGGCTTGATTCGTCCCCCCAAGGATGGTGAGCGTTATTTCGCGCTCCTCAAGGTCGATCAGATCAATTACGAGCCGCCCGAAACAGCCAAAAAGAAGGTTCTGTTTGACAACCTGACACCGTTCTTTCCGCAAGAACGCTTCCGGCTCGAACGCGGCAAAGAGCATATCGCTTCGCGCATCATCGATCTGATTACGCCTATGGGCAAAGGCCAACGCGCCTTGATTGTGGCTCCCCCGAACTCCGGTAAAACGATTCTGCTGCAGGAACTCGCCAACTCGATCATGGCCAATCATACCGATGTGTATCTGATTGTCCTCTTGATCGATGAGCGGCCTGAAGAAGTCACCGACATGCAGCGTATGGTTCGGGAAGGCGAAGTGATTTCATCCACTTTCGATGAGCCGCCTGACCGGCATGTCCAAGTGGCCGAAATGGTGATCGAAAAAGCCAAACGTCTGGTCGAGTACAAAAAGGATGTCGTTATCCTGCTCGATTCCATCACACGTTTGGGGCGCGCTTATAACCAGGTTGTTCCGCACAGCGGAAAGATTCTTTCCGGTGGTATCGACTCTTCCGCGTTGATCAATCCCAAGCGTTTCTTTGGTGCCGCGCGGAATATCGAAGAAGGCGGAAGCCTTTCGATTATGGCCACGGCCCTGATCGACACCGGTAGCCGTATGGATGACGTTATTTACGAAGAATTTAAGGGCACCGGTAACCTCGAACTTCATTTGGACCGCAAACTGGCCGAACGGCGTATTTATCCTGCAATCGATATCAACCGCAGCAAGACCCGCCGTGAAGAACTGCTTATGCCGCCCGAAGAGCTCGAACGTTGCTGGTTACTGCGTAAGGTTCTCAATGAGATGAATGCTTCTGAAGCCGTTGAACTGCTTGTGGAACGGATGAAGAAGACTGACTCAAACAATGAGTTCTTGACGACGCTCAGCCGCTGATTCGGTTAAGTGCACAAGAACGCACAATCATCAATTTCCCTCTCGTCTTTTTCGCGGCTTCAGCCGGCCTTAAAACCGGCTGAAGCCGCGTATAATTCCAACCAGCCCGATTAAATTGCCGGAATCGTCTAACAACCGCTTCAATTTTTCGCGGATAGGGGGATTTCCACACTGCCGGTGCAGTTTAGGATCAGGCGGGGCCGATTGTTCGCATCCATGGCATAACTTGTGGTCGAATGAAACCGCCAACAATCGCCGCCGGTCTGGACCACATTGCCAAACCGCTCTGTGGAAATCGGCGCTAAGTAGATCTTGTTCGATTGTCCGTCAGTGATGTTTTCTCCACCGCCAAATATAAGAGATTCGGGAGTGACCTGGAGGCTAATTTCCGGACCGTCGAATACGTACTCTTCGAAATCTTTGTTTTTTTCTTGTACGGGAACCACCGGATTGTCTTCGCCGGAATCGTGAGCAAGCAACAGTTCCCCCTGTAGGCCCGCTTTGTTATGCATGACAAATTCAGACTTCGGACTCGGCAAAAACTCGTAGACTGCCTCAAATGGGAACCAAAATCGTGTGTGTTGAATTAGCCCATCCCCAAAGAGCGTTAAGAGCAAGCGGCTTTCCAAAACTTTGGAATCCGCCGGTAACAAGTCCTCAATCCCTGTCAATTGAAATCCGGTTAACAATTCCACAGTTTGAGCTGTACCCGGTTTTGGGAAATAAACCTTGAGCTCCTCGGAGATTTGTTGTTTTGCGCCGAGTGTGAAAGCGGCCTCCTCAACCCGGTCTGACTGGGTTAGCTCCCGAAGACCGGAATAGGGCATATCGCCTTCCTCGAAATGCACGGCCATCTCAAACATTAAAGGACCGGGAGCGTCTTCGATCAATTTTGAGAGCGGAACGGTTACAATCAGCCAATGGTTTTGATTCTCATCGGATTTCAATTCCGCCTGGGCTTGGAATCCGGTAATACCGCTGAAATCCCAATCGTATTCTTTGTTTTTCATGTAGCCGTAGTGAAAGTAGAAACGGTGCTTCACCCGCCCCTCTTTCATGACCTGTAACGGACCTCTTAACTCATAATTTTTATCCCAGTCAATCGTACGGTCCCGGTCCAGCGTAACGAGACCATCATCCGTGACTTTGTAAATACTGAATTTAACGGCCAGGACAGTATTCTCGTTGAAGCCTTTGATGAGAGAGGCTTTCTCCATGGCCGCTCTCATTTTTTCGGTAATGACGACGGCGTGCCGGAAATAGTCCTGACCATGAATTAGGGCCGAATTAATCATCGGAAAGTAGTCCATCCAATACGCCACGCTTTCGATGATATTGGGTAAGGATTGGACACCGTCCTCAAAGGCCAGCGATTTTTCGCTCCCATCCGGATGCAAAAGTGCGACATCCTCCAACTTGTACAGAATCGAAAATCCCTGATGCTTGAGTTGGATTGCGCCGTCTTTGTTGCAGCGAAAGTAATAGACGCCGCTTTTCGTCTCGGCGAAACGCTCATCATGAGCCGTAACCAAAAGCCGGCTTTGTGTTGCCACCCACTCCCCATTCTCAGTCAATCTGAATTTTGGGTAGCTGAAGATCGCGATCTGTCCCGGCTTGGATATTTCGGCAAAATGATTCAGGGGATACGTTTTGTAGCTGGATGTTGCTGTGTACCAGCAAATCCAGACAATGACGCACAGCAGGATAATAAGTCCGCTTCCAAGGATAAAAAGCAGATACCAGCCGCTTGTTCTTTCCGTATCCAAATTCAGCTCCCTTTGTTCATGCCCCACAATGTTTCAATGCATGGCTCTTAAACCGTATAAAATAACATACCATAAGGCATGTCCTTTGGCCGGAAAGTTTTCCGGTTTTACCGGTACTCCTCACCCTGTTTTACACCCGAAAGCCCCAACTCCTCCAAATCCCATAGCCAGATTGTGTTGGTTTCACGGATAACAAGATAGGCATATTTTCCATCTATGCTAAAACCTTTCACATATCCGTACTTATGCGAGGTTGTGTTGATGTCTAGCGGATGTTCGATTAAAGTCTTCACTTTTATTAAAGTGCCGGTCTCCTTTTTGGCATCGTAATCAAGACGTCCAATGCACATAAACGCTTCTTCATAAAGAATGCGGCTGCCGTATGGTGTAATTTGGAAATCATCTCCGAGATTGCTCAGACTGCCAAATTGCTTCTCCATTTCCCCATCATCCGTATTATAAACACGGATTTCATCCTTCTCAGGATTCGAAACATATAAATTCCGCTCATCAGAGGTCAGTATGGCATTGATGGCATTAGGATATTCCTGAATCATTTTACCGTCATTCAAGTCGTATATCCTAACAAAAGGCTGTTCCCCACCTCCTGCAGCCAATATGCGCCGATTGTCATTAAATATCTTAATTGGAGAAGCGTCTTCAATCGGAAATGTATTTTTAACGATGCCGGTCTGGCCGTCTGCCCATATATACTCCCGTTCCGCTTTATCCCATTGGAAATATATGATAGCTGTTTTTCCATCCGCAGCAAGAAGATTGTGGCCAATTCTAGAGGTATATCCTCCGGATGGAAGATAAAGTTGGCTTGTGAAATAATCCGAAGGCTCGGATTCAATCTGCCAAAGAACGTCGCCGTTGGCTAAGTCTGCCATAATGGCGTGGATTGGATCGTAATCTCCGGAATGGACAAATAGTAATTTTGATAAATCATTTGTTACACTTATTGAATTGAAATTATTTACACCAAAATCCTCCGGACTGAACGTGCGGATTATTTTCCCTGTTTCAATATTCCAGATGTCAATTCTATAAACACTTGTTGCTAATAAAAACCGTTGATCGTTGGAAAAGTGGAGAGAATTATACCACTTTGTAGTATCTGTGGTAACTGGCGATTCTGTACTCAATATAATAGATGGCTGTTCTGTGCTGTAGCAGTTTTGTGAAAGAATTCCTGGACAAAGCAGCCCAAACCAAATCGCCAGTGCGGCCTGGAGACCGAAAGACTTACGTAAAAAGTCCGGTTTCAAACTCTTCATTCTGATGATTTCTTTCAGCGATCCGGCTTCAGCGATACTCCTCGCCTTGTTTCACACCCGATAGCCCCAACTCCTCCAAATCCCAAAGCCAGATTTCCCTCTCCTCAAATGTTATAATTCCGACATATTTACTCGAACTATTATCATAAAATAAAAAAGTGGATCCAATAATCCCCGGATCGATATCAACCAGTGTAAGCCGTTTTGCTATCTCTCCCGAATCTTTGTCTTGATTTTGGATTAACTCGGCAATGTAGAGGCTCGCAGTATTATCGTCATAAAGGATTTTCCTGCCATCAGAGGATATAGCATAATTTTGAACAAAAGTCTGATCATTCATGGAATATCGTTGTGATTTTGGACCATTTTCAATATCATAGGCACGAATGGCATTATCTTGGGGAAACCATGCATAGCATTGATATTCCGTGCTTACAACATTAGCAAACTCCGGTTCGACCGATTCACGAATTAGGTCACCGGATAGCAAATCGTAAATGCGGACGCGATTGTTTCCTAATTCCAGGGTTTTATAGACCAACAACTTGTCATCAGGCAAGAATTTCCAAGTATCAGTTTTCGAGAAATCAAATGTTCGAATGAACTCTCCGGTAAGTGCATTTGTAAGAAATATGCCACGCTCATCATGGTCCCATCTGAAATTCATGACTGCCCGTTTGCCGCTTGGTGAGAGATATGCATAGCCAGAACGGACCACAATTTGGCCGGGGTAAGAATTTGGGTTAGTAAATACCTCATCAGGCTGCGATTCAATCTCCCAAATCACTTTTGCGGTCTGTGTGTCAATAAGTCTGGCGTAAAGAATTCCGTCCTGCATTTGCGAACTTGAATTGGTAATTGTAAACTTTGATAAGTCCTCTGAAAAACTAAGCATGGAGAAATTATTTGTGTTAAAGTCTTCAGGCTTGATTGAACGAATGATTTTCTTCGATTCGATATCCCAGAAATCAATAGACTTGGCGCTTGCGGCAATTAATGAATTGGCATCCTGTGAGAAAAGTACATCACGATAGTGATACCCCGCACTGTCTGGGGCTGATTCGTCATATAGAATTACAGTCGGCTGGACATGTGTTCCAGCGATACTAAAGTTTACGATTCCTGTCATGCAGATTAATAAAAATACAGGAATCATTGATGTATTATTTATGCATAGTCTTGTGATGATCATCTTTATTCCCTTTCAAATTTATTATTTCTAAAGACTTCGGGGCATCTTTGCTTTCGCGCATTTTTATTCTTCTATGAAATGAATAATAAATGGATTGTGTGAAACATTGGGAATCATGTATTCGGTATTTCCGCCTGTATAATTCGAATATGGAATCGGCGTGCCCGCAATTGGTTCTAGGCTATTGGAATCGTAGTTGGCGATGTTACCCATGTCGTCGAATTGGTATATTTTGGCGTTTAGACTGCGGGTGTCGCCATACGCTGTGAACTTTCGTGAGTCTGGTGTTGCCTCGTAATATTCCCAAATTTCAACAGGGTCACTAGGAAAAGGAAGATGTTCAAGCCGGTTCTTGTATTTCCAAATGGCGCCCCACTTTTCCCCATACCGTGTCTCCCACCCGACATTCATTACCCGTGGCACTTGTGGTGTATCTACTCCTTCTGCTTCATCAGCAGTTGAATTTGCAGCTACCCATATCGTTGTTCCCGGCTGTCCCAAAGCGGGACGGGGTGTTGTGTAACTGCCGGGATCGTACATTTCCCTCGCCACCTTGAGGATTGGCCGGGGCGTGGCTACCGGGGTGCCGTTTGGATTGTGAGAGAAGCCATGCATGTTGCCCGCATCCCAACTCATATCCATGGGATGGTGAAAGTACATGCTGTATTTTATCGCTTGTTCGTTATGATAATTTTCCAATGTCGCGTCCATTAAGATTCTACGCAAAAAGTGGATGGCTTGTCTTTCAGGCGCTTCAATACGTGTTGGAAAGTTTTTCTCACGAATTGTCAAATCAGGTGTAGGTAGCGCAGTTGGACGTTCCGTAATCCCATCCAAATCCCCAGAGCGGCTTGGAGGCCGAAAGACTTACATAAAAAGTCCGGTTTCAAACTCTTCATTCTGATGATTTCTTTCAGCGATCCGGTTTTACCGGTACTCCTCGCCCTGTTTGACGCCTGAAAGCCCCAGCTCCTCCAAATCCCAAAGCCAGATTTCGGCTTTATCCTGTGTGATCATTCCGACGTATTTTTCATTAATCTTATCAACAAAAAATGAGCCCATAATCCCAGAATGGGTATCGATAAGTGTGTATGTTTTGGAAATTTCATAATATCCTGTCAGAGAATTTTTTGCGTAATTTCCAATGTGCAGACTATTTGTATTATCATGAAAAATAATTTTATTTCCTTGATTAAATATCTGAAATCCTAAAATAATAGACTGCGAGGCGATAGAATATGTCCTAAGCGTTACTCCATCTTGTGTTTCAAATGATCGAATCAGTTCTTCGTCGGGATACCATGTGTAAAGTTGCTTTCCAGAGTCAATGATTTCACCATAGGTGGCACCTGGAAAATTGTATAATAATTCTCCAGTTAACAAACTGTAAATATTTACATATGGAGAACCAAAAGCCTGATATACCAACAGCTGTTGATCGTCGTCTGATATTTTCCTCGCATCGTTTGAAGGGATGTCCAATTCTCTGATAAAATCCCCAGTTATGGCATCGGCAACAAATACTCCACGTTCATCGGCGTCCCATTCAAAATGCATAACTGCTAGTTTTCCACTAGGTGAAATATCAGCATAACCATATCGCACCATAATCTGCCCTGGATAGGAATTAGGATTTTTAAATACATCATCTGGTTTCGATTCAATTTCCCACAAAATGCTCTCTTTTGCAGAATCTAATAAAACTGCCCGCAATACTCCATCCTGCGCCTGCGAACTTCCGTTCGTAAAAATAAATTTTGACAAATCATTTGTGAAACTTGATGAAACAAATGCATTAATATTGAAACTTTCAGCAGAAATACTCTGGGTAATCGTTTTTTCTCCTACATTCCAGAAATCGATGCGCTTCGCACTTGTGGCAACCAATGTTTTTCCGTCTGGTGAAAAAAGAACTTGCCCATATCGTGTTAGTGGGTCTTCTAAACTTGTTTCATTTTGCAACACGATTGTCGGCTGTACATAATCACGGGCATGACTCGAGGTTGATATACTCACACATAGGATTAATAAAATTCCGAGAATCAGAATATATCGACCTATATTTAAAATCACATGATCCGATGATCTATTGCTTATGCACTTGATTTTCATCTTCATATCCTTTCATATTTATTGGAAGAAGGCTAATGATGAATGCCCATTTATCATTCATTGACAAAATGAATGATAAATGGATTGTGGGAGACGTTTGGAATTTCGTAAGTAGTTATTCCTCCGATATAGTCAGAATAGGGAATTGGAGTCCCAGAAACAGGTTCAAGACTATTCGAATCGTAATTAGCAACATTTCCCATATCGTCGAATTGATAGAGCTCAGCCGCTAGATTTCTATAGTCTCCTTCCACCTTGAATTCTGCATTAATTGGCGTTGCTTCATAATACTCCCATACCTCAGGATCATCTGGAAAAGGAAGATGTGCAAGCCGGTTTTTATACCGCCAAATAGCACCCCATTTTTCGCCATACCGTGTTTCCCATCCCACATTCATAACTCTTGGAGTCTGAGTAGGTGATGCGTTATCTGAGGTTGAATTTGCAGGCCCCCATATCGTCGTTCCCGGCTGTCCCAAAGCGGGACGTGGTGTTGTATAACTTCCGGGGTCGTACATTTCCCGTGCCACCTTAAGGATCGGACGCGGGGTTGCAACCGGGGTACCATAAGGATTGTGGGAGAAGCTGTGCATGTTGCCCGCATCCCAACTCATATCCATAGGATGGTGAAAATACATGCTGTATTTAATTGCCGGTTCGTCATGATAATTTTCTAATGTTGCATCCAAAAGAATCCTTCGAAGAAAATGGATGGCTTGTCTTTCGGGCGCCTCAATATGAGTGGGAAAATTCGCTAAACCAAGATCGGAATCTGTGGGATTTGGTGTAGGCAATGCCGTCGGCCGTTCCGTGGCCCAGAATATCGTATCGTACTCGGTGGCGGCAATTTCGGGGCTGTATTGCCCGGCGGTCCGGGTTTCAACTGCTGCTAACATATAATCATAACGCTGGAGGTACTCAAAGGTTGAACCATTTCCAGGCTTGTCCTGAAATTCTTCCGGCGGATCTTCCAAGGGATAACCATGGATGCCCATAATTTCGGGCAAGATTTCATAAGGATCGACGCCGGGAGTCTGGGTGGTTGCTGCGGTGACCCAGTCGATGAAGCCGGATAGAAAGGCCTTGCCATGTTGCCCAATCCCGTTTATCTCTGGAGGGGAACTTTCATCGACGGCATCGGGAAACCCAAAAGCCTTAAACAAATTAGGGCTTCCTCCGCTAATAATCGGCAGGTCCGGCCACTCCGCTTTCACGATTTGACGCGCAACATAGTAATACTCGCCAAAATACCTGCCGGCATAATACCGGTCGAGCGCCGCTTGCCATGGTGTCGGTATAGGTGACATTTCCATCGTATACCCAAAGCCGGCATCTACTTCATTACCCAACTCGATGGCGACAATCGTCCGATTCTTGATTTGTGTGCAAAGCGGCGTCAGCAGCGTTTTGACCTCGGCTGCAAAGGTAGCCGCTGCCTGTGGGACCGGAATAGGCGTCTCTAGCGGATCGTCATAGGCCTTTCTATAAACTCGAAAGACAGGAATGACTTTCATGTCATTTTCATCTGCGTCTTCCATAAAACCTTCATTGAGATCGCTGTGTTCAGGATATTCCATAAAGTAACGGACGATGTTGACATTGTCGTCTTGTGCCGCAATTTGCCGTTCGCTTGGTGTTCCATTTCCCCCATCGTCTTTCCCATTCCCTACATCGACCCCAAATGACGGGCTTTCATAGGTCACAATCAACTTGGGGCGCAAACTGACCGTGGCATACTCACTTGTATAAAGCTTAATCTTCCCACTCGTTGAATCCAACATCCGGACCAAGAAACCGTAGTCTTCGATATCATATTTATCCCAAGGAAAACGCGCATCGAATGCGTCTGTCACATCCCAGGTGATCCACTCGTCATCGTCATCGGGGAGGGTGATTTCCGGGCTTTGATTGGTGGTCGTGTAGTCGCCGCCGGGCGTGGTCCAGCCATAGGTCCATGTGGTTAGCGATTCATCCCAGTATTCGGTGACATTGTAGGCCCGGGAGCCAATATTGGAATCGATGCTGCTATACCACTCATAAATACTGAGTTCCGCTTTTGCAACAATGATACCGTTATTAAGCGCTCCCACATTAAAGGCAAGAACGAAATGGTCATCATCGTACCATGAAACGGTTGTCTCGCTTCCGTAGTTCGTTTCTCCGCTTAAAAGCGAGTCTTTGCTCGATGGTTGAATGACCTCAAAAATAGTGGTGGGATCCAAAACAAGCGTTCCATCCGGTGCATTGAAGAATTCATCGAGTCCGATGCCCAGATCGTAATGCTTTTGGCTCTCTTTTCCGCACCAGGTTTGCGATAGGCTGATCGGTTCCATATCGCGCAATGGTTTGCTTGCATCGTCCTGTACCCAGGCCTTGGCCGGAACAATACTATGGCGGACTTTCCCGGAACGGGAGAAATTCAACGCGCCGGTAATCTCAAAGTCCTGGTCCAGCGCCTGTTCTTGCAGGGCGTCACTCACCTTCGAGGGCTGCAAAAACAGGTCCTGAATATCGAACCGGTAGACCAGCTTGGCCTCGGGATGGGCGCGCGCGTATTCATGGGCCGCAAGCGTATCGCGGCTGTTTTGAGACATGTACAGATTGACTTTTAGGATATCGTGGATGTACTCGATCTCCAGATTCACACCCGGAAACACATCGCTCCAAATCGCCTTATTGCCTGCAACGATAAAGGAATCCCAATTCGGAGATTGCTTGGCCAAGGAACAAAAGCCCTCTTTATTGGACAAACCGTAATCCATAAGACGGTAGGTAAACGTGTCTCCGGAGTGGCGGGCCGAGAATGTCCCGTCTTTACGGATCAGCAACCGCCAAATGCCCATAGAGACTTCATAATCCCAATCCGCCAGTGGCGAAGAGCGGAAGTTCGTATCCACCTCGGCCAGATCCCCGCTGGCGTTCCGGTAATACTTTGGATAACTGTAAAACGCAATCTGATCCGCCGCGATCCGCTCCGCTGTCTCTGATAGAGGAATAGGCCGCTCAAATTCAACCTGTGAGGCTTGCGCAGCCTGCGCCGAATAATTACCGGCAGCCGCCATGGCCAAGAAAATCACACTGAGGACAATAAAAAAACTCCGGTTGCCCTGCTTGCGCTGCAACTTTCGCTTGCAACTTTCATTATGTTTCCCCCTGCGATCCGAGGCGTATAGATACCCCGGCTGTTTCGCTATTTCGAATACAGATCATTATTTCATGCTGAAGGCATACAGGTACATATGCATAATTCGACTTAATCAACCGAGCCCCATCGGTTTACGATTTATACATTCCCCGGCATGCAGCCTGCATACAGTTATCCGTATACACGATCCGGCATACGGATTTACTCAATAAGGCAAGATACGCATAAGAAACCTCCTGATGCTTCCACGGTATTACCCACTTTCTTAGTAGACACCAACACAATGTCTGCTACATATGATATGTAGCATGCCTTACAGGGCATGTCAACAGAAATTTAATGTGAACTACAAAATTAATTATGAGAGCCAACTCCTTTGCCAAAATGCGGTTCATCTATTCGGTTTTATGCGAATCCAAGAACTAAGCATTGATAATTCAAACGTTAAGAACGTTATTCGTGTTTGTGGCTATAGCAGTATTTAAAAAAAACAATTTCTCTCAACGGCGATAAGTTCAGCCAATTCAAGATTAAAGACGATGCTTATGAGGAGTCGCCGATTATTCGTGCTATACATAAAAAAGCCCGGGGTTGGCCGGGCTTTTGACGTTATCGCTATATGAGCTTCGCTTACGGCTCAATCGAACCCGAGAATACATTTGCATCGATGTCGTTTATGTTGCCGAGCAATGAAAAACTGATCGTGTTGATATATTTCTCCGCAACGCGGCTGATATCCGCAGGACGGACAGCCTCGATGGCATCGAGATAATGATCGGCTGTTTCATAGCCGCCACCGGTCAGTTCCGCCGCGGCCAGACGGCTGACCTGCGAGCCGTTCTGCTGATTGCCGATTAAATAACGAGTCACGATATCGTTTTTGTGATCGCGCAAATCCTTTTCGCTGACAGGTTCTTCAATTAAACGCCGGACTTCACCGAGCATAACTTCCATGGCTTCGTTGGGCTGAGTGGATGTCACGTACAGATAGCCGAAGTTCGCTCTGCGCCTGGCAATACCGGCGGCGGGCGCATAACTCAAACTGCGCTTGGTCCGGACTTCTTCAAAAACCCGGTCATAGAGAATATTTTCAGCGACAACCATGGCCGGATAATCGGGATTGTCAGTCGAAGGCGCGTGGTGAAGACCCACTACGTATGTCGTCGGCAATTCGCGTTCTTCCGTAACTTGCTTTGCTTTATCGATGCCCTCAGGCGGAGGCACTTCTTGGGGCTCATAACTCCCCAATGGTAGATCAGCCAATCCCGATTTCACCAAGGCGGTAAGTTCGTCCTGTGTTAAATCTCCGGCCGCGACCAACGTCATTCTTGCCCGAACGAAATTCTTTTGTTGATAAGTCCGCAGGTCTTCCGCGCGAAGGGGAGCGATGGTTTCTTCTGTCCCCTCGTGGTTGATGGCGTACGGATGATCTCCATAGAAATTGGGACGGGCCAATTCCATAACCGAACTATCGGGATCTTGTTTTCTCTGACGAATCGTGTTCAGGTGGCGTTCGCGGATTAACTCAACTTCGCGTTCGTCATATAGAGGATTTTTGAAAAGGTCTGTGAAAATCGCCCAACTGCGATCGAGATTGCGTTTTAAACACTGCATCCGAAAACCGGAATAATCCGGATCGGTGTCTGTGGATATCGAAGTTCCCATGGCCGCGAGTTCGCGGTCGACGACTTCTTTTGGGAAAGCCTTGCTGCCTTTAGTCGCTGCCTCCAAGGCGATGAGTTCGATCCCCGCTTGGTCTTTATTGATGAAGGCTGTTCCACCATCGAGAAAAAGCCCAAGCGCAACAATCTCGTTTGCCGTATTCGGTTTCAAAATTACGTTTAGACCATCGACTTCAAAAGCCAATGGCGCGCTCTCGGATGACTCTTGGGGAGGAGCCGGCGAGAGTTTGGGACGGACAATTTCCGCATCTTTGGCGGCGGCGATGGTATTTAAATCTTCTTCAGTGCATAAAAAGCCGGTGACGCGCGGCTGGTCAACCAAATATCGTTTAATGTATTTTTCGATATCTTTGCGGGTGACTGCGCGAAGGTTATCCAGATAATTTAAATAATAATCCAGGCCGCCGGTTGACCACCAAAAAGCCAGCGAGTGAATGAAACTGCTGGTGGCTTCTTTTGAATAAATTTCGCTGACTTCCAATTGAGTTTTTGCGGTTTCAATTTCTTTGTCGGTGATATAATCCGGTTCGAGGAAACGGGCCATCTCTTGGTCGAGTGCGGCCAAAGCGGCATCGAACCGGTCAGCCGATGTGCGTCCGCTGATATAAATCGGCCCGGTATGCACCAACGATGAATAACCCAAGCCGATGCCGTCAAAATGCCCGCTGTCGACCAAAGCCCGCTGAAATTTCGAATCAGGTTGACCGAGCGCAAACGAGAAGACATCGGCGGCAAAGGTCGCTTCGGTATCGTCACGCATACTTGGGCCCTGGTATGAAATCTGGAGAGATATCGCCCCTACAGGCTGAACAATAGCCAGCGTCGTACTCTCTTCCAGGGCGGGATGTTCCGGGATGGGATATGCGCGGAATGGATTGCGGCCTTTTTCCCAATCGCCATAAAACTCTTCCGCTAATTCCTGAATCATTTTCGGATCGATATCACCGCCAATCAGGAGGGCCATGTTGTTGGGAATGTAATAACGATTCTGAATTGTGCGCATCTTTTCCCGCGTGGCGGTAAGAATCACCTCACGGTCGCCGATTGTATTTTTGCGGCTGAAGTATTTGTACCAGAGCCGTCTGGCGGTCTCTTGATGCAGGTGAAATTCAGGTGTCGCTTCGGCCCGGTCGAATTCGGCGGTCACAACCGGGCGTTCGGCGATCATTTCTTCTTCTTTAAAGAGCGGATAACGAATCGCGTTGGCCATGAACTCCATGCCCTCACGAAGATTCGATTTTGGTAAGGTGATGTAGTAATTCACCAACTCGTTGCTGGTTGTTCCGTTAAAACTTGCTCCCAATTCCCGAATCCGTTCGAGGTAGCGTTCCTGATTAGGAATTGCTTTGTTGGCTTTGAAGAACATGTGCTCGTAGAGATGCGAGAGGCCGTCAAATTCCGGTGGTTCCGTAAATGCGCCGTTCCGGGCCGCCAACTCGATGGTTACCAAGGGGACGGCGTGGTTGACGATGGTGATGACTTCCAGGCCGTTTTTCAGCGTGACCGATTGAATGTTTGGATGCTCGGTCGTTTCTTCACGGGCTCCCGTTCCGGCTATGCCAACCGTCATGAGCCAGACAATGGCGAGTGAGTAGGCGAATTTCCTTGCGATAGTCATCGATGTCCTCCGAAGATTTGTTCTTCCGGTTCGGGTAAGTATAGTCAAAGCATATCGGCTTTTGAGACAGAGGATGAGTCTAATTGCCTTCCTCCATCCGCTCGTGGGGTATTGTCCCATGAGATGATATGGCCTGCGAAAGGCCGGTTTGGCCTGACAGAAAGGCCATCCATGCATAAACTACTAATAAGGGCCGAAATCTGGTGTGATGGTACGCAATTATGACGCGTAAGTGTAAAAGTTTAGATACGAGGCAGGCTTACACCGGTAAGGTTAATCCGGGGACAGAGAGTCGCGCCTTTACTTTGATTGAATTGTTGGTTGTCTGCACCATTATCAGCATTCTGGCCACAACGGCCCTGCCTAATTACATGGATGCGCAAACCCGGGCCAAGGCAACCAGTGTCCGTGTTGAACTGAAGGTGGTATCGGAGGCCTACACACTCTATAACATCGACTTCAACCAGTGGCCGAACCACCTCGATGGCGACCCGTCTCAACATAAAGCCGTGACAACTCCCATCGCCTATTTGACTACATCCCTCGACGATATTTTTCAGAAACCTACCAACGCACATACTGATCCCTATTACCTCGATAGTCTGGGCCAGTACCACTGCGAACCCCGGGCTGCTCTCTATGAGAACTTTGAGGAATACGAACCCCGATACGCCTCAGATACTCGCTTGGCTGCCTTTTATGTTTGGTCATTCGGGCCGGATTCGGATTTTGATGGCACCAATCAGTATGATGTGACAAACGGCACCAAATCCAACGGTGACATTTACAAAGAAGTTGTTGGGGCTCCGCATCAGGGCTATCCCTATACCCGCATTTATCCGCTCAGTTACATCGGCCCCAGCCGCCCCCAAGGACCACCGGCGCCAGGCCGCTAAACACACCCTTTGCGTATCTTCTATAAATGCGTCCGCATTCCCGCTTCTATTTTTGATGGTCCGCTACCTTCAACATCCTAAAATCTGTACAGTAAGAGCTAGATTAACTCGAATCAGGCAGAGATTTTTGTGCGGATTCTTCCCCAACAGAAAGCTGCGCTTGTGGCGGCCCTGCTGGCAGTCATGGGTGCGTTTCTTCATACCCTATTAGCGTTCCAACGGGGTGGTGTTATATCGTGGCTCACGGCCGGCGTTTTTGTACTCGTTGCGCTGGTGTGGATTGCCGTATACTTCCGGCTCTTGCTGCACGGTGTGTTGCAGCCATTGGGAGTCGTTATCCATCTTTTGTTGGCGTTTATCGTTTTTTACGACAAGGCCACCGGATATCAGGCCGCACTTCACCAATGGATGCTCGAAGTCTCCAGCCATCTCTACCATTTGTATTTAACGCATGTTGCGATTTACAGTATTTTGATGGCTGTATATTTTCTACAACCTTATTTCCGTGCGGATATGAGTGGCAAGCAGAACGTTTGATGGTTTAAACGGCGTTTACTGCTGCCCCATGCCCGGTCCGAAAACGGCAATATCGCCGATACTCCGCAAACCATTGCTGCCATCGTAACGGAATGTGCAATCATCGCCGTTGTTGCCGCCGCAAAGGCTTTTATGGTTTGTATTCGGTCCAAACGATTTAACGAGCCACTGTGTTGGACAATCGTCTTGACCGGCTTTTGTTTCGGCGGGGCCGCGAAGCAAGAAAGGCGGATAATAGGCCCAATAATCCGCACAATGAGCGATGCGGATATTCGCAGATTTTTCTCCACTCACATACCGGTACCATGTTGGTCCGGAACCGCCACCGTATTGTTCAGCCGTTACCAGTGGAAATGGATCTTGGGGAACAGAGCCAAGGTAAGCAATTGGCGTAGTTAAGCGCTGGAGTTGAAACGATGTGGGGTAATGGTTGTTATCCAGATAATATGATTCCATTGCCGTTGAGATGGCATTGAAGTCTGCCTTAACGTTGGCGATTTTAGCTCGCGTTTGGGCGTTTAAGAAATTGGGTACGGCGATCGCGGCAAGGATTCCGATAATTGCAACGACAATCAAAAGTTCAATGAGCGTAAAAGCGGATTTCCGCCTATCCATAATTCTCTCCCTTTCTGGAAATGGCGCCAGAAAATTTCTCCATGCATAAAATAGACCTTTTCGATATGAACTTAAAGAAATATCAACTATGACGAAAACCGGCTGGCCGGGAGATGGCATGCGGTCTAGGGGAAAATTGGCTGCAATTCCTGTACGGATCGCTCTGCGTCAGCCAATTCATCTACACCCATAGGCGTGAGCTGAGGTACTAAATCCAAAGCCATTCTAAAGAGTTTTTCTTCACCGGGCGGAAGAGCGGCGGTCAGACCCGGCTGCGAAAGTGTGAAACGTAAGCCACGCAAGGCATCTTCAGAGGAAACGACCGGTTGATACCAGCATTTGGAAAAATCCTTGCGCCGGACATCTCCTACGGAATGCTCCCATTTGGTACTCGCCATGGCTTTGAGGGCCAAAATTCCCATGCCATTTTCGCGGGCTTTATTCAGCGGACGCTGATCGAAGTGGCTTTTATAATGGCAGACGATGTTGATGGGATAGAGAATCGTGTCAAATGGAAAAGCCTCCATGGCCGCTAAAGCTGCCTCAGGTGAATGCGCCGAAAAACCGATAAACCGGATTTTTCCATCCTCTTTGGCTTTCAAAATTGTTTCCATTGCACCGCCCGGCCCCAATGCGATTTTGACATCCTTTTCAATATCGGTAATCGCATGGAGTTGGTATAGATCCAGGTGGTCGGTTTTGAGCAGCCGCAGACTTTCTTCCAGCTCTTTTTGTGCACCTACCTTGGTGCGGTCTCCCGTTTTGCAGGCAAGGAATACTTTATCCCGGTGGGCCTCAAGCGCGGGACCTAGTTTTTCTTGCGCATCGCCATAACTCGGAGCCACGTCAAAGTAATTGATTCCCCGGTCGACGGCCTCGGCGACGATGTCGGCCGCGTGAGCCGGCTCAGAATTCATGACGACGATACCTCCCATACCTAAAATGGAAAGTTCCACGCCGGTTTTGCCTAATGAACGTTTGGGGATAGGATTCTCGGTTTGCATAGTGCCGCTTACTCCCATGGCATACTTGGATAACGTCACCGCGCTCAGTAACGCCGAATTCTTCACAAATTCTCTACGGCCCAGTGCCGATTGTATTGTTTCCCATGCTACGATTCTATTGGAATGATAGTCAGAGAATTGCGAGGGTGTAAGCTTACGTAAATGATATGGTCAAATTTGATCGATTTTTGCGGCAAGAATGAAATCATTCATGGACAATCCATCTACAGAATGTGTCCATAATGTGAGTTCAACTTGGTTGTAATGGATCGCGATGTCAGGGTGATGGTTTTCCGCTTCCGCCAAATCTGCGACTTTATTTACAAATACCATGGCGGATTTAAAATCCTCAAATTGAAAGATTTTTTGAATATGGCTTCCGGTTTCCTGCCAACCGGCGATATCGTAAATTAAATCTTCAATCTGCTCTCGAATAAGTTTTTCCACTTTTCCGGGAATACAACTCTGCTCGGCCAAACTCATATCTATACTCCAATGATATTTTCCGCATTTGCTCCTATCGAAATGCAAAATGGCTGCAATGAGTATTCATGAAAGTGCTTCTTCCAAGATTTGGCTGCGATCAAGTGTCTCCAAGACATCGTGGGCATCGATGATGGGCGGATGGCTCCTCAATCTTAGAATATCATCAACATACTCAGGACGGCGCATTCCAATTAAGACAGTTGTTATTTCGGGTATGGATGCCAAAAGATGCACTGACTTTTGAGAGAGCGTCTTTAGAAATGCAAGATTGGTATTCAGATGTGAAATGCGCTCACGAATACGGGCTGAGCGGGCCTGTGCTTTATTTTCATAATAGGCTGAAATTAAGGCGACGAGTTCGACCATACGTTGTGTGTAATTTCCTACCCACTTATGCCAGCTTTCGTTTCCCTCGGCACATGAAGAAAAAAGACTGACCGCATTAAGAAAAGCCGGCCAGATCATGGATTCAAGTGTTGAATTCCATTCTTCGAAACCCCGAAAGTATGCGTAATTGGCCGATAGTGTATCTCCCCACATCAAATGGTTATCGTATTTGGATGTTAGTTCCCGGAACTCCGGCATGGAACCGATGTCTTGTTGATAATGATTTTCTAATTCTCCAATTGCGGCAAAGACCGTTTCCATTTGTCTATGCAATTGGTCTTCGTCCGCGACTCCGAATTCACTCAGGCGGATAATCCGGCTGTGGGCAAAGGCATTTAGCGGACGGTTTATAAGCACCGCGATGTTGGCCTGCTTTGCCGCTTGTAACACGCTTTTTGTGCCATTGGCTTGTGTTTTATGAACCCATGCGCCGCGTTCCAAAAGATTCATGGGCAGCTGAATCACTGCATAATGGTGATTGGGAGAGATCGCTTCCGCGATCTCCAGCGTTTGTTCAAAAGACGTAAAATCGGCCTTTTTAGTGTTGTCCGGAAAAGTATTGGAGGATATTCCGTAATAGCGAATTCGGCCTTCTTGCACTTTCCGTTCCATCCATTGAAAGGCCAATGCAATTCTTCGGTTGTATTCTTCCCGCGCCGCTTCAATCGGCCCTCTTTTCTTTTTGGCATAATCGGTTAAGAAATACTCCGGATTGTGCAGCAGGTAAACATCGATGGTCTGAAGACCGAGACGTTTTAAGGAGCGGTCAAGTTGGTCCTCAAGAAACTCCGGATGGATACAGTGCCAGCAGCCTTCCATATAGCGAACGACATCCGGGAATGGATTTCCATCGATTTCACGCTGTTTGGCAATGGCAAGGTTGCTGCCTTGGATATAGCCTCCTTTTGTGACGACAACGATTTCATCGCGGCCGATACTGTATTCATGAGACAGCCGCTGGATAACGCTGCCCACGAGAATCTCGCTGCCTCCGTCGCCGTAGTTGCTGGAGGTGTCAATTAGATTGCAGCCTCCGGCCACCGCTTTGAGCAACGCATCTTGGTAACTTTCCTGACGATTGTGAATGCGGTAACCACCAAATCCAAACGCTCCTACGCAGAGCCCGGTTTTGCCTAAAGAGCGCCAAACAAATGGATACGGTGATGCAAAACGATTTTGAAACCGGGCTGTTCCTTCAGGTGTAGCGAAGCCGTACATTTGAACAGTCCTTGCCCTCAACATAAAAATGATTGCATTGAATAAATATCCACATGATATTTGAGAGTATCAATTTGATTGCTTATCGACAGGTTCATTTCGGAATCTTTTCCATGTTCTATGGAAATTGACATATTTTTTATTTCTTCAGTAATCAAGTGTCAAATCAAAATACCTGTTGGATTGCAATGTGAGTCAGTATCGATAGGCCTTAAATATTTACAGTCTCTCTAGTAAAAGGGCCGGGCTTTAATGGGCCCGGCCCAGAACGCGGGATGTGGGAGCAACGGTCGAGATGCCTCGTGGTAGAGTGAGGTATCATCGCCGGATAGGTGTATTATTCAGCTACACCCCGTGGACCCCGGTGGTCTCTGCCTCCGCGGCCCCGAAAGGCCCGAGGCTCGTTTCCTGCTCTGGCTTCACGCATTTCTTTTAACTGCTCTTTTTGCTCATCTGTCAGAACCTGATCAACCGCCTCACGGGGATTGGTTCCTTCTGCGATGAGAACTTCGATTTGCGCTTTCTGTTCGTCGGTTACGCCGATTTTGTCACCGATGCGCTCCAGAAAACCTTCAATTCCACGGGGTCCTTTCCGGCCTCTTGGACCTTCCGGTGGTTCCGGGCGGTTCTTGCGCAGCTCTTCGAGTTGTGCTTTTTGTTCATCGGTCAAAACCTGTTCCATCGCTTCACGGGGATTGGTTCCTTCTGCGATGAGAACTTCGATTTGCGCTTTCTGTTCGTCGGTTACGCCGATTTTGTCACCGATGCGCTCCAGAAAACCTTCGATTCCGCGAGGTCCTTTCCGGCCCCTTGGACCTTCCGGTGGTTCCGGACGGTTCTTACGCAGTTCTTCGAGCTGTGCTTTTTGTTCATCGGTCAGAACCTGCTCCATCGCTTCACGGGGATTGGCTCCTTCTTCGATGAGGGCTTTGATTTGCTCATGCTGTTCTTCAGTAATGCCGAGCTCTTCTGCAACGTGCTTGAAGAAGCCGCCCCGAGGGCCACGCCGTCCGCCTTCGTCGGGCTCAACGCCTTCAGGGCCTCGTCCATGAGGGCCTCGCCGTCCACCTTCGCCGGGTTCAAAACCTTCAGGACCTTGTCCTCGCGGACCGTGCGGACCGAAATGGCCAATTGCGCGATCGATAGAACCAAGTTTTTCTTTTTGTTCGTCGGTCAATAAATCTTCTAATTTAGTTTTGGTTCTTTCGCTCAAGGATTTCAGTTGTTCATGAATTTCTTTTTCTTGCTCCATGCTTGCAATAAACATCTGCGTAATTGCAGCCACTTGTTCATCGGTCAAAGAGAGCCGATTGTCCAATCTTTCCACCCGTTTAGCCACAATATGCTCGATAGCGGGTGGCTCGGTGGTATCTTGGGCGATGGCAATTCCACTGCATAGAAAGCCGAATATGATAAATGAAGTGAGAAATTTAAATGATTGTTTCAGATGTTTCATAATTGTCCTCCTTTTATTCTCATTGTTTTCGTTTCAGTTCCTCTTTGGCGCCATATTTTCTTTTATGACAATACAACGCAGCATTTCGGAGCGTATTGAGCCAAAGTTGCTTTTTTTGAGGATAAAAGGCGGATATAGGAGTTTTTCAATAATTAAAATGGCGGCTTCCGCATGTGCGAAAACCGCCATAAACGTCTATTGAAAAGGAACTTAGCTTTCTTTGACTGCTGTAATCAAATCCAACAGCGCCTTTTTGCCGTCACCGAAGAACATCAATGTATTATCAGCGGCAAACAGTGGATTGGGGATGCCCGCGAATCCCGGACTAAGGCTGCGTTTGATCATAATTACAGTCCGGGCCTTATCGACATCCAAAATCGGCATACCGGCAATCGGGCTTGTAGGATCCGTGCGTGCTAACGGATTGACAACATCATTGGCGCCAATGACGATGGCAACATCGGTTTGTTCAAAAGTCGGATTGACTTCATCCATCTCTTTTAATTTTTCATAGGGGATATTGGCCTCGGCCAAAAGCACATTCATGTGGCCGGGCATTCTTCCCGCGACGGGATGTACAGCGAATTCAACTTCCACGCCGCGCGATTCCAAAAGATTTGTAAGGTCCCTCACAGCATGTTGGCATTGTGAAACGGCCATGCCGTAACCCGGTGCAAACACTACACGGCGGGCCGTATCGAAGAGCATGGCGACCTCTTCGGCTGATGTCGATTTGACTTTGCCTGCGTAGACATCGTCTGCGCTGGGGCCGCCTTCTGTAGGCGCAAGAACACCGAACAGCACATTGGTAAGCGAGCGGTTCATGGCCTTGCACATGATTTGAGTCAGGATAATTCCCGATGCGCCTACCAAAGAGCCGGTAATGATGAGCATATTATTTGAAAGCACAAAACCGGTTGCCGCGGCCGCCAAACCGGAATAGGAGTTCAAAAGCGTAATCACCACAGGCATATCCGCACCGCCGATGGGAATAACCAGTAAAACACCAAGCACCGATGAGATGGCAACCAGCAGCCAATAGGCCCATATCGCTTCGGGATTCAGGACGACTACCACACCCAGCCCCAATGAGGCCAGGGCCAGAATGGCGTTGATGACTTGTTGTCCGCCGAAAAGCACGGCGGCATCTCCAATAAGGCCCTGCAATTTTCCAAAGGCCGCTAAACTGCCCCAGAAGGTAACTGCGCCGATGACACCGGACGCCACGGTTGCAATGGTCATTTGCAGATCGGGTGAGAGATGACCGGTTGTTGCCTCAACCAATGCCCAGCCAGCCACCAGAATCGAAGCGCCGCCCCCGAAGCCGTTGAAGAGAGCGACCAACTGCGGCATTGCCGTCATTTCAATTTTTATAGCCAAGATTGCGCCGATGAGTCCGCCGATAATCATTCCGGCGATGATCAAGCCATAGGCTTCAACTTGTGCCAATGTGGCAACGATGGCGATGAGCATGGCTATCGAAGCCAGCAGGTTTCCGCGTACCGCGGTCCGGGGATGGGTTAAACCTTTTATCCCAAAAATAAACAGGACCGAAGCGGCGAGATATGCGAGATTGTATAAAGCGTTACTCATGTCTCTACCCTCAGCCCTTAGGATTTGTCTTTCTTACGGAACATTTCCAACATACGGTGCGTGACCATAAAACCTCCAACCACATTGATGGTTGCAAAAATGATGGCTAGAAATCCAAGATATTTCACAAGTCCCGGCTCATTGACACCGGCTGCGATGATCGCTCCTACCAGGGTGATTCCGGAAATGGCATTGGAGCCGGACATCAACGGTGTGTGCAAAGTGGGCGGGACTTTGGTGATAACCTCGAAGCCGACGAAAATCGCCAGCACGAAAATCGTTAGCATAATCACGAACATTTCCATCAGTTTTGACTCCCTTCTGTGCCGGGTGATGGTTTGCCCAGAATCTCGAGCACAGTGGAATGGACGATACGGCCGCCATGTGTAACCAGCGTTCCGGAAGTTATTTCATCTTCGGTATCCAGGTTTAATGCTCCATCTTTTACGAGGTGCAAAAGGAAGGTGGAGATGTTTTTGGCGTACATTTGGCTCGCGTGGTACGGCACGGATGATGGCACATTTAGCGGACCAATCAGGGTTACACCATGTACTTCTTTGGTGGCTCCCGGCTCTGTCAGTTCGCAATTGCCGCCGCGTTCGGCTGCCAGGTCCACGATGACCGAACCCGGGCTCATACCCTTAACCATCTCTTCCGTTACCAGGATTGGAGCCTTTTTGCCGGGTACGGCAGCGGTTGAAATCACCACATCGCTATCCGCCATGACTTTAGCCATGAGTTCGCGCTGTTTTCGGTAGAACTCCTCATCCATGGCCTTGGCATAGCCGCCCTTGTCTTCCGAATCTCCCGCCTCGATAGGCAACTCAACGAATTTGGCGCCAAGGCTCTCGATCTGCTCTTTAACCGCCGCCCGGATGTCATACGCTTGAACCACCGCACCCAACCGGCGCGCGCTGGCAATCGCCTGAAGGCCTGCGACTCCTGCACCGATCACCAAAACTCGTGCAGGAGAGATGGTGCCCGCTGCCGTCATCATCATCGGAAACATCCGTGGCAGGGCATCCGCCGCCGCCAAAACCGCTTTGTATCCCGCAATGGTGGCCATCGAAGAGAGCGCATCCATGCTCTGGGCACGGGTGATACGCGGCATCAGTTCCATAGAAAGAGCGGTAATGCCTTTTTGTGCCGCCGGTTCCAACGCTTTGGCTTCACCCAATGGCTCTAGAAAGGCGATTACGCTTTGGCCTTCCCGCATAAGATTGATGTCATCAGCCATCCCTTCGGGATTCGCGCCAAGAGCACGCACCTGCAAAATCACATCAGCCGCTGAAAACAGCTCGTTACGGGAAGACACGATCTTTGCGCCTTTATGTACATACTCATCGTCCGGCAGACCCGCCTGTTGTCCCGCACCCGTCTCGATCAAGACTTCCAGCCCGGCCTTGGCTAGAGCCGGAATACTGGCGGGTACAAGAGCCACGCGGCGTTCACCGGGAAATGTCTCCTTGGGAACACCTACTATCATGACGTTTCTCTCTCTCGTATCCGAAGCAAAAGGCTTCGGGTTATTTTTCCGGGATGGTGCTAATTCGAGGCATACTTCTGCCCCTGAGCCTGAATCTCATTCCTGCGCTGCAAATCCGCAGAACTTTGCCTGCACTGTCCCCTATCTTCCTCTATGGCCTTTGCCTTGGGATTTTCTATCCCCTCCCAAGGTATCCTCAATGATTCCTAGTTCTTAGTGTCGTGGGGGTATTTAGCATAAAACACGGTAGCCCTTTATGGCTAGGAGCATACGCCCATTTTACACCCATTGGTTTTCAATTCGTTGAAAATCTTTGGCTTATGCCTCTTTTCCCTTTGCCTCTGTCTCTCAATCGGCAGCATCGATGAAACTTCAGCTGCATGTATGCGTGTTTTGGACCAAAGTGCCGTCTATCCGCTCTATGTCCTTGCTTGTAAGATCATTTTAGGTGAGAAAACCTTTATGAGAGACCAATCATTTTGGAGTAGAAACTTATGACCTGCCGCCATTTTATTATAATCCCTTTGTTTTCCGTATTTCTTCTCATGTTCGTTATCCCAGGTCGGGCTGATGCCGTGATCCTTGTGGATAATGGGACAGCGATGATGAACCTGGTTCTTCCGGCTGCACCGGTGCCGGAAGAAGAACAAGCAGGCCGTGAGATATCGGATTGCCTGTCTAAGATGTCCGGCTCCCGAATTGAGACCGGCACGGCTTCAAGCGGAGGTAAGTCGATTATCTTGGGGCGTGCGGATGCATTCGATGCCGGACTTATCCCGTTTGAAATGAAGGAAAATGTTAGCGAATTGGAGCCCGAAGGATATCTCATCGAATCCCGGGATGGGAATCTCTATCTGTTGGCTCAAACCGGGCAGGGGGCGCTCTGGGCCGCCTATGGATTGTTGCATGAGTTGGGATGCCGTTGGTATATGCCCGGCGAAATGGGAGAGGTCATCCCGAAAAGGCAAACCGTGGAGGTGGAGAATGGCCGCAGAACCGGCGCACCCGATTTCTTTTACCGTGAAGTCTGGTACAGCTGGGGCCGTCCGGAAGTCACCGGACCACGTTTTTTGCAGTGGCGGCAACGCAATCGAATGTTTCGGCCCAATGTGAGTCACGGCCACAATTTGACCAACAGCATGCCTCCTTCGGCATCTTATGAGAAACGTCCCGAACTTTATTCATTGGTCGATGGTGAAAGGATTAAACAACAGGTTTGCACGAGTAATCCCGAAGTTGTCAAACTGATCACCCAGACCGTAATCGAGTATTTCGATAAGTATCCCGATTATTTGTGTTATTCGCTTTGTCCGGATGATAACGACGATTTCTGCGAATGTGAGAACTGTACAAAACTCGATACGGATGCATTCGATTATGACCGGCAAAAGCCGATTGTCACCGACCGTTATATGACTTTTGTGAATCAAGTTGCTGAGGGTATTCAAGAAAAGCATCCGGGCAAAATGGTTTCGCTTTATGCCTATATCAATCACTCCACTCCGCCGGAATATGTAAAGGTGTCTCCTTATGTTGTTGTTTTTCTTACTTCCAGCGTTTATTGCGCAGGACATGGAATTGGAGACACGCATTGCGAATCACGCATGAAGATGAAGGCCGACCTCGAAGCGTGGTGCAAGGCCTGCCCCAATGTCTACATCTACGAATACGATCCGGTCCCCGGCAATGCAGAATTGCCCTGGCCGTTGTTTGGAGCCCGTGCGCGTGAAATGCCCGTGTACAAAGAACTCGGCGTGAAAGGGCTTAGTGTAGAAGGCCACTGCTCATGGGCCACGCTTTCGCCGAATCACTGGTTTTCCGCGCAATTGTTGTGGAACGCCGATCAGAAAATGGCAGACTTATTGCGGGATTACTGCGATGGCTTTTTTGGCTTAACCTGCCGTGGCGCCGATCCGCAACTTGCCCAAATCGCTGATGCGATGTTTGACTATTACACGGTTTTGGAAAAGGCATTGGCTGACCGTGAGCCAATGATCGAGTGGGGCTTGCGGGATATCCCTGATATTTTCACGCCTGAAATAGTCCAATCATGCCGACAGTCGCTGAACCGTGCTCTTGAAACGGCCCCAAAAGTAAAACATCCCGAATTAAAGACACTAAACACTCGTCTTGAGATGGTGGATATGGGATTTCAATATCTTGAAACCTATCTGCAGCTGCAAGAAGCAAACCGGAATAGTGGAGATTTTGAAACACTCAAAAATACATATGAAAAGTGTGTCGAACTCGCCCAACGAATGGTTGATGCGAATCCGGATTATTTGGAAACGGAAAGTGCTTTTCCCGGTTTGAAAGACGAATACGGCGAAATTACGGATATGCGCTTTGCCCCGGAAATGGGATTGGTAACCGATTGGTACGCCATTGGACCGTTTAGTAACGCTAAGGCCGAAGGACATGACACCGTATATCCTCCTGAAACGAAAGTCGATTTACAGGAAAAACTCGACGGTCTGGATGGCCCGGTGGAATGGAAGATAATACGAGCCGGAGAAGGGCGCGGCTATATGGATCTGTTGCATCATTTCCAGCCTCCTGATTGGGTTACGGTTTATGCATATGCTTTTATCCATAATGACCAGGAACGCGAAGTGGAATTGCGAATGGGAAGCAATGACACATTGAAAGTCTGGCTGGGTGGTGAGCTGATCTGGGAGTATGGGGAGGCCCGGCCGGCAGCGGTTGACTCAGATGTTGTGCCTGTTCGTTTAAAAGCCGGAACAATGCCCGTTCTATTAAAGATTTCCCAGACAGGCCGGAAATGGGGATTTTATTTCCGTATTACTGATTCGGACGGCAACACGATTCCCGGAATTACCGTCGATCTCAATCCTTAATGTATATGGGAGAGTCGCTCATGGTAAAAAACGTCATCACCCGCCGAATGTATCCGGCAATCTTTCTATGCGTATTTCTCACGTTGAGTTTTTCTATCATGCCGAAATCATTTGGTGAATTTGCAAAACAATCGCCTGTCTATGAACGGCCTTTAAATGCCACTTTTGAATTTGGTGGCCCGATGGGAGAGCGGATCGATGCCAATTTGGAATCCTGGCTGCTTTCCGCGCCGGATGCCAATCCCGGCATGCTGGAAATGTTCCGTGTGCGCGACCGGAAACCGATCCCCCGGCTGGTGCCTTGGGCGGGTGAGTTTGTGGGCAAGTACCTGATTTCTGCGATTCAGGCCCGCCGCATGACCGGCGATGCCAGGCTGGATCAAAAAATCCGTTGGGTGATATCGGAACTAATCAATTCGCAGGCCGATGATGGTTACCTGGGGCCGTTCCCCAAAGAGGATCGGCTGCTAAAGAATTGGGATCTTTGGGGGCATTACCATGTCATGTTGGCACTGATGATGTGGTCTGAGGATACCGGAGACGAAGCGGCGAAATCATGCGCAATTCGCGCCGCGGATTTGATTTGTAACACGTATCTCGATACCGGACGCCATGTATTCGATGCCGGTTCTTTTGAAATGAATATGGCCGTGATTCATGTCTTAGGCCGCGTTTACCGTGAGACCGGCAACGAGCGATACCTGCGTATGATGCGTGAGATCGAAAAGGATTTTGAGCGCGCGGGTGATTATTTCCGTCAAGGTTTGGCTGGTGTGGATTTCTACAAGCAGCCGTTACCCCGTTGGGAAAGTTTGCATGATATCCAAGGGCTGGTCGAACTATACCGGATTACCGGCAATGAAGACTACAAGACCGCGTATGAAAATATTTGGCGCAGCATTGCGCGATATGATCGCCATAACACCGGCGGCTTTTCTTCCGGCGAACAAGCCATTGGAGATCCATATGAGCCGGGAGCAATTGAGACCTGCTGTACGACGGCATGGTCGGCGCTCACTGTGGATATGCTCTACTTGACCGCTGATTCTCAAGTTGCCGATGAACTGGAACTTTCGCTTTGGAACAGCATTCTCGGTTCGCAACATCCTACCGGACGTTGGTGGACCTATAACACGCCGATGGATGGGTGCCGGGAGGCCTCAGCGCATACAATTGTATTCCAGAGCCGGGCCGGCACGCCGGAATTGAATTGCTGTTCGGTCAATGCGCCGCGTGGTATCGGTATGATTTCGGAATGGGGCGTGCTTGTAAATGACAATAGCGTGGCAGTTAACTATTACGGCCCCATGCGGGCTTCGATCCCAGTGGCTTCCGGCGCTGTCTTGGAAGTCAATCAAGAGACGGATTATCCGGCGGGCGGACATATCAAATTGACGTTTTCCCCCGGTTCTTTGGGGGATCGTGAATTGCTGTTGCGTATTCCTGCCTGGTCCTCCAAAACCCGCGTTACAGTCGATGGCAAAGTGCAAGACGCACCCGAGCCGGGCCGGTATTTCAAAATTAAACCGGATTGGAGCCGGGGCGTTGTGGTGGAACTTGAATTGGATATGTCGATTCATACTTGGATTGGGGATGGCGCCACAGCAGATAACGTGTCGCTTTATTACGGGCCTTTGCTGCTGGCTTTCGATTCTCACTTCAATGAATACGATGTGGATGATGTCCCGGCAATTTCATTGAATCATCTTGCCTTTGAAAAACCGGCTGCGCCCGGGCGTTTTCGGCCGTTGGTCTTTTTCGCATTTCAAGGTGTCGATGGGCAGAAAATCAATCTCTGCGATTTCGCAACCGCAGGTGCGTATGGTACGCATTACCGTTCATGGTTACCGGTTGCCGACGCTCCGCCGCCGAAATTCTGGTTGCGTTCACCCGAGGACGGCGTTCATCTTTCGAAAGGCCCCAATGTGTTCGAATGGACCGGCACCGAGCTGGCAGATGGCCGGAAATACCGTCTGGCAGTTGCTACTGACCGCTCGATGCAGAAACCTATTGCAACGCGGGAATTTGTTCGTAAACGCGTTTTATTGAAAGACAAATTCGACGCCGGGAAGACGTATTATTGGCAGGTAACGGCGTTCAATGAATTCGGCGAACAGTCCGCCGAACTCGGACCACGCAGCTTTGTTGTTGATGCGGCATTGCCCAATCCATATATAGAAAATCCGGCTCTTGTTGAGTTTCGTGAAGATGGTTTGGTTGCCGCATCTCCGCTTGATGGCAATGGCCAGCCGGTTTATGGCGCTTTGAGAGATGAAAAGGGTATCCAGGCCGCCCCTGATCGTAACGGAAACGCTGATGGTGCGGTGAAGTTTGAGGGCCAAGGCATGATTCGATATCAAGTGCCCTATTTCCCTTCGGATGATTACACTTTTATGGCCTGGGTAAAGGCAGATGAAAAGCAGAAACACGGCCTGGCTCAAATCTTTAGCGGGTGGGCCAAAGGGGGAGATGATCCTCTGCGTGTGGTAATCGATGGCGCAAAACTTTACGCCCGTGTGGAAGGGCAAGGCAATTGGAGCACGCGTGGCTATGCGTTGAAATCCGGTGAATGGACTCACATTGCCGCTGTAAAAGACGGCAGCCGGTTAAGGTTATTTGTGAATGGGGATAGTGTCGGTGAAACACATGTACCATTCAGGCTTCGGACTGTGTCGATTCAATTTGCACTTGGCGGCAATCCGTTGCATTCAGGTCCGGAATTCTTTTGTGGTTGTATCGATGATTTTTCTTTGTATGCCAAAGCTCTTACCACCGATGAAATCCGTGAATCTATGAAGAAGTGAATTGAACGCAATATCAATTGGTCTTCTTATTCCCATCATTTTGCAGGTTTGCACAATTGAGATGGTGAATCTCGCATTTTTGTATTTTGGTGGATAATCTGTAAAAAGAACGTCTGGTGAGAGGACAACAACGATCGATGTCAAAATCGGGAATATCAGCTATCGCGATTGCCGGGATTGTCTTGGCTATCGTCTTGCTATTTCAGATGTGGGGCGATGGGCCGCCGCTTACCGCGGAACAGATTGCATTTCACGGCGGTGAGCAAACCAGAGTGAAGTATAAATACAATGCCGATATAAGCGGGAAGACTCCTGCGCCCGGATTTGAAGGCGGTGTGAGTTGGCTTAATGTCGAACGTCCGCTTTCAATCGAGGATTTGCGTGGCAAAGTTGTTTTGCTCGATTTCTGGACATTTTGTTGTATCAACTGCATGCACGTTATTCCGGATTTAAAGAAGTTGGAAGCGAAATATCCCGAAGAGCTGGCTGTAATCGGTGTCCATTCTGCCAAATTTAAAAATGAGAAAGAAACGGAGAATATCCGTTCGGCGGTACTGCGTTATGAAATCGAGCATCCGGTTGTCAATGACGCCAATTTCGCGATTTGGAAACGGTATGGCGTGCAAGCCTGGCCAACAATGGCCGTGATCGATCCCGAGGGGCAGCTGGTTGGATTGCTTTCCGGCGAAGGTAATTATGAAGTTCTCGATGAAATCATTTCTCGTTTGATCGAGAAATTTAAAGATTCAATCAATCGCAAGCCTTTGCCGATTGCTCCGGAAAAGAATAAAGAGCCGGACACCGTATTGTCATTTCCGGGAAAAGTCCTTGCAGATGAAACCGGGAACCGTCTTTTTATTTCCGATTCCAACCACAACCGGATACTGATTTGCGATCTTGATGGCCGTGTTATTGATGTCGCCGGGCACGGAAACACCGGACTTAAAGACGGCGGATTCGATGAAGCGGAATTTAATCATCCCCAAGGTTTGGTATTGCATGGCGATGATCTTTATGTGGCCGATACGGAGAATCATGCCTTGCGCCTTCTCGATCTGAATGCGCGGGCGGTGAAGACTGTGGCCGGGACCGGAGAACAGTCACGCTCGCGTGAAGGTGGACTGGCGCTTATTACTCCATTGAATTCGCCCTGGGACCTGGCTCGGATTGGTGATGGCGATCAAATCTATGTCGCTATGGCCGGGCCTCATCAATTATGGGTTTATGACTTGGGCCGTGAATGGATTGAGCCGTTTGCCGGTAGCGGCCGGGAATCGATTATCGATGGAGGATTGGATACCTGCGCGTTGGCTCAACCCAGCGGCATCGACTCGGATGGCCACAATCTCTATTTCGCGGATAGTGAAGTCAGCGCATTGCGTATGGTGGATTTCACCGGAGATGAGCCTGTTGTCAAAACCCTGGTTGGAACGGGATTATTCGATTTCGGCGATACGGACGGCCCCTTCAAAACGGCATTGCTACAGCATCCATTGGGGGTCGCCTATGCGGATGGCAAGGTTTATGTGGCCGATGCCTATAACCATAAGATTCGTATAGCCGATTTGAATGCCGGAACCTTGGATACTCTAGCCGGGACCGGTGAACCGGGAATCGGCGATTTAAAGACACCCCAATTCAATGAACCGGCAGGAGTCTCCATTGCCGGAAGACGGCTTTATGTGGCCGATACCAACAATAACGCCATCCGCGTTGTCAATTTGGATACGAAAGAGACAACCACGCTGGCAATAGACTTTTCATCCAAACGTGCGAATCCGGATTCTGAAACACAACAAGACCAAATTACCTTTGATATTTTGGGGAATCCGGAACGGATCGACTTGAAGGGACAGCTTCTTGCGCCCGGTACGGCGGTCACGCTCGAATTGGAATTCCCGGATCCTTACCACTTGAACCAACTTGCTCCGCCATCCGTGCAGTTGAGGGGGAGCGGTGATAACGGCGAGATATGGGTGAGCGAACTTTTTCAGCCTGAAGTCGAAGATGGGGTAATTCGCTTCCAGCTGAAAACGCCGGGTCAAAAGTCTTTTCAAAAGCTCGAAGCCGCCATCACATTCTACTATTGCCGGGATGATAACCAGGGCCAATGCATGATTGGCACCGCTCTTATCGAGAGTGAAGCGGGCGACAAAATGGAAGACATTACCATTCGGCATAAAGTCGGAATCTAAGCACGATCATTCCATCTAAATACGATGGGCATCTTATGTTACTAAGTGCCAAACTCATGCCAATAAAAACTCCATATTTTGGCATATTTGCCATTTGTGTCTGTTTTAATTGTCGTTAGAACAGGCTGTGCCCTTGGATATGATCGCGTCCGGCATAAATCCATTAATTCGATTACCTTGGTTTAATAAAGAGCGTAAAGGCCGGTTTGTTTGACAGATACTCTCCGAACAGACGAGTCGAATGTTCTTAATAAGTTGGCTATTTTGTGCATTGTGTTGAAGTTATGAGGTTCGGCGGTTAAAGGTTCATTGTTTTTCCGTAGGAAGACCTTTTGCATGAAATAATCTTAGGAGGCCGGTTGATGTTTGAAATATTGGACAAAAAAGAGCTTGCTCCCAATACGATTTGGTTTGAGGTCAAGGCGCCTCTGGTTTGTCATGCCCGGAAACCGGGGCAGTTTATGGTCATTTGCCCCCATGAGAAATCGGAACGCATACCGATTTCTTTGGCCGGTTCGAATTATGAGAACGATAGCATCTGGTTTGTCGTGCAGGCCATTGGGACCACCACGAATGAGATTTGCTCCAAAGAAATTGGCGATTCCTTCTTTAGCATTGTTGGTCCGCTGGGCGCGCCCAGTCCCATCAAGGAGTACGGAACCGTGGTTTGCTTGGGAGGCGGCTTTGGTGTGGCGGCGCTGTTGCCCATTGCCGCGGCTCTTAAGGAACGCGGAAACCGGGTGATTGGTGTAATCGGTGCGCGTACGCCGGACCTGATTATTTTAGAGGAACGTATGGAAGCGGCCTGTGGTGAAATCCGTTTCTCCACCAATGATGGAGGACGAGGCACGAAAGGCTTTGTTACGGATGTTTTACAGGAAATCGTAGATGAGGGAATAAAAGTCGATCATACGTTTGCCATTGGGCCGGTGCCCATGATGGCTGCGGTCAGCAAAATGACCGAGCCTTTGAATATCGGCTGTACGGTTTCCCTTAATTCTTTGATGGTCGATGGCACCGGTATGTGCGGCGGGTGCCGGGTGAGCGTGAACGGCGAATCAAGATTCGCCTGTTATGACGGGCCTGATTTTGACGGGCATGTGGTTGATTTCGATGAATTGATGAACCGCCAGAAATGGTATGTCGAGCACGAAAAACACAGTTTTGCCGTCTATAAAGGTGAAGAAGAGCCGCACTCTCCTCTTTGTCCTTATGATTCGGAACTGATCGACAAGGTTGAAAAGTTCTGGAATGCGGATGTTCCTCCGGAAATCGATCTTTCAAACCGGGTCGGGTTAAAACCCAAGCAACGCATGTCCATTCCTCGCCAGAAAATGCCCGAACAGGAAGCGGAAATTCGTAAGCATAATTTTGAAGAAGTCGCTTTGGGATTAGAAAAGGATCAGGCCGATGCGGAAGCGACCCGGTGCTTGGAATGCAAAAAGCCGCTTTGCGTCGATGGGTGTCCGGTGGGTGTCGATATTCCCCGGTTTATGAGACACGTTAATCGAGGCGAATATCTGGAAGCGGCCAAAGTTATTAAAGAAACCAATGTTCTGCCTGCGGTTTGCGGAAGAGTTTGTCCTCAAGAAACGCAATGCGAAATCCAGTGTGTCTTAGGCAAAAAACACGACCCGGTGGCGATTGGAAGGCTTGAACGTTTTGTGGCCGACTATGAGCGAAAATTCGGCGGTGAATTCGAATGGGATCCTCCCGAACCGACGGGTAAAAAAGTTGCCATTGTGGGATCGGGACCGGCCGGATTGACGGTTGCCGGTGATCTCATTAACCGTGGTCATGAGGTGCATGTATTTGAAGCACTTCACCGTTTGGGCGGTGTTTTGATTTATGGTATTCCGGAATTTCGTTTACCGAATGAAATTGTGGAACAAGAAATCGACGGTCTGCGCAAAAAAGGTGTGAAGTTTTATACCAATGTTTTGATCGGCCGTGCCAAAACAGTCGATGAACTTTTTGAAAAGGAAGGTTTCGACGTCGTCTTTTTGGGAACGGGTGCGGGATTGCCGCGTATGATGAATGTGCCCGGAGAAAATCTTAAAGGTGTTTATACAGCCAACGAATACCTGACACGCATTAACCTGATGCATGCCGACCGTTTCCCCGAATATGGAACTCCGGTTACGGTGGGGAATCATGTCGCTGTGATCGGCTGCGGAAATACGGCCATGGATGCGGCCCGTGTAAGCCTGCGCATGGGGGCGGAGGATGTCTCCATCGTCTACCGCCGTACCCTGGCCGAAGCCCCGGCCCGTGCGGAAGAAATCCAGCACGCCAAAGAAGAAGGTGTCGATTTTAAATTCCTGACAGCGCCCGTAAGGCTGTTTGGCACCGATGATGGTTGGGTGAAGGAGATGGAGTGCATCAAAATGGAACTCGGTGAGCCGGATGATTCCGGGCGTCGTCGTCCCGTCCCGATTAAGGGCTCTGAATATCGCATCCCCACCGAGACTGTGATTACGGCCCTCGGTTTTGGTGTGAATCCGCTCGTGCCCAGCACTACTGAGGGACTCGAACTCAATAAATGGGGTGTGGTCATCGCCGAAAAGGAAACCGGCAAAACCAGCAAAAAAGGTGTTTTCGCTGGAGGCGATGTCATTACCGGCGGTTCCACCGTCATCTTGGCCATGGGGCAGGGACGTGTCGCCGCCAAGGCCATGGATGAATATCTCAAGACCGGTGCATGGTAAGCCGCTTAACTTGATCTCTATCCGGAATTGAATCCGGCAAGTATTTGAGCAAGCAAAAATAAAGGGCGCTGACGGGATTTCCGCCAGCGCCTTTTTCATGAAACATCTATAAGTGGAGGACACCTAGCGTTTCATGCTGGATTTATCGTTCAAATGATCTGCAAAACCGTCGATGGTCATTTAGCGCCCGGAATTATTGACATTCATGATTTACTACCTTAGCCGCTGTTTTTTACATTTCCAGATGGTTTGGAGAATGATCTTATTGTTCCTCTTTCAGTGCAAATATACATATAACGTACATATGTAAGGTATAGCTATATACAAAACTGTCCAGGGGGCCTTTTAGCCGCTTCATTCTTGCGTACTATGTTGAACAATAACTTCGATCGGCGTATCTATGAATGCCCAAAACGTTTGTTGAAAGCCGGACTGATCGAGGATTCCGTCTGGTGATAGCGGTATCTTTATCATGTTTTTTCGGTCGGGATGAAATCTGGTTAAAACGTCTTTTAATTATGGACGACAAAACAATTTTGTTGGCATAATGAAAAGCGGTTAGACCACCCTTAACAGCAAATGAATTCATGATAGGTTCCCAGGCTTGTGCGGCACGAGAATCAAAGACCATATCTCTTTCCTAAATGGACCAATCTGCTCCGTCCTGCCATCGCGGTCGGAGTTTTGATTGTACCTTTGTATCTGGCCGGTATCGTGACTTTTGGATTTTCTCCGAAAGCGACAGACGTAGGGTATATGCCCACACAGCCTGTGCCTTATAGCCATGCGCTTCATGCGGGAGAATTGGGTATTGATTGCCGCTACTGCCATACAAGTGTAGAGACGGGTGCAAATGCCAATATCCCGCCTACGCAAACATGTATGAATTGTCACGCGGCAATTCGCACGGAAAGTCCCAACTTGATTCCCATCAAAGAGAGTCATGCGACGGGAATGCCGGTTGAATGGATTCGTGTTCACGATTTGCCGGATTATGTTTATTTCAATCACAGCGCCCATGTGCAGCGTGGTGTCGGTTGCGTTGAATGTCATGGACGTGTCGACAAAATGGAAGTTGTTTATCAACAAGAGACCTTAAGCATGGGGTGGTGTTTGGATTGCCACCGTGCTCCCGAATCCCATTTGCGTCCGGCGGAATTGGCGACGGATATGAACTGGCAGCCGAACGAAGATCCTGAAGTTTTTGGCAGGAAACTTCGTGAAGAGAGAAACATTAATCCCTCAACGGATTGTTCAACATGTCATCGGTAACGGGAACCAAAACCGGGAAGACGTATTGGCGCAGTCTCGATGAACTTGCGGACACACCCAAGTTCCGGGATTTTCTTGCCCGTGAATTCCCAGAAGGCGCGGCGGAACTGCTCAGCGCATCTACGCGCCGCAATTTCTTGAAGGTTATGGGCGCTTCATTTGCATTCGCGGGTTTGACCGGATGCCGTTGGCCGAAAGAGACGATTGTTCCCTATTCCCGGCGTCCTGAAACCTATGTTCCCGGAAAGACAAAACAGTACGCCACCTCCATGGAACTTGGCGGATTTGCCTCGGGATTGTTGGTGACCAGTTACGACGGACGTCCGATCAAAGTCGAAGGCAATCCCTCTCATCCCAATAATCAGGGTGCTGCCGATGCCCTAAGCCAAGCCAGTATTTTGGAACTGTACGATCCTGATCGTAATACGGCCCTAAAACAGCGCGGCGGCGAAGGATTTATCGGTAAAACGTGGGACGATTTTATCGCTTTTGCACGCACTCATTTTGATGAGGCGCAACAACGCCATGGCAACGGCGTGCATATCCTCTGCGAAGCCTCCAGTTCACCGAGTTTGGCCGCGATGCGTTCACGTTTGCAGGCGGCCATGCCGCAAGCCATGTGGCATGAATACGAACCTCTTTCCCGTGACCGGGCCATTGAGGGGGCGCAACGTGCATTTGGTAAGCCTTATCGTACTCATCGCAATCTTAAAGATGCACGCGTAATTTTGAGTTTGGATGCCGATTTTCTTGGCCAAGATCCAAATGCTCTCAAATATGCGCGTGAATTCGCCTTAGGACGTAAGCCGGATCGGGAAATGAACCGGCTTTATTCGGTCGAGAGCGTTTATACCATTACCGGAGCCATGGCCGATCACCGTTTGCCGTTGCAATCGGGGCAGATCGAGGCGTTTGCCTACGCGCTTGCGGGCCAAGTTGTCACTGAGTTGGATTCTGAACTCCCGGAAGAGTACCAACCTCTTGCCTTGTCTATTCTTCAGCATGCGGACCCGGCCGAAGCGGACGATTTTGTTAAAGCATTGGCGAAGGATTTGGTTGCTCATCGCGGAAACGCCGTGATCTTCTGCGGATTACGCCAACCCGCCTCATTACATGTTCTTGTTCACTTCTTAAATGAAGTTTTAGGGGCCAGAGGCCGGACAATCTCTTATACGGAAGATCCCGAAGCGGCGCGTCCTTCCTATGGAGATGCCATACGTTCTCTAACGAAAAAAATGCACGGCGGGACGGTTAAGACATTGATCGTTATCGGAGGTAATCCGGTATACGATGCGCCCGCCGATTTGGATTTTGCAGGCGGGCTTAAAAAGGTACCCGTTTCTATTCATCTTAGCCTTTATGAAAATGAGACATCTCTGGGGTGTGTGTGGAATCTTCCGCGAGCTCATTATCTCGAATCCTGGGGAGACACTCGGGCCTATGATGGAACCCTCTGTACTCAGCAGCCTTTAATCGCGCCGATTTACGATGGCAAATCCGCCATCGAACTCTTATCGATTATTCTCGGCGAGCCGATGGCCGGTTATGAACTTGTACGGCGCACAATCTCTGAACTGGAAAATATCTCAGAGTTTGAATCATTTTGGCGGACTTTGTTGCATGAAGGTGTTTTGTCCGGCAGCCAATACCCTGTAATTGAACCTGAATTGCAGGTACAGGCAGTGCGGGCTTTATTTGATGAATTCACTCCCACTGAGGCCGCTGAATCGGATTACTTGGAACTCGTGTTTTACCAAGACCCGCGTGTCTACGATGGCCGTTTCGCCAATATCGGCTGGCTTCAGGAACTCCCCGACTTTTTGACCAAGATTACTTGGGATAATGCGGCTTTGATTAGCCCATCAACTGCCGAAGCCCTGGGAATTCAGCATCAGGATATGATCGAAGTGGATTGCGGCGGGAAAAAAGCCGAGATTGTGGCTTATGTAATGCCCGGACAAGCGCCTAATTCGATTGCCTTGAGTCTGGGGTATGGCCGTGCGGCCGCCGGCAAAGTTGGGAATGGCGTCGGTTTCAATGTCTATCCACTGCGCACCAGCGCTGAGATGGATTACACAATAGGTGCGGAAATTCGGCGTACCGGTCAAACATACGAACTGGCCTGCACTCAAGATCATTTTGCTATTGATACCGTGGGCATGCGCGAGCGCAGCAAACGGATCGGACAATTGGTCCGTGAGGCTACGCTCGACCATTACGAAGAGCACCCCGATTTCGCCCATCACATTGCCCATGAGCCTGAGCCTGCCCCATTATGGAAAGAACACGAGTATGACGGACAGAAATGGGGATTGACCGTCGATTTGAATTTGTGCATCGGCTGCAATGCTTGCGTTGCTTCTTGCCAGGCGGAAAACAATATCCCCGTAGTCGGTAAAGAAGAAGTCGCTAATGGCCGTGAGATGCATTGGTTGCGGATCGACCGCTATTTCAGCGGCGATCCCGAATCGCCTGAAGTGGCCCATCAGCCGGTGGCTTGTGTGCAATGCGAGAATGCACCCTGCGAGCAAGTATGTCCGGTTGGAGCCACCATGCACGACCATGAAGGTTTGAATGTCATGGTCTATAACCGTTGTGTTGGTACTCGTTACTGCTCCAACAACTGCCCTTATAAAGTGCGGCGGTTCAACTATTTCAACAATCACAAGAATCTGAAACCGGTTGAAATGATGAAATTCAATCCCGAGGTAACCGTTCGCAGCCGCGGGGTTATGGAAAAATGCACGTACTGCTCGCAACGCATTCAAGCCAAGAAGATTGAATCGAAAAACGAACGCCGTTCTATTGCGGATGGCGAGATTCGTACGGCTTGTCAGCAAACCTGCCCAACCAATGCAATTGTATTTGGTGATCTGAACGATCCTCAAAGCGAGGTTGCCAAATTGCACAAAGAGCAGCGGGCCTATGAAATGCTCGGCGAACTGAATATCAAACCCAGAACATTGTTCCTGGCGAAAATACGTAATCCAAATCCTGAACTCGAAGGCGAAGAAACACACGGTTCCAGCCACGATGAGCACAGCAGTCATTCCTAATCGAGACAATACGACGGCCGATCCGTCCAAGCGTGCACCGCTCATATTGGGCGAGCAGAGCTTAGGCGCGGTGACGGAAGCCGTTTGCCGCGTTACGGAAGCTCCGCAAACGCCGCGTGCCTGGTATATCGCGTTCGGTATTTCAGTGTCGCTGACATTGATGCTGATCTCGATGATTGTCTATTTAATTGTGACCGGTATCGGAGTTTGGGGTGTCAATAATCCGGTCGGATGGGGATATGCCATTGTTAACTTCGTCTTTTGGGTTGGTATCGGTCATGCGGGAACATTGATTTCAGCCATTTTGTTTTTGTTCCGGCAACAATGGCGTACGAGTATCAACCGCTTTGCCGAAGCCATGACCATCTTTGCCGTCATTTGCGCGGGATTATTCCCAGGCATTCACGTTGGCCGTGTATGGGTTACCTATTGGCTTTTCCCTATTCCGAACCAAATGGAGATGTGGCCGCAGTTCCGTAGCCCATTGCTATGGGATGTTTTTGCAGTCAGCACTTATTTCACGGTGTCGCTGCTGTTCTGGTATATGGGAATGATTCCCGACTTAGCGACACTCCGTGACCGGACCACCGATAAAGTAAAGAAAATCGCCTACGGTATCGCCTCTTTAGGCTGGACCGGCTCCAATCGCCAATGGCACCGTTATGAAAAGGCTTATCTGCTCCTGGCCGCATTAGCAACTCCGTTGGTGCTTTCCGTTCACTCCGTGGTTAGTTTCGACTTTGCCGTGGCCCAGCTGCCCGGTTGGCATACGACCATCTTCCCGCCTTATTTTGTTGCGGGCGCAATCTTTAGCGGCTTTGCCATGGTCGTGACACTTTTGGTCCCGGCGCGGCAGTTCTTCGGTCTGAAAAACATTGTGACGCTCCGCCATCTGGAGAATATGAACAAGATTATCCTGGCTACCGGCACTATGGTCGGTTATGCCTATGGCACTGAATTCTTTATGGCCTGGTACAGCGGGAATGCATTTGAACAGTTTGCGTTCTTAAACCGCGCTTTCGGTCCGTATGCTTGGGCGTATTGGACTATGGTTTCGTGCAACGTCATTTTTCCGCAACTTTTCTGGTTCAAAAAAGTCCGCACCAATCTCTTTGCCATGATGGTGATTTGTATTTTCGTAAATGTCGGTATGTGGTTTGAGCGTTTTGTGATTGTGGTTTCATCTCTAAGCCGTGATTTTCTACCTTCAAGTTGGGGATATTACACACCCACGCTGATCGATATTCTGACATTCCTGGGGAGTTTCGGTCTGTTCTTTACCTTATTCCTGTTGTTCTGCCGGTTTTTGCCGGTGATGGCGATTTCGGAAGTGAAGAACACCATGCCTGTGGCGCATCCCGGTCACCATCATGAAGAAAACGATGGGCATGACGCGAAGAGTGGGGAGGTTGCCTGATGTCTGAAACGGCTGCTGTACATAATGAAAAACAGGCTGAATCTGCGAATCTCTATGGCGTGATGGCCGAATTCAAAACACCCGATGAAATCATCGCGGCAGCGGAAAAAGTCAAAGCGGCGGGCTACACCCATTGGGATGTTCATACGCCCTACCCCGTGCATGGAATGGATGACGCCATGGGGATACGTCCTACAATTCTGCCGTGGATCGTTCTTGGCGCGGGAATTACCGGAGCGGCTTTGGGATTGCTTTTGCAATGGTTTACGAATGCGGTGAATTATCCTTTCTTAATCAGCGGTAAGCCCTATTTCAGTCTTCCTGCCAACATTCCCATTATTTTTGAAGTAACCGTGCTTTTAAGCGCCTTTACGGCATTTGCCGGAGTGATCATCTTGAATGGATTGCCCCGGCTCTACAATCCGGTCTTTAAGAGCGAGCGTTTTTATCGAGTCACCAACGACCGCTTTTTTATCGTGATTCATTCCACGGATCCGCGTTTTAACCGGCATCCCACCGAGCAGTTTTTGAGTTCTATCGGTGGGACTTCGGTTGAGGTTTTGGAGGATTGAGGTGTTGCCACGGCCCCTGCTCATAGGTCTGGTCATCCTGGTGGTTCTTTCTTTGATTCCGCCGACCATCATCATTTATATGCGTACGGCCAAGACGGACCGGCCCCGGATTCATCTCATTCCGGATATGGATAACCAACCGAAATTTAAGGCGCAACACGCCAATCCGATGTTCGCCGATGGCCGGTCAATGCGTATGCCGGTTGCGGGCACGGTGGCGCGGGGGGATTTACGGACTGACCACAATTATTTTGAAGGCAAGGTTGGCGAAACTTGGACCGAGGATTTCCCGATTCATGTCGATCTGGCTGTTATTAAACGTGGCCAGGAACGATTCGGAATTTACTGCACGCCATGCCATGGTGTGGATGGCCGTGGCCAGGGTGTGGTTAGCGTGCGTGCCGACAGTCTGCAAGAAGGCACCTGGGTGCCGCCGACCAATCTTCATGACGATGTTATCCAAGAGCGTCCCAATGGGCATCTCTTTAATACCATCACGCATGGTATCCGAAATATGCCCGCTTATGGCGATCAAATTGAACCCAAAGACCGTTGGGCGATTATCGCCTATGTCCGGGCGCTTCAGAGAAGTCAAAAAGCAGGAATCGAAGATGTCCCGCCTGAACAGCGGGCAACCTTAAAATAAAGGCCGATAAATTGAACGGCGGAAAAAAGAACAGCGGCCGCTGAATCGGGCGAATTGAAATTGGAGTGAGCGACGTGGCTCAGCATGAAGCACAATCAGGCAGCGTAAATGGAGACCGGATTAGTCTGGGTGCCGGAACTTCGCGGCTCTTTACGATAGCCGGAGGAATTGGCCTGGGCTGCCTGATTCTCACGATGATACTCGCTTTTGCTATGGGCGAAGGTGCTCCCACGCAGTTTGCCTTTTCGTATCTTGTAAACTTTTGCTTCTTTTTGAGCGTATCCCTCGGCGCTTTGATTTTTGTCGCGTTGCAGCATTTGGTCCGCGCCGGTTGGAGTGTCGTTGTACGGCGCATTGCCGAACTTTTGGCCGGTAATCTGATTTTAATGGCCGTATTGCTTTTGCCTGTATTGCTCAGTATGAAAGCGCTCTATCACTGGACCGATGCCGAATATGTTGCGCATGATCCGATCCTTCAGGGCAAAACCCCTTATCTCAATATTCCGTTTTTCCTCGTCCGTTGCGTCCTTTATTTCGGCATCTGGATTTGGCTCTCACGGTTCTTTCTGGACCATTCAACGCAGCAGGATAAAAGCGGCGATGTCAAACTGACTCTAAGTATGGAAGGCCGGAGCGCGCCCGCAGTTCTGCTTTTCTTTTTAACGGCCTCTTTTGCGTCGTATGATTTGATTATGTCGTTAAATGCGCATTGGTTTAGCACCATATTCGGTGTCTATTTCATGGGCGGGTGCATGGTCGCCATTATGTCCACGCTGGCGCTGGTTGCATTGATCCTGCAACGGGCTGGATTACTCGCGAAGACAATTAATACCGAGCATTATCATGATCTGGGCAAGTTTTTGTTCGGATTTGTGTTCTTCTGGGGTTACATCGCTTTTTCGCAATATATGCTGATTTGGTATGCCAATATCCCCGAGACAACGCCCTGGTTCTTGGTCCGTCAAGAAGGCGGGTGGTTTTGGGTGGCTATTACTTTGGTCTTCGGACACTTCTTCATACCCTTTTTAGGGCTGCTTTCACGGCATGTGAAGCGCTGCCGGTTTGCACTGGCCTTTTGGGCTATGTGGGTACTGGTTATGCATTGGTTGGATCTGTATTGGTTGATTATGCCGGAGCACAGCCCCGATGCGGTTCCGTTTGGATTATTGGATGTGGGCTGTTTTATCGGAATTGGCGGTATTTATGTTGCCGGGTTTATCCGATTGGCTCAGGCGAGGGCACTGGTTCCTGTGAAGGATCCACGGCTAAGTGAATCGCTCGCTTTTAAGAATATCTAGTCCGAATATTACGAATATCTAAGGTCTGAGGTACGAACGCGTGCGTACGACGGAAAAAGGAATCAATACCGGCACGATTGCCCTGGTGGGGTTTGTTTCTACCATTCTGACCTTTGTAATCATCGTCGGACTCATGGGGTTATATAACACCGTGGAGTCCAAGGAATACCAAAAGAAAATCGTTGAGCGCATGCCCGACGATTTGCGGCGATTACGCAGCGAACAGCAGGCGGCTATTAACACATACCGCTGGGTTGATGAACAAAACAAGGTGGCCGCGATCCCTATTGATCGCGCCATGGAACTGCTTGCGGCTGAACTTTCGGCGAATACCGCCGGACAGCCCGAATTTAGCGATGCACCCTAGACGAGGAACCATCAAAGGATGCGTGGCACTTGGTTTGGGAGCGATTGTCTGCTTCGTTTTTCAATCGCCGGTTTCGAGCTATGCTCAAACCGACCCAATTCCAAAAGGCCTGCAAGGTGTTGAAATCGTTGAGCACCTCAACGATCAGATACCTTTAAATCTTCAATTTGTCGATCAAGAAGGCGAAACGGTCACGCTGAGTAAGTATTTCAACAAAGATCGTCCCGTTGTTCTTCTGCTGGGTTATTATAGTTGCCCCATGCTTTGCGATCTGGTTTTACGGGCGGCGCTAGAAGGTTTGGTAGAACTGGGCTGGTCACCCGGAGAGAAATATGAACTGGTTTATATCAGTATCAATCCTTTGGAAACGGCGCAGCTCGCCAAACTGAATAAACAAAACTACATGAAAGAATACGGTCTGCCCGGAGCCATGCAGGGATGGCATTTCCATGTTGGCTCAGAAGCCAATATCAGGCAGATTGCCGAAACGACGGGATTCGGATTTAAATACAACGAGGAACGCGGCGAGTATGCTCACGCGGCCGGAATTATGATCTGTACACCGGATGGGCGGCTCTCGCGATATTTATACGGAATCGAATACGAGCCAAAGACACTCAAACTGGCGTTATTGGAGGCATCGGAAGGAAAGATCGGCACAACGCTGGATCACTTCTATCTCTATTGTTTCCAATACGATGCCAGTGTGGGCCGTTACGCGCCGGTGGCGATGAACATCATGCGCATTGGCGGTGTATTCACCGTACTCATTCTGGCGATTGTTATGACCACACTCTGGTTACGCGATCTGCGCAGAAAGAAAGAAAACAGTGAGGGGACGCAACCGTGAATTGGACTCCCGGTCTGCTCAATACGTTGTGTTCGGCGATTGTCGCACAAAAGGATAAGACCTTTTGGATGCCGCCACAGGCTTCAACAACGGCCACTGATGTCGACACGCTCTTCTATTTCATTTACGGGCTCTCGGTCTTTTTCTTCGTGCTCATTGTGGGCGCGATGTTTTATTTCATCTTTAAGTACCGCCGCCGCGCCGGAGTCCAAGCAGAGAAAACCGCTTCACATAGTCTGGCACTTGAACTTACCTGGACCATTATTCCGCTCATTCTTGTTCTCGTAATTTTCTATATGGGCTTCACGGGCTATATGAACATGTCTACGCCGCCCCTGAACGCCCTTGAGATCAAGGTTATTGGCCAGCGGTGGAAATGGCTTTTTGAATATCCGGGTGGATACATTGATGAAAGCCTGCATGTGCCCGTAGACCGTCCCGTGAAACTGGTAATGCGATCATCGGATGTGATTCACAGTATGTACATCCCCGCTTTCCGTTTGAAAAAAGACGTTATTCCGGGCCGTTACACATACGCTTGGTTTGAGGCAACAGAGCCCACTCCCCCCGGTCAGGAACATATCATTTTCTGCGCCGAGTATTGCGGCACATCGCATTCGGACATGCTTTCTTTGTGCTATGTACATGAACCGGGCGGATTTGAGAAATGGCTGCGTGAAGCCTCCGATTTCTTGAGCCGTATGCCCCCCGCGGAAGCCGGAGCCAAACTTTTTAAAGTGAATGCCTGTGCGCAATGCCATTCCATAGATGGAACAGCGGGCAAAGGACCAACACTTAAAGATGCTTTCGGTAAAGAAGAAACAATGGCGGATGGTTCGACGGTACGTGTTGATGAAAACTACATCGTTGAGTCGATCAAAGATCCCAAGGCCAAAGTGGTTGCGGGTTATCAGCCGATCATGCCGACCTATCAGGGACGGATCAAAGACAGCGAGATCGATGCGATAATTCAATACATCAAACAACTGAGCGGTATCGAACCGCGTTTGGAACCTTTTGATTCTGAAAAGGCGTCTGAAGACGAAAACGGTGACAACTGAAAATAAAGGAAGGTCAGGACGCAATGAGTATTTCAGACGTGACTCTCCCCGCACCGGCGGCGCATGCTCACGAGCATGACACGGATAGCGGCTCGTATCTTACAGCCAGCCGGGGAATTCTCTCGTGGTTATTTACACTCGATCATAAACGCATCGGGATTATGTATCTTGTCGCGATTCTGTTTTCGTTTTTCCTCGGGGGCATTTTTGCATTACTGATTCGCACCGAACTGCTGACCCCGGGCCCCACGATTATGGAGGCCGATACCTACAACCGCGTCTTTACATTGCATGGCGCGATCATGATCTTCCTCTTTATTATTCCCGGCATTCCTGCCGCGATTGGGAATTTCATTTTACCGATCATGATTGGCGCAAAAGACGTTGCTTTCCCGCGTCTCAATCTCTGTAGCTTTTATTTATGGGTCATTGGAGCGGGATTCGCCGTCTACTCTCTTATGACCGGCGGCGTGGATACAGGGTGGACTTTTTATACGCCTTATAGCACACAAACCGATACCAGCGTGATTTCAGTTACCACGGGCGCGTTTATTCTCGGATTCAGCTCTATTTTTACGGGGATGAATTTTATCGTCACCATTCATAAGTTGCGTCCTGCCGCGATGGGGTGGTTTAAGATGCCCCTGCTTTTATGGGCGCTCTATGCCACCGCCGTGATTCAGATTTTGGCAACTCCCGTTTTGGGGATCACCCTAATCCTGTTGATTGTCGAACGGGTGATGCAAATCGGAATTTTCGATCCGGCGTTGGGTGGCGATCCGGTGCTTTTCCAGCATTTCTTTTGGTTCTATTCGCATCCGGCCGTGTATATCATGATCCTTCCGGCCATGGGTGTTATCAGCGAATTGATTTCGGTCTTTAGCCGTAAGCATATCTTTGGCTACAAATTCATCGCTTATAGCAGTATCGCCATTGCTTTATTGGGCTTTTTGGTTTGGGGCCATCATATGTTTACCGCCGGGCCGTCAGCGTTAGCGAATATGATTTTCAGTTGCCTGACCTTTAGTGTTTCCATTCCTTCAGCGATTAAGGTCTTCAACTGGTTGGCTACGATGTATAAGGGCTCTATCAGCCTGGAAACGCCGATGATTTACGCTTTGGCTTTCATCATTCTGTTTGCCATCGGCGGGCTGACCGGGTTGTTCTTAGGCGCGTTGGCGACTGACATTCATCTTCACGATACGTATTTTATTGTCGCTCATTTCCATTATGTGATGATGGGCGGGACAACAATCGCATTTCTCGCGGGCCTGCATTACTGGTGGCCCAAAATGACCGGGAAGATGTATAGCGAATTCTGGGGCCGGATTGCAGCCGGATTTATCTTTGTCGGTTTCAATGTGACTTTCTTCACTCAATTCGTACTCGGCAGTCATGGCATGCCCCGGCGCTATTTTAACTACATCGAAGAGTTCACATTCCTGCATCAACTATCCACGGTCGGTTCCTATATTATGACTGTGGGGCTGGTGATTTGTGCCGGTACATTGGTGCATTCGTTATTCCGTGGACGTAAAGCTGCGGCCAATCCCTGGGGAGGGGCAACGCTGGAGTGGTATACATCTTCTCCGCCACCCCTGGAGAATTTTCTAAAAGATCCACCCATCCGTGATCCATATGATTTTGAAGGCATGGAATACAATTCGGAGACGGATGAGTATTACTGGCCTTCAGGGGATGCAGGAGAAGAACAAACCGCAACGGCTCACTAAACGATTCTTTTGAATCGATTGGCCGTGCGTGGCGATTGCATTTCCGGTCTGAACCAACCGGTGCATGCCAGAACTTGATTGGAAGGACAAGTGGAGGAACTTGTGACTACCGCAGCCAAACATCATGCGGAAACCGGCGATCACGATCACGATCATCCCGATTTTCTGCAACACCACTTCGATACCCCGGCCCATCAAATGGAGTCGAGCAAAATGGGCATGTGGCTGTTTTTGGTCACAGAAGTGCTCCTGTTTAGCGGATTATTTTGCGCGTATGCCGTCTACCGCGCCAATCATCCCGATATCTTTCTTTACGCCCATCATTATTTGGACCGCTCTTGGGGTGCGATCAATACGGTAGTCCTGTTGTTTAGCAGTTTCACCATGGCTTGGGCTGTGCGTAGCGCACAACTCAATCATCAAAAGGCGCTTGTGATTCTGCTTGCGATTACGTTTTTGTGCGGATGCGGATTTTTGTGCATCAAATTCGTAGAGTACAAAGCCAAATTCGAACACGATCTCCTGTGGGGATTGCACTATAAACCTCATAACGCGGAACACAGCGAGGAAAGTGCGGGGCACGATGGCACGGAACATGCCGTAACCGGCACGACTTCCCACGGTGAAACCGATCAGCAAGAGATGGCGGTTCATGCCGGGGCGCAAGACACGGCTGCCGGTGAGGATACCCAAGCCGCGGCATCGGTTGCCGAAGCGCCGGTTAATGAAGCCCATCCGCTTGAAGTATCGACTATTCCCCTGGCCGCCGATTCGCCTTCCGGTCTGGCCAAACCTGTTGAACATGATGCCCACGCCACAGATGGCGAACATGCGCCGCCGCCGTGGATGGATTCTCCGAAAAACGTTCACATCTTCTTTGGAATTTATTTTGTCATGACCGGCCTTCATGGGCTGCACGTTATTATCGGCATGACGATTATCGCTTGGCTGATTGTCAGAACATTAAAAGGACATTTCAGCGATGCGTATTACACCCCGGTCGATCTTGGCGGCCTGTATTGGCACTTGGTTGACCTGATTTGGATCTATCTATTCCCGCTGCTTTATTTGATCCACTAAGCGGGAGGAGATTACGTTCAAAAAGATAACAAGTCTAGAAGTGGTTTCAAAACACCGGCTTATAAATGGTCAGGGGAGGGCGAATCTCCTGATGAGCCGCTTTTTTTGCACCTTCCGCATCAGCTTGGTATGGCCCTGTTTTTTCGGAAAGGTGTTTTGAAACCACCTCTAAAATCACTTAGGTGCATTTATCATGAGCCACAGTCACGACACCGCACATCACCAGCCGCACGCGGTCCCATTTTGGATTTTATGCAGTGTTTTTATCGCTCTGCTCTTTTTGACCTGGATCACGGTTGAAGCGATTCAGATCGACCTGGGCGGGCTCAATGTTTGGATTGCCATCTTTATCGCGACTCTAAAAGTCTCGCTTGTGCTGCTCTATTTTATGCATCTACGGTACGATCATCCTATAAACGCCGTCTTTTTCATTTCTTCGCTGGTTTTTGTAGCCTTATTTTTAAGTCTCGCGTTAATGGATACCATGAAATATCAGCCGGATCTGATTAAGGATTACGCTCCGGCTATTGAGGAACAGCAGCAATGAGCGAGAGCGAAATGCCGATTCAAACTCAGGAACCATCCGGGCCTGCCGGGTATGAGCGGGGCGAGCGGATTCCGGGAGCCGGCGCCTTGGGTGTCGGCCTTTTTATTGCATCGCTTTCGATGCTGTTTGCGGCCAGCGTGATCGGCTATTTTGTTGTGCGTCTGCGCGCGGATGCCTGGCCTCCCCCGGGTATGCCCGGTCTGCCGAAGGGATTGTGGTTCAGCACACTGGTTTTGATTGTGAGCAGTTTCACCATTCACACTGCGCTTCGCGGTGCGCGTTCTAATGCCCAGGGGATGCTCAAACTGGGCATGCTGCTAACCGTTGCACTCGGGATTGTATTTCTCATCAGTCAGGTTTTGAGCTGGTCGGCTTTGTATCGAGCCGAAGTTACGATGAAGACCAATCTGTATGGTTTTACATTCTACATGCTGACCGGTCTGCATGGGGCGCATGTTATCGGCGGATTGATTCCGCTCTGTGTTGTGACCGTAAAATCGTTTCTCGGACGCTATAGCAGCGAGTACCACCCCGGTGTGCAGTACTGCGCCATGTATTGGCATTTTTTAGACGCCGTATGGCTGATTATGTTTTTGATGATGGTGGTTTTTAGCTGAATCTTTAGGAATGCGGATTGACTGTTCTTTCACGGAACCAGTTCCGTATCCGGGTACATTGCGTACCAGGAAAACCGGAAACAATAGATAAGTTCATTGATCGGGCCTTGGCCGTCGGTGGGGCGAACGATAACCGTATCTTCCAGAACCTTGGTTTTGTCATGACAATAGCGAAATGACAGACGACGTCCGTTGAACTCTGTCTCCCAAGTTCCATCTTCACCCGCCTGCTGAGCTAATGCACGAATGTTGTAGGCCTTGCGTTTACCATCAACACCGGCGACAACGATTTGGGTTTTATTGGGGAGAGAATCCTTTGGCAGGGCGGGATTCACCGGATACCAAAGCAGATCCGAACCAAAATAATTGCTATACGGTTTACGTTTGTAGCGGGAACGCAATTCGGGATCGGGTTTTAAAACTTTAGTATCGGGATGGACTTTGCGCCATTCATCCCAACGCACTAACTCACAGGGAAGAACCTGGAGCGTTTTTCCCGTGTTTGCCGCCGGACCGGCAATGGCCCTGGCCTGTAACTGATTCCAGAGGCTTTCTTGGGCCGGATCGCTATGACGGTCATAGAGAATCTGATTGGAGTTATAGAGAAGCCCGCTGATTCCGAACTCCAAGACATCCTCACCGACCTGCCTGCTGAAGGTAACCACACTATCGCAAAGCGGGTGGTAGCTAACCAAAATCGGCTGACCGCCTAACGTGTCGTTGACGGCCTCGTGCCAGTTTAAGATTTGCAGCGGATAGGCGCAGGCTTCGCCGTTGATTTCAACGCCGATAATCCGGTCGCCGGGTACGAGATATTTCCCGCGTTCGTTCTTTGTAATCCAATCCGCTTCAGCTGCCGTAATCTTAGGAGGATCGATCAGGGCCTCCACGCCATCCTTTGCCATCCCCGCGCCGATGATCTCATCTTGAGGAATAAGACAGGTCGAAAGATCGAAGCCGTAGGTTGAGGTGTTTTTGCCATCGCCGGTGAGTGGTGTCCGGTTATGAAGAAATTGATTGACCTTTAAGTAAGTGAGCAATACAAAAAGGAGTATCGAAAAAGCGGCAATCCATCCCCCGCTCTTGAAGTCGAACATCTTTTGTTTTGGGGGGGTATCCGTTTCGGTGATTTGTGAGTTGGAAGACATTGGCTTTGCCGAACGGTGATCGTTAATAACATTTTGCAAAGAACCGGCTGATGCCGGCTGTGTGATATTTCATCGCGAAAACACAAGTTCTGCCTTTTGTATCGTACCGACCTGATCTGTCGACGCTGTTTTTAGCGGTTCATCTGTCGTCTGCCCGTATTCAACCTGCACTTCGATTATTTCTGTTTGGAAATTTGTATTCGGGGCGTGTGTACGGTCCACCACCATCAGCCCCAAGAGCAAAGGCAGATAAATCACACTTGCCAAAAACATCCGGCGTGCATTACGGTCCGAACCTTCCCGGTATAGTTCAATGCCCATAAAGACCATTCCCAAACCCAAAACAAATGAGCCCCAGGCATAAATCCAGCCGGTCAAACCCGCCAGCGTAATACTTAAAGCCACGGGGACGATTGCCAGGGAATAGACAACGACCATGCTGAAAGTCAAACGGCCGTTGGGATCGAAGAGCGGGAGCATCCGAAATCCGCCGCGTGCGTAGTCGGTACGGTAAAGCCATGCCAAGGCTAGAAAATGCGGGATTTGCCACACGAAAAGAATCGCGGCCAGAATCCACGCCCCAGCCTGCAACTGGCCCGATGCGCCGGTCCATCCCATCATTGGTGGCACCGCGCCGCAGATTGCGCCTACCAGCGTGTTAAGAGAAGACCGAGTTTTCATCGGTGTATAGCAAAGCAGGTACAAAACAAGAACAAACAGGCCAAGGGCCGTTGTGATCGGATTAACCCCAAACCAAAGGATCAACGCCCCACCGAGCGACATGGCAGTTGCCCATAGAAATGCGTGAATTCGGCTCAGGCGGCCCGAGGGCAGGGGACGGTTGCATGTGCGCTGCATCAAACGGTCCCGGCTCACTTCCATCCACTGGTTAAATGCATTCACGCCCAGGGCCAAAGCCGCTGTGCCTATAAGCGTCCAGCCGAATCGCAGCCAATCGAGGCCGGTTGGGCTGGCCAAGACATATCCGCAAGAGGTGGTTGTCAGCACCAGTGCGCTAAGCCGTGCTTTGCCCAACTCCATATACATCGAAAACAGATTTGAATTACCGGCCTGAGACATGAATTTAATTACTCATACGGCGGAATTGTGCACACAATTCTTTATTTCGTGTGAAACTGTTATTTCGGGCGGTCTGCAAGAGGTGATTTCAAAGCTCATTTCCGGGTAACCAAGGCTTTGCCCTGCTTATACGGAAAGTGCCGAAACAGCGGCTCATCCCGCCCCTGGCGGGATTCGCCCTCCCCCTGACAGTCTATCAGCCAGCGTTTTAAAACCACTTTTAGTTCCTCATCGCAGGATACCCAGAGGACGCAGGAATTTATAGCTTCACTCGGGTACAGTGCGAATAGGCAACGAGCTGGAGAGGACCCATGAACGGCACGGTTATCAATCAAAAAAGTACAGATCTATATGCGTTGGCCTTTGGCACCGCAGTGGCTATGTGGGGTATTGGCTATATATGCCGCATCCCTTCGATTATGGCCCCGGGGTGGCTGGTTTTGGCGCTTATGCTGATCTGTTTTGTGCTGGGTGGATACATGCTCGGCCTTAAGACCAACCGGGGAGCCACAGGCGGCATCTGCTTAGGCGTTCTGACATCGATCCTCAACCTTTTGATTTTGGGCAGCCTTTTAAGCGGCGATGAACCCAATCATGTACACCCGTCGGCCTTTATTTGGGTTCCGGGCTCGTTTGTGATCGCCGTAATTCTTACTTCGATTGGCGCTTCGATTGGTACAAAGAAAAGACAAGCCGATGCACCCGAGCCATACTGGCTCTATGCCTTATCGCTGGTGGCCATGATCGCAACATTCTTGCTGGTTGTGGCCGGTGGTTTGGTCACCAGCCACGATGCCGGATTGGCCGTTGTCGATTGGCCGAACTCCTTCGGTTACAACATGTTTCTTTATCCGCTTTCACGCATGACCGGCGGTATTTACTACGAGCACGCCCATCGCTTGTTGGGGTCATTGGTGGGACTGACCACGCTCGTGCTGACCATGCAGATGTTTCGAGTTGAATCCCGCTCTTGGCTTAAGAAATTTTCGCTGGCCGCATTTATCGCTGTTTGTATTCAGGGAATTCTCGGCGGCTTGCGCGTAACCGGAACATTCACAATGAGCGCATCGCCGGATGATACCGCTCCCAATTTGGCTTTGGCCGCTGTTCACGGTGTGTTGGGCCAGATCATTTTCGCCATGATGGTCGCGATTGTTTTGTTTACTTCCAGCACTTGGCGTAGCGATCACCAGCCCACTCCCAAAATTTCCGCGGATACCGACCGTATCCTTAATGGAATCCTAGTGATTTCTGTTGTAATCCAGATCGTAATCGGTGCGCTGCAACGCCATTTTGCTTCCGGTCTTTTAGTACATATCACCATGGCCGTGGTGGTGTTGGTTCTTGTCTTTGCATGCGCCACACGTGCTTGGGGTTTGCATGTCGAACAGCCGCTTTTGCCGCGTGTCGGAAAAGCGCTGCTTATTATCATCGGTGTACAAATCATTCTGGGATTCGGAGCATTGGGCGTGACCGCCCATGCCGATCAACGGCCGTCGCCGACTGCGTTGGAAGTTATCATTACCACACTGCACCAAGTCACCGGAGCTGTATTGCTTGTGTTCTCAATGAAACTGTGGCTTTTAAGTTTCCGTTTGCTTAAACCCAGAGAACCAATTGCCTCGTAGCCGGTTCTATTGGAACGGTTTTATTCCATCGTCACTTGGATGGTATGACCGCCTGCACCCAACTTGCTTGGAACCTGCATGCGTTCCACGCCGAAATCATCGGTCACAGGCGAACAGATACATTCTTTGCCATCGGCTATGGCCTTTGCTTGGATACCGGAAATCGCAACCGTGGCCGAAGTGCCTTGGGGGATATTCAAGCGAAAGACGATTGATTTGCCTTCGCGTGTAAACGATGATGAGAGTTTGCCTTGGGGAATGGTGATCGCCAATTCCGCGCTTTCCAATGACGCCGGTATGGCAGGCTCAAAAGCAACGCTCTTCCAGCCGGGGGTTCCCGGTTTCAGTCCCATTAATTCCGATGCTGTGATAAAGACCGGGCAGCTGCTCCACGGATGGCACCAACTCGTATTCCATTTCTGCTCGGGCCCCCACGCTTCCATGCATGTGGTCGCACCGGCCTCAAGCATGGTGTACCAAGAATGGATATCTTTTGAGGCCAGCAGATCGTACGCCAACTCCGGTTGTCCCGCGTTATAGAGTCCTTCAAGAACGAATGAAGAGAAATAAACTCCACATTCCATTCTCTTTTTCTTGAGCAGTTCGACCAAAGGGGTGATTCCACCGGATGGTTCAATTCCAAACATCAACGGCAAGGCATTTGCATGCAGGGCGCTGTGCTGGGAGCCTTGCGCATCTATAAACAGTCCGGTGTTCCGGTCTAGAAGTTTTTGATTCATGCTTTGCTCCAGCCGGTCGACTTTCTGCCGGAGTTTGGCGGCTTCCGCGGGACGGCCTGCAAAGGCACACAGATGCACCGCGGACTCAATACAACCATGATAGAAGCCGTTCAGGACGGTATTGACACCTTTGGCGGCCCGGTCGTAATCGTAACCATCGCGAAGATTGTCCGGCCAATCGACCAGGTTCCATTTCTCATCCACGTTTTCTAAAAGGCCGTCAGCGTTTTCATAACGGGCAAAGTAGGCCAAGAGACCATCCAGAATCGGCTGCTTTTCTTGGATGAATTGAAGATCGCCGGTCCACATGTAATAGCGTTCAAGCAGGATCGGCCACAGCAACGAGTAATCGGCAATTTCTTGCATAAGGTTGCCGGGGGCGACCGCCATCAAGCCCGGGCAGATACGCGCCGAGTCGGCAAAGTCCTGCAACGCCTTGCGGAAAATTTTGGGATCGCCAGTCAAATAAAGATGGGTTTGCCCGGTCACATACGCGTCACCCAAGTACCCGCCTTTTTCACGGGTCGGACAATCCAAATAAGTATCTTGCGTGCCTTGTTTGGCTCCGTTCGCGCACAGTTCCCAAATACGGTTTAGAAGTTCATTGGAACTATGAAACGAGGAAGCCTCCGCGTTGTAGGGATAGTGCCGGTTGAGTACCCAGACTTTTTCAAGCGTAAGCTCATCGGGCCAATTAAGGACTTCCACATAACGGAATCCCTTGTAATCGAAGAACTCAATCGTCTCGTTTGGTTTGCCTGAAAGCGTGCAGAATTCCTGATAGGTGCACGCCCGCATTTTAAAGCGCGCCTCATTGGGTGCTGAGAGTTCTTCCGCGTGCCGGATTTCTACGACATGGCCTTCCGGCCCCGAAACGGTTAGGCAGGTGCTTCCCGTCAACTCCGATCCAAAATCGATGAAATAACGTCCGGTTTCGGTTTTGACGATTTTCTGCGGATAGACCTTTTCAAAGGCTAACGGCGGAGTCAGCTGGGGAACGAGCGTGTAGAGTTCCGGTACGGGATTTCCAGCCACATGAGGCACTTCCCAACTGCTGTCATCGAAACCGGCGTCTTTCCAACCATCGATTTTCTCCCGCATATCGATGTTTTCAACGAACTGGGTTTTATATCCGATGGTCTCGGTCCCCTTGTAGGCATCGGTTTGCAGGTATTTCCATGATTCATCGGTGCCGATGATCTCGGTCTTGCCATCGCCACCTTTGAGTTCGAGTTGAGCGAGAAGCCCTTGGAGATTATCCCCGCTGCCCCATACCCGGTTGGGAAGTCCTTGGTAGTAGACATGCACGGCAATGCAGTTGGTTTCGCCCGGACGTAGAAATTCCGCCACATCCCAACCGTTATAGGGATAGGCAAAAAGATAGGCCGGGGCAGGGCCCAATCCGACAAATACACCGTTGACATAGAGTTTGTAGACATCGTCGGCGGTAATGTAGAGCCTGGCGCTTTGCGGTTTGCTGTCTCCTAATTCGAAGGTTTTGCGGAAAAGTGTATGGATATTCTTAGGATCGTCGTCGCTTCGGCCCGAACGGTCTTCCTCTTTTTCTTGGCGCAATAGATGACGGTAGGGCAGGTTGCGAAAGACAGGATTTTGAATCCAACGTGCCTGCCAATTGGCTTGGTATTCTGAATCGTTAAGGTCCAAAGGCTGCCCGCCGATGGGGGTAGATTCCTGGCTGTTTGCGCATGGCAGGTGCAGAGAGATCATCATGGCCAATAGAATGAAAACATGAAGAGAAGTGGATTTTAAGATCCGCATAACTCGATCCTTTCCGGATAAATCCGGTCAATAGGTTTTCAATGCTTGTAAGCAAGCACCTAGCATAGGGCGAGATTGCAGGTATGTGCACCCCATGAGGCCACTGAACCCACCAATGGTGGCTGCCTCAGTTGGAGGCTGCTATGCTCGGGTGACGATTGCAGTGAAATGACCGGCACGAAAACAGATTCCTACCCCAATACTCTCTCTGTTATTATTCCAGCTTTGAATGAGGCCGAATGGATCGGTGCAGTGCTTGAATCTCTTTATCGAGGATGTGCCAACACCGAATATCCCCCCGAAGTGATTGTTGTGGATGGCGGCAGTGTGGATGGGACACCTCAGCTTGCTGCTGACTATGGCGCAAAAGTTCTTCAATCCAATCCGGGCCGCGCGATTCAAATGAACGCCGGAGCAAAGGTTGCATCAGGCTCGATTTTGCTGTTTCTCCATGCCGATACGCTTGTGCCTTTCGGATACGATGACGATATCCGCAAGGTTATTGATACACCCGGCGTGGCGGGCGGAGCCTTCTTGTTTTCCATTTCCGATGCGGAGCCGCTCTCATTACAGATCATCACAAGATTTGCCAATCTTCGATCTCGATATTTTCATTTTCCTTATGGTGATCAGGCTATTTTTCTATATAGGGAGTCTTTTATTGAAATAGGCGGATATCCTGAAATTCCAATTATGGAAGATTTTGAAATGGTAAGGCGTTTAAGGCGTAGGGGACGTATTGGCATTATTCCTAAATCCATACAGACTTCAGGGCGCCGATGGTCAAAGATTGGCATTTGGCGTACGACACTGATCAACCAATTTATTGTAGGCGGGTATCTGCTGGGGATTTCCCCCCGGCGGCTGGCTTCATGGTATGGGCGAATGTAATCCGGAAATTGTGATATTCTTTCTTTAATCTCACCCTCGACTTTCATAATAATTCTATTCAAGTCTGAACCTTCCGCTCATATTTCCCTCATTCTTAAGAGGCAAAGTCTTCGCCTGGATGTGATCCATGAGGAATTCACAATGAAAAAAATCCAACAAGCCAAGTGTCTCCTAAGTTGAGCTTATGAGATTCTACTTTGTAACACACTGATAATGTAAGACTTATGATATCCGAAAAAATTCTTCTAACCTCTTTTCATTCTCGTAAAAATAGGTACAATCGGGGCACTGGAGAAAGTGTCATCCTCAACACAGCTTGAGGGAAAGTGCGGCAAACTTTGATTGATGCAAAGCCCAAAGTAATTTTTTAACATCATCGCAATGTGTCTCAGAACGGCACGATGGTGGAAATTGATAAATTCAGGAGGAGAATATGAATCTAAAGGTGTTTTTGTTTTTTTCAGCTGTCTGTCTAATGAGTGCCAATCTGGTATTTGGACAGGCAATCGATGCGGTCTTCGAAGAAGACTTTGAGTCGACCGAATCCTTCAGTCTTCCCGATGGTTGGATGGAGATCAATTTCACAGATCCTGTGGATGGCAGTTATCAAGCCGGCGAAACCACAAGTTTGGCTAATTCATCCGAACTCGAGGGATGGACGGTTTTAACGCAAGAGCAGCTGGCCTCAATCGATGGCAACCGTGTGAATACACCTGCTATGGTCAACGGAAATGTTGCTTATTCCGAATCGGATAAGCGAGGCGGTCTTCAGCATATGTTCTTGTATACGCCGGCCATCGATCTTCGTGGCAAAGATAATATTCTTTTGCGCTTTGATAGCAACTACACGCAGAATCAAGATAATATCGCCTATGCGGAATATACCTTGGATGGCGATCTTCCCGGGGATGATGGGGGAAAAACCTGGTACCCCATCTTTTACTGGGTTGATTCGGATGAAATTGAGCCCGCCAATGGCGATGTTTACGAGCTTCTGGGTTTTAATGCCATTGATGACGGCGACGATTGGTATGAACTGTGGGTCGAAGCGGATTTTGGTCTTATTAACTTTGACGAACATATCGAAGGCCGCCTGGATGATAACCAGACTTCGTCCAAAAAGACCGAAACGTTTGCTCTGCCCTTGGCGGCAAATCAACAGCATGTGCAGATTAAATTCTTCCACGGTGGCGGCGCTAGTTGGTATTGGAGCATCGACAATGTTGTTGTCGGCAGTGAATCGGGCGCGGCCAGCGCTCCCCTGCCTCCATCGCTTTCCGTGAGCGGCGATTCTTTCCTTGATGATCTAGTACTTGTAGGCGGCGAGTATAGCCATCCGGATGGAGTTGAGCACCGTACAACAGATGTGCAAATCGCAACCGATATCGGTTTTACAAATCTTGTTTTAGACACCAGCTACGGACCCGATACCACAATCACGATTCCGAAAGGCAAGATTCCTTATAACATGCCGATGTATGCGCGGATTCGTTATGTGGATAACAATCTGTTGGCCTCCGGTTTTTCTGCCCCGGCTGCATTTACGCTGGGAGTTCCTTCCAATTACGTGACTTTGCTGACTGAGGACTTCGAAGGATTGCCCTTGGAAGCATTTGTGGACGAGGATCCGGCTGATGGTGATGGGACAGACTGGACTCATACACCGCCAACGGGATGGACGGTTGATAACAGCATAATGACAGCCGGAGGCGTTACCGAATGGAATGGTTGGTCTTTTGCGGATATCCAATCTTGGGTTACTGCAGCAGGCGACCAGGACCGTTCGCAATTCACCGGCGCCACGGGTACGGCGGCGATTACCGATCCGGATGAGTGGGATGATCTTGGCCATGATGCCGGGACTTTCGATTCCTTCCTGGTATCGCCCTCGATCTCGCTCTCCGGTGTGGATGCAAATAGTGTCAAAATTGCATTCTGCTCCAGTTGGCGCCCGGAAGATGATCAGAAAGTCACCGTCACGGTTTCCTATGATGGCGGAGCGCCGGTCGAAATTATGCGCTGGACTTCAGGCAGTGGCGATCCCACATTTAAAACCGATGCCACCAGCGAACTCGTGGTGCTGGATGCCAATAATCCGGCAGGCGCTTCGAATATGGTTGTTACTTGGGGGATGATTGAAGCCGGTAACGACTGGTGGTGGGCTATCGATAATGTAGCCGTGATTGCCGATACCGGTACTCCGGTTAGCGAGTGGCCTCTATATTAAGTATTGAAGATCTAAGGTTCCTTAAGGGGATGCTGCTTGCGGCATCCCCTTTTTTTTAAATTTTCATTTTGCAGTTTCGAGAAATATGGATCTATGAAGAGGATGAAATTAAGTTGATTGCGTCTGGAGATGGTTTTATGCACTAAAGGTGTCTGTGCTCAACCGAAATCTCATTACCCAAACTGATGATTGCATAAGAGCGTGAGCTATCGTTCCGATTGCGGGATGTACTGCCCGGATTGACGACCAAAGCGCCATCAATGGTGTCGATCATGGGGATGTGAGAATGTCCATAGAGAATCAGGTCTATTTCCCCGAATCTTCTGCGTACCCGTTCAGCCAAACGGGTTGGAGGGCCCCAGCCGTGGATCATGCCTACTTCATATCCGGCAATGGGCTCTGCGCGCATTTCGGGAAGTTCCCGGCGCAATGCGTCGCCATCTAAATTGCCATAGACGGCATACACAGGAGGGCCAAGTTCCCGCAGCATCTGCAGCACGGATATATTAATAAAGTCCCCGGTATGCACAATTACGTCAGCGTTTTCTAAAACCGCCATCAGTTCCTTTGGAAGAGCGTGGGTTTCCAATGGGATATGGGTGTCACTTATGGCAACGAGTGTGATTGGATTCATGTTCCTATCGTTTATAATTCATTATATCGCGTTGACAGAGTAGGAAATCCTCGCATAGACTTTGACCATGCCTCACCATCCGCACATGGGCAAGCTGACTTGGGCCGGGCTCCGGTTCTTTTTTGCGATCTGGTTTGTGATATCGAGTCCGGGTTTGGGCGAAACCCTGGAGTTGCCCGAGCCTCCTTGTGGAGGTGAAGATGCTTTTATTGCGTATAGCGCAGTACGTTCTATCAATGGGGCTGAAGTAGGATTGACCTATCGTGCCCTGCATTGGGCGCCGATTACAATGCAGGCCATTGAACTTGAAGAAGAGCAAACCAAAGAATTCCGCATGTATTATACCGAACGGGTTGCACCGGCTTTGGGAGTATTATTTACGAATGTACTTCTTGAAGGTCCGCGAGGATTGCAGCTGGCGCCGGGATTTTACCGGGTCGGATTTAAGTATTTGGGCCAAGGAAAATGGGCTTTTATAGCCACAAGTGACAATCCGGCCCGTGACGATGCGGTCATTCCTATTGAAGCCGCAACGGAACTTTTTGAAACACCCGAGCTGAGCATGAATCTTGTTGCGGGATCGAAGAAAGATGAATTGTCGTTCAAAGTCTTGTACGGCCCCTATTCTGTCAATATCCCATTCCGCGTGGTCGGCGTGCCTATTGTTGAATTGGATTCACGGTTACCGTCACATGCACCAGACCACGCTTTCCCCTCAGCTAACACTGATATGCGGGAACAAGGAGAAGATGGTCCACAGCAACAAAGTGATACTCCGCCCAAGTCAAATGAAACCAACTCCTTAGATGAACGCTGGGAAGCTCGCTCACCAACTCCCGTTATCAGAGCGAGGAGCGGTACCAGCAGGTAGAATCCCGCGGGATTCTATGTATTTTTAATACATTATTGAATTTGAATTGTTAGGGCATCTTACCGAACAGGGGATGGTAAGATTGGGCCAAGTTGGTGTATCATGAGCGCAGTCTAATTCCCCAATTGGGTGTGGCATCGCGTCCGGAAAGGTTAATTCGCAGTCGTGGTAGATCGCAAAGGGAATCCGTTTGGCGCATGGTTTTATGAATATTGGGCGCCGTTTTATGACGGAACGATGATGTTATTTGGCTGGCGGCGCATCTACGAAGCGGCGTTGCGAGATCTTGAAGCGCCGTGCCGACTTCTGGATGTTGCTTGTGGAACGGGTGCGTTGACCGAAATGGCTCGTTCACGCGGTCTGGATGCAGTTGGTTTGGATTATTGCCAAAAAATGCTGCTAAAAGCGCAAGATCGTTTTGGGGGACCGGAACGTAACGGGCACTTCACCAAAGGATCGGCCTATATTCTTCCCTATCCTGAAAATACCTTCGATGCGGTTATTTCTACGGCTGCCCTTACGGGGATGGATCATGCTCACCAGGCTCTGCGGGAGATGGTCCGAGTATGCAAACCCGGAGGCTTGGTGCGTGTGGTTGATTATTGGCGATCCGAGAATCCCGGTGTCAGCGATAGAATCTTCATCAAATCGGTTGAGTCTGTCCGGCATACATTTTATCCGATGGCGGAATTGTTCCGCGCGGTGGGCTTAGAAATGAACAGCCAACCCGTTGCCTTTATGGGAAAAATCGGTGCTGCTGAAGCCATCAAGAAATGATGATAGAATTATGGAGATCGGGTTGCCGCATGGTTGGATTATCCGCGATGCGCGTTCTTATTTTTTGCCGTTCCGGTTTGTTGATCCCTCTCAAATAAGCCATAGAAAGTGAGAAATAAATGTCTCAGGCCGTACGTTTTGGGGTTTCGATTTCCGAGCAGCTGTTGGAACGATTCGACCGCCTGATTGCGGATAAAGGCTATAGCAATCGTTCGGAAGCATTACGGGATTTGATTCGAGCCGAACTTGTAGAGCGTGAGATCGAAGAAGATGAAGACGTCGTTGGTTCAGTTACTGTTGTCTATGACCACAACGTCCGCGAACTCTCGGATAAACTGACACGTTTGGGACATGACGACCATCACTTGGTATTATCGTCGATGCACGTTCACCTTGACCACGATCACTGTCTTGAAGTGATTGTTGTTAAAGGCAATGCCGGAAGGGTACGCAGTTTTGCCGAGCGATTGATCGGCACACGGGGTGTAAAACACGGCAAGGTGGTTTTGACCAGCACCGGACGGAATCTACCGGGATAAAGAGACTCAGGCCGCGTATGGCGGCCGGATTAACTGCGCGGGATGGAGGGAAGATGAGTTCACCACACCGAACTTTTATTTGGGGATTTGTGGCAGGAACGCTCTTCGGAGCCGCATTTGGACTTGGCTTTCATCACTTTACACGTGTTCAACGTGTCTATTATCACCATCCGGATTATCTGCCCATTACCCTGTTAAAGACGGACCGGCCGTTTGACTTGGCGATTCTGGGACGTGGCTATTTCTGTTTCCAACGCGATGATGGCCAGACGGTCTATAGCCGTTGCTCGAATCTGTCATTAAGTGAAACGGGCGAACTTGTGAGTCCCAATGGCGCGCGGCTCGATCCGCCGATCACCATTCAGCCGGATTTCAGCAAAATCACTGTTTATGATGATGGTATTGTTGAAGTCGTTGTTAGAGATTATTCCGATTCACCCACCAGCTGCGGGCAGATCCAACTGGCGATGTTTCAGAATCCCGATGGCCTGGTTTACGACCCCGACGGTTTTTTATTGGAAACGGAATCAAGCGGTTCTCCGATACTCGTCATGCCGGAACAGCAAGGAGCAGGTTTGATCTTACAAGGCTATGTGCTTGAGAAGAATGAAGAACATTCAGATGAAAATTCAAATTTGCCGAAGTTTGAAATCTCAGTATTCGATGGCGTTGATGATGAAATCCAAGAGCCGCTTATTGAAACCGGAAGAGAATTAGATTTTGCAATCGAGGGACCAGGTTTTGCTATAGTTATGCTGCGTAGTGGCCAAATCGCGTATACACGATATCTCCGGTTAGAGCGGGATGAATGGGGATACCTCAGGCGCAGTTATCCTCCTACCAGCATGGGAAACACCCTCGGCTTACCAATCTTCCATTGGACTGACCAAATGCCGGAAAATTGGTCCCCGCCGCCTACTCCCGTTGCTGGAGAGAGTCTTCTTGGAGCCGAAGTCTCTTCTAATCCCGTTGAGGTTCCAACGCCCAAACTGCTCTATAAGACAACTTGCACGGAAAAGCCCGATGAGATTCAGTTGGTCCGGTTCGAAGCGCCCGAGCATTTGGTTTACCGGCTAAATGGTGTTTACCTTGAAAGTAAACTTTCCGGCCCGGCCATTCCCCTCGACACTACCCAGGCGCTCCGGACAAGTCTCAAGCAAGGCTATCTCAACCAAGTTCCCCATTTGGAGCCGTAGATTTTGGGGAGGCGCTCCAACGGCGCCGGGTGGCATGCTACGCTTGTTGTATGAGAAAAAAGAACAAAGTCATGTTGCTTGGTGTGGGGCCTCTGCCGAATTACCGCAGCCGTTCGCTTTATGGTTTTGGTATTCGCACCTGGCAGTTTTTATTGCCCATGCTTAAAGCCGGGCATGAGGTGTTGCTGGTCACCTTTGAGTTCGGCCGCGGCCAGGAGCCTCTGTCTATCGAATACAGCGCGCCACCCTCTCATTGGGGCAATGTGACTCATATCCCTCTTTCTGAGCCAAACGAAAAGAACCGGCTTAAGCATATAGCCACGCTGATGCAGTTGATCCAGAAACACCAGCCGGAGGCGGTGGTGACAGCGGGCTCGACTATTACCAGCGGACTGGCCATCTGTTTGCCTACCGATCTACCCATGTGGCTGGATCTCTTTGGCGATTTGTTGGCCGAGGTTCAGGCCAAGGCCGTATTTGCCGGTGATGAGCAGCTCGATTTTTTCCATCGTTTGTATCTTCCCATTCTGCGACGGGGAGACCGCTTTTCGAGTGTCAGCGAATCGCAAAATTACGCTACATACGGCCAACTAGGCGTTGTTGGGCGGCTGACAGGGAAGGGAATCGGAGATCATTTGGTACATACGATTCCATGCGCCACGGATGGCGATGTGATGCCTGTACGAGGTAAGCGATTATTGCGTGGTGCTGTCTTGAACAGGGGAGATACCGCTTTGCTTTGTTCGGGCGGATTCAATACCTGGGCCGATGTTGATACTTTGTGCCGTGCCGTCGATGCCGCCATGGAGCGTGACCGCTTTATCCATTTGGTTGTTACCGGAGGGGCAATTCCCAAACACCATAACGATGGATACGACCAGTTCTCCAAATTTGTGGAGCGTTCGCCTTATCGGGATCGTTACCATTTATTGGGGTGGATTCCCAATGAAGATGTGCCCAGCACTTATTATGAATGCGATTTGGGCTTGAATGTCGATCTGGATATTGCCGAGTCGATGTTGGGCAGCCGTAACCGGTTTCTTTCATGGATGCAGGCCGGTTTGCCGTTAATTACCACGGTTACAACGGAAATCTCCCGAATACTTGCAACTCAAAAACTTTGTTATGGCGTCCCCGCGGGTGAGCCTGAACGACTGACAGAGACAATTTTAGCAGCGGCTCAAAATGTCGCCGGACGCCGCCGGATGGCGATACGGGCGCAGGAGTATGTGTATCGCACATGGTCTTTTGATGAAACCACACGTCCATTGCTCCGCTGGCTGTCTGAGCCGGTGCGGGCCAAAGACCGTATGGCCCATCTTTCGGACGATTATATTCCCGAACCGCTCGATGAACGTTTGGAATCGTTTATTGGCAATCCCGTTGTTCGGGCCGGTGAGGGGCTGCCTCCTCCGCGGCGTGATGAAGTGGAAGCCCTGGCCAGTGACCGTCCCGGATTTGCGGGCAATGGCAGACAACAAAATGGGCATTTGCGCAACCCCTCTTTGCTGCGCAGAGTCAAACGTTGGGTGAAACGAATTAGCGGATTGTGAACGAGCCCACTGTAACCATAGCCATTCCGCATCACGGTGGATGGCGTCATTTGCAGCACCTTTTGCCCTCTTTGGCGGAATTGGATGCGCGGGGACCGGTTGCGCAAACACTTGTTGTTGATAACGCCTCCACGGATGGCTCCCGGGATTTTATCCGTAATCACCATCCCTGGGTTCGTATTTTGGAATTGCCTGAAAATCGCTTTTTTGCAGGCGCTTTAAATGAGTGCGCGCGTTCGGCTACAACGCCATGGTTGGCGTTTCTGAATAACGATATGCATGTTGAGCCTACATGGTTGCTTGAGGCGCTTGCCGTTGCGGAGGAACACGATTGCGTTTGTGTCTCTTCACAGATATTGGATTGGGATGGTAGTGCCACGCAATTCTGTGGCGGCACGATCAATCTGGAGGGCAAAGGATTTCAATGGACGGAGCGCGATAAAGATCCGAACCAAGAACGCGATCTTTTGTTTGCGTGCGGCGGCGCAATGCTTGTGAAACGCGACATCTTTTTAGAAATCGGCGGCTTCGATTCGGATTATGAGATGCTTTTTGAAGATGTCGATCTCGGATGGCGTCTCAATCTGGCCGGTTACGGCGTTCGCTATGCGCCTCGTTCAAAGGTCTTTCACCGGGGCCATGCTTCGCTCTCAGAAGTCGATTACGCCCGCAAGGCTATTTATTACGAACGCAATAGCCTAGCTACCGTTTATAAGAATCTTGAAGGCCGATATCTCGATCCGCTTTTACCGTTACTGTCACAACGATCACTTGACCGCGTTCGGGCTCTTTCGGATGCATCGCCGGATGGCTATGCCACACTAAACGGAATCCAAGTGTTTTGGTCGAACTTGGATATGTGGCGGCTGAAACGAGATAATGTACAAGCCCGGCGCAAAGTGCCTGACTCAGAAATCCCCGGTTTGTTTACCGATCTGTTGACTGAACCATGGGGCTATACAACCGAACATCGCGAAAGAGTGAGTGAATGCAAACCCGGTTTGGATGATATTGCAAAGACATTGGATGTTTGCAGTTGTGTTAATTTGTCCTGACTTGTATGCACTGATGTTCATAGAATTCCCCGGGCTTGCGGACTTGATTGCATTGGGGCAAGTTGAAAAACCGTGATATCCCGCCGCGACAGGAGAACGGCAATTTGAATTTTACGCTTCACACCCCCGGCCGCATCTGCCTTTTTGGAGATTACTGCGATCTGATCGAACAGCCGTGCATCGCGATGGCGATTTCTGCTCAGATGCAGTTCGAATTTACCATGCGTAATGACGACCGTGTTGTGGTTGTCAGCCGAAACACAAAACGCACGGAAACTTATCGCTTGGGAGAGCGGCCCAATCTAAGTACTCCATTGAAATATGTCTCTGCGGTTTTCCTTCGCCTCGCTTCACGGTTGAATACCGGTTTCGAGATTGAAATTGACTCCGGGATTCCAATCGGGGTTGGGCTTGGCTCGTCGGCGGCTTTATTGGTGGGCACAATATGTTGTCTCAATCAGGCCTTCGATCTTGCGCTAAAGACCGCCGATATTGCTGAGATGGCCCATGTTATTGAGCGGCACGATTTGCTGATTGTCTCGGGAAGGACCGATCCGTATGCAATTGCATACGGCGGAATCTCTTATATTGAGACGGGAATTCCTTCTCGCGTTACGCCGTTACGGGTCGGTAAACAGTCCGTTTGTTGCCAATCTGAGAACCTGGGCGAGCAATTCCGGCTTCCAATTGTCGTCGGACATACCGGGCAGATTCAGGATGTTGACGGTATTCAGCGCTCCCTAAGCCAGCGGCTGAATGATATGACTTCTAAAGCCAACCAGGCTATGCGGCGCGTAATTGCCATCGTTCAAGAAGGCCGTGACGCACTCCAAACCGGTGATGACAAACGAATCGGCGATCTGATGAATGAATCTCTGCAGATGGGATTGCAGATGGAAAGGTCGATCCAAGCTGTGGCTCCGATTTGCGATATCGCGAAAGAGGCCGGAGCGCTTGGTGCAAAACAGATCGGCGGGGGCGGCAGCATGGTGGCCTATTGTCCGGACCGCCAAAATGAAGTGATGCAGGCTCTACGTGAAGCAGGCTATGCGGCCTTTGCCTTCCATGTTTTTTGCAATCATTCGCCGGTGCATCCCTGAAAAGCCGATTGCAAATAAAGTCAAATTCAGGCAATCTTATTATGGCAACTAAAGTTGCCTAAAATTAGTCTTTAGAAAGTAAATATCATGAAGAACCGCTCCGTTGGTTTTACGTTGATAGAGCTTCTCATTGTTGTTGCCATTATTGGGATACTTGCGGCAATAGCAGTGCCCAATTTTCTAAATGCTCAGACCAAAGCAAAAATCGCCAAAGTCCGTAGCGAATTGCGGTCATTGTCGGTTGCGATTGATAGTTATCAACTTGATCAGAACAATTACCCGTGGCCAAAGAACAATAGCCGTTTCGACACCGCCAACCACATCGGAAATTGTGTTGAATTGACGACTCCGGTTTCTTATATCGCTTCCGTAGATATGGACGATCCGTTTGTTGATAGAAAATGGTGGCAGTCATACGGCGATAGCGGGGCTCACCCCATGTATGTGTATGTGAACTACCACGGCGCATGGGGCAATTCATACTTTAAAAACCAACTGGGAGAAATTCCGAAAGGCTATGGAATGACATCCCATGGACCGGACAAAGTAGATTCGGGTGGTGTCCATTGGCCGCTAAATGTTTATCTTCAGGATTTAGGTGTAGATGCGGCGAATGTGCATATCTATCACCCCTCCAATGGATTGACCAGTTATGGCGATATTGTGCGCTATGGCGGCGGCATTCAGGCTCCGGCCATGGGCGGTTCATGAGCCGTTTGATCGCCCGGTTTTTCTAGGACGATCTTGGTTAATTATTCGGACTCACAATCCAGCCGTAATAGCGTGCCATCCAATAGGGAAGTAAAAACGCGCCCCCGTCTTCTTCTTCATGCGCGTCCCATTGAGTGCTGCCTCCGCTATATGGATTTGAGTTCCACTTAGCAACCGGTCTTTCATCTACAGGGAGAATTTCGAGAACCTGCGGCCTTCCGAAACGGTCCGGAACCTGATCCGTTGTCGTATCGGTTCGTCCGAGTACATCGACGCCCCAAGTACGCAAATCCAAAGGCCAATTGCGTAATGTTTCTACAGCCCCGGGCAGGTTAAAATCGTCGTTTTCTGCTGATCCATAAATAAATTCCCAAAGCGAGGCCTTTTCCTGCCGTTGTGCTTCCCAACTCCGGTGAATGCTCTTTTTCCAAATTTCTTTGAGAGCGGGATCCGTTTCGTATTTCAATAGACCGTAATAAGGCAGAAAGGCCAGCTCGTCGTCGGAATGGTTTTCTTCCGGAGGATAGGTCATCTTTTGGTTGAGGATATTATCTGCGTATCCGTATTCGACGATTAATTTACGTTTATGTTCGAGATACTTGGGATTACCGGTCATATGATAGCCGCATGTTAAAGCGGAAATGATTTGGAGCGAATTGAGACCACGTTCATACGCCCAGGATTGCGTTTCGTTGAGTTTTTCAGGTGTCCAAACGCCCCACCGCGTAGGTTTCCCATCCAGATCGGTAAGTGTGTAATCATGCGCGATGATGTGGTCCAAGATTCGGGCCATAAGATCTTTGGCTTTGGCGCGTTCCGCATCATCGTCAATCAAATCGTAATAGAGCGGATATACAAAGGCGTGGCCCGCGTATTCGTCGGATGATGTGTCGGCTTTCCAGTACCAGCCTTGCTCTACCGGCGAGGGATGCCATTCGCCTTTCTTGGGTACAGTCTCCTCAGGGCCAAGATACGAACGTGAGATGAAACCGGGGCGCCCATTAATGGTCTCCAATCGTTCCATAGCCGCAAAGCAGGCTTTGGCTTGCTGCAATGCGTCCGCATCCTTGGTTACGGCATACCGGTAACATTGTGCGGCAAGATAAATCGAAGTCCATAATCCATCATTGTCGTTATCGTGTGTAAATGAACTCTCGAGGTTATTCGGTTCGCGCAATCTGCTATCGGAAACCAAACCATGGCGCCAATGCCGTTTCCGTGTGATTTCATCGTAATGCGCCGCTTTTTTCTCCAAGGTTGTTGGTACGAATGCGATTTTTGCCACGCCCTGATCAGAAGCCACATAAACATCATCACCGTTGATGGCGATTCCCGTCACACCGTTCGAACACATCCATCGGCCACCCTGATCGTAGTCCCAAACGTCTTGCCGTTTGCGGATTAGGCCTTGGGTTGTGCCGATCCAGACATCGCCATCTTTTCCGGTCAACAGGCTGGTCACTTCATGATATGGAATCCGTTCCCGGATTCCCCAGCGGCTCCAAAGACCATCGGGAGACAAAATATTGACTCCCTCCAAGTGACCAACCAACAAGGTTCCGTCTTTTTTCACTGCCAAATCCGTAGCCGGCTTGTCGATTTGTCCGCCGACCCACCAATGGCGCACTTGTTTGGAATCGAATGCATATACAGCCTCTGAAGTTGCGGCATAAAAAATTGAGCCACTACCCGCAGCCACAGCATTGAACTGTGACGATATGGAATTAGGAACGCGTTCAAGGCGGTTTCCATTGGAAATCCATAATCCGCCGGTGCTGCTCACCAGTATTCGATTTCGATCCGGAATCGCTGCATCGGTTGCTGTTCCAAAATCCTGCGGCGCTTCGATTTTGATCGGCTGAGAACCCGGCTGAATCAGATAGATAAGGTTGCCCGAAGCATAAAGAAGCTGACCGGAACCTTGGGTATCGGCAATCAGCACCGGGGGGTGTGCAGCATCTGAGTTTGGATTCAATTCAATAAAGGGATAAGGAGATAAAGTTTTCCCAAATTGTCCGGCATAAAGCCCTGACCGGTTCGCCGCCCAAAGCAGCCCGTCTTTGTCTACGGCGATACGTAGGATTCCGTCTCCGGGAATCTCTTTCCCGGCGAAGACCTTCGTAACGGCCTCCTGCAGGAATGGCTCATCGCTTATCGGTTCCAGGGCATAAACCGGAACGGCTATTGGCGAACTGAAAAGAATAATTAAACAGGCTTGGGCAAATGATTTCATGGTTCGTAATCCAGGATTGGTTTTTTGTTCCAGATGACTCTTGAGACTTTGGCCGCTGCAAACTCCAGGTCTTTTTAATAGCCCGGAATGTTGACCATGGCAAGTCTTCTTAAATTCATATTGACATCTTTAGAACATACACTTATCGGCAAGGATTACTAAAACTTTTTGCCCTAAAAATAAAAAAGGGGAGTGAATTCGTTACTGGAACTCACTCCCCGGTTAACAAAGAGAGATTCTGTGCGAAAACTCTTACTTTAACTGACTCCAGTTGTCTGAACTCAACGAGCTCGTGCGTGCAGCAGGGGCAATGTAGATCTGCTTAACGTTTACGCCGTCACCTCGATCAAAGCTACGATTGAAGGCGATCCACTGGCCGTTGGGGGAGACGCAAAGAGCGTCAGGCGAAGCGCCGGGGTATAGATCCGGATCCGTGAGCCTTGTTGACTGCCCAAAGTTGGCATCGCCCGGGATCACATTCGTCATCCAGATTGAGTTGTCGGAGATGCAGTAAATGTAGTCGCCATTCGGATCCCACCATGGTTTGGAGACTCCGGTAGAAATCGAAGTGGCCTGGACCGCGTCGCCGCCCAACGGGGAGACCAACCAAATCTGGCTGTCCCGTACGAAGGCAATCTGTGATCCATCCAAACTGCAACGGATGATCCCGCCGCAGTTCGAGGTACTGTGGGTCAACCGGCGCTGAACTGTGCCAGCCGGAGGCATCGGGAAGGTTGTCGCGGTTCCTTCGAGGGGGCCATCCGGTCCGGCGACCGTAATATCCTCGGGGATATCGACGATAAAGACTTCTCTGAGTTCCGAGCCGGCGCTCGACAACGTCCTTCCGATAAAGGCACGGGCACGTTGCCAGGTTCCGTCCGGCTTCTTATAGCCGCGCTCACCAACCCAGGAATCATCGGAACCTTGGTAGATATCATCGCTTCCCGGTGTGATTTCGGCTTGGGCCTTCACTTTCACGACCAGTACGGTGAAGCCGACGCCGTCATGGTTACCAAGTGCATCGTCTGTGTTGACCGGTATGCCCAGTTTGGTCACGCCGATCGTTCTGAGATTATTGCCCAGAGCCTCCATAACGGAATCGTTATAGGTGAAGCCGATCCATTGTCCGTCTCCACTGGGTTCATGGCGATGTGTTCCACCGCGAAGCGCGCCTGGTGTAAAAGGCGCAGTTGCGTCTCTGGCGTCAGAGATAACAAAATCATAAGGGCCTTTACCGCCTTTGGTGGGGCTGATCATCGCGCCAAAGCGGGCAGTCCCTCCGTATTGCACCCCGTCGATACCACGAATGGCGATTACACGATCTATGACCGGGAAGAAACTTACAGCTGCTGTACCCGGGCCAAAACCATCGAGGGGAAGAGCATTTGGCGCCGAATACATGACGACGATCTCTTTTGAATAAATATTGACTTTCTCAAGCGTTAAAGTGTTTGAAATTCCACCCGAGAAGGCTCTTGTGTCATACGCAATCCATCGGCAGTCCGGAGACCAGTTGAGGTTGTTATCAAGAGAGTGATTCACATCGGTGGAAAAAGTGAGTTGAATTTCCTCCTCATAACATTGGGCGGGTAGAGCACACAGCCCGGCCAAGAAAAAAACGACGAAACAAACTGAAATAAACCTATTCATTTTATTCTCTCCTTCAAACCTTTATTTCCCATAAGGGGTTACATTTTCCTCGAGAAGGGGGGTGAAAAAGTCCCGGTCTTGGAGGTCCGATCATGATCGGTTTTAATCATACTTTGCGTTTCTCTGGGGTGTCAATCACCTTGGTGAATAATTGTTGAAATAATTGCATTTGACAACTTTGTGCCATAAAGGCACAGGCGTGCCTTGTGGATTAATTGTGGATGGAAATTTTTAAATATTATCTTTTTTCTTCTATTCAGGTTCGAATTAAAGATGTAACATACGCGCCCCAATATCCTCGAAAGATTTCCAGTATTTCCGCCTTGGCTGTTTCAGTGTGCCGGGCGCAAAAACAGCCTTCACGCCGATTTTAATTATCTTTTTACAACTTTATGAAATACAAGTGGTTGCAAAACAGGAAGTGTCAGTATCAGAAAGTCTCTCCCTGCTTATGGCCTGAGCAAAGAGTAAAACACAGACTTGGCTATCCCCAAAATCGTAGGAAGATAATTTTCGGCATTTTCGGCGTATTCGTTCTTTCTTTGATCCACCATTGGTTAGCACTCCGGCCTGGTGGGGGGGATGGATGGCCTATTCTCCGCTCGGATTTAATTCCGCATGGATACGTTCTGCAAGTTTTTTAGACATTCCCGGGATGTGTGCGATTTCATCCGCAGGGGCTGCCGCAAGCCGTTTGAGCGAGCCGAAGTGTTTCAATAACTTTCGTTCGGTTGCCGGTCCCACTCCTTCAATTTCGGCCAGTCGTGAGTGGCGCATGGCTTTGCCGCGCCTCAGACGGTGGTAGGTAATCGCAAACCGGTGGGCTTCATCGCGTATACGCTGCAAAAGTTGCAAGCCTTCATGCCGCAATGGCAATTTAATTGGATCTTCCTCATCCGGCAAAAAGATTTCTTCCTCTCTTTTTGCCAGGGAACAGAGAGGAATATTCTTCACATTCATTTCCTTCAGGCTGTCGGATGCCGCCGTCAATTGCCCCTTGCCGCCGTCAATTAAGATTAGATCCGGAGGGGAGGCAAAACGTCTCTTTTCATCGATATCCGAATTTTCTCCATGGCTCCAGCGGCGCATGAGTACTTGGCGCATTGAGGCGAAGTCGTCGGGGGCATCCAAACCTTGAATTTTAAAGCGGCGATAGTCGGATTTCAGCGGCCGTCCGTCTTGAAAAACGACCATTGAAGCGACGATTTCGGTTCCTTGAGTATTGGAAATATCGAAGCCTTCAATACGCAGAGGCGGACGATCCAACCCCAATGCTTCTTGGAGCGAAATTACGCTGCTTTCGACGCGTTGCGAAAGGCCGTGAAGTTTGCGGTGCCGCTGTTCGGCTTTATGCATGCTGTTGCGTTGCGCCATGGCGGCGGTGTTTGCCTCTGCTCCACGTTGGGCGTGATGCAATTGGACTTTAAAACCGGCCAGATCGGATATCCAACATTCAGCCGCCTCCCGTAGCGCTTTGCCGAGTGAAATCGGTAATACTAATTTCCGGGGGATGTCCGGCTGATCGCTATAGTACTGCTCGATAAAAGCCACATAGATATCGACCAGGCCGCTTTGATCCGTAGCGTCTAAAAAGTGATGCGTTGTGGCTACGATTTTGCCGTTGCGCCTTTTTAAAACATGCATACAGGCCGAAGTTCCCGCCCGGCCATAGCCTAGATAATCCTCAGAAAAATGTGTGTCTTTGGCAATCGTTTGTTTTTCTGCAAATGTCTGCGCCGCATTTAAAATATCGCGGTACATGGCCGCCTTTTCGAAAAGAAGCGAATCGCTGAACCGATGCATCCGTTCGGTAAGTGTCTCGATCACCGTTCGCGTATCGCCTTTTAAGAATTCGATCATATCTTCGCATAATTCGCGGTACTCTTCGGCATTCACAATACTACCGCAGGGCGCGCAGCAACGGCCCATTTCATATTCAACACACGGACGGACTTTGAGTAAGTCTTCCGAAGGATATTTGCAGGTCCGCATAGGCAGGATTTCATGTAATGCGGCCAGTGTCCTCCGGGCTGCCGTGACATGTGTATAGGGGCCGAAATAACGGCTCCCGTCGCGCTCCACCGTCCGTGTCAAATACGCGCGCGGAAATTCTTCCGCCATAGTTATCTTTAAGTAGGGATACCGCTTATCGTCTTTGAGTTTTATGTTGTATAGCGGCAGGTGTTCTTTGATCAGGGAATCTTCAAGAATCAATGCTTCACGCGCATTGCCGGTGATGACATAATCCACTTCTTCGATATTCTCTACAAACGGTGATGCGTATGTCCCTCCCTTTTGGGCGCAGTGTGACCGGACGCGCTTTTGGATATCGATGGCTTTGCCGATGTAGTCGACTTTGCCCGATGCCCCGCGCATGAGATAAACGCCTGGCTCATGAGGCAAGACCGCAAGTTGTTCCGGCTCAATCATTTATCTGTGGTACCAATACAATTTTTGCCGATGAGGCCTTGGGTAATGCGCAGATTCCAGGCCCGGCCTAAGCAAAGAATACTATGCAATGTGGCAGGGTTGTAAGTTAACTAATTCTTGGCCGGTATGATCGCTTCACTTATCGGGCTGGCTCTGAGGTTGGATTCGGCAAACCGTGGCGGAATTTTTGCGATTTGCCTTACATGATTGACGGCCATTTTCACCGTTGAGAATTCTTCTTTGTGATTTGGCAACAATGCAATCGACTTGTGTTTTACAGCAGTCTATTCCCCCTTCAAATCCGCAGGCTACGCAGAGCTCTTTAGCCAAACGTTCATCGTTCACGTAATAGCCGACAAACTCTTCCAGAACAGATTCCAAGCGTTCCATAAACTCCGGCGGCATGCGTGAGGCCATCTCATCCACGCGTTTGGAGGTTGCTTCAAGTATCTGCATGGCCAAGGCGCGCCCCCGGGGAGTAAGCTTCACATCCACTTCCCGCTGGTCGCTCCACCCTGTTTGTCTTGCCACCCAATCCTTGGCCTCCAAACGGTTCATGGCTTTTGTTGCTCCCGAAATGCTGTATCCCAACCCATACGCGATTTCGCCCATAGAGACGTTTTCATTAAGCAGCAAAAATCGAAGGGCATCGGCCTGAGCATCCGTTACGTTTTCATCGATCTGGCCGGAGATGAAATCGCTTCCTGTTAGCTGCCGGATGGATGCCGCAAATAAGACGAAAATACGGTATCGCCGTTGCATATCTTCCGGAGACAGAGCCTCTTGAATCTCCGAGACTGTGTCTTTTCCCGGCAATACCGTGTAATCGCTATTCGCTAAACTCATATTGGTTTGGGCCTTATGCGCTAAAAGAACTTCCGCAACCGCATGTCGATGTCGCGTGAGGATTGTTAAAGACAAAACCGGAACCATTCAAACCACTTGTGAAATCCACGGTTATATCCGCGAGATAAAGCAGACTTTTAGGATCGATGAAGACTTTGATGTCCTTGATCGTGAATTGACGGTCGCCTTCACGCTCTTTGTTTTCGAAATTGAGGGCGTATGACAATCCAGAACAGCCTCCGCCTTTCACGCCGACGCGAAGCCCGGTTCCTTCAGGAAGGTTCTGCTCAGACATTAGCCGTTTGACTTCAGCCGCTGCTGCGTCGGTAAGATCGATAGGGCTGATTGTTGTTGTTTCGCTCATGATTGGACCTTTCAAATGTTCAATCTGATTTTGGGCAAAACCGCCGCTTCTTTTGTAATGCACTGTAAATACAGAACTTGTCTTCTTGCCGGGGTATCAGTGTCACGGTTGCTTGTTGTGTGTCCGATAGACCTCGACATTCAGATTAGTTGACCAAGTCAACCAGTTTTCCGCAAAAAAAAGAAGCGGGAAGTTCACCGCTTTTCAAAAAACTACCCAGCGGCTCCGGCCATGTCAAGAATATCCCCGTTAAATCAAGCCATCTGTTGAGGTTTCAGTTTTGAGAACTTGTGAGGGCATTTTGGGCATAGTCCACGAAGGTAAGAAATCCTTTCAGAGTCGAATCGTATTCTCTATAGATGTCAATGTTCTTTTTCAGTAACTGCTCGCTAAGTTGTTTTGTTGAGGTGTTGCCTGTGCGCAAGACCTCCAGCTGCCGGTAGATCAAATGCAATAGACAGGGTTGGATTACCTCAATGTATAGTCCCTGCTTTTGGAGCCGGTCCCAAATGCCTTGGAAAGATTGATGTGCTTCAAGCACCGGTTGCACGGCGGAATCCTCAGCAACCTGGGGCCACATCTGCAATGTACTCTCAAACTCTTTCCCATGGACTAACGCTTGGTTCAGGGCCGCTTTGATTCGGTCCATCCAATCGCTCAGTGTTGCCCTGCGATTTTCTGCTTCTTGTCTTGAGATTGGATTTAAAGGCGGCTTTATTTGTTCGCGTTCAGGCATGGTTGGGAGCAGAGTTGCCAGGTTTTCGATTTGTACGCCTTTTTTGCGCGCGCCGCTTCCGCCTGCATCGATAACTTCTGCAGAACTGTTTTTGATTAATTCCTCCAGGCGTTCCCGGTAAAGCCGGAATATGGGAGGAATATGGATTTGTTTGCCATCCAAGCCGGTTTCGGATTCCACGGCGCTTTGGAATGATCCGGTGATTCCATTCACACCCTCAACCTCAATACGCCCCTGCGCATCGGCTGGTTGAGTCTGGCGGCGTAATGCCGTTCCATCGGCGTGTGTTGCACCTCCGGCCGGAATCGCCAAATCGTAACCGACCAAAACAATCGGATTGCAGCCCAAATACTCGGCCAAACGGTAGGTCATTTCACCGGTTTGGAGAGAACGGGGTAATGCGCCTTCAATGCCGGCATCATTGCCCATTGCTGATGCAAGAGGGCTCTCGTTATCGAGAACAGCCACAGTCGAATGGTCCGGGGATATTCTTTCCAGGACACCTCTATAGACCTCAGGTGACCAAGCAACAATCGTCTCTGAGGGAACGCTTGCCTCTGCAAAATGCGCTTGATTGGCGGGCGATGGATCCAATGTAACCAAAACATCCGGCTTAACTCCCATTTCTATGACAGGAGTGAGTGCGGTATCGGCTAGTAGAATAATGCCGCGCTTGCCCGCCTCGGCTAAGTGCTGACGGCAATTGTTCAGTGATGGTCCTGCGCCAATTAGAAATGCCGGAATCCCCTGAAAACAATCCTTTAGTTCTTTCAATCCGTGGGCCGCAACCATACGGGGAGAATTAAGAATGACATTGGCCAATGGACGTCCACGTTGTTTATAACGGACTTGGACATCCTGCCGTTCGGCCAGAATCCAAGACTTCAGCACATACTGCAAAGTCTCGAATTCATGACGGCGTGTCTCCAGTGATGGAGCCAGCCAAACATCCATTCCATTGACGCCCACTGAGGGGCCATATGCCGCCAGACCGGCTACAACCTGAGCTGGATCGTAATCCATGCGAATCGTAAGCCGTGGATGATTTAGCCACGAGAGCATCTCGTTTTGCCCGGCCAACCAACATAAATGATCGATATCAGGCTCGATGATATGAATAAATGTCAGTTCGTCTCCCCATTGTTGCGCCAAGACAGATAATTGTTGTGGATCGTCAAGTCCGATCAGAAGTACATGAGCAGCCGGGGATACGCTTGGCGTGGGATTTCTTCGCTTGTTTTGCCACCAGTTTTGCCAGTCAATAGCCTGCATAAGGCTGCGGCGGTTTGGCGATTCGTTTTGAAGCCGGTTGGCCAACTCAGGCCATCGCTCATGCAGAATCGGCGGCAACTGAAATGAGCCGGATTGTTGAGAATCCGATGAATCTGGCGGAATAGATGGTTTCAATTTTCCAAAGGAATCCCGATTGTGAATTGAGTTCCCACATTAATTTTTGTGTGCGGTGTTATGGTGCCGTTTAGAAGTTTGATGTCTTGCATCGTCTTTGCCAACCCCGGAGCGTCAAAGACATCTTCAGGGTGATCACCGGAAAGGCCGTGACCTGTATCTTCGATTTCAATGATCAAAGTGCCGTCTTGCTGACGGATGCGCAGTTCAATTTTTCCCCAATCGGTGAATTCAATTGCATTTTCGATTAAATGAATAATGGCTTGACGCAATGGATCCGGATCAATTGCGAGGCTATTCTGAATTGTCCCCAAGATCATTTCAAATTGAAGACCTTTTTCTTCTGCGACCGTTCTCATGTCGCGTTCGATTGTACTGAAAAAGTCAAATGCGTCGTTGATTGTGCTGCCCATTGTTTGGCTTTCATATAACCAATTTCACAAATTTACGGGGCGGATAAGCATGTTCCGTATTAGTTTCGTTCTAACAACGGAGACGCTCCGGGAGTTGCCGATGCCCTTGCCCATCCACCAACAACAATTTCGCCTCCGCCGTCACTTTCGACCTTATGTTCGCTGGAATCCACTGTGATTTGCGGAGATTTCATGCCTGCCGCTTCTGCACGTTCAGATGCAAAATCGAAGGCCAATCGTTTTGCCAGCCGGCGGGCCTCGTCCGCTTCTTCCAAATCGTGACGGCCATTGGGACCGTGAACTGTGTATCCACCATTTGTGTCAGCACGGTACTCGATTTCCGCCCGGATTTCATGGCGGCCCCGCGCCGCTCCCACGGCTCCGGCGACAGAGGCATCTTGAGGCACGATGACTTCTGTTCCCAACTTTGAGGCCAATGGGGATATCCAAGCCTGGGCGGGGGCGCCGACTGCGACGACCGGACATGCAAGTCTAAATTGCGCCACAAGGTCGGCGCCATCGGATTCACTCCAGAACCGGTTGAAAATCTCCAGCCCCATCTCCGAATCCGGGAAAATGTCTTCGCGGCCAATCCGCCACAATCCGACATTATAAAGAGCCAACGCCATCTCACGACCCACAGCCATACGGCAACGTTCGGCAATCTGCCGCCATTCGCCTCCGAATCGCTGTGCCCAAATTTTCAGCGCCTGGATGGCAGGTTCAGGATCGGCGTCTTGGTAGAGTCCCAATGCGTGCAAGATATCGGTTGGTGTCAGAGCCGCGCGTTGAATTGCGCCTGTTGCCAAAAGACGGTCCACAGCCAAGAGGCCAATCCGCTGGTATCCGATTTTTGCGGATAGACCGGGCCTTGAGAGAGGGCCTTCCTGTAGCGCGGCAAGTATTTGTTTTTCCTGAGGGTGCAGATCGGGCAGACGTTCTTCTCCCAGCCCGTATACAAAAAACTCAACAGGCGGCAGTCCCTCCCAAGTGGCGATGCCACTGGATTCAATCTCCTTCCAGCTATTGCCGAGATCAGCGTGCTTCTTAAATAGGCGCACGAGTGGGATTGCCCGTTCCGGACCGATTTGCAGCGGTTGTCCGCGTTTTTTTTGAAGAAAACTATCGCCGCCCAGACCAATTGTGCGTGAGCGGATGATTGCCAGAGACAGCCGGTGATCCCCTACACGTACGACGCTTCGGGAGTCTCCCAAGGCATTGCCATCGCTACCCAGGAAACATCCTTCAGCGACCATTGAGAGATCGGTTGTTGTCCCTCCCATATCGACGACAATGGCTCGCTCTATTCCAGCCATACTGCGCGCACCGAGCGAAGCCGCCGCCGGTCCGGAGAGCACCAATTCGACAGGACGTTCGCGAGCCTCCGATGGAGACATCAACGTACCGTCCCCTTTGACCAGATAGACCGTGCTCTGCCAGCCTCGTTTTTGGATTGCTTCGAGCAAAGAGTCGACCAAACGGCCGATGATCGGCAACAGCCGGGCGTTGGCGGCAGCTGTGGCGGCGCGGACTTCACAATTCAGGGCGGTTGTCACATCCGCGGCTGCCAGAACCGGCAGATTCAAATGTTCGGATAAGAGAGCTTGTGCGCAACGTTCATGCTCCGCATTCCGTGATCCGCCATAACTGGAGATTGCAATCGATCCCACTCCCTCATCGGCCATTTTTAATCCCGCCTCGAGGGCGGCTTTCTCATCCAGCGGTTCTTCTTCCAGTCCGGTCACATCGTGCCGTCCATTCACGACACGTTTGGGCAGGCTGGAGATATTTCTAGCGTTACGTTCCGGATAACCGATCAATAGAAGGCCGGTTTTACCCCCACGAGATTCGACCAAAGCGTTGGTTGCCAATGTGGATGCCAGCGAGATGCTCTCCGGAGCGGGATCGGCCGCGACCGAATCCAGAGCGGTTTCAAGCGTAAGGCGGATATTCTCATGAAGGGTGGGAACTTTAGCGCGCTGCAAAACCTCGCCTGTGACCCTGTCTAAAAGAGCCACGTCGGTGAAGGTTCCGCCGGCATCGATGCCCATTATCGTTGGATTCTGAAATAACATGATTCCCAAAGCGTACTGGCCTGCGTGCGCTGGAACAATTCTCCAAAGGTCTGATTTTCGATAAATGGGCCGGTTGCGGGCATTGGCGCGGCTGGCTAACCGTTTTGAGGAGCCTCTTGGGTGTCAGTTTGATCCAAAGCCCAGAGCCCTCTGTGTTCGGCGCGGGCCTCCTGTTCGGCTTCCCGAAAAGCAGCCGCATAGCGGCCTTCGCCGTAGCGTGTCCAGAAAGATGTCCAGCCTTGCCGGACCATTTCAATGTTTACATTCCGGTCTCCGGCAAAGATATAACCAAGCAAACGACCATAGTTATCGCGCTCAACTTTTCCCTCTTCAAATTCGATTCGGATAGCCTGGCCTGAGACTAGTTTTTCCAGGGCCTGAGTTGCCTCGTCATAACCCGTCTTACCGCGCTCGGGGGTATTAATGCGCAGCAGACGCATGCGTTCCTCTTGTCCGTTGTATTGCAGAACTACGGTATCACCATCAACCACTCGGAGAATTGCGCCGTCTTGTACAGGCACAAGTTGAGTGTCTGACGGAAAGAAACGTCCCAAAATGAGGCCAAGCAAAAAAGCCGCAGCGATTGGAGAGAGTTTTTTTGTTCTACGGGACACGCGTATTCTCAAGCGAATATTCTATTGATAGCGGAAAATACGTCTTTTGCCATGACGTCCGGTTTTCGGGCGTCGGCCGGTTTGTGACCGTATACGCGGGTTGCAATATGTCCCCGCCCGGTCCGTACCAGGCAGGTTCTCGCGCCAACCAGCCACGCTGCTTCCATATCCGCCTCTTCATCGCCAATAATCCACGTCTTCCTTAAATCCACACTATTTTGTTGCGCCGCTCGAAGCAGCAAGCCGGCTTTGATTTTGACTTCCGGCATTTCTTCAGTTATTGGAGTATCCGTAGAAACAATGGCTTTGATTACTTTGGGTTCTACGTATTCATCGATGAGTTGGATGATGTGATTGTTAATGGTTGACACGGTTGCAGAGTCAAGCGCTCCGGCAGCAACCCCTTTTTCGTGATGGTAGATCAAAATACCGATTCCCAATGAATGGAGTTTGGCTACTGCTTCCGCTACAAACGGCATTAGCAGCGCTTCATCGGTTGACTTTGTAAAATCAGGACGGTTAACGGCGACGACACCATCACGATCCAGCATCACAAATTGTTCCATGTTCGACATGATAAATTCGACCTTCAGTGTGTTCCTGTCCCAACGACTGTATATGTGTGGATGTCACGAGCCGTTGGGTGGATTGCGGAATAGCGCTCCAAAATCGAGATTTACGCTCGACATCCATTTCATAAACCACATCATCAATCAATAACATCGAGGCGAAGCGGCCATGGCCGGTGATGGTTTCCGCCTCGGCCAAACGCAGTGCCAGCGCGACGGTTCGCCTTTGCCCTTGAGAGGCTGCGGCATTTAGCTCACGCCTATCGAGTCGAAGCGAGAGATCATCGCGATGCGGTCCCACACTGGTATTGCCTTGCTCGATATCCCTGGTCCGGCGGCTGGCCAGCGTCTCAAAGAGCGATTGTTCTTCTTGACCTCGCTCACAAGCAACACTTGGCCGGTAATCCAGACTAAGCTCTTCACCGTCTCCTGCTAGTGCATGGTGATAATGACAAGCCAGGGGCGCAAGCTCGGTAATAAACTCGGCTCGACGATACATGATTTCGGCTCCGAGAGCGGAAACTTGATGATCCCAGGCATCCAAATGTGCGTCATGGGAATTTTGTGGCTTGCCATAAAGCGAGCGGACGATTTGATTCCGTTGCCGGATTGCCCGCCGGTATTGTTGTAGTGTACGGACATGTTCACGGTTTAGCTGCGCAATGGCCATATCGAGATAACGGCGGCGGTTTTCAGGGCTCCCGATAACGATGGCCATATCCTCAGGTGCAAGAAGCGTCACCCGGAGCAGACCGTATAGGTCTGAAAGGCGTGTAAGGGGAATTTCATCGACTTTTACGCGCTTCTGTTTTGGATCCCGTTCCAAACCCAATTCAATGCGCAACTCGCCATCCTCTATGGCAATATCTCCGCGGAGATAAGCGGCTGGCTGGTCCCAGCGGATGAGTTCCTCATCTCGATGGGTTCGATGTGAAGTTGCCGTGGCCAAAGCATATACCGCTTCGAGAAAGTTGCTTTTTCCCTGGCCGTTACAACCAAGCAGGATGGTTTGTCGAGAATCGAGTTCAACATCGGCCTGTTCGATGTTGCGCCAATTTCTGATCCGGATTGACTTAAGAGGAGCGGAATTCACAGCATTAGTATCCATGACACCGGAATCTTGGTCACGTTGAGGAATCTTGAGCGCGATGGGATTCAATCTCTTCGATTATCCGTGGAATATCGAGGATTTTCTCTGCCCGGAGTTCGCAATTCCGGTCTTCGTCATATCGAAAGGCATTTTCTTGGTAGTCCGCCAAGATCGGAGTAATTCCCAGGTTTTCTGCCCCGCGCAGTTCATTACTGCCACCATCGCCGACAAAGACACATTCTTCGGGTTCGACGCCAAGACGTTGGCATGCATACAAATAAATCTCCGGTTCGGGTTTCTTATGGCCTACTTGGCAAGAAAATGCGGTCACTTCAAATAGATGGCTCAGAGGGCAACTTGGCCAATTCTCCGGGATTTCCGCCGAACAATCCGAAACAAGAGCATACTTCCGTCCACTTTTGGCTACATCCCTTAATACCTGCTCCGCGCCTTCAAATGGTTTCATATGAGGTTGGATAAAGGCCCGTCGACGTTCTTGAACGGCGCGGATTTTATCTTTAGTCAATGAGCCTCCTAATTGCGACATGATTGCCCTTAATGCTTCTTCTGAGTCTTTGAGTTTGCCTATTGCCCGGGGAACGTTGGTTTCCCGCCATTGTTCCTCTAATGCGTTGGCATCGACTTCCAGGATTTCAGCCATCTCAGCGATAAGTTGAATAAATTCAGACTTTTGAAAGCAGGGGATCAGCGTTCCAAACAGATCGAATAGGACTGCTTTGATTTTTAGCACTTGTGTGGGTTCCTTTACGATGAATCGAGTTTATCTTGTTTGAGATTAGCCTGTCGACTAAGAGAAAAAAGTGTTCGCGTTTGTATACATCAATTGGAAATCATTTTGCAGCCACAGAATGTCACTTAACCGGCTATTGCTGTTTTGAAAAATACGCTATAAGTAAAACATCAGTTACGATTGGGGAGCATCCCATGAACTGACTTAGGTATTTAATGCCGATACAAATGTTCGGATAGGTGTTTTGCTGTTCTCTCAAGCAAGAGGGTGGAAAGTCATATGTCATGCAGAGCATTTACTCTGATTGAACTTCTGATCGTAGTCGCGATTATTGGGATTTTGGCCGCTATTGCCGTTCCCAATTTTTTAAATGCGCAAACCCGTTCCAGGGTCGCACAAACTTATTCAAATATGAAATCGTTACAAACAGCGATCAGCGCCTATACGCTTGATCAAAATAGTAGTCCCCTCGATCTGGGGATGGAAGTGGTGGATGGTTCAACCTACCATCAACTTACGACTCCTATCGCCTATGTGAACAGCATCGAGATTGCCCGTGATACTTTTTTTGGAATTCACCATTATCCCTCATATTATAATTATGGTTCGAAAATCAAACTGAACGGTAGAAATCCAGATGAACGCGCTCAGGCTTTTTCGGAGGCCGGTATATCCTATGTTTGTGCATCTTCCGGTCCGGATTTGGCCCACACCGACTATCCCGAATATAGTCTGCCGGGGCAATATGTGCTTATGATTCAAAGGCATCCGGATGTTCACTATATTTTTTATAAAGCTTCAAACGGCATAAATTCACTTGGCGATATTATCAGTACCGATCAGCAAATATTTCAGTAATTAAACCGGCGTTTCTGCTTCGATCCCATAATGAATGTCTACTCTTGTTTTCATCTTCTGACCTTCATCGATTTTCGGCAATTGCCACTACTATGAAAGTAGTATTATGATCCTAATAATAGAAACAGATTCATTAATCGAATTGGAATGGCACGACCGCAATTTACGGCATAAGAATGTGCTTTTTTCACTCTATATTGTCATTTGGAGATTCAAGTTATGCCGTTGAAAGTAGAAATGCCGCCGCATGTCATATATACACAGTTATTTTGTATTTTTATGTCAAAACTTTTTACCTGACGTGGCATTTATCCCTGAATTGACTATAGTCTTTTTTAAGAATACCTTCAGTATTGAGCTGTTTATGGCTTATATTCGTTATAACAATTTCTAAGCAAACAACGCTGATATCGTGTTCTGATGGGCGTTTTTGCGTATTTCAGCATAATAAGATGGAGAGGAACATGTCCCGCCGAGGTTTTACTCTGATTGAACTTCTGATTGTTGTTGCGATTATCGGAATTTTGGCTGCAATAGCTGTCCCCAATTTCCTAAATGCGCAAACCCGCTCCAAGGTCGCGCAGGTTTATGGGAATATGAAATCTCTCCAAACCGCCATCGGATCCTATATGGTCGATCAAAACAACTGCCCGTTGGATCTTGGCGGTGAAACAGAAGACGGAAGAACCTATTTTCAACTTACGTCACCTATTGCCTACGTAAACAGTATTGATATTGCCCGCGATATCTTTCCTCCCAAAGTCGGGAACCGAAAATATTACGATTACGGTTCGAAGATCAAGCCGGGCAACGCGGACCAAAAAGCTCGTACGCAGGCCTATAATCAAGCCGGCGTATGCTATATCTGTCTTTCATCCGGGCCTGATGCCGATACGGATTACGGTTGGACAGGTCAGGTTGTACAACTATCCCAAATGGATCCGGCCATTCACCCTATCTTCTACCAAATGTCAAACGGTCTAAATTCCAGTGGGGATATTATTAGTACTGACCAACATTTGTATCAATAATCTAGATAGGCACATTTACTAGTTCTTTGGGTGTCAGAAATACCAGCACCGCTTCACGAACTTCTTTTTTAAGGATCGCCTTTGCTGCGCGTGCGTACAACTGTAATTGTACGTGATATCTGGACGCATAGGCACGTAACGCTTCTTTAGGGACACGGTCGGTTTTGTAATCAACGATGGTGATTTCGTCATCAACAAGCATGGCGTCAATTACACCCTGAATATGCAGCATCTCCCTGTAATTTTGACCCTTTAGCTGTGTCCATATCTCATCGGCCGAGGCCGCCAGCGTAAAGGGACATTCTCGATACACAGAGCCGGGATTGCCTGCGAAACGTTGCCCTATTTGTGTCGAGAAAAACCATTCCACGGCTTGTAGATCAACCAGTTTCGCTTCGTCATCGGAAAACAACTTTCGGTCTATGAGTCCCTGCAATTGTGTTTTCAAATCCGCATAAGTGTTTATTTTCTCCAGAGAAACATGCTCCAGAAAACGGTGTGTGGCTGTGCCGCGTTTTGTGGCCTGACGGTCTTCTGCGACCTTGGCCAGGCTGCGCACCGGATTCGGCGGGAGAATTGCCGGGTGGACGCTCTCACCATCTTCGCCGGTTAGGGAATAGGCACGTTTTAAATCACTAACTGAGGCTTTGGCGGAGAGGTTCACGACATCGGCGTATGGATAGATCCAATCGACCGCTTTTAATGTCTCTTGAATGAAGGCGTTATCCTCTTGATCCAAGTCGATAGCCGAATCATCGGATTCTAGGATATCTTGTGAATCTTCATCGTTATCCTGTTCTGCTTCATTTGAACTGAAGATTTCTTCGCTTTGCAGATGCCTCAGTTCAATTGGGCAATCCGGATCGCTGTTTTGCAGAAGATTGATTGCACCGGCAAAGGATGCGCCTGATGCCAAAGTTGTTGGCACAAACCAATCGAGCGGCGTATGGCAACTCTCTAGATAGCTGACCGGAAGCGCTTCGGATTCGGGATCGACGGCGCTGTACCAACGTTGTGGTTGATTTTTCCAGCTGGCCGTACCAATCAAATAGAGACGCTCCCGCGCCCGTGTGAGTGCGACATACCAAATGCGCAATTCTTCTTGCAAGTCCCGGTTGCGGCGGCGTTGGGCAGCGACTTTATGGGCCAATGATTCCACGCGTACGTTGTCAGGTTCAGCAATATGTTTTAGACATGGACCGAGTTCATCATCCAAGATTGCGCTGGTGCGTGTGTCTTGCATGTTGAATTGCCTGCCAAGTTGCGGAAGAAAAACAACGGGAAACTCTAAGCCTTTTGCGGCATGAACACTCATAATTCGTATGACGTTGTCGTGCTCGGCGAGGGTGCTGGGAGGAGTGACCTGTGTTTCGCGCTCCTGCAGGTGTTCGAGGTAGCGCAAAAACCGGGATAGACCTTGAGTGTGGAAACGGCTGAATTGCCGCGCGCGATCTAAAAAGTCCAGAAGATTGGCGCGGCGTTGCGGTCCGAGCGGTTGAGACAAGGCATAGGCCATAACCCCCGTATTGTGTACAACATCCCAAACCAGGTCCGCCAACGGTTTTTGTATAGCATCGCGCCGCCAAAGATTGAGGTGTTCCAGTGCTGCATGGACGCGCTGCTGTAGATTGCTTTCAGGGGCATCCTGATACCATTTTTGTACGGCATCCCAAAGCGTTCTTGTTTCGCTTGATCTGCGAATTCGCACCAAATCGGAATAACTGCACCCACCGGCAATGCTGGTCAAGTATGCGGCAAAAGGAATGTCTTGCCGGGGATTTTCAATACTGCGCAGGATCGATTCGATATCCCGGATTTCCGGTGTGTCGAAATACCCGCCCTCTAGCTGCGCGAATACACGGAAACCGGCGTTTTGAAGTTCAGATGCAAATACCTCACCCGATGTGCGTGGGCTGCGAAGCAGGATCGCAATATCCCTTGGCTCAATATCCCGATTGGTTCCTGTTTCACGATCTTTGATTTGTGCTTTGGTTTTTCCTGAACCAGCGTCGAATAAATCTTGTATTTGCCGCCGTAAATAGATGGCTTCGCAGCGGGCCATGTCCCGTTCGGCCAAATTGGAGTCAGTTTCAGTTACTGGTCCATCGCCGGATGCTTGTTCTTCTGCTTCGCCTTCAATGGATTCCGCTCCGGGCTTTTCGAGGATACACAGCTCGACTTTTGTATCCGGCCCCTGGTAGAGCGGTTCGTCAAGATCTTCCGGATAAGTCAACCTTACACGCTCATCATAGGCCATGCCGCCGAAATCCATTTGCATGAGGCGACTGAAAATTGTGTTGACCGCTTCGATGACTGTTTTGCGGCTGCGGAAATTCTCCTTCAGATCAATGCGTTGGATTGCCGTGGCATTCTCGGTTTTTTCGGCTTCTTCCAACTTCTCGATCAGCAATCTTGGTTGAGCCAGCCGGAATCCGTAAATGGATTGTTTTACATCACCGACAACAAACAGGTTGTTTTTATTTTCATCGGCAACACAGCCGATGATCGCATCCTGCAATTGATTGATGTCCTGTACTTCATCAACCAGAACATGCCTATACCGGTTTCGTAACCGGTCTTGAATTGCTTGATCCCGGGCCAACAGCTGATAGGCGTACTGTTCGGCATCGGCAAAATCAATTACCCGTTCATCCAACTTATGTTTTTGAAAGACTTCTGCATAATCGCGTACCAGCTGAAGCAGCGCTGTTCCTGTGGCGGCGCTCTGCCCGGTCAATTCATCCAACCTGGGGTCCAGCAGATTGATATATCCTTTGCGCAATCGGTTGTTGATACGCTGACGGACTCTTAGAACCAGAGGTTCGATAAGCGCTTGGGCTTCTTCATCCAATTCCCTGCTACGGGCTTTTGTCGGAAGCCGTTGTCCGATTGGGAATGCCTCCGGGACGCGTTCGATCAATGGTCTTGGATTTGCTTGAAGCAGACGAGATGTTCGATCCAGAACGTAGACAAGAAACTCTTCATAGACCTCTAATGCGCCCAGCCGGGATGCCCACGCCATTGCACGGTTTGTCTCTTGTTCCAGCCATGCGGTTTCTGTAATTAGTTGCCGTTCGATGATTTGACGCCAACGATTTTCCGGATCACCACGCCAGCCTTGAAGTTGAGTTGAGGCGTTTATCGCCAAGTCCAGCCATTCGGCCGGATCGGGCTGCACCCGGCTCAAGCCGTGCAGCGAACGCACACGTTGGCCTAGATCACCATCAAAACCGCGTCCCCCCAAATGAGCCACCAGCCGCCTAAATTGTCCGCCACGTTCATCATCAAGGGCATAGAGCCTATCGAAAACCTGTGCCATTACTTCCGTTTCCAAGAGTGCGGCATCTTCTTGGTCGATGAGTTGAAGTTCGGGATCGAGTTCGCTGGCGTGAATGTAGGTTCTAAGTATGTCCAGGCAAAAACTATCTAATGTCGCAATCGATGCCTGATGCAAAGCCACTCTTTGTTTTTGCCAGTGGCCGGTATTTATGGAGTTCTTAGCGCGTTGATTGATTTCATAAGCAATACGTTCGCGCATTTCGGCCGCGGCATTCCGGGTAAAGGTGATAATCAAGAAGTCATCGATGGAAATCGCCGGTTGGCTTTCCAAGAAATACAACGCACGGCCTGTTAATGTCGAAGTTTTACCCGTGCCCGCACCTGCCGTGACGACAATTTCTTTTCCGTCCGCTTGAGCGGCGATTCGTTGATTGGGGCGCAGACGCGATATTAAATCACTCATCGTTTGCCCCCAATCTGTTTTGCAGTTCTTTTGTGGTCAGATTCTCGATTTTCCGGTAATCATGATTGCGTGCATCTACCCGGCATACCGGGCCGAAGTCACAATAATCGCATGGGATTTGTTTTTTTAGATCGTAAGGATTGACCGTAATTAAACCATCGAGAATTTGTGTGCTTAGGTTGTGTAAGTGCTCCTCTGTTATGTCAAGAATTCGGTTGACCACGTGCGCCGGGACCGGATCGGTTTGCACACTGCTGACCTGTGGAGGTTTTTTCTTGCTGCCTTTTGTGATTTGCAGCTTATAAAAGTCTGAACTCTGACCGGGCTCGAGGGAATTGTCTAATAATTGGTAATGATCTTTTGAAAAGAATCCCCGGTGGCAATACATGCCTAGCCATGCGTTGCGGGCGGCTTCGGTGTCGCCGGACAGGTCCACGCTGATATCCGGGCGGTTCGGACGAATGGGCAGATAGAGCGCGGCTACAGGAATGCTGTTTTGGTTTTCCCGGCTAAGCGCCAAAAGGTAAGTCGGCAACTGCAATTGCAAACCCGCAAACCACTTTTGCCATTCAAATTTGAGTTGCCTGGTTTTGTAGTCGATCACACGCAAAAATCGCTGTTCTCCCCGCTCACAAATGTCTACCCGGTCAACGAAGCCGACAAGATGAACATTGGTATCTTCGCACTTAATTTTGAAAGCGCTTTCTTTGAGATTGTATTCGACATCGGCGGGCTCGAATCCGGTTACTCTTGCACCGGCCAACATCGCATCCAATGTCCGATGGATGTGTTCGCGCAGATCGGTGAGAATATTTTGTTCACGCGCGCTTTCGGTTGAAAGTGTAAGCGTTCCGGTTGCGATCAGACGATCCAAGATACAGTCCGCTTCTTCAATCGCTTCCGATGGCTCGACATCTTTCCAGGGACTTTTCTGTTCGATCCAAGTGTTGACAAGCAGCTGCAGGACTTTATGGGCGATAGAACCCAAGTGTCTTGCTTCAAGTTCGAATGGTTCAACAGCCTTTAATTTTAGACCGTATTGCGCGAAATGCCGGAAAGGGCACGCCGCAAAACGTTCAAGCCGCGAGACACTGAAAAAGACATCTTTTTTCTTAAATAAATCTGCCAGATCGTCATCGAGTACAGCCTGCTGTTGCAGTGAGGCCCGGTTCATCATCTTGAGCAGCGGTCCGATACGTGGCGAGTCTTGAAGTTTCTCGGACAGTGCGCGAGCCCGATGTCCTTCAGGTGAAACTTGGCCTTGGTAGGCGCCGATATAGGCTGCAATTGAGAACGGATCGCAGGGAGGTTGTTCGTGTTCCCGTGGGAGTGTTTCGATCAGCTCATTTCCAAAATGGGCCGTCAGCTCACCGATATAAGGCGATGGATTAATTTTATTTCCTTCTTCATCGCTGGATGGATATGTCAGCACCACGCTTTGGGATGCGCGTGTCAGGGCTACATAGGCTATATAGGGTTCACCACGCTGTTTTTGTTTGGCGGAAGGCGCCAAGGCGATATTTAGATTATTGAGGTAATCCCGGTCTTCATCGGGCAACAAGCCGCCCGGTTCTTTACCAAGGGGATAGGCCCCCTCCGAAAACCCGGGCAGAAAGACCGTATGCAGTTCCGGTTGCCGTGAACGTTCAATAGAGCCCACGAGCACCTGATCCAGACCCGGTGGAACGAAGCCCAGCGTTAATTCTTGCAAGCCAACATCTAAAAGCTCAGTCAACTGCCGGACCGGCATTCCGGAATGCCCCGCTGAAGTTCGCAGCTCCTGCAATACATCCAATACGCCTTGATAGGCCTGTTCGTGTTCCTGGGCTAACTGGGGTTCGCCGCTTTCCAATGCCTCCGTGCGCCATGTTTCCAATGTTTCTTCGACGTTGAGACGGTCCAGAAGATTCTCAAGGATTTCGGCCAGTTTTCCTGCTTGGGCCTGTTCTTCTTTTAAAAGCGCAAAGAGCGGTTGAAGCGGTTCTTCGACAGAGTTCCTCCAAGCCAATGGATCCGTATCGTTTTCGAACTCGGGTTCCTTACGAGAATGCGCTTCATCATAACTTTCTTCCGATTCCGGTAATTGAGAGGTCCAAAGTTCATCGCGTGACCAACGCTGTTGTTCGAGGCCGCGAGTTACAACGTACATCTCCAGGCGGTCAATATCTTCATCCGAGATACCGGATACTCCCTTATGCAGGAATCCTGTCCGCAAATACCGGAACAGTGGATCTCGCCGCCACCCGCCTCGTGCCAACTCAATTGCCGAACGTACGAGTTCCACCAGCGGATGATGGGCCATATCTCCGCGCCGGTCGATAAACGCGGGGATGTTAAACATGCCGAAAATCTCGCGGATATGGGCTTCATACGGTTCAAGGTCGCGTAGCACGAGGGCAATTTGACGGTAACGGATTCCTTGATTGCGGACTAAGTTAATGATTTGACGCGCAATCCAAGCGATTTCCGAGCGCCGGTCCGGTGACACGCCGATACGCAGACTTTCTTGATTATGATCTTCAGCCGAATGGGCAATGGCGCCTGGCGCAGAAAAGGCTTGCTCCACTTCCAATAAGATTTTTGATTGGTAACGGCGGGGTGGGGAAGTAAAGATGCAATCTTGCCCGCGCAGGATGCCCTCATCTCTCCCAACATCGAGCAACCGGTAGTAGGTGTTTTTTGTGGCAAAAAAGACCGGCTCTTCCCGCTCCGGATCGTTAAGGCAGTTTTGATCAAGATTCAGAGCCACAGATGTTGAGGCCGCGCCTTGCATGAGCCGCCGCAAGAGACGCAATTGCTGAGGGGTGATGTCGGCAAATCCATCCAGCCAAATTCGTGCGCCGCGATAACGTGACGTCCGTGCCAGGTGCTCGGACGCCAATGTGATGGGATAATCCGGATCCAGGAAACGTGTGCCGAGTTCTTTCCGGTATTCGCCTGCCAACAATGCCAGATCTTGAAGTTTCTCACTGAGGTGAGATGGCGCGTGCTTATCTTCTGCCGCTTGTTCGGCCGCGTGCTGCAGATCGGCGGCTTCGATATCATGCAGCATTAATTCTCGAAATACGCGATCCAACTGCTCATAAAAGCCTGTGAACCGGGCGCTACGAGCAAAATAGCGGAGTTCGGCGCTATGTTGTTTGACCAGGCGGGCCAAGTACACACGGCGTCCTATGGCTCCCAGCATCGGCGGCTGGCCTCCACCGGCTGCCTCCAGAATCCGATAGGCAAGCCGCTGGAATGAAACGATTTCGGGACGTATAAAGCCTTCAAGACCGCCGGTTGAGAGAAGATCCCGCTCAAGCTGATAGGTGGCCTGATCAGGCGCCAGCAGTACCAATGGAGGCCCCAGAGGCTCTTTGCGTGCCAATTCAGCAATCTCGATCAGACATTGCCGGGTCTTTCCGGTTCCCGAGCGCCCCAAGATGAAACGTAAGGACATTCCGCGTCGCGTCTCCTTTTCACCAACAGGATGCGTCTCATCCGTCTTTGGGGCAAGCGTATGGCTTGGGGTTGCCATCCCCGGTGACGGCTGCGTACCTTGACCGGGAAACGCTTGCATTGCGTTCAAGTTTGATTAGTTTCGGTAATTCTTATACTTGAAAAATGTCCACGGCTGTTGGGGCGGCCCAACTCCAGGCTCCGCAGCCGGGTTTGAGGTCTTCCAATGCGCCAAGCTACCAAAGATAAAGTCAAAGACGATCTTTATCGCCGCCGCCATTCACTCGCCCACGTTCTCGCGCAAGCAGTCTTGCGATTGCGCCCCAATGCCCAATTGGGATTCGGGCCGCCGACCGATAACGGCTTCTATTACGATTTTCTGTTTGACCAACCGTTGACCAGCGATGACCTGCCGGAAATCGAAGAACAGATGCGCCAAATACTGAAAGAAAAACAAGTATTTGAACGGCGCATGATCCCCGTCGATGAAGCCATTGAGGAGTTGAGCAAGCGAGGCGCGACATTGAAAGCGGAATATGCGCAGGAATTAAAGTCTAAAGGCGAGACGGAACTTTCGTTTTATACCAATGGGTCATTCATGGATATGTGTGAAGGGCCGCATGTCGAAAATACAAGAGAAATCCCGCATAACTGTTTCAAACTCGACACGGTCGCGGGTGCGTATTGGCGCGGTGATGAAAACCGAGAAATGCTAACGCGTATCTATGGCCTCGGTTTTGACTCGAAAAAAGACCTGAACGATTTTCTGGAACTCCGCCGTCTGGCCATGGAGCGCGACCATCGCAAACTCGGCCAGGAGTTGGATCTTTATGTGATTGATGAAAAGGTCGGTGTCGGCCTGCCCATGTGGTTGCCCAATGGAACCGTGATCCGTGATGAATTAGAGAAACTTGCAAAAGAAGTCGAATTCAAAGCGGGCTACAAGCATGTGGCTACACCTCATATCACCAAGGCCAGTCTTTATTACACGTCAGGCCACTTACCGCATTATCAAGAGGATATGTTCCCGCCGATGGAACTTGAGGATGAGGAACCTTATTACCTCAAGCCGATGAACTGTCCTCATCATCACATGCTGTTTGCATCACGGCCGCGCAGTTATCGGGAATTGCCTTTGCGCATTTCGGAGTATGGTCAGGTGTACCGTTATGAAAAGAGCGGGGCGCTGAGCGGACTCTTGCGCGTGCGCGGTATGGCTATGAACGATGCGCATATTTACTGCATGCCCGAACAAGTGGAAGACGAGTTCGAACGTGTACTCGAAATGCACCGCTACTACTACAAAATGTTCCGGCTTACCGATTTTTGGATGCGCTTTTCGATCCATGATGATGCAAAAGAGAAATACGTCGAAAATGCGAAGGCCTGGGAAGAGAGCGAAGCCGCAATTCAACGTGTCGTTGACCGGATGGATATTCGCTACGAGATCGGCAAGGGTGAAGCGGCTTTTTATGGTCCGAAAATCGATTTCCAGATTGCCAATGTTATTGGCCGGGAAGAGACGGCCAGCACCAACCAACTCGATTTTGCCATCCCCGAACGTTTCGGTCTGAAGTATATCGGGCCGGATGGCGCCGAGCATACACCTTACTGTATCCACCGTGCTCCCCTCGGAACGCATGAGCGATTTATCAGTTTCTTGATTGAGCATTTCGGCGGAGCGTTCCCGACCTGGATGGCGCCTTTGCAGGTGCGTGTTGTTCCCATCAGCGATGAGGTCGCGGATTTTGCGCACAAAATCAAAGATGTGCTGCACAACGACTTGTTCCGAACCGACATCGACGATTCCGGCGAATCGTTTAACAAACGTCTGCGTAATGCCATTACATCCAAGATTCCCAACATGTTGATTGTCGGTAAAAAAGAGGCTGCCGAAAATAAGATCACTTGGCGGCGGTATGCGGTGAAAGAACAGCAGACGATGTCTTTTGATGACTTCCACCGGATTTTGCAAACAATGCGGAATCAACGTATCATGGATAACTTTGCCGATGTGACTCTGCCGGAATAAGCGGGCCGGATACGGCGCGTATCAAACAGGCGGGGCGGGAAGGAAGCGGATTATGGAGTGGGCCTATCTAGTTGTCTGTGTATTAATCGATATCCCAATTATCGTGTGGTTTGCCCGTATGCTTTTTCCGGGAGATGGGGATTTTATCGATGCCGTTGTCTTTTGGTTCACACCGGACATGTGGTCTCTTTTCGCGGGGCAATTTGGCGAAGATCTCTGGGCTGAAATAAAACTCGGAGTGCTTCTATTCGGTGTAGGGGCAATCGTATTCGGTGAATTTTGGTTTGGGGTCAATTGGATTGGGCTCGATTTAGGATTTGGCGTCCCATTCTTAGAGAGAATTTGGGGCGGTGATGTAAGTTCTTTACAATCAAAACCGATTCCATCCCCAACGCCTATTCCCTGAAAAGATGCTGCTTGCTTGCCTGGTTCCTATTCAATCAACCTGAATCCGCTGGAGCGGCGTCCTTCCGAGTCGGCTATGACCCAACCGGCGCTGAAAATCCCGTTGCTTGGATCGTAATGCATCTTTTCCCCCATCAAGATGCCGCTTTGAAAACTGTCCGCAGTCCGCTCGTACGGTTCCAAGGCTTGGACGCTTTCCGCCTCAATCATGCAGGGACCGATTGTCCACGCGCTGGAGCCGAGAATGCGCGCCTCAAAGGGCGCTTCCCACGGGAAATTTTCCAAATGCTCGCCTGTTTCATAGGCCGCAAACGGTTCTTGGATTTCAGCATGAAAGGGATGGATGGGAATATCTTTTAAATAGGCCACCGGCGTGGTGAGGTGGTTTAGGTTTGGGTATTTAAAGACCTTATTATGCGCGGCGTACTCATGATAAAACTTTGATTCTTTCGCTTCGGCAAAGCGCGGTTGGTGCAGCATCTGGGCATGCAGGATTTCGCTGACATGGGTGTGGATATCCGCGATTCTTGAAAGTGATTGCGCGCGCTTGAAACGGCCCAGTCCGGAAACGGTTAATACGGCCAGCAAAAACAACGCGGCAAAGATTTCAACAATATGACGAGTACGCAGGCAGGGCATTGGGGAGGTGTTTCCTTTAATTTTCTTTCAATAGAGCATTTAGATGTTCCGCCAATACCTCTGCGCAAATCCGGTGTCCCCGCTCGTTCCAATGCCCCTTGTCGGCGGCCAATACGACTTCACCCCGGTTCTCGTATTCGCGAATGGCTTTTTTGACACCCGGCACAAGAATCAATTCCAATTCTTCACACAACGTTTGGTAATCATGCGCATAGGGATTGTAATCGCCGACGCAAAACGTTGCGACAGGAATCGGATTGGCACGGTTCTTTAGGCGTTCCAGCAGTTTGCGAGTGGTTTTTACGGCCTCTTTGTACTCAGGAAAGTCTGTTTCATTTTGAACAATAGAGTGAAAGATATCATTTTGTATATCCATGCTTTTAACATCGTAGGCCGAAAAGAGAAACGCAAGGAATTGAGAATGATGATTGGCGAAGTTCCGTAATGCGGGCCAGGATTTAGGAAGGATATATTCAATTTGATCATCTTTTATAAGATAGGGTCTTCTCATACGGCTGTTGTTTTGCGGGCTTAGGCGCTCCAATGCCGGTGAATTGTTGGCGAAATCATTTGAGCAGAATTGCAGCAAAATCAAATCGGGTTTGATCAAGTCCAAATATTCATCGGCGATCATGAATTCTTGCAGTGTTCCATACCCCACAACACCATAAGCGAAAATTTCCGCGTCCAACAATGTTCCCAAATGCGCGTAATAGGCCTTATCGTTGGATACGTCTTTGGCATGCGTAAAAGAATCACCGATAACGAAGATTTTCTTTTTCTCTGTCGCAGGATTGCCAAATAAACGAAATCCTTGCTCATTGGTTGACATATCCACCTGATAGGCCGTTCCGCCCGCATCAGTTTTTGTGCCACGCCAAATATAATTCCTGGTGGCCCGCCACCCCAAACGTTCGTCCATTTCGTATTCGAAATGATCATGGCCCCGAAGATGATCCGCGAAATGCTTGAGCCTTACGGCCGCCTCAAAAGCGAGAATTGTGAAAAAGACTGAAGCGAATAACAAGCAGGTGTTTACGGCCGCCGGGTGTTGCTTGAGTCTTTGTAACAAATTCTTCATAAGTACAGATTGGTGTAAAAGGATGAAGGTGTAATGGCCTCGTAGAAGCGAAATTCGAATCACTCAGGATATAGAAGATATCGGCTGCGCACATCCATAAAACGTTGCAGGCTTTTCTGAGTCTCCTCCATAATCTTAGTCCACGGTGTTCCGGCTTCGATGTGATATCGGAGTTGTTGGTTGCCCCAAAGGCGATCCAGATGGCTGGAGCGGAATTCGAATTTTCCCGGATCCTGTTGATATGCGGTTGAAAGCATCGCCACGCCGCAGGCCACAGGTTGAAACACCCCGCGATCTGTAACAACGACGCGAATTCCGCCGCAGTCTTTATCTTTATGCTTGGGATTTTCGGATTTTCCCGGAATCGAACGTGGCTTAAATGTGACCGGCTCAAATTGAACACCGGATAATCCTTCTTGGTTAAGCGCTTCCGCCCACTTTGTGCCGTCGATCCATGGCGCTCCGTAGATTACAAACGGTGTATCCGTACCTCTTCCCTCAGATAGGTTGGCGCCTTCGATCAGGCATCCTCCGGGATAAATCGTTGCTGCTTCCAGAGATGGCATATTTGGCGAAGGTGCCAGCCAAGGCAGGCCGGTTTTGTCATACCAGATACTGCGTTCCCAGTTCTTGCAGCGGACGACTGAGAGATTTGCGCCGATGCGGTGGCCGATGAATCCCTCCATATTGAACATCGTGGCCAATTCACCCACGGTCATACCATGACGAATGGCAATGGGGGCAACACCCACAAAAGACTGGAGCCGGGGGCTTATGACCGGCCCTTCGACTTGAATGCCACCAATAGGATTGGGGCGGTCGAGAACGACAATCGGGATGTCGTGGCGCGCACAAGCCTCCATCACCACAAACAAAGTTGAGATGTAAGTGTAGAAACGCGCGCCGACATCTTGAATATCGAAAATCATCAACTGGACATTTTGAAGCATGTCCGGTGTCGGCTCGAATGTTTTGCCATAAAGGCTATAAATCGGAGCGCCGGTGATTGAATCGATGCCGTCTTTGATATTTTCTCCGGCTGAAGAATCGCCGCGTATTCCATGCTCCGGGCCGAAAAGGGCTGTGATTTGGGCTTTTTCTGCCAAAAGATCAATGATATGCCGGCCTTGGCTGTCACAGGCGGTATGGTTTGTAACAATGCCCAGCTTTTTCCCGGCAATAAGTTCGGAACGTTCACTCACGAGCACATCGAGACCGGTCAAAACCCGCAACGATGTTTGGCCGGTTTCTGATGCATGGCCCAAAAGAGTGCAAAACATGAAACCAAACAGAGTTCCTACAAAGAAAACCCGGTACTTTTTGTATTGTGTTCCGATTCTCAGTTCCTTCATACGATTGCACCAAGTTCCTTGCTAGCTCTGTAGTTTATGGCTTTGTCTTTCGAGTTGAATCACACACGCTTTATGCACATGCTCTACAGATAGTTCAGTCATGCAGCGCCGGTCATGGGGCGGGCCGCATGTGTGTTTCCAACATTCCAAGCATTCGATCTCATTACGCACCGCCAACTGACCTTCGCCATAAGGACCATTCCGTTCGACTTCTGATGGTCCAAAGATGCCCACCGTTCGTGTTCCCACGGCGGCTGCGATGTGCAACGGGCCGGTATCGCCCGCCACAAGGAGATCGCATTGCCGAATGACTTCAATCATTTCATGGATGCTGGTTGGGGGAAGTAAGTTGACATTAGGAGAAGCGGCTCCGACCTCAATTTCACGCGCCAGGTCTTTTTCACCTGGTCCCCATAAGGCCAACACTTGGCAGCCGCTTTCGACCAATGCACAAGCCAAGCGTGCATAAAGCGCGGAGGGCCATTGTTTGGTGATCCAACCCGCACCGGGATTCAAGAGCACAAGCGGACCGTTTTGACGGTATGGAGCCAGCCAGTCCCCAACTCTTTCGCTTAATTCTGTATAAACCGGAAGCGCTGCATTTGGGGCGGGTAATGTTGGGTGTTCAAAAAAACTCCCAACCAAAAAAAGATGGCGTTCAATGATATGCACAATGCTGGCCGGCGGATCGACACGCTGAGTATAAAACAACCATGAACCTTCGCGGGCCGCTTTGCCTCCATAGCCAATTCGATGCCGCGCTCCCGACAAACGTGTCCAGATTGCACTTTTTAGAAGTCCTTGAAAATCGAACACAAGGTCAAATTCCCGATCCCGCACATGATTGAGAGTCCGAAGATAGGAATTGCGCTTTCCTTCCCACGTTTCCGTGTTCTTTGCTGTGCGGCGGGGAACAATAATTTTTTCATCCAGACCATCGATGTCTTTTAAGATTTCGGCGAAGCGATCCTCAACCAGCCAGGAGATATGAGCATGAGGCAAAATTTCACGTACACGCCGAAAGGCCGGTAAAGCATGCACTAGGTCTCCTAATGCCGAAAGACGAATAAAAAGAACCCTGCGCAGGTTTTCTTTTTTCATTTCACTGATTGCCGAAGCGTTCGCGGGCTTCTTGAATTAGGTCTTTGGTGCTGTGGTTCTTGGGATCGCCGGTGATGGCGATCTTTCCGCCATAGGCCAGCACGGTATCGCGTTCCGGGACGCTTTTTTCGTCGTAATCAGTTCCTTTCGCGTGGATATCAGGCCGGAGTTCATCGAGCACGCGGTCAGCCGTTTTACCTGGGAAAATCACAACCAGGTCCACGACCCGCATTGCGGCGATGAGACGCGCCCGTTCCTCTTGAGATTGCAGGGGGCGATCCGGGCCTTTGAGCGAGCGCACTGCTTCATCATCATTGAGACCCACGACCAGCATGTCTCCCAATGGCGCCGCATCCAAAATGCTCCGGGCATGACCGACATGAAGCACATCGAAGCAACCATTGGTGAATACAACCGATTTTCCCTGGGCTTGAGCATCCCGGATGAGGATTTTTGCACGCTCCAAACCGACAATCTTGCTTTCAGAGAGTCTGAATTGGGTGCTAATTTCTTTCGAGGTCGCTTCTTTTATCATGTTTGTATACTTAAGTTGGCATGAGTAACCGCCGATACTGGTAATAACAGCACCCCAATCCCCAAGAAGGGGGCAAGGGAAATGTTAGATGCCAGCCTTACACACATTGTAGATATGCCCACGCCGCAGAGCACCGCTATTGGCAGTGCGCATAAGTATGAGGGCAGCGATACGCCTAACCTGCCTTACTACCGGCGATCACGCAAGCGGCCTAAGGATGAGCAAAAGAAGTCGGAGCCGACAAAAGATCCGGACCATCAGATTGACTTCATTGCCTGATTTCCGCCCGATGCTTCGCATACAGCTTTGATGGAGTATCCATTAGGCTGTGGTTCAAAGGCCTCTCAGCCCTTGCTTGAACCGACCGGCACGCTTTAGTCTCCCCAAATGTTGCGCCTCACCAAATAAAGCGCGTTTTGTAAATGTTTCATTAATATCTGGTCCCGCCCCTATCAATGCCTCCTTTTATTGTGATGAATAATTGGCATGGTTTAGGCGGATGTCTTGAATAACCTCTGTATGAAAATAGAGAAATCAAATGGCTGACAAAATCCGAGTACAAATCGTTGGCGCCACAGGATATGCAGGTGGCGATCTGCTGCGCTCCCTCCTGGCCCATCCCAATGTCGAAATCGTTTCACTTACGGCAAAGGATGTTAATGCGCCCACGCCGGTCTGCAATATTTGGCCCGCCTTGCGGGGAGTCTGTGATATGGAGATTGATCCGGCCAACGACGAAATTCCGGAGAATGTCGATATAGCCTACATGGCCACTCCCAATGCGGTTGCGATGAAATTAGCTCCCGCCTATCTCGAAAACGATATCAAAGTCGTGGATTTTGCCGGTGATTTTCGTTTCCGTGATGCTTCGATATGGGAAGAGTGGTACGGTCTTAAACATACGGCTCCGGAACTGCTGAGCGAGGCGGTCTACGGTCTTCCCGAACTATACCGGGATGAGATAGCCGAAGCTCGTTTGGTTGGAAATCCGGGTTGCTATCCGACACCAGCCATTTTGGGATTGTATCCTTTGGTTCGCGAGGGATTAATCAATCACCGCAACATTATCGTATCGTCTGCTTCGGGTGTGACCGGAGCGGGGAAGAATCCATCCGCCGGTTTGCACTTTCCGGAAGTGGATGAGAATTTCAAAGCCTATAAAATCGGCGCTCACCAACACAATCCGGAAATGGAAGAAGCCTTGAACCGAAAACTCGTTACGGATGTGCGGCTTACTTTTGTTCCGCATCTATTGCCGATTCGTAAAGGCATTCTTTCGACAATCTATTGTGATCGAAACAGCGATCTCGAATTAAGTGAAATTCAGAAAATCTACGAAGAAACCTATAAAGGTGAGCCGTTTGTGCGTGTTTTGCCTTTGGGATCGACACCGGTTTTGCATGCGGTTCAGAATACAAATTTTGTAGACATCGCCTTGCATGAAGACAAGCGTACACATCGTTTGGTTGTGCTTGCAACGGTTGACAACACGGGTAAAGGCGCATCAACACAAGCCGTTCAAAACCTCAATGTTTTGTTTGGATTACCTGAAGCGCGTGGATTATTACCCGGCGTATAAAAGGTTTCGGTATTTGGAACGGACAAAATCTACTTATTTTTACGCTTCCTTGTCGGTCTACCGCAAATGAATTGAACCGTTAGAAGGAACCGAATCCAACGGATTTAATTCTGTCTGAATACAGCGGCTATTCGTGATACATTCATTATCCCATGCATATATTTTCCCATAAACGAATTCTTACGATCATGGCTATGCCTTTGGCATGCGTCTTTGCCGGAATTCCTGCGGCTTTTTCCGAATCCGAAAGAACTGTTATTGACCTCGATCAAAACGATTTACGGTTTTTAATCAGCTATCCGGGAGATTATCTGCAGGCTGACTATTCATTCGGCGCTGTTCCCGAAGGTGATAGGGAGGGGATGAATGGAATAGGAATCACGATTGCCTTAGATGAACTTGAAGGCTTTCTTCTTTATGTTCCCCCTCTTGATGTTGGTGAAGGGCCTGTTTTGGTGCAATGCAATGTTCTTTCAAACGCATCTGATGTGGCCATCGCCTTGGGCGCACTGAATCTTCCGGCCGGTGGTACTTTTGCCGACTTGGATGGTTCGATTGCCACGAATCAGCCCGCCAACGGTTCTCAGTTTCTGAATGAGTGGGGAACGTTGGAAGTTCTTTATGATCCTCAGGGTGATGCTCTTGTGCCTGTTTTTCAGGTGGTTTCAACCTCAAATGTTCCCAGTGTCGTCACGATAGACAACATCGTCGTTACGCCGCTTCGGAGTTTGAACCGGGATCAGGTGGGAGATTTATTCGGTATTCCTACATCTGTGCCACCGACACCCACAGAGTCCCCTACACCTTCAAATACACCCACTCCTACCGCCACGCCTACCGATACGCTGACACCATCGGAAACTCCGACGCCAACGGATACGCCCACAATTACTTTGACGCCGACACCCACCTCTACCCCGACTCCAACACCTACTACGTCTCTCTTGGTTGTTAATTTGCCGGGGTTGTCGTCGGATGTCAGAGCCTTGGATATGGTTCTTATCCTGCCGGGGACATTTATGATGGGATCCACGTCCGATGAACGTGGACGTTCGTCAGATGAGGGGCCTCAACATTCCGTAACGATATCCGAGCCTTTTTATATAAGCCGCTTTGAAATCACCCAGGCACAATGGCATGCGGTCATGGGAACCAGCCCATCGTATTATGACCGGGGGCCGAATTATCCGGTGGAGCAGGTTTCGTGGGACGATTGCCAAAACTTTCTCACACAACTGCGCTCTATCGATCAGGCCGGATATTATTTGCCTACTGAGGCTCAGTGGGAGTATGCCTGCCGGGCGGATACATCTACCCGATTCTCATTTGGGAACGCTTTGGAATGTGAAGACACCGATACTTATTGTGAGATTATGGATCAATATATGTGGTGGGAGGGCAATAATTCCGAAGGCGATAACCTTTTTGGCACAGAACAAGTCGGCATGAAATTGCCGAATGCGTGGGGCCTTTATGACATGCACGGCAATGTCTACGAATGGTGTAGAGACTGGTTTGGAGTCTATAGTTCCACCAGTCAAGAAAATCCAACCGGCCCCTCAAGCGGCCTGCGTAAGGTCCTACGCGGAGGATTTGCTGAAACTCAGGCCAAAGGATGCCGGTCGGCGGCCCGTCATGGCGGAACCGTCTCCTATAAAAGTCGGCTGGCGGGATTCCGAATTATTCGCAATTACCCATAAACAGGCCGTTGCTGTTAAGACAGACCTCACCCCGGTATCGGCCCGTCCAGACTCGATAATCTGACGTTTTTATTTTACACTAAAGCGCTGTAGAAAACGCTTAAAACTCTCCGAAAACACGTTCTCCGGATTTCCAAACGCATATAAAATTTCTTTTATTCAGTTCGTCTTCTTCGTTGGCGATAACCCCGGCAATTGCCATTCCTTCTTTTTTGTTTTTTGTGCGGGGACGGTCACCGGGCAAAACTTCACGCCAGATTTCATATTCGCTCTTATGGCGAGAAACGGCGAAAGTCACTTTACGCTGGACGAAATCATCAATAATTCCGCTTAATTGGCATTTGGGAAGGCGTTTGGTAACAGGGACTCGGATTTCAGACAGACCAAGTTGTTCTCTTTCTTGCACGGTACACTCCTCGATGCTGTGAAAGACGGATTTCGCACACTCCCCTGCAAGCACGAATCCACTTCAATAAATTTTGATAACAAGGTTCCAATGCACCGTTCAAATCTTGCCGGCGCATCACAATAAAGGATTCCTTCGTGCGCAATGCGCATCACCGAGCAATTCTAAAATACTTCAGGTGTTCAAAAATCTGCTTCTACGATGTATCTGCACCTCCACTCACATGTATTTAACGATTCATACGGATATCTTACGTAAGTCGGAGAGTCGTCGCAACGAGAAATACATTACGAATATTGATATTCCACTCCTGTGGCGCCCAGCCACCGAGAATTGCCTCTTCCGGGGAGGGAGGTGCATCAATTGTATATACAAAGGGCATTAAGTGATTGCATTGCAGCGTGTTATGGGCGTTGCTTTAGATTGTCATCCTGTTGAATTTGCCCTATCACTAACCGTAATTTCTCGGGACACGTTTACCAGCAAAAAGTGTAAAAAAAAATTGCGCGGGGCTGTTTGATGGGGCCTTGTGACCGGACCCAATACGGATTCTCCGTATTTATTAATCAGGATTGCCCAAAGAAAGCCCTCTCCGCAGCCGCTTTTGAAGATTCAAGTTGCCGGTCACAGCGTGTTTTCGGAAAGAATTAGCATGTAATTGACAGCATTTAGCAAGATGCATCCGTATGCACCAGCAATAATATCGTCAATCATAATGCCCCAACCGCCTTTTAACTTCTGCAGGGCGTTGGCGGGGGGAGGTTTCACAATATCGAAGAAGCGAAACACAAAGAACGCCGCGACCAGCCATTGCCACGTCCCCGGGAGTCCGCAAACCGTGATTAAATATCCCGCCCACTCATCGATAACGACGCGCCCATCGTCTTTTCTGCGATAATGCTTTTCCGCTACCGATGCCGACCAAATTCCCACAACGGTACAAAGCAAAACGATTGCAATCGGTCCGAGCGTGAAAGGATTTTCGAAAAAAGCCGGGAAAAAGAAAAAGTGGAGAATAAAAATCGCTAATGTTCCGGCCGTACCTGATATTGGCAAAAAACCGCTACCCAAACCGGTTGCCAATGGGAGCGCGAGTTTAACTTGAAGCGGTGTTGTCCGCGTATCTTTTGATTCTTGATGAATGTCCGGTTGCTCCGGACTGGAACCCGATGTTTCGTGATTGACTTCCGGCATAGTTTATGTCCGCCCTGATGGTGGATTGTGGCGGGTTCCATAAAAATTCTCTTCGTCCACATCCGTAATTCGCACTTTGATTAATTCACCTGGTTGTGCACTGCCGCGCGTAATACACACCTGGCCGTCGCACTCCGGTGCTTGGCCTTCATGCCGTCCCCAAGGCAGGCCATCGTAAGGATCGATTCGATCCACCAAAACATCCACCATGCGCCCGATCCAACGTTGATTTCGTTCTCTGGCGTTCTGGGCCGCCCATTTGACGAGACGGTTGTAGCGCTCATCCCGGATTTCCTCGGGGACTTTGTTGGGGAGTTTGGCTGCCGGAGTTCCGTCTTCATCCGAATATTTGAATACACCCAAATTGTCGAATTGAAGTTCGTTAAGCAACTCCATCATCTCCTCAAAATGGCTTTCTTCCTCGCCCGGAAATCCGGCGATAACCGTGGAGCGGATCGAAATTCCGGGGCAAGCCTCGCGTAGATTCTCGACAACGCGGCGGATATGGTCCGGCCGCGAACCGCGCCGCATCGCTTTAAGAATCTCTGCCGAGCCATGTTGGATCGGCATATCGATATAACGCGCGAGTTTCTTGCTATGTTTCAAGAATTGGATCAGGCGCTTATCGACCAACGTAGGATAAGAATACATCAGACGCATCCAGAGCATCTCGTCGATTTGTTCGAGTTCGTTTAGGAGTTCGACGAGACGGAAGCGCCCGTAAATATCGTAACCATACGATGTGGAATCCTGAGATATAAGCACCAATTCCTTTGCGCCGCCTTGGACCAGGGCTCGGGCTTCGGCCACATTTTCTTCTATGGTCCGGCTCCGTAATGTGCCCCGGAAACTGGGAATGGCGCAGAAGGAACACTGGTGAAAACAGCCGTCCGAAATCCGGAGATAGGCCATATGCGATGGGGTTGTCAGTAGACGCGGCGTAAAAAGTGTCGAAGAACGTTCTATTGCTTCGGGCTGTCTGCCCATGAGACGCCAGGCAATCCTGGATATCTCGCTTTGATCCCTCAGAGATAAAAAAGCGTCGACTTCAGGAAATTGTTTGGTTAATTCCTGTGGATATCGCTGTACAAGACAACCCGTCACGATCACACGCTGATTTGGTTGGGCTTGGCTGCAGATTTCCTGCATGGCTTCGATTGATTCCAACTTGGCTGCATCGATAAAACCACAGGTGTTAACGAGCAGTATTTGGGCTTCTTCCGGATCAGGTGTGTACACCATTCCGGACATGGCGAGTTTGGCCATCATCTGTTCGGTATCGACCAGGTTTTTGGGACATCCAAGCGAAACAATATAATAAGCAAGGGTATCGATCATCCCTTGGGTAGATGCAATTTGAGAACTACGGCTGTTGTGAGACATGATCTTTTCACTATACCATTGCATGGATACAGCTCACAGACTCAAAGGGAATTCCTAGCGAATCTATGATTTTTCGATGAGTTCGGCGGGAGATTGCAAACCTTTTGGCAAATCAGCGTTCCTTTTCAAGAGTACGTCGTTTTTTGTCATCGCCGCAAGGCGCGATTGGCACTGCAATTGTCGCGGGAGTACTTGTAATTGCCATTACGGCGAATATAACCGCGCCACAGAATCCATCACATCAAAATATCCCTGAACGCTTACAGGGGCCCAATGCGAAGCACTTTTTAGGGACCGATGAATTCGGACGCGATTTGTGGAGCCGTATTGCCCGGGGATCTCGTTTAACATTGATGTGTGCATTTTGTGCATTGGGGATTGGGCTTTTCTTTGGAGTCCCATTGGGGGTCGCGGCGGGTGCGGGGGGACGTACTCTCGATTTGGGGATTTCGGCCGTTTTTGACACGATGCTGGCTTTTCCCGGTTTGCTTTTGGCGATGGCCATCGTGGCCGTGCTCGGCGCGCCGAATTTAGAAAACACAATGCTCGCTGTGGGGATTGTCTATATCCCCAGGTTTGGGCGGTTGGTGCGCGCCCAGGTTTTGGCCGAACGCCAAAAAGAGTATGTCGATGCAGCCCGCGCCTTATGCATAGGACGGTTGTCTCTTTGGTTTCGGCATGTACTGCTCAATTGTTTAACTCCACTGATTGTCGCTTCCACGCTCTCTTTGGCCACGGCGATTCTCGAAGCCGCATCGCTCTCATTTCTGGGATTAGGCGCCCAGCCTCCCTCGCCTGAGTGGGGAGCAATGCTCAATTCCGGCCGTGAATATATATTTACCGATCCACAACTTACTTATATCCCTGGAGTTGCCATAATGTTGACTGTCTTAGGGATTAACATGGTCGGCGATGCATTGCATGAAGGTCTTGGGGGAAGAAAGGTCAAAACCGGCTAAATCGCCGTCAATACTTGACCTATGTTCCATTTGGACCTAGTCTCCCCACGCTGAATTATTCGGTGTGATTTCTACAGAATGGATGTATGTTTATGCCTTCAGGTAAGAAACGTAAACGGATGAAAATCGCGACGCACAAGCGGAAGAAGAAACGGCGCGCGAATCGTCATAAGAACAAATAATGACACACACTACGGCTCCCGGCCCTACGGGCCGGGAGCCGTCAAACTTATTGAATAAGAATGCTTAGGGCTTTCTTGTCTAAGGCTGTGAAATAAGTCTCAGATGCCTGCCGCGATTCAAACTGTGGGTCATTTGGCCTGATTGGGTTAATGCGGCGTGGCTGAGAACCTCGGCGTCACACCCGGAGCCGCATCATGAAGATCACCGAGGTCAAAGTCTTTCCGGTCCGCAAGGGCGACGACAAACTAAAGGCTTTTGTGACGATCACTCTGGATTCTTGTTTTGTGATACGTGACCTAAAGGTGATCCAAGGTCATGGCGGCCTTTTTGTGGCTATGCCCAGCCGCCGCAAACAAGACGGCAGCTACGTCGATATCGCTCATCCTCTTAATCAAGACACGCGTGAAGAAATGGAGAACTTGATTCTTCAAGAATACCAGCGTGCCCTCGATTCCTTTGATGACTATGATCCGGATGCAGCAGATTCCGAATCCCTCTCGGCTTGAACGTTCGTGTTCTTTCCTCGACTTTGATTTTTTCCAACGATATTCCTTTCGAGCGCTAATACTCTGTGCATGTGGTATGTTGTGAATTGCGCTGCCTTTTTAGGCAATTTACGTTACCATAGGAGCCGGGGCCGGTTGGATATATGCCGGAGAATGCATGGGATCTGCGTGCAGAATCCGAGCCGGAATGCCGATACTGTAATGGAATATCGGCGTCTCGCCGGGATGAAGAAAGTTAGGCAATCATGGTAGAAGATAATTCCGCCAATTCACTCGACGCTAAGCAAAATCTGTCTGCGGATGATGAAACCAAGTCAGCCGAAGAAGCCATTGAAGCAAATGGCAGCACTGCTTCGGAAGAAGACGATGCAGCCACCGATGCGAATTCCGGCGGAGATGCTTCGGATGATGATTCTACGGCAGGCGATTTGGATGATGATGAAGAAGAATGCAGCCGCATCGAGCGTTTGGCTGATGCTCAAAACACGCGTGAAACCCTGCGGGACATTATCCGCGATGAAATAGAAGCGGGCTTGCGCGAGGCAGTCGGCAAAGAAACGGATGATTCAAGTGTCGATAAAGATGAACATACACGGAAGAGAAGAGAAGAACTTCTAAAACAACTCAACAATCTTTCCGAAGTCCTGGATGGCAAAACCGCTCGAGAAGTTGCAGCCACTTTGGCCGCCTATTTGGATGCCACATCTCAACTTAGTCTTCAGACTTCTCAAGGTGTCATCGTTGTCAAATGCCGTCTGGCGACCTTTTTCCTGCCGAGCGATTATCAGGGATCTATTCCACAAGAATTACATAAGGAAATCAGTCTTCTGTTCACGCCTGAAGAAGTTGAAGCCATTCGCTCGCAAATGGAGGATGCAGAAGAAGATCATCCCATGCGCCCGTTTCTGACGGCCGTTCTGGATCAATCGTTCGATGTCATGCAGTACAATGAGATGACGGGTGTTCTCTTGGTTGAAATGACCAAGCATTTCTTGGAAAAACTGCGTAAGAACGGCCATGACAAGAATGCGACCTATGGAGAACTCAAAGAGCGGCATGTCAAAACCGTTGATTCCCTGAATCGGGCGCTTACGAATCTTGAAGAAGTCTGCTTAAAAATCAATCAACACATCAAAGACAATCCGGTACTGGAAGAAGTCCCCAAGGCGCTTCGATTGTTGATTCATGTTCGTTTGGGGCTGTTGCCCTCCAAAATTGTCCCGAAACTCCTTTCGGTTGTGCGTGAAAAAAATCGTGAATATGCCAAAGTCCGCGGTTTGGTTGCGTTTGATTTCAGTCAGTTGGATTCGGCGCGGCATGGAGTTCAACTGCGCATAAGCGCCATTTTAAATCTGCACAGCGATATTCTTGCGTTCACTGCGAAAAAATTTGAAGCCGAGTTCGCTTCGGCCATGAAGGAATTCGAAAACCTGACCGCTGAGATTGAAACAGCCACAGAAGTTCTCGATCCCAATTCGCGTGAATATCTACGAAAACTCGAACGTAAGGCTTTGCTGCAGGAGCGAATTACCAAACACCGCAACGAACTGGATGTGATTAAGAGCCAGAAAAGTTTTGTTGAATTGCAAAGTAAGCAGGTTCAAACTTGTTTGGAACGTTTTGAAAAGGAAGACGGTTTTACCCAAAAGTTGCAGGAAATCACGAGCCGGAAACGGATTGAGACTCCGAAGCAGCAAAAAGAGGAAGGGGAGACGGTGAAGAAGAAAAAAGTCGTGCGAATGGCTACAGCCGACTTTCGGGAATAGACTTCAAACGTTTTGCCTTAATCGCATAACCGGACTTGTTGTGTTTCAGTGTGAATACGCAATCAGCCGCCAACCGGAGTGAAGGCCTTATCCGGCTCGAGCGGAGATGACCAATCCCAAACTGTGTCATAGTCTTCGACAATTTTTCCCTCGACCAGAAATTGAACAGCGGTGATTTTGGCGGATGGTGAACTCTGAGCGCAGATCGAATTGGTTGTACCAAACAACGTTGCCCATTCCGAAAGTAATTGCCCCGGATGATTGGTGAGTATTTCTTCTGAGAAGTCAACAACGACTAAACCTTCCGGCATCCAATAGATTCCTCGGATACGGACAGATGGTGGCAGAATCGGATAAAGATCCGCTCTTGTGGGGCCTGAGCGGAGAGTGTCGAGAACACGTTGAAGTTTTTCCTGAATAGAGTCGCTTCTAGGGATGGCCCGGGATTCCGGTTCCAACCGTTGCCGGTCTGAACTCAAGAAATATACCTGGACTTTTTCTGTTTCCTCATCCTCGACGATGATCGTTTCAGCTTCGGGTTCGGCAAGCCGGGGCAAAGTCGATGTAAAATCCTCGCTGGCCGATGACCATGTCGATCTCTGCCACATTTGCCATGCCAGCCAGCATGTTACTGCGGCGAAAAGCAATGTGCTGCAAAGCAATATGCCGATAAGCCGTTTTTGCCTGCGATCGATCTCAGCCATGGTTCTTATTCCGCGGGAAAGGGCACTTCGCCGAGTCCCCGCTGCACGTTAATCCAATTCTCCAAAGAATATGCGGCAATTCGGACGACTTGGTCACGCCATTCATCGCGCGCAAAACACTCCAATGTGGTTTTGTCGGCGGCGTTGCCAAGCGCCAAAACCACAACGGGCGCCAGGTTGCCCCGAGCCAGAGCCAGTTTCGCGGGACGGGGGCCGCCCACTCCGCCCGGTAAGGGGCCTTCTCCGAATTGCAGGGTGAAATCACGGTACAGACGTTGCGCGAGTTCCATCCCGGATTGAATATTTTCTTTCTCGATATGGTTCCACGGAACAAGCGGAATCTTTCCTCCCATGCCGGGTGATTGAGGATTTGACCACCACACGGGGCCAGCCGAGTTTGCCGGACTGCCGCCTAAGCCTGAGGCTTTTTCTTCAATCGGCATCCCCCCAACATAAGGGCTATGGTAGGCGACAGCCCATACGCTGCCATTCGGCGCAAATGATTTTCCCGCACGGATGGATAGCACCAAATCCGCCCCTAAGCGGTTGGCAATTGCAACCCGCTCACGGGGCGTGAGCCGTTTTTCGCCGTTGAGGAGGCTGTCTTCGTCGGTTGAAAGCCAGGCTGCTGCTCCCATTTTATCGATCAACCTATCCTCCAAGCGGCGTGCAATATCGAATATGGCGCGCATGACCAGCCGGTCTAATTCATTGCCCGACTCGAAACTAAAACCGGGAGGGAAACTCGGATCGATCAGCACCGAAATTGAAGGAGCACCCGGTTCCATTGTAATTGATGGTCCTGTGTTTTGCCCGCCGCGTACCGGCGTTGGAAAGAGAGGTTGGATGATCCCGGGCGTTGGTGTGGCTTCTGCTTGTATTGGTGGGATTTGCTCGAAAGGACGTTCGGGCAATACAAACTCAGTGGGAGTTGGTGTTATCGTTTCAGGATCGAGTACCTGCACTCCGGCGGCCATCAATACGGCCAGTGGCACCCATAGCGTCCTTTCTTCATAACGGACTCCATTCCCGCTCGAAAAGAGCCGGTCTCCAACGCGAACCGCATGTTCTCCGGCAATCGCGCGGATCTTCATGCCGTTTTCAAAGTCCAAGCGAAGGACTTTGGTTATGCCATCCCATGACCAGGATTCTGCAAGAGGAATGATCTCGGGCAGTTTAACAGCCGCCTCACCGCCAATGATTGCGGGATTTGCCATCGAACTGCGTTCGCCCATAACCAAAAGGCGCGCTTCTTGAGTGTGAGCGCTAAGCGCCGAAAACAGACAAATACCAAGACAGGCTGCAAGCGTCTTGGTTACAGCCTGTTTGATTATGGTATGAGCGATGTTTATCTGCATTTGGGTTTCGGCTATCTCTATATCATTCAAACTGTTTTGCGGAACGTTTTGAGTCATACACCCGGTTGCCCTGCACGGGGATGGCCGGTTCGCCAACGCCTGGCCCCGATGTACTGTCCCAATGCCGATGCCAATCCAACCGGCAAAGCGGCTTTTAGTCTTTTCCTTTTTTGTGCACCGGGCTCTGAGGCGCGGGCATTTCTTATTTCCCATAAAATCGAACTTAAAACGGCTTTGGGAACGTACCACCATGCGGGAATTGTCTGAAGACGAAAACGGTCGGCCAGCAATTGATGATCGACAATTGTCCGGCGCAAAACATAGCGCGCCGGACGTTCGTGAGCATGCCAGACTTTACAGCGTGGTTCATATGCCAAACTGTATCCCGCCTGCAAGACTCGAAGTCCCCAATCCAAATCTTCTCCATAAGGTGCCATGGCAAAAGGCAGGCGTTCCCAGACGGAGCGCCGTATCGCCGAGCAGACATTATCGAAACGCGCACGCCGGTACCGGTCCATCGCGGAGAGTTGAAACCATTCATCCGGTGTTTCGATACGCCGGATTTCGTTCATATCGTCGGACCCATCGACATAGGCTTGTTCTGCTTTGGCACGCGGATGGGCGTCTTGGGGAGCAATTTGCCTTGCATATACTCCCGCAACTTGTAAATCCTCAAATGGCTCCAAAATCCGGTTCAGCCAATCCCGGTCAGCCGGCACGGCGTCTTGTGTTAATAGAATGGCAATCTCGGATTCCAGCAGGCTGATGCCCAAATTGCGCGTTCCCCCATGGTTAAAACTTCCAGGGGGGATTACCGCCACTTGTGCGCCGAACTCAGCGGCAACGCGATGTGTGCCATCCGACGATCCCGAATCGATTGTCAGAACTTGCAGATCTTCACCGCCGTCAACGGACCGCAAGGCAGGCAATGTCTTTCGCAAGTCTTCTTCACCATTCCAAGTGGGAATGACAACCGCAGCACGCGCCAAAGGAATACTCCTCACGATGCTCGCCTCGCCTCAATTTTGGCGGATTCGCGGAATGTATCGATCTGAAATTCTCCGTTCAGCAGTGCTTTGTATAAATCCAGCATCCACTGGGTGTCGTGCTCGATAGTCTTCACCATTTCCGGACCGGGTCTTGCCTCATCCAGGCGGCTTGGATCTTCAATCAATCCCATCAATAACTCATAGAGCGCCGTGGCGTCGCCGACGGGGAATAGGAATCCGCTCTTGCCATCCTTCACCAGCTCGGCCATGCCGCCCAAATCGGATGTAATGACAGGTATCCGCGCCAAAAATGCCTCATGAATCGTGATCGGCGAATTCTCGAACCAAATGCTAGGAACGATGAGTGCATCGGCATCGGCGAGAATACGCATTAGATCTTTATTTTCGAGACGTCCACGAAAAGAGATATCGGGATGTTTTGCCAGGCGGCGCAGCCGTGTGGTGTAATCCACGAACTCATCCGGATTGCCATAAATATCCAGAACCGCCGCTCCATGTGGCAACCGCCGAAATGCCTCTAGCAGTACATGGGCGCCTTTATGTTCAACCAACGTACCGATAAAAACAAACCGTAACGGACGATCTGCTTTTTTCCCGATGGGTGGACGCTTCGCATTCGGCGGTGTCCATATCCCATAATCAGAAACCAGCATCTTGTCTTGCGGATATCCATACGCCTCGAACCGTCCGCATAAGAATGCCGATGGAGCCAGAAAGACATCGACTGCTTCGGGAATCTTCAATGACGCCTCGATCCTGATTTCAGCCTGTTTTCGGTAGGTTTGATGGAATAACCCGGCGAGCAGGTTTTCTCCCCATTGGCGCACATGAGCCCAAACTGAAGGTTTGTATGCTTCGGGAGATTCTTGGTTATCGCCATAAATTTCCAAGGAACCCCATCCAGCGGCACAAAAATCGTGTTTTGAACTATCGGGTACGCTTGAAGCGAGCGTAAGGCGAACTGTCTTCCCGGCCCAAGACTGGAGGTCAAGGTGAATCGGATGCCACCCCCGGTCTTCTTTCCGTTCGCGTGGATGCAAATAAAATTCAGCGAGTTGTTGTCCGTCGATTTCAATCGTAAAAATTACGCCGGATTCACTCTTTTCGTGTGTGCTCGGTTCCATTCCAATCCAACCTTCTAGTTTGGCATTGGATGGTATTGTTAACGCATATTCGATTCTGCTGGGTGGATGGGCGAGAATGGTTTTACGAGCAATGCCGTCGAGAGCAAATAGTGTTTTGCCTACAAAGAGCTTATTCGGTGTCTTGATGGCCGCACGTGACAGGCTCTCGTAGAGATCGAGTTCATTTCCGCTCCCAAAACGTTTCAAAACCGATGAGAGTTTGCGCAGAATTCGCGATCCACCTGCGTGTTGGCCGGCAAGGCATTGTGCGCAGAGTCCCGGATCGACATCTTCACACAGTTTTCCCGGCCCTCGAAAGCGCTGTCCCCCGCCGCGTGCGCAACTCAGCCAGTAGTCATGCAAGGTCATGACCACCCGCGCACCTGCATCTTGTGCAATTTGCGGTACTTGAAATCCCAAACCGAGGAGATGGTGAATGTGTACGATGTCGGGTTTTATACGATCAATTTCCTGACAAATGACCTTAAGAGTCCGCTCATCATGGTAGGTTTCGGTAATGCTGCGAACATCGTGATTTTGAACGATTTCAGTAAAAGGCAATCCCTCATATTCACCATGGCGGAAATCGCCGGTTGAGCGTTGGTGGTCGATTTCTCCGAATAACAGGTGCACGTCACAACCGGTCTTTTGCAGCTGTTTCGAGAGGTGGAAACAGTACAACTCAGAACCTGCTTGGTGGCGCGGAAGAAAATCGTGGATAATTTGAAGAACACGCATCAAGCCGAACCACCCATACGCCTTCCGAATTTGACATACCAATGAGAACGGAGTTCTGCCAGTTCGGATTGCGATGCCTCCAAATCCTTGCGGGCATTTTCCGCCTGTTGCTGCGCATTTTTACGTTCTTGCTTCAGCATTTCTTCCAGGTTGTTGGCATGAACCTGCATTTCGGAACGTTGATGCTCCAAATTCAGAGCGTGTTTTTCCAATTCGCTTTGATGTTTCAATGCGGCTTTGTGTTCGGCTTCCAGATTCGACGCATGGAGAGATAATTGATCGCGTCTTTCATTGGCGGATTTCAGAGCCGTTTCTAAATTCGAGATGTGTGACGACAATCCCTTTTGATGTTCTAAGGTTTGGCGGAGGTTATTCTCCAAGTTTTGACTGTGTTCGAGAAGTTGGTTTTGTCTTTCGCTCGAACTCTTCAATTCAGTCTCAAGGTTTTGAATGTGATCCGCCATCCGGTCGTGCCGTTCATCGGCGGCTTTGACTTGAGACTCCAAATTCTGATTATGTCTAATCTGTTCAGCATTTGCCGCTTCTGCCTGCTTCAATAAATCTGTGAGGTTTTCCGCATGAAGGCCGCGTGATGCCAATTCCTTCGTCAGCTCTTGGATATTCTTTTCCAGATTTTTCTCGTGCGCCTGCAATTGTTCGATAAAAGTCTGCTGCTTTTTGCGTTCCTCGGCGAGCTCCGCAATATGGTCCAATAGCTTTTGGATACGCTGGTCCCGGTCGGCGATGATCGATTCGCGCTCCCGGATTGCATCCAATCCAAAGACTTGGATCAGCGGGCCTGCGAATGCCAGTGGATCGACGTGTTTTTCCGGAGTCTCTTGAACTTGGACCAATGCCCTGAGTTTTTCTATTTGTGTTTGAGTTAGCGATTTGCGTGACGCAACCAGAGCATGGCGGTATGCCGGTTCGCGATGGTCGCCGTCTTCCCATGGTCTTGTCAATAATTCCTGTAGGGCCTCGCATCCCGGATGGAGATCGGAACTCACATCCATGCCATAGGAAAGAATTTGTCCCAGCGCCCACCAGCCGACATGGCCATTTGGCAAAATTGCGACCGTGCAATCTGCGCCTGCAAAGAACTCGCCGGTCTCGTCCATATTCGGCAAACCAAACTGAAGATGTTCATCCAGATATTCGTGTTTGCCGATTCCCCGGCTGGCGCGAAAACGTTCAACCAGAGCATCGCAAGCCGCCGCATGAGGTGTATCGAACGGTCCCGCAATAATGACGGTCTTTCCCGCCAGACGGAGCATTTCTTCTAGAAATGCCTGCCGCTTATCCGGTGGTATATGCTCAAAGACATCCACGGCAATGACGACATCGGCTGTCTGGTCGGTTAAATTGATATTTGTGCCATCCCCGGCAAAAAAATGGGGCACATCATCCCATTCCATATCGGTGCCGGTATAGTCCGCCGTCTCCGGCAAAAAGGCTGTTAGACGGCTGCGCTTGGCTCCAACCTCAAGTATCGAGTCCTTCGCATCTAAATGCCCTAACGCATTCAAAATATCGGTTACATGCTTGTAACGTTGAAACTGATCGAATGGCAGTCTGCGCCGTTCGCTTTCTTTATTGAGGGGGGCGCCTTTGACCATGATTTCATTTACCCCGCATTCTTCCGATTTAACGGGAACTGCTTCTTTCGGTTTGTATAATTGAAGCCGGTGTCCTCCCGGCCAAACGGTCACAGGTTCGTAAATGTGAGAATAAATCCCCGTGTCGCAAGTGCTTTTGCGACACCGAAGGCATAAATCGTCGATAGAAGCCTGCAAGGGACGCGGCGATGTTGACGCCAACTCTAGAGTTACCTTTTGTGGCGATGTTCCACCGATGAGCAGATAAATCCCGTAGGTTTCTCCCGGACTCAAAATCGAAGAGGAATCAGGCCAGTGTCCTCTAAAAGCCGTCCAGCAGTTTTTTCCCTTGCATGCCAGATGGACATCTGTCGTTTGCCGGATGCTGGCCAGACTCCACATCAGATTCCGTGTTTCTTGGGATGCGGGGGATGGTGTTGCGGCTACGGTAATCTCATACTCGAGTCCGCCAAAGCCGATTTCCACATCCATACCCAGATTGATTAGTTTCTGCACCCAATCGCTTGGCGGGCGTTCATAGCAATGGCTCTCTTCTTCGCCCTCAAAATTGATGGGATCGGGGGTTGTTATCAAAAGGATGCCCTGTGGCTTAAGAACTCGCTTGGCTTCTTTTAGGGCAACAACCGGATGGGGGAGATGCTCGATAATATCGAAAAGGGAAATGACATCCATGCTGGATGACAGGAGCGGCAGCGCTTCAGCCTCTCCGCCCAGCAGGTTTTGGCGGGCCGCCTTAAGCTGTTGTAAGGCAAACCGGCTCACATCCATACCGAAGGCCTTAAGTCCCAGCGTTTGAGCCTCTTCGATCAGGTAGCCATACGCGCAACCCACATCCAGCCAGCAGGCGTCCGGATTGTGGTCCTTAACTGCCTTGAGCATCGGCAGCCAGGACGTGTGTGCTTTCTTATATCCGCCCGGACCATAGCCGCTGGTTTTTCCGGAAAAATAGGCCTTGCCATAGAGCTTATTGAGCTCGGAATAAGTATGCGTTTTGTTGGGTGTGTCCATCACGATTGATTGTGTATGAACATACGATACAGGGATAGCCGGGGAAACGGAAACATGCGGAACTCACCGTTTCATGCCTCTTTGTGCTCTATGGATTGCCTTCCGAAGAAGCTTAGGCGTCCATGGGGGGGCGGTATGCACAGCCATGAGTACAGAGATGGCATTTCGATACGAAACGGCGAAAATCGCCGAATGCTTTGGAGCGGAGGTAATTCTCGATGCCATCATCGATATGGCCGAGAATTTCCGAAAACAGACAGCCGCGAATGAAGCCCCTGGAGTCTACGAACAGAAACTTGTCGGTTGAGCATGGGGCATCCAAATTCTCGCGGTCCTCAAAAAAGCGGAGCAGAGTATCGAAATAGATTTCGCCGTGGGGATACAAACGGCTGCCTGACTGTTTGGCGTGTTTAATATATTCAACGATCTCTCTCACCCGTTCGATAAAATCCGGATCAAATTGCCGAAAAACGGGCCATTCGACACGTTCCCTAAAATACACAGTGCCGTATTCGTGATAGGCCTGCACCGTGATTGAGTCGACACCGATGGCTTCGCATCGTTTCAGCACATCGATTACTTCGTGGGCGTTCTCGGGAGCAATTACAACCGCCGCGATGAGACGGTTGGAAGCCTGTCGTTCGTTGCGGATACGAATGAAACGTTCGCAGTTCTCCCACAGTCGTTCCACGTTTTTGATTCCCGTCAGGCGTTGCAGGAGAGGGATATTGACGGCATCCAGCGATACTTGGATATGGTCGATCCCGGCGTCAATGGAGCGATGGCAGTGTTCGTTGTTTAAGAAATAGCCGCTTGTCCCCACAAAAATTTGATCGAACAACGGTCTTGCCGCTCCAATGATCTCGTAAATCTGGCGGGATAAATAAGGCTCTCCGCCGGTAATGACCAAGGTTTGGGCTCCGCATCCCGCCGCCGGTTCAAAAAGTTTTTTCCGTAATGTTTCCGGCTTCAACTCTTGTGATGCGGGTGTTGTGTTAAGCTCGGAAATGTAGCATTTCGGACAAGCCAAGTTGCAGCGTTCGGTAATCTGCAAATGGATGATCTCCGGCTGATGGATATCCGTGGATGAAGCCGGTTCCTGTTTGGAGATCGTATGTTCAGGTAATGTCGCAGTCATTTTGTTTTTAGGAGTATAACCACCCATCCAGCGTCGCCCACGGTATGTCCCGCGCGTTATATGCAAAGCGATCCTATATCCGGTAACTAGCGTGACCGAGATCGGCCAGCTATAGTCAACGAAAGACAGGCAGGCGCGGAAACTGTAAAAATTGGCTTTACTGCGCCAGTGCCGTTTTATCTTTATTCCATGTCTGAGAGCCAAAAGTCCTTTTCAGCCCGCCAGATTAGTGTTTTGGGAGCCGCGATTGCGGCTGCTTGGGCTTGTATTTCAGTTTTACCCGGAATGGCGGCCGAAAAGGTCAGCATGCTTCGAATCCTATCGATTGCCCCGCTGGAGCCATCGGCGAACGCTTATGGCACTCAGCTGCTGATGCCGGTCTGGGTTTATTTATTGCCGATGGGAGAGCAAATCAGCGTTTGGCTCATCGGTACGATGGCTTTGTGGGGGGGCGCGCTTATTGTGGGCATGTGGTCTTTGCGCGAAGGAGCCGGTTTGGGGGCGGCGCTGTTGGTTTCACTCCTCTATATGGTTTGCCCTGTCGTGCAAGGTGAACTAAATATCTTGTGGTCGACGCTTTACCTCATGGGCTTCTGGACGCTTCTGGCCGGATATGCGGGCCGTTGGCACAGCGACCTGCTGGGGACTATTGCCATGACCTGCGCTGTGGCGACTCAACCTCTGCTTTGGCCGGTTGTATTGGCGGTATGGCTGTCTTTTCGTATGCCTTTGTTTGCCAAAGACCAATGGCCGGAAATTGCTCTTGCGCTCTTTTCACCGTTTTTTGTTTGGTTGTTTGTCGGTTTGGTTTGGTTACCTTCCACATTTACCGCAGGCACCTTGAATCGGGAACTGTTGTGGGCTTCGCCGGATCCTTTTCAACTTAAAGCACTGGGGCGTTCTGGCCGGTTTAGTTGGGAGCATGCAAAGACTGTTTTCGTCCAAGCCCGAATCATTGGAAATCTATTTGTGCCGTTCCTGCCGCTGGCGGTGTTGGGCGCCTGGTACTGCAAATCGTTGCGTTGGTCATTTCTTGCATTGATTGCTGTTTGCCTGGCCATGCTTTGCTCGGAACATTCCGAAAAGGCTGCTTTGCTTTCCGCGCCGATTATTCTTCCAGCCGCCGCGATTGGATTGACGGCGGTCACACGTAATGGCCTATGGCTTGAAACTGTATGTGTAATCACGCTCTTGGTTTTGTTTATTGTTTGGCCGAAGAGTTTTGTGTTTATGTTAATCGTGGCGTGCTTCGTTGTTGTGGCTTTCTTTATAAGTCAAAACCGGACTCCTGCCGCCCACTCCGAAACTCAGTAAAATCCGGGGGCAATGGCATCGCAGATGAATCGCTATAAGTCGATTGCCAAGACCGCCGTGATCATCGGCATCTTCGGCCTTGTTTTGTATATTGCCGGGCCCCGCCGGTGTTGGGATTGCCTAAAACAGGCCAACCTTCCGATACTCTTTGGGGCGTCGCTAATGACCGCGCCCATGCTTCTGCTCAAAATCGCGAAATGGCACATGCTTGCCCGCTCGCTCGGACCGGATATCACTTGGTCTCTTTCAGCGCGTTCCTATATGCAGGGATTCATATTGGCCGTTATTACGCCACTAACCGCAGGTGAATTAGCGCGTGGCGCGTTTTTATCGAAATCAAAATCCGCTGAAGCGACCGGACTTGTGGTCATCGATAAGATTGTCGATCTCTCCTGTGTTTGCATTTTGTCTACGATTGGTTTGGCCTATCTGGCGCATGGAGTAATCAGTCTAATTTCATTGGTTTTGACAATCTTACTTCTGCTATTCGGTTTTATTCTATTTGCAACGTCATGGCCTCGCAGGTTTTTGGAGCGCTTTCCGCGCATACCGTTAGCCGGCACGTTCTCCAAAATGATCATGGCGGTTCAAAAGACCCGGAAGCGTGATATCGGAACCGTCTTTTTATTCGGCATATTTCATTTCTTTTTCCTTTATAGCCAATGTTACATTTTGCTGTTTGCATTCATGCGTGAGTGGCCGCCATTGGCCAGCATCGCTGCATATCCCTTTATTACGCTTTCAACGATTTTCCCAATCGCTATTGGCGGGATTGGGGTACGGGAAGGAGCGGCGGTGGCGTTGATGCGGGCTTTCGATATTCCCGAGCCGATTGCTTTTAATGCGTTCTTTGCAAATTGGATTGTGGTTATCGTTATTCCCGCGATCCTTCTTTATCCATTTGTTTTGCGTAAAACACCACTCGACCGTGATACCGGCGCCATATCCGCAAAATAGGTTGTAGAGGATTTCTCACGACAAGTTATTACTATTGGTTTTCCACCCATGCTTCGCGAAAAGCCACGTGTTTGATGGTCTCCCTTTTGTAGGTATAGGTGAGATGAATGACGCCATCCGGCCCCTGGGCCAGAGAAGGATAGGAATATTCTCCAGGTTCTGTTTCCAGATTCCGCCGAACCGGCCATGTTTCTCCTTCATCGTTGGACAGGGCTAAGGTTAATGGTGTGCGGCTGGTCTCACTATCGTTAAAGGCCATGATCCATTTTCCGCTTTGCAGTTTCATCATTTCCATTGATGAATTCGGATTGGCGAGCCCTTCGATTTGGCGTGGTTTGGTCCATGTGCGGCCATGGTCGCTGGAATAACTCCGCCAAGCGCGGTGCCGTGGATCGGCGGAACGCATAATCATTACCAATGTGCTGTCCCGGCGTTCAAGCACTGTCGGTTCGATGTTTCCCATTTTGTATCCCCAACCGCAATCAATGGGATCGCAATAAAACCACGATTTCCGACCGTCATCCGAAACCATAACCAAACTGTTCCAGTGCCGTTCGTCCTGAAGCGGCAAAAGCCAAGAGCCGTCCTGCAAATGCAATAGTGCGCCCTTGGTGCAATAGCCCCATTCCGGACGAATCATTTCCGGTTCGCTCCAGGATCGCCCCTCATCGGTAGAGGCGATGCGGCGGATATCGCATGTTGTCCATCCCGTACCCAGCTGCGTGGAGCCCTCGCCGCTGCCGTGCATGACTTGATAGAAAATTTCCAATAATCCTTGGCTTGGTTGGGCCAGTACCGGATTTCCGTCAGATTTCCCGGGTGTATCGATTACAACACCCGCTTCCCATTCTTTGGCTCCGACCGGACGGCGGGCGTAGACAATGGCTACATCCGTGGCTTTTTCGCGTAATCCGGCGTACCAAACAACAAATAGATCGCCGCTGGGAAGAACTTCGATATCGGAACAATGCGAAGATGGAAACCGTTCGTTTCGTTCGAAAATAAGTGCCGATTCTAATAGACCATCGGCCGCACTCACAGATAGAGATATTGCTGAAAGGAGAATCCAATAAGCCAAAGACCGCATTCTGCACCTCTATTATTTGGAATTAATTAGGCTGCCCGTTTCGCCGCATGGTGTCCGGCTGGCGGATTATCGAATGCAGCCTCGGATATTCCTATCCAATCTATCACAGTCCGGCTATTTAAGATTCCAATCGGTATCCATATAGACGATGCCATGCTGGCCTGTTTCTTTTTCGGAGACTTTGAACCGCAGAGCCCGTTCCCAATGATCTACAGGACGAGGTACATCGTCATAGCCATGATAGGCATAGACGCTCAAATCATATGTTCCGGGCAAGAGCGTAAGACGGGGTATTTTGCACATTACTTCTTGGGGTGAATCTCCCGCTTCAAGATTCAAGCGTTCCCCGGAATCGCGCCAATAGTGATTGGAACCATGAACATAGGCGCCATCCGAACGGTAAATTCCGATACCGAACACAACTCCCTTTACTGCGGATTGAACGTTGTAGCGGAGTCGAAAACAGATCGGTTGGCCTGTATCGGCCATAACCAACGGTTGCCCGTCGTCATTCAGGGCTTCGATTTCTGTAAAGCAGACTTCGCCACTGCCCCAACGCGCACCGGATGTCACATCCTCGCGTTCCGAAAGCCCCATCCGCTGTTCGGTTTCTCTCACCATCTTGAGGTAGGTGTCTAAAACCTCATCCGGTGTCCCCATAGCTTTGGGTTGACCGGCATCCAATAGCAGGACCTGGCTGCACATATGCCGGACCGTGGTTAGATCATGAGAAACAAGGATGACCGTAGCGCCCTTTTGCTTTAGTTCGGCCATACGACTTAGGCATCGATGCTGAAAGGCCGTGTCGCCGACCGCCAAGGCTTCATCAATCACCAAAACATCCGGATTGCCGCAAGTTGCAACAGCAAATGCCAAGCGGAGTTGCATTCCGGTGGAATATGTTTTCAGGGGACGATCCAGGAACTTGCCGAGACCGGAGAAATCAGTCGCCTCTACCAGCAGTTGTTCCGAATGATCTCTGTCGAATCCCTGCAAGGCCAGATTCATTAAAGCATTGTCCCGCCCGCTGAATTCAGGATGAAATCCGATTCCCAGTTCTAGAATGCCGGTGACTCGACCCTGTACATAAACCGCACCCTCTGTGGGATGGGTGATACCTACCAATAGACGCAGGAGTGTGGATTTCCCCGCGCCATTGGGGCCGACGATACCCACCGTGGCTCCGCTTTCGACATCGAAATAAAGATGGCGTACAGCCCATAGAACATCGCGTTCGCCGGGTTTTCGCCCGCCAAATTTCGACCACACCCGCTGTAAGGGGTGATGATAGATTTCGTAGCATTTGCCGAGGTCTTGGGCGCTGAGTACGGTCATGGTCTATTTGAACCGCAGGATATCCACGGCTTCGATTACAGCATAACGGTCAACCAACGTGTGGAATACTGTATCGATAACCGGTGGCAGCAAATACAATGCGGTTCGGCTAAAGTGACTGATATTCAATGCTGTTCGTTTTGCCGTATGGAAAGTAATCCTGTTATGAGCCAAATCCTTACGAGTTTCAATCTTGAAGCCTACGAAGTCATGCCTTTGAAAATGGACGGCATACTTGATTGGGGGGCTGTCGGTTGTGCGTTGGCAAAACATCAACAAACGTTTTGGCCAATATTTCGCCGGAGCAGGGATGGTTTTTTAAAGAGGATTGAGCAGGATTTGTCTCCCGGCGATTGTATGGTCAGGATTCAACACAACCCGGGCCGTCTCAAGAGCTGCGCCGCAAGGAATAACGAGGATATCATCAGTCAGCGCGCCTGTTTTTTATGTCCTGAAAACCTTCCGCCGGAGCAGAGCGGGTTGGCATGGCCTGAAGACAGCCCAACGCCGCGCTATCGGATCTTGGTCAATCCGATGCCCATTTTCGATGAGCACCTTACGTTGGTCTATGAACAGCATATTCCACAGGCTATTGATGGTGTGATAGGCGATTTTTTGGCATTGGCCAAGGATTTTTCATCGAACTTCACTTTGTTCTATAACGGTCCGCGCTGTGGCGCATCCGCACCTGATCATCTGCATTTTCAGGCCGGATCAAAGGGTGTTGCTCCAATTGAATGCCAACTCGACAAGACGCAGTGGATTAGGCACGCACCGGCCGCACGCCCGAAAACCATTCTAATGTCGTCGCAGCCCTCGCAGGTATCGGCTTTGCCAGCACAATCCGCAGTGGTTCAACGGCCAATGCGCCCGGGCAAGCAGCAAAAATATATCGTGGACGCGGGAGTGTGGTTCGATGGAGTCCGTAGCGCCGCGGTCATGATCTCTGACGACGGCAAGGCAATGGAGCAAGCATTTCGCAGGTTGCTGGAAGTTCTGCGGGGAAGCGGCTCCTTCAGCGAGGAACCGATGATTAGCCTGATGGCATGGTATGTGCCCCAATGTTGGATTGTCATTGTCTTTCCCCGCAGGGCGCACCGTCCGGCTTGTTATCATTTGGGAGAAGAGAACGGGATGATGATTAGCCCCGGCGCCGTAGATATGGCCGGTTTGGTTGTTGTTCCTTTACTCGAAGATTACAGACGGCTTGATGACGAGATTCTGGGAACCATTTTCCGGGAAGTTTCCTGCGATCCGGATTTTCTACGTGAAACTTTGGCCGCGCTTTAGTCGGAGCAGATGAATCTAGTTCCAAGGGATTTGTCATGCCGGAATCTGTTTTGTCTTTCGACCCGAGCCCAATTCCTGATACGTTTCCGGTTATGGAAAACGAGCGGATCATAAATCCCGGCCAGCGCGAGGATGACGATAATCGCGCCTTACGCCCATCTTCTTTGGATGAGTTTATCGGGCAGGAACAAATCAAACAGACGTTGCGGATTTGCATGGAGGCTGCCAAACAACGCGGCCAGGCTGTGGATCACGTGCTTTTGTCCGGACCTCCCGGCTTAGGCAAGACAACATTGGCCCATATCATCAAGCAAGAAATGGAAGTCGGACTTAAAACGACATCCGGCCCGACTATTGAACGTAAGGACGACCTGGCGGCGCTATTAACGGACCTCCAGAATGGGGATGTCCTTTTTATTGATGAAATCCACCGCCTGAACCGGATTGTGGAAGAGTGCCTTTACCCGGCCATGGAGGATTATTTTATCGACATCCTTATTGGCGAAGGTCCGCACGCCAAGTCGATCCGGCTCGAACTTCCTCATTTCTCGTTAATCGGTGCGACGACACGCACCGGGCTTTTGACCGGGCCGCTCCGCGATCGTTTCGGGATTCATTTGCGGGTGGAATTTTATCAGCCGGAAGAAATTCTTCAGATACTCAAACGCTCGGCCAAATTGATGAAAGTCAGCTGTGAGCCGGGCGGACTCGAAGCGTTGGCGACTCGTTCACGGGGCACACCCCGAATCGCCAACCGTCTGCTACGCCGTGTACGTGATTACGCCCAAGTACGCGCGGATGGATGTGTCACAGAGCCGGTCACCATCGAAGCGTGTGAACTCTTGGGAGTTGACCGTCAGGGGCTCGACCCGATGGACCGGCAGATCCTCAGCGCCATTGTGGAGAAGTTCGACGGCGGGCCGGTGGGGATCAAGACTATTGCTGCGGCTTTGGGCGAAGATGAAGGTACGCTCGAAGAAGTCTACGAGCCTTACCTGCTCCAAATCGGATTCTTGCAGCGCACGCCAAACGGCCGTGTCGCCACCCGCAGGGCCTACGAACATTTAGGACTTAAAGCCAAAAATCCTGCGGATGTTCAAGAGGGATTATTCGACTAGCCCTCGGATTGCTCCGCGCCTTCAAATAAGGCATTCGTAAAGGCGTCCGGATCGAAATCTTCCAAATCCTCGATACCTTCACCGACACCAACCAGTTTGACCGGAATATGGAATTGGTCATGTATCGCGATAGTCACGCCGCCTTTTGCTGTGCCGTCCAGTTTGGTGAGGATGATCCCGTTGATATTGACGGCTTGTGTAAAGGTTTTGGCCTGTTGGATGGCATTCTGGCCGGTGGAAGCATCCAGCACCATGAGCACTTCATGCGGAGCACCGGGAATCTCCCGCCCAAGCACGCGGCCCATCTTCTCCAACTCCTGCATGAGGTTGAATTTGGTATGCAGACGGCCCGCTGTGTCAATCAGGATTACGTCATATTCCTTCTCTTTGATCTGTTCCATGGCCTTGTAACAGACCGATGACGGATCCGCGCCTTCGGCCCCAGCCACGATATCTACCCCGGCGCGCTCAGCCCAAACAGTCAGTTGCTCAATAGCCGCCGCCCGAAAGGTGTCCGCCGCCACCATGAGTACTCTCTGTCCTGCCAGCTTGAATCGTTGCCCCATCTTGCCGATGTTGGTTGTTTTGCCGGTTCCATTGACTCCCACAACCAAAACGACAGTTGGGCCTTCCTTGGCCCACTGTAAATCCCTGGAGCCACAATCCAGGCGTTCACGGATGGAATGCTTAAGCGTATCGATCAGCCAATTGATGTCTGAAGAGCCCGTCTTTTTCTGGCGTTTGACTGCCGTACGCAGGTCGTCGATGAGTGCCAGCGTCGTATCTACACCCACATCGCCGGTAATAAGGACCTCTTCGATCTCTTCAAGCAGCTCCTCATCGATCTTCCCATGCCTTTTAAATACACCCACGACACGATTGACCAACGCGTCCCGGGTGGACTTGATCCGGTCCACAAACTTACGGAAAAGGCTTCTGCGCGGGGCTTCTTCAGTCTCCTCATCTGAGACGGCTTCTTCTTTTTCTTCTTCTGATTGTGACTGTTCTGTGTCAGGTTCTGGCTGTAACTCCGGCTTCTGCTCAGGTTCAGGCTCCTCGGGTGTGGCTGGGATTGGAACCGGTTCCGGGGCTTCCGTTTTAATGGGAAGCGCATCCACAACCGCTTCCGGAGTGTGGATGGTCTCTACAACTGTGGCTTCTGTTGCAACCGGCGCTGCCGATTGGTCCGATAAGGCTATATCCGCTTCAGAATCACCTAGAGGGGGTTCCTGTATGTCAGGAGAGGGCTCAATTGTGGATTCCACATTTTGCGCCTGGGCTTCGGCCGCTGTTTCCGCCTCATCTTGTTTCTTTTTTCGCCGCCAAAAAAACATATTTTATCGTCTCGCTTGATTTGCGTTTTCAAATAATTGTCCGGCAAAGGCAACAAGCCTTCGTTGATATGATGCAGTAAATGCCGGATTCGATTGAACGCTTACAATAGGGCCCGGCGCTTGGCCGGGCCAGTATAGGCGGACGCTGCAACCGTATCAGTCCGCATTGCCGCATAGACCTTCTATGGCTTGGTGATGCCTTGAACCGCCGGTAAACGCCTCATAGTCTCATGAATGTGAATCGGATTGCCCGGCCATTTTGACCTTATGCGGGTGTGCTTCCGAAGAGAATAGGAGTCCAAGCGGTGGTTGGTTTGTTTATGCTGTTGGCCCGTGTGGTTCAACTCTATATCTACATACTCATTGCCCGGTGCATTCTTTCGTTTGTACGGCCGAATCCATACAACCCGATTGTCCGGTTTATTTATCAAATTACCGATCCGCTGATGGATGCGGTTCGGCGCGCCTTCCCATTTTTGGCGATCGGCGGTTTGGATCTATCGCCGATTGCGATTATCTTTCTGCTGCAATTTACATTACAAGTACTTGGATCTCTGTTGCTCAAGTAGTTGCGGTACTTCCGGTAAGGTTCCGGGTGTTAATGAACATCCCGTTTGCCGCATGCAATGTATTCGTCACAATTCCGGGAATGCCGTTTATTATCCCCAATGGGAAATAATCTGTTCCTTAAAAGACTTGAAGGAGAAAACCGATGACTCATCTGCCCTATGGGGGGCGGTTGGACTTGACGGGGGTGTCAAAGCCGGTCCGCTATGCCGGTGGTGAATACGGTTCTATTGCGAAAAAAGACGCCCGTCTTCGGGTGGTTATGGCATTTCCCGATGTTTATGAAGTGGGTATGTCCTATATCGGTTTACAAATCTTTTATGGATTGTTGAACGAGCGTCCGGACATTGCATGTGAACGTGTTTTCTCACCATGGCAGGACTTGGAAGAGCTTATGCGTACCCGGGGAGAACTGCTCCGCACGATTGAAACGGACACCCTGGTTAAAGACTGTGATATCTTTGGGATAACAATCCAGCATGAATTGGTTTACACCAATTTCCTAAATTTGCTGGATATGTCCGGATTGCCTTTGCGCAGTGAAGACCGTAACGAAGAGCATCCGCTGGTTATCACCGGCGGCCCCTGTGCCTATAATCCGGCTCCTATGGCGCCCTTTCCTGATGCCTTTGTGATTGGGGAGGGCGAGGATGTATTGCTTCAGATTTGCGACAGTGTTCTTGCGGCCAAAGAGAACCAAACCGCCCGCGAGGAACTTCTTATCACCCTCGCCCAAATGCCGGGCGTTTTTGTGCCGCGTTTTTATGAACGAAAAAAGAACCGTTTGGGCTATGAATGTTTTGGTTCGCCTAAACATCCGAATTTTCCTGAAGTCGTGCATAAACGTATTGTCGATTTTGAAGACAGTTATTACCCGGTCAAACAGGTGGTTCCCAATGGACGTGTGATTCAGCAGCGGCTTTCTTTGGAAATCATGCGTGGCTGCCCGCGTGGCTGCCGTTTTTGCCATGCGGGATTCGTTGACCGGCCTGTCCGGGAGCGAAGTGTAGAGCGGTTGCTGCAAATCACCCGCGATTCATTAAAAGAAACCGGTTACGACGAAGTTTCGATGATGTCGCTCTCCAGCGGCGATTACACCGGCGCGGAACAGCTTTCGCGCTGCCTGATCGGCCAACATGAGAACCGCCAAGTCAAAGTCTCGTTGCCTTCGCTTCGCCTGGATGGCTTTTCGGCAAATATCCCTCGTGAATTGGAAAAGGTATGTGGCGGCGGTTTGACCTTTGCACCTGAAGCGGGTACCGAACGGTTGCGGCAAGTAATCAACAAATATATTTCCGACCAGGATATCTTCGATACCATCGGCCGCAGTTTTAATAAAAACTGGGAGTCGGCGAAACTCTATTTTATGATCGGCCTTCCGACTGAGACCGATGAGGATGTTCTGGCGATTGCCGAACTATCCCAACGAATTCGTAAATACTTGGATAGCCTGGGATGGCGGCGGGGCCGCGTGCATGTCAGTGTCGGCACCTTTTCGCCCAAACCGCATATTCCTTTTCAATGGTATGGGCAAATTCCCGAAGAGGAGATGCGGAGACGGATTCAAATCATCCGCAAAGCCATTAAACATCCCAAGATCAAATTCAATTGGCATGACACGCAACCGAGCCGTTTGGAAGCGGCCCTGTCGCGCGGGGATATTCGTGCGGCCGATGCAATCGAGACGGCATTCCGTAAGGGCGCGCGTTTCGATGAATGGTACGAACATTTTAACGATGAACTCTGGCGCTCGGCATTCGCTAAACATGGTCTCTCGGTCGAAGCATACGCTTCTCAAGATTACGAATACGAAGATTCGTTGCCCTGGGATGCCGTCAGCATCAATATCAACAAGCAGTATTTATGGCGTGAATGGCAGCGTGCATTGGAAATCAAAGGAACATTTCATTGTGGAAATGAAAAATGCCGGGTTTGCGGTGTCTGTGATGGAGAGGATGTTGTCACAATTCATACACCTGCCATGGACAGTGAAAAAGAAGCTCCCGTTCCCATGCAACAGCCTGAAACGATTTTCCGGTACAGGTTGGCGTATGAAAAGACCGGGACTTTGCGATTTGCATCTCATCAGGATCTAATTGCCACTATGGATGCGGTAATTCGGCGCGCAAATATAAATACGGTTTATACCCGGGGATTCCACCCGCATCCCAAATTGGTTTACGCTTCGGCTCTTTCTGTCGGAGTTGAAGGATTGGATGAATATCTCGATATGGAGACGGCCACGGAATATACGCTGGAGGAATTGCTGGAATGTCTGAACCGTGCTGCGCCTTCGGGGATGCATTTTCATCAAGCCGCCGAGCTGCCCGCGGATGCCACCAATGTTGCCCATTTGGTGGATGCGTGCCGTTATGAACTTCACGCGGAATCACCGGACATCCAACGGCCTGCGGAAACTGAACTCCGCGCTTCATTGCGGGAACTGATCGAATCGGCTGTTCTTGAGAAATATGAAGATACCGGTGACGCTTTGCGCTGTACGATTTTTGCTGAGAAGACCAGCGGCAATCTGCCCAGCGCCAAACGTTTGGTTGAATGGTATACAAACCAAACCGGCAATATCCAAGGTGCGATCACCGCCAAACGTTTGGGACAGTTGCGAAAAACCGATACTGGTGATTTTATGCCGATTATGCCGCGGACCGCACAAGCGCAAGCCCGTATAAGCGCGGCATGAGCCGTGGGAGAAACAAATGGCGACACGCGATATCCTTGTAAGTTCCGATCCCTATGAAGTTCGCGTCGCCATATTGGAAGATGGACGATTGGCTGAATGTCTGATTGAACGGGTCAATCATCGTCAGCTTTCCGGGAATATCTACAAAGGCCAGGTCACTTCAATTGTTCCGGGAATGGAGGCCGCCTTTGTTGATATCGGCGAACATAAAAACGCCTTTCTTTATGTCAACGATATCGGGCCTTTTGGACGCGGCGAGTCTGAAGACCGCCATGCCTTTGGGCTGGACGATGAAGAGAACGGCGAGGATGATCCGCAAACCATCAATGAGACGGAGGAACGTCCCCGGGCTACCATTTCCGATTTGCTCAAAGACGGACAAGAAATCCTTGTTCAGGTATATAAAGAGCCGATTGGCCGCAAAGGCTGCAGGGTAACGACCAATATCTCATTACCGGGCCGTTATCTTGTACTCTTGCCGTGCACCAATCGAATCGGAGTCTCCCGCAAAATTCTGGATGAGGATCTCCGCGAGTCCATGCGTTTGAGCATTCGGGAGTTGGTTGAAGAGCCTATGGGGGCGATTGTACGTACCGCCGCCGAGGAGGCCAAACCGGAACAGATTTGCCACGATTACGAACAACTCCGGGCCACATGGGACAGCATTCAAGCCGCAGCCGCCCACAGTGGCGCACCGGCGCTCATTCATGAAGACCGCGGTCTCATTTACCGTCTCGTTCGCGATGTGATTTCGGATGATGTCACCCAAATCACCGTCGATGACATGGCTACTTGTTCCAAAATGGAAAACCTGATTCGGCTTCTGGCGCCTTCGGTTGTAGGCCGCACCCATTTGCATGACGGGCAGGTTCCCTTATTCGAGCAGCGTGGCGTCGAAGCTGAGATTGCCGGATTGCTTTCCAATCGAGTTTGGCTTTCATGCGGCGGCTATATCGTGATTGACCGCACAGAGGCTTTTACGGCAATTGATGTGAATACGGGGCGTTATGTTGGTGACCAAGATTTGGAGCAGACTGTTTACCGCGCCAATCTTGAAGCCGCGACCGAAATTGCACGCCAAATCCGGCTACGTGATATCGGTGGTATCATTGTGATTGATTTCATTGATATGCGCGAACAGGAGCACCGGGACACACTCGTTGAAAGATTTCGCACCGCATTGAGCCGGGATCGCTCCCGCTGCCAGATTTTTGAACTTACGCAGTTGGGATTGATGCAACTTACACGCAGGAGGCTCCATTCCGGATTTTCCAAACTCATGATGCAGACCTGCCCAATGTGCCGGGGTTCCGGACAGGTTCTTTCAACGTCAACAATGGCTATTCGCACTTTACGTTTGCTTGACCGGCTCGGGCAGCGCGGGCATGGCGATATTTGTCTGCGCACGCATCCACTGGTTGCCCATGAACTTACGGAAGAGCATTTCGAAGAGATACGCAGTATGGAAAACGAGTATGGATGCAGTATGCGCATCGTTCCTGATTCCAGTGTTTTAATGGATAAGATTGTGGAGGATGTTTTGTGAGACCTTCACGTGAAAAACTTGCCGGCTTATTGACGGAGCAGCGTAACCCCAAGACCACGCATATTGACCGTTGCAGCATTCGTGAAGTGCTTGAAATCATGCACCGCGAAGACCGGGAAGCCGTGGATGCTGTGGGCCGTGCTCTGGATGATATCGAAAAAGCAGTAGAACTCGTTATTCATTCTTTCCAAAACAATGGGCGGCTTTTTTATGTGGGTGCGGGGACAAGTGGCCGCCTCGGGGTATTGGATGCTTCCGAATGTCCGCCAACTTTTGGGGTACCGCATAACCGTGTCCAGGGAATTATCGCCGGGGGATATCGCGCTTTACACCGTTCGATTGAAGGTGCGGAAGATGATCCTGAAGACGGAGCCTTTGCAATTCGTCAAAGAGAACTCGGACCGGCAGACACGCTTGTCGGTATCGCAGCATCGTCAACTACACCTTACGTCGTGGGGGCGATAAATGAAGCCATCCAAAGAGACTCGAAAACTGCTTTCATCACTTGCAATTCCGATTCTGAACTGGCAAGTCGTGTTGATGTAACAATAAAGCTGCTTGTCGGTCCCGAGGTCGTAACCGGCTCTACTCGAATGAAAGCGGGAACGGCAACCAAGCTTGTCCTTAATATGTTAACGACAACGGCCATGATTCAGACCGGGAAGGTTTATCAGAATCTGATGGTCGATCTCACTGCAACGTGTTATAAGCTTGTCGATCGTTCACACCGGATCATGGAAGCGCTCACTGATCTTAGTTACGACGAGGCAACCGAAATTCTGGAGAAGGCCGGAATGAAAGTCAAAACTGCGCTTGTGATGCACATGGGTGGAGTGGGCCGGAAAGAGGCGGAGCAGGTCTTGAATACGCATCACGGGTTTGTTGCTCCCGCAATTGAGGCGATTCAGGAGCGCGGACATAAGTTGTAGAAAATAAGTGGGTTCTGAACCCTTGTGGTTTTTTTGCCGCACTTTCGCTGCAAATGTTGCTTTTTTGCCTCATGGGGCTTGAGAGCCTCAATTGCTTCATGTTAGTCTCCTTTTTGTCGTATACTTGTTTGGAGAGAGTTAGGAGTTACAAATGCCGCATCGGAGATGGTGCGGCCTGTTTGTACTCCTTGCTTGAGTTTGACGTGCGATCGTTGATTGCGTGATATTAATATTGAAGATTTAGATAGGGGGATGAAACTGTTATGACGCCGACACCTGGAACCGGCGCTGGTCTGGCCACAGTTCATCAGTTAACTGAAGGGCAACATGATATTGTTGTTCATCCTTCCGCTGTAATTCATCCGAGTGCGACATTGTCTTCCGGCTGCAAAGTCGGTCCTTTTGTGACAATCGGCGAACGTGTATGTATTGAAGCGAACTCGCAGATCGGTGCCGGCACATATATCGGCGACGATACGGTGATTGGAAGCGATACATACATCGGTACACGCGTTGTAATTCGTAACAATACGAAGATCGGTTCGCGATGCCGAATTCGAGATAGCGCTGTTATCGGATGCGATGGATTTGGCTACGCCCAAAGCGAGAATGGTCTGCCTTACAAAATTCCGCAAATCGGACATGTTGAAATCGGCGATGATGTTTTTGTTGGCACCTTAAGCACGATTGACCGGGCCACATTAGGAAAGACAGTCATCGCAGATGGAGCCCATGTTGGTTGCTTAACCCAAATCGGTCATAACGCCAATGTCGGTCAAAAAAGCGAGATTGGCGACCGCGTGGGGATCTGTGGCAGCTGCAAACTGGAAGATGAAGTCAATGTTGGCGATTCTTCCGGGCTAGTCGGTCATATACGCATCGGCAAAGGCTCCGTTATTGCCACCGGTTCCGGCGTGACCAAAGATTTGAAACCCAAGTCATCTGTTGCCGGCATGATTGCCATGGATGTTGAACGGTGGCAGGAACGCCGGGCGATTATCGAGCGTTTGCCTCAGATTTGGGAACGTGTGCGCAAACTTGGCATCCAAGACGAGATGCTTGAGGCTGAATGACAGCATCCGCTCAGGCGGTTGTCCCGATATCTGTACTCTCCCTCTTTGTCTTACCTATTATCAAGCCGTGGATGCTCCCGGTTCTCTCTCTATTGATTTGCCATTTGGATACTCTCTGTTTGTGTCACTTGAAATGGAGACCCTTGTGATCGATCTTGCCGCCTGATAACGTCAAATCCCGGAATTGAATGTGGTTGTGTTGGTTTGAGAGTCGCCCCCGTGAAAGCAATCATTCCCGTTGCCGGACAAGGTACTCGTCTTCGTCCGCATACACACACAACACCCAAAGTCCTTTTGCAGGTTGCCGGCAAACCGATTGTCGGCCATATATTGGATCAGTTGGTTGCCTTGGGGGTTACGGAACTTGTCGTCGTGGTTGGATACCGCGGCGATATGATTCAAGATTACATCACCCGCAGCTATAATTTTAAAACCTCATTTGTGGAGCAGCCCGAACTCTTGGGCCTTGGCCATGCCATCTCACTGACCCAAAAGGTTGTTGAGAAAGGGCCGGGCTTGATTATATTGGGCGATACGGTTTTTAAGGCTGACTTAAGGCCGGTTCTGGGATCGGAACATGCTCTTTTGGGAGTCAAACCGGTTGAAGATCCGCGGCGGTTCGGTATTGCCGAGATGGATGGCAATCGCATCAGCCGGTTGATCGAAAAACCTGACCGCCCTACCAGCAACCTGGCCATTGTGGGTATTTATTATCTCCCGGAGATGGAAACGCTCTACAAATCCCTGAATGAGATCATCCGATCAGGGAAGCGTACGAAAGGCGAATTCCAACTAACGGATGCCCTCCAGGATTTATTGAATCAGGGCCAGGAAATGAGGCCATTACCTGTCGATGGCTGGCTGGATTGCGGAAAACCGGAAACATTGCTGGACACAAATCGTCAACTTTTGACGACCGGAAGCCATCACCGGGAACTGGAAGGCAGTATTATTATCGATCCGGTGTATATTGCGGATTCAGCGACGGTAACCTGCTCGATTGTGGGGCCTTTCGTCTCAATTGGCGAAAATTCCCGCATCGAACGCAGCATGTTAAAGGATACGATTGTCAACCAGGGAGCCGTTGTGAACGGAGCTGTCCTGGAAAAATCCATCATCGGTGAGAACGCAACTGTGATGGGAAAAATGACCCGGTTGAATGTGGGCGATTCTTCGGAAATCGAACTTGCATCCACGTAGGCCGGGATTCGTACAAGCTTAATACCGATTTATTCGATTAAGATTCTACAAGGAGCAATGAAAAGACGATGCGCCGATTGATAACATCCGAATCTGTAACGGAAGGGCATCCAGATAAGATTGCCGATCAAATTTCTGATTCCGTGCTTGATGCCATTTATGAACAAGATCCCCAGGGCCGTGTGGCCTGTGAAACGCTCATTACCACAGGACTGATTGTCTTGGCCGGTGAGATTACGACCGACGCGGTTGTGGATTACAACAAAGTGGCTCGTGAAGCTGTCCGTAACACCGGCTATGACAAAGCCGAGTACGGTTTTGATTGCGATACGTGCGGTGTACTGGTTTCGCTTGACCGCCAATCGCCCGATATCGCCATGGGCGTCAATGAATCCGGTGACCATGAACAAGGCGCAGGAGACCAGGGCATGATGTATGGCTACGCCAGCAACGAATCGCCTGAACTCATGCCTTATCCAATTACAATAGCCCACCGGCTCACGCTGCAGCTTTCTAAAGTGCGCAAGACCGGTGTCTTGCCCTGGGTTCGCTCAGATGGCAAGAGCCAAGTCAGTATCGCTTATGAAGATGGAAAACCGGTCGCAATTGAGACGATTGTTGTTTCAACTCAACATGCTGACTCTGTTTCGCAGGCCGAAATTCGCGATGCCATTATTGAGCATGTTGTAAAACCGGTCCTGCCTACCGATTTGGATACATCAAACATCACCTATCACGTCAATCCCACCGGACGTTTTGTGGTCGGCGGGCCAATGGGCGATTGCGGATTAACAGGCCGCAAAATCATTGTGGATACTTATGGCGGTGTGGGCCGTCATGGCGGTGGCGCGTTCTCAGGAAAAGATCCTTCCAAAGTCGACCGTAGCGCCGCTTATGCCGCCCGCCACGTTGCCAAGAACATCGTTGCCGCCGAATTGGCCGAACGAGCCGAGGTTGCCCTTTCTTATGCTATTGGTGTTGCCAAACCAACCTCGATTTCTGTCAATACTTTTGGAACGGCAAAAGTCGATGAAGATAAAATCGCCAAAGCCGTTATGGAAAAGATCGACCTCACACCTTCAGGCATTATTAAACGTCTGAACCTGCGCCGGCCAATCTACAGAGCGACCGCTTCCTATGGTCACTTTGGCCGTGAAGGATTCCCTTGGGAAGAACTCAATCTTGTCGATGATCTGAAATCAGCAGTATAAGCTAATCCAGACCGTCAAAATGCAAATCCTGCGCCCGGCTCCGCTTCTGAATGTGAGCCGGGCGCTTTTCAATTTTGTTGGTATGCTCTTTTGTACGTAATGCAACAATGAAACCCGGATGGTTTATGCGATGAGTCCTCATTCCAATTACGATTCGACCGAGCTTACCGGTCATGTTGTCGAGGTCTATCTAAATGGCGGCAAGCGGTTTCTTGGCAAGATACGCCGTCAGAGCCGGGATGGAATTTTGCTCTATGGCCTGCCGATGCGGGTGCTTGATACCCTAAACACGACTACCGATATGCGCGAAGAATTACGGCGTATGCTGAGTACGATTTTTGTGCCGTATGTCGGGATCGAATATATCGATATCGGGGGGGAACCGATTGGATTCGACGATCTGTACGGAACCATTTTCGGCGGCGAATTGCTCCAAGATTTTTTTGTCCATCCCCTTGAGCGTAACGAGTCGTAACTGCGGCTCCCGCTAGGTGTTCGATTTACGTTAATCCCACAACAAGGGCTGCAGTGGTTCCGCAGGTTCGGGAGGTTGAAGTACTACCGGCTTATCACCTGGCTTATTAAATCCGGCCGTTCTTAATCCCAATAGCCGTACACGTTTGCCGTGAATATCGGCCTCTTGCAATAACTTGCATCCTTCTTCCAACAATTCTTCAGGCGTATCGATACTGTGTTCAAATGAACGGCCGCGTGTAAGTGTAGTAAAATCGGAAAATCGAACTTTGATGCCCACATGGTAAGGATGCAAATCGTGCCGCGCCAAGTCGTCATAGACTTTGCGCGCCAAAATCGAGAGGTGTTCTACAAGATGCTGTACGTTCCGAATATCTCGGCTGAATGTTGTTTCACGGGATAACGATTTTCGGATGCGCACGGTTTGGACGGACCGTTCATCCCGCCCGTAAGCAAATTCATAAAGACGTTCTCCGTGTTTTTGTCCCAGAAGTTCGATCAGTTTTTCCGCACCGGCATAACGCACGTCTTCGATGGTTTCGATATTTTCTTCGGCCAATCGTTGGGCGGTTTTGGGACCGACTCCGGGAATAACCCGAACTTGCAGTGGAGCCAAAAAACAATCCACATCTTCCGGACGAACAACAAAAAGCCCGTCAGGTTTGTCGTAATCCGACGCAATTTTGGCAATGAATTTTGCCGGGGCGATCCCGACTGAGGCGGTCAACTGTGTCGTTGCACGAATCTCTTTTTTTAATTCCCGGGCAAATTCCTCGGCCTTATCAAAACTAGGCAAAGCCTCGGAGATATCCAAATAGGCTTCATCCAACGATAAAGGTTCGACCTCCGGAGTTCGTGATCGAAAGATGGCCATGACCTGCCGGGAAACATCCCGGTAACGAGCCATGTCCACATTGACACGTATCAATTCCGAACACCGCCGATAGGCTTCAGACATAGACATTGCGGAACGGATTCCATATTTGCGGGCTTCATAAGATGCCGCAGCCACCACGCCGCGGTTTTCAGGCGCGCCCCCGACCACAACCGGCATCCCCCGCAATTCGGGATTGTCCCGCTGTTCAACTGACGCATAGAACGCGTCCATATCTACATGCGCGATCCGTCTTTCCATCACCTAACCACTCGGCTTCGGTCCATAGCCTAACTGCTCAAATGAGCAATAGCAAGCGGCTGTGTCATACAAATTGGCGGATTGTTTTGTTGTTCTGTGTTGACGGGGTGTCAATTGTCCCTCTACTGGTCCGGGATCGAACTCAACGATAACGTTATTGATTGTGCCCAAAGGCGGGATACCATCTTTGTAAGGTTTGAGAGGTCCGCCAAGGCGTTAAAACCTTATTATTGATGACGAGAAATCAACTATGCGCCTGCAAGATCTTGGCAACCGTATCCGGTCTCAACGTGAAAAGCGCGGATTGAAACAGATCGATATCGCCCACGCTTTGCAGATCAGTCCGCAGGCCGTATCCAAATGGGAACGCGCCGAGAATGGGCCGGACATTACGATTCTGGGACCTCTAGCCAAATTGCTGGGAGTCTCAACCGACTGGCTCCTGGGCAGTCACGAAGAAGATTTAGATGTGTTTGAAGCCAGTGTGTTGGTTACCGGAGTTCGCGGAGCCTATAAGAAATCGCTGGGCATGAAGCCGCGTGATTTCGCGACTTGGGTCAATGGCTTTTTATTTCAACTTACGGAAGCCGTGCTTCGTTATGACGGCGTGCCGATCAAGTATATGGGAGACGGTTTTCTCTGCATTTTTTCGGGAACGGAACATGCTTCCCGGGCGCTTCGAGCCGCCTTGTTGGCTAAGAAGATGGTAAATGAGGATTTAATGATCGCCATCAGCGCAGGTGATATTTATCTCGGTTCAGTCGGACATCCCGATTACAAGCGGCCGGATATCATGGGTGAGGTTGTCAATATTGCGTTTCTTGCACTCGGTTGGGCTGAAACGGAGTGCAGGGATGGGATCGCCGTAACACCGGCCCCGGATGTCAAAGTCCCGGATGGCATTCTCATCGGCAAAAGTGAAACGGTCAATTTCAAAAGCATCAGTCATCCTGTGGTTGTCCAGGAAATTCTGATTCAATGAGCTGATGATTTTGAGTAATAGAATATTTTCCCGTCTTTGCCGTGGATGGCGGGACGTTCAATAAACATCTTATTCGTGAACAAAGTCATATTGTGACTTAAAGAATATAGAAAAAAGAAGAGGATTGACCCTATGAGTCAGACAGTTGAGAAATCCGCATCAGGCATTCAGCTCCCGGATTATTCCGGTATGGATTACAAAGTAGCCGACATGAATCTTGTTGAGTTCGGCCGCAAAGAGATCACCATTGCCGAACAGGAAATGCCCGGGCTAATGGCTGTACGTGAAAAGTATGGCCGAGAGAAACCGTTGAAGGGCGCGCGCATCACCGGTTCGTTGCACATGACCATCCAGACCGCCGTGCTGATCGAAACCTTAAAAGAACTCGGCGCGGATGTGCGTTGGGCTTCCTGCAACATCTTTTCAACCCAGGACCATGCCGCCGCCGCTATCGCTGCCACGGGAACCCCGGTCTTTGCCTGGAAAGGCGAATCGTTGGAAGAATATTGGGAATGCACCATGCAGGCGCTTTCTTTTCCCGGCGGCAAAGGTCCCAACATGATTGTCGATGACGGTGGGGATGCCACCCTATTGGTTCATAAGGGCTACCAAGCCGAAAACGATGCAGCGTTTCTGGACGTGCCCACGGATGTTCACGAACTGAAAGTGATTAACGCTGTGCTTAAACGTGAACTCGAGCGTGACTCGAAGCAGTGGCACGAGAAAGTCAAAGAAATTGTGGGCGTGTCCGAGGAAACCACGACCGGCGTGCATCGCCTCTATCATATGATGGAAGATGGCACACTTCTGTTTCCGGCCATCAATGTCAATGACTCGGTCACCAAATCCAAGTTCGATAATCTTTATGGCTGCCGGGAATCATTGGCGGATGGCATCAAACGGGCCACCGATGTCATGGTTGCCGGAAAAGTGGTTTGCGTTTGCGGATACGGCGATGTGGGCAAAGGTTGTGCGCAGTCGATGCGTGGTTTCGGTGCGCGTGTTTTGGTTACTGAAATCGATCCGATCTGTGCGTTGCAAGCCTGTATGGAAGGGTTCGAGGTCACAACCGTTGAAGAAGCTTTGAAAGAAGCCAATATCTTCGTCACCACCACCGGCAACTGCGACGTGATCCGTCACGAGCATATGGTTAACATGCTCGATCAGACCATCGTCTGCAATATCGGCCATTTCGATAATGAAATCGAAGTGTACAAACTGGAAGCGGACAAAAATATCGTTAAAACCAACATCAAACCTCAGGTCGATAAATACACAATGCCTAATGGGAACTCGATCTTCCTTTTGGCCGAAGGGCGTTTGGTGAATTTGGGTTGTGCGACCGGCCATCCCTCTTTTGTAATGTCCAATTCTTTCACCAATCAGGTTCTGGCCCAAATGGACTTGTGGCAAAACAAGCCGGATATTGGCGTTACCTGCTTATCGAAAGAGTTGGATGAAGAAGTCGCGCGTTTGCATATCGGCAAACTCAAGGCGAAGTTAACCCGCTTGAGCGAAAAGCAAGCCGCCTATATCGGTGTGAAAGTCGAAGGCCCCTATAAGCCGGAACATTACCGGTATTAATCCTTCGTTGCGGTAGAGCCGAAGCAAAATCATTCGGATAAAATAAAATCCCTCCGGAAGGTTCCGGGGGGATTTTTATGTGTGCCAGGCATGGCGCGACTCTAGGAGGTGGAAGTCCTCTACAGGCCCTGATAATGCAAGAGAGGGGACGGCGCGAACCTCCCGCTACTCGATTGCAATTGATTATCTAATCCGCACAAAACTATAAAGTTATCCAAGATGAGATTAAATAGATCTGTATATATGCAATTGTAGCGCATAGGCATCCATATTGTATTGCATAGGTAAATGAATTCGATTATCAATAACGTTGTAATTCATTTTGGCAAATTCCTGAAATTATAGTTGACACTGCCAATTTGCTGTGATAGTAATTGCAATGGTTGCTGATGCGGGTATCGGAAGCGATCCCCCACCACACACCGCCTAGCATGTCCCGGGTACGCTAGATGTCTTTGAGCCACTGATTCTTACAATAGTCTTTGGAGCATTACCGGAGGCGGACGAAACCTTGTCCTAAGCAAGCAGGATCAAAGGGTTGGAGTCTTTTGTCCTCATCACGAAACGTCACGAACAACGTTTTTAACAGCGGTGGTTTGGTAATTGTCTAAATAATTACCCAATTGATGGAGGTTGCGATGAAGCGGCTATGTTTAATGGGTATAGCGTGTTTAGCGATGGCGTCGATAATTTGTTTAATGGCGGCATCGTCGAACAACACAACAGATGCGGAACGGATAGACACATTTATTAAAGCCAGTAAGAAACTACCCGTCCAAGAGCGCATTCAACGCGCGGAGGAGACGATTCAGAATTCAGATGACGATGTGATTGTGGGTGAAGCAGCCCGGGACTTGGCTCGTTTCGCAAAAACACCCGAACGCGCAGAGGAAGCGCTTTCGTATATCGAGACAATGGTTAGAAATAATGGTTCTGACTCGAAAGCATTTCATTTGGGCAATCTGGCAAGGGCGCGTGTTTTGGTGCGATTGGGACAAACGGAGATAGCACGTTCCATATTCAGGACTGCGGTTCTTGAGCAATGGAGCGAAAACGCGTACCGGGAATTTTTTGAATCGTTTGAGGAAAACGGCCAATTCGGGATGATGGCCGTTGAAGAGTATTACCGTCAAACAACGAACGACTACAGTGATGAGGTTCGTCAGTTCCATGATTTGGATGGCGATTTGCTGGATGTCTTATGCCATCTTCGCGCATTGCGGATTAACGATCCGGATCGTTCGGCGATGCGGGATATCTTCCCTCAATTAGAAGAGTCCAAGCGAAGACCTTTGGCGATCCGAATTGCAAAAGCGTTATGTTTGGCCGGGGATGAACTCTACAAGGAGGCCCTGATAGAACTTGCAGAAGTGGAGAGTATTTTGGCCTCCGAAAGCGCTCCGGCATCCTCACACGATGAATACAAAGATATTCCTTTATACCGCGCAGGGATACTTCTTTTTAAAGGAGACGATTATGAGGCTGCGCGGGACGCTTATCATGAATATATGAAACGGAATGAAAGCGATCCGGACTTGGTTCTGTTCCGGACAAGAAACTTAACCTACGGCATGGATGAGACTCCGAGAGATATTCGGAAAGTGGCTGAACTTACACAAGTCTTGGTAAACAGCGATTGGATGGCGACCAAGGACGCGCGAGATCAACTTACTGAAAATCTTGTTGCCAGTATTTTGGAGAAACACCGGGAAAGCCTGGCCTGGCGGTATGAAAGAGAAGAATCAGCTCGTTTCGGCAAGTTGCTTATGGATGAATATTACCCGCAGACGCTATCGGGAGCCAATGCCGCGATGAATTACGCAAAATATATCGCAGAAAAAAATGGCGACCTCGATGGGGCTGAAAAGATACTCAACGATATTCTCGAACGAGCTCCCTATGACGGAGTCGTCCCGCACGTAAAAAGAGTATTAGCCGGTCTTGCGCTCAGGCGTGGAGATTATCAAAAGAGTGTCGCTCTAACAGATGAAATTCTCGAACGGCTTGGACCTTCGCCACAAGGGCCGCTCACCCGCTGTCTGAAACTTACGCTTCATACACGAGAAAAGGCGCTCGAGGCTTCAAAAGAGGCCCAATAATTACACAGAATTTACATCTCTAAAACGCTGAGAGCCCGATATGTAAAAAAAGGGAGTGAATTCAATGATTATGATGTGTTTTACAAAAAACAATAAAGTTATATACACTAAAGAAGAGTCAAAAGCAGTTCTTTTAAAGACGGTATCACGTTTACGGGCCGTTCGATTCAAAATTGCGATGGCGTTTTTAATGATTGCATTATTTTCCGTAACCGATCTGTGTGTTTCGGTATATGCAAGCGGTGAGGATCCTCCTGATTTGGAGCGGGCAATTTGGGCCAAGAATGTTGATGCAAACTATTACTTTTGGTCGGAGGAAACTAATCCAAATTATATTTATAAAGAATACTTGGGAAGTTCTATCGTCATCCAATTTGATTTAATGCTAAGAGAATGGGATGATAATGAATGGATCGATTGGTCTTGGCAAACACATGGTTACGAAGATTGCTATTATCGCGATCCAATGGCCACATGGTCATCTACAGGGGGGTGCAGTAAAATAGCCGGCAGCGATCTATGGGCGCGGTATCAATTTAATGCGCCAGGTCATTATACAGTGACCGGAAGGCACAGAGGCTTTGATTGTAACAATCCTGATATCACGGGGGGTGATGTTACGGTAGATGTATTTATTTGTAGCGCCGAATTGGCATATATTAAATTTACAAGTGACTATATAGGCTTTATAGATAATAATACGGATTGGACAGATAGCGGAAGCTATTTTCAATATCCTGAATGGTATCCAGATTATTCACGTAACAATCCAATTATGCATAATAAATCCCAACCTTTATCAGTTGAAGTTTATTTAAAAGTGCAACCATCAGATTTGGATTATCACCTCATAGGTGAAGGTGTTAGCAATAGTTACTTTAATTTTGAGAGTGATAATCTGATTGAATCAACAGGTGAATATCAGGCAATTCCATTAACGGCGGATATGTCACTCCCAGGATTTGTCAGTATAATAACAGACTCGATTGATTGGGAGGCTAGGCTGAATGTCAATCCTCCCCTGAATTTAGACTTGTTACGAAGTGGTCCTCACAAAGTATATGTGACCTATGGGCCGCCGTCTGGAAGTGCACAAACTGAAAAGCGTATAAATTGGGCCTGCACGCAGGCAAGCGGGGGGATAACCGAAGAAAACATTGCCGATGCGATTCATGATGCGCTCGCTGACAATGATCCACCATATGAACTATACGAAAAAGAATCAAATGGAAGTGGCTGGACACTAATGGCTGAAACCACGTGGGGCGATTGCGATGATCAAGCTACACTCATGAGACTAGCTTTGAACTTGCTTGGTGTCAGCGCGACGACAGCGCAAGTTGCGGCATCAACAAATGCAGGCGCAGGCGCTTGTCTTGATCTAGAATATAAATATGACGGAGGTTATCGCTGGTGGCTTATTTTAGACTTCAATCCGACCGCTGGTTATAGTTGGAATGCATATGAAGGGTGCTGCGTAGCCGCCGGCAACTATTATGCGGTTACGCCCAAACGCAAGGCAAGCAACGATTATGACATGCTTAAGAACGAAATACCTGGCCAACAGTATTGGGTGAGAACCATAGGTGATAAAACACCCGGCTCGACTGACTGGGACGTTCTTGTAACTGGCACCGAAGAGCCAAAGCCTTAACAGACTATAACCGGAAAGGAACAACATCATGTATTCAAATAAACTCCTACACTATGTTGTATTTGTTGTGTTTTTCTGTGCTATTAATTCCCGGCTACAATCGGAACCGTTTCAACCTTTACCTGAAACGCAAGGGCAACTATTCAGCAAAGAGATTGAGTCGAAACTGCCGGAATTGGATTTTGAATATCGTATTGCTATCTGGCCCAACGCCGAGGAAATGGAAGAAAAGCTATCGCTTAATTCAATACCATCTAATGTAATTGAAGAATCTGGAAAATGGATACGGGAAATTTTGAAAAGCGAATGGATTCCGGAAGATTTAGAAGACCATTTTATTGCCTTTCGGAGGGAATTACCATTCATTCCTCCCAAGAAGCGGGAATACTTAATTATCCGCTATGAGATGAAGGGCCAACGGATTCAAATTTTCGAGGATGGTGGTTACATTAGCATTTTGATCGATCCAAAGGCAGAAAAGGATTCACAAACATCAATCGCCGAATATGTAATAAAGAACGTAAAAGAATACCTGAATCTTCCTGAAGAACGAATCGCAAGCATTAAAAGCGACTTAAAGACAGTTGAAATTGATGGAAATAGAACTCTGCATTTCGGAAAAGTGTATTTTGAGGATAGAAATAAGGATTCAAAGAGAACTTGGTGGCATTGGATTTACGTATGGTCGAACGGACGGCTAATCTATTTCTTTACCGTTGAATGTGATGGTCAACCTATAGAAATGACTCAACCGCAGCCAGGCATACCGCCAAGATTTTAGCAGGCGATTACTCTTTCTGCTTCAAATCGAAAATATCGACTTGCTCAAGAAAAATGTCTAAAGCAGGATAGAGCAAGAAGAACACTGCACTTTGTTTAATAAACCTCACGCCCCTTTGAGCATCCCGGCCTGGGCTTGTTCGAAGGGGCGTTGAATTAGGTGCATGCGCTATGGTGGCTTGATTTAGGCTGCAATCTTGCGGCAGGTTTTATATTTCGTTACGGATGGCGAGGGAGAAGCGTTTAGTACTAAAACCGGTTTCAAAACGCCATCTCATTATTGGTCAAGGGGAGGGCGAATTTCCTGATGAGCCGCTGTTTGGCGTTTTCCGTATAAGCAGGGCAAAGCCTTGGTTAGCCGGAGAAGGAGATATTGAGAATGAAAACTTTTATGCTTGCAGCATTCTTATTGCTTATATTCACGCCTAACATAACCCTATCAAAGAGTATCGAAAAAGGCCTTTTCTTACCGAGGCTTATGGAAAGAAGGGCATGTTACGAGGAAATTGTTTCTGTCACCGATGAAGAAGAGAAAAAAGTCTTAAAAGAAACACTTGCCCGTCTTTTAGAAAAGTGTATTCAGGATAAGAATGTGGACAAGTCCTTTGAGGGCCCACTTCACTTGATCATAAAGGCGTTAGGGGAGCTGCAGACGAAAGAAGCTATCCCGATCATGTTAGAGTACTTTATTTTTGTGCCTGATGATTACGTGATCGAGGAGTCAATTAATACACAGTGGTATTATCCTGTTGCAGTGGCGCTGATTAAAATTGGCGACCCATCGATTGTGTACATGCAGAAAGTCATCTGTGACGAAATTAAGCTGAAGGATAAAAAACGAAACGCAGAACTTCATTCCGATGAGGCAAAGCAGTTGGCGGCCTGGGTGATGATGGATATTATGGGTAAAGAAAAAGCGTTGGAAAAACTTCAGATACTTGAGAACGAAAGCCGATCATGTCCTTTGAAAGATGGGCGGAAAGTATCTGACTATATCCGAAATTTCAAATTAACTTTTCATAATCCACGAGAAAAAAGACTCAAAGATGCTGAGCAAGTTTCAAAGGAAGAAGAAAACTAATCCGGGAAATAGCGGCTCCGTAAGAATCTCGCAATTCGGTTATAAAACCTCACGCCCCTTCGAGCATCCGGCCTGGGCTTGTTCGAAGGGGCGTTGTAATTGGCGCGGGCGGAGCGGAGACAGGCAAGAACAGGTGAAGCTGTATCAGGAACAACATCATGTATTCAAATAAACTCCTACACTATGTTGTATTTGTTGTGTTTTTCTGTGTAATTAATTCACGGCTACAATCGGAACCGTTTCAACCTTTACCTGAAACGCAAGGGCAACTATTCAGCAAAGAGATTGAAGAAATACTGCCGGAATTATCTCTCGAATATCGCTGTGCCATCTGGCCTAACGCTGAAGAACTGAAAGAAAAACTGCCGCTTGATTCAATTCTGCCCGATGTGATTCAAGATTCGGCAAATTATATGCGGGTAATCTTGAAAAGCGGATGGATTCCGGAAGATTTAGAAGACCATTTTATCGCCTTTCGGAGGGAAATGCCATTTTGTCCACCAGAGAAGGTAGATATTTTTATTGTCCGGTACGAAATAAAGGGCCAACGGATTCTAATTTCAGAGGATGGTTACGGCATATGCGTTTTGATCGATCCCATGGTAGAAAAGGATTCTCAAAGTTCAATCTCCGATTATATTATAACGTGCGCAAAGGAATACCTGAATCTGCCTGAAGAACGAATCGCAAACATCAAAAGCGACCTAAAGACAGTAGAACTTGATGGGAGCGGAACCCTGCATTTCGGAAAAGTGTATTTTGAGGATAGAAATAAGGATTCAAAAAGAACTTGGTGGCATTGGATTTACGTATGGTCGGATGGACGATTAATTTATTTTTCTACGATCAAGAAGAGTAGCAAGCCTAGGCTAATACCGAATTCGCAGCCCGGCATACCGCCAAGATTTTAGCAGACGAATGTTCTTTTTTGCTCGAATCCGGAATTTTGTTTAAAAAGCGCCGAAGGCGCGAAATACAGTCACCCCGGGCTAGCGTAACACCGCCCGGGGTGACGGTTTTCTAAGATATTAAGCGCTGTAAGTGCGTAAGAATTAAGTGTGATTTCTCATACATTTCTGCGGCCCTTACAGGGCCGGAATCTTTTAGGTTCTTAACCCCAGGCTGCGCTACGCTTGCCTGGGGCTTCAATCTTATGTCCTTTCAGGACATGGTGTGAGTGTTTGAGAGGGTTAGTGGATGGCGGGGAAGTTTTTGCAATTAGCAAACCTTTGTACAACCTCTTGTGCTGCGCACCCAGACAAGCGAGTTGTCTGGGCCACCCGGGTAAGAAAATTTCTTGATCGGATATTGATGTTTGAAAACATTTTTAGTTTTAGAGATACATGTGTATGTATAACGGACAACGGCTCGGGTGGAACCTCGCCTTCCCGGCACCTGCGGTGCTTAGTGTGGGTGTTTGAGGGAGTTGGTGGATGGCGGGGATACATATATAATTATAGTAAACAGTTCACCTGGCGGGATGAGCTCTCCCCTGGCCAATTATGAGCCGGTGTTTTGAAACGGCTTCCAGGACAATTAAGTTTTCGGAAAAGACTTAGGATTAATTGGGCTTTTTCGCCGAATTTCTTTGCGGTGCATCCGGGCGCTTGGTTTCTTCTGAAAAACGTAAATAGCCGAAACGTTCCGGTGTGTGAAAATTGATGGGATCGGTAAGAGGCGGCGACCAGGCTTGATATTCGTCGCCATCGGTTTCATGCCGGTCGATACGGAACAGATTGAAACGCCACGGTTTGGCGTCATCCCCCAAAGGCGGCGCCTTAACACCAATTGCTTCGAAGGGAATAAACAATAAAACCGTCCAACTGCGGTCTTTATCGCTTGGATCGTTTAGTGTGCCTCGAATATTGACATCCGAACGGCAGCCATTGGCGTTCCATTCAATCTTGCCGTCAAATGTTCCCTCGCTCTTGTTTTCGGGCCAAATGATATCCAAATCGACAATCAGATTGCGGGGGGAGACCTCTAATTCGTAGTAGCGATAGGGATTGTCTGATGTGGCCAGAAAGATCTCGACTACTTCTTCTTCCCATAAATGGTCATCGCGATTGAGGTAGTCCGCCCAAATATGGCTGTCGATGCATGACCAACGGATGTATAGGCCTTCCGGAGTCCATCCCATCCGAGCCCTCGTCGTTTGTCTTGCCTTGCTGCCGTCCTCACCCTTTACGAAGCGGCCGCATGCTTCCATCGCCTGCCATGTTACCATCGTCGGCCAACCATCGTCGCCGATTTCAGCGATTTTATAGCAGGTATAAGCCGGCAAGGCGGTCGGGCTTTCTTCGCTCCAAGATGAATGGGGAAGCGTGACAGAGAGTGTCCCTGTCATCGTGGCAAGCAAGAAAAATTTGAAAATCGTTTGAATCCGCATCATGGACCTCAGTTGACACGTAGATATACAGATACTCCCCCCAAGGCGGGGCTTGTCTTCTTCAGGATCGTTTCGGGGATTGAATAACGACGGATGGATTTGGTGTGTCTGATCCCTTAATCCAAGCAAAAGTGGATTTCAGGCCGTTAAGGGCCATGCTGGCGCCATTACGGCGCCCCGAATCATCCGGGACATATTGCGCCTTGGCTATGCCGCAAACGGGACACGACCATTCACCGGGAAGGTCTTCGAAATCCGTTCCTTCGGGAACGCCCCCAACGTTATCACCTTGTTCGGGCTCATAAAGGTGCCCGCAGACTGTGCATTTATATTTCATGGTTCTCGGTTTGGAATTCTGACGATAGCCGGGCCGGGATGCAAGGCGTCAGACCCAGGTTGTCGCTTGGAACGCGAACCGGGCCTACGGCGCTTGACCGGCACATGAATCGTGCTAGCTTCACCTAACTACGTACTAGTAAGATTCATACCATTGAGCTCCAGAGTAGGAGCCTTAGTATTTTCCAATGAAACGTACTTATCAACCAAGCACAATTAAACGGAAGCGTACCCATGGTTTCCGAGCCCGCATGAAGACCCGAGGGGGTCGCGCTGTTATTCGCCGCCGCCGTAAACGGGGACGGCATCGTCTGACAGTCTAACTGCGGTAAATCGAGTTCTGGCTGATCGTTACAGCCAGTCAGGCCAAGTGATGACAGGACTGTTGAGTCGACTTTGACAAGCGGCAGCGGTTGGAGTGTTTTTGGGAGAAATGTCAACCAACCCTTTCGCACGCCGATTCCGAATTCGAAGTCGTAAGATGTTCTTGTCGATGGCAGGCCTTCCTCGTAACCATGGCCGCTTCATGATCATCCAACAGAGGAGGAATGGGGAAGCGAATTCGCGACTCGGCATCGTGGCGACACGAAAGATAGGTGGTGCCGTCGTCCGCAACAGAGCGAAGCGGTTGATTCGCAATGTGTTCCGCGTGTTGCAGAAAGAAATTGATCCCCCGCGGGACCTCGTCATCCGCTTGAAACCGGAAGCAGCAAGGGCCTCATTGGCTGAGTTACGGGAGGATCTATGTACCGTGCTGGCCAAGTCGCAGTCGAAGTGATTGTCGGCCGATGAAAGCGCCTGAGATGACCTGTAATACGCTACGGGCCATTGAGACCGCAAAAGGGCGGAAGAAAAATCATGCCTCGCTGGGAGCGAGAGCCTTTATTTTCCTCATTGCGGTCTATCGGCGTTGGGTTTCGCCCCTGTTCCCTCCTGTATGCCGGTTCGCACCGACATGCTCTGAATATGCAATTGAAGTTTTGCGGACGCATGGCCTATTTGCCGGAGGTTGGTTAACCGTACAGCGTATTTTACGCTGCAATCCGTGGAATTCCGGCGGTTACGATCCACCTCCACCCGCCACGTAAACAGCTAAAGATTACCGGTCGCATCGCCAACTCATTGCCTCAAGGGCTCCCGATCTGGGCCTGCTTGACAGGCTGGCTTTAATTTTAAGGCCGCCAGGGACCTGAGGACATGGAAAAAAGACTAATTGGCGCCGTCGGCGTCTCGTTAATAGTACTTCTTCTGGTGACATTTCTGTCACCCCGGAAACAGGCATCAGATGAAGGCTCTGCGGTAAATGTATCGAGTGTGGACAATTCTTCCGGCGCCGATTCGTATGTCGGAGATTTGGGCACAGACGATCCGGCGAAAGAATCCGTACAGACGGAGACTTCCGGTGAAGATCCGTCTGCCAACTCCCAACAACAGCCAGATCTTCCAGAATTTTCCGATTCTATATCTCCAGAAGATGCTTCGCCGTGGTCGGCTTTGCCTCGTATAAGTGAAGCTTCGCCGGAAGAAATTGTCGTAAGCAACGATCTCTATGAAATTTCTTTTACAACAGCCGGAGCAATTCCTACCTCCTGGAAATTAACCAAATACCACGAAAGTTTTCGCGATCCCCGTTATTTAGAACTGCGTTCCAAAAAGCCACTGATGATGGATGGCAGACCTATTGAGCCAGCGCAGCTCCGTGGGTGGTTTCTTAATCTCTATAAATATAAAAACGACGATTTCGCCTTGCCTGCCCGCAAAGAAACATTTGACCTCAACATCGATCATCTAGCCTATCAAGATTACTTAGCGTATGCGCAAGGCGAGCGTGGCGCTGATGTCAGTGTCAGGGGTGGCCAGACATCCGCACCTGTCAATATCGCTTCGGCCGACTTCACCGGGCCTTTTGCCGGTTTGGCGATGGAATGGGGAGACAGGCCTGATGAGACCATTTTGTACAAGGTGGACCGTGATCATATACGCATAGGCAACAGTCCTGAGAAACTTGTATTTCGTACGGAAACAGATACCGGCTTCTGTATTGAGAAGCGCCTGACTTTTCATCCGGGGCGCTACATGATTGATGTCGAAATCGAGTTTTTTAATCGGAGCGGCAAACCGATCCAATTTAATGGTCAGTCGAAATTCAAGGTCTTGTGGCGGGGCGGACTTGGCAGGCCCTCTACGGCCCAAGATTTGCAGAACGGTGTTCATGTTTGTTGGGGTGAAGATGTCCAACAGCTGGCGATGTTAGGGAATTTCAACAAAATTGAAGAGGAGTTGCTTTCTCCCGAACGCGGATTGGTTGATTTCTCAAAAAGCACAGGACGGACATATGCCGGCGCAATCTCAGGCGAGTCACGCCGCTATGAAACCGCCGATGAGGACGGCGCATTTTTAAACTGGATTGCCGTCGATTCCAAATATTTTGCCGCGGCGATTGTACCTAAAGAGCCTTCCAGACTTGCCACGCTCGGTTTCGACTACATTATGGCAACCGACCGTTATTTTATTCGGCCCGAGGTCGGAGTGAGTCTTGCATTGCCTGACGAGTTGGCGGCCGGAAGTACACGGCCTTTCAACTTCACGCTTTATGCAGGTCCGAAAGAAGGACCTCGTCTAGAAGCGGTTTCGCCTACGCTTGAAGAAATCTCCGACACGTCGTTTATGTCTTCATTCGTGCGGCCTATTTCCAAATTTATGCTGTATCTATTGGGCATCTTTTACAAAATTGTGCCCAATTACGGTGTCTGCATCGTTTTCCTGACATTGGTGGTCAAGGCGGCCATGTTGCCTTTGTATCACAAACAGCAAATCAGCATGAAAAAGATGCAGGCCATGCAGCCGCAGATGAACGCGCTGAAAGAGCAATATAAAAATGATCCGCAACGGCTCCAGCGCGAAACCATGGAGTTTTACCGGCGCAATAAAATCAATCCGGCATCCGGCTGTCTGATGATGCTGCCCATGATGCCCATTTTTATTGCGCTCTGGATTACTTTTAATAATTCCATCGAATTGCGTGGCGCCGGTTTTATCAACGGTTGGATCGATGATTTATCGAAGCCGGATAATGCATTTTTTATCCCGCTTGGGGATTGGATTATCCCCATCAATATCCTGCCGATGCTCTATGCCATCGCGATGTTTTGGAGTCAGTCACGGCAGATGTCTGCCGATAATCCGAATGCGAACGTTATGAAGTTTATTCCGTTTATTTTTGTGTTTATTTTCTGGAATTTTGCTTCCGGCGTTCTGCTCTATTTTGTTGTGAGTTTTACGATCGACACGATACAACGTTTGGTAATGGATGCGTTGGGCATCGGTGATGTAACCGCCCCGGCCACCGGTACACCAGCCGACTCTGCTGCAACGGCTGCTCCGGTGGAAACGGGTGACAAGAATTCCGAGTCCCGCTCAATGTCCGGCGCATCGGTGTCGAGCAAATCGTCCGCCCGCGGAAAAGCCAAAGGCAAAAAGAAGTGAATAGGGCCGCGGCGGCCGGGGCCGGTTTGCCCCCTGAGGAGTCAACATGCGTAGCATTATAAGAACAGGAAGGAATATCGATGAGGCCATCGAATTGGCCTTGGAAGAACTCGGTGCAGCACGAGAGGAAGTGGAAGTCTCACCTTTGGATACGGGAGCACGAGGTTTTCTTGGAATTTTCGGACGCCGTAATGCTCGGGTAGAAGTCTCCGTGCGCGAAGATGATCATATCCGCGTAAAAGTGGTTATGCGCAATCTTCTCAAGAGGTTGGATCGGAATACCAAATTTGATTTCAACGTTCAGCCGCGTGATGGTGAAATGGGTGTCATGCTCGGAAAAGGACTGGACCGGCTTCGCGACGAGCGGGGAATGACCATTCAGTCTTTGGAGTATTTGGTTGCACGAATTGTCAATCAGGATCGTGATGACTGGATCAAGGTCATCATAGAAGCAGGTGACAAAGGCCGCGCACGGGATATTGATCTTGAACAAATGGCGAAGTCGCTTGCCTCAAAGGCGTTAGATGAAGGAAGAGATCAGAAAACCGAACCGCTGAACGCTCAAGATCGCCGTGTGATACACTTAAGTTTACGGGATCACCCCAAACTGACGACTTTCAGTGTTGGGCGTGGCCCTTACCGCCGGGTAGTTATTACCTTGCGTGAAGGAGTCCCGGAGCGCCGTTCCGCTCCTTCTGAAGAAGAACTCTCGCGTTCTCGTTATGCTGAAGGAAGAACCGCCCCAAATAAGCCCCAATCACAGCGTGACCGCAGAAACCGGCGCGGCAGTCGAGGAACCCAGGACAGCGAACGCGACGGCGACCGGAGCAGAAGGCCATCACCTCGTGGACGGCGTCCTGTCCGTAGCCAGCAGAACCGCCGACCCGATTCAAATGAGCAGGAAGTGCGTGAAGAGAAGAAAACCGAAAAGAATGGTGAGCAATCCGATAGCCGCACGCTTAACAGCCGCCGTAGAAGGCGGGGCGGAAGGGGCCGTAATCCGCGAGGCGGGGAACGCCGTGGTTCACAAAGGAACGATTCGCAGAGTGACAACAAGCAGGAGTGAATCGTTTGGCCTTGTCATGTTGGCCCAGAGTCAGATATGCGACTGTATAGGTAATTGCGAATGAAAAGCCCGATACACCTCCATGTCTCCAGTTCGAGCCGAAAAGCGAATGGTGTGAAGTGTTGTAAAGGTTTACGTCGTGCCGGTCTCTTTTTGCTGGCTATTTTTCTGGGCTTTGTCGCAATTTCCTATTCGGCCGATGACGATTTCTATAATGGACGCAGAAATTTTCAAAAAGTCCTGCGTATAATTGCCGAACGTTATGAAGATCCGCAATACGATCCCAGAAAAATTGTAATTTCCGCACTGCAGTCATTAGAGCATACTATCCAAAGCGAGGATTCTTTGGCGGAAGACTCCGGTGCAGAGACGGACGATGCCGATCCGGCAATGGCCAAGGCCAAGTATGAGTCACTTCACAACCAGCATCTTCGCGGCGATTCCGGCGAAGCCGATCCGGCCCAAGAAGCCGGCGAACCGGCTCCGGATGAAGACAAAGTCGAGTCGGGCACTTCGGCCTATGAGGATGCGGACCTAAACGAATTGTTTCTGAAAATTGATAACACGATCAGCGGTGCTGTTCGCGATTCAAAAGAAATCGGCGATGCAACGCGTTCGGAAGCAACCATTCTTTGGAATGCAACAATCGCCGGCTTGGTGGAAGGTTTGGATGATCCGTACAGCCAATATCTTCCTCCTAAAGAACTGGGAAAACTGAATAAATTTCTCAGCGGTGAAAGTGATCCGGATGACATTTTTTATGGTGTCGGTATTCATATCGAATGGGATATCGTTACCAATCAAGGACTCTTGGTAATTGCCCCTCTACCGGACAGCCCTGCATTTCTGAATGATATTCAGCCGGGGGATATCATCATTGCGGTCGATGGTGTTCCGATTGAGACTGACCTCGCTCCCGATGCAAACTTGGAAAGGGCTAGACAAAGAATCATCGGTCCCAAAGGCACGAAAGTGACTTTAACGATTCATCGTAAAGGCACACCCGTTCCATTGCAGCGTGAGCTTGAGCGCGCACCCGTGCACGAACATCAACGTATCATCCGCAATATGCTCGATGAGGAAAACGGTGTCGGTTATATTCGTTTGATCAATTTTCATCAGAATAGCGCGAATGAAGTGGAAGATGCCTTGATCTGGCTCCACTCCATGGGCATGAAAAAATTGATTCTGGATTTTCGCTGGAATCCCGGCGGATTTCTTGATCAAGCCATTGCCATAGCCGATCTGTTTATGAAAAAAGGCGATTTGCTGACATATACGCAGGGCCGGAGCGACGAGGACCGCAACGATTTCAACGATTTGCGTGACAGCAGATACGGTTTTGAAGACTTGGACGTTGTCATTCTCATCAACGAGTATTCGGCCAGTGCTTCTGAAGTCGTATCGGGTGCTTTAAAAGACAGTGGACGTTGTAAAGTTGTCGGTATGAAGTCCTTTGGCAAAGGTAGTGTCCAGGAGATTTTCCCTCTCAATGCAGGCGCTGCCTTACGTTTGACCGTTGCCAAATACTACTCGCCTGCAGGGAACTGCATTCACGGCAAGGGCATCCAGCCGGATTATGTTGTTCCGCGTCTTGATCAGGATATGGAAGGTAATGAGATTCAAGCGGATCAGGACGACTCTCAAGAAGACGTTGACAGCGATAAGCAGGCTGAAGAATCAGAGCCAAAACATTACGACAGCCTCCTGAGCCAGAAATTGGACATCGATCCACAGTTGCGCAAAGCCTACCTTGTGCTCATGGGGATTGAGGAAAGCGATTCTGCGAGCCTGGGCAGTCAGTAATTGGCAAATGAGCCATTGAAGGCGCCGAATATCCTTTGGATTTGTAGTCTGGCGCCAATTTCCCCTGGATTCTGATCTTATATTCCGGTGGTTTGGGGCGTGTTGTATGGGGTTGCATTCCCGATTACTCTAATCTTCGATTGTATAGAGATTTGGTTTCCCGCTGTTTAAATCGGAAGGGAAACGGAGGAATCATTTTGGCAAAGCATCGAATGGTAATCGTCGGATCGGGAGGACATGCCAAAGTCTGCATCGATATCGCCAGGAAGAGCGGTGAATACGAAATTGTAGGATTGTTGGATGACGATCCGGAACAATGCAATAAACGTGTGTTGGGATTAGAAGTATTGGGGGGGCGCGAGAAGTTTGAAGAATTGCTCCGTGATGGTGTAACCCATGGTTTTTGCGGAATCGGTCACAATGCTTTCCGGCTTGATATTACCGAACACCTAAAAGATGCGGGATTTGTTGTTCCTATTTTGCGTCACCCAATGACCTCGATTGGAGATTCCGTTGAGATTGGTGAGGGGACCATTTTGGTGGCAGGCGCAATCGTTAATGCCGACTCGCATGTCGGCCGCGCGTGTTTGCTCAATACGGCTTGCAGTGTTGACCACGATAATATTTTGGGAGACGGTGTCCATATCTCACCCGGGGCGCGGCTGGGCGGCGGCGTAAAAATCGGAGACCGCGTGCAAGTCGGAATCGGAGCAACCTTACTCCCCAATGTCTCAATCGGACACGATACGATTATCGGAGGCGGGGCGGTTGTTTTACGTGACGTTCCCTGTAACGCCAAATTTGTCGGTGTCCCTGCGCGTCCGATGTAGATTGGCAATCCACGGCTGCTTGGTTACGCTGCCTATATGCGTACCGTTATCTCCGCTTCGCGCCGTACCGATATTCCCGGTTTGTATATGCCTTGGTTCCTGGAATGCCTCAAGGCCGGAAGCGTTACTGTTGCCAATCCTGTCTTTAAAGCCAAATCCTATGAAGTCGATTTGCGGCCCGAAACCGTGCATACCATTGTGCTTTGGTCAAAAAACTTCATGCCCTTTTTGCGAATGAAGGTTCCATATGCGGATTACGCATGGTATTTCAATTTCACGATTGATGATAATAATGAATGGGTATTGGGTGCGCCTTCAGCGGCTAAACAACTGGTACAACTTAAGGAAATCGTAGATCGATTCGGCGCGGATCGGGTCAATTGGCGCTTCGATCCCATCATGTTCTGGGACGGTGGAAGAAAGAACAACGAAGAGAAGTTTTATGCGCTATGTGACCGGATTGCGGCTTTGGGAGTGACACGGTGCACGTTTTCATTTGTGTATTGGTACGGCAAAGTAGAAAGAAGGGCGCGCGAGTGGGGGCTTGAACCATACGATCCGCCATTGGAGAAGAAACTCGAAGTTATCGACCGCTTGGCAACCTATGCAGAAGATTGCCAGATCAGGATGGAAACATGCAGCAATGATACGCTTTTAGGTCATCCCAATGTGCGCCGGGGATCGTGTATTGATGGGCATATCTTGGCTCGCCTAAATGGGGAACCGTGCTCAAAAGCCAAAGATACAAGCCAGCGGGGGGATTGCGGCTGTACAAAAAGTGTAGATATCGGCAGCTATGCCGAAATGCCCTGCCGCCATGCCTGTATCCATTGTTATGCCAATCCCAAATTCGACCGCGTTCGACGGCATGTTCCTTCGTAGATAATTGTTTTACAGTGCCAATAATCAATTGTAAGGAGACGCATACGATGTGCCGTTTTTCGATTCTGACTGCCGCAATTGTCTTACTCTACAATTTCACAAATTTGTCTTGGGCCGAACTCGTTCTTGTGAAGGATGGACGCGCTTGCACCACGATTGTTGCCGCAAAGGATGCTCCCGAGCATGTGTGTGATGCTGCGCTCGAACTACAAACCTATCTTGAGAAAATTTCAGGAGCGCGTATTCCGATCACCGATGCAATGGAATCTGTGGCTGGTTGCCGGATTCTGGTCGGGAGAAGCCAAGCCCTAAATGTATTGAATTTGAATATCCCTTCGGGACATACGCATACCATGCAAGAAGAGGCAGCCGTAATCAGGACTATTGGAAATGATCTGGTTCTTGCGGGGAATGACGATTGGGAATACCAAGGCACGCGCCTGGCTGTCTATACGTTTCTCGATGATCTGGGATGCCGTTGGTATTTTCCGGGCGAGTATGGCGAAATCGTCCCACGTATGAAGACCATCGTTGTTCCGGACCAGGACCGTATTGAACGGCCCAGCTTTCGTATCCGCCACCTTTGGTATTCGGGATGGATGCCGATCAGTGAGACGCAGCAGGAAAATTATCGGCTTTGGTACAAGCGGAACCGGCTCAATTCATTGGCACTCAGCCTGCCGGGTGATGGCAGCATCGACCGTCTGCGGCCCGATGAATATTTTGAGACACATCCTGAAATCTTCGCGCTCAATGACAAAGGCGAGCGCTTTAAGGAACTGCTGAATCTCACCGAGCCGGAGGCCGTGCGTATCGGTGCGGAAACCATCAAAGAATATTTCCGGAACAATCCTGATGGATTGACCTTTGGTTTTGCGCCTCACGATGGTTTTCCGATGGACTATAGCGAGGCCACTCAAAATGCAATGCCCGGATTCGAAGGCAAAGGGTATGGCGATCCCAGCATGAGCGATGTGTGGTTCAATTTTGCCAACAACATTGCCAAAGAAGTCTATAAGGAATTTCCCGACCGCTGGGTTTTGACCAATGGCTATGCGAACCGTGTCCGTTTTCCTGAAGGTGTGGGTGAACTAAGCCCTAACCTGGGTATTCAATCGGCGGTAATCGCCGCGGATACGATGCACCGCATCGGTGATCCCAAAAGTTGGCAGCGCATTTTGTATAAGGACATTATGGATCGTTGGTCGGAAGAGTTGGATTTGATTGTGATTTACGATTACGATCCCGGTAATTCTCTCGATAATCTGCCTTTTCCCGCATTACACAATCTGAAGTACGATCTGCCTTATTTCCATGAACGGGGCATTTGGGGCTTTTATACCGAAGGCTCCAATACCTGGATGGTGACGCACCTCAATTATTACGTCCGTGCCAGACTGATGTGGGATGTCGATTCGGATGTTGAGGAGTTGGTTGATGAATACTGTGAGCTCTTTTATGGCGATGCCGCCCAAGCGGTGGAAGATTATATTTGGACGCTCGAAAAAGCCGTAGAAGATACAAAAGTAATCTGCAATTGGGGCAGACTTAACTTCTGGAAAATAATTCTCACACCTCCGGTACGTTCCAAACTGGACCGCCTTATGGCGAAGGCCGAGAAACGAAGCGTGGATGCCGGACCGGATATCCGAAAACGGATTTTCATGCTTCGGCTTGTGCACGATCACATGAACGCCTATCTGGATATGCAACTCGCGCTCGAACGCGGGGAATATCAGAAGGCAGTAGACTTTGCGGATCTTATGCTTTCGATACGGGACCGTGCTGAAGCCATTGAACCCGGCCTTTTACCCAACTCCCCGGATTGGGTGCGGACATTCCGCACCAGTCTGGAATGGCATAAAAGTCTCTACCAAGAACTGGCTGATAAAGCCGGAGGGAAAGAAGGCGAACTTGTGCAAATGCTGCCTCAGGAATGGTTCTTCAAAAAGGATACCGAAGATGTTGGTGTGATTAAGCAGTGGTATTCCGGAAAAACCGGGCACGACTGGGCGCCTATCGATACAACCTTACCTTGGGAATACCAAGGGTATGCCGATGAAAAGGGGTGGGCCTATTGGGGTAAAGCCTGGTATCGCACGGACTTTGATTTAAGTGCCGAAGAAGCCGCGTCACCGCTTTGGTTAACCATTGGAGCGGTCTATAACCGGGGTGTGTGGATTTGGGTGAATGGTGAATTGCAGCAGTGGGAGATGGATAAACATTGGCGGCTCGGTCATCACGATGTGCGCAAGCCGATCCATATCGATGTTTCGAAAATCGTTCATCCCGGCAAAAACGAACTTGCGGTTCTTGTGAATACGCCCATGCCTGAACGCAATCCCCGCAGCGGCATCCATCGCCGTTCGTTCCTTTGGCGTCCAAAGGGTACTGTTGAAAAATAGGTCGCGGCTGTAAATCTGTGATACACTTTCGGGTGATGATCTAGTACTGAGGCTCAAGATGAGCGACATTTCCGATTACATGCCGAGACTGTAAAAAAGCATGGAGTGTGGCGATGACAATCACAAACCGCATTGAATTGAATCCGCAAGTGATGATGGGCAAGCCGGTCATTAAGGGGACACGCATCTCCGTAGAACTTATTTTGCGAAAACTAAGCGAAGGGGCAAAAGAAAGCGAACTCCTGGAGGCTTATCCTCAACTGACGTCTGAGGATATTATGGCTGCCATTGGATATGCAGCAGATACGGCGGAATTGACCAATTAGAAAATAAACAATTGCGGAAAATATCTCACTATAGTCTAAGTAGGAAAAATACGCATTAACCGTAATCCGAAGGAGTGAATTAAAATAAAAGGAGGGATTTCTTATGAAATGGTGCTCGAGTTTTTGGGGTATCCTTCTTGCCGTATTGCCATCTATGGCCCAAGAGCCGGTAACGATTGATCTCGATCATGCAGATGGGCTTCTTATAACCGCGCCGGAGGGGTATGGCCAGGCGTCCTTTTCTTTCGGAGCTGTACCGGATGGGCAAAGCACTAATGGATTGGGGTTGATTGTTTTGCTGCAAAGCGGAGATGGTTTACTGCTTTATGGTCCATCCGTAGAAACAGGCGAAGGGGTGGTGTTGATTGAATGTTCTGTTTGGACCGATTCACCGAATGTATTTCTCGCACTTGTTGGTTTGAATTCGCCCGTAAATGGTTCGCTAATCGCAAACATGCCCGCAAATGGGGAGGACTACCAAGGTTCTTGGCACCGGATGGAGGTGTTATACGATCCCAAAGATGATGCCGTGATGCCTGCATTTCAGGTTGTGGCTACCGGTGATGGGACTACGACTGTCTATCTGGATCAGATTGTTGTAACGCCACTGCGTATGAGTGGTGAACAGCTTAAAGAGATAATTCCGGCTCCTTCCACTATTACCGTTAACCTTCCCGGCATTGCAGAAGGTGCAAAGCCTTTGGATATGGTTTTGATCCCTGCGGGAACCTTTACGATGGGTTCGCCTGTGGATGAGCAGGATCGCTATCCGGATGAAGGTCCTCAGCATGAGGTTACGATCTCGAAGCCCTTTTATATGGGAAAGTATGAAGTGACCAATGCGCAATTCCGTGTATACCGTTCAGATCATGATAGCCAAGACTATTCCGGATTTACCTTGAATAGCGACGATCAGCCGGTTGTCAACTTAATATGGGATGATGCTGTAGGGTTTTGCCAATGGCTTGAACAACAGAATCCCGGCATGGAGTTCCGGTTACCCACAGAGGCGGAATGGGAATACGCCTGCCGGGCGGGAACAGCAGAGCGTTTTTATTGGGGGGATGATGCCGATTACAGCGAGGCCGAAGATTATTCTTGGCACACCGGTAATAGTGGAGGCCCCTCGCATACAGTAGGCCTTAAACTTCCGAATCCGTGGGATTTATATGATATGAGCGGCAACGTGTGGGAATGGTGTTCTGACTGGCTTGGCAGCTATTCGAGTGATGCTCAAATTGATCCGTTAGGGCCGTCTTCCGGTACCAGCCATGTGCTGCGCGGCGGTTCCAGTTTTGATATCCAACGGCACTTGCGTTCGGCTTATCGTTCCGGACCCCCACCCGGTGGCCCGCATGTACTCGTAGGTTTCCGTGTTGTTTCCCCCAGAGTTGAATAACACTTCTTTTATTGCTGAGGGATTACTGTCACTGCATTAAAAAAACGCCCGGCGGGAACCGGGCGTTTCGTTTATTCGTAACAAGTGTTATTTGGATTACTTGAAGGGATCGTAGCTGTCCGAGGAATCGTCCTTCTTGGTATCGTCCGAGTCGTAGCCTCCGGGACTATAGCTGTCTGAACTGTAATCGCTGGAATCGTAGCTGGAAGTGGAAGTCTCCTCACTCGGCGTATCGTCCGATGATTCGCTTTCTCCGGAAGCGAAGGGATCGTAACTGCTGGCGGGCGTCTCCTCCACAGGGGCGGAAGCCACCGATGGACGTTTTCTCCGTCCGCGTCCTGCGAGAATTTTGAAGAGAATGAATAGAACCAACAACACCGGCAACTCCGGCCACGCTATAGACCAAAATAGGCGACCGTTTGGGGAGTGTTAAATCGACGCTCACTTCGTTACCGATGAGACCGGCCTCATCCCTGGCGCGGACGTGAAGAATATATCCCCAATCGAACATTGACAGTTTGCGGTCCGAGTTCCACGTGTCGCCGATTTCCACCAAGGTTTCGCTCCATTGCGGATTGTCATCGTAACGGTATTCGAATAACGATACGCGATGCGGCTGGCCGTCCTTGTCTGCCGGTAAATCCTCTCCTTTTAACTGGATTTGAGGATACTTGCTGGTTGTATAAGTACCTTTGAATGAAGCGAACGTTGTCGGTTGGGTTCGGTCGATAAAGAAAGTGTGGCTCAGCTCGTTGGAGCGGTTACCGGCTGAATCAACCGCCCACAAACTAACGGTATGTTCGCCTTCGGGCAGTTCGGGCAGATCTACCGATGTAACATTGCCCAATGATTTTTCTTCATTATCGACTTTCATAAAATACGCAAAGTTAGCACTTGCGCCTGCGGCGTCTTTGCCTTCCCAGGTGTACTGAATCGGTTCCTTGGATGTCCGTGGTTCGGGGACGACATTAAAGACCACTTCGATGCCGATTTGCACTTCAAGCGTCAATGCGGGCGGAGTAGCATCGACATTGCCCGCCCTGTCTTTGGCACGGACTGCAAGAATATGGCGTCCGTTAGCCAGGCGTTCAAAGCGGTGCTGCGTCGGACTTTGGGCTTTCTCCCAACCGCCGTTGTCTAACTTTACTTCGTATTCAAGATTCTCGGATGTATCGGTATTGTCTTTCGCTTCGAATTCAAGCGTAAATGAACGTTCGGCAATTGCCGCACCGGGCGCTTGAGTCGTGATGGTGGTTTTGGGCGCAACTTCGTTTGTATTGAATGTGATTTTGGCAGGTGGATCTTGAAGGTTTCCTGCAATATCTTCCGCGCGGACTTCAAACGTATGATCGCCATCCGGAAGTGATTGTGTCACAAGCTCGGTATCGGGAATGAACTCCGACCATTCACCGTCGTCGAAGCGGTACGAATAAGCCAATTCGCTGTCACTGGAAATGTTATCAGAGCCTTGCCAAGTGATTTTCATATCCAATTCGCGGATACGTTTCTGTTTGGGTTCAATAATCTCCGAAGTCGGGCGTACATCGTCGGTGCGCATGTACGTGATCCACGTAAACATTTCCCGTCCGCCGCTCCAAATCACATGCCGGTCGCCATCGCTATAAGCGATTCTTGGCAATGAACGCACAATGGCGGGTCGGCGTGATTTGCTCGGCATCCTTCAGTGTCATGTGCTGAAGCGCCACCGGAAGGTAGGGTTTGCGCTCTACACGAATGGCTTCGGGGCCGTCTTCGCCGGAAGCAACATATGTAATGGAAGCGGGATCGAAGAAATCCGCTCTATAATCGTGGCGTTGCCAAGTTGAGCCATCGTTCCGTGAACGGTAAAACTCAAGTTCGAAGTTCTTATTATAAGCGACGATGTAATTTCCATCTTCATCGCGAAACGGAGTGAATGTTTGCGGCGGACGCGCGGCAAAGAATGAACTGACCAGCCTTCGTGGTGAGAAATTCTTTGCTTGGCCCGGCACAAAATCGGCAACATAAATGCTGATGCTGATTTGATTTAATTCTTTGTTTTTAGAGGAGCTACGCTCTTTCAGTTTAAGCGTTGAAATGTCGATATTTTCAGGAGTCATCTCCGCCGGGGAATCCGTTTCGATTTCCGAGACGGGTGTTTCCATCCAGCAGAGGAGGATCTTTTGACCTGCGCTGATGAGCCGGGGGGAGAGCGCGTTACCCGGAGTGGCTGCAACCAGACTGTCTTCTATTGCCCATGTCTTCCCGGCATCTTGGCTGAAAGCATAATGCAAATTGTAGTTGCGGATATCTCCATCGAAGGTCTCTACCGGCCAAACCACCATAACATTGTTGTCTTTGGCCCAAACCGCCGGCGCGCTGCAAATGCCTAAAAATAAATTTTGCGGTTCGCTCCAGGTTTTGCCCCGGTCACGGGAGATACGCAAACCAACACCGAGGTTCTCGCCTTGCCCACCGGTTGCATCGACCCGCGCGGTATACACGATAAAAACGTTATCTCCGGATGCGGCGATATCGGGCCATAGTACGGGCGGAATCGTGATGGTTTCACCCGGCTTGGGGCCTATATTTTGTGGACGTTTTTGTTCGGACCAGCCCTTGGCAAATGACCACGCATCAGTGGTAGTCATCAGAGATACAAGCAGAAATACTAGCGGCGCAACCATGGCCTGAATGGCAATACTTTTCCGTACTCGCATGGTTTGAAAAAAGAACATCAGCAACCTCGGTTTTAAATGATTATCCGGGGCGGGAAGCGGATTCCCCCTTCGCCACGATCCTCGCTCCGTCAACTTTAACGGTCATTCTGCCAAGCGGGCTTAACCTTTGGTATGCCCCAAAGAGGATTCCCAGCGATCCGGCGCCATACTCACTGGCCATGGCTGGCCGAACCCCACGAGTTTTGAAGGTGTCGAAGGGACGGTATAGCAGTTTCGGAGTGTAGCAATAGCAACATCTGCTGTCTGCGGATTGGAGGCTTATCTTGATGTTACTTTGCCGGTTTCCAATTGGTTTAGGAATTAGCCCCACGATCGGTTAAGCGCACAACCAACCGTTCGAGGGTCAACTCTTTCCAGCGGCTTCCGCCCTTCAACTCTTCGTCGGCTTGAGCCAATAAGCGTAAACTTTTCTCTACATACTCCTTACTGAATGCTTTGGCCTGTTCCACCGTCTTTTTAAGCGCGTAGCCCTTCAAGCCGGTTTCATCGGCCAATGCTTTCTGAGGGACTTTTTGCGCTTCTGCTTGTTTTACAAGCCAAAATCTCCTGTAAAGAGTTTGTAGTGTTCCTAGCAATACGACCGGTTCCTCACCTTGTTCGAGCAAGGAATGTAAAACCCGTAATGCTTCTTTGGCATTGCGTGCGCCGACAACGTTGCCGATTTTCCAGATGATCTCTTCGGTTTCGACCGTTATCAGCCTGCGGCAGACCTCAGCCGTGACTTTGCCGCCTTTCCCTGCATACAGAGCCAATTTTTCCAAATCTTCCCGGCATGACCCCGCCTGCTGTGAATAGGCATCACGGATCGCGTCCAACGCCTTACGTTCAAATTCTATCTCAAATTCTTTTTGGATATCGGCAATTGCCTGTTCAACCGCCTTCTTACGTTCTTTGTTGAGGTCGAATTTCGGAAGCCCTTTGATCAGGTCTTTGTGCGCCTTCCGCAATGCCTTTCCCGGCCCGATCTGCAAAATCATAATGACGTCGCGCTCGGGATGAGCCACATACCGGGCCAGTTTTTCGACTTCATCGACCTTGGCATCTTGGAGATTTGTAATTGCAATCACACAGGCCGGGCAGAGCAGGGAAGGCGCCCGTGCTGTTTCTATTGCTTGAAGGATTTCTTCCCGATCCGCATCGAAACGGTGTACATCACACTGGTCCGGCCCGCCTTGTTTCTTGACCGCACGCGCAATCAGATCGTCCAGCACGAGCAAATCGTGACCTTCCAGGACAGTTACCCTGGGTGTTTTTGCGGCGGCCTTGGCCATAAGACAGTCTCTGAAAATCTTGGATTCGGGAGGGCTTACCAGCCTTCGAAAAACTTGCTGAAAATTTGATCGGCCAGCGCCAGTGATAGGTCCCGTGTCCGGCTTTGAGCCGGTTCTTGCGTGAGCATCGATGGTCCGCGCACTTCAAACTCGCGGGGAGGTTGGACTACCACCGGTTCCGCGTCGGGATCGCTGGTGTCATACGGCTCGACCAGCCGCATGGTTACATGGATCAACAGATCATATCCGACCGCACGGTCCTCATCGTCATAGGCCAGGGGAATCTGCTCCACATGTGTGATTGCGCCTTCCAGAATCAGATCGGCGTTCTTGCGGCGGGTGATCCGCAGGCGGCCGTCGTTCATGAAATGTTCGATCAGCGCGGCGGTCAAGTTCTCTTCCAGCCCATATTGGAAGGTTTCGTTTTTCAGCACAGGGATGTGGATGGACTTATATTTGTCGCCATAAACCAACGGTTGCCAGTCACGGCTGGGGATTTTGGGAACGCTGGGTTTCCAGCCGCCCGCACATCCCGCCATGAAAACAGCCGCTGCCAAGACCCAAATCGGCCCCGCCGGAATCGCGCCCGGCACTCTATTCTTTCCCGGTAGATGAATCGTAAGCATGGCCATGTTTATAGACGCTCTGAGCACAGCGGGCAAGCAGGGGGGCAGGGAATTGGATTTCTTGGTGTATTCTTTGGTTGTCATCGTGTCTATGCAGAAAGGTGACGTGGTGTCTCTCTGTTAATACTATCCATAGTGTGTTCCGACTTGATATCGTTCTATCACCACACCCAATGATTCTGAGGTGTTTGAACGGGAATAGGGGGGGGTAAGACTTCTTCTTTCCTGACCAAAGATAATTCCTGAAATATTGTACATTTCATTGTAGCAGCCAAAGGCCACAACTCATTAAGGAGCGGAGAAATGAAATCAGAACTCAAAAATCTACTTCTCGGAATCGCGATTGGTGTGTCGTTGACATTGCTTGTAGGTGCAGCCACCTCTGACAGTACTGAGGCGGAACTCACACCTGTGCAACTTGTCACGGACAGCATCGATGGTGATATTGACGGAATTGGTATCTCACAGGATGGCCGTCTTGCAGTTACTTGGACCGATGACCGGTTTGTAGTTTGGGATACGTCCAACGGTCAGAGAGTCCTCGATCATGAGTTGGAGACTGGTGAAATTAGCGAGGTCGCATTCTCAAACAATCATCGTTTCGCAATGATCGAAGCCTCTAGCGGAGATGTAATGGTTTGGGGATTGCTTGAAGGTCAAGTCAATGCGGTGGAAGGCTATGTAACACATTGAGCATACGTGACTTATGCCTATGTCTTACTGTCTCGAACACCATTCATAAATGAAAACATAGCGGCAACACAAAGATCATTTCTGCAATCCAGTTGCCTTAAACATTTCCGAAATTTGACCTTTACACGATTTCTTCAATACAAGAGAATTAAGAAATGGAGGCCGGAGGATTTCAATGCGCAGAATCTTTGAATTTATCTCTCTTATCGCATTGTCATGTTTCTTGCTAATAGATAACGCATCAGCTCGAGACATATACGTCAACATCCAAAGCGGTGATAATATAACCGGGAATGGAACCGCAGATTCACCTTGGAAACACATAACTATAGCGATAAGGCAAACAGAAGCAGACTTGCAGCCCGGTGACACTATTTATTGTTCACCAGGCGTCTACAACTCAGTTTCTGATACCTATGGCTTCCATGAAGAATTCCCGATTTCCTTACCCGCAGGCATTTCTCTTGTTGGTGATAGCGAATCAGATGTTATATTTGATGCAGGGGACCAAACTGATAGTTATATCTATGTGGCAGATTCCTTTTCAGAACTCGCAATCTCACATCTTACATTCAAAAACTCCCAGGCAGCGGTCCACATAGAAAACAGCACCGGTGTTGAAATGACAGACTGCGTTTTAGATTCAAACACAACAGGAGTATTCGTTGAATCCGGATCGTCCTTAATTAAATCGTGCACTTTTACTACTAACAACACAGGCGTCATGTGTACTGGCGAAGTTGTTGTTGAGAAAAGTGTAATAATAGGACATAGTCTCCATGGAATCCATAATGAAGGGGACGCTACGATAAAAAATAACAATATTACTGATAATTCTAATGTGAGCGGGTCAGGTGGCGCTGGAATATATAATTCAGGCACCATTTCAATAAGTAATAATTCGATACTCCGCAATACGGTTACAGACATTGCCGTTACAACAAGGACCACACATGCGAATGGCGGTGGGATATTTAATACGGGAATTGCTTACATCTCTGAAAACATCATCAATCATAATTCTGTATCATCTGATGGCCCTAATTCAAATGCCTTTGGTGGAGCCATCTATAATACAGGGCAGATGGATGTAATAGACAATGAAATAAGTAACAACTCCTCGTCTGCATCATCTTCGCTTTTTGCCGCAGCAATTGGAGCCGGTATTTGTTCGATAGCACAGTCATCTACAGTAACTGTCTATGAAAACAAGATCGATAGCAACGAACTTTTCGTAGCGACCTCTGGTTCTGGCCCAAATATAGTGGAAATCGCTTATGGGGCAGGTGTCTATTGTAACGGGACTTCTGAAATTGTTGGGAATACAGTTTCGGAAAACAGTGGAAACGCTATTCGCTCCAACGGAGTATCAGAAATCAGGAATAATTATGTATTCAATAATACATCGCTAAATAGTTTTGCTGGCGGAATTCATTGTAGTGGTGAATTTGATGTGATAAATAATCTTCTTGAAGGCAATGTGTCGACGAGTAGCGGAGCGGTCTATTGTACTGGTGAGGGAATTATTGCGTTCTGCAATATGATCCAAAATACTAATGGTATCAAAGTTGGTAGTAGCGACGTTAAAATAGTAAATAATATCATAGCGTTCAATGATGAATATGGTATATACGAAGAACTTGCGGGCATTGAACCATCGGTAATTAATAATCTCTTTTGGAACAATACTGCCGGGCTCTATCTAGATGAATCTTCAACTATAATTACACACATTGCTGTTTTGAACTTACAGAATGATGAGGCTTCTGGTAATATTGAGGGTGATCCTTTATTTGCCAATCTTGATGAGGATGACTTTCACTTGACGATGGATAGTCCGTGCATTGGCTCTGCGGCAGTAATTGGTGAAATTTATGAAGCGCCAAATGAAGATATAGAGGGGAATTTGAGGCCAAGTGCTAATGGATATGATATAGGAGCGTTTCAATATAGTGGGGAAATACCGACGCAAACTCCAACCATTCCACCAGAACCAACCGTTACTCCTACCCCAACAATCCCGGAGAGTGTTCTAAATACTCTTCAATCATGCGATTTAAACAAAGACGGTATTGTTGACAAAGAAGATTTGATTATCTTTCAAGCATATTGGGGATACAATGTCCCCCAGAACTGAGCTTAAAACGAATGGATAAAGTAAAGCCCAAATCTGCATTTTGAATATCGTCCGCCTTACTCCCCCAGCATTTCCTTGAATCCCGCTTCATCGATGATTTGGATGCCCAGCTTTTCGGCCTTTGTGAGTTTGGACCCGGCGCTCTCCCCGGCAATGACCATGTCGGTTTTCTTTGAGACGGAGCCCGTGACTTTTCCGCCCAGGGCTTGGATGCGCTCTTTGGCTTCCTCACGGGAAAATGATTCCAGGGTTCCGGTCAGGACCACGGTTTTGCCGTTAAATAGCGAATCGGCCAGATCTTCAGCCGTAGCGACCTCTTGGGTAAACGTGCATCCCGCCGCACGCAGTCTTTCCAGTTCTTCGCGGTTGGCCTCTTGCGCAAAGAAATCGGCCACGCTTTCGGCCACGGTCGGCCCGACCTCATGGATAGCCTCCAGCTCCTCCCGGCTAAGGGCTGCCAGGTCCATAATATCGCCCCGTCCGCTCACCAGTACTTGAGCCATATGCGCGCCCACATGCCGCAAACCCAGTCCATAGAGCAGCCGGGGAAGGGGACGGGATTTGCTGACTTCGAGCGCATCGAGAACATTTTGCGCCGATTTCTCCCCCATGCGTTCCAGCGCGGCCAGGGCATCGTGTTTGAGGTGATAGAGGTCTGAGAGCCGCTTGACCATGCCGTTCTCGACCAACATATCGATCAAGGCTTCCCCGATGCCGTCAATATCCATCGCTGTCCGTTGCACGAAATGGGCGAGTTTCTTTTTGAGTTGCGCGGGGCAGGAGATATTTAGGCACCGGTAGGCGACTTCACCTTCGAGCCGGACGATTTCACTGCTGCAGCTGGGGCAGGCCATCGCCGGTTGCCAGTCTTTTTCGTCACCCGTCCGTTCCTCGACCAGGGCTTTGACAACCTGCGGGATGATCTCCCCCGCTTTCTCGACAACAACCTTATCCCCGATCTTCAGACCCTTACGCTCGACTTCATCGAAATTGTGCAGCGAGGCATGGCGCACGGTTGTTCCGGCCACAAAAACCGGTTCGAGGATCGCGCGTGGTGTGATGGCCCCTGTCCGGCCTACACCCAGATCGATATCGAGCAATGTTGTTACGGCTTCTTCCGCCTTATATTTATAGGCGATCACCCACCGTGGGGATTTGGATGTTGCGCCCAGAATTTCGCGCTGACGGAATTCATCGACTTTCACAACCAATCCGTCGATATCATAATCAAGTTCGTGCCGTTTCTGGTCCCAGGTTTCGATCAGTTCCAGCACGGCATCCAAGGTCTTGCAGATTTCATAGCCCGGAATAACCGCCAAGCCCCATTGAGAAAGTTCTTCGTAGACCTGGCTGTGCCGTTCCCAGGTTCCGCCGCCTAACTCGCCGATGGAATGTAAAAAAATCCGCAATGGCCGTTTGCTGACTTCATTGGAATCGAGCAGTTTCAATGTGCCCGCTGTGGCGTTACGCGGATTGGCAAAGACATTAAGCCCTTGTTCTTCACGTTCCTCATTTAACTGCGCAAAACCTTTACGGGGCATATAAATCTCGCCGCGCACGTCGATGAACTCCGGCGGCGATTTTGTTTCCAGGCATAGCGGCACGGAACGCATGGTGCGCACGTTTTGTGTGACATCGTCACCGGTACGGCCATCGCCGCGTGTCACCGCCCGCTCAAGATGGCCTTCGCGATAATGCAATGCAATTGCCACGCCGTCGACTTTGGGTTCCACAACATAAACCGGCGTCTCTCCATCCAAGCCCCGCAAAACCCGTTCGTGAAATTCCCGCAATTCATCGGCTGAATACGTATTGCCGATAGACATCATGGGAACATTGTGCTGAAACGTTTCAAAACCTTCGAGCGGTTGGCCGCCGACGCGTTGTGTCGGCGAATCGGGGGTGATTAGTTCCGGATGTTCCGCTTCAAGTTTCTCAAGTTGTTTTAGAAGTTGGTCAAACTCATAGTCCGAAATTTCCGGCAGCGCTTTGACATAATAAAGATGCTCGTGTTTGCGGATATCCTCTCGCAATTGTTCGATTGTCTTGGCGGCGGATGATGCGTTCATTGTTCTTATGCGGTCCGGATTGTATAGAGTGCGTCGTATCCCCGGGGACACTTGAGACTCTGTTTTCAACACTTAACCTTTTTGTCTCCACACTCCCCAAAGAGGCATAGCATGGACATCGACTATAAAGCCAAGATACACGAGGGACTAACTTGGGATGAATGGCTGGCCGGAACTTCCGGCGCCGCCGCCGACAAGATGCGTTCGATCTATGAGAAACTAGAGTTGACGGATGACGATGTGACGTTTCTAAAGAGTATCCGCACGAAGATTCATATCCTCTGCTTGTCCGAAAGTTGGTGTGGCGATTGTGTGCAACAGGTGCCGATTATGGCCCGCCTTTGTGCCGAGAATCCCAAAATCAACTTTCGCATTATCGGGCGTGATGACAACTTGGATGTCATGGATCGCTATCTGTTCAATAGCGCGGCGGTGATACCGGTTTTTGTCTTCTTCAATGAGAATTTTGTCGAGGTCGGTTGCTGGAAAGCCCGTCCCGCTCTATGCCGGGAGATGATTGCCCGGGGAAAAGCGGCCGGGCGTCTGGCTGAAGCCAAATCGGAAGCGGCCCAAATGATGAAAGAAGCCAAGGGCCGGCTAAGTGTCGAGGAATTCAAGCATCTTCTGGATATGGCCTGTGAGGTGCCCAGATAGGAACCGCCGTTTGGGGAGCAGGGAAGAAATCTATTATTCCGCTTCGGCTTTGCGTGCCTTGAGTTTCCGCATACGCCGTTCGGCAAAGTCGATCCGGGTAGTGTTGTCGTCGGTTCCCAGGTTAAGGTATGTCTCCCAAGCATTAAGCGCGCGTTTGTCTTCAAGTTTGTCATAGACCAAACCCAGAGCATACCAGGCCAGATCGTTTTCTTTTTCTTTCGTAACCACCCGCTCGAGTTCGACTGCGGATTCCCGATATTTCCCCTCTTCATAAAGGATATTGGCCAATGTACGGCGGATGCCCATGTCATCCGGATTGCTTTTAAGCAGCCGCCTGTAAATCGGTATGGCCTCATCGCGCCGTTCCAGATCGACTAGTGAGCGGGCCAAGCCGCGCCATGCGGGTTCATAATCAGGATCGATGATCGTGCATCTTTGAAAATGCCGATTGGCTTCTTCCGGGAGACCTTGTTCGAGCAGAATCGTGGCCAAATCGTGATAGGCCCGCGCATCGTCCGGAGCCTTCTCCAATACATCGCGGAAACAGGTTTCTGCCGATACATACAGCCCCTGCTTGGCATAGGCCACACCTAAGTTCAACATGGTTTCAGGGGTTTGTTCACCCAAATCCAGCGCTTCCTCAAAGGCCCGGGCCGCATCGCTGGCGTGTTCGGTTTTCAAAAACAATAAACCCAAATGTCCATATAGAGCCGCACTCCGAGGTGCGATGGCTACGGCTCTTTGGGCATGTTCAACGGCTTTTTCGAGTTCGCCTTGACTTTCATAAGTTTGTGCCAGCAAGGCTTGGGTTCGGGCGTCATTGGGATTAATTTCTTCGCCCTGCAAAAGTATTTCAATAGCCTTCTCGTATTCCTCGCCCTGGTTATAGAGGTCAGCAAGCCGGTGCCGTGCATTGAGTGTGCGCGGATTCTCTTCCAGCAAAGCCTCAAAGGCGGCTATCGCCTCGCCGCGATTCCCATTGGCAAGATAGGCGTGGGCAAGGTTAATGCTGGCTTCACGATGTTCCGGAGCGGCAGCCAGTGCCTTTTTGTAGGCGGCAATGGCCTCCGGATAATTCTCCATTTCCCGATAGGCGTTCCCCAAATTGTTATAGGCGTCGGCAAATTGTGGATCTAACTCCACTGCGCGTTTGTAGGCCTCCAACGCTTGTTCATGGTTTCCGGTATGTTCCAATGCCAACCCCAAATTGTAGGTGGCTTCGATATGTTTGGGATTAAGATTCAAGCAGTCGGTGTAGGCGTCGATGGATTCTTGGTAACGGGACAGATTGTAAAGCGCGTGACCGAGGTTAAAGAATGCGGTTGGATCGTCGGGAGAAAGCAGGGTTGTGGCGGCAAAATGTTCGACGGCTTCTTCGCGCAGCCCCAACCGTTCGCATGTGACAGCCAGATTGTGCCGTGCTACGGAATTGGTTGCTTCAAGAACCACTGCTTCGGCTAAGGAATTCATCGCTCCCGAGTAGTCTTCGACTACCATGTAGGCCAGACCGAGTCTTAACCAACCCTCTGCGCGTTCCTTGTCTAATCTCGTTACTGCTTGATACGCCCGGATTGCCTCTTGAGGATGATCCATCTTCTGTTCGCAATACCCTAAAAGCAACAACGCTTCCACATGGGCCGGGTCGTGTTCAAGAACAGTCTTGAGTGCTTTTACTGCATCGGTGCCCTGTTTGATGAGTCCGGAAGATTCATCTGCGATCTTTTGTGCCAGTTTCAGACTATTTGCAATTTCATTTGCCGCTTTGGCATCGGCCTGTGTGGGCGCCGCTTCTTTTTCTTCCGCAAATGTTTTTTGACATGGACTTCCGAAACAGAGCCAAACGGCAGCAAGCACGACGAACAAAAGCGGATTGGACTTTGGGAACGTCGAGGCGCACACACGCCATACCGTGGGAATATGGAAAGGACTCATGAGCTGCCGGATCATAGGTGTCGATTCTCTATTTCATACTTTCGCAATTGAACGTGATTGGCCGAAAGTATAATGGTCTCGGCAAATGGCGGTACGTCTTGAGAATTCGAATTGTTAACGAGCGGAAACTTTGTTTTTCGATTTATTCTGCAAGTGGGCGTAGAGGACAACCAAATCGGCGGGACGGATTCCGGAAATACGAGCGGCTTGGCCCAATGAAGATGGCCGAATTCGCGCGAGTTTATCGACCGCTTCACGGCGTAGACCGGGCAACTCGGCATAAGGAGTATCCTCAGCTAGACGAACTCCCTCATAGTGGCGTTGGGCGTCTGCTTGTTTAAGATGCCGTTGAACATACGTTGAATAAGCAACTTCGATTTCGACTTGCTCACGTATCCGTTCGCAGGAGGGTGTTCCGGTGAAGCCCAACGCTTCAAGATGCCCGAACGTAACTCCGGGTCTTCGAAGTATGGCCTCCAAGGTCTGGGGTTGCGTTATCTTTTCCAATCCTAATTCGCCCAATTTGTCATTGATTTCTTGGGTCGGCAGGATTTTGACCGAATTGAGGGCCTCAATACATTCGATTGTTCCTTGCCTGATTCGTTCAGTCTTAGCCAGACGCTCCGATGTAATGAGCCCTAAACGCGCTCCGTGTCCCGAAAGGCGTAAGTCCGCATTGTCCTGACGCAACAAAAGGCGGTGTTCAGCGGAAGATGTGAACAAGCGGTAGGGTTCGGTCACGCCTTTGGTGACCAAATCGTCGATCATAACTCCCAAGTAGGCTTCATCCCGGATTGGTATAAAAGGATCTTCGCCGCGCATCCGCAACACGGCGTTAATACCGGCAATGAGTCCTTGTCCGGCGGCTTCCTCATACCCTGATGTGCCGTTGATTTGTCCGGCCAAAAAGAGTCCCGGCAATCTTTTCGATTCCAGCCAAGGATGATTGTCCATCGGATTGGATGCGAAATACTCAACCGCATATCCGTATTGGTAAATTTCAACATGCTCTAATCCGGGAATGCTGTGTATGAATTTATCTTGAATGTCTTCCGGAAGACTTGTGGGGATGCCGTTGGGATAGACTGTTTTGTCTTCCACGCCTTCCGGCTCCAGGAATATCCGGTGGTTTTGGCGGTCAGGGAATTTAACGATTTTATCTTCGATGCTAGGGCAGTAACGCGGTCCGATTCCACTGATTTGCCCGCTAAAAAGCGGTGCGCGGTCCAATCCCGAGCGTATCCAATCATGTGTCTCTTGTGTGGTCCGGGTCATACGGCAGGCCACCAGGTTTTGAGGACATGGACCATTGGTATCGAAACTGAATCGCTTGGGAGGATCATCTCCGGGTTGTTGTTCGAGACCTTGCCAATCAATGGTATCCCGATTGAGCCTGGCGGGAGTGCCGGTCTTGAGCCGCAGCAGATCGAAACCGCGTTGTTCGAGATAATCGGCTAAGAGTTTTGAGGCAGGCTCGCCCACTCGTCCGCCTTCGGTTTTCTTTTCACCGCAATGCATCAATCCACCGAGAAAAGTTCCCGAAGCAATAATGGCAGCGCGGCAGGGAATCGTGTGTCCGTTCCGGTCAGCCACGCCCGCCACCCGGCCTTTGTCTTCAATAAGAGCCACACCTTCACCTGCCGCCACGGTCAGGTTGGGAATGGCGTCCAGCAGTCGTTTCATGACTTGCGGATATTTCAGACGTTCGCACTGAGCCCGGGGTGAGTGCACCGCTGCTCCCCGGCTGGTATTGAGCATTCGAAAGTGAATGGCACATTCATCTGTTACCCGACCCATGATCCCACCCAGGGCGTCGATCTCACGGACCAACTGCCCCTTGGCTACACCTCCAATAGCCGGATTACAGGACATAAACGCCACGCGTGCCGGATCAAAAGTGAGTAGCAGGGTTTTGGCGCCCATTTGCGCCGCAGCCGCAGCCGCTTCGCATCCGGCGTGTCCGCCGCCAATCACAACAACATCGAATGTAGGTTCGCTCATGTTCAATTCCAAACCTCAAGCGGTACGGCTTGTGGTTCCGTAAGGTGTCATGCACTGCCATCTCCCGCAATATTGCATGTCTTAAAAATGCGAATTCTTTGGCTGGTAGTTGCGTGACGAATGTTGCCTTTGGCGTAATGCCGGGGATAGAGTGCATTAAAGCATTTATTCGTTTTATTCCGGCAAAGAATGGCCCCAAGGAGTCGAAGTACGATGAACGATACGCAATCCTGCCCGGAGCAAGCCTGGCATGCCGGGTTGAGTGTGGAGTGTCTCGGCCACTTGATCGATTCTTTGAATGAAGCCTTGGTTGTGGTTGAGGGTGGAGATACCCCAATGAATGACCGGATTGTCTATGCCAACCGCCGCTTTTTGGAGCTTGCCCAACTTCATCCGGAAGAAATCTTTAAGCATTGCTGCACGGATTTTTTTGAGGAAGATGCGATCTGCTTTTTGAAGGAGCAAAGCCGCATTCGAGAAGAAACTGGATCCAACCGCTTCGAATTCTTTTTCCCACGTAAAGATGGAACCAGAATCCCTGTCATAATTAGCCTGCGTTTCATTAAGACTAGGGATGGGCGTCAGCTCTCTGCCGTTACATGTACGGATATCACCGAACAGAAGATTACCCAAACAAAACTTGAAAAAGCCAATCAGTTATTGCGGGAGCAAAAAGAAGAATTAGAGCGCGATTTGAGCCTGGCTGAGAAAATTCAGCGGTCGCTGATCCCCGATATCAAACAAATCGGCCCCCTGCAGTTGGCTACGCGTTATATGCCGATGCTGGGCATTGGCGGCGATTATGTGTTTGTGCATGAAGAGGAGAATGGCCGCGTTTATTTAACGGTTTGTGATGTGGCCGGGCACGGTGTGGCGGCATCTTTGGTCGCCAATTTTATCAACGCCAAAGTTTCCTCTCTGTTGGAGAAAGGTGTTGAATCGCCTACGGATTTGCTGGCTCGTTTGAATGGCGAGACTTATGGCAAATTGCAGAATCCGGTTATGTTTTTCACCTTTGCCGCCGTACAACTCGACACGCTGCAAGGCAGTGCTTCGAGCGCGTGTGGCGGACATCCGCCTGTGCTGCAAATTCACCGCGATGGTTCCGCTGATCGTCATTCCGGCCCCTATCCGATTCTTGGCGTTTTTCATCCTTTGCCTGGCAAAAACCTTCAAAACAGCGGCGCGCTCAGGGCGGGTGATCGTATTGTCTTGTATACCGATGGTATTACAGAGGCACATTCTCCAGGCTCGGAAGATTTATTTGGCCGGGAACGGCTTACGCGCCTTATCGTCGATAACCGTCACTCCGATGCCGAGGAATTGGCGGATATTATTATGGATGAAGTCAAGACGCATTCACGAAACCATGTAGAAGATGATGTCACCTTGCTTGTGGCCGCAATGGATTAGGCTGTCTTTCAGCGAAAAGTCTATTTAACGGAAATTTAAAAAATTTTTGGCGGAATCGCTAAAGTTGACCCTCGAACTTGCCGAAAACTCGATATGGAGGAGTTTGCCCCGAGGTGGCGGCTCTATGCCGCGTGGTGCAGACAAATAGGCAGATGGCGATCGATCCGATTGGTGCGTCGTCCAGCAGTCCGGTTATCAATTTCCGGCCCGATCCCGGAGAACCGGCTGTCCGTCTGGCGGCACCTGCCAACCAAAGCGCACTACTTGTAACTGCCCAAGAGCAGCGGAACGAAACCCGTCTGCGTAGCCGGGCCGTGGTGGCTGGGGATCAGATCATCTTTTCCAACCGGACCTTTACACCCAGTGTCGTCGGGGGTGACAACGCTATCACCGCTGGTTTGACTACGATGGTGTCAAGGCCGGGGGCCAACCAGCCGGAAACCGGATTGGAGCAGCAGCCGGAAGGTCCTCCAAATCCAATCGATCAGGCCGCGGAAGATTTGCAAAAGACAGAGGAAGAAGGGCAGGACAGCGGACAGGGACAGACCTCCCCACTGGAAGAAGCCCAAAATACTCCCCTTAATCCCGATGAAGATGAAATTGATGCGGATCAACAAGATGTCGAACGGGAGCGGGATACGGTAGAAAACGACCTGCAAGAGGCTGAGCGGCAGGAATCTGAGGCGGCACAAGATGGTTCCGCCTTGGAAGTCCGCCAGGCGCAGGCCGAACAAGCCCGGCTGGAACTTGAAGATCGTGAGCTCAAGCGCGAAGAAAACCAGTTGGAAGTGGAAAAACAGCGGCAACGCCAGGAAAATCTGAACCAAGACCTTACTTCGGCGATTGAGGGCAATCTGGCGGCTGCCATGGGGCCCCTTGCGGCTCTCTTTGGAACGTCGGAACCTAAACAAAACAACGCGCGAGGCTCTCTCGTGGATCTGCTTGCCTAATCGTTTTCCGAGGGGGCTGGAAAGTCGAGGATGGTGCGATGAATACGCTCTTGCGTCTCTCGCTTCTCATTGGCTGTGCGGTCTTCGTTACAAACTGCGCGGGGGGACGATATCAACATGTTAATAAATAATTACAGGAAGGGACATCACCCGGATTCAGCTACCGATTGCCCGTAGATGGATTCTTCTCTGGCGATGCCTCCAAAAACCGCCTGGATTTGCGCACGTTGAATCCCAGGGAACCGATTAAAAAACTACTTAATCCCGATGCTTATGGCTCACAGCCGAGTCCCGCTCCGCCAATGGCTGAGTCTGAAGAAAGTAAAGAAGACTCCTAAAACGGTATGCGATAGCCCAAAAGCGGCAGTCCAAGTCCCGATTCGGTGACAGTCTCTTTGCCGGATGGGCAATTTCTTGTGTTCCCGCCCACCCTCGCATCTTCATGGGTTCGGACTACAGTCCCTTCCGGTGCGACGGCAATCCGTCAACTCGCCGCGCGATCTTTTTCGGACTCTGGGTTCATTCACCGATGCCGTTTCAACGCAAACTGCTTACATCGATCGGATTTGCATTTCTGGTCTTTGGAATTCTGTTTGTATGGTACAAATGGGATGAAGTCATCTTGGCAATGGGCAGTTTCGACTGGCGTCTACTGCCGTTGTGTTTGGTATTGGCGTACAGCAATTATCTGGTTCGTTTTCTGAAATGGCATTATTACGTACGGATTTTAAAGATTCCTCTTGCACCACGGCTTTCATTCCGGATTTTTCTTTCCGGCCTCATGATGTCGGCCACGCCTGGCAAGTTCGGTGAAGTCTTCAAATCCTATTTGGTAAAAGAAACTGTTGGCACGAGGATTTCCCGCTCCGCGCCGATTGTATTTGCCGAACGGCTCACGGATCTTGTTGCATTGGTGATTATGGCCCTGTGTGGGATTTGGTTGGTTGATGCCTATCGCTGGATGCTTTGGATTGCTTTGGGATTGGTTTGCGCAGGATTGAGCGTGATTTCTTATAAGCCCTTGGCGCTCTGGGTTCTTGGGCATTGCACAAAACTTCCTGTGCTGGGCCGCCATCATGAAAAGCTGCTCACCGCCTATGAAAGTCTGGCAGATTTGGTCGCGCCCAAACCCTTGCTTTTGGCAACAACGATCAGTGTGGCCTCGTGGTTCTGCGAGTGCGTTGCCTTTTATTTTGTGCTGCTTGGATTGGGACAATCGGTCGCGATTCTTTCCGCGACGTTTGTTTATGCCTTGGCAACGATTGTCGGCGCTTTATCGATGCTTCCCGGGGGCATCGGTGGAGTGGAAGTTAGCATGGTCGAATTGCTCTCTTTGGTGGGTGATGTGCCCGAGGCCGTGGCCGTAGCTGTGACTTTGATTATTCGGATTTGCACACTTTGGTTTGCTGTCGGTGTCGGAATTACCGTATTGCTTATAAACCGGGATACGTTTGCCCCGGTTGCGGAACGGTTAGAGAACGAGCAGGTGAATGCACAAGTGGATGTGCAAGAGTAGAAAAATACCTGTGTCAATCGGGAAAAGACAATTCCTATTAATGAATATGAATCGTTATTTTGTCTTCTTCTTTGGGGGATTGACCAAAGGATCTTTTTCCCAAGCCGGGGCCAGATCGACTACCAGAACCACAGGCAGGCTGTCCTGATCCGCTTGATAAACTGAAATAACGGGTTTGTTTTTATTTAGCGTAAATCCCCGCCTCTCAAGTATTTTCTTTTTTCCTTGAATCCAATTCACCGTGATGGGATTACCTCCCTTATTTTCCGGTTGAATGGTCAATTCGACTACCATGCCCTCTTTCTTGATCTGTACTCGGGTAGATTTGTCGAACATCAACGGGATGCGGGAACCTTCGATAAAATTGTACGTATCGTACCGCCCGGTAGATGTAAGTGTTTTTTTCAGGTCACGAATGATCTCCGGCCACTTCTCGTCCGTTTCTTGAGTCGTGGCTTCTAATACTCGCATTCGCAACACGATATCGGCGTCACGCTCTTGCTGGGGGGGCTGCTTGGGCTGGGCCTGAATTGCCAGCGGCAGGCCGAGACAAATCATCAGCAAAAGCCGGATTTTGTTAATTCTTTTCACAGCGATTGTCCTTCACCTCCAATCACCCATACGATTTCCTGCTTATTGCCATCCTCATCTTGATGAACTTGCACAAGAATGGTCGCGCCTGACAGACCGGAGTCAAGGTGCTCCGAACCAATTTCTGCGTTTTGGCTTGGCAAGCCGGTGTACTCCGTGAAATAGCCTAAAGGGGCCAGTATGCAGAGCAACACCGCGAAGGCCGCCGCCCATCGTACTGAAGGTATGTACAACCAATCCGACAACCGGCCGAAAACTGCTTGCCAGCGTGATTCTTGTTTCGACCTGTTAATCGTTCGGAGCACATTCTCGGCAATATTTGTGTTAAGAGTAGTGGACTTTAGTACCAGGCGCAGGGCTTTTCGTGTCAGCACAGCATGGTCGTATGCCTCACGAACTGCCGCATTTGCCTCAAGTTGAGCTTCATATTCGCTCTCGAGGGATGATGTGTCATGCTTGTCGAGCATTTGTTCTATTTGCAGGGCATCGTTGTACTTCATGATCGTTTACCCATTCTCAAACGGATTGCTCTCATCGGATGAATTTAAATCTTCTTCAAGCACTTGCCGGTAAGGTTCAAGCTGCTCGGCCAGTTTTTTTCTTGCGTGAAACAGTCGTGACATGACCGTTCCTAAACGGCATCCTGTGGCATCGGCCACTTCTTGGTAACTCAAACCGGCAATTTCGCGCAGGACCAATACTCGGCGATGTTTTTCCGGCAACGACTCAATTAGATCAGATACCACCTGTTCCAGTTCTTTTTCGATGGCCTCGCTACGGGGCGATGCTGAAGGGCTGGGAAGCGGCGGCTCCTCATTTTCCAGGCCAAGGCCTTCCAGCGAGACCTCCTTTTTTCTCATCCGGCGCCTCAAGCGGTCCTTGCAGAGATTACAAGTAATCCGATAAATCCAGGTCCAGAATGTGGATGCGCCGTTGAAGCGGTTGAGCGCCCGATAGGCGCGAACAAAGGCGTCTTGAGCCACATCCCGCGCCTCATCCATGTCGTGGAGGTAGCCATAGGCCACTTGGACCACCCGTTCCTGACATGACTGGACTAGTTGCCCAAAGGCGTCGTTATCTCCGCCCTGGGCGGCCTCGATCAGTTTGCTTTCTGCACGATCCATGAGGTTTTGGCATTGTACTCATTTGACGCCGGACCGGGGGATACCATTCATTCTTGGTTCTGTCCCATTGAAAAGGAATGCCCTTGGTACCACCCTGTTCAAAGAATTATAGACCGGACCCTCAATCCGCTGTTCAAACCGCCGAAAATGGTATGATCTTATGCCCTTCCCAAGGCCGGTTTGCCAGGGGCAAAATGGGGCGTATGTTCGGGCGTGACAGAGTCTTGGGAGCTGAGATTTTCTCTTGACGCCACTTGACTTAGTCTCTTATACTCTGGACGCCCCAAGGCTATACCTGGGTCCAATTATTAGGATTCAGGTTGAGGGTCTGCTTAGGTGTCCAGCTGATGCCGTATTGCGACCGGGAGGGGTACAGAGCGAATCCGGCAAAGTGTCTGGACTTTTTCGTGAGCAGAGACGACGGAACTTCAGGAGGTTGATATGGCCCTTAAGAGGCTGTGCTTCGGGATTTCGGCCTGTTTGTTAGTCACCACAATCGCGTTTGGGCAAGCCGTAAACACGCGTGATACTGCGGACCTGAACGGCTTCCTTCAATTTAATTCCTTGGGGAGTGCGGTTGGAGCGGGTGAAGCTTCGCTTAGCACATTGGCTGAGCAGTCTTTCCCGATGTTCTACCCCCCAACGAATGACGTTGAGTTGGTCGGTGACAAAGACGGCAACATTATTGGTTATTACCGCGTGGATGGCTTTGGGTACATCCAGTATGGCGTGCTTGATGAAACTACTGATCTGGCAACCAGCACGGATGATTTTCTCAATTCAGGCGAGGTCAAAGTCGCTGATCCACTGAACGTGATTTTGCCGGCCAGCCAAATGGCTGGTTTGCCTTCGGCCGCTTTGCCGTTCTTTGATTACGACATCGTTCGTGACCTGGAACTGGCCACAGACTGGCGCAAGGTGACTGGCGGCTATGCGGGAATTGTGCTCCTTGATGGAAATGGCGGCATTCACGCTATCGGTGATGTAAACATGCCTGTCTATCCTGTCGGGGGCGTGGAAACGACGACTGTTTATCCGCATTCGTTGTTGAAGTCCGGCGTGGCATCTGGGCAAGAAGAAACGGCCGTTTCCGGCTCGCCGATTACGGCTGAATCACCCACTGCTTCACCGCTTTTCGCCTACTTCCAGTTTGATATTGCCAGAGACCTTGAAGTCACCGCGCAGTATACCGTGGTTTCCGATCCAATTGCCGGAAGCGCCCGGACTGTGGGGATGATGAATGGTTACTACATTCTGGATGGTCTCGGCGCTGTTCACTCCAATCGTCTGCCTCTGAACTTCGACCTCAATGGAGATGGGATTGTTACCCAGCTCGAGGTTGAGGACGAAGATTTCGGTAAACCTATCAACAACCGTCCGTTGGTTGCTCCTTGGCAGGGTGAAGATGTCCCGTACTTCGGATTCGACATCGCCCGCGACCTTGAACTGACCCCCAGCGGAAACGGTTTCTATCTCTTGGATGGTTTCGGAGCGGTTCATATGGTCGGCGATGCCCACCGTTCATTCCCGAATAGTGTAACCACATGGTTCGGCTATGACATCGCCCGCGATCTGACACTCGTTCCCAACCTGGGTGAAGATACCGATGGTGACGGTAATCCGAATCTCGTAAGCACGGGAATCATGGGTTATTACGTCCTCGATGGTAACGGCAACGTCCATTGCGCCGGAGCCGCCCAGCCATTCGATATTGGCGACCAGGCTATTACAAGTGAGTTCGATGTTTATCGCGCACTTGAAATCTCACCGGCTTATACACCGGCCACAGAAGCCGTTATAAATGCCGGTTATTCCGTCGTGAACGATGCAAACGGTGACGGTTACTTCGATCCGTTTACTGAGCAAAGTTTCGTTGTCGGACCCGATTTCGTGACCGAATAAACACGAATGTAAACATTTCCGATTGATTGATGGGCGCTTACGAGAGTAAGCGCCCATTTTATTAGTGTTTCCAATATTTTCAGAATGCAATTTTGAGTTATTAAAACGAATTCAGTTACGCTGATATTTTCATCTCCATAATTTGATACTTAAGGGTCATTGCCATGCGTATTTCGGTCTTCATTACTGCTCCCATCATCGCCCGATATCTCAATAGCAAAGAGGATATCGAACGAGCCATCGCGCAGTTGCACGCACATCATGCCGAACGGGTGTTCATCGAATCGCGGCGCGGACCAGTAAGCACGCCGGAAGAGAAACTTCGCGAGCTGCGGGATGAATTTCTCAATGCCGGTTTTGAAACGGCCGGGGGAATCATGCCTATCGGCCAACGCAATGATTTTGGACGTGGTGATGATCTCTTAGAACTGAGCAATGAGTTCCTTTGCTACTGTTCTTCGGAGACCGGAGATGTTTTCGAGTTCGAAATCCGCAAAATGGCCCGTGTATTCAATACCATCATTCTTGATGATGCGTTTTTGACCGGCTGCCGCTGCCCGAATTGCCAAGCGGAAAAGGACAGGCAAAAGACCGAGGATTGGGGACACTTTCGGCGGGATTTGATGGTGAAATTCAGCGCCGAGCGTGTTTTGAAACCGGCCCGGGAAGAGAATCCGGGCATCAAGATGATTATCAAGTTTCCTCAGTACTACGACCGTTATCCGGATTTGGGGTACGACCCCATTCGTCAAACTGAGATGTTCGATGCCATCTGGGCCGGAGCGGAGACACGGGATCCTTGGACCATCGACTATGGCTATGTTCCCCCCTATGAATCTCAAGCGCATATCCGTTATTTGCGTTCTATCGCGGGGGACAAGTTGGAAGGCGCTTGGTTCGATAGTCTGGACTGCACGCCCGGGTTGTTCCGTGATCAAGCGATAATTACGGCGCTTACAGGCATCCCCGAGATTACGATTTTTTGTTATGACCCTGAGATCTTTGCGCTCGATAGTGCTATGACCGCTTGTGTGCGTGAGGATTATGAACTTCTTCAAGAACTCTCCCAAGCAGCAACGAATGTCTCAGGCTCCGATCTTCCAAATGTTGTTTGGTATCGTCCGGCCGAAGCCGACGGTGGCGAAGATATCTCTCTGCCTGACTTCTTAGGAATGTGGTCTCTGCCGGTCGATGTGCAAACGCAACGGCCGCTTGATGCCAAAGTCGTTATTTTATCCACCCACAGTTTGGCCGATCCTGATCCACAAGGGCTTCTTGAAACTCTTGAAGCCAATGATGTACGAATTATTGCTACGTGCGGATTCTTGTACGGATTAAAAGATAATGAAGAGGTTCTTCATCGTTTCGGATTGCGCGGTTTGTATCCTTTGCGGGTTCCCGTGCAACGTCTCTCGGTTGGCGATGAATGGATAGATGTGAGCGAACCTTTGAGTTTGCCATACAACCTTGCACCGTTACCCGGCCTAAAAGCTGTTTTGGCTCAGACCGCGGAGGTTTGCGAGCATACATTTCGTATTCCTCTTTGGCTGGAAGCCGGTCCCCATCATGCCGCGCTTAATCTGAGAACATTTGGACGGCAGGATTATTCGATTGTCGAAGCGCTTAATGTTCCGATCGTAACGGATTATGTGAATGTACCTGTCGCGGTTGTATCGAAGATTCGCGCTTGGTGCTTGGAACCGTTTGAATTGGAAGTCGAGGCGCCTAACTGGACCTGCTTGTTTGCGCTTCGCGATGGAAAATTAGCACTGGTACGGCCCCATGCTTCCGCCGCCACAGTCCAAGTCAACTGGAAAGGAAGCAGCAAACTTGTTGCCGTGCCCTCGCACGATGCGGTCATTTTTGATCCCGCCCAGGTGTGAGATACAAAATGCCATTCGCTGTTTACCGCAAGCCTGTGGCAATTCAATAGGCAAAGGGCTGCGCAAAGTCCGGCTTATTTATATGGGTTTGTTTGTTGCCTACTTTTCTTCATTGTTGTCTTCGCGTGGCAAAACATCCTGAAGAATTAGGGCTTCATCACTATCCGGGTATTTTTGGATAAACTCTTTTGCCAGCCGGACAAATTCGGCTTTCGCTTCTTCATTGGTTTGCATTTGACCGAAGGCTTGCACAACTTTGTTATAAAGTTCTTTTTGCTCGGCAGGAGCAACAACGGCCGCAAAAAATTCTTCCCGCTCTTGGTCGGTTCCCTGTGTCACCGTTTTTAACGCAGTGTCCAGGTCTTCTTCTTTGAGTTCCCTGGCCACCAGTTTCCCATCCGGGTCGATTAAGAAAGTAATTGGCAACATGTTGAAACCGTATTGAATCGTGAGTTTGTCTCGCGACAACGAATCCGCGAGCCACGTTTCCGTGTACGTGCTTTTATGTTTTTTTAAGCTCGCCAGCCAAACGTCTTTTTCTTCATCCATATTCACGCCGAGAACCATCGCGCCATGTTCACTGTATTTTTTATCGAGTTCGTTTATCGCCGGGATTGCCTGCAAGCACAGAGGACACCACGAAGCCCACGGTTTGAGCAGAACCCATTTTCCACGAAATTCTTTTAGAGAATGCTTTTTTCCCTCTTTATCGATGACTGAGATTTCAGGTGCGGGCTTCCCGATTTCAGCGCGAGTCAGTTTGGCGCCTGTTTCGTCATAGCCCATTGAAATCAACGTGCCGCGCGCCATTTCCGAATACATCCCCTCCGGATAATCCGTCATATAGGCGGCCAGCGCACCGACGATTGCTTCTTGACCGCCTCCGGTCATATACAACTCGGTGACGTTATTCCATACGCGGTTTTCCGCAACAAAACCGTCGATCTTGCTGTAGTCATCCGATGCCATCAACTTGAGGGCCGCTTCTACGGCCTGGCCGCGTACGCCTTTGCATACAATCCGCCCGGCCGGATCAATCATCCATGTGCTGGGGATTGCCCGTACCTCGAATGCACGTGCAATGGGGCTGGCGAATGTACCTGGTGAATAGAACTGCTTATAAGTTGTCCCAAACCGCTTCACGGTGCCTTGCCATTGGGTTTTGCTGGGATCGATATTGACTCCAACCACTTCAAACTTGTCGTTTTTGTGCTTTTCGTATGCTTCTTGAATGCTGGGAATCTCATCCAAACAGGGCGGGCAATTTGATGACCAGATGTCTAAAAAGACCCACTTATTTTTGAAATCGGAGAGGTGTTGGGCATTGCCTTCTGCATCGAAAAACTCCACATCAGGAGCCATGTTCCCTATATCGGTGCCGACATCAGCTGCCAGAGTTGAGCCCACTGAGGCAAAGAACATAGCAATTCCAACGATTGTAATTCTTAATTTGCAAAAAAACATCATGTTGAGCATCCTGATAAGTTTAGCTATGTTTAGTATTAGATGTGACGGTACAAATCATGACCGCCACGCGAAATCCTGCTCGCCGTGGATAAAATCTCCAAACTAGGTAACGTTTCAAAGTGTACACACAGGAGACTGGTTAGACGACATTCTGTCCGTAATTTTTCACTTTTCTCGATGTGGATCTACGCTTTTCGCCGCACTTTGGCCGCAATACCGGTCGCCTTCGGTGTTTCCCTGCTGACTTTTTTGGTGTTTCACGCCATGCCGGTAGATCCGGCCCGCCTGCAGCTAGGTGTCCGAGCTGACTTACAAACTCAAGAGGCCCTCCGCGAGCAGATGGGATTAAACGATCCTCTTGTTGTTCAATACGGCCGTTTTCTTGGCAATGTATGCCGTCTTGACCTTGGCAAAAGTTACAGTGACCGCCGTGATGTCTTGGAGACGATTCTTCAACGTCTGCCTGCGACCGCCCTGCTGGCCGTTGCCGCCCTTGCTTTTGCCGTAGTTGCCGGAATTCCATTGGGAATTGTGGCCGCTGTACGGCGCAACTCATGGATCGATATGGGATCGATGTTGATTGCGCTGGCGGGGCTTTCGATTCCGATTTTCTTTTTGGGATTAATTTCCGCGTGGTTTTTCGGATGCTATTTGCAGTGGTTGCCGGTTACCGGTTCTATGCGCACTCATGGCTGGGCTGCGCTCGTTTTGCCCGCGGCTACGCTGGGGACACGCCCGCTTTCGGTGTTTGCACGCCTCACCCGCTCCAGTTTGCTTGAAGTTTTACGCAAAGACTACGTTTTAACCGCCCGGGCCAAGGGCGTGCGCGAAATCACAGTAATCTTGCGCCATGCTTTACGCAATGCGCTCAATCCTGTTTTTACCGCCTTAACCGGATCATTGGCTGAATTATTGGCCGGCGCCTTTTTTATTGAATATGTTTTCCGTTGGCCGGGGATCGGCATGTTGGCATTAAATGCCGCTCGTTCTTTCGATCTTCCCGTGATTCAGGGCACTGTGCTCTTGTCGGCCATTCTTTTTGTGCTTGCCAATCTCTTGGCTGATTTTGTGTATCGCTGGTTGGATCCGAGGGTTGAATTATGAGCCGTCCGGTATCCAAACCTCAGCATCCTCTTATTACGCTTATGCGTGATTTCATGCGTGAACGCATGGGAATGGCCGGCGCCTCGATTATCTTTTTGTTGATTCTTGTCGCGCTTTTTGCGGATCTTTTAGCGCCTTGGGAGTACAACAAACAACTTTTGGCTGCATCAGAACTTCCTGCCCCTTGGACGGGATTTCACCTCAAGACCAACCAGTCGGCCAGCGGTGGTCGAATTCGAGTTACGCTGTCTCATCCCGGTGAACTGCAAGTGGATGATGGCGGCGAACTTCTGATCGTGCCCTTTGAAGTTGCCAAAGACGCCCACGGAGTCTTGCCGCTCAAAATTTCGGATGTGTCCTTGCGTGACCGGGACGGCAATCCGCTTCCGGTGGAACTTCATGCCGGGGCAATCCAAGTTATCGATCCAAACGCCGATTCGGATCGCATGCAAAAACCCAAGAATCCCGCCACTGCCGTCACATCGTTTGAAAAGTCATTCGAACGGCGTCTTGCGCCGGATCATGTTACCGCACGGCCGGGAGAAACAGTGGCCGTTCCAATTGTGATTAGCCAATTCTTTGGATTGGCGAGCGCAGAATTCAGTCTAACGTATAGTCTCGCCTACCTTACCCCCGGCAGATCCATTCCCGGTTATTTGTTGCAGACGCACTGGCTGGGTACGGACCGGTTTGGCCGCGATATTCTTTCGCGGGTGATTTATGGTTCCCGCGTTTCTGTTTTTGTGGGGCTGATTTCTCAAAGCATCGCGTTGTTGATTGGGATTCCGCTCGGTGCTTTGGCCGGTTATTTACGCGGCAAGGTCGATGCGGTTGTTTTGTGGATTATTAATGTATTTTGGTCATTCCCATATTTGTTGCTGGTTTTGGCAATGAATCTCGCTCTGGGGGCCTTGCCGGGGATGATTAAAGTCTTTATCGCCATTGGTCTTGTGGCTTGGGTTCCTGTCGCGCGTTTGGTTCGGGGGCAGATTATGTCCGAGCGCGAGAACGCTTATGTCGAGGCCGGACGGGCCTTTGGTTATTCCGTTCCACGCATCATTCTTAAGCATCTATTACCGAATGTATTTGCCCCGTTGATGATTGTCATAACGCTCGGATTCGCACAGGCCATTATCGCCGAGGCGGCGCTCAGTTTTTTGGGGATTGGTGTTGAACCGCCCCGTCCCAGCTGGGGGGCGATGATCGAAGACGGGTATAATTATTTTCCGTCATCCCATGGTTGGTGGGTGTATCTTTTCCCCGGGCTTTCAATCGCTTTGGCTGTTCTTGGATTTAATTTGGCGGGTGATGGTTTACGGGATGCGTTAGATCCACGGCTGCGCGGCGAACGAACTTAAGCGGCCGGAATTTTCGTTGGGATTGTTTTGTTATTTAAGTTCTTTCCAGGAACCGTTACCTTCAAATGTTTTTTTCATACGCAACACAGTTCCTTCAGGGGGGGATGTGTCGTATTGCACATCATCAAAAACCGATTTGATGATGTGCACGCCGAGTCCGCCCGGACGAATTTCGTCTAAATCACGGCTTTTGATTTTGGAGGCGTCACACTTTCTTCCGTAGTCCTGTAATTCCACAGTCAGTTGATTGCCATCACAGGAAACTCGAAGATCGATTGGGCAACAGGTGCGTTCGTCGTATGCGTGCCGAAAAACATTTGTGAATGCTTCGTCTACCGCCAAAGCAATCATGTTGGACTCACGGTCCGATACTTGGTGTATTTCTAATACGTCTTTCAAGAGGATACGGATATGCGACCATACTTCAGGATCGCTTGTGAATGATGCGCGTAACCGCTCCATTTTCAGTCTATCGGCTTGTTCCTTGTTGTTTTTTCCGGGCACGAATCCAAGCATGCGCTGGGAAACGACCAGGGCCGGACAATTTTAGAATGCTTAAGTCGGCTATCCTACGGTAGCATAACCATTTCTACTGTGTCCTGCGATTCACGCAGGAAACTCAGATTCTGGCTTCTTCTGCCTTCTTTCGAAGTTCGTGTAATCGTTTCTCTACATCTTCTGTAGGTTTACCGGCCGTTTTAAGTAGAAAGAGCAAGTCTTCCCAGTAAGGAATATGACCTGGATTAAGCCTTGTCATGGCCCTTTGGTGCTCTATTGCCTTTTCGAAGTCACTTAGTTCCACTGCGGCCTTTTTTAAGTTACGCCGTGTTTGAAGATGTTCCACCAAACTCAGAGAGATTTCCCAAGCCTCTATGGCTTCCTGGTGACGATTGGCTTTCCACAAAAAGGCTGCCAACCGGTCCCAGTGTTCATCGCTATAAGGATTCAAATGCACGGCGAGCTGGGCGAACTTGAGGGCTTCTCCCATAGACTTGGGTGGTCCGGATTGCCAAGTGACAACCTGTTGAGCAAAGAAGGGCAAAGAAACACAGATCATGAGGGTCAACAGCACGAGGCCGCTGGGAACCAATAACCAGATTTTCCGTTTCATAGCGGGCTGTATTGAGCGCCGGTCGGCAAGCAACACAGCCGCGCACCAGATGGTGGCCATCGCGCTGGCGGGCAAGTGCATGGGGAAACTGACCAATCCATGAATACTTGAGACAACCAATCCCAAAAGCGCGGGCAGCAATGACAAACGTTTATCCGGTTCTTTGCGCAACCGCCGCCATCCGATGCCAAAAATCAAACAAGGCAACCACCAGGCCGCAAATGCCCCCAATGGTCCTAACTCCGCCGCCAGTTCGAGTGGCAACTGATGAGGTTGATCCACACCCGCATGGGCCGGATTCGGTTCCACATAACCGAGTTTTGATCGAATCAAGCCGCCGTAGGTCTCATTGACCGCGTAAAAATTACCGAAACCGATTCCTCCTGCCGGATGTTCATCGATCATGGCAATGGCCACATTCCAGTTAAATATCCGCCCCCCCATTCCACCCCGCCAACGAGGCGACGCTTGAGCCGCATCCAACACACCGCCCTCATCGAAATTGTTCCAAGGATTGGCGCTGAAGGCCCAAACGCCGACTAGGATTGAAATAACGAGTAGTGCGCCGACTCTTATCCAGTTCGGGTTTGAAAGGCCGCGTTTGGCTACCACGGCGATTACGGCGGCCAGGGCCGCCACTGCCAAGGCTATCCACGCGCCCATGGTGAATGTCACCAACAGCGTTGCCAAAATTAAAATCCAACACGGCAGCCACCAAAGAATGAAGGCCGGTGTGCTGCAACGATAAAGACCATCGATCAAAACACCGGGAACAAGAATGGCTAGAAAGCCCGATACAAAATTCGGATTGCCCAATGTCGATATGATAACAAACCGCCAATCCGGTCCGGCGGGCTGAAACTTCATAGGGAAGGGAATTCCAAAATGCTGAAGCAAGGCAATTATGGAAACAAGCACCACCGGGAGATGCAGCCACATTCGTAGCCGCAAATCATCCATTCCGCCGCGAAGTAATACTATGATGGCGTAACCGAAAACGGTCCATAACCATATTGTACGAATTCGATGAAACTGGCTTCCGTCGTGCCATCCCCAAATCAAAGAACATGTCGTCAGAATCAAAAAGAAAACGACCGCCTTGTCAGCACCGGTGCGCCAATCCGGCAGCCGGCAGCCATTGAAACGGTCATGCAGCCATAGAAACAGAAGTAAGATGGATGCGAGTTCGATCCAAGTGCGCTTACCGATTACAAATGGCTCGTAAACCTGAGGTGTAAACAAAACAGGGATAACGAGCAGCGTTGCGCCGGCGATGATTCGGCCCCATTTTGCAAACAATGCATAGGGCGCCGGTGTATTTGTTGCGGAGTCGATCACTGCTGTTTGGCCTCAAGACGTACTGCTGCACCCGTCCAAGGCCGGGTACCGGGGATATGGAATAGATAGTCTTGCGTATCGGCCGGCAGGATATGATAGATATCTTCGGATATCGGCAATGTCCAAGTCACGCTTCCGGTTGCAGCCTGAACCTCCGACCATGAAGGGCTGGGAACCGGAGCCAGCTGTTCCGGTGGATTCCAGTGCAATTCGGGCGAAACCGTCAGTATGACATCGCGGCGCTTCATTTCCGGGCGTATGACACTGCTATAGAACTCTTCCAGCCATGCTTTGCGCGCGAACCATTGCAAACCCACATTTTGGAACTTAGGCGCTATCTGCCGGTACCCAAATGCCATACGTGCGTATTCCGGCGCTTTGGTATCCAGGCCGGGCATGATTCCGCGAGTTACAAGTTGTTGCCGGTACCATGACAGTCCGATAAAGCCTGCACCGATGATATCCACGTTTTCGTTTCTGTGCTCCACTGCCTGCAAATAAAGCATGGGATAAAACTCATTGTCGGCGGTTGCTTCCCATGTTCCCGTTGCCAGAAGAGAGCCCTTTGGCAAAGCATCACTCACGAATTCTCCATAATTTCTGGCAGGGACCAGGGAACGCATTGCTACCGGCGGACCGTTGTATTGTATGGCCAAAAGGGGCATGAGCAGCGCAAAAATCGGAATGGCCCGGACCGCCAATTGCAGGTCGTGTTCACGGCATTTTTCATAAAGACTGATCATGCCCTGGGCTAGCGGCAAACACCAAAGCAGAACCAAAGGGACAGCGAAAGTCGAGCGATCTCCCACCATATAAAACATATAGAAAAGTTGGTGGCATGCGGCGAGAAACAGCCAGACATAGGCTACGTATGGCTTTTCGGTCCAAAGGATATAGAGACCGTATAGAGCGGCAGCCCAGACCGGAGACCAAACGGCGAGCACAGTGATATTCAAAATCCCGCCGGGAGCATCGGACGGTCCCCAGGCCAGAAGGCCGAAGGCCAGGTCGTAGAGTTTTTCTATGCCTGGCGCTTGCCACCAAAATGCCCATCCCCGGACCAAGTTATCGCCGAAATCCCCCCCGAATAGCAGACCGCGAAATCCATCCCAGGTATGTGGATTGTACCAATCGACCAAAGGGGAATTCATACTTCTTAAAGGGAGCACAACCCAAAGCGCAAGCGGTGCAAAGCCCCAGCTCAGTGACGCAAGACCGCGCAGTGGTATGCGATTTGAGCCCCAAACGCCGTAGAGAATCATCCCCAAGGCCGCCACTGCACTGGGAGCGGCCAGATAGTGGTGCACAACGCAAAGTCCTGAGACAAAAGCGGTCAGAGCCAGAGCGGCCCGGTTATAGTCCTGGGAACCATAAATTTGAGATGCAAAGTAAAGCACCGATGAGCACAGCAGTACAAACAGTGCATAGACTTCGGTTTGAACAGCTTGAAACCATACAATAGGGGCCAAGAAGACCGCGGCCACGCAGGCTCCGGCAAGTATCCTGAAGACTTTGGGAGATGAGGCGGAAACCGGTCCGGAAAGAATCCGTTCTACGGTTATCGAGCATAAGACACCGGCCGTGGCCATGCAGAGCGCCGAAAGCAGGTTAAGCCGCCAGGCCACGGCGCCCAGAGGAATATACGCTGTCAATTTGCCCAACAGGGTGTAGAAGGGGTAACCCGGTGGATGCGGAACGCCCAATGTTGCCGCCGCCGCCGTTAACTCCGGGCCATCACCCCAAGATATTCCGGGATGAAGACGAATTAGGTAGAGACCAAATAACACGCCCCAAAGCACGGCATGCATATATGTCGCGCTCAGAAGGCTTTCGCGGCGGTCATTTGTGGTCGAGATACGGTGCATCGTTCATTAACTTGGGGTATGCTGGCGGAAATGACGGTACTGGACAACACTCGGCGTTTATCCCTGGTGACTTCATCACATGGAGATTGTCGTGAGGACTTTGCTTGACATGCAGCGGAGCCACAGTACCGTACAACGCCGGTTCATCAGTCTAAAGCAATTTCAACAATAGGAACGTACTCAGATCGTGTTTAACCGTACCGTCTATTTTTACATCGTTATCCTTCTGTTAATCATCGTCGTCGTTCGTTTTCTGACGCCTTCACCCGAAAAAGTACTCTCGTTTGTGGAGTTCGAGCGGATTCTACAAGGAAGTTCCGAGTCAAAGCTGGTCTCAGCCCAGATATCCTCTGACCGGATTACGGGTAAGTATTATCCCGATGCCAATCAACAGGATATTGCCACTCCCTATTCCGTAAAAATCCTTGGCCCGCAGATTGAGCAACTAACAAAAGACCTGAGACGGTATTCCGAACTGCCGGGGAATAAAGATTTTACATATGAGAATGAGCCGGGCAACGATATCTTCTGGCACGCCATGAATATGATTGTGCCGGTCATTTTGCTTCTGGCTGTCTGGTTTTTCATTTTGCGGCAAATGCAGATCGGTGGCGGCAAAGCCATGTCATTTGGCAAGAGCCGTGCCCGCTTGAACCAAGAAAGCGGCCCGAATGTCACATTTGACGATGTGGCGGGATGCGAAGAGGCCAAAGAAGAACTCCAGGAGATCGTTGAGTTCCTCAAAGATCCTCGGAAATTCCAGCGGCTGGGTGGCCGTATACCCCGTGGTGTGCTGTTGATCGGCCCTCCGGGCACCGGCAAGACGCTTTTGGCCCGTGCGATTTCCGGCGAGGCCAATGTGCCTTTCTTTTCGATTTCCGGCTCCGATTTTGTGGAAATGTTTGTCGGTGTAGGTGCATCCCGCGTCCGGGACCTTTTTGAGCAAGGCAAAAAGAATGCGCCTTGTTTGATCTTCATCGATGAAATCGACGCTGTCGGACGCCAGCGTTTTGCGGGTGTGGGCGGCGGTCACGATGAGCGTGAGCAAACCCTCAACCAACTCCTGGTTGAAATGGATGGTTTCAACTCCAGCGAAGAAGTCATCTTGATTGCGGCTACCAACCGTCCGGATGTTCTCGATCCGGCGCTATTGCGTCCGGGACGTTTCGACCGTCAGGTCACGGTCGATCCACCGGATCTTCGTGGACGGGAAGCCATTTTTAAGGTTCATACTCAGAATGTTGTCCTGGCCGATAAGGTCGATTTGACCATCTTGGCGCGGCGGACGCCGGGATTTGCCGGTGCGGATATTCATAATTGTGTGAATGAAGCCGCCCTGTTGGCTGCCCGTAATGACCGCGATTCGGTTGAAATGCAGGATTTCGAGGAAGCCATCGAGCGGGTCAGCGCCGGCCCCGAACGCCGCAGCCGGACAATTAGCGAGCATGAACGCAAAGTAATCGCCTATCATGAAGCCGGTCATGCCGTGGTCATCCATCATTGCGATGAAGATGAGCCGGTGCACAAAGTCTCGATCCTGCCCCGCGGCCAGGCCTTGGGTTATACGATGCATATGCCCACTGAGGACCGCTATTTGCGTTCACGCACGGATCTTTGCAACCAAATGACGGGTCTTTTGGGCGGACGCGTGGCGGAAGAAATCATCATTAAGGATATCACCACCGGAGCACAAAACGATTTGGAGCGGGTTACGGGTATCGCCCATCGTATGGTTTGCCGTTTCGGTATGAGCCAGCAATTGGGGCCGCTCACATTCGGCACCAACGAAACTCAAATTTTCCTTGGCCGCGATTTCCACCGCGACCGCGACTACAGCGAAGAAATCGCCTTTGAGATCGATAAAGAAATTCGCAGTCTCGTGGATCAATGCCATGCCCGCGCCCGGGCGATCTTAGAAGAACACAGCGATCAGCTTGAGGCCTTGGTTAGCGCGTTGTTAGAGAAAGAGGTTGTTTCCGCGGATGAAGTTCTCGATCTGCTGGAAGCCTGTGTGAGTGACAACGGCTATACCACGCGAATCCGACAGGAACGGGCTGACCGTGAAAAAGCACTCTTTGGTGGCAATGGAGACGCCGCTTTGGAGGAAAATAACAATAAGCAAGAAGCGGAAACCGGTGCAACGCCATCCGATGAAGAACAGCCGGTGCATCCTAATGATTCGGCGGAACCGGACGGCAAAGAACCTCTCCCCGCTGTAGCGGAATCCGCGCCATCCGATTCTTCTGAGAACCGGGAAGCGCCCCCGTCCGAGTCCCAAACCCCGCCGCCCCAGGCGTGACGTTTTTTTCTGGTACGGGACGTTATTTTGCGCTATATCAATCTGGTGTAATGAACTCCGGAACTGGAGAGTTTTGGCCGAGTTTTGCCTGAAGCCGAATTCGTACTCTCTTTCCCTCTAGATACTGAGCCGCGAATGCCGGTCAGAAAACAATTCGGCGGAGTGTGAATATGCATTTCGCGGCGAATGGAATGCTGCAAAGGAAATACTACGATGAGTGATAAGAAACCCGAACAAACATTTGTGTTGATTAAACCGGATGCGTTGAAACTTTCATTAACGGGATATCTATTCTCCCAAATGTCCGAAACCCATGCCGGATTTATTATTGCGGCCACCAAAGTGGTTAATGTCACCAAGATGCTCGCCGAAGAGCATTATGCAGAGCATCAAGGAAAGGTCTTTTTCCCCTCGCTCATCGAGTATATCCGAGGAATGCTGCATTATCCTGATATTCCGGGCAAACGCAGGGTTATCGCGATTGTTTATCAAGGAGAGAATGCGGTTGCCAGAATGCGTCAAATCGCCGGTCCCACCAATCCGCATGTAGCCCGGGAAGAGAAACCCGGTTGTATCCGTTCCCTGGGCACAGTGATTACGCTTAAGAACGACAAGGGCCAAGAAATTGGAAGCCGGATGGATAACCTGGTCCACGCTTCGGCCAACCTTGAGGACGCTGAACGGGAAATTAAACTCTGGCTCCAGCCCAGCGATATTCCCCCCAAGATGCGTACCTTTGAATGTGCCGAAAGCGAAAAGCATTACTATTACAAAGACAACGGCCTTCTGACGGAGTTTGAACCGGGCAGCGTTGGATTTCTTGCCCCCGGTAATGTGGCTTGGAAATCGGATTTAGAAGCTTTAGAACGAATGGAACAAGGCAAAGAGGCGCCCTGTACACTTAATTCTGTCGTGGCCAAGTATCTCTTGAACCGGTATGTGTCGGAGTAAATTCCGGCCTGCGCACCGGTTTTCCGGTACTACGCATAGCCGATAGCCTCCTCTAAATTATTAGTGCTTTCGCAAGAACATCCTCCAGGCAGTCCGAACGGCCTGGAGGATTTTTAATTGGGGCGAAACTCCCGTTAAGCCGCAAGACTCTAATAAAGGCATATGTATCTCTTTATCCCCTCAATTATCTCTTACCGGGTGGCGCAGACAACTCGCTTGTCTGGGTGCGCAAGCACGAGAGGCAGTAGCAAATTTTGCCTATCGTAAAAGTGCTCCCGCCATCCACTATCTCTCTTAATGGAACACACCAAGCACCGGAGGTGCGCAATGCAATAGCCCGGGGCGAGCGTAGCGTAGCCCCGGGTAGAGTCTCCACAAATCATAAGCGCTGTAAGTGCGTAAGAAATCCTTTTGTTTCACTCTTGTGTTTTTTCGTGATTCGAATGATTTGTTCTAAAAACAGGATTTAGAATTTTAATAGGTTTTTGACGCGGTGGGCGGCTTCGCGGATGTAATTCATAGCGATGGGCAATGATCCGGCCTGGCGCAACGTGCGGGCAATATAGGAGGGCCGGAAGTAAAGCGACATCAAAGCCTTTTTGCGCAACCGTTCAAGTTCGGCGGCTGATGTTGTGCGTGTACGCACAGCGGCCACATGATAACCGCCTCCCGCCAAGCGGTCCAAATCGCACAAGCCCTCATCCATTACCGCCTCGAAATACTCTGTCCCGGGGATCGGATAAGCCAAGTTGAAGTCAAAAAAGTCCGGATCTAATTCTTTGGCGAACTGAACAAGTTCTCCGACTGTTTCTTTGGTGTCCCACGGAAATCCGAACACAAAAAAACAATGGCTACGCACGCCGTGTTCGCGGCACAGGCGGATTGCCTGCCGGGCCTGTTCGGCGGTTGCCCCTTTTTTGATCATCTCCAGGTGCTCGTCGTTGCCGGTCTCTACACCGAACCCGACCACCCAGCAGCCCGCTTCGCGCATGGCCACGAGCCGTTCGGCATCGATGGTATTCACCCGGCTGTTGCAGCCCCAGCGGATATCCAATCCGGATTTCTTGATCTGTTCGCAGAGTTCCAACACCCACGGCTTTTTTAATGTAAACGTGTCGGCGTGAAACAAAAAATCCCGGATACCGTGCCGCTCAACACACTCGCGCAACTCCTCCACAATGGCTTCCGGTTTACGGAAGCGAACGTTGGAACCGGTTAAGGGGACGACGGGACAAAAGATGCATTTGTATGGACAGCCCACCGAGGTGACTACCGTCGTCATACGTCGGCGGCTTTCAGGCGTGCGGTAAAGATCGTTATTGAGCAGATGCCGGGCCGGAAAGGGAAGCACATCGAGATCGGTCAGATCATCCGCTTTGGGGCTTTGAATAATTGCGCCGTTTTGGCGGTACGTGATGTCCTGCTGATCAGAGAGGGATTCATCGTTTAAAAACGCTTGGAAAGCGTTATACGGTTCACCGCGTAATACGGCGTCCAGGCTGGGCGTCTCTTCCAAAATCTGCCGGTCGATAAAATTCAGCGGTTCGCCACGGCCCAGCACCAAGGTATCGGGAAGACGTTCTTTTACGATAGTTGGTACCTGAATATCGCCTGCCAAGGTTGGCGCGGTCGCCGTGAAGAGGACAATATCCGGCAAGATGGAATCGAGGTCGTGTACGAAATCATCCCAGGTCGCATTAAAGGCGGGGTAATCGCGAATTGTGGCGGAGGCGCCGTTCTTTTGGGCCAAAGCGCCTAAATAGGCCAAATCCAACGGCGGGAAAATCGCGCGCACAGTCTGATCGTTGACGCTGGATTGGCAACGATCATCCCGGCGGTAAAGGCCGCTTGGAGGATTTAACAAAAGAACGCGTTTCGAATCTGCCATGGATCAGTTCTGGTTACGGCGCGGGAACGCCACATACTTCCCGCGCGATTCTTTGTTGCCGTATCGCCGTAACCATTCTACGAACTTGATCCGGACTCCTGAATAGTGGTTGTGGCCCCTTCGACCGATTCTCCGGCGCCTTCTCCACCCCCATCGCGCTCTTTTATCTGACGTTCGATATCTTCAACCCGCATTCTGGCCAAGTTTGCGTAATCGGGGCTATCTTGCGATTGGCTATAGAGTTGCGTAAATGTCTTTTTGGCTTCTTCCAAACGTTCCATACGCAGATTGGCGTCACCGATTTTCGAAAGTGCCCAACGCAATTGATCCTCATCAATGGGATTATTGATGATGGCTGTGTAACTTTCGATCGCTTTGTTGTAAAAGGTATCCGCTTTTTCTTGGTCGCCGTCATCACGATAGATGCGGGCGAGTTCGACCCGGGCCCAGATTGAGTAATCGTTTTCCGGATATTTTTCAATCAATTCGTTATAGGCATTGACAACCGCGTCGTGTGCCTCCGCTGAGAGCACGGCGTTCCTATCTTCGCCGCGGTCGGCGCGGTCCAGAGAATCGGCCGCTAAAAACAGCGCCAAGGCCCGCGCGACATCGCTCGAAGTCTCATCGTCCGCCATCTCTTGATAGGCCTTTGCGGCGCTTTTTCTATCGCCCTCATTGAGCCAGGTGCGGGCTTTATAAAGACGGAAGGTATCGCGGATTTCGTGAACTTCGTTGATTGAATTAGAAATCTCCGATGCATTTTCGACCAGCGTGGCGATTGCATTATCAAAATCATCGCGGGCCAATGCAAAAGAGGCTTCAGCAATATGCGAAGCAGCAATCTGGTTGTAGCATCGCAATTCGAGTTCAACCGGAGTCGAGGCATTAGCAATCACTTCGCCGTATGCTTGGCGCGATTCGTCGTACTTTTGCTCGTAGAAGTACATTTCGGCAATGCGCATCTTCGAACCGATCTTAATTTCTTCCTGCGGGTATTTTTCGGCGATTTCCTTATAGACCGCACGCGCTTCTTCAAACTCTCCCAAGTTGGCATGGCAGGTTGCCTTCATTTGCATGGCCTGCATGGCCAAGTCGTTATCGGGGAATTGATCCAAAAAATCCTGGAGGTAGAAGAACGCTCCGAACCAGTCTTGGTTCTGCATCTGTTCGCCGGCACGTTCCAATAGCTTCTCAGGGGAATCCGAACAACCTGAAAAGAGCAGGCATCCGGCCAGAATGGGGAGCACGAAGGTACTATGAGATAATAAGCGGCGTCGAATCATGATTCACTTCTTCATTTAGGATAGACAGTCATCGTACCGGACTGCACACAGCGGTCAAAGCCCGGAGTCCGGGCAGAGTGACATGGTGAAAGGATTGCAAACAATACTGAGGGAATATGCTGCTTAGGATGGGAGAGCGCCAGGATCGCCCAAAAAGTCTTCCTGCGACACTTTGGGTTTAATGAGTGTGCTCTCCAGCAATGCGTAGCCGTTCATTGCCATCCGCCAAAATTCCCAGGGGGATGAAACCGATGTCAACTTGCGCCAAATGTACTTGGGCCGCAGGTGGAACTCCTTAATGGCCCGATTCCGCAATTCCCAGACTTCGGCAGGTTTAAGTTGTTCGGTTTCCAGTACGGGAAATGCCACGCTGTTATCGAGCACGTCGACTTCGGCTGAGGTCCACCCTTTTTCGATGGCCTCATCCCGCAACCGCGTTCCCATCTTGGGGGTTGCGATATTGAACGAGACAAAATCGGGATCGATCTCTTTGGCGAAGGCGATGGTGTGTTCCGCACTGCTTTTGGTTTCGCCCGGAAGACCAATGATGAAATGGGCCAAAGTCCGTATTTTCAGCTTCCGGCAAAGATCGAAAATCTCGATAACCCGTTCCGGGGCGATGCCTTTATCGATTGAATCCAGAACATCGGGATCGGCCGATTCGACACCAAATTGGATGGTATGGCACCCGGTGCGGGCCATGCGTTCCAAAAGGTCTTCATTGACCACATCCACGCGTGAAAGCGTGACCCAATTGAATTTCAGATTCTCCGCCTCTAAACATTCCAAAAATTGCGATGTGTGTTTGCGGTTGACGCCGAAGGTGAGGTCTTTAACCCAAAGCTCGCGGATCCCAAGGGAATGGATGTAATGAAGTTCATCCATAAGGTTATCCATGTCGCGGGTTTTGTGAGGAATCGTTCCCGAAAAACAGAAACTGCAAGTAAAGGGGCAACCGTAGTCGGTCAAAATACTCGCAAAAAGCCGGCGGCGGCCATGGGGGATGCGGTATTTTTTCCACGGGAAGATGTCGTAACGGGGCAGGGGAATTGAAAACTTACGTTCTTTGCTAATTGAACCGGTTCTGATTTCATCGTTCCACTTATGCGCCAAATGGGGCAGTTCGAAATCTTCACGCGGCTGGCCTTCATGGCAGTCCCAGGCCGCAAAAAAAACGGCTGGCGGAATCGGATGTGAAATCCATTAAGACAGCCGATAACCAGGGGTGGCGTTCCAGCATCTCTTGGCGTTTGGCGGTCATAATGTCGCCGGTGCCGATGATGGGCATGGAGCGGGGCGGCTCCAGCGATTCGATGAAATCGAAGTCTTGCCGCCAGGACACTCCTCCTGTCAGGAACAGGATGGCCTCGGGATTCATTTCACGAACACGGCGCCCGGCTTCTTCATGGCTCAGCATGAGCACATTGGCATCGAGGCCGACGACCTCATGCTGCGAGCCCAGAATTCCGCTTTGATAGAGAAGATCGATGGGATGCCAAAAATACCGCGCTTTTGAAGTGTGGCTGCAATAATAATCCCGCAGATAACGCTGATCTCCAGGCGGATTGAGAACGAGCACCCGCATCCGGCGCCTCCTCTGGCTGGTGGTAGGTTCGTATCCAGCTCAGTGTGCAATGTTTTGATTCTTCTTGATTTATGACAAGCAATGATGTTGAAAGGAGTCTATCAATGCGGAAGAAGATCAACAACACATCTTCTATGCCACAGGTGTCCTTGATTCTAGACATGCATTTTCTGTTTTTTAATCGAGAAAATGTTTTTGCAGCCACTTGGCTTATGGCGTGTCTCAGTTAAATTTGGGTGTTCAATCTTCGTTTTGATTTTTTTGAACTTAGGAACCGACCATGCATGACATTCAATTAATAGCAGCCATCGCTCTCTGGTTTGGGATACTGGGTGTCCTGGGCAACCATTTTCGGAAGGATAAAAATCGAGTGCCCAATACAGCTTGGGTGCTGATTGCCGGAGTGCCCGCGTATCTCACGATTTGCTGGTTTGGGATGTTGGATGCCCGTGCGAATGACGCGGTCATCTGGGGACGTTTGATGTCCGGCCGGCCTTCCGCACTTTTTGGAGTATCTTCCGCCGCTTTGATTGCATCTACGGCTATTGCCTTGGTTGCTTGGAGCTGGGATGGCGTTTTCTCTAAGAAATCGAAAAATCGCCATTTGATTGCCGCTATCGGTCCGGCCGTGGTTTGGTGGGTGATCTGGCAGCATCCGGTTCCGCATTATGTTCCCATGGAAGAATGGATGGATGATACGGTCTGGGCGCTCATTTTTATTGCGGTTATCGTCGGGACAGCGCTTGCGCCGAAGTTTTTGCCTTCGATTACCAACCTTGCGCCCTTCGCCTTTTGGGGAAGCGCTCTTTTGGTATTGGTGCTGGGTATTCCCTTGGCCGTTTTTGCGCATTGGCAGGCCGGCCTCAAAATCGACCTTCGCGAAGTTCCTCCTGTTGAACGTTTTTCCGCCATGGGTTGCCTCTCTTGCCACTCTTTGAATGGAGAGGGATACGCGGAGCCCGGGAAGGAACTGGAAGGCGGTTGCAGCCGTTCCCGTGGCGCACTGGTCGATTTTCTTAGCAAACCCACCAAAAAGATGGCTGAAGAACTTGGCATACGCAGTCCGGCCACCGGCGAAATGGCCGGTGTGCGGCTTACGGAAGACGAAGTCGAATTCTTGGCCGATGCCATGAATGAGATTTGTCCGGAGCCATTAAAAATCGAAATGCCCCAGACTGTCCAGGCTGCATTTACTCGTTTGGCTTGTGTGGCCTGCCATACGCTCCAAGGTGAGGGAGCTCATAACGGCGGTTCCGGCGGGCCTTTGGATGAGTCCGGTTTGCGGGGGGCGGATGTATTGCATGCCTGGTTTAAAGAACCCACGGCCGATAATGCGAAAAAACTGGGCATTCGTGAAACGGCAACCGGTCAGATGGCCTTCATGTTGTTGACTGATGAAGAGCGTGATGCAGTCGTCAATTATTTGATCGAACTGTCAGGGCAGGCATCCTCACAGAAAAGAACAGATTAGGCAGCGGAGTCGGATTCGGAACTTATGGATCGTGGCCAAATTCAACTGGAAGTTTTCTAGTTGCTTTTAGCCATTAAATAGCCAATAAGCAGTCAACCAGTAGTAGCCTATTAATAGCCAATTCCAATTGGGCCTTCACGGTCTTTGCCGCGATTAAGGCGTTATTTATCCGTCTTTTGGAAATGTGCCATTTGCCGGGTAAGCGGATTAAAAGGCGGATCACCGCCCCATTGGGCGATATCGCCTGCACTCATGGCGCCATTGGTTGGATCGTAGAGTTGCTCCGGGCCGAAACCTGATTCGCCTACCGCGAATTGAGGAACGTAATCTTGGTAGCGGTCGGGGCCGGAACTTTCCATGATATAAGTATTCGTTCGTTTATCCGCCGCCAATCCCGACCGCTCCGCCCATGCGCCATTGAGATGGAAATAGAAATAACTGGCCGATTTATTTCCCGCTTCCGAACCATCCCGGCGTGATTTGCGCGGATTGAAGACGTCATTGTATATAACTTTGTGTATATACGCTGTGGGTGTTGTGAGTGGACGCAAATCGTATTGGACAAGATCGGTTTGGCCCGGTGGATACGATCCTTGATCTGCTCGATAGGTTTCAAGCGCTTCGGCCAAACGCTGGAAATCGGTTAAGACTTTTGCAGTTTTGGCGCGGGCCTGCGCACCACTGATGGTAGGCAAAACCGCCGCTGCAAGCACACCTAATGCCACAGCCAAAATAAGCCAGTCATTCCATCCGGCTCTTGCGTTCTTCGACTCAGGCGTACACACGGTAATCGATTTCCGAGAAAATATTATCCCGGGTTTCCGCCTCGTTTAAGAAGGCTGTATCGACTGTTCCGGAAGTCAGCTGATCGGCCAGAGTATTGAAGCGGTGGACGTGATCGCGTGTCCGCCGTTGCGCATAAGGTACAGCTGTTGCCGTCGTCATAATAAAGGCCCAATCGGAACTCTGCGCGAGGAGCAATTCTCGGGCGATTTGATTGAGTACTCTTTCTTGCAGACGGTCAGGATGCTGATAGCGATTGGCCAATGCAATCATCCGTGTTTCCATGTGATGAAGGTGGCGGTAGATCCAGTCATTGGAACCATTCAGCCAGACCTCGTTGTAGCCTTTATCGCCCCAAGTCGAAGGACATGGTTCTAAGACTTGATGAGTTTTGTTTTCCTGTAGATATGTCCACGGGCTGGCCATAACGATTTCATTTTGGTCCCAATGGCATTTGCGGCATAAATACTCGATGAACATCGGGCCTTCGTACCACCAATGACCGAATAGTTCGGCATCATAGGGTGCAACGATAATCGGATCCCGTTCCAGTAGTTCGCGGAGGTGTTTTATTTGTTGCTGCCGGTTAAACACAAAATTTCCGGCATGCGCCGCAGCACGTTCCCGGGCCAATGACGGACGGTACGGTTGTTTGTCGTGCAGTTCCACTTCACCCGTAATGCTGTGGTATTTAAAACCTATGTTTCTGCGTACGCCGTCCGAATGTAGATAAGGACGGATATATCCGTATTCGGCGTCGTATCCTAAATCCCTGTAGAACTCGCGATAATTCGCATCTCCGGGATAGCCCTCATCCCGGCTCCATACCTGCCGTGACGATTCAACATCGCGTCCAAAGGCCGCAACAGTTGTATTCGGACAATAGACCGGTGCAAAGACACCGTATTTCGGTCTGGGCGAGCCAAACAAAACACCGTGCGCATCCACAAAGAAAAAGCGAATTCCGGCCGCATCGAGTTCTTCGGAAACATGCGGGCCATAGCCGCACTCGGGCAGCCAAATCCCCCGTGGTCCGCGGCCGAAATGTTTTTCGTAATTCTTTTTGGCAACTTGAATTTGTGCGCGAATGGATTGCTGCGTAATCATTAAAGGCAGAAATCCATGTGTTGCGCCGCAGGTGATAACTTCTAAAACACCCTGATCCTGAAATGCACGGAATCCTTTGACCAGGTTCCCATCCCATTCGTTGAAAATATGGCGCGCCTCGGCCAATTTGTCGCGATACATCAATGCCGCTTCTTGGAACTGCTGTTGGCTTTTTGCAGAGGTCCGTGAAACCTCTCGTTCCGCGAGATCCTGCATTTTGTCCAGCTTACGTTGGTAGCGTGATTGCAAAAGCGGATCGGCCAGCATTTCGGCCAGTGGCGGAGTGACAGACATTGTGATTTGAAACCGGCATCCGTCATTAACCAAATGCTCATAAGCCGCAAGCAGCGGGATGTAGGTTTCGGTCATGGCTTCAAAAAGCCAATCTTCTTCCAAGAATTCATCATGTTCCGGATGCCGCACAAACGGCAGATGAGCATGTAGAACAAGACTTAATGTTCCATAGGACATGTTTACATTCCGTAATCCCAAGGGATTGAAACTCGCTGTTCTCCCTTTTGACAAGGGGCTGATTACACGGCTGGTCCCATGCTTTTATGCATTCAGCGATAGGTCGCTATCGTTTGTTCAATGTCCCGCTGCTCGCTTCGAAACGAGACCACGGCAGGTGGGTTACATCCCGTAAAACACCGGCGACTCCGGCGGCGGGACGAATTCTCTTGCTGCTGGGCGCGGATGCAGGAAAATCGAAGCCCCCGGTTATACTGAGGAGTTCCTGGAATTTCTCTTCAACAACCATCCATGCTTCATCAGTACGATCACTCGGACCGGCCGGCGCCGTGTGGATGTTCTTTGTGCGGGCTAAAACCACGTATGTTCCATCCGGTTTTACAAGTCCGATTTCAAAAACGAACTCGCAGTCGGCTTGGACGGGCAAATACCATTGCCCCGTATCCAAGAGCACGAGCTGTTGTTGTTCCGCTCCGTTTGAAACATTAATGATCTTGATAATCGCCTGCGACCGGTCAAAAACCCAATCACCATGCTCTTGGCGCACACGATCCTGATCGGCATCGGAAATTTCCCAATATAAGAAAATCCAATGGGGATCGCGGGGCATAGCCCGCAACACGGTCATCCCGTATTTCTCCGGCAGTTCAGGACCTCGTTCGCCCTCGTAGGGAACCGGTTCTCCCGGAGGTGCAGGAGGTGCGGAAGGCGCAGGCTCAATATGGCTGGCCGGCGTGCTGATTTTTTTTGCAGTTGCCTTTTGAACCGCGGCAGCCTTCAACGGCTTTCTCGGCACCTTAGGCTTGGGAGCCTCGGCTTCAAGGATTTTCTCCATGAGGACCGGTTTGGTCATACGGCTTCTGCCTGCGATGTTGAGCTTTTTGGCGATCTCATACAGCTCCGGCTTGGTCAGGCTATTGAGGTCTTTTGTGTTGTGAGTCATGATCTGGACTCCTCGACGAACATTTCGTCACCATCCTAAAGTCCCCCACAGGTACATCCAGTGGAATTCGGATTGCAAACCTGTGATGATGGGCGCGAATTCTGCTTCAGGTCAGAATCGGCTTATGCTTACGATAGATGCTATTCAACGTTACAGCGCAGTAGCTGCTTTTATTCAAGCCACACTGCCCCCAAAGAGCTCGATCTTGGATGTGGGGGGAGGTACGGGCCATCTCCAAGAGTATCTTCCCAACCATCGCTGTATCGTCGCTGACTTAAGGCAACCTCCTAAAGATTCTGGAGTTATTGCGACCGGTGCGCATCTCCCATTCGAAGATGATTGCTTTGACGTCAGTCTATCGCTCGACACGCTGGAACACATTCCACCCCCCGCCCGTTTGCCGTTTTTATCTGAACTTTCACGTGTGGCAAAACGTACTGTACTCCTTACAGCGCCTTTCGATACTCCGGGTGTCGATTCTGCCGAGCGAATTGCCGATTCGAATTATGAGTTGCACTATGGCAAACCGCATCCGTGGCTGCATGAACATCTTTGCCATGAGCGTCCGAAGCTGGCTGAAACGCTAGAGGCGTTTGCGCCATTTCCTGTAGAAGTGCAGGCAATCGGCAACCTATCTTTATGGCTCAGGTTGCAGCTTTTGGATATCGAACTTGACTCAATGCCGGATGGTCTTCGTCTGGCCGGAGAGATCGATCAACTTTATCGCGAGCATCTTTGTGGAAAAGACTATTTGCTGCCTTGTTATCGGCAACTTTTGGCCGTGCGGTTGGATGATTCGTCTGAATCGTCATTTGAGAATTGTATGGGGGAACCAAATGAAACGGATATGTCCGATGCGCTTCATCATTTTGAACTTGGCCTCCACACGCTTTTAGGCGCCCACCGGAATAATGGAACGGCACTATCTCCTGATATGCGGCTGCTTGAAAACTACCGGCTTGCAATATCCGATTGGGAAAAGGCATATACCAATGCCTTAAAACTGGCTGAAGAGGGCCACAAGTGGCATGCCGAACTTTACAGTCGCAGGTCAATTCAAATTCTTAGATGGTGTTTAAAGTTATTAGGCCGTGATCTATAATCTCTATTCGCAGTGATTTTGACAGTGCGGTCTGGTTTGCAGGAGATGGGGACGCTAAAATCCTGGTTTGCGTCGCGTAGCAGGCACCTTTTCATGATCATCAGCGCTAACGCACAATTCATAAAGAATCTATAGAACTTGGAGTCGGGGTATGTCCGGGCATTCAAAATGGTCCACAATTAAGCACAAAAAGGCGAAAGAAGACGCCAAACGCGGAAAGATTTTCACCAAACTTATTCGCGAAATTTCTGTTGCCGCACGTGAAGGCGGAGGCGATCCGGATAGCAACCCTCGTCTGAGGACTGCAGTTAATGCTGCTCGTACCGCCAACATGCCTCAGGACAACGTAAAGCGCGCTATTCAAAAGGGAACCGGCGAACTACCCGGTGCGACTTATGAAGAAGGCTCCTTTGAGGGATACGGACCCGGTGGCGTTGCTGTTTATGTCGAAATCCTGACAGACAATAAGAACCGGACCACTGCCGAAGTCCGGCATTTGTTCAGCCGTTACAATGGAAACTTAGGTGAATCCGGATGCGTGGCTTGGCTCTTCTCCAAAAAGGGATACATCACGGTCGATGCCAGCCAGAGCGATGTCGACACGGTTATGATGGCCGCAATTGATGCAGGCGCGGAAGATGTCAATGAAGAAGATGGGACAATCGAAATCTTCACGCAGCCCAATAACCTCGATACGGTTCGTGCGGCTTTGGATGAAGCTGGAATTCCGGTGGATATTTGTGAAGTGAGCATGATACCTTCCAATACTGTGAAGTTAGAAGGGAAAGACGCTACCAATATGCTCAAGCTCATGGATGGCCTCGAAGAACATGACGACGTGCAGACCGTCGCCGCCAATTTTGACATCTCCGAGGAAATTCTCGCTGAGGTCTAACACACAATCCCCTTCAAGAATGACTTTTCGTTGCTACACATGAGCCGGAGTGCGCGACGGCGCAGGATACATTCTGTTATCCATGCGCCGGACTTGTTATGTTTGTTCATGTTCTGAGGATTATTGGCCTGCTTAGGGCAGAATTGTCCTCATTGATTTTGATGGATGTTTTTTGCGAGTTTGAATGGAAATTGCCTAAGATAAAGCAGTTAAGGCTGCTTTCTTAATAAGCCGTATTGACACTTCGGCGCTAATCCTATAGCCTTTAGGGATCTGTGCGAGGTCCTGTCCAGGCAAAATACCCAAGCACAGGGGGATTCAGAATTATGTCTCAGTATTCCGCGATTGTTGATGTCCGGGCACTCGAAATCCTTGATTCGCGTGGTAACCCGACGGTTGAAGTTGAAGTCCTGCTAGCCGGTGGCGAGATTGGCCGTGCCGCCGTTCCGAGCGGTGCTTCTACCGGTGAGCATGAGGCCATTGAACTGCGTGACGGCGATGCCAAGCGTTTCAAGGGCAAAGGTGTCAGCAAGGCTGTCAAACACGTGAATGAGGTAATTGCGCCTGAGATTCTGGGCACGGATGCTTCAGACCAACGTGGCCTGGATGCCGCATTGATTGCGATTGATGGCACAGCGAATAAAAAGAAACTTGGCGCCAATGCGATCTTGGGAGTTTCTTTGGCTGCCGCGAAAGCCGCCGCCTCATGCATGGAACTTCCGCTTTATCGCTATTTGGGTGGAACCAACGCCTGCACACTGCCCGTACCCATGATGAATGTCATCAACGGTGGATCGCATGCCGACAACAATCTTGATTTTCAAGAATTCATGATCATTCCCCACGGCGCAAAAAGTTTCAGCGAATGTTTGCGTTGGGGTGTCGAAATATTCCACACCTTAAAAGACGTATTAAAGAAACAGGGAAAAGTCACTGCGGTTGGCGATGAAGGTGGATTTGCTCCGGCCGTGGAAAGCAACGAAGAAGGCCTTTCGCTTCTCGTCGATGCCATTAAAAAAGCCGGTTTTAAACCGGGAAAAGAAGTCTCTTTGGCTCTCGACGTTGCTTCAAGCGAACTCTATGACAAGAAAAGCAAGAAATACATTCTCGAAGCCGAAGCTAAACCGAAAAAGTCGGCCTCAGAGATGATCGAAATCTATTCGGATCTTGCCAAACGCTATCCGATTATTTCAATCGAAGATGGTATGGATGAAAATGACTGGACCGGCTGGCAGAAACTGACCGCCGCACTCGGACAAACCACACAGCTCGTTGGCGACGATCTTTTGGTAACCAATCCAACCCGTTTGGCCCGCAGCATTGAGATTGGCGCCTGCAATTCGATTCTGATCAAACTGAATCAGATTGGTACGCTCACCGAAACGCTGGATGTCATCAACATGGCCCACCGTGCCGGATTTACAACTGTTATTTCTCACCGAAGCGGTGAAACAGAAGATGCCACCATCGCTGATTTGGCTGTTGCGACAAATGCCGGACAGATCAAGACCGGTTCTCTTTGCCGTACAGACCGAGTCTGCAAATACAACCAACTTCTGCGTATTGAGCAGCAGTTGGGGGATGCCGCCATTTTCCCGGGAATGCATGCGATTCTCGGATAACGACGCCCAATTGATTCGAGGGCCGATACGATAAGGAGTCACGACAATCATGGCTTTTTTCCGCCTCATCGGTCTCGCCGGTTTGCTTGTTGTGTGTGTAAGCATGGGTCTATCGCTGGTTCATGAGCGTCAAGCCAACTTGCAAACCTATCGAATGGAAGTTGAGCGGCTAAGCGCCGAGGTTGAATCCTTAACTGAGGAGCTGGCTGAAGCCAAAAATGCGGCAGCCCGCCTCTCCTCGGATTCATTGGCATGGGAAGAAGTTGCGCGTGAACGGATGGGTTATCTCGTCCGTGGAGAAGTGCTTGTCACATGGACTCAATAATCCAGTGAATAAGCAACGCGCTCTTGTTTATTAGCTAGTCGATAGCAGGCGCCGGAAATCGTCTCAAAATGCGACAGTCCGGCGCCTCGTTATTTCTGGATATCCTCTGCTCTTTGGGTCTGGACAGTGGTCCAAGAAGTGTCCGCTAAGGAAAATTAAACTTGACAGAGAACGTGGATAAGAGATAACGTATCGTGGCTGAAATTCTAAAGTTAACGGAGCATCACGGCGGTAAAAAACATTCCTCGTGTGCTCCGATAGGATACTTGTCGATAGAAAACTGACGCGGGGTGGAGCAGTGGTAGCTCGTCGGGCTCATAACCCGGAGGTCAGGGGTTCAAATCCCCTCCCCGCAATTAAGAATAATTCATCTTGTATGCCTTATGGGCATGCAGGACGGACACTGAGGCTCTCATCTTTAGGGCAGAAAAGCCCAAAGGTGATGGCGCCGTCTTCTGGTATCAGTCGGCTGTGGTTGCAGTACGGCGGATAAAAGGAAGGGAGTTTCGGTTCACGTTAGGGGTATTTATGAAGTGATGGACCGGTGACGCCAGACATCGGTATCACTTTTTGTGTTTCGTGAAAGCCGATTCGCCAGAATGCGTCGTTAGGACTTTTAGTGACCGTGACGAAGAAAGAAATCATAGAAATCGTTGCTGAACGTACCAAGCAGCGAAAGAACCACACAAAAGTTATTATTGAGTGTGTGTTCGATGTTTTTATCGAAACGCTTGCACGTGAACGCCGTATTGAAGTAAGGAATTTCGGTGTTTTTCGTGTAAAAAAGACGCCAGCACGGATTGGCCGTAATCCGGTTACGAAAGAATCGGCTGATGTTCCCGCCCGGAATATCGTTCAGTTTAAAGCTGGCAAATATATGAAGGATGTGGTTGCCGGACTGGATCCAGTTCGAGAACCTGAAGATAACGATTCGGATTATGAGGACTCATCCGTGGGTGTGTCTCAGGCTTCCGCTGACCGGCCTGGATTTTCCACATCACAATCCGGGAATCCCTCAGGCGCTTCGCCGATGGACTCATCGGGGTCCTATGAGATGGGCCAAAGGGGCTTTCCGGGTGGCAGAGACGAATAATGGTTGAAATAGAATCCGGCGTGAAGACCGAGGAGGTCGCGTTTGAACTTCGTGTAGACGATGAGGTCTACCGTAGTATAGCGTCACGTTGTTTGGATCGTGTTCCTGCGGTCCTAACATTGGGACGTATCGCAAAGCTTCCCCGGCCGGTGCGTTCGGGTGTTTCGGGACCTGAAGTGCGAGTATTGGCCACCAATGGAGGGCCTGTCCAAGTCGATCTTACGGTGGATTTGGATGATACCGCGCCGATTCCCGCTGTGGCTACTTCCCTCCAAAAAGAGGTGAAGACAGTAATTGAGGATATGACCGGAGTTGAAGTGAATCGTATCGATGTAACGGTTCGCCGGCTCTGGACAACAAGTGAATTTGCGGCCCCTCCGCCAATCCCAAGCGGGAAACGGTCAGGGGAGAGCGAAACGGAAGAATGAGAATGCCCAGCGAAAACGCTGGGATTGTGCTATGTTCGCCTCAGTGGAGCATCCATTACCTTGGCTGCCCAAAACGCTCCAACGGGATGCCAAACACTGGCGGACCAACCGACGAGGAGGAACGACCATGAATCGAGCCGTTAGGCTTGCCTCGAGCGGGCTTCGCCTGCGTCACTCATCAGGTGAAAGAATAACATCATGCGAAGGGGCACGCTCCCCGCGGAGCAAAGCGTGGTGCACGTTTACCGCGACGCTGCTCTGGGGAGCACTGGTCTGCCTCATCATGGCTCCAGCCGATGGCTGGGCGGTACGGCCTGCCGATATGGCGCGTATCACCCTGCAAGCGGACAACGCCTCCAATCAAAGCCTCTTAGGCGATGTGTTTGTCGAAGTCGATGGCTCCGGCAATCTTGTCGTTATTGGCTTAATGAGCGCTGTCCCAAGTTCATCGACTGTGAGCTTCTATCGAGACGCCGGGAAACTTTTACAGGCTGGAACTCCAACCAGTGTTAAAGCTTCTCCCAATGGCGGATTCCCGGGTGCGGGAGATGGATTATCCATTGTCGTCAATCCGACCCTGCTCACCACGGGGAATCTCTATGTGCGGATTGTCTCGCCACAATACGGAACGATAAATGCTCATATACCGGTTTCGGTGGATGCCGATGGCAATTTGGTCAGTTCTGCGGCCAAAGATGTTCCGGTCCGCAAAATCGCCATTTCCGCTCCCGGTAATGAAGACCTTGTAGGCTATATGCTGCTAACACAGCGGACTCAGAACGGTGTTCTGATTGATGCTTTCCAGGGTCTCCCCGGCGCGGTGCCCGGTCTTTCGACCATTGTTGTCCGTCAGCAGATGTTTATCGGGAATGCGATTCAAAGTGTTCAAATCGCTTCTTTGAACAACAGTTATCTGCCCGGAGGCAGTTCCACGTTCCAGAGTAACGGAAGTATTCCGTTCTTTGGCGTCTCCGATCAAAACAGCGGAAACATTACAAAAGACGGTGTGGGAACATTGGACGGTGTTTTGACATTAACGATTACCCAGTCTAATGGCACCAGCTTTACCGCTACCGTTCAAAACGATATTTCCGCCGATTTCAGCGTCGATGCGATTGTTGATGGCGTGAATAACAATAATGTTGCCGATGCCGCCGCCGGATTCCCCTTCACAACTACGCTCGGTTTCATTACCGGTTCAGTAGGTACAAGTGAAGTATCAGGTGGTTTCGTGAACTATGATAATACGGATTCAGCCAATATTAGCGCTGATGGTACTTTCTCGCTGAATATCTCTCCGTTCTTTACGCTGGATGAGCCGCTCGGTGAAAATGTACCCGTTTACTTCACGGATGCCTTTGGCAATGTCAGTTCGCAGACCTTCACTCTGGATACCGCTTCGAATTTGTACTCCCTAACGTCGGATAACACTCCGACTGGTATTGTGGGAACGGTTAGCGGCTTTGCCGAACCCGGCGCAGCCGTTATCGTGACTTCAACCGTCTTTGGCGGCGCGGTTCAGGATGACACGTTGATCGAAACGGTTACGGCCGATACGACAACGGGCGCGTTTACCGTAAATGTCCCCGCATCGCCTTTTGTGAATGTTCGCGCGGTCGACCGCGCCGGCAACATCAGCGATGTAGTCCGAGTGGATATCGATCTCACGAGCGATGATGTTGTCGTTGATGCCGGAAGTATCACGGCGACATTTACCGCTGGCGCGGCTATTGAGTACACCTTTACAGGTGTCGCCGATAGCGATGCAAGCGTTCAGGTCATTGGTGCTGCTGCCGATTTCACACCTGTTGATGGTGTTTCAACGGGCGATGTATTAGATGATTTGCCGTTCGGTGGACGGCAGATCGGAGTCCGCTCCACCGTCGCGGCTGCTGCTGATGGAAGTTTCACGGTAACGATGAATGGCGCTGTCGGTGAGACACTGGTTCTTCAGGCCGTGGACCTAGCCGGTAATTCAAGCCGGTACACCGTCGTGAACTTGGATGTATTTCCGACGAATGTGGGGATTACGGCCACTGTAACCAACTATACGCGCGGTAGTGGCGATAAAATCGTGGTTACCGTCGTAAACAGCACAACCGGTGTTGCGATTGACGGTCTTTATGTGAATCTCTTCAACAATTCAACCGATTTCAGACCATTGACAGATGTCAATTTCTGGATGACCGGTTTTGATGGTGTCGGCACAGGCGCCGTGACCATCGATATTCCCGAGCACTATCCGGACGCTGAAGTCTTTAATAGCGAATCCTATATCACCGGTGGCTATGTATCGGTAGTCAGCGCTCTCGGATCGGAAATCGGCCAGGTTGCTATCACCGGTTTGGATCGTACAGGTCCTGTGATCGGTTTCTCGATTCTTCCTGAAGTCGACATTCAGCTGGTACAGCGCGGGGCGGATCGTTCAGATATTCTGAATGTTCTTAATATCCTCCCGGCAACGGCAGGTGCGCCGACTTCGATTTCAGCGGATGCCGTTCCTTATGTTGCGATTCTTGCCGACGGAAATGCAGATGGCGAAATCGATGTGAACGATCCATCCATCGTGCTGGTGGATATTGCTCCCTTCGATAGCCTGTTGAGCGGTGATCTCATTCCCGGTTTGTGGATTCCCGGCGTATCGAATATCGATCTGGGCGAAAACTACTGGCGCGCCAATGTGCAAAAAGTCGCAGGCTATGAAGAAGTCTTCTTGGCTCTGTTTGACATGAATTTCAATTTCTCCGGCGATCCGATTCCCATTACGCTGGATGTTCGGATTGAAGATCCCGATACATCAGCTATCACGGTTTCTACAAGCAGTGTTTCGGGCGATGCCGGTTCGGTTGAAGCCGGAAGTTCGATTACTCTTTATGCGAATTCCGCTTTAACAGACTTCTTGGGCGCCACGACGGCTGACGAAACAGGTGCTTTCAGTATGACCTACAGCCGCTCCAATCCGGATGAACTTTTCTTGGTTGCCACCGATGCCGCCGGAAATGTTTCGAACTCAATTAACCTGCTTTTGGAAGTCACTCCGCCGAGCACATTTATTATTGCCGACGGTTATGGACTCTTCCATACGCCGGATTCGGTCGTTTCCGCCGCGCCGCAAGAAGATGATTTAGTACGTGCCATTGCCCCTGCTCCGGGCACTGGCGGTGCGTTCTATATCCTGAATGGTATGGGCACGATTAAGAGTTTCCGCCCGCTCGCTCCTTCATCCGGCGCGGCTACGGAACCCAAAATCGCAGCACTCGGCCTTACAGCCGATGTGGCCCGTGACATTGAGATTACCGGTATCGCCGGTGGTGTTGCCTCAGGTTATGTTCTGCTTGGACAGGGCATGATTATCCCGATCGGCGACGCCCCGTTCTTCGGCGATATTCTGGATGTGGATAACACCAAAACCCGCGTCGAACTCAGCGATGGAAACATTCTCTTCGATGAGAACGGCAATGGCACACTCGATGTCTTTTTGAATGAAGATACGAATGGAAACGGCGTTTTGGACATCGGCCTTGTGGAAGTTTCACCGGGCGAATTCCAAGTTGTCAATGAAGACACCAATGGAAACGGTGTTCTCGACTACATCGCCGAAATCGAGATCAATCCGAATGATCTCGGTGTCGGATTTGGATTTGACGCCGCGCGCGATCTGGAAGTTGTATACGGTCCGGATGGAACTCCCACCGGCTATGTCATGTTGGATAGTTTCGGTGCGCTCCATTGCTTTGGCGACACGGACCAGATCTTAGTGAACTCCAAAGTCGATTACGCCTTCACGTACCAAGGGATTGAGCTGGTTGCGGATGGTGCCAATAACGTGCTTGACTTCATTGCTGTTAGCGGTACCGGATCGGTTGTGGCTACTCCGGGTGGTGCGCTTGGCGCTCCCGATACGACAGACGATGGTGGTCAGCCTCGTGATGATGCCGGCGACTTGAAAGATGTCATGAATGTAAATCTGCCGTACTTTGGCTTTGACATTATGCGTGATGTGGAAGTCAATCCGGTGGATGTAAGTGGCAACGGAATCTCCAGCGACGGTTCCGACGGCTACTATATCCTGGACGGTTTTGGCGGCGTTCATGCCATTGGAAATGCACCAAGCCTGCCCAATGCACCATTCCTGGGTGTCGATATTGCACGGGACCTGGAGTTGGTTGTTGAGTAAAGGCGGAACGCGCAGGGCCGGTTGCCTGCCCCGCGTGTCCAAATGTTAATCATGAATCTTAAAGGGCAGGGAGTCATATCCCTGCCCTTGGTTTTTGATTGTCGAAATCGCTTTCGGTAAGATGGGGCTAGTGCAGAGAAATCGTGATCTGGAATCTATACTGCCTATGCCGAATGGATTTTGATTCCAATAGGCGGCACTCGAAAGTTTAAAGTAAAATTGGCTGGAGCTGGTTTTCCGGCATGGAAGGGTTTGAGGAGGCATACAAGGTGATACTGAATCAACGGTTCACCATGAGCCTGGTTTTGGCAGTCTTGGGCGCGGCGGCTACAGGCCTTTGCGGGTTCTATTTCTATCGTAATACAGTTGCTGTCGGTAACGCTCGTTTCGAAGAGGAAGCGTCGGCCGCAGCAAGAATGATTGCCGGTGCGTTAAAAGGCAAATTGTTCGATCTGCCCACTGAAGATATCCGCAAAGAACAACGTGCAATTCTTGAACGTTATGTAAAAAACGATCCTCGTATTCTGTTTGCCGCTCTCATTGATAAATTTCGAAAAGTCCAAGTTGAAATCGATCTGCCGGAAGGCATCTCTCTCGATCCTCCTCAGCATCGTCCGATGCAGCTTTCGATGGATCGGATCATGCAATCCGAAACCCCGAATTCGTTCCCTTATGACGGTGAGTATTACCTGCCGGTTTACTACGGCGGAGACGCGTTATGGGGGCAGCTTAGAATTGTCTGGAATTTGGAGCCGCTTAAAGCAGAACTCCGAATGATTACGCGGCGGACTTTGTACTTTTCACTCGGCGCTTTTTTAATAATCGGTCTTGCTGTTTACATTCTTTACGGGCGGCTTATTGTTGGCGGCTTCGAACGTCTGGCCGATGCCATTGACCGTATTGTTTCCAGTGGAATGCGGGGACGGCTGGAGCCTTCGATTATGTCTTCCGATATGGTTGCTCTTGTTACGCAGGTCAATCGGGTTCTTGCCGAACACGAGCACGACCGGAAACGCGTTTTGCTCCTTGAAGACAGTCTTCGGCAATCGGAAAACACCTATCAGGATTATAAGAGCCGTATGAGCCAGACGGCGGAGAGCATGGAACGCGAAAAGACGATGGCTTTGCTCGCTTTCCATGAAATCTTCGGAAATACGGCAGACGGAATTTTGGTTGCCGACCATGCCGGTGAAATCGCGGCTGCAAATCGCCCGGCCAGACGTTGGCTGGCATTGCGTGAAAGCCAAGGCGAAGAACTGAAAGACAATGCACTTCTGAATGTTGTACAGCGTTTAACCCGGGATAATGGCGAGGATAACGCCGAATGTTCGTGGACATACCGTGATCCGATGGATGGGCAAAGCCGCCATGCCAAAGTCCATGGCGCTCTTTTGGAGCGGCATGAAGGCGGGCGCGGGGTGGTTATGTTGCATATATTGCCCGACCGAAACCGGCGTGGCGCCGATGGCAAATTAGAAGAACTGTACCGGCGGTTTTTGGATGAAGTTGTATTGCCTGCGCTTAAATCATTTAGTGCTGGCGGCCGGGCATCTTTTGAGTTGCATTTGGCCGAATTGAATGATTTGGTGCATTGGTCGAAACGGCTCCGGGCGGTTGGAATTTTGGATTCGAAGCTCAATGGCCATGCCGCAGATGCCCCAGCCGTGGACCGTTTCGATTTGGGGCCTTGGTTGGGTAGGCATTTGCAGGTCTCTGACCTTTTTGCGCAGGAACTCTCTGTGCGGCTGTATCCGCCTGAAGTTGCAGCGATGGTTGCTGTCCCGGAAAAGGTCCTGGAAATTGCGCTCGATAGTTTGATTGCGTTCCTCTGTGATACGGGCCGCAAAAACCCTCAGCCCCGTAAGCAGACGGCAGAGCAGACAACGGAATTGCTTGAATGGGTGTTGCGGCTCGAACGCGATACGCAGAATCGGGCCGAATTGGTTATCGCGCCCAGCGGTGACTTTAAACTTTCTAAACTTAGCCATTTAAATGTACTCCGTGAGGCGACCGAGAGTGTCGGCTCGCCGGCCGGCGCTTATACCGAGCGCCTGAACTGTCGTCAAGAAATCGCGCTTGTAGCCTTTTTGACCTCGTTGAATATCATGGGAGGCGCATTGCGGGTAACGCCTGGGGATCGAAAAACACCGCCAACACTGCATTGGGTTTTGCCTCATCCCGAACAAGTCAGCACACGTACCAACGTGGCGCGCCGCCTGCGTCCAAAGACTCAAGGTGTTGAAAGCCTAATCGAACGATTCTTTGGCGGGTAATTCGTCCGGTTTTCTCAGATATTTCTTGTGCAAGTGTGTGCTAAGATGTAGCCGCAGAAGATGATTGAACTTATGAAAGAGCCGAATTATGATTATTTGGGGCAGACTTATGCATCATGGCCGGGATGTCTATCGGAACCCGGTTTCCGGAAGAAAACTGCGCGCCTGTCTTAGAAAATCAAGAGTATTCATAAGTTCTTAAGGTCAAAGAGGCCGTATTGTTTGAAGTCCATGTGATTGTTTGAAGAGCGTAATTTTGGATTTGGTTTTTTCGGAGGAAGAGACAGATGCAGATGTTTCATGATGCTTGGCGGGGAGTTGTCGGCCGCTTTTCTTCTATCGCCAAGGAAAAACATCTTCTGACTCCGGTTTGTATTTTCCTGTTTGCGCTTATTCTCCGCTTATCGATAGTCACTACCGGTTTTCCCTATATGAACTACTGGGATGAACCAACGTACTTGTGGTTGACTTTTGAAATGATGGAAAAAGGCGATTTCGATCACAAGTGGTACAAAATCCCTCCTTTCTTCCTTTATCAACATGTGGGTGTCCAAAGCATTCGGACGCTTAATGAAGCAAAAGACAGAGCCGTTAAGATACCGAATACTTCTCAACTTGACCGAATAAACCGTGATATGTCTGATGTCTCGATATTGTTGTGGAGCCGTGGATATACAGCAATTCTCGGGGCTCTGAGCTGCTTACTGCTTTATCTGATTGTACGCATTCTCTATGACGAGCATATCGCAATCATGTCAGGATTGATTCTCTCAATTGTGCACGGCCACATAGAGCATTCCATTTTAATGACTGCCGATATGCCAATGGCATTTCTTCTGCTATGGGTGGTGTTTCTCTGTCTTATATGGGATCAATTGTCACCTCTCCGTAGTTTCTGGATCGGTATCTTCTGCGGTCTTGTCGTTGCTTCAAAATACAATGGCGTTTTTATTGTAATAACGCCGATTCTCTATATTTTGTTTCGCCATCCATCTAATAGGATCATCTGGTTATTACAGCTGGCCATAGGCTGCCTGGCAGGTTTCACGTTTGGCTATCCCTATTGGATTGCGAAATTCCCTCAGTTTCTAAATGGTTTTGCAGAAGAGGTGCATCATTATAACATCATGACGGCGAATACCGACGATACGCACAAATACGGTTTTGTATTTCTGCGTTATCTTTTCGTGACGGGATTAGGGCCTCTTGTTAGTGTCATGGTTTTGCTGGGGCTCCCGAACGCGATTCGCCGCTTTAATGATAGAAGGCTGATTTTTTTTACATTTCCGGCCGCATATTGTGTGTGGCTGCTTACTCAACAGACAGGCTTTTCCCGCAATACAATACCCTTGTTTCCTTGGTTTGCGGTGCTGGCATCCATTGGATTTGCTCAGCTGTGGAGTTTCTTAAAAAGAAGATTGTTGGTGAACCGCTCTCGCGTATTGCAATTGCCATTTATCGGAATTCTTGTAATAGGTGTTGCTCTGGCGCCGGCGATTTGGATATTTCGTATGGCGATGTCCACGGAAACGCGAGTTCGCATGGTAGATGAAACTCTCGAAAGTACAAAACTGCATAATGTTGTTGCGATTCCTGATAGTCTGCATTTTGTTAATGGTGAATTGAAACGTCTAAATCGTCCTGTGATTTTTTTACACGATCAGACCTTTTTTCAGCAGTCGCTCTTAGGCATCGATTATCTTATTGCCGGTGCAAAACCTAAACCTGAACAGGATTTTACTCTTCTCCAAAGCAGTGCTCACACGATCCGAGAAATTATTCAGAAGCCGGTCTATGCACCGTGGTCTTCATTGGGGATGTTCGATGAAGGCAAATGGCATCTAAACGGCTATTCCGTTAATCCTGACTTGCTTCTTATGAAGGTTGAGAATCATGAGTCATGGAAGTTTATTGATGCAAGAGATGAAACCAACACCATCAGAGATTTTCAATCGGCTCATGCCGAATCTTTGTCTGCATCTCGCGACGATAAACGAATACGAGTCGGAAGATTAAGCTATGATTTCGGTTTCTATTCGAATATGGGAACACTGTATGAATTTGTCGCGCCCAAAGAAGCGAGCCGATTTCTGGTAGATTTAGGACTCAAAAATACGCATGCAGGAGTTCCCAAGGCTGAATATTGGTTTGTTATCAAAACCAACAGCGGAATTGAGTATATGGATCGCATCCCCAAGAATTTATCTACGGTTCGGCGCATTGAAATTCCGGTGAATCCCGGAGCGACTGTTACGCTGCAGTTTCTGGGGAAGAGCGAGACCGGTAATGCGAATGTGGCCTTGGGGTATTGTGGATTTATTTTTCCCCAGGCTGTGGGAGAGGGCAACTCCTGAGTCGGATATGTCTTCTATCAGTTATGTTTCCAAATCCGCTTCATGAACAGCGCGGACAAAGGCGCGCATTGCCTCTGTGTCTTTGACTCCCGGCGATTGTTCCACGCCGCTGGCGGTATCGACGGCATAGGGCCGGACAATTTGAACCGCTTCGGCGACATTCTTGGGAGTCAAACCCCCGGCAAGGATGACCCGGCAAAACTGTTGCGCGTAGACCGCCAGAGACCAATCGAACGTTTTGCCTGTTCCTCCCGGCAATGATTTACTGGGAGTATCAAGCAGAAGCGGTCCCTCCACCAATCCGACATCCCGCAATTGATGAATTGCGCTATCGATCTCTTCTCTTTGTTGAGGACGCAGAACAGGGATCACTTTTACATCGAGTTGTTCGGTGGATTTCAAAAAAGATGATGCTTCAGTGGAATCTTTGGAGAAGGCATCATGGATTTGGGCTTCATGGAGTCCGGTCTTTTCAACAATATCCCGTATTTCTTCAATGGGGCTGTCCAGGAATACCCCTGTAACCGTTACGAAGGGCGGAATGTTTCGCACAATTTCCGCAGCAGTCTCGGGATCGATATAACGTTTGCCCGGCTTCCAAAAATTGAGTCCGATTGTATCGACGCCCGCGTCAACCGCGGCAAGCGCGTCTTCAACTGTTTTGATACCGCAGATTTTAATTCGAGTCATAGACCATTCAGTGAAATTTGATTTAAAAACTAACGGTCGTTTTTGTATGCCTCAACAAACAACCATACATCGGCTTTATTGATGATGTTGTTTTGGTCCAAGTCCACATCCGGGTTAAAATCGTCATTCTGGAATTGTGACGATAAATAAAACACATCGTAGATATCAACATCAGCATCGCGGTTGATATCTGCAATGCTGATAATCGGCGTTGGACTTGGAGTTGGCGTCGGCGATGGCTCCTGTTCAAGAGCTAACGTGAGTGTGCGTCCTTCACTCGTTTCTCCAAGCAGTTGCTCTGCATCGATAGCCGTGACACTCCATGTGATTGTCCTTGTATGGTCAAAAGTGAAAGTTATCGGGATTGAATTGATCAACGGTAAATTGGTTTCTGAAGGTGGATTATCGTTTTCTGCTATTGAAAAGCGATACCCGGCTGCGCCTGCCACTTGATCCCACGTGAATTGGATTGACTGTGTTGCACCCTGCGGGGCTGTGATACTGAGTCCGTTTTCGGGCTCAATCAGTGCAGGCGCGGGCAAGATGCCCCCGGGAGGAGTAGGCGTGGGGGTCGCTGCTGCTGTTTCGGCAACGATTTGCCGGACTTGGCTAAAGAGGCCGATTTTTCCGGCGCTATCGAGCCCGGCCACATTCCATGTAATCACATCTCCATCTTCCACTTCTAAAGAGAGAGTGATTTCTGTCTCTTCAGATGTTAGCGGAGGCTTGGGGATGTTGTTGACCAAGTTATTGATGCGGTATCCCGCCGCGCCATCGACAGCTGTCCAAGTCAATAAGACTCCGGAGGCGATTTCGTTTGGATGAAGTTGCACACCATCCTCCGGTTCGAGCAATGTGGGGGCGGGAAGGACATCGAACGTTGGCGTCGGGGTTGGAGTTGGTGCATTTGGATCCGGAGTCGGTGTGGCGGTTGGCGGATCTTGAATTGTGAATGTCCGTGTTGCGCTTTGCGGTCCGGTTTGTCCTCCTGCAACGGCTTGCACAGACCAATAAACCAATGTGCCCGAGGGACTCCCGAATTTGAGCTGCATACTAGGCGATGTGCTACCAACGGAGCGAATATTCAGGCTGTTATTGATGGAAAAGACTAGATCGTAATCCTCTGCGCCCGTAACCGGTGACCAGCGAAATTGTATGCCAACACCAAATGCCTCAGCTGTAGTATACGTTTCTAGATCATCAGGCTTGAGCAAAACTGGGGCATCCAGCGCTTGGATCTGCGCTGTTAAAACCAAGAAAAACACCGGAAACAATGAAAAACGGACAATGGATTGTCGATCGTTGCTGGTCATCTGATATTTTGCGTGTTTGCGCCGCCCTCGTTAGATTGAAACATTCGCCATTCGGGATTTAATAACAATGGCGATAAATATGCTCTGAAAGACGCATGGTAGCGGTGGCTGCGGTGCGCTGGAACGGATTTTAGGCATGCTCCATCAGTCAGATACCAGCGGCTCGTTTCGAGAATTAATCGTTTTTGCAAAGGAACCCTCGCCCGGTCAGGTCAAAACGAGATTGGCCGCCATAATTGGGGACGACCGAGCAGCCCGGATTTACTCTGCCTTTATCCGTTTGGTATTGCAGCGTTGTGTCAGCCCCGGCGGTGAGTGGCAGACGGTCGTCTCGCTTGCTCCTGATGATGCCACTCAACGTGCCCATGAATTCTTGCCGGGAGATATCGCCCTCCGGCCCCAAGGCTCCGGAGACCTTGGGGAACGGCTTAAACGTGCCCTGACAATATCGTGGCAGGCGGGAATGCGTCAGATAATTATGATTGGATCTGATTGCCCCCTGCTTAGCGCAGCCGATATCGTCGATGCTTTTGCCCTATTGGAAAGAGGTGACGCTGTTATCGGACCAGCCGTCGATGGGGGGTATTACCTAATCGGTTTCAATACCCAACGATGTGAGCCGCTTTCCGACGTTCTTGCCGTATTTGACGGTATTGATTGGTCCACAAACCGCGTATACGAGCAGACAATCGCCCAGCTCAAGCATAATGGGCATACGTATACCGAGCTGCCCGCCAAATGCGACGTGGACACATACGATGACCTCGTTGCGGTTTGGAACATGGCCGACGATGATGTGAGAAAGTCGATTGGGAAGATTGGAGAACTCGGCCCATTGGAATACTGAAACTCAGTAAGCGTGGGCCAAGGTAGAGCAACGGCTGTTAGGCTGTGGGTTTAGCCTCTTTTGCCCTTGCAAGGGATTTTCCCATGGTTGGCCTTCTTGGCACGCCACTTCAGTTTCTTGGTCTTATGAATTTTACCCATTTTTCTACTCTCAAAGGTCTTTTTACAGGAGCGTTACCTTAGCGAAATCAGCTTCCTGACGCCATGGTACTTCGAGCATGTGTCAGTATGACGCAACTCCACAAAAAATCGCTGAAATGCCAGGTTTTTCGCCGATTTGAAAACTCAAAACCCTATTAAGATATCTTTACGAGTTGTCCTGTCTCGCCGGATTTCCAGATGTTTTCCGTCAGTTCAATGACCCTTAGGCCGCACTCGGCCGGTGTCAGGACAGGGATGCCATCGAAAATGGCGTTGATGAAGGCTTCATCGGGATTGGAGTGCTTTGGCATTTCACGTGTGCCGATGGTGAATTCCTTTCCTTTTGAATCCCAATGGCGCAGAGGGTGGCCCGGACGCATTAGGAATGAGCCTTCGCTGCCCATGATCGAAATATCTTCATTGAAACTCATCGGTGTCCGGCCGATGATTGAAAGGCTTCCCAGAGCACCGTTATCGAATTCGATGGTTGTGCTGGAGTTGATATCCACTTCGCGGTCGAAGAACTCGACCTTGGAAAAGACGCTTTTCGCCGATAGGCCGGTGATCCAGAGTACGATATCCACCAGATGACTGCCGGAATCGTTCAGCTGTCCTCCACAGGAACGCGCCATTTCCTGTCGCCAAAGGCCCTTTTGGGATTCGTACCAATCCTGAGCCTGAAGCGCGGAGACGAATTGGACTTTGCCGATATCTCCTTTGGCAATGGCGTCTTTGATGTAGCGGAACTGTGATTCGTAATGGCGTTGGTAAGAAACGGCGAAAACCTTATCTGACGCATTCACACGCGCGCAAACATCTTTGGCATGGTCCACGGTGCAAACCATCGGCTTTTCGCAAAGGATATGCAGGTCCTTTTCCATGCACGCGAGAATCTGCTCGTAATGCACGTCATGCGGGCTGCTGATGACCGCCGCGTCCAGTTCCATATCGGCCAGCATTTCTTGATGCGTGGCAAAGCAAGGCGCGCCTTCATTCATGAAATGTTTGATTCGATCGAAATGGGATGGAATAGGCTCTGTTCCCGCTACAATCTCTGCTTTGCCTGTTGCCAATAACCGCTCGCAGTGTCCCCAGGAAATTCCTCCGCAACCAATAATTCCGACACGAATCTTTTGAGTCATGATCCACACCTTTCGCACGAGACAAATGTCTATCGTGCTTTGAAAATGTAAGTTGGGCCGTATGCCGTGAACCGGCGATGTGCAATCGTACCGGCCATGGATAATTGTCACAATATGATTCTTCCGAAAGACACCTAACTTCTGCTTGACCAAGGGGGAAGCTGCGCTTAGTCTCGTGGAACTAAAGACTACTTGAGAGTCATTTTGGATTTACGAATCGCCGCCGATGGACGTTAGCGACGACACACACGAACAGAGACTTGCCAAACCGCCGGATGGCCGGCCTCCTCTCCCGTAGGATGCCCACAAGACCAGTCTGACGGTTTGCGTTATGCGGATCGGACTGGTCATGCTTCAGCGTCACCACCAAGCCGAAGAGTACGCCGTACACCACCTGCGCCGTCTGCTGCGCGAGGTTGCGCGCGGCCGTTTGGGTTCGTATCTCGAATCCTTGCACCGGGCCGATGTGGCCTCGGCCATGGCCAAATTGGATCGAGATGAGCGAGATGCGATTTGGCAGGTGCTAAGTATTGAAAAAGCGGCCAATGTCCTGAGTCATGTGCCCGAAGAACTTCAACAGGAATTTGTGGCCAATCGTGAAGCCTCCTATGTAGGCAAAGTCATGGCCAAAATGTCTCCCGACGATGCCGTGGATATTTTGGGAGACGCCGATGAAGAGACTCGTGAAATCCTTCTCAAGGAACTCCCCGCTCCGACAGCCCGCCGTGTCCGCCAACTCCTGAACTACGATGAGAACAGCGCGGGCGGGATTATGTCCACGGACTATTTGTCTTTTCCCAACGATTGGACCGCAGGACAGGCCCGCAATTATCTCCGTGAAGAGCAGCCCGCACGTATTTTTTACAATCTGTATGTTGTCGATCCCGAAGGAAAACTTTTGGGGTGGACTACCTGGCAGCAATTATGTCTATCGCCGGGTGATATGCCGCTTGTGGATTTAATCCCCGCAAAATGTCCCACAGTGCCCGTTGATATGCCGCAGGAAGATGTTGCCCATCTTGTGTCGGATTATGATTTGACGGCTGTGCCTGTGGTGGATGTTGAAAACCGCCTGGTAGGCACAATCACATTCGATGACATCATGGATGTTCTTGAAGAGGAGGCCCAAGAGGACTTACTGATCCAAGCCGGTTCGCAGGAACACGAGTTGCACGCTCCCACCGTGTTGAAGTCTGTAGGAGCCCGTGTTCCTTGGCTTTCAGTGACTTTTGTCGGTGGTTTCATGTGTTTCCTTTATATGAGTGCTCAAGAGAAGCGGTTGGATAGCGCGTTATTGGCTTTGTTGGCCCCCTTTATTCCTGTTGTCATGGCCATGGGGGGCAATATCGGTTTGCAGGCTGCGACGGTTTCTGTTCGACAATTAGCCACCGGCGGTTTGGATTTCAGCGGCGTGCCTTCGGCGATGTGGAGGGAAATCCGTGTTGGTGTTTTAATCGGTCTCTTTTTCGGTCTTGTTCTTTTGGGGGGTGCGGGATTCTATCTTGGCCGTTTCGATGTTGTCTTTGTGGCCGGAACGGCAATGCTTAGCGCGGCAACGGCCGCAGCGGTTTTGGGCTTTTTTACGCCGATTGTATTCCATCGTTTCGGTTTTGATCCTGCGTTGGCCTCGGGACCTTTGGTTACGATCATCACCGATATTCTAACGGTTGTTATATTCTTCACGCTTGCACATTATACGTTGCATGGTTCCCAATCCGAAGCACCGGGATTGGCGTCTGCGTTGTTTCCCTAATTATTTTCAATTCCCCTGATATTCACTACATGCTGCATCTGTGTTGTTTTCTTTTTTGATAGATGACAAATCAAATATGTCTTCTTTATTGTACGCGATTTTCATATTTCTCTTGCGCTTTTTGCAGTAATCCATCGACCGATTGCAAATAAAGTTCTGTGTCCGTGCCAAACAACTGTCCATGATTGGCTTCGGGAATAATCAAAAAGTCTTTCTCTCCCTGTTTGCACTCATAGAGTTTTTTTACATGCTCCGGCGGCATGCGCGGATCACCGCCACCGGCCACAAATAAAACAGGGATACCGGATAATTGTTTGCAGGCCCGATAGGCGTCTATTGCCTCGGGATTCACGCCGGTGCGCATAGAGAAAATCTTGAGAACAAGCGGCACGATGGGGTAATAAGGCAGTTTGTACATCAGCCAGCCATGATGCGCCGCGGTTTCGCGCAGTGTGTTATAAGGACTTTCAACAATGAGACCATCGTAGATTTCTGCTTTGCCCTCGGCCGCCAAAAGTGTAGATGTGGCCCCAAACGAAACACCCCAAATGACGAAAGGACGCTGAAGATTCTGCTCTACGCACCATAGTATTGCGGCATGTATATCTTCGGCTTCACGAAAGCCCATTGTCATCTGTTTGCCGCCGCTTTGTCCATGTCCGCGAAGGTCCATGAGCAGGACATCGTAGTTGCGCCGGCGCATATGTTCCGCATGGTCGAGATAACTCTCTTTACGGTCGCCCAGCCCGTGGACGATAACCACCGTGCCTTGTGGATCGGGAACGGATAGATACAAAAGGTCGATCTGGGTTCCATCAGCGCTTTCGGTTTTGGCGTACCGGTAAGATTGGACACCGTTTGTTTCCAATTCACTTCGGTCGAACACACCAAAAAGCGAGGGCGGCGAAACCAACATCGACGAAAACATCCATGCCAACAGCAGGATTATAAAGAGCAGGAAAAGTGCAAAGTACAAGATTTCTCTATATAGGTAGCGTCTTAAGGTTTTCTTTCCAACCTTGGAGTAAATCACTTTTTTGTATCGTGTTGTGTATCAAGTTCTGAGAATGCATGTTTGACTTGATCCCAACGGTTTTCTTTATCCACATAGCCTGCGGTAAATACAATCACACCCGTTCCTGATGCCTGGCCGCCTTCTGTGGTTACACGTTCGAATTCTTCCGGGGACATTTCAGAAGGCTCGTTCATTGCTTGCACGATGGGCCAAATCGGGATTTGGGTTAGGTCTTTTTGCCACGTAGTATATTTGCCTACCCACTCAGGTGGCTTATGGCAGAGCCCGTGGTAAACCATCGGCGAAAAAAGATCGAGATGCTTCGCCAGCCTTGAAAAATCCTGCCCCACCACTCTATGAATTGCGCCATCGAAATCATCCAGACACCAAGGGATTGTGAATGCGGCAAGAATTCCATCCGGCCGGACTTCATCACGAATTGCCGCGGCCTCAGCCACAAAGTTTTCGATGGTGGCGCATTTAAAATCAATCCAAGTCGGCAAATGTTCGCGCAGAATCCAAGACGCTTCTTCGGTCCGGTTTTCGAATTTCGGATAATCAAACTGATCCGCGACGTGTTTCCGGTAGGCTTTTAGGCAATCATCGCAGAAACAAGTGTCATCAATCCATGGATCGGGCAGTTCCCAACGTACCGGGTAGCGGATGAAATCCAGCCATACGCCCTGCACTTCAGGACGTTTGTAAAGCGCGCGAATTCGCTCAAGGCCTTTCTCACGGAGTTCGGCCTTATTGGGACACAGGCCGTGATACCACTCACGAGGCGGCTGTTCGGAACCATTGGCGCGAATGGGGCGCAATTCCGGGCGGTTCTTATAAAGATCAGTTGAAGCAAAGATCGTGATCTCGTGATAAGTGGCGATTCCATTATCGTTGAGATAGCGATAGAGCTCAGCGTCTTTCTCACCGCTGAAAAAAACGGCATTGCAATTGAGACGTTTGAGTTCCGCGAGAATTGCCGCCGGTTCTTTGCCTTTGAATGGTGTAAGGTCCGGGGAAAATCCATACAACGCCCGCACGATGCCATCCGGTAAACGTGAAGCGGATGCGAAATGTGCGGAAACTGCCATTAGGACTCCTAAAAGAAAAACTCGTCTTAACATCAGGTCTCCATCAATCAGTTTGCCATAACCTGCCGGTCAATGTAGGCATCATCTGTGAGATTCCAAATAGGCCTGCAATTCAGCCGCTTTCAATTACCATTCATGGAAAGAGCCGTCTTCACGCCAAAGGTGTGGTGTCTGCCAGTCCTTCCATTGCAGAGAGCGAAGCCGTTTCTCGTCGATTTCAATGCCAAGACCGGGTTTCTTAGGCAGTTCGACATATCCGGCCGTCACGGCGAAAGGCTCTTCGAGGATGCCCTGGCCAAGGTGCGCGTGTTCCTGAATTAGGAAATTCGGAATGGCCGCATCGAGTTGGATACAAACCGCTGTACAGACCGGTCCGAGCGGATTGTGTGGAGCCATTGCAATGCCATGAGTTTCCGCCATCGCCGCGATACGGCGTAGTTCTGAAATACCGCCCGCGTGGCAAGGGTCCGGTTGAACCACAGCAACAGCCTCCGATTCGATCACATGCCGAAATCCCCAACGTGTATACAACCGCTCGCCGGTAGCCAGAGGGAGGTTCACTTGTGAGGCAATGCGTGGCAGCGCATCTTGCAGCTCGGGATGACATGGTTCCTCGATAAAAGCCGGATGCAAATCTTCGAGCGCGTTGATGATTTGGATTGCGCCATCCGGTGTGAGCCGTCCATGAAAATCGAGCATCACATCGGATGTATCCGGCAAAGCTTCGCGAATCGCTTTTACTTTCTCATAGGTCGATTTGATATCCGCCAGACGGGGCATTGGCGGTTGAACTTCGATCGGGCAGTATTTGACGCCTGTAAATCCCTGCTCGACGGCTTCCCGTGTCGAATCGGCCAGCTGCTCGGGCGTGGAACCTCCGACTCCGCGATACATCCGTACTTTATCGCGCACGGCCCCGCCTAAAAGTTCGTAGATCGGCACCCCCAGCCGTTTGCCTTTCAAATCCCAAAGTGCTTGATCAATTCCCGAAAGCGCGCTGGTCAGTACGGGCCCGCCGCGATAAAAATCCCCCCGGAACATCAACTGCCATAAGTATTCGATACGGTTCGAGTCTTGGCCGATTATAAATCGTCCAAGTTCTTGTACCGCAAGACGCATGGTTTCGGCTTTGCCTTCCAGACTGGGCTCTCCCCAACCTACAAGTCCTTCATCGGTTTCGATTTTGCAGAAGACGGACCGGCCCGGAACCAGAAATGTCTCGATTTTGGTGATTTTCGACACGGCATAACCTCCAAATGATTTAAGGCCCCACGATGCTAGCACAAATCGAGAATCCCGTTGCGGTTCTGGTTCTGTAGGACAAAGAGGTTGTGTAGACTTGGTTCTGTCTGGCAATTCCCAAACTCGATGCCAGCCGGAGGCCGTTGATGCTGCAAAAAGGCGTAAATACTTGGTGTTTTCCTGCGGAACTCAAACTTGCCCAGCGGTTCGAGATCGCACGTGATGCGGATTACGAGACTTTTGAGGTTGCGGTGGAGGAGACAGGTGAACTGACACCCGATTCCTCAAAGGCCGATGTACTGCGGATTGCCCGCGCCGCGGAAAAGAACGGCATCCATCTTCCCAGTTTGGCTTGTGGTTTGACTTGGAAGACTTCTCCTACCAGTCCAGATGCCCGTGTCCGCAGCCAGGCCATCCGCATTTGGAAAAAGAGCCTGCAGATAGCCGCTTGGTTGGGCGCGGATACGCTTTTGGTTGTGCCGGGCCTGGTCGATGAAACAATGCCTTATGGAAAGGCTATGGTTCGGGCGCGCAACTGTCTGGAGCGAGTCGTGCCGTTGGCTGAAAAATTAGGAGTGATTCTGGGAGTCGAGAATGTATGGAACCGCATGCTTACTATGCCCGATGAAATGCGGGATTTTGTGGATCGATTTGGGAGTGAAGCCGTGCGCATCTATTTCGACACGGGTAATTGTATGATCTCAGGCTATCCGGAGCAGTATATCGACTGCTTTGGCTCGCGTATCTGCAAAGTCCATATTAAGGATTACAGTTGTTCTATCGGCGGTTGGAATGGCTTTGTTCCTCTTTTGATTGGCGATGTTAATTTCCCCGCCGTTATCAAATCATTAAAAAAGGCCGGTTACAGTGGCCCTTTGTCAGTTGAATTTCCGCCGACTAAGTACCATTCTCTATCGACGGTTTATACTAGTTCAATTGCCTTGGATATGATTTTGGACAGACACCGCCGGTCATAAGAACTTCGAAATCGATACAAAATAAAAACCGGGATGAGATAGCAACTCACCCCGGTTTAATCTGTGTTCTTTATCCGCTGTTAGGGCATTTCGACACCACGAACGGCGCGTACCGTATCGCGGGCGATAATCAATTCTTCATTGGTCGGTATGACATAAATGCCGACCTTGGAATCGTCCGCGTGTACAGGACCTTCGGAGTTTTTGCGCTCCTTGTTCAATGCCGGGTTTAACTTGATTCCCAAATAGTCCAATTGCTGGCAACAGTATTCGCGAATGGCCACTGCGTTTTCACCAATGCCGCCGGTGAAGACGATGTAGTCGAGCCCGTTCATAGCTGCCGCATAGGAACCGATGTACTTTTTAATTCGGTAGCAGAACATATCGACCGCCAATTTGGCGCGGTCGTTGCCTTCATTAGCCGCTTCGAGCACGTTACGCATATCGCTGGAGACGCCTGAAATACCGATGAGGCCGCTTTGCTTGTTCAAGAGGGAATTGGCTTCCGCCAACGTTAGTGCCTCTTTGCAGAGCAGAGTCATAATCAAAGAACCATCCAGGTCACCTGCGCGTGTGCCCATCAACAGACCTTCGAGGGGGGTGAAGCCCATTGTGGTGTCGATACTCTTGCCCTTGTCGATACAAGCCATGCTGCATCCGTTGCCGAGGTGGCAAGTAACGGTTTTAATCTCAGCGCGGTGTTTGCCGACCAGACGGGATAGACGGTAGTTGACGAAACGGTGGGAACTTCCGTGAAAACCATACCGGCGCACACCGTGCCGTTGGTAGAGGTCGTAAGGCAATCCGTAGTGGTAGGCATAAGGCGGCATGGATTGATGGAAAGACGTATCGAAAACCGCCACTTGGGGGATATTGGGCAGAAGTTTGGAAGCGATATCATAGCCTTTTAGGTTGTGGGGATTGTGAAGAGGGGCAAACTCCACACAACGACGGATCCCTTCAACAACCTCTTCCGTAATCAACTGACTGCTTTTAAAGCGCTCACCACCGTGTACGATCCGATGGCCTACCGCCGCAACTTCGGATATATCCTTAATCACCGGTTCATCGCCTTCGGTGAGTAGTCCGATGCAGCGTTCGATGGCTTCATCATGTTTGGTGATTTCTTCAGGATTGGTGTAGGGATCGGGTAGGAGGTCTTTCCCCATTTTGGGAATATCGAATGGATTGAATCCCAGTTTTTCGTATTTTACGAATGCCGGGGAAAGGCCGAGTTTTTCGACGGAACCGCGCGCGATAACAACTTCATTCAAATTTTCAATGAGGTCCAGATCCGTCTCGATCAGCTGGAACTTGACGGATGAACTTCCACAATTAAGGGTCAATACTTTCATGGCATACTCCGCGCCGATTCCCAAAAGAACCGGCGGTTTTTAAGGCTTCCAGTTTGTTTTCAATACTCGCTCTATGGTTATGGCCTTATTTAGGCTTTGGCTGACTGGGCCTGAACGGCGGTGATGGCCACAACGTTAGCGATATCGGTTGCAGTACATCCCCGTGACAGGTCATTGACCGGCTTGGCTAGGCCCTGTAGCAAGGGACCATAGGCTTCACCACCAGTCAGACGTTCAGTCAATTTGTAAGCGATATTGCCGGCATCCAGATCGGGGAAAATCAGCGTATTGGCCTTTCCCGCGACAGAACTTCCCGGGCATTTCCGTTCACCGATTGAGGGGATCAATGCCGAATCGCCTTGAAGTTCACCGTCAATTAACAGATCCGGACATCTTTCTTTCGCCATCTCGGTCGCTTGAACGACCTTGTCGATATCCTCATGTTTGGCGCTGCCTTTGGTTGAGAAAGAAAGCATGGCCACAATGGGTTCGACGCCGACCAGAGCCTTGGTTGTATCCGCCGTGGCAATGGCGATATCGGCCAGCTGTTCGGCATTGGGTTGAATAACACATCCGCAGTCGCCGTAAACAAGCGTGCCTTCATGACCGTAGCTCACGCCCGGAACGACCATGATAAAGGAAGATGATACGGTCTTGATGCCCTTTTTCGTGCCGATGACATGCAGACTGGCGCGGATCACGTTACTTGTGGCATTGAGGGCGCCCGCGACCATTCCGTCCGCATCACCTTGAGCCACCATAGCCGCACCCATATAGAGTCCATCCCCCATGGCCTGGGCCGCCTGCTCTTCGGTCATGCCCTTTGCTTTGCGCCGTTCAAAAAGAAATTGAACATAATCATTAAACTTGGGGTGATTGGCGGCATCGGCGATTTCCACACCATCTAAATTGATGTTATTTTCGCCGGCCAGTTTTTTGATGGCCTCCGGATCACCGAGCAGGATCGGTTTTGCCGTTCCTTCGGCGACCACGAGGGCAGCGGCCTCAAGCGTACGGGCGTCAGTCGTTTCCGGCAGGACAATTGTCTGTGGATTGCCTTTGGCCGCTTCCTTAATTCTGTCTAAAGGGTGCATGGCTCAAAACTCCTCATGTCGAAATCAATACTCAATCGGCGCATAAATAACGCCTTTTTTTTGTGCAATCCTAATTTGTATGCTAAGCGTTAGAAGTGAGTGAATCTGGAATCAAATCTCGATTAGACCTCCTGAGGCGGCCTAAGAAATTTGCCGGACACGCTTGCAACAAAGGCCTTGCGGCCGCTTCATGCCCCCAGATGCACAGTTGTGCGTCCCGAACCGGCCCCGCAAAGGCTGTATCTCTCTTTACTGTACCGTAATGCCAGACCGGCGCCACGTGAATAAAATAGAAGATGGACGGGCGGGATGATTAGTCCTGTTGTCCTGCGAAAGGCTGACACGAGACCGAAGCCACCAATACTCCAAGAATTCTTGGATCGTGGTTCGCGAATAAGTCGGAGGGTCTCCAAGTCCGGTCACAGATTATAGTAAGCCTCCGGGGAACCGCGGACTCGGGCAAGATGAATTCCCGCAGGCACCATTCAGGAAAACGTAATTCAAACGGAATGCCTTTATTGTGCTCTCCTGACAATGCCACTCCGTTAGCCTTTTCCTTGTACGAGATAACAAACTGACCCGTGAAGGGAATATCGGGCCGCGCGGGATGAGCGCGCATCAAAATCGACACCCGGGCTGCTTCTCCCGCAGATAGGTTGAGCGAGGCCCGTTCACCTGTGGCTCTGTAGACAGGACTTTGAGGGGGAGCCTCCCGCTCCAGCCATCCTTCACCCAGAAATTCGGCTTCGTTGCAGCCCATAACAATTGATAGCAGTGCCATGACTGCATGGTAGCAGGCTTATGACATGGGGCGGGAGATTGAAATAGATGCCCACGCTTTGGACATAGATTTCTTGTTATGCCCGGCAGGTTTTAACACGCCAGCGGCAGAATATGCTTGCTAAGGGCCAGGGCGGAATTATCGGCGGCCATATTCGCAACTTAAGTGGTTCGGGCAGGTTATTGCGCTTTATAGGCAAGGCACGAGCCTTTCAAGCCGTATGGCACGGCATCTGCATTAAGCAGGGATGTCATGTCTCCCATATCTAGGTTCCGGCCGCCCTCCATGCAGGAAGAGGCGGGCCGGGAATGGTGCAAAAAATGATCACTGGTCTGTATTCGTCCGCATCGGGAATGATCGTCCAATCCAAGGTTCAGGATGTTCTGGCATCCAACTTGGCTAATTCGGTCTTGCCGGGCGGAAAGCGTGAAAGCCTGATTATTCGCTCGTTCCCCGATGTGACCCTAAATGCCACATATAAGGGACTGCCGGAAAGTCTGGAGGAGCCCAGGTTCACCCATGCCATTGGCCGTATCGGTACCGGCGCGGGTGTTGACTGGAAATACACCGATTACCAGCAAGGTCATATGGTCCACACCGGGAATCCCAACGATGTGGCCATTATGGGAGACGGCTATTTCACGGTGCTTACACCGGATGGCACGCGATATACGCGGAATGGCCGATTTTATCGAGATAATGAGGGGCGTTTGGTTACGCCTGAAGGGCATTTCCTTGCCGGCCAAGGCCAAAACAGCGGAGGGACCATCAGCCCCATTACAGTCAATTCCGCCAACTTCTTCATTAATCAATACGGTCAGGTTTATGACGAAACTTTCGATCCCACAACCGGCGCGGCAACACGGCAGCTTGTCGATCAGATTCGTGTCGTCGATTTCGATAATCCTGATTTGCTCTTTAAGGAGGGCAATAACCTCTACCGTCTTGACGGTGATGCGGCCCAACATTTGATCCCTCCTCAGACTCTCAAAATCGGTCAGGGCTATATCGAAAATGCCAACACCCTGCCTACGACCGAAATGATCAATCTTATGGATAGCCAGCGCGCCTTTGAGGCCAATGCCCGGGTGCTCCGCTCTGCGGATGAAACCTTGCAGATGGCTGTCCGCGATGTTGGCCGGTTTGGATAAAAAGAAATAAGGCAATAAAGAACTCCCCATCAACCTGAGGGACCGGGGAGTCACGGAGGTTTTCCATGTATCGAGGGTTATTCACAGCAGCGGCGGGTATGACCGGAACGTCGTTCCAGGTCGATAACATCGCCAACAACTTGGCCAACGTTAATTCGTTCGGCTACAAACGGACGCGGGTTGATTTTCAAGACCTGCTCTACCAAACCATCCGCCCCAGTGGAACCTCTGTTTCGGCGGGTGTGAATGTGCCTACCGGCATTCAGATCGGCCATGGTGTTCGAGTGGCCGGTACACGCCGGGTATTCACCCAAGGCTCTTTTCGCGGCACAGAGAATCCGCTCGATATCGCCATTAAGGGCGAGGGCTTTTTCCGTGTGCAACTGCCGGATGGCCAGATCGGGTATACGCGAGACGGCGCATTTAATATCGATGAGACAGGGCAGATGGTGACATCCGACGGATATATTTTGGATCCACCGATCACGATTCAGTCCGATGCCGTCTCCATCAGTATTTCCGAAGAGGGCATTGTCAGTGTTATTGCCCAACGCAATTACGATGCGCCGATTACTGCGGGACAGATTCAGCTGGCTATGTTCCAGAATCCTGCCGGCCTCTCGGCTGATGGAAATAGCATTTTCTTGGCGACTGAGGCCTCGGGGGCCGAGATTGCAGTTAATCCCGGGCAGCAGGGAGCGGGGCAGATCGCTCAAGGCTTCCTGGAAAACTCAAACGTCAATATGGCCGAAGAACTGGTCAACCTCATTACTGCTCAGCGTGCTTTTGAAGTTAACAGCCGCGCGGTTAAGGCTGCCGATCAGAACCTGCAAACCGCAGTTAACTTGTCCCGGTAATCCGCTGAGAAATTGAGAGGATAGCGACTATGGATCCCATGGAACGGCAAAAACGGTTTATGCAGATCGCACTTAGCTATCTGGTGAGCGGTTTGATTGCTCTGACAGCTTGTGGCGCCAATGCTCTAGAAGCGCCATCGCCGATACTTCTTCTGTTTTCGGAAAAGTATGAAATCAGCAGCGCCACCCAAGAAGCCATCACTTTGGGCGATGTGGCAGAAGTCGTGACTCTGGAACCGGAACTCCGGTGCGCATTGCGTGATCTAAAAATTATCGATTCGCCGGAAGCCGGGCAAAGCCGTCTCGTTTCCCGTGCTTTGGTAACCCGCACTGTTCGCCAGGCCGGCTTGCCTTTTGGCCGCTTGCAGTTCGATGGACCTACCCGGATAGAAGTGCTTGGACCGGGCCAAAATATCAGCAGCGATTCGATTCTCGAACAAATCAAACAAGATGTTTTGGCAGAACACGGCTGGGCGGAAGATGAACTGAGTCTCGAACCCGTCAGCATCCCCGATTCAATTCGGCTTCCTTTAGGAGAGGCCGAAATCAGCCTGTACCGTACATCGAATCACGAATATGGGACGCTACGTTATAACCTGACCGCCCTCGTCGATAAGTGCCAGGTTGCGCAATATCCGGCCATTGTCCAAGTAGGCCGCCTGCGCCCTGTATGGGTGGTCAAAAAGAAACTCGAACCCGGCGAGATGCTGAGTGAAGATGTATTGCGTGTTGAAAACCGGCGAATGGTTTCATCGCGCTACGACAAAATGAGCATCGAAGATCTTTCGGAAATCGAAGGGCTCAAACTTCGCCGGGGTGTAAACCGGGGTGTGATTGTAACCCGGGATCTATTTGCCAAGGAACTCATGGTCAGCCGGGGCGACAAACTTGAAGTATTCATACACAAAAGCGGTATCCGCTTGAGTGTTCAGGGGATAGCCGAAGGTTCAGGCGGCCCCGGAGATGTCATCAAAGTTAAGAATCTTCAGAATGGGCAACGAGTTGAGGCCCGAATTCTGAATAGTACAAGTGCGGAATTGATCTAAGAATTGATCTAAACGGTAACAAAGGTTTGTGGAGCACCTGAAATGTTGTTGCTCTCACGGAGAATGAAATGAAAGCGCTTCTTGTCTCCATTTGCATTGTTGTACTGACTTGCTGCTCATTGCCCTCCGGGGCCAAATCGCTGTGGAACCATGATTCCCCGGCCAACCACTTCTTTTCGACAGGCAATGCCAGCCGGGTGGGCGATATCTTGACGATTGAAATCGAAGAGAGTTCAACCGCAACTGAGGTCGCCGATTCTGAGAGCAAGCGGAATTCAACGCTCATGGGCAAATTTTCGGCAATCTTCAATAACGATTTTGCCAAATCCATTTTCGGGGAATCCGGGGGCGATATTGACTATCCGGCCCTGCAGTTTGATGGACAAAACGATTTCAAAGGAGAAACCGAGGTTGAGCGTAGCGGGACGTTCCGCGCACAGGTTGCTGCAACCATCGTGATGATCGATGACAATGGCAACTTCCTGATTGAAGCTCGGAAAACGATCAATGTCGGTAAGGAAACCAAAAGCATCATTCTTTCCGGCAAAGTCCGTCCACGGGACATTTCTGCCGAGAATGTAGTTCTTTCTTCACGCATCGCCGATGCTCAAATCAGCTATGAAGGCGGCGGTTCAGTCACTAGTGGTGCGGATCCGGGCATCTTTAGCCGGATGTTCAGGATTTTCTTCTAGTACTGGTAAGCGGGTTGCTAATCGGAATGGATAGGAAGAGTTATTAGGGATCGAGGCATCAACATGACTACTTTACGGCCATTTATGATCGTTCTGTTGGCTCTTGGAATCTGTGGTATAGCCGCCACTCCCGGTTATAGCGTCATTTCCCGGGTCAAAGATATTGCCGCGGTCGATGGCGCCCAAGAGAACCAACTTATCGGTTATGGATTGGTGATCGGGCTCAATGGCACCGGAGATAGCAGCAGTGCATTTACGAAATCGTCTCTAGCGAACATGCTCAACGCCTTAGGCAACCGGCTCACCGCGGACGATATTGATGCCAGCAATGTGGCCGCTGTTGTGGTCAGCGCCAAACTTCCACCCTTTGCCCGTCCCGGAACGACTTTCGATGTGGCCATTTCCAGTATCGGCGGAGCTAAAAGCCTGCAAGGCGGAACCCTGATTCCAACCCCACTGCTCGGTGGCGATAATAAGATTCATGCCTTGGCTCAGGGACCTGTGTCTCTTGGCGGCTTTTTGGTGACAGGTGGAGGCGGCGGAGGCGGCTCAGCCAGTGTCCAACAGAATCATACGACCGTGGGCCGTATTTCCGGTGGTGCAACGGTTGAAGGCGATGAGGTTATCCAAGACATTGTTCAAGACGGCTATCTGCGGCTAAACCTTCACGATCCCGATTTTAGGACTGCTTACAACCTGAAAGAAACCATCAATGAAGCGTTAAATGTTAAAGCCGCCCAGGCTACAACCATGGCAACGGTCGAAATCGACCTAAGACAACTCGTAAACACCGAATACGACAATGTTGTCGACCTAATGGCGATTTTGGGTGAACTCCCTGTTCGCACGGATATGGAAGCCCGCATTGTGATTAACGAAAACACCGGAACGGTCGTGGCCGGTGAGCACATCCGTCTACATCCTGTTGCTATCGCGCATGGCAATCTGAATATCACCATTTCAGAAACGCAAGAGGCCGTAACAGCGCCCGGTATCGGCGCGGAGGCACAAATCGAAAAATTATCGAATGCACAAGCACAGGCCGATGTTGAACCCGGCGGTCTGTATTTTGTTGAGGGAGCAACAGTCAAAGAACTAGTCGATAGCCTTAACCAACTCGGTGTCAATCCACGCGATTTAATTACCATCTTCCAGACATTGAATGTCGCGGGGGCGCTGAATGCGAAAATCGTTGTGATGCCGTAAATTTGGGCATTAACCGAGTGTGAAACAAACACGGAATAGTTGAAATAGAACGATGGATGATTTTGGCTTTTTAGGCGCGAGCAGCTCAACAGTCGATTTCGATCGAACATCGGCTTCGGCCGATCAGCTCGCCTCACGGGTTGACAGCGAACATGTCAAAGGCATGGAAGACCGCGAAATGCGGCGTGTCAGCCAAGAATTTGAAGCCATGTTTGTTCGTCAGTTGATTAAAGTCATGCGCCAATCCTCCAAAATCGAAGAGGATGGCGAAGGGCTTTTTGATTCCGACCGTTCCACTCAAATGTATATGGAAATCGCCGATGACCATCTCGCCCAGCATGTATCCGAGCAAGGCGCATTTGGCATCAGCGAAATGGTTTACGACTTTTTGAAACAAAACCAACAGTCAGTCTATACGGCCGAAGAAGTCGCGAAAAAACTGGAAGCCAATGATGGGCAGGGAATGTCTCTTGAGACAGAAGAGGGTACAAACGATACTTCGAAGTTTATGTCCTTGCCACAAAAGGGAGCCGCTCCCAGCACCGAAGACTTCATGCGTTTAAAGCCGGAGGGCTGGCAAGGAATCGATTTAAATACCGAAACAAGCACCGGTTTTATGCCGCTTTCCAAGAAATCCATCATCAGCACTGATGAATTGGAGAAACGATAATGCGTGATATTTCTATTCTTCACGGACTTTTACAGGAACAGATTCGTCTACATCACAAGATGTTGGATTTGGTTAATGGTCAACGCAAACAGTTTGCCGGGATGCAACTTTCCGAAATGGAAAATACGGCCCGGGCTATTAAACAGCTCACAAGCGAGATCGAAGACATTGAACAGCACCGTGAAATAGAAATGGAATGTTGGTCTTCGGCCTTGGGACTCGACACAAACATCTCAACCTTACGCGAACTTGTTGCACGGCTCGGCGCATTGCCGGAACGCAAGGCGGATGCGGCTTTGCTTTGGAAAACCGGCGAGGAACTCAAATCGCTGATTGATGAAATTAAAAAGGCCAATAGAACCAACCGGCTCATGATTTCCCGGGGAATTGAATATCTGAATGAGGAATTCAAATCTGCTGTGCAACGGGAAAAGGAAGAAAACTACACGCCAAATGGCAAAAAGGGCCAAGCCTCCAGCGCCCCGCGTATGCTTAATGTTCGCGCATAAGTTGTTGAAACGTCCGTAATTACCCGGTTTATTTGGGATTGTTATTCCCTTCGCCTCTCCCCTTTTTCTCTCCTTTAGGCAATCCGAAATATGATTGTCACTCTCTGTTGGCTGGATTATAATCATACATAGAGTTCTGCATACAGAAGAACTCGTATAACTCTGGCATTGGCGGCCGTGGATATTCGATAGAGATCAAATGCCAAAAGGGGGAGAAACATGCTTTTCCAATCCCGTATATTGATGTTTTTTGTTGTTTCTATCGTTGTTTTTGATAGTTCAGCACAAACTCCGCAATGGATTCGTGTGGATGCGGGCAATGGTCCCTCCGCACGGACGGGGCATGCGATGGTATTTGATGAACAACGAGGCGAAGTCGTGCTTTATGGCGGACTCGCCGAGGATGGTTCGGATCGTTATGAGGATACTTGGATTTGGAACGGGGAGTTTTGGCGGCTGGCAGCAACCGATGGCCCCGGACCGCGTTGGTCTCATGAAATGGCCTACGATAATCGGCGGGGGAAAGTCCTTCTCTTTGGTAATTTTGATGCTCTTCCCAAGGACACTTGGGAGTGGAACGGCGAAACCTGGATCAAGGTTTTTGACGATAGCCACAATTTGCCCAGCGCCAGTTCCGGCCACGGTATGGCTTTCGATCCCATCCTTCAAAATGTTCTTCTTTATGGAGGTTTCATACGCGGCTACGAAGGCCAAGAAATTTCGAAGTGGACCTGGGAATGGACGGGGACGGCGTGGAATAACCTTGGATATGACTGGCCGGATATAGGAACTGGAGTATTGTTAATTCAACATCGTGGAGAGGGAGTTATTTATCTTTTCGATTTTTCTAATTCAGGTGAGGTGTGGAACTGGGATGGCGCGAATTGGCAGTCCAGATCCACACTGTCTCCGGGAATCGTACCGGTGCCGCTGCAACGGTATGAGGGGATTTATGATCCGTCACGGGACCGGATTGTGCTTGTTGGACGTAGCGTGGACGCCGAAACCTATTCACCCCCTGTCGAAACGTGGGAGTGGGATGGAACGGAATGGTCACAGCCTGAGGGAATCCGGCCGGATCCAAGGAATAATATGGAAATTGTTTACGATTCTATTCGCCAAGAGATCGTACTGTTTGGCGGGAATGTAATAACCGGGCCTTGGAATCCTGAGGGGGACTACCAGTCTAAATACAATGACACGTGGGTTTACAGCGCGAACCGGGAATCCGCGAGCGCCGTATCAGAAGTTTTTGCGAACCATTACAAATAAAATGGCCCGATTGCGACATTAAAGTTTACACATTACACAACCTTCTCAAGTTATTTGAGTTACTTGTCTTTGATCTAAAAAAGCCGGTTTCATCAGCAGTCGGCGCATGACTTTCAGCGGCCCATTTTCTTGACATAGGGAATAGGGTTTCATAGGGTTAGATCCCGTCCTGAGGTCTTCTTTGGGACGGGTTTTTTTTTACCTGTATTCGGAATTTCTCCGGATTATTTGTTTTGCATTGGCGGTGAGGTTGACGAGCATTTGGATGTTTTGGTCTTCGCGCGTGTAATGCAACGTTGAAACGACTTCAGAGAGAGAGAAGAGATGCCGAAAGAAACCAAATTCGTGTTCGTCACTGGCGGGGTTTGTTCAAGCCTGGGCAAAGGTGTGGCCTGTGCATCGATGGCGTGTTTGTTGGAGGCGCGGGGGATTAAGGTCGCTCTCCAAAAACTCGATCCCTATATCAATGTCGATCCGGGCACGATGAGTCCTTATCAGCATGGTGAAGTGTATGTCACCGACGATGGGGCTGAAACCGACCTGGATCTTGGCTACTACGAACGGTTCACACATTCCAAGGTTCTTCGTATTAGCAGTGTTTCTACCGGTCAGATCTATCAGAAAGTCATAGAGCGGGAGCGCGAAGGCGGTTATTTGGGCAAGACTGTCCAAATGATTCCGCATATTACCGATGAGATTAAGGCCCGCGTGGCCCAAGTGGCTGAGTATTTCAATCCTGATGTTCAGTTTGTGGAAATCGGCGGTACGGTCGGCGATATTGAAGGCTTTCCGTTTCTTGAGGCAATCCGGCAATTCAGCCGGGATGTGGGACCCGGCCGCGCGCTTGTTGTGCATTTGACTCTTGTTCCCCATATCGGGGCGGCGGACGAATACAAAACCAAACCGACTCAGCATTCGGTCGGCAAACTGCGTGAGATCGGTATCCAACCCGATATCCTGTTGTGCCGCTGCCGTGAAGGTCTTACCGCCGATATGAAGGAGAAGATTGCGCTCTTCTGCAATATGACTCCTGATGAAGTTATTTCGGCCCGCGATATCACTTCCACCGTGTACGAAATTCCTTTGATGTATCAGGAGGAAGGACTCGCCGACCTTGTTGCCAAAAAACTTGGATATGGCAAACGTAAGTCGGATATGTCCGAATGGAACCAGATTGTTAAAAAAATCGTGCAGCCCCGGCGCGGAGCCGTGAATATCGCGCTTGTGGGGAAATACATTCGTCTTCAGGATGCCTACCGCTCGATTTATGACGCATTTGTACATGCGGGAATCGCCAACAACTGCCGGGTGAAAGTCACTCCGGTAAACGCGCAGGATGTTGAAAAGCACGGCGCGGCACGAACCTTGTCGAAGTTTGACGGCATTTTGGTGCCCTGGGGATTCGACCGCAGGGGCAGTGAAGGGAAGATTAAAGCCATTGCTTATGCCCGTGCCAAACGTGTGCCCATGTTGGGCATCTGTTTGGGAATGCAATGTTCTGTTATTGAAATGGCGCGCAATGCTTTGGGATTAAAAGATGCTTCGAGTTCCGAATTCGATCCCAAAACTCCGCATCCGGTTATTAGTCTAATGGACGAACAACGCCAGATCGTCAAAAAAGGCGGAACGATGCGCCTGGGCGCGTACCCCTGCAAACTCGTGGAGGGTACGAAGGCCCATGAAGCCTATGGGACGCTTAAGGTATCCGAACGTCACCGTCACCGTTTTGAGTTCAATCCCGCATACAAAGATGAATTACGTGATGCGGGGATGATTGTTAGCGGTACATCGCCCGATGGCAAGTTGGCGGAGATTGTCGAATTGACCGATCATCCTTGGTTTGTCGGTTGCCAGTTTCACCCGGAATTGACTTCCCGGCCTTGGCGGCCGCATCCGCTGTTTACCGGTCTTGTTAAGGCTGCCTTGGCTCAGAGTACCGCGCCTAAAAGTGCTCCCGGTAAGAAGACAGTCCGCACCAAGCGGGTATCAACCCAAAGGCGGTCCGCCGCAAAAAAACGCGCAAAGGCGTAATGCAAACTCAAATACATTTCAAATGTTAAGGTAGCCAGATTGAGACTTCGCAGACGGTTACAGCGGCCGCGGCATATACTTGCGGCTTTCATAGCTCGTTGTTGTTTGGCGTTATGCCGGCTGATTCCCGGGCCTGTATTGGTGCGGTTAGGTTCCGGCCTCGGCGGGTTGTTTTATTTTTTACTGACCAAGCAACGGCGGCGCACACTTCAGAATCTGGCTCTTGTATATGGAGAGAGCAAAACTGAAGCCGAGTGCAAACAAATTGCGCGTAATTGTTTCCGGCATTTTGGTTGTGTTGTGGGAGAGCAAGCCTATTTGCGGCGGGGGGGCAAAGCCTGGGAGGCATTTCAAGTTGAGTTCGAAGGTCTCGAAAAGGTTGATGAAGTTCTAAAAAGAGGCCGTGGATTGGTTTGTACGACTGCCCACTTGGGCAATTGGGAACTATGCGCTGCTTACATTGTCAAATACAACCTGCCTTTTACTTATATCGCGTTGCGCATTCCTAAAAATCAAGAGCTTCAAGATATCCTGGATGAACATCGCAAGCGTCTGGGATTAGAGATTGTTTATGCCCGGGGGACAGGCGCGGTCGCTTCTATGCGCATGTTGAAAAAGAACCGAATCGTGGTTCTCTTGACCGATCTGCGCACGCAGGGAGCCGGCGTGATGGCGCCGTTTTTGGGGATTCCGGCCCATAGCCAGGTCGGTGCAGCTCATTTGGCCGGGCTGACAGGCGCCGGAATTATTTACAGCTCTTGTATAAGAACCGGGCCTTGGAAATACCATGTGGTTTTCAGGGATCCCTGGTATGCGGATCCTCCACCCGGCGGTTCCAAAGACACTCCGGCCTGGAATGCCTATCTTGTACGTACGACCGAACGAATCAATCGGGAAATCTCGGAAGTTATCTTTCAGTATCCCGAGCAGTGGATGTGGATGCACCGCCGTTTTGAAAAACCATCCCGGCGGCGTAATACGGTTATTGAGGAGTAAATAGCTCTTTTCATGAAGTTGCCCCGGCGTATGGATATTGAGTCCAATACTCTGCTTGCCATCGGATTCTGGGTTGTGATTGCCTGGCTTTCCATTTGGATTCCATTGGCTGCCAAAAATCAGCCGCCTGTAAAACTGGACGAAAAGGAGCGGGTCTTCGATTTATCGATTGAAGGTCTCGACATCACGCATCGTGATGCAGATAAGCATGCAACCTATCGTATCCAGGCGGCGGGGATGGTTTTTGCTCCAACGGCCGAGTTCATGACATTTACCGGGCCGGTCATTTCGGCCTCGCCGGATGAGCCGGATATGGGCTGGTGGGCCCGCTCGGAACACGGAACGGCGGAGGTATTACCTGCAGATACTCAAATCGGACTGCTTCCCAAGGAATTCAAGCGAATTGTGCTGGAGGGGGAGGTGACGATTCACCTTCAGAAAGGTAGATTGAAGAAATTCGGTGAAGCAGATATCTATACTACACGGGCGGTCTGGCATAGCGATTTGGATATTTTGGAACTTCCCGATTCTTCGAACATCATCGGGAAAACGATCAAAGTAAAAAAGTCCCCGGGGTATATCGATCTTGGTTCCGGAAATGACTCATTTAAGAATGGCCGCCCACCTTTACCTAAATGACATTTGGTTAAATAGAAATGAGTGAAGTCTAGATTCCTGAGAGGATTAACTCATGTTAAGGATACAATCCGTAAATCGTAAAGCAGTCATCTGGGCCTGCGGCTGTGTCTTTGTTCTTTGTGCCGTCTCGATTTCTTTCGCAGAAGAAGTCCTTGAGACATACGATGTGAATGGAACAAAGTTTGAGGTCCTTCAGCCAACCGATGTGGAATTTGATATTGACAATAATACGCTGGTGCTGACTGCCCCTGAGGGGAAATTAGCGAAGATGAATATTCTCCGCGAAAAGCAACTCACTGAAGTCCAGGGAGTTAAGATCACAGTCTGGACAGAGACTGAGAGTTTTCAGATCGAAGGCAGCGCCCAGATCAAGCAAGGCACAGACATCATGATCGGCCCCAAAGGGGTGAGTTTTGATGGCAAGACAGGTGTCTTGGAAGTAATGGGCAGCAAAGAGAAGCCAGCCAAGCTTAATGTCAAAAACGAGACGCTTAAGTATCAAGGCAATGCTGAGCAGTTTAATTTACAGTTTGCCGAAGTTGATGGAGCCCGAAAACTGAAAAAATTCCGCACGATTGGAAATATGGGATCGGATATCATCGATACAGCCGGTAAAGGAATGCCGGTGTTCTTTGAACGTGAAGATGAGAAAGACGGCGGAAAGGCCCAAAGTTCGGACAAGGGGAAAACGCAACCGGAAGGGCCCGGACGCAAGATTAGTCAATAGTTATTGTCGTTGGTGATTTAAGGAGTGTGGATATCCGAGGTTTTGGTTCAGAAGTGCGCCATATCCAATATGCCTTGTAATCTTCTCGTGTCGCTTCGAGTGTAATTGGTATGGATGCTTGCTAACTCTCGTATTTACAGGCATTCATCAACTTGACGACCCATGAGATGCCAAGATATATTCCACCTCGAATAGACCGCAGTGCCTTGGTGGTCGAGAAAAGCATAAGTTTAGTTTTGGCAAACCGTTACCTCTCATACGGGTCATGGTGGGGACCATGGCGTGAGTGGGTGTGTCGGTTTGTGTCTTAGAAAAAAGCAATTATCCACTAGGAGATGCGCCGTGAAGCGTTGCCTTATTATTACCTCTATATTGTTCGGATCTTTTTTAATTGCGGCTGTGGCTCCCGCCCAGGTTTATATTCCGATTCAACCCGGGACGGAATTTCCGACAGCGGCCTTATCGTTCCCACTGTCGGCTACCTACACCGTCGAAGATGTCTCCACGGCGCTTCAACTCTACGGTGTGGATGGTACAGACGAGCTGCCTACCAGCCTGCAAAAGCCCGCCAAAGCCAATGAGACTTTGACGCAGCGCATCAGGTCGATCACGGTCACCTTTGAAAATTACAATCCGGCTGCGTGGGCCGAACTTCAAGATATTCGCGATGAGTTTGGCGACTTAATTCCCACCGAGGATCCGCGTGGAATCGAGTTCGATCCTTACGAGGACCTTCTCCCGTTAAACACCAATGCGTTATTGAGCGGTGTCGCGCTCTATGCCGAGTCAGGCGATATTCCTGATGTGTTCAATTATAAAACCGGCGACCCGACCAGCGATATTCCCATCGAATTAAGAACTGTTACCGAAGACACCCCGTTGCAGTGGACCCAAGATCCTGACAATCCGCTGCTTTGGCGTGTGACTTTGTATCCCCGCGATTTGAATAGTCTCAATAGTCTGCGTAACGGGCTTGGCGGATTACCCAACTTCCACATCGTTATTCGTCCCACATTGCAGTTGCATCAAGAGGACCAGTTCCGCGCATCGATTGAGCCCGATGATATTGTTATCGAACACCGTTTCCGGATTAAAGGTGCGTTAAGCTCCACTGTGGCCAGCATTAACTTGCCCCGCTATCCGGTGACATTCCCCAGCGAAGCCTTTGTGCGCAAAACCGCCGAACTCGATTTCTTTGGAAATGAGTTGCCCTATAACCCGTATGCGATTCTTCCCGATTATGCCGATATTGATGCGGATCGTTTCGATTCGATCGGTTATAGCGGTCTCTATACGGTCCAGCCGATCTTCTTCGGCGACATTGTCCGTATCGTCAATTTGACGACGCCTGAGTCCCGTGTCCCGGCCGAGAGCGATGCCGTTACGGTAATGGCGTTAGATCTAATGGGATTGCCTGAAGAGGATTATTTTATCTCCGATGCCGTAATCGGTTTTGTCGGCCTCGACATGCAGGTCCTCTACCAGCACTTGGATGAGTGGCTTGGCTTATATGGGGGATTAATAGTTGGAACTGATTTTGTCTCCAGCGGATTTATTGATGGTGCGACATTGCCTGTCGAACCGCCGTCCGCTTTGACAACGCCGACTGGTGTTGAAGAAGTCGATTCTCTGATTAATACGGCCGCCGATCTGTATTCAAATGCGAAGTCTTCCTATATCAGTCTCGGTGGTTACGGCAATCAGATTGCCAAATATATGCAGGCGCCTCCGCTTTATGCAGACAGTCCACCTTTGACTTCCAGCGGCAATCCTTACGATCTTTTCGATCCGGATACTGATGATCCTCTCTTTACGGCTGCGCGCGGAAGTACAAAATTCCGTCAATTCAGCGCCGATGTTTTGGCCTCTTTTGAAGCGGATACGGCCGGCGGCGCTTTGATTTATGCCGACAACAAAGACGATGTCAATAACACGCCCTCAGTCTATGACCGTGGAGTTGATTCTTTGGTGGCGTTAAACGGGAGCCAGATTTTTATTGACAATCTGGATGTTCCCTCCATGTATGCCGACCCGGATATGAAAACGGCCTTGGCGTTTGCCATAAACCGCGTAATTCCCGGAACGGTGAGTTCCGTTTTATCCAGCAATCTCTTCGATTATGACGAAATTTATGAAGGCATCGTTGATATAAACAATCCTTTGACCACGATGATCGATGTCCAACCGGTTGCTAATTTACTTCCGGCTGGAGCTCTTCGTGAATATTTTCCGTATTATTACAGACTCTATTATTTGAATATTCTGGATGGCGCAATTGCCCAAGCGCTTCAGTCAGGTGTGGATATTCCCGAAGATGTGATTGAAGCGTTAAAAGAAACCCGCAAAGTGATTATCGATCAAGCTTTGGCAATGCCCAGCGATACGGAAATCACTCCCAACTACAACGAGCAGTATGAGTACAAACGCGACCAGTGGTTTATCAACAAGCCGATACTGGGCTTTAATCAGCCCGATGAGAGTTCGTTGCAACCCGTTTTGCGTAAGGGCTATGACGCGGTGGCTATTGCCGTTCGCAATGATTGGAAAGCGTTTGTAGACGACGATCCTCTCGATCCTTCGACCTATGAAAATAATCCGACCACAACAACCGCTGAGCGTTTCTTCGGTCAGCAGGTTGTCGGCGGATTCCAGATGGTTATGCCCATCAGTAACGTTAACTCCACCGATATTCTCGGTGTCCCCGGTTCAGACGATGCCGACTTCGATACGGAAGAGCCGGAACTTTTCCTCGCAATTAAAACCAGCAACCGTGTGCGCGCCTTGGATACGTTCATTCCGTTTGTCGTACCGGGCAGCATTACAGTTAAAAACAACCTTTCGAAGTTCAATAAGAATGCCGACGATCCGGATGTGCAGACTTTCCGTTCCGTCGCTTCGGCGGGATTGGGGCTCAGGGGATCGCCGGTCACCTATCCGGTGGTTGTTAGGCCGCGCCCGAAGTTTTTCTTTGAAGATTTAACGGTTCCGGGTGACGGTGAGACTGCAACCGGACGGAGCAATATTCTTGGCGATGCATCGAAGGGCTCACCTCCCCAAGCGGTCATCGGAATTAATGCGTTCGACTTCGGCGCCAACGCAACCTTGATGAGCCATGATATCTATTCTGATGGTTATCCGGCCGTAGAAGGCTTTACAAGTAACGTCAACGCGACATTTTTCAATGAGTCGATCGTATTCGATGGCCTGAGTGTAGATATTATTCCGACCGATACGGAAATGAATGACGAACGTATCCAAGATAAATTCAGCGGGTTGGATATCGTTAATTACGTCGGCCAATTTATGAATATCGACGATTATTTGAACCGGCGGATGTCCGCTCACAATCTGACACTCTATGCCGATGACGATACCGAAGCCGGCGACGGCGTGGATAACGATGGGGACGGTCTTACCGATGAAGAATTACGAAACTGGAAAGACGATGACGGCGACGGATTGGTCGATGAAGACTGCGGTGACGGAGATGGAACCCTGGGCCGCTTCGGAAACGGCAATTTCGACGAGTATGACGATTATATTCCCTATGCGGGGACTTCGTTGGGTGTAGGTCAGAGTCTTAATGCGCCAATGTATATAACCGCGCCGGTCTTAAAGACAGGCTTGTTTGAATGGCGCATGGAAGAGGGTTTTGAGCCTGAAGAACTTGAAGAAGATATCCCGTCGAGTGTGCTCAATGCGGAGGATGTCAATGATTTGCAGGTTGTTTTAAACCTCCATCCACTAAAATTTCAAGAGTATTTACATGATTTCACTGCAGGTGATGGTAGTACCGCTTCAACACCGGACTTTGGCGATTTCGAACCTTGGACTGCCCGAATCAACCTGTGGCCCACAATATTTAATGCTCTGCTTACGGCGCTTCCGGTATGGGAAACGGAAGTCCTGTTCCCCGACCGGGTCTTTATTGCGCCCGGATTTGATGAAGATACCGGATTGGTGTTGAATCCCGGTGGACCGTTACCCGGCGAGAGTGGACTGGATCCACGCCAACAATTCTACAATATGTATGTGCGCAACCTTCCGGTGCTGTCGCAGATAACGGTTTTGTCGTCTCCGCAAACACCCACTAATGAGCCGGCATGGTCAGGCCCGTATCCGAATCCGACCATCAATTTCCAGTTTAATATTGAAAACGGTTATTCCTACCGGGGCACCGAATATATCGGCTTGGAGCAAAAGATCACTTCATTGCGGCCTTTGGTCTTTGGCGATTTGGAGGACGGCAGCGACATCGGTACTCGACTCACAGTTGGTATTCCGCCGAGTAACACATCCTCCCAAATGGCTGTTAATGTCGATGCGTACCGGGTTCCCGCACCGGGCGGATTATTCCGCCGCGTGGGTATCAATCCGTTGGTTGTGCATAATGGCCCCCGCGATCCGGAAAGTCTGAGCCCCTATGGTGCGGATGTGAGCGGAACCGGAATGTCCAACAATGCCGGCGGGACAACCGGAATGAATCAGTTCGGCATGTATATGTCTTATGGCGATGTCGATGTCGACGAATTCGTAACGACCCAGGTCGAACTTTACTCCACGGCGATTGTTACGTGGATTGAGCAATTCTTCGCGGCACACGGTAGTTATCAAGATGCCCGTGATACGGCTCAAGAGGACTACGATACGGCCAAAGAAGAAGCTGCAAACGAAGAAGACGGCGAGCCACCCGAACTACCCGATCCTATCGACTTCACCGTCCCCGAACCGGCTGAAATTGTGCCAGCCGATCCTTCGATTGCACTTGGCTTGGATGGTTACATCGAAGGCGATCTTGATGGTGGTTATGACAGCAGCGAGGTGGCGTATCTTCTCGATGTACCGGACGAAGACCAAGGCCCGATGCAGGGGAACGATTTCTTTGTCGTTCTGCGTGCTGCCGAAGCGGCTGAGGTGGGTGACAAATTTATTGCCCGCATCCGCCAGGGTGAACGCGAAGCTTACGTTCCCGATCCGGCCGATCCGGTAGAGGGCGAGAATGTGATCCAGCAAGCCAGAGGATTGCTTTATTCGACCTTCCTTAATATCGCAGATATTAGAAACCATGAATTCGAAGGCGAATCCACCGCGTCGATTACCACCGGCGAAATCACGGTGCGTAGCGATAATGTTCCGCCCACAATCACAATTACCAGCCCCGGTGTTGGTGAGAATCCCAGCAATGAAGAACTTGAATTTGTGATCGCTTGGGAAGCTTTCGATCCCGACAATGTGGCCGAAGTTTCATTGTATGTGGATACGGATAACAAAAATGCCGACGGTCAATTGATTGCGACAAGCCTGCAAGAAGGTGAAGTTTCAAGTTTGATCATCAGTCTTCCCGACGATATCGATGGATTCGATCCCCGGAAGAATTATTACGTTTATGCCGTGATTACGGACAACATTAATGAAGAACTTCTTGTGTATAGCGATGGTTCGATTCGCGCTTACGTTGCCGGAGAAGACGGCGATGAAGAGAATCCGCTTACAGCAGATGTTGTCGATTATTACAAACTCTTCTCGGATGGAACAATCCGTAAACTTGGCCAAGGTCCGACACTTGAAAGTGTTTCTGGACTTGGCGATTTGGAACAGACCGCCGTCGATATGGAATTGACCAGCAACTTCAGTGGCGCCTTGGTGGTTTCCAGCGGCGGACGGTTGTTGGTGAGTCAGGATATCGGCAGTGTCTTGAATGAATATGTAAATGCCAATAACGAGTTGGTTTTGGCTGGTAATCCGGCTACGGATTTGGTTGTCGATCCCGATGCGCCTGTCATTGATGAGATTGTGGATGTCGAAGCCGATTTCATATCCGGCGCGGTATACATTCTGGATCGTGATGGTGAAATCATCGCCCTGGGTGCAGGTGCGCATAAGGAATTCCAGCGCAAGATTACCGGTGACGATGCCGGCGCGGATCTCTATCGCGATATGGCCCTGACTCCCAATGCCGAAGGTCTGTACCTGTTGCGGACGAACGGCGCTGTTGAAGTTGTGGGTAATGCCGAAGGAGTTGGTGGCAATGGCGCGCTCTTTGGCGATGGAGTTCAAGCCGCCGATATGGTGCTGACACGCTCCGGCGATACGGTGAGTGGCCTCTTAATCACGGATGAATTCGGCAATATCGTTTCACGTTCCTCCAATGGCCCGGCAAATAAGATCGGTCTGCCGTTAGAGACGAATTCCATTCGCTCAATCGTGCAAGTGCCTAATCAGGCGCGTGACTACCTGCTCATGACCGGCGGTGGTTTAATCTATCCGGCTACGACCACAACGGTTGCCTTGCCGACAGACAGCAACGTCTTTGGTGATGAGCCCGGCCGTGCGGATGATAAGGTTGTCGATATCGAGACCGTTCCGTTCAACCTGCAACGTATTCCCACATTGGTCGGCGATGTTTTATCCGCATTTGGGAATGAAGATATCAACACGATTATGTCCTTGGCTTCAGCAAATTATCTTGACCAAAGTGGCAATGATCGTGACGGACTGAAACAAGCGTTAACTCAGTTCTTTAATTTCTTCGATATGATTTCATTCAATACCGGCGACACCATCAGTGCGCTTCCGCTTGAACAAAGCCGTGATCGCGTTCGTGTAAATGTTACCGTCGGTTATTCGATGTATACGCCGCGTGTCGACTTCTTTGAACCGACAGCAACAGATCAAGAAACTCTTGGTTTTGAGACTTTCGCACTTCCGACCGATAGCACTCCATTGCCGTTCTCGCAGGATATCCGTATCCGGGAAGTCTTCGATGGACGTGGATGGAAGGCCGAAGTATTGTTGATCCGTGATGGAGGCAATGAGTCATTCAATAACTTCGATCCCACGACTGTTGTTGAAGGCGAGACCGAGGCAATCACGGCTTATAACAATTTGAAGGCACTGGGACGTAATCAAGTCCTTTACTCAAAAACTTTCCGCAGTGAACGTGGTGCAGAAGGCGAAAAACTGGTTCATGTCGATGTGGGCAGTTTCCGCGATTTCAACGTTCTGCTAATCGCATTTCAACAGCTGTTTATACGTTCACGGCTTGCACCGCCCACGCTGGAAATGGGCTGGTATCAAGGCGCCAGGATTATGAAGAAATTTGAGGCCGGTGGATTTAATGGTTCGCCGAATGTCTCATTGACCTTCCAGAACAACGACGGCGTTTTTGAACTGGTTGGATTCACGTGGCCGATGCCGCTGGCTTTCCACTCTGCTCCTCCTATCATCAGCGAAGATGGAACGGGCGTGACGACATTGACAGACGGTGTGGATGATCCGCATGGTTTCTCCTTTACTGATCGTGGTCCGGTGATCGCTGTATTGAGCAAAGAGGCTGACTTTGTGATTGAAGACGGTCTTATCGAGGTTGTTACTTCTGGCGCCGGTATCGTGAATCTGGGCGCAAATGTCGATATCTACAGCATTAGCACTGAAGAAATCTTGGCCGGTCGTACCCGTTCAAGTTTCATGGATTCCACGGCGGATCTTATCGATGGCAACTCATACGCGGTTGTGACCACTGATAAGAAACACTTTGGCTTGGTCACCTATATGGCCGGTATTTATGAAGCCACCGATGGTGATGAAGAGGGAACTCTCTCAGGCGGCGAGTTTATCTGGCGCTATGACAAAGATCGTTTCGTGTTCCCATCCGGCTACTGATCCGGGCATAACGCCGTTTGTTTAAGTCGTCAGGGTATGATTCATGATTCCGAGAGATGAATTGCCTGAGGACGCTGCTGGTTGGTCGAACATCGAGGTGTCATTTCCCCGCTTGTCACCTGACACCCCGGACTCGTGCCCTGTCTCCACCGAGGAGATAATGGAATATGTTCGCATGGAGTCGGCAGACTTAGACGAATCGAAGGAAGAGTCTCTTCAGTTTGTTCGCACTGCGCAGGTGGCAGAGGAGAAGCACTGGCTTTGGACGTACACCGAATCGGATGGGCAAGTCTGCTACGTCCTCCTCACGGATCGCCCAGATGGATCTGGCTGCCTTGGCCTGAGCGAGCCTAACGGCCTGTCTCCGGAACAGTACATGCTGGCAGAATATTACGATGAGATTTATTGGTCGTGATCTCTAACCTCGGGCTCGAGTGCTAGATGAGAGTCAATCGTTATCCGAAATTAGTCTATTTCCGACAACGGCACCCTTCGGGGTGCCGTTGCGCTATACTGCGGGGAATCGTTCTATGAGCGAATCATGAGAGGGAGTCCAAATTAGATGGGTGATCGCTGGACCGTAATCTGGCCTAGTTTTGTTTTGTTGTTGGTTTTGGTTGCCGTGGCCGTAATTGTCGTATGGAAACCACCGTCTACAGCTCCATTGCGCGAAGTCTCGGTACGGCCAATCCCCCCGCCAACCCCTGAACTTCCGGAAACCCCCTGGCGTGAAACGTTTTCGGATGTGGACCTCCCAACGGTTACCGAATCTCAGCTTGTCCCACAAGAATCGGCTGAGTCATCCCAAACCGCTATCCACGAATCAAAGTCAATTGAGGGCGCAACTCCGGATGCCGCCCTAGCTCAAGACGAAAAGGGAATTTTGGCTCAGAAACTCCTTGGGTTGAATTATGTGAGTTATACCCGGTTGGGCAGCCGCAAAAAGGGCAAAATCGAAGATACCATCCACAATGTATCCTACGATGTTGAAGAGGGGTTTGCTTTTCCCAACGGTGTGCTACTGGAAAGTCTGGAGCCCAAAGTCGCCACGATGCGGCTGGGGGAAGCTACGTATGAATTGAAACTGCTGCGCCGTCCCGACTTTATGAACCGTCCGGATCTTCTTTCCTATATGCCTTCAAAAGAGGAGCAGGAACAGGCCAAAAAGTGGTATATGGAGCTGTACGGCGAAAAGCTAAAATTGCAGTCTGACAAATATAAGCCGCCCAACGGTTCACGTGTGCCCAAACAGTTATCGCCTGAAGAAGAGGCTGAGGCAAAACGGCAGTACTTTGAACAATACGGAAACAAATTCCAGAATGAGCAAAATTTAGCCGACCAGGCTATGAAAGAAGCCGACCCGGAGGCTCAGGCCAAAATCCGGAAAAAGTTATATTTGGAGTTTTGGAAGAAACGCTATCCTGACCGCGAACCGCCGTTTCAAATCGACGCGGAGGAATAGCGATAATCCTTTTCTCGTGTAATGGTGCATTCTGTGTTTCGCGCAGTGTGCATCGCTAATTCCTATAATAGGAAAGTCAACATGTCGTTTCTCGATCACCGGCTCAGTAAAGAGACCGGTCTATTTTGCGTTGTTTTGAGTGTTTTGCTGGGAATCTTTGGAGGCTGCGGCGATAAGCAACCTGTATCTGAAGATGTTTCGCAACCGGCTATCGGCCAGATCAATGAGAACAATCCCGGCGATACAATCGTGGCCTCTTGGTCGAGCGGATTTGTGAGTTACGGGCAAATCCGGGACAGCCTCGGAGTTGGAGCCATTCCATGGGGACAGTATCTTGCAAAAAACCCTGACAAAACCCCGCTGATTGCGGAGCAGATGCAAAGCCAACTGCGGCAGGTGGTTCTCAATGCATTGATGGTCGAAGTAAGCAAAGAACAGGGAATAGAGACCTCCGAGGAGGATGTTGAACAGGCGTTGGCACAACTAAAAAGCTCGGCCAGGAATGAAGAGCACTTCAATAATATGGTCCACGGTGTGACCGGCTCCCATCTACGGATGCTGATTTCGAACCAGCTCACCGTGCAAGAGATCACCAAACAAATACAGAAAGAAATCTGGGAATCAATCACCGATGAGGATAAGCGCGCTTTTTATGATGCCAATACCAAATCGCTTTTTACAAAACCGCACTATACCGAGGGGCGTCGTTTCCTGATCGAAGCGAGACATGAGCCCCCGGCCGGCGTTGTCAAAAATCTTGTTCGGCTGGTTGTGTATACCGTAAAGAAAATAGAAGGCGAAAAGACCCCTGAAAACGCCATCGAGGCGGCTAAGAATCTTCAAGATGGGGCTTTTGCGTTTATTTTGGCTCCAGCGCCCAAACTCTGGGACAATCGTATCTACGATGTTCTAAGGGAAGGGGCGGTCGAATTGGCCCCGTTGGCGTTGGATTTAAATGAAGAAATCTTGGAAGCCGGAGCCGAGGAATCGCTCGGAGATAAAATCAAAACCTGCTTTGTGGGCCGTAGTGAGGAAGAAGCCAAGAAACTAGCCGAAGAATATCGCGAACAGGCCGCTGGACTGATCTCTTCCGGGACGGATGTCAAATCCAAAGAATTGCTGTTTCAACCCATGATTGCCAAATACTCGGAAGACGAACTTGTTACCAAAAACCTTGGCAATGTGAATATCTACAATGTTCATGGAACCATGAGTCCTGAAGCGAATTTCGGGGCCGAATTTATGGAGGAGATCCGCCACCCGCAGCCGGGTGAACTATCCCCCGTGGCTCGTACACATACCGGATACGGTTTCATGTTTATTCGGAGGCAACAGCCTGAATTTGTGATACCCTTCGACGATGAAGCTGTGCAGCAACAAGTTCCTCATTTGATTCAAGAGGAAAGGTATACGGCTTGGAAACAGGCCCTGCTGGATAAATATGATGTCATGATCCGTGAAGATCTGATCGTACCCTTACTCGAACTCGATATTGCCCAAAGTGCGGGCGAAGAACCGCGCGATAATTCTTAGGAGAAGATACGTGAATCCACAGACAACCGATCGTGAGATCAACTTAGGCGCGGTTGTACAGGTAATTTGGGATCGCAGCCGAAAAATCTTCGGACTGGCCTTTGCGGCGGCGGCTCTTGCTTTTGCGGCCAGCCAGCTCTTACCGGACCGCTATGGTGCATGGGCGCAGCTGCATGTCAAACCTTCTTATATTGGGACACGCAGCATGGCCCGCGAAAAGTTGGTGTCTGTGGAGACGTATGAGCACTTCATTACCGGCGAGCCTCAATTGCTAAAGGTGCTGGAAAAGTTCCCGCAACTTAAAGACGCTCCTTATAATATGGAAAAAGCCAAAGATCTGGCGACACGTGTCAGCGTGGACCGCGTGGGGGAAACGCCGATCATTCAAATCTATGTGGAACTGCGTGAAGATCCGCAACTGGCTGCCGATGTCTGCAATGCCTTAGCCGAGCAGGCGGTAAAACTAAACGATGATCTTGAACTGGAAGAGGCGCAACGCTCGACAAATAAATTTATCAATATCCTCTCCGACCGGCATGAGACCACTCGCGATTTACGGCAGAAGTATTTGGAACTGCAGAAGACACACAAAATGGAGATTCTTGTCAAAGAGATCGGCCAAAAACTGAGCACGATGGAACTTCGCCGCGCGGAAAAATCCAATTTGGAGATTTCTCAACTGGAACTGGGAGCGCGCATTCAATCGTTGCAGGCCGCATTGTCGGAAATGATACCGACAGTACCTCTCCAAAACAGCTTAATTGAGAATCCCGTTCTGATGGAATCGCTCCGGGAAAAGAATCCCAATGCATCGGCTGCAGGGATTTTGAAAGCGACTGTTACAAGTGAAGCCGTGAATGATGCCTATCTGCAATTGACGGCTCAGCTCAAAGGTTTAAAGGCCCAACTCGATGGCGACCGGGCAAAATATGACAAAATTGTTGAAGAACTTCCTCTGTTGGAGCAGGAGATCAAGGAACTAGAACAAAAGCGAATTGAATGGGAGATGGAAGAAGATGTGGCCCGTTCAGAATGGATATTGAGCCTCGAAATCCAAAGTGGAATTGACAAAGAAGAGGGTTGGGCTGAGGCAACGGTATCTTCAAACCGGGTTGTGTTGCAGGTACTCAATGCAGCGGTTGCCGATGATGAGGCTGAATCGCCGAAACGCCTCGTAATCGCCGGTGTGGCTGGGACGATGACATTCCTTTTGGCTTTGGCCTATTTTATACTTCGCGATTTGCACAATCTTATTGTGGACCGCCCCGCCCCTGTTGCGTGATCAATCGTTCGAAGTCCGGGAATCTTGTGCTGTTGAGACTGTATCTGCTCCTCCAGCGGGACACATGCGCCTGCCTGCGGTAAACTTCCCGCATGTCTCCTAAGCGGAATAAATCCAAAAATCCGAACTCGTCACGGCCCAAGTCGGTTTTTAGCCGTTTGGAACTCATGCTATTGCCGTTTTTGTTAGCGGCGGTTGTGCTTGTGCACTGGCAGGTCTTTATGGCCCGCTATGGGGATGAAATGCACCTGGCGGGCGATATCGTCACCAAGGATTATCCCGCCCGTGTCGAGTTTTTGCGTGAATTGCTTCAAGGGCATTGGCCCGCTTGGAGCATGGACCAATTGGCCGGATGGCCGGGGGGCATGGCCAATTGCGAAGTCTCCCCGCTTTACCCATTAAACCTGGCTTTGTTGTTCTTTTGGCAGGATGGGCGTTTTCCCTATTTGGTTTTTGAATGGTTTCTGGCCTTTCACTTGGTTTTTGCGGGGTGGGGTTGTGCGCGGCTGGGCAAACGTCTAGGACTTTCCAATTCCGCTGCCGTTATAACGGGGCTCTGTTTTGCCTGCACGGGCTTTTTGATTGCCAAAAGGCAATATGTCAGCCTGATTGAGGTTATGGCCTGGTATCCCTGGGCCTGGTGGGCTTTGGAGGGGTATCTAGGCCGCCGCAGACTGCAAGACCTTCTGCTATTGGCCGGTTCACTTTTCTGTCTGCTTGCCGCCGGGCACCCGCAGATGGCCTTTTATGTCTTGTTGGCCTTGTCCCTAAGGACGATTCATTTTGCCTGGCGGGGCGGGATTGTACGGGCCACGGATAGCGATAACGATTCGAATTCGCCGGTTGAGCCAAAGCCTTTCGCGGTTTATGGAAAGCCATTGTTGGGCTTTGGCGCGGCAGCTCTTTTGGCGTTCCTATTAAGCGCCGCAATGTGGATGCCCTTTCTTGGGTTGGTATCCCAAGGCGAGCGTACGGGGGCCTCTTATGAGGATTCCGCCACATTGGCGCTGGAGCCCGAAGAACTTTTTGATCTTGCTTTTCCCGAACAGATACCGCCTGTTCCGCAAGAATCGGGCGGTCTGCAGGTCTCTGAAGACTGGGGTGTCGAGATTTTTTATGTAGGAATCGTCACCCTCTTTTTGGCCGTATTGTCGCTGGCATGTCTACGGCGTGGAGGCGCATCCGAGGCGATGTTAATCGTGGCCGCCGCCGGAGTGCTTTTATCATTCGGGCCGTTGACGCGATTGCATGATTTTCTTTATGTCTTAACTCCCTGGCTCTCATCGGTGCGGGCCGCCAGCCGGTGGATGGGTATTGTTGCTTTGCCGCTGCATTTGGCCGCAGGGAAGGGAATCGATTATCTCCGTGAGCGCAAATCGGGATCGCCGTGGCCCAAATGGATTTTGATTGCCGGTGGTGTTTGGGCTGCCGCGCTTCTGTTCTTGATCCTGATTATGGCCGCTATGCGGATTTCTTCCGGCGGTGCTTCTGAATCGGCCGATTCCTTTTTGAGTTCGTTGTTCATGGCCGGCATTTTTACAGTCTTATTCGCGTTGCTGGTGTGGCTGCGTGATGCCCGCAGAGTTGATAATGGAATCCTCTGCTTGGGATTGGGGCTCCTGCTTTGGTTCGATTTGACTGCGCATGCTCCCAAGGCTGACCTTCGTGAAGGACCGGGTGGATTTGTGAAAGACGATGTTGTCAAAGAACTCACATCCGCTTCTGAGCCTTACCGCACGAAAATTTTTCTGTATGAAGGTCTTGAACGTGGACTGTATTCCGGCGCAGTGTTCGATTTTGAAGAAGTCGATGGAGAGTCGCCGCTGAAACCACTGGAGACGATAGAGACGACAGTTGCATCGGCTGTTCAATATCCCCAGACCAATCATATGCTCCTGGAACTTTTAGGAGTCCAATTCATTTTGAATGATAAGCCCGGTTTGAGTTGGCCGTGGGCACTAAGGGAAGGACCATGGACCGAACGTGGCATCTATCTTTGGGAGCATACAAATCCACTTTCAAGAGCACGGTTCTATGCTGATTCCTTAATTCTTACTCCCGAACTTCTGCCTGCCCAATCCTTGGGTATTGATTTGTTGTCCGTGCAGGATTTTCCCAAGGATAATGTCGCAATCTTTTTCGATTCGGACGTACCCGAAACAGTTCAGGAAGCTCCAGTCTGGTGTGTTGGCAAAACGGATGTGGAACTCTCGGGCACGTTGCTCGTACATAGTGGAGCGCTGCATGGTGTACGCCAACAGGCATTGATCTATTGGCGCGGCAAGCAAATCAGTCCCAACCGTCCGGGCTACAATATCGTCGCAATCGATCCTTCCAGCGGCGAGGTGATCGCTAAGGATTCTTTCAATCTTCTCGACGATTACGTTGCGATTGATGGTGTTATGCAGATTGATCCGCAAATGCCTGTCAATCGCCGCCTGGCAGCTTTTGTTGATTTGCTCCCCCCGGAATGTGCCGTGATTATTGCCAATCGGCACCAGACTACCAATATCATCATGGAACCGGCTCTAAAGGCTTTGCGTTCGTGCGGAGCGGCGTTGGACTTGCGGCGTCAAGATGGAATTGCGCATATCGTAATTGGTAGCAAGGGGGCCTCACCGGGAATGGCCTGTGAAGTGGCCTCGGCTACCGAGGCTATGTTTCTTGTTACGGACCAAGGGATGGTGCTTGACGCACCTGAACAAATGGAGCCCGCCAAAACCCGTTTTGTGCCCGCAGCAGGAGTTACAAGGCAGGAATGGAATAAATTGATGGAATCCAAACGTCCGGCACGGTTTCCGCTGAACTACCAAGTTGGAAATGTAACTTTTACTGTGCCGATAGAAATTTATAGCGCACCACATTCGGGCATCGGCTCAGCGCCCCAAGATTCGGCGTCCATTGTTGTCGGTGGGATCGAAACGGCGTTAAATGAACCCGGCTATAATCTGGTTGCCGTCGATCCGGTTACGTGGAGCGTTATCGACAGCCGTGTCTTCAAAATTATCAGCGATTATGATCCGCAGACAATCGGGGTGCTGCCAGGCGCGCCAGCCAACCGGGCTATGTCGGAATTCTTGCAATCGTTTCCACAAGGGACTCTAATTGCCGGCGCAATTCGCGATGAAGCCGCCAATATTTTGCAGGCCGAAACAGTTGAGGCAATGCGGTCAATCGGCCTGGAAATTGATATGCGTAAAAGATACCGCTGGTCTCATGCGTTTGTGGGCTTTGTCGGCGCACCACCCGGAACAGCGATTGAGGTAGCATCGACAAAATCTTCAGCGTTAATGCTTGTGAACGCGGAAGATGCCGATGAACCACGTGTTACGGATGTCTCTGAAGAGCTAAAGACACAAGAACTGATTTTGCAATCCGGCTTTCTGCCGTCACCAGCTGAGCACGAGCAGAATCTATTCGAAAAATTGAAATCCGCGCCGAAGCCGAAGAGGTATCCCTTAACTGAAGGGACTAGCTCTGATGTGCTTCCGCATGAGGAAAATATGGATTGGTCTTTCCAAATGGCCGGCCCTAATCGTGTCGTCTGCACCGGATGGGCGGCGAACTCCGGCTGGTTGGTGACTTCGGAACGTTTCGCTCCCGGCTGGAAGGCCAGTGTGGATGGTGAAGATGTCCCCATTTATCGGGCTTTCCGCTATTTCCGTTCGGTCCGGCTTGAACCGGGCTATCACGAAGTCGTGTTTACGTATCATTTGCCGGGCGCCGCTCAAGGAGGGGCCTTGAGTGCGGGGGCATTGCTTGTCTTCCTCGGTTTGGTTGTTTATATGATTCTGGCCAGGAAGTCGGGGCGGGTAATACGAGTCTAAAATTGAAGGATTGAGATCGTTTCTATGAGACTGAGAAATCTTTCCGGAAAATCGACCAAGAATTTTTTATCTCTTGGATTCGTCCTGTTTATCTTTTGTTGTATCGCCCATGGCCAGCCTTCCGCATTACCGGCTGATGCCAAACCACCCAGGTTGAAGATATCGCGGGAACATCCTCTGATTATATGGCAGGGAAGCAATACCGACGGGGTCGAAGTCAACGTTAAGAATATAATTAACGATTGGAATCATTTGCCCGAAGATTTGCGGCCGTATTGCATCTTTCAAATTGAATGCCGGTATCTGGATCAAGAACACCGGTACGAGAGATTTGTGGCAATTCTTGAACAGCTACAGGCTGCGGGAGTGCCCACGTGCCTTCAGGTATTCGATCCTCATCCGGAATATGCTTTCCCATTGAAATATGTCGAAAAGCTAATCGAACGGTTCGATTCGATTGTCGCCGTTCAGGCGACCGAGATGCGGACGTCTTTCTATTCAAAAGTGACGGATGCGCATGAGATTTATACACCTTTGCGAATCCGCTACATGATTGAATTAACAAAGATGGCTGCTCGTCATGGCATCCACACTTCGATGCAACATCAACAGTTGCGTTGGCTGCATGTCGCCACAGATGGACTTTCACAAGAATTACGGGATACGTTGCAGACATACCGGGCATATGTACTTCCACAAAATGAGCATTTGGGTCCGCAGCATTTGCCCCGTCAGACTTCGACATGGGGCCTGTGGATGGCGGATTTTGTGGATAATTGGGGAGTAGAGCCGCAGTCATGGTGGTGGCAGAACGCCAATTTTGTTGAGCCGGGGGTATTTGGTGTTTGTCCTGAAAATTGGGTGCCTGTTTTCCCCAAAGGCATCTATCGGCCCATGATCCTTCAGGCCGCCATGCTGGGCGCCACTGTATACGGTTTTGAGCCGAACTGGGATTTGTTCGAACACGCCCGTCCGGATGTTTGGTATGAGGATATTCTGCCCACTATGCGGGAAGTGATTCACCGGGGGCTGATCGCCGACCGGGACGAACTCTATCAAAAAGCGAAACTTGCTTATCAAGTGCCGCGTTCAAAGTCTTTGGCCGATTTTCATCAAATTCTGCGCGATGTCGATTTTATGGCCGAAGAAGGCTATTTGGCGCGTGCCGCCTATGGTGTTTATGCGCGGGGGCTTCAACACGAACTGATTCCGAACCGAAACCGCGCGTTTTTTATCCCCATTTTGCCTTATGGCACATCCGAGCCTATTCATAAGAAATTTGAGCGTGTTATCGAACCGGGAGCATGCGGATCTGTTGAGGAGTATGAGAAATTATTGGAGGGACTTTATCCCGAACCGGATCGGGAAGCGGCCTATGTGCAGCATGTGGGACGTTTTACGTATGTCATGCAGACGCAAGAAAATCTATACGAAAAGCAAGACTTCTCGATTGAGACGCCTAAAGCGGTCAAAGCATTGCAGGCCGCATGGGATGGGGACCGCGTGAGCCTTTCTTGGGAACCTGTGCCCGGCGCGCAAAGCTATGAAATCTGTCTTTGGAACTATGGCGAAAAGAAAGCGGATGAATTCCCCATCGGTTCGGACTGGGCTCATTGGGAAATCCTCCAAAAAGTCTCAAAACCCGAAGGAATTGTAACGGTTAAGGCAGGTAATGTGCTCGGGGTGCGTGTGAAAACTTCAGTCATGGAGAAATACGAGGGCAGCGTTAACTTTTTGGATTGCTTGGTCTTCGATTCGGAGTGGTCGAGAATTGCCGAGATTGTAGAAGTTCCCGCTCAAGGTGAAACAAGCCGAAGCCGCCTGCGTGCCTTTGCCGATACACGGCCCGAACATCAGGAGTGGTTTGATTTAGGGGCTGGATTGCCTTCCAAGGACCGCGCGGTTGCCGATGAAGTCAAAGATAGCTTGCGTAACTTCATCTCGGCATTTGAAGCCGAAGATATTCGCGCATTGGCGGGATTTTATGCGCAGGATTATACCGATCCCAACGGCTATGACCGCGATTATGCTTTGCGTGCATGGCTTTGGTGGTTTCAACGTATGGAGAGGCCATATTGTGCCGCGACCATTCATGCCTGGGATACGTCCCGGTTGGCATCCGAAGGCGTCGTCCGTATGAAACTGGGAGGATTTTGGCGGGGTGTCATGATGTGGGATGAACCTTGGGGGGCGGATGGATTCGCCCGTATCCCAAGGAATTCCGAAGTTGAATCATGGTGGAGTTGGAAGAAGAATCGAATCAACGGAACGTGGGAAATTGTAACGACCGAACCGGCTTGTCCCAATTTCGGTGAAATGCTTTGGAACTCGCGGGATCATACTTATCCTTCTTCGATGGATGATTTTCGCGATGGCCCAAAGCCCTGGGCGCAATAGAGCGAAGAGGTTTGCTATTTATCCGGTGTTGCGTATTTTCTGTGTTTAACGCGAAATCTTGCGCCATCAGGATGAGTCCGTCACAATGAAATATCGGGTCGGGAAAATAGCCTTAACTGCATGCCGGGTATTTCGCCTGGAAGGCGGAGGTAGGCGGGGATGAGACCGGTACGGTGCCCAACGAGATGAGTATGCGGCGATACCTTTGTTTCCTGACCCTTTTGGCGGCAATCTTTCTTGCCTGTACGGCCAATTCAAAAAACCTTTATGTCTTTGATCTTGAGGCTTATTTCAAGGCCCAGCCGGAGCGTTCGGTTGCTTGGCGTTCTGATGTTCTGCGCCTTGTTTCAGGGCTTCAAGGGCTGGTAAACCGCCCTGTCGCCCCGGTGGAGTCGGGCCGTAGTGTCCCCGATACGTTGCTGTATGTAGTCTTTCTTCACGAGGGAATCAGCGGCCATCAAATGAATTTGGATAAGTATTGGTTGCAGTACCTCCGTTATCCCGGGCGCTTGCTGGCCGATTACGACCTTGTGGAAGTTGAATCTCTTGAAGCATTGTTGACGGCTACTGACATTGCTGAACATTACGATGGTGTTGTGCTTTGGGATGAACGAGTTCCGGCCAGCGCCAATGTTGCCATGACCGTTTGCGGTGTATTAGGCCAATTGCCGGTAAGACGCGATGTGCGTCCGGAAGCCAACAGTCTCCATCAACAGATTGTCGACAGCGGACCGCAGTTGGAAGTCATGCAGACTCTGGTCGGCAAGTTCCGGGGCACAGGTCAGATTCCGGATACGTCAAAGCACACGCCTACCACAGAAAGCCGGAAATGTGATGCCTATGTATGGGCGATTGAGCAATTTTTGGAAACTCAACTTTGCTCGGATCAGTACCTTGCCTACTACCTGGATGGCATCGACTGGGATCCGGAGACTCCCGAATGGCAATGCGATGATTTGGCCAATAGCGGCGTGCTCAATATGGATTTCTACGTTTCCGAAAAGGCTTTCTTTTTCGATCTGGATCCCTGGTGGAGTGAGATTGCGCCGGATGATCTTTTCCTGGCACAAAGACATAATCATCCATTTCCTCACCAGGGAACGGATGAACTTATTTTAAAACAAATCCTGCAAACGGTGTATCGCAATCACAGCGGGCAGAAATTTTCCAGTATCGGAGGTTTTGTTCCCTGGTTTGCGAAATACACCACTACGGCCCCCTATTATAAAGGGATGCAGACGCCGGAAGAGACGGAGTGGGAATTCCTTTCGATTGTCAGCGCCTATAATTGTTATGTTGAAGGCGACGCCTATGCCCTGGGGGGAATGGCCAATGCTTCCATCTTTCGTCATGTCCGGCTCGCTGACCGCTATGAACAGAACCTCATTCCCAGCCGCGAGACCGTCGAGAAAAGACTTGGCGGCGATACAAAGAATCACACATATCTTCTACTTTATATGGGGGATTACGATTCCCCGGCGTGGCTGAGCCATGCGATTCCCACGATTTGGGATGATTCTTATCGTGGCCGACTGGATTTGACCTGGGGGGTGAATCCCAGCGTTTCGGAACGTGGTTCGCAGATGTTCGAATATTTGTATAACACACGTACGGACCGGGATTATTTTGTCGGTGGGAGTTCCGGAGCGGGGTATATCCATCCGGCGTTTTTGTTCCAAGACCGCAAGCACTCTCCCTTTAAATCGGCCGACTGGAATTGGTGGCTTTTTAACCGGAAATGGTACCGCAAATTCGATTATCAAATAACAGGTTTGGTTATCAATGGCCTTGGAGGGGATTTGGATCAAAAAACACAGGAGATGTTTTTCAACTTCTCTCCACATGGCGTGGTGACGCAAAATAAATTCTTCCAATCTCTATCGAAAAAACTCGTTCCATTCATCCAAATCGCGGGAGATTTGACTCATTTCGATACTGAGCCGTCCGATATCGCCAAACGGATCGCCGAGCAACCCGTTAATGGTTTCCCGGACTTTCAGGTCTGGCGTTGCTTTCAATCAACTCCGGCAAATCTCTATTTTGCAATTCGCGAGCTGCAGGAAAAATACCCGGATCGTCATTATGAAGTTGTCGATCCTTATACGTTTTTCTATTTGTTGCGTGAGCATTTGGGCGGCGATAATCATTACATCGGATTGGTTTACGATCACGATATACCAAAATTGATGGAAACATCGGTTCAATATCATTGCCATGTTCTATTGCGTAACGATGGCTGGGATGCATGGAATCCGGTGGGGATTAACGTCAATCAACGCTATCGTCTGGCCTATCACTGGATTCGGGATGCCGATGGCCAGGTCGTGCCTAATTCCACGGCCGCCTATGTGATTCCGGGGCCGGTGCTGACAGGGGAGAAAGTCGAAATTCAAACTTTGGTGGGGGCTCCTGCCGAACCGGGCCTTTATCGCCTACGCTTGTATATTGAACAAGAGGATCGTACACCCGAAGGTCCTGCGCGTTCCAAACTTTATGAAGATGTCTATATCTCGGTTAGTGAGCCGAACCGCTAATCTTTCGGTCTCCGCCGGGTAGAGAGTTGTGTTATGGGATTGCTATTCCAACTGTTAACTCTTGTTTTTAATGTGCTGATTGTCCTGCTTTTTGTTCGGTATTTTTTGGATGAGCAATCTCACTTCCAGTTCGGTCCACTTATACAAATGATTTACCAAGTGACCGATCCGATTGTTAAGCCCGTTCGCACATTTATTGTTGCCACAGCACCGCGCTACTATCTCTGGAGTTCGCTGTTAACCATGCTCTGTGTTGTGGTTTTACGTGGCGTTCTGTATTCCGGACTTAGCACTATGTTTGGTGATAAAAGCGAGGCTTTGCATGGATTCTTGCTGAGTTTTGAACAGGCCGCCGATTTGATCTTTTGGGTTTCAGTCTCTTGTTTGTTTGCCAGCACGCTGTTTTCGCGATCCGGGTTTGTGCTTCTAACCAATACGGCCTACCGGGCTTTTCAGGAAGGGACATTCAAAGTTTTTCGGATATCCCGCGCACTCTGGAAAACAGACCGTATGTGGCCTCTGTTCTGGGGATCGGTCATCCTTCTTCTCGTCGCGCATTTCTTGTTTGTTTCTCTTGTCAGTTTGCGCGTCTTCGACAGTGCGGGCAATCTCCTTTTATCGGAATTTATTTTTGTGCTTGATTCGATTCTCATCATTGTACGTCTCTATTGGTTTGTACTTTTGGTAGCAATTATTGCCTCGTGGCTGACCGCAGCCGGTCCAGGGGCGAATCTCCCTGCTGTACGTGCTGTACGGGCCTTATCCGAGCCCTATTTGGGCCGATTTAGACAATGGTTTCGTTGGGCGCGTTGGGGAATTATCGATTTTTCCCCGATCATTGCTTTTATTGCACTAAGCGTATTGGAAATCTTTGTCCAAGACATAAGACGTGATTTGATACTGGGACCTGAAATAAACCTTGGCTAACGTGCCGGAATAGGCAACCGCCCCTGGTTCCGAATGGGTCCAATTGATAGGTTTGGCGGACTTCATTATGCCCAAAAGAACAGATCTCCATAAAATCCTAATCGTTGGGTCCGGCCCCATTGTGATTGGCCAGGCTTGTGAATTTGACTATTCGGGTACACAGGGCTGTAAAGCTCTGCGCGAAGAGGGATTCGAAGTTGTCTTGGTCAACAGCAATCCCGCTACCATCATGACTGATCCCGAAATGGGGGACCGGACCTATATCGAACCGATCACCCCTGACGTGGTCGAGGCCATTATTGCCCAGGAAAGGCCGGATGCGCTTGTTCCCACTTTAGGTGGGCAGACTGGTTTAAATGTGTCGGTCGAACTTGCCAAAAATGGTGTGCTTGATCGCTACGGGGTAGAATTGATCGGCGCGAAGTTGGATGCGATCCGCAAGGCTGAAGAGCGCGATCTTTTTAAAGCGGCCATGAACCACATCGGCTTGGAAGTACCGTTGAGCGAAGTCGTGAACTCTGCGGCCGAAGGCCGTGATTTGGTCAAGAAATTCGGACTCCCCCTGCTTATTCGTCCCTCATACACACTCGGTGGCAGTGGAGGCGGCACGGCTTTTACGGAAGAGGAATATGTTCGCCTTCTGGATTGGGGGCTTTCGAACAGCCCGGTGCATCAGGTGTTAGTGGAAGAGTCTGTTTTGGGATGGAAGGAGTACGAACTCGAGGTCATGCGTGACCTGGCCGACAATGTGGTCATTATCTGTTCGATTGAAAATTTCGATCCGATGGGTGTGCATACCGGAGACAGTATAACGGTTGCCCCGGCCCAAACACTTACCGATAAGGAATACCAGCGACTGCGTGATGCCTCTATTGCGGTTATTCGTGAAATCGGTGTCGAAACCGGAGGAAGCAACATTCAGTTTGCGGTTAATCCGGAGAATGGCCGTGTGGTTGTGATTGAAATGAATCCGCGTGTTTCGCGTTCTTCCGCTTTGGCCAGCAAGGCCACCGGTTTCCCAATCGCAAAGATCGCCGCCAAACTCGCGGTGGGATATACCTTGGACGAACTCCCCAATGATATTACCCGGGAAACACCGGCGTCTTTTGAGCCAACCATTGATTATGTTGTGACAAAAATTCCGCGTTGGGCATTTGAAAAGTTCCCCGGTAGTGAAGATACCCTTGGCGTACAGATGAAGTCGGTTGGTGAGGCGATGTCTATTGGCCGAACCTTTAAAGAATCCTTGCAAAAAGGCCTCCGTTCCTTGGAGATTGATCGTCACGGACTGGGCGCAGACGGGCGGGATATCAAATGGCTTGAAGATGCCACATCGAAAAGCGATCTGAATGCCGAACAAATTGCCCGTTTGGAAAATCGTCTGCGTGTGCCTAATCCCAGCCGCATCTTCTATTTACGTCATGCAATGAAACTGGGCTATCGGATTGAAGAACTTTATGACATCACCAAAATCGATACTTGGTTCCTCGAAAATATGATGGATATTGTCGAGATGGAAAAACGTCTTTCCGATGCTGCTCCGGCAATGCGCGCGTATCTTAAGGCATAAATCTCGATTTAATTCCTATCTCAAATCATTGCGATTGAATTTCACAGACGCCGTGAACTTTGGATAAATCAAGCGTGTAGAGTATTGCGTCTTCTTTGGGGCGGTTGTAATAGCGTGGGCGCCTTCCGGTGACAATAAATCCCAGATGTTCGTATAGCGCTTGTGCCGCTGTGTTCGATTCCCGGACTTCTAGAATTACACCTGAATAATTCATTTTTTTTGCCGTTTGTATGGCAAACCGCATGAGTTGAATGCCGATACCTTTACGGCGCAGCTCTTTTTGTACGGCGATATTTAGTATTTCAAGTTCGCCGCAAAGGCTGCGCATACAAAGAAAGCCGCTGATATTCGGGGGATTATCTTCGTAAATCCACACACCGTCGGGATTCTTGCGTCTCATTTCTTCTATCAGGAGCGATTTGGGCCAAGGATCCGAAAAAGACTCTTGTTCGATTATCAGAAGGTCCTGAATATCGGCTTTTGTGGCCCGGCGGATTGAATCATTGGCAACATGCGTGTTTGTATTCATCTGTTTGGGGGGATACCTCAGAAAACGGCCAATCTATTGATTAAGATTCTTTCCGGGCCATGAAATTAACTTCTGCTTGGCTTGGCCCCATATAATCGACACGCAAATCCGTAATGGCGATCGCTTTGCCGTCCAAGAAACCTTTTGCGGCCATCATACCCAACCGGCGGCCCGAAATGCTATGAGATGCGGGGGGAGCCAATTGGATTGTATCTCCCAAGGCTTCCCGCCAGAGTTCTCCATGGAGCCGAACTGCGTTCCCTAAAAGTATCGCCGGAGAAGTTACCTGAGCCGCCAACTCATCGACGGTGATCTCCTGATCCGGTTCCAGTCGTTCGCAATCATCTCCGGCGACGCGGAACGCCGCGGTATAGACAAATCCCCGCCGTGCGTGCATCACCGGCCGGATTATTGTCTGACGGGCCTCCTTGGGGATAAAAAGACCGGAGGCCAATACCTCCAAGGCCGATAGCGACACAGCAGGGAGACCGAACGGCAAAGCCAAGCCTTGGATTGTTGCCAGTCCTACCCGCAATCCTGTAAACGATCCCGGTCCGCAAACCAGCGCGCAGGTGTTAAGCTCTTTAAGGCTTATTCCGGCCAAATCCAATAATGCATGAATGGTCGGCAGAAGCCGCCGGCCATGCACTGTTTCAATATCTAATGTCAGCTCGGCTAAGGTTTTTCCGTAGTTATGATCTGAATCGGCATTATTGCCGGGATTCATCTCAAACTGTTGAAGAGCGGCCGTTCCGGCTCGTGTAGAGGTATCGATTGCAAGACAGATCATCGTTATTTATGCAGCGTGCTATTTGCAATGCAGGAGTGCATTGTGCAGGTGCGCGGTTTGTTCGGTAACGGTTTCAAGAATCCAGTGCCGCATTCCGCTTTCATTTCCGGCATCTTCATTCGGTTCATATAAATGCAACCATACCGCATCGATTGGTGTTTGCAGACCCAAGCGATCAGGCCATTCAATCAATGTGATACCGGGTGTTTCAAGCAGATCGGCAAGGTCATGAGCAAGACCGGTGTCCGGATTTGTTTCGGTATCCGGCACCGGAAGTCTGTACAAGTCCAAATGATGGACCTCCAGGCCGTCAAGTCCGGAGCGAGCAGCCGTATACCGGCGTTCATAGACGAATGTCGGGCTGGCCGCTTGCGTGTCGATTCCGAGTGCCGCTGTGAGACCTTGGATGCAGGTCGTCTTGCCCGCCGCTAATGGCCCCTCGAAGAGGAATACCGTAGAAGTCTGAATTGCCTCTCCAAGCCGGTGTCCGAGCGCTTTTGTCTCTTGAACCGAGCAGGTGTTTCCCCGGCTAATTTGAAAACGGTAGATGGAATTCTCAGTGACAATGTAATCGAGACGGACATCTGTGTTGTCCATGGGCAGGCAGGAGGTCAGCTGAGTCTCAAAGGCTATGCCTATTGTATCGGGGCGCTTTGATCCACATTTCGTCAATACACGGCTCAGCAGGCGGTCAAAATAGGCTTTGCCATAACCGATTCGTCCACCACGCGGATCGAATCCGAGGCCCGGCAGGATAGCTAGATCGAAATCCCAGAAAGGCTCAAGTGGTTGGCATCGTGCCGGATCCGGCTCAGGAATTTGATATCTTCCAGCCGGCCGTAAATCTGTATGGGGATCACGGATGGTGTAGAGCCGGAGTTCGTCTCCATCGACACACGGCAGGACAATTCGTTTGCCGGCCTGCAATCCTGCTTCGATCAGGGGGAATACATTCAGTTCGCTCCCGATAGGGGCGTAAGTCAGAACGGTATCCGCCTGGTTCCATTGCGGGCAACCGATAAGCCGTTTTGCAGCGCGTTGCGAACGCGCAGCATGCATTGTTGGTGGAATAGCGTTACGCAAAGTGCGGAGCCGCCGCCGCCACCAATTTTTATCGGGAATAGGAGACACGGCCTTGGAAGCGAAATTCGAGCTACAGCCGCCGGAGCGAGAATGTTCCGGCTCGATCTGAACTTGAGATTAAGGCTTTAATGCCGGTAACGGTTTGGTTTCTAGCCAACGAACGTTGCTATCAGCAAGTCTACGCCACATAGAATCATCGGGAAGACTCCGGTAAAGCTCGAGGGCCGCATCATCGTTGCCAGCCTTTTCTTGGTACTCGGCCATGAGAAAAGTAACCATTTCTTTCATGGGTCCATCTTCAAGAGATTCGCTGATTTCACCCAATTCGGAAACGGATGCTTGAGTATCGGCGGCTGTGTTTGTCGATGCTTGAATCTTGGCGATACGAATTAGTATCTCCAGAGCTGGATCATTCGTTTTTTCCAGAGCCTGACCGAATGCCGCTACGGCGGTTTGGGGATCATCCGTTTTCATTGCGCAATAGCCACGCAAAATTTGCGCGGGACCTGCAATTGGATCCTTTGAATGTTCCCGTATGAGTTGATCAAGATTTGTAATTGCCGCTTGGTAATTCTCTGTAGCCGGCATGTTGCCCATTTGGGCCTGCTGGGCCAACTGCATTTGTTCAATAGCGTTGGCCAATAGGGTCTGCATGGCGGCTTCTTGTGAAGCACTATGGCTTTTATAGACCCAAAACAGCAATCTTGCACAGACCACAATGAGTATTGCAAAGACCACGATCTTTCCGTATTCATGCCAGAATTCAGTAAGACGAGTCTTTAGCAGTTCAAATTCGTCCTGTTCCAGCGTGTGCTGGATGTCTTTCTTAGAGAGTCTCCCATGCGTATCCATAACGTTCTTTCTTCGAGCCGTAATCTTCGAGGCGCCATACTCCCGTGGTGTGTTTCTTCACTCCTCCGTTGGGGCGCGTCTGAAGGAATAGTCTTGAACGTAACCATACAGAGCTCTGCCGGTTAGGACCGGCAAGCTAAACATCGAAAATAGGGGCACGGCAAGGGAAGTAAAGGGGAGAACCTTCATTATTGAACTGACTTGAATACATGACACTTTCTTTGTTCCCTGCAACGATGGAATGGGATTGGGGTAAATTAGCCTGCAAAGGTGGCACAATGTCTGAAAAGAATAATTTGCGGAAACAGATGGAGGCGCTTTTTGGCGAGGAAATGGTGCGGATTGCTGTTGCCCAGGAGTTTTTGGCCCGCAGGTTCGCCCTCAAAATCCGATCGAACTAAGGAAGACGCTTTATGCTTTTCAAAAGGCGCAAACCTTGGAGGATCAGAAAGTCTTTGCCGAAGGTCTCGATAAAGACACGGCTCGTGCGTTTATCTGTTCACTTTTATGCGATAGCGCCACGAAAGCCTTACAAGAAATCGCGGTTGGCGCCCTGGAAGACCGCCAGTCAGGACGTGCGGTTTTGCCTAACCGGCGCAGCCAAGCGCCGCTTGATGAAGCGTTGTCATTTTTGAAAAGGAAGAAGTAGATCATGCGCGACCGCCGACCAATCCGTAAGCCGCCTAATACGGCCGCGTCCAAAACCGCTTCACAGCAACCTGCCAAATCAGGAACCGGCGGCCCGGCAGGCGGAGCGAAAAATTCTTCGGGCAATCCGCCGCCTATTTCCTCGTCCGGAAAGAAGCGCGGCCCCGAAGCCCTTGGCGGCAAATGGATCGATTTTGTAACCAGGGCTTGGATTGTTCTGGAAAAAGACGATCTCATTCTGGAAACAACCTGCCTGCGTATGAGCAAAAGCGGGCTTTATCTGCGTTGTCTCGATCCCATCCCTGTGGGTACCAAGGTATTAGCGCTTTTACTGGATAAGCCTTTTGTCTCTGCGGACTATGTCAAAACCAACAAATTCACGATGAAGGGCGTTGTTACGGACTTGGAACAAGAGGAAATGATGTGCAAGGTCACAGTACAGATTACACTAGGCCGTGTAGATCCAAGTTCAACGATGGATGTGCATAAAGAGACCAAATACTGGTGGACACGCTCCTGGCAGTGATTTTGCCGGTCAAGCGCGATTTTTAGGAGCCACCCTAACCTTTGACTAACCTTCTACATCAACATTGTTACCGAACGGATTGAAAGGTTCAATTCGTTCATCCGGTTTATGGGCCAGATCGTTAAGACGTTGCATAAGCGCTTCTAAAAAGTCCAGTGTCAGTACATCACCGGATGTTTTGACTTCATCGACAAAAGAGTCTGTAAGTTCGTCGGCGGTAATCAATCCATCGCCATCACGATCCAATTTTTGAAATGCCTCATCCTCCAAATTGACTTCCGTGCGGCTTAATCCGCCATCATTGTCGGTATCCCGTTCTTTTACAAACTTCTCGAATTGCTCGCGTGCGATATTCCGTAATGTATTGCCTGCGCTTGTGTCTTCATTATTTCCAAATGCGCTATCAAGGATTGCAGTGAGCCTTTCGATCTGTACCGCCAACTCAGGATTGCGTTCGATGAAATCGTTGGTGATTTCTTCTGCACCCAGCAGCCCATCGCCGTCTTTGTCTATCCGTTTAAAATCTTCCTCGCTGCCTCCGAACTCTTCGTAACTTAAGAGGCCGTCACTATCTTCATCGCGTCCCTCTACAAAACGCTGCATGGTTTCTTCGAGGATTGAGCGCAAAGGGCTTCGTGTTCCATTGCCCTGTAAACCAAAAATCTCTTCCAAATCGAGCGTATCGATACCGCCATCCGAATTTCGGTCCAAGACAGCGAAAGCCTTATCGCCACCTTTGAACTCCTCTCGTGAGATAACGCCATCCCCGTTTTTATCCGCCTTTTGCAATTGGCTTGCAGTTTTTGAGGAAATGCTTCTGACAATGGATGAAATCATGTCCGAAACACTTTGAATTCCGGAATTCATGATGCCCTCCTTCCGTGCGGCTGTCTACAAAATATAGATGCGCGAAGCAATGAGGTTGATCTTAGAAATACAGAGGAATCGCCGCCGGTTCCTCTGTATGGAGAAAGTGTAACACATTTATTCAGTTCATGTATATCTTTATTTAGACGGAAATTTTATTGATATTTATTATCAATAAAATACCCAAATAGACAATTCTATTTCTAATTGAAGGCGGCCGCTTGATATTGCATCAGCGGCCGCTTGTACGTGTAACGTCGGGATTGTCTTTGCCAGGCAGGAAGAGATGCCACAAGGACGTGGCGGAAAGGATGGCGGCCCCTGGCGGCCCCACCGCGAGTCATTTGACCCCCGGATGCCATCTTTAAAAGAATGGGATTGTCATTGTCATGTCTTACTATTGGTGCACACTCATGATGGTTTAGGACATGAAGTGTGGTAACGGCCGGAAAAGCGAGTCTCCCAAATGCTTTCCGGCAAAGTTTTCCATAGACCCTTCCTCCTTTCACTCAAGCTTATTTCTATAATTTTCCGCCGGACTTATTTCCGGCTGGTATTTTTCATGGGGCAGCCGAACCAGCTCCGCCGATTCTTAACCTGCCCTCGGGTGATTCCACACGGGTTTCTCCTCCCAGCGTGGTCTCCGGCCCTCCGTGGCCCTTATCGTAAAACCCATCATGGGTTCATGGACTTTTTCCTTCCTTTACATCGTCTTTATTCCTAGCGTAAATAATCCAACAGAGACGGTTGGATCACACGCGAAGATGCGGCCAATGCGGCGTTAAATGCATTCTCTTGCGTTGTTAAATCCGTAATCAATGCGGCGAGATCCGCATCTTCTAAAAGCGATAGTTGCTGACGTTGGAAAACTTCACTGTCTTCAAGACGAAGCGTGGTTGCATCCAAGCGATTGATGCGAGCGCCCACAACCGTGCGCGAATTCAAAATGATATCCAGATCAATATCGATGTCGGCTAAGGCATTGGTAATGCCTTCGTTGTCATCGGAGTTGAGTGCGGCCTGCAAGTCTTGCAGGGTTTTAAAGATATTATGCTCCTCGACCTCATCCACCGTCCCCGATCCTTCCAATCCGAGAATTGAGGCGGTGTCTTGATTCACAATCACCGGAAAGATCGCGGGTGATGCGGTATTGACCTCGGTTTCGGTGACCAAAGTCGGAGCGTCAAGGTCCAATGTTTCGACAAGATTGCTATTTGTGGGATCTGCAACTGAATCGTTGGCATCCGGATCGATAAAAATCGTATGGCCGTTGAAGTTACTTTGAATTACAAATCGGTCATTGACGACATTAACCGAGAAAAGTCCTTCGCTGGATCCCGAGTAACCATCGAGGCCATCCAGTTGTTCGGCAAACTCCTCAAATGTCAGTGTGTCATCAACCTGGATGGAGTAGTCACCCAGAACGCGGCCCTGCTGATCGTGTATCTGGAATTGGAAAGTGCCTGAAGTGATACCAACAGAGTTTAATGTATTAGCTGGCGGTGTCGGTATAGCGGCATCCGAGACAACGCGTTTGGGCGGCAATGAACCGACAAATCCCAGATCGCGGGCAATCGTGCCGGTGGACATATCTTGGATTGAGAGTTCGCCGGTGGAGTTATCGATCCGCTCCAAAGTCAGGCCTGTGCCGCTCGGATTGATCGATGCCTTTACGCCGGCGTCGGAATCGTTAATAGCGCGCAAAACATCACCCACGGTGACGGCATCGGCCAAATCGATACCTTTGGCCTTGTCGCCGTTAATGATGGATATTTTTCCGTTATTCGTAGGATTGGACGGTGTGGAGTCTTGCCGTATACCGAGGCTATTTTCTGTAGCATCAATAAGCGCACCGGGTAGGTCCGTGAGTTTGGTGTCCTCTGTGACCGGGCCTACACGAGTATAGGTACGTGTTACTGGCGGACCTGCTGTTGTTGTTAATTGGGTTGTAATGTCGCGTCCAAAAATTTTGGATACATTCTCAACATAGAACTCATCGGTCGAACTGGTGGCCATGATTCCGATTCCGCTGCCGTCATCGTCTATATAGGCTACCGCTCTGCCCTGCAAGCGGGGATCGTTGTTGATGAGGTCCAATAGATCTTGCATTGAAGATCCACGTACGTTATCGGCGTTAACATCCGCTGGATCCAAATCGGTTGGATTATCATAACCTTGGGTCAGCGCGGAGAGATCGATATCGATTGTTTCGCCGTCGATCACGATACGTATCGCTTCGAGATTGCTGATGGTGCTCGCCTGCAAGTCGGTAATGGCCAGGTTGTCGGGGAAGGGAATACTGGGATCGTTATCGGGACCGACTTCTGAGCCTTCAAAAAGCAACACATCCGAAGTCACTTTGACATAACTTCGGGGATCTCCCGGCGCGGCCAATGGATTTGTGGATGGATAACCGTTATCCAGGTCGCGGCGATCTTGGATTTGGCTATGCATTCCTAATGCGGAAAGGATATTACTTCCAAATGTGGCTTGTGGTGGGAATCCGGGATTGCTTGCCCCGTCCTGAAGATCCAATGCATCGCTGCGTGTCGATGTAATTTGCAGCCGACCATCACTGGTTAACGATGCGGCAACATCGGGGCTGACCGTGTTGATTCGTTCAACCAAGTCATCTAATGAGTCGACGGTGATATCAACCGTGATCTCGGTGCCATAGATGCTAAATGTTGCCAAATTCTTGGCGCTTGGATCGGCATAGTTATCGGGATTGGGGGACGCTGAAGCTGTGCCGCTTCCAAGTTCGGATGAAACCGGCGGTGTTTCGGAAAAATATGGATTTATCTCAGCGAGGATATCAATGATTGGCTTGGATGTATCCGAAACGGAGTACGCGGAGGTGACTATATTGGGCTGTTGGATAAAGGTTTCGTTTCCGGTGAGGTTCATGCCCACGGCGATCGATTGGCCGATAAGGGCTTTTACGGTTTCATCGTTGCCGTAGTACTTGACGGCCCCGTCCTCATAGACAAATGGCTTTTCGTCGGTGTTGCTGCCGCCAAAAATGTATTTTCCCCCATAACTTGTGTTTCCCAAATCGATCAACTGCTGCAGGATTTCACCAACTTCTTGATTGATAGCGGCGCGTGTTTCAAGATTCGTGCTGTTACCGGCTTGAACCGTAAGTTCGCGAGCGCGTTGGATCAAATTGGTGACGCTATCGAGTGTTGTCTCTGTTAGTTCCAATTGGGTTTTGGCTTGCTCGATATTGGAACGATATCTGCGGTTTACGGCGATTTGGTTACGCAGGCTAAGATCGCGCGGAAAATCGACGGGATCATCGGAAGGAGTGTTTAAGCGGCGTCCCGTTGATAATTGTTCTTGTAGCAGCGCCATTCGCTCAAGATTGTTTTGCAGATTATAGAGCACTCTGCTTGCCAATAGGCTTTGTGTGATACGTACCATGACTCTATCCGTTATGCACCGAGCACATTGACCACAATGTCCAACATTTCATCAACTGCAGATATAACCCGCGCTGCGGCCGTAAAAGCCTGCTGGTATTGGATTAGATTGATCGATTCTTCATCAAGGGAGACACCCGCCTGTTGTTCTTGAAGAGTTTCCAATTCCGTAAGGATTGTGTTGTTTGTACTTAGAAATTGAGCAACTTGAGCTCCTTCAATTCCCAGTTCTGAAATGATTGCCCTGTAAAAATCATCATGAGAACCGCCGTTCAGCAAATCCTCAAATTGAAGTTCAGCTATGAGCAAAGCGGCCTCATTGTTACCGGCCTCGCCGTTTTTTGAAGCCGCGAGCAAATCGTGGTTTTCCAAGAGTGTGGCGGATACTTTCATCGTTCCCGCATCTGTGCCCTGGAAGAGCGCATTCATTTGTGAGGCGGCCAGGAAATAGGATGTATCATCCGTAAATGTAATCTCATTTCCCGGAGTTGTTGTTATTTTGATTTGTCCGTCTGTATCGAATTCTGCCTTAATTGTCGGGCCGATTAAATCACCAACCCGGGCCACATTCACTGCGTCTTCGATAGGAGCGTTGAGCTCTTCATCCAGCGCCGGACCTTGGTGCAATCCCAGGGCTGCAAGAAGACGCGAATCATCGCTGCGGAATGTGAATTCATGATCGGATGTTGATATGAAGCGAATTCGGTTTTTTGTACTATCCTGTGGATCCTCGACAATACTGGCTGAAACGGGAGCGCCTACGACTGCCGCTGCATCATTAAAACGATCCACGATGTCGGACAGACTTACGACGCCATCGGTTGGATCGTTGGCATCCGCAGCTATGTCGACTTGGAAAATATCGGTCACTCTTCCTTCATCGTTGACTACGACAACTTCGAATTCACCGGTATTGAAGTCTTGGCCGTAATAGGACCCGTAACCCGCCACATCCTCAAGCCCCAAAGCGCTTACGAGACCGGTCTCATCGTTTCTGAAGAAGAAATTCTCCGCACCATCCGAATCGATAACCAGCTCGCCGGTTGCCACATTAATACTGGCACTCAAGTAGGCGCTGGCGTCGATCGCATTGGCGACATCGGTAAGCGTTGTGCCGGCCGTCGAATCAAGGGTGACTGTAACTGTTTCAACGATATTCCCAAGAATATCCAATGAAACAACTTCAAATGTTCCATTTCCGATAACACTGGGACCATTACCGGAAGTTCCCAAACCCGGAAAAGCTGGAGAAAAACTGGGAGTACCGCCGCCGAAAATAACGTCTGTTCCCGCTTCAAAGGATGCTTTCTCATAGGTTGAGGTTCCGCCCAAGACCGGCACAGTAGGATCTGTGATCGGTAGATCGATGGAATTGATGACTCCACTGCTGTCTTGTTGAATCGAGAATGATTCATCAAGTCTTCCGGCAGTGAATTGAAGTTGTGCAAAACCTGTTTCCGCTCCTAAATCAACCAATTGAGCAATAACCCGTCCACCAGTGGCCGTGTTGAAATTGGTTACGAAATCAACCATGGTGTCGCCTGGGTTGATTGTCACGACAAACGGATCGACTGCGGGTGTTGCAGGATTTGTGTCCACTTCCGCCCCATCTGCATCTTTGACATGGACTTCAAGTGAAAATGGACCCGCGCCGGTGCCTACAGGTTGTTCAGGCAGCAAAGCGGAAAGTGCCAGAGGCGGAACACCAGTTACAGCAAATGGAAGAATCTCGTCACGATTAAACAGTGTTACTCCAACAACATCTTCCACATAGACAGGATCGAATGAAGCGCCCGAAAGAACTTCACCTACGATGCCGTCAGCCCGGTCGATGCGTTGGCGAAGAGTCTCCATCGTGTCGTCGGTTCGCACAGCAACATCGAAGCTTCCTTGGGTGTCGCCGTCTTCATCGGCGACACGAATTGTGAAAGAACCGTCTTGAATCTCATAAGGGACATCCGCGTTTGTTGCATTGCTGGGCAGACGCGGATCATTGAATATCTGATTGAGTGTGATAAGCGAATCGACATCATCTGCGCCGTCCGGAAGATCGATTTGTGTGCTGATCTCCGTATAGCCTTCCAATCCCACGGAAGCGCAGTGTATACGATTAACTTCATTGATGATGCTGCGAGCCAACTCATCGACGTCGTCGAGAAGATATGTGATGATTCGATCCCGTGCGTCGACCAAACCACCCAACTCGCCGGATTTTAGATCAGGATCGAGAGCGGCAATTCCTTGTTTTTCAAAGAAGATATTGACGGTTTCTTGGCCGTCGGCTGTACCGGGCTTTGCAACAAGGTGGTTTGCGGATTGGCCGTCAACCAAACGGCTACCCAAAACCGTAACTGCAACCTGACCTGAATCATCAATCAGGGTATTGATTGGTATGATCTCTGAAAGTTGATGGAGCAGATTGTCACGCCGATCCCGCAGATCATTGGCCGAAACCTGCCCTCCGACTTCAGCAACTGCAATTTCCTGATTGATGCGTACCAAGTCGTCGGCAATGGTATTAACTTCTTCTATACGGGCTTGGATACGATTGTCGAGGTCTTGACGTAATTCGGTTAAATCTTCATCGACGCGGGCAAACGTCTCGGCGAGCGTTTGTGCGATCTCAAGTGTCGTACTACGAACTTCCGATGCCTGCGGATTCAGCGAGAGTTCGTTCCAAGCCGAGAAAAACTTTGCAATAAGATTATTGAGTCCGCCCGATGAGCTTTCCTCCAGGGTTTCGGAGATAGGGTCCAGCGGATCGTTTAAGATTGCGGATATTTCATTAAAAATGGTGTCTTGTTGGGAGTAAAACGACGAGTCGCTTTGAGCGTCGCGGATTTGTTTTTCAAGATATTCATCTCTTACCCGCTCGACGCTGACCACATCGACACCTTGCCCAAATGCACCGTTCGGCAGCACCAATGGATTAGCGCTGACTTGGACCAGCCGCTGACGTGAATAGCCTTCGGTATTGGCATTGGCAATATTATGGCCGGTTGTGTCTAGGCCGGCTTGAGCGGCATAGACTCCTCGCGCACCAACTTGAAGAATTCCAAATAAAGTCGCCATGTGCACCTTGCCGAAGGCCTTAGATGGACGAGGGAGCGCGTCATCTCGGCATTTCTTGCCGGAACTTAAGGCCTTTTGGGCTGTTTTTTCGATTAGTGCAACTGGCGGGCCATCTACAATCCAATCCTGCCGATTGTGGCTGACTAAATACTTAAGTTATTGATAGACAGATGGTTACAAGGAGGATGGAATTGCCGGAAGCATCCTAACCAGTTTCCTGGCCGACTTCAGAAAGCGGCAATGTCCGCCTATGTCCGCATGTAAAGATTACCCGGACTGATCTAGGAGGTTTGCAATGGTCACTCCGAATTGAACTGTTCCGTAAGTCCTAAACCTTTCCTTCTTGCACCAGCTTAATGAGTTGGCTTCGAACACTTGAGGGCGCAGAGGAATGGTGCGCAAAGCAACGCTTATTGCTTTGCTGGGCTAAATCGGTCGCCTGCAGGATTCCCGGATCGGTAATGGCATCGGCCAGGGTGAGGATAATATCGGCTCGATCAACAAGTTCTTGTATCTCACCTTCACCCATGTCTGCCAATCCCGCAAACCATTCGCAGGCGCCTCCGATTTGCTCGACCACTTGGCCGTATTCTTCCCGGTTCTGCTCCTCGCCACCTAAGATTAACACCAATTCGCCGTTGAGGACTTTTCCTACGTCTTCGTCACCGCCAGCCTCGGCAAGTAGGTTTTCCACATCAGCCATCAGGCCATCGTCACTGTCTTCGCCAGCCTCGGCCAAAGCGGCATCTACATCCAAGTCCATATCCAGATCCAACTCACCCTCTTCGCCAGCCTCGGCCTCACCGGCATCGCCTCCCAAATCTCCAAGTTCGACATCCAGGTCGCCAAGGGCATCAAGGTCTAGCTCATCAGCGCCGCCTTCACCTTCATCCACTGCTCCGAGATCAATATCACCCACATCCGTATCTTCGGTGAGCTCATCTTCAAGTACGCCACTTAAATCGACGTCACCCAGATCGAGTTCCCCTTCTAATTCCAATTCCGGCTCTTCGGTCAATTCTTCTGTGATTTCAGGCATCGGCTCGGGAGTGAATTCAGGCTCAGGGGCCGGTTCTGGCTCCGATGTGGGGATTTCAGTCTCGACAGGAATATGAATCTCTTCTTCAGATTCTTCTTCTGCCGGTTCCGGAACGGAGACGGCAACGCCAACGCCTTGGCTCATAAGCGCTTCAACTTGTTCTTCGAGATGTGAACAACGTTTATTAAGGGCTTCATGCTCCGATACCAAACGTGCCACATCGATTGTGGCCCAATCGGCTTGACCGGTCATGGCATCAGTAGCGGCCTGAATTGTGGCCGAGAGTTCGGGATCGACCCAGGGCGGAACCGGGACTTCAGCCGCATCGTTGCGCAGAATCACAATACCGCAATGTCTGCCCGCAAAGGCTACGATGCCGTCGCTTAACAGGCGTGGATCCGGAACTAACTGAACTTCTTCATTAAAGACTTTGGCAAGAGCCGCTTCTAAGCTGACCGGAGAAATTCGAACGCGTTCGCCGGTCATAGTTGCCGGACTATCCGGTGTTTCAATTGCCAAACTGGGTCCGTGCAGAATTTTAATACCGCACCTGCGGCCCACTACGGCGACTTTATCTTCCGCGATCAACTCGTCGTCCGTAATGAGTTCTACCCGTTCGGCAAAGACCTTCTCGCATGCCTTATGCAGAGAAGACAGCGGCAGACGGATTCCCGCCAATTCAACCGAGCCTACATATTGTGGCTCATTTTCATCTTCGAGTTCGGGAATATCATCGCCCGAAAGCGCAGAGATTTGTTCTTCCAAAGCAAGAGTCAGCTCATCATCGCCCATGCCTCGGGAGTAACTATCCGCTTCATTGATCCGATCATCCAATTCCTCTTCTTCCGGAAATGAATCGGATGGGAATTCATCAAATTGTTCCATATCTTCATCTAATGCCGGAAGAATATCTTCGGCTTCAGAAATCAAGGTTTCTACGTCGACTTCGATGTCGTCGAATAATTCTTCATCCGATTCCAACTTGGCGATTGCCGGTGACGGTTCATCCGCAGAGAGATCGAAATCCAGATCCAATTCAACGTCATCACCGCCCAATAATTCATCGGTTCCCATACCGGATCCGTCCAAAACAGGGGCGGAAAGTTCTTCATCCAAGCCGTCTTCTAAATCATCCAGATCGCTTAGTTCAGCGCTCAAATCAGGAATTTCAATATCGTCAACACCTATATCGCCGATGGATTGATCAAGCGTGACCTCTTCAAACTCGCTTTCACCATCCAGACCCAAATCGAGATTTATATCCTGAATATCTGCGATCTCAACATCGCTCGAATCGGTTGTTTCGGACGATTCACTTTCGCCATCTAAAATTCCACCCAGGTCACCCAGATCGAAGTCGTCCATGCCGGAGGCATCTTCTTCTTCGGCCAGTTCATCGCCGAGGTTGGATAGGTCTTCAATGATTTCATCCGGACCGGCTGTCACAAATGTCTCTACACCGGTTTCGGTTGGCGCAGCACCGGTCTTGGATTGCACAACTTCATGGGCGATATGGGCTGCGCCGACCCGGCCGTCGCGAAGCAATGCCCAGATTAGTTGGCCCAAGTTGGGGCCGCTGCCCATGAGGCCGATGGCTGCGGGAGAAAGAGAAGAACGCAAACCGGGCAAGGTCATATCTTTGATTTGTTTTCGCTGCCCTGCTGCGTCGCGATCCAAGCGTTCGCATAAGCGTTCACCGGCGTCATCGCCTTCTAAGATAAGCTTCGCTGCGCTTCGGTACGGATCATCCCCGGCAGCGGAGCCAAGCATCGCCTGTAATTCATTCCGATCAAAACAGTTACTCAGAACAAAAATGAGTTCATCAAGTTCCATGACAGGCCTTCCCGGCGCTCAATTGATTTATCGGAAGGTAAACGTAACAGAATCCGCTTGCCTTCGAATTGTTATCGGCCAAAATCCAAATCTCTTGGCTCTTCCTAAGAAAACTGAACTTGGGAGATCTGGCTTAAGGCTCCGTGTATAGAATACCTGATATGGTGCCAGGAGACAGCTGTTGCGTCGATGGATGGGAAAATGAATTCTTGCCCAATTTCCGGCAGACACAGAGCCTGCTTCTTAGCTCCGGTCCCAAGGTCGGTCTTGATGGGGGGAATGAGGCGGATGGTCCGAGTCACAACCGCGGGTTAATTCCGAGATGCGGGGGTGACAGAGTACGATGGAAATGGCCACTTCTAATATTGTAGTCATTACGCCAATTTCGGCCGTTGGCTCGTATCCTTGGCTGCCGAGAGTCTGGTACCGATAGGCATTAACAACCGCGACAAATAGGGTCATCAACAAATCGATGCCAATTACTGTCAATAGGCTGATTCGACTCCACTCACGCAATCGAAGCAAGTTAATGCAGAAAATTGTGGCCAAGAGCCAAAGGACACAGTTGAATGCTGTAATTCCAACTGTACTGTGAGGACTGGCCAGAATCTTTTCCATGGCGGCCACTACTCTTGGATCGCTGGGCACCTGGTAGCCTGTGGCATATATGATGAGATGCACCAAAATCCCGAAGCTGCGAAGCACACTGGATGTGCTTAGCAACAGACAAGAAAGGCCAGCTGTCCACAGCCAAAATATGGGCAAATTATTACGTTCTTCTTCCATCGATAACGAATTACCGGAGTAAAGCCCTCAAAGACTGGGCACTTTAGCACGAGATGGTTCAATCCTGATGGCTCCCCAAGAGTCGCGGCATAACCCTTTCGTGGAAATAGGCTCTGCATAGACTTAATGTCTGATGATGAACATGTCTCAATCCAACGTTTCAAATCATGGAAATGACCGTCCGGTGGCCGTTTCGCTCAGCGGGGCGTCGGGCGTCGTTTATGGCATTCGCTTACTCCAGGAACTAGTTTCCCGGGAGTGCCGTGTGCACTGGACGATATCCAAGCCTGCTTTACGGATTATGCATGAAGAAACGGATTGCCAAGTGAATCCTCGAACCGGAGAGTCTTCATGGTTTGCCGGTCTGCCGGGCCATTTGGCGGAATATCACCCTGTTGAAGATATCGGTGCGCTCCCAGCCTCCGGTTCCTATCGCCTACGGGGAGCGGTGATTGTGCCGTGCTCGGGCGGAACTCTGGGCAGGTTGGCTTCAGGTACATCCGAGAACCTAACCGGGCGTATGGCCGAAGTCTGCCTAAAAGAACGTTTCCCGCTAATCATTGTTCCACGTGAAACACCCTATAGCCGCATTCATTTGACCAACATGTTGACCCTAACCGACGCTGGGGCGACCATCATGCCTGCCAATCCAGGTTTCTACCATCAGCCCGAAACGGTCAATGATCTTGTGGATTTCGTGGTTTCCCGCATCTTGGATCATCTGGGATTTGATGGCCGTCCATTAATTAAAGGTGGCTGGGAAGCGCTTTGCGGCAAGTCAAAAAATACCGCCGTAAAGGAAAACGTGGAGCGATAGCCCTTTCCCGTAACCTTGCGGCGGAACGCCGGTATAGTCTTTATGATCTGACGGCTCAATCGAAGAAATTAAATAACCGGCAGAGACGAATCCCAATGAGCTTTGGTTGCCGCATTGCCCACTATTTGGATTTGGTGAAGTTTCCGCACACTGTCTTTTCCGTTCCTTTTGCCATGATATCGATGGTTGTGGCTGCGGGTGGATGGCCGGGGTGGAAGACGTTTTTTTTGGTTTTGGTTTGCCTTGCCTCGGCGCGCACTGCGGCCATGACGTTTAACCGCATTGCGGACCGGGCTATCGATGCACGCAATCCACGAACAAAGGACCGGCATCTGCCGCTTGGATTGGTTGGAGTTTGGGAGGCCTATGGTCTTTTTGCAGGCAGTGCGGTTATTTTCTTGTTGGGAGCGTGGGGACTCAATCCATTGACTTTTAAACTCTCGCCGGTGGCTTTGCTGATTGTTTGTGGCTATTCCTATACCAAACGTTTCACGAATTACTCGCATATGGTGTTGGGACTTTCGTTGGCTTTGGCGCCAATCGGGGCCTGGATTGCCGTACGAGGTGTATTGGAATTGCCTCCCTTGGTGCTTGGGCTGGGTGTGCTGATGTGGGTAGCGGGTTTCGATGTGATCTATGCGTTACCCGATGAAGGTTTCGACCGGGTTGAGGGCCTTTATTCATTGGTTGTGAAATACGGGAGGGCCGGAGCATTACGCCTAGCCCGGATTATGCACGGCATTTGTTGTTTGGCTCTTTTTGCCTTCGGTTTGCTTGCCGGATTGGGCGGGATTTATGTAGCCGGTGTTGTGCTTTTTGCGGCGGCGCTTTGGTACGAGCACCGTCTGGTATCGCCAGATGACTTGAGCCGTGTCAATGTCGCATTTTTTACTGTCAATGGCACGCTGAGCCTTCTCTTCGCGGCGATTGCCTTATTGGATAAGTTCCTTTAGCCATGTCCCCCACTGCGATACAAAACCTCATCGAACGTGAAATCCATCTGATCGATATCCCCCATGGTGGAAGCCTTTCTGTGGCTTTGGCTTATCCTCAGCTCTATTCGATTGCCATGACCAGCTTGGGCTACCAGCAGGTTTTGCGTTTGCTGGTTGAGTCCGGCGCGCATGTGGAACGTGTTTGCATGTCCGAAAATGAGGGAGATGAAGCGCGAAGTCTTGAAAGCGGCCGTCCGCTCTCATCGTTCTCTTTAATCGCTTTCTCGCTTACCTATGAACTGGATATTTTTAACCTTGTCCGCATGTTGGCGGATGCGGGTATCGCGCCTTTGGCTAAAGACCGCGAAGATGGCGATCCGGTGATTATCATCGGTGGTATTGCCGCCTCGGCCCATCCTGCATTAGCAGAAGAAATCGCGGATGTTATTGCCTTTGGTGAAGCTGAAGAATTTGTTGGAGATATCGTTCGAAGAGCAGAGTCTAGCGCGGATAAACGCCGGACGTTGTTGGAAAGTCTGGCAGAGATTCCGCATTTATACGTACCTGCATTAGGGTATGCCGAGAATCCAAGTTTAACGCCGCGCGGTGTGTTGAAAGATTTTAAAAATTATCCATGCCACTCTGTTATCCTTGCGCCCGATGACCAATTCGGCGGAGCGTTTTTACTGGAAGTATCAAGAGGATGCAGCCACCGCTGCAAGTTCTGCGTAATTACTTTCCATGTTGGCGGATGGCGGTTTCGAAAAGCGGAAGACCTGGAGGAGTATATAACTCTCCATCGCCATCAAATTCAAAAGGTCGGGCTTTTGGGCGCGGCGGTGGCCGACCATCCGGAGTTGGATCGTCTAGCGGCATTTTTGGTGAATATGAATTTGAAATTCAGCACTTCCTCTCTGCGCGCGGATCGCCTGACCGATGATTTTTTGGACCTGTTGCGCCAAGGGGGGAACAATACGATCACCTTAGCTCCCGAGGCCGGGGATGAAGAACGGCGTTTTGAGATCGGCAAACGTATGCGTAACGACGTGATTTTGGATGTTGCCGAACGCGCCGGAAGACGGCGTTTCCCTCAATTGAAACTTTATTGGCTGATTGGCGCGCCGGGCCGGGATATGAATGACGATATCGACGATATTATTGAACAGAGCAAAAGGATTGACCGGGCCTTTACCGGTTCAGGCGGCGGACGTGTGGTTTGCAGCGTGTCACCTTTTGTGCCCAAGGCCACAACACCTTATGCCGCCGCTCCACAGGCCTCTCCCAAAGACATGCGTAAGGCGTTGCGCCGTATCCGCCGCGAACTGACCTTTAAGGGCCGGGTAAAAGTCCCCCCGCATAGTGTTTGGGAAGCGCATACCGAGGCGGCGCTGTCGGTTTTGCCCCGCGAGGTGCTTACTCCGCGTATTCTAAGAGTTGGTGTGGAGCGCGAGGATATGCGGGCTGTATTCCTTGAAGATGCCGTTGCCGACCCGTTGGCAAGGGAGCGGGATTGAGTTTTTATAGAGCCAAACAAACCTATGTCCGGTAAATTTGTAGTACGTATCGATCCTGAACTGCACAGGAAATTGGCTGTCGCTTCGGAAACGGAAGGAAAGAGTTTATACGCTTGGGTTACCGCCGCGTTGGAGCGTGAGGTTTCCAAGATTTTGTAGAACTGTAGGCCGCTTTGAGTGATGCGGCTATTTGAGGGCTATTTTGATTTTTGTTTTCCCGGTTTTTTTGATGTCGATTTTATCTTCGCGGGCCAACCATCCCAATGCCATATAGAAAATATCGGAATCGAGTTTCGTGGCCTTCTTCAGTTTTTTTGCGGATTGCGGCCCTTTGGTTTCCAAGGTTTTCCACATTACGCCTGCTGTTTCTCCAATGTCATAAATCACGATTCCACCTCGCGGGAACGGTTTGAATACCGAACGAGAGAAGAATAGCGCATTCGTAACCGGAAAGCGACAAGTATCTGCAGTTGGCCGGGGCCGGGAAGATGCGTAGTGTCCGGTATTCTTTGCCGGGGCGGAATAGATAGGACTCGTTGGCGCTTATGTGTGCCATGGAATTGCCGTTTTGAAAGGTGCCTATTTTGTGTTACACTTTCGGGGTGCGGAAGAGGATTTTGTGGCGGGGAATTGTGTCAGCGTAATTGATGCTTCCCCGGCGGGCCAAGGAGGCATCTGGGATGATCGAGGCAACCCGGTTCGGGCAAATTACCATCAGCGGACGAGTGTATGAGCATGATGTCGTCGTGCGCAGCAGCGGGAAAGTGCGCAAACGCAAAAAGAAACTCTCCAAAAAAGTCTACGGCACTTCGCATATTGTTTCGCTCGATGAAGTCCGAAAGATTTATGAAGTGGATGTTCCGCTGGTTGTGATCGGGACGGGGCAATATGGGTGTCTGGATCTTTCAGAAGAAGCCCGGGCCTATTTGGAGGCGGAAGGAGTCCGTATTGAACTTGCCCCCACGCCGGAAGCCATTGGCATTCTAAATTCCGCACCTGATCCCAAAATCGGCATTTTCCATGTGACATGCTAGGCGAGGGCACTCCCAAAACTCAATTTAAATTGATGTGATATTTTAGGCACGTTATTTAGGATTTCTGTGTTATACCAGCCTATTCTTCATCCTTCGGGGCGAAGTAAAGCCAATAGACCGCGAACACAATTAGGCCGATAAAAAGAATCAGCAACCATGTGCCGGTTAGCCCCACCGCCAACCAGATTCCAGGCCATATCGGACCCATTTTCACCCCCGCCGGTCTATACCGGACAGAAAATGGATTTAATTTTCCCCAAGAGAAACAATAATTATCTAACGACTATCTGTAGGTCTCAGTTACGAACGAAAATTGAAAATTGGTGTCATCCGGGAGTATCCGGTTTGGCCATGACTCCTGAGGCTGAAAAGACGCTATCCATTACCTGTTGGTTTATGCACCATTCATTTGCTCCGTAGGGAGCCAGCATGCTAGTCTTAATCTATACGGACTTAACGGCATGGATATCTTTGCAGAATTATTTGGTGATCCGGAGGCTTCAGATCTTTACGATGTTGAAGAACTGGCGCGAGTAAGAATCGCCGAAGAGGAAATTCAACTGCGTCCCGTCGAGTCTTTCGCCATGGATGATATTTATTCGGGCGAAGGCGTGGATATGGGCGCCCTCCAACAAAAACTCGATCATTTGTTGGATGTTGATGATGAGGTCAAAGAATCCAAACCTACGCGAATGGTCCGGGCCTATGTCAACGGCCAAGCGGTTTGGCTCACGATTGAGCAGGCCAACCTCTATCTTGCCCTGCAGAGTCACAAGAATATCGAAATCCAAGCACTTCAAATGGCGATTCGGCGCGCCATGAAAGGCAATGTGCGCCTGTTGCGGCAAGAGATGTTGGTGATTTTGGCGATTGCATTTTCCGGCATTAACAAGTACATCAAGGCGGCGCATACCGATCCTCAAAAGGCGCGGGATGCGGAGAAGGAGTTGCGCGATGCTTGGGAGGGTGTAAAAGAGCTCATTGTTGAAATTACCTCGGCTGAAGACCGTTTGAAAAATCGCCGTGACAACAACCCACAAATCGAAGCCTTCGAGAACCTGTTCGGCGAATTCTTAAATGCGCGGCAAAAGAAAAATCTGGCGGATGTTGAAAGGCTGCGGCGGGAACTTGTGGAGTTGAGAGATTCTTATCTTGTTTTTACGGAAATGATGAAAGCCGACATGCTGGCTCTGCAACAAAGCCGAGAACAGCTGCAACGCCTGGTACAGGATATCTTTGCCATCCAGAGAGTCTTGGCGGTCGAGCATCCGGATGTGTTTCAAGTCGATGTAGTAGATGTACAAAATCAGCTGACAAAGTTGAAATCGGAACTGGCTCCCCAAAATTGAGTGAGAGTAGATTTTAATGCTTAGAAGTGGTTTCAAAACCCCCTTCCGGACAATCCTGCCTGTACGGAAGGTTCTGAAACAGCGGCTCATCAGGAGATTCGCCCGCGCGGCGTGGCCGCCGTGGATCCCGCCGAGGCGGGACCTAACGGCTCACGTCAGGGTACCCCTGCGGGCAAGAAGCCTGCCGGCTCACGATTTCAAAGTGTGTTCGGAGAATTTCTCAATCGGCACCCTGCAAGGGGGATACGGAGATTTTTCTTGCGCGCTTACAGCGCTTGAGATTTTTGGGGACGGCTACCCCGGGCGGCGTTTGTCCGTCTTCGATGTTCAAACTCTGCCCGGGGCTATTGCATTGCGCACCTTCGGTGCTTGGTGTGTTTGTTTGAGAAGTTGGTGGATGGGGAGAGAATTTTTTCGATTGATACCACCTCTTGCGCTTTACGCCGCCCAGATAAAAGATTTATCTGGGCCACCCGTCATAATTCCTTAATCTTGCATTCCCGTGTTTGTGTTTTCTTCCATATGATTAAGGAGGTTATCCAAATCCCAGAGTTGGACTACATCCCAGGCGCTATGTATCAGAAGACGTTTTCCATCCGGTGAGAAGTCAACAGCATGGACACCGGGGATGTGTTTCTTGTAGCGGCGTTTGGAGTTGAGATCGATTAGCATGATTTCGTTTTCCCCATCGGCGGCGGCCAGCCATTGGCAGTCACCGGAGACGCTTAACGGCTTTAAATTAGAATTTTCGAGAATCAATGTTTCGAGAATTTCTCCTGATTGGATATTCCACATACGCAGTGACGTATCAAGCATGCGGCCCCGATGAGGGCCGTCATATATGCTCTTTGTGATCAACCGTTTTCCATCCGGCAGAAAGACAGCATCCGAAATCCAGAATTGCCGGCTATCGGCACTCATAATCTTGCCATCGAACAAGCGTTGCGCCCGAATTTGAGAGGGCATGGAAAAGGTTTGGACTGTCTCATCCGTTTCAAGGTCGATTAACCGCGCCCCGCCCGCTTCACCGATCAAGAGACTGTTCCCATCTGCGGGGAGCTGAACCGCTTTTTGCAGCTGCGCAGACGCTATGGGTATCGTTTTTAGAATGTTCAAGGTATTGGTGTCCAGAACCACGAATGCTCGATCCTGCAATGTAAGCAGTATTCGCTTGCCATCTTCCGAAAAACCAACCTCATGAATTGGATTGACATTGATGCTGTCAAGTGCATATTGTTTTTCTAAATCGATCAGAACCGCTGCCTGGGGTGGCGCGTGGCTGATTCCTATTGCCTTGCGGGCGTCATTTGAAATGCCAAGCAAGCCGAATTGAGAACCCACCCGCAAAACCGTATTCAAATCTCGAATGATTTTGGTATTTCTTGCATCGCGGTATTGCATGCGATATTCACGTATTCCTACTTCTGTGGAACATAGAAGATGTTTCGGATCTAGAGCAAAGCCAGTGAAACTAAAATCTCTAAAGATATCTATCAGATTTCGTTCCCATACTAGTTGCGCCGTACTTTCATTGCGGATGCGAATACTTGAAATATCCCACTCAAGACTGTAAAGATCATTTCTGCGGTCAAAATAAAGGGCATTCTGGCCTTTGGGTTGGGGAAGTGAATCCGCGGGCATTTCAGTTAGAGTATGGATATCCCAAATTTGAAATACCGCTGTAGTATCGCTGCCATGATGGGAAATGTACGGATCCTTCACGGCCAGTGTGCAATAGGATTCCCCATCGGGTAAAAAGGCAAATGCTTGAATATGACTCTTGATTTTCGAATTGATCTGGATCTGCGCCGGATCGCGCAAGTCGATCAGGCAATGATCGCCGTAACAATTGGCCACCTTTGGTGAAGTCGATTCCGTATGACCAATTAACAGCCGGTTTCCATCGGGAGAGAAGGTTAGAGACAGCGGCGCTTCCGCACTATCCGGGCTGTAGAGCGCATCGTAATCGAACGAACACCGTTCTTCGGTGGTTTGAAGATTCATCACCCGCACCAAACCGCTCCTGTGTCCAACAGCGAACTGTTTTCCATCAGGGGATACGGCCAGGCACATTACCTCATTCGCCGGCAGGAAAGGAGAGCCGCGAAACGGTTGCGGAGAAGGGAGGCGGTAGAGCGGCTTTTCAAGTGGGATATCAAAGACGGTAATTGTCCCATCGTATTTCCCATCGAGCAGCCGGGAGCCATCGGGGCTAATTGCAAAGCAATGCGGGGAGCTGACAGGGCCTGCGTCTTCATAATACTCGTGCAGGAAATAGCGGGGTTTGTTCGGATTCCCATTCAAATCCCATACAAAGACTCCCACACCGGTGGGAACGGCCAGTGTGTTGCCATCCGGAGTGTAGACAACCGGGGCATTGATATTACCGAGGGAGAATATGATCTCATTTTCAGGGCCACTGACGATCCACGTATCTTGCACTTCATAAAAATTAGGCAACACCTGGTATAATGCGAGCAGCAATAGAACAACCGCTCCACCGGCTTCCAGCCATCGTTTTCTTTTGCCTAGCATGCTTCCGCCGCACCTTGACCCGTGGTCTATTTGTACTATCTCTATTTACCGGCATACCGGGATTATGCAACAGAGAATTCCGGGAATTAACACTTTGGAATACGCTCAAGTGATTTTGGCCGTCTCCCCGGGCGGGTATAGTGGGCAGAAACCACCCGGGGAGCGGCCGGCGGGGTAATCCACCCTCCTGTTACGAATTGCCACCCTGCAATTACTGACGAATATGCAGGCTGGTTTGTGGACAAAAAACTTCAAAATGTTGAAAAAAACTTGCTTCACCTTGATCGTTCATTTGAAGTGAAAATGTAATAAAATGCTGAAATCGTCATAAATATAGAAGGCGGGAACGGATGTAACTCCATTCCCGCCAGGGGATTACGTCAACTATGTATCTTTGAGCGATTGATATTTAGGGTTGCACCTGCCGGTAATCAACCAGAGAAGAATCCACACGCTTCGCATCTCCACGTGGGTAACGCGTGTCGATGTACTTACTTACATCTTGTGGCGCTGCCGGAAGGAAGCCGTTCGGAAATAGTTCATCCACATTTCCGTGGGTCATTGATTGCACATGATAGGTACAGCGTTTGCAGAGAGTGGGATCGAAAGTCACCGGCTGGGATAAGTCGATGGTATCATTCACCGTGAGGTTTCTTGTTGTCCATATAATATCTTGCGGGAAATTGATTTCATTGCTCAGCTCTTGATGGCCGCTCAATATTCCTTCTACCAAGACCGGGCCTCCATCGGGCAGATTGTTGTAAATATAGCGAATTTCCTTAATTGCAGTTGGATTATCTGTGTTTGTACAAATCCATATTTCCAGAAGGCGTGTATCAATTTTATCTGTTGTGCCATGCACGATGGTTTGCCCATCTGGAGTGTTTTTTTCAACAAGTTTCAATTCAGGAGCATGGAACCAAGCGAGCGGCCACAATAGAATTTGCCCGTTGGGTTGCGCCCAAATCTCACTATTCAGTTCTATAAGTCCGGGTTGCATATTTCTGATTCCGAAGTATTTGTAATCACCTTCAATGCTGTGTTCAACGAGCCTTGTTTTGTCTGTGGCCACATACATATCGCGGCCAACCGGACATAAAATGCCAGGACCACAGATTCTTCTCATGCTGCATGAATTGGGAGCCCATGCCATTTGCACACTGTAGGTTTCAACAAAAGGTGAGCTGGCAGTATTAACCCATTGCTCGATCTCCCCTTGTGTGGCGGAAATCTGTGGTCTGCGTTGGTCATTGTTAAAAATTAGGCTTGCATACCACTCGGTGGCTTCTTTGCTTTTGGCTATTGGCGCTATTTCAGCGTTACAGCTCATTGCAATGCTTGCGGCATAGCCGGATTGAGGAGTGCTCAATACATCAATTATGCTTCCGGCCCCTGCATTGGTTACGATGAAAAAAGCGGAGAGAAAAAAGGCAGGCGTACAGAATGTGTGGATATATTTATTCATGACTATTCTCCTTTCAAGTATTTCAAATTAAGAACATGCAGGCACTGTATCGGGATCGCAAACTGTTCCGGCCTGTTTTCCTATGTATTCCCCGGCGATACAATTCGGACTAGTTAGATTGTCGGAACCGCAACTACCAGCGGCACTGGGATTTGTTGTGCAATACCAAAAACAGGGAAAAGTCGTACCATACCAATAGCTTGCATAAATCCTGGTATCGTCGCAGTCTTCTTCTTCTCCTGCAGTCACATGCCCTCCAGTATCTCCATAGGTGGGATGGCAACAAGCATGACAATCCATATTATATACTGCAGCACCAGGTAGTTCACATCCAGTGCATTGTGATTGTACACGTTTCATCGTCCCGGTGAGACTATTTATACATTTTGGACATGAGAGCGCCTGCAATGATCCCGGGTTAAATAGGGATGGAAGTGCCAGTCCGCCGATAACAGTTACGCATAATCCAAGCAGATATATTCTTCGATTAATTTTCATTTTGTCATTCACTTTCTTAATCACTCTCGATGAAATGGCAGGATGGAAATCTATACGGTAACGGCAGTTAATCCCTGCCGTGTTGTGCATATATAAAGTTACTGATATGTGTTTTACGTTACCCAAAATACGTTACCCAAAATACGTTACCCAAAATACGTTACCCAAAATACGTTACCCAAAATACGTTACCCAAAATACGTTACCCAAAATACGTTACCCAAAATACAATTTCAGTTATATCAACATGAGTTTATTGTGTAGTCAGCCTGTTGTCAACTTAATTTTTGAATTTATATTTATGGTTTTAAATATTTCGTGTTGTTTGTTCAGATACATTGTGTATCTGATATTTATAAGTGTATACATTATAAGGCATATGCATTATAATGTGTGTCATTGTGTAAAAATAGCTATAAACATGCAAAATTTAATTGTGATAATGCAAAGGCATGGGCATATATTTAAGCGAGAATCAACCGTAAGTTGCTCCGCCGTTTTGAGATAACTTCTTGAACAGAAGGCGGGAACGGATGTAACTCCATTCCCGCCAGACAGTTACAGCCACGATGGGGCTTGCAGCACGAGGTCGTGGTTAAGGCAAGACTTTTCGGTAATCGGCCAGGGTCGAATTTATGCGTCTTTCGTCACCATGTTCGTAACGTGTGTCGATATACCAAGCACCTTGCGGTGAAGACGGAAGAAATCCATCCGGAAACAGTTCGGTTACGCTCCCGCACTTCATTGATTGCACATGGTAGGTATACCGGCTGCAGGTGACGGGATCGAATGCGATGGGCTTGGAGAGATCAGCCGGAATATCACCTACACGGAGAAAGCGTGTGGTCCATATAATTTCCTGGGGGAAGCAAAATCCCTCATTTAGCTCTTTTTGATTACTCATCAATCCTTCTACAAGAACCGAGCCTCCATTGGGCCGATTATAGATATAGCGGATTTCCTGAATTGCGGCCGGTGTGGCCGTGCCGGAAAGGATATAGATATCGGCCACCAGGGCTTTTTCATCGCTTGAAGAACCCCGCACAACGGTTTGACCATCCGAAGTGTTTTCTTCGGCAAGATTCAATCCCGAATCCTGAAACCAAGCGAGCGGCCACAATAGAATTTGCCCATTGGGTTGCGCCCATAATTCACTGCTAATATGGGGCAGGCCGGGAAACAAATTTCTGATTGCAAAATAATTTAAATCACCCTCGAGAGTATGTTCGACCTGCCGAACCCCATCTGTTCCAACGTACATATCTCGTCCAACCGGGCACAAGATGCTTTTGCCACATATTTTTTGCGTGCTGCATGAATTCGGGGCCCATGCCATCCGGACTTCGTACCTTTCAACAAAAGGTGCACTGGCGGTATTTACCCATTGTTCGATTTCTTCTTGGGAGGCGGAAATCTGAGGCCGGTGTTTATCATTGTTAAAGATAAGTTCGGCATACCATTCGGTTGCCTGCCGATTATTCCCAATCGGTGTGACTTGACGCGTGCAATCCATTACAACTTCTGCGGCAAAATCGGTTTGAGGTGTGCTTAATCTATCGATCACAGGCCCGGCGCCAGCGTTTGACAAGACGATGAATATGTTAAGAAACAAAACCGGTATACGAAAGGTTGGAATGCGGTTTTTCATGATTCTTTTCCTCCTTTCTTTATGTTCGATTAAGAACATGCGGGCGATGAGCCCGAGTCACAGAGCGTTCCGACTTGATAACCCATAAAAACGCCCGAAGTGCAATTCGGCGAATTCAGATTGTCTGAGGCGCAACTGCTATCGTTCTCCCCGCGCCCGGTGCAATGCCACGAACAGCCGTATGCCGTGCCCTCCCAAATCGACTCATAGATGTATGTAATGGCACAGTCTCCACCTGCAGCTACGGTTGTATGCCCAGCTGTCGTGCCTAATGTCGGATGACAACAGGCTAGACAGTCGTAAATGAAAACCGCGCTATATGCATCTCCGCAGCCCGTACAGTAGACAACGCGACTCAAAATCCCACTAGATTTATCGATACATTTGGGACAGGAAATCGCTCCTGATACGGTTTTGGTGAACTGAGAGGTAAAGCACAGTCCCCCCAAAACAACCACACATAAGCCAAACAGATACACTTTTAGATTCCTTCTCATTGGTTTGCCCACTTTCTTAAAACCTTCGTTGTTAGATTAGGATGGAAATTTATAAACCACGGAGGTGCACATCCTCCGGTTTGCCCGGTTATCGTAAGGACTTTCTCCGGCCGGATTTATTCATACGGGAATCATAATCGAGAACAGGCTGTGGAATGGTGCTTTGGCTGGGGAAAATTTCTTCAAACGTGCCCGTTTGGGATTCCAACAATCGCAAAGTGTAAGCATTATCTTTGTTATTGTCGCTTCTCCATGGGCCTTCCATATCCGACACAACTTGATCCCGTAATCCTTTCCGATACGTCCATTGTAGTTCTCCCGGCATTGAAATGCCGGTGGGACTTGTTCGCCAATCACGGGGTTCTATTTGGGTGATATAGTAACGATACTTATCTAGGTATCCACAACTTCGGATTGATTTTAGGTGCTTTGCATAGCCGGGAATGGTTTCGAAACGAATCCGGCGAATCGATGTTGACTCGTTTTGAGCCGTACTATCTATGATCCACGATCCTTGAGGCGTCTTTGATATTTTAAACGTGAAGGTTTCGGGAGCATACCAAGCCAGGGGGTGTGTTGCCGAATGTAAATTCGGATTTCGCCACAGGAAATCACAGATCATCGGAGCATCTTTATCCAAATCGAAGATTCCAAAATAATCCTCCTCTTTGTATTGCCGCCATTCGAAAACACTAACACCATTTGTTCCAAAATATTCAAATGCAAATAAGTAAAACACCGATTCCATTGGAGGCATCAAAGAAAGCCCAAATGTGTTTGGCGAAAAATCCAGAGTCGCTGTGTACTCCAGCTCATAGCGGGCAGTGACTGTGTTAATCCAGCGCTCGATTTCGGCCTCTGTTTGTTCACGATATGGGTCAAGCCAGGGATTATTATAAAGCATGAAAGCAGCATGCTCCGCTTTTTCCCTATTTTCGAATGGAAACTTCTGAAGTATACAGGAATAAGTGGCCCTCCCGATGAAATCGGCGGGCATGGTTTGATAGTAGTCGATTAATTCTTTGGGCACATAAAAGTCTTCGGGTATTTCCAAACCGAGCGATTCTTCAGCTACGGCCGTTTCGGTTTCAGCCCATACCATTGCATTCTCTACCTCAAAACCTTCGAATTCGGCCGAAACGTTATAGGTGTCTTTTGGAAGACCTTCAAAGACGGCGATCCCGTCATCGCCGGTGGTTTGGGTCATCGCCACTTTGTGGGATGCATCCGGCGCCGAACGTAACGATATTTTGATACCGGCTACAGGTTGAGCCGGTGCAGGCGTTGTTTGTGTTGCTGTATCAGAGGCTGCGATCTGTTTACGCGCGTTTATTTTTAGACGGCCGGACGATGCGAGTTGGAATGAGAGTGGATCATCCACCGTATCGGTGGTCTTTTCTTCGCCAAGGAATTCATCACTGGTAGCGGTGACACGGTAGCGTCCTCGCGGTAGATCGGGAATCCAGAATGAGCCATTGATGCAATCTTCTTTTCCGTGGAGTTCGGCATCCGAGAGCGATTGATAGGCAATATGGAAATCAGGCGCAGGTAAACCATCCGGATTCAGCACCTTTCCGGTCAAAGTGAAAGTTTGTGTTTGCTCTTTATGATCGAACTCAGATTCAGAGGGAGTAAGAGAAGACAGGGGCTCTGTTCCTTCATCCCTAAGGTCTTGTGTAGATATTTCTTCTGACCGATTTTCGGTTCCCCGGGCAATTTCTATTTTTTCCGGTTTCAATGCTGTGTCATGGCCGGTTACGAGAATCAGAACGATAACAAGGAGCACAGCGGCAAAAACAGCCGCCGTGGTGAAACTGGGACGCAACCATGTCAAAAAGGAGGGGGAGCGGTAAGTCCTATATTTCCGCCGCTCGGCCTCAAGCTTTTTCAGGAAACGATCCGTCGATTCCGCCTCATCAATATGGATGGGCGTTGAATCTCGACTTTCCCTTAGCAGGCGGTCGAGCTGTTCATCGCTTATATGCTTGAAATCAGGCTGTTTCACGATTGGTAGCTCCGAAACCTGCTCTTGAGTTTCTCTCTCGCCCGATGGATATGCTTACGCACATCAGCTGTTGAAATATCGAGCGATTCGGCGATCTCATTTAAAGAAAGACTTTCTTGGATGTTTAAAATCAAACAGGTCCTTTGCAGTATTGAAAGACTGTCGAGTCCCTGCGTTAAAATCGCTTGCACCTCCCCCATTTGAACGTGGTCGGAAGGGAGTTCTTGATGCACGGCATCCATCCATAAATCGCCACGATGCACATGCAGGCCTTTACGCCGGGCGCAATCAATAGCCAAATTGGATGTTGTGGCAAGCAAGAACCCGCAAATATTGTTTATTGGCGCATTGCTTCCATCTTGTGCGTACCTAAATAGACGCAGCATAGCCTCCTGAACAACCTCCTCCGCTTCCGCCTCGTTCCTCAAAATTGCAGTCGCAAGGCGCAACAGACGAGCGAAATACTGTCTGTATAAGCGCCTATACGTACCGGCGTCACCCTTCTGGATGTGGCCCCAACTAAACCCTCTTTCTTCAGGGCACATGCAATTTTGCTTCCTTAATTAATGACGAATATGACCGCAATTTTGTGGACAAAAAAATATTCGAATTGCGAATCAACCTGAAAAAGGCTGTCAGGTTTCGTTTCAAAACCCTTCTAAGTTTAGTAAAAACAGCTGGTTGAGGTCGATGGGCGGATTAGAAAAATGTGACAAGTGGAGATTTCAGTATTTACGTATAGGATGGCCTATTCGAGCATTGCACAATTGGCTCTAATCAACTGATTTTTAATGATTTGAGGTTTGTAGAACAGAGATGTGGAGAGGGGAATGAATTGCCTGGCGCAGTACGGCTATTCAAGCGTAACTTTTTATTTTTCAGTTGGTTATGTTGCACCTCCTTTGTCCTGAAGGCAATTCTGTAAATCTTTATTTGCGATAATCGCGCAATCTACCTTTTGGTGATGATTCTGTATTTTTTGCATTGACGCTTTGTGGGTGGCTGGGAATGAATAGCGGCAATTTGTCCGTCGATTTCCACCCGGAAAACTATAGGCATCGTTATTTCGTTTCGATAATAGAGGGCAGCAGCAATGGCAGGTGGTGTATTCCTATGACGATGCCGGACATCGTTTGAGCCGACATCTGGATTATGCGGATGGAGTTGATGCCGATATCACTACATCCTGGCAATATGAGCAAGACAGTGAAGAGACGGTATTAAGATCTGAGATCGAGAATCAATCCGGATTGGATGGATATGAGTATGATATTCAAGGTAATTTGACGTACCTGCCGGGATGGGCAAAAGACTGCGAAGGCGATGAAGCGCTGGATTTGACCCGCCAATATGAGTGGGATTCTTCTGGTCATCTAATCGCCGTCAAAGATGGTAATGACAACACCCTGGCCGAGTATGATTACGATCATCTGGGCCGCCGGATCAAAAAACGATACATCGAGTCTGGGAATGCCGTGCGAGAAGTCCTATATGGCTACCTGGGATCAAGTCTTGCTGTTGCGCGGGAATGGGAACGGTTTAATGATGGTGGATGGGGTGCGTGGAGGCTTCGCCGTGAGTACCTGGCAAATCAGGCTGTACGCCTGTTCATATACAGCGATGACGCCGACACCGAAGCGGATGAAATTCTGCTCTTCCGCTATGTCTATGATCTATCTTTAAACGTTGCTGCTATTCTGGACGAAAATGGAGAAATTGTCCAAGTTGATCCTGAAGGCAGGACATCGTCCGAAAGCGGTTTTGTATCGTCAACGGCTGCCGCGATGTGCCTATTTGAATACGATGCATTCGGCAACAACCTCTACCGCGCCACGCCCAACCGGCCCAACTCCGAAATGTCGATGCGCATCGCTTGGAACGAAATTTTTCCGCATCACCTGGCTGGCAAAGAATGGGATACCGAAGCTCGCCTCTATTACTTTGGCTATCGCTGGTATGACCCTCAACAAGGAGTGTTTGTCTCACGTACCCCGCTGAATCCGCTTTACGAAGAGACGTACGCCTATTGTTATAACGATCCGATTAACTTCTTTGATCCAAATGGTTACGATCCTGAATCGAACGAGGCCGGGGTGAAAATAATTATGCTTCGCAATCCCGAACTTGAAAGAATTATGAACATGACACCGCATGATGTGATAAGCGAGGTCGGAGATAAGATCGTTGACAATTTATTGGCACCTGCTGCTGAAAAACTAATAAGGAATTTTATACGCCGTGATATAATTATTGCTTTCCAAAGGAGGGGCTTAGCGCTTGGTAATGAACCGGTTGACGCGGATAATGAAATTCGTGAAAGTGCCGTGATTGCTGCCACGGTTGCGTTGATGATAGCAGAAATGTATTGCCCTGGCGGCGGCAGCATGGAAGCGGAAACAGCAGCACTTCTAGCAGCTGAACGCGCAGCAAAATTCAGGAGACTGAAAAAACTTGTTGGTATGTGGGAGAAAGATAGGCATGGCTCAATTGCCCGTAGTATATATTATCATGCAGATGAGCATTGGGGTGGAGACGTTATGGCGATGTTGAATAGTGCCGCTAGGTTTAATACTAAAGGAGCGACAAGAAAATTGTATCCTCTCGATCCAACTATGGTGAGATGGGAAAAGGGAGGGAAATTTTTAATTTTACGAGAAGGGAAAATTGTTAGTCATGGTTTTAATTAAAAAGAATAAAAAATTTTCCGAAATCATATGTGCTTGGATTCGAAAATGAATAAAATCATCAATTATGATAAAGGTTTTCTGCAATTACTGGATATTGTAAAAGAGGAATTTGGAATATCTTTAAAAGATATGCGCAATGAATATAAGGTTTTGCAGAAACTTGAATCAGATACAGTCGATAAAGATATTGAAGCAAGAGAGTTGAAGGGCGAAGATGTGCTAGATGAAAATGGAGCATATATAACAACAATATATTGTGCATACGTCGAGATTAATTTGTATGAATTATTTGTTCCTCAATGGATTAATTATTTTCGGTCTAGGTATTGGACTGAAAAGGCCGTTGAAAAGACACTGAATGATTTGAGTACTTATCGGCTAGTTAATGCGAAGGAACTTTTGGCATGGATTGATTCCGATGGGAAAGAGTTTCCCAAAATAACGCGTTTTTTGTTGTTGTGTGACTATATAATGACTTTGATGTTCGATTTTCTCAAATCTATTGAGCAATCTAATTTAGATAATAATAAACTGGATACTTGATTTTTATACATGGTTTTTCATAGTTTGTGGAAAAAAATAATTATAAATCCCTCCCCATCCCATGCACGTTACCGAACATATCTCTAGTTAGAGAGGGAGTTTATAGGGGGTAGTGCAAGGAAAGTTTCGCACTTTGGTTTTATGATAGTTTTCCGTCGATCTGGTTTCGGACTGTTTTTAAAGTGACCGGCCTCCTTTCTTCGATGGGAATCCCCATCTCCATTTCTTGATACCGTTGCCATCCGTCTTCCGTAATCCCCATCCCCCCAAGAACCGCCTCCGCATAAGTCCTTATCTCTAGCCTAATTTTTTAAAAGCGACCATCGCGGCAATGGATAGAGAGGCGCGGTTGAGTTGATCGGCCAGAAAAAAAATCCCGCGAGGGAAGTCTTTTGTTAGTGTGCAGACTGAATCGGCAAATGCGATTGCCTTCTGGTAGACTTTCAACTTTTCGAATGCGAATGCCATCTCATTACCCGCATATTTTGGAAAGCAGAGAGTAGAAAGGAGACCGCAGGAGAGGATGGGGCTGTACCAGCCTGATTATGTTTCCCAAAGCCTCGAGGTTCTTCTACTTTCTCCTTTCGACTCTCTCCTGCTCTATTTTCGCCCCTAGCGGGGCGAAAATCGGGGCGACTGGACTCGAACCAGAAATGAGTAGTTTTTGTATCTCTTGGAATAACAACGTAATGCACGAATAATCAGAAGGTTGCGAAGAGACCCCAAATCGTTGAGACCTACCTCAGACCCCTCTCAGACCCCCCTCAGACATACCAAAAATGCACGAAATTGCACGCATGCAAAGTGTGCAGGTGTGGGGAAAGCCTCCAGTCGCCTCTCCAGAATGGCGAAAGAGACTCTGTATCGCAATCCACTTCTATTTTCGCTCGTAAATGTGGGTACAAGCCCTCAAAACCGTCTTGTCGGCACTTAGTACTCGTTTGGCGAGAAACGCGCTCAGAATCGACGTATGGCCCTCTTGTGGTCATTTTGAGAAGGAGTCTGTGGTGGTGAAAATACATTAATCAGCATTCATGATTAATTTGGCATCGTACGGCATCAAAAGGCACATGAAGCTGAGTGCGTACTGATGAGCGATAAATGGTGTGGAGGAATCAAGCGCTACCCCATGCCTATCTAAATGAAAAAACACCGGACGGTGAGTATATTGAATCCAGTGAAATAAAAGAGCGGGAGACGGGGTTCGAACCCGATTTAGAACATGGACTAAGTGATAATGAATCAAATACTTGGGAAGATATATAACCCCCAGTGTCGGCACCTACGTCGGCACTCGGCGCTGAAAATGACGAAAATCAGCCGATTCAAGACAAGGATTTACAGACCGTTCTCGATGCTTGGCTGAAACTGCCGAACGCTGTGCGAGCTGGGATTGTAGCTATGGTCAATGCTTCCAATGAGAATAAATCTGAATAACTCTGTCCGCTTGCCCATATTCCCAGCCAAACTCTTTTGCATCTTATCTTGTGCGGGCGCTGTGAGGCCGTCGAAATGGTTTGGGGGCAGTTCGATACTCTTTTCCCGAGAAACGCGCTCAGAGCGGACGCACGGCCCTCGTAGAGCCTTTTAATGAGCACACTTCAGACGGTGAAAACACCAGACCTATCTTTCACTAACACCTTGGCACCGTCTGTCACCGTGCGGCACACGTAGCTATGTGCGGTGCAATGTATGAGTCTGTTTTCTCATTGCATGATGCTTTCGCGAAAATCTACGCTAAGCGTTTTGCCTGGCGCTGTCTGTCCGTATGCTTTTGGTAGACAGAAGTCAAAACCGAACAAATGTAGGGATTTGTAAGCCTTTATCCGCTATCCCTTATTGATGTTTACTGCCCCCAAGAGTTATGTTTTGTTAGGTTTTGTAAAAGACTCTTTACTGGCGTGTGCTGTGCTCTGCTCCGCCATGACGAAAAGATCAGCATTTGTAAGCTGCCTATCAGGTTCTATGAAGTCCATACTGTCCACAAAATACGCCGCAAACCTTATCTTTTGTTAACTACTCTCTTATACGTGTGCGGGATCTTTGTAAAGAAGCGTTTATAAAGCACTGTGCTGTGTATCTCATTCAAAAAGTATCGGTTGCTCGTTACCGGCGGGGTCGATGTGCCGCAGACGTTCAAGCAGCTGTTCATGTAGGTCTTTGCAGTCCTCACCAAGTTGCACGGCTTCGGCGTCTTTGCTTGTATCCGCCATCTCCGGAGTTATCAGCAGCCCTTGCGTATTGCCTTCTTTGTCCAGTAGCGGCAGGTCTTCTAGTTTGAACTCGTCAAAAAGCCACCTGGTTGGACGCCACCATAAATCCGGCCATATAGGCTGCCGACTTTGATCGAACAGAAACTATTACATCGCGCAACGATCACATTGCATAAAAAATATAAAAGACGCCTTCTGCTTAAGCAGCTATGTCGATTTGAAAAAGGCGTCCGATCCTTTGGATTAATCTTTTATAATCAAAACGCCTGTTCAAATATTCCAATAAACAACGAAACTTCGAGCGTGTATGTTATTGAAACCCACTCTACCTATGATGGTCGCAATACCAAGGGGTTGAGGTCAAAGGCTCATGAGCGAAAACGACTGTCATTGTTAGGTGATAGCCATAGAATAATTTCAAAATCTATCCGCCTAAGCGGTTTCGATAAGTTTAGAGTAGTTTTCAAAAATTTGTTCGTGTGAAGCGTTTCAAGAAAACCTAAGTATTGGTCTTATCGAAAGAAAATTTCTTAGGTATGCGAACATAATAATGATAACGGCTATAAAACCATGCTTTGAATTCAAAACTGTTTCCATGAAGGATTCAAAACGGGATTATTGAGTAATGGGATGATTCGATAAACCTTTGGCTCGTTCCAGGCCTCACAAGTCCGTTGGATTGTCCACAAAGCGGTCCCATCCCAATCAATAGCCCACGTTCCTTCCGCGGCAGGATAAATGTCTCCTATGAATTGCCAGTCTGAGGAATACTTCGCGATTCCCCGTTTCCCCACGGCCCAAAAAGAATCCCCTGTCCATACGAACGGACCTTCAATAATGGTTTGCTTTGTTTGTAAATCAATTGTCTCGACAATCGTTCCCGATAAATTGAGTTTGAAAAGTCTCGAACCATCACGGCTGTGATAATACAAATATAATCCATCTGAGGTTAAACCATTGGTTCCACCTTTTTCTTTTTCTGGGACATCAAATGAATTCAATATTTGAATCGCACTGTCTTGGGTATCAAATTGAAATATCTTCAATGAACTGAAATCGTTGGTCCAAAAATGTTGCCCATCGTGTGTGAGACCGCGAGGATTAATGATTGTGTCATTTCGGTATTGGGTAATCTGTTCGGTTTCCGGATCGATCATAACGAAATCCGGGTATTCGCCGGTTTGTTGAGCAAAGCTGAATCGCCATAAGGTATTTTTTGCCCAGGTTATGGCCCAGCCAAATCCGAGGCCTTTTCCGATTTTATGAGTAACAAATCGAGTCTCGTCTTCATCGGCATAAATATAAGGAAAGCGATCTTCAAGATCGCCGGGCACATAATCCAGTTCATGCATTCGAATATCGTTGTAATCGAAAGGGGGAATTTCAAATTCACCAGTCATAAATTGATTACCGCTAAGGACCTGTGTCGAGGCAGCGTCGCTAAAAACGGATACTGTTGGGGAATCGATAAATGTATTGTTAGAAACGGTCATTGTCGATTCAGCTTGCGCGGATATACATTCATCGAGGTATTCGACAAAGTAGTTTCCTTCAACTGATGATGATGTCATTTCAGTATGAATGGCGGCACGGCCGCCGGTAAAAACATTTGATCGAATTATTACGTTCGTATTGTATTGTTCGAGGGCGATTTCATGATATCCGTTTTCGTATAGCGTGTTGTATTCAAAAAGAGGGGAAGACCGTTCGGCGTAAAGGCCTTCCGTATTATTCCAACGAATAATCGAGTGCGAGACAGTCGCGCTCGATTCCATTTGAGACATGCCTAGAATAGCGAATTCAATAATAGTGTATTGAAAGACACTATCGGTTGTATTTGAAAGTTCAATACCCGCCCAATCTCCATTAACAGGATCGTCTGAGCTGGAGGTAAACCAAATCGGCTGATCGGAAGTCCCGATAGCGGAAATTGTGCCGCCGTTGCAATATAAAGCGCCACGTCTACCATCGCCCCGGTAGCCCCGGTAATATTCGAATTTGACTATCGTTCCAGGCAGAATGGTAAGAGTGACATTTTCATCCACGAAAACAGCATCTTTAATATAAATTTCACCACTCCAGGTTTCATCGCTCGATATCGCGCCGCTTTTTATCGTTTGACCCAAACATGGATAAACCGATCCCCAAAGGATAATCGCGGAGATAATCAAAGTAACTACAGATAATCTAAATTTCATAACTTTTTTGCCTTCCAATCGATCTTTATGTCCCGATTATAGAATGGTTCAAAGATCAAAATGCCTAAGCCGAGATTTGCCAGTTAGGCCCTCAATTTGCCCCCCGGAAGGTGCGAACGGCAATGCACCTCGCGCCTGGAGGTCCAGTTCCGATCTCTGAGTATGGTACTCTCGTTCTCCGCAGGGTGTCAAACGCCACTGCTATCGAGTCCTTGGCCTCACAGAGTGGCGAATTTGAGATATCCGTGCACAGGTACCCCTTGCTGGATTCGGTTTCACATAAGATCGTGGCAGCGGCCTCGTCTCATCTTATCCCAGCACGGGCCGAAGCCTGGCGATCCGAGCCATTTCAGAATCGTCCGTAGGTTGACCGGCCAAGGTCCCCCATGTTCCGCCATCATTCAGATCGCAAACACCATCGGGATAGAGTCTTTTGATCTCTTCGGGACGCTTGAACTCAACCAGGCCCCCCAACGCGTCTCCTGCAAACTGCCCAAGAAGGCATCCCTGAGCTCTCTGAAGCATGCCGGTTTCGATCTGGCCACCGCCAGGACTTGGCCAAGTTAAGGAGAAGGTTTCTGAATTTGTTGAGTGTTTAAAGGCTCTTTTCCAATCCTGTTGGCGAAGGTGCTCTGTCAAGTCTTTAGAGCCGCCGAAAACATATCTCCCGTCGGTACAGCTTCCATCAGGCTGGTAGCGAATGGCTTTTCCCCTCTCGTTGTAGAGATCGCCCCCCGCGCCCCAAAAAAAGCGCATGACCAGCAGCAAAATCCCACTCCACCGGCCCGTTTAACGAAACCGCTACGTCTCCCTCTCCTGCGGCAACCAGGGCCAGACGATAGGCGACACTCGGTATGGCCCGATAGCGCATAGGAGAGACTATTTCTGCGTTGGTGGGGGCATTCCGATCCGCATAGTGGGATAGAAGCACGGTACAGGATGACTCGATGGAATTTGGCCATGTTCTGCATATATGAACGCCATTTCGCGTTATCGGACCACCTTACGCCCATGCAATCAGATCGCCTTCACCATCGGGAAAGTTGAGGGCATAGACTACGCCCAATACGGATTCATCGCCTTTGAGCAGCGCGATGGATACGGACAAACCCCGGAAGCCTTCAAGGTAAGCACTTGTACCGTCATTAGGATCGACGATCCATAGATAGTCAGAATCACCATCAGGACGCTTCCGGCCGGTTTCCTCTCCCAGGAATCCGTAATCCGGAAAATGCTTTTCAACGCTTGGAAGATCAGTAATTCTGCGGTCTTATCTGCTTCCGTATGGCCATGCTTTCCACGTGGCTCACCCTGTCGATTAAATTCTTCTCGCAGAATTACCCCAGCCTTCCGGGCTGTGTTAATGGCCAATTCGTGATATTGATTGTCCTGTGCTGAAATCCCCATATTTTTCTCCCTTTTTTCAAAAGATTCAGTCTTTGCAGAATATTATGCCATAGAATACGATCAATTATTATCCTTTATGCACTTGTATCGATGATGCCATCTATGTGTCTTTCAATACAAAGACTGTTTAAGAAAAGTATTGTGCGGATGTTCTGAGAACATATTGATAATTCTTTTGAAAGGCCATTTCTGCTGGGCCGTATCCGCATCTTTGTGACCATCCGCGACTTGGTGATACGGCAGGCCCGGGAGAACTTCGATTGGGGCTATGCGCGCATCCATGGAGAAAATGTTTGAGGACCGCAGAGTTGGAATTTTGCAGTCCTTTTACCTCAGCCTTTCAAAGCCATCGATATGAGAAGATGTTCTTTGATATTCAATCACAGTTACCGACAGGCCCGTGGTTTCGTCAGCGATGTAAAGTTCAGGATAACCATCTTGATCGGCGTCGGCGAAACCTGCTCTCCTGGAAAGTGGGGTGGGAATAATCGCCATCTCTTCCAGGTTGGCGCTGTAGATATGCACGTAGTTCTGTTCGCCCGTATTACGCGAGACGACAAGATCGTGCTTTCCATCCCCATCCATGTCGGTGATGCCCAGCGGTGTCAGAGTCGAGACTTGTTCATCGGGAAGGCGGCGGCCCACCATGACATCCTGACCGCTCTGAGGCCGTTTGGGGCAGGGGTGGCAAGTTACCACTAAGTAGCCTCTAAAACGGGCGCCAGTGACTCTGAAGGCTGTTTTAACAAGCCAATATACCTTTATTGTTGAATCTCATTCTGAACGGCCACATATGTCGCATGCATATTACACGCCATGCAAATCGTGGGTTTCACTTTTAAGGGATACCATATCTACTAAGAAATTTTCTGGAAACTGATTTTGAATAATTATCTTTTCATTGTTTACACTGCAACGCATTTTTCAACGCCTCTAAGATTCGTTCATCTCCACTGGTTTTACAAACATAATCGGCAGCGCCAAGCTCAAGAGCTGTTTCGACACTTTCAGGGGTACGGTCGCCTGTAAGCATGACCACTTTGGCATTCGGATTGATCTCCCGGATCATACGTAGCGTTGTCAGCCCGCTCCCTTTGGGCATATTAATATCGAGCAACACAATATCCGGATGTTTCTCATCATAGAGAACAACGGTCTGGATGCCTGTTTCGGCGTCAGCCACAACGCTATAGCCGGCCTTGGTTAAGGCCGCCCGGAGAACCGTACGCGTCACTCTGTCATCATCGGCAATCAAGACCGAGAAAACCCGGGGCCGTTTCATATCAGCAACATTTCGAATCACTGCCATCGCCTATAACCTCTAGCACATCCTCGCATCAGCATGACTTCAATTGCATTAATCTGTGGCCGGCATGAATCCATAGTCTTCAACAGCTCTAAGAAACAAATCCATCTCCTCGCGAAGGCTGCCCAACATGGATTCTGCCTCCCTTTGATCTTCATTCTTCGCGATTTTTTCGAGTTTCATAGCGATTTTGTACAGCCGGTTGGCGCAGATATTACTGCAAGACCCCTTCATTGCATGAGCCACCTTTGCAGCAGATTCCATGTCCCCCGCAGTGAAGGACTCGTCAAATTTCGTGATGCGCTCTTCAGAGTCCTCAATGAACATCTGAATTATTTCGCGCATGACCTCTTCATCACCACCAACGCGATCTGAAAACTTGTCGCAATCAAATACATTGTTGTTGAGTTTGTTATCCGGCTCAACATATTCTTCGATCTGTCTGCGTTTGCCGTCAACCCACTTTTCTAATTTCTCAAGAATTTCTTCAGCGGATACAGGCTTCGAAATATAGTCATCCATACCAGCCTGTAGACACATTTCACGATCCTCCTTCATCGCATGCGCGGTCATCGCGACGATTGGAACACGGGGATTGGTTATTCTGTTATCCGTGCGAATTAACCGGGTTGCCTCGATGCCGTCAATTTCCGGCATCTGCACATCCATGAAAACAATGTCATAGTCGGTATTCCGGAGTATCTCAATCACCTCTTTTCCGTTTTCTGCAATATCAGCAACATATCCCAGACCTTCGAGCATTTTCAAAGCCACTTTTTGATTGATACGATTATCTTCTGCTAACAATATTTTGACATTCGTTTTTTTCCGCTCTGCGAGCGCGTGGCGTGTAATGATCTCGGACGCTTCGGTTAAATCGCGTTCAACGGCTCTGCCAAGTACAGCACAGATACAATCATGCAAATCCGACTCATCCACCGGCTTGGTTAAATAAGCCGAAAAACCCGCCTCTGCAAAACGCTGGGCGTCGCCTCGTTCACCCATTGACGTCATCATGATTAATTTTGCCGAATTCAGAATTTCGTTTGCCTTAATTTGCCGCCCCAACGTTTCCCCATCCATTTCAGGCATTTGCATATCGATAATCGCCACCTCAAATGGCATCCCGTCATTTGCGGCCGACAACAGCAATTCAAGAGCTTTCTTTCCGCCACTTACTTCATCATGTCTGCAATTCCATGCCGTCAACAAATTCTTAAGAAGAGTCCGATTTGTACGGTTATCATCGACAATTAAGACTTTCGTGTCTTGAATGTCTTCCTTTACAGAGGATGGTTTTTTCGCCAACTTTTGCTTTGTGAACCGTGCAGTAAACCAAAATGTCGATCCGATACCCTTTTTGCTTGTGACGCGAATTCGGCCGCCCATAAGCCCCACAATTTGCTTAGAAATGGCTAGTCCCAATCCCGTTCCGCCAAATTTTCGGACAATTGAACTGTCTTCTTGCGAAAATGCCTCAAACAAAGATTCAATTTTGTTCTCTTCAATGCCGATTCCCGTATCTCTAATCGTAAAACGTAAGATCGCAGAGTCGTCGTCTTCATTTTCGACACTAACATGCACTCCCACTTCCCCTTTCTCGGTGAATTTAAGAGCATTGCCAACGAGATTTGTTAAGACTTGACGGAGACGGCCCGGATCGCCCTTCAACAGAGATGGAACCTCTGGTTGGATGATACATGTGTACTCAATGCCCTTTTCCTCCGCCTTGACAGCCAACATGCGGTTTGCATCCTTTAAAGCCAAGCGCAGGTCAAAATCAATCGTCTCTAAATCCAATTTTCCAGCTTCAATTTTGGAAAAGTCAAGAATATCGTTGATAATTGTTAAAAGCCCATTCGCACAGTTTAATGTCGTTTCCGCAAATTCCTTCTGTTCCGGTTTCAAATCGGTCTTGAGCAAGAGGTTTGTCATTCCGATAATCCCATTCATCGGGGTGCGTATCTCATGGCTCATATTCGCCAAGAAACGGCTTTTAACAACGCTTGCCTCTTTTGCTTCTTCCAGCGCATTTTCCAACTGCTTCTGAATGGCCTTACGATCCCGGATATCGCGCACCACACCGATCGCGTGCCATGCCTTATTTAAATATACGCTGCCCAAAGACACCTCAATAGGAAATTCAAATCCTTTGCTGTTGATCGCCTCTAGTTCAACGGTCTGATTGATTGCGCCGCCTTCGCCTGTAGATTTGAAATGCGGAAATGAATTCATAAACTTATGATAATATCGTCTTGGTGCAAGAAGCAAATGCAAATCCTTTCCGATCACATCGCTTTCTTTGTATCCAAATACTTCCTCAGCCGCTTGATTCCAAAAAGAAATGTTACCTTTTGGATTTAACATGATGATTGCATCATTGGCTGAAGTAGTAATGCACTGCAACAAATCGTGGTTTTCTTTTTCTGACTTCCTTCCACGCCCAACATAATAACTAACACCCACAATGCCAACGATTCCCAGACCATAGATCAGGAAGATCCATAACACTCTTGAAAATACGTTTGGCCAGTGTGCATTCCAAGGTTCTGAAATTGATGCTTCCGTATAGACACCCGCAAGCACTTTTTCATTTTCATGAATTTCGTTTGCATGACATGACATACACTCCGGCTTTGTATAGATGGGCCGCACCACTCTTAACAGAGTTTGGTCCGCTTCATCTATAATCTTCGTCAATACCGCCGCACCGTTCTCGAGTTCTTTAATTACGCTCTGGTCCCAATTCAAAATAGCCTCTTCTTCCGGATTTGACGAGCGCCGTGCGATTTTTATTATCGTATCTGATGTTGTGTTGATTTTTTTTGTAAGATGTCTTATGAAATAGTCTGCGTGTATACGCTGAAGCGTACTACCATCGCTTGTAATACGCGTCGGCAAGTTTTGATAGAGATGCGGATCGTAAACTTCAACACTGCCTTCCGGTACGTATACGCCACCATAGACGTCTGTCCATTCACGCAGACGTTTCCATTGTTTCAGCTGATTTTTAGCAATTGCCTCTGCACGGTTGATAATCTCTGAATACTCGTAATCCACCTCACGATGCGCATACAATCCACAGATGAATGTCCAGCTGAGTATAATGGTCCACAAGATTAGATGGTAATATGTGGCAAATCCACGAATCTTGTCCTTTGGCGTATACATCCTAACGACATCCGATCTTTTTATCGTTCATTATGCTGTTGTTCATTCTCAGTAACTTTAACTTGCAGGCAAAGACTTTGTAGTTGATTTGCATTCATCACGGACCAAACTCGGCCACCGTTCATAGCGACCAATCCTTTCAAATACCAAACATGGGCATCGGGACCGGGGTAGTTATCTTTACGGAAACTATCTGCATCATGATCGGTTCGCCGATTCTCCAACGTCAACTTTCGATTGGATATACATATTTGCAATGATATGCCGTTGTTTTCAGTTTCTTCGACGATCGTGAGAAATAGCCTTCTGTCTTGCATGGCTTTGCAAGCATCTTCGAGCAGCGTTGATAGAGCCTGGCGAAGGTGATCGGCATATCCACTGAAAGTTTGGACCATTGTACAATCAAGCAAGAGCTCAATATCATGCTCAGGAAGATTTGGGTTATTTCTGCAACTGCGAATTGCCGCACGGGCAATCTCACCTATATCAAAGGCGGATTTTTCATTGCGCAATTTTCGTACATCGATTTCCATGGCGTCTTGAACATCCACAATTAAACTAGTTACTGTATGCGCACAGTCTCTTGCGGATTCTAACAATATTTGATGGCCTAAATCCGTCTTTTCATATTGAAGCGCCTCATCTAATGCGTTGTTAATACTCTCCAATTCCGTTTGCATATCATCCATTAATTGGATAAGTACATCTTTTTGCTGATCTTTTTCCACTTCAGCAGCATCGCGGGCCTCCAAGTATTCACCTACATCCGTCCAGGTAAGCATAATTCCGTGGAATTCACCGTTATCGTGTACAGGATGGATACAAATCGACTTTTGCATATTTCTGAATTTGGAAGTGGACGACATGTTTTCAGGGATTTTTCCTTTTTCGTGCTGCTTAAACATTGTTTCAATTGAATCGTTATACTCATGCAGAATTGTCGAGTAATGTGCTCCGAGCACTAATTCACGCGGCGTCCGTACCATATCAAGAAAAGAGTCGTTGGCCTCTGCAATACATCTTGTGTTGTCAAGAAATACGACAGCGTCATTTAGATGATCCAGCATTGAATTCAATCGGGACGCTTTAACAAGTGTATTGTTCCGTTCATTTTGAAGCGCCTCTTCCACCATTTTGCGTTCGGAAATATCGCGGGCGACAATCACAATCAAACGGTCCGCGGTTAGAAAAGCCATGGATACGGCAAATTCGGCGGAAATAGCCTTTCTGTATTTTGAAATCAACTCTCCTTCGAAAATTATCGTCTGTTCGTCATAAACACTCTTGGCAAACATTTCCCAATCATCAAAAATAGGTAAATTTAGATAATTCAAAACATTCGATTCAAGAATATCATCTTTTTTACAGCCGAGAATCTCACAAGCTTTTAAATTGCAGTCCAGGACTTTTCCACTTTCATAATCGGCGAGAAAAATCGCGTCATAACACAATTCCAGCATGGAACGGAAACGTTGATTTTGTTCTTGGATGTCGTGCACTGTCTGTTCGCGGGCTTGGCGGGCTTTCAGTACACGGATGCAGCCTTCGCGGTACCGCGCGGCTCGAATAAGCTCATTCTGCAATTCTTCCGGCTCAATTGGCTTTTGAATATAATCATATACTCCTTTCCTGATTGCGTGTACCGCGATGTCGACTGCGGGATGGCCGGTCAAAATGAGGATGGCAGGATGGCATGTTTTGCGGCAGGCCACTTCCGCCAACTCCAAGCCCGAAGGCCCGGGCATGACCATATCGAATACACATAGGTCGTACTGATTTTCCTTAAGCAATTCCATCCCGGCGTTGCCGTCCTCACCCTCATCCGCCGCCCATCCAAGCTTTTTGCATGCCGAATTGATGAATTTCCTGATTTGTGGATCATCGTCAACGATCAAAACTCGATACTTCATCATCAAAACCTCTTATGGCTTATAACACATGCTCGCTGTTCAAACATTACTCTTTTAGGCATTCATACTTTTCAACATTTCCGCCGCCCGGTTCCAATCTCCCATGAGCATATATACGCATGAAAGTTCTTGGCATACGCCGGCGTGATTCCGCAATTTCGAATGCGCTTCTTCTAGAACTTCAGCTGCGTGCCTGTGGTCCCCCACGTCTTTATACATTCTTCCGAGCGCGAGGTGTGATTCGACTGAACTCGAATTCAAATCCTTTGCCTTTATAAAATATTGAATAGCCTCATCCGACTTACGCAATCTCAATTTAACTTCTGCAAGAGCATGCAGTAGTTGCGGTGAATCGCTATGTATGCTCGCAACTTTTGCGTAAATCTTCTCTGCTTCATCCCATTGAGCTTGATCGTTGTAGCAGGCTCCCAAAAGTAACTGCAATTTAAGACTATTAGGATTATGCTGGAGCGCTTCATTAAGGATTAAAGCAACCTCTGCATAGTCTCCTTGCTGCCGCATCGCCGTTGCTAGAACCAATGACGCATCAATAGTAGAGCAACATTCTGAACGCAGGGGATGCAATAAAGCAACAACATTATCAAACAAGCCAAGTTGAAAGTTGGCGATCCCGCGCCAAATCCGGCACTCAACATCTTGGAATTTATCCTCATAGTCCTGCAAAAAATCAAGAAGTTGTTTAAATCTCTTATCGGAATAGAGAATATGAGCAACTTTTTTGACTACTGTAAAATCCTGAGGATAGGCTTTTAAATGCTCTTGGTACCACAGACATGCACGTTCTGTATCTCCGTTCTCGAGCCAGCCGTCTGCGATTCGCGCTCGCAAGTCCTTATCCTCTGAAGAAAGACGTGCTGCTTCTTCGAGCGCAATAAGAGCATTTCTAGTCTCACCACTTTTTTGAAAAGCCAAATGCAAAAGCCGGTAAGATTCCGGTTCATCCCGCCATAGACGCAGCATCGCGCACAATTCAGTGGAAGCGGCCTGGGGACGGCCTTCGCGCAGATGTTCCCGCGCCTTTTTCCGGGTCAACTGATGTAGCCGCCGGGCGACTTTCTCATTTTTCTTTGCCAATTCTTCAATGATATGCCGATAGGCATTCTTGCGTTGACCGGCCGGTACGCGTGAGCAGATATCTTGGAATCGCCCCATGAAGACAGCTCTCTTTTTGGCGTCCAAACTTTCCAAGCAGGCGCAAAAGAGCGACTGAATACTCTCTTCCTCATGCGCGTCACGTTCCACCTGCTGGTCAAGGGCTTCATAAATTCGCAGCAACTCCTCCATCGCCCCTTGGATATCGTTGCGGACTTTCTGCGCAAGTTCACGCAATCTTGACATCGAGCCGGAGATGGATGATGAATCAAGAGAATGCTCACCAAAATCATTTGTATTTGAAGAAAGAAGGTCAATTCTTTCTTCAGTCTTTTTTAAGAGTTTGTATTTTTCATAAAATACTTTAAATTGCCAGGCAAAGTATGCCGCAACTTGATCTGCCGCTACGCTGAGCTGGCGGTTATGCTTTAAAATTTGCGCTGATCGTAGTATATGTTGACATTCTTCGGCGACTTTTTGCGCAACGCCATCCCGGACCAGCCGTGCAAATCGCTCGCGGTTCACAAGCCGCTCACGTTTTAACCGGGCCTTGCCAACCGAATCGCGTAAGGACGCAAGCAATTGTCTCCGGTGCACACCAGATTGCATCCGGTCACGCTCTGCTGCCTTCGCTTCTTCAACAGAAACTCGAAATCCCTCCGCTGAATCCACACTGCATGACAACAGAGTGGCCGCTAGTCCTGTAGATGCTACGCCGTTTTCATCGTCCGTCATTTCGATTCCTGGCGTTTCGAAGATTCATTTAACTCACGATAGGGGAAGACTTGCAGCCCTTCGCTGTATTTAACCACCGTGGCTGGTCCCATCGAATCCTGCACAACCAGCTCTTGATCTTCGATGCGCAAAACCGTTCCCGGCCATATCTGACGGCGTGCGCGGATCGTGCGTGATTTGTGAAGAGAATCTTGATACTGAAGATCTAGAAGTTCTTGTTCTTCATAAAGCTTTTTGAGTGCATTTTGCGTATCGATTAGCATCTCTTCAGCTTTTTGGATTCCCATTTCGAGCTGATCGGCTTGCACAAGTTCTTGTTCTTGTTGTTCGCGTAGCGATTCGAGAATTTCTTCGCATTCGGATTGCGCATTTTCTTGTGCAACGATTTTGCGTTCAGTATCAGCGATCAGTTCGCTCAGCTGGTTCAGGCGGGCGCCAACCGCAATCACCGTCCGCACCCCAGCCTCCGAGCCAATTTCGTCCGCTACAATATCTTCGTCAGCGATAACCTCGCCGCCCACGATTACTGCGTCTGATCCTGTCGCAGAGACGCACCCGCCGGCCCAGATCGAACTTTGGATAATTCCTGCCTGCACTGATATATCCTGCATGGCTGTAACGGTGGCGTTCTTGATGTATTTTGCTGTTACGTTTCCGTTCGATTCAATCGTTGATTGGCCTTTTCCCTCAATTCCTCCTTTGACAACAATATCTCCTTTTGACTCCATATGACCGCCTTCAACAACTGAGTTTACAAAGATGTCCTTTTCGGATCGAACGCTGAATCCAGCCAGTACGTCGCCTTTTACCACGACAGAAACAGTTGAATCGATATTGCCCGTTTGATAGGAAACATTCTCGTTAACCTGTAAGCACGGCTCCAAATCGAGCCTTCCGTTTTTCTTTGTTAAACAGCCGTCTACATCCGCAATCAGGCAGATCCCGCCGTTGCTGACGCTGGTATTCGGACAGTCGGGAAACTCCGCTTCCGTTCCATCGATGGGATGGACGATGCGCCCGGTTACGGTTTGTCCCTCTTGCCCAGCCGAAGCAGCGCTTAACTCCGCGAGCAAATCGCCTTGCTTGACATAGGAAAAGAGATGGATGTCTTTAAATGCAGCCTTGCCGTTGGCAAGAATTGTGGGAACGTGGGAGAATTCATCCACATCCACGTGATAAATGACTTTGCCGTCCTTGCCGGCAACAGGAGCCTGTCCTTTGGCTGCAAGGATTTCAACCTCATATTTCTTATCACGTAAAGCTTCCTCAATACGATCCCTGCAATGACCGTGCACAATTCCATGACTTGTTAAGTTCTCGATAATGGAAGCAACCGTGTAAATCTCTTTTTGTCCACCTTCGGAATCAATAATAATCCATGCTGACATTTCATCTTTAGATATGTGGAGCACCGGACCGAGTCTTTTTCTTATATTACTGAACGCGTTCAGTTTGTTTTGGATTGTAGAAATCTTGTTTCGGGCCTCCGGCGAAAGCCGCCCGCGGGACAATTGGTCGAAGCCCCGTTCAATCGACTGCATCGCGTTGCGCAGGGTCTCCCGCAAACGATCTTCCGACATGGTGTCGGAAACAATTCGCAGTGTCTGCAAAAATCCTTCGATGCTCTCGGCGTCGGTCGTCAGCTTCGATGTGCGAATCTCCGGAATGGATTTGAGTTCGCTAAGGATGGATGAAATCTGCTCTTGCAGGAGGTCAATCGATTGATTGAGAATTTCGTTATAATTGGTTGTTTTCTCGGTTACAGTGTTCGCTGCCATAATCGCAACTCCTTTTTACCCGCCTCGCAGGCTCGCCGTGTTCGAATCTGCCTTCTGAATTTCAAGTGAATCTACAAGCTCGCGTGTCACTTCAATGAGCGGGTGAAGGGTTTCGTGCTCAAAGGCTTGAAAAGATTTCGTCATCTCCATTAAGTTTTTGTTGCCCAACCGCTCAAACTCAGCGAGATGGGAATCCGCCTCATTCACACGATCTCCCATAGACATATTACTGTTCTTTGCAGCGTCCACGTCGCTCGTGGACAGAGCAGAGCCGCGTTTGGGGATGTTTTTCGATAAGACACGCATAATATCAATTTGCAAGGCATAGAATCTGCATTTTGCTTGTGCATAAGCCGCGCGGCAAGAAATTGTCTTTTTATGGAACGGCGTAAGCCGTTTCCGTTTCATCGCCATGTCTTGTTCATGATCCCTCTGAAATGCCCGCATTTGGACGGCTTTTGAGAGATTTTTTGACTCTAACGCCGCCACCATATCCGATCCGGCTTGATCCATTTCCTGTAAAAGAGGATCTTCAAATTTCTTATTTCGCAGGGCGGATTCGAGCAAGCGTAATTGCGAAGAAAGACTCTGAATCTGGTTGCCTTTTGCTTCCAGTTCGCGTGCCTTGCGGCCTAATTCCTCTGAACATTCAGGCATCCAATTACGCACGGTTTTGACAAGCGAATGAAAGTACTGAATTTGCCTTGAGATGGCGCTGTTTGCAGTATCATCCTCATCTTGTTTTTTATTAGAAACTTTTAATCCAGCGACTTTACGGTTGCGAGTTAGGATTTTGTTCATTTCGTCGCGGGTAATCCAGATAACTTTTCCACCCCGTACTGTTTTGATCAAATCCGATTCCTCAACCTGCGCTTGCGCGGCTCTATGCTTCCCGACTAATTGGTCCAGTTGCTTAAGTAAAGCTCCTGCGTCTTTTGCTTTGCTTTGCGCACCAGTCGATTGTAGTTTCATGTTTTCTTTTTCGTTCAATTTCTGTCCCCTTGTAACCTCAACCTAGTATTTCACGTTTGTATGTACGAAACATCACAGGCTAAACCTCGAGCACAAATTCGCTGACATTTGGCGCGGTATCGCATGTTTCAGCCGCCTGGTTTTCAAGATAGACGGCGTGCAGGTCGTCTCTGTGTGTGGCTACAGCGTCGATAATAGCGGGATCAAACGCGCGGCCGCGTTCTTTGCAGATGGTTTCAAACGAACGTTCGAAATTCCATGCCTCTTTGTACGGGCGCTTGGATGTTAAAGCATCAAAGACATCACAAATCGCCGTGATGCGCGCCGTCAGTGGGATTTCCCGTTTTGACTTCTTATTCGGATAGCCTGCCCCATCCCATCGCTCATGATGATTCGCAGCGATTTCGCACGCTGCCTGAATGAGTGGTGAATTTGAATCCTGCAAAATCTGTCCGCCGATGGTCGTATGCGTGCGCATAAATTGAAACTCTTCATCGCTCAACTGCCCGGGTTTTAAAAGAATGCTGTCTGGTATCCCAATTTTCCCAATATCGTGAAGTGGGCTGGCGACTTTAATTGTCGCGCAAAACTTATCATCTTGGCTCAAGATGCAGCTCAAAAATGCGCAATATCTAGAAATTCGCCGAAGGTGCGTCCACGTATCTTCATCCCGGTATTCGGCGGCCACGGCCAGACGATAAATAATTTCCTGTTGGGTGCGCGTCAGCAATCCTTGTGTAACTTCTAATTGATCAACGGTCTCGCGAAGTTCTTTTGTTTTCTCAGCCACTTCACGGGCCAACCGCGCGTGGTACTCCTGTTCCCACTGCAACAAACGCCGGCGTTCAAGCGCGCGTGCAACGCTGAGAATTAACTCGGTGTCATCGACCGGTTTGGTTAGGTAATCGTAGGCTCCGATTTTAAGACATTGCACTGCGGTTTCCGCACTACCGAGCGCGGTCAGCATGATAAAGGCTATCTTTGGATATTTGGCGGATACACGCTGCAAAAGTTCGACGCCGGTCATGCCAGGCATGTTGATGTCGGAAATGGTCAGCAGATACTCTCTCTGCGCAAGCAGTTCGAGCGCCTCTCTCCCGGAATTGGCGATATCGCAACGATAACCTTCGCTTTTAAGAAAACGGCTTATGATCTTTGCCACCGAAATCTCATCATCCACAACCAAAAGATGAATATCCTGATTGCTTTCAAAAGACTCCATCATTACATCCTCAAACAATAATTTTGTATCCTATCGGTTTAATTCTTATCCAGGACCTCTCGGATGGCCTGGCTGACTTCGGTCACGGCGCACGGCTTCTGCAGGAACGCGGCGTCTTTATCGAGTTTTACAGATCGATTGACGGCGCGGTCCGTGTAGCCGGACATAAAGAGACATCTCAAGTCCGGATGTTCGGCTTTGAGTTTCTCAGCCAATTCCGGACCTCCCATTTCGGGCATGACGACATCGGTTAATAGCAGATCGATATTTAGTCTTTCAGTTTGCATTCGATCGAGAGCTTCTTTTCCGTTACTCGCCGTAATTATGTCATAGCCAAGGTTGCGGAGATGTTTGGTTAATAATTTGCGCAGCAGCGATTCGTCTTCGACCAGCAAAATCTTCTCTTTGCCGCCGCTGGTTTGGACAGGCGTTCCATTTGCGGCTAGTGTCTTATCCGCATCCACCCTTGGCAGATAGACATTAAATGTCGTGCCGTACCCCACTTCACTGTAGACGGTGATATGGCCGGAATATTGTTTGATAATTCCATAAACTGTCGACAATCCCAGCCCGGTTCCTTTGCCTTGTTCTTTGGTCGTAAAGAACGGCTCAAAGATCTTTTCCCGTGTTTCAGCGTCGATTCCACTGCCCGTGTCGCTGATCGATATCTTGATATACGGCCCCGGAATGAGCTCCAAATTATGCTCGGACATGCATTCCGTTATATCGAGATTGCACGTTTCAATGGTGAGTTTTCCGCCCTTCTCCATAGCATCCCGCGAATTGACAGCCATATTGACCAAAATCTGCTCTATTTGACTGGGATCGGCTTCAACAAGGCCGAGGTCTTTATCGAGCGTGGTCTCAAGGGCGATGTCTTCACCGATAACACGATGCAGCAACTTGTCCATTTCTTGCAGCGTCTGGTTGATACTCAAAACCCGTGGTTTAACAATTTGTTTCCGGCTAAAGGCAAGCAGTTGTTTCGTCAATCCCGCCGCCCGTGTCCCGGCTTCGTAAATTTCTTGGATGTCCTCACGGACCGGATTGTCCTCGTCGAGCGATTTAATCAACGAGCCGCTATAGCCGTTAATGACCATCAGCAAATTATTGAAATCATGCGCAATCCCGCCCGCCAGACGTCCGATCGCTTCCATCTTTTGGGATTGGCGCAGTTGTTCGGCCAAGCGGTCATTTTCGCGCTCGGCTTGTTTGCGCAATGTCAAATCCCGGAACGACCAGACCCGGCCTTTTACACTGCCGGATAGAACCAACGGGTAGGAGTGCAGCTCAAGAATTCTTCCGTTCTTTGTTTCAAATTCCTCCAGCCCGACTTCTGTGGAGTCGTGCAGTTCATCGATTCTTTCTTGCGGTAATGACTCGGCCACCACTTGGTCAATAATTGCCTGGAACAAAGCCTGGCTGTCGACTTCTTGCTGAAACCGGGCCGGAAAGTTCCACATGCTGTAAAAGTTGCTGTTTGCCAAACGCACGCTCCACTGTTCATTGGTAATTAAGATACCTTCCGATGTCGATTCAATCGTTGCGCGCAGAACTTCTTCACGTTCCTGAAGTGACTTTTCAGATTGAATTCGGTCGGTCACATCCCAAGAGATGCCCTGGATACCGATACATTTTCCTGCCGCATCCCTGATGGGCGTCTTCACTACCTGTACATGCCGAAGCTCACCACTCTTGGTTGTGTGTGTTTCGACCGCCTCAAATTTTTGTTCAGTTTTCATGACCCGTTGGTCATCATGGTGGTATTTATCGGCATGTTCACCAGGAAAGAGTTCTCGGTCGGTTTTACCGATAAGTTCCTCTTCGCTCATTTCCGTGAATTTGCAGAAGTTCTGGTTCACAAAGGTGATACGGCCCTCACGGTCTTTTCTGAAAATTTGCTGGGGGAGCGTTTCAACAAGCGATGAATAAAGTTCCTCGCTGTCGCGAAGGGACTCCAGGGAACGGGAACTCTTTAGCGCCACAGCCGCAATTTCGGCAAAGGCCGTGACCGCTTGACAGTCCGATTCGTTAAATCCGCCCTCTTTTTCCGCCATGCCGATCAGACCCACAGCCTTATCCTGAATTAAAAGCGGCGCAAAAAGCACATTGTGAAGAGGAACATGACCCTCTGGCATCAATTGCACCCATGGACTGTTGGCGAAATCGTTGTCGAAGACCGCTTTCTTTTCTCGGTAGGCGCGCTCACGCAGGCTGCGAATGGGCATAGGCAATGACGGATTGACGTCGCAATCCCGGCCGCCGGAATCCAAATACAAGACTTCGTTTTCATGACCGTCATCTGAAAGCAAAGCCACATAACCGCATGTAGCGCCAACCAAGGTCTTGCAGGCTTCGAAAATGACGGGAGCAGCGTCTTCGAACGCCGGGAATTGCAGGATTGAGCGCGTAGCCTTATAAAGTGCCTCGATATGGGCCTGTTGGTCTCGAGAATCTTGCAATGCAGTTTGAAGCGATTCTTCCTTCTTTTTTAGGTTTTCAACACCTTTCAGTTTTTGCCGTTCTACTTCCAGGCCTCTTAGGGCAAAGGCGATGTCCGTAGCGCACTCTTCAATCAACCCGAATTCCTCGCTTCCCACAGACACATTCTCATTCAGTGAAACGCCCATCACCCCATAGACTTCACCGTAAGATTCTAGACGGGCTGTGACTCCTTGCGCCCCCCTGTCATCGTTCCGTAACGGACATTCGACACAACTCTCGGCGGGACGCGTGACATAGATCGTTTCATCCTGTGCGAGCACCGACTGCGCGCATGAAGGCAAACGTCCATTTTCGATTTCAGTCCTGAATTCAGGATTACATTCATTTTCACCCGCAAGTTCCGTGAGCCGCATATCGCCATTCCGTCTAAAACAATGAATCCAGGCGGCCTTGTAACTGCGGGTCTGAACCAAAATATTGCACGCCGAATGGATCAGTTTTTTCCGGTCGGTTTCCCGGCAAATGAGATGGTTGATTTGGCGGATTGCGCTTAAGACGGAATTCAGATGAATAATTTTTCGTTGCGTAACAACGCGTTCAATCGCATATTGCACCGAACGCGCCAATGCACGCGGGCTATTATCTCCCTTCACCAAATAATCCTGTGCACCGTATTGAACACTTTTTCGGGCACATTCTGCATCATCATTTCCGCTGAGAACTACAAGGGGGATTGTCGGAGCGAAGGCGTAAACGCGGTTAAAAGTCTCCAATCCTTGAGAGTCTGGCAATCCTAAATCCAGCAGGACGGCGTCAAATTCAAGATCGGATTTCAGACGCGAGATAGCCTTGGAAAGACAATCCTCATGACAAACCGTAAATCGTATATTTTCAGTAAGTTCAAATGACTCACGAATCAGATCGGCGTCTCCAATATCGTCTTCAATTAAAAGGACTCGAATCTTATCTTTTAGCATTGCATTACCTCGGAGGCAATTTCACAATCGTAAACCAAAACTCTTGAATGGCATTCACGACTTTTGTGAATTCCTCCAATCCGATTGGCTTCGTGACATAACAACTGGCGCCCAGGTTGTAGGTTCTAATAATGTCGATTTCTGCGTCTGAGGTCGTCAAAATCACAACGGGAATGGATCGTAATTCAGGCCGTGTTTTAATTTTTTCGAGAAGTTCCCGGCCGTCCATTTTAGGCATATTCAGATCTAAGATCAGCAAATCGGGCTTGGTTTTGCCGTTGTTGGCGCCTATTGAATTCAGATATTCCCACGCGGCGATCCCATCGTTGGCGATTTCTATATGGACCAGGATTTTGCTTTGCTCGAGCGTGTCCAGCGTTAGTTCGACGTCCGCGGGATCATCCTCAACAAGTAGAATGTTAAATGGCGCAATTGTCTGTGCAGAAACCATTTTTTTCTCCTATTTCATTTCCGGTAATTTCACAACTGTCATCCAAAACTTTTCGACGGCTTTGACGACATTTTGGAACTGCTCGAGCCCAAAGGGTTTAGTGACATAACAATTGACGCCGGCATCGTACATGCGCACAATGTCGGTTTCCGCATCTGATGTTGTTAAAACCACAACGGGGATGTTCATCAAATGCGGCTCGGATTTCATTTCAATTATGACTTCACGCCCGTCTTTTCGCGGAAGATTGAGGTCCAAAATAACGATGTCGGGCAACATTGCATCCGAAAATTTGTCTTTTTGAGATAAATAACGCATGGCGTCGACGCCATCATTCACGATATCCAACTTTAAGGAAATTTTGCTATCCAATAATGTCTCGCGGATCAGCTCCACATCGGCCTCGTCATCCTCCACCAGCAGAACTTTAATGGGTTGCAGTTGCTTACTCGTTTCCATTTGCCTCTCCTGCTCGTTTGGGCAAGGCAAAGAAAAACGCAGATCCGCGGCCGGGTGTGGACTGTATCCAAATTCTTCCCCCGTGCCGTTCTACGATTTTTTTGCAGATCGCCAGACCGATACCCGTGCCCGGATACTCGGCTTTGCCATGCAGACGTTGAAAAATAATAAAAATACGCTCGAAAAAATCACCTTCAATACCAATGCCGTTATCTTTTACGGCAAACAGCCACTCGTCGCTATTCTCCTCGGCCTCGATTCGGATGTGTGGTGTTTGTTCCCCGCGAAACTTAATGCCGTTTCCGATTAGGTTTTGGAACAGTTGCACCAACTGTGAGGCATCCGCAGTAATCACCGGCAAATCGCCGCACTCAATTACAGCTCCGTTTTCTTCGATGCTTCGCGAAAGGTTATCGAGGGCGGCTTCAACCACTTCCTTGCAGGCAACCGGCTCCGGCGGTTTGCCGCGGGTTCCCACGCGCGAGTAACTGAGTAGGTCGCTGATGAGCGTCTGCATCCGCTGGGCGCCATCCACAATATAGCCGATATATTTCGCCCCTTTTTCATCGACCTGATCCTCGTACCGTTTGGCAAACAGCTCGGTGAAACTCGATATTTTGCGTAATGGCTCCTGCAGATCATGAGATGCTACGTATGCGAATTGGACCAGCTCCTCATTGGAGCGTTTTAAGTTATCTAAGGAAATTTTGAGCTGATCCTCGGCCAACTTTTTATCGGAGATATCCTGTACCAGCGCAAAGACGTGATCGATGGCCCCATCCTCGCGCCGGTATCCGCGTACCGAAAGAATGGTGTGAACGATGGAACCTGACTTATGGATAAAGCGCTTTTCCAGCGTGTATGAATCAATCTCCCCATCGAGCAGATGCTTGAACTGCTGGCTGTCTGATTCTAGGTCTTTGGGGTGCGTGATCTCCGCCCAGGTCATCTGACGCAATTCGGTTTCGGCATATCCCAACATTTCACACAGACGCTTGTTGATTTCAACCCACCCCTTTTCGGGCGAAGTTACCGCCATCCCGATCAGTCCTTGTTCAAAATAACTGCGGAACCGCGTCTCGCTTTTCTTTAGCTGATCTAAAAGCCCCCGCTGACGAATCAACAAGGAAAACTTATGCGCAATATCATCAAGAAGTTTCTTCTCTTCCATTACCTCCCGATTATCACAGCCCGGACACTCTTTTAATAGCCCCACCTTAATAGCGCCGATCATCTTTCGGTTGAGAAAGATTTTTGACGTTTGCTGCCAAGGCGTATTTTTGAAATTCGATGTTTTGTATTTTTTGCCTTCAAGTTGGAGACTCACACAAGTAATTTCAGGGTTGAGGCAGCCGCCTTGCACAAGTTTCACAGTCTTGTGAGCGATCTCATCCACCGAAAGGTCGTGGTTATTGATTAATTGAGTAATTGAATAGAGACAATTCAGTTCCTTTGCGCGGTTATTGAGTTCCGCCGTCCGTTCCTCAACCAACTCTTTCAGTTTTTCTTCATGAAGCGCAATTTTGGCGTGGGCCTGCTCGGCGTCTTCGGCCAAGTTCAATGCAGCAAGCCTTTGTTTTAGCAGTTCATCGGCGCGTTCCTTTGCGGCATTCGCCGCACGGGATGATGCAATCCGCTCAATCGCCAGATTCCCCAACACATTGGCCAAGGCCACGAGGAAATGGAGCGTATGGCGCAGTTTTTCTTCGGGGACAATGGGGAGCTCTTGAATCGCGGCCAGATAATCATCTTCATCGTAACCGAATCTCGCCGCCTGTTGGCGAAAATAGTTCAACCCGGGGGGCTGCGTTAAAAATTGGCCGATGAATAAATTGGCAAGATGCTGCCCATTAACGACAATGGGGCTGGCGGCGTCGACCAGGCCGTTCTTGCATTGATAGATCGAAAATTCCTCACCCTCTTGCATTCGCATCGAAAGCGTGGTGTCACTTTCAATACATCGTTTGCAACTTTGACTGTTGGCGCGATGAAAATCGGTACAGGCCCGCTGCAGATGAGAGGATGCCAAGAAATTCCCTTCCAGATCGATGATTGCACTTGGAATTCCGATCGCCTTGGAAAAATCGACCAATAGCTGCTCAAGTTCTTTTAGGTCGACAAGTTCGCCAAGGGGAAGATCGCCAATCGCCGCCTCACCCGTTTCCAGTGGAGCAGGCTCACCGATGGGAAGACTCATTGGAACGCCGCTTACATTTGATGAATCAAGGTACTGCCGGTAACGCGGCTCTTTACCGGCCGATTTACAAATTTCGTTTACCTCATTTTTTAATTCGATAAGGCGCTCTTCGCGCCCCACGGCCAAACGGTTGAAGCGTTCAACTTCCGCAACTTTTTCCTGCAAAAGGCGGCGCTCTTCTTTGAGTCCAAGTTCCGCCCGTTTGCGCAGGATCGATTCCAAAATCGCCGGCGCGATCTGTTCGATAGTTTCACGGTCCGCTTCGTCATAACCGCCGGGCTTGTTGGCCAGGCTGATCATTCCCACCGTTTCTCCGGCCTGTTTTAAGGGCACGCCCAAAAAGGCGTTTAGTGCGGGATTTCCTTCAGGAATGCCCACACTGTCAGGATGTGTGGCGGGTGAATTGACGACTTCCGATTTTTTGTCGCGCAAAACGGCCGACCAAATACCCTGCAACGGCATATTTTTGACCAAGACAGCCGCATCCGATTTAGGCATCTGACAGGAGCCCCATCCGGGATTGCTTAGGGCGATTGTATCTAAGAGCCCTTCGTCGTTTATTTCGCCGATCCATCCGTAGGCGCTTTGGGTCAGCTCCTGGGCTACATCGAGACAGGTGGCCCCGAGTTCTTCTTCGGTTTCACAAGTCAAGGCGCGTTCAAAGATGGTATTGATGGCCATTAGAACCGTGCGCGGGCGAATTTCAGGTTCTTGTAACGTACTCATCCACAAAACCCCCATGGCGCCGACCGCTCAGCAATCGGCAAAAATCTCGTTACAAATCCCTCAAAAAATCGAAAGTCAAACCTGCTCCATGGCAAGCACAGAAAAAACGTTCTTTAAACTTTTAACGGCATCGTCACAATGCCGAATCTCTCGCTCTCTTCCTAGTTCTCATTTTGCCCCGGAGTTGACTTCGGGCGCTTCAATTTCCATGGCGTCCGCAGCAGCCTCATAAAACCGGGCCATACTGACCGGCTTGGGCAGGCACGCGTATATGTTGTATTCGTCGGCAACCCGCAGGGCCTCCTCGTCGATAAAGCCGCTGACGATAAGAATCGGCGTGTCTTGGGTCTCTTTTTGAGAGCGCATGAACTTGCAGAGGCTCAGACCATCCATGCCCGGCATACAAATATCGAGGATCACCAAGGCCGGGCTGCTTTGGGCTAATAAATACCCCGCATAGACGCCATCGTGGGCCGTCACAATTTCAAAATCGCCCAGCTCGGCCATCGCCAAACTCAAGGTCCGTACCACAGCCTGATCGTCGTCCACGATCATGACCGTCTTCTTTTGGAGGCCGAAATACTCTTCGTCGACGGGCAGATCGTGCTCTTTGAGAAAATCAATAAAATCCGCTTCCTCTACCCGATAGCGGCCACCCGGCGTCCGGTAGGCTTTGAGTTTTCCCTCACGAATCCATTTATTCACGACTTCAACACTCATCTGTAAATAAGAGGCAATCTGACCCGTGGACATTGGCCTGTGAAATGCGGGCATTACACTCTCCTATTTGGGTTACTACAAGAAAAACATATCCATGACAAAATAAGCATAAAACAAGAAATATGTTTAATACATATTCATTATATAATGCATGAAATGCATGTTCAAGGCCTCGCAGAAAAAAAAGGCCATTTTCTCCGCCTCCAATCGTACGCACAATCTATAATATACTGAAAAGACTAAACTTAAAAAAACGTACTAATTCCTTCAGTTGTGGCAGAAGAGATAAGCCGTAATCTTAAAGTTACTATTTTAACCAAAAACCGGCATCTCAGGATAACATAGATACACCCAATTATCCCTGACTCAATATGTTGCGGACCTTTGAAACCAGCTCATTCATGGTAAATGGCTTTGACAAAAAGTTGACTCCAGCCTCTAAGATGCCATTCGTACGGTTTCGCTACGACTTCAATTGTCAACTTCCGAACCCAGTTTCATAGGCAAAAAAATGAAAAACGTTGTGCCTTTGCCAAGCTCGCTCTCTACAGTAACCGCTCCGCCATTCTGTTGTACGATCCCTTGCACCACCGCCAAGCCAAGACCTCTTGCTTCTCCAAAAGGCTTTGAACTATAGAACGGTTCGAATATGCGGCCGGTTTCCTCCGTATCCATTCCGATACCCGTATCAGAAAATGATAACTGCACATATTCGCCCTCCGCGATTTCGAATCTTTTGGCCCGTTCATCTTCAATATCCACCGGGTCGGATTGTATGGTTAAGATTCCGCCTTTGGGCATGGCGTTACAAGCATTTTCAACGATATTCAAAAAGACTTCTTCTAATTGACTCTCGTCAAATACAATCATATTGCATTCAGGCTTTAAACATATTCTTAATGCTATATCCGCCCCAATAATCTTGCCGATCTTTTCATGCAGCGCATCGATAAACTGATCAAGGTGAAGCTCTTTGGGGCGGTAAATTTGTTTTTGCGCATAAGCAACAAGCTCTCTGATAAGTGAGGCGGATTTATCGACAGTTTGCTTGATTTCATGAATGTTTTCCCGGAAATCCGGTGTAAACATTTTTTCTTGCAGTATCAACTCGCAATTCCCGTTAATGATAAAAAAGGCATTATTGAGCTCATGCGCCATAAGCCCAATCAGCTGTCCAACCACCTCGAGTTGCCGAATTCGTTGCTGTTTTTCTTCAGCACTTTTGTGTTCAGAGATGTCAACGATGTACCCGGTTGCGCGAGCAGGCTTCTGATCCGAATCACGCTCAACACAGTCAATTTTTAAAAGAACATGCTTCCAGATGCCACGATTCGATTTCATGCGCAATTCGCGGTGTATTGTGTTGTTTTCAGGACGCAAAATGTAATCAAAAGAACTTAAATATATTGTTTGATCGTCCGGATGAACCAGTCTTTCAAAGAAATCTAAAACTTCGTTAGAATCTTCAGCCCCATACCCAAGCATTGTATACATCGAAGAACTAAGATAATCAGGCTTATGACCGTAATTTCTTTCCCACAGGCCGCAATTCGCCGCGTTCAAACATAATCGCAAACGCTCCTCGCTTTGCCGCAATGCTTGTTCGGAACGTTTAATTCTACTATACGCTTCAATCCGCGCCAGAAACTCATTGTTCGAAAAGGGGCGTACGATATAACCGTCCGCGCCAAGATTCAACCCGTTTGCCTGTTCATCCGGAGTCACCCTTTTTCCCGAAACCATGATAACAAACATATCGCTAAAGCCAGGGGTGGATTTAATTGTTTTGCACAGTTCAAATCCATCATAGTCGGGAAGCACAGCATCCAGTAGCAGCAGATCCGGCATATTTTCCCGCATCTTGGCCAATCCTTCCTGGCCGTATTCTGCCGATTCAACATCATATCCCGCTTTTGTCAACACTCGCGATGTGGCCCGCAAAACATCGGGATCATCCTCAACAATCAGAATCTTAAATTTTTCACTCATTGCAACTCACTCCACCAACCAACAGACAATCGCCAGTTTTTTATCCTTTTTCAAAATGATTTGACAGTTTTTGCATGAACAAATTGACTACTGTAAGCAAATCCTCAGAAACTTTGCTGGTTTCATTCAGCCAGTCATGCACGCTCGATAGCGCGTTTTTGTAACCATTCTTTTCATCGATAACCGCTGAAAAGATTATCGTATCAAGATTCTTCCAGGTCATAAGGTCGTCTTCTTTCAATTTTAGCGACATCTCCACCGATAGTTTCAGTCTTCGTTCATCATCTATGACCGCCGTGCGCTTTTCGCGCAAAAACTTTGCGGCAACTAATAATTTTTCATATTGCTCATTGCCCTCAACATTGCTACTCGCCAGTTCATCATGCAAAATCTCAAATTGCTCTTGAAGCAGGATGGTTGGCATACCGCGTGATGCCAAAACACCCGCCAGCCAATCGGCTTGCTGTTTCAGATGCAGCTCATCCAGGTTGCATAAAGTTAATAACCACGCGCAATCGCTTCGTGCAAAACGTCTTCCACGTTCGCCATACCGGAATTCATAATAGGGATATTTTTTCCATAAACGGTCTGCAGCACAAATTGCAGCCTGGATCAGACGCGGGTCGTCAGGAATGGGATGGTTCCCGGCCTCGGGATTAATGGCGGTCACATGAATGAATGTTGAATCATCGCCGCGCGGGTAAATTGAACGTAAAATCACTTCCATGTGATTATAGCATTCAATGGCTGCATCAATGGTTTGCGTTATGTGAATTTCATCTTGCAGGGCTTCGTTCATGCGTTGGCCAAAATCCTGCCAATTCATAGTAACTTCGCGCTCGTCGTATTCAAAATAGGACATGCCCGCCGACGCGTCCAAATTATACGCTTCTAGTATCCATTGCCCAATTTGAATTGAGCCGCGCGTCGATCCGACCAACACATAAAGGTATCCTAACAAAGATATGGGGGATTCTTCAAAGCGAAGCAAGATCGAATCCACGGTTGCGAGCGACTCATGCGTGGAGGGCCCGACATACCAGTTGTCTTTCGATGATAAATGTCCGATATCCTTTTGAAGATGAGGAAATCTGCGCAGTTTTTCATGCCAAACCAAACGCACCACCGGATCGTCAATCGTAGAAAGCTTATGTTCTAAAACACTATGAACGATCGATAAATCATGCAGATATTCGACATAGTGCTCAATCGGCAGGCCTTGTTCCTGTAACGCTTCAAAGAAAGGCGTCTTTTCAAGCTTATCGTGTTGTTTGCTCGTCGCTTGCCGCAATAAGTCCATGACCGGTTGATCTTGATTCATTATGTGTACCCCAATCTTAAGCCATGCAAAATGGAATTGTAAATTGGAAAACAGATCCTTTCCCGACTTCGCTTTGAACAGAAATCGTTCCATTGTGTTGCTTTACAATTTGCTGTGCGATTGCCAATCCCAGGCCCACACTCTTTTCGCCCGATGTCTTTTTCGTCATTCCTTTTCCGAATGGAGAGAATATCTTACCAATTTCATCAGGTGGTATCCCCACACCATGATCCTCTACACGGAAAGTCACTTGTGAGCCGTTTGAGTAAACACCAATTAAGACATGGGAGCCTTCTTGTGAATACTCGATAGCATTAGACACCAAATTGATTATGATCTGTTCGATTTTGGCAGGATCAAGATAGATAATAGGAATTCCGTCTTCCAGGCTAAGTTCGATGGCAATATTCTTTTTTCGCGCAATCTGATTCAATAAAGGCATTGTGGTCCGAAACAGATCGGCAACAGGCAAGGCTTGGATATCCAACTCGAATAAGCCCGACTCGATCAACGAAATATCGAGAAAATCGTCGATCATTCTTTTCATCGTTTCACTTGTCGAACGGATGATAGAAAGAAATTCCTGGTGCTCCTGATCCAAACCGCTGGAGACCTCATCGATCAGAAACTCGCTGTACGACATAATCAATCCCGTTGGCTTGCGCAAATCGTGGGCGGCCATTCCCAAGAACTGATTTTTCAGTTGATTGAGTTTTTCCAGTTCGACTTTTTGTTTTTGCAAAGACCTTGTTAAGTTGTTGATTTCGTTATTTATGGCAAGAAGCTCTTTTTGCAGTTGAAAAAGTTCTGAGGGGTCGAACCGCGCAAGTAAGATATACTTGTCACCCAGCGGCTTCAGGGTACACAACACTGTTTGAGGACAATCGCCGGGAATCGATACGTGCAACAGAATAGGTTGCTCAGCATGAGTCGCCATATCTTTTGGTTCTAGATTTCCGTCAAAATCGACAAAAACATCAGCGAGTCCCTTGCCGCGAAGCCCACCCCCGAGCAAATCTTCCGCATACTGATTGAAATCTTCGATTGTCCCTTCATTGTTAAATAGCAAATACAAAATAGGAGCTTCTTGCATCAAGAAGTCGAACAAACAATCGCGAATATCCTTTTCGGCGTCCATCTTAGCTCTGTTGTTGGATCAAGTCTTCTAATTCATATAAAGAGGCTATACAGCGAATGTTTGAATATTGTATGATACTTTCATCTATTTGCTCCCGGAATGCCTGCCCTCCCAGCAGAATCTTAATCTGTGGGGCAACCTCCAGAATGCCTTGTATGCTGCTCTCGAGTTTGGGCAGGTTCGAGCCAAGCGCCAATGAAAGGCCGACATATTCGGGATTCTTTTCTTGAATCAGCGATAAAAGATCATCGATGGGTGTGTTTGAGCCAAGAAAATGACCATCCCACCCATGCATTTCAAAGATGTCTGCAACCATTTTTCCGCCAATTTGATGATATTCATTGGCACAGCAGGATATGACCGCGGATCGCTGACATCGATCCTGTGAAAAGATGCGCGGATAGACCAGATGCAGTAGACTTTCAGTAATAGAAGTCGCCAAGTGTTCTTTTGCCACAGAAATCTGATTCGTTTCCCACAGTTTGCCGATTTGATACATTGACGCTTGAAATAAGTTGATATAAAGGTCTTTGATATCAATTCCATCGTCCAATAGGTTCTGGACAATTTGATGGCATTGGTTCCTTTGTCCACTAAGCAAAAAGGTCAAGTAATTGTGGTAATGTTCGTTGTTGATTTCGGACATTGTATAGATCGATCCTTGAATTTCTGTAAAGGATTTAGGTTATCATAATTTCTGTGCCAGCACCTCACGGACTTTGGAGGCCAGCTCCTCCATCGTGAACGGTTTGGATAAGAAACTGACGTCGGCCTCCAGGATTCCATTTCGAGCGACGACATCCGCTGTGTAGCCGGACATATACAGGCATTTCAGATTCGGACGCTCGCTACAGAGCCGATTCGTCTCTTGATGCAGGCAAATAGACGTTAAACGTCGTTCCTTTCCCCAGTTCGCTATACACGTATATAAAACCGCCGCTTTGCTCGACAATGCCATGCACTGTGGCCAGTCCCAAGCCGGAACCCTTGCCAAATTCCTTGGTGGTGAAAAAAGGCTCAAAAACATGTGACCGTGTTTCCTGATCCATGCCACAGCCAGTATCGCTCAAGGTGAGCAACACGTATTCGCCGGGCAAATATCCTGCATGGACGCTGCAATAGGCTTCACCGAACTCCGCGTTCGCGGTCTCAAAGGTGATTTTACCCACGCCATCAATGGCGTCGCGGGCGTTGACCGTCAAGTTGGCTAGTATCTGATCGAGTTGGGCAGGATCGATTTTCACAGGCCAAAGATCATGACCAGGTTTCCAGATCAAGTCGATTGCCTCACTAACGAGCCGCCTTAACATGTTGAACATGGCCGGTATGTGATCGTTCAGGTTCAATATTTTGGGACTGATTATCTGTTTGCGTGCAAAGGCTAACAGCTGGCGATTGAGCGTTGCGGAACGTTCCGCACTTTTTCGGATTTCCAAGAATGTTTCACACAAGGGACTTTCTGCGGGAAGCTTCCGGAGAGCCATTTCGGTGTTTCCCAAAATCACCTGCAACGAATTATTGAATTCATGCGCCAAACCTCCGGCCAAGCGGCCGATAGCCTCAAGTTTATGCGCGTGGCGGAGCTGCTCTTCCAGTTGCACTTGCTCCGTTATGTCCTGATGGATTTCGATAACACACCGTTTGTTCAAGAATTCGATGGGATAGACCCTCGTGGTAAAGGTCCTCGCTCCCTCTTCAGGCGGTGTGGTATGCTTATATTGAAAGGATGGCTTGTTTTCATGCAAGATTTCGCGCACAGCACAGCGTGAGGACGATCCCTGCAAATTGCACGGCGCGCTCGAATTATCCAATTCATAGCACTTGTCCCAATTTCGATGCGGCAGCAGATCGACAAACTCCCTATTTATGAACTCGATACCATATTCATCATTGATGACACATATACTGAGATTCAGCCCATCCAAAATTTGAACGAGTTTCTCTCGTTCCCTGGCTTCTATTTTCAGCAGAAGTTCTTCCGCTCGCTTTTGAGCGGAAATATCGAGTATTGCGCAAAGAACGTGCTTTCCACCAATCGCCGAATCCTCTAAAACAACACATTCCATTCGAGCCCAGAACAATTCTCCGTCTTTTTTCTTTAACCGCAGCTCGCAACTCTGCCTTACTTTTGTGTCAAAAAGTCGTTTACGGTGGATATAGAAAAGGTCTTGATCTTCGTCAATAATGAAAGTGTTGAACGCGCGCTTGACGAGAAACTTCCTTTCGACTCCCAAAAGTTCCGCTATGGTGAGATTTGCCTCCAAAACCAGACTCTTTTCGTTTAATGTGAAATAGCCCAAGGGAGCCTGATCATAGAGGTAAGCGTATCTGCTGCGGGATTCCTCCAACGCCTCCTGCGTTTGCCGGAGTTCCTCGTTTTGCATCTCCAGTTCGATTTGGTGTGTTCCGAGTTCGTGTAGCAGCTTGCGAATTTTCTCGGGTGGCATCTCTAACGAAGCTGCGGTCATAGTCCTGAGTTTGGCTTCCGCCCTCTCGCGGAGTCCAGCAGGAACTTTGGCGGTTTTCTGCTTTTTGCTCACGAGGACCGGCTCTTCAATCTCTCCTTGAGATGGAGAATCGTCTTTTCTTGTTCCGCCATCGCTTGTTCCATTTTTTTGTGCGACGTGATATCGCGTTCCGTCGTGAGAACGCCATTTGGCTCACCGCAAGCGCCGATCAGAACGGTTGCGGTTTGCCACACATCCAAAATGCGGCCGTCCTTTGCCGTACGCTGGGTTTCAAACGAGGCGGCTTTGCCGCTGTTCATAAGCTCAGAGGTGAGTTTCACCGCTTTATCCCGCTTCTCTCTGGGGATCATTTCGAAGACGCTCATTTGCAGGGCTTCAGTTTCCGAATAGCCGTACATCCGTTTGGCTCCATGGTTCCACGCCAGAATCCGCCCTTCTGCATCATAAATGATGACGGCGTCATTCGAATCCCTGAGTACCGTTGCCAGCAGCCGGAAGGTCTGTTCCTCCGCCCGTTTCCGGACGGTAATTTCGCCTAAGGTAATCACAACCCCATCGATGACATTATTCACGGTTCTGTATGGCTGAATTCTCATCGCATAGAAATGGCCGTTGTTCGATTCAATTTCCCGTTCAATCGTCTTCAAGTCTTTCAGAACTTCTTCTGACAGTGAGTTCAAATCCACGTTAATCAAGGTTGTTGCAAAATGTTTAATTGGACGGCCGCAATCCTGTTCTCCCAAAGGGATGATGTCCAGTATCATGGGTGTGAAACGGCGGACGCACAGGTCGATATCCAAGAAGACTGTCGCAAAATCGATACTGTCGAGCAGGTTTTTCATATCATCATTGGCATTCGATAACTCCTCAATTCGGCTCTGGAGTTCTGCGTTGACGATTGCGGATTCCTCGTTGAGCGATTGCAGTTCTTCTTTTGAGGTCTCCATTTCTTCATTTGTGCTTTGTAGTTCCTCGTTGGTGGACTGAAGTTCTTCATTGGCAGACTTAAACTCTTCGATCGTGGTTTGCAGATCCTCCTTTGTGAACTGCAGTTCCATTTCCAGCTCTTCGGCGGTTTTCTTCGTATTTTTTACCGGCAGGGGCTTTTGTGAGCCTTTCGTCTTTGTTGCGGCGGACTCGTTCTCTTGGAACACAACCATCTTTAAGCCCCGTATGGAGTCATGATTCTCAATCGGTTTGACGGTTAGATTCACACTCGTTCGGCCACCGTCGTTCTGCACATGCACATCCTTTTGGGTGACTTCCTGATTATGTTGGCTGACATTGCGAATACAGGAAGTTAGAACGGTTCTCAATCCGTCACGCGCCATCTCTATGATATTGAAACTGGCTTTACCGGCAGCGGGTTCGAGAAATTTTCCGGTTCGGCCATGGACATAAACGATGTTGCAGGCTTCATCAATAATCACACAAGGAGGGGCGCCACTCTCCTGCAAAATTGTTTCGGCCAATTCAAGGTCGATCATTTCCTCGACATTCCTGATTTTTTTCACAACTTTCGCTTCAGAATACTCGTGACTGGCAAGAACGGCGGGAATGCGTAACATTGCATGAGAGGCCGCTACCGACGGTTTGCTCCGGAATATCTTCCATTTTTTATCCAGTGGAGTGAACAAGTCGTTGGTATGCCCAATCGATTCAGAAGAACCGAGAACCAAATATCCCCCTTCACTCAAGCTGTAATGGAAAAGCGGCAATAATCTCTTCTGCAATTCGTCTCCGAGATAAATCAATAGATTGCGGCAGCTAATCAGCTGCAATTGGGTGAAGGGCGGATCTTTGATGATGCTCTGATGAGCAAAAACCAGCATCTCCCGGACTTTTTTCTCAATCCTGTACTGGCCGTCGTCTTCTTTGATGAAATAGCGCTTCAGACGCTCAGGGCTCACATCGGCCTCGATCCCTGTTGGATAAAGACCGGAACGGGCCCAGTCGATGGCATCCTCGTCAATGTCTGTACCGAAAATTTGGACGCTGCAACGGCGCTGGAGCTCGGCCATACACTCCAAAAGGACAATTGCGATGGAATAAGCTTCTTCACCACTGCTGCAACCGGGAACCCAAACGCGGACATTCAACTCGTCCGGCTTTGCTTTTAGCAGATTCAGCAAGACTTTCTGTTTGAGAGACTCGAACGCCTCCGGGTCCCGGAAAAAACTGGTTACACCGATCAACAGCTCCTTAAACAGGATGTCGGTCTCCCACTTGCTCTCCCGGATATACCGCACATACTGGGAAATGTCACTGATCTGGTGAACGTTCATCCGCCTCTCTATTCGGCGGAAAATCGTGTTTTTCTTATAAAGAGAAAAATCGTGACCGGTTCGGGCGCGTAGAATTTCGAATACTTTCTGCAACGTATCCGGCGTCACCATTTCGGAATGTGAAAGACGGGAGGCGGTCTGGTGTGTGGCATGCTTTGCATATTTGATGAGTTGTTCCGGCATTTCTTGCGGCGACAGAACGTAATCCGCCAGGCCTGTGGCAATCACACTCCTCGGCATCCCCGAAAATTTTGCAGACTCTTCATCCTGGACCATCACCATGCCCAGCTCCCCTTTGATCGACTTGATGCCGAGAGTCCCATCCTTCCCCGTACCGGATAGAATGATGCCAATGGCTTTGCTCCCCTGATCTTGAGCCAGGGAACGCAAAAAGATATCAATCGGCAAGTTGGCACTACGAGGTTGGAACGGTTCTTCAAGTTGGAGGGCGCCGTTACGGATGGTCAGGTGCTTGTTGGGCGGTATGACATATACGCAGTTGGGCTTGACCTGCATGCCGTCAGCAATTTGGCAAACAGTCATCTCTGTCGCTTCTTGCACCAAATCCGGCAAATTGCTGAAGTGAGTTGGATCTAGGTGGGTAACCAGGACAAAAGCGATGCCGCTGCCGGCGGGCATGTTTCTGAAAAACTCCTCAAAGGCCTGAAGTCCTCCAGCCGACGCGCCAATACCGACGATCGGGAAACCGGCGACGCTCTTTAGGATGGAAGTATTATCGGGGGACAGCGGCGCTTTTTTGCGCGGGGCCTGCCTTTTTCCTGAGACAGTGGACTGCTTGCTCGAATCAACCGCTTTTTTCGGTGAGGCTTCCGGCTTTGAGGATGGAGTTTTCGGCTTTTTACGAGATGCCCCAATTTTTCCTTTTTTCTTTGCAGAATGCGGGGGTTGCTTTTTTCGAGCCATGTTGTTTCCTGCCCGGCCTTGTCGTTGGCAGCTTCATGGAAGCCGACGTCCGCTCAATCCCGCATAATGAACAAACCCGCAATAGATTATCGCTCCAGTTTTTGTCCCGCATGAATTGCATCACACATGTACATTAAACCGTAAGGATACAACGAATTATGCAAAAATTGATAGTGGCGATTGGTTCTTAGTCGCTCGATTCCGGCTCCAGCGCTTCACGAACCTTTAAACCCAGTTCCAGCAACGAAAACGGCTTTGACAAGAAACAGACACGAGGGTCCAAAATACCGTCATGGGCAATGATGTTCGCGGTGTAGCCGGACATATACAAACATTTCATTTCCGGACAGTCAGAGTGGAGCCGTTTGAACAGTTCCTGTCCGTTCATCTCGGGCATCACGACATCCGTGAGAAGAAGGTGGATGGCTCCCTCGTGCTGTTTGGCCAGTTGCAGAGCTTTGCCCGGGGTATTGGCGGTTATCACTGTGTGGCCCAGCTCTTCGAGCATCCACTTGCTGAGCCTTAGAGCCGCCTCGTCGTCTTCAACGATCAGCACAGTTTCACCAGTCGAACGGATTGGCGCCTCCAGTTGAGGTTTTTCGGGTTCAACAGTCTCGTCTTGAGACCGAGGCAGGTAAATCTTAAAGGTCGTGCCTTGCCCCGGCTCACTATAGACATTGATAAAGCCGCCATTCTGTTTGACGATGCCATAAATCGTTGCCAATCCCAAACCTGTGCCTTTACCCATCTCCTTGGTCGTATAAAACGGCTCAAAAATGTGGGCTAAAGTCTCTTTATCCATACCGCAACCATTATCGCTCACAGCCAGCATAGCGTATTCACCGGGCGCAAAACCTTGGTGATAACTGCAATACGCTTCATCGATCGTTTTATTGGCAGTCTCAACGGTTACGCTGCCAACTCCGCCGATGGCATCGTGGGCATTCACCAACAAGTTGGCTAAAATCTGATCGAGTTGGGTCGGGTCGAGGTGAACGCTCCAGAGTTCAGAGCCCGGTTTCCAGACCAGGTCGATCTCTTCACTGATGAGCCGGTGGAGCATATCCAGAATACCTAAAATGCTCTCATTCAGATCCATCACGCGGGGCCTGGCGGTCTGTTTGCGCGCAAATCCCAGTAGCCTTTGCGTAAGCACGGCCGAGCGTTCCGCGGCCCTTTCAATTTCGATGAGACTGTCGCGCAGGGGGCTTTCTTTCGGCAGCTCGCGGATTGCCAGTTCGGCATTACCGAGAACCACCTGCAACATGTTATTGAAATCGTGGGCCACGCCGCCCGCCAAACGGCCAATAGACTCCATCTTTTGCGCCTGCCGGTATTGCTGTTCCAACTCGAGCTGTTCAGTAATGTCGTGCTTTACCCCTACATAGTTGATTGTGCGGCCCTGGGTGTCTTGTACCGGCGAAATGGTTGCGTCTTCTGTAAACAGAGCTCCATCCTTTCTTTTATTGACCATGCGCCCGGACCACGTTTCCCCCCGCAGGAGCATATCCCACATCCCGCGATAAAAAGTCTGATCATGCTCGCCGCTTTGCAGGAAACGTGGATTTTGGCCGATGACCTCTTCACACGTATAGCCCGTGATGCGCTCAAAGGCCGGATTCACATATTGGATATTCGCTTCCACATCCGTAATCATAATCGCTTCGGCCGCCTGCTCGATGGCGGACATCTGCCGCTCCCGGTCCTGCTCGGCTTGGTGCTGCTTGGTCACATCCTCGAAAATAGCTACAATTTCCCCCGTGGGCAGCTTGTATATATAATTATCAACCCAATGCGAAACCCGTTTGTCTTTATACCGGGTTATGTCAAGATGTTGTGACGCACCCGTACGCCAAACCTCTTGAAAGACGGCAAACAGCCCCATCTCTTTGATTCCCGGATAAACCTCCAACACACTCCTGCCGATATGGTCTTCCCGCTTGAGTCTGCCGATATTCGCCCCTGCGGGATTGATTTCCTTAAAGATAAAGTCTTGGCCGTCGTTAACCCTCTCGTAAATGGCAACGCCGTTACTCATGTTTTCGAACAATTCACGGAAACGCTTTTCGCTTTCATGCAAGGCCTGCATCGCCGCACGGCGTTCGGTGATGTCCTGGCCATAAATATTGACGTAATCCATGCCGGAAATCGGCACTACCTGCAGTGCATAAAACCGATCATCGCACTGCACATCCTTTAAGAGGCTTGTGTCCGCTTTTAATGTCTCCGTAATCTGGTCTTGAACGTCATCCGGCAAGACCTGATTTGGACCGCAATTCCAGATACGTAACACGTGTTCGCCGCTTTCATTGGAATAAAGAACTGTCCCTTTCTTATCGGCACGTATAACCGGATTTGGATTTTCAGCCGGAAATCTCGCCAGACTCTCTATCTCTTCTTCCGCCCTTTTCACGTCGGTGATATCGACATGGCTGCCCAGCATACGAACGGCTTGACCTGAGTCATCTTTGATAACCGAAGCCTGGACTAGAATCCAACGCCATGAACCGTCTTTATGCCGAAAACGGAATTCAGTTTGGTGTTCGACGTGCGTTTCGGCAATCGTCTTTTTAACCTCTTTTAGCGTCGGCTCCAGATCGTCGGGGTGCACACGGCTTTCCCACTCTTTATAATCGTCGCCGATCTCGTGTTCCTCATAACCGATTTGGCTTTTCCACTCGGCGGAATAATGGACTTTATTCGTCTTAAGATCCCAATCCCACAAGCCGACGTTTCCGGATTTAACTGCTTGTTGAAGCCGTAGGTCGGCCTCGCACAAGTTCTCTTCGGTTTGTTTGCGTTTGGTGATATCCAAACCGATGCCGATCATCGAGCCGTCCTTCAAGCGTACATTGGCCCATGAAGTATCGAGCACACGACCATCCCGAGTATGTGTCTTAAAGTCATGCCATTCACCGTTTGCGGAATTGATGATGTCTAGGACGATTTGACGATACTTTGCATCGGGATAACAGAGCGCCAAAAAATCCAGATTTTGAGCCTCTGAATTCGTCCAACCGAGAGTCTTCTCCCAACAACGATTGACAAAGTTGTGATAGCCATCCTTATCGTGTAGAGCGATCATCACGGGAATGTTATTGAGGATTGTTTCGATCATTTCATTTCGTTGGCGCAAGGCATCCTCAGCCTGTTTTTGCTCGCTAATATCTTCAAAAATCCCCAGCGAACCGATAATTTTTCCTTCATCGTCACGCACCTGAATCGCAGAATTGGCGATCCAACGTTCCTGGCCTTGCTCTGTTTTGATCTTATAGTTTGCCGTCCAGCTCACACCCTCCGTGCTCCTGGCTTTTTTTATGGCTGCATCATAGGGCAGGCCCTCCAACTCGCCGGTAAGTTCGATTTCTTTTTCTAGCGACTGAAAGTATTGAGGCGTAAATTCTCCGGGGCGGCATCCGAACAGCGCCTCGATTCCGTCTCCGACAAATTCGTATTCGTTCGTAAGATAATTCTGATAGTAGGGGAACGCTCCCGCGACTCCGATCGCTTCCCGGTAGAGTCTTTCGTTTCTCGTAAGCGTCTGGCGGGTTTGCTTCTGTTCGGAGATATCGCGCACCACTCCGATCAGCCCGCGTGGAATGCCTTGGCTGTCGGTGAACACCGATTTGTTAAAGACTACATCGCGAAGCTCCCCTCGTGCGTTCTTGATCTGCGACTCGTATTCCTGATCACCGCCACGTTCAAATAATTCGTTGTCTTTGGTTTGATAGATTTCTGCAAGGTTCTGTGGATGGATATCGAATACGGTTTTGCCGATTAATTCTTTTCTTGTTTTTCCAAAAAATATCTCGAATGCTCTGTTAAATCCTAGATAGCGCCCTTCTTTGTCTTTATAGAATATCGGGATAGGAATAGAATCAATCAACATATGTAAAAAGAATTCTGCCTCTTGGATTCGATGTTTGTCGAGAGAAAAAAACTCATAATCCATAAGAATACGACTAACCAACATGATGGCTATTGGAAAAATCAGTAGAATCGGGGGGGCGACTTTGACCAACAGTTCCCGGCCAATGTCATGGGGCAAAGCCAACATCATAACCATCATGCAGGCTTCCACAAGCAAGCCAAATCCCCACAAGACAAGCGCGTTCTTCAGACGTTCATCATGTTGACGCCAATAATAGTAACCTGTCCCAAGCACCGCCGAGCCAACAATAACTCCGGTTCCAACCCATACACCCTCGCCGCCCAACCCAAAGCGGTACACCGAGCAGATAACGGCAGCCACACCAGCCACAATCGGCCCACCCAAAATCCCCCCAACAGATAGGATAATCGAACGTCCGTCAAAGATGATCCCCGGTGCAAGTTGAATCGAGGTCATCATAGCCGCAATGCCCATCCCGCCGAATAAGAATCCGGTTAGGAATTGATACCAATAGCTGGTTTTAGAAAAGCGGTGCAAAAGTACTTTGTGCGCTACGACTAGTGTCACCAATAGAGTGGCGTTTTGGATAAGATTAACAACAACCATGCTGCACCCCCACAATGCACACATACACTACTGACCGGACGACGCATCGTCAGCCTGATACTTCTATCGATCCCCGGAATTACTCCCTTGTCACTTCCCCACAACAATCCTGCTACAAGTGTATAAGGATTACAATATATAATTAGCAGAATTGAAAATTTTATTACGCATAATCCCGTTGACAGCGATTACCACCGGTGAAGTGCAACAAGACATTGCCCGCAGATCGAGAATTCCTTGCCAATAATATGGAGAAAGCGGCATGACTAGATGACAAGATTCTACCAACGCACAGAGTGTGCAGAAATTTACACTTTGTCCGCTAACCGGATGAGTCCACTTGTTGCTGGCGCTTCTTCAAGATGACATAGCGTGCGCCGCCTTGCTTACCACGGTGGGGTAACCATTTGTCAAGTCGGAAGTCGCCTTTTTTGAGATAGATACCTTCGAATTGGAGATGTCCTCTTGAACGAAGACCTGCAATGCTCCAATTTTCTTGTTTGGTGGCAAACTGTAAATTCATGCCACGGATGCTCTTTGGGCGCCAGAATTCGGCGGTAGATGTATATCTCTATGAAACCCAGCCAATCTGCATTTACACTGATCGAACTTCTGATCGTTGTCGCCATTATCGGCATCCTGGCCGCGATTGCCGTCCCAAACTTTTTGAATGCTCAAATCCGGGCGAAAGTCGCCAATATGCAGGCAACTCACAAAACGCTGCATACGGCGATGATGATGTACTACGGTGACTTTAACACATTCCATGCCCATTCCCATAAGCCCACGCAGCATAATCCGCTGACAAGCCCCATAGCGTATCTCACGATGTGGCCTCTGGATATATTCCAAAAAGGCTTAGAAGACAACAAAACCGCAATCTATTTTAAGCGTACCGTACATTGGGAGCCACATGCTGGATACACGGATTCAAATGTGACGATTTCGTTAGTTGAAAAATATCCAGGTCTTGTAGGTTTTAATGTCAGTTTCGGACCTTCTCTTTCAAGTGGTGGGGTCTACGATCCTAGTAACGGCCTTCGAAGCGCAGGCGGTATTTGCTCCGATGTCGCCGGTAGCCCTCACGGCGACTACCGTTTCCCACCCGGAAATTTCTAAATAATGATCGTATCAAAAGACGAACTCATCTGTACTCTCAGCAAAGAAAAATTCGAAAAGATGCCATTAACCTTTTTTTACGTCAGTCCCAACTTCTTGTCATGATCTTCCGCTTTATCAATTTCTGAGACAAGATCGCCATAATGCTTTTGGGCGCAATCCGGACAAATCCCATGCGATAATTGCGCATCCGAATGTTTATGAATGTAGTTTTCGAGTGAGTTCCAAAATCCCGCATCGTCTCGAATCTTTTTGCAATACGAACAGATCGGGATAAAGCCGCTCAATGTTTTGATTTGACTTAGAGCGTTCTGCAGGTTGTGCGTTAAGGCTTTCCGTTCCGTGACCAGCGCCGACACGATAAGAACCGTGATCATGGTTATCCCACAATAGAGATGAAACCGCACCAACAGAATTTCACGGTAAAACTCACCCATGGCGAACGGCCCCAAGCCTTGTGTGCTCTGGACGGCCGAGCCGAAGAAAAAAATGAGAAAAGCGATGGATGTGACTCGCAAATCGAATCTTATACCGGACCACAGCAGAACAGGAAATGCTATGTAAGGATAAATTCGTAATTGACTCTTATCAGCGCCAAAAATAAAGATTGAACCGAGAAGCAGAAGAACCAGAATTAAAAGCATCTCGGCTATTTCAAAAAAGGCGTACTTTCGATTGGCGGGAGAAAACCAAGAAATTATGATCGGCAACACAATCAAGTAGCCGATAGCGGCCGTCCCAAACCAAATCGACCAATTGATCAAAGTTGGCGCTTCCCATACCGAATACATCAAAAGTGTCCCTGCAAACGCTCCCACAATGGAAGTAAAAATCACGCCGAAGACGATGATTTCAACGGTACTTTGCAGACGGTTGAATTCGAGCGGATGTGAGACAAAGCGGCGTACGAGAAAATATCCTGCGGCAATTTCAATCGCGTTCGCGCCCGCCAAAAGAAACGAGGGACCAAAGCCAAAAGAATCATAACAGACCAAATAGACATAGTAACTCAAAAATGAAGCCGCAAGATAGATCATGGCCCGTTGGTGCGTTGAATAGAGCATGATCCCTAAGGCCAATGCATTGGCAGGCCAGAATAAGGGGGTGCTGGAAGGTTCAAACGTAAACAGGGACGATAGGAAAACAACTGAACCGTAAACCACAAAGACGCCAAGAAAATTTGCAATGGTCTCGTATTTGGACATTGGATGAGCGGCGCGTAGCGAATTCATGACGTTAAAACCTAATCAATTGAAGTGAAACAATAGTCTGGCCGGTTACTGCGTATAACGATATGTAAACTTAAAACAAAAACAGGCATTCTTATATAGAAGCAGTATTTCAGCAAAAGTGAGTATTCGTTAACTTAGGCGCACTCTCAGACGATGTCATAGAGGATTTGATTTTTCTGTCTATTCCTTTCAGAACCATTGGAAGAGCTGAACCTTCCAAGAACTCTTGGGCCATTTGTCGTAACGCAAAATTAGACGGGGGATATATTAATGTTTGGCAGAATCAAACCGCAAGAACACATTGATGAAGTTCAGACGGCGCGTGGACTCCATTCGCTGATGATCGACGGTGTTTGTTCGCAGGTGATGGGAGTTTTGAATGGCGGGGCCTTTTTAATCGCCTTCGCATTGCTTATGGGGGCCTCCAATGTGGTGATCGGTCTTCTGGCCGCCATCGGGCCGCTTACACAGATTCTCCAGATTCCCGCAATCGCACTTGTTAATAAAACAAGACACCGGAAGGCTTTGGTGGTTCTTAGCAGTTTCGCTGGCCGTCTGTTTTGGATACTGATCGCGTTGTTGCCCTGGTTCTTTCCCACAGAATTACAAATCCCCCTATTTTTGGCAGCGCTCTTCATATACTTCGGATTGGGAGCGATTAGCGGTTGCGCTTTCAATTCCTGGATGCGCGATTTTATCCCTGAAAATATTATGGGTAGTTATTTTGCGAAGCGCATGGCCGTTTCAATCGCCGTAGGGGCTGTCTTGAGTTTGGGCGCAGGGGCGGGCGTTGATTTGTACAAGAAATATATGGGAGCGGAGACCGGCGCCTATACGATTATTTTTCTGATTGGCGGTGCGGCAGGCCTTTTAGGAGCATTTTTCCTTTCACGTATCCCTGAACCCAAAATGGCGCCGGCATCCGGTGAGAGTCTACTGAAGCTGCTGGCCGCCCCGTTTCACAACCACAACTTTAGGCAGTTGCTTGCATTCCTGGGTTCTTGGAACTTTGCAGTGAATCTGGCAGGACCTTTTTTTGCCGTTTACATGCTAACACGGCTCAATCAAAGCATGACCGTAATCCTCGGCTTGTCTGTCCTAAGCCAACTCGTCAATGTCGCGTTTTTACGTCTTTGGGGAAAACTGGCGGACCGTTTCAGTAACAAATCCGTGCTAGCCGCGTCTGGACCCATGTTTATCCTCAGCATCTTGATCTGGCCATTCACAACAATGCCGGAATCCTATTTTCTTACATTCCCGCTTCTTGTAATCATCCATATCCTGGCGGGCATTTCCACGGCCGGCGTAACACTATGCGCCGGCAATATCGCGCTCAAGGCGGCCCCGAAAGGCGCGGCAACGGCTTATCTGGCAACAAACGCCCTGGTTTCGGGAATTGCAGCGACAGTGGCGCCGATTCTCGCCGGGATTAGCGCGGATTGGTTTGCTGATAGGGAACTCAGTCTCACCTTGCGCTGGTTGTCACCCACATCGGATTTTATCCTTCCCGCCGTCAGTCTGAGAGGCTTGGATTTTCTATTCATACTATCGTTCATATTGGGATTGTACGCTTTGCACCGGTTGGCAATGGTCATAGAAGAAGGCGAGGTAGCGGAGCAGGTGGTTTTGAATGAGTTTTATGGGGAAGTAAGAAAGGCCGTCAAACACGTTTCTAACGTCGCTGGTATGCGTCATCTGACCTACTTCCCCTATAGTATAATCCGGGGCGTGAGAATGTTTCTATGATTAAGACTTGTACATTTTCTCGCTCAAACAAGTACCTGCTGCCACAAAGACAATACTCATAGACACTCGTAAAATGTGCTCTCTCCTTGGACGACTTAACTTGGAGTCCCAGAGGAAACACCCCCGGGGGTCTGGTTAAGATTCTGGCATACAATGGGGCCCCAGATTCCTCTTTTTCATTTGCCGCCGGTCATTCGCGGTTACGTATGGCCCCGACAAGTGCCCGGACTTCAGAACTACTTCTGGTCTCCAAAAGTTGCTGACGTGAGCCCGTAACCGCCTTCACCGAGCCCTTCCGCCAGTACTTCCTTCCCGAACTTCTCCAGGAACTTGCAGGCCTGGGAAATCTCGCTGGCGATCTTCTTGCCCTGACGGATAATCTCCTCCGGGACATCGCTCTCGATCTCTCGGACACGAAGTTCAAAGAGTTGATTCAGAGCGGAGGGTAGGGTGCTCGGGAACCGGATCGAATCCCATTTGGGGAGTTTCTCTCCTGATTTCTTATCTTTGTACCAACCATTGCGTTTCTGAATGATCCAATTGCTCGGATCCGTCGCGATTCTCCAGTTCTCATTGATGTAGATAATCATGATGCATTACTCCATGAGATGTTGAGTTTTCTGATTTTCATTTCTGTGTGTCCTCCCCGAGGGCGGCTTCTACCATTGCCAATATCCCGGCCCGGACAGCCTGGGGAAGCGAATCCCAGACAGAGATCACCCTCCGCAATCCCACCTGGTTTGCATTCTTAGGCATCTGGGCGACCGATTTTGTATCTTGGGAGTTGGCGCTGGAGTGAGGCGTTTTAGAACCTTCTGCCTCATCATCAGAACCGCATCGCACGCTCAGCGCACACTTTTTGTGCGATTTTTTGTTATGGTTCTGTTCAGGGAATGCACGCTTTTGTTCAGATGGCCTAGTACCACCCTCTACGTACGTGTCTGATTTTGTTGAGTTTTGCGTGGATTTGTATTGGTTGTGTTGTGAATTTGTATGGTTATTGAAAAGTGGAGGCGGCGGGAGTCGAACCCGATTCAGCACATGGGCTAAAGGTTATAAACTCAGATACTTGCAGCACTAGCGAGCGGCGCGTGGGGACACTGGTGGGGACACCCAGCGAAAAAAAAGTCGAAAATCAGCCTTCCAAGGATAAGGATCTGCAGACCGTTCTCGACGCTTGGCCGAAGTTGCCCGGCGCTGTGAAAGCGGGAATCGTTGCGATGGTGAATGCCGCCGTTGAGAATCAATCTGGATGAGTCGGCCCGATTGCTCGAAACCTCAGCCAATCTCTGTTGGATTCCATCGTGTACGGGCGTGGTGAGGCCGTCGAAATGGTTTGGGGGTAGTCTGATACTCTTTTGCCGAGAAACACGCTCAGCACCGCCAGACACCGGCTTGGCGGGCATTTTCTGCAAGGGTGTGGAACCTAAAGAATGTTCCGATCAATGATCAAAAATAACTTGACATCGAAAGTCGATTTATGGCAGACGTAGCTAAGCAGGGTGGGGTAGCGTTAAAATAATCGGATGAGGAACCGTAACGGAATATGAAGACTCCTGTTTGGGCTGAGACTTACTTCCATGATGCAGGAGCGTTTGACTTTAGGTTCCGAGTCATGCTGTAGTGCTGACGATATAGTGCTAGGAGGAAGGCATCATGGGAAGAACAACGAAGATGAAAAGCAGGGCGAAGATGAAGCCAGCGGCGAAGCGGGGTCTATCCGAAAAGCAACAACTCTTCGCGCAGTACTACGCGGCGACCGGCAACGGAACACGCTCGGTTATGGCTGCTGGCTACAATGTATCGACGAGTAAGGCTGCCAGCGTACAAGCCCAAAGACTGCTAGGAAATGCTAGGATTCAGGAAAAAATAGGGGAGTTCACCAAGGCACGGGCGAAGCGCGTCGCGGAAGAGTTGAATATCAACCAGGGCGGCGTAATGTCGCGGCTCCGGGCGCAGCTGAACGCTTGCCCGCCAGACTTCACCGACTTGATCTTCGACAAGCATGGCCGGGCACGGATGGTCCCGAAACGCTTCGAGGATGTCCCGAGGGAACTTTGGATGGCCGTTGAAGGGATCAAGGTCAACGAGGATGGTTCGTGCTATTTGAAGTTTGCCAGCAAAACCAGGGCGCTGGAACACGCAGCGAAGTTGCTCGGAATGCACCGAGAGCAGATTGAATCCGTCGTTACCCACCGTGTTGAGCGGATCGAGGCTGCGGCTGCACGGGCGGAAGAGCATAACCGGAAGTTGGCCGCCGGTGAGTATCATACGGATAAGTCTCACATGCGGTCGAGCAGCCCGGAACCACGGTCGGCAAGCGGCGGAAACGGTCAATCAGGCAATGGGAACGGTCGGCCCCGCTACTCGAAAAGCCCGCGTTCTATCAATCCCCCCGAGCGAAACACTGGCGAATAAGACCGCACTCAAGTTGGATTCTTGAAAGTACATTGACGTATGTAACCACCTTGTAGACGTATTGGAAGATCACACGACCATCCCAAAACCCACCCCATTGGTGCTTGACCTTCAGGAAATTCTCTGTTTATTATAAATCTAAACCAGGGTATAGATTTATAATGACACCGGGAGATCCTTACCATGAAGGGCAAATTCGTCAGCTACATAAGAGTGAGTACGGCCCGGCAAGGCCGCTCTGGGCTGGGGATGGAAGCGCAGCAACAGGCCGTTGAAGACATTCTCAAAGATGATGGATGCGAGCTCGTAGCAGAGTTTGTCGAAGTGGAAAGCGGAAAACGGCATGAGAACCGGCCACAGTTGCAGGCCGCTATTGAGGCGTGTCGAAAGCACAAAGCCAAGCTGATTATTGCCAAGATGGACCGGCTCGCCAGGAACGTCGCGTTTATTTCGAACCTTATGGAATCTGACGTTGAATTTGTCGCCGCCGATATGCCCAATGCTAACCGGCTTACCATCCACATTCTTGCGGCGGTGGCCGAACATGAACGGCAGTGCATCTCTGACCGAACTCGCGCTGCGTTGCAGGCCGCAAAAGTCAGAGGTGTCAGATTGGGCAATCCGCGTCTGGAAGATGCGCGGCGCAAGGCTGTGAAGGGGGTGCACAAAAAAGCGGATTTGCATCTTCAAGAAGTCATGCCGCACATCAAGGATATTCGAACCGGCGGGATTGAGACGTACGCGGGAATTGCTGAAGAACTGACGGCGCGTGGCATAAAAACTTCCGGTCGGCGCAATGCCACCACCCGATGGAGTGCCACACAGGTATATCAACTCTTAAAGCGCACTGAACGCCGTCCCAAGTCATAAAACCAGATTGCAGATGTCAGTAATCTATCCTGGAATCTGTGCCAGATAATGCCATTTTTAATTTTTCAAGAGAACTGTATCAAAATCGGCCTCATAAAGGCGTTACAACGGCCTTGATTTGAATTCAAGGCGCCTTTGTACTCATCCCACGAGAAAGTCGCTCACAAGCGACGAGAGGCGGCTTAACGAGCGTTTTATGGATGATTTCTAAACGTCGAAAATAGGGTTTGCGGCTTGATACAACACTTTGGCACAACCTGGCATTCAATGGCACTTGTAGCTGTGTATGTTGCTTGTGCTGGACCTTCCGTATTTGTTCAACGAGTGCAGGTAGGTCAACTTTCTTTACCATCTGCTTGATGCAAGGTCTTTGATTGCCACTCCCCAAACCAACCATTAGACGTTGTGACCGGCCAGATACTTGTTCCATCTTGCCCTATCAGAAAAGGGGGATTCAGATGGCATTGGCCGCGATTTTTAAGTTGCGGATCACTACTGCGGATCGGCTCCCACCAAAGACAATCCTTGCATTTTCCGATTTCTTCCATGGCTCATCTGCTTTGATTCAAGCATGACCTTTTGTGCCGAGTCAAACAGGTACTGAACGGCAGTCTCAGATGACGATTTAAGTGCAGAATTTCTAGTACTGCACCCCCCTGAATCCGGGATTAACCCCTTTACCTGATCGTGCTACTGTCTATGTAATTGTATGTTCCGGAGCAAAAGGTAAAGGGGAGTTTCAATGAGTCCTCTCGACAGCGCCAATATCCCTGAGGTCGGCCAAGCGGCAATGCTGCGCGGGCGGCTGGCCACTATACGGGCCGTAAACGCCTACGATACGGGCACCCAGGGCCGCCTGCATTTGGTTGAAGTCCAATACCTGGATGACATCCGCCACCCCGAGTCGGACACCGTGCTTTGGGAGTTTGAGGTTGGCGCAACAATTCTCGGGAAAACCTCCCTGCCTCGCGCCGGTGAAGCCGATCCGGACAGACCCCGGGCATTGCGGGCGTTTGTAAATGCGCACCGTTGGACGCGTCTGAACCGGCTGCATCGCACGGGGGATATCTCTCAAGAACCGCTGCTTTCGGTTTGGAACTCAGCGATCCAGGTCCATGCTTACCAGCTTGCACCGGTGCTTCGTGCATTGGAAATGCCCCGGGTTAGCCTCCTTTTATGCGATGGTGTGGGTATCGGAAAAACCATCCAAGCGGGGCTTGTGCTCCAAGAAATGCTATTGCGGCGGCGAATCCGGAGAGTATTGATCCTTTGCCCTGCCTTATTGCAGAGGCAATGGCGGCGTGAACTGGACCGAAAGTTCAACCTGAAATTCGAGATTATCGATTCTGATTCGACGTTCCGGATTCGACGCGAGATGGGCATCGACACCAATCCCTGGAAGACTCATTCTCGGATTATCACTTCCATGGATTATTTGCGGATCGAGGATGTCCGGGACCAGTTTCTGCAAGCGTCGGGAAGTGGCAAAAGACACACTCCGGGGGGCAATGGTTCTGCGCATCCGTCATGGGACCTGTTGATTGTCGATGAAAGCCACAACTTCGCTCCTGCCGGTACCAACCGCGCCAGCCTGCGGACGCGCCTCTTGCGCGATATTCGCTTTCTTTTCGAGCACAGGATTTTCTTATCAGCCACACCGCATAACGGAAACACCATCAGTTTCTCGGGACTATTGGAATTGCTCGATCCGGTCCGTTTTCAGATGACCGCCGAATTGAGTAAAGATGACAAAGAAAATCTCAATCAAATCCGCATCCGCCGTCTGAAAGATGACATCAACGAGTATTCCCTCAAAGCGCCTTTTGCCAAACAAGAAGATCCGGAACAGATTGACATCGAGCTAACCTCACCGGAACAACGCCTTTTTGACGCGCTTAGAGAATACCGGAAAAATGCTTTGACCCTGGCGGCGATAGATAGCAGTCATTCGGCCCGCAATGTCTGCCGGTTTGTTTTCTCGATGCTGACCAAACGATTGCTTTCTTGCCCCTTCGCTTTTGCGCGCACCTGGTGGCGGCATTTGCGGCCGGACGAAGAACTCGAAGAAGAGACCTTATTCGACCTTGCACATTCGGCCATGGTCGAAGCGGATTCCGAACTCAAAAGTGATGATGAGAAAACTCGTGTTGAAGAGGATGCTGTCCGCCACGGCACGGCATGGCTTCGGCGCAAAGAACCTGCTCTCGAAAACCCGATTACCCGTGTAACGGATATCCTGAATGAGCTGGGATACGGGCCGGATGAAATCTCCCGCTTGGGTCCGGACTTGCATAATCCTGAGGACCGGAAACTCTTTGCTAAATTTGCCGGCCGTTCCGACTCAAAAACGGAAAAGCTTGTGCAGTGGATTAAACAGAGCCTTTTCCAGGACGGTAAGTTGCGGGATGACGAGCGGCTTATCGTGTTTACGGAATACAAAGAAACCCTCCTTTATTTGCAGCAACGGCTCATCCAAGAAGGATTCGACCAGAACACGATGCAGCTCTTATATGGAGGAATTCGCCCCACAGAGTTTGAGTCTGTGCAAAGGGAGTTTGAAGATCCCGACGCCGCTGTGCGCCTGCTCTTGGCGACGGATGCCGCTTCTGAAGGCATCAACATGCAGAACTGTTGCCGTTGGGTGATTCATTACGACATCCCTTGGTCGCCGACAAAACTTCTTCAGCGCAATGGCCGCGTATCGCGTTACGGGCAGTTTCGGACGGTGTGCACCTACTATTTCCACACGGATCAAGACGAAGACTTGGATTTCCTGTTCCGTGTTGCCAGAAAGGTCGTTCAGGTTCGCGAAGACTTGGGCAGTGTGGAAGCCGTATTCGATAACGTCTTGCAGTCGCACTTGGCTGGGCAGAGCCGGACCGATGCCGAAATCCAGTCATTGATAGACCAAGCCGAAGAGGCCGATGCACCGCAATCCGAACTGGGATTGAATACAGCGGAAGAGATCAAAGAGAGCAACGCGCGAGCCTCTGATAAACTAGAATACTCGCAGCATGTTTTTGGTGTGACTCCCGATGCATTACGTGAGGTCTTGGAAACAGCCGTGGAGGTTGAGGGAAACGGTGCACTGGAGGCGATCCCGGACCGCGATGGATTCTACCGTCTTCGTTCTCCTTCCGGTTGGGCGCCGCTGGTTCGAGAAACACTTACAACCGGGGTATCCGGAGACCGGATGGAACTCGCTTTCGATACAGCCTGCGTTGAAGAAGAAATCGGTGACCACCGGATTCTGCGTTTGCGAAACCATCAACAACTTTTGCGCTTGAGCCATCCCGTCATGCGCCAGGCGATGGCAACGCTATCCCGGCAACTCCACAGCGGACATGGAAAGCAACCCATCGAACGTTGGTCGATTGCCGCGTTGCATGATTCGAGTTTCGAGGCCTTGCTCGTCTTTTATTACATAACCACGGCGGTCAACGAACTCCGCGAGCCGATGCACGATGAAGTGCATTCAACAGTTTTCCGCATTGACGGGAATGTGCTTACACCCGCCGAACATGAGTTTGCAGAGGATGTCTTACGCGCCGAGCCGATTCGGATCGCAAGCCAGGCGCGGCTCGATGATTGGGCGCGGATCTTCCGGGGCAAATTCGTGGCGCATTCCAAGGCGCTCGAAACCTATATGGATGCCCGGCAGAAGGAATTCGATTCTGAAGTGCAAAAGACTGCAAAAGATATCTTGAAGGAAGAGCGGAAACTCCAAAAAGAGAGTTACGCGCAACGCTTCAAAGAACTACGGGATCGTAGTTCCGATAAAGAGTTAAAGGACCTTGCGGAGAAATTTCGCAAACTGGAAGCGCAAGCAGTTCAGAGGCTTCTCTTTGAAGAACATCGCCTTGCTATGGAGAGCGAGAAAAAGAGCATCGAAGATCGGATCAGACTCTTAAAACAGGATTTTGAGCAAACGCGAACAAGTCTTGAAACCGAGCAGAAACGGCGCACCGCCGTGATTGAAAAGCGGTACACGTTGCGGGACGCCCGTGTACTCCCGCTGGCTATGCTTTATCTCGTGCCCGCCACAAAGGAGGACTTATCCCGATGACAGTTCTCCAAACACAACACACGTGGTGGGAACGGCTTCGTCACCATGGCCTTTTACTTTCGCCCGTGGTTATGCAAGAACGTTTTCCTACGGCTCCCGCTCCTGTGCCGGAATACTTGAGCCTGAACCTTCGGGACATTTACCGCCGTTTGATCGAGCCTCTGACCCGGGGCGGTGAGAACAAAAAAAAAGAGATTGACACCAACACCGTCCTGCAATGGACGGATGTCTTGTTGGAAAAGTTTTTGGGATACGATCACACCCAAATCGCAAAGCAACAAGATATTCCTGAAGTTTTCAAAAAAGTTATACGCATCGGCTCGCGTTCGGAAACATTGCGCCCGCACAGGGTTGTTGCGGGCAATGATGAGCAACATCCTGCGCTTTTTATTCTCGCCGACACCTCCCGGAAATTGGGACGCGGCCGGGGGCGCAATACCTATGCGCGTTTTCTGGAACTGTTGCGCGGAACGGGGCAACCGTTGGGTTTGATGACCAACGGTTTGCAGTTTCGTTTGATTTTCGCCGGGTTGGATTTTGAAGCGTGGTGTGAGTGGGAAACCCAACGTTGGTTGGATGAAGGCGAAGGTGCGGAGGAGCTGGCCGGATTCCGTTTGCTCCTTTCTAAAGATTCCTTGCACGGAGTGCCGGATTACGAAAAGCCATCCAGGCCGCTCTTGGCATCTATTCAAGAATCGCGTACCCGGCAAGCCGATCTCTCAAATGTATTACAGGAAAACGTTCGGGAAGCGGTCGAACGGCTGTTGCTTGAAGTTTCAACCGCCGGTATCGCCGACCAAGACCTTTTGGAGCCGGTGCAGTGCTGCGGGAAAGAACGCCTTCGCGATACCGAAGTTTATGAAGCGCTCTATCAGGCCACGGTACGCATCATTATGCGGTTTGTGGTTTGTCTCTTTGCAGAGTCGCGCAATTTGCTTCCGGTCGATGAAGGCGCTTATCACGACTCGTACGGAGTCCGTTCGCTTTATGAATTGCTGTATCGCGCCCAGGAAACGGATGGAAAACATACGCTATACAATCGCTTCTGGGCTTGGCCCCGGCTCGCCGGGCTTTTTTGTCTGATTCATCAAGGTTCCCGGCATGGTAATTTTCCCTGTCCTGCGTATGGCGGCGCGCTTTTTGAGCCTGGGGAAAAAGAGTCCGGCGATCCTGTCTCACGAGCGCTCTACATTCTGGAACGGTCTATTCAAGTAATTGATGTAACGATTTACGAAGTCTTGCGCAAACTGCTTTGGGGCCGCGTGCCTATTGTGAAAGGAAGGCAAAAGACCTACGTCGAAGGGCCGGTCGATTACTCCCATTTGGAGACCGAACTTATCGGCCTGATTTACGAAGCTCTGCTCGATTATCGTCTGCGCCGGTCGAGTCCCAAGGACGGCCCGCAGGTCTTTCTCAACCTGGGCCGTGAGCCGGTCCTGCCGTTGAATCGTCTGGAAACTATGTTGGAGCGCGATCCCAAAGCGCTTAAAGAGCTGATAACCAAACTCGCCAAAGAAAAAGCCGATAAAACGCCGGATGCGGACGACGAAGACTCAGGGGAAGATTCCGCTGATGAGTTGGAAGAAACGCCGGAGGATGTTGAAGAGGAAGAAAGCGTCGAAGACGAAGAGCAACCGGCGGAAGAGGAAGTCGAACCGCGCGGCATACTCGATGCTGAAGAATCTGAGGCGCGGGCCAGGAAATGGGCGTGCGAAGCGGTTCTATTGACCGGCAGAGTTCCCAAGCAAAAGAAGACACAATCCGATAGCCAATATCGTGAAATTGTCGAAGCCGAAGCAAAGAAGATGATCCGCCGCGTGGTGGCCACCGGCGAGTTTTATCTGGTTCGCGCCGGAAATACACGCAAGGGTACGGGAACGTTCTACACCAAGAAACGCCTTGCTGTGCCGACCGCGCATCGCACCTTGGAACCGCTCTGTTACGAGACCGGCAATTATAGTGAGCTTCTGCCGAAAAAGCCCGAAGAGATTCTTGAACTGAAGGTTTGCGACCCTTCATGTGGCAGTGCTTCGTTTCTAGTCGCCGCGCTTCATTACCTGACCGATGCGCTCTACAAGTCGCTGGAAGTCCACCGGGGGCTTGAGGATCGGGATGCCGCTCGCAATTTGACTTTGCCGTTAGGAACGCCTGCTACGGGCCGCACCGGTGAAGAGCGCGTCCCCCGCTTGCCTGATGATGCTTCCAACGGCCAGGCGTTTGATGAAGCCGTACGCGCCATTCTCCGGCGGCATATTGTCGAGCGGTGTATTTACGGTGTGGATATCAACCCCCTGGCGGTCGAACTGGCCCGTGTCTCATTGTGGGTTGAAACCATGGACCGGGCTTTGCCGTTCACGTTCCTCGATCACAAAATCAAAACGGGCAACGCTCTGGTGGGTTGCTGGATGGATCGTGTGCAGGATTACCCCATGCGCGCTTGGGAGCGGAGCGGCGGGGACGATCTCGACAGCAACACGAAAGGCCCCCGTACGGAGCGTATCGAGACATTCTTAAAAGGTGAAAAACAGGACAACGGACGCCGACCGGGAGATGGAATCATCAAGAGTGAAATGCGCCGGGTCATCGATGCGGGGATTCAGGCAATCGATATGGGTGAGGGCGTCACTCAGGTCGAGGATGTCCTGGGCCGCGCCTATGAGAACTATGATGCATTACACAAACTTCGCGCCCATGAAACGGAGAGCCGTGAAGCTTACTACCGCGAATACGTTATTGAGAATCCATCCATCAACGCGCTAAAGGCCGCTATGGACCGTTGGTGCGCGGTTTGGTTCTGGCCCATGGATGAACACTCTGTTGCCCATGTCCCCACGCCGGAATCGTTTCATAAAACCACCAATGAACGGAGCGAAATCCTCGAACACCTTGTGCATCAATTGCGTTTTTTCCATTGGGAATTGGAATTTCCCGATGTCTTCACACCCGAACGTCACGGTTTCGACTGCGTTTTGGGCAACCCGCCGTGGGAGGTCATGAAACCGAATTCGAAGGAGTTTTTTGGCATCCATGATCCGCTCTACCGTATGTACGATAAGCAATACGCCTTAAGAGTGCAGAACGAACTTTTTCAAGACGATCCTGACATCGAAAAACGCTGGTTCGATTATTGCGCCAATTTTAAGGCGCTCTCCAATTGGGTTAAATGTGCGCAATCGCCGTTTGATGTCAGTTTGATGAAAACTCCTATTTCAAAAGAGAACAAAAGGCTTCACGGTTTGTGGGGACTGATACGCCAAAAACGGAATTCCTACAGCGGTAAAAAACATCCATTCTGTTATCAAGGCAGTGCGGACCTCAATACTTATAAGTTGTTCTTAGAAATTTCTCACGCCTTACTCAATCAAACCGGCCGCCTGGGGATGCTGGTTCCTTCCGGGCTCTATACAGACCAAGGCTCCGGTATGTTACGCGAGTTATTCTTGGACAAATGCACATGGGAGTGGCTCTTTAGTTTTGAGAACCGGAAAAAGATATTTCCCATAGATAGCCGGTTCAAATTTGCACCGACCATCATTGACCGTCGTCAAACTGCTACGCAAATGCAAGTCGCCTTCATGGTTCATGATCTTGAAGATTGGGATTGCAAAAATCCCCCAGTCTTTAGCTTTGACCGCAAAAACATTTCTCTCTTCTCTCCTTGCAGTAAGTCAATTCCTGAAGTCAGCACAAAGCGCGATTTGGAGATTTGCCGCAAGGTTTATGAAAATTCCATTCGTATCGGCGATAAACATCCAGGCTGGGAAATTGAGTACGCTACTGAATTTCACATGACCAATGATTCGAGACATTTTAAACCCCGCCCCTGGTGGGAACAACGTGGTTATAGGCCGGATGTATTTGGGCACTGGGTTGATCCTGATGGTGATATTGCTTTGCCTTTATATGAAGGTCGTATGGTCGGGCAATTTGATTTTTCCGAAAAAGGTTGGGTGAGCGGGCGTGGGAGAAGTGCGGTTTGGAGAGATATACTATTCGATGAAAAGACGATTGAACCACAGTTTCTGGTAGCAGAAGAAAAATATCATGTTTGGGAAAAAGCACAATATGGAATAAAAATCGGATTTATGGATGTCGGTTCAGCCACAAATACCAGGACCTTTATTAGCACAATTCTTGTTGACACTGCTTGTGGCAATAAAGTTCCAACACTTAGAAATATAAAGCATCAAGGAATCACTCACCTTAAATTGATGAGCATAATGAATTCGATATGCTTTGACTTCGCAACGCGAAGCCGTCTTGTTGGGACAACATTAAATCGGTTTATTGTTGAGGAATTGCCCGTCTGTGATGCAATCTTAGAAACATCTTTAGATTCATATTTTCTTAAAAATGGGTTAAGATTGGCGATGGTTCATAGGCTATATGTTCCTCAATGGCTATTGGTAAGAAAGTTAGTTGATTCCCTAGATACGAACGAATGGAAGCACTGGTGGGCGGTGACTGAAGCGGACCGTCTGCGATTACGTGTAGAGATCGACGCAATTTGTGCTGACCTTTATGGTTTGGAACCGGATGACTTTGATTGGATTGTGCGTAACGATCCGAGCGATCCTAAAGGCTTCTGGCGTGTCGATAAAGAACTCCCCTACGAAGAACGGCTGACCGGCCTCGCCGCAAGGGCCTTTCGCAAGCTCAAAGATGGGGCCTGGTCGGCGGAGACGGTTGGCGATCTTAGCAATGATGAGTTCTTCGAAATCTTAGGCATCCCCGAAATAACCAACGACAAAGCTGCACAGAAAAAGGGGCATGACCGGGCTTTGATCTACAAACGTGAAGGTTGCCATGAATGGCATCCCGAGCGGTTTGAAAAGGGCGATCCCCGCTACGGCTGGACCTGGGAGCACTGCGAAGCCGACGCCATTGAACTCTTAGGCAGCAAAGAAGCCCTGGAACAGTATCTAAAAGAAGAAACCGAGAAACAGAACAAAAAAGCCCCTGAAGAAGAATCCCCAAGAGAGGGAATGTTGTTTTAGTGGATGGTGCGGGACGAATTGTTTAGAACCTAGTGAAGGATTTGAAAATTGAAGTACCGTCTTTACATAGACGAAGTGGGGAATTCGGATTTTGCAGCATCCGAGAATCCCAATCACCGTTATCTCAGTCTAACCGGTGTTATCCTGGAACTTGATTATGTAGCAGCCGTCGTAAGACCGGCATTTGAAGATTTGAAAGCCCGCTATTTCAATTCGCACCCAGACGAGCCGGTAGTCCTTCATCGCAAGGAATTGCTGTCGGGTAAATATCCTTTTCAAGCATTGCGAGATTCAAATTTGAGAAATGCTTTCGATGAGGAGTTGCTTAGACTCCTTCGAGAAACGGATTATCGAGTAATTACCGTTGTAATAGACAAACTTGAACAGCGCCAGCGATACATAGCATGGCGCTTTGATCCCTATCACTATGGACTGACAGTGCTAGCAGAAAGATATGTGCAATGGCTCCAACGAATAGAAGTGCAAGGGGACTTGATGGCTGAAAGCCGTGGAGGAAAAGAAGATAGGCGATTGAAAAATGCATACACACGGCTTTATGCGGAAGGTACAGATTATGTTGAGCCGGATGTATTTGCGGAGTGGCTAACAAGCAAAGAACTCAAGGTGAGCCCCAAAGCGCTCAATGTGACGGGGCTGCAACTTGCTGATCTTATTGCTCATCCAAGTTACTTGTCCATGAGACAAGAGCGGGAAACTGGCTCCGTGATGCCGCCGTTCGGAGGGAAAATTGCGGAGATACTCGAAGAATCAAAGTATCTTCGAAGCCCAAGTGGTAAATTGGAGGGGTGGGGACGGAAATGGTTGCCTTAATTGAAAAACGGCCCTTGCGGGCCGCGAAGGCTTGTTACCTTCCACCTCCAGTAACCTGGATTATTTAGAATATATCTAAACCACCCCTTGGAGTCAATAGGTGAATGGGTGGACTGTTTATGAAGGCTTTGACAACCAAAAAGGGAGAATAAGCGGTGCCTATCAATCCAATCCAATTTGCACATCAGGTCTGTGACGAGTTTTTGCGGTATATCTTCTCCGCCTTCCCGCTCGCTGACCCGGACCTAGAGCGGCGCGCCAAAGAACTCTTTCGGGCTCAAACCTCTTTGGATATCCCCTTGGTCCAAGGACCGTATGTCTCCCTCAGCGAACCGTTCGCCGAAGGCTCCAGCGTGCAAGAGCTGGCCGAGCGCGGCGTTCTGCATCACATCATGCCGCAACTGATCGGCTACCCGCGTATGTACAAACACCAGCAAGAGGTGTTTGAGGCGGCCCGGCGCAACGGAAATATTTTGATCTCAACCGGAACCGGCTCGGGCAAGACCGAAGCGTTTCTCTATCCGATTGTCGATGAACTTCTGCGCGAGCGGGACCAGGGTATTACCGATGGTCTGAAAGCCATTTTGGTCTATCCCATGAACGCCTTGGCGAACGACCAGTTGGATCGTCTGCGCGAGATACTGGGCGGAACCGGAATCACCTTTGGGCAATGGGTAGGCGGAACCCCCAAATCGCCATCGGATGTAAGAATCGACCGTTTTGATGGTTCATCACGCGAGGCCTATTTGCAGGAACGGACGCTACGCCTGGAGACCGCGATTCAAGAAAACCAAGCCGTGCGTCCGATTGCCCCGCCTGAGGAATGCTGCTCAGAATCCGAAGTACGACAACGCAAGCCGCGTATCCTGCTCACGAACTACCGCCAGCTGGAGATTCTTTGCACACGCTCCCCGGATGTGGAGTTTTTCGCCCAGGCCCAGCATCTGCGCTATTTGGTTTTTGATGAGGCCCATACCTACGAAGGGGCGGTTGGCGCTGAAGTTGCCTGTCTAATCCGCCGTTTGCGTCTGTTGGCCGGTAAGGATGCCGATGATGTGATTTGTATTGGAACCTCGGCCACATTGACATCGAAATCCGAGACGGGCGAGGACAGCGAAGATGAAGCCATCCGCTTCGCTTCGCGTTTTTTCGGAGTGGATGCCGCGCGTGTAACCCTTGTGGGGGAATCTTATGTCGAACAGAAATGGCCGGATGAACGTCAAAGCCCACGGCCGCCGGATGGCGATGGTATGGCCCGGCTCGGCCGTTTACTACAAGCGCTTCGCGAACCAGTCGATTTAGATACGGTTTGCGAGGTCTTCCATGAACTGACCGGCTGGCGCTTTCAAACGGGCAATGATTGGCGCGCCTCGCTCCACCGGCTTTTGCTGTCGAATGAATACGTACATCAATGCGCATTCATCCTCAAACAGCCCCGCGAACTTGCTAATGCCGCGTGGCTGACCTCTCAACGTATCGAACACGGCCGTCTGCCCGAGGGTGAGCGTGCTACAGCGGAGTTTTTAACCTATTTGGTGTTCGGCGCGGCGGCACGGTCAGAAGGTCAACCGCTCCTACGGCCTAAAGTGCATTTTTTCATCCGGGGGCTGGATGAAATGACCGTTGCCCTGAATGGGGACGCCGAAAGAACATCGCCGCATCTGTTTCTTTCATTCAAAGACGCCAAAGAGGAATATGCCGAGCGCCGGGACAGCGCCTTTTTGCCGATACTGACCTGCACGACCTGCGGACAACATTTTTTTGAAGCGCATTTTAACGGCCTCGATTTCAGTTATAACAAAAGCGGGAAACTGACGGGATTCGATGGGGGAGACGCTTTTGCTGATGATAGTGAAGACAACGCGGTATGGGCGCCAGCGCCATCCGTGCAAGGCACACGCTTGGTCTTAACGGATCATTTAATGTCTGATGCTGAAGAAGAATCTGAATCGAGAAAAAAGAAATGGCTCAGCGTATGGCTATGCAGACAATGCGGCGCACTGCACCGCAATGCAGCGGAGCGTTGCCACGCAGACGGATGTGGACACGAAGAACCGCTTCTGCCGCTTTTGTCTATCGGGGAGAAAGTGAAGGTCTGCCCCTGTTGCGAGTCTCGCGGTTGGGCGCGTGGCGGACGCGAAATAGAACCGATCCGTCCCATCCGCGCGGTAACTGTGGCCGATGTACATATCCTGGCGCAAGCCATGATCAATGCCGCGCCGGAAGATCATAAGAAACTAGTTATTTTCACCGATAGCCGTCAGGATGCCGCATTTCAAGCGGGCTGGATGCAGGACCACGCCCGGCGTATCCGTCTGCGGCACATGATGCACGGCATCATTCGGCAATCCCCGGAACCGTTGTCACTTGGCGCGCTAACCGATGCGCTCCGGGATGAATTCAAAAAAGAAGGGCAATTCCTGATACAAGTCCTGCTTCCGGAATTGGTTGAGCAAGATGCCGCTGCGGTTTTTGGCCACGATCCTTGGAAGCGCGTTTACCGGGCATTGCGCTATTTGGTTTTACGCGAGTTCACAACCGGCATCCGCCGCCGTGACTGCCTCGAATCGATGGGATTGGCCCGTGTGGACTACCAAGGGTTGGATGAAAGCGTCCCTTCTATCGTGGCTTGGGCGGAACGCATCGGCATCACGCCCGGGGAAGCGGTCGATGGAATCTCGCTTCTTCTCGATGGTTGGCGGCGCAATCGCATTCTTTATGTCGATGAAGATGGTATCTATTCCAAATATCACAAACTCGACGATCCCTTCATCCAGGCCGGAATTCTTACGGTACGGAACTTCCACCCCAAAGGCCTAAAACTTAAGACGCTACCCCGCGAAAAATATGTAACCGGGTTGATTGCAACCCGGGGAATTACAGCGGTACAGATGGCGATAAAGAAGTGGGCCGAGGATTCGGAAGACTTTGATGTTACCGCTGAGGTCGAAGAACTTTGGCGGATTCTAACCAAAGAGTTGAAACTGCTTAAAGAAGTCTCCATACGCAGTTCGAAAGACAAAGAGTTGACAAGGGCGTTTCAGGTCTCTTCAGAAGCCGTACGGATTTGCTCTTCAAACGAACGCAACCGCTGTATGACTTGCCAACAAGTTGCGTCTCGCACCGGTCCAAGAAATGCCTGCCTGCGCTTTAGGTGCAAGGGCGCGACTCAACGTGAGGCGCCGGACCCCGCAAATTACGATGTCGCCCTGATGGGAAAACCGTTTCAGATGGTCAGCGCTGAGGAACACACCGCACAAGTTCCGGGCGATACGCGGGAAAAGATCGAAAACGAATTCAAATCGCAAAAAGGCCGCTATAACTGCTTGGTTGCTACGCCCACGCTCGAACTGGGCATCAATATCGGAGCTCTGGATATGGTCTTGTTGCGAAACGTCCCGCCCCGCGCCGCTAACTACTGGCAAAGGGCAGGACGCGCAGGACGCGAGGAACGTATGGCTGTTGTGATTACCCACTGCCGCCGCACAAACCATGACCGCTTTTTCTTCGACGATCCCCTGCGTATGTTGGGAGATTCAATATCCGCCCCGGCATTCAACCTTCGCAATCCACTCATGACGGCCAAGCATATCCGTTCCGCAATCCTATCCCGACTATGGATTTGGTCGAAAGAAAAGGACGAACGCGGCAAGCGTGCGGCTGAAGTATTGGCGTACTGTTTCCCGCATTACATTCGGGATTACCTGTTAGATCAAACCTATTATTACTTGCCCGCTCCTCCCGACACTTCAATCCTGCAAAGGCTCCTCAATGACCATTTGAAAGACCTGACCGGCTATATCGAAAACCTATTTTCCAAGTATTGGCCGGAGAATGCGCAAGAGGTCGGGAACCGGGAGTTTGTGCAATACACGATCGAGAACATGGGCCGTGATTTGTCGGAGGTCCTAAAGCGTCTGCACACGCGTTTGCAATGGGCGCTTGAAGTGCAGAAGGAATTGCATCACAGAGAAGAGCGCCGCCTTATCGATGTGGAAGAAAGGCAAATCCTCAGACGTTGCAGTAGTTTCATCGATGGTATTACCAAACGGGATATGCGCACGTACACGCTGACCGTGCTGGGCGCTGAGGGATTTTTGCCCGGGTATGGTGTGTACGAAGGTGGAATCAAAGCCTCGGCGCACTCGGCATTCACCGGCCTAAGCCGGGATATCGATTTTGAACTTTCAAGAAATCAGGTCACCGCTCTCCGTGAGTTTGTGCCCGGTAACCGTTTATACGCGAACCGGGGAACGTTCTACGTGGCGCGTTATCTGCTTACCGCCAGTCACTCAGCAAACATTATGAGTATCCGTGTCAATGTTGAAAAAGAATATGTGACTGATACAAGCACGGCCAATTATGGACAAACCGGAGGGCAAGAAATTGATGCTCTTCCCATTACCGATCTTTATCTTGCGCACGAAGGGCGTATCACAGACGAAGAGACGTTGCGATTTATGATGCCGGTTGTGATTGTTGGGCGGCTGCTAAAACATCATCGCGGTGGACGCACGTACAAAATCGGCGAGCGCATGGTGAGCCATTTGCGCGGCCAGGGATTGGAACTGGTAAACGCCGGCGAGCCCAATCAGGCCAAGAGCGGCAACTTGGGATATCCGATCTGCCGAGTTTGTGGCGCCGTCAAAAGCCCGCTCTCCGTGCCTGAAGAAATAAACAACTTTTTGCAAAACCACAAAGATCGATGCGGCTCAGAACCTCCACGTATGGCGCTGTATGCACAGGCTGATGTGGACATGCTCCATTTCCACGCCATGGAAGACCAAATCGAGGCCATCAATGTAGGTGAGGCGATTCTTGCCGCTGCGACCCGTCTTGTAGATATGGGGCAGTATGATTTACAGACTCAAGTGATCCGCCATCCGGATGACACGGTTGACCTCGTTGTTTATGACGTCATGCCTGGTGGCTCCGGTCTGTTGGACCAAATCTTAGACCGCTGGCAGGAATTGATCGAAACGGGGCTACGGCTGCTCAGTGAATGTCCATCAGGATGTGAGACCGCTTGTTATACCTGCCTCATGACTTACACGAATCAGTTCCACCATCCGCTATTGGATCGTAACAAAGCCGGTGAGTGTCTTGCCCAGTATGATTTTCCGTTGACTGTTGAGCACAGCATCGCGCCGGTCTTAAAGGAATCGGGAAGTACCGAGGGAACTCCCTCGAATAATCCGGAAGCTCGTCTGGTTGAAATACTGAAAAGCTATCACTTCCCACCAGGGAAATGCCGTTACCGTATCAAGACTTCGCTCGGCGTGCAGACCGAGCCGGATTGGGTTTATGAAGATGCACAGCCGAGCGGACCAAAGGTGGCTGTCTATCTCGACGGAATGAGCCGTGACCTGCACGGCAATCCCGAGACGGCCAAACGGGATGACGCCATACGCAAGTGTGTGGAACTCGACGGATACCGCGTTGTCGTGATCCAATCCCGCGATCTGGATGATGAGCAAGCGATGCTGCTCCACATGCACAACATCGCCGATGCCCTAAACCGCCCGGATTTGCTGAATAGATGAGGCTGCAAATAGGCGCCCCAGCGGCGAACGCGGGAACGGAGTAGACGGAGCCTGAATCATGGAAGAACAGTTGCTGTCTTTTGAAGACATTGAAAAGGAGTATGACTGGGCCATTGAAATCGTGCGGGAACATTTCGCGAGAGGTTTGGAGTGGCTCAGTGAAAAGGAGTTTACGACCGAACGATATTTAAGATTTAAAGAGAAAAACGATCCGATCTATATGGAGATACTTGAGGGGATGAATGACGAGGCACTTGCCAAAGTTTTTACGAGCTACTGGATGCTCGGTCAGACACTGGCAACCCAGAGCCGCTTCTGGCTCGAAGACGCTATCGTCAAGATTATTCTGCATCAGAAAGAATACTTTGGCCGAGAAGTTCAGCGCGTTTATTCCCAACAAATGTTGACATCGGGTCTTTTTGAAGAGATGCGAACCATTGCCGAACTTGGTGAAGAGGCATTAGAACATACGACAAGCAGAGCGCCGTGGCGTGTTCCGCTGCAAAATTCAGCATTTGATACGGTAGAGAGAATCGTGGGTCGGCAAGAACTTGAGCGGGAAAGATATAGCAGACGTGACAAAGATCGTGATTGGAAAAAGAAAGATTTGCTCGTACGCGACAAAAAGCACTTCGCAAGAGTGGCCAAATCGATCAAGGGCCCCCCTTCCTCGCTCGTGAATCTGAACTGCAACTTGCTGGTTATTGAACCCGACCGGACTGATAAGGGGCTTCATGCGTGGGGGATACGATTCGTGAATCTGAAAAGTATGGGAGATGCTGGAAAAAGAAAGCAAGAACGCACGAATATACTCCGGTTATATGCTTACCTCGTACAGGAAAAAGTGCTACGCGAACCGGAATCGATTTGTGTTTGTGTCGCAGAACTCGTGCCACGAAAACAACAATTTCGCTTTTATGACTGCCGCCCTGATTATTTTTCTCCAACGACTTATTGGTCGTCGGGCGAGTTCTGGAATTCTATCGGCGTGCCTTACTCTGCAATACGCATCGGGCTTAGGGCTGCGGCTCAAGATTTCAGGAAACAACTGAATGAAAACCTACGAGCGCTGATGCCACTTAATATGCTTTCAGAAGAGATTAACGGACAGGTGAAGGCAAAATGTCTTGGCCTTGCCGCCCGAGCCGGTTTTATTCTTGCCAATGCCGGGTGCGCGGGACTTCAAATGCTGGTTACAGGAAATGGTGACGCGAGGCGGTGAGCCAATAAAGCCTTACCTATCGCAGTGTTATATGTCGCTTTTTGGCAACCTGGATACATTATCGTTTCGTGATGAACTGGATTCTATGGAATATGTTTCCAGTTTGGGGCCGGAGGATATTGACGAACTGTTGGATGACGAGGATTAAGCCGAGAGCGATACTGAAGGTGAGACGCAACAGGAAGAAGGTGAGACCGATGAGCAAAATCGCCCTGGAGAAAATGGAACTGACTTGTTGGGGCCGGATGGCGGCGAGGCACCTGGAACAGCATCAGCCGAAACTACTGGCGAAACTGAAGAGGGAGGGCAAGGTGGAGGAACATCTGCTCCAAGTCCAGGAGGAAACATCGTCACTTTACCAATCACTACTAAGGGAGGGGCTACAGAGTCCGGAGGCAAGAAACCAGGCGCTAAGGGAACTGATAGTTCTGCCCGACCTAGGGGAATATCCCGAGGGTCAGCCCGACGTGGAAGTCTGAAATACAGAATCAGAGATGAAGAGCAAATCGGAGCCAGAGGACTCAAGCAGAAATTTCTTGCTTGAATCCGTTCTCGTTCTGTGTTTAAGTTGTTGAGAAATTTGCAATTAGCTCTCAGAAACAACAGTCTAATTTCATTCTGAAAAAAAGTTGAATTACCTATTGACGGCATGTTGCAGCTAGTATAACCTACTGGCAGAGATGGTAAGAAAATACCGTTTCTAACTCCGGCTGAGTTGCCGGGGCGGAAATCCACGGCGTAAAGAGTGGTAATACGAGTATAGAGGCTCGGTTTCCCCATTGAGGGGGCCGGGCCTTTTTTTATTTTCGGCCGCGAGCACGGCGGTCAACCAGGACATAATCGCGGCAAATGCCGCATTTTCAGCAACGACTAAGTTTAGCGGCATTGTGCCGTTATGTCCTGGTTAGGCCCTCATGCTCGTGTATGAGGGCCTTCGTGCGTTTAGGAGGTTACGATGAGTGAAACGATAGAATCAAATATCGGAGCCGATTTCTTGTCAGCAACTGAAATTTCAAAATTGTTTGGCATCGGCATTCGCACCTTTAGACGCTGGACCGCTGATGGGACTTTTCCAACTCCTGACATTCGTGTTGGGAAAATTCAGCGGTGGAGCAAGGAAACGCTGCAAAATTGGATTGATGAGCAGAAAGATGCCTAACGCAATGGACTTCTTCTTTTTGCTGAGAGACATTGTGCACAGCGGCACATTAGAGTCGTTTGGTGAAGGAGAATTGAAATATCTTATTTGCGCGGCAGTTGAATCCAATGAGCACCTTAAGGATAGCGAGTGGCCCCGGACTGTGCCGATTTCGACTAAAAATATGGTAGAGATGTCGGGACTCACGGCAAAGTCTGTGCGAAAGGCCCGCGATCAGCTTCATGCGAAAAAGTATATCAAACATACCAAGGCATCAAGTCGCCCCAAACGCCCCGGCAAAGTCATCCTTCGAATTGATGAAATGCGGGAGTATTTAGGGAGTACAAGGTACCCCCAAGAGGATCCATCTGAGGGGGAGCAAGTAACCCCAAAAAGGGGGAGCAAGTATCCCTCAAAAGAGGGTACTAAGTACCTCTCTCACTATATAGATAAAAGAATTAGAGAATTAGAGAATTATTCACCAAGTTTTCAAAAATCCAGAGGAGCGCAAATCATAGCTGAACTCTGGCATACTTTGCGAAGCTCATGGTGCGATGCTCATGGTGTGCCGATAGACGACATCTTCCAGGATGCAGATGCAGATATCGCGACCAGATTGCTAAATCTCTTTGACGGCCCTGTTCTTGATAAAATGAATCAAATACAGAGGCTATTGTTGGACTTTTGGGGCAGTGATGGGTCTGTAAGAGTCGACTCATTTGAGGATTATTTGATGATGGTCCAAGCGGAGGTTAACAAAACAAAGTCTGAAAAATCTCAAGTCGATTACGACACGGATGATCGTAGAGACGAAATTCAAACAGAAGACGACAATGCCATGCGCTAAGAATCCACGCATTTTGATACTTCCATATTAGAGCGCCACATAAAGACTCATAGCAGTATTCAACCCAAAGAATGAATCGCATTGACCCGCATACACTTTACGAAACGAGCGAACTCGAAGAGCTCCTTCGCGGCTTCGTAAGTCTCGACATGTTGCGCAAGTACGGTCTCCGGGCATTGCCCGGCAAAGGTTACTGGGGAGAGGCCGTGATTGACGCAATGAACCAAGTGTGTGAGAATCTTCGCACTCAACGAAATGGGGTCTCTCGCGGAAAGGAGACCCAAGATGCGATCTTTGACAACGGAGAGGGCAACTGTTCAGATGATCGGTTCATTCGGAATCGAGCATCGAAAGAACAAGTACAAGGCAAGCGGCCAAGGCGATCAACAAGGCCGAGAGTTCACGCTTCAGGAGATAACTCCGGGAAAATGGAAGGTCAGCGGGAAAAATTCCAAAGGCTTGTACGTAAGGAACAAGTTCCTAGCCATGGGGCTGCAAGAAGCCGTTGAAGAAGTTTCCAAGATACTTTTTGGAAGTGCAACCGAATCCGAAACTGTTGACTTAGACATCGCCACTGCGTTTCATCGTACTTTAAGCATAAGTAGCGGTTCTTCCGAACATAAAAGGCATCAAGTCGAGTTTGCCGACTACTTTTGCAGATGGTGCGATCAGAAGCGACTTACTCACTGGAGACAACTGCGGCTTGAATTGCTTCGTGAATATGTGAATGAGTTGATTGGGCGGGGTCTTAAATCCAAGACCATCAGCCATTATTTGGAACCTGTACGATCAACATCGAGTTTTCTGGCTGCTAACTGGCCGGACGAGTATCGAGACATTTGCAGACCGCTTCGACTTCCGGCTCATGCGGGCCGGGATGGAGTCTATCGAGGCGACGAAGGCAATCCCGTGATGTCGTACAAGGAACTCCTAACATTCCTGGAGTGGCTCAAAGGATACGAATGGAGTGAGATTCTGGTTCCTGCCGTGATGCTTCAAGGTATCTGCGGACTTCAACTTCGAGAGGCGCTACGGCTTCGCTGGTCGGATGTCGATCTCCAAGCGGGAACGATCACGATTCAAGATCACCCGGAGTTTGGCGAGCGAGTTAAGAACAAGTACCGGGTTCGGTGCATTCCCATTCCCAGGATTGTTTTGAGTCATCTTCAACAGATGAACCAAGGAACCGCGACCGTTGTTCCTTACGACAGGGGAGACAAGGCCTACGGAAAACTGTTGAAGCGAGCTCTGCAATGTTGGAAGCCTGATTGTGACCTGGCTCCCAAGGATCTTCGGAACACACTTCAGAGTCATGCCATCGAACATGCCGCCGATGAAGATTGGAACGTTCACCTCGTGGACCGATACGTCGGCCATGCTCCGAAAACGATTGCCGAGAGGCACTATTTCGGCGACAAGAGGGAGCGGCTTGTGGACCTGTTTCGGGAACACATCGTAGGCAAGATCGATTTACTAATTGAGTCGTTGGAGGGCGCAGAATTGCACGATATTGCACGAAATACGAAAATTGTAGAATTCAAATCGCTTCGAAATGCGGGTTAAGTGCCTGATCTACAGAGGCTTAGGCTAGTAACAAGAAAATCGGGGCGACTGGACTCGAACCAGCGACCCCGTGGTCCCAAACCACGTGCGCTACCAACTGCGCTACGCCCCGTTATGGCAAAATATATTGACGTGCGAACCCTGGCAAAAAGCCTGGGAATCCGAACGCCTCCCAACTCAAATCCACTGCACCGCAATGCCTCAACTGGGGATTGAGGCGGCGGTAGATTTCTGTATTGGGAGAGGGAGTATAGCCGGAAGATTCGAAGCGGGGCATGGAGCACCGGCTGTGCTAAATGATTCGTAGTAGTGATGTGGGGCGACTATCGAAGGTGAACGAAGTAGTTTAAAATCCAGGACTTGGTGTTACCGGCGGTAGTCTGGCCGGGACGGGATTGTGTGGAGATGACTGCGTCACAAAAGAAGCATGAGCTTCTGGAACGTGTTGACCGTTTGCTCGAAATTGCGGCCAAGTCGCCGCCCAAGGGGCCAATCTTTGTCTGTCCGTGGCTGAGCATCATCGATTTACCGAAGTATCTGGAGCATGCCCGTCTCCAACTCCAAGACCTGGCCAATGACAAACCTCCCATCGGTTATCCGGTTACCAATGCGGTCTGGGAAGATTTCTTCAACACTTTTGAAAAAGTAGAAGCGGCCCTAACCAATGGCGGAGTAGATTCCACAGCGGATTGAAAAGCGCGCTTTTCAATCTTTCATAATTCTTTATGCATGCAGCCGCGAATTCAAGCAATCCATCTATATGGATTTGAATTTGTCTGTTTCGATAAAAAAAATCTCCTCCATTTCGGAGGAGATTTGATATCCTTTGTCACCAGGAGTGCTTTTTTTGCAGGTGGGCTGAACCGATTGTTTGTAATCGATGTGATCAGCCTCCTGCCTTTGCGCAACGGTGTTGCTTTATTTCATTTCATATAGTTTCTGAAACTCGGCCACGATACTTTTCAGTTTTTCCACATTGGCCAAATCAGTCGTCTGTTTGGATTTCATGGAATAAACAACGGCCTGATGGAGAAGCTCCAACTTTTTGAGATAAGTTTTATAAGCATCGGCATCGGTTGCATCCGCCGGTTTCACGCGTTGAGCCATGAAGTAATAAGTGATGATGTGTGTAAATTCATCCGCGTGATTATCTTTGTTCATTACCCAACGCACAATTTGATTTGTGTTGGATTCAGGGCTTTCCATGGAAAGCTGCTCGATTAACTTCATCGATTTTTCGATTGTGGTGATATGCTCATTGAGTTCCTTAAACCGTGTTTCATCATCATAAATACCACAGGGAATTTGGCAGTGTGAAAATGTCTGTGTTGCGAATCCCGCGACAAGAACCAAAGCCAAAACTCCGGCAATTGCTAACGTGCGTTGCTTTTTCATGTTCCTCTACCTCTTGCTTCGATTGTATTATGCATCGTGGGCAGACACGAATTGGCTCGATTACTAGGGGATATCAAATATATCCCCGGGTTTCGTAACAATACTATTTAGATTGAAACCACCCGTGCCGCCGGATGCATCTACTAGTATGGAGCAAGAGACCTCAACACGTAACATTGCCCCCCATAACTGCAAGTTAGAAATACTAATAGGTATGGTTTGGTTTCAATGAGGTTACAGCTCTGCCTGTTCTTGTAAGTGTTTTTTTACAGACTCGACCTTTTGGGCCATGCGGCTTTCCGATCCATCACGATCATCGATCGATATTCTTGTAAGAACCCGGGGATGGCTGCTTTTGAGAAATTGGTGGGCATTTTGGATTGTCTGCATCACTTTGTCCCAAGGTCCTTCCACAATTGTTCCCATTGGCGTCAATTGATAAGGGAGCCCACTTTCTTCCACAATCCGTATGGCTTGGGCCACTTTTTTTGAGAGACTTACTCCTTCTTCTCCGCTTAAGGGGACAATGCTGAATTCGGCAATCATCGTTTCGATCTCCTAAAGTCCTAAGTGATGCCATGCCGCCGGGCGGGCTCTCTCATTGTCTTATTTTCATTCACTGATGCGAAATTGAAAATCCGCCCTCAGAGGCGCTTGACGATTTGACTGTGTGGTCAGGCACTTGTTCTGGCTTGCAGGGACTATCTCGTCCATCTTATCCATTCTATAGCATGCTACCGTAGAGCGCATCATACTACGCTGCCCGAAGACATAGCTCTCAAATCGCATAAATGCGTGGATTGGAGAAGCACGATGCCCAAATTATCCGTTAACATTGACCACGTGGCCACAATTCGTGAGGCGCGAGGCACTCATTATCCGGAGCCCGTGGCCGCCGCGCAAATCGTGGAATTGGCTGGAGCCTATGGAGTTACGATCCATCGGCGTGAAGATCAGCGGCATATCAAGGACCGCGATGTGGCGTTGATACAAGATTCCATCTCTATTCCCTTTACCTTAGAGATGGCTCTCACCGAGGAAATGATCGATATCGCCATCGAGCGCCGTCCGAACTTAATAACGGCTGTGCCTGAAAAACGCGAAGAACTGACCACAGAGGGCGGTTTGGATATTGTCGGTAACCGCAAACAGGTTGAAGCATCCCTTAATAAGTTGCACGATGCGGGATTGAGTGTCAGCCTTTTTATCGAACCGGAGCCCGAGTTGATGCAGGCTGCGGCCGATTTGGGGGTATCGCACGTTGAACTGCATACGGGCCTGTATAGCCTGGCAGAAACCCCCGAGGATTTTCAGCGGGAATTGCACCGAATTATGCGTGCCTTGGAAAAGACGATTGAACTTGGCTTGAAAGCCAATGTTGGCCATGGATTGCATTACGGCAACACAACAACTTTGGCCCGTCTGGAAGGAATCGATACTTTCCATACCGGGCATAGCATTGTTGCCCGCGCCGTTTTGGTTGGTTTGGATCGTGCTGTCCGGGATATGGTTATCTTATGCAGAGGTAATCTCGAGTAAGTTATGACTGATCAGCCACAGCCAGAAAAAAAAGTCCGGTGGGGCATTATCAGCACCGCCCAAATTGCACGTTTGGCGTTGGTCCCGGGTATTAAGCGGAGCGCCAATGGCGAACTGGCGGCGATATGCAGCCGGGATCTGTCCAAAGCCGAAGCCACAGCTGATGAACTTGAGATTCCGAAAGCCTATGGCTCTTATGAAGAACTTTTGGCCGATCCTGAAATCGACGCCGTCTACAATCCTTTGCCCAATAGCATGCATGCCGAGTGGACGATAAAGGCAGCCGAAGCCGGCAAGCATGTGTTGTGTGAGAAACCATTGGCTTCCAATGCGCAGGAAGCGCAGACAATGGTCGATGCCTGTAAGGATGCCGGTGTTGTTCTTATGGAAGCATTTATGTATCGCTTTCATCCCCAGCACGACCGTATTCGAAAAGCGATTGAGGATGGAGTGATCGGCAAGATGCGCTATATCACAGCCGCATTCTCATTTGTCTTGGATGAAATCGGGAATATCCGTCTGGATTCTTCTTTGGCCGGCGGCTCCTTAATGGATGTGGGGTGTTATGCGGTCAATAGCTGCCGCATGATAACAGGCGCGGAACCTTTAGAAGTAACAGCTCAGGCATGGTTCGATCCGGAACTTGATTGCGAGCGAAATATCGTTGCAACATTGCGATTTCCGGACGATGTATTGGCCAATATCCATAGCAGTTTCAATGTTCCTTTTCAGCAGCGTTATGTCGTGTTCGGTGAAAAGGGATATGCATTGACCAACCATGCTTATATCCCCGAGCCGGATATTGCGGCCAGTGTCGAACTTCATATTGATAATTGCCATGAGAGGATTCTTGTAGAAGGCTGCCATCAATATCAGCTGGAAGTGGAAGCATTTGGGCGTGCTGTTCTGGAAGGTGAAGCACTTCGCTGGCCTGCTGAGGATGCGGTCAATAATATGCGTGTGCTCGATGCGATCTATCGTTCCGCACGTGAAGGGCGAAGGGTAAAACTCGATGAACTTTAGGTCGCAATACCTGGGGTAAGGTTTTAGATATTATCGGTGGTTTCCCGACAATAATTCCATTTGTGCAGGCTGCATAAGCCAAACCAGCGAAGCGCCGTCAGGTTCCACACGGCTTTCAAAATCCAAGCAGGCCGTCGCTCCCGGTTTCATAAACATAGGCATACCTTCTCCCAGTGAACCAAGAGCCACGACCTCGCCCATTGTGGGTTGATGCCCAACGATTATGAGGGTTTCCTCGTTGCGGGTGGCCAACATCCGCAAGACTTTCCTGGCTTTCTCTCCCGATTCAAGTGCTTCATTCGGTTCAATATCAGCATTATATACCGAGGCCAACAACGCGGCTGTCTCTTCGGCACGTTGATAGGGGCTGGTTAGTACCTTGCTGATTTGGGGCTGAATTTCCTTTAAGCCCAGTGCGACACGTTGAATGCACTCACGTCCATTTGGAGTGAGGCGACGGGATTCATCTGTTGTCGATCCGCTTTCACCAAGGTTATAGGCGGGTCCGTGACGAACGACAATTACACGCATGATACGCTGAGTTGCCTCCTGGCTGGCCTTGCCTTTGTCATACGTGTTCGCGGCGTTTGGGTCTATGGATAGGTCTGTTTTGCTCGAACCACTGCCCGCAAAGGCCGCTTGGGATTGTGCCTGTTTTGTCTTTAAAAAATCGACAGAAAAACCTGGTAGAGAACAAAATCCGACCCCGGCAATCCTGATGGTTTGCCGGATAAAATCGCGGCGGGATTGGTCCATTCCCATTTTCCTTTTTTTAATCATGTCCCCAAGCGATTTATTGCAGTATGAGGCAAATTCTATGTTGGCCTGCATTCCATTGCTGCCAGCTGTGGATAAGCCCGAAGATTTCTAAAAATCGTATTTTGCCAGTTCATCGTCGATCTGATCCCGATACGCATTGTGATCCTCAACGGCGTCTTTTGCCTTAATGCCTGAGGATGAACCGGCAGCCCCTTGGCGGGCCAGCAAGCGTTTAAATAGGAGGGAAACAATGCCGATTCCGATGAATACCAACACGACCGGCATGATATAAGCAGTTATATTGAATCCGCTAACGCGAGGTTTGGCTAAAATTTCCTCGCCTTTTACCCCATAAGGCTCCAAAATTTTGCGAATTTGCTCGTCGCTTTGATTTACAAATGCATCGATTATCTGCTCGGGGGTATGGCCCGCTTTTAGGCGGCGCTCGATTTCACCCTTCATTACCGGACCCGCCCCGGAATCGTGTTCGGCTACAGGCCGCCAGCAACAGGGGGCCATGATCATATTTTCGAGATACGACAAGTTTTCTTCATAATTAGGAGGGAGGGCCTGCTCAGATGAATCTTGGGCCATTAATGGCCTTCCCCACAATGCGCCAAGTAGGAGCGTTATAACTAAAAGTCCGCGTGCTGCTATCCTTGTCATGCCGCTATCTTACAGCAGCACTGTCCACTGCCAAGCGAAGGGGCCCCTTCTGTCAACAAATACCACCTGTTGTTTCTTATGTGACGGGCATCAAAAAGGCAAATATATGGACACTCTGGCTGTGCATGACTAGATTTCATTTGTCTCGTACGAAATTCTCTAAAATCAGTGTGTCCACAATGCATTTATTAATTGCCTTTCTTTTGGTTTTTGCCGGAAATTTCACGATTGCGCAACAAGCACCGTCGTCTGAGGTTGCCAAATTGCCCCAGGGTGCCACGGCAGAGTTGAAAGCCGAGCCTGCGGATGCGGATTTGGTGCTTAATGCCTCACCGCTGCCAGATGAACTTCGGGTCTCGAAACTTGAACTTAGCCATGTCTGGTCGTTCTTTGGGCGTCCACAGCCCCGATATTTGCATTACCCCAATGTTCGTGCGCTTTCGGGGTTGGGCTTTGACGGCCTTGATGCCTATGTGCACTGGTCCGAGATGGAGCCTGTGTCGCGAAATGAGGCCAAACGGTTTTTTATTGCCGATGCGGAGATCGAATTGGCGACTATGTGCCAATTGCGTACAGGGCTCACAGTATTGGCCTCACCGTTTCGGTCTTTTCCGGATTGGTTTCTAAACAATCCGCAAGCCCGCTTCTTTACGAGTCTCGACAATCGCCAGGAGACTCCGATTCTCTCTTTCTGGAATCCATCATTGACCGGACATATCGACAGGCTGATTGGGGAGGTTTCAGGGCATTATGGAGATGCCCTCGATCTGTTGATTTTGGGTCCATCCGGCAGCTACGGAGATGCTTCCTACCCAGCCGGTGGTGGTTGGTATATGCCTCGTAATTATAATCAGGGGCTGAAATGGTGGTGCGACCAGCCAGAGGCCCGACAGGAGTTCCGAGATTGGCTTGAGAAAAAATATGGCGGTGCCGATGGTGTCTGTGATGCCTGGGTATGCAGTGCCACAGGGATCGAATCGTTTGCTAATGCACCGCATAACCTGGTTTCGTTGCCCGGTGAGCCGGGATATGATCAGTATTTTCAAGATGCCACCGGCCTTCCCGTTAAATTCCAACGCCGCTTCCAGGATTTCACAACGTGGTATGCGAATGCGCTGGAAAACCATGTCGAGTTTTGGTTGGAACGTGCCCGAATTCACCGCCCTGAAGGAAGAATCGCCGTCTTTATGGCTGGTGAAGGTCATCCGATGACAGGGGTCAATTTTAGCCGATTGATCAAACTGGCGTCCAAATATGACGCTGAAGTCCGTTTTGCCGCACCCACTCAGAATCCGGGAAGGCTTTCGGCCATTTTAAGCCAAGTTTCTGCTGCTGCGGCATATTACAAAGTCCCGCTAACCCTGGATGCCGCCGGTGCCAATGTTCCATCCGGCCTCACGACGTTTTTCAATATGGCGGCCATGGTGAATGCACATGGACTGGTGATCGATGCTATTTTCCGTGGTTCAGATGAAGCGGCCTTAAAAGATGCAAAACAGGCCATCGAAATTATCAAGCAGCATCTTACCAGTGTGCCATCTGCCGAAACTGAGGTGGAAGTTGCCGTTTTATTGCCTGAATCCGCTTTGGCTCTTGATCATCGTTTACTTGCCGATTGGCAAATAACAACAGCCCGTCTGCGTGATGTGCTCGATCTCCATGTATTGAATGAGGTTCTGATACAAGAAGGTGGATTGAAGGAGTACCGTTTTCTATTATCGCCGCCTTTAGCACGAGCGGATGATGAATCCTTGAAGAAAATTCTTGAGTTTGTGGATCAAGGCGGTGTATGGATTGCGGACCGTTCGGCTGTTACCGATTCAATCATTCAAGAATACGATCAAAAGGCAGAAAACGGCTGTCAAAACCGAGGAAAGGGCTTTATTTCATTGCTGCAAACCGCGACATCGGAAAATCCGGGCGGAGCAGGGCGGTTTGCACCCGAAACGGCTCAGCTTCTTCAATGTGAAACCCGTTGGTCCAGTCCTGACACATTCTCGCTGAATACAGATGGTGTTTTTGTCACAAAACGAGTGGATGGAAGTTGGCTTTTGTGGAATACACTTTCACGAAAAATCACTGTGAAGGTGCCTGAGGCTTTGGCAGAGACCAAACAAATTGAACTGCAGCCCGCTGAACTCAAAGTATTAAACGGCAAAAAGGAGTAGGAGCCGGGAAGAGTTAACACAGAACTTCATTGGGAAATTTAACGTCCCCGCTTGCCCATAATGATATCACGGCTATGCATACCCAGCTGAATCTTTGCCGGTGCGGCTTCGGCAGGGCCTGAATCTGAGACATCATGAACCAACTCATTACGGCAGGAACTGCATAATGAACGGCTACCAACTGCGGTTTGGTGCCCGCAGACCATGCAAGAGGCATCATCAGGATCTTCATCTAGTTTCAGGGCGCCGCGAAGAACTGCGACATGCAGGAAAAAACGAAGGATATTTTCGAGCGATACAATTTCCTCAACTTCTTCATCGGGCGGAACATTGACCTCTTCATCTTCATCAACGTTTGCGCACAAATTATCAATGTATCGGCGAATGTCCGAATCCGAGACCAAGGTTCTGGATTGCTCAATCATCTTTTCCCAATGCTCGATGTGGTTCCTATCGGCAGGGAAGCGAGTTTTGGGGTCTGTTAAGAAGATGCGTAATTCAGGGGTTAGTTTTTTAACCGTGGCCATGCCGCGCAAGCGCTTTTTCACTTCCGGACGATTCATGACCACACTGGTTTTAGAGGGGATCATATCGGCGATCCGGAAGCAATCCGGGCAAAGCAGATATTGAAGTCGAACCCGCTCCGCTCCGCACCAACGGCAAAAACCGAAACTGCGCGGAGGAATGGCATCTTTGCCTTCCCCGGTTCCGCTCATGCGATAAACATCAATCATCTGTTGATTCCCTGTTATCAACAATCTGTTGGGACTTGCCCATTAGCCAATTTGCCCAACAGAAGCGGCTGATTTTAGAACGTCCCCGGTCTTTCCCTTATCCGCTATCAGCCGAACACACGGTTCAATGTCTCAGTTCTCCCACTGGGACAGCCTAACGTGTTCTCTTCCTCACCCTGATTCTAACGCTTGTTAGTCCAGTGTGCCAGCGATCTGTATATAGGATAAATTACTATTTTTATCACAGAAAAATTCATAAGGAGATTGCCACCCTCTCCCAATACGAGGATGGATATGGTACGCATTTGGTTCCATTTGTGCCTTATTTTTCTTCTGCTGTAGGTGGAATTGAGTGATTATCCTCTGAATTAGGACCCTTCAAATCCCATTTTAGCCCTTGGATGGAGAATCCTTGCCGGTCTGTAATTTCGGCAAAGAATCCCCATTTGCCCTTGTTTTGGGTTACTTTTAGCAGGATTTCGTTCCATCCATCCCGAAGTTCAACAGGCAAAATGACGCTATCAGGTTTCTCGCTGCTGAATAATCGATCCGCAAACAGCTCACTTCGGTTAAAAAATACTTTAACTCCGTCTGTTGCACCTAAATGAAGCTGAGCCAATTGGTAGCGGGGGGACAAAATGAATGCATAGGCATAGGCCACGGATTCTTCTTTTGAGCCCCAAAAGCCGCCTAAGTCGATGTAACCATCAGTGCTTTTATAGATTTGCCAGGATTTTCCCTCGATTTCATTATCCAAATTCACGCCGATTTCAGGCTCATAGTACGTCTCAAAACCGGTCCCCCCTTTGTTTGGAAAAGGCCCAAGCAATAGCCAGTCACGGATAAATGCTGCTCCGACCGATAAAGTCTTCTCAACTCGAAAATATCGGGTTGGGCCATCTGCGAGGCGTTCATCACCCGTATTGCCGTTATTTGCATGCCATTGACCGCCTAATTCTATTCTTAACGGTATCCTGCCCGCCCGGATTTGCTCATTTGGCCGTATGGTAAATTGTCTTGTCCATGAAAGTTCTGCATTGATATCGGGCAGCGCTTCGGTGCGATGTTCCCATCTCAGGTCGCCGTCAGATACGACTTCCCATCCGGAAGGAGGCTCAATATCCATTCGCGCATCAAAATGTAACCTAGAAGGAACAGTCGCCTCTGCATGAACGACGGCATCTCCGCCTTTCCAAGTCAAATCTTGTTCAATTGTTGTGTTTAGCCTTATAGACAGCAATTGCCCTGCAGTCAGAGCGGCAACACGCGGATCGACGGCGATTAAGTCTGTATCTTCCAATAGTTGAGCAACTGCTTTCTCTAATCGCCGCATTTCCTTATCAAATTCGTCTTTTTGCCAATTTCTATTGTCGCTCTCATCTACTTTGGCCGTTTCAGAGTCCGTTGAGAAAACTACCTGCCGTTCGGAGCAGAAAATATCTTGAGAGAGAAACTCGGAAATATCACCATGCAGTTTTACAAGTCTGGCGTTTAATTTTTCTTCAGATGGTATGGAGCCGACTATGGCAATTAAATCTTCGATATTTCTCCAAAGTGTGGTCCATCGCTCTCTTTGATGAGGTGGGAGCAAAGAAGAAGGCAGCTTCAACTTCAGAATTGCGCCGGGCATTGCCGGCTCCGAAGCATCATCATCTTTTTGCGCCACATACCACGTCATTTCTGCTTCGCCTTCAAGTTGCAGACGAACCGATCGGTCCATGTTCGTTAAATTGTGCACGCGAAAGCCAAAGCGATCAGGACCAAGTCCTGGAATCGGAAAGATATGCACAGGGACGCCCCGGTTATAAAGCCTGCGTTTTCCGATATCCAAAACCAACCGCGGCCCCATTGTTGGAGCCAGCTCCATTCTAATTTCGTCGCCTTCTTGGATATCGATTTCCTGAGGGAGAAGACAAACGGCGTGTCCATTGCTTATTGTTGAAACACCTGGTTTCCCTCTGGGGGTTTCGACCGTAAGTTCCACACTGTTTTCATCAACCCAATGAGGGAGCCTCCAAATGAACCGTTTAACGGAGAAGTCCTTTTTTTTATCAAGAATTTTTACAACTCGCAATATGGCGGTTTGGGTCGGGCTAAAGGCATCCCGGTTCGTTTCCAGTTCAAACCAGAAGTTTGGGGTGAACAACGGTATTCGGCTTTGTTTCCGGGCAATTGTGGGCGCCGGTCCAATTTGGATTTCGTGATTGGGAATATCGATGCTGAATCCTGCCAACAAATAGGGCAGAGAAGCGATTGCGAGACTTTCTGCAGAGCGAAATCCTTTGGCATTATCCAATTGGGCTGAGCATGTGCGAGGTAATGCCCATGGGCCGGAAGGTGTCATTTTTGAGGCATTCACAAGCTGCTTTGCCATTTCCAGCCCTTGATCCGGCCAACCATCCACGATCAACGGTGCGGCAAGACCTGCCAGACTATGATAAGGCCAAATTTCACTTTCTTCATTTGGGGAACCGGGCGTGAGCATGATTTGCGGGGCTTTTGTACCCAAAGTGGCTGCGGCCAAAGTTTGCAGATTGGCATAATGCATTTCTTGAGGCAGTAGAGTTCCCCATCCCGAAAGACTCCCAAACCATCGGCTCAGCAATTGTGCTGTGAAAATTCTTTTGGGTTCAGCAGGATTTCGGAAGTCAAATCCGTATGCAAAATAACTTCCGTTCCAAAGATTTGTGATGAGACCGTCCTCTGCCGGCGGGCGGATTTTTGCAAGATCCGATGAAAATATATGATCCTGATAAGCCAACGCCATTCGATCACTTGCTTCCAATGCAGCCATCCATAAATCGGCGGTGCCTATGAAAACTTCAGGAGGGGACAAGCCCGGATAAAAGGCTCCACCCGGCGGCAGACCGTCGCCGTCTTCATCCAGACTTTTGCACCACCTTATGGCTGCCTGCGCACCTTGGTACATGTCATTCAATGTGTCTGTATCACCGGTCCATAGCCAATTCCGATACAGCTGCAGCACGAATGAACATGCAATATCCGCTTTTGCAGATTGAGCACCCGGTACGTACGAAATGCCTATGGAATCATTTATGTTTCCTGTGAAATTCGGTATTTCGCCATTTGAAAACTGCAAATTCCGGACTAAAAGGAGCTCGTTACGTGCGAGTTCGGGAAAAAGGGATAATAAGGCCGGTTGATAAAGCAGCCGGGATGTTACCGAACCCAATCCCCCATCGCTCTCGGGACTTTCGAGTAAGGAAAAAGCGCCTGAGCGTGTGCGTACGCCATTTGTAATGAAAATCTGAAGGCTGTCGCGGTACGCATCTTTCAACCAAACCGGCAAAGACGAATTATCAATGTATGCAAACCATTCTGCACTTTCGCTTCTCAATTTCTCGTATTTTGAAAGGAATTGCAGCGCGATTTCCCATGCTGACTTCGTGAAGGTTGTATACCAAGTCTCAAGGTTCTTTTCCCTCATCACCATGTTGGGCATATGCCAGGCAAAAACGCAGGGGACTTTGCGGCTTGCACCGGGAGCGAGTGTGAATGTCAATGCGAGGGCGGCATTGGATTCCTGGTGGTTGGCTGTGGATGTGGTTTCCGGCAAGTTCTCCCATGGCCTTAGCAGACCATCATCGCCAAGATCGCTCCAAAAGATTTCGGGGTTTTCCGGATCAAATCCCAAAAGTGCCGAAATGATATCTCCGTCTTGACTTTGAAAGCAGAGTACATGTTCGCCGATTGTATTTGCGCTTCGATCAAATGGCATCTCACGGTCAGTTGTGAACCGAAGGCCGTAGGTTTCTGCACCGGCGATCCCCAGTAGTTTCCCTTTTGAAAGCAGTTGAATGCGATTACCCAGACGAGCATTCGATGCGGAGCTATCATGGATCACATCTGTTCCGGAGTCAGCACTTGTGGATGTCTTATTCTGTGGATTTTGTAGGAATCCTGTCCCGATAATGTTTTCCCAAGCGCCGGCGAGGGTAATGTTGACTTCTTGTTCGCTCGTATTTGTGACTTCGAACACAAATCCCGCAACCGGAAGCGAAGATGCTTCAATATCCAAAGGATTAAACGGTGACCAGGCTTCCACTTGGATTTGAATAGGTAGTTCCGGATCATTGGCTTGGATTAGAGCACCCGGGAAACAGCCTTGATATAGAAAATTCTTGACGGCTTTATCTGCTTGAGAAATTCCAATAGACGGGCCATCAACAGCCCGCAGCGACTTTGAGACGATCGCTCCATTTTGGGATACCGCGACCGCCCAGGAGAGACCTTGGCAATTGGATATTGGCGCGGCCCAATTGTTGTTGACAACCAGGTTGCCGGTGGAGCCATTGGGGAGAATATCGATATAGCCCGCTCCAATCCCTCCCAATGGAATGCCCATGGGGTAATAGCGGTTCTCTATGGTTTCGTCTCCATGCGCAAATGGAGCCAAAGCAAGAATGCAAAAGAAGATGCCAATATTGATTAAAGGTCTCATATCATTATTTGAGAATTACGGCATAGGTTTAGATTTAGGATGCAAGCCAGTATTGAAAAGTATCACGATGCCCGGTACTCGTCCGAGTGTGATAGGGCAGGATGACTCCCGCAACCGGGTACTATGTCATAAAAGAGCCAATTACGCATGACGGTTGTCGGGCAGAACAAACTCATTGAGCCAATTTTGGGGATTTAGGATATCTCCTGTGGCCCGGCGGAGCGTTTCATTCCAGTCGTAAAGACGACCGGATTCAAAGATTTCCCGCTTTAGAAATGCACCCAGCCGCGGATTACTCACATAACTTTCACCGCCCAACATTGCCTTAATTCGAGCCGATACCTGTGAAGCATACAACTCGCCCAAAATATAATTCTGATAATAGACCGGCGCCACAGCCAGATGGATTTTTGCCGCCCAATCCGGAGCGTCCCGGTTCTCCGGGCGCCTCAGATGTTGGAACCGTTCCACATAATCCCACCATAGCCGGTTGAGGTTTTGATGGGGATTTTCGTACAGGTCTCTTTCGAAGTGCATCATAACCGATACCCAACGGGAGAACAGCAGTTGATGATTCCGTTGTTTATGCCAAGCGGCTTTGGCCACGATGGAAGCGTGCTCTTTTCCCAGCCTCGCGTATTGCCTGAGCCAATCTCGATTCAATGCCAACCGTCCCATGAGCAGGGCCACGGCTTCCGTACTAATTGCATGCGCGGGACGTCTCAATAACCACGGAAGTTCGGGATTGAGGTAAGTGTCATAGACCGCGTGTCCCAATTCATGGAGCAGTGTCCCGGCCCAACGTTCCGTGTTTTTTAGATTACAAAGCACGCGTACATCAGTTGGCGCATCCACGGCCAGGCAGAAAGCGTGTTGACATTTGCCTTCTTGTTCGTAGAGATCGCTTTGTTTCAAAATGGATGAAACGGAGAGGCCGATTGTTTCATAAAAATGTGTGGCTGCCTGAATGATGTCCATTGTCTCATAGACATCATCAAAACTGATTGTTTCATCCTGAGGGACTTCTTGGAAAAAAGGATCGCCGTAATGCCAAGGGCTTAATTTGTCGGCGGGAAGCCCAAATTTTTCCGCCAGTTTTTCATCAACCTGCCGTTTAAATTCCAGAAATGCCGCCTCGGTATCTCTGGAGAGTTGATCCACAGTCTGAAAAACGAAATCAATATCCAATTCCTTCAGTTCATATTGCATCCGATAGTAATTGGCGTATCCGAGTTTTTTCGATGCGGCATTGCGAATCGATACCAACTCCAGAATCCGGTCCGACATCTCCTCCCCGATGCGCTTTCCGGCCTCCCATGCCGACCGGCAATGCTCGGAATCGCTGCTGGTCCGCAGGATATGGTTTATGTCATTGTCGGTAATGCGCTGCCCATTCAATGAAGGCCTAAACGTATTGAAAATACGTTCGATTTCGGATTCTTGACGGGTAATGTTTTCGAGTACCGGTTCTTCCAGCTGATTCTCAGCATAAAGATTTTTGGCGATCGTGAGTTGCCGCTGTAGGGCATTCGTTTCCGAAGTTGAGTCTATCCATCCCTGAAGCATCCGGTATTCATCTTTGTTGCTATAAATTCTGCGAAGTGCAAGTTCGAGTTCTGCCTGCTTTTGAAAATCCGCTTGCGAACCGCTCAGACTCGCCTGCCAAAAAGCCAGTGAGGCCTTTTGTTTCAACGGTTGTGCTTGAGAAGTGTGTTTTTCGATGAAATCGTGGGGTGTCATAGGCGTTTGGATTATGAATCTTTATTTTCACGCTTTTTCTTACGCAGATCGTGCCATTTTAAGAGCCGTTCACGTATCTCGGTTTCATAGCCTCGGTCTGTGGGCCTATAGAATTTTGTCCCCTTGAGTTCGGGTGGAAGATCTTCCTGATCGACTACGGCATCGGAATCGTCATGGGCATATTGATAGCCTTTGCCATAATCAAGATTCTTCATCAAAGCCGTCGGTGCGTTACGAATGTGTTTGGGGACGGGTAATGCGCCGGTTTTTTTTATAATTTCTTTTGCCGTGTTATGTGCCACATAGGCGGCGTTGCTTTTAGGGGCGCATGCCAGATACAGGCATACCTCAACCAAAGCGAGCTCGCCTTCAGGGGAGCCTAAGCGGCGGTACGATTCATCTCCGGCAATTGCCAAAGGAAGAGCCTGCGGATCCGCGAGGCCGACATCTTCAGATGCAAAACGGATAAGCCTCCGGGATACGTACCGGGGATCTTCGCCGGATTCCAGCATCCGGGTCAGCCAATATAAGGCCGCTTGGGGATTGGAATCCCGCAGGCTTTTGTGTAAAGCGGAAATTAGGTTGTAATGTTCTTCACCGCTTTTGTCATAATGAAGACTGCGCGCACTTAGGGCCGTTTCAGCGTCGGCCAAGGTGATGCTTGAACCGGCGTTTGGACTATTCCTGACATGTTTGACCAGCCGTTCAAGCTGATTCAGTGCGGAGCGGGCGTCATGATCGGCGGCAGCGGCAATCTTTTCAATTACGGCATCTTCTATTTCGAGCGGACCCTGCTGCTGCAGTTGAGCAATCCCTCTACGCAGCACTTCGCAAAGTTGTTCGGTTGACAAGCCTTTCAGGACAAAAACCGTGACTCGCGAAAGCAAAGCCGAGATCACCTCGAATGAAGGATTTTCCGTTGTCGCACCGATCAGAGTAATCAGACCTGATTCCACATGCGGCAACAATGCATCTTGTTGAGCCTTGTTCCACCGATGAATCTCATCGATAAATAAAATTGTACGGCGTCCATTGCGTGATTCGGATTTAGCTTGCTCGATAACTTTGCGCAAATCGGCTTTGCCTGAGTCTGTCGCAGAAAGAGTCCGAAAACCGGCTTGGGTTTCTTTGGCTATAACTCTTGCCAGAGTGGTTTTTCCGCTTCCGGGCGGTCCCCATAGGATCATGGAGCCCGTGGAGTCGGTCTCGATGGCTTGCCGCAGGGGGCGGCCGTTTCCAAGGAGTTCTTCTTGACCTAAGATTTCATCCAGGTTGACCGGCCGAATTGTCTCGGCCAAAGGTTGGGCAACGGTCTCCCGATCACCCGAAGTCTTACGGGCCTTGTCTGTGCCCACATCCCAGAAACCGGTTTGTTCTGTGTTCATGGTCCATCTCTACCGGTGCGGAAGGGTTTTCGCAATCCTGTATTCGTGCATACTAATGTACAGACATCCGTACAGCGAAACTGAAAGCCGTTGGAATTAAACCGGATGCCGGTTATGCTTTACTAGGTTAAATAAATTTAACACTAAGAATGTCAACACGATGAAGGTTGGATTATATCTCGCAGTCGTTGAAGAACGCGATGACGATTGGTCCGTCGGACCGCCATTAGGGTTGGGCTATCTATCCTCATATATCAAACGATATGGCCAAGGATACGAGGTCGTCATCGAACGTGAGATTGAAGACCTCATCGCCCATAAACCGGATATCGTTGGTATATCCTCTGCAACGTATAGTTTTGGTGTTGCCACTCGTGCTGCAGAACTGGTGAAGCAGGAGCTGGGGATTCCGACCATCATTGGCGGAACACAGATCACCGCAATGCCTGACCGCCTGCCACGCGCCTTTGATATCGGTGTATTGGGCGAAGGTGAATCCACCTTTTTCGAAATCTGCGAACTCTACAAAAACGAGCGAGACTACGAACCGCAAAGTCTGGAAAAGGTTCCCGGTATTGTTTGGCACGGCGAAAAAGGCCCAGTTCTCAATCCCCGCCGCGCTCCGATCGAAAACATGGATTCTATCCCGCGACCGGATCGCAAAGCGCTTGGGGATCAATGGGGGGAAGTCCGTAAACACGCACACATTATGACTTCGCGCGGTTGCCCATTCCGGTGTTCATTTTGTTCTACCGTGCAGCACTGGGGCACCAATCATCGATTCTTTTCACCGGAATATGTTGTTGAAGAAATCGAAGAATTGGTTTCTGAATGGGGGGCAGAGCACATCATTGTCTTTGATGATCTTTTCATCGGGAAAAAAAGCCGTCTGGAGCATATTCGAAATGTCTTGGCGGAACGCGGGTTGCTCGATCATGTTAATTTTACAGTGTCAGCCCGTGCAAATCAGATTCGTGAAAAGATCGCGGAACCATTGGTCGATATGAATGTTAAGGCTTTGACCATTGGCTTTGAGTCTGCTGCGCCGAGTGTACTCGCCTATTTGGCAAAAGACGGCGTCAAGCCGGAACAGCTTCACCGGACAGTCAACGTTTGCCGGGATTTTGGCATCAAGATCGATCCCAGCTTCATTATCGGCTCACCTTGCGAAACCCGTGACGATCTTCAAATGACGTTTGATTTCATCATCGACAGCATGGATGTTTTCACAGCTTTGGTGATAGGCCCGCTCATGGTTTTGCCGGATACGCCGATTTGGGACCACGCCGTTGCACGTAATCTAATTGATGAAGAGAAATTGACCGGCGTTGTGCTTGAGCCTGAAGATCTTATGGATGACAAGAAATTCTTCTTTGAAAAGTATGTTTACTTGAACGAACAGATGCCCAAGGAAGAATTCTACATGCATTATCAAATGGCTAAAAAATTGGAGTACATTGTCTGGCAACAGGCGCAACTGCGGCGTGAAGTTGAACGTCCAATCACCGATGAGCAACTGAGTTTTGTTCCATGGAAACGCCTGGCCGGGGCTCTTGGTGGAAAGATCAAAAGGCGTTTGACTCAGGGCAAAGTAACACCGAATACCAGGCGTATGAGGCAAGCCGGGATGATGGGTGAACCCCAATCCAATGCCTGCTAGACGTGACGATACCGGGGATTAATGCATATCCAGGAAGTCCTGAACCGCTTCATGCAAGCCTGTTTTGGGATTGCCTGAAGCACTATCCCGGGGATAAGCCAAATCCAAATTTACCCATTCATTGCCACGTGCAGGATGACCGGGTGTAACAGACTCAAGCCACGAATAATTGACGATGCTGGGCTTATGTTCAGATTGGAGAGATACACAGCCTCCCATGAGACAGGCAGCTATGACGAATGAGACGGTATGAAACGCAGGATTGTGAATCAATGATTTCGGATTCGGCATAATGATACTCCAATGCTTCACATCGGAATCGTAGCAATCCCGGATATGAATCACCAGATATGCCAATTTTCGAACGGTTTTCGTGCCGACGTCGTCCATCGCGGAAATATCACTGTACACTATAGAGAGACGTTGCCCTTGGGTGCGGCAGTGGACGAGTCAAACCGGGTAAAAAAAACGTGGCTACATCAATAAATGATGACGACATAACTTCCGGCAAATCTTTGCGGAATCTCCAGAAAGCCTTTACCAATCTGGTGGCCGAGCAAAAGGCACGGTCTATGGGAGTTGATAAATCGGATCTCATACAGACGGTTGTCGGCGGCAAGACAGTTTGGAAAGACAAGAAAGAGGTTACGCTGTCGTTGGAGAAGCGCTCTAAACTTCGTCCACAGCCAAAAGTGCAACGTTCTTTGCGTGGGGGCGAGAACAGCGTTGTCGGCGATATTGCCAAACGGTTGCATGAATCGGATGTCATGTTGGACGAACTCAAAACGCGCCAGCGTCTTGATTCCATGGAGTATCATGATACTTCGAAAGCATTTGATGCCATTGCCAAACGTGTTAACGGTTTGATGGATGACCTTGTTGCGATTGAAGAGCGAATCGAATCACGCAAAGAAAATGATCCATTTGTTAAGAAAATGGATGAGGTCGCACGGCAAATTGCTACAGCCCAAGCAGGAGGAGATCAGAAGACTGTGGCCGATTTGGCTACACATCATGCAGAGGATCTCAAAAAGTATCAGACATGGAGGCGCTCTTTGCAGCCGGATATTGATAGCGCCTTGCATTGCCGGACCGGACTTTTACAGGACCAGCGGCGAGTGTATCGATATCGGGGTGATTTAGCTCAACGTTTGATTAAAGAGATGTTGTCCGATGCTGAACAGAAGGCTGAGGGCGGAGATGTTAATGCAGAGCAAGTATCTTCTATCGCCAAGGCTTACGCGAAATTCTCGACACAATGGACAAAGGTTTTGATGAATGCCATCAACTTTTCCGAAATAAGAGGCAACGATCCGCGGCGGCAATCTGAGATAATGGAAGAAGAAATCAAACGAATAAGCGAGGCCGTTAAAAATTTCGACCGCTGCATTGTGTCGCTTAGAAATTTGGAAAAGAAAGAGCCGTAGAGAGTTTTTCTTTCCCTACAGACACTGTCTATTTTCTGCGTAAGATCCGGGTGTTCGTTTTCCACGGAATCCCAAAGTTTGTAGACGTCCGATACTCATAAGGCCATTACTGGCGTCATAGTCTTCCCAGGAGGCTCCCACGGGGCCTTCTCCAAAGATGATATAAGGCCGGTTGGCGTTATCCCAAAGTTTATAAAACCTGGGATTTACGCTGAGTATGTTGCCCGGTTCCCGAACATGCGTGCTGTGATACATGCCCTGATGCGAGGTTTCCATCACGTCTTTTCTATCGATCATGAAAGGATCTGTCAGCGGGCCGCCAAGATAGCCGAGATTGATGTAGGGGCAATGTTCTTCTTTTCCATCCCAATGCCCGGGTAATTCATTATTGTCCAGCAAATACATTTGTTGAATTTGCTTATATGTCCGTTGCTCGCTTTGTGAATGAGAGATTTTTGCGCGAATCCTTGCATTCATGAAATTCGGGACGGCAATTGCGGCAAGAATTCCTATTATTGCCACAACAATTAGAAGTTCAATAAGTGTAAAAGCATGTTTTAAGCGCATGTATGCACCTCGTTTTCTACTTACAATATTGTCGAAGGATTGTCTTGATTGTCAACGGTCTCGTGATCTCCTAACACATTGATAATACTTATCATTTTCCCCGGATTTTGGGGCAAATAAAAAGAGGGCCCGGAAAACCGGGCCCTCCACAAAGTCCATAGAGGACATGTGTCTGAATGTTTTCGCCTAGAACAAGGACCAGTCGTCGACAGGCTGTTCGGCCAGCGGATTTTCAAACACGGTGAACGCATGTTGGTTGATGGGGCCAAAACCGGCTTGCGCACGGCAGGTCACGAGAATACCAACATCGGAGATGGCGCACTGAGCATGTTTGAACTCAATGTCAGAACCGGCTTCGAGGTTACTGGCTTGGAAGGCCAAGAAGGTCTCGGTGACCGGATTCAGATCGCTGTCAAAGACACGGCACATGATCTGGCCATCACCACCACCACCATTGGCGCTGTCTGACCATGCAGCAATAACAGCCTCGTTCTCAGCGACAAAGACGCTGACACGATGACCGGCGGCATAGTTTTCATAGCCTTCGACTTCAACGCGCTCATGGCACATTGCTTCAGCAACGCTGGTGCCTGTTAAGGCATCGATCTTGGTAACGAACGGTGCATTGCTTGAGAAGTCGATCCAGTTCAGACCGCAACCGGCGTAATAAACGTTTGTGCCGCTCAGGGCTGAGCTGATGTGGTTGCCATCGCCACGACCGGTTGTGGAGATGGAGGTTGTATAGTCTGTGAAATCAGTCAGCGGAATGTTCAGATCATCATCATTCGGAATCTGTTCCCACTGAGCTGTCTGATTACCGGCATTATCGAAGAACTCGATGGTGACGGTACCATTGGTGCGGTGAGCAAAGCCACCCGCAAAAGAGGTGAGACCACCCCAACCATCGGTGTTGGGATCATCATCGCGGGCGATGAAGGGGGACTTCACCCATGCGCCGGTTTGGCTGTCGATGATGGTGAGGATCGGGGACTTGCTTTGCGCGGTGTATTCAAATGTGTCGCGGTCTTCTGTTTCGGTAACGATGTTGCCGTTATCCAACCACATGACACCACCGACACGGCCCTTACCAACAGTCGTGTCAACATACTGATACGCGGGATCGCGTAAGGTAAACAGAGGCGCAGGGTCGCCGCCGGACAGATCAAACGCCTGAACACAGAAACCATGTGAGAGATATCCGGACCAGCGGTTGTCGCTTGAGAATTCACCGAAATCCATCGGTGTGCACTCGTTACCAACGATGTACCCTCTGTTACCGGGACGGCGGTCGCCGGCGATAACCGGGGGGTTACCATCGCTACGTTCGTTATCAAGGTTCTCCATCCACGGGTTGCCAGCATCGTCATACGCACCGGCATATTCATTGTAGCTGAGATCCGGATTGACAACACCAACTGCGGGACGCTCAGTGGCGAGGTCGCCGCTGGAGCCAGCCGTTGTATTGGCTGTGAAAATCAAGGAACCATCGCCCATAGCATCGGCGTAGGCTTCCCAGTTGGCGTTATTGTCAGCGCCCGTATCGAAGGCGATTGTATCGGGAATCAAAACATCAAGTCCCACAGCTTGTGGGTTAGCATTTCTGGTTTGGCAAAAGACCGGTGATACCAGCGCCAAACAAATAACAACAAAACCAAGTTTTTTGAGTAGGCTCATATTATTTCTCCGTTTCTAAAAAACAAAAAGTCGGTTCCTCGGCTCTTTCTATTGACCGAAAGATTGCCAAGTGATTTTCAATTTTCTCAGCATCACCTCCTTTCCAAACCATCCCCCTCCGGACGTATGGTTGATGGTTTATATCTGACGCATCCAATACGGCTGAGCCGTCAGAGCGCAAGCTTTTTCGGCATACAATCCCTCTGCTTAAGTGATGATATCCGTCAAGCAATCAATTGTCACTGAAATTCATACAGATATCGAGCCTGACGTCAACCCGGTTTATAACATAGGGTGTCATGAAATGTTTGCGATTTGCGGGGAAAATCGTAAAAAAGAGAGGAAAGTGGGAGATTAAATTAGGGGAGAGGTGAGTAGAGGGGCTCGAGACAACAAACCGCTCGAACCCCTTATGAGCCTACTCGTTAACGGAAATTGATAGTACTAATCTTAGTAGAGTTCCCACTCTTCAACCGGCTGTTCGGCTAGTGGATTTTCAAACACGGTGAACGCATGTTGGTTGATGGGGCCAAAACCGGCTTGCGCACGGCAGGTCACGAGAATACCAACATCGGAGATGGCGCACTGAGCATGTTTGAACTCAATGTCAGAACCGGCTTCGAGGTTACTGGCTTGGAAGGCCAAGAAGGTCTCGGTGACCGGATTCAGATCGGCGTCAAAGACACGGCACATGATCTGGCCATCACCACCACCACCATTGGCGCTGTCTGACCATGCAACGATCACGGCTTCGTTTTCGGCGACAAAGCAGCTAGCACGATGACCGGCGGCATAGTTTTCATAGCCTTCGACTTCAACGCGCTCATGGCACATTGCTTCAGCAACGCTGGTGCCTGTAATGGCATCGATCTTGGTAACGAACGGTGCGTTGCTTGAGAAGTCGATCCAGTTCAGACCGCAACCGGCGTAGTAAATGTTTGTGCCGCTCAGGGCTGAGCTAATGTGGTTGCCATCGCCACGACCGGTTGTGGAGATGGATGTTGTATAGTCTGTGAAATCAGTTAGCGGAATATTCAGATCATCGTCATTTGGAATCTGTTCCCACTGAGCTGTTTGGTTTCCGGCATTATCGAAGAACTCGATGGTGACGGTACCATTGGTGCGGTGAGCAAAGCCACCGGCAAAAGCGGTGAGACCGCCCCAACCATCGGTGTTGGGATCATCATCGCGGGCGATGAAGGGGGACTTCACCCATGCGCCGGTTTGGCTGTCGATGATTGTGAGGATCGGGGACTTGCTTTGTGCTGTGTATTCAAATGTGTCGCGGTCTTCAGTTTCGGTAAGGATGTTACCGTTATCCAACCACATGACGCCACCGACACGGCCCTTACCGACAGTTGTGTCAACATACTGATACGCGGGATCGCGTAAGGTAAACAGAGGCGCAGGGTCGCCGCCGGACAGATCAAAAGCCTGAACACAGAATCCGTGTGAGAGGTATCCGGCCCAGCGGTTGTCGCTTGAGAATTCACCGAAATCCATCGGTGTGCACTCGTTACCAACGATGTACCCTCTGTTACCGGGACGGCGGTCGCCGGCGATGACCGGGGGGTTACCATCGCTACGTTCGTTATCAAGGTTCTCCATCCACGGGTTGCCAGCATCGTCATACGCGCCGGCATATTCATTGTAGCTGAGATCCGGATTGACAACACCAACTGCGGGACGCTCGGTGGCGAGGTCGCCACTGCTGCCGGCGGTTGTGTTAGCAACAAAAATCAGCGAGCCATCGCCCATAGCATCGGCGTAGGCTTCCCAGTTTGCGTTGTTGTCCGATTGCGTATCAAATGCAATTGTGTCTTCAATTAAAACATCAAGCCCTACGGCTTGAGGATTGGCGTTTCTGGTCTGGCAAAAAGCCGGTGAAACCAGCGCCAAGCACATCATAACAAGACCAAGTTTCTTAAAAGTCTGCATTAATTTTTCTCCGTTTTCAGCTGGTTCGTTCTTTCGTTCAAGAACGGATGTTCGCTTCTCAATCGTTTCTAGTCTTATCCAAGTGATTGTATGTTTGTGCGCATCACCTCCTTTTTACTCCATATTTAGGGCATAACAGCGTGAAATCTAGCAGGATGTTGTTCGAGATGAAAGCTGTTTTCTCAAGATGAAGACATAAATAGTTTTATTGGTTACATCTGTTAACGCTTTGCTCGATTGATGTTATGTATGCTTACAGTGAGATGGACTATCTGTTTACACGTATTAAAGCACAGGCAGATGCAGATCATCATTTTAAAGTCTCAAAGGAGTTTTTGTCATTGGTCATAATGTCTAGTCGTTTGATTGTTTGTGCGATACATGTAATCGATCATTCGCGGCAAAGCATCCTGACTGAATAGTCTACGTATTTATTCGCGGAATACTTCTGTATGCCTTTGTTCCCGGCAAATAGAGTGAGTAGTCATTCATGCGGAGTTGAATGTTGTGTTCGGCTGGCAAGTTTGTTGATTTGTGTGAGGATTGCAGCACACTTCTTTGCTCTAAGACATCAACTCATTCCAAATGAATGGATTTGAGCCGGAAACCGGTAATGTTGCCCAACAGTTCAAAGGCGTTATCTTTTAGCAATTGAAATCGGATGGCTCACACGGTTGCCGCTGTGTCCGTTATGGTTCCTGCCGGACTTCATGTCCCCGGAGTTGACGAATGAAGATTGAAAATGGGATTAGTCCTCTCTCGCTGACGAGCGCCGTCACAAAGACATTTGAACTTGCCGCTCGAAAGATTGTTTCTATCGATTCCGCCTGGGACTCAAGCCAAGGCACACCGGTTTTCACGAAGGCCGGCCGCTATACAAGCCGGGGGTGGACAGAGTGGACTCAAGGATTTCAGTATGGCTGTGCAATTTTACAGTATGATGCCACCGGCGATGCTGAGTTTCTGAGACTGGGGGCGTCAATACACCTTGGAACGTATGGCCCCGCATGTCACCCATACCGGTGTGCATGACCATGGTTTCAACAATATCAGCACGTACGGCAATCTGCGGCGTCTGATGTGTGAAGGGCGAATCCCCGACAATGAATGGGAACTTCGATTCTATGAAATGGCATTAAAGGCCTCGGGAGCAGTGCAAGCGGCCAGGTGGAGCGATGTTGCCCAAGGCCATGGTTTTGTCTATTCCTTCAATGGCCCCCATTCGTTGTTTGTTGACACCATTCGTACCGTACGTGTTCTCGGTTTGGCCCATCAGCTCGGGCATTGCCTGATGGGGGAAGGCGATAAACGGATTTCACTTTTAGAACGATCTGTCCGGCATGCATGTGCGACAGCGACTTTTAGTGTTTATTACGGTAATGGCAGAGATGCCTATGATTTGCCCGGCCGCACCGTCCATGAATGCATCTTCAACCGCAATGATGGACAATTTCGCTGTCCAAGTTCTCAGCAAGGCTACTCGCCTTTTTCGACGTGGACACGCGGATTGGCCTGGGCGATGCTTGGATTCTCGGAAGAACTCGAATTCATCTATTCTCTGAAAGAAGAACTGTGGGATTGTGCCGAGAGCAAGGCCGATATTCTTGGTCTCTTCGAACGGGCGGCTCGTGTCACATCGGAATTCTATATCGAGAACTCCTCTTTAGACGGTATTGTCTATTGGGATACCGGAGCTCCGGGATTGGCAAAGCTGGGCGATTACCGCAGTGAGCCTGCCGATCCATACAATGCATACGAACCTGTCGATGCGTCGGCATCCGCTATTGCAGCGCAAGGTTTGCTTCGCTTGGGACGCTATTTACAGGATCAAGGCGATGTCGACTCCGGCAAGCGCTTTTTTGAGGCAGGGCTGACAGTTGCCAAGGCGCTTATGGATGAACCTTACCTTTGCAGTAACGCAAAGCATCAAGGTTTGCTCTTGCACTCGATCTACCATCGCCCGAACGGGTGGGATTTCATCCCGCCGGGTAGCCAAATTCCTTGTGGCGAGTCATCAATGTGGGGCGATTACCACCTGATGGAACTTGCCAACCTTTTAAAAAGACTTGCAGGCAATGAAACCTATCCCGTGTTTTTCGATACAGTCTTATAGACTATAGACGATCCGGAAATTGCCTGTTGCAAGCGAATGGCTGATGCCATCCTGTTTCGATTTGATTCGGACAATGTTTCGTGGAGCAAAATCTTATGAATAGTATGAACCACACAAAACGTTGTGCTTTGGTCACTGGGGCCAGCCGGGGAATTGGACGCGGAATTGCACTTGAGTTAGCCCGCCAGGGATGCGATGTGGTTGTGAATGGTGTATCCGCTAATCCGGCTGATTTAAAAAAAGGGGCATATGCCGTCCAACAGGAAATTCAAGAATTGGGCCGTGAGGCCTTGGTTGTGCGTGCGGATATATCGTTGGCTGAGGATCGAGAGCGGCTCGTTCAAGAGACTTTGGACAAGTTTGGGCGAATTGATGTGCTGGTAAACAATGCCGGTGTTGCTCCCAAAGTCCGCCGGGATATTTTGGAAACCGAAATCGAGAGTTTCGACCGTCTGCTGCAAATTAACCTTCGAGGTCCGTTTTTTCTGACACAGTTGGTGGCCAAACAAATGCTCACTCAGGATCGAGTGGAAGGGGAACCGGCGCCGACAATTGTGTTCGTTACCTCAATATCGGCATCGACACCATCGCCCTCACGTCCTGAATATTGTATTTCCAAAGCCGGCTTAAGCATGGCTGGAATGTTGTATGCAAGCCGCCTGATTGAAGAGGGAATCGCCGTCTACGAGGTTCGTCCGGGAATTATTTCCACTGATATGACCTCTGTTGTCAAGGAAAAGTATGACCGTCTGATCGCCGACGGATTGATACCTCAAAAGCGTTGGGGGCAACCTGAGGATATCGGCAAAGCTGTTGCCGCATTGGCTCGGGGGGACTTTGCCTATGCGCCGGGTGCAGTGATCGAACTTAGCGGAGGAATGCAAATCCGGCCGCTTTAAAAAAGAGATTCTTTTCATGCAAAGATGCGTTTGGGGAGGCAGGAACGAATTGCAAAATTGGTATTGCTACTCGGTTATGACCCAGTTCTGACGCTCTGCGGTACCGGGGAGGTCGGCAAACGGGCACTCTGCTTCATTATCACAGATATCGCACTGACCGACGTTTGGGCAAGATTCCCGATATTTCTTCATCCCCTCGATGATTTCTTTAAAGCGCGGCTCGTCATCGAAAAGATACTTAAGGAAGCAAAGCAAACGGATGCTGGAATCCCGGCTTAAAAGGTGCTCCATCCGGCAAGCATCCAGCAGCGCGGTCTCTTGGTCTACGCCCAGAACCTGGCTCAGAAAAGTCTCTAGTAAAAGATGGTTGCCATAGATCTGGCGGGCTACTTCTTCCCCCCGCTCGGTCATTTTGAAGAAGTGGTTTTCATCCTTTACTAAGTAGCCTTTATCTCGAAGTGAATCGAGCATGACAGATACGCTGCTTCGAGCCACATCCAATCGGGTGGAGATATCAGTTACCCGCGCATAACCTTTATCACGCAATTGATCCCGCACAGCCATCAAGTAGTGGCCCATACTATGCGTTACAGGAAGGCTGTCGGAGACCTTCCATGAAACTGCTCTATCTTCTGTTTCTTGTGGGTTCGTCGATGACATCTTACTCATCCGAGCGCAAGCGATGATACCAACCCGATTCCCGATTCACAACACTTCAAGTTGGCTGGTCTGCCGCATGGGCAAAATCTGTCAAGAAACCATGCGGCAAGGGGCTGGGGCGGAAAGCGTGCTTAGGTTAGGCTTACCAGAAGTGCTCTTTTAACGGATTGTATGATGAATATGGAATGGATCAATCCAAACCATTTGACCTTGTTCAGGATTGTCGCAGCGCCGCTCTTTCTATCGCTCTTTCCGATAGAGGCGATCTGGGCTCGCTTTTTGTGCCTGGTTATCGTGATATTGGCGGTTGTTTCCGATTATTTGGATGGCAAGTTGGCTCGACGATTTAAGCGGGTATCTCTCTTTGGCAAATTTTTTGATCCTCTAACGGATTTTCTCTTCTTTGTGACGGTGTTTTTAGCCTTTTGGAGGGCTGAAATTATTCCGCTATGGATGGTTAGTCTGGTACTATTGCGCGAATTGGCCATGCATACAGGAGTACGTCCTTATTTTGCGATCAAGGGAATCGATCCCGGAGCCCGTTGGAGCGGCAAGACCAAAACCGTCTTCCAATGCACCTTTACGATCATTGTTTGCTTGCACCATCTATTGCCTCCCGGTTATCGATTCAGCTGGTTTCCGGTTGTTGCCAATATCCTTTTTGGCGTTGTAGTTTTTTTGTCTTGGTCGTCCATATTTGAATATATCCTTTCCATCCGGAGGACCCCGTCTTGAGTCAAAACGGGCGACAAGGCTCTCCGCAGATTTCCGGGATGCCCCGATGTGAAGCCCAATCCGGTATTCAGACTCCGGCGAATGGCAAGGCACTGGAAATCCGCGGTTTGGTGGCTGGCTATGGCCCGATCGAAGTGTTGCACGGGATTGATCTAGCTGTATACGAGGGGGAAGTCGTCACGCTTTTGGGGGGCAATGCCGCAGGGAAAACCACAACCATGCGTTGTATCACGCGGCTTGTCCGTCCGATGAAGGGAGACATCCTGTATCGAGGGATGTCATTGAAGGGATTGAATCCGAGTGAAATCGTTCGCTTGGGAATTGCCTCTGTCCCTGAGGGACGCCGCGTCTTTCCACGGATGACGGTTCTAGAGAACTTGGAGATGGGGGCGTTTTGCCGCGATGACAAGGGAGAGATTTCCAGCGACCTGGAATCAATTTTCGTGCTTTTCCCAAGACTGAAAGAACGCCGCCGTCAGACAGCAGGAACGCTGTCCGGTGGGGAACAGCAGATGTTGGCTATGGGGCGTGCCATGATGGCCAGGCCTTCAATGCTGCTGTTAGATGAACCTTCAATGGGATTGGCCCCTGTATTGGTTGAAAGAGTTTTTGAGACGATCAAGGCCATTAATTCACAAGGAACGACAATCCTGCTGGTGGAGCAGAATGCCCATATGGCACTTTCTATCGCCGATCGGGGCTATGTGATTCAGACAGGTAACATGGTTTTGGAGGACACAGGAGAACGTTTACTTAACAACCGGAGCCTGCAAGAGGCCTACTTGGGTGGACATGATTAGTAGGAAATCGGTCAAAGTTTCGGCCTAAAGGCTGGTGGATCGAGCGTCCATCCTGTTGTTCTGTTGATTGTGCTGTGAATGTCCGGCAAGGCTTATTAAGCCTGAGAGCTTTTCAAAACTCCCTCAAAACCATATACTCACACCCCTGTTTAGGAGTGTAGCTCAATTTGGCAGAGCATCCGCCTCCAAAGCGGAGGGTTGGGGGTTCGAGTCCCTCCACTCCTGCTCAAAGACACTCTAACGGACAATGGCGGACTTTTATCGGTCCGCCATTGTTGCATTATCACGATTTTTCATTTCCCATAGAAATGCAGAACATTCAGGGTTGTGTTTAAACATAGAATTCAATGCTCGACTTCTTCCTGTGTTTGCAGGCCTCTTAGCCGGTTTAAGGAAGCGATTTGCTTTTCCCCAAATACAATGCTTGTGATGTTTTCAATCCAGCGCATCACATAAGGTTAAAATATTTGGCCGAACGGTGCATCTATCCTGCAATCGATATCAACCGCAGCAAGACCCGCCGTGAGGAACTGCTTATGCCGCCTGAAGAGTTCGAACGCTGCTGGCTGCTGCGTAAGGTTCTCAATGAAATGAATGCTTCTGAAGCCGTCGAACTGCTTGTGGAACGGATGAAGAAGACCGACTCAAACAACGAGTTCTTGACGACGCTCAGCCGCTGATTCGGTTGAGTGCATAAGAACGCACAATCATCAACTCCCCTCTCGTCTTGAACGCGGCTTCAGCCGGTGTAAAAACCGGCTGAAGCTGCATAGATTCCACCGGCTACAAAAAAGCCCGGGCGGCGCCGGGCTGTACCCCTTGCCAAACCGGTCCGTGGAAATCTGCGTGATACGCACCTTGTCTATTTGTAAGCCCCTGATAGATAAGTAGTTAAGCTGCTGCCCGGCTCGCGCTTGGCAGGTTCAGCCGCAAGCGGTTCAAAAAATAGGAAATTTTTCCCAAAACCTATTGACAGTACGAAAATCTTCGTATAATGTTAAATACGAAACAGTTCGTAGACAGCACAAGAAGGCTCGGCGAGACGCGTCACGTTAGGGGGTAAGACTCAAATGGCCAGACGGCAGATACCCAATCCGACAGAGCGGGAACTATCGATCCTCCGCGCACTGTGGAGGTGTGGGAACTCAACGGTTCGACAGGTACAGGAAGAACTGAACCGTAAGGAGAAGACCGGTTATACCACAGTTTTGAAACTGCTGCAGATTATGACAGTAAAAGGGCTGGTGATTCGGGATGAGTCATCCCGCACGCACGTGTATAGACCCAAACTTGGGGAAGAAGAAACGCAAAAACGATTGCTACGGGATCTTTTAAATCGTGCATTTGGGGGATCGGCGCAACGGCTTGTTATGCAAGCACTTTCAGTAAAAAAAGTCCCTGAGGAAGAATTGGAGGAGATCAAGCGCATGCTTGAAGATATGAAAGGGTAAAGATCATGGAGGCGCTAGAAGAGTTTCTTGCAGGACCCTTGGTTCGTCAATTTGGCTGGATGTTGGTTCACTTCATTTGGCAAGGTTTGGCAGTAGCATTTCTTTTAGGCGTTCTCCTTCGTATCCTTCGCCGCCACAACGCAAATACCCGCTATGTCGTCGCGTGCTGTGCCATGTTCCTCTTGGCGGCTTTGCCTGTGCTCACACTGGTGAAAGGCTCTGTTCCGACGGCGTGGCGGACTCCGCAGGCGGCACAAAATCCGGCCGCTGTTTTCGAACAGCCGAGGAATTTTGAATCGACAACATCGACGGTCTCAACGCCTCCTCCTCCTTCTGTGCAAAATCCCTCTCGGCCGGTCTCCGCCCCCTCAACGGGTGTTACACCTCGCGTTCTTGTGTGGAATGACATTTCCGGTCTGATCGAACCTTATTTGCCGGTTGCAGTGCTCATTTGGTTGCTAGGAGTCTTCGCTCTGTCGATTTGGCGCATGGGGGGATGGGTTGAACTCCAGCGGTTCAAAAAAAGGCATGTCAAACCGCTTTGTGACGATCTGTCAGAGAGAATTAAAATACTCATTCGCAAAGTGGGTGTCAGTAGACCGGTGCGGGTCGTGGAGTCCGCCATTGTCCAAATCCCTTCCACCATTGGCTGGCTGAAACCGGTCATCCTTGTGCCCACGAGTGCTATTACAGGATTGCCGCCCAAGCAGCTCGAAGCGATACTCGCGCACGAACTGGCGCATATCCGCAGGCACGATTATTTAATCAACCTCTTGCAGGCGGCTGTGGAAACCTTGTTCTTCTATCATCCAGCCGTTTGGTGGGTTTCGCGTCAGATACGAAATGAAAGAGAGCATTGCTGCGATGAGATTGCCGTCGCCGTTTGCGGAGATGCATATTCGTATGCCTGCGCATTGACAAAGTTGGAAGAGTCCCGGCATACCCCTGCACAATTGGCGGTAGCAGCTAGCGGCGGCCACTTATCGAACCGGATTCGACACGTGCTTAATTTTCGATACGGGCGTTCTCGCCGGTCGGGCGCCTGGGCCGCTGGCCCCGCAATTATAGTGACGGCCGTGTTTTTGTGTTTTCTGGCATTAGCCGGTGCGGTGCAAGACGATTCAATTTTCCCACTGCGCGGGCCAGGCGGCGAGTTTCATCTCGGGCATGGACGTATACTTACTGTGACCTTCAGTCCAGATGGGAAGTTTTTTGCAACCGGAAGCTACACAGGTATCTATTTATGGGACTATGAAACGGGCAAAATTATCCGCTCTTTTGTCTCTCCCGAAGAGGGATCGGTGGTAGGTCCTTTGTCTTTTTCGTCCGACGGGACGAAAATTCTTGTGAATAAGTACAGGCTTGTGTCCGGCCCTGCGTCTGTGTGGGACGTGGCCTCCGGCGAAAGGCTCTGCACGATCGATCCGGTTCATAGCGCCGCCTTCTCGCCGGACGGGACTCAGATCGCTGCTGTGTCGTGGGGAGGTTATTTGCGTTTGTGCGATTCGGAAACGGGCGAGGTGATTCGGAATATCCAATTACAGAAAGGCGCTGTTGGCGGAATTGCCTACTCACCGGATGGGGACAAAGTTTTGATCACTTCAACAGAATGTACAATTATCTGGGATCCGTCCACAGGCGGGGTCCTACGAGTGGATGAACGCGTTTTACCAGACGATTACTATGAAGGAACCCAATATTCCAGCATGGAAGGTCTAGCCGTTTCGCATGATGGGAAACAATATGTTGTGTTCGAATATGCAGGGGCTTTCAAATGGGAAATGACTGCAATTCTCAGGGATATACAGACTGGCGAGATAGTACGTACCTACGGTCCATGCGATGGCTGCCCTTGGCAGACGTCTTTCTCGCCCGATGACTCAAAGGTTTTGATGGTCTCTAATTTTCTTCTTCAGATATGGGATTTGGAAACCAATACAGTCGACACGGTTGATTCCTTGTATGACTATAATGTAGCTTCAGCTGTATTTTCACCCGACGGCGAATCAATTTTGGCACGCATCTCTCGCTTTCCCTATGACAGTTGGCTGGCAGCGATATTGGATCTGTCTAGCGGAGAAATCCTAAAAAAATATAGGCATAATACCGCGATTGCTCTTGCTTTCAGGCCCGAGGAAAACAGAATCCTGACAGCTGGCAGAGAGGCCGCTGTGTATGAATGGGATGCCCGTACCGGAGAACTTCTGCACGCGTACAATGACTTTGGCAATCTTACAGGAGGATTCCGCTCATCAACTTTCTCCCCTGAAGCGTTTAAATCAGTCTGCTTTTCACCGGATGGAACAAAAATTCTAGCTGTAGTGGCTGATCCGGATTATAACGGTCCGGGTCATGTGGCACTATTTGAAATCCAGACGGGTTTCGTCATTAGAAAGTATGGAATTTCTTATGATGAAAATATATCTGTCGCATTCTCTTCCGACGGGTCGCGTTATTTGATCGCGCCTGGAGAGGGTGTACCAACTGTATGGAATACGGATACCGGAGAGCGGCTCTTCACGTGTGAACCTTGTGAGTTTAGTTCTCCTCGAATAATAAAGACTTCCTTTTCTGAGGATGGGACGAAGATTCTCGGCACTATCGTGGAACTACAAATGGATGGAACCACAGACCCAGCCAGCGAGGCATGCGGAGGTGTCATCTGGGACGCTGAGACCGGAACGATCCTCTTCTCGAAACTCTCAAATCCTACTTGGTCAATTTCAGCCTATTCAAATATCTCGATCTCGCCGAGCTCGCCGAAGGTCGCTTTCGGCCCCGGATTATATGACCTGAAAACCGGCGATTTGATAAAACAGTTTCGCGGCAATTACATCGTTTTCTCTCCTGAGGAACCAATACTCGCATCGGTATCTGTGTCGGCGTCTCACACGCCACAAATTGATCTCTGGGATACATCCACATTACAGCCAATACGCACTATCGAATTTGAGGAACAGACAGACCAACTCGATCCCATGGAAATCCCGAATATTACATTCTCGCCGGATGGATCGATCCTCGCCGTCATCACCCAATTTTCTGGAAGATTATGGAGTGTGAGAACGGGTGAGGAACTTGGAAATCTTGGTCCTTATGCTGCGCTTCAGAATGCGAGTGACCGAACCGTCGCGTTTTCCCCGGATGCAACAAAACTCATTGAAATGGGAGACGGCTATGAATATCCGCTTTGCGTTTCTCGAATGTGGGACATCTCGCAGTTTGCAACGGGAACCTTCGTAGAGGATTATCTGTTGCATAACCGGTGAGGATTGCCAAGCAGCGAGTGAGTATTGGAGGATGAAACATGGCGAATAGGGGATTTACACTCATCGAACTACTGGTTGTTGTCGCCATTATTGGGATTCTCGCGGCCATCGCGGTTCCCAACTTCGCCGACTCGCTCGTCCGTGCGAAAATTGCACGCATGCAGCACGATGCCGGGACCCTGGGTATGGCTATTGAAACATACCGTAGCGATTATGGTTGGTATCCCTATGGCAAGGACTGCGATCCGACAAAAAAACTCTGCAGTGTCTATGGCCTTTCAGAGACGGTGCGTATGGAGAAACTGCCGCAGATCATTTCACCCATCGCATATATCACGACGATCCCGCTCGACCTTTTTAATTGGCCGGAAGACCACCTCAACTACACGCTTACATATTCGCACTTGTTTCAGCAAACAATTTTGGCTTTCTGTAGCGATGCGGCACCTTCGACAAAGAGGACATCGTGGACCTACAGTGTTTATAGTGTCGGGCCCGACGGAAAGGCAAGCCAATATTATGATCTCGCCTATTGGATGCAGATGCCTTACAACCCATCCAACGGCATAAGAAGTCTTGGCGATATTCAGTGGAGCATGCAATTGCCTCCGGTGTGGGATGGGGGCTCCCGCAAATAGTAAAAGTGATCCCCAGATGGGAGTCATAAAATTGTTCATTATTACATAAAGCGTGGATATGCGTGTCTCGGTGTAGCTGTCAAGCCAACATCGGACCCATTGTAATAAACATAAAAAACGCAGCCATAAAGAAAGCCTCTTAATGTGATACTTGGAATATCTATCAAGAGAGATTTGATGGCGAAGGGAGAAGAAGATGAAGCGCTACTTGCATCTCTTAATTCTCATATTTGTCGTTTGTCTTCCGCTCACGGTTTATGCACAAGTGTTTGTGCACACCGAATACCTAGTTGAAATGCGTGATGGTGTACATCTGGCAACTTCCGTCTATTTGCCCTCCACGGGTGAGGGGCCTTGGCCAGTGGTTTTGAGTCGGACTCCATACGGGAGGGGGGATGGTAAGGCAAGTGAACTAGCCCGCAATGGGATCGGTTTAGTTTCCCAGGATGTCCGCGGACGTGGAAATTCAGAAGGAGTGTCACACCCCTTTGTGGCCGACGGCTGGGGTATGCTTCAGGATGGCTATGACACCGTGAGTTGGATTCAAGCCCAAGGCTGGTGCAACGGATCCATTGCCACAGTTGGTAGTTCGGCGCCAGGAGTTACCCAAATCCTATTAGCGGGCACGGGGGCGAATGGAATTACGGGGCAAGTGATTGGCAAAGCACCCCTTTCAAACTATCACTCCTTTTTTTACACCGGCGGTGTGTTTCGAAAAATATTCGCTGGGACTTGGCTTCGCGACAATTGGTCATATCCAGATTCCTTGAATGAGGTTCGTTCGCATCCATATTACGATGAGTATTGGCAGCTACAAGATCTAAGTGAACGTGTAGACAACGTGGATTGGCCGGTAGCTCTTCAAACCGGTTGGTACGATATTTTCCAGCAAGGAGTGATTGATCTTTATAGCGCAATTCGTGAGCAAGGAGGGCCCCATGCTCGCGATAATCTCTTTATGTTGATTGGACCCGGTACTCACTTTGATTCCGGCGCCTCCGGCGACGTGTATTGGCCAAGCGATTTCGATTGGTTGGAGCATTGGCTGGTGAATAAACCGCTCGAGCAGTCACCAACAGGCGTTCTTTATTACGTAATGGGAGATTCCTCCACCGAAGATGCGCCAGGGAATGAATGGCGGGAAATTGAACACTGGCCCCCCCTGGCTGAATCTACCAATTGGTTTCTTGCCGGCGGGCAGGCTCTGCAAAACGCAAAACCATTACAGGAACAACAACTGAGTTACACATACGATCCAAGCAACCCGGTACGTACGCGCGGCGGCCAAAACCTTTACACAAGCGTCGGCGCATTGGATCAAAGCAGTGTGGAAAATCGAGAAGACGTTCTTTTGTTTACAACCAATCCATTAAGCGAGCCTTTGGAAGTCACTGGGCGAATCACTGCGGTTCTTTATGTATCCACGAGTGCGCAGGACACGGACTTTACGGCGAAATTAACGGATGTTTACCCCGATGGACGCAGTATGCTTATCTGTGACAGTATCCGCCGCCTAAGTCTTCGAGAGAATTATGCTCAACCTCAAGAAGTAGTTCCGGGTGAAACCTACCGCTTGGAGATCGACCTGGGCAGTACCAGTTATATCTTTAATACCGGCCACAGCATTCGTCTGGCGGTTTCCAGCAGTAATAGCCCGCGCTTTGAGCCGAATCCCAACACAGGCAATCCGGATTGGACCAGCACAGAAAAGGTGATGGCGGAGCAAACCGTCTATTTGGGTGGAGAGCACGCATCTTATTTGGTCTTGCCAGTCGCGAGTGAGAGAAGCGGTATTTCTACTGAGGAGCGGCATATGCACTAATGGCCCCGTTCACCGCAGGCGACTTCCAATCCGTAACATAAATCCGCTGACCTGCATAAGTAGTTTCCATACAAAAATTAGGGATTTCCCTAATAGCAGAAAGAGTGATCGCAGAGTATTCTATTCCCTTTTTCAACAAGCATCTCAAAGGAAGAACCGTTCTTTTGCCGGATCAAGTTGCTGCCACAAAGATTTATAGAATTGCATAACGCGATCCTATGGGGATTGTAATGATCGCATTGTGATGTTGTGCGTTTTTAATCCAGCAAGTTTCAGTATATTCTAAACCTTTTTATACCAGCATGTTACATCGTTTTTTGTATATTGTTTAACTTTGGCATGATTTCTGATCTAGAGGAAAGCATAAAAGCCGCAATTCCTGTAACGGGCCATGGCGTTCAACACATATTGTCTTGTTGAAAACCTCAGTCGCATTTCCATGATGCTGGGGTGCCTTCTAAACCTCCAAAAGCAGAATCGCTGCCGATACGAAAACCGCCAATAGAAAGGGAAATGACATTGAGAGTCGCTGTAAGCGCACAAGGAACGACATTGGATAGCGTTGTTGATCCCCGTTTTGGAAGATCGAGATATTTCATCGTGGCCGACACAGAAACGGGAGAATTCAGTTGTTTCGATAACGAACAGAATTTGAATGCCGCCCAGGGTGCAGGTATCCAAACCGCCTGTAAAGTGATCGAGTTAGGCGCGGCCGCGGTTATTACGGGTAATCTGGGGCCTAAAGCGTTTGCAACACTCCAAGCGGGAAATATCAACATGTTTATCGGTGTCGAAGATACGGTTCGAGAAGCTATCGAACAATTCAAATCGGGAAAGTTGCAGCCTGTCACCCGGCCGAATGTGGAAGGGCACTGGATCTAATTCAATGAAATCTTATCTGGATTATGTCCCGTGCTTTATCCGGCAAACGCCTGCTTCGGTTCACAGGGTTGCGGATGATGAAGCGATGCAAGAGGTTGTTTTACAGTGCGTTCTCTTGAGGGGTGGTATCCAGGATACGCAATTCGTCCAATCTTCCTGAAACATCCATACGCTTGGCTATTACGGGCAATATCGTTGTTTTGGGAGTTAACAAACATATCGGTTGCCAGGTGGGTGGTCTGGTTATCAGGAATGCGAGAAGTGTAATTTTTGATTCGAGGTACATCATGAAAATTGCCATAACAGCCAAACAACCTTCATTAGATTCTGAAGTCGACCCACGCTTGGGCCGATGTCCTTATCTTGTTCTGATCGATCTAGAAACAAACGAGCATGAAATTCTTACAAATCCAAACATATCTGCCGCCAGCGGTGCGGGGATTCAGACCGCTCGTATTTTATCGGAAAATGGTGTCAAGGCCGTCTTGACGGGGAATTGCGGTCCGAATGCGCACCAAACATTAACCGCAGCAGGCATTCAAGTCATGGCCGGAGTTTCGGGATCTATCTCCAGCGTGATCGAAGGTTTTAAAGCCAATTCGTTTACGCAAACATCAAAACCAACAGTAGATGCACACGCCGGAATGAAAGCCAATCCAATTGTCGATACAGCATCGGTTTCACCAACCGATCCAGCGCTCACTCCGAACGACGATATGGGTGGCGGACGAGGAATGGGTGGCGGACGTGGAATGGGTGGCGGACGTGGAATGGGTGGCGGGCGCGGAATGGGCGGCGGACGCGGAATGGGCGGCGGAAAAGGGAGGAAAAAGGGATAAGCAATCCGAATCAGGATTCTTATGATCCGTTAATACCATCATGCAACTATTTATGTTGAAATCAAAAATCTATGAAGCACGATTGACTGGTGCGGAACTACATTATGAAGGAAGTATCACCCTTGATCGCAATTTATTGGAAGCTGCGGAAATACTGCCTGGAGAACAAGTGCATGTACTCAATATAAACAACGGCTCGCGGATTGTTACCTACGTTATTGAGGCCGAGGCAAATTCGGGAACCGTTTTCCTAAATGGTCCCGCCGCTCGTATGGGAACGCCAGGCGACGCCGTTATCGTATTGGCGTATTGCGCCATTGATCGAGATCAGGTGGACGGTTTCAAACCTCGCATCGTCAAAGTTAATAACAAGAATCAACCTGTATAAGATCGATTTGGCAAAATCGGAAAATTTTGAGAAGTATCCATGATCATTGCAGTAGCAAGCGGAAAAGGCGGAACAGGCAAAACTACAATTTCAACCAACCTTGCTTATGTAGCGACTCAAAAAGGTATGAGAGTCGCTTATGTGGATTGCGACGTAGAAGAACCCAACGGCCATTTGTTTCTCCAGCCTGAAATTCTCTCATCGAATCCGGTAGGGAATATGGTTCCTCAGGTAGATAAAGATTCATGCACCCATTGCGGGCTGTGCGGTCAAATCTGTGAGTACAGCGCCATTGTCTGTTTGGAAGACCAGGTGTTGGTATTCCCGGAAATGTGCCACTCGTGCGGCGGGTGTTGGCTGGTCTGCCCGGAGGACGCCATCTCGCAACGGTTGAGGGAAATGGGACGTGTTGAAATTGGGCGCGCAAAAAACATGCAATTCATCCAGGGAATACTAAACATTGGCGAAGCCATGAGCCCGCCCGTGATAAGAGCCGTCAAGGAATCCATCCCCGATTCCGACTTAACTATCCTCGATGCGCCTCCCGGTGCGTCTTGCCCCGTCATCGAAACCATTCGCGGCTGTGATTTTGTTGTTTTGGTGACAGAACCAACTCCGTTCGGTCTTAACGACTTAACAATAGCCGTCGAGATGGTTCGTGCCCTTAAATATCCCTTTGGCGTGGCGATCAACCGGTCCGATCTGGGTAATTCCGATGTTCGGGATTACTGCCGCGCACATCAAATCCCGGTGCTGATCGAGATTCCGGACGACCGGCGCGTTGCAGAAGCCTATTCGACGGGGCAGTTGATGTGTGAAGCCGTTCCCGATTTCAATCGTTTCTTTGAAGAAATCCTGAATCGTGTGAACAACGAATTGGAGTGCGCAGGAGCGATTGTATCATGAAGGAGATTGTCGTCATTAGTGGAAAAGGGGGGACCGGAAAAACCTCACTCGTCGCTTCATTTGCGGCGCTGTCATCCAAGGCGGTCTTAGCCGATTGTGATGTCGATGCCGCAGACCTGCATTTGATTATCGAGCCTAAAATCTATTGGAGAGAATCCTTCTCAGGTGGATCACGGGCTCGCGTTTTATCTGGACATTGTACGGCGTGCGGCAAATGCGAAGAGATTTGCCGCTTCGATGCGATCTTCTACGACGGCCCAGGCAACGGGATACAAGAAAAAACCTTCCGGATCGATCCGATTGCCTGTGAGGGATGCGGTGTCTGCGCCTGGTTTTGCGCCGATAAGGCCATTGAGTTTGCACCAGCCGTCAATGGAGAGTGGTATAAATCGGAAACACGCTTCGGCCCCATGGTTCACGCCCGTCTGGGCGCCGCCGAAGAGAATTCCGGGAAACTGGTAACCCTGGTCCGAGAGGAGGCCAAGAAAATCGCGGAAGATCAAAATCTGGAAATGCTTTTGGTCGACGGTTCACCGGGGATTGGCTGCCCGGTTATAGCATCCTTGACGAACACAGATTTGGCGGTGGTTGTGACAGAACCGACATTAAGTGGACTGCACGATCTTAAACGCGTCGCGTCGCTTACGCGCCAATTTGGAATTCCAACCCTTGTTTGCATCAATAAATGGGATATCAATCCGGAGATAGCGGAACGTATCGAAAGCGAGGCAACCCAATTGGGCATTCCAACAGCGGGAAGGGTCCGTTATGACCGCGCCGTGACCCTCGCGCAGATCGAACGTAAGACGCTGGTGGAGTATCAAACGAACGGGGCGGCTTCCGATATCCATGCGATTTGGAATGAGGTCTGCTGCCAAATATCGAATATGTCTTAAATGTTCGAGAAAGGGTAAGAATCCATAAAATTGGGTATCATTATAACGCAAGCTGATCCGGAAACTGCTTTTAATACTCTTCATCTAGCTCTCTGCGGTTTAAATCCGGGTGATCAAGTTCGTGTTTTTTTGAAGAGTCGTATGGTTGCCGGTCCGGCTTTCAGTACATTCATAGAGTTCCCATCATAATATTTGAAAACAATTTAAATCTCTTGGCACAACCACTTGATTGCATAAGAGAATAGAGTGTGGTCTGATTTGCACCTAGCCGCTGCATAGCATCCAAAATATACCGGTCCTTGAAATTACAGATAGAATTAATGAGGTTCCAAAAGATAAATCGGCCGGCATTTTTTGTCCTGCGAATAATTGTCTGGCTGTAACCTAGGTTCATTTGCTTTCAAAGAGATTTTCAGACGTTCACATTGTTGATGGTGGATAATTCCGTCTGACGGAGACCTTGAAGCCTGAGTCTGTGCTTAAGGTGTTTCAACGCAAGAAAACATTCAGGATTGGAGGAATTCTTAAGTGGCCAGTTTGATTGTTGTCGGGTTCCTTCTTTTCATTGTCGCCGTTGCCATGACCATGGTCGGCAAGGGAGGAGGCAATTTCTATGTCGTGATTTTGGCAATATCCGGTGTTCCCATGCATGAGGCGGCGGCAACCGGCCAGTTGATGCTTTTTTCAGCTTCTTTAGCGGCAATGATTGTTTTCCAAAAGAATAAATCGATATCATGGCGATTGGCTGTTTTGGTTGGTACTTTCACAGCGGTATCCGCACTTGGCGGAGGGTATTTCTCTCATTTGTTCGGCGGTTTTTCTTTGAAACTGATATTTGCTGTTATGTTGCTGATCACAGGCTTCATCATGCTTATTCCTATTTCTGAATATCAACTTTTCACAGAAAACAAACAGTTTGGCATAATTCGTATCCGATCCGCCGAAGAAGTATATTGTGTTAACTTGTTGGTTGTCCTGCCTGTAACAATCTTAACGGGCTTTGGTTCCGGGATGGTGGGGGTTTCTGGAGGGTCGTTCCTAGTTCCATTAATGGTTTTAGCCTGTGGGCTTCACATGCATAGAGCTGTCGGAACGGCGGCATCATTAATAGCGGTAACCGCTTTCATGGGGTTTGCAGGTCATACAATCCACGGGGATTTTAATCCTTTATCGGCCATACCATTGGCTATTATTACCGTTTTGGGGGGCATACTTGGCGGAAAACTGGCATTGAGCACGAAGCCAAAACCCCTCAAAAAACTTTTTGCGTATACGAACTGGCTTGCCGCTCTATTTATGATTGTAAATGCACTTCATACCAAAGGGATTATATAACTCTAAACAAGACAGCGGAACAATGTGTAACTGACAAGCCAACATCGGACCAACGCTAATAGTGGGCAATCCTTCTCTGTAGAGTCTGTGTTGCGCATTAAAACGAAACCGCTAATGCAAGAATTGCAGATTTTAATGCATTCATAGTAGTACTTTCAGCATAGCACTTGAGAGCAACAGGAGTATATCTGTGTAACCATCTAATTATTGGATGGATTAATTTTTTCCGATTTGCGCTTGACAACCCCAAAAGGACCGGAGTAACATTTTTTTTGACTAGAATTAGACCGGTAGAGACGAAATAATTTCTGGATTTTTCCTTCTAGAGGAGAGTGGAGAGCCCATATGGGAAATCCAGGTAATAACAAGCCTTTTAATATGATACTCGTATGCTTGTAATGTATCCGCTTTTCCGGTCTTATTTATGTGACTGAGACAAAAATGGCAAATGAGAAGAAGAAAGGAGGTCCCCAAAAACAAATGCTGTGCCGCCAGTAATGGAATTAGATTGCATCGTCCTAGAAAAGGAGGATAATTTGATGATGTTAAAACAAACTTTGCTAGTAACAGTTCTTTTTGCTTGCGTGTTAAGCATCCCGGCTCAGACAACTGTATCAGATGGTTTCAGTGTTTGGACATCGAATTGGGATAATGGCGCCCCCGGCGCGTATTTTGTTACAGAGTGGGTGTATTTGGCAGCTGATGGCTACTGGGAGGCGATCGAGCACCAATTTGTGGAGCCTGCGATTATCGGACAGTCGTATGACGGCAGTGTATACGATATGGGTATGGATTTAATCATGCTTCCAGGCAGCGACACGCTGAGCGGCATCTTTACTGTATCGATGGGTGATAGCCATTTCCCAAGCACGGGCACTGAATTTCAGCATCGCAAGTTGAACGCGAATGGCGACTGGGAGGCGGTCCAAGATCCGCTTTTCACAACACCGGCTGACGTCAGCCCGCTGGGTGTTGATATTTATACAGTGGGAGGCGATGTACATATTGCTTGGCTTGAGGATAACGATGCCGATGGGCCGAACAGCAATATGGGCGATGTTTTCGATCAGGAGTTCACGGTCGAAGCGGATGGAACGTTATCTCCTGTTGGTGAGCCTCAACTTATATTCTCAGAAGTGCTGGTATGGGGCGATACGCACCCGGGAACCGGCGGCTTTGCCGGACTAGGCGTTTGTGATTACGACGGTGATGGCGACCAAGACATCCTTCTCGGCGAAATGTTCTATGGCGATAGCCCAGCCTCATGTGCGGTTAATCTACTTGAACAAACCGGTCCGGGCGTCTGGGCTGATTCACTTCAGGAAATCTTCTGGAGCGCGCCGGGCAAAGGCTCTGAAGGCACAACCTGCTGCGACATTGACGGCGACGGCGATCTTGACGTTGCCAAAACGACCGGCGATGGCGATGGCAACTGGAATCAGGTCTACTGGTACGAAAAGGTTGGCGATGTGCTTGAAGCCAGAGGAATGCTGATCGACCTCGCTTACGAAGGCGAGCCATATTCGATCAGCGTGGGGCATGTTTTTGGCCTCTACATAAACGAACCAGAAGAGATTGCTAGCGTCGATGGATGGATGCTGCAGTAATCTATTGAGATTGACCGACCGTATGGCTTGCCGGTTTTATTCATTCCGACAGGCAAAGATGTTTTAAAGGCGCGTTCTGGAGGTGGTTTCCATCTTCAGAACGCGCTTGGAAGCGGCTTCCCATGAGGACTTCATTTACTCTCCATCATGTTTGAGAAACTCTTGGTATGTTCTATACAAGTGTACTTGTTAATCGGACATTCAGAGTACTCCCATCATAACACTTGAGAGTAACGGCAGTATTTCTGAGTATCCTCCTAATTATTGGATGGATAGGCCGTGGTCCGATTCGCGCTTGACAGCCTTCGCTTGTACTAAAATCCTTGAAAGATTTAATAAAGGGTCCACTGTGTGATGGCTGTGGATTCGATAACGACGTTTAAGATGTAACTTTCCTCGTCGAAGCCGGTTGAACTGCTGCAGCGCAGGGTAATGGTATAGGGGCTGTCGGCTGCCGTGGCTGAGTCCCAATCGATTTGTCCGGTCGTTGGATTGATCGTCATACCGGCTGGGGGTGATCCCTGCAATGACCAAGTGGCGTCAAAGGTGCTCATCTGACTGAGAGACGGCGACAGAGAATAGGGATCGCCTTGCATCGTTGTATCGTCGCTGATAGCGGTGATAATCGGCGGTATTGCCGCATCGGTTCCGATATGCATTTCATCCAACAGCATTGGTCCGGCGCTCCCGGCATTGAATTCCATATTCTCAAATGCGGTGGTGTTGTAGGCGTTTCCCAAGCCGGAAAATTTCTCAACACCGTTGACATAAAGATCCCAAGTATGCGCGGCAAAATCCTGGCGAATCGCAAGGCGTGTCCATTCCGTAACCATGATGCCGGTCGAATACCAATTGCCTGACCCGTCACCGTCGCCATCCAGGCAGGTGATTCCACCGGTTGCATGGAAGAAGAGCACGCAGGAGGCGCCGGCTTCCATGGGCAGTTCCGGATATTCAGTGCCAGCCGTTGGCAGACATTGAACTTCGAACCAGATAACCTCCGAACTACTGCCGCTTTCATAAACCGTCTGACTGTTGGAAGTGATTTCGACCGCCTGGCTGCCAAACAGCACGGTACTATTCTGAACATTCACCGTATCGGTTGCCAGCCAGCCTTGCTGCCCGTCCAAATCCCCCAGCAAATAATCCGGCGACTCGAAGCCCGTTGTCACCGGACAGGGCGCGGCAAAACTTATTTGGGCGGCAGCGAAAAATAACACAACACATAACGCTATGTTGGATAAATGCATGAGGCGGTTCTTAATCATCAGCGGCTCCTCTAATCGTATTGAATTGCATAAATGTCTAGAGGCGAGGTCTTTGCATACGCCCCAGATAGGTTGGCCATGTTTATGGGGCAATCCTTTGGTTCTGAACGATGGGGCCCTCCTCCTGTTCCTCCTGTTCCACTTATTTCGGTGACCCTCTGGGTCACATTAAACGTTTTGTAGAGTTTTCCTCCGGAATAACTGCCTCCTGAATACACTCCGTCATTATTAACGCCGCCGTTATATGTCCCGCCTGTGTAGATCGAGTAGGTCTGCCCCTGCTCAAATGCGGATGACGAAAAAACAATCGATTGATACTGATGGGCTGGTTGAAACGTTATCACGTCATTGCCGGCACTGGTTTGGAGATGGAAAAGTGTTGACGCGGAGAGGGACGTGTTGAACTTCACCTTTAAGGAATTCTGGCTTGAAGAGGAACTGGGAGCTTGCGTCATATTTGACGAACTTCCTGCTCCGATGAGCAATCCTCCGGAAATTTTGAACGTCCCATTATAATCGACGGCCACCTCGGGATCTCTGGACGGTCCGTGAATGATGACAGTACCATCGGTCATTGCGATATTGCCGTTGCTATCCAATCCATCCCCAGCGTCGGTCACGGTTAAAACGTTGTATCCGCCGTTAATGTAGGTGTAACTCCCATCGTTACCCTCGACATCTGAACCAGCGGTTGAATTAACGGCGTCATCGGACGCTGCGACATGAATAGCCCCGCCATTAAATGTGATAGAATTGCTTTCGATGCCTTCAACAGATTTCAGAATATTAAAAGAGCCATTGTTGATGACAACTGTTGTATCACCATGGATGGCGTCATCCCCGGTGGAAAGGGTATAATTGCCATTATCAAGCAAGATATCGGTATTCGAATGGATGGTGTCATCTGACGAATTAATCGTAAAGGTTCCATTATCAATAATGACACATTGTGTTCCTTTGATTCCTTTCGTCGAGTCCACACCCGGCTTCACACCGCTTCCTCTGCCTGTTGTCACGGTAATCGTTCCGTTCTTGATCAGCACATCGGTTTCTGCATCGAATCCATCCGCGGACGTGCTTGTAAGATTGATGCTACCGTCTTCGATGAGAATATAACCCATCGTCGGATCTGAATCATTGTCAGCTTTTAGCGCATCGCCACCGGCATTGATTGTAATTGTTCCGGTTTTTACCACGAGATAATCTTTCCCGCGAATGCCATCGTCAACCGCATAAATGGATAGATTCCCGCCGTTGATGACCAAACCGTCTTTACTGGCTAATCCATCGTTATAATTGGCATTAATGATCAGCGAGCCACACCCGCACACGGAGAGATTATCTTTGCTGAAAACGGCGACATTGGGTTCATCGTCTGTCGGATTCTCAAAAATATAAGAAGCGGGATCCGTGACAGTATTCACAGAATCATCCGCCAAGATGATCACGGTCTTCTCCGCGTTGTTGACGCTAATCGGCGCATTGGTGGAGGATGTGATATTGATGCCGTTCAGTATTAAACGCACAATTAGATCATCATCACTATCAACAATAATTCGGCCATCGTTCAGTGTACCGCTGAGCAGATAGTCGCCTCCGGCGGTGATCGTGGCGATCGTCCCGGCAACTGTCACGCCAGTTCCATCCACTGAAATCGAATCGTCATTCAGCGTAATATTTGTGACATTCGCACTATCCCAGGTACAATCGCCGGACCTTGCGTGATCGCTTGCATTCTCGCTCATAGCGATCTCTACAGGAGTATCCGGCTCGTCAACCGTTCCGCACAATATAATGGAGCACGCTTCTTCACCATGAACCCCTAAAGAGCCTAAGACAACAACGATAAATAATGCGAATACGCTTAGATAAACAACCTTTTCCATACAACACTCCTCATAAGGCCTTTACGTAGCGAAGGCGATAGATGCCCTCCACGCGCAGCATGTATTTGTCTGGCTGTTGGTGTGCATGCTTTCTCATTCCCCCGTACAACGTTATGGAATGCTCGATATTGAGTGATTTCTCATCATGAAAGATCACCCAGCGCAATTTCCATGTTGGATAAGCCCTGGGATCGTTCCAAATCGAACAATCTGAAGCTGTTATGCATGCATCAGATCGTTGATTGAGGCATATCGTTTTTTACTGTGGTGTTGAAATCGTATTCAAAAAATGCGACCGCTGTGGGGAAGAGAACTGTTATATTTCTCGTGTCTGGGAAGTATAAGTCGTTAAGAACTTTTGAAAGTTGGTTATTTAACCAGATGCGTATACGCCGTAACTTTTAGCCTGGTGCATATTGCGCCTTGCGATCAAAAAAGATATCTAATGAGGCCCAAAGAATGGTGGTTGCGCCGGACATCTCCAAGAATTCTTCAGTTATGAATTCCAGGTTTTGGAGCAATGGGTGATCGCGAATAATATTGCTAATTGCCTCAACGCCAATTGCACCAAGCATCATGATGAAAAAGCCTGCAAAAAACTTATTTCTCCATGATCTCGAATAATGGGGTTCTTTGAAATATTTAAAAATCAAGACTGTTATAAAGATGCTAAAAGGGATTCCGATGATAAATATCCAAAGTCCGGTAACTGGGAAATTACTATTTTCCCGTTCTCCTCCAGGCAATAAGGCATCACTGAGATCGCCTAGCCATTCATGGATTTGAATGACTTCATCTATGCTCATTAAGAAGAATAGCAAGGAGAAAGAGAGCTCTACATAACTTCGATAAACAGATGATTGAAATCTTGAACTTCTGAAAAGAAAGACGCCAATTAGAAATAACTGCAATGCGGAGAAAAATGTTGGAATATTGTATTCGCGGCTGGGATGGAAAAAATCTTCTACCACGTCCGGAATGCCAGGCAGCAATTTAAGGAGTATCCAAATTAAGATAAGTAATACATCAATTATGTAAAATGGAAAAATATAAGTGAGCGTCTGGCGCTGGAGTTTTTCCATAATTAGACCCGGCGAATCGTAGCCTATCTTCGGGGCCGCATTTCCCGTCGCTGTCAGGTAAGCATCGGGACACTACTAAAATGTTACATTCTGTGACACGAAAGTCAATATTCTATTAACAGAGAAAATATGCCTCTACAGAGTCTATGTTGCATATAGAAACGAGACCGCTGAGGGGAAGGACTATTTTGGATTTTCTTGTCTGGGAAGCCGCTCTGAGTTGCAGGCTTTTTATGCAATCGTCCGGTACGGTAAAAGTATTCAGCGGAAACCTAACTACTTGAAATCAATGGCAGTGTTTCTGCGCAACCATCTAATTATAGGACGGATTCGTTGCGTTATTTAATGCTAAAACCACGAAGAAGAAAATTTAGACCACGGGCCATCGTATTTATGGTGGTGGGCTGCGTTTACATGTTGGCTGGGATAGGGAAGGAAAATATGTAGAATTTACATCGAATAAACTAGGCAATCCCGATGTTTGCATTGCAGTTATTCCGGAAGAATGGTAATCGGTACAGATTGTCTGGTATGATTATGTTCGGCAACGACGATCTATGTTTTGCCAACAAATGATACTTCGATTTAGATACGTTTTGAGAAATATAAATCCAGGAGGAAGCCATGAATAGGTCCTTTGGTTTTACACTAATTGAACTGCTTATCGTTGTCGCAATTATTGGTATCCTTGCGGCAATTGCGGTTCCGAACTTTTTGAATGCGCAGACGCGCTCAAAAATTGCCCGTGTAGAAGCCGATTTAAGATCGATTGATGTGGCATTGCAATCGTATCGAATTGACAATAACATGCCTTATCCGCGGGAAAATAATTTTACCTGGCCACGGCGTTGGGATCGCCTGACATCACCTGTTGCCTATATGTCGGCAGGACAATTTCACGATCCGTTCTTAAATCCGAAATTCAAGAAATCCAATGACGGCGATGCGCCCATTTATTATTACGAAACAAAATGGGCCTATCCGGCGAAATGGACTCGTTTTTATAATTCTTTTGGCGCCTATAAAAATATAGATGGCTTTAACTATTTTATCGGTTCGGCTGGACCGAACGGCTGCTACAACGGGGATTCGGGTTGCCCTGACAATATGAAGCCGGACGATCTGTATTTTGAGTACAGTCCATCCAATGGGCTGATCAGCAACGGGGATATCGCCCGTCTCGGTTCGTAAAACCAGTTTGCGCAAGAGAAAATTAGAACGTATCATTTAAGAGTTGGGATGATCTTAAATGCCTTTTCTTATCCAATTTGACCTGAGAACCCTCAAGTTGGATGTGAGGTCGTTGTAATATCTGAATTTAGAATCGTAATGGTTGGGGGGAATAATTTAGCACGACTTTGTGCCTATCAATACAACGTTTGAGGATGACATCAATATTACCGGAATCGCTCGCCCCATTTTTTCTTGCTTCGTAAAAAGCCAAAAGAGTCCCCTTCGATGCTATGGCCCGATTCGTGCGCGACACCCAACTACGGTGCGAGTGTCCGGTCCATGCGTGCCTGCCAATCGCGCAGATAGGCGGTGCGCCATTGGTTGACTGTTTTGGCGCCCGGATAGCGGTCTGTTTTCCAAGCAGGCTCCGGATCGTCGGTCCAGTAATTGGGTCCATGGTCCGTTTTGACGAAACGTCCGCCCCAGTGGTCGCTCGATGGCTTGTTGGGATCGCCGCGTAAAAGATACAACACCGAAGGCGTGTCGCCCATCTTAATGTCTGGCTTTTTTGCTACCAGGAAATCGCCCAATGCGCCATGTCCGCTGACATGCAGCTTTAAAAAAGGCCGGTTGCCGAGATCGTCATTTTGAGTCCCGCCAATGTACATCCCCCGGAAGGTCGTATCCGCCTCGACCCACCACAGGTCTGGGTGACTTTTGTAAAGATATTCTCTGGCGGCCCGGTCCTTAGCCGTGTTCCAAGAACCGATTGAATAGACACGCAGTGTCTTTTTAATGTCAGGGCTGTCGTGGACCGCCTGAGCGACATCGGTAATTGAGCCCCATACGAGTACATAAAGAGGGCGTTTATCGTCTGCCTTGGCGCGGCCAATTATCCAATCCGAGCCTTCTGAGGCCTGGCTGAATCCTTCACTCGGCGCAGCCTTATAGGCCCCTTGCTTTGCCAATTGGCGAAGTACTTCGGGTGCGGGATAGTCGGGATTATGGGATCGGAGATTGGGATAATCGTGGGCATAGGCATCAATCGTCTCTTGGATATGAGCAACACGCCCACCTTCGGGCGGGGACGAGATAATCCCTTCGATATCCAATACATCGGCATAGAGCAGGAGATGGACCATGGATTGAAAGTCGTCCGGATCAGAGCCGCCGATATCGGTGGAAACGATGACGCGAGGCCGCTCACCGGCCAGTGCGCCCCCCGTTGGATTGGCATGAACACATGGGGCAAACCAACTGACGGCAAATAGCACAATCGGCAAGACGAATTGCGTCGAGAGGTTGTTAGAAACTGAATGCATCGGCCCATACCCAAATATTCGAATATAAAGTTATTGTAGCATGCCTATAGGTTGTTGCGCATGGATACGAGGCCGCCACTTAGCTGCAAAGGAGACGGATCGGTATCCGATTCGGGTCTGTCCGATGCGAATTGTGTTACAATTTTTATAGGCCTATAGGCAACTCTTTATGTTGGAAAAATATTGACAACCCGGTTGGAAAAAATGAGCGATGGGTAAGATTAAGTATTCTTCGTGTATTCAGTTCGATGTGGCGAAATTTGCTAATCCGGATTCGTTTTGGTGGCCCGCGTATTTCTGGATTTGGAATGGCCCATTGGCGCCGGAAGTCTTAACCGAGCAGCTAAGAGACATGTATGCCCACGATGTCCGGAGCGTATGCGCACTGCCCGAACCTCGTCAGTTTGAACCCCAAAACCATTGCAGTCAGATGGATGTTGAGTATCTGTCCCCGGATTTCTTTGATCGCGTTCGTATGGCAGTCATCGAAACTTCCCGGCTCGGTATGAATTATTGGCTCTATGATGAGGGGGGGTGGCCCTCAGGTAACGCTTGCGGGCAGGTTCTTGCAGGTCGGGCTGACCTTGCAGCCTGTGTTCTTCAGTTCGAAGAAGATGGAAGGTGGAAACGACGGATGGTGCCGGCATTTAAGAGTCTTGAGCAAGCGGGTACATCAATGCGCTATCCCGATACAGACCTTTTGAATCCCGAAACATTACAGATATTTGTTGAACTCACGCACGTTCCGTACGCAGAGGCTGTTGGCGATTATTTTGGGAGCACGATTCGGTTTGCGTTCACGGATGAGCCTGCGTTTCGGCAAATAAGACCAGGATATGAAATCCCATGGACTACGGGGCTTGAAAAAGATTTCAGCGAACACTTTGGCTATCGAATCGAGGATAAGCTAGACACATTCCTGAAGAATCCAAGTTCGGGTTTGACAAGAAACGATATGCTTGTGCGTGCTGATTTTTTCGACTGGTGCTCGATGCGCCTTCGCTCGTCGTATTTTAAGCCTCTTCGAGAATGGTGCAGAACACATGGTCTATTTTCCGGAGGCCACCTAGCAGGCGATGACGATACGCTAGGTGCGGTGAACCATGGGTTCGGGCATGTACTTCGCATGCTTCGCGAAATGGATGTGCCGGGAATAGACGTTATAAGCAGGCAGATTTTTCCGGGACAGGTGAATCCAAACTTTCCGAAATTCGCGGCTTCGGCGGCGCACCAAACCGGCACACCTTTCGCCTTGTCAGAGTCTTTTGCCTTGTATGGAAATGGGCTGACGATCGAACAGGCAAAATGGATTGTGGACTATCAATATGTGCGTGGAATCACACTTTTGATTATGGCCGCCTATCCACTTTCTACGCGGAATCATTTAATGGCAGGCCTACGCCCCCACTTTGGGCCGGTGAATCCACTGTGGGACTATATGCCGATATTTCATCGTTATGTGGCCCGTCTGGGCTACGCTCTGGCTTGTGGAAAACCAGCCGCCAAAACTGCGGTTTATTATCCCGTACGGGACATTTGGGCCCAAGGTGAAAAGACAAAGGCCGCAGACGCGTGTGAGATAATCGTTCAGAAATTGCTTGAGCGGCAGTGTGAATTTGATTTAATTGATGATGATATTCTTACGAACAACGAGACTTATCTTGAGCAAGGTCAATGCCGCGTAAGCTCGATGCGCTATGAGTACATTATTGTAGGGCCTTGTGAATGGATGGCTCCTGAGGCTGCTGAGCGATTATGTAAATTCGTAGCTTCGGGTGGTAATCTTCTTTGTGTTGATGGGCTGCCCGGCATAGATAAAGAGCGCGCTTGGAATTTGCTGAATCCGCGTCATAAAATTATGAAGCGATCTGTTTATTTATCACTCGATGAGGCTATTGATCGGATTCCTCCGCTTCTTAGACTTGCTCCGGCATCCAACACAATCCGAGTGACCGCACGACAGTTGGATGAAGGAGCAATTTACTTTTTATTCAACGAGAGTGAATCCTCCTATAAAGGTTTTGCATACATTCAAGAGATTCTGCCTGTAAAAGAACTCGATGCAGTAACAGGTGAGCCGATACCGCTTTTCCATGCTTATCATGAAAACGACTACACTGTGGTGCCGCTTAATTTGTTGCCGGGTGCAAGTCTTCTGCTGCTTTTTAATCCATTTGATGTTCCCGGAAAGCCGCGCTGGAGACCAGACCAGAGTTCAGAAATTAAGTTATCCGATGGATGGGAGGTAAAGCTCTTACGCCGGTTTGATAGCGGCGAAACTGATTATGAAATTCATACGATAAAGGATGACAGTTGGATCCCCGTAGAATTAGGATCATGGGCTGGTGTATTTGGAACTGATTTTTCGGGTGATGTAATCTACAGGACTTCTGTAACTCTACCTGAAGCGTGGTTGGGCCGGGCGATCCGGCTCGAACTGGGAAAAGTCGAATACGCCGCGCGTGTTTGTGTTAATGGACGTGAGGCAGGACGCCTTGTATGGTCACCGTGGGCAATAGACCTACCGCCTTTTGGACTGACTGAGCGACTCGAATTTGAAATCACCATTACAAACACACTGGCCAATGTGCTTGTATCAAAAAAGACTGCCCGTTGGCCGATCCAATGGGCCAATCCGAATGGCCAAGGCTGGCCGGGGCAATTTCACGATGAATGCCGCCGCAATGAGATGGATGGATGTGGTGGCGGTTTGTATGGACCTGTCCGGCTTTCTGTTGGGCGCAAGTAATTATTCGATAAGAATAATACTTGGCTCATCCCCAAAAGAACGGATGTTGTGTGGTTTCATGTCTGGCTTCTTGTTATGAAGGCGCTCCAATAATTATTTGGTATCAAGTTCCACGATGTGATTCCTAAGAAGTGTGATCTCCGCCAAGGATTCTGATTCCTTGGTGAGCCTATGCAAGGTGTATCTCTTGTTTATGCCCGCCCACTTCATGGCAAGACAGAGCGACTTCAAAATCAATGGAATTGCGGATTCCATTACATTTACAAAGCTCCTATCATAGCACTGGAGAACATCGCCAGTTTATCAATGTATGCCCCTGATTATTGGGTAGATGCGTTGTCGTCCGACCCACGCGTGACCGTTGCACACCTTCCGAATAAAATCCCCAGACTCCATATTGTAAGCACAAGTGCAAAATTGCATCGGATGGTGATATAGTCGTGTTACAGATTCTTTTGGGGACAGCGGTGGGAATGGAAACATTCCCGCCGAGGTGTTCTCCAACAAGGAGAACAGAATCATGAATTCAAAAGGTTTTACGTTAATTGAACTCCTTATTGTGGTGGCAATTATTGGTATCTTGGCGGCGATTGCCATCCCTAACTTTTTGAACGCGCAAACTCGTTCCAAGGCGGCCCGCTCGTTTTCAGATTTGCGAATGCTCGAGCAGAACAATCAAATACGCCATATGGACACCAACCTCTGGCTTATTGATGGCAACGATTCCGGTAGTGGTCCGCCGGAAAAGTGCTCATTTCCAAATGGCTATCATTATTTTGGAGTACAATGTTCCGATATACCCGGAAATCGTTGTCGTGATGGATATGACTCTGCGGCCTTTAACGGTCAGATTTACGCCTTGTTGACCACGCCTGTCAGTTACATCGGCGGCATCCCCTCGGATCCCTTTGCCCATGGGATGTTTTACGGCTATGACGATATTTTCTGTTCGAATAGCGACGAGGGGTATATGTATATGCATTTTGCCGCGGGTCCTGACGGCGATCACTATGACTATATACCCTACAATCCATCGAACGGGGTCAGCTCCGATGGAGATATATGGCGTGTCAACATTTTGCGGGAACATGCCATTTCTTCAGGCTACCGCAATAGACTGATCGTGAACTTTTAGAGTGTTTCTCGAAAGTTTTTTCCTTTTAAGTGAGTCTGTCATAAATCGGTTTTCATGGTACAGGTCTTCTGGTTGCCTTCTTGCCGATCCATCAACCAGCAAAGCGCCTGATCGAGTCTCTCCATGAGTTCATCCCGGGTTTTGGCGACAAAATCCGCGAACCATTCGGCTTTGAGAAGGAGCCAGAGTCTTTCAATCGGATTAAGATCCGGGGAATACGGAGGTAGAAACATCGGTTCAAAGCGTCCCCAACGCAAAGAACTTCGTTTATGCCAGGAAGCGTTGTCCACAATCAGAATCTGGCGCTTTCGTTTGAGAGCCAAATCCTGGTTGGCGTGATTCAAAAAACACTGGAAAACCTCCGTGTCTGAATGCGTGAATTCAAGTGCGTAGGCTTCACCCGTCCGGGGGCAAATAATCCCCGTAATGTTCATCCGGATGTGGTCGCCATTCTTCGTGGTCCGAGTCTTGGAACCCTTGGGCGCCCAGCGCCGCCGGGGTCGTGGGTCTCCCTCCACACCACATTCATCGCCAAACCAAAGTTCAATATCCGGGTCTTCCGAGAGTTGTTTCAGCTTGTCGCAGAAGGCTTTTCGCGCCTCTTCATCTTGGCGGTCCGGCCAGGGTTGAGGGACTTTCAACGCAAAATTCTGATCGTGAAGAAAACGAATGACCGTGCTGTAGCCAACCTCGATCTCGAACTGCTCGCAGATGTAGCCATGAAACTTCACCCCTGTCCAATGAACTTGATCCGCTTGCTCGGGGTTCGTTAAAACCTCACGCAAATCTTCGTGAATTTCCTCGGGAATCTTACTCGGACGGCCCTCACGAGGTTCCTCAAGTAATCCGTCAATGCCTTGTTCGTTGAAGGCCTTTATCCAATTACGCAACGCACGGTCACTCACGCCAAACAGTTTCGCCATGCTCTTGCATCCAAAGCCCATGACCAAGCCGATGATGGCCCGAAATCGATTATGTTCACGTTGCGTACGCGCACACTTCGCCGCAATCTCGAGTTCTTCCATCGAGGCGTTCTCTGCATTCACTGTCAGTGCTACGCGTGCCATCAAACGTAGATAAGCACAAACCGAACAACGGATCTACGGGAAAAACCTACTCAAACGGAAAAAACTTTCGAGAGATGCTCTAAATTCGGATTGAAGTTTCTTCCGATTTCATTCGGTTTGGAAAGAAAATTACCGGGCTACCAGCTGAATTTTTCGGTTTGTGGTATATCTGGGTAATGCAGCTGGATTCGATTCGCGTTTTATATGTTAATCAAGATTGTATCAGGTCTCCGGTTCGAATCCGCTCCGGCCGATTTCCAGCTGTTGTCCATATCTTAGAAAAAATTGCGAAAATCCTAGCTGCGGCTCTTTGACCTTCCGGTTGAGAAATTCAATCTGATAGCTCTCGCCCTCAATCCCCACCAGGCTTTTGGGATTGCCGCAGTTCCTTAACTTTGAGGTTGCGAAATTCGATCCGATAACCCTCGCCTTCAACCCCCACCAGGCCTATTGGATTTCCGCAGTTTTTGACCTCGCAGGTGATTGCTCCATTCACCCATAAGGTCAAGATCTTGCCCTTCGCTGTAATCTCGATCGTGTTCCATTCGCCCGCGGGTTTTACCCGGCCATCCTTCACATCCTTTGCAGTGCTGAAGGATTTTTTATTCCCATCTGTATCGGGTGTTTGGCCGAAAAGGTAGCCGCCGCTGGCGTCGCCAATCTGGGCCTGGTGCCAAATTACCCCGCTTGTCGAGTTTCGTATGTAAGCGCCGCTATTGTAGCCGCTCTTCCCTTCAATTTTGGTGTACCGGAATTCAACGTGAAATATGGCATCGCCGAATTCGCGGTTGCACAACAGCATGTCGTGTCCCCCGTCCCCATCGCAAATGAGCAATTTAGAGGACTTTTCGACGTGCCACTGTTGCCTGCCAAGTTGAGCATCAGGTGGGACTGGCACACGCGACCACTCTTTTAAATCCGCGGATGGCATGATGTCCAACCAGTCCGACGGATCCGCTTCCAACGCACTCAGCGTGGGATTTGCAGCTACACAAGTTTCTGTCAGTGTGACGGTCAGTAGTAAACCCCAAAGGCTCCATTGTCGAAGCCAACGACTTTTTCTGTTTTGCGAAGCGAGCATACCGTGTGCTCCAAATTAGGGTATCTCAGATGGATTTGCTGTCTTCCTCGTAGATGTTTACGTTGAATGACAGACGTTTTGAGGACAAACACCATTTTTCTGATGGAATGGGTTCCACACTGTAGATGTTAAGCACAAATAGGACCGATGCAAACGGCATGTAATCCCTCTCTGCATAATCTGCGTTGCGTTTGGAAAATGGACTGCTGTGATGAAGAAGACTGCTTTTGCTTTTCGCATCAGGGAAGCCACTCTAAAATGCAGGCCTTTTATACAATCATTCAAACTGAAATTTTATTATGGATTCGGCTCCGCAAACCTGCTCAAGGTGCGTGCTCCGGCCATGCCTGTCCTACTTCGCGACAAGCCAAAGTAATTTTATACGTAGCCTTTCGGAGTCGTCGTCACAAGACCGTGTGGCAAGAGAGTCGCCATTGCTTATCGCCGGGCCAACCTCTGCATATGTTGGATCACTCCGGCGGTTAAATCTTCCTCGGCCTGGGCAGTGAAGGGAGATACCCCCGGTTCGTAGCCTCCCTCCGCGAACGCTTCGCGGGTCGGCAGGTACAGAAGCGTGCCGTTGGTGAGTCCGTAATAAAACGTGTGCTCAAATGGCGACGCATCCCGCACGTTCAGGGCGATTTCGCTGAAGAGTTCCAACGGCGCGCCCCAAATAACGGTATCGTCATTAATCGTCAGCGAGTATATCGGTACGCGTACGAGTGTGGTCCCTTCCTTTGATACCCGCGCGTAATCCTCCAGCGGATCGAGCCATGCCAATCCCGCTTTGCGCGGTGTATCGACGATCACTTTGTCGAGTGACAGCGTGACATCCGAGGTCATGAAAGAAATGGATTCATTCGTGGCCAGGATTTTATTGCCCAGCAGGGATTTAAATTCGTTGATGTGACTGTGCGCAAAATCCACCTGCACGCTGTAGATGGGAGCCACGTTGCCCAAGGCTCCATTGACGAACAACATCGGTGCGCCGGCCTTACTTTCGACGTATTCGGCGACGATCCCCGGAACATCGCCGCTGATCAACATGTTCTTGTTTCCGAGCACGGTTCCGTGAATGGCGTAGTTTGCCACCAAGGCAATTGGTGTACCGTCCAGGCGCTCCAATCGGATCAGACCGATCTGACGGTCTACGGGGCCTTCCGGATTCACACCCAAGATACTCTTGCCGTCACCGGTTTTGCCCCGCCGGTTGATGTTGGCGAACGACTCCCCGACACCGATCCCCAGGCGAGCTGGCTCGAGCTGCGCCCGGGCCTTTTTAACGCCCTCGATCAATGCGTCTTTCAGTGTTCCCCAGTATTCCACATTCGGCTCGTGAGAGTACCGGTCGCCGAGCGTGTCCATGAAGAGCTGTTCGATTCCGGTCGGCCCGACCTCCGGCGCGGCATGCGTATGTGTCGTTGTCCACCACACCTGCTCCGCTTTGATGCCTGTCTCTTTTTCCAATTCTTGGAAGACATCTTCGCAATACGAAGGCGTCATCACGCAAATATCCGTCGCGATGAGATAAAACTGTGTTGTGCTGTCATCCATAGCGACGATGCGGTGGTAGAGTTTGTCATGTACACCTTCCGACAGCCTTTGGCCGTAGCCTTGCAGCCACTGCGGCTGGTCAGGTGTCACGTCCACCTTTACGCACGCGGCGCGGAACGTACCACTTGTTTCTTGCGTGACCATTGTCTTGCAACCCGGCGCCACGATCAGCGCTACGATAGCTATGATAATTCCTCGCACCATTCCGACTTTCATCATTGTCTCCATGGCGGACTTTATTCAGTCTGCCATTTTTGCATCATCTGTTTGAGTTGTTCAAATCGTTCTTCTATTACAGGCAAGAGGTCTGCGATTTTTTCAGAATCACCGGCCTTTCCTGCTTTTTCTATTTCAGAAGCCACCTCACGAAGAGCTTCACCACCGACATTTGCAGCCGCACCTTTGATCGCATGGGCCCGCTGTCCGGAACCGGCAATATCACCACGATCAAATAGGTCTTTAAGAGATTGAATCTGCGGGGGGATGTCCTCCAGGAAGATTTCTATTACGGTATTGGCCAGCTCTTGATCGCCCATAGCTCGCTCAAGAAATGATTCTTGGTCAAATATAGGAGCGGCTGTTTCTTCCTGTTTGGCACTTTCTTGAGGACTCCCTGCTTTGGGGATTTGTTGAAGGGGATTGGCGATTTTCTTTTTGTTCGGAAGCCACTTCTCAAGCATTTCTGCGAGGTCTTGTGGAACGATAGGTTTGGAGAGGTAATCATTCATGCCTGCCTGGACACATTTTTCCCGATCACCGAGCATGGCATGAGCGGTAAGAGCGATAATGGGAATATCCCGATTCGTAACCTTCGATTCTGGAGCGCGGATGCTCTGTGTAGCCTGGTAGCCATCCATTTCAGGCATTTGAACATCCATAAGGACGATGTCGTAAGGAATCAGTTCCAGAGCCTTGACTGCTTCCAAGCCATTTGCCACCGCATCAGCCGACAATCCCAATTTTTTGATGATGCCCAATGCTACCTGTTGGTTTGTGATATTGTCTTCTGCCACCAGGATGCGGACATTCGTGAGTCGCATTTCACGGATCGAATGGCGAGTAACCATAGATTTCTCAGTCTGTAATCCTTTTGCCGACAATACAGCAGAAATACTTTCAAACATTTCGGACTGACGCACCGGTTTTATGAGATAAGCTTCAAAGCCAATTTCACCAAGACGCTTTGCATCTCCCCGCTGGCCCATAGAAGTCATCATCATGAGATGCGTGTCTGCGATTTGATTGTCGGCCTTGATGGCTCTGGCTAATGTTTCTCCATCCATTCCCGGCATTTGCATGTCTAGGATTGCCAAACGGTATGGATTGCCCGATTGAGCTGCTTCACACAAACGGAACAAACCCATTTCGCCATCTGAGGCTTCATCCGGAAGCGCCCCCCAGTTTTTAAGTTGAGTCAGCAGAATTTCCCGGTTTGTTGCATTGTCATCTACTACTAAGATTCGCATTCCACGAAGGACATCAAATGCCGAAATCGAATTTTGTTTTTGATCTTTTTGTTTCGTAAAGCGGGCTGTGAACCAGAAATTTGAGCCGCGACCTTCATCACTCTCAACACCAATTCCCCCTCCCATCGCTTCTGATAAACGCTTCGAAATACTCAGTCCCAAGCCGGTCCCACCGTATTTTCGTCTGGTGGATGAGTCTACCTGGGTGAACTGCTCAAATAGGTTTTCTTGTTTATCTGCCGGAATACCGATACCGGTGTCGCGTACCGAAAAGAGAATAACCGCCTCTTTTTCTGTTTCCGATTGGAGTTCCGCACGTACTACAATTTCACCTTCTTGGGTGAATTTGATGGCGTTGCCCACAAGATTGACGAGAATTTGACGCAAGCGGCCCGGGTCGCCACAGAGGGCAGTCGGCATATTGGGTTCGGTGGCACAAAGCAGTTCCAAGCCCTTTTCCTGGGTTTTGAATGCCATCATTTCGGCAAAATCGTCAAGCAGTGCCTGTAGATCAAAGTCAAGCGTTTCCATCTCAAGTTTGCCTGCTTCGATTTTTGAAAAATCCAGGATATCGTTGATTAGCCCAAGCAGCGACTCAGCGCTGGACCGCACCGTTTCTGCAAAATGGCGCTGTTCTTCTGTGAGTTCGGTATCGAGCAACAAGCCGGTCATGCCAATCACACCGTTCATGGGCGTGCGAATCTCGTGACTCATGTTGGCCAGAAACTCGCTTTTTGCCATATTGGCCATTTCTGCTTGTGTCGCCATTTTATTTGCAAATTCAATCTGTTGCTGCAATTGTTCGTTAACCTGCTGCAACGCTTCTTCTGACTTTTTGCGCTCGGTAATGTCAACAAATGTCTCAAGCAGGCACTCATGTTCATTTAGGATTATTGGTACAACGGTTTTGAGTATGGCCTTTTTGCCGGCCTTTGTTAGCAATACAGTCTCGCGGTTGTCGACTCGTTCGCGGCCATCCGTAATCGGACATGCACCCACTTCTTGTGGACATACAAACTTATGACAAATGTGTCCAATGACCTCATCCCGTTCTGCTCCGAGCATTGCAAGTGCAGCTGGATTGGCTTCGATAATAACATGAGATTCTGCGTCGATGACCAACACACCACTCTGAATAGAGCGTAGAATGGCCTCCGTACGCTCTTTGGACTCCCGAAGTTGTTTTTCCGCTTCCTTTTGTTTGCTGATATCACGCACCGTAGTCTGAAGGAAAGTCTGATCTTCCATATCTACACGTGTAAGTAGGACCGTGGCTGGAAATTCTTCGCCGCTCAAAGTTTTGTGCGTCCATTCAACAAAATGAGATCCCTCTCGCATGGCTGTCTCAAGTATTTCTTTTGCTTTATCGGCAGAGCGACGGCCATCCGGTTGAAATTCCGGTGATATATCCCAAGGACAGATGGAGATGAACTCTTGTTCATCTCGGGCCTTAAATAATTTCACAGTGGCCAGGTTTCCCGATGTGAAACGCCATGAGGGTGGCGACAACGTCATGAATGCATCATGTGAACCGTGAAAAAGAGAGCGATATTTAAGTTCATTTGCGACTAAGTCATTCTGTTTTTGCTTTATTGTTCGTGAGCCAAAAACCAGACCGGTAATTCCCATAAACCCAAAAAAACAATGCCATAGACCCATGTTGAAAATATTCTTGCGGGCAATCACAGCGTATGGTTCCATCGGCGTTGATACACTGATTCCGCCCCGGATGTCGCCTTTTTTGTATCCCTGCGCGGAATGACATTTCAAACAGCCCTCTTCTGTGACCAATGGTTTCATCAGTCTTAAATACGACTGGCTATCAATTGATTCTACGGAAGCGAATTCATTCTCGCCTTTTTCGAAGGATTCCAGAGCACGTTTCTCCCAGTCATCCGGGGCGTTCGCGGGACGAATCGGATTGAGGCTGGTGATGTGCGCTCGGATGCCCTCTGTTGCAAATCCCAACTCATGGACTTGACGTGTCATATAAGCAGGATTGATCAGAGTCAAATTTCGGCCGGAAGGAGTTTGGATGTCGCGCTCTTCAACTTCTGTCAGATAAGGATTCGGTGGACTCGATTCAGATACCGGAGCGTAAACGCCGCCGTGTTGCGCGCTCCAACGCCTATAGACAACGTCTTTCATAAATTGGGCTCTCGCGGATATCTTGGCTGAGTTTCGGGCTGAATCCCATTCCTGCAAATAATTCCAAACAAATGAGGCTCCAATAGCAAGTGTCCAGATTACCCCAAGAAAGATGACATATCGGTTCAACAAAAGTGAGCTTTTCCCAAATCGCTCAGTTTGAAAGGAATTATTACTCATATCCTTCTCATCCTATATGGGATTTTATGTAGTACATTCAAGCGGATACACGTCAAAAAAGCACGCGCAAATCATCTCGTAAGTTATTAATGTTAACATGAAAAGCAGGACAAATCTGTACAGTGCGTGAATCGGGCACGAGCGCTAAAGGGGAATAAATACCACCCCAACATACTTGCTGTTTCACGACGATTGAATATCTTTCTTTACAGGGAATATGCAAGCTGTTTTTTGTGCTGTGTTTTTTCACCACCCATGACGTGCTTTTCAACCGCCATTCACGATTAACCATCCGGGCGGTATAGGAATCCTCCAAAGGAATCGGAACTGCAACCTTTCCGAAAAAGTGAGCAATGCCAGATAAGAGCAGGGGCAGGCCAGTTTTGTCCTGAGTCGTGCTTGAGATATGCAATTTGATCCTTATGGCGTAAAACCATATTTCTATATAGTCTGTTCAAAATACGCATCATATACAGAATGAGGCGAGTCCTCCCGGGGCATGTTTAAGAAATCTTCTCCATCCATTAGGAATTAAATTGTTGGAGATTGCCATATACTTGTGATGTGTATTTTTTGATTTTGTTGTTCAAAATCGATAGGTGACACGATGATGATTGTTGGAGACCAAGAGAAGTATCAACGGCATCGCGAAGCCAGGGCAACCCAAACGGGCGGCCTCGGAGCATTTGTTGAAGTGGGATATGCGATTCTGCTCTTTGGAAGTGTCGGCGCTATTACCTGGGCGATTCGGGGAAGCGCCGAATGGGGGCCGATATACGGCACGATTGTTCCGGGAATGACCTGGGGATTATTTTGGTACTATCTGTGCCACCGCAAAGGGATTGATGGAAAGTCTATTTCTTTATGGCTTGGTTTGGGCATTGCCATCGGTGGCGAACTTGGGTACGGCCAATATGTGTCCTGGATTCAGGGGAAATTTTATGCAGGGGATGAGATTCTGCCGATCTCTCCATGGACCGGTTACCTATGGTTTTTTATTACCGGAATCGGATGGGGGGCTCCGGGTGGGATTGCGCTTGGATGGGCTTTGAGTGGTAAGAACACATTTGGACGCTGGATTGCCCGAATTTTAATTCCTGCATGCATTGGTTATTGCGGTTGGCTTCTGGTTCAAACCTGCCCATGGATGTTTTTTCCTAAATACGCGTTGGGTATCTATACGGGGGAATTGGACCATCATCTTTCCCGTACCGTCTATACAAACACGCAAAATTTCATTGTTGTGGCCTGGTGGTTTGGCGCAATGCTCGTGGCTGTTTTTCAACGGGACAGATCGACGCTGACCGCAGGCTCATTGATTGGAGGCGGATTCGGGATCGGATTCCTTCAATCCGCTTTGTGGTGTCATGGCTATTCATACGCTCCCGGCTATATCGACTGGTGGAAAGTGTGGGAATTGAATGCCGGTTTCAATTTGGGCGGACTTTATGTGCTGGTTCTCTATTGGGCAATTAAGCAAGTCGATAAGAATCACTCGACGGATGGTGTTGGAATTGGTTTGGCTGAAAAACGTTCTATCAAATCCTATCGTCTAAGTAATCTTTGCCTTGCCGCGACTGTGTTTTTATTGTTGTATTATACATTGCACGGAATGTCCGCGAGATTGGGATCGTTTTTAGGATTTTACGCCACACAGGCGACGGACCATTATGCGTGGCCACTCGCGCGTTTTTGGGTATTTATTCCGTTTGCTATCGTGGTTTTTGGAGCAACCATTTGCAATTTGTGGAAGATACTCCGGTCCTCAGATGCATCCGCACAGCGCAATTTTGGGTCATACCGTCTAAAGGAACGAATGGCTGATTTAATAACGGGAATGGGAGTTGTTGGGGCTGTTTCTATGTGGCCTCATAAAATTGGCGTCTTATATGCCCTTTTTGTATTTCTCGCCATCTTTGCGTATAACCGGATCAATGTCCTTTTCGAAAACATTGACTCTTCGGATTAGCCTCTGCATATAAGGCACTCAGGGGAAAATTGATAAGTTTATTATTTCATCTATTTTTCGGTTCGATTAAAATGGACGACCGTAATAAGCCGAATTTAAAAATATCGTTCGGCATCAATCACTGGGAGGATTTCGTCTCTGTAAATATGTAAGAGCAATTGAAAAACGAAGGAGGTTCTTACCCGAAACCCACAAGCCGCAATTTGTCTAGATATACGTGAACCGGCAACTGCGCATTTAAACAAAACCTCTTCCAGATGGTGCCGGAAGATTTAAAACTCGCTACGACTGATCTAAGACTGATCGTATCGTCTCCGAAAGAGTCTTTCCTAATGTTGGCTTAATAAGAAGACGGTCGACTCCTAACTTACGCATCGTCTCATTGTGTATTGCGCCCGAAAAGCCTGTTGTTAAGATGACCGGCAAGTTCAGGTTTGTCTCTCTTATTTTTCGAATCAGCTCTAATCCTGTTAATTGAGGCATGGTGAGGTCACTGATGAGCAAATCAACTTCGTTGGCATTATGACGAATAAAATGGAGAGCGTCCCGGCTGTCCGTAAAAGTTTTGACACGGTACCCCAGCGAATCCAGGATTCCCGCCGTTGATTCAACGATAGCTGCCTCGTCATCAACCACAACAATCGCTTCGTCCCCGCGTTTATAGTGGGCGCAATCTGTGATGGTCTTGGAGGATTCCACTCCGGACAAAGGCCAAAAAATACGGAAAGTGGCGCCTTTCTCTTCTTCGCTGTACAAACTGATAAAGCCTCCCGCATCTTTGACAATGCCATGCACAACCGACAAGCCCATGCCGGTTCCCTCTCCTCTTTCTTTGGTGGTGAAAAACGGTTCAAATATTCTTTGCTGAATTTTCGGAGACATTCCATGCCCGGTATCGGCGACCGATAGGCATGCATATGTTCCTGATCCGGCTAGATGAAGTGCGGAAGCTTCTTGTGCAGACACTTCCTCTCGAACCAAGGATACGGACAGAGTTCCTCCATTTATACGCATGGCGTGATATGCATTGGTGCATAAATTCATCAGCACTTGATGAATTTGTATTGCGTCCGCCATTATTGTGATTGGTTCAGATTCAAGCGAAATATTCAACTCGATTGTAGACGGGAGTGACGCTTTGAGAAATTTCAATGTTTCTTTGATGATAGGACCCAATTCGAGCGGCGATCTCTCAACTTTGCTTTGACGGCTGAACGTCAATATCTGCTTAACCAAATCCTTGGCACGGATTCCCGCCTTCTCAATTTCGCCCAAGTAGTCTTTTACCGGGGAAGAATCGGCACTTATTTTGAACAAGCTCAAATCGACATATCCTAAAATAGCTGTAAGGATGTTGTTGAAATCGTGCGCTATGCCTCCGGCCAAGGTGCCAATGGCTTCCATCTTCTGAGACTGCAACAACCGTGCCTCCAGTTTCTTACGATCAGTGATATCTTGCAGAGCTCCCCACACTTGTACAACCTCCCCGGTTTTATTCCTAACCGCTTCTCCGTTTGTATGAACCCAAATGCGTTCTCCGGAAGCCCTGTGGACCTCAAACTCGATATCCACAGGAGTGCCATCGCGAATACACGTTTTGTATGCCTCAATTACTTTCTCCCGCCATTCCGGAACAGTAAATTTGGTACTCTCATCGAATGAAGGTATGTGTCCAGGTTCTAGCCCGTGGATGGTTAGAAGTTCTTCTGACAAATGAACAGTATGGTTTATTAAATCCATACTCCAGCCTCCGACCTTGGCAATTCGCCCCGCCACCTTAAGGAGCATTGCGTTCTTGAGCGATTCCTCCTCGGCCTGCTTGCGGTCGGTAATGTCGCGGGCCACGCCTTGGGTTCCAATAAAATTTACCGTCAGATTTTTATTAGAGGCATACAGTCCCTCTGCATCGAGAAGAAAAACAGGCGTTTCGGCCGAAACGCCTGATTTGGTCTCAAAATAACGACTTTCGTTTTTTCGTGTGACAAGCCGAATTTCAAATGATGATGTGCTTCGTTGACCGGTTCTTCGTTCGTTGATTCGATATTTTGCTTTTTCTTTGTCATCCGGGTGTACATAATCGAGTATATTTTTTCCGATCATTTCAGCCGGCCTATATCCATAGACTCTTACGGAGTCATTGATGAATGTAATCCGGCCCTCTGTATCGAGTCGATAGATAATATCGGGAATTTTGCTGATTATTGAATCCAGCGTTTGTTGTGTTTTTTTTAGTTCATTTTCAGCCCTGGCGCGTTCAGAATCGGCGATACGTTGGGAGACAAAAGATGCCATTGTATTGGCAAAAGACTCTTCATCAATTCTCCATTTACGTTTGGGGCCGATATGTTCCGCGGAAACAACACCAAAGAGCTTGCCGTCTCTAATAATGCCTGAATCGAGAAGGGATGTTATGCCGAGCGGTTTGAGATATTCATCCGCCAGCTTCCGAGTGCGGGGATCGTTTTGCGCATCTTCCGCGCTCAGCCTGCTTTCTGCTTTGATTGTATCAAAGTACTCCGGGAAATCTTTCGCATATAAAACCGCACCGGAACTGTGTGAGTGATTGTGTGCTTCATAAAGTGTTATGCATCGAAGTTCCGATCCATCGGGAGACAACAGCCATATGCTTGTTCGGGCGACATCGATTATTTTCGCCATCAACTCGCATATTTTTTCGAGTGAATGATTCAGCTCGGTTACTGTGGAAATCTTGTTTAGAGCAAGCTCTGTGATGGCGGCTTGCTGTCGAATGGTCCGCTTCTCGTTCTCACGGAGTTCATCACTCGCCTGCTCCAATTGCCGCACTTTCTCCGCGAGTTCATCATAAGTGGGCATTTTGGATTTCTGCATATCAATCCCTGTTGGCAAAAATTGGCGCATTGCTGCTACGTATATTGGTTCCCGTTCCTAATGGACAAGTTTGCAGGATTTAAATGATTTTTTAAGGCATAGGGGGCTTCTGTGCAGTGGGTTTTCTGAGGATGGGTACGGGATACGAATCCCTGTGCCTAATTGGCGTTGCTCCTCAGGATTATGATCTGTGTTGAACAAAACTTGCTGTCAAAGTTCCCCGGAACGAGACGTGGCTCCCCGTAACGGGGGACGCACACGATGATGATAGGGATCGTCCGTTTCCATCTGGCAATGGTAGAGATCGATCAGACGGCGCATGGCCGCTTCCGCCGTGGGTGTTTCTAATCCATCACCGGCAAAGCGTTCGTAGTCGAGCACCATGCGTAGATGCAGTATTTCCCATCGCCAGTTCTGTCTCGCCCAATCCGGCAACCGGGTGTTTACGGCATCCGCCAGCTGGCGGGCATGCCGAACCTCATCAGGTTCCACGGGCTGTTTCGTGTAGGAACACCCCGCCGTGTTTTCGAGAATGTTGATAATGGTTAGCACATCCTCAGTAACACCGGAGCCGAATTCGTACGCAATGTACTCTTCCAAGGTTGTCTGCGCGGATTGCTCCCGGTTCCAGTAAAACTGAGCTACGATGGCCTTATTGATGTCTTCATAGATGCCTTCGCTGTATGGGAAACCGCCTTCCACAACATGCTTCACCTGATCCCACAGGCGTTGGAAACGGTTCGGCAGTGGATTCGCACCGAAACCGCCCCATGGCCAATTGCCCCACATGCTGATCTCGGGGAAGTTTAGAAGCGGCCGTTTTCCTGGTACGCCCACATCCAGGGGATAGCGCGGAAAGTCCTCATGTGAATCGGCAAGGATATAGTCAATCCATTCCCCTCCTGATGCCATATAGTCTGTCAATCCTTGCCATTCGCCTTCGGGCGGCGTATCGAACATCCAGGTGCTAAGGACTGTTTTAAGGTTGGGGAAGTATTCCCGGCCGAGCCGCGCGTGATCGCGCGATAACTTCAGATAGCCGTTGCTGCCCCACGGCTGACACTTTTCACAGGCGCATCCACCCTCGTCATAGGGCCAAAAACATATTATATCCAGACCGACATCCGAAAGCCTCTCGAGGAGCTGGCGGTAATTTGCCATAAGGTAGGCATAGCCTTCGGGAATGTTTGGACAAACCGGGTGACCACTATTTCCTCTTCGCCGGAGCGGATCCGCAAGGCGAGTTGCCCGAATACGGTCCGGAATGTCCATAAACATCATGTTGTTTGCGCCGATGGCAAATTGGAGTCCCATAGCCCTGGCCGATTTGGCATATCGACGGATCATGGCAACGGCTGGCTCCGTCTGTGGATCGTTCCAACCATGCAGGTTGATTCCCGGGAAGGCCACCATCACAGCGTTTATCCCCCAGAGCGCCAGGTCCTCCATATACCGGGAAATCTCCGGCTCGGATGCTTGTTGATACCAGTTATGGAAATGGGAAGCGAAATACATCCCGCGAAGGGAACCACGGGGCACTGATGTTCCCCGCCACATTGAAGGCCGGAAAGATTCATCATACCGGCTGGTTCGAAGGAACTTACCAACCCCATAGAGTAGGCCCAACGGGGAACCGCCGCCGATGCGGACGGCCTCATCGACTTGATCGATGCAAAACGCATCATGTGGTAAGCAATCATCAACGGATAGGATGATCTGCGCGTCAGCATCGACCTGAACCACCTTCACAGGGCAACGCTGCTGAATTCGATCTCTAAGAATCGTGAACGTTCTGAAGGCAAGCGGCTTACCGGGCGTTTCAATACGTACGGCGAATTCTCTCGAATCGCTCGCATTATGCCTTTTCATTGTCTCGCATCCCAAAGAACCGGCACTGGCAACGGCCGCCCCGGTGTATTTCAGGAACGTTCTACGATCATGGGTGTCCATTCTGTTATTTCCATTCCATCAGTTCTTAAAGTGTTTTCATTTATACGAATGCTGTCATGGTTGCATCTGTATTTATCAGGTACATATCAGGTCCACGCCAACGGTACATGCACTTGCATTCGTCAGCAAACTTCACCGTAATGTGAGTTGTGCACTCCGGCTACCAAGAATCTCCGTGGCCTACCCATCCCCAGCTGTTCTTGCCCGTTCGTAAATAACGGGAGCGATAAACATCTCCGACGGATGCTAATCCATTACTGCCGTTGTAGGGGATCCCCCACTGCCCATGATCACCATCGGGGCCTGCCGCAAAGATCAAGTATTGAAATCCGGTTTTGTTGGCACATTCGGTGTCTTCGTATCCATAAAACATACCATTCGCAAATGGATCCAGAGGTATCGAACCGATATAGGAAACCGGTGTGGTTAAGAGAGCCCAAATACGTCCATCGAAGTGATTATCGCCAAAAGTGCAGTTCACACCGGCGGCGCCGGGTTTGAGTCCGAAGAAGGTCCATCCATCAGGAAAACAGCATTTCTCCGAGCCATCGCAGTCGTTTCCATCGATTAACCACAGGCCGGAGTCCATGTGCCTTAGCACGGCTTGATCGTCCAACATGCGCATATCAGCCTTGCTCCGGGAAATATTGGCTCGTATCCGTGCGTTTAGAAAATTCGGTACCGCAATCGCGGCTAAAATACCGATAATTGCTACAACAATCAGGAGTTCGATTAAGGTGAACGCTTCAACCCTTATTCGCATCATAGAATGCCTCCCTTGCCGGGCATTGGTCTATCCTCAAAATGCGGCGCAAATAAATCCTCGTACCTGTCAAGGATTATAGCAGAGTCCGGCAAGGGAGAAAATAAGGTTGGCGCTGATGGGAGAGACCTTGACCGCTTCCATGCAGTATTACCCTACAATTTGCCAGTCGCTCATAATAATGGTTAAGGCCCATTTTTGATGAAGAAAAGGGATGGATGAGTGTGTGCCCAAAGGATTTATGCAAACTTCTGATGCGGAGAGAAATCCTTTCAGCAATCCAAGATGTATAGGATTGCAATTCGGTTCCATTTAGAAATGACCAAGGCCAATTCTTGGATGAAGGCTATGGTCTGTTTTCGTATTATTATGCACAATAGGTGTTTGGGACTTGTTGCACATAATATTTGATTTATTTAAGCGAATCTCACAATCCCGCTTGCGCCAAAAGCCGCAAAAGCGCACGCCGGGCGTCTTCGCCGGATTCGAATCCCATTTCGCGCAGACGGGAGAGATTGGCGTGAGCGCCGTCATTTTTTGTGCCCGCGCCGAACCACCAGACGCCATCGGGACGGAATAACTGGATATCCTCAATGTCCATGCGCCAATTATCTTTTATGGGGATAGGCATAGGCCAATAGTCGCTCCAGGTCATCACGCCGCGCGGCAGATTGTAAACCGTAATGCCGAGTTCTTTTGGCGTGGCGACGTTGAGGTCCATGTTGCCGTAACGGTGGTTCCACTTATCGTGCTCGTAGGTGATGCCGATCCAGCTCGGGCATTGTTCGCGAAATACGCGCAGATTTACTTCCATGCCTACGGCGTATTGAATTCCCGAATTCTCGAAGATTGTGGATAACTGGCCCTCGAATCCCTTGGCGCGGACCGCCGATTCGATGGCATGGAGCACTTCAATGCGCCGGTGTGTGGTGTAGTCGCGCCATTCGGGGACGTCGAAGACGCGAGGATTGAAAGGATGCCCCAGTTCCGCGAAGGGTTTCCGGTCGTTCTCTTTCGCCCAGGCTTCATAGGGAGCGATGCGGTGGGGAGATTCGCGGCCGCAATTCTCAAGTTCAATTTCCAGTCCATAAATGCCCGGGAATAATTCGACGATTTCCTCCGCGATGGCCACAGCGCGTTCGGTAAATTCCGGCATATCGGGATCGTACATTCCGAACGGGACGATGGGCATGTTCCCGGGAAGTTTGTCATGCACGGCATAGGGATTGCCGCCATAATTTTCCAGGACATGGATGCTGACGACGGCGCCCAGCCAGACTTTGATCGACCGTGCAGAAGCGGCTTCAATCACATCGCGCAACAAGCGGTTGTCCGATTCGATCATGATGTTGCCGTTGAGTTGATCGAGAAACGGCAAGCGCGAGCGGTATCCCGTCGTGAGCCATTTAATACAGATCATGAGAGAGTTCATACGCGCTTCAGCCATGTCGTCCAACAGACGCATGTAGTCATCACGTTCGAATGCCTCCATCCCGCCGGTATAGGGCGTGGTGTAATCCCAAAAGCCATGTTCGGCCAAAGACGCCGGCTTCCGATCGTCCGCGCGAGCGTTCGCCGCCACAAACGCCGCGCTTATGCTTGCTATCGCCTCCCGGCGTGAGAATAGACCACTCTTCATAAGGGATTTCCTTTACCATCCATATTATTGTTCACAGTTGTATCAGTTTTCGGATTGAATTTTAAGTTTTTAAGGCATGGAGGGGCTACTGTCCGATGGATTTTCTGAGGATGGGCACGGGAAACAGAATCCCCGCACCCGATCCATCGGCTTGGTGAGCCCCACCGGGATTCTCAAGGGGCTAAGTTTTCGCAAACTGGACACCGTGAGGCTGTCCGGCGTACATCGGACCAACGCTAACGGTACATATTCCATCTCTACATAGTCTATGTTGTGTATGGAAATGAGACATTTGTGGGAAAGAAAGGCAACTGCGATCTTTCTTATCAAAAAACATGCTTCTCTGGTTATCAATATTTGATAGTTTATTGGTCAGTACAGCAGCAGCCCGATGGTCACCTTTCGTCGATCGTTCCAATGGCCTCGACTTTCCAATTGGGCTCGTTATCCGGGATCAGAACGGCAATCCAGGGCGAATCGTGATTTTTAACTTTAAGCCTCCATTGCAGGGGAAAAGGCTGATCCTTTGTAAGTGTTACGCGATTCATCGGCTGTTCTATATCTGCATTGAATGTTTGAAGTGCGACGGTGTACGATCCTTGGCCTTCAAGAGTTGCCTTTAGAAGAACCGTTCCGTCCGTATTAGTTTCCGATTGTAACGTTATCCGTATCGTACGAGATGTATCCAAGTTGATCGAATAATTCCCACCTGAAACCACGGTTATGTTCCATAAGGCATTTTCGGCTTTTATGGCGTATGCACCTGCTGAAAGTGAAATGGCGAATGTACCATCGGTATCCAACGATGCCTTGTATGTTTGTCCGGTATCTTGATTTACAAAGAGAATTTCGTCTTTGGAGCCATTCACTTGTCCCCGCACCAGTGCAGGCATTGCTATAAATGCGGCATTCCACAAGAAGCGGCTTGTGGATACCACCCATACTTCTTTAAAGGTTGGATAACTGGTGTTGTTCCAATACGGTTCATCCCCACCCAACGAGTCAATACCCACGGGCAAGGCACCGACCATATCCCCGCCACTGGGCGAATAGAGCGGAGGGTAATCGTAGCCTTCTCCATACATAAGGCTTTGACAGAAGGGGTTACGTCCAAAAATCCAGCGAAGATTTTGTGCAGCGATTTCTTCTCCGCTAAGGTCGCCACGCAAGCGTGCCGATGCTATTAACGCCAAATTTTCTGAAAGTTGTACGGTTGTTTGACCATGGAATGATGGGTTGTTCCATATAGGAAAACAACGTAAAGAATACTCGTCCGACAGTGGAATGCCGTCTTCAAACTGCGCGAGCAGTGTGGCGCGCACCATGGAATCTTTTACACCTTCAAATTCAGAACGTTTGTATACAGATGCGGGCAGCATGTGATACGGTTCGGTGTATTGTGTGCCGCGTTTAAGGAAGAATTCTGAATGGAGTGTGGCTGCGGCATACCATTTCATCCAGTCTTTATGGCCGGGTAATGCCGCGCACAAATTGGCTAAGGCGATAAGCGGGGATTCTTCGAATGCGGCATGTTGGTGATGGACGATGCGTTCTTTTTTTGAAGTGTGATAGAAAAAGCCTGTTAGAGGAATACCGTCTGGAAATCTTTGTTCCTGACAGTCCGTGAGTAAGGTTCCCGCTGCTGATGCTGCATCGGCATATTGCTGATCGCCTGTTGTTTCAAACATTTGCAGCGATGCGATTGCCGCCCAGGCCAATGTCAGGTAATCCCAGTCAGGCTGAGGCATTGCATCGATTATCTCAGCGTCCCAGTCTTCTTTTGCGGCCACAAGACACCGTTCTGCCAGGTCCGGATCATATTTCTCCATAACACGCGCGGCGTAGGCCTCAATGGCGGCCCCCAGCAGGTTTTCAAATGGGCGTTTAACGGGTTTGCTGGTGATGTCGTCCGGTGTACCTACAATGCTGTCTGTATAAATTCGCGTTGTTGTCCAGGTGATGCGGTATCCATCGCCAAACCGGGTTTTTAATATCCATTCCAATCCCCATGCGGCTTCCTCCGCAATTCGCATCTCTAAATCAGGCGCTGATTTGCGTTGTGCTAATTGATGGATATTTTCGAGCATCGCGTAGACGGACATTCCGGTTTGGAAAAATCCCTGCGACAAATCCCCCGCATCATGCCAGCCGCCATTGATGGGACGCTTTATACCATTGTATTCACCAAACCTGTCGGCGTGACACACAGTGTGAATCCCGGGAACCTCGAAACCACACCGTTCGCAATAGTAAAAATTGATGGCTTTTTCAATCGGGCTTTTCCAGATGTCATCGCCTATCTCAAAGGGCCGGGTCACACGGCTGCCTGTCCGCAATTGATATTTTCCAGGTGTATCGATTTCAGAAAAATCAAGTACCTCAAATTGACCGCGATCATTCTCTATGGTTTCGAGGCTCTTGGTGAGAACAATATCACCGGTCCGGGCGTTCAATACTTGGAAAACCGTTGCACCGGTTTCGGATGCAATCGCCGTTTTACGATCATTGGGACGGTACCCAACGTGGCTAAAGGCGACCTTGCCATCCGGAACATCCCATCCCCGGTATTTTTCCGCATCTACACGTTGCAACTCGATGCGATCAATATCGTAAGCTGCAAGAGATATATCCGGCGCCGTGCGGCCGCGTAGACGCTGGTAAATGAAAAAGTGTTTTACTCGATCCCGCTGCAAATCGCCGATTTCCCAAAGAATATAATTCCATTGGCCCGGAGTAAGGTTGTGGATCGCAGTGACAGAATGTGGTGTTGTGAAATTTTGGATCGGTGTGATGTATTCGTCATCGCCCCATGAAGAAACGACATCCGAGGACTGCACACCCAGACAGTTAAAGCCGATATAAAATGTATTGTAGCCCACGCATTCAGGATGAACGTACACCCAAAGCGCGATCCGGTTATAATGTGTCCAGTCTTGCGGCTCATCGAAGGTGCGCACAGCGCTTGAACCTTTTCCCGATCCGCCGCTGTACATGCCGTCCTTTTCAACATCACTGCGAATTTTCTCGCGATCCGGTGTCGGGCATGTGTAACGCAGCGATATTATACCGTCGATTGCGCGTTCCTTGGTGTAACTCACATCGCCGAGCGAGCGTATTGACCATCCGGTGCGAGATTCCATATCGTCTACAATCTTTGAATCGTGCACCGGTTTGCTGTACCACAGATATCGCTGGGATTGCTCAAATGGTTCCTTCATGGGGAGGCGTACGCTTGGCTCTCCCAACGCTGTTTGTATCCCCAAGGCTCCGAGTCCCGCAATTAGCCCAATAAGCACTGTCACACGATTTGAGATTTTCATTTTGCAATGCCTGATAGAAATGATCCTGACATATCTTACTTTTTTTAAGGTGCCACTTTACTTAACGACCTGTCTTAAAGTGTCATGATTACCCCGAACTCGACCGTGAGTGAATTTTGTTTTTCCCCGGATGAGTCCAGATTTTCAATGATGGCGTTATCATATTAGGGACCGGCTAACGATTTCTTTTACACTGATTTTCCATTTTTTGAAAATCATTATGTCCTTTCGTTTTACGATCCTATCGATATCTGCTATGAGAGTTTCCTCAATTCGTCTTTTTATCATGTTGAGGGGGGCGGAATGCATTTATGTTTGCCTTGATTCGAGCGACTTTCTGTGTCACAGATCGTTCACTCTGTTTTTAACAGAAGCATTTTATCGCTGCACGCGCGGATTTGCTAACGGGATTGCTGCAAATACACAATTCCTCTTCGCCTTCCTAAAAGCGGCGTGGCTCGTACATCTCATGGACAAAATCCTCCAAGATCCCTCTTTTGTACGCCGTCCTGCGAAACTGTATTGAAGTCCGTTTCTTATTTGATACTCCAATGTGATACATCTGTTGGAGGCTGTTGAGAAACGCTGTCTCGGACACAACGTACGTAATTGTAAATGCGAATCGCGTCACCTTGAGGACCGTGCTCAGTGGGATAATCAGCCGGATCACCTTCCTTGGGATCTTTTATGTTGATTTCTTTGAATAGTGAAAAATAGTCTTGTAATCTATTGAATAATATAGAGATAGGTTGTGTGCTGGATATGGTTTTTATTTTTTGTGGAACCGCATGTCTGGTGTAATGATGGATAGTTGCTCCAAAATGGCCTTATATCCCAAGAAGCAAAGCGCTGAAGATTAGAATTGCAATAACGGATTCATTCAACCGTTATATATTTCACTGAATGAAAAGGAGATGCGATCAGCCTAAAGGTACGAATCATATCCGGCAGTTATGGATTTCAGCCGTGTTAATAGGATGAAGGCCGAGTTGCCATAGACAATGTTCTAAGACACGGCGTATCACTGTGATTGTGAATCGCTGGAACAGGATGGATGAAAGAAATAGAGACTATGTGGAAGAACAGAGCAAGATCTATAATTAGTATTTCTTTTTTTTCCGGTGTTTTGATGCTTGTTAATCCGGGTGCGCTGGTGTATTCGGGGGATTCGGTTGTCCTTGGACAGTCTGCCCAGGAGATGGCCCGCGTGTATTCAGGCGATGAGTGGCCAACACTTGCGGAAGCCGCTTTCGATGTTTCGAGCACGGTAAGCCAATATCTGCGGATTACTGAAATTCATTACCACCCATCCTCCCCGAGTGATAGTGAGATTGCGGCAGGTTTTGATGATCAAGACGAATTCGAATTTATTGAATTGATGAATACAAGCGAGGAGTTGACGCTAGATCTTTCAAATGTCCAATTCGTAGATGGGATTGAGTTTGAGTTCAGCGCCGATGATGCTCCATCATTGGAGCCTCAGGAATATCTCTTGCTGGTTTACAACAAATCCGCATTCGAATTTCGCTATGGAGAAGGCTATGCCGTCTATGGTGAATATAGCGGTCATCTCAGTAATGGCGGTGAAAAAATTGGATTGGCCGATGCCGATGGAAATACTATCTTGGAATTTGAATACGATGATGCCGATCCATGGCCGGAGGAGCCGGATGGCGATGGCCCATCTTTGCAGGTCATCGACGTGAATGGTGACTATGACGATCCCACCAATTGGCGAGCCAGCGCGGAAATCGATGGGGATCCTGCTCTCGCTTCAGAACCATCCACTTTTATCGATGTTTGGGGAATTTATTAACCTATAGCCTGTACGTATGACAAAGAGTCCAGCAACAGAAGTAGAGAGAAAGGCACGTTCTTCGTTATTCTAACCAGATCAATAGAATTAAATTGCCGCGACATTGAACTTTTTGGGGGGCAATCGCAACCTATCTTTTGAGGCAATGATTAGAACGTGTGATGAGTGATTTCTTTGACCGATTATGGGAGCAGACACTGGTCATTCGCTCTCAGGGGGGCGATGAAGCCGCATTTACTGAATTGGTGCAAGTCTATGATCGGCGCCTCCGTTATTTCATAGGACGGCTTGTCGGTCCGGAGGGTGATTTCGAGGACATACTTCAGGAAGTTTGGCTTGATACATACCGGTATCTTCCCCGGCTTCGAAGCCCCAAAGCGTTTCGTGTCTGGCTCTATCGCATTACTAGGGACAAAGTGAATTTATATTTCCGCAAAGCATATCAATCGGAGATTTCATTAGCGGATGTAGAAATTGAAGATGAATGCAGCGCGGACCCTGTCTTTCTGGTTGAGGAAACAGAGCAAATTGAAAGATGTCTCAATGAGATCACTCCCGAGCATCGTGAAGTCCTTATTTTAAGATTTGTGGAAGATATGTCTTACGATGAAATCGCACAGATGCTCGATTGCCAACTTGGAACTGTTCGTTCACGTATTCATTATGCAAAACGTGCTTTGCGCCGTGTTATGGAGGAAATGAATCATGATGTCTGATAAAAAAATTGGAGATGAATTACTTATACAGGATGAAAATAAGGAGGCAAATGTCAGAAATTCATCTCTTCCGAATGTGTCATCAATTATTCGACGCTCTCAATTCCGTGCCAAAGTTTTGGGATGGATTACTGCTGTTTTGTGGGGCTGTGTGGCGTTTGGTGTTGTGCTTTATGTCTACGCGTTTTTTGTATTTCTTTATCCAAAAATTATAGAGTCATGGCTGATTATGTCTGAGGCATCCCTCAATTCAACTGCAATTGCCGCGAATGAGGCCGTTGCTATGAAAGACATTTTTACAAGAATCACTCCGCAATTTATTATGGCCGGTACCATTGTGTGGGGAGGATTGCTGGGGTTGTCGGCGGCTTCTACGATCCTATTTGTAACGGTATCCCGCCGAGCCACGGTTTATCAGTTCAATGAAGCAGTGCGTGAGATTTCTGAACAATTGAGACAATTCACGCAACAGGGATTAGTAAAAGAGGGGGAATAATTAAGGGCGTTCTCCAAAGTTCTCATTAGGTCATGGCGGCATGGAGTCCCTGAATCCCTGATCATCATTCTGCGTTGCCCACCGACTCTTGGAGAACTCGTTTCGAGTTCCCCATACGCACCACAACAGAAAAATCCTCTTATTTCAAATGGACCTAAAAACAGGGCTAGTCACAGGGCTAAACCGACGCCAGCCATATTTCGCTGAAAAACTATCTGATAGATCTTTTTATTTAAAGAAGTTAAATATCTCACTTGCTTTTGAATTGAATGAAGCAAACAGAAATGATGAACCGATATAGGACGATTTTTGTTCTTATTTAAACGCAGGCTTGATTGAGAAGCTTTGATAACTTTCTTTTTGGGCTATACTACTAAATAGGGAGGCGACGAATGCACGCTGTCACAGGAACCATTTACAGAAACTGACGGCGTGATCCAACGTTGCCAATCATAAGCGTACCGGTATGGACGGTGCTGCATGAAATTACCGAGGACGTTTCACGTTTTACTCGGTAGGGGACATTATGAATCGGCGAAATTGGTTCAAAGTAATTGGAGCTGCGGGTGCCGCTTGCTTGGCAGAAACTGAAGCCAATGCTAACGAATCGGTATCCATTGGTGATTTTGACGATTGCTTCGGTGTTTTGACTGATATTACTCAGTGCATTGGTTGTCGAAAATGCGAATGGGCCTGTAACAACCAAAATAAGTTGCCGGTGCAGCCCTTGGCTACTTTCGAAAACAAATCGGTGTTTCAGGAGCATCGGCGGCCCGATGCCGGGCATTACACGGTTGTAAATCAGTATCCGGGCTCAAATGGTGAAGAGAAGCCGGTCTGGTGCAAAGTTCAGTGTATGCACTGCAACGATCCTGCTTGTGCTTCGGCTTGTTTAGTCAGCGCATTGGAAAAACAGCCCAATGGAGCTGTTATCTATGATGCATCGCGATGCATGGGATGCCGGTACTGTATGGTGGCCTGTCCCTTCCAAATACCTACGTATGAATACCATAACGCGCTTACCCCGCAAGTCCGGAAATGCACGCTTTGTTACGAACGAATTTCTACCGGCGGACAGGCCCCGGCTTGCGTTACGATTTGCCCAACAGAATGTATGACTTTCGGAAGACGGGGTGACCTTCTGCAATTGGCCAAGAGCCGAATTGAAAAAAATCCGGAACGATACGTGAACCACATTTATGGTGAGCATGAGGTTGGTGGAACCTCTTGGCTATATATTTCCAGCCAACCGTTTACGGAATTGAATCTTCCGGAATTACCGGAAGAAGCTCCACCCCGCCTGACTGAAGAGATTCAACATGGAATCTTTCGCTATTTCATTCCGCCAATAGCACTCTACGCAGTGCTTGGCGGCATTACTTGTTTGTATCACGAACCGGATGAAAACAAGCCTGGTGAGGAGGGTCAGCAAGATGCATGAGCACCACCCTCCACGTCCGGTACCAAGAAAGATATTTACGCCCGGTGTTTGTGTCCTGCTGGCATTTGTTGCAATGGCTTTGGGGTACTCAATTTACCGTTTCATTTTTGGAATCGGCTCAATAACCAACCTCGATGATCAATACCCATGGGGTTTATGGATCGCTGTTGACGTGGCGACAGGCGTCGCATTGGCGGCCGGAGGATTTACAACGGCCGCATTAGCGCACATTTTCCATCGCGAGCGCTATCACGCGATTGTAAGGCCCGCGCTTCTAACAGCTTTGCTGGGGTATACCTTTGTCGGGCTTGGTTTGACAGTTGACTTGGGCCGCTATTACAACATCTGGCATCCAATTGTGCCCTCAATGTGGTCTGGCCATTCCGTTCTGTTTGAAGTAGGCATGTGCGTAATGGCTTACTTGACCGTTCTTTATATTGAGTTTTGGCAAATTGTTGTTGTCGAAAAATTCAAGGATGGTGCGAATCTTCCAGGTCCGTTTAAAGTTTTCAATCCATTGATCGATTTCTTTGTCCGGATTTCTGAAAAGACATTTAAGCGAATATTGACTTTATTCGTTATCGCGGGTGTTGTGCTTTCATGTATGCATCAGTCCTCCTTAGGGGCACTGATGGTTATCGCTCCCACAAAGATCCATCCTCTTTGGTATACACCGATACTCCCGCTGTTATTCCTTCTTTCTGCGATTTCTGTTGGTTTTCCGATGGTAATTTTTGAATCGATGCTGGCTTCGCGTTCTTTTCGCTGTCCCGCGGAGATGAATATTTTGGGACCGCTAGCCAAGGTGATTCCCCTGTTTCTTGGCATTTACCTGGCTTGCAAGTTGGGGGATTTGGCGATTCGCGATTCACTGCATTATGTCGTGGATGGTTCCACGGAGTCAAAATTTTTTATTTTAGAAATTCTTCTGGGCGTAATTGTACCCATGTTGATGTTGCTTTTCCGGCGTGTACGGCAAAGTCCGGGGCTGTTGTTTACTTCGGCCACTTTGGTCGTGTTGGGTGTGGCTCTGAATCGAATCAATGTATTTATTATTGCCTACACACCGGTCTACAAGACAGAACAATATTTCCCAAGTTTCGGTGAAATCGCTGTTACGGTGGGACTGATTTCGGCGTTGATCGTGATCTATCGGATCATTGTTATTGTATTCCCTGTAATTGCTTTTCCAACCGAAGAAAGTAGTTAAGTTGCGCGAGGGCGCGATTGATCATGAACAGGTTCGGCTATAAGACCATTTTATTTCAAGGATTGTTGAGTATTGCAGTGGCGAGTGTGTTACCTATGGCTGTAGCGGCTCAGGAGATGCACGGCGAGTCTATGGATTGTATGAATTGCCATAGTTGCCCAAATCCCACAAAAGAGAATCCTTGTTTGCGCGTATGTCCCCGGCATGAAATGGATGTCGTTGAAGAAGTTGTTCCGGATATTGTCATCTTGGATGCGCTTGAAGACCTTTATGTTCCTGTGCGTTTCAATCACAAGGCGCACTCGGATATGGTTACCATGGCCAGCGGGTGCGAGACTTGTCACCACTTCACTCCCGAAGGGCAACCGCATGCAAAGTGCATAAGCTGCCATCCCCAGGATATCATTCATGAAGATATCGCCCAGCCGGGATTAAAGGGCGCCTATCACCGGCAGTGTCTTGGTTGCCATACCGAATGGGATAAGGATACGGCTTGTGAAGTCTGCCATGAAAAAAAGGCAGGCGGGCGTTTAAACGGTACGGCCACGAAACCATTTGAGCATTCTCATTACCAACCAATTGAAATGAAGGAACTGATCGTTTTTAACACCGAGTTTGATGAAAACGATAAAGTGCCTTTCCATCATAAAAATCATGCCCAGCTCTATATGGATTGGAGTTGCTCGTCATGCCACCAACAGCAGGGCTGTAAGCGTTGTCATGTTCACGATGAAGAACTGCACCCCATGGGGCAATTGGCTGAGATCGATTTGCATGATGTCTGCTTTACCTGCCATGGAGATGAAGACTGTGGTTTTTGTCACGGAAGAAATCCGGATGATCTTTTTGTGCACGATTCTACGGGCTGGCCGCTGAAACAATATCACACTTCATTGCGTTGCAGGCAATGCCACAAGCATATCGGTGAATTCGAAAAACTGAGCACCGACTGTGTATCCTGCCATACCGATGGGTGGAACAGCCAGACATTTGACCACAAGATTGTGGCTGGTGTGCCGCTGGATGAAATGCATTCCGGTTTCGACTGCACGGATTGTCATGAGGAAGGTGTGGGTACAAAAGGATCCTGCACAATCTGTCATGAAGATCCCGCGACAATGAAATCCGACGAAGCGGTTACGACACAATAATCCGTAATAATCTCTTTTATTCCGGATTGTTGGGATATTTGTTCTATGATGGTTGTTGGGATGTAGGCTTCCAACAGGCGATTGTCCATTGAACTTTCCTTTGGGGTGTTGATTTATATTTGCAGATGGAATAATTGTCGCTACCTGCCGTCTGTTAATGATCCCGTGTTGAATTTGAATCATTCCCAAATGAATGGCCTATTTACCGGCTGATTTGGCAATTTGTATTTGCATAAAATGGATGTTTTGGGGCAGGGCAAATAGAAGATTTTTGCGGCAATGTGTATTATCTTTGCCATACGGGAAGCCTATGTAGGGTGTGGGGAGTACATTACCGAACGGGTAAAGGAGAAGTGAGTCATGCGGCAATTGCACAAATACGTACTCTATGTTCCCATGCTGGTTTTGTTTGTCCCAACATCGTTATCTGCGCAAAGCGATGTGAAGGCAATTCTGGGCGATATCGCAAAAGATCAGGTTGAACAACTTCGCTCGTCACTTGATCTTAAAACGGAACAGGTCACGAAGGTCGAAGGAATCCTTAAGGATATTGCCGAGCAAGAAAACGATATTCAAAAAAAGGTTGAAGAAATTTATCGGAAGCGGAATGACAAAATAGAAGAGGTCTTGGACGAGGAGCAAAAAGAGAAACTCAAATCCTATAATGGGCTGCCTGATTTGCTGGGAGAGCACGATGCCCGGAAATTCGGTTGGAGTCACAATCCCAAGCATCGTAATCGGGAAATTCGAAACGCCGCCAAGAAAGTCAAAATATCCAAGGAGCAAAAAGCGGAAATCGGCAGGCTGATGCTCGAGGAGGATAAGGATTTGGAAGGTGTGTTGGATGAAGTCCTGACCCAAGAGCAAAAGCAGGAAATTGCAAAGCATAAGAAGGAAAAGAACGAAAATAAGAAAAAGGGCAATTCTTCCAAGGCAGCCGAAAAGTCGAACAAAGAAAAGAAATCGAATGCGAAAGCCAATAAAGGAAAAGGCAACAAGAAATAGCAGGAAACGCGGACGAGTGCTGTTTTTCCTTATTTAGGGCGCCGCGCAGTTTATTATACGGATTGGCGATCTGCTTTAAGCGCGATTTTTTCACCGGCTTTGAGACCGCTCAAGACTTCAATCCGGTTATCGGTGGTTTTTCTGCCTAAGGTCACGAATCTTCGATGCAGCCGGTTTTCAGCGTCAACGACCTGCACAAAATCAAGCTGGCCGACGCTTTCAATGCTGTTCATTGGAACGAAGATTTGTTCGCGGCTTCCGACAGGAATTGTGAGACGGCCAAACATCCCCGGGTAAAGCCCTTCTTGTTTGGGCAATGTCACTTTTACGAGAAACGTTCTCGAACCGGTTTCGGCTTGGGGTACGATCTCATCGACTTGTCCGTTCAGCTCCACCTGTAAGGCGTCAATGGAGACGCCGATTTTTTCGCGGTCTAAGGCGGATAGAACCGATTCGCGTACGGGAACTTCAAGCCGCATGGTTTGAGGATCATATATCGAAAGAACATTCTGCCCGGGGGCCACGGTGTCGCCCGGTTCCACCAAGCGCTCTACAACGCGCCCGGAAACGGGGGCGCTGATTTTGGCGTATGTTAATGCAACCTGTGCTTCGTCCACGGCGCGTTTGGCCTGCTCCCAGGCTGCGAGGGCGACATCTCTCTCGGCACGGGCCGAATCCATTTGGCTTTGTGAAATGTTTCCCGTTTTTAACAGATTTTCAGCCCGCTGAAAGTCAGACTGTGCGCGGTCCAAGGTCGCTTTGGCGGATTCCGTTTGCTGCTGGGCTTGTTCCACGCGGGCCTTAAGGTCGCGTGCATCCAGTTCAATGATGGTTTGGCCTTCTTTTACGATATCCCCGGCATTTACATGGACTTTTAGAACCTGCGCGAGAATCTTTGAGGAAACCGTGGTACGTTTGGCGGCCTGAATCGAACCCACAACCTGTTCGATAACCGTCTGCGATTCTGCCTCGACATCGGCTGTCGGACCTTGCCATATTGCCCTTGCAGGAATATCGCTTTCGGCATCCGGGCTGATCTTGTCTCTGAAGCCTCCGGACATCCAAACGACGATGATGACCAGTACGAGTAGGCCTGCAACGGCCTTTAAAATCGGAACTGTGAAGTGAGTCTTTTTCATGATTCTTCGTTCCCGATGTTGATATTCTGTTGCAATCCGTGACCGGGGCGATTGCGGTAAACAAGATTATAAGTCAGAGGAATGACGATCAGTGTAAACGCTGTCGAAACGAATAAGCCAAAAATCAACGCCCAGGCCAGACCGGAAAAGATCGGATCCAACGTAATCGGCCAGGCGGCTAACATCGCCGTTCCCGCCGTAAGGAAAATGGGCCGGAACCGAACCGCGCCCGCCGCTAAAAGCGCCTCACGCAAAGGCATATCCTTTTTTAAGGATTCGTGGACGAATTCAATTAAAAGGATTGCATTACGAACGGCAATACCGGAAAGGGCGATCATGCCGATCATGGCTGTGGCCGTAAAGAAAACCGGATTGGGGTACAACTCGACCATCCGCGTGCCGACCTGATTCAGCAACCAAAAACCGGGGAGTATGCCGATCATGGTCAGCGGGATTGAGATCATCAAAATCAAAGGCATGAAATACGATCCCGTTTGGTAGATCAACAAAACGTAAATTCCCAAACATGCCGCGGCAAAAGCAAGCCCCAAATCGCGTAAGACATCCAGTGTGATTTGCCACTCTCCTTCTCCATTCCAAATCACGTGGATGCCATCTGAGATCGACCAAGGAATCCCGCCGCCATTCGAGAAGAATGTTCGGGAAGAAAGGGGGCGGGCCTGCTCGGGGGGAGATGCCTCATCCTGGCCGATTTGATCGAATTGCGTATCGACAATGGCTTCGGCGGGTGCGCGCCCGGCCACCTCAGCAAAAACATAAGCGACCCTTTTTAGGTCCTTATGATAAATCATTTGGTCTTGGACTTCTTCTTGAAGTTTTCCCAGTTCACCGATTTGCACCAATGGCACTGCTGCTGCTCGCAAACCGCCCGCCTCGCTGGTTTTGGCAATCCCGGGGAGCCCTTTTACGTATAGGGAACGCAATTCCTGCAGCGATGAACGCATTTTTCGTGGCAGCTGCAAGACCACTTGCAGCGGATTTACCTCTTCAGGAAGTTGCATACGTGTGGCTGCGTTGCCTGAAAGCGCTAGTTGAAGTGTTGCGGCGACATCCTCAGTCGATACACCGGAAAGGGCGGCCTTCTCTTTATCGAGCGCAAATGTCCATTTGGTTTGGTCCGCTTCGACACTGGTATCGATATCAACCACCAGAGGTTCTTTGCTCAACCGATCTGCAACAGATAAGGCGGCCGTTTGCAGATCTTGGTAGGGAACCTCCGGATCGCCGTAAATCTCCGCCACGACCGTGGCAATTACCGGCGGGCCGGGCGGCATCTCTAACAGTTTGATGTTTGCATTCCAGTCTTGAGCGGCCGCTTCCAATTCATCCCGGATACGTAAGAGGATTTCATGGGATTGGTGGACACGGTCTCTTTTAGGAACCAGGTTGATACGGATATCGCCGACGTTGTTTCCTTCGCGCAGATAGTAGTGACGGACCATGCCGTTAAAGTCCATCGGTGACGCGATACCCGAGAAGAGCGTGACATCCCGCACTTCAGGAAGCCCGCGTAAAACATCGGCCAAGGCCCGCAACGCTCCATCTGTCCGTTCCAGGCTTGTGCCTTCGGGCATATCGACAACGACTTGGAATTCGTTTTTGTTGTCGAAAGGAAGCATCTTTAATGGCACCAAACGCGCTGCCGCAAGCCAAAACGCAAAGCCGAACAGAACTACCACAAGCCCCAGGAATCCCCAGGCCAGTGAAGTTCTTTCTAAGAAGGGATTGAGAACCTTTGAATAGATGCGGTAAATGGCGGAACGCTCGAGGCTCCAGGCTTCTTCATCCTTGCGTCCGGACTCGGATTTCAGAACGTGATAACTCATCCATGGTGTTATCGTGAATGCCACGATCAACGACATTAGCATCGAGAGGGGAACATTCAGCGCCATAGGCCGCATATACGGTCCCATCATTCCTGTGATGAAAAAGAGCGGGATAAATGAAATAATGACTGCCAACGTGGCGAGGATAATCGGGGGGCGTACCTCATTAACCGCCGATAACACCGCCTGCAATGGTTTTTCTTTACGCATCTTGAGGTGGCGGTAGATGTTTTCCACATCCACAATCGGATCGTCCACCACCAAGCCCAAGGCCAGTGTTAAAGCGAACAGCGTTACCCGGTTAATCGTATACCCGGTTAAATAATTAACGAGTAACGTCAATGAGAAAGTGATCGGCACGGCAACCGCAACGATTAACGCCTCGCGCCAGCCCAAGGTGAAGGCAATTAGCCCGATAACAATGATGATGGCAACGGCCAGGTTCTCTACAAGTTCGTTCACCTTATGGTTTGCCGTCTCGCCATAATCCCGTGTGATGCGGACATGGACATGCTCCGGCAAGTGTGACTCTTTTAATTCTTCAAGCCGCTTTTCTACGGCCTGCGCCACCCAGACGGCGTTTGTTCCCTTTTTCTTGGCGACGGCGATATGTACAGCAGGATAATAAGGTTCTTGAGCGTTTTTGGCTTCGATTGTCTCCGCCGATCCAAAGCCGATCCAGCTGTATGAAACCGGTTCCGCCGGGCCATCCCGGATTTCAGCCACATCCCGCAAATAGACCGGGACGCCATCTACGACATTCACAACGAGGGAGGGAAGCGCATGCACTCCCTCGATAAAAACGCCGGAATCGACCAAATAGGTCTGGTCCAGATGGTTGCTTTGACCGGCTTTGACGCGCACATTAGAAACACCCAAGGCCCAAGCTACTTCTAGTGGTGTTGTTCTACGGGCCGCTAAGGCATCCGGCATAAGTTCGACAAGGACCTGCCGTTGACGCCCGCCGACTACCCATGTCTTGTTGGTGTTTTCAACCCCCTGCAGCTCGATTTCGAGTTCTTCCGCGATCCGCCGCAATCCGTAATCCGAAACCGATTCCGGATCGTCACTCCACAAGGTTGCAACGACAATCGGAACGTCATCGATTTCCACCGGTTTGACTACCCAGGAGGTTATATCCGCCGTGACATTGTCGGTATTGGACTGGACTTTGTTGTAGATTTTAACCAGAGAGTCTTCGCGGTCTTCTCCAACGTAGAACCGAACCGTAACAATCGCCATGCCCGGTTTGGACATGGAATAGACATGCTCCACGCCGTCAATCTGGTAAAGGAGTTTCTCTAGACGTGTGGATATCTGCCGTTCGACTTGTTCCGCCGACAGCCCCGGAGCCTGAACATAGACATCGGCCATGGGGACGACGATTTGCGGCTCTTCTTCACGAGGCGTAATTAGCAGCGCGGCGGCACCCAGCAACAAGGAGATAACGATCAAAAGAATAGACAGACTGGAACGCAGAAAAACTTCAACGATTTTTTGTGTGATCGATATAGACGCCATTGCCGATTCTGCCCCTATCGTCTTTTCAACATTTCTATGCTACTCCGCTTTAGCAAAGATTCAACAGATGGTGCGGGATAATACATGGCATGAAATTGGACGCTGCTGGGAAAATGGTAGAAAATTACTCTAAATCATATTCTTGCCAAGCGCTGACGTTTGACTTGTCTGTTCCTCGATTGATCCACACGCTCATGATATCTCCGCCAAACCAGATGTCATCCAATGCGTCGCCATTGGCATCGACAATTTCTATCAAGTCGTCGGCGCTACCGAAATAAAAACCCTCATATATGGTGCTTTCCGAAACAACTGTATAGGATTCGGGATTGCCAAATGCGCCATCCCCATGTCCGAAACCGATATAGATTTTGGGATACTCACCGTAGTCGCTTCCTCCATTGGTGAATAAGAGGTCGGCCAATCCATCTCCGTTATAATCGCCCAGAAACGGACGGCTTCCGATTCCAGCGCAAGCCACCTCAGATTCTACAGGCTCAAAAAAAGTCCCATCGCCCTTTCCCCTGTAAAAATATACCTTTGTTAATTCTGCTGGAGCATGAAGCAAATCCAAATGGCCATCCCCGTCAAAATCGAATAAAGCAAACGTTTCATAGAGATAGCTGGGCAGCCTGTAGGCCTCGCTTAAATCTCCCATTGCATCGCCAAAGGCAACTTCAACCCACCATGACTCATGTCCATTGCCCATACTGTAATAATAAGACTTTATGCGGTCTTCGAGTCCATCTTCGTTAATATCCCCAAAGACTTCTCTTCCGGTCTCCGGCCAATTGTGTCGTGATAACGGCGGCATGTTTTCGCGTGGCTCCAAACCATTATCGAAGTAGCCTTCGGGTTTTCCGGTGAGAATTATGAAGCAGTCTGGACTGTAATACTGGGTCTGATATGAAATCAGATCGCCGATACCATCTGCATTCCAATCGCATACAGTACCGCCGGTGATAGGCATCTGTAATTCGCTTTCTACAACGCAACCGTTTTTCGTGTATTCTAAATATTGTATCTTTCCATGCACTATAGAAATAACTCTGTTTTGCGCTGCCGCCGGATTTGCAAAATCGGCGATCCGTCCAGGATGGATTCTTGAATAGCGGATTGACGGTTCTGTTTCGAACACATCTTGTATTTCGACCGCGTCGCCATCGTCTCTTTGTGAACTGTATAGAACCGTTTTTTTAGAACCGAATAGAAAAGGCGTTTCCTCATCCGCGCTGTCAACCCATATAATCTGATCGATTTCGACAGGCGAATCCAGATCGAACCGCTTAATTTCTTTGAATGGTTTCCAACTTTCCCCGCTCAACTGCAATACGACAATCGTGCTCAGGCGATGGTATACACCATCTATGGGTTCCGCATAGTTTGCGGTGATGGCAAGCGTTTCGGTGATACCGTCTTTATCCAGGTCGATAGCGTCTATGCCTGTGACTTCAGCTGAACCGCCGGAGCCTGAAAGCGGGCGAGTGAAGGTATACAATGGCAAGCCGGGAATCGATGTATCGGTTCCGTCGAAATCAAGGAGGTAGATGCTGCTATTCCAAGCGACCAAGACTTCCGGCTCGGTATCGCCATCCAGTTCGGCCGTAGCGAGTTCGTCCCATACGCCCGCTTTACGTACGGCTTTAGTTTCGGAGACGCCTCCCGCACCGTCATTCAGCAGGACTTGAAGGATACGGTCGTAGTAGATTCCGGACGGCCCTACTGAGACGGTTATCAAGTCGCAGAAACCATCCCCATTGAAATCGGCCGACGCCATATCGTAAGGCGGGGGTGCCGGAATGGGTGTGTTCGGGAAACGCGAAGACGCCTGCAGACTTGCATCGGCGTAAATTACCAACAGAACACCAAATGACAGAGGAAGACGTTTCAACATGCTTGACCTCCTTGCCGCTTTTTCGGCTGACACTATTCAACCGGGCGGGCCGTACCACGTCCTATTATAGTACAATAGTAAGAAGAAGGCCGGTCATCATGGCAATTTTGGGACGAAAGGTTTTGGATTTGGGGTGACTGTGATGGTATTGAATGCTGTCTTGATCTTGTTCGGGCTGACCGCGCTGACAATCGGTGCGGAATGTTTGGTGCGGGGCGCTTCCCGCATCGCGGCGATGTTGGGAATTTCACCGCTTGTGATCGGGCTGACTGTCGTTGCCTTCGGGACCAGTGCGCCGGAGGCCACGGTCAGCATTTTGTCGGCTTTCAGAGGGCAGGCTGATATCGCCGTAGGCAATGTTGTTGGTAGTAACATCTTTAATGTTCTCGCGATCTTGGGGTTATGTGCCTTAATCGCGCCGCTGGTTGTATCGCAACGTGTTGTGCGGCTTGATGTACCTTTGGTTGTGGTTGCGTCTTTTTTGCTCTATTGGATGAGCGGAAATTTGGTTATCGGAAGATTGGAAGGCTTGGTCTTATTCGGGGGCGTCATCGTTTATACGGGATGGACAATCCGGACAAGCCGTCATGCAGGAGTGCAGCAAAAGACAGAAGCGCAAGAATCCAGTGAGCGGATTGAAAATACCGGGAAGAAATCCATTACGGCCCAAGCGGGATTGGTGGTTATCGGCTTGGGGCTTTTGATCTTTGGTTCGCACCTGCTGGTAACGGGATCGGTTGCCATTGCCCGGCTGCTTCAAGTCAGTGAGCTGATTATCGGCTTAACCATTGTGGCGATGGGGACTTCTTTGCCCGAACTGGCGACTTCTATCGTGGCGGGCCTGCGCGGGGAGACAGATATTGCTGTTGGCAATGTCGTAGGCAGTAATCTTTTTAATATCCTGGCTGTTTTGGGATTGAGTGCTGTCGTTGCGCCTTCGGGTATTCCGGTATCCAAAACCGCTTTTGATTTTGACATCCCGGTGATGATCGCCGTGGCGGTTGCCTGTTTGCCGATTTTCTTTACGGGCCACCGTATCTCCCGCTGGGAGGGCGCGCTGTTTTTTGGATATTATTTCTTGTATCTCACATTCTTGATAGTAGCGGCTGGCGGGCATTCTTCCCTGAGGATATTCAGCCAAGCTATGACCATGTTCGTTCTGCCGCTCACGGCATTGACGCTTATCGTGTCGGCCGCAAGGGCTTTTTATAAAGGAGAGTGGAGGGAACTGTGAAAACTCAAATTCGCATCGGATCGTGCTTCCGTGCCACATCGTTATAGTAAGAGTGACCTATTTACCTGCTTGTATTGTCCGGTTGGCAATCGTCCCTAAAAGTGCTCCCCACAAAAGACTTTTGGTGCAGGGCAAAAAGAACGATGCAAATCAATAGGGATGGACAATTTTGATTTGTAAAGGACACATTTCCTGGCGAAAATTAATTATGAATTAATGTTTGCGGGGATTTTAAGACATAGCATTTTTAACAAAAAAACATGCTATAATACTACCTCATTCGGTACGGACCGGAATGAGGTGCAGCAAACGTAGAAGAAGGGAAAATGGCATGTCACTTATTTCAATTTTTAGAAATGTTATCGCTCTATTTTTATTTGCGGCTTTGGCCGTACCGAGTTTCGGCGCGACCATTGCAGTTAAAAAAGATGGCTCGGCAAATGCCACATCGATCCAAGCCGCTCTTGCGTTGGCAGCAAGTGGGGACATTGTTGAGATTCAGGACAGTTCGACCTACAACGAAGATGTTACAATCACGAAGACATTAACCCTCCGCGCGGCCCAGGGGCAGACACCGGTCATTGTGGCCACCAATACCACAGCGGCCCGGGGAGCGTGGGCCGCTGTTTTTCCTCTTTTGGGCGCACCGCCTTCGACGCCCGATGATTATGGTCTTTATGTCTCCGCTCCGAATGTGCGTTTGGAAGGACTTACCATTCAAAATACACCCGGGGGGCACAATCCATTTGAATTCAATATTGTCGTCGCAACTGAAGCCAGCGGATTGGAAGTGATTGATTGTGATTTATCCGGGCCTGTACTTGCCGCGATTGCAGCCAGCAATCTTTCGATTGCGGGGATCGCTTCGAATGATTCACTCACGGTTCGTGGCTGCACGATTCACGGTTGTCAAATCGGTGTGGCGGTGACTGATTGGAATCCTACGCTGGGCGGCCCATCCGATCCTATTGCCACAACACTTATCGAAGACACTGAATTCTATGAGATCGACGATGATGCTATCCGCGATGAATATGTCGAGAATCTCACGGTCCGCGATTGCCTGATTCGGGATTGCATCGGTGATGGCATCTCCCTGGAAGGCGGCAATTCGCTGATCGAAAATGTCAAGATCGTGGATTGCGATGGGGCGGCGATTGTCACGGATCCGGATCCGGCAAAAGGCGGGGCATTTATCACCGCGACACTTACGGATATTTTTTCCTGTAATAATTTCTACGGTCTTCAAGCCAAGGATTACAACATTACAGTTACAAATTCCATTTTTGCCAATTCGTACAGTGGAGTTGGCTTGGATTTAAGGCCTTGGGAATCCGAAACAGAATCGGTTTCATCAATCACGATTAATCAGTGCGATTTGTATGAACCGGCGGGAACCGCAATTCGGTTTGGAGAAGACGATACGTACAGCGCATACGATCATAACCTTTCTATCACAAATAGCATTCTTGTCGCCGGGGGTATCGGTATCGATATTTTGGTTGTTCCTCCCGGAGACGGATCAGGTACAGTACTCTCCTTGGATCATTCGTTGATCCAATCATCGGAGCCGATATTTGCCTTAGAAGGCGTTTCGGTTGTTGAGACGGCGGTTCTGCATGATGAGGATCCCGAATATGTGCTCGCGGATAATTGCGGAGAACCATCGAACTTCCAATACGCGAACTATACGTTGGCCACAGCGGGTGCAAGCGGCCAGGCCCTTGGATCGCAAGGTCATATCTCTTCCGTCTTGGAGTATTTTTTACATTGATGCTTGGTTTGTTCTTGGTTTAATGAATAGTCTGTCATTAAATGGGGCGCATGCTACAGATCCACGGTTTTAGGGGATTGCATGCGCCCCTTTGTATTGTATCATCAGGGCATTATGGTCGTTCCGAAGCCCGGCTGTTTTGTGTTGGACTTCCGGGAATTGAGAACGTGTTTGGTTAGGCAATTTGTTGTCTGAGAATTGAATGGTCCATGCCATGACCTCGCGCGAACGTGTTGAAGCCGCATTAAAACATCAGGAGCCGGACCGGACGCCGATATTTGAATATGTTTTGTATTCGCCCATCGCCGACCGGTTGTTGGGCAGATGCTATGCAGATGATCCCGGCAACTGGGCCGGGCTGATGCGGGAACTGGGCTGGCAAAGCGCGGTACGGCAAATTGCGGTTGACCGTCTGGACCTGGCCGAACTTTTGGGACACGACATGCTTTATGTGGTTCCCAATCCTTTGCCGCATGAGTGGAATCCCGGTTTATTGACGCACACAAAAGCGCCTTCCCCCGATCCGGTTGACTATGTGAAACACAGAAATGAACGTACAGCGGCCGGAAGAATCCAACCACCCGAAGCTCAGCTGCTTGTGTACCGCTATCTTCAGGAGGAGATGGAGCGCCGCGGCATTGACTTGCCTATTCTTGCACCCGCCTATGCGCACGGTGTTTGGAACGATATCGATCTCCTGCAAACGTTATTGCTAGATCCGGAAACTGCGCGCGAACATTTTACCCTGGCTACGAAACGTGCGTTGGCTAATGTCGAGGCGTACCTGGAGTTGGGTGTACAACAGATCGGTGTCGGAGGGGATTTTGCCGGTCATGCGCTGCTGATTTCGCCGGAGGTTTACCGGGAATTCATCGTCCCTGAAGTTCGCACTGTCTCACGGCGGATTCATGAGGCGGGCGGCTGGGCTGTAAATGCCAGTGACGGCAACCTGTGGCCGGTGATCGATGATTTCTTAACCGGCTGCGAGGTCGATGGCTATATCGAAATCGACATGTATGCCGGAATGGATATGGCACGGCTTAAAGAATCTTATGGGGATAAGATAACGTTGTATGGTAATCTCGATTGCGGCAATGTCCTCAGTTTTTTCTCTGTAGAAGAAGTTAAACAACACACCCGTGATTGCCTTATGGCCGGTATGGGGAAAGGGGGACATATCTTAACCGCCAGCAATGCGATTACCGAAAGCGTACCCATCGAGAATTACTTGGCGGTTATCGAGGCCTATCGCGAAATGTTCCAACTGCCGCCGTTACGGATTGGGGATTAGAATATTTTTAAAAAGTCTTTTCCTTTTTGAACCCCACCCCAACCCTCCCCGTAAACAGGGGAGGGAGTAGTCTCTAGGCTTGTGACAAGGACATCCCCCCGTTTACGGGGGGATCATAGGGGGGTGAATACATGCGTGGCTAAACGGAATTATTTTTTTTGAAATACTCAAAATCTATTGACATTCACGGACCAGACGGAACCCGACCGCGCCGTGACGGTAATTTGGTTTTCCGTTCCCTCTTGCGCCGGATGCGCATTGAGAAGCGGCGTTCCCCCATCCGCCACCCCGCAAATTCAGTTCATTACGAGCCGGCTCGGAGCCGTTTCCCGATTGGGCTGCATCGTAATAGAGGTCCTGGCACCATTCCCAAACATTGCCGTGCATATCGTAAAGTCCCCATGGGTTGGGACGTTTGACACCGGCCTTTTTGGCGGTGTAGGACCAGTCGTTTCCATCCCACCACATATAGGGATCGAGTTCCCGGCAGAACCTCCGGCCGTTGGTTTCGGTTGTGTAGAACTGCGGATCGGTTTTTTCGCATTCCAGCCCCTCGCCGAACCAGAAACGGGTTTTTGTGCCCGCCCGGCAGGCGTATTCCCATTCAACTTCGGTAGGGAGCCGAAAACGGCCCAAGCCGAGTTGATTTAACCGGTTGATATAGTCCTGGCAGTCCTCCCAACTTACGAAATAGACGGGGATATCGTTGTGGATTCCATAGAACGCATCGGGCCGCCACGGCAGAAGCGTTCTCCACTGGGCTTGGGTGACTTCGTATTTGCCGATATAGAACGGTTCCTGAATCGGGATGGCTTTGTTTTCCGAACCGACGGCGGCGGCGAGTTCATCACCCGGGTAGAGCATACCCGCCGGAATCAGCACCATGTCCAACTGAACCGCATCCTCGGGCAGACCCGGAAGCTCAACGCGTAACTCTTTAGGGCTTGCTTTTGAATTGACGTCCGGCTCGAACGTCTCTTTTGAAAACGAGATGGAACCAATAAGGAGCGCAATAACGATAGACGGCAACGTGATAAAAAACCTTTTGTTTTTCATCAACTACCCCCCCGGTTGATTTGCCTTTATTTCTACTTGCTTCTACGGGTTACCTGATCGGAGAGCGATCCGCCCGGGCCGTACACAAAGATCTCGCCCCGGCTTTTTAGGCCGTTGGTGGCGGTGTAGGGAACCCAAGCGCGCCCCCAATTATGCTCCGAAGGATCGTAAATATGATCGGGGCCGACACTGTCAATGAAATATTTCAGCGGGCCGATGTTATACTGGCCATATTCGGGAACATCCGCCCCGTAGTACGTGGTTTTTGGAAAGACAACCAATAGATAGGGATCCCACCAGGATTGACCTACGCCGGCCAGCGAGTTTTTGTCTGTAGTTTCGTAGATGTCGAGTATAAAAGGATCTCTCTCCGGCAATGAGGCCATATAGGCGATGGGCGATGTCAGTTTTTGGAACGGTTTGAATGTGCTTACGTTGGTTGTATTGGTGTCGGGATATTGGCTGTTATTGTCGAGCGCGTACATCTCCATGGCGGTAGAGAGCGCTTTCATATCCCCAAAGACACGCGCAATCTGGGCACGGGTTTGCGCATTCAAAAAGTTGGGCACGGCAATCGCGGCGAGAATGCCAATGATGGCGACGACAATTAGCAGTTCAATCAGCGTAAAACCACGGACTTTCATATTCATTTCCCCGGCGCCGCCTCTAGTTAGACGGCTAAGATACAGTGTCTTGTTCCGTGTCATCTTGTACCCACACCAGGTGAGGTGTCAAGGTATTTCTTGCCGAATTGGCCCTAATCGCTGATCTGTGAACACTGGCGTTGCTCTGTGAACAGCGGACCGATACCGCTCCCCCCATCAGAACTCCTTTGGACCTCGTTACATAAAAAAAGATCTAGCGGGAATAGGGGACTGTTGGGGAAATGTTCAATTGCGTTCTGGGAGAAAGATACAAAAAGAACCATGCGCTTCGCGAACCGGGATTGCGCCGACTTTGTCTGGCTCGCTACCGAATACCGCAAAGAACTTCCGCCCGGTCCGTTTCCCTCAAAAGCATTGCACTGAGTAGGGAGGAAAGGGGGAGCGTTGCATAAAATTCCCTAATTCTAACAAATTCAGGAAGCAATTAATGATTGAATTTTTGGGTTGACAGCCTACCGCTTCAGGAGTAGAACTATTTTGAAGCGTGTCTCAGGAGGTGTTGGGATGGCTACATTTGGAGTAGCGACCACTCCCCCAAATAACGGCTTCTGCATGACTCTTCGGAAGGAATATTCAACCTACGGAGTTATGCATTCGAGAGAAAAAAATATGAAAGAGATTTCCAAGATCAAATTTGACGCTTATGCTGCCTACACTCGGAGTCCAGAGGCTTCGAGAATAAGCGATGAGATCAGATGGTATGCAGACGAAAATGAAGAAATATTAGGTGTAGTTTTACATGATCTTGTGGATAATGACTTTGCCTATATTGTCTTAGGACGTGATTTGTGTGGAAGGTTTCGGGCTATAAGATGGGATGCCTCATTAGAAACATCTGAAATAGCATACAAGCAATTGCAGGACGTTTTTTCGCAGTTGCTGAAGGATGATAAACGTATTTTTCCACAAGGTGATGAAAATGGAAGGCAAATAGACGTTTTTGATCCCGTGGTTGCACCGGAACGGCTACACCCATATTTTAGAACCGTTTTAGAGAAGGCTGGCTATTCACCTGCTCGTAGCATTTTGTCAGAGATGGTTCACTTTTTTCGTGATGTTGACGGTAATTTTGTTCAACAATTTCAAACAGAAGGCTTTAATGCACGACTTTGGGAGTTATATCTTTTTGCATTCTTAACAGAACAGGGTTTTTTAATTGATCGTAGCCATGCATCGCCCGATTTTATGGCCATTAAATATCCATCTACGGTCTTTTTTGAAGCGCTCACAGTAAATCCATCAAAAAATTTAACCAAGGGAGACAATTCAAAGCAGGATGTTGAGCCACCGCCGGAAGAAATCCAAAATTTTTTAAAAAACAACATGCCTATCAAATTTGGAAGCGCACTTTTTTCGAAAATTCAAAAAAAGTATTGGGAATTGGATCATGTAAAAGGCCATCCGCTTGTATTTGCAATTCAAGATTTTCTTTTCTCTGGCTCTATGACTTGGACAACGACTGCTCTCCCGACATATCTTTATGGATTTGATCAAAAATACAAATATGATGAAAACGGTGCACTTGTTATTAGTACAGAATATATTGACAAACATGAGGTTGGGAAAAAGACCATTCCGTCGGGTTTTTTTAATCAACCAAACAGTGAATATGTTAGTGCGGTCCTATTTAACAGCAGTGGCACATTGGCCAAATTCAACAGAATGGGATTTTTAGCCGGATTTGGATCGAGAAATATTAAAATGGTACGAAAGGGGACTTGTTATGACCATAATCCTAATAGTGCAGCACCTAAGGAATTCGAGATAGATGTCGGCTCTTCTGAACATAGCGAGACTTGGAGTGAAGGATTATCAATATTCCATAATCCAAATGCGATTCATCCGGTTAATCCCGGGCTTTTCACTGATATTGCTCATCACTTTTTTGAAAATGGGCAATTTGTCAGCTACTTGCCATCCTTTCATCCCTTTGGTTCGGTTACATATACAAAAATTAGCGAGTAGATATATTTTTTATGTGTGTCTGAGTATATTTGTCGAGTAATGTTTAGTGCATAATATAACGTACTAATTAATTTAGTACATCTAATTGTTATCTGTAGATTTGAGCATTGTTATTTCTCTCAAGATAGCAGATACCCGCGTATCTCGCAGAATTTTTGGAAGGCTTCTTCATCTGATTCACATTCAGAAGCATCCCTAACGCGCTTTGCATAGTCTTCTACGTCTTGAATTGTGCGGTATTCATCTATTGCTCTTTCAAAAATTCCATGGATAAAGCCGACTCCATAAAGATCATTGTGGCATGCTGAATAACTGGCTTCATTATCTCGAAACCAGAGTTGACGGAAACTTTTCCGGGTGTTCTTTGAAAATCCGGAGATAGAAAGACTGAATGAATTACGATGATCACTAATTAAGTCTTTTTTGAATTTAATAAGAAGCGCTGTGCGGGCTGTCTTTGAACCTGTCGCGAGAACATCAGAAGGCGTTTGAGTCCAGATTACACCCGTAGAAGGATCACAGCCTGCATCGTTGGCCTGGAAGAAAATCGGGATTTGTATTTCTTTTTCGAGATTGTCCTGGATATTGATTCGCATTTCGTTTGGTAAGGTAGTCACCCACCAGGCCGTTCCATTTTTGCTTAAGGCCGCCTCGATCCGCTTTCTGCGAATGATGATATCGGGCTCTGAACCCATGTAATTGCCCACGCGAAAAATTAAAAATATGTCAGTGTTCTCAAGAATGTGACTTAGATCCTGCATTATCTTAATCCCCCAAATTCATGCAGTTTTAAGCGTAATTATATCATGGAGTGATACGTAAGCAAAGGTGTGCAAATGTGAGTGGAGATAAAAAAAAAGGACATCTATGTTCAGAAAAATGTGGTGTTTAAACAGTATTTATCAAATACGTTTGTACATACAATTTCTGTTCCGCGCTTGAGGAAGACATTTTCTACGGCAGGAGCACTGCTTTGAGGGCGCGGCGTTCGTCAATGGCCTGGAAAACGGATTTCCATTCCTCAAGCGGCTTACGATGAGTCAGGATTTTACCGATAGGCAAAAGTCCGCTGCCGACGAGATGGATGGTTTTTTCCCAACTGGTGTAGCTCGTCGATAAGCAAAAATAGAGATCGCAAACTTTAAACGCAGCGGCATTATAGGGAAACGCTACAGGTTTATCGCCGGGCAGGCCGATGGCGCAAATGCGGCCCTTTTTACGCACCAATTCTACCGTAGATGCAATACCCGGATGCGAGCCGGAACATTCGACAACCAAATCCGCGCCGATGCCTCCGGTCTGGTCTAACAACTGTTCGAGCGCATTTTCGCGTTCGATATTGATGACCTGGCTGAAGCCTAATTCACGGGCTGTTTTTAGGCGCAACTCTTCATCGACTTCTGTACCCAAGATCATAACCTGACGTGCGCCTGCCGCTCTGGCAGTCATGGCCGCCAAGAGACCGATGGGCCCGGGACCGATTACAACCACATAATCCCCGGGATCGACACCGGCGCGTTCAACCACATCGTGCACGGCATTGGCCGCCGGTTCGATAAGGCACGCCTCGCAATCATCGACATTGTCCGGCAAGCGGTGCAGAAGGTGTTGGGGCATCACCAAATACTCGGCCATGCCGCCATCCTGCCCCCAGCCGGGGCTGCGTTTCGCGGCGCAGATTTGCGGATTGCCTGTACGGCACAGACGGCAATGGCCGCACGCCTTTGTATGCGGCTCACCCACAACCCGGTCGCCCTCTTGAACTAGCGTGACGTTCTTACCGGCCTTTTCGACGCGTCCGGAAAACTCATGGCCCAAAATCACAGGCGGCCAATAGGGGAACTCATCATCGCGAACATGGATATCCGTTCCGCAAACTCCGCAACCCAGCACCTTGAGCAGAACTTCATCCGGTCCCGGTTCAGGGATGGGAACATCGCGGATTTCGATATGGCCGACGCCTTTTTGGGTTTTTACTAACGCACGCATGCTGTTGTTTCTCCGCACCACGATAGCGCGAGCCGGGTGAGTGTCCGCGCCGCGCTTTCTAGTTCATTGATCGGCATCTGTTCCCGGTTGGAATGGGCCACACCCAGGGTGCCGCCCCCAAAGACCACGGTCGGTATTTCCAAACCGTTATTATAGAACCATGCATCGCAAGAGGCGGGCATCGCGCCGATACAAGTGTCTAAACCTGACTGCGCGGCAGCCTCTTTAATATCGGTTACAAAATCATGATCGACCGGCACAACAGATGAATCGTGACGGTATGTGAAATGAACATCCACATTTTCGGCGATTTCCGGACCGCCTTCGCGGGTAATCGCGGCGTTGATTTCTTCCATCACTTCCGAGGCGGTTTTGTTCGGCAAAAGCCCGAGCACACCGGTCAAAGTTGCCTCACCGGGGGCTGTGGCAGGCCAGCTGCCCGCGTGAAGTTGACCGATGGTTAAAGGCATCGGATTGGGATACGCGTCAAATAAAGTATCCCCGCGCGATTCAGCGAGGAGATGTGCGTGGTAATTCTCAAGAATTTCGACGACACGAATCGCGGACTTTAGTGCGCTTTGCGCCGGTTTTGATGCGCCCGAATGTCCGGGGGTGCCTTTTATCGTAATACGGAACCAGACCGCGCCGCGAATGCTTGTAAGAATCTTTAAATCGGTCGGCTCCAAAACCACGCAACCGCCGGCTTCTTCTCCCCGGCGGGTCATCGCCAGGGTGCCGTTGCCGCCGTTCTCTTCTTCAACCACGATATGCGCAATGACATCGCCCTGTAGCTTGGCATTCAGCTGTTTGAGCGCCAACAGAGTCAGATAGATTGTGGCGATCTGACCTTTTGCATCGCACGAGCCCCGGCCAAAGATTTTCCCTTCTTGCATCTGAGGCACAAACGGATCGATTTGGCCTTCACTGGGCGGGACAGTATCGATATGTGTATTCAGGAGCAGGTTTTTTCCATCTCCCGAGCCGCCGAGCACGACTCGTAAATTATGGCGGTCTTCATAATCGATACCTGTTATCGGATCGCTGTAGTCTTTGTCGTCTTTTAAAGCATTCGACAATTCGATGCGCTCGACATCGGCGGTTTGCTTGAATGCGCCTTCTGCAAAAGACATGGCCTGCATCTCTTCGGCGCTCAGTGAAGGGATGGCGATTAATTTCGAGAGAAAATCGACCGCCTGGGGCAGGCACGCGGATACGGCGTTTTGTACTGCTTCCGGAGTGACCGGCATGATCATCCTCTAGGACTCAAGACTTAGCAGCGAGTCTTCCAAAATATCGAGGCTTTCGTGAGCCTCGGCTTCGCTAATAACCAACGGCGGCGCGACACGAATGACATTACCAAATAGCCCCACGGAACCAATGAGCAGCCCATTTTCGGCGCAACGGCGGATGAGTTGGTGTGTCAAATCCGGCGCGGGTTCTTTGGTCTTTTTATCGAGAACGAGTTCGAGACCCATCACCAAACCCATACCGCGCACATCGCCCAAGTAACGTGACTTTTCGGCGATTTCCATGAGACGTTTTTTCATCAGTTCACCCATGGCCTGAGCATTATCCGCCAGTTTTTCTTCATCCATCACTTCGAGAACCGCGCTCACAGCGGCGCTGGATACAGGGTTGCCTCCCGCGGTGGAACTCATCTCGCCGCGCTTAAGCACGCTGATCACATCGCCACGCGCGGCCACGGCGGCTGTGGGAATACCGCTGCCGATTCCTTTGGCAATGGCGATCAGGTCCGGAGTGAGGTTTTCCCATTCCATCGCCCACATTTTGCCGGTGCGTCCATAAGAACTTTGCACTTCATCCAGCGTGAAAAGAATTCCCTTATCACGGCACCAGCGTTCGAGTTCAGTCAGGTACCCTTGGGGCGGAAAGATAAAACCCGCAGCGCCGAGATACGGTTCAACGATGATTCCCGCTAATGATGAAGCGGAGTTTGCCCTTACGGCATCGTCGAGCGCGGTCATGCAGTAATCGATCAAGCCTTGTTCGCCACCGTCTACCGGGCTCCGGTAGAGGTACGGGAACGGGGCGTGAATCACACCCGGCATAGGCGGGCCGTAACCGCTTTTGACGCCCGATAAACCACCGGCGCTGGCAGCCGCGTATGTACGTCCATGAAATCCGCCATAAAAACCGATGACTTCAAAACAGCCGGTTTTCCGTTTCATGATACGCATACAGGCTTCGGTACTTTCGCTGCCTGTAGAAAGGAAAAAACAGCGATCCAAATGCGGCGGCAGATGCTGCACCAGGGCTTCGGCGGCTTGAATCCGGGCCGGAGTGGGACATTCGTAATTGTTGAGCAGTTTGCCCACGGCATCGCGTACGGCGGCGACCAATTTCGGGTGGCAATGGCCGACATTGGCGACCAGCACGCCGCTGGTCCAATCGATATACCGGTTGCCATCGACATCGGTAATCATCACGCCTTCGGCGTGATCCCAAACAACGGGGGCTTGAAATCCGGTTGTTTCGGCTTCCGCTTTGCTCCACCGTTCGAGCCAGGCGGCCGAATTCGGGCCGGGCAAAGGAGAGGCTACGTTTGTAATTTTCTGTGGAGTGGTCATGAAATTAGTCCTTTTCCAACACCTCAGGATTCACAGGGAATCGCGCGCCGGAACCATCGAGGAACATATCGATGGTTTGAACGATCTTTTCACGGATGGATTGTTCGGCGTCTTTGCTATACCAACTGACATGGGGAGTCAGGATTGCATTGTCGAGACCTAATAGAGGGAAGTCCGGTTTGGGCGGCTCATCTTCAAAAACATCGATAGCGGCTCCCGCGATACGGTTTTCTTTTAATGCCGAAGCCAGGGCATCGTGATCGACCATTCCGCCCCGCGATGTATTGATCAAGTACGCGCCCGGTTTCATATACGAGATGGTTTTGGCGTTCATGATATGACGGGTTTCGTCATTCAGAGGCGTGTGTACGGTGATGTAATCGCTTTCGCGGCAAACTGTTTCTAAATCTACAAATTCGGTATTAAAAGCCTTTTTCCGCTTTTCGCTGAGATACGGATCGCAAAGCCGGAATTTGACGCCAAAACTTTCGAGTTTGCGGTAGACCAGCGAGCCGATACGACCGCAGCCGACAATGCCCACTGTTTTGCCTTCAATCCTGTACATAGGCACAACCGTATCGTAGTTCCAACTACCTTGGGCTACGGATTGTTGGAAATCCCGAATCGACCAAACAATCTTCCGGCCACAGGCCAAGATTAAGGCGATGGCCTGTTCCGCCACTTCCTCAGAACAGTAATCCGGAACGTATTGAAACAGAATGCCTTTCTCGGTCATTGCGGAGACATCGACATTATCGTAGCCCGCGCCGTGACGGATCATCATGCGGCATTTGTCCAGCCCGGCGATGACTTCCCGGGTGATCTTCGCCATATTGACCAAGATGATATCGGCATCGTGTAAGGCTTCGATCAATTCCGGCGGTTGTGCGTATTTGAGCTGATGACAGGCGAACTCCAGGCCGCGTTCGGCCATCTGTTCCGCCTCCCAATCTAAATCGGCTTCAATATAGTCACTTACGGCGACTTTCACTTTCGGGGCCATGCTCCGAACCTCCCTGGGCCGGTGTTACCCAATCCTGATCGCAAACGATTGACAATCTGTAACGCTTTGCAGTTGAGTAAGAATCGGTCATTCCGCGAGAGGTGACCGTCAACCGGCGCCTTGTTTCGAATCAAAACGCCATTTTAGTGGATTTACACAGCGCAAGGCAGAGGGAAGATGAGTGAGTATAAAGTGGAAAGGAGAGAGGAGAGGGAGGAAGGTGCAAAAAAAACTTGTCGTATAGAGGCCTGACGAGATAGTATGGTTTGTAACAGCAATTAACGATGAATCAATGAGTAGCGCGGGATACGTAACGGTTAGGTGAAATCATGGTTGTGTTTGAGGATTTGTTTATAGAAAGCAAGGGGGAGCCGATTATTTACAATGGCAGAGAAATTTTTCTTGTCGATACGATTCCGGTCGAACATGGGGAGCAATTGCGCTTGGTGATGGAGGAATTTAATGGGGCGTATTTACAGGGAGTTTCAGTTACTCTCGCGGGAATACTCCATGTCGATGATTGCCATTACAAGAAGGGGGTGACATTCTGGCAGGAAATATCACCCCTGGACAATGTGATGCGTGTGGATTTTAAGCCGGGGATACGAATCAAATATTTAAAAAAGAATAAATTGGAAATTCACAATGTGTGGGATTCCGGGAACGGCATATGTCATTTTGGACACAACGGCAGCGCGATGTACAAAGAAGAAATCCCCAACGGCTTTCGGTATTTTTGTAACGATGGTGAGCCGGATGATGATTTTGACGATCTGATTTTCCGTATCGAACGGCTCGGAGTGCAAGGGGATGAAGAGTAAACGAATTGAACTTATTATTGATAATTCAATCTAATCTTGACATGCCGGGGAATCCGCCGGAGACTTATTAAGCCATATAGAAGCGTATTATTACGCACGGATTGACATAAGAATGCGATTTCGGCGTTGAGGGATTATTCTTTGAAGTGCATCGCAATCGGTAATAAAAAAGGCGGCGTCGGCAAATCGACGTTGGCGGTCAATTTAGGGTGTGAACTCGCCGCCCGGGGCCGCGATGTCACCTTATTCGATACGGACGAGCAGGGCACGGTTACCGATTGGTGTACACGCGGCGAATTGCCGGTACGTTTTCGGACTATCCCCATCGAAAATGCAGAGACGGCCAAGGTGTTTATCCAAGAGGTCAAGGACTGTCAATCCGGAATTGTGATTATCGATCTTCCGCCGCATACCCGTGAGGCCACAGAAGCGGCCATGATGGTCTGTGACCTGTTTTTGATTCCGGTGACCGCTTCCGGTGCGGACTTTATTTCGACGCGAAAAGCCATCGACCTATTGGATGAAGGCCGCAAACTGCGTGACGGGCGGCCCCATGGTCTTTTGGTGCCATCCCGGGTGGACCGCCGCACATCCTTTGGCAAAGAGATCACCGGAGCACTGGAAGGTTTCGGGCTGCCGGTGGGACCACCTGTAGGTCAACGCAGTATTCATGTAGACTGTTTTGGGCTTGGCGACTGGGTTGGCCATGTCGAACCGAAGTCCATTGCTTATGAAGAAATCCGTAATTTGACGGATCGAATAGAGGAGATTCTGTAATGGCCCGAAGCAACCTGAAAGACTTCAGCCGCGCTGCCGAAGCAGCCGAAAAACCAGAGGCTGTGGATCCCGAAGTTGTGGATCAGGCTCCACCCGAAATTGAAGAAGCCTTAAACGTGCGCGAAAAACAGGCGCTACGCGTTGTCTATAAAAATATGTTTTGGTCGATGGGATTGGGATTGGTCCCGGTGCCGTTGATCGATATCGCCGGAGTCGCCGGATTTCAGGCCAAAGCGCTAAAGGAACTTTCCGATATTTATGAGATTCCCTTTTCCGAACATAAGATCAAGAACGTTGTGGCTATCGTTGCCAGCGGAATGGGAACGCATTATTTCGGAAAATTCTTGGCGGGCAGCATCGCACGTTTCTTGCCCGGCGTGGGGCAGGTTGCGACAATCGCTTCGGTTCCGATTATGGCCGGTGCGTTATCGTACGCTATCGGGAAACTCTTTATCCAGAATTTTGAAACGGGCGGGACTTTCTTCACATTGAAGCCCAAGGCCATACGTGCCTATTTCCGCGAGCAGTATGAAAAAGGATTGCGCATTGCCGCGCGTTTCAGAAAAGGCGACGAAGTCTATACACAAAGCACGGCCTAAGCGGTTTCTTCTCTGTATTTAGCCGATTGTCTTTAGAAACGCCGGCGCAATCCGTTGAGGCATTTTGATGCCGAATGTTCTGATTACCGGAGCGCGTGCGCCTGTTGCATTGCACCTGGCCCGGCTGTTTGCGCACGATGGATATACCGTATTTGCGGCGGATTGCTGCAAACATGCGATGTGCCGTTCCTCGAAAGCGGTTAAGCGGTTCTTTCTTTTCCCGTCACCGGCCAATCATCCATTAGACTTTGCTGCATCGTTGTCTGCGATCCTGGAAGATTGCCAAGCCGATCTGCTTGTGCCTTGCTGTGAAGAAATTTTCTACATTGCGCATTTTAAAAAGAACCTGCCAACGCGATGCCGTATCTTTTGCGATGATTTTGAAACACTGCGGCTGTTGCACAACAAATATAGTTTCCTCAATGCCGCATCGGACTGTGGCGCGTCTATTCCTGAGACCCATCTGCTCGAATCTGTAAACGATGCCATGAAACTCGCCGGATCAGCCGGTGAGTTTGTATTTAAGCCGGTCTTTTCACGCTCAGCGGCGCGTATGCTTGTATGCCCATCACCAACCGCTTTTCAACGATTTTCGAACCGGCCATTTGATTTCTCTTGGATTGCCCAGCGATTTATTTCCGGTAAAGAAATCTGCACACATAGTGTTGTGCACGATGGTGAACTCGTGTTGCATTGTGCTTATCTTAGTTCGTTTAAGATCAAGAATGGCGCGGCCATGCACTTTGTTCCTATTCGGCACGATGCTGCGGAAGCGTTTGTTTGTGCCTTTGCTGAAAAGTATAAGTTTAGCGGACATCTCGCTTTTGATTTTATCGAAGACCGCGATGGCGGCCTGTATGTCATTGAATGCAATCCACGGCCAACCAGCGGTGTTTTTTTATTCAATCCCGGAGAGGGTGTCCCTGCGGCGATAACATCTCCCGGCGGCTCGATTCTTCGTCCATCCCAAACGGGCGATGTTATGTTGGCTTGGGGAATGGTGGGGGGAGGTTTGCCTTTGCTTTTACAGGGGGAATCGGCGAGTGAGATTTTTCGAGTTTTTTGCAAATCGAAAGATATTATCTTCAATAAAAACGACTGGAGTCCCTTCTTCTATCAGTTGTTAACCGGATGGGATGTTTTTCAGTACGGATTCAAACACGGTCTATCATTATTAGAAGCCGCTACCGCGGATATCGACTGGAATGGAAACCCGATCCCGGAACTATGAAAATTTAATCAGGCCAAAAGTGTGCGTACGATTTCAGCAACTTCATGCACATGTGGTTCGGTAAAGAAATCATTATGTCCGCATTGCACGGGATGGATTGCCAGTTCTGCACAAAGCGGGCTCCAAATCGCCTCGGGATCGTATGTATCCCATAAAGGATTCTCAGTCGCCACGATAAGGTCAATCTTTGCGGGGTAGAATTGGGGAACGTAATCTTGATAGGCCCGCTGCAAACCGCGCATAACCCGGATCAACCGATAAAAGCCATCCAGTGTCAGCCACACCGGAAGAACATACGCCTTTTTCCCGGCATCTAATAATTCCAGATAGGGAAGTTCGGCATTGTTTGATGAATCCTGATGATTCGGACGGCTCAGGTTCAATGTCCGGGCCGCAAATGAAAGATCATCCTCTTCTGTGATTTCTTCATCGGTTTTAAAAGCGTTATAAGGACCTGCTTCAAAAAGGATGACTTTCTCAGCCGGATGCCCATTTTGGTAACATTGTTGGGCCATCTCAAAAGCGGTCATACCACCCATAGACCAACCGCCTAAGCAGATAGGCCGGTCCCGGAATACATTACGAATTTCAGATAAATAGGCGCTTGCCATGCTTTTCATACAGTCAAGCGGATCACCGCTTTCCATTCCTTTAGCCTGCAATCCATAGCACGGTTGAGAGGTTCCCAAGCACCGGGCCAGTTCAATATACGCGAGTGGCGAACCTCCTATAGGATGAACCACGACCAATGGATTTGTATCGCCTTGAGGTTGAATGGGTACGAGCGATGTTTCGTTCCGGCATTCATCCATTTCGCTCAACTTCCCGGCCAGAAGTTCAATCGTAGGTGCATCAAAAAGCATGGGAATCGAAACCGGAATTTGCAGATCGTCACGCAAACGTTGTACGAGTTCAACGGCTTTTAGTGAATGCCCTCCGAGGTCGAAGAAACTATCGGTCACGCCAATCGTTTCTCTTTCTAATACCGATCTCCAGGCCGCCGCGATTTTCATTTCTAACGTGGTGCGTGGCGATACCTGTTTATGTTCTTGGTTTTCATCTTCAAATGTGGGCACGGGTAATGCTTTTGTATCGATTTTGCCGTTTGGGGTTAGGGGGATTTGTTGGATGAACGTATAGGTTGCGGGGAGCATATAGTTGGGCAGTTTGGTTTCGATGGTTTGGCGCAGTTCGGGTACGAAGGTTCGGTTCCAGCGTCCTTGCAGGGGATCGTTGGCGCACTGCGTAAGTGTTTTCGCGCGCGGTTTGGAAGCGGCAAGGGGTAAAAGCCTTTCGGGCCGATAGGACACTTCGCGTTTCACAAAGGCAATGTCATACCGGTCGCCCGAACCGGTAATGGACCACCCGGCGGCGGCTTTGTAGCCGCAACGTTCGGCATATTCAATCAGCTCCTCCGGCTCGATGGCCTCCGCTGTCCCGTCCTCAAACTCCGAACGCATCCCGGCGGCCGTCGATGGACCGTCCCCGTTTTGCAGCCATTGCGCAAGCGTAACATCGTCGGCAACATGCGGATTCTTGAGGTTCTCGATCAAAACCGCTTCTTCCGCACCATCCGCAAGCAGCGTTTCGATCTCGTTCGCAGTTACCGCCTGCGAACGGGCATCCAATACCGTACACGGCGGCTTGGCAATCGTTTCCTGTTCGCCAATACGCAACACCACATCGTACCGGAACTTCGTCAACTCGTTTTCCGCACGCCCCCGCTTGATCTGTATCTCCACCGCACCGATCTTAGAAAAACGCTCCCGCAACAACAAGAAAAACTCCGGACTCAATACCAACTCTTCTTCCCGGCGCTGCCGGGCATAAACGGCATTCGCCAACTCGGAACGGCTCGTCTCATCACCGCACTGCGCCAATTGCACCGAAGCATGATACGCATCAAGCAAATGCAGGTTGCGGATGTCCCCAAGAAATACCGCCCCGCCCGGAACCACAGCCCGCACCGCGCCCTCAATCACCTCCAGCAAATAATCCGCCCCGGGGAAATACTGAATCACCGAATTCAGGATGACCGTGTCGTATCGATTTTCAGCCACACCCGAAACTTCATCCGCCGTACGTTGTTCAAGCCGGATGTTTTCCAACCCCAACGTCTTCGCCGTCTCATCAATATAAGCCAACGCACGATCCGAAAAATCCCAGGCCCGGTACTCGTCCGCACCCGGCGCAACGCGGAACAACAACATCCCCGTCCCGCAACCGATCTCTAAAACACGCCGGGGACGCAAGGCTACAATCCGCTCCACCGTCGTATCCAGCCATACCTTCATCTCCCCGGCGGGGATGGGTTGACCCGTATAACTGCTGTTCCAGCCGGTGATATTAAATGTCGGATCGGAATCGGAAGCCTTCTGCTGATACGTATCGTCGTAAAGGTCCTTCCATTGCTCCACAAGTTCCCCGGCCCATTCGCGGTTCTGACCACCGCCGCACCGGTACTCCGGATCTTGAACAATGTACGCGCAAAGACGCTGGCCGCCATCCGCCTCCGGACGGCAAAGCACCACCGCTTCACGCACTCCCGGATGCTCGGCCAAAGCCGATTCGATCTCTCCCAACTCAATCCGGAAACCGCGAATCTTGACCTGGCTATCCGCACGCCCGGCATACTCAAGCTCACCATCGTCCCGAATCCGAGCCACATCGCCGGTACGGTACAAACGCTCACCCGGACGGCTGGAAAACGGATGCGGAAGCATACGCTCCGCCGTCAACTCCGGCCTTCCCAAATACCCCCGCGAAAGCCCGCCGCCGCTTACATACAACTCGCCTTTGGCCCCAATCGGAACCGGATTTAAGTTTTCATCCAAAACATAAACCTGCAAATCGGGTATCGGCCTGCCAACCATGCTGCCCGGCGACTGCTCCGCAAGTTCCTTGGATAACTCGCAATAGGTAACGTGTACGGTGGTTTCGGTGATGCCATACATATTCACCAAACGCGGACGCCGGTCTCCATGACGTTCGAACCACGGACGCAGTTTCTGCAAATCCAACGCCTCGCCCCCAAACACCACAAAACGCAACGCCAACTCCGGCGATGCGCCGGTGCGTTCCTCGGAGGCAATCAACTGATAAAAAGCCGATGGCGTTTGATTGAGCACCGTCACTCCTTCACGGCACAATAACTCGTAAAAGGCCCCCGGCTCACGGCTAACCCAATACGGAACGATCACCAACTTCCCGCCATAAAGAAGCGCGCCCCAAATCTCCCATACCGAAAAATCGAACGCATACGAATGAAATAACGTCCATACATCGGAACCGTCAAAATGAAACCAATCGTCTGTGGCATCGAAAAGACGAATCACATTGGCATGCGTAACCAACGAACCTTTCGGCTTCCCAGTCGAACCGGAGGTATAAATCACATACGCGGCATTCGACGGGGTTCCGCAAACGGACGGCGGTTCACAAGAATATCCGGCAATCGTATCCCGTTCCCGGTCCAAACAAATCGTCTTGGCCCGGTGCGATGGCAACGAATCGAGCAACGAGGAATGCGTAAGCAAAATCCCCACTCCCGAATCGGCAAGCATGAATTCAATCCGGCTTTGGGGATAGACTGTATCGACCGGAACATAAGCGCCGCCCGCTTTTAGAATGCCAAGAATCCCAACCACCATCTCCGGGGAACGGTCCATATACAGGCCCACCAGCACCTCAGGACCCACCCCCAACGCGCGTAAATAATGAGCCAGCCGGTTCGATTCCTCCTCCAGTTGGCGGTAGGTCAACATCCCGTCTTCAAAAACAAGCGCGGGGGCATCCGGCGTGGATTGCGACTGCCGGTGAAACCGGCCATGAATACATTCCTCTACAGGAACCAACTTCCCCGGATCGTTCCATTCCTCAAGCAAATAACGCGATTCGCGATCCGGTACGGCATTCAACTCCGATAGTTTCTTCTGAGGATGTTCGGCAATATCCTCCAGCAGCGTGAGCCACTGATCCCGGAAACGCTCGATTGCTGTTTGATCGAATAAATCCGTATTGAACGCCAAATAACCGCGAACGGTATCCGGTTCCTGCCACAGGTGGCACTCCAGGTCGAAACGGACCCAATCCACCTCGGCCGTAAAAGGCGCAACTTCCAAACCCGGCAAGCCGAGCATTTCAAACGGAGCGTTGTGTAATGCAAAATGTACCTGAAACAACGGCTGCCGCGACATATCGCGCTGCGGCTGAAGGGTTTCGACCAGCATTTCGAACGGAACGTCTTGATGGGCATACGCGGCCAAGGTCATTTCACGAATCCGCTGCAATAAAGCCGTAAATGCCGGATCGCCGGATACATCCGCACGCAAAACCAGCATATTCACAAAAAAGCCGATCAGCCCTTCCAACTCCGAACGGTTGCGGTTGGCAACGGGTGTGCCCACAGGAATATCCTCTTCACCCGCATACCGCGACAACAGCAACGCATACGCGCTGAATAACGTCATAAATAAGGTGGACCCCTCAGCACGGCTCAGTTCCACCAACCGGCGGCTTAAAACCTCCGGCAACTCCACCCGCACCGTCGCTCCCGCAAACGTCTGGCGCGGCGGACGCGGATGACTGGCGGGCAAAGCCAACGTCGGTAAATCCGCCAACTGCTCCCGCCAATAGGTCAACTGCCGTTCTAATACCTCATCTTTAAGCCAACGGCGTTGCCATTGCGAAAAGTCCCCATACTGAATCGGTAACGGGGGCAGGGAAACCGCTTCGTTCCGCACATGCCCCGTATATAACGCGCCCAACTCCCGTGTGAAAATCCCCAACGACCAGCCATCCGATACGATGTGGTGCATACTCACCACCAATAGATGTTCCGTATCCTTAAGGCGTAACAACAAAACCCGGAACAACGGACCTCCCGCTAAATCGAAGGGCCGCGACGTTTCTGTCTGGATCCGCCGCGCCAAGGCCTCTTCCGGTTGACCGCCGGAATCTTCGATCTCAAAAGCCAAATCCGCATCCGTAACGATCCTCTGCGCCGGACGGCCCCCGTCGGATGGAAAACTCGTACGCAACGATTCATGCCGCTGCACCAAGTCCCGTAAACTCCGCTCTAAAGCCGCAATGTTCAAATCCCCCTGTAAACGCAACGCCGCCGCCATGGTATACGCCGCATTCAACGGCGCCATCTGGTCCAAAAACCACAAGCGTTGCTGCGCAAACGATAACGGCAACGATTCTCCATCGCGCGGCGCCGGTTCTAACGGCAACTCCGCAATGGCCCGCGTCTCCCGCTGCAAAGCACCCACCGCTTGCACAAAATCGTAGACCCGGGGACTGGTAAACAAGGTGCGCATAGGAACTTCTAAACTTAAAACATTCCGCACCCGCGATAACAACTGCGTTGCCAATAACGAATGACCGCCCAAATCGAAAAAGTTGTCATCCAAACCCACCCGGGACACACTCAAAACCCGTTCCCAAATCCCGCACAACAACTCCTCTAAAGGCGTTTGCGGCGCACGGTACGATTCTCGTTGCGAACCCTCCGCGCCCGGGGCCGGCAACGCCTTGCGGTCTAGTTTGCCATTCGGGGTTAAGGGCAATGATTCCAGTTCCACAAATACCGACGGAACCATATAACCCGGAAGATGCAACCCTAACGCTTCACGCAGACCGCCGCTGTCTATCGGGGCGTGATCTTCTTTTACCCAATAGGCAATCAAACGGTCACCGGCTTCCGGATGAACCACTACCGCCGAGGCCGACACCTGCGGAAGATTGTTTAACGCCGCTTCAATTTCACCCAACTCAATCCGGAATCCCCGAACTTTAACTTGATCGTCACGGCGGCCTAAAAAGTCGATATTCCCGTCCGGCAACCAGCGAACCCAATCGCCCGTACGGTACATGCGTGACCCTGGAGCACCGAAAGGATCCGGAAGAAAACACGATGCCGTCAGCTCCGCGCGGTCCCAATACCCATGCGCCAATCCCAAACCGCCTAGATAGAACTCACCCGCTACACCGATCGGCACCAACTCCAAATGCTCATCCAAAACATAAAAATGGCTGTTCGCCAGCGCTTTGCCAATCGGTACGCTCCGCGCCGATTCCGAAACCTCTCGAACTTCATACCACGAACTGAATGTCGTGTTTTCGGTCGGACCGTAAACATTCAACAACCGCCGGGGACCACCCGCAGCCAACACCCGGCGCATCGAAGCCGCATCCGCCTGCTCTCCGCCAACCAGCACATCGCCTACCGCGGAAAAACCATCCGGACATTCACGCGCAGTCTGATTGAACAGCGCCGTCGTCAAAAACATCGAATCGATCTTGGCTTCCGATAAAAACGAAGCGAAACGCGGCGGCGAAAGCGTCACATCACGCGGAACAATTACCAAACAACCCCCGGTCAACAACGCACCCCAGATTTCAAACGTCGCCGCATCGAATGACGCATTCGATACCTGGGCCATATTCTGGCCCGGCTGCAAAGAAACATAATCCGTATTCAAAACCAAACGCGTAACCGCACGTTGCGGAATCGCAATCCCCTTCGGAATACCCGTCGAGCCGGAGGTGTACATCACATAGGCTAAATCTTCACCCGATACCGGAACCAAGACTTCATCGTTATCGGACAAGTCCTTCGTATCCGCCAACACCTCTTCCGCGACAATCGTCTGCACATCCCCCAAAGACCAATCCTGCGCCGAAGCCGTATCCAAAACCACACGCGATACATTCGAATCCGAAACCATGAACCGGACCCGTTCCTCCGGATACGAAAGATCGAAGGGAACATACGCCGCACCCGCTTCCAAAATCCCCAAATACACCGCAATCAACTCCACGCCCCGCTCCATCCGCACGCCAATCAAATCACCACGATGTACACCGCAAGCACGCAAATGAAACGCCACCGCGCGCGACATCCGCCGTAAATCGCCATAACAAACTTCCCGCGAACCCGAACGCACCGCAACATCACCACGCCGACGCCTCACCTCTTCCACAAACAACGACGCCAAACCGCGATCCAACGGAATCTCGCGGCCCGTCTGAATCCAATCCCCCAACAACAAATCCCGCTCCCCATCGCCCAATAACGAATAACCACCCAAATCCCCATCACCTTCAACAATCTTGCTCAATAAAGTCGCGTAGTGAGAGAGAAAACGCTGTGCCCATTCATCAGAGAAACGATTGCTGTCATAGATCAATTTCAACATCAATCGTTCGCCGGGACCTGCAACGAACGTAAGCGGATAATTGGTTCGTTCACGCGTATGAATATCCTTGATTGCAAGCCCGTCTGTAGAAGATGCTAACGAATCTTGCACCGGGTAGTTTTCAAAAACAAAGATACTTTCAAACAACGCGCGGCCGGATGAGATTTCTGACCAACGCTGGATGTCAGCCAGTGAGCAAAATGAAAAATCACGCATCGCGGCTTGACGTTGCTGTAGCTCTTTAAGCCACTGAAGAAGCGATGTGTTACCGGGAATTCGGACACGAAGCGGAATCGTATTGATGAGCAGGCCGACCATTTTTTCGATTCCATTGATCTCCGCAGGCCGGCCCGCCACGGTGATACCGAAAACAATGTCGGATTGTTCGGTGTATTTACTTAGCAGTAGCGACCATGCGCCCTGTAGTAATACATTGAGCGTTAGTTGGTGCTTGCGAGCCAAATTCTGTAGTTCGGATGTCAATGATTCATCCAGCCAAACAGCGTGCTCTTTATGTGCTTCGGTGTCGTCTGATATCGAAGCCTCTTTGTTATCCCATCCAAACTGTAGAGGTTCAAAGAATCCCTGTAATTCCTCGCGCCAAAATCGCTCGGCCTGTTTTTTATCCTGTCTTTGCAGCCAAGAAATATATTCACGATAAGCAACCGGAGATATAAAAGGGGGCTTGTTGCCTTCACGATAGGCCTGGTAACAGTTAAAAAGATGCTCCAGTACGAGTGGTGTTGACCAACCGTCTAAGAGAATGTGGTGATAATTCCAAAGAAAGCGGTATGTGTTCTCTTTCCAATGAATAAGGCAGAGCCGCGTAAGAGGCGCTTTGGAAAGATCAAATCCTTTCTCACGTTCGGACCGAAGCAATTCATCGAAGCGGACCATCTTCTCTTCATCAGACAGGGAACGCCAATCGATTTCATGCCAAGGCAGTTCGGTATCCCGTAGCACAGCCTGCAATGGTTCTGCTTCACGCTTCCACACAAAGGCAGTGCGGAGAACGGGTGTATCCGCAATTACTTTTTGCCATGCCCGCCGAAAACTCTCTGCACAGAAATTCCCATCGAATGTGCAGTATACCTGTTCGAAATAGGCATCCGCTTGCGGTGATCGAAGAGTATGAAACAACATCCCCTGTTGCATTGGCGACAGAGGATAGATTGACTCGATTTTTCTCGTAGAACTCATTCTCTATTTATCCATCACCCAGAATATCAGCCACGAGGCCGTCCAGTTCATCCTGGGACAAATCAGCTTCAGGAAAGTCGGACGGTGTATATCCTTCCGATTTACCTGTGAATATGTCATTGATTAGTGTGCGTAGGGCTTCGATATAAGCATCCGCCACGCGTTCGATTGTCTCTGTGTGGAAGAGTTTTTCGCTGAAGTCCCAATCCACCTGCAGCTGGTTTTGGATCACACTGCAATTGATTGTTAGGCGATAGGGTGATTCTCCTTGCGGCGCGTAAAGATTACCCCGCGATTCGTTGGCCGGTGCAAAAATCGACTCCCCAGCCAACGCCTGATCCAGACGTCCCAGATAATTGAAACTCACTTCCTGTCGCGAAATAGAAGCGAACTTCTCAGAAAGTTTTGGATCACGGCAAAGATACTTCAAGAGGCCAAAGCCAATTCCATGATTCGGAACATTTCTCAATTGTTCTTTGATTGATTTTAACGCAGGTCCGGATTGCCCTTTGTTCTCAAGCCTTAAATGCAAAGGATAGACTGTTGTAAACCAGCCCACGGTTTTTGAGATATCCGCGTCGTTGAATAATTCTTCACGGCCATGGCCTTCAATATCGAGCCGGAGGCTTGCTATGCCGGTCCATGAGTGAAATGCGCGGGCCAGCGCTGTCAATAAGAAGTCGTTGATTTGTGTCCCATAAGCGCTGTGCACGTCATGAATCAGGTTCTGGGTAAGGTCTTGTGGCAGCGTGCGTGTAATTCTGCCCATGGAGGCAAACGTATTGTCTCCACCCTTAAAATCTATAGGCAACATGATGGATTTAGTTGCCGCCATTTCGAGCCAGTAATCGGCTTCAGCCTTAAGCGTTTCGGTTTGTGCGAATTGTTCCAGTCTTCGGACCCATGCGTGGAAGGGAATCGAAACCGGTTGCGGTTTGATTTCACGGCCGGATTCCAAATCTCTGTAGGCTGCAAGCAAATCCTCAAAAAGAATGCGCCACGAAACGCCATCAATGGCAAGATGGTGAATGATAACCAACAGTCTATCGTTTTGGCTTGGATTGTTTTGGAAATAGACGGCATGAATCAATGGCCCATTCTGCAAATTGAGCAATGCTTGCTTTTCTTCGGCGATTGTCTCGATTTTGGCTCGTGCTTCTATTTCGCTAAGCGCCGTAAGATTCACGCATTCGAAAATATCCTCAGAAGAGAATAGCGCGACGATCTGTTTCCATTCACCATCAATTTCGACAAAACGAGTTCGGAGCGCACCATGCTGCCGAAGCAATGCCTGGAATGCTTGTTCTAAGAACTTTGGTTCAAGTTTTTTTTGTGACTGCACCAAAACCGCCTGGTTCCAATGGTGACGTTCAACTTGAATCGTTTCAAAAAACCAACGTTGTACCGGTGAGAGTGGTTGTGGGCCGGTTGTATCTATATCTTCAAAGGCAGGTGTTTCTTCGCGGTTGGTCTGTGCCACACGGGCCAACTCGGCAATTGTCTGATTCTGAAAAACGTCTTTAGCTCTGAAAATCAATCCGGCTTGTTTGGCACGAGACACAATTTGAACGATTAAAATCGAATCGCCACCGAGTTCAAAGAAATTGTCATTGATGCCGAGGTCTTCTAAATGCAGAACTTCAGACCAGATTTTTACTAAACTATTCTCTGTTTCATTACGTGGAGTTTGATGTGTTGCCGAGGCGTGGCCTACCCTGTATTCCGGTTTCGGCAAAGCCTGCCGGTCGAGTTTTCCGCCGGGAGTTTTGGGTATCCGTTCTAAGACAACCAGCGCCGTCGGTACCATGTACGCCGGGAGTCTTCGGCGAAGATAAGTATGGATATCATCGATATCCGTTGGATTGCCGTTGTTGGGACTAATGTATGCGGCAAGCTGCTTTTCTCCGGGGAAGTCTTCGCGAGCCAAAACAACCGCCTCGCCAATATCCGGATGTCCTAAAAGAACGCTTTCGATTTCACTTAACTCGATGCGATAACCGCGCAGCTTTACTTGATCGTCGGCGCGGCCAATAAATTCGAGATTGCCATCGGAGAGATACCGCGCTAAATCTCCGGTTCGGTATAACCGTTCTCCGGGAACTGTGCTGAACGGATTGGGGATAAAGCGCTCTGCGGTTAGGGCCGGCTGATTGATATACCCACGTGCAAGGTTTGTGCCGCCAACATACAGTTCACCAGGCAGATCAACCGGAACCGGATCAAGATATTCATCCAGCAGATAGATTTGCAGGTTTTGTAATGGTTTTCCTAAAGGTGTTCGACGGTTGGTATGCAGGTCAGATGGAACATCATACAGAGTAGAGCAGATTGTTGCTTCTGTTGGACCGTATCCGTTGATAATGAACAATTCAGGTAAAAGTTGGCGAAGCCGTACCAATACGGACTCGGGTATCGGTTCCACGCCGACCAATAAACGCCGCAAAGCAAGATCGTTTTCTTCGGATTCCAACCATTCGGCTAAACCGGCAAGCATAAATGGAGGAATATAAGCGCTACGGATGCCGCGTGTTTTCAACCATTCGAAAAAGATTTCTGTCTCAAGCCGGATTTCTTCAGGAACGATATCAACGGTTCCTCCTGAAGTTAGCGCCGTGAAAATTTCATAGACGGAAACATCAAAACTGTAGCTGGTCCAAACGCTGCATGGATCGCCTGCTGACAGTGGTTTTCTTTGAGCGAAATCTTCAAGGAAATTGATCGCGCCGTCATGCGTACATCCCACTCCCTTTGGTTTGCCTGTTGATCCGGATGTATAGATGACATAGGCAAGATTGCGGGGATGGATGTTGATTTGCGGATTATGCTGTGGCTGTTGGTCGAGGATGTCGCGAATGTGGTCTAAGATAATAACCGTATATTCGTTCGGTTCCCGTTTGCCTTCTTGTTTATCGGCGAAGCGGTCTTGAAGACTGCTGCCGGTCAGCACAACCCGTACACCGGCGTCTTTCAGCATGTAGGCCAAACGTTCATCGGGCAGCGCCGGGTCCAGGGGTAAATACGCCGCACCGGCTTTCATTACACCCAGCATGGCCGCGACCATCGCCGTCCCCCGCTCGAACGCCAACGCCACAACCGTCTCCGGACCAACACCCAATGTGGCCAAATAATGTGCAATCCGGTTGGCCTCGATATTCAATTCGGCATACGTCAGCTGCGTATCCGCATAGCGCACCGCAATCTGTTGCGGATGGACTTTGGCTTGCTCTTCAATTAAGCCATGCACCAAACCTTTATCGTCATGCGCCGCGCCGGTTGCATTCCAATCCTCCAGCAACATCCGCCGTTCGGAATCTCCCAACAGCGGCAAACGCCAAATATCCTCGTCGCACGACTGCAGCACCGCTTCCAGCAAACGAAGCCAATGCTTTGCCATACGTTCCGCGGTCTCCGGCTTGAACAAATCACACCGGTAACTCCAAACCGCCCGGTAACCGGCATCCTGTTCTTCAATCTCCAAGGTTAAATCAAACGGAACCGCGTTCCGTTCGATCCCCACACTTTCAGTCTCTAATCCTTCGAAACACCAACCATCACCCGTTGCGTTCTGCAACGCAAACATCACCTGGAAAAGCGGGCTGCGGCTTAACTCCCGGTCCGGATGCAAAACTTCCACCAAACGCTCAAAAGGAACATCCTGATGCCGGTACGCGCCTAATGCGGTCTCACGCACCCGTTCCAACAATGTCCGGAATCCGAGGCCTTTCGATAATTCCGTACGTAAGACCAAATCGTTGACGAAGCAGCCCAGCATTCCCTCCAGCCCGGCCACACTCCGTCCCGCTACCGGCGTTCCCACCACAATGTCATCTTGGCCGCTATAACGCGCCAACATGACCTGGAAGGAAGCCAATAAGGTCATGAACGGGGTTACGCCCTCCGAACGGCTTAATTCTTCAACCCGTTCGCGGATTTCTGATGAAACTTCCAACACACATTGCCCGCCTTCAAATCCTTGCACCGCCGGACGCGCAAAATCGGTGGGTAAATCCAAAACCGCGCAGTTCGCTAAGGTTTTACGCCAATAGCTCAGCGGTTGATTCAGTTCCGTATCCGATAACCATTCTTTTTGCCATGAGGCATAATCCGCATACTGAAGGTCAGGCGTATTGCCCTCTTCACCGCTATACAAAGAGCCTAACTCACGCAGGAATATCCCTACCGACCACCCATCTGAAATCAAATGATGCATGGTGACTGCCAAGACATAATCGTCTTTAGCGATCTTAAAGCAGCGTACCCGTAGTAATGGCGCTTGTTGAACATCGAACGGTTGTTCCGCATCAATCGCGAGCTGTTCCTGTAATCCCGATTCGGAAACGGATTCCACTGTGAATGACAAGGCAACGGCATCGGGAGCAAGAATCTCTTGGAAAGGCTTTCCCTCAACTGCGACGAAACGTGTACGCAGGATTTCGTGACGTTGGATTAAAGTTTGGAAACTGCGTTCCAAGGCTTCCACATCCAACGCGCCGCGCAGACGTAACGCGCCGGTCATGTTGTAGGCTGTGGAGGAAGCATCCAACTGATGCAAGAACCACAAACGTTCCTGCGCAAAGGACAATGGCAATAGGCCATCCCGTTCAACACGCTGCAAGACCGGAATATCTTCACGGTCCGATTCGCCCGGCATTCGTGCCGCCAAACCGCGTACGGTGGGTTCTTCAAAGAAACGGCTTAAGGGAAACTCCACCCCAAACACGTCGCGAATCCTCGAAATTACTCTTGTTGCCAAGAGCGAATGGCCACCCGCCGCGAAGAAATCATCTTCCGTACCCACACGGGGTGTCCCCAAGACCTCGCTCCAAATCCCGCACAGCAATTCCTCTACAGGACTCGAAGGAGCGACATAACGATCTTTGTTCTGAATCCCCCATACCGGTTCCGGCAAGGCCTTCCGGTCCACTTTGCCATTCGGATTTAACGGCAAATCATCCAGGACCACAAACACCGATGGCATCATGAAATCGGGAAGTTGCTGACGCAGAAATTCCCGCACGGCCGCTTCATCCCAATCATTGGTGGGGACTACATAGCCCGCCAAACGGACATCGTCTTGATCGAATTGATGAGCGGTTACGACTGAAGCCGATACATGCGGGCAACGGTCTAAAACCGCTTCGATTTCTCCCAACTCCAGACGATTGCCGCGTACTTTCACCTGTCCATCGGTACGGCCCGCATATTCCAATGCACCATCCGGCAACCAACGCACCAAATCGCCTGTGCGGTATAAGCGTTCTCCATGTTGTCCGAAGGGATGCGGTACAAACCGTTCGGCGGTTAAATCCGGACGGTTGGCATAGCCCCGCGCCAGGCCGATACCACCCAAATACAGTTCTCCAAGAACGCCGATAGGAACCGGACGCAGTTGCTCATCTAAGACATAAGTCTGCGTATTGGCAATCGGACGGCCAATCGGAATCGTTCCGCCCAAAGCCGGAGTTTCAACATATTCCTGCCAGGTCACATCCACTGAAACTTCGGTGGGACCATACAGGTTGTATAACGGCGCGCCCCAACGGGAGGCATGAAGTCTTGCCAACTCTGTGCTTAAAGCTTCACCGCTGCAAATCACCCGTTGTACGCAGTTGCAGCGTTCTTCCAAGTTTTCTTCATCCAAAAAGACACGTAGCATTGAAGGTACAAAATGCAGGGTGGTGACTTGTTGGCTTTCGATCAGTGAAGCCAAGTAACTGCTGTCCCGGTGTCCGCCCGGACGCGCGACAACCAGCCGCGCGCCTTCGCGTAAAGGCCAGAAAAACTCCCATACCGAAACATCGAAACTGTAGGGCGTTTTTTGTAATACCGTATCGGCTTCGGTTAAGCCGTAAGCTTCTTGCATCCATTCCAAACGGTTGATGATACCTGCATGGGGAACCATGACGCCTTTGGGTTTACCCGTGGAACCGGAGGTATAGATCACATAAGCCGTATTGGAGCCGGATAGCGGAATGTCCGGATTATCATCAGGTAAATTGGTCCAGCGCTCCTGGGCGTTATCCAGCGTCAAAACCGAAGCGCCGCAACCGGAGACGAGTTCTGTGAAACGTTCCTGGGCAAGGACAACTTTCAAACCGGCGTCTTCGATCATGTCCCGCAGTCTTGCGGGGGGATACGTAGGCTCCAGGGGCACATAAGCGCCGCCTGCTTTTAAAATCCCCAGCAGGGCAATCACCATTTCCGGGGACCGTTCCGCGCAGACACCGACTCCGCAATCCGGGCCGATGCCTTGTTCACGCAGGGCATGAGCCAGACGGTTGCTGTGGCGGTTCAGTTCTTCATAACTGAATGAGCCGTTTTCCCACAAGAGAGCGCAATGCGATGGATGCTGCGCTACGCATTGCTCGAATTTCGAGTGCAGCGCCGCGCTTTCCGCGTATGTAGTCGATGTCGCGTTCCAATCCTCCAGCACCAACTGACGTTCAGCGCCCGAAAGCAACTCCACATCGCCTACACGCAAACCATCTCCAACCAACAACTGCGAAAGCACCGAACGGTAATGCGTAGAAAGGCGGGAAATTTCTTCCGGGGAAAAGAAAGCATCATCGAATAGAAACTTAATCGAAATACTGTCGTGTGGCGCGATTACAAGTGTGAGCGGGAAATGAGTATCCTCAACGGTTTGGATATCGCTGATTTCAATTCCGGTGAGTTGTTTTCCGGTGAAGGCATCAACGGGGTAGTTTTCAAATACGACGATACTGTCAAAAAGGGTGTGGTCGTGGCCGATACCGCTCCATTGTTGTACTTCTGGCAGAAGACTGTACTCGTGCTCCCGAATTTCCGATGTACGGTCACGGACACCCCGCAGCCATGCGCATAAATCCAAATCATCGTGAAGCGGAATACGAAGCGGCAGGGTGTTAATGAACAGGCCAATTATGTTATGAGACCTCGGCAAGTCGGAAGGCCGTCCGGCCACGGTGACGCCGATTGCAACATCTTTCATGCCGCAATGCCTGCTTAAAACCAAAGCCCATAAGCCTTGGAAGACCGAACTCAATGTCAATTGATTCTGTTTTACGAAAGACTGAAGCGTTTGTGTTTGTTCCCGTGGAAGCTGAATCTCAAAACATTGCGGTTCTTTATTGAGGTTCTCTTTCGCTGGTTGACTTTCGTGTTTTGAGAGAAGAGCAGGACTGTCAAATCCCTGAAATTCTTTCCGCCAAAATTCCTTGGCTTTTTCGCTATCGCGGTCTTGCAGCCATTCAATATAGTTGCGGAATGGCGTATGGCTTGATGGTGAGCCTTCTTTCCCTGGATGGTAACGGTTGTAGTTTTCAAATACCTGGCTTAGCAAAAGAGGCAGTGACCATCCATCCAAAATTAGGTGATCGTGACTCCAGATAAACCGATACACATTCCGGTCAAGCTGAATTAAGGTCAAACGGAAGAGCGGTGCTTTGTTAAAGTCAAATCCCTGCGACCGGTCTTCTTTCATGAAACTGGCAATTTTCTGTTCTTGGGCAGATTCCGGAATATCACGCCAATCTAGAACATTGAGTTGAATATCAATACTCGGAAGGACGACTTGAAGCGGACGTTCGAGGCTGTCCCAAACAAAAGCCGTGCGGAGAACGGCATTTTGTGCTGCTGTGAATTGCCAAGCCTTTTTGAATGCTCCCACATCGAGATCGCCGGAGAATGTGCAAGCTACATGCTCGAAACTTCGCCGGGATTCCGTATGTCGCCGGTTTTCAAAAAGCATGCCTTGCTGCAATGGAGTCAATGGATAGATATCTTCAATGTCTCCGAATGATTCCAAAAGGCGGTCTAGAGATTTCTGATTTATGTTTGCAAGCGGGAAATCAGATGGCGTAGCAATAGGCAATGAACCATTGTTGCCAAGTTCTTGGAATGTGTTGATCTCACTGCTGAATAATGTACTCAGCCGTGCGATTGTCTCTTGGTGATATCGGGCTTTGCTGTAACTGAAATTGATTTGCAAACACCCTTGCAAGACTGCCGCGTTGACAGCCAATTCGTGGCTTCTGAGCGCATGCGGATCGCGTGGTGGGCCGGTCGGTTCATCTGTGACTTCAAAGAGTGAGTTCGCCCCGGATTTTCCGTCGATTCGTCCGAAGTAGTTAAAACTTATATCCGGCTGGGGCAGAGCTGAGAGTTTTTGTCTGATTTCGCCGCAGTCGGAAAGATATCGGTTGAGGCCATAGCTGAATCCGCGCCTCGGTATTTTGCGAATCTGTTCCTTTATGGATTTCAGATTTTCCAAACTTCCGGTTTGGGATTGCAGGTGGAAATAAGCGGGGAATAGATTGGTGAACCAACCCACCGTTCTGGTTGTATCAATACCATCTCCGATGTCTTCCCGTCCGTGTCCTTCGATATCAATCCATAGCTCGAATGTTTCCGACCATTGAGATACTGCTCGCAGAAGTGCCGCAAGCAATAATTCATCAACGTGCGCTTTAGACCGTTTTTGTACATGCTGCAAAAGATGCTGTGTTTGATCGAGGTTGAGAATAAATGTTTTTGTATCTTCGGTTGCTTCCGTATTCTCACCATTCGGTTGGTCCACAGGCAGTCTGTGCTGTTTTTGTTGACTTAACTCCTGCCAATAAACAGAGTCGGCCCGGATCGTTTCCGAATTAGCATATCTGCATAGAGCATGAGACCAAGAAGCGAATGTGGTTGCGCTTCGATGCAGACAACCATCGCTACCTTTTTCCAGTTGCTCATAGGCTGATTGGATATCTTCCACCAATATACGCCATGAGACGCCATCGACGATTAAATGATGCGCGGTCAATAGAAGCCGGTATTCGTCTTTTGCAGGCCAAGAAACCAATGCCGCGGCAAACACCGGTCCGTTTGCAATATTGATCTGGCGATGCAACTTCCCGCCGATGTTTTCGAGCGCATCACGCCATGAATTTTGAGTGTCTCCTTCGTGCGCATACTGCTGGAGTTCAATCGCACCTTCTGGCAGCGTTAAGATGGAGATGTCGCCGTTTGATAGGCCGTCGAAACGCGCCCGGAGCATTGGGTGGTGCTGCGTGATTTGATTGATTGCTTTTTGCAGCCGATGTGCATCGAGCGGTCGTTGAATTCGCAGAGCGATAGATTGGTTAAAGTGATGAGGATTATCCAAACCGCGCTCAAAGAACCATCTAAATATCGGTGTCGGAATGATGTTTGTTTTGTCCGGCTCTGTATGGGATGCGAATTCGCGGCTTTGTCTAAGTTGGGGCGCAAGCTCAGCAATGGTTTGATACTGGAATATCTGCTTGGGGGTTATTTCATATCCGAGTCTGCGTACACGGTCGACAATTTGCATACTCAGGATGGATTCGCCACCTAATGAAAAGAAATTGTCGTAAATCCCAACGTTTTCGATCCCCAATACCGCCGACCAAATCGACGCAAGTTCTTTCTCTCGATCAGAGACCGGAGCCACATACTCCGAATCTTGAACTGATGCCGTCGATACGGGAGCGGGCAGTGAACGAAGATCAATCTTTCCGCTTGAGGTTAACGGGAATCGCTCGATAAAAACGAAACTCGATGGAATCATATAATCGGGCAGCTGGCTTTTGAGACGGGCTCTTAAATGATCCGCCGTTATCTCGTTTGTGTTTTCCAATCGGATATAGCCAACCAGGCGTGGATTCCCGACTTCATCCTTATGGTCTGTGATGATGGCCTCTGCAATTTCCGGAACACCCGTTAGGATTTTCTCGATCTCACCGGGTTCAATTCGGTAACCGCGCAGTTTGATCTGCCGGTCAACACGTCCTCGGAATTCTATGTTGCCATCGTTTTGCCAGCGCACTCGGTCGCCGGTCGCATACATACGCATCCCGGGCATCGTGCTGAATGGATCAGGCATAAAGACTTCGGCTGTTTTCTCCGGTTGTCCTAAATACCCCCGTCCTACACCGATGCCTCCGATAAATAACTGACCATCCACTCCTATCGGAACCGGTTCAAGAGATTCATTTAGGATATAAGTAGAAATATTGGAGATTGGTTTGCCGATAGAGATTCTCTCGATTTCGGGATTGCATTCTGTCAGTGTTGCGCAAACCGTGCATTCTGTTGGTCCGTACGCATTGATGAAGCTTCTGTTGTGCGACCACCTGTGCGCGGTTTCCAAGGGACATGCTTCACCAGCCGATACAATTGTCTGCAACTGTGTAATATCAGAGGGATTCAATACAGAAAGCGCCGCCGGAGGCAGAGTAACTGCGCTTATTTCGTATTCGCTCAAAATGCGTAGCAGGTCCGGGCCGGGCAGAAGGTCTTCTCTCGCCGCCAGGCAAAGCGTTGCGCCAGCGGCGAGCGTAACGAGAATTTCCGAGACAGAAGCGTCGAATCCGAATGAAGCGAATTGCAATACATTATCGGTTGAATCGACATGGAATGATTCTGCCTGGGCACGGGCCAAATTAACCAGCCCTTTATGCTCGATCTGTACTCCCTTTGGTTTGCCTGTTGATCCGGATGTATAGATGACATAGGCAAGATTGCGGGGATGGATGTTGATTTGCGGATTATGCTGTGGCTGTTGGTCGAGGATGTCGCGAATGTGGTCTAAGATAATAACCGTATATTCGTTCGGTTCCCGTTTGCCTTCTTGTTTATCGGCGAAGCGGTCTTGAAGACTGCTGCCGGTCAGCACAACCCGTACACCGGCGTCTTTCAGCATGTAGGCCAAACGTTCATCGGGCAGCGCCGGGTCCAGGGGTAAATACGCCGCACCGGCTTTCATTACACCCAGCATGGCCGCGACCATCGCCGTCCCCCGCTCGAACGCCAACGCCACAACCGTCTCCGGACCAACACCCAATGTGGCCAAATAATGTGCAATCCGGTTGGCCTCGATATTCAATTCGGCATACGTCAGCTGCGTATCCGCATAGCGCACCGCAATCTGTTGCGGATGGACTTTGGCTTGCTCTTCAATTAAGCCATGCACCAAACCTTTATCGTCATGCGCCGCGCCGGTTGCATTCCAATCCTCCAGCAACATCCGCCGTTCGGAATCTCCCAACAGCGGCAAACGCCAAATATCCTCGTCGCACGACTGCAGCACCGCTTCCAGCAAACGAAGCCAATGCTTTGCCATACGTTCCGCGGTCTCCGGCTTGAACAAATCACACCGGTAACTCCAAACCGCCCGGTAACCGGCATCCTGTTCTTCAATCTCCAAGGTTAAATCAAACGGAACCGCGTTCCGTTCGATCCCCACACTTTCAGTCTCTAATCCTTCGAAACACCAACCATCACCCGTTGCGTTCTGCAACGCAAACATCACCTGGAAAAGCGGGCTGCGGCTTAACTCCCGGTCCGGATGCAAAACTTCCACCAAACGCTCAAAAGGAACATCCTGATGCCGGTACGCGCCTAATGCGGTCTCACGCACCCGTTCCAACAATGTCCGGAATCCGAGGCCTTTCGATAATTCCGTACGTAAGACCAAATCGTTGACGAAGCAGCCCAGCATTCCCTCCAGCCCGGCCACACTCCGTCCCGCTACCGGCGTTCCCACCACAATGTCATCTTGGCCGCTATAACGCGCCAACATGACCTGGAAGGAAGCCAATAAGGTCATGAACGGGGTTACGCCCTCCGAACGGCTTAATTCTTCAACCCGTTCGCGGATTTCTGATGAAACTTCCAACACACATTGCCCGCCTTCAAATCCTTGCACCGCCGGACGCGCAAAATCGGTGGGTAAATCCAAAACCGCGCAGTTCGCTAAGGTTTTACGCCAATAGCTCAGCGGTTGATTCAGTTCCGTATCCGATAACCATTCTTTTTGCCATGAGGCATAATCCGCATACTGAAGGTCAGGCGTATTGCCCTCTTCACCGCTATACAAAGAGCCTAACTCACGCAGGAATATCCCTACCGACCACCCATCTGAAATCAAATGATGCATGGTGACTGCCAAGACATAATCGTCTTTAGCGATCTTAAAGCAGCGTACCCGTAGTAATGGCGCTTGTTGAACATCGAACGGTTGTTCCGCATCAATCGCGAGCTGTTCCTGTAATCCCGATTCGGAAACGGATTCCACTGTGAATGACAAGGCAACGGCATCGGGAGCAAGAATCTCTTGGAAAGGCTTTCCCTCAACTGCGACGAAACGTGTACGCAGGATTTCGTGACGTTGGATTAAAGTTTGGAAACTGCGTTCCAAGGCTTCCACATCCAACGCGCCGCGCAGACGTAACGCGCCGGTCATGTTGTAGGCTGTGGAGGAAGCATCCAACTGATGCAAGAACCACAAACGTTCCTGCGCAAAGGACAATGGCAATAGGCCATCCCGTTCAACACGCTGCAAGACCGGAATATCTTCACGGTCCGATTCGCCCGGCATTCGTGCCGCCAAACCGCGTACGGTGGGTTCTTCAAAGAAACGGCTTAAGGGAAACTCCACCCCAAACACGTCGCGAATCCTCGAAATTACTCTTGTTGCCAAGAGCGAATGGCCACCCGCCGCGAAGAAATCATCTTCCGTACCCACACGGGGTGTCCCCAAGACCTCGCTCCAAATCCCGCACAGCAATTCCTCTACAGGACTCGAAGGAGCGACATAACGATCTTTGTTCTGAATCCCCCATACCGGTTCCGGCAAGGCCTTCCGGTCCACTTTGCCATTCGGATTTAACGGCAAATCATCCAGGACCACAAACACCGATGGCATCATGAAATCGGGAAGTTGCTGACGCAGAAATTCCCGCACGGCCGCTTCATCCCAATCATTGGTGGGGACTACATAGCCCGCCAAACGGACATCGTCTTGATCGAATTGATGAGCGGTTACGACTGAAGCCGATACATGCGGGCAACGGTCTAAAACCGCTTCGATTTCTCCCAACTCCAGACGATTGCCGCGTACTTTCACCTGTCCATCGGTACGGCCCGCATATTCCAATGCACCATCCGGCAACCAACGCACCAAATCGCCTGTGCGGTATAAGCGTTCTCCATGTTGTCCGAAGGGATGCGGTACAAACCGTTCGGCGGTTAAATCCGGACGGTTGGCATAGCCCCGCGCCAGGCCGATACCACCCAAATACAGTTCTCCAAGAACGCCGATAGGAACCGGACGCAGTTGCTCATCTAAGACATAAGTCTGCGTATTGGCAATCGGACGGCCAATCGGAATCGTTCCGCCCAAAGCCGGAGTTTCAACATATTCCTGCCAGGTCACATCCACTGAAACTTCGGTGGGACCATACAGGTTGTATAACGGCGCGCCCCAACGGGAGGCATGAAGTCTTGCCAACTCTGTGCTTAAAGCTTCACCGCTGCAAATCACCCGTTGTACGCAGTTGCAGCGTTCTTCCAAGTTTTCTTCATCCAAAAAGACACGTAGCATTGAAGGTACAAAATGCAGGGTGGTGACTTGTTGGCTTTCGATCAGTGAAGCCAAGTAACTGCTGTCCCGGTGTCCGCCCGGACGCGCGACAACCAGCCGCGCGCCTTCGCGTAAAGGCCAGAAAAACTCCCATACCGAAACATCGAAACTGTAGGGCGTTTTTTGTAATACCGTATCGGCTTCGGTTAAGCCGTAAGCTTCTTGCATCCATTCCAAACGGTTGATGATACCTGCATGGGGAACCATGACGCCTTTGGGTTTACCCGTGGAACCGGAGGTATAGATCACATAAGCCGTATTGGAGCCGGATAGCGGAATGTCCGGATTATAGTCGGGCAAATCGGTCCAGCGTTCATGGGTGTTATCTAACCTCAAAACCGAAGCGCCGCAACCGGAGACGAGTTCTGTGAAACGTTCCTGGGCAAGGACAACTTTCAAACCGGCGTCTTCGATCATGTCCCGCAGTCTTGCGAGTGGATATGTTGGCTCCAGGGGCACATAAGCGCCGCCTGCTTTCAAAATCCCCAGCAGAGCGATGACCATTTCCGGGGACCGTTCCGCGCAGACACCCACTCCGCAATCCGGGCCGATGCCTTGTTCACGCAGGGCATGAGCCAGACGGTTGCTGTGGCGGTTCAGTTCTTCATAACTGAATGAGCCGTTTTCCCACGCTAGAGCGCAACGCGATGGATGCTGCGCTACGCATTGCTCGAATTTCGAGTGCAGAGCTGTGCTTTCCGCGTATGTAACCGATGTCGCGTTCCAATCCTTCAGCACCAACTGACGTTCAGCGCCCGAAAGCAACTCCACATCGCCTACACGTAAATCACCTCCAACCAATAACTGCGACAACACCGAACGATAATGCACGGAAAGACGGGAAATAAACTCTTCCGTAAATAAGTCTGTGTTGTATTCGAAGGAAGCAGATAATCCTTGTGGCGATTCCGTGATGAATAAAGTCAGGTCGAATTTGGATGTTTTGTTATCCACATCCAAGTTTTCAATTTGCAAACCCGGTAACGAGATGTCTTGTTGTGCATCTTGTTGCATTGCAAACATAACTTGGAATAATGGAGAGCGGCTGGGATCGCGTTGAACATGAAGCGCATTGACGATTCTTTCGAAAGGTGCGTCTTGGTGTGCATGCGCATCGAGCACTGTCTTGCGAACACGTCTTATCAGTTCCGACAATTCCGGATTCCCCTGAAGATCGGAACGTAGTACCAGCGTATTTACAAAAAAGCCGATTAAATTTTCAGTCTCATGCCGATTACGGTTGGCTGATGGCGAGCCAATGGCAAAATCTTCTTGCCCGGCATAACGGTGAAGCAAAACTTCAAACGCCGATAACATCGCCATAAACAGCGTACAATCCTGCTTTCGAGAGAACTCTTTAAGTTTGTCGGACTGTTCAGATTCGATTGAGAATGAATACCGCCGCCCATTGTAATTTTGTTGAGCAGGGCGGGGCTGGACTGTTGGAAGTTCGAGTGTTTGGACTCCCTCTAACTGGTCAACCCAATAGGCAAGATGTTTTTCAACCGCCTCACTTTCAATCCAGGAATTTTCCCATGATGAAAAGTCGGCATATTGGATCGGGAGAATTGGCAGATCGGCTTTGCTTTCGCTGGTGTGCTGTTTATACAGTTCATAAAGTTCGCGCGTAAAGATATCAATCGACCAACCATCGGCCACGATATGATGCAACGTGATGAGGAAGTAAAACTCTTCTGTATCCGTTTGCAGAAGCATGCAACGCATCAATGAGTCATGCATCAAATCGAAGGGGCGGCGCGATTGTTCGGCGATATAGGCTTCGAGCCGGGATTGTTTTTCCGCCTTGTTGAGTTTTTGCAGATTTTCGATTTTTAATTCGATTATGCGATCATTGTTAACACGCTGATAAAGTTGTCCATTCTCAGAATAAAGGTTCGTTCTTAAGGCATTGTGGCGTACGCCTATCTTTTGGATACTGTGTTCAAATGCCGATATATCCAAAGCGCCTGTGATTTTGAACGCCGCCGGCAAATGATAAGCGGGCGAGTCCGGTTTCATCTGTTGATGAAACCATAAACGTTGTTGAGCCGAAGACGCCAGTATACTTTCAGTCGGTTTGACACGCGTGATCGGTGGAAGTTTTGTACTTAAGTCTTCTTTTAAGACTCCCGTAATTTTGGCGGACAACGCTTCAATGGTTTGTGCCTCAAAAAGCACATCCAGTGGAAGATCGATTTGAAATGTCCGGCGGATGCGTGAAAGCAAACGTGCTGCCAATAATGAGTGACCACCGAGATCGAAGAAATTATCGGCAATGCCGATTCGATTGCACTCCAGTATCTCAGACCAAAAACCTGCGAGTATTTCGTCTGTTGGATTCCGGGGCGCTATATATTCACGTGAAGTCTGAAGCTTGTCTTTAGGTTCCAGAAGCGCATTTCGATCTACCTTGCCGTTAACGGTGAACGGTAGAGAATCCATTTCGATAAATTCGCTGGGCGCCATATATTCGGGAAGCCGGTCCCGAATCGCATCTCGAACGGTGTCGCTGGAAGTGCCGCTATCGAGGACCAGATAGGCTACGAGCCTTAGATCGTCGTTTGAATTTTTATGAGACACTACTGCACATGCAGAGACACCGGGTTGGGAAGTTAATACCGATTCGATTTCCCCGATTTCGATACGGTGGCCTCGAATCTTGATTTGCCCATCATTGCGGCCGATATACTCAATCTCTCCCTCTTCGGTCCATCTGGCAATATCACCTGTTCGATAAAGCCTTTCATTCTCCCGGTAAGGATGCGGGATAAATGCTTTCGCAGTGGCCTCGGGACGGTTGAGATATCCACGTGCCAAACCCGCCCCGCCAAGATAGAGTTCGCCGGGTATTCCTTGTGGTAGCAATTCTTGATTGGCGTCAAGAATAAACGCTTCGGTGTTTTCTATCGGCTTGCCGATCAAGACAATCGGATCGTTTGAGGAAACACGTTTCACGATACAACCCACCGTCGATTCGGTTGGACCGTATTCGTTGTAGATTTCCATCTCTGGATTTAGGCGTTCGAGGATTTGTATTTGTTTACGGGCAAACGCCTCTCCGCCGACGATGGCGACTTTGATCGAGGTTTCGTGAATATCGAGATGTCCGAGAAGTTGAATGTGGGCAGGTGTGATCTTTATGACATCGATACCAGAGTTTTTCCGGAACGCGCATTGAAGGCCGTGGCTGATATCATGATCGTTAGAACAAATATGTAACGTGCGGCCCCGCAAGAGCGAGGAGAATAAACTGGTAACGGTGAGATCGAACGAAAGCGATGAATAAAAGAAGAAATCACCGGCATCATTGTTTTTGAAATAGTAATCGTTAACCCAATGGATGTAGTGGGCCAATGACCGATGTTCGATCTGGCATCCTTTGGGGAGTCCTGTAGAGCCTGAGGTATAGATCACATAAGCAAGATCGTTTGGAGCGATTGGAATGTGTAAGTTCTCATCTGTCTCCGCTTTCGTTTCCGCCTTAATCTCATCCAATAGAAAAATCTGTGCGCCGGAATCCTTAAACTGCGGGAGATAGTGGCGATGCGCAAGTAGCACGGATGCGCCCGCGTCTTGAAGCATGTAGTTGAGGCGCTCGGGGGGGTGGCTTGGATCAAGTGGAATATAAGCGCCACCCGCTTTGAGAATCGCAAGCACACCAATAATCAGTTCCGGTGAGCGGCTGGCACAAATCGCAACTGGCGTTTCACGTTTTACGCCCATCTTTTGAAGTCTGTGGGCGAGGCGATTTGCGGATGCATTTAACTCATCATAACGGATATGCCGGTCAGTGCAGCTAAGAGCGATTTTGGAAGGATACTTTTGTACCGTATTCTCGAACGTATGAATGATAGGGTTAAAAGCGGTTTGCTCTGAATTGATGCTGCTTGACCACTGGAATAATTGGGATTTTTCCTCTTCTTCGAGGAGCGGCAAATCCACCAGACGCATATCCGGATGAGTAAGAAGGGCTTCAAGCAGTCGTTGAAAATGAGAAGCAAGGCGTTGTGCCGTTTTCTCGGAGAAGAGATCGAGACTAAATTCTAAGATACCTTTAAAGCCGGTCTCGGATTTCGAGATGTGAAACGTGAGATCGTATTTTGTACTTGTTATTTCAATTTGGATCGGCTCAGTATCAATTCCCGGAAGATGAAATGTGTTGATAGCATTGTCTTGAGCCGTGAGCATCACCTGGAAAAGCGGCGAGCGGCTGCGATCCCGGTCCGGTTGGAGGCGCTCCACGATTTTCTCAAAGGGAGCATCTTGATGATCGTACGCTTCAAGTGTGTGTTTTCGGATTTGCTGTAAAAGCGACCGAACTGTGGTTCTGTCTGAGAGTTCTGTTCGTAAAACAAGCGAATTGATAAAGCAGCCGATAATGCTTTCTAAATCAGAATGCGAACGCCCTGCAATAGGAAAGCCGATTGTTATGTCTTCTTGTTGTGTATAGCGGTATAGCAGCGTATTTAAGCACGCTGCAAAAAACATAAATGAAGTGATACCTTCACGTTCGCAAAGCTGTTCCAATTTCTGAGATGTCTCAGTGGAAATCTGAAATGATGTTTCCGACGCATGGCCTGTTTGGATGGGCGGGCGTGGATGGTCAGTCGGAAACTGAAGCGGTTGCAGGCTATTGAGCCGATGCTGCCAATACTCGATTTGTTTTTTGTAATGTTCTTGATTTGGGAGTGTACGTTGCCAAATGGCATAGTCGGCATATTGAATGTCCAACGAGCGCGTTACGAGGTCAGGTGTTTGATCCTCTCCGCAATAGGCTGCATACAGTTTACTGATTTCATCCAGAAGGATACTGACTGACCAGCCGTCAAAGATGATGTGATGCATCGATAGGAGCAACACGTTCTCGTCATCACCAAGCGCAATGATTGTCGCACGTATCAACGGCGTACGGTTTAAATCGAATGGTTTATTCGATTCGTCGCGGATGATTTCCTGAAGTGCGCTCTCCAGATCATTTGGCTTACCGTTGAGAACGATACGCTCGAACGTGAATGGAATTGTTTCTTCTATTTTTTGCTTTGGTGTCCCCTCAACCGCCACAAATCGTGTACGCAGGATTTCGTGACGTTGGAGTAAGGTTTGGAAACTGCGTTCCAAGGCTTCCACATTTAAAACACCGCGCAGACGCAACGCGCCGGTCATGTTGTAGGCTGTGGAAGAAGCATCCAACTGATGCAGAAACCACAAACGTTCCTGCGCGAAAGACAACGGCAATAAGCCATCCCGTTCAACACGCTGCAAAACCGGAATATCCTCACGGTCCGATTCGCCCGGCATCCGTGCCGCCAAACCGCGTACCGTGGGTTCTTCAAAGAAACGGCTTAAGGGAAACTCCACCCCAAACACATCGCGAATCCGCGAAATCACCCTTGTCGCCAAGAGCGAATGGCCACCCGCCGCAAAGAAATCATCTTCCACACCCACACGGGGCGTTCCCAAGATTTCACTCCAAATCCCGCACAGTAATTCCTCTACCGGATCTGAGGGAGCGACATAACGATCTTTGTTTTGAATTCCCCATACCGGTTCCGGTAAGGCCTTCCGGTCCACTTTGCCATTGGGATTTAACGGTAACTCATCCAGGACCATAAACACCGATGGCATCATGAAATCGGGAAGTTGCTGACGCAGAACCTCCCGAACGGCTGCTTCATCCCAGTCATTGGTGGGGACTACATAGCCCGCCAAACGGACATCGTCTTGATCGAGTTGATGAGCGGTTACGACCGAAGCCGCTACTTGCGGACAGCGGTCTAAGACCGCTTCGATTTCTCCCAACTCTAAGCGGTTGCCGCGCACCTTCACCTGTCCATCGGTACGGCCCGCATATTCCAACACGCCTTCCGGCAACCAACGCACCAAATCGCCTGTGCGGTATAAGCGTTCTCCATGTTGTCCGAAGGGATGGGGTACAAACCGTTCGGCGGTCAAATCCGGACGGTTGGCATAACCCCGCGCCAGGCCGATACCGCCTAAATACAATTCTCCAAGCACCCCGATAGGTACCGGGCGCAGTTGCTCATCTAAAACATAAGTCTGCGTATTGGCAATCGGACGGCCAATCGGAATTGTTCCGCCCAGGTTTGAATCTTCAACATATTCCTGCCAAGTGACATCCACCGAAACTTCAGTGGGGCCATACAGGTTGTATAACGGCGCGCCCCAACGGGAGGCATGAAGTCTTGCTAACTCTGTGCTTAAGGCTTCACCGCTGCAAATCACCCGCTGTACGCAGTTACAGCGTTGTTCTAAATTTTCTTCATCCAAAAACACCCGTAGCATAGAAGGTACAAAGTGCAGGGTGGTAACCTTTTGGCTTTCGATCAGTGCAGCTAGGTAACTGCTGTCCCGGTGTCCGCCCGGACGCGCAACAATCAGCCGTGCGCCTTCGCGTAAAGGCCAGAAAAACTCCCACACCGAAACATCGAAACTGTAGGGTGTTTTTTGTAATACCGTATCGGCTTCGGTTAAGCCGTAAGCTTCCTGCATCCACTCCAGACGGTTGATGATCCCCGCATGGGGAACCATGACGCCTTTGGGTTTTCCCGTAGAACCTGAGGTGTAGATCACATAAGCCACATTGGAGCCGGATAGCGGAATGTTCGGATTGCTATCGGGTAAATCGGTCCAGCGTTTGTGGGCGTTGTCTAACCTCAAAACTGAAGCGCCGCAACCGGAGACGAGTTCTGTGAAACGTTCCTGGGCAAGGACAACTTTCAAACCGGCGTCTTCGATCATGTCCCGCAGTCTTGCGAGTGGATATGTTGGCTCCAGGGGCACATAAGCGCCGCCTGCTTTTAAAATCCCCAGCAGGGCAATCACCATTTCCGGGGACCGTTCCGCGCAGACACCGACTCCGCAATCCGGGCCGATGCCTTGTTCACGCAGGGCATGAGCCAGACGGTTGCTGTGGCGGTTCAGTTCTTCATAACTGAATGAGCCGTTTTCCCACAAGAGAGCGCAATGCGATGGATGCTGCGCTACGCATTGCTCGAATTTCGAGTGCAGCGCCGCGCTTTCCGCGTATGTAGTCGATGTCGCGTTCCAATCTTCCAGCACCAACTGACGTTCATTGCCCGAAAGCAACTCCACATCGCCTACACGCAAATCATCAACCAACAACTGCGAAAGCACCGAACGATAATGCACAGAAAGACGGGAAATAAACTCTTCCGTAAATAAGTCCGTGTTGTATTTGAAATTGAGTATGAAAGACTCTGCGGTTTGAACCACCTCAAGCCGCAAATCATAAAGTCCCTCTTGTTGCCCTAGGGCCATCGGCTCGATTTTTAATCCCCCAAAATCGAGCCAAGTCCCATTCCCGCCTAAGACCAAACTGCGGGCCATTGGTCCCATACGTTGCATATTCTGTAATACAAAATCGATCTGGAAAAGAGGAGAGCGGCTTTTGTCCCTTGGGATATCCAACTGTTCGACAAGAAGCGGGAAGGGGTAGGCTTGGTGTTCGAGTGCCTCAAGCGTGTTTTGCCGCACGTTCTGTAACAAATCCTGAAGACTTAGGCGATCATCCAGTTTTGCCCGAATCACAACCGGATTAACAAAGTATCCAACTGTCTGTGCGAATTCTTGTTTTGTTCTTCCGGCGATAGGAGAGCCAATCACAAAATCCTGTTGCCGCGCATAACGATAAAGCAAAGTCTGAAAGGCCGTCATCATCACAACATAAGGTGTGACACCTTCATAGCGGCAGAATTCATATACTTGATTCGCAACTTCAGCCTTTAATTCGTATGGATAGGATGCTCCATTATAAGTTTGGATATTCGGGCGGGGGCGGTCAGTCGGGATTTCAAGAATATTTGGTGCGTCTTCTAACTGTTTCTGCCAATACTCCCACTGAGCATCGCCTTGCGAACTTCCAAGCCAGTCCGATTGCCAATCGACAAAATCTGTGTACTCGCATTCCGGAGTATCAAGATTAATGCTGATTCCTCCGGCTTCTGCTTGGTATATTTTGCTTAGTTCATCAAGAAGCATCCACAACGACCAACCATCAATCGCGATATGATGGATATTGATGAGAAGGATATGCCGATTTTCACGCTCATAGAAAAGAACTGCACGAAATAGCGGGCCGTCTTCAAGATCGAATGGCTCGCGATACTCGGCAAGCAATTTTTGATCGATCTCATCCGTCTGCATCTGAGTGACATTAATCTCTTTGATGCAGATTTCCTGTTGCGCATGGATTCGCTGTGCCGGCTCACCATGTTGTGTGCAATAGGTTGTTCGCAAAATCGCATGGCGGTTTACCAAGCACTGTAATGCGCGTCGAAGTGCCGGTTTATCTAAATGCGAATGGATGCGTGCGGCAAAAGCCACATTGTAGGCGTGGCTCTGAGGGGCGAGCTTGTGCAAATACCATAAGGCCTTTTGACCTTCGGACAATTTGCTAAACCGAACCTGTTCGTATTCTTCTTGTGATAGAAGTTCGAGGATTGTTTGTTTTTTCTGGACGAGCACCTCTTTAAGTTCGGGAGTAATCGTCCCTTTCGGCGCTTGGATATCCAAACGGTCTCCTACCGCGCGGAATCGCACGCCTTTATTACGTAGATCTCGAATGATATCTAACGCATTCATATCTCGATAGAATCCCAATCTTTGCAGTCGCTGACTATTTGCGGTCCCTGCAAAGCCTTTTCCGCTTCGGGAAAAATACTTTCGTCATACTCAATTTGAGTTGCGATCCATTTCGCGCTTTCGCGGATGCTGGGGCCTTCTAAAAATTTCGCAATAGGTATTGTTATTCCGAGGTTCTTTTCCAGTTTGTTTTTCAATTCAATTGCCATGAGCGAGTCTAAGCCCAAGGCCAAGATGGAAATATGAGAATTCAGGTGTTCCGTCTCAACCTGCAAAATCACGGAAAGAGTGCTCTGTAAATACTGTTCTATAATTTCGATTCGCTGTTCAAAGGGATGACTTTGGAGCGATTGAATCTCACCGGCTTCTTGAACCGGCATTATGGAGTGTGTCTGTGTCTTTTCGTCAGAATTTCCAAAGAATGTTGAAAATAAAGGCGAGGTGCGAATGGCCCCGCAGTAACGGGTCCATTCCTCGGCGTTGCCGGGCAGAACAACAATATGCGGCGAGGAGGAAACAGCGAGATTTTCAAAAAGTTGCAGGCCTGTTTCAAAGTCGATTGTTTTCAGTCCCAATTGTGTGAACCGCTCAATGACCGTCCGAGCTGTTTTCCCGCAATCTTCCCATACCCCCCAGCTTAAACTGACGGCGGGCAGACCGGTTTGTTTCCGTTGAAGGGCTAAAGCATCGAGAAATGCGTTGGCCGCTGCATAGGCGGCATGGCCGTTTGGGGCCAGAATCGATGACGCCGATGAGAAGAGAACAAAAAAATCCAGATTGTGATTCTTAAATAGGCGATGCAAATGCCAGGCTCCCAGGACTTTGGCCTGAAGACTTTCCTGCAATTGTCGTTTATCCAACCGATCTATCAAACATGCTTCCAGATTGCCCGCTGCGTGGACAATGCCGCCGACCGGTTTCCATGTACCTTTCTGTTCGCCTTGAATGATGTTGTCGATATCTTGATGGTTCGATACATCTCCGGATAGCAAATGGACAATTGTACCTGATGCTTCTATTTGTTTAATTGTATCGATTACTGAATTGTGTGGACTGTCTTTGGGAAGATTTTGCCAAGTATCTTTGCGAGGGAACTTGGTGCGGGAGAGCAAGAGTATTTCGCTTACACCACATTGAGCCAACTTTTCGGCAACTCGTAAACCGAGTGTCCCGGTTCCACCGGTTATCAGATAACTATGATCGGGGCGAATGGTGAATGAGGCCGAGTTTGTTTGCGCGATATTGATTGATTTAAGACGTGCTATATGGCGTTGGCCTTGGAGCAATGCGGTCTGGTCTTCTCCATCGTGGTGCAATATCTCTTGGCAAAGAAATTCCGCGTTGGTTTCATTTGCTGCAGAAGGTTGTAGATCAACCAGGCCGCCCCATAGATTAGGATGTTCGTGCGATAGCACTCTTCCCAATCCCCACAGCGGTGCTTGCCATAAATTAGAACTGTTTGATGTTATCTCTTTTGCGTGAACACCGAGCGTTCCGATCCATAACCTGACATCGGACAGGTCATTCCTCTGACTTAAGGCATGAATTAATTGAATCAATCTATCGCAATGTCCCGGCAGGCTCTTATCAAAATCCGGATTATTTAGATGAGCCTCGGATATGTTTTCGATGCCCCATAGATAGACAACTTCTTTAATAGGCTTTGATGATTCCTTCTTTAATGTGTCGAGAAGGAAATTGTAATCCTCTTTGGTATTGAGACATTCTTCAAATGTTGTTTCATTAATTCGTAGTTTGCTATCGCCATGGTGTATTTGAAAAGTCTCTACGCCTTCTTTTGAAAGCCGTGCAGCCAAGGCCGATCCGATGCCACAGTCATCTGATAGAATGATCCATGAACCTTGTGATGTGCTTGTGCACTTTAGATTTCTATCTGTTTCATTATGTGGAACACATTCCCAAACAGGTTCATAAAGCCAATTCGCACTTGAAGTTGTGAGATTAGGTGGTATTGGTTTGCCCGATGCCCGCGCGACAATGACATGCTGGCCTAATATCGACGCCGGCGAGGAATCATCCGGGAAATAGGCGACATTTTCAAAATCATGTTTGCTGAGAGCCTCTCGCCATTTGGGCGCGGACATCAATGGGCTATCGTCTCGGCGTCCATCTCCGTATTTTTGCCAGCCTTCAATTAGCGCAACTGAAATGTCGAGCCATGGAAATTCTTCAGTGACTTCATAAAGCAGAAGAATTCCGCCGGGCTTAAGAAGTGCCCGCACAGATTCCAACGTATTATCAATATTCTTTGTTGCATGCAAAGAGTTGGCGGCGATGACGGCATCGTAAACGCCCGCTTTAAAACCTTGTTGTTGAGGTTTTTTCTCTAGATCGAAAAGTCTGTAGTTGACAAATGGATAGGCTGAGAGTTTATCCCGCATCCTTCCAAAGAAAAATGAGGAAACATCGGTAAAATCGTAAATCGCTCGTTCGGATGGCAAGACAGGGAGCAGCGACCGTGTCATTCCTCCTGTTCCCGCACCGGCTTCCAAGATTCTGATTTCTTGTCCCGGATCGAGCATTCGAATGTGTGATTCAAGACATGAGCGGGCAATGCAATTGAAATACTGGGCCACGGGCCATTCGTGATACAAATTTTCGACGATTTCGAATGAGGAGCCGGGGAAAAGTGTATCCAAGGGATTCTCTTTTCCCGTTAAGATTGCCGTAAGTTTTTCCCCACAGGATTTCACGTATTGCAATAAGAATGGCGTATCCGAGAATAGGGTTTCTGCTTCCCCTAAGAGCTCATTGATTGCTGGAACCGGAATTTGGGGATTGCGATTCCATTTGCCTTGGTCTTCTTGAATTACGTTATTTTGAGCGAGGCTTGAAATCCAACGGCGAAGAAGTACCCCGTAGGTTTCAAGTATCCCATTTTCTTTTCCGATTCTCTCGCAGATCGATAAATCAGATGGCCAGGAAGTAAGGCCCAATTCCTCGAGTGCCTTTAGCCGATATACAAAGGCCAGCCGGTTGAGTGTATCCCATTTTTGTGAATATGTGTGCAATGCAAGATTGAGCGGTCCCTGTGAGGCTCGCTGCGATCCGGTTTGCACCAAATCTTGCCAAGGTTCCTGATCTTGTTTCGGGGTAGAAGTTGTTGTTGGTTTGGTGGTTACCCAGAATCTTTCGCGCTGCCAGGGATATGTGGGCAGCGGCATAAGCCTTCCCTGTCCGGAATTGACTTGTTTCCAGTCGATTCGAGCGCCGTTGACATACAGAGTTCCAAGCGAGTTATAAATCGTATTGATCTCATTTTGCCCACGCCGCAATGAAGGAAGAACCAGTGGTTTGTCTTGCCGGTTTTCAAAGCATTCGAGAATATTAAGACTGAGAACCGGATGCGGGCCTATTTCGAGAAATGTTTTTACTCCTGACTGGATGGCGCAATAGATCGCTTTTTGGAACTGAACCGGCTCACGGACATTCTTTAGCCAATAGTCTGAACTGAAGTCGGAACCGTCTGCAAATGTTCCAGTCACGGTTGATATAATTGGAATATCATTGGTGTTTGGGTGTATTCCGCTTATATTTTCCTTGATGTCCGAAAGACAGATATCCATTTGCGGACTGTGGAAGGCATAATCGCCACGGAGAAAGGTCACCCGGGCGCCGTCGCTTTCCAATCGTTTACAAACAGCACTCATATCATCTGGAACACCACTGATGACTGTAGACTTTGGACTGTTGAAGGCAGCAATACAGATACGATTGGGATCATCAGGCAAGAATTCCCGTAACCGATCTTCAGGAAGTCCGATTGCAGCCATTTTTCCATTCCCCGAAGCGCGCTGCATTACGCGTCCGCGGTGCCAAGCGACATGAATGGCATCTTCCAACGTCAAAACGCCTGCGCAGCAGGCCGCCGCAATTTCTCCGATACTGTGACCCACTACCATGGAGGGCTGAATTCCCCATGAGCGCCAAAGAGCAGCCAAAGCGATTTGAATCGCGGTAATCGCTGGTTGTACGATTTGGGTTTCTGTCAGGCGTGATTTGTCTTCAGGAGCGAATATCTCATCAATAAGACTCAAACCGGCATGTTCTTTTGCTATTCGGTTCGCTTGCTCAATGACATCACGAAAAACAGGCTCTGTTTCAAAAAGCCTGCGTCCCATTCCACACCATTGCGAGCCTTGTCCTGAAAATACAAAAACAGGGCTTGTGGTGTCTTTTATGGTTTGAGCTGCCGAAGAGTCCTGTATACAAGTTTCAGCCGTGAATGCAGATAATGACTTCTTAAGTCCTACGATGTCTTCTGCGATAATAAATGCGCGTTGAGACAAATGGCTTCTGCAACAGCCTAATGTATAGGCAGCATCCTTAATCCGAATCTCCTGTTTCGGCTTCGAACCGTTTTGCGAATTATCGAAATGTCTGATTAAGTTCGAGGCGGATTGTTTCAGAGCGACAGGAGATGTGGCCGAAATCGGAATTATATAAGTCTCTTTCTTTGTGCTGGTCTGTTGTTTGGAATCCGTCTCGGATGGAATGCAGGCCTTGGGTGCTTCTCCCAATACAATATGTACATTGGTTCCCCCAAATCCGAAGGAACTCACACCGCAAAAGACCGGGCCTGATTGATTTGCTAAAGGTTCATTCTTTTGAGGGATGCGAAAAGGGCTGTCTGTGCAGTGAGGATTCCATTTGTTGAAGTGGAGATTGGGGGGAAGCTGGCGATTGTAAATCGCCAAGACGGTCTTGATAAAACCGGCGACACCTGCGGCAGCCTCAAGATGGCCGATATTCGTTTTGACGGCTCCCAGCCAACATGGCTGACCATTCTTTCCTTCTTGCCTAAAAACTCTCTGGAGAGCACCATGTTCAATTGGATCTCCCAAAGGAGTCGCGCTGCCATGCGTCTCAATAAAGCGGATGTCTTGAGGTGATACGCGAGCGGCCTTTAGTGCTTCTTGGATTACCGACTCTTGGGCTACTCCATTCGGTGCGGTTAATCCGTTGCTACGCCCATCCTGATTCATGGCTGAACCGTGGATTACAGCGAGCACCCGGTCACCATCCCGCCGCGCGTCAGAAAGGCGTTTTAACACAACCATGCCGCAGCCTTCTCCCCGCACGTACCCATCCGCATCAGCATCAAATGACCTGCAGCGTCCAAGAGGCGAAAGCATTCTTGCCTGTGAAAAGACCACGTGCAGATCCGGAGTGAGGATAAGGTTGACACCGCCCGCGATTGCAAGTTGGCAGCCGCCACCCTGAAGGCTTTGGCATGCCAGGTGAATAGCAGTTAACGATGAAGAGCAGGCTGTATCGACTGCAATGCTTGGGCCACGAAAATCGAAGAAATACGACAATCGATTGGCTGCGATGCTGGCAGCGTTACCGGTCCCGTAATATGCATTTAGGCTGGAATCACTGCGGCGCGAAAGATGCCAATAATCATGAGTGCTGATACCGGTAAAGATGCCGGTCATACTTCCCGCCATCTCTAAAGCGGGGATGCCGGCGTTCTCTAGAGCCTCCCAAGTTACCTCCATAAGAATCCGCTGCTGGGGATCCATCGACTGGGCTTCTCGTGGAGATATTCCAAAAAATGCCGAATCGAAATTACCGGGTTTATCAATCAAACCGGCCCATCGAGTGTTCATTTTACCCGCTGTTGCCGGGGTGGGATCGTACCAGGTTTCAATGTTCCAGCGATCCGGGGGAATTTCGGAAATGGCGTCAATACCGCCGCACAAAAGATCCCAGAATTTCTCTGGACCATCCGCACCCGGAAAACGGCATCCCAATCCGATGACAGCAATCTTTTCTTCTTGTTCGTAACCTTTTTTATATTCTGAATCTTCTGTCCGGGGATTCGAATCTACCAAGGACAAATGTGTACTTAGCTGTTCGATTGTTGGGTAATCCCATAATAGGGTTGTTGGAAGTTCACGGTCTAACCATGTTTCAAGATCGCCAAGGAGAATCAATGCATCACTTGATGAGACTCCAAACGTGTCGAAGGGGGTATATACGTCTATTTCGTCTGTACGTAGTTCAAGACGTTCCGAAAGTTCTCTGGCCAGCCAGTTTCGGATTTCCTTCGCCGTACGCACCGAAGGAATGTGCTCCCTTTTATTGTCTTTTCTCATCAGCAAAGACTCTTGATTTTCCAACAGATTCTTATGGAGCAAATGAAGAGCGTATAAAGTGGCCATAACCACCCGGAACCATGTGCTTTGGCGCATTGACCGGCTAAATGGCTATCGATATGGATTTCGTACGTGGCCGCAGCCTTAAAAGGCTTATCGTTCTTCTACCCATCGATTTGGAAAACCCGAGCTAGGTCGGTAATTTCACCGCCTCTAACTCGCATAGAAAAGGCTCCTTCTCTCTGCGAATACACAATATTGCAGGATAATCGTTCAAAGATCCCTGCAATGTTTCTTTCGAGCGAAGGTCAGGTGTGGGGCCATATTCAGGTGCAAAAACTCCCTGCCCGAAACAGCTAAAGTCTAGTTCTTTGTGCTATTTGCGTCAAGAAATACCATGCCAGTGATAAGAGGATTTATTATATTTGGAAGGTGGGTTTTGTGAGCACATTTTGTTACAAAAGAATGATTAATGTCAATGTCGCTTCGTAGATGATGAGGCCATCTGTCTTTTGGGGCCAACCGTTGAACAAGATGGCATTTCAGGATTAACTTTCGGAAATATATTCTCATTCGAGTGAGCACTTGATGTCAAACGAAAGCAAAAACGGACAGCCTGAATATAAGGTTGTTGTTAATCATGAAGAACAGTATTCGATTTGGCCGGTTGGACGCGAAAATGCTCCGGGTTGGAATGATGTTGGGAAATCGGGTACCAAAGAGGAATGTTTGGCGCATATTGGCGAGATTTGGACCGACATGAGGCCCCTCAGCCTGCGTAAGCAGATGGACGGAGACGGGGGAGAATAAAATCCCACCTTCTTGTCAATTTGCATTGTGTCTATGATTCAGGACATGCGTTTTTCGGATTTAGGTGACTTTCAGCATATGATTTTGCCAAATGATTATCACCTCAAGGCCGGTTGGATTCTATTATTCACCGTTCATTGATTATTTTTACGATGCGTTTGTTTTGTTTTCCATATGCGGGCGGCGGGGCATCAATCTATGCTCGTTGGAAGAATGAGTTTTCCGGACAAATTCAGCTGGTTGCGGTGCAACTGCCCGGTCGTGAAAATAGGCTATTCGAACCGGCCCAAACCCGTCTTCAGAACCTTATCCCGATACTTATTAATGAACTCCAGCCACATTTCGAATCACCGTTTGCCTTTTTCGGTCACAGCATGGGGGCGCTGATTGCATTCGAAATAACCCGGGAATTACGAAGATTAGAACGCCCGCTCCCATCACACCTATTTCTTTCGGCGCACCGTGCTCCTCAGTTGCCTTCTTCAAAACCGTCTTTTCACAATCTTCCCGATAATGATTTTATTCAACGGCTTCGTGATTTGAATGGTACGCCGAACGAGGTTTTTGAAGACCGCGAATTGATGGACCTTTTATTGCCTATCATGCGTGCCGATTTTGAATTATGTGAAACATATGAATACCGCGCCGAAGATTCTTTGGATATTCCGATGATTATTTATGGCGGCTCCAATGATCCTGAAGTTTCTAATGAAGAGTTGAATGCATGGCGTATTCACAGCCATCAGCCTGTGCAAATCGAAGTTCTGGAAGGCGGCCATTTTTTCCCGTTTGATGCCCGTCATAAACTGCCTGATCGTATTTCCAAGATATTGGCTCCTTGATTTTTTCGCGGGCCACATTCAAATCGCAACAATGTTAGGCTGCTCCTGCTGGCGGTGACTTCTGTTTCGTTTGAAAAATAACCTCAAATTCGTCATGCAAGTAAGCTGCACGGCATGCGTGCCTCTGTATCTTTCCGCTTGTTGTTTTGAGTATTTGTCCGAATTTTAATAACACAATATCATGAGCACGGATATCGTGATGAATGGATATTGATTGCCGTATGGCGGCTATTACATTGTCCGGATCGAATTGATCTTGGCTTTGCTGCAGTTCGCGGGGATCGATCTCCGCAATAACCACCAATCGTTCTCCCACCTCTGTATCAACCGAGAATGCTCCGCTGCCACCCGCACGGATTAATGCATGGCAATTTTCCACGGTTCCTTCGATGTCCTGCGGATAATGATTGCGCCCTTCGATAATGATTAGATCTTTTAGACGTCCGGTGATACAAATTTCTCCGTCGATAACCGCTCCCAAATCCCCTGTGCGTAAAAAACGGCGTTCCGTGTTGTCTTCGAGTACAGCGTTGAATGTCTCTTCTGTTTCTTGAGGCAGGTTCCAGTATCCTTTGGCAACGCTGGCATGAGAGAGCCATATCTCTCCGATTTTACCTGTTGGCTGCCGCCGCCGTGTTTCCGGATCTACAATGGCCACTTCCAAATCGAGGCATATCCGTCCACATCCTACGATCTTTTTGTAGTGTCTTGATTCCGGTGTTGGTGGGATCAGTTTTCCGCTTTTGTAAGTATCATGGTCCACATCCAGCAGGAGCGGCAGGGTATTACGGGGCGAAGATGATACGAATACAGTTGTCTCGGCCAAACCGTAACAAGGGCAGAATGCCTCACGTTTGAATCCACAATCCGCAAAGGCTGTGACAAAACGCTCAAAGGTCTCCGCATGAACGGGTTCCGATCCGTTAAAGGCAACCCGCAAGGAACTTAAGTCAAGTTGTGCGCGTTGTTCTTCCGATATTTTCTTTGCACAAAGATCGTAAGCAAAATTGGGCGCACCGGTTACGTGCAGACCATAATCGGAGATCATTTTTAACCAACGAAATGGTTTTCGCAGGAAATCCGTGGGAGATATCAGGTAACATGGAGCGCCGATATAAAGCGATTGCAGGGCAATCGCAATCAGGCCCATGTCGTGATACAGCGGCAACCATGCGCCATGGCTTGATTCGGGAGTATTGCCGAAGCCTTCTTTTTGCAATGCAGCATTCTGAAGAAGGTTGTTATGACAGACCATGACCCCTTTCGGAGACCGCGTTGAGCCGGATGTATATTGGAGAAATGCAAGATCATGGCTGTCTATTGCAGGAGTGCGCCAAGACTGCCGAAAATCGGTCGAAATACGGTCCGAGGCTATCCACTGCAGCTGCTTGAGCGCGGATACTTGAGCGATACGGTACTCGGCGTTTTCTTGAATTGCCGAAGTTGTGAGTGCAACTGTTGCGCCTGAATCCGCAATCGCGCATTCCAAGCGTTCCAGTGTCCGGTTCATAAAAGGGGGAAACAGCGGGACGGCGGCCATTTTTGCATAAAGGCAGCCGAAAAATGCCTCCAGATAATCGGTGCTTGTAGGATAAAGCAACAATATGCGGGAGCCTATTTGGCTTTTCTGTTGTAGTTCCGCTGCAATGGCCTGTGCACGTTGATCCAATTGTGCGAATGTAAGTCTTGATTCCTCGGTTTCACCATTCTTTAAATAAACATAAGCGGTTTGTTCCGGTTGCTTCTCTGCACGCCTGCGTAACAAATCGACCATGGTTGAATCTGAAAAATTAACATTTTTGCGATTTGACGCATGCGTCATGCCGTATCAACTCCGGATATTGATGTCTATTGTTTGACGGAATAATAAACAGGTTTGTCGAGAACTTGGAATCCATGTCCGTCGAGTTGCTTCAGTTGTCCTGATAAGAAGGAACGCCTCCGGGGGTGCTCAGGCTTGTATTGTATTCGCTGGTGTTAAATGCCGGAGTCATTGCGGTGGCGTTTGGGATCAACGGAGCCGTGCCGGTACCGCTCGATACCATGTCTCCTGTGTTTAGAATCAAGGGGAGACCATCACTTGGTCCGCCGATAATAATGATTTTTGAATTCGGCGATTTTGCCAACTCCAATGTGGCTTCAATTCCGTGCCAGCGCAGGAATTGATTGGAAATACCTTCAGAAACAATGTCCTGAAAATCACGAATTCCTTGGGCCTCAATTTTTTTGCGTTTTGCCTCTTGTTCCGCCTGCATCAAGCGGTATTCGAATTCTTTGGCGACTTGTTCTTGGGTTAGCTTTCGTTCGATGGCTTGGCGAACCATCGGTGGAAGTTCAATGCTTTTGATAAGCAAGTCGTCCAGTTCGATGTACTCTTCCGCAACCTGAAGGAGCGATTCTTTTACGGCGTTCTCAATGATACTACGTTGAGTTTGGTAAATCTCTTCGGGATCGTACTGTCCGATGAGCACACGTAATGCTGATTGCACTTCGGGGACGAGGATACGTTCCACGTATTCGGGGCCTATTTCTTTGTGAAGTATTCCAAGTTGATCGATTTTGGGCCGGTAACGTATCGATATCTTCACGGTAATCCGTAGCCCGTCTTCAGACAAGACATCGAACTGGTGTTCGAACTGCTGAGCACGCACTTCGTAAACGTACATTTTGTCCCAAGGCCATAAAAGATGAAAACCTTCATTATAGGTATGGTCGGTGACTGTACCTCCGAAAAACCGGCGGTATAGGACTCCACGCTCGCCTGAATGAATCGAGATATGGATATAGTTCCACAAATAGACTGAGAGACCCAAAAAGATGAACGCAAAAATTTCAATACGGAACCGGTAGCGTTGCCACCAGCTGAGGATAAGTTTTCCCAATGTCTCGGGTCGCTGTTCCTTGGATTCCTCGTCCATCTTCATTGTCCTTGCCGTTGTATCGTAAATGCACAGAATCAGCGCTGTGTCATTCCGAATAGCCGTTTATCTTTCCGTACTCCATCTTCAGGATTCGGTCAGCCGTATGATAGTAGCGGTCATCGTGTGTTACTGCGAGAACCGTTTTGCCGCGTTGTTTCAGGAGCGGCAAATATTCTTCGTAGAAGAACTTGCGAAATCCCGGATCTTGATCGGCCGCCCATTCATCGAAGATGCATATATTGCAGTCGTCGAACTCTGAGACGATCAGGGCCAGACGTTTCTTTTGTCCTGCGGAAAGGGTGATGCTTTGAAAACTCCCATCTTCGCGGATCGATGTTTTGTGATCCAGCTGCATGCGATGAAGCATCTCTTCGGCACGGTCAAGATCTATCGTACCGGTTCCATAGAGCCGCTCAAATAGATGATAATCCTGCATGATGGCGGAGAAATTAGCCCGGTAAGCGGCGATATTTTGCGGACTGACCGCTCTGTCATTCCAGTAAATTTCGCCATCGGCGGGTTGATATAATCCCGTTAACAATTTTAAAAATGTAGATTTTCCGGCGCCGTTTCCTCCCATAAGGAACACGACCTCACCGGCCTTGAGTTCAAAGTCAATTGGCCCGATATGGAAGAGCTTTTCTTGGCCTTTTCCCCTGTAGTCGAATGTAATTCCCTCACAACGCAACGATTGGAAAGGCCGTATCTTGATTGCCGATTTTTCAAGTTCTTCGAGACCCGCCGTGATCCTCTCGAGTTCCTTTTCCATCGTACATAAATTGTTAACGGCGACATTGGCGCGTTCCACGTAGGGAAGTGCACCGACAGCCTCAGAAAGAGGGCCGCTGGTGATAAACAGGATAATCGTGACAATTTGAATCAGATCCGTCGACTCGATATCGATGACGGTTGGGAAGATGAATATCATGAAGCCCATGAGGCAGTAAAAGAATGTTTGGGCGAAAATGACAACCTGTGACAGCTTCTCACTCGAGCGTTTCTTTAACTCTTCGGTTTCGTTGGCTGTTGCTTTGAGGTGGTTATCAAGGAAATCATCGCTTTTTTTCCGGCTAAGCTTCAATTCTTTAAAACCGTCGAGTAGATGATTAAGCAGTCCGAAAAAGCGGTTTTCCTGCAAAGAGGCTTGAATGAGGTCGCGTTCCAACTCACCACTGATGCGGCGATAGATAACAACCGCCACGCCGGTCAGTCCGATACTCGTATAAAAGGCGGGTGTTGAAAGGTAAGCGATATACAAAAATCCGACAATGAGGAGAAATGTCGAAGAGAACAGTCCGGATACAACTTTTGCCGCTTCTGAGACTGTCATTGTGTCTTGAGCTAGACAGGTATAGAAGCGCTCTTTGCCGATATCTTCGACTGAAACCAACTCGGCATGTCGTATTTTGTCGCAAATTCGGATGCGGAGCTTTGTGATGACGCCTTCAACGACACTTGAACTTTCGTCCATTGCATATTTGCGGATGCGTACGTAGGCGGCAATACAAATGCCGAAAAGGATTAAATTTTTGAAATTGACTTTTGAATTCCCTCCTGCCGATGTAATGATGACCGCGATAATTAAACCGCTAATCAATCCCACCAACGAGAAGAGGATCAACAGTCTTACGCCGAAAGCGTTGGATTCGTCTCGCAGAAAATTTAAAAAAGACATGAGCCGTTCGGAACGTTACGGTGGTAATGATAAGTAACAACCCGACCCCGGAGACGCAGCTGTCCCGAACCGATTCTAGAATCTTCCACCGCCTCCACTGATAAGCAGATTAGGCTTCAGCTTCTTGTGCTGTCTCTTGAGCGACAATCTTCTTTACCTTTTTTTCGGAAGGTACAAGCAGAAGTACGCCGCCCAGCGGAGAGACAATGACGGAAGCCAGGGCATAACCCCAGAATCCCAATGTACGGTTGCGTCCAAAATAGCCGACCAAAACACAGAGAGCGATATAAATTAAGATAGGCATGGTATTACACTCTTTCGATAGATATTAGATTAGCTTTTCGCGGCTTTCTTGGCACTATCGGCACCTGCCGCATCTTTTGACTTGGCCATTTCGGCAGCGGCCTCGAGGCCTTCTGATAACTGCTCTTTAAAATAGGCTTTCACCGTTTCGGGATCGAGATCCAAGAAGGTTCCGCCGGATTCGAAGTGCTGAATGAACACTTTGCCGAATGCGTAGGTTACACCACCGGCCATAAGCGGCATTGCGGCAAAAGTCGTTGCCTGGCCGATAATGGGAATCGATTTGATGATGCTTCCGGCAAGGGCCTGGCCGAGCGCCACTGCGCCAAGGCCGCTTAGCAGTGTGGCTATGACGTTTTTGACTTTATGCTCGGAAAAAGGAATTTCGTATAAATCGGAGAGCTCTTTGATCGCTTTGGCTTGGAATGCTGCGATACCAACCAAATCGATAATCGGAACAGGGACAACGCCAAAGCCCATGGCCCAATACATATTTTTACGAACGATTTTACGAGCGCTTTTTAGACGGTCACAAGTGCACTCTTCTTTTGCTGTTTCGACATCTTCAACGGTAGCGGCTTGAGCTGGAGTCATTTTTGACGCCTCCTGTTTTCCTCTCATTACGGTTTGGTTCCTCTTGCGAACCGCGTAATGCTAGCATCAGGCTTTCATTATTCGCAAGCTATTTCCTATCTCATCTTACCACTTTATCCAATTACAATAAACGCCCCTCGAACTGAGTTTTTTTTATGGAGTTCCGTTTGTTACTATTAGGGCTTTTTTTTGTGCTTGTATATTTTTGGGTAATTGTATCTTATTGAATATCAAGGTGTTACAACGATCTCGGGGGATAGGCTGCATTGACACCAGGGATCAATGGATGATCCCGGGGGTGGATATGGAATTTTAAGATGTCCGCTGAATCTGTATCTCAATCCATTATTACTGATTCAAGTTGTCTATTCGATAAAATCTTCTCCTTTGCCTCTCGAAGATACATAGTCAAAGACATTATTTATTGACCTTTATTGAAGTGTTGAGTACGATCACTCCTTAGTGCAACGAATTTGGCAGAATTCAAGGCACGGATAGGAGAGGTGTTATGTCGTCCATGAATTCATCAAAAAAATCAACAATCTTGGCTCCAATTGTAATATGTATGAGTCTTCTCGTTTTTGCGGGGTGTGCATTTCGGAATTCTCATTACTTATCTTTTCAGGAAGTGAGACAGGAAACAGCCTCCAATTATTCTCAGCAAGTATTGGATGCCATTGTGGGGATTATGGACCGCGCCGAAATGCCGTTGTTCTTTAGTGTTGAGGCGGGGCAATCGGGGTGGAGCCCCACTTATACGGCTAATATCGCCGCCGCAATACCTGGCCCGTGGCGTTCGGATACAACGACACTAAATCCGACGGTGCAAAGTTCTGAAACATTTTCCAGCACGATCCAGCTGAATGATTTCGGCTCGGCCGCAATGTCCCGCGTCAGTATGCTTTATGGTCTGCTTTGTTTCCCAATTCAGATTTCAAACACAGAATTACCTCATGGCGCGCTGTTCACGACTGTTGAAATACATGATACTCCCAATGATTTTGTCATTTGGTCGAAATTGAAAAATGGGAAGTACTTAGGTGTTACCGAGGAGAAAAAACGGGAATTTCTGCTTTTTGCCCAAGATACAACCTACTGGACACAACATTCACGTCCGGAAACGGGCGATTTGCTCTCTACAGCCGGTTTATTTTATCGTTTCACGGTTGATTATCCGGAGAAGATTTCCGAATTGGCTGAAGCTGTCGTCATACACGATGGGCTTCAAAGTGGACTCGAGGCCGCTCAAAAAGCCTGCGAACAACAAACGGCCGAGTATGAAGCCGCCAAGAAAGATGCTCTTGCCAAGGGCGCGGATTCCACGATTGCCAAGACTCTTCTGGAATTCGAGCGGGAAGACCTAAAAACCCAGGAGCAAAGCTTAGCCGCAATGTCCGGGCAGTTGGCGGCAACGCATAACACAATCGTGACAACCGTTCGGGACCTCGAACTCTTAATCGCTTCACTTGAAAGCGTCTTGACAAAAGTCAAAGAAAACGATCCCGATGCAGCGGCGAAGGTTGATCCTCAGGCGACCGTGAAGCCATTGGGTGAGTATATAGACCGGATTGTGGCAGGCGATGAAGAAGTCCTAAAACAGGTCCGCGGTATGATCCCCTCAACAGGCAGTGTGGATGCGGAAGATTCGATTGATGACCTTTACCGTGAACGCTTTGAATCGCTCCCGCAGCAGTTTGATCAGGTTTTTCAGGGAACGCAGTGATCCCGGGAATCTAATCGCAATAGAACTATGTATCCTATTTCGGGTCGCCACATCTCTGTGTGCGGCCCGATTCCTTTTTGGAGCCCGGATTACGGGGCAGTGCCTGTTGCGGCTTGCACTTCGTTGGTGGAGTTTCCGGTTGCCGGTTGAATCATGGTGCCGAAGGCTTTGTGCATGATTTCGACGGTGGTTGGATCTCCATCGGCACTCATCATGCTTCTTAGACCATGTTCGGTTTGCTTGTGTTTAAGCCATTCGTCTCTTTCTTCTGTTTCAGGGATGCCGTCGGCGGTGAAGAAACCGCGCAGGTCTGATTCTTGTTTCCGTATCTCTGTAACATCGACTATTTCATCGGCTGTCGAAGGATCCCCATCGATCCTCCCGGTTCCCCGCAATTCGGCCGCATCAACCACCTCACCCACGGTGTGCCACTCTGCGATTATGCCGTTCCGAAAGGTAAATGAAGAATACCCATACCACCAAATATCCTGACCCAACTCCGGGAAATCGGATACTCGTGAAGGTGTTCCATAAAGTGCAACAAGATCTTCCGGAGTGGTGCCAATCCGGAGGGGAGGAGCGTCCGCTTTTTTCTCTCCTATTTTGACTTTGAGCACATGTTCCAGGTCATCCCACTCGACGACTTTGCGGTGTCTGAAAGTTACCGATGCGAACTCGTACCACCAGATGATCTCACCGAGCTGTTTAAAGTCACTAATCCGGCTTGGCGGGCCTTGGGCTTGATAGACGTCTTCTAATGTGGAACCGATCCCAAATGTGGCTGTTCCCGATTGGACTGAAGGGGATGCGATTTTAAGGCGTATATCGGAACCGTCAAAATCGTGATATCCGTACAATTTGCCTTCTTTAAAGGTCACTGTAGATGCATCGTACCACCAGACTTCCTCATGCAATCTTGGAAATTGAGTGATGCTGGTCGGTGTGCCCTGTGTCTTTTGGACCGACTCAGGGGAATCTCCGATCCGCAGCCCTTCCGTATCGGCCCAAGCCCCCCCTGAGATCATGGCGCATAACAGAACGGCACCCGGCAAATATCGGCGCAATCCACAAATGAAATTATGATCCGTTAGTTGCATGACCGTCTATTCTGTGTTCATTTCGCTCGACTTAGGTTCGGCGATAAATTCAATTTCAATCTTCAGTCCAAGCATTATAGTTGCGTCAGCCGCCGGATGCTAACGAGGGACCACTTTAATCAAACAAACCCGGAATTGCCGCACAAGGCGCCGCTGGCAAGGCTATGGGTGACAAACCATTTATAAGGCTATAATCCTTGCTGTGAAGTTAGGAGGTGGTTATGGATAAATTCCGGCGGCGTAAATCATATTTCGTACTTATTCTGTGGCTGAGCCCCTGTTTTCTTGCGGGCGCGGCCGATTCTGAACCGATTGAGTTTCATCTACCCGAGGGAGAGGGGATTGGACGTGATCCTTTCTTTAGGCCCTTCGAGTATTTCATTGGGCCAATCGATTTGACTATATCCGATAGTGCCGCGATCCAATCCGCCACGCTGGATCTGGATTTAGGCCCCTTGCTCATTGCGGATGTCCTCTCGGCGGCATCGCCAGCTGAATTTGATGCTTATTTTGTTGAGATGGATGATTTCGTAAGAATTACCGTTAATCGAATCGCACCCTCGGCCTCATCTTCAAATGAATTCCTGCGAATTAATCCAAGAAGGGATGAAATAAAATCCCTTGGATTAGGCTATGGGGCCTTACGTTTTCTTAATGTGGATGTTGTTGCGCAAGATGGCAACGAAACTGATATCATAACTGACAATGGATCATGGTTTTTCCAGACTGATTACTTTTGGGGCGTACCCGTACAGGTCGTCTCATCTGCTGATCAATCTCCAGTTCAGAACGCTTTAGTATCAATTGTGGGTGCCGATGAGTTTCCAACCATCTTTGCAGGTTCTATCGATCCATTCGGCACAGACAGTGACGGACGCGCTGATCTTATGTTTCCTGCAATGTTGATCCAAATTCCTGAAGACAAAGAATTCAAAATCTTTTTCCATGTCTCCCCACCTGAAATGTCCCCATTCAAACCCCAAGATATTGCCGTCACCCTTCCGGCGCCCGATGTGTATTATTGGGTATTTTCGCTTGCCGTGTTGGAACTCGATCCCATCAGCTTATCTCCCGATTGGATGTTGTATCGGTAGCGGTTTTTAAAGCCTTCCAGGCATGAATTCCCCCAAAAATGAATTGTCTCCATGGCGTATTTCGCGGTATCGTTAGGCTTTCGTGATTTGCCGCCGTCCGGTTCGGTTCTGGGAGACGCTGATGAATTCCATTGATATTGCCGTCGTTGCCGTTTACTTCATAACCGTGATTGCCATCGGGGCCGCGTATCGAAAGCGGGCCGCTTCAGATTTGGATTCTTATTTTCTCGGGGGCAAACGCATCCATTGGCTGGCCTTGGCCATGTCCGGCTCCGTCTCCAACTTCGATATCACCGGCACCATGTGGATCGTCTCCATGCTTTACCTGATGGGTATGCGCTCGATGTGGATTCACTGGATGTGGGGCTGCATGATGGGCGCGTTCTGTCTGGCCTATATGGGTAAATGGGTGCGGCGTTCAAAGGTCATGACCGGGGCCGAGTGGATGGTTACCCGCTTTGGCGACGGCCATGGAGGCCGTATCGCCCGTTTGGCTTATGCGGCCATGGCGGTCATCACCTTGTCCAGCTTTATCGGCTACGCCTTTCAGGGTATCGGCAAATTCGCCAGCGTTTATATTCCGCTCCCGCCCCAGGCCTGCGCCGTCTTGATTATCGCGATCACCACCGTGTATGTGATCATGGGCGGGTTGTTCAGCGTGGTTGTAACCGATGTGATCCAAACCGTCATTCTGACCTTCGCCAGCATTTTGATCGCCGTTGTCGCCTATCAGCAGCTAACGCCCGATGCCCTAGCCTCCTTGCCCGCCGACTGGGCCTCGCTCCGTCCGGTCTGGCGGCTGGAGCAGTTCGCGGGCACCGATAACGCCCAATATGAGTGGTTCGGCCTCCTGATGTTGGTTTGGGTGCTGAAGGGACTGATCTTGAATGCGGGCGGCCCGGCGCAGCTCTATGATTTTCAGCGCTTTTTGGCGGCCAGGGACTCCCGTGATGCGGCCAAAATCGGTGCCGCCTGGAGCGTGTTTATGATCCCCCGCTGGGGAATGACCATGGGCATTGTGCTCTTGGCTTTGACTGGCGTGGCCAATGTCACCGATCCCGAAAAAGTCATGCCCATGGTCTTGCACGATTACCTTCCGGCCGGGATGCGCGGACTGGTGATTGCCGGGCTATTAGCGGCCTTCATGTCTACCTTCAGCTCGATTGTGAACGGCGCGGCCTCGTATATCGTGCGCGACTTTTGGGAGCCGCTGCAAAAAGGCCAAGCCACGCAAAAGAGCCTGATTAGGGCCAGCTATGTTTCCACGATAGCCGTTGTGGTTGTCGGCATCGCTATTGGCTTCCAAGCCAAATCCATCGAGCAGATTTGGAACTGGATCATGATGGCCTTGGGTGCAGGTGTGGTTATCCCCAATTTTTTGCGTTGGTACTGGTGGCGCACCAATGGCTGGGGCTACGCGGCGGGCACTTTGGGTGGCATTCTCTTTTCGTTGGTAGCGCTCTTTCGGCCCGATGCCCCCATGTACGCCACCTTTCCCATTATCACTATCGGCTCGCTGCTTGCCACTGTTTTTGTTTCGTTGCTCGTGCCGCCTGTAGAGCCTGAAATCCTAAACCGCTTTTATACAACCGTAAGGCCTTTCGGATTGTGGGGGCCGGTCCGTAATGCTTTGAGCCAAACAGGTGACGGTGCCGAGGACTCCCGGATGGCTAAGACATCGTCCGCCGATGACCGATGCGAATCCGCCTCACTGGCCGTGTTTAACACACTTGTAGGAATCGTCGCCATTGGCGGTTTCTACTTGGCCCCGATGTACCTGGTCGGCCACTGGCACGCCTATGCCGGTATCTGCCTCGCACTCGGAGTACTCTCCATCATCACCTTGGCCTTCACTTGGTATAAAAATCTCCCCGCCAAAGGAGAATAGCGGGGAGATTTATAATGAACGGATAATCCAATTCAATCCGGAATATTGATTCGGCTTTTTGCAATTTATGATTCTGTTTCTTTCACTGTAACTTTCTTTATTCTCCTGTCGTAATTTCATATACAAACGAGTCGTATTTTTTCCAGGTGTCAGTAATGGTCGATGAATCGGTCTGCATGGCTCCGGGCAGGTTGAAGAGTTTCCGTACTTTAAAATTCCCAAGCCCGGAGATTTTAATTTCTGCATCTTGTGGCGCTTCCGAAGCATTGGCTGTCAGCAGGTAGTATTTTCCTTCATGCTTTTTGAGCCGGGTTTCAATCCCGCTGCCGGCGGGCGTGACTTGCACCGTGGCCGGGGCGTCATCAGCCACAAAAATCGGCCACATATAGTTCAACTCCTGGAACCAACCGCGCAGCTGTTGCAGACCGCCCTTTTGCACACATACATAGTGATAAAGACCGTTCGCGCCGTAAATGACCGAAAGATAGGATTCGTTGCGCATGCCCCACCAATCATCGCCCCGGATGGAGAGGAAGGTCGAGAAATGCTCGGGCACGATTTCGTCATCGTGATAACTGACATAATGATTAACCTCGGCCAGCTTGAACTTATGTGAATCCAGTACCTGTTCGGTCAAGGTCAAGAACGGTGAGTTACGCCATCCGGAACCGGGCCGGCCCATAATATGCACATAGCAATAACCCACCGGCGGATTCTTGATCGGCCACTCGGGGCTGTCGATATCGTACAGGAAACTGGAATCGTGATGGCCCCAGATGGTCAATTTCGGAATGGGCTGTTCACCCATAACCTGCTCAACATCTTTCCGGTAGTCGGTCAGTTCTTGTGTGAGATTCCAATAGTAAAATTGCTTGGCGTAACAGCTAAAAAACGCCGGATGGCTCAAGAGTTCCGGGCCTTCCTTTTTAAAATCGTCCATCACAGTCGGGCCGGGGCCGATGGTGAGGGAGTATGCTCCTAATGACCACGCTTTGATCGTGTCTTCGAGCGAACTATCGATATTGCCGTCTTCATCTTCTTTGGCGGCTCGGAAATAACCGCGAAAGATGTTCGCGCCCAGATCGATGGCATCGTGCCAATCCATCCTTGATACCGAAGGCACGATGGGGAAGAAGCGGAAATCGCCGTTTATAATGACGCGGCCGGTGTCGTCAATCTCCAACTTTTCAATCGGTGGCAGAACCTGACGTTCGGTGCGTTTGATCCTTCCAAAGCGCGCTGTACGAGATCCCAGCAGCGTAATTTCATCTGCGTAATAAGAGACACGGGCCTGGTAATCTTGAACCGGCAGATCGTTGATTCTCAAACTTTCGACGGGGAACTGAATCGCCGCCGTGGGAGCGCCGATGGTTTCTTTGGATTCATAGACCGTTTTGCCTTCCACGAGGTCTTCGATTTCTAGGACCGCATAACCTTGGCTGGGGACGGGGCGGTAGCGGTTATAGATGGTAACCTGCCCGGTTTCCTCTTCGGGGAAATGATATTCTTGATCCAAGACAATCTCAATCGCCGGTGGGACTACTAAGGGGAACGATGTGCATACCGGATCATTTACTCCGGTCTGCAATGACACGGTGAAGACGGTTTCCAGGTCCGGTTTTGTGTCATAAGGGATTGCAATGGTTTTTGTTTCATTGGCACCCAAATGGTGTGTGCCTTTGTATTGTGGTTGGCCCTCTACTCCGGCGGTGATTTCGACGTTTGTGGCTTCTCCGGGATTACGGAGGCACAACTCAGCCGTGTTTTTCCCCGCAAAAATCGGCGGGTGAGTGATCAAATCTTGGGATTGATCTGTTTCTGTATCATAACGGTCGCCAAATCGTAATGAGCGAATGGACACCGAAGGCTCGGGAGCGGAAACCAAGAAGCCGAGTTGATCGGTGTTGATGGCATTTCCTGTCCAGAATTTTGAACTTGTGGAGCCATCCGGCTTTTTCCATTCCACGTTAAAACCGATTGGTGTTTGGGATGGGCCATCCATACCCAATACTCGGAATGGAATGCTGAGAAGGTAGGTCTTGGCCGTACGCTGCAATGTGATATCGGCTGACTGTGCATCCTCAAACAGACCGTTCGCGATATAGCCTTGTTTTTCGGCTACCGTGCCGATCTGGCAATTCTCGGGAGTGATTTTGATTACGTTGTAGAGATATTTCTTATGATTCACAAAATCGGTATGGACGTCTTTGTTGAGATAGACGAAAACCTCTTCAGCATCGTCTTGAATCGGAATCGAGAATCCCAGGCATTCTGCATTGTTCACCGAAAGGATTTGCTCTGAATTCGTGTCTGATAATTCGTCTGCCTTTCCCCATACGCCGGTTATTGTGCGCTGTTCGGCAAAGGCCGCAGAGCAAAGTGCACCAGGATTGTCGGCAATCTCAAACACGGTCAGATCGTCGATCCAAAGGCTTGTGGTCGGTTCGGTGCCAACCAGCGTGACTTGCACACGCATCTTTTCGACCGGCTTCTGTGGCAAAAAGCCGAAACGGCGATAGTCCCAATCATGATCGCTTTCACCCAGGCAAAGAGTGGGGGAGACTTCTTGCATGGTCCCATCGGTGTGATAGATGAAAACCGTCAGATTGGGGAGGTTATCTGAGCCGTAGTATCCCGGTGGGTGGTTGCCGATGGAATTCTCCAACTTTGAGCAGATGCTAATAAACACGGGGCGGGCTTGGTCTTGGTGCAGATGGACGGTTTGCGAAATACCGGAAACATCCGCATAGGTCACCGTCGAACGTAACGAGTAGCGTCCGCTGGCCGCGCAGGTCAGATCGAGCTGGGGTGGGCGGTATTGATTGCCAATCCAACTCACCCATTGATCTTCCAGAGGCTGTTGCCAATCCATGGGCAGGCCATCCGTTTCGGTCGAACGCTCAAAACCGGGATTGTGTGCCAGGTTTGCCGGGCAATCGATGTCTTGAGTCAAATGAACCGAGTCGATCCAGACGGTTGCCTCGTCCCCGGCGTCCGCCCCAAGAGCAAAGGATACTTGCGCCCCCCAAAGCAGCTCTTTGGGCTTCAAAGTTGTATTGATTTGTTTCCAGTCGCTTGAAGGCGGTAATTGAATTTCTTGCTCTTCGGAAGGCAAATTTGCGATTGTTCCCAACTTGATATGCACTTTGAACAGATCGTTCTTGGGGAGGGCCGATGTTTTGTAGGCAAATGAGAGAGTAACGTCTCTATCAGGAAGTAATGGCAGACCGAAAGGCATGGAAGAATCTTTGATCTTCCAATAATCCGAGAATACTGTGGCTGAAACAGCATCTTTCCCGCCCATCAGACGGATGGTACTGTTTCCTTCATATCGAGTTTCTTTATCCAGGCGCACGTTGTTCGATGGCTGCCAGTATGTTGGCACGAGCGTATCTTTGCCGGTGATCTTGGTGGCAAAGCCCCCATCTTCGGCCAGCATGTTCAGAAATTCATTCTCGGCGTCACCATTGGGCAATAAGTTGTTGGAAATCTGTCCGGCGCCGAAGGCTGCTGCTTGGATTGCAAGCACCAAGAAGATCAATATCTTTCGCATATTTGTATGTTCCTTTGGCAGTTTCATATTCGGTTCACGATTGACCAAAGTCGTATTCGTGTCAACAGCGAAAATACGGATATGCCAACTGCTTGTTGTGTTTTCCATGACTTCCCTCCTGTATAGGTTTCCAGTTGAGCATCGTTGCATGAAGTTCCCGATATGAATCCTTGGCCAGGGAACAACCGGGCAAGACTAATGGATCGGCCCCGAAGCGAAGATAAGCCGAAAGTTTGTAATGTTTGTGGGTTGTGAATATATAAACAGTGGCGTCTGGGTACGGACTCGTGCGCACCTTCCACCGGAAACTCAGTTTCTTGCGAAAGGTATTGCGGAAAGTACAAAGTTATCGATGCAAACAGAGTTTTAATTCCGAATGCCGATTGTGTCTCCCACCCACGCGGTTCGTTTTACGGAATAATCGATGGCCCCCGGGGCGCAATCTGAAAAGTGACCAATTCCCAAGTCTTGGATAGTACCGGGACTATAAGCCTTGAAAAAAAGTTGCCCCAGCGCCGGGAGGAGTGAAGGGGGGAGCGCGGGGCCAGTTTGGGGGTTTAGGGATACCTCTATAATGAGCAGGACTCGTGCCAATACTGTGAAATGTAGTATCGACTCTGGCTGGGATACTGTTAATCCATGCGGGAATCCACAAACAGTAATAACTGAATATATATCAGGCAATTAGGAGGTTTCTGTGTGAATGTCTGTGCACTCTCAATTATTATTCCGGATTAATGATTCTTATTATCATTAATGCCAATTAGAGAAAAAATGAGATTTCCCATTTTGACGCTCAGAATGAGAAAATCTTAGTGGGTGTGAGGGCAGAAAAACCTACTTCTTTTGCCAAAATCTTTATTGAAATTGCATAATCAAATTGCCGGTTCGTTGTACCAATGTGGTGGGACAATCTTATGAGAAATCCCTATCTAAAATCTTGGTATAATGAATTAACAGTTTAGGCAACAGAAAATGATGAGTTCGATTCTTAACTCATCATTTGGCGGTTCGAGTAAAGTTATAGCCTGGTTGTGCATGAAGAGAGGGAGAAGCGATGGACAATGGGGAACATTTCTACAAAGATTTAATGGACAATTTGTACGACGGTGTTTATTTCGTCGATTCCGAGCGCCGTATTCTTTATTGGAATCAGGGGGCCAAGCGTATTTCCGGTTATTCCGGCGATGAAATTGTCGGCATGCGCTGCCCCGATGGCCTTCTATGCCATGTTGACGATTCGGGAGAGAACCTCTGCCATTCAGGATGTCCCCTGTTGGCAACGCTTCATGATGGACAAGAACGTGAAAATGATGTGTATCTGCATCACAAACATGGACATCGAGTTCCGGTTCAAGTTCGTACAAGTGCTGTGCGTGGCACAGATGGAGGAATTGTCGGCGCGGTAGAGGTTTTTAGCGATAATTCCTGGAAGCAGTCGATGCAGCAGAGAATCCAGGACTTGCAGCAAATGGCTTTATTAGACCATCTGACGCAGCTTGGAAACCGCCGTTTCGTTGAGATGCAGCTGCTTTCCCGCATTGATGAGTTTAATCGTTACGGCTGGTTGTCGGGCGTATTACTGTTCGATATTGATCATTTCAAGCATGTGAATGATACGTACGGGCATGATTCCGGTGATCGTGCGCTACAAATTGTTGCCCAAACACTTTCTACTAATGCACGTCCGTTCGATGCCGTTGGACGATGGGGCGGGGAAGAGTTTGTTGCTGTTTTGGCCAATGTGACCGAAGAACAGCTTAAAAGCATTGCCGAACGGTTTCGTATTCTTGTGGCTGCTTCCTCGGTGTCCATTGGGGGAGACGAAATTCGGATCACGGTCTCTGTGGGAGGTACACTGATAGCATCCTCTGACACCGTCGATACAATTTTCAAACGGATTGATCGGATGCTATATCAAAGCAAGCAGAATGGACGTAACCGGGTAACGTTGGAGACGGATGTTATTAAGCATCCTTGATGAGACAATTTTCTAAATATTCTTCTTAAATGGATACGACTTCCAGTTTTTGAACTTTGCGTATAGGTCATGCGGAATATATTCTAGGAAAGCGTTAGAAATGGTATTTTTGTGTTTGAATTTGTTGAGGTTAATTGCCTTGTTTCTTAGTCCGGCGAAGCTTGGGTTGAAGGCTTGACGGGCCTATCCTATGCGTCTGTACATTTCCCGTAAATCAAATGAGACAGGAAGACTATGACAACACCTGTGCCCCAGTCATCCAAGAGTGAATTAAAAGAACAGAAATCCGCCAACGAATCTTCCACCGGCACCAATGGAAGGCCGGCAGGTGGAAAAGTGAAGTCCGGTACGGCACTCAAGAAAGATGCCGCGAAATTGGAAAGCCGTGTTGAGCAAATCGCTTTGGATGAATCCAGTTTGGATTTGATTTATCCCCCGAAGGAAAAGCTAAGCACAATAGTTGTCGATAACTTTCCAGCGCTCGGCAAGCTTGCCGCTTTTCGTTTTTTGGAATGGGTTCAACAGAATCCCGGCGGTGTGATTTCTCTGCCGACTGGCAAGACGCCTGAGCACTTCATACAGTGGGTGACACGTCTGCTTAAGACCTGGAAAACTCCGGCTACCCAACGTCTGCTTGAAGAAGGTGGATTGGATCCTTCCAAACAGCCGGATATGAAAAGTCTGCATTTTGTACAGATCGATGAGTTTTACCCGATTCATCCATGGCAGGAAAACAGTTTTTTTGCCTATGTGAAACGCTTTTACATCGATGGCTTTGGTTTGGATTTGGCTAAGGCGTTGCTCATCGATTGCTACCGGATTGGCCTGAATCACGATCAATCCTTAGAAGCGGCCTGGCCGGATGGAACGGTTGATTTGTCATTGCGCAGAAGGCCTGGACAATCGCCGCTTGAAACCGAACAGAAGCAACTCCTGCATCGAATCGACCAATGGTGTCAGGAATATGAAGACCGTATACGCCAACTGGGAGGCATCGGTTTCTTTTTGGGGGGGATCGGCCCGGATGGCCATATCGGATTTAATGTCCGTGGATCCAACCACTACTCAACGACCCGATTGGCTGCAACGAATTACATGACACAAGCCGCAGCCGCCACGGATTTAGGCGGCGTCGAAGTATCCCGTAAGCGCCTGGTAATTACGATCGGTCTGGGCACTCTCACGTACAATCCGGATTGCGCGGCCATTATTATTGCCGCCGGTGAATCCAAAGCAAATGTTGTACGGGATGCCATCGAGAGCGAAAAAGATGTTATGTATCCCGCTTCCGCTCTGCAGGGTCTCCGCAACGCCCGTTTTTATATCACCCGGGGGGCTGCCAAAAACCTGATTGAACGGCGTCATCATTTATTTCGTTTATCCGAGACAATATCCGATCAAGAAGTCGAACATACAATTATCGATTTGGCTCTCGACAAACAGAAACGGCTTGTGGATCTGACCCGTTCCGATTTTGAATCCGACCGTTTCACGGCGGAACTTTTGCGTAAACGTTCCGAGTCGCCCGAATCGCTGGCTTTGAGTGTCCGGGATTGGCTTATCGCGCGTATTGAAAAAGGCGTTAAGGTCAATACGGATACGAGATATTTGCATACTGAACCGCATCATGATGACATTATGCTCGGTTATCTCCCGGCGGTTGTGCATGGCATACGCGCAACCTCAAATACGCACTGTTTTGCAACGCTAACAAGCGGCTTTACAGCCGTAACCAATCGTTATTTGCAAAGACGCTTTCAGACGCTACGTCCTTTTTTGGAAATGCCTGCATTTACGCGTTTGTTGCGGGATGGCTATTTCGATCCACGTAACTCAATTGCCCGCAATCGTGATGTTTGGCAATACTTGGATGGTGTGGCGTCAGGCGCACCGGCGATGAAAGACAAAGGGAGTGCACGGCGGTTGTTGCGCGACTTAATCGAGATTTTCGGCCACTCCGGTTTGGATGATCTAAAGTCCCGCATAACGGATATTGAACAAAGCATTGCCCACAGCTATCCCGGCAAGAAAGATCCTCCGCATATCCAGCAGCTCAAAGGAATGTGCCGTGAGTGGGAAGCGGAATGTCTATGGGGCTATTTTGGGTGGAATTGCGACTGGGTTCGTCATCTCCGTTTGGGATTCTATACCGGCGATATTTTTACGGAGGAACCGACCGTTAATCGTGATATCCCGCCGATTGTCGATCTGCTCCAAGAATCCTGTCCGGATATTGTCACTGTGGCGTTCGATCCTGAGGCCAGCGGGCCCGATACCCATTATAAAGTCCTTCAGGCGGTCACCGAGGCATTACGCCAGTATTCCGATGAAACGGGACGCAAAGACATCCGCATCTGGGGATACCGCAACGTCTGGTTCCGCTTCCATCCCAGCGAAGCGAATATGTATATTCCGGTTTCTTTAAATATGCTCTCAATAATGCATAGCGCATTTATGAATACGTTTATTTCGCAAAAAGAGGCGTCTTTCCCCAGCTACGAACATGATGGACCCTTCTGCGAACTGGCGCAAAAGATACAAGTCGAGCAGTACAGGATGCTCAAGACCTGTCTGGGACGCGAATGGTTCCACGAGCATTCCAGTGCACAGATTCGTGCGACGCGCGGTTTTGTATTCTTAAAAGAGCTTAATCTTAACGAGTTCTATCAATGCAGCCGAGAACTTCGTCGCTCAGCGGAGAATCGTTGAGGCGGCGTTTCTCTTCGCTGTGAGAATATTTGAGAACCTTTCAGCGTGGCAGAGAGAATACAAACCGTGTACCGCGGTCTTCGGCGGCTTCCACACGGACCTCGCCGCCATGAATCGTAACGATCTGCTTTACGATAAAAAGGCCGAGTCCTGAGCCCTGACGCCCGGTTTTTTCATCGACATCGTAACGTTGAAATTTCCGGAACAATGTGGTGAGCCGTTCTTCATCAATCGACTTACCTTCGTTCCATACGCAAAGCACCGCTTTGTTCGGGAGAATATCCGCTTCCAAACCGATTCGCCCGTTGTCTTTTCCGAATTTGATTGCATTGCCAATAAGATTTTCATAGACAACACGCATTAAATTCATATCGGCGGGGAGTGTCAGATCTTCCGGAATATTGATACAAACCGTCATATTCCGGCTTGCGATTTGGCGTTGAAGCCCTTGCAGGACAATGTTGATAACATCTTTCAATAGATTCACGGATATTTTGTTTATGATTAGTTCCCCTTTTTCGATCCGTGAAAGTTGCAGGTAGTTATTCGTCAGTTCGTTCAAATAGGCCAGGCTGTTCTCGATCAGGTCGACGCCTTCGATTTGATCTTCACGCAATTCTCCATAAGATCCATCTTTGAATAGATCCACATTAAACATTGCTGAACTGAGTGTGCTGCGCAGTTCGTGAGTTACAAAACCGAGCATCTCCATGTAGTTGGAATTGATCTGTTCGATTTCCTGTTTTTGTTTCAGCAACTTATTTTGGTCTTCTTCAATTATGTGGGCCATTTTGTTGAAAGAAGACGCCAAATCACCGACCTCATCTCCCGTGGTGATATCGACACGTGTGTGAAGTTTGCCTTTAGCGAAATGCTTTGTACCTTCCTCCAGCGCGTCAATCTGTTTTAATACCCGGGAACTCAGCCAATAACTCACCAGGACTGCAATAGCCATAACCGCTAAAATGGCGCTGATATTGGTCCATAGCGTATTTCTTTTAATGTCCAGAGATACTTGTTCCAACTTCCCGATATAAAGCATCCCGATGATATTTCCCAATGGATCGCGTATGGGATCGTAACGCGAAAGGTACCAGTTATCGACAACTTTGGCTCTTCCACTCCAAGGTACACCGCGCATTAACGTTTGCGCGGCGACTTCATCCGAGACCAAGGTGCCCATGGCACGGACTCCTGAACTTAAAAGAACAGTTGTCGCAATTCGTTCTGGGCCCATGAAAACAGTAACTGTCCCTACACGTTTGCCTTTATAAAAACTGTCTTCGAATAAAGCGCCTTGGATTCTATCCACAATTTTATGCGCGCCTTTAAGATTCATCCCCGCCACGAGGTAACCATATGGGTTGTCATTTTCATCGAGGATTGGGTGTGCGGCAAAAAGAATAATCGTTTGCCCCGGTTCTGTGCCGGGTCTTTGCGGTAAATCGAATTCGCGTTCGGGAACCAAGGCGAAACCGGATAACGCCGGATTTGCGATGGCAGGGTTGGAGGCCGAGAAGTCCAGACGCGCCATGCGTATCCTGTTGTAATCCATAATCTCAAGGATGTCTAAATTCCAATGGTCTTTGTATTGATCGAAAAGAGCATCGATCTCTTCTTCCGAAAGCAGATAGAACTTACGGAGTTTGAGTTTTTCGCTTAAGAATGTCGCTGTGATCTCAAGTTGTTTTTTTTGATCGATTAATATTTGCCACGCCGAATTGATGTTCTGCTTCATCTGTTCGGAAGTGTGGTTAATTACCAGCCTGTTGACCCACGTAACTTGAAGAAGTGAAATTATGGAAGCTAAAAGAACGAAAACCACAACCAAAAGCGTTCCGAATTTCGCGCGTAAAGACACTGCCCAGTACCTCTTTCTGCCCCGTGTATGAATTCTCTTAAAATTCAGCGTTTGACGAGTCTTCGTGTGTAATCACAGCGGTATCTGATTTCGGAGGATGTTTGAGTGTTACGGTAAAGGTGCTTCCCTTATCGGGAACGCTTTCCACTTTCGCATCTCCATTATACAGCCTTGCCAGTTTTCTGACGGTTGAAAGTCCTAAACCGCTTCCCAAGATATCCGCTGTTTTATCATTCCGAATTCGTACAAAGTCGGCGAAGATTTTATTCACCTCATCCTCGCTCATACCAATGCCTGTATCGGATACTTTAATTTCAAGTTCATCATTGTTAAGCGCCAAGTTCACATCTACGGTGCCCTTGTCACGATTGTACTTCACGGCATTCGAGATCAAATTATTAAGAATGATCTCGATCTCGCTCGGATCGGCGCGAAAAACGAACGGGGAATTGCCGTGCAACCGTATAGCGATTCCGCGTGGCTCCGCCTCGGGAAGAACCGTATCGATGGAAGTCACAGCGATTTCATGGATGTCCACTTCACGTAATTCACGCGTTTTTAATCCGGATTCGATTCGAGTTAGGTCCAAAAGGTCAAAGACCATTTTTTTCATATATCCGATCCGGGTCAGGCAACGATCAACCATTTGTGCATAGGCTTCAGCGCTGAGTCCATCTTTGTGGCTTTGCATGATTTGCAGGTAACTCTCGATCGCTGCGAGCGGAGCCTTCAACTCATGGGATAAAACCGAGATAAATTGAAATCGAACCCGGCGTTTCTCTTCCGCCAGTTTTTTTGCCTGATAGGAAACGACGATCTTTTTGGCTGCCTTTTCTACGGCATGGCGAAGCTCGTTTGGCGTAAAAGGCTTCGGCAGAAAGTCGAACGCCCCGCGTCTTGTGGCCCGCACGGCGGTTTCAATCGACGCGTAAGCCGTCATCATGATGGCTAGGAAATCTTCCTTGTCTCTCGGCATCTTCTCCAGAACGTCGAGACCGGAGATTCCAGGCAATTTAAAATCAAGTAGCACGATATTAATATTGTTGCTACCAATCTTATCTAATGCCTCTTCACCTGAGGATGCCTCATCTGTTTCGAAGCGGACGGCCCCGTTTACTTCCGGAATTGAGACAGAAAAATTCTTTAACGTTCGCCTTACGCCTGAGCGCATACCCGGCTCATCGTCAACAACCAATACATGTAGGATATCCACGACGCAATCATTCCTTAAATAGTCAATCTATCATCAAAAAAACAGAGAAAATTAATAGCAATCAAAAGACAATCAAAAGATATTCCAAGAGCACAGAAAGGGATCGGTGTTACCGTCAACGTATGCATTTTTTCCGCGTTTTACATGCAAAAGCACAAAACGCTGATTTCCGAACCATTGTCCTGCTTTCGGTCGAATCAAACAATAAATGCTTCCCAAATAGTGTATCATGTATAATAGTAACAGGTTGTGGAGTTGCGGCCAACGAGCAATTCTTAAGCACCCCAGCCAAGTTCAATCCCATTGTTGTTAGGCATAGCTAAGTACGATTGGAGCCTGTTGAGAGTGATACTGACCTTCTGGTAATTATTTTGAGTAGTTTTGCCGGAAGTTCTGTAAGCGATTCGCACTGAAGTATTGTCGAAGAAATACGTAAAATACTTGAGTTTTATTACAATCGATACACGTTTCATAATTCAGATTATAGTTTTGAGCGCTTGAGACCACGTTGTTGTGTCTATTGCTATTTGCATATTGTGGAGATACAATATGGATTGTGTGTGCCGTGTGTGTATAATCGGCGCAGTGATTGATTTCTTGGCGTTGCGGGGGGATTTGACCCCTCATTTAATTTGTTTTCGGTTATGTGCATCGATTGGATATTGATTGAACGTTAGAGTTTGTTGTCTGAGGAAGGCTACATCTATCTAAGACTGAATCCCTCGCCACATAATGCGAATATTAAGCTGTGTTTGATGTTTCATCGCCGGCTTTCGATCCAATAACTCATACACGCTCTGCTCGGTGACGTGGAGGCTAGCAGGAATGACTGACGATTATTCAGGAATCATAAATGAGATCGTCGAACGGTTTGGCAAAGACCGTTCTCGTCTCATGGACATTGCACGCGCCGTCCATGCAAGGCTGGGGCATTTTTCCGAAGGCGTTGTCGGGCAGATTGCCAAGTCTTTGGGAATCAGCCATGCAGAAGTTCGGGATATGACCAGTTTTTACGCGTTTTTCCCGCGTAAACCTCAAGGCAAGACGGTTATTCGTCTGTGCTATTCGGTCGTTGAACGAATGAAAGGCGCTGAGGATGTGGCCAAAGCCTTTGAGGACGCTGTCGGTGTTAAGTTTGGCGAAACCACTCCTGATGGCTTGATCTCATTGGAGTATACAGCCTGTATCGGACTCAGTGACCAAGCTCCCGGCGCTCTAATTAACGGACGCCCGGTCACATGTTTGAAACCGAAAGATGTACCTCGGATTGTTGAAGCCATACGCAAAGGCGAGGATCCGGTCGGTAAAGATTGGACCGGCTGGGTTGAGCCCAACCTGCGTCAACAAGGTCCGGTCATTTTTGCGCCGATGGAACACGGTCTGGCGATTCGTAAAGCCGTGAACATGAAGCCGGAAGAAGTGATTGCCGAGCTCAATAAGTCGCGTGTTCGTGGCCGTGGCGGCGCCGGCTTCCCCACCGCATTGAAATGGGATTTCTGCCGTAAGGCCCAGGGCGGTCAACATTATGTTGTCTGCAATGCGGACGAAGGTGAACCCGGAACATTTAAAGACCGCGCCATTCTTACCGAGAAACCCGATCTATTATTCGAAGGTATGACGGTTGCCGGATATGCTTTAGGCGCCAAAGAAGGATATCTCTACCTTCGGGCCGAGTATGAATATCTGGTTGACCATTTAGAAAAGGTGCTTGCACGCCGTCGGCGGTTGGGACTGCTAGGTGATAACATCTGCGGACGTGAATCTTTCGATTTCGATATCCGCATTCAACTGGGTGCCGGTGCTTATGTCTGCGGCGAAGAATCTGCTCTGATCGAGTCGCTGGAAGGAAAGCGTGGTGCACCCCGGGATCGTCCGCCGTTCCCTGTACAAAAAGGTTTCAAGAACGAACCCACCTCTGTAAACAATGTTGAGTCGCTTTGCTGCGCGGCCCGCATCATTGAAAAGGGCGGTGAATGGTTCTCAAAGATCGGAACTCAAGATTCCACGGGTACCAAACTTCTAAGTATTTCCGGCGATTGCCAATTCCCCGGCGTTTATGAAGTCGAATACGGAACAACCGTGGATAAGATCCTCCAATTGGCTGGGGCGGAAGATGCTCAAGCTGTACAGGTTGGTGGTCCATCCGGGCAGTGTTTGGCTCCCAAGGATTTTGGCCGAAGCATTTCTTTTGAGGACTTACCTACCGGTGGTTCTGTCATCGTCTTTGGTCCGCAGCGGGATCTCTTGGAATGCATGCGTCAGTTTATGGAATTCTTTGTCGAGGAATCATGCGGCTGGTGTGTTCCGTGCCGTGTGGGTACAACACTTCTGCTCAAGAAGTTGGAGAAAATCCTTGATGGCAAAGGCGCAAACAGCGATCTGCAGCAGTTGGAAGAACTTGGCAAAACTGTAAAAACGATGAGTCGTTGCGGCCTTGGCCAGACTGCGGCGAATCCGATTTTGACCACATTGCAGAGTTTTAGTGGTCTATACGAAGACAAGATTCGGCCGGGTGATTTCATCCCGTCCTTCGACCTTTCGAAAGCCCTCGCAGAGGGTTGCGCGATTGCGGGCCGGAAGTCCGAAGTGGAGGAAGAGTTCGTATGAGCGAAAAAACCATCAATATCATTATCGATGGCGTGGAAATCCAAGCTCAAGAAGGGCAGACGATTATTCAAGCGGCTGATGAAGCCGGCATCTATATTCCCCGCCTCTGCCATCATCCCAACCTTCCGCCCGGCGGACACTGCCGAGTCTGCACGGTTAAGGTCAATGGCCGTCCCGCCAGCAGTTGTACATTTCCGGTGAGCGATGGTCTCGTGGTTGAAAATGACACCGAAGAATTAAAGGCGTTACGCCGTTCGATTATTGAGATGCTTTTTGCTGAGGGCAATCACTATTGCCCCGCATGTGAAGCCGGTGGAAATTGTGAACTTCAGGCAATGGCATACCGTTTGGAATACACAGTACCCACATTGCCGCATCTCAACGAAAAGCACGACTTGGATGCCACCCATAAAGACGTCTATATCGACCGTGACCGTTGCATTCTATGCGGAAGATGTATCCGGGCCTCAAAGGTACTCGATAAAAAATCCGTTTTCGGTTTTGAAGGCCGTGGAATTGATAAACGCATTGCCATCGCGGCCGAACACGGTCTCTCCGATACGCAACTCAATGTAAATGATGAAGCCGCGCGGATTTGTCCAACAGGTTGTCTGACTGTTAAGCGGGAAGGATACCGCGTACCGGTTGGCAAGCGTGCGTACGATCATGCGCCGATTGGTTCAGAAATCGAGCAAAAGAAAGCTGTGAAGTAAAGAAAGGGTTGATCTATGTCAAAACCACTCGTCGCAACCGCTCATTTCACAGGGTGCTTTGGTTGTCACATGTCATTTCTGGACATCGACGAGCGCATCCTCGACCTGGTGGAACTCGTCGAGTTCGATAAGTCACCCATTAATGACATTAAAAAATTCTCACGTCCGGTTGATGTCGGTATCGTTGAAGGCGGAGTGAGTAACGATGAGAATGTCGAAGTTCTTCGTGAGTTTCGCAAGAACTGCAAGATTCTCATTTCAATGGGTGCTTGTGCGATCACTGGCGGTGTTCCGGCTATGCGCAACACGGTTCCTCTAAAAGAGTGCTTGGAAGAAGCCTATCTGGGCGGTCCGACCGTTGTCGATGGAATTATCCCCAGCGATCCCGATATACCGATTCTTTTGGATAAGGTTTATCCTTGTCATGAAGTTGTGAAAATCGATTATTTTCTGCAGGGATGCCCTCCGTCAGCCGACACGTTATGGGCGGTGTTGACGGCGCTTCTCACCGGAAAAGAAATCGAACTCCCATACGAACTGATTAAATTTGATTAAGCGATCCGCGGATAGAAGAAATTATGGCTACAGCAGTCGCAAGTGAAACTCGTAAAATCGTTATCAATCCGGTCACCCGCGTTGAAGGTCACGGTAAAGTTACGATCCATATGGGCAAAGATGGGCATGTGGAGCAAACCCGTTTTCACATTATTGAATTCCGTGGATTCGAACGTTTCGTACAAGGGCGTTTCTACTGGGAAGCCCCGGTAATCGTGCAGCGTCTGTGCGGGATTTGTCCGGTTAGCCATCATTTATGTGCTTCAAAAGCAATGGATGTTATTGTGGGTGCGGACAAACTCACGGCAACGGCGGAAAAGATGCGCCGCTTAATGCACTATGGGCAGACTTTCCAATCCCATGCTCTTCATTTCTTCCATTTGGCTTCTCCTGACCTACTCTTCGGATTTGATGCACCGGTCGAAAAGCGGAATGTAATTGGTGTGATTGGAGCGCATCCCGAAGTGGCGAAAAAAGCCGTTCTGATGCGTAAATACGGTCAGGAAGTCATCAAGGCCACGGCCGGCAAAAAAATTCACGGAACCGGTTCCATTCCAGGTGGTATTAATAAGAACCTGTCAATCGAAGAACGTGATGCACTTAAAAAAGATATCGACACCATGATCGAATGGTCGGTCGAAGGTCTTGAATTGTGCAAACAGGTTGTACGGGCCGATGTCGAGCGTCTTTTAGCATTCGGTACTTTTGAGTCCAATCATCTCAGCATTGTCCGCGAAGATGGTTGTATGGATCTTTATGACGGAAAACTCCGCGCCAAAGATCCTGATGGCAAGATTATTTTCGATCAGGTCGCACCGGCTGATTATCTCGATTATATCTGCGAGGAAGTGCGGTCTTGGAGTTATATGAAGTTCCCCTTCATCAAGTCTCTTGGCAAAGAGACGGGATGGTATCGTGTCGGTCCGCTGTCACGTGTCAACAATTGCGATTTTATCGACACGGAAATGGCCGAAAAAGAACGTAAGGAATTCATGGAACTTGGCGGTGGGCGTCCTATCCATTCAACAATGGCCTACCATTGGGCTCGAATGATCGAAACGCTCCACGCAGCCGAAAAGATCAAAGAGCTCCTAGACGATCCCGACTTGCAGGGTAATGATTTGGTGGTTACCGGTAAGCGTGCTGATCGTGGCGTGGCTTGGATCGAGGCTCCTCGGGGAACACTTTTCCACCATTACGAAGTGAATCCCGAGACGGACCAGATCACAAAGGCTAATCTAATTGTGTCCACAACCAACAACAACGAGGCCATGAACCAGGCCGTTCGAGTTGTGGCGGACCAATATTTAGAAGGTAAAACCGAGATCACTGAAGGCCTGCTTAATCATATTGAAGTGGGCATCCGGGCTTACGATCCTTGCTTGAGCTGTGCCACGCACGCCTTGGGGCAGATGCGTTTGCAGGTTCAGCTTTTCGATGAAGACGGATCAATGATCGACGAAAAATTTCGAGGTTGAGTACTAGACGAATACTAATCCTGGGTTATGGAAACCCGGGAAGGCAAGACGATGCGCTGGGGCCGCTATTGGTCGAGCGAATCGAAGCACTTGGTTTGCCGAATGTTACAGTCGATGCGGACTATCAGCTGAATGTTGAAGATGCGGCGACGTTATCCGAGCATTCGATAGTCCTCTTTGTGGATGCCAGCAAAACTGCGCCGGCGCCGTATACAATCAGCAAGGTTCGGCCCTCCACAGCCATTGCCTTTACAAGTCATTCGGTTTCGCCGGAATCCGTATTGGCAATCGTGGATGATCATTTCGGGTGTCAGCCCGAAACGTGGTTGTTGGGGATCCGAGGTTATGCATTCGAATTTAAGGAAGGGCTTACCGAGCAAGCCCGGGAGAATCTCGATGAAGCAGTGGATTTCGTCCAGGTGTTATTAGGGGTGTGGGAGGAGCAACCGATGAGTTCAAGTACAAGCAAGAAAATGATTCTCACCATAGACGATGACCCCGACATCCGGGCAGCTCTGCGTCTTGTTCTGGAAGCCGAAGGCTATTCAGTAGGCGGCGCGGCAAATGGTGAAGAAGGTTTAAAATCAGCCGAGCGGATTAAGCCCGATGCCATCATTGTTGATCTGATGATGGAAGATGTGGATTCGGGAACGGTCGTTGCTCAAAAGCTGAAAGACCAGGGCTACAGTGGGCCGGTTTACATGCTCAGTTCAGCAGGCGATGCCGTCCGCTACAATCTCGATGCCCGCGAACTAGGTCTTGCCGGCATATTCCAGAAGCCAATTGATCCAAAGACTTTGGTTGCGACGCTAAATGCAAAACTAAAGAAAGATTAATTGCGCATTTGGATTTCTGCTTATCCGGATGGGCTTTTTGTTTTCTTTGAGCCGGTCTTGGCCAAGGCGGGAATTCGAAATCAGAATTACCCATACCCGGGCGTTTGCCCGGGTATTTTTTTTGCAGGCTCCCTCTCATTTTAGAACATGGCGAAGCGGGTTTTCAATGTTCCATAATCATGTGATAATTTGTATTGATGATTGTTATGAGAAGGAGATTGCATTGGAATCAAGAGAACGAGTGCTTTGTACGTTGAATCATCGCCAGCCGGATCGTGTGGCGGTTGACCTTTCCGGTCATCGTTCATCTGGTATCAGCGCGATTGCCTATCGACGCCTTCGAGATTACCTGGGTTTGGAAAGCCGCCCCTTGCGGGTTTACGACCCGGTTCAGCAGTTGGCTATTGTTGATGACGATGTACTGGATCGTTTTGGGGTGGATACAATCGAAATGGGGCGTGGCTTTGCGCATGAAAATGCTGCTTGGGTCGATTGGGTACTCCCAAATGGAATGCCGTGTCAGATGCCTGTTTGGGCCAAGCCCGAACGGCTCGAAGGAGAGTGGATTTTACGTTCGGAAACCGGCCGCAGAATCGCAACATTGCCCGATGGCGCTCTGTATTTTGAACAATGCCACTTTCCATTTATTGAGAATGAAGACTTCGAGCATATTCCGGAAGCCATGAAAGAATGCATGTGGACCGCGATTGCGTCGCCTCCCGGTCCCCTGGTTGCCGGTCCGGATGGCCCCCAGCGGCTGAGGCGGGGGGCGGAGAACCTTCGCAGGAATTCATCGAGGGCAATCATTGGGCTCTTTGGCGGAAACCTTTTGGAAACGGGGCAATTTCTTTTTCGGAACGATAATTTTTTTATGCTGCTTGCGGGTGAGCCTAAAAAAGCTCATGACTTTTTGGACCGGCTTGTTCAAATCCATCTTGCAAATCTGGAGAATTTTCTAGAGCAAGTAGGGGATTTAATTGACATCATTCTTTTTGGTGATGACTTGGGGATGCAGACCGGGCCGCAAATTTCACCTGCAATGTATCGTAAGTTTTTCAAGTTCAGACATCAGCGCATGTGGGCGCGGGCAAAAGAACTTGCCGATGTTAAAGTGATGTTGCATTGTTGCGGAGGGGTACGCGAACTCCTCCCCGATTTGATTGAAGCCGGTCTTGATGCAATTAATCCTGTTCAGATTAATTGCATGGGCATGAATCCGAAGGAACTCAAAGCCGAATTCGGGAATGACCTTGTCTTTTGGGGGGGCGGTTGCGATTCCCAAAGGGTATTAACGTCCGGTACCCCTGAAGACGTGCGAGGTCATGTGATTGATCTGCTGGAGATATTCAGCCCCGGAGGTGGTTTTGTTTTTCAGCAGGTTCACAATATTTTGGCTGATGTCCCTCCTGAGAATATCGTGGCAATGTTTGAGGCCGTGATCGAATTCGGCGCCTGATTTTTATTTTCAGGAAATCAACTATTTTTATGAGAATACGTGACGATCTCTTTGGATTTCTGTGAGTATGGGGGATAGAGTAGAAGTCTTGCAATACGCTGAGCGCCTTGTGACCGGAAAGGGGTGTGTACATGTCTATCCAAAAGCCCAAAACGGTTCTTATATGCGAAGATGATGAAGTCTGCCGCCGAATGCTACGGGTACGGCTGGAGAAATACGGCTATGAAATTGTCGGAGAAGCTGTAACGGGATTGCAGGCGATTAATCTTTTTGCAGATAAAAATCCGGAGATGGTACTCCTGGATATTGAGATGCCAAAGGGTAATGGGTTGACCGTCCTCCGTTTATTGCGCGAGATGCGGCAGCCTTGCCGCATCGTCATGTTAACTGTGGACAACTCACGCACAACTGTAGAAAATGCCCGCAAATTGGGCGCCGATGATTACATAATTAAAAGTTCACTCGATAAGCCCAGATTTCTTGAAGCGCTTGATTATCAAGAAACAGGCGATTCCGAAGAGGAAGAAAAGCGTGACGGCATTAGCGAGGATGGCACAGCACAAGAAGAAGCCCAGCCGGATAGTATGAATGAGGAGATCAAAAAGAGTCATCGGCGAATGGTCCGGGCTGAAAGACAGAGCGGCAGGAACTCCAGACGCTAAGGCTTGCTTGACCATTGCACTGAACAAACTTGGTTTGCCACGATTTGTTGCATCTCATGTCTTTCGTCGATCTCGTTACCGGGCAACCATTACGTGGGGAGTCATTCGACTGTTATTCTTAGAAAACCGTCCTTGACGATTTGAAACGGCAGAGAACCAATGCCTAAGGAACGGGGCAGTGGCATGAGAGGAAAAACGCGGAATTTTTCGATCTGGGTGTCTGCAATTATGCTTGTCTGTGTTGCCTGTATGGCACAGGCGGGCTCCCAGTATTTTATAAAGCCTTCAAGGCTGAAATCCCCTGGCGACTTTCAAAGTGTTTTACACATAGATGCTGATGGCTATTACATAACGAAGGCCCAAAATTCTTCCCCAGGGCTTAGTCTCGAAAGCCCGTCAAGCAGCACATCTTATCCCGGTATTTTTATGGAAATGGCTTTTCTTGTTCCAACGATTGCGTGCCTTGCTTTGGCAATTGCATTTGGAGTTTGTGCTTATAGAAAGAACAATGCTCTGCGTAATTCCAATATGGCCTTGGAGAATAGCGAAAAAAGACTTCGGCAGATTGTCGATTTAATACCGGAGATGATTTGTGCTCGGGATGCTGAAGGCCGGTTTTTGTGGGCTAATCAGACAATGGCTGATACTTATGGAACCACGGTTGAAAAAATAACCGGACGTTCTCTGCGTGAAATTCATCAAGATGAGACCGAAACTGAAAAATTCTTGGCTGATGATCGAGCCGTTCTCGAATCCGGAACCCCGCGAATTATTCCTCGTGAATCGTTTGTAAATATCCATGGCAATATCCAATACCTGCAAACGACCAAACTTCCATTTTCGACCGCCGATACGAACGAGCCTGCCGTGCTTTCCATTGCGGTGGATATATCCGAATTAGTTCGGGCCGAAGAAGAATTGCGGCAACATCGGGATAGTCTGGATCAGCGTATCCGCGAACGGACCGTTGCGCTGGAAGGTGCAAGCGACCATTTAGCTCGAGAGATACATGAACGCCAAGAAGCCGAAAAAGCAACATCTCTGGCCCATGCGCAACTCCAGGGCGTGCTTGATGCGGCCACGCAAGTTTCGATTATCGCCACAGATCCCAAAGGTGTCATAACCGTATTTAATCCCGGTGCTGAAAGGATGCTTGGTTATACCGCCGAAGAAATGGTCGGGAAGCAGACTCCGGAGATCATTCACCTACGTTCTGAAATTATCCAACACGGAGAAGAACTTACTCGAAAATTAGGCTATCCGGTTTCAGGATTTCAGGTATTTGTGGCCAGGGCGGTCGAAGGTAGCTATGAAGTCCGTGAATGGACTTATATTAAAAAAGACGGAACGCATGTTCCGGTTAGTCTCGCCGTAACCGCTGTGAGGGACCGAGCCGGATTAATTACAGGCTTTCTTGGAGTTGCCCAGGATCTTACCGAGCGTAAACGTGCCGAGAGCGCTCTTCGTAAAAGCGAAGAGCGATACCGCCATTTAATTGAGAATGCTTCCGATATTGTCTTCCAAACCGATTTGAATGGGAGGTTAACATTTACAAACCAGGTTGCGTCCCGTGTGATTGGCTATGAAATCTCGGAATTGCTTGGAATGCCTTACACGCGGCTCGTTCACCCCGAGGCAAAAAGAACATTAACGGTCAAGCTGTTACGGCAACGAAATACATTAACCCCAAATGCGTATTATGAATTTCCTGCAGTCCGCAAGGATGGGCGGATCGTCTGGATCGGTCAAAGCACGCAGCTGGTGCTTGAAGATGGAAATGTAACAGGATTCCAAGCGGTGGCCCGTGACATCACGGAAATGAAGCATGCCGAAGAAGAAAGGCAACGCTTAATTCGCGCCATTGAGTCGACTGGCGAGTCGATTGTGATTACCAATGAAGACGGGACGATCCAATACGTTAATCCCGCCTTCACAACGATAACGGGGTACGAACCGGAAGAGGCAATCGGTCAGAATCCACGAATCTTGAAAAGTGGAAGAACATCCGAGCGGATCTATCGGCAATTGTGGAACACGATTTCTCATGGCGGTGTCTGGCAGGGACGCTTTATCAATCGCCGGAAGGAGGGGTATTGTCCGCTGAATTCCTCTCACGCAGAGATGGAGGATATAAGACTATACTGGGCGGATTGTACAATTGCGCCGATCCTCGGCTCCCGTGGTTCTATCTCCGGATATGTTGCTGTACAACGTGATGTGACAGAAGATGTCATACGCGAAAAACGCGAAGAATTTGAGCGCGAAACGGCCGAAGCGCGAGCTCGTGTCGCTCAGATTCTCCAAGAACAATCTTCTCTTCAAGAAAGATTCGAACGTGTTCTTACGATTCTTACGTCGCTTAATGGCCTCGGAGTTTTAGGAAAAGGCGGACTGTATATTCGAGACCGGGAGCACGATTCTAGCGATATCTTGGTGTTGAGTGACGGTTTTTCGAACGTAAGTGGAGAAAAAGACAAGTTAATTGAGCATAGTAGAAGGTTGCTCGATCGAGCCGGAATGGCCAGGGATGATATACTGTCCACGGATTGGACGGGTTCCTTTCCTCATAACTACGCAAATGTGGAAAACTGCACAATTGGCGATTTTGAGTGTTGTGTTATTCCGCTCGTTCATGCCCATAAAATTCTTGGAATTGTGTTTTTACACTCCAAACCGGAACCAGCCCACGCATATGCCCGCACGGAATTCTTTCAGCTTTTGGGGGGATTGATGGGCATGGCCATCGTCAATGACCGAGCCATTCATGATATGCAGCTTGCCCGTCAACAGGCCGAGGCTGCTGCGCGGGCAAAGTCAGAGTTTCTAGCAAATATGAGTCACGAGATACGCACTCCTATGAATGGCGTGATCGGTATGACCGGACTCCTATTGGATACAAAACTAAGCGACGATCAAAAGGATTATGCCGAGACGATTCGGAAAAGCGCCAGCGCCCTGTTGGGAGTTGTAAACGATATTCTTGATTTCTCTAAAATTGAAGCCGGTAAACTTGATCTTGAATTGTTGGATTTTGATTTGCGTACGGCCGTTGAAGATGTTTTGGACATGCAGGCTTCACGAATCCAAGAAAAGCAAATTGAACTTGTATACAACATTGCTGATGATATACCTCGCCGGTTATGTGGAGATCCCGGAAGACTTCGGCAGATTTTGAATAACTTGGTCAATAATGCAATTAAATTTACAGATTGTGGTGAAGTCTTTTTATCTGTTTCATTGGATCATAGATCGAATGGAGAAGCCCTATTGCGCTTTAGCGTTCGCGATACGGGCATTGGAATTCCGCAAAACCGGCTTGATACGTTGTTTCAATCTTTTTCCCAGGTTGATACTTCCACAACCAGGAAATATGGAGGGACAGGGTTGGGATTGGCTATATCGAAACAGTTGGCGGAAATGATGGGCGGCGAAATTGGCGTTGAAAGCAAAGAAGGCCAAGGCTCAACATTTTGGTTTACGGCTCAAATGGATGTCGTTGATGAGCGAGAAGATGATACACAACTTATTAAAACAGGAATTCAAGGCAAAAAAATCCTTATCGTCGATGACAATGAAACCAGCCGTTGGACACAATGTGTGTTGCTTGAACGTTGGAATTGCAGCTATGCCGAAGCCGCGGGAGGAGAGGAAGCACTCGAGATACTACGAGCCGAAGCCGCGGGGGGCAATCCTTTTGATGCTGCTTTGCTTGATTATCAAATGCCCGGCATGGATGGCGAGACCTTGGGGCGGATGATTAAAGACGATCCGCTTATTCATAATACACGTCTGATATTGCTAACTTCCGGCGGGCAACGCGGAGATGCCAACCGCATGCAGGATATTGGATTTGATGCCTATCTTCTGAAGCCAATCAAACTGTCGCAACTCTACGACTGTATTGTGACGGTTCTTGCTCCGGATCGGGAAGCACTGCAAGATCAGGCCGGATTGATTACGCGCCATACTTTGGCCGAGTCCCGCAAGAGCCGCGGAGCACGCATATTGTTGGCTGAAGATAATCCAACAAATCAAATTGTGGCGATCCGCCTATTGGAAAAGTTGGGACATTTAGCTGATGCCGTGGCAAATGGCAAAGAGGTATTGGCCGCATTGAAAAATATTCCTTATGACCTAATCCTGATGGATTGTCAGATGCCGGAGATGGATGGCTATGAGGCTACTGCAGCCATTCGGCAACTCGAAGGCGAACAAGGGAAAATTCCTATTGTCGCTTTGACCGCTCATGCTATGAAAGGTGACCGTGAAAAATGTCTTGAAGCGGGAATGGATGATTATGTATCAAAGCCCATTGATCATGCTGAATTGTCGGCGGCCATTGAACGACAATTGAAAGACTTTCAGAAGATGTCGGATTTCACTGTAGATATAGATTTTTCCAATAAAGATGAAGACGTTGTCTTTGAACGTTCTTCACTTCTGGAATTGCTTGATGGCGATGAGAAACTCTTTAAAGAGATTTTGTCAATATTTATTCATGATGTTGAAAAGCATTTAAAGCAATTAACTGAAGCGCTTCAAGAGGAGGACTTTGAAACGATTCGAAGGTCAGGACATACGCTTAAGGGTGCTTCGGCCAATATGACGGCCCGCGTGATGCAGGCAGTTGCCGGAAGACTTGAGGAAGCCGGGCGTGAGAAACAGGCTGGTCCTGCTCGAAAATTAACGGAAAAATTAAGTGAGGAATTTACACGATTTAAGGGAATCTGTAAAATGTAAATTTTTTGCAGCCTATGGAATTAAGCTTTGTCGACCATTTGCATATCTTTCCTGTATGCCGTTGCTTTATCGGCGAACGGCGGGACCCAGCACCAGATACGTATGTAAATTCCCTTGTTTTTGGGGTATGTAATGGTGTAGGCGGTTATTACGCAAGTATGCTATGATGGTCCAGTGGTGAGCGAAACATGACAGCAACGGTTTTGGTAGTTGAAGATGACCGGGCATTAGTCCGGCTTTTTGAATATAACCTGCGGAAGTGGGGATATGAGGTTATTACGGCGAATCGAGGGGACGAATTCCGCAATTTATACAGCGCGCATCCGGTCGAACTGATCCTTCTCGATATTCAGCTGCCTGACGCTGATGGCATCGATCTGTTGGCGGAAGCCAAACATCGCGATCCCGATATATCCGTCGTGATTATGACTGCGCATGGGACCATTGAACGCGCTGTGGATGCCATGAAAGCGGGGGCGTATGATTTTTTGACCAAACCTATCGATTGGGCGTCGCTCGAAATTACGGTTAAAAACGCTATCGAACGATATCGTCTGACTCAACAAGTCACAACATTGCGCGAAACTTTGGGCCGCCGTACTCGTTTTCAGCGTATTGTGGGTGTAAGCAAAAAAATGCAGACCCTTTATTCTTTGATCGAGAATGTAGCGGTTTCAAATGTTTCGGTTTTAATTACGGGAGAAAGCGGAACAGGTAAGGAACTCGTGGCGCAGGCGATCCATGCCGTATCTCCACGCCGAGACACTCCGATTGTCGATGTCAACTGTGCGGCAATTCCAAGCCAACTTATGGAGAGTGAGATTTTCGGCCATGAAAAAGGCGCATTTACCGGAGCCGGACAACGTCATATCGGTTGCTGTGAGCGCGCCGATAAAAGCACACTTTTCTTGGATGAAATCTGCGAAATGGATATTTCTCTTCAGGCGAAATTACTTCGCTTCTTGCAGGAGAGATATTTTCAGAGAATCGGTGGCAAAAACAAAATCTATGTCGATACACGCATTGTATCCGCCACCAACAGAAATCCGCTCGATGAGATCCGAGAGGGCCGGTTTCGTGAAGATTTATTTTACCGGCTTAATGTGGTCAATGTGCAAATTCCTCCCTTACGCGAACGCGGCGAGGATATTCCTCTATTAGCACAGCATTTTTTGCAGCGAACGAATCGAGAAAGCGGTAAGAATTTCGAATCAATTTCGGAAAACGCCCAGGATGTGCTTTGTCGTTATGCATGGCCGGGAAATGTCCGGGAACTCCAGAATGTCATTGCCCAGGCTGTTGCCCTGCATAATGGAAAGCTGATCGAAGTTGATATGCTTCCGGATCATGTGCGCGAAAGTACGGCTGAATTTGAAGAACAGACTTCTGTTTTCATGCCCGCTACGGCGGAAGCGCAGAATAGGGAATTGGAGTCTCCTGCAACAGACGTTGGTTCCGAAGCGATCAAAGTCGATGAAAAGGACTCGGAATCAGTCGATCAGTTATTGCCACTTTCGACCGTCGAAAGAGTGACAATTGAAAAAGCCCTACGTATTTGTAGTGGAAACATCCCGGAAGTCAGCCATCACCTTGGAATCAGTCAGGCAACGCTTTACCGTAAGGTCAAAGAATTTGGATTGACAATCTCAAATTATAAAGAAAAGAAACAGCACTTCAGCACCGAATAAAGACGAAAATTGACACCTGTAGAGTGTTGTAGAGTTGTAATCTGCGACTGTACTTGTCTCTCTTCATGTTTCTGTCTCTTTCTCTATCTTATCTAAGTTACACAATATCAGTAGATTATATGATTTAGAGGGTGTCACGTTTGGGACGGCATGCTCTTTGCGCTATGTGTTCCTGAGGCATTGAGTTGAATGAAAGTCGCTATCCCTGTTTGGCAAGGCCGCATTGCACCTGTATTGGATTCGGCGCATTGCCTTAATGTTGTTGAATTGAGCGGGGGGAACGAGAGTGACCGCCTCCAAATTGATCTTGGGGACACGAATCCCCGTTTACGGGCACTGGAATTAATCCGTTTGAAACCGGATGTGGTGTTATGCGGTGCGATTTCTCGCCCGTTGCATTGCATGCTTGCGGGGGCTGGCATACGGATCATAGCCGGTCTTTCAGGGGAGGTAAGCAATGCCTTAAGTGATTATTTGCGTGATTTCAATCCCGTTCGACGGGGTTATTCCAAAGGAAATCGAAGTGGTTGCCAAAGGCGGCGCCGCCGAAGGCATGGCCAAGTGAACTGTGAGAAGCGAGGAGCTGGAAAAATGAAAATATTGATTACATCAAGAGGCAGTGAATTGGATGACGAAGTCGATCCGCGTTTTGGCCGGGCAGCCTGGTTCATCCTTTATGATGTGGATTCCGGAGATTTCAGTGCACAGGCGAATGATGCGGCAACAGGGCAGGGAGCTGGAATCCAAGCCGCTCAGACTGTTAGTGAACTCGGTGCGGAGTGTGTGATTACAGGTAACATCGGCCCCAATGCGATTCGCGTGCTTCAAGAGGCTCGTATTGATGTCTGCTTTGTCTCAGGAGGAACCGTGCGTGACGCAATACAATCCTTCCGGGATGGAAGACTGCTGACAGCCCAAAAGGCCAACGCGCAGCCAGGTGCGGGGTTATAGTCTATGCGCACATATCTTGAGTGTATTGCCTGCTTTGTGCGGCAAAGTCTGGAAGCCTCTCAGTTTGTTACTGATGATACGGAAATCCATGAACGTGTAATGCGGGATGTCCTTCGGGAACTCCAAGGCATGGACTTTTCAATGTCATCGCCCGAGATGGCCCAGATCATTCAGCGATTAATACGCAGCCACACGGGGATTGCCGATCCGTATGCTACAGTTAAAAAGCAATCAAATGAAATTGCATTGGGACTTTATCCGCGCTTGGAAAAGATTGTGAATGAATCCAAGAATCCTTTCGTGGATGTTCTGCGTTTGGCTATTGCCGGAAACATCATCGATTTTGGAGTGAACCATAATATTGATCTCAATTTGGTCGAAGAGACGATTGAAAGCGCACTTCATGCTCCAATGCCGGAGACTGCGATTGGCGAGCTGCAAAAAGAGATTGAACGCGCCAAAACGATTCTTTATCTGGCCGACAATGCCGGAGAAATTGTTTTTGACCGCCTTTTGATTGAGAGATTGCCTTTGGAACGTTTGACGGTCGCTGTACGGGGAGCACCTGTCTTAAACGATGCCACAATGCCTGATGCATGGGTTGCCGGTCTGCCCGATATCGTTGAGGTTATCGACAACGGTTCCGATGCTCCCGGTACTTTTCTTGCCGACTGTTCCGAGGACTTCTTACAACGCTTCGAAAACGCTGACCTGATTTTGGCAAAGGGGCAGGGGAATTACGAAACCCTAAGCGATGTCGAGCACAATATTTTCTTTTTGTTGAAGATCAAATGTGCCGTTGTTGCACGGAATACAGGTTTGGCAACAGGGAGTTTTGCGCTCATTCACTCCAATCAGGCGGGGGCGCAGGCGGCAGAAGAGGCCCATGCCTCCGCCGCCTTGTAATGGTGTGACTGGTTACGATTTGAGGTGTAATCGAGTGAAAATTGCAATTGCTAGTGGAAAAGGTGGAACGGGAAAAACCACTGTCTCAACAAATCTAGCCGCGATTGCGGCAAGAAGTGGAGAAACCGTATATTTGGTTGATTGCGATGTTGAAGAACCCAATTGCCACCTGTTTATGCAGCCTTCACTTGAGCGAAAATCTACGATCACATTAACAGTTCCACGAATTCTAGAGGATATCTGTACGGGATGTGGAGATTGCGCCAAGGTCTGTCAATTTCACGCTTTGGCATGCATTCAGAAACGTGTTGTGACATTTCCCGATTTATGCCACGGATGTGGGGCCTGTACGATTGCATGTCCGGAAAATGCAATCGCAGATGGCTTTCGCGAAATCGGTGTTGTTGAGGAAGGAACTTCTAACCACGGCAATTTTATGCATGGGCGAATGCGGATTGGAGAGCCCATGTCGAAGCCGCTTATACATGCTTTAAAGGAACGGACAACCACAAATGGGCTTACAATTCTTGATTGCCCGCCGGGGAGTTCATGTCCTGTTATTGAGGCGGTATCCGGTGTGGATTATGTTGTTCTTGTTGCTGAACCGACTCCGTTTGGATTATCCGATATGGAGATCGTTGTAGAACTCCTTCGCGTGCTGGATTTGCCTTTTGGTGTGGTTGTGAATCGCAGCCAAGGCGCTGATGATGTAATTTCGAAATATTGCGCGATCCATGACATCCCCATCTTGTTAAGGATTCCCGAAGCCCGCCGTATCGCCGAGATTTCATCCAATGGCTGTTTGGCAATCGATGAAATTGATGGAGTGGATGCATTGTTTGTCCGGTTGCTGTCCGCAATTCACGGAAAGATTGAAGAAATGACAGTTCAATGAGTGAGCAGATTTGCAAAGCTAAAGAGATTGTTGTTATCAGCGGCAAAGGTGGCACCGGAAAAACCAGCCTAACCGCATCTTTTGCGGCGTTGGCCAAGGATAATGTAATCGCCGATTGTGATGTCGATGCACCCGATTTGTATTTAGTCAGCGAGCCGCGGCTGTTGCAAAAAGAAGAATTTGTGGCGGGAAAATCTGCGCACATTCAAACCGAACTTTGTATCGGATGCGGCGAGTGTTCCGCTACATGCAATTTCGATGCAATTCATCTCGATGGACCGGGGAACGGCGGTGTGGAAAAGACTTGCCGGATCGACAATTTCGCATGTGAAGGATGTGGTGCCTGTACTTTGGTTTGCCCTGCCAAAGCGATTGAACTTGAAGATAACCACTGTGGAGAATGGTTTATCTCCGAAACCCGTTTCGGTCCAATGGTGCATGCACGGCTCGCCGTTGCCAGCGAGAATTCCGGAAAACTGGTTACCATTGTACGTCGGTCGGCCAGGTGTCTGGCTCATGAACGGGAGATTGGTCTTCTCATTTGTGATGGACCTCCTGGGATCGGATGCCCTGTGATTGCCTCAGTAACCGGCGCCGATTTGGTTGTCTTGGTTACGGAACCTAGTCTTTCGGGGCGTCATGACTTGAATCGCATTCTTGAACTCACAAATCATTTCCGTGTACCGGCGGTTATTTGCATTAATAAGTACGATATTAATTTGGAACAAACGGAAGCCATCGAACGGTTTGCCCGGGAGCATCAGGTTCCTGTTGTCGGAAAGATTCAATACGATCCGATTTTTAGCCATGCACAAGCCATGAAATGCAGTGTTGTCGAGTATTCAGGGAACGCGGCTTCTCAGCAAATCCGTTCAACCTGGAGGCATGTACTTTATGCGCTTGGTTAACCGCTATAAGGCGGATTAACCGAATCGCAATAATCGATGAAAGTTGAATGAAGGAGGATAATCACAATGCAAATTGCATTACCTGTTGAAGGCGGCGTGTTGTCGCCCCATTTTGGCCATTGCAGTGAATTCCTGTTTTTTGATGTTGATACTGAGGCCGGTGAAATTCTTGGCAAAAAAAGCATACAACCGCCGCCTCATGAACCGGGAATCTTGCCTGGCTGGCTCCGCGAGCAGGGTGCCGATGTTATAATTGCGGGCGGAATGGGAATGAGGGCGCAACAACTATTTCAGCAAGCCGGTATTGAGGTTGTTGTGGGGGTACAACCCGGAGATCCAGAGGCAATTACAAAGGAGTATATTGCCGGGAATATTCAATCCGGTGAGAATCTTTGCGATCATTAGAAAAATGACGCAATACTCTGCAGGTCCTGCGATTTTAGTGAAAAATGGAAAAAGACGCCTAAAGGAGAATGTCTATGAGTCGAGAATATCACGAACCGTATGAACAACTATCCGAAGAAGCCAAGGATATTCACCGTGCGCTTGTAAGTCTGATTGAGGAATTAGAAGCGGTCGATTGGTATCATCAACGTGCCGATGTTACCGGCGATGAAAGTCTAAAGGCGGTTTTGCTCCACAATCGCAATGAAGAAATCGAGCATGCGGCAATGACGTTGGAATGGATACGGCGCAGGATTCCCGAGTTCGATAAAGAATTGAAGGATTACATGTTCACCGAGGGAGATATCGCCCATCTTGAAGCGGAGCATTGATTCGCTGCCAATCAAGCAAGCGATGCCGGCTCACTCTTCGGGAAAAATCATGGTATTTGAAGCGTATCCGTAAATAGCATCGCGGAAACGGCGTTTCTTTGTATGAATATTTCCAACAGCGGCCCGCAGACATTCGCTTGGTGAATGAGGAATGTGGAATATGGATAAATCCGGACATCAATGTGCGAGATGCGATGATTATCAATGCCGTGAAGGGATCGATTGTCTTGGAGCCGCCGATTCTCATCGAGAATTATATGAACCCGCTGAAATTGCCAATCTGCATCGGGCCGCTTCCGCTATTGAAGCGCGGCATTATTGCCGGGAAACAAGGCTTCGAGAGATTGTCTTGTTTGCGCGGGAAATGAAATTCGAACATATCGGGCTGGCATTCTGTGTTGGATTGCGTGAAGAAGCCCGGGTGATTGAAGAAATCTTTTCGCAGGATTTCAAAGTCACTTCTGTTTGCTGCAAAGTCAGCGGCATCTATAAGAGTGATTATGACTTTGAGCAAATCGATCCCCAGGCTGAAGAAGTGATGTGTAATCCGGCCGGGCAGGCTCAAGTTCTGAATGATGCCGGGACACAGCTCAATGTGCTCTGCGGTCTTTGTGTGGGGCACGATGCTGTTTTCGGTCTTGTTTCAAAAGCGCCGGTTGTGACTCTAATTGTTAAAGACCGCGTGCTCGCTCACAATCCCGTAGCGGCTGTTTATTGTCAGTACGTCCGCCGCAGCCAGGGGGGAGAAAGCGCGTAAAATGCTGCCTTTTTTAGAATGATTTTAGTGAAGGCTGTGGTTCTTGTTCCGCACCTGTTTTCTGTGAAGTGAAATAATCGGTCTTATGGAGTTATCGATGGATTCGAAACGATCCATTCAAGTTACGATACTGGTTGAGAATTCAGCTACCCGGCAAGGCTTGATGGCGGAGCATGGATTCTCCGTTTGGATCGAGACATCCGGCAAGAGAATTCTGTTTGATACCGGGCAAGGTCTTGTTATAAAACATAATGCAGAGATGCTTCAGATTCCTTTGGAAAAGACCGATGCTGTTGTTTTTAGCCATGGCCACTATGATCATACTGGTGGACTGAAATATGTTTTATCTCTAAATCCCGATCATGCACCGGCAATTTATATGCATCCGGAAGCTGTGCTGCCCAAATACGCACGCGGTGGGGATGCGCAGGCCCGTTCAATAGGATTTCCTTCAGAGGGATTAGAAGCAATTAATGCATGTGGTTGTGAGATTGTCGAAACCAAGGATCCTGTTGAAATTTTCGATGGCATTATGGTCACCGGAGAGGTTCCACGTTTGACTGAATATGAAGATACCGGTGGTCCGTTTTATTGCGATGAAAGATGCACGCAAAAGGATGCTCTATTGGATGACCAATCTCTCTATTTCGATACGGCACAGGGAGTGGTCGTTATTCTTGGTTGCGCCCATGCCGGCATTATTAACACGTTACGCCATATTGCAGAACAAACCGGCGGCCGCCCAATTCATACGGTAATAGGGGGAATGCATTTGATTAAGGCCTCATCGGAGCGAATGCGTAACACGATTGAGGCTCTTTGTGAGTTGGATCTACAATGCATCAGTCCGGCCCACTGCACCGGTTTTGAAGCTGCATCGGCACTGCGTTGGGCATTTGGGAAACATTTTTCTGAAGTGTCGGTTGGTAACCGGTATTGCTTTTGATGGCGATGTATCTGTGTGGAATATTGTTTAGGCGGTCATTTTTGTCATTTTTGAGTAACCGGTGTGACAATCGTAGACAAAGCGTGTTGCGGCACAAATGTTCTGCTTTGCCACAGAGTCTCATTTTATGTGTTTATCCCTTCTTTTATCTTGAGTTGCGGTGATTCATGAATGTGTGCAGGTCGTGGCATTACGTTTGCATAGTACAACATACGGTGATGGGGTGGACCTCGAGGTGTCAACCATGATTATGCAAAAAGACCCCCAAGATACGATTGGAAGGGCATTAATACTTGCTAGCGACGAAGAAATTGTAAATCCACTCAGAAAGTGCCTAAGCGGCGTGCAATTGGAGACTGATGCCGCGTGTAAGGCATTGGATGCTGTGGCTTTTTGCCGTCAAAACCAATACCAGCTTGTCTTGATCGATAAGGATTTAGACGATGGTATGGGAAGCGAAGAGGCTTTGTGGCTGTTAAAGCCTCTTGTTGGTAATGCCGGTATCGCCATGATTGCCGGACAAATCGATCCTGAAGAGGAACGGTCCTTTACAACACACGGCGTGCGCGAGTGGATTCATAAGCCTTTTAGCCGTGAACGGACACCCTCTGAGATCGATGCCGCGCTTCGAAGTCCTGGCGTGCAGGTCCGGTCCGGTTCATTTTCGCCTTTGCGGTGGCTAAAAGACCGCTTTCGTGTGGGATAAAGAAAACTGATTTTGGGGCTGCACTCTCCCTGGAGGTACAGGCCGTACATTAGTGACTTATTGAGAAGAGGGTGGTTTTTCCGGGGTACGGGGCGGTCAATACATGTTATTCTAGACCGTGGTATTCATGCATAAGGAGCCGTGTGTGTTCGCTTATGTATCTTGGGGAAGGTGTGGTTGTAGTTGTCATGACCGTAAACGATAGCGCCGACGATCTGACTGCCTCACCCGAAAGCAGCGCTATGCAAAACCAATTTGATGACTCTCAGGCAGTGGAAGTGTTTTCCGAAGATCGTTTCGAAACCATTTTGGATTCTATTGCCGACGGCGTTTTTACTGTAGATACTCAGTGGCGGATTACCTCATTTAATCAGGCTGCCGAGCGGATTACGGGATTTTCACGCAAACAGGCTTTTGGAAAGTTATGTTGCGATATATTTCGTACGGAAATATGCGAATCGAATTGCGCTCTACGCCAAACCTTGGAAACGGGTACACCTGTTATCAATAAAGCTGTATATATTGTTGACCGTCAGGGAAATCAACTTCCGATTAGTATCTCTACCGCTTTGCTAAAAGACAGTGACGGGCAAGTCATAGGCGGCGCCGAAACATTCCGGGATTTGACGCTGGTTGAAGAATTGCGCAAAGAGGTAACCGGAAAATATACATTTGCAGATATTATCAGTAAAAACCACCGCATGCAGGAACTCTTTCACCTTCTGCCTCAGATTGCGGAGTGCGATAGCACGATCCTGATTGAAGGGGAAAGCGGCACCGGAAAAGAACTCTTTGCCCGTGCCATACACAGCCTAAGCGGACGAAGCGAGAAACCGTTCGTCGCTGTCAATTGCGGTGCGCTTCCCGATACGTTGCTGGAGTCGGAGCTCTTTGGGTACAAAGCCGGCGCATTCACCGATGCCCGAAAAGACAAGCCGGGGCGTTTTGCTCTTGCGGAAGGCGGAACGATCTTTTTGGATGAAATCGGGGATGTCTCTCCCGCCCTGCAAATCCGCCTGCTTCGGGTTCTGCAGGAAAAAACCTATGAGCCATTGGGAGCGATGGAGTCTATGAGGGCGGATGTGCGGGTGCTTGCCGCGACCAATAAATGTCTGGCAGATTTGGTTAAGGCGGGTTCATTCCGGGATGATCTTTATTACCGTGTCAATGTTGTCCGATTGCTTTTGCCGCCTTTACGGGACCGGAAAGAAGATATCCCTTTGCTCATTGATTCGATTATTGATCGCTTCAACCGTCTGCGAGGCAAGGATATTACCGGACTCTCAACCGAGACGATGACGATTCTGTTGGGGCATGACTATCCGGGGAATATCCGTGAATTGGAAAACATCATCGAGCACGCGTTTATTCTTTGTCCCGGCGGGATGATTGAGACCGCACATCTGCCGGATAATCTGCGTCCCGATCCCCCCTCCGGCGGCACTGTCGCGAGTACGTTGACCACATTGGAACAAATGGAGAGGCGGTTGATCGAAGAAGCCCTAAAACAAAACCGCGGAAATCGTGCCTCCGCCGCCAAAAGCCTCGGTATTCACAAGAGCACTCTGTTTCGCAAAGTGAAATCATTGGGTATTGAATTGCCTGAGAAAGACGGCCGTTCAACCCGTCATACATAATCCAGCCCAAATCAAACGTCCGAAAGAGCCGGACAGAATCTGCTTTGATTGACCTTGTAGCATGATGTTATCCTGTTGAGCTCCCTTAAAGAGACATCTTCCAGTCCATACAATCCACAAGACCAAAAAAAGATGCGTATTCTAGGTATATCGGCATATTATCATGACAGCGCGGCTTGCTTGCTGGTGGATGGTGAGATCGTGGCCGCTGCTCAAGAGGAGCGTTTTACACGCAAAAAGCATGATTCGGATTTCCCGTCTCATGCCTGCCGCTATTGCCTGAAAGAAGCGGATTTGAATGTTGCCGATGTGGATGTTGTCGGTTTTTACGATAAACCGCTTCTCAAATTCGAAAGACTGCTTGAAAATTACATTGGTGTTGCCCCATCCGGTCTGCGTCATTTTTTGACATTAATGCCGACCTATTTACGCGAACGGCTTTGGATGCCTGATACAATCCGTAAAGAGCTGGATTATGATGGCGAAGTCTTCTTTGGCGAGCACCACGAGAGCCATGCGGCCAGCGCATTTTATCCCTCACCTTTTGATGAAGCCGCTGTTCTAACCATTGACGGGGTAGGGGAGTGGTCTACGACGACTTTGGGGCATGGGCAAGGGAATCAATTACAGCTTCTGGCTGAGACGCGCTATCCGCATTCGCTGGGGCTGTTGTATTCAGCTTTTACGTACTACACCGGTTTTAAAGTCAATTCCGGGGAATACAAAGTGATGGGTCTCGCTCCTTATGGTGAGCCGAAGTATGTCAAAACGCTTTTGGATCACGTGATTGAATTGCGCGAGGATGGATCTTTTCGGCTTAACATGGAGTATTTCAATTATCATCGTGGCCTGACCATGACGGGGGGGCGGTTTGATGAGATTTTTGGTGGTCCCCCGCGCAAGCCCGAAAGTAACCTGACACAACGAGAGATGGATTTGGCACGCTCCGTTCAGGAAATTACGGAAATGGCCATGTTGCGCATGGCCCGTCATGCCCATGAAAGAACTGGCTCCCACAACCTCTGTATGGCGGGAGGGGTGGCCCTAAATTGTGTCGGCAATGGAAAAATCCTGCGCGAGGGGCCGTTTGAAAAGATATGGATTCAACCTGCATCCGGCGATGCCGGCGGCGCGGCCGGTGTCGCTTTGGCGATATGGCACCGATATTTTGACCAGCCGCGTTTGGCCGGTAGCAATGGCCGCGACCGAATGAAAGGTGCTTTACTCGGTCCGAGCTATTCAGACGATGATTTAGAAGTTTTTTGCCAACGGCGTAAGGCTCCTTATCGGCGTATCCGTGAAGATGAACTTCCTCAAGATGTTGCCCAACTCCTTGCAGCGGAAAAGGTGGTGGGGTGGTTTCAAGGACGGATGGAATTTGGCCCGCGCGCCCTTGGAGCCCGCAGCATAATTGGTGATCCGCGTTCTCCGGCCATGCAAAAAACTATGAATTTGAAAATCAAATATCGGGAATCGTTTCGCCCCTTCGCGCCGTCCGTATTAAGGGAACGTGTTTCCGATTATTTTGAATTGGATGCAGCATCACCCTACATGTTATTGGTGGCTCCGGTTTGTGAAGACCGTCGTATCCCACTCACAGAGGAACAAAAACAGCTCTTTGGTATTGAGAAACTGAATATTCCTCGTAGCGACATTCCTGCCGTGACGCATGTCGATTATTCGGCCCGTGTTCAGACTGTTGAGCGGGAGGATAATCCGCGCTATCACGACCTGATTTCGGCTTTTGATAGGCTGGAAGGGTGTGGCGTGATTGTGAATACGAGTTTTAATGTACGCGGAGAGCCGATTGTCTGTACGCCTGAGGATGCCTATCGTTGTTTTATGCGTACTGAAATGGATTATCTGGTGCTGGGAACTTGTATCCTCGATAAACAAGAGCAGCCGCCTTGGACTGAAGAAGGTGACTGGCGGCAAGAGTTTGAATTAGACTAGAAAATTTTGTATTGCCCGGCATATGATGCCTGGATTTTGGATTTGAAAACGTATGTCGCTTCGTGCCGAATATGCATATATGCCCGAGCCGAACCGAAAAAACCTCTTTTGGTTTGGCATCAGCATGGGAATTGCCCTTCCTCTATTGTCACTATGCCTTTGGTTCGGTATCGGTCTATTTCCCCAGAGCCCGGTCGCGGCAAAGATTCTTGTTCTGCCCGCCATTGCATTTTTGCTCTGCAGTTTTATTGCACCTATGAAATTGCGGATTCCCTACATTGGCTGGATGTATGCCGCACTAACAATGGGCTATTTCGTAATCCGCATTCTGTTAACGTTGATATATTTTGGCGTGATAACTCCTTTTGCGTTTTTTATGAGACTTGGGGGCAGAGATCCTTTGAATTTGAAGAAACAGGGTGATGGGCAGAGTTTCTGGATCGAACGTGAGCCTCTTGCCCGGGATCATTTTGAGAGACAGTTTTAATGGACTACACTTCGTAACTTCTGACCCTATTGAAAACGAAGGCCATTTATCGGGAATACACATGACAGAACCGTCATCAACAGGGCAAATGGCTCCGTCCGGCCTGAAACTACGCAAACGCCGGAGCGGAATCCTCGGTTTGATTGCCGAACTTTGGGATTTTCTAAAAGTCCGCAAAAAGTTCTGGCTTCTGCCGATTGTGATCATGCTTCTGCTTATCGCCGTAATTATCTTTTTGGGATCCGTTGCTCCGGCTTTCGCACCTTTTGTTTACACGTTCTAGAAATCCCAGTTGGCATAAATCCATAAGAGTCCTGGTTTGTTTGTTATTCCAATTGAAAAGGAACCAAGCGAACGGGGCCTAGTAGTCCGGATGGCATGGGTTCCCACCCGGAAGCGTCGAATGGCTTATAGTCGATATTGACGAAAAAGAAATTTTTCCATTCTTGGCCGACGCGATCCATGGCCGCGATGCGGTTCGCCATTAGGTTGGTCACCTGTATTTCCAGTTCATTTTCGCCTTTTTTAAGAAAAGGAGTTATGTCGAGATGGAAGGGATTGCACCATAAAGAGCCCGCATGTTGATTATTTACAAAGATACTGGCCGTTTCATGGACTTCTCCTAATTCTAGATACCAGCCATCTGCCGTTGTTGTGGGTAGAGAAAACCGAGTCCTGTAACTTCCTGTGCCCGAAAAAGCGGCTGATTTCTCATCGCCGCCGTCCGTCCAAGATCCGAGTTCTTGCAGAGACCGGCTGGCAGGAAGTTCCGGTCCACCGTCGATGAATTCAAGTTTCCAAGGTCCCTCCAATACGGTGCTGACTCCTTTGATGGTTGTGTAGGGCCAGGCGGGATGATCAACTTCAGTTTTGAGTGCGCGGAGCACAAGAGCGTCACCCGGCTGAAGGACCAGTCGGACTTGTGTTTCACCCGGCTTTTGTTGGCGGATTTGCGCTAATCCTTTGTTTCCGTGCAGGGGATCGTAAGTCAGTACTGATTTAGCATCAATACTCAATGGCAGCCAACCGTCATAAGCAGGCTCCTTTCGATTTGCGATGAAATAATCGATGCCAAAATCGTGTTTGCGTTTAACGAACTCCAGTCCTGAGTCAGCCATCCGCTCTCGCTCGATGCCTATGGCCTCCAGGAGTTTTGGCAGGTTTCCACCGATTAAGATTTTTCCTTGGCCAATCTTTGCCCGGGCCATGTTCCCGTCAAAATCGGCTTGCTGCATAATCTGCCCCACCAGCTGACCCAGACGTTTCTTTCGCCGCTCCAGATTGTTAAGACCGGGAACATCCTTAGGGAGCCCCTCTTGAAAGAGGATCGTGCCACCCTGCCGGGCCAATTCGATCAACCGCTCCAATGTTGCTGTCGGCATGATTTCACAATTAGAGACCAGAACCGCTTTGTAGGTTTGGAGGCCATTGGATATTCCTGCGTCGTTGCCTTCTAAATGGTCTTTAAGAATGCTGTCAGACACATAGTCAAACGTGTACCCATGTGACCACATATATTCAGCCGCTGAATAGGTCGGTTTCATATTTGTTTTCAGCCAATCGTCCGCATTATGGACCTGGCAGTACTGAAGCATGTTTTTCTCGCCATGTTCTTTGGCCCAAAGATCGTAAATCGGCAAATAAAGCAACACATCATTGGTTGGGGAGCCGCCTTGGAGGAAGGACTGACAGCGGGATATATAACGGTTCAACTCGGGGAAATCCCGCTGGAATGTGTTTGTTAGGCCAAAGTGGGTGGATGCGTAGAACAACCAGCCGGGGTAGGGAACATCCTTGGGAGAGAAAGGCATTCCGTGATAAACGATGTGGTTAATACCTGCCACAAAGAACTGATCGATAGCTGGTTTTACTTGAGCCAGAGAGACCTGAAAATGCTCTCCCAGCCAGGTACAGGATTCTGATGAAGTCAGAGGTTTCCCCAATAGGTGCGATGCCGATGATGCGACTTTAGAAACGAGTATCTCGGCCCCGCCTCTGCCAAAGCCTTCTGTCTCGGGAATATCCGCCGCGCCATAAAGATCGATCAAATTTCCCGGTGAGCCATGTGCCTGGCTACGGGCCAAACTCCCCTTACCATGACACCAAGCGGCCCAAGTTTGAGTGAAGTCTTCATAAAGAAGATCGTGGACAGTCTCCCGGTAATCGCTACGGACGCGGGCACAATGCTGGGGAGCGCCTTCCAGCAGCAGAGCAGGCAATTCCTTCCGCAGATCATAACCGCGCCTTTTTTCGAACTCGTCAAAGAAACGGTCTGTCCAATTGGCGTTATAGACTTCAAAAGAGTCATTATAAAAAGCCCGGGGTGGAGGTGCGTCAAAATCCTTAAAGGCTTCGTCGAATCTCGCAAGATAGTCGCTCAATTTCTTGGATGAAAAGAAATCGAGAACATTGCCTTCTGCTCCGGGTGCGGCTCGTTTGACCTGTTGCTTGGTCCAGCCCTGAAATACGGCATAAATTCGCCACATTCCGGGGGGGGGTGTCCAGTCTAATATGCTGTTCTCGCCGACCTTCGATTTGAGATCAATGATTTCTCCCTCACGGCCATAAGCCATGACTGCTTGCAGTTGCGCCTCCGGCTGTTCACTACACTGCAAAGGTATTTCGACTTTTGAGGAATCCCACTCCAATTTTTCAATGAAGACATGTGCAGCAGCATCTTCCGGGCCCACCCAGGGGCCTCCGAAGGGCCAGCCGGTGCCCGAGGTCATATCCACGCCGAGATCGAGCCGTGCTCCTTCTCGCGTGGTATGTGCGAGCATCTCCATCCATTGGGGCGTGAGATAAGGGATATAAGACGCTTCATAGCCTTTTGCCCCATAGATTGGGACGATATGCATTCCGCCCATCTCGGCCTTTCGATAGGCCTCAAGGTGCCGGGTCAACTCTTCTTTATTCACAGCGCTGCCCAACCACCACCAATAGGTCCACGGTCTGCACTCTTTGTTGATGGCGGGCCACTCACATTCTTGGGGCGCGGCTTGTGCTGAAAAAGATGTCAGAAGAATTCCGATCCAGAGCACTGCCAAATGTGTGCAAAATCTGAACTCTTGGAGTGTGTTGGTTGATGCTGTCGGTCTCATTTCGTTATTGCCTTTGCTGCCAATGTACTGAAACCATAAATAGGATTTGGATTTATCATAGACTATGGATGCGAAAGCGCCCGGAAGTCAATATCCTTAAATCTGTTTGTCTATTATTGTTCCGGAGGCACCGCCATATTTTCTGGGGCTTTCCGTATTCGCTGCCGGTTGTAAAATGCGATCTATAAGCCTTCATTTTATGAGTTTTGCTTACGCAAGTCAGATTGTTAACGGTGTTATGCCGATCCAAATTGTTTGCATCTCAGCATGGAGTCATAAGTCCGATGTTAAATGAATGGAGTACCGCCGCCATCGATTTTTTCAATCTAGCGAAAGGCTATGTATGGGGGATACCGATGATCTCCCTTCTGCTTGGCACGGGCATTTTTCTGACGATTCGCCTTCGTCTCTTACAGTTTCGTGAGTTGCCCCGCGCTCTGCGGCTCGCTTTTTCGAAATCTGATGAGGATGCTCAAGGTGACATTTCTCATTTTAGAGCCTTAATGACAGCATTGGCGGCGACCATCGGCACCGGCAATATCGCAGGAGTTGCTTCGGCTATTGCTGCCGGAGGGCCGGGAGCTCTGGTTTGGATGTGGATTACGGCCATATTCGGCATGGCCACCAAATACGGTGAAGCCATCTTGGCTGTGAAATACCGTGTTGTTGATGAAAAAGGCGAGATGGTTGGTGGCCCTATGTATGCGCTTGAGCGCGGCTTGGGATCGAAATCATTAGGGATCCTGTTTGCCGTCTTTGGGAGCATTGCTGCCTTCGGTATCGGGAACATGGTACAGGCCAATTCTGTTGCCGAAGCGCTTCAGGAGTCTTTTAGGTGTCCTGCTTGGGTGACGGGGTGTGTCTTAGCCATTCTGACGGCAGCCGTGGTTTTGGGAGGCATTAAACGCATCGGAGAAGTCTCAGGCGTATTGGTGCCGGTCATGGCGGTCATCTACATGCTTTGTGCGCTTGCCATTCTGGTTATCAATTACCGAGCCATCCCCGGCGCTTTCGGGCTGATTTTTTCAAGTGCTTTTTCACCGGCCGCAGCAGCTGGGGGCTTTTTAGGTGCGGCAGTAAAAGAAGTCATTACCTCCGGAGTGAGCAAGGGGCTTTTCTCGAATGAATCCGGTTTAGGCAGTGCGCCAATTGCGGCTGCTGCCGCGAAAACCCGTAATCCCAAACGACAAGCCTTGGTCTCTATGACCGGGACTTTTATTGACACGATATTGGTTTGCACCATGACCGGCCTCGTAATTGTAACGACAGGGGCTTGGACGAGCGGTGTTACCGGACCCAACCTTACGGTGATGGCATTCCATCATGGATTTCCTGGAAAATCCGCCGGATATGTTGTCTCTTTGGGATTGGTTCTTTTCGCATATTCGACGATTCTTGGATGGGGATACTATGGTGAGAAATGCATCGAATATTTATTCGGTATCAGGGTAATTCTTCCTTATCGAATCTTGTGGGTGCTATTTGTGATTGTTGGATCCACAATCAAACTGGAATTGGCATGGCTGTTTTCTGATGTTATGAACGGACTGATGGCCATTCCCAACTTGATCGTGTTAATTTTCTTATCAGGCGTAATTGTTCGTGAAACGCAGATTGATGATGAGGAAATAAGCGAAGGGTAAATGCGGGCTGAAATAAAGACTTATTTAATGCTCTATAACCGGGGCTTGCATAAAAAAACGCGCAGATAAAATCTGCGCGTTCGTTCTGTCGAACTACATACCTACCCGCTTTAGAAGCGGGATAATCGACTTGTAGCAGTTCAGCCGAATCTTATGTTGATTCAGCTACGACAATTATAACGGCTTAATAAATCTGCTCGACGATAAAGTCGATATCATGGGGATCGATGTCCGAGCCAGGTTTCTTGGCCATACGTTCCACAATTTTGCGCATTTCGGTTTTCGAAATGGCATCATGCGCAGTTTCCACACGATCAAGTGTATGGCACTTTGAACAAGCCTGCTCGAAATTCGGATGGTCGCCCACAACTTGATGCCCTTTTTGTGTTGTTGCACAAGCCAACAACAGAATTGTTCCTACCGCCACACAGACTCCAATCGATACGAACGTTCTCATTACACGCTCCTTCCAGCCAAAATTAATCTTCAGCAACCCCCTGAATAAAACGGTACCACTAGACGAACGTTGGGGAAAAAGGAGATAAATCACACCCCACTCCTCTTGCCCCCCCCTTACTCATCACGCGGTTGCGGTTGCCGCATAAGCAAGTTGTACCACTGCTCTTAATACGGACCATAGCACGTACGCTGATAAAGGGTTAGTCCATTTATGGGGATCTTGACCGAAAATCCGACTCTTAGGCCCGGGATGCCGGAAAGATCGTCTGTCCGGTTTTGTTCACTATGCGCATTCGTGCTGAAAGATTTGATTTGATTGTGTTCAAGCCCGGATATTCTTACCAATATGATAAAAAGAGTCATATTGAGATGAAAAAGGCCTTTGGTTATAAGGAAGACAACTAGAAAAAGGGTATGACAGGTGGAATGAAGTAGGCACTACGTATTGTTTCGCAGCTGCTCTCTTCCGAGACTCGGCAAATTGGTCCCCGATGCTTGGGTCCCGGTTTCCAAACCGGCTGACTTAGAGGGTTGCATCAAATCCGCTCACCTTTACTCTTCTTACGGTTCGGCGGTGGTCGTTTTTGAGGTTTGCAGGACGGGCAAAATACGTCATGATTCCCTGGTGGGCGTAAGGCGAATCTTCTTGAGACTTGAACAACCTGCATTGGCGCGACAATCGCCGCGTTATGAGAGGATTGTCAGGCTGGAGGAGATTCGGCGTCCACCAGGTACGGAAGGATAATCAACGATGATCTGGAACGAGAAATACGAGTGTATGGATCCAGAGGAGCGGCGGGCGTTGCAGAACCAGCGTCTGGAAACCACAATCCATCGTGTCTATGAGCGTGTACCCGCCTATCAAAAGAAGATGGATGCCATGGGTGTCGCTCCTGAAGACATCAAATCCGTCGACGATCTTTCGAAACTGCCGTTTACCGTGAAAGAAGATCTTCGAGATACCTATCCCTTTGGCATGTTTGCCGTGCCCATGGAAGATGTCGTACGTGTGCATTCATCGTCAGGGACTACCGGCAAGCCGACCGTGGTGGGATATACCCGCTATGACATCCAAGAGGTCTGGGCCGAGACGACTGCACGCACAATCGGCTGTGCAGGTGGAAGTCCGGAAGATGTCGTTCATGTGGCTTATGGCTATGGATTGTTTACCGGCGGGCTCGGCATCCATTACGGCGGTGAACGGATGGGGGCGACGGTCATTCCTGTATCCGGCGGAAATACCAAACGTCAGCTGATGATTATGCAGGATTTTGGATCGACCATTCTGGCCTGCACACCCTCATATTCGCTCTATATCGCGGATGTTTGCGAAGAACTCGGAATCGATCCTCGCAGTCTGCCTCTTAAGGCCGGAATTTTCGGTGCCGAGCCGTGGACCGATGAAATGCGAGTTGAAATCGAGCGGCGCCTGGGCATTCTCGCCATCGATATTTATGGACTCTCTGAAGTAATTGGGCCGGGAGTCGCAAGCGAGTGTTCGGAAAAGTGCGGTTTGCATGTCAACGAGGATCATTTTTATCCTGAAATCATCAACAGCGAAACTGGCGAAGTATTGCCTGAGGGTGAAAAGGGCGAACTGGTCTTCACCTGTGTAACCAAAGAAGCCTTCCCCCTGATCCGCTACCGGACACGTGATATTTCCAGGCTAATGCGTGGTGGGTGTAAATGTGGAAGAACATTGGTCCGTATGGAACGAGTGAGCGGTCGTTCGGATGACATGCTGATTATCCGTGGCGTCAACGTATTTCCCTCACAGATCGAAAGTGTTCTGGTGTCGATTGAGGGCACTGAGCCTCATTATGAACTAATTGTCGATAAACATGGTGCGCTTGATGAATTAGAGATACGGGTGGAAGTCAGCCCGGCAGTCTTTTCGGATGAAGTCCGGAAAATGGAAGGCTTGCGCACCAGTATTGAACGCGAAATCGAGAGCGTGCTGGGATTGACTGCCCGTGTACATCTCGTTGAACCGAAAGGTATTCCACGTAGCGAGGGCAAGGCCAAGCGCGTGATTGATAAGCGTAAGGAACAATCGTGACTCTGACCGGAATGGAATCGATCGTAATGGATCGAATAGAGGATTGGGCGATTTGAATCGCTGGCACGCCAAGGGAGTATGACGATGAATTTAAGACAAATATCCGTCTTTCTTGAGAATCGCGCAGGCCGTCTTGCGGATGTCACGCGAGAATTAAGCGATGCCGGAATTAATATCCGCGCTCTTTCGATGGCCGACACGTCTGACTTCGGAATTTTAAGAATCTTGGTCGATAAAACAGACGACGCTATCGAGGCGCTTAAAGGGGCCGGATTCACAGTGCAAGGCACAGAGGTTGTTGCCATTGAGATTGCTGACCGGCCCGGCGGGCTGGCTACCATACTGTCCTTGCTTCAAGGAGCCGGGGTCAATGTGGAATATATGTATGCCTTTTTGGAACGGCATAGAGATAATGCGATTTTAATCTTCCGATTTGAAGATACCGAAAAAGCGATAGCCAAACTTCATGAAGCGAAGGCACGTGTTTTTACGGAGGAAGAACTTTCGCAAATTTAGAGACGCCGGGGGGCGTGAGTGCGTAAATTCCATCGCAACATGCGATGTTAGAATCAGGCAGTATGAAAGGAGAGGAAATCATGATGGGGGTGCGCAATTTCTGGGCATGTCTCATGATAGGCGTGTTGTTAAGTGTCGGGGCGTTGGCTGGTGTAAGCCAAGGCGATCCAATCAAAGTCGGTTGTGTTTTCGCGATAACGGGGAATGCCGCGTTTTTAGGTGAACCCGAAGCGAATACCGCCCGGATGGTGGCCGATATGGTCAATGCTCAGGGCGGTATTGATGGCCGTAAAATCGAACTTATTATTGAGGATACCCAAGGTGATGAGACCCGCACGGTCAATGCGGTTAAGTCGCTGATCCGGCAGGATGTTATGGCCATTATCGGACCGTCGCGAAGCGGTTGCACGATGGCTGTAATCGAAATCTGCAATTCGCAGCAAGTACCTTTAATTTCGTGTGCGGCCGCCGAGACCATCACAAATCCTGTGCGGAAATGGGTCTTTAAGACTCCCCAAAAAGACAGCCATGTTGTCGAGAAGATTTACGACTACATGAAAGCGCATGGGATGAAGAAGGTCGCGCTGATTACCGGTACTACCGGATTTGGCGCTGCTGGACGCACTCAGTTGAAAGAAAAGGCTGAAATCTATGGCATCCAAGTCGTTGCTGACGAGACTTATGGTCCCGCCGATACGGATATGACGGCTCAACTGACCAAGATTAAGGCTGCGGGCCCGGATGCAATCGTCAACTGGTCGATTGTTCCCGCTCAAAGCATTGTGATGAAGAACATGAAACAGCTGGGTATCGATATCCAACTGTTCCAAAGCCATGGTTTTGGCAACGTCAAATACGTCCAGGCCGCGGGCGATGCGGCAGAAGGTGTGTTATGCCCCGCATCTTGCCTTTTGGCGGTGGATCAGTTGCCCCATGGCCATCCATACCGCGCCGCGCTGGCCGAATATAAAAATCTTTATGAGAGCAAATTCGGCGGCGATGTTAGCACATTTGGAGGCCATGCTTACGATGCTTTGTGGCTTGTGATCGAAGCCTGCCAGACGGGAGATATTTCACGTGCCGGTATTCGGGACTATATCGAAAACCGCAAGAATTTCTTAGGAACGGCCGGGATGTTTAATTTCTCGCCCGAAGACCACACTGGTCTGACCAAAGAAGGCTCGTTGAGCATGCTGACGATTAAAAACGGCAAGTTCACACTGGTCCAAGAATAAGTAAAGGAACGCGAACTTAAAGCATGGATCAAGCCGCGGCCACATCGCCACTCATCCAATATATCGTGAGTGGAATTGCGTTCGGCAGCACGTATGCGATGGTCGCGATCGGATTTAATATAATTTATAACGCCACCGGGATCATTAACTTCGCACAGGGTGAATTTGTGATGCTGGGGGGGCTGCTGATGGTTTGGGCGTGTACGGTGCTCCATTTGCCGATCACGCTCAGCGTATTGCTGGCGGTGTGTATCGTTACGGCCATCGGGATTTTGTTCGAACGACTGGCTATCCGCCCGCTAAAGAATCCCAGTGTTCTGGCGTTGATTATTATTACGATAGGCGGAGCCTTTGTTATCAAAGGCTCCGCCATGCTTTTATGGGGCAAGGACTCCTATTTTATTCCGCAATTCACAAGCGAAGAATCGATTTGGCTGCTGGGCGCAGCCATCAAACCTCAGGATTTCTGGGTTTGGGGGACGCTGGGAATTGTGGTGTTACTGCTTTCTCTTTTCTTCGGCTATACCATGACCGGCAAGGCCATGCGTGCTTGCGCGTATAATCGTGTTGCCGCCCGTTTGTCGGGGATCAATGCCGAAACCATGGTCATGCTTGCTTTTGGGCTTTCGGCGGCTATTGGGGCTTTGGCCGGAGCGGTCATTGTGCCGATCACATCGATGGACTACAGCCGAGGGGAGATGTTCGGGTTGAAAGGGTTTAGCGCGGCCATTCTTGGAGGTTTGGGCAACAGCACAGGCGCAGTCGTCGCGGGTATTTTGTTAGGTATCCTCGAATCGCTCGCTGCCGGATATATCTCTTCGCATTACAAAGACGCCATCGGTTTGGCTGTTTTGCTAGTCGTTTTATTTGTACGTCCCAGCGGCCTCTTCGGCCGGGCTGAAATCAGCCGTCTATCGGAGTTTTAGGCATGGGGCGGCGGAATGGCATCGGACTGATCGTTTTTGCCCTGGCGATTATTGCTACGCCTTGGGTGTTTTCCGCATCTTTTTTCAAGCTCATTCCGATAGGTATTTATGCTTTTGCGGCAATCGGTTTATCGTTGCTTCTCGGTTATGCGGGCCAGATATCTCTTGGGCATGCTGCTTTTTATGCCATTGGGGCTTATACATCGGGAATTCTCACAGTGCGCTTCGGTATTTCCCCCTGGATGGCTATAGGAGCAGGCGTTCTGCTCTCGGCGGTTGTGGCCTTTTTAGTGGGGATGCCCTCATTGCGTCTCCATGGCCATTATTTGGCTATGGCTACGCTTGCCTTTGGCGAGATTGTCCGTGTCGTTCTTGACGCTTGGGATCACATTACCGGTGGACCTTCCGGATTTGGCGGGATTCCATCTCTTTCCATAGTATGGTTAGGCAGGGATGCCGAGACGGGTGAATTCGGAATAACCAAATTTGTTTTCGATCCGATTATGGATGAATTGTCCATTTTTTATCTGGTTTGGGGAGTCGCTTTCTTCGGACTATGTTTTGCCTTATGTCTTATTAACTCGCGTATTGGCCGGGCCTTGCGTGCTATCCATAGCAATGAGAAAGCCGCAAATGTCCTAGGGGTTCCGGCCGGTAACTATAAGATCAAGATATTTGTTTTATCAGCGGCTTTTGCCTCCATCGCCGGCAGTCTCTATGCCCATTATGTCCAATACTTAAATCCCCCGCCATTTGGAGTATGGACCTCCATTCTTCTTGTTCTGATGGTAATCGTCGGTGGGATGCGTAATGTTTGGGGAGCCATTATCGGTGCGGTTCTCATGGGCATGTTGCCTGAGTGGATATCGTGGATGGAAAATTATTGGCTCGTTGTTTATGGCGGAATCCTGCTGCTGGTTATGATGTTCATTCCCCAGGGCGTCTTGTTGGGCTGCCGTGATTTCATTCGTTGGATTTTTGGATTCATGAGAAAATCGCAATCCGAGGTTTCCTCATGAACGGCCCGATTTTGGAAATCAAGGAAGTCGGCAAAGAATTCGGCGGTTTGCATGCGCTGGATGGAGTCAATTGCGCAATCCCCGAAGGACAGATCAAAGCCATTATCGGCCCGAATGGGGCGGGGAAAACAACTCTTTTCAATTGTCTCACGGGTGTTGACCGGCCGACACGCGGAAGCGTTATTTTCGAAGGCAAATCTATCAGCGGCCTTCAGCCCTATGAGATTGCTAAAGCCGGATTGGCTCGGACCTGGCAGACAATCGCTTTGTTTGATCACATGACTGCCTTGGAAAATGTCCTGGTTGGCCGTCATTGCAGAACCTCGTCCGGGATGTTTCGATCCGCTTTTCGGTTTCCTTCTCAACGGCGTGAAGAAAAGCAGATGCGCCGGGAAGCGTATGATTTGCTGGATTCTTTGGGTATTGCCGATTCTGCGGGCAAAGATGTCGGGCAATTAACCTTTTTGGAACAAAGACGAGTGGAGTTGGCGCGGTGTTTGGCTTCTGAGCCGCGTGTTTTATTGCTTGATGAGCCTGCCGCCGGATTGAATACGCGTGAGACGGCGGAATTAGGTGATGTTATACGCAATATCCGGCGGCGTGGAATTACGATTGTGCTCGTTGAGCACGATATGTCTTTGGTGATGGATCTATCCGACAGTGTTTTGGTTCTAGACCATGGTGTCCCCATCGCCGAAGGAACGCCGCGTGAAATCCAGGCCGATGAGAAGGTAATCGCAGTCTATCTTGGCGAGGAGGTTGAATAATGCTCCGCGTCGAGAACCTAACCAGCGGCTACGGACGAATTCTGGCTCTCAAAGGAGTCTCGCTCCATGCTCAAAGTGGAGAGATTGTCACTTTGATCGGTGCGAATGGAAGTGGGAAAAGCACTCTGCTGGCGACATTGGCGGGAGTAATTCGGCCCACCCAAGGGCGTGTTATGATCAATGGGAAAGATGTTACGGCATTATCTGCCGAACAGCATGTCCGGGCAGGAATCGCGTTGGTTCCTGAGGGCCGCCAATTATTTGCTCCCATGACAGTGGAGGAAAACCTCCAGTTGGGAGCCTATACACAGCCCGGCAAACAGGCAGCCGAGACGATGGAATATGTTTTGGAAATGTTTCCTATTCTAGGGGAACGGAGTCATCAGGTGGCTGGTACCCTGTCGGGTGGAGAGCAGCAGATGCTTGCCATTGGCCGTGCGCTTATGTCCAAACCGCAATTGTTGTTGCTTGATGAACCATCCATGGGTCTTGCGCCACGGATTGCCCGGGAGATTTTCCGCTCACTTTCAAATCTTCAAAGTGAAAATACCGCCGTGCTGCTTGTCGAACAAAACGCTCATTTGGCCTTGCAGACGGCATCCCGCGGCTATGTCTTGGAGACTGGCCGGATTGTAATTGAAGGCGATTGTGAATCGCTACGAAATAATCGAGACGTTCAACGCGCCTATTTGGGACGCGAATACAGTGAGGTCTGGGAATAGAGATAAAAGCCTCCGGACCGGACCGGCTTTTATGCCGGAATCCGGGCCGCCGGAGCCCAGGTGACTAAATCATGGCCATCCTCGATCCACAAGTTGAAACTGTAGCCCGGGAGAGTATTGAACAAATTCAACTGGAGCGGCTGCAAGCCACTCTAAATCGTGTTTATCGGCATGTCCGTTATTACCGCCAGGCCTTGGATCAAGCTGGGGTCATGCCGGAGGATATCGGTGCTCTTGCCGACTTGCAGCGTCTACCTTTAACCGGGCGGGATGACCTTCTGAATCATCAGCCTTACGACCTTTTTGCCGTTCCTCTAAGGGATGTCGTGCGCCTGCATCCGGCTGCCGGAGCAGGTGGGCCGGTTGTTGTGGGGTACACACAAAACGATATCGGCATTTGGACCCGGATGGCTGCCCGGGCTTTGGTTTCTGCCGGTGTGGGGCGTGATGATGTTATCCATTTGTCATTGGATTATGCCACCAATGCCGCAGCGTTGGGTACACAATCCGGGGCGGAAGTGCTCGGCGCATCCATCATCCCTTGTTCGGGATTGGCTCTCGACCGCCAGGTCGAATTGATGCGCCATTATCGAGTAACTGTACTTGTTGCAACACCAACCCAGGCACTTCAGCTGGGGAAGATAATCGATGCTGTAGGACCGGGGGCATTTTCGCTTAAAACAGCTCTTATTGTCGGTGAGGTGTGGTCCGGGGAATTGCGGGAGCAGATCCAATCTCTCCTTTCTGCTGATGCGTTTGCCAGCTATGGACTTTCGGAAATGGCAATCCCGGGAATGGCCACCGAGTGCTGTGAGCATAACGGCTTGCATATCAGCGAAGACAATGTGCTTGCGGAAATTATCGATCCCGCAACCGGGGAAAATTTGCCCATGGGTGAGCGCGGCGAATTGGTTTTGACAACATTAACCCGGGAAGCGGCTCCCATGATCCGCTACCGAACCGGAGACCTAACCGCGCTTCGGGCCGAATCTTGTGCCTGTGGGCGGACTACGTTGCGTATGGAACCTGCTCATGCGCGGGCGGATGATGTGGTCATTCTCAATGGCACGCGGCTGGCGCCCTCTCAAATTGAGGAGGTTTTTGACCGGTTGATTCCGGGAGCCCCCTTCCAAATCGTAATACGCGCACGGGATGGGCAGGATGAACTGGAAATCGTTGCTGGCGTGGATACAAGCCGGTTTGAAGACAAAATCCGAAGTCTGCAGACCTTGGGCAAACAACTGGAGGCTGAGGTCTACGAACATCTTGGCTTGAGGGCCTTTGTCCGCTTGGCTGAAGCCGCCTATCTCCACGGGGTGCCACGCCTTCAAGATTGCCGTGCCGCGGCGTCCGGGAAGGAGGGATAAAGAATAAATACGTATGTGTCTTCAGGGGGAAAGTACGGCTTTAATGACTATTTTGATCTATTTGGTCCTTAAAGGCGTGAAAAATGGGACGACGTTCCTACGGAATCCCTAACAATTTGAATTAATCCCCTTGACGTCAAGGCGAAAATCCTAATGCTGTAACCTAATATCGGGATTCCGTAGTAATAAGGAGTCACCGAACAGTGGCGTGAGTTAAGAACGTAAAAAATCATCAGGGGGATGAGGTTCGTATGATGAAATACTACCTGTGTTTATGTATGTCGGCCCTTCTCATTGTTGCTCTCACTTGCCCGCAGGCTTCTGCGGATCGTGTCGACGACCTAGAGAAGTTGGTCAAAGAACTCGCGGAGCAGAACAAGGCACTTAGCAAACAGGTCGATGGCCTGCAGACCGAAGTGCGCGAATTACGGGGCGGCACATCGGCGCCGGCGGTTCAGACGCAACTGGATAGCCTGAAAGAGGAAGTCCAGGGACTTCGTGAAGCGGCACCCGCCGCCGATCCCGATGCGCCCAAATACTCCTTCGGAGGCGATTGGCGTCTACGCGGTGTTTCCATGGATAACATGTGGAACTTCGATCTTCCCGGTGGACTCAACTATGACGATTCATGGGAATGGTTCCGGATGCGCTCCCGGGCTTGGTTCAAGGCGGAATTGAATGATGGACTTTCCGGCTATTTCCGCGGTGCCAATGAATATAAATGGGGCATTGATGATAAAGGCAATACATTAGCCATGGATCCGGATTTCGATTCATTGCTCGGTAATAAAGAATGGTTTGTCGATGCCGCGTATATGGATTGGAATGCACCCTTTGGCGCAGATTGGCTTTCCTTACGCCTTGGACGCCAGGATTTGATCTATGGTGAAGGTTTTCTGATCCTGGATGGCCAGTCGAATGTTGGCTCAATGGCAATTGGCTTCGATGCCGCCAAAGCCGTCGTTACCTTCGCGGATGAATCGACCATCGATTTTATCTACTCCAAGATTTATGAAGGTGATAAGCAATTCTCAGATGATGAGGATTTCTATGCGATTTATGGAAAAACAGATCGCTTGGCTCCTGTACATCTTGAACCTTATCTGCTTTATCGCAATCGCAATGAAGCTGATGACTATACACTCCCCGGCAACGCATGGCCCTCGCCGCCATTAACCGCCGATCACTTCATCGATCCGGAACTGGATACTTGGTTGATCGGTGGACGTGCCACGACAAAACTCATGGATGGCAATCTGATGCTGGTTGCTGAAGGCGGTTACCAATGGGGCGAGATTGAAGATCCAATGGGATTGGTCTTTACCGGAACTGATTCTTTAGGAGAAAACAGCATTGATCGTGATGCTTGGGCAGCCTATGGCTATGGTCGATATACCTTCAATCAAGTGCAAACTAAACCCTATCTAAAGGCAGGATACTACCTTATGTCCGGTGATGACCCGGATACGGAAGAGTACGAAGGCTGGGATAGCTTCTATGCCGAATGGCCGCAATGGAGTGAAGGTCTCATTTATCAGCTGTACGACCCGTTTGTGCCGCTAAAGGTAACCGCGAATGGTCCGACCGACCGCGACCTTGGCTCTTGGACCAATATGCGCATTGCCCAGGTCGAGGCTGGCTTCTCTCCGATGGAGCGGTTAAATGTCTCCGGTTCCTATGCTTATCTTTGGGCGGATGAGGAAAACAGTCTGATCAATCCCGATGAGGATGAGCGTGGTCAATTGCTGATTGGCTTGGTTACTTATCAACTCAACAAGTATCTCTCCGGCCATCTGCTCGGTGAGTACTTTATGCCTGGTGATTATTACGATCCGGCAGGCGCCGGAAGTCCGGACGATGCGTTCTTTATGCGTTATCAGATGATGCTGAAGTTCTAAGTGTCATTCTTCCATATACTGTTTATTGAATAAAAAAATATGGGCTGTGGTGAAAGACGGAAACGTCCCTCCCACAGCCTCTTTTTTTATGTCCGTGATTCATGTTTAAGTTCTGTTAAGATTGGTTTTCGGTTGGGCAAGTTTGCGGATTTGCGTATGGAATCTGAACATCTTTCCGGCTATGCTCTGTATCTATACCCGCTGCATATATCACTTGCCAGATCCGCTGCCGGCAAAAATGCGGCGAATCAAATCATAAGCCGTTTAATTGGGAATTCTTCTACGGCTTTGTACCAAGCAGGAATCCAAATTGAGTAACGAAGTATCTCTCTTGCCCACCATGCTATTAAGTGGAAATGAGGCTGTTGCCTTGGCGGCGTTACAGGGCGGCGTCGCGCTTGGAACCGGTTACCCCGGAACGCCATCCACTGAAATCCTGGAGAATTTTGAACGTCTTGGTGGCCGTTCACAGTGGGCCCCCAATGAGAAGGTGGCTTTTGAAGTCGCAATCGGTGCGGCCTTTGGTGGAGCGCGCACATTGGTGACGATGAAGCACGTCGGAGTTAATGTCGCTGCTGATCCGCTCTTTACAGTCACCTATACGGGTGTAAGCGGCTCTTTGGTGCTGATCTCGGCAGACGATCCCGGGATGGCCTCAAGCCAAAACGAGCAGGATAACCGCCATTACGCCGTCGCTTCGGGGATTCCTATGTTGGAACCCTCCGATTCGCAAGAGGCGTATGATTTCACGCGTCTGGCCTTGGATATCTCCAACCGCTGGAATACGCCGGTCATGTTGCGCATGACAACGCGTATCTGCCACTCCAAAACACTTGTTCGGCATGATGGCAAAACTCAAGATATGCCCGAAGCGAGTTTTGAGCGGGATATTCCCGGACGAGTTATGATTCCCGCCTATGCCCGTCCAGCCCATAAACGTTTACGTGACAAATTGGCGGTCATCGATGAGTGGAATAACCAAGAAGGCCCCAATCAGACGATTTCTGATGGTCAGGAGTTGGGCCTGATTGTATCCGGCGTAACTTACAATCATGCCCGGGAGGCTGCCCCCGGGGCCTCGATACTTAAATTAGGAATGACCTACCCGTTGCCGTTTGACATGATTCGTGAGTTCGCGGAAAGTGTGAAACGATGCGTCGTAATCGAAGAGGGAGACCCCTATCTGGCAGATGCCATCCGCGCTCGGGGCATAGATGTCGAAAGCAAAGCCGAAGATTTCCGGTTTGGCGAATTAAATGTCCGGCGTGTTCGTAAGATACTGGCCGGTGATACTTCCCCCGAGCCCAAGCCGATGCCAGGTAAGCCTCCGCAGTTATGCCTGGGCTGCTCTCACCGCCCGGTGTTTGAAACGCTACGTGATTTTGACTGTATTGTTGCCGGGGATATTGGCTGTTACACACTGGGCGTTTTGCCGCCCTTTCAGGCCATGGATACATGTGTCTGCATGGGAGCCAGTATCGGAGTCGGGTTGGGACTAAGGCATGTCTTGCCGGAAGATCAAGCCCGGCGGGTTGTCAGCGTGATCGGCGATAGCACCTTTGTGCATAGCGGAATCACCGGGCTGGTTGAAATGGTCTACAATCCACCCCCAAGCGGTCATGTTGTGCTCATTTTGGATAACGGCACCACAGCAATGACAGGCCAGCAGGAACATCCGGGAACGGGACGAACACTTGGACATCAGCCGACCAACCAGATTGTTTTTGAGGATTTGGCACGTTCGCTCGGGATTCAACGTGTTCATGTGCTCGATCCCACAAGCGACAGAGATAATTTTGAATCTGTGTTGCGCAAGAGCCTTGATTGTGGTGAACCCGTTGTGATTGTGGCACGCCGTCCATGCATTCTTGCTGCAAAGAAAATTAAAGCATACGAACGCGCCGCAAAAGTCAGTTGTGAAGCCTGTGTCCATGAAACAGCCGCCGCCGGCGATTGAATGAGGATTGTGGTTATGAATAATGTCACCAATGTCGTAATTGCCGGATTGGGCGGTCAGGGTGTTATCCGCGCCTCGGATATTCTATCCGAGACGGTCTTTAAAGCCGGAATGGATGTCAAAAAAAGCGAAATCCATGGCATGAGCCAGCGTGGAGGATCCGTTACCAGCGATGTCCGCTTTGGGAAAGAAGTCTTAAGCCCCATGGTGCCCGAAGGCGAAGCGGATTATCTGGTTGTCTTGGCTGCCGATCAGATTGAAAACAATCGGCCATTGCTCAAAGATGGCGGTGTTCTAATTACACCGGACTGTATTGATGAAAATGAATTGCCCAATAAGAGAAGTCTGAATGTGGCTCTTTTGGGTGTTTTGAGCACCTATTTGGATATCGATGACTCATGCTGGCTGGATGCCGTACGGGCGAATCTGCCCGAGAAAGTGTTCCATGTGAACGAAAAAGCGTTTGTCATGGGCCGGGCGGCCGGAAAACCTCAAGGCGCATAAAATCATGATCCTCCATCAGCTCTCCGTATTTGTTGAAAATCAGCCGGGGCAGCTCAGTCTTCCATGCCGGATTCTTGCCGATGCAAAAATTCCGATTATCGGTTTGACATTGGCCGACGCCGACCAATTCGGAATTTTACGCTTGATTGTTCCCCATTGGGAACAGGCAAAGGCATTGCTGGAGAAAGCGGGCTGCGTTGTTAAAGTCACCGAAGTAATTGCCATTGAAGCCAAGCAGGTGCCTGGGGGACTTCTCGAAATTCTTCAGCCATTGGAAGAAGCGGGAATCAATGTGGAATATCTTTATGCCATTGACGATATCGGCGAATCTTCGGGGGCCATGGTTCTGCGCTTTGAAGATTCGGCCGCTGCAATCCAATGCCTGCAAGACCATGGCATCAATACATCGGTAATACCGAAACTCGTAAAAGAACTTGGATAGTCTTTTCCTTTTCTGCCTGCGTTAGGTTGGAAGGATGAATATTGTATTTTGCACATTAAAACAGAACAACAATGACTTCTTTTCCTTTTGAAAACCGTATTTGGGATGCAGCCGAAACACTTGATTTGAATAATCTTCAAAAATTGCAGGTCGAACGGCTTCGGCAAACTGTGGAACGTGTTGCCAACGTTCCCTTCTACAAAAATGTATTTGCCCGCGAGAAAATTTCGCCTGATAGCATTCGTACGCTTGAGGATCTTCGGCGAATCCCATTTACGACAAAGGCCGATTTACGGGAACACTATCCTCTAGGATTTCTTGCCGTACCCCGAGAGAAGATTGCCCGTGTGCATGGTTCCACGGGAACGACAGGCAAGCCGACTTTTGTTGCCTATACCCATCGGGATTTGGAACTATGGGCGGATTTGTGTGCGCGGTTTTTGGTGGCCGGCGGTTTGCGGGCGGAGCATCTTGTTCATATCGCGTTTGGATTCGGGCTCTTCACGGGGGGATTTGGTCTGCATTACGGTGTGGAACGTGTCGGCGCGGGAGTTGTTCCGGCTGCGTCCGGGAATACGGAACGGCAGTTGATGCTTCTCCAGGATTTGGCGGCTGAAGTTTTGGTATGCACACCCACCTATGCATTGCATATCGCTGAAGTTGCCGGGAAATGTGGCTTGAATGCTCGCGAGTTGCCACTGAAATTCGGACATTTTGGTGGTGAGCCGTGGACCGATGAAATGCGCGCCGCGATTGAGGAGTCTTTGGGTATCTTTGCGTTTAACAATTATGGATTAAGCGAAATCATCGGACCGGGTGTAAGCGGCGAATGTCCTGCTCGTACTGGGATGCATATTCAAGAAGACCATTTCATTGTGGAATGTATTAATCCTGAAACACTGGAAACTGTAGGCGAAGGTGAAGAGGGCGAATTGGTTTTCACCACCTTAACCAAAGAGGCCATGCCGATTCTGCGATATCGAACGCGCGATATTTCCAGATTGCACCACTCTCCATGCCCCTGCGGGCGGACGACTGTGCGTATGGAACGCGTCGTGGGGCGTTCTGACGATATGTTGATCATTCGTGGCGTAAATGTCTTTCCGTCGCAAATTGAAGAGGCGCTTCTAAAAGTGGAAGGTGCAACTCCTCATTTTGTAATAGAAATCGACCGTCCAACTTCGCTCGATGAAGTAACTGTCCGTGTTGAAATGCATCCGGAAATCTTTTCGGATGAAATGCGCGAAATGCAGGCCCTCCGTAATCGCATTGACCGGGAGATTCATAAGATCACCGGGATTCGCGCACGCATCGAACTTGTTAAACCGGAGACGCTTGAACGCTTTACCGGCAAGGCTAAACGCGTAGTTATTAAAAGTCAGCCTTGAGTTCTTTGGCGTATCGATATCGGCTCGAGAGAATTCTTGACACGCGACGGTATCTATGCGAATCATATGTCCATCTTTAACTGAATGGTCATATGATGAATATATATCACACCCTTAAATGTATCCTTTCATTGTCTTGCCGCATGCTTTTATGTTTAGGCGTGGCTGCCTTCGTTTTGCTTTCAGCCGGGCTTGCGTTTGCATCCGATTCGCCGGAGCAACAAATGGAGACTGTCAGCCTGCGTGTTGCTGCCGGGCCGTTTCAACTCCAGCCGAATTTGAAGGCCAACATGGAGGCGATTCAACGCCAACTGGAACGGGCTGCTGAAAAAAAGGCTGACCTTATTGTTTTTCCGGAAGCGTGTCTCACCGGATATCCGCCCAAAGACTGTGTATCGCTTGGCGATTATGTCGATCAAAGCAAGACTGAAGAAGCGTTGAGTTTAATTCAACAAAAAGCCAAGTCTTTGAAAATGGCGATTGCAATCGGAACGGCTTGGCGTGATGAAGCAAACGTGTGGCGAAATCGGGCGTATTTCATTGATGAAAAAGGGAATAACGTCCAATTTTACGACAAAATTCAACAGACAGGGCACGAACGTAAATTCTTTCAAGATGGCAAACGTTTGCCAACATTTGAATGGCGTGGGCTGCGAATGGGAATGCTTATTTGTATGGATATGCGCTATCCCGAACTGTGGCGGCTTTTACGCAAAGATGGCGCTGCGCTTGTTCTGCACCTGGCGTCGGCCTATGGCAATTCGGAATGGAAAGTTCCTGTTTTGGATGGCACTCTGCGCGGCAACGCAGCATCGAACGGCTATTTTGTGGTTTCATGCAACAATGCCGGTCCGGTGCCCATGATGGTTTCGGCTATTTACTCTCCACGCGGATTGGTGTTGGCCAAGGCGAATTATGCCGAAGAGGAATTAATTATCGCGGATATCGAAGTGGGACCGCCACAAGGATTTGCTGAATTTGCTGATGAAGTTTATTTGCTTCAGCGAGTTTCGGATCGGTAGAGTTTGTTGCTCCTACGCTTTTACTTTTCCGTCTAATACGGTTACCCGGAACTTTCCGCTACCCGGCGGTTTTTCGGTTAAGTGTTTGAGCTCGATAAAACCGGAAACCAAAAGCGGTTCAAGGTCATTTTTGTCAATTGGTAGTTCAATAGGAATACCTTTTTGCCGTCTTGTGAAATCCAGCAAGGCTTGAATCCTCACAGCACCGTTAAGTCTGCGAAGATTCTCAGGCAGTCGTGCCTTGGATTTGAGCAATTCTTCGTATGTTAAAGTTGACATAATTACACTATTATTAGTACGGTCACCCCACAACTTTAGTGTAACACATCTGCCAGCATATGTCTTAATTTCATATATAATACAATGCAATCAATAAACTCTAACTTCAAATAGACGAACGTTTGCAGCACCGTTTGTGTTTCGGATCGTGATGCCGACTCCTTGGGCTGTAAGAGGATCGAAGCGGTGGATGACTTTTCGCTGGTGGTTGCCTTCGATACGTGCAATCGTTTTTGTGGATTCCCCATCAAAGACACAGACGTCGTAATTGTGGATTGTCTCGGGTTGAGCGGACCGGATCATTTTTGCGTTGTGACGGTCGCTATGCGTAAGGGTGAGGAAACGGTTCAATCCTGAATCGAATGTCAAGTGGATTTCTTGGATCCTTTTAGGTTCCGTAAACCTGAGTTCAAGCCATTGCGGAAGGCCTTTTTGCTCATTAGAAATCCAGCAATTCGAAGCATTCACCGTCTTGCGATGAATTCCGTTGATGACAAGGTGACCCGGTCCTTCGGCTGTTTCACTGGAACACCGGATTGTGGCCTTCCGGGCAAGATCGTATGGATCATTATTAACAATGCCCAGGATATAGGCATCGTCTTTCAGCAACATCTGTTGAAGTTCTCCAATCGCCTCGCTGCCTAATTCCCGGGGAGTACATTTGTAACGGGAGCACAAAGCGGCCGCCGTTCCGACCGCCTGCCCCATAAGGCTGCATGTGCCCATCACCCGCGTGCTGCCAAAGGCCACATGAGATGTACTGATATTTCGTCCTGCAAACATCAGGTTGGTTATATTCCGGGAATAAAGACAACGGAAAGGAATATTATAAAAAGGAACCTTATCCGCGATATTGGGGCGTTCTTTGCTGTAGATACCTTTTGGGGGATGCAAATCAATGGGCCAACCGCCATAGGCAACTCCATCTCGAAACGTTTCGCCCCGGTGCAAATCCCCCTCTGTTAAAATTGCGTCACCCATGAAGCGGCGGCTCTCACGTTTGCCCGGCAATGCGCCGATCCATTCTAATGCCCAGTTTTCACTTTCGGGATAATCGCCGCTATTCTTGATGCGGTCCCACACTCCAAGCGCCGCTGCCAGTAATTCATTGCGTATGCGCTCATTGTCTTTGATCGTATTTAGCTCGCCTCCCCATTCCACCCACCAAAATCCATATTCCCAGGGATTCGGTGACCGGTGCGGCAAATCCTCTTTCGTGGGAAATTTGCGAATCCAGTCCGGTCCGTAAAAAGGCATGGGCCGATCATGTTCCCGGGTAATAAATAAAATAGAGCTTCCCAATGTTTTAGAATCCGGCTTTGGTGGAGCGAGGGATTCATTAAATTCATCACGGCCTTCGCGTCCCATACGGTATTCCGCGCCAGCCTCTGCTCCGAGCCGGCCATCGCCGCTGCAATCGATAAATGTTTGGGCATAGACCTCGAATGTATCCTCTGTGCCAGGGCGTACGGCGAAGATTGATTCGATTTTGTTGCCGTTGGCCATCTTTGCTCCGCAGCAGTAGGTATCTAACAGCAGCTCGATATTGGGCTCACGCATAACCCATTCATAGAGAATCAAATCCCACATCGAGGCCGAACGTTGTGGATTACGTACGGCTTCTTCCAAACGCAATTCTTCGATGATACCGGATTCGCGTGAGTCGAAATTCTTTTCTGAACAGCCGGTATCCGCTCCAACAATATGCATGCGGATTTCACTGGAGGAGTTTCCTCCCAGCACGGAACGGTCCTGAATGAGCAAGACTTTTATGCCATTCCGGGCAGCCGCCAGCGCGGCGCAGACACCTGACATTCCTCCGCCGACAATCGCCACATCACAGTGAATCACATGATTTTCAGATAAGCTCCCGCAGGCCGCTCCGGAAAATCTTCTTTCATGGCGATTCGAGCCTGAAGAGGATTTATGTGTTCCTGCACAACCGGTCATTCCTCCCAGGGCTGCTCCTGCGCCGACTCCGGCCAATTTTATAAATTCCCGGCGTTCGACATTGGAATCCGTACTGACTTTATTCGGCATAATTCATACCTCTATTGGATGTTACATGAGGGTATCACCGATCAGGCCGGACGTGAATTCACAAAAACGCTATGGGATATGTGGGAAAAATGACTGGCGGAACCTTAATTAATTTCAATCAGGAAACGTCTTTGGCAGCAAAGCCGTTTCAATATGATTGAGCAGGGAGAAGGTTGAATCAGGGGGAGCGGTATAAGTCAGATACAGATAGGAATCAGGTCCGATTCCTTGTGCTTCATTCAAATCCTGATTATTCAGACTGTAAGCCCGGTTGACGTGGTGAGGCTTTGTCTTTGACAGCATGAACGGAATTGGTAGCGCCTTCTGCACAGCCGGTTGCGGCTCGTGACCAAATACGAATGGAAAGCTTTCTTTTCGACTTCGATTCTGTCTGTAATTCCCAGACTTTGACATCTTTTTTCATCTTAATATCCTCAATCATTATCTTAGCAATGAAAGTATCAAACTGCGGGCGTAAAGTTGTAAAAAGTTGTAAAATCTTTGTGTTTCACCATCTACTGAGTCGTTCTCAACCATTCGAGGAGGAGTGAAAATGGAGAATCTGTCAAGACGCCGTTTTCTTCAATCGAGCGCAACCGCGGCTGTCGTTTCTGCTGCGCCGTTTATGATTGCCAGTCAAACGCAGGCTGCTCCGAGCGAACGTATCCGCCATGCCATTATTGGAACCGGGGGGCAGGGAAGGCATCATTGTGAGAGATTCGTCGGTTTCAAGACGGATTGTGAAATTGCCGCTATTTGCGATGTCGATCCGGCGCAACGGGCGAAGGCCATGGAGCGAATCGGAGATAAGGCAAATCTCAAGCAGGTTGATGATTACCGGAAGATTCTGGACGATTCGTCTATCGATAGTGTCAGCGTTACAACTCCCGATCATTGGCATTCCAAGATTGCCATAGAAGCGGTTTTAGCGGGAAAGCATGTCTATGTCGAAAAACCGTGCAGCCACAATATTCGCGAAGGGATATTGCTGCAGCGCGCCGCCGCAAAATATGGAAAGTGTGTTCAGCAAGGAACCCAAAGCCGGAGCGGCGAAGGCATTCAACGCGCAATTGAATTTATGCGTGAAGGCAAACTCGGAAAAATCCGCCTAGCCAAAGCCATTAACCACCAACTGCGAAAGCCCATTGGCCGGGCTGAGGTGACCGGCCCGCCGGAAGGGGTGAATTACGATCTCTGGACAGGACCCGCGCCGGTGCATCCCTTTACTCAAAACCGCTGGCATTACAACTGGCATTGGTTTTGGGATTATGGCTGTGGAGATATCGGCAACGACGGCATCCACCAGATCGATGCCGCTCGATGGGGACTTGGCGTTGGAATGCCGATTGCCGTTAGCGCTTCAGGTGGACAGCTTTTCTACGATGACGATCATGAAACGCCGGATACGCAGATGGTTACGTACGAATACGACGACTGTTTTCTCGTTTATGAAATGCGCTTGTGGACCGACTATAAGCTCGAAGGCCATGACAATGGCAATGTGTTCTATGGCGACAAGGGGAAATTGGAGGTTGGCCGCAAAGGATGTTTCGTGACCTTAATCGATGAGGAGCCTCAAAAAATCGGGGGAGGAAGCGACATTGTAGCGCATATGCGCAATTTTCTGGATTGTGTCAAAAGCAACGATCCTTCAAAGCTAAATGCTCCCGTTTCGGAAGGTGCGGTTTCCGCTGCTCTATGCCATCTGGGCAACATCGGAACACGAGTTGATCGTAAACTCCATCTGGATTTAGAGCGTATGGAGATCAAAAATGATGCGGAGGCCAATGCTTTGTTTGGACGCACATATCGCGCGGGATATGAACTTCCAAACATTGGCTAAATGGCATTTTGAGTTTTTTGTGTGAGAGGGCAAGGATGAAAAAAAACGTACAAAAACAAGTGTTTGCCTGCGCGGCATGGATTGCACTGATGATCTCTCCGCTGTGCTTTGCGTACGATGGCCCTATAGAGATGACCCATGAGGAAATAAAGGCGCATCTGCAAATAGACGTTCATGGAAAGCCATTCGCAACTTATGTTTATCACGATGCCGAAATTACACGGCCCTATTTTTGTGATGTGTATACGCCTGACGGTATCCAAATCACGCGTAACCATCCCCCTGTTGAAGGTGTGGACCGGACGGATCATGCTACTTACCATCCCGGGCTGTGGTTGACCTTTGGCGACATCAGCGGCTCGGACTATTGGCGTAACCGCGCACGTACTGAACCTGTCGAATTTGTCGAAAATCCTCAAGTCAAAGCAGATCAGGCATCTTTTGCCGTACGCAACCGTTATCTGTCAGAAGATGGCTCTGAAATCGTATGTGAAGAGACTTGCCGTTATACCCTCCATGTTTTGCCGGAAGGTTATCTTTTGATCTGGGATTCGCGTTTTTTCTCCGATTTCGATGATTTCTATTTTGGCGATCAAGAAGAAATGGGATTGGGGGTTCGTGTGGCGACACCGATCTCTGTCGTAAAAGGGGGCGAGATAGTCAATGACCTCGGAAAACGCAACGAAGAGCAGGTGTGGGGACAGCAGGCTGCCTGGTGCGATTATCGGGGTGCGATCGATGGTAAGAACGTAGGAGTAACCCTATTAACTTCGCCTGATAATTTTCGGGCCTCATGGTTCCATGCACGCGATTATGGCCTGCTTGTGGCCAATCCGTTCGGCTTGAACGCTTTCACCAAAGGAGAGAAGAGCAAGATTGCGGTCGATGCCGGTAAGGAATTGCGGTTGGTATTTGGTGTTTTTGTGCATGGCCATGCCGGTGATCCCGATGGTAATGTACCACAGATTTACGCTAAGTTTCTTGAACTTATCAAACAGTAGAATAAGCGTTGCTCCATGAATGAAACGTCTCATATACTTGGTTTACATTTATGGGATTGGTTGGCTCTGTCAGCCTACCTGTTGGTCATTACCATTATTGGTGTTGCCACTAAGACGACGATTCGGTCACGTGAGGATTTCTTTATGGCCGGGCGGCGGTTTGGAAAACTCTTAATGATTTTCCATTCGTTTGGTGCAGGCACGCATACCGACCAAGCCGTAGCCGTGAGTGGGGCCTGTTACCGGAATGGCATGCCGGGTATTTGGGTGCAATGGCAATGGATGTTCACCACGCCCTTTTATTGGCTGCTTGCACCCGTGTTCCGCCGTAGCCGGTGCTTAACCACCGCCGATGTATTCCGGGAACGGTATGGCAGCGCCGCATCGTTGCTGTTTGTATTTGTAAGCGCCGTCTCTATGACAATCAATATCGGTGTAATGCTGCAGGGGACCGGCCTTGTCATCTATTCCATGACCGGCGGCGCAATCTCTCAACAGGCCGCCGTGTGGCTTATGACGGCCTCTTTTCTTATTTATGGAACGGCGGGCGGTTTGGTCGCGGCGGTCGTTACAGATTTAATTCAAGGCATCTTTATTATCTTTCTTTCGTTTTTAATGGTCCCTTTCGGGCTTTGGTCCGTTGGAGGACTGGATGGTATTCGGGAGACTCTTTCTCCGGATACTTTGAATCTTGTATCTACAGACAGTATCACTGTTTTTGTAATTGCTTTCTTATCGTTCAACTCCATGGTCGGAGTTGTCGCACAATCGCAAGTAATGGCGGCCACCTCGGCGGGCAAAACCGAATGGGAAGGCCGGGTTGGTATGACCTATGGTAATTTCCTTAAGCGGATTTGCACATTTGGCTGGGCGCTTATCGGGATTTTTGCCGCGGTTATGTACCCCGAGTTGATGCAATCGGGGCAGTCCGAAAATGCTTTTGGCTACGCGGTGGCGGATCTGCTGCCAATAGGATTGCGGGGTGTTATGCTCGCCAGCATTATGGCGGCGGCGATGTCGACCTGTGATGCTTTAATGGTCGCGACCTCCGCATTGATTACGGAAAATATCTATCGAAGTCATCTTCGGCCCGGATTGGAAGAAGGGCATTATGTCAACTTCGCACGGGTGACTGGTTTTATCATCGTTGTTTCTGCGCTTTATTTCTCGAGCGTCTTTCCGACGGTCTTAGAAGGTGTTTTCACATTCTTCCAGCTTACTGCCTCTATTGGCTTATCCTTCTGGCTCGGGATTTTATGGCGGCGTATGAATACCGCAGGCGTGTTTACCAGCTTCTTTGTGTCAATTGTCACCTTGTATCTGGCTAAATATCACTTCTTTCCGACTTCAATCTATGGCACTGCCCCGGGCATTGCCTATCAGACAGTAGTTTTTCTCCCCGCAGGCATCTTTGCGGGATGGCTTGCCAGTATTTTGACGCGCACTGTCGATACAGTGGCGGTAGATCGGTTCTTCGTGAAGATTCACACTCCGATTGGGCAGGAAGAAAAACTCGATATGCCTCTCGACGAAGCCATCCCTAAAAGTGAAAGGCTTCTGGATTTTGGCGGTTTACTCATCCTGAAACCTAATCGTGAATCTTGGATTGGATTTGTCGTTGCTTGGATTATCGTATTTGCCCTAATCTTTGGAACACAGCAACTGCTCCGTTTATAAACCAAGGGGATATCACAACCGATGGCTGATAACACGGGAATCGTTGAAAAAGAGATAGGCTTGATTGGTATGGGGCTCGTTGGCAGTGCCCTGATTGGCCGTTTCCAAAATGGCGGCTTTACAATTTTCGGATGTGATACCAGCCCCGAACGTTGCCGGGAGGCCTCCGAGTGCGGTGTTTATGTTCAGCCATCTCCCGCCGCCGTGGCCAACAAATGCAGCCGGGTTGTATTGTCTCTACCGGATTCAAAGGTAGTACGCCAAGTTGTTTGTGGAGATGGTGGATTGCTGCAAGGCGAATCTAGCAGACCGGGTGCTTCGCTTAAAATTCTTGATACAACAACCGGCGACCCGGCTGCCACTGTTGAAATCGCCGGAAAAATCACAAATGCCGGTTCTTGTTATGTCGATGCCTGCCTAATCGGTTCCTCTAAACAAATTGCAGATGGCGACGCTGTTGTTGTCGCTGGAGGTTCTGAAGAAGACTTTGTCTCGTTCAAGGATTTATTCAAAACCTTCGCGCGGGATGTCTTCCACATGGGGCCGGCGGGGAAGGGAAGCGAAGCCAAACTTGTGGTCAATTTGGTTCTGGGATTGAACCGTTTGGTTTTAGCAGAGGGATTACTATTGGCCGAAGCGCTGGCATTAGATGGGAACCGTATTTTGGAAGTCTTAAAATCAGGCGCGGCCTATTCCAAAGTCATGGATACAAAAGGGGCTAAAATGCTGAGGGGCGACTTTGAGCCCCAGGCACGGTTGGCGCAACATCTGAAAGATGTTGAATTGATCCTTGCTTTGGCGAAACGTGCGGGAGCGGCGCTTCCGGCTTCAAAACTACATCGCGAACTGCTCACCTCGGGTGTGGATATGGGGCTGGGGCAACTCGATAACAGCGCTATTCTTGAAATTCTTCGCAGATTATCACAAGCATAAGAAAACCCGTGGTGATTGAACGCCGATCTAAAATTTCACTCACAAAACCTGCATTTTCATCGTTTTACCCCTTTCGATCCCATTGAAAGGGATTGATTCTTGCCGGACCATAGGCCAATCAGCTCAAGTGGAGGAATTACGATGCCGTTCCTTTGGAGTGTTGTTTTCGTGTTTATGGCAATCTCCGGCTTTGCCGCTGAGTCAACGATTAGCCTGCAAACAGATTGGCTTTTTAAACCGGACCCTGATGACAAGGGAAGTCCGGAAGCCTGGTACGCGTTGGATTACGATGACAGCGCGTGGTCTAGCATTGATGCGGGCAAACGTTGGGAAGCGCAGGGATTTCCGGATGTGGATGGATTTGCCTGGTACCGTAAATGGGTAGATGTTCCTGCCGAATGGGATGGGAAGGATATTTGGTTTATCTCTGCGGGTATTAACGATTCCTACGTTCTTTATTGCAACGGAACTCGCGTCAATTCATTTGGCGATGAAGGCAATGTCTGTACGGCGGAGCTGGCCACCGCTGCCATATTGGGCGGGCGCATGAAACCCGGAGAAAAAAATCTGTTGGCAATCCGCGTGCTCGATTGGGGCAATAGCGGAGGCCTTTGGAATCTTCCTTGTATCTTGACGACCGATCCTGGCCAACTCGATATGGTAGTGGTGTTAAAGTGCTATCCCCACGCCCAAAATAAAAAACTCCTGGTGATAGCCGATACAACCGCTTTGGGTAGCGAACTTAAGCCGGGAAAACTCGATCTTGAGATTGGAGTGGCGGGTAAGACGGATTTAAACGATAAGCATTCGATTCGTTTTGAGTCCGGAAAACATGAAACTGAGGCATCGTTCAAAATTCGTAATAGCAAGGCCGGCGATGAAGTGCATGTAGTTGGAACATTTCGGGATGCCTCAGGAAACAAACTGATTAAGATTCGAGAGACTATTATTTGGCCGTCTGAACCGAAATGGCCTGCTCCTTATAACGATCTTAAAATACGAAACAACTTTGTAACTGAAATATTGGAATGCCATGTGCCGGGCAAAGGGGAATTGCGTACCGAATTCCTGAATCCTCGCGATGGTTGGGTCTTTTTCTCAGTTGCAGAGTCAGCGAATGATAATATGGATGCCCGGCTGGTTATTGACCGTCACAGTGATCCTCTGGTCCTTCGCAAAAATCCTCAGTCCGGCGCCGCCGAGGCCATGCAATTCCTGCCGGAAGGGATTCACCGTCTACATGCATCCAATTGCCCTGGCGCGGATTTATCCATACGAACGGTTCCTGAAATGGTGTATAGCCAACATCCTTCGGGGCCGCATCTGAAACCGTATGGCGTATACGATTGGGATTACCTTACTAAATACGTTCTATCAAACGTCAATACACTGGTAACCTCAGGCTCCGTAAATGAGGCCGAAGCACAGCAATGGGCGGCTGAAAGCCGTAAGTGGCTTGTGCATGGCACTTTGCCGGGATTGGGCCATGACGAAGCCGCCGGTATTGAAGATGTCTATCAAACTTGGGTGGCCAATCCCGGTGTAACCAATCCCAATTTCCATGGGATTATTGTTGATGAATTCCTCAATGCGAGCCGGGAACATTATGCCTCCTGGTTGGGGGGATACGAGAAGGTCCGTGCGCATGAGAATTTCAATGGCAAGCATTTTTATGCTTATTGCACGGCTATTTTCCAACAACCCGGATCGACGGCTATTCCTTTTGGCCAAGCGCTTATGAAACAAGGTGAATTTTTCGCACTTGAACGATATATGCCCGAGAAGCCTACTGAAAAAGAAGCGCACAAGTTTTTATTGGATCATCTCCAGACAGCTGTGAGCCAATCACAGCGGCAAATCCCCGGCTGGGAACGAAACCTAATTATGTGTTTGGGATATCTTTCTGCCCCTCCTGAAACGTTAAATATCTATCCTCATGTGGATTATAAAGTCTATATGGATATGCAATTTCAATTTTTGGCAACCGATCCGACATTCTGGCGGTTATATGGAATGATGGAATACCTATCCAGCTATGCTGATGAGGAGGATATTCGCTGGGCGCATCGCCTGTTTCGTCACTATTGCATTGAGGGAAATACTGAATTACTGAGCCGTGATCCGTATATTTTACCTCACCTAAAAAATCCGGATTTTGCGGATGGAACCAGCGATTGGGAGGTCGAATCCGCTTTGCCTGATAGTGTTCGGACGGATTCCATGGAAGGTTTCAGTTGGCTGCAGGGGCGTTATCCGGATACGCCGGTTGGAGATAACTTTGTTGTGCTGGTACGTGATGCTTCAAAACCGAACCAGCTGCGCCAAAAAATCCGCAAGTTGCAGCCCGGACGTCTGTATTCTGTGAAGTTTATATCGGCGGATCTTAATAACCTTGCTGATAATAATCCCATTATGTTGAATGTGGCTCTTAAAGATACGGAAATTATCGAGCCATATTGTTTTCAATTTGCATATCCCAGCTGTTATTCCCATGAACTCGGACCTTATAACCGAAGCCATCCGGCATGGATGAATTATCATCGGTTCGTATTTCGGCCCAAACGCCGATCTAGTGAAATCACAATTTCCGATTGGGCGGGAGGCGATAATCCAGGTGGGGCGATAGGGCAAAATACCGCCATTAATTTTATCGAAATACAGCCTTTTCTTGAGCCGTAATTGAGGCACTATAAGTACCGGAGTGTGCAAAGGACGCTGCCAAGGCGATACATTCAAATGACGAAAAATTGGACTTTCAACGGCCGGGATCAGAAAATTGCGGATTCACTACAGGAATTCATTCCCAGCCGTATTTTTGACATTCATGCGCATCTATATCGTCGTGAGGATTTGCCTCAGGGCCAAAATTCATTGCTGGATTATGGGCCGAATATTGCCTGTCAAGAAGTCTGGCGGCAATCGCTGCTCCGGCAGTTCTCTGGTGTTGAACCATCCGGAGGACTTTTCTTTCCATTTCCTATGAGGAATATGGATGTGTTAGCGGCAAATGATTTTTTATGTAACTGTCTCTTAGAAATGCCGGATAGCCGGGGATTGCTGGTTGTGACACCAAGCATGAATCCGGATTTAATAACCGAAAAACTTAAAAATCAGAAAATTGCCGGATTCAAACCCTATCATTGTTTTGCGGCCGAGCCTTCTTTTCAGGCAAGTATTGACGATTTTGCCCCCGAATGGATATGGAAATTGGCTTCTGAACGAAAATTAATTTTGATGCTTCATCTTGTGCGGGACCGCGCACTTACCGATCCGGAGAATTTGTGTGTTCTGCAGGAGCGCTGTTCCGAATATTCTGAAGTCCGCGTGATTTTGGCCCATGCTGCGCGTGGATTTCATCCGCCTCATACTATTAAAAGTGTTTCCCATTTACGCGGTTTGGAAAATATCTGGTTCGATACATCAGCAATATGCGAGACCGGGGCCCTCGTAGCCATCCTTGATGAATTCGGCCCCAAACGATTGCTTTGGGGCAGTGATTTCCCCATATGCGAACAGCGCGGACGTTGTGTTTCACTGGGAGATTCTTTTGTATGGGTGGGGCCGCAATCGGGTTCTGATTGCAATCATATCGGAACTGATTCCAGCACTTTGGTTGGCCTTGAAGCGTTACTCGCTTTGCGTGAAGCCACTGATATTGTGGGGCTTAATCGGGATGATATTTCCGAAATATTTTTTCGGAACGCTCAGCATCTTCTAGGATTGGACTGTGAACCGAAGGATCAAACTCAATCCCTTTATGAGAAGGCCAAGCGTCGTATTCCCGGAGGCGTTCAGCTACTAAGCAAACGCCCCGAAATGATGGCCCCGGGCGTCTGGCCCGCATATTTCCGCGAGGCACGCGGGTGTGAAACATGGGATTTGGCTGGCCGTCATTATTATGACATGTCAACCAATGGAATTGGTGCGTGTCTTTTAGGATTTCGCGATCCCGATGTTACTCGTGAAGTTCAACGTCGCATTCGTTTTGGCAGCATGTGCTCTCTCAATCCACCCGAAGAGGTGGAACTTGCCGACCGTTTATGTGCGATACATCGATGGGCGGAACAAGTCCGCTTTGCGCGTACGGGGGGGGAAGCGGCCGCTATTGCGGTTCGGATTGCCCGAGCCACTACAGGGAGGAATCTCGTTGCGGTATGCGGCTATCATGGCTGGCACGATTGGTATTTGGCTGCAAATCTTGGCGATGAGAACGCATTATCGGGCCATCTATTGCCTGGATTAGATCCCGCTGGCGTACCAGATGGATTAAGGGGTACTGCATACACATTCACATACAATCGGCTTGATGAAATTCAAGACATTTTTAAGAGACATGGTGACCATCTTGCCGCGGTCATTATGGAGCCATGCCGGTATAAAAATCCCGATCCCGGTTTTCTTGAATGGATTCGGGAAGAAAGCCGGCGATATGGATGCCTGCTTATTTTCGATGAAATTACAATCGGGTGGCGGCTCTGCTATGGGGGGGCGCATTTACGATTGGGGATTGAGCCCGATTTGGCTGTATTTGCCAAGGCCTTAGGAAACGGACATCCCATGGCAGCCATCGTTGGCACACAAGATGCCATGTATGGAGCGCATAAGTCATTTATCAGTAGCACATATTGGACGGAAAGTGTCGGGCCGGTAGCCGCGCTTACCACATTAAACAAAATGCAAAAGGTTGATATTCCCCTCCATATTCAGGAAATTGGCGAATGTGTACGTCAGGTTTGGCAAGAATGCGCTGAAAATCATCAATTGCCCGTTATTGTCGAGGATGGCCATGCTTGCCTTGCTCATTTCCGCTTTACAGGTCTACATAAAAATGTATTGCGTACGCTTTATGCACAAGAAATGTTGAAACGTGGATTTCTGGCTGGATGTGCAGTCTATCCAACATTGGCGCATACATCTGATGTTGTTTACAGGTTTGCCGATGCTGTTCATGGAGTGTTTTCAGTCTTGGCCGAGGCATTAAATTCCGGCAATCCAACGCACAATTTAAGGGGATCAGTAGCACATGAGGGATTTCGGCGGTTATTATAAAGCGGCGTCTGGGATTTGAATAATATAGGCTTCTGCAATGTTTGCCATCATAAGAAATTGTGCGGCCCTAAATACTAGACATTGCCAGGCAGTGGGGAGTTATGTAAATTGAATCGGCTCATAATAAATTGAAATACCTATGGAAAAACTCCCCAACCCGAACGATCTTGTTCATCTGATCCTTGCAGGCGAAGCCAACCGCATCGCGGTGGAGGTTCGCCGCGCCGCATCGGATTGCCAGAATGCGGTGGCCAAATTAACTGAACGCGACCAGATCTCTCCTGACCGGCTGGTGCAGTTCAGCACATCTGTTAGTGAAATGCTGGTCTGTGTTGTTCGCATTCGTGACACTTTGGCCTCGACGGACAGACGAATCCAAAAGGTGCGTAGTACTGACCGCGAGTTACGCAGGCTTCAAGAACTCCCCGAATTAATCGAAGAGGCCCAAGAAAAAAGCCGCTTTACCGATGAGAAAGCGCTCAGGCGTGAACTTACAGTGCTTGAAAAGACCGCCGGGCCAAAACGTACTCGTCTAAAGGCGGATGTTGTTGCTTCATTGATGCACCGTCTCGAATTATTGCGTTACTGGTCATGGTTCATAAAGCAAGCGATTTGTCTCTATGCAATTCTTACTGAGGCGATTGTAATCAACCTTGGTGCCCTCAAAGAAGCGTTGCCTGAAGATGACGAGTTACGCGCCAGCATCGATGCAATCATTGGCGACCGTCCGCGTCCGGCCATCAGCGAAAGTATTAAGGCTGGTAATGTTCCGGATGACTTTGATGCAATCCATGCCGAAGTGGTAGAAGAAATCAAAACGTTAATGCATACCCAGCGGTCACTCGATAAAACCAGAGAAGAAAGCCGTGAACTTGAGAATACGGAAGTTCTGTTGAAAGAGGAAATCATCGATCAGAGCACCGAAGATGGTACTTCAGCACCGAATTTCGATGATATCGTTCCGATGTTCCAGTCTAAGGCCACTGGCAGTACCAGCCGTATGGTTTACCGCAAGAATAATTAAATAACGGTTACGGAAAGTCTTTCCCTTTTGGCTATATATAAGTCAGGCCAATTTGTTTATCCCCGGGGATTTAGGTTTTTCTCGATATCTCATATAAGAACGTGTTTAGGGCATGCTTTCTAATTCTTCTGTATCCCTTGAACCTCTACCTGGCTCCTATGCTGTGGTGCTTCGGACTGATATAGAGATGAAAATCCAAATCGGACGACTTGGAAATTTACTGCTCAAACCCGGGTTTTATGTCTATACAGGGAGTGCCAAGGGATTTGGCGGCATTAAGGGCCGTGTAATGCGTCATATTCGGGGATCAGAAAGGCTGCATTGGCATATTGACTATTTGCGTCCGCATGTGGAACCCATTGAGGTTTGGCATACCTATAGCCCTACAAACCGGGAGCACCAATGGGCGGATATTTTATTCAATCGATTTAGTGGAGAGGTGCTTTTGCCGCGCTTTGGGGCTTCTGACTGCCGTTGTGCGGCACATCTGTTTTATTTCACACAAGCGCCTGTATTTAAAACGTTCCGTAAAGAAGTTCATGCCGAGATTGCATTGCATGAAACAATACATTCATGGCCTATATTATTCTAAGGTCTTATTTATCGGAATCCGTTGAATCAGTTTTTTAAGGTTCCTTTATTCTCTGGCTGCCTCAGCAAAAGCAAGAACATTTTCCCATGGCGTCTCAGGTTGAATCCGGTTTGAAGGGCATAGGATGCAACGGTTATCGCTTGCGCACAGTTCCTTTGCATGCCTCACCCATGTTTTTACTTCATTCGGTGTTCCGAATGGAAACAACTGTTGGGAACTCATGCATGCGCAAAGTGTGATCCGCTTGCCATATTCTTTTCTAATGGCGGCGAAATCCATGCATTCCGGTTGGATTGGGTGCAGGATATGAAAGCCCGCATCGATGATATCCGGGATAATGGCCTCGATCTTTCCACAACTATGTAGAAAGAAGATGCAATCGGGAAAAGACCGCCGAACGGTGTCTAGGATATCACACCAATGTGGCTTGATTGTTTTGCGCCACATATCAGGTGAAAGCTGCATCCCGGTTTGCATGCCTGCATCGTCGTAAAAACAGAGCACATCAATGCCCGCCTGGGCGGTTGCCAATGCCAGAGATTTGGTATAACCGGCAACTTTGGATACGACTGCCTCGGCCATGGCTGGATCGCCGGCCATATCCATCATGAACTCTTCCATACCCCGCAGCCACCATGACCACTCGTAAACGCTTCCCGCATATCCCCAAACCGGATAACCACGCTTATGATACTCTGCGATTGCCGTTTGGGCATCTTCCGGTTCAATGATTGGAACCGGAAGCGCATCGATATCGGCGATGCATTCGGCCGTTGCCAGAGGCGGATAGGTTTTCTCATAAGTACCGGCAGCACCTCCGGCCCAATGCCCGATGCCCCATTCATCAAAAACAGTGCCCGGTTCTATTGAAGCATGCAGAGCGGCCGGATTATCTCCCCCGAAACGTGCGCGCAGTGAAACCGTACGGAAATCATAATCGAAAAACTCCTCCGGCTGTTCCGCGCCCGATTCTTGGCGGAATCTGGCTAAGGCCGGTTCTGTGAAGCCGGGGATGGCGCCGACATCAAGCGTAAATGGTATCCGCTCACCATGACCCTCATTAACGATCTTGCGTAGATTTTCGAATCGCGATGTGTCCATGCTTTTGTCATACAGCGGTGTCTTGGGATGGAATTCATGGTAGCAGAACTGCATCGGCATAAGACCTTCTAAATAAGGACTAAGAAAGAGGATTTCACCCGGCTGTCACTGGTCTGCTGAACGGCCAGCCTAAAGTGACGATATTCGGGCTGCGATGTGTTTGTTGAGCCAGTTTGGAGGCTTCTCCGATTGCAGGAATAGCCGGATGAAGTCCGCCGCACAATTCACGGTTCTTGTGTTTTGGTGTATCTCTATATCTTATAAAATCAGTTGGTTATGTGCTTTTTCAGCCTTTGTCCACTTGCCGCTGGACAGAAGAAAAATGTCACCCGGGCAACTGTTCCAAAGATTCAAATCCCGTCCTATCCGTGACTTTTCATCGCCAAGGCTGTAGGTTCCTCCTTCGCGGCGGTGGCCTGTACACCGTTGGCGTTGCGCCGATGGCTCAATTGGATAGAGCACCTGACTACGGATCAGGAGGTTCGGGGTTCGAATCCCTGTCGGCGCGCTTATAAAATGTTGATAATACTAAATTTATGGAGTCGGCCTAGACATCGTGTTGGGGCCGACTTCCTACTTTTTACCTACTCGTTTGCTTTTCAGACGACCAAGCCCAGCAAACAGCAATAACCTCACAGTCCGCACCAAAATCGCTGAAATTCCCCTCTTTTTCATCAATGATATTTTGTATTCTTAAGCATGAAAACCTGTCGTTCTCTTTCGGCTAGTCTGATTCCTTGACCTACGGTGTTTTATCTAAATGAAATCATCAGCCAAGAATGTAAAAAAAAGTTGTCGTCCATCTCCTCATGCAAAAATAATGCAGCAGGCTCGCGTGGAGATTGAATTGAAAAGGCAGCTGTACCCGTTGAATCTTAATGAGTTTATAGACAACTTTGGAAACGAGGATTTTTGCTGGGCCTATATGGAGAGCTTGCGGTGGCCTGATGGATTTATGTGTCCGAAATGTGGTGTTAAGAAATATTATCAAACGACACAGGGTAAATTCCGTTGTAAAAATTGTCGTCGGGAAACCACAGTGACTGCCGGGACAATTCTGAATGGGACCCCATTAAAACTCAATATTTGGTATAAGGCGGCGTGGATCGTCATGCAAAAGCGGGAACTGAATGCCCAGCATCTGCAGGATCAATTAAAACTCACGAACTACGAGACGGCTTGGGCAATGGCCCAAAGGCTTAGAAAAGCTATTACGAGGCTGGAATCTGATTGGCTGAGGGGCACCGTTGCCGTAGACAGGACACAAATAGCCACAACAGGACGAGGGAAGACGCAAAGTAATGCGTCAATCCTCATGGCAGTTGAGGATCGCGGTCAGAAGGTCGGCCGGATTTGCTTACGTCACGTCACAAGCTGCTCAGGTAAAAACGTTCGAGAATTCGTGAAAGATTATGTGAAGACAGGATCGACAATTCTGACTGTCAAAGGATTTTGTTATCAGGCCCCCAGTTCAAATGCTTACACGCATCAAATTATTGCAAAGCAAAATGGGTGGGTACAAGACGTAGAGATATCCCTCAAATCCTGGCTGAATACCACCCACAGCAAGAATATCGCATCCTCAAACCTACAGTCGTTTCTCGATGAGTTTGCATTCCACCACAATCGCAAATTATCACGACATCCCGGAAGACTGTTTCATGCGTTTCTTAAGGCTCTGGTTACTTCCCCTTCATAAGAGCCCACGATAATACTGCGACAGCGACATCAATCCTCAGCAAAAGCGTATTATCTTTATGCCGTTAGTGGTCTTTATCCGATATCGTAATTTCTTTGTAACCCTATTTTTCTGAAAGGGTTATCTGCCCTTTTATCCATCTATATATTTACGTTCTCTCAACACAACAAACCTTCAAATCCATTTTTCGGAGGTTTGAAATGCAGAAGGTAAATGTTGGTTCACATGATGTAAATGAAGGGCTACAGGTAATTTTCCCGCTTGCCGCAATCCAAAAAGCCATCAAGCAATTAGTTAAAGATGAATTAAGTAAGCAGATTTATCCAAACCCTCTTTTCACGGTAGACCAAGCCGCTGAGTTATGCGGCGTCACGCGCAACACATTTTATATTTGGCTTAGAAAAGGCCTGATCGACAAAGTGGATTTTGGAGACCGATGTATTCGAGTCAGGAAATTGGATGTCGAAGCTTACGTAGAATCCAGAACCCGTCGTAGAAAAGACGAAATTGAATTAACAATCCAATCAGTGAGGAATTAATAATTATGAATTGTAATTGTTATTTGCAGTTGCATTACGGTTTTTGTTCCCGTTGGTATTGCCCAGCGGGGCGAGGGCCAGGATGTCAACGGCCAGATTCGCAAATCGGAGATCGCGACCAACGGTCATTCACGCATAGCTCAGTCGCATTACGGCTGATTAAAGGCCCAGAGAATGGGCCAAGGAGTTTAAGAAAATGACTACAAATTTGAATCGAATCAAAGCCAAACCTCTTATTGGCCAAGATCAACCTAAAATTGGGCCTAAACCCCCCGGCACGCTTGATAACCAAAACAATGTCCAAGATGCCCCGGGCAGCTTGCTTGGACAAGGCACTGCCAAAAAGGCCGGCAATGGAAGAGAAATTCCGAAAGGAACTCAAGAACAGCCGCCTATCACGTTTGAGTACATAGACCCAAACGAAATTAAGCCACCCACAGTCATATCCCATTTTTACACCCCGTCGGACTTGAAACATCCGCGTGTATTTCGTGTTGACAATGGCTGGTTTTGTTATGGCGGATTTAGCCTTGTCCAAAAGGCGAAAAAAAACGGCGATAATTTGATTTACTGTCGAGTGGATCACGATATCGAACCGACGGAAAGAAACCTGCTGATACTCCCGATATCTCTCAGGACTTGTTCCTCAGCGCGACGAATTAGTTACGCCGAAAAAATTTGGTCCTACGTTATCTTGGGACGAAAACTCATGGCTTTAGACGACACTCTTTTTTTACCTAGACATGGCGGTGCTCGCGATAAAACGTCAAATGCCAGCAAAACTGATACATCGATCACTCAGGTCATTGTTGAGGGGCTTGATGAAGACAGGGATTCAGTCAACCGTTGTCTAAATTACGGCAAACATCTGAATGACGCCACTTTGAATAAGCTGGCACAATTGAAAATTAAAAAGTCCGCCTTTGAAAAGATACAGCGTCGGAAGATGAAGGTCATGCGAACGCTGGAAGAAGAAGGCAAAAATCCCTCCGAAATCACGGAAGAAGTATCCAAGCAGGTATTTGATTGGATAACGAAGTTGGATAGTCCCCAAAAGGCAAATAGCGGTTTCCAAAATTCAGCTCCCGCCGAGGATACAAACGGAAGCAACAATGTGGTTGTTCCAAAAGACACACCCGATTCGGAAAACAAAGGGAACGTTAATGAGGAAAACCGCGAATACAAGCCGGACAACAAAGACGAAACTGCAGCGCCTTCTTTGGAAAAACCCGACTTAACAAGCGTTCAACTATCTTTGCGCGAACTCAGCCAAAAGGTAGATGAGTTGGCAGCCGAAGGTGACGTGCAAAAAATTAAATCCGATTGGGATGTGCTTTCCAAAGAATGGACCAAAATTAGCGTGGCCATTGCACAATTATGAGAGCCGCCAATGGACGTAACTGACGCTGTAAAGGCTTTAGGGAAGGGCATGAGCGGTCATAGAGCCTTTTATATGGGGGAGGCCTTCATTGGCCTCCCCTCCTGCGGGGAGCAACACCACAGATTGGAGGTAAAGAAGATTCACAACAAATGAGAATTTGGCGGCCGGCAAACGGGGTTGTGTGGGTATGCAAAAAGCCCGATAGCCGGTTTCATCACCGAAAAAACAGAGGTCTTCGATTTCCATTGGAGATTGCTCCCAAAGTGGCTGTTCAGACAAGCCAAATGGAGCCGTCAGCAAGCGAAAGACGTTTATGACCGATCAGTACGTATTTTAACCTTGACCGATCTGTAGAAGTGTACGAACCACCCTTCGAGGGTCCTTGACACTAAAACATCAGCCGGAATTCCACAGGGCAAATCTGTGCCGGTTTTTAACATGGTGATGTACATGCCAAGGGAAGGAGTGCGTTAAACGGTCTCATTGCGGCGACAAGGATTTGGGCTTGGCTCAGGTCACCGTCGGGGACACGCAAACGCATATGAACGCGAAAATGCAATCACTGGAGTCAACTAATGGCATCAGGATGTAAATGTAAAGTGAGGTCCTTAAAATGGGCAAAATAGTGATTTTTTGTGCGGGAGTCTCTTCCGTAAACAGTGCGCCACGCAAACAAGTAGAGGCGCTTTTAATCAACGTTCCAAATGCAGGTAAGAGTCTAAAGTCAATTTTGAAGACGAAAGAATTAATTCAAAACCTTAATCCAAAATACGTTAAATTGGATAGTGGAGGATATCCGGTATTGAATTATGAAGACAACCTTCGAAAAAAACTGGGCTATACCGGGATTGCCTCTCCACCAGGACTGATTGATCAACTGTTGGATTGTGATCCTAACGCCCCGCTCTCAATCAGCGGCAAATTCAACCTAATGCCATGGCATGTTGTGACTACCGCTTTCGAACTGCAAATTACGACAATGCTTGCACTTGATTTGCCAGTTAGGCGTCTGAAAAAGTTAGCGGATCAAGAATTCGAATTCTTACAGAAGCTTCCTATCAACGTCAAGTGGGCAATAGATACGTGGGTCTACCACAGGAAGTTGGATTTAACAACGCCACTGCTGCTCCCAGTTCAATGTTACAATATCCGGCAATTCGATAGCTTTTACGACTTCATTAAGTATCTTAGTTTTGCCGGATTTGCATTACCCGTCCGGTTCATGAAATATTACCAGATAGCACCTTTTTTGGTCCGTTTTTATGAAGTTGGCTGTCGGGAGCATGTACACCTGCTGGGAACTTATTCATTTTTCACAATAGCATTAGCCGCCTACTTTGCGCGGCATTATTTTGAAGTCGTTTCCTTGGATGCCCAATCATGGTGGATAAATGCTAGTCAGCATAATTATCTAAAACCCTCGGATCTTACGCCTCAACTTGCAATAGACGGCCATTACCCGCATGGATTTTTGGAAAATTGTGATTGCTGCCCATGGTGTCGCTATCAGGACCTATCAACAATTGCCATGATGGAGAATCCGGAGTTGTGCGATTTCTATGCGAGACACAATTTTTGGGTGACCGAAAGATGTGCCGAAGATCTCTACAATGCCGCTGATGATCCCCACGCATACAGGACGTTTCTTTTGGGACGCACTCATAAAGAAGCTGATGTAAACAGGCTCTGCGATATCCTGGAAAATGCAGATATGCAATTGCGAGGGAGAAGATAAAGGCGTACAGCGCATTTGTAGAACGAATTGCAAAAACTTATAACCATTGCAGTATCCATAGCTTAACGACGATAAAAGTGAGTGTTGCTGATGCAGGACAAATATATGATTGTGACCATTATATTATCTCACCGTTTTTGAGGTTTATCGGATAGAGTCACCAGGCAGATACATATACCGCTCAGCAGCACTCACTGCAATTGGAGGTAGAAGATGAGAATGAAAAACCCGTTGAGCCACAACAGTGGAAGAATGAAAACACATCCCGCAAGGATACCCGTTTGGAGGATAGAATGACGCGCGATAAATTTGAAGATGTAGGTATGGCTTTACCTAAGCCCGAAGAAAACCAGTGTACGGTTGATCAAAATGAATCGGGAGAAATTTGCGATGTACAGACAAACGGATCTTCAGCCAAAGACGGTAATGGTTCGGATGTAACTGCACAGGAAAATGAGATATCTATGGCTGCAAAAGAACCGGATACGCTTCCGGGTGATAAACAGACACAGCAGCGAATATCTCAAAGCCGACGGATTGACGCTCCGTTATCCACATCGAAGAAAGCGGCCCTTTTATATGCAAAGATGGGACTGCCTGTAATCCCATTAGCTGGAAAAATCCCTCATAAAGACACCCATGGTTACAAAGACGGCACAACCGATGAGCAAACCATCAAAAAATGGTGGAAACGGTGGCCAAACAGCAATGTTGGCATTGTAACCGGAAAACGGTCCCGTATCGCCGTACTAGACATCGATAAGAAGAATGATGGCTACGAGTCACTGCAGGAGCTTGAAGAAAAGCATGGCGGTCTTCCCAGCACCCTCGTCGTTAACAGTGGTGGGGGAGGACGGCATTATTATTTTTCTTATCCCGATAGGGGCGTCCCCCGAAAAATCAATGTTTGCCCTGGGATTGACGTGATTCCGGACAGCAGCTATATCGTTGCACCACCCAGCAAACATCCGGTTTCAAGTAGGCGTTACGAATGGGACAAAGCGTTTGACGTTAATAATCCGAACGCGTTTAGGGAATCCCTTGCCGATATGCCTGATTGGCTTTTAGACCTGATCGACAAAGAGAATGTAAAGTCAACGTCCACCAATGGTCAATGTACCTCAACGATCCAGGAAGGAAACCGCCACAATACATTGGTGAGTTTGGCTGGCAAGCTTAGGAACAAGGGCCTAACAGAGGAAGATATTTTTGAAGCGCTTTGGAAGGAAAATGCTGATAGGTGTAACCCTCCACTTGAAGATAAGGAACTCCGATCCATAGCAGCGGGCATAGTAAAATATCCCGTCAACGAAAAATCAAAGGATAAACCTAAGCCTCCTGATGCAAAGTTATCTGCATACTTCAAAAATCTGGTTGACCTTGCTTTAGACGATAAAGGCAACGTCGTATTCATGATACTCTGTGACGGAAAAATTGAATTTAGAGATAAGCATACACTACCGGATGGAGTGCTGATTCCTCCTCGACAAAGTCATATCCAGTGGGAACTCCCAAATGCCGCAAATGTGTTAAAGCATTATGATACTGATAACGATCAAAAACTGTTTGAAGATTTGGTTACGCACTTAAAGACGGTAAGTGAACTGCCCACGGAACACCACTACAGTTTTCTCGCACTGTGGCTGATGACCACTTATCTTTGGGATCGGGTTGACTATTTGCCAATCATTATCTTTTACGCAATTGCCGAAAGGGGTAAAACACGTACGGGACGTGCTCTTATTTACGCTGGTTGGCGGGGGCATCATCTAGTTACTGTTAATGAGGCACATATTATTCGTCTTGCACATAACTTTCGAGCAACACTTTTCTTCGATGTAACAGACATCCAGAAGAAGATGGAGAAGAGCGGAACAGAGGATATCTTTTTGCACCGGTTTGAAAAAGGCGCCAAAGTCATGAGAGTTCCTAAACCGGAATTAGGTCCATTTGAAGATACTGTCTATTACGAAGTCTATGGTCCCACCATCATTGCCACAAACCAACCGGTCAATCCAATTTTGGACACTCGAGTCATTCAGATCGTCATGCCTGAAACCAATAGAATATTCGACAATGATATAAAGGTTAAAGACGGACTTCCGTACAGAGAAAGACTTTTAGCTTTTCGGGCTCGATGGTTGAACAAGGAACTTCCTATTGTCAGCAAACCGGCAGTAGGGCGACTTGGGGATATTCTCCGTCCGCTATTACAGATCATGACAGCAATACGGATAGACGATAAATGGTTTCACAAATTTATCCAGCAGGTAGAAAAAGACCGACGTGAAGCCAATTCGGATACCAAAGAAGCAAAGGTGCTGAAGGCTATTCTTGAAGCCAAAGGCAAAATCAAGAACGGTAGACTTTCAAATAGCGATATTCAAGATTATCTCGATTATGACCAACCGGAACGTTTTCGTATGTCCCCAGTAACAATGGGCAGAATCCTGCAAAGACTCGGTTTTGAAAGATACAACGATGGATCAGAACGTGGGATTGTCTGGGATGAAGAATTAATTCGTAAACTCTGTAGCCGGTATGGAGTTGAGTATGACGATACAGATAATCCCGAAGACGACGATGATCCGATGTGCGTGTGCTAGTACCAACCCCCAAGGAACTCTAACCATCAGCGATCTATCTTCTTGTTTTCAATCACTTTTTCTATAAAACCAACAATACACTATCTTCACCCTGACGGATCTTACGGATCTGACACTTCTGACAGATATTTAGGGGTGTGGAACAGTGCCTGCCTTCATCAAACTGACAGATCTGACACATATGACACATATTATTGAACATGAAATCGTTTTTCAATTAAAGACGATACGTATGTAGTTTGAATATAGAACAGATGCAATTTCCCATATAGGTGTACACCGTTGCATTTGCATGTTTGTTCTGTGTTCGTATGCTCCTTATCAATCGTATTTGAATATTCTCATAGTTGCCGGTTGAACCAAAAGGTTTTCAAACCTACTCATCGAAAGCATTGATGCTGCTACTAAGATCAAAATTACACATTCGATATATCCCCTGTGTTGCAACTAATCTTGTTTATGTCTTATGCGCTTGGCAATGCTGTATTCAGAATGCTCTTAGCTAAAATAGACAACCACCTTTTCACAATCATTGGAGTTAGAACAGCAATTTTTTATCATCATGTATTTTGAATCCAAATCGTAAGCTACAAATGCACAACCTGCAATCAACATGAAATGCGATACGTATGTAATCTGTCAGAGATCGTAGCATTTACAATCATCTTTTGATCAAAAAACAAAATGATCATACGGATATATAAAAGTAGTAAGTGTCATATCTGTCAGCACAACATTGAAACATGCGATTGTTGTTTGCAGTGCAATAGGCAAAACACCGATTTTTCAACGATTATCGCATAAGTTGCAGAGTTAGCTTGTTGCATTACCAGTTTGATCTTCTTTTACACTCAAAGTCTCCCATTGTCTCTATTTTCTGTCAGATGTGTCAGGTCTGTCATCTGCATTATGACGGCAGCCATAGAGTATCTGCCAAGCTCTAAGGATTATTATACCTGGCTTCGTTATTGCCGACCTTCTTCAAACGATTCTGCACTTGTCTATTTCCATTCAGGACAAACTATAAAGAAATGATTGAGATCATGATGTTGGTCTCAACAGGAGGCAAAACATGAAGCGAGCCAAATACAGATGCCCGTTAACGGTAGTGATGTCGGAAGAGATGTACCGGAACATCAAACAGGAAAGCGAGAAGCAGAATACCAGTAAAGGCGAAATTGTCCGGAATATGCTCAGTGCCTATTGGGAGTACGAACAGGAAGGAAAAATGCCTGAGGGCGAAAAACAATGGCCAACAGTATCATAGTCCATACGGATCAGTTCGTGGCCTACAGAAGTCCTATGGCAATCAGAAGGCTATGGAGTGAGAAGATGGTCGAGTCGGAAACGATTTGGCAAAGGAGTGAATAAGATGAGTGACAACAATGAAAGGAGAGAATTAGCTGTTTGTGTGGAAGGTCTTAGAATTACGATCCATATTGAACCAGATGTAAACGCAAACCAAAATGAAAAGGAAAGTATAGCATTTGTCTCACCGTTAAGCGATGAGTTCTTTGGAGATGATTCTTCTGCATCGAACCGAGCCGAATCGAATACAGGAACAGAAAATCATGCATCAAAAAACGGAGTTATCATAGCGAGAATCGAGAGCGTAGTGCAATCGACCTCCAAAAAGGGGAATGAGCAATTGGTATGGAAGTATGCGTATCGAGGCCAAAACGGCGGTATTGAAACTGCTAATCAGTATACGGTTATCGGAGGAAAGGATAACAACGGCTATTTGCTGTCCAACATGGAAAAGTTGGGATTTGCCAACATTGAGGTCTCCAACATCAATTCAGGATTTCTACAGAAATTGAGCGGAAGAGAAGTTGAGATTGCTGTCAGTATGAAGGACGGATATACCACGGCTCAGATGGTGCGAGCATTGTAACGTTGGAATCCACACACGAGGTATCAAAATGATGATCGCCAAAATCTACAGCGTAAGAAAAGAATTGACAGAAGAAGGAAACTCTACGTTTGTTTGGACCTATCTGTGTGATGGGCCAGGCGGCTACAATGAAATCGTTAAGCAATATACGCCAGTCTGTGGAAAAGACGATAACCGAATATTGTTGTCGAATATCAAGAAACTTGGGTTACCCGAACGAGAAATTGCGAGGATAAATCAGGGCTTTCTTCAAAAGGCGGTTGGTAAAAAAGTGGAAATTGAGATTGGGGCCGGTGAAGGTTTAACAGCCAGACTGGTCGGGCTTTGTGAATGAGGAGTTGAGAAAATGGTCTATCATCAGATCGATTTAACGAACATTGGTTTTCAGGCCGTGGATGATGGGATCGCCCAGAGGGAACTGCTTGAAAAGAACGACAGGATACGGCGATTTCGCAGAGACCGGTTGGAATGGGCATTACAGAATATGTTTGCCAGCGGAGAGATCTTTCAGAATCATGTTTTGAACCTGAAGGACAAGTTGTATTTGGTGTATCTCGTGGGCTCAATGATGGAACTCGGCAAAGATGACGGGCTTGTATCCGAATTGACGAGACGGATTCAACGAGCCAACTACGAATGGAATGAGGATATCTATGGCAAAGACGCTTCAATGTCAACACGCATATCATTCTGGACGTACCGGGGATGTAATATCGTGAAATGGCTGCAGAAGGTTGTCGAAGAACCTGAGCAGGCATGGAAAGAACTATCGGCTGAAGACTTTTTCAAAGCGGCGACGGTGGCAATGGATTTTCATGAGTTGGATGAGGTCGGCAACGAAAGAAGAACAGAACAGAATGGTTGCTCAGGTCATCTATTGGAATCTGTCGTGGAGAAAGTCAAAGCCTTGCATCACTACTTCTCGGCATTGCAGTTTGTGAAGAATGATGTGGATATTCGCGGGCTGATTGGGCAGGCAATCGCCGATCTGCACAATCACATTGAAGAAGAATCAGGGCTAGGCACCGATTTCTACAGGCACCCGGAATGCATTGGATATGCCGTCAGCAGTAACACGGAGCAGATTGTGTCGCGGGTGTGTAGCGAACTGATAAGGCAGGGGCATTGGCCGACGATGGCGAAGGTGTTTGAGGGGTGGGTTGAGAGTGGTTAAAAAAGAGCCTGTTGTCTTGACGATTCGATATGTTCTACCATATCCATTAGGCCAGATTCGCGATTGCATCAATAACCCCTATTTCTTCCAGCTGTTTGTTAGTCATTGATACATTTAAAGTTACATTGTGTGCCGCACTTTTAAACCGCCCCACCTAACGTCGCACTTTTAAACCGCCGCATACAAAATCATTCTTCAACTGAATCCAAATCTGCTAATATAACGGATAAGATAGAACAATGGTCCTATGGACACTGAATGGCAAAGGCCGATTCCCCGAATTCAGGAGTCTACAATGAACCGTTTATTCGCTCTTGCTGTTTTTGCCCTGGTGTTTCTACCGATGTGCTTCGCGCAGGCTCCGGTTACGGTCAATCTGGACAGCGCGGAGGGGCTGCTTATTGCCGCCCCCGGTGGGTTCGAGCAGGCTTCCTATGCGTTTGGTCTTATTCCTTCTGGGGAAGGGACCAACGGACAGGGATTGACGATTACCCTCAACGAAGGCGAAGGACTCATTCTCTACGGCCCGAGCGTAAACGCGGGCGAGGGATTGGTGTTGATCCGTTGTTCGGTGTGGTCCTCGGGACCGGATGTGTTCATGACGCTCGTGGGATTGAACGCGCCGGTCGACGGCTCCCTGATCGCCAATATGCCCATCAACGGCGCGGACTATATGAGTTCCTGGCACACCATGGAGGTGCTCTATGATCCCCGCGACAACGCGGTCATGCCCGCCTTCCAAGTCGTGGCCACCTCGCCTGCGTCATCGATCGTCTACCTGGACCAGATCGTCGTCACACCGCTCGGTGTAACCAGTAGCGTGTTGGAAGAGATGTTCGCGCCAACAATCGCGCCAACCTCTACACCGACTCCCACGGAACCCGCAATACCAACCGCAACGCCTACGAGCGGGGAAGTCACCAGTATCTGGACTCTCGGTACGAATCAAATGTCAGGACTCGAAGAGATTCGAGTCAATATCTTCGGTTCAGCTACGGGGGCAATTCCATTAGATATGGTTTTGATTCCTGCTGGGACATTCATGATGGGTCCGTCACCATACCAGCAAGGTACATCTGGTTTCTGGTGGCCACAGCACGAAGTGACGATTTCGCAGCCATTCTTCCTGGGCATGTTCGAGATCACTGAGGCACAATGGCTTGCGGTGATGGGTTCAAATCCGTCTGTAGATAGCCCTGAAAGTCAACAATATGGTTTCCCTGGTTGCGATAATTGCCCGGTTAACTATGTGAACTGGAATGACTGTCAGGATTTCATTGAACGATTGAACGAAATGGGACGAGGGACATTCAGATTGCCGACAGAAGCTGAGTGGGAGTACGCTTGCAGGGCAGGCACAACCACATTGTTCTCGTTTGGGGATATGCTGTGTGAAGACACCCAAAATACATATTCTTGCAGTGAGTATATGTGGTGGCTCATGAATAGCTATTCAGGCCCGAAACCAGTAGCTAATAAAAGGCCAAATCCATGGGGCTTATACGATATGCACGGGAACGTGGAGGAGTGGTGCTCGGATTGGCTAGGTTATTATCAATATGAACCACAAATCGATCCAATAGGCCCCATTGGAGACTTTCAAAGTCCCATACCAGGAGGACCATATCGTGTAATGCGTGGCGGCTCCTGGGAATACTCTTCTAACAATTGCCAGTCGGCGGCACGTGGTTTCAGTTTGCCAGATGGACGCACTTTTTTAGGATCTTCGCATGGTTTGCGTCTAGTGAGGTTGTACAATGGCACATTGCCCCCTCCCTTACCGACACCAACACCTGCGATTTCCACAAGTGAAAGCATTGTAATAGATATTCCTGGTCTTCCATCCAATGCGAAGCCTTTAGAAATGGTTTTAATACCGGCAGGAACATTCATGATGGGTTCACCAAATAACGAACAGGATCGTGACAGTTACGAAGGACCACAGCACGAAGTGACGATTTCGCAGCCATTCTTCCTGGGCATGTTCGAGATCACTCAGGCACAATGGCTTGCGGTGATGGGTTCAAATCCAACAAGTGGTGATCGTGTTGGCGATGATTACCCGGTGGATACCGTGAGTTGGGACGACTGCCAGACGTTTATCAGCCATTTAAATGGTATGGGGCGAGGGAGTTTCCGTCTACCGAGTGAGGCGGAGTGGGAATACGCATGCCGTGCAGGTACGATGACGCGATTCTATTGGGGTGATGATCCATCGTATTCAGAGATTGGCCGCTATGCGTGGTACTTTGGAAATAAATCACCGAATGGAACGAAGGTTGTGGGGCAGAAATTACCGAACGCGTGGGGATTATATGATATGAGTGGGAATGTGGAGGAGTGGTGTGGTGACTTTGAGGGAAGTTATTCTTCGAGCCACCAGACAGATCCACAAGGCCCCATAATAGGCTCGTACCGTATCAAGCGTGGCGGCTGCTGGGGAGGACAAGCCAAATACAGCCGTTCGGCGTATCGCACATTCATCTCGCCGAATGCCCGCTCCCGTTACGACGGTGTTCGTCTCCTGAGGGTAGCACAGTGAAAATCGGCGTGGAGTATTGGATGGATGTTCCCCTGAGTCTTGTGAGATCATCTGATTGGCGATCTGTAGGTTTGAGTTTCTCAGAATCGCCTGAAGCCTTGATAAACCTGGCTTTGTGTTCCCCGGGATTTGCTCTGCGATCCACAAGGGATTCTCCTTGCCGTGGATCGACATTGTTAAATCAGATAGCATTTTTCGGGAGGTCAGGACACCGGAAAGAGCTACAGGTCATCGGAGAGCGTGGTGTTAAGAAGACTGTCAATCTCTTCTTCACTGAGATCGTCTATCTGTTGCAAGATTTCTTGGGCACGCTCTGCCTTCAGGGGCGGGAAGTCCACAAGATTAGTGCACCAAATCTATGAGGCTATAAGGTTTTAATATTCAAAGATTTAAAAAATGGCGGTTTTATTGATGCCATGAATTCTTGAAATGGGCATTACCGGCAGATTGATCATTAGTCCACTTTCCACAATGCATAGATATTATAAATCAGTTTAAAATAGTATGGATTATATTGATAATGGTACTCATTACCAAAGATGAGAAATGCCAAATACTGGCTATACAATTGAAGAATGCTAAGTGAATATATCGCTTTAAGGGAGATTCGTTTGCAATCGACTCGCTTAGGCCGATTAACTTGGTTTACAGCGGATCCGACAACTGGGATAATCACAAAAATATAGACGTGCACGATAGAAGGTTTGCGATGAAACGCTCTCTCTGGTTGGCTCTTCTCTCTCTCACGGCCCTGATGTCCAATGCTCAGACCTCTGTAACGATTGACTTGGATACCGCAGATGACTTGCTAATCGATATCCCCGGGCAGCCCGGCGAGTACGATTTGGCGGAATATTCGTTTGGCTCAGTGCCGGAGCGACAAGGCTCTGACGGCAGGGGACTCACAATCGTCACAGGGGATGGCGATGGTCTCATTGTCTATGGTCCATCTATTGAGGCGGGTTCGGGCGAAGTCCTCATCGAATGTAATGTATGGACCAATACACCTAATCTTTATCTCGCTCTCGTCGGTTTAAACGCTCCTGTGGACGGCTCGTTGGCCGTCAACATGCCCGCAAATAGTGCTGAATATCAAGACCGATGGCATACCATGAGGATCATCTATGACCCTAAGGATGATGCTATTGTCCCCGCTTTTCAGGTCGTCTCCTTGGCAAATGAAATGGGCATCGTGTATGTTGACGAAATTGTGGTCATACCGGTTATTGTGTCAGAGCATGTAGCCCCTACACCACAAATAACTCCCACGCCAGAAGTCACACCTACGTTCACGCTGATACCGACCTCAACGAGTACACCTTACTCTGACGAGAACATCAATACGGCGGCGAATTTTCCTGATTCTAACTTCCGTGCGGCCGTGGAAGATTTTATGGAGGTGGAGCCCGGCGAGCCCTTTACTGCCGAAGAGGCTGAAGTCAGGACGGGCACACTTAACTGCGCCGAAAGGCACATCGCTAATGCCACCGGAATTGAATTTTTTACTGGCTTGATAGGTTTTGAATGCTACGACAACGAGTTAATGTGCCTGGACGTCTCTTACAATACTGCATTGAGATATCTCTATTGCGACAACAACCAGTTGACGAACCTGGATATCGACAATAATCCCGCACTGCAATTCTTGAGCTGCTCTGATAATGAGATAACAAGCCTGAATGTTACTCAGAATCCCGTACTGCAATATCTCTATTGCGACTACAACCTGTTAACGAGCCTGGATGTCTCTCACAATCTCGCACTGCAATCTCTCTATTGCGACTACAACCAGCTGACAAACCTGGATATCCGCAATAATCCCGCGCTGGGGACTCTAAGGTGCAATAATAACAGCTTATCAGACTTGGATGTCACTCAGAATTTTGCACTGGGATATCTCTATTGCAATAACAACCAGTTGACGAGCCTAGATATCTCTTACAATCCCGCACTGCAATCTCTCTATTGCGACTACAACCAGCTGACAAACCTGGATATCCGCAATAATCCCGCGCTGGGGACTCTAAGGTGCAATAATAACAGCTTATCAGACTTGGATGTCACTCAGAATTTTGCACTGGGATATCTCTATTGCAATAACAACCAGTTGACGAGGCTGGATGTCACTCAGAATTTCGCACTGAGATATCTCTATTGCTATAACAACCAGTTGACGAGCCTGGACGTCTCCAACAATCCAGTACTGCAATACCTGAGTTGCTCGTCTAATGAGATATCAATCATGGATATTTCACAGAATTCTGCATTGGAGACTCTCTATTGCGGGAGCAACCAGTTAACGAGCCTGGACGTCTTCAACAATTCCGCACTCCAATCTCTTGATTGCTACAACAACCAGTTGGCGAGCCTGGACGTCTCCAACAATCCAGTACTGCAATACCTGAGTTGCTCGTCTAATGAGATATCAATCATGGATATTTCACAGAATTCTGCATTGGAGACTCTCTATTGCGGGAGCAACCAGTTAACGAGCCTGGACGTCTTCAACAATTCCGCACTCCAATCTCTTGATTGCTACAACAACCAGTTGGCGAGCCTGGACGTCTCCAACAATCCAGTACTGCAATACCTGAGTTGCTCGTCTAATGAGATATCAATCATGGATATTTCACAGAATTCTGCATTGGAGACTCTCTATTGCTACAACAACCAGTTGGCGAGGCTGGATGTCACTCAGAATTTCGCACTGAGATATCTCTATTGCTATAACAACCAGTTGACGAGTCTAGATGTCTCTCACAATCTCGCATTAGAGACTCTCTATTGCGACAACAATCAGTTGCCGAATCTTGACGTCTCTCACAATCTCGTACTTCAATTTTTGGGCTGCTCCGGCAATGAGATAATGGTCCTAGATGTTTCACAGAATTCTGTGCTAGAGACTCTCTATTGCAACAACAACCAGTTGACAGTCTTGGACGTCTCACATAATCCCGCACTCCAATCTCTCTATTGCGACAACAATCAGTTGACGGTCTTGGATGTCTCCCATAATCCCGCACTGGAATATCTTCTTTGTTACAATAATCAGCTGACTAGTATGGACGTCTCCAGGAATCCTGAACTGATCACTCTCTATTGCGACAACAACCAGTTGGCGAGGCTGGATGTCACTCAGAATTTCGCACTGAGATATCTCTATTGCTATAACAACCAGTTGACGAGCCTGGATGTCTCACAGAATTCTTTTCTAGAGACTCTCTATTGCGGCACTAATCAGCTGACGAACCTGGATATCCGCAATAATCCTGCGCTGGGGACTTTAGGGTGCAACAATAACAGCTTATCAGACTTGGATGTCACTCAGAATTTCGCACTGCAATCTCTCTTTTGCAGCAACAACCAGTTGACGAGCCTAGATGTCTCTCACAATCCCGCACTGCAATACCTGAGTTGCTCGTTTAATGAGATAACGAGCCTGGATGTTTCGCAGAATTCCGCGTTGGAGACTCTCTATTGCTACAACAACCAGTTGATGAACCTGGACGTCAGTCTCAACCTCGCGCTCGTACTTCTGAACTGCCAGTCAAATCAATTAAAGAGCATAGAGGGGATTGTTGAGAATTCCGAACTGAATGCCGGAGACGCAGTGGATGTGCGCAATAATTTTCTGACGTGCGATGACTGGGGCGACATTATTTCACTTCGGGATCGTTTGGGCGAAGCGCAGTTCTCCGATTCGGGCTGGCTCGTATCCGGTTTCGCGTATTCTCCACAAGTGGGATCTGATCCATACGCCTGTGACACGACACCAATCCCCACATCTACCCCAACGGCGACGATGATACCCGTGCCTTTTTCAACGTCAATCGTTGATATACCTGGTCTGCCTGAACAAGCAAGGCCATTGGAGTTGACTCTTATACCCCCAGGTTCATTCAATATGGGCTCAGGCAATTCTGAACAGGATCGATATGAAGATGAAGGTCCCCAACGAGAAATTACAATTTCTAATTCGTTCTATATGAGCAAATATGAGATAACACAAGCACAATGGATTATCCTCATGGGAGACAATCCATCTCGATTCCAAGGGGATCATGACTACCCGGTTGAACAAGTATCATGGAACGATTGCCAAATCTTCATCGAACGTTTAAATGGTCTAAGCATACGAACTTTTCGTCTGCCGACGGAAGCAGAATGGGAATATGCCTGCCGGGCGGGCACAAGCACACGGTTCTACTGGGGAGACGACGAGAACTACGAACAAATTGTCAATTATGCATGGTGCAGTAAGAACAGCAACTTAGAAACCCACGAAGTCGGCATACTGCTTCCAAACGAATGGGGGTTGTTCGATATGAGCGGCAATATCTGGGAATGGTGTCAAGACTGGTACGATCCACATTTCTACGGCGGCGCACCAACCATTGATCCGCTTAATGAAGGCCCCAATCAAAACAAAGTGCGGCGCGGCGGTTCATGGGGGTTTTCATCAAAATACTGCCGCTCGGCAATGCGGTACAGCTTTGCACCCAGCTATGCAAACGGCAACACGGGTTTCAGGGTGGTGTCCGACTAGTGATTGAGTGTCATCAATGAGGAAGTAAAATCACAACAAAATTACCTATTATAAAGATATGCAATATTTGCTTCGTGGAGAACCTCATTCGTCCTATCTCCGATACCACCCAATTAGGTGCTGCCATAACATGATGAATATATCATTTGACCATAAAATGTATATGCCGTACTTGCTGTCCATGGTAATCTTACTCCTATTTGGATGCACAACACCAACTCGTAATGAATTGGCAAACGTTTGTACGTCAGAGTTTATACAAAATCGGAAAACCAAAGAAATTGCAGGTCTAAAAGTGGCTATTGATCCCATGCTTGAGCCCCAACGAGTTCTTGCACTGTTTGGAACAGACTTGCTTGCAGAGGGAATTGTGCCGATACACATTGCCGTCCAAAATAATAGCAAAGATACGATATACTTTTTGCCTTCATCCAGTTTTTACTTAATTTCTCGTGAACGTGGTTATATACCAAGGAGAATTAATCCCTTTTCTTCAAATCTTGAAGATGAATCGTTTCGGCAATCTAGAAGAAGTTTGCAGGATACTAAAGTCTATCTCGTTGGAACTTTCTTTGTGTCACCACTATTTGCTTCCCCCATTGCTGGACATGGAATATATTTGCAGCGCGAGGCACACAATAAATTGAAGAAAGCACAGCTTGTGAACTTATTAATTTCAGAATTGGAATTACAGGAGAACACCATTCTTCCGAACCATTCACATTTTGGAATGGTTTATTTTAAGCTTGGATTTTCTGATTCTTTAGAAGACATTTTGATGATTCGATGCAGCGCACGAATACTGAAAGAATCTTCGACCATTGATTTCGATTTTCAAGTTGGAGAACAAAAATGAGAAATGTCTGCGTGTTGATGTTAATTTCATCCCTTTTGGGATGCGTGCAGGTTAAAACTAACTACTTTACAGAGCCCAGTGTAATTACAATAGACGATCCAAATATTGTTGTTGCTCCAGAACAAGTCGTGCCAGCCAGAATTGTACTCTATATACCAGAAAGAAATTGTAGCAGCGGTCCTAATAGGTACGGATTGATAATTGATATGAGAAAAAGCCTGAAGGAGTTGTTCGGAAGATTATTCAAAGAAACTGTCATTGTTGAAAGTCTTGACGGCAAATATTTCGAAAAAGGTTTTCAATCAATCGTAGTCCCAGAGATCGTATCAGTATTCCACGAAAATATGTTAGACAAACGCATTGAAACATTGATTAATGTAAAATACACTTTCCACGGTCCAAATGAATCAATTATTTGGGTTGCTACTTATCGCGGACAAGCGAGCGGGAAAACGGATGAAGAATCTATTCGGCGAGCAGTTGACCTGCAGTTTGGCGAGGCCATGAAAGGGATTCTTGAAAGTCATTGGTGGGATCAGTAATAGGAAATGAACGGCAATGAGAGAGGAGCGGTAGTGATCTCATGAGCATTGAGAAGACTTACATGCAAACAGCCCGTGAATTGATTGCACAACATGGGGAGCTGAAGCAGGTTGTTGGAACTCGGGAATCTATAACATTTATCTACAGTGACGGACACCGGTGGACTGATAATGTGTTCATGAAGTTTGGATATGTCGGCCAGGGACCAGCATGTTTTCGCGATTTTCTTCATGTTTCTGGCGTTGAATTATCAACTAAGGCAATCGACGGTATGGGTACGGCTATTGATCTTAGAAGAGTGGGAGAATGTTTCGTTTCTAGAAAAGAGGTTCGCGTCTCGGCATCTACCGTTGAGGGAGCTGAAGAAAAGGCAAGCCTATTAGTGCCGGAGAATGCAAAAGTGATAGAGACTAAGGTGATACGGGGTGATAAACTAGACAACGTAGAAGGCAAAGGGAATACAGAGAATCTTGCAGTGAATGATGCGAAGAATAAAATTCCTATGCAGTCAAGGATCAAACATATCGAAATTATACAAGAGCCAAAGCGGGGCAAGTTGACCTCAGTGGCTTACTCTGAAAATGAGGCAAAAACCGCCTCAAAGAGCAAATTGCCTGATGGTGCAGAAGTTAAGACCATTACTTGTGTAAAAAGAGTGCGTGAGGGCATATTTGGCTTTGGAAAAAAACCTGGTACTTTTGAACTGCGTTGGTTGCTACCTTGGAAAGTCATCATTTCTTACAGAGCAAACGTATATGTTAACATTGTTTATGAAAAGTTGATAAGCGAACATGCTAGATCAGACGACGACGTCATGGACAAAGAAGAAAACGACATCATGGACAAAAAAAAGATTCGCTCTCTGATACAGATATGGAGTGGTGATTCGAGAACTTCGGAAGGGATTGATGCGCATGACAAACTCCTTAATTGGGCCTCAGACGATGAATTTACCTCGGATGTATATGATGAACTTATCGCTGGCTTGAGTCATGCTGATTGTGGTGTGCGGGAAGGTTGTGCATGGACTTTAGGTGGATTGGGCAATCGACATGCGATCCAGCACTTGGGAAAACTGGTGAGCGATCCAAATTATTGCGTTAGGCGTGAGGTGGCTTGGTCTCTGGGAAAAATAGGAGAACCAGAATGTTTGCCATACTTAGAAACACTGCTAGAGGACAATATTGGCACCGAAGAGGAGTGCAGGATCGTGCGTGACGAAGCTTCAAAAAGCATTCGTCAGATAGAAAGAAAGATACCCAATGCTTTTAGGCAAAAGTACCCGACTCACGAGGCTATTTGGAGGGGTTCTTCATTTGACGATGTTGACTTTAGATCATTGCTGGCGGATCTTCCGGTTCTGTCTTGCGGGAGTATTCACCCACTCAAAGGAAAATATGATGGTGAATACCGGGGAGACCTTGATTACATATGTAATATTTTAAGCGATGTTCTAAGAAGTCAGATTGGCAAAGCATCTGTAAAAGAATGCTTCATTAGACCTGACGGAGACAGTGGTTATTGGGAAGTAAATATAAGTTACTATGCTGGGGGGGATATAGTAATTGCCCCTCATGTGGTTGCAAGATCGGGTGATGATGAATACTACTTTTTCTCAGGTGTGGTCTGGTATTAACTTGTAGATGATGACGTCGGCAACGAGAGAAGAACTGAACAGAATGGTTGCTCAAGTCATTTATTGGAATCCGTCGTAGAAAAAGTCAAAGCCCTGCATCACTACTTCTCGGCATTGCAGTTTGTAAACAATGAGGCTGATATTCGCAGGCTGATTGGGCAGGGAATCGCCGATCTGCACAATCACATTGAAGAGGAGTCAGGACTCGGGACTGATTATTACTGCCATCCAGAATGCATTCGATATGCCGTCAGCAGCAACCAGGACCGGATCGTTTCCCGTGTGTGTAGTGAGTTGATGCAGCAGGGGTATTGGCCGACGATGGCAAAGGTGTTTGAGGGAGTGTTTGAGGCCGGTTGAAGGTGTGTAGGCGAGCCTTTGGTGATATGTTAGCCTCAGAAATACTTGAATGATCTGCTCGTAAATCTTGGTGTTTCAGTGGCTTGCGCTTGTATTCGGTGAAGTGAAGGCGTTCGATGAAGATTCATTCATTTTTTAAATACCTCCTATCCCACACAATATTTCTACAGTAAAATCAGTGGATTCATTTGCACATACTTTTGCGGCATCAATACGTATTTGAAGGATGAATCTGTGTTTCCAAGGCAATTGTCTGATTGCCATTCGGAATCGAAAAAGGAGGAGGAACGTAATGCAGGTTCCCAGTGCGATTCAAAAGTCTTTCCTATTTTGTTTAATTTTTGGTCTAAGTTTGCGGATATGGGGGCTGGAGGAGAAACAACCGCAGAATATCTTGCGTGAGAAATCACAGGATGTCTTATCTTCTCAATCTATTTCTGCAAATGAGAACATTGTCTACGTGGTTAGTGAGTATACACATCAACTTCTTCGACTTGATCTCACCAGTGGTGAATTCACAACAGTATTTTCAAACAGCATGCAAGGGCCGCATGATATTGCTCAGAGCGATGATGGTTCCATTTGGATTGCCAGTTTGGGCTCTCAAAGTATGGTACGATTAATCAATGGGCAGCCCGCAAAAACGATTGATACTTCTTTTTATCCAGATGGTCCTGATGGTGTAAGTGTTTCCTCTTCAGGGCTTGTGCATGTTGCTATTTCGGCAACTGGTATACTACGCATGGATGCAGAAGGAAACACTGTAGACTTTTTAATTCCACCAGATGCGGGAACGTTGAGAGGAGTGGTATGTGATTCCGAATCTAATTTCTTTGTATCTTCAAGCAATAAAATATTCAAGTATATTAATGCTACTGATACATGGGAAGAATTTGCAGTCGATGTCGGGTTCGTGCACGAAATATCTTTGACTCAGGAAGGCAATCTTATTTCACCGGATATCGGGGGTACAATCCGAGAATTCTCTCCATCCGGCTCACTCATCAATGAAGTGTCCCTGCCATTTTCCCTCCGTAAAGTGCTAAAAATGGCCGATGGGAACTACATCGTATCCGACTGTAGTAATAGCCGAGTCGTTATCATTACACCAGCAGGTGAAGAAGTCGCGAGTTACAGCGATCCAGCACTTCTCGACTATCCAATTGGCCTTCTTTTCCCGACAACTGAATACGTCTATCAAAATCTGCCGCCCGAAATACCAGAAGGGCAAGTTCTTTTAACTCTAAGGATGCTCGATGCCGATGGGAATCCCGTGGCGGGTTGGGGTGCCTGGGCTCATCCTTGGGGCGAATACCAAGGTCAATCACAAGCACCCGGCATGTTGGATACATATAGTTCTGAGGGTGCTTCCGACGAAAATGGTCTCATTTATATTTTGATGCCTCCGTGGGGATATGCAGTGAATTTTTCATCGCCTGATGAAAGTGGGGGATTAATGCTTGAGATAGATGTGTCGGAAAATCGCACCGTTGATTTGACCATGTGCAAAACAGACGGAAACGTTGTAGATGAGAATGACAATCCAGTTGATCTCCTTGATTTTCAGTTGCGAAGTTTAGCGCCGAATGTCCCAGGTTCCGATGGCAGTGTTGTTGAAATACGGTCCTCTAATTCTGTTGTCGGCGGAGTAGTTCAACACTGGCTTATGAAAAATCTTGTATACGAGGTTTGGGGGACAAGTGGTTGGAGACCACCTGGGGGTCGCTACTTAGAATTGGTATCACCAGGGGAGGTGGAAGCCAGTGGTAATGGAAATATAGGGACTTTTTACTTAGCTCCACCTGATGAAAAAGTCCGCGTTTACCTGACTGCTCCAACGGTTGAGCCGGTTACAGGATATATCAAATGTGAACTTATGATTGATGTGCCCCAGATATCCCCGCCTAACAGTTCTTATATAGTTGGCGGTTATGACATCGAGATCAGCCTTCAGTCCGCTTCTGACTATTCAATGGTTGATGTTGAATCTCCAGCCAATGTTATTTGGGGCGGTCCGAAGAGTTTTCATATCATGAATGACGGCTCAAGCCTGTTGCTCAACAGTTATATGTCAACGGAAAATGGAGCTGACGGCGGCCAACACGCTCTTGCCATGCTCGTTTTTACGGGTCCAGAACAAGGCCAGTTACAAGGAGGCATAACGGCCCGGATGATTGTCGATAATCAGAGTCTGATTCTTCCCAGTGTGGGAGATGCTTTCTCATTTGTTTTACAGCCAACCATCTTAGGTGATGCCAATGACAACGGATTTCTAGATATTGGTGATGCCCTAATGATTTCGCAGTTCCTGGCCCAACTTATCGACGAAGTTAGAAATGCCGTGAATGCAGATATGAACCAGAATGGACGCATCGATATCGGTGACGCACTGTATATTTCCCAAGTTCTGGCTGAACTTCGCCCAGATCCGAATGAGCAATAATGGAGGGAGGTTTACTTATGTATACTTTTAGCAGAAATCAAGAAAAGACCGTAGCAAGAATTCAGATTGCATCGTTAATGGCCATAACTCTTGTACTACTTGTCCTAAGTACTACGAATCCGATCAGTGTATATGCCCAAACGGATGTCATGCTTACTTGGGAAGGACCGAATTCGGCAACTATAGGCGATACACTGCAGTTGCGGATTATGGTTAATGCTTCCGTGCCTCTTGGTGCTTACGACTTGAAGATATCCCTGGATGATACTTTGGTCGTTCGAATCGTCGATTTACTGCCTGGAACTTCACCGGATTTTGGTGCACCCATGGCGTTCAGTATTGTCGAAGACGGGCAAAGTATTCTTTTGAATGACTTTCAATCGACGACACTTGATGGTCCTACCGGGGCAATTCACATTGCCACACTGGTCCTTGAATGCCATGCAGAAGGTCAGACTGGTGGAACTCTCACCGAAGTAGACTTCTTCGGTACGGGCGGAGAAGAGCTGAATCGTGATTGGAACCGGTTTGAAATAAGCGTGGTTGTTGGAATGTTGGGCGACGTGAATGACAATGGCGTATTGGACATTGGTGATGCCATGCTAATTTCCCAGCATTTATCAGGCTACCGACCCTGGATGGGCGACGTTCCAAAATTCTTTGCTCTTTGTGATATAAACGACAACGGTGAATGCGACATCGGTGATGCCATGTTAATTTCTCAGATACTTGCGGAACTTGTGGATCCACCGCAGTGATTATGGTAGAGGATTTGGAACTCAAAGCAGCTATTATCCGGAGGGCTTTGTCGTTATGAAGTTGAACCTGAAAACCAAATTATCGGATTTTGCGCGAATCACCGTTTATGTGATCAGTATTTTTGGTGTGTGCCTGCATGGCCTTGCTCAATCTTCTTATATTGCACCTGAAAGAAACTGGGTGCTGCCGGGCGGCGATCTACAAGTCGAAGTGAGAATTGATTCGGGTAGCAGTCCCTTAGGAGCCTACGACTTAAAGATCGAGTATGATCCGAGTTTTTTGGAGGCCGTCTCGATATCAGCCGGGGAGTCGCAAGAGTTTGGAGCCCCGCTAAGTCAGAATATGGCCACACCGGGGAGAATTCTGGTTAATGACCTTCAAACTCAGTCAATTGACGGACCAACCGGTGATATCCACGTTCTGAATGTTGATTTTCACGCATTGGATCAGCTGGGTGAAACTTCCATTACGTTAAACACACGAACATTGGTGGACACTGAGGGTAATCTTATCGCCGCCGATTCAAATGGTGCAACTGTTACAATAACAGACAATGTACCGGAGCCTTCACCGACGCCCATCTGGGAACGAGATGCTTATGAGTATGTTGTCACTTCGTTAGACGATACATCGGATGAGGGTACCTTGCGCTGGGCGATTGAAAACGCCAATAACGACGGTAATGGCAGTCTCATTCGTTTTTCGAGCGATCTTGACGGAGAAACCATTCGCATTATCCATGCATTACCCTCTTTGACAGAGCCTATGACCACAATTAACGGCGATCATGATTCTGATGGCATTCCTAACATTCAACTGCTCGTTGATTATGGGAGTGAAGAATCGATTTCAGGTATATCAGTTGATTCGTCAGACAACATCATCCGAGGTATTTCAATTGGAGGATTTGCAGCTGGAGAAGGTTTTCTCATTTCAATACATGCGAGCCGCAATCAAATCAAAGGCTGTTTTGTTGGGATTGACCTGGAAGGGAATTCCTATCTCAACAACGAGTTTCAACTGGGTGTCTCGCTTGAGCCGGGCGCTACAGAATGTGTCATCGGAGGAGTCGACCTGCTGGACAGGAACATTATTTCCGGTAATGGAACGGGTATCAATGTACACAATGCACCAGATAACCAGATTTTAGGGAATTATGTTGGTACGGACTCTTCAGGCACCGAGGCTGTTGCGAATGTCAGTTCGGGCATCCTTATTGTTGAATCCGACGATGTCATTATTGGCGGTGACGCAATAGGTGCGGGAAACTTAATAGCCAATAATCAGATACATGTTCACAATTCCAGCAATCTTCTTGTGGAGCAAAATGTCTTCGGCGTGGATGTGAATGAAATCAAACCCATGCCAAGTCCGGATTGGTCGATTTGGTGTATTGGTGTTACCGACAGTGTCATAAGAAACAACTTGTTCGGAAACAGCAAGCGATATGCAAATAGTGGAATAAATATTGGCGGTGTGGGATTAGGCGGCGGTGCACGAAACTTGGTTGTTGATAATATTGTTGGCTCCAGCCGCGACGGATTGTTGGAATGGGGAAATACAGGAGATGGAATCTCGATTGGACAGGAATCAGGAACGGTTGTCCGCAATAACAGAATTCGGTATCACGCACGTTATGGTATTCATATTGACAGGGTAGTGGATGCGGTCGTTGAAGGGAATCTGATAGAAAAAAACGATTCCTATGGCATTGCTATAGAACAATCGAACGGGAACTTTATTGATAATGCAGTAACGGATAACCGTGGAGGGGGAATTTTTATTGGCCAAGACAGCCACGAGTGCCACATTTTACAATCAGATATTAAGCGCAATGGCCGTTACGGGATATTGATAACAACTACGGCTGGATCGCGTATAGAAATTTCGCAATGTTCAATAACGGGCCATAGCCGTGAAGGCATACGGGACACACGGCGTGGTGCGGATAAGATCGCCCCGCCAGAATTTCTTTCAGTCAATGAGATGTCAATTCTTGGTGTGGCTGAAGTAGCAGATGGCAGTGTTGTGGAGGTATTTTCTGACCCGGAAGATGAAGGCGAGGTCTTTCTTGGTGAAACGCAAGTAAGTCGGGGATTATTTTCGTTCAATGCGGCAGTACCTACAACAGGCTTTATAACGGCAACAGTCACAAATTTAAACGGCAATACCTCTATGTTCTCAAATCCCGTTGAATATCCCTATTCTTCAGGGATTACACCGACTGTGCTTCCTGAGACTCCTACTAGCACACCTGTGCCCATAACTCCATCACCTACGGCAACAGAATTAATCGAGCCTGGCGTTACTAAAGTCGTATTGCGCTCAGAACAAGCAGAAGTGAATTCAGAAGAAATATGGGATGTTGATGTGAGGATTCAGTCTTTGGCGGAGCCGATAGGTGCCTATGATTTTGAAATTCAGTATCCAGCCGACATGCTTCATGTTGAAGAAGTTCTGGGAGGTGAGAATCCCGAATTCGGTGCGCCAACTGGCGTGAACACATCTACACCAGGAAAAATAATTGTAAATGACTTTCAAGCGCAAACCTTGGAAGGTCCATTGGGAAATATTCACGTATTGACACTGCGCTTTGCCCCTATTGTCAATTCAGGAACGGGGACTCTTGAAGTCGATGTTCGCGCAATTTTGAATACTGCAGGAAATCTGCTTGAAGTGGTAACTGAAGAGTTGGCTTTTAGCGTTTCTGGCTCACCTGTTGTTACTCCGAGTGATACCCCGACACCTACGCTCACTCCAACACCGACGGATACAGCAACGTTTACGCCAACACCTACACCGACGTTTGAATCAGTACAGACGCCCACGCCGGGTGTAGGACTTTCGGTACAATTGTCTCCCGATGTGAATATGTACTTGGCCTGGATTCCGGGCGGGGAGTTTCAAATGGGCAGCCCGGATCATGAGTCAGGACGGCGCGATGATGAAGGACCAGTGCATTCTGTAACCATTTCAGAGGGATTCTGGATGGGGCTGACTGAGGTGACGCAAGCACAGTACGCAGCGGTACTGGGTGAAAGCCCCTCAGGATTTGAGGGTGTGGATTTGCCTGTTGAAAACGTCAACTGGGACAATGCGGTCGCGTTTTGTGAGTCAGCGTCAGAACAGACCGGTTTCGATTTCCAACTGCCAACCGAAGCCCAATGGGAATATGCGGCCCGCGCCGGATCGTCAACGCGGTTCTATTTCGGCGACGCAGACGATTGCAGCGACAACGCCTGCAATCTTTGCATGCTTGACGAATATGCGTGGTACTGCGGGAATGCAGAACGGCAAACACATCCAGCCGGAGAAAAAGTGCCCAACGCATTCGGCCTCTTCGATATGATTGGCAATGTGTGGGAATGGTGCGCGGATACCTATAAAAAAGACTTCTACGCGGAAAGCCCAATCATAGATCCGGTCAATTTGCAAAACAGCGCCGTAAAAATCATGAGAGGCGGTGCGTGGACACGTGAGCCGAAATGGCTGCGCTCCGCCGGACGGGGCGGCCAGTCCAGAAACTTCCGCCGTGATGATATTGGCTTCCGGGTGATTATCACACTGCAATCGCTGGCAACTCCCACGCCCACGCTAACGCCATCTCCCACTCCGGAGCCCGAAATCACGAATCTTTTCATGCTCCATTTCCACCCCAAAGATCTGCAAGAAAAGGTCACGATTGGGCCGGTCACAGGATATGAACTTGCAGAACTTTCAATCGGCAATGTTCCGGCCATGAAAGGCTCGGATGGCAATGGTCTGATCGTGACTGCACAACCGGGGCAAGGGGCGGCCGTATTCTCAAATCTCGCGGTCGACCTGAAAGGGGCAAAAGCCGTCATCACGTTGGCATTCGGTGCAAATGCCTCCGGAGCGCAAGTGGTTTTGGCTGGATTAAATTATCCGGTCGATGGCCAGATGATCTACACAAATCCGATTGGCGATGCCATTCCTACAGATGAACTCCGGGAGTTGGAACTTATTTATGATCCTCCGGCTGGTGTTGTTTTACCTTTCTTACAAGTCGTTGTTCCTCACGATGCGCCAGGGCCGGTAACGATCTATTTGGATCGGCTTTCTATTGGACGGATGCCTTATGAACCCAACTATAAAGGAACGCTTCCTCTTGTCCCTGACGGCTCCTTTGAAGGTGACAACAGTGACCTGATTCAAAATATCGGAGGGGCGGACGGGCAGGTTGAGATTGTCCAGGTCAACAATGACTCGGCCGTCTCCTTATCGATTGAGCCTGCCAATCTGGCTGCCAATATGGCCTTGATCGGCATTACCGATACTCCACCACATCGAGTTATGGCGGAAGCCTCTGTACAAGTTGCGCAAGGCAGTGGCGGTACCAATGCCATTATGCTAACCAATGGTTATGAGAGCGTAGTATTGGTAACGTCGAATGATGCACTCGAAGCGGGAGAATCCAAACTGAGATTCGGCAGCCGGATTGACTACAACGGCCCATCACCTTTACTACTTCTGGTACAAAACGCCGGGCCAGGTGTGAGCAGTACCTTAGAGGTCGATGATTGCGTCATCGGCCTTTTGAAGCCAGGCAAAGAACCAGAACCTGTGGACACGGCCACACCGACCCATACACCGCCACCGACTCCCACTCCAACGATTACACCAATGTCAACGGCAACCAATACGCCTGATCCTTCGATACCGACTCTTACACCAGTACCCACTCTACAAACATTGATGTTGTTGAACTTCAATGCTGAAGACTTTGAGAATGGCTTATACGTCACAGGTCCGATTGAAGGCTTTGGCCAAGCTGATGTAAGCACCGGAACCATTCCTCAAGGTTTGGATTCGGACGGATTTGGATTGGTAATCACCGCCGATCCGGGCGAAGGCGTGGTGCTATTCCCGGCAGCCGACGTGCCAATGGAAGGGAATACTGCATTTCTGCGTATCCTGGGTGGTGCAGATACAACAGGGGCTCAGATAGCCCTGGTGGGGCTTAACAGTCCTGTCGACGGCCAGTTGGCTTATTCCAATCCCGTCGGAGAGGCGATTCCCATAGATCAACTCCGGGAAATCTCGGTGATTTACGATCCACCATCCGGCAATGTTTTTCCTTATTTGCAAGTTGTCGTTCCCTATGATGCTCAAGCCACAGTACATGTCTATTTGGACCGTCTAAGTGTTGAAGCCTTGCCGCTTTCGCAAACCACGGATTCGTCTATACCGTTGGCTAGCAATGGGAATTTTGATGACGGACTAACAGGAGTGATTCAAAATGTTGGTGGCGCAGATGGCCAGGTAAGGCTTTCCAGCGACAGCGGAGATAACTCTGTGCGGCTTACGATTCGTAATAACAATACCGCTGCAAATATTGCCTTGCTTGAAGCAGGAGCCACGCTGCCGGATATTCTACAGGCTGAAGCAGTAGTGCGTCCGGTTTCAGGAAATGAAGGAACAACGATTCTTATGCTCACGAATGGTTTGGAGACGCTGAGTCTTTTCCGGTTTAACAACTTGATTGACTCGCAAGGTGAAACGTTGCAGGTCGGCGGCTATCTTGAAGCCACAGCCGAACAGCCCTTTGTCTTCATCATCCAGAACTCAGGTCCCAATGTGAGAAGCACGATCAATGTTGATGATGCGGAACTGAAAAGTGTGAATCTAACGAGGTAATTATAAAGAAGGCGAACACTGACACGGCTTGGTTCCTTAAATAATTTATTGAATCTAAAGTGGCAGAGTTTATCTTTGCCGCTTTTTCTTTTACTTTGGTGGTGGTCTACGTCTTGCTGGCACAACTCGGTTAAGCCGATAAAGTAACCACAAGCCCGGCACAATCAAAACGCCTTTTGGAGAGGTTCTGTGTGCCGAGCCTGTGGACAACTTGAATGATCGCACAATTATCGACATGAATTCGGTGACGCTGAATAGTCTGAGCGATCTGAGTGGGGGGGGTACTGGCCTACATCAGCGTTGCAATTCAAGCTAGAGTTCTGAGCCATTGGAAACTTTATGAGTAAGGTAGGATCTGTAGTCAGCTCAATCTTTTGAAATCCGCCAGTATTTCCTATAGCCGAGTAGTCAGCTGTATGCACACCCTAACAAACAAATTGCTGCGTCTCGGATTATGTCGAGTGCCATGATGTTGAACAGCCATTTATAGTTATTATTGCGAAGAGAAGATTTTTGAGAAAAAGGCCATTCGTCGGCTTTTTTTTACTTTTTTGTCTTTCGCACTGCTCGCTTGTGGTTCTGGATTGTCGAGCCGTTCAATCATTTTCTCTAGAAAGGCTACGATTTTTTCAATGGCCTGAAATTGAATGTGCCTTCTATCCAGATGGCCTTTCATGGAATTGACAATGGATTTGAGTTCGTTGAAATCTTCGGTTTTGGACTGCTCTTCTCGCTGGGACTCGATAACCAAAACTTTGTAAGCTTTCTCAACATTCTTCCAATCCTTTTCTGATAACTTTCCCTGGACTTTCGGCATTGAGGCTTCCATCTGCTTCAAAATACAGATACAGAAACCGTTTCCTAAATCTAACTCTCGTTTAAAGATGGCCTTTTGTGCTTTTAGTTGATCCAGGATCACATGAAAAAATTTAGAGAGTTCACTTTTGATCTTTGAACGGGTGGGGACCGTAATGCCATCCATCATTTGCATAAAGGCTTTACGGATATACTTCGCGGTTTGGGTTCGTTGGGCGCAAATTTTTATGAAACGTTCCAGGTATTCCTCCGTTTTTTTCTTATCTTCTTCCGTAAATGGGTAGTAGGGAGATTGGATAAGGTAGTCACAAAGTTTTGCGGAACTTTGAATCGAAATCTGGCAATCCTTATAGCGTTGCTCTTCGCTGGTCTCCATCTGCTTGCGGTAGCTTTCAGGATCAATTTGTTGTTGGGCATTGATTTTGGAAGCAGATGCGAGGAGGTGGGCGATTGTGTCACAAACAGCCTTGCCGTTGACGCTACGCACAATAACTTCGGATTCTCTGACTCCGGTGTGTGTTTTTACATACTCCTTGATCAGCATTTGATGCATACGCTGTATAGCAACGGCATTTTTTTCAGACATAATTCCACGACAGACGTTTTGTCAGTTCCTTCAGTGAAAGAACCAACCGGATTAGGACGTGAATCATCCGGATTTATGCAACAGCCAAACCAACACAAATAAAATCCAAGTACACCAAGACAGAGTTGACCCGGGGAAATGAGCAATTGCCATAAAGAGAAATAGCGGGTTGACTCCTTATCCGCAGATCAACAGGGTCTATTAATAATGACGGATAAGATGGGTATTGTGTGGACAAAAAAATGGGATTTTTGCAAAAAAAAGACTCTCAAACCGCATTTTTCTGTCACCCCCCCCTAACAGTCAGCATTTTAGGATTTTTTGCTATATTTGGTTTATGACTATTGTGTAAACCGAGCATTGCGATCATTTTGGAAGATGACTAATATTTGCAATGGATATCGCACAATAATTTGTGGAAGATAGTAAAATGAGCTTTTGGACCACACATAAACTCAAACAACTCTGCCAAGATTTACAGGAATATATACCAGATGGCCAGAGCCAAGCAGGAGATGCTATAGCCAACCATATTGGTGTCGACTCTAAAAATTTTAAATTGATGCTCAATGGTGATCTGCCAATCACACCTTCATGCGGAAATAGATTGGATGCTTTACCGATTTACGTGGATGAGATGAAAAAGACCCGCACGAAAAACTGATTGTTTGTTCTCCGTAAAAATAGTTTTTTGCCGCAATGTAATTACTTGTGCATGATGCGTAGCGAGATAATCAGGCAAAGAATAAAACCCGGCCAACCAATAAGCGGGGAGATAAATTCAGGAGGGTGAGCGGATGACCGGAAAGCCAATTTTTGCATACTGTGAATCAAATCAATAGTGCCAATATAGGCATATGTGAATACAAAAATCCCCCAGTCGGCAGAGGAAGTGTGGCATCCAAGAAAGAAAATCCTGTCGGCTAGGGGACAAAGTTAAAATTGCATGATGACGGCTAGGACTGATAGAGTAATGTGCATTTTATATTCATCATGGTTAATTTCAGTGGATTGACGGCCGGTTATCAATGCCTAATTATAATGAATCCGAGAAATACCACCGGTCAAAATAGGGGTGCATATGAACAAAAAAGACATCATCGAGATCGTCAACAAGAAAACGAAGCACGAAGTCCGCCATATCAGCATCATCGTCGAATGTCTGCTGAATGTCTTCATGAAAACCCTTGCCCAAGAACGCCGCATTGAAATTCGAGATTTCGGTGTCTTTGAGGTCCGTAGAACACCGCCGCGTGTAGGCCGTAATCCAATCACCGGAGAAGAAGCGTCCGTGCCAGCCCGTAACGTTGTCCATTTCAAAGCTGGAAAGAGGATGAGGCGGGTCGTCGAAGAGACAGTATGCAATGACTAGCCGTGATACCGATTCCAGCCACAAAATCCCGCTGTATCTGAGTGAGGGGCAGCGGAACATGCTTCTTGCAGAGCCTTCATTTTCTCAGGGTATCCACAAACGGCTCCAAGTTTGTACGGTCAAAGGCAATTTCTTGCTATGCCATTTTGAGGAAGAAGAACTGATTGGGATCGCTGATCTAGCCGAGATAAAGTCTATAGGGAGTAAAGACTCTTTTGAAGCTGCCAGATGGAACGAGATTTATCTCAGTATAGTACAACTAATCCAAAAACGTGCCGGTGTCATACAAATCGCTGGAAACAAGGGCGAGCAGCGAGAGATCAGGGGTAACATTCCCAACTATTATGAAGAAAAAAAGCACCTCGATGCACAAGGAGACATCCTGTCTTTTATCAACAATATGGTGAAGACGAGTATAGACCGTTTCAAGAACATTCCGTACAAGAAAATCGGAGGCTTATCCCGTTCCCAACTCATGCGTCTAATCAATGACGATTGGAACGATCCAAACGGCTGTGTGCAATTAAACTCGTCGCTGCCTCTAGAGGCTTTCGATCAATCTGAACTGCTGATCAATTCCCGTACATTTCTGATTGCCCTCAAAGAATTTAGGAAGGTGAAGGCTACAACGGCCGGTAATTTGAATCGTAAATTCGTCACGCAGATGCTCGAGACTTTTGAGATGTCGGAAGAAAGCCGTGAGGATATCTACAGGTTTAACAAGGTTATCAACGAAGAGGATGTCTTTCCTCTCCATTTTATTCGAATCCTCTTTGAACTGGCTAAGCTGATAAAATGTAACAAGGGGCAGTTCACGCTCACACGAAACGGTCAGAAATATGCGGAAGAAGAAAATGCGGGTTCGTTGTTTACATTGCTATTCCAGACGAACTTCAAAGATTTTGACCTGGCCTATTGTGATCGGATGGAAGTAAATGACGATCTTCAGGCGACAGTAGCCTTTTCCTTGTATATGGTCGGTAAACTTGCTGGGAAGTTGATTTCGCCGAAGAAATTGGCTCCGATGGTCATTTTGCCCAAGGTCCGAAACACGATTTTACGGGCCGACGATCCCTATCACTTGGAATGGATGGTGGACTCGCGAATATTCAGGCATTTGCTAACCATGGGGTTGCTTGAGAAGAAGGAATTGCCGACTGAGTCAAAATATATGCGCCCTTTTCATCTTCGCAAGACGGCGTTGTATGACCGGTTTATGCGGTTTGATGTTTAGAAGTGGATCAAGATGCCTGGGGCAGTTTGCTAAATGCTGGCTTAGGCTAATATCAAAAAGATTGGTTCAGATGCTGCATTTTAATGAAAGCCGCCTAACGCACTTATTGGCTGCCCTTGACGTCAAATTCTTGTTATAATGAAATTGGACTGTGTATATTGTAGGCCGCAATTTTCCGGAGGTGTTTGTATGGGCCAGGCAAAACGCTTTCCCTATGCCATCGAGGTAATTGCTGTTTTCTTTATTCTGACCATCCTTGCACTGGTTATGATCCCTAAATTTCTAGATGCGCAAATCCGTTCACAGATCGCCAGGGCTCAACAAGATTTGAAACTCATCGGCGAAGCTTTAATCTTATATAGCAAAGATCATGGGCAGTACCCTGGGAATAATTTAAAGGATCCTGACGAGGAATTACAGGTGTTAACTACGCCAATCGCTTACCTTAACTCTATGCCTTTAGATACTTTCCGGCGTAAAGAGTATGAAATATTCACATCCGAAGTCTTGGAAGATGAGATGTCGTCTTTTGCATCTTATAGCTATTCGAGATTCAACCTGCCTCCTGGGAGTTTTGGAGGAGAACGTGCGGCTGTCCTTCAAATTTGGTATCTTATAAGTCCCGGCCCTGATTTCGATGAGGATGCTGCTTTTGTTCCAAGTGGAACAAAAGAGAACTATTTTTATTATGCTCCGTCTAATGGTGTTCTCAGTAATGGTGACATTGTCCGGTCTTCTTACGACTGCGACGCTTCCCTTCGCTTTCCGACACCTACGCCTTCATTTTGGGCCAATCCAAACTTCTATGTGAAGTAAGGATTTCTAGATTAATTTCATATGAGTTTGAATCATACAATTCCAATTCAGAACTTTAGTGCCGGTTATTACTGCCATCCGGAATGCATTCGATATACCGTCAGCAGCAACCAAGATCAGATCGTTTGGCGGGTGTGTAGTGAGCTGATAAGGCAGGGGCATTGGCCGACGATGGCGAAGGTGTTTGAGGGGGTGTTTGAGGGTGGTTGAAGACACGATATAAGTGGGTAATCTTAAATTGGAATTAGAGATTCACAAAAAATGCAGTGAATGTTAAAACACAGTTCTTACACTGCCTTCACTATAAAAACTGTCATCTTAATCGCCCCCAGTTTAACCTGTGCGCGCTTATGAGACTCTGTTCTCATAGGCCAGTCTCATCAGCTCTCTCAATTCATTTTTGTGATTCTCAACATCACCCTCTTTTAGGCGTATACGGTAATCACGGCTTCGTTTGTTATATTCCAATGTATCGAGGCCTGCTTGCTCGATTCGCTCATCAATTTCAGTACTCTCTTCGATTTTTAAGTGCAAATTAACGCAGTTCTTTCGAGGCCTAAAATAAACAAAATTAAAGCCTTGCCCATCTTTGGATACACCAATGTAAAATTTGTTATATTTCATTTTTAAATTGGGATCTATTTCCTTTAATATTTCAAACATTTGATCAGCCAAGACGATCATGGATTGAGTGCAAACTTGATTCCATTACTTCCCTTTTTCATTCAGCGAATATTGACTTGGTATTGTATCATGAATGATTTGTTTTCCCTGTCCCACGTAGCGTAACTTATTCACAGGCAGAGAGGGTGATTAGGGGCGACGCCTCCCGAAAGTGGAATATTGTCTTGATCTTGGCTCAGTGTCACAGAATGGTGGGCATGAAGAAAAATATGAGAGCTGCTACTGAAATCAGGAAGATTGAAACCAAGACACGATAAATGCGTACTTCATCCCGGAACCTTTGAGAAAACAAACGTAATTTGACGATACGTTCCTTCATGCTGTAAATGTATGGTGTTGGTATCTTTAATTTTATGGCCATGATTTTTCTTCCTTTCGTATTTTATGTCTCCATGACCATTAAGGGATAACCGCAAGAGTCGTTCCAAGTGTCATATGAAGAGGATTACCGATGAGGAATATGTCACAGGCCACCGGACGGTCGGCAAGATTACGCTCTGTCTCATTGATATGACTGGCGTTACGCAGGGGCAGATCGTTGCCCATATGAGTGACCGACCGCAACCTTTGATCTTGCAGATGCAGGTCACGGCACACCAAAAGCTTCTCAGGAGATTGAATAGCGTAGTCATGCCCTCGAGATAGCTCAATCCGCACCCTCCTTTAGCAAGCCGCGTTGCAAGTCCATGAATTACATTGAAGACGAGGGTATTTCGGAGGGACAACATGCAGAGATCGGCAAGCGTCTCGTCGAGGCTGTCCGAAAGTGCTATATTGTTTCGAATGTCAGAATAATTGGGCTGCCGATCCTTTCGGGGACAGCAGGGAATCGTGTGTGCACCAAGGGAGACATGCAATGGGAGACAAGGGTCAGAAGGATAAAGACAAGGACCGGAAGCAGAAAGCCATAAAGGATAAAAGAAAGGATAAGAAGAAACGGGATAAACAAGAGAAAGCACCAGCCTCAGACTCGCTAAAGAAATAAGCCTTCTATTGTCACACCACACCAAAGGCTTCTCAGGAGATTGAATAGCGTAGTCATACCCTCGAAATAGCGCAGTCTGAACCCTTTAGCAAGCAACGTCGTGAGTCCTTAAATTACAGTGCAGACGGAGTTTTGCTCAAACAACAGGTATCTCTATTTACCGGGCCTTATGCTAGATTAGTTCATGACTTTATATGTCCTCATCCTTTCCAGTGCCGCCATTATGGCGGAGATTGTTGTATTTTTGCTCTACCGCAGTTTGAGGCGAAAGAGCTATGTGGTCCATCTTCTGGTTTGGTGGCGGCCCCAGCGGCCTTTTGCGTCACCGCACCGGCAGTCTAAGTGCGAGCGCTTGAGAAGACGGTGAAATGGCGACTATAGTTTCATGCGGCCATTCGTCATAACCTTAAGGCGATTTTCTTAGATATGCTGCCCGGTATCTTCTGGGTAGGGCAGTGCGAAAAATGATCCTGCCCTGGAGGCCCAATTTTGATCTCTGAGAATTACATTCTTAGCTCTCCCAAGAGTCGAAAAACCGAAAAATCAAGTTGTCCGCAATGGGCAGCAATTCAAATTTGACCAGGCGTAGTGTTTCTCCAAGATCTTTATTTCTGAGGAAAGATTAGGAGCCTATCTTGTAAATGCAGGCTTAAAGTGTTGTCATGGGCGCAGGATGGTTTCCCGTTCCTGCAGATTCTAGGTATTGTGGGCTCATTAGTCAGCGCGGACAAATGGACAGCGCTCTTAAGATTTACGAGGTCATTAAGGGGTAGCCCACAGTGATCTGCATTTTCCTATTCAAAATTTTCGGATTTTCATACTTGTGTCGTAATATCTCGTTCCTCAGCTTCTCACCCGCTAACGGTGAAAAATACTGGTGCGTTATCGTATAAAGAGGTCAGGGAAGAATTGCTGCCCTCTAATGCATCATGAGCTGTGATCCTTCGCAACCGTTCTGCATTATCTTCTTCTTGTGACCCTGCCCCCCCCTGCATTCTGTCTCACTGGCCATTGTTGTCTAGCGTCACATCTACCGTTTTTAGCCATTTGTCGATTTGTCCCGGCGGTTCGGAGATTGCCCGACAAGGCCATATTTTTTAAGTTTCCGATGCAGCGTCGCCGAGCCTATTCCGAGCCGCTTGGCGGTGTGCGTCTGGTTTCCGCCGCACAGCTCCAGCACCGCGAGGATGTACTCCTTTTCGACCACGCTGAGCGATTGCACTGTTTGCCGATTAACCACCGGCTTAGGGAACGCCTGGCGGATTTCCTCGGGTAAATCTTCGAGGTCCACACGATTTCCACGAGCGAGTGCGACGGCGCATTCCATGCCGTTCTCCAACTCGCGTACGTTGCCCGGCCACTCGTAGCGCAGCAACTGATCAGCAGCACGTGGGGTGAGACCTGAAATATTACGTTCCATTCGAACTGCCGCATCTGCAAGCAGCACCCTGGCGAGAGGCAGGATGTCGTCCCTACGGTCGCGGAGCGGCGGAACATACAGTTCGACAACCTTGAGCCGGTAGTAAAAGTCCTGCCGAAAAGTTCCGTCTGCGACCCCGTGGGCCAGATCGCGGTTTGTGGCTGCTAGAATGCGCACATCAACCGGTCGGCTTTTGTTCTCCCCGACTCGACGGACTTCCCGCTGCTGAAGCACCCGCAGGAGCTTGACCTGCATGCCCGGAGAGATATCGCCGATCTCGTCCAGCAGCAGTGTTCCGTGGTTGGCTGCTTCAAACATGCCGGGCCGGTCCGAATCAGCGCCCGTGAACGCCCCACGCTTGTGCCCAAAAAATTCGCTCTCGAGGAGGGTCTCGGTGATTGCACTGCAGTTGACAGCGATGAACGGCCCAGCGCCGCGCGTTGACTCGTCGTGGACGAGGCGCGCGATGCGTTCCTTACCCACTCCGCTTTCACCGGTTATGAGTACCGTGGCATCAACTTTGGCCACGCGCTGCGCCAGATCTACCACCTGCCGCATCTTGGGGCTCTTGGCGACAATCCCTAGTGGAGCGTCCACATCGCGTGCTACGCGCACCAATACTTGGCGGTGTGCCTGAATCTTTTTCTCCGCAGCTCGCAAGGTTTCCATTACCCTGCTGAGCGAGACTTCGAGACACTCCTTAAGACGTCCCGAGTCGAAGAACGCCAGTTCCTCGGCGCGTTCGTCCCCCCACTCTTCGCGTGTGCGCCCCAGGAGGTGGCACGCCGCTTGACCTTTGCCCAGACAGCGATCTTCAAGAACATAAATTTCCTTGCCAGTGGTGCAGCTGACGTAGCCACTGGTGAGGCCGCAAATGGTCCAGCACACAGGCGAATCGGATCGACCGAAATGCAGGAGATGCTGTTCTGCCTCATAGGATGCAAGCAGCACCGCCCCTCTCTTGCTTAGCGGGTCCTCAATTCCCGGCTGGGTGCGGAAAAGCCCCCCAAGGGTGTGGATGCGGGAGCCAGCTCGACGCCATTGTTCATTGTTCGCCCACTTGAATTCCTTTTGCATGGCCGTTGCCATGCGCCAGCCATGGGCGAAACCAAACTGGGTCAGCACTGCTCGCGCGGCGGTCAGACCAAAGTTGTCAACGAGATACTGCCGCAATATCCCCATGGCCACAGCGTCAAGCAGAAGTGCGCGCTGCCCCGCAAAACGGATCATGCCCCCCTCTGGTTCAAGCTCCAGGAGCTCTTTGTGATGCAAATCCTCTGCGCGCATCGGCCACCTCATTCAAATTGATATAAACGTACCTCATTTTGATTGAGGTGGATACTCCCCCCGCAACCGTCTGCAGCGTAATCGTACGAATTTTCTTCGTTTGTAGCGTTGGCACAGACTATGCGTTTTATGCCACTTCCACGATTCCAGAACGGAGAATTTTGAAGAGCATTGCGAACTTAACCGCATTTCGCAGGAAAAATCCGCGCCTCAGGCGGTGACTCCTGCCGATGCCGTCTCCCACCTCGCAAGAGCCCGGCCGCGTACCGCACGTACTCTCTCCCCCCTTTCTTTCCACTCCCGGCCGGACTCTTGCACCACAAAACGCATACACTTGGCGCGAGCCAAGTCTATAGGACTGTGCATTGATAAGGACTGTTAATCAGAAGTGTCCCCCCGAAAGACTTTGTCCTCCCTTCAAAGACCTATGCCGGCTTGCTGAATCGAAAAAAAATACTTCAATTTGATAGAGGTAGATATCTCCTCCCGCTACCACCAGCATCTTAAACGTACGGCTTTCCCCTGTTTGTAGTTGTTGGCACAAATTATGCGCTTTTAGCTTCTTTAGCAGTTAGGCATCTTACAATTACTCGGCTCCTTGGTGGGCTCTGAGATCAAAGGCGCCAATGCAAGAAAGGAAACAACATGCTGACTCAAACTCAGGTGTTTCTCTACGCAGCAGCTGCGAGATACCTCCCGGGTTGCTTCTTCTGGAAAAGAATTGAGGGCCTATCCGGGAAATCCAGCTTCATAAGAACCGCGAGGTCATCATGTTCGATCCAAGAGCAGGGCTGACGGAGTTTCGCGTTGAGAAGAACAAGAAAAAAAGTTATTCACGCGTCTTCATCAAATTCGTGATTCGCGCCGTCATCGTCTTAGTGCTATTGATTTTGGCAACGCGTGTGTACCACGTACACCAAGCCAATGAGTTGACCAGTCAGGCCAATCTGGCATTCGCCGCGGGCAATTACAATGAGGCCATTGCCAGCTGGGAAGAGGAGCTCAAAAATGCATCATTTCGAGATAAGGCAGACGTTGTTTATACCAATATCGGAAAAGCCTATTTCGAAATGAAAATGTACAAAAAGGCGATCCCACCCCTCGAAAAAGCGACCGTAATCAATCCAGAAGTAGCCCAAACCTTCAAACTTATGAGCGACTGCAAACGTTTGGATGGAGACATGAAGGGCGCGTTTGCTGCAATCCAGCGGGCCACGGTGCTCGAACCCGGAAACAGCGAGTACAGAAACATGGAACGCGTACTCCACGAACGGATTGTCCGCTAAAGAAAAAAGCAAAGTTGAACACAATATCGATACGTGTAAGACACTGCGTGAACCAGGTAAAGAGATTGTTGCCGGAAGATTTATCGACTGGAATTGTATAAAGTTTCTGTACCCTATAAACCAGAAACACCGGAACGTATTTGGTTAACAGTACAAGTACTACAGAGGTTTTTGAGGCATGATTATTCAACAAATAATAGTCGGCGGACTCTGCGGTCAAGGTGTGGAGTTCGCAGGCAGAATCATCGGAAAAGCCGCAGTTTACGATGCCAAATGTGTGACCCTGAAAATAAGTCGTGGCCCGAAGGCCCACGGCGGTGGTTGCGCCGCACAGATTTTTGTCGGAAGCCGTTCTATAGACTGCCCTTACCTGACTTGCTCTGATGTATTGATTGCTTTTTCTCAGGAAGCCAACGCCGAATATGCAGGAAAACTTGCGGATGCTGGAAAGCTGTTTTACGAGAGCGAATTGGTTGTTCCAGAATATTTGAGTTCTTCTATCAGACTTTTCCCTATTCCTTGTATCAGAATTGCCGAGGATATTTGGAAATCGAGTCCTATGTATATGGCGATGAATATAGTGATGCTCGGCTTTTTCGCAAAGACGAATTCTGTCGTTTCGCTCGAATCGCTTCAAGAAGCAATTCAGGTCGAAGTTCCGCCGAAATTCAAGAATATAAGTTTGGCTGCATTTGAGGAGGGATATTCATACCAACCCGCAGAGGAATCAATCCTGGCATTTCCACGATTTCAGGACGGAGAAATTCAAAGAGCATTACGATTTTAAACGGCATTTCGCAGGAAAAATCCGCTCTCCAGACGGTGACGCCTGCCGATGCCATTTCCTACCCCGCAAGAGCCCGGCCGCTAACCGCACGTACTCTCTGCCCACCTTTCTTTCCCTCCCCCGGCCGGGCTCTTGCAAAACAATACGTATTCACTTGCCGCAGGCCGATTTTATCGGACCGTGCATTAAGGAGGACTATTAATAAGATGAACTGTCTCCCCGAAGGACTTTGTTATCACTGTAATTCAAAGACTTATGCCGGCTTCGTTGAATTGACAGAAAAGACTTCAATTTGATAGAAGTGGATATCTCCTCCCGTTACAAACAGCAGCGTAACCGTCTGGCTTTCCCTTGTTCGTAGTTGTTGGCACATATTATGCGGGTTAAGCCTCTCTGGAGGCGAGGCATCATACAATCGCTCAGGTCCTTCGTGGGCTTTGGTGATCGAACGTGCCAATGCAAGAAAGGAAATAACATGTTAACTCCAACTCAGGTGTTTCATTACGTAGCAGGTGTGAGACACCTCCCGGATCACCTCTTCTGGAAGAGAACAGAGTGCTTATATGGAAAATCCAGACTAAGGAGATGAACAATGTTAAAAGAAAATACAGGCGTAATAATTCTAAGCACTCATGAAGAGGCCGAAAATGCTGTGAAAGAATTGCAGCGTTCAGGCTTCGATATGAAGAAACTGTCAATTGTGGGCAAGGACTACCACACGGAAGAACATGTCGTCGGCTACTACAACGTCGGAGACCGCATGAGTTTCTGGGGCAAACGGGGTGCCTTCTGGGGAGGGCTGTGGGGCGTCCTTTTCGGTTCCGCATTTCTCATGGTCCCTGGGATTGGCCCGCTTGTTGTAGCAGGTCCGCTTGTTTCGGCCATCGTTGGTGGATTGCAGGGTGCTGTGATTGTTGGGGGCATGAGCGTGATCGGCGCTGGTCTCTACAACATTGGCATTCCTAAGAACAGCATCATCGAGTATGAAACTGCCATAAAAAGCGACAGATTTATTGTTGTGGTTCATGGTTCAGCGGAAGAGTTGGTGAAAGCAAAGGATGTCTTGGTAAACATGGGCCACGATGTGCAGGTGCATTCTGCATGAAGGAGGTGCGCTTGTCCCCCAAAAATTGAGGACTGTGTTACGAGGAAACCGGAGGAGCAATGTCACAGGTTACAACCAATCAGTCAGATTCTGGTGCTACTTCTTCGAGGCGGGCCTTAGGCGACGTCGTTATTATGGCGCTTAGAGAGCGCTGGGATGTCGAGGAAGATGCGGCGCGCAGGTTTGTGCGGCGGCATCAGAATCTATACGCCGAAGACCTAATTGGCTTCATGGAGGAGCTCGAGATGCACCTGGCGCGCATGCACCACGCACGCTTCGGCCATGAAGCCGTGCCTGAAGTCCTGCGCCGGGCCGTAGTTTATGGTCTGGACTATCTGATAAGTTCTCGTGTCGGTTTGTCGGAAAAGCAGCTCGCTGATTTCATTCAGTACGCCAATGATGAAGTTGCCAGTGAGCGCACCCGGGCATCGGATACAGGCACCCAAAATACTGTCCACCCGAAAAATGTTATATGAGCGCCAAATGGTCGGTTTTGGAGGTGAAAACAAGATCTGCTCTGAAATACTTCATCTTCCTTGTTTATCAGAAAGCAAAAATTTTGAGCCTGAGAATATATCTGAGGTACTTGAAATCTCCTTCTATTGAGAGCAGAATGCTATTGACACCGAAAAGCGGTGTCATCATATCCCAAGAGCCTGGCCCCTAAACCCGCTTCCAACCCTCCTAGGCCGGGCTTTTGTGCTTTTGGCCGTAGGCGGGCGGTGTGAGGCCGTTCAGATTCGTTTCAAGTAGTATGGATCGGATTTCTTCTAAACCGGAATGTCGTTTTGAATTCAGTTCTTACGACTTTCCCATGGGGCAGAGTCCGGCACTGAATGAACTCTAGCATGGATCCACGGCTCAGTCTCTTAGGCGTTCGAGGGCTAAAAGGACCGGAAAACTTGTGCAAACGTCCGGCCTCTACGGTTCGCCGACAGAAGGATATTCCGGCCAAGATTGCCTAAAGACAATCAACAGTACAACCACAACCAGGGCCAAAAGCATAAATAGAACAGTGATCGTCTTCTTCTTAAACAGTTCCTTAAGCACGAAGCGCTCCCGCAGTTTGTCAGCCAAACGGCGCTTCTTTAGTCTTGCGATTAATTCTCGTTCGCTTTGCCCGGCTTTATTCATTCCAGCCACCCCTTTCTGAGCGGACACTATAAACCTCGCTCCTCTACTCCATAAATCAGCAGAATGGTTCCTATCCATGTGTAAATATAGCATACCGAAAGACGAAAAGCGAATTGTGAGAATGAAATGGATGCAGAATGCGGTCCGATTCTCCGGCTTGAATTTTAAAAAAGCGTTGATCCGAGTTTTGGGCTCATTAAGTGTTAAAAAAGAGAGGTGGGGTAAATTGTTATGATGATTTTGTTTGCATTAGATTCTGAAACAAAGCAATACACAACTCAACTCCATCAAATTCCAACAAGAATAGTCCGGCCGTTGCCAGCCGGACTTTCCCTCACGCTCTAGTTCAGCATGGCAAACATCTCCCCGCCCACGCGTTACAGGTGATAAAATTTATCGGCGCTGAGGCCATTATGCTGAACAGCCTCTTGCGGCCAGGCCCATTCCACGGCGCTGATCTTCTTCTTGCTCAACTGGTACTACTTGTTGAAGGATTTCAGCGTCTACTCGTCAACGTGGCTCTCCGTTCCTATATGGAGTTACGGGATTAACTCTTTTTGACGCGTAGTTTCTTCCTGACTCAAAATAGTGGGTTTCTGATCAATCAGACTGATCAAAAATAGTCTCTATAATCCAATTTTCTTGTCCCAAATCCACTGTTTGCATTCGCGTGGAGTTTTTTGGGGAGGCAGGAATTCCTTATGATGCAAATACTCTTCGCACCTCGTCCACCTCAATCAAATTGATATGAACATACTGTAATTTGATTGAAGTGAGCCTGATCGTTATTACCCGCAGCTTAACCGTGCGACTTTTCTTTGTTCGTAGCCGTTGGCGCAGATTTTGCTCTTTTGGCATGGTCAAACCACATTTTGTGGGGATGTCGAGTACGTACGTGCGAGAAGCACTGAAGAAACTTAACAATTTCAATAGAGAGGAACTTCACAATGTCAATAGAAAATATAGGCGTCATCTGTCTCAGCACGCATTCCGAGGCCGAAAATGCTGGCGCGCATATGAATTCCCGGGGTAAAGCAAATACCTTCTGGGGAGGATTGCTTAAGAACGTGCTCTGCGTTCTCATGCTGACAAGTTTTACGGCAGCCGTGATGGCCGGCGAAGCGCCGGTAAACCTACGGTCAGCAGCCGGTTTCGCGGCTCTTGCGGGCTCTACGGTTACCAACGTCCCCAGTGTGGGTACCGAAATTACGGGAGACATTGGCGTGAGTCCAGGCACCGCATTGACCGGATTCCCTCCCGGTATCGTGAATGGGTCACTTCACGCTGGCGATACGGTTGCCGCCCAAGCCCAAGCCGACCTGACCGTCGCGTATAATGACGCCGCCGGACGAACAACCGCGCCTATCTCGGTAGCCGGTAATCTGGGCGGGATGACGCTCTATCCGGGCCTCTATAAATCCACGTCCTCACTAGAGATATCGTCAGGGGATCTCACTCTCGACGCCCAGGGTGACCCCAACGCCGTCTTCATCTTCCAGATAGCCAGCTCGCTCACCACAACATCCGGCCGCCAGGTAATCCTCAGTGGAGGTGCCAAAGCATCCAACATTTTTTGGCAGGTCGGCAGTTCGGCCACTTTTGGATCGGGTTCTGTTTTCCAAGGAACCGTCATGGCCAATATATCGATTACCTTCAATACTGGCGCAACGTTGGACGGCAGAGCATTGGCGAGAAATGGTGCAGTCGAATTGGACTCCAACATGATTGTCGCCAATGCTGTCCTAAGCGCAGTCCTTGATGATTGGGAACTCTATGATTAAAGCCCCTCAGAGTCTCATCGAGATATAACCGAAAGTTGTGTATTGGGAGTTTGAAAAAGATGAGCGTATCCTCTGGTTGCTAAAACCAATCTCCTGAAGGAGATAGAAAGAGGACACGCTCATGAAGTCAAAGAATACGGTCATTTCATTAGAAGGTCGAGAGTCGAATCAAGTGGGAGGAGGTCTGGAGTTGATTCTACGTGAAGGGGCGCGGCGCTTGTTGCAGGCTGCAGTGGATCAGGAAGTGGAGATGTACATTCAGGAGCACGCGGATGAACGGGATGCGGCCGGGCGCCGGTTAGCGGTTCGCAACGGGTCGCTTCCGGAACGGGATTTAGTTACGGGTGTGGGCCCGGTCCAGATTCAACAGCCCCGTGTGCGGGACCGGCAGGAAGGGCGGCGGTTCACCAGCAAGATTTTGCCGCCGTTCATGCGGCGGGTGCCAAGTGTGGACGCTTTGATTCCGATTTTGTATCTCAAAGGGATTTCGACGGGTGATTTCACAGAGGCGTTGGAAGCGATCCTGGGCCCGAATGCCACCGGTTTATCGGCCGCGAATATTGTTCGGCTGAAGGAAGGTTGGATGCAGGAATACGAGGAGTGGTCGCGGCGAGATCTTTCCGGCAAACAGTACGTGTATCTTTGGGCGGATGGCGTCCATTTCAATGTGCGTCTGGACCATGATCGCCCGTGCATTCTGGTCATCATCGGCGCGCTGCCGGACGGCTCAAAAGAACTGGTGGCGGTTCACGATGGCCACCGGGAGAGCAAGTTATCGTGGTCGGAAGTGCTTAACGATCTTCAATGCCGCGGTTTGGCGCTTCCGCCTCAGTTGGCGGTGGGAGACGGCGCGTTGGGATTCTGGGCGGCTCTGGAAGAGGTCTTTCCTGGCGTCCGCAGTCAACGTTGTTGGGTGCATAAAACCGCGAACGTCCTCGATAAGATGCCCAAACGCGTGCAGCCGCATGCCAAGAAACTGCTCCACGAGATGTACTTGGCGCCGGCCAAGAGTGACGCCCTGCGCGCCTATGACGCCTTCCTCGATCTCTACACAGCGAAATACCCGAAAGCCTGCGCATGTTTAGAAAAAGACCGCGACGTTCTGTTCACGTTTTATGACTTTCCCGCTGAACATTGGGCGCATATTCGCAGCACCAATCCCATCGAATCGACCTTCGCCACAGTGCGTCATCGAACCCGCCAAACCAAGGGTTGCGGTTCACGCAAAGCTACACTGATGATGGTTTTCAAACTGGCGGTTCAGGCGGAGAAACACTGGCGAAGAATTAACGGTTACCACTGGATTTCAAAAGTTATTGAAGGAGTGCCGTTCATCGACGGTCTCATTCAGAAACCGGAGAAAAAAGCCGCATAGACAACCAACCCGGAGGATAGGCACAGATCGACTCCATACACAACTTTTGGAAATATCTCTCTCATCCCCTACGACTCTCTGTGCTTTTTTCCTGTGTAGGATTTTCCTCTTACCTGGTGCCACAATTACAGATGGTGACTCCCACCTCGCAAGAGCCCGGCCGCTAACCACACGTACTCTCTCCCCCTTCTTTTCCCCCTCCCGGCCGGGCTCTTGCACAACAAAACGTATACACTTGGCGCGGGCCAACTTTATTATATTTTGCATTGAGCAGGACTATTAATCAGAGAGAGTATCTGTCTCCCCAAAAGACTTTGTCCTCACTGTAATTCAAAGACTTATGCCAGCTTGCTGAATTAAGAAAAATACTTCAATTTGATAACAATCAATAGCGTAACCGTACGGCTTTTTCTTGTTTGTAGTTGTTGGCACATATTATGCGGGTTAAGCCTCTCTGGAGGCGAGGCATCATACAATCGCTCAGGTCCTTCGTGGGCTTTGGTGATCGAACGTGCCAATGCAAGAAAGGAAATAACATGTTAACTCCAACTCAGGTGCTTTTCTACCTGGCAGCTGCGTTCGGGATCGTCGTGATCACGATGCTGAGCGCTACATTCTTCACTGTTGAGCAGCGCACGATTGCGATCGTTCAGCGTCTCGGGAAATTCCTGCAGGAAGCGGGGCCCGGTATCCACATGAAAATCCCCTTCATCGACAAAGTGGTTGGCCGTATCAACCTTCGTGTCCAGCAGTTGGACGTCGAGATCGAGACCAAGACGGAAGATAATGTATTCGTTCGAATGGTGGTTGCTGTCCAGTACTTTGTCCTTCCCGATAAGGCCTACGATGCATTCTATAAGCTCGACAACGAAGAGCGTCAAGTCACTTCGTTTGTTTTCGATGTTGTGCGGGCGCAAGTGCCAAAGATTAAACTGGATGACGTCTTCGAAAAAAAGGACGAAATCGCCGACATTGTTAAGAGCGAGCTCGCCTTGGTGATGGAAGGTTTCGGCTATGGGATTCTCAAGGCTCTTGTCACGGACATCGATCCCGATGCCAAGGTGAAAGAGTCGATGAACGAAATCAACGCGGCGCAACGGATGCGGGTTGCCGCGACTGAGAGAGGGGAAGCAGACCGGATTCTGAAGGTCAAGGCAGCTGAGGGCGATGCCCAGAGCAAAGCCTTGCAAGGTCGTGGCATTGCCGATCAACGGCAAGCTATCGTCGCCGGGCTGCGGGACTCTGTGGACGAGTTCCGAAAGTCTGTGCCGGGTACAACCGCCAAGGATGTGATGAACCTCGTCCTCATGACCCAGTACTTCGACATGCTTAAAGAAATCGGCGCATCATCGAATACGAACGCGATCCTGATTCCACATTCGCCAGGTAATCTGACTTCGCTCACCGAACAGATGCGCAACGCCATGATTGAAGCCGACCAAACAGTCAGGACACCTGAGGTGAGTGCTGCCTTCTAATGTAGGCAGCTCTCGCTGGAAGTTGGCGTCCAAGTGCTCATCAGCAAGTACGCGGGCTCCCAAGTGAAGTTTGACGGTGAGGAGCACATCATTCTGCGCGAGGTTGACGTCCTTGGGTTTGTCGAAAAGTAGGCATGAGCTGTGAAAACGGAATTTTTGCGCCGATTGCTAGGCTGGACTGATAAGCTCAACAAAGAGCGTGTGATCGATGTCCTGCTCGAAGTCGTGGAAGAACGGAATCTGATGCGCCTGCTCTTCGATACAATGGTCGAAGGTATGATTGTGATTTCGCCCGACCATTCGATCGGATTTGTCAACGAGACGGCGGCGCGGACTCTGCGTATTCCGGACGGATGCAAGCAGCAGAGTATTGAAGAAGTCCTGGCCTCCACCAACCTGCTGGAATTCTGCAAGGCCGGCATTGATCGCGATGATGCGATTCGCGATCGTGAAATCACCATCCGAGCCAACGGCGAAGATCGTATGCTAAGGATGAACATCCTGCCGCTACGCGATCAGCAGGGCCAGTCTGAAGGTGTCATGTTGCTTTTTATAGATATCACCGAACAGCGGCTACAAGAGGCGCGGCTCCGGAGAGCGGAAAAACTGGCCGCACTTACTACTCTTTCAGCAGGAGTCACTCACGAGACTGGCCCCCCCCTTAGCGCCCTGGGCATCCATCTGCAGATTTTGAAGCGTCAGCTGGCCATGGCGCTAGAATCTAAGAGCCAAGAAATCGACAAGACCGTGGATGTGTTGGAGCGGGAGGTCAAGCGTTTAAATGATGTTATGGAGATGTTCTTGGAGGCGACACGGCCGGTACAGCCCAAGTTCCGCAGGCACGCTCTGTACGATCTGATCATTCAAACAGTACAACTGTTGAGGCCGGAACTCGAAAGCCGCAAGATCGATATACAGCTCATCGAAGAGGCTGATCGTCCGATGATCCTTGCTGACGATCAGATGTTAAGCCAGGTGTTTATAAGTTTGATCAAGTGTGCGGCCGAAGCCATTGAGGACGCGGTTACAGAGCTCGGAGGCGAAGTGGACCGGCGAATTGCGATTGAGGTGGTGGCCGATGATGAGGCCACAACCATACATATCCGCGATACGGGGACAGGAATGTTTCAGGAGGATATGGAAAGGATATTCGAACCGTATTTCACCACTGAGAATAGGGTTACTGGTTTGGGCCTGATGATGTGTGAACGGACCATTCGCCAGCACGGCGGCCAGCTGGACGTCCAAAGTGAGGTGGGCATTGGAACCCAGTTCACAATCACGTTTCCCCCGCCCTTGGAACCTACCCGCCTGCTGAAGAGAGAAACCGCCGGGGCGGCTCACTCATAAACGATTTCAAACACAATTAATGGCAGGACGAAGCACGGCCCCGGTGATTCCGGCTTTGACCGATTTTGGCAAAGTGGATGGTTTTATGGGGTGAGGGAAGGGTGTACCCCAGAAAAACTCTGTCCTCCCGGTAAATCAGAGACTTAAGCTGAGGTGCTGAATGGTTCAGACTGCGCTTTTTTGAGAGCATAACTACGCTATTCAATCTCTGAGAAACCGTTAAAAGACGGTGAACCTCGATCTGCATCGTCCAACTCCATCAAAGTGATGAAGACATGCTTCATCTTGAACAAACACAGAGGCAAGTGATTTGTCTATCCAATGTAGTTGCTTGACTTTTTCTCTAGTTTCATCTGCGGCCCGGGACTTGCGAGTATAGCTGTTGGAATACGTGATGAAAGTCACTCTCAGTCTCAAAGATAGCGACGCGTCACGTTCGCGGGGAGAATTGGAGAAATAGATGTTGGAGCAGGTATGGGCCGGAGCATGAAGACTTCGACCGGATTGTGGCGCCTGACGGAAGCGTGGGGTTGCCTAGAAGTTTTGAAAGATGAACTTAGTCCTAACCAGTGATAAAAACGCGAACGACACAGCGCGTACAAACACGCCGACGATACACGTTCATATGCCAAGGAGCGTCGCGCAATGCAATCTACATCAACAGTAACTACCGGGGCACTGCGCCGGTCGTTTACCCTAATTGAACTTCTCATCGTTGTTGCCATTATCGGGATATTGGCGGGCATCGCCGTACCGAACTTTCTGAACGCACAGATCCGCGCCAAAGTCGCGCGCGTCCAGGCAGAACTGCGTACGCTTAGAACTGCAATCGAATCGTACCATATCGACAACAACCATTATCCACCGGACGCGTATGAAGCGGGAATCGCGTTTGATGTCTACGAGCACTTTCGAGTCCTTACCACGCCTATCGCCTATCTTGGCACAGTGCCGATCGATAATTTTTTCAGCGCCGAGAAAGCCCAAGCAGCCGGTGGCTCATCCACGGATATCAATCGTCGGCACACCTATTATTACGCCGCCAAAGGATGGATAGCCTCGACACATATGCCGTCCTCCGACTTCGCTGGACCGTGGATCGCCTATTCCGTGGGCCCCGATCAAGTCTATTCCCACGGGGAGTGGATGTTTCGGAAAGCCAACTTGCGAGGTGATAATCCATTTATGTACGACGCCTCCAACGGTCTGCACTCCGGCGGGGATATCGGCGCGTGGTAAACGTGCCGGTTTCGACGGCCATGCGGGCTGGTCGATGACACGCCGAGTGATGGTCGCGCATCACCGCACAAATTATAACGCGTCATCCACCATGGAAGATTTGGAGAGAAACATGAGTAACGACACAGTCCCTACAGAGATTGTTCAACAGTACGCCGCAGCGCATGCGGCGCACTACACGGCGAAGGACCTACGCAAAGCTCTCGAACTTTACGAGGGCGTCATAGCCATGAACCAGAACACAAACGAGGCAGCGTACTCCCGAACGCAAATTCACAACATCGTGAAAAGCGTCGTTCCCAAACAGGAGTTGCTGGCAGCTCAAGTAGGGTTGGCACGTGTTCACCTCGAGCACGATGGGCCTACCCCGGTCACGCCACTCGCATCGGAACTGCCCGGCTAACGCGAGTCAACATATCCCTTCTAAGAGGCGATCCGATGAATGCCCTGCTTGTATACCCCACAGCGGCTTTGCAGCCGAGAGTCTGTTCTCAGTCCACCCTTTCGAGCGGCGCGGGCTGATGTTTACCCTGCGCAGAAATATGGAACGCCGCAACGTCCAACATGGCAAACATGTTATCTGGCATACGTTTTACCCTCAGGAACACCCGGGCACGTTCCCCAACCACTTTGGAATTCTCGCCACTTTCAATGAAATCCGGCTGGCACCGGGCGGGGTTTCTTTGCCTCATCCAAGTGAGGAGACGGAGATTGTGACTTACGTGTACAGGGGCGCGCTCGTGCAGGAAGACTCGACTGGGAACTCGGGCGTGGTTCACGTTGGCGAGTTCCAGCGCATGACCATCGGCCGTGGAATCATCCACAAGGAGACAAATGCCTCGCGGATCAACTCGGCATGCATTTTCCGCATATCCATGCATCCCTCGGAAGCCGGGCTCGATTGTGCCCACGAGCAGAAGCGTTTTACAGCAGCTCAACGCCACAACTTGCTTTGTGTCGTTGCGTCCCCGGACGGACGCAAGGGATCGCTACGTATCCTCCAGGATGCTCTCGTCTACTCAAGCGTACTCGACCCAGGAAATCACCTTATTCACGAGCTGTTGCCAGGTCGGAGCGTATGGCTTCATGTGATCTCCGGCGAGGCAACTCTGCAAGACGTTATCCTGACCCAAGGTGACGGCGCGGGCGTGTCGGCCGAGCCCTCGGTCTCTCTCACAGCACTAGAGAATACCGAGATATTGCTTGTCGATTTGGGTCCGCCGCAGAAGTCATTCGCGAGCGGAGTCTCGCCATAAGCAGCCGATAGGAGAGGCCCCCCGAAAAATGCCGCCTGAGTGCAAGATGTCGATTCTCGATGAGAAGAAAAGATCATGGAGAGTATTTTTCATTCGCCTTGTAAATCAGAAAACAACTATTTGAGTCGGGAATAAGCAAATCGTCAAAGAAGGTTAGAGGCTCAAAAATGAGAGACAACAAGCATACACTCAAAGGTTTTATCATGAACCGGCCTTCGGTATGGCTCGGGCTGATTTCCCTTTGCATGCTTGTGGGCTTGAGCTATGCGAAAATCAACAACCGGCTTGGCAATACGCCCTCGCTTAATCAACCACTGTATGAGGTGCAAGAAGGCCCACTTTCGATCGGGATTTCGGTTGCGGGAACGATTCAAGCCAGGGACAAAGTGATTATCAAAAGCGAGTTAGAAGGACAAAATACGATTCTTTACCTGATCGCCGAAGGAGAAAAAGTGAAGCAAGGCGATTTGCTAGTCGAATTGGATTCCAGTTCTCTGCAAGATAATCTGGTTGATCAATCCATTGCCGTGCAAAATGGGGAGGCGGCCTATATCAATGCGCGTGAGAACCTGGCCATCATTGAAAATCAGGCGCAAAGCGATATTGACCAGGCTCAATTGGCGTTTGATTTTGCCGACCTTGACCTCAAGAAATACGAGAATGGCGAATATCCCAAACTGCTCGACGAACGGCTGAGCGGGATCAAACTCAAGGAAGAGGAACTCAGCCAAGCGGCGGAAACACTTCGTTGGTCGGAAATCCTATACAAAGAGAAATATCTTTCGCAAACCGCCTATCAAAAAGATGAATTGGCATCCAATCGATCTCAAATTGAATTGGAATTGGCCAAGGCGGATTTGGAATTATTGGAAAACTATGAGTACAAACGCCAAAACGAGCAATTGACCAGCGATCTAAAACAAACGAAAATGGCCTTGGAACGAATCCGGCGTCAATCCAATGCAAGTATCGTTCAGGCTTCGGCCGAGTTGCAGGCAAAACTCTCGGAATTCGAGAGACAAAAGGGGAAAATAGAAAAACTCAAAGATCAAATCATAAAGGCTAAAATTTTCGCTCCGCAAAACGGACTTGCCATCTATGCAACCAGTGTGAACCAATCTCGACAAGGCAACAACGAGCCCCTCGATGAAGGCCAGCAGGTTCGCGAGCGGCAGGAACTGATTCATTTGCCGACGACTTCTTCTTATATCGCGGAAATCAAAATTCATGAATCCAATTTGCAGAGAATACACATTAATCTTCCGGTCATCATCACAATTGAGGCGATGCCCGGAAAGACTTTTTACGGCCGTGTCGAGACAATTTCACCACTGCCCGATGCACAAAGCGTCTTTATGAATCCGGACCTAAAGGTTTATAACACTCAGATTGCGATCAATGGCAATGGAGATGACTTGCGAAGCGGCATAAGTTGCCAAGCGAAAATCATCATCGAACAATTTGACAATACAATGTATATTCCGGTCCAGGCAGTTTTGCGAATTGCAGGCAAGCCTACAGTTTTTGTGGTCAAGGGTAACGAACTCGAACGACGCGTTGTTGAATTAGGCCCGGACAACAACCGTGTGATCCAAATCAAGAGCGGCCTCTTCAAAGGAGAGAAAGTAGTTCTGGCTCCTTCATTATCGGCTGCGCAATTGAAGAGCGAAGAAAAAAACGATCTACTGCTCCAGATACCGTAAATGGAGGAGCGAGTGAGAACATTTAACGGGCGAGAAACGGAAACCGGTCAGTGTGAAATACGTGAACCGGGAGAACGGCCGTTGACGGGGTGGGGGAAAGTGATTTCAAAGGTCAAATGGAATTGCGGCTTCCAGTACGTTCATAAGGCTCCCATCATAGCACAAGAGAAAACCGAGGTCCTTTTTATCGATTTGGGCCTACCGTCGAGGTCATTAGCAAGCGGAGTTGGCGATTCTCGGTCTCCAATTCGTGAATTCTGTCGAGGAGATCCATGACAAGCCCCAAACTCGTCCATCCGATTCCTAAGTCATGGTGCAATCGAAGCATTCTACGCACTCGAAGCAGCGTCCCCTCGTCAAACAGCGGCTCCGGACGAGTCTGGACTGGATCGATGAGGCCCAGATTTAGCAGGCGTCGAATCAAATCCGCCCGCAAGCTTGATTCTTTGCAAAGATCAATGATTCGCAAGTACTGAATTCGAGTCTGTTTGTGTTCCTCATACAGAATCATCTGTCTGTCTTGGTTCGCCATTCTCGGTCTCCGTCACTTTTGTCGAGGGGTGTATTTCGAAACTCGTGCAAGTTTCTCGAAAGCTTCGCGCTCTTCCGTTGTCAATTCCTTGGGTACCACGATTTTCATGAATGCGTATTGATCCCCTCGTCCACCCGCCTTCTTGTGAAGTCCCTTCCCCCGCAGCCGTAGACGCTGTCCTGAACCGGTCCCCGGCGGCACGCGCAAGTTTACAGGACCATCTAGCGTTGGGACTCTGATCTCGGTTCCCAAAGCCGCTTCCCATGGCGAGATTGGCAGATCTGTTTCCAGGTCATATTCATGGACACTGAAACAAGGATGGGGAGCCATATGAATGCGGATATACAGATCACCTGAGGGGCCGCCCCCAACACCTTTGCCTCCTTGGCCAGCCAACCGTATCCGTGAGCCTTCGCGTGTCTTTTGTGGGATATTGACTTCAATTTGCCTCTTGCGTGGTTCGAACTGGCCGGATTGATTCATATCCAGCACTTGGATATCGAATCGTCTCGTTGCCCCTCGATAAGCCTCTTCGAGCGTGATTTCCATCTCTGCTTCTATGTCCCGTCCACGCCCCACCCACTGGTGAGTTTGATATTTCGGCGCTTCACTCCCCGAAGTCCTGAATGAACGAGAATCGGAACCGCCGAACAGGCTCTTGAAGAAATCACTGAATCCCCTTTCTGCAAACGAACCGAACGTGTCGAACGAGGAGGTTCTGCCGTCCGAATCGGAGCGAAACTCGAATCGCACATCTTCCGAACTGGGCGGAGGTGAGAAGTCCTTTCCCGGCGTCCAATGGGGGCCGAGAGAGTCATAGCGTTTTCGTTTTTCCGGGTCATGCAGTACTTCGTTCGCCTCGTTGATCTCCTTAAACTTGTCTTCCGCTTGCGGGTCTGAACTGACATCCGGGTGGTATTGACGGGCTAGCTTTCGATAGGCCCTCTAGACTTCTTCCGGGGATGCATCTCGCTTGACGCCCAGGATTTCATAGTAATCTTTGTACTCTACAGACATGGTGTCACCAAAGCATTTTTAGATTTCCCTGAGCGGCTATCTTAGGAAGTCACAAGCAGTGCACCCACGATTTCGATATCCTCGCACGTTTGCAGGTTTCCGGCCTTGACTTTCCAGCCGCGATTCCTTCCTGCGGTATACATTATAGACGTCGGTCGAAGAGTGCGGAGGGTAACCAAGCCCGGCGGGGCGGGACAATCACTGTTGTTTGAACCAGAGCGTGTGCAAGTATGCGCGCAGGCACTCATATTGCGTTTTTATGGAGAGTGGCCTAATTTCCGAGTCCCTACCGAAATTCGCCTGTCCCCCCGAAAAAATCCGTCTTAACTGTATTTCAAAGACTTACGACGACTTTCTGAACAGTTCAGACTGCGCCCTTTCCAAAGCATAACTACGCTGCACAATCTCCTGAAAAATCTCTGGAGTGCAAAGAACCTCGCTCTGCATCGTCCAACTCCATCAAAATGATAAAGACACGCTCCATCTTGAACAAACACAGAAGCAAGAGAATTGTCTATCCAATGTAGTTGCTTGACTTTTTCTCTGGTTTCATCTGCGGCCCGGAAGTTGCGAGGATTGCCGTTGGAAATGTGGTAAAAGTTGTGCTCGATCCCACAGATCGCAACGCATCATGCTCGCGGGGAGATCGAAAAAAGACATTAAGTAAGCCCTGTTGAATCAGAGGATTGTAAAAATGCCGCCGTAGTCATGATTGCGGGTGGTAGAATGCCAGATCATACGTATGTAAGCGTGCCTTAATACACAAGAGGCGATTCGATGGTTGTTGTCAGCAAAGACAAAGCTAAACTCACAGGGCGCAAAAAAGCCGCCATTTTGATGGTCGCTTTGGGTTCAGACACGGCGGCGGATACCTATCGCCATCTATCAGACGAAGAGATTGAACAGATCACGCTTGAAGTCGCAAACCTGGGCACCGTGCCTCAGGAATTGACCTTGCAAGTCATCGAGGAATTTTATCACACTTCGATGGCCAAGCAGTATATGGGCGCAGGCGGTATTGGCACCGCCCGCGATATCCTCGAGAAAGCCCTCGGACCAGGCAGAGCCATGGAGATTATCGAACGTCTCCAGGGCATGCTACAGGGCTCGCCTTTTGACTTCCTTAAAAAGGTAGATCCCAACCACTTGCTCAACTTTATTCAAAAAGAGCATCCCCAGACTATTGCCTTGATTTTGGCTCATCTGGGCTACGAACAGTCAGCGATTATTATGTCGGCCTTGTCGCCTGAATTACAAACCGAAGTTGCCCTGCGTATCGCCACAATGGACCAAACTGCGCCGGAGATCATCTCCGAAGTGGAACGCGTTTTGGAACGCAAGATCGCCACAGTGCTTTCGCAAGAATTCACGTCGGCTGGGGGAATCGAGGCCCTCGCCGAATTGCTCAATCGCGTGGATCGGGGCACGGAAAAAGGCATTATGGAATCGTTGGAAGAGGAAAATCAGGAGCTGGCGGTCGAAATCAAGAAGCTCATGTTTACCTTTGACGACGTGATGCTCTTGGACGATAAGGCTATTCAATCGGTGCTCAAAGAAGTAGATGTGAAAGAAGTTGTGGTGGCTCTTAAAGGGGCTACGCAAGAGGTCAAGGAAAAGATATTTTCCAACGTGTCATCCCGTGCGGCCGATAATATGCGTGAGGAGATGGAATTTATGGGGCCGGTCCGGGTCAAGCACGTGGAGGAGGCCCAACAGAAGATCGTGGCCGTAATTCGCCGTCTTGAAGAATCGGGCGAAATCATTATCGCTCGGGGCAATGGTGACGAAATGCTTGGCTAATCCTTCGCGATTCATATTCACCCAAATCGCAAACGTGTGGCGCATCACATGAGGCGTGAGCCTCTCCACCCCGGACTTCTTCTTTACGGCGTTAAAGCCCTTCTTGAAGTCATAGCAGATGTCATGCACTTTCTCCTCTTTATATTATATTTTGTTGATGTCTTCGTCTTGTGCTTGGAGGTGGGCGTAGCGCATGGTTGTGGTTGTGGATTTGTGTCCGAGCCATTTGCTTATTTTGAATAGTGATACGCCGGCGGTGGCTAGTTGGGATGCGAAGGTGTGGTGGAGTTTGTGGGGTGTTAGCCATGAGATTTCTGCGGTGTGTTTAATTGTGTTGAATCCTTTTTTGAAGTCGTATCGGATGTTGTTTCGGCGTTCCCCGTTGGACGTGTAGTTGTTGAAGATGTAGCCGGTGGATTGTTGGTAGGCTGTCAATATCTCTTTGAGTTTGCGGTTCATTGGGATGGTGACGAGGCGGTGACCTTTGGGTGTGAAGTCGGTGTGCGGCTGGATAAGGATTCTCTCTCCTTCGAAGTAGAACCATTCCCATCGGGCGTTGGCTATCTCGATTCTCCTGAAGCCCTCGTATATTTATTCCCAGGGCAAAGACTACGTCCGTGCTTGTTAAGCTAAAGTCGGACCAGAATCTATTTCCTTTACAATCAAGTAGTTACGCTTATCTAAGGGAGAGATATTTCCAAAAGTTGTGTATGGAGTCGATCTGTGCCTATCCTCCGGGTTGGTTGTCTATGCGGCTTTTTTCTCCGGTTTCTGAATGAGACCGTCGATGAACGGCACTCCTTCAATAACTTTTGAAATCCAGTGGTAACCGTTAATTCTCCGCCAGTGTTTCTCCGCCTGAACCGCCAGTTTAAAAACCATCATCAGTGTAGCTTTGCGTGAACCGCAACCCTTGGTTTGGCGGGTTCGATGACGCACTGTGGCGAAGGTCGATTCGATGGGATTGGTGCTGCGAATATGCGCCCAATGTTCAGCGGGAAAGTCATAAAACGTGAACAGAACGTCGCGGTCTTTTTCTAAACATGCGCAGGCTTTCGGGTATTTCGCTGTGTAGAGATCGAGGAAGGCGTCATAGGCGCGCAGGGCGTCACTCTTGGCCGGCGCCAAGTACATCTCGTGGAGCAGTTTCTTGGCATGCGGCTGCACGCGTTTGGGCATCTTATCGAGGACGTTCGCGGTTTTATGCACCCAACAACGTTGACTGCGGACGCCAGGAAAGACCTCTTCCAGAGCCGCCCAGAATCCCAACGCGCCGTCTCCCACCGCCAACTGAGGCGGAAGCGCCAAACCGCGGCATTGAAGATCAGTGAGCACTTCCGACCACGATAACTTGCTCTCCCGGTGGCCATCGTGAACCGCCACCAGTTCTTTTGAGCCGTCCGGCAGCGCGCCGATGATGACCAGAATGCACGGGCGATCATGGTCCAGACGCACATTAAAATGGACGCCGTCCGCCCACAGATACACGTACTGTTTGCCGGAAAGATCTCGCCGCGACCACTCCTCGTATTCCTGCATCCAACCTTCCTTCAGCCGAACAATATTCGCGGCCGATAAACCGGTGGCATTCGGGCCCAGGATCGCTTCCAACGCCTCTGTGAAATCACCCGTCGAAATCCCTTTGAGATACAAAATCGGAATCAAAGCGTCCACACTTGGCACCCGCCGCATGAACGGCGGCAAAATCTTGCTGGTGAACCGCCGCCCTTCCTGCCGGTCCCGCACACGGGGCTGTTGAATCCGGACCGGGCCCACACCCGTAACTAAATCCCGTTCCGGAAGCGACCCGTTGCGAACCGCTAACCGGCGCCCGGCCGCATCCCGTTCATCCGCATGCTCCTGAATGTACATCTCCACTTCCTGATCCACTGCAGCCTGCAACAAGCGCCGCGCCCCTTCACGTAGAATCAACTCCAGACCTCCTCCCACTTGATTCGACTCTCGACCTTCTAATGAAATGACCGTATTCTTTGACTTCATGAGCGTGTCCTCTTTCTATCTCCTTCAGGAGATTGGTTTTAGCAACCAGAGGATACGCTCATCTTTTTCAAACTCCCAATACACAACTTTCGGTTATATCTCTCTAAGGGATATTTTGCCATACTAGTTCCAGACACCAGTCCGATAAGCGCTTAGCATCTTCAAATTGACGTTTTTGAAGAGCGGATATCCAAAGAAATGAGATTAAAGCCATGCCTGAAACAAGTATTCAAAGCCGCCGAGACTTCTTATACCGAACAAAAGATATCGTACGTTATCACGTTAACGATGGAAATGGAGTTTTGATAACAAGTTTGGTCAGGAAGAAGTAGATGTTGACTCACTTGCGCTTGGGGATATGGATGGTGATGGTGATTTAGATATTGTTGCGGGAGTCATGCAGGAAGGTGGGCAAGCGGTATTGTTATATTTAAACAAGAGCTCAGTGCCTATACCTTCCCCGACTCCCACCCAGATTCCGGTTAGTGTCAATCAGTGGGGCATATATTAGGTGAATCACGTGCACGAAAAACATGAAGCAACTATTCAGTGCCTCCTACGATTGGTGCATTCACCTGTTGAATCATCAGATTATCAACTTCGAGTAGGCTGCGTACTCCAGGACCAGCATTTTGAACTACGACAAGAGGCGGAATTAGCCCTGGATACTCCATACGGCCAGCAAATCGAAGAGTTCGTTCCGGCAATCCCACTGGGGCATTGAACTCGAACAGCCCCAGACTTTCTAAGGCGTTCGTAACGATGAGCATGCATGTGCTACCTTCTCCAATTACGTGTCGTACGTCCACCTGTGCCATGACTGTTGACGGGAGGTCGATATCTTCTCCAAAGATGCCAATGTTGGCTGCATCCTCATCCGTTGTGATCGAAAGGTACACAGAAGTGTCTTGTCCAACGTGGGAGACATCGACCAATCCATGGTTTTCTAGATTCGCTACATTGGTGACCGTCCCATCCGCACCCGATTCAAAATCTCCATCTGGAGATAGGTTGATTGGCGCGAGTTGCTCTGGCCAACCGGGTAATTGTTCTACAATGAGCCGGTCAAAATACACCGTGACCGCGTTCTCTGATTCTGGCGGAACAACAACCTGAAGAAATGGCAGAACTCTGCTTGTGGGAGGTTTGTAGATCAGTATAAGTTCACGGTAGTCACCCACAGGCACAGCTCCGCCGATAGGATTCGAATACGCCAGCTGGCCGTCCACGGGGCTATTAAGTCCCGCTAGGGCAACCTGGGCTCCTGGAGCGTTGCTGCCAAAGAGTACTCGCAACAGCCCTGGTTTTCCTCCAAGATCAACGTCAACTGCCGGGAAGATCACGGCTCCTTGCCCAGGATTTGCTGTAATTGTGAGTCCATACCCATCCGAGTCCAATAACGTGGGGATGACTGCATCCATTACCGTAGCCCGCTCGTAGCCAGAGACGTCGCCGATGATAAGACGATTATTGACTAAATCTTCATGATCAAAATCTATGAACATTAGAGGCAATGGTGTCGCTGTAGGTTCCGGAAACTCGGTAGGTGCAAATGTCGGTGTTGAAGTTGACGTTTGTCCCGGAGTCGGAGTCAGAATTGACGGACGTGTAGGCGTGGATGTAGATGTCGCTCGTGCTGTATACGTTGGAGTGACCGTAAAGGTACGGCTTGGCGTTGGGGTATAGGTGGGTCTCGGAGTATTTGTAGGCCTTAGAGTAGACGTCGGCGTTTGTGTTGGAATTGTTTCATCGGTGGGGATGAGTTTGACATTAGTTAATTTGGCGGTTGCAAGAGATTGATCGTCCCATCCATTGCATATTACTACACCGTATGAAACTGAATCTGACATTTCAATCGTTTGTCGATATATTTCATACCATTTAAAACCATCAGGCGAAATTTCAAATTTGAATGTGGATCGATCGATACGGCTTAATCGGAGCCAATTCCAATACTTTGAATCATAAGATAATTCAGGTGGGAGCGAACTACCATACATACCGGCATGGACGGTTTGCAACAGCTCAGTCTCGGTACTTCTCCATTGGCAATAAATGTCTTCGTTTCTAGGAATTGTAAGATAACAACATTTAGAGGTTGTCCGTGCTCCTTTCTCACGAATCATCAAACCAACGGATGGGTGAGAATGAATAGATACTATTGCCTTCTCGAGCCACTCAATATTTGCTTGAATGCTCCAATTTCCTGTTAATTCTTTATACGTATAAAAAGCTTCGTCAACATCATTAGGTGAACCAACATCTCTTTTTCCAATACCATCACCGTTTCCACCAATAGTATAGGTTCTATCGCCATTTTCATTCCCAACACCAATCGTTCCATACGCTTTATAATTACCATATCGTCTCCAGTCTACAGATTTCTCAAATACACCCAACTGTGGATACTCAGGATTTTGACTGTCCACTTTTGAACCACTGATTTTTAAGCCATATTTCATTTTATCGATTCTTACTCGTTGCATTTGAACGTCCGTTACTCCATCTTCTTGCATAACTACTAACGGCCTAGGACGCATTTCACGGCTGTGCGCCATCATTTTCTTGATCCATTCCGCATCAACTTGATCTGTATTATCCAATCGGTGAGATCCGCCAACTGTTGAAAAGAGCCCATGCATTCTGACAGTAGAATTTGAATTAGTTTGTGTAAGTCGTTCATCATTCTGCGAAAAAGATGAACCTAATACTAATAGATTTGAAGAACTTTTACCATCAGTCAACACAATTGGAGAAGGGATATATTTCATTATTTCTCTATATAAAAAGTGGTTATTTAGAAAAGACGCATTCCCTCCGAAGTTATTTAATTCGACCATTGGTGTATTGTTGCCAAATGGCTCATTTAGAATATAATACTCGATGGGATGAATTTCCGAACATTCTAACGAAAAATCTATATCGCCACTACCTAAAACGAATTTAGTACGTTCTGGAAAGTATTGTTCGTATCGTGTGTCTTTTACAACCAATCGACCGCCATCGTTTATAGCATAGCAGCCACCTGTTGTTATTGTATTTACACCTGAAAAAAGAGAAACTCTTCCGCTTGAGTTTCGAGATGATGTCAAGTCTCCATTGCCAGTTACAATTATATTGAGAAATTGATTGTAGAATTGTGTATTTAAAAGGCTTAAGTCCAAATTTAATATTTTGTCGACAGATAATGCGTCCCCAGTGTTTGTATCATGCTCGTCACTAAAATAAACTTGTTCGATAAACACACGTGAGTTAAGCTGATCGCAGTTATCTATCAGTATTCCATGTCCATTAGTTTCATTACCTTCATCAAGATAGATTGTTGGGCCATATATATGAAGGTTATGCAAGCGGACTTGAGATGGTCCATTTATCTTCATAAGTAAGCCGTTATTCGGACCACTCCAAGAAAGTGTCGTGCGGGTCGAATCTTCCCCACAGAATTGCATATCAGCGTTTTCCGGAATCATAAGCGTTCTTTTTATATAATACGTTCCAGACTGAAAGTGAATAATAGGACGTTGCCCTATGAGAGATGCCGCTTGATCGATAATTGATTGTATTTCTTCATCTTCAGAATATTGTGGTACTTCAAAAACAGTTCGGCTTATAAACTTTGGAGTTTTAGGAAGTTTAGGATATTCAATTTGCACGCTATTGCCTTCAACAATTTCGTTTTCAAATAGTATCGAATCTTCATTTGAACTTATCGGATTATCTGATGTAAATGTATTTCCAGTTGCCAACAAGCTGCTTTGCGAATGATTCATTGCAATAGAAGGCGTTTGGTTATATTTTACAAGATTGTCATAGAAAGAGAGTGAGGTAGTGCCAATTGCATTAATCGGAGTAGCTAAAGGATCGTATATTTTGTTGCCTTCAATTGTCAGCATTAAACAATGGGAACTATTTAGAGTTGTACAAAATGAACGTGATTGAATAGAAGTATTGCCACGTAATGATATATTTTCCGGCATATTTATTCCAAAATCTGCAATCGAAGATTTATATATAAGACAATTATAAACATGAAAAGTACCTGCGCCGAAAACATTGGTTACCGCGCGACCACAATATTCAAAAACAGAATCCCAAACAAACCAATTAAGTGAATTCCAGTTTTCAATGCTAATTCCGGCTTTTGCGCACCGTATGAATTTACAGCGCAGAGTAGTCACTGAGTCGATCCCACTAGCATCAATAATGCCCCCTTGTACGCCTACATCAAGATTGCGAAATGTCACATCAGAAAGTTCACTGAATATTGAAAAACGTGGACCCCAAAGAATACCTGTTTCCGCTTTTCCTTCGCCATCTAATGTTACTCTGGAGACTTTACAGTACCAACCTCCAAATCGAATCATGGGATAACCTATATTTCCATCCCAAAAAATCGTGGTATTCGATGGGTCTTCACCGATGATTTCAAAACCATTCGCCTCAAAGTGACTAGTGCCCAATAACTCTAAAGATTTTGTGATTCGATAGTTCCCGCTCGGGATAAACAATACGCAATCTGCAGCATTATTTCTTCCATCTGCCTTCAAGCGATCGAAAGCGTTCTGAAGTGCGGAAGTATCGTCAGCAACACCATCTCCAACAGCACCAAAATCTTTTTTTAAGTCCATCCAACTTGTAAATGAACCATTAAACTCATCTTCTGTTTCTAGATCGCTGACAATAATCAGATCGTCCATGATATCTGTTTCATAATTACCGCCATCATTGGCTTGCCCGGTTAAATACATACCCCCGGATTCAGGCCAATTCACATTAAGCGTATAGTATAAAACATGACGACCTGTAACATTTGATGCTATCCATACAAGATCACCTGATCTATTTAACGAAACCGATCCTATCGTGGAGCGAATATTTGAAACTTGTACGTTTTGAGGCAGATGTTCAGTGACATTTAGTTCTGATAATTGAGTTGATTTTGGCGTGCAAACAATTTCGATAGTAAAGGTATCAACTTGACCAACAACATACTTGGAGGCATTTCGTCTGATAAAAAAAGGAGCCTGTATTTCTGATGTTGATCCAACCACCCAATTATCAATTCCCCAGAACCAACTGCCACCGCCTCCCTGTAACATGCGAAAACGGACATTCTTTTGCCCTGCAGCATTAGGTACATCGAAAGTTTCGTGGCGTTTCCATGTCGTATTATCGTCTTGACTGCGACCATGAACGTATGGTGCAAGAGATCCTAGAGAACCGGCCCCGACGTACAATTTATAGGCATAATTAACATTATCATCCAAACCTTGTTCGGTAAAAAGTCGATTGGAATCCAACTCACCATTGACAGTATATTGCGGCAATTCGCTGGCATCCACCCAATAAAACAGGGGCAACCATTCAACATCGTTCATTCCGCTAACTTCACCATTGGCACCAATCGTTATTCGATCGCCCTGCAAGGTATATTCAATGAAATTGATACTGTCCTGGTTTTGCATAAAGTTACTATCAAAAGCAATTGAAACGGAATCTTGAATTGCAGAGAGATCGTAATTTGGCGTATAGAGATACTGTACCTGAATACCACTGCGGACATCCGACTCGGCATAAATACTATTTCCGCTGTAAACACTGGTAACGTTTACTCGGTTTGCACCAAGGGCTGCCAACGTTGTTGGTGTTACTACAGTCCAACCTAAAAATTCATCCCCATGTCCAATCCCTCCTTGACTCGCGTCGGTTTGGTTGTATTCACCCCAACCAGCCGGAAGACTGAATTCCGTAACTGCATCAAAATTTTCCGAGTAACTTTGCGGTGCATCTTGTCCGAAAACTGAGGTAGTGATTACAAAGACAATCGATATATACAGAGTTTGGGAAAGGATTTGCATCATAATCATGACTCCGGCATATCAAATAAACATTGGTATGTGTTTAAATTTGACAAAGACACATACTTCTAAAGATACTCATTAGAGCTCCAAAAATTCAAACAATTAAGCCTATTTCATCAAAGTAGAATATACGAATTTCTATGAAGAGTTTTTATAGTCCATCGAAATCTTTCCAAAAACCACTACTCATGCATGTTGTTTTGCAATTTGGGAACATTTGAACAACACACCACCCATTTTGCTACCTAGCCGAACCTAACGTTGGGAAATTTGCACTACCAAACTTATAAAGTCAATAGGCAAATTGTAGGCGGCGGTTTAAAAGTGCGACGTTAGGCGGGGCGGTTTAAAAGTGCGGCACCCAATGTAACTCTAGATGGATGAACAGGTAATACCGGCTTCACTTCTATATATATTAAAAACAATATACTACATATCCTCTGGAGGTGCTCTATGCCGTCTCTGTTACGCAGACCGTCCTGGTTTGCACCATGTTTTCTGTGTGTTGTGCTGGCCCTGGCTGCCTGTGAAGAAACTGCCGATCCACCCAAGGAACCACCGAAGGAACTGATCGGCCCACCCGCCCCATTTCAACCGGAACCCGTATCTCCAACTAACGATAACCTGCCTCTGATTCTGCTCGGTATCAGCGGCACGATTCTAGGCGTGTTGGTTGGTATTGGTATTGGTTCCCGAACCCGCAAAGACGCCAAAAGGCAAGAAAAGGAGAAGCCTTGCATGGATGAAGAACTCGACTGCCCGTAGAAACAAACGCCAATCCTCAAGTAAATCCAAGAAAGAAAAACCTTCCCGCGAACCGTTATCCCCACCTATTGTCGATCCCGATTTTGAAGACCTGCCCTGGCTTGAGCGTGTATCTGAGGTTCTTTGGTACACCGTGCTCTGTATCGAATACGCATTGTCGCCCACGAGAAAACTCCGGAACTGGATCAAGTTGGTCGTTTCAATCTTCTTGTGGGTAGGTATTCCTTCAGCACTTCTATTGCCAGGCCTCAAGTATCTCTCCAAAACGCTGGCTGATATCGCCCAAAACGCTCAAACCATCAGCATTTACACAACCAGCTCGCTCGTCACCTTTTCATTTCTGCTGATTGTGCTGGTGGTCGTGGTAAGCATCATAAGGCGCTAAGCCAATCCCATTTCTAAAAAACACACAACGAAGGAGGTAAATCTGAATGCCCAACCTATGTATCCTCACCGGAAATCTGGGCGCTGATCCTGAAGTAAAATACAGCAACGACGGAAATCCAATTGCCACGCTCAATCTTGCATTTAAATCAGGTAAAGACAAAACGTCTTGGATCAAAGTCACGTGTTTCAACCGTTTGGCGGAAGTCTGTGAAAAGTATCTGCATAAGGGCGCAAAAATCACAGCCGTGGGAGCCCTCGAACAGCAGAAGTGGACTACAGACAGCGGTGAGCCCAAGTCTACGTACAAACTTCTCGCCAATTCCGTGGAGTTCATCAAAACCGATGGACGAGGCTTTGAAAACGGTCAAGACGAAGACGACATCCCATTCTAAGAAAGGAGTGAACTATCTATGCCGACTTCAACACCAACCAATCGATTACCGGCAGACAGCCAAGAACAAATCTCCGGCAATGGAAATATTCCCAAACTGGACGACCGCTTCATTATGGATATCAAGGGAAAGGAATTCGTTCAGTATGCGGGACTCTTGGATCTTGCCCATCAACACGGCCTAAATAAAATCGAGGTGGAGTATGTGCAGTTGCCCACCAAAGAAAACGGCAACATGGCGATCTGCAAAGCCATAGCCACTTCTAAAGACGGTCAGACTTTCACGGATATCGGGGATGCTACTCCCAACAATGTGAATCCTCGGATTGCTCCCCATATTATCCGGATGGCCAGTACCCGAGCCAAAGCGAGATGTTTGAGGGATATGTGCAATATCGGCATCACCTGTTTGGATGAACTAAAGGATGAAGAGGATGTCATTACTGGTAATGGCAACGGCAGGAAACGGGCTTCTCCAAAGGCACCGGGTAATGGTTCCAACGGTAGTAAGGACAAAGCTCAAGCCAAGGAATCCCAGACCAAGCAATCTGATTCCAAATCTTCTGAAAAGACTGGCAAAGCCGATTCCAAAGCCAATGCGGATAATAACGGTAACGGTAATGGCAATGCCAATAGTAATGATGGTCCCAGAATGTCAGAGGCTCAGAAACGGGCTATCTCCAATCTGGCCAAACGCCGGGGATTATCCGAAGACGAGTTGGTCAAACTGGCTCAAGATTCCTACAGTATGGCCCTCGAAGATTTGACTCCCAAAGATGCTGCTAGTTTTATCCGTACCCTGCAACAATCCGCTTAATCCTTATCCACAACTTAGATATGTACCGATCAGCTGGATCACGGGGTGGAGTGTAATATCTCTGCCCCGTGTTCCTTTGGGAGGAAAACCTATGACTGGAATCCAAGAATTGCGGCAGGAGCCTCATTTATCGGCTTCCGCTGTCAATGACTATATCGAGTGCGGCCTGGCTTACCGCTTTGGCCGTGTCGATGAAGTTCAATCTGAATATACAGCCGACGCTCTGTTGTTTGGTAAATGCATCCACAAAGCCCTAGAAGCGTTCTATCTGGCTAAAATGGAAGGCTCTGAATTCTCGTGCAACGACCTTTTGCAAGAATTTACCGAGCAATGGCATAAGGCCTATACCGAAACCACTGACCTAAAATTCAAAAAAGGCGACAATTTCGACACGATTCTAAACTTGGGGATCAATTCCTTAATATCTTACTGGGACGAATTACCTGAAGTAGGAGTCCAGGTTCTTGCAATAGAAGAACCATTTTCATTTAATATCGAGGGATTATCCGTCCCGGTGGTGGGTGTGATCGATCTTGTTGAAGAGGATGAAAACGGCAATATCATCATTACCGACTTCAAAACTTCCGCCCGTGCTTATTCCAAAGACGAAATCGATAAGAACTTTCAGCTGACGGTTTATCACATGGCGGCGAAGAAAAACGGATATACCGACCGGGATATTCTGCTCCGCTTCGATTGTTTGATCAAAACCAAAGTTCCGAAATTCGAGCAGTATTGGACTGTGCGTACCGAAGAGGATGAGCGCCGGGCGGAAAAGAAACTGATTTCTGTCTGGGAAGGCATCGAGAAAGGCGTCTTTGTGCCCAACGATACCTCCTGGAAGTGCGGCTACTGCTCCTTCAAATCTCACTGTGATTCCTGGTTTCAACGAAAGGAGGATGCCTGAATATGGTGGAACTCAATCAGCAGCAACAAAAAGCGGCTGACTTCTTATATGGAACGGCCGTGGTGATTGCTGTGCCCGGTTCCGGTAAGACCCTGACTATGACCCATCGCATCTGCAACCTGGTAAAACAACATGCCATCGCTCCAGAGAGTATCTTGGGTCTCACATTTACAAAGAACGCAGCCAAAGCCATGAAGGACCGTCTGGGCCCTCTCCTCGACGATCTGGCCAAAAGAGTAATGTTGAATACGATCCATAGTTTCTGTTTCCACGTGCTGAAACGTGAAGGCACAAAGTTCGATCTATTGTGCGGACGCCACCAATACCGTTTCCTGCAGCAGATTCTCCGGGATTTGGGATTGTCCAATCTATCTCTGGGAATGGTGATGCGGGAAATCAGCCTGGCTAAGAACAATATGGTTTCCTCATCCGATTTCCGAGTCTTGTATGAAGGCGATAAGACCATGCAGCAGGTGGCAGATGTTGTGGAGGAATACGAGTCCCGCAAAGCAAAGAAGCTGATGTTCGATTTCGATGATCTACTACTCGAAGTCTGCAATCTGCTTCACATCGATGAGACGATCCGGGATAAGTACCGTTCTTCATTCCAACATCTGCTTGTAGATGAATTCCAAGACACCAATCCCGCCCAGATGGAAGTCGTACGGTTGCTATTGCCTGAAAAGCCCAATGGTTCCAGTTTGTGGGTCTGCGGAGACGATTGGCAGTCCATCTATGCGTTTAATGGAGCCAGTGTTGGTAATCTGCTCAACTTTCAAGACAACTTTCCGGATTGTGATTTCTATGTGCTGAACGAAAACTACCGTTCCACTCCTGAGATTCTTAAAGCCTGCCAGAATCTGATCGATCACAACGTACGTAAGATCGAAAAGACGCTGACCACTCAGAATCCACCCGGAGAGGAAATCGTGGTTCTGGAATGTACGTCTGAAGAAGATGAGGCTTTTCAGGTATGCCGCGAACTTCAGTATTTGGTGTCTGAATCTGAATACGACTACAAAGACATCGCTGTGCTCTACCGGGCAAACTTTCAATCCCGGCTGATCGAGGAATGTTTCTCCCAGCAGAAGGTGCCGTATTTGATCGAAAACGGATTGAACTTCTATCAGCGCCGGGAAGTGAAATGGCTCATGGAGTATCTGCGGGTCATCCACAATCCAGACTGTGATGAAGCCCTCGAGGAGATCATCAACATTCCCAACCGGTATCTGGGTAAACGGTTTCTCGAAGACTTACGGGCCTATGCCGTAGAAGAAGGCCTGCACCTCTATTCCGCCCTCAAGACCTTTCCCACCAATCGCCCCTATGTTCGTCACAACATCGTAGAATTTCTCCGTATCGTGGATCCGCTGATTGAAAACGCTCCAACTTTGGGACCGGTACAAATCATTCAGATGCTGCGTCAGGTTTTGGATTATGACGAATACGTATCTGAGGATGATGTCCCCCAGCCCGATGATGTCAAAATCGAGAATCTCAATCAGCTGGAACTATCAGCGGCCAAGTTTGACGATCTGCAATCCTTCTTGGAATATGCTGAGACCTTTGAAGACACTCCTACCGGTGATGATAAAGACGGGGTACGGCTCATGACCATCCATAAAGCCAAAGGATTGGAGTTTCCCGTGGTGTTCGTAATCGGCCTCGTAGAGGGCATTTTACCCAGCAAGAAGGGCGATCTAGAGGAAGAACGTAGAATTTGCTTCGTAGGCATTTCCCGGGCCATGCAGAGGCTTTATTTGAGCCATTCGCACATGTACCTGGGCCAGCCATCCGCCAAATCCATCTTTCTGGATGAGATTAGGCAAGCCTAAAAACAACAATCCCAAAACCATTTCAAGATAAAAACCAAAGGAGGTAATCCCTATGCCATTTGAAGTTATCCATTTCCGGGGTGTCGAAGGCATCCTCAAGAAAAAGAAAATGCACAAGGAGGTCAACGAGATACTGGCCTATATTGAGAGCAGCCTAAAAGAACGCTTCTACCGGGGCACGATCCTCAAACAGGCTTTGGATGAGATGGGCTGGAGAGACAACGGTAATCTGACCATCCTCGAGGGCCGGCGGTATCAGTTCAAAGGGCTGCGTAACCGTATTGCCATCGAAGCCAATCTTTCAGTGTATGAGTGGATTCTGGAAGGTTTATTCCGTCTCCAAGTAGGTTGTGACAAAGGATTGGTCGATGCCGGGATCTTGCTCTTGAATGGGTATCGTAGCGACAAGAGCCCCCTCGGAGAGCAGGTAGAGTTAGTCCGTAGTGAAGTCGAGGCACTGTATCCCACCATCAGCCTGCCGGTCAGTGTGGTCCTGCTCGATTTGGGCGCACCGCAATGTGTTGAGACTGGCAAGGAGGATAAAAACGTCGTTAACGTCGTATCCAAGGAGAAGGAGGTGGCCCATGCCTGATCTAACCACCTTGGGAAAAGTCCGGGAACGCGTCGATCAACTGGCTCAGAATCATTGGGACGATTTCGTTCCAGTGGAAGGCATCATGTTCGACGGTATTGAAACGGTCCATCTTGGCAACAACACTTATCCGCTGAAACCTGTAGCCCAACGGGAAATCGCTTGCCGTCTAGGAATCCCCTATCCCTATTTGCAACGGTGTGACCCCGAACTGCAAGCGGCCAATCTGAATCGTTGGATGGCTGAGGAAAAGAACGAAAAACTCTTCTTCCGGTTTGACGGCGATAAAGTCCGGGCGGTCTTTACGCCACGCTACAAGCCCATTGATCATCCGGCGGTGATGAATCGGTTGGATGAACTGGGTTTTGGTTCGGATACGCCCGTACAGTGCCGACTCGATGACGAACTGCTGTTTCTGAATATTCCCAATCCCGAGCAGAGTTTCTGCCCCAAACCCGGTGATGAAATGCGCCCTGGGATTTCCATTGCCAATTCGGAAGTCGGCATGTCTTCGCTTACGCTATCTGCTTTCATATTGAGATTAGTGTGTACGAACGGGATGGTTTCGAGAACCTCTGTAGACGCATCCTACCGGCATGTATCCAATCGTATTCTGGATGAGTTTCCGCGTACGCTCGAAAGAGTATCCAACGATGTGAACCGGCAACGTGACCAATGGACGGTCTCGACCGAAAGTCCGGTGGATGATCCTCCGCTGACGTTGAAATCTTTCAACAAGCAGTATCACCTGGGCAAGAAAGAGATTGATGCCGTCGATTGGGCCTGGCCACAAGAGGCTGGGGATCGAATGTTCCACATCGTCAATACGTACACGCGGGCTGCTCAAGACAATCGCCTTAGCGCCGATGAATCCTATCACTTACAACGAGTGGGGGGATCGGTGTTAGCGATGCTGAACTGATATGTGAGGGAAAGTCTGGCTGGAAACGGCTGGACTTTTTTTGCAGGAACATTTAGACCTGAGCCATTCTGATTATCACCTATCTTTTGGCTGTTGAAACATGCCGCCTGATCCCATAGCTTCGCGATACCATCTCCACCGCCGGTTACAAACTGTGAACCATCAAATGCAAAAGCCACAGAATAAACGCTCCCGCGATGTTCGGTGAATATTTGGAGTCCCCTGGTTGTCGCTGCATCCCATAGTCAAGAGGTTCTGAAATTCTAGATACTGGCGGACAAAGCAAAGTCCGCCAGATTCCGCTAGATAGCTTTTGACCAGGAGTGGGCACCTACATGTCGGAAAGACTATCTGACAAAGATAGGTGTATGTGCAAACGTGGACTCCGTGGAAGCGGATCATACGCCGTTAGCGTTGGTCTGATGTTCGCCTGACAGTTTCACAGGGTGTCAATCACCTTCGTGAATAATTGTGGGATAGTGGCATATAACAAGTCTGTGCCAAAAAGGAACATATGTATCTTGCTGATCAAGTGTCAATGGATGATCTGATAACCATTATCACTTGATGTTATCCCGGTGTGGGTTGAAGTTATATGATCCGTGCCACAATACCTTCGAACATGTCTTTCAGTTCGCCACCTCAAACGCTTGATATGTTACCCATCGGGCATGACGAAAAACCTTTGCATCGATTGTAGTTAGCTTTTCATAACTTCATCAAAAACAAGTATTTGACTGACAATAGAGGCGCAGCCACCACAGAGAGTCTTCGATTTCACTGGTTAACTCAGGAAATTAGCGATGGATTTGGACATCTACGAGATCGCGGCAGGACAGTTTCGTCTATTTCAGCGTATTCGTGCTTTTAGTCCTGGCCCTTTGTGGAATTGGGACTTTGATGAGGACACGGTGGAGAAAAGCCTGCTCCAACGCGCCCTGGGATACGAGGTGACGAAGACCCGTACCCACTGACCCAAAGGCAAGATCAAACTGAAGGAAACCGATCACATTCCCGGCGATGTGCGTGCGCAGGTCTTTTGGCTTAGGAACCGGAACCCGGAACGGTGGGGGATTTGCGGCGGAGTTGATCTGGCTGTCAGGAGGGGCGGGAGGCTGTGATTGGCCGGGATTCCATTTTGGACATCATTTTCTAGCGCCAAGAAATTCTGTGCATTTTGGAGGTTTTGGATTTTCCACTTCAATCTCCAAAACCCTCGAATGTACATTTTTCATGGATGTAGAATTATTTTAAATTATCAGTCCTTAAAGCATTTGTGGTCCAATTTATCGTAGGGCGGGATTTTGGACCTGCGGTGTCCCTAGTGGCAGAGCAGAACTTGAAATTCTGGCTTTCGCGCCGACATTTATGGTATATTATTGTGAACCACCTGATCTGAGAGGGTTCCTCCCGGCCCGTACGCGAATATTTCTCCAAGACTCCGGAGCCCGTTCGTACCGTCATACGGTACCCAGTAATGTCCCCAGCTATGCTTGGATGGACCGAAAATCCCATCCGGCCCCACGCTGGCAATAAAATAGCGGAGAGGTCCCACAGCATACATCCCCTGGTCCAAAACGTCATGCCCATAATATGTAGGACGTGGGAAAGTAACCAACCAGTATGGAGCATACCAACCATCTTCAGACACACCGGCTCCATTGAGGAGATAATCCGCTTCGGGCAAAAACGGATCTCGTTGTGGTAAGGAGCTCATATAAGCAATTGGGGTCGTCAATCGGTTGAATGGCTTAACCTCAGTAACATTAGTTGTATTTGTGTAAGGATACTCGTTGTTATGATCAAGGCCGTACATATCCATCGCGGTCGATAACGCCTTTATATCCGCGAAAACCCTTGCCACCTTCGCCCTGACCTGTGCATTCAAAAAATTTGGAACCGCAATCGCGGCTAGAATCCCGATGATGGCAACCACGATCAATAGTTCAATCAGTGTAAAACCGCATCGATTCATGTTTCCCTCTCCTTTCTTAAAAGTATCTTGATTTGATCGGGGGGGGGGTGTTGTTCTCCTCTGAAACAGGCAGTCTGAGCGACATGCCTACATTGGAGACCCGATTGTGATCTTTGGCCATTATACTTTTATGCTTCGGCTCTCCTATGGGGCAATCCCCTGCCGAAGTTGGAAGTTGAGTATCATTTTAGTGGATTGATCGAAGATGTTTCACCCACTGATTCCAATCCATCCAATAATGAAAGGATATGGAGTTTTCAAGTTGGAACGGAGCCTGTCGTCATTTGGGATTGGAGGCTCTATTAACACGTGGTCTGTCTCTGATCTTGATTTCGCAGTGTCTTTTTTTGAATACCTTGGCAAAGATCAGTGTGTGGTTGTCACGCGCCAATCGTACCACAACCTATCCGTCTAAAAATAAGATGGTTATGCAGAAACACTGCGGTTACTCTCAAGTGCTATGACAGGGAGGCTCATGAATGTTCTGGAAGCCGCTATTCCGTTGATTTTGAAGTCGCTTTGGCTTGCTGCGAAATGGGCGGCCATGGCCAGGGTGCGCACCTAGAGCAGGTTTGCTAAAGAATCAGAATCCTTGGCAAAGTTCGCTCTTTCTTATTCATAAAATTGAAATCTCCTGATGCCACTCCTTTGTGGTGAGCCTATAATTCTAAACAGCACTTCGGGATAATCGAAGTGCGGATTGGTTCGGTAGTCACATTCTTGGTTCAGTAAAGGAACTGTTTTGCCTTTGAGGTGCTTATCAAAAAAGGCAATCGCGTAATCTGCCTCTACTCTAGTGATGCGAATCGGATCGTCTGACGTACTATGCGGATACCTTCCCGGTAGGCCTGCTACTGTCCAATATAATGCACCCTCGTTGAAATCTTGGTGAGATGCATTTTGAATTGAAAGAAAGTAACCTCCTCGATCAAGTATGGTGTTTTGAGGCATTCTTGCCGAAGTAAATTCGCTCATTTCCATGTAGGGCAACGACAGTCTCTGGCCTGCGAATTCAGATAGGCCCATTCCTATACTGAGGCCTGCTTTCAGCCGGGAATCATTCGAAACTCCAATCACACCCATCCTGGATGTGAGAAACCTCGCCTTTAACATCTCTTCGGAATCTCCAGTATTGATACGTTCAAGTTGGTCGAGCACAAATTTAATATCACTTGAACGCACATTTCCAATGTTTTGGCCTCCACGAATAACATGGCCATCCGGAAAACGAACAGCGGCAGCATCATACGTATGATCGATTGCGACCACCACATAACCGTGGCTGGCCAGCTCCTCCATCAGGTATTCTTGCATGTTTTTATACCCTCCCGGGCCATGTGAATAGATGAGAACGGGAAACCGAGGCAGTTCTGAAGAAATTCGGGCGCCGGGATACGTATTCAAGTGAAGAGAAGACATAACATTTTCCAAATCTAAAGGAATATATGTCCTCAATGCCGGTCCGAGAATGTCCATATCGGCTATCCCCCTTTGCACTTGGTCGCCTACATCTATGCTCGCCGGGTACCAGATTTGCACCATCAGCTCACGAAAGTCGTTAGGATCGGTACGTGTAAATTTGTTCTCGCGAGACATGTCAATCCAATGTTGCGTAACTGTACCCACTGGAAAGGGTCCGGTCACCCCAGGAAGCCTTAGTTCTTGTGAAAATGATGGAAAAACAAATAGCCAAGTTAGCATAACCAAAAGGTGTTTCTTCATATGTATTATCCTCGACTCCGCACACGGCCCGGGGGAAATGTAGACATCCCCCGGTGCCATACGCAGTTCGGAAAGAGAGTTGCGCCATATAAGTTGGATTTCTGACCTCACTTTAATAAAGATACCAATGCTCGACTGAAGAAGTGGTTTCCAAGTCCACATCAACGAAGTAGCCTATTGTGTATTTTCCGGGATTCCACGAGCGTACTTGAAGCCCAACGTAGACCGGATCTTCGAATTCAAGCGAGCGGCTATCGTATTCCATTAGTTCACCCGTTGCATCATCGATATAGTTGATACTGAAGTCGTTAGCTTGCCGAACAATCTCAATGGCTCCATACTGAGCGTCAAAAGGTAAATTAGCGCTTTCCCAAGGACTATCTGGAACACTGCGGGTGGCGAGGTAGCCATTATAATCAGTTCGGACAAAGGCTAAATAGAAGGGCGCTTCCGGCGTAAGATCGTCTTTCACGATTATTCCTGCCGATCCCCAAACGTCGGTCGCGTCCAAGTTCTCGGCCCACATTTTAGCCCTTATGCGGAAGTCACCGCTCAACTCTGAATAAACAAAATGGAAGTAATCTCTCGTTGCTTCAGTTGCACTGGCATCGCGCTACCTTTGACTTGGTAATCCCCACTATCGCTATTGTATATAGCCTCACCGGGCGTAATCTTTCCAATATCCATGTGGCTATCAAAGGTCCCGACGGTCTCGGGGACAACACCCATTTCACGAAGCGTGTCCAGATTATTCCAGTAATTCGCCCCATAGACTAATAGGCCGTTTGGATCGAAGTGTAGTAGCAGTCCGCCTCGAATGGACACATCCAATCCTGTAGGTGGGATACCGAAATAGGGACCGTTATGCACCCCGGCCCAGATGACTTCGCCAAGTACCCATCCATCACCTAGATCGATTGTGCGTACGGTTTCCCCGTGTATGTCAGCAAAAGCGGCATAGAACATTTCTACGGTTCCCAGTTTGCGAATACGTAGCCTCGTGAGAAGCCCGGTGGGAATTGGACTCTGGCTTCTGCCGTGGATCGCTCCAAGGTTCCCTGCAAGGGAGTAGTGATTACGGTTATCTGACTCTCGTATTCCGGTTGAATGGTGAGTTCCACCTCGGTACCTACCGGTACATAGTTTGTTTCAATGGTAACCGTGGATGTTGTAGAAGCTACGATTTCCACATCGGGGACTAAATAAAATCCTCTGGCACGCTCTGGGACCGATACACCATCGATACTGGTCACACGCACTTTAGGCGCTGTTTCGGGGGGAAAAACCCGGATCGGGGTACCCCAAGTGCACATTGGATTACAATACATTTGTAAAAGAAAATGCCGATTGTGTTCGTAACATTCCAAGCGGATTCGTCCCTCGGAGCCAGCATATCCGTCTATACTATAAGCTGCTCCATAATGCCCACCTAGAGCGTCCAACCACCCATAGCCACTAATTTCAGGGGCCATCATGCGTATTGAGCCGCCACTCCCGCCGCCGCCTGAGTAATTATATTGGATTGATGTGCCACCAGCCAATTCACCGGCGCCACCGTTAACTTGGATTCTCCCCCCTTTCAAAACGATGGAAGTAGAGCTGGCAATCAAAATGGCACCGCCTCCACCACCTCCACCCGCTGCTGTATTACGCGTATCGTTAGGGTCACTTTCTCCTCCTCCTCCCCCTGAGCCACCAATCAGAGGCATCAGAAACATGTTACCATAGGCTCGGCCTCCAGATTCCCCATTACCTACGTTGGCGTGTCCCGCGCCACCGCCCTTGGCATCCGTAAAATAGGGTTGATGTATCCTTATACCAACTCCACCGGCTCCGGGACCGCACCCCGCTTGGTTTCTTTTTCCACCACGAAAGCCGCCGGCACCCGCGATCTGGGCAAACAGACCCCCATAACCACCTGAATTATAATAGTCCGCACCTTCGCCATTAAGGTCCAGTGTCCCATCGATGATAACGTCCCCTTGAGACAACCAAATCACAGGAAGCGATCCGAGTTTCTCATCGGTCATTCGCAACGTTAGATTTGTCGGAATATAAATCGTCGTAAAATGAAAGATGTTGTCACCTTCCGGATCAAGTGGCGGATCGAATGTCGCCGGATCGAAAACGACAGTTGTAGCGCTTTCAGGCTGTTCGAAAATCAGAGGTCCATCTGCACCTGTCGAGCCGCTTTCAAAATAGATTTGTGCTGACTCGGTCGGTGCTATTCCAGCTAAAATTAATCCAAATGGAACGGCCCACCAGCCAAGATTGTTTTTAATTTCAGGGATTCCGAGCATGATTCTGATACCTCCATATTGCCTGAATCACTTTATTTCTTGGCAGCGCCTTCCGGGGGGCGTTGAGCGCCGCTTTGCTGAAAATCATTCTGCCGCGTTATTGTTTACACTAAACACTCGTCCGATCGCATCATCCGCCATTGGGATAGTCGTATTCAGAGCCGAGAAAACCGGACCGATTGCGACCGGTGAAATTGGGTAGCACATGTTAGAAGCTGCGAGAGATGTGACCGCATCACCTACAGGTGTCACCAACCTATCCTGTGGATCTGACTCTAGCTCGGTCTCACCTCCATCGCCAAAAGCATCACCATCGGTATCCGCGAGAAGCGGATTCACGCCCTTTTCCACTTCCTCACGATCGTTCAATCCATCGCTATCAGAATCTGCTGCAAATGGATTGGTGCCCAGTTGCATTTCCTTGGCATGAGTGAGACCATCTCCATCCGGGTCCTCATCGCCATCAGGTACGCCATTATTATCCGTATCCGCTCGGGTAGGATCGGTGAGAAGCAATACTTCATACTTATTCGCGAGACCGTCACCGTCAAAATCCTCCAAACCATCCGAGATACCATCTCCATCCGTATCCGCTTCCCGGCCAATCAATCCGAGCGCTTTTTCGACCGATAGCGGTAATCCATCCCCGTCGTTGTCGTTATGGCCATAAATGACAACATTATCCAAACACCCCTGGTCGGGACCATCCGTATATTCACCACGGAGGCGCAGGTCATTAAGGGCCCAAAGCACCGCGAGCATCTCCTGCTTGGTGGGAGCGTTTCCCGTTTGGGCATTCTTCCACCCTGATGATTCATCCAGTGTAAAACTGTAGGAACTCCAGGTTTCACCGGGTGAACTTGGTAACTCGATGACAAGTTTGTATCCCCCACCAACGAGTACGACATCTTCGTCATCCACAAGATCGCCTTCCCCCGATTGGGTGAGATCCAGCGTCAGGGTTTCTCCATATCCAAAACAAATATTTCCCAGGAATTTTGAAGGGGCCCGCCAATCCCAGACACCGAAAAGATTATCATCAGTCGCACAGATTGTGCCTCCCGGATTGCCATATGTAGAGTCGTAATCCGGTATTCCGGTGAAGTGCTGAGCGTCTCCATACGTACGCCAGTCTTCGTCACTCGTATCGAAATGGCTCTCAGCAATGATGGTGGGGGGATGAGCTTCCATCCGTACGGGACGTCCCAACGTTTGTCCAAGATACGCTTCTGGTGGAACCAAATTCAAACTTGATAAAACCGGCCCCACCGAATTACGGGCGACCGGTACGGAAACATTCACAATTGAAAAATATCCAAAGCTCGAACGGATTGGACTATCGGATGCATCCAGTGGATTCATACCGGCATTGACCTCGTCACCGTCACCGATACCATCGCGGTCTGTATCGACGTCTTTGGGATTCGTGCCCAGCTCCATCTCCTCCAAGTCAGAGAGACCATCGAGGTCGCTATCCGCCTCTGATGTAATCGTTCGATAGTGTTCGCCGATCTCAGCGTCTTGCCGTGAAAAATCGTCATAAAACCTTCCATTTTCAATAACTTGGCCCGATTCCGCTTCCTGGGCAGAGACAGTTTTGGTCCCATTCAATCCATTTATCAGAAGCAAAATAGCGGCAACCAGCGCGCAGGCGAAAATTTCCGCCTGCAACTTTTCTAGGAGGAATCCGTGACACCATTTGTCCGGATTCATTGCGTGTAGATCCTCCATTGATTAACCGCCGTATCGTCTGTATGGATGGATTGACTCAGGATTTCAACAGAGTCTATTTTCCGTATCGTTTTCTGTTGTTCATCTTTTGATTCAAGAAATAAATAAATATTTGCCGGATTTGGAAACGCCTGCGCATCCTCCAAATGAATCAATTCCTCTTCGTGCCCGTCTTCTGTTATGCGCACTGACAGGCTTTCATGCTGCATAAGAACCTGAAGAATATACTCTGTGCCTGCCGAAAATTCTTTGCACGCCGCCTCTTGACCGTCGCTGTAGACTTTGTAAAAAGCACCATCCACTGAGCAGCTCAGAACCACATCAAGGGTCTTTGTGCCGGAATGCAGCCTAATTCCACTGACTTGCTCTGCACCCGTGTGGACGCCTGCTTCTTCTGAGATTAAGAAGTGAGCCGTGACGGTTGGATCAATAAATAAATCGCCGGTTCGCTGATTGATCTTCTGGATACAGATCGTTGCGCCATCCAGAATCAACTGGTCGTTTTCTATATAAGCGCTTCCGGACACAGTTTGGGAATTGGCAGCTACATCTGTCTCGGACTTCAACTTCAAAAAAATATCATACTCAACACCCTCTTCTGACACAGCAATCTGAGAGCTCAGAATAGTCAAGAAAAACAAAAAAACAGCACAAATAAATACCCGAAACTTCGCTTGCGCAAATAGCCGGGAATATTTTCCCAGAACAAGCCTATTGCCGGTCTGCAAATCCATAGCACAAACCTTCGCGCAACATCTCTATTCTAGTCACACAAACACAATAACTGTATTTAACATAGCCTGCATCGAATCCCCGAGCACCTATTCACTGCAATCGTACTCGACTTCACCCGTACGTCAATAGGATAATTATGAATTATCAAGATTAAAAACTTCTGCAAATTCCCAAAATTTCTGATTATATTCTGCCTTTTTAACATTATCATTAGTACACACATCGGTCGCCACATCTTTGGTGTTGCAAAAATGCAACACTCGTCATAAATCTAGGTTTTTCTGGAAAAAGCGACAAAAAAAGATGTACACACAATCATGATTTTTGAGACACTTCGCGTATTTCAACCACATGTATCAGGAATCGGGCTGAACATAATATGGAACTTTATAAACTTTCAATTTTTGATAATGGCTTTCATTATCAAAAACATCATAAAGCTCGCCACGAAGTGGCAATTATGGATATGTCCAACTGGGAGTTCTATGTGTTGAGCACAGATTTGATTAACGAGAGACTGGGGGATGGGAGGAGCGTGGGGTTGGGGCGGCTTAGAGGGCTGGCTGAGCCGGTGGGGTATGCTGAACTTAAGGGCAAACTTACAGATTTAGTTTGTCAATTGCGGTATCAAGATTCGACGGGAGCAGTGCAGCGTAATGTTTCATCGTGACCCGCACGTCACTGTGTCCCATCAGATTGGCTATTTGCTGGATAGGCACTCCCTCTTGTGCCAAGAGAGATCCAAATGTATGCCGGAGAACATGTGGCGTAACCCAATCGAGTTTTGCTGCCTTTGCTACTTTTTCAAATGATTTTCGCAGATCAACGACATGCCCAGTTCCACTTGGGGCGGGGAACAACCATTCATTTCGGTGGGTTTTAGAAAGTTTTTCAAGTGTATCTTCCCCATAGTCTTTGAGAATCTCGGCAAGAGCTGATGAGAGTTTCACCGTAATAAGTTTTCCGCCTTTTGCAGGTGCACTAATTCGGCCTGCATTTGGATCAATATGTCCCCAGGTCATTCCCACGATGGACGAATTCCTGAATCCGGTATGAGCAGCTATGGCGATGTAGGCGTGAATCTCGGTTCCATGTTTTTCGGCAACTTCAAGAAGATGATGGACTTGATCACGACTGAGATACTTGATCGGCTTTTCTTTTACCGGCAGACGAGGCAGTGACCAGATCGCAGACTGAGGCAGCCACTCCTGATCAATACAGAACTTCACAAGTTTGTGGATGATTGTCGCTTCCATGTTTACGGTACTGCGGGATACAGGCTTTCCGGTTGTGCTACGCTTTCCCAATCCCTTCACCTTTGCGTTGGCGGCGAAAGCCTTCTCCTTCAGGCGATGGGTCCGGTACGTCTTCACCATAGGTAGAGTCAAATCCTTCACATACTTCTTCTGCTTGCTTCTCCAGAAGGCCACCACTCGATTCAAGACGAGTTTACAATCATATGCCCAGCTCTTCGAAACATTGATCTCGACGTCTTCCAGGAATGCCTCAACTGCATCCTTAAGTCTTTTCTTTCCCGTTGGTATCGACAGACCAAGGTCATCGGCAACCTGTTTTGCATCAAGTTGACGAACAAACTCAGTTGCTTCACCCTTCTTTGTTGTGCGGAGTGAACGCTTGATGTCCTTATCACGGGTCTGAAGGCGGGCATAATAGACTTTAGTTTTTGGGTGTTTCCAGAGTTTCCAGGCCATGTTTCCTTTACCTACTACGTTCCTACACAATCCATATTATACACTAAAACAAGCTACTTGGCCACTTGAGGCTATGACCATAAACATTGATTTTTCAGTAAGTTGAGTATCTCTTGTTATTTTATGTTATACGTGAAAAACTAACTACGGATCAGGAGGTTCGGGGTTCGAATCCCTGTCGGCGCGCTTCCTAAGCTGTTGATCTTACTTGGATTGTGTGATTGCTGATTTTTTTTGCAATTTAGGAAAAAGTGTCAACCGTGCAATAATCGTGCAATTTTACCCCTTAACGGCCAACCTCGGACCGAATACAAGAGGAGAATTCTCCGGCGCTTTCCACTTTCCAATTTCCTCTTCAATATGAGCTACTACCTTTTCCTGGAAGAGCGGAAATAATCTTTTTCCCTGATCACCATGGTAATGACGCTCTCCGATTGTTGCAGGCGCATGGCCGACATACCGTTGAACGTAGTACCCATACCAACCTCCATCAATCGCGGCCGTCTGGATTGTGTTTCTTAAATCCTTCGGTTTGATGACAATCCCTTGCTTGGATTCCCGGAAGGCTCTCTTTAGGGCGGGTGAATAACTATCATAGGCAGAAAAATGAGGTATTAACCTCCCAGAACTTCGAGTTCCACTGCGTGCTCTCCGCAATATCCAAAGAACTGTATTAACGATAGGAATCTTCCGAATTCGGTATTGATTCTTGACAAAGCCGTCGATGGTAATGGACTGTTCAGGTATATTGACTTTGTCCCAAGTCAGACGAAGCGCTTCTTGCAGTTGAAGACCAGCAAGTCCTTGCAAGGCGACACCAACGGAGAGTCTGTCCCATTCCTCATCCCGAGTCAGCCAGTCCAGGAAGTCCAACACAGAGGCAATCGGAAGAAAAAGATTCCCTTCCTCTTCATTGTATGAAGTTGAACAAACATCTCGGCGGGATAGTCGTAAGCCTTGGCAGATGTTGACGTAGTCTTTCGGCCAATTCATAGACATCCACATGGCGGTCCGGCGTACGGGAACCAAATAAAGCCGTATCGTGTCATAAGCAAGACCTCGTTCTAAGAGACATTTCCTGTACTGTTGTACGTGCTCAAAACGAAGTTCATGCCAGAACGTCAATCCTTTCCGATCTACCCAATCCAAAAAATACTCGGAGGAAGTTGCATCGCTTTGGCGGGTGTATTCGGACCAATTGCGAGACTCAGCCGACCGAAATAGAGCATCGCTGATGCGAATCATGCAGTGGCGTTGAGCCTTCCGCAGTGGTTTGTTTTTACGATTGTCTGTTAAATTTTGCAGAATTCTTTCGGCCGTCCGTATGGCCTCGCTAAGATCCTTGGCATCGAATCGGATTCTCCGATATGAGCCTTCGGAATCTCTCCCGCTCACCTTCCAGCGGTTCTCTCGTTCTTGAATCAGTGTGAACCGGTCTGTCTTGTATTTCTTTTTCTCGGTTGTCAAAGACCGTGTTGTCTGGGTCATGGTGGTTGTCCTTTCCCACCTTGCCCTCTAAACGTTGACTGACAAGATATTGCCAGTATTTATTTAGGGCATCAACCACGTTACCGCCCCAGTAGCCGCTTCCAGGTGATCCGACAAGGCCGTGTTGTCGTAAAGTGTTTATGTTCACAACCCCGCGAAGGATTTTGTGCAGCTCTGTGGCATCATAGAGTGTGGAGGTGTCAATCTTTCGCATTTTTCTGTTTATTGATTGTGTCGCCAATTTCGTAAGATGTTTAATTCGACTGACACGATGGTGATTAAGTATTTATGGAAATCATTTTTCTAGAGAATCGATTTGAGTGCGATTCAACTGGTGAGGGATGATGAAGCGCTGCTTATTGTGCGTCGTCGTCCACTTTTCTTGGAGTTGCTATCCGCAGTGTTTGACATAACCAAGAACAGTTGGTTTTTATCGGCCGCCTTCACCAGCGAGCGCAGGCTGCTGGGCAATGAATCTCCATGTATTAATACTACTTCTACTTTGGAACCTTTGATCTTTTTCAGGCCGGTGAGATCAAGCGCGCCGCGGAAGAACTCGTTGCCTTGTTCGTCGCGTTCGGCGGTGAAAACGGATGAAGCGTTGAAGGTAAGACTCATGATGTAAGGTTCTCCTTTGGGATTTAGGGAAGTATCTGAATCAGACGTTTTCGAATTTCAGGATTGTAAGGAGTAAAAACGTGCGATTGAAATATTCGCTGGTTTAAGCTGAATGCATTTTGAATGGAGGCATGGGCAACATCGGTGCGGCCGCATAACAGCGCACAGATGGCTTTCTGGGCATAGGCGTCCGCGCGTTCATTGACAGGCAAGACGTCGTACTGGATTTCTTGGAATTTCCGATACGCCCGGCTGTAGTCCTCTCCGAGGTCAAACTCTCGAACCGCCTCATGCACCTGGTTTCTAACGCTCTGAAGGAGCAGAGAGGTTTCCCGGTCCACCCCGGTGCCTTGTGGTGAGTTCGAGGCGTATCTGCTGGACTTCGTTGTGATCCGGTTGTGATACTGTGGGGAGAGCGTTGAAGGCGGATGCGGCTCTTGCTGCTTACGCGTTGGCCGTGCGGGAGCTGGATGGTCAGAGGCGGTCAGCAGGACGGCACCAAGGACGCTTGTTCCCGCAATTTCCATGGTGGAACAACCGCACAAAAGGGCCAAACAAAAGAGTAGTGCTAGAAGTTGGTTCTTCATGATGAAATGCCCTCAAAGAAAAAACTGCACGATTGTGATTCCAGTTTGATGCACACCTGCGTGACGTAACCTGCCTGTATGGGAATCTTGCAGGTGGCCCATTCTCCGGACGGGGTTTCCAGACTCAGCTTGCATAGTCCGGCTTTCACGCGCACCGGCTCGATCATGGGTGTTCCGCCTTTGTAGGCAGGCTGTGTTGAATCTTCGGCCGTGAGCGTGATCGGCCGCGTCGGGACACAATGGACGCGAACCATTCCGTAGCCACTTTGGGTGGCGGGAATAGGCGCAATCCTTTCACCTACGGTTTTCAGGCGATTGTTTTGCAACCCAGAATCTGAAAAAGCGGATTCTTGATTTACGGCATCCGGCTGTTGATCGTCGTCTGTAGAAATCTCTGAAGACTTTGCGCCGGCCAGCTGATTGGAACTCACCTGAGTGCCGTTTCTTTGGCGTTGATTCCAAAACCGGTAGGGCGTTTCCAAACTGGAGTCCGATCCCAGGCTGGAGCAGGTTGACTCGTGTCTGAAATCAACGATTGAATTGGCCGCCGCAAAGAGTACGAGGAATGCGCAACAATAGGCCGCGTATAGGCGGTAAGTCTGCCATGCGGGATTTTGAATGGCGTAACTCATGGTTGCAACAAGCAAGAGGAGAAGACGGTGCGCTGCAATAATAAGATTTCCTAATGTTTTCCAAATGAACTCTGAGCCCAGAAGCAAACGCTCATATGATCGTTGTGGAGAACATTCTTTTGTGGATTCAGGTTTTTGCGGCGTAGATTTTTCATTGGCAGTGTCTGTTTCTTTGCTTGTGTAACTCCCATCAAAAAAAGCCTGAGGATTCTTGTTAATTTTTCTAAGGTTGCCGAGAACCGTTTTGGCTGCGAGGCGAAGACGATTTGCTTCGGAAGCGCAATCGATCGTTCGATCGACGTGGTGGCGTTGAACGGACAGATTCTTGATGGCCTCGCGCAGTTTCTTCTCAACCAGCTGGCGTGTGAGCGTGCCGTCACCCGGCGAAATACGCATCATGTGCAGCGCATCGTGGATATTGGATGGATTGTTCATCGTCTGCTTACGGAATTCGGGTTCGCATCCGGCCCGGTAAACGGGATGTTCACCGGGCCTCATTCGAATCCGATCTTTTTACGCCTCGTGTATGGCGAATCGTGCATCGAATTCGATGGACTCTTCTCCATCCCGGTCCTCGGCCCGAATACGGATGATTCCGCCTTTGTCGGCTTCCAAAATGAGACCGATATTGTTGTGATGGCCGGCGATGACCTTGAGCGGAAGAATGCGTTCCTCGATTACCTGTTTTTTGTTGAAGTTTTCACCGGGAGCGGCGTTGGTGATCTGAATCAAAACATTGGACGCACCGGCAAAATGCGAGAAGAGATCGCGGATCTCTTGTGAAACAGGCAGTTGCGCACCCTGCGGGATCAGGAGTTTATTGATCTGGTCGTTGATGTCATTGCTTGCGGGATTGATCACCGCAATACACACGTTGTCTTGGAGTTTGGTGAAAACCTGTACAGGGGGGAGGAAATCGGCCGGAACGGGAAGTCTGTTTTCGGCAATACAGCCGGCAATCGCGCATTGCGCATTTCCGAGAACGACATCGAATTCGGGGCGGTCGCTGGCAAAGATTTGCGCATCGGCAAACCGGGTCTCTACGGAACGCTGGATAAACGGTGTCTGCGATGGACCTCCGGTGAGGATGACGGCAGGGATTTCTGTGTCCGAGATGTTTGCATCGCGCAACACTTGATCCAGTGAGTTGTTAATTATGTCCACGTGGGATTGGCAGGCTTCTTCAAACTCGCCGCGCGTAATGTCAACACAGACCAGTTGAGGGCCTTTGGATACTGAAACGGTGGTTGCTTCTGATGTAGACAGCTCGTGTTTTGCCATAAGGATCTCACGCCGAAGCGTGACCAGATCGTAATAGTCTTCGGGGTCTTCCGGTTCCTTTCCATTTTCCGTCTTCCATAGTGGCCGTGCTTTTTGAAGTGCCAACTGGAGGAGTGTGTCGGTCAGATTGTTGCCGGCGACTGAACAGGCTGACGTTGAGAGGACTTTAGCCTCTCGCTTACGCTTGTTTATATAGAGGACTGCAAAATCCGTTGTGCCTCCGCCGTAATCGAGGACTACGACAAGCACTTCATCGGGTAAGTCGATATCGTCAATGAAGGACCGGAATGCTTGAATTGGTTCCTCGGCGTAGCCGGTTACATTGAATTCCGCCTTTCCGACCGCATCGACGAGTAAGCGGCGTTCCCGCGTTGAAAAGTTGGCCGGAAACGAGAGAAAGACAGAAATTTTACAGTTTGCCTTGCCGAGAATTTTCTCGTAGCGAGACCGCAACTCGGATAAAAAGAGTTTGATCCATTCCTGGGCGCTAAATTCTTGGCCTGGCGAATCCATAGAACTGCGGCCTTCATCAGCGTCTTCGGCAAAAGCATAAACGTCGTTGGCACTGTTGGACTTGCCATCGATTGCACATTGTTGCAGGCCGTCTTTGCCGATCGAAAAGGAGACGGATTCCCCGGTCATATCGAGGTCGGTTGCCTCTTCACCAATCAGGACCTTCATCTCTTTATTTTTGTTTCTAACGATCATGCGGCTCTCGACAGCTGGAGAGTCTCCGATCTGGACGCTGGCAAAGCGGACGCGTCCATCATTGTCGATATATGCCGCATACGCCTTCACGCTGCCGTTGCCGATATCGAGACCGAGCCGTGCTCGTTTGGACGGGTCTTGCAGCAAGTTGGCGGGCAACGCTGCAAGAGGATCGCGTTTGATGGTTTGGATCATGATTCATTGCCTCCTTCTTCAGGCGAGTCCGCAACGGCCACGAAGGCCGGCAGGATCAGTTCATCTCCCAGCCGCAGCCCGTGGGAGAGAATCCGAATCACAGAACCTGCGGGGAACTGATCACTGCTCTCCTGTGTTTCGCGGATGACTTGCCAGGCGGGATCAAAGGGCTGTCCGATGTGCTTTTCGGAGCCGAGGATTTTCGCCCCCAGCCGTTGGATGTTTTGCTGCAAGGCGCGGTGGAAATGATCTGCGTTCTTATGTTTCTCTGAACGAGGATCCGTGTCTTGCATGATCTTCTCCTGCACGACGAGCAGCCTGTAAAAGCCGGTCAGCGCCGCGACTGGCTTCATCGATTCATGCAGCTGTTGAGCAGCCTCTGTGAGGCGTTGGATGCCGTCCTCCAGTTCAGGAATCCGTTCCAGGAGCGACTCTGGCTCTTGCAATGCAAGAAACGCCGTTTCGCAAATCATGTTTTGAAGTTGGATGAACTCGTTCTTCTCCAACTCTTCAACATAGGCGCCCAGTGTGGGCTTTTTCGGTTTGACTTCGGTCATTTCGGCCTCCTTTTCGAGTGGGATTTACCAGGATTCAAAAACCGCTGTCGACAATGTCTGTGTTACGCATGTTTTGCGAAGAAAAATTTGAAGAGCTTTTAATACGGCAAGCACATAGCAACTTCTGCGAAAAATCCGGGCAGAAAATGAGGCAAAACAATCCGCCACCAGTCCTTCAGCTGAGGGCGCGATAAACAATTGCCGCTGCTTGCGCGCAATGGTTTGTCCTCATCCAGAACGGGAGGAACGAGTATGGAAGATGACCAGAAGTCGTTGATCCACCAAATCGGCAGAGGATTGCTGATCGATCCGCAACATGTGGAGCTGGTGAAACTCAGAATCCACATGTTGCAGTTATCGGAAACCGAAGCCGTGCAGATTGTGAACGGAACTATCGGGCTTGCACTTTCAAACCAGGGGAGCGCCTTTATTGATATTCGCCAGCAGATTTTGTGTCCGACCTGTCACAGCGTTATCCAGAAACCGGAAGATGATTGGGCGGGTATCTCCAAATGCAGCTGTAGACGGATGATCTGCAAAAGCAAATTGTGCCAATCGCATTATGGCTATTGCGAGGAATGTGGGGAGTGGGCCTGCGCCGCGTGTGCAAAACGGATCGATGTAGGAGGATCGCGGCGCAAACTTATACACAACACTTGCAGCCCGAAAGGATCGTTCCGCATCTTTCTCCGGCATGCGTTCGGCGCCTGAGGAGAAATTAAGTATGAAACGAAAGAGCGTCTACAATCCCCACAATGCGGCAAAATATGTGCAGAAGTTGGAACGGAATCCAGCGGTGCAGCGAAACGGCGCCTTACGGAATCTGTGCAAGTATTTTCTCATGGATCCGCTGGAGGGATTGTTCCATACAATTCTTGAGTGCGTCAATGATCTGGGAATCAATACTTGGGCGTCACCGCGTGAATTGCGCGTGGTGCAAAAGGACGATCTTCTCACGCAAGGCCTGCTTCCTTTTGCGCGTGATAAACAGTCCAAGATACCGATTACCCTTCATGAATATGATCTATTTCAAAATTTGCTTTTGATTGGTGATGTCCACGCCGGCAAGACCACAACACTGCGTGATATCGTCATGCAACTTGTGGATTTAGGTGTCAATGTTCTTGTATTTCAAAAGAAGCGACATCAGTTTGAGTATCTACAGAGCCGGTTGGGGCGGGAGTTCACATTATTCAATCTTCGGGATATTCGCTCGCCGTTTTTTGATGCCGGGCCTGAACTCGATCCCATGGACCGATTTGACCTATACGACCGGAACTTAGATCACCTCACGCAAATCATGAGCATGGAGCATAGCCGCTCGATCGCGGCGCAGGGTCTTAAGGTGATGTTCCGGCAATGGCCTGAAGAACGAATCCAACGTGAAGGCCACCCCACGTTGATCGATCTGATCAAATGTATCGACTCCCTGCAGGTTGAAGCGGAACGTAGAAAACTTAAAAGCAGTATCTTGAATGTGCTCTGGTGGCTGTGGGACAAGAATTGCATCTATCATGCGCGCCAAGGCATGTATGTAGTCATTCGGGATTATCCCACGATTATCCGTTATGGGGACGGCCAAGATTACGAGGTTTTGATGCTTTGTATGCTTTTTATTGAGCGTTTCGTCCATGAAAATGACATCCTCCCCCCCGATCAAATGCGCAAGGTAGTGATCATCTTTGATGACGCGCAAGAATTGATAAACCAAACCTATAGTGGGCGGCTGCCGGTATTGGTCCAGAAGTTGAATCTGCTGCGTGAGAGTTGGTTGGGAGTGATTCTTGCATTTCAGACGATTGAAGGAGCGGATCAACGTATTTTGACTTCTGTAGGGAACCGGCTGATCGGCAGCAATAAAGACCATGGAGAAGCTGTCCGCCTGGTGGAATCGCTTGGGTTGCATCCCAGTTACGCGGACATGGTTCTATCGCTCCAGCCTGGCCAGTTTTTAATGCGCACCCCGTCCAGCGAGGGCGCAGTCGCGATTCAGGTACATCCTTTTGACTATTCAAAGAATATCAACCGTGAGCAGTGGCAATGTGAAAACAAAATTCGCAAACAGCAATACACTTGGCGCGGGATACCCGAACGAGACGCTTCAACTGAAGAAAGCGCCCGCAAACGGGCCGGTTCGGATGCCGGCTGGGAAACCGCCCGCCGCGTGCTCATGCATTTGGCTCTCGCACCTTATGGCACGGCTACGGAACTGCGTGAGATGTCGAGCGTTTCTGCAAAGACATTCTCAAAGGCATTGGATGTTCTTCAAAAGTTGAACTTCATTACCAAACACTCGATCGCCGGTTATGACTCGTACGAGATTAAGCCGGAGGGATGGAAGGCTGTAAATCTTACGCCTAAACCGCATGCAGGCGGTTTCACCCATGCCTTTGCCGTATCAAGAATTGTCCGGTGCTTAGAGGAGCAGGGGTATTACACCCGGACAGAAGACATGCTTCCCCCATCCGATCACCGTATCGATGTCGTTGCTCAAAAAGATCATCAACAACTGGCAGTCGAATTTGAGACGGGTTCTTCCCACGTTATAGAGAATGCCAAAAGTTGCTGCCGCACCAGCGCCACGGGAGTCATCGTTGTTGTTGCCACGATTCAACAAGTAAAGCGTATGCGCACCAGGTTGCAGACGGATGCGGAACTGTCCGGGCATCTTCGCTCGCAGTATCTGCAAGTTGTGCCATTGAGGCATTTTATGACAGCAGGGAAGCAAGAGCCGCAGGGCGATGCTTCCAAAACATAGCGAACGTTCTGGACACAAGTATCTCGAAAGGAGACCGAACGATGAATACTGATAAATGGATTGGAGAATGTATTGGTGTATTTGGAGGCCTGTTGGTTGTCTTTTTTTTCTGTATGCACAGCGAGGCCGCGTGGCAGAATCTGATTGAGCGCGGTGGGATCATTCTGGTGATTCTTTTGGTCCTCTCCTCCATGTTTCGTGGCGGGGCTAAGAATCTATCGGACCGGAAGCGGTCAAAAGTGTTTCGTGACGAAGAAGACGAATTGTAATGGCTGGCATCGAGTACAAGTTTCGGAGACTAAGTCATGACGCATCATGAGACAAACGGTTCACAGTCATCCGGGAAAGACCGAGAGGCGTTGCAGAAGTTGGCGATGAATCTTTGCGCTGTAAGCGTCTGGTTGAACATCCAGGACCGTCCGTTGACCAAGCAAGATGTGCTTAAGGCGAGCCACCTTCTACAAATGAAGGCCGATGACTTGGTTGCTGCCGGCCGCGAGGATCAGGCCCAGAAGTTGGTCGCCGAGACAGCGCCCGCTTTGCAGGAAGTGCTCCGGTTGGATGAAGCGGCTTTCGAAAGAGCGGCGGTTATGGCCCATGCGTACCTTCGTGCGCATGCATTGCACGACTCACAAGCAATGACGCAGGGCATGGGTGAAGGCAACCCATTTATCCGGCGGCGCAGTTTCGCGCCTCAAACGCCGTTGGAGCCCAAGGGGGGGATTGTACATTTGCTGCGCAGGCATCTTGCCGCAGTTACCGTCTGGGGGCTGTTGGGATTGATGCTCTTTTTGGTGATGACATCAATTGTTGCGATGGTGCGTTAGATAACTGATGGACAAGCCTGACTCAAGAGATGCAGCATGAGCTCTTTGCACGATTCGCATGGCCGGATATTGTGGAACAAATGGAATATTGGGTATGCAGTGCCGGGATTGAAAAAGATGTACGACAGGCAATACCTGCACGGGCAGAACATGTCTTGGAGTGAAAATCATTTTCATTTTCCCGGGTTATCCCTCTTCTCCACGTAAAAATAAAAGATGACTGTACCCCGCAGGGGTGCGTCATCAACGCCAAAGGCGTCTATTCCCTCCGCCCCGTAAGGGGCGGATCTAATCCAACCGGGTCCGAAGGACCACAAATCTTGCGGCGCACAACGTGCGCCCTTTTTGAACGCCGCCCCGCGAGGGGCGGCTGCTATCACAACCGCCCGAAGGGCCAAAATATTCTTGTATCGCAAATCTTGAAGCCAAGACCGTTCGCAATCCCCTGAACGGTCCTGGCGGCTTTCCTCACTTTTGGGATGCCGTCGAACCTTTCTCCAACATGGCAAGAAGAGCATTCGTGATCTCTTCTTGCTTTAATCGTTGCTCCAGGAAATCGATCTGACAGGCCTGGAGCACAAGCACTCGTATATCAACACCTAATAAAATCCCTAAATCCGGCGAGTCATAGACAAGAAAACCAAACTGCGACACGAGCCGGGGATTCTTGCGGATACGCTTTTCAAGTTCCGCTTGGCGTGGATGCAGCAAGAAGCCCGACGTACACGGCCACATAAAATAGAATGAATCGTCGGGCATCTCATCGAGACGCCTTAAACTCTCACGGCGGCCGTTGTGCAAGGTATAAACCAATGCCGCCGGCACTAACTCAAATGTACTCACAACCCACTCACTCAATTTTCGATCTGAGGTGGGTTGTGGGTGGTAACACTCACTCATAAATCGGTCAACAGAAAATCTATCAACCTCCCGTTTGTATTCAGTAAACACTCTCATTATCTTTCACCTCCCCCTGTGGCAGGGCTCCACTCTACCGAGTCCTGCCACAGCCAAGCCAACACAAAATCCTAGCGTGGCGCAGCACCATCTTGCCCTAGTGCCTAACTCTCTACGCCGCTTTTGCAAAACATACAAAAAAAGAAAAAATCAGCGTGAACGCTGTTCACGCTGACGCTGTTCCGCCCGCCACTCGGCGAACCATTGTGCGTCACTCTTGAAAGGAATCCCGGAAAAAATCTCATGCATCTCGGGACGCTGGCGTTCAAGAGAACGCTGTTGCTCTACATAGTCGAGCCCTGACTCTTCTTTGTGATTGTCGAGGCTGCCGACAATACACACTTCATCGAAATCGTTGTTATTCATATTCTCACCTCCGGGCTTCGCGGGCCTCAGCCTGCCGGGTCCGCGAAGAATACCGGAGGTGTGTATATGTAGAATCGGTTTGATGTGCAGTACGCGCAGAATGCACGTGAAGATAGACTCTCTCTTCGCTAGGGATTGGCGCAAATCCCGGCGTACCGCCCCAGGTGCCTTTGCGGTCGGGAACGGTTCCGGTGGGGTGGAAGACCCAAAGGCCCATGAAGGCGGTCAGCCACGGCAATCCCGTACGGCTCCCGCTGCTTCCACCTCAATCTTCCGTTTCGTTGTATGGCGTGTCTGCTTCCGGAACACCTAAGTAATGCTGTGCCGTATGCTTGCACAGCCACTCCTCTTGGTCTGGACTCGCCCGTTCGTAGAACGGAAGGCAAACAAAGCAGTTCCAGAACGGGCGGCCAATAAACTCATCATAGGCTGCCTCAAGATCACGGCCACAAACGCATTTCCCTGTAAATCCAATCTCTGTTTTTTTCTCCATACGATCAACCTCCGAGAAGAACGCCGTCTCCTCACAACCTTGGGGAGACGGCGTGTACATCTACGCTGCACACTGCGGAACCTGTAGGTGAAAAAAAACAAAAAAATAGAGAAAAGTCAGCGTGAACCTTGCTCACGCCGACGCTGCTCCGCCCGCCACTCGGCGAACCATTGTGCGTCACTTTTAAATGGAATCCCGATAAAGATCGGGTCCAACTCAGGGCGGGTTGCACGTTGCAGGCTGCGCTGCTGTTCGATGCTGCACAGCCCTGATTCGGTGCTTTTCTCGTCCAGGCTTCCTAGGAAGCAAACGTCGTCAAATGGGATTTCGTTGTCATATGTCATTTTTTCACCTCGACTCAACCGTCCGGGTTTCGCCACCCAACTGCCGAAACCCTGCGGTGACCAAGAGGTGACATGAGACACGACAACGAATCCCACGATAAGCGACGTTGCGGGGAAGCCCTATAAGAAAAGCCCATTAAAGGCTGTGCACTGGATGCAGCGCCCCTGCATACTGCATACGCCATTGAGTTGGGAACGATCCGGCCCGGGATTCGATGCATGTGACGCGGTAAGTAGAGCCGTGTTGCGGTGCGGGCGAGTAATCGTGTGTGCGCAATGATCGCGCTGAGGTTGTTTGGTATCTCTTTTGAAACGCTGCTTTGGATTGTAAGGATTGCCACAGATACTTGCTCATGGCGTACCGCCCCAGGCGCCTTTGCGGCCGGGAACGGGTCCGGCCGGGCCGAAGGCCCAAAGGCCCACAACGGCGGTAAGCCCGGTGGCAATCCGGGTTCTGTGCTTCTTATTCCTCAGTCCGGTTATCCGGAAAGATTTTACACAAAAAGGCTATTTCCGACGCGCTCAAATCGTGCTGAGTACGATGCGTGCGCAGTTCTTTCTCTTGCTCCGGACTCGCCCGGTCATGGAACGGAAAACAAGCGAAGCAGTTCCAGAACGGGCGTCCCAAGAAATCATGGTAAGCAGCCTCCAGCGGCTTGCCGCAGGCGCACTTACCGATTAAGCGACTCTCTCTTTTTTAATTCATGCAATCGATCTTCGAGAAGAGCGCCGTCTCCTCATATGCTCCAGGAGACGGCGTACACATCCACGCCGGAAAGCGCGGACCCGGGGCGGCTACACCCGTAGCGCCCAGGACGCGCCGCCTGTTCAAGAAAAGAAAAAAAGAAACTTATCGCCTACTCATCGAGATGTTCGATGTAGGCGATGAGTTCATCGAGTTGTTCGATGATTTCCGGATTGTCGAGATCGCACATCTCGATCACCTCACCTGGGCCTCTAAAGCCGGTTCGCCGTGGGATTCCACGGCTTCCTCCGGCTCTTGCTCGCTGAGTTTGTCGAGTGCGTCATGTAAGTCACGAACTTCTTCGGGTGAACACCAGATTGACTGGTTTTCCCATTGTTCTTGCTGCCGGTTATAGCGGCTGTGTTGAATGCAGACACGAAACCTGCAATACCCTGAGAGCGAGTCTTCGTCCCGCCCTGTTGACCAGATACTGACTTGAAACCGGCCAGATCGACTTTTTGCTTTAGGTGTTTTCGCCATTTGTTTTCCTCCAAGACGCCAACCTCGACGTCTCGTGAACCGGACGAAGAGGTGCGACTGGAGGAAAGACATTGGCGAACCTAAGGCATAAAAGCGACTGTCGATAATCAGTAGTGAGATGGAACGTGGCCGGGCTGATCCGCCGGGAATGCTGAACGCGTACTTGACCTGTTGTTGCACATGCATCCGCCCGCACTAAACTGGGGCAGACTGAAGCCTGAAATGGGATCGAAATGAACGAGAAACAAACGGAACAGTTCGAGTGGCCGCTCAAAAGTTCCGCGAACTCTACGAACACGGCGAACTGCTCCAGGTCACAAAGGCCCTGAACAAAATCTCGAAAGGCCTCCCTGAGAATCTTTCCTTGCGCCTGGACTTCAATGTTGAAGTCCAGGATTGTGCGCGGTGGCACGCCATCCGTTTTCTACACATGGGAATGACTGCCGACAGCGGCCGGCAGCCTTTTATTCACACGAGCAGCGCGAAACTGAGCCGGTACCTTGTGGACGGCGAAGTAGAGTGCGTACCGCACGATTGCTGTCCGGTTTGTTGGAGCGCTTGGGAATCCAAGATCCGCTCCAGAGAATGCCCAAACTGCGGAAGCAGGCTGGGCAAACAAGTCATACTTCTGCTTGATACGGATACCTGCCCCGACTGTAAGGAAGGGAAGGTGTCCAAGCAGAAGCCGGTGTGCGACCATTGCGGTTGCCGCGTCGCACCCGAGATGGCCATATGGGGCTAAGCCGCTCTTCCGGGCGGCTGTGCACCACCACTGCAACGATGGCCCTTAACGGCCATCGGAAGTACGGCATTCAGACTGCACGTCCTCGTGCAGAATCAGAATGCCGGGGCCAAGGATAAAGAACATTCAAAATGGGTCGAAGCCGTTATCTTGAGGTTGCGATACGTGCGGCTTGCAGCCCGGCACGTATTCAAACCAATTTAGAGACCTACTCCACCCGCCGCGATCCAAAAACCTTTCTTCCCGGACCGCCGATGGACATCGGCGTGCGCCCGCAGAAGGAGACGGCGGCGCAGAGAATGCCGTACAATCTTATGTGAAAACAGGTCGAGGTATCGCCAGCGGAAGAGAACCTGGTAGTTCGATGCCATTGCTGGCGAGACTGCCCTCACCCGCACTGGCACGGGTCGCCGCGCCAGGCGCCGGCTTTGATTTCGCATACCTGGCCGAGAACGCCTAGCCGGCCAATGGCGTAGCCGAAGCCGACGGCGTGAGCGTTTCCGAACGGTCTTTCAGCACAAGGCCGTCACTGAGGATGTTGACGGCGCGCAAACATTTTTAGAGATACCCGGTTCGCTTTGCAGCAAAAACGGCGGAGCACGTTGCGCTGCAGCAGCAAGACAAATATTCCCCAAGCGCCGGGGACCGCATTCCCACGGCGCTTTCCGTACAAGAGCCGCGCAAACGTTGCAGGCAAAAGGTTTCTTCGCGGCTCTGCTTTGAAAACGCTGCCCACCGGCACGCGCGCAGGCGCCTGTGCCGGTGCGCGACCCCGTAGTGTTTTCTCGATCACACTCAGAGCCGCAGAAAAACTCTATATCGAATCCAAGGATGTTCAGCCAGCGTCATCTGAACATCTCTCTAAAAAATACAATAGAAAAAATGCCGCCAAAGGCGGCTTAAAGAACAATCTCTTTGGGTTCTGGCAAATGCTCGAGGATTTGTTCGAGCACTTTGATGCCTTTTTCCACCTGAGATAGTTCGAGCATACAGCTCGTCTTCCAACGCCCATCTTTGTCTCGGTAGCGCCGGCCAAAGGCCACACGCAGCTCGGATTCGGATTCCGAATCACTGTCGCGGCCTTTGAACACCGCGGCACGGATATTGTCCATGTCGACCACATGGATGGGCCTATTGGTACTTTCTTCTTTCTGCATATATCTCACCTCATTGTCTGTCCCGGCACCTTACACCGGAATGTGCCTCTCGATGGAGGACAGTCGTACTGCTCCATCGAGACGGCCGTTTCTGTCGCAGGGCAGACCTGCCTACTCGAGAAGCGAAAACCATAAATACCAGTTATTACCTCCCGGTAGTTGTCCCAACCGAGGACGCGATTGGATAACAAGGAGGTGATGACCGTGAATATTGTATGTATTTCAGGGCGGCTTGTGCGTAACGCCGTGGTGTTCGGAAGAGAAAAACAAGTTTTGAAGTTCACCATCGCGTGCAACTCGGGCTTCAGTGCCCAAACGCAAAAGCCCCATACGGATTATGTTCCGTGCGCAGTCTTCGGAGCGACGGACAAACTGCGCGATCTGCTTGTGCAGGGCGGTAAAGGGAAACCCGTCGAAATCCAAGGCCGGATCACAACCAGCAATTTCGAGCAGAACGGCTCGCAGCAGTTTGTTACCGAAGTGATTGCCGACGCGCGAGACATGCATCTGGCCCGTACAGGCGCCGCGCTGGAAATCGAACGTTTTCAAGACCCAATGCCTATATCCACACAGGTATGAAAGGAGGCGATCATGTTTGACCGGGAACTCGAGCGCATCTTTCGAGACCTCGAATTGTGGGTCAAAGATCACCCGCTTTCGGCACTCGTAATTGCCTTAGTGGCCTGGGGCCTCTGGTGGCGGCGAAGCTGTAAGTAGGTCTTGTTATCCGGCGAGTTGAGGGGCCTCTCCCTCTTCTCGCCAAATTTCATTCTTACACAGGATATCAGATTCGCCCGCCCAAAAACCTTCAAAACAACCTCTAGCGAGCCTCTTGTATAGGGGAATTCCCCGAATCAAGAACAGAGGTGTTTTTATGACGACCTTATGCCCGGCTCAACAACCCGCCGCTCAACTTCCAGCCAGGCTATTGGCGTTTCCTGTCTGCAGCACACCGCCTTTTTTGATCCATTTGGTCATGGATGTCAGCGCCTCGATGCGCTCGCATCTCAGGACTGCGGTTTGCTCGGTGGAGCAATTCTTATGGATCTTGTGTAAACGCCAAGAGCCCAGAGACCGGGTTCGATTAACTTGTTTTTCCGGCTATACACGCGGATGTCTTCAAATTGTATCCCATCCTGTGTACGAGCCCATCCATCAGCCGTCTTCTGTTAAAAGACTTCGCCGGTTTTCCCGTTCTTGGAGAACCGGCTCCACCACCGCGCTTTTTGACGCGATTTTCATGGGAGCGGAAGATTTGCGCGCTGCCAGCGTAAACTATGAAGAATGTATAAACATGCTTATCGTTATTACTGATGGCAGGGACAATGATTCGCGGCTTCGTCCCTGTAATCTCTTTCTTTCCGGTATGGACTTTGTGCTTGTGGGCAAAGGACCGGAAGCGAGGCAGACCGTCGAAGAACTCAGCCACCTTACAACCAGCTGCAAGTATATCGACACTTTTTACGATCTATCGCGTGCGCTCCCTGATGCCACGGATGAAGCCTTATCTCATCATGGCTATCTGCTATCCGGGTGATGCAACCGACAATCGAATTGTCTTCAACATCAAAACCAGCTGGTCAATAAAGAAACTTCGCAGAAATCAAGTCACTTAAATAATTCTTTCGGAGATACTCATGAAAGATCGAGTTCAATCCCAACAAAAGATGAACCATTATATCCTGCCTATTGCCATGATTTTGCTGGCGGCTTTATTTATGGGCATACGATCATGTACTGATGTACCGGTACCTAGCAGTTCGACAGCCAAGCCAGTCAAAGCTTATCGAAAATTTGAGGGTGCGGCTCAGGAACTGGCCGAACTCGGCATAAGAAGTGTTACTTTAGGAAAGGTCAACTTTGAATATACGCCGCTATATCAAGGCAAATGGCCGCAAACTGAGATCGCGAAGTTTGACAGCATTTTCCAACAGAACCATGTATTCCTTGGCGAACTCCGGACCGGCATCACGGAAGCATTGAGCCCTGTCGGTATCTCGGTGACCGATTCGCCAGATTCTGATGCCATCTTTACCGGCAACTGTGGAATTTACTTCTTTGCAAAACGATTCAGCTTTGGCCCACTCAAGTTCGATAGCGGCAGTGTCGCACAGCATATCTACCTGGAATTACGGACCAGTACGACAAACAAACTTATCGCAGTCTTCAGTCTTGAGGACAACCAAAAACTCTAACCTGGATGCGCGGAAGTCGACTCCAACGGTTACACCCCATACTCCCAATCACTGCCCCCGCCGTAGTCACCGTCAGTATTGTCATCGCTGCAATCCTCTCCATTTTCAAACGAATTGTCCTCATCAACACTTTCGTCGTCCTCACAAGAATCCTCTTCATCGTTGCCTTCAGAATCCTTGTTTGAATCGCTTTCGTTTTCATCTACGATTTCCACTTCGTCCTCATCATGTGGCCCAAGCGATTCGTAAGAATAGGGTCTGCAATCGTCACATACGATATCCATATGCGAGAGAATCTCACTACCGATCTCTTCATCGGCTTCTGTCCAAGGATTGTCCAACATAACCGCACACCCGCAGACGAAACATTTGGCTTCAACAGTAGCAGAGGTCTGTTTTTCCTCTATCTCCTCCAGCTCTGCCACTTTGGAAGAATGAAAGATTCCTCGTGCTGATTTACGCCTGTGGCGAAAAGGACATGTCCCACAATATGGCTTTGTGCATTGCAAGCAGGGATTGGTCTCGGGAAAATAACTGTCAAATTCCTCCATTTTTGTCCTCACTATCAGATAGGATTCATAAGAGGGGGCAGGGGAGATTGTTTTGCTCGATACGCGAGGCTTTGTTAGTCGAGGAATTGAATTTCGAACCAATAAGTGTGTTGTGCATGAAAGCCGATGTCTTGTCTAATTGGCGCAAAACTTACAGATTTTACGTTGAAACTCCAGCTGAATTCGCTACAACTGCGTGTTTAGCCGATAAAATTCCTTATTTCTAGGCCTGATAGGCTTGCCACTGCGCGGGCAACCAACGTTCGGTGACACATCTGTGGATCAGCTTCTATGCACATCAATACGCTCGGTTTCTCTTCCATCAAATCAGTCACTGTTGCGATAGCATCCGATTCTTCGGAAAGAGTTGTCTGTACATAGTCCACAAATAGTCTCATGTAATCTTCCTGCGTCTGCAAATTCCTGCGGAGTTCAGACCGAATTCCGAGCTGCGGGTAGTGGCAGTATTCGATTCCGATTCGACCACAAAGCCGACTCAACGTACTCTTATGATAGCCGAAACGCCGTGCTGCTGGATTGATACGGACATCAATCAGCCGTTGAATTCCATCCCCGAGCAGACGATTGAGAAATGCATCTATATGCAGGCCTTCATAACCTGCCGTGTAGGCGGCGCAATCCGCTTTGGGCCTACTTTTCACTGGATTGGATGTATACCATGAATGGTACTTCTCGATATAGTCGCGGCCCTTTTTATTGTCTTGGTCAGCACCGAACTCGAACATGAAGTGAGAGATATCATACTTGATCTCCCCAACGCCGCGTCCAGCCTTTGACGAATTAAAGTTCCTGAAACGCCACATGCCGTTCACCGAATTCGCCAGCAATCCCATTTTCTGTAGTTTCTGTAGTTCGTGCTCAAGCAAGAATGACCAGGGTTTTCCGTCAACGGGCAGAAAGTGATAAAAAGAATCTTCCACAAACTTTCCTTCATGACGAATCAAGAACAGAATTGTCATGAGTCGGTCTACTGGGGCATGACAGCCCAATTCACCCATTAGACGGATGATGACACGCTGACGATTGAGTAGTCTCATAGTCTTCACCTCCTATGATCATTCTTTGAGCGGACATTATGTCCTCTAACTATAAAGCCGCTGATGGGCTGTTTTGCTCTACAAAAGATGCAAAACAGCCACAACCATGCAAGAATTGAAATGTGCCGTCCACCTAAATACTACAAATGGATGCGACCGAACTGTCCCATAAGGTAGACTTTCGGGACACCCCCATGAAATGGACTGTTTATCGTTAAATTTATATATAAGTTCATCCATAGTTTTCTGTATGGATCACACCGGGGCGTCAATTCTCACTTTTCCACAGAAGCGTGGAAAAAGGCTTGCTCAGAATTTGGTTGTGTTACGGCAACAGGGTAGTAACGGCCAATTCTCAATTACGATTCCCTCAGGAGTGGTAAAAGCCCTTCGTCTCCAAGGAGGAGACAACTTCCAAGTGTTCATTGATCGTGGTGACATCGTGTTGCGTGTGGTGAGTGGTAAATGATTAAGAAGGTCTATGGGTACATCCGGGTATCAACAGGCGAACAAGGCCGGAAATTCTCTCTAAACGCCCAGAAAGACGAAATCAATCGATATTGCGTAACGAATGGACTGGTTCTGGTTCAGGTTTTTGAGGATCAGGCCAGCGGAATGCGTCTTCGTGAGCGCGGCGGCTTAATGGCATTGCTTGATAGTCTGTACGATGAGGTGCATGCGGTAGTGGCAACAGAGGCTGACCGGCTCGCCCGGGATGTCTTTCAGTTTGGCTGGCTTGTTACTCATCTCGGTCAACGAAATGTTGAAGTACTCTTGATCAACGACTTGACCGGTGACACCGCAGCAGAACGCGCCTTTGCCAGAATACGGACCGTCTTTTCGGAGTTTGAACACGAGTTGCGGCAGGAACGGATTGCACGTGGAGTTCGTCTCGCCCGTGAATATCAAAAGTTTATGAATCGGCCTCCATTTGGGTATCGTATGGAGAATGGGAAGATCGTTCCTTGCAAAGAACAGGCGGATAAAGTCGAGCAGGTATTCAGGTCCGCATCGAATGGACAATCAATCCGCTCTATTGCCCGGGAACTTTCGCTTACGCGTTCGACGGTTTCACGCATGCTCAAAAATCGTTTTTATGTGAGTTCACAAGTAAATGGTACACATGAACCAATTATATCAGTCGAACTGTGGGATGCCGTTCAATCCTCATCACGAGATAGCCTGAATTCAAAGGCGTGACAAACTGTGTGGTAATTTCCAAAACCTTTAATAAGTCTTCCTGTCGCAAGTTGTTTATGAAAGAAAATCAACTAAACAAAAAGCATCTCGCCCAGAGACTTTCAAAAGAATTGAATATTCCGCTGGTACGAGCCAGGAAAGCTATAGCAATTTTTTGGGGCACGATTTCCGACGGACTTGCGCAGCAAAAGCGGGTAATCATCGTAGGATTCGGAGCGTTTCACCCGGTTAATCGCCGGGGGCGGCGCATACGGCATCCGAGGACGTTCCAGGAAATGTATCTTCCGGAGCGCATCGTTGTTGTGTTCAGGCCTGGCAAGATGCTCAAAGAGGCTGTTGGGCGGCCTAGGGACATGGAATGATTGTCAATGTACACTATGGCCTATGATTTATAGAGCACTCGCTGATCTGGTTGTCGTTCTCCACTTAGGTTTTGTTCTGTTTGTAATCCTGGGAGGGCTACTGGTGTTCAAGTATCCGCGTTGTGTTTGGTTGCATATCCCGGCATTTTTGTGGGCGGCTGTTATATCGTTTATGGGTTGGGTTTGCCCGCTAACGCCACTTGAGAACTGGCTGCGTCATCAGAGTGGAGCTGCTGTATATGAAAGTGGATTCATCAAACACTACATTGTTCCAGTCCTCTATCCGTCTGCACTCACGCGAGATCTGCAAGTTTTATTGGGGGTATTCGTACTGGTTCTCAATGCGGTAGTATATGCAGTCGTATTGCAGCACCGCTTGCACAGAGAATGACAGCTCTATTTCGATTTATTTTCGATATCGCAAAAAATTCGGATACAGAAAGATTTATATAGTAGAGCGTGTTACCACTCCAGTATGAAGACAAACCGTAACATCCACAAGCAATGCAAAACGCAGTTTGCAGCACTATACTGTGATATAGACAGACTCTCTCGGGAAATTGATGACCTGACGGCAAGGGCCGATTATCTGATTGAGCAACGCCGTGAGATTTTTGATCTGTTGGCATCGCTAAGTCATGAAGATTGATACTCACACGTGAATCATGATCAGGATGCGGGACTATGACCCGCCGGACCACAATCGAGCTTTTCGAGGATCAAGGTAAGACGCAGCAAGAAACCGAAACATAGTTGACTTAGGAGTGACCTTAGAGGGAACCGAAAGGTTCCCAAAAGGATTCCTGGCAGAATCACTCAACAAACTCAAAACAGAAGCGTAATTAACCGGAATACTCACAAAATTTGAACGTGGCCATCAGCTCACAAAGCTGATGTCCTCACCCATTTATCCAAGGATAATGAATTATATTCAATCACTACTGTCCCAACGTTTGAGTTGGCTTTGTTTGTAAGTGTTTAAAAATATAAGACTTAGAGTGCGAAATGTCCATAATCGACTTGAAATGGAAACCGGCTCGTTGTGACCTTTTCGTAAGATCGCGGAAAGGCAACGGGAATGTACTCAGGTCAAACGGTTTTTTCACAAATCATGGATTATGCCCCGGCTCACGAGTTTCGAAAATGCGTGGAGCGGCATGGTGGCAATTACAAAGTGAAGAGTTTTTCATGTTGGGATCAGTTTCTGTGCATGGCCTTTGCACAGTTAACATTCCGGGAAAGTTTGCGGGATATCGAAGCGTGTTTACGGGCTTCGGGATCAAAACTTTATCATATGGGAATTCGAGGAAAGGTATCGCGCAATACGTTGGCGAATGCCAACAAAACGCGGAACTGGCGCATCTTTGCCGATTTTGCGCAAATCTTGATTCAGACGGCGCGAAGTCTCTATGCCGAAGAACGTTTCGGTCTTCAACTCAAACGCACAGTCTACGCGTTGGATTCGACCACCATCGATCTTTGTCTGTCCTTATTCCCATGGGCTTTGTTTCGAAAACGGAAAGGCGCCGTAAAACTCCACACCTTGTTGGATCTACGCGCAAGCATTCCCACTGTGGTGATTGTCACACCCGGCAATGTGCACGATGTGAACATTCTCGACGAACTCGTTTTCGAACCTGGCGCAATTTATGTAATGGACCGAGGGTACGTAGACTTTGCCCGTCTGCATCGGATTGCGGAGTCTTCAGCTTTCTTCGTCACCCGGGCGAAAAGCAATTTTCAATACCGGCGTCTCTACTCCCGCCCCGTCAACAAATCTACAGGTCTGCAATGCGATCAGACCGTTGTTCTTGTTGGCTATTACAGCCAAAAGGACTATCCCGAGAAGTTGCGACGTATCCGCTACCGCGATCCCGATACACAAAACAGACTTGTCTTCATCACCAACAATTTCAGTTTGGCACCGTTGACCATTACCAAACTCTATCGAGCCCGATGGCGCGTCGAACTCTTTTTCAAATGGATCAAACAGCACTTACGAATCAAAGCATTCTATGGAACCAGCGAGAACGCCATCAAAACCCAGGTCTGGATTGCCATTTCCACCTATGTGCTTGTGGCTATCATCAAAAAGCAGCTTCAACTCGATCAAAGTCTCTACACAATTCTACAGGTTTTCAGCCTCACGCTTTTCGAAAAAACCCCGATTTTACAGGCGTTTTCCGAAAAACAAGGCCACCCAATTACCACCGAGAGCCCTAACCAATTGAATCTATTTGACTAACGTTGGGACAGTAGTGTTATCAACCATATAACTATGAATAGCCAGATCGGTATTACGTATATCGCTGATTGAACGGCTGACCTTTGCTCGTGTTTGAGCGTTTAAAAAATTGGGGACTGCAATGGCTGCAAGAATTCCGATAATTGCCACTACAATCAAAAGTTCGATTAATGTGAAAGCATGCTCTGTCTTCGACATCGATAATGAACTTACTTGTGATTCCTAACCGCTCTAAACCTTATTTGGATCAACTTTATTCTCGGCCCTGGCGATTTTTAATCGAGATTCTGAGTGACCTCCAGAAATGATGATTATTTTTCTGTATAGTCCTGGATTTTCAAAATTATGAGCCCAGCCGCGCTATATCGCCATTGCTGAGTAATCCGTTTGAACCGTCATATTCAAAATACAAATCACACGGGCACAATTGTTCTGGGCAACCGGAATCCCCGTTATAGCAACCGTTCGGTCCAGCCGAGCCGATAAAATAGTTGAAGCCGTCAATATTTTTATAGGCGCCAAAAGCGTTATAAAAACGAGTCCATTTCGCCGGATAGGCCCATTTCGTTTCATAATAATAAATGGGCGCATCACCGTCATTGGATTTCTTGAATTTCGGATTCAAGAACGGGTCGTTAAATTGCCCTGCCGACATATAGGCAATAGGTGATGTCAGGCGGTCCCAACGCCGTGGCCAGGTAAAATTATTTTCTCGCGGATAAGGCTTGTTATTGTCAATCCGATACGATTGTAGTGCCACATCAATCGACCGTAAATCGGCTTCTACACGGGCGATTTTAGAGCGTGTCTGCGCATTCAAAAAATTCGGAACTGCAATTGCCGCAAGTATACCGATAATTGCGACAACGATAAGCAGCTCGATTAGCGTAAAACCAAAGGACCGTTTCATGGTTTCCTCCTGGATTTATATTCACTGGCACTTATATGTGCCTATTTATCATTTTCCGACAAAACATTGATCATCTCAACCGGGATTAATCATGCTGGATGATCTTCATCGCTCACCAGTCTTCCGGAATAACTGCAATGCAAACATCGGGATTGCCAAGTTTGTTCGATGTAAATTCAACATATTTTCCTTCCATGTCCCAACCGACATGCAAATGCAAGCCGCCGCCGTAAATACGATGGCCCGTGGTTAAAATTTTCTTTTCTGTGGTTTGGGCATTGAATAACGCGACAATTCCGTGCCAATTATCGGCGGCAACCCATTTCCCATTGCGGCTCCCGGAGGCATGCCACCAATTGACCTGTGACAGTTGATACCCTGTGGCATCGTCAAGCCATGCGCCTGCGCCGATTATTCGAATATCACCGGTCTTGAGATCGAGCACTTTTACAGTTCCCTCTTCGCGGTCACCTTCATGGTGAAATCCGCCGAGAAAAGTCATTTGGTCATTAACCCACCAGCATTCGTGAGTAACAAGTTCTCCAGGAACCTGATAAAAGGCTGGTATCGGTACCCGTGTATGGACGTTCAAAAACCAAATACGCGCCCGTGGCGGAGCATTAGGATCCAAAGGCGCAATGTCACTTTCATAAACCGGACTGAATCCAAGAAGATCAGGCCGGTTCCAATGGAACTGCATATGGTCAGGTTTCATATCTAATTTTGTGGGGGTCAGAAACTCATTGGCCACGAGATCAAAGAATCCGATGTAATGCTCTTCTTCAAATTGATAGGCAAAAGCCATAAGACTGCCGTCGCAATTTTCTACGTGGAACGATCGCTTATGCACGCCCTCAGGCATATCGAATACTTTGGTTTCGGTGACACGTACCGCCGTTTTCGGCTCAGTGACAACATCCAATTGCCACATGTAAATACTGTCTTCCTTGCAAACATAAAGCCGGTCATCCTTTACTGATCCAACAGCGCTTCCCGCAGCGGGGTCTTGCGCTTGATTCAGCCTGATAAGTTCCCCCGTATCAACAAGATATCCCATAACCTCTGTCCGGCCGAATCTATTTGAAAAAAAGATCATCAGACGGTTGTTCCAAAGAAAGCAACGTTTATGAAAATAAAGGTTCGTATCATTCGCAGGATCAGTCGTTACAAAAATAATTTTGGCTCCGCTTTGAGGATCCACCTCAACCTTCTGTTCGGATGGCAATATTTCACAATTCCAGGTTGAAGAAAATACAACATTCGATTGCAAAAATATCAAAAGGAATAGCGCACATATTATTCTTATATTCATTGTTATCTCCATTCTTTCTTTTGTCTTTGAAAACGAATTAAGTCAAATATTTTTGATTCTCAACATCAACATATTTAACCGTTAAATCCTCCAAAACACACTTAATACTATTTAAAGCAATGATTCAAACGGATCGAAATTCTTGCCTTCTGATGGAACCCAAAATGCTTATCCCATTATATAAGTCATCAAGACGTGTAAATGATACTTTCCGAAAGTAATCATCACCTATGGTTTTCCAGTTTGGAGGGGCTTCATGGTGGCCCAGGTATCGAACAAAGGCCCATTCGCCGGAACCATAAAACCAGCTTTGAACACCCCCAAATACATCCCTATCGGCGGCATAATAGTGCATGGCAATTTCTTGGTACTTCTGTGAAGGGTGACTGCGTAGGCCGATACCGAAAAAAACTCTAGTTTTTCCACCTTTGGCAAGGACGGTAAATTTCATCCCTTTTTCCTGTGCCATCGCACCAACTTGCTCACCGTGCAACACGAATTCGATATCCCCTTGAAGAGGTACCTACCGGCAAGTATAAATAATACTTATTATCCATTTCAAGCCCATAAATGCAATAAAATCTTGACATATGACATATTAAGTACTACTATATTAAAATGAAAAAGCACGACGCAAACAAAAATCTGACCAATGACTTGGTAAAAAAGATCCGATCTCGGATTATGAAATCCGATCTTGAGAAGGATGCGGTGTTTATGACCGTTGACCAGATCGCTTCGGAGTTTGGGGTTTCGCGGACCATTGCACGCGAGGCCGTCGGCCAACTCCAAGCACTGGGTTTGCTAAAGGGGCGTAAGCGGGTTGGGTTAGTCATACAACGCCCCGACGTGCGGGATATCATGGAAAATTGGCTTCCGCTGTACTCGCGAAGTTTGGGGGATAAAAGCATCCAGTCGCTGGCCGAGTTGCGTTACGTATTGGAACTGGGTGCGATAGGCCTTGCGGTAGTGAATACGACAAAGGAACAAGCAAATCGGCTAAAAGAGATCGCAGCGCGATTCGAAGAGGTGACAACAGTCTTCGGCCAGACCGATGAGGCCGACGCCGCGGAATATGAGTTCCATAATCTCCTCTTGGAAATGACGGGCAACCCTCTCATCTCCGGGATGCACTCGGTATTGGCCGACTATTTTCGAACTGCTGCCGCCCAAAATCCACATTGGCGCACGGTGGCCCCCGACGCGGTTTGGGAACATAAAGCCATCGCGAAGGCCATCGCGGGACGCGATGTGGAACTTGCGCGGAGCCTGTTGCGCCATCACTTGGATAATAGTCTCGCTGAACTCAAGAACGGCGAACAACTGGACACGGGGGAAACGAATGGGCTCCATGATTGAGTTGCTGGCTGTTCAGACACGGTTGAGCAGAGAGGAAGAACAAGTAGTGCTTCGCGTCTTGCGTGAGGGAAAGACGTGGGCTGCCGGTCCAGAAGGCGAGGTATTTGAACAGGAGTTCGCCCAATTCATCGGTAGTGAGGAGGCCGTTGTGTTGAGTAATGCGACGGCGGCATTGGAAACGGCGGCAATCCTTTCACGCCTGGGACCGGGAGACGAAGTCATTATTCCAGCACATACGTTTGTATCATCGGCAGTGCCATTTGCACGCACTGGAGCAAGTCTGAAATGGGCCGACATAGATCCGAAAACTCGGCTGATTTCAGCGGATACAATTGCGCCGTTAATCACACCCCGTACACGCATGGTAGTCGTCGTCCATCTGTACGGATTAACGGCTGACATGGATTCCATCATGGAACTTGCAGACAAACATGGGCTTGTCATAGTGGAAGACTGTGCACAAGCGCCGGGAGCACGCTACAAAGGCAAACGCGTCGGTACGATTGGCGATTTCGGGTGCTTCAGTTTCCATTCGCAAAAAAACATAAGCACAATGGGGGAAGGCGGGATGCTGATCCTCCGCGACAAGGAACTGGGGCTCAAGGCTCGGCGTTTGCGTTGGATGGGTAATTGGCCGTTTGAAAGCGAACGGGCCGACTACTGGAAACCTGCGATGGGTAACATTGTGGAGCCCGCCACCGGTGTGTGGCCTCATAACTTCTGTCTTGCAGAGGTCAACTGCGCTGTGGGCCGGCTACTGATCAAACGATTGGACGCCATTAACGCCGCGCGCCAGCGGCAAGCCAAACGCTTCCACGAAATTTTGAAAACGTTCCCAGAGATTGTTTTCCAAGAGGTTCCAGAAGATTGTGAACACGTTTATCACCTAATGGCGGCACGGTTTGACGGAAAATCGTCCAATGTTCATAGAGACGACCTTATCCGGCTGCTGTTTGAGAAATACAACTTGAAGTGCATTGTCCAATACTGGCCTCTTTATCGTTCGGAACTCTTTCAGCGATTCGGACTCGAGTCGGCCAATGTTCCAGTGACGGACCACTATTTCGACAACATGATCAGTTTTCCGTGGTGGTCAGACATGGAAGATGCGTTGCTCGATGACATGGCCGCGCGAATCGGCAACGCACTCACTGCGCTACGCAACAAACGGTAAACTGCAATGGAACCTGAAACCATTTTTGCAGCCTACAGTTTCGGAACATTGAATTACATAGTTCTCACCGCTTACCTTTCCACATGTATTGGAATCGGTTTGTTTGCTGCCCGACGCCAATCGAGTTCAAGGGACTACTTTCTTGCCGGAAGAAACATGCCCTGGCTGGCCGTGGGAATGAGTATTTTTGCCTCGGTAACGAGCGCAATCTCCTACATGGGATTTCCCGGTACTGTCATCAAGGAAGACCTCTCGATCCTTTTCGGATACTTCACCAGTCCGCTTGCCGCGGTCGTGATCTTGATGCTGTTTTACCCCTTGTACCACAGGCTGAATGTTACAACATCATATGAGTACATCTACCGCCGATACGGCCCAAATGCCCGGTATGCAGTATCGGCGTTGTTCTTACTGGCACGCATGGGTTGGCTAGGCGTGGTAATCTATGCCCCGGCCCTAGCCCTATCTGAGGCCGTCGGACTCAACCTGTACATCTCCATTATAGGTATAGGCTTGCTCGCTACGATCTACACGGTCATGGGCGGCCTTCGCGCTGTTATTTTGACAGACGTATTGCAGTTCGTGATTCTTGTAGCAGGCTCCGTTTGGATCGCCATCCATCTCGCCTTTCACGTCCCAGGCGGGATTTCTGGAATCCTCGAAACAGCGCTGGAGCGTGGCCACCTTGTGCATTGGCGGTTCAGTTGGTTCGAGGCAAGTGTCGCGGCGCTCAGTCTCTCTTATTTCCTCGGATTCACACAGGATTATGGCACCGACCAGGTGACGGTACAGCGTCTTTTGTCGTCAAGAGGATATGGCGGCATGGTACGTTCCATCTTGTTCAACTCAGTGTTCGATGTTGTGTTTTTCTCGCTCCTTGCATTCATCGGCTTGGGGCTGTTTGTACACTTCCGTCTTTTTCCTGTTGAAAACCTATCGCCAGACCGAATGCTGCCCCGCTACATCATGTACGCACTTCCGCAGGGCGCATCAGGATTACTCGTTGCCGGAATTTTTGCCGCAGCCATGTCCAGCCTCGACTCAGGAATCTTGTCAGTTGCCACTGTGATTGTTAACGACTACGTTCGCCCTCTTAGGCATAGTCCACTATCTGAACAGAACGCCATCCTGTTGGGGCGTACTCTGACGATTGGTATTGGCCTTTTTGCTACGGGTGTGGCGTTCTACGTATCCAGTGTCGAACAGATACTAAAAGCTTCCAACACCTTTCTCGGACTTTTTAACGGGCCTGTGTTGGCACTTTTCCTACTCGGGGCACTTACGCAGAGGACGCACTTTCGCGGGTGGTTGTGCGGTGCAATAGCAAGTATTGGTATCACTGTGATGGTCATGAACCTGTCAATCGAAGGCAAGAACGTGCATTGGGCCTTTCTAATGCCTTGCTCGTTTGGCACAACCGTATTAGTAGGCTACCTAGCAAGTCGACTTATTCACGGTATGCCCGTCGATATTTAATTCACGCTCTGGCAGGACACTGTGTTGAGAATACCAACCAATCAAAAGGAGCCCCTCACATGATTATGCGGGAAATTGGAGATACAGGAATCAAAGTCTCATCCCTATGTCTGGGCACTATGACTTTCGGAACTCCCATGGTGGAAAGCGATGCGGTGAAGCTCGTACATTGGGCGCTGGATCATGGCGTGAATTTCATTGACACGGCGGACATCTATGAAGGCTATACGCGTTTCCTCGGGTCGCCGGGTGGTGTGGCGGAAGAAATCCTTGGCGTGGCCTTGAAGGGACGCCGCGAACAAGTAGTGGTCACTTCGAAGGTAGGTAATCCCATTGGCACGTGGGAATACGCCGGGACAGGTTTGGGGAGAATACACATACTACATCAGATTGATGCCTCACTGAGTCGTCTTCAGACCGACTATCTCGACTTCTATGAATTACACAAGGCCGATTCGGCAACTCCTCTCGAAGAATCCGTGGCTGTTATGGCCGATCTCATACAAATCGGCAAGATACGTCACTGGGGATTTTCGAACTTTGAGGCCAGCCATATCCAACAAATTCTGCAACTCTGTAAGACAAACAACTGGCCGAGGCCGGTGATTGCCCAACCGCTCTATAATTGGCTTGAACGTGCCAACGAGGAAGCCTATCTTCCATTCTGCCGTTTTAACCACATCGCCATCACGCCGTATCAACCGCTACAAGGCGGGATACTCACCGGGAAATACGCGGCCAATCAGCCGCCGCCCGGTGGCAGCCGCGCCGAAAAACAACCTCGCTGGATGAAGTTTGAAAACGGTGTTCACGAGAAACTCAAAGAATTTCTGCATGAAAGTGAAGAGGCCGGGCTAAAGCCCTCCCAATATGCTATTCGGTGGCTGTTACAGAAACCCGGAATCACTTCGGTCGTTGTGGGCATCAAGAGCATCGAGCAACTCGATGACTTGATGGTCGCGGCCAAATCCACAAGTGCATCGCCATTTCCGATGCCCTATGTCCCATAATATCACAGCCAATTGGGCTGCTGAGAACATTGCGGTCTGGCGCGACCTGATTCATGGATTGAAATTTCTGTGCTAAAACTCCTTCTTGAACACATTATAAACGGCTTGCAATACTTGGGGACACGACGAACGTTCCCCTGGTTGATTGGTCTGTTTGCCGTAATGCTAGCGGCCCATTCCATGACAACCGGCTGGTATACGGACGATTACTTTCACCGGTTGATCTTTGATTCCAATCCCGAAGCGCGGCAACTGATCACCTGCTACTGGCCCGATTTCGATCCCTCTCAAGTATTGATGCGCATGTTTCGGTTTATTGATGGGATTCCAGAACACAATCACCGCGGAATTGACCTCGGCCAGATGTCTTGGTGGTCGAGTGAAACCTGTCGCATCGCTTTCTGGCGTCCCCTTACGGCCTTTACTCATCTGATCGATTACACGTTTTGGCCGCAATCTCCTGCCCTTATGCATCTGCACAACATCCTATGGTACGCACTAGTTGTTTTTCTGGTGGCGATTCTCTATCGAAAATTTCTATCTGCGGGCTGGGTACTCGCTCTGGCAGCGCTTTTGTTTGCCATTAACGATGGGCACGGTATCACGGTCGGCTGGATATCAAATCGTAACGCCTTGGTTGGGGTGGCCTTCGGCTTACTGGCGTTTTTAACCCACATCGAGTCGTACGATCGTAAATCATTCAAGTTACAGGTGACCGCCGTCCTACTTTTTCTAACAGCGCTTTTCTCAGCCGAAGCCGGAATTGGAGTGTTCGGTTATCTTCTGTCCTATACACTGTGGTTGGATTCATCCACGTGGCGAGCAAAAATCAATCGAATGCTTCCCTATCTCGCCGCGATCATCTTTTGGCGAACCGTTTATAACTTACTCGGCTATGGGGTAACAGAATCCGGCGTCTATATCGATCCCTCAAATAATCCATTGCAGTTTATTTTTGCCTTACCCGTCCGCCTGGCATTCGCGATCCAGGATATCTTTTTCTGGCCCCCGGCGAATAAATTTATTTTTCTTTCAGATCGCACAACAGCGATGATTGCGTTTGCGTTTATGATGATATTTCTTGGATTTATATGGCTGCTATTTCCACTTTGGCGAACTGATAGCCAGCTACGCTTTGCCCTGACGGGTGCAGTTTTTTCCGCCATCCCTTTTTGCGCGACGCTTCCTGACAGTCGAAATTGGTTGTCCGCAAACATTGGGAGCATGATGACTATAGCCTTAATCCTGGGTCGCTTGCCTCAACTAGCATCGTCTGCTCCAGAATCATTCATCCGCAGACGAATGCGAAAAACGGTCATGGTGGGTTTAGTTGGGATTCACGCCATCATCGCTCCAATTAACTTTCTACAAACACCTTTCATCATGAAGGAAACCGCTCATCGTATCGAGAACGTTCTCAATCTTGGCAAGTCGCAAACACTTGACGGAGCCGAAGTGGTGATTGCGAATACGCCCGTCGCATTTTTCAACGCCTATATTGGAGTTGTGAGCTACTACAAAAATCGTCCCATTCCCAAACGTATTCTTGCATTGGCTCAGGCTACGACACCCATAGCCATCTCACGCCCCGATCCGCAAACCCTGACCGTTCGTCCCAAAGGAGGATTCTTGAAACCGCCCGGTGGAGAAGGACGAAGTGAAACCATCTCACTTACGAATCGTTTGCTTTTTAATTTCAGCGACCGTGTCGCTCTCTTTTTCCGCGATCCATTCAAACCAATATCTCTTGGAACTGAGGTCAATTTATCCGAAGTGGTGATCACAATTACTGATTTGAACGATGCCGGACGACCCGCGGAAGCCACCTTTCATTTCGGCAGTGAATTAGCGAATCCCACACGTATATGGTTGAAATGGAATTGGGAGCGCTGGTGTTACGAGCCATTCCAACTTCCCAGGGTCCGCGAAACCATCACAATCTATTAATTTTGAAAGTCATCCGTATATATGCCCCCCCTGTACCTGTTAAAGGAGAATGGGTGTTCTCATGATTGGTCAGGGGAGCGAATCCCGCCAAGATCGTGATGAGCCGCTGTTTTTGTATCTTCCCTGTCCATTCACCAACCACCGAAGGTAATAAAACTCTTACGTCTACCAGAGCGGCAAAAAATTAAATTTTAATCACAATTTTCCTTTGATAGAGCCAATAGCAGATATACCATAGCATAGCCCACGTGACCAAACTTGTGACAATTTCAGCATTCAGTTCGCCGCACCAGGAGAACAATGCCATCGTAAAAGGCCTGGCAATACGATAACAAAAATGGCCGCCTCCGACATCCGTAAACATATAAATAAATAGTGGATTCAAGCCCACAATCACAAAGAATTTCGACCATTCTTGAATTTTTAGCACATCGATCACCCAATAAGAAAACGCCAAAGCCAACAGGCACCAGCCACCGCTGACAATCACATATGAACTGGTGTAGATACGTTTGATGATCGGTGTAAACGGATTCAAGGCATACCCCGCAATCACTCCTGTCAAACCAATAACAATCAATAGAACCGTTTTTTGTTTTGCGCTACGGTCACTCATCAACCATTGTCCTACCATAACTCCCCACATCGTATGAACTGTAGTAGGAATCGTATTGAACATAACCCAATGACCGCCGTAGACTTTTCCGGAAATCAAAATATCTATATAGGATCCAAAGTTGCGATCCGGTACAAACGGCTGATTGAAACCGGGAACCGGAAAAAGACGATAGAGCAATTCGGCAAAGAGTATGATCAAAAAGGAAATAACCAGTTGTTTGTTAAATGAACACCTCATCATCATAAATGAAATTAAATAGGGCAAGGCAAGTTGAGCGAGGACATTATGAAAATCAAGTGTAAGATGTCCTGGGCCGATGCAATAGAGCATCCAGCCAAAGAGCAACAACAGTACCGAACGCTGAATGGCATGGCGCATGATTAAAGAATTGCTATCTCCGCGCTGAATCCGTTTTGCATATGAAAAAGGCAAAGCCACACCGACAATAAACATAAAAAAGGGTTGGACCAAATCCCAAAAATGAAGACCATTCCACGGATGATGGTCGAATTGCTGTCCAATAATATGAATCCAAGTGCCATCTAAGGAACGATCCTTAAGTTTGGAGAAGAGAGAAGTCCCTTCGGCGATCAACAAAAACATGGTGAATCCACGAAAAAAATCGAGAGACAATAAACGGCCTTCCGTGTGAGCCTTCGAACCATCTGTGCTATTCCTATTCACAGTCATCGCCTTTCATCTGACATACTCATTCGAAATAATCTGCTGTGATCGTTAGCGAATTTCCAGCGCCGGTTGATGCTGGCTGAAGCGTACGGGATAAGTCAAGTTTTTGAACCTCAGGTTACATTTTCAGATTCATGACGGCTACGCTTCAGTTGCGAAGGTTGGTTGCTTGGTCTCCCAGCGGCCTTTTGTGTAGTCCGGGCATTTTACAGGAACACTACCTTTAGAAATGGATTCTTCCGATAGCCATATAATGCAACTCATAGTGACCGAATCGTACACATCGATGGGCGTTTGAATCTTATTACGAACGGCTTTGATAAATTCGCGCAATTCGATGTAATCCACACCGCCGTGCCCGCGGCTGGTTATATCCTCTGAAGACGATGTCCAGAACGTATGATCATACTGATCTTGATAAGGAGCAAACGGTTCCCATTGATGGTGTTGCGGATTCTTATCCAGTAAATACACGGATTCGCGCTGCTCATTATAAATGCCTTTTATGCCCTGAATCATCCACCGGTTGTCGTAAGGACGCGGCAGCTGCATATCGTAATTAATAACAATGGTTTTCCCTTTCACTGTACGGACAACCGTGGTGACGATATCCCCCTGCATGAATTCCCGTTTTGCGTTGGGATGGTCCGGAAACTTCCGATTGAACATGGCAGTAATGCCGAATTGATTTGTGGCCGTAGAGGTCAAATAATCAAAGCGGTCTCCACAATTGATATTCATCCAGCTCAACACCGGCCCAAGACTGTGCGTAGGATACTGATCGCAATTTCGTTTCACGAGAAATTGGGCGGGCCAACGATCATTTCCTGTTTCCGATTCAAAAAACGTATTTTCGATGCATTCGTGCGAATGTGCACAGTGACAGTGTACAATATCTCCAAACAATCCATCGCGAATCATTTTGAGCACCGCGAGGTTATCGCGGCGGAAACTCCAGTTTTCAAGCATCATGCAGGGCATGCCGGTCTGTTCCGAGGTATTCACGAGCTGCCGGCATTCATCCTTCGTGATCGCGCAAGGCACTTCTACCGCCGTATATTTTTTACCTTTCATGGATGATACAGCCATTGGCGTATGCCAATTCCATGGTGTGGCAATTAAAACCGCATCGAGATCGTCGCGTGCGGTCATTCTTTCAAAGGCCGTTTCACTTTCACAGTACCCATCCGGCTTTGGATGCCCGGCCTTAACTACTACGTTCTGTGCGTCTTGAAGACGCATCTTGTCGATATCGCAAATGGCTGGAAACGCAAGATTAGGCATGGAAAGTAAATTTTTAAGAAGTCCGGAACCTCGTCTGCCCACACCAATAATGCCAAAACGGATCACACGGTTTGGATCCGGTTCGGTCGAAGACTGAGCCATAGCTAATTTTCGAGCTCCGGCAGTCAATCCGATTGTGGCAGCGGAACCGATTTCCATAAAATTACGCCGAGTGAGATTTGTTGACATAAGCGTTACTCCGATAAACAAATATTCAGCCGGGAATTTCCCGATGGCTTATCAAGGAATGGACACGATTATAACATAAGTTAAACAAGAACAGACTGAAAATTGTGCGTACGATGAGGTTGCTTGAACGCATCTCACGCTTTTCAATCACAAGAGTCATAGGGTTGGATACTTCCCCGGCAGGCCTCTGATTACGCCCCGGATGGTCAACATCACCGATATCCTCTCGTGCCCTTTCAGCAAACGCCAACAGACGTTTTACAATTTGAGGATTTTGAGCCGAGACATCAGTTGCCTCACTGATATCATTATCCAAGTCAGACAATAGGGCAGGACTTCTGAAGACTTCCCCGCGGCCATGCGGTTCGATCATATCCCCGGGTGTTTCAATCCGCACTCCTGCACGAGGAGTGATACTAATGGCGAATCACCCAGCAGCAGCGCATATTGTTTCAATCCGCACTCCTGCACGAGGAGTGATCAAAAGTGATGCAGTGCCTGACGGCAACGTTACTGTTTCAATCCGCACTCCTGCACGAGGAGTGATCCGATCAAAATCAAATTGAGCGCGGCACATTTAGTTTCAATCCGCACTCCTGCACGAGGAGTGATGCTGTCGTCTTGCCTGTGCGCGGGAGTCCGTAGGTTTCAATCCGCACTCCTGCACGAGGAGTGATTGTAATCCGCACAGTTCACAGCACCCCAACGAGCGTTTCAATCCGCACTCCTGCACGAGGAGTGATCCGCAGAACGTTGAGGAAAAAGCCCAAGACTTCGGTTTCAATCCGCACTCCTGCACGAGGAGTGATGCTTAGAATAGTAGTGATTCTGTTGCGTAGATAGTTTCAATCCGCACTCCTGCACGAGGAGTGATTGAACGCGGGCCAGCGGTTTTCATAGTTCGTGCAGTTTCAATCCGCACTCCTGCACGAGGAGTGATGAACTTGCGCAACACGTTGACCACAAACGTGAGAGTTTCAATCCGCACTCCTGCACGAGGAGTGATACACACTGCTAAGGAGCACATTATGACAATACAGTTTCAATCCGCACTCCTGCACGAGGAGTGATGTGCGCCAGGCGAACATCATGGCCGCACAACCAGTTTCAATCCGCACTCCTGCACGAGGAGTGATTTGAACATTTTTAGGATCGAGATCGTTGCGTAGTGTTTCAATCCGCACTCCTGCACGAGGAGTGATCCGGTTGATTACAGCATTTACCTCCAACCGATAGAGTTTCAATCCGCACTCCTGCACGAGGAGTGATGAGTTCCGGCGGGAATTTCGTGATGTCTTTGATGTTTCAATCCGCACTCCTGCACGAGGAGTGATCTCACAGACCTGGCTCTCGATCACCGGCGAGGAAGTTTCAATCCGCACTCCTGCACGAGGAGTGATTTGATTTTTTTTGTTTTTTTCTTGTTTTTCTATTGTTTCAATCCGCACTCCTGCACGAGGAGTGATATCGTCTGGCAGGAAGGCGAGCCGCTGAAGGATGTTTCAATCCGCACTCCTGCACGAGGAGTGATCTATCCCCGCTGCATGTTTTCAACTGGGATATCGTTTCAATCCGCACTCCTGCACGAGGAGTGATGGGCCGGATGGCGACCGGCGGCCATCAATCCAGTTATTGTTTCAATCCGCACTCCTGCACGAGGAGTGATTTGATCCATGACTGCACGCTCGACGAGCCTTGGGTTTCAATCCGCACTCCTGCACGAGGAGTGATAAAGGCGGGCCATCTGTTTTCGTAGTTTGTGCAGTTTCAATCCGCACTCCTGCACGAGGAGTGATATTGGAGATACATGCAGTCAACGGCAAAGGACAGTTTCAATCCGCACTCCTGCACGAGGAGTGATTGTGTCACTATGCGACAAGTTGTGCCAAGTTGAGTTTCAATCCGCACTCCTGCACGAGGAGTGATCCCTACCCACCAATTATCAACGGAACGCCCTTTGAGTTTCAATCCGCACTCCTGCACGAGGAGTGATTACTCGTCTGTCTCATTTTAGTGTGTCAGCCTGAGTTTCAATCCGCACTCCTGCACGAGGAGTGATCTTTCGACGTTTGGGCAACAGAGTGGATTGAGAAGTTTCAATCCGCACTCCTGCACGAGGAGTGATTTTCCTTTTCTTTCATTGTATCGTGCTCCTACAGTTTCAATCCGCACTCCTGCACGAGGAGTGATAACTAAATCAGTAATTTACAATGTTTTTTCGTAGTTTCAATCCGCACTCCTGCACGAGGAGTGATTCGTGGGCCAAAGTATACTTTCGTTGGAACGTTTGTTTCAATCCGCACTCCTGCACGAGGAGTGATGGCCACAATGCCGTATCATCCCTAACCTACTGACAGTTTCAATCCGCACTCCTGCACGAGGAGTGATAATAAAAGAAAGGAAACAAAACTATGGTATTCGGTTTCAATCCGCACTCCTGCACGAGGAGTGATTTGCCAAGACGGGGTGGAAAGTGCCTTATGCATCGTTTCAATCCGCACTCCTGCACGAGGAGTGATTTTATCACTTGACACATAATGCTGCCATGCGTGAAGTTTCAATCCGCACTCCTGCACGAGGAGTGATTGTAATACCTCAATACTACCCTGCATCATACCAGTTTCAATCCGCACTCCTGCACGAGGAGTGATTACCATAACGCTCTATCTCCCCTAACCTACTGATGTTTCAATCCGCACTCCTGCACGAGGAGTGATTGTGTCAGCCTGAGACAGTTTGTGCCAAGATGAGTTTCAATCCGCACTCCTGCACGAGGAGTGATTCGAAATTTCACGACAAAGGCATAACCCATGCGGGTTTCAATCCGCACTCCTGCACGAGGAGTGATTTCGACCGGCAAAACAATCACGCACGGCTATTTGGTTTCAATCCGCACTCCTGCACGAGGAGTGATTTTTCGTCAGCGTCAGGCTGCGCTCGTATTCCGCGTTTCAATCCGCACTCCTGCACGAGGAGTGATGGTTGCCCGCGTCCAACCCCACAACTACAAGCGGGGTTTCAATCCGCACTCCTGCACGAGGAGTGATGTTTCCTTTTCTTTCGTTGTATCGTGCCCTTACAGTTTCAATCCGCACTCCTGCACGAGGAGTGATATGGTGGGGTTGAGAATTACAAGATCAATTCCATGTTTCAATCCGCACTCCTGCACGAGGAGTGATACCGTTCCGGCGAGGGCGAGAACGTGATTTATGAGTTTCAATCCGCACTCCTGCACGAGGAGTGATGGCATATCGTCTTGTGCATCATAATATAGAAAAGGAGTTTCAATCCGCACTCCTGCACGAGGAGTGATAACCCGGACCATATCTTCAACCGGCAACCGATTGAGTTTCAATCCGCACTCCTGCACGAGGAGTGATGGCATTGTGGCCTAGAACTTGCAACTGCTAAGCTCGTTTCAATCCGCACTCCTGCACGAGGAGTGATCCCTGTGCCCCCCTTAAGACTCATACGCAAGCAATGTTTCAATCCGCACTCCTGCACGAGGAGTGATCTTGCGATTGTCAATAAGTAGCATTGAGTACATTCTGTTTCAATCCGCACTCCTGCACGAGGAGTGATTGCCAGGACGAGATCAGCGCGGCGGCCATGCCCATGTTTCAATCCGCACTCCTGCACGAGGAGTGATGCGCTTTCCCGGCATTGTCGAGGGCATCAAGCAGTTTCAATCCGCACTCCTGCACGAGGAGTGATAATGAGCAGCGCTTCTGCACCGCACCTTGGGCAGTTTCAATCCGCACTCCTGCACGAGGAGTGATAAGCACAGTGGAACGTGAAGCAACCTATTATCTGTTTCAATCCGCACTCCTGCACGAGGAGTGATGCCTAAAAGGGATGCGGGCTCGTAGAATGGTTGTTTCAATCCGCACTCCTGCACGAGGAGTGATACGGGGAGGATACTAAAGGAGTTGAAACTGTCGAGTTTCAATCCGCACTCCTGCACGAGGAGTGATCAACGGTGATGATAAAAAATAACCGATAGACACGTTTCAATCCGCACTCCTGCACGAGGAGTGATATCCGATATCGAGTGGGAGTTGATACCTTGGGTTGTTTCAATCCGCACTCCTGCACGAGGAGTGATGTTGCGTTCCAATCTTTACAGTATTCCTCGACAGTTTCAATCCGCACTCCTGCACGAGGAGTGATTCAAGTACTTACAAACTAAATGCCATTGTCAAGCAGTTTCAATCCGCACTCCTGCACGAGGAGTGATATTGAACGAACTGGCTGGAAAGTGCCGTATGCCTCGTTTCAATCCGCACTCCTGCACGAGGAGTGATGTCCAACTGCTATAACCTACTGACTTGCTTGGACTGTTTCAATCCGCACTCCTGCACGAGGAGTGATCTGCAAACGCCTTATTATGATAGCCAGCCCTTGGTTTCAATCCGCACTCCTGCACGAGGAGTGATTCGTTATTTCCTTTTCTTTGTTTCGTGTGCCTCAGTTTCAATCCGCACTCCTGCACGAGGAGTGATTTGTAACGCTTCAATACTCCCCTGTATCGTACCAGTTTCAATCCGCACTCCTGCACGAGGAGTGATAATGGCAATGGGCACAAGCCAAGCGGAAACGGAGTTTCAATCCGCACTCCTGCACGAGGAGTGATCGATGGGGATGCCCTGCTCGTGCAGGACCATGGCGTTTCAATCCGCACTCCTGCACGAGGAGTGATCCAAAAGGGGAGAGCAGGAAGCACCTATACAAAGTTTCAATCCGCACTCCTGCACGAGGAGTGATATTCTTACATCGGCTTAATGAACAGTGTTACTGTCGTTTCAATCCGCACTCCTGCACGAGGAGTGATCACCGCAGGTTTGGGACAATACGAATCAGCGTATCGTTTCAATCCGCACTCCTGCACGAGGAGTGATAGGAAAAAGCCTAGAACCTCGGACGCCTGGACATCGTTTCAATCCGCACTCCTGCACGAGGAGTGATATCAAACAAGGAGAATGATGATGAAATTAACAAAGTTTCAATCCGCACTCCTGCACGAGGAGTGATAATTAACCGGCGGCAGTTGAACTCGCGACCGAGTTTCAATCCGCACTCCTGCACGAGGAGTGATGCGCTGGGCTTGTCCGGTCTCGCAGTCGCTAATGTTTCAATCCGCACTCCTGCACGAGGAGTGATAGATCATCCCCGATTTTCGCTTGGCGGGCATTAAGTTTCAATCCGCACTCCTGCACGAGGAGTGATGGATAGGTGTTGGGTGCCTTGGTGGCACGCAGATGTTTCAATCCGCACTCCTGCACGAGGAGTGATGGTGGAAGATCGGCTGTAGTATTCGATCACCGTAGTTTCAATCCGCACTCCTGCACGAGGAGTGATTAATACGCAGGCAGAGGCGATCATGGCTGAAAATGTTTCAATCCGCACTCCTGCACGAGGAGTGATCTACCCCAAGTGGTCGATAAAGTTGTCGCCGAAGTCGTTTCAATCCGCACTCCTGCACGAGGAGTGATGGATAGGTGTTTGGTGCCTCAGTGGCACGCAACGGTTTCAATCCGCACTCCTGCACGAGGAGTGATAAATCAATGATCATGTTGTTCCTGATTCCGAATGGTTTCAATCCGCACTCCTGCACGAGGAGTGATGCCACGGCGCGGGATACACATGCAGCGGCAAGCGGTTTCAATCCGCACTCCTGCACGAGGAGTGATATTTTCTCCAGTTCTCGGAATCGGTCAAGGCGAGGTTTCAATCCGCACTCCTGCACGAGGAGTGATACAAAAATCATGAATAAATGCGACAGATGCGGAAGGTTTCAATCCGCACTCCTGCACGAGGAGTGATTGCTTCAATGGGAGCATGTAGATTTTCCAGAATGTTTCAATCCGCACTCCTGCACGAGGAGTGATCATTGACAGCCGTAATGAGGCTGAGGCACGGGCGTTTCAATCCGCACTCCTGCACGAGGAGTGATACTGCATAAACTTCTGGGGATTAGTTAGGAGGATGTTTCAATCCGCACTCCTGCACGAGGAGTGATGGTGGCCGCTGGTATGCGAAGCCTACGCTAAACAGAGTTTCAATCCGCACTCCTGCACGAGGAGTGATAGCCTCATCGATAAGATGAGGATAATAAGTAACTTAAAATAGGCTTTCCGCGAACCTATAAAATTTAGGCCAAAAAAATTCGATTGTCAAAGATCAAAAATATCCAACGATTGTATTTTCAGCCACTTAGGCTTTCCGCGAACCTCCCCGCAAATAGCCGTCCGCTTAGGATTCGCGCATCAGATCACAAGCGTCCCTTCCGGATCGTAAGAGGGCTTGGCTCCAATATGCTCAATCCTGCGTTTCCAGTTCTTTCCCAAAAAGTAGAAGCGAAGACTGTCTGTTTCCGGATCGATTTGGCCGCAGAGTCTCTTACGTAGAATCGTCCACTGTGCCGGATCCAATAGGCATTCGAAGACTGAATTCTGTACACGTTGACCGAAATCCGTGCAGGACTTTGCTACATGCCGAAGACGCGAACGGCCTTCTTTTGTTTCCGTATTCACATCGTAAGCAACCAAGATCATCATCGTTCAGCTCCCTTTTATTTCCATAAGAATGGCGGATAACCATCCAAATCACCCCGCAAATGACGCGCATAAAGCATCGCTTGAATATGGGGCAACAAACCCAAGGCGATTTTTTCACCTAAGAAGGGATGTTGTATCTCTTCCTGTTTCCTTTTCTGATAGGCAATCAACACTTCCTTTCGTGTCGCATCGTTCATTGTGACTGCGCCCGATTCTGTTTTTATAAATCCTTTCCCTTTGATTTGTTTGCGGTTGATAAGGGTGAGCGCCAACCTGTCAGCCAAATACGCCCGAAACTCTTCCATGAGATCAAGCGCCAAACCTGGTCGTCCGGGGCGGTCTCGATGCAAACATCCCACGGCCGGATCGAGACCGACGGCTTCCAGAGCCGAACAGACATCGTGTGTCAGCAAAGAGTAGATGAAAGACAGAAGAGCATTCGTGTTATCCAATGGCGGACGCCGGTTACGGCTTCGAAAGGTAAAATCATCTTTTTGAGCGAGAATCAAGTGTTGAAACGCCGAGAAATATACTCCCGCCGCCTCGCCTTCGACTCCTCGAATCGAATCGAGCAGCGTTGTTTCCCGCAATTGATCGATCAACCGGACCAAGCGAAGAGATGCGGATTGGAGTTTTTCAACATCCTGTCCGGCATTTTTGTCTCGGACCGCTCTCAGCAATACAGTGCGGCTATTGGCAATTTTGGCTGCAATAATGGACTGTGCCACTTGGACACAACGTTCATCATCGTCCGCGCATCTGTATTGCTCGCGACGCAGAAGCACATTGCCGGAGACCGGACCCTGAACGCGAGCCAAGAACTTGCCGTTCATACTTAGAAACGAGATAGAAACATTTCTTGTTCCGCATAAACCCATAAGCGGAGGACTACAGGAAACTCGCCCTAAGCAGACGATACCGGCCAAGGTGTGGATCGGAATTCGTAATTTGGTTTCCTTTTCCACACGGACGAGGACGGTTTCACCGTCTCGCGAAAGATAGGCGCCTTGGGTTGTGATATAGAGCGTATTAAGAAGACGTCTCATGAATGTCTCCTTTAGGCGAATCGAACATGCCATCGAGGGTTCGGTCGATGTAGCGTTTTACATTTTGCTTTTTCCCGAAAGTCTCCGGCATGCAGTATTCGACCAACGAACAACTTTTGCATTTTTTTTCAAAACGAGGGGGCGGAGTACGCCGTTCACGAAAAACCTCGTGAAGGCGTTCAGCCGCCCGTATCGTTCTGCACCTTAAATCGTCATCGAAATCCACATCGAGCCTTCGCCGGGTTTTACCATAAAAAATGGCTCCTCGGGGAATCGTGGTTTTCATCATTTCTTCCAGGCATATCGCTTGCGCACAGAGTTGAACTTCGAAACTGTCCTCTTTGCGCAAACGTCCACGTTTGTATTCAACCGGATAGGCAATCCATAAGCCCGATATGCCGGGCAGCGCAATGCCGGTTCGGCCGCTTGAATCTGAGCCCGTAGAAGGATGAAATTCGACAACATCGGCCTGTCCCGCAAGTCTCAATTGGGTGGAACAAAGCCGTAAACCGCGCGCGATTCGCATACCTTCGCGGATTTCAGTCCGCAAATTCGAATCGGCCTTTTGGTGCAACGCGGAACCTTCAGCCGTGAAAAGATTGTCCTGCCAAATATTTTCCAGCAATACGAGCGCCGCCCTGCGCTCACAAAACAGCAGGTGCTGCAGTGCGGAAAGCGGAAGAAACTCATCCTCGGAGAATGAGGCCGCCACAGTCTTTTCTCCGGCTAAGTCAGGTGCACCGTCATTCATATTCATGGATTGACTTTATCGGATACGGTCACACCTTCGGGAAGGCGGGATTGGATATCCTCAATGGATGAAATGCAGTAATCTTCGATTGAACGTGGCGCTTCGACCGGCTGATCGTTAATTTCACGCTTTTTCACTTCCACTGTATCAAAGAGCTTATGAGCCGGCGCATTTCCCAGTTTTGAATCATGTTCAAATACAAATAGATTCCGGGTCGAGATAAGGCCCCTGGCTGCTGAACGGTCTATTTCAAACATATTTACCAAGGCCTGCCAAAGGACATTGAGGTCTTCATCCGAAAATCCGGTTCCCTCCGCCAGGCAGGGATTGATAAATCCGTGAGCTCGATACAATCCATAAGCAACTGTATGCTTGTTTCCCATTTCAGTGGAAGCTGTTGTGGACTGTTTTTTCTCCTCAAGAGTATATGCAACTCGTGTAATTCCATGTTCAGACGTTAACACTCGATCAAAAGATCGCGCGAAGGTGATTTGGACAGGACCTTTTACTTGTCCGCACCGGAATTTAGTTGTGTTCATAACCGCGCCAAAAGAACGAATGTCGAAAAAGTTCTCGCACATCCAATTGCGGGCAACTTCCACATCTTTCGTATCAGTCTTGTTGTCTTTTGCTTTGTTCTCTAACTCTTTCAGGTTGTCAAAGGGCTTACGCTGCCGGTCTTCCAAAGAATATCCCTGAAGAACGTAAATGTCGTATCCCTTTTCAATGTTTCCGTTTTGGGATTTAAGATTGAACACATAATCTCTGATTTTCCGTTTCAAACAAACATCCGAAACCAATCCTTGAAATGTCTCAGGGTCGAATCTGGGTGTATTTGCGAAGTCCGGGTCTCCATTGGGATTGCCGTCTTTTACATCGAACAGATAGAGAAAATCGTAACGTTTGGAAACTACGTTGGAATTTGTTGTGGTATTCATTGTGCTTCTCCTTTTTATATAGTCAATTTTATTGTTTGTTCATGATCGCTTGCCACTATGACGATTATTGTTCATTTGTGCGCGTGTCATTCAATTTGATTTGTTTTGCTTTAAATTCTTGAATACGGCGATGGTCTTCTGCTTTTTGATGATGAAATCCAATTGCGAACCGCCCTTGATCCTCAAGACTTAATTGCTTTGGAAATCTTCCACCTTGCGGAACCAGGACATTCATCAAATCATCGATTTGGCGGGATAAGGCTATCGCAGCACCTTGATTGCCGCGCCTTAATTTCTTTAAGTGTGCACGGCTAAGTGTTTCTAATTTTGGGAACGCCAGTTGGGGATAGGTTGAAGCCATGCCATAGTAACGGTCGGCCACAGTGACATTGATTTCGCTTTGTGCCTGCTGAAATTGAAGGCTGTCATATACCGCCAAGAGACGACCGCAAATATAAGCAGGATGAGTTTGATTGGGGTCGAGTTCTTCACTCATGATTTGATCTTCCTTTCCTTGAATTTTAAATGAATCGTTAAGGCATAAGCGGATGATTCCAAGCCTTGCAGGTGAGAACCGCCGTGAGCCGGGCTCGGCTCGCAGACGGCGCAACGCCGCATCGAGAATAGAGTTTCCCAATGGCTTGCCGAAAAGGGCGCGCCGGATCATCTGTATTATTCGGCCTGCATTCATTTTGTCTTCGATGTCGGCTCGAGGTGGTGAAAGCGTTGTTAATAGATCATATAGTCGGGGAGGATCGGATATTTGTCCCTGTTGAAAAACATCGGCGATCTGCAGTCCGCAAAACCATTCACGCATGTTCCGATGCACGTTCTCCAGGCTGTCGTATATCCAATCCCGAACGACAAGCCGCCCACCGTTACCGGAAACGGCCACAAGATAAAAATCGTTGGGATTGGCTTGGCAGCTAGCATTTGAATCAGCGTTAAATGAAGCGCGAAGCAGTTTTGCTACTTCATCCGCATTCGGATTTTCGATCATTCCCCAAGGCGTATCGTCTTCTGGGAAGCGAGTCCAATAGAGGAACCCAACGCCTCCATAATCAGAACGAGTGCGCAGGACTTTGTCCTGTGAAACGCCCTGGCGATGTTCGCCTGGTTTTAACAAATCATTGAGGGCCAACACATATGCCGCCGCGCGTTCAGGACTGACAGGACTGTTCTGATTTTGATCCCAGCCATAAGAACGAAAGGCTCCTTTGTCGAAAGACATAAGGGATACTCCCGAAGGCTGTCCGCCGAGACGTTGAGTCCCCTTGATCTTTTCGTGTGTCACAGCGATTGGCCCGTGCTTACCAGAAATAAGGCAAATTCCTTCTCCGCCTTTTTTATGACGTTCTTCAAACTTCTTGGAGTAGCAGGACCGCCAATAGTCCCGAACGCCTTCTCTCAAGATAACAGGGCCGCCCGTGTTTTCGGCATCGAGTTGAGACGGACGCACGGCGAGAGTGACAAGGGCGCCCGGAGACGCTTTCTTTTCAATTAGCTCATTTTGGGCGCGCTCAAGTTGATTTGAGTCAGAATAGAAACGAGTGCAAGACTGGAGTGCAATATCTTCAGTCTCGGAAGCGGCGAGTTGCATGAGCTGGACAAAACCATTGTGATGTTTTGTATGTTTCTCAAGTTCGCCATCGCGAGTCCAAACTCCTTCAGCCGGACCGGCTACATATTGAATCGCATCGCATCCAAGCATCGGATGAACGCCCGTATTCCGGTTTACAGGAGATTTTGGAACCATAAAGGTTTTATAAGTTGTACGAGCCGGTCGACCGCTGTCCTTGTCCCCGCCTTCTCGGGATACATATTCGCGTATGCTGAGGAATGTTCCGTCTTCGTTTATTTCGATAGAAAAGTGAACCGGCTTTTCTTCGAAGGCGTTATTTTCCAATTCTTTCCGGAGGTACCTGTCAGCATAATCGGCTAGTGCTTGTACGAGCATGCGAGCACCTCCTTTTGAATGGATTCTTCATCGAAGACACGATGAGCGTCCGTGTGCAGAACACCACGATCTAGCTGTGCCTTAAAAAAGAGCGAACGGTTCTTTGATGCGTTTTCGCGGAAGACGATGTCGTAGAGCATGATTCCCAGGTCACGCGAATCGTCGATTGGCTGTGCCGTATCGCCGGCGGGTTCGAAATCAGCCGCGAATTCGCGGCAGCCGAAACAGGGCCGGTGAAAACATTGGCCTTTTTTTACACGCCGGTTGAACATCTCAATGTATTTCCGGGGTGTATCGTCATTCGATGTGCTGTAGACGATTGGCGAGGCTTCAATCACATACTCGACATCGCGTAACGCCAGCGTGTTGCGAGGCGTCGCATCGCCGGAACCGGCTCCGGATTCTTGAGGAACATAGCCGCCGGGATTCACGATCCATGAAGAGACATTTTTAGGGGAAATCTTGCTCTGAACCTCGTTACGTTTCAGAGCATGGAATAGAATGGGTTTCAGCACGCTGATCTTTAGAATGTGCCAACGGATTTGCGGTTTCCAGAGTATTGCATCCAAAATCCCGCGCGCAGCCGAAGGAGTCATTACTTCATAAGAGACACGTTCTACTTTCATCTCCGGGCGGCTAAAGCAGGCGAAATCGCCGGATACTTTAACTCTGACAGATGAGTCATTCATTTTTATCCTCCTTTCTTGTTACACAATAAATGCTTCCGGGTTGGGAGGCCGAATTTCCAATCCCAACTCGGCTGAATAACAGTCTTCATGACATGCCCATAAATTCGATTCTGATACTATTTCATAGATTGATCCCTCCTCTTTCGCACTTTTGAATTCGTAATCATAGAGTCCCACCTGATACCGTTGCGCCCTGCGTAACAGGCTCCGGTCGATGGAGTGTTGTGATAGTATTTGGTGTATAATTTCCTTTCCTTTATCGTTATATGGAATTAAGACCGAATGTGTTAGGTTATCGATCATGTTGAGACGTTTTGCTACTTCGGGAAAATTAAGGTTGTATCGTAGTGGTTCAATGTCTTCCGTATCTAATTCACCTGCATATAATTCATTGAAATAAGTATGAATATGGGCGGCATTATGAATCGAAACATTGCCGCGTTCGATCATGGATCGAGTGACATCCAGCGCTTCGCGATAAATGTATCCGTTGTCTTCCGGCAAAAAAATGTGAAATTCACCCGCAGGCTTTTTGAGTTTCTCGGTTAATTGTCCCTCTCGATCACACCGTCCGGCTGCTTGCACAATGGAATCCAGCGGAGCCAAGGCGCGGAAAACAACGGGAAAATCCAGATCGACGCCTGCCTCGACAAGCTGCGTACTAATTACAAAGCAAGGTTGGTCGCCCGATGATAAGTTTTTTTTGATTTCATTGATTTGGCTCAAGCGGTGTTCCGCACACATCCGTGTTGAAAGGTGAAAGAGGTTGTTGGCCGGAATCTGCTTTGGGCCGAGTAGCGCTTTTACTATTTCGTAAAGATGTTTGGCGTGCTTCTTTTTATTGACGATACAAAGAACGCGGGGATATTGAGCCAGCCTTTCGGCCACTACTTCCCATGCGATTGTTTGTCCATCCTTAGGCCATTCCGGTTCACGCACACGTTGGAGATTGGCATAGAGGCGGCTTTGAAGTTCTTCCGGAAGAAGCGGTTGAATTGTACCTTTCGGCCAGCGATTTGCCTCATCTTCACTTGTGCCGGTTTGTTCAAACGCCGGTTGTGTGGCCGTACAAAAAAGAAAGGTTGTATGCCACTCATCGGCCAATCCTTTCATGAATGATAGAAAAGTGCGCAGAAAGCATCGCGGAAGCGTTTGAACTTCATCCAGGATCACAACCGACCGCGCGATGTTGTGAATGCGTCGAAGATCGGAAGGCCTATTGGAATAGAGACTTTCAAAAAAACGGACTGATGTAGTTACTACAATGGGCGCATCCCAATTCTCAACGGCCAACTTCAGCGACCGCGAAACGGGATTGGCTATGTCTTCTTGGGAGCCCTCGTCCACTTGAGCCGAGTCCGCAATCGCCGAATGGTGTTCCAAGATGTCTTCATCGCCAAGCGCCGACTTATAGGCCTGTACGGTTTGTTCGATGATAGAAAGAAACGGAATCACAACGATAATTCTATCTACTTCATCCGGTCGTTGGCAGGCGCGTTGAAGAGCAAAAGCCAAAGATGCCAAGGTTTTGCCGCCGCCGGTGGGAACCGCCAAAGATAGAAGCCGCTCGGGAATCGAGGCTCGATCCAGGCACGTATTCAGGAGCTCCGTTCGGAGGTCCTTTAGAATTCCCGATGGTTGCTGTGAGGCAATCGCTTGAATATGGTTCAGCAAGCGGCTGAGTTTCTCTTGAGCGTTCAAGGGACGGAATAACGGCGGTTGATTGCCTGAGAGCCGTGCTGTGTCCCATCGATCGGCATCGATCAGGCAGCTGAAGAGCATACGAACCCGGACGTCCAGCAGTGAATTTGGAGCGCCGGATTGAGATGAATAGGATTCAAGCGAGGCAAGTGAATCTCTCCGTGAATTTGCATCGGGGAAAATTTCCTCAAGAAGTTCTTTCGCTATTTTTCTATGGGCCTCTGAAACCTTACCTTTAAGTTCGGTGGCTGCATGGAGACCGGCGTGATGTCCGAGCACGGATAGGGCGATGTCGTAGTGTTTTGCTTCCAAGGCATGGGCCGCGCCATAGACAGAATGGAGAACGCGACTTGATGTCTCTCCGCGAGCAGAGGCGAACAGCATTTGTTGGAATTCATCCTGATATTTGCCGAAATCATGTAACAGACCGGCCCATTTTGCGGTCTCAGCAAAATGGCCATCGTTACGCCGGGCATTGCAGGCAAACCTGCGAGAAAGCCAAGCGACACGTAATAGGTGTCGGTGCAGGGGTTGCCATCGTGCGCCATCTTCATTTGGCAATTTACCCGGCTGATTGGGATCGGAATGCGCGTAGTAGGTCATCTAGCTTCCCCTTATACAGATAAAAGATATCGGCTTGCTGAGGGGCAGGAGAAAAACACGGAGGTGTTGTATTTAGAAGTCACTGCGCATGCTAAGCGCTGGAAGTAACCTGTTGTTACCCGCGATATATCTTTCATTGAGACTATTTCACCCTCCTTATTTACTTGAATGATAATTAAGGTGTTTCCGAACTAAAAGTACGGCCCTGGTCAGATAAAGCCCTTTTGTTTAACAAATGTTTGAATTTATCAGATTCCTATTCGGGCGTGAAGTGAGGTGATTTGGGGTGGAATGAAATTGAGCAGTATTTTTCAAATCGAGATGAATGGTATAACAAAAATGTGTTGCGTATGGCACCTGAGAATTTTTATGTTGAAAGCTACAAATTAGATCATTAGGCGCCCCAGCGTTGTTGCCGGGGCGCCCAGAACTCTTTTTCACTGCACTCGCATGAAGCAGCCTTCCGGTGCTACGTCGCGTTTGACGATTGACCGAGCCAAGTCAATCAGATCGTAGGTGTTGTTTTCGTGCGTGGCTTCGAGAATCGCATTGCCGCGCAGGTGTTTGAGGATGTACATGGCCAGGATCAGTTGCCCGATATCCAGGTCTTTAAGAACCGGGAACAACCGGCCGATGCCGTTCCTTTTTTCTTCGATGTTGATGAACCGGTTTTGTCGAAAGTGGTCGTCCAACTTTGGGAGATAATCTTGATATATCTGTACTGCCAGTTGGGCCAGTTTTTCGAGCAGCTGGTCTTTGCGGCCGGTCATGCTTACGTTGTGATCACGGAGGACTTTTTTGATGCGGTCCCCGGAGTCGTCTTCGGTTAGGTATGTGCCGATGCTGAATATCCGGATGCGCTTCTCTTCGATTGCAGCCTTGGAGGTTTGGCTATCTCGGGATCTCTTGTAGTCCAGTGTTGGGAACTCAATCGTGAACGAATCGCTCTCAAGCATGCGACCCAGTTGTTCGATGCTTGTGGTGAAGCAGTATTTCGCGTCGTCGGTTCTCCACTCAGCAGCGATTTCCCGGGCTTTCGCACGTTTGACGGGGCAGCGGTTCAATCCTGGCTGAAGAACTACACAATCCCCCTCGGCCTGACCGTTGTAGACCAGTTTTTCGAAGTCATCGTCGATTTTGATGTTTGCGGTCAGTTCGAAGTCGCGGATGCGATCCGTGGCTTTTAGGCAACCGTGCTCATCGGTTATGCACTTGATGAACTGTGTGGTTCGAAAGTTGGGCCGTTGCAGCCCCTCGGCGATGAGCGCCTGTTCGTGGCTCTCGAAATCCTCGACGTTGAGGATTTCAGCAAGATTGGCGGCTTCAATGTCGGCATAGCAGGAGATTTTGAAGTTCTTGTCTGCGCGTTTCAGAAAGGAGCGCATTTCGTTGAAGTCGTGGCAGACCCTTTTGAGCAGCTGAAGGACAATGCTGCTCTCCCAGGTTTCGCGAAGCCGTTCTTTGGCCAAGGCCACGAGTTCTTCAAATGTCAGTTGATCCACGAAATAGATGGTTTCTGAAATTTTTTCCAGCAGCGATTCCAGATACGAGTCTCGTGAATCGTAGTATGCGTAGAGCAAGTGGCTGATGTCCGCGCAGTGCCCGAGCGGTTTGATGTCAGGCAATTTCAGAATGTCTTCATTGAAAATATCGACGATCTTCTCTGCCAGCGACTCGGAGTAACCGCCGCATGCCCAGGGATGAATCCCCTTTTGAAAGACATCGGCCAGCGGAATCTTAACGATCTCAGATTTGAGGCGTTGGAAGCGCGGAATCTCGAAGTCCGGCTCCAACCAAAGTCGAACGGTTTTCATGATGTCACCTCCTTCATGCGGCGCGGGCGCCTTCGATCAAAGTCTTGAAAGTTTGGACATCCTGCCCGATGCGTTCTCGGGTGTTTTCGATGTCTTGGGGCCGGATGTGTTCACGCGCGACCAGTCGCCGCACATGGTGGAAGGCGGCGAGCTGAGCCAAGTCGGAGGATTGATCCAGGAGGGCTTCGATCTCATCGAGGTATTCGATGGCGCCGCCCTCCAGATCGGGGATAGACTCGGTGGAAAACTGTTTGCCTGCGATCTTATCGCTGAGGCTTTTAAGCAGTTCGGGCGGTACAGAACCGGGCCGGTGGGTTTCGACCTGCAGGGCGGTGTAGGCCAGAAGGGTGATATCCGCTTCGCCGTCGATTAGATCCTTCCAGGCTTTGGTGGAGGCCAACGCGCCGATATTACCGGTGAGCAGGATTTCGGCTTTGCGCATGGGATCGTCGATCGTGAAAAGTTCATAGACCCGGTTGACGGTGTCGATTTCGGAGCCTTCTTCGAAGTATTGGGCCAAGAGGTCGAAGCAGATTTCGAGCTTGTGTACGGCTTCCTCGCGATTAACAGATTCATCGTTAAGGCCGATAGGGATGCTGGATTCGAGGACGTAGCGGGCCGATTCTGCAAAGGGCAGCGGCTGGTTTCCCCAAAGCTCCTGCTTGGCCAGTTCCACGGCCCGGTTAGCCAAGATGTTACGGTAGATGAAGCCTAAGCGGCGGCCATCCAGGGCGATTTCACCTTTAGTCTCGCGCAGGAGCAAATCGGCGTATTTGGCCAGAAATTGGGAAAGGGTAAGGAGCTCCAGGCGGAGGCCGAAAAAGCGCTTGGCGGCCACGAATAGGGCTTTCTGGAGGCCGTTGCCGGCGGCCCGTATATCGGTAGCGGTGACCGTCTTGCCGGGAACCTTGGGCGCCCATTGTTCCAGGCTGGGGGCGTCGTCTCCGTTCATGTGGGTCAGGACCCGGATGCGGTCTTCCTCGCTCATCTGGAGCACATCCCGGGGGGTAGAGGAAGATGGCAAACCGTCCTGCGAGGGCTTCGTCAAGGGATTCGGTAGCGGCATAGCTCATGGGATTCATGGCCGCCCAGACCCATTTGACCTGGGTTTCAAAACCCATGATTGTGCGGCTGCGGATGATCTCCAACATAACGATTGGAGCTCGGGAATGGCCCGGTTCAGCTCGTCGATGACGACCAGTTCCTTGTCCCAGATGGTGACCGGACTGGGGATATACTCCACAAGGCCCTTCTTGAGCTTTTCGACGTTGGGATAGCCTAAAACGTCTTCGAACATGGCTTTGGAGGCATCGTAGACCAGGGCCTTCTTGTTCAACGCTTCCGCCGTTTTGTTGGCGACCAGGGTTTTGGCGCAGCCGTGGTTTCCGATCAGCAGTAAGGGATCGCCGGTCAGCAGCGAGGCCATCACCAGGTTTTCGTCTTGTTCTTTCCATCCGAAGATGCCGAGTGATTCTAAAATCATGATTGTTTTCTCCTTTTCTTGATTCAAAGAAAAAGGGGACGCCCCGGCGTGCGGGACATCCCCAGTCTGCGATGGATATATGGTGGATTCTTTTACGGTTCGAGTTCGCAAACGAAGGTGCGGAACTCGGTTCCATTCATGGCTTTGGTTTCACGCTCCGCTTCATCCTCGATGCCCAACTCCTCGAGCCACTGTTCTTCGGCTCGGGTGGCCGATTCGGGATTCCGGAACGCTTGGACGTCGTGGATAACGCCTTGATGGGTCTCTACAGTGATGTGCAGGTGCATGATGGTTCTCCTCAGCGGCAGATTTCGTCCAGGAAGACGACATCGCCGAAGGCGGCGAAGTCTTTGCAGGATTCGGCTCTGTCGAACAAAATGGTGAGGGTGCAGAGCCCGCGCTGTTTCAAGCGCTCGCTCAGCTCCTCTTTCATGCTGGCGCAGCCGTCGGTAACGATCACCGCTTTGTCGTAGCCGCGTTCCAGGATCGATTCAGCGATACAGTTGAAATCGGTTCCGTAGGTGGTGCGGATTTTTCCCTGAAGCAGGGTGGAGAAAGGAATCTCCACGACCTTGTTGCTGAACAACAAAACGCTGGTGATTTCGTTCTCCAGGTTTTTGAGGACGCCCAGGATTTTGGGCAGATACGTATCCACACTGCCGGATACATCCAGATAGATGGCCAGTCCCCGGCGTTTGATACGGGATCGTTGAAGCTGGTTGTGAAAGTGGCAGGGATAGATCCCGGCGGCGATCAACACCATGTCGCGTTTGGAGGGGTGGATCGGAACCGGCGAGGTGGCGATACGCCGGATTTGGTATCGCTGTTTGAAGCGGTCCACTTTGCGCTTGGTGGCGAAGTTCTGCAGCAACGCCCGGCGGATGGATAAATGGGTGCGCAGCGCCTCCAAGAACATATCCAACAGGTCTTGGCTGTACCCGGCTTGTCTCCCGGGCAGGTTGCGTATGCTGCGCTGGATGTCTTCGGCGATCCCAGACAGCACATCGCATGGCAGCGGCGCCGTTTCGGATGTTCCACGGCCCCCGCCGTGCGTTCCCAAGAGGAGCACGGAGGGCGCCTTTTCCAGATCGACCAGGATACGCAGCGATTGGATCAGCTCGCCGGTGGTCATTGTTTCGTTGTAGCGAAACACGCTGTTGTAGAGCCGGTTGTAGACTCGCTCGTAACGGCTGGCGGTCATTTGGCTGTAAGGGCGCATGATGCCGTCCAATCCCTTGGGACTGTGCGTCTTTTTGAAAAGCGCTCCCCCGCGCGATGCTTTGGTGTAGAGAGTGCTGATGGCCGCGTTGATGATGGCGTCGGCGGCGATATTTTCGAGCAAACCGCCCCGGTACACGAAATGGCCGAATAGAGGATGCAGCAGTTCGTGAAAGACGAGGCTGAACAAATCCTCTCCGCAGGTGACGTACTCTTGAACGAAGGCCGGGTTATAACAGAGCCGCCCTTCCTTGGTGATCCCTGCCGTGGGGTGCGTTGGACCGGCTTCGACGCTGCTGATAAAGCCGGCTGTGAAACTGTCGAAGCCCAAGGCTTCGCGCAGAATCTGGCGTACGGTTTCCAGTGTGATCTTCATGAGTTTGACCTCCTTGAATGCAAAAAGGCCCGGGGCTGCCTCAAACAAGTGACGGACCGCGAGCCTTCTTAAAACTCTTATGTTGTGATTCTTAATCGTTTATGCCGGACAACCGGCATATAACTCGATACGGGCGATGATGTTGTCCGCACAACGGCGGATGCGTTCCATGCACTGGAGGAGCGCCTGTTTGTCGCCGTTCCACAGTTGAATGTAGTCGGCGCTGGCCTCAAGAGCCTTAATACCGAAGTATTCGCTGACTACGCAGGCTACGGCGTCAGCCTCCAGCTCGCGGATAGACCGGCTTTCCGGGCCACCTTTCCGGTGCAGGAGTTCGTGCGCGTATTCGTGGGCCAAGACGCTGAAGGTTTCAGCGCTGCTTAGGCCCGGTTTGATGACGATTTTGCCTTTGCAGGATTTGCCCAGGGCTTGGCCGGTATTTTCATAAGCAACGGAAATACCGGTATCTCGAATGCCTTTTTCCAGAGCCGGAATCAGGTTCTTCGCGTCGCCCTGCGCCTCGGTGGCCGAGGGCAGCTCCTGGCCCTCGGTTTGGCTGACATCGAAGACGCAGACCGTGCGGAAGAAGGGGGTGATTTCCTCTTCCTCCGGCTCTTCCGGTTCTTCGACGTTCTTGTCTTCTTCTTGCCGGTTGCGCTTCTTGATGATCACCGGGGCGAAGATGCGGATGGCTTTTTCTCCTTTCTTGACGTTGCGCTGCAGTCTGGTCCAGGTGCGAAATCCCGCGACATGGGTCGCATCAGGCATTTGCCCCAAGATCAAGAGCATGTTCTGGAAGGAATACTTGTGAAAACAGCTCATGGCTTTGATGTACTGTTCCATGGCCTCGGAATACCCTTCTTCCAAACGCTGGCAGAGTTGTTCCAACGTTCGCTCGATGGTCTTGCTGCAGGCTTGCAGTCTTTGTTTGGATAGTTCTTGTACGTTTACGGTGGTTGCTTTCATTTCGATCCTCCGGCCAACTGACCGCTTGTCCATCAGTTGGCTGGAGGCTTTCCATGCGGCTTACACCGCGCGCCACACCGACCCGGAGTTGATCCCCGGCGCGATGGCGTGCGCGGCGGCGGTAAGCGTCTCGTAGGCGGCGCCGTTAAAAAGCACCGAACGCCCGCCGCTTTTTGCGTTGGCGGGATCGGAAATGACCTCGGCTTTGTAGGTCGTGCCTTTGTAATCAGTCTGAAGTTTGGTCCCGACAGGCGGAATCTCCAGGCGCTGCCGGGTGTGTTTGCGGATCAGCTGCGCGTTTCCCGTCCGAGAAACGGTTTCAGATTTGCGGTCCTTTTTCGGTTTGGACCGCTTGGCTTTCGCCGGCGGGTGGCTTTCTTGCGGCGGATCTTCCGCCGTCAATGCAGCCAACTGTCTCTCTTGTTCGCGTACGCACTCGGACACCAAGGTGCACGAGGCGCACTCCGGTGCGGTGGAATCGAAAAGCCCCAGGCATGAGGGGGCTGTGGATGGCGTGGACATACGCATCCTCCTTTCTGATTGGGAAAATTGTGAATCGATGAATGAGCTAGGATTTGCTTCGCCGCATCAGTTCGGCGAATTTGACGTAGAAGGCTTTGGGAAGCTCTTCGAGTTCATGGACGACAAGGAATTCGGAAAAGAAGTGCTTCACGTAATCGGTCTGCATACCTACCGCCACGCACTCAATGCCGGCTTTGTGAATGCGCTGCAGGCTCTTGCGCAGGTGATCGAACACCGCCTTTTGCAGCGTAAGATTTCCGTTGCAGGGCTCGCCGTCGGTTAAGACCAAGAGCAGCTTGCGCGGTTCCGGCCGGCGGTGGAGACGGATGGCGGCAAAGAGCACCGCTTCGTCGATCGGCGTGTATTCGCTGGCCTCCATGGCCGCCGTCCGGTTCTTGATTGCCGCAAACGGCTCTTCGAAACCTTTGAACACGGTGTACCGGCATGGCGCGATGCGCGCATATTGTTGCTCCAGCTCGTCTTTTGAAACGCCCATCTCTTCGGCGATCTGCTTGACGACATCGTTGGCCTGGTGCGTTGTAAATCCCAAGACTTCATGTGCGGTCCGCAGCCGGTGCAGCGTCTCCGCAAAGAGAATCGCAACCTGGCGGGCCAAAACGATGCGCGGGCCGCTCATCGATCCTGAAAGGTCGATCAGCAGGCTGACGGCCACGGCGTCGGTCTCGGTGTCGGCCCGTTGCCGGAATACCTTATCTGAGCCCCGGCAAAGCAACGCGTGCAAGTCCCGGCTGTTGATTTCGCCCTCCTCTTGTTCTGAAGTCCAAAACTGGGCGTCGCGGGCCCGCAAGGTGCGGATCAGCTTTTGGCGCAGCGGCGCCACATGCGGGCGCACCTGCTCGAGCAGCTCGCGATAGTCCTTTCCGTTGTTTTGTCCGGTATGGGGAATGCTTACCCGGTCCAGCGAAGCATCGAAGACCCGGTAGCGGTCTCCCCCGCCGCTCAAGTCCTGAACTTCTTTTTCCAGTGAACGTGAAAACTCCAGCGGATGGCCGGTGGACTCGTACTCCTCGTCCAACAGTTCCGCAATAGAACTGTTCTCTTGAGAACCCGGAGGTTCATCATTCTTTTCCGGTTCAAAGGAAACGGTTTCTGTTGTCTGCTGAAAACTTTCGCTTTCGTCCGTACCGGAGCTTTGCATTGCTTGGGCATCGGTGGATGCATCTGCTTCGCATTGCTCTGACTCAGAGTGAGTTGAATTCGACTCCTCTTCGCCGGAATTTGCTGGGGCTTCAACGTTCTGATCTGAATCTTCAGACTGGGATGAACCGGCTTCGCTTCGCGGATCGCCCGATTCGGAATTTTCAGAATCATCGATCTGTTGATCACGATCCATGGAAGGATTGTTGTTTTCAGATTGACCGGCAGCTGCTTGCTGTTGTTGTTCTTGCTGCCTCTGCAAACGTTGCAGGATCGATTCGGCAACCGAAATCGCTTCTTCTGTATCCTTTAGGTGTTTGAAGCCATCGGCTTCTTTCTGAAATCCGCCGGCCAGTTTCAAGGCATCGGTACCGTACATGGTGTACGGCAACTCCATACCCGCCAAAAACAAGGCGCACAAGAAGCGCGAAGGCAACGGCATTTGGGAAATGCGATGCTTTTTGAGGATGATGCCGATGCTGGCGCCGATATTGATCCTTGATCCCGGATAGAGCTCCGCCATGCGGTAGTTGACGCGCACGTCTTCAATGACATTCACCAAATCGAATCCGAAATCGCCCCACTGAACCCGGACGGACTTGAGCCGTTCGCCGAATTCCGTGAAGAGGATATGCGCGGTTTCGTGATCGAGCTCGCCGCGAACCAACGACCAGGCGGATTCCGACAGCTCGTCCGGAAGCGCGGGCAGCCAAATGGTCCGCCCGTCGGTTTTGCATTCCGCGCCTTTGCAGCGCACGGTGATGTTGTAGCGCCGGGACAAAATCCGCCCGACTTTTTCAAGCGTGGTTTCAAGAGCGTGATTCATGAGGATCCTCCTTTCTGCGCTTCGTCAACATCGGCCAGATGGCGCTGAGCGATCTCATCCACGACCAGGCGGTCGTCACGGCCGAGTTTGTTGAGCACGGTCAACTCGAAGGCCAACGATAAATTCCCGAGCTGCTGATACTTGTGGGCCAAGGCCAACAGGCGGCGCGTGGAGAACGTGCAGCCGCACTCCTCGCATTCAAACGCCTCGCGCACCTGCCGCGCACATTGGACCAGACGTTTGGCCACACTCTTTTTGAGGTTGGGAATCTTTTCGCTCAAAATGGCGGTCTCGGTCTTCTCTTCGGGATAGCCGAGCTGGATGACAGTGGCGAAACGGTCTTTAAAGGCTTCGTTCAAGACTTGGGTGCCCGCATAGAGGCCGCCGTCATCGCCGTCGCCCAGCGTGTTGGCCGTGGCCAAAATGCGGAAACCGGGATCAGGCTCGATCACCTCGGCGTCTTTTTCGAGCAGGACCAGCTTGCCGTTCTCTTCGAGTACGCTTTGCAAGACGAAGAGGATTTGCGGCAGCGCGGCGTCGAGCTCGTCGAGCAGCAACCAATCGCCGGCGCGCATGGCGGCCGGGAGGATGCCTTCGCTGTAGATCATCTCCTTGCCGCGGACGGTCCAGCGGCCCAGGAAATCCGAGACGGTGGTCTCGCCATTAAGATTGCAGCGGCGCACGGGAATTCCGGCGCGGGCCGCGAGCTGCAGCACCAGAGAGGATTTACCGGAGCCGGTAGGGCCGGCCAGCAGGACATTCTCATGATGGTTAATTGCACCAATTAGGAACGCCGCTTCGGGCGGGAGGCGGTAATGGCGGTCGAGCCCGGGAACGAATGGGCTTGCCGAGTTCCTTCTTTCCAGCACGGCGCCGTGCACGCAGAGCTCCTCTTGTTCGGTGATCGGCGTGCGCTTGCAGGCGCCGGGCTGAATACGGCGTAGAAGCTCCGGAGCGACCAGTGGCGCTCCCGGGTGTTGGGTTAAATACTGCTGAGCGGTGAGGTTGTGGCTGCCGCTCAGGTGTTCGTACAAGGCGGAGGGGACTTTTTCTCCGCAGATTTGACAGGTAACGGTGCTCATATCGTTTCTTCCTTTCTGCCTTGAACGCAAAAAGGCCCGGACGCCGCCTCAATGCGAGACAGACCTCGGGCCTTTTGCGTAAGACTCTTAATTTTGAATTGAAAATTGAGGATTCGATTGGGTTACTTCAGGCTGATGCCGGGATTATCGAAGGTATGCGTGCAGTTGTAACAATAAAGAAAATTGGAGTAGGTCTCGTTGCCGTCTTCTACATCCTGCAAACCGTCGTCGCCCCAAATTGCGCCGGATTCATCGCGAACCAGGCGGTAGGACAAATAACAAGGTTTTTCAACACGCAAAACCAGCTCTTCCAAATCGTTGTTGCCGCAACGCGGACACTTGATTTCATGAACCGGCGGCGATTCCTCTCCGGTGTCGAAGAATCCGCTGCGCGACAAGTACACGCCCAGTTCTTCGTTCACATCGACTTCCACCCAGATCGCCGCACCGGCTTCTGATTCTTCTGTCCAAGTGCGGAATCCATCGGGTGCGCCTTCGGTGAGTCCGTGCTCCGATAGCACGGCGCGGATGCGTTCCAGTTCTGCTTTGCTAACAATGCCTTTCACGATCATGGTCTTTTATCCTCAGTAATCATTTGGCAGAAGTTATGTATAGTTAGTGTTTATGTAAAGCTACAGGTGAAAATTGAATAATTACGGCAGTTCATTGTGTCAATGCTTAACATATTTCCTACGATAAATCTCCAAGACCATATTCGGTCAAATATTCACTTACAAGGAGATTTGTCATGGGAAAAGAAAAGAGCACGAACGCATCAGTAAGTTTTGAGAAGTTACTCTCGGATGCACAATTGGAACTTACGCGGCAAGGCTATTCCAAATTAACCCTTAAGTATTATCCGAATATTTGGAAGCGATTGTCACGGTTTGCTGGAACGGAACTTCTCTCAGAAGAACTCGCAGAGCGGTTTTTAAACAGTTTGGGGATATCAAGAATCTCCCCTTCCCAAAACACATCGTATCAGAACAGGATTCGCTGTGCCGTGAATCTTTTGTTGCGATATGCTTCTGAAAATAGTATACGATTCAGCATATCCCCAAAACCTCCTGTTCCCCTAACCGATGAATTTGAGAACGCGCTTCAAAAATATCATCATTTTTGTAGGGAACATCAAGGCGGGAAACCAGAAACAATAAAAAGTAAACTTCGATCGGCGAGGAAGTTTCTATTCTTTATCTCCACACGGACCCGTCCCAATCTATGTAAAATCAAGCCCGTACATATTTCAGAATTCATGCAATCCTTGTCCAATCTCTGTACCAATACATTATCGAATCAAAGGTATCTGCTCAAAAATTTTCTTAATTTCCTATGGGCATACGGATTGCACAAAGACAAACTCAGTCTTTTCTTGCCCAAAGTCCGGGTATACCAGAATATCTCCATTCCAATGGTTTACAGCCCTGAAGATGTCGCCTGTATTTTAGACAAAGTAGACAGGGGATCGCCTGTTGGGAAAAGAGATTATGCAATCATTTTGATTGCATACCGATTGGGATTACGGGCAAGTGATATCTGCCGACTGAAACTGGATGACATACATTGGGAACAATCAAAAATCACCATTCGTCAAGTCAAAACCGGTGTTCCTCTGGAATTGCCGTTAATTCAAGATGTAGGAAATGCCCTGATAGATTATCTTAAGTATAGCCGTCCTCCAGTTTCATACAGAGAAATTTTTATTACAGCACATGGGCCATTGCGTCCGTTTGGAAACAGTCGTACGGTCACATTGATATTCAAAAAATACCGGCTGCTTTCCGAAATAGCGGTCCCAAGACGGCAAGGCGGAATCCATGGTCTCCGAAATAGTCTAGCGAGTAAATTGCTGTCATTTGGATTTCCGCTCAAAACTATTTCAGACGTATTAGGGCACGAATCACTTGAATCAACTCGATGTTACCTCAAGGTGGATATTCAAAGTTTACGCAAAGCCAGTTTAAATCCAGATGATCTTCAATCGGAAGGATTACCATCATGACCAAATCCGTTGTTATGCTTCCTACTTTTGAGAGTCAAATCGGGCCGATCATAGAATCATTCATCACTGAAAAGTTGGCATGCGGGCTAGTCTATCAATCTGGAATTCAGTCCTTGAAACGTCTAGACCGGCATATAACGAACCACCATTGGAACGAGTGCAGTTTCCCGAAGCATTTAGTCCTGGATTGGACATGCAAACGCGAGAACGAATCCTTAAAAACCCAACAAGAACGTTTTTACATAACACGTCAATTCGCAGAATATATGCGGAATCGAGGATATAGAGCCTATGTCCCTGATGTGAAACTGAAACCGGTTCAGCATAGATCGTTTGCTCCATACATCTTCTCTCACAATCAATTGAAAGAACTCTTTTTTGAAGCGGATAACATGACACCCAGTTCACGGTCACCGTTTAGGCATGTGGTGATTCCCGAATTGTTTCGGCTTCTTTATGGAACTGGTATGCGACTCGGCGAAGCGTTGCGTTTAACACTGGCAGATGCGGATTTGGAAGAGGGTGTCCTGACCATTCGGAATAGCAAGTTTGGGAAAGACCGTCTGATTCCATTGGCTCCCGAGTTTGCAAACCGATTACACACCTTCCAGCAAAAACTAGGAAAACGAATTCCTACGGCTTCCTTTTTCCCCAAGCCTGATGGTGAAAAGTATGGAAACCGGGCCATCTATTCCTTCTTTCGTGTGTTGATACAACGAATCGGAATTCCCCATCAAGGAAGAGGAAAAGGTCCACGACTACACGATCTTCGGCACACTTTTGCTGTTCATCGAATGATGAAATGGCTTCAAGAAGGTCATGATTTGACAGCTATGCTTCCCATACTTTCTACATATCTGGGACATAAAGGACTGAATGAAACGCAACACTATCTTCATTTTACCCTCGAAATGGCTGCAACATTATCATCCAATTTGGATGAGACATACGGCCACATCGTTCCAGGGAGGGATCAATCATGAAACAAACCGATTTCGCGGTTCTCCTCACTTCGTATTTGACAAAATACTTGCCAGCTCAACGAAATGTAAGTTCGAATACGATTAAGTCATACCGTGACACCTTCATTGTCTTTCTACGGTATTGCAGCGACACACGGAAGTGGCAGCCGAACAAGATTTCCTTGAAAGAAATCAATGATGATTTCATTGTTGACTTTCTGAAGTATCTGGAACAGGAAAGGCATTGTTGTCCGCGTACGAGAAAGCAACGTCTTACTGCGCTTCATTTATTCTTTCGGTATGTGCAGATCGAATTGCCAGATTACTTCTTGCAATGTCAGCGCATTTTAATGGTCTGTTGTCCTTGCCCAAAGCACAGTTCTATTCAATATTTCTCCGTTGAAGAATTGAGACGTATCTTGGCGCAACCGAATCTCAATACAGTCACAGGACGCCGAGATGCTGTTCTACTCAGTCTTCTGTATGATTCCGGGGCACGAGTCCAGGAACTCATCAATCTTAAAGTGAATGATATTCGAATCGATTCACCCCCGCATGTGCTCATTGAAGGGAAAGGGCGAAAAAAACGGATTGTTCCTTTGATGATGTCAACGGTGGAGTGTATTCGCAATTATATGGATGAGTATCATTTGCTTGAAACGTCTAACAATGCGCATCCGCTATTCTTTAACCGGTATGGACAAAAACTCTCTCGAGCTGGTATCCGATACATTTTGCTCAAGTATGTCAATCAATCGGGGTTTTTGAATCACGAGACACACAGATCCATAAGTCCTCATACTCTACGCCATACAAAGGCGATGCATTTACTTATGGCAAAGACACCTCTACCTGTAATACGTGATTTCCTTGGACATGAAGACATGAACACAACAGGGATTTATGTAAAAGCCAACCTTGAAATGAAACGGGAGGCTCTAGAACAAGCAGCTCAAGAAACCGGATTGCCTTCTCCAGTCAGATGCTCTTGGCAGGTTGACAATAATCTTCTTGAGTGGCTGAAAAGCCTTTGATTTATTGCATAAATATGTTGAGTGTTACCGGTGAAAAACCTTTATATTCGAGGTTTTTCATCGGTAACTTTACATAAACACTAACTATACATAACTTCTGTTATGTTGAGCTCAACATAACAGAAGCACGGTCAAAATGTCTTCTCCATCAACTCCCGCACCTTCATCGAGAACGCCCCAAATCGTGTGCAAACCGATCTGAGTTCGCCATAAACCCGGATTGTCCGGATCGGGAACGGTTCGCTCCTTTTGAAGTGCGGCGATGGCCTTCTGTATCTCTGCTTCACTGAGCAGACTCTGTACACCGCAGGTAATGACCGTGGTCAGTCTGCGGCTCTTTGGTTTGTTGAAATCGATCATCTGGATCACCTCCTGAATTTGCTTGTACGGCTCGGCTGGTCACTATGAACCAGGCGAGACGTACGGTGTTTGGTAAACTGTTTCGGTTGATTCCTTGAATCGGGAAGAACGGAGTTCCAACTACTGCAACCGCCTCTTCTACGTCCCCTATTGCGGGGAGAGGCGTTGTACAGACCGGAATCGCTTCCAAGAGGCGTTGCGCCTCTTGTATTCATCCCGGCGTCCTGGTTGGACGGCAGCGCTTTAAAGGAGACTTTCTTTCGACAGCGCAGTGGATGTTCTCCTATGAGGAGTGGGATTTGTGAGTTGCTAATGTAATTACTGTGAGATTTCCCCGGCGCAGACGCCTACTGTAACGCGGTCCGCGTCTGCCGGTTCCAGACTCGATACGGCAGCCTGAATCTTTTGAACGGCGTTTCGGCCGGTTCCGAGTACGCGAATGTGGGAATACCCCGCCTGGAGTGCTTTGGTAATGTTGTGTTTGATTTCCGACTTGCCGGTTTCTATTTCAATGGCAATCGAAACTTGCCCCTTCTGGACAAAGAGATCGATGTACCCGTCGCCGGGAATTTTCTTTTCGCGGGTAACCTCAAAGCCATGCTTCTGATAGTGGGCGGCGATCTTTTCCCGCCAGTATTCATGGACGACGCCCGGATTGCGCTGAATGCAATAAGGTTGTCCCTTGATTCGCCGTTGGCGTAAGTCCATACATTCCAAGAGAACCACCTTTCCGGTCGAGGTGGAGATTTCGACCGGTTTGATCATCTTCCGTCTACAAAGATTTTCTTTGATCTCGTTTCCTTTTCTCCGGCTCAACGATAATCGCTTATAACGTTCAACAACTCCTGAAAGTGGCTGTAATTGAACGTCCTTCAGAAATGCTTTTTCGATATCGCTAAGAGCTGTTTCCACCTCTTTCTTTCCGGGACCTGAATCGTGTGGAATCTCTGCGGAAACGGTCTGTGAAGGTTGTTTCCGTATGGAATCCCCGGAACCGCCTTGCATGTGCAGGCGTATTTCTTCATCGGTGACAACTTTGTGTTTGAGTTGGATGTGCGGCACTTCGATCAAAAACGGTTGGGTCCAACGGCCCTGCAGTTTCACAACCGCCTGGCCTACTTCCAACTGACCCAACTTGCGTTTATCGTCATCTTTGAAAAGCAAATACGATGAAGCAGCATTAACGTCTTCGCGCGACTTAAGATTTAAGGTCAAGGTAGTATATGTATTTCCGAGCGCCGGCAAAGAAATTTGTGACGGATGCTGATCGATTAGAATGATTGCTTCACCCAGTTCCCGGATTTCTCTGAGTAAGAGATCCGTGATCGTTTCCTGAGAACCGGTTTGTTGTTTGGCAATTATGTGGTGCGCCTCTTCAAGAATGATCGCATGTTTAAATTTGTCACGCTGTCCTTGTTGCGTTAAGCGGTAGTGGTGAATCCAAAGTAAAAGCGATTCGATAAAGAAGACCTTATCGGTTGATGTCAATGAATCCAGTTCGAGAACCACATTCTTTTCGAGCAACTCTGCAAGACTGGTATTGGACTGTGTATTCAAAACATCGCCCATGGCGCCAAAACATAACGCGGCCAAGGCGCGTTGTGTCGACGCCATCCAATTCGCGGCGCGGCCTTTGACCGACATCTCCTGCATAACCTTCAATAAATCCGCCATTGTCGGATAGCGTTTAACGCTTCCGGCATAGACGCCGCACTGGCGATAGAGTTTATCGGTGCCTTGCTGCAGGAGAAATCCAACACCGTCGCCCACAAACGTGGCCTTGGCAATGATTTCGATCAGTTTTTTCAACCACGCCGTCGGCTCTGTGCCGGGCGGGGGAATCAAAGGATTGAAGCATAAAGGAGACAAAGACCGGCCCACGGTGTAAATATTAATGCGTCTATCAGATGGTTCTGAAATCAAGGCGCGATAATTTCTTTTCCAGTCGAAAATCAAAAAGGGTTTATTGTTTTTTAGCAGGTTGCCGATCAGGACATAGACCGAATTGGTTTTCCCAGATCCTGATCTTCCAAAAACCGCCGCGTGCTGGATCATTTCGCTTTCGCGAATGCCGAAGATTCCGCGCTTTTCTTTATTGTATAAAATCGTTCCCATGGGATACTCGCCCTTGGCAACCTCTAACGGAGGAGGCCGGAACAGAATTGCGTCGTCGTCAACGCCGCTACGGATCGAATCCAAATACATTTGGTGCACTACCAGTTCGATCTCTTTACGGCCATCAGCGTCTTCCAGAAGCCAGGCTCTGTACAGGCGGTCGATGCGTTCGCCATAAATCGGCTTTAGCCGTTGCAGAATTTTCTCATCGATAATGAAGCATCACCTCACGGAATTCGCGCCGGCATTTTTTGAGCAGGCTCAGTGCCAATCATCTGAGACCGGCGTTCAAATCTTTCATGCTCTTCCATGGTTTTGAGCAGCTCCGTGGAAACGGTCCAAATTTCACCCCAGAAAGCCTTCTCGGCCTCGCGGCTCTCGCGTGCTAATCCCATCAGGCTTTGTTCCAACCCAAAACGCATCGAGTCACGGCTTTTATTGAATCCGAATGGTTCGTCCGAGAATGCGAGGAGCATCTCCCGGACATTGTGTGTCTCGGCGTCGCGTTCCCGTGTGTGTGACCGCTCGATGGCTGTGCGGGTGACAATCGCCTTGGCAATATGATTCAGCACACGGTTAGATTGACACAGACGTTCCTCCCCAATGGCCGTGGCGGGATCCGGAAGTTCTGATTCGTAACGGGAAAGATTTCCCGGAGCTGCGGCATCGGAATCGGGGAAGGGAATTTGCATATACCATGGGATTGGTTTATCCGTATGTCGATTTTCGATTCGTATCACCTGTCACTACTTGGGGGTAAGTAACTCCCTCTATATAAAGTTTTCGATCCCGCTTTTAAGGACGCACCTGGTTGTAAATGTCCGATGGAGACTTAACAAGCCAGAGGCCGAAAACTCTTTCTTCACTTCACCACTGTTGCGTAATTGAAAAAGAATATATAAGAAAACGCTGCATTGGTTTGAGGCAGCGGGAGCTACGCTATTTTTTTCAACATCAACCGGCGCGGGAAGAACCCGCCACGAGTTTGGACCGTTTCCACAAGAAATTTACTACCGGGCGGCATGACCTTAAAAAATATACAGATCGAAAATTTTATAAACCAGAACGACTTGAAGCATCTATGCCGATCCAATTCGCCCAAGCATGGACAGGACCCATCAGGCCCGGGATAAGCGCCGAGACGAATGTGATCTCGATTATACTCGACCCTCTCGGTGCCTCCCGGTTCCCCGAACTCTATCAGCAATACGCCCCTTTCGTCGATTTTGTGCTGTATCTCTTCCTGTTTCTGGGTGTCACGCGATCCGTGTTGGGTGAACGTTTCAAGGGCAGCGGCGGAAGAATCCTAATCAATGCTTTGGGGATTATTTTGGCTATTGCCTTGGCCGTGACCGGTCAGCGTATGAACTTTCGAATTGCGGATTTAGGCGTCATCGCTGTCGCCATCCTGCTGGGTGTACTGGGCATCCTCCTCTATAGAACCCTAATCCAGTTTGGTGTTAGTAATGGCGTCTCCGGCTCGGTTGCCTTCTTGCTCATCTACTCGGCAATGCGCGGATTCTCTCCGAGTCTTTTCGATTGGCTCACAATCAGTGTACCGATCATTGCCGCGTTCCTTTCGTTGGCGTTATTGTTATCGACATGTACGGTTCTCTACTCGTTCTTGCCGAAAAACATGCCGTCTTGGAAAGGGGCTTCAGTGGCCGCATACTTCTCGAATGCGGCCCCGGAGGAACAACAGACCAAGAATGAATCGGAAGAAATTGGTAAGAAGATCTCCGGTCTGCTGGTGGAAGATGCGGATACGCTCGAAAAATTCCAGCAGCTCCGCCGGCATCTGCCGGAATTGATGAAATCGCCGGAAGGCCGCGATGCCATGGCAAGAGTTTTAAAGCAAATCAGTGACAGTGAACATAAACTGCTCAAGAAGATCGAAGATATCAAAACACTCGACCAGGCCATGCAACAAGGACAACTGCAAGTTCTGCGCAAAACAATTGCCGACTTGTCATTGGTGCCACGAGGGCAGGGGACAGCGGCGGTAAAGGCCGTGAAACGGATTCGTGAGGAGTCCGATCTCGAGAAAGTGTTGAAGAAGCTCACCGAGAACGCCGAGAAGGCTCTCCAAGGGATCACGCTTTCCGTGGGCGCCTGCGCCCGGGCGATCCTGGACGGGGATGCGGCTACCGCACAAAAAGCCATCCTCCAAGCCGTTAAGGGCGAAAAGAATGCCCAATACTTGATCCGCACTGCATCTTCTATCGAACAGAAATTGCATAACTCAATTCAGAACACACTTAAGGCTATTGGGGAAAAGGCCGCCTAACGGCACCCCACAACCTTTTGGAGGTGCTGCAATGTTTGCTGCGCTAAATCCTGATTGGAAGCCAGGCCAATTAGCCGTGTCTTACCATATCGTCCCCGGCTGACCAGGCGCGCGTCGATTAGAGCATACAAATCCAGGCTCGATAGCGCATCGCTGATCCGGCGTTGCGAGAGAGCGCGTACGCCGAACTCCTTGGCGATCTTTGCATAGAAGTCATATACATCACGTGAACATACGCGTGTCTTCCGATTCAAGAGCAGCGTGTAACAGGCGATCAGCGTCAATTGCTGCTGGAGAGGCAGCGCCTGGGCGATGGCTACAGTCTTTTCCGTTTCGAGAATGGCTTCAGCCTCCTCTACGATGGTTGTTGTCAATCGTTCGCCACGGCGGTCGGCAATAGATGCTGATTTAGCCAAAAGTGCCACGGCTTTTCTGGCGTCCCCGGAATCTCTGGCAGCATAGGCGGCAATAAGCGATAAGGCCCCATCGTCCACTCTTTCCGTAACCAGCGCCTTTTCCACCCGCAGATTGAGGATTTCCAGTATCTCGCTTGCGTTATAGGGCGAGAAAATAAAATCGTTCTTTCGAAAACAGGAAAGCGTGCGGGCGTCCAGCGAGTGTTCCCACGAAGAATCATTGGTTAGAAAAAGATAGGCGAGGCGCACCGGCACCATACGCGGAAGCGACTTGATCAGAAAATTCATTAAGAATGAGCGTTCGGTGGAAATGTTGTCGATTTCGTCAAACACGAACAGGCAAGTGCCCCTGCGGGCTTTCAGACTGTCCCGTATCCGGGCAATGATCCAATCTGTTGGAACTCCTTTGCCGTAGCTGCGGCTGGCATCCAGAGCAACAGCAATGCGGTTTAGTGCTGCAAAGCACGTGGTTCGCCCCAGACAATCGATATAAAAATAATCGAAGAAAACATGTTCGCGCTTAGCCATTGCTTTAAGTGTCGAAAGTACATGGATAGCGCTTACGGTCTTGCCGGCCCCTGTCGGGCCGTAAATAAGTCCGCTACCGGCTTGCGCGGTGGCCACGCGGTCGAGTATCGGAGCTAAATGTTCGGCCAAAGCCTTAATTTCGGCAGACCGGACATTGCGGGCGAAAATCTCCGAAAGAACCAACGCCCGGCCGGAATCGTCAAGGCGCTCTTCATCGAGGAAGTCGCCGTTGGCAATCAACCTTATCCCGCGTCGGCGGGCGGCTTCAAAATAAGATTCTGTTTTACTTGCAGCTGCATCGGACGATTGCACCACCATGTTCCACAAGCAACGTATGCTTCTATTAAAAACTTTCGTAGACCGGCTATTCCGAAAAGTTTATAAGTACCAACACTACCTGTATTCCATGATTTTAAATATCGACCCAGATACGGAAGAGCGAACATTTCTCTTGCGGGGCTCATTCACGATTACAGAATGGTGGCGGGAAAAGTCAGAAAGAAATTGTGATTCCAAGGACAAAAATCCGGCTCTATTCTAACCGTGCAACTTTCAAAAACTGTTCAAGAACCGGTCGTTGATAAGCAAGATAAAGAACTGGTGGATCATCATTCACATGAAACCATTTAGAATAATCATGCTTGGAGTCTGTCCGCAGAACCGGTAGTTCTTCAGCGCAATACTTCGCTGTGTAAAGATAGACAACTTTTTCATCGTCTGAATGAAAAGTATCGGTGGAACATCCAAGCATTTCCACTAATTTCAACTGATTGTCAGGCAACCCAATCTCTTCAGTCATTTCTCTGATCGCGGTCTCTTCGACATTTAAGTCTGAGATAATCTTATGACCTTTTGCGATAGCCCAGCCTCTTTCAGAATGAACAAGCGCATAATAGCGACCTTGATTCGTATCCGAGAAAACAATACCTCCTGCTGAAATGCGAAAATCTATCACTTCCTGCATATGTGGATCCGGCTTTGAATGCCGATGCCATAACCAGTTGAAATGCTGTTTGAAACTCAAATAGAGAGAATCCTTCCGGTTGTCGTAACGAAGAACAGGGTATTGAAGAGGAGATCGGACTTTATGGGCACCGTAGGCCGACACAAAACATGCATTATCGGTCATAATAAATCGCCATAGCGGCTCGTCGTAGTACAACCTGAGCCCGCTTTTTGAATTGAAGTGGTTTTGCACAAACTTTGTAACAGTGCTGGAAATGAACCGGTGGGAGGCCTTAATATCTCGTATATATTCGTCTCTAACGGAAACATTGTCGAGTTCTCGAAAGCCTTCTTTGATCCAATATGAGTCTGCGTCAAGAAGCAGAACACGAAGTTTTTTGAGTCTGGAATATGACTCAATTCGATCACTCGAGATGAGGGAGTCTTCTTTTCCAATCAGTTCGATTCCTTTATCGGCTAGCACCTTGATGTCTGTAGTGTCTAAACATGATGACCGGATGTCTTCCGAGGCATTATCCAATGAAGGATATGTTTTGTGCGGACCGTAATTGTATATTCTAACGCTTGGTTTTGTCATGAAAATTCGCCTGCTCAAAAACCAGAAAGGGTAGTTCTTTTAAACGGATATTCGTTTATGCCAAATTGTTCGTCAGAGCCTTAAGGTCTATGATTGAATATCGATTTTCGGAGAACTTTTCGTATCTTGCGATTTATTTGCGGCATCGTATTTATTATGAGCAGTTTTGAATAAATCCGAATGTTTATACTCTAATATCCCTCTATCAATCACTTCTTGCGGTATTTTAAGGATTTCAAGGAGTAGCGCTGAAATCAACTGTTTGATTTCAGCGCTACCTTCGGGTGTAGATCCGTCGACAATCAAATTGGATTTCAATCGATTGAATTCACCGGCAAAGAACTTCCGAACGTTATCATTATGCGACACGAACCCGTGAACCTGCTGAGGATATAGGCAATTTTGATTGACCGGATAACCAATATCTCTGAGCAGGCTATCGTATTGCTGCATGGAGTCTGATTTGTGTACGTGTCTACCAATGAAAAATGACTTGCGCCGTATTTTGTCTGAGTTTGCAATCTGATCGTCATCAATATCTTTTTGAATGTAGAATTGAAAGTAAGAACTAATGCGTGTGATATAGAGTCGAAAATTATCAAACGAATCCAAGACTGCCAAAGCTTTACAGCAATGTGACAAAGCTGAGTCTTTAGGATCAATATTCTGAGGTGAATTACTATCGCGGCTAGATAAGTCCGATTCCGAAAAATTTTGGGCCTCAGAATTCTCAGCGCGGCCAGCTGCCTGTAAATAATCGATGATGTCGTAAATGCACACAATGTGATCAGATACGTAGCCTTTAGCCATCCTTGCAAAAAAATCTTTTTCCCGCTTTTCACGGATTAATGATCGTAATTTCCAATGAAATGCTTCCGTATCAGGATCAATGCTGCCTAGGCGCGATACGTCATAAAGCCGGTTCTGAGCACTCGTGCGAAAAGGATGGCCGAGACGGCTGCTTACAGAAAGGGTGTTTTTCGCCTGAAACTCCAAGATGCAGTAAACAAGAGGCATATGCAAGCCCCTAGTAAATATTGGTGCCATTTCCCGGTAATCAAGTTTGTTCAATACCGAGTATATCGCATCAGCATCGCCGAAACACAGTGTCGGGTGCTTATTTGTTGACAAGTATTTGTTCAATTCAGAAAAATCAAGACCAAGAGCATGCCACAGTGAAAGAACATTTATGCGGTGGGAATTCTTGGTCCTGCCACGCAAAACGTCTGTATAGGCACCTCTTGTAAAAGTGAGCATGTTTCCAAGGGGATTGATGGGTGGAGATCCCGCTCTTTCCCAATATTCCTTCAGTAAAGGATCAAGCGTGTTTGTATCCAAATTGTTCATTTAATGCTCCTTTCCAACCATATTTACTATGCGAAATACAATCGCGAACTTGAAGCACTTAAGATTTAAGCATTTTAGAGACTGATATAAAGAAATAGGCGATCGATAAATCAATCCAAATAAGCAGATTGAGGAGTAAATATCAAGGAAGTTCTGGAGGAACCTGAAAAAGGGTATGCACTTCACACGGAAGTGTGACTACACATACATGGAAGTGCGAGTACACATACATGGAAGTGCGAGTACACATACATGAAAGTGCAAGTACGCCTACATGGATATGTAACTCTAACAAAATCAAATAGATATATGTTGACAGGGTGTTTGGGGGAGATAAACTATAAATGCTGGATTCGACATCGTAAATCGAAAAAGATGAAAGTCAAAGCAAATTATGAACAGGAGCAGCATCGTGAAAGAGGAACAAATTCAGCTGATTAGAACAATTAATTTGAGCACCTAGACCGACGAAGCAAAAACTGAATCCACGATGCGTCAATTATCTAGTGTTTTAAAATTATGCAGGATTTGAAAATAATGACATATATTTGATTCAGAAATTGCATAAGGAGGAGACAGGATGAAAGCAAATGGAAATATGAACATTCGAAGTTTACGACATCTTGAAAGCCTTTACAGGATTATAGAAGAAGTCGACATCCAGACAATAACACGTGTAGAACTTGGCCTCCTCGCTATGGATTTAGCTGGGCGAATTATTGAGGAGGGACGAAGCAAAGGAGAATCACTGTGAACCCAAATGAACTGGCAATGGAACTGATCTGCCTTACGAATCCAATGGAGTGCCTTGAATATATTCAAGAGGGTACACATGCGGTGAATCTTATTCGAAATACTATGGCCAATCAGAAGAGTGGCCAAGTTCGACATGGGAGAGACCGTCGCAGAAGCGGACCAAAACCGCCGGAAATTCTTAGCGATCCGATGATCGATGAACTTTGCGAGATTGAGAAATTCGAAATCCTGATTCTACAAACAGCAGCAATTATCAGAGCCGAGCATTTAGCTCGGACTGATTGGATTGAGTCCGACTTGCGATTTGCACTTGGTGATGACTTTGTGCGTAAAGTGGCGGATATCCTTTGTGAAGCTGAAAAATTAGGAAATCTTGCAGATCTTGCCGAACTTGACGCCGTCCTCACAAAGGCCGCGAAGCAGACCTGTAAAGAAAGTCAATTTGTGAATTCGATAAAACCACCAAAGGAGCTAATACGAGGCAGCGGGAATTATTGGTCTAACAGCAGCGGAGTCAAAACAGGAAACAGTTACTCTGAAATTTGTAACTACAACCAACAGAAAGAACAGTTGGAACAAATTTGCCGTAAAGAGGACTTGAGTGCTATTGAAGCTTTTGGAAAGGAGATCAATCTATGAAAAACAGTGGACAACGAGAGGTGACAAAACGCCTAAAAAAGGCTTTGGTGGTCTTAAATAATACATATGGACCACAGTGGGTCTATCACCCTGATCGGGAAGAACTGGCACAGACCATCATCGATGCGGGTTGTCTTACGAAATCCGAAATGGAGAAAGCGCCGATGAGGTATGCACGAAAGATGATTAAAGACATCTGTGAATTTTTAATCCAGAAAGGCCTCATTCATGGAGTTGACCTCAAGCCCGAGGAGCGGGGAGGCCGTCGGATTGGGTTGGAGCATTATCAACTTGTTTGTACTGAACCATGCGGCCTGAAGGCAATACTAACTTGGGCAAAAGGTGTCTCTCAAATGATTGTTAATGGCAAGCGTTCTCACCCCCAGACATGCGCAGTTTTGGTGCAAATATCGCGGGCGATGATCCGTGGAGATTATAATCCAACATGGCCTCTTGATGGAAAGCAGGTACATGCATGGATGATGCAAACCTATATACCCGGAAAGAATTGTACATTCAAGAAACCTTCGAAGCAGATGGCGTACAATCTTTGCCAACGCATTCTTGATATTGTGAGGATCGCACCGCCACCGGGCTTCAGGCTGTCTGAACCCGATAATCTCTACAAAGAAGCGGCTTCAAATATTCGTAACTGACCAAGGCAGCAATCAAAGATGCCCTCTAAATGTTCATCGCTCGATATCGCGCCGCTTTTTATCGTTTGACCCAAACATGGATATATCCCAAAAGGATAATCGCGGAGATAATCAACTTTCCAAGTATTTCTATTAAATCGATTATTGTTCCACTTTAAATGCGTCATTAATCTGCATAGCCAATTGCTTCTCTAGTCCAAAATCCGGATAAGATGGAACTCTCTTTACAACATCATTAACTTGAGCAGATTTCACAAAACTCTTATCTGGCCAAGAATAAACAATGACAGGGGCAATCATTGATGTTTCACCCGTTCTTTTTGATACGTCCATTGTTCCAAATTTTCTTTCTTGTGTAGTGGGTTCAGTGGCAATTGGTCCCACAATTGCGATATATTTAACTGTAGTAGGATCAATCGCAAGTAGTTCAGTATCTAAATAGCCTTCCCACCTATGAACGCCTAATTCAAGTGCGTTGTAGTCTCCCCTTCCTTCAAGAACAAGTAGAGATTTTTTAGGTATTCTTATTTTGAATCCGGAGTCTAAACGTTTTTTTGAATCATATGCCTTCTTAAAGTCAGACAGCGTGGCTAATGTTTTCGCTTCCTTAATAATGGAATTAAATAATTCGCTTTTGTGTTCTGCTTTGATTCGTCTATTGACTTCCATTGATTGCGGTATTCCTATCGATGCAACCAATGAGCAGAAACAACAACCTATTACAATGAGATTTCTTTGCAAATAAAGTTTTCGGGATTCAAAAAGAAGATAAACACTAGTCACGATTAAAAAAAGCGTCGATAAACCGAATATGATACTAGAAAGAGGAAGCCAAAAGAGTATTGCGGCAATAATCATAAAAATATGGACTGCGGTATTTGGTTCTTGAGGTGGGATATCAGTCACATATCCGCTCAACAAAATATCCGCTTCTTCAATATCTTCATTATCGCATTTCAAATTGTCTATTACCGCGCAATAATCATCAGGTAGCAACGAGGGGTTAATCCGATGTAACTGACAAAAGAATTCAGTCCTGATAGCCGCGGGAACAAAGAATTTTATCACTTTAAGATGAAGCATAAGGGAGTCTCTTAGTTTTAGACGCACAATAGGACCTTTGCATCGAACAGATGCAATAGAATCCCATTTGATAACGAGTTCTCTAGGCTTTCTAAGCATAAAATGGTAAATTAAAAAGCTTAATGTCAAATAGACCACCCCTTGAGGACCTAAAATGAAAAGTAGCACAATAGAGGCGATAAGTGGTGGTATGAGACTTGGTCCCACGTTGCATTTAAGAAACACTCCTTCTTTATCTAATTTTAAACGACCTGGTCCACTGATAATTCGCAGAAAGTTGGAGGAGATGCAGCAAATATTACCATTAGAGATATTACGATCATATATAGAGAACCTGAACTTGCGATAGAAATATAAAAAACCTGTTGTACAGAGATAAATAAGTACAAGATAGAAAAACATCACTTTAGCAAAAGGAAACATTTGGATGTGGCGAGACATATCTATTTCATAGCTAGTCCAGAGAATTGCATATACTGAAAAAATAAATACAATTAAACTAAAAAATAGAATAGCAGAAACTAAGAACACGAGGAATTTTTTGCCACCCTCAACAGGTTTAAAAGCCCACGGAACATTATTACTCTTTTCTTCCATCGATTCCGAATGCATGATTGTATGAACCTCCTTCTATAGTTTTAAAAGAGAAATAGATATATATTTCGGCAAAGGCGCATAATAGAAACATTACACCCTTGACATATAATGCAATTCTGACTCACGGACACTCTCGAAGAAGACGAAGGCCGAAGGTGATACCGGAAAAATCACGTGCGAATTTCCTGCGCGACGCCGAGCGGCAAGCATCGCTCGTCATCATCCAGTTCCCGCCTCGGGTGACCGCCTGCCAGGTCTGTTCCCGGTCGATTCTATTGAGAATCGAGCAACAGGACCATCCCCCAAAGCGGTTTTCACACCACTCCTCAACTCCACCGCTCATATCGTAGAGCCCCCATGGATTGGGCTTTTTCAATCCCACTGGGTGTGATTCGAGTGATTTCTTACCGTCGGATTGCTTATAGTACCACGCGTGATCATCGATCTCGGTCTGATCGGGGTCATCACCCCAGTAGAAACGCGTCGTTGTTCCCGCCCGGCAGGCGTGCTCCCATTCTGCTTCGCTGGGAAGCCGAAATGTGCCAATTCCCAATTTATTTATCTTTTCGATAAATTGCTGGCAATCGTACCAAGTAATACCCGTAATCGGCCAATCGGGATTTTCGATTTGGATAACGGGATTCTCACCCATCACTGCCTGCCATTGCCTTCGGGTTACCTCATAAACCCCGAGATAGAATGGTTTCGAAATCGCGATTTCATACTGGAGACCTTCGAGCATCTCAATTCTTCCCTTTTCCATTGGCGGACTTCCCATAGTGAACGCTCCCGTGGGAATCTTTACAAACTGCATTTCCGCTCCGCCGGGAAGATTGATAATCAATTGTTTCTCACCGTTTCCCAATTCCTTTACACTTGTGTGAGTAAGAAAGTCCGCTGGTTGTTCTGATTCTGCTTTGGTTGATTTGGGTACAGTCAGTGTCCAGAAACGGCTATGGGCGATTCCTTGCTGTGCGGCTAAAAATTGACTCTGGACAGCCTGGTGCCATGCATCTGTCACATCCTTAGCGTAGCCGGTACCTCGATAGGTTCCAACCCATATTTTTTGTTGCTCTTGATTCCAAAAGGAATAAGTTACATTGTAACGCACCGCCCAATCTTTAATGCGATACAGATGCGAGCGGGTAACTTCTGGAACTATAACAACCGGCGGTCGGGGTTTTCCATCACAAAGATCCTCGGGGGACAGGAGGTTGACTTCGACGAAAAGACTTCTCATCAACTGCGCGATTCCTTCTTCGACCTTCACATTGCCATAACGGCACAAATCCGGGACGAGAAGAATTCCTACATTCAGAGGAACCTTTGGGTATTCCGTAGGAGGAATATCGTACTCTGCTAACATTTGTTGGGCTTCTTCCACAGTGTATTTAGGCGGGCTGACGCACGCTCCCAATAAAACAACAAGCGCAATTAAGCCACAAGGTACTGTTGGTTTTCTTATTAGAATAAATGGATGCATTTTCTTCCTCCTCTACAACTCAAAAACAAAACTGCAGATTTCACCAGTTCCTAACCGTTCTACAGTCAGTGTAAGGGAATCCAGGTCGCTGGCATCCGAATCCATCAAGCGAAAATAGACGAATCCCTGTATCGAATCACCTGGTGGTACGGCGGTTTCGGGTATCATGTGGTCGACCAGCTGCATCTGAATAGCGCACGTGTGTTGTAATACTTTAGTAAAATTACTTATGTTTTTCGCATATACGGGGAGAATTGGAAGCATTAAAGGAGGGGCGATACCTATGGCAATACCGGCGGGCACGGCAGCGGACTTTAATTTTTTAGCCTGCTTTGAACTTCTTTCAGATAATTCACGCAGGTGCCTTGGAGTCAAGTTCTCCGGTGGATTTGTGCGGCGGATTATGTTTCCTGTCTTTGTCGCTATATAAGACCGGTTGCGGGGAAGATACCAAGCCGTCTTATTAGACTCATTGGAGAAAACCAGCTGGACCGCTACAATACCCTCCTCCAGGATGTTTGCACCAAAGTACTGCTGTTGGCGTTCTGCGTCCGTGAAAGGATCGATGGCAATACACAATCCCTTTTGAGTCTGTTTTTGATTGTAATTGGATAGTGCTTGGACCTTGATCGGCGGTAACTCGAGTTTCGGGGCTCCCATACAGCCCATAAAGCAAAACAATACAATACCCCATCTGCCATACAGAATACCTGTTTGCAAGGGAGAACGCCTCAGAGAGAAATAGTAAGATAGAAAACGTTGTGAAAAACCCATAAGAGCTCCTCTCGTCCCATCAAAATCTGTGTTTATAATCTTCGTTTCTTTTTCAGGAAAACTATCTGAAAAAGACTCAATTCTTAGATAACCTCGAAGTCCTCCAGTAAATCCCGTAAACACGATCACAGAGTTCCTTGCTCGATTTCGGTGAACGATTGCGCAAAAGGCTGGCATTTCCGATCGACTTTCCAGACATGAAAAGCAAAACAGTTCTTTTCCTTATCGTGATCTCATTTCCATGCCCATTTTGTGGCGGTAAGTTATACATCGTAAGCATCCGTTCTGTTTCGATCGATATGCATCACCCTTATACCCCGCTCCCCTCACATCTCTATTGTGACAACCACCTAATCCATCAAATCTGTTGGTTCCATCTCTGAGTGTTCGTATCTATTAACTTATTTAGGGCTATGTGCTGCCTGTCTCTTTGAATTGCCTCCGAGTTCATCGATGATCCGTAGCCCTTTTTCTTCGCTCACGATTTGCATCTTTACGTCATAATTCTTTTGATAGCCAATATTCCCCCGTCTAATGGCGTCGACCACAATAAAGTAAGATTCTCCTGGTTCTCCCACAATTTCAACATTTCCACCAGCTAATGCTATTCTGGTATTAACAGTTGTCTTGGCAGGGGCGGAAAGAGCGTATATATAGCTTTTTCCTCCAACATTCCCAATATACGCCGAGTTAAGAGATACTCTTACACTGATGTCATCCATGATTCCTAATTTGGCGCTTATATCTGGCACTGCTCCACCGGGGCGAAGAACCACCACGAGGATTTCATCGTCCGTTGGACAAGGCAGGGGATCGGACTTGTTAAACTTTTTTATTTCCAGCGTATTTCCCATCTCATCCTGTACGACAACTCGTGAACCAGTCGCGCAGCCAGATATAAGGCAACCAAGAACGCAACATATGGCGATATGTTTAAGTTTCATTGAATACTCCTTTTCTAAAATCTCCAAAGTTGATTAGCCGAATCTCTCAGACTGTGAATAGCCTTACTTCTTTAAAGCAATTTCTAGAATATGAACATCTTTCTTATTTCCTGACAAAAGGAGTTCACCGTCTCTCAGCAACAAACGAAAATAGCAAGTTTGCGAGAAAAGCCTACCAGATGCTAAAGTCCCCATGAAAGCGCCAGCGGCAAAAAAACTATTACCAGTGCCGCGTAGAAATTGACAATCTTTGTACTCTACACGCCTAATAGCAGATGGGAAAAGAGGATGTTCTATATCACATTCGCATTCGTGCAACAAAAACAAAGCATCTGTGGCATTAGCAACATAAATGTATGACGAACGTGTTTCTGATGTGCTAAAGCCCGGGAATCCCTCTCTAAATTCTGATTCAACAAATTCTAACATGTCGGATACGCCGGTGTGTTCTCTAAAAAACTCGACATGCTGTTCTCTATTACGAACTTCCATATCCCATTGCTTCTTTATTTCTTCATTTACAAACCCCAAATACCATTCGTTAATCTTTTCACTCTCCCCATCTTCTAATCTGTATTTGTGCGGGTGTCCATTAACGTCACGAATTGTAAACCATCCAGCACCAAGCATGAACTGGTGTTTTCTTCCAACCTCGTTCAGAAGAAATACAAATTGGTCCTCGATTTTCCCATCGGACAATTTTATCACTGCAGCACAGTTTGGTTGCTGAAACGTCAATTCAAGCAAACGACCGTTCGTAAGTTTGAAAGAAGTTGTGGGAAGCGTTTGCTGCTCGGATTCGCGAATATCATCCATTCTTATCTCCTTGTCAGTTCTAATATCAACACAATTCTCACGTGCTTTGATTTTTTTAGCACATTATCAGATTCCAGTTGTATGCTTACACTTCGTATGACTCGCTTCTTAACCCCTGAATCCGTGAAGTTTTGTGGATTATGAAACCTCACCTCCACGGTGATTTTCTTATTGCGCTATCACAGCATTTATCACCAATAAATTCAATGCGTTACGTGAAATAAACCGGTCGCAGGATCACGGATTCAAGTAACCGCCATTTCCAAAAAGAACTATCAATATCACAGGTAATATAATCACGAGCCAAATAGATGACATTACGACAAAAACAATAAACGATCTTTTGTATGAAATTTCTAGCATTTTAGCAATAATCAATACATGAATGATCACAGAGACCGGTGTAATTATCAATATAAAGGCCGTCGTTCCGTCCTCACCAATCATCTGTTTGAGCGGAAAATAGATTATACAGGTCAAGATTTGAGCCAAAGATACTGTCCCTATTGCTAACCCAAATGTAACATCTCGTTTGAGAATCCATTTTGTGGCGGCGCGTAAAAATACGGTTAGCATCAAAACATATGGCACCATGATAAAAATGAACATTTATTCTCTCTCCTTAAGAATATTTATTTTCATCGTAATAAATTCTTTAGGAATAACAGCCCTCCTCCAATCATGAGTATGAGCCCTAGAGTTTGAAGTAAATTACCACCTGATGAACTTCCAGCCGATGAGTCAGGCATCTTCAAACTTGACTTCTCTCTAAACAATATACCTTCAGGACTATCATCCAGTTCCGAAGAAACTGTAGACAGGCTCAGATTATTATCTGCGATTCGAATAAGTTTCTTCAAATCATTTGCGCTGCTTGCTGATATATTGAGAATGACGATGTAGTCATTGTGAATCCGTGCCAACTGAGATATATGGACAGTCGTGTCCTGCATAATAAGCATTGCGTTAAGACAGTAAAATTCTTCATCGCCCAAGGACTGTGTGGTGACATCGGATACTGCTGAAAATTGTTGGCTTTCATTCATGCCTTTCGCTACAAGTTTTAGATAATCCGCACCAGAATCGACCTCTTCGGCAATATCCCTAGCATTAATTGCTGCAATGATGATATTTGGATTAGCATCATTTCCATCACTACTTAAAGGCCACAATGAAGTTATCAACAAAACCTTACCCGGCATCTGAGCGACGGTTTCTTTAGCAACGGGATCATCGAGCCCTACAGCTCTTGCTGCGTCCGGCATTAGTTCAATGGCTTCATTTTCGGCTGCTATGTACCATCTTTCTGGAACGTAAAAACTTAATCCGATATACTTATTGAAATACTTGCCCGCCTCGTCATCCCTCAATATATCTAAAGCCGTTTGGGCTTGAGTATCATTCGTATTGTCTTGGGCAATAGCCGTTGCATGGAGTAAAAAAACTATAGTAATAACTGATAGTATATGAGATATTTTCATTGTTTTTTCCTTTCTATATTTTCAACCAGAACATATATTTTATAAACGCCGGAAGTTCATTATGGACTGACAACATGCAGAAATATTTAATATAACTTCACAGAATTTCTTAAAACTTCATTTCCAACTTGCGTTATCCACACGGCTTCTTTTTTAATAAAGTTTGGCCCCCAGACAATCTCACCCTCGAATTCTAAATTGTGACCATCGACCGCCAAGTACTTTTGCTCATCCTTCTCCGCTTTCCATGCAATATGCTTTCCATCATCCGTTATTTTCGGCAGGTAAACGCTGCTATATTTTTCCGAAATTGGCTCACCATTCTTATAATACAACCATGGCAATGCATCTTCCCCCTGGCTAGCGGCATACGTATATACGGTGCCACGCTTAGAGAAAGCCATTCCCCAAACGATATCGTATGGGCCATGTTTTTTACCGTCGATTACGGCATACATGTCTGATATCTCGGGCGTACTGGATGCAATGAAAGCAGGATAACCGACATGTTCCCCATTTGCAGATATCACCGGTTTTCGAGAAGATCCATAGTCAACTGAGAGGATGTCATCCACCGGCTCTCCGTTCTTTACAATACGCCATCGGTCTTCATCACCCTCAAGGCGTTCCCACCAGATGGCATAGGGTGCATCGCTTGCCGCCGTTAAAGAATATGAAAATATTGAAGCGGATGACTCAAAATCACTGAACGTAATAACTTGATATGAACCACCTCCCCAGATGTTTTGTGCGTAAGCTCGCACAGGCGTCATATCAAGATAAACGGTCCAGCCGTCTTCGCCCTGAGTCAAAATTGCCAAAGTACCGTTTGAAAGATATTTCACTTTATTCAGCATGTTCATATTAGGCCCTTGAACAAAGGTGGTCATTTCCATTGAACGTTCCGCTTGGCCGGGTTTAAATTCATAGACAGCTTCGCCGTCAACAATAAGATTCTTGCTGATAAGATTTGATGTAAGAAACGCACAATGCTTACTGTCGTGACTGAATGTTGGGTCTGATGCATCGAAGTACCGTCCCACCTCTTTACCATCAACAAGAACAGCTATTGATTGAACCTGATCGTCTTCTTCCTTGGTGTTCGTGTATCCGACAATTGCCCAGCGTTCACCATTTGGGCTAAACCAAATCGGACGTTCGTTGGTGAATTCCGTGGGAATTATTTGATTGTTGGCGACAATCGATATTTTTGATGAATCAAGAATCCAATAGAAGGGCCTGTTCGTTAGAGGTGCAAACTCAACGCGAGAACACCTATGAAATATCTCTCCTGCAGTTCCATCTACAACAACCATTTCGCCTTCCTCCTCCTCAACGACATATGCGTAACAAACTGCGTCCTCCGAAAAGGAAAGGCTGCTGTCCTTATAATTCTCAGGAAGTTGAAAAAATAGCCTGCTTTCAACTGTGTAATCGATTTGACTCGAACAGCACATAGTGAATATTGACGCAAAAGCGAGAATCGATGTGTTGGCTATGACAATGAGGGACTGATTCTTCATGTTGAATAATCTTCCTTTGCCTGAAGTGGCAAAAATATTGGGTGGTCAGCGTACTTTTTCCATATGACTTTAGTGTTCGCCCAACCATCTCCAATACGGTGCCCTTGGTTTAATTGAATTGCTACAATGAGTGGCAGAAATGGAATAAATAAAGGAAGGTTTCGTTTAAAGGATGCTACGATCCCTGTGGGCTGTCCTGAAGTTTTGTCAATTACTTTTATCCCGCACAAAGCTTTGCCAGGAGACGCTCCCCAAAAACTGTCTTTGAAAGGGAAATAAATAATTATTAGTATTTCAATTCCATAAACCACCCCCTCCATGGCAGATGGAGATGCTCCTTGCGAATATAGAATTATTGCAAATACAATTAAAATCAAAACTCCAAATACCGCACAACAAACATTGTCGATAATATATGCTAGTTGTCGCCTTTCGGCAAAACCAGAGTAGCATTTTTTGCATACCACGTGACCATAAAGGGATTTTGCCCACCGCATGTGCTTAGTTTGTTTACATAGTGGGCATTTCAGCTCATTTTCCATTATTGACCTTCCTTTCCTATACCAACTGGAAGTAAGTCTGCGCCAGACTTTGAAGCTCCTTGCTTGGAAACTCCGGACCATTGTCAACCGTGATCGTGTCAGAAAACCCCGGTTCAGGGACGACACCACCCCCCTTTGTTTAATTTCTTTCGTCGCATTTTTATCTCGCTTTCTCCGTCCTCCAGGCTGCGGGGATTTCGCCGACTTCGCTTCGGCGATCCCCTTTACCTTCCGGACTCCGTTCGCTGGCCTGTTACTGCCAAGGGATCAAGAGTCCAAGTGTCAAGGGAACAACCTCAGTAGACGCAATCCGATGAAGTAGTAGCGGTTTTGGGGCAAGGACGAGGCGCGAGACGCCGACCGGCAGGCCTGGGTGCTGTAGTGCCAGTCGCCGCCGCGTGCCACGCGGTACGAGCCCGATTGAGAACCTAGCGGATCGATCTGCGGATTGATCGGATACGAGCCATACCAATCCGAGCACCACTCGTAGCAATTGCCGTGCATGTCATATAAGCCCCAAGGATTTGGCAATTTGCGGCCCGCCTCTTTCGTGTTGTCTTGCTCACCACTATACGTTCTGTTTCCTTTCCACCACATATATTGATCCATAATTTCGCAATAATTCTTGCCGGTGTCCGCACACTCAAGGGCATCCCCAAATGAAAAACGCGTAACTGTACCCGCCCGACAGGCGTATTCCCATTCCGCCTCCGTCGGTAACCGAAATGTGCCTTGGCCCAATTCATTCAAATTCTGTATGAGGGACTGACAATCATTCCAACTCACGTAGTAAACAGGATAATCGTTACCGACGCCGAAGTCTCGCGCCGGATTGAACCCCATCACCGCCTGCCACTGCGCTTGGGTTACTTCGTACTTCCCCAGATAAAACGGCTGCGTAATCGTCACATCGTGCTGAGGTTCCTCATTCGAATCCCGGCCCCGCTCACTTGAAGGCGAACCCATGGTAAAGGTTCCCGCCGGGATCAGCACCATCTCTAGCGGCTTGGCCTCCGGTGGCAGGCCCGCCAAAGGAATCGTGATGACATCATCGCCGCCGCTTATATTAATTGTTGAAGCTATGTAATCTATTGCTTCTTTACACACTTTGTAGCTGCGATCATCGCTGAATACTACAATCACTGCAACTTTCTCCAATGACTCTTTAGAATGATGAAGTATCCATTGTCGGCAATGTGGGAGTTTGCCCCGAGTAGATTCCCAATCGATTAGCAATGCGTCGAAATTTCCTTGTTTCGTTTTCCGGTTTTCAAGCACTTTTTTTACAAGACCAACATCTACCCCATGTTTGAACTTTTCAACGTTTAGATCATAAAGTTTATCGATGTAATTTGCACATTCCTCCTTGGGCAATACATACTCGTAGACCACCACAATAGCTCCTTCTGGTACGCTGAATGTTGATAATGAGGTTATTTCGTAAATTGGATCTAAACTTAGCATTTCCTCCATCTGCTTTTCTTTTGCAGAATCTCCCATTTCCCAACTTAGTGGCACCTCATAGGTGTAGTTACGCAGACAATATTTCCTGCAGTTATCTTGTAATTTGAAATTCTTTTGAGTTCCAACCGGTTTGAGTGCTGGACCTGATTTATTCTCGACTATCCAACCTTTATCCTTATGACAAAAACAAAGCCATACGACAGTTTCTTCTTTAGAATTCACATCAGGTTTGAATGTTATTGTCAAATTAACCCGGTAACCTAAATAACCAGACAAACTTTGATGTGCATCTGGTACTATTCTAATAATCGTAGACCCAGGATAATCTTTATAAAACTCTGGTTTTATCTCATCATATACACTGCGCGCCTTCGTATTGCAACCCATTAAAAAACATACCACAAGGAAAAAGTCGATAAAAACAAACCTGCACATATACTCTTTTATTTTAGTCATAATAATATTCCACTTCTCATTGGCGCCATTTTCCTGCAAAGACTGACTTCGGACGTTTTGACTTCGCCTGATTCAGTGTTTAAACGTAAAGCGCTAGTACTTCATACTTCCCAAGTATTTCTCTCTTTTCATTATTTAAGCGATTCATATTTTTTATCTTGGAGCCATTTGCAATTATCAAACCGCATTTTCTGTTAAGGGTCTTTTTATCTTCTTGCGGAGATAGTATGATAAGATCGTGGCCATTAATGGTGGGCCGATAAAGTATTCCGGTTGAGACCATCTGAAGCGCTCGATAAAAGAAACTTCTCTCAGAATCATACGTGCTGACTCGCCGGTCCCGTTTTCTGAAAGTTCCAAGCCCATGTCAGCATAATATGATAACTTATCAGGCTCATGGGTCATGTGCTCAAATACTGCTTTTAAAAAATACATTTGCTTGATTGACTCAAATCTGGGTGGACCTTTAACTATGCCTTCAGTTGCGAGACATATCCAAAATATATAAAACATTGTTATAATTATTGAGAACGATAATTGAATATTATTTGTTCGCCACCAAATTTCGTTTCTCTCAGGGACTCCCTTAAAAAGAAACCACGCACATATACACAAAGCGGTTGAAAGGATGAGCTCATGCGGAGACAAAAAAGGCCACTGAAGTTGCCTAGGAATTATTACCCCAGGTATTACAGCTATGGCCGTGCCTAATAAGATAAGTGCAGAGAAGATTCTCAAAATGCGTTTATGCTCCATCTTTACACCTCTTTTTCTTCATTACATCCGAACAAAATCAGCGTTTTTCAAGTTCTTTGCAGTACTGTTGGATCGAAGGAGCAGCCAAGATGGCCGCAAGCGATTTTTGAAAGGCATCATCAATCGCAGCCTGCATGACTTTTCGGTCATTTGGCATACATGCCGTTCCCATAATACTCTGAATCCATAAGGCCTTGTTGTCTCTATCATAAATGTTCCATTCCAAATGAATGTCTGCTTCTTCATCGCTCCACACCCACATTCCACGACGGAAAGAAACGTCACGGATTGTAGGAATGATAGTAATATCGAACACCTTTTCCGGTTGCAAAGACGTCGTTGTTGATTCGGAAACAGATTGAAATACGGATTTCGTAAGCGATTTTGCAGATTCCTTGAATGCATTACCAAGAGGAAATACGTAAGTATCACCTGGTATGGAGTAAGAAAATTCGTAATTACAGAAATCTTCATTAAGGATAAGTTTTGCATGGATAGGATATACTTTTTCTTGAAGCGGAGACTCGAGTTCCGCCTCCACGATCTTGATTGAATGCGTACATCCCGCCATAATAATTAGTGTGGCTAAAAAGGTAAATTGGATGACGCCGTTTTTATGTGGTTTTATTGCATTCGTTTTCATTCACAATTCTACCTCCATCTGTACGAGTTCTGAACTAGGTACAACCTCTGCAACAACGCGGATTTTCAAAACTTTTTGGACCGTTTGATTCTCTTCAGGAACAAAAAACAAAAATCCTTTTTGTGTTTCTCCCGGCGCCAGGGTTCCCGAGCGGAATTCATTTCTTTTGTAATTGTGTAATGTTGCTAAAGCATCGTTTGAAGCTTTAATACCGGAAAACATGAGAGGCATCCCCACCGCTGGCATTACGAAACACGAAAGACTCCCGACCACGGTAGCCGCCTCTCCCCCTTTTGACTGCCCAGAAGGTACATAATCAACATTTCCGTCACCGGATGCTGAGGTTAACACACCTTCAATCGCAGTACGATCTTTTCTGAGGATGAAATTTCGGTCAGTAGTTGCATTTCGAGCCAGGATAAAGATCGGGACGACACCGCGCTTCTCTACGGATTTCCCAAAATAATTACGGACCGTGCTCCTATCGTGCATAGGGACGACGGATATCTCAAGACCATCTTGGATCATCTTTGCCGCAGAGAGCGCCGATGTATCCGGGTGGTAATCAGGAAATGTGACCGTAGAACATGAAAAAAAACAAATTCCCGTGAAAAGGACAATAAAACATTTCTTATGTTGCATTTTCTCTCTTTCCTTTATATTATCTTTCAAATATTCTTTCCTTTGGCTTGGTAATGGTCAGTGTATATCAGTTCAAAGGTTTTTTGAGATATATTATAGAAGAAAATCGGATACAACCGGCTTTTCGCTATTATTTCAAAAAACAGCCACTGTTTTCATGCCGTTCTGTTTTTCAATTGATAACTTCATGGCTTTCGAACCTTCAAAATTTGTTTTCATTGATCTCGTTCTTTCATATTCACATAGAACAGAAGGATAAAGAATCAATCCGAGGGTGAACAAACCACGCGAAAACCGATATTTGTTTCTTTACTTTCAGGTGCACATTTGCCACGGGTAGCCGATCGGCAGAACATAGCATTGGATTTACAGTCACCGCCACGTATAACCCGGTAAGATCCTGATTCTGTACCGGTCGGATTTTCTGAAGCCAACGATGCATACGAACTCTGATACCAGTCCCAACACCATTCACAAACATTGCCATTCATATCGTACAATCCAAGTTTGTTAGGGCGTTTTAAGCCAACAGAATGATTTTGAGAATCGGAATTGTTAGAATACCAGGCGTAATCGCCAATTTTAGAATAATTTACATCGTCTCCCCAATAAAAGCGGGTCTGGGTGCCCCCACGGCAGGCGTACTCCCATTCGGCCTCTGTAGGCAAACGGAATCCATTAGCGTTCCAATTTGCAGTCCTCGTATTCAAATCGTAGACCGGAGTCAAATCCATTAGCTCGCTCAACCGATTGCAAAAAAAGAGGCAGTCGATCCAACTGACATTTGCTGTCGGCATTTTTGAACTGGAAAAGGCTGAGCGCCTTTCCCCCATCACCGCTTCCCACTGTACTTGCGTTATTTGGTATTTGCTTATGCAGAAATCATTGCTCAGACTTACCTGCCGAACCGGTCCTTCATCACTACTACGGCCCTGCTCGTCATCTGATGAGCCCATAATAAAATCAGCTGCTGGAATTCTTGCCATCAGCCACCGCGTACTCACATTGCGGTTCCAGATATATCCTATCCAAAAGATTAACGTGATATGTACAGACACAGCGATATTTTCTGTATTTAATAGCGATATTTTGTTTTTGACCGATTCAATAAAGAAATACAAGAAAATAACAATGAAACCATTTAGTATAATTCCGAATGCATAATTAACCAATATATACGACCAATGACGGAATTCACCCATTTCTTCAAACATAAATTTATCATTGCTCTTTGATATAAACAAATTGAGATATGGCTTAAGGAAAATACCCACGATCAAACCAAAGATACCGCCAAAGATCATAGCCGATGATATATCGATATCCGGACATATTCCCCAGTGCCACGCCAAAAAAACACCTGAAATAAAACCATAGTTTTCGATTGGAATGTTTGACTTAAGTTCAAATTTTAAAGTAGGTTTAATTGCAGTATTTGACTTTATTGAATCAGCCTTTTTTTTCATTTCTCAAATCTTTTCGTTTTAAATCATATGCATTTATCCGCTTGCGAGTTTCCTCTGATAGTTCGTTTTCAAAACATAGCAAAGCCTTAGCCGCTATATTTTGAACTACCCAACTGGAATCATCGAGACACTGGATTAATGCACTGATAGATTGTTTGTCACGCTTTTTTGCTAAACCTCTTACCGCCTCAATACGTACGTATGAGGAGGAATCTTTTAGGGCACAAATAAGGACCTCAATAACCCAATCCTCTTCTCGCGTGACGATCTGTTTTATGGGCAATTTTCGCACCATATCTTCTTTATTATTTATAGACTTCAAAAACGATTGGGCGCTTTTATTCATACCTGTATTTCCTGTATATGTAGGTCAAAACAATTGTTATTTGCGACATACAAATTTACCCATGAAAGTGATATGCATTGGATGCTTTAGCCTGGGAAAAGATTCCATTTCGTTACTCCTGATATCTAATATGATGTGGAGGAATTTTGTGTAGCCTCGTTTGTTATTATCGATTTTGCCTGATTTTCATGGATTGCGATCGTTTCGACATGACTGGATATCTGCGGCCTTTGCCCCCCTTTATAACGATCAGACGTACCACCAAATAGGATGATAGAATCCTTGACGAGAGCGCACATATGTCCACTCCTACCAGTTGTCAATTGTGTGCTGGAACTCCATTGGTTGGTCTGTGGATCAAAGACATCTATTTGAGTCGGTAATTTGCCCGTTTTATCCATTCCACCGACAACATAGATTTTATCCTTTGCTACGACGGCTTTAGCGCTGACGCGCCCGGTTGGAATATCGGTGACTGTTATCCATGTATTATTTATTGGGTCATAGCAATCTACACGTTGAGTTATTTGCTCGCCTTTTGTGGATTCGTGATAGGTAGCAATCTTTCCTGAAATAATGTAAATCAACTCGTTGACTACGGCAATAGCTGCACTCTGCCGTGCACCGGGCATCGAACCTGTCTGTTGCCAGGAATCGTCTATAGGATCGTAGGTTTCGATAACATCCGTCGCGTTTCTATTTGTTCCCCGTCCTGAGATACCACCAAATGTGTAAATTTTGTTACCGGCTTGACACGCCATAAAATTCCAACGAGGGGTCGGTATAGGCGCACATGTCAGCCAAGTGTCATCATTGGTGTTGTATTTTTGTATATCAGAGAGGACTCCTGATTTATTGAGACCGCCAATAAGGTAAATATCGTTTCGCAATACCGCTGATACACAAGCCGATCTCGGCAACGGCAAAGATGACTTTGCGCTCCATGTTTTCGAGGATGGATCATAGGCACCCACATCCGCCAAATCATTATAAAGATTTGTTCCCCCCATTACATAGAGAATCCCATTCACAGATTCCGCACATCCAACCATACGTTTCGTGAATTTCTCATCGCCATGGGACAAATCTCCGCAGGCTACAGTCAAAAGAAAAAATGCGATCAATACACTAGGATACACTCTCATTCAATTCCTCCTTTTGTGCAGTGGATACTACATTCACTTTTCTTATGCAGACAATTCTGTGTATAAAATTGGAAATTTGTAATATTCATAAATCGAAAAACCTATTTATACGACATATATGCAATTCTAAACGTGAAGTCTGGCAATTCTTTGCAGTCAAAGGAGACTTGAGTTCCGGGTTTTAATTGGGACCAATCAAGAAAGGACGACTCCGCTACCGTAAAATTGAGTTGGCCCTGATCGCCCTGTGCGCCATGAAAAAAACGCCATTTAGTACCATTCATTCGTACTATCGTTGATCCTTCATCTGGATCCATCGTGATTTGTCTAGTGGATTCAACCGCACTAATAATTTTGCCTGTTAAATGACCCCATTGTGAACCGGCTGGTCCTATATTAATTACAGCTAATGCTGAGATTGTGAATGCCTTCGAAGCCGTTGAAGATTGCTTATCCGTAGGTTTATGGTACGAGGTTTGGTTGGTCGTGGTACAACCAAGCACAAAAAGGCATACCGTACAGGCACAGACAAAGCGTACAGAGTTCATTCTCATTCTCCTCTCTTGTTCGGCGTCCGGTTTGGAGGTCCGATCTCGATTTATGAGCATTGTACGTAATCACGGAGCGTTCCAAGTGTTTCCTTGTTCCACTCTCTTCGTTCATGGGCAATCTCTCACAAGGCGAAGCCCTGTTTGGGCGCCAGACGCCCATTCGCGTGGCAGCCGGACACGCATTGCTGAACGGCAAGAGGTCCCCGACAACATAGAGCAGCCGCCCCGTAAGGTCCCCATCCAGGTATGCTTTCCGACGGCTCGGTACAAAGATGGGCTTTCTGCGGATCCACCAAAGCGATTATCGCACCATTCACCGACGCTCCCACTCATGTCGTACAGCCCCCACGCGTTAGGTTCCTTCGTACCAACTGGGCGGGGATGGTAGGGGAGCAATTTACCGTCGCTCTTAATCCCACGTAGTGCATAGCGGTCAATCTCGGCTTCGTTCAAATCATCTCCCCAATAGAAACGCGTTTTCGTTCCCGCACGGCACGCGTACTCCCATTCCGCTTCGCTGGGAAGCCGGAATGTGCCGAGACCTAAGGTGTTGATCTTCATGATAAACCGTTGGCAATCGTACCAAGAGACAAACGTCACGGGGGTGTCCTGCACTTCCAAATCGATCGATGGAGATTGACTTACAGTAGCCCGCCATTGTTGGCAATTGGCGTTTTCCGTGTCTGCCAATGGATCTTCGTTCATCACCGCCCGCCACTGCTCCCGCGTAACCTCATACGTGCCAAGATAGAAAGGTTTTGAAATTTGTATCTCACATTGAGGGCCTTCGTTTTCTAATCTTCCTTCTTCGGTCGACGGGCTCCCCATTGCGAAGGTCCCGGGGATGATCTTTACAAACTGCATCTCTGTGTCGCCCGGAAGTTCGAGAACCAGATGTTCTCCAGCATCTGTCTGTTCTCTCGCTAGCATTGTCTCTGGGGTGTCTTGCGATGCTCTCGGCTTCGTTTCCACCGCTTTGAACACATCCAGAGTCCAGAAACGGCTGAGGGCGATTCCTTTTTGAGCGGCCTTAAACTGATCCATGATAGCTTCATGCCAAGTGTCTGTGATACCCTTAGCAGTTCCAGTGCCACAATACGTTGCTACCCAAATCTCCTGGCCATTCTCATTCCAGAAGGAATACGTCACGCCAAAGCGTGCGGCAAAGTCCTTCAGGGAACTCCGTCCGGCGGGATACAGCCCGACTCTAGATATTTCCGGTACCACCAAGATTGGCGGCCGTAACGGTGCATTCTGAAGATCCTCCAACGACAGTATCGTGACATCCTCAAATAGGTTTCTCATGAGCCTCGCACATCCTTCATCTATCCGGATGTTCTGATAGGTACAAAGTTCCGGGACCAAAAGGAGCCCAACATGTAGAGGGCTTTTTCCAAATTCCGAGGGAGGAATCATGTGGTTCGCTAACTTCTGTTGGACTTCTTCCGTGGTGTATCTGGGTGAACTGACGCATGCCCCGAGTGTAATGGCAATGCCCATAAGGAGGCCAAAAGAAACCAATGTCTGCTGCGAAATTGATGGCTGCATTCTTCTTCTCTCCTCTACAGTCTAAAGACAAAACTCTCGGTCACGCAGGTCCCTAGTTGCTCGGCGATCAGCGTAAGGCTATTTAGTTCATCGACCTCGACATTCTTCAGGTAAAAGAGGACCAATCCGCTCGACGAACCACCAGGCGGCACAGCGGTTTCAGGCAGTCCATGGTCCACGAGCTGCATTTGGATAGCAGACATATCCCGCCATGGCTTACTCGTATCCTTCAGATAGACCGCCATAATCGGTATAATTAGGGGAGGAGCAAGTCCTATGGCTACACCACTGGGAATGACCATTTTCTGACGTCTTCGCACCGCACTATTCACTTTCTTACGTTGATCCTCGATAGACTTCGGCATGAAATTCACTGGAGGATCGACACGAGGTATGTAGTCGCCCGTCCCTGTATTCACGTGGGATTCATAGCGAGGAAGATACCAGGCTGTATTCTCGGACTCATTCGAGACAACCACCTGAACGGCGAGTACTCCCTCAGCTAAGATTTCTGTTCCGAAGTACTCTTGTTGGCGTCCTGGGTCTGTGATGGGATCGATTGCTATACACAAACCACTCTTGACTTGTTTCCGATCCAGTTCTGTCAACGGCCGGGCCTGGATTGATGGAAGAGTGACAGTGGGCGCGCCTGCGCACGCCGCGAGGCAAAATGATACGACGATAACAGCTGCCCATCGCACCATCACCCGATGTATGCGACATCGAACGGTGTGGTTCAATCGGCTGTAGAGTCCGAAACGTGACATGTAGATTCCTCGTTCAACTCAGATTTCCTATATGTGCTTTCAATATCTCGTCCCAAAGGCGCGATCCGAGTGGTGTCTGGCCCATAGCCAAAACCATAGAAAACAGATCGTTGTACCTTTCAGTCAAAATCATTCCCAACGTTAACAATATAGTCTTGGAAGAAGGGCGCGAGCAATGTGATGGTATGCTCGCCAACCACGACCTTCTTGACGGTGTGTTTGCCATCTTCCGCGGTCTTGATCTCTGCAGTCACCCAGTCACCGACGCTCAGTTCGGTCATGCTTCTACGTTTGCCATCGACGATCACGATTACCTCTGTGTCATATGCAGCTACAACCCCTTCGACTTTACCCTCGCAGTTTGTCCACTTCACCACGAGTCTATTGGTGCCCACTTCGGCCACCTGGCCAATGGCATAGACAACCCCCTTGTTGAGACCCAGTTTCAGGTGCAATTTCTGCACGATCCCAGAGCCGACAACAGACTGAAAGGAGATGTCTAGATCGAACTCCTCGGAGAAATAAAAAATGCCAAAAGCGCCGTCTGAGGGAGTTGAATCGAAGATCCAGCAGTCACCGTCATGCGCCAGATTCCCTATCGCATGCATGACGTAGGTTTTAGTAATGAAATTGCCGTCATTATCTTTGGATCCCGTCTCGAATTTGTTATCGTGCAGTACAGTTCCAACCTTGGACGATTCTTCATCCAGCGTTTTCGGAGCCAGATCTACGAAGATAATTGGCTCTGATTTTTGCGCTTGCGTCCCACCGGGTAAAGTATCGCCAGATTCGTTCTTCCAGCAGGCAACAATTGAAAACATCATGATAGCAGCGGCACACGCAAGGCTGTACGAACCAAATCTCATTGCCAAAATTTCATTTTTCTGTTTCATTGTTCTTTTCTTGCCATATGTTTCCGACATCCTCGAAATAAATTATATTCAAAATCGACAAAAAGTTATATCGGTAACTATTCCTAGTTTATCTAGGAAAAACTTCCTACGCCGAAACTAGGAATATATTCCTATTTAACACAAGCACAATTTGATTCGAACATCTATCCATTATATAGTTTCTAATTGCGCCTTCTGGAAGAGAATCGAGAATCAAAATGGGAAATTCAGGTTAAAACGATTTAAAGACGGATTTGGATTGCCATTCAGCCTCCAAGGCTCGGAGAAATATATAAGAACCCGAGTGCATCTTGACATATTGCCCGCTTGCCCTGGGACTGTATCTGTTGGGAATTGAAAAAGGAAACGTATAGAAGTGGGGATGTCTGAACCGCTTGCAGATATTTTTGAATATCCGGAAATTTTCGCGGATCCAGATATCGGAGCTTTTGATAAGCCCGACGAGGAAGGATTTTTGCAGGATTTTCTCTTGCAACTGGGCATTTGTGACCACGGCGCGAATCTGCGTGTGCAGAGCTGGCAGCAATCACTTGAGCCCGGTGATTATTATGTCTTTATGGACGGTTTTAGCGGTGTGATTCATTACGGATTGGTATTGCCTTTTAAGCATAGATCATTTCGGGATGCCAAATTCTTGCGGCGTGTACGCACCTTTTGCGAGCAGGAACCGTCGGGAATACTAGGGATTTTCCATGTCAGTTGGGCGACCGGGGTACTAAATAGAGAGCAGTTCGAAAGAGCCAAGGATCAGCAGTGGCCAAGCGAATTAAGGCAGTTTGCGCGTATCGTGGCCGGGGATCCGATGTGGGATATGCTGCCCGCTTGATACTGTTTTTGCCGTACGCAGTTTTCAGATTTTATGATAAATCGATTTTTCGGGGATGCTGAATAGGCAAACTGCTTTTGGTGCCAAAAATTGTAGGTGTCCTGAGATATAGGTGTTCTAAGGTCGAATTTGTTATGAGTGTGGTCCAATTTTGATGTTATTGCGAGAAGGCAGCAATCAGAATGGGGGATGCATATGAACAAGAAAGACATCATCGAGTTCGTCAACAAGAACACCAAGCAGGAGGTACGCCATATTAGCGTCATCGTCGAATGTATTCTCCATGTTTTCATGGAGACGCTTGCCCGAGAACGCCGCATTGAAATCAGAGATTTCGGTGTATTTGAGGTCCGTAGAACACCGCCGCGTGTAGGCCGTAATCCTGTCACCGGAGAAGCAGCACCCGTACCGGCACGTAACGTCGTCCATTTCAAAGCCGGAAAGATGATGAAGCGGGTTGTTGAAAAGACGGTACGCGATGACTAGCCTTGATATCGATTCTGACCAGAAAATTCCTTTGTATTTGAGCGAGGGCCAACGGAACATGCTTTTTACGGAGTCTTCACTTGCGGGGGCTATCCACAAGCGGCTCCAACTCTGTACAGTTAAAGGCAATTTCTACCTATGCCATTTTGAGGAAGAGCAACTGATCGAGATCGCCGATCTAGCTGAAATAAAGTCCATAGAATGCAAAAATCCCTTTGAATCTGGCCAATGGAATGAGATTTATCTCAGCATACTCCAACTAATACAAAGACGTGCGGGTTTCATACAAATCGCTGGAATCAAGGGCGAGCAGCGAGAGATGAGGAAGAGCGTATCCAATTATTGTGAAGAAAAGAAGCACCTCGACGCCCAAGGTGACATCCTGTCTTTCATCAACAACATGGTAAAGATGAGTATCGACCGTTTCAAAAATATTTCGTACAAGAAAATCGGAGGGCTATCCCGTTCCCAACTCATGCGTCTCCTCAATGACGATTGGAACGATCCAAACGGCTGTGTGCAGTTGAACTCATCACTACCTCTAGAGGCTTTCGATCATTCTGAACTGCTGAACAATGCCCGTACTTTTCTGATTGCTCTCAAAGAATTAGGGAAGGTGAAAGCCACAACGGCCGGTAATTTGAATCGAAAATTCGTAACGCAGATACTCGAGACTGTTGAGATGTCGGAAGAAAGCCGTGAAGACATCTACAGGTTCAACAAGGTATTCAACGAAGAAGATGTTCCTCCCCTTCACATTATCCGAATCCTGTTAGAACTGGCCAAACTGATAAAATGCAGCAAGGGGCAGTTCACGCTCACACGAAACGGTCAGAAGTATATGGAAGAAGAGAATGCGGGTGCATTGTTTGCATTGCTTTTCCGGACGAACTTCAAAGCGTTCAACTTGGCCTATTGTGACCGGATGGAAGCAAACGACGATCTTCAGGCTACGGTAGCCTTTTCATTGTATAAGGTTGGTAAACTTGCCGGAAAGTGGATTTCACCAAAGAAATTGACTCCGATGATCATTTTGCCCAAGGTCCGAAACACGATTTTACGGGCTGATGATCCCTATAACTTGGAATGGATGGTGGACTCTCGAATATTCAGTCATCTGATAACCATGGGATTACTTGAGAAGAAGGAATTGTCGACGGAATCAAAGTATATGCGCCCGTTTTACCTACGCAAGACGGCGTTGTATGACCGTTTTATGAGGTTTGATGTTTAGAAGCGGATCAAGATACCTGGGGCAGCTTGCAGCGGAAAGGCTATCCAATAAAGATTGGCACGGATGTTACTGCTAACCTCCAATCGGAACGCAGGCTATCCATTGACATCTCAAGTGGTTATGTAGAAGTTTCAGCAAACGGTTGAACTTCTGAAAGTGCCGGAGCATCATCATTTTAGAGCAGAATCAGGCCTCCAGGGCGGTAACATCTCTCGGACCGCGTTTTGGGGAGGATAATCGAGGGCCTATACGGGAAATCCAGGTTAATTTGCTTATAACCATACAGGTAAGCTCACGATGAAACCGCGCAATGAATTCTGTTTTGTTATGGTGTTTGCGATTGGAATTTTTACCAGTTGTGAAACGGCGCAAATAGACCAACGTATTGCTGAACAATACAAAAACGATATATCTAGTTTCAAACAAGAACTCGGGCAATGCGCCACCGCCGGAGATGTTTTTGAGTTTATTGTTAAAGAACCTCAAGAGATTCCATGGTTTCATGGATTGCCAGATACAGCGGTGCAGGGCTATAAGCAAAGGCTCGTTGAGTGGAGGAAAGGCATTCTCGAAGAAGTTAATGCAAAAGAGGCGCTTCTAGAGCGTATCCGCGATCTCCACATTAATACTTTAAAGATATGGTATTTGGACTATCAATGTATAGGCGAAGATCACGATCACCTTAGCAATCCTCGTCCAATTCCCAAACACAAAGCAAATTATCGACAAAAACACGGTAATGATTTGTATTATAAATCTCTGAAAAAGTTGCTGCTTTCTTGTCTTAATGAATGGAATTATTTAACAATTGATGGTGGCAATTTAGATTTAGGTGAGTTTGTTGTAGATTGGCACATGCCTAACCCTTATTCATCATATTCCCCTATAACGAATTATTTCCTTCGGAATACCTCTATAAATTCTAGTTCACTGATTTGTTATGACAAACATGATACTTTCCTGTTAGAACAGATAAGGCAACATATCGATCATTTGGACTATGAAGACTGCGATGTAATTTTATTTTTTTCGATCTATGCAATTGGACATGCAATAACCAATCTTGAAACGAAACTAACACTGCAGGCGGGAGTTCCCCTCGGTCCTAATGATGTTGCTACAGAAAATCTTGGTGGTTTGGGATGCTCATATCTGTTATTTGACTGTAAAAATAAACAATTCATCCTGCGAAACAGAGCGTATGGAAATCGCGCATGGAAAGAACATACAGGAAAATTCAAGAAAAAATTATACGAAGCAACAAAAACTGACTATAAATATGAATGGTCCTATACTGAATCCGAGGAAGAATTTTGCACTCGTGTTTTGAAAGAATTGCTAAAGGATTTAGTCGAGATCAAATTGCCCAATCCTGGATTTCCCAGATAGCTTTTCTGTCCGAGTGTGATAGAATGCCGTTCAACCTTATAAACAAAGGCCTTTTTGTCAGTTGACGAGATGAATTTGATAGTCATGGCGAAGATTCTCCAGGATGAACATGTAAAACTAAATCGAAATAAATGTAGGTATCTTGTGGTTATGCGCTCAGCCATACCTAAACCTCCTGAATATCCTCTTCCTGATCAGGAAATAGTGAATTATCATCTAAGTTCTTGCCGATTAAAACATCGGTGTCATTTGATAGGGATACAGTGAATGTCTATATGGGGATCGGGATGCTTGCACGTTCTTTGATAACACTAACGTCTCTCACTGTTTTGGTACTTTTGGGAATCTATCCGACTTATGGCAATGTGATCTATGTGGCTCAAGACGCTATTGGAGATGAATCGGGTTCTGACTGGAGCAACGCTTGTACATCCATCTCCATAGGACTCGCCGCTTCAGTCTTGGGTGATGAGGTCTGGGTTGCCGCGGGGCAGTACCTTGAAGCCATCGAAATGAAAGAAGGCGTCGCGCTTTACGGTGGATTCGTTGGAAGCGAGCGATCACGAGAAGAACGTGACTGGGCAGCGAATGAAACCATCATCGACGCTACGGGATTGGAGACACACGTTGTGACCGGTGCCAACAATGCAATTCTAGATGGCTTTACGGTAACCGGAGGGGCGGCGAACGATGGTGGCGGGGTGTACTGCAACGAGTCTTCCCCGATCCTGACCAATTGCACGATCAGCGGAAATACAACACACGGCCGCGGTGGAGGGCTGTACTGTTATGGATCTTCCCCGACCCTGACTAACTGCACCATTTCTGGAAATAGGTCAGACTGGTACGAAAGCGGCGGGGTGTACTGCAACGAGTCTTCCCCGACGCTGATCAACTGTACGATTACTGAAAACACGGCGGATTCCGGCAGCGGAGTGTATTGCCGCTTTTCTTCTGCCACATTAACCAACTGCACGATTATCGGAAACCAGGCGAACGGGATATCAGGCGGCGGCGACGGCGGTGGGGTGTACTGCTACGAGTCCTCTCCGATGCTAATCCGCTGCACGATTACCGGGAATACGGCAAATGGGTTCCACGGCGGTGGTGGGGTGTACTGCGGCTGGCACTCTTCTCCAATACTGACCAACTGCATTATATCTGGGAACACAGCGAGGGGGACGTTCATCGGCGGTGGCGGTGGGGGGGTGTACTGCGTCAAAGAATCCTCACCTACGCTAACCAATTGCACGATTGCCAGGAACAGGGCAAACGGGCTCAACGGCGGAAGCGGGGTGTGCTGCGAGAGTGAATCCTATCCCATGCTAACCAACTGCATTTTGTGGAACTATGGGGACGAGATTCATGGTGATTTAGCGGACTCCTCAACCGTGACTTATTCGTGCATCCAAGGTGGTTGGCCGGGCGAAGGGAACATCGACACCGATCCGAAGTTTGTGAGTCTAACAAATGATGATTATCACCTACGGAATGGTTCTCCATGTATTGATACAGGATTAGTGGCTGCCGCTCCTCAAGAAGATATGGAGGGGTGTGTACGTCTTTTTGGGGATGGATTCGTAGATATGGGAGCCTACGAGTCTCCGGATGCATTCACACCGGGTGATATTCCCGGTCCCAGAATCCACTATGTGCGTGCGGACGCAACTCAGGGTGGAGACGGTAGTTCTTGGGAGAACGCTTTCACATCTATTCAAGCCACACTTTATGTAAGTAGTGCCAATGATGAGATTTGGATTGCCTCGGGGAACTACAATGAAAATATATGGATGGAACCGGGTGTCGCTCTCTACGGTGGTTTTGAAGGAAACGAGCAATCGCGGGATACAAGAGACTGGACGACAAATGAGACGATCATCAATGCATCGGGTCTCGATACTTACGCGGTGGTTGGTGCGAACAACGCAGTGTTGGATGGCTTCACGGTAACCGGAGGATCGGCGTTCTATGGCAGCGGGGTGTACTGTTGTTCGTTCTCTCCCACGTTGATCCACTGCAATATCACTGGAAACACAGCGGAGGAGGGTGGCGGGGTGTCCTTTTTCTTCTCGTCACCCACTATGACTCACTGCAAGATCACTGGAAACACTGGCGGCGGTGTGTTTTGTTTCTTTTCATCGCCCACTCTGACCAACTGTACGATCACCGGGAATACAGCGCACGGCGGCAGCGGTGGGGTGAAATGCCTTACATATTCCTCCCCATCATTAAGCCATTGTACGATCACGGGAAATACGATGAGTGGTGAGTACGACGGCAGCGGTGGGGTATATTGCGAGAATGAATCCTATCCCACACTAACCAACTGCATTTTGTGGAACTATGGGGACGAGATTCATGGTGATTCAGCTGACTCCTCAACCGTGACTTATTCGTGCGTCCGAGGGGGGTGGCTGGGCGAAGGGAACATTGATGCTGATCCGCTATTTGCAGATTTTACAAACGGGGATTTTCACCCGCAAAAAAGTTCACCATGCATTGACGCAGGCAATCCGGATGCCTCTTATGACGACGCTTGTCTTCCTCCCGGGCTCGGTACTTTTCGCTGCGACATGGGGGCTTATGGCGGGGCACTCAACTGTGGCTGGCTGAAAGATGAGGAACCGGTCTGCGTGAAGGATTGGGAACTCTGGTGACGACCAATGGAGACTCCTATCAACCGAATACCACTCCCATAGATTACTATCCATGCATTTATCCAGTCCCACCACCTGCAGCGGATCGCCTATTTTTTTATGGCTGACCGGCTCCCATCATTCGAATGGGCGCACGGAGCTGAACTGTTTTTTTAATGCCCCTCAACCGGGGAGATGCGGAGCCATCTTTTCCCACATCTCCTCGGTGAGGAATCGTGTTGTTCGAGCCATTGGTGTCAAAACCTCCGGCTCTCCATATAATACAAAAATTCACAAAGATCTACCCTTCAAATGGGTTTTGAAACCGCTTCTAACAAACAAAAATCCAGCCCACGATAACTTTCAGAACAAATTTTGTATATTTACGGAAATGTTTTTTTGCCTCTGCCATATCCCTCTTAATACTTTCTTTGATCCCATCTAACAAAATACCACCATCTTGTTTCAATTGATCGATATAGGTATTACGTATTTTTCGAGAATTATTGAATAATAACTTTTTGATTTCATCTACGTAATCGATATCCGCTACAATCCGAGAAAGAAAATCAGGTTCTAGTAATGTAGAGCGCATATTGACCTTCCCCCCTTTTTATATGCCAACTGCGAGTAAGTTCGAGCATTTATTTTCCTCTTTAAACAACTTCAATTCAACCTCATGGGGTGTTTGCCCACCAAGTGCGGAATGAGGCCGTTCTGCGTTGTATTCTCGTTGCCAGTCTCTGATTCTCCTACGGGCATGCGCCAGGCTGGTAAACCATTCTTCGTTGAGACATTCGATTTGGCACGACCTGGTTAGCCATAAAAGCCCAATGTCGAAGCTAAGCGCAGGCCGATGTTGAAATCCATTCCCCAGGAGCCGGACCTCCGTACGGCGGAGCGACAGTTGAATGCCGTGTCGTTCCACCAGCCGCCTCGAATGACGCGCTCGCTTCCCTCGTTGGGGCCTTGCGGATCCGTTTGCGGGCCGCGGAGTTCGATATCTTGCCAGAAGTCCGAACACCACTCCTGGATGTTGCCATGCATATCATAGAGCCCCCAAGCATTCGGCAATTTCCGGCCCACCGCTTTGGCGGCGTAGTCCTCATCGGTATTATTCCCGCTCCACCACATGTACCGGTCCGCCAATTCGCAGTAGGCATCGTGGATCATATCGCATTCCCGTGCGTCTCCAAACGAGAACAGCGTTGCCGTACCCGCGCGGCAAGCATACTCCCACTCCGCCTCCGTGGGCAGACGGAACATTCCTTGCCCCGTTGCAACCAAACGCCCGATGAACTCTTGGCAATCATCCCAGCTGACGTAATACGCCGGACAGTCATCGCCTGTGCCGCAGAACGTGAACTCTTTTTCCGAGCCCATCACCGCGTTCCACTGCGCCTGCGTCACCTGATATTTGCCCAGATAAAAAGGCCGTGTAATCGTCACCTCATGAGCCGGCCATTCAGAATATAAATACTGGCCTAAGGTCTCCGCGTACCCATCTTCCGTGCACCGGGTTCCCATCGTAAATGTCCCCGCCGGAATCGGAACCATTTCCAACGGCTTTGCGCCATCGGGGAGGTTGGGTATCTGAATTGTAAGCTGATTCATCGGAATCTCTCGAAAATCATCTTTTTTAATGCATCGCGTACTCACTCGCGGCGGCTAAGTCAAATGCCAACAGATCAAATCACCATCTCCGGGGTGATACCTATCCCCGTTTCTTGATACCGTTGCCATCCGGCTTAAGCAACGCCGTCCCAAAAGGAATCGGCTCCGCATAAGTCATCATCTAGCCTAATTTTGCCAAAGCAAGCATAGCAACGATGAACTCCTAGTTCTATAAGGTTTGGATGGCTCTAACGCAGGGCACTCCCATCATCAGAGCCTTGAACGCTAATTTCAGTTTTACAACGCCAAACGTCACCACAGTGTGTTACGTTACAAGATTCCGTTCCATTGCTATGGGCTGCAGAAAGATTGGGAGTAAACGGGGGGACTGTGGTTTGGTTTTACTCTGCCCTATGGTCTCCGCTTTACCAAACCAATCCCTTACTTTTTGAGCATTTTTTTGACGAGATAAACGGCACCACAAATTGCCCCCGCGATTCCACCAATTATGCGACCCAACTCAGCGGAATTCATTCCGTCTCCTTCGCCACCTGTTTGCGTAACGAGAATGCCTAATACTACAGATGCTAAACAACTCTTCACTTTTATTCTCCTTTTTTGCTGAGATTTTCAATATAAGCCTTCAGGGGACCTCTTTAGATAAAGATAATGTTCTACTCCCATAAACTCTTCGACTGCCGCGTGAAAATTGGAATCCGGAAAATTATCTGCTGTATTTGTATTTTGTGAATTGTAAACAAGACAACCCGCAACCAAAGTCGTCACCACTGTGCTAAAGAATGTACGATGAAACATGTTGAACATGACAAAACTTTATACAAAATCGACAAAAAGATAAATCAGTATTTGTTCCTATTATATCCAGGAAAAACTTCCCACGCCATCACTCGGAAGATGTTCCTAGTCAACACAAGCACAACTCGTTTCGATGTTTTTTGCTAACAAGTCGGGGAATGGCTATGTCAGTTCATTCATGATCTTGGTAAAATGAAATGCAAACAATATGATACAAGAAGATTGCCCTTTCCCCCCGAAATTTATGCCAATGTGATGTAAGTTCTCCAGTGAAGGAAAGGAGAACGAAAAGTGAAGAAGAAGCAATTCGACGATGGTCAGATCATCCGGATTCTGCAGGAAGCGGAATAGGGGATTTCGGTGAAGGAGTTGTGCCGAAAGCACGGAATGAGCGATGCAACGTTTTACAACTGGCGTCGAAAATATGGCGGCATGAATGTGAGCGATGCCAAGCGTTTGAAGTCTCTGGAGGAGGAGAATCGGCGTTTGAAGAAGTTGCTAGCGGAAGCGATGTTGGAAAAGGAGGCTTTGCAGTCGGCTTTATCAAAAAAATGGTAGAGCCTGATGCTCGCCGGGAGGTGGTGGATCATTTTCAATCCGCTTTCGGCTACAGCGAGCGTCGGGCGTGCTGTCTGGCAGGATTATGCCGTGCAACTCATCGGTACCAACCTCGTCCGGATCGTAATGTGGCTCTCCGTGCAGAACTGATTCGGCTGGCGCACCGAAAGCGGAAATATGGTTCCCCCCGGTTGTACCTATTATTGCGCCGGCGGGGCTGGGTTGTGAATCACAAGCGTGTTGAGCGTCTTTATCGAAAGGAGGGATTGGCTTTGCGACGCCGCCGGAAAAAGAATCGATTCACCGGAGATCGTTTTCCCATGCCACGGCCGGATCATCTCAACCAGCAATGGGCAATGGATTTCATTCACGACAGGCTTTTCAATGGGCGTTCCATACGATGTCTGGCGGTGATCGATATAGCCAGCCGGTGTTCCCCCTTAATTCATGCTGATCATTCTATCACGGCCAAGGATGTAACACGGGTTTTAGATTCGCTCCGCCTACACCGAAGTCTTCCGGACACGATCACGGTGGACAATGGTCCGGAGTTTCGAAGCAAGGAGATGCAAAGATGGGCGCAGGAACGTGGCGTAAACTTGCACTATATCGAGCCTGGCAAACCGATGCAGAATGGATTCATTGAGTCATTTCTAGGGAAGTTTCGAAATGAATGTCTCAACGAAGAATGGTTTACCAGCCTGGCGCACGCCCGTAGAAGAATTAAAGACTGGCAACAAGAATATAACGCAGAACGGCCTCATTCCGCACTTGGTGGCCAAACACCGCATGAGGTTGAATTGAAGTTGTTTAAAGAGGAAAATGAACGCTCGAACTTACTTGCAATTGGTCTATAAAAGGGGGGAAGGTCAAGATCAATATCGAGTATCCCAAGGCAGGAGTATCTTTGTGATCGCATCTTGGAAACGAAGAAAGAAAACTAATCTGGAGAATCAAAGATTATGAAGAAGTCCGCAGTGTTTAGGCTAATTTTGTGTGCTGGCGTGATTGGTATGGCAGCAAACCCTTGGGCAGCAGACCAGAAGAAACCGAAGACGCTGGAAGAGAAGGCGTGGGATGAAGTTGATTCGTTGGATAGACAGTCTCTTGAAGACTTTCTCAAACGCTTTCCAGATGGAGAACTTGCGGCACAAGCAAAATTGGCAAAAGAACTTCAAAATGGAGTCTACAGGATCAAGGAAGGCAAAACGGAGAATGCATTCAGTATTTCACTGGATCAACTCGGCGACACCTGGAAAGACTGGCAAAAGAGAAATCCGAGTAAAGGCACAATTGGATATTTCACAAAGAAAGGAGAGACGCGAAACACGATGGGCTGGTTTGTTCCTGATCCCCTTGGTGGAGGCAAGACACCTGGGCGAGATACCTTCTCCTTTGACTGGAGAGGGCTTATGGTCAGCCCCACTGGCGAAGGCTCGATCATCGCTTTCAGTACCGATGGATTAGAATTCCACTTCATGAAAGATGTTGTTCTACAGACACCGGGAACAGAACCAATATTCTTTGCTGTACTTAAAGGAAAAGGTCTAGTTTATGTGCAGGGCGAGGGGACGGTTACTCTTCCTGACGGAACGACAACAGCGCTTAAAGATGTGAAGGTGGACATGGCCCCGAAACCAATGGACAAAGAAAAGTCAGACAACCCCACTGTAGTATCCAGCAAAGAAACACAAGAACTTCCCTTTGCGATTAAACAGGCTGAAATACAAGTGGCTGGCGGCATGACTGGGAAGGAATTCTTGGGTGTCTGTAAGAAGGGACATGTCTTTCTTATTGCCGTCGTCATGGAGGCAGAAAAGGATGTGAAGATATCTGACCGGGCTCTGAAGCGAACTGTAATTGACTCGAAAGGGCAGCGTTACCAACCCATAGGCTTTGGATTTCTGTCTCAAGGCTATCCAGAAGCACATCCCTTTGTGATGCAGCGTGGAATGTTCGAGGGTGACATTGAGATCGCTGAAATAAAGAAGTCACTCATGGCACTGTTCTTTATAATTCCGGATGATGTCAAGAATATTTCTATTGAGTTCGAAGGAAAAAATGAGAAGGTTAGTATCGTCGAGGATTGGGTTCCTGATGACGCCCTCAAAATCCCGGGGCTTTATCTGTATGGAGAAATGGAATTCAGTTTTCCATCCATCGAGAAAGACGGATGGGGAATGAAATAGTGTGCATATGAACAAGAAAGACATCATCGAGATCGTCAACAAGAACACGAAGCAGCAGGTACACCATATCAATGTTATCGTCGAATGCATTTTCGTTGTTTTCATGGAGACTCTTGCCCAAGAACGCCGCATTGAAATCAGAGATTTCGGTGTATTTGAGGTCCGTAGAACACCGCCGCGTGTGGGTCGTAATCCTGTCACCGGAGAAGCAGCACCCGTACCAGCACGTAACGTCGTCCATTTCAAAGCCGGAAAGAGGATGAAGCGGGTTGTTGAAAAGACGGTACGCGATGACTAGCCGTGACATCGATTCTGGAAATGGCGGTTAAGAAGTGAGTCATGCGGCGCTGTAAAAGTGCAGCACCCGGCAATGTGCACAACGCAAACATTCTCGACGAACTCGTTTTCACAAACCTTGGCATTCCGGGCAAGCGTATCTGATACACAAATCTTCCTTGAGATAGAACAACGTCGGAACGAAATACGCCTTCCGGGCTCCATTTGCTGGCCTTTAACCACCGAGGGACCAAGGGCTCAAGAGTCAAGCGTACGACCTGGTTAGCCATAAAAGCCTAACGTTGCCACGACGCGCAGGCCGAGATCTATTGCTATATCCATATCCACTTCGAAGGAGCCGGTATTACTGCGCACGGCCGAGCGGCACTCATTTGCCGTGCAAAACCAAGATCCGCCGCGTACGACGCGCTGGTCACCCTCGGCGGGGCCTTGCGGATCCGTCCGCGGGCCACGGGACTCTAGATACGTAGGCTGCCACCAATCGGAACACCACTCTTCGATATTGCCGTGCATATCGTAGAGTCCCCAAGGATTGGGCTGTTTCTGGCCCACTGTCTTGACTCCAAAATTCTCGTCGGTTTTATTCCCGCTCCACCACATGTATTGGTCCGCCAACTCGCAGTAGACATCGTGGATCATATCGCATTCCCGTGCGTCTCCAAACGAGAACAGCGTCGCCGTACCCGCACGGCAGGCGTATTCCCACTCGGCCTCCGTAGGCAGACGGAACACTCCTTGCCCCGTTGCACTCAACCGCTTGACGAACTCCTGGCAATCCTCCCAGTTGAGGCAATACGCCGGACAGTCATCACCCGTGCCGCCGAACGTGAACTCCTTCTCCGAGCCCATCACCGCGTGCCACTGCGCCTGCGTCACCTGATATTTGCCCAGATAAAAAGGCCGCGAAATCGTCACCTCATGCGCCGCCCATTCATCATCTAAATAATGGCCCAAGCTCTCCGCGTACCTGTCTTCCGTGCACGGGGTTCCCATCGTAAATGTCCCCGCCGGAATCGGAACCATTTCCAACGGCTTTGCGCCATCGGGGAGGTTGGGTATCTGAATTGTAAGCTGATTCATCGGAATCTCTCGAAAATCATCTTTTTTAATGCATCGCGTACTCACTCGCGGCGGCTAAGTCAAATGCCAACAGATCAAATCACCATCTCCGGGGTGATACCTATCCCCGTTTCTTGATACCGTTGCCATCCGGCTTAAGCAACGCCGTCCCAAAAGGAATCGGCTCCGCGTAAGTCATCATCTAGCCTAATTTTGCCAAAGCAAGCATAGCAACGATGAACTCCTAGTTCTATACGGTTTGGATGGCTCTAACGCAGGGCACTCCCATCATCAGAGCCTTGAACGCTATTTTCAGTTTTACAACGCCAAACGTCACCACATTGTGTTACGTTACAAGATTCCGTCCCATTGCTATGGGCTGCAGAAAGATTGGGAGTAAACGGGGGGACTGTGGTTTGGTTTTACTCTGCCCTATGGGCTCCGCTTTACCAAACCAATCCCGCGCCGTTCTTTGGTCTTGACACGCCTGAGGAAATGCGCCCACAATATGATGAATTGCGGCGCCCAACGACGCCCTCCAAATTGTTTACTTCTTTCGCCCTAAAACTGTCGAAAGAAGGGTGTAAGGTCATACAAGGCGAAGTTTGTAACGATTCTGAGAAGTAAATTTTACATTGTATGACTATACAATACTCATTTTGACCTTCTTTTATGGGAAAACTAATTATGAAGAGAGTTGTTAATATATTATCTTTCTTTTGCATATTCGTTGTTGATTGTTTTTGTATTTCAGATACTGATGCCTTTTTGAATTGGAATATTCGCAGATATACGGCCCCAGACGATTTACCGAATGAAATAGTACGAGATGCAATTATGGCTCGTAATGGTTCGGTTTGGATGGCATCATGGGGGGGTGGCGTAGTCGTATTTGATGGGATAAAAAAAAAATCATAACAACAGGTAATGGTTTACTATCCAACGACGTCCGAGTCTTGGAAGAAGATAAGGAAGGACGCATATGGGTAGGGACCGCTGATGGAATCAGTTGCATAAGTGGAGAAGAAATTTATAACTACACACCTGATAATGTGCCCATCATCCCTGAGAATGGTTCAATTTATGCAGTCGAATGTCTGGAGAATGGTGAAGTTTGGTTTGGTGATGAACTCTCAAATCTTTATGCATGGATTCCTTCGGAAAACAGCTCTGATGTTCAGCATGGTACCTGGAAATTCATTCATCGTTTCACTGCTAACTATAAAACAGGAATCAGTCGGATAAAACAATTCAGCAACAACCAAATTTGGTTGGTGGTGAACAATGCCGGCTTTGTCCATATTCAGTCATCTGGAGATAAAGAAATTAATCCATGGTTGAATATAAACCCCGATATGATTTCGAGGAGCACGGATATTGTCTTTGCCCATCCGGACCGCTTTTTCCATATAGTATATGAAAAGATATTTGAATCTAAAGGCAGAAAAATTGACCTAATTCATACCGCTCCATATTTAATTACATGCGCCGAATATGCATTTGGGAATTTGTTTTATGGAACGGATCGTGGGTTGTATGTTCTTGATGACAATAATCAAGTGACGTTCTTTCCACTGTCGAATGATGGCAGTGATAACTACATTGAATCGATTTCATATTTTAATGATGACTCTATGTGGGTGGGAACGAGAGACGGTGTATTTCGAATCACGAAACCATTATGGGTTTCCCAACATCCACCAAATTCAAAATCTGTATTCATAGGCGAAAGTCTACTGTCTAATTATAAAAAGGACATTTTTTGTATTGATGAGGAATTAAAGTTTTGGACTTATAAAGATAATAAATGGTCGTTCTTAGATCGAATTAAGCCCTTGATAGATAAGAGGAATACTATAGAGCATTTTAACTGCAACTATCAATCGGGTACATTGTTTATCTGCAATCATTTTAGGCTGATTGAATTCGATCTGTCTAAGAACAAAATATCTAATGAAATCCATTTTCCCGGTGATATCGCTGTTGGAGGTCAGAATCCTTTCTTGATAACGAACAATCATGAAGTTTGGTTTGCCAGCGCGTCTGGAATTGTTCGTTGGCATAATGAGAGATTCAATCCAGTGTTTGACTTGTCTCATCATGACGATCCATCAATTTGCACAATTCTTGAATCGACTCCAGGAGAGTATTGGCTAGGAGGAAAAGGATGGATTGAACATTTTAAAGATGGAAGATTTGCCGATACAAAAATTCCGGATTCATTTATGGGGGATCGTAATAAAATTCTCGCTTCTTTAAAGACTCAAAATGGAGAGTTGTGGTTTGCCCAAGCCGGAAAAGGAGTATTGCGGTATAAAGACGGAAAATGGTTTCAAGATACAGTCAATAGTGGCATGAGAAGCAATTCCATTCGCTCGTTATTTCAAAGCAGCGATGGGACGATATGGGCGGGCGACCGGAATCGTGGAGTCATGAGTTTCAAGGATGACCGATGGATACAGTACAGTTACGCCGATGGAGTTCCCGTTGGTGAAGTGTTATCGATTGCAGAAGATGACCAACAGCGGATTTGGATAGGAATCATCGATCAAGGTGTCTTTGTATTGAATGCAGAAAAACAATCTCCGGCCATTGAAATTGTCTCTGCGCCAGATCGTTTGGTCCCTGACGCCCGTGGAGTCTTTTCGTACCTCGGATGTGATGTTTGGAATCATACGCCACAGAATAACCTCGTCTATTCGTGGAGAATTATTGAAGAGGATACGCAGAGGTCGCTTATCGAATGGAGTGATTATTCTACTCAAAGTTCGGTGTTGTTGCCTCCCTTACTACCTGGACGGTATATATTCGAAGTTAAAGCACAAGACACGATGCGAAACACGAGCGAGCAGCCTGCCCGTTCAAGTTTTACTGTCATTCCTTATTTTTGGCAGACCTACTCGTTTCAGGTTCCTGTATTTTTTTCAATCTTATTTGCCGGTTTGTCATTGTATTTATTTCTGAAGCGGTATCTTATGGTTAGTGTTTCCGAAAAAAAATATAAGAGTATGGTGGAGCAGGATACGTATACCATTATTCTATTTTGGAACGAGGATTTCACATTGACGTATGCCAACGACTGCGCCAAAAAACTATTGGGCATCAGTAGTGATGACATTGGTACACTGAACGTACTGGATACCTTTTTTTCTCAAAGTTGTGAAGTGAATGATGTATTAAATGGAATTTTACAGGAATTTCATGAAAAAATACTTTCCGATTCAGTCTTCACGCTTCCTACAAGGACAAGAAATGATGATGTGCTATGGATTTCCTGGTTATTTCGTATATCAAATTCTAATACCCGTCACCCGATTGAAATTCATTCTTTTGGTACGGATATCACGAAGATAAAAAAAGTAGAAGAAGAGTTGCAAATTGAAAAGATTGGATTTCAAGAGTTTTGTGAAGGAGCTAAAATTGGAGTCTTTCGTATATCAAAAAAATTTAATCTCGTTTATGCAAATAGCTCCATGGCAAGGATTGCTGGATATAATTCGGTAAATGAGATGATGAACTGTGATAAACCTTTGAAATGGGATAAGGAACATCTCTTTGATCGATTTTTGCATCAGTTAAAAAATGGTTCCAAATATTCACCTGTAGTATTAAAAGGTAAAAAAGTCGATACGGGGAAAGAATATTACGTGCAATTATATGGTGTTTTGAAAAAGGACATGATCGACATCATGGCGGTCGATTTAACCAAAGAAAAGAAATTGGAAAAAGAAGTTGTGTTAACGAGCACGAAAGAGCAGCAAAAGATCGGGCGGGACATACACGACGGTATTTTACAGGAACTAACGGGTATCTCTTACTTGACACATAGCATTCTTCTGAAAAAACAAAAAAATATATCATATAATACAAATGAAATAAATACAATCATAGATATGTTGAATGATTTGCGCAATAAAACGAGAATCATCTCAAAAGGACTTTCGCCATTCACGATTGGGAAATTGGGATTTCATTCCGCATTACAGGAACTGTCTTCCTCCGTTCAGAAAATGTATTCGATCGCTTGCAAATATTATCCGGATTATGATTTACATGTTGGCGATGAAGAGGCGGAATTGCACCTGTATCAGATTGCTCATGAAGCGGCGATGAACGCAGCGAAGCATTCACATGCAAAAAGTATTCAGATTCACTTGTGGCAAGATGAGAATGATATCGTTCTCACAGTGAAAGATAACGGAACCGGGATTTCCAATCATGAAGAACATGATGGATTAGGAATTCATATCATGAAGTTAAGAGCAAGCATAATTTTAGCGGAATTTAACCTCCATAGCAGTGACGGGGGAGGAACAGTCGTGGAGTGTCGTTATCCCAAAAGAGCACGCTAAGGTATAATCTGAGAAATCAACCATATTTCATTTTACGTACACTAGAGAAAATAAGTATGAAACGCTTAAAAGTCTACATAGTTGATGATCATCCTTTTATCCGGCTTGGAGTTTCGCAGGTTATCAACCAGGAAGATGATATGATTGTATGTGGTGAATCGGACGATTTAAGGTATGCCAAAGAAGAAATCGCCTGTATCATTCCCGATGTTGTATTGATAGATATTTCTCTAAAAAATGATAATGGAATTGATTTGATCATATATTTATCAGATCATTATCCAGGTATCCCGGTCATGGTTCTTTCCATGCACGATGAGTTGATTTATATCAAGTATTCTATTGAGGCGGGTGCGACAGGATATTTCCATAAAAATGAATCTGTTGAAAATCTTCCTTATGCCATTCGAAAAATTGTGGGCGGTGGGAATTACTTCAGCGAAGAGATTTCACATATAATCATGAAAATTATTAAGGATCGATCAGTTGGTACAAATTGTATAGACAATTTAACTCCCCGGGAAAAAAAGATATTTCAATATTTGGGTGAAGGAAAACGCCGGAACCACATATCTGAAGCGCTTTGTATATCACCTAAAACAGTGAGTTCCCATATTGAAAATATTAAGCATAAATTGAAAATTCAGACAACCGAGATATTGATCCAATATGCGATAAATTATATAGAGAAAAAATGAAATTAAATTGCCTTACGATGTCTTATTTCATCATACTCCTCTCATTCCAAATGGACCTAAAAACAGGGCTAGTTCAGGGCTTTGTGTGCCCAAAATCCTCGCAATCCTTCTTATACTATTTTACAGGGACAGGTCAATCTATCTTTGCAATTACACCAATGGGTGCGTCTATCATCAGGCCTGGACCGGTATTTTCAGTTCTATAACTACGAACGTCCCCACAGAGCGTTATGTCACAAGACTCCGGCCTATTGTTAGGGCCAGCATGAAGATTGGAAATAGACAGGCGGGCCGTGGTTTGGTTTTAACTCCGCCATACCGGCTCCAAATCACAAAAGCAATCCTTGGCCACTGCATGAATTTGACATCATTGCAGGTAAGAATTCAAAATATATTAAAGGGCAGTACACAAAGAGGTCCCCAGATGTTTACTTATTTTGCCCCGAAACCTGACGAAAGGTAGGATCAGTTTGGTGAGGAGGCTTGATGACAATCAATGGCCACGATTATTCAATTGTGGGTAAACATAGCAGGGGATAAAAACTTGGGAAAGCAAACTCTTGCCACCTTCTATAAGCATAGAAGGTAACTGACTTGTATTTTGTAATTCTTGTGAAGAAAAGGAGACAAAGAATGCCGCCGAATCCTAAAAATCCGATTAATGACGCTGAGCAGCCTGATATGATTTCCAAAGTCTCAACAGGTATCTTCGGGTTGGATGAAGTCTTGTTGGGCGGTGTTCCCGCAGGATCGATGACCTTATTGAGCGGCGGTCCTGGATCGGGAAAAACAATGATGGGACTAGAATTTCTCGTTCGAGGCGCACGTAGCGGAAGCCCCGGTATTTTGTTGACGTTTGAAGAAAAAGAGAGGGCTCTACGGAAGTACGCCTATCATTTCGGTTGGAATCTTGCCGAACTAGAGGAGCAGGGAAACTTGGCTCTAATCAGTGCCCGCATTCAACCGGACGCCATTCTATCGGGAGATTTCGACCTACGCGGCATCCTAAGTATCCTGCGCCAAAAGGCAGCTGACATTAAAGCAGAACGAGTACTCATTGATGCGCCTGATGTATTCCTACGTTTATTGGATAATATTGCCAAGGAACGCGCCGAACTTCATCTCCTGCATGAATGGCTTATAGGCGAAGGGGTGACAACCCTGATGACTGTAAAAAAAGGAACGAATAGTGTTTTTTCTTCGCATTATGAATTTCTTGATTACATGGCTGATTGTGTCATTTATCTAGATCAACGCGTTTACGAGCAAGTTACAACTCGCCGATTACGAGTTGTCAAATATCGTGGTTCGGCCTACGGCCGCAACGAATACCCTTTTGGTTTTACCAACAGTGGTGTTTGCATTATTCCTGTAACGCAAACTAGTCTACGGCACCAAGCGCTCGGAGAATGTCTATCTTCAGGGATTACCACCCTAGATGATCTATTGGGAGGGGGGTATCGCCGGTGTTCTTGCACTTTAATAACAGGAAGCTCAGGTACGGGAAAAACCACCTTTGCTTGTTCCTTTGCTCTATCTGTGGTAGCCCATGGGCAACGATTGCTCTATCTCAATTTTGAAGAGTCTTGGGATGCCCTGACTTCCTGTATGATCAGTCCCGGCTTGGATTTGAAACCGGCGCAAGAATCAGGCAATTTGCGCTTCATTTCCAACATGCCGGAATCGCAAGGAATCGAAGAACACCTCATACAGGCATTTCAGGCTATCGAGAAATTCAAGCCCAGCTGCCTCATTGTGGATGCAATATCCGCTTGCCGCCGGATGGGGTCAGCTCACTCCGCATTTGACTACTTGCTTCGCTTGATCGATCACTGCAAACAACGTGGTATTACCACTTTTTTAACCAACCTAACCACTGCGACCGATACCAGTCAGGAAATCACCGGAATTGATCTATCTTCTGTTATCGACACGGTCATCATCTTGCGGAATGTTGAGACTGACAATGGATATAGAAGGGAATTGGGGATTCTTAAATCGCGGGGGCGGCGACACTCCACTCGCATCCATCAGTTTCATATTACCGATCATGGAATTGAAATTGAGAATTTGGAGGCGCCCGATGGAAAATAATAGTCAAAATAGAATAGGAGCCCAAAAACGTTTTGCCGTTCGGCTTTTCATCGCAGGCGATGCTCCCAACTCGCTTATTGCCCGAAAGAATCTTGAGCGTTTTCAAGAAAGCCTGCCAGGTTATAAGTTCGATATTGAAATCGTGGATGTAAACGAAAATCCACAAATGGCCTTACAGTGCGGAGTCTTTGTCACACCTGCGTTACTGGTTATTGACCCCAGCCCTGAAACGTTGATTTTTGGCAATTTGTGTAACAACGAAACCTTACGAAACTTGTTTCCAGAAGACGTTTAATAATGAGGAAAACAGAACCGACATACGAAGACCTGAAGCGTCGTTTGGCCATTGCTGAATCCTCTCTTCAAGCGATTCGCAATGGTCAAATCGACACAATCGTAGATGAAGACAGCAAAAAGACATTGGTAATACGTCTGGCCGAAGTGCAAGCGCGTGAAGCACATATCAAGCAAGTGCTCTTGGCCATTCGCAATGTCAATCAACTTATCGTAGCCGAAAACGATCCGAAACGGTTGCTCGAATCTACCTGCCAAAACCTAACCGAGACACTTGGGTATCTTAATGCCTGGATCGCCCTGATCGATGATACGGATAATACGGTAAAGATGACGGCTGCATCAGGCTTTGACGGTGGTTTTGAGGCTATGTGCATCCAGCTTGAACAAGGAAAATTCTCCAGCTGTATGAGGCAAGCACTCGACCGAGACGGTCTTGTGGTGATGAAAGATCCTCCAACTGAGTGTTTTGATTGTCTACTATCCAATGCCTACGAGGGCCGGGCTGGAATGACCCATCGACTGGCGTACCAGGACCGTATTTATGGTATCATTTCTGTGTCCACGCCAAAATCCTTTGCCTACGATGAGGAGGAGCAGGGTCTTTTTAAGGAATTGGCTAATGACCTATCTTTCGCCTTATATAAGATCGAAGCGGATGAACAGCTCCATAGACTCAAACATATCGTTTCGACCATTCCTCAGCCCATGGCTTTTGTTTCCCGGGACTATCGATATCTAGCCGTAAATGATTGTTATGCCGAATTATTTAATATTTCCTTAAAACATATCCTGGGGAAAACCGTTGCGGACTATTGTGGAAAGGCGTTATTTGAAACAGAGATCAAGCCATATTTGGACCGTTGCCTTTCCGGGGAAGCGGTCCAATACGAAGTGCATGTCGATTTCCCCGGCAAGGGGAAACGATGGATGGAGATGCAGTACTTCCCCTACCGCGATGAAACCGGTCAGATTAATGGAGTAATCTCACACGGTCTTGATATTACCAAGCGAAAAAACGCTGAAGAAGCCCTGCTTGAAAGAGAAAGAGTACTGGATTCCACCGGCCGTATGGCCAGAGTGGGAGGTTGGGAAGTCGATGCTAATAATAAACGATTGACGTGGACCAATGTTACACGGGAGATTCATGAAGTCCCCGATGATTATGTACCTGAGGTTGAAACGGCGATTGAGTTTTTCCATCCAGAAGACCGTCCCCGCCTCGAAGCTTGCATTCAAGCCGCACTGGAAAATGGCAAACCCTACGATCTTGAAGTTCGGTTTATCACAGCCAAGGGGAAGCAACTGTGGGCCCACACCAAATGCGAACCTGTAGTAGAAGACGGCCAGGTCGTCAAACTCTGGGGGACATTCCAAGATATTACCGAGCAAAAAATAAATGCCGATGCTCTTCTGCTAAGCGAAAGGCGTTACCGGGAAATTTTTGAAGGCAGCCGCGACGGCCTTGTCATGGTGGATGCAACGGGACGCTTTCTGGATGCCAACCAAGCCTATTGCGACATGCTGGGCTATTCCTTGCAAGAATTGCGGGAGATGGAGAATTTCTATCGCATTACCCCGGAGAACTGGCGTGAATGGGAGGCCGAGGAAATTTGGAAAAAATGTTTGCTCAAGCAGGGGTATTCGGGGATTTACGAGAAGGAATACATTCGAAAAGACGGTACGGTTTTTCCGGTTGAACTTCAGTCGTACGCCGTTTTCGAGGAAGATGGTATTCCGCGATACCTTTGGGGCGTAGCGCGGGATATAACCCAAGTCAAACGGGTCGAACAAGCGCGGCGAGAGAGCCATGAGATGCTCGTCCGCACAGAGCGCATTGCCAATGTGGGCAGTTGGGAATGGGACATTCAAGAAGATCACGTAAGTTGGTCGGAAGAACTTTTCCGCATTTTTGGGAGAAATCCCCAAGAGTCCGCACCCAATTACGCTCAACAAGGCGAACTTTACCTTCCCGAGGATATGGATCGGCTGCGGGAAGCGGTCAAGAACTGCCTTTCCACGGGAACACCCTACAAATTGGAACTCCGCGCGATTCGGTCCGATGGCACCATTCGGCATTGTATCGCATATGGCCAGGCGGAGCGTGACAAGACAGGGCAAATTCGCCGTCTCGTAGGTTTCGTTCAAGATGTCACTGAACGTATACAAGGGGAACAAGCGCGGCGGGAGAGCGAATATCTTCTTCGCGCCGTAATCGACGCGGCAAGTTGCTGTATTTTCGCCAAAGATCGAGACGGACGCTATCTTCTGGTCAATAAATACATGGCAAATCTCCACAATACTACACCTGAAGAGATGATCGGTAAAACCGATCTTGATTACGCACAAGTCCAGCTGGCGACCCCAGAAGAAATCGAAAAATTTCTTGCGGATGACAGGGAAGTCATCGACCGTTCGCAACCAAAATTGATACCAGAAGAGTCTTTTACATCTCAAGATGGTGAAACAATCTGGTTTCAAACACAGAAAGTTCCTCTTGAACTTTTAAATAACAAAGAATGTATTTTAGGTGTGGCAACCGACATCACTTTCCGCAAACATGCAGAAAAAACTTTAAAGGCGTCGGAAGAAAAGTTCTCAAAAATATTTTAAAACGCTCCATGTTTAATGTCGATCAGCGAAATTCAAGACGGCCGTTATATCGAAGTCAATAATGCCTTTGTTGAGGTTACGGGCTACAGCCGTGAGTCTATTATCGGCGTAACTTCCACAGACCTCGGATTCATCACAGCTAAGGAGAGAAACCGTTTACAGAAAACTCTAAGAACCGATGGACGTATCCATGATATTGAAGTAAAGTTAAACCGCGCCGATGGCTCAAGGCTCGTTTGTCTCTATTCGGCCGAGATTATTGAAGTCGAGGGGAAAAAGCGTCTGCTTTCTATCGCTAATGATATTACCGGCCGGAAGCGCGCGGAGTTGGAGCGGGAAAGGCTTGCCGCCATCCTCGCGGCCAAAAACGACGAACTCGAGCAAGTGTTTTATGCGGCTTCCCACGATCTTCGTTCTCCTCTTGTTAATATCGATGGATACAGCAAAGAATTGGAATATACGCTCCAAGAATTGCGCGGCATTCTTGCCGAGGTTCCAAAGAATAGAATTTCGGCGTTAATTCCCTTGATTGATATAGACATTCCTGAGGCGTTACGATTTATCCGAACCAGCGCTTCTAAAATGGATAGACTTTTGACAGGTCTTTTACGGCTCTCGCGCTCGGGGCGCACGGTATTGAAGTTTGAAGAGCTGGATATGATTCAAATCCTTTCGAACGTTATTGAATCCATGGATTTCCAAATTAAAGAAACCAATGTGAAACTGGATATTGGCGAACTGCCGCCTTGTCACAGTGACGCCGTCCAGGTAAACCAAATCTTCACCAATCTATTGGATAATGCGCTGAAATATCTCGATCCAAAGCGGCCTGGCATTATTCGTATTGCCGGAAAGATCGAGGGAAAACGTTCTGTTTATTGCATTGAAGATAATGGGATTGGCATTGCCCCTAATCAATTGAAGAAAATATTTGAAATATTCCTTCGAATCGATCCAGGCGCTGGCAAAGGGGAGGGGCTCGGTTTGACAATTGTTAAGCGTCTCGTGGAAAGGCTGGAAGGGGCAGTTTGGGTTGAATCGGAAATTGGCGCCGGCAGCCGCTTTTATGTGTCGTTTCCGGCAAGCCGGTTAAACTAGCGTTACAATAGTATTAAACCAAGGAGAGGAACTTTGATGCACAAGAATGTAACCATCCTTGTCGCTGAAGACGATGAGGGGCACGCCAGATTAATCAAAAAGAATTTATTCCGTGCGGGTATCGTAAATGAAATTCTATTTTTCAAGGACGGTCAAGCAATTCTGAATTTTCTATTTCAGGAAGGCGAAGGACCTCACCGCCAATCCGGAAAGGCCTACGTACTCCTCCTTGATATTCGTATGCCCAAATTCGATGGGATTCAAGTTTTGGAACAGGTAAAATCCGACCCTAAACTTTGCAGACTTCCAGTGATTATGATCACTACGACGGATGATCCTAGGGAGGTGGAACATTGCCACACCTTGGGATGCAGCAATTACATCTCCAAACCCATTGATTACGAGGATTTTGTAAACGCCATTCGTCAGCTGGGACTTTTTCTATCCGTGGTCGAGGTTCCCACAATCAACGGAGAATGGGATTGAATAATGACCAAGGCATATGACAACCAAGAAAATGCTGAGCCTGAGGTACAACAAATTCGGCGTGTACTAGTCGTAGACGATGATGAGGGTTTAAACAACTTATCTCAAAAGGCTTTACGCAAAGCCGGGTTTCAAACAGAAGGCGTATTGACCGGTGCTGAGGCCATTGAGCGGGTTGTTGCCGATCCTAATCTCGTCTTACTTCTCGACCAAAAACTACCGGATATGCAAGGAACCGAGCTCATCCGGAGCCTATACAAGGAGGGATACCGTCTTCCTTTTGTTGCCATGACCGGTCATGGCGATGAAAAAACAGCGGTTGAGTTGATGAAAATGGGGGCTCGGGATTATCTCGTAAAAGGTCTGAATCTTACCGATCTTTTACCTGAGGTCTTTGGACGTTTATTTCAGGAGTTGGAAACCGAAAAAAAACTCGCACTGACCGTGAAGGAACTCAAAAAAAGAGAAGAAAGATACACCCATCTATTTAATAGCGGTAACGACGCGGTTTTTGTTTATCCTTTGACAAATGGGAAACCTGGAAAATTTATTGAGGTCAACGATATCGCCTGTTCCCGGCTGGGTTATAGCCGCAAAGAATTACTTGAACTCGCTCCCGAAGATGTTGGAGCGGAAGGAATGGAGGATATCAGAAATCATGCATTGAAGACATTGGCGGAAACCGGGAACTGTACCTTTGAGATTTTTCACCGTTGCAAGTCTGGTAGCCAAATCCCCGTGGAAGTGTCCAGCCGGGTATTTAGAATCGAAGGGCAAACTCATGTAATTTCCGTAGCCCGGGATATCAGTGAGCGCAGGAGGGCCGAACAACAACAGAGACAAAATGAATTGAGATTGAAGGCGCTTTGGAGTGTCGCTTCAGTACGTGAGTACGATTTTCAAACGATCAATAACCATATTCTTCATGAAATCGTGGAAATGACCGAAAGTCAATATGGTTTTTATGGCTTTCTCAATGCCGATGAAACGGTCATGACTGTCCACTCTTGGAACGGCGCTGCCATGGAAAATTTCTCTGTGGTGGATAACCCCGTCGATTTTCTAGTCAGCGAAGCCGGTATATGGGCAGAGGCAATTCGGCTCAAAAAGCCTTTGATGCTAAATGATTATTCCGCCAAACATCCTGCAAAGAAAGGATTTCCTTTGGGGCATGTTCCTCTTACGAATTTGTTGGTTGTGCCTTTTTTCTCCGATGGGAGAATCACAGCCCTCGCGGCTGTTGCCAATAAGCGTACAGATTACACACAAGAGGATATCAAACAAATCATATCATTCCTTGGGGGTATAGAAAGTGTTTTGGAAAAAAAGCGGGCGGAAAAGAAAATTCGAGAATCCAACCAGCTCTTATCAGGTGTACTCGAACATACGCGTATGATGGCAGTGTACCTTGATAAATATTTTAACTTTATTTGGGTAAACCAAGCTTATGCCGACACCTGCAAACACGAACCGTCCTTTTTCCCGGGAAAGAACCATTTCGATCTTTATCCCCATGAGGAAAACCAAGAGATTTTCCAGCGTATTGTAGACACAGGTGAGTCTTTTTTTGTAGAAGCCCGGCCTTTCGAATTTCCAGATCAACCTGAACGTGGGGTAACCTACTGGGATTGGAGTTTAATACCTATAAAAGATGACGCCGGGAAGGTGACCGGATTGGTTTTTACTTTACATGAAGTCACCGAACGCAAGCGGGCGGAAGTAGCGCTATGGGAAAGCGAACAGAACTTGGAGGCCTTGATCAATGCCAGCCCGGAGGCGGCTTTTCTAGTGGATAAACGGGGAATGATAGTAAGTTGTAACAGCGTTTCGGCTGATCGCTTAGGACTTCAGCCTGGAGATATGATCGGTCGGCGTATTTATGATTTACTGACACCTGAATTGGCATCCTCCAGGCGGAAGTTTTTGGAACAGGTTATCCAGACCGGTAAACCGCTCCACTTCGAGGACGTTCGGGATAGTCGATCGATCAGTAGTCATCTTTTCCCTGTGTTGGACGATCATGGCAACGTGAACCGGGTGGCAATTTTCGGGCATGACATTACGGAATATAGAAACGCGGAAAAAAATCTTCAGAAACAAAAGAATTTGCTCTCTGCAATCCAAGAAACACAGGACCTATTTATTTCGGGACACGAATCCACTCTGGTTTATCAAAACATGCTGCATACTTTGATTGAGGCCACCGGCAGTGCGTACGGATTCTTGGATGAAGTCTTGCATGACCCGGACGGGACTCCCTATAAACTCAGTTTGGCTTTATCGGATATTTCCTGGAATGATGAATCCCGCCGCCTCTATCAGGAACTGGTCAATCAAAATCTAGAATTTCGTAATTTGAACAATCTTGCGGGAGCCCCCATTCTTGAAAACCAGACCATTATTGCCAATGACGTTTCCCGGCATCCCCGTTCACATGGGATTCCCAAGGGCCATCCTCCTTTAACCAATTATATGGGAATCCCGCTCTATTATGGCAAAGAGATTATCGGCGTGGCCGGAGTGGCAAATTGTCCGGATGGATACACCCTAGAAACCGCCGAGTTTATCAAGCCGCTGACACAGGCTTGCGCGGCGATGATTTGGGCTGGCCGCATTGCCCGTAAAGAAAAGGAAAATCAAAAGGCTCTGGCAGCCAGCGAAGAGCAATACCGTCTTTTGGCCGAGAACGCCACGGATATGATCACCCGTCACGATGCGAATGGTATATTTATCTATGTTTCGCCAATATGCCGCAACCTTTTAGGCTACGAACCTGAGGAACTTATTGGCTGTAATCCTTACGATCTTCTATTCCCTGAAGACGTCGAAATCGTTCGGAAAAGCCACAGGGTAATTCTGGAAGGGCCAATTACCTATAGTGTTTCCTATCGCCTTAAACATAAGTCGGGGCATTATGTTTGGGTTGAGACCACAAGCCGGACCATTCATGATTTTGAGACGAATGAGATCAAAGAGATCGTAGCTATAACCCGGGATATTACTGAACGGAAGCAGGCAGAAGAAGCCCTGCGCAGAAGCGAAGAAAAATTTCGTTCCATTGCCGAGCAAACCAGTGATCTTATCGCGCTTACTGATACCCAGGGAATTGTCACCTTCGCCTCACCGGCCTGTAAAAGTCTCTATCAAATCGAACCGAAGGAAATGTGCGGACGTCATTTCACTGAATTCCTTGATGATTCTGTTATCCCTAAAGCAACCTCGGCGTTCCATAACGCAATAGAGCGCAATATAAAAGTCAAAGATCTCGAACTGGTTATGAAACGGAAAGATGGTTCTGTTTTCTTTGGTGAGTTGTGCGGTTCCTTGTTCCAGTGTTCCGGAGAAAATGGTTCGTTGGTGGTTATCCGCGATATCACTGAACGAAAGCAGGCCGAAAAGGCGTTACAAGAAAGTGAAAGGCAGGTTCGCGCGAAACTGGATGCTGTCCTGTCGCCGGAAGGCGACATCGGATCATTAAATTTGACGGATGTTCTCGATACCGAAGCATTAGACTCTATCCTGGATGAGTTCTTTAACATTACCGGCATCGGAGTCGGTGTGCTCGACTTGGAGGGAAAGGTGTTGGTCGCCAAAGGGTGGCAGGATATTTGCACCCGCTTCCACCGCTGTCATGCCGAGACAGAAAAAAACTGCATCGAGAGCGATCTTTATCTTTCTCGAGGTGCTGTGCCGGGTGAATACAGGGAATACCGGTGTAAGAACAATATGCTTGATCTTGCGGCGCCGATTATTTTGGGTGGAAAGCATCTAGGTAATATTTTCCTTGGGCAATTTTTCTATTCCGACGAGGAACCGGATTACGAAGTATTTCGTGCCCAGGCTCAGAAATATGGCTTTAATCGAGAAGAGTATCTCGCCGCTCTAGACCGTGTGCCTCGCTGGGACCGTGAAACTGTTAAACACGTGATGCATTTTTATTCACGTTTTGCTTGTTTTATTTCCTATCTCAGTTACGGAACTCTCAAACTAGCCCGCTCGCTTGAACGGCAAAGAAATATTGAAAAAGAATTGCGTGATTCTGAAGAACTATTCAGGACGGTTTTCGAGCAGTCGGCGGTGGGGATTGCACAAGTAAGGCCAGACGGACATTTTATGGAAATTAATTCTCAGTTTTGCGAAATCATCGGTTATACAAAAGATAAACTCTATAATCTAACCTTTGAAGATATTACGCATCCTGAAGACCTCAAAAAAGAATTTGAAATTATCAACCGCGTGCTGGCCGGTGAAATCGATACCTTTGAAATTGAAAAACGGTATATCCATAAGGAAGGGAATTTCGTTTGGGTACGAATGTTATCGAATGTTGTTCGAGATGCGGGGGGAGAGATCAAATACGCGATCGTGGCTGTGGTGGACATCTCCGAACAGAAAAAAGTGCAGGAAGAGCTCCGCGAGAGCGAACGCCAGAAGAATTTGATCCTCAACTCAACATCGGAAATGATTGCCTATTACAATCCGGATTTTAAAGTGATCTGGGCCAATCGGGCCTCCGGAAAATCTATGGGGCTACCTGTGGAAGAATTGATTGGCCGTTATTGTTATGACATCTGGTGTCAAGGTGACGAACCGTCTGAGGACTGTCCGGTCTTAAAGGCACGAGAGAGCAAGACCCCCCAACAAGGCGAGAGACAGACTCCTGACGGACGCTACTGGTTCCTGCGCGGCTTTCCTGTCTTGGATGAAAACGGTCAAATCGAAGCCCTGGTCGAGTTCGGACAAGAAATTACCGAGAAGAAAAAAGCGCAAGATGCACTAACGCGCCAACAGCGAGCTATTACCTTATACAACCATATTGCCAACGTTTTCCTGACCGCTCCTCAGGAAGAGATTTTCAGCCAGGTTCTCAATGTGATTCTTGAGGCCCTGGAAAGCCGCTTTGGTTATTTTGCTTACATCGATGATGACGGGAACTTAGTCTGTCCTTCAATGACCCGCGATGTATGGGAAAAGTGCGGGGTAGCTGATAAGAGCATTATCTTTCTCTCCGAAGAATGGGGCGGACTCTGGGGAAAATCATTGTTGGAAAAGCGGACGCTGATGGCCAACCAAGGTCTACAGTTACCAGAGGGACACATCCAACTTGAGAACGCCCTGGCGGTACCCATCGTACATCACGGCAAATTGATAGGGCAGTTTGTTGTGGCGAATAAACTGGGGGGATATAACCAATATGACCAAGAATTATTGGAAAGTGCGGCGGCTCAGACCGCACCGGTATTAGCCGCTCAGCTGGAAGAAACCCGGCAACGGCAGGCCCATGAGAAACTTGAAGAGCAGTATCGGCAGGCCCAGAAACTGGAATCGGTGGGGCGGCTGGCGGGTGGTGTTGCGCATGACTTCAACAACATGCTGTCATTAATAATGGGCCATGCGGAGCTGGCCATCGATCAGTTAGATCCTTCAAATCCACTTTATGAAAGTTTCCAGGAAATTATTAATGGCGCTCAGCGCTCGGCCGATTTAACCCGGCAATTGCTGGCCTTTGCCCGCAAACAAACCATTTCTCCCAAGGTTATTAACCTCAATAGAGTCGTTGAGGGAATGCTCAAAATGTTACGGCGGCTCATCGGCGAAGATATCGACTTGTCCTGGATGCCTGGTGAGGATTTGTGGCGGATTAACGTGGATCCAACCCAAATCGACCAAGTGTTGGCGAACCTATGCGTTAATGCCCGTGATGCTATTTCCGGTGTTGGGAAAATAACGATTGAGACTACGAATTTCCTCGTCGACGAGGTGTATTGCAGCGAGAAGTCGAATTGTGTTCCCGGCGAATACGTGCAGTTGGTTATAAGCGATAACGGTTGCGGCATGGATAAAGAGACACTTAATCAAATCTTTGAGCCGTTCTTTACGACCAAAGGTATGGGTGAAGGCACGGGCCTGGGGTTGGCCACGGTCTATGGGATTGTCAAACAAAATAAAGGATTTATTGATGTTTATAGCGAATTGGGCCACGGAACCGCCTTCAAAATCTTTCTGCCTAGGTATGTTGGCAAAACCGACCCAATTAAAAAGAAAAATGCGGTATCTGCAGCAAAAATCGGACATGAAACCATACTCTTAGTTGAGGACGAGCCGGCGATTTTAAAGATGAGCGTTAAAATGCTTGAAAAACAAGGGTACAAAGTACTCGCCGCCAACACACCTGGAGAAGCCATAGAATTAGCTGAAATCCATGGCGGGCAAATCGACCTGCTGATGACCGATGTAATCATGCCTGAGATGAACGGCCGGGACCTTGCCAGAAGAATACTTTCCATTTACCCGAGTTTAAAAAGACTGTTTATGTCTGGCTACACAGCCGATGTAATCGCTCATCATGGCGTACTTGATAAAGAGATGTGCTTTATCCAAAAACCATTCACCAAGAAAGAACTGACTTCCAAAGTCCGCGAAGTTCTGGACCAAGATTGAGGATGAGAGGTGTGACGGGGCTTGGTTGGGGGATTTGTGTAATACTGAAAAGTCTTGACTATTTGATACGATGAAGAGCCGTAGCGATACAGTCTGCCCAATTCTTCAACTGTCAGAAATGAAAAGCGCTAACGTGTAGAAAATTTCGTGATTTTTGGTAGTGACCTTGTACATTTCTTAAGGATTTCTTGCGTGGCAGGTGTGAAGCGCCCTCAAGGGCGGGCGATCAGCGTTTTCCAATCCGAATTTACATGTTCGAGATGCGAAATGGTTTTCCAGTTTTTAGGACATATTCCTAAAAAGGGGAATGATTCCTAAGACTTACAATGTAGGAAGTGGATACCGTAATAAGCGGATCGAATCGCAAGTCCCTAATTTATAAGAAGTTATAAAATTCTGGAATTTTGGTACGTGGTTTGTTCTTCGTTATCACGGGTTAAGGACTCTGATGATCGTGTTGTGGGATCGATGATGAAGATTTTATTTTTCTGTCCTGAAACAGAACCGCATGGAGAACTTATTTTGACTCCCCTGAGTCATGTGTTGCCTCGGGAGAGGATTGAACGTTGCGGTACAGTGGATGGACTAAGTGCTATTCTGAAACATCCCTCCGAGAGACATCCCTTTGCCATCCTGATTCCTCATACAAGCGATCAGTTGCACGAACTTGTTTCAATCGGTGAGCGCTTATTTACCATTCGCTCCATTCTTCTTCTTCCGGATGAGTCAAAAGAGACGATATCGCTGAGTCATCTCTTACGTCCGCGAATTTTATTGTCACAGCATATGAATCCGATTGACTACGAGATCATCTTACAGAATGTTTGCAAAAAATGGTTGTACTATGAATATCAGCAGTATTAAGAGAAGGCAAGGTACATAGATTATAAAAAAATCATTCATGATGAAAAAAGGAGAAGAAAGATGTTCAAAAACCTTAAGCTGGGAGCGAAAATAGGGCTGGGATTTGGTTTATTGATTGTGATCGCCGTTATTTTGGGGGGGATGAGTATTTTCAAAATGGGCGATGTGAATACCGAAGCCGCTAAAATGAAGAATGAATTCCTTCCTGAAGTCAATGTGGCCAACGAACTCGAACGCAATTCGCTTTTAACCATGTACGCAATGCGCGGGTATGGTTTTACCGAAAATAAGACCTACTTAGACGAAGGTATGCAAAAATTAGAAAGCGTCAAAAAATCAATCTCCGACGCTAAAGATCTTGCTGGTCGGTCTAAAAACCTTGTTAAACTTAATGAACTGGTCGGTAAAGTGGAAGATGCTGTTCTCAATTACGAAACACTTGCCAAAGATACGGTGTCGAAAAACGCACAATTGAATACCTTGCGCTCTCAAATGGATTCAAACGCTCAGGCCTATATGAAAAATTGCGCTGATTTCATTGCAGGACAAAACGATTCAATGAAAAGCGATATCGACCATGAGTTCCAAGGAATCACCGAGCGTGTAAATAAAATAAATCTTGTGAATGATGTGATTGATCTAGGAAATGCCACCCGCATAGCTTCGTGGCGATCTATGGCTGAAAAGGATAAAGAACTCGCCCAAAACGCTATTGGTAATTTTGATCTGATACAGGAAAAATTTACGGAATTGAGAAATATTACGCGGTTGGAAGCAGATATTGAAAGAATCGATAACACGAAAACGGCCGCCGAAAACTATAAAGCGGCGATGAACCAACTCTTATCTAACTGGGAAGCGATCTATTCGAGCTCCGGTTCAAGTTCAACGGTCGATAAGTTGGCTATCATTAAACAAATGGATGATGCTGCGGCGTTGTATGTGCAGAATTGCAACGATTTTATCGCCGGACAAAATGCGAATTTGAGTACGGAATTGGAAGGAGCGAAAACAACACTCCAAGAGCGGCTGCAAAAAATCACGCTGGCGAATGATGTAGTCGATTTTGGGAATTCGGCCCGAATAAGCGCATGGCGGTCTCAAGCGGAACGCAATCCGGAAGTCATCACAAGCGCATTGCCGCTGTTCGATTCCATCGGTCAGAAATACGCAGACTTGAGGGAAATCACCCGTTTGGATGCCGATCTTGAGAAAATCGATAACACAGAAACCGCCGGCAATCAGTATAAAACGGCGATGACCAATCTTCTTGCAACCTGGCAGGAGCGCGAACAGCTGAATTCATCGCGGACAGAAGCAGCGGACATCGTGCTCACCAATGCACAGGAAATGGCCAGCTCGGGCATTATGCAGTCACAACAGATTTCAGACGATACATTGAGCGTGTTAACGAATGCCTCTCGGACAATGTATGGCGGACTTATCGTAGCTTTAATTATTGGAGTGATTATTGCGGTTTATATCACACGCCTTGTGGTTGTTCCCTTGCAGATGGGGGTTCGATTTGCCCAAGCCGTTTCGGATGGTGATTTAACGCAACAGATCGATCTCGATCAAAAGGATGAAATCGGTCAATTGGCCACCGCCTTGAATAATATGGCGACAAATTTAAACGAAGTCATGATCAATATCAGTCAAGCTTCCGAACAGGTTGCTTCCAGCAGCGAAGAACTCTCCGCCTCCGCCATGACTTTATCTAGTGGCGCAACCGAACAGGCCTCCAATTTGGAAGAAACCTCGGCCTCCATTGAAGAACTTAACGCCTCCATCCAATCCAACGCCGACAACGCTCAAAACGCCGAGAAAATCGCGGCAAAATGTGCGCAAAGTGGCGAAGAGGGAGGACAAGCCGTAATGGAAACGGTCGATGCGATGAAACAAATCGCGGATCAAATCGCTATCATCGATGACATTGCCGATCAGACCAACCTTTTGGCTCTCAACGCTGCGATCGAAGCCGCACGGGCGGGAGAGATGGGCAAAGGATTTGCCGTCGTGGCCGTTGAAGTGCGTAAACTTGCCGAACGCAGTCAAAAAGCAGCCCAGGAAATCAGTGAACTCGCTCAAAACAGCGTGTCAGGTGCGGAGCAAGCCGGTCGCCTTATTCAGCAAATTGTTCCCGAAATTCAGCAAACCGCATCCCTTGTTCAAGAAATCAATTCCGCTTGTGCAGAACAAGCCTCCGGTGCGGGTCAAATCAATCAGGCTATGGGACAGCTGGATCAGGTAACCCAGCAGAATGCCTCGACATCAGAAGAAGCGGCTTCGGCCAGTGAGGAACTTTCCGCGCAAGCCCAAACCATGCAGGAAATGGTGAGCCGTTTCAAGACCAACCAGAATGGCAATGGACGTGCCGCTATTACTGCCCCTTCAACACATGGCAGCCATCGTGCTTTGGATTATGTGGCCTCCCACCACGCCGGTCCTAACGACGTGGTTACTGTTTCCCGAAACGATCTGCGATGATCGATTGAAAGGAAAGCGATTCCACTCTATCCCGGGAAGCGTTCGTCCCGCTTCCCGGGAGCTGCGTGGAATATGGCCTTGATGACATATACCGCTTGAAGATGATGTAAGTTAATGCATAGATATTAACAGAATGTTATTCAGGCATTGGTTCAGGGATTATGAGAAATGGCCAACAAAACTGCGAGCCAAGATCACCCCAAAAAAGCAGAAGACCGATTGAGGAAGCCAACCGTTGAAATAAATCAGATTTTAGAATCGCTGGCTTATCCTTTGTATGTTGTTGATGTTTCCGATTATCGGGTTACGTTGGCGAATCCAGCTGCAAATGCCAAAGGCATTTGTGAAGGGAAAACATGTCACAAGCAAGCACATAAAAGCGATAGCCCATGTTCGTCATTAAATTGCCCATGTCCTATGGACACTGTGCTGCACAAAAAGACACCTGTAATGGTTGAGCATGTTCACTTCGAGGAGGCCGGTCAGTCCCGTGTACTTGAAGTCCATTGCTATCCCATCAAAGGTGATGACGGCGAAATTAAAGAAATAATTGAATACACGATTGATATTACGGAGCGTAAAGATGTTGAGCGGAGGCTGCAGGCTTCAGAATCGAAATTTCGTGAATTGGTTGAAAATTTAAATGATGTAATCTTGGCAATCGATCATGAGGGGGTGATCAGATATATTAGCCCGAACGTGAAATCCATCTTGGATTATTTGCCTCAAGATTTTATCGGAAAGCATTGTGCAGCCCTTCCGCATAACAGTGATACAGAGCGATTTAAGGAGTATCTTGAATACATAATGAAGGGGCATTCGCGGACCGGCGAATTTAAAATTCTTTCACGCAAAGGTGAGACGCATTGGTTTTCGATATCTGGTCGTCCCATGCTTGCAGGTGAATACATCGTCGGCGCGCAGGGCGTCATGATGGATATTACGGCTCGTGTGAAAGCAAGAATCGAAAATGAAAAACTGCAACAGCAACTGTTGGAGGCCCAAGAAATGGAGGCTGTTGGGCAGCTGGCCGGTGGTGTTGCGCATGATTTTAACAATCTCCTGCAGGTAATTATTGGCTACACACAGTTAGCAATATCCGACTCGAATGATTCAGATAAGCAGCTCCGAGACCTTTTCGAAATAACAAAAGCCGCTGAAAAGGCAGAGCGTCTATCAAGGCAATTGCTCACCTTCAGTCGTAGCCGTACATTAAAAGCCACCAATCTAAGTTTAAATGAATTGGCCGATAATTTTGCACACTGCTGCCCTGATATTGATCGAAAAGATTCAATTGGTTAGGGCTCTGGCAATTAGATAACCTTGTGTTTCAGAAAACGCCTGTAAAATTCAGGTTTTCTCGAAAAGCGCTAGGCTGAAAACCTGAAGAATTGTGTAGAGACTTTGATCGAATTGAAACTGCTTTTTGATGATGGCCACGCACATAGGTGGAGATGGAAATCCAGACCTGGGTTCTGATGGTGTTTTCACTGGTTCCAAAGAATGCATTGATTTGTAAGTGCTGTTTGATCCATTCAAAAAAATGAGTTCGACGCGCCATCGGGCTCGATAGGGTTTGGTAATGGTCAACGGCAACAAACTAAAATTGTTGGTGGTGAAGACAAGTCTGTTTTGTGAGTCGGGACCGCGGTGGCGGATGCGTCGCAACTTCTCGAGATAGTCCTTTGGGCTGTAATAGATAACGAGAACGACTTATGAATCAAGATTTGCGCAAAATAGGCAAAGATTACTCACCTTTTTTCGATATTATGCTTCTTTAGCAGGGCGTAAAGCCTTGAGATCGATAGGCCTGATATCGAACATGCTGTTTTCATATCACCTTGTGTTTTTTGAAGGAGACTTTCCAAATACTCTCGATCGGATTCTTCGCGATATTCTTTTAGCGATGGAAATACGTCCTTACAAGAGAGTTCAATAGATGTGGATCGAATTGATGAATTGTCGATGGGCGGCGATTGAACGGAGTCTCTTGCAATTTGGATTCGTATTTCAGTGGGTAAATGTTGTTCGAATAATATTGAATCGTTGCGGGCGTCAAAGAATGCGTAGTCTAGAGCGTTCTTTAATTCTCGAATGTTTCCGGGCCAGTGGTACGAATCGAGGGCCGAAAAGAAACCTGGTGATATATTTTTTTCGGCAATGGCATATCGTTGACTTAATTTGGATAGATGGTCGATGACAATCTTCTTAAGATCCTCCGGACGTTCACGTAAGGGAGGGAGGTGAATTGTAAAAGAGCGAAGACGAAATAATAAATCCTCTCTAAAACTACCCTGCCTGACCATTTTCTCTAAATCGCGATTGGTTGCAGCAACGAGTCTGAAGTCACTCCGAATCTCATCCTTGCTGCCAACAGGGCGAAAGCGATGTTCTTGGAGAACACGGAGAAAAGCCTTTTGCAGGGATAAAGGAAGTTCTCCAACTTCATCTAGAAACAAGGTTCCCTTATCGGCTTGCAATATGAGGCCGTCTTTGGATCGATCAGCCCCTGTAAAGGCGCCTTTTTCATGTCCAAAAAGCATACTTTCTACAAGAGAATCCGGTAATGCGGCGCAATCAATCACAACAAAGTTCTTTTCCGAACGAGTACTGTTGCGATGAATCGCCCAAGCAAAAAGTTCCTTACCGGTTCCTGTTTCTCCGGTCAAAAGAACGTTTGTATCGCTATTGGCAGCCACAGCGACGAGATCTAGACAGGACATTAAAGATGAACTTTCGCCGATGATGCCTTCGCGAATAAGGTCTGAAGATATCTTCTTTCGCAGTCGTTCCTCACGATACTGTAAGGCTCGCATCAAAGGCAAAGTAATACTTTTGATGGAATCCCCCTTTTGAACATAATCCCAAGCGCCAGAGCGAATAGCCAGTTCGGCTCCATCGGGATCCCCAAGACCTGTAATGATGATGACTTCAGGAGAAGATGCCGATTCGCGTATCTTCGGCAAAACGTCTAAACCATTTCCGTCCGGCATATTTACGTCGAGAAAAACGAGGTCAAAAAAAGCATTGGACAACTGCTTGAGGCCATCTTCCAATGTGCAAGCAAAGCATGTCTCATGTCCCATGCGTCGGATACGGAGCGATAGGATGTCACATATCATACGATCATCATCGATCAGTAGGATTTTTGCCATGTTTAGACCATAACTTCAACCGCAACATATTCCCCCAGGCATGTGTAGTTCTGTTTACATACCTGTTAAAAAATGAGTTATATCGTTACGTTACGAGTAATCTCCGAGTACCATTTGTAAAATTATATCACGGATATCTGGACTTATAAAGTCAATATAAGTGACTTGTGGCATAATAAATCAGCAATTATGCATCTGCTATACACCCAAAGCTGCCGGTGATTGTATTTTTCACGCCCAATCAGATTTTTCAGACCACGTCGTAAATCAGGTTCAATCCTCTTTTTAAGATTGGTTCCTGAAAATAGGAGTAGAAGCGTAGGAAAAGGTAAGATTCATTAACTTATCTAGATACTTTGTTGAGCGTAACCTGTTTAATCTTAATGACTTATACTTTTCTTGTCTTCTGGCATGATGTTTGAGTAGTTTGAGGAAGAATTCGACATAGAGTCATAAATCATCTCAATTTAAATAGATGAAGACAGCGGGGCTATTTGGCTGCGATCAATGTGTATCAAGTTAACAGGTGTGGATTTTTTTCGAAAACAAGAGTCATTACTACGCAGGTGGGGATATGGACTATTGGAAACACAACACCCGATACAGACTCCCATATTTACGGCTTTATAAATTGCAGAGTACCGCTGCCCTCTGTCTTTTGGCGGTATCGAACAAAGCAATTACCACCCTTGCATATTTCTTAAATTAAAAATATCGCTCAAAAAACATATAGATTAGGAGGTTACCCCTAACGATGAACGGCGAAGAGAAAAAGATGCGAGAAGAGAATCAAGCAGACAGCGCACAGTATGTCAGTTTTATGCTGGGTGAGGAAGAATATGGTATTCCCATAATTCAAGTTCAAGAGATTATCCGATTCGAAAAAATCACCAAGATACCGCTCAGCTCTGATTTTATCCGTGGAGTGTTGGATTTGCGGGGCCGGGTCATGCCTGCAATCGACCTGAGATTAAAATTCGGATTGCCCATCAAATCCATAGACCGGCTAACTAGAATTGTCGTTGTCGATACGAACGGAATCAATATTGGAGTGATCGTCGATGAAGTCAGTGAGGTCATCACGATTGAATCGTCGCAAATAGAACCTCCTCCGGAACTTGGAACAAATATTCGAACAGACTTTATTAGCAGCATGGGCAAACTCGAAGATCGGCTTGTAATTCTATTAGATATCAACAGAATTTTTACAGAGGAAGAGTTCGCGGGGATCGAGGATACGGTACGTACTGCCGCATAACAAGCCTACAAATATGGAAAAAAATTTACATGTAAAAGAGTGTACGGGGATGCGCAGTTTAAAAGATATTAAAATTAAACCCAGATTAATCGCATTGTTTATTTTTGTGGGTATCGTTGTCGTTGTGGCGCTCTATGTGGCGGTCAGTATTGCTCCACCTCTCGTTAAGGGTGTGAAGTTTGCTGAATCGGTTGCGGATGGAGATTTAACGCAAAACCTCGATGTCAAGCAGGCTGATGAAATCGGGATTCTTACCAGCGCTTTAAATTCTATGGTTTCCAACCTGAGCGATGTTATGTGCGGTATCAGCCAAGCCGCCGAACAAGTCGCGTCAGCCAGTGAAGAACTATCCGCATCAGCTCAGAATCTATGTTCAGGTTCCACCGAACAAGCCGCGAACCTTGAAGAAACGTCGGCCTTGATCGAAGAACTGAATGCATCCATCAAAGCAAATTCCGAGAGTGCTGTATCTGTCAATGCCAAAACAGAAAGTTGCGCAATGCGCGTTCAAGAAGGCGGACGTGCCGTCATGGAGACAATCGACGCTATGAAGCGCATTGCCGACCAAATCGGCATTATTGATGATATTGCCGAGCAGATGAATCTTTTTTCTTTAAACGCCGCAATCGAGGCCGCCCGTGCGGAGATGGGTAAAGGATTCGTGTTGAGATAGCCTTCGGGAGTTGAATTATGCCCAAGTCATCTTTAGAGCGTAATAAGATACGGGGAGACGCATAACGTCTCCCCGCCACATCATGAAAAGTCATTATGGGATATGCCTTTGGCATTTTAGATTTTAAAAAGTTAGATGGATCATAACCAATGGGCTCGCTGGTTTTGACAGTCTATAGCATGAAGTGAATTGTGGATGGAAATAAAGGTGAGTGATCATAAAAGACTATATTTATTTGGTTGTTTAATTCTAATTGTTGGAGGTCTATTTACAGGATGGGAAATTCAAACAACCAATCATTTTTTGCGTGAAGATTTACTCGATCATGCACGTTTGGTGGCTGGTGGATTAAACCCCAATCACGTGAAAACACTCACCGGGTCGGACGCTGATTTAAACACACCTTCTTATTTGCGGCTTAAAGAACAGCTTGCGTATTGCCGATTGGCCAACGCCAAATGCCGTTTTTTATACCTCATGGGCCGCAAGTCCGATGGCACGGTCTTCTTTTATGTAGATTCTGAATCAATGGGTTCGGAAGATGAGTCTCCAGCTGGTCAAATCTATGATGAAATACCCGAAGAATACTTATATGCCTTTGAGCATCACAAAGAATGTACAATAGGTCCGGTGGCAGATCGTTGGGGACAGTGGATTTCTGCTCTCATTCCAATACACGATGTAGAAAATGGAAACATAATCGCCGTACTGGGGATGGATATTGATGCACGTGACTGGTACAAGACGATCATGCAACATTGTTTCGTACCAGTGAGCTTAACTTTTTTGACGATGCTTCTTGTTTTTTTTATTGGGATGCATGGGCAAAGTAATCAACGTCTACGAATTCAAGAACAAGCACTTAAAGAAAGCGAACAGTACTTGCGAACGACTTTGAATTCCATTGGTGATGGGGTAATTACCACCGATAAATCGGGACTTATCCTAGACATAAATCCAGCAGCGCAACAACTTACTGGCTGGTCTCGGGATGAGGCAGCCTGTGAACCTTTGACCAATGTGTTTGTTATGTACAATGCTGTGACAGGTAAAATCTGCGGTAGCCCTATCGAATTAACTAGAAGTAATAAAAGAGTCGAACAACCCTCCAATCATTCTAAACTTGTGGATCGAAATGGTAAGGAATACCACATTTCAAGATCGGTCAATCCAATTTGTAACGATGATGGCGTGACGATTGGATTTGTGTTGGTATTCCGTGATGTAACCGCAGAGTACGAGACCCGCGAGCAACTCAAAATTGCAAACGAGCGATTTACACTGGCCGCTGATTCTGCAGGCATCGGTATTTGGGATTTAGACCTTGTTCACAATGTACTCATTTGGGATGATTGGATGTATCGTCTTTACGGAGTTTGTCCCGAGGGCCATAAAGAAGTCTATGAGTCTTGGCAAAAAAGAGTCCATCCGGATGATTTGGAAAGGGTGAGCCGGGATGTCGAGAAAGCTATTTCTGGTGAAAATGAATTCGATACTGAATTTCGCATTATTAAACCCAATGGAGAAATCCATTATCTCAAAGCACATGCACGAGTAATACGAGATAACAATTGCACAGCAATCCGTATGACGGGTGTAAATTTTGACATCACAAAGCGAAAACGAGCCGAAGAGAAAGCGTACGAGCAATGGGATTTACTAGAGACCATTATCAATGCGATTTCAACGCCTGTATTTTATAAGGATAATCAGGGTGTATACTTGGGGTGTAACACTTCGTTTGAGGAATTTCTTGGGCTCTCCCGCGAAAATATCATTGGAAAAACCGTATTCGATATTGCTCCACACGATCTCGCAGAAATTTATCATGCTGCAGATATGGAATTGATCCAAAGCAAATCCGATCAGGTTTACGAGACGGAAGTTATGCGCGCTGATGGCTGTTATAGGTATGTCATCTTTCAAAAAGCACCATTCTGGAAGCAACACGGGACGGTCGGTGGCCTCGTGGGAGTCATGCTCGATATTACCGAACGAAAACAGATAGAGGAGAGACTTCGGGAAAGTAATGAAAAAATTAAAGCCATCATGGACAACGTCCAAATGGGAATAATGCTTGTTGAAGCGCAAAATCGTATAATTGTAGATATCAATTCCGCCGCGGCTGAAATGATCGGAGTGCCCAGTGAGGCACTTATCGGAAAAGTTTGCAACAAACACGTATGTCCAGCCCAAGTCGGAAAATGCCCGGTTTTCGATTTAGGACAAGTTGTGGATAACGCGGAGCGGGTGGTTTTGATGGCGGAAGGAGAAGAAATTCCGGTCCTTAAGACTGTCACTCAGCTAAATTTAGGTGGGCGTGAGTATCTCCTTGAAAGTTTCATGGATATATCGAATCTAAAAAGGGTCGAAGAGGAACTGCGCACAAAAGGCGAAGTACTGAAACGAGAACGTGAAAATTTCGAGGCCATTTTCAACGCTGCTCAAGTTGGGATGTTACTTTTTAACCGGAACACCGAGATTGTACAAATAAATCAGATGGCAGCTCGGTTTGTAGCCAAAGAGGTGGAAGAAATATTAGGGCGCAAATATGGAGATGGTTTAGGATGTATTCACGCTGGCGAAATTTCCGATCGATGCGGAAACGCTATGGCTTGTTCATCTTGTCACGTTCAAAACATCCTCGAACATGTTCTACATACAGAAAATGAAATTTCCGGTATCGAAATCGAACAGCATTTGCTGATTGACGGCAGTGAGCGGATATTTCATCTTAACATTAGTGCCAAGCCTCTTATTTTAGATGGTATGTTACATGTTCTGCTAGCTTTCTCGGATATCACAGATCGAAAATGGATTGAAAAAATTTTGCAGCGCCGTGCTTTTCAACAGGCTACCATCGCAGAGTTTGGTCAGTTTGCTTTATCGGAATTGTGCCTGGACTCATTATTTGAAAAAGCTTTACAACTAATTACCCAAGTGTTAGGCACAAAATATGCAGAAATTTTAGAGCACCGGCCGGAGCAGGGAACTCTTTTTTTACGAGCCGGCATCGGTTGGGATGAAGGTTGGGTCAATCACTGTTCAGTCCCTGACGGTCCCGGGTCACAAGGTGGGTATACACTAAAACAAGATAGACCGGTGATCGCTGACGATATCCACAAGGAAAGTCGCTTTACTCCCCCGGAATTATTGATCAAGCACAATGTCGTTGGTGGTATTACTGTTGCAATCCCTGGAATAGAATATCCCTTCGGTGTTCTTGGTATACATCATGACCAAATACAGGAATATAGCGAAGATGAAGCGCATTTTATGGAATCTATTGCCAACGTGCTGGCTGCAGGCATTCAGCGGACCCGGACGTTAGAGGATATACAGAGGGCAGAAACAAAATTTCGAACGCTTTATGATTCTAGTTGTGACGCTATTCTTATGCTCGATGAAAGTGGTTTCTTTGATTGTAATCAGTCAGCACTTTCCATGTTCGGATGCGAGTCGCGGGAAGAATTTTGTTCGCTGCATCCGGCGGATATATCACCCACTGAACAACCAAACGGATGCGATTCGTTGACGGCTATTCAAGAGCGAATTAATACCGCAATGCAAAAAGGTAATTGTCGTTTTGAATGGCTTCATAAACGTCTGGATTCCAAAGAAGTTTTTCATACCGAAGTCTTCCTCACTGTAATGGAACTTGACGGAATTTGCGTTCTACAGGCTTCTGTTCGCGATATCACTGAGCGGAAAAAGGCGGAAGAAAATCTAAAGAATGAACGTCAACGGCTGGTCGGCATTATTGAGGGAACAAATGCAGGTACCTGGGAGTGGAACGTTCAGACGGGTGAAACCATCTTTAATGAAAAATGGGCACAAATGGTCGGGTATACGCTTGAAGAACTGGCCCCCATCAGCATCAAGACCTGGGAGGCACTGATCCATCCTGAAGATTTACATCAAGCCAGTCTATTATTAAATAAACATTTTAGCGGGGAATTAGAATATTATGAATGTGAATTCAGATTAAAGCATAAAAATGGGTGTTGGGTTTGGATATATGATCGCGGACGTGTTGTCACTTGGACCGATGATGGCAGACCGCTAATGATGTTTGGTACGCATACAGATATAACACCTGCAAAAAAAGCTAAAGAGGAACTCCTGGAAACAAACCGCCAACTCCAACAGGCAATCGAGCGCGCAAATGAGATGACCGCTCAGGCCGAGCTGGCCAATAATGCCAAGAGTGAGTTTCTGGCAAATATGAGCCACGAAATTAGAACGCCCATGAATGGGATAATTGGTATGTCTGGTTTACTTCTGGATACCGAACTTAATGAAGAGCAGCACCGTTTCGCTGAAATCGTTCGCACCAGCAGTGAGTCACTTTTAGGGATCATAAACGATATTCTGGACTTCTCGAAAATCGAAGCGGGTAGATTAGAATTAGAAATTATTGATTTTGATCTACACGCCTTACTAGATGACTTTGCATCCATGCTGGCAATGCGTGCTATAGACAAAGGATTAGAATTTATCTGCGCCACTGCACCTGAGGCACCCACTTATTTACGAGGAGATCCAGGCCGTTTACGACAAATCCTCATTAACCTTGCAGGAAATGCAATAAAATTCACTCATGAAGGAGAAGTTGCCGTACGTGCCGATGTAGTATCAGAAAGTAACGAAAGAGTTGTATTGCGCTTCAGTGTCAAAGATACCGGTATTGGTATCCCAAAAGAAAAAAAAGACTCCCTTTTTCAGAAATTTACACAACTCGATGCTTCAACAACGCGTCGATATGGCGGTACCGGTTTGGGATTGGCGATATCGAAACAACTATGTGAGATGATGGGGGAAGAGATCGGCGTTGGAAGCGAGGAGGGTAAGGGAACAGAGTTTTGGTTTACAGCCGATTTTATTAAACAATCCGAGCAAGACCATGCAGAATCTATTGCTAAAGATATACGCGGATCTCATATTTTGATTGTTGATGATAATCAAACCAACCGAGAAGTTCTTCTTACCCAACTACTTGCTTGGGGAGTAAATGTAGATGAAGCACCCGATGGACCTTCAGCACTCCAAATGCTGCGGCAGGCAAAAGAGAATAACGATCCCTATCAAATTGCGATACTGGATATGCAGATGCCTGGTATGGATGGTGAAACTTTGGGAAAAAGCATAAAAAACGACTTAAATTTGCAAGAGACAAAATTGGTTTTGATGCCTTCATTTGGAAAACGTGGTGACGCAAAACGTATGAAGAAACTTGGGTTTGCGGCATATTTGCCCAAACCCGTACGACAGTCAGATTTATTCGATAGTCTAACGACCGTTCTCTCAGGGAAGAATATTATACAAGTATCACAGCCTATTATCACACGCCATTCAGTTCGTGAAAAACGACATAGCGAAATAAGAATTCTTTTAGCAGAAGACAACTTTACCAATCAACTTGTCGCAAAAAGTATTCTTCAAAAATTGGGATACTCTAGAGTCGACGCTGTTGCCAATGGTGCGGAAGCAATCGAAACACTCAGAGAGATTCCTTATGATTTAGTACTTATGGACGTGCAGATGCCGGAAATGGATGGGCTTGAAGCTACACGCCAAATTCGGCATTTAAATACGAAAGTACTAAATAATTCAATTCCTGTGATTGCCATGACCGCCCATGCCATGCAAGGCGACCGCGAAATATGTCTGGAAGCTGGTATGAACGATTATGTCTCGAAACCTGTTTGTCCACATACTTTAGCTAAAGTTCTGCAAAAATGGCTTCCCCCCAATAAGGTTAATTCTACATATTGCATTTCATACGAAACAAATCCGGAATCACTAAAAAAAGAAGAAACAATACCTATTTTTGACAAGGAAGCGTTAATTGACCGTTTAATGAACGATGAAAATTTGATTCAAATTGTTATTAAAGGTTTTCTTGATGATATTCCAAAACAAATTGATAATTTAAGGCAATACCTCGACTTAGGAGACGTGAAGAATGTGGAACGGCAAGCACATACCATTAAAGGTGCAGCCTCAAATGTTGGCGGTGAAGCGCTACGTGCTGAGGCTTTTAAGGTTGAAAAGGCAGCGAAAGCCGGCAATATGGAATTTGTCGCAGAACACATCAATCAATTGGAATATGATTTTGCACGATACAGAGATGCCGTCGAGAAGATGACATCGTGATATTCATATATCAGCGGTAAACAGAATAATGAATATATTAACATATTTTACTAAAAGTAGTTTCATAACTCCTTTAGGATTACTAAGACTTTGGCAACCTTATTTGAAATATGCTAAGAAAAAAGCTCATCAGGAGATTCGATCCTCGACCATTCATAGTCTAGGGTTTTGAAACCAGTTCTAATTACATTGTTGATAAATAAGAACATTATAAATGCTGAATAATAGAAGGGATATATTTCAATGAGAATTCTAATTGCCGATGATGATCTTACATCGCGGAATATTCTCACAGCAATTCTTCAAAAACAAGGCTACGAGATAATTATAGCATGTGATGGAAAAGAAGCCTGGGACATCATGCAACATCCCAACGCACCCGAACTTATCTTACTGGATTGGATGATGCCGAAACTTGATGGGCTTGAAGTATGTCAGAAGATACGATCAAAAAAAAGCGATCATCCTGCTTATGTTATTATAGTGACAGGGCGAGGAAAAAAAGGCGATATTGTTTCAGGACTGGGTGCAGGTGCTAATGATTATATTGCAAAACCTTTCGATCAAGAAGAACTTTGTGCTCGAGTTGAGGTGGGGTGCCGTTTTATCAAGTTATTTAATGAGTTAAAACAAACTCGCGACAAACTTAAACTACAAGCCTTAACAGATCCTTTAACAGGAATACTAAATCGTCGCGGTGTTTTAAATGTGCTGGATAAGGAAATTGTACGAGTCCAAAGAAATGAAGGCTCCCTACTTGTTGCCCTATGTGATATTGATTATTTCAAAAAGGTAAATGATATTTACGGACACCAGGTTGGCGACGAAGTACTCTGTGGATTAGTTCAATGTATCGAAAAACATTTGAGAAAATACGATAGTCTTGGGCGATTTGGTGGTGAAGAGTTCTTGATAGTCTCACCGGGTGAGAATAGCGATAACGCACTAAATATGTTTAAACGGTTGTGTTTGGTTGTGTCAAATAACAAGATTGATACACAAGCCGGTCCAATATCGATCACGGTTAGTATCGGTGTCACAGTTAGAAAAGATATTGATACAGTAGATTCATTAATTGAACGTGCCGATGCGGCCTTATACGAGGCTAAAAAGAAAGGACGAAATCGAGTGGAGTATAATAAGTGAAAAATAGATGTTCATAGATATTATAATTCATATATTATTTATAATAGAAATAATTACAACTTTGCGGTTGTATACGATGTTTATGAGATAGATTAATATTATATTTATTTCACTTCGGTTTAATTATGAATACGAAATCACAACATTATGACCCAATCCACACTAAAATTGTTGTTGTTAATGATGATATTACTCAAAGCAATGTACTGACCGGCCTTTTGCAAAAGGAAGGTTTTGATGTAAAAGCCTACAGCAATGCAGAAAAGGCTCTTGACAGTTTACTTAATGATAGTCCTCCTGACTTAATCATCACCGACCTATATATGCCAGGAATCGACGGTTGGCGATTTTGCAGATTGCTTCGCTCATCGGAATACAAAAAGTACAACCACACACCCATTCTTGTCATTTCGGCAACGTTTGCCGGCTCTGAGGGAGTGCGTATTATCACAGAGTCGGGAGCGAATGCATTTCTGGCTGCGCCAGTAAAAGGCATTTCGCTGATGAAAACAATTGATGATCTGCTTCAACATAAATCGCAACGATCACCTTCACGATCGCTCGTTGTTGATGCAAGTGATGAACAAGCGGAAATACTTAAGAGAACTTTTCGCACTCAAGGTTACGATACGGATAATGCGCGTACACTTGAAGAAGCAAGATATTTGTTTCGTAATAATATATATGAATATGTTATTATTAATCATAATTTACCGGATGGCTATGGTGACATTTTACTACAAGAATTTATTAAAGTTCAGCCGTATTGCGTAATGGTAATGACAACAGTTGATCCAAATCCTAAATTGGCATTAAACTGGCTTCGTCAAGGAGCATCAGCCCATGTCTTTAAGCCATTTGAACCTGAATACCTCTTAGAACTATGTCAAAAATCAAAAAAAGAAAAGGATTTGATTCATATAAGAGAATTATTAGAGAAAAGAACAAAAAGGCTTTTGTTAACAGAGCGTCGTTACCGTCAACTTTTTGAAAGAATTCAAGATGGTATTTGCGTTGTTGATGTGAATGGACAAATTATTGAGGCAAATGCCTGCCTTTGCAGGATGTTAGGATATAGTCAAGATGAGTTGAAGACGCTAAATGATTTCTCTCATATTGCGCCATTGCATTGGCGGAAATGGGAAGGTGATAATATCTGGAATAGATGTTTATTGCAAAATGGTTATCCCGATGTTTATGAAAACGAAATCATGCGTAAAGATGGTACAAAATTGCATGTCGAAATACAATTTCATAGCATAAGTAATAATGAAGCATTAGTACCGTTGTTTTGTAGTGTGATTCGCGATATTACAGCACGAAAGCAGATTGAAGAAGAAAGAAAGTTATATGATAAGAGAGCGCTGCAATTGCAAAAACGAGAAAGTCTGAATCGAATGGCCGGTGCGATTGCACATAAGTTTAATAATTTACTTGCGGCGGCAATGGGCAACATGGAGTTGGCTATGAATGAATTGCCAAACTCTATCAAGAATAATAAATATTTCAACGAAGTGTTAAATGCTCATAAAGAGGCCGCAAATATCGGAAAATTGATGCTTACTTGTTTAGGTGAGGTTCATGAAAAACAAGAAAGAATCAACCTTGTGGACATATACCACAATAGTAATTCAAATATTCAGTCCATTGTATCTGATAATATTTATATCAAGGTAAAAGAGTGTAAATCGGAATTGTTTATTAAAGCAAATAGAGAACATATGTGTGAAGTTCTTGTAAACTTGGTAACAAATGCTTATGAAGCTATGGTAGTTAAGGGTGGAACAATATATATATCATTTAATAGAATTGCATCGCAAGATATTGTAGATAAATATTTGTACCCAATTGACTGGAAAGCGACGGAGCCTTCGTATGCATGTATCGAGGTCATCGATAAGGAGGATGGTATCGCAGCAGAAGATATGGATAAAATATTCGATCCTTACTTTTCGAAAAAATTTCCGGGTCGCGGTTTAGGATTAGCTGTTGTCTTGGGGATTATAAAATCGTACAATGGTGCCATTGTTGTTCAAAGCATGCCGGGAAGAGGCAGCAACTTTAAAGTTCTTATGCCCTTCGATTCAGAACCGCTCATGATTGAAAATGCCGGAGAAAACATCATTGATGATGCAATAAACCAAAACAGAATGATTTTACTAGCTGAGGATGAAGATGTTATTAGGGATGTAACGAAAGCATTACTGGAGCGTCTTGGTTATGAAGTGCTAACTGCAGAAAACGGAATTGATGCCGTAGATTTATTTAGTAAAAACAAAGGGCGTTTTGGTTGTGTATTATGTGATCTAAGTATGCCTGGCAAGGATGGTCTACAAACCATAGAAGAAATACGTTCGATTGAACCGAGTATTCCGGTTGTTTTGACCAGCGGATATGGAAAAAATCAATATTTAGATGATCGCCGGTTTGGGCAATCTCTTGTATTTTTACAGAAACCTTTCCAAATCAATGAACTTGGGAAGGCTTTACGCACTGCACTCACTTGATATTACAATTGCAGTATCATGTGTGAGTAGGAGTGGGCAAGGAAAGGGACAATGGTATTTCAACATGATACAATTCAAAATAAGTATTCGTCTTTTTATAATGGAAAAATAGAGGCGACAAATAAATATAACGCACTTCTTCATTTTGCAGTCGTATTTTTCGTAATAACGTTTATCGCGTATTTATTTCGACACACTCATGTACATTTTCACGTCATCATTGAGTTTATATCAATAGCAATTGGTTGGTCGGCCTTTTTACTTGTTTGGAATACCACATCGATTGTAAAGAACAGCGCCATACTATTCATTGGCATTGCCTACTTTTTTATAGGAATTATTAATTTTTCACATGCAATATCCTATCCAGGCATTGAAATAATACCCGATGTCAACGCGAACGTTTCCACACAACTACGGATCGCGGGCCGTGCAATGGAGGCTTGTAGTCTTTTATATATTTCATTCATTTTAAATAAACGTATTATTCCTTATATTGTACTATTTATTTATACATGCATCACAGCGCTTGGGATTATAACTATTTTTGTATGGCCGGTATTTCCGGCTTGCTATGTTGAAAACGCAGGCCATACAAGTTTCAATAATATCAGTGAATGTATAATTTGCATCATATTTTTGGTAGCATCGTACTGTCTATGGAAAAATCGTAATTCTTTTGAACATAATCTTATGATGTTGCTTCAAGGTATGATTTATTTATCCTTATTGAGCGAAATAGCTTTTATATTATATCATGATTTCTATGACATAAATAATCATATCGGATACTATTTTAATTTTTTTACTATATATTTATTGTATTATGCAATTTTGCAATATGGTTTAAACCGGCCTTATTTTAAACTACTTCACAAATTTGAAGATGTTACTCATGCCTTAGAATATGTAAAGAGTCAGCAAGATTTAATTCTTGATCATCAAAGTGATTATATAATTCTACAAAATAATAAAGGCACAATCTTATGGATTAACCAAGCCGCCTGTGAATTGGTAGGTTTAGCTAAGGAAGAAATCATAGGAAAACAATATTATGAATTATGGTGCAAGGACCAACGGGATGTAACCGAATGCCTTGTTGAAAAAACAACGAAATCTGGAAAAATCGAGAGTGGGACAATAAATACACCGGATGGTAAAATTCTGGATATTCGAAGTTGCCCGATATTTGATCACGAGGGTGAAATAACGCAAATTCTAAATGTAGCGAGAGACATTACTGAAGAGACTCATAACGAACAAAGATACTCTTATGTGCTATCTACGGCAATTGATGGATTATGGGTAATAAATATGAAAGGAATAATTCTTTAAGCGAACCGCGCCGCTGCGGATTTATTGGGGTATACAGTTGATGAATTAATAGGTATGCATATCAATGATATTGAGGCTGTTGAGACGCCTGAAGAAACACGTGAACACATTCACACGTTGCGAAATAAAAGACATCTAATATTTGAATCAAGACATCGGAAAAAAAATGAAACGATAATTGATGTTGAAGTATCTTGCAGTTATGTCGCTTTGTTTGATGAGCGAATCTTTGTCTTTACGAGAGATATTTCGACGAGAAAGGAAAATGAAAAGATACTTAAATATCAGGCAGGCATGTTAAAGCAGGTATCTGATGCAGTTGTTTCTACGGACATTCACGCGAAAATTACCTTTTGGAATGCTGCGGCCGAACGAATTTATGGCTGGAATGATGAAGAGGCTATAGGCAAAAATATCTACGATTTGCTTCATACAAAATACGCCAATACGAACTACTCGGAAGTCATGTTGAAACTTCAGTATAATGAGTTATGGAATGGAGAAGTAATACAGCAGAAAAAAGATGGTGAAAGCATATTCATAGAGAGCACAGTATCTATTATGACTGACGATGAAGACAGCAATGTAATTGGATGTGTGCATGTAAACCGTAACATCACCGAGCGAAAAAATAAAGACTTTGCGCTACGTGATAGTATGGAAAATTATATGGCTCTGTTTAATGCTATATCAGATGCAGTATATGCTTTTTACATAGATAATGACGGTATGCCAGGAGAAATATTTGAAGTAAACAATGTCGCCTGCGAAATGCTTGGATACACACGCGATGAATTACTCAAAATGACAATAGAAGACATAAATTCACCGGATAGTAACGCGGATATTCCGGAGTATATGAATAAACTCTCAAAAGAAAAAAGTATTTTATTTAACCAGCAGCATCGCAATAAAAATGGAAGTGATATTCCTGTTTTCGTATCCGCGCGACAATTTTTGCATAAAGGTAAATCCGCTGTCTTTGCTACGGCCCGCGATGTTTCAAAGATGATAAATACTGAAAATCAATTATATATGCAAGCACTTGTGCTGGATCAGATTAAAGACCGTGTTACTATTACCGATCTTTCAGGCCGTATTACATATGTTAACGAAGCTGTTGTAACTTCATCAGGTTATAAAAAGAATGAAATAATTGGACAGACAACAGATATATACGGAGAAGATTCTAATCGTGGCGCTACTCAACGAGAAATTCTCGAACGAACGTTACAGGATGGTCATTGGAGAGGAGAGGTTGTTAATAGAATGGAGGATGGTGAAGAAGTAATATTTGATTGTCGTACAATAACCATAGTCGATTCACAAGGTGAAAAAATCGCATTATGCGGCATTTCAACGGATATTACTGACTTACGAGCCAATGAAAACATGCAATGTAATATAATCGAGAGACAAAGAAATGAGTTAACTGCTATAACAGAACTTGCAAGATCACCGTATATGCTCGAAGGTGAACCAGAACTATTAATTCGAAAGTTAACAGAAATAGCGGCAAAAGTTATTGGTGTTGAACGTGTTGGGGTATGGTGTTTTGACAAAGATTGCGGCGATTTGATTTGTAAGGATATGTTTGAATATACAACTCATAATCATTCATCAGGCACAATACTGAAGTGAGAGCAATATGCAGCAACATATAATGCATTTGAAAATGAACGATATATCGCTATATACGATCCTCATGCCGATTCTCGTATTGCTGCACTTGTTGAGACATATATAAGGCCTTTATACATTACATCACTTTTGCATGTAATGATCGGCATTTCTGAAGAAAATATAGGAATTTTATGTTTAGAACATGTAAAAAACGATCATCAGTGGCAGCAAGACGAAATATGTTTTGCCTGCCAACTTGCAGATCAAATTAATATTGCGTATATTAACAAGGATAAATATATTGCAACCAGACAGATTAAAAAACATCTTTCGGCAATTGAACAAGCCGCCGAAGGTATTGTCATCACAGATACAAATGGTAATATAGAGTATGTTAATCCTGCTTTTGAAAATATTACTGGGTATCAAAGTCATGAGGCGATTGGACAGAATCCAAATATCTTAAAAAGCGGAAAGCAAGACAGATCGTTTTATGAAGAACTATGGAAAACCATATCTGGAGGGAAAACGTGGAGGGGCCAAATAATTAACAGGAAGAAGGATGGTACAAATTATACAGAAGAAGCTACGATATCTCCGGTTTTTGATACAATGGGGAGCATTATCAATTATGTAGCGGTTAAACGTGACATTTCAGAATACCTTCAGCTTCAAGAAGATAAAGATATTGTAGACAATCAATACAAACAGGCCTTAAAGATGGAGGCAATTGGCAGACTTGCAGGTGGTGTTGCACACGATTTAAATAATTTAATAACACCGATTCTCGGCTATAGCGAACTAATGTTAGAAGATTGTGAGTTTGATGAAGAATACCAAATGTATTTAGAGCAAATCCTTGGTGCAGGTGAAAGAGCACGAGATTTAGTACGTCAGCTATTAGCTTTTAGCCGTAAGCAAGATTTAGAAATGGTATCCGTAAATATAAATGACATTATAAATGGATTTTGGAAATTACTTCGGAGAACGATTCGTGAGGATGTGAATATAAATCTACAACTCTTTCCGCATGCTAGATATGTTCAGGCCGATGTGGGACAGATCGAACAGGTTATTATGAACCTTGCAATCAATGCGCAAGATGCAATGCCCGAAGGTGGAAATATGACTATTGAAACGGATGAATGTGAATTGGATGAAGCGTATGCCGCTACGCATCCTGGTGTGAAGCCGGGTTACTATATGATGATGGCGATAAGTGATACGGGCCATGGTATGGATCCAGAAACAAAGGAACGAATTTTTACGCCGTTTTTTACAACCAAAGAAAGAGGAAAAGGCACAGGACTCGGATTGGCTACAGTATATGGTATTATCAAACAACATGGTGGTAACATTTGGGTCTATAGCGAACCGAATTACGGGACAGTTTTTAAGATATACCTAATGATTTGTGAGCCTTCCAAACAAAATATCAATGAGACATTCACGGAGGTTCATGAAACGATAGGTAATGAAACGGTTATGATTGTTGAGGATGATTCAATGGTTAGAACGTTAGCGATCAATGCGCTAAAGCGAAGAGGCTATAAAATATTGGCATCATCCAGCGGGATAGAGTGTATAGAAATGCTGCAATGCTATAAAGGTAGTCTGGATATATTGCTTACTGACATAATTATGCCTGGGATGAATGGAAAAGAACTTTATCACAGAATTAAAATACAATATCCTGATATTAAAGTTATCTTTATGTCAGGTTACACCGATAATTTTATTGTGAAAAACGATTTGCATGAACTTGGCGCGAATTTTATTCAGAAGCCATTTACCGTTCAAAATCTAACTAAAATAGTTAAAGAAACGTTGGAAAAATAACGCATAATATCAAAATATATTATTTATGCATAAGCGAAAATCAAAAATATAAAAATGGAATTCTGAAGGTGAGGGTGCCTATGAATATGTATAAATATCTCGTCGTATGGATGTGTATTTTGTCCGTGGATTTGAGCGGGAGACTTGTATGGACGGAAGAGTATACAGATATATGTTGTGATAACGAAATATATACGAAGGCATTCAATCGTTTAGAACAAGTGAGAAATAACAAGAAATCACAGCTTTTAGATATAGCTGAATCAATACGGTGCCAAGTAGATCGAGTGAGTAAAGATAAAGTGATCCGTGAGTTTTTTTTGATAAAAAATGAATATTACCAGCTACAAAGAACGGACGATCCACATGAAAAGGCAAAAGTAGCGATTGAAAAATATAAAAAATGTATACTTCAACATTTCGCAGATAATTATATACAATTTTACGATCTAATGATGATTGACAAGGAGGGCGATGTCTTTTTTACAATAAAAAAAGAGTCAGAGTATCATAAAAATATATTTTTAGGGGAATTGGCAGATTCATCGTTAGCTTTGCATTTGAATCCGGATTCCACGGAAGGTTATGTAGACTTTGAATATTACAACCCCTCGGACGAGCCGGCGGCTTTCTTTTTTCAGGCAGTTTATGAAAATAAAGAATTTATGGGATGGATTGTACTTCAATGGGCGGTCAATAAACTGAACTCTCTTGTATCCGATTACGAATCGCTAGGTAAAACTGGAGAAATCTTTATTGTGAACAAAGATCAGTTTCTTTTGACCGATATACGTTTTATCGGCGATTCGAAAATTTTAACAAGGCATTTACAACCGAAAAATATTGAATTAAAATTTAGAGAAAGAAAAGGAAAAGTAATTATTATTGATTATCGTGGATTTCGAGCATTAAGTTCTTTTGAGGTTATTCCGTTTATGGGTAGTGAGTGGTTGTTAATTACGAAAATAGATGAAAATGAAATCCTGACCGATTATTACAAGCAGAATATGAAACGTTTACAAAATGTACTATTCGATGAGGCAATATGGAAGGAAAATAGCGATACGGGTATAGTCGCGTTTAAGGAAATGAAAAAGGTTGATATGGATGAATATGTCCGTGTTGAAGCAGATAAACTAATACAAACGAAGGGTGTATCTACATGTACCGTTATCGTCGCTTGCTATCCTGGCAGATTTGCCTACATGGCGCATGTCAGCCCGTATGATCGGTTGTATGGTGGAGAATCAACGGATTTGCTTGGAAAAATAATTAGACATATAAAAGGATATGATATCTATAATTACGAGATGCGTGCGATACAATTTCACGTGGTTGCTAACCATAAGAAAACTATTGACCGTATTGTGGAGACATTAATAGATGAAGGTTTTTTTCTTTCTCAAATAGATTATTTATACAATCCAAAGGCGGGTGTAGAAGATGTCATTTTTGATTGCAAAATGAACAAATCGATTGTATTTTGGATGAATAGGCCCGAAAGGAATTTGATCGGGAAGCAAGTGTCTTCATTTAAGACAAATTTGGGAGATTTATTTAAACAGGCGGTTCTTGAAAATGCTCAATAATAGGATAACGGTGAAAATACATATTTTGCCTCGTCTTTCTAACTCTCAAAAAGGGGGTACAGGCGTTCCTTGAGTTGCGCCAATGTGTAGGGTTTCTGGATGAAGCCCATGATATCCTGTCCGGCCAAACGGGTTTTTATCTCATGATTGCTATACCCACTGGCCATCACGATTTTTACGTCGGGATCTATCCGCTTGAGTTCATGCAGCGTTTCCTTTCCGTCCATGTTAGGCATAGTCAGGTCCAGCACAACGAGATCAATTTTTTGCCCCTGGCGCCCATATACTTCCAAGGCTTGCCGCCCATCCGAAACCGAAGTTACTAGGAATCCGATGCGTTCCAGCATCTTCTGCCCCAAAGTTCGGACGCTGTCTTCATCCTCGACGAGCAAGACATGCGCGTTTGACGCACGAATGCCCGAGGAAGAGGGCGCCTCATGGGGATCATCCTCGTCACAATCTGAAGAGGACGGCAAAAGGATTCGGAAAGTGGTTCCTTTCCCTCTCTCGCTGCTAACCTTCAGGATGCCTTTGTGCCCATTAACAATGCCGAGGACAGCTGACATGCCCAGTCCTCGACCGGTGAACTTGGTTGTAAAAAAGGGTTCAAACAGCCTATCGAGCGTTTCCTGATCCATACCGCATCCGGTATCGGTTACTTCGATGAAAATGTACAGGCCTTCTGCCTGGTTTCCTTCAAAGTAAGCCCCCTGCAAGTCCTCCTCCTGGCACTGGCACGCTCCCGTTGAGACGCTGATTACTCCACTCCGTTCACCAATGGCCTCCGATGCGTTGATGACAAGATTCATGATGACTTGGCGTATTTGGGTTGTATCGCCCTGGATCTTGGGCAGGTTCTTCTCGACCTGGAGGTTAAGGATCGCTTTTTTCGAGATGGAGGTTTTAAGCAGATGCGCCATTTCCCCGATGAGCGTGCTCACGTCAAAAGCTTCGATGATGAAACGCCCCCTGCCCGAATAGGCGAGCAATTGTGCGCACAGGTCGGCGGCCCGGCGAGAAGCTGTTTCGATCTGTTCGATATTCGCATGTGCCGGAGAGGTCGGTGTCAACTCGTCCAAGGCCAGATCGGCATGTCCAAGGATGGACATGAGCAGATTATTGAAGTCATGGGCAATGCCCCCGGCTAGAACGCCCAGACTTTCGAGTTTCTGGGTGTGCTGGACTTGGCGTTCCATTTCCAGGCGCTCTTGCTCCAGCCTCTTCCTGTCAGATATGTCCGTAGCAATGCTGAGGACAGCCGGGATACCTTGCCATTCGACTAACCTGGCCAATACCTCTAGCGGAAATGTACTCCCATCCTTGCGATAGTGCTCGACTTCGAAGAGTGCCTCGCCTCGCTCGAAAATCTCGCAAAACCGATGCTCCAGTAGCGCTTCGCTTTCCGGCACATCTAAGTCGTGCAAATTGATGGAGAGAAACTCCTCTTCATCATAGCCGTGCATTGAGAAGGTCTTCCTATTGGCAAAGAGAAAGTTCCCCTCGGTATCGTGGACCGTAATGGAACTGGGGGCAAGATCGAGCATGCGCCCCATTATCTGCAATCGCGATTCTGTTGCGTTTCGCTCCGTCACGTCGCGTGCCACATGGACTGAGCCGATGAAGTTTCCCGAGGCATCGGTCAGAGGAGTGGTGGTAACCAGCACATCGCCTCCAAGATAAGGTTCGCTGGTCTCTATAGTGTGTTCCTGCTTGTCCTCCAATGTTTTAGTGTGTGGGCAGAATTCGGGGGGCTCTTCTAGTTTATGGACACATTGGTAACAGGTTCTCCCAATGAGGTCTCTGGGCGTCTGTCCAAACCTCTCCGCGAACGACCGATTGGCTCTCATAATGCGATGATTCTTGTCTATGGTACAGATCATATCGGGAACGGAGTCAAAAGTGTTTTCCCATTCCTCTTTGGCTCTTGCGATTGTCTGCTCAATACTTATTTGCTCAGTCTTGTCCCGATACAGCCAGAGATGGCCAAACATGTGCCCTTCCATGTTGACCGGGGCATAGGTGCGCTCCAGAAAACGGCCATCGGCCATTTCCAGCCTTTCGTTCAACACCGGCTCGCCATTTGCCAGGCGTACGTCCACAGTCTTCAGGAAAGCTTCCGGGTCCGCGAAGAGGCTTGCTGATGCCCTGGCCGCTTCATTCCAGTCGGTGCCAAGCATGGCTTTGGGCTCGGGAATACCGAAGATGGCACAGAATTCTTGGTTGACAAAAACAACGCGGCGGTTCATGTCTTCTACAAGTACACCGTGCTGCATGGCCCCTAGCAGGGCAGTCAATTGAGCGACCCGTTCCTCGGCGGTTTCCTGAGCGAACTTGTATTCGGAGATATCTCGGGTAATCCCGAACATGGCTTGGGCCTGCCCGTTTTCGTCATAACTCACATGGCCATAGGAATTGAGCCAGTGGATGGAGCCGTCTGGGTGTACGACACGGTAGGTGTTGTCAAAGGGGATATGCTGTTCGACGGCCCGGTTTATGTTGTCGATCCCCATCTGTCGGTCGTCGGGATGGACGCACTGCTGTACGTGGTCCAGGGTGCCTTTGAAGTCCTCATGGGGAATCCCGAAGAGTTTGTGGTGGTCACCGAACCACTCGACGCGGTCGGTAACCGCCGTCCACTTCCAATACCCTAGTTGCGCGGTTTCGAGCGCCAGCGAAAGGCGTTGCTCTCGTTCACGCAGTTGCAGTTCCATCTGCTTGCGCTCGGTGATGTCACGCGCGATTCCCAAGACGCCGATCAATCCGTCATCGGGGGCGAAGAAGGGAGTCCTAATTGTTTCGAGGAGTTCGCGGTGCCCGTCGTTGGCAAAGGTGATTTCTTCCTCGTTTACGGTGGGCTTGCCTGCGGCCATGGCCGCCCGGTCCTTCTCACAGAAGAATTCCGCCGCATCACTGTCCATGAAATCGTAATCCGTTTTACCCACGATTTCGCTTTCTGGTGCGCCAAAGAACTGCTCGAATTTATGATTGCAACCAAGATAGACGCCCTCGGTATCTTTGAGCCAGACGGGGTCGGGCAGCGTATTCAACAGCGTCCTCAGGTAATCTTCGCTCTGCCTGAGTAATGTTTCTGACCTTTTCTGTTCTGTAATGTCAACCATGACGGTCAAGAAAAGGTCTTGTCCCCAGTTGCGAATGACTTCACCCGAGAAAAGACCATCGCGAAGGGTGCCGTCCTTGCACTGCACCTTGAGTTCGTAGTTCGCGATACGGCCCTTCGCGTGCAAGATTTCGGCTGCGGTGTCCTGGGCCTCGGGGAGCACGATCAATCCCAGTTCTACGCTTGACCTGCCGAGCACTTCTTCCCGTGTATAACCGGTCGTTTCTAGGAAGGCGTCGTTGACGTCCACAAACCGCAGGTCGTGGCTCGAAGAGAGAGCCATCGGGGAGGGGTTGCTGCGGAAGATGCCCTCGAAACGCTGATGGGCCTCCTGCTGGGCGCTGACGTCCTTGCAGATGCCGAAGATACAATCCTGTCCACTCCATTTTCCAAACCAGGTGTGGCTCTCGGCAGGAAGGTGCCTACCGTTTTTTGCCATGAGGGGCAGAGGACAACAGTCCCTTTTGCCATTCAGGATATCAGTAAAGATGGCTTTAGCCTCCTCGCGGTCCTCGGGACGATGCCAGTCCCAAATTTGCATTTGGGCCAGTTCTTGCTCTGAGTAACCCAACTTGTCCCGGACGGCCTGGTTAGTGAAGAGGATGCGCCCCTTGGGTGTGGCGACGACCATGATGTCTGTCATGGACTCGAAAAACATGTGAAAGTTGGCTTCGATCTCCTTAAGAGCCTCTTTGGTGTGAATCCGTTGCAGAGCGCCTGCCATAGTATCCGCGACGAACTGGAGCAGCATCCTGTCGTCCCCAGCCCAGTTTCTTGCAGTCTTCACGGCATCAAAGCCGAGAAAGCCGAAGATGCGTTCGGACGTCTTCATGGGAACGACCATGAGAGATTGGATATCCTGCCGTTCCAGGTGCATGCGTTCATGCCCCATTTCGTCTGGCAGGTCCTGAACTCTTGGAATAAGGATGGCATCGCCCTTGCGAATCTCTTTCGTAAACCAAGGCAACTCTTTCTCACATTCGATGTCCTGCAGATTGTCGATCTCTGGTTCGACACCATCGGCACACCATTCGTGGGTATTGTCCATACGGGAGTTACTATTTTTAAACTGGAACAGGTAGGCGCGATCAGCTTCTACGAAAAGTCCGATCTCCTCCAAACTGCGAGTCAGGGACTCGTCCATGTTGTGGGTATCGGCCCGTGCCAAGCGTGAACAAACCGTCGATATGAGACGTTCGAAAGCGATCCGGCGCTCCAAGTTATCATTGCGCATAGACAATACCTCATCTTTGAATATCTAATCATATACCGGTCTATTAATATTGACGAATGGCGGAGTATTTTGTTGACAAAAAAACTAAAATAAAACACAAATTTTCATCTAGGCACTTTGGTGTAAATTATTTTTTCACATACGTCATTGGGCGGTGAAAAAGTTAAACATTATTTTACAGTATTGCATTTTTGCAAATTATCTTCAAAATTTCATAATCTTGTGTTGTTTTTTAAGCTGTGGAAACGTCTGGGTAAAACGGTGGCGTTTTCCAAGCGGCGAGGCTCAAGTTGCAGACTTTATCCCCGGACGCATCACGATCCATAGGCTTTATTTCTGATCGTTTGTTTTTCAGTTTCTTCTTGGCATCGCGCAGTCGGCAACTTTCTCCGTTGGTTTCAAGAATCTGCACCCGGTGCGTTAAACAGTTTAAAAACTCTCCGGTGAGGCGGTTGGTTGCCAAAGACTTTGATCCAGGATAAGCAGGCGCTGGTATTCGAATTGCTTTTGCAGGTGTTGAAGTTGGCGTTCTTCATGGGCTTCCAATAAGAGGGGGACCAAAGCGTTAATCCCGTAGAAAAGAACCCGCCGTCCTCGAGTGCATACGGCATGTCCTAAGGCCGTGGCAATGTGCATTTTGCCGGTCCCGGGATAGCCGACAAACTCAAACCGCGCTGGCGGCAAAACGCACTCTGCGTTTGCCCGCTCCGGCCCCACGCCTCAATCTGACCCCGCCAATACCGGCAACGATCCGATTCTTGCTTCGATTCGATTTTCTTACGACTTGAACTTCGGGCCATGGATAATCTCCATGCCACACAATACCACCAACTCCGACACCGAAACGCACGCAGTTCACCGGACGCTTACGATTAAAATGATTATTCTTACGTTGAAGCAAAGACCGATTAAACACATCGCCCTGAACGAACGTGCCTTCACGTTGATCGAACTTTTGATTGTCGTCGCCATTATTGGAATCTTGGCTGCTATTGCCGTTCCCAACTTTATGAATGCACGAATTCGAGCTAAGATTTCCCAGGCTTATTCCGATATACGAACATTGGCTATGGCCCATGAACAATTTTATCTGGACCGCAACACCTATCCGAATGAATCAGAGTCGGATCCCTGGAAGCGCCCACGTTACGAAGCGGGATTATTCTGGTTGACAACTCCAATTCCCTATATGACTACGGTTCCGCTCGACCCATTTCGCAGCCAGGAGGACAATCTCACGACGCCACGCGCCTATGAAACCGGCGTCTTTACCCAAGGAACAGCCGTGAAGGGGCGGCAGGTGGCCTACTGCATATTCACAGTAGGTCCGGACCTCTCCGAAAACGGCATCTATTCGGCCAGCCCATTTAAAGGCGTTGGCTACAATACCATAGGCAATACCTATTCGAGTTCGAACGGCTTGACCAGCTTGGGGGATATTTACTGGTACGGTGGAAACCCATCTGTTGTTGAACAACTAAAGATAGATGGAAGAATCTATAATGGCGCATTCCCGCCAAATTTCAGAAACTGAATCATCCGGTTCGTGAAATCTGATTAAAAGGGGAGTACGAAACAACTGCAAGGAGTACTATTAATGCGCATGTTCCCAGGCATATCCGGCATTTTGTTGGCCATGGTAAACGTTGTTATGGCATCTCCTCCCATCACACGAATTCCGAATGATGGCAAACCGATTTCCGTGGAATCGTGGTTGGTCGCCGGTCCGTTTCCTAGTCCGGTTCTCGCTGGAAAATGGCAGGATGGAGCTCGGCGGGCCGGTTACTATACGGATTATCTTCAAGAGATAGGGGGAGAACAATTTGCGCACATTTCACAGGAAACAATTATACGACATCCTGATGGGAAAAAACTGCAATTTACATTGCAGGATTGGGATAGTACCTGCATTGATTTGACCAACATCTATGGTGTTTTGAAAAACGTCTGCGCTTACTGTTATGCCGAATTGGAAAGCGAAGCGGCGCAAGATGTATATATTCACTTTGGATCGAATGACACCGCTAAATTATGGTTGGATGGAGAGCTCGTTGTCGAAAATCCTGTGGACCGGATGGCAGAGCGCTCTCAAAATATTGTGAAAGTCAGACTCAAAGTCGGGCGCACACCTCTATTGCTGAAACTCGATACGGATGGTGGAGAATGGAATGCGTATGTCGAAATCTATGGTGTGTCTGCACATAAAAATTTCGCGAAATCTCAGTTGTCCAAAGGATTGAGAATCTGTGCGGACAATGACTTACCTCTGGTTGGGGATACGATACAGGCATTTATTTCCAATCTGTCGAATTTGCCTGAATTGAATGTGCCTACAACCTGGGTGTTTGAAGATGGTTCCATAAAGCGAGGTTTGAGAGGTCATTCCAACCAGCAAAGCGTTGTTATTCCCGCAGGGCCCTCCCGCGAACTCTTTCTGCACGCTTCTAAACAATCGATGGGAATGACCGTTGAAGGAACGATCCGTATTTATGCTACAAAAAAGGAGAATCTGCGATTTCCGTCATATAGGCTCCCCACACATATCGTAGAATCCCTGGGCGATAATTTTGAAACGGATCGTATCATTCATTGGGATACCGATGCGGGCACGGAAGGGACCGTTCTTCAAATAATAGAATCGGAGACAATCGATTGCGATTGGATGGGAGATTCAATTCAGGTCATAGAAGGTAAGAGCACACAAAAGGATTGGGATTACGGAAGTTACCGGGAACACAAGATCGTATTGCATCACCTGAAACCAAACGCTCAATATGTCTATCGGATAGGTGATGGCAAGCCGCGAGGATGGTCTCAAGCAAGGCGGTTATTTGTTTCTCATATGCCGAAAACAGCAGAGCATTACTATGTCTACTATGAAAAAGGACGCTTCGCCGCCTGGCCAGCCAATTACGGAATTTGGTCGTGGGGTGATGAAATTGTGGTTGGCTTCAGCAAAGGATACTTAGGAAGCCGCGAAAAAGTCGGAGGAACCATTCACTTATATGATCGGGACAAACCATTTGAAGGGATACAAGCGCGCAGCCTCGATGGGGGGCTTTCTTGGAACTTGCAGAAGGCGCCTTTTCCGCCTGTTTCTGAGCGATCCGATAGACCAAAAGACGTGGATTTTACGTATCCGGACTTTGCCCTGAAGGCATCGGGCTCACAGTATTATATTTCCACCAACCGCTGTAAAAGTTGGAAGGGCCCTTATCGGTTGCCGATGTCGAATATTCTGGAGATTCAGGCACGAACAGACTACCAAATACTGAATAAAAATGACTTGCTAATCTTTTTGACCGCAATGAAATCGGATGGGAACGAAGGCCGCACTTTCTGTTCGCGCACCATTGACGGCGGCAAAACATGGAATCAGTTTGCCTGGATCGGACGGGAGCCTAAGGGATTTGGAATCATGCCTTCAACCGTACGTTTAGATAGTGGCCGAATTCTGGCGGCAATTAGAAGAGAAGAACGCGCTGCTGATAGGTTGACCTATTTCATTGAATTGTACACATCGGACGATACTGGTTTCTCATGGCAATACGCGGGAATGCCGATACGGCATGGTCAGTCCCACAATCCTCCTTCTATGTTGCAGCTGAAAGACGGGCGTATCTGCCTGACCTATGGATACCGCGAAAAACCATTTACGATCCGAGCGAAGTTCAGTGACGATAACGGAGCAACCTGGGGTCAAGAGACGATCCTGCGTACTAACGGCGGAGACATTGATATCGGCTATCCGCGCACCGTGCAGCGGCCCGATGGGAAATTGGTGACAGTTTACTATTTCAATGATCATACGAATGGCGAGCGATACATTGCTGAAACCATATGGGATGCCGGTTGATAAGCAGTGTGCATCCTGCCGCGAAGCGGTTGAATTGCCCCATGACTTTGGACAGTGTTGAAAATGAGAACCGGCAACAAGGAGTTTCTAATGCAAATCAGATTTTTATGGCTATCGGCCTTGGTAAGCCTGGTGGCAGTGACTCATGTAGCGCTGCTAAGAATTCCGTATGCATTTGCTTTGGAGTCTGAAGGGAAAACGTTTCGTGTAGCTCTCGTACAGTTTGACTCAAAACCGGGCCAGGTACAAAAAAACCTTGAAGCGATGGAGCGTATCGCACGTGAAGCCGTGCAACACGACGCTGAACTTGTAATGTTCCATGAGCTTGCAACGTCAGACTACATGGATGATATGGGGAATTTCGCCGAACCGATACCACAGGGGCCATCGTGCCAGGCCATGGAAAAACTTGCAAAAGAACTCAGATGCTACATCTCTTTTGGGATGCCGGAGAAAAATGAAGACCGCCTGCATATCGCCCAGGTATTTGTGGGACCGGATGGCTTTATTTATCGATATCGCAAGACCTGGCTTTGGCGTTCTAAGGGAGATGAGGGATTTCGCAATGAATGGGCTCGCTACAATCCCGGAACGGGTCCGGAATTATTTGAGATTGCTGGCATCCAGGCCACATGTATGATCTGCGCCGATGCGGATGCGCCGCGCTGCATCGAGCAGGCGCGCACACTGAATCCTCAGTTGGTTTTCTTTCCTGTCAACCGGGGAGCGAAATCTTTTCACGAATATCCTGCAGTAGCCGCACAAATCGGTGCACCCATGCTGGTGACAAATCGAATTGGTGACAGTCACGGAAAAACCTGTGTCGGAGGATGCACCGTTTATGCTCCTGATGGGCAATTGCTTGCTGTAGCCAATCGCAATCAAACCGAAGAGATACTTTATTACACATTAACAATTCAACAGCGGTAATTCACATACAAGAACGCCGGAAAAAAGGATCGTTCTACGATGAAAAAATATATCATTTGGTCAGTCGCTATTGTAACGATGGGAATTGTATCTGTTCACGCTTCTGAAGATTTTCAGCGTATACCGTACAACCATCCCGGTCTGGCAGTAGATTTGGGTGTGGGCCTATGGGTCTCTCCACTTCCCATGGATTACGATGAGGACGGTGATTTGGATTTGGTCGCGGCCTGCTCGGATGTCCCCTACAACGGTGTCTATTTTTTCGAAAATCCCGGCGATGATCCCCAAATGCCTCTCTTCAAACCAGCCGTGCGGCTGGGGCCTGCACCGCGTTATATGCGTGTATCCTATGTAAATGGCAATCCTCGGATTCTGATTCCGGGTCATGAGTACGTTGATTTCCGCCGCAATGGTTTCGGCGGCCCATTTCGAGTCTACCCGTCCCGTGGAAATGAACCACAGGATATTCGCTCAAACGTCAAAATTCATCCTGGACATATTCGTGCCAATCAGTGGCATTATATCGACTATGAAGGCGACGGCGATCACGATCTGATCGTGGGGGTTGGAGATTGGAACACTTACGGATGGGATAACGCCTTCGATGCGTATGGCGAATGGCGCAACGGACGTTTACATGGATATATTTATCTGCTGCGGAATATCGGCACGGACCTTAATCCCCAGTATGCCCCCAAAAGGAAGATTCAAGCAGGTGGAGCCGATATTGATGTTTATGGCTGGCCATCACCGAATTTCGCCGACTTCGACGGTGATGGCGATTTGGATATCATCTGCGGGGAATTTCTTGATTCATTTACCTATTTTGAAAACACGGGAACACGCTCCAAGCCATGCTATACAAAAGGCCAAAAACTGCAACATGCGGAAGAGACCATTCGTATGGACCTGCAGATGATCGTGCCAACATCCATCGATTGGGATGCCGATGGAGACGTGGACTTGGTTGTGGGGCAGGAAGATGGCCGGGTTGCTTTTGTCGAGAATAGCGGCGAGATCGTAGATGGTACGCCTCATTTCCTGCCACCACGATTTTTTCAACAAGAAGCAGATCATTTGAAATTCGGAGCATCGACAACCCCGGTAAGCGTTGACTGGGATGCCGATGGCGATGAAGACATCCTCACGGGAAACACCGCAGGCTATATTGGATTCTTTGAGAATCTTTCGGGTGGCATAAAGCCGCGCTGGGCTCCGCCTGTCTATCTAAAGGCCGATGGGCGCATCATTCGGATCATGGCAGGTGAGAACGGCTCCATCCAAGGTCCTTGTGAGGCGAAATGGGGAGAGACGACGCTTTCTGTGGCTGATTGGAACCATGACGGACTGCCTGATCTTCTTGTCAACTCGATGATTGGAGAGATTCTCTGGTATCGGAATACCGGGACTCTACACAAACCACGCCTCGCGGCCTCACAACATATCGAAGTGGAGTGGCCGAGTGCTCCACCCAAACCAAGATGGAATTGGTGGGATCCCGCTGGCAAACAACTCGTTACCCAATGGCGAACGACACCCGTGGCAGTCGATTTTACACGAGACGGTTTGAATGACTTAGTTTTGCTTGACCATGAGGGATATCTCGCGTTGTTCGAGCGCAAAAAGGAAAAGGGCGGTCTTACGCTCTTGCCACCGAAACGGATTTTTGTCGATGAGGATAACAGGCCGATCCAGCTAAACTCGCATTTTGTCGGCGGTAGCGGACGTCGCAAAGTTGCCGTTGCCGATTGGGATGGCGACGGCCGGCTGGATCTTTTGGTCGATTCCATTAACGTCGATTGGTGGAGGAATTGCGAGATACGGGATGGCAAGATTGTTTTGAAGCACATCGGTCCGCTTGGAAAAAGAGAACTCGCCAAACATTCCACCAGCCCTACAATCGCGGATTGGAACCAAGATGGAAAACCAGATCTTCTTTTGGGAGCCGAGGATGGCCACCTCTACTATCTGCCGCATGAAGAGGCACTAAGATATCCGAATACCAAGTTGACTGCCCATCCACCCATGGAGAAGAAGCATACGGGATTGTTGGCTCAACCGGGTGTTGTTCAAGAAGAATTTATCTTTGAAGAACCTCCTTTCGAACAATGCCACGCTTCGACCATCGTGGAGACATCCTCGGGTCTTGTCGCCGCTTGGTTTGGAGGTACAGAGGAATCGCAAAACAATGTAGGGATTTGGGTCTGTCGCAATAAAGGTGAAGGGTGGGGCGATTTGGTGGAAGTTGCCAACGGCATCCAACATGCCGGAAAGAGATATCCGTGCTGGAATCCAGTGCTTTTTCAACCGGAAAATGTCCCGTTAATGCTTTTCTATAAAGTTGGCCCTGATGAGACACTCTGGTGGGGAGAATTAAAACTTTCATACGATCAGGGCCGGGTTTGGTCAGAGGCGTTCCGTCTGCCGGAAGATATTCTAGGTCCGATTAAGAATAAACCGGTACAGCTTAAGGACGGTACAATTCTCAGTCAGTCGAGTGTGGAGTATTTCAAAAATCCTCCCTGCACAGATGAAGAGGTTTGGCAGGTTCATCTGGAAAAATCAAATGATTTAGGCAAATCCTGGGATATCATTGGGCCGCTTAACGATGGTAAGACATTGAATGTAATTCAACCTTCAATCTTGGTTTATCCTAACGGACGTATGCAGATTCTCTGCCGGTCTCAATCATCTGGCCGCATCATTGAAGCCTGGTCCGAAGACAACGGACATACTTGGTCTGCGATGGTTCCGACCGAACTCCCGAATCCGGATGCAGGTACAGATGCACTTGTACTTTCCGATGGCCGCGCGTTATTGGTGTATAATCCAACAACAGAAGGACGCCATCTTCTCAATGTTGCTGTATCGGAAGACGGAAAAAAATGGGAGGACGCGTTGGTCCTTGAGAATCGGCCCGGTGACTATTCATATCCAGCTGTAATTCAAGCCGAGAATGGTTTCATCCATATCACTTATACTTACAATCGGAAGCGCATTAAGCATGTGGCAATCGATCCAAAAGAACTTGCATCTGGGGAGATGGGGAAATAGAAAATTGCGCTTTTGCTATTATGTGATGTGCGGTTGTTGGAGTGAAATGGGACCGCCGAAGTGCAGCTGCTTGATAGCAAAAACATAGATTCTAGTCCTATTTTGGCTTAACAGGCACAGAAGGAGGTTATTGTTGATGAAAAACCGCGCTTTTACGTTAATAGAACTTTTGATTGTCGTCGCCATTATTGGAATCTTGGCTGCTATTGCCATTCCGAACTTCATGAATGCTCGTTTGCGCGCAAAACTCGCCCATACATATGGGCAGTTGAAGACAGTTCAAACGGCAATCGCATCCTATGTGGTTGATTGGAATTGGGCGCCGATCGATATGGGATCGGAAACGCAATAGGGAGAAAGCTATCGGCCTCTCACTACGCCCATCCCTTATCTTGCAAGTATACAAGCATGCCAAGACATCTTTAATGCACCTGCCGATACGAATGGTGCGGCATACTACGAATACGGATCAGCATTGCGCTTTGGCCAACTGCAAAACACTGACCGCAACGTGGAATATCGAAAAGCAGGCGTGACTTACGTCATGATATCTCATGGTCCGGATCGTACCGACAATTGGCCGTGGACTGATTGGGCGGTAGGATTACATTCGTTAAAGAATCCTGCAACTGCAGGCCCCAATCGCGATGGTGGAGCATTTTATTCATCGTCAAATGGATTGCTATCAAGAGATGATATCATTTCAACAAGTTCACAAATCTTCCAATAATGCATGCAGACCTCATCGAAATCGTCAGCAACAACACCAAGCAGGCTTTTGTTTTGGGTGACGATTTTTGTCCAGATATCTTGGTAGAGTCTTCCTGAGAAGGCCGCCGACAAACTGATGCATAACGAGATTATCAGGCGAAGAAGAGAACCCGGCCAACCAATAAACGGGGAGATGAATTTAGGAGGGTGAGCGGTTGGCCGGGCAGCTAATCTTTGCATACTGTGAATCAAATCAATAGAGCCAATATTGGCTTATGTGAATTCAAAAAAAAAGTCGGAAGAGGAAATGCGGCATCCAAGAACGAAAATCATGTCGGCTAGGGGACTAAGCTGAATGTGTACGGCAGGTGTAAGAACGATAGAGTAGTAACGTCTATTTTACGAGATATTTCCAAAAGTTGTGTATGGAGTCGATCTGTGCCTATCCTCCGGGTTGGTTGTCTATGCGGCTTTTTTCTCCGGTTTCTGAATGAGACCGTCGATGAACGGCACTCCTTCAATAACTTTTGAAATCCAGTGGTAACCGTTAATTCTTCGCCAGTGTTTCTCCGCCTGAACCGCCAGTTTGAAAACCATCATCAGTGTAGCTTTGCGTGAACCGCAACCCTTGGTTTGGCGGGTTCGATGACGCACTGTGGCGAAGGTCGATTCGATGGGATTGGTGCTGCGAATATGCGCCCAATGTTCAGCGGGAAAGTCATAAAACGTGAACAGAACGTCGCGGTCTTTTTCTAAACATGCGCAGGCTTTCGGGTATTTCGCTGTGTAGAGATCGAGGAAGGCGTCATAGGCGCGCAGGGCGTCACTCTTGGCCGGCGCCAAGTACATCTCGTGGAGCAGTTTCTTGGCATGCGGCTGCACGCGTTTGGGCATCTTATCGAGGACGTTCGCGGTTTTATGCACCCAACAACGTTGACTGCGGACGCCAGGAAAGACCTCTTCCAGAGCCGCCCAGAATCCCAACGCGCCGTCTCCCACCGCCAACTGAGGCGGAAGCGCCAAACCGCGGCATTGAAGATCGTTAAGCACTTCCGACCACGATAACTTGCTCTCCCGGTGGCCATCGTGAACCGCCACCAGTTCTTTTGAGCCGTCCGGCAGCGCGCCGATGATGACCAGAATGCACGGGCGATCATGGTCCAGACGCACATTGAAATGGACGCCATCCGCCCAAAGATACACGTACTGTTTGCCGGAAAGATCTCGCCGCGACCACTCCTCGTATTCCTGCATCCAACCTTCCTTCAGCCGAACAATATTCGCGGCCGATAAACCGGTGGCATTCGGGCCCAGGATCGCTTCCAACGCCTCTGTGAAATCACCCGTCGAAATCCCTTTGAGATACAAAATCGGAATCAAAGCGTCCACACTTGGCACCCGCCGCATGAACGGCGGCAAAATCTTGCTGGTGAACCGCCGCCCTTCCTGCCGGTCCCGCACACGGGGCTGTTGAATCTGGACCGGGCCCACACCCGTAACTAAATCCCGTTCCGGAAGCGACCCGTTGCGAACCGCTAACCGGCGCCCGGCCGCATCCCGTTCATCCGCGTGCTCCTGAATGTACATCTCCACTTCCTGATCCACTGCAGCCTGCAACAAGCGCCGCGCCCCTTCACGTAGAATCAACTCCAGACCTCCTCCCACTTGATTCGACTCTCGACCTTCTAATGAAATGACCGTATTCTTTGACTTCATGAGCGTGTCCTCTTTCTATCTCCTTCAGGAGATTGGTTTTAGCAACCAGAGGATACGCTCATCTTTTTCAAACTCCCAATACACAACTTTCGGTTATATCTCCTATTTTACACTCGCAATAGCTTATTTTCCAGTGAATTGACGTTTGGTACCCAATACTCAATTCTGATGCATCTATGATAAGCCATCGATCTGAATGAGGGTGCAAATGGTTAAGAAATACATCTTCGAAGTCGCTAAAAAAACACAAAACACGAAGTCCGCCATATTTGCTGTATGCGGCGGTTTAAAAGTGCGACGTTAAGCGGGGCGGTTTAAAAGTGCGGCATCCGATATAACTCTAGATGTATCAATGAATAATGAACATCTGGAGAGGCAGCGTTTTGTGACGTTAGGTGATGATGGTGCCGTGAACGCTTGGGACGCAGAGACATATTGTGAACTCTCAAGCGTAAATAATTTCTGGTTTCCAACGATTGAACGACTCTGTATGTAGTGAAGATGTGTATCTGATCTTAGGGCTTGAATTGATTCGAGATGCGAAAAGCTGGAGATAATTTTCCATTGGCGCCTTGCTATATAAGTTTTTCGTTATATAATACTATTTGCAATCACTGTATTTTTGAAGGAGGTACTCATAAAAGGCCGTACGTCGTTGCGTTCTTCCGGCATTGTCTATTTTGCTTGTGCATCACGTGGAATCTGCGCCAAATGCAAACAAGCGGCTTGGCCCGCGACAAAAAGGCGGTGTCGATCCTGAACAGCCACAATTTAAAGAACTTAGACGTTTTATTGCCTTTCGATAATTATGAATAAGGACCACAGCTGAAATAAGATATGTTATTTTTTCGGATTTTTAAATTCAAAGAGCCATCATCTCTGATTTGAAGGTTTGATGGGGAATATCACGAGGTATAAAGCAATGGTTCTACAGACAGTTCCACAAGAATCGTTGAAAAAAATATTGATTTTGGCTAGCGACTCTAAAATTGTGAAGACGCTGCAGGATTGGCTGAAGGGATTATCGGTTGAGGCCGATGCGGCAGAGAAATCATTGGATGCGGTCTCTTTGGCCCGTTTAACCGACTATCGGCTAATATTGATCGATAAAGATTTAGACGATGGTATGGGAAGCATGGAAGCATTATGGCTTCTCAGGCCATTGGCGCGTGATGCGAATATCGCTGTGATTGCGGAACAAGTCGATCCGGAAGAGGAATCCACCTATAAATCGCATGGTGTGCAGGAATGGATTCATAAACCATTTAGCCGACAACGCACGCTTTCCGAAATAGAAGCAATTCTGAATAATCCGAAAATGGATTTAAATCCGCCATCGTTTTCATTCTTTCGCCGGTTTAAAAACCTAATTTTTAGATAAGTTCAAATCCGCCGTAAATTGAAATTGCAGTTTTGTGGTCGCGATATTTAGCAAACCTACATCAATACCACAACAAAAATTGCCTTCGAACGACCTAAGCCTAGCCCCAAGAAACGCTTTATCTCATAGTTTGTATCAGCCTACTTCTTCCCTTCATGAATAACAGCGTCACGGGGGCGCACTTTTTCCGGATGATCCTTTTCAAGTTCTTTTAAAACTTTTCGTACCAGGCTAGGGCGCATTAAGTAGTAACAGCGCAATGCCCCATTGTGGTGGCTGCCAACTAGGCCGGCTTTTTTTAGAATACTTAAATGTTGTGAAAGATTTGGCTGTGATGTGTTTACGATTTGATTAACAACCTGTACGCATTTTGCTCCATCCGATAAATGCTGCAAAATGATAAGCCGCACGGGATGAGCCATAGCTTTAAGAAATCCAACAGCCTCAGACCATTCTTGAGAATTTAAATCGGGCATAATGAGTGTACCCTGCAATTTGTGATCAAAATATAACTTTTCCATTATATTATTAAATCTACACATACGCAAATGTAGGGAACAGACATTCCGAGGGACTTTATGTCATCAAAGGCTGTTTCTGGCGCAAAGATTCCACAGAAAAAACATAAACAAAAACATTATTGTATGATAAGTCCTTGATTTACATAAAGATATAAAAATCAATGCAAACATGGCAATATGTTACTATTGACATATAACAATATTCTAATATAATGAATTACGAAACTATAAAATCTCTAAGATCATGAAAGGAGCAAGGCCATGTTTCATCTGGAACCTATTCCGATAAGGCCGCTGTCTAGTTCAAGGCCGATTCGCCCTTAACCATCGCCACCGATTCGGTGGTCAGCCAGTGGCTATGTAGTGAAAATGTGGACATCTCGCGCAATCTTCAGGATCAAGACTGTTGGGACTGTGATGAATCTGTCTTTAGTCATGAACCCGAATTGCTCAAAAAAAATTTGAGATATAGAGGACCGCCGTTTGTTAATGACGGCTCAATCTAAATCTTGCTCGGATGTAATTCGATCGTGGAGATTCTCTGAAAGGTGATCAAAATATGAAAAAGTTAAAAGTGCTTTTTATCTTATTAGCAGTCGTCATCCTCGCGTTTTCGGGATGCGCTTCTTTAGACACCAGTGCGAGCTCGCATAAGGCAGTTACTGCGGCTCCATTGGATGAATTAACACCAACGCATGCCCAAATTCTGAAAATTTATTAAAAGGGATTACGAATAGTACCGTTGTTTATCATCCGCCAATATTCGCAATTGTCTACATCAAGGATTTTTTCTGTGTTCAGTGGTGCGGATTAGTTGATTACTGACGGCGCAATTTCTTATGCCCTCTAGGATTGAATAGAAAATTGAACATAGTCATTCCGAATAGAATATTAGTTTATCAATGTGAGGAGTCACCCGGGCATCGTTTTTAATGATTATTTATGAAAAATATTTCTGGGTGGTATTCTTTATTATACGCAAGCGGCGTAATACTTGCAGGAGACTGGAAAATGGTTGAAGCGGACGCGAGGCAAATCAAGGGCAGAAGAGGACATGTATTCGTTAATTTGGAGCGCTGCAAGGGATGCGGATTATGTATCGAATTTTGCCCTTTGCAGGTATTGGAGTTATCGAACGATTTTAGCCTACAAGGTTATCACTACCCAGTTGTTAAGCATCCTCACCTTTGCACAGGCTGCGACCAATGCGGTGCGTTTTGCCCTGATTTTGCAATTTTCGGAATGCGAATTTGAACCAATCCCAAGATAGAAGAGACATCTAAAATGAATTTGAATCATACGTATGTCAACAGTGGAGTTCATTTTATAGACGGCGATACGGCGTGTGCAGAAGGCGCGGTTGTTGCCGGATGCCGTTTCGCCGCAGGGTATCCCATTACGCCCTCGACGGAAGTCATTGAATTGCTTGCGCGCCTTTTCCCAAAAATCGGTGGAATTCTAATTCAAATGGAAGATGAACTTGCCTCATCGATTGCAATTGTCGGGGCTGCGTGGGCTGGAGCCAAAGCTATGACAGTAACATCAGGCCCTGGCTTTTCGCTAATGATGGAACATATCGGCTATGCCACAATGACAGAGACTCCTTGTGTATTTGTAAACGTGCAACGCGGCGGACCCTCGACAGGGCTTCCAACTCTCCCAGGGCAAGGGGATATGATGCAAGTTCGATGGGGATCCCATGGAGATTACGAAGTTATTGCTTTATGCCCGAATTCACCACAAGAGTGTTTTGATCTGACTCTGCAAGCATTTAACCTGGCTGAGGAATACCGGACACCGGTTTTCATAATGATGGATGAATGTGTTGGTCATATGACGGAGCGCGTTGTGATACCACCGCCCGGCAAAATCAATGTAACATTGCGTAAGTATACAGATGAATCTACTGAAGACTATAGGGCTTATGCGGCATCCGATGATTATGTCCCCCGAATGGTGAAAGCCGGTGATGGATACAACGTTCATGTTACCGGACTGACACACGACGAACGCGGTTTTCCGGATATGAATATCGGGACGCAACAAGCGCTTATTACGCGTCTCATTTCCAAAATTCGAAATAACGCCGAAAAGATCATCCGACTTGAAGAAGATGGGGTTGAGGAGTCCGAGATACTTGTCGTTTCATATGGAATCAGCTCGCGCGTCTCGGCTCGGGCGGTCCAACTAGCGCGGCGCAAAGGTTTCCGAGTTGGAAATTTGCGGCTTATTACGGTTTGGCCCTTCCCTGAGGCCAGGATTCGAGAACTGGCAAAACGCATCAATGCCTTTGTGGTAGTCGAGATGAATCAGGGACAAATCCTGCGTGAAGTGCAACGTTGCGCCGGTGAACAGGCAATCACAACAGGAGTATTAAACGCCGGTGGCGTGGTGCCATCGCCTGAAGATATTCTTGAGAAGATTTTAGGAGTCACAGTATGAGCGAAACGTATGCGCCTGAGGGAGTTCTTAATCAAACAACTTTTTCAGGAAACGGCCAAGATGCAATAATCCCGGTTAATCCCCTTGATGACTATCTCCGGTTGGACAGGATTCCTCATATTTGGTGCTCCGGTTGCGGAATTGGAATTGCAGTGAATGCATTTATTCGTGCGTTGATCGATGCAAAAATCGATCGGAAAAAAGTCTGCATCGTATCGGGGATTGGCTGCACAGGGCGTGTTGCAGGTTATTTGAAATTCGATTCATTTCACACGACACATGGACGGGCTATCCCCTTTGCAACAGGACTAAAACTTGCAAATCCAGAATTGGAAGTTGTCATTTTTAGCGGGGATGGCGATCTCACAGCGATCGGTGGCAATCATTTGATTCACGCGGCTAGGCGCAATATCGATCTCAAAGTTATCTGTATCAATAATTTTATTTATTCAATGACGGGGGGGCAGGCTGCGCCGACGACACCTGCCGATACGGTGGCAACAACGGCCCCGTATGGCTATTTCGAGACTTCATTGAATTTACCGCAACTTCTGGATTCATGCGGCGCGGTCTACGCCGCCCGATGGACGACCTATCACATTCATCAACTGCGTCGTTCGATACGCGAAATACTTACAAAAAGAGGTTTTTCGTTTCTTGAAGTTGTCTCGCCGTGTCCAACTCTGTATGGACGACGAAATAATTATCGGAGTGGGTTAGAACAGCAAAAAATGTTTAAAGAGAAAAGCAGAATTGAACACGGTATTGACACTCGTAACGCCAAACTTGTACCCGGTAAAGAAATCATTGTCGGGAAATTCATCGATCGTGATCGTACTGAGTTTTTAGAGGCTATGAATCGCCACTACCGAAGCGTATTTGGTGATTCCTACGTATCCTATACAGGGGTGTCGGCATGAGCAATCTTCAAATCAAAGTCAGCGGCTTCGGCGGTCAAGGGGTGATACTTTTGGGCACAATCATTGGAAAGGCCGCAGCAGTTTACGATAATAAACACGTGACAATGACAAGAAGTTACGGTCCGGAAGCACGGGGCGGCGCTTGCAGCGCACAAGTAATTATTGGAAACCAGCCAATTGATTATCCCTATGTGACATGCCCCGAAGTATTGATTGTCTTTTCGCAAGAAGCTTATAAAAAAAATGTTAGAGATATCGCCGAAGGCGGAATTCTATTTTACGAAAAGGATTTAACGGCAGTAAAAAAAATATCGCCTATTATTCGAACTCATGCAATTCCCAGTATACGCATCGCTGAGCGGTTAGGTAATCGTGTTGCAATGAATATGGTGATGCTCGGTTTTTTTGCAAAAACAAATCACGCCGTCTCTTTAGAGTCACTTCGTAAGGCGATACAAACCACTGTTCCACCCAAATTGATAAATATCAATTTGGCAGCCTTTGAAGAAGGTTATGCATATCAACCTAAAGCCGAAGAGTTTCAGAATTTGCAGTAACTAGAAAAAGAAAAGAGTTGATAGGTGTTTTGACCAAATAGAGTTATCTGCAGCAATACCCCCGCAATAGGCGGCACAAATGCCAACGCCGCCACCTCCTAACAGGAGCCCGGCTGTCTCCCCCCTCTCCCCCCCCCGGCCGGGCTCCTGCGCCACCGGGACGTTGGACAAGACATGCCAAATCGCAATTTTTTCATCTTTATCTTCGATTGCGGTCAATAAGGAGTACGGTTTTGAAAACTAAAATAAATCTCGATAACGGCGTTGTCCTAGTAGTTCCCTTTTCGGTTCATGCTGCAAACAATGCTGTTCGCTTCGAGAAGCTGACGATAGTCCTCGGCGGTGTATTGACTTCCGTCGCTGTAATGATGGAGAAACTCCCGAGAGGGCTTCTGGCGTTGAGGCATCATCCCTATGGCTTTCAACACCAGTCACAAATTCATGAAGATCAACGTCAATTCGCTTCCCAGCATCTCCGAACAACTGGGCGACCAGGTATTCTCACATTGGTCATCTTCAGAGACGTTTGGGAGGCGCAACGATTCGTGGGTGTTGGGCCAAGCCAGACACTCGCTCAAACACTCGATAACTGAGTCGACGACATATCGGCAAATGTGGCGAATAAGGTAATCACAGAGTCGCCCGCACCCTAACAGCACCCAAAGCCAGCAAAAAAGATTTCGAAGGAGTTCGATACAATGATCACTTTTTTAAGACACATTCAGCGAAATTTAGTATGGGCTATTCCTGTCGTGATGTTGGCTGGTTTTTTTGCCGGTGTGACAACGGATGTCAAATCTTTGAAACAATTGATTCTCCCATTTACCTTTCTCATGGTCTATCCAATGATGGTCAACCTCCAGATCAAGAAAATCTTCGAAGGAGGGGATGCCAAAGTTCAGATCGTTACGCAATTGCTGAATTTCGCTGTGATCCCATTCATGGCGTTTGCGTTGGGCAAAATCGCCTTTCCAAACTCTCCCTACATCACTTTGGGGCTGTTACTGGCCAGCCTGCTTCCAACCTCCGGAATGACAATATCGTGGACCGGCATGGCTCATGGCAACATTCCTGCAGCCATCAAGATGACGGTCTTTGGGTTGTTGATTGGTTCAGTCCTTACACCCCTCTACGTCAAGAGTCTGATGGGAACGGTGATCGAAATCCCGCTTGTCAGAATTTTTAAACAGATTCTCATCGTTGTTCTTTTACCGCTTGTGTTGGGAAACATAACGCAACAGTTGTTAGTCTGGCGCTATGGACAAGCAAAATACCAGAAAGATATCAAAGGCATATTTCCATTGTTTTCAACGCTGGGAGTGTTGGGAGTGGTGTTTATCGCACTGTCACTGAAGGCGGAGTCCATTGCTGCAAATCCGGTTCAATTGGCTGGGCTGATTTTGCCGCTTATCATTTTATACGGAATGAATTTCACGATAAGCACGGTCATTGGTAAAATGTTTTTCAGTCGGGGCGATGCGATAGCACTGGTCTATGGTACAGTTATGCGAAACCTGTCAATTGCACTCGCTATTGCGATGACCGTCTTTGGGAAAGAAGGCTCCCAGATCGCACTGATTATCGCGCTAGCCTATATTGTCCAGGTCCAATCGGCCGCTTGGTACGTAAAATTAACCCATCGTATCTTCGGCGAAAAAATTGCCGACGCGAAAGCACGAGAGGTCATGCTCGAAGGTGTATTCGCACTTCATCTATCGGATACATTGAGCAATGCCGTTAAATTATTGGCCGAAGAGCATATTCACTCGGTCGCCATTCTTGATGATAACGATAAACCGGTCGGTATGGTTTCGGGAGACTCGATAATCAACGCCGTTGCGGATGATTTCCCGTACGACACTCCCCTTGGATCACTCTCTCTCGACCCCGTTGTAATCGTCGCACCGGGAACACCCTTGAAGACTATGATGGAAAGCATGAAGCGCGCGCATGAATACAAAGCTCTTGTTTTGGATGCGCAAGGTCGTGTATCCCATGTGATCCCCCAAGAAGAGTTATTGCTGCGTTTGGTCGAGGAAACCCCAGAGAAGGCGGTGTAAACAATATGGCCAATAAGAACCGGATTTTTCACTTTATCTCCACTTGGAAAAGACTGTTATTAAATAAATCGCCGATGATGGTAAAACTGACAGCGGTTCTCCTGTCAAGTGCCATTATTTCTGGCTGTACAATACTCGATCATACCGACGCGTACCCCCCAATGCCGCAGCAGAATGTGAATAAAGACGCGTTAGACCCGCCGGTTAAAACGGAAACTAAATCCTTGAAAGAACCGATTACGCTGGCGCATGCTATCGATATTGCGCTTGCCAACAATCCAAGATTAGCCGCCAGCTCTTATTATGTGCAAGCCGCCAAAGCGCAGCACGACATAGCCATTGGTGAGATTCTTCCGAAATTGGATTTGGTGGGATCTTATTCATCTTTCCGTGAGGACAGGTTAATCAAACCAAGAAGACCCGGTACGTCTGAGGTGTTACAGTTTACCGATCAACTTGCTTCAAATGATATAGTACTGAAAATGCCGCTGTTCATGGGCGGACAGTTGATCAACGAAATACGGGCGACCAAATTGCTTCAGGTGGCTACCGAACATCGGCTGGCACGAGACAAAGAAGAATTGGTTTTCAATATCTCCAGCGTGTTCTACAGTATTCTATCCCAAATTCACGTCATTAAGTCACTGGAATTTTCGCAAAAGACATTGCAAGAACATAAAAAGCGAGTTGGTGAGTTGATCCAAGCGCTTAAGGCGGCCAGGGTCGATCAACTTCGAACTGAAGTGCGCTTAGCGGATCTGGAGCAACAGCTAGCTCGAGAACAAAATGTTCTGGCTATTGAAAACCGCGTATTGTGCAACCTGATGGGGCTTCAGAAAGAGGCATTTGAACATGTGTCCGTCACCGGGAAGTTGAGCATTCATGAAACATCTGCCCTCGATGTGGAAGAAAGTTTGGCCAACGCTTTGCGGCAACGAAATGATTATTTGGCGGAACGAGCGGCGCTTGAAGCTCAAGCCAAACGAGTCGATGCGTCGCGAGGCAGGTATTTACCGACGCTGAACCTAGAAGGTTCCTACGGGAATCGCTGGGATGCCAATTCAACAAACAATAACGACGATGTCGGCAGCGTAGTTGTCGGAATAAATTTTCCTATTTTTGCAGGTGGCCGGATCAACGCCAAAGTCCGTCAAGAGCGCTCAATTTTGGCTGCCTTCCAGAACAAACTGCATGATCTTGAACTTCAGATTCGTTTAGACGTTGAGACAGCCATTCTGAACATGGCATCATCCCATAAACGTGTGAAAGCAACCGAAAAGAGTATTGAGCAGGCACAGGAAAGTCTAAGGATTGAGTGCGAGAAGTACGATTTCGCGAAAGGTTCGATCACCGACGTTCTGGATGCTCAGTCGGCGCTACTAGATTCGCAGATGAACTACTATCGAGCTTTAGCGGATTACAACACATCCCTGGCTCAGTATCGTCTGGCGGTTGGAGAAGAACAATGAGAAGAATAGCAAGATATTTGACTTTGGCTTTCATTTTTGGAGTGGCCATCGTTTGTATGACTGGTTGCAATCAGGATAAGAATGCGAAAGCGAAAGCCAAATCCTCCAAAGCGTCCCACGTTCAGGTCATCTCGGCCAAGCGAACACGTATGGTCGAATTTCTGAAGACCACGGGAGAGGTTATTGCCGTAAACACCGTCACGATGCAGGCAACTGTTGAAGGGCCAATCTCATTCTGTCCTTGGCGAGAAGGCGACCTCATCGAGCAGGCTGGACAGAAGCTGATAGAGATCAATCGGCCGATTTACCGGCAGGAAACATTGGCAACCGAGGCGGCGCTGTCCGTGGCCAAGGCCAAGTTGGCCGATCTCAAAGCAGGCGCGCGGCCGGAAGAGATCGCCCAGGCCGAGGAATCTGTTCGGCACTTTGAGGATTGCACGATTTTTACCAAGGCGGATTTGGAACGGATACAATCGCTTGTCAAAAGCGGTTCGCTTCCTGGAGAAGCTGAGGAAAAAGCCCGCGTTGATTACATCAAATGCCAGACCCAGCTTGGAGCAGCCAAGGAACAACTGGCCATGCTTAAAGCGGGACCCACTAAAACAGAAGTAGCCATTGCCCAAGCGGCTGTGAATGAGGCCGCTGCTCAACTGGCTCTTGCCCAGGCAAAACTCGATGAATGTATTCTAAGTGCACCCTTTGCCGGCGTAATAACCAATGTTTTGGTTCGACCAGGAGATTTGGTAACTCCGCGAACGCCTCTGGTGGAGATAATGGATCCGTCATCCCTTGTGGTCCGATTCGCTGTTCCGGAAATCCGTGTTGCAGACATGCATAAGGATGCTGAAGCTGTTGTTCAACTGGACGCATATCCGGGGAAAACGTTCAATGCTCGAATTGAGCGAGTTTATCCGGAACTTCAGCAGAACACTCGTACTCGCTTGGCCGAAGCGAAAGTCCTGGATACGGTTGAATTGCTTCCCGGTCAGTTCGCCAGGATATCCATAACTATTCGGGCGATCGATGAAGCGATCATTGTTCCCGGCAAGGCGATCCTCGCAACTTCTCGTGGAGAGACAGTTGTTTTTGTTGTGAACAATGACAAGGCGAGTATGAGAAAAGTGAAGATTGGCTTAGAACAAGATCGGGACGTTCAAATTATTCACGGAATTCAATCTGGTGAAATGGTTGTCACAGTCGGTAATGAAAAACTGAAGGATGGGATGCAAGTCAAAATGACTAAAGCGGTTCCTAAACCTGAAGACAAGCATGAGGCGGGAGGTAATAGACAATGAAAATCACTGCCATTGCACTCAACCGTCCTGTTGCAATCACCGTTTTGACCATTGCTGTTTTTTTTACCGGCTTGTTCAGTCTCACGCAACTGGATATCAACTATTTACCCGACATTTCCTACCCAATGGTGAAAATTCATATTTGGTGGCGCGGGGCCACACCAGACGATATTGAAACCAACATCGCTGATCCATTGGAACAAATCATTGCCACGGTCGACGATCTCGATTACCTGGAGTCCTCCAGTATTGAAGGAATGTATACACTGCTAGTTAATTTTCAATATGGGGTGGACGTAGAAGTTGCATTTCAAGACGTGGTGGCGGCCATGGGCAGGGTTACAAAGAAACTTCCCCCCGATATGGACCCACCGATTATCATTAAGGCTGATCCTTCGCAGTTGCCTGCTATTGAGGTGATGATTACCTCGGACCGTCACGATTCTACCCAGCTCCGTGACTGGGCGGAGGTTTGGCTTTCAGATCGACTGGCAACCGTTCCAGGTACGGCCGGCACAGAAATCGTTGGCGGGAAAGAGCGGGAAATACGAGTCCATCTCGATCCGCAACGGTTACAAGCTTATAATTTGACCACGGCCCAGGTTGCTAAAGCGCTTTACGAGGAAAACCTCCAAACCTTTGCTGGCCGTGTGACTATTGAGCCACGTGAAATTATCGCCCGTATTATGGGCGAATTTGAAACGCTCCATGAAATAGAGAACGTTGTTGTAACACTTGGGCCAGACGGAGAGGAAGTTTACATCAAAGACATGGCCAGCGTTGAGGACTCGCATGAGGAGCAGAGAATCATCACGCACTTCAATAGCGAGGCTTGCGTTCAACTCAAAGTTCTCAAGCAATATGCCGCTAACTCGGTGAACGTTGCCCAAGCGCTCAAAAGCCGTGTAGATGAGTTGAAAAAAGATATTCCCGAGGGGATTAAATTTCATTATTTCGAGGATGACAGCACTTACGTGTTGGGTGCGATCCACAGTGTACGGGATTCGGCCATTGTAGCCGCAGTGCTCGTTATTCTAGTCGTCTATCTTTTCCTGGGCCGATGGCGCCAGGTGATTGTCATGATGATTGCGCTGCCGCTTACTCTGCTAGCCAATTTCATTCTGATGATGGCTGCTGATTTCTCTATTAACGTTTTCTCCATGGGCGGGCTAGTAGTTGCGCTCGGGGTGATTTTGGATAACTCAGTCGTTGTTTTAGAGAATATCACTCGACTCAAATCCGAAGGAGTCAGCAATTATGCCAATAAAGGCACCCAGGAAGTCGGTTCGGCTATCGTTACCTCCACAATGACTTTCCTTGCTCTTTTCTTGCCATTCGTTTTCATACCGGGTTTGGCGGCTATTTTATTCAAAGAACTAGTGCTTGTGGTAGGTGGGGTTGTGGCGCTCTCGCTCCTGGTTGCGATAACGATTACACCATTCCTAACCGACAGGCTCCTTCGCAGCGAAAAAAGTGGACAAAGTTCCCGCTTGGCCAGAACGTTTGATCGTATCCTAGATTTCATCCTTCGAGGTTACAACAAACTTCTTGTCGTCTGTTTACAAGTAAAGTGGCTTGTGGTTTTTACTGTGCTGGCAATGTTTGGTGTAGGAATCTGGTTAGCCACTCGAGTCGGATCTGAATTTCTTCCAAAACGAGACGATGGGCGCGTGATGGTGAAACTCAAAATGCCAAGTGGTACTTCAGTGGTCGAAATGGATCGCATTCTAACCCAGGCAGAGAATCAAATTCGAGGCTTCCCTGAGATAGAAAATATATTCAGGCTTACAGGTGGAAGGGTCTTTGGCCTTTATACCCTTGAGATTGGAAATGAAGGAGAATTGGATATTCAACTTGTGTCGCGAAGCAAGCGAGACATTGATACTGCTAATTTTGTTGCAAAAATCCGGCCCCTAATGGCCAAATTACAGGCACAGTTTCCTGGCGCTAAGTTACCGGTGTTGCCAAGGCCGTTAAAGGGACTACGCAAAGTAGGTGAACAGGATATTGAGGTTAACGTAAAAGGAACCGATGTCGTATCGATTTTCGAGTTTTCCGAGCAATTGGCCAGCCGCCTCACGCAAACGCCTGGCTTGTCTGGAGTGAACGTTTCGATGGATATGAGTCGGCCCGAGTATCGTATCTATGTGGATCGTTCTCGTGCTTCATCAATGGGAATTACAGTTAAACAAGTCGCCACCACATTACGGACTCTTGTTCAAGGTATAGTCGGCACTCAATACCGGATTGGCACAGAGTATTACCCCATTCGCGTCATGGTGCCAGAGGTCAGAATCACGAGCAAACCGGAACTCGAGGAATTAATCGTGGATACCCGTAACGGGGAACCGATTTATCTCAAAGACATCGCCGATATCCGCCGCGCCGTTGGACCTGTGGAAATTTCCCGTGAGGACCAAGTCATGAGAGTGATCGTTCGCGCCGATGCGAGTGGAATCAGCGTCGGCGAAGCACTTATGCGAGCGGAACAGGCTGCTAATGATCTGAATCCGCCTCCGGGCGTTGAATTCTCGATGGGCAGCCAGGCGCGATTTATGGCAGAAAGCCGCCGTGTCATGGGCTTGATTCTTGGATTCGCTGCACTTTTTGCCTATGTGATTCTGGCTATCCAATTTGAATCTTTTGTCCTGCCCTTGTTGATTATGCTGAATGTTCCCTTTGCTCTGACAGGAGCATTTCTGGCATTGTTCATCGCAGGCGCACCCATTGGGGTCACCGTTCAAATCGGGATGTTAGTCATGATGGGCGGCATCACTTCGCAGGGTGTGGTACTTCTGGTCTTGGCCGACGAATACAGGCAAGCGGGACTGGCTCCATCGGAAGCCATTCGCAAAGCTGCTCCAACGCGAATTAGGCCAATTTTGATGACCCAATTAACCACGATACTGGGATTAACACCACTGGCGCTAAACCTAGGCGAGGGGGGCGATATGCTCGTGACGATGGCCATCGCCGTGATCGGCGGATTGTTCTATTCCCTGTTTCTGACGTTGATTTTCCTGCCGTCAGCTTACGCGCTGGTGATGTGTAAAACCCAAACATAAAATTTCATAGAGAAATAAAAATACATGTTCTTCCGAAAAATGCCATCTGAATGCCAAATGGTCAGTTGCAGGCAAGAAAGCAAAGTTTACCCGTAATCCTTCATCTTCCGTGCCTATCAGAAAGTTGAGATTTTGAGTGGAGGAAGAGTATGGATGAGAAGAGTGGAAATTCCTGAAGATCAATTCAATTTGGGTATTTTGTCTATTCGTGGTCAAGGAGTGGAACAAGACGTACGGGAAGCCACGAAATGGTATCGCAAGGTGACGCAACAAGGTTTTTGTCAAAGCGCAATTCAATTTAGGCGTCATGTATGCAAAAGGTATAGGTGTGACTCAAGATTATTCCGATGCCTATTTTGGGCGCAATTTGGCTGCCGGAGATGGCGATAAAGACATAGCCGAGATGCAGGACTATGTTGCCGATAGACTTCCCAGCTACGAGGCGATCAGAATTTAAAGACGCGCCAAACTCTGGAAGCCCGTAATATCGTTTCCACAGAATCATGAGGAGACGCCTCATACAACAGAGTCGTAAAATACTAACAACGGTTTTAGTAAGGGTCGCGATATGCAACGGTTTAACTTGATGCGGTATTGCCTTCTCGTACAGGAATTATCTTTGATTGCCTGCCATGGCTGGCTCTTCCGCATTCGAGTCTACGTGCAGGCATAAGGCACATCGCTTGCTTTGTTATGAAAAGACTAGGCGCCGCCGAAATAAAAACAGACCGTATTGGCCATGTAAAGACTAGAGTTTGGAAGGGGTTTTGATGATGCCGGGAAACGACCAAGCAGATTCATCTCATCCAAATCTCCAAAAGCAGAATCGCTGCCGATACGAAAACCGCCAATAGAAAGGGAAATGACATTGAGAGTCGCTGTAAGCGCACAAGGAACGACGTTGGATAGCGTTGTTGATCCCCGTTTTGGAAGATCGAGATATTTCATCGTGGCCGACACAGAAACGGGAGAATTCAGTTGTTTCGATAACGAACAGAATTTGAATGCCGCCCAGGGTGCAGGTATCCAAACCGCCCGTAAAGTGATCGAGTTAGGCGCGGCCGCGGTTATTACGTGTAATCTGGGGCCTAAAGCGTTTGCAACACTCCAAGCGGGAAATATCAACATGTTTATCGGTGTCGAAGATACGGTTCGAGAAGCTATCGAACAATTCAAATCGGGAAAGTTGCAGCCTGTCACCCGGCCGAATGTGGAAGGGCACTGGATCTAATTCAATGAAATCTTATCTGGATTATGTCCCGTGCTTTATCCGGCAAACGCCTGCTTCGGTTCACAGGGTTGCGGATGATGAAGCGATGCAAGAGGTTGTTTTACAGTGCGTTCTCTTGAGGGGTGGAATCCAGGATACGCAATTCGTCCAATCTTCCGGAAACATCCATACGCTTGGCTATTACGGGCAATATCGTTGTTTTGGGAGTTAACAAACATATCGGTTGCCAGGTGGGTGATCTGGTTATCAGGAATGCGAGAAGTGTAATTTTTGATTCGAGGTACATCATGAAAATTGCCATAACAGCCAAACAACCTTCATTAGATTCTGAAGTCGACCCACGCTTGGGCCGATGTCCTTATCTTGTTCTGATCGATCTAGAAACAAACGAGCATGAAATTCTTACAAATCCAAACATATCTGCCGCCAGCGGTGCGGGGATTCAGACCGCTCGTATTTTATCGGAAAATGGTGTCAAGGCCGTCTTGACGGGGAATTGCGGTCCGAATGCGCACCAAACATTAACCGCAGCGGGCATTCAAGTCATGGCCGGAGTTTCGGGATCTATCTCCAGCGTGATCGAAGGTTTTAAAGCCAATTCGTTTACGCAAACATCAAAACCAACAGTAGATGCACACGCCGGAATGAAAGCCAATCCAATTGTCGATACAGCATCGGTTTCACCAACCGATCCAGCGCTCACTCCGAACGACGATATGGGTGGCGGACGAGGAATGGGTGGCGGACGTGGAATGGGTGGCGGACGTGGAATGGGTGGCGGGCGCGGAATGGGCGGCGGACGCGGAATGGGCGGCGGACGCGGAATGGGCGGCGGACGCGGAATGGGCGGCGGAAAAGGGAGGAAAAAGGGATAAGCAATCCGAATCAGGATTCTTATGATCCGTTAATACCATCATGCAACTATTTATGTTGAAATCAAAAATCTACGAAGCACGATTGACTGGTGCGGAACTACATTATGAAGGAAGTATCACCCTTGATCGCAATTTATTGGAAGCTGCGGAAATACTGCCTGGAGAACAAGTGCATGTACTCAATATAAACAACGGCTCGCGGATTGTTACCTACGTTATTGAGGCCGAGGCAAATTCGGGAACCGTTTTCCTAAATGGTCCCGCCGCTCGTATGGGAACGCCAGGCGACGCCGTTATCGTATTGGCGTATTGCGCCATTGATCGAGATCAGGTGGACGGTTTCAAATCTCGCATCGTCAAAGTTAATAACAAGAATCAACCTGTATAAGATCGATTTGGCAAAATCGGAAAATTTTGAGAAGTATCCATGATCATTGCAGTAGCAAGCGGAAAAGGCGGAACAGGCAAAACTACAATTTCAACCAACCTTGCTTATGTAGCGACTCAAAAAGGTATGAGAGTCGCTTATGTGGATTGCGACGTAGAAGAACCCAACGGCCATTTGTTTCTCCAGCCTGAAATTCTCTCATCGAATCCGGTAGGGAATATGGTTCCTCAGGTAGATAAAGATTCATGCACCCATTGCGGGCTGTGCGGTCAAATCTGTGAGTACAGCGCCATTGTCTGTTTGGAAGACCAGGTGTTGGTATTCCCGGAAATGTGTCACTCGTGCGGCGGGTGTTGGCTGGTCTGCCCGGAGGACGCTATTTCGCAGCGGTTGAGGGAAATGGGACGTGTTGAAATTGGGCGCGCAAAAAACATGCAATTCATCCAGGGAATACTAAACATTGGCGAAGCCATGAGCCCGCCCGTGATAAGAGCCGTCAAGGAATCCATCCCCGATTCCGACTTAACTATCCTCGATGCGCCTCCCGGTGCGTCTTGCCCCGTCATCGAAACCATTCGCGGCTGCGATTTTGTTGTTTTGGTGACAGAACCAACTCCGTTCGGTCTTAACGACTTAACAATAGCCGTCGAGATGGTTCGTGCTCTTAAATATCCCTTCGGCGTAGCGATCAACCGGTCCGATCTGGGTAATTCCGATGTTCGGGATTACTGCCGCGCACATCAAATCCCGGTGCTGATCGAGATTCCGGACGACCGGCGCGTTGCAGAAGCCTATTCGACGGGGCAGTTGATGTGCGAAGCCGTTCCCGATTTCAATCGTTTCTTTGAAGAAATCCTGAATCGTGTGAACAACGAATTGGAGTGCGCAGGAGCGATTGTATCATGAAGGAGATTGTCGTCATTAGTGGAAAAGGGGGGACCGGAAAAACCTCACTCGTCGCTTCATTTGCGGCGCTGTCATCCACGGCGGTCTTAGCCGATTGTGATGTCGATGCCGCAGACCTGCATTTGATTATCGAGCCTAAAATCTATTGGAGAGAATCCTTCTCAGGTGGATCACGGGCTCGCGTTTTATCTGGACATTGTACGGCGTGCGGCAAATGCGAAGAGATTTGCCGCTTCGATGCGATCTTCTACGACGGCCCAGGCAACGGGATACAAGAAAAAACCTTCCGGATCGATCCGATTGCCTGTGAGGGATGCGGTGTCTGCGCCTGGTTTTGCGCCGATAAGGCCATTGAGTTTGCACCAGCCGTCAATGGAGAGTGGTATAAATCGGAAACACGCTTCGGCCCCATGGTTCACGCCCGTCTGGGCGCCGCCGAAGAGAATTCCGGGAAACTGGTAACCCTGGTCCGAGAGGAGGCCAAGAAAATCGCGGAAGATCAAAATCTGGAAATGCTTTTGGTCGACGGTTCACCGGGGATTGGCTGCCCGGTTATAGCATCCTTGACGAACACAGATTTGGCGGTGGTTGTGACAGAACCGACATTAAGTGGACTGCACGATCTTAAACGCGTCGCGTCGCTTACGCGCCAATTTGGAATTCCAACCCTTGTTTGCATCAATAAATGGGATATCAATCCGGAGATAGCGGAACGTATCGAAAGCGAGGCAACCCAATTGGGCATTCCAACAGCGGGAAGGGTCCGTTATGACCGCGCCGTGACCCTCGCGCAGATCGAACGTAAGACGCTGGTGGAGTATCAAACGAACGGGGCGGCTTCCGATATCCATGCGATTTGGAATGAGGTCTGCCGCCAAATATCGAATATGTCTTAAATGTTCGAGAAAGGGTAAGAATCCATAAAATTGGGTATCATTATAACGCAAGCTGATCCGGAAACTGCTTTTAATACTCTTCATCTAGCTCTCTGCGGTTTAAATCCGGGTGAGATAGTGCAAGGGAAGTTTCGCACTTTTGATTTGAGTCTTTTGTCCATCAATCTTTTTGAAAATTTATTCCCCGCATGCGGGGAATAGATTTTTCCGCTGTTTAGGCCAAGCGTTAATATCGGTCTGCCAATCATTATATTCTTTTTGTCAGCAAAGCCATTCCAGCCTCCATGTATGAACGCTACGTGAAAGAGACTTTAGAAATAATATCATTTAAGATTCACCTTTAAACAAAGCGCTGTTACTCGTCCATCTTCTTGAATGAACCATACACTTCCCTCATTCATGGCCGCCAGGCCCTTCAGGTACCACACATGTGTGTCATCTCCGGGATAGAGTGATCTGTGATCGCCGGCGCCGCCATGCTTTCGAAAGCCGACTTAGCGCGTCTTTCCGAAGCCCACTATCGGTTCATTATCGGAGCTCGAATCAAAACGGAGAGCGAAGAAATCAAGCAAGAAATTCTATCCCGCTCCAAGGGCTTACAGCATGGCGATCACTTTGTGTTGAAGCGTGAGGATGGTACGCGTTTGGCCGTCACGTATTCGGCAAAGCGTGCAAGCAAGGATGCACGGAATCGGGAAAAAGGCTTATCCCGGCTTCAGAAACGCATCAAGAGCGGGCGTTTGAGCAAAGAGAACCTCAACAATCGAGGATACAACAAGTTCTTGGTGATGGACGGCGCGGTATCGGTACGGATTGATGAAGAGAAGGTGCTTGCGGATCAAAAATGGGATGGTTTGAAAGGATATTTGACCAATACGCGTCATGGCGCCAAGAAGATTGCCGAACAGTATTCTCACCTATGGCAGATCGAGAGAGCCTTCCGTATTTCGAAAACCGATTTGCGAGTGCGTCCGATTCATCACTATCGAAGACGCCGGATTGAAGCCCACCTGTGCATCGCCTTTGCGGCCTATGCCATTTATAAGGAACTGGAGCGGCTATTGAAAAACAAAAAGATCTTGATGAGCGCAAAGAGAGCAGGGGAACTGACACACAATATGTACGAAATGCACTACACACTTCCAGATTCGAAAATGAACAAAAAAATAGTCTTGAGAATGGATAAGGAACAACAGATCCTATTTGATGCCATTCACGAAAAGTAAGGGTGTCGCAAATGTGAAGTCAAGACTCCCGCGATCAGATCATCTCCATCCCTGTACTGGGCGGCCTCCACCACAAGTACCTTCGAATTGCTGCGTAAGTCGTCAGACTGAACCTGGATTTCTGTGGAGAAAAGGATAACAGCCATCTGACTTTGGGAAATCCATGCCTGAAAACTAACCTTCTTCGCCATTCAGCGCCTTCCCGATTCGAAATCGTTGTTGTCTGACCGCCAAGACAGATCAAACACGCCCGTTATAGTCCTACTCTCTCACCGCGGATCGACATTTATAACCCAGATAGCATTTTTCGGGGGGACAACCATTTTCCGTATTGTTACATGCAGGAAAGCCGAAGAGTACGCTTGACGTACAGCGTATTTTTTATTAGATTCAGATATGATACGAAGTTATCGTAACAAGCAGACGGAGCGTTTCGCTAACGGGAAGAAAGTTCAACAATTCGAGCCATTTCGCCGGCAGGCCGAGAGGCGGCTCCGCATCCTTGAGGCCGCAACCACGATTCGTGATTTACGCCAGTTGCCGGGAAACCGATTCGAAGCCCTCAAGGGCGAAAGAAAAGGACAATACAGCGTTCGGATCAACGACCAATGGCGCATCTGTTTCCAGTGGCCGGATGGCGCAGACGGCCCTGAGAATGTGGAAATAGTCGACTATCACTAAGAGGAGAAAACCTATGGCGCGTACACCAATCCATCCCGGAGAAATCCTTGCTGATGAGCTTGATGCTCTCGAATTGAGTGCAGCGGAACTCGCGCGCCTGATCGATGTGCCAGCCAACCGTATAAGCCAGATCGTTGCGGGCAAACGTAACATCACTGCGGATACCGCTTTGCGGCTTGGGCATTACTTCGGGACATCGCCTGATTTGTGGATGAATCTTCAAAAGAACTATGAGTTGGACCTGGCACGAGCTGAAGTTGGTCCGATCCTCAAACGACTGGCACAACGCCAACCTGCTGGTCCGTTGGCAGGGGCGAAGCATCCGTGACAGAAAAATGAAGACCTCTGCCTGCTATCGCGCTTCGTTGTTCACGAATCAGTCTCCAAATTGCGGATTGTTTCCTGGTCGTATTCGATGACGTAGTCATCCTCAACCTGTTCTGGCACTTCATAATCGCACACGATATAGCCCATGGCTCGATACCCTCTCATCCGCTTCTCGAACATCCGGGCCAGCATGGGAACACTTCTGTCCACATAATCCATGATGCGAACCTCGGTCTTGGCGTGATGCTGGCGGTGCAAGCGGCCGGCATACTGAACTAAGGTTCCTTTCCAAGAAACGGGCATTGCTAGAAAAAGTGTATCTAAACGTGAATCATCAAATCCCTCACCGATGAATCTGCCCGTCGCTAATACAAGGCGTTCCTCAGTCTCGGGAATGGTTCTGAGCTGTTTGATGACCTCCCGCCGGTGCTTTGTGCTCATGCCGCCTTGAAGGACGATCAAGTTACGCGCCAGACCACGAAGATGATCTGCAAAATACTCCAGATGGTCCCGCCGTTCGGTGAGTAGAATGGGTGAGCGTCTCTCCTCCAGAGCCTGAATAACATCATTGAGGATGAGACGATTTCGGTGCTCGTCCATGGCCAGTTGACGGTAGATATCTTGTATTTCCACATCGGCGGCATCGTTGGTGAGTCGGAACTCGGTTTCTCGAATAATGAGTTTGTGATCGAAAGAATGGTTGACTGCTTGAGTTTGGGCGTCAATGGCGAACCGAGTGGGACCCAGTTGGAACATCAAAATCGGGTGGAGTCCGTCACGCCGGTGCGGAGTTGCAGTAAGTCCTGTGATGTATCGGGCCTTCACTTCACGCATGATTCTTTCAAACGATACCGCCGGGACATGGTGACACTCATCGACAATCACGTGGCCGTATGCCGCCACGATATCATCCACTTTGTCTTTGCGGGCGAGGCTCTGGATCATCGCGACATCCAAACTGCCATTCGGTTTTCTCTTTCCACCTCCTATTTGTCCGATCGTACTGGGTTTTCGACCGAGGAAGACAAACAATTGCGCAATCCACTGTTCAAGCAACGGGGAACGATGGACAAGCACGAGTGTGCTTCGTCTTCGGCGTGCGATCAGGTTCGCGGCCACGACGGTCTTTCCAGACCCCGGAGGGGCCACGAAAACACCCAACTCGTGTTTGGCCATGGTTTGAACGGCCTGTTTCTGGATCAAGCTCAACTCCCCTCGAAAAGAGACGTCCAGCGTCTCTCCACTCGTGCGTTTATCATCGATCGAAAGATGGATGCCAAGCCCTTTAAGTAATTTCTCTACATCAGATACACATCCGCGTGGGAGCCCCACATGATGTTTGCAATCCTCCGCGCAGCTGATGACGCGCGGGGTGAGCGCTGTCGACAGGCGCGTCGCTTGCTTCCTGTAAAACTCGGGATTTTGAAAAGCCGCAAGCCGTTTGATTTGATTGATAAGCGGCGGTGGCAGGCCGGCCGTTTCCACAAACAAGAGCTGGGCTAAGACACACTGGACGCACACAGGGAGAGGGCCAGTAATAAGAGGCCCGGGCTCCCGCCGCGAAGGCAAGCGGTTCCAGGGGCGTGCAACCTGTTCATCTTCCGTGGGACCGTCCATCCGAACTCCGATGACCTGACCGCTCTCAAGCGCCTCCTGAGCCAACGCCTCGACTTCATCAAGAGACATACGACCCAGCGAGGCGAGAAAAGCCCATTGATCGGGATACGGCGTCCAGGTTTCATCGACAAATACTGAGTTGCCCTGCTGACGCGGGCCATCCTGAAACGGCAGGGTGATAAGATTGCCGAACCCACCTCGCGGCATAGTATCCTGGTTGGGAAAAAAACGGTCGTACGAGCTCATCGGCAATTCATGCCGGCTGGCCATTGTTTCAGTGATCAGAAAGCAACCCATTCTGCGCGCCGTACTTGCGGGAACCGGAGACGTGAAGAAGAGCCAAACGTGAGCCCCATTCCCGGAACGCGAACGCTCTACCGCAAAGGGCACACCTCTACGGCGGCACGTCTCGGCAAAGGCCGCCACATCTTCGCGCCAGTGCTCCTTATCAAAGTCTGCGGCAAGAAACCAGCAGGTTTCATCCTCTGTCATCGGGTATACGCCGATCGTGTGCCGGCCCTGCAAGTGGTCGAGGATGGTTTTTTCGTTGACTGGGATAAACGCTTGGTTCGGGCATTCGCCGCATTTGATTCGAGGCTTGTCACAGACTCCACGTACCCATTCGTTGGCGCACGCGGGTGAGTAACCCTTTGTGTTCTTCTTGGAATTGATCCAACGTTTTGGATAGACATCGGTGCGGCCCCGGAAGAGCTCCATAAACAGCGAAACCTTTTGCGCTGAAGTGGATGGCGCCGTCCTGTTTGGCGGGTTTACTCTGAGTTTTGGTTGCTGTGTTGAAACTGCTTGGTGGATTGCAGACAACCTGGCCGAAAGATCGGAAATTCGTTGTATGATTCGAGTACGCTCAGCATCAACTTCAACCAGGTCCTCCTCCGCGCGCGCCAACTCTTCTTTCAGGACTTTTGGATCGCAACCGGTCATCGTCTTCACTCAAGAAGATTTGCCTTGCGGAGTTTCTGCATGAGGCTGGTCTTCCGTTCGTGTACTGCGGCCAGACGATTCATCCTCGTGGAAAAATGGTCCAGTTCGCTGTTCATCTGGGCGAGGTCGTACAAATCACGAAGGCGAAGGACGGCTTGATCGTAGCGATTGGGTTGGCGTGTGGCGATAAGTCGGCCCACCTCGGCCCAGAGAGACTTTTCCTTGCCGGCCAGTGACTCCAGATGCTTCTTGCGCGCTTTGGCCGCTTCACATTCGCGCTTGGCTTCTTCCCGAGCGCGCTTCTCAGCATTCTCTCTTTCTCGTTTTTCAAAAAGAATATTGGCTCGCTCGTCGAGCTGGGCGGCGCTTCTACGCGGCGGGACCGGCCGATTTGACTCGCCGCGGATATCCCGCAGAGCACGCAACCGGAGACCGGCTGCCGTGAGCGAGTGACTGTCGGCGATCAAATTCGCCAGCAACGAATCCTTTTCACGGACTGGCAACTTGGAAATCCAACCGTTGAGTTCTTTCTTTGAGAGGTTCGTGTCTTGCAAAGGCCGACTGTGCTCGGCGGCGGCCGCGATGAGATTGATGTCGATGCGCAGGAATTCTACGAGTTGGATGAGAGACGCATTGAGATCGCCGAGCCCCGGCGGCAAGGGCGGCTCAAACTCGTCATCTTCGATATCAGCAGACTGCAATGCGAGCAACCACCCGAGGTAGAGGGCGCGGAGGTCCCCGCGCAACAAATCTGTATGGATTGGGACGAATGGCGACAGACAGCCGCCTTCCTCGTCCCAAACGTCGCTATCGTAATCCAGCGGCTCCGAATGAAAGGAGAGAATGACGTTATCTCCTTTCTGACGGCAGGTGAGACATTCGTCGCTAACATAGGGCGCCGCCGTCTCTGGATCGAACAGCGCCCGGGGCAAGCGCAACATAAGCAAACGCGTACCCCAGTTAGCGTAATAGAGAAAGGCGTCGAAGTATTTCTCTAGTAGAATATTTGGATTTCCCCGGAAGTCTCCATAATTATAGAAGTTGACGAAGCCGCTAGGTGTAATACGCGCACGGGAGGAGTACTCGCGCAGCTTGTCCATTTGCTTCTGGGTTAGCGTCCGGTCCACGGTCTGAAATTCGTAATACTGGTATTCACTCATCGGAACAGCATTTCTTTCCTTTCCCGGGAGAGTCCGCTTGCCGTACATGAAGCATTTGCTTACCGGCGGTGCGCGTTCTTCTCTTCCACCTGGTGAATCTTTTCTTCGATGGGCGCGACCATATCGGGCCTCTCCTTGCCGAAGCGCTTGAAATGGAGGTGTTCGATGAACTCCGAGAGCCTCCCACGGTTCCTGCTTCTAGTCCACCCGGCGAAACTTGAGTGGGTTTTATGCCTAGCTCGCGCTCTAACTTGATGGGCGCGTGCTAGAACTGATGCCGTTTGCGTGTAGAGATATACCTGGAGAGGAATGCGCGAAGGTTCCGAGGTTCAATTAGATATATATGCGGATGGAAATCAGGCTGTGCATTCGACAACAACGCATTGCAATGGAAAATTTCGTTATTGCATGGCGCTGTTTCTCTCCAGACGGAAGCGATTTGCGTATACAAAACGATATAAATAGTACTAGAGCCGGTTTTATAAATGGATAAAGGACTAGATCTTGACTGATTTGAGTAGTATAAGGATAAGCCGGAGGTATGAAACCAATGGCGATCCGAGATGTGCTACTGACCGATACCCAGTGGGAGAAGATCGAGCCGTTGCTGCCGAAGTTTCCGTGTTGGCGGCGGCTCAAATGTTGAGAAGAGGAAGGCGTTTGGGAAGATATTTGGAGGACGTTTCTAGGGGAACTCCTATGATCAGATTTGACTGTTGAAAATCGTACTTTTGTACTCAGATAGCACTTTTCGGGGGGACACCCTACCAAACAGCCTTTTGTCTTCATCATCCAAAACTCCGGACCCAATGCGAGAAGGTCAAGTGGAACTGAAGAGTGTGAATTTCACGAGGCGATGATCCAACGAACTCATATCCAATCGTGCAATGATCGTGCAATTTGAGGTTGATTTGAGGGGGATTTGAGGTATATGTCAACGCGAGGGCAAGGTGCCTAACCTATTGTAACTACTTTATTTAGAGAAACTTACATTTTTTATGACAGCGACTACGGATCAGGAGGTTCGGGGTTCGAATCCCTGTCGGCGCGCTCAGTTTGAAGGAGTAGTATGACCCGCCTATGAGGCGGGTTTTTCTTTGTTAGGCATTGTTGTCTATCATCATTTTCCTGCTGATGGGTACGGCGGTATCTGCAGATGAGATTTTAGATTGGATGATTTTCTGGGCGGACACCGTAAATCCGGCATGGTTCCGTAAAAAAGAATCTGTAATTATCCCACTTTAAATATTATTGCCTGAAAAATCCGGACTGACAATATCCTGTACCAAATGAGTTCGATTTTCCAACCCGGCGCGTCGTTGGCTGGTTTTTGTTTACAGCAGGCTTGGTTCATGATCCATAGAAAATCGTTTTGGGGGTGACGAAATCCGGCAATGCCTGTTCGGGTATCCAATGAACTGAATTCTATTGATAATTACTAATTAATGTTTATTGAATAGCGATAGTAAAATTTAAGTGACATATGTGGCTTTTTATGTAACATTTGATTGCAAAGCGGAATTGCTAAGGTACAATTCAATATATAAAGTTGTGTGTGGACCGTTACATCGTGTGAGAAAGTATTGATTATGGAGGGTGCAAATTGCGGCAATGTAAAATTGGAACGAAATTTATGAGCCAGGCGAAGTGTTGAGTGCTTTTTCTGCAATAGTAAGAGGGGCTTGTTTGTGGAATATAAATTTGATGCTTGAATGGCTGGCGGATCATCTCCGTCAGGAAACTAAATATGGCACTTCGGGTATTCATATTTAAGTCTTTTTGGCTTAATAAAATTTGCCGCCAAATTTGTTTTTGTGCCGCTACGCTTTTTCTCTCTATCTGCCCGGCAAGTGCCGAAGATCTATGGGTTGCAAAGCAGTTCTCCACTTCAGATGGCCTTCCTAATCAAATCGTGCGGGATATTGTGCAAACCGATGACGGTTCGATCTGGTTTGCGACATGGGGAGGCGGCATTGCCCGTTTGAACGGTACGGAATGTACGACGCTCACGATTGAGGATGGATTGGTCAATAATATGACCCGCGTTTTATTTCCTGATGAACGCGGTGGAATGTGGGTAGGTACCAGCAAAGGCATCAGCTATTTTATTGGCGATGTTTGGACGACGTACACATTAGCCAATACTCCCTCACTGGATGATGATTCCGTTTTTTGTATTACCGAAATTGACAACGGGGAAATTTGGTTTGGAACCGGTGAAGGTTATATTCAAGTCTTCACGCCCTCCGTGCCGCAGGATTCAACACCGCAAAATAGTCAATACAGCATCAAAGGCAGCTGGTCGACACGATTGACTCCTGAGATTACAAGGGGGAGATCTGTGCGTGATATTTTGCAAACTGAAGATCATGCGATTTGGGCGGCAATTGATGACGATGGTTTTTTGCAATTTGATGGAACGGATTGGGAGTATTATGGAAAAGGAGATAGCCTGCTCCAATACATCGTCTCGTTCTCAAAAAGTGAAGATGGTTCTATATGGGCTGCCGGCGGGGAAAATGTATGCCGTATAGAAAATGGGCAGCGCGTTCCATTCTTCAAGTCCGATAGCAGGATCACCAGCATTGCCGAAAGAAGCGATAAAAGCCTGGTGCTCGGCACACAAGCGGGACTTTATATTTTTCAAGACCGTGCTTGGAGTCACGTCGAATTGCATTCGGATATCAGGGATTTATATATTGAATGTGTGTTTTGTCCGCCGGATGGATCTTTCTGGGTAGGTACCAGGGATGGTGCCTTTCGCGTATCAAAATCAGCCTGGTCACGTGTGGACAGTGCCCAGACAGGGCAGCAGATAAAAGCAATATATGCAAATTCCGGAACCGATCTCATCTCTTTCGATCAGGAAGGCCATTTGCTCCGCTTTGAGGGCAAAACTTGGATACCGGTTTCTCTTCCGGTCACTTTTGAAGAGAATCCTCTGGATGCTCTTCTGACGCCTGACGATATGCTTTGGGGGCTTTATGACGATCATCTCACGCTCCATTCGCTTACGGATCAGTCTCTTGTATTTGATATGCCCCTTCGTGAAGAATGGCGCTTCAGAGAATTTTTTTACTCTCGTTCCGGACGGCTATGGATCATAGGAGAGTATAGCGCTCGTGAAATACTCAAGTCGGGGATTTGGGGGCAAGTTGTCGATTTCACCGAACAGGGAAAGACTTTAACATGTATGGAAGAGGATCCCGATGGCAGTTTGTGGTTTGCATTTAAAGAATTTGTAGAACACTGGACCGGAGATAATGTCGAATCGTATCAACACGTCGAAACTCTCCGGAAACGTAATATCAGGGATATATACTGTACACGCGATGGGAAATTTTGGATTGCCACGAACGGTTCGGGATTGGTCTCTTTTGATGGCAATGAATGGCAAAACTATACAGCTTCCAAAGATGGATTGCTCAGTGACCGTATTGTTACCCTTTTTCAAGATTCCGCCGGGACACTTTGGATTGGCTATGAAGCTGAACGTATATCGTCTTATCAGAACGAACATTGGATACACTATAAGGGGAATATAGATTGGCCTAAAGATACTCTCTATACGGATGATGTTGATGATATTGTCCAATTGGCAGAAGGGGAAATTTGCTTTGGCCTCGATTCTGGCGTGTTGCTGTTTTATCGGCCCAATAAAGAAGAGCCTAACACTCAAATTGAGGCTTATCCCTCATCCATTGCGCCCGATGGAATCGGCGTTTTGAAATTTACCGGAATGGACATGTGGAATGAAACTCCACAAAGCGATTTGGTGTATTCCTATCGTTTTATGCCTATGGTCGGTGCGAATGTGCGGGAAACCAGTTGGTCCCCCTTCAGCAAACAGACAACAATTATTACACCTGATTTGATGCCGGGGCACTATCGATTTGAGGTTCGTGCGATGGACCGGGACCGCAATGTCGATTCTTCTCCGGCCTCGGTGACGTTCCATGTGCTTGCTTCCTTTTGGCAGAATCCCAAATATTACATTCCAATAGTTTTTCTTCTAATTATTCTTGTTTTTGCAATTCGTATTGCCTTTGACAATCATTACAACCTGCTCGAGTCGCAAGGAAAATACAAGACCTTAGTCGAAACCATAAATGATGTGATCTATCGGATATCCTTGCCCAGTGGTGAATACGAATATATCAGTCCCGTGGCAGTATCGGTTTTGGGCTATGAAAGCAGGGAATTTTATAAAAATCCCCAATTCATTAAAACAATACTCCATCCGGATTTTGTTGAAGATTTCGAGAAGGCGTGGTCCGATTTTGTGGCTGGAAAGGGGAGTTTTGATCGTGAGTATAAGATCATCAGTATTGATGGTCATGAAAAATGGATTGCACAATCGAGCAAAGAAATAATCGATGCGGAAGGCAGAACCGTCGCTGTCGAAGGTGTTTATAGAAATATCACTAAGCGCAAACGGGCCGAAGAGGCTTTACGTGATAGCGAAGCGCGTTACCGCTTGCTGATTGAAAATCAAATCGACCTTGTTACGAAAACTGATCTTGATGGAAATTTTCTGTATGTTACACCTTCTTATTGCGAGGCGTTTGGGAAAACGGAAGAAGAACTGCTTGGTAAATGTTTTTTGGATATGCTGGATGGAGAAGAGAAAGCCACATCTTGGGAAGTTTTTCAAAAACTTAAGAAACCACCGTTTGCTACACAGCATATAGAGCGCGTCCAGACAAAGGACGGAATGCGTGTGTACAGCTGGCGGGCGAAGGCAGTGCTGAATGAAAAAGGTGAGCCTGAGGCCATCGTCGGTGTCGGACGTGATATCACCAAAGAGAAACTCGCTGAAGAACAACTGCGGCAAGCGCATAAAATGGAAGCGGTCGGCCAGTTGGCCGCGGGTATCGCGCACAATATCAATAACCAATTGATGGGGATTTACGGAAACCTTTCTCTTGCAGAAGAGCAGGCGCCCGAAGACATTATCGCCTATATCAATGATGCCGATAAATCTGCGAGACGTACGGCGGCTTTGGTGCAGCAACTTTTGGCATACAGCCGCAAAGCGTTAATTCGGCGCAATATCGTTGACATGAACGAAATCGTTAGTCGTGCGTGTCAGCAGGCGCGGGCGGCAATCGAGTCTGAAATTGAAATAGAAATCCAGGCGGGAATGCCGCTGATTACCGTCGAGGTGGATAGAAGCCAAATTGAGACCGTTATTTTCAATCTTTGCATCAATTCGCGGGATGCGATCAAGAGCATTGTGGAGGGGAGAAAAGCCGCCGAGCGCAAGGATGACGATTTTAAAATCGTGTTGAGGACGGATACGGTGTTTTTAGACCGTGAATATTGCAGTGCTTATCCGGATATGCAGCCCGGACGGTACGCGATTTTCAGTGTTTCGGATAACGGTTGTGGCATCGAAGCCGCTGCACAGGAGCGGATCTTTGAGCCTTTCTTCACGACCAAAGGTTTTGCCGAAGGAATGGGGATGGGATTGGCCAGCGCGTATGGAATTATCCATCAACACGGCGGCCTGATTGAGGTTTCAAGTGAAGTGGGTGTGGGAACGACCTTCCGCATTTACCTGCCACTTTCGGATAAGAAGACTTCCTTGCCGGCAGGAGAAGCAATTGAGTCGTATTTTGATCTCTCTAATGTGCAAAACTGATATGCGATGGCAGCGATCAAAACTTCGGTGTAGCCTATCCCGCCTATGATTTGGACCTATTTTTGCACCGCTTTGTCTGATGGAACATATTTTATGATTCCCCCAGAGTCCTGTGCGATATAGAGGTTGCCCTCATCATCGATGGCGATGCCTTCCTGGTCGTCACCGGGGAATGTGTATGGTTTCAAAATCTTTCCTTCACGGCTCACTTCCAAGCATAAGTTAAGCTTATCGCTGACGATATAGAGCGTGTTTTTGTCGTGGTTATAATGCATTCCGGCGAGATCGATAACCGGCATTTCAACAACACGCAGAAGTCTGGCTTCTGATATCTTACCGCTCCCACTTTGTAATGGCGCTTCGAACTCGATCAACAGCGAACCGTCGCCTTCTTGCATCAAATCCAAATCCAATGCCTGATTGGTGGCAAAAAACGTCCCGCCTTCCGGATGGTTCGCATCCGGCACAAAACAGAGTGACTCAAGTCCGTTGCCGCCTTCTTTAAGGATTGTCTTTCCGTTATAGGTGCGCGGCAGTTTGAAGGCCCGAAGCAGATCGAATGTTCCGGGGTTCAGTTCGATAATAGTCTCCGCGCCCTCAATGGCGACATAAACAAGGCCGGAGCGGGGATCGTTGGTGATCCCTTCAAAATCCAAGAGATTCGGGCTGGCTTCAATTTCGCCTTTTTTAAATAGCCTAATGTTGACCTGCTCGCCGGTACAGCTGATTTCTTCGACACCGCCGTTATCATCCACCACAAAAAGCGTGCCCCGGGCCTGGTGGTACGTGATGCCCGATGGCTCGTTGAATTTGTCCCGGTCAATGTTGGCTTCGAAGACATAAGGCAATGCAGGCTTATTGGATACTTGCAGTAAATCTTCTGCGGAAAAGGCATCCAAAGAGCCCCAGCCAAGAATGATCGTGATTGCGAATAGGAGATTGCTTCGATTCATGATTCACACTCCGGGTGAGAAGGTTTACGAATCCGTTCTGCTTCTCTCAAAAACATACTCCGGAAACTGCTGCGCCGAAAGATGAATGCTCACAACCGCATTGATCCGGCCTGAAATTGGGGAGTGAGCATATTGACCCTGAATCATGGATGGGATGCGTATCTATTGAGGCTGAATAGGAAGTGCCGGGAATGCAAAGAGGCGGAATAGGAGGAACTCACTCTTCTATCTCATCTTCTTTCATTTGGGTATACCAGGCTTCATTTCCGTATAATTGATCGGAACATTCCGGGCACAGACCATGGCTAAAAGACGCATCAGAGTGTCTCTCAAAATACTTTTCCAGCTGGTTCCAGTAACCTGCATCATCGCGGATTTTTTTGCATTTGCTGCAAATTGGGATAATTCCGCGCAATGTTTTGATTTCATGAAGAGCTTCGTTGAGTTCTTCAACATGTTCTTTTAGTTCCGCTTCTGCCTGTTTTCGTGCGGAAATTTCTTTTGACAGAGCGAAGTTTGTGAAATAGTACTTCACCGCCATCAGCAAGATTGAAATTGCGAGGACAAAAATGATTACGGTCTCGAGCGTATGTTGAGCGACGAAGTCACATACAGTGATTCTGCCGTAATCCTCGTATGGCCCAACGCGCAATTCTTTTAGAATCTCATGCACCGGCTGATAGTCATAAGGAAACGTCCATTCCTGGAATCCTGCCTTTTGAGCTATCGGACTGTCACTTTCCAGTGAAAGCAGGGCTAAAGCAACAGCCTTGCTTAACTCATTGGATGAATTGCGGGTCTTCGCCAAAGCCCATTCCGGATAAAGTTCTGAACTTACCAACAGTGGAAAGTCCGGATAATTCTTGGGCGCCAAAACACGAAAATCATCGAGATTTATCCGGTGCGATTCTGCGAACTTTTCTAACACACCGGTTCGAATAACTGCGGCATCTACAACCCCATCCAGTACAGCATGGATTTCCTTGGTTTGGTCGCCCAGAAACTTCACTTCTTTTGCATCTTTATAAGGATCAAAACCATGAGCCAGCATCTCCTTGTAGCCGACCAACCAGCCGCCAAAGCCAAGTTTGGCAACGGCGCCGATGGTTTTGCCGCGTAAGTCTTTTATTGTTTCTATCCCACTGTCAGAACGAGTGATCAATGTTGAACCGAACTCGGACAGCCCTCCTTTTTTTGTCATTGTGAGGATGCGGGATATGCCAAAGTTCAACTCGAGATCCACATAGATGGCCGGCTGGGTGATAACGAAATCTATTGTCTGGCCTGCGACGAGTTCTTTGATGTGCTCGAGTTCGTTCGGCGGAACAGGAATCAGATTAAAATCATATTGTGGCAAAGACGATTGGAGATAATCGATGGTTGGCTGCCATTCATCCTTGGCAATCTCAACGCCATAGATTGCAATGACCAGGATGTTTACTTTTTTCCGTTCATGGCTGTCAGTTTGGTTAAATCCTGTAAGCAAAAGGAACGAAATTAGCACAAGTGAATTTGCAATAAGACTTTTCATATTAGTTATTTTCTTATTACAAATATTATACCGCATTTCGTACGATCTAGTGACTTTGATCCTTGTCGCACCCGAGGTTTAACATCATGCATACCAGCAACTTACAGAAGAGCGTGACTTAAAGATAATTGTGAATTGAGGCGATCAGTTATACTATCGGAATCGGAGGCTGGAGCTGAGGAGCGGGAACCTGATAGCCTGCTTACGGCAATATCAATTGATTAAGAGGTTTTCTTATGCCTACTCGTATCAATCCCGGCGACAGGGTCACATTGAAACTAAGTAAAGACGAACACCGGCTCATTCTGGAAGAGAGTTCTATTTCACCTGAACTCACAACACAGATGCGTTTGGCGTTGGTGGAGAATGACGATCTGGTTGTTCGTTTGACGCTTGATGACCTTGAAGAACTCGTCGCAACTGTGGCTGAAGAGGGCAACAACTGCAATAACATGCTTACACTGGGCAAATGGGCCCACATTTTTGAACGAGTCTTGGATATTCTGGAATACTACGAGGATGATGACTTTGATGTTGACGACCTAGAGAACGATATCTTTACGGATAAGGATTTGATGGAAGACGGTGTTATCGATGAAGAGATGTTAGCGATGATTCCGCCGGACCTTCAGGAAAGTCTTATGGCTGCGTTAAAAGCCAAAGATTGTAAGAACCTCAATGATATCAACGATGTTGTTGATCAGGTTATGGCAGATTTCAGCAGTAAACCGCGCGAGGAACTGGGCGGTCTTTCACCCGATCAAATGGACTCCCTGGTTTATGACGATTGGGACGATCCCAATGGAATAGTGCAACTCAACACCGGTTTAACGCTCGATGATCTCCAAGACTCATCCTTGTTAGCCAACGCATGCACGCTCTTAAACGCCGTGCTCGAAAATGGAGGGAGTGTCAAGGCCACACCAGCGGGAAATCTCAACCGCGAATTCGTCAAGCGTATGATAGATGAAATTATCATACCGCCGGAATTAGATAAATCTTTTTTCAGGCAGGAAGAGACAGATGATGAAAAAGATATTATTCCGCTGTATCTTGTACGTATACTCCTTGACATGGCGGGATTGCTCAGAAAGCAAAGAGGGAAATTTATAATCGCAAAGAAACATGAGAAACTGGCAAAGGCGGAATACGCGGGAGAACTTTTCGCGCGTCTTTTTAGAACTCTATTTTTAAAATTTAATCTTGCCTTTTTTAGCGGCCGCCCGGAAATCCGCTCAATGCAAGAGACTGCCGCCTTCACGCTCTATATGCTTTCGAATTACGCGGATGAGTGGCAGACTTCCGAAACTCTTGCACCCAAAGTCGTAGCCGAAATCGTCTTTGAAGAGGTGAGTGAAGTCGCGGAGGATGAAAGTGCCGAACGTTTTCTCCAGTCGGAAATTCTTTGGCCGCTTAAAAGTTTCGGATTGATCGAATTCAGGCCAATACCTGATGAAACAAAAGCCAACAGTTGGCAGTTTGAATTTCGTAAATCGCCGCTTTATGACAGATTCCTGAATTTTGACTTAACGAAAGCCAAACCGCATCCCGAACTTCACTAACCGGTAATGAGCAGAAAGCACCGTGGGACGCAATCCCGTCTTGTTGCCTGCGTAGGCACGAATCACTACGCCTAAAGATGAACACCCACAACCGCATTAGCCATGGCTTAGCCTGGTTTTCCTTGTGGCATCAGGTCAATTTTGGATTGCTGATAACCTCCACAAGCGAAGGGCCCTTATAGTCCCTTGCCTCTTTCAGGCTTTTTTCAAGTTCATTGCGTTTTGTCACGCGAATACCTTTTGCTCCGCAGATGGCTGCATATTGAGAGAAATCGGGATTCACTTGATCGACTTTCCAAATCGGAAATTTCTCTGCTTGTTGTTCAACGGCGATTTTTCCGAGCTGATCGTTGTGTAATAGCAGGTGGGTAATATTCATGTTGTATTTAACTGCGGTAAGCAGCTCAGCCATATATTGGCTGAAGCCGCCGTCACCCGTAACACACCAAACAGGGCGCCCGCCCTCCGAAGCCGCCCAGGCTCCGATTGCGGCGGGATAGCCAAAACCAATTGAACCCAGGTAGCCGGACATAATCACAGATTGCTTGCCGCTGCTTTCGAAATAGCGTCCGAATGAATAAGCGTTGTTTCCAACATCTACGGTAATTATCGCATCCTCTTCGACAACCTTTGTCAGACTGTCGAATATAAAGGCTGAATTTAAGCCTTCATCATCGGGTTCATTCATACGTTTCTGTTTTTCGGCGCGCCATTCACGCCGTTTCTCTGCGATTTCGGAGAGAATGGCTTCATTTACGGGCCTAGCCGATATCTTTTCATTGAGTTGATTCAGCGTCGTGCCGATCTCACCATAGACAGGAATTTCTATGGGGTGAAATTTCCCCAATGCCATTGGATCGTAATCGATTTGAATGGTCTTTTTATCGGATGTAATTCCTGTATGTTTGGAAAAAGTCGCACCGATTACGATCAAGAGATCGGCTTCTTTCATAAACCATTGAGCGATGGGGGTGCCGCTTCTTCCCAATACACCGCATCCCAAGGGATGAGAATCCGCCACCAATCCTTTTCCCTTAAAGGTTGTTAAAATTGGCGCGCTAATCTTCTCAGCCAGGCCGATGATCGAATGGATATGCGTCCGGGCGCCGTGTCCTGCAATGACGATAGGGCGCTGGGATGATTCGATGGCTTCGAGTGATGCCTGTAAAGCGGATTGCGGTGGAGAGATTTCAAGCGCAGGGAGACGGCCCCGCAAAGAAGCTGGACTCGTTTCAGAGCGGGCGGGGAGATTTTGGACCTCGTTGGGAACAATTAGATTCGTAACATCGCGATTGAGTATTGCGTTTTTTATTGCCAAAACTACAAGTTCGGTTGGATTGGAACTCCCCAGGATCACGTGATTAAAGCGGGAAACGTCCTGAAAGACGTTCGAAAGGTTTACTTCTTGGAATGCCCCCGGGCCTATCACCTGTGTGTCTACTTGGCCGGTTAGTGCAAGAACCGGGGCGCGGTCCACTTTTGCATCGTATAATCCGGTTAGAAGATTGGTGGCCCCGGGACCGGCAATTGTAAAACAAACGGCAGGTTTGCCGGTTAGTTTGGCGTATGAAGAACAGGCAAAAGCCGCCGCCCCTTCGTGACGAATATCGATAAATTGCAGGTTGCCCTTTTCTTCTTGTTTGCGAAGCGCCTCGGCCATTCCCAGATTTGAGTGTCCAACCATTCCGAATACATGGTGTATGCCGCAGCCCCAAAGGGCTTCAACGATTACATCGGAAATGGTTTTGTTTTCGGCGCTTTCCTGTGAGGTATCGGAGCCGGTAGTTTGTAGTTCTTCTTCAAATTCCTCCGGTCCCGCGCTGCACACAGGACAGATCTCGGGCGGTTCGTTTCCTTCATGGATATAACCGCATATTTTGCAAATCCATCGTTTGGGTTGAGCTGTTGTTTCTTCTGCAGCCTCGGATGACGCGATTTCAAAGTCATCGGGCCCGGCGCCGCAAATTGGGCAAACATCGGGGGGAGCGTCGCCTTCGTGTTCATATCCGCAAATCTTACAAATCCATTTTGGTTTTTCGGTATCTGGCATCAAAAATTCTCCCTTTGAGGCCTTTTTCAAACAACCAGCCATTGCCAAATCATTGGTACAATCCGATCTGGTAAACTTTGAACATGATAGCAGATAAGAGAAGCAATATCTTATGATTTTTTGCCCCCCCTATCCCGGTTTCATTCAGTGGAGCGGGGTCTAATATCTTTGGTGATTGATAGGGCGGACTGAGCCGCACCGTGTCCAGAGGCCGGTCAGGGGAAGAAACGTGTGCGCTACGAAGCGAAATAGAGGGTAGGGTACGAGGGGAGATTGAAGTGCCATCAGCGGAACAGCCGCAGAGAGGGGAGCCGGTCAGGCCGCTTCAGTGTCTTTGGCGTTTTGGATGGTGATGGTCGGATCGGGATTCGGCCCGGGAACGGGGAGATTCTGTTCGCGTAGCAACTCGGCATGTTCCTTCATCCCCCATTTGGCTTTGTACAGGCAATCTTCAACGGAGTGTCCAATCCCCGTAAATCCCTGCAAATCAGGCGAGAAGAAACCGAAATAGTCCGGTTCTTTTGTGGCTTCTATTACCAGAGAGTACGGTAGATCGATCATTGTTTTGCCTTAGACAAATTCATTCTTGTAAAGCTGTTGTCGAATACTTGCCTATTGATTTAGGCATTCTATTAGTAGATCGTCGTTGGAGTAACCGTATAAGGACAGAACTTGACGAGAAATGACCACGATTTGGTCAGCGCTCAAATTAGTCTCAACAAAAACCGACGAATCGGCAACTCGTTCAGGGACCCTTAACTCGTTTCCTGTTCTTGAAAAATATGGCCTTTTTCTACCACGCAGCTGCAGAGTTCTTGAAAGGTTATCTTGTTGTTTCCGCAGAATTAGGGAGCAAATAGTCATTAACATTTCTTTCCATGTTTTAACCCGATAACGTTTTCCCTCTAATTCAAACCATGTGATTGTTCTGTTTTTGTATAAATTAGAATCGATAAAGCGGAATTTTGGTGATTTTCTTTGCGTAACAGTTCTTTGTTCTGTTGGTTCTGGTGTTGACTGTGGAGCCAGGATGGCCGTGTCTATAAAATTTGCGACTGATTCATTATCGGGTCTAAAGCCACATGTCTTTTCTGCTGTGTCTGCAATCAATTCTATGAATAATTCATGAGGCTCACGAACTATCTTCTCCCATGCTTGGGGAAGAGCGGCTGCGATCAGTTTCTTTTTGTACTTCCGATCATAAAAGTTTTGGGCTGTTTCGATTGCTTCTCCAGATGCAATCTGAGAATGGCCAAGGATACTCTCGAACTTGATAGCTATATCATCAGGATTCTGGTCGTATAATTCAATCGTATGAAATTTTCTTTGTTCCCAACTTCCTTCCCGCAGAGGCAGATAGAACCACCATGTCACACCGTTTGTAAGAACCGCGATCTGAACGCCATCTTTAAAAGAATAACTCAATATTTGTTCTTGATGAGAGTCCAGTTCACATCCCGCCTTTTTTGCTTCGATAAAAACCTTATTGATTCCGTCTTGGCGCAGAGCAATATCCACACGACCAGTGCCGACAGAATATTCCACACGAAATTGGTCCATGTCGTATGTATCCCAACCAAGTCGTGCCAAAATGGGATAAATCACGGATTGCTTGGTTGAGGCCTCATCAAGCGAATGAAGACTTTTGTTTGCCTGCAGTTTTCTTACGAAATCGGCCAGAGTGCTGCTCATGACATCCTCCTCTTGCGAGAGCGCTTTCAATATTACTATTTATTTGAATGATGCGTAAGTGATTGCTCTTTTAGGCTTTTTCTCTGCGTTTGTGGTTTTGCCTAAAAAGCAACTGGAAATAATGTCTTTTAAAGATCCCCCAATCTTCCCGGTTCCATCCTTCGCGGAGCGCACTAAGATCATTGGTGATTGATTGTTTGGCCCTGGCTTGCAGCCGGACCGTATTGAAAGGAATACGTACAATGACATTCCGTCTCTCAGCATTGACCGTCTGCATCTTGACTCTCGCCTGTGGCGTATACGCGCAAGGCACTTTGGATATCGAAAAAGAGTGGCGGTTCAACCCGGATCCCGAGGCTATTGGTGCTTCAAAGCAATGGTACGCGCCGGATTTTGATGATAGCGGCTGGGCCGTAATCGATGCCGGTAAACGTTGGGAGGATCAGGGCTATGCGGAACTCGACGGGCACGCTTGGTACCGTAAAAGCGTGGAGATTCCCGCCGATTGGAAGGGCAAAAAAGTCTGGCTGACCTTTGGCGGCGTCAATGATTCCTGTGTGTTGTACTGCAACGGCCAAAAAGTGGCGGAGTATGGCGACAGGGCTCAGAGCGTCTCAAAGTCCGCTTCAACCACGGAAATGACCGCCCACCTGCGTTATGGCGAATCCAACCTGATTGCCATTGATATCGACGATTGGGCGTTAAGCGGCGGATTGTGGCGACCGCCATGCCTTTTGACCACAGATGCGGCGCAACTCCCTGTGGCGGTCCAGGTTCAGAGCCGCGTCGGCCACGAGGACGCCGAATATACTATCGAAGTCGTATTGACCGGCCTCGGTAAGAACCGTCCGAAAGGAACCTTTCAGTTCGATCTGTACCGTGAGGGCGATTCCAAACGCTTAAAACAACGGACCGAACCGATCCCGGATAAAGGCCCGGCGATTTGGACCACCTTCAACCTGCCCCGCGAAATCAGCGATGTTACTTATCAAGTCAAAATCCAAGGCATCGACCCGCAGGGCGGCCTCATTCCGGGGACCATCACCGATACCGATGGTTTCTGGAATGGCGCGTTTGCCCCGCCTGCTTCTTATAAAAGTGTCAAAGTGCTGAATAACTTTGCCGCGGAACTTCTGAAAACAAAATGCCCGCGTGACGGCGAAAAGAAATACTCATTTCACAATCCCAAAGAAGGCTGGGTCTTTGTTTCTTTGGACGCCGGTAAGCAAAAGGAAGTTATAGACTCCCCATCAGTTCTGCTCGATGACGAATCGAAGGCATTGCTGTTACGCCCCTATCCCGAAAACGGCAATCTCGAGGCCATGCGTTATTTGGAGCCGGGCTCGCATTCTCTCACTGTTAAAAACGGCCAAGGACGCCAACTGATCGTCCGTTCGGTGCCGGAACTGATCTATTGCCGCCATCCGCTCGATCCTGCGATTAAAGAATACGGCTCGTACGACTGGGAGTACCTGACCAAGCATGTTTTATCCAATGTCAATGCAATCACGACTTATGGCGATGCCGTGCCTGAAGAACAACTCGATCAATGGGCTAACGAGGGACGCAAATGGATCGACCAGGCGCACCTTGCCGGACTGGGCCAGCCCAAGCCGCCCACAGCGGAGGAAGTTTACGCCGAATGGAAAGACAAGTCCGGCACATTGGATTCGCGTTACTCCGGCCTGATTGTTGATGAATTTATCAATGCGGGCACGATTGATTATTACCGTCCCTGGGCTGCGGGTTTGGACATGCTCAGCGAAGACCCGAATTTTGCGGGAAAGAAACTCTATGCCTGGTGTGGCCTGATGGCCCGCTATGAGGCCACCGCCGGTTTCCGCGAAGTGGTGATGGATAACGATTACCGTTTTGTGTGGGAACAATATTTCTATGAGCAAGTGAACGATCAAAAAGCCCGCTGTTATCTGCTCCGCAGGCTGGTAGCCGATACACAATTCTGGCTTGAGAGCGCGCCTGATGTTGCGCCGCAGATCATCCAGTGTTTCGCGCTCTTCTGCGCGCCTCCCGGTACCGTGAACCTAAATCCGGCCATCGATTACAAAGTCCATATGGATATGCAGATGCGCTATATGGCCACCGAACCGGCCATGTGGGGGCAATGCGGGATTCTGCCTTGGTATACGGGCTACGCAGATGAGGAAATCCTGCGTTGGGTCTACCGTCTGTTCCGCCATTACTGCATTGAGGGCAAGCGCACGCCGTTTACGGATGATCCGTACGTGCTGCCCCATATCGACAATCCCGACTTTGATGATGATCTGGCTTCCTGGACCGTCGATAAAGCCGAGGGCGGTGATGTAAATGTGCTGCATATCGAAGGCTTCGGTTCTCTTCAGGGAAGATATCCAAAGACGCCGCATGGCGACCATCTGCTTTCCATGAAACGTTCACCGAAAGGCCCCAACCGTGTGAGCCAGATTGTAAAACAGCTCGATCCGAGCCGCCTCTATTCGCTTAAGCTGATCTCTTTGGATATGAACAATCCGGGACGGGAAGGCAAACTGCCTTTGAACGTTTCGCTCGATGGCGTGCAAATGATCCCTGAGAAGTGCTTCATCGCAGATCTTAAGCTGGGCGGGCAGTGTCAGGATGAGTCGGGACGTACCATCCAAAGCCCCAAATGCGATTATTACCGTCTCGTCTTCCGCCCCAAAGGCCGTACGGCCGAGCTCAGCATTTCCGATTGGAAAAGCCCTTCCGATTCATCCGGCGGGCTGGAAAATCAAGAAATCGGCCTCAATTTCCTCGAACTCCAACCATACTATGAGGGGGATTGAGGGAGAGAAGTGAAAAGAGGCTCTCGGTGCGCAAACTGGAAAGACATTCATGAGCAAAGCCCGTAATCCCCACATCGGTTCCACACTGGATGATTTTCTTACCGAGGATGGCACCCTTGCGGAGGCCCACGCCGTGGCTATCAAGCGCACCATTGCCTGGCAGGTCAAGCAAACCATGGACAAAGAGAAACTAAGCAAGTCCGAGATGGCCCGGCGAATGCAAACCAGCCGGGCTGCACTGAACCGTTTGCTCGATCCCGACAATCCCTCGGTGACTCTGTTGACCATGGATAAAGCCGCATCGGTGTTGGGAAAAAACTTAAGGTGGAATTAGTTGATGAATTGGCGTGAAGTGCATGCCATCGCAAGTCGCACTGGGGGAAAACACTGGCGGGAAGTCCGGGGTGATTAGCACACCATCGCCAACGATAAGGATGTATTTTCCATTTTCATCTAGTGGGACTAAGACCGCAAAATATATAATCCAGGAGGGATAACGATGACCGGAAAACACAAGAAAGAGTGGTTTGATGACGAAACTTTTTGGCGGGAATTCTACCCTTTAATGTTCACCGAGGAACGTTTTGCCAAAGCCGCCGAAGAAATTCAAAAAGTACTGGACTTGACGAAGCCCAATGGAAAATCTGCATTGGATCTGTGTTGTGGTCCCGGCAGGTGTTCGCTTGCTCTGACGCGGGCGGGATTCAAAGTGACCGGTGTCGATAAAACAAAATATCTCCTAAACAAGGCACGGGCCAAAGCCAGAGCGGCAAAAGTTAAGATTGAATGGGTGCAGTCCGATATGCGCGACTTCGTTCGTGCAGAAACTTTTGATCTTGCCCTCAGTATGTTTACATCGTTTGGCTATTTCAACGATAAAAATGAGGACGAAGAGGTTCTCGCGAACATCTTGGCGAGTCTTAAACCGGGCGGCGTCTTCCTGATCGATGTTATCGGAAAAGAGATCATCGCCAAGAATTTCCAGGGAAATACATGCGATATCATGCCGGATGGTACACGGCTGGTCCAACATCATAAAATATTCGATAACTGGACACGAATCAGGAATGAATGGCTTCTAATTCGGAAAGGAAGAGTCCAGAGTTTCAAGTTTCACCATACCGTTTACTCCGGTCTTGAATTGATGGACTTGATGCAACGGGCCGGCTTTGCTCAGATCACGCTTTATGGGAATCTTGATGGCGATGTGTATGACCACAATGCCGAGAGGCTGATTGCCGTGGGGCGCAAATCCGAATAAAATCATAACAAAGAAGTTCTGGTAAGATTTAAAACTGACTTTAGGCAATGCACCGCTTGTTGCCAATGTCGGTATCTATTCGATTCTGGGAGAGGATATTTCCCGAATGCGCAAAATCTTTGCCTTAATTTTCCTATTCGATAGTTAACCTAATTCAGGAGATGAGCATGACAAACAAAAAATTCGGACGGCGGGACTTTTTGGCGTGCAGCACAGCCGCTCTTACGGGATGCGCGGCGGTTACTTCTCGAAACTCACAGCCGAAATCGCGGGCAATTTCCGGGAAAGAAGCCGATGGCCGTTATGCGCCGTTTCGGGGAATGATGCCGATCATGGCGACCCCTGTGGATCATGACCGCAAGGTGGACATCGTTAGCCAGCGCCGTCACGTGGAGTACTGTATCCAGTGCGGGGCCGTGGCAGTGGGCCATTTCGCGTATGCCTCGGAATTCAAGAAAATCAGCGATGCTGACCGTACCCGTCTGCTGGAGGTGGTTGTCGATCAGGTCAATGGCCGTGTGCCTTTTTTCGCGGGAGTGACAGGAAAAACGTGCGCGGACACTCTGCGCTATGCCCGGGAGGCCGAAGCAAAAGGCGCGGACATCATCATGGTTTCGCTGCCTTATAAAGAGAAACCCGATCAGGCGGCCACGCTGGCGATGTTTAAGGATTTGGCTTCTGCCGTGTCCACGCCCATGATTATTCAGGATACATCGAGTACGGCGGATATTTTGACAGCGGAACTTGTGCTTCAGATCGCTGAGGAAACGGGACAGATTCAGGCGATTAAGGCGGAAAGCCCCGATTTTTTGACCAAGACCGACCAACTGATGGACTGTTTCGAGGGAACCATGCAGGTCATTGGCGGGGCCGGAGGCCAACACATGATTCATCTGCTGCGGCTTGGCGTCACTTCTTTTATGACCGGCACGGAGGCTGTGGAAATCCATGCCGCCGCCGTCGGGGCCTATCTTGATGGTGATGAGGAGAAGGCCGCATCCATCTATTACAACCGAATCCTTCCCTATTTTATGTTTTACAGTTCGGGCAACTGGCTCCGGAATCTAAAAATGATGCTGCATCTTCGCGGAATTATCGATACGCCCCATTTATGCCCTCCCGATGACGACGTCCCCCCGGCCTACAGCCAAGTTGTGATGAATGAGTACCTTTGGGCGCTCGACCGCATCGGCTGGACCAAAACCTGGCCGAATATTCCGTGAGGGGGGGGAAGGGTGTTAGGAGTCAGGTTCGAATATTAAGAAATCGGCCAAGAACTATCGAATTTCAGCGGCATTATGAGGGGTAATAGCAAATTTCATCGATGACGGGAAGTATGACGTAGGCGAAACCCGTTTCTACAGTGTTGATCCCAACCCTATAGACTTATCACCAAATTACTTGCTGTTGTGTAACTGTTGTGTAACAGTTGTGGGAAATGTAATATGGAGAGTTCGGAAGAAGAATATATGTAGTGGAGATAGCCAAAAACTATAAAAGGAGAGCGTCATGAACTCAATTCCATTTTTAGTCACACTCTCGGATAAAGTTGATAAACCTGATGAAATGGGGCTTTTTGCAGACACTCGTTCTGGTGCACCTGTTGGTCTAAAGGAAGTTCCGGTTGATATTCTTAAGAATAACCTTACTAAACTTTCAACGACAATAATGGATGTTTTAAAAGATATTCATGGAGTTGGGAAATACAATTTAACAGAAGTTACGTTGCAGGCGGAAGTAAATGCTGAGGGCGGTGTGAGCCTTATAGGTTCAGCCAATCTTGGTGCAAAAGGAACAATCACACTTAAATTTGAAAAGTCTGGATGATGAATAATCGAAAAGCACTTTTAATTGGGGTACCTTACTATAGGATTGATTCGGTACCTAACCTTCCATTTATTCGTAAGGATTTTACGCGGCTTCAAGAAGCACTTGAGTCCTCCAGGTATATGGTAAAAGTCGTAGGCATTGATGGAATAGAACATGTTTCAATAGGAATATTACGCCAAGAAGTATATAAATTTTGTCGTGAAGCAGATAATCAGGACACACTTATAATTCTCTTTTCAGGGCATGGATTGCATTATGATGGAAAATCGTATCTTATTCCTTATGACGTTGATTTAAGTGATCCTGATATTAAACGATATCTTGTATGTGTTGATTTCAATGACCTCTTTGAGATTTCAAAGGCCTCAACAATTCTCTTCTTTATTGATGCATGTCGTGAGGGAATTGACAATGGAACAAAAGATATTGCGTTTTATTGTCGCTGGGGTGAAGAAAAACTCAATTTTACAAAGCAGAGAAAAACGGCCTATATCTATGCCTGCGAATCAGGCGAAGTAAGTCGATTTGTTCAGGGTGAGAATGGTTTTAGCCTCTTCTCTCATGCACTGGCAGGCGTAATTCACAAAAATTGTCCTGCAAAAACATTTAGGGAGGTTTGCGGGCATCTTCAGAAAAGAATACTTGAACTTGCTGACGAAAATGAAAAAGAGCATCAAAAAATAAAAATTGTATGTGAAACAACTGCAGTTGAAAATAGTCTGAATGATGAAATTATCTGCGATGCTCCTTCGGATGCCGTCGTTAAGGTACAGTTCCGCGAAAATAAATGGTCCGCGTTTGTTGTTGAACATTCCTTGTGGAACAATATACAGGAAACAAATGATTCTATAATTCAAGGCATGAAACTTCAGGTTTCACAATTAGTCGAGTATTGCAGAAGGCAATGGGAAAATGCTGTTGAATTAATACCAGAAGATCCATGGCGCGATGAATTATTACCAATCAGGACTTTAGAACGAATTGATTTTCTTTTAACGTATTTACCGCAATCGTCTGCCTTAAGTCTTGCCGAAAAAGCGTTGCTAATTTCATCACCATTTATACGTGAGGCAGTTCTGGCATCATCAGTGTGCAAATTTTCCGAATGCGAACCCTATAATCTCGAATTGAAGGGCATTACATCTGGAATTCGAAGTCAACTGGAAAAAACGTATCTTTCTAATCCCCAAGTTGTTCGCAAAGCTGAATTTCTTAAACAATGCGGTGATAAGAAAGGTCATGATACCATCGCTTTGTGGCTAATGTATCAATGTCTTTTTCGCATACCTGAAGTTTGGATTCTTCATCCGCAAGGGTATGTTGACAAGACTCTCGCTGATGCTTTTCAGAAAATCAATCAGAGTGAAATACAAGCCGTCAAAGACACACTTTTCCAAGATTTATTAATTAATCTGGCTCGTTGCATTTATGGCGATCCAGAACGCATTGAAAGAGATGATCGGCCTGGAGCGTTTTTGCCGGAAAATTATGCAGCAGGAGGAACCGGGACAGAGCAAATCATCCGTGAGAAGTTGTTAGCATATATTTTGGCATTGGCGGGAAGAATGTCTTTTGATGTGCGAGCATCCTCAGAACTTATTATAGAACATATAGGAATAAGTGATTCAATAGAAGTTAATGAAATCATTGGTACGATTCAACGTGCAATATGGTACCCAGATGGTGATGGGCGATCACTTAAAGCTGAGTGTTCACATCCTGCGCTAGATATTGAATTGAAAGAACAGATTCAAAGTGCAAATTCAATTCTGAATATAATCCATGTTAAAGAACATAATAAGATGGATCATTTAGAATTGCTTTCTAATTTGCCAAGTAGATTAACATCACAACAAATAGTACCGAAAATGATGAATGGCGGGAGAACTGCTTACGAAACGCCGCATGTCCGTTTTCAATTATCACAGAATGAAACGCGTGAATTGTTGATGGGAAAACAATTGTACGGCGATCCAAAATTTGCGATCCGCGAACTCTATCAAAATGCATTAGATGCATGCCGGTATCGTTTAGCACGTACTGATTATCTTTCAAAGAGTGGGAAGCAGATTCCGAAATGGCAAGGTGAGATTGTCTTTAGGCAAGGCATTGAGAATAACCGTATTTTCATAGAATGTGAAGATAATGGTATTGGCATGGGTATCAGGGAAATAAAGGACGCTTTTGCTTGTGCTGGACGCCGTTTTGCGGACATGCCCGAATATATTGAGGAACAAGCCGATTGGCTCCGTTGCGAACCACCGATAAGACTTTATCCAAATAGCCAGTTTGGAATAGGTGTGTTTAGCTATTTCATGTTATCTGATGAAATATTGGTTGATACTTGTCGACTCGACCGTTCTGGTGTACCCGCAAGGCAACGATTGGAAATAAGAATAGCGGGTTCTAGCAGTCTTTTTCGTACGAACTCAATCGCGAATGACAGAGACGCAGGTACAAGAATCCGTTTGTATTTGAATAATCCTAAGAACGAAGAAGAAATATCCTGCCATGAGACTCTAAAGGAGCTTTTGTGGGTATCTCAATTTAAAACTACGTTTACTGGTGGTGAAATATATGAAGAGTGGTTGCCTGGTGTTCTGAAAACAGAAAAAAGGGTATTTGATACAAATGAAAAGGATAAAAGTCTTTGGTGGGTGAAAAAGAAGAAGAGTTATGAAAGGAAACCTGGGGTTCTACTATCGGATGGGATCGTTACGGAAGAACAATTTCCTTGCGCAATTGTAAATTTAAGTGAAAAATCTAGGCCAGTTCTTACTATAGACAGAACTCATGCGTTAAAATGGGATAATGAGTATGTTAGAACTATGGTGAGAAATGAGGCAAAAGCCTTAAGCGGGATGGAGAGTTGGGTGACTTATGAGTGGTTGTGGGCACTGGAGGGATATGATTATGTTGCGGCAGAGTATGTTATAGGTAATCTGTTAACGAACAACATATCTGTCGAATTACTGATTAATGAGGAGGATGATATCGCTTTGCCACTTCAAGATGTTGGGTGTTGCTTGGAGGATGAAAGTGTTTATAGAAAGCTTAGTAGTTACAAGAAAGAGGTGTCTGGTGACTTGAAAATTCTAGAAGAAATAGATAAAGAGATAGAGGTGGAAGAGAGAGAATGTGGGAGAATAAATGTAGAAAAGGAATCCGAAATAGATCATAATGAAAATGTGGATTCTAAATTGTCGGACCTGAAGGAAAAAAGGGCTATGTTTGTAAGTAGTATGGGATTGAGGGCAAAAAAAAGAATTGAGGAATTATGTGAACCAGAAATTGAATGGAGATCAATGCCAAAGCAATTGCTGGTGTATAGGTTAGCAACATGGATAAAGATGCTTTGTGAAAGAGATGTAGAGCACTTTAAACTCTTAGCTAACGCGGCGTGTGAGGCCGGGATTAAAGATGTTTTGCATGAAGAATTTTCGGGGATTCAAGCTGGAGACGTTATGTTATTATCAAGACATATTAATTGTTCGGGGCCGTTTTTTTGGGAATCTATCCCTGCTATTCATATTTTGATGTCTGCTTATAGGTTAAATGTATCGCCAATAAGTATTTATAGGCAGCTAATACGATTTGAACCATTGGTGAAGGTTCCGCAAAATGACTGGGAAAAATGGTCGCGGAATTCATTGAAAGATGGTGATGATATCGTGTTGTCTGAAAACTTGAATGGGAAGCCTGAATGGATAAATGATAATGTGCAAATTAAGCATATTATCAAAGCATCAGAAAAACTAAATGAATCGATTGGTTCAATATTGCGAAGGCTAACGCGTTTTTGCAAACTGGGTATTAATATACCAGCGGTCGAAATGGGAATATTTGATAATGTATTTATGCAAAAAGGGATTGGGAAAATCGCGGACGAGATTATTGAGCCAAAGTGGAGGACTTTGTATAGCGACGGGTGCTATTCTCATGGAAATGTATACTTGTTTGGTATTATGAATGCATCGAAAAAATTTAAAATATCAATTGGTGAAATCTTGAGGTTACTTAGGCCTCTTAGGCCTTTTGAAATCGACGTGCCAATGGTAGAGCCAGAGTTGTTTGATGATATAATTCCATCAGGGCATGAATTGTATGCTATGAATGAATATGAAGATAGTGTGGGCGTTTTTATGACTCCTGCAAAAAAAATGGTGATTCCTGTGGAGTTCTTAAAAAAGGCGGCCGAGAAATATGGGACTGAATTGGAGTCTATTAAGCGGGATTTTGAAAGATATTCGAAGTTAGGGCTAACAATTGTAGACGAAGTGGAATAATTCAAGAGATTATTTTTACTAATTGCATAAATGTGAACAGAACATTGAAGAATCTAATATTTTGTTTATTTTAGGAAAGTGTTGTTTAGCAATTGTGATGTTATTACGTGTGTAGAAATTAGAGAACAGTATAAAGCACATATGAATTTTTAAATCCGCTTTAAACTCACGGAGGGGGAGGGATTCGAACCCTCGGAACGGTTGCCCGTTCACAGGATTAGCAATCCTGCGCCTTCAGCCACTCGGCCACCCCCCCGGTTCTGTCTCTTCACCGGTCTATCTTGCCCGTAAGGCCGGTTCCACACGTGCGCCGCATTCAGGATGCGGAGAGCCTCCGGCAACGTGCTATGCCTTCCGGAACAGGCACCGATACTAGCGCGAATCACGCCGAATTCGGAAGGGAATCGGAGCACATTCCCCAGCATTCCAGGCCCCTCGGTTCGGTAGCGATATCCAGGCAAATCCTTGCGTAAAGCCTGTCTAATGGGCCGCTAGAGCCATTCTTCCAGAATCGCAAACAGGTCCGCATCGGTCAGTTCCACCGGGTTGTATTTCATGCTTGAACCTCTGGAACCGGCCACAATCGCTTTCAAGCCCTGACGCGTGATGCCATAGATCCCCAAACGGGGCGCCTGGGCGGATACCAATGCCTCACGAATCTTCCGGCATGCCCGGGATACCGGATTCGGGCCATCCTCATCGCCTACAATGATCCCGCAGGCCTGCCTCAGTTTTAAGAGACAGGGGTGATCGGGGCTGTCTTGTTGTAACCGTCTGGCATTGGCCTCAAGAACTCCCGGAAGACCCAATGCACAGGCCACACCGTGCGGAATTGGAGACAACGCCCCCAAAGCCGAGGCCATGCCATGCACGGCGCCTAATCCGGCATTGGCCAGGCACATTCCCCCAAACAGGCTGGCTAATGACATATCGTGACGGGCCTCTCTATCATCCGGATTTTCCAACACACGCGGCAATGCCCGCGCGGCCCGTTTGATGCCTTCAAGTGCCAAAGCATCCGTAATCGGCCCTGAATGGTTGGAGGTATAGGACTCCACCAACTGGGTCAGCGCATCGTATCCGCAGGAGGCAGTCACTTCACGCGGGCAGGTGTGTGTCAGTTCCGGATCTACCAAGGCCACCGCGGGCAGGAGGTAAGGGCTGCGCAGGCTCTTTTTGTATCCGCCTTCATCGCCGGTGATTACGCTGTTCTTAGTGACTTCCGAGCCTGTTCCCGCCGTGGTAGGAATCGCGATACAGGGCAGGGCAGGCCGCTCGATGCGCCGGCCGCTGCCCACTCCCTCCAAATACTCCAGAACCGAGCCCCCATTGGTTACCAGACCCGCGACGGCCTTGGCGGTATCGATGGCGCTTCCGCCGCCCAGAGCGACAACGAAATCCGGTTCAAATGCATTGGCGCAACGGACCGCCGCATCGACCAGGCTTACACGCGGTTCGCCATTCACCGTGGCGGTATCCATCTCGATGCCGCCTTCATCCAGCACCGTACGCAACCGTTCCGTGTGGCCGCTCCGGTCAGCGCCTTCCCACAGCACGACGAACGCCCGTTTCCCGTACGGTCTTACGATCTGCGGCAGTTCGGCCAGCGCGCCATCGGCAAACCGGATCCGTCCGGCGGTGATAAAGTCCGATTGCGTACACAGTTTGCTTAAATCTTCCATACCGCCTACCACCCGCTATCCATGGGGAAGATGTTCGTGTGTTTGACGCCTTGGCGTTTCTCTGCCATCCAATCTTCGACGGTTTCACGCCAGGTCAGATAATGTTTTGTCTGCTGATGCGCCTTAAAATCGTCTTCCGTCTTATAGACTTCATAAAGGAAGAAGCGGTTTTCATCGTCATTGGCCTGCAGCACATCGAAACGGATATTACCCGGTTCTTTATGTGTATTCTCGGCATTTTTTAAGGTGGCGGCGATAAAACAGTCCGCATTGCCCGGTTTGACATGAACAGTTACACAAACTACGAACATCGGCAGGACCTCCATTCCAAGCTTAAGTCGTGTTATTGAGCGCCGAATCGTCTCGGCGTGATGAAAATACTATGACCGCAAGGATTTGTCGGGGGAAGTATCCGATTCGCCCGGTTGAACAGAACGATCAGACATCCTCATAGGCGATCTGCTTAACGAACAGCTCCGGTGTGATCTTCAGCTGGGCCAAATGGTCCGCAATCTTCTCCGAAGCCCGGCCGTCACCATAAGGACTTTGTGCATTTTCGGTGACCCGCAAAAATCCTTCATTCGTCAATGCGCGCATCACCGCTTTGTAGATGGCCTCTTCTTCATGAGGGACATCGATCACGTTTGCCCCGCACTCCCGGCCTTGACTTCACATTTGCGACACCCTTACTTTTTATGAATGGCATCAAATAGAATCTGTTGTTCCTTATCCATTCTCAGCACTCTTTTTTTCTTCATTTTCGAATCTGGAAGTGTGTAGTGCATTTCGTACATATTGTGTGTCAGTTCCCCCGCCCTCTTTGCGCTCATCACGATCTTTTTGTTTTTCAATAGCCGCTCCAGTTCCTTGTAAATGGCATAGGCCGCAAAGGCGATGCACAGGTGGGCTTCAATCCGACGTCTTCGATAGTGATGAATCGGACGCACTCGCAAATCGGTTTTCGAAATACGGAAGGCTCTCTCGATCTGCCATAGGTGAGAATACTGTTCGGCAATCTTCTTGGCGCCAAGGCGCGTATTGGTCAAATATCCTTTCAAACCATCCCATTTTTGATCCGCAAGCACCTTCTCTTCATCAATCCGTACCGATACCGCGCCGTCCATCACCAAGAACTTGTTGTACCCTCGATTGTTGAGGTTCTCTTTGGTCAAACGCCCGCTCCGGATGCGTTTCTGAAGCCGGGATAAGCCTTTTTCCCGATTCCGTGCATCCTTGCTTGCACGCTTTGCCGAATACGTGACGGCCAAACGCGTACCATCCTCACGCTTCAACACAAAGTGATCGCCATGTTGTAAGCTCTTGGAGCGGGACAGAATTTCTTGCTTGATTTCTTCGCTTTCAGTCTTGATCCGTGCTCCGATAATGAACCGATAGTGGGCTTCGGAAAGACGCGCTAAGTTGGCTTTCGAAAGCATGGCGGCGTCGGCGACAACAATCGGTTGTTGAAATCCATACCGTTTTTGAATTTGGGTGAGTGTGGGTAGCAACGTGTGGCCTTCAAAGGTGTTGCCTTCAAATACATCGTAACCGATGGGCAAGCCACCCTCCCCAACCAACAATCCCAACATGATTTGTGGATGCTGGAACTTCCCGTCTTTGGAAAAACCGATCTTTCGCAAATCATCCTCGTCTTCAGCTTCAAAATACAACGTGGTCATGTCGTAAAAAACGACCGAGATGGAACCCAAGTGCTTTTGGCTGTGCCGGTAAACGATTTGTTCGACTTCTTGTTTGTAGCGGCCGTGCAGACGGTCGAGAAATGCATACAGCGTATTAACAGACAGCGAAATACCTTCATAACGGTAAAGATAGTCAACCGTCTTCAGTTTGCTGGTAGGAAAAGCCAAACGGGCAATCACGAGGTGTCGAAATAAACGGTCATCAATTTGATTGAAACCGATGTGATCGAATAAGCTTCCAAAAATCAGTTCGGGACCAATCGTGCGAATACTGGCATTCGATAACGAATCCATAGCATTTTCGACAATTAAATCCGTTGCGCTTTCCAGGGCGAAGAGTTTGCTTTGGTATGGATCCGATTTTTGGGCAATACTCTGGGCCTGGAGCCACATGCGCTCGATGACAGCAGGATCTTTTGAAGTTCCTATGGTCTGAACAACACGGTACTTCCCTTTTTCTTTGCGGATGACTTTCACACTGGTCGAACCGCTACGATTAACAATCTTCCGCGCAAACATTTTTTTAATTTAACTTTGCGACACCCAAATCACAACCCCGCCAAAACTTAAGTGCCATAATATCAATAGGTTATAAATTTGAACATTTGAGCCTTATGAAGTCAGGAAAATACTATGACCGCAAGGATTTGTCGGGGGAAGTATCCGATTCGCCCGGTTGAACAGAACGATCAGACATCCTCATAGGCGATCTGCTTAACGAACAGCTCCGGTGTGATCTTCAGCTGGGCCAAATGGTCCGCAATCTTCTCCGAAGCCCGGCCGTCACCATAAGGACTTTGTGCATTTTCGGTGACCCGCAAAAATCCTTCATTCGTCAATGCGCGCATCACCGCTTTGTAGATGGCCTCTTCTTCATGAGGGACATCGATCACGTTTGCCCCGCACTCCCGGCCTTGTTGACGAGGTCCGATATTGACTGTGGGGACATGAAATGAGGTCGATTCAATTGCTCCGCAGCTGGAGTTGCCCACCAATGCCCGCGCATGGGCAAAGACGGTTAAAAAGACAGAACGCGGCAGGCTTTTGACCAAATAAAAACCGCGCGTATCGTGCGCCTCACGTTCCAGGGCGCGTATGATGGATTCCGAACCGGGATCGGAATTGGGATAGATGGCTACGACGGGAATATCGATACGGCGCAATGCTTCTAAGGTTGTTGCCATCTCATGCCCGGCATTTTCCGGAGTTGTCGAGACCGGATGCTGAATCAGCAGAAGGTACGGTTCATTAAGGTTGATACGTACATGCTTGGCGACTTCTTCTGCCGGGGCATGGGGAGCGTGCAGAATCGTGTCCAATCCCGGCGCGCCCACAACATGGATCATCTCCGGGCGTTCCCCCAGACGGCGTAAGCGTTCCGCGCTCTTTTCGGTCGCCGCAAAGTGGACATGCGCCAGTTTGGTGATGGCGTGGCGCATATACTCGTCATATCCTCCCCGTGAGGCGTCCCCGCCATGGATATGCGCGACCACCCGCCTCGAAAGGCAGGCCCCGACCGCGGCCGCAAAGGCCTCGGTACGGTCTCCAAGCACCAGTACGATTTCAGGTTCGAGGCGGTCGAAGGTTTTGGTCAGCCCATTGATGCCTTTGCCGACCGAACGGGCCATAGCCGAATCCCGCTCGTCTTCGACATGCATCAACACACGAGCTGCGATTTCGAATTTCTCTTCTACTTCACGGACAGTCAGGCCAAAGCGGGGATCCAGGTGCATTCCGGTGACAATCGGCATGAGCCGTAATTGCTCGTGCTGCTCAATCGCTGTCATTACCGGCGCCAAAAGTCCGAATTCCGAACGTGCGCCGGTTATAACCGCAATTCGGCGGCGATTCCGAGTATCGAATGCGTGGCTACTCATTCTTACTTTCTATACGGCCGTCCCGTAGCCGGGATTTAGCTTCCGTTGAGACATTTTTCGTCTCTACACGGTTTCATTGTGCCCTGAAATGCAACAGCCAGTTAACTTTATGTTTTTTGCTTCAATTTGTGAACTGGTATTTTGTAAATATTTTACGCTTCCTCGGAGCGATCAACTGCTTTGTATGATCGTAATCAACCGGTTCTGGATTTAGCCCATCGGCCGGGGGCAAACTCGATACATGCGTAACGGTAGAATCGGTGTTTCTATCCGGTTCGAATAGTTTGACTTTGATAGCCATTCTCAAGAGTTGTTATGAGCTAGAGGGGGGCGGAGCGATGTCGAAGTGGCGGCGGGTCAGAGGTCGGTCATGCGTTCAGGCGATGACATCGATATTGGTGCCCAGGTTGTCGAGAGCAACCTGTTGGGCTTGTTGTTGCATCTCAATGGCAGCCCCGGCGGCAATAATGGTCTTCGTCTGGTCAAGTGTCTTGACCAGAAGCTGGGCCATCATACCCGGCAAAGACTGCGCACCGTTGACTCCTGCGATACTCATTGCTTGATACCATTTACACCAATTCGGTTTTCTTGGTTCTTCTCGGTATCGTTATCGACGGAGTTTTCAGAGACTTTAGTGGCAGGCCAATTTTTTTTGGTATAATGCATTCCTACCGATTTGCCTGTGCAAGGCGAGTGGCCCTATGCGGGAAAGCCCTATAAGATAATAGGCTAACCTATTGATTTTATAGTTGTTATGTTTTTTTGGGGCCTCGATGTGCCTCTTCTCGAAAGACCTCTGAAAATTCGTATACGGAGTCGAAATCCTCAATAGAATCCTCTTCTGTCTTTCGTATTTCACCCATATTCACCAAATTAAAGACAATTGTGCCAACGTCGCGTGTCGTTTTTAGGCCCCACTCTTCGAAAACCTCCAGGGCCATAGAACCATACTGCGCCCATGCATAATCCTTTACGCCATCCAAAAGTTCTTGACCCGAAATATGCCTACGCCCGCCCAAACGCTTCTGAGTAAATTGCAGAGCTTCCAGAACGAAACGGTACGCGTTGAAATGAAAGCGCGTATCGTTCTTTTGAATCCAGGTTAGTAGTTCATTCTCGGTCATAAGGTCCATTGCCCTCTTAAATTATAACTCCGCCTTCGGTACCCCGTCGAGATAGAAAATATTCCTTGTCATAAACCTCAAAAACAAATATCAGATGATTATTAGAAGGGCACACCGTCGTCACCTCCAGGCAAATCTTCATCATCGAAATCGCCGCCGCCGTCATAACCTGGATCATACTCTCTCCGGCTGACGTCGTTGAAACGTGTGAATTCCGCCTGGAAGTGGATCGGCACAGCCCCGGTGGGGCCGTTCCGGTGCTTTTCGATAATTAGTTCATGTTTAAAGCGCACTGTGTTTTTTAGGTTTTCGGGAACATCATCAAGTTCCTCGTCTTCACGCGGCTCCCTGTGGAGAAAAACAACAACATCCGCATCCTGTTCAATGGATCCCGATTCACGGAGGTCAGAGAGCTTCGGACGAGGCGCGCCACTCATCTTTCTTCCACCACCACTATCGGCGCGCGTCTCGGCAGCACGTGAAAGCTGTGCCAATGCCACAAGCGGAAGCTGCATATCGCGAGCCAGAAGTTTAAGAGAACGTGAGATGTCGGCCACTTCAACCTGACGGCTCTCCCGTCGCCGGTCGCCGTGCATCAGCTGCAAATAGTCAACAATCACTAGACCGAGGTTCGGTTGTTTCAATTTCAGGTGGCGTACGCGGCTGGCAATATCGGATGGTGTTAAATAAGTGGTGTCGTCGATAAAGATCGGGAATTCGGATATCTCACCTGCTACACGAATCAACTCCGTCGCTTCCTGACGGCGTAAGTATCCATCACGCAGGTGTTTGAGGTTAACCCGCGCCCGAGCGCAGAGAATACGTTCAGCCAGCTGTTGTGCGGCCATTTCTAATGAGAAGAACGCAATTGTGTGTCCCCGGGCAGCGGCGTTTTCTGCCATATTTAAAGCGATTGAAGTTTTTCCGACACCCGGACGGGCCGCTAATATGATTAAGTCCGATTTCTGAAAACCGTTGGTCTTCTCATCCAGGTCACGAAAACCACTCGGCACACCGGTCAGGCTGCCGGTTTGATCGAAGGCCGCCATAACCTTCTGCATGATGGGATCGACATGCTCGCCGATGGGGTGAAAGCCGCGACGCTCGTCATCGGTCGCCAAATCGAAAATCCGCTGCTCCGCCCATGAGAGCGTATTAGTGGCATCTTCGCCGCTGGTCTGTGCTCGTTCTGTGATATCGTTGGCGGCTTGTATCAGACTGCGCAATAACGCACGATGGCGCACGATATCGATATAGGATTGGACCTGTGTCGATGTGGAAACCGATTGCGCCACGTCACCCAAATAATACACGCCGCCCACTTGTCCAAGATTACCCTGACGGTCCAATACTTCGGCCAAAGTTGTGACGGTTACGGTATCGTCGGCGCCTGAAAGCAAACGCAGCGCTTCAAAAATAAGTTTGTGCGGAGGATGGTGAAAATGTTCCGCGCGGAGCCGTTCCAGCGAAACCATTAAAGCGTTTTCATCGAGCAACATACTGCCAAGCACAGCCCGCTCCGCATCCAAATTATGCGGAAGCCCTTTTGCGGGGCTTGGTGTGGTTGCCGGACGGTTATCTGTTGTAGCCAAAAGAGAACGTCTCCCTAAATTCTTATCGTTAAATCTCAAATCGATGCATCTTAATCGATGCGTTTCGTTCTATGATTTTTTTCCGTAAATTGGGGTATGACATCATTCGGAGTCAAACCGATATCGACGCGTTGCGAAGTGAAGTCGATTTGAATTGTATGTCCCTTGGGATGAGCCACCAACCGTAGTGGCAGCAGGTCGGTTTTTTGCAGCCAGACTTCACGGCGGGGCAGAGTGGGATTTTCCTTATCCTGTGGCCTTAGATCGAATTTATAAACTTCGCGGCCCTCAAGTGTAAGTTCATCAACCGGGCTTAATGAGTAATGTTCGCGAATTTCTTTTGGATCAACCTGTAAAAGCGCCAGCATCATAACCAGCTCGGCAAAAGTGTCATCCCGGTTAAGGCGCTTGACGGGAACGATCGTTTCGCCCGGATTGATTGTGTAAAGATCCTGCCCATCCGTGAAGTATTGGCACTGCAATTCGCCGGCTTCAATTGTCTCGACACCGCCGGAACTTGGTTGACTGGTTATCGCTTTGAAGTATTCCAAAAGTGCATATGGCTGATCGGCCATTTGTTGGTCACGGCAGAGTTTAACTTTACCGATGTATGCACGTTCTTCGCCGGTGCCCAAATCACGGTCGGTTTGAACGAAGGTGGCGGTGTAGTCTTTGTATTTGGCCCACCGCTCGGCTGTTTGGTCTACAAGCATAGCTGAGCCAATCGCCCAGCTCACGATAGGAGAAATACAGAACACGACTAGCATTGCGTAAAGAACCGCGAGGCCAATTCTCTTTCGCATGTTACCGGCGTGGTATGTTGTTGTTTTCGCTTGAGTCATTCTTCAGATATTCCGTTCCGGCTGTGATTTGATTGGCCTTCAAGTACATGCAATCCGGCCGCTCTTTCTAAATCCAACGTTTCTTCGCCGCCTTCGGTCTCTAAGATCAGCCGGGCCTCCTCATCCATTCCCTTAATCATCCCAGTGCGTTCAATCCCGTCAACCTTCAGGCTGACACTCTGCCCGAGCAATGCACTGTGCTGGTTCCATGAAGAGCGCAAAGACGCCAGTCCGGAGGCTGTCAAGCGGTCCAGGCAAGACTCCATTCTTTTGCCCAATTCGGCAAGCAAAAGTGTCCTGTCTTGCTGCCTTCCGGTTTCTTGAATAAGGCTTGTGCGGGGACGTTCTTGATTTGCGGAACCTCCACCGCTGTTCAGCCAGTCTTCTGCGTTGCTGTTGACATTTAGGCCGAATCCGATGATCCACCCTTCTTGAAGCGGACCCTCAACCAGCACACCAGCTATTTTATGTCCCGATACGTAGACATCATTCGGCCATACAAGTTTTGCAGGTAAGTCAAAGCGCTCGCAGAGGAATTCAGTAATCGCCAGACCTGTTACCACACTAATCGCGGCCGCTGTTATTGGTGCAATGTTTCGGGCACTCATAAAGAATGAGCAGAGGATGTCTTTACCGCATGGGGCATGCCATTGATTGCCTTGTCGGCCCCGACCTGCGCTTTGGTGATCTGTGACTGCCAGGCTTCCCGCCGGCCAGCCGTTTTCTATAAGTTCGCGCAGGGTGTCCATCGTAGAATTGAGCTGGTCCCGGTAATGAATCCGTTGTCCCCACCACTGAGTTCCAAGTGCTGCTGAAAATATCTCAGGACAAAAAAGCCATGGGCCGGGCACATAGCGATATCCCCGGTCTTCAGAGCCCTCTATCTTAGGCTCCTTGTTTGCCAATCTCTGTAATTCAGCCTGCAATGTGCCGGCATCCAACCCGCTGACTTCCATAAGCATTTGCATAGAAGCGTAATGTCCCGGATGTTCCAGGAGCCTACGGAGCGCCAATTGCAGAGCGTTGTACAAAAGCCTCTACCTCAGTAGTTTAGAAATCGGTTTCAGGAGTGCTCATTCTATGAATGAGCATGGTCCGGATGGTAACCCAATCGAAAGGGCGATCTTGTCTCGTTTGTCCAGCGGCATAGGCTAACACCCATATTGTCATGCTGGCAGCGGTTGTCCGTTCTTATCCGGCATAACGTCCAAAGAGCCAGAAAAGACGAGTGTATAAAGAAAGGGAAGAAAATGAGCGCAGGGCGCATTGGCGTAATCGGTGGTTCCGGGGTCTATGATTTTGAGGGCATTGACTATTTTGATGAAGTTGCGGCTGAGACACCATTCGGCCAACCCTCAGATGTGTTACGCCTGGGGCGTTATCAGGATCGCGAATTGGTGTTCCTGCCTCGTCATGGGCGCGGACATCGTTTCAATCCCACCAATGTCCCCTATAAGGCCAATATCTATGCCATGAAACAGCTCGGTGTGGACTGGATCATTGCATTAAATGCAGTAGGCAGCCTACGCGAAGAGATGAAACCATTGGACTTTGTTGTGCCCGATCAAATTATTGATCGCACCCGGCATCGTCCGGGGACTTTTTTCGATCCGATTGCGGTGCATGTCTCATTTGCCGATCCATACTGCGAAACCCTGCGTAAGATCCTTATCGAATCCGTTCAGGAGACCGGTGTTACCATCCATGAGAAAGGAACTTATGTATGCATGGAGGGACCGCTTTTCTCTACGCGCGCTGAATCCCATATGTATCGCAGCTGGGGCGGGGACCTTATCGGTATGACCACAGTTCCCGAGGCGAAGCTGGCCATGGAAGCCGAGATGGCTTATGCAACAGTCGCAGCGGTAACCGATTACGATTGTTGGCATGTCTCTGACGATGTCGATATCCAGATGGTTATTGAATTTTTGGGCAAGAATGCCGTGAATCTGAAGAAAGTAGTGATGGCGGCTGTGTCTAAAATCCCCAAAGAGCCGACAGACGACTTATGTTTTTCTGCGCTTCGTTATGCCGTGTTAACGCAGCGGGAACATGTTCCGGAATCGTTGCTTGAGGCGTATGATTTCCTCACGAAACACAGGGACAGCGAATCTTGATATATCCCAAACTGTATATGCGTACGTAGCTTTGGCTGTGCTAATACGTTTGAGATAGTAAGATTTAAACTTGGAAGGAAAAGTGAGCCAAACTGGCACAAATAAATTGTGTCATACGAATCCTACGGAGCAAAACACCTTTAAATAACTGAACTTAGATAAAGATGCAATTTGCGAATGGCTGTTTTGCTTTCGGCATGGCATTTGCCATTTCATAACTTGAAATAAATGAAAATAGGATTTAGGAGCTAAGGAGGCCCAAAATATATGTTGCTCGATCCTCAATATTTGTTGTTGGTTATGATCCCAACAATTGTTATGGGCATAATCACGCAAGGGATGGTTAAGAGCGCCTACCATACATACAGTCGGCTTGGCACCCGCCGAGGTTTGTCAGGCCAAGAGGCTGCCCGTTACATTTTAGATTCAAATGGATTGTATGATGTGCCCATCCAAATGACACCTGGCCATCTTTCTGACCATTATGATCCAACCAGGCGTGTTCTTCGTCTTTCGCCTGGAGTTTACCAGGGGCGCTCTATTGCTTCAGTTGGGATCGCCGCTCATGAGGCGGGACATGCATTACAGCATGCGGAATCGTATATCCCGCTCACATTCCGGAACCAGATTTTTCCGTTGGCAAGTTTCGGCTCCAATTTTGCCATCCCGCTGGCGCTTGGTGGTTTGTTATTCTATCCGCCTTTGATAACGCTTGGCATTTTGCTCTATGCCGGGGCGGTACTGTTTTCTATCGTAACACTACCGGTGGAGTTTAATGCTTCAAGCCGTGCCAAATCACTGCTTATGTCTTCCGGCATTATCACCCAGGATGAAAACGAAGGTGTCAGCAAAGTGCTTGGAGCCGCGGCCATGACCTATGTTGCTACAACACTCTCGGCCATTCTCACTCTGCTTTATTTATTGGGATTGCGTAATGAAGAGCAACAACAGTAACTTGCATATTCATAAGTAATACAATCGTTCACGCCCGGCTAATACCGGGCGTTTTTATTTCAGCGCAAATCCATTATTTTTGTGAAACTGCACCAGTGAACCAAGAAAAAGTTGCAGCAAACTGAATTTCAATGACCGTGCTATTCTTCACCAAATGACCAGGAAACAGCCTCATCATAATCCCCGGCGGAATTCAAACAAACGCCGTGAACCTTCTCCCGCCCGAAGCGCGGCGTTGCGCATCTTACTCAAACAGGAAGCCGGGGAGGAATACGCCGACACAGTTCTCCAGCGTGAATTGGAGCGCATAGAACTATCCGATGAAGACAGGAGACTTCTACAGGAACTTGTCTTTGGAACCATCCGGATGCACGGAAGGCTTGATTATGTTTTGGCCCACCATCTGACCAAAGGGCTCGAAAGCATTCCTGTAATTGTATTGTGGATTCTGCGTTTGGCTGCATATGAACTTCTATTCTTGGATCGTATCCCTGCCTATGCCACGATTTCTGAAGCCGTTGAACTTGTGGCCGCCGAAAGGTCTCTGCGCGGACTGCGCGGTGTTGTGAATGGCGTATTGCGCAATATCTCCCGCGAGCCGGATCAACCACCGCTGCCTGCGATTACTGAGAATCCCGCTCAGCATTTGTCTGTGGCGGAGTCGTATCCCAAAGAACTTGTTCAAAGGTGGATCGAACTCTGGGGTTTGGAACGTGCCTCCTCTTTATGCCGGGCCGGCAATAAAAGACCGTTAATGACAGCCCGCGTGATGCTTTCGAAATGCACCCGCGAGGATGCCCTGACTCAGTTTACCGAAGCAGGTGTGAATGTGGAAATCGATGACAGCCATCCCGCGGCCATACGGTTTACATCTTCCGCGAATCCTGCCGGATTATCCGTATTTAAAAATGGCCTACTGCAAATCCAAGATGTGGCCGCGATGTTTGTGACCCCTTTGCTCCAACCGTGCGCAGGGGAACGCATATGGGATGTATGCGCCGCGCCTGGAGGCAAAACAACTCATCTTGCCGATCTCAGTTCAGATGAAGCAAGTGTTCTCGCAACCGATAAGAGCGATAAGCGGCTTCAGCTGCTGCGGGATTCAATCTCAAGGCTCCAATTAGGATCTGTTACGGTAAAAGCGTACGATCCGTTGGTTTCCGATGAGTCGCCGGATGATGGACATGAGGGATTTGATGGAATTTTGCTGGATGTCCCATGCAGCGGATGGGGAACGATGGCCCGGCGGGTGGATTTACGATGGCGCTTTCGCCTGGATGATGGCCCGCGTCTAGCCGACCAAGCGTTTCGTTTGCTGCAACGGTGTTGGCGGGAGTTACGACCGGGGGGACGTCTTGTCTATTCCACTTGCACCCTTAATCCCCGGGAGAATGAAGATGTGATCCAGCGGTTTCTTGAATCCGAAACAAGTGCCAGGATGACCGATGCCGGGAGATTCGTGCCTGTTAATCTCCATGAAGTCCTTCTTCACAATGGGCAGCTTCATATCTGGCCGGGGACGGTTTCGAGCGATGGGGCCTTTGCTTGCCGCTTGGATAAGCAGAGTGCTTGAATCTGATTTTTTAAAAGATCGTGCTAGTCTGCAAGTACGGAGATTGCATAAATAATGCTGCGTAAGTTCTTTCGTTTTTGTCTTTGGTGGCTTTGTCTCTTTCTCTCGGTGGCAATCCTTTCCAGTGTGGCTTTTTGGGGCGGGTACTGGGTTCTGAAATTCATTACCGCCGGTGAAACCATAACGATGCCCTCGCTGTTGGGCATGTTCGAAAAGGATGCCATCGTAACGCTGGTGAATGCCGGTCTTACTGTGCAGCCTCCGATTGAACGGCAGCCTCACGATGAATACGAGCAGGGCATGGTCATCCAACAAAGCCCCCGCCCGGGCGTGACCATTAAGGCCGGACGGGCTGTGCGGCTTGTAGTCAGCGCTGGAGCCAGCCGGAAGGAGATTCCTTCGGTCGTCAATATGACCATTGCCGATGCCAAACTGCGTTTGTCAGCTTCCGAACTCGATATAGGCCACATTGGGAGTATCTATAATGCTTTGATTCCTGCCGGTCAGATTGTGGCTCAGGATCCTACTGAAGGCCAACATCTGCATTTTGGGCATAATATCTCCGTGCTTACGAGTCTGGGGCCGGAACCTCCTGCTTTTATTATGCCTAACCTAATCGATCAGGATTACAGTTTTTCGCTGAGAGAATTGGTTGCTTTAGGTTTCGATGTTGAGCAACCTCCCCAGTACGAAGAGACAGATGACCTTGAAGAGGTCGGAAAAGTTTTGGATTCCGATCCGCGTGCCGGGGAACGTATTACGACTGAAGACATGATCACGCTTACCGTTGGAGCGACAGGCAGAATCACACAGAGCGCATATAACCATCATCTGAAAGAGCGTGTTTTTGCTCAGTCCTATAGCCGGACATTTAAGATTGTGATCGTGGATGATTTATGTCTGGTGGATGATCAAGGTACACGTATCCCTCGGGAGATGACGATGACTGTGCAACCCGGCCGTAATTTTATTGATAGTTGGCTTGTGTTGGCCGGTCAGGCGTACCTTGAAATCCAGCTTGTCGAACCGGGCCAAGAAGGTGAAACTCATATCGTGGCCCGCCGCATCATTGAACCTGAAACGATTTCACCTCTCGAACCGGGAGACTAATTAAACTTATGAATGTATCTGCCGACCGTTTAAAAATCCTCCCTTCAATCCTCTCTGCGCCGTTTGACCGCCTGGGCGAGGCTGTTTGTGAAATAGAGAAAGCCGGTTGTGGATTGCTGCATGTCGATGTTATGGACGGCCATTTTGTTCCGAATCTGACCATGGGGCCGTTGGTAATCGACAGCCTGCGTCCGGCCTGCAAATCGGAGTTTGATGTTCATTTAATGGTCAGCAATCCTGCGCAGGTTATTCCGTGGTTTGAACGGGAACGCGTGCGGAGCATTACGATCCATGCCGAAACCGAACCGCATCTTCATGTACGTTTGCGCCAGATCAAAGAAGGTGGACGTTTGGCGGGGATTTCATTCAATCCCGGTACTCCTTTGGATTGTCTGCCGCTGGTCGCAGACCAAGTAGATATTGTTTTGATTATGACCGTGAATCCCGGCTTTGGCGGGCAGACGTTTATTGAGCCGATGCGAGCTAAGATCAGGGAAACTGTGGCCATCCGTGAACGTTGCGGCAAGGATTTTATCATCCAAGTCGATGGCGGGGTTAACGACAAAACTGTTGCTCTTATCGCCCAAGATGGAGCCGAAGAATTAGTGGCCGGAAATGCTGTCTTTGGAGCTTCCGATCCCGCCGAAGCCTATCGAAAACTGGATGACTTGTTGAAGCAAAACGCCAAATCCTAATCGCACCGGACGACCGCGTTGCGCATTTCGTAGGTGGCTATAATTAAATGATTTAATGGGTTCCGGTGCTTCCCAAATAGGATTCGATTACATGGGGATCCGAACGAACCAGATCGTAACTGCCTTCTGCTATCTTTTCTCCGTGATCCAATGCAATGACCTTATCGCAAAGCCCGCTGATTACGCTCATATCGTGTTCGATCACAATACAAGTGATGCCTAATTCGCGAATTCTGAAGACATCGGACATGAGTTCTGCGGATTCCTGCGGATTCATTCCGGCCGCCGGTTCATCCAAAAGAAGAAGTTTGGGATCGGTTGCCAGGGCGCGGGCAATCTCCAAACGGCGTTGATTGGCATAGGAGAGTTCACGTGCCAAATCAACGCAATGGTCATACAACCGGTCACCAAAAAAAGCCAGTAATTCTTCCGCTTTTTTTTGAATTTCCGTTTCTTCTTCTTTTTGGCGGGTTGTGCGTATAACCGACTCGAAAACACCGGCTCGGGTTTGGCAGTGCCTCCCGAGCATGACATTCTCAAGAACCGTCATCTCTTTGAATAAGCGAATCGTCTGGAATGTCCTGGCAATCCCCGCATCTGCAAACGCGTGAGGCGCCTGGCGGTTCATGATCCGGTCTTCAAATACAATTGTACCGGATGTGGGAGTGTAGATTCCGCTGATGAGATTGAAAAAAGTCGTTTTGCCTGAGCCATTGGGGCCGATGATCCCAATAATCTCTCCGGCATTGATTTCGAGACTGACTTCGCGTACCGCGATCAAACCGCCGAACGATTTCGTTAGCCGTTCTGTTTGCAATAAAGACATCGGCATGAAAGGATCGTCGAATATTCTTCGCGGTCGATTATCCGTTTGCTCCAAAGAGTGCCATGATTTTCTGGCCAAGGAACGAAATCAATCCTTCCCGCTCCAAATCGTTGAAGATAAAGAAAATCATGAGCGGAAGAATGAAGAAAAAGACTCCGATCCGTCCCCATAATTCAATTTGTTGAAGCGTAAGCGGTTGGCGGCGGACCATTTCGACGAGATTCAACATGATATGTCCACCATCCAGCGCCGGAATAGGCAACAGGTTAAGCAGAGCCAGACTTGTTGAAAGCATCGCGATAAACATAAAGAAGCGTTCGAATCCCCATTTGCCGGTCTCTGCCGAAAAACGATAAATGGCAATAGGACCACCGAAAACTTTTCGTGATGCGCCACCTGTTACCAGTTTGCCCAATAGTCCCACCATTGAGACGAGAGAGTCCTTAACTTTTCCAATCGATGCCGGCACTGCGCCAATAATCCCCATGCGTTGGCGGTCTTGCAGCCGTTGGAAGCCGATTTCAACAATCGGGATTTTCTGGCCTGTCCGGATACCGTGTTCTGTGGGCAGAATTTCTTCCCGTACTACTGGCACCAGTTTCGCGGGTGGGGGGATTTCTCCGGAAGCCGTGCGCCATGAAAGGGTCATGGGAATACCCGCATATTCACCGTCCTGCTTTTCATAGCGGGATAAGATCTCGCCTTGCAGAGCATTCCAATCCTCTACAGGTTCACCATCGATGGTTAGAATCCGGTCACCTTTCTCCAGTCCGGCTTTTGCGGCGGGGCTTCCTTCCTTTACTGCTCCGACAACCGGTTCAAGTTTCGCGGCTACATCCAGAATGGGTAGACGTCTTTGTAGTAAATCTTCAAGATCGGCCGGACGGTCATAGGTTCCATTATAGGAGAATCCCAGCCTGGCAACCGGACGATAGGGTTGAGCATCTTCGGCGGGCAGATGCACATCAGGCGCAACTTGTTCTTCGTGTTCTTTCCCTTGGGGATCAACCCATTTAATTGTGAAAGGAATGGCTTCGGCTTCACCTTGCTCATTGATTCGAACTTGCTGGCTTAAAACGTTGCGAAGCCGGTCGATTTTGTCGTGAGGCGTGCCCGCCACGGCCGTAATGACTGAACCTGTGGTAAGGCCGGCTTTTGATGCCGGGCCATTGGGATCCAAATAAGCGAGCCGGAATCCTTGAACATCCGTATTTGCTAATGGTTCATCTGTTTGGGCTGATTCTTTTTGAGGGGTATCCGTCTCTTCTTCGGCTGCTGATGACCTCACAACGCTGGCCGTATAAGACTTCTGCAGTATATCTTTGCCGCGTTTGATTTTTAACTTGAGGCTTTCATCAGGATTGGTAACGATGGCCATTTCTACATCGTCCCAAGTTTCAACCGGGGTTTCACCTACGGCAAGAATGGTGTCATCCGGATGCAAGCCGATTTCCCAGCCCGGACTGCCTTCAGGGACAACGCCGATTGTTGTCGTTGGTGTTACCGCTTGGCCGACCCCCACAAAAAGAACGTAATAAATCACGAATGCCAATACGATATTCATTCCCGGACCAGCGGCCAAAATTAAGATCCTGCGCCATGGGGATATAGATAGAAACTCCCAGGGAGCGCCGGTCAATTCCTCTCCCGGATCCATGCCCGCAATCTTCACATAGCCGCCGAATGGAATCATCGCGATCTGATATTCAGTTTCGCCATATTTAAATCCAAAGATCTTGCGTCCAAAGCCAACCGAAAAAACATCGACCCGCGCGCCACACAACTTGGCGACAATCATATGTCCGTACTCATGTACGATTACTGCCAATCCAAATACAATGCAAAATCTAAGAATGTCAATCAGGACAGTCATTTTTAGGCCCCTTAAAATCGCGGTTCAACCGGCAACTTGGCATAAAAGTGAGTCTACTGTGCCAATGCGATTCGTCAAACCATAGGTGGAATTCCCGAGGGGAAGGCATCGGGTGGCAGGAGCGGCAACTCTTGTACTGATTTGACGACTCTGGGCCAGTGAGAGAAAAATGCGAAGAGATTTTGTTACCGCGGACGCCTAATCGTCGTAGTCGTCATCGTCGACGTCATCCATTACATCTTCTTCGTCATCTTCCTCTTCATCGTCGTCCATTTCGTCGAAGTCGTCAGCGTACGTATCGTCGTCGTCGAAGTCGTTGTATCCCGAATCATCAAAGAAACTATCGGGATCATACCCGTAATCGTCGTCATCCTCCCAAGCCATGGCCAAAAATACAAAGACAGGGGTAAGGCGCAGATTGCGGGGATGCCGTTTTGAGGGACGGAAATAGAGGGGCCGATTCATTGTTGCCTTCTCTCCATTTGGTGGACGAATACATTCTCCTTGTGGGCGAAATGTAACCATCACCAGCCTCAGGTCAATAGATAGAGGCCGGAATTCTTATCAAATTTTCGATGCGTCAGGGTGGGTGACTGGATGGCTATCCGTAAATGGCAATCCCCGCCACGATAAGCCAGCCAATAATGGCGAATCTGAGCGGCCGGTCGGTAAGCACCAGCTCGGTTGGATTGCCTCCCTCCTCGCACCGATAGACCAAAAAAAGGTAACGGAGAATCCCATACAACACGAAAGGAATTGTAAATCGCAGGTTATCATTTCCGAAATGTGCGATTGTGTCAGCATCGAGTGTGTAGAGGGAGTAACAAACAATTGTCGCACCCGTAACGGCTGCGATGATTTGATCCAAAAAGGGCAGGGGATAATCGGCCAGAATACGCCGGTGGCTTGCGGCATTATCCTCCAGCAAAGAGGCTTCATGCCTCCGTTTTGAGAAAGCCAAAAATAGAGAAAGAAGTACGGTACACAGGTAGAGCCAATCGCTGTTGGATTCACCAATGGCCGCTGCACCTCCGTAAGCTCTTAATACAAAGCCAGTTGCAATCGACAAACCGTCCAAAATAACGATCGTCTTGAGCCTCCAGGAGTAGGCAATATTCAAAATGAGATAGCCCAAGCCGACCATGCTGAATCTAAAATCCAAGAAAAGCGAAATCAGCAGGGCTGCCACGACCATAATTGCGCTTGAGAGTCCGGCTATATGTACTGAAAGGCGCCCTGAGGCAATCGGACGGTTCCGCTTTTTGGGGTGCAGGCGGTCTCGCTCTATGTCGGCAATGTCATTTAACAGGTAAACCGAGGATGAATAGGCGCAAAAAAGCAAAAAGGCCAGACAGCCTTTCCATAGACTTCCCCAATCGCCGAGATGGCCGCTGAATATCAGGGGGGCCAGAACAAAGCCGTTTTTGATCCATTGTTTGGGGCGGCAGGCCTCCAGCAGGGCGCCTAAAATTCTCGTTGGTCCACTCACACTCATTTAATTCTCACAGGGGGACAAATTTCGCAATCGTAGTCAAGCCGCCTTGGATCAAAGTCTTTCAGGGATATCGTGCCACATAATATGAAGAAATTCGGTGCACCCGACTTTTTGCCAGAAACGATATCCTTTCTTATTACGCGGAGTAACATTGAGCTGGATAACTGTCATGCCCCGGCGCTTAAACCACCGCCTTACATGATCCCAAATCTTATGTCCAACTCCATCGCGTTGGTATTTTTCGGCCACCATACACTCAGAAATAAAACCATAGCGTTGCAGGGCGAAAACGGCCGGATTCGTTAAAATCATGCCAATGCAATAGCCGATCACCTCGTTATTCAACTCGGCTACAAAAAGACCATAGTCAAAAGAATCGAGGATTGTCTGCAGATAGGCTCGATAGGCCTCGTCACTGCCGACCGCTACCTCAAAACGGTTGTCCAGCTCGCAATGCATCTCCATCATGCTTCGCCAAAGCTGGGTTACTGCATCAAGGTCGGAGTTCCGTCCTCGCCGGATGTTAATATGTTCTGCTATCGATGACATATGCGGAGCCTAAGACGGGCCAACAATGTGTCAAGGAAACACGCTGCTGGGTTCTAGAGTATCTGTTGCCCACAGGGATGGGGTTGCTACACTCGGGCACCTGGTATCGTAGTTACCTGCGATGCCGATAGCCGCGGCTAAATGCCGGTAAATTCTTAGATAAGGAAGAGGCCAAACCGTGAAGCAATTGAGAATACTTGTTCTTGGACTTGCATTTCTTGGTGTTGCCGCACTGTTTATGGGGTGTGAAGGATCGATGAAAGAAGTTGCCGTACTGGAAACCGACATGGGAGACATCACGCTGGGCTTTATTTCCGAAAAGGCCCCTGGGCATGTCGAGAATTTTAAAAAGTTGGTCCGGGAAGGATTTTATGACGGGACCAAATTTCATCGCGTCATCCCCGGCTTCATGATTCAGGGCGGCTGCCCCAACACCAAGACCGAAAATGAAGCCCTGTATGGCACCGGCGATCCCGGCTACAAAATTCCGGCCGAATTCAATGATACCAAGCACGTCCGGGGGATTTTATCCATGGCGCGCGGCCAAGCACCCAACAGCGCCGGGTCGCAATTTTTCATCTGTGTTGCCGACGCACCGCACCTCGATAACCAATACACAGCATTCGGCTTTGTTGTGGACGGCCTGGATACAGTGGACAAAATTGTAAGTGTTAAGACAAAAAGGGGTGGTGACGGTGCAATGTCCTCGCCGGTTGAGCCGGTTCATCTTCGCCGTGCCTATCTTAAGGAAATCCCGGCCGATCAAGTTCTGCCGGAAAGTGATTGAAATCTCGGTCTGTTTTGAGATGCACGCTTAACCGAAAGGTTTGGTGTGCAGAGTAGAGGGTTCGTGTCCTAGCAATGTCTGGTTGCTAACCCCGTCAGGTCCGAAAGGAAGCAGCGGCATGCGAACTCAGACGTGTGCACAGGCTCCACGGGCTCTCTACCCTGCACACCGGACATTCTTAAGCCGGGCCTGCATGGTACAGTAGCGAAACACCTTTTAAGTGATTTAGTGATATGGCTCAGGCATCATCCCGTTTTGTTTCTTCGGCAATTAAACATCGGCCCGGACGCTTTTCAGATGTGCTCGCACAGGACCATGTCAGCCGCACTTTGGCCCATGGACTGGAATTGGGACGTGTGGCTAACGCCTATCTTTTTTCCGGACCGCGCGGGACAGGAAAGACGACAATGGCTCGCGTGCTGGCCAAAGCGCTCAACTGCGAGCAGCCCAATGGTGTGGAACCATGTGGCAAATGCCCTCAATGCCGGGCGATTGCCAACGGTACTCACCCCGATATTTTAGAAATGGATGCGGCCAGCAACCGCGGAGTCGAAGAGATTGAGGACCTCCGTGAGAATGTCCGGTTCTCGCCTTCGATAGGCAAGAAAAAGGTCTACATCATCGATGAAGTCCACATGCTTACCGCGCATGCTTTTAATGCGCTCCTCAAGACGCTGGAGGAGCCGCCTACCCATTCCACATTCATTCTGGCCACAACTGAACTCCATAAAGTTCCTGAGACAATTCGCTCGCGCTGCCAGCGATTTCAAATGCGGCGTATTCCCGCAAAGATTGTTGTTGACCGCTTAAAAGAGGTTTTGGAAGCCGAAGGCGGGATTTCTTTTGCTTCGGAAAAGGATAAAGAACGCGTTCTGTATCATGTTGCACGAACCGCCAATGGTGGATTACGGGATGCTCTGGTCGCTTTGGATCAGATCATTGCCTTTGCGGGGGAGAACCTCCAAGCCACTGAAGTGGAAGATTTACTAGGTGTCGTCGACCTTGACGCTCTTGAGGTATTGGCTGGGGCGTTGTGGCAAGGCGATCTTCCTGCTGTTGTGAAGACCATTGGCGCCTTGGTGGACCGGGGACGTGAGCCCGTGCGCATTTTGGCCGAGCTGACGGCGTTTTTGCGGCACCTGCTTGTTGTCAAAATCACTGGCGGAGAAGAACTGGTTGATTTGCCTGAAGATGTCCTTAATGAACTGAGAGCATCGGTTGAAGACGTTGGCGTCGAACGGTTGCTTATGGTTTTAGAGGTTTTGGTCGAGGCGGAAGACCGAATGCGCTATTCCGCAGAAGCGCGGCTTGTACTTGAAGTTGCTTGCCTAAAGGCCGCGAAATTGGGAGAGACCGTGGCTTTGGCGGATATTTTGGCCAAACTCGGTGGCGCGCCTCCTCCTCCCTCAGGCACGCAAAGCAACCGGACTCCCACGACAGTTGGTCCAGCCGCTTCAACGCCGCAACTTTCAGCGCCGGTCCAAACACTGCCCAAGGCAGCTGGCGACCATGCAGAGGGACCGGCATTTTCTGATGATAAAGTGGTTTCGCTGCCTGTTCCCGGCGACGAATCCAAGATGGTTCAGCCAACTTCTAAATTGGAGCGCATAATCGCGGCTTGGCCTCAAATTTTGGACAATGGCGTTGAATTACCACCGCTTCTCGAAAGCGCTATCAGCGTCGCCAAGCCGGTTAAGATTATAGAAAACCGTATTGTTGTCTCAGTGCCGCGGGTTTTTCGCAAATTGTTGGTTCCATTACAGAATGCGGAATACCAGGAGCGGATCATTCAGAATCTGCAAAAACTTGTGGGCGAGACTTTTTGTTTGGAAGCCAAATTAGATGATGAACTCACTCCGGATGAGGTCCCGGTTCATGATATTCCGCCTGCACGGCAGGAAGAACTAGAGCAAATCGCTCGCAACCATGAAGCCGTGAAGCAGGTTCTCGCTCAGCTGCCCGGCGTGGTGGTGGCAGTCCGTACGAACCAAGGAGGCAAAAGGAAATAATGCTTGGTGGATTGGGCAATATGGCCCAGATGATGAAACAGGTTACGCAACTGAAACAACAGTTTGCTGATATGCAAAGCGAACTTGCGAAGATCAATGTCTCGGCCACGGCGGGAGGCGGGATGGTGACTGTGGTAATGAGCGGAGCGCAGGAAGTCAAATCGATAACTATCGATCCAAGCGTTGTTGATCCGAATGATTTGACGATGCTTGAAGACCTTATTGTAGCTGCGGTTAATGAAGCTCGGAAACGTGCTCAGGAAGCAGCGCAACAAACCGCGCAGGATAAGATGGGGGGGCTTTTCACAGGTCTTGGAATCGATCCCTCTCAGTTGCCCGGTTTATAAGCCACAATTTCCTATTGTTGTGCTCCACTGCGCAAATTCTTTTCCGCCGCAATGGAGATACATCATGATTCTATATGAAAATTGTAAAATCAGTCTGGTCAAAATTCTGTACCGGTTTGGTTCCGTATTCTCTTAGTAGCAATTTTGCCGCAGTCCAACCTGCTGCGCCGTGACTCCAAAACTGATATTGCGTATCAATAATCCCATTTTTGACTAATTAGATCAATCTAGACAAGATTTAAGGCGTTTCGCTTTCAATTCGATAACTTGAGAACTGTGTTATCCGGCGTGTTTCCAAGTGATATACGCGATTTTGAATTTGGAATAATTTGCGGGTGTGCCTGTAATCACAGATATTAATCCAGTATTGTAATCATCGAGCCTTAATAGACTCTATTTTTTGTAGATAAAACGAGTCTGATTTATTGTATATTTTACCAAGTTAATGGTTTCGGCAGCGATACAAAAATATCTGATTTGAATAATATTTTTTTTGCTTTACATCGAAAAATCTTGTTTGGCCCAATAGGCCGTGATATTACTAAATGTATGGAAGGATCAAGGGGGACATGGCCTCTTTGTATCCATAAACCTAAGCGCAACGCTAGGGGGTACTATTATGAGAAAGTCCATTTGGCTTTCAGCAATTGTCGCAATTTGTTTTGTACTGCAGGCATCCGCATCGATTGTGGGTGAAGGATTGCAATCGAAAATCTTGTCAGTAGATATTGGCAATGATTTGCGGCCAGTCATCACCTATACGCTAACGGATGACGAGGGCAATCCGCTTTCACTCGATGATCTTGGCGGCGATCCCCGTTTTATTATGTCGCGCATTGTAATTGATAATGCCGACAAAATGATGATGCACTATGAGTGCTACACGCCCCGCGAGGTTTCTTCATCCGAAGGAGCAACAGCCTTACAAGGCAATTACGCTTCCGGTGTTAATGCCTCAATCGGGGGAAATCGTTTCACATTTACGTTCAATGATCCTCTGCCTAATGACTATGACGTTACTGCGACGCATACTGTCTCGGCGCAGATCGCCAGAAGTCTCGATGATCTTAACTTCTACGCAAATCCGGTTTTTCACTTCGTGCCCGATGGCAGTGACGTGACCGTTCGCAAGGAAATCTCAACGACGGAAACCTGCAACTCATGCCACAACGGCCTGGGATTGCACGGTGGCGGACGCCGCGAATATGTTCTTTGCATCATGTGCCACAATCCGCAGTCCACTGATCCGGATAGCGGCAATACAGTGGATATGGGTGTGATGATTCATAAAATCCACATGGGTGCGGAACTGCCCAGCGTCCAAGCCGGCACTCCTTATCAGATTATCGGCTACCGGAATTCCGTTCATGATTATTCGCATGTTGAGTTCCCGATTGATCACCGGGATTGTGAAGTTTGCCATACCGGTCCACAAGCCGATCATTGGAAAACTGTTCCCACACGCTTCGCTTGCGGTTCCTGTCACGACGACATCAACTGGGAAACCGGCGAGGGCCATTCCGGCGGCCCAGCCACAAGTGATTCTATGTGTGCAATGTGCCACCCGGCTGAAGGCGTTGAGTTTGGACTTTCGGTTGCAGGTGCACATACCGTACCGACCCAGTCCACTTCATTGGCTGGTCTCGTAGCCGATGTTGTCTCGGTTGAGAACGGCGCGCCGGGACAAGCCCCGACGGTCCGCTTCACTCTTAAGAATGGCGACGGTTCTGTTGTGCCGCTGGCAGAAGTCAGCCGCGTGTCTCTCCTCCTAGCAGGTCCGACTACGGACTACAGCAGCTACGCAAGTGAGAGTGTTAGCGCCGACAGCGCCACTTTAGACGGTGATGTCTATGTTTATACGCTGACAAGCACATTGCCTGCCGATGCCGCCGGAACCTATGCCGTGGGTATTGAGGCCCGCCGTTCGGTTACGGTGAATGATGAATCGCTCAACGAAGCCGCCGATAACGATGTTGAATATTTCTCCGTCGATGGCAGCGCGATCCTTCCGCGGCGAACGGTTGTGTCTTTGGATACCTGTAATGTCTGTCACGGCAAACTCTCTCTTCATGGCTCGCTACGCAACCAGACTGAATACTGCGTGATGTGCCATAATCCGAATACCACAGATATCGAAGTACGGCCCGAAGATCAGCTTCCTCCGGTCAGCATCAACTTCAAAGATATGATTCACAAGATTCATACGGGTCATGAGCTTACCACCGACTATACGGTTTATGGCTATCGCAGTTCGGTCCATAACTACAACGAAATAGGCTTCCCCGGCGACCGCAAGCAGTGCTCGATTTGCCATGTGAATGACAGCCATCTGCTTCCATTGCCGGACGGTGTAATCGCTACATCAGTGATGCAAGACGATACTCTGATTGAAAAGACATCACCGGCATCAGCCGCCTGTTTATCGTGCCACGATACAGCCGATGCGATGGCTCATGCCAGCCTGAATACAACGCCTGAAGGTGCTGAATCATGCGCGGTGTGTCACGGTGAAGGCAGAAATTCTGCAGTGAGCCATCTTCATCAGCAGGATACGTTCTTGGCGCCTCAAGAGCCCATTGTTGATCCGGGCACCGGCGTTGAAGACTGGATGCTGTCCAAATAATCCGGTCGTCGGTTCAAATTCTTATGCCTCTCTCTTTGATTGGGGGTGAGAGTTTGCGTTACACTAAAAATGTGAGAATATTGGGGGGCGGTTCCTCAGGTTCCGCCCCCCTTTATGAGATAATACTGGGGACACTCCGATTCCGTCGCTTGGAACCAACCAGGGGACGTGGAAATAGACGGAAGAGGAACATGGTTTATATTCTTTTCGTTATGGCGGTAACGCCATGAATAAAAAAAGCCTTGTCAATAATTGGATCAGCTTTTTTGGCTTTGTTCTTGGGTGTGTCTTTTTGTTTGTTGAAGCACTCCTGATCATCGTCGATTATTTCTATCCATCTCATAATCCGTATACGGGTATTCTGATTTATGTTGCGGGGCCTTCCCTATTAGTGATGGGATTATTGTTGGTTCCCATCGGTATGTTTTTTGAAGCAAGGCATCGAAAGAAATACCATGATGACGGGCTATCTTTAATTGTCGATTTCAATCAGCCCCGGCATCGCCGGTATGCCATTATTTTTCTGGCTGTAACAGTTCCATTTTTGGCCCTTTCGATGTTGGGAACCTACCGGGCCTATCATGTTACGGAATCCGTCGAGTTTTGTGGCACGCTTTGCCATCAGGTGATGACCCCGGAATATGTGGCGTATCAGAATTCCGCCCATGCTCGCCTGCAATGCACCAAATGTCATATCGGACCCGGGGCGGATTGGTTTGTAAAAAGCAAACTCTCAGGCGCTTGGCAGGTCTATGCGGTTTTGACCTCTTCCTATTCATTGCCGATTGAGACCCCTGTCCATAATTTGCGCCCAGCTCGGGATACCTGCGAGCAGTGTCATTGGCCGGAAAAATTCACCGGCAATGTTGAGCGTACCCGTACGCATTATGGTTCCGATGATGAAAATACCCCCTACCGGGTTGTGCTTTCGATGAAAGTCGGTGGCGGCCACCCTGAACATGGGCATGTCGGCGGCATTCATTGGCATGTCAGCTCTTTGCATAAAGTTGAATATCTTGCCACGGATGAGGACCGTCTCGATATTCCTTACGTTCGTGTGACATACAAAGATGGCCGGGTCGAAGAGTTTAAGAATGAAGCCGCCCAGGAATTGGGAGAAATTAAAGAAGAAGATTTGCGGGAAATGGATTGTATCGACTGCCATAACCGCCCATCCCATGTTTATCGCTCTCCGGCGTTTGCGGTGGACCGGGCGATGGATTTGGGAAAAATAGATCCCAAATTGCCGGGTATAAAATCCCTGACAGTCGATTTGATAGGCGCGGAATACGAGACTCAAAATGAGGCTGTAGAGGCCATTGGCAGCGGATTAAAGGAGGCCTTGGCCGGTGCTGTCGAAGCCGATCCGGCTCTTGCCCCGGCTCTTGAAAAATCAATTGCGGAAGCCCAAGACCTTTACCGCGAAAATATCTTTCCGGAATGGAAGGTCTCATGGGAAAAATATCCGGATCACAGTGGACATTTTCGTTTTCCGGGTTGTTACCGCTGTCATGACGATATGCACGAAACTTCCGATGGAAAAACCATCTCTAATGATTGCAACTTATGCCATGAGGTTATTGGACAGGCCGAGGGATGGGATGCGGTGGAATCGATGACCATCGCAAAACAGGATTTTATCCACCCCCGGGAGATGGAGGGGGTGGAGCAAGGTACCAATTGCACCGATTGTCACGGCGCTATTTAGGCTCTGTGCGTCGGAATGAATAAATGGGACGTTTATACGATCTAAGAAACTGAAAATCTTCCAGTTAAGGAGTAAGGACATGGTGACAAGATTTTTCTTATTCACAATAGTATTGGGCCTGCTTGCCTTACCTGCGCTTAATGGCGTTGGGGCGGATGATGATGAGGCCAAAAAGATTGAAGCATTCAACAAGCAAATGGACGATGTGATGGCCGGAAAAGGAGCCGGTGGCAAATTCTCCGGAACGAATACATGCCGCGCCTGTCATATGGCCACCAAAACGGGCGCCCAATTTAAAAAATGGCAAGCCGGTCCTCACGCAAAGGCCTTCAAATCACTTGAAAGTGAAGAAGGAATTAAACGGGCCAAGGCCAAAGGTATTGAGAAACCCACTGAGGATCCCAACTGCCTTAAGTGCCACTCCCCACTGACAACAGTCGCCAAAGATTTTGTCGATGACAAATTTAAGCCGGAAGAAGGCGTGGGTTGCGAAGTCTGCCATGGCTCCGGTGAAAAACATGCCGCATTGCAAAAAGAGGCCATGAAAAACAAGACCGATGCTCCTGAAGAAGCCAAGACTGTTATGCTTAAAATCAATGAGCCGGTTTTGCGAAAAGCCCTTTGCGCGCGTTGCCATATGGAGCATGAGTGGCACGAGTCCAAACTGCACGAAGATACGGAAAAGGTATGGGCCGAAATCGCGCATCCAAAACCGTAAATAATTGGATGCGAAGGTTTTTTATTAAAAAATGTTCTTGCCGCATTAAGCGGATTGTGTTAGAAGGGGGAGGGCAGTGAGGTCTCGCTGGCCTCCCCCGCAAACCAGACTTTTATTGGGGCTTTTGCTGTTGAACGTTCGGCCGGAAATATACAAGGGAATACGTGTGGTGCGGCTGGCTGGTCTCTTCTTGTTCCTTTTTGCATTCAGCGCCGTTGCAGCTTTGGGGGCCGAGGAGTCCGAAGGGGCAAACCAAGAGCCTGCCGATATGGAGCTAACTGGTGAGCCGGATAGCCGTAATCCATTTCAGCGGCTCCTGCCCGAGGCCAAACTCCATGGCTATTCGCTCTCATCCTATCGGGGACGTTGGGGGGATGGTGAAGACGATCACGATATTTACGAATATCTAACGATTACTATCGACGATCTTATCCCCAACCACGTGGATGCCGAATTATCAGGACGTTTCTATGAGGATTTAAACGATCCCGGTAATCCCCTCAGTTTCGATGACGATTTATTTATCGATATCGACGATGCGCGTGACCACCAGTGGCCGGATCGGTTAAGCACCGGCTGGATCGACATTCATGATGTTTTTCGCGACAACACTTCACTACGTGTGGGGCGTCAATATCTTTATGAATTCGACGGATTGCATATTGACGGCGCGCAGGCGTCCATTAACCGTGTAGGCAAATTCGATTTTAAGGCTTTTGTTGGACGTCCGGTCACATACTATTCCGGCACACACGGCGACAGCACGTTTGGTATTTCTACAACCTATCGTGCTACGAAGAATACGAAATTCAGGGCCAAATATTATCGCTATACGGATGACAGCCGGAATTTGGATGACGATCAAGCAGAGATTGAGTTCTGGCACCGTGAAGGCCGTTGGGGCTACTTCTACGGATCGTTGAATACGCTTGATTCGGATTTAAAGGATCTTGTGCTTAGTTCACGGTTAATTAGTGAGCGCTGGAATACGTATCTGGTCATCCGTATGTACCGGCTTCTCTCTGAAATTGACGAACATTCTATCGAATTCAGCCCGTTCTTTGCCGTCCTGGACGAACTTGAACCGTTCAGCCGCTCGGATATTCGCCTAACCAAGCGCTTTGGAGATACTTTCGATCTTTTTGGTGGTGTTTCCGTTCGCCGTGAAGACAGCAGTTCCGATGATGACGGCGATGTGGCCAATAGCGACTACGAGCGTTACGAGGCTGGTTTCACGGTTTATCCCAACAAGAAAGTGACTTTTACGTCGACGGGCCAATACTGGGATGTTGATTCGGGAAGGCGTTTTACAGGCGTCACAACCGAAATCGACTATCGCCCGATTGATGTTTTGCGGTTAAGCGCCGGAAATTCGTATGGCGAATATCGCAATGAATTTTTCGACACGTTCCGGCAACTCCAATTCCGTGAACGCCCGGATGTGCTCACTTATTTCGGTTCATTGAATTGGAAAGTGAGAAAGAACACAACCTTCAAAACCCGGTTGGAAATCGAAGACAACGACTTTGAAGACGATTTGATCTACCGTTTGCAGTCGAGCGTAAGCGTGCGGTTCTGATATGAAACAAAAGATTCAGGCGAAAACGATCAGTTTGGTGCTCGCAGTCTTGCTGGGGGTGGTGTTGACGGGCTGTGATGAAAAGGATTTGTCCTTTGAGTCACCGTTTCCACACGTTACTCATTTCGAGATGGGAATAGAGTGTTCTCAGTGCCATGAACCGGATGGGATGGAAATTTCATTTCCAAGTCCCGCTTCCTGCACGGGTTGCCATGATTTGGCTGAGGATGGCACAGTCGGCGCGATCTGCAGCGCTTGCCATACGGTGAATGACGAATTCCGGGAGTCCGAAAAGGCCATCCGGCACCGCGCTGTCGAACAATTCGGTGCCCCGTTACCTGTTGCCTATGAAGAGACCGTATTTAATCACGAGCCGTTTCTGGAAGATCAAACACAATGCCTGTCTTGTCACGCTCGAGTTGAAGAAGAGGAACTTAAAGAAGTCTTCATGCCGGATATGGATCTTGCTTTGGCGTTTTATGCCGAATCTGGCCAGCCGGAGCCTCCTTGTTCGACTTGCCACTCCATGTATGACATCGACACAGAGCCTACCAGCCACAAGGCGCCCGCATGGATGCGCGAGCATGGATTGACAATCGAATTTGAAGGCAAGGACCAGTGTTCGTATTGCCACGAAGAGAACATGTGCACCACCTGTCATGAACAGATGATGCCTCAAAACCACACCGCCTTATTCCGTCTGCAGACGCATGGGCTGGAAGCGGAGTGGGGCCGAGAGTCATGTTCGACATGTCACCGCGTTGATTTCTGTACAAGCTGCCACAATCAAGTCCGTCCCCGCAGCCATAATGCAGGTTGGACCGGACCGATGAATAATCACTGTATGGATTGTCATACTGAAACCGGTGAGCGTTCCAGCTGCTACGCCTGTCACGATCCTGGTGTTGCCGAAACAGGGCATGTTGCCAACGCGGCTATGCCTACTGATCCACGCTACGCGCCCGCCCATTTCCCGGGATCGCCGTGCATGATTTGCCACGATCCCGTCTCGGGTACCACGGGGCCGCGTTTGCGGCACCCGGTTACGGAAGAGGACCAATGCGGTGTTTGTCACCGCTTCTGATGAAACTCGTTTCATCTTTTTCGATTGTTTAGGTACCGATGTTGGGGAAGGTACTTTTGAAAGTATTTTGGAAGGACATTGAGGAACTTTATTGAGGAACATTGCCAATCCTTGCTTATGAGTTTTCCTCGTGCCGAAATGTAGTTGTGGAGGTCTCGTCATGAGACGGGCAGTGTCTCGGCTCGTTTGGTTGAGTTTTGGGTTTCGGCCGTTTGTTTTTTTTCTGGCGTTACTGATCGCTGCCGTTCCCGCTCAAACTCAAGAAGATGAAGACTGCATGATGTGTCATGCCGCCGAAGAAGGCGTTGATGATGCAGATGCCGGGCTTCCTGTTGTGCGAATTGCCGAAAGCGGTCAGTCCATCCATTTCGATATGGGATTTTCATGCACCGATTGCCATGTCGATATTGAAGAAGTCCCCCATGAAAGCGAACTGGAGCCTGTAAATTGCGCCGGTTGCCACGATGATGCGTTTGAGACTTTTTCGCATAGCGTCCATGGACAGGCGGTGCTCGAACGCCACGACCAGTTTGCTCCCACCTGTGCTTCTTGCCATGGCATCCATACGGTAAAACCATCTTCGAATCCCACATCGAAGACAAATATTATGAATATCCCCGCCACCTGCGGAACCTGCCATAAGGAAGGTACCGAGATGACGGCCACTCATGAGATCGACCAAAAGAATGTTGTTTCCAATTATTCGATGTCGATTCATGGTGAAGGGCTTTTCCGCCGTGGTTTGAAAGTCACGGCCGTGTGTACCAGCTGCCATGGGTCTCACGATATCCTCCCCCATCAGCATCCGGATTCAAAAATCAACAAAGAAAACGTTGTTGGAACCTGTATGAATTGCCACGCTCAGATTGAGCAGGTTCATGAAAAAATTATTGAGGGGCAGCTATGGGAAAAGGAACCCCATAAAATACCGGTTTGTGTCGATTGTCATGCACCCCATAAGATTCAGCGGGTGTTCTATGATATTGAGATTGCTGATGGTACCTGTATGGCCTGCCATTCGGATCCCAATCTCAAAATGGAAAAGGATGGCGAGAGAATCTCGTTATTTGTGGATATCGAGGAGCATAAGAGTTCAGTCCATGCGAACACGGCATGTGTGAAATGCCATTACGATGTGCATCCTGATAAGGATCCGGTTTGTAAGGATATTGCTCCTGTCGATTGCGCGGTTTGCCATGCCGATGAAGTCGGCAACTATCAGCAGGGTATTCACGGAAAACTATTTGCCGAAGGGGATCCCGACGCACCGGATTGTAGTTTCTGCCATGGAACGCATGGAATTTTAACGCAAGAGAATCAGACCTCGCCGACATTCCCCCGCAATGTGCCCGGGTTATGCAGCCAATGCCATGCGGATAATCAGCCGGCCGCTCTAGCAGGACACGCCAATCAAGAACATATCATCGCCAACTATACGATGAGCATCCATGGCAAAGGGCTTATGGAGAGCGGGCTTGTGGTAACGGCAATGTGCACGGATTGCCACACCACGCACAATCAATTGCCGGCTAATGATCCTGAATCATCAGTGAATCAATCCAATGTCGGGAAAACTTGTGGCACATGCCATTTGGGAATCTATGAGGAATTCCGAACAAGTATTCACAGTGCGGAAGTTAATGATACGGAAGAAGAACTCCCGGGCTGTAGCGATTGCCATCAATCACACACGATTATGCGTGTCGACCAAAGCGATTTCCGTACCCAGATTATCTCTCAGTGTGGACGCTGTCATGAAGAACTTACCGAAACATATTTTGATACGTATCATGGCAAGGTATCCAAACTTGGGGAGTCCGGGGCGGCTAAGTGTTTCGATTGCCATGGTTCGCATAATATCTTCCCTATTTCCGACCCACGTTCGACACTACACCGTAATCATATCATTGATACCTGCAAAAATTGTCATCCCGGTTCGAATAGAAAATTCACTGGTTATCTAACGCACGCCACTCACCATGACCGCGTCCGTTATCCGGCTCTTTATTATTCATTCTGGTTTATGACTTTGTTGTTGGTGGGGACATTAGCCTTTTTCGGACTGCATACTTTGTTGTGGTTGATACGCTCTTTGATTGTTCATGCCAAAGAACGTGATGAGCGGGCCGAGCGAGAAAAACTACATGCAGAGACGCAGCTTTACTTCCGGCGTTTCCGTATTTTGCATCGCGGCCTTCATTTCCTTGTGATTGTCAGTTTCATGAGCCTGGCGTTAACAGGCATGATTCTCAAATTCCCGGATGTCGCCTTATTCGCGTTCCTTTCCAAAGTCTTGGGCGGCCCGGCGGTGATGGGTGTGATCCACCGTATCGGGGCCATAATTACCTTCACGTATTTTGGAATCCATTTAATTATGCTTTTGCGTTTACTGAAGAAGAAAGAAATTACGTTGGAAAACATGTTCTCTTCCGAACACACCATGTTGCCAACGCTCCGCGATTTGAGTGAGTTCAAACAAAATATTCTTTGGTTCCTGGGGGTGGGCGAACGGCCTCATTTCGGGCGCTGGACTTACTGGGAAAAGTTTGATTATTTTGCCGTCTTCTGGGGTGTGTTTATCATCGGTTCAACAGGATTAATTCTCTGGTTCCCGGAAATTGCCACCATTATTTTGCCTGGCTGGTTTATCAATGTGGCCACCGTGATCCACAGTGATGAGGCACTTTTGGCGGCTGGCTTCATTTTCACAATTCACTTTTTCAATACCCATTTCCGGCCGGAAGTCTTCCCCATGGACCCGGTGATATTTACCGGTCGAATCCCTCTTGAAGAATTTAAGCGTGAACGCGCCCGTGAATATCAGCAACTTGTGGAAAGCGGTGAGCTCGACAAATATATTGTTGGTCCGCCTCCCCATTGGCTTGTATTGGGTGCACGCATTGTCGGTTTCACATTTCTGGCTATAGGACTGATCCTAATTGGAACCATCCTGTACGGCATGTTGTTTATTTACATGTAGTACCGGTTTAAATAGTTTTTTTGTGCAAAGTTTTGAATATTCGGTCTGAGAGCTTGTGCCATGATACACCATTTTTTAAGACAACATGACTTGGAAACTCCTTTTAAAAGACCGGTGCTTTTATGTGCCGAGTTGAGTGTCTTGATACTGTTGGTTTCCATGATGGGATCGCCTGGTTTAGGATGGGCACAAGAAGATGAAGAATGTCTTGCCTGTCACTCTGCTGAGCACGGTTCTGCTGAAGCTCCGGACGTGCCCCTAATCGATGATGGTTTATGCGCCCGTTCGACTCACCGGGAAATGGGATTTGCCTGTATCGACTGCCATATGGATATCGATGAACTTCCCCATGCGGAAGATCTCGAATCCGTGAATTGTGGCGGCTGCCACGATGAAATCGCAGAAGCCTATGCCAAAAGTGTCCATGGTGTGGCTCATGAAAACGGCGATCACGATACCCCAACCTGTGCTACCTGCCATAACATGACACTTCCGAAGGACGATCCGAAATCGTCCATCAATCGTCTGCGTATTTCGCGATTGTGCGGCAATTGTCATTCCGATCCTAAGATCATGAGTAGCCACGGTATTAGTTCCACCAATCAGGAGACGTTGTACCGCGGCAGCCAACATGCCAAAGCACTTTTGGCCGGTAATGAAAATGCGCCAACCTGCATCAGTTGCCATGGTTATCACGATACCCGGCCTTTGCGGGATCCGGAGTCACGAACCAACTTCATGCATGTTCCCGAGACCTGCGGGCAGTGCCATAAAGTTGAATATGGCCAATTTGCCGAAAGCGTTCACGGGAAGTCTGCAGCCAGCGGTCACAAAGATGCGCCGGTTTGTACCGATTGCCATGGAGAGCATGGTGTGATCCGGGCTTCGGACAACACATCGCCTGTCTCGTTTTTCAATCTCTCGCAGAATACCTGTGGCCGTTGCCATAGTTCGATTGTACTTAACAACAAATTCGGTATCGAAGCGGGTAATGTCGAACGGTTTATGGATAGTTATCATGGTTTAGCTTTGCAGCATGGCTCTCAAGAAGTCGCCAACTGCGGAAGTTGCCATGGTAATCACCTCATCCTGCCTTCGACGGATCCTCGTTCAACAGTCAGTTCAGAGCGTTTAGTCGAAACCTGTGGTGTATGCCACCCGGGTATCACCGATAATGTATTGGCCGCTCCTATCCATGCCGATGTTTCTATTCGTTCGGAATTTCTGGCTGCTTGGGTGCCCCGGATTTATATTCCGCTTATCTTGGTTATTATCGGCGGCATGTTACTTCATAACGGCGTGATTTTATTCGGTGAGATGCGTGCCAAATTCCGGGCGGAAGCCAGTCAGCCACGTTACCGCCGATTCAACTCCTTTGAAATCTTTATGCATATTCTTTTGACGATTTCATTTATCATGCTCGTTGTTACAGGATTTGCACTGAAAAATCCGGATTCTTGGTGGGTGACCCTTCTTTCTTATCTGCAGATGTCTGAGGCGGCTCGTGCGCTGCTCCACCGTATTGCCGGTGTCACGCTTATCGTTATCTCGATTCTCTACGCCTTTTACATGGTCATTACGCGCCGGGGCCGTTCGGAAGTCTGGGCGATGATGCCTAAGTGGTACGATCTGCGGCATGTTCACGAACATCTTGCTTATCATTTGGGACGCAGGTCAGCACCTCCTGATTACGACCGTTACGACTACACCGAGAAAATGGAGTTCTGGGCTCTGGTCTGGGGTGTGATTATTATGGCTGTAACCGGGCTTATCCTTTGGTTCCCGATTCTGTCATTCCAGTATTTGCCGAAATGGGCGATCGACATTGCCGAACTCATTCATTACTACGAAGCGGTTCTGGCCACATTGGCGATCTTGGTTTGGCACTTCTTCTTTGTGATGTTCCATCCGGAAGAGTATCCCATGAGCGTGACCTGGCTTAGCGGGAAGATGACCAAGAAACACTTGAAGCACCGCCATCCGCGTGAGTACGAACGTCTTGCTCAACAAAAAGGTGTATTTGAGGAACCGGAGATAGAAGAGGACCAACAAAAAGGTGAGGATGAGGACCAATAGAAGAGGCTGGATGTTCTACGCCCTTCATGAGCGCCATGCGCCGGTCCTGTTGAATCCATACCGCCGGAATGATTAGACTGAAGGCGTAATTTCAATCGATCATTTTATTTTGGAAGGATTCTTGGACAATGCAGGTTCGCAAACTTGGCAAGACAGATATTGAGATTCCGGTTGTGATCGCGGGTGCATGGGCCATTGGTGGCTGGTGCTGGGGCGGAACAGATGAAGCCGACGCAATTGCCGCAATGCAGAAATGTATTGACTGCGGTATTACCTGTATCGATACGGCTCCAACCTATGGTTTTGGCTTAAGTGAGGAACTTGTTGGCAAGGCGGTCGCCGGTCGGCGCGATGAGGTTCTCATTGCCACAAAATGCGGACTGCGATGGGATACTGATGAAGGTTCGCTTTTTTTAGAGGCGGATGATTTAGAGGGAAATAAAAAACGCATTCATAGCGTAATCACCAAAGATTCGCTCTTTTTGGAATGCGAACGCAGTCTAAAACGCCTGAAAATCGATACGATTGATTTGTATCAAATTCACTGGCCCGGACCGAATGCGGAATTCGGTGAGGCCATGGAGGCGCTGCTTTCATTGAAAGAGCAGGGGAAAATCCGTGCAATCGGTGTTAGCAACTTCTCAAAGGCCATGCTGGCCAACTGTGTTTCGCATGGACAACTGGACTGCAATCAACCCAAATACAGCGCGCTCGACCGCAAATTCGAAGAAGACGAACTCCCCTTCTGCATTGAAAATCAAATCGGCGTGATCGCTTACAGCCCGATGGAAATGGGGCTTTTAACCGGAAAAGTCACTGAAGACCGTGTCTTTCCTCCAGGGGATATTCGAGGCAATTACCAACAACGTCCTTGGTTTAAGCCCGAAAACCGCAAACGCATCTTAAATGCTCTGGATACCATGAAACCGATAGCCGATGGATATGGTATCAGTCTGGCAAACTTGGCCTTAGCCTGGATCATCGCACAAAAGGGTATGACCGCCGCGATTGCCGGTGTTCGCAATCCGGCTCAAGTCGAAGAAAATGCCCGGGCAGGCGATATTGTTCTAACCGAGACCGAAATCAAAACAATTCGCGATACGTTTGAGGCATTGGGCGCGCCGGCCTAATTCAAGACGTGGTTGGCGGGGATGCTGATTTTACTCGCTCGAGTTCAGTATCAATCCCGAACATTTCACCAACTTTACTGCCTCCTCGATGGAATCGGTGACTTGGATCAAATCCAAGTCCGTTGGTGAGATATTACCTTCGGTCAAGATTCGATCCTTGATCCAATCCAAAAGGCCGCCCCAATAGGTCGAATCGAATAGAATTACCGGGAATGACAGTATTCTTCGGGTTTGAATCAGTGTGAGTGCCTCAAAGAGCTCATCGAGTGTGCCAAAGCCGCCGGGGAAGATTACAAAAGCTATGGAGTATTTGATCAACATCACTTTGCGTACGAAGAAATAGCGGAAATCCAGACTAATGGTTTGGTACGGATTCGGCTTTTGCTCCATAGGCAGCTGGATATTCAAACCCACCGAGACGCCTCCGTTCTCATGGGCTCCCCGGTTGGCCGCTTCCATCATCCCGCCGCCGCCGCCGGTAATCATTGCGAAGCCTTCCTCAGATAGGCGCTTGGCAAGGGCTCTGGCCTTTTCGTAATGAGGATGCTGCTCCGGTGTACGCGCAGAGCCGAATACCGACACGGCTTGTGGGAGCTTGCCCAATACTTCAAACGCTTCCGCAAATTCAGACATGATGCGAAAAACGCGCCAAATATCGTCAATGCCCATCTCATCGATAAGGTATTGACGTCCATCGGCGCCTTCCGGCAATCGGCCGTGCATTTTTACAATCTTGCTGTCATTTTGTTTGTCGGTCATGAGATTTCCCATATAAATTCAAATTTGACTTTCAAAGAGTAGGACGAAAAGTATCAAATCGTCAGGTTGTTTTTTGCCGCCACCGAGCGAATGTGTTCCGCAGCCAGTTTGTATTCTTCGGCATTGGGGAGATGCTCCAGCATAAGTGGGACATCATGTGGAAGTTTTTTTAGTTCTTTCAAAAAGCAACCATAATCAATATTACCTAAACCCGGGCGAACTTCATCTAGATGCACGGTCAAGCGTTGGTCCAGCAGAATATCTTTGGCATGACAGCTTTTAAAATAGGGGCCGAGTTTTTCGAAACATTCCCGGATAATCTCGGCATTGCTGTAATAGCGTTGTGGGCTGCAAATCAAATTGACGGGATCGAGGTGCGCGGCAAATTGGCTACGGTCGATCGCTTTGATAAGTCTGACATACGCATCTGGCGAATCCGGATACATCCAAGGCATTGTCTCTAATGTGTAGAATGTCCGGCGTGGTGAAACTGAATCGATGATGTCACGAACGGTTTCGACAATGATGTCAAAGGTTTGCTTTGTGAGATTTTCGGGATCGTGGCCATCCCATTTTGCGCCACGAGAACCGGCGATATTTACACAGCAGGCTGCTCCGATACGGTCTGCGAGTTCTAGTTGTTTTTTACATTTTTCAAGTGCATCTTTGCGTTCTGTATCATTTTGACTGATTGGATTGCTCCATGCCCCAACTTCGGCGATGAGAATATCGGCCGCCTTAGCCGCTTTTGCATAGGCTTGCACAGTGTCATCAGATGCACTGGCTTCGACCGGGCAGTATGCCCCTCGATATCCGAGGCGTTTCAGGTTTGCTACCCATTCTTCAGGTGATTCGTATTTCTCGTGAACCGGACCTCCAAGTCTCAACATAGCAGTCTCCTTTGCGTTAACCGGCAGGTTTCCAGCCAGTGAGCCCACCACCGATAAGGCGCCGGCGGTGCGTATGAAATTTCGCCTTGATAATTTGTGCATTGCCTTCGCTGCTCCTGTTACATTTCGTGAATTGTAGCATGTTCTTGTCTTTCAGATGAAAAAGTCCGGATTCGCGAAAAATACCCTCTCATGCCCTATGGGGTGTATTCACTTCCCGGGAGACGCGGTGGGCTGCAACGGATTATCCCCATAACTCATCTTGACAGTCACTTGGGCGTTATTCAATATATTGTTGTCAGCAAGGGATACGTGTCGCGGTATATATGCCGTTGTTCCAAACATATTGCTCTCGTTCCGCCAACGATCTGTGAGCGTGCGGTGAAATTTACTGTCGTCTCGGCAGTTGATGATAAAGTTCGTGCGATGAAAGGAGGTGGTTGTGTAGCATCCGGTGGTTGCCGGTAAATTATTTTGGGCTCCAATTGGTAGTTGTTTGGAGCGTTAACAATGGGACACCCGGTATCTGAAAGAATGCCGGTTGAAGGTAATGTGGAGAGAAACATATGAAGAAGCTATTATTCGTAGTTGCAGGTTTGGCGTTTGCTATCACACCTGCAATCGCACAAGACTTTTACCCCGTCGAGGATCCCACAACAGTTGGTGTTACCCCGCTTACGAGTACAACTGTTCTGACCGAAGATCTTTACCATACCGATGACAATCTCGAAAGTCTCGGAATTGATATTACGAGTGATGGCAAAGTCATCATTGGTTGGGAAGACGATAGCGTAGAGGTTGGCGCAGGTATTCGCGCATACGATCTGAGCCTGAATAACCTTCCCTGGGCCAGTGATTTTGAAGACAACAATGTTAGCTCGTACTACTTCGACGATGGCGCACCCACAGATGACAATTCCGGCTGGGGTCCCAAAGTCAGAGCCAACTATTTTGGTGATGGTTTTGGCATGGGTTCTTCTGCATGGGGATTTCCCGAGAATTCAGGTCGTCTTGTTGATTCGCTTGCCGACCTGATGGAAGATGATGAAGGACGTGGTCCGGATAGTCCATGCGTTCAGCTCTATCAAGCGGATATGACTCCGATCGTTCCTATCATTTGTGGTATTACCGATGAGTTCGCGCAACCGGTCGGAAGTGTCCGTATCGCGGATTGGTGCTATCTATCGAATGGAAGCTATGCTTTCATGAATGAAAGCCGTCAGAAAGATGCGAATGTGACTGCGCCCATGAACATGTCGGCTGTCGAAAATGGCGTTGCAGTTTCGGTCGTTTTGCCGGGCCAACAATTCGGCTCCAATATCAGCCGTGTGCTTGAGTATGATGGGAAGGCAGAATCCTGGCATGGTATCGCTCCGCTTGCAAATGGTTTTGCCTGCCGCGTTGCCGCCGATACCATCAAAATGCGTATTTTTGACAACGATGGCAACCCGGTTACGGGCGATATCGATATGGCCGATTACACGTTTGTCGACGGAGAAGGTGTTAATGTCGGCGCCGTGCTGAATAACGGTGGCCGTGGTGATGGCATGGGCTTCGATTCCAATGCCAATGATCGCATTGTCATCACAGGCAAGACGGATGTTGATGGCATCACCGGTACTGAAGTCTATGCCGCTGCTTTTGACGCCAGTGGAAACCTCGTTGTCGGTCCGATCCTGGTATCCGATGGTTTTGCTGATATCAACTGCGACCGCGTCGACTGTGCTGTTGGCCCCGATGGCAGCTTCATCATCGTCTTTGATGATGATTATGCGCTCTTTGGCGACCGTCTCCTAATGGCTCGTATTTTCAATGCAGATGGCACACCCGCCACGGATATCTTCTCGGTTGATGATCGCTTCAGTGGTGATGCCCAAGAAGGTCAAGCCCGCCGTGGCCGCGTTGCCTGGCGTGGCAACAAAATTGCCGTGGCATGGGAAAGCACAAACTCATGGCCGGGTGGTAACGGTCCTAACCTGTTGACCGCTCGTGTGTTTGAGTATGGTGAAGCCGGCGTTGAAGATTATATGCTTCACTAAAATTCACTTGCACTTATAAAGTGACTCTTACGGGGGATGGCATTTTGCTATCCCCCGTTTTTTTCTGCCAAAAGATTCCGGCAATATCGTGGGCTTTGTGAACTTCCAGGTATTGGTGTGGAAATCGATACCAGTATGAATACATAAAGGAAATTACCTATGAAATTATGAATTTCATAAGCGATAGAGAACTGCGATTAGATTAAAGGGGACAGCAGGTGCGGACTCTTGAAACACGCAAGAGTCAATATGCCGGTTGTATTTATGTTTGCCGGCTGATATTGAATTTATGGAGCCACTATTAACACAAATCCTTAGGGGACAAGGAAAAGCGGCGGATCTTTATGTCTGCCCGGTTCATTGCCCGGATTCTGATTAAATAAATCGGCGGCTTCTGAAGTCGACTTATCCTTGGGCGCGTGCAGTTCTTCATAAAGAGTGCGGAATTCATCGATGCGGACAAAGGCAACCTGAATCTCTTTAATCCGTTCTTGATCCAACCGTGCGGGCACGCGAATCCTTCCCCGGCGCGGAACGGAGGAATGATGTCCGGAGCGTACCGCGGCGGTTTTGGGTAAACCGCCTTCACGTTTTTCGATTAGAACTTGGCCCTCCACAACCTCGACCTTTGTTTCAGCCGATGTCACTTTGACCGAAAAACGTGTCCCCATAACCCGGACAATAGCGTGAGGAGTCGTTACGGAAAATCCTTCATCCGAAGGTAATACATCGCACCAAATTTCCCCTCGTGACATTGATAATGCCCGGTCATCACCTTGATGCTGATAAGCATCGATACGAAAACTCGAATCAGGTTGGACGATGATATGCGAATTATCGGGCAAACGATACATTACTTTTTCTTTGGCGGTGTTGGTGATCGGTTCGCCTAAAGGTATTAAAAAGGCTTTTTTTGCTACCTGAATTACCCGGACATCGTAATCCTCTTCCGGGATATTTAAAAAGAAAGAACCACCCCCAATAACGATTAGTAAAAAGAGTGAGATTACGACTGCGGCATGGCGAACGGTGAATTGCCACCAGTGTTGGGGGCACCATGTTTGTTCCCAAAATAGACGCAGGCGCTGCCAGCGGTGAAGCGGCAGCATTCCCGGTAAGTTTTCGATTATCTTTTCTGTAAAGTCGTTAGGCAGCGTATGGGAACGCTGTTTAAGACGCAGATCGAATCCCAACTCTGATTCGAAACGGCGCTGGTCCTCAACAAATCGGCGGCAATGGACACAACGATTCAAGTGCCCTTCGAGGCGGGTCCGGGATTCCGGGCTCAGCTCGTTGTCAAGATAGAGCAGTATCTCCTGCTCCCACTCGCTGAAACACGCTTCAGACCACATTAAGTAACTCCAACCATTCGTCTGATCATTGCAGCCGAATGGATCTAGCCGCTTTCAGCCGGACAAATCACCGGCAAGTATCTTTTCCCGCAGTATTCGCCTAGCCTCAAATAGCCGCGATTTTATCGTTGCCTCCGGCAAATCGAGCATTTCTGCAATCTCGTGGTAAGAAACGCCGGATAGATATTTAAGCCGCAAAAGGATTTGATATTTATCGGGTAAGGCATTCAGACCGGCATGAAGCAGATTTAACAGCTCCTCACGGGTCTCACCGAGACCGAATGATCCTCCATAGGGGCCGGAAGGCTCGACCTGCAGTTGGTTTTCAACATCTTCAAGCGGGACACACTCATCAACGATTCGGCGTTTGCGCATCCACACATGGCATAAGTTACGTGTGATGCCAAACAGCCACGAACTGAATTTGGCGGAATCTCGCAATTCGGGTAGATGCCGGTAGGCGACATAAAATGTCTCCTGGGTGACATCCTGGGCATCTGACGGATCGCGAAGCCAACTTGTGGCAAGCAAATAGACTCGCTCCTGGTAACGTGTTACCAGCGGCCTAAATGCCTCGCGATCCCCCCGGATCGTTTGCTGTACGAGATCGGCGTCCGGCGCTTCACTCATGCTTTCAATTCCGCCCTTATTAGAAAGTGACTCTTAACCCGTAAAAGTTGGATTCGACGGGGTAATTTTGATCATTTTTTCAGTTCATGTACTCTCGGAGAGAATACACATCTCTATACATAATGATAACTCATGAATGCCTCAGGTATCAAAGGGCTTTGTCTCGATGTTTATGGAACTCTGGTAGACCAGGAGCTGGCAAACGGTGGTTATGCCAGCGCTCTGGTGGCCCAGGGATTGGATGATGCGGTGGTCTCAAAGATTGGCGAGGCCTTTGAGCCGCAGTTGCGAGAACTGTTTCGCCCCTTTGTAGATGAAAATCTATCTTTACGATCAAAATTCCCCCGAATCCTTGATTTATTTGAAGTTGTGTTTGACGAGCTTGCTGCTGATGCGGGGGTGTCTTTTGACACCCATCAAGCGGCGGAGAATTTGGTTTTGGCACTTGGGCAGGTGGATATCCTGCCGGATGCCCGCGCTTTTCTCGAGTGGGCGGATTCGCGATTCCCAATTTGTCTCGTCTCCGATGGCGATGACGATATGATCTACCCGGCATTACGCCGTAATGGTTTATTGTGTTGGCCAGTTGTCACTTCAGAGGCTTTCCGTAGCTATAAGATCAGCCAAGAGAGCCCGCTTTTTCCGACGGCGTTGCGGATTTTGGGCACAAGCGCCGAAGAAACGCTGCATATCGGGGATCAATTGTCGGATGTTTACGGTGCACAACGAGCCGGTTTGCAAACCGCCTATGTGAACCGTAAGGGCAAGCCTCTCGATCTGGCGACCGCGGATGTCGAGACAGGAGGACTTTCCGAATTACAGGAAAAATTGTCACTTGTTGAGTTATGACTTTTGTCCTGAATTTCGCAACTGCTTGTTGTTATTGATCTTGGGAGCATTGCTCATGATCATCGGATTGGTATCTTCTCATCTCTCATGAACAGGCCACCTATCTTCTTCGACATCGGCGACACCTTGGTTTTTGCGCGTAGAACGCTGCACGAACAGGTTGTGCGAATCTGCGACGAAGCCGGGCATCAGGTTGAGGAGGAGATCGTACGGCAAACCGCCCATCAACTTGCGCAAAGCATGCAGCGGGCATCGACGGCCGATCTTGAGGCATTTGAGGCCTGGTGGCGTCACCTTTATGCCCGGTTGTTGGATGAACTCCGCTTCCCCGGTGATACCGAGTTGGCCTCCAATGAACTCTGGTCTGTTTGGCGTAGCGGCAAAGCGTTACGGCTGTTTCCCGAGACATTGCCGCTCTTAGACCGTCTCAGAGCGGATGGATTCCCTTTAGGCGTGATTAGCAACTGGGATGATACGTTTGAAAATGTACTCGGAAATCTGGGGCTGAGGGACTATTTCGAGGTTTGTGTAGCCTCTTATGAGGTCGGCGTAGAAAAACCGGATGCTTCAATATTCCAGGCCGCGCTCAGAAAAATGGGATGGAATGGAAACCCGCCATGGTATGTGGGCGACCGGATCGACAAGGATGTTGCCGGCGCACAGGCGGCTGGTTGGAAACCGATTCTTGTGGACCATTTTGATCATTACACCCACCTCGAACCGGACGGCTACCGGCTCGTAACCAACCTGCTTCAAGTGGCTGATATTGTCCAAGAGGACTGTAGCTGATTAAAGACCGTAATGTCGAAGCGGATTCGTTTTATCAACCAATGAATAATTACTTCTCTTTTGTTTCTGTATTTGGCTCTGCTGTTTGACTGCTTTCAGCCAAGGGGGGATTCATCCAGCTTTCCCGCAACTTCATTAAACGCTCAAACGCGGGAAGCGGGGTGAAATCATCACGCACAATCCCCATGTTCCGTGGAAATGTCGGTTCAATGAGATTCCGGTAGGTTAATTCAAATACCGAAGGGTGAGCATAGGCAATGGTTGCGAATGCCTCAACAAATTCGGCCTGAAGTTCCTCGTTCCATACACCGTGCCAGGCCATGGATTCACCGGAATTCGGAACCTCGAAATAGGTGATGCGTAACGGTTTGCCAAGCCTTGCATACCGATCCAGAAGGCGTTTGCATTCAAATAGGTCCATATCCATATAGGGCATTTTTAGACCGATCGCATCAAAAGGTATTTCCGCATTGATGCACCGTTGCAGGTATTGATAGGGCGTCATCGCCGGAGCATTGGTGCGGTCTTTTTCCAGCCGGTACTCACCTCGCAAATGGGAGCAATTAACAATCGCCACCGATGAAGGATCAGCCTTTTTGGCGCCTAATACACATGCCTGTGTAATGGCAATCAGCTCGTCTTGGCTATACCCGTATGCATTCGCCCAGTCATGAGCCTCTTCGATGACATGCCAGGTTCTAATTTGGCCCCGGAATGCGCTCACGATATTGCGCACGCGAAACTCCGCAAAGTTCATCATTAGTTCTGCGGGCAGGTCCTTATATTCATCGGGAGGTCCATTTTCTGTGTGCATCCAGAACAAGGGTTCTCCTTTTACATGCAGACCCGCCGGATAGGCCCATTTGAGAATGTCGTCGATTGTTGTGAACTGTGAAAGTTCTGCTGGATCTGCACCGGCCCATCCATAAAAGGGGACACTGATATCTGTCGCAAAACGTTCAACAACGGCATTCCGTTCCGGTGTGTTGCTGCGATTCAAAAAGGCGCCCGCCCCAAAATGAAAATCGGTGCGCGGTTGTTCAAAATGTGAGATTTCATACTTGGCTGTTTCCACAGCCAGGCTTTCGGATCCGAGTCCGGCTTCTCGTAAGGTATTAAAGAACGCTCCATATCGTTCCGCGCCTTCTACGGTTTTTGAGGTCTCCCATGCCGAGCGGGCACGGCCCAGACGGACTGTGGTTTCTTGGGACAGCGCTCCGGTTTCTTTATAGGCCTGTGCGGCCTTTTCGGCATTCAACAACCGGCTGTGAGCCAGTTCCTGAAGAATATCCAATTCGAGGATTTCGATACCCTTAAGGTCATACCCGCTGCCGCCATTGTCCGCATAAAATACGAAGCGCCCGAATTCAGGAACTTCCATCTTGTAGGAGAATGCCACCGTGTGGGAGGTTGTAATTGGCCTAAACGTTACTAGGCCATCACTCCGGCCTGCTTCTGCGTTGGGGATCGGATTCCAGTCTTCATCCAGCAGATAAAGCTCGCCGATAGCATCTTTCGGAACCGCCTTTCCGGCCGGATCGATGACCTTGATCGTGATTGTCCGTTCAACCGTTTTGGTTCCTTTGCTTTGGTGGCTGGATTTTGCCGGGATTAAGCCACTGGAGGCGCATCCTGCCCACAGGCATAGCCCTATGAGGCCCCAAATGATCTTGCTGTGAAAATCTATATTTACACGCATTGTTTGTTCATATCCGGATAGGCGTTTTCGGTAGCTTCTGTGTTTCATGGCATTAGATGGTAACGATTCTATTGTTTTCGTAGTGACATGATCGTCTGAAACCGTCGTGCAATCCAGCCCCGAACCAGTCGACTGTATGACCCGACTATCGAGCGCCAATGGCAAGGCCATTCTTCATGCAAGGCGATGGCTTAAAATTATAACCTTATATTGAATGCAAGTGTTGTGCTTCCCGTATGTTAAAAGAAGCCGCAACAATGTATTGAATCGCGCTTTATGGTTGAAAAATGCATAATGGAGATACCGGGGTTCTTTTCTTGCAGAGATGCCGCAACAATCAGCCATGTCCATGATCGCCTTATCTTCGCTTAATGTTCGCTTGGGACGCAATCATGTGTTGCGTGATCTTACCGTGGATGTCCCGGAAGGCGCTGTTGGGCTTCTCGGACCGAATGGAGCGGGGAAGAGCACGCTTGTGCGAACATTATTGGGATTTATTAAGCCTAAATCAGGCACAGCCCGGTTGATGGATATGTCTGTCCATGATGAAGGTCCTGGTGTGTTGGATCATGTTGGCTATATGCCTGAACATGAAAGCCTTATTCCGGGCATGACCGGTGTGGCTTTTGTGGCATTCATGGGACGTCTTTCAGGATTACCCACACAAGATTCGCTTCAACGCGCGCATGAGGTTCTACACCACGCCGGACTTGGAGAAGCTCGTTATCGTGCCGTGGAGACATATTCAACCGGCATGAAGCAACGGTTGAAACTTGCTCAGGCTCTTGTGCATGATCCTGATGTGCTTTTTCTGGACGAGCCGACAAATGGTCTGGATCCGGATGGACGCCGTGATTTGTTGAATCTCATCCGGGATTTGGCTCAAGAAAAGGATAAAAGCATTCTTCTGTCCTCGCATATCCTTCCCGATGTTGAGCATGTTTGTGATTATGTGGTTGTGATCGACCGGGGACGCATTGTTGAGGCGGGCGAACTCAGTTCTCTAAAGACATTTCACCGTGTTGCCTATGAGGTCCGTGTCAAAGGTGATGGGAAAGCCTTCGAGCAAGAACTCGAACAACGAAATCTACAGGTGGAGTCTCAGAATAACGGTATCACCAGTTCTGTTTGGAATGGAAGAATTACTCTAACCAATAGCGATGGAGGAACCGAGACGATCCTAATGGCCGCAAAAGACGCGGGCGTTCAAGTGCGCAATCTTGTCCGGCATGAGCTTTCGTTGGAAGAAATTTTCCAAGCGGCTCTGCATAAGGAGAATGGCGATGCCGATTGCTGATTCGACATTGCAGGCCTGGACCGGAAAGCGCTTCCCGCAAGCCGCGCGGTGGATGGTGATCACCGATCATGAAGTCCGCGAGGCTTGGAAACGGAAGGGGGTACGCCTGTTATGCTATTTTTGCTGGGCTATTTCTCTTGCGTGCCTGCTTTATTTCTATTTTGCAGCCAATTATGAAACCCTTAGCAAAATCGAACTCCTAAGAGATATATCCCGCGGAATTACGATACACAATGCTCTGGTTATCGACGAGAATACCTATTATGGATGGCTGATCGGTTGGCATAGCATCCCCATTTGTTTTGCTGTCTTTTTGGCAATGCTCACCGGTTCCGGGTGTATATCCCGGGATATTAAAAATCAGGCGTTGCCTTTATATCTCTGCCGGGCATTTGGCGTGTGGGATTATATCTTGGGTAAGGGGGCATCTATTGCTCTTTATGTTAGCAGTGTAACTCTGATCCCCACTGTTGTGCTTTTCTTCTGCAATGCCTTTTTTAGGGAAGATTGGTCGCTTTTGTGGAGACAATCCTCGATTTTGATGGCGATTGCCGGTTACGGATTGGTTTTTGTTGTTTCGCTGACTTTGTTGGTTTTGACTTGTTCTTCGCTATACAAAAGCGGGCGTTTGGCATCGCTCAGCGTAATCGGTTTTTATTATGTTTCAAACATTATGTCCATTTTGCTCAAGACTTCTCTAACCGCGTATTCGGAAGCACAAGGTTTCGAGACTTTCGGTAAATGGGACTGGATATCGCTGAATAATGTATGGATTTGCATTGCGGCCAAATTCTTTGGCCGGTCCATCGATATGGATATCGGATTTGGAACCGCCGTTTTGACCTTAACTGTCATGTGTGTGCTGTGTTTGTATATCCTGCGCCGCCGGGTACGCGCCTTTGAGGTGATGAAATGAGCGCGCGGCTGCATCTTGACGGTCTTTCAAAATGGTATGGGGAAGTTATCGGCGTCAATGATATCTGCACGGCCTTCCGTCCGGGGGTGACCGGTCTATTAGGTCCCAATGGCGCCGGAAAAAGCACCCTGCTCAACCTTATGTGCGGAAGATTACGGCCCAGCCGTGGAAATGTGTTTCTGGATGGGCATCCGATTTGGAATGATCATCGGGTATTTCATCATATAGGAGTCTGTCCGGATCTCGATCGTTTTTATGAAGAGATGACTGGTTCCGCGTTTTTGACATTTATCGGCAAGATGCATGGATTGCAGCGTTCCTCCGCTCGTGAACGTGCGATGGAGATGCTGCAACAGGTTGGATTGCAAAATGCCGCGGAACGTCGGATTGGCGGATACAGCAAGGGAATGCGCCAACGCATCAAATTTGCGCAGGCGCTGATACACAGTCCCGATGTTTTGTTGTTGGATGAGCCTTTGCAGGGCATGGATCCTGTCGGACGCAATGCAACCATCCAACTCGTACGCAAACTTGGACTCGAAGGCCGAACGATTGTCGTCTCAAGCCATATTCTGCATGAAATCGAGTCTATGACTCAGCATGTGTGCTTAATGGATCACGGCAAGCTCATTGCCTGGGGGGATGTGCATGAAATTCGTGAATTGATTGCTTCTCACCCGCATGAAGTGCGTATCGTCACTCCTGACCGTGATCGCCTATCCCGTTATTTGCTTACATTAAGCGAAGTTATCAGTGTTCGCCGGGGCGGGGACGAGAATGAGCTGCTCTGCGAGGCCGCTTACCCCGACCGCTTCTTTCCTCGATTGCTGGAAGGCGTTTTGCAGGAATCCATCGATATCCAAGCCATGGTATCTACCGATGACAACCTGGAAGCCGTTTTCAATTACCTCATCGGCCGCCGTTCGCAAAAACAGGTCTAAATCTCCCCATTGGCGACAATAAATAGAGGGATGAAGGACATTTCTAAAACTTGTCCTGTGCGGTATACTTGTCAGATGATTTCAGAAGCGCGAGGACGATTGTGACCATAAAAAACTCTCCTGACAATTTACCCGGTGTTAAGCGGGCCGCCGAATTGGTTTCCGAACCTCTGGAGGAACAACGCGAAATCTTACGTTTGCAGGAAGATTCACTCCTGCCTAAAGGCGTTCTTTACATGAATAAAGGTATTGAAGGGATAGACGGCAAGCACATTGATCGGATGGAAGGGTATATCCGCACGGCCCGTAACCGTTATTTTATCCATGAAAATCCGGAGCCGCTGAGCCGCATCCTGCTCGATGTTGCGGATTACAATGTCCTCGTTGTGATCTATTCTTAGGCATCGCAACTTGGAGCCTTTGGAGACTATGAAACCGGATGTGCTGTAGATGTCCACGCAATCCTTAAAATCATCTCTCAATCGTCGAAACGCATGCAGATTGCTGGCGACGGGAGCCGCTTCTCTGCCCTTGTCTTTTTTTGCCGCAAAGCCGGAAGATGCCGGGGCGCAGAATTCCAACAGAGAACGAATCAAGGCATTTTGTGTGGATTTCAACTGGCATTATAAAGAAGGGCGGTTTGCTCCACCGGGAATGTATTCTGATGCCTCCGCCAGCGAACACTTTGCCTGGTACCGCGATTTGGGCGTGAATACGATTCAGACTTTTTGTGTGAGTTGTTGCGGATATGCTTGGTACCAAAGTGGTGTTGCCCCGGTTAATCCGGGAATGAAAGGTGATTTTTTGACCGAATTGACCGAACTCGGCCAAAATGCGGGCATGCGTGTTATGGGTTATTTTTGCATCGGCGCAAATCCTTTTTTCTGCGAAACGCATCCCGATATCACCCACGGGATAGCCTATAATACTTGGAATATTCCTTTCACAAAAAACTATTTGGATTACCTATGCCGTACGATGGAAGATGCTCTTATTAAGACACCTATCGATGGTTTTATGGTTGATTGGCTTTGGACGGTGAAACCGAAATGGCTCGATTGCGAAATCGAGATGTACCGTGAGCTTTTTGATGAACCGTTCCCCGGAAAAGACAAGATCACCGAAGAAACAACAACCGAATTTATGCGCCGCTCGACCGGACGCGCCTGGAAACGGATTTATAAAGTAGTCAAAGCCACGCGGTCCGATGCCATAATTTGGCTAAGTTGCTATAACCTCAAAGACCCCCAGGTGGCCGGTTCAGATATCTTTAAGGAAACCGATTGGCTGATGAATGAGCATCCCGATCCGGCGACATTAGCCGAGGTTCGCCTGCAAACCGGCCCAAATACGCGGATAATCCAATGTCTCTGTGGTTGGGGACCGCAACATGACGCGGCCAAAGTAATCAGCGATCCCGCCTATGATGATGTGGGATTTTATGGTTTTGCCAAGCCCGATTTATCCACTCTCCCTCCGGCCAAATCCGATGATCCCACCTTTGCTGCCAACGCCAAGAACATTGAGATCATGCGTCAAGCCTTTCGTAAAGGGTAGGTTTGATTTCCATTCCTCTTTGCTCGTATAATTTGAAAATGCTGGTCCTGAATCTGTAAGTATAGTAAAAACAGCATGTTAGGTGTTTTTGGGGGCTTGGGCATTCTATGGCGTATCGATGCGAGGCTTTTCTGCGCTCTATTATTTTATGAATAATTGGATCAATTAACTCATGATTTTAGTTTTGCTCAACTCTGTCGAGAACTAAAATAGTTAATACCTTGTCTCGGAATGGATGGTTTAAAGATGAGTGCCACAACACAACGGCCTGTTGAGTCTGAAATCGAAACAAAAGTGGACCACAACTATCACCAGCTGCAAAGCGATAAAACAGCTCGGTGGGAGTCGGTTTTGCCTCCGGAGTATTATGAGTATCGGAGGCGCTGGGAAGAAAATCCAAAGAATCATGTTGTCGAGCCTGTGCCCGTTCATCTCGATGTCGAGGCGACTTCCAACTGCAACCTGAAATGCACGATGTGCCCTCGAACGGATATGATTAACGATGGCACTTTTTGGCCTGTTAAAAATTTCGATTTCGAGCTTTATAAACGGTTGGTTGATGAGGGCGTGAAAAAGGGATTGGCATCAATCAAATATAACTATCTTGGCGAACCGCTGATGAACCGCCGCTTGGTTGAAATGATCCGCTATGCCAAAGAGGCCGGTGTGGTGGATGTCATGTTTAATACCAATGCCACCGTATTGACCGAGCGTATTTCCCGTGAACTGATCGAGGCGGGATTGGATAAACTCTTTTTCTCTTTCGACTCTCCGTTCCGGGATCACTACAACGAGATCCGTGTGAATGCCAATTATGATAAGACCTTGCGGAATATCATTCGTTTCCATGAGATTCGCGATGAGATGGGTGCGGTTAAACCGTTCACTCGCGTCGCTATGGTCCGTATGAAACAGAATGAACATGAGTGGGAAGCATTCCGGGAATTATTCGAGCCGATTGTGGATGCGGTCGCATTCCAGGATTATGTCGAACACAACAGCCAATCGGAAAGTGACAAAATGATTATCGATCAGCGGGCCGGTGGTAAAAAGTTCTGTTGCCCGCAGCTTTGGCAGCGGATGTTTGTGCATCCGGATGGTGTCGTTTCGGTTTGTTGTGTTGATTCCGCCCGTGAACTTCAAATGGGGAATATCAAAGACAAAACCATCGAAGAAATTTGGACCGGCCCGGAATACCAAAAACTACGCGAATTGCATCGTACCGGGCGGATCGATGAAATCCCGACATGCTCCAAGTGTCCACTGGCATTATTGCCATAGAAGACTTTTTGTCGGAATAAAACAGTACATATGAATGAAACAAGCCGTCCCTGTTGGGACGGCTTGTTGTTTAATCGTCAAATGCCTTAAACCAGTGCTATGTGGAAGGTTGTTGGATAAGCGGAGCCAATGCTCTGAGAATCTCCTTGGGACAAAGACTCTCTTTTTTCAACATGATATCAGTATTTATAAAACTCTCATCCGGAATGTCTTTGTCTATGAGAGCGGCGGTTTTAAATGCCTTCTCTCCCCAGCATTCATAGCCATATTGAAGAATACGCAATCCGTTCAGGTGCGGCGCATGCAGATTGATGACCAAGATATGTGGTTTTTTCTCGGTCATTTTTAACATTGCTTCCATGCCGCTATAGGCTCTGCGTACCCGGCAGCCCGCCTCCGATTCCAGTACTTCGGTAATTACCTCGACTGTATATGGATCATCGTCAACAACGAGAATGCTATACACACCATCGGTTGGTGCTAATTCCATTTCGGACTCTTGCTTGGAAACAACATGCTCGGTTGAACCGATGGCGCGCAACACCACTCCCTTTAAAACGAGTGTAAATGTAGTTCCTTTGCCGACTTCGCTTTGGACTTTGATGTCTCCACCCAACAGGTTTGTCAGCCGCCTTACCATTGTCAGGCCGATCCCGGCGCCGGGATGACGCCGTGTGGGGGTGGCATCTCCCTGACGGAATAGATCGAAAATAAACTGAAGATGATCTTCAGGAATCCCTTGCCCTGAGTCGGTGACACTCAGCTGGAAGTTGTTTCCGTCGGCGTTGACTTCAATTCGGACGCTGCCTTCTTCTGTGAACTTCATAGCATTCGAGAGCAGCTGCCACAAAATCTCTCCGATCTTGGCTTCATCTGTTCGGATAAGCAATTCGGAATAACCAGGATCAAAAATCAATTCCAAATTCTTTTCGGCAAAAAGCTTCTCATAAGAGGCTGAAGACTTGTTAATGCTTTTTAGAACGTCAAAATCCTCTTTTACGACGCCGACCGCACCTGCCTCTAAACGTGATATTTGAAGGATTTGATCGATAAGCCGCAGCAGATGCGTGGCGTTCGTATCGACCTTATCGACTGCCTTCAATTGAGGCTCGCTTAAATCGCCGTAAATACCTTCTTCAAGCAGGGAGTTGAATCCAATAATTGCGTTCAGCGGCGTCCGCAGTTCATGTGAAATTGTGGCTAAAAACTCCGAAGTAACCTGCCGGGCTTCTTCCAGAGCCAAGTTTTTTTGTTCGAGTTCTTTTTGATATTCATTACGGGCAAGCTGAAGTTCTACGCGCACCGTAATATTGTGGAGAATCGCTTGAATTACGGCCGTCCCGCCAATCTCCATTTTCGATGCAGAAATGTCGCAATAAATACGTTTCCCTTTCTGCGTCACAATTGGGATTTCTTCCAAGCGTACATAATTTTCATCCAGGATGCGGCGGAATTCACTCCATACCCACGGGTGATCTTCATTCGGAGTAATATCGCTGACTGACAATCCGCCAAATTCGGATTCGTCTATTTCAAACATCCCGGCTGCCCGGTGGTTGAAATCCAAAAACAAACCGCTTTCAGGATCGATGGTGACAATCGCATCATCGGCATCGTTCGTCAGCGCTTTCCAGCGCTCGGCTTGATATTCCGGGCGTGAAAGAAAGGCGCGGACATCGGATAAATCCTTTTTGTCAACCGCTTGTTGGATCAACTCCGCTAAATGAATATCCTTCCCTTGGGCCACAGTTCAGCCTTTCTTGATGTTTACTAATTTTGTCCGTAATTCATAACACAATTTATCAATGTGGGGTAACGACTAGGCTTGGAAAACCCCGAAAATCCAGAATAACGGATGCGGGAAGCAAGTTCTCCGCTTCCTTTAGTATAACTCAGCGCTGTTGAATCACAATCAGAAAACTCGACTGAAAATTCTTGTTTATTATCGTTTACGAAAATACCTGGCCATTCGGCTAGACCGGCAACTGCTCAACGCGGATGAAACGGGGTACTGCGCGGGATACGCCAAGCGCATTGATCCGGTCCATCGCACGTTTCACTTTTCCTTCTTGTGCTTCATGCGTCATCATAACCACAGGGGCGCATCCATCTTCTGTCGGTTCTAATTGGATCATGCTCAGGATCGATATGTCATGGTCGCCCAATACACCTGAAAGCTGAGCCAGAACCCCCGGGTGGTCGTCAGCGATAAATTTAAGGTAATAACAGCACTCAACATTTGCCATTGGCATTAGTGGTTTATTGACCGTGAAAAAGTTGTCATAGGGGACTTCACGGTCACAGCCATCCCGGCGCGCCAATTGAATTAAATCGGATAAAACCGCGTTTCCTGTTGGCAACGGTCCGGCTCCCCGTCCGTATAATAGCGTACCTTCTAATCCGTCGGCATGGGTATACACAGCGTTATAGGAGCCGCATACCGATGCCAGCACCGTATCATTTTCGATAAAAGTGGGATGTACCCGCACTTCAATCCGGTCGCCGTGGTCCTTGGCAATCGCCAATAGTTTGAGCGTATACCCCAGCCGTTGGCCAAAACGGATATCGTCCAAGGTCACGTGCGATATTCCCTCAATATGCACATCATCGAGATTCACGGCCGTATTGAATAACATAGAAGCCAAAATGCTCGCTTTATGAGCCGTATCGGTTCCTTCAACGTCGAATGTCGGATCCGGCTCGGCGTAGCCCAGCTTCATGGCCTCTTTAAGAACCTCTTCATACTCTCGGCCGTCTTTGGCCATGGCCGTAAGAATATAATTGCAGGTACCGTTTAAAATTCCGAATAATTCCGTGACTTTGGCGGCAGCCATTCCCCCATTAAAAGACTGAATTAGCGGTATTCCGCCGCCGACACTGGCTTCATAAAGAACTGAGCGGTTTTTTTCCTGGGCTAGACGGAAAATCTGTTGTCCATGGACGGCCAATAATGCTTTGTTTGCCGTGACCACATCTTTACCGGCGTTTAAAGCTGTCACAACCATCTCTTTTGCGACGCCTGTGCCTCCAATCAGTTCGACAACCGCATCTATATCATTCGCCGTTGCGACGGCCTTTCCATCTTTCTCTTTTCGAACGCCGTCCAGGTTGACTCCTCGATCCGTCTCCCAATCAATATCCGCGATTGCCACCAGCTTCATTTCCCGACCCGCCATGCGCTCGATTTGCTCGCGGTTATTCAACAGTGTACGGACCGTGCCCGTACCGATATTTCCAAAACCAATAATTCCAATGCCAAAAGGTTTCTTGTTCATGATAAAAACCTAAACCAATCCATAGAGAAACTGCTCATCCTATGTAATACCTGCACACGTTTAAGAACGTCCGCCGGGGTCATTTTCATTGTGGCACGCATTCCAAAATCCTCTACAACATGTGAGGCGTGCACCGTGCCTAGTATGGCACCTGTGAAGAGTGTGTCACGATTCACCTGGCCCGTCTTGGCTAAATACCCCATAAGCCCGCCAGCGAATGTATCGCCCGCACCGGTTGGATCTTTTGCCGTGCTTAGTGGGACCGCAGGCAGCAGGATGATTTCATCTCCGGATAGAATCATTGCGCCATGCTCACCTTTTTTGACAATTACAGTTTCCGGACCCATGGCCTGAACAGCGCGTGCGGCATCTAGAAGCTGGCTCTTTCCTGTCAGCATACGCGCTTCACCGTCATTCAGGAGCATAATCGATACTCTTGAGATGACCTTTTTAAGAAGATCCGGGGTTGTATCGATCCATAGATTCATCGAATCGGCTGCAACAATCAGCTCGCCTTTGGGTGCAGGTGTATGCTTCATGGCATCGAGAACATCCAATTGTAATTGCGGATGGATATTTCCTAAAAATAGACATTTTGTGTCTTTGTATGCTTCCGGCAATGAAGGTTTGAAGTTGCTAAAGACGCCTAGTTCCGTATTTAAGGTTATGGCTGATCCCATATCTCCTTCGTACTTTCCCTGCCAGTGAAAAGTCTTGCCCTTTTCATGCTGCAATCCGGCGATGTCCACGCCTTTGCCGGCCAAAGCGGTTTCATGCTCTTTGGGAAAATCGTCACCCGCTACGCCCACAATGCCTGGTCGGCACAAGTAGTGTGCTGAAATGCTTGCATAACATGCGGAGCCACCGAGAATGTCCTTCTCGGAGCCATAAGGTGTATCCAAATCGTCCAGTCCTACCGAACCAACGATGACCAAGCCGGGTTTTTGTTCACTCATATTCATAATTCCGTTTCAATAATTTGGGGTAAGAAAACTCAACTAGAAGACTGGTCATCGCGTGCCGCGTCAAGGGATTCCAAGGGCTGGGGGCTGTTGATGTTGATTTGTTCCATTTGGGCAGCCCTGGTTAAGAAATGGCGGGAATGAGTGATATTCTGTAAAGTCTAGAGAGGGTTTTCATCTCTCGTAACTGAATGGAGTTGATCCCGATGCAAAACAAGCGCCGTCTTCCTTTGGCTTTTACCCTGATTGAACTGCTGATTGTCGTTGCCATTATCGGAATTCTAGCCGCGATCGCGGTGCCTAATTTTATGAATGCACGGCTCCGGGCGAATGTCGCCCGCACCAATAGCGACCTGCGTGCTTTAGCTGTTGCAATTGAAACCTATCAAATCGATGAAAACGCTTTCCCGATTAACGGAAGCCATCTAACTGTGGATTTGATATCACTTACCACACCTATTTCTTATATTGGCTCGGTCGGCTTTCACGACATTTTTAAAGCACAACAAGGTTCTACAGGAAATGCGGTTGAGAGTTATCTCTATTTTCTTTACAAGGCCAATCTTGCCCAGCCTAATTTGGCTTGGATCAATCAAGCCGGTGTCGAAGAGTTTTCGACCAATGGATTTTGCTTATCGAGCTGGGGTCCGGACCGCGTGCAAGGGGCGCGTAAAGGCAATGACCCGGCTGGCGCCATGCTCGGACCGCCCATCGAATGGGTGTATATCCGCATGAATGATGGCAATAGCGATATCGCCTATGGCGGTGTTTATTCACCGACGAACGGTTTGATCAGCGGCGGCGATATTGGCCGCTGGGGCGGCAGTGTCCCCGGTGTTCCTCAAGTGCTTGGAGGGTAGGATCTCACTACTGTTCTTCGTGCTTCATATACTTGGAACACCAGCCGTGGACTCCGGTCTTCATAGGCTCCCGATCCCGGTGCATTCTCGGCCCGAAACCTCTAGGGTACTCGGGCGGTGAAGCGCTTGTTCCCGCATCATTACCACGTCCCGCGTTTGGAGGAATTACGATGAGTTTGGCAACCATGACCCATTCCGGTTGGCCCGGCGTAATCGAAAAATACCGGCAATACATGCCCCTAAAACCTGAGACCCAAGCCGTCACATTGCTTGAGGGTAATACGCCGCTGATTCCGTTGCCGCAAATGTCCGAACGTCTTAAGGGATTGCACATTTATGCGAAATACGAGGGGGTCAATCCAACCGGATCGTTCAAAGACCGGGGAATGACTATGGCCATGACCAATGCAGTCGAAGAGGGCCATCAAGCGGTTATCTGCGCCTCGACCGGAAACACTTCGGCTTCAGCGGCCGCCTATGCTTCCCGCGCGGGGCTTACATGCACGGTTATTTTGCCCAAGGGCGCAATTGCACTCGGCAAACTTTCGCAGGCCTTTATGCATGGCGCCAAAGTCATCGCCATTGAGGGCAACTTTGACGATGCATTACGCATCGTTCTGGAAATTTGTGAAAACCATCCGGTCCAATTGGTAAATTCTCTGAATCCTTATCGTATCGAAGGGCAAAAAAGCGGCTCGTTTGAAATCTGTGATGTGCTTGGCGCTCCCCCGGATTTCCAAGCGATGCCGGTCGGCAATGCTGGAATATCACGGCCTATTGGAAGGGGTATTGTGAATACGCAGAGGCCGGAATTACCGACCGTAAGCCGATTATGCTTGGTTTCCAAGCAGCAGGTTCGGCTCCCATCGTGCATGGCTATCCTATTGAGAAGCCCGAAACCATTGCCACGGCTATTCGTATTGGAAATCCCGCCAGTTGGAAGAAGGCGGAAGCCGCGCGCGATGAATCCGGCGGTGTTATTGAAGCCGTAACGGATGAAGAGATTCTTCATGCTTACCATCTTTTGGCCCATGAAGGTGTCTTTTGTGAGCCCGCCTCCGCCGCCAGTCTTGCTGGACTATTGAAGAAGTGGGAAGAAGGCTATTTCAAGGAAATTGTAGATGGGAGCCCCAAAACGGTGGTTTGTATTCTCACCGGACATGGCCTAAAAGATCCTGACCGGGCGATTTCTGAGTGCCCGGCGCCCACAGTCCTTCCGCCTCAAACGGCTGCGATTGCAAAAGAGATGGGACTTTAAAGCTTCTGAATTAATCGTAATAAGGATCAAATTCCCCGATTCTCCTTGGAACCTTAGGAGTGACCTCACTATCCTAATGGGGAACTGTCTATGCAATTCAGTGTTTGGGATTTTCTCCGGCATTTAAGCCGAGTATTTGCCAGCCCTGAATTGTTGCAGGCGGAATTCAGCGCAAAAAGAAGGTTGATTGATGAAATATCTAATCATCGTTCCCGATGGTATGAGTGATACACCTGCCGATTTTGAAGGTGGACGTACGCCGATGGTTGCTGCCGATACTCCGGTCATGGATCGGTTGGCGGATTGTGGCCGGCTCTTGCAAGTTGATACCGTGCCCGAAGGAATGCATCCTGGGAGCGATGTCGCGGGAATGTCTCTATTTGGGGCAAATCCTCTGGAAAACTACACCGGACGTTCGCCATTGGAGTGTGCCGCATCGGGTGTTGATGTCGGTAATGGTGTTGCCTACCGCTGCAATCTTGTGACGATCCAAAATGGAGTGATGAAAGACTTCACGGCGGGTCATATTACAACCCCGGAAGCCAAGGAATGTATAAAGGCTCTGGATGATGCTTTAGGGGGAAATGGCATTTCATTCCATCCTGGTGTTTCATACCGCCATGCCATGCTGGCCCCTATTGACTGGTTAGATGCCGATTGTACTCCACCGCATGATATTCCCGAGCAGCAAGTGGAAAAGTATCTGCCCCAAGGCGCAAATCGCGAACGGCTTTTAGAGGTGATGGAACGCTCTAAGGAGATTCTTGCCAATTTGCCGGTCAATCAGGCTCGCATTGAGCGCGGCAAAAAGCCGGTCACGCAGGTATGGCTCTGGGGGCAGGGAACAAAGCCCCGCTTGCCCGGTCTCAAGGATCGATTTGGCCTATCCGGTGGTGTTATCACTGCGGTGGACCTAATTCGTGGAATCGGCCGTCTGGTCGGATTGGATGTGGTCGATGTGGAAGGTGCAACGGGCTTTACCGATACGAATTATGAGGGAAAAGCCGATGCCGCGTTGGATGTGTTGAGACGTGATGGTGACAATTTTGTCTATGTTCATGTGGAAGCGCCTGATGAATGTGGTCATATGGGCGAAATCCAGCTTAAAACAGATTCAATCAGCGATTTTGACCGCAGAGTGTTAGGCCGGATTATGGATGGCTTGGAATCGGATCCAGCCTTACAGCCTTTCCGGCTTGTTGTGTTACCCGATCATCCCACTCCTTGCTCGATTCGTACGCATCTTCGCCATCCGGTTCCTGCTTTGTTATATGACAGCCGATTTCCGGAGAAGAAGCGTAATCTGGGATTTTCAGAGGAGACCGCCGAATATGAAGCGGATGCACGGATTGTAGGGCATGAGTTGTTGCGCGAATTGACAACTTTTTAAGACAGACATGGCTTGCTTTCTGTTCCGTAGAATGAATACATAACCCTGGCTAAGCTGCTTACCCCTTTAGTGTCTGATGTTGGCGTTGGCAGGGCATTTTTGTCCTTTACACCGTCCATTTATATTTTATTTTTTCGAATCTTCCACAACGGCGCCGTCACTGGCGATGTGGCGATTCGTAGACTGTGACAAACAATGAATATCATAGTCCAAAAATTCGGCGGAACCTCAGTCGGCAGTATTGAGCGAATTCGCAATTGCGCCAATCTCGTGAAACGTGAAGTCGACGCAGGTAATCAAGTTGTCGTCGCCGTCTCGGCGATGTCGGGTGAGACCAATCGTCTTCTGGGGCTGGCGGATGAAATTGATCCGGCCAGTTCGCCGCGTGAGCGCGATATGTTGGCCTCCACAGGTGAGCAAGTTTCAATTGCCCTTCTCGTTATGGCTCTGCATAAAATCGGTATTGATGCGATATCGCTTACAGGTCCCCAAGCCGGTATTGTTACCGATGGCGCCTATATGAAAGCCCACATATTGGAGATTGATAATACGCGGGTTTTAAAACATCTGTCGCAAGGCAAGGTTGTGGCGGTAGCGGGATTTCAGGGCTTAGCTAAAAACAGCGATGAGGTTACGACACTCGGGCGCGGCGCTTCCGATACCACGGCCGTCGCTTTGGCCGCCAGCTTGTCTGCCACTCGTTGCGATATTTATACGGATGTCGACGGTGTCTACGCCGCTGATCCCCGTATCGTACCCAATGCAAAGAAAATCAACCGTCTTTCTTACGAGGAAATGCTTGAAATGGCCTCGGTGGGGGCAAAGGTGTTACACACCCGTTCCGTTCAATTCGCCGCTAAGTTCAGCGTGCCTTTGCAGGTGCGTTCGAGTTTTGAGGATATTCCGGGAACGTTTATTACGAAGGAGAATGAGGCCATGGAAACTACCGTGGTCAGCGCAATCGTACAAAATGCCAATGAAGCGAAAGTGACCTTGTCGGGTATTAAAGATCAGCCCGGCACGGCTGCCCAGATTTTCGGTCTATTATCTGAACGCAATATTAACGTTGATATGATCGTTCAGAATGTAGGCACGGAGGGATTGGCGGATCTTTCATTCACGATCGATAAAAGCGATGTGCCTCGTATTAAAGAGATCGAGGAACGTCTCAAGTCGATTGTGAATGCAAACGAATTGCAGATCGATAAGAATATCGCCAAAATATCGGCTGTGGGTGTCGGCATGAAAAGCCATGCCGGTGTAGCTTCGCGCATGTTTCGGCGATTGGCCGAGCGCAGCATTAATATTCGCATGATCAGCACTTCAGAGATTAAAATCTCTTGTGTTGTCGATGATGAATATACCGAATTGGCCGTACGTACGCTTTGTGATGAGTTTGGATTAACGGAAGCCTCCGAAGAGTAGTGTCCGGTGAAATATTCCGGGTGGTGCATTTCCGGAGTTTGTTGGCGATTATTTTTACGCGCTTCCGGATTTCCATACTATACTCCTCGTTGGGGATGGTATGTTGAAAGGCGTCATGGAACGCGAAGATGCGATTGATATTCCGATTGTTTGTTTTGGCGTTACCTTGTGTTGCGCTTCCGGGGCTTGCTGCATCTGTGCCCGATATGGATGCAGCTACCCGTGTCTATATTGTTCTTAAAGATCAACCTGTTGCGGCCTATACGGGAGGTGTACCCGGATATGCCGCAACCCGGCGCTCGAAAAACGGACTCGCAGGTTTCAAGTATTCCGCTATTCAGCGTTATCAGCACTATCTCGAAAACCAACAGTCTGCAGTAGAAAAGCACCTTTCCGCTATTGGGCTAAAAAGTGCTGTTCGCGAACGGTTCACACTGCTTACCAATACAATTGTCGCCGAAATCAGTAATCCACAGGCGTTGTTTGCCATTGATGCGATGCCTGAAGTTCAGGCTGTTTTCCCGGAATCGCATTACCGGCCTCTTTTGGATGTCAGTAATCCGTTAATGGGATTACCGGAGGCATGGACATCTCTCGGTGGTATTCAAAATGCAGGTGAAGGCGTCAAAATCGGAATCATTGATTCCGGCATCGATGTCACCCATCCGATGTTTTCCGGTGAGGGATTCTCGTATCCGCAAGGATTTCCCAAGGGCAATACTGACTTTACCAACGAAAAAGTTATCGCGGCTTATGTCTTTCCACCGGATGGCATCAACAATGATGGCATATACACTCCGCGTGATTTGGATGGGCACGGTACACATGTTGCCGCTTGTGCCGCAGGTAATGCAAACACACCTACACCGCTTGGTTTCTCGATCAGCGGGGTAGCGCCCCGGGCGTGGATTGGAAATTACAATATCTTTTCAGCTGAAGATGCCACAGATGCACAATTGCTGGCCGCTTTGGATGCAGCGGCGTTGGATGGCATGGATATTGTCAATTTATCTTTGGGAACAGAGTTTCTAGAGGAGCCGGATTTTCATCCGGTGCTTCAAGCCATACGCAGTCTGACCGCTATGGGGATTGTTGTTGTGTCCGCCGCAGGGAATGACGGGCATAGTGGCGAAGCCACTGTGAATTTTCCCGCACAAGCGCCCGATGCGCTTGCTGTTGGATCACTTCAGAATGGACATGAGCCGCTGGAAATTGCAGACCCGCGAATTTTAGATGTGTCATTTTCACTCGGCGCCGCGTTAGCGACTGATCTTGCCCCGGCATTCTTGGCATTAAACGATGCTCCCATTCTCCACCCAATGCGCGGGACGTTTTCAGTAGTCAGCGCGGATTATCTCTTGGATGGCATTCTTGGTGAGCCTATCGACGCCAGCGCGTGCGTTCCGCTTCCGACCGATGCTGCTATAGGATCATGGGTGCTTATTACGGATGGTGATGGAATTTCCTGCCCATTAAATGATCGTATTTTGAATGTTGAAAATACGGGTGCGGTGGGTGCCATCGTGATGCCTCTTACTGAGGAGGCTTATGAAGATTATTCCTTGAGTGGAACCAGCATTCCCGTGCTTTCTATTGATGGAGTGATCGGAGCGGAACTCTGGTCATTCTTCGGTTCGGGTACGGATATTACATTGCACAGCAGCGGGCCTGGACTTGAGGTCGGCGAAACAACACCGTTTTTAATTGCCGAGCAAAGTTCAAATGGGCCGGGACCGGATGGCAATATCAAGCCGGAGATTATCGCCATCGGGCAAGGCAGTTATGCGGCAACCCAGGATGATTTCACCAATGGGGCCGGAACAGGGAACAAGTTTAATGCATCCGGTTTTGCCTTTGCGGACGGTACAAGCTTTGCCGCACCACGCGTAACGGGAGCTGCCGCACTGATAAAACAAGCGCATCCTGATTGGAATGCCTATCAGATTCGTTCTGCTCTAATCGGTGGAGCTGTTTTGGAGGATGCCTTTGCCGATGAATCGGTTACAATTCGCGGAGCGGGGCATGTGGATATACAGCAAGCACTCGATGCGCCATTCCTACTAAATCCACCGATTTTATCGTTCGGTATTGATGATTCGGATACTGAAGTCTTTGAGGTCACACGGACTGTGGAGATTACCTCTGTTTCGAATGAGACTCTTACTATTCAGCTGGATGACGAAATTAGCTTGAACTCCGAGTTTGCCGCGATTGAGTTTGTTTCATCTCAGGTGCAGGTTGCTCCCGGTGAGAAAATACAAGTTGAACTAAAACTTACAGTGGAAGCGTTATCCCAAGGCGTGGAAAGAACCACTGAAGGGGTGATCCATTTTGCAGCGGCCGGACAAGACCGGGACGTGCCGCTCTACTTCTTTAATACCGTAAGAGGTGTGGATCCGGTATCCGAAGAGGCTCGCATTCTTGTTGTTGACGATGATGATGGCAAGAATTTCGATCTTTACGTTCTGGATGATTTTGATCTATTAGAATACGAAACCGCCGTATGGGATATTGATCTGGAAGAGCGATATCCAGAAGCGAATTTCCTTCGCAAATTCGACGTTGTTGTTTGGTACTTGGGCGGAAATACGCTCAACAATGTTCCCAAAGATGAGATTGTTCATGTATCGCGTCAGAGAATTATCTGGAACAATGCATTGGTTGATTATCTCGATAACGGCGGCTCGCTATTGCTTGCGGGCCAGGATTACACGGATAGCCTGATTTTTGATACAGGCAGCGTCCAAGAACAGTATCTTTTCACCCATCAAGCGCTTCATTTGGAGAACGTTGAAATCGACGCACTTGATGATATCGCGATGGTTGCGCCTGCCGGTGATGGCCGCCTCGGACTGGATTTTTCAGAAAGCCTGCTTAGTTTTCCCTTTACTCCGTATGTTGATGAACTGATCCCGGAAACGGAAACGACGGTTGTGCGGCCCGAGATTGTTGACGCCTCCCAACTGGATGCGATTGTGGGATACAGTGTCCTCACAAGCCGTTATCGAGTCCTGTTTTATGCGTTTCCAATTTTGGCCCTGGATGATGTGCCCCGGCTTGAACTGCTGGGTAAGTCAACAGAGTGGTTGCTTGCCAATGATCCCTATCCGCTCCAGATCACGGGAGTGATACCTCAGCCTTCCACAGCATACCCAAATGGGTTTACCCTCACGATTCATGGTACAGGTATTGCCATGCCCGGCACTTGGGAGATCGAAGTCGGCAGCCGGCAATTGGCTTCCGTTACATGGACAAAAGAAGGTGAACTGATCGGTCAAGCAACGTCTTCTTTTGCGCCAGGCAGTTATGACGTTATCATCCGCAGCCCCGGGGGTTTGGAGACGACTGCCCCCGGTATTCTCACGATTAGTGAAGGTGGCGAGGTTTCGGATGTAGCGGACTGGAAACGGCACGCATATTGATGAGCAGGACGGCATAAAGATTGCCATTGCAGCGAAAATACAAGAGTAAGGATAAAGACTGATGTCGAAACGTATTGAACTATTTGATACAACTCTTCGAGACGGAACACAGGGCGAAGGTATTAATTTTTCTCTTGAAGAGAAAATACAGATCGCCAAACGCCTCGATGCATTCGGCATTACATATATTGAAGGCGGGTGGCCCGGCTCCAATCCTAAGGATATCGGTTTTTTTGAGCGCGCCCGCGATGTGCAATTTAAGAACGCCAAAATCGCCGCTTTTGGCAGTACCCGCCATGCCAAAAATGCTCCGGAGGACGATCCTAATCTTCAAGAACTTATTAAATCCGGCGCTCCTGTGGCTACAATTTTCGGCAAGTCTTGGACATTACACGTCAAGAACGCGCTTCGTGTTGAACTTCCCGTCAACTTGGAAATGATTAAAAGTTCGGTCGAGTTTCTGAAATCCAACGGCCTCATGGTGATTTATGATGCCGAGCATTTTTTTGACGGTTATAAAAGCGATTCCGGTTATGCAGTAGAAACACTTCTTGCCGCTCAAGAAGGCGGCGCCGAGCGTCTTGTTTTCTGTGACACCAATGGCGGCTCGTTGCCGCATGAAATCGAAGCGATTGTCGAAAAGATCAAATCCCATTTGAAAGTCCCCATGGGCATCCATACGCACAATGATGGCGGATTGGCTGCAGCCAATGCTTTGGCCGCGGTTCGGGGAGGAGTAACCCACGTCCAGGGAACCATCAATGGAATCGGCGAACGTTGCGGTAATGTGGATTTGACGACAGTTATTCCGAATCTTCAAGTTAAGATGGGATTTGAAGTCGTTTCCGATGAGCAGTTGGCTACTCTTTTCGAATTGGCTGAATATGTGGCGGAAATCGGTCATTATGACCGTCCCACCAATCAGCCTTTCGTCGGAAATAGCGCATTTGCACACAAAGGTGGAATTCATGTCTCGGCGGTTCAACGCGATAGCTCGACGTATGAGCACATCAGTCCGGAACTCGTTGGTAACCGGCAGCGCGTTTTGATCTCCGAACTTTCCGGACGAAGCAATATTATGGATTTCCTGGCGGGAATGGATTTGGATATCGATAATGCCACCCCCGTCGGTCAAGCCGTGCTCCAACAGGTGAAAGAAAGAGAAAACGAGGGGTATCTTTATGAAACCGCCGGAGCCAGCATGGAATTACTGATTAAACGAGAATTAGGCCTTCACAAAAAGTTTTTTGAGCCAATCTCGTATCGCGTGCTGGTTGATCAAACTCCCGCCGGACACCTGTGGTCGGAAGCCACCGTTCGTCTCAAGGTTGGCGGAAGCGAGCATTATGAGGCCGCTGACGGCGATGGTCCGGTGAATGCCCTCGACCGTGCTTTGCGTAAATCTCTTGAGCCTTATTATCCGTGCTTAGGCAATGTTGAGTTAATTGACTTCAAAGTTCGTATCATCGATTCGCAGCTGGGAACCGGCGCAAAAACCCGTGTTTTAATCAGCACGACAGATGGCGAGCGGACTTGGACTACGACCGGCGTCTCATTCAACTTAATAGAGGCATCCTGGGAAGCTCTCTTGGATTCGGTCGATTATAAATTGTTGCTGGCCGAAGAGGTCCCGGTCAAAGCCAAAGCCGCATCTTAATCGCCTCGTATAAAGGCATAAATACACGAACAAAGATCGGCATCTCTTACTCGATTTCGATATTCCCATTGAATATCGCCGCACCTTCGGGCACCCGCAGGCTTCCGGATGAAATGTAATTGTTGGCAATGATAGTGTCTTTGCAGTCTGAATCGGCTTCGATTGATGCCAGCATTCGGCGAGGTTGAAGCCGGTCGGCGATTGTGCTGTTGGCGATTCGGCAGCGTGATGAATTCTCAAGCACAATACCTCGATATTGGGGATCGAGTATTTGGCAGTTGCTGAGACTTACATCACTGCTGCGGCGTATCGTTATCGTTCCTCCGCTCTCTGCGGATCCCAAGTGGCTGTCCTCAATAATCGTATTACCGATACTCACACCATGGGAATCCTCAATGCAGATTCCATCGGCCATTTTCTTTTCATTATGATTGGGATTCCAATCGATGGCATTATCACCGATGGTTATGTTGTGACATTTTTCAAGATGGATGCTATTTCGGGCGGCGCTGTATATCGAATTGCCGCTTACGGTTACGCCACGGCAATTACTGAGATGAATATTATCTGTCTGGCTTCCGATTAAATTCCCGGTGATGGCCAACAATCCTCCCGTGAGTAAATCCTTACCACCTAAGAACCGGATATTCGCACCACCGGGGGAGGGGACCGCCTGAATCGTATTTCCAACAATTGTGCCTTCCCGGAATGTATTGTCTTCACGGTGATCCATCAAAATATCTGCTGAGCCCTCATGCTCCAAGTCGTAGTTATATTCAATATCGTTGCCTACGATTTGGAAATTCCGCAACGCACCACCATGAAAGTAAATCCCTGCATGTGCATTGTAACTGATGTGGCTATTCGAAATGATCGCCTGGTGCAAGTCAACATGGTCAAAATAAATTCCGATTTCCCGGTTATGATAGATATGACATGAATCGACAATCGGATTGCGGTTCCGTTCAACGAAATGCAAGGCAATCTTGCAGCGACGGATCAATACCCCAGTCACGGTTGGTTGCATGATTTTTTGAAACCGGATACCTACGGCTTCGTCATGGCTGCCGAAAATCTCGATTCCTGAAACCAAAGGAAAACGTTCAGCATCCCACACCCGTTCATGAAAACTTTCGGGATTGGCGCTTCCGGTGTGTGTGCCAATAAAATGAAAAGCGGGGCCTGCCCCCTCCATGATAATTCGCGCCGTGCCCGTACCCAGCAAAGAAGTGAGTTGAACTTTGGCAAGATCGATCTCAATCGGTTTGGTGATACGGTAAGCACCTTTTGGAAAGAAAACGCCGCCTGTTCCGGAGTCTATTGCACGCTGAATCGCTTCAGTATCGTCTTTTACCCCATCACCGGCTGTACCGAATTTCGTGACCTCGTCTCCATTGACTGTTCCTGCTGCTGCCAACCATGCACCGGCACCGCCCGCAGCCGTTACAAAGCGCCTGCGTCCCAATGAGTTCGGGAATGATGATTTCTCATCTGTCATTTGAGCCTCTTTCCATGTCTCAATGGTCTTCGGTTGCATTGGGCAGCATTAATCAATTGTACTTGGGACGTCGTATTCGATCAGCGTTCCATTCTCCCGTGCAAAGCCGCGCACATCGATATGAATGTATGGTGTCTGTGGTTCTCGTTCCCAAAAATCGTGATGTCTATAGACAAAATTCGCACCTAGTAGCGGGCTTTTCATGCTTAGGTATTTCTTATCCAATTGCCGAACATATTTGCGGATTACCTTGGCGTCATCGTACCCGTCATCTCTCCCGATCTTCCCATCCCGGTCGAGATCGTCGATGATTCCATCGTCATCTTCATCAACAATGATATCCGCGGCCATCCCGTACATGTGCAAAGACCAGGAACTTTTAAGTGTCTTATCGTCATCTTCAGCCCGCGCACCCAAATTATAGGCGGGTGAACGGTAACCATAGATGATGTCGAATTTGGTAATCTTCTCACCGGCTTCGCGCATGAGATCGGCCAGTTCTTCCAGTTTCTGCACAATATTCACGTCCAGCGCGATATATCCCGGCCATGGCCAATCCGGGCGATAGGCTCGATTGAGGTCGAACTCCCCTAAGGTATAACTCCGGCTGATACGCAGGTTTTTGGTTTCATCATCGACACGGTACCAATACTGCGGGGGCGAAAAAGTTTCGGGATGTGATGTAATACGTTGCGGAGTAGATGAATTTTCCAAATCCTTTGGATTACGTGGATCGGGATATCGCCCAACAAGGAATTTATCGTAACCCTCAGGTGCGCCGATGAACGTTTTTGCTCCGGGTTGAACCACTTGCCGTTTGGGCTGCAAAAATCGCCGTGAGGCATGGTAACGACGACAAACCGGCCGCGGACTGTTTAATCCACTCTCTTCTTTGGGGAGGTACAGTACCTCAATGGTCACATGAACTGTGTGTAGACCCGATGTATTTCCGGGGGTCCAAAAGGCCTTTGTATTCCCCTCTGCTTGAATCGTTCCGGCGCTTGCTTCCCAATGCGTTTTGATTTCCGGTTGTTTGTATTCCCCCCCGGAAGGTGGTGACATCTCCGGCAAGGTGTACCGTAGCTCCCAGGGCCGCGAGGGATCGTACAACAAAGTCACTTCGCCACCGAGACGGTCATCGGGGCAGAGCACGGTTGCTCCTTGGTCGAAATCTTGAATCAGGGGCTCACGGGTTCCCCCTGCCAAGACTTTGAATGCCACCGCCGATGCCATGGCGGCCATTAGAACGACGCAAGCGACTGTATAGATTTTCCTGCCGGCGCTGGTTGTTTTTTCCTTGGTCACGATCTTATGTCCTCAACATCAAATAAAACGCATCAATCAGCATGCCCTTACTGTAGCGGCTACATTACCCTTTCGCACGGATTCCTTCCCATGCTTCCTGATGCGCATACTCTCGCATTCCTGGCCCTCATCCGTCACAATGTGCAAAAGGCCCAGCGAGTACCATGCGATACCATTCGTTTTTTGCACAATTCAGTCTCTTTATCTGCCTTAGCCTATCCCTGCTTATTTCTACCGATTGTGCATTTGCAGCGCGTGCATCGGAACCGTTGAATCTGCAAATCGATTGGCCCGATACCTGGCATTTCAGTTCACAAGGTTCTTACTTCCACAGAATTGACAGACGAAGCCTCGCTTGGATTGCCCATCCCTGGGAACACGCCTCGACAGGAGATTTTGGCGCACTTAAGCGGATGGTCACGATTCCACAGACTTTTACGCCGCCTTGCACGCTCCGTTTCTATGCCGCCGATGACTACGCGGCCAGTGATTGGCGGCCTAAACCCGATGATTGGCTCGGCATGGAGCAATATACCGGGCACAGGTTTAAGCAGGTCTTGGTGGATGGCCAAGTTATATGGGAATCGGATGTTGCCGATGAAAATCCGCCTCAGGCGGATGGTGTGATACATGTTGATCTTACGCCGTATGTTCAGCCTGGACATCCGTTTGAATTGATATTGCGTGTATTCGACCGTCATGGCGTCGATGTCGAATTGGATGGCGACCTGCTGCATATCGGAACAACAGAAACACAAGCCAAAAAGCCGGGAGACCCCAAACGTTTTATGACTCATGTTTGGTGGGGTGATGTATTTTTGGAGGCTGCCAACACAAGTACCGTCTCCGAATCCGTGCGGCCTTTGGCCGAGACTGTTGAACGGCGGCATCATGCCCGGCGCTTGTCTTCCGATTACGGCTCGCCTATGGGGTATGAGGTGGTTCTGCATTGGGATGACGAAACGGAGTTTCCTTCATTTGGCTATCCGGTTCGATGTGGCATTTCTGTTCCTCCCGGCACGATTGAAACCCTGGAAGGATTGCGCCTAACCGGACCGGGGCAGAAAACTGTGCCCCTTCAAGCGCAGGTACTTAACCATTGGAGCGATGGCAGCGTTCGCTGGATTCTTCTGGATTTTACGGGGTATGGCTCAAAGGACAGTGCGTGGCGGCTGCACTTCTCACGTGTCGGGGGGCCTTCCTACAAGCCACGAGAGACGGTTCATGTCGATTCTATTGAAAACACGTTTACTATCCACAATCCATATTACGAATTTGAAATCGGCGGCTCGAATACGAGGCTCATTGACAGCCTTTTCCTGACTGATGAGCATCGTCCGGCATTACACGACCTTGGGTGTCTCATAACCCTGGCTAATGGCAGTACGTACTTGGGACAATGGGATACATTTAACGTGCTGGAGCATGGCCCCCAACGTGCTTCGGTCCGGTTAACCGGAAAAATGCAAAGCTTGTTAAATGAGGATTCATTTGGACGTTTTGAAGCCGAACTTGTGGCTGTTTCTTCATCGCCTGCGCTGGAATTGAAATATCGCATCTATAACGATTCCGCCGAGACCATCGAGATTGAAACATTCACACTTATGGCCGACGTTCCCCGGTATGGGAATACAGACTTACGGCTTTTGCCGCATGAAACTCTTTATCATCTGCCTGGTCGTACTTTGTCCCATATTACTCAGCCGGAAGTGGACGCTTTTGCTCTGGAAATTGCCGGACAAGCCCAAACTCAAGGAAAAAAATTCGAAGGCTTTGTTGAACATCGAAGCGAAAACGGCGCATTGCTGTGGGGGATAAAGGATTTTTGGCAGCAGTTTCCCAAGCGTATTGAGTTTACTTCATTTGGCGTCTCATTAGATATGTTTGCCCGTCCAGCAGGCGGTGATCCTTACCGAATGGTTCCTGGTGAAGCCAAAACCCATCGGATTTTAATCGGCGTGCTGCCGATGGATATTTCTTCAGAAGATGCCAATCTTCTGGCCCAATGTTTCCAAAATCCTCCTCGTTTGTTTAACGCCGATTGGGTATGCCGTAGTGGGGGCATGGGCTATGCCGCCACAGTTGAAGAACTTGTTGAGCCGGGCCGTACTGCGTTATTGGACTATTTCCGTGATAACTACAAGGATGGAGATTCAATTCCTAACGAACCTGGATACGGCATCCGGGATTTCGGGGACTACTACTACAACAAAGAAGAGAACACTTGGCGCAATAACTATTACGATATCATGAAGGGGCTATCCAGCGCTTATCTGATGACCGGCGGCGGCGCTTGGTTTGATCGTCTGGAAGAGGTTGCCGATCACTATATCGATGTTGATGTCATTCATTCACCCACGGCCAAGTCCGGTCAGCCCGGCCTCGCACATCATTATGGCAAAAACCACACCGAGCCGGGGCCGTGGGCAGCCATGCTTCGACTGGGTGGGTTGGTACGTGCTTGGCGGCTTTCGGGCAATCGAGACTATCGCGATGCCGCGTTGGCGATGGCCGATGCAATTATCGAACACCGTATCGGCATTGGTTCCGGTTCAGTGCGTGACCATGCCGGCGTGCTATCAAGCATGGCCTATGCCTATGATGAAACTTGGGACCGCCGTTATCTCAATTATGCAGCTGAATTAGTCCGCGATGCCGCATCGCATATCGATCTGCGCCGGGGAACTTATCCCGAAGTGCACGGCAATATGAATTACCGGGGCAATGTCCCCTGGATGAATGCTCAGTTAATGGAGCCTTTGTACCTTTATTACCGTCAAAGCGGTGACTTATTGGCCGCCCAACTTTTGGTTGGACAAGCGGAATCGATTATCACTGAAAACATGACTCCCGATGTTCCCGGCGACATCTATGGCTATTCACACAATCCCCATTTTGAGAAGACAAGCGGTTACCACATCCTGATTGCGCCTGCACTGTTTTATGCTTACGAACTCACGGGTGATCCTGGAATATTGCAATGTGCAGTCGGCGCTTGGAATCAAGCCGTTCAGGAGAAGACGTTCAATTCCGTATTGAACTGCTTTTGGAATGCTCCCACCTTGCTTTATTACCTGCAAAATACGGAAAAAGATTGGGGGATTCAGGGCGGGAATAGCGATTGGGAGCCGGGCCGGGCCAATGAAGGGCAAGCGCCCTAAGACAGGCACGAAGGCTTTTTTATCGGTTGCCATTGGGATGTTATCTCTGTCATGCTAGCGGATGATCCGCAAATCTGACGGGCCTATCGATGTAGCCTTGTGGATTCTGTTCAGTTGCCGCAATGGGGGAATGATGCTGGAAAAAGGCCAGACAAAACTAACTCATATCGCTTTGGTCGTTTCGAATCTTGAAAGAAGCATGGCGTTTTACCGCGAGTTCACCGATCTGGTTTGTGTGCATCGTCGTGTGGAAGACGATGGCGATGTCGTTGCCTGGATGGGGGATGAGGATAACCGGAAACGCTTTGTGATCGTGCTTTTGGAGCGCGAAAAAGAGCCGGTAGGCGTTCTAAAGCCGATCAATCATCTCGGTTTCGCTGTCGGATCCCGTGAGGAAGTCGATGCCATGGCAGCTAAAGCTAAAGAGAAAGGTTGTCTTACTATGGAGCCCCGGGATGAGGGAGAAGTGGTTGGCTATCTTTGTCTGATTGAAGATCCCGATGGGAATACGATTGAGTATTCCTACGGCCAGGATTTGGGTTGAAACAGGCTATGAGCATCGAGCAGGTCAAAGAAAGACTAAAGACAGCCAAGCGGCTCTTTGCGATTACCGGAGCGGGCATTTCCGCGGAAAGCGGTGTCCCGACATTCCGGGATTTGGATGGACATTGGAAGAATATCGATCCTACCAAGGTGGCTACCCCCGAGGCTTTTCATAGCGATCCCAAGTTTGTGTGGGAATGGTACGATGCCCGCCGCCAAAAACTCGCTGGATGCAAGCCGAATCCCGGACATTTGGCTCTTGCGCAAATGGAGCGGCAAATCCCCGAGATGCTTGTTCTAACTCAAAATGTGGATGACCTGCACGAGCAAGCCGGATCTCAAAACATCATCCATCTGCACGGTTCGATCTGGAAATTGCGCTCAATGGGTGATGGCACAGAAATTATAGACCGCCGTGCCCCTTTGCCCGAAATACCGCCTCGTGATCCCTCCGGCGCGCTCTACCGTCCGGGTGTTGTCTGGTTTGGTGAAATGCTGCCTCCTGAACCGCTCGAAGATACGCGCCGATTTCTCGATACCGCACCTTGTGATATCTGTTTTGTTATTGGGACGGAGGCTAGCTTTTATTACATCATTCAATACGCGCTTGAGGCTCAGAGCCGGGGCGCATTGTTGGTTGAGGTCAATCCCCGTGCCACCGACTTAACCGGTTCCGCCGATGTTCATCTCCAAGGCCCATCCGGCGAAATCCTCCCTCAACTGCTTGAATCCGTTTCTTAATTAAACATTCCAAACCGGTCTATATCCAAACAAAACCAAATAAAGAAGATTGTGAATATCCAAAAAGCCAAAGTGACGCCGATTTCCAAAAATATCTCTTTAAGCGGTGCCCCTTGCGCCCGGAGTCTTTGCATTGTTCGTATATTCTTTGGGATTTGAAAAACCGTGCCGATACAAATAAACACAGAAAATATAAATACTGCGTCTACACACATCTGCGATAATCTGCCCATTTGAACGGCTCCTTAGCAAATGCCAATACCATAAATAAATCACAGGATGAGAGTTTCGTCAATCGAGAAAATGTTGAGGCCTTTGCAGGAAGGTGATAGAATATTCCTGTTGAGCCGCATCTGGGGGTGACGAAATATGGCTGGCAGCATCGAAACTTCGGTGGAATCTGAATCCGCCCAGTCCCACACTTGGCGCGATAGGCTCAATCACCATCCCTGGGTCAGTCATGCATTGCTGTTGCTTTTGACGATTGCCGCCGTGACCGCTGTTTCTTATACATTCTTGTTAGAATTTCTTGGCACAATTACCATTTGGATCGGGATGCTTTTAATTCGTCTTACGGGTGGTGGCGGCTATTTTTCGATGATGCAAGCGGCATTATTGGGATCATTTGCGGGAATTCTGATTCTGCCGCAAATCATTTTTTATGCCGTTCGCAAACGTAGAAATAAACTCCTGTTTGGCACGGTGTTTCTTGCCGAGTATGTTGTTATTGCAGCAATCCTCCATGGAGTCTATTGCCAAGAGTCATTTCGCTGTGTTCAAGCATATCGGAATGTTTCTGTCAGCAAGCAGGAACTTACTACGAAATGTGGTCCACCGTTGCATACCATTCAAGATGGCAGAGGTGTTTATACTGATGGCGGCGTTGCCCTCGCCGTAGAACCCGTCGATGATAAAAATGTCGAAGTTGTATTGTGGGGTATGGGTTTATGGCTTGATTAAAAGCCACTTGCGCAAGCATTTATTTGACTCCTTGTCACCGCTCTTTTTCTCTGACACAATCGCACTTCATGGAATGATCATTTGTATTTCTTATCGAGAGGTCATGCGATGTCTATGCCACGGCGCGACGCACTCAAAATCGTAACGGCGGCTCCATTTCTTGGATTATTCAGCGGCGCTACTACAGCCCATGCCAAAACCCGTGCATGGAAATCCCGCACTGAACAATGTTGGCGGATTTTAGAGTCGCCCAATTTGGGTGAGGTGGCATTTCCCTTGGGTGGGATCGGTACCGGTTCGGTGGCCTTGGGAGGACGAGGCCAGTTGCGGGATTGGGAAATCTGTAATCACCCCAGCAAAAACCGAACGCTGGCGAATACCTGTTTTGCATTATGGTACCGGCAAGAGGGCGGAGAGCCGCGCGCGCTAATTCTCGAATCTCAACTCAACCCACCGTTCCCCGGCTGGATGGGCCTTTCAAGAGATGGTATGCCCGGGATGCCCCGTTTTGACCGTGCAAAATTTTATGGGGCCTATCCATTTGCCCGGTTGGAACTTGAAGATGAAAATATCCCGGTCCGGGCCAATCTTGAGACTTTCAATCCGTTTATTCCCGGCAATGTTAAGGACTCCTCTTTGCCGGTGGCCGTGTTTTATTGGCAAATTGAAAACACATCCCGCAAACCGATGGATATTTCTGTGCAGATGTCCCAACTCAATATCTGCGGCGATGATGAATTCGGGAAGAATCAAAATACCTACGTGGCCAAAGACGGCCTGCGCGGTTTGCGTATGACCGGAAACAGGCATGCTGATGATCATCATAAATTCGGAACCATGGCTCTGGTAACTCCGCATACGGATGTTACGTATCTGACGCGCTGGGCGCGAAGCGGTTGGTTTGACGATCAGAGTCTGTTCTGGAATGATTTTTCCGAGGATGGACGCTTAACCGAAGGTCAGCCATCCGATCCCACCAAAGAAAACCAGACCGATACCGGTTCGCTCTGTCTCTCCGCCCATCTTGAGCCGGGCGAAAGCAAGACATTCCCGTTTCTATTGGCTTGGCATTTTCCCCAGCGCGAAAACTACTGGAATAGTGAAAAGGAAATCAAAGGCAAGCGTCTCAAAAACTATTACACCAACCATTTTGCCGATGCTTGGGCTGTTGCAGATTATACCTGGAAGAATCTCGAACGTTTGGAAAGCGAAACCAAACAGTTCCATGATGCTTTGTTCGATTCCACACTGCCGCCGGAGGTTTTGGATGCGGTTTCAAGCCAAGCGTCTATCCTCAAATCGAACACATGCTTTATTACGGATGACGGTCATTTCTGGGGCTTTGAAGGCACCACGGACCACGGTGGATGTTGCCCGCTTAATTGCACGCATGTTTGGAATTATGAGCAAACCTTGGCCCATCTATTTCCCTCGCTTGAACGCAGTGTGCGAATTATCGATTTCAATACCAACACCAATGAAGAAGGACACATGGCATTTCGTACGCTGATTCCGGTTGGCCTTACTCGTTGGAATTGGAAACCCGCCGCCGATGGGCAGATGGGGACGATTGTCAAACTGTATCGTGAATGGCAACTCTCAGGCGATGACGATTATTTGCGCAGTGTATGGCCTGGCGCGAAACGCGCGCTTGAATACGCTTGGCACGATTGGGATAAAGACCGCGATGGCGTGATGGAGGGCGAACAGCACAATACGTACGATATTGAATACTTTGGGCCGAATCCCATGATGGGGGCGATCTACCTCGCCGCGCTTGAGGCGGGAGCGCGAATGGCTGAGGCGATGGGAGATGCCGAGGCTGCAAAAAACTACCGGAGTATTGCGGCCAATGGCCGGGCAAATCTCGATAGCCAATGTTGGAACGGCGAATACTACAATCAGGTTTTCGATAAGGCCAAAGAAGTTAAATATCAACTCGGTGACGGTTGCCTTTCCGATCAGCTCCTTGGGCAGTGGATGGCGCATGTAAATGGATTGGGGTATGTGTTGCCCCAAGAGCATGTCAAAAGTTCTATGTATGCAGTCTACAAATACAATTTCAAACCTGTGCTTTCAGATCACTACAACCCCCAACGTATTTTTGCATTAGGTGATGAAGGCGGCCTTTTGCTTTGCTCGTGGCCGCGCGGCAACCGCCCGCCGCTGCCCTTTGTCTATTCCGATGAGGTTTGGACCGGCATCGAGTATCAAGTGGCCGCTCATTTGATTTATGAAGGCTATATTCAAGAAGGTTTGGATATCGTCCGCGCAGTGCGTGACCGGCATGATGGGCAGCGCCGCAATCCTTGGGATGAGATTGAGTGCGGCCACCATTATGCACGCGCCCTTGCCAGCTGGTCGGTGCTTTTGGCGCTCTCCGGTTTCCGCTACAGCGGGCCTCAATTGAGTATCGGTTTCCTGCCGGTGATTGAGGAAAAGGATTTTCAATGTTTTTGGTCTTGCGATCCCGGTTGGGGCAATTACCGTCAGAAACTTCGCAACCGTGAAATCGAATCTGAACTCCAAATGCTGCACGGCTGCTTGAAACTCGGTGAAATCCGAATTCCTAAACCCAAACGGCTCGATGCGGACGATATCCCCGATGTGGATGTTTGTTGCGGTGAGCGTGTGTATACAGCCGAGGCACGTGTTGATGGCTCCCAAGTGTGCGTTCGGTTCAATGATCCGATTCTATTGCCTGCCGGAGAGACCTTGCATGTAGAGGTTTCTGCGTAAGAGAACGATGCAGGAATCTGACCTCCAACAAAACAGCGGCCCGGCTCCGGAACCGATTCGCATTTATGTTATTGGTGGCTTTTTGGGATCGGGTAAAACGACTGCGCTTTGCGCACTCGCACGCCATTTCGCCGCGAAGGATAAACGTTGCGCTTTAATCACCAACGATCAAACCGGCGGCTTGGTGGATACCGCTGTCATTCAGACCCAAGGCATTGCCGTTCGTGAAATTGTCGGAGGGTGTATCTGTGCCCGGTTCCACGATTTTCTAAAGGCTGCCGATACGCTTTTTCAAGAATACCGTCCGGATGTCATTGTTGCCGAACCGGTCGGAACCTGTTCGGAATTAATCCCCACGGTTGTTGAACCGCTGAAAAAACACACGGGCGAACGCTACACCGTTATGCCGCTCACCGTCTTGGTCGATCCCGTACGGCAGTTGGCTATGGATGGAGATTCTGAAATCCAAAATCGAGAAACTTGGCCGGATGATATCCGGCATTTATATGAATCCCAGTTTCTTGAGGCGGATTTGCTTGTCTTTACCAAGCGTGACGCCTATGACGATAAGACTTTTAACCTGAGCGAAGAACGCGTGCGTATGTGTTATTACCGTAAAACCGGACGGGAGCCGCGCACGCATCAAATTTCAGCCAAAACAGGGCAGGGGATTGAGGACTGGCTTGCCGCATTGGATGATCTGGCAGAATCCCCTCATGCCGGTAGTCCCATCTCTATGGAAAAGGACCGGCCTCGTTTTGCCCGCGCCGAGTCGCAATTGGGTTGGATCAACATTAAGGCCAGCTGCAATACCAATGTCCGAGTGGGTACCGGCACATGCGATTTGGCTGCCCTTGCACAGGGGATACTTCATCGTGTGGATGATTTGCTGGGCGATAGGCTGATTGCTCACCTTAAGATATTTGCTGAAGATGACCGTATCTCATTGCGTGCCGGGTTAACGCATAGCGGTGGTTCTGTAACTCTCGAACCTATTGAGAGAGGGGATGGCCGGATGTTATCGAGCCCGGTCGAGGGGCTGCGCTTGATTGTCAATCTTCGAGCAACCGGCGAGCCTAAGGAAATGGCGGAATGTATACATCGGGCTCTAGTGGAAGTTGCCGCCATACAACGAATTGAACTTGAAATTGAAAGAAAGGATGTCCTTATACCCGAACGCCCGCAGCCAATGGTGCAAATCGGCGGATTGGGCATTACTTGAAAGTTGTTGGAATAAGATTACTGAGACTAGCTGATGAATCATTTACTGAGGGCTAACTGCCCATCACATCATCGTATTTAGACATAATTTGATCACGGATTTCGCGGGCTTGCACGCGTAGTTCTTCTTTTTGTTTTTCTGCATCGTTGGGAAGCACATCGATGGCCCGCTCCAAGCCAATAAGCTCGTCACGCCGAATTTTGAAGAGATTGATGGTATTTTCCAACCGTATGATGTAGTTCTGCTCTTTTTTCTGAACCTTTGGGTCCGCATTCAACTGATTCCGAAGCAAAGCCATAGAAATTAGCATTTCGTCAATAAGCCCATCGCGGATAATGCGCGGCTTTAAGTTTTCCATTTCAGAACTCTTCTTTTTTCCTTGGGGGGGCATATGAGAGTCTCTCCAAATAATATGGCTATTACATAGTCTACCGCCGATTTTGTACCTGTGTTGCTTTGAGTGACACCAGAGAATCTTTCAAGCCGTGTCTGAATCATGTTGTGTTCCTGCGTTCCCCATCCTTAAACCTGGCTGTACGCTACGCTTACGGATAAGTGCGTATCATGAACGAAGTCAGCGAGATGGATCAGGTGAAAGACCGAGAAGGCCAGGAGGATCGGAATCATGCTGGGCAGTCCCGTGATATGCCTCTTCGACTTGACGATCGGGATGCGTTTCCGGCGGCGGTTGTCTTTCCTCTGCTTGCATCGCTGATTGTGAAACTTGGTCTGCTTGGTTTCAATCGTGGCGAGTACACGGATGGCATTCTGCAGCTCACCTTGTTTCAGCATGATGTGCCTTATTTCCCGCCCTTCTATACGATTTGTTGCCTTATTCTGGAGCAAGCCGGACTAAGTCCGTTAATTGCCGGACAGCTCGTCTCAATTTTGGCCTCATCGCTTGTTGTCATCCCGCTTTATTGGCTGGCAAAAATCCTGACTTCCGACCGGCGGATTCCAATCTGGACTGTCTGGTTCTACTTGGTGGCGCCCATTCAGAATCGTTGGGCAATTCGTGTTATGACCGATGCGCTTTTTTGTGCATTGTTTGTTGCCGCATTGGCAGCTTTTGTGGCTGCTTTGTCTTCACAGAAAAATGCCATGCGCAAGCCTCTTCTCCTCTGTCTTTTTTGGGCGGGACTGGCCTCGCTCACACGCTACCATGGCCTCATCTTCCTCCCCTTAATGGCTTGGCTCATTTGGAGGCGTTCCGGCGCACCGGATTCCAGAGAGCAAAAATTAACCAAGCCGGTTTCTTGGGCTTGGATCATGCCCGCTCTATTGCCTTGGGCGGGATTGGCGTTTTGGATTATCACACGGGGATTCGGGCATGGAACTCAATTTGCCGAACGGGCCACGTCTTTCGGCTGGCTTAATACGGTTTTGGCCTATTCTGTTTATCTCGAAGCCTGGATCATTTATTTACCATGGGCGATAACTTATCCGCTTGCGATCCTCGCGTTGGTTGGTTTCTTTGTGCTGTTGAAGAAAGAAGCGGACGAAATCGCCGTGGCCCGTATCATTCTCTTTCTGTTTGCTATCTGGTGGTTTGTGCAGACTGCTTTCCAGTCTTTTCAATACCGGTATTGGCTGCCGCTTATTCCTTTGTTTTGTCTGCTTGGAGCGTATGGATGCCATGAACTCCAGGAGCGCTATTCTTTGTCCGGCGGATTCGGGTGGCCGCGCCTGATCGTTCCTTTAACGCTGCTATTTGGCATATCGATGACGATTGCTGTTTGGGTTCTACAGCGTGATAGCTGGGCTAATGCCGCCGCTCTTGGACATCTTGCTGCGGAATTGCCTGCCGAAACGCGGCTTTGGTCCGATGAAATCTATGGTTCCACGGCTGTTAATCCCAAGATACGCTTTTATGCCGGACGAGATGATATTCTCCCAATCTATGCATCGAAACAATTTGGCGGGGAGATTCCTTTTGCCGATGGTGATGTTTTGTTATTGCATCCGGGTGCTTACAGTCAAATGGAATTCCGCGATGTGAAAGAACTGCGTAAAATCTTTGCACCTAATTTTACGGTGGATGTATTGCGTTTGTACCGTTTTCGGACGCGTGCGCTGTTGCCCGATATCATGACTTATCCTGAGCATTCAACCAGCCAGCCAGCCGCTCTTGCTTACCGGCTCTGGCCTCAAGAACACTGGGGGATAGCGATTCAACTTCATGATGACAAAACCTCAGCCAATTGAGCCGGTTTCGTATCCATTGAATATCGCTGTCATCGGTGATGGCGGATCCATTCATAACCGGTTTTTTATGGAGTGGCTCGTACAGCGGGGACACCGTGTGACGTTTTTAACCGATGTTCCGGTAACCGTTCCCGGCGCGATTGTGCATCGTATTGTGCCCCGGCGCGGTTTTGGTCCTCTTCGTCATTTGATCGCCGGGAAACGTGTTGGGGCCTATTTGCGGCGTTTTCCTCCGGATATCGTGCACGCTCATAATGTTTCCGGATATGGGTATTGGGCTTTGCTGGCACGGCGGCATCCCCTGGTAATGACCTGTTGGGGCAGCGATGTATTGCGCGTTCCCGAAGAAGGGTATTTTCAAGAAGTCGCCATCGTTGAATCATTGCGCTCGGCGGATCTTATAACCGGTGATGCCCATCATCTGCTTGATGAAGCCCGCCGGTTGGCATCACCGGAGGCTCCGCTTGAATGGTGGCAATTCGGAGTCCCGCTTGAGCGTTATTCTGTGGCGCCGACACGCGGAAATCCACCAATTGTGCTTTCCACCCGGCGTATGCGTCCTCTTTACCGTCTGGAGACCATTATCCATGCCTTTCGCCGGGTTGCGGAGTTTGTTCCGAAGGCCCAGCTGGTCATGATCGGCGATGATTATCTGCGCCCTGACCTTGAAGCGTTGGTGCGTGAACTGGGATTATCCCGGCGCGTTCTATTTCCGGGATGGACCGAAGAAGCAGAATTGCGGGATTGGTATGCACGAGCCTCCGTCTTTGTTTCCGTGCCCGAATCTGACAGCACTCCGGTTTCACTTTTAGAGGCGTTTGCCTCCTCATTACCGGTTGTCTTGTCGGACTTGCCTGCAAATCGGGAATGGGTCACTCAGAACCGCAATGGCGCCATCGTTCCGGTTGGCGATGTGGATGCAACGGCCCACGCAATTTCAGAGATGCTGCTTCAGCCCGAACGCTCAAAAAGATGGGGAAGAGAAAACCGTTTAACCGCTGAAAAGCATTGCGGCCGTAATACCAATATGCTGCAAATGGAGCAGTGGTATCGCGAATTGCTGCGTGCCCCGCTACGCAAAGGGTAGTGGCTGTCTACCGGCAGGCATAATCACCGTTTGGTTTTATTGTTTTTCTCCGTCATGAATGACGCGGATTTTATTCCGGTCGATGCGGTACAGACGCCCATCTTCCGAAGTAAGCGTCAGATATTGAATCCGGGGATTGATGTTGAATCCATCGCCATCCGCATCCAAGTTTTTTGCCGCCAATTCACCCGGATATAAATAGGGAACAGGACACAGGGTATGATCTCCCAAAGGGAAAGGCCCTTCTTGCGTCCCTAAGGTTTTGGGTTTTAAAAATGTCGCAATTCCATTGATATCATTGACACGTTCCAGCCAGATGATTTTGGAGTTAGAGCCGGTCCATTCGGCAATGGGAGTCCCGCCTTTTAGACCGGAAAGAATATCCAAGTCTCCGTCGCCATCCCAATCAATCACGCATAGTTTGCATCGCCCTTCCATGCCGCCTGTGCCATCGAGTTGAATCGGAGAACCATCCAGGTATCGGAAGGGCTGCAATGGTTTCAGTGTCCATGAATCTTCGCCCTGCTCATGTACGCCGAGACGGCTGTCACGATCCATATAAATTACTTCCAATGCGCCGTCGTTATCCCAATCGATGGGAACGGGACGTACGCGCCAAACCGTTTTGTATTCCTGACCGTCTATTAGTAAACGGTGTCCGCCATCTAATTCGTTATTTCCATCATTGGTGTAGACAGTCGTAAAGCCGGAAATGTCACCCACAATTAGATCGAGATGCTTGTCTCCATTCCAATCGATTACCGATGGGCAGGCGTATCCCCATGTTGCCTCATTGGGACCTTGGGGAGAACCGTTGGCCATAGCCATAATCCGCAATGGTTTTCCTTCTGAAAATAGCGGTTGAGCGAGCTTATATTGGGGGCTGAAATCCGTTCCTGCGTTCTCGATTAGCAGAATTTCTCCACCCGCATTGCCGATGACGATGTCCCGGTCTCCGTCGCTGTTCCAGTCGCAAAAAGATTGAACGGTGAGCACACCGTTATCGATGGTGGCATCTATTCCCCGAATTAACTGTGGTTCATCGAATTCCGGATTCCCAAAGATGTCATGGCCGGTGCAGAGCATTACATATACAAAGCCATCCTCTGTTCCTGTTATAAGGTCCGGCTGATTGTCGTGATTCCATTCATACGCTGAACTCCTCGCCATGCACTGGCGGGCCATTACCGGCACGCCTTTGCGATTACGCAAAGGAACACCCAATTCAAATAAGGGCCGGTCAGCGGTGCCTATGTTTTTATAGAAATGGAATTGCCCATTAAAATCGGCAACGATGAGATCGAACAGCGCATCCCCCGTCCAATCTGCGGCGGACACATACGCATTCAGTGGCGCTGACACATAACCTCTTCCGGCGAGCAATGCACGGCCTTGGGCAAAAACTGGTGATTCCGCTGTACCGGTATTCCGGAAGTAATAAACGAATCCTATTCCAATCTCACCTCGCCACACACCGTATTTGTCATACCCGCCACCAAGGGATATATCTTCGTCCTGTTGTCCGTTTTTTCCGGGATAGTATTGGCTTTCTTTCGAACCGCTTATCAAGAGTTCCGGGACTCCTGCTCGAAAAATGACCGCCAAATGAGAGGCGCGGACTTTAAATGCTGAGCCTTGCTCATCCTGCAAAATAAAGGTTTTCCGTGGTGTTGGTTGCTTGGTGCCGGGAGTCATTAGGTAAACACGGATTGTGTTCCCTTCAGCCCGGATCAAATCATCCGTTCCGTCGCCGTCCCAATCGGCCATGGTCTGAGGACTACTGGAAGGGAGATTGAGCGGCTGGCCCGGCCCTGCAATCCATTGGTATTGGGGGTGTTGGTTAAGTTGATAGCAGGAAGTTCCTGAACCATGCCCTTGGGTTGATAGGATTAACCAAGGAGTCTCCCCGCCCGTGAAATTGCCAATTGCAACATAGGAGAAAAGCCGACCAGCTACGGGCGGCAACTGTTCCTCTGGGCGGTCGTATTCAAATGCGGGAAAATTCGCCGCTGCGATGTCTTCACTCATTGATGGGAGTACGGAAGACAATAAGAGTATTCCGAGTAGACCGAAACTGATTACAGGATAGTTGGTTAATGAAAAGTGAGTGTTCATCATGCATTGAGCATAATGGAAGAAAAGCGATGTTGGAATAAGGAAGGACCGGTAATTTCTTGGCAGGCGCCACTTTTGAAATACCGTTAGGCAATGGCTTCTGCTTCGCTTTCAAAAATGGTGAATGCTTCGGTAAGGTGGGTTAACTCAAGTAGATCTTTGATCATCGGATGTTCAATAGCACAGAGGGCAAAGACGCCGCCGCCTTTCTGAGCAAGTTGGAGTCCTTCAACCAAGGTTGCCAGCCCCGAACTGTCGATATATGTCACTTCCGAGAGATTAATGACACAACGGCCGTCCCCTTTGCCGAATGCCTTTAGCAGTGCATCCCGGAATTCGGGGGATGATTGGATATTAATTGTGCCTTTCGGCTGCAGAATAACTGCTTTTCCTGTTTGTCTGGTTTCAATGTCCATCGGAGTCCGTACTTAAAATGATTTGGCCAATAGCCAAGTTTCCTGAAATCCAGGTTTTTGTACAAGTTCAACGCCGAGGCCGCCTAATCCAAACCCTGAAAGTTGATTTGCCCCTGTTTCCGCTTATTCCTCCGTATTGTCGTTTTCTGCCTCGGCTTTGGCCAGTAGGGATTCGAGTCCGACGTTGGCTGCCGCTATATCGGATCGGTCTACGATGCTTGCTGCTCCCACACCGACCGCCAAAGCAAGCGTCTCGGCTAATTCCCGGCGGGTTGCTCCGAACTCAATCGCCTTTTTAATATGTCCTTCCAGACAATTTTTGCAGCCCAGTGCTAAGGCGGCGCTAATGGCGATCAGCTCCTTGGTCTTGCGGTCGAGTCCGTCAGGCTTCGATTTGTAAGATTCCGCATAAAATTTGAAATATACACGCCTGACTTCTTCTTCCATCATAGCGTATGAGCCGGTTTCCCGGTCACGAGGGGTGGTTTTAGGAGCGGTTGATGCCGCCGCTTGCGGTTCCAATTTCTCCTCAGTGGAGGAAGGCATATCGGTTACTCCCTGATTTGTCATCGTCCGGGACTCTTCTGCTAGTTGGACACTAGTTCTTTCCCGGATTCATTGCCTTGATCTGTCCCCGTGAGACCATGGGAGGTTACGTTTAAACGTGCTGCCTTTGAACCCTGCCCATCAACAATTTGAAACAAAGCAATAACAATTTGAAACAAAGCAATTTTCTTTCAAGCCGCGCCACCTAGCATTGCTGCAGGCCTTTGGGGAATATCCTCCTTAAGTGTGAGCGATTAAACGTTCAACATTAGCCTTTTATGGTCGGTACATAGTCTAAGTTGAGTTTTTTCAGTGGATTGTGTCTTTTTGAAAAAAACTCCGGATACTACTTGACAAAGAAATGTATATCTGTATTATCTTCCTTCTGGCTATAGCTATGCTCGTAAATCGTGTAAGCGCAGGTGTTTGTTTCGTGATTACCGGCAGGCGTGCAAAGAAGAAGATACCTTTGACATATTCCCACGTACTTCATAGCGCTTTTTAAGGTCTGAGGCTGGCCGGGTTCAACTGTCCCAGCGCGCGACAGTGCCCAAAGCTCTCTGTTATTTAAGGAATATCCCACCATATGACTCCCCGAGTCAGCGACCGCGTCTTTTTTTTGAGAAATCAATACGCAAATGCCCGAAGTGCGTCTGCATTACGGGTGGCAATGCATAAATGGGAGCCGCTCCGGCGCACAGCCGTCTGCGGATATCAAGCGAATCCATTCTAAGGGATTAGGAAGAATCGAAGATTACTTTGCCGGTATCTCAGGATATCGGCGGTCGAGGTGATACATGCCACGTACCCAGATTGAAAATAGTCCATGGCGCGAGCGCCACTCGTTTGCCCGGATTACGACCGTGCTCGATCTGCCCGATCTGATCGAGACCCAGCAGTCCAGCTACCGTGCTTTTCTGCAATCGGACACGGTCCCGGAAAAACGTGAAATGGAAGGGTTGCAGCAGGCCTTTACGTCGATTTTCCCCATCAAGGGGAGAGACAATTCCACGTTGGAGTTCGTCAATTACAGCTTGGGGCGGCCCAAGTACGGCGTAATGGAGTGCATCGAACGCGGAATGACCTATGCGGCGCCGCTTCGCATTAAGGTCCGTTTGATTATCAAAAAGGCCGCCGAGAAAGGCGAGCCGGAAGAGATTGCGTCAATTCATGAAGAGGATATCTATCTCGGCGAAATTCCTCTGATGACCGATCGGGGTACATTCGTAATTAATGGCGCTGAGCGCGTTGTCGTATCTCAGCTGCACAGATCACCTGGTGCGGTTTTCAATGCTGAACCGCATCATTCGGGCCAAGTTTTGGTTCAAGGCAGCATTATCCCCAATCGCGGCGCATGGTTGGAGTTTGAGAGTGACTTGAACGAAGTGCTTTCGGTGATTATCGACCGGAAAAAGAAACTCCCTGTTACGATCTTACTTCGTGCCTTTGGCTATTCCACAGATGACGAGATTCTGGATCTCTTCATTGAGCGTGAAAATATCAAAATTTCCACAAAAAAAGGCCGTGGTGATGCACTGGGTAATGTTCTTTTCCGCGATGTCGTGAATGAAGAGACCGGCGCGGTTTTGGCCGAAGCGGATCTCGAATTGACCGAAGAAAACCTCGATAAGCTTATCAACGAGGGTGTTTCTGAAATCACGATCGTTAAAAGCCCCCGCAATGATTTCCGGATGATTCGCAATACGTTGTTGAAAGACCCCACCGGCGACCGGGAAGAAGCATTGCGCGAAATATATTTGACCTTGCGTCCCGGTGAGCCTCCTGCAACAAAAAATGCGGAATTGTTGGTCAAAAACCTATTCTTTACACCCCGCCGTTACGATCTTTCACGCGTTGGGCGCTACCGCATGAATAAGAAACTGGGGATTTCCATCGGGACCGATGTTCACACATTGACTGTTGATGACTTGGTTGCAAGTGTTCGCTACATATTGTCGTTGAACCGCAGTGAGGGCATCTCTGACGATATCGACCATTTGGGCAACCGTCGCGTCCGAACCATCGGTGAACTTTTAGAGAACCAGATTCGCGTTGGTCTCGCCCGTATGGAGCGAAATATCAAAGAAAAAATGGCTATTTTGGACCTGGACAACATCATGCCCAGGAATCTGATTAACGCCAAACCGGTTACCACGCAGATCAATGAGTTCTTCGGACGCAGCCAGCTTTCCCAGTTCTTGGATCAGGTCAATCCGCTTGCTGAACTGACGCATAAACGCCGTCTGTCAGCCCTTGGTCCCGGCGGTTTGAACCGTGAACGTGCCGGCTTTGAAGTGCGTGACGTTCACCACACTCACTATGGCCGTATCTGTCCGATTGAAACGCCTGAAGGTCCGAATATTGGTCTGATTTCCAGTCTTTCAACATTTGCCCGGATTAACGAATTCGGATTTATCGAAACCCCGTACCGGGTAGTCAAAAGTGGACGCGTTACACAGGATATTGAGTTCCTCTCGGCTGATGACGAGGATACCAAAATCATTGCGCAGGCAAATGCGCCGCTTGATGAAAAGGGGAACTTCGTACGTGACACGGTTTTGTCGCGGCACCGCGATAATTACCCCAAAGTCACACCGGACCAGGTTGATTTTATGGACGTTTCACCAATGCAGTTGGTGTCCATATCTGCCGCTTTGGTTCCATTCTTGGAGCACGACGATGCGAACCGCGCGTTGATGGGTTCAAACATGCAGCGCCAGGCGGTTCCCCTGTTGCGCGCCGAAGCGCCTCGTATCGGAACCGGCGTCGAGTATCGTGCCGCCAAGGATTCAGGCGTTGTGGCGGTTGCCAAGCGCGATGGTGAAGTGATTCGGGTGTCCGCAGAGCGCATTGAAATCAAACCTGATAAGCCGCGTTCTGAAAATGACCGCGATATCTACAATCTAAAGAAATTTGTTCGAAGCAATCAAAATACATGCATCAACCAAAAGCCTATTGTTCGTGTTGGTGACAAAGTCAAGGAAGGCTGGGTTATTGCCGACGGACCGGCGACAGATAAAGGCGAACTTGCACTGGGCCGCAATGTCATGGTTGCATTCATGTCCTGGGAAGGCAATAACTTTGAAGATGCTATTGTCGTCTCGGAACGCCTAATCAAGGATGATGTTTATACCAGCATCCATATTGACGAATTTAAGGTTGAAGCGCGTGACACCAAACTGGGTGAAGAAGAGATCACCCGTGATATTCCCAACGTGGGCGAAGATGCGTTACGGAATCTGAATGACGATGGAATCATCCGTATCGGCGCGCATGTCAAAGCCGGCGATATTCTCGTTGGTAAGATTTCGCCTAAAGGCAAAGTCCAGACTTCAAATGTTGAGAAACTATTGCGGGCAATCTTCGGAAAGCGTGCTGAAGATGTTCGTGATATCTCCCTGAAGGCGCCTCCAGGAACGGATGGCACTGTCGTGGATGTCAAAGTTTTCTCGCGCAAGATTCGAGGTGGGCCGCGAAATACCAAAGACGCCGCGCAACTTAAAAAACTCGAAGCTCAAAAAGACAAGGATTTGCAGGAACTCGAGACCGAATGGAATACGCAGGTCCGCAATATCCTGGTTGGAAAGACATTGGATGGTGCGATCTTCGACAGCCAAACCGGCGAAATTTTGATTGCCGACGGCAAAAAGGTTGCCCCGACGGATATTAAGAAGATTCAAAATGAAAATCTTACGGAAGTGCGTTGTGTCGATGACACCGAACTCGACAAACTCCGTATGGAATTTTCATTGGAGCGCGATGGCATCATCCAGGAGTACGAAAAACAGGTCGAACAAATTAAGACCGGCGATAACTTGCCTCCCGGTGTGATTAAACTCGTCAAAGTTTATGTCGCGAAAAAGCGGCGGTTGTCGATTGGCGACAAAATGGCCGGCCGTCACGGTAACAAAGGTGTTGTTGCCAAAATTGTTCCGGAAGAAGATATGCCGTTCCTGGAGGATGGAACTCCGGTTGATATCGTCCTGAATCCGCTTGGTGTGCCTTCACGTATGAATGTCGGCCAGGTTTTTGAAACTCATTTGGGATGGGCCGTACAGAAGTTGGGGATGCACATTGCCACTCCTGTCTTTGACGGTGCAAAAGTCCCCGATGTCACTGAATACCTGCATAGGGCGGAACTTCCCGAAAACGGCAAGACCACGGTGTTCGATGGCCGAACAGGTGAGGCATTTAGCGAACAAGTTACCGTTGGGATCATCTATATGCTGAAACTCAACCACTTGGTGGATGACAAAATCCACGCGCGTTCCATTGGACCGTACTCGTTGGTGACTCAGCAACCACTTGGCGGCAAGGCCCAATTCGGCGGACAGCGCTTGGGAGAGATGGAAGTGTGGGCTCTAGAAGCCTATGGCGCCGCTCACACACTCCAAGAACTCTTAACCGTGAAGTCGGATGATATTGTTGGCCGTAACCGTATTTACGAAGCCATCGTAAAAGGTGAAAACGCTCGCGCACCGGGACTTCCTGAATCTTTCTACGTTCTTGTGAAAGAACTTCAGAGCCTCGGCTTGGGTGTCGAATTGCATCAGGTTCCGGAAGACGAATCGGAATCGGAAGGTGCGGAGGAAGCAAGCGCTGAAACTGAAGATACAACAGACGCGCCGAAATCCACTGCCACGGTGACAGAGTAATCCGGAAAATCTTGAATATTGAACCCTTGCATGGGCGGTTAATCCGTCTGAAAAGCATGCAAAACGGGAGATAACACATGTCGGTATCAACTTGGAAGTCGATTCAGCCTGCTTCAGCCCGCCGCCGGGATGACGAAATCCGCGACGTCAATAAGATCCAAAGTGTTCGGGTCACATTGGCCTCTCCGGAGGAAATTCGGGCTTGGTCCCATGGTGAAGTGAAAAATCCTGAGACCATCGACTATAAGACATACAAACCCAAGACGGATGGGCTTTTCTGCGAGCGTATTTTCGGCCCAACCCGTGACTATGAATGTGCTTGCGGAAAGTACAAAGGCATAAAGCACCGTGGCGTCGTTTGCGACCGTTGCGGTGTCGAAGTCACTCAAGCCAAAGTCCGCCGTAGCCGTCTGGGGCATATCGAATTAGAGATGCCTGTTGCACACATTTGGTTTTCAAAGGGTGTGCCTAGCCGTATGGCGACTTTCCTTGATTTGAGCGTCAAAGTGCTTGAACGCGTTCTGTATTTTGAGGAATACATCGTTCTTGATCCGGCTGAGACCGACTTGCAGCCCATGCAGGTGCTTACTGAGCGTGAACTCCATCTGGTTCGTGACGAATACGGTGATGAGTTTGAGGTCGGTATGGGCGCTGAAGCCATTAAAGAACTTTTGAACCGCATCGATCTTGATGAACTGGCGGAAGAACTTAAGCGTCAAATCCGCGAGAGCCGTTCGAAACAAAAAACCAAAAAATGCATCAAACGCCTTAAGGTTGTTGAAGATTTCCGCGATAGCACCAACAAGCCGGAATGGATGATCCTCGACGTTTTGCCGGTGATTCCTCCCGACTTACGTCCGCTCGTTCCCCTTGATGGTGGGCGTTTTGCGACCAGCGATCTTAATGATCTCTACCGACGGGTGATCAATCGCAACAATCGTTTGCGCCGGCTTAAAGAAGTCCGGGCTCCCGAGGTCATTATCCGTAATGAAAAGCGGATGCTTCAGGAAGCCGTGGATGCTTTATTGGATAATGGCCGGCGTGGCCGTCCGGTAAAAGGCTCCAACAACCGCCCGCTCAAGTCGCTGTCGGATATGCTGAAAGGTAAACAAGGCCGTTTCCGCCAGAATCTTTTAGGAAAGCGCGTCGATTATTCCGGACGTTCGGTTATCGTTTGCGGTCCGGAACTTAAATTCAATCAATGCGGTTTGCCCAAACAGATGGCTCTGGAATTGTTTGAGCCATTCATTATCCGCCGTCTTGAGGAATTGGATGATGTTACAACCATTCGTTCCGCCAAAAGGAAAATCGAACGTGGCGATCCCGAAGTTTTTGACGTTCTTGAGGAGGTGATTCAGGATCATCCTGTCTTGCTGAACCGTGCGCCAACACTGCACAGAATGGGCATGCAGGCTTATCAGCCTATTCTGGTTGAAGGAAAGGCGATCCGTCTCCATCCGCTCTCTTGTACGGCGTTTAATGCGGACTTCGATGGCGACCAAATGGCCGTCCACGTTCCTCTTTCCCTTGAGGCCCAGGAAGAGTGCCGGAGCCGAATGTTGGCTCAGAACAATGTCATTTCTCCTGCGGATGGTCGTCCGATTGCGACTCCTTCTCAGGATATTGTTTTAGGCTGCTATTACCTCACCAAAATCCGGTCGGCGATTGGTGAAGAGACCCCCCGCCGTTTTACGAGTGTGACAGAAGCGTTAGTGGCTTATGACCATAGTCATATCGGTTTGCAGGATGAAGTTGAAGTCCGTGTCGATGGAGTCCGCATACGCACAACTCCCGGCCGTATGATCTTCAATAATGCTTTGCCCAAGGAACTCCGATATGTGAACCGGAATATGAAAAAGGGAGCATTGCAGGAGATTATCTCCCGTTGTTTCGATATTTGCGGTCGAACAGCGACTGTCAACTTGTTGGATGACCTGAAATTCCTGGGGTATCACTACGCGAAAATGGGTGGTGTCTCAGTTAGCTTATCCGACATGAGGGTTCCGCAGAAAAAACAAGCGATGATCGAAGCGGCCCGTAATGAAGTCGGAGAAATCCTGCGTCAATACGAACAAGGCGCGATTACCGAAACCGAGCGCTATAACAAGGTTATTCACACTTGGCTGCATACAACCGATAAGGTTGCCGAAGCCATGATGGATGAACTGCGTGACGATAACCAAGGCTTTAATCCGATTTTTATTATGGCTGACAGTGGTGCTCGTGGTTCAAAACAGCAAATTCGCCAGCTGAGTGGAATGCGCGGTTTGATGTCCAAGCCGATGAAAAAACTTACCGGCGGTATTGGTGAGATTATCGAATCGCCCATTGAATCCAACTTTAAAGAAGGACTCAGCGTTCTCGAATACTTTATTTCGACGCACGGTTCACGTAAGGGATTGGCCGACACTGCGTTAAAGACCGCGGAAGCCGGATATCTAACCCGTCGTCTTGTTGATGTCGCTCAAGATGTCATCGTTTCTGAAGTGGACTGCGGGACGCTTCAGGGGATGGATGTCAGCGCTATTCGTGAAGGTGATCAGGTAATCGAATCATTGCGGGACCGGGTTTTAGGCCGTGTCGCCAGTGACGATGTTTTCCATCCCATCACCGGTGAACTCATTGTCGAGATGGGACAAATTATAGATGACGACATCGCTGCATCTCTCGAAAATTCAGGTCTTGAGAAAGTCCGTATCCGTTCGGTCATGACCTGTGAGTCGAGGCGGGGTGTTTGTGGCAAATGCTACGGATGGGATCTTTCCGAGCGAAAGCAAGTCGGTATGGGTGTAGCCGTTGGTGTCGTTGCCGCTCAGTCGATTGGTGAACCGGGCACACAGCTCACACTGCGCACGTTCCACATCGGTGGTACGGCCGGGCGTGTTCTTTCTGAATCGGAAATCCGAGTCCATTTGGATCATGAAGGCTCCGGCGGCTTGCGCGATGGTGAAAGCGGTATCATTCATTACGTCCATCTCGACAGTGTTATTGATCGCCACGGAGCAAGAACCGTCATTAACAGCGGTGGAATACCTCTGATTTTGCGTTCCGCTATTTCTTGTCCGAACCTTGGCCGTCGAGAAAATGCGACGGTGGTTCTTGAAGGATTAAATATCATCGAATCCGGTGGCAAGAAAATAGTCTATGGACAAGGTGGTCAAATCCATCTGGCTTCCGGAAAACAACGGCGTGTATTTCACACTTTCCCATCCGTGCCATCCGGCTCGGAACTATTGGTTTCAGATGGGGACGAGATTGTTGAAGGCACCCAGATTGCCCGCTGGAATCCCAGACAGGTTCCTGTTGTCTCACGTGCTTCAGGAAAGGTCGACGTCAGAGGATTTGAGCCGGTTCAGGATGCGAATGGTATTCTCCACGTTCCCGCCGAAATCGACGAACAGCCGCAGCTGGTGATTGGCGAAGATGTCCGCCCGCTGTTGCCCGGCCACGCTCTTGCGGTGAAGCCGGGAGATACGGTTGAGTCTGGTCAGGTTGTTGCCTGGTTGGATACTCCCACTGTTTCAAATACAGATGGAAAAATCCGCTATCGTGACATTATTGAGGGCGTAACCATGCGCCGTGTATTGGATCCTTCGACAAGCAGCCTTTATTCCGTTGTAACAGAGGCTCCGCTAGGCAAGTATCCTCGAATCGCAATCGTCGACCGGCATGAAAATACGCTTGAAGAGCATTCCCTGCCGGCCGGTTCACGCCTCGTTATTGAGGATGGAGCCGATGTTTTCACTGGTCGAATCTTGGCTCATACCGATCAAGTTGTGCAGCAATTCCAGCATTTGGAAGGCGGTTTGCCACTCGGTGCAAAGATTCATATGGGACAAGATGAGACCATCCAGCGGCGTGGAGATCAGGTCTTCCATATTACGGAGTCCGGTGAGGCCCCTGCATTGGTGATCGCGGAATGGGATCAGTATTACAAAGCTGAAATTGCCCGTACCGCTGGAAAATCCCGTTTCGATCAGATCATCGAAGGCGTGACCATGCGGCTTCAGCGTCCCCAACAAGGTGTTGAAACCGCGCAAATGATCGTAATGGAGCATCGCGAAGACAAGCACCCGGCAATTGTGATTTCTCAGCCGGGGGGCAAAGACGAATACCATCCGTTGCCTAGCGGCGCTCAGATTGTTGTGAATGATAATGATGAAGTTCGGCCTGGCGATGTTTTGGCCAAAATTCCTAAAGAAACCTTTAAATCGCGAGATGTGACGGGCGGTCTGCCTCGTGTCGAAGAAATCTTTGAAGCACGGCGGCCCAAACCGCGTGATCTGGCCATCATCGCCAAGCTTGATGGTTGGGTGCGGTTGCCTAAAGCGGATGAAATTGACGGCGAACTCGAAAAGCATCTGCCTAAAAAGCGCCGTCGTGGTACTCGTATTATTATTATTCAGGACAAGGACGGTAATTTCTTGGATAGCTACGAAGTTGAAATCGGCAAGCACGTAATTATTGCCGATGGCGACTGGGTGGCGACTGGAATGCGTCTCGTCGATGGCTCAATTGACCCACACGAATATCTTGAGGTCATGGGCGAGAAGGCGACTCAAGAGTATCTCCTTAATGAAGTCCAAGAGGTTTATCGCCTCCAGGGTGTGGGTATCAGCGACAAGCATATCGAAGTCATTATTCGTCAAATGATGCGTAAGGTAACAATTACGGATCCAGGAGATACGAATTTCCTCCAAGATGACGATGTCGACCGGTATTTCGTTCTGGCTGAGAATGAGAAAGTCACCCTCGCAGGTGGTAAACCGGCCCAATTTAAGCCAAGGCTGCTCGGTATTACGAAAACCTCTTTGGGAACCGAGTCGTTTATTTCAGCGGCTTCATTCCAAGAGACAACCCGTGTACTTACAGCCGCAGCGATTTCCGGAAAATCCGACTATCTCCAAGGTCTCAAGGAGAATGTCATTGTCGGGCATTTGATTCCCGCCGGAACGGGATGGGATCAGCGTCAAGATGTATTCCGGGGCCTAACTCGGGACGATTTTGATGATTATGATGTCGCTCCGTCGTCGGCTTTAGCCGAAAATCCAGCTTGATAGTTGTTTGGGTTTGGTTACATAGAAGTTGCCACTTAGGTGTTTTTTGCGGCCGGATTCATATGGATCCGGCCGTTTATTTTTGTAAAAAATGGCCTTTGGACTCCAATTTCTGGGGGATTTACCGTAAAGATAACTGGTTTTGGACAACAGAGCTAACATTTTTATTTTTTTATACTTTAGTTTCCTGGGAACGGTTGACTCATAAGCAGCGTTTATCTATCTTCTCTGGTCTGCGTTATAGAGACGCTTTAAATTCCCAGAATACATGCCAGGGATGCCTAAGGTGATGAGCCAAGGCACCCTTTGTGTGTTTAGGAAAGCCGGTCAAAATGCCGACCATTAACCAACTTATTAAGCGGGGCAGAACCGCGAAGAAAAAGAAATCCAAAGCACCCGCAATGCAAGCATGCCCGCAACGCCGGGGAGTTTGCACACGTGTTTGGATTATGAGCCCCAAAAAACCGAATTCGGCTATGCGTAAAGTGGCACGTGTTCGCCTGACAAACGGTATTGAAGTAAATGCGTATATACCGGGCGAAGGTCACAATCTTCAGGAGCACTCAATTGTTCTTGTACGCGGTGGCCGTGTGAAAGATCTGCCCAGTGTTCGTTATCACGTTGTGCGTGGTGCTCTGGAAACAGTTGGTGTGGAAAAACGGCGCCGTGGACGTTCCAAATATGGTGCCAAGCGTCCCAAGGGCTAATCCGGATTAGAGGAAGAGGAGATATTTATTATGGGTCGGCGGACCAAAGTTGTTGCACGTCAAATCGATCCGGATCCCGTATACGGTAGCCGTCTTGTCGCCAAATTCGTGAATTGTCTCATGGTTGATGGCAAAAAGAACGTGGCGGAAAAAATACTGTATGGAGCCTTTGACGCCATAAAAGAAAAAACGAAACAAGAACCGCTCGATGTATTTAAAACTGCGGTTGAAAATGTAAAGCCCAGCCTGGAAGTTCGTTCGCGTAGGGTTGGCGGTGCCACGTATCAGGTACCGGTCGAAGTTTCCCCTGCCCGCCGTCAGACATTGGCCATTCGTTGGCTAATTGGCTCAGCCCGCTCCCGTAATGAGCGGGGCATGGGCGCGAAACTGGCCCAGGAATTGATCGAGGCCTCCACTCGCCAAGGCTCGGCTATTAAAAAGAGAGAAGACACACACCGTATGGCGGAGGCCAACAAAGCCTTTGCCCACTATCGGTGGTAAACCAACAGCCCAACACTCCCGCCGTCGATCCGTAACTGGTTTTATCCACGGCGGGATTTTGTGTGCCGCCCCGGCTTTGAGAAAAGCTGAGGACGGGAGAAGATTTCTATGAGTATGGTAGCTGCAAATCCCGCAAATATTGGACTGGCACGCGTTCGCAATATCGGCATCATGGCCCATATTGATGCCGGTAAGACGACCACGACCGAACGCATCCTCTATTATACGGGGAGAACGCATAAAATTGGTGAAGTCCATGACGGCGCGGCTGAAATGGACTGGATGGAACAGGAAAAAGAGCGCGGAATCACAATCACTTCCGCAGCCACTTTCTGTTCCTGGAACGATCATTATATCAATATTATCGATACTCCTGGTCATGTTGACTTTACGGCAGAAGTTGAGCGCAGCCTCCGTGTGTTGGATGGTTGTGTGGCCTTGTTCTGTGCCGTCGGAGGTGTTGAGCCGCAGTCGGAAACCGTTTGGCGGCAGGCCGACCGGTATCAAGTTCCCCGTCTCGCCTTTGTAAACAAAATGGATCGCGTCGGAGCGGACCTGGATCGCACAATCTCAATGATGCGTGAGCGTCTGGGCGCCAATCCACTTGTTCTTCAAATTCCGATCGGCAGTGAAGAAACGTTCCGTGGTGTTGTTGATCTCGTCACCATGAAGGCCCGTATTTGGCACGAAGGCAATGACGATTTAGGCACCACATTTGAAGATGTTGAAATTCCCCAAGAACTTGTTGAAGAAGCTGAACATGCGCGTGAATTAATGCTCGAAGCATTGGCTGATATTGATGATCATTTGCTTGAGCGTTTTCTCGAAGGGGAATTTATTGACCCTGAAGACATTAAATTCGCAATTCGCCGCGCCACAATTCAGGCCACTGTGATTCCAGTGCTATGTGGTTCTGCTTTTAAGAACAAGGGCGTTCAGATGCTTCTGGACGCGGTGATTGATTATCTTCCTTCACCTCTCGATGTTCCGCCGATTATCGGAACGAAGCCGCGCACAGAAAGCGAGATTCTGTGTGAGGCCAAAGAAGACGCTCCTTTCACAGCTCTGGCATTCAAAATCATGTCAGATCCGCATGGAAAGTTGACCTTTTTCCGGGTTTACAGCGGAGTTCTGAAGGCTGGTCAGACGGTTTTAAACGCTTCTAAAGATAAAAAGGAAAAAGTCGGCCGTCTGTTACGTATGCATGCCAATAAGCGCGAAGAAGTAAAAACAGCTCGTGCCGGTGATATTGTTTGTGCCTTGGGTCTCAACCGGACATCTACCGGTGACACCCTTTGTGACACAACTTTCCCAATCCTGCTTGAAAGTCTGGACTTCCCCGAACCGGTTATCAGCGTGGCGATTGAGCCCAAAACCCGTGCGGATCAGGATAGTCTGGATATGGCGTTGGCAAAACTAGCCGATGAAGATCCCACTTTCCGCGTTAAAACTGATGAAGAAAGCGGCCAGACAATCATTTCCGGAATGGGTGAGTTACATCTGGAAATTATTGTTGACCGTTTAATGCGTGAATTCAGGGTTGAAGCGAATGTCGGCAAGCCTGAAGTTGCCTACCGCGAAACGATTACCAAGAAAGTCAATGTTGTGGGTAAGCATGTCCGCCAGTCAGGCGGCCGCGGTCAATACGGTCACGTGGAAGCTGAATTCTATCCCAGGGAAAAAGGCCAGGGATTTGAGTTTGTAAATGATATCGTTGGGGGGACGATTCCCAAGGAATATATTCCTGCCATCGAACGAGGCATCAAAGAAGCCATGCAAGGCGGTGTTTTGGCCGGCTATCCCCTGGTGGATATCGGCGTTCGGGTGCATGATGGCTCCTTCCACGCGGTAGACTCCTCAGAGATGGCGTTTGCTATCGCAGGTTCATTGGCCCTCAAAGAGGCAGTTAGCAAAGGCCGCGCAACTCTTCTTGAACCGATAATGGCTTTGGAAGTAGTTGTCCCGGATGAATATCTGGGTGATGTGATTGGCAATTTGAACGGCCGACGGGGTCGGGCCAAGGGCGTGGAGCCCCGTGGTAAGATTCAAGTAATCCAAGCAGAAGTACCGCTGGCTGAGATGTTTGGCTATGCGACAACACTTCGCTCTCTAACACAGGGCCGTGGTTCATACACTATGCAGTTGTCCCACTATGAACCTGTGCCTGAGAGCATACAGAACGATATTGTTAGCCGCACCACGGGTGTGCCCCGCCGGTGAAACGACAAAGTATTGACGAACACGGAGAGATACGATGGCTAAAACAAAGTTCGAACGCACCAAACCGCACGTAAACGTAGGTACGATTGGTCACGTCGACCACGGTAAGACGACATTAACGGCGGCGATGACCATGGTTTTGTCGCATTCGGGTATGGCGGAAGTACGTTCGTTCGACAGTATTGATAACGCTCCGGAAGAGCGTGAGCGCGGGATCACGATTGCGACGGCGCACGTTGAATATCAGAGTGCGACGCGCCACTACGCGCACGTTGACTGCCCGGGTCACGCGGACTATGTGAAGAACATGATCACGGGTGCGGCGCAGATGGACGGTGCGATTCTGGTTGTGAGTGCCGCGGATGGTCCGATGCCGCAGACGCGTGAGCACATTTTGTTAGCGCGCCAGGTTGGTGTTCCGTACATCGTTGTATTTATGAACAAGTGCGACATGGTTGATGATGAGGAGCTTCTGGATTTGGTTGAGTTGGAAATCCGGGAGTTGCTTTCGAAATACGAGTTTCCGGGTGATGATATTCCGATCGTTCGTGGCAGCGCGTTGCAGGCCATGGAGAATCCGGAAGACGAAGAGAAGACGAAGTGCATCCACGAGTTGATTGCGGCGGTTGATGATTATGTTCCGATTCCGGAGCGTGATGTTGACAAGCCGTTCTTGATGGCGGTTGAAGATGTCTTCTCGATCACCGGTCGTGGCACGGTTGCGACGGGCCGTATTGAGCGTGGTGTGGTTCACGTTCAAGACAAGGTTGAGATCGTGGGTCTGCGTGAAGATTCGCTGAGCACGGTTTGCACGGGCGTTGAAATGTTCCGGAAGTTGCTGGATGAAGGCCAGGCCGGTGACAATGTTGGTCTGCTGCTTCGCGGCATGGAGCGTAAGGACATCGAGCGCGGTCAGGTTATCGCGGCTCCGGGTTCGATCACGCCGCATAAAAAGTTCAAAGGCAACGTTTACGTTCTGTCCAAGGAAGAGGGTGGCCGTCACACGCCGTTCTTTAGTGGTTACCGTCCTCAGTTCTATTTCCGGACAACGGACGTGACCGGAATTTTGACGTTGCCGGAAGGCACGGAGATGGTCATGCCTGGCGATAACGTTGAAATCACCGGCGAGTTGATCACCCCCATCGCTATGGAAAAAGAGCTTCGTTTTGCCGTTCGTGAAGGCGGTCGTACCGTCGGCGCCGGCGTCGTCGCTGAAATCGTTGAATAATTACGATTTATGCCTATGCTACTTGGCTTGTGCCGATTGCTAGGCTGACGTTTCATTGAAAATTGATGCACTGCGGGTTTGGCTCTGACCGCCCCCCGCGTACGTTGGAGAGAAAGATGGAGCATCCGAATAAAATCCGCATCCGGTTAAAGGCTTATGATTACCGGCTTCTGGATAACTCCACTAAAGAGATCGTGGAAACGGTTCGCCGAACGGGAGCGAAAATTGTCGGGCCCATCCCGCTGCCAACGCGGATCTCCAAATATACAGTCTTGCGTGGTCCCCACGTTGACAAGAAGTCGCGGGAACAATTCGAGATTCGGTCACATAAACGCATGATCGATATTCTCGATTGGTCCCAAAAAACCATGGATGCATTAACCCACCTGGATTTGCCAGCGGGTGTCCATGCTGAAATCAAACTTTAGGCTCGGGTCGGACGAGTCCGTAAGTTAACGATAATCCCGGTATCTCCGCCTTAGACCACCCAAAGAGGATGGCCGTGGTGGAGTGACGGTTTGGATACAGAGATTTACGAACGGTGTTGCATGATGAAAGCACTCATAGGTAAAAAAGTACGGATGACGGCCATGTATGATGAAAGTGGCAAAGTCATTCCGATGACTGTGCTCCAGCTGGGACCGTGCCCTGTAGTGCAGGTGAAGACACCGGAAAACGATGGCTATGCCGCCATCCAGATCGGTTATCAAGTCGATGAGAAGAAGAAGCGTGCAACCAAGCCGCTGGTAGGCCATTTCAAAAAAGCGGATTGTGTACTGCATCGCTTTTTACGTGAAATCAGGGTCGATGATCCTGCGACTTACCAGCCTGGTCAGGTCATCGACGTCTCCATTTTTGAGACCGGTGATCGGATCAATGTGGCTGGAACAAGCAAAGGCCACGGGTTTACAGGTGGTGTTAAGCGCCATAAATGGCGCGGCGGCCGTATGACGCACGGTTCCATGTTTCACCGTGAGCCGGGTGCGATTGGCCAGGGCTCTTGGCCGTCCAAAGTTTTTAAAGGCAAAACCCTCCCAGGTCAGCATGGGAATAAGCGCAGGACAGTCGAAAACCTGCAAGTTGTTGAAGTCGATACTCAGAACCACCTGCTTTATGTAAAAGGCGCCGTCCCCGGCCCTAATGGTGGCTTTGTCGAAGTCGGACCCGCGAGAAAGCGGGGGAAATAGTGAGGAAGATCGTGCCCAAGGTTGAAGTCTTTACCATAGATCGCACGGCTGCCGGGAATATGGATCTGGATGATTCTGTGTTTGCGGTTGATCCCAAACCCGAACTGCTCCACCAGGTGCTTGTTTCCTATTACGCCAATCAGCGTCAAGGCAATGCTCAGACGATCGGACGGAGCCAGGTCCGTGGCGGCGGCAAAAAGCCTTATCGTCAAAAGGGAACAGGCCGCGCCCGGCAGGGAACAATTCGCGCTCCACAATACCGGGGTGGCGGAACCGTTTTTGGACCACAAAAACGTTCTTATCGCCAGGCAATACCTAAAACAATGAAGTGCGAAGCTCTTCGCCAAGGGTTATCGGCAAAGCTGCGCGACGGAAAAATCGTTGTTTTGGATAATCTTACATTGCCTGAAGCCAAAACCCGCTTGGCTGCACAAATCCTGAATAAATTTGAAGTAACAACATCGGTCGTTTTTCTAGACGGCCGTTTTAATGAAGAGACCCTGCGCGCCTTTCGGAATCTCCAAAAGGTGTCTTGCGTCGGCGCTTCAGATTGTTCTGCACTTGATATTTGCGGCGCCAACTACCTATTTGCTACCAAAGAAGCCGTTGAAGGTCTTGTACGGCGTTTAGGTGCAAAGGAGGTGGCTTCATGAAATATCTAAGCGATGTGATCCGCGAAGCAATTTTCACTGAACGCAGCACGAAACTTTCCGATACGCAGAACGCTTATACGTTCAAAGTCGATCCTAAAGCCAGCAAGATTGATATTAAGCGGGCAATTGAAGATGCCTTTGATGTCAAAGTCGATCATGTACGCACGATGCTCGTACGCGGGCGCAGTGTTTCACGCTGGTCACGAGGCGGCTGGGTATCCGGGAGCAAGGCAAGTTGGAAAAAGGCAATTGTGAAGCTCCAACCAGGGCATACGATTGACTTTGTATAAAGGGCGGCAATATGGCTATTAAGAAATATAAACCGACAACCCCGACACGGCGCTTTGCTTCGGTTTCGACTTTTGAAGAAGTCACCAAGAAAGAGCCGGAAAGGTCTCTGGTTGAACCGCTGAAGAAGAACGCCGGCCGCAATGCAAATGGTCGGATTACAGTCCGGCGTCGTGGCGGAGGCCATAAGCGTCGTTATCGTATTATCGATTTTAAACGCCGCGACAAGGATGGAATTCCGGCAAAAGTCTCGGCGATTGAGTATGATCCGAATCGTTCGGCACGTATCGCTCTATTAACATATGCCGACGGCGAAAAGCGTTACATTATTGCTCCGGATGGACTTCAGGTTGGTATGGAAGTCTCTTCAGGTCCGGGAGCAAAGCAAGCACCGGGTAATTGTCTCCCGCTACGCAATATCCTCGACGGTACCATCATTCATGGTATCGAGCTAAAAATAGGAAAAGGCGCCGCCTTGGCTCGTGCTGCTGGTGTTAGTGCACAACTTATGGCCAAGGAAGGCGATTATGCCCGTATAAAGTTGCCCAGTTCAGAAGTCCGTATGGTCCATTTGGATTGCCGCGCTACGATCGGACAAACGAGCAACACCGATCATATGAATATTAGCATCGGCAAGGCCGGCCGTAGCCGCTGGATGGGTAAACGCCCCAAGGTGCGCGGTGTTGCGATGAATCCTGTCGATCACCCACTAGGTGGTGGTGAAGGTAAGGCTGCAGGCGGACGTCATCCATGTACGCCATGGGGAAAACCCACAAAAGGCTATCGCACCCGGCGTAATAAGAGAACCCAGAAATTTATCGTTACTCGGCGAAAGGGACGGAGGTAATCAGCAATGCCACGTTCACTGAAAAAAGGACCGACAATTGATGAGAGCCTCATGAAGCGTATCGCTGCGATGAATGCTTCCGGGCAAAAGAAACCCATTAAGACTTGGTCGCGCCGCAGCATGGTGATGCCTGATATGCTTGGTCATACCATCGCGGTTTACAATGGAAAAAAACACGTTCCGGTCTTCATTACTGAAAGTATGGTCGGACATAAACTCGGTGAGTTTTCACCCACGCGTACGTTCCGTTCCCACGGTGGAAAGACGGCGCGGGTCATTCGCCAGAAATAAAGGACTGAGAGACAGAGCCGATGGCTACATCCGCAACACTTCGCCACTTTCGCATGTCTGCACGCAAAGTCCGTTTGGTGGCTGACATGGTACGTGGATTACCCTATGAACAGGCTGTATCCACGTTGAAGTTCACAAACAAAAAGGCGGCTCCGGCGATTTTGAAACTTTTGCAAAGCGCCGCAGCCAATACTGAGGAAACGACGGAATTGGCCGCAGATGAGCTGTTTGTTCGCCGTATTACAGTTGATGAAGGCCGCCAGCTGAAACGTATCCGCCCGTGCCCGATGGGCCGGGCCGCCCGGATTCGCAAGCGTCTCTCGCACATCACTGTTGAATTAGGTGAGAGGCCTTAAGGAGAGAAGAGCATGGGACAAAAAGTACATCCGTATGGTTTTCGCGTCGGCGTCAATAAACCTTGGCTTTCTAGATGGTATGCCGAAAAAGACTACGCCAATCTTCTGCATGAAGACCTGCGGATTCGTAAATATGTTGGTAGCCGCTTAGCCCATGCCGGTATCGCACGTATCGATATTGAGCGTACAGCTCAACGCGTGCGTGTAACCATCAACACCGCACGGCCGGGCATTATCATCGGTCGTAAGGGTGTTGAGGTCGAGCGTTTAAAGAAGGCGTTATCGGAAATGACCGACCGCCAAGTGCATATCAACATCAATGAAATTAAGCAACCGGATTTGGACGCGCAACTCGTGGCCGAGTCGGTGGCATTACAACTGGTTCGGCGTGTAACCTTCCGCCGGGCTATGAAGAAAGCCCAAGCGGCTTCGATTTCCGCAGGCGCTTTGGGATTTAAGATCATGGTTGCCGGCCGATTAAACGGTGCTGAAATGTCGCGTACGGAATGGTATCGGCATGGCCGGGTTCCGCTGCATACACTTCGCGCGGATGTGGATTACGGTTTTACCGAGGCCCGCACAACCTATGGTCAAATTGGTGTGAAGGTTTGGATTTTCAAAGGTTTAGTTCTCGGTGAAGAAGCCGCTACGGCCACCGAACAAGGAGCTTCATAATGCTTCAGCCGAAACGGACGAAATACCGCAAGCCCCATCGTGGCAACCGGCGCGGAATCGCCTGTCGAGGCACGCGCGTTGCATTCGGAGAGTTGGGGATCAAGGCCCTGACCGGCGGTTGGGTAACATCGCGCCAGATCGAGGCGGCTCGTGTAGCCATCACACGTCACATTAAACGCCGTGGCAAGCTGTGGATCCGTATTTTCCCGCATAAGGCGGTCACATCGAAACCGGCTGAAACGCGAATGGGATCCGGTAAAGGTGCGCCGGATGGTTATGTGGCGGTTGTCAAACCCGGACATATCCTTTTTGAGCTGGCGGGCGTGAATGAAGACCTGGCAAAGGAGGCCTTCCGCCTGGCCGGTCATAAACTCCCGTTGAAAACGCGCATGGCCCTGCGAGGCGAAGCCTAAGGAGAACGAAATGAAAGCCGATGATCTGCGGGCGTTGGATAGCGAACAGGTGGAACTGCGCATTCGAGAGATGAAGCGCGAGTTTTTTGGTCTGCGGATGCAACACCATAGCGGACAGCTTACCAATACGAATCGCCTAAAGGATATCAAACGGGACATCGCACGGGCGATGACGGTTCTGAGTGAACGTGATAAGAACGAAGCGGCTGAGGCTGCGAGGTAAGAAAATGGTAACTCGAGCGTATCGTAAAGTCCGCGAAGGAATCGTGGTGAGCGCCAAATCACAAAAAACGGCAATCGTCGCAATTGAGCGATTGATTAAGCATCCTCGCTATAAAAAGGTTGTCAGACGTACCAAGCGTGTTGCCGTTCACGATCCGGAGGGATGTTGTGCGATGGGCGATATCGTCCGCATTATGGAAACACGGCCTATTTCCGCTACCAAGCGTTGGCGGTATATCGAAACTGTCCGCAAAGCGGTTCAGGTCTGATTTTGAGGTAATACGATGATTCAGCCGTATACACGGTTACAGGTGGCGGACAATAGCGGTGCAAAGAAAATCACTGCTTTTAAGGTCTTAGGCGGAAACAAACGCCGGTATGCTCGCGTGGGCGATGTCGTTCGTGCCTCCGTAAAAGAAGCCGCGCCGGATGGAAATGTGAAAAAAGGTGCAGTTGTTCGTGCGGTAATCGTGCGTCAAGTTCAGCCTTACCGTCGTCCTGATGGCTCTTTGATTCGCTTCGATCAGAATGCGGCCGTGATTATCAATGATTCAGGCGAGCCGGTTGGAACTCGTATTTTCGGGCCGGTTGCACGGGAATTGCGCGAACGCCAATACATGAAAATCGTCTCTCTGGCTCCGGAGGTGCTGTGATGGCGGGCGTCGAAAAGAAACAAAAACGCGCGAAGATTCACCTGAAACGCGGCGACAATGTTTTAGTCCTTACAGGACGATGCCGTGGACGCACAGGAAAAGTGCTTCGTGTCGATCATAAAGCCGGTAAGGCCTATGTGCAGGGTGTAAACATGCTCAAAATTCATGAGCGTGCAAATCCACAGGCCAATCAACCGGGCGGAATCATCGAGAGGGAAGGCCCCATTCATCCTTCCAACTTGAAAAAACTCAGCTAAAGCGAGTATGAATCATGGCGGGCAATGGTAATGTCCCTCGTTTACTCCGTGACTACCGTGAAAGAATCGCGGAGGAAATGCGCAAAGAATTCGATTATAAGAACGTCATGCAAATCCCTAAGTTGGACAAGATTGTTCTTAACATGGGGATCGGTGAAGGTACACGCGACGTAAAACTCCTTGAATCACTTCGCGACAACCTTCGGGATATTGCAGGGCAATGGCCGGTAATTACCCGTTCACGGAAATCAATCGCGAACTTTAAGTTGCGCGAGGGGATGCCGGTGGGGTGTCGTGTGACGTTGCGCAAGCAGCGTATGTACGAGTTCTTGGATCGTCTGATTTCAGTTGCGATCCCCCGTATTCGTGACTTCCGTGGACTCTCTCCCAAGTCGTTCGATGGTCGTGGAAACTTCGCCATGGGCCTGACCGAACAGCTTGTTTTCCCTGAGATTGATTACGATAAGATTCCCCAAGTACAGGGGATGGATATCGTGATTACAACGTCGGCGAAAACAGATGAAGAGGCACGCCGTCTGCTCCAGCTGATGGGCATGCCGTTCAGAACTTGAGGGATGATGGAAAGGACTGACTGATGGCGAAAACCAGCCTTCGTGTCAAAGCGTCGCGGCCGGCTAAGTTTAAGGTTCGGCAATATAACCGTTGTCGCCGTTGCGGCCGCGCACGCGGATATTACAGGAAATTTCAGCTGTGCCGACTTTGTTTGCGGGAGCTTGCTCTGAAAGGCGAAATCCCCGGCATGACCAAATCGAGCTGGTAACAACCGGCGGATGAATGATAGAAACACGGCAAGAGGATAGCCACGATGCCACCAACAGATCCTATCGCAGATCTTTTAACCCGTCTGCGTAATGCCAATTTGGCTCGTTTGGAAAAGACGGAGATTCCTTCTTCAAAGATGAAGCATGCCATTGTCGACATCTTGAAGCGGGAAGGATATATCCGTAACTACCGTCTGATTGACAGCGGTGTTCAAGGAACACTTCGCGTTTATATGAAGTACGGGCCAAATGATGAGCGTGTGCTGCACGGTTTAGAGCGTGTCTCCAAACCCAGTTTGCGCACGTACGTGGGCAAAGGCGAGATTCCCCGAATTATGGGTGGACTTGGAACTTGCATTCTTTCCACATCTCGGGGATTGATGACCGATTCAGAAGCCCGAAGGCTTGGAATTGGCGGGGAAGTGGTCTGCAGAGTCTGGTAATTCGCGATTTGCAGGTGAAGGAAAATAGATCATGTCACGTGTTGGACAGAAGCCGATTCCCATACCCTCCAATGTCAAATTGATCATTGAGGGCTCTTGTGTAAAAGTCTCGGGACCCAAAGGGGATATGCAGCAAGTAGTTCCCGAGCCAATCACAGTTCGCCACGAGAGCGAAACGCTGTATGTGGAACGGCCCAGCGACGAACGTACGCATAAGGCATTGCATGGCCTGGCCCGCGCCTTACTGGCAAACAATGTTCACGGTGTCTCGAACGGCTTCGAAAAGAGTCTTGAAATTATTGGAGTCGGTTACCGTGCTGAGGCACAAGGGCAGAAACTTACCCTGCAACTGGGTTACTCACATCCGATCGTATTCGATGTTCCCAAAAATGTCGGCGTAAAGGTCGAAGGGAATACCGTAAAACTAGAATCGTGCGATAAGCAGTTACTTGGCGAAACCGCCGCAAAAATTCGCTCCTTTCGCCCCCCCGAACCCTATAAGGGGAAGGGAATTCGCTATTCGGACGAGCAAGTCCGGCGCAAAGTGGGCAAGAGGAATGTTTAGTGGCACTAGGCCAAGGAGTTAGACCATGAAGAGACCACGTAATAACCGTGAACGACGACACCTTCGGGTCCGTAAAAAGATTTTCGGAACGGCCGTATTGCCCCGTTTGAATATTTTTCGAAGCCGTAAGCATATTTATGCGCAGATCATCGATGATGATGCCGGATGCACACTGGCCGCAGCCAGCAGCGTGATAAAAGGCTTCGAGGGAAACGGCGGTAACTCGCAGGGTGCGGCAGCCGTTGGAAAATTGATAGCAGACAGCGCAAAAGCTAAGGGAATTGAAAAAGTCGTTTTCGACCGTGGCGGATTTCCTTTTCATGGGCGAGTGAAAGCTTTGGCAGAGGCCGCACGCGAAGGCGGATTAGCGTTTTAATACGAGGATTGATCGATGGCCGTTGACAGGACAAAACGCAACGACGACCAAGAAAAGCCGGAATTTATCGAGAAGGTTATTCATGTAAACCGTGTCGCCAAGGTTGTTAAGGGCGGACGCCGGTTTAGTTTCTCGGCGCTCGTTGTTGTCGGTGACGAGAACGGACGTGTTGGTGTTGGTTTCGGCAAGGCTGGTGAAGTTGCTGACGCAATACGAAAAGGGGTTGAGCGGGCCAAAAAGGAAATGTTCACAATTCCTTTAAAGGGCTCGACGATCCCTCATGAGATTTTGGGACGGTCAGGTGCCGGACGGGTTCTTCTACGGCCGGCCAGCAAAGGTACCGGTGTTATTGCCGGTGGCCCGGTTCGTGCCATTGTCGAAGCCGCAGGCATTAAGGATATCCTCTCCAAATCATTGGGTAGCGGAAATGCCTTATCTGTGGTCAACGCCACAGTGGCGGCATTAAAAGGCCTCTTTCGTGCTGACGAAGTGGCCAAACTTCGTGGAAGAAGCGTTGACGAGCTGATGGCATCATGAGTGACTTACACATTAAACTGATAAAAAGTCCGATCGGGACGGTCCCAAAGCACCGTCGTACACTAAAGGCATTGGGCTTGAAAAAACTGCAGCAGACTGTGCAGCATACGGATACTCCGCAAATCCGTGGTATGGTCAATCAGGTTCAGTATCTTCTTGAAGTATCTGAAGGCGAAGGCTCTAACTCTTAAATAATCAGGGCTTTTTCGTTTTTGTATAAGGGTGATTATTATGTCCAGGCGCAGAAGAAAACGTATCGGGCGCGGCCCCGGATCGGGTAGTGGAAAAACTAGTGGACGCGGGATGAAGGGACAACATTCGCGTTCCGGCTCCGGTCGTCGTCCTTGGTTTGAAGGTGGCCAGATGCCCCTTCAACGCCGTACACCCAAACGTGGTTTTAAGAGTCACAGACATATTGATTTTCAACTTGTCAAGGTTGGTGACTTGGCAGAAAGATTTCCGAATGGCGGCACGGTCGATTTAGATGCAATGGCCGATGCCGGATTGATTAAGAGTGCAAAACGCCCGACAAAAGTCCTTTGTGATGGGGATTTGGAAGGTGTTGCTATTACCGTTAAAGTTCACAAAGTCAGTGCATCGGCAAAGCAAAAGATTGAAGCCGCTGGTGGCGCTGTTGAAATAGTACCTATGATGACGGTCGAGGCAGCCGCTTAAGTCAAGTTAGGCTGAATTTGATGATGGCCTGCGGCTGAGCGGGCTGATACGGATCGCAAAAACAGATGATTTTTGATGCTTTAGGCAATGTTTTCCGGATTCCAGATCTTCGCCGCCGGGTTCTTTTTACTGCGGGTATGCTGGCCCTGCTTCAGCTGGGCGCTTTTATTCCGGTAGCGGGTATTGATGGTCATGCCCTCCAACAGATGATGAATCAGAACACCGCAAGTGGCGGTGCTTCTGTGTTTAATCTGTTGGATCTTTTCTCAGGTGGCGCTTTCCGCCGCGCTTCTGTTTTTGCCTTGGGTATTATGCCCTACATCTCGGCTTCTATTATTCTTCAGCTGCTTACCGTGGTTTCCCCTCAGCTGGAACAGATCTCGAAAAGTGGTGAAGAAGGACGCCGTAAGATTAATCAATGGACTCGTTACGGCACTGTTGCGATTTCGTTTTTCCAGGGTGCAATGCTGTCGGTTGCGGTTCAAGGCTGGGGAACACCTGAATTTCCGCTCGTTCCAAATCCCGGAATCATGTTCTTTTTCTTATGTGGTTTGGGCATGACAACCGGTACCGTTATTATCATGTGGATGGGCGAGCAGATTACGGAGCGCGGTATTGGCAACGGTATCTCACTTATTATCTTTGCAAATATCGTCAACCGGTTGCCACAGGCGGTGGCACGGGCCTCCTACTATGTGACTAACAATGATCCTCGTTTCACTCCGCTGACTGCTATGGGAACGTTGGTCGTTTTTCTTATTGTAATCTGGGTCGTCGTTGGGATTCAGTTCGGTGTTCGTAAGGTCCCCATTCACCGTGGGCGCATGATGGCCCAACTTCGGGGATCACAGCATCACTTGCCAATTCGTGTGAATACAGCGGGCGTAATCCCAGTTATCTTCGCATCTTCCATTCTTATTCTTCCAGCGACAGTCGCTCAGTTTGCGGGCAAGTTGGAGAATGTTGAGCAGGTTGCGTGGGTTTATTACAGTCTCTCCTGGTTGAGCGATCAATTAATGCCGGGAACATTACTTTACACAATATTAACGCTTATTCTGATTATTTTCTTTTCTTTCTTCTATACGGCAATCACTTTCAATCCGAAGGATGTCGCCGACAACCTAAAGAAAAGTGGAACGACTGTTCCTGGTAAGCAACCCGGGAAGAAGACGGAAGAGTATTTGGAAAAGATTTTGAATCGTGTCACTTGGGGTGGTGCGGTATTCCTGGCCTTTGTGGCGGTTTTGCCGGATGTGGCTTCAAAATGGATGGAAATCCCTGTTGATATATCCGGTTTTCTGGGTGGAACGACCGTCATTATTATGGTCGGTGTCGCTTTGGACACGGTTAACCATATTGAAAACCATTTGCGTGTACGAAACTACGATGGATTCCGTCGGCGTGGCCGCATACGTGGCCGTTCCGGCATGTAATTAAATATAGATATTTCAGATTGAAGATTGTCTCGGGGGATAGGTTTGATGAGATTGGTTTTATTGGGCCCTCCAGGTGCTGGAAAAGGGACCCAGGCTCTTACGATTGTCGAAAAGTGGAATGTACGCCATTTCTCCACGGGGGAAGCGCTTCGGGGCCAGGTTAAGGCTGGAACGAAGCTGGGAAAGGAAGCGCAGTCCTATATTACGAAAGGTGAATTAGTTCCTACTGAACTAATTACCCAGATCGTGATTGATGGACTCGATCAAGAAGAGTCAAAGCAAAGTGGTTGGATGTTGGATGGATTTCCACGCAACCTTAATCAGGCAGGAATACTTGACGACTACCTGAAGGATAAAGAAAAGAAACTCGATGCCGTCATCGATATCTGTCTTGATGATGCTGTCATCGTAGATCGTCTTACCGGACGCAGATTCTGCCCGGAATGCGGTTGGAGCTGCAATCTCACCTCTATGCCGCCAAAGATCCAAAATCGTTGCGATCAGTGTAATGCGGAATTGCAGCAACGGGATGATGACCGGATTGAGACGATCCGTCACCGGCTTGAAGTTTATCACGAGGTTACTCAGCCTCTTGAAGATTTTTACGAGAGCAAAGGGGAATTGCGCAGAATACGAGGAGAAGGATCACCCGAAGAGATTTTCGCCCGTATTGAGGTTGTGTTGCAAGATTTATAAGAGTGTAAACTAAAAATTTCGCTCTACGCCCCTTTGTGGAAAGCTTCGGCAGTGGTATCATCCGCAATTCTGGCTGACGGTCTGCCGGGGCTTGAGGTGTGCATTCAGAAATGAGGTCACTCAAGTCACCGGATGAAATTGAAAAAATGGCCGTCTCCTGCAGACTCTTGCGAGAAGTGGTCGAAGAGGTTCTACAGGCAGTCAAGCCCGGATGCACGACAGCCGAACTGAATGAAATCGCTGCTGAGGGAATACGATCTCGTGGCGCCTCGGCTGCGTTTCCTGTTGTACCTAGTCCGCGGCGCGGGGTTCCGTTTGGCGGAACGATCTGTGCCAGTGTGAATGAAGAAATCGTTCACGGCATTCCATCGCCGAAGCGTGTGCTTGCAGAAGGTGATGTAATCAGCGTTGATTGCGGATTGGTCTACGATGGATTTTACGCCGATATGGCACGAAGCGTGCCGGTTGGCGAAGTCGATAAAAAAGTCCTGGAACTAATACAGGACGCACAAGACTCTTTGGATGCAGCAATTGCGGTGATGTGGCCCGGAAAGCGCCTGGGTGATATCGGGCATGCCATCCAGAGTGTGGCAGAGAAGAAAAATTACGGCTTGATCGAAAATTTCACCGGTCATGCCATTGGACGCAACCTGCATGAAGAGCCTCAGGTTCCCAATTATGGGGTTCCGGGGCGAGGTGAGCGTCTTCGCGAAGGTATGACCCTGGCTGTTGAGCCGATGATGACGCTCGGGACAGGGGATAATCGAACATTGGATGATGATTGGACCGTGATTACCTTGGACCGGTCAATCGCAGTTCATGTCGAAGATACCATCGCGATCACTGAAAACGGGCCGCGAAATCTGACCCGTGATGGCTCCTGGTAATGAACCAGGGCTGTGAAAAGCAAGCAATGGGACGGGTTGTTGAAACCCTGCCCAACGATTTATACCGCGTTGACCTAGGAAATGGGCGTTTTGTTGAAGCCCATATTGCCAGTAAGACGCGACTTTATTGTGTCCGGCTTCTGCCGGGCGAGCGTGTGACCTTGGAGTTGTCGCCTTTTGATACGACCCGGGGTCATATAACCGGCAAGATTGAAGGTTGATCACCGGAGGCCCAATTGTGAAAGTTAAAGCATCCGTAAAACCCATTTGTGAACGCTGCAAGGTAATCCGGCGCCGTGGCGTCGTTCGCGTTATTTGCACCAATCCGCGTCACAAGCAGAAACAAGGCTAAGGAGACTCGCTGATGGCTCGTATTGCAGGTGTTGACTTGCCGCGCACAAAACGCGTGCTGATTGGTTTGACCTATATTTATGGTATCGGCCGTTCGCTCTCCGAGCGTATTCTACGGCTGGCCGAAATCGATGAAAACACGCGTGTTAAAGACCTAACGGAAGAGCAAGTTTCCAAACTCTCTACCATCATTCAGCAAGAATGTACGGTCGAGGGTGATTTGCGCCGTGAAATTCAGATGAATATCAAACGGCTGATGGATATTGGTTGCTACCGTGGTTTGCGCCATCGCCGCGGATTACCCGTTCGTGGGCAAAGAACAAGAACCAACGCACGTACTCGTAAAGGCCCGCGCCGTACGGTCGGTGCCAAGCGGAAGAAATAGGACAGTTCCTGTAAATAGAGGAGTATACTGAGATGGGCCGGAAACCGCGAAGCGGTAAACGCCGTATTAAGAAAAATATCCCCCGTGGGATCGTTCATATCCAAGCGACATTTAATAATACGATTGTCACGATTACGGACACGAATGGTAATGTGATCTCCTGGGCATCAGCTGGGCATATGGGATTTAAGGGCTCAAGAAAAAGCACTCCTTACGCAGCCCAGGTCACAAGCGCGGAAGCGGCGCAACGCAGCATGGAACATGGTCTGCAGTCTGTCGAAGTCCGTGTCAAAGGGCCTGGTTCGGGACGTGAAGCTGCAATCCGCTCGATTCAGGCGGCAGGCTTGCAAGTCCGTGTGATTAAGGATGTCACACCCATTCCGCACAATGGTTGCCGGCCGCGTCAACGGCGCCGTGTGTAAATTCTGCTAACGGAAGACTGGGATCGCTCCCAAGTGTCCCCAGCGCTGTTGGAATTAACGGCGCTTCGTGGATGGCCAGGTGCGCCAGGTGATTCAAACGGAACGCTCAAAATAGAAACAGAAATAAACAACCCCCGTCCGGGTGCGGACCGGGGTGCTATCGGGAGTCCAATCGATGGAGTTCAAGTCTGTCAAGGTACCGGGTCGTGTATTGGTCGACGAATCGAGTTTAACGGAACGCTACGGCCATTTTACCGTAGAACCGCTCGAGCGCGGTTTCGGTACAACCATAGGTAACTCACTACGCAGAATCCTCCTATCTTCGATTCAGGGTGCCGCCGTCAAGGCCATCCGAATCGATGGTGTATTACAGGAGGTATCCTCCATCCCCGATGTGGTAGAGGATGTCACCGACATCGTTCTCAATATTAAGGGATTACGTGTCAAGAACCATCGGAATGGACCGGTTACTTTACACTTATCAAAGACCGGCCCCTGCGATGTAAAGGCCGGTGATATTGAACCCAACAGCGATATTCAGATCATGAATCCGGACTTGCATCTCGCCACATTGGATACGGGTGGCAAGCTGGATATGGAATTGTATGTCGACGTGGGGCGTGGTTATCAGCCTGCGGACAAACGCGAGGCGGAAGACTATCCGTTGAATACGATCCTTGTCGATGCGATCTATACACCGATCGAACAGGTCAAATACAAGGTTGAGAATGCCCGTGTTGGCGATATCACTGACTTTGACCGTCTTATTGTCGAAATTTCCACCGATGGGACCGTCCGGCCTGAAGATGCGCTTTCTACTGCGGCCAAAATTCTCCGCGATCACCTGAGCATCTTCATGAATTTGGAAGTGGAAGAAGAAACAACGGAATATGCCATCTCTGATGAGAAGGCATTGGCCGATATCGATCCCCGCTTCTTAAAAGGTGTGGAAGAACTCGAACTTTCCGTGCGTTCCTATAACTGCCTAAAGGCCGCCAATATACGCACAATCGGCCAGTTGGTTCAAAAGAGCGAAGCTGAGATGCTCAAATACCGCAACTTTGGCCGCAAATCTTTAACAGAAATTCAGAACGTGCTGGAAAGCATGGGCATGTCCCTTGGAATGGATTTGGATATCAATCCGGCTCTGCTCGAAGAACCTATTGGCGGGCGTGTTGATATGGCCGAGGCCATTGAACAAGGGAATATCGATTAGCCGTTGGCATGGATGAATGAATAGAATCCCGGCCTGCTCCGATGGCCGGTTTTGAGGCATACGATAATGCGACATCGTAAACGTGGAAGAAAACTAGGAAGAACTCAATCGCATCGCGATGCTCTTTTGCGAAATCAGGCGACGGATTTACTTCGTCATGGCCGTATCAAAACGACAGAAGCACGTTGCAAGGAATTGCGGAAGTTTGTTGAGCCCCTGATTACATTAGGAAAAGAAGACAGCGTACATCACCGAAGGCTGGCAGCCCGTAAGATTTACGATCCGGAGGTCGTCAGGACACTATTCGAGCAAGTGGGCCCCGCTATGTCAGACCGGGATGGCGGATATACACGGGTTGTGAAAGTCGGACCCCGCCCGGGAGATGGTGCTCCGGTGTCGATTATCGAACTGGTGACTTACCAGCCGGACTTCGGATGAACCGAAAGTCCTTCTCTAAAAATACGTTGAATTTCCAACCCGCACATCTTACAGATGGCGGGTTTTGTTTTAAAATAAGGATTCTATATCCCATTTAAGTTTTGGATTACTGCGGCAGCAAGACAAAAACGTCTTTCAAGAATTGAGCTGATGATGATCGAATGGCACAAAATCCCATCATCTCGTTTGTACGTATTCTCAGTTTTAACGTTGGGAATCGGGCTGCTTGCAATTGCGTGTAGCAAGCAGCAGCCCAGTATTGATGAAGAGAGCGGCATAACCCTGAAGTTTGTTCATTCCATCACGCTGGGATTAGAGCGTGATCTTATGGATGATATCGTTTCCGAATTCAATGCCGCGCATGAGGGAGTAACGCTTATCCAGGAGCGTATGGAGGCCGATTATTATGAAGACCTGGGGGTCATCAAGCATCTGGAAAGCGGAAATCCCCCTGACTTGTATTTTGAATGGGGAGGTTGGCGGCTGAAGCGGTGCGTTGCCAAGGGATGGGCTCTAGATTTGACTCCCTATATGAACGATGGGTGGCGTGACCGCTTTTTCGATATTTGTTCCGATTATATGGATTATGAAGGTGGAACTTATCTATCGCCGAACGGCTTGGATATCACCACGCTTCTTTTCTATAACGCCGATCTTTTTCAGGAACTCGAATTTCAAGTACCCGCCGATTGGCCCGAATTTGTTGAACTCTGCAAAAAGACAAAAGCTGCAGGAATTATCCCTATTACCAGTGGTAACGAAGAAGTCTGGCCCATGGGGAATTGGGCCGCGCATATAGCCAGCCGTATTGTCGGTGAGGACCATTATGCCGATATTCTTTCGCTTAAAGAGGGAACATCGTTAACTGATCCCGGCTTTGTCAAAACGCTGGAAATGTTAAAAGAAATCGGCGACTTTGGGGGATACAACAGTGATATCAACGGGCTGGCGGCCGTACAGGGACAAGTCCCCCTCTTGCAGGGCCACGCGCTCTTTCACCCCATTGGGATTTGGGTAATGGATGACTGGGCTAAGGACAATCCCGATTTCAATTTCGACTTTTTCAACACACCTCCGATCCCAGGCGGGAAGGGAGACCAAAGCAGCCTTTTGGGCGTCGTCTCCGGCTATATGGTCCATAAAAAGTCGCTCCATCCGGATTTGGCTGTTGAGTTTCTAAAATATGTTTCAAGTCCGGAAGTACAACGCAGGTTTTTAGCAATTGGACATTCCAGCGCCACAAAAGAAGCGTTTGACGGGGTAGAACTCGATCCTAAACTAGCCAGGATTCGGGAAATGCTTAAAAGCGGCCATGCCATTGTGCCGCCTGCGGATACCGGTTTTCAGATTGGCGTATCCGAAGAATTTTATAAGGCTGCGGCGGCCGTCTTGGTCGGTTATTCCGAACCGCTTGAAGCGTTAGAGCGTGCTGAGCGGGGAATCACCCGTTTCCGCCGTGAAGCGAAATAATGCACTCATTTGCGTAAGCCGGGGCAGTCGCGCATTTGATATCCCTGAGGAATTTCTATGGGATTTTTCCCTCTGATTGCAGTCATCCTTTTTGTTGTGCTTCCCGCGCTGGTAGTGCTGTGGCGTGCTGTTCGGATGACTCGTACCTATGGGGCTTTCGAAAGAAGGGTTCGCCGGGAATTATGGGGGTATATGTTTGTTTTTCCTGCATATCTCTTTTTTGTATTCATTATTCTGATCCCGACATTTGGAACATTTTGGCTTTCTTTTAAAGTCCCATTAGGACAGTTTGCAATAGAATTTCGGCATGGTCTGGGAAACTATGTCACTGTGATGCGTGATCCAAATGTACATGAGGCCTTTTTAAATAACACTTTTTACCTTTTTGCCACATTAATTGTTGAAGTTTTGGTGGGATTGATTATGGCGATTATCTTAGCCGATGATCGCCGGGGATTTCATTTCTTCCGCTTGCTTTTTTTTACACCGATGATGCTTTCGATGGTAATTGTCAGTCTATTATGGAAATTTATACTACGGTCTGAGGGGGGCCTATTAAGCCATACGTTGAATGCCGTAGGATTAAGTTCATTGGCCGATACGCCATGGATGGCTCACCCAACATTTACGCTTCCTACGATTTGTTTAATTTCCGGATGGATCTATGCCGGGTTTTATTTGATTCTCTTTCATGCGGCAATCCGGCGCATTCCACCTTCATTGCTTGAATCCGCTCGTCTGGATGGGTGCAATGAATTCCAATTGAATCGCCATGTCACATTGCCGTTAATGAAAGATGTGAGCATTGTTTGTGTGCTGATTTGTGCCACCGGCGCATTTAAAGCCTTTGATCTTTTCTATGTGATGTCTCCTTCCGGGGCAAATCACACGGAGATGGTGGCAACGTATTTGGTGAAGCAGATTCTGGATTACGACGATCCCTATTATGGCAGTACGATTGCCGTTTTGATGACCGTTGTTGTCTTCGCGCTTTCGCTCATAATTACCGCATTTCAGAAACGCACCGACCGCCTGGAATTTTAAGAGGAATAAGGCCAACGTAATTGTGAAACAAAAGCATTTTGTCACATTCTTCCTTTATGCCGCTTTAATTGCGATATCCATAGTGATGTTTTTCCCTATGGTTTGGATGGTCATATCCGCATTTAAGCCCACCTCGATTGAAATTATTGAACATCCTTGGGCGTTGCCCTCGCAGTGGACCTTGGGCAACTTTACAGAAGCTTGGAGCCGGGCCGGGATCGGCAAGACGGCAATGAATAGCGTGATTGTGACAGGTGGAACACTGGCGGCTACATTGGGCGCTGCCAGTTTCGCCGCTTATGGTCTTTCCCGGCTTGTTTTTCCCGGACGTGACCGGCTTTATATTCTTCTACTCTTGGGATTGATTATGCCGATAGAGGCGTACTTGATCCCGCTTTATGAACAGTTTCGGGTTGTGCCGTATTTAGGAGGATATCTCAACGATTCCCGTCTGGCGTTAATTCTGATTTATTCAGGCCTGGGTATGCCTTTGGCAATTTATGTGTTGCGCGCCTTTATGGTTGGATTGCCTACCAGCCTGGATGAAAGCGCAACGATTGACGGTTGTGGACCGCTGGGTGTTTTCTTCTGGATTATCCTGCCTTTAAGCCGCCCTGCGTTAGCGACGATTGGCATTTTTACTGCGCTTTCGGCTTGGAATGAATTTCTTGTGGCCGTGCTTTTCATTCGTGAGCCTGAAATCCAACCGCTTACACTCGGGCTGCAAAGCTTCTTTGGAGAGCGCAACACCGATTATCACTTGCTCATCGCGGCGTTGAGTATGATTGTTTTGCCGATGTTCGCGCTTTATGCGCTGTTTTCCAGACAGATCGTTTCCGGCTTGACCGCAGGGGCTGTCAAGGAATAAGCACGCTGATACGAAGTCTGCCACCGGGTTTGGTTCATATTTGAAGGATTGGTGTGCTAACCTATCGCGAATCTTTCAGGATATTTCCGATAAATGAGGATTAATAATGGCAAATTTGGCTTTAGCCGGGGGTAGCCCGGTTCGTACGAAAGATTGGCCGGTATGGCCTGTGTGGGGAGAACCCGAACTGGAATCCGTCCGCGGAGTCTTCGAATGTGGCGAATGGGGAATTGGCTCGCCGGTAACAGCGGAATTTGAAAAGAAATTCGCAAGTGCGGTTGGTGCGAAACACGCTATTACCTGCACGAACGGGACCGATGCTTTGGTGATTGCTATGCAGGCACTCGGGGTGCGTGCAGGGCATGAGGTGATTATTCCCCCGTATACTTTTGTGGCCACGGCTTCCGCACCGCTTATGCTCGGAGCAGTCCCGGTTTTTGTCGATATCGATCCTGAGACCTATAACTTGAATCCCGAACTTCTTGAAGCCGCCATCACTCCCAATACAAAGTGTATTATCCCCGTGCACATTGCGGGGAATCCGGCCGATATCAATCCCATTCTCGAGATCGCCCAAAAGCACGGTATCCCGGTTTTGGAGGATACCGCCCAGGCTCATTTGGCTCGCTATGATGGAAAAATCGTTGGCACAATGGGCAATGCCGGCACATGGTCATTTCAATCCTCAAAGAATCTCTGTGGCGGCGAAGGCGGCATGATTTGCACAAATGACGATGATCTATTCGATCTTCTGTTCAGCTATCAAAACTGTGGCCGGGTTAAAGGAGGGAAGTGGTACGAGCATCACTATTTGGCTGGAAACCGCCGTTTATCGGCATTTCAATCGGCCGTTATTTCGGCTCAGATGGATCGCCTCGAAGAATACATGCAAATCCGCGAGAATAATGTCGAGTATTTAAAAACGCTGTTGAAAGACACACCCGGGATTTCTTTTCAGGGAACATACTCCAACACCGAGCGTCATGTATATCACTTGCTGGTCTTGCGCCTGAATAGCCCTGAATTTGGCGGATTGAGCCGCGATCAATTTCTTGAGGCCTTGAATGCCGAAGGTGTTGAATGCAGCCAAGGCTACATTCCTCTCTATACATTTCCTGTCTTTAGCCGCTTGGCTGAGGAAGCCCCCGCGGTTTATGCCTGCGGGAAAAACGTTCCTGATTATAAGAATTTAAGTTGTCCGGAATGTGACCGTGTTTGTCGGGAAGAATCAATTTGGATTTATCAATCGATGCTGTTGGGTGGCCGTTCCGATATGGATGATATTGCCTCAGCCATTCAGAAAATTCAAAAATACCAATCCGAAATTTCCGATTAGTTCCTTCTGTAGATGGGTGAATCGCTATGACCGCAAGACAAGGCAATAAAACATCTCTTACTACGGCTGTTATCTTGGCTGCAGGACGCGGCACGAAAATATGGCCCTATGGCGATACTCAACCCAAAGCAGTTCTTCCTGTTGCCAATCGGGCGGTATGCGAGTGGCAGTATGATTTGTTAATCGCCGCCGGGATAAAGGAAATTGTTGTTGTTGTTGGTCATCTCGAAGGTGAAATCCGCGCGATCCTGGGTGGGAAGACTGGGGTGAAATTTACATCCCAATCTAAGCCTACAGGCACGGCTGACGCTTTGTTAGCCGGCCTGAATGCAGCCTCGGCGGAACAAATCCTTGTCGTTTATGGTGATACTCTTTGGACTCCTGAGGATCTAAAGAGACTTTTGGAACGTCATGCCAACGCACCACAAAGTCCAACACTGTTAGCCGGCCCGTTGGAAACACTTGAACCTCAAGATTGGCTATGCCCATCGCTTGCCGACGGAATGGTTACCTCTGTTTTAGGACACCCGCGTGAAGGCCGCCACCGTTTTGCCGGACTCATGGCGATGCCCCGCAATTTTGCTGAAACCGTGGCTCGTGTTCCCGAACATATGTCTGCGTTGGAAGTCGGCGTAATGCCTGTCCAAGAACGTGAAATGCTGGATGCCCTAAATCTGCATTTGCGGGCGGGCGGCGAAGTCAAAGGTGTTGTTGCGGAAGGCCTCGTTTTGGATTTGGATAAACCGTGGCATATCTTGGAAGCCACCGATCTCTGGTTGCGGGATCAAGTCCGGAGGATTAAGAAAGACCAAATTCATCCTAAGGCATCCGTACCGTCCGATCTTGAGCGGGAAGGCTATCTAATAGCAGAGGAAGGCGCAGTCTTAACCCGTGATGTGAAGATCAAAGGAACGGTCTGGATTGGAGCCGGCGCGCAACTTATCGATGGCGCAATTGTCTGCGGCGCCGCGACAATCGGCGCGGGAGCTAAAGTGCATCAGTATTGTCAAATCGGTGCGGGCACGATGATCGGCAAGCATTGCATTGTCGGTCACGGTGCGGAATTCGACGGCGTCCTCATGGATGGTGCGTATTCGTATCATTATGGTGAATACTGGGGAGTCCTGGGGCGTGGCGCGGATCTCGGGGCGGCAACGGTTTGCGGCAATTTAAGATTCGATGATCTTAAGACGACTCACCGTACCAAAGGCCGCCGCGAAGTACCGAATTACGGCGCTAATGCCGCTTACTTGGGTGATTATGTCCGTACAGGCGTCAATGCCATCCTGATGCCGGGAGTGAAAGTCGGCCCATATAGCGTGATCGGCGCCGGAGTCATTCTTAATGATGATGTTCCTAATCGTTCGCTGGTTTTTGCCAAGCAGGAGCTTGTTACTAAATCGTGGGGGCCGGAACGGTATGGTTGGTAGCCGGTTATAGCAAATGTGGCCACCCGAGAGCTCCTGGGCTATATTCCTAATCGCTGTTTAACTTTCTTTTTCTGCATGAGTTGTGCACATTGCCGTACGGAGTTCTAATGCGTAAGTCTGCATTTTTCTATAGTATTCTGTCTTGTTTGTCAATTTTTGTTGTTGCCGTGTGTTGCACGGTTTCTGCTTATTCACAAGTCCGGACCCACATCGAAAATGGCTATCCAATAATAACAGTAAACGAGCCCCTTGGGCGAAGTTGGAAAAAAGAGACTATTGCTGTCGATCTCTTGCGTGTATTTAATGAAGATGAACAGCAAAAGATCGCTGTTCTCGATGAACAAGGTCATCCTTTGCTTCACCAGTTCATTTCCTCTGCAGCATCATCCGGTGAATCCTTAAGCCCCCCCCAACTGCTTATTCAACTTGATCTGGAGCCACATGAAGAGAAAACCCTGCGTGTTGGAGTTTTCGAAAACATCGAAGCCGTTCCCACACCTCTTTTCACCCAGGTGAAAGAGGATGTCGTGAGTATTCGCCCGCTCATGGAGAAGCGAAAAGGCTTTGAAATGCAGTTACGCCATGGCAAAAAGGATTTCGATCCTCCCAAGCCTTTGCGCATGGTTGAAGGGCCTGTTGTTCATTTTGTGGGACCGGACCGTGTAACACGTGGAGGCAGTCATTTTGGCAGCGTTGAAGTGTGCTCCGGTTATGAAGGCAAACTGATCGAGAGCGGGCCGCTTCGGATTATCTACGAAATAACCTATCGAATGGCTATGGGGACTGTTTATCGCCAGCGATGGACCTTTACCGCCGGGAGCCCATCGGCCGTAGTCGATGAGTTCTGCGACGGAGAATCTTTCCGGGGGATGTTTTATCTATCATTTGAGCACCTGCTGATTCCCAACAAACTCATTTCCCATAATCGTAGCCGGCATATTTTCGGAGTGACTCGTGATATCGACTATGTAGAGACCCAGGTTCTAGCCGAACTCCAGGGGTATAACCTAAATAATGAAAATCCGCGCTGGGTTGGTTTATACCGGAATACCCCCGGCTATTCGGATGTTTTTGTCATCTCCCGCAAGGATGGCAGCACGTGGTCGGGGCGGCCTATGTATATCATGGAGATGGTGGAACCGACTGCTGATTTGGTGGCCGCTTGTCCTTTGGACTTTCAGCATCGGCGCTGGATTTTCGGTTCGTTGTCTCTTTCCGATAAGGCCGACTGGAGAGCGGTCTATCCGAATATAGCCGCTTGGCCTGAACGGCATGGGCTTGATGCCGATACGGCGCCCAAAGAATTAATAAAGTTGAATAAAGCCAACAATCTTGAACTGGCTGCGCAGGTTTTTGCTACACAGGACGCATTCTTCACATTGGATGAAATCCTGCGTGAAACTTTTTTATGGGATGATGGTGGCGAACAAGGGCGGACACACCCACTGGCCGATACCCAACAACTTGAATCTATCAATCGGAAAATCCAAACAGAATTCGGTAAGGCTTTATGGGAAAAAATTCTCGAAAAGAACAATGAGACAGAATCACGTCCGGGCCGCGTAGATCAAGAACAAACTCAACGTCTTGAGTGCAGGGCTCTTGTGGCTGCCTTGGCAAAAGACACTACTGGTGCGCTGAATCTATTGGATGAACTTAATGTGGATTTGCAGCGGACGGTTGATGATACTCTTTTATATGGTCCCGAATTTCCCACAGCATTGGATATTCATTCCCAGGGAATCAAACTCTTCCGGTTCTGTAGAGCATACTCCCTTGTTGCCGGATTGATTCCGGACAGCGCTACTCAAGCCGCTTCGATACGTGCGCAACTGGCATTTTCGGCATATTGGCTTATGGATAGCGATATTTTTCCGCACCGGAGTGAGGGATTGCAATCTCTTCAGACAATCCCTGAGTGGGCCAACAGTGCCCGGTGTGCGGGATTGGCTTCATTCGCTTTTACATTTCCCAGCCACCCCGATGCTAAGAAAATGGCCGATCATGCGTACCGGCAGATCCGGTTGAGTCTGGATGATGGTGTTTATAATGATGGCGGTTTTCCGGAAGCACCTTGGGCAATTGGCGAAATTCTTACCAATTGGCTAAGCGTCTCGATGTTGACCGATGAGGCACGCTGGAATCTCTTCCTTGAGCCAAACCTGCGGAAAATGCTTGTTTATTTGAGGGATATTTATGCTCCGTGTACACCGGGTAAATTATGTCCGGGAATTCCGGGAATCGGCTACACGCGCTGGAATAACGATGGCCTACAGGTTTTGGGCATCGCCGCCGCCGGCTACGCGGATTCGGATCCGGATTTTGCGGCCGAATTGCAATGGATTTGGAAACAAGGCCAAACTCAGGATTTTATTCCCGGCGATCCGGTGGCCGCTCTGCTCTTTGCCGATCCTGACTTAAAAGCCCGGGAGCCGGCCTTGGGAAGCAGGACTTTCTATGGAAACGGCGCGATTTTTAGGCATCGTCCGGGCACTGAAAGAGAAACAGTTGTCTATTGTAAGGCTGGTCAAGACAGCCTTGGCTATGACCATGATGAAGGAACTTTTTCGCTGATTTGGCATAATGAGCCTATTACCCTGGATGCGGGTGCGGATACGAACGATGACCAACGCCAAAATGTCCTTGGCTCAACCGTTTCTCATAACGCCGTAAGGTTCGGCAATCGAGAGAACGGTTGGGTTCTTACCCATATGGGGTATGAGGAACGCCGGGGAGCACTCGCCGCCTTTGCTACGCAGAACCAAAATTCCGCTCTCTTGGCAAATCTTTCATCTTCAACGCGTGACTCTCTATGGTCGCGGGGATTGGTACTGATTGATGACGAGTATTTGGTCGTGTTCGATTATGTTTATTCGCCCAAGGTTCAGCCTTCTTGGCTGCTCCATGCGTTTACAGAAAATTTTAGCACTCCCCAAGCAAAGGTTATGGACGCGCCGGGAAAAGAGGGTGTGAATCTTCGAACTGTATTTGCTTTTCCGGAAGAACTACAGATCAAACAAGAAGAACAGCCCCATGCCGATTTTGAAAACCATCGCTTGGCCGCGATCTCGCTTAAGATGGGCATCAATAAAGTCCTCGCCGTGCTTTCACCTGTTACTGGCGATATGCCACCAATTGATGTTTCATACAATGATGGCGTTGTAACAATCCGAAAAACCGAATCCGATGGAAAGATTCGGGAATCGGCTCTGCAATGGGAGGGATTTGAGGCCTTCTTTAAACAAGGCGCTATTGAATCGTCCGAACCGTTAATCGTACGTCATCAGTCTTCAGATGGAGAATCGCAGGAAAGCGTTCTCTTGTGGCAGAATCCATCAGGGCAGTAATGTTTCAAACCTTGGACCGTATGCTTCAAGACCGAATACGCCGCCGGTATGGATAAATAGTATTTTGGAATTGGGTGCGAGATTGCCTTTCTTAATTTCCTGCACCATGCCCCAAAATGCTTTGCCTGTGTAAACGGGATCCAAAATGAGAGCTTCTTTTCGAGCGACTTCTCCATAGTATTGAAGCTGTTCGTCGGTGGTTTTGGCGTAGCCTTCACCCACATAGCCGTCTTGGCAAAAGATAGAGTTCCGGTCGAAATCCAGCCCTAATCCAAACCGCTCATTGGCTAACCGGCAGTCTTCATAGGCCCGATCTGTGCATTCTTGAGCGGTGTTGCAAATATTGATGCCAAAGACTTTGACTTGGGGAGCATGAATCCAACATCCCAAGCAGAGCCCTGCAAATGTTCCACTTGATCCAACCGCCACCACAATCGTATCCGGCATCCAGCCGGTATTTTCTGCGTCGCGTTTGATTTCTTCGACGGCTTCGATATACCCCACGGAACCGATTTCATTTGAACCGCCAACAGGGATGAGATAGGCCTTCGAACCTTCCCTGGCAAAGCGTGCTTTGGCTTCATGGATGGCCTCGTCGACCTCTTGTTGGGGATTTGGGCCGTTGACGAATGTGGTGCGAACCCCGGCCATGCGGTCCAACAGGTAATTCCCCTGCGGATAGGCCGGTTTTTCCCCCCTCAAAATGAGATGGCACTGCAAACCTTCGCGGGCGGCTAGAATCGCGGTCGCCCGGCAATGATTCGAATTGACCGCGCCTATCGTGATGACTGCATTGCATCCCTCGTTTTTTGCGTAGGGAAGCAGGTATTCCAACTTCCTGACTTTGTTTCCTGTCAGCCATGAACCGGTCAGATCATCGCGTTTAACACGCAAATCGACTCCCAGCTCTTCGGATATTTTCGGCAAGGATTCGATTGGAGTTGGCAGTTGCGCGTATCGCGCTCGTGGGGGCAATAGCATGGTCGACTTCCTCAATAATTATGGAATCGGAACCGATTCGCGGTATATGGAGTAGCGTAGGTTAAAGTCCGCAACCATTCATGAGTATCTCTGTATTGACGCGCAGCGTTGAATGTCGTTGCCCGATTCATAGGAAAGCTTACACTGTGTTTTACCATGAGGTCGTGTTGATGAACGGACGAGAACGGATCAATACCGCAACTTCAAAAGGAGAACCGGATCGTGTTCCGGTAATGTGTCAGCTGGCTCTGGGCCACTACTTTTTGCATACCGAATTCGATGCCGTTGATATCTGGCATGACAGCGAAATTTACGCAAAAGCGCTCGTGCAACTCGCCGACCGCTATAGTTTTGATGGTGTGTTGGTCAATCTGCTAGGCCGATTTCCTGATTGGCGCAATCTGGTTGATCATGTGGAAGAAAGCGATCGCGAACGGTGGGTTTATTGGCGTTCCGGCGGTCTTTCCAAAGTCCCGCCGGACGATAATGTTCATTATTTCATCGATTCCCAAACCGAACGTCAGCTGCCTGATTTCCGGACTGTGGAGGCCGAGCGTTTATGGTATATCGATCCCCATAATCTAGGAGGCATAACCTATCCCTATCGATGGGCTTTTCAAACGGATGCCGCCGATCCGGGAGATTTCTTTCCGGATTATGTTCTGAGTCCACTACGTGCAACGAGAAGACTGACCGGAGACCGGTTGGCTGTTCATGGCGAAGTATTTTCAGCGTTTTCTCAATTCATGGAATTCTTCGGTTTTGAAAATGGAATGATGGCGCTTGTGGAGGATCCATCGAAAGCGCATTCAATCTTGGCGAGGTTAACTGAAGGCGCTATCGAACTCGGTGTATTGCAGACATCTTGCGATATTGATGCACTTTTAATCTCAGATGCCTTTTCCGGTGCAGGATTCATTTCATCTGTTATGTATGAAGAGTTTGTGCTTCCTTACAATCGCCGTCTTGTTGAAGGCGTCAAAGAGAAAAAGAATCTTCCGGTTTATGTGCATACGTGTGGTTCGATAGGGGATCGTCTGGAGGCGATGGAACGTAGTGGTGTAGATGGTATCGATACGTTCGATCCACCACCTTTGGGCAATGTGGATATTGCCGATGCGGTGCGGAGGCTTGGGAAACGCGTATTTATTAAAGGAAATCTAGATCCTGTAAATACGCTTCTGTTTGGATCCCAAGATGATGTCGCCGCTGCCGCCCGGGAAAGAATTCGAATTGCGGGGCCCGGTGGCGCCTATATTCTTTCAACGGCCTGTTCGGTTGCGCCGCATGTTCCGCCTGAGAATATCTCAATCCTTGCCGAAATTGCTGCTGAATACGGTAACTATCCTATTTGCACGATTTAAATTCGACGTCATTGCTTGGAACAGTATTTAAGATAACCGCTACAGATGATTATTGACTCTCTGTCGATGGATTTTGAATTGCTGGCGCAAGCAGAGAAGGAATTACTTCGGCCAGCGCCTCCGCTACGGCTGCGTGGCCTACCGGACTGAAATGGCATTGATCGAGGAACACTTGAGGCATGGCATCCAGACGGTTGGTCATATCCACGCAAGTAATTCCCAAGTCTTTTGCCAGATCCGCCGCAGCATGTCTGTAATCACGATCATGCCGCACCGGCGATGCGCCATGTGTCGATGCGGAAAAGTTATACAGCATAATCTGTTCTTGCGTTAAATAATTTACACCTGTCTTTTGGCCGAGTTTAATGAGTTCAATGTGGCAAAGAAGGCTCTTCCCGAAGAGACCACTCAAATCCCCTTCTTCAAGAATAGGAACTGCTTCTTCGATCTTTCCGGATTCGATAAGATCGAGTGCATGTTCGACATCGGCACGAGTTAGTGGAGCATCGGATAACAAAAGTAATACGGGGACAATGCTGTGTTTTTGGCAGATTTCAATTGTCTTTTTCAATTCGCTTATGTAGTTTTTTTGTTCCAGCCGTGGCGTAAGTTCCAAGGGTGATGGTGGATTGCGTGTGATACGATAACGTTGAATGCTTTGCGCCGCATTGGCGATAATTTGCCCAATGCCCAAATGACTCATCCGTTCACGCAGCCTCATTCCTGAGGCGAATTTCACAAAGTATTCCTGGCTATCAATCCACTCCGGTTTTGCGACATAGCGCCGGTCGTTAAATCCATATGAAATAACGACAATATCCGGGTTTGCCTGCAATAACTCTGACTCTAAATAACAACGGCCTTGAAACGCGGTATGGCCTGGTATCCCCGCATTCCAGATTTCCAAATCCGTGTTTTGTGACGTATCGCCACTGGATTTGAGTATTCGTTCCAGCATAGAGGGGTAAGTTTCATGTCCGTGCACTGCAAAGCCAAATGTGCGCGAATCTCCTAAGCAGATAATCCGTTTGGAGTTGATCGGTTTTGCAATTACACGCTCACGGTCGCGAAGTCCTAAAGTATTAATGTGGACTGTGGTGTGATAGTTTTCACCCTCATACCCTGGACGCAATGTCCAACCTCGGTCATCCGCCCAGGTATAGAGTTTGTTCGGTGGGGAGTAAAAAAAAAGAATGGAAACGCGGCAAATCAGCTCGATTGCCACCAGAACCAAGATAAAGCATATCCAGGGATTTTTTATTGCCCGCCGGATACGCTGACCAATCATGCTATTCCTTGGACCCCGATTGTAATCCAACTATCGAGGGCGATGTATTGGAATGTCTTTATTCAGAATCCGAGCGATTCGCGCACGCGGTCGAAAAATGACGCCGATTGCGGATTCGATTCCTCTCCGCTGATCTCTGCCAGCTTTTCGAAGAATTTGCGTTGCTCGCTGCTCAAGTGGGTTGGTGTTTCCACAAGTGTGCGCACCAAAAGGTCGCCACGATGATTTCCTCGAAGCGACGGCATACCCTCGCCACGGACACGGAATATTTTCCCGCTTTGTGTTCCGGCCGGGACTTTAAGATTGATCTTTTTGTCCATTGTGGGAACACTCAATTTTGCTTCTCCCAACGCCGCTTGGCTGAATGAAATGGGGATTTCGCAAAGCAGATCATCCCCTTGCCGTTGGAAGATTGGATGGGCACGCACACCCAAAAAGATATAAAGATCGCCTGGAGGGCCTCCGTTTTGCCCGGCCTCGCCTTCCCCGGTAATGCGCAGCTTGAGATTCGAGTCTGCACCTGCCGGTATACGAACAGTTACCTTTTTGCGGGACATTACGCGTCCGTCGCCATGGCAGGTGACACAGGGATTGGTGATGCTGGTACCCGCTCCACCACAACGCGGGCAGGTTTTGGCAATGCTGATGAAGCCCTGCGAAAATCTCACCTGTCCCATGCCTTGGCATTGCGGGCAGGTTTGAGGTTGGCTGTCTTTTGCGCAACCCGTGCCATTGCAGGTGGAGCACGTGACTTGTTTAGGGATATCGATGGTTTTCTCTACGCCCCGATAGGCTTCGGCAAGGTCGATTTCCAAATCGTATCGTAGGTCGTCGCCTCGGCGTGCCCGTGTACGGCGGCCACCCCGGTTGCCCATGCCTGAGGCACCGAATAGTTCTCCGAATAGATCGCCGAATCCACCGAAAAGATCTTCGAAATCCTGAAAGGCCGCGCCTGTAAACTCATATCCACTCCCCGGTCCGCCTTGGCCTACACCGGCATGTCCGAATTGATCGTATGCTGACCGTTTTTCTTTGTCGGAGAGGATTTCATAGGCCTCTGTGGACTCTCTAAACTTATCTGCCGCATTAGGATCTTCGGAATTCCGGTCCGGGTGATACTTCAGCGCCAACTTCCGATAGGCCTTCCGTATCTCATCCTGGGACGCGCCTTTGCTTACACCAAGCACGTCGTAATAGTCACGTTTTCCTGCCATTGTGGCCATCCGCTCGGACCTCCGTGAGCCATGCTGGCCCAAAGGATCCACTTCGTGCCAAAAGACACAGCTGTCATTTATTTTGTAAGTTTAATGTATTGAGTGTGTTAAGGGACTTATTAGGAAAAGCCCCAAAATACATCACTTAACCAGAACGCAAAACCCGCTCCATTTGTGACAAAAACATGGAGATTTTATCAGCGTTCTTCAAGTCCGACATGGATTTCGAATTTGCCCAAGTCAGGATGTTCCAAAGGTACAAGCAAAATTTGAGTCTTGGGTGTGGCAATACGTATGTCGGTTCCTGTGATGATTGTGGGCGGTGATATATCTACTCGGAAACCTGCATGTTCCAATCCCATTGTGGCTTGCCCGGTAATCATATTACCCAATTCCGCCAACGCGCTACGTGCCATGTCATTTAGTGAGTCTACTGGCGCGCCCATCATCATTTTAGAGGCGATTGCCTTCGCCGTGTCATACGATGATCCATAAATAACCTGACCGTGTACTTGTCCGACGACACCTAATACGATGGATACCTGCGGATAGTTCATATCCGGCATCTTCATACTCAAACGGCCACGACTAAGCGTGACACTCAACAACTCTCCAAACACGTGGTCAGCGGCTTCTAAAAATGGATTAATGAACTCTACACGCACGGCGGGAACTCCTTTCCTTTAGTGTACAGTAAGCTTCGCCGCCGTGCGGTCATTTATATGTCTTATTTAGATCATTTCACTCCATATGCGGGTTTTGGCAACATGCCATTACCCCCCCTGAAAGGTTGACTGCGAGCTCGGCGGCTAGGATTCTACGGGATTCATATTTGGAGATTCCATGAAACCAAAGATTGCAACACTCGGAAGCCACTCAGCCCTCCAGATTCTTCACGGCGCGCATCAAGAAGGTTTTGAGACAATCGTGATTTGCCGTGAAGGCCATCGTAAGCCCTATGAAGTATTCCCGGTTGCCGACCGGATCCTCGATGTCGACACTTTTGCCGACTTAAGCCCGGTTATGGATACCCTGATTGAGGAAAATGCCATTCTTATCCCTCATGGCAGCCTATTGGCCTCGACCGGAGGGGTGGTTCCCGATTTGGACTGCATGTATTTCGGCAGCAAAGACATTTTGGATTGGGAATCCGACCGAACCAAAGAGCGCGAGTGGCTCACGGATGCCGGATTACGGCTCCCCCGTATTTTTGATAACCCCGCTGAAATTGACCGTAGCGTTATTGTCAAGTTCCACGGCGCTGAAGGCGGGAAGGGATATTTTGTGGCAAATTCCCCGGACGATTTCGCCGAGAAAATCAAAGGTTACACGGATCGCAACTATGTTTTGCAGGAATACATCATCGGCGTTCCCATCTACATCCACTTTTTCCAGTCCCGTGTTATGGATCGCATCGAATTGATGGGATTCGATAAACGTTACGAAAGCAATGTCGATTCATTGGGAAGAATCAGCGCCCGTGACCAGATTGCTTTGGCCAAGGTCGACCCGAGCTATGTCATCGTAGGTAACATTCCCTTGGTGATGCGCGAAAGTTTTCTTACCGAGGCACTCATGATGGGAGAGGCTGTTGTCAGGGAAAGCCTTGCGCTCACCCCCAAAGGGCTGTTTGGTCCTTTCTGTCTTGAAACCATCATGACGCCGGAAAAAGAGTTCTATACCTTTGAAATCTCTGCGCGAATCGTGGCTGGCACAAATCCCTATGTGAACGGTAGCCCCTATACCGATATCCTTTGGCAAGAGCCGATGTCGACCGGACGCCGTATTGCCCGCGAGATTAAAATGGCGGTGGAGCAAGGCCGTTTGAATGACGTTCTCGACGGCGCATGAATGGACTAGACTGGAAACATCCAAAATCCGTTTCATTACAAAGCAGAGGATTCCATGTCCAATCCGTTGAAACCCCGTATTGATGAAATTCTTGATGGTTACGATCCCACGCAGCTGACGATCGGGACGTTAGGCGGGCATAGTGGCCTCGATGTATGTCGTGGCGCAAAACGCGCCGGATTCCGAACCCTGGCGGTATGTATGCGGGGTCGCGATAAGACTTATTCCGAATATTATCGCAGCCGGAATGGCAAAGGCTGTGTGGATGATATCATACTTGTCGATCACTTTCGCGATATCGTTCGCGAAGACATCCAAGAAGAATTGCGGAAGCGCAACACCATCATGATGCACAACCGCTATTTTTGGGTGTATTGCGATTGGGAAAAGACCGAAAGTGAACTCGCCGTTCCGATCTACGGCACGCGAACCATGCTCAAACTCGAAGAGCGTGACGTTCCCGGAAATCAATACGAAATCCTCAAAGAAGCGAATATACGTTATCCCCGGCTTTACAACTCACCGGAAGAAATCGACCGTTTGGTGATTGTAAAAGTCGCTGAAGCGGCGCGCGGATATGAGCGTGCGTTCTTCTATGCCGATTCTCCGGATGACTATCGCAAGCAGAGCGGGGAACTGCTCAAAAAGGGAGTCATTACTGAAGACGGTCTCTCCAAATCTGTCATTGAAGAATACATTGTTGGTGTGCACATCAATTTTAATTATTTTTGGTCTGTGATTGAAAATGAACTTGAAATCATGGGCACCGATACACGGCGGCAAACCAATTTGGATGGGCTACTTAGATTGCCTGTGCCGCAGCAGATGAAAGTACTTGAATATTTGGAACCGAAATATATCGAAAACGGCCATATCGCTTGTACGACAAAAGAATCGATCATCGAAAAAATCTTTGAGATGGGTGAGAAGTTTGTGTCGACCACGCAACGTATTCATCCACCGGGTATGATCGGTCCTTTTGCTTTGCAGTGCGCGATTAGTGCCGGTCCACCTAAAGAGGAAGCGGTTGTTTTCGATGTTTCGATGCGCATCCCCGGCTCGCCGTTAACGATCTTTACACCTCATAGCAGCTATTTGTATGGCGAATCCATCAGCTATGGCGACCGTATTGCCATGGAAATCGCCGCAGCACGGGATCAGAACCGCCTTAAGGAAATTTGTACATAAAGCGGTTAGGTTCGGATTTTTATTTTCTGTAATTATCTTGATGGCGTGATTATTTAGCGTTCACAGAAAACGTTAGTCTTTTCCGTTGTCTAGCATGCCCAGCGATTCTTCACCGAATACCTGTGCCTGGTACACGAAAATCTGCGTATCTGGGAATTTCCACGTGTCTTCGGGCAGGCCTGCCTTGATACAAGTTTGATCCAAAAATGTATTCCGGTCCCAATTGTGATCGGTGGCGACTTGGGGTAGTAATGTGCCCGAACGCGAGAATCCGGCCGGGTCTCTGCCCACAATATAAAGCCCATGTTTTCCCGGGACTACATCTTCAGGCGAGTTGACTTTCTCAAGTGGCGTTAATACGGAAATTTCAATATCGATTAAGCTGGTTTCTTGGAGACGAACGGCGGGAAATCGCGGATCGTGAGAAGCCGCCTCTCCGGCCATGATGGACACCAGGCGTCCCAATTGAATCCCATCTGCTTCAAATCGGCCCAAACACCCCCGCAGCATTCCATCTATATGCAGGCTTACAAAAACACCTCGTTCCAGTTCCAGATATGGCGCATCTATAACCGGTTCATAGCGATTTCCGCCTGCTGTTGCTTCAATTGCTTTGCGGGCGATTTCCAGGAGATGCCGTTGTTGGGTTTCATCAAGCAAGACAGAACCTTCCGCAAGATTATCTAGGTTATTTGCTGCCACGGTCCAAGCCTTTCTATTTATTCTTCATACACTGCAATTACACCATAGCCTACTACCCGGCCTCCGGTTTGCTCCATGGACACAGCGTCGCCCGAATTTCGGTAGGTGACAATCTCAGCACGATTGCCTCCCAATATCAAAGTCGTTTCAAGTACCGCATAAACAGCGCCTTTGCTACACAATGCGCAATCCCGCCCCCCAAATATCATTTCCGTATTCTCTATTGTTTCCCGTATCGTATCCATTTCCAAGGATTTTAAGACTTCAAGTGTGGCTCGGTCTATTTCATTGGCCTTCGTATAAGATTGATAGTGGGTCATATCGGTAGAGCCAACAATTAATACCTTTTTTTCGGGATGGGCTCGAATCGCACCGGCCACGGCTTGTCCGAGAGCAGAGCAGGTTTGGGGGTCATCCGCCTGCAAAAGAATTTCAACAATTTTGGCGCCGGGTAATGCCACTTGAATGAATGGAATCTGAACTTCTACAGAATGCTCCATTCTGTGAGCGCTGACTTGATATTCCAATCCCGGCATCCGTTCCCGGATTGAGCGGACCAGTTCTGTGTCGATCTCAGCCACCCCTAAAGGGGTTTGATACCCGTCAGCGTCTAAAATCGAAATATGACAGGGGACACGATGGGATAGCCCAAAGATTACAACTGTATCGAAGTCTTGGCCTTCGGCCAGGCGATACCCGCAGGCCGCCGCCGCCCCGGAGTAGAAATAACCGGCATGGGGTACAATCAACGCCGCCAGTTTCCGGTTTGTTGGCGATACTTCAGCGGCATCAAGATAACCGCGAATCTCATCGCGCAAGGCGTGGGCGTCCGCTTCGTAAAATTGACCGGCCACCGCCGGTGGCTTGATCGACGGCATAAGGCGATCTCCTTTAGAGCAGCTTTATAATTTCACATTTGGCGCCTGATGAAAACCTTAATGGAATCCACAGCACACACAAAATCATCTATTTTTTTAGATCGGCAGCCGGACCATCCGATGCGGCGTAAACTACATTTCCAGCGAGAATTGTGGCGCTGACGCGTCCATTCACATCCCAACCATCGAATGGCGTATTGCGTGATTTACTACGGAATCGGCTCTTATCGATCTTGCCCGGTTTTTGGGGGTGCCAGAGGGTAATGTCACCGGGAGCGCCTTTCTCAAGTGTTCCTTCACTCAATTTCAGGATTTTTGCAGGATTGACCGTCAGCTGCTTAATCAAATCCATCGGCTCAAAACCCTCTTCATTTACCAAATAGGTCAAAAGCAAAGGCAGGGTTGTCTCCAAACCGATAATACCAAATGGCGTTTGGTCGAACTCTTGATCTTTTTGCCCGGGCGTATGCGGGGCATGATCACTGGCAATTGCGTCAAGCGTTCCGTCTCGTAAGGCTTCAAGCAAAGCCTGACGGTCAGCCTCTGTACGCAGAGGCGGATTCATCTTGGAGTTGGTGTCGTAATTCTGAACGGCTTCTTCTGTAAGCAGAAGATAATGAGGCGCGGTTTCGGCGGTCAATTTGACTTTTCGCTTTTTGTAGTAACGAATCAGGTCAACAGATTCAGCACAACTGATATGCGCCAAATGCAACCGCGCACCGGTCTGCTCGGCGATGATGCAGGTGCGCGCGACATCTGTGATTTCCGCTTCTCTGGGGATTCCGGCCAGGCCTGTCGCAGTGCTAACCGAACCCTCGTTGATTTCGCCACCACCCGAAAGGTTATGGTCCTCGCAATGGGCGATAATTGGAATATCGAAAAGTGTCGAGTATTGCATTGCCCGGCGTAGCAGAAGCGAGTTCATGACTCCTCTACCATCGTCGGAAAAGGCTACTGCGCCGGCTTCTACCATTTCGCCCAGGTCAGCCATCTCTTCCCCTTGCAGGTTCTTACTGACGGCTCCTACCTGGTAGACATTAACCACCCCGTGCATTTGGGCTGTCCGCATTATGTATTGAACGCCCGTTTTATCATCGATTACAGGCAAAGTGTTGGCCATGGCCACGATTGTTGTGAAGCCGCCTGCCGCTGCCGCTTGCGTGCCGGTGGCAATCGTTTCTTTGCTTTCTTGCCCCGGTTCGCGCAGATGTACGTGCATATCAATCAAGCCCGGGAAAAGCCACAGCCCCTCCGCCTCGATTGTTGCTTCGCCATTCGGCTTCAGATTTGTGCCGAGTTCTGCAATCGTTCCTGATTCAATACGCACATCGCCTATCGCTTGTTGGCCTGTGCTTGGATTGAAGACTGTTGCACCGCGTATTAGCAATCCCGAATTCATTTTCTTCCGGTCTATTTCTAGTCTGCCTGCTCGTTCGTTCCGGTTTCGTCAGCGGCCGCACTCCATAACAATTCGCTGGATTCTGCAGGTGTTTGCTTGTGCCTGCCCCATGCCAAGAGGTAAAGCACCGCCATACGTACCGCCACTCCGTTCGTTACTTGTTCGGTAATAACTGAGTTCGGGCCGTCTGCAACCGGACTGCTAATTTCTACGCCCCGGTTCATAGGACCGGGGTGCATGATCAACACATTCGGTTTGCAGCGGGCCAAACGATCCGGTGTCATGCCAAAATAGAAGTTATATTCCCGAAGATTTGGGAAGAAAAACTTTGTCATCCGTTCCTGTTGGATACGGAGGATATTGACAACATCAGCGCCTTCGATTGCCTTATCAAGATCGGTATAGACTTCAACGCCGTAGTCTTGAATATCCGTAGGCATCAATGTTGGCGGTCCGACCATACGAACATTTGCGCCCATGGTTTTCAGAGCCCACATATTCGAGCGGGCTACACGGCTATGCCGGATATCCCCGGCGATGGTTACGGTCAGCCCTTCGATTTGGCCTTTATGCTCGCGAATTGTGAAAAGATCCAACAGCGCTTGTGTCGGATGTTCGTTCCATCCATCCCCCGCATTGATGATGGGGATATCCATATGTTTGGCCAAGTGGTGCGGAGCGCCGGTTGAATGATGGCGCATTACAATAAAATCTGCGCCCATCACCCGCAATGTCGTTGCGGTATCCACCAGACTTTCGCCTTTTTTTACACTGCTGCTGGATGTGGCCAGGCTTTGCACATCGGCTGAAAGCCGTTGTGCCGCTAAAGAAAAGCTTGTTGCTGTCCTGGTGCTTGGTTCATAAAACAAGAGGACAACAACTTTGCCCCGTAAGGTTGGGACTTTTTTAACCGAACGGGTATGGATTTCCTTCATGGCGCGCGCGGTATCAAGGATGCGCTCAATACGCTCCCGGGAAACACCACGCAGTCCTAATAAATGTTGGTCGTCAGCTGCAAGCGGTACAAAAGGACTGGATTTCATCGTGGTTCCACCAGATAGACTGCGTCTTCTCCATCAACTTCTTGTAATAAAACCTGAACGGTGTCGCGTCGGCGGGTAAAAATCTCCCGGCCTACATGGTCCGGCGCCACCGGCAGTTCGCGATGTCCGCGATCAAGCAACGTGATTAAGCGTACGCGGCTGGGGCGGCCCAAATCGCATAGCGCATTAAGCGCTGAGCGCACTGTTCGCCCGGTAAAGAGAACATCATCTACAAGCGTGATTGGGCGCCCGTCGACTTGAAACCGGATATCTGTGCTCCGTACCAAAGGCGCAATACCTTTTAAATCGTGATCATCACGATAAAGGCCAATATCTAATGCGCCGACTTCAACCGGTGAACCGCGCAACTCATGGATAATTTTTCCCAAACGCACGGCCAAATGATAACCGCGAGTCAAAATACCAACGAGGGCCATATCCTCGCCTTCTTTATGGGCTTCCCATAATTCGTGAGCGAGACGCCGAAGGGTTCGCTCGACATCTTGAGGATTTAGCAGGAGGGTTCGTTCTGCGTTTGGTTTGTTATCCACGAGATAATATTTTGGAACTCCTCTGGTAGCGGTGCTTCGATGTGCAGTCTTGCGCCGTGCGCTGGATGTGACAAGGACAAATTTCCTGCATGAAGCAAAAGACCGGGATATGCAAGAATCTTTGCCTCCAAAATCCCCTGATAGGGACGCGATCTGTATAAATTGTCATTGACGACTGGGCAGCCACAATGGCGTAAATGCACGCGGATCTGGTGGGTTCGTCCTGTATGCAGGATGGCATCGACTACTCCCAAATTCTTATGTCTCGCGCGCATTTTGAATGTTGTCTGAGAAGCCCGGCCTTTTGGGTGAACCATCATACGCTTCCGGTGTTTCAAGTCCCGGCCGATAGGTTGATCGACTTCATTGACATCCCAGGAGGGAGCATTATCGATGACCGCAACATAACGTTTATCAACCTCCCGGCGATGAAACTGTTCCGCGATTCCCAGGTGGGCTTCATCGTTTTTGGCAACGACAATTGCACCGCTGGTGCCTTGATCCAGACGATGGACAATGCCCGGACGCAAAATCCCGCTGATGCCGGATAGATCTTTTAGGTGGTACAAAAGGGCATTGACAAGTGTGCCTGCCCGGCGTGTTTCGGTCGGATGAACACATAAACCCGGCGGTTTGTTAATAACGGCCAAATATTCATCTTCGTATAAAATATCGAGAGGGATCGGTTCGGGACTTAGATCTAAAGGGATCGGCTCGGGTACGTCCACAATGATACGTTCACCCGCTATAACTTTACGGCTGGCGCGCGCTAAAGGCTGCGGCACTGCAGAGGTCGGTTCCCGCATCTGCACATGACCGTCGCGGATTAATCGTTGCACAGACTGGCGCGAAAGGCCGAGTGCGCTGTTTGCCAGATAACTGTCTAAGCGGTCTCCGTCTTTATCATTTGAAACTGTAAATTCAACACGCTCAGACATGCTTTTCACCTGAGTCTGGTGAGACCAAACCGCTTTTTATACTTATAAATACATAAACCGTGCATAACACCAGCAACATAAACAAGCCAATCGTGGCCGCCGGATATTCTTTCCAACCTTCCAACCACCAAGTGTCCCGCAACGATTCTGAGGGCCAAGCATGCAACTCGGCAAAGTTCGGGAATCGTGCTTGATCCAGCACAATTCCAAATAGTTGTATGGGGATGCCGATGCTCGTTACACCGATGATGGAAAACTCTTTCCACCGGCTCCCGCCGGAAAGCCAAGCCCCCAATAACGCGATCCAAACCGGAGTTTGAATTAATGTAAAACGCGGCCCCCAAGAGTCGCCGCCTGTCCAATTGTCGTATCGGCAATAAAGATACAAATAGAGTAGCGTAAACAACAAGATGAGTATGGCATCCCGGCGATTCCGGCGCCACAGGGCATGCCATGCAAATGGGACAAGCAGCAATGGTGGCGAATAAAGAAATAATGACAACCGTTTGGAAAATAAATACATGGGAAAACTCAACCGGACCGGGTAACTGAATCCGATTCCCAATGTTGAAAAATCAAACGCAGAGCCGGAACGGAAGAGATTGAAAAGAAGCAACGCTCCGCCTCCGGCTATGCCCCATGCGAATAGAACAACTCCATGTTTATAAATCCGTGAAAACCCAGGAATCTGCGGACATTGAGCATCCGATTGCCAAAGAGATGCAAGCAAAATAATGGGGGCCAAAAGAACGGCATCCAGGCGGAACAATAACAAAAGCGCAAAGGCCGCTCCGATGCGAAACGATGCCCAAAGACTATCCGTTGGTTTGAAAACAAAGAGACGTTCGATGATATACAGGGTCAGAACCGCCGCCGGCAATTGGCGGTAGAGTGTCTGGCTGTAAACCCACCAGAAAGTTCCTAATCCCAACGTCAGAGCGATTATGAAGGCCTGCCGCCGGCTGGCGCCCCAATGCATCGACAAACGGCTGGTTAGAACCAAACCGAATGCATAGAAGAAAAGATTGAGCGTTATGACTATTGCTCTCGAGAACACCGGAAATGCCTTGGGACCAATATCAAAAGCAAAGGCTGCGGATTTGGCAAGAAGATAAAAAGGAACGGCCAACAACGATTGACCGGGGGGGAATGGCGAAACGCGATCTCCTGATGGAGTTTGAACGCTCATATGCACCGGGTAATGCAAGGAAACATCGCCCTCTTCAACCAAGCTCAGAGTGGTGTCATAGATCATAATTTCATCGACGACATAGAGCCTTCCGGAATAGGCGAAAAGCGCCAATAGGATGCCCAAATAAACCAGCCGCCGTTGAAAAGGAATCGATGCCAACCTCTTACTCCCTGCCTTATGTGTGGTTTCTGCTTCCACAATTGTCAGGATTACCATGGTCTGAGGATTCAAGCACACGAAGTCCATGGCGCAGCATTAAGAATACAATCAGTAGCATCAGCACCGTTGCACCCACCATAAGACCGGCTGCAACGGGAATCTCAGGCCATGCGGTTACCCACCAAACATCATGCAAATCGGAAATTTTCCAGCCCGGCAATGTTGCCAGATCGTGAAAATCGGATTGATCCAATAGAATACCCAGAATTTGTATAGGCATACCGATGGCAGTTAGTGCGATAACCGTCCAACGTTTCCAAGGGGCTCGGTTTGCCAGCCATGCGCCAAGCGTGGCGATCCAAACCGGAGTCTGTACAAGCGTAAGCCGTGGACCCCAACATAATCCGCCGTCCCATTTATCCCACCTGGCGTATAACAACAAGTAGAACAGGGTCATGGCTAGAACCAATGCCGCATCACCCTGCCGGTTTTTCCAGAGTGCATAAAGAGCAATTGGAGTCAGCAACAGAGGCGGCGAATTCAGAAAAACCGAAAGACGAACCGTGAAAAAGTATTTGGGCAAACTCACAATGATGGGGTAGGTAAAATGGATATCCTGCATCGAGAAAACAAACGGATTGCCTTCCCGGGCCACATTATGAGCAAGAATCCCCGCGCATCCGATAGTAGTCCAGAGCGAGAGAATTCCTATCGTTTTTAAATGTTCTTTGGCGTTTGGGAACGATGGCCAGCGCGCGTTGTTTTGCCATAGAAGGCCTATGGTGGCTATGGGGGTCATTAAGGCGCCATCCAGACGGCACTGCAATAAGCAGGCGATGGCCAAACCGGTCAGGTGCACGCCCCGGATATCGGGATGGCGGCGGTAGGCGGCGATCCGCTCAAATACCCAAAGTGTGCATACGCCTGCCGCAACTTGGCGGTAAAACGTTTGGCTATAAATCCACCAAAATGAACCCAGTCCTAAGGCTAGGGCGACCAGGAAGGCATCTCGCTCTGTCGCGCCCCAATGCTTGGCCAAACGCGCGGTAAGAGTCATGCCGATACCGTAAAGAAAAACATTGACCAGCATGGCGCAGGCCACGGTCAATTCAAATACGCGATGGGGCTCCACACCTGACATTCGGGCCGCGCTTTTGCCGATGATGTACAGTGGAATACCCAAGAGCGATGGAGCCGGCGCAAAAGGGCTTACGGTTTGACCGGCTCGGTTTGGCACCGCCATATGGATCGGTGCATCAAAGATCACATCGCCATCCTCAACAATACTGCGCGTCACCTCAAACACGATCTTCTCGTCCACCATGTAGGTATGGCCTGAATACGCTAGTGTGCCCAGCAATAGGCCGATATAACCAATAAGACGGTGTGTCGGTATCTTGGGAGAGGCGCTGGTCATTCCAATGGCATCAATCCGGAAAATCTGGACATTCGATGATCCTGGCTCATACGGTGCCCGTATGATTGTGGCGGGACTTGTTCGTGGGCTCCAGTCAGCAGGATGTGAGGTGTTTGTTACACCGCTGCGGCGGGAAACGCCCCAGGCCACTATAGAACTGCGCCAAGGTTTAGAAGAGGCGGATCCGGATGCTTTGTTCTTTGTGAATCAGCCTTCAGCCGTGTACTTGGGGGATATGGGCTATTCGCCCGGCGAAGTGGCTTCGTTGGATATACCCCGTCTGATTTGGATTCTCGATGATCCATTCATCATGGGCAAGGAGCCGTTTGGGGAACACGATATTGTTGTCGCCGCCGATCCCGCGTTCTTGCCCAATATCAAAGAGCGGGGTGCGCGTCATGCCGTGTATTTGCCTGTTGCAGCAGACAGTCTAGAGCTGGGCCAATACAGGAATGCATTTGCATCGCCTGTCGCCTATGTCGGTTCTGTGAAAGATATGAGTGATTGGCGCGCTCAACTTGCACCCGATTTGGCCGCTTATTTTGATTCCATTGTCGAACGCAGGCTTCTCGATCCGCACCGCACATTCCCGGAACTCCTTGAAGACAATCTGCTCCAAGAAACCAAACGTGTGACTTATACCGGTTCATTGGCCTATTACCTTTATGTGCTGACAAACAACTTATGGCGGATTTGCATGCTGGAGCCGCTTGTTCCATTGGGGCTTAAAATCTATGGCAATGCGGAATGGGGTAAAATCCTTCCGGAGGACTCGGCCCTGCGCGGAGTGCTGCATCCCCCTATCGATCCTGCGCATGACCTTCCCGACTTGGCCGTCTCGGCCACGGTCAACATCAACCTTCGAAGTCAGCAGGGATTTGCCTCTCCAACCCAACGTGATTTTATCTTCCCCGGATTTGGCGGATTTCTATTATCATCAAAGCGTCATGCCGCCAAGGATGTGCAGGAATCTGTCAAAGACTGGTGGGATGGATTGGAAAGTCCGGTGGCCGCTTCGCCACAGGCTTTATACGATGCCGTTGCCTATTGGCTGGACCATCCTTCCAAGCGGCGGGAATGGATTGAATCGCGCCGCGAGACGATTAAGCGGAAGCATACGTATCATCATCGGGCGGTTGATCTTTTGAAGATTCTAGAGACAGCGGCTTCTTCATAGCATGACTTCGCCTGGATAGGCCGGGAACCGAGCGGCGAAATACGCTCGTATCCAATGGACGGCTTTTTGAACGCCGAAACACATAGCCGGTGAGCGCCAAGCCGAATGTCAGAATTAGGCTTCCCAATGCCGGCAATAGCGTGTTGGGATGCAGAGAAAAGTACTCTACTGTCTCAATCGAAGGCAGTTTAAACGGCCAGAGAATAAAGGGTGAGGCCAGTGCGAGATTGAGCACGATGACGACCATAAACAACAACGCACACCAACCCGCCGTGCGCCAAGGACGTTCAAAATAGCCGCAGGAACGCGAAAGAAACCATAGCAGCCAAGATAGCCGCCGCAATTGGGAACCGCCCGCCAGACGGCGGTAGCACTCCATTTCGCCGATAAGAAAATCACCGGCTTTGTGGCGCTCCCCGGCGCGTAAATGGGCTTCTTTCAGCTGACGGTATAGGTCTGAAGCCTCCAACAGGCTTTCCCCATCACGGGCGACCATCTCATCCAGGCATCGGTAGCGTCCACCGTGTCTCTCCCAAGTTGAGCCGCTGAAATCCACTCGTGCGACGGATGCGCCGGAGAATTGGATTTTGGAGGCATCTTCGGCGATCCAAGTTCCTTGTGTAGGGAAACGTGCTTGTCGCAAACTGGCAGTCTGGCCTCGGAATTGGTTATGCCACAATACAATCTCTTGTCCGGTAAACGATGCGCCGTCCATGTGCATGGGGCCCATGAATGTGTTGCGCCGGATAAGCGTACGGTCACCTCCGAAATGATTATCGGAGAAGCGGACATCGTCGACGGCGAAATATGAATTTTGAAGTGAGTAGATGCCTCCCTGGAAATCCGCATGGCTTAATGAATAACGTGCTCCCGAAAAATGGGCATTTGAAAATGTTGTTTCGTTCGTCGCCGCTTCCAGCCTATCCAGGCTGAGTTCTTTTCCTGTCCAGCGCCAATGGGATAGATCGGCCTCTCCGGATTCCAAACTCATATCGGCCAAATCGGCATCATCCGTATCCAGCCGCCACGAATTCAAATGAAGCCTGCCAGCCTCAAAACGGCTGCCGCCAAAGCGGAATTGTTTGGCTTCCACATTCAAGTAGCCCATATCGATTGTGGGAGCGGCGAATAGAGATGCCTCCATATCCACTGTATCCCCTGTGAAACGAACCCTCCTCCAATTGACCATTTGTGAAGCCGACCAACGTCCGCGTGCAAAATTGATGGTTGATGCGTGGAATTGGCTTCCTTCTAAATCAACTTGCTCTCCTTCAATCGACGCTTCCTCCCAGCTTACTTGGAGTGCGTTGAACGTTGAGTCACGGACCGAAAAAATGTTGACGCTTGCTTGTAAGCCATCGGCAATTATCCCCTGGCATTTGAGCACTGAACGTTCGATTTCCCATTGTGCACATTCCAGTTGAAGTTTTTCCAGGCTGAATACATCAGAGTCGCAACGGATATTATTGAGTGTTACACGTTCGCCGGTAATATGCGCCTGCACAAAAGTTACCAGCTTTGCTTCTATTTGGGCCTCATCAAAAGAAGTCTCCCCGCATGCGACTCGTGAACGTTTAAATGAAAAAACCTGACCGGCGGCGCGCATTCTTCGAAAAGACAGACGTTTGCCCGTAAAAGTGGCCTGGCTGAAGTTTGCTCCTTTGCCGCCAAAATAACTTCCCGCAAATGAGGTTGCCGGCCCTGCAAACCGGCAACCGCTGAAGTCTGCGCCACCCACAAAAAGTGCTCCAACAAAAGAGACCGACCGGTCGAATGTGAGTGTCCGAAAACTCATCGGCGCAGTGAAGACATAGCCGGTGAAATCATAATTACCCAGCTGGAGTTGGCGTTTGAGCCCGGCGATAAACTTTCGTTTGTCCTTATCCTTGTTACGGCTATGGAAAATACAGCAGCCATCCCCGCACGATGGATCCGCGTTGAATATGCACCGCCTTTTCGAGGGGGTTATGTATGCGCACTGTGCCATGGTACCTAGACCATGATGCTACAATAAAACGGCCCGGGAACCCCAGGGGCTCCCGAGCCGTATTTGCCGTATTCGGCGTCCGCGATTAGCTTTCTTCCGATTGATTTTGCTTTTCCAGGCGAACGGCCTTGTATCCACCCGCCATACGGTGACGAACCATCATAGCCGCAAACACGATAAAGGGGAAAATTGCGAACATCGCCACGTAACGGAATGTGGCCTGAGGCCCCATATTGTCGAACACTGAACCCATTCTCCAAATCATCAATCCAACAGAGAACTGGCCCATAATACCCATCATATTGATGGTCATTGCGCCGCCCTTGGGATAACGTTCGGCTGCGATTCCCAGCATGGTCGGCCACATGTAGCAGACACCAACATAGAATATTGTGGCATAGACATAGGCCATGCCCGCGGTTGTCTCGCCCGACACAGAACTGAGCAGCAATAAGCCGCAGGCCGCGACTGTGACAGAGAACAACATGATGCCAATGGGGGATACACGTTTGGCAACTGCCCCCACGACGAATTGACGCAAAATGAACATCAGGCCGCTTCCATAAACCAAAATCATAGTACCCGACATCTCCGCCGCATCTTTCAGTACTGACTCGACCCATTGGTTCGGAGCCAGCTCCATCATGGCGGTAATCATCATGCAGAACATGAGAAGAAGAAAACCGGGACGAATCACTTCTTTAAACATATCTCCTGTGGAGACTCCGGCTTCTACACGCTCTGTTTGCGGAAACTTCTGTCCGAAAATAAGAATCCCATAAACAATAGTCGGGAGAATAATGATACCCATCTGTACCCGCCAATGCAGATTTATCATATCCATGCCCAAAGCCAGCAATCCACCGATAATCAAACCGCCCGGCCACCATGCATGAAGCACGTTTAACTTGTGAGTCTTCTGTTCGGGATATTCGGCTGCGCAAAGAGGATTGATAATGGCCTCGATAAGTCCATTACCCATACCTGCCACAAACATTGAACCGGCCAAGATGCTATAGGTCGGCGCAAAAATAAATGCCAACAAGCCGCCGATATGAAAAGCAAACGCTAGATAGAGCAGATTGCGCATGCCCAAGAAATCAATCATGGGGGAGACAGCGGCCATTGATGTGGCGAAGCCTGCAAAGGCAAGCGCCGAAACAAAGCCATAGTCCGCATGAGTGATATCATAGATTTCAATGACTTGGCTCTCGATATGGCCGCGAATGATAAAAATCATGCCGGTCACCGTCAGCGCAAGACAGCTGGCGACAAACAGCCGGGCTCGGTTATGTGTATGCATCTCTATTCTCCTAAGGGGAACAAATCCCTTGGCCTGTTCGGGGATCGCACTGCCTGCCCGAATCAGAGCGTGAAATGTACAGTATCGGGCAGCATAGCGCAGACCGGCTCATGTATCCACCGCCTTTTCCTGCGTTTTGTCTATTGAAACAAATTATCAATCCGGGTTGCTTGAATTCCCGCCTGCCCCTTGTCTGCGTCAGTTATGATATCGAGTGGACAATCTGTAATGCTGGGATAAAAAACAGCCCGGTGGTGTGGATACCACCGGGCTGTGCAGAGAATCGTAAACTATAGAATATTACTGAATGTTCTTGCGGATAAACGCCAAACCCTCGCGGGCCAATTGTTCTTCCGTTTCGAACATTTGACGCCAAATGCATGTGGCCGCCGCAACTTCGGGCATTGCCCGTCCAAAGGCTTCGATAACCAACCAATCATCATAGCCGGTTTCTTTAATGGCTTCGAACGTCTCGGCCCAATGCACCTGGCCACGTCCCGGTGTACTCCGGTCATTCTCAGAGATGTGAATATGGACGATGTGCTTTTGAATCTTACGAATTACAGCGCCCACATCTTTCTCTTCGATATTGGCGTGGAAAGTATCATAAAGCAGTCCGAAATTCGGCATATCGACCGCTTCAGCCATCTTGGCGCCGTCTTCTTGACTATTGAAGACATAGGTCTCAAAACGGTTGAGTGCTTCGAGCCCCAAACTGACATGCACTTTGGCGGCATGTTCAGCCGCTTCGCGCATGATTTCTACGCACCATTTGAACTCGTCATCCGTTCGTCCACGGCCCACAAGACCGCCGCATGGGGAAAATAAGGGACCTGTTAAGCGTGTTGCCCCCAACTCGGCGCAACTGTCGATGCAGCGCTTAAGATATTCGCAACCAGCCTTGCGGATGGCAGGATCATCGCTGACCGGATTGGCTTCGTGCGAGACGATTGTTACCGCCGTGCGTTCGAGGCCAATGCTGTCCATATATTTGGCCAATTCTCCCCAAGGCGAACAGGCCGGATCGAACATCGGAAATTCCGCGCCGTCGTATCCCCATGATTTCAGGTCGTCGAGAACTGATATGTGACTCATATCTGCCGCGGGAGTCCACAGCAGAAGATTCATGCCGATTTTCATAACGCTTTATGCCTCCAAGAATTATTGATCTTGGTGATCTTATGCCGTGGGCACTTTTTCCCATTTCCCGGATTTGGCTGATGCCAGTACCGCGTCGCAAACATACTGAGTTTCGAGCGCATCCCGGAAATTCGGCCGTACAGGATTGCCGTCTTCGAGACCTTTCAAAAGGTCGGCCGCCGCGTGGATGAACGTGTGTTCGTAGCCGATACTGCAACCCGGAACCCACCAATGGTCCATATAGGGATGTTCGAAGTCGGTTACCAGAACAGACCGCCAACCATGAACGTGTGAATCGTCCCGGTGATCGAAGTAATCGAGCCGGTGTGCATCTTCCAAGTTGAAGTAAACCGAGCCTTTTTCACCGTTCAGTTCAAAGGTGTTGTAGTTTTTGCGTCCGCGCGCATACCGCGTGGATTCAAAAGTACCAATAGACCCATTGGTAAACTTTACCAGGAATGCACAGGCGTCATCGATACCGACCTTCATTACTTTGCCCGGCTCATCCTGCATTTCCCGCTCTTTGATAAATGTCTCGGTCATTGCGCAGACTTCGGAAATTGAGCCGTTTAGCCAGATTGAAGTATCGATGGAATGTGCCAGCAGATCTCCGGTCACGCCGCTACCTGCCACATTGACATCCAAACGCCAGAATGTGTTTCCGCCCTGCGGCACATCTGTGCTGATTGTCCAATCCTGCAAGTACAAAGCGCGGTAGTGGAACGCCCTGCCGATCCGGTCTTCATCCACCAGCTGTTTGGCCAGTGAAATTGCCGGGACACGCCGGTAGTTGAACCAAACCATATTGGCCACGCCGGCCTTTTCGACGGCCTCGGTCATGGCTTTGGCTTGCTCACCATTCATAGCCAAAGGTTTTTCGCTGAAAACCATCTTACCGGCCTCGGCGGCGGCGATGGCGATGTCATAGTGCATGTTGTTGGGGCAGACAATGTCGATTGCATCGATATCGTCACGCTCAATCAATTTGCGCCAGTCTGTTTCGGTGCTTTCCCAGCCCCAGTTGGCCGCGAATTTCTCAAGCGTCTCTTTATCTTTGATATGCGCGCAGGCCGCCTTCATTACCGGCTGAGTCTGTAAATCAAAGAACTGATTAACCTTGCGGTATGCATTGGAGTGTGTGCGGCCCATAAAACCGCATCCGATTAGTCCGATATTTAGTTTTTTTGCCATGATTTCAACCCCCGTATTTGGCGTTCAATTCGTCAATAGCCTTTTTGCATTTGGATGAGACATCCCACGCATTTGGCCAGAAGCAGAGATCGACGGTCCACCAATCGTGCGGACATCCGGCTTTATTGAGCGCGGGAACCAGCTCGTCGAAATCCAACTCGCCGTCACCAAAGGGTGCGTGTGTCGATGTTTCGTCGTCATGCAAGGTGCCATCGGAGTCAATCAGGTGAATGTGGTTGATTTTGCCACTCAGCTTTTCAATCAATTCTTTTGCGCCACCGGGCAATGTTTCTTTTTCACCCGGCTGCCGTGCGCCGACATGGGCCACCATGTGTGCATGGCAGGTATCCAACATGACGCCGAATTCATCATGATTTACCTTGTCCAAAATCTGAAACACATCTGACGGTTTGTTAAACGCAAAGCCCGGTTCGAACTCCCAGGTTACACGCACGCCACGGTCAGCTGATTCTTCAACGCAACGTTTCCATGTATCTACGACGCGTTTGAGGGCTGTGTCGTAATCCACTTCATCGAAGATTGTGGGCGGCTGAACCGTATCCACACGAATCGTCTCGATACCAACATCGTTGCAGAATTGAAGATTTTTACGGAAATTCTCAATGTAACTGCTTGTATCGTCGGTATTGATCAGCTTTTCCGACCAAAGGTTCGGAACCAAGGCCGAAAAATCCAATCCGATCTCTTTCATCTGTTGAACCAATGCCTGGCGTTGTTCTTTCTCCGGCATATCGTCAGGATTGGGATGCGGCGGGAACGACCCCAACTCCACCCCGTCAAAGCCCTGTTCTTTCAGGTTCTTAATTACGTCTTCCCAAGACACCGGATGATCCGCATACGGTCCGATGCTAAAGGCCCAAGATCCCAGTGAAATACGTTTCATTTCGATCCTCCCAGGATGAAAACTTAATCGTAAGTTTTTCGTATTGTCTTAGTTCTTTTTGTAGTCGCCAACCGCCGGGGCGCCCGGATTCATCTCCGGTCCAAAGTAACGCAACGTCACCAGCGGATCTTTGTCTGATAGGTTTTCAAACACAACACCGGCCCGCGCCGCGTCTTGCGTAATGAATACCTCATCTTCTGTCTCTTGGCCGAACCGGATCAAAGCCGGACATTCCAAGGTCATCTTGTTGATACGTCCCCGTCCCTGGGTCACGATCAGCCCGGAAGCGCCATTGTCCTTGATTGTGACTTTAGCGCCTGGTTCAACAGTCAGCTCTTTGGCGCTAAAGCGTTGTTCACTATCGATCTTTCCGTAGACAATCCAGCGATCCACATAGCCTTCACTGGCCGTATCACCGTCGGGAATCGGTTCCAGATAGTGGTTGTCGCGGAAGTTCGGATCCACGTTCTTTTCCCAGGCCAGCTGATCGACGATGAAATCCAAGTCTTGATGTTTCTCTTTCGGCATGTCTTTGACCAACAGGCTCCAAGGCACTTCACGTCCTTCGACCAGGGACTGGTACATACCGAACACATCCGAACCCCATTGCGGTTCGTAAGTTACCAACGAACCGGGGGCATGAAGAATTGCCGGATCGACCAACCAACCGGTGCCCGGATTAAGACGATAGGCCTTTGAGTAATCCAGGAGCCCGTTATCGCCTTCGCTCCAACGTTCTAAGCAACGGCGGATATCCGCTTTGGTAGTGCCTGGCTCGAGACCAAAGAAGGTATATGGAAAATTATTACCAACGTAATTGAGCTGGGGAGGGAAGTAGTACGCTTCCGGTTTGCCGATTTGGCCGACTAAGGCCGCTTGTTCATCGGTCTGATGCATATGGTGCGGAATTGGCCCCATGTTATCGAAGAATTTGCTATAGACCGGCCATTTTTTGTATTTATTCCAAATCTCTTTGCCGATGATTTCTGCGCCGAGTGCTTCAATCGCATCCTTCAGCAAAAAGCGGTCGCCATTATAGACAACGTAGCTCATGCCCTCATCATCAGCGGCGCCTTCGTTATCCGCATGAGTTGTGGAGGCAAACCAACGTTCATCGATGCCGCCGCGATGAGCGCCATACGCGTACATATCGTTGGGATGGAGTTTGATACGGCGGCCCGGATGCAAAAAGGACCGGGGCACCCAGGTGGGTAACAAACGGAGAATGCCTTCTCCGGCTTCTAACGCTTCTTTTGCTAGGGCTTCGACATTCGCAGCCATTGGTGACGATCTCCTTAAGGATAAAGTCTTGGGAAGGTGAGGACAGAGCTACAGCCCTTCAGAACCGACCCACTGCCATATACAGGCCTACTATCATGGTTCAATCCGCGCAGGTGAACAAGCTGACTGTTCCTTCGTCCCAACATGTTCACAGGAGCACTGAACAGTCGCTTTAATTCCGAACATGGTGATCCATTCCAAGAGGATTTCTGTGTCAACAAATCATTGATTCAGAATGAGGTAAACTCTTGATAAGCGCCTTTTTTGCGATTTTTGCGGTTCCATTTTGCCGGGGGCGCTATTATTATAACTGTAACGTGTTAGATTAACATTACTTACGCTAGCAATGGATAATAAATGTGAATGTCCTAATTGACATTCGCTGATGCAACTTGGCAATGATTATTCCAATTCCGTTTGGATACCGCGGCCGGTGTTCCGCTGAAACGACATGGGTTGGGCCCGGACATCAGTGGGAATTGGAAAATTGGGTATCGGGACATAAGCCGGTACGTGACGATAATGGCATCAGCGCCGTTCCTACAGGTATCAAATTCTATCTGCAATGGTCGGATCTAACCCCTAAAGAGCGCAAAGCCATCCGTAGTCAATTCGGCGGTAACGCCGGTCAACAGTTTAATAATTTTACACGTGTTACTTTTGAACGAAATGTTCCCAGGCAACAGGTGTTTTCATTTATGTGTGAGGAAATTATATGATTAAGAAGTCCGGTTTTACATTGATTGAGCTTTTGATTGTTGTTGCCATTATCGGCATTTTGGCAGCTATTGCCGTGCCCAATTTCTTGAATGCACAAATGCGGGCTAAAGTTTCCCGAGCCGTTTCAGATGAGCGCAACCTCTCTGTAGCGTTGGAGTCCTATCGCCTGGATAACAACAAGTACCCGTCCGCGTCCTTAGCCGGCGGTACCACGCGAGTTTCTGTTTATCAGCGTTGGGCTCGATTGACGACTCCAATATCATATATGGCTTCAGTTCCTTTCGATCCTTTTTTCAATCAAGGCGCTGAAATCCCCTCAGCATGGGGCGGGCCGGTTTATGAGTATTTTGAACGTGAGACGAGTCAACTCAGTACCAGCAAATGGGGGCCGACTCCCCGCGAAGAAAACGCTCTCTATTTCATCAAATCGTTCGGGCCGGATAAGGTCAATAGCTCGGCCACGATGGACGGCTATTACACACATATCATTTATGATATGTCTAACGGTGTTGTAAGTCTTGGTGATATAGTCCGCTATGGTCCGTGATTGAAGAGAAGTATTATTCTCTTTCAAAATTCCCACTTGAGTCTTCAGTGATTGCAGTGGTGAAAACAAGACGTTTTATGTGACAAAGCAGTCCGCATCGGCTCTCAATCGCAATTAAGCGTATTGACGAGCCGATGTTTTTTTACACGATTTTTTAATACTGAACTCCGGAGATTCGTTATGATAGGCAGACGTTGCTTCCAGTTCTGTTTCGTGTTGATTGCGGCACTTGGGGTCTTGAACTCATGTGTATCCACATCGCACGTGTCACAAGCCGAACGGCTCAATCCGCTGGAGAGTGTTGTCGATTTTTCTCCCGCGCAATCCAAGATTTATATCGGTAGTCCCAGCCTCATTCGATTAGAGAACGGAGATATTTTGGCCGCGATGGACTTATTTGGTCCCGGTGCGCCAAAGTCCGCCGAGAATAGGCAATACAACCAAGCGCGGTTGTTTCGTTCTACTGATAACGGCAAGACATGGAAATTTGAACGTCAGTTTGTAGGAACATTCTGGGCCAATCTCTTTCTACACCGGGGCAGCCTTTATTACCTGGGGTGTTCTGAGCAGTACGGCTCGATTGTCATACGTAAAAGCGATGACAACGGCACAACCTGGACCGATCCCAAAGACGCGGAGAGCGGATTGCTCTTTCCCGGTGGTTCCGGCAAAGAACCGCCCAATTATCATTGTGCGCCTATGCCTGTGGTCGAATATCAAGGCCGCATTTATCGCGCCTTTGAAGACAATGTTACTCAGGAATGGCCAAAGGGATTTCATTCGCTGGTGATATCCGCCGATGCGGATGCAGATCTTCTCAAAGCTTCTTCATGGCGTAAAAGCAATCATCTGGCCTACAACCAAGAAACTGATCCACCTGAATTCGCATCCGGCGCCGAGCATTTGCCCGGAGGGAGGGCTGCCGGATGGCTGGAAGGCAATGTCGTTGTGGATACGCAAGGCAATCTTCTCAATATCCTGCGCGTTAACTCGCTGCCGATTGTGAACCGGGCCGCGATTGTGAATGTGTTGGATGAAGGCCGCCGAGTGGAATTCGATTCTAAAACCGGATTTATCGAGTTTCCGGGTGGGATGACCAAATTCGCTATTCGTTATGATCCTAAGACCAAACGCTATTGGACATTGGCAAACAATAACACCAATCCCAATAATCCCAATCAACGTAATGTGCTTTCGATCTTCTCCTCAAAGGATCTGCGGCATTGGAAATACCACGAGACGTTGTTGGAGGATCCTCAGGACTACGGCAACATCGGGCGAGATTCGAAAACCGGCTTTCAGTATGTCGATTTTCAATTTGATGGGGATGATATTATTTTCCTATCCCGCACGGCATACTGTGGTGCGCACAGCTACCACGATTCCAACTACATTACATTTCATCGTATTGAGAATTTCCGCGAACGTTACAGGTGAAGTGGCTTCTCGGTGGCAAACAAAGAGTTGCTATTTAATTTTCACTCACGATTTTTCCGGCGGCCAACTGAATTTTCTTGGTGCCCAATTCCATAAGGGCTTCGTCATGCGTGGCTAAGATGATCGTTTTGCCTGCTTTGTGTTCTTCTTGCAGGCAGCGGGCAATGATTGCGCTGTTTTCTTTGTCTAGATTTCCGGTTGGTTCGTCGGCCAGAATGATCTCCGGTTCTCCAGCCAGAGTACGCGCTAATGCGGCTCTTTGTTGTTCGCCCACACTTAGCTCAGCAGGGCGGTGCTGCAGACGTCCGGCGATACCCAGACGTTCGGCAAAAGACTCGATACGGTCACGGTCGGTGTGTTCTATGCTACGAATCGATAGCAATAGACGGATGTTGTCGTATACCGTCAAGTACGGCATAAGATAGAATTTTTGAAACACAAAACCGACAACACTTTTGCGGTATTGGTTTCGTTTCAAAAAGGATTGTGCATATAGGTCTTGATCGTGAAATAATACGTTTCCCGAAGTAGGCCGTAACATTCCGCCCAACAGCAAAAGCAATGTGCTTTTGCCGCTGCCGCTGTGCCCATAAGCTGTAACAAATTCACCTTTCTCAATGTGCAGGCTGGCACTGTCGAGAGCGCGAATTTCTTCTCCGGACCTTGTATAAAGTTTGCTCACGTTGCGTGTTTCAAGCATCGCTGTTATTCCTCAACCAGGGTCGCCGTTGGATCCATGCATAAAAGCTTCACCATCGGAGGTATTTCAGAAAGCAATGCAACGGCGCAAGTCAACCAGACCACACTCGGCAGGTTGCTCCATACAATTCGGATCTGAGCGGTGTTGAACGTCAGATAAGAAGCATTCAACTGAACCGATAACGCCGATCCGATTAAAAAGCCTACGACTGAGGCCACCAATGCCAAAAGCAAAATCTTGGTGAAATAAAGCCCCACGATTGTGAAGTAGTTCGCGCCCATCGAGACCAGAATGCCGACTTCCCGCGCGCGTTCGGAAACCTCTTGCAGGCCTGTCACAACGATTAAAAGAACAGTGATGCCAAAAACCAAGGCTAGTATGTAGTAGAGCGATTTTTGTGTGGTTAGACGCGCAAAGTAGCGGCCTTGGAAAATGTCGGTTTTTGTGATTTGTTTGAATCCCGGTAAAAATTTCGGAAGTTCTCGTTTTTGAAATGCCTCAGTTTCTTCCAGGTTGCCAACATGAAGGCATGCAAATGATAGAATCACATTGATTTGCCCGGGATGATTGAGGAGGCTTTGGCAATCCTTCAGGTTAATATAAATCCTGTAATCGTCTTCCGTGCCTTTCGAGGGCAGAATTTCCTTTATTTCGAATTGCTGCCCCATCAGTTCCAACATTGAACCACGGTCCAAACCTAAATTGGCGGAAGCAGCGGCTCCCAGACGGCATGTGCCTTCTTTTAATGGCTTAATTAAGTTGCCTTTTTCCCGTGTTTCGTCCTTGCGTGGCACCGGTTCGATCCCCGATAAGATAAAGCGGTTCTCGCCGATGGCTATGCTTTGCTGCAGCAATGAAACGTAATACCGGGACGCCAAATGGACGTGTTTGGCTAACTCTACCGTTGATGTGTCGGGGAACAGTAGCTGCCGGTCTGTGCAGAGATAGGTGTTGTAGGGATCGGCTTCATCGGGCAGAATTAACAGATTGTGCCCCATATTTTTCATAATCAGCTGCATCGAGCGATTGGCAAACGAAGTTGTGTTTTTTAGGTAGATATACAACGTTACAACTGAGGTTAATGCCAAAAAGACCAGCAGCGTAATCCCCCACTTATGTTTCGCTTGACCGATGACAATTTTGAAGAACATCGCCAAACCACCGAACCAATAGGTTTACTCAACAAAGTACACAAAATCTTCGTGACAACACATCTGCTTAGATTTTAGCCTATCAATTCTTGCGCTCCATAATAGAGGGGATATGACGAGCATACCGTAATCTCATGGAACGCTTGGCTTCGGCTGCGAACCTAAGAGTCTTCACCCATCGAAATCTCCGGCCGTTCCGGGCCGTCATAAGGTGGGCTGCCGAATGTTTGGCCGGTTCTCGGTTTGACCGAGATCAACTCCTTATCTGTGACCGAAGGCGCTTCAATGATTCCGTGATACCGGGCCATCCAATAATCACGCAAAAAACCTGATGGCTCCATCACTCTTCGTCCGCCTTGATGCCCATCATAGGGCAGGGCGTCGCGGCTTCCGCGTTTTACCGATGTTTCTCTTGGGGACATTCCCCGTGTGCCGCCGCCATAGGGAATGTAACCCGGTTCGGGCGCCAGGTCGGCGCGGTGGGAGTTCTTATAACTGTGTTCCGTACAATCGAGAGTCCATTCACGCAGATGGTTTATGCCGACATCCAATTCGCCGTCATTACCGGTCATGATGCTATAGGCGAAGTTATACCAAGATACTTTTTCCATACGTTTGACTTCCCAAGTCCGTTCCAGGCTGCGCAGATAAATCGAACGAAGAATCGGGTCGTCGGCATAGCGGATCAATGTGTAATAGCTGCGAAAGGCCAAGTTATCGTCCCAAGGCGCAATATCGCTCGGTGGGAAGGTGATTTTCTGACGCACTGTGTAGGTGTGATAGCCCCAATCGATTAGCTGCTGAAATGCTTTCTTGAACTTCTCTTCACCGGTAAGGCTGTAGGCTGTCTGCACAATAGTTTGTGCTTCCATACCATTTAATCCGCGAGCGGCCATGCCATAAGGTTGGAAGAGATATTGCGGATCCCAACGTCCCCAACGTGTGGGTTTCCCATCCATATCACGCATAACCCAACCGTTATCGACAATATGTGCCGCAATGCGGGCCAGGTGTTCTTGAGCGCGTTTTTTCTCGGCGTCGTTGGCTACGAGGTCATGGAAAATCGAAACACTATAAAAATGCGCATCGACTTCGTCGCTGGAGGTATCGCCTTTCCAATACCAGAGACCGTCATCGGTCGGATACCATTTGGCGGGCAAACCACCGGAGCCGTGTTGGGCGCGACGGTCCACGTCACCTTTTGTGGACCAGATCGCACGTGCGATAAAACCGTCTTTGGGCGTGATCTCATCCAGCCAAACCATTGCCTTAAAGGTATCCACCGCCGCTTCCCGCGCCGATTCATCACCGGTGACCGCGTATTTGAATGCCATGGCTGCCAAATAAGGCGCGGTGTGCCCACCATCGTTATCGCTGATTTCGCGGATCCACCCTTTATCGTCGCCGCCCCAATAGAGTGTGTGTATAAATCCAAGCCGTTTATGGCCCCATTCGTCGATGTGCCGTTCGTAGTAATCGGCTTTTTTCCGCAAGGTATACGGTTCATAACGGATGATGCCGATGCCGTGATCCGTGGCGATATAGACAGTCTTGCCGTCCACGGCGATATCCCGAACATTATCGCCGGGTAGCCAATGGTGAGCGCCAAAGTAATGCCAATCGTCTTTGAGCATACGGATTGCGCCTGTGGTTGTGCCGATCCACAAATCGCCGTTGAAACCTTCGGCAAGGCAGGTTGTATCCTCATAAGGCAGCCCATCTTCACCTGTGAGCGTGGTCATGGCCGCACCACGCAGAACCGCCAGCCCGCGGTCGGTTGCGATAAACAGACGGCTTCCTTGCGCCAACATGTCCCGTGTATTCGGCGACGGTAATGCTCCCCAGTCCATGGTGTTTTCATCGACAATACGTCCATCGAATAAAACCACCTTGCCCGGACGTAATGCATACAGCGTGCTGCTGTATGATGTTATGCACATAATCGGCCCCAAACGTACGGGGTCTGAAATGACCTGGGTACCGTCCTCCATGACCAACGTTATATCGCTGGAAAGATATCCGCCTTCAGGTTTGATATTGACGAGTTTTCCGTTCTCCAAGCGGAAAGCATCTTCGCGTGTTGCCGCATGAAGCACGCCATTATGCATACAAAGATCCACAAACTTTCCATCAGCGATTTTTTCCCATGAATTGCCTGAATCGCCTTTCAATCGGTAAAGGGCATTTTTTGTCAATGCCCAAAGCGAGCCGTCCTGGTTTTGGATCGATTGAATCTCTTGAGGCGCGGATTGCACAGGCGTGAGATTCTCGCCTTCGATGACATAAAGTTTGCCATCCATGACCGCATAGCCCGCGCCATCGTGTGCCGCAATAGATTGAATGGGGGAATCAGTGGGTATTTTTTGTGCGACTTCTTGGAGATAAACATCATCCGGCGCCGGTTTCCATAATTGCCGCTCGACATCGAACAACGTATCGGCCAAAGCCGGACTGCATAACACAAGATAGAAGCCAGTTAAAACAGCAGACAGAAAGCGGGGGCTGGTCATTTGGGATACTCCTGATTCGGTTTCGCTGTGCCGGAAGATTCAATAGTATGCGTGTATTGATTTGTTTTTATAGCGTTGCTGTTTACGCACTGCACTAGAATCAAATCCTCCCCCCATTTGCCATTTTGAATATACACTTTCTTTTTCTAGACTAGTGAACAAATGTTTATTATTATTAGATGGTTCTGTGGTTTGATTTATATCAAATAGGGTATAATTTTGATAAGATGAAATTGAAACAAGTGGTATGGATTGGCGCATCTCGGAAAGTCGTGAAGTGTTTTCCGATTGTTGTTCGTCATATCATCGGCCAAGCTCTTTATGAAGCCCAACTTGGCGGGAAACACTCTTCAACAAAGATTTTGAAGGGTATGGAGGGCATAGTAGAAATTGTGAGCGATTATGACAAAGATGCCTATCGCGCGGTCTACACCGTAAAATTAGGTGATGTTTTATATGTTCTCCATGCGTTTCAAAAGAAGTCCCAAAAAGGTATAAAGACACCAAAGAAGGAATTAGACTTGATTAAGGTTCGACTGCAAGAAGCAAAACGAATCCACGCCGAGCTTGCCAAACGAGGAGTTCCTAAATGAATGCGAAATTGCCCGAATATGAAACCGGTAGTGGTAATGTTTTTGCCGACCTTGGTTTGCCTCAACCTGACCGCCGCTTGGCAAAAGCCGAGCTGATTCATCGCATCGGGGTGTTGATTCATGAGCGCGGATTAACTCAAGTCCGGGCCGCTGAAATTCTCGGTATTCCTCAACCGAAAGTATCGAAAATTCTGCGCGGAGAAGTTTCCGGTTTTTCTATGGATAAGCTAATGCATTTGCTTAATCGTCTCGATCAAGATGTAGAGATCATTGTTAAACCATGTCCTGCTGACCGTGAACATGCCCGCGTTAATGTAATTGCCGTGTAAATCCTCCCCCCATTTGCCATTTTGAATATACACTTTCTTTTTCTAGACTATTGAACAAATGTTTATTAATATTGCACCATGAATGAAGAGATATTGCAGGATGCCGAGGTCATCGCTGTGGTTTGGGGGACACCCGGCGGACCGGATCAGGCACAAGAAATCAACTGTCAACAGGGAACAGACCGCCACCCCGCACCGCGTATGGAACCTTTACGGTTTCGGCGCGGCGCCGGCGGGCCGGGGCTGAGCAAAGAACATAAAATCGCTCGGATTTTGGCGGCCTGGAAAACGTTTGAGGGGATCTATCCGCTCTACCACTACCGGGTAGAGGATGACACAGGGTTGTGTTTCCACTTGCTGTTTAACGCCAGGAATGTGACGTGGCAGGCTGAGCCTCAGCCGGATGACTGAGGTCGATCCGGATCAGTTATGCGAGGCTTTTACGATACTGTCTTTTGCTTCTTGAATCATCTCCAAAAAGCGGTCGTGTTCACGCGCCACTCGCGCACGCAACAGGGTGCCGTCGTGCACATAAAAACGGTATCGGAAAAGCATGTCTTTTCCTTTACGCAGTTTGAAGCCGCCGTTGCAGAGTGTTGAATTCGGTGAGATCACTCCATAATCGCGGGTAAACCAGGCGGTTGGGTAGCCACGGTTGCCCGGGAAATCGAATACCGCAACCCCCGCGTAACTTCCGTCATCCAATGGGCCGGAATAATCGCACCATGGTGAACGTTTGCCGAATGTCGCGGCCTCATTCACCATGCCATCCGCATTGGTAATGCATCCGCCGCTGTTAACATCGAGCTTATCGGCCACACGAATGAACGGCAGCCCCGATTCTGAGCATTCCGCGAAATCGACATCGCCTTCCGAGGCGCGCAGGCGCACTATGATATCGATATTGAATCCGTGCTCGACCGGTTCATGCACAATATAGGTTGTTTCGTTTTCGAGGATTTTTTTGCCGTCCACATCCCGCCAATCGTTCAACACCGCAAAAATTCCGCGGTCTTCGCCGCTTAATTTTGCCAGCATAGCCCGGTGAATCAGACGGCCTTCGCCGCCGTCCTCACGCCAAAAATCGAGACCGTTGACCTTGGCATGCCCCAACCAAATCCCGTGATGGTGGGGATGATCGCGCGGTGTATCGCCTAAAACATTCACACCGTTCGGCGTCCACAGTTCCCCTAAATAGGGACGTGAACCATCAGGATTCATATAGTATTTGGCTATAACACGGTCGCGAAGACACACAACCACCGTACGATCTGTACGTTCATGCACATCCAGAAGCGGCATAATTAATTACTCCCGACACCAGAATGAAAATTGCACTGTTCCCTAAGAAAGACTGTACACCAAGCCGTAACGCCGCACTAGCGCATGACCAGAGCCGATAACGAAATCCAACGATTTGCTTATTGCGCACGCGGCGGCCTGTCCCGGAGTTCCAAATACAGGGTGTCAATCGCGAACGCTGACATCCTGAATTTCACGGTTCCTCTGCCGGAAACATGCAGCCGTTTGTGAGCCGTATTTATGCTGTGGCTCTGCTTTGCCCGGTGGATGGCAAAGCCGGTTTGGAGTGAAGCATCGGTTTCCCAGCCCACTGTCTCCCTCACAAACAGAGCGAGCGTATCATCCCGTATAAAAGCGCCCACAAGTTCCACTGCGCCCCCATCCATGCATTCGAGTTGCAGCCAACTCCGGGCATTCTGCAAAAGCGGGACGCCTGGCTCCAAGACCTGCGCCGAACAGGGCAGGGCGCAGGTTTCTGCGTGATGCGCAATATTGCCTGTCCGCCAGTCACCGCTGTGCGGCAGCAGCCAAAGCGGTTCCTCCGGATGGTTCCCATTAGCCGCAACATGCAGCTGTCCACCGGGGGCCATTTCAGCCTGTACACCGGACCGGCTCACCAAGGCCAGGCCCACGGTTTGCTTGTCTTTGCCCTGGGCCACACCCTGGAAATGCTCCGGCTTGAAAGCCATGGCGCGGGAATGCAGGTCGAGGGTCTTTGTTTCTGCGATCTGCGCGGCCGTATCCTCAACAGCCTCGCCCAAGCGATCCTCGCGGGAAACCAGCAACAGCGCCGGATTGCCATTGGGTGTGCCTTGGGTGTTTCGGTCTTCGGTCAGGAGCAACGCCCAACCCTTGGCTTTTAGACGCGCCTGTAAGTAGTGAAACGCGCTATCCGGCAATGCATCGATGGCTTCCTGGGCCACACTCTCCGGTTCATCCGGCCCGATGATGAGACGCGACAGGCGTTCGGCTTGTTCCGGTATATCCACTCCGGATTCCCGGTTCGAGATGCTGAGCGTGGACGGAATGGCGGCCTGCAAAAGAGCGTGCAGCAAGGCATGACCGGCGTGGATGCTCTCAGGATGATTGCCGGTTACGATTTCGACCGGTCCGATGGGGACCGGCGGTTCTTTGCCGCTTTGCACGGTGAGCGAGGAGGAAAGGTCCAGCCACCGGGCTTTGCGCAGGGGCTGTGGAGTGTTGCCAGTGGTGCAGGGAAGCGCGTAAGCGCTCAAATCCTCACCCGCCACCCATTGGTTGCCTGCCAGTTTGGACGCTGAAAGCCAAAATCCTTGTGTGCTCTTTCCGAATGGCTGAAGTTGGATACCGGGAGCATGTTTAGCGCAATAAAGCAGATAGCCTGTGTCTTTCGTCTCTGACCGTACCCGGAGTGCGTAACCCAAATCACTTTCAAGCAGTTCGCACACGGCCCGGTTTTGCTGGGTTTCGGTTCCCCATAGACCGATTGCCGCTCCCTCACCGTTGGCCTCCAGCACCGGGATTTCGCTATCACGGTGGATGATCCGCACCACGCCGCCCCGTGATGGATCGACATCGATCAAGTAATCGTGTGTACGCAGCCGTTCCGCCTCGGTCAACGTGCGTGTTTGGGTCTCTTTAGCGGTTCCTTTTTGCAGATAGAACGCACGATAGCCCAAGGCCGGGAGATTTTCAGCCTGGAATACAGTCGGAACCGTCTCTCCGCCAGCGGGCTTGAAGGCATCCTGATGCTGCGGGACCGCGCGGCCTTCCTCAGTGGTAACAACTGTACCTGGTGGCACGTTGACCATAACTGTTGCGGTTTGCTCGAATGCGCACGGATTCCATACCACAACAACCTGTGCGCCACTCTGTGACGGAGGTTGCGTATTACTGGGAAGGCGGTTTGAAGCCTGAAGCAGGGCTTCCCGCGCACGTTGGGTTATACCGGCCGCTTGTACGGCGAGCGTGGGAAAGGTGTCCGCCGTGGGTTCGTCAGCACAGGCTGCCCAGTACGTTTGTATTTCATCGCTGAGCGCTGTTCCGGTTTCCAGGTCGGCCAGGACAGCCCAACGTTCAGCAGTTAAAAGCGTATTGACCAAAGCCACCGGAACCGTTGCCTGGGAGGAGTTCGGCGCGGATAACAGAGCCTCCGGAAGTCCGCTGACCGGGATGGAATCTTCCCTGGCTTCAATGCGCTCAAACAAGGCCCGGACTGCATCGCGTATGGTTTCTTGATTCGCGCCGGGATCGCCCGGATAGAGCATCAGTGGGGTGCGGTCCGGCCCCAGACGCCATTGGGGCTCGGAAATCGTCGGCAGTATCGCCGCATCCACATCCGCCGCGCGCAGGATTTGCGGGACCGCAAATGGAAGTTGTGCGCCACCAGGCAGGAACAGCAGCGCGGGATTGTTATTCGTTGATTCCGGTAATTGCGGAATGGCGGTGCGGTATGGTTCCAGGCTGCGCAGCATCAGCGCGCCGGAGTTATAGCAGGATTGAGAAAGCGCCGGGTGGCTGACTGGCTCCGCTTGCGGGGCTTGTACCCAACAGATAGCCGTCAGGCCGATGATACCCAGCCAGTGGCATATATGCCGTATCCGCTGTGATTTCATAACATCCTCATCCCATCCGCCCACCTGCCAATGGTTTAGGCGGTTTGCCAGGATAGCCCATCATCCGCCGCCGCCCCAGCCGAAGTGCAAACCCCCGACTCACAATGCTTTCCGGGTGCGACTTGAGTTAATGCGCTAGCAGTGCTTGAATTCACGGGTTGTTGGTTCGGGCGATTAGCTCAGCTGGTTAGAGCGCTGGTTTCACATACCAGAGGTCGATGGTTCGATTCCATTATCGCCCACTCTGATTTTACTAGACTTACGTATCCATCCTCAGCCTTTTTCCCTCTTAAATCTGTGCAAAGCCGAATCCGCTTATGGCTTATCTTTTAGCAGAATCGCATTCTGTCTATTTCTGTTTATACGGATATCCGGCGCTTATGCGGCTCACGGACAGCCTTGTGAAAATTAGAAGCGGAGTAAGCATCGCTGAATTGGCGGCCATACCAATTGGAAGTAAAATAATTTTGTGTTCCAAACAATGATTTGAGTGGACTTTATTTCGATTTTTGACAAAAGAAGGAGTTCCGTCGATGAGAATAGTCCGGTTCGGCAGTAGGTTGTTTCTGGTTTGTTTATTCACGGTCTCGATTGGCTTCGATGCGTATTCTCAAATCCCAAACCTTAAGCGCTGGCAGGAATTGGATGTAGACGGTCCCGGCCCGCATTACGGGCATGCCATGGCCTACGATGCGGCTCATCAGCAGATTGTGATGTTTGGGGGCACGGCCAATGAGGACGATTACGGCGAAAACTATGACCGGAGAACATGGATCTGGGACGGCACTTCATGGTCTGTAGCCGCCGAATCCGGCCCTCTGCCGCGTAAGGAACATGCCATGGCTTACGATTCATGGCGGGGCAAAGTGGTGATGTTCGGCGGGCGCTATCTGGATGATACAGTCACCTTTGGCGATACCTGGGAATGGGACGGCTCAACGTGGAATCATATTGAGATCGATGGGCCAACTGAACGCGCCGGATGCGCGATGGTCTTCGATGCGAAACGGGGCAAAACGGTATTGTACGGGGGATTTAAAAAGCAGAACATCGGTGCCGAGGTTCGTACGGTCTATCAGTACGGAACGTGGGAATATGACGGCAAACGTTGGATTCGAGTACACAACTCCGGAGTCAATCCGGTCTCCGGCACGGAACCGGGATTGCGAAGCGGCCATGCCATGGTCTATGACGATGCCCGGGGCAAAACCGTCCTATTCGGAGGGAGTTGCTGCACGCCTGATGGTGGCTGTGCGTATTATACCGGCCCGCTGGAGTGGGATGGTTCCAATTGGCAGTGGGCGAATGTCTTTACCACAGTGACCCCACGCACCCAAACCGCGATGGCCTATGATTCATTGCGAAGCACCACCGTACTGTTCGGGGGAACCGATGTATTCGAGGGCGATACCTGGGAATATGATGGCAATGACTGGGCAAGAACGGCGTGGAATGAATTGCAGGGATTGACCCAACCGGACGGCCCGCCATCGCGTCAGTTGCACGCCATGGCCTTCGATGTGGCACGCGGGCAGGTGGTTCTATTCGGCGGCGCGAATCAAAATGTTACGTTGGCCTATGGCGATACATGGACCTATTCTTTGCCGCTCGCCGAACATGACGAGTTGAATGTCACCGGCAATGGCTTTGCTTTGATTTCCAGTTGGACCGTGGATTCGGCGTTTCTGTTTTCGCAATCCTCTCCTTTGGTTTCTTCCGAGGGAGATTCCTTGTTTGCCGCGGTGGAATCCGGTTTCAGCGAAGGCGCGCCGGTCATGCGTATTCTTCATCACAAACAGCAATGGGGTGGTTTGAACGGGACGGGCAATCTTGTGGAAGAGATTGCCCGCTTGAGCAACGCATCGCCGGATTGGCAAATCCTGGGTATGTACTGGTGTGGCGAGCAACAGATTGCGGTCGTAATAGGCGATCCCTCAGGCTCCAGCCGGACCGTGACGATACTCGAAACCCCATTCAGCGCGGCCATGGTTCAGGATTACATGAAATATTAAGAACTGAATCACCCAATGAATTAACGGCGAATTTGGGCTGTGTTTCTCTACGTCTGTTATCCGCCCTAATTGCGGATTGAATTTTAAATTTACCAAGGGCTGATGGTTCGATTCCATTATCGCCCACTCCCCTAAGTTCTTGCTCATCAAAGGGTTAAGTAGTTTCTTTAATCATCGTCTTGCAGAGCATTTGGTCCTAAAGAATCAAGTAGGCCTTCATGCTTCGATCCAAAGTTCTGGCTTAACATTTCATTGTATTTTCGGTAGTCCATCTGGCAGACGTTTGGCTTTTGACGGTTGACGAATGCTTGCTAGTTTAATGACTGAAAAACAGCTTGCTTCAGATGTCTATGTGTGTTAATGTCTCTCTACAAGACTGCGTCGGAACTCGATCCCAAAAAGGCTTTTATAGACAAAAGGCTTTTTGCTAATGGATAGAGTGGACGAGAAAACCAGAAGCCGAATAATGTCGGCTGTCAAATCGAAAGACACAAAGCCTGAAATGATCGTCAGAAGGCTTGTGCACGGCATGGGGTATCGTTATCGATTACATAGAAAAGATTTGCCAGGGAAACCCGATCTTGTATTTGCCTCGCGAAAGAAAATCATCTTTGTTCACGGCTGTTTTTGGCATCGGCACTTTTGCCGACAGGGAAGATCTTTGCCCAAAGTCCGAAGAAGATTTTGGAGAAAGAAATTCGATACAAATGTTGCAAGAGACCGAAAGAATATTCGCCGTTTAAGAAAAGAAGGATGGGGAGTTCTTGTTATTTGGAGCTGTCAAACTAAACCCCAAAAGATGGAACGACTGACTAAGCGAATCGAGAATTTCCTCGGTATTTATTAATATGGCAAGCGACGCTAGGAGTTATCAAACACAACATGAATGCCATCGACGTATTCAGCGGTGTTGGAGGTTTGAGTTTAGGTGCTGCAAGGGCTGGTTTGAAGATCGCGGTTGCAGTTGAAAATGACAAACATGCTATTGACATACATAAGCGAAATTTTCGATCGACCGTGCACATTCCTGAAGATGTAAACCGTATTTCGGGTAAAGAGTTGCTTCAAGCCGCAAAATTAAAACCTCGCGAACCGGTTGCCTTGATTGGTGGACCGCCATGTCAGGGTTTTAGTTTTATTGGACGTCGTCGTGCTGACGATCCGAGGAATCATCTTTTTGTCAAATTCTTCGAGATTGTAAGGGAAATTCAACCTGCCTTCTTCCTCGCGGAAAATGTTCCCGGCATTCTGTGTGGGCAAAATGAAGAACTCATAAATAACGCTTTTAGCTTTGTTGAAGGCGAATATAATCTATTAAGGCCAATTGTTGTTCATGCAAACGATTTCGGGGTGCCAACAACCAGAAAGAGAGTTTTGTTTGTTGGCTATAAGGACAGATATTTTAAAACGATTACCGAAAACATGATTTCTAAAGGCACGAACAAAAAAAACCTTGTTAAAGACGCTTTTTATGGTTTGCCAAGAAGTATATTCCCAAGCTGGCAGACCGAAGAACAAGGATGGCGGAAAGTCAGTTATCCCGACGTCGTATCTGCATTTTGGAAATCCATCAAGGGGAGGATACCAAAAGGCGTTGGCGATCCCGTATCCATAAAAAATCTTAAAGATGAATCGCTTGTATCGGGATTTTTGGGTACGCTTCACACGGATGAAGTGAAGATTCGTTTTTCAAAAACTAAACCGGGACAAATAGACAGAATATCCAAAGCCGCTCGACTGGATTGGGATGGGTATTGCCCAACTTTGCGGTCCGGAACCGCTTCTGATCGAGGAAGTTATCAAGCCGTTAGGCCCATTCATCCGTCGGCTCATCGCGTAATAACACCTCGCGAAGCTGCAAGGCTGCAAGGATTTCCTGACTGGTTTCAGTTTTCACCTACAAAATGGCATAGCTTCCGGCAAATAGGCAATAGTGTTTGCCCTACTGTTGCCGAAATAATAATCCGGAGAATTCTGGACAGGCGCAAGATTTAAGGAGGAATTAATGCAGCCCAAAACTCAGGATATAATCCCAGCTCATCCGGTTAAGTCGTTTTTTGTGCACATGCTGACAAGAGATATTCATCTTCAAGATGCGGTATTGGACCTTTTGGATAATTGTGTAGACGGTATTCAGAGGACCGCATCCGATCAGACGCTAGGTCGTAAGACGCCATACAAAGGATATTGGGCAAAAATTACATTTTCAGCTGATAAGTTTTGTATAGAAGACAATTGCGGCGGAATCCCATGGAGACTTCATGACTATGCTTTCCGGATGGGACGTAGCGTAAGTATGAAGGAGAATTTTAAGGGGAGATTGCCTGTCGGCACCTATGGAATTGGAATGAAAAGGGCAATTTTCAAAATTGGCAATGATTGCACGGTTACAACGCACTCGTCTGATAGATCTTACAAAGTTCGATTTACTTCCGAATGGATTAAAAGCGAAGATGATTGGCAACTTACTTCGACACCTATTAAAAAATCTAATAGGCTTGGAACCGCGATTGAAATTTCAAAAATTAAGGATTCCATCAAGAACGAATTTCAATCTAAAGTTTTTTTGAACTCCTTTAAAGATGCAGTTTCATCTCATTATGCCTACATTATAGACAAAGGATTCGAGATTTTTGTTAATGGAGTTAAAGTGGCTCCAAAATCTATTAAACTAATATTCTCAAAAATTGAAAGTCAACCGATGAAGGATTGTATTCGCCCATTTATTTACAAGGCTAATTATAATGGGCTTAATATTTTTCTTGCAGTTGGATTTGCGTCTCCGATTCCAAGCAAAGAAGAAGTGGACAGCGGTATGAAGAATTTTAAGGAAAGGCATTCTTCGGCAGATGCAGGGTGGACAGTGATATGTAACGATAGAACTGTTCTTTATTGTGACAAAACATCCTTGACGGGGTGGGGAGTGTCGGGAATTCCACAATATCATACTCAATTCATTGCTATTTCTGGAATCGTGCTTTTCAATTCGGAGGATCCAAAGAAATTGCCAACGACTACCACCAAAAGGGGAATCGACGCATCTTCCGACGTATATTTGCATGTTCGTGACAAAATGATCGAAGGCATAAAAATATTTACACAGTACACAAATGAATGGAAGACCAAGGAATTGATTGAGGAATCGCGGACACGATTCAAGAAGTCGCCCGTAGCGGATATTTTGGAGATAAAAAGCAGTGTGCCTAAATTAAAGATGTCAGTTACGAAGGGCCCCATAAAGGGGATGCAATATAAACCTCCGCTCCCACGACCAACAACAAAGAAAACGATAGAACGAATAGCGTTTACTCGACCAGTGAGGGAAGTTAGGCGTGTGTCATCATATCTTTTTTACAGGCCAGATGTCGATCCCAGAAAAGTTGGTGAAAAGTGCTTTGAAATCATCTTAGAGGAGGCAGAATGATGAGCCGACTCTCAAAATCGATTCCCCCACCCTATCATCTGCGACCCAATAAAGCGATAGATCGTTTCTTATTTCTTGAAATCATCGAGGCTTTGAATTGTCGTTGTGATTTTGGAAAATATACATATGTTGGACTAGCGGGTCCATTTTTGGAGGATTTTCGGCTTATTTCGAATAGATTTCCGAAAATGGAATTGCATTCAGTCGAAGCGGATGGTGAAATATTTAAAAGGCAAAAATTTCACAAATGTTCTAGTAAGTTGAAATTGTATCACTGTGGATTTAGAGAGTATTTAGAACAAATGTTTCCTGAGAATCCGACGATTGCATGGATTGATTATACGGATTTTAGTCGGGAATGTCTTTCTGAGATTTCACACCTAGCGAAAATTTGCACAATCAATAGCCTCTTGAGAGTGACAGTAAAGGCTGAGACAGATATTTATAGGAGTTTGAAGATACACCGTTCGGAAAAAGAATGTCCACCGAAAAAGAAAAAGTCGTGGAATGAATATAAGATTGCATTTGAGAAAGAAATTTCATTCGAAGGTGTTTCATACGACAACTCTTTATTTGTATTTGATAATTTTTTGGAAGAAAAGTATCCGATGTTATTGAAAGAAATTCTCTTTACTGTAATTGAAACTTCCTGTACTCATCCTAAAACATTTCTTCCATTGCACGCAGTAAAGTACTCTGATGGAACAATAATGCTTAGCGTTACAGGCCTGCTATGTGATCAGAAGGATCGAAATATGTTTGTTGATCATTTCAAAAAATGTGAAATTGTGGGTAATAGAGAATGTATGGATGTGGAGGTGATTGATGTTCCAACGCTGACGATAAAGGAAAGGCTTAAATTGGATGCTGCTCTTCCTAGAGATGTTCGAAACAATCTCAGCTGTCTGAAGCGACTTGGATATCTTATAGAGGGGGAGGGCAGTGATAGTCGAAGTGAAAAGAAAATAAAAGAATATGAAAAATATTATAGGTTTTATCCATACTTTGGTAAGGTGTTACCTTAATTGTAGCCGGTTTGCTCTATTTTTGTAGTCTGCGCACCCCCCCAAACCGGTACGTAACCTTCGTGAAAACGCCCTGTTCAGTGTCTTCGCCCTTGTTGGCGCCGCTGTAGACCAAGTACCAGTTGTTGGTTGTTGGAGTTCATTTCATTTTGATGCGGAAGATCCCGAATGGCAAATGTATGCAACTGTAGTTGGTTTAACCACTGCGCTTGATACCTCAATTACGATATCGTAATATGTCGTATGATGTAGCTTTTTAAGCTGAAAGGGTAACACAATGTCTACAAATAAATCAAATTCAATGATTTTCGTCGGAGGCACAATCGTCTGTTGCGTCGTAGTCTTATTTTATGTATTGACTAATTCTAAATCACAGAAACAGTCGTCCGATTCTCCAGGTGATAGCACCGTAATGACTCGTGAATTATCTCCAAGCGCTGCCGCAACAAGAGTTGTGGTAAAATCCAATAATCAAGAGATTGATCCAATACATAGGCAAACAGATAGTGACTTAACCCGTGCAAGCAATAAATATATTCATTTATATAGTACAGCACAGGACCTCATGGCGGCTTCAGAGGATATTATTGTTACTAGCGAGCAGATGAAAGCAGAAATGAAGGAATTGACTGCCCAAATGACGGTGGAGGATTTTGATGAGATACAACGTGGTTTTTTGCGTGAAATAGAAGCTTACGAAAATGTTTTGTGTGGTACGATGACAGTTGAGCAGGCGGCGGCGCATTATTTCGGTGGTGAATATGGAGGGAATACAGATTGGGTAAAGATTGTTAGAAATAATGCTAGGCCAGACTATGTAAAGAAACTACGTGAAGCCTATCCAAATGATTTGCAGGATTATATCGAAAAAACGGCAGATAACCGGCGCAAAATTGTACAGAAAATGGAACTAGCAATGCGCATTTTGCCTCCTGATTTATATGATCGCGGTCCTCGCTTTTGGCAAGGAGAATATGAAAAACGAATAATGGAATATGCAAAAGATAATATAGCAGGCAAAGATGAAAGATTTGTTGATATTTTACCTGCTGATATAGATGAAGTGATAGACGGCGAAATTGCAGAGATGACACGAAAGGAAGAAAATGAATATAAGGCCTATTTGGATCAATCCGGAGATGAGGCGGGAAACTGACGCGGCCAATCTGCGCTTCCTCGCTAAAACCGGTACGCCACTTTTGTGAAAACGCTTTGTTCGGTGTCTTCGCCTTTGTTGACGCTGTTGTAGACCAAGTACCAATCGGCGTTTTTGATAAATTCCCAGCCGTAAATCACGCTGATGTTATGTTTGCTGTGGTCCTGATTTTGGATCGATGTTTTAAGCCACATATCTTCGGTGAAATGGTAATCGAAAATCACTTGATTGAGCCAAACCGTACGTTCTTTGTCTTGAGGGATATCGTCTTCGAGCCTAACGGTACAGGTGTAACGTATCGGCAGCCGTTCGTGAAGTTTAATACGGCGGCTGAAAATGAATTCCTGAAACTCGATCTCTTCATACTCCCCGGTTGACCAAAAGAAATCCGTCACCTTCCAAAAATCGTTGGTGAAAATAAAGAATCCGAGGCGGCCCCGCCAGTTGTCGTAAGGATTGCGGTACTCCTCATCGAGCGAATACTGAATGGCGATGTTGTTGTGAAACTCGAACTCCGTGGAACCCTGAAAATCACGGATAAACGTTTCACCATTTTCCCGTTCATAAAGTTGGGCTTGGAATGTACTGCTGTGAAATTTATACCAGCCCGTATCCTGTTCGATTCCGTATTGAATCCAGGCGGTGGGGCCAAAGATATTGCTACGCGGTACATACCCCAACAGCGGATCGAACTCCTCGCCGACCGCATCGTACGATAAAGACATGATCCAGGGGTAGTTACGGTAATCGACGCTGGTGAAGCCCAAATAATCCGTGCTGTTTTTAAGTTCGAGGCCGTCCTTGTCATCGATCTGATCGTCAGCCACGGAGCCCTGGAATTGCCAGGTAAGGTTATCCGTTAGATAAAAGAGGCTATCGAGCGAGCCGACACGGGAATGGCCTTCATCGAAATCGGAGTTACTTACGAAATACCCGACGGAAGATTTTTCGCCGAGTTCCTGCACCGCCCTAAAGACAGTCGAGTTACCGTAAAAACTGTCGCCGCGTGTGGCGTCACCGTAAACATCGAGGAAGTTAAAGTTGGTTTTGCCCACTTTGCCGGTGGTTTTGAGCGCGGTATCGATATCAGTAAAGCGGCGGCTGTGATAGAGCATATGCGGCATCCCGAACAGCTCTTCACCTTCACGGAAAAATGGCCGTTGTTCCGGCAGAAAACGTTCGGTGTCGCGCAGTTCAATGGTATCGGCATCGGATTCGACTTCGCCAAAATCGGGATTGAGTGTCCAGGCGGTAGTGATGGATGGTGTCAGACGGAAACTGACATCGATACCGGTCTCGGTCACCAATTCTTCATCCCCGCCACCGAAGTCGTAACGGGTGCTCACATACGGTTCCCATTCCCAATTGCGGTCGAAAGAAGTTTTATCCAAATTCAATCCGGTCAAATGCCCGAAATGGCGCACGCTGGTGTAGTCAGTCCGGTCGAAACTCCACGCGGTGAGGCTTTCGAGTCGTGGCAGTTCGCGGAAGACATTGAGCCCCCAGGTTTGATCCCCGCGCCTGAAATAATTGACGGCGCTGAATGGAATTTGAATCTCCACAATCCAGCGGTCTTCGTAAATTTTACAGGCTGTCTCCCAATCCGCGCTCCAGCCGGTGTTACTGCCGCCGCCCGCGCCGGTTTTGCTATCGAGGCGCGTGCCCACAGTGTTGGTCGAGAAAACATATTCCGAACGGTGATCGTGAAATGGATCCAGGTGCACCTCGATATGATCGTCGCCGCGCAGTACCCGGTCGTCACGGCGTTCGACAGCGACGATCTCTTCCACGGCCTCATCCATACACTCGACCGCGATGAACAGATACTCATCGTTATAGGCCGCGCGAATAAAGGTCTGGTCTTTAACCGGTTTCTGGCTGCGTTTTTCGATGAAGCCGGTTCCGGCATCGGCTTCCTGCCAAAAAGGCTCATCGAGCACGCCATCTAAGGTGACCGGCGAATCGGCCCGAACCGCACGGATGGAGGGAACATTTGCATTCGGATCGTCATGCGCGGAAATAATAGGGGCGGCGAGCAAACAGCAAAGCAAAAAAATCCAAAGGCTGTTTGTGCATTTCTTCATCCCTAAATGGCAACACGGTGGCGTATGCCGATTGTCATTCATGCCCCAGGCATCCCGATTGAAGATAGTTTTTGATCCCATGCGGAAAAGGCATTGTTATATAGGGGCAGGGAAACCACAACCGCCAATTTCGGGAGTTACCTGTATGTGCAAATAAGGCAATGCGAATAAGGGGCCGTACGATCTTGAGTCGCACGGCCCCTATTTTTTATACGCTGCTACCGATTAATTGTGCTGTTGTTTTCTGTCAGTAAAGTTCCCAGCCTCGAACCGATTGCTGCATCGGATTTTCCAACACCCGGGCAATGAACGTATAGGTATGCCATAGATCGCCGGGATCCGATAATTTCGATGTCGAATCGCCGTACGGAACCTCATTGGTCTCAGCGATGGCAATGATAATTTCATCGTTCATAGCGATACGGCCTTGTTTGGTTCTTCCCGGCCCCAGGAATGAATCGACCTCATTCTCATTGAGATTGCTGCCTACTTCAAACATGCAGAAGGAAGATGTCACCGGCTCCAAATCCGAGTCGAACATACGCGCCAACATCTCCCAACGTCCGGTCTGGAAACGTTCCCAGCTTTGGTCCTGCCACATCACGATCACATTGCCATCGGAATCGACACCGAGATCGGCGTTATGTTCAAATGTGCTTTTTTCGTGGTCTGTGAACTGGACTGTTTTTAAGACTGTGATGCCGGTTTCATCGACTTGGAATTTGGTTAAATACCCCCGCCGATCCAATCCCCGATGGGTGATATAGAGTTTATCTCCCACAGCCTCCAGGCCATTAGGATCGCCGCGGTTGCCTCCATCCGTTTGCAGTTCGGGAATATCGATGGCCGGATAAACGCGTCCTTCGCCCCCGCCAAGTTCATTGCCATCATTGTCGAAGGCCACAATGGTTGGTCCATCGTCTCCATCCTGATAACGGATCACGAACCAGCCATCGCCCGAGGTTAAGCCGAAACGGTTTTGTGAATTTCTTGAGGTGCTTGGATTCGAAACTGCAAAAGGTGGTTTAACAATGCTGCCATCCGGCCCGAGTATCACCGCGCCAACCACCTGGCGGTTACCTTCACGGCCATAGAACGCTTCTTTGGCCGGTCCATCAGCCGTGCGGTCTTCAAAATTCACGACGATATTGCCATTGGATAAAAAGCGAACCATCCCGCCACGAATCAGGCCTGGTTCACTGACATAATCGCCATATGGATTGATGAGAGGTGTTTCCGGAATGCCATCGTTACTCACAACTTGAATAACCGTGTGGTATTCGCCCTCTTGTTCCGGTGGATAATTTGGAAACGCTTCCGGGTAGGCATCAGGATTGGCGATGGTATGCACCACATAGCGCGCGCCATTGCGTCCGCCCACCGTATCCGCGCAAAGCCCGAGAAACTTATCATCGTTACGCGTAGTACAGATGGTCTGCGGCCATGGTTCGCCTGCATCGGTAAAGAAAGCTGTGCGAGAGGGATCAATCAACTCGCCGGTAGGCGCAAAGACGGCGACCATATCCCGCATTTCACGTTTGGCTTCATAGCGTAGACTCGGAGAATATCCGGCCTTGAAACGCATTGCGCCTAAGACGATGGCATTACCGTTGTTGAGTGTATCCGCTTCGGGCCGCCAGTATTTGCTGCCACCGCCGTTTTCCGCCCAAAGATTGACATCGCCGGTCAGCGGATGAATACCCACCGCTTCCGGGCCTGCGGCTATGGGCAGTTGTTCACCAACCGGATCGGGGATTGGAGTTGGTGTCGGGGTGGGCAACGGTTCCAAGCCGCAATCGAGCATCCGGTTGTCTTTCTGCGGCGTATAGCCAAATCCTCTCATTAAATAAGGCAACTCCTCATTCCAGAAGTGAAAGTCGCCTTTGCCAACCAAATCAAAAACCGCCGAAACTTCCGGGCAATCCCCCTCATCTAAAAGATTTCCGCGCAGGTCGAATGTGTACAGGTTTTGTGCATCTAATACATTGGGGACTTCGGTGAGCATATTATTGCTGCAATCGACATCGTACAGGAGAGAAACATTTCCAAATTCTAGATATGTGAGTGCGTTGTTGGAACAGTCAAGATAGCGAAGCCCCGTAAACCCCGTAAGATCCAAACTTCCAATGTTGTTATCGTTACAATACAAGTAATAGATGCTTGGATTATTACTGAGATCGAGTGCTGTTAATTGATTCGATTCGCAGGATAAATAGCTTAATTTTGTATTTTGAGAGATATCGATCTCCGAAATCGAATTGTAATCGCAATAAAGGCTCTGCAATTCAGGTTGATGGGTAATATCCAGCTGAGACAGTTGGTTATACCGGCATTGAAGGTAATAAATCAGAGGATTGTTGCTGATATCCAATGCAGCCAGCTGGTTATAATAACAGTCTAAGTATTGTAATTGGGGATTTTGAGATACGTTGAGTGCGGTCAATTGGCAATCGTAACATGTCAGTCGTTCTAATTCCGGATTATGAGATGTATCCAAACTGCCAATCCGATTGCTGTTGCAAATAAGGATTCTGAGGTCCGGATTGTTACTGACATCGAGTTTTGTGATTTGATTTTGTCCGCAATCCAACTCTTGCAGTTGAGATAAACCGCTAACGTCAATCGTGCGAAGTTTATTATCATAAAATCGAAGAATTCTTAAATTAGGGCATTGATCGATTGCAAGCGTGCTGATTTCATTGCCGGCAACATTGAATAGATAGCCATAGGGATCATCCGACAGGCTCAACAACTCCAGGTTTGGATTGCTACTGATATCCAGATTCGTAAGTTCATTGCTTTTAGGATACTCCTCGCCCCAATTTTCGACATTGGATAGGTCCAATTCCCGCAAATTGGCAAGAGATGAGACGTTGATGTTTTTTAAGGCGACGGATTGTGCGTACAATCTTTCCAACTGCGGATTGTTGGCGAGGCTCAGTGTTGTGAATTGATTGCCTTGGTGATCGGTTGTTCCGGAATAATTTTCAAAGTTTGAAACGATGAGAGTCTTTAGGGCGGGATTACCCGGCAGGTCCAGGCTTCTCAATTCATTCTGTTGGCAACTCAGAGTGGCCAATAAAGGATTTGAAGCGACATCTAACTGGCCAAGATCGTTACCATCGATACGCAGTTCCAGTAGAGCCGGATTGTTTGATAGGTCGAGTTGTTGCAAGTGATTCCGCACGTAGTCGCCATAAACACCGGCATAACTCCAATTATATATATCGTTCGATATATCCAGGTATTGCAATGCGGGATTTCCGCTCAAATCAAGTTCGCTCAAATCATTATTTATGCATACCAGCGTGACCAAAGCCGGAAGGCCCGAAACATCCAATTCGGAAATGCCTATATTGCTGCAATTTAAAGCGGTGATATTTTCGAAAAAGGCCAGGCCGGTCAGGTCTTCAATCCCTCGATTGGAGAGTTCCAATTCGCCTTGGAAAGCGCGTAAATCTACGGGTGTAATCTCAGCATCGTACGGAACCTCCAGCATGCTTTGGATGGCCAAACGGAAATTTAGATCAGGAAAATAAGCCGGAGTGTTGATATTTTCAGTATCGGCCACCGGCAACGGCCCTGGTGTAGGTTCGGGCCCGGGATCAATTTCGGCTCCCCAGGCCAGAAGCAGTTCGTATTGCGTATTTACGGGGGCGCCTGCCGGAGGAGCAACACGTATAAGGCATATGTAATCGTTCCACGGACGTGGCTGTTCGAGAATCGTTGTCTGTAATCCTGTTGGATTATCTGCAACGGAAACATCGACTGGATACGTAGGAAGCGCGGAACCAAAAACAAGCGCTGCATTACCTGCAGAATCAGATTCTGAATTGAAATTCAGGAAGTTGAAATAATTATTTTGAATCTGAATGATGGTTCCTTCGTCATCGTAAAGATAACCGGTCCAGTAAAGCTGATTTTCTTCAACCGGCCTTTGGGGCGACGTGCTCCAATGCAGACGCCATTCATACCATGCGCCACCTTCAAATTGGCTGTCGTTCATCAGCACGCCGGCAACGGGACTGGTAGAATCCGGAAAGCGGTTAATGCTTGTCATCCCCCGGCCTTCGATAATTTCCAATGAAAAATAGTATTCGCCGTCTAGTGGAACTGTTACATCGAAATTGATCAACGCTAACTCAGGCTGATCTGTTTGCCATACAACATCGCGTGGTTCGCCATTGACGTACGTGAGCAACTCTTCGCCTTCATCTTGGCCGGGAAATGCGCCAGCCTGGTGGTAGAAGTAAAAATACTGCTCCGTAATATAAATTTGGTCAGTGCCGTTAATGAATGATCGGAATGTAAGTGAGGCATCCTCAACCGTGCCCGCTTGTGCATTCGCCGGTGAAGATGTCAGCCACGAAAAAAGACCACCATCGCCAAATGAATTCCCGGCTAGTCCGCCGATCATAAAAAATACAAATATCCCCAAACGCTGTGCCTGATTCATAAAAGCCCCCATGCTTTTAAGTTACGATGCTCCGAGAGCACCTTTTTATGGATTGTAGGGATGACCGGTCCGATTGTCAGATCGGGGATGAAATGAAATTGATTTCTTGCCAATATCTGTTCAGCCGCAATCGTCACCCATCCGAGCCTATGCCCGGTTTCCCGCAGTCAACGCCGTTCCCCACCACAATTGGCGGCTTTTAAGAACGGCTCCCAATAACTACTATTATGATAATAGTTTGGGAAAGGTACTTGTGTAAAGTAAAAATCGGGATTATCGGTTTATTGGGGGCAAAATGACTTCAAATTGGGCCATAAGAAGGCCAGTGCATATGTTTGGAGTCGTTTTTAACTCGGAATTCCACATTCAGAGGGGGACCGTAATCCGATACGGTCCCCTTTTTTTGAACATTTCTACTGTTTGATTGTGTCGTTTTCTTCTGTCAGTAAAGCTCCCAGTCAGTAACTCCCGGACGCATCGGATTTTCTAATACACGGGCAATAAAGGTGTAGGTGTACCATTGCTCGCCACTTCCGCCGGTCGCTGCCGAGGCATCGCCATAAGGAACTTCATTAGTTTCGGCGATGGCGATAATGATCTCATCGTTCATGGCGATGCGGCCCTGTTTGGTTCTGCCAGGCCCAAGGATGGGATCAACTTCATTTTGATCGAGATTGCTGCCTACCTCGAACATGCAGAAAGATGAAGTCACCGGCTCTAGATTAGAGTCGAACATCCGCGCCAGCATCTCCCAACGTCCGGTTTGGAAACGTTCCCAACTTTGGTCCTGCCATATCACCATCACATTGCCATCGGAGTCGACACCGAGATCGGCGTTGTGTTCGAACGTGCTTTGTTCATGGTCCGTAAACTGAACTGTCTTCAAAACCGAGACTCCGTTTTCATCGACCCGGAATTTGGTTAGATATCCGCGCCGGTCTGCACCTCGATGGGTGATATAAAGCGTATCGCCCATGGCCTCCAGGCCGTTGGGATCGCCACGGTTGCCGCCATCCGTCTGCAGTTCGGGAATGTCGATGGCTGGATAAACACGCCCTTCGCCTGCCCCGAGCTCGTTGCCATCGTTATCGAAGGCTACAATTGTCGGCCCGTCGATTCCATCTTTGTAGCGGATTGCGAACCAGCCATCACCCGAGGTCAAACCGAAGCGGCACTCCGATCTCAATGAAGTACTCGGGTTTGAAATCGCAAAAGGCGGTTTGACGATGTTGCCATCGGGACCGAAGATCGCCGCGCCGACAACCCGGTAGTTGCCCTCACGGCCATAAAACGCATCTTTGAGCGATCCCGCTTTAGTTTGATCCTCGAAATTCATAACGATATTGCCATTGGATAAAAAGCGAATCATGCCGCCACGAATCAAGCCTGATTCGCTGAGGTATTCGCCCCACGGATTGATCAGCGGTGTTTCCGGAACACCGTCGTTGCTTACAACTTGAATCGCGGTGTGGTACTCGCCTGATCGTTCGGCCGGATAGACGGGAAATGCTTCCGGGAATGCATCGGGATTGGCAATTGTATGCACCACATACCGTGTGCCATTGCGTTCACCCACCGTATCCGCACAAAGTCCGTAGAATTTATCATCGTTGCGCGATGTGCAAATCGTTTCCGGCCATGGTTCACCGGCATCGGTGAAGAAGGCCGTACGGGATGGCTCGATCAATTCTCCAGTGGGTGAAAAGATGGCGACCATATCGCGTGTGTTATCCGAGCCGGGTTCTTTCCGCATGCCCCCCAGCACGATAGCATTGCCGTTGCTAAGCGTATCGGCCTCGGGCCGCCAATATTTGCTACCGCCGCCGTTCTCCGCCCAAAGGCTGACATCGCCGGTCAGGGGTACAATCCCTACATCCTCAGGACCTGCAGCAACAGGAAGTTGTTCGATGCCGGGCCCGGAAATGGGTGTTGGGCTTGGAGTCGGTGTGGGTTCCACCAAACCGCAATCGAGGATTAGGCCTTCTTTTTGAGGCGAGTATGCAAAGCCTTCTATTAAGAACCTCTGATTTTCATCTTGATATCTTGCCTTGCTGACTCGATTGTAAATTACCGTGATTTCGGGACAGTCCCCTTCATCCAGAAGATTGCCGCGCACATCGACTGCCTCCAGCTTTTGTGAGTTCAAAATGTCCGGCATCTCAGTTAATGAATTGTTTGCACACCAAAGCAAACTGATTGCCGTTTGTGCGCTTAGGTCAAGACTTGTAAGCGAATTCTCGTGACAAATAAGATATGCCAGTTCCGGATTGTTGCTGAAATCGAGTGCGGTAAGCAGGTTATTGCCGCAAAATAAATACTTTAAAACCGGCTGATTACTAACATCCAACTGAATGAGCTGATTATAGTCGCAATAAAGCATTTCTAGTCTTGTATTGTTGTGTAAATCCAGAGTTGCAATTTTGTTTACGAAGCAGTATAAGTCCGTCAATTCCGGGTTGTGAGAAACATCCAATGCCGTCAGCCGGCTGTTGTGGCACCATAACTCCTTTAATTTCGGATTATTGGAAAGGTTTATGGTTTGCAGTGGATTCGCACCGCAATTGAGATACTCAAGTTGCGAAGCGGTTGTGATGTCAAACGCCTTGATGTTGTTAGCGGAGAAATCGAGTTTCCGAAGTTCCGGATTCTTGCTGATATCGATCTCTCTCAAATTATTTTCCGTGCATACCAGCGTGACAAGCGATGGGAAGCCTGAAACATCTAGTTTGGAAATACCTATTTTGCTGCAATCCAAAGCGGTGATATTTTCGAAAAAAGCGAGGCCGGTGACATTGCCGATGTCTTGATCCGCGATATTCATCTCGCCTTGATAGGCGCGGGCATCCGGAGGAGTAACCACAGTGTCAAACGGCGTCTCAAGCGTTCTTAGAATGGCTAGACGGAAATTCAGATCGGGAAAATATGCGGACGAATTGATATTCTCCGTATCGGCTGTGGGTAGCGGTCCCGGCGTGGGAGCGGGACCCGGATCGACCTCCGATCCCCAGCCCAACAACATTTCATATTGTGTATCCGGCGCCACATCCGCCGGTGGCTTTAGGCGCATAAAACAGGAATAATCGTTCCAGGGGCGCGGCTGCTCGATAATTGTGATCTGCAATTCGTTTGTGCTGTCTACTATGGAAACATCAACCGGGTATGCCGGCAAATCCGTACCGAAGACAAGCGCTTTATTCTCTGCCGGTTCTGAATCCGGATCGAAATCTATGAAATTGAAATCACCATTTTGTATCTGAACGATGGCTCCCGCTTCGTAATTAAGGAGTCCTGCCCAGTAGATTTGACTCTCTTCGACCGGTATCGGCGAAGCATCCTCGACCGTGCCCGCCTGGGCGCTCATTGGAGAGGACGATAGCCAAGAAAGGAATCCGCTTTCATTACTAAAAGCATTTCCCGCGATACTGCTAACGAAAAGAAATGCAACCACCCATATACGCTGTACTTGATTCATAAGATTCACCATTTCTAAAAGCCGAGATGCCGTCAATGCGGCTCCCTAAGGACAGTTTGAATGATGGCGCGGATCGTCAGATCCCGCAGCCGAGAAGAATTTTTATGCCAGATACATCGCCCCGGAGGCTTGCAGCGTTTCCGTTTGCGGTTCGACGACTCTCCTGGCCGGGCCCGCCCAGCGTTCCGCCCACTCCGCCGCCTGGTCCCGATCGGCTTTGTCATAGAAATCCGAGAGTTCGTCGAAGTCCATATAACCGGTATTGAGTTCGGTTACGGGTGTGACGTTGGCACGAGTTTCTCAAAACCGGATAGATCGCCGCCGAGACGGGTGACGTTGCCTTCGGACACCATACCGTTGCTGCTGCTGTAGACCCTGCTTCGGAAGTCGTTTAAATCGTACGTGACCGAATTGAGCTTGTTCTTGGGGAAGCCCGGATAGATCAGAATCGACGTCGGGCCATGGGTGACGAGCATCCATTGATCCTTCTCGGAAGCAAGCCCGGAGTATTGCCGCCGGTTCGAATACGAATAACTGCCTCCATAAGTGCTGGGAGCATCCATCACAGGTGAGCCGGGCGCACGACGGACTTTGCGAAAATCATCGAACGGATTCATGACGTTCGTGGTCGAGAGATAAGCAACCGGCGTAGTGAACATGAATTGATAGCGTAACGACTGCGATACCGGTAAACCGTCGCGGCTGGTGAGACCGACGCCGATGATTACGTGCGCGTATCGACCGTGATCCAGGTGGTAGGATTCGATAGCGGTTTCGATGCTGCGCATGTCGGCGAAGACGCGGGCGACTTTCGAACGCATCAGCGCGCCGAGGAAGTTGGGTACCGCAATCGCCGCCAGAATGCCGATGATCGCCACCGCAATCAGAAGTTCGATGAGGGTGAAGGCTCTCGTGCGTGACATGCCGCACCTCGCAGTCTGGAACCGTGTGAAATCCGTTGTCGTGAATAGAATACAGGATTCCCGAAACGCTTGACCCCAGATTTCCCATTTGGGTTCTCGATTCTCCTCCCGAGGGCGTGATCGGAGACGTGTCCCGGGCCCGGAGGTCTGATTCTGGTCTGAGAGGATGATGCTCCGGCCCCTTCAGAAGTTCAATCGCTTGCTGAAACTGTTTTCTTGAGCGCACTGAGCGGCGAACTCGATCCTCCCAGGCACAGGTCTCCCCTGCGGATTCATCAATGACGTAAGATTGGGTTGGAATCATGGTCTCACGCTATCCCGGTGCGAGTCGAAGCCGTCCAATCCGCACCGAAGACAAGCGCTTTATTCTCTGCCGGTTCTGAATCCGGATCGAAATCTATGAAATTGAAATCACCATTTTGTATCTGAACAATGGCTCCCGCTTCGTCATAAAGGAGTCCTGCCCAGTAGATTTGACTCTCTTCGACCGGTATCGGCGAAGCATCCTCGACCGTGCCCGCCTGGGCGCTCATTGGAGAGGACGATAGCCAAGAAAGGAATCCGCTTTCATTACTAAAAGCATTTCCCGCGATACCGCTAACGCAAAGAAATGCAACCACCCATATACGCTGTACTTGATTCATAAGATTCACCATTTCTGAAGGTTGGAACTCTGCCAATGCGACTCCCCCAAAATCCGCGATCATGCAAAAATCCGGCAGCCTGCACAGCCGGAGCGATCTTTGTCCAGCACTCTTCTGATCCAATGTGCAGAATCCTGCTCTATAAGCGTCAATTATCAATACGTGAATTGAGTGAAAAGGTTAAAGGCGAAAATCGACAAAATTAGGCCATCGACGCCTTGTCAGAAGGGGATTCGCGGTTTTCGACATAAACACACCTGACAACCAGCGAATGCCGGGGAAGCCCCGTTGGCACGATGCCCTACGGTACACACCGGGATACTTCTATGGGTATATTGGCCGTAGACCGCCAATCGGCCGCAACGTTCTGCTCAGTACAAATCCCAATCGTTAACCTCGGGACGCATTGGATTTTCCAACATCCGGACCGATTCGAATTGCCGCTCCAACGCTTCTATCCCTTATCGGTAGATATCGCCCGGCTATCAGAACTCGAATATGATCAGATCGTACATCTTCAGCTGAGGGACTTTGAAAGACACCAGGTCTTTTTCGAGCGTGTATTCAATCGGTATTTGACCGCTCTCATCCGGACTTATGAGATAGGCCTTTTGAGGCGTCTTGGAATCCGGCAGGCGTAATGTCACCGGAATATTCTCCAGCGGCTTGCCACTGGATTGATCGTAATTGAGAAGATGTACGATGATCCGGTTTTGTTTTTTCTGTTGCAGCAATTCAGTAATAACAAAATCCGAGGCTTCGACTTTTAGCGACAGACGGTTTCCGGATGCCCAATTAATTGCCTCACTGAGAGCGTCGGCGTTTTTCGGCAATGTCCAGTACTCAATGGGGAACTTCCAGTATTCGGTCCAACGCGGTTTTAAAAATGATTCATCCACACCGGGGATCACTGCGGGGATATAAACCACGCGGCCTTTGCCGAATGTTTGACGGATTTCCTCTTTGGCTTGGCCCGGATTGGAAATTCCGAAAACATCGGCCAGAGCGAATGAACGTCTCTGCCGCCGCCATTCCGTAAACAGGGATGTGTTGCCTGTCGCCACAAGTCCGCCGCCTTGTTTTACGTATTCCCGTATAAGCGCCGCCTGCTCATCGCTCAGGCTTTCTTGATCGGCCAGAATTAACACGGAATATTTCGATAAGTCCTTGAGGTTATTATTAAAAATAATGTCGAATGGAATCTTTTTCTGAATCAATGTCTGTTCGGAAAGGATCGTGCTGTAGCGGGTCTCTTTTGTGCTATGGCCTATCGAGGCATAGGAACGCAAAATTGCGGCATCGGCAATTGTTTCTGTGTCCCGGTAAATGTCGAAATTATCTGTAAGAAAATGACCGAGCGGACCACCGCCGTTAATGCAGTGCTGGTTGAAGGCCAATTGTTCGCATAGCGCCAGACGGTCGCCACCCGCGAAGAGCATATTGTCCATGATCCGCGCGACTTTGTAACTCCGGATTTTGGATGTCAGAATGCCGTCTTCCGTGACGCCCACGGGCCGCTCGTGTTCGCTCCAGAAAAAATCAGTATTGGGCAATAGCCGGGGCCAATCGACGCCTTCATAAAAGGTTTTGTTAACATACCCGGTAACCCCATGCGGGTTGCATTCCATCGCGCAATCGGGATTGAGTTTATAGACATACTCAGCCAGTTCCGCGTAATAATCGCTCAAACGTTGGCAACGGAAATCCATCCATTCCTGATAGATGGGATCGTCAATCGGCTCGGGGGCGATCATATATACCGGCGGCGCAAAGACCTCCAAGTACATCGGCGGTTCGACATAGGTCACATCCGAAAATCCCCACCGTTCGATACGTTCTTCAGGGGTGTATTTAGCTTTTAAAAATTCACGGAACTCTTGTTTGGCGAGAGGATGAAACATATTTGGAGAACGAACCTGGTTACAGGCGTTGTCGAAATGAATCATATCTGCTTTCACATCTTCGAGGGCAATACGGATCACTTCTTTCATGAACTTCATATATCCGGGATGCCCGATGTACGGGCGTCGGCGGAAACACTCGGTCCCGCCGTAAATCACCGGAGCGCCTCGAAAATCGGGAACAAGCCAATCCTCGGCTTCAGGTTTTTCGAGCAGGAAAGTTTCATAGGCAATCGTATCCACAACATAAACACCCACCCGTAAGCCGTACTTACGGCAAATTTCCGCTTGATGGATCGTGTCTTCAATCTGTTGTTTTTCCGCTTCCAGCCCGAAACCCCGGTAAAAATTCAAGACGACCAGCGTAACGCCTTGTTCTTTCCATTCACGGACCTGGTCTTCGCTTTTCCAGTGCGCGTAATCCTCCTTATACCATTCACGGGGCAGACGGCCGCTTCGCCGGAGCATCATCACCATATCGCAGGTCTGAAATCCCAGCACAATCGGCTCCTCTCGGACCCATGCCGGCTTAATATGCGAAAACGTACTGCTCTGTGTCTGTCCTGGGATGGGCAGCAGCATGAAACATAGAAAACAAATGCAAATGATTCGCAGACTGACAGGGCCATAGAGGTTTCGCATGACGCGCTCCTTTTCAACTTCCATAAATATTTGCAGTAAGACTGCCTCAGAGGGATTTAAATGGGAAGAGGAAAAAAACGAACCGGACAGGCGGGCGAAATGACAGAGAAAATTGGCAGTTTATGAACGAGGCGGGATTGTGGCCCCGCAGTATTTGCATTTGACAGAGGCTTTGCATTTGGTTGGGGGGACAATTTGCTCTTTTTTGCATTTGGGGCAGAGCCGTTTCCAATGCAGAAGCAACGTTATTGAGGTCGGTATCAGGTTTACCATTTTTTCACGTAACCGGCGGGGAGTTCCATGGCCCAGCCAGGCGATCAACCAGAATCACTATACTACCCAATGGCCTATGATGGCCAGCGTGGCTATGCCTGCATGTGAGTTCTACCGGCGTGTTTTCCTTGTTGCTATCGCCGTTTGGGATAGACCAGCGTTTGGGAAGTCAATTGAACGTCATTCCACTGAATGTGTGCGCCATCTTTTCTGAGCCAGAGTTCAACTGGTTGATAGTCGACCGTAACAGTACCATGTACATAGTGTTCGGCGATACCGGGGATAGCGTTGGGGCCGACAAATCCTAAATAATGGTCCAGCCGTTCGATGACATCAGGCGAGCGTTCCTGGATCGAATATTCCCAATCGTATTTGGTATGTCCGGGGATGCCGCACTTTCGTGGTTTCTGGTGCGCGATGGTTGCATCCGATTTCCCCAAAAGATCAATCGCCGTTTTTTCTGCGTAATAAGGCGATGCTCCGGCCCAGATCACAGCCGTAGTTCCCTCATCGCTTAGGATTTTCTTAACCGCCAATCCCAAGCGGATGTTCTCCCGGAATTCAGTTTTTGTATAAACCGCTTCTCCTAACAATGGCTCGCGTCCATAAGGCAGATTGATAAACAACACACACAAACCCACGATGAGCACGCCGGCTGTTTGTACCATGTGCTTAGAAAACTTCGAAATAAGCGATGCATGGATCGTCTCCATTCCGGCTAACAGTAATCCGGGTATCGTTGGCCATAAGAACCGGTCTCTAGGCCAGGAATCCCCGCCCACATAGATTTGGTAAATCAATACAGTAAAAAAAGGCAAAGCCAATGTGATCGGCGTCTGTTTGCGTTGAAAACACAGTCCGTACAATACCGGCAAAATTACCAGCCACAGGCGGCACAAGGATTCCCCTGTGTATTGCAGTCCGACTTTTAGACGGCAAAGCAGCGGCACACCGACTTTTACATAATAGGTATTGGGAAAAATATCGCCGTAATATCGAAAAGCGCAGAAGCGGTAAATCACGTACGTTGAAATAATCAATAGACTCCAAACCGGCGCGCGGGTGCGCATCCACATTGCCCGCAACCAGTAAAGACGCCAGATCAGCGCCAGACCGATCAGTAAAACCTCAGGACGGATTAGCACTCCCATCATAAATAGAATTACGGCAAGCCAATCGCGCGCCCGGTTTTCTGCACCGCGTTCGATGGAATAGGCAATAAAAACCAACGCGGTTAAAACCAGCGTCAGCAGTCCCGTTTCCATGCCTCCCACACCCCAATATAACCATGGGAATGCACATGCCATAACCGTGGACGACGTGAGTGCAACAAACATGCTGCGAAAGAACGCAATTCCGGCCGCATAGATGAGCAAAATTACCGCCGCACCCATCAACAGCCCCATGATCTGAATTAACAATGGAAGATAATTATGGGAAACAGGCAGAAGATGGCAGAGTGCCAAAAGCGCTGTCCACAAAAAACTCGTGTAGCCTTCCACGGGATTCCCGCCGGGATTCCATACCGGGCCGTATCCTTGAGACCAGTTGTCTGCATAACGCATCGAAATGAAAGCGTCGTCAAATAGAAAGAAATAGGTCTTCCCCTCAATCACTGTGCAGCCCGACACGATGAAGCAGATTCCATACGCCAAATAGAGCGCCAAAGGGATTGACGCATACATCCAAGTTTTCCGGGGTAACATGCTATCTATGGCCGCTTGATGATTCATCCAATCCACGCCTAGGTGTTTTTGACGTTCAGGCCGCAGTCTACCAGCGATCCATGGACGGTGAAATGCGCCATACCGAACGCTCTAACTCTCATCATTGCCATTTCGTCTCGCGTATCGCTCCGGAAAGCGCCGCACAACTTAATACCCATTCAAATCGTTAATTCTCCGATACCCGCCTTATTGTGGATCTGCTACATTATGGGGGTGGATACCGGCAGTAGGAGGATGGTATGGCTGGCTTACCTGGGATTATACGAAGAATTTCTGCGTGGATTCCCGGAATCGCTCTTTGTGTCTGTGTGGTTTGTGGTGTCGCCGTTGGTCAACCCGAGCCGCAAGCGGATTCTAAAGACCTCTGCAAAATCTATCCCCTCTATTGTACGGCGCTGGAAGCGGCCCAAACCTTGGATGAAACCATCGATCCCGATGCTGCGATACAGAATTTTCACCAGCTGGCATGTGAAATCCAGGATCGTGTCGATCCGGACGCCTCCCCACGCGAAAAGATTGAAACTATCGCTGAGTTCTTATTTGAGGAAAAAGGATTCGGTATCAAACAAGAAGAAAATTACGTGCCCCTGCAAAAATATGGGATTCATATATTCACTGATCCAAGGGGGTGCTGTATGTCCTTAAGTCTTCTCTATATGGAATTGGGACGAAGTCTCGGTTTACGAACGGGATTTGTTAATATTTTTAGTAGCAACCCACATGTGTTTGTTAAGTTCATCTTGCCGGAAGAACCTATCTATGTGGAGACGACTGCAAAAGGGACTATCATACCTGATTTTGTACAATTTATTATTGATTACCAAGCCTCCAGCCCCTATGAGATTCTCGATTATAAAACCTTCGGTGCTGTGATTTGGAATACAAGCGCTAACAAACACGCTGAAAACGGTGAATTTTCCAAATCGATTGTCCAGCATAAGAAATCTCTGGATATTTATCCCAAGTTTGCCCATGCCTATGCCAGTTTAGGTCAGACGTATGAATGGATGGGAGATTATGATACGGCCTTGATGAATTACCGTAAAGCGGTTGCGATCCGGCCGGATCATGCGGACGCGCAAGTGAATATAGGGAAAATGTTGATCTATCAAAATGATATCGATGGCGCTATTAAGGCCACTCAAAAGGCCCTTGAAATATCTCCTACAATTGCCACCGCCCATTGTAACATGGGAATGTTGCTGCTGAAGCAAGGTTTTGTAGATCAGGGTCTCCAACACTACAAAAAGGCTGTGCGGTCAGATCCGTTTCTTATGGAAGCTCATTACAATTTGGGACTGTATTATTACGAACAAAAGGAATATACCGAAGCCGCAGCAGCGTTTGAGATCGCCATCCGCTCGGAACCGTCTCGTGCTGAAATCTACTATATGCTGGGAGGGTGTTATGTCAATATGGACCGTCCAAAATCCGCTCTAAAGGTTCTGGAACAGGCCATGAATCTCTTTCCCGACAATGCCAGCCTGCATTTTGTAATGGCATGGGCCTACTTGAAAAATGGCAACATTGAAGAGGCTCTCGCCGCGAAGGAACGTTGCGAAGAACTGGGAGGCAAGATCCCAGCGTCTTTTACTGCCGAACTTGAAAAATATACGCAACAAAGCGAGAGCGGTGAATAAATTAAACGAGTAGCTTGCTCTTATGACTTCAGCGATGCCTTAAATCCCCCGCCTTGGACAAAATAAAATACAATTGCGCAGCCGAAAATAATCAATCCATGCATAAAGATGGCGTCAGCCGAACCGGGGATTTCCCATTGCACTTCCGGTAATGGATTGGGCAAGACGGTTGTAAAGGCATCCAGCAGCAAAGCCACAATCGAGAGCGCCAATAGCACAAGGTAGGCTTTTTGCGCCCAAGGTTGTCCTTTCCATAGGCAAAACACTACAACCAAGCTGAGGAGTGTTGTGATCCCGGTTACCATCCAACCCACTTTTTGCCCCATAGGCACCACAAAGCCGTAACTTTGGTCTCCGGCCAGCACGGCATTGCATATTTGCTGTATCCCATAATGTCCCATAATTGCCGAGCTGGTCATCAGCACATAGCCGCCCATTCCGGCTTTATGCAGCGGATGGTGTTTGATTTTTGTCGGGACCGGACGGCCCTCGTATCGGACCTCGATACGCATCGGAAAGAGGACGCCCAAATAGATGATAAATCCCACCGCCGCCGCGGCTATCACATACATAGTCCGGGTGCGGGGAACTTTATTATCTCCATGTTGGCTGACAGCCGGAGCGGGTGGTGCTACATCGGCGGTGACTTGTGCGGTTTCGCTCATATCAGGAAAGCCTCCTCGTTCGATGGCTTGATGGATATCTGAATTTACCATGTTGTTATCATCCAGCCAGCGAAGTGTTCCGTGCTCTGAAGAACCGTTGGCCACAAAATCGGCGGCGCAATTGGCGTCTAAGTTGCATATCGTCCCAAGACCGGTTCTGTGTGGAAGTCCTGTGCTGACGATCCTTACGTGATAGGTTTGCAGCGGAGGCGGCCAATGGTGCGCGTTATGCCCCTATAGGGGCTGGATTTGTGTCAGCCATACCGATTTACGCCCGGTCTTCTGCGTGTGGAAAGAGTTGCCGCTGCCCGGAAAGGCTTAACCCATGAGATTCCATTATCTGCCGAATATCGCCCTTGCCTTCTTGGTTGTCTTGTGTGGTTTGCATGTCGGCGCACAGCCCCAGGCATCATTGCCTGCTGTTGTGCAGCCTGTACAAGAAACGACCGCTGAGCAGGCCGCTTCTCCGGAGAATGCCGAGGTTACGCCGGAATTGAACACCGGTGCGGCCGCTTGGGATGCTCTGGGCTCAGATGTGGAGATCGAAGTCCGTGTAATCCTGGCCGGAACGACCGGGATCGGCGGTTCAGTGCCACGTGAACTGAACGATATGCGCTCTGTGCTGACAGATCGCTTCAAGAATTACAGGAACTATCAGCTGGTTAATACGATTTGGCTCAGCGCCTGGGGCGGTGAAAAATCCGCGTCACTCGTCTTTCCCCAACATATACTTTCCACAGAAGTGGTTGCCGTGGACCCCACCGGAACCCGGGCTAAAGTGAAGGTTAGTCTGGACCTGGACCGGGGCGGCGCATTTACTAAGACTGAAGATTTCGCCCGTGCCGGAGATATCGCCATTGGCCGGGAACGCAAGACCGATGGCGCACTCGAACCGTTAAATCTGCTCCGTTCCGCGCTCACTGTGGGACCGGATAGTTGGCGTGCTGTGGGTGGTGTACAGGTCCGTGTTTCCAATGATATGAAAGATGTGGTCAGTGATTACAGACGTTCCAACTCGCTATCAACAACCAACCTTCAGCCTCGCGGCGATGAACCTGCCTTGGTCCGCTATTTGGTTATCGGCATCCGTACCCGGGCACACGAATAGGATTCGCTATCCCGGCAGGCAATGGCTTAATCCCTTGTATCGAATTTGTGGTTTCTTATGCGTGATTGCCGTAGTGCTCTCCGCTTTTTCCCCTCATTACATCTATGCCGATGAAAGCAAAGATGCGGCTGGGGAATCGTCGAATTCCGAATTCATAGAAAAATATGGCATCACGGCCAAAGATTTGGAGGCCAGCAAGAAACTTTGGCAAGAAATGGGGCTTGATAGTCTCCCCGCATATGTCCGGCGTGGCGATTTTGGGGATGAACTGGCGGCTCTGCAATTATCCGTTGACCGGCGGATTACCGCCATAGAAATTCCTGAATCTGTCATCGCCGAGGCCAATGAAAAGACAAGCCGTTTCCGCAAAGAGAGAAGTGTTCAGATTCTTTTAGATGTTTTGCATTCCAATCCGGATATCAATCGCGACCATCTTTATCGGGCCTATACTGCCCGCCCGGAAGCCTGGCGTATCGCGCCCATGCGTGAAATCGCCTCAATCGATGTTCGTGAAGTCTCGCCCGCTCAAGCAAAGCAGGGCGGGGAACCTATAACGCCGCCACGAATCCGTTGGGCTTTGGAACAACTTGAACGAGGCGTCCCCTTTGGTGTGGCGGCCGATCAATTCTCCGAGCCGGATTCAACACCCGGCGGAGTTGTCGGTACGATCTATCCTGATGGACATACAAATGTCGATGGTTTGCATGTAAATACGCAGCTGATCGAGGCTGCCTTCGCACTGCAAAGCGGCGAAGTTTCGGAGCCGCTACGTTTCCCCGGAGGGTGGCGCGTGCTTTATTGCAGCGACGCTTCCGATGGTCATGACCGTACGTTTAAAGAAGCGGAGCCTCTGCTTGCCGATTATATGCTTGAAGAATGGTTCTGGCTCAAAGTTGAAAAGCGCATCGAGCAGGCGATGTTTACGGACCATTTGGATTTGGAACCGGCCGGGAAGTGGGTGATACCCGCATTGTATGAGCGGATCTCCCGGCTTCCTCTCCAGGCCTATAACCGAAAGTTAAATGCCACCGAAATTCTTGAAGGAATATGGCGTTACTATCAGCCCCGGGAAATCCTGGAACATGAAGTACAGGTGTCTCTCGAAAAAGTGCTTTTCCGGAATGCGCTGCTGGCCGATTCATATCTCAAGACAGTTGATATTCCAAATGCTGTTGAGATCGAAAGTGCCAGCAAGACAGAAACAAGTCCCGCCGGTCAATTCTTTATTGTCGATACACGTCCCCGGCCCGATGCAAAAAAGCCGCCCCTCTCGATTTCCGAGACTGTTCACCAGGTTCGCGAAGCGTTACAAGTGGCCTCTCAAGAAGGCGTTTCTTTGTCAAAAATCGCCCAAGACCAAGAGTGGAATCTGACACAACTTGCCCAGCTGCCGCCGGTTTATCATGAACAATTCTCCAATATGCTTGAAAGTCTGGAGGTCGGGAAAATCTCCGATGTGATCAACGCCGGTCCGTATGTCGGTTTGGCATTCCGCCTTCCGGATTTTGAATTAACCAAACCATTGAGCGATTCCGAGAAACAACTCGAAATCTATAAGGCCTGCCTGGAAACCGCCGGCAAAACCCTTCCTCCGCTTGAAGAGAAGCAGGAAAAGTAGCTACGCATCGACGTATAGATACAAATGTTACGAGTAGGGTGGGTGATTTCACCCACCATTGAATAATCCCGGTTTTCGCTCCGCAGGGTGCTGATGCACTTAATCTCTTGCACATACTCCGAAATCGTGAGCCGTTAGGCGCGTTGCAGCGGGGCTCCCCCGACTTTACCGTTTCAAATTAAAACCGAGTTCCACTTTGTCTTTGGGGGCATCACTATCCATCTGGATTCCGCCATTAAAACAGTTCCCAAAGATCGATGCGCCGTCGATATCCGGCCCGAGATAGATATGCGGCTTATTCTGCCTGAAGTTACAGGATGAAAGCATCAGCGAGCCGCCCAGCTGACGAATCGAGTATTTGCCCGATGTGTTTTGGGCAGCCCATTGATCGAAGTTGCATTGATTCAGGCTGACTTGACCTTTGCCTTTAATCTCGACGTTTGTCGCGCACGGGCCCCAAAATGCGCAGTTGCTGAATTGAGCCACACCGTCGAAACCTTCACCGGTGCGAATCATGGTTGGATCGTCACCGCGCATGGCGACAAACTCACCATTGGTGAAGAGCAGCCCGTACGGTTGTGTATTTTCGATCAGCACACATGTCTGGCCGCCGTCCGCGCCACAACCCAAAAAGTTACCATTACAAGCCCCGGCCTCGGTCTTTAAAAAGCGGTAACAAACTTTAAATCCCCAAGCGAAGGTGTTGAAAACATATTCCCAATCTGTCCGCCCGAAAATAAAGACTTCCAGATTCGTGTTTAGGTAATCTACCAAAACATCCCAGCTCTTTGCGCCTTCTTGTACAAAAGCCGGCACTTTGGCGCGCGCCCAAAAATGCGGATTGAAATGCACATTCTCGATCCGTCCGATATCGGTGCATTGATTGATATAGATTCCCCGGCGAAGCACACAGCCGTACACATAACGGATAGTATGCAACTCGTGATGATGGGAACCGAAGTCGATGCCTTGGTAGACATTGATAAAGGTGACGTTCTCCACGGTGCCGTTCATGCCACGTCCGCGAATGGCGTAGGGGTAAGGGGTGATGTCACTTACTTGCTGCTCCGGATAAAACAGCGTCACGCCCCGCAAAGCTGATGACGGCATGAGATTGATCGCCGCTTCGCCGTTTTCATCTCCCCGTCCGCAGGTAATCCATAGCGAACTGCCCAAGGTTACATCGGAATGATGCGGCGCTTCCCAAACACCTTGCAGACGCACGCCGCCGGGGATGGACAGGCTTTTGTCGATCAGATAATTCCCCACCGGCAAATAGACTTCACCGCCGCCGTTTTTGCCTGCCGCATCTAATGCTTTTTGTATGGCATCCGCATCGCTGGTTTTGCCGTCACCTTTCGCTCCGTAATCGGTGACGATATAGCGGTCGGCCTTACAATGCGAGACGGTTTTCTCACCGGTTTCCGCAGTGGCGCCGGTTAACGGCAGAAGCAGCCCCCAGACCGCCAATAATGTTAATCCAAATCGAAAGATTATGGTGTGATTCCTCATTTCAAATCTCCTAAGACAGGATGTTGTTGATTTGTTATGTGATGCTTACCATCCACCGGATTTCTAAGCCGGCTTGTTCAAACATAGAGCGATTCCCGCTGCTTTGCTACACGCGGTTCATTGATCCCAACCGGACAATAAACACGGCGAATTTCAGAGGGCTGTTCAAGACCATGGCGGGGGGCTAGTCTCAGACTTTACGCACCTCCTGCAAGTCCCGTTTGACGTACGGCTTAAGTCTGGTTCTCAAACGGCTACGCTGTGTATTGAAGCGTTGATGGGAGGGAGAGAATTGGAGATGTAGAGAATGGCTCGTTTCGTAATCACCGGAGGCGCCGGTTTTCTTGGCTCGCATCTATGTGAACGCGCGCTGCAGGATGGGCACGATGTTGTCTGTATGGACAACCTGCTCACCGGGGCGCTTGAAAATATTGAGCATTTATATGGGCATGAGCGGTTCACATTTGTGCGCCACGATGTCACCAATTTCATCCATGTCCCCGGCACGGTGGACCGGGTGCTGCACTTTGCCTCTCCGGCCAGCCCCATCGATTACCTCCAGCTGCCGATTCAAACCCTCAAAGTCGGCTCGCTGGGTACCCATAAGGCGCTCGGTCTGGCAAAGGAGAAAGACGCGCGGTTTTTGCTCGCTTCCACATCCGAATGTTACGGCGATCCGCTGGTGCATCCTCAGCCTGAAGATTATTGGGGCAATGTGAATCCCATCGGCCCGCGCGGGGTGTATGACGAGGCCAAACGGTTTGCGGAAGCCATGACCATGGCCTACCAGCGCTTTCACAAGGTCGATACCCGTATCGTGCGCATTTTTAACACCTACGGGCCGCGTATGCGCGAGATGGATGGACGGGTGGTTTCTACCTTTATCAATCAGGCCCTGCGTGGCGAGGACTTAACCGTCTTTGGCGATGGCAGCCAGACCCGCTCGTTCTGTTATGTGGATGATGAGGTCGAGGGCATCATGCGTCTGCTCGAATCGGATATCAAAACCCCGGTCAACATCGGCAATCCGGCGGAGATGACTGTCCGTGAACTGGCCGAGAAGGTGGTCGCTATGATCGGATCAAAGAGCAAGATTGTGTCCCGCGAACTTCCGGAGGATGATCCCAAGGTGCGTCAGCCGGATATCACCAAAGCCAAGGGGGAACTCGGCTGGGAGCCCAAAGTCGCGCTCGAAACCGGACTCGAAAAAACCATCGCCTATTTCAAAGGCCGGATGAACGCCTGAGGGTGACCGCCCGTATAGTGTATAGATTGGTTCGAGGTGTTGTTGATGTCTGTATTTTCCAAATCAGTTGCTTTTCGCTGTTTGCCATTGGTGATGCTCGTTACGGTTGCTGTTTTGCTCGCGGGGGGCTGTGCGTTGTTGCCGACTCCACAGGAACGTATCGTAATCCGCACGCAGCTGGATCAGGATTACGAAACCGCGCATACGCAGATCGCTGAGGCGTTAAAGGCGCACGGGTATGAGGTGGCGACGGATGTCGAAAAGTTGGTCTCCACCGCATGGTTCGGTATTTCAGTGGAAGATTTGGAGCATTGGGGCGAGTTCGGCAGATCCTGGTATCACTTGGAACTAAAAGAAGGAGCGGGCCGTGTGGTGATCGCTTTAGAACCGGCCGATGGGGAAGGGAACGGGACCTACGCTCACATCGCCGCCGAGTTTGAAGGTTATTGGGATGAAGATACCAAGGATGGCATCCGCCGCCGTTCCGCCCGTGCTTATTCAAATGGCACCCTCGAACAAACCATCGCTGAGATGATCAAAGAGGGATGAGACTATCTATTTTGTTTAGTTCTTAGAATTGCTTTATGATTGCAATACGAGTCGTATTACCAAGGGGATATATCTTAAATAAAAACTATAGGAAAATTGCTTAATGTCTACATATTGATGCTATTGCCTATCCTGTCTGCACTGATATGCCGACCGGAAGTTCGCTCACGCGATTCGCGTATTCTTCCGGAAGTGGATATTTTTTTGAATTTACAGCCCACCAATTCTTATAATGGTTGACTAGGCTAATGGTTGTCCCGTACTTTTTGATGATATCCCGCGTTGAAATCCTTTCATCACCATGCGCCAGGATACGCTCCATGGCCAAGGCGGCACGTTCGGCCTGTTTGGGATCGGGACTCTCAAGAAATGGGGCGATAAGTCCCAAGTAACGCTTTTCTTTAAGGTGACCAAGAAAGATTATCGCCCGGTGGACAATGTCCGGATCTTCATCATACATATACGCAGCCATAAAATCACCTGTCTCTTCTCCGCCGAGCCAGTACAGATTTTTCATAAAGCGCGATTTTGAAAGAGGTAATTTCCCCAATTGTTTTTTCTTACTAAATTCCGGCGGATGAGATTTCCAATAGGAAAAAATATCATCTCTTTGCTCATCGGAGAATGTCTTCTTAATCTTGGCAAAAGGTTCACTTTCTTCAGTACGTGCCGCTTGATCTGCAAGAACATCGAAACAATAGAGCGCTACGTTCCCTTCCAGTTTTCCTCCAGCCAACGCATTAATAAGAAAATCAAGATCTTCTTGATTTCCGTACGTGACTAAGCATTCCAATGCGTCGGTCTGGTTTTTTCCCTCAGTCAAGGCAAGCTCTTTCAGTGCCCATACCCCATCCCGTTTGCCCATTTGCAAAAGCAATGGTGCGGCTGTAAAAGCCTGCTCAGCTGAATTTGCTGCCTCAAGAAATTCCAATAATTCGGGAATCGATTTTGGGTTGCATTTACGGCCAAGCAGAACCATCGCAAAACCCTTTGTAATTAGATGGGAACTGTTTAGCAACGGTTCTAAATGTGCCTCTGCGTCATTCACAAATAGTCTTTCCAAGAGAATTGTATAGGCATGCAAAGTAACTGTGGGATTCTCATGTTCCGCGAGAGGCAATAACAAAGAAATTAATCTGTCAACACGCTCTTTTCCCAACTCTTCCCGGATTCTTTGATGTATAGATGAAGATCGAAGCAGAGCCCCCTCCCTTGGATTGTGCCGTTCTAAAGCCCGTATTTTTCTTCGTAACTCGATATCTAGAGAACCAAACATATATCGATTCTTCGAAAGGAGTCTGGAGAGAGAGTGCAGACTTTCTTCTTGAGCGTCAACTTCTATTTTTCCCGTAAGATCGTCAATCAGCTCAAGCATTTGAGGAGAATAGTAACCATTGGATAGATTACCGCCCTGTTCCTGAGCCGATGTAGGGATTTGTAAGCTAAAAACACCGATTAGGATGAGGCAGTACACTCGTATGATCATGATTTTTCTCCGCTTCACCTTTCTATACAAAAGGTTTTTCATACGCATTAGAATGATATTGTAAACTTAATGTAGCAGTCGTCAAATTCTGCATCAAAACTATCAGACGAAAAACTGAAATCAAAATTGGAACCGATTTGTACATTTCCGCCAGATAGAGGAATATTCCACACTGTGGATACACTTCCATGACTCCAATCGGTGTCAAAGTTTCCAACGCCTAAATCAAATATAGCATCGCTCTCAGTTTTTCCCAGATTCAATGGATCTATCTCTATATCAAAAGAACCTAGGTCTATGTCAATATCCCAATCGAAAGGCGAAGGGGGTACATAACCGCTGTTCTTATCCGGTTCATTTGTAAACACGTCATAGCCAAACAGGTCATTACCCACATTTTGAAGCACAGATGTCAAGGAATTCTCGATATCATCCTCTTCGGAAGGACTAAGTCCCAGTGAATCATTTAGCTCATCCACAAACATTTCCGCAATATCATTTGGCAAATCTGCAATAGCATCCTCAAGTGCTTCATCAAGTTCCTGGAGCAAATAATCTAGACAGCCTTCCATCCATTTTGGGCATCCATCGCAATTGGGACATGGTGTAGGCTGACCGCAGGCTTGGGCAGTACGCATTTGATTATCTTGTTTTGGTGCCAAGAGCACATATGAGAATACAAACGCAGGAATTAAAATTCCAAAAGTAAAGAAAAGGAATATATCAATCCCGGCTTTCTTTTTTATTGCCGACGAAGATGATTTGATATTCTGTTTTTTCTCTGACATCTTTCTTGTATCCATTATATTCCTCCGCATACTATCCCGAACACTAATTGTGGAATAATCATATTTATATATCTGTTCCGTACTGTCTACTGTTGCATTATCTTCTGCATTAATTTCAATGCATTTTGACGGGTGTCTATGGTTGGAACACGTCCATAAGGCAATGTGCCAATCCGATCAAATATTTCTTCTAACAGAGAAAGTGCTTCTTTTCGATCACCACGTTTGTCAGCCAAATTTGCAAGTGCCAAAAGGACATGTGGCGCCACCCCGTCAAAAGGTGATTCCTTCAAGATATCTCTGAGAATTCTTTCAGCTCCATCTTGATTGTGATCGTGCCAGGATACATACAATGCCAATCCAAGAGCCGTATTGGCTCCAGCCATAGTATGCGGATAGTATTCATCCATCACCTTTATGCAGAGCAATGCCGAGTCCTTCCATCGCCCACGATATGCCAGCGCCTTTTGATGCGCTCCCCAAACTCCTGAAAGCTGCCAGTCATGGAATTCATCCTCTAGTTCTTTGTTAGTAACGTAATCACTTCCAATTAACAGAGTTGTAAGTTCTAGCATCTTTTGCGCGTCTTCGTAAGAATGTTCGAAGGCGCGGCTATTTAAGAACAGAATTCGACTCAATGCCCAGCTTTTATGGTCTGCACAAACGTCCATATATTCTTTTAAGAGCAAGCGAGCCGCATCAAAATCCCGACCTTCCAAAAAAAGAATTGCGGCTCGTAAGAACAGCAAGTTTTCTGACTCATCAAAGGCTTGAATCTCTTCGTTTTTTGCAAGGATTTTTGCATCATCCAAAACTTCAAGTGCTTCTGTGTAACGGTCATCAACCGCTAAGCAAACAGCTTTTGCCATTTTCCTGGCCAATGGACGGCTCTGAGAATCCCTTAAATGCGGTTCAATCAATTGCATTGCCGATGCATTTGGATCAATGGCTCGTAGCGCTCTCAGGCTGTCAAGCATTGCTGTGAAGTCTTGCTCGCCTTGATATTCACTATTGGTGGTATTCTCATTTAAGGCAGAAAGCCTTTTGTAAGCGTCTAATGCGATCTTATCGTAGTCACCGGTCTCCCAAAGGCTATTATGATAGAAATGTAGGCTTTGGTCCCAACCTTTTCCAATTGCATCTTCAAATATTAAGTGTGCCTCATTCTTTTTACCCATTCGAGCAAGAATGCGCGCCTTTGCCATTCGTGCACGCTGATATGATCGAGAGGTTGAAGGTGATCTTTCCAGCAGTAATTCGACTGTACGCAGCTCATCATCTAAATCGTGCCAGAATTGGGCCAAATCCCATATTGCTTCGGCAACGATTATGTCATCGTCTGAATTTTTAATGGTATGCTCCGCTCGATCAATTCGCTCTGCTATACGTAGTTGTTTGCTTTCATTAAGGAACTCTTTTGCTCGTTCCTTATCGGACTGTGCAAACAAGGCAATCGGTGCCAACGTCAAAAATGTGAATACGAAGATATTTTTCATGTTTTTCTCCCTGATATGCAATGTTTCTTGTGTAATTAAAAATCATGTGATTTTTTCGGATACACAAAGACAAAGCGCTTCGAGATTTATTCTCTAGAATTTTTAATCCATACAATATTAGAGATAATAACACGTGTAATTAACTTTGTCAATACCTGTTTTGTGATGTGCAATACTTTTGTAATTAACGAGATTATATTATTCAAAATAGATTATAATTTACATTAAATATTCTATGGAGTGGCCTGTATCTTTTTGGAGTCTCTACCATCTGTCTTTGCCTGTCATATTGCGAGCGATCCTTTCAAGTTCCACCTGGAGTACTTCCGTAACTTCCTCCAACTCAACATCCGGCCGTTTAAATTTAATAGTTATCGTGTAACTGGTGTCTTTTTGAATGTATTGAAAATTCTTATGGCGGCCTTGGTTGTGTTTTTTTCCATTTTTTAGTTGAGTTGTATGAATTTCGCCCTTCTTGAAAGCCTGCCAGGTAGCCATTCTTTTTTGATCGTCATCCATCGTAACTAGCTTAGTTAAGAGGGACTTAGGTGCAATGTCGGAATTCCGACATTCGCATAAAATAGCCTCCGGAAGCCGTAGGATAGAAAGTAGTTCTGAGACACTGCTGCGGGATATTCCCAAAATATCGGCAATCTTTTCGTCAGTATAGCCTTTGAGTTCTTTCAGCTGCTGCAGTGCCCGAGCTTGCTCAATAGGATTGAGATCTTCCCGTTGGAGGTTTTCGAGAATTGCCAATTCCAAGGAATGATTATTATCTCGTACCATTGCAGGAATTGACTTTAATCCGGCTAATTTTGCCGCGCGAAGCCGCCGTTCACCGGAAATCAATTCATAACAACCATTACCGTTAGATTTATGCACGTGAATCGGTGATAAGACACCGTGAATTTGAATCGACCGTGCCAACTCTTTCAGCTTATTCGGATCAAAATTCTTTCGCGGTTGATTGGGGTTGGGAACAATTGATTCTACAGGAAGTTCAAAACACGGCATTTGTGTTGCCGAATCCATTTGCGGATATGAACTGGTGTTCTCGGCGGTTTCTTTAATTTTCTTTGTTATTCGACCCTTTTTAGGTGAAGTTGATCCTTGTACCGCTCCCATAGAAGCGCTCCCTTATGCCACCTGGCCCATACCTGGACCAAACCCTTCAAACTCCCCATTCGCAGGTCCCCGCGAATGGCCTTGTCACTCCACTTATAAAAAGAATAGTATAAAGAATGTGTGACATCAACAGGTTTAGCGATGAAAATGAAATCTTGTTATCAAAAAAGTGAACAATATTATATCTAGGGTGAACAAATGTATAGGGCGTGGTAACATGAGTATTATGAAGTCATTAAAATGATAAACTGAAACGGCACCTATGCGCACATCACCGCTGAGTTTGAAGGTTATTGGGATGAAGATACGAAGGATGGCATCCGCCGCCGCTCCGCCCGCGCCTACTCCAACGGCACCCTCGAACAAACCATCGCCGAGATGATCAAAGAGGGGTGAGGGTTTTTCCTCTATTGGAACCTAAGAGCGCCTTACCGAATTGCAGGCTCAATAGTCTCCTTTTTTGACAAACCTGCATTTAGGGTTCTGTCTATATGTTTGTTCTTTATGGGATTCTTTTTGCAACACTCTTCTTTAACATGAACATGACTTACTTGATTTTTATGAGTTCTTGATATTAGCCACGCTACTCCCATCATGTCGATAAATGCATGAAGACCTCGATTTACGATTCCGTATTTCGATTTACCATACAGCCGAGGGCGATGATTCACATTAACTTGTTTTATTTTAATTCCTTGAGCGCGCAGAAATACCGGATAAAACCTGTGGGCGCCATTGAACACGGGAAAATTCAGCACTGCATCTCGTGGCATCACCTTTAATGAGCATCCGGTGTCTTCCACCCCATCATGGAAGACCAACCTTCGGATGAAATTTGCAAATTTTGAAGAGAATCTGCGAACATAATTGTCACAGCGCTTTTGTCTAATCCCACATACCGCAGTCTCATCCTCTACCATGTTAAGCAACATCGGGATATCATTTGGGTCATTTTGCATATCGCCATCCATTGTGACAATTAATTTCCCTCGTGCCATCCGGAAACCTTCTCGAAATGCGTATGACTGTCCGCGATTAATTGTTTTGCATAAGTATCGAATACGAGTATCCCGGCGAGTAACGCATTGGATTTCATGGCTACTACCATCAGTGCTGCCATCATCAATGTAGATGAGTTCCCAAGACCAAGGCATTGAAATTACAGTCTCTAGAATATTCGTGGTCAATGGGCGGATGTTATCAGCTTCGTTGAAAATAGGAATAACAACCGAGATATAGGGATTGGTGCAGACCATTGCAGGAGAATTAGGATTAAAGCCGTCCTTGTCGTTTTTTATTGCCTGATTATCTATATTAAATTGATGACTTCCTGGTAGATGCATAGGTGCAGTATCCCCAAAGAACTTCTGCGGCTTATGTATCGCTATTGTGAGGCGGCCTCACGGCCGGCAACTGCAGCCGCATAGAAACGAGCGTTTGCATCATCGCCTGTTAATCGACAAGCCTCTGAAAGCATTGCATAATATGCATTTGAAGACCTGGGGTGCGCCCGTTCGCGCAACAGACTTCTTACATCGTAATAAAGAGTTTTCTTCATCCATTCATACGTCAAAATTAAAAGAGCTTTTTCGGCCAACGCAGATTGATCTTCTGGTGAATCAGATTGCGGGGATAGACTTGCCTTATGCATGGCATCTTGAAATTCCTGAGAATCGGACGGCGAAGATGCAACCGTAAGAAGTTGTGTCCAATGCTCAATATCACTGGGATCGAATCCAAGAGTTTCGCTTAAAAAAGACGGCGCTGCTACGAGTGCATTTTGAAGAGAAAATCCATTTTCACGATCCACATGCAATCCATGCCGGGCGTAATATGAAGTGACTGCATCCCATTGGCCTTGCATGGATTTTCCCGTATTCAAATAAACCGAACTGGTAGGAGTCGCCAATATTCTGGTGAATCTACCATCATTGGTAAGGATAAATGGCTTACAGTCGAGATGAGGAAGTATCACCAGTTGCGTGCCGTATGCACCGAGGAGTCCGGTGCTATTCATGTCCCATCGCAGGATTTTGAAATATGACTCCATTATTTTGTCTTCATAGAGTTCGACCCTAGTATCCATAAAGATTTTTGAATTTGGCATTTGCCACATAAGGTATCCGCCTTGAGTGAAGAGCGAGAATGTGTTTCCGTTTATTCCCATTAGACGGATTGTCTGAACAGATTTTTCTATGCTTTTAGAAGGCGGGGTATACTCGAAGCGGTTTGATGCAAGAATAATAGAACCCACGACAAGTCCGATCGAAAGCGCCTTTTTGCTTTGGAGCAGTTGAACTGCAGATTTCAAATAGCCTTGTGATAGATTGCGCCCTTCGGATTGAGCAAAAAGAAGCCCGAAAGGGATAAGCCAATTAAAGCGGACCGCCAACAATGAAAGTGCGCAAAATAGTATAGATAAATAAATGTCTGACCGCGCATTCCGGTTGCTCGACGAGCGAAACAAGCCGGGAATCCGCATAATTACGAGTATTATCAGAGAAAAGAGCGCGCACCAAATGAAAGGCGTCATTCCAAACGTGCGTGTAAACGGAATCGGCGGCTTCCAGTCTACTGTCGGAGATCCAAGGTGTTTCCCTCCGTTGATAAGTCCTAACGGGCCTTCCGGATTCATGGTAGCCGCAAGCCAAATCAAAAGAATGCCAATTAACTTAAATTCCAGCGAAAGCGGAACCATTGGCGCATCGGTCGAGGCTTGACCTTGTTCGGAATTAATCCGTGTTTTTGCAAATAGAAGATATACGGTTGCTGTCAAAACTCCAAAAACAAATCCGCCATGCAAGTTGCCCCAAAGGGCAATGCATAGTAAAACCGAAATAAACTTTGGCGCAGTAAGCCCTGACAGTTTCCATTTTTCAAAACCCAAAACAATTAAGGTGAATAGGAGAGGACTTAAAATTTGCGGACGAATGAGACGGTATGATAGACAGTGAGCAAAAAGCAACAATAAAAGAATCGATAGTGCCGGTGGCGTATTGCGTACTCGTATAATTAGCGCGAATACAGCCAGTGTCATTAAATGGACTAACACGCGAAAGAACCACAGGCCCGATTCTCCACCAGCACAATGGATGAGCCACAGCAAACAACCTGACAGCCATTGATGTGATGTTGAATCCGTACCGGAAACAGTGTACGTATACCGATCCGGCCAGGGCCAAATGCCGTCGCGTAGGATATCTTGGCCCACACGCAGATGCCACCAGATATCGATTCCCGAGAATGGCGCGGTCTGAAGCCACACTATCATAATAAATGGAATAACAGCGCAAATTGCCACCAAGATATTCGTCCTGGTGACAATTTGCATTAAACCAATTTTTTTCTTAAGCATAATTCACTACTATTTCAAATTACATTAACAATATTAACTTGTTCAGTTATTGAAAAATTAAAATCTTGCCAGAGTTTTCATCTTTATCTTTGTTTGGATTATTCGGATCAAAGATTAAGTCGTCCAGCATGTATCTAGGGATGCGTGAAAATCCCACACCCATCTGATCAGATGTCCCGCCAACTGACCAGCAATGCAAATGTTCGTCATCGACGACATCAAGTTGGTGAACAATTTCACTTAGAAACTCGGCAAGTGAACCACCGGGGAATTCTAGGTCGAATTTTACCTCTTTCTTGTAATCATGAGTGCCGCCAACTCTTAAGAGCGACCAGCTTAAATTGTTTTTCTTCAATGTTGCTGTTATTTTTATTAATAAGTCAGAAAGAGATGTGTCCTCAAGTGAAATTGCAGGAAACTTAATATCCCTTGTGATGGACTCATTCTGTGGAAATAAAACCGGAAGATTCTTGATCGTGTCCAACTCATAATCTCCTGCTTGTTTTGCATAATATTCAATTAAAGTCGAAGCCTTTACAAAATTTGAGTCTGTCTTCATTTTGACCCACGGAACTGAACGGGGAACCTCGATCCAGACTTTATCAGTTTTGCTTATTTCCGGATCAATCCCCAACACTATGTCTTTCCCTTTTACAATGGGAATAAGTTCAACATTTATGGGAAGACCCGAGGATATCAAAGATTTGATTAGGTAGTCCCCACGGCAGCACTGATTATCTGATAGGTGAATCTTGTCAATCAACACATTTTGTTGTAACCAGATTTCATTGCTCACGCTTTGCTCTTCGCAATATATTTTTATACAGAAGAGAGAAATTAAGCATGCAAATGAAAATTTTAGGGAATTAGAATTTTTCATTTTATTCTCCTATTTCTACGTACGCGATCTTAGCAATTGGCTTATATCGTTTTGAGTCACCAACTGGGGTTTTGAGCTGTATTGCTGGAGCATCTTTGAGATATATAGTCTTCCCAGCCACCGCCCGGGTAAAACTTGAAATTAAGTGTATTCGTACGTAGATAAATCTGACTTCCTGGCGAGTTGCTTTCGTTGCGTAGATATATTTGCTGACTAAATTGAATTGCACATCCTGAATTATCGTCAGATGTAGGACCGCTCCCGCCGAGTGTGTCACTCACTTGGTTGTTCGAATTCATTGAACCAGACCCAGTGACTATAGAATCAAATTCAATACCACATTGATTTGAGGTAATATTGACAATCTCATAAATATAGAGATCTTCGAAACTTACACCAGAATTTGAGAATGTTGCGCTGTAATAGTCATTATGATATGAAGTAGTGGCTCCGTTATTGGAGTTCTGACTCAGCCAGGTACTTGTTTCAGTAGTTGGTATAACCCAAGTTAAGGTAGGTGCAGATGCTGTACCGTTAGATTCATCATCCGTAGTTCCAGGAGTTTCATGAGGGGCCAAATCGCGTACTTCAATGGATGAATTAAGACTGCCTGTTACTGCATAGTATGCATAAACCGATGAGAGAGTCAGAGACGATGAAGAACTGGTGTCTGTTGACCATCCCGACGTTGTTTCATTCATAGTCCTTCTGTATTCTACCGCATCCGTGTAGTCATATGGAACTGAATACAAATAATGAGTATCTAGATCCGCGAAGTAATTGCCGGGTGATAACGTATGCCCCTTTTTAAATTTTACAGTTGCACCTGTAAAGACTGCAATTTTGTTGTTTACAATATTGCGAGTGTCTGGTACTGTCGATTCGTATTGGACACTAATAGCAGGACTTGCCGAATAATAGCTATCGCCCCCGCATCCAATTGCATTCTGAACCCATGGTGCTGATGCAACCAGCCCGAATAAAAGAAGAATTTCAAGTAATGTGGTGAGAATCTGTGGTTTTCGAATCATCTTACAATGCTCCTTCCTTTGATTCCTCTGATGTTATTATATTTTGGATATGCTTTTTATTTTTAAGCAGGCCTTCGAAAAATCTTGCCTCAGGCCCGTACGGGGGATTATCTCCAATCCAAATGAGAGCCTCGTCAAGAAAAGTAAGTGCCACTTCATAATCGCATTTGTGATTGGCGATGGCGGCCTGAAGTTGTTTCAAATGCGGAATCATTTTTTTATAAGAATTATTTAAAAGTGCGTCTTGAAGCAATGATTCGGCGGCTTCGAAATCGTCATGTAAGTAGATTTCATACAGCGCAAGGTTTAATACGGCATCGACTCCGGAAAGCGTTTGTGGATAATACTCCTCTTTGAGTTTTACGGCTGCCTGGTAGGCTTCGTCAGTCCTATTTTGAGCCCACAATCCGCTCCGGTGGCCGTTTAAAAGGCTGGCGCGATCCGCTATTGAGAGACCTTGGGTAATTGTTTCGTCGGTATAAAGATAACTACTGAGAACCAATTCTGTTAGTTCAGGAATCTTCTTGACATCATCTTCTGAGTAGAACAATCCGTGTCCAATTTTAACGGCGCGTTCCAGAATTTTCGATGGATTATCTTGATTGCGGTCCATGAACTCTTGAAATGAATCGCGGGCACGCTGGAAGTCCTTGCCTTCAAAAATTAGGACTGTTGCAGTGTACAATGGGATGTCTTTTGATTCGTCATAATCGGATTTAGGAGCCTCGGGTGAAATTAGCGATTCATCGATTTGAGCTAGAAGATCAAACGCTCCACCGTAATGTCCATCGACCGCGAGACATAAGGCCTTGGCAATTTCACGGGCCAAGGGCCGCCGGTTTGATGGCTTAAGCATTGGATACACGGATTGCATTGCGAGAAAATCGGGTGTTTCGAGCTTCTTTGCCCTCAAACGCGTAAACATTTCAAGAAAGTTCCCATGACAATTGTAAAACTCCCGATCTTCATCGCTCAGTGAGTCGCTGGTATGCCGATGGAATTCATCAATTGCAGAAAGATCATACTTATGACATTCCCAAAGGCTGGCATAGTACATTCGATATGCGTTTTTGTGCCATTTATTTCTTATAACATATCGGAAAAAGGTCTCTGCATCGTCGTCTAAGCCTTGCCGGGCAAGAATACTGGCACGAGTGAGTAGAATATGCCCACGTAGTTCAGATTGTGGTAGTGTATGTGGCAAAAGAGTATCTAGTGCTGATAATGCCGATTCTTCTTCAACGGTTTTTGCATAAACTCGAATATCTTCAATTGCCGAATTCAAAATATCCTGATTATCCGTTTCCGATAGTGTTTCAATTGCATAGGCAATTCGATTGCCAAGCGTCATGTCTTTCACTGTTGAATGATAACTACTGTCTGCATAAGTTGTGAATGCAGAACAAAAAGTGAGTACCATGACGAAAGTCACTTTCATGCTATTCCTTATACCCATAATTAGTGCCTCCTTAGGTTTCTGCTTTATGTTTTTATTTGGACCTAAAACAGAGTGAAATTGAGCCGTTTTGTTATTACGCTACACTTTTGTCATATCGAACAGTACATTAAATCCTTTCTCAATGTGATATATGACAATTAGTATCTATCATAAAGTCATTTGTCAATATCGTTTTCATTTAATTTGATAAATATGGTGATAAAATTAGATAGTTGCCCATTAGATTTATCTTACATCTTGTCTTCGCCCGTCATCTTGCGTGCGATTCTCTCAAGTTCCGCTTCAAGTATTTCCGTAATTTCTTCAGGCTCAACATGCGATTTCTTAAAATCGATGGTCAGTTTGTATCCTGGCTCTTTGTGGACATATTGAACATTCTTACGGCGGCCTTGGTTGTGTTTCTTGAAGTTTCTTGTCTGGGTAGTATGGATTTCGCCTTTCTTGAAGGCTTCCCAAGTGGCCAATCTTTTTTGATCGTCGGTAATCGTAACTATATGATAAAGAAGGGTTTTGGATACATTGTCGGTATACCGACATTCGCATAAAATGGCCTCCGGAAGGCGTAGGATCGAGAGCAGTTCTGAGACACTCGTGCGGGATATTCCCAACATTTCGGCGATCTTTTCGTCAGTATATCTTTTGAGTTCCTTGAGTTGCTTAAGAGCCTCGGCCTCCTCAATTGGATTGAGATTCTCCCGTTGGAGATTTTCGAGAATTGCCAATTCTAAGGAATGATTGTCATCTCGTATCAATGCCGGAATTGTCTTTAATCCGGCTAATTTTGCCGCGCGAAGCCGCCGTTCACCGGATATCAATTCATAACAGTCATTACCGTTAGATTCATGCACGTGAATCGGTGATAAGACACCGTGAATTTGAATCGACCGCGCCAACTCTTTCAGCCTATTAGGATCAAAATTCTTTCGAGGCTGGTTCGGATTGGGGATAATCTGATCGATAGGAATTTCAAAACACGGGATTTGCGAAGCCGAATCCGCTTGCGGTTCTGAACCGGTGTCCTTAACGGTTTCTTTAAATTTCTTTGATACTCGACCCTTTTTAGGTGAAGTTGATCCTTGTGCAGCTCCCATAGAAGCGCTCCCTTATAGTACCTGGCCCATACCTGGACCAAACCCTTCAAACTCCCCATTCGCAGGCCCCCGCGAATGGCCTTGTCACAACCAACAAAAAAATAATAAACTTCAAAATCCTAAGTGTCAACCGCGATTTCACTGATAATGAATTATCAATTTGATATATCCGCCACCGTTCCGCCCGTGCCTACTCCAACGGCACCCTCGAACAAACCATCGCCGAAATGATCAAAGAGGGGTGAAGGGGGGAGGTCAGGGGGGCAGAATCCTTCTCGCGCAATCCATTTGTAATTAACAAGAAAAGCCCGGCTGAAGCCGGGCTTTGAATTTGCATACGATAATGCGAAGTATAAAGGATAATAATATAAGATATTCTCTTTAATAAATATCACTGTGCGCGTTGTAGTCGCGTATGTGCTCTTCCTCGTGGCAATTCTGTACCTGGTGGATTGTTATCAATGAAGTCCAAAAGTTTTTTTGTTGATTCAATATCAGAACCCTCATCGGCATTTTCCATGATTTCAGTCAGTATCCGCCGTGCATCGTCCCATTTTCCCATTTCAATGTAGAGCGTAGCACATTGATTCTTCATTGAATAAATCGTGTTGTCCATCAACTGGCCACTTAAAAAATATTCACGTTCAGATTCCATCAAATGACTAAAAGGCTTCTTTACGTGATTCAATCCATCTTCAAGCATCTTTATTGCATTTACAGTTTTGCCTTGTCGCGCGTAGCCTCTGGCCATAAGTTCATAAAGCATTATTTTATAAGGATATTCATCATATTGATTCATGATCATTCGGATTCGTTCAGAGGTGTTTTCCCAGTCGTCAATAATATCAAATTCGTAACGCTTATAAATCCACATAGGGATTGTCTGAGCAGAAGGAACTTCTGCGATAATTCTATCCATATAATATTCTTTTTCTTCATTTGTTTTCATCAAGCCTTCCAGGCCAACAAGGACAGCAAGATACTCTGCAGTGTGTTTGTCTTTCCAACTGTTATGTCTTTCAAAAACCTGTAAAATATTAATGTAGGCCTTTAAAGTATCTGCATCCTGGCCCAACATTTCACGCCAATTTTCACATTCGTATAAGTGCCTTAAATTTTGAAGATACAAAACGCGCAATAATCCCGTCATTTCATTTTCATGTATGGATGCAATCGTAATAGCTTTTGTCGCATTGCGAATTGCACCGTCAAAGTCTCTTTCATTTAGCGCATGTGTGGCCAGTTCACTACGAGCGAGGAATTCCTCAACAGGCCGTAAATCTTTCCGTTTTAAGACATCTTCGAAATGTTTTTTTATTGTATTGATGTCTGGTTTGTTAGAAACGTCTATAGATACTCGCGAGTTTGATATATTGAACTCATTTTGTTCTTGTGCGAAACAGAAAACACTTGTATATATAAAAATATTCATAATGATGTTTCTTAAGTTCATAGCATTGTCCTTCCATTTTTCTGATTATGTGTCTCCATCTACTTGTACTTGTTACAGTACTCGGCAGAATTGTCTGTTTGGATTGCACGATCAGTCATCCGGGCATTCAGGCTCAGGACCTGCGAATATGACCGGAGATGCACAAAAAGGAAACAGATCGAAATCGTACCCGGGTTGATTCGGAACAATATTGAATGCACGAGATGCTTTGACTTGTGATTCCATTAGGTCATCCCAGCAGGTGTATGTATCGATAATCGGATATATGCAACTCTCATGCACGTAATCCACTGTCCATAATGTTGCTGTGTACATCCTTACGCATTGACGCTTATGCTCATGGTATGTATACTTAAACATCCAATCTACATATCCTTGTTCACCGGGCTGAGTACTAAAGTAAATAGTACAATTTTCTGCTATCACATTCGAAGTTACATAATGATGCCATTGATTTTCTACAGATGTAGCTGTTAAAGATACTTTTCCAACTGCATATTCACCAACACCTGCCGCTACTGTTAGATTTACGCCGACATTTGTCCCTGTGTGGTATAAGTATTCTGAGTAATTAATATTATATTCACCTGCGCTGATGCCATAAGGGCAGGGTTCGTCACTATTATTGATCGGAATTTCAAAATAATCACTTTCTGACCAACTTCCATTAAAATCATAACTTTTAGGGTTATCGTCACCGAATAATCTCCACGCTGGAGCTATATCATCCACTTCTAGCATTGGGCTTGTTACTGTATTTGCCAACACCGTTGTTTCACAAACCGACGAGCCACATATGCCAGGGGTAACTCCCGGTATCACAGGCCAACCGCCCGGCGGAAAACAAGCATATGTATCTACTGCTGTAACAACAAGGAGCGAAATAATGAACGATAAAAAGATATTCCGAAATCTTGCTACTCTGCTTATCTTTGTTTTGAGATTCATACATAAATTTGGTTTAAGAGTTGAAATCATTGTAAATACTCCTGCTTCTGCTTTTTATCTCCACTCAAATCCCCACTGTGGATAAGATTCTTTTAAGATGAAAGTCATATCATTAGTCTTTTTTCCGAGCCGGTGAAATATCTTGAATTCCAAGTTTTCAACCCGCGTCTTCTCGTCTAATAATACCTGTTGTTTCGCTGAGAGGATTGGGTTATTTGTTGCGGCAATAACTCTTTGCTTGACATCTTGTATCAATTCAAGTGATTCATCCGGGTATATCTCTAATTGATACCAGAGATGAGCTAAATAAGATTTTGCATAGGGAGTTATTAAATCATGAGGAAATTTTTCAATAAGATCAAGGAATATTTTTTCTGCTCCGTTGTAATCGCCATCCCGCATAAGATACGCACCGTGATATAATGCGGCCGTAGCCCCGCCAAGCGTTCCTGGATAGAAATTATCTTTGGCTTCTTTACAGAATTCACGCGCATATAGCCATTGTTTCCTCTTATCCAAACTTATCAGATGCATTGCATGGAGACTTGCCATTGCTTTCCAATATTTTTCATCATCAGCTCCACGTTTTTTGTCATAACCGTCGATTAGAAGCAATGAAGTCAATTCTGCTATTTTGCTGAGGTCATAAATATCATGTTCAAAGCCATATGTTAACTTAATTGCGGCGCGAAGTTTTGTAATTTCATCGGATTCATTAATCGCCATATATTCTTTAAAACATCTGCGCATAAGGTTATAGTCTTTGCCTTCGTAAAGGAGAATTGCGCAACGATATAATGGTATGTCTTGCGCTTCGTCATAGACTGAATCTGATTCGGATTGAATTTTTGTTTCAACATCGGTTAGGCATAGTAATGCTTCGCTATATCTCTCGTCAGCGGCGAGGCATAAAGCATAGCCTATTTGTTTGAGATATGGGCGTGTGGGTGAATCCGGCAAATAGATATACACTTTTTCAATCGCTGAAGATTCGGCCTCCATAGCTTTCATTCCTTGCAAGTGAGAAAGCATATCAATGATATTTTCTTGTCGCCCATAATATTGCAGGAGGTCTTCGGGATAGTTATTCCCGGCCCGAAAATCATATTCACACCTGGCCATAAGATCAAAATCTCCGGTTTCCTCAAGAGCTTCTAGTATTTCCCCAACAAGATCATGACGCCATTTTTCACAAATGGCATGCCGGAAAATTGTTAATGATTCTTCTTTTTCACCCAAACGCGCCAGAATACGGGCCTTGGCAAGTGTGGCACGTTGATTAATTTTTGTATCTTGCTTACTTGATAAAAGTATGTTTTCGACAATCTCAAGAGCGTCTTTTGCTTGCTGAGGTTCTCTTGATATCATTGCCAAATCCCAAATTGCCTCTGAAAGGATAGATTCATTCGTTGTGCTTTGAAGTGTTTGTTTAATGAAATCAAGCCTTTCGGAAATAGGCATTTGTTTACTATTGTTTATAAAGTCGATTGCTTCAATTGTTGTTGGTTCTGCTGAATGTCCGATCGGCTGGAGAAAGAGTGTTGAGAGGAATATGAAGAATAATTTTTTAACCATCTTTGTCTCCCTAATGTAAATCCCGAAGGAGGATTAATCTGGAATTGGTATTTCAATAGCTTAAAAAGTTATTGTAAAAGTTGTGTTTGTGCATAAAATATAGGCTTCAAGTTGATGTGAATTTCTGAATTTATTGAATCGTTTTATAAATTGTATATTCTATGTTCCCTCCTATTAATTGTATTTTAGATTGAGCACAACAATACTTTATTAAACTAACACAGCATAGTAGCAAATGTCAATATAGTTTTCATGAAATTTGATAAAAATTAATAGTTTACCATTATCTTATATCTTGTCTTTAATCGTCATCTTACGTGCGATTCTCTCAAGTTCCGCTTTAAGTATTTCCGTAATTTCTTCAGGCTCAACATGCGATTTCTTAAAATCGATGGTTAATTTGTATCCTGGCTTTTTGTGGACATATTGAACATGCTTATGGCGGCCTTGGTTGTGTTTTTTTAACTTACGTGTTTGGGTAGTATGGATTTCGCCTCTCTTGAAGGCTTCCCAGGCGGCCGATCTTTTTTGCTCGTCATCCATCGTAACTAGCTTAGTTAAGAGGGACTTAGGTGCAATGTCGGAATTCCGACATTCGCATAAAATGGCCTCCGGAAGGCGTAGGATCGAGAGCAGTTCTGAGACACTCGTGCGGGATATTCCCAACATTTCGGCGATCTTTTCGTCAGTATATCTTTTGAGTTCCTTGAGTTGCTTAAGAGCCTCGGCCTCCTCAATTGGATTGAGATTCTCGCGTTGAAGGTTTTCGAGTATTGCCAATTCCAAGGAATGATTGTTATCTCGTATCAATGCCGGAATTGTCTTTAATCCGGCTAATTTTGCCGCGCGAAGCCGGCGTTCACCGGAAATCAATTCATAACAGTCATTACCGTTAGATTCATGCACGTGAATCGGTGATAAGACACCGTGAATTTGAATCGACCGCGCCAACTCTTTCAGCCTATTAGGATCAAAATTCTTTCGAGGCTGATTAGGGTTAGGAACAATCGATTCTACAGGAAGTTCAAAACACGGGATTTGCGCTGCCGAATCCGCTTGTGGCTCTGAACATGTGTTCTCGGTGGTTTCTTTTAATTTCTTTGATATTCGACCCTTTTTAGGTGAAGTTGATCCTTGTGCAGCTCCCATAGAAGCGCTCCCTTATAGTACCTGGCCCATACCTGGACCAAACCCTTCAAACTCCCCATTCGCAGGCCCCCGCGAATGGCCTTGTCACAACCAACATAAAAATAATAAACTTCAAAATCCTAAGTGTCAACCGCGATTTCACTGATAATGAATTATCAATTTGATATATCCGCCACCGGTGGCAAGAGCCAGTAGTCTTTATTTTTATTCCACCAGGAAGATACGAATGGTATCTTATCCCCGGCACCGCTGGTTTCTGCATTGAAATCATCTGTTATTTTACTGTCAGTCCAATAATCGACAACGTCCCATAAGTCGATATTGCCTTTTTCGATTTTCTCAATAGCGTATGGCAGCGCATCGATGCCAAGCGCCAAAAGTGAACGGTAGGCTTGGAGTTCAGGATCGTGACTAAGATCTTGATACGGTAATCGTCCGTTATCATCGACGATGTCTTTCCAACCGCGCGGCGGATTACCGGCGTTGTTTTTCCAACTTTGATAACGGTCATTGAATTGGTTTTTTGTATCGCCTCGTCCGGTTTTCCACCAAATCAACGCATTAACCTTTACAAAGCGGCCACCGCGCTCTTCATCAGAGAACCACCTTTTTGAAATGTTCAGAAACGCGTCATACATACATGCGCCTAAAAGACCGCGGTCCTCCATATTTTTTGCAATAAGCGGGAGAACGGGCGGTCCCATGTCTATAATTTTTTGGAAATATTCATTTTCGACGTAAGGTTCAGTTCTTGATGAGAGGGATATTGAAGGTTCATTCAATACATACTCCCACCATTCATCTACCAGCCGGCTAAAAAGAGCAATATCGGCCGCGGATATTTGTTGTTTTGAGTAAAATTCTGCGTCCTCCACCGGTGGGAGAAGCCAGTAGTCTTTATTTTTATTCCACCAGGAAGACACGAATGTTATCTTATCTCCGGCGCCGCCGGTTTCCGTATTGAAATCCTCTGTAATTTTGCCGTCTGTCCAATAATCGACAACGTCCCATAGTTCAATATCGCCTAGTGTTGTGATTGTCTCGATTGCGTACGACAGCGATAGACACCCCAACTCTTTCAATTTGTTATACGCTTTATCTCTTTCTTCTCCTGCTTTACGCCGCTTCCATGCCATATAATACTCCGCGAACTCATCATCCCATTGTACACGTCCTTTGTTCCACCATTCTATGAATGCTTTCCCATACGCTTGTGCACCATGCCATTTAGATCGTAAGGGATAAGACTGCTCAAATTGTCTTTTAGATATCTTATGCACCACGCCTGATAACGCATAGAAATTAGACATGTTTGTTTCATTATCCTTCATGATTTGAACAACACAATTCAAGGCAGGCACACCAAATGAAACAATAGCATCACAATATCGATTCTCTGTATATGTGCGCCATGTGGAATCGGTAGGATCTATTCCACCATTGGGATCGTTAATATATTGAAGATATTCGGCAACCGCCTTCCTGCATTTTGCCTCAAACTCCGTGTCCGATGTTTGATTTTTCTCCGAGCCAAACGCAATCCCGTCAGTAATTCCACCCAATAGGAAAAAGACAATGAACGGTTTAAGAAATAATTTCATGAACATGGTTATCTCTCCTTCAAGTGAAGCGGAATGCGCTTTGATACCTCGAATTTCTTCGACGCTATTAATCCAAACGATATTTGCCGGATTCGAGCTTGCTTATAATTTCTAGCAATTCTTGATTTCCTTGTCTTTTTATCCGACCTAATAATTCTTTGCTTCTTGCGGACTTTGATGCATATAATTTTATTATGCATTGCCTTAGAAGATTATCGATAACTTGATTTCTATCTTGTGATTCAACATTTTTTAGAGAAGAAAAGGCCTCATCCCATGTATCTCTATTTGCGAGCTGATAAATTCTTTCCATGCATTTATCAGTTCCTATTCGTGCAAGTGTTTCAATACAGTTATATGCAATAATACGATAGGCGCGCCATTCTGTGCGATTTGTTGTGTTTGGGCACAATTCATGTTTTGCATCGATTGACTTGATGTTGCTTTTGTCGACAATTCTGTGTGAAAATCTGATGGCATAGGGTTCAGAATCTTTTGTGGCAATTTGTGACAATAAAAACATAATAGAATATGTTTTAAGATCATTAATCGTGAGGTTGTCCAACTTGGTATTTATGATATTTTCCCATTTATCAGAAATGGCTTCATGGGGCGCATATACTGGCCCGGCCAAAAGACGACAGGGGAATTCTTCGATAAATGCCTCCGCCTGCTCCGTGGCTGAAAGAACCTTTTCGGGCGCAATTTGACCCAAAGCCTGAAATGCCACGCTGACCAACACAAAGAATGTGGCGTTAGGCTTAAAAAAGACACTTGTAGACATGTTTACGCCCTCTTCGGCTGTGACAAAATGCGCCTGCGCAAGCCGATTCTGTATTGGCAGGAAAAATTAATTCTTAGAAAAGAAATCTTATTTTGTGATATTGAAATTCGCACCGCTTCCATCGAAGCACCCCTTTGTACGATCCGAGCCTTATTTACTCAAACGCCTAAAACCCTCCATTCGTAACGACCGTCGAATGGCCCGATTGCTGCCTGCCCACTGTTATCAATTATAAAACACGGAATGATGAAGCGTCAACTACAATTTTCAGAGGCTCTCACCTTGCAAAACGGTGAATAAGAAACAGCGCTAAAACGGCGAAACCAATCCAGGCATGAACCAAAGCCAGGCCATTGCCAACCGCGCCGGATGGTATCCATAAACAAACAATCCCGGTCAAAGCCAAACAGGCCGCAATCGTGCCGGTTAACAGGCCCACGATACGAGTGCGTCCACGAATGATTGTGCCTACACGGCTCAAATGGCGGATAAGGTAGCCCAAAAACGGGAGGATGAGGCATAACGCGCACCAGATATGCAAATCCAGTTGGGTGCGCCGCATTGCTTCCGGGAATAGATCGAACAGCAGGAACAGGCTGTGGACGCCGATCAGGCAGAAACCCAACGCCAGAATCCGCCAAAGGATACGTTCGCGTGCATCCCGTAACGCCGGAATCGGAACGGCCGCGTCAGTGTTCGATTCCGTCTTTGGGTCATGGGATGAATTCATACTGAAAGCCTATAACGTTTGGTTTGATGGCGAGCCGTTGTTGTATGCCCCACAAACCGCTGAGTTTAGGCTAGGCGGACGGCTGGCCCAAGACGAATCCCCAACAACTGCCTTGCCATTCCTTGGGCTTCGTTCATCCTTCATCCTTGGTCTGTTACCGGCCAAGGCTTGTTTCGCTGAAACATGCCCATCTTCTGAATTTGCTGCTTCTTATGATGGTTTCACTTCGACGTATTCTTCGTTCCCGTTGGTTTATGGATTATGGCATGGTTCTGGTGCTGATTTTGATCTGTGCCTTTTTGGCCGTCAAAACCATGGAACCAGGCCCGGCGATCCCCGGCGAAGAGGGCGCGCGGGCATTCCTCAAACGGGTCAATGCATTGAAAGCCAAGTCTCAAGGGCAGGCGCTTCTGATTGCGCCCACACCCGAGCAACTGGCTCAACGTGCCGCCGATCCGCCGCTCTCTCCCGAGGGCGAGCCGCTTGGCCTCTTAGATGTCGATACGGTGCTGCAGGAAATTGGGGCGGGGAAGGTGTTTGCCGAAGCCGTGGATTACGATGCCCAACGGGCGGATTTATCACGCGCCCTTCGAGCAATCCTGCGTGAGAATCCCGATATAACAGTTGTGGCTTATGTCGATCAGACTCATGACCGGATTGCCGGTATCGTGGCTACACAAGCCACCGCATTGAAACGGACCGTACTTGTGGCCGGACCGCCGCGCAGCACAGTCTCGGTTTTCCTACGCAAACGTAACCTAATCAACATCGCCCGTCAGATTTCCGTTTTTGCCATTATTGCCGTCGGTATGACCATGGTCATCCTGACCGGTGGAATTGATCTCTCGGTCGGTTCCTTGGTGGCATTCTTTGGTGTTGTTACGGCCCTGACCATTAACCGCCCCGATGGCATCCCCTGGTGGGGGTGGAGTGTGACCGGTGTTGTTTTGGTTCCCATTCTCTTTATGGGGCTAAGCCGTATTCGGGCCTTGCCTCTTCCGGGCCTCGGTGGAGCCAGGCAACAGTGGATCACCGGTTGTATCGTGGGCCTTGTATTGGGCGCTGGTTTAGGAATGACATGCTCAGGCTCCATTGTCGGCATCCAGGTCGATGTGGAAGCGACCGCAGAACGAATCGTCGCGGATGCCGGAGACGAAATCCTGGCCCTTTATGTGACGGATTGCGAAGAGAACCGGCGCACGGCCGAAGCCCTGGATCAGATTCACCCGGCCTCGATTAAAGGTGTTTATATAGATGCTTCAGGATTGTCTTCATTGGGCCGGCGTACGCAAGTCCGCGATTCGCTCAAACGGTTGCTGGAGAATTATCCCCAGGTAAAGACCATCGTTGCCTTGGATCATGTTGCCTTCCGTCTTGCCGATGAGGTGGCCGTCGGATCAAATCTGCATATTGTCCAATCCACATGGCATGCTTTTGGGATTCTCCTATTCGCTGTGCTGCTGACCGCTGTGTTGGGCATGGCTACCGGAGCGTTTACCGGGACTGTAATTAACGCTTTCCGTATCCCCCCTTTTATTGCCACCCTTGCCTTGATGCAAATCGCCCGTGGATTGGCCTATACGTTTTCTGAGGGGCGTGCGATCCCTGTTGCCTATGACCAATTTACGGAAATGATTGGACGCGGCTTTGTGCTTGAATCTTGGTTTGGCGAGTTGCTTCCGGTGCCGGTATTGATGATGGCCATCGCGTATTTCCTGGCCTATCTACTTTTGGGGTACACGCCCTTTGGGCGTTATATTTATGCCGTCGGTGGCAATGAACACGCCACGCATCTCTCCGGCATACCGGTCGGGGCCGTTCGGTTTGGGGCTTATGTCATTACCGGGCTGATGTCAGCCTTTGTGGGCGTCATTGTAGCCTCCAAACTCGGTTCCGGTGATCCCAATAGCGGGCAACTCTACGAATTGTATGTCATTGCGGCTTGTGTCGTGGGCGGAACCAGCCTGTTAGGCGGGGAAGGCAAGATACTGGGAACGTTGATTGGCGCATTGCTATTAGGGGTTCTAAACAACGGCTTGACGCTTTTAAAGGTCGATACTTACCTTCAAATGGTGATTATCGGTGCTGTGATTTTGATTGCGGTGCTTTTGGACCAGATGAAAAAACGGCTGTAATGCCAATTAAGACAAATTGCGCAAATAACGTCCTGTTCAATGCGCCAATTTTTGCTTCTTGAGCAGTCCGGGGAAACATGCGAAACTGCGCGTTATCCGTAGAAGGATTTACACAGCAATCATGAGTAACACAAAAGGAAAACTAATTGCGGTCGAAGGGCTCGATGGTTCGGGCAAATCGACGCAGATCTACCTATTACGGCGATTCTTGGAGCTGGGTGGCTACAAGGTCTATTTCACGGAGTGGAACAGTTCTGTCATTGTGAAGAGCGCCACCAAAAAAGGCAAAAAGAAGAATCTTCTGACGCCGACCACCTTCAGCCTGATCCATTGCACCGACTTTGCGGATCGGTATGAACGGCAGATTAAGCCGCTGCTTAACGCCGGATTTATTGTTCTTTGTGACCGGTATATTTACACGGCATTCGCGCGCGATGCTGTGCGCGGTTGTGACCGGAGCTGGCTTCGCAAGACCTATGGATTCGCAGCCAAGCCGGATATCGCTCTCTTCTTTAACACGCCGTTAGAGGTCGCTCTTGGCCGTATTTTAAGCGGGCGTCCGCAACTGAAATATCATGAAGCCGGAATGGACATGGGATTCTCGCCGGATCCCTATGAATCTTTCTCCATATTCCAAGGGCGAATTCATGAAGAATATATGAGGATGGTCGATGAGTTCGGTTTCCAGGTTATGGATGCCACCAAACCAATCGAACCGCTTCAAGAAGACGTTCGCGCAATTGTCAAAAAGAAAATCGATTTAGATGCCTATAAGTTGAAAGCAAGAAAATGACTTCAAAGAAATTCTATGGAAACGGTATTCCAAACGTCGATCCTAAGGACCTCCATGGCCGGCTGATTGTGATTGAAGGCGCCGATGGTTCAGGCCGCAGCACGCAGATCGCACATTTAAAAGATTGGCTTGAGCAAAATGGTCACGCCGTTGTCAATGTTGGGCTTTCACGAAGCACCTTGGTCAGCCCCGAACTCGATAAGGCCAAGCAGGGTAACATCTTGGGCCAGACCACAATGGCTCTTTTTTATGCCACAGATTTCGCCGACCAACTCGAAAACCGCATCATTCCGGCTTTAAGAGCGGGATTTATTGTTCTTGCGGATCGTTACATTTACACCCTAATGGCGCGGACTATTGTTCGCGGTTTGGAAAGGGATTGGGTTGAAGGGCTTTATAATCTTGCTCTCGTACCCGATGCGATTTTCTTTCTAAAAGTCAGTCCGCGGGTTTTGGTCGAACGGATATTTACTAAGAATTCAACATTGGACTACTGGGAATCGGGCATGGATATCGGATTATCCCGAGACATGCTCGAGAGTTTTTTCAAATACCAACGGATGCTTCAGGCTGAGTTCCGGCGTATGGAAGCGGATTATAATTTCCGTGTTATCGATGGTAACCGGTCAATTCGCAGAGTAAGCCGGGAACTGGAAGACTTAATCGAAGAAGTTTTGGAGCAAGAATAGAAAACAGGCCGCTAAATCTTGCCGGGGTGTTTGGGACTATCCTGGCTGGGATTGGATGATAACAGACTTTTGCGATCTCAGATCGCTTGAAATGGTTTACTGGCAATTACCATTCTGTTGTGTATCCACGTTAAAACCACCGGCCTCGATAGGGATAGTCTATGAAATCGCCCTCTGAACCCGTTGTTATTGGCCTCGATTTGGGAGGCACAAAGATCCTCGCAGCCGTCATCACGCGTGACGGTCGTATTCTTTCCCGTGCAAAACGAAAAAGCCGTCCTGACCGGGGGCAAACAGCCATTCTTGATCGAATGGCTACAACAGCCCGCGAAGCTGCCGAATATGCGGGGATCTCGATCCGAGAGGTTCGAGGAGTTGGCGTTGGCTCACCGGGACCGCTTGATACAGAGAAGGGGATTGTCATTGAGACACCCAATTTGCCCCTTACACAAGCACCGATTGTGGCTTCTTTAGAAAGGGATTTGGGGATACCGGTTGTTTTGGACAATGATGTGAATGTCGGCACCTTAGGAGAAAAGGTCTATGGGGCCGGACAAGGAGTCGACAATGTTGTCGGCTTATTCCCGGGTACAGGATTAGGTGGTGGCATCATCATCGATGGCCGGCTTCACCGCGGAGTTTCGATGAATGCCGGGGAACTTGGGCATATGACCATTAATTTCGATGGCGAAAAATGCGGCTGTGGTAAAAAGGGATGTTTAGAGGCCTATGCCAGCCGTACTGCCATCGTGAAGCGTATACAAAGTCTGCTCAATAACGGGAAAAAAGGAAAATCTCCGATCGAAGAGATTGTGAATGGCAATTGGTCGCTTTGTACGAGTGGTGCTTTGGCTCGCGCACTGCAACAGGGAGATAAGGCTGTTGCCCGCGCATTGAATGAGGCCGCAGAGGCACTGGGGGTCGGAATTGGATCTCTGTGCAATATCCTGGGGCCTGAAAAGATCATCTTAGGTGGCGGTGTGATCGAAGCTGTTGGAGACGCTCTGCTTGCCAAAATCCGAAAAACCGCCAAAGAGAATGCATTTGGAATTAACATTGACAATGTTGAAATCGTACCGGCAGCACTTGGGGATGATGCCGGAATTATGGGTGCGGCTGCCTTGATATGGCAGGCGCTCGAAGATGATAAGAGCCTTGAACCACGCCGCAGACCGCGTGTTGTGCCTGTTGTCGACCCAATCCATGGTGAGAGAATTGTTATTGATCGAGCACATTATACCTATGATGTGATTATCGCTCCGCTTGGAGATGTTATTCGACGTTCACGGCGTCTGGCAAAGGAAGAACACGGTTCTCCCGGGCATCTCACGCTTCAAGAGACCGAGGATATTTTAACCCGCTTTGCAGAAAAACCCGCACGGCTGATTGTCGGGGCCGTAAAGCCAGAGGGATGCGTGGATCGTGAGATCGAAGAGTTTCTCAAGAAAAAGGACTGTGCCCTTATTACGGTGTCTCATGCCGAATTTCCTCTGACCTACCGGAATACACCTGATCCCAAGGCTGCCGTAATTATGCTAAAGCCCTGAGATCGATGTCAGAAGCAAATACCCATAAAGCCCCATTGGTCATTGCTGCGGAAAAGCTGATGTTTCAGCTGGAACCGGAACCCGAGCATGTTCTTCAAGTGCGTAAAAATGCCGTGCGTCTTTTCGAACTCTTTGCTAATCGTTTGCACCTGGATGGCGATTCGCTTCCTATCTTAGAAGCCGCCGCGCTTCTGCACGATATCGGCTGGAGCGTTTCCGGCAAAGGCCATCATAAACACAGCGCCAAGTTGATCTTAAGCCATGGATTACCGGGCAGTAGCGAACGTGAATTGAAGTTGATTGCCTCTTTGGCACGCGCTCATCGAAAATCCGTTCCCTGTGCCAAACACATGCCATATGGATCTCTGGGCGGCAATGACCAAGATTTGATCCGGAAATTGGCCGCGCTTGTTCGTATTGCCGACGGATTAGATCGAAGTCATTGTTCGCGTGTACAAGATATTGATATTTATGACGATAACCAGCATTGCTTAGTTTTGATTGTTAAGTCTGTTTGGCCATTAGAGGTGGAGAAATTCGGATTTGCCAAAAAGAAAGGCTTGCTTGAGGAATTACTTGGCGTTGAGTTACGTTTAGAAGTGCATGATGTGCATGAAGGAGATTGAAAGTTTTGGCTATCTTGGATTCTTCAACTCCGGCGGCTGTTGCCGCGCCGGTGATGGTCATAGACCGAGTTAGAGCCATGTGCTCTTTTGAGCGACACCTAATTGGGAAAAAACAAGTAGCGGCTGTTCACGATATGCGTGTTGCTTCGCGCAGGTTGCGCGAGGTTCTTCTTGTTTTTAAGGAATGGCTTGAGCCTGTCATATTTCAAGAGTTGGATCAGTACGGGCGCGGAGTAACGAAAGCCCTGGGTGCTGTCAGGAACGCCGATGTTGCTTTACAGTTCTTTCGTGCATTGCGGCGGGAGTTGCATGATGACGTTGAAAGGCGGGCCGTTCGGCGGTTTGTGGACCGCATTGCGCGTGTCCGACTCAAACGCCGTGAAACCATGATGGAAGCAATTGAAGATCTTTATTTGAAACGGCTAAGCCGGGATATCGAGGCTTTTGTCACAGTTCCCGAGGTTGGCGCTGGGGATTCCCGGAAGACTTTGGGAAGTCTCGCTTTGCCTCTTATACGAATGCGAATGAAGCAAGCCTTTGCATATGAAGAGGTTGTGGGCGATGAAGCGAAGATAGAAGAACTTCATCGTATGAGAATCAAATTTAAGAAAACAAGGTATGCGCTGGAGGTTTTCGAGCCTGTCTTTGATATTCAGTACAAAAAAGTCTATAAACGGCTTGTCAAGTACCAAGACCTGTTAGGTCAAGTCCATGACCTCGATGTTTTTATCGCTGATATCGACAAAATGATTGAAAATCTGCGGGTAAAGAACAGACGCCCCAAGATACGTGCGGCCCTCGAAAAAGGTGTTCGTAAGAAACTTGAGCGAATGCGCCATGAGAGTTTTGTCTCTTTTCGCAGTTATCTGGATGAAAACCACCTTGATATCCTATATCAAGCGTGTCTTGAATCATTACAGCATGGCAAAAATCAACAGTTGTGATAGTCTCACTTAACGTCTGGTTCCGCTTTTTGCACCGGACGATATGCGTATTTTGTTATATTTTGACTTATAATACTGCTTGTAACTTATTGATCTTGAATGGCATGTGTGTGATGAAATGAGATTTGGTCTCGTCTGGTTTATCTTATGTTTTGTAGTCTTCTGCCTCTTGGGAGCAATCAATGGCGGCCTAGCTGCTCCTGCACCCCAACAAAATGTGGGCAAAATCGGAAATGGACAGGCTGCACAGGCCATTCAGGGGCTGCCCGGAAAATGGTATGTCCATGTAGATTCCGATGAATCCAACATCCGCAAGATCCGCATAGCCCGAACATCCAGTCAAACAGGTCTCCAGCCTGCCAGTTTAAACCAATCACTGTCCATTAATGATTTTGCAGAGCGTACGGCCGGACTTTTTGGTTTCAAGGAACATGGCGACCGATTGGAGCAAATTCAACTTCGCAATACTCCTGGCGGGAGTCATGCCACCTATCGTCAGACTTGGAAGGGAATCCCTTTAAATAACACATCTTATAAGGTTCATGCTAATAAAGATGGTCAAGTCTGTGCGGCGGAACGTTGGGGGCCATCCTTTACGATTGCCCCCGCTGAAGAAGCCGTTTTAAGCGCTTCCGATGCAATTGAAATTGTAAAGCAACGGCACGGTATCCTCAGTCAACGGGGTGAATCTCAAGCGAGTCTGTCAATTCGTGTTTTTGATAAATCCAGTCGTTATGTTTGGGTTGTTATCATCCCCTCTTTAGAACCTTTGGCGTCCTATTACGAAGTTGTGGATGCGATAAATGGAAGCATCTGGGAAAGCTGCGATCTGCTGCTGCGAATGGAAGGTACAGCACGGGTTTTCGATCCCAATCCTATCGTGGTAACCGGCGATACGACTTTGCGCGATGAAAACGACGATTTCATGGCTGTGCCGGCAAGAGCCTACATTGACATGACATTGGATGAGATCGACGACTCGGGTTACCTAAACGGCCCGTATGTTTATACATCCGATCCGGATTTTCCTGATGGACCCTATAGCAGTAGCGGCGATTTTGTGTACAACCGAAGTGACAGCAATTTTGAGTTTTCGATGTGTTATTTTCACTTGGACCGAACAAGCCGTTATCTCGCGTCCCTTGGCTACGGCGATATTGTCTCGCAACCGGTCCGGGTCATGCCCCGTGGAATTTCCGAAGATAGCTCATTTTACGATCCTGCGATGGTTCGAATCGTCTTTGGAACGGGAGGAGTGGACGACGCAGAAGATGCTGACATTATCAATCATGAGTTCGGCCATTATATCCAAGACCGTCAGATCAAGAATTTCGGCACGACTGTTTCAAGCCGGAGCATTGGCGAAGGCTTCAGCGATTATTGGGCCGCCAGCCGGCGTGTAGGCACCAATTACCCCACATTGATTGGCATGTGGGATGCAACATCTTATTCCGATACCGATCCGCCCTATTTGCGCCGTGTCGATACGGACAAATGCTATCCGGATGACTTGGTCTATGAGGTCCATGCCGATGGTGAGATATGGTCGGCCGTTTTATACGAAATCCTTGAAAATGTGGGCCGGGATAATGCCAATCGGATAATTCTTGAAAGTCATGAATTCCTGCCGCAGGACGCAAACTTTTTTGATGCGGCCGAAGCTCTTTTTCTTGGAGATGATCTAGTCAATAAAGGGGCAAATCATAAAGTCATCTATCAAGCACTCTATAATCACGGTTTGGCAGGTGTTTTGGGAACAGGTGCGCATCAGTTTGCTGTTCCCGGTGAGGCTGTTTTGCTATCCGTTTCCGCCAGTTTGAATGGCATTGATTATCATATCAATTGGCAACAGATAGATGGTCCTGATGTTGATTTACAAGTTGATGATTTAGGTGCTGCCCAGTTTGTGGTACCGCAAGGATCAATGGGGGAAATCTTTACTTTCGAATTTGAATTTGAGCCGGATGTGGGAGGACCTCCACTTAGTGATGTCGTCCATGTTTTTGTTTTGGAGCACACCACAAAACAAATCAGTTCAACCATTCCGGATGGAGCGAATCAAGGTATTCGGAGTGTAATCGAAGTAACAGAGACCAATCCCCTAACCGGTATTGTGCTCTATTTTAAGTTGGATCATCCCTCCGGTGATGATTTGGAAGTCGAGTTGACATCTCCGCTAGGCACCAAAGCGTATTTCTATCCTCAGACAGGGGCCTTTACTTCAATAATCAATTTTGCAGATTTTTCGACCTTTGACTGTGCCAACTCCGAGAATCTCTTGCCGTTTCTTGCCGAGAATCCCTCCGGATTATGGAGTCTGGTAATTAGGGATGAGACACCGGGAAACCGCGGTGAATGGATCGAATGGACCATTGCGCCGCTAACGGAAACAGAGCCCAGCATGGCTGTTGATACATCCGAACATACGATTCCCGATAACGGCACTGCATATCTCAATTTAGAAGTATCAACCGGTGGGCTAATCCAGGAACTGCATGTCTTTCTAGATATTACCCACTCTTACATTGGTGATCTTGAGATTGATTTGTCTTCTCCTGATGGAAGCACGGTTCGCTTACATAATCGAGAAGGTGAATCCCAGGATTACCTCACAGCTGTCTACGCGCCAGATGACGCGGGAACAAAGCAACTTGAGGATTTGGAGGTATTTGCGGGTAAGTTTGCTTCCGGCGTGTGGCGGCTAAAGATTGCCGATAAGGTAAAAACCGATACGGGCCAGGTTAACGCATGGGGGCTCTCGATTAAGATGGCGCCCACAGATGTGAATGAGGACGGATCTACCGATTTAGATGACGTTGTTGTACTGCGTGATTCATCACATGGGGCCAAAGACTCGGCTTATGATTATAACCGGGATGGATATGTGGATCGTGATGACGCCGTACTTTTATTTCAATACATACTAAGCGGAAAATAGGCCCGTCGAGGAAAAGGCAAGAGTCCGGGCGATTCTGGTGGTGCGGGAGTTTGCTTGTTCTCTGACGTCAAGTCAACTACCTTGAACCTATGTGGCGCGACGATATCCTCCAAGCAAACTTATCCGTTCTCGATAGTATTTATCCCGAACTCGCTAAACGTGTCCGCGCAACGCAACCTCCCCCACCGGAGCGTTTTGTATTTCAGCCTCATCCGGAGGGAGGCTGGACCTGTCGTGATGCCCGAAACCGTGACATTCATGGTCCTGCTTCAGCGCAATCGGGAGTCGACAGCGTCCTCGCCGGAAAAAATATACCGTCCATTGGTTTATTCCTGGTTGTCCGGCCCGGTCTTGGTTACCTGCCGCACGCGCTCTATCCCGTTTTGCGCAAAGGGCGGGATGCACAACGAATGTTCATCGTTGAAGACCGTTGGGATTTGCTGCGTGCTTCATTTTCTTTGATCGATTGGCGGGACTTACTCCGTTCAGACCGGGTCATACTCTGTGTGGCCGATGATCCCGGCAAGACTATCGTCGATTTCTTTGTCAAAAATCCCATAGGCATGTTGCAGGGGCTTTCGCTCCTGCCCGGCTCTAACCTCCTGCCTGAAGATATTCAACTGATGCAGGAGATTGCCTATACGCTTGCGGCCATGGGGGCCAAGGTACAGGAGTCGACACAAGGTTTCTTGCGCGACATTCACACTCATTACGCCAAACGTAAAGAAGAATTGGATAGAAATCCCGAAGCCAAGCGTAAAGTGCTGTTGGTACAGCCGGAGCACGATTACCTGGCAGCAAGGATGATCGGGGCGTTTCAGGAGAGTGGCTGGGATGCCGAGCAGTTTCTGGTTAATCAACGCCTGGCCAATTTTCTTAATCCCTGGCTCTGGTTGATTTATGTGCGGGAACGGTTTCCGGATGTGTTGTTTTGGATGAATCGCAACACCCTTTCACCGACTGGAGCCGTGCATCTCCGCAATCTGCCCATACCCAAGGTGTTGTGGTATTTGGATAATCCGCTCCGGGTTAAGGTCTCCAAGGAAGAGTTGGAGGCTACTGATCTAATTCTTTCATTTGATAGAGGTTACCTTGATCGCCTTGAGGCGATGTCGGGGAAGCCGACCTACCATTTACCTAATGCCCCGGGGCTTAAAGTTGTGCGTGACCTCGAGGCGGAAGGCCCGCCCCCGGAACGCACCGGCCCCGAGGTTGGATTTGTGGGGGCTTTAGCAGCGGATCGTTTCCAGGCGGTGCGTGAGTTCTGGTTGGAACGCATGCCCGAGTTCGTAGAGAAACTAGATGGAATCGTGGGAGCCCATTTGGAAAATGCGGAGCCCGGGCTTGAGGCCCGATATGTAGATGCCGGTTGCCTGGATATTCTTCCTTATGAAGGTTTTGTTGTTCTTTATCTTGAAGAGCGCGCCACCTATTTGAGCCGCAAGCGATTTTTAGAGGCGGTCGCAGATGAAGGGCTTGTAACCTATGGCGCTCCTGAATGGAAAAATCCTGAAATAGCCGGATTCTTGGCGCCTTGTTTTAGCGGAACCGCTCCCAATTACGAGAAAGACTTGGCGGGGGTCTATTTCAATACGAAAATCAATATAAACGTCTTTCACGTACAGTGCTTAAACTCTACAAATCCAAGGGTTTATGATGTTCTCTTGACTGGGTCGTTCCTGCTCACTGAGTATCGGCCCATTTTGGAAGAAGAGTTTGAGATCGGCACTCATCTGGATGTATTTCGCACCCCTGAAGAGCTACGTGAGAAGGTGCAGTATTACCGAGCCAATCCGGAAAAACGTGAAGCCTTAGCTCGTGAAGGTCAAAAACTCGTCCGCGAGAAGTACACATTCCGGCACCGGATGCAGCAAGTCATGGAATTTGTCAAACAACTGAGCCTGTAGTTCTTTAACCTGTTTATTTTTCTGTTGTTACTTTGTTTTGCTTTCGTTCGGTTCTCGGGGTATTCAGGCACTTCCGGCCGTGGTATTTGTAGCCGCACTTATACATATAAGCACAATTACACAAACCAAGACTGGCTATATCAGTCTTAAAAAATAGAAAATCGCAAAGTGAGTAAAAAGTCGAAAATGCCGCTGACTACTTCAGGCGGTATTTCTTCTTAAACCGCTCCACGCGTCCTTCGGTGTCGACGATCTTCTGCTTACCGGTATAGAACGGATGGCAGGCTGAACAGATATCGATACGGAGTTCTTTTGCAGTGGAACCGGTTTCAAAACTATTGCCACAAGCACAAGTCACTGTGGCCCGATGATATACGGGATGGATGTCTTTCTTCATGATGACCCTTCAAACGTTTGAACGCGAATCGAGAAAGTACCGCTCTGACGGCGGCGGTCAACGGATCTGACCATCCTCCAGTGTGAGAATCCTGTCCGCTTTGTCCGCAATTTCCGGATTGTGGGTGACCATCAGCACGGCCAGAGGATTCTGTTCACGTAAAGCATCCAAGATTTCGAGCACGCGCAAGCCGTTTTCACGGTCCAAGTTGCCGGTGGGTTCATCCATCAACAAGACTTTGGGCTGATTCACAAGCGCCCGGGCCACCGCCACGCGCTGCTGCTCTCCACCGGATAATTCCGCCGGACGATGACTGGCGCGGTCTTTAAGGCCAATCATTTCAAGCAGTTCCCAAGCCTTTTGTTCGGATTCGGATTGCGAACGGCGGGCAATACGGCCCGGCAATGCGATGTTCTCGAATGCGGAAAACTCCGGCAGAAGATGATGAAATTGGAAAACAAATCCGAACATCCGGCGGCGCAAGGCATCGATCTCGCTCCCGCGCAAAAGCGATACATCCCGGCCTTCGATTTCGATGACACCTTCTGTAGGGGTATCGAGCAGCCCTAACAGCTGCAACAGCGTGCTTTTGCCTGAGCCGGATGCGCCCACGATGCAAACCATTTCGTTTGATGACAACTCCAAACTGACATCGTGAAACACGGTCAGTGGCTCGTGACCGGTAACAAAGACGCGTTTGAGACCCCGGCAGCAAAGCATCAGACTGACCTCAGGCATCGGGTGGGATCCATCTTGGCTGCACGCAACGCGGGCAAAATTGTGGCCAGGAAACTGATGCTTACCGTGTACACAACAACATTGAGGATGTCTAACGGACGCACTGCGACAGGAAGGTATTTGAGATAATAAATCTGTCCGTCCCCCGGCAGCTTGATACCCACATTTTCGATAATTTCACATAGGACAAGGCCAAGCCCCGTTCCGAAAAACGTGCCCAGACATCCAATAATCAGCCCGACCAATACAAACAGCCGCAGAATCCCCCCCCGGCTGACACCCATCGTGCGCAGAATGCCGATATCCCGCGTTTTGATCATCACGACCATGAACAGAGTGGAAAGAATGCTGAATGTGGCCACAAAAATGATAATGGCCAGAATGTATCCCATCATCTTCTTTTCGATGAGCAACGCTTCAAAAAAGACCCGGTTGAGCGCCATCCATTCCAGAGGATACCCGTGGATCTCTTCCAGGCCTTTGATTGCGGATGCGTCGCCATTTCGGGCCTTGTCTGTGGCTGCTTTAAGCCACGCATCATCCTCAGGATTGCGAACGTCAATAATCTTGTCGTTTACCGTATCGGCCACGAGTTGATGCCCGATTTCATAAACACGCTGAGCGGTTTTCTCGGTGGCATTGGGACTATGGTTCTTAAGCCTCATCTCGATATGGGTTAGTTCCTTGGGCGCTGAACTTAAATACTGAGCCTCTTCCAAACTGATAAACACCCATGAACGGTCGAAATCGTAATGACCGTAAGAGAAGATGCCGACAACTTCGAATTCTTGGGAGCGGTAATCCGGCCCGGCCGGACCGATATCCCGTGGCGGCGCAGTCAGACGTATGTGTTGACCCAAAATCGGCTCGAGAGCCATTTTGATTTGCTCACGCGTAGCATTGCGATCGATATAAGCGCCTAGCGATACGGCAAATTCCTGGCCGATAACAATGCCGGGTGTATCGACTGTCTCTAAATCGAAGATGGATACGGGTTTGGATTCGGTGCCGGTGTCGTCTTGCTGATCTGATTTTGAGGCGGGCTTCTTTTCCAACCGGGAGAAATCACCGAAAATGAGCTGATCGATTACACCGCTTACTTCTTGGTGTTGCTTTGGATGAATGCCGCGGATGATGACGGTTTGCGGTTGCTCTTCATATTCGCCCTGAGCCAATCCAACCAACTCGTAAACCGCGGCAGCCGCCTCAACATTCGGATCGGTTTCAAAGGCTTCGGGCAGGCCGGTAACATCGGGCAGACCGCCCATACGGGCTCTATAGATAAGATGAGATTGTCCCTGAAGGATTTTAGAACGGAGATCGTCGCCGAATCCGTTCATCACTGAGAGCACAGTAATCAGAGACGCCACGCCCACGGCCACCCCGATAATGGACATTAAAGCCATCACAAATACGAATGTGACCCGGCCTTCGGGCATCAGGTAACGGCGGGCGATGATCCATTCGTAGGGCATATTGTTATTGCATCCGGGGCACGATAGCCGTAGCGTTTAGGCGAACCTAGCGTGCGCATTGGAGGTGAACCATGGAGCGATTAAGCATCCGCACCGGCCAGCAAGTCCAAATGGTGGGCGTGAGCCGGCAAGTACAAGAAGTCTGTCATAAATTAGGCGTAACGGATGGGACCTTGCTTCTCTATGTGCCCCATACCACAGCCGGAGTATTGATTAACGAAGGCTATGATCCGGATGTTATGCGCGATTTGGAGATGGCCTTGCAACGGGCTGTTCCCGACCATGGCGGCTATCGCCATGGTGAGGGGAACTCCCCCGCGCATATCAAGTCAGTGGTGACCGGCCAACAGGTACTGGTCCCGGTTGAGGGTGGCAGGTTATGTTTAGGACAATGGCAGGAAATCTTTTTCGCTGAGTTTGATGGCCCCCGGAACCGTACATTATGGGTTAGCGTGGTCGGCTGAAGTGGATATCCCCGTTTTATCCTTGCCAATGGACGGTGAAAGCCGGGACCGTTGTGGCTACACTGCCGGAGAGGTGAAAAGTCGATGACCCGACAAGGTGTGTTGCGTGTGGCTGCGGCCCAGATCAATCCGACCGTGGGCGATTTGTCCGGGAACCGTGAACTGGTTTTGTCCCGTCTGGCCGAAGCGCGAAAGTTGGGCGTGCAAGTTGTGGCGTTCCCGGAAATGGCCCTATGCGGCTATCCGCCTAAAGACCTGCTGCTTAAGCCGCAATTTATCCGCGATGTGGCCTCCTCGTTGGAGGAAATCGCTCCTGCCACAAAAGGCATGATCGCGGTGATCGGTCTGCCGATGGAAATCGGCGATGTCTATAACGGAGCGGCCGTGCTGCATGACGGGCAAATCTTGGGCTATCAGGCCAAACGGAACTTGCCTAATTACCAGGTCTTCGACGAAAAACGGTATTTCTGCACCTCGAACTGTTTCCGGTTTTTTGAAACGGACGCGGTCAATTTTGGCGTGGCGATCTGTGAGGATCTATGGTTCCCGCGTACCGTGGCCGCGCTGGCCGAAACCGGTATCGATCTGCTTGTAGGCATATCGGCTTCGCCTTTTAGTATTGAAAAACCCAACGAACGGCGGCGTATGATACAAACCCGGGCCGCCGACCATCAGCTGCCGATTCTGTATTGCAATCAAGTCGGCGGGCAGGATGAGCTGGTCTTTGATGGGCGGAGTTTGATTATCGATGGCGCGGGAAAAATTCGCGCCGAAGGCATGGCCTTTGACGAAGATTTTCTTGTGGTTGATATTCACCGCCGGGATTTGGAACGCCGCCGTCTGGCGGTCCCGGTGCGCCGCGATCAAATCCGGATGGCCGAAGAGCGTACCGTGGAGCGTGTGGTTTCGGATGGCGGCACCGCTCCGCTTGAGGCTCACGATGATCCCGGATCGTCCGCGCCGAAAATCAATCCCTTTTTGCCTCAGGAATTAGTTGCTCGTTACGATCCCATCGACGATGCTTATGGTGCGTTGGTGCTGGGTGTCCGCGATTACGTGCGCAAAAACGGTTTTAAGAGTGTCGTTATAGGATTATCGGGCGGTATCGACTCGGCTTTGACCGCCGCAATCGCAGTCGATGCGCTGGGGCCGGATGCGGTGCGCGGCGTTTCCATGCCCAGCCGGTATTCGAGCGAACACAGCAAAACCGATGCGCAAGTATTAGCTGAAAACCTGGGCATCGAGTTTCAAGAAATCCCCATCGAAGGACCGTTCGCCTCGTTTCTGGATATCCTTGCCGAACCGTTCCAGGGCCGGGAAGCGGATGTGACCGAAGAGAATATCCAGGCCCGTATTCGGGGACAGATTTTAATGGCGCTGTCCAACAAATTCGGCTGCTTGGTCTTAACCACCGGCAACAAATCCGAACTTTCGGTGGGATACGCCACGCTTTATGGCGATATGTGCGGCGGACTGGCCGTGCTTTCGGATGTTCCTAAAACCTGGGTTTATGCCATCGCGCGTTTGATCAATGAAAAAGCGGGTAAAGAACGCATCCCGCAAAACACCATCGACAAGGCCCCCTCGGCGGAACTGCGTGACAACCAGGCCGATACCGACTCGTTGCCCGATTACGATATTCTGGATGGCATTTTGCACGCCTATATCGAACTGGATTATGCCATCGACGATATTGTCCGTCTGGGCTACGACCGTGAAACCGTGCGTCAAACCATCCGTATGGTGGACCTGGCCGAATACAAACGCCGTCAGGCGGCCATCGGCATCCGTATCACCGCCAAAGCCTTCGGCACCGACCGCCGCCTCCCCATCACCAACCGATATCGAGAGGTGTAGGGGAAGGGGCAGTAGCACCTATTCTTCGTTCTTTTTCCATTGTGCGCGGCGCTTGCGTTGAACTTCGCGCTGCCGTTCGGCCTCTTTCATGTATTCTAAATGAGGAATGAGCATCACCAGAAATTCCCGTGTAGGACCGTGTTTTTCAACCTTTGCAAGTTCCTGTACACGGTCCGGCGCCCATTCATAGCCGTAGGCCGCTACAAAATAGTGATCAACATCCATTTGGAAATCCGAATCTTCGGCAATATCTTTCTCTTTTCTTAATCTCTCCAGAAACAATGGGACGGTTTTTGATCCGAATTTCTCCAGGGCATCGATCGCGGGCCGGCGACCCGCTGTTGACAACGTAATGCTTATGTCTTCTAGCCCTGGGTACCAACTTTGCAGGTGTTGGATCAGCTCCGGGGTGCAGCTTTCAATACGCAGATCGCCCACCAATGCGGTTAATTCACGCAAATCCTTGCCGTCGTACACGGTATCGCACTGCGGGGCGTTTGGGTCTTGAATGGCAAGGACGCGCTGATCTTTGCATGGCGAGCGTGATAAATGATACTTCGCAGACATTGCCAGGCGCTGTTCAACTGGCGGAATTAGAGGTTTCTTATCGGCCAGCTGATGCAGCTCTTTCAGCAAGACATCGAGTTCAAGGATAGATTCGCTGCTGGCTATGTCGCGGTCGGCTTTTTCAATGCTGTTAAAAGATTCTGCCTCTTTCTCACTGCTCTTGGTCTCATGGGTATTGAGTTCCTTGCTTTCTACCGTTACAGCAAGGAATGCCAAGGCCGCGATTCCGAATAAGACGCGAGCCTGCGATAATGTCTCGCGATATCGCTTTTGTATCATGGTTAGAATCCCCGCTATGGAGTGTCTAGGTAGAATACGAATCAACTCGACTCGGGTAACCTTATTTGGTGGAAATATTCATGCTTGGGCAAGAAATTACGGTCTTGAAATCATACTAATTTTATCAGGATTCTTAGTATGCTGCTCTCAATTCGCCAGTGCCATCAAGCGCAGAAGGCTTTTTTGAGCGGAGGGGTAAGCGGGAGCGTGTTCCAAGGCGGATTTGAGTTCGCGGATGGCATCTACGTAACGTCCTTGACTCTCATAAATACGCCCTAAGTTGTAGTGGGGGTAATGGTAGGCCTCATACCGTTCAGCCTCTGTGGCTTTTTGAAACCAAGGAATAGCCTCGTCATACCGGCCAATCTCCATGAGGTATGCACCGATATCGTTATATGGATTGCCCAAAGTGGGATCGGTAGCGATAGCCGCATGGCAGGCCTGGATCGCGGCGTCGTAATCGCCCTTATGGCTGTAGGTCCAGCCCATAAAGGTGTGAGCCTCGGCGGTGGGGCAAGCCTCGATTGAACGCTGATAGAGTTCGATGGCGCGGTCGTACTCGCCGCTCATCTGCAGGCGGTAGGCTTCTTGATAGTACTGTTCGGCCAACTCCCAAGCGCTCATGAAAAGTCTCGCATTTCCTTCTGTATCGTGATTATTCCGAAATCGCACCTCTGGGCGGTGCGGTGGTTCCGTGGAATTTCGGGAAAGCATATCCAGCGGACGGGCGGTTTCAAACAATCCCCGCCATTTTCAGCGTAAGGTCATTGTGTGAAGCAAGGTGCGCTTTTAGGCGATAGGAGTAATGCGCACTTGGGAGGCAAGCCGCTGCACATCCCCAAGATGCAACAGCCCCGCACCGGATATGAGCAGATTTGCGCCTGCGCAGGCTACGGCATGACGCAGAACCTCATCCGGCTGCAACCCGCGTTGCCAAGCATCGGCAATGCCCGCCACCAAGGAGTCGCCACAACCTTGAACATTCACCGGAGCAACGCTGCCTACCGGCAAAACGCCATGCCAAGCGCCTTCCGGCCCTGACCACAGAACCCCGTGCGGCCCGTCGCTCAACGCCAGCCATTGGATACCACTTTCGCGAATTTCTCGTGCCGCCTGTACCTGATCCTCCAATGTGGGCAAAGGTCTCCCGGCTAACAGTTCGGCCTCTTCGCGGTTGGGTTTGAGTGCGTACGGTTTGGCTTTAATCCCTTCCGTAAGGGGCGCGCCATTGGCATCCAGGATCGTACGCGCCCCGCATTCCTGAGCCAGACGGACCAGCTCGGCATTGAGGCTCACCGGCGCTCCGGGGGGCAGGCTGCCGGAGATGATTACAGTTGTATCTTTGCCCACGCGTTCGGAAAAGACATCCCATGCCGCCTTAAAAACCTCCGGCGGATGTTCGTAACCGCGCACTTGAATATGAGTGGTGGTGTTTTGTTTAGGATCGATAACCGTAATGTGCCGTCTTGTGGGAATGGACACGGGCACAATATGCGGGACCACACCCTGATCGCGCATCGACTTTTCATAAAGTCCGGCTTCATTCTCACCGCATAGCAGCAAACATTCCGGTTCCTGTCCCAATGCGGCCAAGGCATAAGCCACGTTGACTCCTTTGCCCGCCGGATGGTGTTCAGCGGCATCGCAGCGGAAAGTCCCGTCAATCGCGTAATCTTCGACCGGATAGGTTTCGTCGATTACCGCGTGAAGGCATACGGTAAAGATTTTGGCTTTTGAAGTTGTGTCTTGTGTTGTCATGGATTCAATTTTAAGAGAGTTTCTATGAGTCTATTCCGAATCTTGCGGGGTCCAAAGGTATCCGTGATTACGCATGTTCTCGAGATCCTCGGCGGAGATTTCACCCACCGGCGAAGATGAGGCCCGCAAGGTCTCGCCAATCGCATCGAACGTCGCAACCGCGCTCAGCAATTCTTTTTTAAGATCATCGGGCGGCGCTTGTCCCCCGCTTAATAGATTATGCTTTTCAAAATAGTCGTCCTGCAAATTATAAAATTCCCATTTATTTTTTTCAGGCCACCAGATTAGTTTACGGCCATCCGCAATGAGCCCCTGCTTATCGGATTCATGCGGGCCGGGCTCCAATCCGCCATTGTGATGTCCATAAAGAATGTGCGATGATTTCGGCTCCGGAAATCGTGTATGGCCTTCCAGCAGCGGCAAAAGACTGATTCCCCGTGCCCGTTTTAAATCTTCATCGTCAATCCCGGCCAATGGCGTTAAGGGCCAATCGAACAGTTCGAGCAGGGAAGGGTAAATATCCACATGCGTGACTGTCTCTTGCACGATATGGCCCGGCGGAAATCGCGGTATAAATGTGCAACGGGAAACAGTGCGCAACGATTCTTCATACAGAGTTACACCGTGGTGTTTCCAATTATGTTCCCAGAATTCTTCGCCATGATCGGAAATCAACCATACAAGCGTATCGTTGAGCTGCCCCAGCCGGGCCAGTTCGGCCCAAACCGCGCCGATGCGGATATCCTCAAGTGTGATTTCGCCGCAATAGCGGTCGTGTTCGCCGTCTCCGGTTTTGCCTTCATAAACGGCGGCCAACATATCGCCGGGTTCATAGGGGTGATGCGGAGCCAGGTAATGCAGATAGAGATAATAAGGCGGCTCGGCTTTACGCAGCCATGCTACGGCCTCCCGGCTGATTTGACTGTCATCAATCGGGCCGGTGTATTCTTGAAATCCCCGGTTAAATCCATACGTGGGAGTAATTTGGCTGTTGGTCCAAAACGAGCAAGTATGCCAATTCCGTTCGGCGAATTCTTCCGTCAACAGACGGCATCCGTCATACAATGCGGCGGCATTGACCGCATGTTTGACCGCGCCATGAGCGCGTGGATGCAGGCCCGTGAAAATCGAACCGATACTGGGCCGTGTTGAAGACGATGCGCCATAGGCAACTTCAAAATGAACGCCTAATGCAGCCATAAGACTCATATGCGGCGCAAGAACAGATTCCAAATGCGATGGCTGTTGCGACTCCGGGAGGTGATCGGGACGCAATGTATCGATCATAAGAATTACAACATTACGGGGAACCGGTGGTGGAAGACCCGCGGCACGGGCCATGCGGACCGGCACGGGTAACACACGGGGCGCAACTTCCAAAAACGTTTCACGGTCCAACTTCAGGTCGCCGGTGTAACTTACCAACGCCTTAAGCACAAACGGCTCCGCGCTCGTATCGGAAAAGGCATCACGGGGCGCGATGGCCCATTGAAATTGCCAATCAGGGATCGCTACCAACTCCGTGGCTAAACTCACAATACCCATGGGCATCGGATTGATTTCTTCGGAAACATAAAGCCGGTTCCACGCCCCATCTTTTTGAAAGACATTGTTTTCGGGGAATAGCGAAATCAATTCCAATCCCGTCCCGGCCCCCATACTGGGGAGGACTGTGAAAAGGCTTAGAATGAGTATCGCGGCATTGCGTTGTATCATGGGTTTATGTTGGATTTTATAAATATCCGCCGGCTTCCAGACTTTCGATGTCCTCCGCGCTCATTTCCGGTAAATCTAATTGCTTGGCATTTTTAAAACGTTCCGCGTGTGTCTGACACTCCTGCATAAACTGACGTAATTCGTTTTGCAAAGCTTCACGCGGCGTATCCGGATTATTCCAAAGGTCCCTTTTCTCATTTGCATCCTGCTTCAGGTCATACAGTTCGTAGGCGTCCGGAGTCGTACGCCAGACCGTTTTCTTCTGATCCCGGAGCAGGCCCTGACGGTCGCCTTTATGCGGCACATCTTCTGTTCCGGCATAGAGTTGAAGATACAGTGTGCGTTCGGCGAGTTGGCTTGAAGATTCGCCGCGCAACAGACTCAAAACATTTTGGCCTTGATCGACGAGGATGTTTTCGAAATTAAAAACAGAATAGAGCGTTGCCGGCATATCGATGAGGCTGTGCGGTTCCTCAATTGCCAATCCCGGCGGAATCAGCCAAGGGCAGGATACCAACGAGACGACTCTTGTAACCTCGTCGTATAGCGATGCGCCGTGCCATTTCCAGCCGTGTTCCCAAAATTCTTCACCATGATCCGATACGATCCAAATCAGCGTATCGTTCCAAAGTCCACGCCGGGCGATTCCTTCCAGCAGCATTCCCACGCGGGCGTCTTCAACAGCGATTTCTCCCAAATACCGGTTGTATTCGTTATCGGCCGTGAGACCGTCAAAAATGGCATCGTATGGTTCCGGCGGCTCATAGGGATGGTGGGGTGCAATATAATGGAGATAAAGCAACCAGGGCGCTTTGATACTGTCGATCCACCGCAGTCCTTTAAAGGAAAGCTCCGCATCCCAAACCGGGCCGTCGTAATCGTCAAAACCCACAGCAAAACCGCATGCCGCAGACACTTGCCCATTGGCATAAAATCCGGCGGTATTGAATCCGTTTTTTTTGAAATGCACTGCCAAACGTGGCGCGCCGTCGTGCAGCCTGGAGATCATTGTGCAGCTGCGTACGGAACCATGCGCCAAGGGGTAATAACCGGTCATGAGCGAGCCAACGCTGGGCCGTGTAGATGATGAAGGGGCATAGGCGTTGTCGAATCGCGCTCCGGAAGCGCGTATCAAGTCCAAGTGCGGAGTAAGGGCATTAGGGTGGCCGTACGCGGATGTGTGATCCTGCCTTAAGGTGTCGATCATAACGATGAGCACGTTTTTCGGTTGGGCCGGTTTAGTCATTCCGGCCGGAACCAACAAAAAACGCGGAGCAACGGCATCGAGTGTTTTCGGAATAAGTTTGGTTTTTCCGGTGTAGCGCACATTTGCTTCCAAAACTTCCCCCTTTTTTAAGGCCGATAGTCTCCCGTCCGGTTCAATGGATTTCGTTGTCCCGTCAGCAGTGGTAAGTGAATAACTGCAATCCCAATTACGCAGCTGTGGCATTGGAGATTCCGCAGAAGGTGAGGGATTTGTGTCTTGGCTTAATGGTTCCGAGCGATAGACCAATGCAACAGCATCATTGCCTCTTTCATTCTTTGCCCGGTATAGCGGGATAAAATGCGTATAGGTCTCTGTACTCGATACTTCGGATGTTTCCGGCGCAGGTTTATCGTTGCTGCAAGCGGAAATTGTAATCAATGCTATCGCCAAGCCGACGGCCACGAGGCCAAAACCGCGAATACTATTGATGGATAATGTTCGCATGGTACCAGTGTAGCGCCGCAGGTTGAGTTCGCCCGTAGTAACAAGCGCTATACAGCCAAGACTACAGCGAAGGCTGTTTCAATTAACGATTCAGATTTGAAGGCCGGTACGAAGCGCTACTCCGCGATACGTGGCAGGCTGACCATGTTGGCTAACGCTCTATATGCCCCGGGCACACCGGCCCGCAACTGACGATACCAAACATAGGCGGTGTAGACATACCAGCCCTCGCCATACCGGGCGCAGAGATAACCGCTGTTTAGCGGATCTTCGCCGGGGTCGGCGGCGGACAGCAGCGGTTTATAATCGCCGGACCGGTCACCTGCGAAATACAGCCCGCGCTCCTGTACCCAACCTTCCCAATCAGCGGGGCCTAAGCGGTTCGGCCTAGAAAGCAGAGGATGATCCGGTGCAAGCATCGTAATGGTTGCCCGCTCATCGGTTACACGGTCATGAGAAACCTGCAATGGATAAGGGGCGAATTGCGGATTGCCATACGAAGCGTTCCATTCAAAGACTTTTTGATAAAAGACAATCGCCGCGCCGCCCTGATGCACATACTCCAAGATCCGTTGATTGCCGCGCCGTAAATCATCCCGGACCAAATAGGCGCGAATGTCGATAAGGATGGTTGTGTACCGGCTCAAATCGCCCCGCAACAAAGTCTCAGTATCTAAGAGTTCATAATCGACACCCAATGTCTCAAGAGCCGACTTCAACGTATCGTCATAAGAGCGTACAATTCCGACAAGCAGATTCGGGGCTGTTTTAACGCTTAGCGGAACGGACTCCACGTGGGCTTGAGCGAGAAGGCCGCCGTTTTCATCGAATACTTGAAAAAGAAGCGGCTCAGGGTGAGGTGAGGTTGGCCGGGCTTTGAATGCAACGGTATCGATGGCGTCCTCACTCGGAAGTTCCACATCATAATACGGTGGTTCGATTTCCCAGGTACCGGATTCTTGCGGTTGCAGATGAACCGATTGACCTTGTGGTGCGAAATTTTGCAGCTGGCAACGAACCATGATGGGGGTATCGAGACCGGCGCGTACCATGGCTTTTTGCGGTGTGCAGTTGATCTCAATTTCGGGAACGATCTTAATTTGCAATGGCGCAGTCAACTCGATGGGGATGCCATCAGCGGAGCCGCGCAGTCGGACCTCAAGATTCGGTTTGCCGAATTCGCGGCTATGTACGAGTGCATCCAATCGACGGTTTGAGTTATATCGGAGGATATCTTTTGACACATTTGCCGGACTCCAACTTGTGGTTTGTTGTGCGGGCGGCGCCCAAGGCGGCGACTCCGGTTGTGCTACTCGGACAGAAATTTTGTCCTGGATTGATTGACTATCATTTTTTGCATTTTCGGGATTGGGAGAGATGATTTTCCAGCGTTCAGTGGGGAGCACCTGCAAGGTTTCAAGTTCAAAATTAGGTAACAAACCTCCGGCATTGTAGAAACTCCAATTGAGTTGGAAATCCTGTCCGAAGATTACGTTTGTATCTTCCGGTTTGGTTTCAAGATAAAGTCCTGCAACGGCGGCTACAGCGCGGTTCCACTCATCCATCTTGCGCAGGTAGAATGGATTATCTTTTTCCGAAAAATCATCGAATTGGCTATGCAATTGGAGAAGTTTTTGTAGAACTTCCGCGCGGTTTTGCAACAACTCATCCTGACTGCCTTGCAGTGCATCCGTAATGGTCCTCATCAAATCCCGCCGTGCTGTATCCTCTGATTCAATAACCTTATCCACGCCATCAAAAAAGGAGTGAGTTCCTTGGACCTCCGGCGCGGCAGAACGGACTCGCTGATAGCGTATCGTGCGGGATTGCTTGCTGATTTTATCAACTTGTTTCCAACGCCCTTGCGATTGATGACGTTTCAACGCCACCGCGCCTATTTCTGCATAAGAGGCACCACGCAGAGCATCATAAGCGCCCACCGGCACCCCGATGATCTCGCCTGTTTCCGGCGGTTGATTAAAGATGCGCATAAAAAACGCCGCTGGTTGCCACGGTTTAAGACCTAATTCCGCTTGTTCGGGAAATGCTGTTGCGTCTGCGGCCGCTTCAAACGCTTCAAGACCGATGATCCCCGTGGCTTGATGGTGCCCGTGCCCGGATACGGTATCGTGGTGAGTGATAATGATATCCGGTTGGTAAATACGGATCAGCATTACCATACGCCGTAAAAGCTCCTGCCGGTCCCATATCGAAAGCGTTTCGGTTGCTGTTTTTGAAAAACCGAATTCCGGCGCGCATAGGTTTTCAACTTCCGCACCCACCAATGCGGCCATGTCGTTAATCTCTTGAGCGCGGATGACAGCCAGCTCGTTGCCCAGTTCCGGGCCGATTTCATTTTGTCCGCCTTCACCGCGTGTGCTGTAGACAATAACCGTGCGTACTCCAAGTTGTTTTTCCAGATAGGCTAGAGTCGCCGAATCTTCATCATCCGGGTGGGCGGCCAGACACATCACACAACGCGGATTTTGGAGCGCCAAAAGGGCTTGGTGCGCATCAGCCAAACCTTGATCGGGATTGAGCGGAGGAAGCGCATAGGAGACAAGGGAAAAGAGCTGGCAGATGGCGATTGCAGCCAGAACGATTCTTCCCCGGAAACATCGCAAGGTTTTTCCCCACATAACGCATCTCCTATCTATCGGTGTCAGGCACGGTATAACCATAGATCAGCCTGACCTTAAGGTAACCGGGTTTGGCTAACGGGCGAAGATTGACGACATGGAATGAGCAGCGGGGTGTATGCCTAATTGCTGGGGATGCGCATGATATACCAATCGATTCGTTCGATCTCGGCCCGGTCGGTACTTAATTCGCGGGCCTGCATCAGTAATTCCCGGGCACGGTCTAATGAGATCGGATCTTTTAGATGGTACAGCCCCACGGCTTGATTGTAGAGATGCCGGGGAGTTTTCGGATCGAGTTCATGAGCGCGTTCGGAAACGTTGGCTAACTTGCGGTAGTCTTTTCTGTCGTAATACAGCGCGGCCAATGTTTCACAGACCGCCGTGTTGGGTTTCGGAAAGGCTTCTTCAAAAAAACGCAGAGCAAAATCGTTCCATTTAAAATACTCATAGGTGCGCACCAATTTCCGCTGCATCTCCATATCATCCGGATTTTTGAGTACGCGTTCCTGAAACGCTTTAAGGCCGCTCTCTTTTTCCAAGTATTTTTTCAACTCGGCCACACCCGGTTCATCCGGGAAATAGGCCTTGTAGCGAAGATAGGTGTCTTGGCAATGCTCATAACGTCCGGATTGAAAAAGCGCTTTGATACGTAAAGGAATAGCCTCTTTTAACAATTTCAGATCGAGATTTTCAGTCTGCAAAACCCGGTCGATTTCCAGCAGGGCTTCACTTGCTTCGTTACGCTCCAAGCGTTCTTTGGCAAGATTCAAACGCCGTTCAGCCGGAACACCGCGCCATAGGTCTTGCTGCGGCTTTTTTTGCGGTTTTGAATCATCCGGCAAAAGTCCATGGGCTTCCAGGATTTCACGGGCCTTTTCGATATCCTGATCTTCGCTGTTTCCGCTATTAAAAAGCACTTCCGGACGTGCGGCGCCGCGCGATTCGGGTTTTCCGGATTGAATTCCATTACCGGCTTTTTGTTTGGCTGCTTGCTGCGCTTCCAAAAGAGATTTCTTCATTTCCCGGTTTAATAAATCCGAGAGCCCATCGAAACCGGAATCGGGCATAAGCGAATCGGTTGCATCATCGCCCTGCGCAAATGCAGCCGCTGTTACAAGCATTAAAACGATGGGGAGGAAGCTTTTCATGATGCCATAACTCAAGTTGCTGCTTCGTTTCAGCCTCCGCAACTACGCCGGAGCCCGTTGCTTTTATTTTTATACTGTATCACATCCACCGGCGCACTTTGAACGTTCGGGCCAAATCTTGCCGGGATTGAGAATGTTATTGGGATCGAAGACTTTTTTGACTTCTTTGAGCAGCCCCATTTCAACCGGGCCCCATTCCAACTCCAAATAATTGGCTTTCATGGTTCCGATGCCGTGCTCGCCGGAAATCGTGCCACCACGCTGCACGGCGCGTTCGAAGACTTCATGAGTTGCAGCCAACACGTCCGGATCGTGCTCGATATCGGACATGAGGTTGACGTGCACATTGCCATCGCCCGCGTGTCCGAAACAGACCATGGTGACATTATGCCGTGCAGCGATGGCATAGGCGTCCTGGAGCATGGCCGGAAATTCGGCAATCGGAACGGCGATATCTTCGTTGACCTTGATACGGCCTTTGGCAAACATGGCCGGGCTCAAGTTGCGGCGGATATGCCAGAGCTCTTCGCGTTCGTCTTCGGTTTGCGCGGTACGAATTTCGGATGCGCCGCAGTCCGTGCAGATTTGTGTCAGATGGCCAATGGCCTCTCCGGCTTCTTCATCGCTAAACGCGTCCACTTCTCCCAAAATCAACGCATCGACCAGAGCCAATTTGTCTGTTTTGAGATAATCGCGTACGCATTCGATGCTGTTCCGGTCGATATATTCCAAAGCGCAAGGTTGGATTTTTCCGTTCAGGATTCCCAACACGGCTTCTGCCGCGTTTTGTGAACCGGGGAATGCGGCGGTAAAGGTCCGGCGGAAAGCAGGGTAGGGAATCAACCGTAATGTCGCTTCGCCTACCGTTGCCAAAGTACCTTCGGAGCCGATCAGTAATTGCAACAGGTTATAACCGGAGACACACTTCCGGGCGCGGGAACCGAGACGCACAATTTCGCCATTGGCAAGCACCGCGCGTACTTCCATGATCCAATCTTTGGTGGTTCCGTATTTGACACAGTTGAGGCCGCCCGCGCATTCGGCGATGGTCCCGCCAAGCGATGCGATTTTGGCGCTGGCCGGATCGGGAGGATAAAAGAGGCCCTGTTCTTGGACAGCCTGTTTCAGATCGTTGAGACGTATGCCGGGTTGGGCTGTGACTGTGCGGTTTGCGGTATCGATCTCAAGTATACGGTTCATGCGCTCAAGGCTCATGACGATTCCGCCGTGAATCGGCAATGCGCCGCCCGAGAGCCCCGAACCTGAGCCGCGCGGCACAACAGGTATCTTCAGCCGGTTGGCGAGCCGCATCAGAGCCGAGATTTGCTCGATTTCAGTCGGCCAAGCCACGGCCTGGCAGGGTGCATCCCGGCGGGTGGCATCGTAGCCATAAGAGACCCGGTCAACTTCGTCTACGGAGCAATTTTCCGCTCCGACCGCATCCCGGAGTTCAGTCGCAAATTGTGAAATGTCAATATCCTGCATCATTTTATGCTCAACCACAGCATACCGATGCAGGGCAGGGGGATGAAGGATAAGGTTGAGGGGGACTTAGCGGTATTGGGAGCTACGCCACCCGTTCTGTTCAATGAAGTTCCCAATAGGCGAAACCAAACTGCACCAATTGCGAAAACCTTCCCCGCTATCCACAAACTCCCTCAAACAAAAACACCAAGCGCTGCACACCACCCGCCAGCGTGTCATGACCCGTGTCACCAAAACCCTTGGCGAGGCCCGCAAACGCCGCAAGGAAAAATTCGAATCGCCCCTCGCCCCCGGCTGATCGCGGGAGGGCCTCCGGAGGAACGGCGTCCAGCGGGAGGGCGAATTCCGCCAGGGCGGAATGAGCCGTTTCTACTACCAATTCGCTTTACAGGGTGCTGATACATACGCTTCAATTAATACACTCCGAAATCGTGGGCCGTTAGGCTTCTTGCCCGCAGGGGTACCCTGACGAATCTCCTGATGAGCCGCATAGGATTTCCCGGCGTAGCATTTGTGTCTAAAGATCATCCCCCGAAAGCCCTTCCCACAGGGCTTTGACATCCCGTATGGGGTAACGCCAATTGCCCTGGGCATAGGGCCGCGAGGCTCGTACAACCCCCGCCTTGCGCCACCGGCCGATGGTTTTGCTCGATACCCCCAATAAACTCGCCGTCTCCCCCGTGCTCAACCAATCCCGCTCCCGTTCGATCACCGCTACATCTGTGATTTCCAACCGCAACATGGCCCTTTCCCTTTCGTAAACCCTCAAAAAAAGAACCGCAGCGCATCCGCTGAGACCTTTCACATCTACCACACGATAGGGAAAGACGGACGCACTGCGGCCTGTTCCGCCAAAAAACGAAATCGTGTAGTAACTAGTAAAAGGTCTCACGAAAAAGATATCCCTTGAGAATTGAGCGTCAACCGTGCCGCATAAAAAAGATGCAGAGGTGCCGGATCCGGTGTCCGGAATACCCGCACAAAATGGCATCCCAGGGGAGGGCGAATCTCCTGATGAGCCGCATGGGATTGTCTTCGCAACACTATCTTTCTGCATATTTGAAAAGATAATTGTATTGGTGCGAAAATGAATGATTCAAATTCATCGTCACGGCGGAAGCCCATTCATGGTGTCCGTATAACGTCAAATACTCCCACCATCGTATTCTTGACCGTGTGCACAAAGGATCGCATTAAAATCCTGGACAATGATGCTATTCACAACCTTCTTGTGAAAATCTGGCGTGATTCCGATGCGTGGTTGGCGGGAAGATACGTTCTTATGCCTGATCATATTCATCTTTTCGCGTCTCCCAACGGTGAAAAATCAAGTCTTGAAATGTGGGTTCGCTATTGGAAATCGATTTTCACCCGGCAGCGTGATGGAGAGAGTATTTGGCAAGATGGTCATTGGGATCGGCGCCTTCGTTCAAGCGAGAGTTATGAGCAAAAATGGGAATATGTTCGTTCAAATCCCGTGCGGCATGGCTTCGTGGGCCGGTGGCAGGATTGGAAATATCAAGGCGAAATCCACGAATTATATTGGATGTAAAATTGCAGCCGGGAGATAGATGCGGCTCATCGGGAGATTCGCCCTCCCGCTCGCGGTGACTTTGCCCTTGATTTTCAAGACAGTCGCTCCCGGTTTCGCCCTCCCGCTCGTATTCCTGGTGGCGGTCTGGTGGTGAGATAAAACATTAACTCATTCCTAACCAATTGTGATTATTGGATTTAGATTGTAGAGCGTGGCTATGACATTGGCTCATCGTTAGTGAAGTGGATACATTCCCGGCTTTGCGGATCGAACTCACACTGGTTATTCATTACCAATCCATTGGTAAAAGACGGTGTCTTTTTCATTGGAGTTTTTCTTGGTCCAACATTTGAGCCTGCCGGTTTCGATAAACCATTCAGCCGCCCTGCAAAAATCCCGCACGGTTAGATTGGTAGCCAAAAGTAAATCCCGTCTTTTAATTGGATCCTTGCCCATCCGTTGAAAGGCGCGTTGAACCCGGCCCCGGTCTTGGATATCGCGCTTGCCTTGGCAAATGCCCGAAAGCAAATCCCGCTCGGCCGCAATCAATATATCGGTGAGCCACGCCGCCGCTTCCATATCCGTGGCGGCTATTTCCCGGCAACCGGCGTCACGCCCTTGGCACAGGATGATCGCCAATTTCAAAGCCACATCGGTCTTGCGCCGCCGGGGAGCATCCAAGATACTGCCTTCTTCCCGTTCGATCTTTTCATGCAGCTCTTTGTACCAACTTTCGTACATGCATTCCGCTTCCGGACCTAATTCGACAATTTTTTGGGGACCGTACGCCAAAGTCTTCAAACGGTTGACCAATTCCTGGGCGGCCTGTAAATCGGGGGCTTTGGGAAAAGCGATCAGACGTTTGGGCGCTTGGGGCAAAGCAAACCAAATAAACCGCGCCAAAAAGCCGGACTCCACCATCTCCCGGGTGGCCTTGGTTTGAATCCATTCCCAGGTCGAGCCGCCAAAAACAGAAAGCGTAGGCCGTTCGACCTCAATATCCCGTCCCTGAAGCTTGCGCCGGTGAACCGGCGGGCAATCGTAAATGTCGGTCAAAAAGGCGTGCAAGCCGCTATTATAAAGTTTGGATTCCGCATCCAACAGCGAGCCGAATTCATTCAAGCGAAGCAATCCGGCTTTCCCGTCTTCAAAAAGACCCAAAAGCCCTTCGGGCGTGCAATCGTTAATGATGTTTATGCGAGCCTGCGAAGAACGGATATTTTCCAGGCAGATATTCATCACCGTGGTCTTTTTTGCAGCACTGCTGGGGCCGCAGATACAGACGTAAAGATTCGGCTGAAGTTCGTAGGTTCCGATACGCATCACCCACCCGGTTTTGCAGCGCCGCCACTAGGCTCATCACCGCGCCTGCGGTCTGAAACGCCTGCGCCGCTTCGCTGCATGGAAAGAACGTCTCTACATAGCGTTTGATAAAATGATCATCAGGTAAAGCGTTAATCCAAGTCTCGAACTGTTCATGGATACTCAAATTAGAATTGCCGTTCATAAGAAATTTATTACCTTCTGCCCATGATGGGCGGTCCCGCATTCTTACAGAGTCAAGCACTGCCTAGACATCTCAATGTCATACTACCCCTCTACAACCTATCTCCTTTCATATCAGCAGGTTACGAATGTATCATTGTCATATCTCACAGACTCTACGAACCCTCCTCACCCTAATTGATTCATCTTAATTTTTATTATTTATAAATACATATATATTAAATTAAAGAAAATAAGATGAAGTTGCGCAGTATTATTGGTATCTCGGTAACGATTGTGTTGTTTGCCGTATTGCACAAGATTAGGCTTGAGGTGAGATAAGACATTAACTTGTATGTAACCTATTGTGATTCTTGCGTTTAGATTGTTAGATGCACTTATGACAATCAAAGGTTCGATTTTGCTGCAATGGGGAGCGGCATGGCCGGGGCAGGATTAGACCCCGGCCACACACCAGCAATGAACAGATCGGAAAGGCGGAACTTGCGCCCTCCACCCTTATAGGCGCAAGTCAAGCGGGATACACCGGCCCATAGCGGCCCATACCGGGACAAAACGCACCACCGAACCGGCACAATTTTCGAACATTCAGCAATTTTGAATTTCACCAGATGGGGGCGCGAGAATAGGAGGGCAAAAACCGGGAGGGCGAATTCCGCCATGGGCGGAATGAGCCGCAGGGGAATCTTGTAGCCACAGGTTTCCGGGCTATTCTGCCCACGCGACAGTGACCGGAATTCAGGTTTTAGGGAGGTATAATCCATGTTTTTTACAAGAATAAGTGTTTGTTTATTTGCGGTATGTGTGCTCGTTTCAACCGCAATCGGTGCGGATACCGAAAAATGGGGCCGCTACGAAGCGGCGTTTACCAATCCATCATGCGAAGGAAATCCTTTTTATGTTGAATTTTCGGGAGAATTTGAGAGTCCATCAGGGCGAAAACTGAAACAATGGGGCTTTTACGCAGGCGATGGCGTTTGGAAACTCTTTTTTATGCCGGATGAGGTGGGCCGTTGGACATACCGGACGACCTGCGCGGATCCCGACCTAAATGACAAAACCGGCGAGTTTCAATGCACGCCCTCCAAACTTCCCGGACAATTGGTTGCCGATGGGACACATTGGAAATTAGCGGACCAAGGAGCGATTTATCCGGTGCTTTGGAATGTAACCATTCCCGATTCACTCCATTGGGGATTCCGGGGCAATCCGGCTGATAGCGATAAGGTGCAATATGGTTTGCGCTTGGCCCACGATACCGTCGGCGCAACATTGATCGGATTCGATGCGATCTTGAATGTACCTAGAGGCTGGTCCGCGGAATGGCCTCAAGATGCGGTTCCGTATGTGATCGGCAAAGAGGGTGAGGAGTTTTACCTTCCATTTTGGGATCAGCTCAATCGCAAACTCGACCAAGTACGCGATCTCGGCATGGGGCACTACATCATGCTCTATACCGATGATGAACTGACGCCGGACAATTTCGGACATACGCCAAAGTCAGAAATGGAAATCCGTTTTTTCCGCTATGTGACAGCACGTTTGGCCTGCTACCCCATAATCCTATGGGACAGCGGGATTGATGTCAGTGAATACCGCAGCGAGGATTGGTTGAACTGGTATGTGGCTTGGTTTCAAGAAAACGATCCATGGAAACACCCCATCAGCAGCCGGGCCGGTGGCGGTAGCGGCGCTTTTATGCCGCAAAGCGCGACCTACCTTAGTGTGGGCGGAGCCGATATCCCGAAACGTTCGGAACTTATGGATTGCCTAAAACGTGGCCTTCCGGTGGCCCATACCGACCATTGGCGTCCTTTCATTCACCGGGGCGGATGGAGCCATGACAAGATTCGCAAGGCGCTATGGCGTTGCGGTCTCTCCGGCGGGCAAATTCCTTATCCCGATTACAACCAAGGCCAGCCCCCTGCATCCGAGGCGGAAATCGGGGCAAAAAACATTGGGCCTTGCACCCGCTTTTTCAAATTGCAGTTGCATAGCGATTTCGATGCGCTGGTTCCGCATGATGAAAAGATTGTATCTGGTGGAGGAGCGATTTTGGCTGCCTCTTTGGGCGCGGAGTATGTCGTTTATGATGAGGACGGCGGTGAATTGGTGCTGGATCTTTCCGAGGCGCAAGGAAATTTATCCGTGCAATGGTACAATCCCCGGACCGGCGATACGCAGAATGCGAAGTCTGTGCAAGGCGGCGGCAAAGTCTCGTTTCAGGCACCCGGCCAGGGTGAAGATTGGGTTTTGCATCTATGGAAGAAATAGCCAAGCATATTTCTTCAAGATTCATGTACCTTTATTAGCATAATTAGAAGGGCGGCTCTTTGATAAGCTGAAATGCTTGAGAGCCGCCCTTTTTTTCTTCTACAAACGGATTGTTGCTTAGTAACTGAATTTGCCGATCTCGACCTTGCCACGGAACACCCAATAAATCGCGGCGGTATAAGCAAGTACAAAGGGCATACCGCAGATAGCGATGACCTGCATAATCCATAATGTTTTTTGTGATGATGCGGCGTTATAAATCGTCAAACTGTAACTCGGATCGATGCTCGACAAAATCATATTCGGGAACAAGGCGATACCGAATAAGAAATTACAGGCTGCGATGGTGCAGCACGATGAAATGAAACTATACAGAGGCCGTCCCAAGAAGATCGCGCGGGGGATATTGGCGATGGCCAAAATGTTGAGCACCACGACAACCCAAGCCAAAGGCATGTTTTGAAAATTGCGAATCGCGTGCGGTACCGCAACCAAAGTGAAGATTGTGGCGGCCATATACAGAATCAAAAAGAATCCGAATGTACGCCAAATCCAGCCGTGAATACGTTCCTGTAATTCGCCTTCGGTCTTTAAATAGAGGTAGATCGAACCATGCATGGCAAACAAGGCGACGGTGAATAATCCGATCAGGATGGAATACGGACTAAGTAGATCGAAGAATCCGCCCGCGTATTCGCCATCCGCGCCAATGGGAATACCCATCATCGAATCGCCGACGGCCACACCGAACAGAAGCGCGGCCAGTGTGCTGGAGACAGAAAAGGCGATATCCCACATTTGACGCCACCAGGGCGCATCGAGTTTGCTGCGAAACTCCATAGAAACCGCGCGAAAAATTAACGCGAAGAGCAGCAGCATGAATGCCAGATAAAATCCCGAGAAGGCGGTGGCATAGGCATTGGGGAATGCGGCAAACAGCGCGCCGCCAAAGGTAACCAACCAGACTTCGTTACCGTCCCAAAGCGGACCAATGGAGTTCATTAAGATTCGCCGTTCGGAATCTTTACGTGTGAATAGATGAAGAATGCCCACGCCCAAGTCAAAACCATCCAAAATGGCATAACCGGTGAGCAATACGCCGAGTGTGCAAAACCAGAAAAGATTCAGATCCATCATATCCCTCCCCGCCTTATTCCGCCGCGCCTGGGGCGTCTTGAGCCTTCGTTTGGGTTCCTGTCAACGAATCGCCGGTGGCTACACCGGTACGTCCTGCTGCCGTGTCGAGCCAACCTTTGGTCTCATGCGGGCCTTCTGCGTGTTCCTCCGGACCGAGCTGAATCTTGTTATTCAACACAAAGAGCCAGATCAAAAAGAGCAGCAGATAGATGGCCGAAAACATAATGATGGAAATCAGCACGCTGCCGGCCGGGACCGCTTTTGAGATACTGTCGGTGGTTTTGAGCAGGCCATACACCGCCCACGGCTGACGGCCAACTTCGGCGGCGACCCATCCGGATTGATTGGCGATATAGGGTCCGATCACAGCAAACACAAAGAGCCACATTAACCAACGGGTTTCAAACAGTTTGCCGCGCCAAAGCATAAACAGCCCAAACAAGGGCAACGCGATGAAAAACATCCCCAAAGCGATCATGAGGTGGTAACTCTGGAAAGAGAACGCCACCGGCGGCCATTCATCTTTCGGAAAAGCATCCAAAGCGGTTACGGGGGTATTCGAATCACCATGCACCAGATAACTAAGCATCCCCGGGATGGCGAGGCCACCGTTAACGGTCATCGATTCTTCATCGGGAAAACCGAAGAGATAGAGCGGAGCACCGCCTTCGGTACTATTGAAATGACCCTCGAAAGCAGCCAGTTTGGCGGGTTGAGTTTCGGCGACTTTGACAGCCTGGGCGTGACCTGAAATCAGAATCACAATGGAAGAGACCGCCGAAAATACCAGGCCCACGGTAAAGGTCCGCTTGGCAAACCCGATATGACGGTTCTTGAGAATGTAATAAGCGGCGATGCTCATCACAAAAAAGCCGCCCAAAATGAAAGAACCGAGTAAAACATGTCCCAGACGGTGCATGCTGGAAGGATTGAAAACCAGTGCCCAGAAATCGGTGATCTCAGCCCGGGCCAATGCGCCTTCGCCGACAATGTGGAATCCGGCGGGAGTCTGTTGCCAGGAGTTGGCTACCACAATCCAGATGGCTGAGAACATAGACCCCAGCGAGACCATGCACGTCGAGAAAAAGTGCATACGGGATGAAACCCGGTCCCAACCGAAAACCAGAACCGCAAGGAAGCCCGATTCCAAGAAGAAGGCAAAAACACCTTCCGCGGCCAATGCGGAGCCGAATACATCCCCCACAAAGCGGGAGTATGTAGCCCAGTTGGTGCCGAACTGGAATTCCATAACAATTCCGGTCGCGACACCCATCGCAAAATTGACGGCAAAGATCTTGGTCCAATACCGGGCCGCGATCTCGTACTCTTTGTTCCCGGTCTTAAGATAAAGACCCTCCATAAAGACCATGATTACACCCAAACCGATGGTCAGAGGGGGAAACAAATAGTGAAACATTACAGTTAGTGCAAACTGCAGGCGGGATAAAAAAACAACATCGAGTTCCATAAGCAAAACGCCTCCCATTCCTTTCCCTTGTACATCCCATGACTAAAGCCGAAATGAGGCTTTCAATGAAGTGAACAAAGGGTGTTTTGCATCGATAGATAATTCTTATTAATTAGATCGGAAAAGTCAACTAGGCAATGTAGACGCCGGGATGCTTAGGAACGCATCGTGCGCAGGAAATTGGCGAGCAGGGCTTTGCCTTCGACTGTGAGAATGGATTCCGGGTGAAATTGAACGCCGAAAGTTGGGCCTTCCTTATGCCGAAGTCCCATGATTTCGCCTTCTTCGGTTTCGGCGGTGATTTCGAGTACTTCCGGAAGACTGTCCCTGTCTACAACCAGGGAATGATAACGTGTTGCTTCAAACGGATTGTCCAATCCACGAAAGACATCTTTGCCGTTATGCTGAATCATGGATGTTTTGCCGTGCATGATACGGTCATTACGGCGAACCGTTCCACCGAACACTTGTCCGATACATTGGTGTCCGAGGCAGACGCCTAAAATCGGACGTTTGCTATGAAAATGTGCGATGGTATCGAGCGATATTCCGCCTTCATCCGGTGTCCCCGGACCGGGTGAGATGATGATTCCGGCCGGATCGAGTTTTTCCAGTTCTTCCACCGTGAGCGCATCGTTGCGGTATACGCGCATATCTGCGCCAAGCTCGCCCAGGTATTGCACCAGGTTGTATGTGAATGAATCGTAATTGTCGATGACTGCCAGCATGATCGTTCCGCTTTATGTTCAGTCTTTCAATATGCTCACGCTATCCAAAGCCACTCTGCCCATATTCCGTATTCTGTTTTAGTCCTCGATATGGTCATCGGCCCGTTCGGCCATGGCGATTGCGCGCCACAGAGCGCGGCTTTTGTTGCAGCTTTCTTGATATTCCTTGTGCGGATCGCTATCGGCCACGACTCCGGCGCCGGC
>CAXXIH010000007.1:0-22678 GCA_963663365.2 bacterium | reverse complement strand
GCTCAAAAAGAAGGAAATTCATCAAAGGCTTTGGCAGCGCTGCTGTGGGCATTGGGCGAACGCTGTGAGAACGGCATTGTTCCACAGGCTTTAAAGTGGGCCGAGGAGGGTGAGCCAATCCTGCGCATTTCCGCCTTGGAAACATTGGGCAAACTGGCCGAACCCCAAGCCATGAGAGTCATCATAAAATCTCTTGGCGAAAAAAACAACATCGATATCCAACAGACCGCATGCCGGGCTTCAATTCCGGTTGCAACTGCTCTTAAAAAGGCAGGTAAGACACGCCAAGCGATCCGGCTTTGCAGCCGTGCTTCACGCCATGCTTCTGACACGGAATTACTAAAATCAATTGCCGATTTATTGATTACATTAGGTGCGGAAGACCGCGTGGCCAATATGGCCCGAGGCAGCGGTTACATTGCAGATTGGTATATCGCGGCTCCGATCCCCGATAGCGATGCGCTTCAAAACACGGAATGCGTTGCTACCGATGGCCCTGTCGACACCTCCAAACCGGTCGTTTTTAAAGGCGAAAGCCATTCATGGGAAAAGCAAAGCATTGCAGATCCACTAGGCTATGTCGAATTGAACAAAATCACGAATGACTACGGAAACAAGGGAGCGTATTTATATTCCGAAGTTGAAAACAAAAAAGAAGCGCGCGACGTGATTCTTAAAATCGGAAGCAACGATCACGCCTATATCTGGCTGAACGGTGAACTCGTGTATTCCTTTACTCGAGGACGGCCCTGGTCTCCCGATGAAGATCAAGCGAATGCAAGGCTGAAAGAGGGCAAAAATACATTCCTCGTAAAGATATTGAATCTCGGTGGAGGTTGGGGTGTCAGTTTGAGAGTTACTGACAAAAATGGTCGTCCCGCACTCGACAACGGTCCATTTTTCTCGAAATAATCTCGAAAATCTTTAGTCCCGATAAAATGAACGGCGCATTCTTCAAGAATGCGCCGTTTTTGCTGGAAATCCTATGCAGCATTTCAATAATGATCGAGGGGATACAAACAAGGATATGGAAGATCAGGCGTTCCGCCCCCAGGGAACCAACGTTTCATCGTCTCCAGATATTCTTCAGGGACAGCAAGTCCCATCTCTTGTGCTTCCTGTAGCGACTGATACCCGGTTATCAGTTGCAGAAGCAAACCGTTATCCGGGCAAATTTTCCCTTCAGCCAGATCGGCCAATGCCTGGGCATTCGATATCCCTGCACGGCGTTTCAATTCATCTTGTAAAGAAAGTACAAATGGTTCGCGGTTACAGATCAGACCCATGCCTTCGCCATCAGGGGAATAGCGCATTTCGCAATAACATCCCAACCTGCGAAGCACACGCCCAGTGCACGAATCAGGCATATCCCAAATCGAAATCCGCTCCCGGCGCTTTTCTATAGCCATATCGGCGATAAACCGAATCAGCGCTTGTACTGCTTCGACATCGGCCCCTACTAACTCGGCGACATTCACCGGGCGGGTGGAACCAAAAGTCTCATGGTCATACACCACATACCCCACCGGTGTCCCGTTCCGCTCAAGCGCTATCGCCGCCTGCCCGGGATGCCAATCTTCAGGAGCACTAGGACCGGGGCATGTCTCGGCATCGCGCAAAACCGTGCAAGGACGGATTGCATGGGAGGCATTGTAGAGCGCGCTCATCCAATCCGCATCCTTGGGTTCCAATGGACGAAATATGGCATGCTGAAACATCGGTGCGGCTTCGGCATGACGTGTCTGCACTTCGATACGGCACCGCGGCCAACAACAGACAAAACCATACTTGCTATAAAGCCCTTCGATTCCCAACAAAAACAACGCATTCACGCGTTGCGCGGCCCGCTCAATCGATTTTCGCATCAATTTTGAAACATAGCCTTTTTGGCGATGCTTAGGCGGCGTGGCAACAGAGCAGAATCCCTCTGCCGGCAAAGACACCGCGCCGAAACGTTTCCGGTATTGCACCAAATAGAGATAGCTGACCTCCTCTTCAATACCATCGGCCCATAACCGGCAAAAAACAGCCGGCATCTCTTTTGTTGACCAAATCGCACGAAGAAAACCCGGAAGTTTTTCATTTCGATCTGGAACATTTTCCGTATAACGTAAGCCGCCTTCTAGAATTTCCTCATAGTCAAATATCATAAATGTCCCCTACCACTTCTATTCACAACCACACGTGGAACGAATTAGCGAATTTCCAGTGCATACAAGGCGAGCCCCAGCGCAGGGGCTTTGAGCTGGTTTGTAATCCCTGAGACTTTCTGCTCTTCGATGACAACACCGGGCTTTTTGCCAGGCTCATTAAAGGCCATAGGATCCGATCCCGCGATTATCCATAGTTTTCCATTCCCAGCGAGGTCGATATCTTTTAGCTCCAGAGGAATATCTAAATCATTTTGAGTCGGATTAACAATGCCCACCGTAAGCGTTTTGCCATCATCGCTCAATGCTGCGGCAACATCCAATGGTTTGGTATCAGAATCGAATGGCAGTGGATTCGAGCCGAATTCCTCGCGATAAAGTTTGAGGGCCAACCCGGTCGTTGCAAAACAAGCATCGGTTTGGGTTGTTTTTATACAGCCGATCACATTCACAGTCTGAGCGTAATTGGCCATGATATACATTTCGCTGTTGCGGATAAAAGCATTCAACCCGGCTGCAACTCCCAAGGCATCCTTAAGATAATAACGTACGCCTAGTTCGCCATAGAGATGCGGCCCATACCAATAGTTCCACTCATCCAATGCAATTCGAATATCTTTGCCTTTTAGAGCGGGAATAGATTGACGATATTCCCGATGCGCATCGGCAATGCGTTGTATATTATTGGGGATGCTGTAGATATGAGAAATCAGAGATTCTTCTTCACCACAATAGAAATGTTCGCTCAGATAATCCATATGGCCACAGCTATGCTCCAACATAGCCTTTGACCAATCACCCACAGCACCAACCGCAATAAGTTTTACCTTTGGATCGACCGCGCGCATGGCGTCCGCAAATTCGTTGTTCTTTTTCACATATTCTTCAAGCGGGATATGCCCCAATTGCCAGTCGCCATACATCTCATTACCGATTCCCCACCATTTGACATTGTACGGTGCTTTATGGCCGTTCTCCGCCCGCCAACGTCCCATTTTCGAATCGGTTGTTCCATTCACATATTCGATTTCATCGACAGCCAGTTCCGTGGATCCAAGTCCACTGTTGACAACAATTAGCGGTTCCGTGCCAACCTCTTCGCAAAAGTGCATAAATTCATGCAGTCCGAAATCATTATGCTCAATACCTAGCCATGCCGGATTTTTGCGCGGAGGACGTTTATCGGGATCGCCGATTCCATCCCGCCAATCGTATCCACTGACAAAGTTGCCTCCGGGCCAACGGTAGATGGGCGAATTAAGTTCTTTTAGAAGTTTCAATGTATCGGGGCGCATTCCATCGACATTGTCCGCCGGCATAAGTGAGACAGTGCCAATCATAAAGGCGCCCTGCCCCCGGCTGACAATTTCAAGACGCGCGTCATCCGAATCGGCCTCAGCCTTAAAGCGCAACGGGCTTTTTTTGAAGTCGCTGCTTAGGGATTCTATACGGATCGTTTCGCGTGTATCCGGACCCTCTCCCCAAACCAAACTCACGTCAACCGGCGCAGCATGTTCAGAGCCGGCCAGCACGATCCGGCCAACGTATTCATCTCCTTTTCGTACAGCCAGATTTTTCTGAACGATTCCACCGGCCACACCCCCTCCGGGCAAAGTAACTAACGGTGACCACCTGCCCACATAGGAGCCGGTTTCGACCATCTTGACCTGAGCAGAGCCCAATGTCTGCCAAGCGCCGTCTTCCTGGTCCACCGCATCGAAGAATTTCCGATCCTCCAACATTTCGGCCCAAATGCCGCCATAAATACAGCGGCCCAAATGCTCAATAAACTGTCCATAGATATAGGGCGATACAGGCTCGCCGGTCTTTTTGCCATCCAATGAGAGCGAAGGATTTAGTTCCATAGTCGATATCCACTCCAATTTCACATCATCAAACCATGCTTTGCCGGTGCTAAGCCCCCATCCGCCAAGCAGACAGTTGACTTGGACTTTTGTGCGATCGAGTGTCTCGAAAGTCAGTTCAATCTGAGTCCAGTCGCGTGTCCCTGTAACAGCGGGGGTATGCAACCGCGCCATCCCATGCATATTAAAAAGTGCACCAAGTCCGGTTCCGGCTTGGATGTCTTCTGTCTTTATCCATCCCGACAAACGATATTTGCTGAATGGCCTTACCGGGAAATCGCCCATCCAGGAGAGGTCGCCGCCTTTTTCCGATGAAAGAACAACGCTATGGCGTCCGGAGTGGGCGACATCGGCAATTGCTCCCTGACCTTCACCGTTCCAATGGTGAAACACCCACGATTCAGGAGCATCGTTTTCCACGGTTTCAAACGATAGATTCGAGGTTGCATCAGCGGCATAGGATGCGTCTGCAAACAGAAACAAGGCAAACGCCACGCAAAGAAATATGGATGTTGATGAGTTTCGCGTATGGTCCATTTTTAAAACCTCTCTCTTCCACATTCACAGGTAAAGCATACCAGCCTAAAAATAGCCTGACTATTGATAAAACCGCCTGCAATGCGATGGCCATTTTAGGCTCTTGCCGGTGAGAAAGGGGGAGATTAAAGTAGAGATCAAACCGATTCGAAGGGAGTTACCAAATGACCGCGCGCATCGCCTTGATCTCACTTGCATTCAGCCTCCTGTTTTTACCGTCACTCGGGCAAACGCAAAATGTTTCTATGGAAAAGATCGCTTACGGCGGCTGGGAAAACTGCCTTCGCCTAACCAACGGCAAAATTGAAGCGGTCGTAACTACAGATGTCGGTCCCCGCGTAATTCGGTTAGGATTTGTTGGCGAACAAAACGTCTTTAAAGAATACGCCGATCAGATGGGTAAGACCGGCGGCCAAAGTTGGAATATCTATGGCGGCCACCGCTTGTGGCACGCCCCTGAGGCCAGTCCGCGTACTTACGCTGTCGACAATTCGCCGGTCAAATACGAGTGGAACGGCAAAACACTCAAATTGATGCAGCAGATTGAAGAAACCACACGCATCGTAAAAGAAATCGAGATCACGCTCGATGCAAACGCCAATCACATCCGGCTGAATCACCGTCTCATCAATGCCAATCAATGGGATATTGAGTTGTCACCATGGTGTTTGAGTGTGATGGCCCCGGGTGGACGCGCCATTATTCCTCAAGAAGACTATCGTCCGCACCCCGAGTATCTGCTTCCGGCACGTCCGATCGTGCTCTGGCACTACACCAATATGAGCGATCCACGTTGGACTTGGGGCGAGAAATATATTCAGCTGCGCCAAGACCCCAACGCCAAAGTCAAGCAAAAAGCAGGCGTCATGAACCGTAAGGGCTGGATGGCCTACTTGCTCAACGGCGATCTGTTTGTAAAGAAATATCCCTTTGTCGATGGCGCAAAGTATCCGGATTTCGGCTGCAATACCGAAACCTATACGGATGCCGATATGCTTGAGATGGAATCCATCGGCCCGCTGACCAAACTCTCGATGGAAGGCGGCAAGGTGGAACATATTGAAGATTGGTATCTCTTTAAGGCTGATTTTGGCGAAAAAGAATCCGAGATTGATGCCAAACTTCTGCCACTCATCCGCTAGTTCAATAATTGCCTAAAATTCAATCCAGGAGGGGATTCAATGAAGGCCAAAACCGAAAGTACGCATCGCGATTCACGCCATGGGGACGCCGTCATTGCGGTTGTGATTGTCGGACTGGTTTTATTCATCATTGTGGCTTTGGTTGCTGTTGGCGTCCTTCTTTACTTTTCCATTTCAAAAGTACAAGAAAGCAAAATGAAAGAAGCGCTGAGCAAGATGGAATCTCGAATGCAACTTGCCGGAACGCATAGGCGAATTGCACAAGTCAATGCCGAGATCCGCATGCTTAGCACTTCGCTTGAATCGTTTCAAATCGACAACAACAGTTATCCGGTACTAATTCAAACCGATGTTTATTCACCGCAATCCAATCCCACTGATTTCTGGTACGCCGGTCTTGCGGCCGGAACCGGCGGCTATCCGGGCATCACTCGTTTAACGACACCAATTGCATACATGCCGATGTTGCCATCTGACCGACTACGCGGCGATGGGGAAACATTCGCGTATCAATACAATTCTGATGGAAAAAGTTGGTATATCGTTACTTCATACGGCCCTGACGGGGACTCGGATATTCCTGAAGAACTCTATACAGGCGCTCATCTCAGCGCTTCCGATGCAGATCAAGAACGCCCCGCATTCAAAGGAGCTGAGATGCCATTAAGTGAGTATACCTATGATTCCAGCAACGGACTCATAAGTAACGGTGATATCGTGAGAACCGGCCCGGGGCGAGGCCGACAGCTTATGCGCCGCCGATAAACGAGAACGAATACAAGCAAGCGGAACGCAATAAAAACCGCAAACGTATTTTTTGTCGCGAAAGACCGGATAAAGTAGTAGCATCTTTCCATTCAACAACCGCATCGGTTACGTTTTCCGCAATTGGCTGTCGCGAGACTGCAATCACATCTCCGCTTTCGTTCAAGATTTCCACTTGGACTTTGCCGCCTTTGGCATCCGCACTTATGGCAATCGGCTTTCCCTGATAGTCAAACAGTTTGGTTAGAATACTCCCCTCTTTTGAGTCTGAGACCGTGGCATAGCCCGCAAAGCCATCCGGGCGAAGGTGAGCAAGACAAAAGAATCCATCCCGCCAGCTGGTATGTTTGCCATTGCTGCCCCCGTAATAGAGGCGAATTTCATCAGCCTCAAAAACCGGGTAGGCCGCACCATAAACACATCCCCAATCGTAACTTCCCTTGGGTCCGCGCGGGATCAAAGAATCACCGGGGCAAACTCGCCGCCAAGACACAGTATCCGGGCTCCACGCGAGTTCACAATCAACCGTATCTGTTTTCTTGTCGATCAGCATCAAAAGCCCTAAGTACACATTGGCATACTCAAAAACAGGCATGGCGTAGGTTTGTCGATCCGTTTCTTCCGAAAGCGCGCGCAATACTTCGACCGCTTTGGTCCAGTTCAAAAAATCGCTGCTCTCCGTGCGGCCAACCAAACGCTTCTTGTCTTTTGGGTCCCATAGACGTGTAATACCGACATAATTCCCGAGAGCCGTACACCAAAACGCATTGTTGTGAGTATCCCCCCGAGCCTCCATCTCATCACATGCTTTTGCCTCCGACCAATGAATGCCATCCGGTGAAAACGCTACCGACATGACGCGGTCTTTGAATATCATCTTGTAACGCTTCTGCGCATCACGTTCGGCATCATCCCGGAAAACTCCCGCCCCATGCGGACCTCGTACGACAAGATTGTTCTCTTTAGAACCGTTGAATTCAACAACACCCAGAGAAGGCTTTTCCCATACAAGCCCATCATGTGAGACCGCATAGCACACACCCATTTCACGGTCATGGGGGCTGTATTTGGCCTTATCCCAATCACTTCTCGGCGTCTCACTCACGGCCGGATCAATAATAAAAGGACTATACCAACAGCGATACAGCTGAGATTCGGCATCATAGCAAACGTTGGCATACAAATTATCAAAACGCGGTTCCCAAGGCTTATCTTCTCGAAAAAGAGGATTGGCCGCATCCTTCTGCACATCCCCTAAGACTAACTTCACGCCCTCGGTCTTTTCGATGATACGGTCATCGAGCAGCAACTGTTTGGAATATTTGTCTTCATTTGTTTTCATTGTCTGGGCCATACAGTAAGTTACGGAAAGTACCATAAAAACCGTGACGAATATGATCGTAGTGAAATCTGCCTTAGAAAACCGGTTCTGATCCATAATCCTCCTATGTCCTTTCTATGGATTTTCTTCTATCTCTGTTTCACTCAGGCTGGGGTGACGCGGTATCCACACAACCATTTCTCCCGGTTTCCGATTGTCCCAGAGACAATAGGGGATTGCCATGACTTTCTGTTTTTCCGTCTCATAAAAAGCGTCACGGTAAAGCCTATCCGGATCCCCCCGGTCGATTCGTCTCAATCCCTTGCCTTCTATCACAACCGCGCCGCCCAGAAGGTTGGGTTTATACTTTGCGCGCAGCCGGGAATTATCGGGCAGACTGATGTCCATCACCCGGCCACCGTTGTCGATGCCTTCAAGGCAATAGACAAGTGGGCCGCGCTGCAAAGCAATCCTTCCCATATTGGGCAGGACATTGGGATGCGATTGGATGCGGCGTACCGGCATTGGCAATCTCAATTCAATTGCATCTCCAGCAGACCATTGCCGCTCGATCCGCGCATACCCATGCTCCATCAATGGCTTGTCTATTTTATGTCCGTTGACTTTGAGACGTGCATTGTCACACCAACCGGGAATTCTCAGTAAAACACCAAAGGTTTCCGTGTTTTCCGGCTCGATGGTGAGTTTTATCGTCTCATCCCAGGGATACGCGGTCTCCTGCCGAATGGAAATCCTATTTTCAGACAATGGAATTTCAGCATGGCTCGCGACATAGAGATTTACATAAATGTCTTTTTCATCATGGGCATAGGCAAATCCACCCACCTGAGGAATAAAGCGTACGACATTGCTGGGACAACAAGCGCACCGAAACCAATGCTGGCGGTGTTGCTTACTTTCTCCTTCTTTTCCACCGCTGGTGTTGAATGTTTCCGGACCATGGCTGGCCAATGGATTCACATAGAGGAATTTATCTCCATCTAAAGATACACCGGATAAAATCCCATTATAAAGTACCCGCTCGAGAAGATCCGCGTAGCGGGCATCGGCATACAACGAATTGAGCCGATGCGCCCATAGCGCTAAGGCAATCGATGCGCATGTTTCCGCATAGGCTTTTTCATTGGGAAGATCGTATCCGCGTGAAAAACCTTCGTGATGATCCCAAACGCCGATTCCACCGGTGATGTACATTTTCTGACCGGTAAGATCGTTCCAGATACGATCCATCGCATTGAAATAGCCGGCATCTCCATTGATACCGGCCAAATCCGCCACCGCGCTATAAAGATACATGGCCCGGACTGCATGACCGACAATTTCAGTCTGCTCGCGAATCGGCAGATGGTCTTGCAGGGATTCCCCATACAATTCGCGCCCATTAGGCCGCCCCCGCTCTTCTACAAAAAACTCCGCCAAACGCAGATAGCGCTCTTCACCGGTCATACGGTGTAATTTAACCAAAGCCAGTTCAATCTCTTCATGCCCTGGAACGCCGTGCCGCTTGTTCGGTCCGAATATCGAGTCGATAAGGTCTGCAAAACGGATGGCTACATCAAGCAAGGTCCGTTTTCCCATTGCTTCATAATGGGCCACGCCCGCTTCGATCAAATGCCCTGCACAGTAGAGTTCATGGCGCACACGCAGGTTCGTCCAACGCTGGTTCGGCTCCACAAGCGTGTAGTAGGTATTCAGATATCCATAATCGTCCTGAGCCGCGGCGATTTTCTCAATCACAGCATCTACGCGCCGATCAAGCACAGGATCATCGCGTAATGCAAGTGCGTGGGCTGCTCCTTCGAGAACCTTGTATACATCCGAATCGTTGAAATAAATCCCTTCAAATTTTCCATCCATCAATCCTGCGGCCTTGGCAAAATTAGAGATACGCCCTGTACTTTCACACCAGTCCAGACAATGCCCCACAGTAACATCATGATTGACATCAATACGGGGACGCCAAAATTCATCTTCCATCCGGACATTGGTAAAAGGAACGGGCATCAAGGCCATAAAATCTCCTTGAGCAAATACCGGACCGGCTACAACCAAGAGAAAAAGACAGATAGAAAAGATCGATTTGGACATCGGCACCTCCGCAGTGGCCTTATTCGAACCGCAGCACACGCCACTCATTCTAAATGAATCGGAACACACCGGCCAGCAGGTAATTAGAGGGTAATTATGTGAGGATATTCGTAATGGGATATTTCGTTCTTTTGAGTATATAAAGAATATGTTACGCTTCCTTGTGATATTCACAGGACGGAATCACGATGCAAGAAGGTTTTCAATGGATTGATTTTGCCATTCTGGCCATCTATTTGGCTGTACTCGTTGCCATGGGCGCCTTTTTCGCCATCCGCGAGAATTCAACTGAACGCTTTTTCTTGGGAGGGCGCTCAATTCCTTGGTGGGCGGTGGGTATTTCTATTTTCGGCACACAGTTAAGCGCAATCACCTATATTGCAATACCCGCGCGAGCGTATGCAACCGATTGGTCCTGGCTGATTGTAAATTTAGGAATTCCTGTGGTTGGCGTGATTGTTGTATTGGTGTTTTTGCCGGTATACCGCAAGAATCAAATTACTTCGGTTTATGAATTTCTCGAAACGCGATTTGGTGTAGAAACGCGGGTCTACGGAGCCTTGGCATTTATCGTGATGCACATCGGGCGTATGTCCATCATCCTGTTTCTGCCTTCATTGGCTTTATCGTATGTCACCAACATGCCGGTTTCCACCATGATTTTGGTCATGGGGGTTTTGGTCACGGTTTATACGGTTTTGGGCGGCATCGAAGCCGTAATCTGGACCGACGTTATACAGGTCATCATCCTTCTATTCGGAGCTTTGATATCTCTTTTTGTGATTTTCAGCCAGGTGGATGGAGGTATGGCAGCGGTAATTTCCACGGGCTACCACGCAGGCAAAATGCGGATGGTGCATCTTAGCGCCGAAACATCGCAAGACATTGTCTGGATATTGCTCTTGGGCAGCATTTTCGGAAGCCTTGTGCCTTATGCGGCCGATCAGACTGTCGTCCAACGCTATTTCACGACTAAGAATGACAAAGAGGCGCGGAACTGTCTTTTGCTGGGTACTTTTATGTCTGTTCCCGCATCGCTGCTTTTCTTTTTCTTGGGGACCGCACTTTTTGTTTATTACGGTACCTTTCCCGAACGGCTTGGCAGCGATGTGGAAGGCGACAGAATCTATCCCTATTTTCTTGTTCATGCTTTACCCACCGGTATTACGGGCATCGTGATTGCGGCCATCTTTGCCGCATCCATGTCCAGTTTGGATTCAAGCCTCAATTCGATATCAACGGTGTGCATCACAGATTTCTATAAGCGGTTTATGTGTCCCGATGCCGATGACCGCAAATGCCTGAGTTTGGCCCGCTGTATCACTATTATCGTAGGCGCATTTTCCACGCTGACCGCTCTTTACGTAGCACAACGGATTATGAACGATCCCGAACAACGCGGCGCTTGGGAGGCGTTTGCAGCAATCCAAAGCCTTTTGGGCGGCGGATTGGCCGGAGTTTTCTGTTTGGGCATTTTCTGTAAACGTGCCAACCAAGCCGGTGCAGTCGCTGCACTGGTGATTTGTACTGCCTGTTTGGCGGTTGTGAAATACGAATTGGAGTGGCACGTGCAAACATATGCGGCCATAAGTCTCGTCGTTGTACTTGTGGCCGGAACAATCGTGAGCTATATCACGACACAAAGCAGCCGTATTTCTTCATAATTATTAAACAGATAAAAACCTTGCATCCTCACGCGGTTAGCCGTGATTTTCGCTTGCTGACGATTTGATAAGCCCAAAGTTATGCATTACTACATAAAAACACGGCACGAAAAATAAGGTAAGCACCGTTGCAAACATCAATCCAAATGCAATTGAAATCGCGACCGGAATCAACACCTGCGCTTGCAGACTGGTTTCCAGCAGCATCGGCAACAGCCCGGCCACCGTGGTTGCCGTGGTTAAAAACACCGGGCGAAAACGGCGGCGCCCGGCTTCTTGAATTGCCGTGCTCACATCATCACCCCTTTCGATCCGCATCCTTACGAATTGCACCAGCACAATTGAATCGTTAACGACAATCCCCGACAGAGCCACCAAGCCGACAATACTTGGCATACACCAGGTCACGCCCATCACAAAATGCCCGAAAACCGCGCCGATCAAACCCAGCGGAATCGCGGTCATAACAATGATAGGCGTTGCGTACGACTCAAAAACAAATGAAAGGATCAAGAATATCAATAAGATTCCGATGACCAGGCTACGCACGACACTCATGCCGGTTTCCATGGTTTCTTTGCGCTGGCCCTCCAGATTTAATTTAACACCGGGATGAGTTTTCAAAAATTCAGATAGGTAATTGCTTTCCAAATCATTGATAATCATGGCAGCATTGCCTTTTTTTGAATCGACATCCGCGGTGATTCTCACGGTTCGTTTGCCGTCTACGCGTACGATCTTTGAATACCCGCGCACAATCTCTATTGTGGCGGCTTCATGAAAGGGAACCTGCCGTCCGCCGGCGGTCACAATTTTGAAATCATCGATATCCGCCAGTGAATCCCGGTCTTGCGGCTGCAATTGCACCTCAACTTCAAAGTTATCGGACCCACGCTGAAATTCCTGCGCTTGGCTTCCCCAAAAGGCCGCGCGAAGCTGCTGCGCCAAAGCCCGTGAACTAATGCCGAGATTGCGCGCCCCCGGTTTGAGTTGAACACGTATTTCCAATTTCCCGGGACGAAGATCGTCGGTCAGATTCCAGACTCCTGCATAGGTGGCGATCTTTTCTCTTAAAGCAAGACTGGCGGTTTTAAGTTCATCCAAATTCAATCCCTGAAGTTGGATATCAATGGCACGTCCTCCGGGTGTGATCTGAAGTTGGTCATAAGTTAACGAAATAGCATCAGGAATCTGGCCGGTGATTTCCTCCCAACGGCGCATAATATCGTCACACCGGGCATGGCGCACATCCGCCGATAAGAGTTCAACCTTTACTTCGGCCACATGACTTCCTGTTTCGTCAGCATCGGAATTAAGTCCATAACTCGTTGAATAAAAACGAACCAAATCCTGTTGCTCGGGTTGGAGCGGTTTCAATTCCTTGTTAACCATCTCCAGCGATTTTTCTATCTGCCCGACAATCTCTTGTGTTCGTTGGAAATCTGTCCCCTGAGGCAACAACACCCGCGCGACGAGAAAATCACCATCCAAATCAGGAAATGGTTGAAATGGAATCCTGCCTCCGGCCAAAATGCCCGCATGAATTAAAAAAAGCATAACCACGCCCGACAACACAATTGGGGCATGTTCAATCGACCATCGCAGTAAGGGGACATAAACACGGTTAATAAAACCGGCCAACGTAGCGTTAATCTTTTCTCGAAGAATATGAACACGCACCCGCGCATGAATCATGGAATGCGCCAAGTGGTTCGGAAGAACAAAAAATCCTTCGACAAGGCTGACACAAAGGGCTGCAATTACACCATAGGGCATAACACGCAGCACTTTGCCGATTTCACCCTGCATGAGAAGAAGCGGCAAAAAAACAGCCACCGTCGTAAGTGTCGAGCTAACCACACCGATCCCGACTTCTTTGGCGCCCTCTGTGGCGGCGGCTCTGGGATTTTTGCCCTCATCGCGGTGGCTGTAGATATTTTCGGCGATGACAATAGCGTCGTCGACAATCAAACCCAGAGCCAGGATGAGGCTGAACATGGTAATCATATCCAGGTTGAGACCGCCGCTTTGCATCAGCCAAAGCGTACCCATAAATGAAACCGGGATTCCGAGCGCAACCCAGATCGAAATGCGAAGATCCAAAAACAGCCACAACGAAAGAAAGACAAGCACAAAACCGAGAATGCCGTTCTCAACAAGCATCGTTAGACGGTCCAGCACCAATGATGACCAATCGGACCATGCCGTGAGCCGAACACCCGGCGGCAGTATTTTTTCATACTGTGCCGCAAAGTCACGTACTGTGCGGGCAACGCGAATAACATCCTCCGCATCCGTTTTGTGCACATCAAGCGTTATGGCTCTGCAACCATCAAAAGTCGCCACATCCCATTCGTTTTCAAACGTATCTTTAACTTGCGCAATTGCTCGTAGCGGGATTTTTGCACCGCTTGCGTCAGCAATGATTGGGATTTCCAAAAATTCTTCCGCCCAGCGCTTCTGATCGACAACACGGATTATGGTTTCACGTTCATTGGTTTCAATACTACCCGCCGGAAGATCGATGCTTTGTGCATCAATTGCGGAAGCAACATCTTGAACACTCAATCCAAGAGCGAGCAAGGCTTCTTCATGTACATCGATATGAATTTGATGCTCGGAAATCCCTTTCAGTTCAACAAGGCTGACGCCATCAAGATCGAGTAAATCGTTTTTGGCCTGATCGGCAATCGCCTTTAATTCATTTTCAGGGATATCCGCATAAATCGTCAGCGAAATAACCGGGTCCGGCTTCTCGAATTCCCATACAAGCGGTTCTTCGGTATTTGCCGGGAAACTATCAATTTGATCGATTGCATTTTGAACATCCGCAAGTAAATCATTGAGCGGATAGCCGTCTTCCGCCTCGACTTTTACAAGCCCCATTCCTTCTCGGGCTATTGATTCCACCTCATCGATACCTTCAATCCCCTCGATTTCCTCTTCAATTAAATTGCAAATTGTCTCTTCGACTTCTTCGGCGGTTGCTCCCTTATAGATCACCTGGACATACACAAATTCGGAGTCGAATTCCGGGAAAACGGCACGATTCATCGAAAGCCCGCCAAATACGCCCAACCCCACAATAAGGAGCATCAGAATATTGGCCGCAGTGGGATGATTGGTGAAATAGCGGATCACGGCTGTTCACCCTCTCCATGCGCATCGGCGGTTACTTCTTCTGCGATGGGCGGCTCCAATCTCTGAATGGGATTATCAACAAGATGGCCTCGCAATATCATGCCGGGAGTCGCGGGAAAAAGGTCGGTCAGGATAACCTTGTCGCCATCGCGCAAAGTTTCAGGGCTATCCTCCGCACGTACAATCGCGGCGGCGTCTTCAAGTGCAAGAATCTGTACCGGGGCAATGTGGAGTCGATTGTCGCGAAGCAAATAGACGTCGTGACCGCGCAGGCTCTCACGCGGCAAAACAAATACATCGTTTAGAACTGAACCCCGGATTGTGACTTGGCAAAACACGCCGGGAAGCAATGGCGGCCGGATTCCCGGAATAACATTCTCATAAGGTTTGGGAACCTCAACAATGAATGAGACCGTTCGTGTGCTCAAATCCAATCCCGCCTCGATCCGCGACAGGCGGCCCTCCCATGTTACATCAGATGTGCCCATCCCCCAGCGCACTTCTGCCGGGACATGATTTTCAGCCCATAGAGTTTCGAAAGTGGTAGCACTACTAAGATCCAGCCCTTCGGTCAATCCAAAGCCACCTTGAAATAACGTCCTCACCTGACGGGGCTCCAGGGGCACAACAGCCTCCGCCTTATCCACGGAATAAAAAGTCCCTAACTCCGCGCCAATACCGGCATATTGCTCGGTTTCGATTTCACGGCGGGCGCAACGGGCGGCAAAAGGCAAGCGGATTTCAGTACGTGCCAGATCGGCTTTTGCCTTTTCAAGATTGGCCCTTGCCAGTTCCAACTCCGCCTGCTGAAGGTCTTTCCGAATTGGGATCAATTCCACAGAGTTCCGGGTCTGCTGGGCATTCACCAGCCATTGTGTGTAATCCGCTTCAGCCTGATCCAATTTTGACCTGGACACATTGCCTTTTTTAAACAGATCCCGCTGACGTTCCAACTCCGCCGTTGCAAGTTCAACCTGCCGGTCTTGCAGGCTTTGGATTTCTTTTAGGTTTTTATCTTCACGTTCGATTTGCCTCAGTTGCTCTTGGGCGGAACGCACTTCCGCTTCATAACGTTTCACCGAAATCTCGTAATCTGTGGGATCGATCTTTAGCAATAACAAATCGGCGGGCAGGAGTTCACCCGGCTCAAATCGCGGATCAACAAAGACAGCGCGTCCTTTAATCTCAGCAATGGCTTTCCATTCGGTCCCCGCACGCGTAGTGCCGTAAGCCGTAATTCGAACCTGGTGATTCGTTTTTTGGGCTTCAAACACACGCACCAGCCGTCCGGGATTGGGCTCAGTCTCATCAGAGGGTTGTGGCTTAGTGGCAATGAGTCCCCCAAAGATTAAAAGGCCGATTACCAATAGCAGAACTGAGAGAAGCGGGATTTTGTATTTCTTAAGGTTCAGTGCAATTCCCATGGTCGTAGCAAGCCATCATAAGGTCATTTTTGACTATGTCCTTTGACTATAACACATTAGGCGGGAACTTTGGGAGACAGCCACATTTCAGAATAAACCGGTCTGTGCGGCACGAACCGGTTCGATACATTGCGGCCCCTCATTTGCGGGTGAGTTGATATAGTTTGAGATGGGATAAAAGGCCATTCTCTCGCCGGGATAAGGTTTGAGAAGCTGTTTCAACCGTTCAGCATCCGTGCCCGATTCAAGCCACAAAGTTTCGTCATCCGGACTTAAAATTACCGGCATGCGGAGATGAAGATCTGCGAGCAATTCATTGGCCGAAGTCGTAATTATCGTATAGGTGGTTAAATCGTCACCATCGGGGGTTTGCCAACGCTCCCATAAGCCGGCCATAGCAAATGGCTCATGGTTTTTTAGTTGAATGCACATGGGAACCTTTTGACGACGGCCTGGCTCCTTTCGCCACTCATAAAAACCATCGGCAATCACCAAACAACGCCGTTGAGCAAATGCCTTCTTAAAGCTCGGTTTTTCATCAACACTTTCGCCCCGGGCGTTAATCATCTTATTGCCGATCGAAGCGTCTTTTGCCCATGAAGGGACAAGGCCCCACTGCATGGTTGTTAGCACACGGCGTCCATCCTGCATCAGTACAACCGGCGCACTCTGTCCCGGGGCGATGTTGTAGCGGGGTGGCACGGCAATTCCCGCCGGGCCGATATCAAACCGATCCTGCAACACTTCTATTTTCTGCGTAATGCTATACCTGCCACACATAAAAGGCGTATTCCTCAATTGCCGGGCTTAACTCATTGTAACAAGAACTGATGTGACTTGAACTCAACCGCCATACAACCCAAATCCCTTAAAAGAATCCGAATCACCAATTTTCATGTTGACAGTTAGAAAGGCATTTTCTAGGGTTTACACAGGAACAAGACACTTCACGCGGATTGAATGCGTATTTGAAAACCCAGGAAGAAGATAAACAAGATGAGCAAAATCAACCGGCGGCATTTCCTCAACCAATCGGCCCAGAAGATAACAGCACTCTCGGCAGGCGCCACAATTTTGACATCTGCTCAAAAGGCGGTTTCAGCCAGTGAAAAGATTGTGATCGGTTGCATCGGTACGGGTGGACGCGGAAAGGCATTGACTCGAGGATTTGCCAACTTCCCGGAAGTTGAGATTGCCTATCTTTGCGATGTCGACAGCGAACGTGAGGGAGTCTCTGAATTGGCCACAAAGTTGGAGAACAACCAAGGCCGCCGTCCAAAATTTGTCCAAGACATGCGCTATATCCTAGATGATCCTGCTGTGGATGTAGTCCTCATCGCCACCAACGACCATTGGCATGGCTTGGCAGAAGTATGGGCCTGCCAAGCAGGAAAAGACGTTTATGTCGAAAAACCGATATCCCACAATATTTGGGAAGGCCGGAAAATGGTCGAAGCGGCACGGAAATACAAGCGTGTCGTTCAATGCGGCACACAAAACCGCAGTGCGCCCTACAACCAAAAGGCCAAAGACTATATCGAGAGTGGCAAACTGGGCACCATTCATTTGTGCAAAGTTTACAATCTCAAAGGAGGCAAGCCGTTCCACATCGGCCCGGACCAACCTACACCGGCCAATTTAGATTGGGACTTGTGGCTTGGCCCGGCGCCCAAACGGCCATTCAATCCGGATGTTCGAGATGGCTGGAAATTATTCTGGGATTACACCGCCGGCGACCTGGCGGATGACGGCGCACACCAGCTCGACCTGGCTCGATGGCTTATCGGTAAGGATCTCCCCACCCGGGTACATAGCACGGGGGGGACCTATCCATTCAACGATGACCGCCAAGTACCGGCCACGCTGGTAACTACATATGATTACGGCGATTTGGTCATGACTTTTGAGTTGACTCAATACGCCAATTATATGAGCAAGACCGACGACGATATTCGGAATGGCGACTTGTTCCCGTATTGGCCGCAAAATGCAACACGAATCGAACTTTACGGAACAGAGGGCATGATGATCGTGGGGCGGCACGGCGGAGGATGGCAAGTATTTACGGGCAGAGGTAAAGTCGTGGCACAAGAATACGGACGTGTACCCGATCACCTCCATAAACAAAATTTCTTGGATTGCATCCGCAGCCGTAAACAACCCAATGCCGACATTGCCATTGGCCACTACAGTGCATGCCTGATCCATTTAGCCAGTATTGCATTGCGTGTAGGTGAAGGTTCGACTCTGGATTTCGATCCGGAAAAAGAACGTTTCAACGACCGCCGGGCCAACCAACTGCTCAAACGAAAATACCGCAAACCCTATGTTATTCCCGAGCGCGTATAACTCCACAATCAGTTGGCGTATAGGAATATTCGGCGCCTGATGCATTTGGAGCGGTAAAAGGGTACAATCCTTTGACTCAATAAATACTTGAGAATGGGGAAACCACTCATGACCGCAAAAATGAGCCTTATCCTGCTTTTGTTTTCGGCAATAACAGCCTGCGCTGCCGAAGAGAACTTACGTTTTACATACACCGAGAAAGGTATGTTCTCTTTTGATACGGGGGTTATTAAAGGCACATTGCGGGCTGACCAAGAATCCCAGGGCATGCCTGTATTCATTGACGTCGCCAGCGGTATCGATCTCGCTTATGGCGGCACAAATCCGGGCATCCTCAGTTTTTACCGAATTTTCACGACAGACAAACGTTGGGGCGACACAGCCCGGAACGCGGTTAAATATGCCGAGGAATTGGAGGATGGTGCGGCCAAAATCCACTGGCCAATGACTGACCAACTGCCGTTTTCGATGACCGCGATCTATCGTTGGAAAACTTCAAACATTCTCGATCTGGAATTCTCAGTGCAGACAACCAAAGACCTTCCCGATTTTGAGGTTTTTCTTTCTTCTTATGTGAATAAGAATTTCAAAGGATACATGTATACCAAAGATCCATTGCATGAACCGCTAAAAGACCGGTTTCTGGCAGTTGATGCAAGTCCATTGGTCGAAGGCACTTATTTGGCGTTTCCACGCGATGCGCAAACTGCACAGCTGTATTTCGGTGAACGTTGGGCGCTGGGCATGCATCCTGTCCAGTTCTCGGTCGCGCAATATATGGCCAAACCGGTCTATATTAAGCGCGACACAAAAAACAACTTCGCTTTGGTGTGGATGGCACGTCCTGAATCATGCTTTGGTATGACCAGCCCCTACAATATGGATCCGCCGGATGGTGTGGCCGGACATTTTTCGGTCTATCAGTCGTTTTTCGGAGAGGATGTGCCCAGAGGCCAAACCGTACACGCCCGGCTCCGTTTGGTGGTAACAAAAGGCATCACAGATCAAGACGCTTTGGATCTTTATGAAAACTTCATCGAAGAAACCAAGAACGAATAGCCCCCAAAAAAAGACCGGTAAGTCCTTGCCGTTTCGATACAGCGTAAACAGTATTGCCGGTCATTCATTTGTATAAATGACAACTAGACAGTCCGCTCACGCTTACATTCTCAGGAGATATACTCACGAATCCATTCAATATGTTCGGGTGGAGTTTCGTACGGCATCGCGCCTGTTCCCATCAGACAATTGGCATGGTAGCGGCTCAGCTCCAAAACACGGTCAATCCCTGCATGAATCGCTTCACGCGGTCCACGCGCCACCGTGTCCGATTCCAGATTGATACGGACCATAACTTCAGGATTGTTTACCATCTTTTTCAAAAAGGCTTCCTGGTCCGTTTCAGCCGGGCAGACCACATAACTCGTACCCGTGGAGAGAATATCCTCCAAAATCGGCGTTGTATTGCCACCAATAACACAGGGCACCGCATGTCCTAAGCAATCCTCAGCCAGTTTCATCACGCGCTGCAAAGCAGGCAATTCGAGCTCATGGAACAGATGGGGCGGCAACAGAGGTGGTGTGGCCGCTGACTCAAAGAAAGCCACATCCAGGCCGCTCTCTACAATCGCCTGAATGAAATTCCCCTGATTCTCGGCCAACTGCATCAACCACGCTTTGACCTCTTGTGGATACAAACAAACATCCTCAAGAAATTCCGTCATCCCCCGCAAACTAACTGCGATTGAAAAAGGTCCGCTGACCGGAATACGCACGTCGGCATCAGGCAACTCCTTGGCCAGACGTTGTCCCACTTCCAAAAGCATGGCGATACGCCCATCTTTGGCCGGATTGTAAGGTGGCAAGGCCCGCCCCTCATTCACGGAGCCGACCAAGGAGCCGCTAATCGCCGGGATTCCATTTCCGGTCGGAACGGAAATCTTCGCGCCGTAGGCTTCGGCTTCCAAATTATAGATATCAATCCCTAAAACAATCGGCACATGCCGGTAAAGAAGGAATGCAGCCTTATGACCTTCATAAAGTAATTCCGGATCTCGTGAAACATCCCAAGGCGACCGTTGGATTAAAGCCGCGGCGTGTTCATATACAGAAGGAGAGAACGATATCTTCATTACATACCCCCATGTTGTGGCCTGGTATACAGTAACATCAATTCTGTTTTAATCGAACCTCAAAGACCACCCACGTATACAAGTTGACACCCATAAGACCTGCACGTATCGTTAATTTGGCTTCCGCTAATTGGCGTGGAAGTGTAGATGACAGTCTATTTTTTCGGCATATGGGATTCGCAGGGAGATCGAATAATGAAAAACATCAACCGCAGGAATTTTCTGGATACATCCGCTAAGAGCCTGGCCGGAGCCACACTCGGCACAGGGTTGCTCATCGCAACCAATCCTTCGGAATCATTTTCAGCCAACGAGAAGATCGTTGTTGGCGTTATCGGAACCGGCGGCCGGGGGTCTTTTCTGGCAAAACGTTTTGCGATTCGCCCCGATGTCGATGTGAAATATCTATGCGATGCGGATGGCCGGCGCGGGAATGATGTTTTTTCTTTAATTAAGGGAGAACAGAAAACTCCTATACATAAAGTTGATGATTACCGAAAGGTGCTTGACGATAACGAGGTGGATGCGGTTATTGTGGCAACGCCGGATCATTGGCACGGCCCGGCAACGATCTTTGCCTGCCAAGCCGGAAAAGACGTTTATGTGGAAAAACCGGCTTCACACAACTTATGGGAAGGCCGGAAAATGGTCGAAGCCTCCCGGAAATACAAACGTGTGGTCCAGGTGGGAACCCAAACCCGAAGCGGCGAATATTGTCTAAAGGCAATCGATTACATCAAGAGCGGCAAACTTGGCGCCATTCATCTTTGCAAAGTCTACAACCTCAAATCGGGAAGTCCGTACTATGACAAACCAGATGGAGAAAAGCCGGATAATGTTGACTTTGACCGCTGGTTGGGCCCCGCTCCCTTGCGTCCGTATAATGAACAGACCATGCGCCAGGGGTGGTACAACAAATGGGATTTTTGCGGAGGCGATTTCGGGAATGACGGCAGTCACCAATTCGATCTTGCCCGTTGGCTTATCGACAAAAAGGCGCCAACAGAAATCCATTGTACAGGTGGGAATTTGGCCTTTGATGACGACCGCGAAACACCCGATACTCAAGTGGCGTCATTTAAGTTCGATGACATGGTTATGACTTTCGACATGACCCAATACGCTCCCTATATGAGCAAAACCCCCGTGGATATGCGCGACAAAGACATATTCCCGTATTGGCCGCAAAACTCAACAAGAATCGAACTGTATGGAACAAAAGAGCTGATGATTATCGGCAGGCACGGCGGTGGATGGCAAGCCTTCACAACCAATGGAGAAGTCACCGCTGAAGTGCACGGCCGTTTCCCGAACGACGAGCACATCGGAAACTTTATCGACTGCATGAGAACAAGAAAACGCCCCAACGCTGATATCGAAGACGGCCACTACACGGCATGCCTAATTCATCTGGGGAATATCTCGTACAGAATAGGTGGGCAAAAGTTACGTTTCGATCCGAAGACTGAAACCATTATCGACAACGAAGAAGCCAGCGCTCTACTCAAACGCAACTACCGGGAACCCTACGTGATTCCCGAAGAGGTATGAAAGAAGCCCTTTGCTGTGCGATTACCGGTAAGAAGTTATGAGAGTGGGAGTATTTTGGGGAAATAAAGCCACAAATGCCCTGACTCATCATCCTCGCCGAATAGAATTTCGCCATTTTTGCCGGTAACAGCACAGCCATAAACATAACCATACCGTCGGCGCTCGATTACCGAGACGGCGATGCCCAGATCTTTTACCGCTCCTGCCCGGGGATCGTATTCAAACATGCGCCCGATGCCATCCCCACAAGAACCGTAAACACGCCCATCATAGGTAACCGCCATTGGCCCCGGCGGGTTAAGCGGCAAATGTCCCAGGCATCTACTCCATCGGCACTCGGCATCCAACCGGTACAATGCGCCATCCGCATCCGTTACATATAAATATCCGTTGTTCGGATCACGGGCCCAGTTGAGTTTATGCGCTTGCCAATTCCCATCGGGCAATTGGATGGCCTTACGGGCGATTTTCTTATCTTGAGGATTAAAACTCCACAACGCCGAATCCTCATCCAGCCCGACACAACAT
>CAXXIH010000006.1:0-150449 GCA_963663365.2 bacterium | reverse complement strand
GGTGGTGATGCACCGGACGGCCGTTAGAGTCAAAGGCACCATCCATTGGGTTTCGGCCCAACACGCCACAAAAACCGAAGTACGTTTGTATGATTACCTTTTCAGCAACGAAAATCCGAATGCTGTTGAAGAAGGCAAGGATTGGAAAGATAGTCTGAATCCGGATTCATTGATCGTGCTTCCCGAATGCTATCTCGAACCCAGTGTTGCCGATGCCCAGCCCGGCTATTGTTGCCAATTTCGAGCGGCTCGGCTACTTCTGCAAAGATTCCGACAGCACTCCGGAACTTCCGGTATTTAATAGAACCGTTGCGCTGCGTGATTCTTGGAAAAAAGACACAGGATAAATAACCCGGCGCACAAACGCGCCATGATATGAAGTTTTTGTTTTGGGAGATTCGATATTATGAGTAATGTTTGTGTCCGCTTTGCCCCGAGCCCATCCGGTTTCCTGCATATGGGGAATGTAAGAACTGCGCTTTTTAATTACCTTTATGCAAAACATGAAAGCGGACGTTTTTTTATTACGTATCGAAGACACCGATCAAGAAACTTCCACACCTGAAAATGAGCGCGTCATCATCGAGACACTGCAATGGCTGGGTTTGGATTGGGATGGCGAAATCAAACGGCAAAGCGAGCACAAACAGCGGCACATTCAAGAAGCAAACCGTTTGCTGGAAGAAGGTCACGCCTACCGCTGCCGATGCACACCGGAAGAACTTGAACGGAAGCGCAATGCCGCCGAAGCCGAGTGGCCATGCCCGCAAATACGATGGCGCTGCCGTGATAAGAACTATCCCGATGACGGGACTCCTTTTTGTGTGCGCCTGCGCGTGCCTCAAGAAGGGGAAACCCAATTCGCAGATCGTATCAAGGGTGATATCTCGATCAAAAATTCCGAAATCGACGACTTAATCATCGTCCGCACCAATGGCAGCCCGATTTATAATTTCGCGGTTGTTGTTGACGACCACGATATGGGCATCACCGATGTAATCCGCGGCGATGGTCATCTGGTCTATACGGTTCCTCAAATTCTTCTTTACAAAGCCTTGGGTTACAGCACTCCCCGATTCGCGCATTTACCGTTGGTTTTGGCACAAGACAAAAAACCTCTTGCCAAACGCCGGGGCGCGATGGCTGTTCTCCAGTATCGCGAAGAAGGTTATCTATCCGATGCCGTTATCAATTACATGGCCCGTCTTGGGTGGGGGCATGGTGATCAGGAGTACTCACACGAGAAGAACTCATTGAGAAATTCACCGCTGGAAGCCGTTCAAACCGCCTCAGCGGCCTATGATCCGAAAAAAATGGAATGGCTCAACTGCCGAGCATATCCGGCAAATGAGTCTGATCATTTGAATTCATTATTTGCCGGTGAATTAGCGAAACAAGGTATCATCGATGAAGCCCGGACTTCCCAGCCTGATTTCCTGAAATGGCTAAGCAGCCTCACTGCTTCGATTCAGGAACGCAGCAAAACCATGGTAGAAATGGTAGAAAAGTCGGCATTTGTATTCCGGGATACCGTTGAATACGAAGAGAAAGCCGTCAAAAAAGAATTGAAAGCCCACGCGCGCGGCGTGTTTGAAGACATGCTAGCCGCTATCGATGCTTTTGAATCCGAGACTCCCAGCGCGGAAGAGTGGGACGCCGTCATTGCCAAAATCATGGAACAGCGCGAACTCAATATGCGCAAAGTGGCACAACCATTACGCGTTGGCCTCACCGGAGGAACCGTCAGTCCGCCGATTGATGCCGTCATGGTTACGCTGGGAAAAGAAAAAGTAAAAGAACGGCTGACCAAGGCACTCGAAATGGTATCCAACGAATAGCGCGTTCCAAACAGTTGCGCACCGTATAATTCTTCAATTCTTCCCCATTGAAGCGGAATCGTGTTAACGCACATAAGCTAACCATTGGAATTTGTTCGAAATTATGGTGTGGCATAAGCATCACAATTGCAGCAACATCAATCTCAACCTAAGAACCCTACAGGGCCTTTGGCGCAAACCGTATAAATTGGGTATCGAATCGTAAATCCTGTTTTTCTGAAATGCGTGGAGCCAAGGTAATCCGACATGTCCCACCCGAAAACATTAGGCGAGCTGAAAGAGTCCGGTTATCAGCCTTGCACTGTCAAACAAGAGATGCGCCGGAACTTGATCAATAAACTGCGCAAACATGAGACAATCTTCCCGGGGATTGTGGGTTATGACGATACCGTCATCCCGCAAGTGATCCACGCCATTCTTTCGAAACACGACATGATCTTTCTTGGCCTGCGCGGTCAGGCCAAGACTCGTATGATTCGCGCTCTTCCATCCCTCTTAAATGAATGGATTCCCATTCTGGACGGCAGTGAAGTCGCAGACAGCCCATTCGTACCAATTAGCAAATGGGGTCAAAATCTTGTGCGCATGAAAGAAGACGGCGCGCCTATCGCTTGGCTGCATAGAGAAGAACGGTACACCGAGAAACTCGCCACGCCAGATGTAACCATCGCTGACATCATCGGCGATATCGATCCCATCAAAGCCGCAAAACAAAAACTCGATCTCTCCAGTGAGGAGGCTCTCAATTACGGCCTGGTTCCCAGGGCCAACCGGGGAATTTTCGCGATCAACGAGATCCCGGACCTATCTCCTAAAATTCAGGTCGGCCTTTTCAACATCATGCAGGAACGCGATGTCCAGATACGCGGCATGAATGTACGCCTCCCGCTTGATTTGGTCGTCGTCTTTTCGGCCAATCCCCAGGACTACACCAACCGTGGCCGGATTGTAACTCCGCTTAAAGACCGTATCGGCTCTGAAATCCGCACTCATTACCCGCTAACCCGCGAACAGGGCATGGTCATCACTGATCAAGAGGCGGACTTCACACGTGAAGACGGAACTGAAGTCGTTGTTCCCACCTTTATGAAAAAAGTCATTGAAGAAGTGGCCCGTGCCGCGCGCGAAAGCAAAGATATCGAACAAGCCTCGGGTGTCAGCGCTCGCATGTCCATAACCTGTATGGAGAACGTTATTAGCAGCGCCGAACGGCGGGCAATCGTGAACAATGAATCCATAATCTGCCCCCGGGCCAGCGATCTTTTGCACATCCACCCGGCCATGACCGGAAAATTGGAACTCAGTTATACAGGTGAAGAGCGCGGCGCTGAGATGGTGGCACGACGGATTATCCGTCAGGCCATCCAAGTAGTCTTTGCAGAGTATTTTGGGCACGATGACTGCCAATCGACAGTGGATTGGTTTCATGAAGACGGCCACAAATTCCAGCTCTCTGATGCGCTCGATGCCCGGCAACTCTGCGAAAACGCTCAAATTGTGCATGGACTGGTGGGCCGGGTGAAAGCCTACTTAAAAGAGGAACAAATCGAGCGTCCCGAAATTATGGCCTCTGGTATCGAATTTATGCTCGAAGGTTTATACGCCCACAAACGTCTCAGCAAAACCGAAGTGGACGGTGGCGTCAGTTACAGTTAGATCACCGTATGGCCTATTGAGAGCGAATCCGGAAACTTTGCTCACAGGCAACAAGAAATATGAAAAACTTCGCCTACACACAATTCACCGGTGATGACGACGATGATTTTTTCACATCGGCTGAAGAACTCCTGGATTTGCTTAAAGACTTCTTGTTTTTGACGGATGGCGATGTGGATCAAGCACTTGAAATGTTGCGCGACAGTGGCCTCTTTGGGGATGATGAGCACGCTGACCGTGTTATACAACGAATTCGTTCGATCCTCGAAAAGGCGGGCTTTATAGACAGCGACGGGAATTTCACGCAGCTCTCGGATAAGGGCCTGCGGATTGTCAGTGAACAAACCCTCGAAGAACTTCTTTCATCTATTCAACGTGGGCATACCGGACACCATGAGACGCCTTACAAAGGCGCCGGAGACATATTTACCGGGGAGGATAAAACCTGGGAATTCGGCGATCATCTCAATCTGGATATCACCCGGACTTTTCAAAATGCCTTCATACGTGGTGGTATTCATCTGCCTATCGAACTGGAAGAAGAGGACCTGCAAATCATACAAACCGAGCATCAAAGCCAATGCGCAACCGTGCTGATGCTGGATATCAGCCATAGCATGATCCTCTATGGAGAAGATCGTTTCACCCCAGCCAAAAAAGTGGCAATTGCTTTGGCCCATTTGATCGAGACCAAATACCCGCAGGATTCTTTGGATGTGCTCCTCTTTTATGATGACGCCCGCCAGATATCCGTACGTGAGATCATGAGCAGCCAGGTGGGCCCCTATTACACAAACACCAAAGCCGGCCTGGCTCTGGCTCAACGGCTGCTCGCCAAACAAAACTGTGACAACAAACAGATCATCATGGTCACTGATGGCAAACCTTCGGCAATTTGGCATCAGGGCGAAATCGTCCGGCATTCCTGGGTTGATCCTTGGATTATCCACGAAACGCTCCTCGAGGCGGAAAAATGCCGGAGCAAAGGAATCACCATCAATACCTTCATGTTGGCCCGCGACATGCCTCTCGTTGAATTCGTCCAACGCCAAACCCAGATCACAAAAGGTAAGGCCTACTTCACCTCGCCACACACATTGGGCCAATACCTGTTGATCGATTACATGAACCAGCGGCACAAAAAGATCGTCTAATCACTATAAACATCAAACCGGACAGCTGGCGCCCGCTATACCCATCCAAAAGGAAATCAACCGCCTTTCTGTGTACGATTTTCCATGTTCAAAGACATGCTCTTTCTTGACAGAAGCCTCCGGGTGGCGTGTTATGGCGGCATGTTGACTCACAAAAAATACTCGATGCCGTTCATTCCGGTCTGGACCGTTCTATGTCTGGGCGGTTTTTGTGCTTTTTATGGCTGTTCCGGCGAGCCTCGCACCGGAACCTATTACGTGATCTTCAATGAGGATGTGCATGGCCTGGGGCAAGGAGCGGATGTCCGCTGCCTGGGTGCCCCGGTTGGACGCGTTGACGAAGTGCGCGTACTCGAAAGCAATCAAGTGCAGGCCGAAATTTCCGTTGTCTTGGAACACGTGCCTATGCGGGAAGACATGCGTGCATCGGTGGTTGTTGAGGAAGTCGGGCCGTATCTCAAACTTACCCCGGGTGGCAAGCAAAGTCCTTCGCTAAAGGCGGGGGGAACAATCCCCGGAGAAGTCAAGCCGTCTTTACCACTAGCCATTGAAGGTTTGCCGGAAGTGCTAGATAAGGTCGATTCATTGCTCGGACGCTTCGAAAACGCTGTGGGCAGCCCCGAGCAAGGCGTCATCGCCGATATTCTACGCCGTGGCAGTGACCTTGCTTTGGAGACCAGAACCAGCGTGAAAGAGTTACGTCAGCTGGCTGGAGACGTTCTTATTGCGGTACAAGTGCAGATCGAAGAAAACGGCAAAGACTTTGGCCAAGCCCTGGGCGAGCTTCAAAACACAATCCAATCGGCTCGCACTCGTCTGGACACTCTCGCGGAACAGTCGCAGAGTATTCTGGAGAAAATCGAAAGTGAGATCAACGAGGCTAAACTCCAAGAAAAGGGCGAATCCTTTGACCAAACGATGGAGGAGTTTCAAGCACTGGCCAAAGAACTGCAAACAAACTCGGCAAACGCCGATGAGCTGCTAAGGACAAGCCGTGAGGCCATGGAACGTATGGAATCGGAGCTGCAAAAGACACTTAGGCAGGCACAGGAAGGTTTTGACGCCGCCGAGCAGCTATTGAAGTACCTTGAACGTGATCCTTCGTCTCTAATCCACGGCAAGAGCGGGGCTGGTAAACCCTGAGATCAAAATCCGGATTTAAATATCCACGCGGGAAAAATCCGTAAAACTATTCTATAATCCAAACAGAGCGACAGAATCTGAGCAATAAGAGCGATCAGGTAGGTAAGAAAATGCCGAAATGGTTAAAAATCAGCTGTATTGGGTGTAGTGGCTTGGGGTTCGTAGTAGCTGTGGCTGTTGCGGGCGTGCTTTTTTACACGTATTCCTCAGTTTCAGGTGTCTTTGAAGATGTTGGGCAATCACTTCAAACAGGCATCCAAGAACTGGAAAAAACCAACGGCAAATACGAATTCACCGAGCCGGACAAAGTAAACTTCGAATCCGAACGTTTCATTCTTTTCCTCATGATTCGAAATGACTGGAACAAAGTGATGCAAACCCACATACCTATGGATAGGTTTAAGGAGCTTCAATCCGGGGAAAGAGCAGGATTCCGGGAGTACTTTGATTTTGCCCGGGATGTCATCCGGGCCATGGGCTTGATTTGGACGGAACTCGGCCAAATTCTTGACCGGCACAGAATGTCGTTCAGCGAATTTCGTTGGCATACCGGCAATTTGGTCGCTGCTCTGGCGGCCGATCCGGTTGTCTCAACTGAGGTGCATAACATTTATACTGAGATGCGCGAAAGGGTAAGAAAGATTCCTTCCGGCGATCCACAAGAGACCACAGAACTTGACGCCTTATCGTTGAAGCAACGCTACGGCATCTACTATGATCCGGCCAAATCTACAGGCGCCGAGACATTGTCTGAAGAAAAAATTAAGGAGCTGGTTATTGGAGACCGGATTCCATCGTTGTGGCTCGATATCTTTGCCCTCAAAGGCACAATCAAGCCGGGCAAAATCAATACGATCGGGGTAATCAAACCGGAAAAACAGTAGAAGAGAAGGTAGACACAGGAAAAGAAAGGCAAAAATAGTATAAGACGGTTTCAAACAACCGTGTTTAAAGTTCTTTCATAATATTCCGGTAATGGGCTCCTACCGATGCCCCTCCGTCTTCTTTGCGGCGTGAAACGGCGATGGAACCATCATCCAGTTCGGGCGGTGGTGGTGTTTCTTTGCGGCGTATATCTTCTTTTACCTCGCGCACTTGCGCCCGGAATTCAAGTTCCCGCATATACGATTTGGTTTGAGCGCTGATACTGCCGTCATCTTCGGTGCGCAAGGTGCCGTCTTCCAGCCAACCCTCGATATCCCGCATACAGAGCGCATCTTTTCCTTTATAAACCATGCGCACCTGTTTATAGGGATCTCTAAAATACTGTTTGGCCCTCCGTTCATCGGTATATAGTGCCAACACATCGGCAACCGAACAGTGCCCGCCCAGCATCTTCAAACACTGATTTACGGCCGCAGACAAATCGATATCCCGCTTATCACATGGAGCGCAAAGTGGACGTTTAATAATACCGTCCCGAATTAACTGTAATTTTCTGGCATTCCGGCTGACAATAAAAGGACCGCCGCAATGCCAACACACAAAGCGGTTATTTCTTTTGGTAAGATCGAAGGGATCCTCTTTGGAATGAGGCTTATGGTAACGTTCTTCGGATTCCCGTGTATGATACGCCGATATATCCGGGACGCCTTTGTCCTTAAATTCGTCTGCCATTCGATAATCACCCGCCTCCTGATTTATGCCTCATCGCCCAATAACCACCCTTAGTGCCCGTCAACTATCATGAACCACAAAAACCCTTTCGTCCAGCTTAACGGCGGCGAAATTGAAAATATACATGGGCATAAAAACGCTCCCGGCACGATATTCACGCCGGGAGCGCCGGAACATATTCGCATGTTTACAGGCTTAGAGGAAACATCCAGCCAAGGGATTACAGTTCCTTAATGGCAACGCGCCGGAATAAAACCTTGGTTGTAGGATCATGATTCTGGAGCCCGATATAGCCTTCTAAAGCTCTCTCGCCGGTAAATTCGCAGACCATCTGCCCGTTTACCACAACCGTGTACTTCTGCCCCACAACCGTGATCTCATACCGGTTCCAACGATTAATTCCTTTTGTCTCTAAACTCGTTGCAGGAGCAAAACTATAGATGGATCCGGAGCTGGCCGGAGGTGCCGAGGTATCGTCTATTTGCACTTCGTAGCCCCCGTTTACGGCCACCCATGGATCATTCCCCGGATCCGGGAAACGGACAAAAATCCCGCTGTTGTCTGTCTTGCTGGTATTCATCCATTCCACAACCAGCGTGAAATTTTTAAACATTTTCTCTTTGTACCAAAGCAGCCCCATGCCATCTTTGGTCACCAGGTTGCCATGCTCAAGCAGGAATTCTCCAGGACCAGCCATGGCCCAACCTTCAAGCGATTTCCCATCGAAAAGTTCTGTGTAGCCATATTCGGCGAGCCGGTCCGGTGCCGGTAATTCCATATCGCCCAATGCGCTCAAAACGGGATCAACGACTTCGCCTTCGGCACAAGCCTTTTTGCAGGTGGCTTTTGAATTCGAGCAGGTTGAAGCCTTCGGGCATGTTGCACATGCCTTGGCCGCAGCCGGACAGGTTGAAGCCTTCGGGCATGAAGCACATTTTTCGGCCGAGGCCGCGCATGCCGGAGCATCTGTGCAAGATGAACATTTCTTGCACATACCCGCGCAACCTCCAAAAAGCAGTCCGATACAAATTCCAAAAGCGGTAAGAAGTATAGACAGAGATGCGGTTCGAGAACGCGTCATGATGATTGATCCTTAGATTGCAGAATATCCCCCCGATGAAGCAGGATCCATTCTTTTACAGGAGGGATCCTTCCTCGATAGGGACCAACAGGATAATGTCTCCACCCGGTTCATAAAAGCCAGCATACAGCCAAAACCACTTTGCGTTCGGTTACGTGGCGATTTTAATACCTTCGGAACATCCTCAGTACAGGATTAAATCACATTCAAGGCCAAAAATCAGAACTCCCCGGCACCTTACGGTGCCGGGGAGCAAAAGCGGTTCGGAACAATCAATCGGTACAATCAGCGTTCAACAATCAACTCAAAACACAGCACAAATCAATACAAAACTTGGTAATCCTTGCTTACTTCTTTCAGCACCCCCGAGGGAGCTGGCTTTCACCAGCCATTACGAACCGCGAGTGTGTTGCCAAACTAGGATTCAATCTTTCAACTATCACCCTTTTAGCGCAAACATTGTGCCGTTTTTGCAATTGGATTGTCCTGAGTGCAAATAACAACCCTCTAAAATTGTAATCTCTTTATATTCAAGAGGTTACAAAACTTAGTAATCCTCCCCCCCTCACGTGGAATCAGATAAGAAAATCTAGACAGACAATATTAATGACTCATTTGTCAGTTATGGCGCTTTTGAACTGACAAAACTGTAAGTCGTGGCTCCGCCACATGTTCCAGCAATCCATCGTGCATCCTGTTGAGCATCTTGCCAGCCTGCCCACAGACAGCGTACGATGGCAAAACTTTTTACATCGGCAAATCTGGAGATAACCATGGATCTTGGACTTCGAGTCAAACTCTCAGCCATGATGTTCCTGCAATACGCTATTTGGGGCGTCTGGCTGCCAATTCTTCCTGCATATCTGAGCAATTATCTCGGTTTTACAACTTACCAGGTGGGGTGGATCGTCGGGGCGGCTGCCGCAATTGGGGCTCTCCTGGCTCCATTCATAAGCGGTCAGTTGGCAGACCGTTATTTCTCTACTGAAAAGTTCTTAGCCTTTAGCGCTCTCTCGGGCGGAATCATTATGTGGATTCTATCCCGGGTAGAGGACTTCAACGCGTTCCTAATTCTTTCCATCCTTTATTCTGTTATCTATTTCCCGACAATATCTCTTACCAATTCACTCTCTTTTCATCATCTTTCTGACCCGGATAAACAATTCAGTTCCATTCGCGTTTTCGGAACGATCGGATGGCTTGTCATCAACTGGATTTATCCTTTCTTCTGGCTTCCCGCAGGTATGACCGAAGAGGTTAAGATGCTGGCTATGGCCGATTGCATGCGCTGGTCGGCCGTTATTTCAATCGCCTATGGCATATTCTGCTTCACACTCCCTCATACACCACCTAGCAAAGGCGAACAGCCGGCCCCGTTAAAGGCGCTGAAACTTCTCGGTAATCCCTCATTCTTGGTGCTGTTTCTAATCTCCTTTCCGATCAGTGTAATTCACACCTGGTACTTTATGTGGGCGAGTACATTCCTTGAGGACGTGGGTGTACAGACAGGCAATATCCAGTATCTCATGTCAATCGGACAGGCTTCGGAGTTGATTATTCTCGGACTTGTCGTGGGTATACTGACCAAAAAATTTGGCCTGAAGAAAACCATGATGGTCGGCATCCTTGCCTATGCGGCCCGATTCTTCCTGTTTGCCAATTTCCATTCACTGCCCATGTTGGCCTTCTCAATTGCATTCCACGGTTTCTGTTTCGGTTGTTTCTATGTATCCGCATTTATTTTTGTGGACAAAGTCTGTTCGTCGGATATTCGTGCCAGCGCCCAAACACTGTTCTCTATTTTCATCCTGGGTGTGGGGCCCTTTGCCGCCGGGCCGATTGGCGGTTGGGTAGCCGAAAAGGCGAAATCTATAAATATGATTCATGCCGTTGAAGTCGTACGGGATTCACAAACCACAACAGTGGATTATGGATTCCAATGGATGGTGTCCTGCGGTGTCGCGATTGCCGCGCTTATTCTTTTTGCCGTATTTTTCAGGTACCGGGATGAACAGGACTCCACCCCCAGTGAAGCGTGATCGCCACAAAACAAACAAGGCAAACCATAACCCCCGGAGCGTCACGTTCCGGGGGTTTTTCCTTTAAATTCGGAATATGAGTACAAATCCAAATAGAACCGGCAAACCGTCTCGCGAGTTATTCGCTTTTATGCGGCGTCATGGCCTGGAAATGACAATAGGAACGGTTATCGCCGTCGTAGCATTTATGCAAATCATACCCAAATTCCTGGAGGGACAACGTCGCTATCCGTTGGTTTTTGATAACTGCAACACACTGGATTCTTGGCGCGTTCGTTCCGGAGAATGGCAAGTATTGAACGGTTGCTTGCGCGCCGTGCCGGACGAAAATCAGCATACGTTCTGGGAACTGATTTACGTGGAAGATTTTGATCCGGAAAAATTGCCGTATCCATTCCGGCTGCAATTTGACATCCGTTTTCCAAAAGAAATTCCGCGTGATGGTGAATTCCGTGCCGGGCTTGGATTCGGGATACGAAAATCAAGCCAAGCCGGGAACGAATCCGGTTTTGCACTTCCTTCTTTATCAAGCGCTCTACGAATTCAAGAAGGAAAACTCCGTGGAACGCGGCTGCATTCATATTCCGTGGGATGGCTCGGAGATTTACAGGAGATTCAAATCTCATCGAAAAATGAAAGAATCAGTCCGCCCGTTCATATACAACCCATGCCTGGCATCTGGTACCGAGCTGAGGGGCACTTCCTGAGCATCGATTTACGATCAGGAGCTGTCGAATTTGAGGGCGGATGCTCAACGTACCCCCAAAACAGCTGGCAACTCATCTCCAGCAGCCCTTATGTGGAGTGCTTCGATCCACCTCGCCGCGGTCTGGCACTGTTCATTCAGCAGACTGGAAGCCCCGTGGAAGTCGAAATAGATAACATTCGTGTTTATATCCCGGGAGCAAGTTCGGAAAAATAGCAATGTAAGCGTCTTTTCTCTCAAATTGACGAATATTTTTCTGCTTTTCAAGTAGGCAATCGGCATTAAAAGTGTTATCTTTAGGTGCAATCGGGGTCAAAAAGTCTCGGCGTAAATTAATTGGAAATGCTATCGTCGCGGCGATTTTGATGGATATTTGTCCAAGGCAACATCGTTGAACTCCAAGGGGAGTTTTATGGAAGCAGCAACAATTCGCAAACGCGCAATCCGCAAACATGTACTCGAGGCCGCAATAGCCATATCCATTTTCTGTTTAATTGCGGCCGGAATGATCCCCTATTTCCTGCACCGGCAGCGGCATTATTCAACCGTTATCGATTCCTGTAATAATCTTGATCAATGGGAAGTGCAGACAGGATTATGGGCTGCATCCGACGGGATCATTGCGGCATTGCCGAATCCTGATGGATCCCCCAATTGGCTGCTCACGTTAGACCGTCAAATCGATGCGGAGTTGCTTGAATATCCGGTCACCGTACGTTTCGATGTGCGTTTTCCCGAGGGGCCTCCTCGCTCCGGTTCCTGCTGGATCGGCATAGGTTTTGGCACACCTGAAATCTCCACCCAAACACTTGATAGCCCCCCGCTCATGCCATCGATAGCCGCAACGTTGCGATTTGAACATACAGATTTTATGGGATTGTTCTGCTATTCACAGGAAAAAGGCTGGCAGGAGAACAAGCCGCAACGAGACCGCAGACCGGGCATATTTAATACTTTGGGTGGATTCCGTGATACTGCATTTCCTCCCGGCATGAATATCACGGCCTCGGGCATCTACTCTTCATCACCCAAAGACTTAACGCAGATCGTTGTCCAAGGTCAAAGTTACGTCTGGAATCCGCATAATTGGCTCCGTTTCAATTCGGTTTTAAGCAAACCGGACTTTGACACAAATCAGATCCAACAAAATGGCATCTTCTTTCAAATCGATGGTCCGCCACAGGGACTTAACATCCAATCGGAGATGCCGAGAGCGGAATGTTTTTTTGAACCGCGCACAGATTTGGTGCTATTCATTTACCAAAGTTACAGACAGGTTTCAATTGAATTTGACAATTTCCGCATGAAAGGCAATCCCAAGTTCCCATCTAAACGGAATTAGTTTTCAGCATCCTTCAATTAATTCATTCCAATCCGGCTGCAAAAATAAATTTTCTCATGTAGAATTGATCTAATTAAAATCTGTTGTGGTGGAATACATGAATACGATTCACAAAGATCACGCCTTTACACTTATCGAATTGCTGATTGTCGTGGCCATTATCGGCATTTTAGCGGCAATCGCCGTGCCTAATTTCTTGAATGCACAAATTCGTGCGAAGGTGGCACAGACCGAAGCCGATCACCGCTCGCTTGCTACAGCCCTAGAGAGCTATCGTTTGGATAACAACATCTATCCTCCAACACCTGATACATCGGCATATCTTCGATACGCCCGTCTGGCCAAACTCACGTCTCCCATTGCCTATATGAATACAATCCCGGTCGACCCGTTTCTTTCAAAAACATTTGTAGATGTTCTTGAGCGCGCCTATCCCTTTTGGGAACCTGAAGTCGCCGACAAAGGGAAAAAAGAAAATAGTCAATTTTTATTCATGCCGGATGAAAAAAGCCGTCTGGGCCGGTGGGTTCTGCACGGCGCCGGTCCGGATCAAGATTATGAACCGGACTCATCAATGGGTGGCCAAGGCCAAATCGTTCTTTATAACGCCTCCAACGGAATTAATAGTGACGGTGACATTGACCGTTTTGGCCCCTAACAAGGTGGCAATACAATGACTCAAATGAATCGCAGAAATTTTGCAAAAGGTATGGCCGGCGTTGCGCTATCGGCAGCTTTGCCTGTGGCCGCCGATCATACAAAACAAAAGCAAAAACCGAATATTCTATATGTATTCAGCGATCAGCACCGGGCCGCAGCCATGGGCTGTTATGGAGAAACAGCGATCGCTACGCCCAACTTCGACCGCTTTGCGGATCAAGGCATACGCTGCACCAATGCTGTTAGTAACACACCTGTCTGTTGCCCCAGCAGAGCTACGCTTCAAACCGGTCTTTATGCCCAAAACCATGGAATTCTTACCAATACGATTGGACTTGATACTGATTTCCAGACTCTAGGCAAAACCTTTCGTAGCGCAGGCTATGCCACCGGATATATCGGCAAATGGCATTTGTTCGGTCCTACTCCCAAGGACGCTCACGGTTTTATACCGCCCGGTCCGCACCGTTTCGGCTACGATGATTGGGCCGCATTAGAAACCGGTCACCACTATTTTGAATTCCAATATTACCGTGATAAACCCGAGCCCATACGCGAGATAGGTTACGAGCCTGACCGTCAGGTCGAACTCGCCCAGGAATTCATCAAAAAACACAAGGACCAACCTTGGTGTTTAGGTCTTAGCTGGGGTCCGCCGCATACTCCCTATACACCGCCCCCAGCTTTTGAGCGTGAATATGACATCCTCTATCGGCCCAATATCCCCGGTTATGAAGCAAGAGCATTTGCCGAAAAAGTCACACCAAAATATTACGGCCTCATCGAAAGCCTTGATGCCGCTTTCGGAAGGTTGCTTCAAACACTCGACGAATTAGGAATTGCCGATAACACCATCGTGATCTATACCAGTGATCATGGTGATCAGCTCGGTTGCCAAGGCCTTAAATTCAAACGGTGGCCGTTCGATGAATCTTGCATCATCCCATTCTTGGTGCGTTGGCCCGAGGGTATTCCGGCGGGCCGTGTTTTGGATGCCCCATTCGGAATGGTCGATGTCTACCCAACTCTTTGCGGCCTCGTGGGTTTGGAGGCCCCGGCAACAGATGGTCAGGACATATCCGCTTATTGGATAGGCAAAAATAAGACCGGCCCTGAACAAACATTCCTAACCATGCCCTATGGATATCTCCCCTGGCCGGGGTGGCGGGCGGTACGAACCCAAACCCACCTTTATGCCGAAGCCAATCGAAAACCGTGGTTGCTTTTCGATCTGCACGAAGATCCCTACCAAATGCAAAATCTCGCCGGGCAATCATCTTCACTCGTTGCCGCATACCGGGAACGTTTGCACGAAACCATGCGCCGCTATGGGGACTCCTGGGAAGTGCAAACCACAAAAGGAGATATTAAAAACTGGATTCCCGGAAGTCATAAATTCACCCAACAAGACCTCGACGCTACATGGCCGGGACAACAAGGCTGGGAAAGTTAAATAAAAAGAAAATTCCGGATTACAAATATCCTATGCCGGGAGGATTTTGCGTTGTTCCGGATCGAAACGCATTTTGCGTCCTTCCACACACGCCCGGTCAGCCAAGATCACAGCCACACCGTGTTTATAACCCCATTCCGCATGGGCGTGAGGTTGTTCACGGCTGCGCATGCATTTGACCCAATTCATCATATGATCGTCCTGCGGAATTTCTTCCAGCACAATTCCGTCGGGAACTTTATCCGGAGCTTCGCTGCCATCTGAAGACACGGTGGGTTTAACCCCATCGATATTTCCATCAGGATCCAAAATTCGCATCGTTCCTTTGCTTCCGAAAATCCGATCGTAATTATTCGCTCCGTTGCCAAAGTGCGTCGTGAAGCAAGTCGTGAAACCTTCTTTGTAATCAACAATCGCAGTGACTGTATCAGGTGCAGTCCGGCCCGGAACCCGATGTTGTTGCATAAATGCCGCAATGCCCCACAGCAGTTGTCGGGAAGTCAGCATCCATCAGGAAATGAACAAAATCGCTCATATGACTCATCCAGCCCCCCACAGTACCGGTTTGAGCAACCCAAATATCCCATCCAGGCTCCGTGCATATCCGCATCGAAAGGACGGTAAGGAAGATGCATCAAAAACCGCTTCCAATCCGTATCGGATTCTTTTTCCGGATTCTTGTAGAAATTCCAATAGGGATTATACGCGCTACGCGATTCCTCAACCCGAATGATTTTTCCGAGGCCGCCTTCTTGGATGAATTTTTTAGCGGCCAAAGCACCTTTGCTGCTACGCCCCTGAGTTCCGAATTGCACAATACGGTCAGATGCTTTAACGACATCGATTGTTTTATTGAGATCATCGAGTTCCAAGGCAATCGGCTTTTCCACATACGCATCTTTACCGGCGTTGACCGCATCGCGAAGATGTGTGCAATGTTGGTGGTCTGCGGTGGCAATCACTACAGCATGTATATCGTCACGAGCCAAAAGATCTTCATGATCCTTGTAGGTCGTGGGTTCACTTTCAAATTCAAACCGTTCTTGGATGATCTCTGCAGCCCTGCGCCGCCTCTCATTCCAGATATCGCACCCCGCCACAACTTCCACGTTCTGTCCCGCTTCGGCCGTACGTTGCAGCCAGCCGATATGCCAGCTGCCCCGCCCGCCACAGCCAATCAAACCGACCCGGATTCTTTCGTTTGCTCCAGGCACCCGTGCGTAGCTTTTGGCTGTAAATCCGGAGACGGCGCTGATCGCGGCTCCGGCTTTGATCGTTGTACTGACAAAATCGCGGCGGCTGGTTGACTTCTGGCTCATGGCATCCTCCCAGGAAAGATTCAATTCTGCATATAGTTTCCAGCCTGCAACGCCGCTGGTCAATCGTAATGTTAAAAAAACGCCCGGAAAATACCGGGCGCTTTCAATTGAATAAACTTATAAAACCACTTTGTTACCGGTCACAATCTCCAAGGACCAAATCGATGGTTCCAATCGCCGCAACCACATCCGCAACCAAGCAGCCTTTTACCATCTCCGGTAGCGCGGAAAGATTTACAAAACTCGGTGACCGAACCCGTAACCGCTTGGGATGCCCGCTGCCATCACCCACAACATGGAAACCCAATTCGCCCTTGGGCGCTTCAATTGCGCTATACACTTCGCCTTCGGGGACTTTGATTCCCTCGGAAGTCAGGAGGAAATGATGGATCAACGCTTCCATGCTGGTTTTGATTTTTTCACGCGGAGGAAGAATGACCTTATAGTCATCGATCTTCACCGGGCCTTCAGGCATTTGCTCAAGAGCCTGTTGGATAATCCGGCGGGGATTGGCGCATCTCTTCAATACGGCAGACATAGCGGTCAAAGGTGTCTCCGTTTTCACCAAGAGGAATATCGAACTCCATACGGTCATAGACTAAATACGGCTCGTCCCGGCGAATGTCCCAATCCACGCCGCTTCCACGCAAACAAGCGCCGCTCATTCCATAAGACATGGCTTTCTCGGCCGAAATTGGTGCGACACCTTTTGTACGTTCCACCCAAATTCGGTTTCCGGTCAGCAGATCTTCGTATTCATCGACCCGGAATGCAAAATCATCGATGAACAGCTGACACATATCTTTGAAATGCTCGGGGACATCGACACTTACACCGCCGATGCGCATATAAGACACCGTAAATCTTGCACCACAAACTTCCTCGAAAATGTCATAAATCTTTTCTCTCTCGCGGAATGTGTAGAGAAAAGCCGTCATAGCCCCAATATCCAAGGCGGCCGTGCCGAGCCACAACAAATGAGAAGAAATCCGCGCCAACTCACATAAAATCACGCGGATGTATTGTGCACGTTCTGTGCACTCGACTCCCAGGAGTTTCTCCACCGCCAAACAATACGCAGTGTTGTTCCCCATAGGATTCATGTAATCCATACGGTCCGTGTAGGGAATAAAGCGATGATAACCCTTTATCTCGGCCAGCTTTTCCATGCCCCGGTGCAGATAGCCGACATCAGGGACGCAGTCCACAACTTCCTCACCGTCCAATTCCAGCACGAGTCGTAAAACACCGTGTGTGGACGGATGTTGCGGGCCCATATTAATGATCATGTTCCCGGGGCCCTGACGTTTAAGCCCTTCGGAAATAGAGCGATCGGTTTGGAAATCGACGCGATACGGCATTTCCCTTACCTATTCGTTTGCAATCGGCTTCGACAGATAGTCGAATGATTCTTCTTCTGTTGCTTCGTAGTCTTTGCGTAATGGATGCCCAACCCATTCCGGCGGAAGCATGATCCGGCGCAGGTCAGGATGGTTTCTAAAATTAACCCCAAGAAGATCCCAGCATTCACGCTCATGCCAGTTGGCAGTAGCCCAAACGCCGGAAACGGTCTCCACAGTGGGTGGCTCCCCCAAAGCCGCGGCATGAAGACGCAAGCGGTGTTTGAGATATACCGAAAGCAGATCGTAAGAAACCACAAATCGGGGATCGCTTTGCGGGTAATAATCAACGGCGGTTAAATCCGCCAAAATTTTGAATTGCAGGTCTTCGTGATCGCGCAGAAAGGTGCATACATCCACAAGGCGTTCAGGCACAATCTCCAGGGTCAACTCTCCGCGAAATTCTTTGTGCTCGGTCATCGCCCCCCGGAAGATGTTCTTGTACCAAAGAGACGATCCGGTCACGGAGTTCGGGTGTTATTGACTTACGGGGCATGGTTTCTCTCGCAGTAACGAATTATGCGTTTACCGTCTCCGGTTTATCCTTTTCCTCTGTGCCGGCTTCGTTTGGCTGAATCACCGGAAGGCTTGGGCCATCCAGATAAGTACTACCCAATGCAGGAGTATCCGGAATTGTCAATTCAGGCTTTTTGTCCTTAAGAGACATGGTCTCCATTTTTTTCTGAAGTTGCAGAATCCCATAGATCAACGCTTCCGGACGGGGCGGACAACCGGGCACATAAACATCCACCGGCAAGACCTCATCCACACCTTGGACAACGCTGTAAATATTGAACATGCCGCCACATGAGGAGCATGCTCCCATGGCAATCGCCCACTTTGGTTCGGACATTTGGTCCCAAATCTTGCGAACAACCGGGGCCATCTTCTTGGTCAGCGTGCCCGCCACAATCATTAGGTCCGCCTGACGAGGAGAGGGACGGAACACTTCTGCGCCGAATCGGGAGATATCGTAACGTGCTGCGCCCATCGCCATCATTTCGATCGCGCAGCAGGAAAGCCCCATGGTCAACGGCCAGATCGAATTCTTCCGCGTCCAGTTCACGACCGTATCGATGGATGTCAGGATGACCCCTTCTTTTAGGAGTTCACCCACTTTTTCTTCAAGACCCATTCTTCACTCCTTTGGGAGACGGTCCCCAGTCCAGCACGCCACGGCGCCATTCGTAAATCAGACCCAGGACCAAGATTGCCCCAAAAATGAGTATCGCCAAAAAAAGAAACAGCCCGAAGCCTGCTTGGATGGCGGAACGGTATATGACCGCCCACGGGAAGAAATAGACCGCTTCAATATCGAAAACGACAAAACTCATCGCAACCAAAAAGAACTTCACACTGAAGCGCTCTCGTGCGTCACCAATTGGATCCATACCGCATTCATAAGGCATATTCTTGGCCTCTGAGGGTCTCTTTTTCCCCAAAAGGAATGAACCAATGGTACTCCCGACGGCAAACGCCGCCGCAGCCAAAGCAATGAGTAGAATGGGTATATACGAAACCAGAAGTTCCGACTCAGCCATCGGATACAGTCTCCCTGCAAGCGCTTTGCGTTCTTGTAGAAATATCCCTTTGTTGAAGGTACCGGGCCTGGCCTCAAGTGTCGAGAGACCGGGATGACGCCGCCAGGAAACCAGCCGGAAAGGAGGAACCGGCTCGTAACCTCAATCGTTAGCCAGGAAAGCATCCCGCAAACGGGATTGGGGTGGCAAGCCGGGCTTGAGCCTGGTACCGTTCACCCTTGAAGGTGATAGATATGCCAAACGAACGCGATCCCTGGTCATTTACCGAAGAGGACATCGGCGGCGAAGAAGTTCTTGAGGAAGAAGAGGAAGCGGAGGAGTACGCTCCCCCGCCCCAACCCAAGATTCAAACCCGCATCGCACCCGGAACACTCATGCGCGGCGAGCTGGTTGCCCGCCGGGGGGTCGAGATCGCCGGTGGATTTAGCGGCAATGTCGATTGCCAAGATGCCGTGATTGTGGCTGCAGATGGACGCGCTGAGGGAGAAGTCAGCGCTAATTTGGTCGTTGTTGAGGGGCAGTTCAAAGGCACAATCCATTCCCGCAGATGCCTGAAAATCCAAGGCGAAGGTATTTTTGTCGGCGATTTGGAATGTCAACCGGAAATGCTGGTTCTATCGGAAAATGCCCGATTCTGTAGCGTGGCCGCCTACGAAAAAGACAAAGAGCGCGCCCCAACCCGGATCAAGCCTCTTGAAGATCAGCCCCGAGAGAAGAAAAACGGGTCGTCTGTTGTTTCGCTATCCGATGAGCGTAAAAAGCGCGGCAAGTAACGTTAATAGTATTAATTAGGCTTCCCTCATTCACTGCCGGACTTTTTTTCAGTCAACTCTTCGGTCCTCCCCCGCCTTTTGTGCCATGTTGGTTGACGGTGTTGAAAGCGTTTGCCACCATGAATCAGGTACAGCGGAATTCACGTTTTCAATTTTGAAAAAGCGATCTGACTTCATATGAAATTCGGAGGATATGATTATGTGCGCGGATGTTCGTGTTGAAAAAGATTCAATGGGCCCAATGGAGATTCCCGGGCATTTGCTCTATGGCGCTTCGACTCAACGTGCGGTCGAGAATTTTCCAATCAGCGGTATCCGCTTTGGCCGCTCTTTTATCCATGCATTGGGTGAGATCAAAGCATCGTGCGCGCGTGTCAATCTAAAAGTCGGAAAACTGGATGAGAAACTCGCAAAAGCCATCGAAACCGCTGCCAATGATGTGCGCGATGGGAAATATGATGAGCACTTTGCCTTGGATGTCTTTCAAACCGGATCCGGTACATCCACCAACATGAATGCCAATGAGGTAATTGCCAATGTCGCAAACCTTGCTTTGGGAGGCGCCGTAGGTAGCAAGGATCCCGTCCATCCCAACGATCACGTCAACATGGGCCAATCGAGCAACGATGTCATCCCGGCAACGATCCATGTGGCGGCCAAAATTTCATGTCAAAAACGCCTCATTCCCGCTCTTAAAGCACTTCAACAATCGCTGGAAGCCAAAGCCAAAGAATTCTCGGCAATCTACAAAACAGGACGCACACACTTGCAAGATGCTATGCCCATGACATTGGGCCAGGAGTTTTCCGGATATGCACGGCAAATCGAAATGGGAATCGAACGGGTTGAGGCATGTTATCCCAGGCTAAAAGAACTCCCCTTGGGCGGCACCGCGATTGGAACGGGCGTCAATACTCATAAGGATTTCGGCCGGTTGACAGCCGAAGATTTATCAGAGGCAACGGGAGTAGAGTTCTCTGAATCCGTCAATCACTTTGAAGCCCAGGCCTCAAAAGATGCGTGTGTCGAACTCAGCGGCGCACTAAAAACCATCGCCGCCAGTTACACCAAGATCGCCAACGATGTCCGTTGGCTGGCCTGCGGCCCCCGCAATGGCCTGGGTGAAATCAACATTCCCGCCACTCAGCCGGGATCCTCGATCATGCCCGGCAAGGTTAATCCGGTCATGTCCGAAGCCATGGTCCAAGTTGCGGCTCAAGTCATCGGTAACGATGTATCCATCACAATCGGCGGCGCTACGGGCAACTTTGAACTAAATGTAATGATGCCCCTAATCGCTCATAACCTGCTGCAATCCATCGACATTCTAGCCGCCGTAGCCGATCAATTCCGCACCCGCTGTGTGGATGGAATCGAAGCCAATGAGGAAGCCTGCCGCAACACCATTGAACGCAATATTTCCATCGTGACGGCACTCAATCCTTATATCGGCTACGACAACGCCGCCAAACTCGCAAAACAGGCGTATGCCGAAGGCAAGAACATTCGCGAGGTTGCCAAAGCCAGCGGATTGATTTCAGCTGAGGATGTGGATAAAGCGCTCGATGTAACCAAGTTAATTTAGAAAGGCGCACATACACGCACCTGCATCAAACAATTAAGTGGTCATTACTATTCAGAGGAATGCGCTGAATAACATGTTGACGATGGAGATACCTCACTCCATCGTCTTCATTTTTTGGATCGTTCTTTTGGCGCCATAACGTTCGGCGATGCGCTTTACCATTTGATAGCCGGTGCCGTAGGGATTGTCTGTACGTGCTTCAAGTTTAGCCAAAACTTTAAGTTGCTGTTCTGATTTCAGTACTTGCGCGGCAACCCATTGCGCGAATCCTTCGCGGATTTGCTCGGATTGTGTTGGCGGACAGTTTTCGGCTTGCCAGGCATGCGCCAATTCATGTGCTGCGGTTTCGAGCATCATCTCCCGGGGCACACCATAAAGCAAAAAGATCGTGAATTCATCGCCCCGGCGGCGGAATAAACCCAATTCCGATTCCCCCAGGGGACTGCCCTCATCTCCTTTGAGTTTGGCAGCCGCGGCGGCAATCTGGCCGCCGGAATTCATCTCTTCAAGTACCAACTCGATTTCGTGTTGAATCTCCAACCCCAGTTGCCGGTGAATGATTCGGCGTACTTCTTTCAACAGCCTCTCGGCATCTTCCCGTTTAAGAATGCCTCGTTCTTTGCATGCATTGCACATCGCCCGCCCATCCGGAAATGTCCAATACTTATTACCCACAGGAACACCGCAGGCCGCGCAGGATGGACGTTTTTTGATGCAGTCCTCACAGAACTGGCCTTCCTCAAATTTAAAGGAGAAGCGGTCGCCGATAACCGGCTTTCCGCAGGCTTTGCACCTGGGCAATGTCCGGGCGCAATGGTTGCACAGACCGTATTGGTTAAATGCGCTTTCGCGTGCCGGATTCTTGCAGTGCGCGCATTTCGGCGTGCTGTCATAGCATTTGCGGCAATAATCCTGCCCCGTTATGGAATTGTGAATATATCCACCCTCAATGCGTTTGTTGCAGATCGAACAATAAAGCGATTGCCCGGAACACGCTTTGCAGAGCGTCTCCCCGTTTTTTATGACAACTTCATTGGGCCGTAGAGGGATATTGCAGCTTTTACAGCGGCTGGCTTTTCGTGAGCAGGATTGGCAAAGATCCAAATGGATGTTGCTTTTGCTGAACGTAATGTAGCGTCCGGTGATTTGTTTACCGCAGAAATCGCAAATGATTGTTGATCCCCGCTTGCTTGCCGGAACCGAAACCGCACAAAAAACAAGCAGCACAAATACCGCTGTCTTGAAACTGCGTAAAAACAAGAAGAACCTCCACCGGCGTTTGGACCGCCTGAACAAGATAGCATCAACTCGAGTATATCGTGCCCGGGCTGTTACCCGAAACAATCCGCCGGACTTTTCCGCTCTGGGCTTTCTCCAGAGGCAGAACCAGTCTCAAACCGGCGGGGGCAGATTCCCCGCTCGCTGCTCCTCCCTATTCCTTTAGTCGAGAATTCATGGTTTCATGCTGCGTGTCACCAATTTGCCCGGCTCAACTCCCAAACGGGCTCTATTTGTGGAGGCGTAACACCATGGCAACAAGATTTTCTCAATGGACGCTGGTTCTGCTCGGAATCGGTCTGATCACCGCAATGAGCCTGTGCGTGGGCTGTGGCGGTGGCACAGAACAAGCCCAAGACACGCTCACCGTGGGTTTCATGCCCAAATTGGTGGGAATCGAATACTTCAACGCATGTAAAAAAGGCGCTGATGAAGCCGCCAAAGAGCTGGGTGTCACGCTTGTTTACGATGGGCCTGTGGAAAACGACTCATCCAAACAGATTGAAATGATCGATATCTGGCTTCAACGCGGGATGGATGTGATCTGTGTCGCTCCCAATGATCCCCAATCCATCGCTCCTGTCCTTAAAAGGGCGCAAGATCGCGGGATTAAGATCCTCGCCTACGATGCCGACGCCCAGGCCGATGCGCGTGCCTATTTCATCAACCAGGCCACCTATGATGCAATTGCACAGGCTCTAGTGGATGTCATGGCCGAAGGAATCGGCGGTGAAGGCGAATACGCCATCATCACCGGCTCCCTGACTGCCGAAAACCAGAACATTTGGATCGGCAAGATGCGCGAATATATGAAAACCAAATACCCCAAAATGGTAGAAGTCGAATTCCGCGCATCCGAAGAGGATTTGCAGATGGCCTTTCAGGTTGCCCAAGACATCATGAAAGCCCATCCAAACCTAAAAGGCATCTTCGGCATGACCAGCGTGGCTCTGCCCGGAGCGGCAGGCGCTGTTGAACAAGCGGGCGCGCAAGATAAGGTCTTTGTAACCGGCGTATCCACTCCCAACAGCATGAGAGATTACGTCAAGAACGGCGTGGTCAAAAAGTTCGTGCTCTGGAATCCGGTCGATTTAGGATATCTCACGGTTCAGGTCGGCGTGGCCTTAGCCAAAGACCAAATCCCCGCTGACGCTCAGATTTTCCAAGCCGGACGGCTCGGTACGGTGGAGATCAAAGACGGTGTGGTCCTGCTCGGCCCCCCAACTGTCTTCACACCCGAAAACATCGACCAATTCGATTTTTAGGCGAAGACTGATTCGCTTAGGAGATAGGCCCGGTTAAATCACTCAGCAATATCGCTGATATCCCAAATGCGGATGGTTCCATTTGGACTCGATGTGAGCAGCCGGTCTCCTTTTGCGGAAAAAAGGACTTTAATAATATTGTGCGCTCTGCGATTGGGTAGACGGATCGTTTTCGCAACCTCGCCGGTTTCGACATCCCACAGTCTAACTAGATTGCCGGTGACCTTATCGTTGTGTTCATGAATCACATCGCGATCCACAAGCGGTCTGGGGAGTTGGAGGCCAAACTTCAAGTTGATCGAAGTAATAATTTCATCTTTTCGATGATCCCAGTCCGATATGGTGTTAACGCGAGGAATCTTATCCCAGTCAGTTTCGGCCGTCGCGAAATATTTTCCGTCTGGAGAGAACGCCACATCATAGAAAAATCCATGATCCCAACTGGTTGAGTATTCCCGAATAGGTTTCTGACAAATATCGGCATCTTTTTGGCCATTCGAATCAGATGGAGCCTGGGTTGCATCCCACAGGTGCATACGACCCGGGCCATCACTTCCAGCTGTTACAACTTGTGAACCATCCGGGGAAATCGCCGAGCATGTAACCGCATACTTTTTTTTCAAGTCAAACGCCACAACTTGCTTGCCTGAGCTGACTTCCCAGAGGACAGCTTGGCTATAACTCCAAGAAAGTGGTCCTGTCGTACCCACCAAATAGCTCGGAATTGAAAGGCGCATGAAGATTCCGTTGCCGTCTGGCGTAAAACACACGTCATTAAAATGTTCTTTGCCCAGTTCGCGTTGCGCCCCTTTGATTTGTTGTACTACAGCGCCTGTTGTGGAATCCCAAACCACAACGGTGTCAACCCCTGCCCCAAGCAGATGCTTTCCATCGGGCGAAAAAGAGACGGAGTTGACTGCTTCCGAGAAAATTTCTGAAAGAAATAGAATCTCTTTATTGGCGATATCGACCAGATGGATCCGCGCCCCGTTTACCTGATAGTCATTGGAGCCAATGAGGAGTTTTGTTCCATCCGGCGAAAAGGCGATATAAAAAGAGTCATGTCCGGCCTGTTTGGTTTCCGACGGAAGATAGTAGTTCCAAAGCAGTTCTCCGCTCTCAATATCCCGTATCTCAAACGAGCCTTTCTTCGTGTTAAGAACAACTCGCTGACCATCCGGCGAGAGAGCAACGGCCCGGCTATAAGAAGTCGTGAATGTACGTAAAGGGAAATCAGGCTTTTCGCCAAAGAGAGGCCACTCCAGGAAAACAACAGCAAAAAGCATCGCTATAAGAGCAACCACGCAAAACACCTTGAAGATGAATCTAGGGTTTGCCAGTCTCCGCGAAGAATCGTCAATACTATTGGTCATTACAGAATCACCCCAACCAGTCTAAGACAACCATTGTTTATCTATGACAATTGTCAACAGGTAATCCGACTTATTGGCCATATAGCCCGCTATATGAAAAATTCTGCAGAATGTTCAGATGACTTTTACACAATTCCGTACTCTGGTTCGGTTACCGTAATAAAAGAGGAAAGTGCCTGAGCGATGGATAGGCGAAAAAGCATATTTACGAACCGCACAAAACCGCTACAAGCGCGCATGATCCGGATTATTTGGCGGTTACTGCGGAACGCAGACGATGCCGAAGAAGTGCTCCAAGACGTAATGATGGCGGTTTGGCGCAAGTTGGAGCGCATTGAAAGTCACTCCCATCCTGATCTGCTGGTTTTGCGCATTACCGTCGATGCAGCCTTGGACAAGTTCCGCAAGCGTTCCCGGGAGAGGGAACTGACCATTGGACTTCTGGATGTGGTGCCAGATGGCATTCCCACACCCCGGGAAGAAATGAACCAGAAGGAGTTGCTTAACCGAGTACTCGAAAACATCACCAGTTTGCCGCAGCAACAATCGGTGGCTGTGTTTTTGCGGCTGATCGAAGAATTGAGTTTCACTGAAATTGCCGCCGCCCTGGATTGCCAGGAAGCCACAGCCCGTTCACATCACTCAAAAGGCATCGCCCAGCTTCGCGAACGCCTGGCACCCTTCCTCGAAATTGAAAGGAGTGTTCCGAAATGAACGCCTGCAACGAAACCGGCCCAAGCCGGATTGATGATGAAATCAAAACTCTCTTGAAAGCCGAAGTCCCCGCTGGAGTCAAGCATAGACTCAACCAGCGTGCAGAAGCGATTCGTGAAGACTTGCCCGAGAACCGAGTCCGGCTTAGCCGTTTTCCGGCAATAGGCAGACTTGGCTGGGCCTTAACAGGTGCATTTGCCGTGATCGCGGCAGTAATATTTACTTTGCCTTCTAAGGATGTGTTGGCAAAGACGATTGAGGCAATATACGACGCAAAGGCATTGATTGTGGAAGTTGATCCAGGATTGGTTGATTCGGAAAAGTTTCTCAATCGGTCTACTTGGGTGGCTCCTGATCTTTTCCGTCAAGACATCACGCACGGGGACTTTCTTAATGAAACAACGTGGGAGCATAAGGGCAAAGTCTTTAAGCTTAACCGGATCACCAACCGTCTAAACATTATCGAAAACTCTCCGGATATGAGCAGTTCGGAGAATTACGCCAACATGTTCGTGCCTGGAGCTCTGGCCGGTCGGCTGAAAGGATGGAATTACGAATTCGAAGAAACAATCAACCAGGACGGTCGATTGCTCCACTGCTACGTACATACAACTGAACACGGCCAATACAAATGGCTTATCGACGCGGTAACATTTCTGCCGGTAGAAGAGCGCCGAGTAGGCACGGCCTATAGAGATGGAAAAGAAGTCGGCAAAAAAGAAACAATAACGCGTTACCAGTGGAATGTACCAATTGAGACGGCATTAATGGTTCCGCAGTATCCAGCTGACGCCATCGTCAGAGTAGTAGATGGCTCGACAGAAGCGATTCCACACGCGATCGATCCGGGTAAGGGCGTTGGCCCAATTCGTATCGGGATGGCCCGGCAGGAAGTTGAAGCAATTTGGGGTGCGCCGAATGAGGATGAGAAAGGGGGATATGCATGGTACTACGACCATGGCGTCCGGCTCAGCTATTCTCTTGGCTCAGAAGTGCTATCCATCGGCTGCATTTCATGGACATCTAGCCCATATAAAGCATTTTCCGGGACTACTACGGAAGGCATCGGGATCGGCTCAACGGTAGACGAAGTTATAGCAGCCTTTGGCGAGCCAGGTGACAAAGAAGTGGCAAGAGCTCCCGATGCGCCGCCTCGCAGTCCAAGTAACGTTACTTTAATCTATCCGGAGTTGGGTTTGCGACTCAATTATCGACAAGCACAGAATCAACACCAAGAAGGCAGTCAATCCATCAAAGATATCTCGGTGAATAAGCCGTGGGAGCCTCGTTAATTTTCTTTGAAAGTCCCTAGTGACATTGATATCTAAGTTAGCAGTTGATAGGGCCGGCCTCATGTCGGCCCTTTTCTCTACAAATCCCCGCCTCCGGGAGAGGGGAGACAGTAATAAAGCAACGATGTATGCGCCCGGGTGCAGGCCCGTACAAGTCCCAACGCCAGTTCATCGACACGTGGATCGAAGGTGCTGACCGAAAGAAACGCCTCGTATGCGGCCCGAAGATCTTCCAGACGTATCAAGGCATCAGCCAATGGGGGATTCGATGCCTGCAAAGGTCTCCAGCGTAATGCACCCGGACTCAATGTGTTGTCGACATAGATATCCCGTACCGGCCCTTCGTCATCTTGCGCTTCGACATAATCCAAAAGATCTTCGGTCAGATCGCTCGATTCCTCCCAAACCAAAGCGGAGAGCCCCACAATGGGCAGCTGTAACATGGCCAGTTGAGCGCATAAATGCCATAAATCTTCTGAAAGATCGCTGTTCTCATAACCGCGCCCGTTGATGAGATTGCTTGCTTCCTGCAAAAGGCGCGAAGCCATGAAATACGTTTCGGGCATACCATCGCCGAAAAGCAATGTCGGATGCGGCTGTTCGGGATCTTCTTCAGATGCGGCCTGTTCCTCGACCACCAAATCCCAAATCCCCTCCAAATCCATCTCTCCATCCTCGACCATGTCCGCATATTCCAAAGCGAACAGCAGCTCCATCACCTTCCAGGCGTGCTTGTCTAGGACTTCATCCAAAAACTCCTCATGACCGTAAACACGGTGCCAATCGAAGTCTTTGGGTTCGAGTTGAATGGGGAGCTCCAACATGATGCCGAAGTGTAACGCTCGCCCGGTTCCGGGGGAGAGCAACGCCATTTGTGCCGGACAAACGGGACAGACTGATGGCGGCTGGATCGACATCAAATTTTTTTATTTTTTTTGCATAACCCCCGCGAAGACAAATCGTTTTAGGGATAGAAGCGCACAGTGCTTCTCGAACATCTCTCTCCTCCCCCTTTTCTCTGCCACAGCCCCGGGACGCTCCCCTCGCCCCGGGGCACATCTGTTTTGGGGGTGATGTTTACCAAAGATTACGCTATCCTTCGCCCCATCAAGGAATTCGATCGGAAACTGTTATGGCTTCATTCCACATACGTTATTACCGGCATGGCGAAGCGGTACTAGTCCGGGTAGAAGGTGCTCTTATCGCGGGTACCGCCGCGTCACTGTTGCGTCCGGTGCTCAGTCTTTTCAAAAAAGGGGTACATCAGGTCATTATCGACCTTTCAGTGGCTACATCAATTGACGGTGCGGGGTTGGATACATTGGAAGAAATCGCTTCTGTGTTGCATAACCTGGATAGGCCTCCTCTTTCGGTTGTTGTCAAACCCAAGAGCCGCCTGGATTTCTTTCTGCAAGACAATCCATCTTCTTCAAATATAACTTTGCACGCATCAACCGATGATGCTTTTCATGCACTGAACCAGCCACCCCTGGAGAAAACAGAAGCCGCTGAAAATCTATCCGAAGACGATATTTACCTCACTTTCCGCAAATACACCGAAGGCGAAGTTGTGATCTATGAAATTGATGGCGAGCTGGATATTGAAGAAGTCCAACGTTTCAAGAAACGTCTGAAAAAAGAATTAAACGAAGGCGCACGTAAACTTGTCTTGGATATGAAAGAAATACGTTTCGTCGATTCAAGCGCGTTGGGTTTGTTTGTGCGACTCAGAGACAATCTAACCAGCGTAGGCGGAGATTTGCGTTTCGCACGGCTTTCTCCCCAAGCGGAACGGGTATTCACCGTGTTCCGCCTGCCGCATCTTTTTAAGATTTACCCCAGCGTCGAACAAGCCGTTGCCAGTTACAAACCGATATCCAATGATGATTTGGATACGGAAATAGACTAAGCAGGATGGCACATGGCGATCGAAGCCTCTGTCACCTATCTGGAAAACAGCGATCTCTATCACGAAGTGATTGAGAAACAGGTTCTTCATGCCCATTCCTCGGTATGGATCGCAACGGCCAATGCCAAAGATCTTCATTACCGGAAGAATCGCAAATTTGAATCGCTAATTGAGGAGCTGGCAAGACGAAGTGCTGAAGGGCTCGAGGTCCGGTTTCTTTACGCGAAAGAACCTTCACAGATTTTTCAACAAAGTCTAAACCGGCAATTGGCTTTTCCCGGTACGGCAATTGAACTCCGCTGTTGTCCCCGGCTTCATTTCAAAACCATTCTGGTCGATGGGAGCGGTGTCTATTTAGGGAGTGCCAACTGGACCGGGGCCGGACTCGGTGTTCGGGGAGAAGAACGGCGCAACTTTGAACTCGGTGTCTGGTCCGAAGATCTAAAACTCGTCCGGGAAGCAGCCTCGTTTTATGAACTCATCTGGTCCGGGGAATTTTGTCCGGAATGCGGACTACGCAATTCTTGTCCGCAACCCTTAGATATGCTCTAGTGACAAAACGAACGGTCCAATGAAATTCTCCTCTGCCACAATATCTGTCACCTTTTTGAAACGTTTATCATCAAAACAAAACGCCGCGCTTAATATCAATATTACATCGATTGCCAAATTGCTGATTCTTTTAGGATTGATCGCCTTTTGCGCATGTTCAAAGTATGAAGACCGTTTGGAGGAAGCACGCGCCGCTCTAAATGCAAAAAACTGGGAGGCGGCTTGCCGCTTGTATGGTGCGCTCGTAGACTCAAATCCTATATCGCGCGAAGTTTATTTAAGTCTGGCCAAAGCCCAGTTTGAAGCGAAGCGAGAGACAGAAGCCATCCGCACTCTATCCGGCTGGCTGGTAATCGATCCCACAGACCGCGAAACACACATGAATTTGGGGAAACTCGAACTTGGGCGGGGACGGCGCGCTGAGGCCGCCGCACACTTTTTGACTGCGCGCCGGTATAGCGAATATGGGGACGATATTCGTGAAGCGGAAGAATGGCTTCTGCGCACGCAAACCGCCATACAATAACTGCGAGAAATTGAATGTCATCAGTTGTAAACCGTATATCGCCGGATGAGGCTGTCGAACTGTTTCAAAACAGCGACCTAATCGAATTGGGCCGCCGTGCGCATGAGGCCCGTCTCGAAATCGCCGATCCAAATGTTGTGACTTATGTGGTCGACCGGAATGTCAACTACAGTAACGTCTGTACCGCAGATTGCGATTTCTGCAACTTCTACCGGAAAAAGAATGACGAAGACGCTTATGTTCTGCCGGATGAAGAAATTTTCCAAAAACTAAAGGAACTTAAAGCTGTAGGCGGAACGACTGTTCTCTTGCAGGGTGGACTCTCGCCAACACTTCCTTTTTCGTATTACACAAATCTTTTAACAAAGATCAAAGAGAATTACGGGCTGCATATTCACGGCTTTTCTTCGCCCGAAATCATCGCATTCCACCGGCTGTTCAAACGTCCTATTCGTGACATTCTGGTCGATTTGCAGGCCGCCGGCCTCGATAGTATCCCCGGTGGCGGAGCGGAAATTCTGCATGACGATGTTCGCAAATCCATTACTCGGGGAAAATGTTCCACATCCGAATGGCTCGAGGTGATGGAAACGGCCCACGGACTCGGAATGCCTACAACCGCCACAATGATGTTCGGGCATGTCGAAACATACGAGCATCGAATCGCCCATTTGGAGGCATTACGGCAGTTGCAGGACCGCACCGGCGGTTTTACGGCCTTTATCTGTTGGACATTTCAACCCAACAACACGCGTATGTCTGAAATCATTTCCGCAGGCGGGCACGCTTACCTAAGGCAGCTCGCCGTATCACGTTTGTATCTCGATAACTTTCCGCACATCCAGGCCTCGCTTATTACTCAAGGCCCAAAGGTCGGTCAGCTTTCGATGCTGTGGGGCGCGGATGATATGGGCGGAACGATGATGGAAGAAAATGTCGTCAAATCCGCCGGAACAAGTTGTGTGACCAATGAGCGTCAAATTGTGAAGATGATTAAAGACGCAGGATTCCGGCCCCAAAAACGCACAACCCGTTATGAATGGATCGATTGATCTATAATCGAGTGGGGAGTGGATTTCAGCACAACCTACGAAAGAATCCGCGGTGGGACAATCGCGCTAACAACTGTTACTGTAAGCGCCAGCGAGGCCGCCGCAATGATCGAAAATTGCCCCGTTACCGTGAAATAGATGGCGGCAATATGATACGCAAAAACCCACCCCAAACCGAACGACAGACATTTCCGCGCCGCCCCTGCAATTTCAATAAGCCGTGGCAACGATTTCAATGAACGTTCCGGCAGGCTCGCATCCCAAGACATCTCTTTTATTTCAGACTCATCCATTTCACCGCGCGGAGGGATCGCAACAGACACATGAGCCTCGCTCAACGCCTCCGAATCGCTGCTTGGATCGGCAACCAGACACACAGGCTTAAGATCGTTTTGATATCGTTCCACAACGGCCCGCTTTTCGCTGGCGCCTAAACTGCCGGTTACATCGCTGGCGCCAATGCTGCGCATCACAGCACGAGCTGCTTCACTGGGGAGGCTGGAAAGAAGATGAGCAACACGCCTTTTCCCGCTCCGCTTTTTTTGAAGCGCTAAAACCGATTCCCGCTCATCTTCACGCACACGGCTCTTCACACGGATACAACCCAACAGACGTTCATCTGCGGCAACCCCCAGGTCGACTACAGGACCAGCGTATTCCTCATCCCACTCAGGCTCGTAATCTTTGGGGAACTTCACTCCCTGTTGTTCAAGCCAGTCTAAATCGCCCAGCATTGCATCGCGGCTCTGACGGAGCGACACCTGAACCGCACCCGTCCAGTTTGAACCAGTCCGTTTGGCCTGCGATCCATCGACCAGTTTCTTTATTTCACCGCCCCGGGCTTCTAACTCTTTGCGCAATGCACGCGATACGGGAGCATCGGATTCGGCCATGAGGCTGGCCGCCACAACAAGCAGTTCTTCAGATTCCACCTTTGGTAACGGATGAATCTCAAGAACGCTGACATTCTCTTCATCCAGAATCGCGGCTTGGTCAAACAACATGATTTCCGCCAAGGGTAATTCTTCTAGACAACGGCCGTTTTTGATGCGGAATCCTTCTTTCCAGGCCGTGGTAAATGCATACATCGTGGAAACAGGCATCACCAGACGCAACAAGGCCGGGCTCATTGCAAAAAGCATTGCAGCCAACCGTATGAATGCTGTTTCAAAACCATGCGCCCTATAGAACGAATACCCAACAGCGGCGGCCACAAGCACGGCCATGGGAATACAAAACAGCAGTGCGCTATTTACGGTATTGGCGGTTATGGGTGGATCGCTTCGGAACGCGGCAAGAATAGCGCCGGTGCCATCGTCATGCTCACGAACGCGCTGCACGGCGGCCCGTTTGATAAGCGCCTCACAAATCAATAGCGCAACTAATATCACCGGCGCCACTGAAAGGCTTACAATTGCAGGATTTAACTTTAAGACCTCAGTGGAAAATAGAATTCCTGCTATCGACCCGGATGATGCCTCTGCGTTTTGCATCCAAATGAGTATTAGATAGGCAGCCAAAGCAAAAACAACAATGAATAGTTCGGGGTATCCGTTCCGTTTCGGGCGTGTGGATAAGCAGGCCCAAGATAGCAGCGCGGTAAATATCAGGAGGGAAAACAAGGAACCGTTAAACGGCAATACGCCAATCCACCCCACAATGCCAAGAATAATCCCGATACAAAGCAGGATCCACCGCTCTAGGAGAAAACACCCGGGACAACAGAAGGCGGACTTCTTCAAATCCGGATCAACGTTGGAAATTCCCAAACCACAATATGCACAGACAGATTCATTCATAAGCCTGAACCATGATAATACCTAAAGCAATTTTATGGGAGCGAACGAGGAATGGGAAGAAATACCGGAGGTATGAAAAAAATCACTCTGAAGAGCCGAGAACCAAATAATCACTTTCATCGGACTGTTCACCCGCGCAGGGACAGTTGGGGTCATGGACGCCGTCTGCCAATTCATTCTCGCTCATTGGCTTTGCAGGACAACCGTCATTGGGAGAATGAAGCCGGATTAACGGAAAAGTCCTTGAAATCGCCGCAGCGCTGAAGATCAACATCAAAATCCCGGTTAAAGCCAACACACGCACTCGGATAAAGGGGCCAATCAAATAACCGCTGGCGCCCAACCAAAGCAATGCCGGGCCGGTACCCAAGCCGAACAATGCCATAACCAACATTCCACGTTGTGGAGTTCCCGATGCAAATGAATAAGCCAACACAATCAAAACTAAGGGTGAGATCGCCAATCCGCTTACAAATCCTACGCGAATCGACCCCCAGCCCGTGCATTGGCGGGACATGCCCGAACAGACAACCGGCTGTTTGAGCCACGAGAGGCCGGGAATCCTTGTAACGAACTCAAACCGTTTGGAAATCCCCACCATCAATAGCCCAACTGTCACCAGCAGCAAACCTGTCGCTAAGTGCAAAGCAGTATTCAAAGGCGCCAAATATCCGGCTGTAGCAGATAAATAGCCGAGAAATCCGGCAAGCGCGCCCAGCGCCGTGTAAGCAACCATACGGCCCATACCGTATTGCAATAGACGAACGGATTTTGTTTGCCAGGTGCCGCCGGCCGGTGCAAGGGATAATACATGGCTGCCGCAAGTGCCGATGCACTGTGCAGAACCGAGGAGACCCAACGTTATGTATCCAATACAAGCCGGATCGATGGGCACCATGGGGCAGCAGCTTGAGTTCATAGTGGAAACGGTACAGAAGCAAACGGAAAACCGCCAGTCTGGTCGCCGCGTTCAAACACAAATTGCCGGAGATAGAAAAAGAACTGTTACCAATCTGCACGAATGCGTAATCACAATAGACGGTGAAATGCCGGCTTGGCTGGAATTAGCGCTCGCAAATAAGCGTACAGACTGCATAGGCAGCCATACCGCCCGGCGATCCTGTATAGAGCAGACCTTCGGTTGTCGTTGCTTTTACGCTGACATCGGAAATTTCCATTCCTATGCTCTGAGCCAGCTTCTCACGAATCGAAGGTATAAAAGAGGCAAGTTTGGGACGTTCGGCAACAACAGTTGCATCGATATTCCCGATTTGGAAATCCTTTTCGCGCAACAATCCGGTGACATGCTTAAGAAGCTCAATACTGTCGGCATCTTTGTACTGAGGATCGGTATCGGGAAAATGTTGGCCAATATCCCCCAGCGCAGCCGCGCCTAACAAAGCATCGGTAATCGCATGAGCAAGTACATCGGCATCCGAATGTCCTGCCAGACCTAGCTCATATGGAATACAGATACCGCCCAAAATAAGCGGACGGTCCGCTGCCCATTGATGCACATCGTACCCGAATCCGACTCGAATCGGGGCGCTCATGCGACTTCTTCCTTTGCTTTTTCAATTCTGGCAGGCGTGATCGTCTCGATCATCTCAGATTCTTGGTCTTCATTTCCGGCTTGTTCCACACCGGGAATCTTCCCAACCCAACCCAACAGAACCGCTGTCACAACCGACATCCCGCCTGCAAACAATCCCAAAGAAACAAAACCGAAGAATGATTCCATCATGGCAATGCGCGATGCATTATCCGATACATGGATTTCCGATAGATGCTGGCTTAAAAACTCTTTGGCATAAACAACAGATGTCTCAGGCAAAATCGCCAATGTTGAATTATACATTTCTCCGCCCAATTTGAGGGCTACGGCGATCCCGATATAGGTCCATACGCTTTTCAACGCCAAAAAATTACCACGCTGATGTTGGGGTACAACTTGCGTGACAAGCGCTAAAACCGGCGTCGTGCGAATTCCCACAAAACCGCCGATTAACACGGCTCCAAACATAATCAGACCGACACGCCCAAAAAATCCCGGCAATGCGGGCACAAATGGAATTAAAAGAATCAGAATTCCAATTGCCCAGCTGGAGTAATAAGAAGTCGAGATTTTGCCAAACCGGTCAGCCATCCACCCCGCAATAGGACTCGCAATCAAAGTTCCCAAACCGACATAGATAAAAACCCAGCTACGTTGGGTTGGAGTAATACGATAAACCGCCTCCAACCAGTAACTGACGAATGTATTGAATGCAAAAGCCGAAGCTGAAAGGCAGGCAAAGGCCAGAAGCACAAGCAATGTTCCACGTTGTGTGTGAAATCCCATCCATTCGCGCAAAACACCCCGCAATCCCCCTTTTGCAGTCTTGTGTTTATGCACTTTGGGAAGCCCCCATAAGGAGATGGCAAAAACGATTCCGGAACAAGTTGCAAGAATTAAAAAAACAATTTTCCAGCCGAACTGATGTGCGATTGCGGCAGCCGTTAAAGGTCCAAAGGTCATACCCGCAAAAAAGCCGACTGTCACCAATCCCATGGCCAGCCCGCGCCGCTCATAAGGGAAAAGATCCCCCATGTAGGCAAGGTACGTAAGCGCACAGGTGCCGATGCCCATACCGACAAAAAGACGGAGCAAGACAATGCCCCAAAATGGCTCAACAAAATAACAAAAAAGGTCCGCAATTGCGGCAATACCTACGCCACCAAGAAAGAAAACGCGCCGGCCCCACAGGTCCGAGCCCGGACCGGCCACGGCAGCGGCAATGGCGGCGCCAATGAAATACGATACAAGTAAATAAAAACTGCGGCTTTCCTCAAATCCGTAGTAGGCATCGATTTCCGGGGTTAATGGATTGAGCCATTGCGCATCCGCCATGCCGATTCCGACAGCGGCCGCAAAAATCAATATGACACGCCATTCGGAGGCGGTGAAACGAAGAGAAACCACAAGGCACCTCTGGAGGTTGAGACAGGGTGGGGTTTAGGCAGGAAAACCCCGGTGCAAGTACATGCGAAACTAGCATGAATAGAAGTATATGTAACAGCCCATGGGGCAAATGGTGAATTGCGCTAATCTTCCAGTCCCGGGGATCTTTGACCGGAGAGTCCAACTGCAAAACAGTGTAAACTCCAGCCCACGAGGAGACCGAACATGCGCCTTCACATTTTCAATATCCCTCTTTCAGCCGATGGATTGGGCCGTGCTATCGAAGATGCAAACCGCTTCTTAGATCGTGTGCAAGTGCATCAGGTCACTGCTTCACTCGTTGAAGATAAATTCCGTGGAGCAGTCTGGAGCGTGATGGTGGCTTACGAGCCCTATGCAGGCGCTACAAGTGCTCCGGAACGGCCTTCAAAAACTGCGGCCGCCACCAATGGACCTACAATAACAGTTCCCGCTTTGGATGAGGCGGGTAAGGAACTCTATGAGAACCTTCGCACTTGGAGAAACAGCGAAGCCCGGAGAAAAGATGTTCCCGGTTATACAATTCTGACCAATCGTCAAATTCAGAAAATTGCGGAGACACGTCCCTCCACAAGCGATGCGTTGGGCAAAGCAACAGGGCTAAACGATAAAGCATTAACCGAGGTTGGACCGGCTGTGCTCGCCTTGGTTGCAGGAAAACAAGCCCCCGAAACTGAACCCTCCCAGATCGCAGCTGATTCCACCGCTGAAAAACCTGAACCCGAGTCGAAACCGGCTGAAACAACCAAAGCGGATGAGGCTTTAAACGCTGTCAGCCAGGCCCCAAAAGAACAATCGTTAGAGGACGATAACGTACAAGAAAAAGAGAGCTGATCTCACTCGTTATCTATAGCCATACCATTCCCGGTTATACCCTTTGAATCTTTGCGGCGGTTACAGATTCCCCGCCTCCAATGACGCAAGTCTTTATTTTCTAGTATATTAAAGAAATCCCAATCCACTTTTTATTGTTCCTTTTGTAGTACAAATGATCAGGAACATTGTTGCAGGAAGGTGAATCGCCTTGACAACTGAACACCTGAACCCTTATATAATTGTTCACGTACTCTTGTTCAGTAGAAGAGAGGGCAAAAGGGGATGACTCAGGAGAGAAATATGGCAACTGAGATTTCACCGAAACAACAGCGGATTCTTGATTACATCGTGAATTACCAGCGCGATAATGGATACCCGCCGACTCTTCGCGAGGTTTGCCGCCAGTTTAAGATCAGTTCCACAAATGGCGCCCGCTATCACCTCCACCGTCTGCGTGATGCCGGATATCTCGAAGTCTCCCGCTACACATCGCGTGGTGTTCGTCTTGTCAACTCTCCTGCTCCCCAACAACCTCCAAAATCCCGCCGTATAAGCATTCCTTTACTAGGCAGAGTTCCGGCTGGCCGTACAGATTATGCGGCTCCTGATTTAAGTGAGGGTGAGATCATAATTGATCCCGACTTTTTCGGACGCAGAGGCAATAGCAGCCTCTTCGGCCTTCGCGTAAAAGGCGATTCTATGATTGGCGCGGGGATAAACGATGGCGATGTTGTTGTCGTCAAATCCCAAGAAGATGCCGATGATGGGGCAATTGTCGTTGCACGTTATGAAGATGAAGCCACAGTCAAGCGGCTTAAAAGAGAACCAACACGCGTAATCTTACAGCCCGAAAATCCACGCCACGATCCTCTGATTTTTGACAAGTCCAGGCTGCATGACCTTGGAATCATGGGTATTGTTGTTGGTTTAATACGAGCGATGTAGCGTTTAAATACATTTATCAAGAGACAAATCAGCGGGTTAACTATAACCAGTAGCGCGCTCCATCTGCTTCCGTCCTGGAAATATGAGTGTAATTCCATTGGTAGCGTGATAAATTCACGGTTCAGGAGTGAAGCGGGCTTATGTTACTATATTTCCCCGGAACGTATTTATGCGACCGGATTCCGCCAACCAGTCTTAATCTGATGGCGTCCACACTTCGAGGTTTATCATGCGAATTTTCAATTCCGGAATTGGGTCGATCCCGGCCTTCCTAATCATGGCAGTCGCCCTTACGCCTTGTGCCTGGAGCGTGACCCAAATGCAGCCAATCAAGCATATTGATCAAGATGCTGAGGCGTTCGACTATGAGAATGGGTACCTTTATGCAGCCGGTTCCCAAACATTCTCCATTTTCGACCTCTCCGATCCCTCCAATCCGGTAAAAACAGGCGGCCTGGAGCTTCCTTCCGGCGCCCGCGATATCGCCGTAGAGGGAAACCGCGCTTATGTTGTATTGACTCGCGGCGGTGACTCCGAAAACAAGACATTTATGATCATCGACATCTCCGATCCCACATCTCCCCAACAACTGGGTACTCGATGGAACTTAAATGTCACTACCGTATCTGGCGTGGATGCAGCCGGTAACCTGGTTTTGATTGCTGCCGAGGGAGATGGCCTTCTCATTCTTGAGCCCCAAGATGCAAACCCTCCTCTACTGCTTTCGACAATCGATGTCGGGGATTGGGCCTATGGTGTGCTCATTCACGGGGACCGCGCCTATGTCGGTGCAGATTATCGTATTGCATTAGTAGATATTTCCAATCCTGCGGATCCATCCCTTATCTATCATTTCGACATTGATGGTTTCTGTTCCGATCTAGCCATCGAAGGCAATATCCTGGCGACTTCGCAAGGTTTTGCGGCCGGTCTCGCAGAATTTCCGGGTACGGGGACCATTGGTATTTACGATATATCCGATCCGAATTCTCTGACTTTGCTCTCTGAATGGTGGGAGGTCGGATTTAGAGACGTAATGATTGTCGATGGTATCTCCATCCGCAATCTGTATGTGTATGGCGCAACCGCCTACTACGCGGGAAATGATCTTGGCCCCGGCGATCCCGGTGGAGTTCGTGTTCTGGACATCATCCAAAACGAAAATCCTCGTTTTGTTGCAGAAAGCAGCACCGAAGATCATGATGTATACGATACATATGCCTACGAAGGTTATGTATACAGCGCCGAGGGCGATGACGGTATTAACGTTTTTCGGCATGGCGAGATCGCTCCTCGCGGCGAAGCTACGCCAACCGTACCAACATCGACGCCATCACCGACAATTACACCCACACCCACGGCCACAATCCCAAGCATTGTAACGGCCACACCCACACCAATCGGGCCGACAAATACTCCAACACCGTCCCGGACACGGACACCGACAGCAACCTGGACTCCCACACAGATTCCAACACAGCAACCCACAAGCACGGCAACGCCGACTCAGCCGGGCACTACGACCATGGAGCCTTATCGGGTATTCAATTTCGATGCTCCGGTAGCCAATGAAGGTATCGCCGAGATGCCGGGCGGTTTTGTAGCCGATACACCTCAAGGCAGCGGCCAACAAGGATTCATTCCGGCCGATGTCTCCGGACGTGAGTTGACCAACGGTGTTGGTTATTCAATGACTGTTAATAGTGGCGAGGTTATGGCCTTGTTCCTGCCAGCCATTGAAACCGGTGGAAAATCAGCCCTGCTTCGTGTTTCTGTGGCCGCCACCGGAGCAAGCACAAATGTCGCTATCGCGGCGTTGGATGCCAGTTTCGACACCTCCATCGGCATGAATATCGTGGCTGACAGCGCGCTATTCACAACCGGCTATAAGGTCCTCACCTTCCACTACAATCCGCCCAGGGGCTCACTGCATCCGATTCTTCAGGCAGCCAATGTTTCGGATGCCGCTACACCGGTCACGGTGTACTTCGATAACCTGGAAGTGTACTTGATCGACGATGCGGATTCTGTTTCCGGCGAGTTGTTGAATGGCGACGACCTATAACGAAAACGAAATCCCGTTGGACATATCAATAGTCCTTCGGATTGAGACGAATATAGAAAACGTAAAAACGCCCCAAGTCCTCGGACCTGGGGCGTTTCCATTCAATGAAAGCAAACAGGCGATGCTTTATTCGTCTGTTTAGCGCAACACAACCGGCTGAATACCAAGCACTTCGCATGCCGCGCTTAAGGCAGCGACATGATCGCCGATGCAGGCATGAATGTGGTTGGCGCAGAAATAATTTTTAAGGCTGTCAAAAGAACAACCGAATTTCGCCCACACATGCGGCCATTCATAGGTTGTTTGCTTACCTAGTGCTTCGGCTTTCTCATAGGGATATTCAACAAAAGCGCCGGTAAACATATGCATCACAAATTCACCGCCGATCCTGACAATGCGGGCATAGGTTACGACATCCGCGGGAGCGGCATAAAACTGCACTGAAGCACCGCCGCCTGCAAAGTAGAATTTCGAGGCCGGCATCAAACGTACTTCGCCCCAGTTCTCGCGGTAATTATCGGATCGTTTGGCAAGCCAGGGGGCATGCTGGCCGCTATTGACCAAGTCATACATATCCAGATCTTTGTGATAATGCCGTAAGTCGGCAAACAAAACCGGCGTATTGGTTAAGAGATGCATCAGCTGCATCGTCAGCGCCGCATTGCTATCACATTCCGTCGCCGTAACGATGACCTTCTTATTCTCTTCTTCCCAATCCGCCGTATCGTTAAGAATCGCTTCGGGAATATCTAACGTGCACCAGTCGGGTGACTCAGTGAAATCGAGCTGCCCGGTCAATCCCATGAAGTCGACACCTTCTTCTTTGCAAAAATCTTTGGTGGCGAGATAAAGCCTGACCTGGCGGGCCAAAGTTCCATCCAATCCGGGCGTTAAGACTTCACCGTCATAGCAGACTTCTTTGCAAACATCTTCCAGCCATTTCAAACCGGCTTCGACACGTTCGGGAGCAATGTTTTTGGATGTATTGGCGAGGTGAAGTTGACCGCGGTGATAGACTTGGACACCCAGTTGCCCCATCCATTGTGTGGCATCCACATGCCCGGTGTACATCCCCATCGAGGGACCGTCGAAATGACCATAACGCATGCCATACAGTTTTTCGGCAGCGGCCTTGCCACGCTGACGGCCATCCGGATCGGCTTCCCGCAGGAAAGTACGAATTTCTTCTTGTACTTCCGGCTCGGAAATATCGCCCAAGGCCCGTCCGTATGTCTCTCCCAATTCACTCATCGTTCCGCAGGAAGCGAAGAACGCAACCCAGCCCGGGTGAGAGGGATTGATATTGCCCAGCAATAGCGTCGGCGCATCCACACGGATCGCAACTTGAGCCGTCAGATCGGGATATGACCAAACCGCAAAATTAAAAATTACGGCATCAACATCCGCATCGGCCAAACGATCGCCTTCTGATTTGCAGGTCTCCCAATTCCAAGCAACATTGGGACAAGAGACGACTTCATGGCCTTCTTTTTCGAGCCAATCGGCCACACCTTTTTGAAATTTTTTGACATCTGCATCACAGGCCTCGGCAACACGCTTGCGGCCATCACTGAAACTTACGATTCCGACTTTCATAATTTATAGCCTCCAGATCGGGGACGGTTTTACAGGAATGAAGGGGCACTGCCGAGCCGGCAAAAGCCGGGAGCAGCAACCCGGCACCATATTGGTTTTAGGCCAAACCGGCCTAAGAACATAGGGGATATTCGATTATACGGATTGTTTGTCTGCACTCCAGCCGTGACTTCCATAGGCCCCACCGGCATCCTTACCATCCTATACTAGAATCATCTTGGTGGCATCCGGTTTGAATGCCGCTAGGCATGCAGTTTAGACACAGTTACTCTTTTCTTCTGGAGTCCCCCTTCGTGCGTGAAGATTACTATGCGGAATATTATGTCTTTGAGGAACGTAACTGGTGGTTCGTTTCCCGCCGCCACATTATCGCCCGCGTTCTGAGGCATCATCTTCCGCAACATGGCCCGCAAACAAGAAAGATTCTCGACGCTGGATGTGGTACAGGTATCAACTTGTCTTTGCTGCGCGAATTCGGCGAGGTTGCCGGGGTGGATAATAGTCCCTTGGCCGTCGGTTTCTGTACAAAGCGAAATGAAGCGGATGTCCGCCAAGCCGACCTATGCAACCTGCCTTTTGAAGATGGTGAATACGACCTCGTCACGGCATTGGATGTGCTCGAACATATTGAGGACCATGCGCAAGCCCTAAATGAAATGGCGCGTGTATGCCGAACAGGGGGACGGATTTTGTTAACTGTCCCGGCATTTCCTTCTCTGTGGAGCGACCATGATGTTGTAAATCATCACATACGCAGATATCGTCCCCAAGAATTTCGTGAATTCGTAGAATCATCAGGACTGCAAATCAGCCACTGGTCGGGCATGAATATGCTGTTGCTTCCTGTGGCCTATAGCTGGCGCACCTACCGAAACCTCCGCAGATTCTTTGCCGGAGATGTCAATCCTGAAGGCCCTAGACCTGATAACTCACACCGTCATCCCTTGATCAATTCGGCATTGATGGCTGCATTCAAAGCCGAAGCGCCGTTTATCGAGCGTTATGGATTGCCACTGGGGCTTTCGATCTTGTGTCTGGCAGAGAAAATTGAAGACCGTACTTCCTAAAAATCTGTCAGCGGCCCACCCAAATCAGGTAAATCCAATTGCAAACCAATGCCAGGAGAATCACCACGCGTAGGACATTGGACCATGGTGGACGCAAACTTATGCGCAGCCGACGGGTGCGAAACAACACAGTCGTCCATGCATAGATGAGGTAAGGAAACATTAGGACAAGGCCCAGCCCGGCCAGAGGATTCATAATAAATGCATCAGTAACATGACCATGGGCAAATGCCCAAACCGCCCGGGTTGTACCACAAGTCATGCATGGATGACCTGTCATCTCCTTAAAAGGACAAACCGGAGCCAAACCAAGCCATTCCGCTGGTACCAATCCGGCAACAATAAGCCCCAAAGTGCCCAAAACTCCCCACATTAACTCATGGTCAAAGGTGCGCGGCCTCTGTGTAGACCAATAGACACGAACGGTCGATTCAGATTCCCTGACAGTCCCCGCAGATATGCTTTCATGTGTAGACATAGCCGCATCATACGGCTCAGCGGCTATCTTGTGACCGGGAAACCTCAAAACACGATGGCTGTAGGTCGGTTGCTCAAAGAAGAGGATCGAGATAGATTTACCATTTGCAATAGGGTTTCCTTGTCGGGTTACTCACTTGCACTTTTTGTAGTTTTTCAACGCCCCAGCAGTATGCCGGGGACGATAAAATTTTATTGTTTCATGATGAGGCGAAAAAATGGCGAATTATATGGATGATGCTACACGCGCTGAACTCGCAACTCGTATTTCTTGTAACTACTTGCTCGCTTTTAACGGCCCTGACATGCGTCCCCCTGACCAAATCACAATGGCGCGGTTTTTTGCCACAATTATTGAAACGTTAGACGAAAAGTTCCCCCGTCCGAAAGTATCGGAAGAAGCCGATTCTTAATCGTATGCCGGGATTTATTATGAGGAGACGGTGATATAAACAATGGATCCAAGGCTGGAACGGTTGATCGAGCTGCAAAAAGCTCGAGGAGCTCAGTTTGAAGTTGAACAAGAAAAGGCCGATCTACCCAATCAACGAGCGGTCTTAGAGGCAGAACTTAACAACCTGCAAAGCGGTGTAGAAAAGGCCCAAGAAGATCATCAACAAGCTGAACTCCTGCAACGGCGTAAAGAAAAACTCCTGGCCGAAGCACAAGAAAGCCGTAAGAAAAAGCAAACCCAGCTGATGGCCATCAAGAATAACAAGGAATACACCGCCACCAACAACGAGATTCAAACACTTTCCAAACGAATCGGCAGGCTGGAAGACGAAATTGTCACAGCCATGGAAGACGCCGAAAAGGCTGCCAAAGAGATCGAAGAAAAAGAGGCCAAACTGAACGAGAAACGGCCTATTTTGGAAGCCCGTATTGAAGAGATCAGCGGTCAAGAGGCTGAACTCGACAAAAGAATAGATGTCGCAAAGGGTAAGGCAGACGCTGTAGCCGAAAATGTCGATAAAGCGCTCTTAAGACGGTTTATGAGAATCTTCGAAGCGCGGCATGGGATCGCAATGGCCACGGCCAATGGCGATTATTGCGGCGCCTGTAACGTAAGGCTCACCAAACACACCGTACAGCTGGCCAAACGCGGACAGGATTTCGTTATCTGTGAGGGATGCGGCCGGTTCTTGTATTGGGACCACGAGATGGAAGAGACACCTGTCTTTTAGAGCCCATCACCCCTCTGCCGCAATTGCCAAACACCGTCAAAGCGGCAGGCATCTTAATTCAGAATCTAGACGTAACTGAAGTAGACACCGAGTCGTTTGACATCCAGTAGGCATCTTCCCTCTGGAGGCGTCAAATGAATCAAAAAAACTTCCTCTACGTGCACCGCTTCTTTCTAACAGTGCTTCTCACCACAACAGCCGGATTTGCATATTCGGATGATACTTTCCATACAACCCCTGACCGTTGGAAAGAGCCGCGAATTTTCTTCACACCTTCCGTGCAAAACAGCGAATCAGGTAGCACCGAACCTGGTGTCAAAATATCCCGCGTCACGCAGGATATCTCGTGCCGTGCGAAAGTCCCATCACCCAATAAAGCCTATTGGATAGGATTCGATCCTGAGCATGGATATAAGAAGTGGGATAAACCAAACCCAGGCGCCAGTTTCTCGACTGAAATAGCCGATGTTCCCCTTTATGTCTTCAACGAAAAAGAATATCTCATCAAAATTATGCTGAAGGACCACCTGACAAATTTTGGTCTGCGGGTCCAATGGATCAATGAGAAGCTCGTCTACATCCGGGTTTGGTGGGGGCGTGTGGTGGGTTCCGATATTATATTCGATGTCGAAAAAGAAGTGATTGTCTACGATGAAATCATTAATGACGGCGGACTCGCTTTCATGCAGTGGACAGGAGCGCGAGAACGGCTAAACGCAGAAAACAAAAATAAAGAAGAAAAGTGAATTATTCGGAACCGCTGTTGAAAATCAGGCAGGCTAGGGCTGCTGGGCGCGGTCTTGTTGTTTACGGGATACTTTGCGGTTCTGTTTGGATGAGGGACGGCGGGCCGGGAGCCCAAAACTTCGCTCTAAGCCGGGCTGCAAAACCTGCGGATCGAATTCATACCATTCGAGCTCGACACGCCGGGGTTTTCTCTTTAGAAGCTTATACAGTCTATCGAGCATGAGAAAACCATACTCATAACCCCCCACCGATGTCAAGGAAATTCATTCTCAAGGTGGAATGCTGCCACAGATCTAGGTCTTAGGAGTATTCTTGGGTATCTCTTTTCTAGAGAAGGAGCCACTGCAACGCGGCCATGAGATTCCAAGAGACTCCATCCTATCGATACCACCAATCCACCAAACACACCGTGGCAAAGCTCTACAATTCGCAATGGTATCTGGATTGGGACAATCAACCCGAGCCATTCCGGCGTTATGAGGGATGTCCGGAAATCGCCTTGCCCAAACCTAATAGACCGCAGCCCCTCGATTATTTCCAGCCGGAATACCCCAAAACAGCGCCCTGGACACTAATGCGTCTGTCCCAATTTCTCTATTACTCCATGGCAATTTCGGCATGGAAAGAAGTCCCCGCTCAAGGCGCGCGTTGGTCATTACGCGTGAATCCATCTTCCGGCAATCTTCACCCCACCGAAACTCATCTGATTGCCAAAGGCTTCGAAGACCTGGAAGACGGCGTCTATCATTTCCGGGTAAACGATTTTGTATTGGAACAGAGAGCAAAGGGTGATGTTAGCCATCTGCTCCAAAGTCTTCATAGAAACAGCGAAATACCGGCCTCAACCCTAACGATTCTTTTGACTTCGATTTTCTGGCGCGAGGCCTGGAAATACCGTGACCGGGCTTTTCGCTACTGCCATCACGATCTCGGTCATGCAGTATCGTCTATTTTTGAAGCGCTTAGGGGTCTTGGATATAACCCCACGTATCGTCACATTTTTGACGATTTAAAAATCGCCGCGCTCTTTGGACTGAGCAACACCGATGAAAATCCCGGAATCCTAATCGCCACTGAAAGCGGAAAAGACGGCCAAATTCCATTAACCGCAGTCGATTCGTCACAACCGAGCCTGCAATTCATAGGCACTCCCAACGCGCTATCCCCGGAGACAATTCATTATCAATCTATCGCGGATGTGTATGAGGCGACTCGCGGCATGGCTTCATCTTTATCAATTGAGACAAACTCCAATCCCGGCCCGCTCCGTACCGGCACAACTCTGCCGCTTGATCACAATTTACGGGCAACGGACGATCTGTGGACACTCATCCGGCGCAGGCGCTCCGGTGTCGATTTCGATGGCAAAACCGGGATCACGGTCCAGGAACTGGGCGCGATTCTTTACCGTGCCACAGAAAGTCCACATGGCGATATCGCCGGATTCCACCACGGTTCCGGCGGTGAGTTTCTAATCCACTTATTCCTCTATTTGCATCGTGTTAAGGGTGTCGAATCCGGTGTCTATTATTACGACCGCGATAAGCATGCCTTGGTGTTACAAGCCGAGGGAGATGCCCGCTCCACAGCGGCAAGCCTTTCGCTGGGGCAAAACATCGCCAGCCATTCCGCATTCGCCCTCTCGATGATTGCAGATTTAAATAGAGCATATATCCGTTTTGGACAGCGCGGTTACCGGGCCGCCCATATCGAAAGCGGGATAATCGGCCAAGGTCTGTACCTCGGCGCGGAAGCCGTTGGAATTCAGGGAACGGGCATCGGCGCATTTTTCGATGACGATGTGAATCGTTTTCTTGACCTGCCGACCGGTTATGAAGTGATCTATCACTTCACTGTGGGAGGTGCTGTTGAAGATTCTCGAATACGCGTGTGCAAATCTTACGCCTTTGAAGATGAACCGGCCTGAAATGCAAAAGACCGGCTCATCCGAGATTTAGATTTCCACAACTGTCGGGGATCAATCACCCTTTTTGATCCACTCTAAATTGAAATGCGCGTATTGAATGCTTTTACGGTCTTCGCCGAATTTCTCCCGTGATCCGTGGTGGCTATAGGTGGCGTGCAAGCTTCCATCACGGGCCTGGATGATTGAAGGGTATGAATACGAATCACCACCCGGCTCGTCCTTTTCCAGATGCCGGGTCCACTTCCACGTCTTGCCCTCATCGTCGGAAACCGAAAGTGCCAGGCTGTGACGGCCTTCTTCGGTATCGTTATAAATCATCACCCACTCGCCGTTATCGAGTGCGATCCATTCCAGACCGGCGCCGGGATTGGGCAGGAAATAGTCCGAAACGGCCCCCCAAGTCAGGCCATCGTCTTTTGATTCACTGATCTGAATCCTTTTGGGTGGCGGGCCATTGTCACGCATGGCAGCAACCAAGGTTCCGTCCTTTTTACAGACAATGCTTGGCTGGATATTGCCTGCACCCACAAGTGGATTCGAAAACTTCCAAGATTCCCCCCAGTCATCCGTGATTGCCATCAATGAAAAACTGTAACCATCTGAATACATTGGAACAATCATCCGGCCCGAGGAGAGAATTGTGGGATGAGCCCGCGTCATCCACCCCATACGCCGGAAATACTTATCCGCGGCTTTCTCTCGAATATCGGCTATATATTCTTTCGCACGGGGATCAGTAGGCGGATTGGCAGTCACATAGGCATCCAGGGCCTGATTAACATGATCGGCAAACGCTTCGCTTGGTTTTACATGAAGGATTTCTTGCCAATCCCAATGTGGTGGCTGGTCCACATCGTCCTGATAGTCGGTCGAAGTGCGAATTTTTAAAAGCGCCGTTTCCCATAGGTTGGCAATGATTGTCGGCCAAAACATCCACAGTTTACCTGATGGATCGATAATCATGCAGCAGTTTGTATCCGGAAACTCGGGTGTATCGGCCATAATAAACGGTCCATGCCACCCATCCGCGCCCCGCACCTTACGCGCACCATAAATCGCCACGTCATCTTCCTTACGCTCGCCCGATCCATGGAACCAACACACCAAAAGATCACCATTTGGTTGCTCAACAATACAAGACGAATGGTTATGCCAATGCTCGAGCGGAAAAATCAGCTCGTCCTCATAAAAAGGCTCCGAACCGCAGACCAAAGGCAATAAGAACGCGAAAGCCGCAAGAATAACTTTTTTCATAACAAAAACTCCACGGGAAAATGATTCCCTATTATAACAAAATCGTCATAATAGAGCCTGGTAACACTATTCCGGAAAGACAAGAAGGTTTCTCCGCCCTTACGATCTCAGACCTTCTTTAATTTTGCAAAACTCTGCAGCAGTGTCTTTTTACCCACATTTTGAAAATCGACATCTACTTTGGCATCGCCGTTTTGGGCTCTGACTTCTAACACGACGCCCAAACCAAAGGTACGATGATGGACTGTATCTCCGGCGCTAAAATTAAGATGCACGGAACGGGATGAGCCGCTGTCGAATAGGCTTTGATGGCTATAGGTTTGTACACCCAATCTCGATTCAGGCGCGTATCCCGATTCGAGTGCCAAATGCTCCACATGCTCTCTAGGGATTTCATTTAGAAAACTTGAAGTCATCGACATTTGGCTGCGGCCAAAAATCATCCGTGTATGCGCATAGATCAAATACAGAATATGCATAGCCCGGGTCATGCCTACATAACAAAGCCGCCGTTCTTCTTCGACTGCTGATTTTGTATCACGGGCATTGATAGCATTGTTATGCGGAATCAAACCTTCTTCAAATCCGGTCAAAAACACCACGGGAAATTCCAGCCCCTTGGCGCTATGCAACGTGATTAGTGCGACACGGTCTTCCCCTTTCAAGTTATCGACATCAGTGACCAGCGCGATATCATTTAAGAAAGTGGCAAACACTTCAAATGTGGAGAGCGGTTCGGGCGCTTCTTCTTGCATGGCGTCGGCCGCTTCTACTACAGCTGAAACCAACTCCTTGATATTCTCTAAACGTGCTTCAGCTTGCGGATCCCGATCTTCTTCAAGCATAGTTTGGTAGCCGGATTCCTTAAGCACACGCTCCAGCAATTTCATCACCGGCTCGGTAACGGAATCCTCACGCCAAGCGGATATCATGCTTCCAAAAGCACACAGCCCCTTGCACGCAGCAGCCGTGATTCCATCGCAACGTTCGGCTTGATAGGCCGCCTCGACAATTGGAATCCCCATTCGGTTTGAAAACTCAAAAATCACTTGCAGACTTTTGCCGCCCACACCTCGGCGGGGAACATTCACAATCCGTTCAAAAGCCACACGGTCGCCGGGGCTGACAATTAACCGTAAATAGGCCAGTAAATCCTTAACCTCTTTGCGCTCGTAAAATGCTGTCCCACCAATGACAACATGCGGAATACCTTGCTGGTTAAACGCCTGCTCAAAAGAACGGGACTGCGCGTTTGTGCGATAGAACACGGCGAAGTCGGCATAACGATAATGCTTCTGCGTACGCAATTCTTTAACACGTTGCGCCACCCAATGCGCTTCTCCTGCGTCCTCGGGTACACCAACAATTTTGACCCGTTCTCCATCGTCACCATCTGTCCAGAGTTTCTTCCGTTTGCGGTTCTTATTGAATTGGATCAATCCGCCCGCCGCATTCAGAATATGCGCTGTTGAGCGGTAATTTTGTTCGAGACGGATAACCTGGGTTTCTTTCCAATCCCTCTCAAATCCTAAAATGTTTTCAATCATCGCCCCGCGCCAGCTGTAGATCGACTGATCATCATCCCCCACAACACAGATATTCCCGCTGGCTTTTGCCAATTCGCGCACGATCAAATATTGCGCAAGGTTGGTGTCTTGGTATTCATCGACCAAAATATGGTCAAACCGTTCGCTGTATTCCCGGGCCAAATCGCTGTTATCCCGAAAGAGTTTAACAACCAGCATCAACAAATCGTCGAAATCAACCGCTCCATTTTCATACAGAGTATCTTGATACAGCTCATAAACCCGCCCTACGGCTTCCTGCCAATCGCCGCCCGGATCCAACGAATATTCCGCCGGAGTGAGCAGGCGTTGTTTCGCTTTTGAAATTTGTGACAAAGCCGCATTGGGCTTCATCTCCTTTTCAGAGAAATTAAGTGCCTTTAAACACCGCCTAAGAACTGCTAACTGATCGGCACGATCATAAATCACAAACTCCTGTGGATATCCCAAACGCGTTATTTCTTTGCGCAAAATACGAACGCAGGTGCTATGAAATGTCCCCAGCCAAACCTGACGCGCCGAGCCACCCAATAGCTGTTCGACACGATGCCGCATTTCACCCGCGGCCTTATTGGTGAAGGTAACCGCCAAAATCCGCCACGGCTTGATCTTAAGGACGCGAATCAAATAGGCGATACGATAGGTAATTACCCGCGTCTTGCCGCTTCCCGCGCCGGCCAGAACCAGCATCGGCCCGCCTTCGCATGTCACGGCTTCGTATTGAGGATCATTCAATTCCGCCCGAAACGCGGCCTGTAGGTCATTCTCAAACTGTTCAGTCATAATCTTTAAATCACCGGCAAAGCAAAAGCGGCTTTCCCTAAGCGTCGTTGTTTCCTTCCCCGGCGCGCTATGCGTGATACGTTCCAATCATGGTTAAGCACGTAGAAGATGTGCTGCGCGAAAGCCTCGAACGCTGGACACGGCGTGGAGATGAAGCCATTCCTGCTCTCGCTGGAAAAGAGGAGGAGTTCAAACGCCGCATCCAGGGCATACCATACCGTTTCCATCTCCAATGTCAGCGTATGGGGCCGAATCGGTTTGAGATGACCTGTACGGCACTACCGGAAGGTGAAGTGGGACGGTCAAAACTGGTCCACCACCACCGCTATATACCTTCTGATTCCGTTCCCAAAGAGATCGAACAAAAAATGTTGGAACGCGCCAGCCAAATGGCAGAAACGGGAGAAGGCAACGTACGCCGTTACTTAGCCGGTTGCCATGGCGCATGGCCATCCGCCCGTATCGTGGCCGAACGGCTGGCAAAGGCCTATGCCCGGGAATGGAACTACCACAAAGCATTCTGTCTTCTCGCGGAATCGGGGCGTTTCCCGCATGACAGGCATAATATTTTCACAGTGTTATGCCGCAACTTGGAACGGCGTCCTCACCAAAGCGGCATGATGCAGACTCATCTCTTGCTCTCGAAATACCGGGAAAGGATTTCCTACGATGAGGCTTGCAGGTTGGATGACATCGCGGCCGAACACATCACCGCATTGCGGGATCGCGAGTTGCCGCTTCGCCGAGCCGGATTTGGGGCTGTTATTAGCTTGTTGTTCGCGTGGTTGGCTCTTTATGAACGGAAATGGATGATCGCCTGCGGGGCGGGAACCGCTTCTATCATTCTCGCCGGTTACGCATTGTGGAAAGCGTGGGAATTATTTGGTCTTCGATTGCTCCCCTTTATCCGAAGAAAATAGTACTCGTATAAAAAAGAAACTCGTTGAAACAGCCTATCGGTTCATTTTCCATAAACCGGCAGAAATAGATCTCCTGCACTATTAATCCCGTTGCTGCCGTCATAAAGTTCGGTGCCCTGCCAAGCACGGTCGGGACCGAAGGACAGCACTGTGTACGTGCATTTTTTCAGTTCTTCATAGAATTGCGGGTAGCGCTGTTTTGTGCTTGAAAACCATTGGTATGGAAGTTCCGCCGGCTCCATGTGATATTGATTTTGCGTATTGACAACTTCAGGCACTTCCGCCGTGGTTAGCCCTTTTTGGAATGGATCATAGACAGATGAAGCCATATAGGCGACAGGAGATGTGACAAACCGGTGTTGTGCGGGATCCGTATCAATATGCGGCGGCCACTCATTATTATCCAGTTTATACATCTGATAGGCCTGACCAAGATTTCTGCTGTCCGATTGATAAGCAGCCAATTTGGCCCGTACCTGCGCATTGAGAAAATTCGGAACTGCAATCGCGGCCAATATCCCAATAATAGCAACGACAATCAGCAGTTCGATTAGAGTAAACCCACTACCAAAATCCAAAAGATTGAGATTTCGTTTCATGCTGCACTCTCAGACTAAAAATTAATCTAAATAACTTTCGCTGGGTTATTGAATTACAGCAGATGCAAAACAACTTCTAGAGGAAATTGGGGAAAACCGCTAACCCCCGTATGTGTATTTTCCGGATACAAGCCGGTACATATCACCCTTGCTGCGCAAACCATTGCTTGAGTTATAGAGTTCGCTGCGATCAAATCTGCGGTTGGGGCCAAATGACTGGACACCATAGGCAGAACCTTCCGCTTCATTTACAAAACTGCGATAACGGTCCCGGTTCGGCAAAAACCATTGAAGAACCCACGGTCCAACCGGCTCCATATGATATTGGTACATTGTGTTCTGCAATTCTTCCACTTCGGCATGAGCCACACCCTTCTGGAATGGATCGTAGACCGAAGTTGAAAAATAGGCTACCGGTGAAGTAACAAAACGGTGCTGCGCGGGATCGCCATCAATATGCGGCGGCCACTTGCTATTATCCAGCCGATACATGGTGTAGGCTTCCCCGAGCCCCTTGGAATCAGCCTGTACTTTGGCCACAGTGGCTCGGATTCGTGCATTCATAAAATTGGGGACGGCAATCGCAGCCAAAATGCCAATGATGGCAACAACAATCAGCAATTCGATCAACGTAAAGCCGGTATGGCGGCGTACCATATCGCATACCTCAAATTCCTAATGGAGTATTCCCCTCAATAAATATGGTAACATAGATAAATGACTATGTCTGTAATTCAAAACAAATTCCGTCTGAAGATTTCCTCACAAAGGTTCTTGATTATCTTGACCGGTGTTTTGTTTTTATGTGTATTTGGAATAACATTTTCGGGTTGCGCGGCCATGTCCGGAGCCGCCAAAGGAATGGCAACCGGCAGTCCGGCTATGGCCGTGGTGGGAGCGGCCGGTGGAGTACCTGACGATCTTTCTCAAATTAACCAAGCAATCATAGGTCCGGTAACCGCTCCCCAAAAGAATCCCGATGCAGAATCCGGGGCCGATGCAACCCGGCAAGGTGCGACACGAATTGCTTTAACCAACGGTCATGGCGAAGTAGAAAGCAACGTCGATAAAAGACGCTTCGATACAACAGATTGGTATACTTTTTCAATCAATACAGCGGGAAGAATTACAATCATCCTAAATGTTCTAAAAGGCGATGCAGATATTGAACTTTATCGTGGCGAAGAGCGCCTGTATTCCAGTGCACGGGGCGGGATGGGACCGGTCGATTTTATCCAAGAAGAACTTCCTGCAGGAGATTACCACATACGGATTTATGCCCCACGGCGTGAAGCGGATTATAAGCTTATCGTCGATCTCGATCCGTTAGCGGATTACTAGTTTCTTCCACCACTTGCATTTCTCGTCTCTTTTTTAACAATCCGAACGTCTACACTTTCAAAAGGCAATTGAATACAAATTGCATCATCGTCTGCCGGTATCCATGAAATTACGGATTCACCGGCTTGCACGGCAAATTCATATTCGGGACGCTGTAAATAGACACGAATAAGTTCATTTGAAGGACGCGATTGATGAGCCTGCAATAAGAATCCATCGTGCCGGACAGTGAGGTCGAAAGGAACACCGTGATATCGAGCGCCGCGTACAGTGGCGTAGTCCCACGTCTTGGGCAGTTGCGGACGTACATCCAAGATTCCGTCCTCCAATGCATCCACGCCCATAAATCCATATAAGAACGCCGTTGGCATCAGCAACGATTCGACAAACTCCCGGTCCAATCCCAATCCACCTGGCGGTCCGCCGCCCTGAAGTTTTCCGGGACGATCCGCATAATACAACCGGTAAAATTCAGCTCCCTTCCCTCCAAAATCTCGCACCTCTTTATGCCAGTCTAAAATCTCCATCAAACGGCGGCAGGCATCATCCGGCCCCCGGAAAGTAATCCGATTCATTAAATCGTCGAAACTAAGATAAAGCACTGCTCCGCCATCCTGCACTTGATCGCCGAACTCATACTTCGGCGCGCTCGGGAGCCAAGCCCAAACATAAAACTCCAAATCACGTTTGGTTGTGGCCCGCGGCGCAAAACGCCAAGCGTAAATATCCGAACCTTGCGATGTATCGCCATCGACAGTACGTCTGCCATCCAGCCAATCGTAAACCGCTTCAGCCTGTTCTTGTGTTGCGATTCCACTTCGCACGGCCGCCAGATTCACAAATACAAATCCGTAATCGACCGGCTTTCCTTCAGCATCGATACAGGCGGCAAACCGTTGCTTTTCGGCATTCCAGAAAACAGTCTGCGCCGTCTTCCGTACTTGTTCCGCAGTCTCCCGCCAAGTCGATTCGGTTTCCGCATAAGTAATTCGGCCAGGTCCCAGCTGCCCATCCACAGAGACCGGCTGGCCCGCAAGTTCGGATTGACTGCTGAGGATGGCTTCCAGGCGTGCCATCGATAAACAGGCCTCATAGGCCATTGTTGTCGCATAAAGGTCGTGATGGCCGGTAGCCAAAATATCCCAGTAACTCCCACCGATACCGTGCCCCGGTCCGGGCAACGCATCATGTCCGGCAAGCCAACTTGCGTCGATAAATCCCCGGCGGCGTAATCCCAAATGATAAAGCATAAAAAGCGAGGCTTGGCGCATACGAGGTACTACATTCTGCAAAAAGTCGATATCCCCTGTCCAAAGGTAATAGCGCATCGATGCGTTTATCAGGATCGCATTATTAACTTGCTGCCGGGTGTCGTAATCCAACCGAAGATAATTGAGTGCAACCGTATCGCTCGGTTTTAGGATTGTCTCCAATGCAACTTGTTCAATGTTTTGACCGTTCCAACCGCTATCCAGGTACATCGGTAAGTTGATTTTTGTTCGCGCACCATGCCGGAATGACTCAACGGGGACCGTGGCGAACTCTCTAATAGAAACGGACCGTTTTGGTATCCCTCCCGAATCCTCTCCTGTCCGCCATGTAAGACGCAGATCGCCGGAATAGGGACGCTTATCGAGCGATGACACGCCCAAATCCGTGCGTATAAATGGAGCATGAAAACTATCGGCTTCGAACTCCGGAGAAATAATCTGTAACGGTCCGCCATCGGCGGTAATCGTAAGCAATCCTCCCTTTATTCCAGTAATGCGTCCGCCTTTAACAATCCAACCTTCGATTTCGCCATCCTTATTCCACTCCCATCCGCAGCTCTTGCCGCCGGAATTCGGATAAGAAGGAAACGGCCACCCCTGCCCGAAATAGACATTCGGTCCGGTGTGCGGCGGTTCAGGCCCGCTCCCGGCGCTCCAGACATAGCCAAAACGGTCTATCGGAATACCGTTTAATAAATGCCCCCGCAAAACATTCAACGGATGGCCGGGCAGAGGATCCTGGTCGGCGGCAAACCAGACGTATTGTTTCGCATCCCAATTTTTCCATAACAATGCCGTGCTGACGCCGGGTATCGGATCCCCGTGATCCCGGCCTACACTGCGTTCGTCAAAACGTAAATGCCGGTGGAAAAGATCGTTAAACAGTTCACTTCCACGCGGATCGTCCCACTCAAAAACGGGGATTACTTCGGCCAAGTCCCTTGTCTGCGCGCTACCGGCGCCACAAAAAATCATTACGGCTACGCACATCAACACGGCCTGCAAAATAAAGACATTCCGGAAAAGCCGGTCAGCGTTCGTTAATATATTTTTACGCATTGTTTCGAACCCATGGTTTGTCACATGGACACAGCCGGAATAAAATAGTGTATGAGAACATAATATGAATCTACTGGACTATTGGTTTCATGAACATGCCACCAGCGCGGCCTGGCTGGTTTGCACCAGTGCCGGCCTGTTTATCGCCTTTTTGGCGGTGTACGCCTATGCAGTGTTGGATTTCAAACCCAAAGCTGTCTTTGTAGGTAGCAGAAGTGCCAAAAACGGGAAAAGACGTGGCAAAGGACGGTCCTCATCAGACACACAAGATTGGAATGATGAAATTGGCATGGAGCCGATTGTAAAACCACGAGCTTTGACCGACCGGGAATTGGGCATTCCCGGATTAGATCTGGCAGGTGCGCTTCCCGCTCACGAACAACGGCTTCGCAAACTGCATCAACATGTCAATCGATATGTAGAAGCCAACCCCGAAGATACGGCTCAGGTAATCAAATCTTGGCTCTCGTCTTGAGCTCTTATTAATTAAAATTCTTCAATTATCTTCTGCCTTCAATAATTTTCATACTTCCCTGTAATTAAAAAACTCCCCCGAGCGGATGGTCCACTCAGGGGAGCGATAAACATCTTTTAATTCAACCTAAACAAAGGTTGTCTCACAAACAGACGAATTATTCGAAGCTATGAAGCGCTTTCATATAATTGGCACGTTCAAATGCAGCCGGTTCGGGGCAGGATTTTTGGCTCATACTGCCCTTCATCATATCGACGGATTCATATTCGTTTTCTTCCATCCATTGCTGCATCTGCGACAAGATCATGCCTACACGGTCGATACCGTGGGTTAGCAAGGCTGAGCACAACATGGTTACATCGGCGCCGGCCATCAGCATCTTGATTGCATCTTGACCGGTATAGATACCCGTTGTTGCCGCCATACTGGCTTTGATATTGCCGTAAAGAATCGCAATCCAGCGTAAAGGCAGCCGCATTTCAAACGGCGTGCTGAACACTAGATTCGGGGTGATTTCGAGATTTTCGAGATTGATATCCGGTTGATAAAACCGGTTAAAGAGCACCAATCCGTCCGCCCCGGCCTCGTCCAACTGCTTGCAGAAGTTCGAAACGGAACTGAAGAAAGGTGAGAGTTTCATTGCCACAGGAATTTTGATGTTCTTTTTCACCGCGGCCAAAATATCGAGATACAGTTTCTCGACATCCGGCGAGGCCAGTTTGGCATCGGTGGGAACGAAGTAGACATTCATCTCCAGAGCATCCGCTCCGGCATCCTCAATCTTCTTGGCATAATCAATCCAACCGCCGGTAGAAACACCGTTCAAACTGCCGATGATCGGAATGGAGCTGGATTCCTTCGCTGCGCGGATATGCTCCAAGTACTCATCCGGCCCGACGTTATATTCATCGGCTTCCGGAAAGAACGAGAGTGCTTCTGCGTAGCTTTCGGTGCCATGGCTCAAGAAGTGGTCCAATTCGCTCGCTTCAAAGGATATCTGTTCCTCAAAGAGAGAGTGCATCACGACAGCGGATGCCCCCGCGTCTTCGAGACGTTTGATATTGTCGACATTGCGCGAAAGCGGCGAGGCCGACGGAACGAGCGGATTCTTTAGTTTTAATCCGAGATACGTTGTCGAAAGATCCATTCTTTTATCCTTTCGCTGCGATCCGGCTGCAAACCGGTTCAGTCAAAGGCGCAGTTTTAGTATGCGCGTTCCTCAGTCCGCAGGACCATAATCTAAAGCAGCCATCTGGCTGAGTAGATGCCAGCGCGAAGTCGTATCTGATTGCCCCAGCTGAATCAGCCGTTTGGCTTCTTCCGGCTTGCTCTTGGTGAGCATCTTGAACCGTGTTTGCTGATAGGCAAAGTCCTGATACGACAGCGTCGGAGTCTTGGAGGACAGTTTCAACGGATTCTTGCCCTGTGCCGCCAAGTCCGGATTGTAGGTGTAGAGAGGCCAGTGTCCGCTCTCCACGGCTGCCTTTTGCGTATCGATACCGGTGCGCATGTTGATACCGTGGGCGATGCAGTGGCTATAAGCCAAGATCAGCGATGGACCTTCATAAGCCTCCGCTTCGAGGAAAGCACGTACGCAATGTGCATCATTCGCACCAAAGGCGACACGAGCCACATAAATGTTACCGTACGCCATAGCGATCATACCCATGTCTTTTTTCGGAGCAGGCTTGCCGCCAAAGGCGAACTTTGCCACCGCGCCGCGCGGGGTCGCTTTAGACATTTGGCCGCCGGTATTGGAATAGACTTCCGTATCCAGAACCAAAACATTGATGTCGCGGCCTTGCGCCAAGACGTGATCCAAACCGCCGTAGCCGATGTCATACGCCCAACCATCACCGCCGAGCGCCCAGACACTCTTTTTGACTAGGTAATCGGCAATGGCAAGCAGGTTTTTGGCATCCGCGGAATCGTCATTCTGCAACTTATCTTTCAATGCAGCGACACGATCACGTTGCGCCTGAATATCGGCTTCAGTTTTCTGAACCGCGCCAACAAGGCCATCGACCAGATCGTCACCCAGTTTGCCGGCAAGTTTCTTGCAGAGCTCGCAGGCGTACTCTTTCATCTTGTCGATGGTCAGACGGAATCCAAAACCGAATTCCGCGTTATCTTCAAACAAAGAGTTCGACCACGCCGGACCACGTCCGTCTTTGTTGATCGCCCAAGGTGTCGTCGGCAGGTTGCCGCCGTAAATTGAGGAACAACCGGTGGCGTTGCTGATAATCGCGCGGTCGCCAAAGAGCTGGCTCAGCAACAACACATAAGGCGTCTCGCCGCAACCTGCGCAAGCACCGGAGAACTCAAACAGCGGTTCGAGCAACTGCGAGCCTTTGACCGAATCGATCTTGATTTTGGTACGGTCCATAAGCGGCAGTTTCTGGAAGAACTCGAAATTCTCGCGCTCGGGAATTCGCAGGTCTGCCTGAGTGGCCATGTTGATGGCTTTCAGTTTCGGCTCTTTCTTGTTTTTAGCCGGGCAGACATGGACACAAGCGCCGCAACCGGTGCAATCTTCAGGAGCAACCTGAATGGTGCACTTCATGCCGGCGAATTCTTTGCCGCGGGCATCGGCCGATTTAAAGGTTTCCGGTGCGCCCTTAAGCGCCTCTTCCGGATAGATGTTGAAACGAATCGCAGCGTGCGGGCAAACCAATGAGCATTTTGCACACTGGATACAGACTTCAGGATCCCACGCGGGGATTTCAAGCGCGATATTTCGCTTTTCCCATTTCGTGGTCGCCGAAGGATAGGTGCCATCCACCGGGAACTTGCTGACCGGGATGTCATCGCCGCGTCCGGCCATAATTTCCGCTGTGACTTCTTGCACAAACTGCGGAGCTTCCGGAGCAACAACCGGTGGCATTTCAATTTTGCTGGTTGCTTTATCCGGAACCTTAACTTCAAACAGATTCGCCAATGTGCCATCCACAGCGGCGTAGTTCATCTTCACGATTTCATCGCCTTTTTTGCCGTATGTCTTTTTGATGGCGTCTTTGATGGCGGCGATGGCTTCTTCTCTCGGCAAAATGCCGGAGATCGCAAAGAAACATGTCTGCATGATCGTGTTGATGCGTGCGCCCATGTTGGTCTTTTTGGCGACGTCATAAGCATCGATCACGTAGAACTTCAGTTTCTTTTCGATGATCTGTTCTTGGACTTTGCGGGGAATATTATCCCAGATTTCTTCGGGACCAAATGTGCTGTTGAGAAGGAACGTTGCACCCTCAACCGCATTTTGCAGCATGTCGTATTTCTCAAGGAATACGAACTGGTGGCAACCGATGAAGTTCGCCTGATTGACCAAGTAAGTTGAGCGGATTACATCGGGACCGAAGCGCAAGTGTGAAACCGTGACCGAACCGGCCTTTTTGGAGTCATACACAAAATAACCTTGCGCGTAATTGTCGGTGCCTTCACCAATGATTTTGATGGAGTTTTTGTTTGCACCGACCGTGCCGTCCGAACCCAAACCGTAGAACATGCAGCGCGCAACTTTGTCGCTTTCGGTGCTGAACGAAGGATCGTAATCGAGTGATGTATGCCCGACGTCATCGTTAATGCCCACGGTGAAGTGGTTTTTCGGAGCGTCTTTGACCAACTCGTCGAAGACGGCCTTGACCATCGCCGGTGTGAACTCTTTGGATGACAGTCCGTAACGGCCGCCGATGATGCGCGGCATCGTCTTGAATTGTCCGTTGCCGGATGCCAAATCTTCGCTGAAAGCCGTCAGGACATCCTGATACATCGGTTCGCCGGATGCGCCGGGCTCTTTGGTGCGATCCAAAACCGCGATGCTTTTTACGGTTGAAGGAAGAGCAGCTAAGAAATGTTTCACGGAGAAAGGACGGTACAGACGTACTTTAAGAACGCCGACTTTTTCGCCCTTCGCAACTAAATAGTCGGTAGTCTCATGAGCGGCTTCCGCGCCGGAACCCATAAGCACGATGACTCGTTCCGCTTCAGGATCGCCGACATAGTCAAACAAGTTGTACCGGCGGCCAACAACTTCCGCGAACTTATCCATCGCCTTCTGAACAATTTCAGGACATTTATCATAGAAAGGATTGATCGTTTCACGGCCCTGGAAAAAGACATCCGGGTTTTGAGCCGTTCCGCGAATGAAGGGATGATCCGGCGAAAGAGCGCGTGCCCGGTGGGCGCGTACCAAATCGTCGTCGATCATCGCGCGGATATGTTCATCCGACAGTTCTTCAATCTTCTGCACTTCATGCGAAGACCGGAAACCATCGAAGAAGTGAACGAACGGAACTCGCGCTTCAAGCGTGGCCGCATGGGCAATACACGCCATATCCATAACTTCTTGAATCGAGTTCGACGAAATCAAACCGAACCCGGTCGAGCGCGCAGCCATGATGTCGCTATGATCACCGAAGATCGAAAGCGCATGACTTGCAACCGTACGTGCCGAAACGTGAAAGACCGTCGAAGTCAATTCTCCGGCGATCTTAAACATGTTCGGAATCATTAGCAGCAAACCTTGTGACGCCGTAAACGTCGTACACAGCGCGCCGCTTTGAAGGGCGCCGTGGACCGCGCCCGAAGCGCCGCCCTCGCTCTGCATTTCGCTTACATCCGGCACCGTACCCCAAATATTGGGTATATCTTTTGCCGCCCATTCATCCGCCCATTCACCCATGTTGGATGAGGGCGTAATCGGGTAAATCGCAATCACCTCGCTGACACGATAGGCCACATGCGATGCGGCCTGGTTGCCATCAAGGTTCACAATGCGTCCAGCCATCAGGGAACCTCCGTCCAGTTATCTCGGGAGACGTGCAAGAAGACGTCTTTGAGTCGCAACAGTAGTACGAAATAGAACGTAGCCGTTTGCAGTCGCTTCCCGTCGGCTGCTATAACAACAAGCATCGGACCATCTCGCAACCCTGTTGTTTAGGATATTCTAAATACTTTCAATTCAGGTAGTTACAACATTTCCAAGCCGGACAGACTCCCTGTAGGACACAACAATCCTTGTCAGGTCTGTCCACCGAGTCCGAAATGTTGACGAAGTTGACAATCTATCAATGAGATAGCACCAGTTCAAACTGACGTCAAACCGTACGTGCTGCTCTCTTTGTTGCATGTCTTCTGCGAGAAAGCAACAGCGTATTCATGCATATTAAAAAAGTCGGCTCGAAAAAAACCTAACACCCCCGGAGCCGGACACCGACAATCAGGCTACTATGCTGCTACAAACGGAGAACAAACACAAATGATTTTTAACATCGATTTTTCGCGTTTTAAGATTGTCGATCTGTCCACCAATGTGATCCCCAATCACCCGGAGCCGGAAGGACGGCCCTTTGTGATAGAACAAGGACGTCTGGCCGATAACACCATCATGCACAACATCGTAAATACGCATACTCACGTGGGGACACACATCGAATTTCCATGGCATTATTACGAGGTAGGCAAGTCCGTTACCGATTATACGTTGGATAAGTTTATGGGCCCTGCGGCCATGCTGCGCGGACAATTAAACGAAGGTGAAGAGCGCGTCACAGTTGAAACCTGCCGCAAACAGTTGGAAAGCAAACGCGGGAAATTTGAAATCCTATTCGTGCGCCGCGATGAAAATAAAAACCCGCTCTATTTTGACTTGGATTGTGTGGATTATTTTGCGGATTTAGGAATAAAATTGTTCTTTTTTGACAAGAATATTGAATTTGGAAAAGGGCCTGAGGCTGGTAAACACTTCCACGAGGCGTTTTTGTCAAAAGATATTCCTATCGGAGAACTCCCTGAAAATACACAGGATTTAGATCGCGACGATTTTTATTTGTTCGCCGCACCGCTAAAAATACAAGGTTTGGAAGCCGCGCCCTGCCGCCTTTTTGCCATCGTGGAACGTTAAGGCGATCCCAACCGAACGCTCAAAGCCAACGGGTAAGAAATTCAAATCCACCCTTGCCATGGAATGAGTGTCCGGCTTCAAAATGCTCACAACCGACCCGGTCTTCGGCATCGAAAACTCTGTAAATTTCTTTGGCACGGCTGACCGCCCGATCCACACCATCCAACAGAAAGATATTGTCCTGCGTTCCGGACTCGACAAAGAGCGGCCGTGGCGCGATCAGGGCCGAAAACTCCGGCATGTCAGCAACTTTGTAGATTCCCGGAATGTAATTATCAACACAGTGCGGTACTTTCATGATGCAACGGTCAAACGTACAAAAATAGCCGGATACAAACGCAGTTTTTAGCCGTGGCTCGGCACACGCACCCCAGAACGTCGTAGTTCCACCGCCGGAAATCCCCATGGCTCCGATACGTTTAGGATCGACTTCGCTACGCGTTTCAAGATAGTCAACCGCCCGGATAAGATCCCATACCCGCCATCCCACCATGGTTTCACCCAACATCAGCGCAATTCCGGAAGTGGGATTGCAAGAACTTGCCCCCGCTCCTTCTTTCCGGGCGCGTTCACTGCGGCGGTCACCAAATGCAAACTGCTCAACGGCTAGGGCCGCAAAACCATGGTCGAGACATTGCAGCGCAAAATCGTTCTGATACTCGCCGTACGTCTCACGCATGGTGCCGTCTTCTTTAATACCGACAATATCGTCCACACCTCTTCCATGGCCGGGCAAGCACACCATACACGGGCCAGGTGTTTTGAATCCTTTGGGCATCAAGAAATACGCCTTGACTGTTAGTCCCTCACGGCTCTGAAAATAGACCTTTTCCCGCGTATAGCGATCAAATTCTTTTCGCTCCACAATCTCGGGCTGCAAAGCGCACTTTTCCGGAAAACCACCCAAAAGATCAATCAATCGTCTGCGCATTCGCTTCTGCCAGCGCAATGCTTCCTGTTGATTCTCCGCTTGAAAACTCATAGCGGGCTGAGTCTTTGCAATCCGAAAATCTGTATATTGTTCGCTGTCGAGCACACGTTTCACGGTGCTTCCTCCTGTTGCCGAGGCAATCGCTTGCGTTCCCGAAGTCTGAATTCCAAAAGCCGTAGCCGAAACAGCCAGTCCGGAAGTCTGTACGAAGGTGCGCCGCTTCATGAGTTCATCGCCCCTGGCAGCAAATTGCTGCATTGTTGATTTGCCCATCGTACTTGGCAAACCAACCACTCTCTAGGTGCAAGCGATTAAGACGGGACATCCAAATTTGAGTGATGCTTAGAAGTGTTGACAAGAATATCGGGGCTGGGCTAGCATTTTTTATCATGGCTGCCGATCCCGTATCGTTGACGAGCGGTCCTGTTGGCCTCATGACCGGTTCGCTGTCCAGTTTGATCCGTAAAGGGGTCGAAGACGGCTTACCCGCGCTTCAAGGCAACCGGCCAATTAATAAAGTCGAACCGGAACCGCTAAACAACTCCACTCCCGGACTGGGTTCACATATTGATGTGATAGCCTAGCCCACATTATTTCATATTCCTCTCCGGACCAATGCCCGAAATCGAACAGATCCTAAAAGAACTTATGGATCGTCATATGACGCTGGGGATTAAACGCGACCTCAGCGAGTATGAGGATCATTTCGGACAGCCATTAAGGATTCACGGCTTCTATATTCACAACCGCTTGGCATCTCCCGAAAGCCGGATGATTTCAGAAAAAACCTTCGAGACATATTTCTACAACACGGTTGATATTCATCAGGTTGAAGTAGAGCGGGAATTTGTTGCCGTCCGTGTGCGGGATATAAACGGCTTGATCTATGTGGCGGCGTTGCGTGAACTGGATGAGGATGAACTGGAACCGGAAGAGGAAGCAACCAGCGGCGAATAAAGTGAATCGTATAGAAACCGTGAGGCCAATCGCGGCTTAAAGCTGTGGCATTTCCACGCCACCGGTAGACCAGGCCCAATAGATATAACCAACGTAGATCAGCATTAGTATAGCACCCTCACGCCGCCGCAATCGTTGCCCTGTATAAAGGAACGGTATCAACAATAGCGTTAATCCTCCCATCGTGAGGAAATCGCGTTTCAACACAATCCCGGGCACATCAAGCGGATACAACAACGTAACCAGACCGATTACACATAACGTATTGAAAATATTACTACCGATGGCGTTGCCTACAATTATATCGGTTTCCTTTTGACGAACGGCGGCAATTGATGTCGCCAATTCGGGCAGCGAAGTCCCAATAGCCATAAACGTCAAACCGATAAACGTTTTTGAAACGTGAAAAGCCTCGGCAATACCAACCGCCCCAACCACCAAACGGTCAGCGCCGGCCACCAACATCCCCAAAGCAACCACCAGCATCCCCGAACACCGCAACCGTGTGTGTTGCTCGTGCTTTTGCCGGGCAATCGCTTCCAAATCTTCATCGACAATCGGTTCTTCATTTTTTTGATCGCGGGCGATCTTAAAACAAAATCCCATAAACGCGGCCAATCCAACTAGCAAAAACAATCCATCGACCCGGGAGATCAAACCGTTTAAAGCAATCAATATAAAAGCAGCCGTTACTGCAACCAAAATCATCAGTTCGCGTTTCCAAGTCTGTTTGGAGACTTGAAGCGAACGCACCATCGCGCACAAACCCATGATCAGACAGATATTGGCGATATTGCTACCGACGATATTGCCAAGCACCAAATCACGCTTTTCCGGCTCAACAGCGGCAATGAAACACGTAACCAATTCAGGTGCGGAAGTGCCAAAGGCAACAACGGTCAAAGCAACCAAGAGTGGGCGAACACCGAGTGAACGGGCCAAAATGGCGGCGTAACGAACGAGAAGATCGCCGCCAAAGCTGAGTAAACCCAAACCGATTATGAAATAGAACAGGTTAAGCAGCATATAAAAAACACCCGCAGCACAGTATCTGCGGGTGTCTTACTTCACAAGATCTTGGCAGCCGTCCGCTCCAAATCTTCTATACAAAAACTTAGGCCGGACGGTTCATTAAAATCTGACGGGGTTTGGAACCTCTTGGAGGCCCCACAATTCCCTTTTGCTCCATCATATCCAAAAGCCGGGCAGCGCGGCCATAACCGATCTTCATGCGCCGCTGCAAAAGTGACGTTGAAGCGGAATCGTTTTCCAGCACAATTTGGACACACTGATCGTACAGTTCATCGTAATCTTCGCCTTCTTCAAACTGCGAATACTCACTGTCAGGCTTATCTTTATCCAACGGTACGAATTCTTCTTGCATGTACTCGACATCCTGTTGCGATTTAACAAAGTCGGTGATCTCTTCGATCTCCTCGGTGGAAACAAACGCGCCTTGGACACGTTCGGGACGGCTGGCGCCTCCACCGGAAAGCAACATGTCGCCTTGTCCCATTAGCGATTCCGCTCCCTTCATATCCAGAATGGTGCGTGAATCGGCCATCGAAGAAACCTGGAAAGCAATGCGTGCCGGGAAGTTGTTTTTGATCACACCGGTTAAAACATCGACAGAGGGTCTTTGCGTGGCAAGAACCAGATGAATGCCCACCGCACGCGCCATGGCGGCCAGACGGGCAATCATGGTTTCGACTTCCGCACGCGCTACCATCATCAAGTCAGCCAACTCGTCAATGATAATTACAATGTAAGGCAGAAAACCGGGCAGCAACTCCACCGCATCGCTGGCTTGCAGCTCACCTGTTTGCTGTTTTTTACGCTTGGTATTGTATTCGTTGATATTGCGAACTCCGGCTTTTTTCAGGAACCGGTAGCGTTGCTCCATCTCTTCGACCGCCCAACGCAAAGCGGCTCCGGCCCGGCGGGGATCGGTAACTACCGGGGAGAGCAAATGAGGAATATCTCGATAGAGCGCCAATTCGACCTGTTTGGGATCGACTAATAAAAGTTTGACTTCATGCGGCGCGGCATTGTAAAGCAATGAAGCGATAATGGTGTTGATACAAACGGATTTACCTGAACCTGTCGCTCCGGCAACCAAAAGGTGCGGCGCTTTGGCCAAGTCAAAGATATATGGATCTCCGGCGATGGTTTTGCCCATGCCGATTCGGATTTTGCTCTTGCCGTTGCGGTAACTCTCGCTGCATAAAAGTTCCCGCAAAAGCACCATAGAACGATGCCGGTTGGGAACCTCAACACCGACAGTACCTTTTCCGGGAATGGGCGCCACAATACGCACAGTGCTGGCATGAAGGGCGCGCGTAATATCATTGGCCAAATTTTCAATCCGGCTGATTTTAATACCCGGCGCAGGCTCCAGCTCATAGCAAGTAATAGTGGGACCGTAGTTAACTTCCACAACACGTACGGCGATACCGAACTCTTTCAACGTCTGTTCGAGAATGGCCGAATTATTCAGGATCTCTTCACGCGCCAGTTCCGGACGTGTGTTTTCCGGCATCGCTAAAAGCGACACAGGCGGTAATTGATATTCTTCGTTATCCGGTGTCTCTATAAGATTCACACCAAGATCGCCGGTAAAACTCGGTTCTTCTTCATTTGTGACAATCTTTACCTCATCCTGTGTTTTTAAAGGAGGAAGTTTGGAAGGATCGTCCTCCTCATCTTCGTCTGCGTCGTCGTAATCTTCTTCGTACGAATCTTCCCCATCATCCTCATAGCCTTCTAGAGGAGGAAGTTTCTCTACGAACTCATCGTCTTCTTCATCTTCATATTCATCAGTTTCGGTATCATCGCCGATGATCCGCAGTTCAGGCAGAGACTGGGCAAAATCGGGCATCACCACACGCTCGGCTTCCGAACTTTCGAGCGGATTTAATTCCTCGAATACTTCTTCCATCTCCGTATGCGGAATTCGTAGAAGCGAAAGGACCTTGCGCCATCCCCAATACAACAGCGACGGTGTCGCCATGAGCAAACCGATAACAAGCATCGCCACTTCAATCACAATGGCTCCGCCTTTTCCCAGCATCAGCAGCCGGTGAGCCATGAAATAGCCCAATACACCGCCCGCCTGCCATGCAGCCTGTTCGGCGGCCTCTCCTGACCACAACAGCGGAGTCAGAGCCAATCCGGCTGACGCTCCGAGTAGAACAAGCATGCTTCCCACATATTCCGGCCACCCTGCGCCATCCGAACCCATAAGGCTCGGACACCAACGCGCCAAGACGAACAGAATCAACGGGAGCGGTAATAGATAACCACACCACCCCAAAAGCATTAGCGCGCCATAGGCAATATAGGCTCCCGGCATCCCCGCCCAGTTGGCGGGTTCGGTCGGCTCCCCGGCGCCCTGAGTGGCAGTTCCCGCAACATCGGAAGAATTGCTGGTTACCAGCGCCAAAAATAAAACAACGGCGGCAGCGGCTACGGCTACGGTAATGACCGCCCGCCAACGCGACGCCGGATAATTTTCAAACTCGGTCTCCAGAGAGTCCAACTGGTCGTAGTCGTTTTCTTCGCTGCGGCCGGATGCAAGCGTAATCTTAGGCATCTAAATTCCTCCCCGGTGGTCTAAGGCCTCCGGTGCGATCAACTCCCCGAGCCCACTCAATTCAATGAAGTTAGGCCCGGCTGCACCAACACGGTTGGCGCGATTGTCTACCCTCGACCACTGTGGATCCTGCGTAAGAAAACGGACAAGCACCTAAAGGCGCACATTACAAAAATGCTGAGCAAACCGGCATTTGGCCGGCGCCCAAACCATCACACCAATATCGGCATCCCAATCCCAACATTAAGTACTAAAAATTGAGAAAGCTATGCTCACCGCTCTGCCCATTGAGCAGAATTCCCTCGACCTGGGAGCCCAATCCTGGTTTTTTACAAGTCTTAAAGATACAGAGGGTTATAAAGTCTCTGAACCTGACACCATTTATTCTCTACAGGGATATATCAAGAAGCGCGCCGAATGGCACACAATCAACTAAATGGAAAGCAAAAAGTATGAATTCAGTAGAAATTGGGGTATTGGCTGCATGAATCCCAAAACCACGGCGCGAAAACTACAGATATCACTCCCCGTTGCTGAAACCGGGCAATAAGTCGAAAGCACTTCCGGTTGGGCCGTTGGAAGGCATAGCCTCGCTGGGCTTGTGGCCGAAGCGATAGGTAAGAGCGGCGGTGAACCACCATTCGTCGTCATCGTCAGTCACACCGCTGTCCCGGGGATCGTCGAAAACATGGCTGTAGTGCATTCCCGGCCGGAATTCCAAGCCCCAAAATTCCACGGGCGTTTCAGCTGAACAGGTCGCACTCGCGCCGGGTTCATAACCGAACACACCGTCCTGATACCACCCGGTCGCGCTGAGATTAAGGCAAGAAAGCCCCAAAGGCTGCCCAATCTTGCCCAAAGGTTGCTGATATTCCGAAGTTAGTTCGAAAAAGAAGCCTTTTTCAGGTCCGTCATCTTCGGATACGGGATAGTCGTAATGTATCCGCACGAGCGGCTGGAAAGGCACTTTCAACAGTTGGACGCCTATGCTCGTTTCCAGAAAATCCAAATCATCTTGATCCTGAAAGAAATCGGAATCGCCTTTGCGGTCGTAATAGGTCCAATTCGCCAGAAATTTCAGTTTGCGATCGGATGACACATTGTCGAGCCCCAGGTAATAACGAAGTTCGTCATACTCGTCATTGCTGCCACCGTCGATGGCAAAGGAACTCCAAATGCCAAGCGTTAAGTCACCGGGATCCAAAATATTGGGAATAACCGTCTCAACATGACTCTGCCACGCCGGATCGTCATTTAGCACATCCGTGCCGCGAAAGAGATACTTTTGGACATAAGCAGTTTCAAATTCCCACTGTTGGCCTGCCTTCCAAATCAAGGAGTCTTGGGCATCCGCGAAAAGACAAGAGCCAAGAATGGACAAAAAGCAATAAACAAAAAGTCGTCTGGTACGTTGCATCATCATAGAAAGCGAACCATGTTGAATCACACATGTCAAACATCCGGCACGTATGAGGACGAACCGGGTGCCCTTAGTCAACGGCTGGGGTATGCTTAGGATCTACGATTATGACCGAACTTGATCCCAATCAGCACCCTCCCAAAGTCTATGAACCGGAAATCGTAGATTACGGGGACGGAAAACCAAATCCAAAGAACTATGAATCGGCAAATCGATCCCGTCCGGAAATGCGTATACGGACGTTCCAAGTCGGTGGTTTCCCCGCTGTAATTTTCGGCGTTCTTATGGGCTTGCTCGGGTTTTTGCTGATTACTGTGGGGCTATTGGCCGGTTTCTTTGTATTTTTGCCGATTCTTGCAATTGCAGCTCTTCTTCGGCAGTCATCCGGGCGGAACTAACACGATGCGGGCAGCTCTTGTGCAAATGGATGTTGTTCTCGGTGACCGGGAGGGCAATTTGCATAGGGCTCAGGAGGGCTTGCAGGAGGCCGCCAATCTCGGAGCCCAACTCGCTATCCTTCCGGAGTTGTGGGGAACAGGTTACAACACAGAAAATTGGAGTCAGGAGGCGGACCTCATGGGAGAGGGGCTGTTTTCTGCAGCATCGGCCTTTGCTCAACAATATGACGTAACACTCATTGCTGGTTCGCTTCTGGAAAAGGATGCTTCCGGAAGGCTCTTTAACACTTGTACAGTCTGGTCATCACAAGGCAAACAGCTGGGCTGTTACCGCAAACGCTACCTCTTTGGCCTCATGGAAGAGGATAAATTCCTGAGCCCCGGCAATTCTCTCTCAAAACTCACAATCCCCGCCCCATTGCAGCCCGAAGAAGAATTCGAACTTGGCCTGGCCATCTGCTACGACCTGCGTTTCCCGGAGCATTTCCGGGAATTGGCGCTTATGGGCTGCGAGGTATTCATTATCCCGGCCCAATGGCCCCATCCCCGGGGAAACCACTGGAACCGTCTCCTACAGGCACGGGCAATAGAGAATTTGGCCTATGTGCTGGGTGTCAACCGCGTGGGTGGTGGCGAGACAACACAATTCTGCGGTCGGAGTGTCGCCATTGATCCCTGGGGTGAGATATTGATTGAGGCCGGAGAAGAGAAACCGCAAATTTTAATTGCGGATATCGATCCCCGGCGGGTTCGTGAAAGCCGGAAAACTCTGCCGGTATTAGAGGATGCACGGCGGATGCGGCAGCATCTATAGGTGAAAAGACGCCTATCCGATTGAACGAAACACGGCTTTGGAGCGTATTCTAGGGTATGGATATGGGTTGCCCCCAAAGCATAGGCCAAACAAGACGAGATGCTTATGAGCAATCCGCCTGATTAGGCCGGACGGCTTCCCACACCCCTCGCTGGGTTATAGCTCTTGCTGTAAAAGTAACAGCGAATATCGGAGAACCGGTGGCGGATTTATCTATCTGCATTCACTTTTAGGGAGGACTGATTCTATGCGTCGTCAAATCAAACTCTTGAGTCTTGCAATTTGTGTTTCTTGTGTCCTGGTATTGCCTGTCCATACGGCGGAAATGACACCTTTCGATAAATACTTTCCGGCCGGGACTGTCGCATATTTCGGCCTCGACTATGAGAAATACAAAACGGGACTCGACTCAACCCAGGTAGACGAAATGCTCGAGAATGCGAGTATGAAAGGCTACATCCAATCGTTTAACACCTGGTGGAACGAGAATGTCAGCAAAGATTCGAAACCATCCGTCGAAGCGCTTCCATTCATGCAAGGACGCGCAGCCTTTGGGGCTGAATTCACCCTCGATCAAAGTGCCGAAACAATTGAAAAAGGAATACAGCTGCGCTTTTCGTTTGTGGCCGATGACAAAGACGGAAAAAATTTCAAAGATTTCGTAAAATTCATCCAGAAGTCCGCCGATGAGGATGACAACATCTTATTCGAAAAAAAGGAAAAAGAGGGAGCAGAAGCATACACACTCACCATGCCAAAAGAAGAAGAAATCTCTGCGGCATGCGCCCTTAAAGACGGCATTGCGGCCTTCAGCCTTGGAATTAATCTAAAAGGTGAGGAATTCATCGACGGATTCCTGGCCGGTGGCGTTAAAGGCAATCTCACCACTGCATCCGCACATCAAAAATCTTTATCGATCAAACAGAAAGACAGTTTTATCCACACATGGCTCGATATGCCCACAATCACCGAAACGGGCACAAAGGTTCTTGAAAAAGCAGGCGTTTTGACTGAAGACAACAAAAAAGCCGATGCAATAATTGCGAAATTGGGATTAAAGAATTTCGGTGTCTTTTCCGCCGATACAGCATTCGACAATGGAGAAGTCAAAAGCAAGTCGATCCTTCGCTATGTCGGAAAACCCAAAGGACTTATCGATGTGTTCACGCGCCCGATGGGCACGGAATTGCTGAAATACATCCCTCAAAACAATGTCATGTTTTACGGTTTCGGACATGCACCGATGAAAGAAATCGTCATGCTGGGATTGGATGTTGCCAGCGAATTCAGCGAAAAAGAGCCGGAAGCCATGTACCAGGAAATGCTGGATAATTTCAGCCGGGATACTGAACTTGACTTGGAGGCGGACATTTTCGATCTGCTGGGCTCCGGATTCAGTTTTGCGTCGCTCGAACCGGGCTATGCGGTCATATTTGAACTTAAAGATGGCGAAGCGATGGAACAGACCATCGATGCCATGCTAAGCAAGCATGAGAAACTTCCTTTCCAACCGGCTACTCATGAGGGATTCAAATACCGTTCCATGCCCATGTCGCCCTTGCCCGGTATTCAGCCGTGCTTCGGAATTATCGATAAGGCATTTGTCATTAGCACATCAAGCAATGCTTGGAGATTGATGGCCGATACCTTCGGGTCCGGCGAGGATGTATCGAAAAAGGAATGGGTACAAAAAGAAGTCCTGCCGAGTGGAAAGAAACCGTGCTTCCTCGTTTATTACGATGCCAATGGTTACATCAATATGATGAATCACCAGACAGATATCTCCAATACGATTATGGCCTTAAGCGGAAATCCTGCTGTTACGGGAACGGCTGAACGGTTGGAAATTAAATTCCCGGATGGCGCTTATCCTGAAGGCGGAAGTTTCTACTGGACAGACCAAGGGCTCGAAAGCCGGTATGCCAGCACGGGGATGGTGGCCACCTATATTGGAGTAATGCACAGCGTTCGACAGGCGGTTGAGAATTTCAAGCAGGCCCAGCGAACAGCCGACCGCGCGCGGCGGCATGAGGAACGCGCAGCACAGGACAACCAAGTCGGAACCGGAGATCCAGATAAGGATTTGGACGGCCTTTCGGCGGCGCTTGAGGATTACTTTAGCGACAACGGCGAGTATCCTGAGACTCTCGATGCCCTGGTTCCAGATTACGTGGCGGCCATTCCGCCTGATCCGAATGGTGACGGGCCATACCGCTATTACAGCAACAAGATCGTCTATTTCATCTTGGCCGCGAACGGCCCGGATGGCGATGTCGATGTGGGCGTGCGTACGTACCGCGGCGGATTCAAGAATGACCGCGCTGTCCGTGGTAAAATTGTCGGTGAGGGCGCAGACACGGCGGACGGCGACATCGTGAGATTCGGCCCGTCGTTCTAAATCTTGGCTTGCTTCGGGAGTCTCCCAGGCGGCGCGCCTCCTGCGGAATAGGAATGTTTAGTCAAACCCGTAGTTTCGATATCCATCTTTCGGGCCTTATCCAGACTCTATCGGAGTCTCTTTATTCCAAACCCGATGTGGCTGTGCGCGAGCTGGTTCAAAACGCAGTGGACTCCTGCACCCGCCGCCGGGCGGAAGATATTGTCTGTCCTGATGATCTCGGGGTTTGGGTGGTTGGCAACCACCGCAAAGGCATTCTCATTGTCCGCGATAGTGGCGCAGGTTTGACCGAAAAAGAAATTGCCCGCGACTTAGCGACTATCGGTGTCGGGGCCACGCGGACATTACGCGAGCGGCTGGAACGCGCAGGATCCCCTTTGGCGAATCAGCTCATCGGACAGTTTGGCGTCGGATTTTTATCGGCGTTTATGTTAGCTGAAGAGGCCATCGTTGAAACGCGCAGTTATTTTGGCGATAAGAGCGAAAAAGGTTGGCGGTTTATCGCCAAAGGCAACAAAGACTATCATTTGGAGCCAATCGAACGGTCTGAAATCGGTTCTACGGTCAAACTCAAATTAAAGCCCGAATTTACTTACATACTGGAGTCAAAAGAACTCCAAAAAATACTATCGTATTATGCTTCTCTGCTGCCTGTTCCCATTTATGTCGGCAGAAAACGGGTTCTTATCAACGATGCGCCTCCTCCCTGGCAATGCAACGGAAACGACAGCAGTTACCGCCGTTATATTTCCGAACGTACCGGTTTAAGGATTTTAGAAGTCATTCCTGTACATATCCGTGAAGGCGGAATGGAGGCAAAGGGTGTTCTCGCTATCCCGGCATCCAGCGACTTGATAACCGGCGGCACCTGTGACCTGGAAGTCTATGTGCGGCATATGTATATCGGCCGGGAGCGGGGACTCTTGCCACCTTGGGCTTCTTGCGTGGTAGGGGTGATCGACACCCCCTCACTTACACCGACCGCCAGCCGGGAAGCGGTGATGCAAAATGAAGCCTTCCGCCGGATGAGAACACAACTGGGCAAAACCATTGTCGGCCATTTGCGATATCTAGCCAATAATGCGCCGGAACGTTTGGGCAAGATCATGGCCGCCCATCATGTTTCACTTAAAGCCTGGGCCATTGCCGATAGAGAGCTTCTCGGTGCCTTGGGAGACCATCTCCCGTTTCGAAGCAGTATGGGGACATTGCCTCTGCGTGCCTGTGTTGAGGTGGCTTTGGGACAAACTCGCTCCCCAGACCATAACCGGCCTACGCTTCTATTCCGGACAGAAGGTCACAATGAGTTGATCGATCAGCTCGTTCTCGGCCCCGGCAACCGGTTGGTAATCGATGCATCCGGTTACCCGGATGCCGATATACTCCGGGCGTATGCCCAAGTATCGCGCCGTGTCGATATCCGGAATATCGCTGATTTGGATCCCATTTGGTTCGGTAATCCGGAATCATGTGAAGGCGCGCGGCGTCTGGTGGAGTGGTACGAAAAACAAGGAACACGAACCCGCGTCTCGGCGTTGGATCCAGAGGAGGCCCCGGCATTGTTTTTGATCAACCGGGGCGAGGGAGATTCGAACACTGCCCCCGATAGTGGAATTCTTGTTTTAAATTCCGCCAATTTGGCCGTCAAGCGGCTGATTGCCTCAGATGATCTTAATCCGTATGCCAAAGCCTTGGCATTGCTTGAGCATCAAGCCTATGTGGCTGCTACTCCCAATCCGAATCCCAAACGCTTGCGGGAGGCCTTTCTTACCCTCACAAAAGTCCTGCTTGAGCTCATCCCGGAAAATTTAAACAAAAATTAACTTCCAACAGAACCTGCCATATTACTCCGGTCCGTCATAGAATCAGGAGTCGAAAGGACGATCATGCAAGAACGTTATGCACAAGCGCGCGCTGCTGCCTGGCTCGGCATTATCAGCAATATCGTGCTTTCCATTGTCAAATTGGGGGCGGGTATTTTCGCCAATTCATTCGCCCTTGTGGCCGATGCCGTTCATTCCCTATCGGATATGATTACGTCCGCATTCGTACTGATCGGATTGCATATCTCCGAACGCCCCTCGGACAGTAACCATCCTTATGGGCACACGAAAGCAGAAGCGATTGCCGGATCGAACGTAGCCCTAATGCTGCTAGTTACTTCGATTTGGATGACCGTTGAGGCGTTCCACCGCTTTCATGACGATGTGCCGGTTCCCGGTGGATTGGCTATGGCTGCGGCGATTTTCTCAATAATCGTCAAAGAGGGGCTCTACCAATATAAATCGCGTGTGGGCAAACGCGTGGGCAGCATGGCGGTTCTTGCGGATGCTTGGCATCACCGCACCGATGCGTTCTCTTCCGTATGTGTTTTTATCGGATTGGGAGCGATCTATCTCTTAGGACCGGATTACGCCTATCTCGACTCCGTGGCCGCCGGGATTGTCGGCATAACCATCTTTGTAGCTTCACTTCAGCTCTATAAAGAGAGCCTCAGCGATCTTATGGATGCCCAGGTTGATGGTCCTATCGTTGATGAGATACGTGAAACGGCCGTAGGAGTAGACGGCGTTTACGACATTGAAGAACTCCGTGTCCGCAAGGCGGGTATGGAATATTCCGTCGATATCCATGTAGAAGTGGACGCGGAAATCACGACGGATGCCGCGCATGACATTGCTAGCAAGGTCCGGGACACTCTGGTTCAAGAGATTGATCCGGTCCGGCAGGTTCTTGTGCACATCGAGCCGCACACCCTTGGCCATGAACCGGGGGGCCCTCATACCTCAAACTGTGAAAACAACATAACTGCCAAAGAAGACTAAGCTTGCAGTTGAATATCTTGTGGATAGGCTGTGAGCAATAACTAAATCTTGGGTTTTTTCGGCAAGGTTGCCGGACCACCCGTGCGCACTGCAAATCCCTTTGATTCCATAGCTTAAGGCCTTCAACATCACACTACATATGGTATTTCACACAGTATGTTAATACTATATGTAGAACTTTTTCCTTGACATCAGGGCTCTTCATTGTGTAGAGTTTGGGTTCCCTTGCAGGAGAGAGTGGATCGTTGCCATGACATGGCGGAATTCGATATCCCGGTTTCTGAAAAGTATGCATTGTCTACCGCAATTTGGGCGGTAGTTCGTTTTATTTAATGTCCCCAGGGTGTTATTGAGGAGGTCAGAAGAAGTGACTCAATTGGCAATCAACGAGAATGGGACCATCGTTGCTGAGGCTACAGCCGAACAGATTCAAGCACCGGCTAAGGACCGCGTGCATTTTGTTCCGGGCGGCTTAAAAGTCCCGCGGCGGTTCACAAAGGCAGGTGAGGATGTCTTCAACACGGTGGAGTGGGAAATCCGTGCAGCATCCATCACCAACGAGAAGGGAGAGGCGGTCTTTGAGCAAAAAGACTGCGAAATACCCAAAAGCTGGTCACAAATGGCCACAAATGTGGTTGTGTCTAAGTACTTCAGGGGCACATTGGGCACACCCGAACGCGAACAGAGTGTGAGGCAGCTCATCGGCCGCGTCGCCGATACCATCGCGCATTGGGGTAAAAGGCAACAATACTTTTTATCGGACGATGACGCCGCATCCTTTCGGGATGAACTGACATACATCCTCCTTCACCAATACGCGAGCTTTAACAGCCCGGTTTGGTTCAACTGCGGTGTCGAAGCCAAACCACAATGCTCCGCTTGTTTTATCAACTCCGTTGAAGACACCATGGAAAGCATTCTCACCTTGGCCAAGACCGAGGGCATGCTTTTCAAATTCGGTTCGGGCACAGGCACCAATTTCTCATCCTTACGCAGTTCCCGCGAACTGCTTCAAGGTGGTGGTACGGCCTCCGGACCGGTTTCGTTTATGAAGGGCTACGATGCTTTTGCCGGTGTAATCAAATCCGGCGGTAAAACCCGGCGTGCCGCAAAAATGGTCATTCTTAATTCCGACCATCCCGATGTTGTCGAATTCATCAACTGCAAATCTCATGAAGAGAAAAAAGCCTGGGCGTTAATCGATGCCGGTTACGATGGCTCTTTTAATGGTGAGGCGTATTCCTCTGTCTTTTTCCAGAACTCCAACAACAGCGTGCGGGCTACGGATGCATTTATGCAGGCCGTCGACAAAGACGAAGAATGGCAAACCCGCGCGGTGACCAATGGCGAAGTGATGGGCACCTACCGTGCCCGTGATTTGATGAAACAAATCTCAGAAGCCGCTTGGATCAGTGGCGATCCGGGAATGCAATTCCATAGCACTGTCAACCGCTGGCATACCTGCCCCAATACGGATGAAATCAAAGCCAGCAATCCTTGCTCGGAATATATGTTCCTGAATGATTCCGCGTGTAACTTGGCTTCTTTGAACCTAATGAAATTCCGCACAGCGGATGGTGGTTTTGATTCTAAAGCCTTCCGTTATGCGGTCTCGATCCTGATCACAGCCCAAGAGATCATTGTCAGCAACGCTTCGTATCCAACTGAGCGCATCGGCGAAAACAGCGAGAATTACCGCCCGCTCGGTTTGGGATACGCCAACCTGGGCGCTCTGCTGATGTCGCAAGGTCTGGCTTATGACAGCGATACCGGGCGGCACACCGCTGCAGCCATTACGGCCCTGATGACCGGTGAAGCGTACGCCACCAGCGCACGTATCGCCGCTCGCACCGGGCCCTTTACCGGATTTGAAATCAACCGGGAACCGTGCTTGCGTGTGCTCGAAATGCACCGTGACGCCTTGAAGAATATCGATCCGACAGACCTCCCGGCGGGGCTCTTTGACGCCGCCAAATCCTCTTGGGATCAAGCAATCGATATGGGCCGCATGGCCGGTATCCGTAATGCACAGGCCACTGTGCTGGCTCCCACAGGAACCATCGGCTTCATGATGGACTGCGATACAACCGGTGTCGAACCGGATATCGCTCTTGTGAAATATAAGAAATTGGTTGGCGGCGGCCTTTTAAAGATCGTTAACAACACTGTGCCTCTAGCTTTGGAAAAACTCGGTTACACAGCGGATCAAGTCAAAGACATTGCCGTCTATATCGATAAGCAAGAAACCATCGAAGGCGCGCCGCATCTATCCGATAACCATCTTCCGGTCTTTGATTGCGCATTTAAGGCGGTGAATGGTGAACGAACCATTCACACCATGGGCCACGTCAAAATGATGGCTGCCGTTCAGCCGTTCATTTCCGGCGCGATTTCCAAAACCGTCAACATGCCGACTGAAACCACACCGGAAGAAATTGCTGAAACCTATATGCAGGCATGGAAACTAGGACTTAAGGCGATTGCGATTTATCGGGATGGCTGCAAGCGGACCCAACCGCTCAATACCGGCCGCTCCAAAAGCGATCTGCCCCAAGCCGCTCCAGCACCGGCAGAAGTCACCCCCAAAGATGCCGAAGTTGTCGCCAAGGTGGTTGAAACCGTTACCGCAACAACCGGAGAAGCCGTCGGCAAGCCCTACCGCCGCCGTCTTCCCGATGAGCGCGAAGCCATCACACACAAATTCTCTGTGGGCGGACATGAAGGCTATATCACCGTGGGGCTTTATGAAGATGGCCGTCCCGGGGAAATCTTCCTCACCATGGCCAAAGAAGGCAGCGTCGTTTCCGGATTGATGGACTGTTTCGCAACCGCGATATCCATGACGCTTCAGTATGGTGTGCCAATCGAAGTGCTGATTGATAAATTCAGTCACACCCGCTTTGAACCATCCGGTTACACCGCCAACAAAGAAATCCCCATCGCCAAAAGCCTGGTGGATTACATCTTCCGTTACTTAGGCAGTAAATTCTTGGGGCCGGAAGATAAGAGACGCCTCGGGATCATCGACCGCAGCAAAAAAGCTAAATCCGTCAAAACGGCTGAGACCACTGACGCTAAACGGACACCCGCTCCCCAGGGTGAGGGCAATACATCTGGATCCGGCAACTCCGTAACGGCAACGGCTCAGAACCAGGACGCGGCTGAAAGTCCATCTGGTCAGGCAATACCACCTTCCACAGGATTTGCATTCCGCAATCAGGAAGATGCGCTGCCTTGTACTGAATGCGGCTCGATGATGGTGCGAAGCGGCGCATGCTATAAATGCATGAACTGCGGCGCAACCAGCGGCTGTTCTTGATCGAACCGGCCCAATCGCATATCCCGCCTTTCCGGCAGGAAAGGCTTTATCAAAACCCCGAAGGATATTCCTTCGGGGTTTTTTGACGATTAAAACAGATCATATCCTGATTTAATTTATCCATATTGTCAGTTTGCCGACATACACAACAAGAGATTTGCATCCGGCTTACTTTCCATTCCTTTTTCTAGGACATTCAATAGTGATTGCCGGATTGATTCAAACCGCCTCCATCTGCTAACGGCGGAAAAGAGAATCCGGATGCGCACGGGAAAAAACTGTGGGGGGATCCGCCACAGAAGAGGAGAGATTAAATCATGTCGCATACCCACCAGTCACCTTATTGCCGTTGCTGTACTTCGCACACATGCCCCGAAAATACTAGTTGTGGCGTTGACCGGCGGTCCTTTATGGCCGGTGTAGGGGCGCTCGGAGCTACAGGTTTGGCACTCTCAGCGTTCTCAGCCACCGGAACATGGAAAGAACCCAGCCATGTTGTGCCCGAACGAATGGCAATCAAAGTCCAGCCGGTTCTGGCCTACCACATCCCCCAACGCCGCGACCAAACCAGCTGGCGGCCATGGGGTGGTCTGCAAACCGAACAGGATATCGCCGAAGAGAAACAGCGTATCGGTCGCGAACTGAAATCGGTTGCCGAGAAGGCCGACTTCCCCATTGAAATTCTTCCCTTGGCCGATGCCCAAAATGCGGAACAAGCAGCCAATATCGCCAAAGGCGATCACGATGTGCTGCTAATGTATGCCGCCAGTAATGGAACCGATGTTCTGGAAGCACTAACCGATCCCAATAAATGGACATTGGTTTTTGTACGTCACCGGAGCGGCCCGGTTTATTTATGGTATGAAATCGCGCACAACCGCTATCTACGAAAAACGGTGGATGAATACGGCCAACCCGGCGTCGATGCCAAAGATGTCATTGTTGACAATCCCGATGAAATCCTATGGCGCTTACGGGCCTTGACTGGACTGAAAAACATCCGCAACAAATCCATTGTCGCTGTGGGCGGCCCCAGCGGCTGGGGCAGAGGCGGACAACCGGCCCCGCAGATCGCCGAGGATCAGTGGAAACTCAACTACGTGAACGTCAGTTACGAGGATCTTGGCCCGCGTATCAAAGCCGCCCGCGAAAACAGCCAATTGGTCAAGTATTGCCACAGCGAGGCGGAAAAATATATGAAACAGCCGGGCATCAGCATGGATACCGGCAAGGATTTTGTCAAAAACGCGTTTGTGCTGAATGAGGTCTTTAAAGACCTTATGGCCGAGGCTGGAACTGACGCCTTCACAATCAATCATTGCATGGGCACGATTATGCCCCTGTCTGAAACGACAGCCTGCCTGCCCCTAACTCTACTCAACGATTCCGGTTATACGGCTTATTGCGAGTCGGATTTCGTAGTCATCCCCTCTGGATTGCTGCTGCATTACATCTCTAACAAACCGGTTTTCCTCAATGATCCAACCTACCCACATGATGGTGTGGTCACGCTCGCGCACTGCACGGCTCCGAGGAAAATGGACGGAGAAAATTACGAACCGGCAAAGATTCTTACACATTTCGAGTCCGATTACGGTGCAGCGCCCAAGGTTGAAATGAAATTGGGACAGAAGATAACCGTCATCGATCCCGATTTTGGCAGCAAACGGTGGTTGGGATTCGATGCCGAAATCATCGACAATCCGTTCCTGGATATCTGCCGCTCACAAATTGATGTCCAAATCAACGGAGATTGCGACACACTGGTGGAAGAGACACGCGGATTCCACTGGATGGCCTGCTATGGCAATTACCTCAAAGAGATTGATTATGCCCTGCGCAAGAACGGGATCGATTGGCTGAACTTGAGTGCTAAGGCCTAATTGCTGTATGAATACACGAGGGAAAAGAAGATGAGGCTCCCGTAGCACTCGCGTAGGAGTGCATAACCCGGGGGCCTCAACCTCGTCTCAGCAGCCGGCAGGGACAAACAACCGCCTTCTGATCTATACTTGTCAGTACGACTGAAACCTAAATGGCGGTCCTCATGAAGATCATTACTCAATCTTTATTCGTACTACTACTTTCCTATACATTTGTAGCTTGCGGTCCTGCGGCCGATGAAACAGCGAAAAACCTTCCCCCCTACGGCGGTTCCTGGAAACAAGTTACGGAACGTGGCCAAGAGGTGATCTACACCTTTGAGGCCGACAACCGTTACAGCAAACAAGCGGGTGGCAAGTTGGCCCGGGGCAAATACAAACTGGAAGGCAATCAGCTGACTCTCACCCCCCGGGTTGGACGCGAAAGCACATTAACCAACTTCGTGCTGGAAGGCGACACGCTCTCTTGGACCCTGCCCACCGGAACCCGCGTCCAACTTCAAAAATACACGCCCCCGAAAGAGGAAAACTGATCGGCTAAATTCTGTTTATCGAACAGACGGCACTCAAAGCAAAATAATTTTTGCTGTCAGCGGTTTGCGTCTTCTTTGAATAGAGTCTTTTTTGATGAGACGATTCCTTCTTCGCCGCTTTTGCCTAACAACCGGCATCCTCCCGGCCAGCCAAACATGATGATGTCCCCTGAACTATCGGGGCCTTTGGCCGGATCGCAAACATAGGGCTCTAAATCCGATAAAGTTTCCATCCCGCCCTGTTCCTGCGCTAAAAGGCTCTCGTCAATTCTTGCCTCATCTGCCGAAGAGAGATCCAAACTTGCGATTATTTTGTCTATCTTTTTCAAATTCTCGCGCGTATCAAAGACAACCAAACAAGATTTATCAGTTTCCAAGATAATTTGCCTTCTTTTGTAGGGATCATTTCCATAACCGAGCGCTTTGGTAATTGCAGTGTGCACGGACTTCAATTTTGACTCCCATGTGAAATCTTTTGAAGAATCATCGAAATCCTCGGGTTTATCAAAACGAAAAACCCGGCAAAATGTTTCGTTCCCTGCTTTAGCTATCGGAGATATTACTTGTTGGTAAAAATCTTGATTAAGTCCACTCTGCATTGTTCTCTCATCATAATCCGGTTTCCCATCCGGGCCGTTGGATACCAGCACCCATGTGTTGCCATCGCTGAAATAGCGGAACGGCTTGCCATCCGGGTCGTAAGGATCGGCCAGAACGTTGCTCAAATAGGCAACAGGATAAAAGATGTTCTTATCATCGGCGGACGCGCGTTCGATTGTCCGGGCGCCCTCATAGGGTGTTGGAAACTCATTGTTGTCGGCATAAAAAGTCTGCAACGCCGTGGCGAGAGTACGCATGGAGTTCTTCGCGGAAGAGATATTGTTTTCCCTCAACAGCTGCGCAATTTTATCTGACTGCTGCACTTCGCTCTGCGGTATGCGTAATTGCGCGAGCAAATCCACGATCATTTGTTGCGGTTGTTCACTCTTTACAACAGAAAATGGTCCTTTCGCATTCACGACAACCGTACGCATTTGTCTCAGCCCTCCCGCGTTTTGAGCAGGATTTAAATTCCGCTCATCATCGGCATTCACCGCCATGGGGAGCGTGAGACCCGTTTCTTTGATGTAATCCAGTACTTGTTTTTGGGTATCGGTTACATTCACGGCAATACAATAGATGCCATGTTTTGCGAACGTATCCTGCAGTTCATTAAGTAAAGCTAATTCTTCCCAACACGGCGGGCACCACGTCGCCCAGGCATACAGCACCGCCTGACTCGGCTTATTCTTTTCTTCCGCATCGAAATAAAAAGGCTCTGCATTCAGCAGTTTGATTTCGCCGCCATTGAGTAATTGCATAGCAAACGTCTGGAGACTCATGGGCCCCATGCCACCCATCATTCCCATGCCGCTCATTCCCATGCCGTCCATCATTCCCGCTCCGCCCATTCCCATGCCGCCCATTCCCATACCCATCCCATAACCGCCGGAAATTTGACCGGTAGAGGAACTCATGGATGCTCCATACTGACCGGAACCGCCGGAGCCGCTCATTACACCTACGGATGCAGTTGTCATGGAATTCTGATTATTTGTGGCCACGGATTTTGCATCTTTTTTTGTCGCTGTGTAATTCGTAATTGTTTCGGTAATTGTCGTGCCGGCATTTGAAGAACCGCCAGAACCGATTCCGGCGTTTTGAACACTCCTAGCCACACCTGGCACATTTCCAACGGCCTCAGATGTACTCTCGGTATAGGTTTTCTCAGAAATTGATGTTCCGGACTGGCTGTCTTTAGTATTTTCTCCTTCGGAATCCGCGCGTACCGCATCGACCCCTAAAAACAGCGGCACACAAAATAGAATAGTCAAACTTGCTACCATCCAAATCGAAGTCTGTGGTTTTGTCTTCATGGCTAATCTCCGAATGCGTTCGCTCAACGCATGATGCGGATAAGCAAACGCGGATACCAAAGCCTGCTGACGGCAGCGGACCTGCTCCTCGGCAGCATCCAGCAATACACGCGGATAAGCATCCGCTCCGGCGGGATGGAGGTGAAGCACAAAATCATCGCAACGGTGTTCACGCTCGCAACGAATCAGATGATTTAGACGGTGAACACAGGGATTCCACCAATACAGCACACCGATAAAGAGCTGAATCCAATTCACCAAAGGATCGCGAAATTTGAGGTGGGCTAGTTCATGCAATAACAGAAGTTCCTGCGATTCGGCAGAAAGATTTCGATATGTTGCGGGCATCAAGACATACGGCATAAAAAGCCCGCCCGCCACCGGCCCGGGGATGCTTTCACTAATCCAAATCCGGGGCATGCGCAGGTCCATACGTACACACAACCGCTCGCACTGATGAGTCAATTCCTCATCGGTTCCGGCATGAAAATGTATCCACAAAAGACGTCCGACTTTTACTGCGAGAGAACCACAAACCGCAAGTAGCCCAAATACAAACGCGGCAAAGAGCCACTCTGAAATCTCTAATTTCCCGAGCCACACTAAAACCGTTTGTTGTGTACGGGGATTACTTTCAGTACCAGGTTCCGAAGATTCCAAAGGTCCGGGAACGGCAAATTCATACTCACTTGTTATATTCGGCCATGATGCCGCAATGGTATTTCGATTCGCGGTTTCATTTGCCTTGCGTTCGGTATGCTTGGGCTGTGTAAAAGACTCATAGCCCAATCGCTTTGTTACCGTTTCGCTTGAGAACCACAGCGTTTGCACCGGCACCTGCAGATGCCACGGCGCAGGAATCACAAAATTGAGCAGGACCGCATTCAACAACCAATACCGCAACGAAGGCGGGAATTTCTTACCGTAACGTTGCACAATCTCCACAGCAAAATAAAGCAACAACCCGCCGGGAAGACATAACCACAACCAACGCCACCAGAGATCGGATATCGTTTGCAGTCCTTCATACATCGTCTCTCTCCATTTCTTAGGAGGCTAAAGACTCATCAAGCATTGCCGCTCGCAGCATCCGCCGACATCTCCACTTCACTGCAAGTAGAAAGCAAATGCTTGAAATCCCAAATTTGCTGCACACCCCAAGCCATGCGGATAAGTACCTTGTTTCCATCCGGCGAAAATGTCACATAAGATTGGCTTGGCATTTTCTTTATAAAACGGCGGTTCGATTCAAGATCAACCAGGTGAAGCCTGCCTTCCATCTCACCAAATGCCAGCCAACGTCCATTTCGGGAAAGTGACATGGACACGGTAAAACGATCCTGGTCGATCTCTTCAATCATCTCACCCGTTTCGATATTCCAAATTTGTAGAGGGAAATGGTATTGGGGCGTGTCGCCAGGATTCATATCATAAGTCAAACGCGAAATGATCCGCTTTCCATCAGGATGAAAAATTGCATCACAAATCTCAAAACCTTTGCCATCACACATCTCTGTTTCTTGTTTTCCAAGAGGCAGAGCAGAAATCTTGTCAGGCATCGTGAATGTCTGCACAGTTTCGCCAGTTTCAATATCGATCAGCCGCGCGCCACCAGGCTGTCTGACCAAAAGCCGGCGGCCATCGTAGTTCAATTCCTCCGCCTTGCGGGGATCTACAGCTGGACTCTCAAAACAAGCCACCTTTGAAAGTGAGGCGGTATTAAGAATTGTAACGGATTCACCCTCTACATCTTTAACCAAAACACGATTACCATTGCCTGAAAACTTGATCGGTGTGGAAAAATCCATCGAATTCTCGAATTTCGATATCTTCCCGCTTAGAAAATCTACGCAGAAAAACGTTTTCCATTCATTGCCCACTCCGGCTCCGAATCGCCCATCCGCCGAGATTTCGCGGATTGCATAGAATTCCGGAAGGCCTAGATCTGCATTCAGGTCGCGAACCGGCTTGGCGGTGTCCGGATCACGGTATTGATGATCATACCACTTCGTCTCATGCCAAATCCTGTTAATAAGAAAACGGCTATCGTGCGAGAATCCCAGTACACTAATCTCTCTGTTTACTTGTAAAGCCGGTTTTTCCCAAAGGATTTGATTCTTACTTTCATTTTTAATTTCGATTTTCTCGCGGTCTTCATAAAGACTCAACACATCGCCATGTTTGTCGAAATAAATCGCGGCTACTCCTTGAGGCTGTGGTAGAGATAGATCAGTCCGTTCTTTACCGGTTTGAAGATCCCACGCTTGCAGTTTGTATTTGGCGCCCGGGGTTTCACGTACAATTGAACTGCTGGACACCGTACAATACGATTTCCCATCCGGCATAAAAGCAAAGGTCTGTATGAACGTCTTAAGCTGTGTAATGACCCGAATTTGTGATGGATCATTCAAGTCAACCAAACAATGGTCTCCATGAAGGGATTCAAATTGCTGTTTGGATTGTCCTGCATGACCGATCAGAAGCGAATTCCCATCAGGAGAAAATCTTAACAGTCCGGGAGCTTCCTCACCGGCCGGATTGTAGAGTTTATCGTAGTTAAAGGAACATCGCTCTTTGCCTGTTTCCGTCTCCAAAATCCGTACGAGTCCGTTCCGATGTCCAACAGCGAACTGTTTTTCATCCCAAGAAAACACAAGGCACATTACTTCCATATTTGGGTAGCCCCCCGTCCCCCTTTCAGGTTTGTTTTCATCTTGCGGGCAATGGAGCTTATAGAGCGATTCTTCTTCAAAAACATTATAAACCGTTACCGTGCCATCGTGTTTCCCGTCGATCACATGAGTACCATTTTGTGAAATAGCAATGCAGCGTACCTGCTTTGCACTACTGGGTTGGTTTAAATATTCATGAAGGTAATAGCGCGGTTTGTTCTGATTCCAATTCAAGTCCCAAACCAAGATGCCTGCGCCACTCGGAACCGCCAGCATATTGCTGTCCGGTGCATAGTCGGCATAGACGGGCTCCACCCTCCAGTTCCAATGGGAGGTGAAAATCTTTTCGCCGTCCGGGCCTTCGATTGACCAAACACCTTGCGGCTCTTCTAAATCCGAGCTTATTTTTCCATGAGCAGCTGTTTTTTCTGCATACGGAATCGATGCGGGAGTTTCACTGCTTATTACTCCGGAATCCGCGCGCACCGTATCGACACTAAAGAACAGAGGAACACAAAATAGAACCAACAAACTTGCCACCATCCAAATTGGTGTCTGCGGTTTTGTTTTTTGCGCCAACCTTTTAATGCGTTCGCTCAGCGCATGATGTGGATAGGCAAATGCGGACACCAAAGCCTGCTGACGGCAGCGGACCTGCTCCTCGGCAGCATCCAGCAATACACGCGGATAGGCATCCGCTCCGGCGGGATGCAGTTGAAGCACATAATCGTCGCAACGGTGTTCGCGTTCGCAACGGATCAGATGATTCAAACGGTAAACACAGGGATTCCACCAACACAGCACACCGATTAAAATCTGAAGCCAATTGACCAAAGGATCGCGGAATTTGAGATGCGCGAGTTCGTGCAGCAGCAGAAGTTCCTGCGATTCAGAGGACAGTTTTCGATACGAAGCGGGCATCAATACATACGGCGTGAATAATCCGCCCGCCACCGGACCGGGAATGCATTCGCTGATCCAGATCCGGGGCATACGCAAATCCATACGCACACACAACCGCTCGCACTGGCGAGTGAGTTCTTCGTCCGTTCGCGCGCGAAAGTGAATCCACAAAAGACGCGTGATTTTTGCCGTGAGCGAAATACAAACCATGAGCAGCCCCAGCACGAACACGCCAAAGAGCCAATCTGAAATCTCTAATTTCCCGAGCCACACTAAAACCGTTTGTTGTGTACGGGGATTACTTTCAGTACCAGGTTCCGAAGATTCCAAAGGTCCGGGAACGGCAAATTCATACTCACTTGTTATATTCGGCCATGATGCCGCAATGGTATTTCGATTCGCGGTTTCATTTGCCTTGCGTTCGGTATGCTTAGGCTGCGTAAAAGGCTCTGGCTCCAATCTCTCGGTTACCGTTTCGCTTGATAACCACAGCGTTTTCACCGGCACCTGCAGATGCCACGGCGCAGGGATCACAAAATTGAGCAGGACCGCAATCAACAACCAATACCGCAACGAAGGCGGGAATTTCTTACCGTAACGCTGCACAATCTCCACAGCGAAATAAAGCAGCACTCCACCGGGAAGACATAACCACAACCAACGCCACCAGAGATCGGATAGATTTAAATAATTTTCAAGCATCATCTCCCTCCAAATCTTGAGATGCTTCGAGCTGATCGAGCATCGACCGCAGACGTGCGATTTCCCCGGCGCTCAAATCGCCGGCTTCAATTAAGGATGAAAAAACAGGAAAAGGATCATTCCCGAAATTGCGTGAAACAAACTCCCGCACGAGATACTTGCGGGCTCGTTCCGGTTTGAGCGCGGCTTGAAACACAAACGCCTTCCCCACCCGTTGTCCGGTCCGGGAGACATAGCCCTTCTTTTCCAGACGTTGGATCAATGTGGCTACTGTGGGATGCGCAATAGGTGCTTTACGTTGGGCGGCAAGATGCTCCCGTACATCGCTTACCGTTGAGGGGCCCCGCTCCCAAAGGATGCGCAACACTTCCAGTTCCGATGCGGGCAAATCCAGTCCTCGTGATTGCATGTTTGCTCTACCTCTTTCCAGCCTGCAAAAGCGATTGATTTGTGTGAAGAACGAATCTGATAAATATAAATAACGACTTCTGTCGTTATTGTCAACAAAAAAACGACAAATGTAAGGATTTTTGTCTGAAATAGGCTCTACTGAAAATAAAGGGTTACAAAACAGGGGCAAAGCACAGGGGAAAGAGAGGCTTCGGACTCTTGCCAAAGCGAAGAGAAAAGGAGGTCGAATCTACCCATTATCAGGCAGGCTCCGGCTATGAGATTGAGGCGGCTGTTTAGGAACTACCCAAACAAACACCGCCCCAACGGCCAGCAGACAATAATCAGAGCAAGGGCAAAAGAAATACCCAAAATAAGCTCGAAACCGTGCCGGCGCAGGTGGTTACGCGTAATCCATGGAAAACGGCTAGGCACAGGCCGATCCAATGGAACATAAGTTTTACAAGATCGATTTAGGATTAGGCGTTCAAGCAAAGATGGCTTCCGCAAGTCTCGCATGGTCAAATTAAAACGACAGTCAGAATAAACTTATTGTACCTCATGATCGAAAAGGTTCCTCTTTTTTGATCGTTTTCCAGCATTTTGGCGAACCGGCCCGCTGCACTCCTCACTACATCGAAGGAGTATTGAGGCAGCGGGCCGGTCCAGAGATTTCAATGCAGGAGTCACCTGCAAAGAAAAGGAGGAGGGAGAGGGAGTCACTTGGTAAATAGCAGAGAGTGCTATGTACAGTCATTTTCATAATCTTCTTCTCAGCTCGGCATCAAACGGCCGTAAACTGTTCCAACATGGGCGCTACTTCAGGAGTGCGAAGTTTCTGTAGCGCCTGCTCTTGAATCTGCCGGACACCCTCCGCCGAAAGCCCCAGGTTTCTTCCAACCTGACGCAGGCTCAGCGGCTCCGTATTTTCCTCCAGTCCAAACCGATGGCTTAGCACGGCTCGCTCCCGATCGGTTAGCGCGGTCATCGCCAACTTGATACGCCGCGACAGTTCCGAAATCCAAATCCCATGCAGTAATGGCCCGGTATCGATCCCCGGCAATTTGTCCGCCAGGGTTTGCCCGGAATCATCCGGCGCATGAATCGAATGACAGCTCGAAGCCGAACGGATCGCGTCTTCTATTTTCTTCGCCGGCTGCCCCAAAGCCTCTGCAATATCGTCGATTTTCGGGGCAAAGCCATAACATTTTTGATACGTGAACTCGAAATTGCGTATCTTTTTCAACATGCTGATCTTATTGATCGGGATCGTTACGGTGCGCGACTTTTGCTCGACGGCCCGTTGCATATACAGCCGGATCCACCAAGCGCCATAAGATATCAGACGGCATCCACGCTCCGGATCGAACCGTTCAATCGATTCAATCAGCCCTAAGTTTCCTTCTTGTATCAAATCGGCAATTGGCAGTCCCTGATCGCGCATGCCCATCGCCATACGGATCACGAAACGCTGATTGCCTTCTATGAGTCGATTCCGTGCTTCAGCATCTCCGTTCTTGCATTTACGTATGAGTACTTTCTCCTCATCGGGAGCGATCGGCTCATGATTAGCGCCTCTAAGAAATCTCTTAAACGAGATACCTTCAAACGACATGAACCCTAACCTCCTGCGACGCAACGATTCTCGCCCCCGCTCGTTGCGAAACGTGATGCCGAAGAAACCGGCACGTTTATATAGATAGTGCAACGTTTTTGCAGGAAGTTGGATTTAGATGACGGTTTAAGACGTCTTTTTACAACTCCTGACAACTTCGTTCGGGCCACATCACAAAAAAAGTCTCATAACGTCTGTTTTGTCAGGAAGTTAGGTCAATACACAACAAAAAAGGATATCCTGATACTTGATTCTCATAGAATACAAATGGGATTCGCGGGTAGGGCTGCTCTCTATAGAGCTGGTTGCCGGTGAAAAGTCTCCATGAAAAACGCCGTCCGGAAAATCACCGGACGGCGCGAAAATGATAATTAGGGAATCTGGAAATCGGCAAATGTCACAACTTGGATGGATCAATCACGACATATTTCACCTTCTGCCGTTTCCAAGTATAAGTCGTATGAAGCAGCCCATCTGATGCCTGAATGACCGCCGGGTAGGAATACTCACCTTCTTGGTCTTCGAGCGTAACCTTAATGGCAAAATGATCGCCGTCATCTTCGGAGATGCCGACATTGAGCGGCGTACGTCCGCGCGGCGTGTGATTATACACCAAAGCGATACGCCCATCGGTCATGCGGACAGCGTCGATTCCGGTGTTGGAGTGTGGTAAATCCAATAATTTCGCGGGTGACCAGGTTTTGCCGCCATCCTTGGATTCAGACATACAAACGTATCCGATATTGCGTCTTGAACGGCACAGCATGCGCAGATCGCCGCCCTTGGTTTCAAACAATGTGGGCTGAATCAAACCGAAATGATTTCCGGGAACCTCGATCGGGCCGTACTTGCCCCAGGTTTTGCCGCCATCGGAAGTGATCTCCACCCAGGACGCCCAAGCCTGCCAACTTTCAACTGAGGTACCGCAAATCAGCGTTCCGTTTTTAAGTTCCAACGGTTTATTTTTGATCGGGCCTAAAATCCCGGCAGGCAAAAGTTCCTCCTCAGACCAGGTCTTTCCGCCATCCTTTGAACGTTTGATAAGACCGGACCAATTTTGAGGGCTGGGTCCGGCCTTATACCAAAGCTGGACCTCGCCATCATTGGTTTTGTGTAAGACGGGATTCCAACAGGGAACGTTTTCGGCGCTTGCGATCTCAACCGGCTCGCTCCATCCTCCGGCATCCCGGCGGGCGGACCAAATGCCAACATCTTTGTTTCCCTCTCCCGTGCCGCCAAACCACGCGGCCAAAATGACACCCGGCTCAGCCTCGACCAAAGTTGAAGCATGACAGGAGGGAAATGGTGCGCTCTCATAAATAAACTCCGAACGGACGATTGAATCGCTCCCCGGCAATGGGCCGTGTTCGGCGCTTTGAACGTTCATTGGCACAACTCCTAAACAGCCAATCGTGATTGCGGTGACAGCCAGCCTCAAAGCCGGCCAGGATCGTCTCGAAATAAGTCCTTGAGTGTTGTCATATGTATGGTGCATAGTATCTACAGCATATCTCCGCACCGCGCCGGGTGGCAATATCAAACTCACGTATCTTCAATAAAATGTGTAACCTGCACATACCGCAGCATGCCGGTTATTCAACACAGCATGGATACGTTAAATAAGACCGGCCCGAATTTCGTACAGTAAAAGACAGCATAAGCCTGTTTGGAGTGCATCATGTTTCCGGAATTACAACATGCATGGAAATTGGTCAAAACAGCAATCTTGATTTTCGGTGTATTGCTATCCGGGGCGGCCTGCATCGAAATTCTTCATGCCTATGTGATTCTTCGCGAAATCCACCCGGTGCTGGGGTATATCTTCGCAGGTTTTTTGGCCGCATTGCTGTTGGGTTTCATGATCTATCTTTATGTCGCCATCGGCCAAAGACCGCGCGTGCTCGTTCCTCCGCAAATAGCCGATCCGCACCAAGCATCTGAAAAAGAACTTCTCGCCTATGTCGCTTATCTGCGTCAATACACGGAGCGTCTTGCCTGTAACCCGGCATTGCCTCCCGAAGAATGCCAGATGGCTTTCGAGGCAATACCGCAGCTGGATGGACTGTTCGAACAAACCGGCGAAGACAACATTCCCTATGAGAAAATCCGAGACTATGAAGAGAACGTCATTGATCCGCTCTTGAGTACTCTCGATGCACAAGCCGAAAAACAGATCCGCGGTTCAGTGCGGGATATTATGCTTGCGGTTACGTTAAGTCCTTTTCGTGCTGTGGATCTTATCGTCGTGCTCTACCGTAACGCCCTGATGGTCGTGCGCGTAATCGGCATCTATAACAGCCGCCCGTTTTTACGCGAACAGCTGGCTATTTTCCGCGATACGCTTCGTGTCGTAGCAGCGGTTAATTTCCTCAGTTTCGGAGAAAAATTCACCGAGCAGCTCTTTTCTCGAGTTCCCTTTGTCGGTCAGGTAATGGACGACCTAATCCAAGGGATCGGTGCGGGTTTGCTCACTTCGGCCACCGGCCACGCCGCACTTCACCGATGCCGGGCATTTACCGGATGGGACCGGGAAGAGGCCACACAACATATGGCAAAAATGATGACCGCCTTTTTGGCCGATACCCGCGATATGTTTACCAAAGACGTCCTGCCCCGTGTCAAACCCCGGCTCAGCGCAATGGATGCCTGGGAACGGGTAACAATAGGATTCTCGGGAGCGTTCGAGGCAACCGGAGCAGTAATGGATACATTTGTTACGAAACCGGCCATCGCCGGGACTAACGCTTTTGCCTATGCCGGACGCGCTACATTCCGGGGTGTGGCCGCTGTCGGTAAAACCGCCGTGGTCATGCCTGTACGCGGCGTACAAATTGTCGGACGTCAAATTTATAACGGCGCCAAATCCACCACGCGCTCGATCAAACGGCTGTTTGTGCGTGAATGATTTTTTCCTGCGCTGTTTTCTATTTCTATCTCCTTCTATTGCATCTCATAAGTTCAGCCGTAAAGTGCTGTTCTTGGTGATAGATGCATGAGCACAGAAAAGCAACAGGGTGCATTAAAATGGGTATGGGCCTTGGGAGCGTTGCTGCTGCTGGCCGCCGCTGTGCGTCTTTATGGCATCACCAATCCCCTCAATGATTGGAATGCCTGGCGGCAGGCCGAAACCGCCGCACTGGCCCGCAATTACGCGGAAAATCACCTTCCTTTCCTCTATCCGGAAATCGATTGGTTGGGCTCCGGCGCTCATGCGGAGATGGAATTCCCGCTTTTCCCTTATTTCATCTCTTGGTTATACCGTTTGTTTGGTTTTAGCGAGGTATGGGGACGCCTGCTGACAATCTTGGCCTCGGTAGGTGCAGTCTGGGCAATAGCCGAAATCGGTCGAAAGATTTGGAATCCCCGAATAGGCCTGCTCGCGGCGGCCGTCTTTGCGGCATCGCCATTGGCAGTCTATTTCGGTCGAACCTACATGGCCGACATGACCATGGTTTGCTGCTCGACAGGCTCCATCGCCTTTCTACTGCATTGGCAATCCGATAAGCGTGATCGTTGGATTTTCATGGCCGCTATCGCTTTGGCGCTTGGTGTTTTATTCAAGCCCCCCTGTTTATTTGTGGCCTTGCCGCTGGCCTGGATCGTCGTTACTCGCGCCGGGTGGCGGGCCTTGGCCAAACCGCAATTCTTAATTTCCGTTCTTATTGTTCTGTTTCCGGCATTTCTGTGGTATCGGCATGCGCATGATTTTTATCTTGAAACCGGCGCGTCATTTATGCGGCATTTTGAGAACTTTACTTTTCAAAAGAATCTATTGGGTGTATGGCTCGATCCCATTTTCTCGAAAACTATAGCGGCTCGTTGGAACGATCAGGTTTTGGCGTTTATCGGGACCATACCTTTCGCCATCGGCATCGTACGGCTTCTTTTTCCATATCGGAATCGCGCATTTCTCTGGCTGTGGCTGGCCGGAACAGCCGTATTCTATCTCGTTATCCCGGGACACCATATCGGGCACGATTATTACACTCTGCTGGCCATTCCACCGCTTGCCTTGGTAACCGCCATCGGCTGCGAAACAATCGCCGTATGGCTGGAAAAACGTAAACCTAAACTCGGCAATACGGTTTATATATTCCCCGCTTTAATGCTGGTCATCGGTTTCAGCCTGCTGATAAGCCGGGGCTGGTACCGTAACAACTACTTCTTCTATCAAGACGCTATTGCCGCGAAATCATACCTCCCAAAGAATTCACTCATCTTGGTTATGGATGAGCTGATTCATACGCCGGAATTTTTCTATTATACGGAATGTAAAGGCTGGCGCAGGCTTAACGAATCAAGCACAAATCGGGATGACTCAGATTGGATCGAAGAACATCGTGCCAAAGGGGCGCGATTCTATTTTGGCTTAAATGAAGGGGGCGGCAATCACCCCATGGCGTATCTTCAGACTCACACTGTGGGCCGGTATATGCTCGATCATTATCAGTTTAAAGAAATCGGATTCCGCCACTTCACATCGCTCTTGGATAAACCGGTCTACGGAAAGCATCTCTATGCGCAGTTAATCGATAAGACTGTTGCCTTGCCCGATTCCGCCCGTATGGATGCGGGAAGTTTTCTCGCGAATCCCCGGCCTTTGGATTCCTGGCAGGAAGCGGACGCCATCGTGCTCGATTTTCACTTGCTAGCCCAAAACGAACAAAGCAAAGCGTCCGCTGTCTACAGCGAGGCTGTCCGGAATGGCTTTGCGATAACACGCCAGCAGTCGGGACGTCTGCTTCTCGAAAGAACAGACCGAATAGAGCCGGTCCCCGGCCTGCTCCCCTCTGTGAAAATTGTTCCGATAGAAAATAGAAAAGCATCGGAAAATCCGAATTCGGCAATCACTTTGGGCCGGTTTGAACCGGGAGATTACCGGATCAGTTTTCATCTCCCGGAAATACACGGCATCGACAAAATAAAACTCGAAATCTCTAAATCTGAAGGGGCTATTGTATCCGAACGGAATTTGGGTATTCATCACCTTCCCCTGTTAAAAGAAGGCGAAAGGCCCGAGTGTTATGTGCACCTCGATGCGCCCCAGTCTCTAAAAGCATTGGTTTGTTTTGACGATACCGCAATAAGCCCAAAGTCCGTCGTAATCATGCCCAATGTGCAGTGCATTCCGGCAGATGTTTTGTTTCAGACCGAACGTCTGTATACACAAAACGCGGATGTCGTTACGGATACGGCGGCGGACGGCGGCAAAGCGCTACGGGCAAAATCAAAAAACGAATTGCAGGCCATGTGTTACGGCCCCTATTATGAATTTCCTCCCGGCGATTATGACTTTTCTTTCCGGATTAGGACGAGTGATAATCAAACGCACGGAACAATCAAACTTGGATTGTACAATGCCCAAGGTGAGCTAAATGTCCATGAATTAAATACCGCCGGAATCTCCTCCACAGATTATCAAGATATTAACTTTCAAACCTCGATCCCGCAGCTGATGCCCATAGAAACCGCCATCTCCCTGCGGAATTACGCCGAGGTGCTTGCCGATACAATCCGAATCCGGCATCGCCGCCGCATGTCTTCTGCGCAACGGCAGGATCGCATCATCGGCCTTGTACCATTACAGAATCGTTTCGTCGAATTTTCAGAAAACGGGATCGTGTCAGATACAAATGGCCGCATTGAAAAAAGTATCGAACGCATTGGCCGTACGATTCAGACTGCCACCTGGCATAGCAAATACGGTGCTCTGTTTGCCGATTCCGTGGGTGATATATTCAATATCGAAGGTTCACTGCAATGGAACGTTCCGTGCACACCCGGCGAGCAAATCTTTGCGCTTGCCTTTTCATCCGATGGATCGGCCTTGTCGGCGTTGACGACAAGCAGAAAAGGCTACATACATAGCCAGGACCGGGATGACGAATTCAACCTTCCACAATACATGTACCCGCCCTGCGATTTGGCAATGAATGGAACCAGGGATGTGTTTGTCCTCTATAAAGATGGAAAGATTCACAACACAGCCGCAGCCTCTGCACTATCTGAAGGGCTAAACTTCGGCTCCGATGTGGCCCGGGCCTTGGTTCCACATCCCAAGGGGCTATATGTCGTCGACTGTTCCGGGGCGATTCATAATCTCGGCGAGGCTCCTCCGGTTCATTCTCCTTTTTATAATGCCGAAGACTGGGTCGCCGATGCGTGGCGAACGAGTGACGGACGCTGGGCATTGTTATCCCGTGAGGGAGAGATTCTCGAATTCAAAGAACAATAACCGGACTCCGGCATCCAGCGTGCAATACTCTCTCTCACGCTATAATGCTCTTCGATGAACCGCCAAAATCAAAATCGCTTCTCTTTCTTGCGCCGTTTCGTGGATTGTTGTTTGGCGCTCTCGTTGCTGGCACTGTTGCTGCTATTGGCGGATGTACGTATTTCAGCAGGGCCATTTTCACTTCGTAGTTACGGAAATCCTTTCAAAATTCTTTTGGTCTTAACCGCCTTACGAACTTTTTTCTGGGGCTGGCCCCGTTTGAATTCCAGACAAGCCGGTGCGGCGATTTCGATTGTTCTTCTTGCTTTTGCTATTCCTTTTTTACAGCCACACGCCGGCTCCGATGGCGATTTTTATTACGCCTATCTGCGCAGCATGGTCGTGGACGGCGATTTCTCTCTAATGAACGAGGCCGCCTGGTATTCCAGCGGATGGATGCGCGACATGACTGTCCATCTCAGCCAAGAAACCGGCTATGGATACAGTGGCGCGACGATCGGTTTGGCTCTCTGGAGCGCCCCGATTTATATCCCCGTTCATCTGGTCATGAAATGTCTGGCAACCTGGGGGATTGTGCCTCTCGCGGATGGCTATACCACACCGGAAAAGATGGCTGTGGCGTTGGCTTCTTTGATTGGAATGCTCGCGGGAGCCTTATTCACGTACCGTCTTATTCGCCGTTGGATTTCCCCCGTACCGGCGGCATTGGCGGTAGCCGTCACCGTGCTATCCAGTCCGCTGCTTTGCTATGGCTACTGTGAAGGCTCATTCTCTCATGCCCTAACATTCGGATTGATGGCCTGGTGGTACAAACTTTGGCTGGATAGCCGCAGCCGCTGGTCGAATGCTCGTTTATTCAGGCTCGGATTCATCCTGGGTTTAGGCTGCCTGGTCCGCCCTCAGTTGCTTCTATTTTTAATTCTTCCCTGGATCGATTTTTTGTGCAACGGCGTAAAAAACCATCGTGGATGGATGGCAATGCGGCTCGCGGTCACATCCGGACTCATCCTTGTGGCCGGGTGGTTCATCGCATTTGCGCCACAAATGTTGGTCTGGTATTTCGAACGATTGGCGGTTTTCACAGCGCCTCAGGGTGAAGACTACATACGCCTTGGACGGTTGAATCACTTTAAGGTTCTATTCGATTGGTATCATGGACTGTTTACCTGGCATCCGGTCCATTTGGTCGGATTTCTTTCGCTGCCGCTGGCCTTTAGGAAAAACCTACAGTTTTTAATCCTTTTGCTGGTCGGATTTCTCTTTCAACTTACCCTCAATGCTTCCGTCATAGATTGGTGGGCTGGAGGCGCATTTGGACAACGACGATTGGAAACCGTCCTGCCTCTCGTTGCTGTCGGGCTGGGCATGCTTTTGGAATGGGCGGCACAAAAACGAATCCCCCGATGCTTGCTTAGTGTCTCCTGTTTGCTGCTTGTGGTTTGGAATGTATTGCTGTACGCCCAGGTCGCCGAAGGCCCGATTTATTATGACAATCCATTCAATCCTCAAACAATTTGGAGCGATCAATGGATCAATGAAGGCCCCGAAAGCCTTGGCCGTTTCGTCGTCCAAAGTCCGCTATGGCGAATAGTACGCAACACGGCCCCGGATGGACCGATATACTTTGTTTCGGCTCTTTGTGCGATTTTACTGGCGTTATACCTAATAGCGGTGTTAACGAATTGGATCGTCCTCAAACTGAACATTCGCCTGCCACGTAGCACCTCCATTTTGCCGGCTCGATGGGTGATCGTTTCAGCATTGCTGGCGATGCCGTTCTGCATCGCCCATTGGAACACGGAACGCCTGACGATTCTTGTGCAAAATGAAGACAATATCGAAACCCGGCAGCTTACCGTTTCCAATCCATCCGCATATCAGGGTGGGGCGCTCGAGATTCAGATCGCCCCGAATCAGACAAGGTCTCTCACCCTTCCTCATACAATTCAGGCACAAGAAGTCATACTCATCGGCTGGCTGGAAGACATAGATCGCTGGGAGGATGGAGTCGAAATAGGATCGGTCAATTTCGATCTGGCTTCCGGTGCATCAATCCACAAACCGCTTGTTGCCGGACAACACGTTGTTCCCCGCAATTACTTATTCTTGCGCGATCAAGAGTACCGGCGCCCAGGGGCGCACTCGGTTATTCGTCCCATACGAGGTTGGATCGAGTTGACTTCCACCAATCAACCGAATCCTTATATCTCAACAGCCGCTGTTTATCGATTTACAAAAGCGGAGAATTTTTCCGGTTTTACTATCACACAGAAGGCTTCCTCTATTTTTCATCTTGAGGGCGTTGCGTTTAAGGCCAGGGCTGATGGTTCTATGCAAGATACTTCCGGAGTGCTGTCGAACAGCCAATATTCCGAACCCGGCCATGCGTTAGATATCACTCCCATCGCCAACGCCGATTATCGTCACAATCCATTCCGCCGTCATGATGCCCACGGACAGTGGAAATTTTATCCTCATTTAAAGCCGGGCTGGTGGCGCGGACACAATAGCCGATTTTTCATTGCACTCCCGTTTGATGAATCAGGCGCTTGGCCGGTGTTGACAACAGCCAACTGCGACGGAACGGTTTGGACGCTGCCTTTGGATCAAGAAATCAGACGTCTGCAATTCCTTTGGTGCGCGTTTGAAACACTCGATCCAAAGCTTAAGACAAGAAATTCCCGGCTGCTTGCGGATATTGAACTGTTTTTCCCCAGCGGCAAAGTTGAACGGATCCCGATTTTTTCGCACCGGGATGTTTGGGATTACCGTGATCGGTACGCGTCATCCAAACATCAGTTGCGAAGCGATGGTTTTTATCACGCCAAACTGCACTGGCAAGAAGTTCTTGTCCGCTCCAATGACGAGGCGCCTATAGAACTCGTGATACGCGATGCGAACGGGCGGGATTCAAGCGGCTTGGCTCTTTTTGCCATTACGGCCTATCCATCCACTCAACCTTAATCCATTAAAAACAACCGGATGGAGTATTTCGCTACAGTACCTGGCCGGATTACTCATCCAACCAGACAATTTTCTTGACTTCACATTTGCGACACCCTTACTTTTTATGAATGGCATCAAATAGAATCTGTTGTTCCTTATCCATTCTCAGCACTCTTTTTTTCTTCATTTTCGAATCTGGAAGTGTGTAGTGCATTTCGTACATATTGTGTGTCAGTTCCCCCGCCCTCTTTGCGCTCATCACGATCTTTTTGTTTTTCAATAGCCGCTCCAGTTCCTTGTAAATGGCATAGGCCGCAAAGGCGATGCACAGGTGGGCTTCAATCCGACGTCTTCGATAGTGATGAATCGGACGCACTCGCAAATCGGTTTTCGAAATACGGAAGGCTCTCTCGATCTGCCATAGGTGAGAATACTGTTCGGCAATCTTCTTGGCGCCAAGGCGCGTATTGGTCAAATATCCTTTCAAACCATCCCATTTTTGATCCGCAAGCACCTTCTCTTCATCAATCCGTACCGATACCGCGCCGTCCATCACCAAGAACTTGTTGTACCCTCGATTGTTGAGGTTCTCTTTGGTCAAACGCCCGCTCCGGATGCGTTTCTGAAGCCGGGATAAGCCTTTTTCCCGATTCCGTGCATCCTTGCTTGCACGCTTTGCCGAATACGTGACGGCCAAACGCGTACCATCCTCACGCTTCAACACAAAGTGATCGCCATGTTGTAAGCTCTTGGAGCGGGACAGAATTTCTTGCTTGATTTCTTCGCTTTCAGTCTTGATCCGTGCTCCGATAATGAACCGATAGTGGGCTTCGGAAAGACGCGCTAAGTTGGCTTTCGAAAGCATGGCGGCGTCGGCGACAACAATCGGTTGTTGAAATCCATACCGTTTTTGAATTTGGGTGAGTGTGGGTAGCAACGTGTGGCCTTCAAAGGTGTTGCCTTCAAATACATCGTAACCGATGGGCAAGCCACCCTCCCCAACCAACAATCCCAACATGATTTGTGGATGCTGGAACTTCCCGTCTTTGGAAAAACCGATCTTTCGCAAATCATCCTCGTCTTCAGCTTCAAAATACAACGTGGTCATGTCGTAAAAAACGACCGAGATGGAACCCAAGTGCTTTTGGCTGTGCCGGTAAACGATTTGTTCGACTTCTTGTTTGTAGCGGCCGTGCAGACGGTCGAGAAATGCATACAGCGTATTAACAGACAGCGAAATACCTTCATAACGGTAAAGATAGTCAACCGTCTTCAGTTTGCTGGTAGGAAAAGCCAAACGGGCAATCACGAGGTGTCGAAATAAACGGTCATCAATTTGATTGAAACCGATGTGATCGAATAAGCTTCCAAAAATCAGTTCGGGACCAATCGTGCGAATACTGGCATTCGATAACGAATCCATAGCATTTTCGACAATTAAATCCGTTGCGCTTTCCAGGGCGAAGAGTTTGCTTTGGTATGGATCCGATTTTTGGGCAATACTCTGGGCCTGGAGCCACATGCGCTCGATGACAGCAGGATCTTTTGAAGTTCCTATGGTCTGAACAACACGGTACTTCCCTTTTTCTTTGCGGATGACTTTCACACTGGTCGAACCGCTACGATTAACAATCTTCCGCGCAAACATTTTTTTAATTTAACTTTGCGACACCCAAATCACAACCCCGCCAAAACTTAAGTGCCATAATATCAATAGGTTATAAATTTGAACATTTGAGCCTTATGAAGTCAGGCGTTAGATATCACTCCCATCGCCAACGCCGATTATCGTCACAATCCATTCCGCCGTCATGATGCCCACGGACAGTGGAAATTTTATCCTCATTTAAAGCCGGGCTGGTGGCGCGGACACAATAGCCGATTTTTCATTGCACTCCCGTTTGATGAATCAGGCGCTTGGCCGGTGTTGACAACAGCCAACTGCGACGGAACGGTTTGGACGCTGCCTTTGGATCAAGAAATCAGACGTCTGCAATTCCTTTGGTGCGCGTTTGAAACACTCGATCCAAAGCTTAAGACAAGAAATTCCCGGCTGCTTGCGGATATTGAACTGTTTTTCCCCAGCGGCAAAGTTGAACGGATCCCGATTTTTTCGCACCGGGATGTTTGGGATTACCGTGATCGGTACGCGTCATCCAAACATCAGTTGCGAAGCGATGGTTTTTATCACGCCAAACTGCACTGGCAAGAAGTTCTTGTCCGCTCCAATGACGAGGCGCCTATAGAACTCGTGATACGCGATGCGAACGGGCGGGATTCAAGCGGCTTGGCTCTTTTTGCCATAACGGCCTATCCATCCGCTCAACCTTAATCCATTAAAAACAACCGGATGGAGTATTTCGCTACAGTACCTGACCGGATTACTCATCCAACCAGACAATTTTCGCTTCAATATCTTTGGTATCTTTATCGGAAGCATTCAGATTCCAAGCAATACCTTTGATTTGGCGGGCTTTGAGTTCTTCAATCAGGTCTCCTAAACAGACTTCTTTGGTTCGGACCTCCGGCATCGCTCCGATGACAGATTTGGCGGCAGCGGCAGAAGGCCAGGCAGAGGTGATAGTCCTTTTTCCCGACATGGCCACTACATATTCACCCTTCATATCAACAAGCGCATGTAGGCCTTGCTGATTGTGGAGAACAATTAAGTCGCGGAGCTTTAGCACAGTTTAGAACTCACATTTCAGGTCAGTCATTAACTACCTCACTGCTCAGCAGAGATAGATTATGCCATGAAGCCATCATAATAGCCTACAGTCTTGCGCTCTTCATGCGGAGAGGTTATGTCACCTGTTCCACCCACTTAATTAGAGGGCGGGCCGCGGCATCGTACGTATAGTGAGAGGCGGCATAGGCTCGGCCCCGCTGTGACTTGCGGGCTATTTCTTCTTTATTGCCGGCAGCCTCTAGAATGGAATCCGCCAAGGCTTGAACATCTCCCATTGGCGTTACCCAGCCCATATCTTCCCGCTCCACAATCCGGGCAATCTCGGCCCCCCGAGTCGTAATCGGAGGCAAGCCGGTTGCCAGCATTTCCGTAATTCGGTTTCGTGCTCCCAGCATGGTCTCAAAGCAATCCAGATCGGCATTGATGCCAACATCCGCCGCACGGAACGCCAGCTGAGCGTCATTCATAGGCACCCACCCCAAGAACGTGAACCGTGCACGGGACTCCGAGGAATCCACCAATCGCAGAAGTTCCGGGTAGGTCTTTTCATCGTGTCCCGCAATCTCACCACCTGTCGAGATATACCGGATTCTGGGATTTTGCCGCATGGCAAATTCCAGTGCGCCAAACAACGTCCGCACATCGGCCCACGTGTTATAGCCACCCGACCACAAGACCAGAAAATCATCCGGTTCCGCAATGCGGCTGCGAAATTCAAGAATATCTTCCACTGATTTTTCCGGCGGCTCTTTGGCTTCTTCAATAACAAAAACGGCATCCGGGTCGAACTCTCTACCCAAGACCAAGAGTTCACCCAAAATACCCTCCCGGTAGGGGCCTGAACAAACCGAAAACGCATCGGCATTGGAAAGGGCTTGGCAGACGATGTTATAGAAATGCACCAAGTACCCATCCTCATTTTCCCGCCGGGCTTTGGCCTGGGCCTCACCCATGGTGTAACCGTTCAGATCGGCAAATAACGGAACAGATCGCTTAAGCACAGAAACACGTGCGCTGGGATAGATATTCGCTCCGATCAAGACATCGGGTTTTGAATCATCCACAATCGATTGCAGTAACGCATCGTCATTGAATTGAGTTGTTTCATCTAAGGAATAATAAGTAAGTCGTTCGCTAATGTATTGAGGCGCCGGCGTGCTTAACGGTTCCTTGGCGGCGGTTGAACGCATACAGACTAAAGTTAGATCATGTCCACGTTCCAACAGAGGCCGCGCCAGCTGCCAAACCCGGTTGGCCGAGCCGCTATAGATCGAAGGGCCTTCAAATTCCAACGGACCGATGCCAAGGATACAAACTCGAGCCATGATTCATGTGCCATCCGCTTCCGCGCCGCCATCAAAATGCAGAATTCCGATATCCGGAAGTTGCCGGTAACGTTCTGCATAATCCAGACCATATCCCACCACAAAAACATCCGGAATCACAAAACCGATATAATCAGGATTGAGAGTACTCTCTTTTTCATGCCCCTCCTTGACCAATAAGACAGCAATCTCTACAGCACCACAACCAAGATTCTCGAAATACGCTTTAGCTTTGCTCAAAGTCTGACCGGTATCGAGAATATCTTCAACCAAAATAATTGTCTGACCTTTAACATTGGGTAGCGGCAATTCATAGAGTTCCAGTTTTTCCCCGGGCCGTGTGGAATTTCCGTAGCTGGAAAGTTGCATAAAATAAAGTTCCACATCACCATGTAGTGACCGGGCCAAATCCGCCAAAAAGAAAACCGACCCTTTAAGGAGAGAGATAAGGATCAGTCTCTTGTCATTGTGGCGTTTATCGATCTCACGGGCGATTGCCTTGATACGAGCGGCAATTTCATCGCGTGACAAAAACGGCTCAACTGTCTCACCACGTTCTGAATTTTTTAGAAGTGGCGGTCCGCTTGATCGGTCTTGTGTCATGAGAGAATTAAAAGGAGTTTTATCGAAAAGAATTCATTCATCTTGTACGCGATAAATATATTTATCCCCAACCACGGCCTCGTCCACGATGCCCATTACCAATTCACGCATCGGGGCGATCTTGATCCCAAAAACTTTTTGGGCCACGCCCGGAGCCGAGCCGATCAAAACGACATCGCCTTCTCCTGCGCCGACAAGATCAACGGCAATGAACGCCGCCCCGGATGGTTTTGCTTCCAAGTCCAAGGCTTTGCAAAGCAGAAGTTTTTTCCCTTCATAGGCTTCATGCTTAAGGGTTGAGACAGCGTTGCCAATCACTCGGGCCATTCTCATGAGGATGCTCCATCGGTCGATAGGGAATCGATAATCCCCACAATAGCCACATCCACAGGCAACGAACGCCCTTCTTCTACTCGCGCGGCGTCTCCGCCATCTACGAGATAAACAGTCTCTCCATGACCACATCGATTGGTATGGTCGCTGGCAATAATCGGTTCACCATCAGGGTTTCGGAATTCATCTATGGGTTGGACTACACATAGCTGAATACCGGTCATAGAGGGGTATTTCTGGGTAGCCCATACTTTTCCGATTACAGTGGCCAGTTTCACGCGGGCTCTCCCACCTCACCTTTTTTGTAGGTGATTTCGCCATTCACTTCGAGGCTGTCCACAATCGCCATAATGACTGCGTCGACCGGCAACCCATCGGTTACATCGGTCAAACGCGCGGAAGACCCGGCCGCGTAGACAATCACGTCGCCCCGCCCGGAGCCCACCGCATCCATAGCCACAACATAGGCCGATTTCGGCGCTCCGGTCATGTCTAATTGCTGACAGATCAGCAGCTTGCCGCCCGCCAGTTTGTGATCTTTTTGTGTGGCAACCACCGTTCCCACAACACGTGCCAAAAACATTGCTGTTTACCTTTATCTTTGAATCCAAAATCCGCCGATCTAACCGGCGGAACCGGACGGCTGACTCATGCGGAAATCGCGCATGGTGCGGCCGCCTTTCAATCTAGCACACTAACCGACAAAAGCGGCGGCAATTGCATCCGGTGAAACACCGATCTTATCGCGTTGCGCCGCCCATGCCTTGGTTGTCATGGCCACCGCCACTTCATGACAATCCGTGAATTTGGGGCAGTTCACACAAACATTCCATACTTTTTGGGGCAATGTCTCCTTGGGAACGATCTCAAAGCCTAGATTCGTGAAAAACTCCGGGATCATTGTCAACCCAAACACACGTGGTATTTCCAGCCGCAAAGCCTCTTCCATACTGACCAGAATCAACGCTTCGCCATAGCCGTGCCCCCGCGCTTCATGGGAAACAACCAGAGTCCGAATCTCCGCAAGATCTTCCCAGACAACTTCCAGAGCAACACAACCTTGGATTTGCCCCTCATGCACAACAACAAAGAAATCGCGCAAATGTCCGTAAAGATCGTTCAAAGTCCGAGGCAAAAGCACACCTTCCTCTTGGTAGGCGTCCACCAAGGTCTTTATCGCCCGAACATCACGAACATGAGCACGACGTATCATTCCATAAGCCTCAACCGGCCTATCGTACTCAACTATCGTGGTTTATCAACGAAAGGAAGATTGCGTATTTTAGCCAACAACCGTAAACCCAAGAAAACATAAATTTGCTACGACTTATTGGATAACGCCCAAGGCCCTCTTGGTATCACCCCGCTGGACACGTCTTGGCTTCTTCTTCGATCAGTTCCCATAGAATCTTAATCGCCCGTGAAACCAATCGATAACAACGCATATGGGTAATACGGTTGAATTTGCCTTTTGTGAAATGCTCACAACTTGTCGATCCAAGGTCTTTCTCAAAGCGTTCATGAAAACGGCCGGTGAGTTCCCAGCACCGCGTTAGATCTTCTTTCAGGTTATTACGGCCAAAGAGAAATCCAATCGCCAACGATCCACCACTAACACACCCGCACAAATCGGCTTTACCGGCCACGCCCGCGCCAAATGGCGAAGCCATCTTTAAAATCGCAGGATCGTACTCCGCAGCCCACGCCTGGCCGATGGCCGCCAGAATCGCTTCTGAACAGTAATGCCCGGTTAAGTACATATTGCGAGCCACTTTGGTCGCTTCACGAAGAGTCAATGCGGGTTCTGTTCGAAAATTCATCATGGAATTCTCCCAACACCTAGTAGAGACAAACAGCTCGTTTCAGTCACCAAATGACCACAATCGAGTATCAATAGGCCTTAAGAAAGGATAATCATTGACTGCATCGTTCAGTAGCGACACTCGGTAATTAATGCGCCGTCAACCGGCCCTTTGCCGGTATCAAGCAATGTACGGCTTGTGGTTTAAAGGGAAAAACAGACACCCGGCCAAAACTTACGCATCACCATCGAGCCATGGAAAATCATCGAGTGTAGGCACATGTCCACACTGTCCCCGCTGCAATAATGCATGATCCGCTAGAACCAACGCGGTCATCGCCTCCACAATGGGTACGGCACGCGGCACAACACAGGGATCGTGACGGCCTTTGGCAGCCAATGTCACAGATTCACCCCGGTCGCTGATAGTCTCTTGTTCTTTGCTGATCGTAGCCGTGGGCTTAAAAGCTACCCGGAAACGGATTTCCTGGCCGTTCGATATCCCCCCCTGTGTCCCGCCGGAGTAGTTGCGGATTGTGGAAGGCTTGCCATCTTGCATAACAAAAGGATCGTTATGTGCTGAGCCTTCTAGCATTGAGCCTTCAAATCCTGAGCCGATTTCGAATCCCTTGGTGGCCGGAATACTCAACATCGCCTTAGCCAAATCGGCATCGAGCCGGTCAAAAACAGGATTGCCAAGACCCACCGGTGCATTGCGCACAACACACTCGATCACACCGCCGACAGATTCGCCATCCCGTCGTGCACGGTCGATTCGTTCAATCATCCGTTCCGCTGCTTCCGAATCCGGGCAACGCACGATGTTTTCATCGACAGTTTCCCGGGAGATTGTTTCGGGAATCTTATGGGCTGCAATCTCATGAATCCGCGAGACATAAGCCACAATTTCAACACCCCACTCCCCGGCGAGGACCTGTTCTGCTACGGCTCCGGCGGCCACACGCCCCACAGTCTCCCGTGCACTGGCTCGCCCTCCACCCTGCCACGTGCGAAAACCGTACTTGGCGTCATAGGTAAAATCGGCATGTGAAGGCCGGTAGATATGTTGAAAATCCTTATAGGCTCCGGAACGTGGATCCTCATTGCGGACCAAAAGAGCAATCGGTGTCCCCAGAGTCTTACCTTCAAACACGCCGGAGAGGACCTCGACCGTCTCGGATTCCTTACGCTGCGTCGTTATACGGCTCTGTCCCGGGCGGCGGCGGTCTAGCTGGTGCTGAATGGCGTCCACATCCATAGGAAGTCTCGGCGGACAACCATCTATGACAACACCAACGCTTGGACCGTGAGATTCGCCCCATGTGGCAATACGGAAAAGACGTCCAAATACACTACCCATAGTATTGTCACTCTACTGTCGAACAGGCTGCCGCGCCACGCTGCATAGAACACCTACGGATCGAATTCACTTCTTAAGGCTCGGCAGTTGGAGCACCAAATCCCCCTCGCGGCCCATATCGGTATCCGGATCGGGAAAATAATAGGCACGCACCAACCCTTGGCTGTCTTTGCCGTCATAACCAAGCGAATAAACCCGGGTACCGGAAATACGGTATGTCCCTCCGTCAGGATCGAAAGGATCCTTGGGTAACTCAGGAATATAGTCCGGCACTAATTCTTTGAGTTCGGCGGGACGCCCCTTTTCCAGCTCATACAGTTTGCGGGCTGCCGCCAAATACAGCATGTCCCATGAAATTTGGTCCACTTTGTCCACAAGATCAGGCCGGAAACTGCTATAGGCTTTTAAACGTTCATCCACACGCGAACGGAGCCAATCCATATAAGAACCTTTTTTGTCAAGCACCTTTTGGATGGAATCACGTTCGTTGATTAGGCTCTTCTTTAACTCGTCAAGATCCTCGGATGAAAGTACTCGATTGCTTAATTTCGGTAATTCCTCAAGCCGCCTTTCATAAAGCGTGCGTTGCGCCTCCAAAAAAACACGATCCGGGGGACGGGGATTCAGTTTGGCGGGGAGTATATTATCCGCAAAAAGTACCAAGGGTGCCAAATCATTTTCGCGTTGAAGCGCAGCCTCAATTCCATAATTTGGCCGCTGAGGCATGAGGCGGGCAATCATTTCCAGGCCGTAACGAACATTATGGGGATCATCTGTATAGCCGACAGCCGAAACCAACATATCGCATGCTTGGGTACGGAATACCCAGGCTTGTGGAAGTTGGCTCACTGTCCCGGTGCAAAGTAGGCCGGCGGTCTGATTCATCATCTCCGCCGCTCTGATTGTTGTCGTGGCCTCACCTTGAGAGGCTACCGCGATGCCCAAAACACTCATGTAATTGGCAATACGCACCCAAGGCAGGCGCACCGCGGGTGTGGCCTCTTCAATTAGCCGTGCATAGGTCAGGTCCGGTGTTTTAACAAGACGGTGTAATGCCGGGGCCAACGGCTCACGCAGGATCGCTTCTGTCAGAAGCCGGCTGTCGGCACGGTCCAATGACGCTTTTTTGCGTAATGCCAAGATCTGGGCAAAGGTCCGGCTTTTTGCTCCCATAGAGAGAATTTCGATGGACGACTGGACCGGAGTAAGTTCCGTTTCTGTTGCAGGCGGCTTTTCGGCCTGTTTCTCTTGGGCAACAACTTCCGAAACCATGCCGGAAAGTACGAGACAAACACAAAGCGTATAAAGAGTAATTCTGTACATAGGGCGAGTATGTCATAAACGATTTGGCCTCATAGAGCCCTGCACTGTAAAAGAACCACTATCAGTTTGAAACTGGGAATTAATCGGAATAAGCCGGACCTGACAGCGGCTTGAGTTAGAACACACCCACCTCATCACCATCATCGGCATCCCAATCAATATCGCCAATCCGGATGGTCTGCACTTCACTCATCAGTTTGGATTGGACATACGCGGCATGTGAGACACATAGATAGGCCAGCCCCCACCCGGGATTAATGAGCATATAGGGATGATAGGTTCCGATTATATCAAAGTAGGCATAGGCGCTATCCGTCACGAGGAAGATCAAGAATGCAATTACCAAAATAGTCCATGGCTTCGCCACAGGAGACTGACCCAGTGAGAAGAATGAAAGCGCCAGATGCAAACAGAAATAGGCCAAGAACGTATCAAATACCGGATAGTACAAATACAACAGCCGCATTCCTAAAGACTCTTCGGTATCTGCCAAAGTCGGCTGAATGATAAAAACGATATTTAGAATCAACAAAGCCACAAACACCGAATTGGCGATCCAGGCGCTCTTGCCAAGTTCGAGCATCTCATTTTGTTTGATCAAACGCCTAAAATTCCAAAAACTGACGACATAACAGATCGCCCCGGCCATGATGAAAAAATCGGCCGTATTGGGGAAAGCCATGGCTTCACCGGCGGCAAATTCCTGCACGCTGTACCACACATGGCCGACTCCTTCAGCCAATAATCCCACAGCAAACAATAACCAGCTGATACGGACCGCATCGCCGCATTGAAATCGCTTAACAACTCGAAATAAATGATAAGTGCCCATTAGGCAGACAACAGCAATCACACCATCGTTAAATGCTTCGACATAAACTTCGGGCATAAGTCGAAAAAGAAAAATGGCCCCCATCACCAGGATATACAATACGATGATAATAAACGGCATTGACGGATGATCTCCTGTCACGCGGCGGATTGGCCCGAAATTCCCCGAAACAGTTGGACAATTTGACTCGCTTGATCCGAGCCGACAAATACACGGATGTTCTCCGCGAGATACTGCCCCAAACCTGGCAAATCATCTTGAGTCAGCTGCTGAGGTGGGCGATTTACCTTGGCCGAATAGTTCAAAATCAGTTTGCGCGCCGGGGCATCGCCAATGATAGGGAACAAGAACTGATGTAGCTTATTGGCAAACATAAGTAGATCTTTCGCTTCCTGTCTTAAAATCTATAAAATTATGTTTTCAACCGGTTATCGATACTTACCGTGATATTTTACATCGTCGGGCAAATTTCTGATAGGTTTTGCTGCATCAATTGGCATACAACAATACAGAATCCGATTTGAAAGAAGCGAATCATGTCCTAGCGGCTGGCACAATACACGCGTAAACTATGGGGGATATAGCAAGCGCCGACTTCACTGGAGACCGCACATGAAACCTCGTTTTATCCTCCAATTAGGTATAACCACCATTATTTGTTTATCGTTAGGGCTGAGCATTGCCGGATGCGGGAAAGGAAGCGGGAAAGCGGATGGTGAAGTTAAATTCATCGTAGGCTTCTCGCAATGCAATGTCGCCGAACCATGGCGTAAAGCTCAAAATGAGGCCATGGAAAAAGAGGCGCAACAGCATCCTCAGATTCAGCTCGAAGTGGCCGATGCTATGCAAGATAACGGGAAACAGGTGGCACAAATCCGCTCCTTTATCACCCAGCAAGTGGACCTGATTATTGTGGCTCCCAATGAGGCCGCGCCACTCACTCCAGTAGTCAAAGAAGCCTACGACGCAGGAATTAAAGTCATTGTCCTGGAGCGGGCGATTCTCGGTGACACCTATCATTGCTTTATTGGCCCGAACAACCGGATCATCGGCCGTCAAGCCGGGGAATTAATCGCCAGGCTTTTGCCGGATGGTGGAAATGTGGTTGAGGTCAAAGGTCTTACAGGATCCCCCCCCGCCCGGGACCGTAGCGAGCCTATGCGCGAAGTCCTGCAAGAACATCCGAATATCAAAATTATTCATGAGTTTGAAGCCCGTTGGCTTCGCAAAGATGCGCTTGATCTCATGGGCCCCGTGCTTACGGCCCAAGATGATATCGATATCGTGTACGCACATAACGATCCCATGGCGATGGGGGCTTACTTGGCGGCGCAAAAGGTTGGGCGCGAAAAGGACATGCTCTTCATCGGAGTCGATGGCCTGCCCGGACCGGAGGGCGGTTGCCAGATGGTTCTGGATGGTGTGCTCTACGCCACATTCCTCTATCCCAACGGGGGCAAAGAGGCCATCCAAATCGCCGAGAAAATTCTCACCGGGCAGCCTTACGAAAGCGAAGTTGTTTTGCCCACGGTAATGATCGACAAAAACAACGCCGCCGAGTTTGTAGGGAGCTAAAAGATTCCGCTCTCTCACACACGCGGCCTAGAAATCATAAAAGCGGCATTCGAGCGGAACTGATTTAATACACCGAATCCAAGGAGAAGAAGGAAGCCGCATAGGGTATGGATCGGACAGAACTGGCTCTTATTTTGGCGTTACTAATGATCATCATGGCCGGATTGGCCTATCAAACCTATTGGGGGGGTATTCCGGAAACCGAGCCGGTACTTGTCCGTCCGAACCCGGTACCCACCCCCTTCGAACGAGTAGCCGATCTGCTGATCGAGGGTGCCACAACGCCCATCGTAATCGACCTCAACGCCGCCACGGCGCTCGAACTCGTTCGCGAACTGGAGATTGAGCCGGACTTGGCCAAGTCAATCATTTCCGCCCGTGCGAGACATGGCGGAAGATTCGAGGATCCCCGTGACCTTTTGGAAATACCGGGTATTTCTCCGGATCTTTATCGTGCATTTGCATCCCGTATCGCTGCTGGACCGATAGAAGGCATCGCACCTTCCCGCGGACCGTTGGATATCAATACCTGTACAGAAGATGAACTTCGCGCAGTTCCAGGTTTGGGGCCGGTTCTGGCTCAAAGAATCCTGGATGCCCGCAAAAAACAAGGACGGTTTCCATCTTGGGAAGCGGTAGGCGAAGTCCCGGGCGTTGGCGGCCAGCGCTTGCAGGCCTTGCAGTCACGCTTCATCTTAAGTGCCACCGCAGATGCTGACTGATGACCGAATCGCTTCCACAAAAACGCCTCACCGTGGTTTGGCATGGCGCACTCGTTCCCGAATACCGAAAGCCTTTTCAATGGCTTCATGGCCGGGGATGGGAAGTCTCGCTCATAGTTCCGGACTGTTGGACTCTCTATGTATCTCAACCCTTGCATTATGCGCCGGAGCCGAACGAGCCAATTAAAGTCTATCCTCTGCCGGTACGTTACAATTGGCATGGCGCCACCTTCAGTTACAAAGGCATTTTCAACGTCTTGAATCAAACACGGCCGGACCTTCTTTTTGTTTACGAAGAACCCTATAGCCTGGCTGCAAATAGACTCGCCCGCTGGTCAAGAAAACACGCAATCCCGTTGGTGGTGCAAACCTGTCAGGATATTTTTAAAACCTATCCCCCCCCGTTTCGATGGATGGAAAAAGCCGTCCTGCAAACGGCGTCCGTAATGCTGGGCTTAAATCAAACATGTCTGGAAGTCCTAAAACGAAAGGGCTTTTCCGGTCCAATGGCGGTTATTCCCTCCGGAATCGATCCCGCGCGTTACGCGTCCGGTAAATCAGTAGACGATTTATCTAAAAAGCATATGCGTACGCTCGGATATGTTGGCCGCCTTTCCCCTGAAAAAGGAATTGACTGCCTATTACAGGCCCTCGCTAAACTTCCGGATCAATATGATGCAGTGATTGCGGGCGATGGCCCCGAAAAGGTAAGACTATTGGAATTATCGGCTCGATTGGGCATTTCCGGCCGCGTACGTTGGCTGGGTGCGGTTGACCATGGAGATTTGCCGGAAGTCTATGCCCGGATGGGAGTGCTAATATTACCTTCACGCACACAGCCGAATTGGCAGGAACAGTTCGGGCGGGTGCTGATTGAAGCCATGGCCTCGGGCGTTCCCGTTATCGCCACCCGTTGCGGGGCTATTCCCGAAGTTGTTGGTGAAGCGGGAATATTGATCGATGAGGACGATACCGAGAGCCTAATTCAAACCATTGCCCGGCTAACAGAGGATCGTGATTTGCGGCTAAGTTTGATTCACCAGGGCCATGAACGAATCGCGGCAAATTATACGTTTCAATCCGTGGCTGAGATGTATGACCGCGCATTCCAACAAGCATTCGTAATTGAAAAAAAGCATTGAAGAAGAAATAGAGAATTTTGAATCTGAACCGAACAATACATATCGCCCTAGATGGTCTGGCATTGGGTAACCGGGGGGGCACTGGACGTTACGTCGAACTCTTGATGCAAGGTTTTGCACGGATCCTCGACAAAAGCGCTCATGTGCATCTACTGCATTGGAGAAACTCGCAAATTCCGGAGCAATGGCGGGACTGCCCGCATATTTCGCTCTATCCCGCACATTCCATGCCTCCATTTTGGGGGCCATTGCGGGCATTTCAGCGTGAGCGGATTCAGCACCGTTGGCTCGATGATATGGCGAAAGAGGGATTTAAGCTCGATATCGTACATGGGCCGTCGTTCGTATTACCGCCAGTCCCTGATGGTGCTGCCGGTGTACTGACCGTACACGATTTGGCATTCCACCTATATCCGGACACATTGCCACTTGCGAGACGCTTGTATCTTAAACGGACAGTACCTGATTCGATCCGCCGGGCCACATTGGTTCTTGCCGATTGTGACGCGGTTCGTGATGAACTACGCGTGGTCTATGGCACGGATATTCAAACCCAGACTGTGCTTCTCGGCTTGGAAACACTATCCGAAATCAATCCTGAACAAATCGAGAAAACCCGTCAAAAACTGGGCTTGGAAGAGGATTATTGGCTGACTCTCTCGACATTGGAACCGAGAAAGAATTTGCCGCTTCTAGTCGAGGCATATAAAAAGGCATCTCAAAATGCCAAGCTGCCACAGCTGGTAATTGCTGGGAGACGTGGCTGGCGCTGCCGTGAGTTGGACCGCGTTATTAAATCGTTGCCTCAGAGGGAAAGCATTCGGTTGACCGGCTTTTTGTCTGAGATCGAGCGTGAGGCGATCATCGCGGGCACCGGACTATTTTTAGCCCCTTCGATGTACGAAGGATGCGACCTGCCCGCTTTGGAGGCTGCCGCCCGGGGTATTCCTATCATTGCCTCAAACATTCCCGCCCACAGGCAGTACCTGCCTAAGACCACAGCGTTCTTGAATCCTTTCGATATAGCCTCCTGGGTGGATGCCCTGAATTTGATGGCCAGCCGGGAAGATAAGGCATATCTCACACCATTAGATGCCCGCAATCCGCTTCAGGTGGCAACAGACACGTTATTTGCCTACCGGAGAGTAATTACAGATTGACATAAAATGGGGTTCTGAAACATCATCCGTCATCCTGCACGGAATTGATCAGCATCTCCTCTCAAAGAAGATTCCATTTCCCTTGTTTTCCTTAATCTTCTGACATGGCAAGGGTTTAGCTTGAAGATAGACATGAGGTAATTTTGCCGCACAAGCCCCCCTTAATTCGGGAATTTTACTTGACCTGTCTAAATGAGTACAACGATAATGCTGTGTCGCGCCCCTCTGAACAGGGGAGACTTTGTATGTGCTCCTTGGCGCGGCGTCGAGATTTCGGTCCGGGAAAGGAGGCGAGCGCAGTTAAGGACACAGTGTTGTAAGATACGGCTCTGCCGTGTTTGTTTTGTTAATCATATTTTGCCAACCGGCATGATCGGTTGGGGTAATCCGCGAAACAGCGGAATGAATCTGAATCCTGAAAGGAAAGAAGGGGGATTACCCAATGCGTAAGTTTGCACTCGCGTTTGTAATGGCTGGCCTTTTGGCTATGCCGTCAGTTTCAAATGCCGAAATCACATGGACTGATATCGGTGGTGACATTTACCTGCTGTATTACTACAGCGCCAATGTGGCGGATTTCGATGACGATGGCGATGATGATGGCGATCTGTTCCGCAGTGAAATTCATCTGAATTTCAAAGCCGATCTGGATGACGATGTGACTGTCGGCATCAGCCTGGAAGCCGACCGTGACCTCGAATCCATCGGCGCCTACGGCTCAACGAACTCCGGTTCGAACTCGCTTGATGGAATTGGCGATGTTGGCGACTTGGCCGTCTTCCTCGAAGAAGCCTACGTTAAAGTCGTGGAGCCGTTTGGTTGGAATGTTAGCGTGATCGGTGGCCGTTTCTTCGCCAACTGGGGCGATGACAGCACAGCCGATGACTTCAACGGCTACTGGGGCGATGGCCTGATCCTCGGCGACGGCGATGCCGGCACACCGGCAACCCTGAACGCTCTTGGCGATTGGGAAACCGACCCGTTCGATGGTGTTGTGGCCAGCTTTGACTTTGACGCTTTCACAGTCGATGTCCTGTGGCTGCTCGCCACCGATCAGAACGATATCGGCGACCGCGCCCATGACACCGAAGTTCTCGGTCTCTATGGCAGCTATCTCGATCTCGAAGCCATGCAGATTGATGCCTACTTCTTGTGGATGAATTCCGATGGCAGCAAGGGCAACCTACTATTCACGAACAAAGTGGATCAGTTCACGGTTGGCGCCCGCTGGGCAGGTGCCTGCATGGACGATACGATTGCTTACAAAATTGAAGGCGCCTACCAGTTTGGCGACGTCGAGAATGCTTCCGGCGCAGTTGATGGTGGCGACTTCGATGCGTTCGTAATCGAAGCCGGTGTGAACTGGCATCCCGATCACGACCTCAATCCTGAACTCGGCTTCATCTACACCTTCCAGTCTGGTGGCGACGATCCCGAGGATGTCGAGTACTACACCGCTCCGTTTGAAGGCAAAGGCTACGGCATGATCGCCGACAACTTCACCTTCACCAACACCCACGTCTTCCACATCGATGGCGACATCGACTTGGCCGAAGATGTTCGTTTGAGAACCGACTGGTACTACTTCCTGTTGGATGACGACGATCAAAGGATTCAATCCCTCGGCGGCGATGCTTTTACTGCATTAGATCCTTTAGGTGTACTAATTGCTGATACTCCGAGCGATGACAGCCTCGGTTGGGAAGTCGACGCTCAGATCGACTACACCTACTCCGAAAATGTTGACGCCTTCGTCGGCGCCGGCATCTTCTTCCCCGAAGATGCTGTTGAAGATGCAGTGGGCAGCGATGACGAAGCCTACTTCATCCGCACTGGCGTGAAGGTTGCTTTCTAAGCACCGTTTCGTAAGTGATGTTTCTGAGGGCCGGCCTAGCCGGCCCTCTTTCTTTTTGGGGATTCGATTTTTTAAAGACAACCTTCGGCATATTCAGAATGAATTGCCCCGAGACGCCATTCCCTTAGTCCGTACGCATTCGTTTGACCCTGAAGCGCACGAAGCATAGCCTTATAAGAAATACCTTTCTTAAATCATGCTTGAACCTGAATCCCAACCGACAGTACCTGCCAAACGGCCTTGGTTACGCCTTGCCATAGTCCTTGTGGCAAGTCTGGTAATCGGCTGTTTGCTCGTCCCTCCCATTGTTTCACTGCTTCGCAGTGTGGGATGGGATGACTATACAGCCGGCAAAATTGCCCGGCGGATTTTTATGATCATGGCCATCCTGGCTGTGCTCACCCAACTCCGGGCGCTGCATTTGCCCAAACCGGCCCAGGCGGGATTCGCCATCCACACAGGCGCATGGCATAACCTAATTTTTGGGAGTCTACTCGGCTTTCTATCGATGGGGTGTATTTCACTTCTGCACCTTTATAGCCAATACCGCTATTTCTCAGGCGAGGACTCGTTTGGGCAGTGGGCGGGACGCATTGCCGGTGCGGCTCTTTCGGCGGCTGTCATCGCCGCACTTGAGGAATACCTATTTCGTGGTTTGCTGCTTAAAGCATTACGTAGACACTTCTCGACTTTTATGGCGATTGTCATTTGCAGCGCCGTGTTTGGAAGCATGCACTTCTTTACAGGGGAAGCCACAGATTTCAATCCGGATACGCTCCGCTGGTATGACGGTTTTGTCATCGCTGGAGGTCTGCTTTCGGGCATCGTCCATGAACTCAACATGGTGGCGTTTGCGGGGATTTTTATGGTGGGCGCAGTGCTTTGCTATGCCACAATAGGCACCGGCAGCCTCTTTCTCTCAACCGGCTTGCATTTCGGCTGGGTGTTCTATATCAAATCTCTCGGGCAGGCGTTTAAACGGTCCGGAGACTCCAATATCTGGCTCGGCGGGAGCCAGGTTTACGACGGTCTTCTGGGGCCTGCCGCATTGCTGCTTTTAATCCCGCTTCTCGCTCTTTTTATCCGGCGGGGAATGCTGATAGAAAACGAGAAGTCTGCTGTATAGATCAAAAGGCCACCCATAATATTCCTCGTCTCAAACCGAAAGCATCTACCAATGACAAAAGGACAACGTACAATCTCCATTGCCTCAAAATTCAATTCCCGGGCACGGGCAGTTGTCTTTCAAGGAGATTGCCGGGAACTAATTGAGACAATACCGGCAGGCCGTATGCGTTTGGTTGTGACTTCGCCTCCTTATAACATCGGGAAGGTCTACGAAAAGAAAAAAGCGCTTGATCACTATCTGCAATTGCAGCGGGAAGTCATTTGCGCCTGCACAAATGCACTGGCGCCAGGCGGAAGTCTATGCTGGGAAGTCGGCAACTACATCACAAAGAATTCGATACTCCCCCTCGATATCCCCATCTATCAAATCGCCACAGAATGCGGTTTGACCCTGCGGAACCGGATTGTCTGGCATTTCGAGCATGGTCTGCATTGTAGTAAGAGGTTTTCGGGGCGATACGAAACGATCTTGTGGTTTACCAAGGGAGACGATTACTACTTCGATCTCGATCCGATCCGCATCCCCCAAAAATACCCCAACAAAAAGCACTACAAAGGCCCCAAAGCAGGCGCGCTTTCATGCAATCCGCTGGGAAAGAATCCCGGGGATGTGTGGGTAATCCCCAATGTGAAACACAACCATGTGGAAAAGACCGAACACCCCTGTCAATTCCCGGTGGAATTGGTGGAACGGCTGATTCTTTCGATGACCCGCGAAGGAGATTGGGTGCTGGATCCGTTTATGGGAGTTGGGACAACACTGGCCGCCGCAATCAAAAACAAACGCCGGGGCGCGGGAGCGGAAATTGTCGCCAAGTATGTAAAAATTGCCCAAAAACGGATTCGTGAAGCAGCGGCGGGAACACTGCGCACACGACCGATCGGACGGCCTGTTTACGAACCGCCGCAAACGGATAAAAAAACAAATAAGTCCGGACGGCGCACCCGTTCCTAAATGTGTTATAGAAAATCCGGGAAAACTAAAAACTTCAGTACGACGATTGATGCCAACGCGTGCTGAATTGCAGCAGATCCAAGGAATCAATCTTGCCATCTACGTTGAGATCGGCTGAAGAACTTCCACTGCCCGTTCCTACGCCTTCACCCCAGCTGCCGGTTACGCGGACAATAATTTTGTCTCTGGGCAGGTAGAGATACAAAACTCCGTCGGCAAATCCCAGCATCTCCAGCATATACTTTTTGTCGTTGGTCTGTACGACTGCGCGGTTGCCCTCATTGGTAGAGCTCATCACAATCGCGTATCCGGTCAGGTTCTTGGAAGCGGTCAGGCGGGAAGCCCGGCGCAGAATTTGGCTGGGTCCGATAGGCAAGGCATCGGAGATGTCCAAATCCATACGGTCCATACGTACCAAGATTCCATCAACCCAGGTCAGGTCGCCGGGAACGGCATAGGCATCGATAATCCGAAACCGGTCGCTTACAGTCTCTATATATTCTGGCGTATCGACTAACTCGAATTCTTCGCGTTCCGGTAGATTTGTAACCCAGGTTTTGAGTGTTTTGTCATCGCTGGCCGAAAAAAGACGCACACCGTCCGGCGAGAATCCGACCGCATTCACTTGCCGGGTATGGCCCACATAGCTACGCAACAATTCGCCGGTTGCGGCATCCCAAAGGTTAACCTCACCATTGGCCGAGCCGGTGGCCACTGCGTCGCCATCCGGTGTGAAAGCCACAGACCAGATCGGGACTTCATGATACAGAGATACGATGACAGCCCCTGTTTCAATATCCCAAATCTTTGCATTCTGATCCAAACTCGCGGTTACGATTCTTTTGTTATCGGGAGCATAATCCGAAGATACAATCCAATCGTTATGACCATCGAACGTGCGAATCAACGAGCCGCTGGTTGTATCCCACAATTTGGCCAGTGTATCGTTTCCTGCAGTAAGCAGGCGGTCGCCTTTAGGCGAAAAAGAGATCGACCAAACCCGGTCGCCGTGATTAAAAACCTGTTCAACAGCGCCGGTTTTTGAATTCCAAAGCCGCGCCGTATTATCCGCGCTTCCGGTGGCCACTTGATTCGACTTTGGTGAAAAGGCGGCATCTAAAATAACATCGGCATGACCGGAAAAGGTTCCCTCGATTTTCCCAGTATTTAAATCGAAAAGATATCCGATCCCTTCGCTGCTTCCGGTCAATACCTGCTTTTGCTGTGTATTGAGCGCGGCAGCCAACATGCACACATAAGTGTCCGGATCGTCATCTTCCAATTCGTAGGTACGCAACACATTTCCGCCGAAAGAACTCCACAAGCGCACTGCGCCGGTGCATTCCAAAATCGTCGGCGAACCGGAGATGCCCTCTTCGCCCACACTCACCGTGACGACATCGGAACCATCGGAGGCAATTGACATCGAAATCACGGCCCCGTCATGTTCCAACGTACGCAAAGACTCGGTGATGATTTCTTCAGCGGAGAGCGAAGCGGCCCAAAAAGCGGTTAGGAGGAGCAAACACAGACGTATCATGATGCCGCAGTATAACCAATTCCTGCACCAAGTGCGCAATGATAACGAGGCCGGACCTCAAAATTCGAGGTCCGGCGCCCGGCAGTCCTTATGAATTCCGGATCAGTCTCCGTACTCTTCTTCGTATTTCTGCTTTAGGTCATGCACCACGGTGCTATCCGCCAAGGTCGTGACATCGCCCAGAGCGCGGCCTTCGGCAATATCGCGAAGCAGACGGCGCATAATCTTCCCTGACCGGGTTTTAGGCAGGTCGGCGGAGAAAATGATCATCTCCGGACGGGCAATCGGCCCAATCTTTTTGGCGACATGCTCACGGAGTTCTTCTTCCAGCAACCGGGTCGGCACAACCCGGCCTTTTACACTGACAAAAGCCGCAATGGCCTGGCCTTTAAGATCATGGTGAATCGCCACAACCGCCGATTCGGCCACGGCATGGTGATCGACCAGGGCACTCTCGACTTCCATCGTGGAAATACGGTGCCCGGAAACATTCATGACGTCATCTACACGGCCTAAAATCCACAAATACCCGTCTTTATCCCGCTTAGCCCCATCGCCGGTAAAATAGACATTCTTCCATTTGCTCCAATATTGTTGCCTGAAGCGCCGCTTATCACCCCAAATCCCGCGCAGCATGCTCGGCCAAGGTTCGGTGATCGCCAAATACCCGCCACCGACACCGATTTCTTCTCCGGCCTCATCCAAGATGGCCATTGTGATCCCGGGCAACGGCTTTGTGGTTGAGCCGGGTTTTGTGGCCGTGAGACCCGGAAGAGGCGAAACCATGATGCTGCCCGTTTCGGTCTGCCACCACGTATCGACAATCGGGCAACGCTTGCCGCCGATATGTTCGTGATACCATATCCAGGCCTCGGGATTGATCGGCTCACCGACCGTTCCCAATAAACGCAGGCGGGAGAGGTCGTGTTTCGCAGGCCACTGCCTGCCCCACTTCATAAAAGCCCGGATGGCTGTTGGGGCGGTATAAAAAACACTGACACCATATTTATGACACAATTCCCAAAACCGGTCGTTTTCGGGCCAATTAGGCGCGCCTTCATACATAACCTGTGTCGCACCGTTCAGCATCGGCCCATAAACAATATAGCTGTGCCCGGTGATCCAGCCGCAATCGGCGGTACACCAAAAAACATCGTCATCGCGCAGATCGAATACGTATTTTGACGTAGTATAACAACCCACCATATACCCGCCGGTCGTATGCACGATTCCTTTGGGTTTTCCGGTTGTGCCGGATGTATACAAAATAAACAGAACATCTTCGGCATCGAGTTTTGCCGGTTCGCAATAGTCGCCGGCATCGTCCATCAACCGATGCCACCAGTGATCGCGGCCTTCCTGCATATGAATCGTAAAATCGCCGCGTTTCACAACAACGACATGTTGAATCGACGGACATTCTTCTAAAGCATGGTCCGCATCGTGTTTAAGGGGAACAATGGTGCCGCGGCGGTATCCCCCGTCGGCTGTGATTAAAATCTTGCATTTGGAATCGTTAATACGGTCGCGCAGTGACTCGGCCGAAAAACCACCAAAAACAACGCTGTGAATCGCTCCGATCCGCGCACAGGCCAGCATGGCAATCGCCAGTTCGGGGATCATGGGCATATAGATCGCAACCCGGTCGCCTTTTTTCACGCCCAGTGATTTCAGCGCATTGGCGAATTTATTGACATCCCGATAGAGCTGCCAATACGTCAAGGTACGCGATTCGCCGGGCTCGCCTTCCCAAATCAGCGCGGCTTTGTTGCGTATTCCATTTTCGATGTGCCGGTCCAAACAGTTGTAGGCAATGTTGGTTTTACCGCCCACAAACCACTGGGCAAATGGCGGTTTCCAATCCAAAACCTTGTTCCATTTTTTGAACCAATGCAGTTCTTTGGCTTGGTTCTCCCAATAGCCCAGACGGTCTTTTTGAGCCTGTTTGTGGAGTTTATTCGTTTTGAGTACCGCTTTTTCCCGGAACTTGGGTGAGGGAGAAAAAATCCGTTCCTCCTTCAACAAAGCTTCGATTGCTTCATGTCCGTGCGTTGCGGAATCATGCGCAGTTTTCGTTTGTTTTAATGATTTTGTCGTTTTTTTCTTTGCGCTTTTTTTTGTTGCTGATTTCTTGATAGCGGGCTTCTTCCGCGAAGATGCCGCCCTTTTCTTACCTACAGTACCGGAATGTTTTGATGCAGTTTTTTTGGATTGAGCCATGTCCTCTCATCTCCCGTATTGTTGTTCCCATCTCCCAAGGGGGGCAGTAGATTAACCCATTTCCTTGTCAATTACATGCCATCCCGGGCATTTGCATTTACACACCTCTGGCTTCACCCTCGCACATTTACATCTGTTATGGACAGCCCCGGTTGCCTGCGCGAAAAGTGGAGAATGGCGCTAGACTGTCTTCATAAAGTGGTCCTTCTGTGTGGATCCGCAGATAAAACAGGTTGAATTACGATGAAAACAGTAATTGTTGATTATGGTGCGGGAAATTTGGCCAGCGTTGAGCGCGCCGTAGCGGGCTTGGGTTTCGAAGCCGAAGTCACCGGCGATCCCGTCAAAGTCGCGAAAGCGGAACGCGTTATTTTTCCCGGTGTTGGTGCGGCGGGTGCGGCCATGGATGCCTTGCGCAGTTCAGGATTGGATGAAGCATTGACCGGCCATGTAAGCCAAGGCGATCCGCTTTTGGGTATCTGTATTGGTATTCAAATCCTCTTTGAACACAGCGAAGAGGACAACGCCAATTGTTTGGGACTCTTACAAGGTGAAGTCAAACAGTTTCCGCTCGATGCCGGATTTAAAGTCCCTCAAATCGGCTGGAACCAAGTCCGTCAAGAACAAAATCACCCCATATTTGAAGGCGTTCCGGACAACACGGAATTTTATTTTGTGAATTCTTATTATCCCGTACCGGCCAATGATCATATTGTCATCGGCCGAACGGATTATGCAGTCGAATTTGCCAGTGCCGTCGCCCGGGGAAATATCATCGCAACACAATTCCACTTGGAAAAAAGCGGTCCGGTCGGTCTCCGCATGCTCGAAAATTTCATGAAGTGGAGACCGTGAGATTCCCGGGTCTATGGATTTATATCCGGATTCATCCGGGCACAAATTACCTGCCAATGCGTTGAATGCTTAAAAAAGACTACAAACACGCCTGCCAATTATTTAGGCATGTATTCAGGGCAATTTTTTGCATTGGGGCGTTCGGGGCGGTTGCAGACATTGCCATAATTTAATTTGCACGAATCGCAAAGCAATCCGCCCGTGGCATTGGTTTTTAGACTGCGCCACCACCGTTTGAAAGAATTAAAGAAACCAGCCATTTTTCTATCATCTACATATAGTATGCCTCACAGAGTGAAGGGCAAAAGTGATGCCGCAGGTTCAAGATCGAATGTTGGTCATAAGACGCCGCAAACTCCGCGATGCCGACGCGATGTTGACGCTTGTTGGACAACAGCTCGGAAAACGTACGGCCAAAGCGCCCTCACTTTCTAAGACTTCGAGCAAACTTGCCGGTACATTGCAGCCTTATAATGTTGTTGATGTCGTGCTTTATGGGCGGAGTGAAGACCAAGATATATGGACGGTAACTCAAGCCGCTCTGGTCCATTACCATCAAACTCTGCAAAACGATATCACCCGCCTGGGATATGCCGCATGCGCTGTCGAACTGGTAGATGCACTTACTGAGGATTCGGATCCCATTCCGGACATCTTCCAGCTGCTTTGCGCTTCGCTTTCCTATTGGGAGACACATTCTCCTAAATGTTTGGAGCTGGTCGCATTTCATGTGCGGATGCTCTCTGAGACCGGTCTCGCACCATCATTTGGAAGCTGTATACGTTGTGGAGCCAAAGATGATACGAATTGGATGTTTTCAGCGGCGGCCGGTGGAATTGTCTGCTCAAACTGTCAAACAGGCCTTGGCCGGAAAGTCATTCCTACAGTACAAAAGGCTTTTCAACACCTTTTAAACGGTGGAAAAGCCTCACAACTTTCGCTTTCTGATCCCGATGTCAAAGATATGATGGCCATTGTGCACGACCATCTTGAATTTCATGGGGCTTGGCAGCCAAAGGCTTGGCGTTTTTTAGAGGAACTAATGGGATGAGCATTCTCGTTTACACCCATAGCCTTCATGATGGCAAAGCATTGGCCCAATTTGCAAACCTCCCTGGTCATCCAAACCTCTTACGGATTGCTGACTCTCTAAAAATCGGGCCAGGAAAGGACGACATCGGCATCCTGATCATGGGTTTGCACTCTTTACCGGTGTCTTTAAAAGATATTGGAGATTTGCCGCTCGCGGTCTATCTGTCAGAGGCGGATTTTCGTTCTGCAAATAGCAAGGCGGAGATTCGTGATGCGCTGTGCTGGGCGGGTCAACGGGCGGATGTGCTTTTTGTTGAAAATGACAATCTCTCCTACCGTCTGGTCGGTGCACTAGGGATGCTAGGACGCCTTAACAAAAAGCATGATGATACAAAATTGGTGCAATTATGGCCCTTGAATGCCGCATATGAGCCGGGTGATGGCAAATCCAACCCACTTTTGGCATGGTTGGAGCACCCATACCGAGCCGATGATGCGAATAGCAATTGGCCACGCTTGGGAGGAGACCGTATGGCTGTGACAACAGGCTCACACAAGTGGTTCCGACCCAAGTCCTGGATTCAAAAAATTATTGGTCGTCCACCCTCGAATTAGGTTCTCCATATGCTACATTTCCGCGCTCTGGAAATGAGTGCCGACCGGTCCTAACTCTCGTTGCCAACGGGACCTACCGGCTTGTCCCGTCACGAAACTGACTTGACACTTTAAGGCCCCCGGCTCTATAGTCGTTGGGCAACAACGGGCGAGTAGCTCAGCTGGTTAGAGCGCCTGCCTTACAAGCAGGAAGTCGCAGGTTCGAGTCCTGTCTTGCCCAGGCGTCGGGCTGTGCTTATGAGTCCGTTGTTGGAGTGATGTCTCGGAGGATTTGCGGGGCTGTAGTTCAGTTTGGTTAGAATGCCTGACTGTCGATCAGGAGGTCGCGAGTTCGAGTCTCGTCAGCCCCGCTGATCCTCCGAGCAGCCTAAAAAGATGTCAAGAAATTAGGAGCCCCCGAGGTATAAGATCGGCGGCTCCGTTGGTCTTCGATGGAGGGACCACATGACTGTTTACTCGTTAAGGCGCTTTTGTCTCCTTTTTGCCCTGCTTGCTGCCTTCGTTTTTCCCGTTTTTGCACAAAATCAAAACGATTCGGCTGTTTTTCGGCTTGATGTAACTCAAGGCGATGACACACAGTCGCTATCGGCATTCACTACGGACGCAATTCCCAATGTGGGTCGTACCTTCACGGTAACCGTGGTTCTGGACGACGCACAGAAATTAATGGGCGCCAATTGCGATTTGGATTTTGATGAATCCGTTCTCGAAGTTGTTTCAATCGAAGAAAGCCGTGGTGATATCAACTTTGACGGCCGTGTGAATATCTTTGATGTGCGTGAAATCGGAACACGCTTCGGCGCAACCCCGGATTCTACCGAGCTCGACTATAGCGAGTATTTCGATCTTTCTGATGATGATGAGCTCAACAGCAATGACGTCTTAGTCGTCGCTGGAGATGATGAGTTCAATGTGCAGGGAATTTTCCTGACTTCGAACAACCCCAATTCATCGGATATTCGCGAAAGCGTTGAAATCTTCGAGAATCCTGCATTGAGCAATCAAAAGGGATTTGTCGACGACATCGTCTTTGTCCTATTGCGACGTCCGGACTCTGATAAAACTCCCGATGAGTTTAGTTTCACAGGCGACGCCCGGATCGCGGAAATTACGTTCCAAGCCAAAGAAGGATTTAACGGCGGTGAAACATCGTTGAGTTTCATCTCCGATTCTTTAATTGCCATCGATTCCGGCACCACAATCACAACCACATCAATCGATGGGGCCAGTGATTCGGCTTCCGGACTTTCGGGGCAATCATTGACAGTGAATGTTGCAGCGCCCTAAGAACCGTTCGCGGATTTTAGGTGCGTTTAACGAGAGAACATTTGAAATTTTATGGCGTGTGCTCGGCCACCATTGCGGTGGCCTCCGTCGCGGAGAACGGAAGGGAGGCACTTCGGATGAAAGTTAAAGAATCAAGGCTGGGTTTAGTATTTATTGCAGCCTGCTTGTCAGTATTCATTTCGGCGGGTTGGGCCCAAGAAACCCCAACATCAACACCAGTCGAAACGCCAACTACGGTACCGACTGAGACGCCGACGGCTGCACCAACGGAAACACCAACGGTTGCGCCGACAAACACCCCTGTACCTCCAACTGCGACAGCGATACCGACGGAAACACCGACTTCGGCGCCTACTGAGACCCCGACTGCGGCTCCAACGGAAACGCCAACGGTTGCGCCGACAGACACACCGACGGAAACCGCTACGGCAGTACCGACGGAATCACCGACAACCGCACCCACAAATACTCCGGTGCCGACGCCCACAGAAACAGGCGTTGCGATACCGCCTGAGATGAATGTGGGCTTCGCGGTGATCGATACCGGTGAACAGACCGATATCGCCATCGCGGCCGGCGGTTATCAGAATGTCGACGCCGTGGTCTTCGAAGTCAGCTTCGATCCGGAAATTCTGGAGTTCGTTGGCCTGGCTCCGCTCACCGATGATGATGCGCTCAATGCCTTCATCACCAACAGCATCGACCAAGCCAAGGGTCAGGTGGCGGCCAGTCTGGTATCGGATGGCGTTGTCCGTGTTGCCGGCTACGGCGGTATTGCTTCTATCGATCCGCCAGCTTTGAACTCGGTCAGCTTCCCGGATCAGGTTGTTCAGCTGCTTCGTCTGCAGTTCACAGGCATCATGGCTGGTACCACATCCTTAGTGCTTGAGAATGTGGGTGACGATCTTGATGTTCCCGAACTCACGCTCACAGCCGGTTCGGTTACAGTCAATGAAACAGGCGCGGCCACTCCGAGTCCGACGGAAACACCGACGGATACCCCGGTCCCGACCGATACTCCTGTAATACCCACAAACACACCAACCGAAACGGTGACAGTAACTCCGGATACGCCGACACCAACCGAAACGGTGACAGTTACACCGGATACACCGACACCGACTGAATCGGTTACGGCAACTCCGACAGAGACTGTGACGGCTACTCCGAGCCCGACATCTGAACCAACGGATACGCCGACACCAACCGAAACTCCAATCGGAACACTCTCACCGACACCGACACCGACTGAAATCCCAGCCGATGCCTACCTGGGTATTGTCGGTCTGACACGTGGCGGCAACGAATATATTGGCGGCGCTGCGGTCTTTAACTTCGACATGAACGGCGACTTCTTGCCGGATGCAGATCAAATCATCTCCAAACCGCCTGCAAGCGCGCAGGAACGCGGTATTCGGATGCGCGATCTGGAATTCAGTGGCGAAGTCAACGGCATCAATGGCTCACAAGGTCTCTACGCTTTGGCGAGCGGCAACTTCCAAGGCATACCGCCGGTACAACCTTCACTGGGCGCCAATCCGCCAAGCCAAGGCTTCTTGACCAATATTGATGACAACCCGGCCAACAACCTGCAGCTGGGCAGCATCTCCATCGATATCGTCAACAGCGCTCAGTTGAGAGATGTTGAAGGCGCCGGTAATGACGGATTCTACGTCCTTGACTTCCGTGGCCGTATCTACGCTGAAGGTGGAGCAAACAATGCTCTCGAACGCCTGACCGGTCTTGTCGATCCGGAACCGGCTCTGAATTCACCGGCATCGAACTTCATCGCCGTTGACCTCGAAATCTACCGTGGCACTTCAATCGCCTCGCCGGATATCGATGGTCTGGGCGCCTGGGTGCTGACCAGCCAAGGTGATGTCATCGCTATTGGCGATGCTCCACAGCCTGACCTGACGGGTATACCGTTCAGCCAGTCGCCGGGTGATGTGATCTATCGCGATATGGAGCTGATTCCGAATGCTGATGGCACCGAATGGGTCGGCCTCGGCATCATGGATATGTTCGGTATCGTCCGCTTCGCACCGTTCCCCGGACAGAGCGCTCCGGCGAACTTCGACAAGTTGGTGCCATTTGACGATACGCCTGATTTCCGCGGTCTGGTCGGACTGTTATTCGATATCGCCCGCGACTTTGAAATCTCCATCGCCGAGACACCACTACTGGGCTTTGATGCAGAAGGCGATCCGATCTTTGCCGAGGGTCTACGTATTGGCTCCTTCGTACTGGATGGATTCGGCGGAATGCATACAGGCGGACAGTTCACGCGCTTCATCCCGCTATATGGCGTCGATCCAGGTACACCAGGCGCAAAAGAAGATGCTAATGGCAACTTCTTCGTCCGCGTGCCGCCGATACCGTATCTGGGCAGTGATGCCTACGTGGATGCGGAAATCGCAAAACTCGAATAGCGTTTGATCGCTTACGGTTCTAACCGAATGACAACGGGGGAAGGCTGAATAGCCTTCCCCCGATTGGTTTTTGGGCCGATTTTTGGGGAGGGTAGCCATCAGGACAGCTGGTCATAAGCAGGCAGATGAATTCCCCAGCTGCAACCGCGACGTTTGGCCTCGTTTCGGGCATACTGTAAGCTGAGGTCTAATTCCGGATCTCTATGACCGGCTACTGTCAACAAACGACAAAATGGGTAATCCATCTCGATATTTCATTCAATTGGCAAAGATGTGCTGTTCCACAGAACAACGTCCGGCAATACGCAAGACCATTGCATTGCTGACTTTGGCGCTATTTGCCGCTTTGCCGGCCATCTCCCAAGAAAATGCGCAACCGCAACCGGAAGCAGCTGTGAAACTGAATCCGGCCCCCTTTCTGCCTATTGGGTGTTGGTTTGAAGGAAAACCCGCTTGGCTGGGTGTCTCCGAGGATCCAATCGTTTTTCGGCAATATTTGGATCGGGCGTTTACAGACCTGGCACGAATCGGTTTGAACAGTGTCACAATCCCGAATGTGCTGCCCCAACATGAGGCGCTTATTCTTGAAGTTGCCGCGGCTCACGGATTGCAGGTCGTATTTGAGGCAAATTCCGCCAAAGAACTAATCACCGAAACCCCGGCCGCTCCCGAGGTTTTTGACCAGGTGGCAAGGCAGATATCCGAAAAACACGGCTTTAGCCGCGTGTTGCTCCGATATCAAATACGGGACGAGCCGTCCCCGGCTCTTATGCCTGCTTGGTTGGCAATGCAATCTGCTTTGGCCAAATACGATCCCCAGCATCCCTCATTCAGTTGTTTCAACAATCCGGAATCTTTAAAGGCCGCCCGCGAAGCCGGAGCCCTAAGTGAGGCCGTGTTCGATATTTATCCGCTTAAGCCGGATACGGCTTTCGGAGACTTTGGCGCATACCGGGAACGTTTGGATCAATTCCTGGAAGCTGCTGACGGACTGCCGTCATGGATCGTTTTGCAGGCTTTCTCCAAAGAAAACGCATGGCGTTATCCTCAGAGTGTTGAGCTCCGCTACATGACCTATTACGCCCTCACCAAAGGCGTAAAAGGTTTCTTTTTCTTCATCTACCAGACATTGCCTCAGCACCCCGAGAACCTCCAAGGCATGGTCGACGCCGAAATGGTGCCGCGCCCCATTTACGCAGAAGTCCAGCGCCTATCCAGACGTCTGAACATCATGTACGACACCGTCCTTAATATGCAAAGGACCGGTCCTTTCGCTATTGTCGAAAAGGGAGTTGATGCAGGATATTTTAGAACACCGGATGGGGCCTGGTGTATTGCGCTGGTCAATCAGGATTTAGAGCATTCACGATACATCCCGGTTCGGCTGGCCGACTGGGTACGCCCCAAACCGAACCGCATGTGTGATGCCGCACTTGGCAACACAACGACTTTTCGTTGGGGTGTCGGGCCGCCATCCACCAGAATTTTGTTAGGACCGGGTGAAGGAACAATTATCCGTTTTTGGAATGAAGATGAAATCCGCTAGGCACTGTTTTCATATACGCAGCCTGCCACTGCAAACAAACAGCAACAGCCCGCGCAAAGCCGGTGTTGTTGCAGCGCTTGGGTTTGCTGTCTGTTTATTTTTCATCTTTTCAGCGACTGCATTTGGACAGGAAATCTACAGGGCGGCACGTGTTGAAGCTCGTGCTCCAATAGAGACAGCGGCCAGTGCCAAACGTGCCGGATTCACCCACTTGGTTGTACGTTTGCCCTATTTCAGGGGAGCCGATGATCAGGAAGCAAAGAATCTTCTGCTCGCTTGGTCGGACGCCTGTCGTGAAAACCAGATTGAGCTTGTGCCTCAGTGGCCGGTTTGTGGCCCAACAGAGTTGATCTTCGCCGATCCGTTATTCCCCATTGAACCATGTGGCTCCATCGGTGGAGGCGAAGTTCCCCTAAAACCATCCTTAGGCCAAGAAGATTACTGGGACGGGGCGCTCTTTTCGAAGATTAAAACATTACTGGAAGACTCGCGCATAACGTTTACCGGTGTCTGCGTGGACCTAACCTGCACAATCGATCAGGACGCTTACACTGACAATGATGCTTATGGGGATGAGTTTCTGTCCACCTTTCCACCGTTTATCGATCTTCAATTAACCCGTCAAAAACTTGTCGAACGCATTGGAATCGCCGGATTGGAGGATTCATACCGGCGGCATGTCATCGACACTGCGGCTTCACTATTCCAACAACGGCTGCAGAATCTCGGTGATGCAGCCTCAAGACTGCATTTCATTATAGATAACTACCGCCACAACCGCCTTTATCAGGGCGTGGCGCAAGGGTTATCAACGCAGAATCATCCCACACGATGTTTTGTTCGTGATACCGAGCGGCATTTCGGGAAGACAAAACGACTGGAAGAGTTGAAGCAAAACGCTGAACTGAATGAAAAACTTCGTTTTCATCCCCGTTTCCGGCTTGGTGATTTCATGGCCTCTGAAATGCCGCTCGTAATTCATGAACTGGGTTCGGGATTCGGCGGCTACATGGCGCTGGGTTATGAAAACACACTGGAAAATCTCGAAGACCTTGTTCCACAACAATTGCCAAAGGTATCGAACAAGGCTTTGGAAGAGGTTTTAGCTTCAGCTCAATCCGCAAACGAAGCGGTACCCACAGGCAATTTAATCGAAACGCTGCGAAACGCGGAAGAAAGTGAGCTGGTGAGCGTTCGGGGACCTCTTAACCGCTATCCGCTGTTTCCCGGTGACAATCAACTCTTTTTGGAAATCGTAACGATCGATCCCAATCTTCCGTCCGTCCAATTGCAGGTAGCTCTGGTCCGCCCCGATTTATCTGTTGAAGAAGTACAAGGAACGGAAATCATATTCTCTTCCGGCGGTGATGCCAAAGCGATGGTGCCGATCACAGTGCGCCGCGGCGGATGGTATCAACTCGTACTCACCGCAATACGGCCCGCCGATGGTGTTATTCTCACACGGAAAGTAATAGCTTTGAGAGCGTTGCCAGCTTGGGATGTATCGCTCGACAAATCATATTATACCAGTGAGGGAACAGCACGAATTCGAGTCCGCCGTCATGACGGCCAACCCGTTCGTGATATGCATTTGCAGGCATCCTTAACGGGTGACAATACCACCCGCGAAGGTTACTTATCCCGTGCTGGTGATCCGGCATCAGGCTATATCTTAATCGATATCTCTACGCTGCCGGTCGGTTCTTATACCGTCAAAGTATCCGGTGCCGAAATCTCCGAAGATCCTTCGGCCTATTTTTTAAGCCTGAAAAAACTGCCGCCTCATCCATGCGAAATTAAATTTCTTAACCATCGCGACGGCTTGCTCGAAGTTAATGGTATGCCTCAATTCCCCATCGGTGTTATCGGTATGGGAGAAGATGATTTTGATTCCCTGGCGGCTTTGGGCGTGAATACTGCAGTAGCATATTTCTCGGCTCCCGAAGATTTAATACGCCTAGCCGAAACCGGAAACCGTTCGGGCATCGGGATGGGTGTGAAGGCCTTCGATGTTCCCACATTTCTCATAGGAGACCGTAATTATCTTCGGCAGGAACTTAAGGCATTCGACCACGAGGCCGTTCACTTTTATTACAATGCGGAAAGCCCTGAATCGGAGAATGTCTCGGCTTACGCAATGCATGAAGTCTATAACTTCATTAAATCGGAAGATCCTTACCGTCCCCAAGTCACGGATATTTACGCTCATCACTTGGATTACGAACAGTTTGCGCCGCCTTATGTCTCTGCAATCGATATTCTACTGATGAGTTATTTTCCCCTTCCCCGGGGACCGATGACACGTTTTGATTATGGAATGCGCCGGGCCATCGATGCGGCCCGCGGACGCGTTCCTGTCTGGTCAGTGCCTCAAGCATTCGATTATCGTTCATGGGACCGAACCAATTTCGATGTACGAACCTATTCGCCAAGCGAGCGCGAAATGCGGTACACATGTTATAGCACCATCGTGCACGGCGGACGCGGCATATTATTCTGGTCGTTGGATGTCTTAAAACGCCATCCGCAAATGGTTATAGCTCTTAAAGAAGTCCTGGGCCGTTTTACTACGCTTCAGCCCATCCTTGTGCAAGAAGATGCGCTCGAACGATTCACACTTGAGCCGTTCACTAGTGCGACAGACGCGAGAGGAAAATGGTATAACGGCAAGTTCTATCTTTTCGCAACCAACGGAGATTGGTTCCCAAGCCCGGTTCTTTTTACATTTTTGGATTTCGTCCCGGCATCGGTAGTAGAATGGCGCTCGGGCCGCACAATTGAACCGTTTGAACGAACAGAACCCGATGGCCGGGTAGTAGGCGGTTTTCAAGACGAAATCGAAGGTGCGGGCGTGCGGCTCTACATCATCGAACCGCGCGGCTGAACATTGCACAATCATTTTATGATTAATTTTAAATGGAGCAATCGATGAGCGAATTGCGTGTCGAAACAATGTGTCTGGGAATGTTGGAAACCAATTGCTATCTGGTCTATGACGACGATTCTTTAGAAGGCGTTGTTGTCGATCCCGGCGATGAAGCAGCGTATATTCAAAACCGAATCCAAGAACTCGGCCTGAAAGTTCAAGCGGTCTGGAATACGCACACTCATGGCGACCATATCGGGGCCAACAGAGAAATCGTCGAAACTTATAAGGTCCCGTTATATGTACATCAAGCGGAAGCGGAATGGCTGGAAGATCCTGAGCGAAACCTATCCATGCGCATTGGATTTCCAATCACTTCTCCCTCTGCAGATTGTTTCTTCGAGCCGGGCGCCCCCCTCGAACTGCTGGGACATTCATGGACGATATTGCATACGGACGGCCATTCACCCGGGGGTGTTTCGCTTGCCGCCGATGGCATCGTACTAACCGGCGATGCGCTCTTTGCAGGCTCGATTGGACGGACAGACCTGCCCGGTGGCGATGCGGAACTGCTTATGCGCAATATCCGTGAAAAACTCTATTCACTGCCCGATGAGACAATCGTCTATCCCGGTCATGGCCCCACCACGACCATCGGCCAAGAAAAGAAAAACAATCCGTTTGTACGGGCCAAATAGACAACAGACAATATAAAACTCATTGGCTTTCAAAACGCTTTTGTATAAATGACAGAGCCTGCCGTTTTATGTATGGAATGGCAAAGGCGGATGTATAGTGCCCGGCGGGGAGCGCAATAAACTCAGGCCGTCCAAAGGCTTCCCAAAGAAGCACGCCGTTCTTGTACGGTACAGTTGTATCGAAGCGCGCGCAGATCATAAGCACTTTGTGCGGATCCGTGTGCCCCGCAAAATCCAGCGGTTCCAACTCAATTCGATCTTGAAGCCACTCCCGGAATTGATCCGGCTCTATTTCCAGTTCGGCAATGAGTTCCTCACGCTGCTCGGCAATGATATCCGTTTCTGCAAGAATCCCGGCCAAATCGCCACCGGCCAGGCAAATCACATGGGCTTTGATTCCCGGTTCCAACGCGGCAAAAAAAGTGTGCCGGAAACCGCCGTTACTAATCCCAAAAGTGGCTGTCCGTTGCGAATCCACATTTTGCTCGGCAAGCGCCCAACGGTAGGCAAGACGTGATTGCCAAGTCATCATCCGCCACCAATAACCGGTTTCCTCAATCTTATGCGGCTGATCATCATAGGCTTTGGGCCGATGCACAAGACATACGGCCATACCGTGGTCCGCAAAATACCGGGAGAAGTTATTTTCAAGATGCATACGTCCGCCGGTGATTGGCCCATTCATTACAAGCGGATACGGAGCACCGGTTTCCTGCAACGGTTCTGTAGAATGCGGTTCAAACCAGTCAACAAAGAACTCGGATATATCTTCCGATTCCGGCTCAAAACGATACCGCCGGATGGTATACCCTTTGTATTCCTCTTGGGGGTATGGATTTTCATCAACCAATTCAACAAGACAATTTTCGGGAATGTCAAAACCGGAAAGAGGCGATAGGGATAATTCCCAATCCGCCGGTATCGAGCTGGAATAATGGAGAAAGAAAAGACAATAAACAGCCGAAATCAAAAAGACACAAATGAGAAGACCTGCAAAAAACAGGACCACTCTTTTGAGAATACGTTTGATCCGGTTCCACAGATTACTGGGCATTAGAGCGGTTGACGGTTCGGAACAACCAATAGTTTAGGAATCAAAACCGGTCCGGGTTGTTCGACAACAAAACGGATACAACGGGCAACATCCCCGGGCTGCAAACCTTCAATCCCCATTCGCTCATTTGGTTTTACATCCCAGTGGCTATGCAATTCCGTAACGATGTAGCCCGGCTCAATTGCGGTGACTTTAATATCGGTATCGGCCAGTTCCAAACGCGCGCCTTCGGTGATCGCCTCAAGTGCATGCTTGGTGCCGCTATAGGCGGAAGCTCCGGGCCTTACTTTTAGGCCCAAAATGCTACTGGTCTGAACCAGGTGCCCATGCCCTTGCTTTCGGAAACGCGCAACTGCTTCATGCGTGATTCGGTAAGCGGCGGTGATATTCACATCAATCATGGCCTGGATTTTTTCAAACGGAACATCTGTCAGCCGGCCGTCGTACATTACGCCCGCATTGTTGACAACAATATCTGCGCGTCCAAACCGCTCCAATGCAAGATCGAACAAACGGGCCGGAGTCTGCGGATCAGTGATATCGGCGTCCAATGCCGCTGCTTTTCCGCCAACGACTTCGATCTGAGCCACCAGCGCATCAAGACGATCCTTCCGTCTGGCCGTGGCGGTAATCGCCACTCCCGCCTGAGCCAATTCCAAGCAGGTGGCATATCCGATTCCGCTGGAAGCTCCAGTTACCAAGGCAACACGTCCGTTGAGATTTGCAGAATCAGACATGATTACATTCATCACTCCGCACGGCTTGGCAAACACATTCCCAGCCGTCCGTCCCCTGACACTATTTTAGGCGGGATACGACTTCAACAGGGAACACTTGGCCGAGTTTAGCAACTTGAAGAACATCCCCGACGGTTCTGCCAACCAACACCCGTAAAGTCAAATTACGGCTTTTTACAATTTGATGAAGTTTGATAAGGCCACCGATTCCGATGCTATTAATGAAAGTTACAGCGGTCAGATCGAGCACAAAGGTGGAGTTCTCCGCGTTCGTGGCCGCCGATAAAAGTTCATCGGCGAACTGAGAAGCGTTGGTGTTATCAATCACACCTTCAATCTGCATCATGAAGGGCTGATCAATTTTCGATGTGTAGCTGCTCATGGATTTACTCGTTTCGTCTTTTTTACGAATTCTCTATCTACCGGCATAAAGCCGTTTTGCCAAGACCTCAGGCAGATCCGCCGCAATGATTTTAGCGGCCGCGCTTGCATAATCGTACTGCAATCTGCGAACGGTCACCAAACCGGAATCCCGGTCATAAATCACATAGGAGGCGCGGTTATCCTCGTCCCGAGGTTGCCCCACACTGCCCACATTCACCAGCGTTTTCTTGGTGGGTGACAGAAAATGCGACTCCCTTGGGGTAAATTTTGTTTCACCATCTTGAAAGACAAAAGGCCGATGTGTGTGGCCGATAAAACAGACATCGCCGTTAAAAAAATTAAATTGGGCCTGAGCCTGGTCAACATGCACAATGTAATGCCAAGCCTGCGGATAATACGGCGATGCGTGGACAAACATCACATTGTCGTCCCGAATTTGAAACGGACAAGTGCCTAGCCAAGACTTCTCTTCTTTGGTTAGACGATCACGGGTCCACTCAATGGCTTGCTTGGCATGCCCCGAAAAACCCTCAAAAATGCCATTTGCGACAGCATTATCATGATTTCCCATCACGGGTGTCTGATTTCCATAAGCCGCCATAAGATTGCGCAGCATACGCACGCAAGGCTGAGGATCTGCGCCATAGCCGACAATGTCACCCAAGCAGACGACAATATCTACACTATGTTGCCTGATGTCATCAGCCACAACATCTAATGCTTCAAGATTGGAATGAATATCCGAAATAATGGCGTAGCGAGGCATAGTATCTCGTTAGAGTCGGAAAAATCTTAATTTAGAGACCCGGATCGCCAAAGACTAGCGGTGATGGGCCTCAGCTCATAGGAATTCGATCCATCGCCGGTCTATGAAATCTCAGTTTCCAGCCGTTCGACCTCAACATGGAATTCCGGCAGCGGTTCACCCGGGCAATAAGGTTTTTCATTCCCTGCTTCGCGTAGCCGGGCGTCAAAGAACGTGCGCATATCATCTATCAATCGATGTCCATGCCCGCCCAGAAAAACAGGCGGATATTGCATAATCTTCTCCCGTGACAAGCGCTCTAAGCTTCTTGCACCAACATAATTGCCGCGGGTATAGTGGTAGAGAGACACAGCAGCCTGGATAAGTCCTTGATAATACTTGCGTTCCGGGCCTCTGCATTCTAACCACAACTCTTCCAAGACCTCATGGCACTCAAAAAAATCATGAGTTCGAAATAAATCGACAAAACGCAAATATCTCTTGTCTACAACGATTATTTCGCCACTGGGCATGGTCCATAGCCTTTAGGATCATCACAATACGGGGTGCGATAACGAAGATGGTGTCGATAGAGGCTTTTTAACCGTGGGGAAGCCCTTTGTATGGACGGGACGGGTGCTCCAACCCATACAAGGCGTCATCCCCCGCTGTACCACAACCTCTGTGGATGCTACACAGGCGATGGCCAATTGCCAACAACGAATGCATCAAAATTCACTATGATCCGCGAGTTCCTCACTCTTTTTCTGCGATTCCGCAACCGGCAAGTGCTTGGTGAGCTCATCCGCCGGGATTTGCGCAGCAGGTACAAAGTCTCGGTATTGGGCTTCTTTTGGAGTCTTTTACGGCCCGCGCTGTCTATGCTGGTTATCGCTGTCGTTTTCGGCTATCTGGTCCGGTTGCCATTAACACTCGGGCTCTATGGCGAAGTCGGATATTTTGCGTTCTTGGTTTTCGGCTACCTGCCGTGGGTTTACTTTTCCGGCGCTTTGGCTGAAGGTGCGCAGGCAATTCTTGCCAACGCACATCTGGTCAAAAAAGTTTATTGTCCCCGTGCCATCTTTCCGTTAACCACAGTTGGAGCCCAGCTGGTGAATTTCGGTCTGGCTATGGCCGTATTTCTTCCTCTGATCTGGATTTTCACTTCTGCCAGGCCATCATGGGCCATTTTGGCTTTGCCATTCATCGCTTTGTTGCAGACATTGTTGGTTTCCGGCTTGGTCATGGGCCTCTCAGCGCTCAATGTGCTTTATCGGGATGTAGGGCAGATTCTGGAATTCGTCACCCTCTCCTGGTTCTATCTGACACCCGTTCTCTACCCGGTTAATATGCCCATTGAGACAATTGCAGCCTTTGGAATTCCGGCGGGTTGCATATGGCTGAATCCCATGGCCACTTTAAGTTTCTGGTACCGTTGGTCTTGTTTGGGAACAATCGACTTGAACAGCGCGGCGGCAGCCCCGCTAACTGCATCCCTCCTCGAAGGCACAGTGATTACGGTTGTTATCTGTATTGGGACTTGCCTGCTGGGGTATTACATTTTAAGGAAACTCGATATCCAAGTCGTAGATGAGCTATAGATTCATCTCATTGCCTGAAAAACTTCTCTCATGCCAACCGATCACGCCGATAATCTCGACACCGCCATTCAGTTTATCAAAGGAGTCGGGCCGAAACTGGCGGAGAGGTTTCGAGCACTGGGTATTAAGACCGCGCGGGATATGCTCTGGCATATACCACATTCTTATCAAGACCAAAGAACCATTACTCCATTAAATCGTGTGAAGACAGGCGAGTTAGTCGCCGTACGCGGGCTTGTAACCAGCGTAAATGCACGCCGCCCCAAGCGCAGAGGCCGCGTACGCGAGATTATTACGGTACGTATCGACGACGGTGAATGCGCCGCAAGCATTGTTTGGTTCAACCAGAGTTACATCAAAAACATCCTTAAGCGGGGGATGGGATTACAGGTTTATGGAAGAGCGGAGCTTTACGATTCCGGCCTGCAATTTTCCAGTCCGGAATTCACCGTGCTGGATCCCGGCGATCTCGATTCTCCCGGCGAAATACTCCCACTCTACAACAGCACCAAAGGCCTTCCCCAACGCACAATTCGGCGCACCGTCGATTTCATACTGGGCCGCTTGATTGAGCATGAAGAGGACGCTGTTCCCGTTTGGATTCTCGAAAAGTCGGGATTTCCCACCATTAAAAACGCCTGGCGTATTCTTCATCAGCCCGGCCCCGATGATGGCGCTCCACTTCAACACAAAACCGGCAATATCGAAGACCAAGAAGTTTGTCTTTTCGACACAATAGACGAAGCAGAGTATTTGCAGCGGCTCGAAGAGGCTCGAAAGCGTAAAAAAGATTCCAATTACGAACGCGCGCGCCAGCGCTTAGCTTATGAAGAATTCTTGGTTATGCAGGTTCTGCTGGCACGAGCCCGAAATGCCGTTAAACGCATTGAGGGAATCGCCCATCCGGTCCCGGATCTTATTCCGGATGCAGACGGCGCTCAGGAAACCGATGCTCCGGAGTCTCAAACAGATGAAGAGGTATCCAGGCAGGCCGCGTTAAATCCGAAACAATGGCCGTATGAATATCTAAAAGCCCTTCCGTTTGTACTTACAAACGATCAGCACCGGGTTTTGCAGGAATTGCAGGATGATCTATCGGCTCCGCATCCGATGAACCGTCTGCTGCAAGGCGATGTGGGCAGCGGTAAAACCGTAGTCGCGCTTTATGCAATGTTGGCGGTGGCAAGCGGCGGGTACCAAGCGGCTTTAATGGCTCCAACTGAGATCTTGGCCGAACAACATCATGCAACCGTTCTCCAATTAACCCGAAATCTGCGGGGCCTCAATTGCGGAATACTATTAGGCAGCGCCGGAGCCAAAGAGCGCAAAGAACTTCAGCAAGCGCTACGGAGTGGAGACATCCAATTGCTGATCGGAACACATGCGCTTTTCGAGGATCCGGTCATCTTTGACAATCTGGGCTTGGTTATCGTGGATGAACAACACAGATTCGGTGTCGAACAGCGCCGAAAACTGCTAGCCAAAGGTAAACATCCGGACCTCCTGCTAATGACCGCCACCCCGATACCCAGGACGCTGGCTTTATCGTGGTATGGCGATATGGACACTTCGACAATCCGGGAATTACCGGCTGGCCGCCCCAAAGTGACAACCCGGTGGACATCTTGGGATAAGGAAGAGAAAGTCTGGGAATTTGTGGCGGAGAAAATAGAGACGGGCCGCCAATGCTTTGTTGTCTGCCCGCTAATTGACGATTCAGAAGCATTGCCCGCACTCCCCTCCGCAGAGCAGACTTTCCAACGCCTGCAAGAAGGCCCGCTGGCCAAGCACCGTCTGGCCCTATTGCACGGTCAAATGAGTTCTGAAGAAAAATCGGGAATCATGGAAGCCTTTGGCCGTGGCGATTACGATCTGATTGTCTCTACAACAGTTATTGAAGTCGGCATTGATGTCCCCAATGCCACAATCATGGTTGTTTTGGGAGCAGACCGATTTGGATTGGCTCAACTGCACCAGCTCAGGGGGCGTGTAGGTAGAGGGACACACGCCTCATATTGCGTGCTGGTAACGGGAGCGGCGGTTTCTCCCCTGGCAGAAAGAAGGCTGAGGGCATTGGAATCAACCCGCGATGGCTTCCGGCTGGCCGAAGAGGATCTGCGCCTGCGCGGGCCGGGTGAAATATTCGGCCAGCGCCAGAGCGGATTGTGGACATTCTTGGTTGCCGATGGCGACCGGGATTTATGGCTTCTGGAGAAGGCTCGGGATGATGCTTCCGGCATCGTTCGCGAGGATCCAAGCCTCAAAAAACCGCAAAACCGCGTTTTGGCTCAAAGAGCAAAAGCCCTGCATGAGGCCGGTTTACGCGGATAGAAATCCTCAAATTTGTTAACCACAGTTGTTTCACAATTTCTTTTGGGCTCTTTAAGTCCAAAAAATTAAGAAAGATACAGTAATATCACAAAATAGGGGTTAAGTATGTTTCGAATTGGGCCGATACTTAACGATGCGGGGAGAAAGGTCTCCCGCAAGAAAAATGGTTGATCCTATCAGTGCTATAAACACAAGAGTCTTAATCGGGTCGGACGCCACCGAATCCAAACGGGTGCGCGAATCTGAAAAGTCGACAACATCGACAGGCAGTGGCAGCGTTCAGGCTTCAATGGGCCAGTTGCTGTCTATTTCGGCAGAACGGAAAGAAGTGTCGATCGAGCTCTCCATAGGCAGTGGGCCTGAAGAACTGCGTATGGCTGCAAGCACAGTCATGGAGCGTGTGTCGACAGTCTTGCAACAGAAGTTCGGGCTTACTTCGGAAGAATTCTCCGAGGGAACTGAAGGTTTATCCGATGAAGCGTCAGCTCAAGAGTTGGTGGACTATTTCAGCCCCTCGAAAACGGCACAACGCATTCTGAATTTCAGCACGGGATTTTTCTCGGCCTATCAAAAGAACCACGAGGGTGACGCTGAAGATAAGCAGGTTACGGAATTTACCAGCCTGATTCGTGATGCGATTCAAAAGGGCTTTGAACAAGCTGAAGAAGAGCTCGGTGGAAGTTTTGACGATCTCGGTGAAATCGGAGAAAACATCAAGGAAACATTCCAATTGGTCATGGATGGCCTGAATGAGTATCGTGAAGAAAAACTGAAACTCATGGGCAATCCCACTCAAGAAGTGACCGATGCGGCTTTGCCGGATGTGGATGATTTGGTGGAACCTCCACAAGAGGCTGTCAAGAACAACTCCGGCACGTTAGATATAACCGCCTAACAAATAGCCAAACGTAAGAATTCGAGATATGAACGCCGGGCAACAATGTCCGGCGTTTTTCTTTTTCCAGACATCGCTTAAATGCGGTGGCTCTACTCCCAAAGTTCGTTATCCTAATTCTAATTGTGCCATCTTCCTTTCAACCATCCACATGGAGGATCGAAAATGCGTTTTCGCGTTTTATTTATCGCTTTCTTCTTTACCGCTATTTCTTTGATGACAGGACCAACTGTCTGGGCCGATGAGAGTTGGACGGCCGAAGTACTGCCTTCAGAGCAGTACATCACCAAAGATGAAAATTCCGGTGCAGAACTCATCTTTGTATCCAGATCGGAAGCCACTGAGCGGAATTTTTACTTTCATCAAAGATCCTGGCTGCCTGAAGAATCTCTGTTTTTCTTTTTGAGCGACAGGACCGGACGGATGGAAGTGTTTGGCTATTTGCAGGAATCCGGCGAGCTGGTGCGGCTGGAGCGGAAAGACGCAGAACCGGTAGACCAAACCATGACGGCGGGACGTTTTGATGACTGCTTGTTTATGACCCGGGGCAAAGAAGTCCTGGAATGGACCTTCACCATCGAAACCCGGAGCAGCGAACAAGGAAAATCATCCGTCAAAATCAGCGAACGAGTGATTGGAACACTTCCTGACGATTTCGTTCGCATCCTTGGTTTGAATGAAAGCGCTCACGGGCAAGGCATGGTGATTGGTTTCAGCAGTTCCGGCCCCCACAAATGCCGCGTGATTTGGATGGATAAAAGAACCGGCGCAATCAAAGAAATTGCTGCAACTGATTTCGATATTTCCCATGTTCAAAGCAGCTGGAATACGCCGGGCCTGGTCAGTTTCGCACGGCATTATGAGGATTCGATTCAGGGAGACCGCGTAGGCGAAGCCGCCAAAGATAATGTCCGCGCACGAATATGGTTGGCAGATTTAACAGACCGGAAACCATGGCCAATTTATACCCAACAGCCGGGCGAACTCGTGACCCACGAGTGCTGGTGGGCTGACGATCAAATGACCTTCTGCTCAGGTGAACACTACCAGGACGGCGCAGAGGATGCTCATGTCAAAGTCTATGACCTGAAATCGGGCATTACTCGTATTGTGGGGCCTGGAGCCTGGTGGCCGGGATGCACCAAAGAGGAGACGGCAAGACTCAATTGGTGGCACGCATCCGGATCACCAAATGGCCGTCTGGTGGCCGGTGATAACTGGCATGGGGGAATCGCCATCTTCAGCGGAAAATCGGCACGCGCCCGTATGCTTACGGTAAATCACCGGACCTATGGCGGCGGCGCGCATCCCCATGTTGGCTGGAGCCCGACCAGCACCAAAGTTGTGTTCGCATCGAACCGCTTTGGCAATCCTGATATGTGTATTGCGGTGATTCCTGTGGATTGGCGGCAGGGCTGGTAAAAACGGCTCGTCCGTTTTCGGATAACGATTAAAGATAAATCACATTGCGCCGGCCGTTCTGCCAACCGAAGGCCAAAACGATTGCATGGCGGTTGCCATCTTGGATTTCACGCTGATAGGTCTCGTGCACGTGGCCGTGGATAATGACATCCATCCCCATGCGGACAACCGACTTATAGGCACGTGTTGGAATTAATAATTCCCGCTGGCTCTTGGCCGCAACCAATTCTGTGCTTTTTTCGGCCAACCGGCGGGCGATCTTTCGTTTCCAACGATGCGGCAAACGATCCGCCAACCGGCGCATGGGGCCGCTACGAATCACGGTCTTAAACATCTGATACCGGAAATCATTCCAACACAGTTCATCGCCATGGCCGATATACGCCATTCGGCCATCCAGGTCGATCACATGCGGATTGGGGAGCACATCGATCCAAGGTTCTTCTTCAAAATAATGGCGCGCCAAAAAATCGCGGTTCCCCTCCTGGAAAAAAATATCTTTACCGGTAGCTGCCAATTTCCGTAACCGCTGAAGAAATGCGCCATAACGCTCCTCGATAAAATCAGGATCGTTCACCCAGAAATGAAAGATATCCCCGAGCAGAAAGATTTGTTGCACCGTGGCAGGCATATCGTCGAAAATTTCTTCGACATCTTCATCGCGTCCCCCCGGGTGATGAAGATCCGCAATAAACATGCGTTTGGCATTGGATTTTTGAGCCTGCTTGGATTCGATTTCCAGCATAAAAACAACCGATTCCTCTTCATGTCTTAACAATCGACCGAACGGCCACAATCAGACCATTATCCTTGCCATAAGGATAACCGCCTTCATAAAAGTAACAATACGAACAAATAAATGTCTGCATACGCCGAAAACTACACAACGGCTAAATGGAGGGATCAAGAAATACCGGAAGGATTAATTTCCAAATCAAATACAACAATAGCCCGCTCTGCAAATACCAAATCCAGCGTCGACGCCACCAAGGTGTGTAAGCCTCGTTTTTCTCACGCGCCTGAACAGCAATCGAGCACATCCGGTCGATAGTCTCCTGATGACGCCGCTTTACATCGATGATTGCAGAACGCAGCACCTGACGGAGCTCTTCATCCTCGCCGGCAAATTCCAGGGCTTGTTCCAGATGCGGCAAAATCGGCATGGCCGCATGACGGGATAGGTAATCCGCACATATCGTCCGGACTTCGGCATCGGGATCATCAAGTCCGTGTTCGACGATTTCGACCGAATCCGGTTTGTCGCGTTCCGAAAAATACCCAAACACGGCACGGCGAACAAAAGCAACAGGATCCTGAATCAGTTCAGAGACTTGGGCGGGAAGTTCGTAACCAAATGAAGTCTGATAGTGTATAACCGCCTCACGAATCAGCGGAGACGGTGATGTGATCAGACTGATCATCGCCCGGCTGATTTTTTCGCTGCCGAAATTCTTTAGATGCGAAATGTGATGCAGAATGCGTTCCTCATCGCCTTGAAAAAGCTGTGGCAAGAGCTCATCGATCCGGTCTTCCAGTTGGGTGATGTCTTCAAGACGCAGTCGCGCGATTAGCAATTCTTCGCGCTCCATTGCCAGACGTTCAAACACATCACGCGATAAGTCCAGGCAACGGACCTTGAGGAAATTCTCTCCCAAATCGAGCAGCAACTTATGATCGATGCCGGATCGGTCGAGCAGTTCATAGGCAATTTGGCGGGCTTGCGCCAAACGCTCCAATTTTAGATAAGAAACGACCAGCCAAAAGCGCGATCCGATTTGTATTGTCTCTTGGCTGTCGCGGCGTAATAGCTGATCGAAAGCCCGTACAGCTTCATCGTATAAACCCGATTCATAGAGCGCACGCCCCCAGAGTCCGAGACTGATCGGTTGAATCGTCCCGACCAAGCTGGCCCGGTTGAATAGGCGAATCGATTCCGAATAATCGAGGGTTTCAAAATTCAGACGGGCGAGATGTTCGAGGAACAATGAACATGTGGGCTCAAGGTCGATGGCCTTTTGATAATTATCCCGGGCGTGTTCGTAACGGCCATCCTCGTGATACACATAACCGAGATTAAAATGAATCAGCGCACACGCCGGATCGAGATCCAGAGCGCGGCGGTAATTTTCAACAGCATCATCCACGTCGCCACGGTTAAAGGATTCTTTGCCTTGTTCCAAAAGGCGCTTGACATCCTTTTTGACCATAAAAACCAGACGCTCCCCCTTGGGAGCCACCTGGTTCATACGCTCAGTAGATGTGTTTTGGTAAAAACTGTTCTCCATTGATTCCAGCCCGGTAATGCATACCAATCAACACGGTATCGGCCATTCGGGCAAATGCTTGAACTCGGGGCCACATGCAAACCTAAAACAGCCCATAAAAAGACCCGGGCAATGCCGGACCGGCACACCATGATCCTCTATACAAGAGGATAATCCGCATTGAATAAAACGGCAATCAAACCTGTGTATTGTGGGTGGAATTTGGATCAGATCCCTTTTGTACGGCGGCTTGGACAATTGCCGCAAGGACACCAGTTGCAAGAACCAAAAGAATCGGATCCATGGGCAAGCGGAAGCGGGTTCGGGCGAAAAAGATAAGAACAGAGCCGACATGGCATAAAAGAACCCCCACCAAAGGAAGTAAGGAACGGTGCCTTCCCATACACAGCCAAGGCAAGGACAAAAGTGTCAACACACCTAGAATATATCCCCATCCGACAAATGTAAGAGGCCAGAGGCGTTCAAAACGCACTTGAATGCCCCTTTCGCCCCACGGCCAAGGAGGAACTTGGCTGAATAGATAACGAAATTTTAAAACAGCATTCTTCATGGCCTGTGTAGGCTCCGAACGGATGAAACGCAGGCCTTCTTGATAGAAAAGGGCCTGCTCGTCGACTTCATCCAGATCGGTTGCGGCACGTATTGCCTCCTTTTGCCCAGTCGACCAATAGCCATAACCCGGATGGTTTCCGATATAAAAATTCACACCGCCATTGGTTGAAATCGGAACGAAGCGTCCCAGGACCAGGGCATTTCTCAGAGTCCAAGGCAGAATGGTTAGCACCATCATTGCGCAATATAGAAACACACCTATCCAGCGCACCGTAGGCGCGCGTTCCGCTGCTTGGTTCTTTCCAGAAAGGAATAAGTAGATTATTGGAACCGGAAGATAGGCCAGCGATACCGGACGGCACAAAGCCAAGAGCCCATGCAGAACTCCCGCGGCGATAATAAACCGCTTATCCAACTTCATTGAGCAGGTCAAACAGAGCAGCCAGATCAATAATAGAAAGACAAATAGCACCTCGGTCATTAAAACGCCAACAAAAAAAACATGCTGCCCAAAAAGCGCCAGCCCTAAACCAGCGAGAAGCGGGGGCCACCAGCGCGGCCCATGGATATCCCCCTCGTGAATTAGCCGCTGAACCAAGAGTGCCAATAGTCCGCAAGAGACCGCTCCCAATATGGCTTGTACATAATAGACGGTCCGTTCATTGGGACCGGCGGCGAAATAGATGGTCGCTAAGAAAAGAGGATAGAGAGGAGGCCGGTAAGCCCGGTAAATCCCTTCTTGAGACATCCCTTGGCCCTGGAGCAGCCCAACGGCGCAATTGTGGTAATCCTCAGGATCGGAGAAGAGCGGCGGATGAGGATACCCGGCCCAAATCAGACGAGGGATGAGCGCAATACAACTCACCAATACAGGAATAGCGGCGATTCGCGCCCATTCCTGCATTCGAACATTACGATCTTTGGACTGACCGGTGCAATCACTCATTGCTTATAAGTGTAGAGCACCATGCGCATGAAATGCACGCATCGAATTGAGACGGGGTTTTTAGGAATGATACCGTACGCCGCTTAGGCTACGACTTGCTCTTCATCGAGAGCAAAATAGGTTTTTGAACGAATGGTATACACAAGTTCGACAAACTTCTCTTTGGCCTCTTGCGTGGCATTGGAAGCAAGAACTCGATGCAGTTCCTTTTCGGCAATACGGTCAAAAACCGGAAGCGAATAGAGAACATTGATCGGTTCTTCTTTGGCATGTCGAATCACAAGACTGGAAAAAGCGTCTTGTTCGCTATCCGTAAGCGAAAGCTGCTCCAGCTCTTTAAGAAATCGCCGATGGCTGGCCCAGCGCTTGTAGTAGTAGGCACCAACCATTGAAACAACGGAAGCGAGAACCATGATGATGAGGATCGTAAACAGCAGGCTGGCGTCACCTTGTGTGCGGATCCATTCGATATTGTTCATTACGCTCCTCCAGCAAAGCAGGAATACCTATTAGGTATCGTCAAGCACCGGTCTTTTCTAAACCATAAAAGAAACGCAAAACCTCTCCTGGCCTACTCAGGGTCTATAGAAAAAGTGCCCCGCGGTCTATCGCGGGGCAATACAGAATCTAAATCTTGAAAGGAAAATAAGGGAATCGCCAATTTCCTTCATTGCAAATTATATAATGTATTACAGAAGCGTCAATCATTTTTGGACGCCCTTTTCCTCGGATCATTCTTAACACTCAGATATTTATGAGCTTATGCAGATCAAATAAAAAAAGAATCTCATTACTCGAGAACGGCAAGATGAAATATATTTTTACACACCACAATCGGATTCAGAATCCGGACAGGAGAATTCTGAAGTCATCAACATTCCAAAGCCAATAAGCATTCCGGCTAGTTTATGAGCAGGAACGAGGATACCTGCCCCATGCCGCCAGACCTCTTCACCATAGGGGAACGGCACACAGATCAAGATAACCGCCAGAGCCAATGCGGAGTCCCGCAAGATGCTTGCTCTCTTCCGTGAGAAGGCCAGAAAAAACAGTGCTGGCAGCCATTGGACCAGGTAGTGGTCCCAGAACAGACTCGGAATCAACAATAAGGAACCAATCCCCAACAAAAAGCCGCGGATTGAAAATTCTCCCCAGGTTCGCCAAGTCACAAGTCCCAAAACGATCAACGCCGTTAGCGCCGAGAGCCCATAGGCTAGATGAGGCAGGTTGGAGAGAGCCTCGGTGGCCGGATTAAGAGTAAATAAACGGTACCAAACCGATGATGGCGCTTGATTGGCGGGATCGACATGAAAGGCCATTCCGTAATCAGCCCAAGTTGAGGAGCCATAGGACATTTGCGCGGCCACTTGCACAAACTCGGCGCTTACCCGCCACCCCAGAGCCAATATTCCTACAATGGCCGTGCATGCACAGGTTAATATCCCACTGATTGCAGCATGGGGCCGCCGCCAAACAAAGAGCCACAGAAGCAACAAGGCCGGGGAGACTTTGAGACCCGCCAAAATGCCTAAAACGCACCCTCCCCGGATATCCCGGCGCTTTTGCAGCCAGTACATCGCCAAGGTCAAGCCGAAAAGCATTACGGCATTGAATTGCCCGGCCTGCAGCGAGCGTATCCATGGGTAGTAAAGGCACAGAATTAGCATCCAGAACGCCCAGAAAAGGGCCTTCCTGGGACTTTCTGCATCTCCCCGCCCTTCGCTTAGCACCTCCCTCAAAAGCCAACCTGAGGCCAATACAAGGCCATGAGAGAGAATCGTCCATAAGAGCCATGCGCCGTTATAACTAAACCAAGAGAGCGGGATCATGCAAACAGCCATAAACGGCGGATAGACGAAAGGATTGAGGCGGGGAACATGCTCTTCAGGTGCGGAATGGGCCGCCGCCTTTAGGGCAAGCTTGATGTCGTAAGGATCCAGCCCGCGGCTTGCCACCGCCCCTCCCACGTACATATGCCCAAAATCATTGCGATGGGCATTGAAGTTCTGTAATGCAACAAAGACACAAAAGACGGTAGCAAGACAGAGCAAGCCCGGCCATATATGGCTCGTGAAACTGGAAAGGGAACGGGATTCGGATTCAGGCCCGGGCATGAGTACCTCACTAAGAAGTCTAGTTGCTTCTCCGCCATGCGGGGAGTAAGCGGCGGGCGCGGAATTCGGCATGAAGCAGTGACTCTGCCGGGCATCCGGGTTACCTAAGGCCGGTTTTGTTCCGTTATGAAGAAATCCACATCCTGCCGGGGAATTTTGTTGCCTGTTTTTTCACAGTTCGCCGTATAATGGCCCATACGTAAGAACCATGCCGATGCAGATCGGATGGACCGTACTGTGACGATCATCTCGAGCAGGAGAGAAAGGAAGCGTATCTTGCCAAAACGCTATTTTACATCCGCTTTGTTGGTGTGTGGGATTGCATGCAGTTGCATCTTCCCCATGCCCGGTACGGCTGGTCCCGAACTTAAAGCCAGTCCTGATCATAAAGACTGGATTTACACCGTGGGAGAACCGGTCACATTCGAAATCTCGGTAACGCACGACAACATGCCGCTCGACGGCGCTGAAATTTATTGGTCAATCGGCCCTGAAAAAATGGAACCCTTTAAAACCGGCATCACGGTCACCAAACAGGGCAAGGCCATTTTGGAATGTCACGGAATGGACCGCCCCGGTTTTTTGCGTTGCTGGGCCAGGGCTTCGGTAAACGGCGAAAAACTGCAAACGCACACAACCGCCGCATACGATCCCTATGAAATTGAGCCGACAACAACCTTGCCGGACGATTTTATGGACTATTGGAAACCGAAAATCGAAGCCCAAAAACGCGTTCCGCTTAACGCCGTGTTTGAAAAGCAAGAAGACCAATGTACGCCACGTGTGGATGTCTACCACATCAGCTACAGTTGCGGGACCGAAGATCGTAAAGAATACACCTCCAAATTTTACGGCATGTTGGCAGTCCCCAAGGGCAAAGGCCCCTATCCGGCGTTATTGCAAGTGCCCGGCGCCGGAATCCGCCCTTATAAAGCTAACACCTACTGGGCGGAACATGGCGTGATTCATTTGACCGTGGGTATCCACGGTATTCCGGTCAATCTTCCCGAGAATGTCTACAACAATCTGTATGGCGGGGCATTGAGTGCCTATTGGCGCAGCAATCTCGACCGTAAAGATGATTATTACTATCACCGCGTATTCCTGGGTTGCGTGCGCGCCGTTGAGTTCTTGGCCCAGTATGAAAAATACGACGGCAAAACCATGGGCATTGAAGGCGGAAGCCAAGGCGGAGCATTATCAATTATAACGGCTGCGCTCGAGCCGCGTATTCTTTTTTGCTCATCGGCCTTTCCCGCGATGTGTGACCATACCGGGTACTTATACAACCGCGCCGGAGGATGGCCGCATCTTTTCGAAAAAAATTATATCTATGACTGCACACTGCAAAACATCGAAAACTCCAAATACTACGATGTTGTGAATTTCGCACGGTTTTTGAATATCCCTCTTCTAATGGGACTGGGATTCAATGATACCGTCTGCCCGCCGACAAGCATGTTCTCCGCATTCAATGTCATCAACAGTCCAAAGAAGATGTCCATACATAAAGAATACGGGCATGAGTATATCCCGGAGTTTGAATCCATATCCCGGAATTGGCTGGCAGAAAAGCTGTCGGGTCATGGTTCTGACGTTTCGCAATAATAAATGTGCTGAGATACAAAACCGAAATTTCTACTTTTTACTTATTCACGAGCATGGAATTAAGAATTCTTTTCCAATTCGCGCCTCAACAATTCAAAAAAATTCTCCGGCGTTAAGAAAACAACGTCCGGATTTTCAGCCCGGACTTTTTCGGCGACGGCGTTATACCAATCCGGTTTTTTAAGAATATTTCGGAACCAGTGAAAACGGATACTCCCGCGCCGGTTTTCGATGGTGTCCAAAATCGCTTTGGCGGCCTGGTTAGGATCGCCGTGATTCACATCCGGCCCCGCCTGCAAAACCGGCATATTTGCATGCAAAAATGCAGGCCCCTGCACTTTCTGAGGAACAATACCGTTCGGTGAAAAGGCGGCATACGCATCCAATCCCTTTAGATCGAGGCCGGGCGCATAACCATCGATCACAAATCCGGTAATCGAAAGATTCCAACATTTATAAAATGGCCGGCAATGCCGTACCCAAGCATCCAATCCGCTGGGCAGTCCGGAGATGGAACGGGGCTCCTGAAGCATACCCGGATTGAGATATCCGGCCCCATTATCGGCAGCCATAAACCCATCGTTCCCGGTAGCGGTTTCCCACATCCAAGCTAAAGCATGGGGAGCGCGGCGGGCCAATACCGGGCTTATGGACCATCCCAAAGGCGTCTCACCACGTGTGGGACGATCCCAAATACTCAGCACGCATTTGTTAAGCCAGGCTGCTGAATCATAATCACCAACATAGAAAACGACATACTGCCGCTGGTCATCAATCACATGTCCGGCATCATCCACAAATCCATCGTGTTTTAGACTTTCTGTTGTTGGCCAAGGCCGTTGGGGATAGGTGTCTTTAAGCGGGTAATGCATATAGAAAGACGCATTGGCCATGGATCCCAATCCAAGTGCATCCGCATCCACAAAAACCGTTATATGCAGAGACGATTTTCCCCATTTCCCATTCGGTAGGCACTCCCCCATGCTTTCCTCCTGCGCCTTTGAAATCCGTGTACTTGTAGGCCCAAGGCGTAAATCCGCCGATATGGATCATTTTTTCACGGCCACCATGGTGATAGGCCGATAGCAGTATCTCTTTGAAGACATTTAAATCCGTACCCAACGGTTGGTCGGGATCATCAATTGGCGCTTCATCATCCCAAACACCGAGATCGCAAAAAAATGCCTTTTTCGCAATAAAGAAATCGTGATTGGTTAATGTATGATGGTCGGCGCCAGCTCGTTGCGGAGTATCAATCCAATACTGATCGATATAAAAAACCCAAATACGACCCATCGCAACGGCCTGTATCCAAGTAGAGTTTTTTTGCCCATAAATAGGCATCGCATTTGGCGCTGCTTGAGGATGAAAGATCAGTGTCCGGAATCGTCCCCT
>CAXXIH010000005.1:0-275945 GCA_963663365.2 bacterium | reverse complement strand
GATGATGTTTTGGGCATCATTTCCTATTGTATGGAGGCGGAGAATTTAGAGGGGCCGGTGAATTGTGTTTCGCCGGAACCGGTAACCAATTGTGAGTTTACAAAAACATTGGCCGATGTGCTTTCCCGTCCGGCGTTTCTTCCGGCGCCCGCGTTTGCGTTACGATTGGCGATGGGGGAAATGGCCGATGCGCTTTTGCTTTCGAGCACCCGTGTGTATCCCGAACGGTTGGTTGAGGGTGGGTACCGGTTTCAGTATCCCGAGTTAGAAGATGCGTTGCGGCACGTTTTGGAGTGATTGGCGGGGGGAGTCAGTGGATGGGGAGGGGGAGTCTTTGCAATGAGCGGACTTTATTACCGCCTCTTGCCACCCCGGTAAGAGATACATGATTATTTTTTAATTTGGGATAACGGTGAATGAAATCACCCACCCTACGAGTAGTATTTGTATCTATAAACGGCTCATCAGGAGATTCGCCCTCCCGCTGATGTTTATTAGACGGTGTTTTGAAACCAGTTCTAATGCCAACCTGCGGATTGGAAATGTCTATTTTATAAAATCTGCAATTAGGGCTGAGATTTCCGGTGTTCGCAGATAACCGTACGATTTGTGGTGATTTCGCTTTCCTTTTGGAGTTTTGTAATCGTTAATGATGATATCATCGCGAACCTGCACGCCCAGATCGTTCGGTTTGTAATCATCGCTTAAGTGGGTATCAAGCGCGACGGGATCTTTTCGATCCGCGTAATTGACCCACTGATCCGTAACGATTGTCGGTGTTCGAACACGGTCTTTGGGGCGCTTAATATAGGTTCGTTCATGAATGATTTTGCCTTTTACATGGGGGAGACCTAATGGTGAACCGATGGTCACCAGGCTGTGAATTTTGAGCGGTGTGCCATCATGTCCCAAGTCACGCAACACATCATAAGCGATGATCGAGCCCATGGAATGTGCGATGAGCATTAGCTCGCGGTCTTTGAACTTCAACAAGATTGTTTTTAACTCATCGCGCAGAACTTTTCTTGCCAGTTCCAACTGACCTTTGCGGTTTTTTATTTTACGCTTGTCATCGTAATAGAAATCTAAATCCCGGGTTACCTTTTCGATGACTTTGTCGGCGAGAAAATCGATACCGAACCATTGTTTGATCTTATCCAGTGTGCCTCCGGCGATTTCTCCGGCCGCGCGTCTGGCATCATCGGTCCAGCCATCTTTGTATTCCTTTAAATCCTTAGGTTTGGCTTTGATATAGGGTTGGTCGTTATAGAGTTTGTCGAACTTGAAATTTGGATCATCATGCAGCGGATTTTTGTAGAGCAGATCCGCCCAATAGACCATGTAGTAATCGAATCGCTTTGTGACTGCGCAATTGGCTTTCAAGCCTTCCGCGATGGCGCTTTTCCACCATCCCTCTAAGACAGGACGTTTTGACTTATTGGCCAGACCATGGATACCGATGATAAGTTTGCTCATTTTGATCCTCCTAAAGTGTTACACGAGTTCCGAAATGATGTTTTTGCAAGTGTTATAATAGACCTGCTTCCTTGTTGGCCGTGTGTATTGTATTCGCGAATTTCTAACATGCAGGTATGAGGATGTCAATAGTTATAAATAATTTGAAATAATGCAATTCATTAATGAAAATAATAATTTGTGCCATTGGTGGTTGGTGTGGAATCGGTCATTTATTGAATGTGGATATCATTATCATTCTTTGTCTATTTCGAAGAGTATTCAAAGAAGATGCCATGTCGGCACCCTGCACCTGTGACCAGGCAGTATCCCGCCACGGCGGGACTAACGCCTCACGATTTCGGGGTGTGTGTAAAAGATTTTGTTGGTCCGCACCCTGCGAAGCGATTCCATTATTCCATTTGAACCACGAAAGTTCGAAAGAGTCATGAAAGGCACGAAGCCTTTGTGAAGATGGGGGGGATGCGAATGGCGTGTTTGGCGGGACAAAAGATGTGTATACTACGATGATTTGAATTTTAACTGATTTGGAAGGAAGAGCCTGTGAGCAGTAGTGAGTTCGCATCGAAAGAACGTGTATTGAAAACATTGGCCCTAGAGCGGGCGGATCGTGTGCCGATTAACTATTTGGCAAATCCCGGGATTGACGGGAGGCTCAAAGCGCATTTTGGGCTTGGCTCCGATGATGACGAAGGGCTGCGCCAGGCGTTGCATGTAGATATTCGCGGCGTGGGGGCCCCCTATATCGGGCCGCGTCTGCATGAGGAAATCCCCGAACGCCAGGTTGATCCGCAATGGGGTATTCACCGTCGTTGGATTGAGCATGAGAGTGGGGGATATATGGACTACTGCGATTTTCCGCTCGGTGATGCGGAGGAAGAGGAGATCGAAGCGTGGCCGATGCCTTCGCCGGATGATTACGACTACAGCGTGGTGCCGGAACTCTGCAAGCAATATGGCGGGTACGCGATCTTTGCCGGTGGGGCGGGGCTGGGCGATATCATCAACAGCACAAGCATGTTGCGCACCATGGAGACGGTATTGGTCGATTTGATATCGGAGAATGAAGCGGGGTTACGTCTGATCGACCGGAAGATGGCGGTCATGCTCGAAGTCATGCGGCGGACCTTGGAAGCGGCCAAGGGCGCAATCAACTTTTTATGGATGGGGGAGGATTTGGGGACACAACATTCCCCAATGATCAGCCTGGATTTATTTCGTAAGCAGATTCGTCCCCGGCATCAGCACTATATCGATTTGGCGAAATCGTTCGATCTTCCGGTGATGATTCATACATGCGGTTCGAGCAGCTGGGCCTATGAAGACTTCATCGAAATGGGTGTGAATGCTGTGGATACCTTGCAGCCGGAAGCGACGAATATGTCTCCCGAATATCTTGTGGAACATTTCGGGGGGCGTTTGGCATTCCACGGTTGTATTTCAACGGCCGGGCCGGTGGCCTATGGAACGGTGGATGAGGTTGTGGACGATGTGCGGCATACCTTAGAAATCATGATGCCGACGCATGGTTATTGCCTGGCGCCCACCCACGAATTGCAGGACAACTCACCAACAGAAAATGTTGTGGCGATGTATGAAGCGGCATTGAAGTACGGTATTTATGGTTGAAGATGCGTATTGCGATAATTTGCGGGAAGTGAGCCCGAAAGAGGTTTGAGGATGGAGCGTCTGATCCGTGCGCCGGTTGATCTTGATCCTGCACTTGTAGACCGTGTGGAGAAATCGCTTTGTTTTGAAGAAGGCGACCGCGTTCCGATTTGGGATTTCATCGATAACCATGAGGTTGTGGAATATTTTTCGGATGCCGGTGACGATTACGATACGGCGATGGTTAAGGTCTATCACAAACTCGGGATCGATTTGTGCCGGGGGTATGGATATTCATTTGCGGCGCATCAAGACGGTGCGGCGGAATATGATGAACAGGGGGATATCAAGAACAAGGTTACAGGCCAGTCGAAATGGACGGTCAAACGGCCGATTCGCTCGCTTGAGGATTTAAAGACCTTCGAACCGGATGTGCCCAGCCGCGAAGAAATCTATGACAAGATGGTGCCGGAAACGGCGGCGTTTGTAGAGAAATTCGCTCCTTCAACATTGTATGTTCCTTGCGCCGGGTGCGGTTTTCATGCCTGTTACGATTTGATGGGAATCGAATTGTTTTCGATTGCACTCTATGACGCACGGGCCGATTTGGAACGTCTACTCGTTAAAATGCGGGATGCGGCGGCGCAAGTGGCCCAGGCTTATGCCGAGGCGAAACTCGGACCGATTTATTTTTTCGGCGATGATATCGCCTATAAAGGGGCGACAATCTTTTCGCCGAAGATTTTGCGGGAATTGTTTATTCCTTGTATGGAAGCCAGTATCCGCCCATGTAAAGAAGTGGGGATGAAAGTGATCTATCACAGCGATGGGTATGTGATGGAGATTCTGGACGACATGATTGAGGCGGGAATCGATGGTTTGAATCCAATCGAACCGCTGGCAGGTATGGATATCGGTTACTTAAAACGAAAGTATGGTGACCATTTGGTATTGGTTGGGAATTTGGATTGTTCCCAGTTGCTGCCATTGGGCACACCGGAAGAGGTCCGTGAGGCCACACGGGAGCTGATCCGCATCGCATCACCGGGCGGCGGGCATTTTATCGGTTCATCAAGCGAGATCACACCCGCCACGCCGGTTGAAAACGTAATCGCCTTTTGTGAAACCGTGCACGAGCACGGACAGTACCCGATACGGTAAGGAAGCGTCATTCAATTCGGAAAAGTCATTTCACGAATTGTTGCCAAGTTGGCAGTTGGACCAGGGCCATTTCGTAAACGAGTGCTTCGGTTTCCACGGGAGCCCCGCCTTTGCGGGCGGCATAAAGTTCGCGGATGCGGTCCGGATCGATAACTTCCACCCAGGCGGCGGTATAGATGTGGTTATCCGGGGCGATGGCGATGCTTTCCGAAAAATAGACGCGGCGTTTGTTGGCGGATAGAATCGGTCCGTGGTTGGTGAGTTGGCCGGTATCGATATTATAGGTAAGCAGATAGAGATTGCTCTGCACCTCAGGCCGGTCTTTCATTTCGAGTGCGGGTCCGTGCGCGAGATAGAATACAGTGTTCTTCGGCCCGATGGTGAATCCCAATTGGCTGATTTCAGGATTGCGGGGCATGCCCTGGTAGGCTTGGGGGCGCAATTCGGCCAGAGCGCGGATGTAGTTTTCTTTGGGTTTGAATTCAAAAAGTGTGCTGCATTCGAAATGGATACCCCAGAAACTCTTGGTGAGGGGATTCCATTCGATGACGCGCCAATTGTTTTGGAAATCGCCTTTTAAGGTTTCTTCAGCGGATTGACTGAACGGAAGACGGGAGAGGTCGAGGCCTTCAATAGTCTGAACACGGCGAGGATCGGAGGGATCGCAACGCCAGACCGCACCATCCATGGTGGAGCCATAAACATATCCCTCAGGATCGATTCCCAATGTACGGCAGATGCGGTCCCATTCAAAAGGATGTTGTCCCCATTCGCCGCGTTGTTGGACCGCACCCCAATAACGCAGGTCTTTGGTTGTGATGTCATAGGAGATGAATAAACCCGAAGGCCAGGTCAGGCCGTACATGATCTCGTTTTCGCGGTCGAGGTTGAGCGTGATGATACCCTCATTGGCGAAGATTTTTCCCAAGTCCTCAAACTCACCTGTTTTGAGGTCATAGGTCATAAGGTGGCCGCCTTGATAGGTGATTCTCCCTTCGGTATTAACGCCGGGAAGCGGGCCGTCATAAAAAGACGTATGCGTGGCGAACCAGAGTTTGCCTTTATGTTCATACATCGGGGTGTGGATTTTCCCCTGCGGAAGCTGCTTGACAGGATCCTCGCCCAAAACATCGGCGATTTTAGCGACGAGTTTGACTTCATCGGTTTTGGGATCGACCGAATAGAAGCGGCAGCTAAGCGAGGTATTGTGCGTATTCATCCCCACATAAATCTTGCCATCCGATGCGGCGGTTAGGGCGTTGTAATTACTGTCCGCGCCCGGGAAGTCGATTTCGAAAATGCGGGCCTCAATCCATTTATCAACAGACTCGAAGGGGATTGTGCTTTTTTCGACAGTCGCTTGGGCAACCGCAAAACTGACCGGAAGGAATAGTACAAGAAAAATGCAAAGAATCAGACGCGCCATCATAATTGTCGCTCCTCGTTTCAGGAATTGAATAGAAATAACCGATGGGCGTAATTATCGTGGAATTGGGCGTGCTTGTATATATGGTTGTTGGGGACTTTGGAAATGAATCGAAGGCTGAATTTTCGGGATTGGAGTTCGATTCAGACTTATTCAGGGGATTTTTCGTGTTCTTGCAGTTTGAGAGAGGCTGAGTTGATACAATAGCGTAAGCCGGTTGGTTTGGGGCCATCCTTAAAGACATGACCCAAATGCCCGCCACAACGGCTACAGAGAACTTCAGTACGAATCATTCCGAGACTCTGGTCCGTTTTGGCATCGACTTTGTCTGCGGCAACCGGTTGCCAAAAACTGGGCCAGCCGGTGCCGGAGTCGAATTTGTGTTCTGAATTGAAGAGTTCTTGACCGCAGCCTGCACATCGATAGATGCCCGGGGTTTTAGTGTCCCAATACGCGCCTGTATGGGCTTTTTCAGTGCCTTTCTCACGCAGGATGTGATACTGCTCGGAGGTGAGGGATTCGCGCCATTCGGTCTCGGTCTTTACGACCTTATCGTCGGGGGAAACGGTGCCGGTTTCGGACTGCTGCGCAAGGGCCAGCCGGCGGGCCTTTTCAAGTCCTTCAATCGATGCGGCTTGATCTGTATCGGGTTTGCCGCAACCAGTCAGCAATAGGGCAAAGGCAGCCATTATTAGAAAAACGGCCATACTGTCATGATGTAATTCAAAGAAGCGTGTGATCTTTTTGAGTGTCATGCTGTATTACTCTCCAATTCCATGTTATCGAAAAACAAGCATGATGAAAACAATCCCTCATTGGTTACAACCCACTTTACAAAATCCAGGCATAGAGTATTCCTGTTCGTGTAACTTGCTGGGAGATAATTGTGTTGAGAAGTATTTGGCAATATGGCAAAGAGCGTATCGGTGAAAATCCCAAGGCGATTGCCTTGGGATTACTAGTTGTGGCAGTTATTGCGCCTTTTTTTCTTGAATCTCCATTAAAGACGGATAAGCGGGCATTACAGGCTTGGGGAATGCCAGTTATCGGCGATGTCCGTGACGCATATATCGCCTGCAAAGATCAGTTTGAAACGCTTCATCCTGATGTTGAAGTCACCATGTTCGCGCATGGCCGGTGTGAGAATCCGCAAAAATTGCTAAGCGCTATTGTGGGTGGCGCTCCGCCGGATGTTCTTCAGTTTGAGCGCTATGCCGTGGGCGATTGGGTGGCACGTGGAGCATTTATGCCGCTCGATGAGTTTCTTGCCCGTGAGGACCACAGCGAGTTTGCCATAAAAAAAGAAGACTATATTCCTTCTTCGTGGGAACAATGCCGCATTGAGGGGCGGCAGTATGCCATACCATCGTGGACGAACTGTTTTGCAATGGCCTACAACCGGAAACTTTTTCGGGAAGCCGGTTTGCCGGATCGTGCGCCGCGGACATGGGCGGAGGCATTGGAATTTTCCAAGAAACTGACCGAGTACGATGAAAAAGGGCAGTTGGTTCGAGGCGGATGGATGCCTTCGCGGCGTCTGGATGTTTTTTGTGCCTATGATGTGCTGCATTGTGTTTGGGCGGCGGGTTATGACTTTTTTCCCGGCAATGGCAGGCGTGTGGGATATGATGCCGAACCAATGCGGGAAACCTGTGAGTTCTTTAGGAAATTGTACGATCTTTACGGCGGGTATGAATCCGTTTTGCGTCTTGCGCCACAAGAAATGGAACGTGAGTTCGACGATTTCTTGATGGGCCGCTATGCAATGAATGTTGAAGAGGATTGGGTTCTGTATCGCACAGCCTCATTTGCTCCGGATTTTGAACTTGGGGTAGGTCCGATTCCCGGACCGGATGGGCCATCCGATATTTCCTATTCAGGCGGATTGTGTTTTGTTATTCCTACGGATTCTCGCGACCCTGAATTGGCTTGGGAATTTATCAAGTATATGAATTCACCCGAAGCGGTTTTGGTCCGCAATGAGGCTTGGCTCGCGTTTATCCATGAGCTCTACGGTAAGGATCATATTGTCTATTCCGGATTTCACAGCAACCAGCGTGTGAACGAAACTGTCTTTGCGGATCCCCGGTTCAAGTTGCCCAATCCCCAACATCAACAAGCAGCGGAGTATTTCTATTCTAAATTGCCTCAGACACGGGGGATTCGCCCATCGCCCGCCGGTGGGCTTTTCTTCGATGTGTTAAGCCGGACCATTCGCCGCTATTTGAAAGGCGATGCAACATTCGATGAAGCATTTGGAGCGGCGGAGTATACGGTCGATAAGCAATTAGATGATTATTATATGGAGCGGACCGAACTCAAACTGACCGGCCCGGCAATTTTCTCTTTCTCGGTATGTGTTGTTTCAATTCTGGTGACTGTGTTTGCGGGAATTGTGGCCTGGAAAAGCCGGGGAAGGGGATTGCGAAAAACCGATACCTGGGCCGGGTATTTGATGGCCTCACCGTGGTTGTTCGGATTTTTGTTATTTACCGCCGGGCCCATTGTGGCTTCGATTCTGCTTTCGTTTTGCGATTACAGTATTTTATCGCCCGCCCGTTTTGTGGGGCTGGATAATTACCGGGAGGCCCTAAGCGGTCAGGATCCTCTTTTTTACCGCAGTTTGGGAAATACGGCTTTTATGGCGATGGCTGTGCCTCTCAATATGTTTGTTTCTCTTCTAATCGCGTTGCTATTGAATTTGAATGTCCGGGGGATGCGTCTGTACCGGACTTTATATTATATCCCTGCGATTGTTCCCTTGGTCGCGAGCGCTCTTCTTTGGCAGTGGTTGTTCCATCCGCAGAACGGTCCGATTACGGCTGTTTATGAACTGACTATCGGAAAATGGACCGGGATTCCCACGCCGCTTTGGTTGGGGGATGCATGGATCAAGCCGAGTTTTGTGCTTATGGGCCTATGGGGCGCGGGCGCGGGAATGATCATTTGGTTGGCGGGATTAAAAGGTATTCCCGAAAGCCTCTATGAATCGTCGTCTATCGATGGAGCCGGAGCGCTTTCGCGGTTTCGGTTTATTACACTGCCGATGCTTACACCATACATTTTTTTCAATTTGGTCACCGGAATCATCGGCACATTCCAGATGTTTACACGAGCGATGGTGATGACCCGGGATATCCCCTCCGATTCGATTTTGTTTTATGTCTATCACCTTTTCAATAACGGATTTCGATATTTTCGCATGGGCTACGCTTCGGCCATGGCGTGGATTTTATTCATTCTGGTTTTAGCGCTGACTTATGTTCAAGTGCGGGGCGCAAAGCGCTGGGTTTATTATGGAGGGGATTGAGGTGGGTGTGCGCAAAATCTTAAGCAAAGGCCGCAGGACGGCACTCCTCACGCACGGCGCTCTTATCGGGGGCTCGGTGATTTTTTTGTTGCCGTTTTTTTATCTTGTGTTGACTTCATTCATGACACAGGCGGAGTATGTCAAACTGGAATCCTGGATTCCCGGCGTCTTAAGACATTGGCCGCCGGATTTTGCCGAGATTTTCAAAAACTATGGAACTGTTTTTGAAATGGTTCCATTCTTCGATTTTTTCCGAAATACCGCCTATATCACTCTTATGAGCATCATTGGGCAAGTTTTGTCATGCAGCTGTGTGGCCTATGCTTTTTCGCGGTTGCAGTGGCCCGGAAGGGATACCTTGTTCTTGTTGGTGTTGGCAACCATGATGCTTCCGCAGCAAGTAACCATGATTCCCGTCTTTCTTATTTTCCGGGCTATTGGTTGGTACAACACACTACGTCCGCTTTGGGCGCCCGCCTTTTTCGGGAGCGCATTCTTTATTTTTTTATTGCGTCAGTTCTTTATGACTCTGCCGAAGTCTTTGGAAGACGCGGCCCGGATCGACGGCTGCGGCCACATTCGGACGCTTTTCGATATTATGCTTCCACTGATGAAGCCCGCGCTGGCGGCGATTACCGTTTTCCAGTTCATGGCCTCTTGGAATGATTTTTTGGGACCCCTGATTTACATTAATGATGACCGTCTTACGACACTTTCGGTGGGATTGCATGTATTTCGCAGTATACGCGGGGCGTTGTATGGTGAGATGATGGCGGCGACCACGATGATGTTGGCGCCGGTGCTTGTGGTTTTCTTTATGGCACAAAAGTATTTTGTGGAGGGTATTACCCTCACAGGAATGAAAGAATAAGAACTGTTTATTTGAGGAACGGTTTTCATTGGAAGGTATCGGAATGAAAGTTCTTAATTCAACAGAACGAGACTATCTTCGAGGACTCGGAGAGCAAGTGGCGGCTATTGCGCATCGGCCGGGGATGGCGGAATTGCGCCGCCTATGGATGCAACATAACCATCTGGAACGAGTGCGTCCGTTGGTTCTTTGTTTTCCCGAAGGGGCATGGCGCGAACTTATGCCGGAAGATTCCATGACGTTCGGCGATCCATTTTGGAATGAAGTGGAATGGCTTCTGCGGCATATTCTTTATCATTTTAAGCATATTCCCGATGACCGGGCTATCGAGCCGGTTTTTCGTGTGCCGATCAAAATAGAACATGGCGGTTGGGGTGTTGTGGCGAATCGGATCGGCGGACAGGATCCGACACATGCTTGGAAGTGGGATCCGCCGCTTAAAAATCCTGATGATCTCGAAAAACTCCATTACGCCAAATTGGTCTATGACGAGGCAGATGCACGGCAGAAAGTGGAAGCGGTTTGGGAGGTCTTAGACGGGATTTTGGAGGTGCAACCCAGCGGCGCGAATTGGTTTAGTCCTATCAGTGTTATCGGTATGTTGGCGGAGATGCGGGGTTTGGATCAGCTCATGCTCGATTTTTGCGATCGTCCTGAATGGGTGCATGAAGCCGTGCGCTTTTTGGCGGAAGGGACACGGCGAATGATCGAAGATATGGAAGCACGGGGGCTGTGGGCGCTCAACAACCGGGATCAGTATGTCGGTTCAGGGGGATTGGGGTACACAGATGAACTTCCGGCAGCCGATTTTGATGGGGTGCATGTGCGTATGCAAGACCGTTGGGGATTTGCCGAGGCCCAAGAGATATCCGAAGTGTCGCCGGGGATGTTTGAAGAGTTCTGTTTGGCCTATCAACTCCCTCTGCTCGAGAGATTTGGACTCAATTGTTATAACTGTTGCGAAGATATTACGCATAAGTTTAAAGCCATTAAGAAAGTGCCCCGGTTGCGGCGTGTTTCTGTGAGTCCATTTACAGACCGCGAAGTCGCGGCGGAAGAATTGGGGGGCGATTATGTCTATTCCTGGAAACCGAATCCGGCCATGGTTTCGGTGGATTTCGATCCGGATTATGTTCGCGCCGAGGTCCGCAAAACGTTGGAAATCGCCCGGGGGTGTGTGGTCGAGATGATTCTAAAGGATACGCACACAATCCAGAACGAGCCGGGACGGTTCACGAAATGGGCTGAAATCTGCCGGGAAGAAATTGAGCGATTCGAATCGGGGGAATTTTAGGACGAATTGGCCCAGTAAGGTGGAAAAAAGCCTGTTGACGAGTCTCTGAGCGAAGCGGACAATCACCTTGTAGCTGGAGACCGGTGAGAGACCGGCCTTGTGGCATATTGCATGATGCATCAAGGAGATGGTGAGATGCGTGGCAGAATGGGATTTACGTTGATCGAACTATTGATTGTTGTGGCGATTATCGGAATTTTGGCGGCTATTGCGGTACCCAATTTTCTGAATGCTCGAACGAGAGCATTGGTTTCACGGGCGTTGTCTGAGTCCAAAATTTTGTCAGAAGCCTGTTTTTATTATGCGTTAGATAACAATTATAATATCAAACACAGCGATTATCCCGATGCCCATAATGCTCTTACAACACCGATTCAGTATATGGGGCATCCGATTGTGGATATTTTTAAAACTGAGCCTGAAGAGCAGAAATTACATGGGGGCTTGGTGCATGTTGAACCGTTTGAATGGGCAGCGGGAATAGCGTCACAAATACCTGAGTTCCGTAATTTTGAGGGCACATCCGCAGCGTTGCTCATGGGATTCGGACCGGCTCACACTTATGGTCTTCCTTACAATGCGAGTAACGGTGTCCGTAGCGAAGGCGGGCTATACAGGTTGGTGCCTAAAGGCGCTTCAGGCGAAGGAAGAGAAAGCGTCCGGACGCATTGATTGACATTTGTTTTTGATTAAGGCCGGTAAGACCTGCCGAGGTTGTTTGTTTGAGTCATATCCGCCGTTCGTGATATTGTAGCCTCCGGAAATGTACGGTGGACAAGACGCCTGCCGGCGCATGATTTCGGAAGGTGGGGGAAGGATGTAGTTGGGTGCATCCTGCGGGGCGCCGTTGGCGGTGAGAAAGTAGAGAGTGGAGAGGAGAAAGTAGAATCACGAAAACACGAAATGGGTACGAAGGGCACGAATAATTTGCGGAGTTGGTTGGATGGGGAGAAGGTTTTCAAATGTTGTTACATTTCTGCGGCCCTTACAGGGCCGATTTTTTTTTATTCTTAACCCCAGGCTGCGTTTTCCCGCCTTCGGCGTCCAAACTTGGCCTGGGGCTTCAGGCTTTTGCCCCTTCGGGGCATGGTGTGGATGTTTGAGTGAGTTGGTGGATGGGGAGATACGTGTGCAGTTGATTAAGAAATTCTATAGGTTTGTAGGAAAGCAACCCCTCCCTAACCCTCCCCGTAAACGGGGCGGGAATATGCCTCTTGTGCTTTCGCACGCAGACAAGCGAGTTGTCTGCGCCACCCGCGGCGTGACCGCCGTGGATCCCGCTAAAGCGGGACCTAACGCCTCACGATTTCGGAGTGTGGGTGAGGGATGAAATTGGTTAGCACCCTGCAAAGCAGAGTGCCGATAGTCGATTCGGCTCGGGGGGGTGTTACTCTTGATTCGTACGGCAGTCGCTCCCCGGGCCAATTATAGATTTGATATTTGTTCTCGTGTTTGTTTATATGTATTGATTGTTTAACTCCGGAGGTGCGCCTGTGGTGAACCCAGTCAAAAAACGTGTCTATGAAATTCTCGAGAAGAATGCAGACGGCGATACGGCGAGCCGGTATGTGGGGATATTCATCCAGATTCTGATTCTTTTGAATGTAACGGCTGTTATTTTAGAGACGGTTAAGGAATTAGAAGCCTATATTCCTCTTTTTGATGCTTTTGAGTTCTATTCCTTGATGGTCTTTACGGTTGAATATTTCCTCAGACTTTGGTCATGCACATTGATGGAAAAGTATTCGCATCCGGTTTGGGGAAGGTTGCGGTTTGCTTTGACACCTATGGCGATTATCGATTTGGTGGCCATTTTGCCGGGCTTGGTTGACCTTTCGGTGACTTCGGACCTGGTAATTGTCCGTATCCTACGGCTTCTGCGCTTCTTCCGTCTGTTGAAGATCGCGCGGTATACCAGCGCATTTTCAATGATGAAAAAGGTTTTTTGCTCGCGGGCTTCGGAACTTTCGATTACGGTCGTTTTCGTGTCGCTTTTATTGGTTTTGGTTTCCAGCCTTATGTATTTTGCGGAACATGAAGTCCAGCCGGAGGAATTTTCGAGCATACCCAGTGCGATGTGGTGGGCGGTGGCTACATTGAGCACGGTGGGATACGGCGATATTTATCCGGTTACGACTTTAGGAAAGATCATCGCCGGCATTGTGGCGATGCTGGGGATTGCCATCTTTGCCATTCCGGCGGGCATTCTGGGATCGGGATTTGTTGAGGAAATCCAGACGCGGAAAGAACTACAATCTCAACAGTATACGCAGCTACGTTGTCCGCATTGCGGCGCAGAATTGAATGCGGATGATATGCAGAACGGGCCGAAGATTGTATGAGCCATTTATGGCGCGGATTGCGAATGCCGCTCGGTGTTCCGGTAAGGGTTTTTGTTTTATTCCGGTTTGGGAGGAACGAGAGACGGATCGGTGATGTTTTTATAGGCATCCGGTCTGCGTTCATGGAACATCCAAGCGCGGAAATTGTCATGCTCGCCATTGGTGAAATAAGGCGCGACACGTACCGGGGGAGTGAGATCGACATCACAAACCGCTAAACCTTCTTTGAAACCGGCATTGGAGAGGCGATTGCCATAAGGATCGAATACGCCGCTTCGGGCCATGAGGCTGTTGGGCACCCACTCACGGCCTTCGGGCGGGGCCAAACTGACATGCATGAGGTAGACACCGTTATCGATGGCACGGCTGCGAATAAGGGTATAGTTGAGGTTATCGCCCCATCCACTCCATAAAGACGGCCAGAAAATGATTTCCGCCCCGGCCAATGCCAAACATCGGGCCGATTCCATATAGCTCAGATCATGGCAAATCATCATCCCGATTTTGACGGTTTGACCTGATGTGCCGATGGGGAGATCGAAAGCGGGGAATTCATTACCGGCCACAATTCCTTTTTTCATCTCCCCCTGCGTGGGGTGGACTTTTTCGTAAACGCCGGCCAGTTTGCCATCGCGGCTTACGGCAAGTGCGAGATTGCGCAGTTCGCCCCGGTGGATACCTTCCAAGGTCACAATGATATTGATGTCATGCTGCATGGCGAGCGCGGATGCCCACTGAAAGGTCGGTCCATCCGTGGCGTTTTCATAAGCGGCGTTGTTTCGCGCATCGGCTTTTAGGCCGCGTGTGGTTTCAATTTCACTAAAGCAGATTATGTCAACCTTTTGTTTTGCGGCTTCCACAATCATCGGTTCCATACGTTGGCGGCGGTATTCGCCTAGTTCTTCTAGAGAGCGGTCACCGGCGCTGTCGCTACGTAATTGCGCGGCGGCAATGCGCGCCACACGCTGTGCGGTATTTTGTGTATCGGCGGCGAAAGATGTGCATACGAGTGAAATGCAACAGATGATGGTTGATAGCCGTGGGATGGAGCGCACGAGTATAAGTTCCTTTCATTCGAACATATGTGGTGATTATGCAATAGAATTGGTGTGAAATCTATTATGAGGGAGGAAATAGAAGTTGGATTTGTGCGGCCCCTACAGGGCCGAGTTTGCCACGAACCTTCGGTGGTTGGTGCGGATGTTTGAGGGAGATGGTGGATGGCGGGGGAGTTTTTGCGATTGGCGAAGATTGATACCGCCTCTTGCGCCTTTCGGCGCCCAGACAAGCGAGTTGTCTGGGCCACCCGGTAAGAGATACATGTTTAGCTTAGAATATATAGCGGCTCATCAGGAGATTCGCCCTTGCGGCGTGGCCGCCGTGGACCCGACGCCTACCGGCTCACGATTTCGAGGTGTATTTATTAGATATTCCTGGTCAGCACTCTGCAAAGCAGAGTGGTATTAAAAACGGCTCATCAGGAGATTCGCCCTCCCGCTCGTGGTGACGTTACCCTTGATTTTTAAGACAGTCGCTCCCACGCCGCCGTTGGCGGCGAGAAAGTAGAAAGTAGTTTTCTATTGTTTTGTGTCGATGCAGATCAGGCCATCGTTTGCCGTGAGGTAAAGGATTTCCGCCAATCCGTCGGCATCCGTATCTGCGGCGATGGGGGAATAGACGGTGGAATCGTTATTCAATGACCAAAGGACCATGGGAACGCCGCCTAATTCTTTCAGGGCCACGATTCGTCTGTCTTCGCCAAATACAAGTTCATCTTTTCCATCATGGTCTATGTCTATGGCAAGAACATCGGTGAGCGCGCGCTCTGTTTGCCATGTCCAACGGAGTTCGCCGGAACGGGGATCATAACAACGCAAACCGCCTGCAGAGGCGGGGCCGCAAAGTTCCATATTTCCATCCCCATCCAAATCGGCCAAGGCGGGTAAGGCATTGGAGCCATCCAGATAGGGAGTGTGCCATTCGAGATGTCCATCGAGTGTCCAACGCGCGAAGGTGTACCGGCAATTGCCGCTATAGACTTCAAGTTTCCCATCACGATCTGCATCAGCAAGAAGAGGTTGTGCATAGGCGCTCCAGCCGCCGAGTTCTTGATGAGGCCAGGGAGTGGCATTGAGAATCTCGCCACTGACGCCATCGAGCGAAAAATGCAGATCGGGATATTGCATGACGAGTTCATCCCGTTTGTCCGCATCGATATCAGCCACAGCAGCGGTCAATCCACCGCAGCCCCGCTCTAAGACATCATCATTCCACCAGACTTCACGGGCATCCGGTCCAGCTAGTAGGCAACTTTCATCGGTGTGCATAACGGTACGTCGAAGGCAGACATATACATCATACGCATTGTCCGTTGTGAACCGGCCATAAGTCCAACGCAATAATCCGCCGGTATTCCAGCGCGGGGGACCGCCGGGAAAACGGTTGAAGCGATGCCGATATAGTGTTGATCCGTCTGCTTTATAAGCAATCAACGCGGGGGTGCCATCGTCTTCTTGAACGGCGGCCAAAATTTCGGGCAGTCTATCGCCATCCAGATCGGCTGCTTCGAGACCATAAAATGTTCCCATATCGCCGGTTTGGGATCGGCCGGGGCGGGACCAACGGAGGCGCGGTGTGTCTTCACCATCATGAGGCGGCTCGATGGCATGAATGGTTCCTGAACGAGAGGAGATGCAGATTAAAGGAGCTGAGTTAGGGGCCGTTTGAAATGCAATCGGAACATCGGGGGGCATGGAAAGTGGTTTTAAATTTACCAAACGGCCTGCGCCGCCTTTGATGGGAATTAGATAATGGGGAGTTTCTTTGAAGATTGCATTGAAATAGAGATTTGGTCCGGAAGTACCTTCGCAGAAGCATTGAAAGGATACCTCGCCGTTATTCGGCAACGTGCAATTGAAAGCTGTTTCAAATTGCGTGCCGCCTTTCCAAATGAGTGCAGTAATCGTCTCCCCGGCGGATTCATTTTCATCGATTGATGGAGCCTGAGCGATCCAGAAGGCGGTTTGGGAAGTACCAGGATCTGTAGAAGTGAGAACGGTCTTTCTTCCATCCGCCGCGACCGTGGCATAGGTTTGTGTTAAGGGACGTTCTTGAAGGATCCAGCGGGCTTTCAATGGGATTTCGTAAAGAGCGATGGATTCGTTTTGCAAAGAGCCAATATAGAGAGGACCGTATTTCTGCAGCGCAAGACCTTGGGTTGGAGTTAATAATAACTCGCAGGCGCTATCCTGATTTAAATCTTCCAAGCCCGATACAAACTTGCCGGGCAAATCTTCTTTGACTTCACCGGTAAAGGCGTCATAAACCATCACATGCCAACGCTCATCGCCGGTATCATTATATAGATTCACGACGAGTTCTAAGACGCCATCGCCATCTGTATCGACGATAGGTGCCGGTAATAACCGCAACGATTTTCTTTTGCCGAACAGCTGAAATTCAACCGGTTTGCGCCATTTCAAAGCGAGCTTGCCTTGTTGGTTTTCCAAGACGTTCATGTGAATCATAAAATCGGCCAAGACAATGCACTCGGGCAATCCATCGCCATTTAAGTCACGGACCTCAAAGTGGCCATAATTGCGTCCTTTATGCCAACGGCATTCATCGATTTTTTCTCCGGTTTGCGAATCGAAAACCATGACCCGGTACCAGGTGGCGACAACGATTTCTTTTATGCCATCGCCATTCATATCGGCTACGACACAAAGCGGCATTTCACATTGTTCTTCAGGTTCTGTGGTCCATACAATTTCCTCTTTACCATGGTCAGCGCGATAAAGGCGGCCTTGGGCAACCGGGCGATGCGGTCCATCCGGTTTTGTTTTGATGGCCATGCCATCCTCAAAACAAAATTTTTGAGAATAGGGGACATCGGGGAGAAATTGGTCATAGAGAAGATTATTGGTCCGTTCGAACGGGAGGTTTTTTGAATTTTCAAGAAGTTCTACGTATTGGCTTACAATAGGGCGTGGGCGTGGGCCTCTCGGTTTGTATTCAAAGAAGAATCGGGACGACTCGGTATTGGGTCCGATATCGAGTCCGGCCGTCCATTCCTGAATGTTGTACCGCCAGGCGATGGCCGGGTGTTCGATGTCCGCCTGAAGGGCGCTGTGACCGGTTCTTTGGAGATTGCCGCGGAAGGTTGTCCAATCACCGGAACCGGCCTGGGATTGGAATGGAACGAAGAAAATCCAAACACATAAAAGCAGGGGGCAAAATGGCACAACTCGTGTATTGCTCATCGGATGGGAATCCCTATTGCTTTCAAAGGCCTCAGTGAATACATAAATGCGGCGAAAACAAACTTCCCGGCAAACGTTGAAACCATAAGGCAACAGCATACACTGTGTAGTCTTATACTGTGAGTTTTTTATTGTCTATCTTGTGCAGATGATTTTCACCCAAAACGTATGACTATACAACCTGCTTCGATAATCCAATCTCAAGATACGTCACAAGACGGCCCAATTCGCGGGATTTTGTTCGATAAAGACGGAACGCTGATCGATTTTTGCGCGACCTGGATTCCTGCCTATACCGCCGCCGCGGAGGAACTGGCCATAGCGGTTGGAGACGCGGAACTTACGGAACGTCTGCTTCGAGCGGGGGGATTCGATCCGGATACGCAGACTTTCTGTCCATCATCGGTCCTATCCTGGGCGAGTATCAGTGAGATCAGTCTGCTTTGGTCCAAAGATCCCGCGTTGGAATCTGTGGATGATGTATGCCATCGGGTTGGACGTTGTCTTGATGAGCATGCGATACAGACATTGGTCGCTGTGACCGATCTCGATGTGCTTTTTACGCGGTTACGTAAAAGAGGAATCCGGATCGGAGTTGCGACCACGGATTCAACGGCTTCAGCACAGGCGATGTTGGAACGTTTTGCCGTTGAAGAACATGTCGATTTTGTGGCCGGATATGACAAAGGATTCGGAACGAAACCCGAGCCAGGCATGGTCCACGGATTCTGTGAAATCACCGGATTGCAGCCCAGGGAAGTCGCGGTTGTCGGTGACACGCGGAAAGATTTGGAAATGGCGCGGCGGGCCTCGGCGGGATTAAGTGTCGGGGTTTTGAGCGGGATTTGTACACGAGAGCATCTGGACGATCTGGCCGATTGTATTATCGAAAGTGTGGATGAGATTGAAAAGGTGATTGGGGTTTGAGTAGAGATGGTTGATGGGGAGGAAGTGTTTTCGATTAGCAATATTTGCTATTTCCTCTTGTGCTGGCGCACCCAGACAAGCGAGTTGTCTGGGCCACCCTTTAGATACATCTTTAGCTTAAAACAGGAAGTGGCTCACATGGAATTTTATTTGGCATGCACCATGCATATCGGTGTCGGTGGTGAGAATGTAGAGAGCATCTTATTTTTTTGGGGATTTGGTTTTGGGGACAGCGTTCCATTTTGGGAGAAGCAACAGCGCCGAGATTAAAATCATAATCGATAACGATAAGAAAACGATTCCCCAAATATCGTGGCCTTCGCCTTGATAGGCTTTTACAATTCCCGGCAACGCGCCACCGAAAATGGCTCCGATAGATCCAAAACCATTGACCATACCCGATGCGGTTGAGGCACCTTGCTTGGTTCCGAAGTCCAGCGCGGATGTGGCCGAAACCAAAGATTCGGGAATATGCAGCACAAAGCCCAAGAAGAACAGACCCAGCCCCAGTGAGAGGCCGGTTGCGGGAAGATCATCGAAGAAGAAGAGCATAACCGCAACCAGGAACAGTCCGATGATGCTGGGCGGCATACGCCGGGCGCTAAAAAGTTTGTCGGATATATAACCGCCGGCCAAAACGCCAAGAGGCCCGGCGAGTTCGAACATACCGCCCAAAATTCCCGAAGCGGCCATACCGGTCCCCAGACGTTCGTTCATGTACATCGGTGACCAAAGCAAGATTAGATAGCGTGTCGGTTTTAAGAAGAAATAGACAATGGATAGGAGAAGTACCATGGGATCCTTCATCACATGAAGGATGAGCCGCCATGAGCCTTCTTCCATTCCTTCTTCGGTAAGATCCGCCGCCGGTTCGCCATGATATTCTTCAATCGGAGGCAGACCGACATCTTCGGGCCGGTTGCGTTGGAAGATAATGAAAAGGAACCAAATGAAGAGTAGTGTTACCGCGGGAACCCAAAATGCAAAACGCCAGCCATAGAGATCGGCCGCCCATCCCGCATAGGCGGATGCGATGACTCCACCCAAAGCGTAATTGGTACACCACCAGCCCATGACTCGTCCGCGTTCTTTTTGCGAAAAGAAATGGCCGATGTTTTTTGCCAAAGGAGCCCAGCCGGTGGATTGGCAAATGCCTTGAATACAGAAAAGAACTCCCAAAGCCACGGTGAGTGTTGAAGCGCCCATTAAGAACGCGGTGATGACAGAAGCCATCATGCCGCATAAGATGACTTTACGCGTTCCGAATTTATCGCCGGTGATGCCCCACACGAACTGACCGATGGCATAGGCGGTCAAATAAGCGGTATCGATCCAAGCCATCTGGCCGATCGACAGCCCCATACTGTCCTCTCCGGATAACTCGATTTTTGCAACCGAGAACGATTTGCGGGTCATATAGAAACCCGCATAGGCAAGCCACGTTATACCGAAGACTTGCCAGCGCCAACGTTCATAAAGAGGATTCCTATTCGGCCGTGCGGAATCGGAAGTCATTATCGGTGATGCCTTTCAGTTCTTGGGAATTATCGATGCTTACCTCTCCGGTTGTATACCGCACTGTTCGGCAATCTGTGGGAGGAAATCAGAGATTTCGCTGTCAATGATCTTAAGTTTGGCGCGGATCATATCTTCGGCATGGGGGAAGGTATGGTCGCTGCCATAATAGAAATCCAAACGCATATCATTTTGGACAACGGGGAGCGCCTCGCGGGTGTTTTCGCGTTCATCCAATAGGATTTCCATCCAGCGGGCGTATTTCTCTCCGGCTTCAACTTTTTCAGTTGCGCTTAGGTATGGTTTCTTGGCAAGTTCAAGAAGCCGGTCGCGAAGTTGGCAGGACTCATAGAAGTTGGCCTCGGTTCGCGCGGTGTGATAGAACCAGCGGATGGCTGAGGCTTCGGCATCGAATGTCAAACGTTGACGCCGGGGAACGAAATGTTCGGCGTAATCCATTCTTTCGGCGGCCTGGCCCAATAACTGACTCATGCGTTGGTAGTATTTGGTGAAAACGGGGATGTTGCCGGTAGGTGTTTTCATAAACGTGGGCTGTGTTTTAAGGCCTTCGGAATCTGTGATTTCTGCATGAAATAGATAGCGGCCATAAAAGACCGGTGGGAGTTCGGCATCCGGATCGGCGCACATGGGGTGTGCCGGGCCGAGGTAGTAAGGGCCGGTGTAATAGGGAGGCAGTTCGGGAGAAAAGTTGATGGCCTCTGAAACGTAATGCCAGGCATCACGGACATAAGAAGCGGCTTCGTATCCGGCCATGCGTGCGGCCAAGGACTGCAAGACGGCATCATGATCGGGGGCCGGTTCCCACCAAACGTATTTATTGATCTCGGCGGCGCTGGTGCCATAACAAGGCCGGAAGGCCGGGAAGACCCATGCGCCATCCGCGCCACAGGAGGCCAAGGCATCGGCACGATCAAGCCATAAATCCATACAGGGGATATGGGGCAGACGTGGCGCTTCGAAGGAGAGTTCCGGTTCGCTTTTCATGTAGATGGAGATTCCCGCCTTTTTGCAGGCGGCGACCTGTTTTTTTGCGCGTTCACCGGGCCCAATGAGATCAATACTGTAATCCCATAGGTGTTTTTTAAAGCCATCCGGTTTGGGATCGTATTCGTCTTTTTCAATCTCGGTGAAGATGGCTGTGCCCGGCTTTAATTTTTCGATGAGGCCTTCTTGTGCTTTATCGGCAGACCAAACATGCTCCGCCGAATAGGGCCAGGCGATGACTTCCGCTTTGGGATTAATTTCCCGTACGGCATCGGCGAGCAAATTACAGAGATTGGCGACTACGGTTTCCGCACCCAGGGCCTCACAACGGGGGCAGTTGGTGTGTCCTTTTTTGACACCATAGGGACGCATGAAACAATGATAGAAACCCTCACCGCCGATAATCAGTACAAGGCCATCCAAATTGGGATCTGCCTTGAAAATGCCTTGCACGCTTTCTTTTAGATATTGGCGCACCAAGGGATGCTCGGTGCAAAGCACATACTGGCCATCGGCTTTCCACGTGAGGGCGCCGCGCATATCGGGATGGGCCTGAAAGACGGGATCGTCTTTATCATATTTTTGCCGGGTATTGATGAAACAGTAGGTTTTGAGTCCATGGGCGCGGGCCTCGACGGCAGATTGGGCGATATTAGCCGGGGAGGAAGTTTGCCGGGGGATTAACTCCGGGATGATTTTGGATTGAGATAGCTCATGCAAGTTTCCGCCGGAAACAAATGCGGCGTTATAGCCCATGAAGACCAAGTCGCGGGTAGAGCCCATCCATGGAATCGTCCCCAAACGGACCGACAAGCGCGGCGTGTAAACTTGCGAGCCCTGGGCCAAGAACGGGGCCTGGCGGAAGCCGATGATATCCACAAATTTCACGATGCCATCGCGTAATCCGGCGGGATCGCGGCCCGTGATACGGACATTCCTGTCCGTTATTTCTATGGTGAAACTTTCATCAACACTCTCAGTGCCACCGCCTGTTTCGCATAACCGGATAACGCGCGGGGCGGAGAACTCCGGACTGTTGGGAGAAAGTTTTTGGATTTCGAGGGAGACATCCATCCGCCGATTTAAAAAATCCACAAGGTATCCGGCCATGCGTTCGGCCAGCGGCGAGGAGCCATCGGCGATGGCAATATGCCATGAATCATCGAGTACCGTTTCAGACGGTTGGGGGTGAGCATGGGGATCGCGTGTAAAACGTGAGAAATAGTCTTGTGAGAGCGGGGCATAGGGGCTGTTTTTATATGCTTCCTGAGATTCTTGAGAAAGCTTCGTTCCTAACTCTGAAAGCGACATGCCCCTAAACGGATCATGGAATTTTTGTGCTGTGCAGGCGGTCAGGAAAAGAGGAATCAGGACGGGGAGGAGATGGCGGGTTGAGAAGCGGTTCATTTTAATTTTCCGTAAACAGTAGTCCTATCAGATTCGGGCCTTTTGTATGGCACCGAGTCATCCTAGCATAAACCGCTATTTACGCCTGCGGGAAAATTTGATGGCAAATTCTGTGCTCGAAGGTGAGTTTTATGCCATTACCATGCCTAACCGGGGCCTTGACTACCATCTCGAAACAAAAAAGGAAATCTGCTAGTTTCTAGTACGTATCAATTATTGCCAGTCTTGTTGGGGTGGAACTGCACCTATGTCTGAATCGATGGAAAAACTGTACAACGAAAGAATGACGCGGTATGTCAAAGCCATGCGTAACGAGAAGCCGGACCGTGTTCCGATCCGGCCTTTTGCGGCTGAGTTTGTGGCGAAATACGCGGGCTATACCTGCCAGCAGGTAACGCACGATCTGGATTTGGCATTTGAGGCGGTCTTGAAATGTGCGGCGGATTTCGATTGGGATGCCATGGTTGCGAACATGGTTTATGTTTGGACGGGATTTGTAGATGCCGTGGGCCTAAAATACTATTCAAAGCCGGGTATCGATGTCCCCGCAACCAATACGTTCCAATATCTTGAGCCCAAAGACGAGAGCAACGCGCATATGCGCGCGGATGAGTACGATGCTTTGATCGAAGATCCTACGGGATTTTTGGCCAATATATGGATGCCGCGTGTTTCCAAAGACGTGCAGCCTATCGGGGAACCTTCGACCTACCGGAACAATCTTTCCTGGCTTAAGGGTGGGATCGGCCTAATGAAAGTGTTCCAAGGTTTTGGGACGCAGGTTCAAAGAATGCGCGAAGAGACGGGCACGGTTTCGGCCATTGCAGGGTGTCTGAAAGCGCCATTCGATATCATTGCCGATAAACTTCGGGGCTTTAATCCGTTGTGCATGGATCTTTATCGTCAGCCGGACAAGGTCATCGCGGCCTGCGAGGCGATGATGCCGCATATGATGTTCAATGCGCTGGTGGGAGCGGATCCTGAGAAAAAAGTGCCTATCGGGCTTTGGCTGCATCGCGGCTGTGTTCCATTTCTGTCGCCGGAACAGTTCGAGAAATTTTATTGGCCGACTTTTAAGCCGATCATTGAGGAGATTTGGAAGCAGGGACATCAAATTATCTTCTATGCCGAGGGTGATTGGTATCCGAATTTGAAATACATCTCACAGCTTCCCGATTTGAGCATTATCTATCACGTGGATAAGGGTGATATTTTTGAGGTTCACAAACAGGTTGGACATAAATTCTGCTTGAGCGGCGGTATCCCGAACGAACTTTTGGCACTTGGGACTGAGCAAGAGGTTCGAGATCATTGCAAAAAGGTGATCGATGGGGTGGGGAAAGACGGCGGGTACATTATGGACGCCAACGCGATTATGCAGGATGAGCCGAAAATCGAAAACCTGAAAGCGATGACGGAATTCACGCGGGACTACGGTGTGTATTGAGCGGCGGGGACGTTTTTGCGAGGAGAGAATACGATGACAGAAGCCAAGAATCCACGAAATAAACCGGGTATCTGTATCCCCTTCGATGAAAAGAAAATGGAATATGCGGGCGGCATTCCCGGGGATGAAGAGTTGGTGAAAAAGGTCCACGAGGATATCGATACTCTGGCTTATCTTTATGTTTGGTTTTGCCTGATTTCATATTGACAGGAGTCTACGAATGGCAGCCTTGGGTGAACTTGCAGAGGCGATTTGCGCAGTAAAAGAAAAAGAAGCGAAGCGGCTTGTGGCGGAGTATTTGGACGCGGGGCGGAGTCCATTGGAAATACTCGAACAGTGTCATTTGGGGATGGGCGAGTTAGGCGACCGGTTTGGACGCGGCGATTGTTTTATTCCCGAATTGATTATGGCGGGCAGTATTCTCGACGACATTATGAAGGATTTGGGGCCGCGCCTGGAAGAAACGGCGGAATCCAAAGGCAGTGGCAATAAGGTCGTCATCGGCACGGTGTTGAACGATGTCCATGATCTCGGAAAAGACATTGTTATTACCATGCTCAAAGGTTCCGGATTCGATGTCGTCGATTTAGGTATCAATGTTCCCGCGGATCGTTTTGTGGAAGCGATTCGAGAGAGCGGAGCGACGCTTGTGGGGCTGAGCATTCTGCTGACGACTTGCTACCAATCGATTACGGATACGGTGGAAGCGATCAAAAAAGCCGGGTTGCGGGATCAAGTTTCGATTATGGTGGGTGGCGCGGCCGCCACAAACCGTCTGGCCGAAATGACCGGTTGTGACTTTTATGGCAAGACAGCCGTGGATGCGGTGAATTTCGCTACGGAAAAAATCGGGGCGTAAATGGCTACCTCGTTCAGGTTAAATCAAAACGCGCAACAGGCGCGTCTGACCATAATTCCAGAAATCACAAGTATCCGGTATTCCGGCGGGAGAGTGTTATGCGAAATCCGAATCCAAAGTATTTCTGTTTGGCAGTGATTGCATTTGTAGCCGTAGTCTTTGCACAGAACTGTATTGCGGAGTCTATTGAGCCGAAGACTCAAACGCCGTTTTTGTACATCATCAACTATGAAGAAGATCAATATAGGGATCCGGAGTTCCGCGAGAAGTTCGATCCTTTTGTTCCGGAACTATACCACACCGGACCCAGCCTTCGGTATCTGCAAGGTTTTGGCGGGTGCATGAATCCGATGGATGTGCCTTTCGATGAATACCGGAAAGAAGTCCGTGATTATATGGACGATCTACGAAAGCGGGGCGTGAAGTGGATCACACCATACCTGTGCAACCAGACCATTATGGGCAACGATCAATTGCGCACTCACGCCTGGGAGATTTTTGACCGCTGGGATGAATTCAAATCACTCGGGTTGGGGCCGAAGCCTGATGATCTATTAGACTGGATGCAGCGCGAGGCATCGGGGAATCTACATTATAACTACAAACGGATGTGCTTTTTGTTTCGCGGCCAATCAGCCGATCTGATCCGTTACGCGCCATGCCCCAACAATCCGGGATGGCGGGCCTTCTGTGACAATCAAGCGCGTCTGGGGGCGGAGACCGGTTTTGACGGGTATTTTATCGATAACTGTATTATTCATTGCTATTGCCCCGCATGTCAGGAGCGTTTTCAAACCTATCTTAAAAAGAAATACACACCTGCCGAACTAAAGAAGGCTTTTGGAACAAACCGCTACAGCGATATCACACTTTATTCCGATGGCGATTTACGCACGTGGGTTCATTCGTTCCCGGAATTCATTCCATGGCTTGAAAATAAATACACACCGGAAGAGCGGCGTATCCCCTTTGATACAACCGGGCCGCTCAATTCGCAGCATGTGGATAACTCCGGCGGGGGTATGATGATGGGATTGAGTTCGGGATTTATCACGGACAATGTCCTGCATCCGGGGGTGCAACCGAGTTTCGAGAATGTACGTCTGGAAAATCCGGCCCTGCAAACACCGGAAGGCCGTCTGCAGTGGGCCGAAACGATTATGTTCTGGGGAGATAGTATCGGGGAGATGTTGCAGGAGATGCGGGATTCCGGGCGGCGTGTGAATCCCGACTTTTTCCTAATGCCCAATTGGGGAACGATGCAGCGTGTGTATGCGGCGGTGGGACGTGCCGAAGACGGTCATGATATGCGCCGTTGGCGGCGGGGCGGCGAATGGCAGATGTATGAGGAGGGATATACCACAGGACAGATCGCGCCGGGTGTAATTCTCGATTACGATATGGAACTGCGTTACGCCTATGCAATTGGCGTGCGGGGAATGCTTTTGCCTTACCGGCTCGATGGTGAAGATATTAACGATGTGGCCTTGGCCGAGACGGCGGCATCGGGAGGGAGCATCTTGGTGGATGTTTTCCATTATCCCGAAGTGCAGAATCGGTATAAGGATTTCTTTCGCGAGCACGGTGATCTTTACGAAGGATACGAATCGGCAGCGGAAGTGGCTTTGGCCTATTTCTTCGATCAAAATTGCTTTTTGAATATCGACCATTTCCGTCAGGTTTATGCCTTAAACCGTTACTTGGCCGATCAACAAATCCCCTTCGATCATATATCGGAAGATCAAATGAATGTCGAGGCGCTCTTGCGCTACCGGGCCATCGTTTTGCCGAATATCGAATATTTATCCGATGACGAATTCAATCTATTGGTGCAGTACGCGCAATCCGGCGGAAGATTGGTTGTTGTCGGCAATCTTGGTACCTATAACCGTCTGTGCCGGGAACGTACAAATGCCGATGAACGTCTGGCGGCCTTAGGTGACCGTGTGGTGCGTTTCGACAGTCTTCCGCAGGTGTTGCCACACGATGGAATCTTCCTGGAACCGGCCATTCAAAACGCGGAAGCGTTTGATGCACTCGGCGAGGAATCGGCGGATAAATACCGGGGGCTTGCAAAACTGGATGAGAAATTCTGGTTCAAACGCTATCAAGATGCCGGGCCTTTGACTCCGGTCTTGGCCGATGCCTTGGAACGTAATCCGCATTTAATGGAGCCGTGGCAGGCCAGCGGTGTACGGAATACCGTTTACCGTAGCGAAGCCGATGGCAAAGGGCGCATGGTTGTGCACTTGGTCAACAAGAATGTTCCGTTGGCGGTTCCGGTGGAAGAGCGGAAATTGCAGACAGTTAAAGATTTGACGGTCTGTTTACCGTTGCCGCCGAACGCTCGAGTACAAAGTGTGCATGGGTATCAAACAGGCAAAAAGGCGAAACGTTTGGGATGGCATGTGGGCGCGAAAGATACGATTGAAATCCCGGTCAAGAAGTTGGATGCCTATCTGGTTTTGGCGGTGGAGTATGAGGTGGGGGCGGCGAGAAAGTAGAGAGTGGAGAGGAGAGAGTAGAGCCCGTGGCCGGGCCTGACATGAAGCCTAACGGCTCACGCCGGGGAACCCCCGTGGGCGTGACGCCTGTCGGCCCACGATTTCGTAGTGTGGGTGAAAGTTATAGTTGGGAAGCATCCTGCATGCCGCCGTGGGCGGCGAGAAAGTAGAGAGGAGAAAGTAAAATCACGAAAGCACGAAAGGGTCACGAAGGGCACGAAAAATTTGCGGAGAGGGTGGATAGAGAGAGTGATTTTGTAAAAGATGTCTTTTCTACGGCCCTTACAGGGCCGATTTTTTTTATTTGTTCTTAACCCCAGGCTGCGCTGCGCTTGCCTGGGGCTTCAACCTGGTGTCCTTTCAGGACACGGTTTTTGAGTTTGAGGGAGTTTGTGGATGGGGAGAAGTCTGTGATTATTTGAATCACGAAAACACGAAAAAGGCATGAAGGACACAAAAACGGTATGCAAGCCTTGCTCCTCTCTTTTCGTGTTTTTTCATAGGATTTCGTGCCACTGTAATTCATATTACAAGACGCGCTAAAAAAAATGATCTCCCCATCAACCCCGGAATATTAAAGGAATAAACCGAAGCACCGAAGGTGCGAAAGAGCTTAGCCCAGGGCAAGCGTAGCGCCGCCCTGGGTTACGGTCCCCAAACATCTCGACCCTGTAAGGATCGAAGAAATGTATGATTATTTGAGAAGATATCAAAACTGGGATTATCCAATGGTGGGTGAAATCACCCACCCTACCAGTAGCATTTGTGTCCTATAAAACAGCTTGGCGAGAGAAGCGTCTTTTTCGAAAATTTGTGGGCCGAATTTGTATCCTGTTTTAGTGCTGGACGAATTTTCTGAATTCCACATCGCAAGTTCTGATATGCTTTAGGTAATCTTGGAATAGGCCAAGGACGGCGGTGCGCATGCTTAGCGTATCGCTGTTTTCATTAAATGACTTTTTAATTTCATAGAATTTGGACCGGGTTGTGCAATGCTGTGCGGTATGGGTTTCTATGCCCGGAAACTGAGCATCGATCATAAAGAGTTCTTCATCCGTGAAATGCGTAAAGATAAAGCCGTGCAGAAAATCCAGAAGATTAAGAATTGCTTCCACGGTAAGGTATTTGGAGTCTTGAATATATTCGGTCCATTTCACGAGATTCTGATGTTGTGCGTCGATTAACGGAATGCCTATCTCAAGGTCCGGCGACCACAAACGCGATATTTCCGGTGTCCACTCATACTCGATGTCAATTTTGGTGCTGCCTTTTTTCTTTCCTTTGACATATTGGATAAATTGGATGTCGTGGTCCAATATATGATCCCTTACCCAGATTCCGAGCATGCTATAGGCGACGGAGATGATTTTATTTCGATCCGATTCAGTCTCGATGAAGCGCTTGAACTGGAAGATGCGGTTCTTGCACTCATCGTGTTCCTGCACATGGTGCGCGGAGCCGGGGTATCTGCCGGCAATCATCACTTGTTCTTCGGTGTTGAAATGTGTCAAGACATAGCGTTGCAGGAAAGCGACCAGCGCTCTGACCTCATCAAAACCTTGTCCCTTTTTAACGGCGTCCTCGAGCATTTCGAAACGCCTCAAGAGCTCGCGGTGTTGCTCATCGATGACCTGATGTCCCGAGACGAGGTCATCTGTCCAGTTTCGCGGATCGTTGTTTGTTACCATATCCATGAGAATCGTTCACTCCTGTTTCGACACGGAAGTATTGTATAGAAGAGGTCCTATACAAGCAATCGTCTTTATTCGGAAAGTATTATTGAGAATCAACTCTTAACCGCGCCGGAGAGGAGGCCGCCGACGAATTCTTTTTGGAGGATGAAGAAGAGAATCATAACGGGGAAGATGGAAATGACGGTGCCGGCCATAACGATGCCGTATTCTGACCAGTAGAGGGAAATCATTTGGGCGAGGATAATGGGCAGGGTGTAGTTCTCCCGGCTTTGAAGCACGATTTGCGGCCAGAGGAAGGCATTCCAAGAAGCCATAAATGTCATTAAGACGATGGCCCCGGTCATCGGTTTGCAGGCGCGCATAACGATCTCCGCATAAATGCCGAATTCGGAACAACCGTCTACACGCGCGGCATCGAGCAGGTCATTGGGCACAGAAAGCATGCTTTGCCGATAAAGGAACATGGCAAAAACACTGACTGAGCCGGGGATGATAAGCGCTTTATAAGAATCGAGCCAGCCGAACTTGTAGAGCAATTCATAGGTCGGTCCCAAAAGCACCTCTCCGGGAATAACCATGGAAACCAACATGGCGGTGACGATGAGGTGTATGCCCCGGAAACGATACTTGGCGAGCGCGAAACCGCCCATGGAAGAGAAGAGGACAACCAAGCAGGTCTGTGTTGAAGAGACAAATATCGAGTTGATGGCATACCGATGAAAACCGAATTCAGAAAACAGCCGTTTGAAATTGAAAAGTGTCAGCCGGTTCCATTCGACATCCCACCAAGCCTGCCCATTATGAGGCAGGAAACTATACATAAAGAGATCGTCATTCGATTTGACCGAAGCGCAAAGAAGCCACAAGAACGGCAGCAAGGTAAGGCATGCGGCAAAGAGGACCAATGTTGTGGCGAAGATAAGCGCGATGCGGTGTTTTAGACTCATTCCGGTTGGTTCCTATCCTCAGGCATCTTCACGGAAAGTCCGTGTTAAGCGTATTTGTGCGTATGAAACGGCCACGACAAAGGCAACCAATACCCAACCGATAGCGCTGGCATAGCCCAGGTCCCCCGATTCGAAACCGGTTTGGAACAGATACATCACAATGGTAAGCGCAGAATCATTGGGGCCGCTGTTTTGTTTGAGAAGGATGTAGGGTAATTCAAAAAGTTTGAATGCGCCGATGGTCGATGTGACTAAAATAAAGACGGTGACAGGCTTGATCCCGGGCAAGGTGATATGCCACAAACGCCGAAGTGTTCCCGCACCATCCACCTCTGCGGCTTCGAGCAGTTCTTTGCGTATGCTTTGAAGGGCGGCCAGGAAGAAGATCATATAGAAACCGACAATGGTCCAGGTGGCGGCGATAATAATGGCGGGCATGACCAGGTATTCATTGGTTAGCCAACGCGTATCGAGACCGAAGCCGAATAAGAAGTCGATGGTTTGGTTGAAGAGGCCATAACGCGGCGTGTAAAACAATGTGAAAATGATTCCGACAAAGACCGGCCCGACCAAATAGGGAACGAAAAACGCGAAGCGGAGCAAATTTCTTCCGGGAATGCGCTGATTCAGAATCAACGCCAAGAAAAGCGATAAAGGCAACTGAATGCTTACGGCGCCGATTGCAAAGTAAACGGTGTTGACGAAGGCCCGCCAAAATTGAGAATCTTTGAACAGGAATTTAAAATTTTCGAGCCCTACAAAAACCGTGGCTTGGGGGCCATAAGACTGTGTAAAGGCCATTAAGATCGAACGAATCAGTGGATAGATGAGAAAGACGGCAAAAAGCAGCAGGAAAGGAGAAAGAAAACCATAAGGAGCCAACCGGCGGCGCAGCCGGTAGGGAATGATTGGAGACTTGTGTCTCTTTTGGGGTATCGAGTCCGGCATCAGAGGAACGGATTCCTTTCCATGCGTTGCTCGATATGTTTTGCGGCCCGGTGCAACTCTTCAGCGGCGATGATCCGGACACGATCATAGCCTTCTTCATGGACACGGCGGCAGGAACGTACGATCACCTGATGCATGGTTTGATCGGCCATGTACGAAAAAGGATTTTTCACGCGGGCGGGGACATCAGGTGCAAGTTTGATGAAGAAACGTCCTGATTTTTGGCCGCCGATAAACGGATCGGGTTGGTCGAACTCCGGTGCATCCCATGTAAACCGTGCGGGGGGAGTGAGCGCGGTGTAGCGATAGGTGGTAAGCAGCGCTTCGCGGCTGGTGTAGATCATCTTTAGAAAATCCCAAGCCTCTTTTTGCATGGGGGATGATTTGCAGATGCCCATCATGGTTCCGCCCCAGGTACTTGTACGCCGTCCACCGGGCTCCCAAGCGGGCAGGGGCATGAGCCGAAGCAAACCGGCCAAGGCGGGAGTCTCCATACGGAAGCCGCCCAAACGCCAATCCGCACCGAGATGAGAAACGATATAACGATCACGTATGGCCTGAGCGGAGGCCACGAGATTGGGTAAGGGAGCGCCGATTCGGTCCGGCCCGGCGGCCATTTTTAGGTACATAGCCAGAGTATCGATAAAGATATCTTCTTCCAGGCGCGGTTTGTATTCCGGTGTGAAATAATCGAGTCCGCGCTGAAGCAGAAGAATGTGAAAATCATCCGAAATCGTATCGCTCAGTTCAATGGCATATTGATCTATAAGGCCGTCGCCATCCAAATCCCGTGTTAGTTTCTTTCCCGCTTCATAGAAATCATCCCAGGTTTCGATGGATTGCGGATCAATTCCGGACTCGGCGAACGCTTCAGGTTGATAGAGAAGGGCGACAGGGCTGATATCGCGGGGGAGGCCGAAGATGCGGCCCCGGTTTGACCAGGCCTGGAATTTGGCGGGGACGAATTCATCATACAAACCGCTTTGATGCAGACGGTCGGTGAGGTCTACGAAGCCTATCGATTCCAAGGGGCCGCTAAAGAAGCGTCCGATATGTGTAATCTCGATTTCAACGACATCCGGGCCGGGGACGCCGGACATAAAGGATGAAAAAACACGCTGGGTTAATGCCCGGGATTCAACAAGTTCCAGTTTGACTTTTACCCCGGGGTGTTCGGCTTCGAATTGCTGAAGCAGCGGTTCATACGATAAGAGGTGGATTTTGGCAAACGATGCGACGGTCAGCACACGGCTATCATCGGTGGATTCGCGGTCAAATAGGGTCAGGCCTGAGGCCAGGGCCGTCAGCATAAAAACGAGAAGTATTGTGCCGAATGGAAATCGTTCATCCATTGATTTCGATGGTAGCAGATGAAACGCCATTATTATATGACGTAAAGAGAGGTGGATGCCGGGGTAGCCCCGTGGCAAAGAAGGCTACCGCCGCCCGTCAGGGTACCCCGGTGGGCAAGACGCCTACCGGCGCCTGTGACCAGGCAGGACATGACGGCTAACGCCTCACGATTTCGGGGTGTGCGCGAGAGGTTTAATAGATCGGCACCCTGCGCGCCGCCGTAGGCGGCGAGAGAGTGGAGAGTCGAGAGGTGAAAGTGAATCACGAAACAGACATGAAATGAGAGGATGGAATGAAAAGGAATCAGTCTTTCATTCGGTAACCGACGCCACGCACGGTTTCAATGTATTTTGCGCATTCGCCCAGTTTTTTTCTGATTTGCACGATTTGAAAATCGACCGAACGGTCTGTCACAGGATAGTCATTCCCGCGCACGCTATCGATAATCTGTTGACGTGAGAAAACCCAACCCGGTTTGCGGGAGAGGCAATCCAGTACACCGAATTCAGTAAATGTGAGATCCACGGAACGGCCGCGCACATAGACTTCATGGCGGCCCCGATGAATTTCCATGCCGTGAATTTTAAACATTTCCGCCTGCGCTTCTTTGGATGTTTTTTCACGGCGTAAGACCGCACGCGAACGAGCCACGAGAACGCGAGGGCTAAAAGGTTTGGTGATGTAATCATCCGCGCCGAGTTCCAGCCCGCTGACGACATCGGCCTCTTCGCTACGAGCGGTAAGCATGATGATCGGAATCTTCTGCGTATCAGGGCCGCTTTTAAGTGAACGGCAAACTTCGATTCCGTCTACACCGGGCAGCATGAGGTCAAGGATAATAAGATCCGGTTTCTCTTTGGTTGCGACACGGAGAGCGTCTTCACCCGTGCCAACGCCTTTTACATCGAAGCCGTTGTTACTTAAATTGTACTCGACCAAATTGAGGATATCTTCTTCATCTTCCACAACAAGAACTTGTTTTTTGTTCATACCAAACACCTAAGTCAATTCCCATTCTGAAGTCTTAATCCCGGCTTCATGTTCTATAGCCTATAACATGACTATTTACCGGTTATGATAATCAATATCGGGAGTGTATGTATGAAACGTTGCTCAGAATTTGTTTGAATTCTGTTAGAAATGCCGCTCTGCTCATATGCAGGCAGGCCGGCGGCCTTTAAAGAGCCTTTTAGCGGCCGAAGATTTTTCGTAATCCGCCTGAAATTGGATCCTCTTTCTTTTCTTCGGTGCTCTCTGTGGTTGATTCCTCTTTTTTGTCCGATCCGGGCACAATGGTGTTAAGGATGCCTTTTGTGATATCGCCGATTTCTCCTGCCGCTCCTCCCAACAGGTTCGGGAAGATCATGACAGCGGACTTAACATCAGGCACCGGTTTGACATCGGGAAGGGTGCCTTTGACTACAAAAGGAATCCCCGCCGGTTTGTCTTTTTCGGTTACTTTTTCCACTTCTTTTATGCTGTGGGTGATGGCGGTTACAAAACGCGGGCTGAGTGTCAATACGGCTTTTGTGTCAATCTTCTTGTTAAAACCAACCCAGCCGTCGCCATGGATCGACCAATCTTGAGCGGCCATTTCAAAACTCTGGATATTGACTTTGGCGTTGCCAATGGCACCCGTGGATTCCATCTTGGAAAAAGTCGTATTGCCGACGGTTAATATATCCGTCAAATCATTTTTGGCTACCGGTTGTAAAAGAGCCGATAGCCCGGGAATTTTTGTGAACGGACCTAGAATGGTTTGTACAATATTTACACCTTCGATTTTTCCATCACGCACTTCTGTGTGATAGGTGCCTTTTAAATTCGTTTGTATAGCATCAGGAGTAACACCCTTGCCGGTTACTTCGGTCTCAAAATCGAGAAGCCCTTGTATCGGTTTGTTGTTGCCCGGATCGGAAGTTAGCATGTATTTCTGGATATTTAAGCCTTGGACTTTTGCCTGCGCTTGAAAATCGGGCATTTGTTTCGAAAGCGCGTATTGTCCATTGGCGCTTATTGCTCCTTCAAAAACTTCAAGCCCGAGATCTTTGAGGACTGCGATATCGTTTTCAAGTTGGGTGTCGGCATGAAGCGTCTTATAAGCGAATCCGGAGATGCTTCCATCCGACGATGTGATTTGTGCCGCAATTGATGGTGTTTTAGCGGGGGCATCGCCATTCAGCGTGGCGTTCCCGGTAACATTGAAATTCTTAATCACATCGGGGGGAGAGGATTGCTGCGGCTCGGCCATAAGATCGGGGAGGTGAAGCGCATCGGATTTCAACGTGTAATTGGCGGTGATGGTTTGACCACGTTTGATATCGGCCTTCAGTTCAACCGCCGTTTCGCCGGTGCGAGCCTGCAAGTTTTTAATTTCAATCGTGTCGCCCTTTAAATCGATATTGCCAACAATCGCGGTGAGCGGTTTGGGCAGCTGTTCAATGGATGTTTCAACATCCCGCAGTTCAATCGTTCCATTGGTCTGCGGTACGGCGCTCCCATCGATAGGGCCTTCGATCTTTAAATCGTAATTCACCTGTCCTTTTAATTTATAAGGAGCAAGGATAGGCAGCAGCGCATCGAGACCGGTCAGATTGGTTTGGTTGGAAGATAATTTCATATTAACGTTAAGCGGTGTTTGGCCAAAACTTAGGTCGCCGGATGCGTGAATCTTTGAGTCTGCCAGGGCCAGGTCGGAAGAAGTGATGTTGACTTTATCCGGATTGAGAGCCACATCCATTTTAAGGTTAAGCGGTGTTTTGGACGGCTTATTAAACAGACCGGCGTATTGAATGGTGTTCTCTGTTGCCTCGATGTTCCCTTTGGCATGAATCCCCTTATCTTGAGAACGAACCTGCAAATCAACCGATAGCGGGCCTTCAAATGTAAGTTCCGGGGGCAGCGGCAACTCGATTTGCATAGTCTTTAGCGCGCTCTGAAGTTTTCCTGTATCGAATTTGACAAGCGAAACATCTCCCTCATAGGCTGCTTTTTGGATAGCCGCAAAGTCATCGATGGGACCGAGCTTTCCGCTGATTTTTATATTTTCATTATCGGAGAAGACGGCTGCGCTAATTCGAGCATTGAGCGTGGGATTGTCGCTCGATGTTCCCGATACATTGATTTGCAGCCGGTTTACCGCCAATTGAGCGCCGTTGGCGAGGTCGCGGAACTCCAAAGTTCCATCTTCGACCGTGATATCTCGAATTGAAAAAGAAGGTGTGGTTGCTTTTTCTTCAGCCTCTGTTTTAGGAGATTGCGGTTCTTCCGGCTTGTCGCCCGACTCTCCCGGGGAAGAGGATTGGGCATTGGGTTGAGCTAGAGTCGATACATTGAGTTGACCGCCTTTGTCACGGATTAGAACGATATGTGGCTTGCGGATCGTAAGCTCGTTGAAACGAAGTTCTTTACGTAACAGGGGCAGTATTTCAACTTGTAGGACGAATTCCTCCGCCTCAAAAAACGCTTTATCGGAGAAGACGGGATTGTCGGCGATTGTGATCCCTTTCAATTGGATTCTTCCGCCGCCCCAAATACTGGTTTTCAGGTCACCGATTTCAACTTTTCGTCCAACCGCGCCCTCAACCTGCTGCACAATCAAATCACGGTTTTTCTCGATGAGCGTATCGAGATTCATGACAGCTATGCCGAGGATGCCGATGATCAGGACGATAAAAATCAGCGCAATCAGGATTGTCTTAAACTTCCATGATTTTTTCGGCTTGCCGATGTGTTCCTCTGTTTTTGGGGGCTCATTGGTGGACATTTTGATGTTTCCTATCGGCTCTGGTTCGCGAGCGATTGCCATGTGTCTATCGGTCTTGCGCCCATTTTAATGCCTTGTGCATATAGAAGTTGACCCTTGAGGCGCTTAACCTCAAGACCGCCCCGCATATACGGTTGGGGAGAAAATGGCCCAATAGCCGTATTTTTACTTGGGCTGTTATGTAAGTGTAATGATTTCAGTTCGTTGCAAGAGGCAGTGGGGCGAATCCAATCCATAAGAGAAACCGCAAATATCTATGCCCCCAGCTTCTTAAGCAGCGGGGGCCATAGATGTTCTTATTGTGATTGCAGAGTCTGCTTTGTAGAACTGCCGTTGATTAAGGCTCTAACAACTCGCACTTAACCTTAATGACCACTTTTTTCGTAGTCTGCGGTTCCTGTCCGATCATCATCTGCGGACGGTGGGCGTCTTGAGGGAAGAACACTGCAAAAATTCCCGGACGCATATAGAGGCGAGTCGAACCCGATTCAGGTGTCTTATAGAGTTCAATATCATCGACATAAGGAGTATCGACTTCGAGGCCTTTTTGCGGGCACCAGTCGATATATTCGCTGCCGGATAGAAGCACTTGGATATCCGTGTATTTACGGTGCGCTTCGGGCACACATTCTTTTTGCGGGATTGTCTGGTAACTGGCGATCGAGGCGAACATATCCTCGCCCTGGAGTTCATATCTTCTTTCTTCCGCATCGGGGCTCAGAGAGTGCAGAAAATCCATCGCATATTTCCAAGCCGTACCCATTGTATAGTGTTTCCAGTTATCCAGATGGTCGACGATCATGTTGAACTCCCTTGGAATCGAGCGATTCCCGTTATGGTGGTATTGAGGAGTTTAGAATAGCACGTGCTCTTGCCGGGATATACCGGCATGTTTGGGAACTCAAATTGTCTCAGAACATAGGACTTACGTTGTCCCCGGGAAAGAGTCTGTTTATCCTGGATTGTGGACATGGAAATCCCGGCATGAAAACCTTTAACCCGATTGGCAGGATTCAATTATGACGGTCCGCGCTGTGGAGAGAGAATTTCGCACGCTGCAAAAATTCATTGAGGTGTATTGCCGTAAGAACCATCCTGATGAAGCGGGCGAACTGCCATCCGGCCTTTGCAGTGATTGCGAGCAGCTCTTAACCTACGCTCGGAAACGGCTAGAGAAATGTCCCTATGATCCCAAGCCCAAATGCAAGAACTGCAAAACGCATTGCTACGCCTCAGCCTACAGGGCGCGTATTAAAGAAGTGATGAAGTTCTCGGGAATGTATTTTGTAAAACGCGGACGGTTGGATTGGGCAATCCGTTATTTTCTTAGTGGGGGATGACAGGTTTGGGGTGTCGGAACCTTGCGGCGAGAAAGTGGAATTATAAAAAAAATGAAAGGGGCATAAAGACGGGATTCTACGGCCCTTACCGGGCCGGGAATTTGGGGGCGTTTACCCAGGGCTGCGCTACGCTTGCCCTGGGCTTCAGGCTCTTGTCCTTTCAGGACATGGAGTGTTCGTTTGAGTGGGGTGGTGGATAGCGGGGGAGTTTGTGTGGTAGGCGATATTGGCTACCGCCTCTTGTGCTGGCGCACCCAGACAAGCGAGTTGTCTGGGCCACCCTGTAAGATACAAGTTTAGCTTTAGACAAGAAGCGGCTCGGCAGGAGATTCGCCCGGCGTGACCGCCGTGGATCCCGCCAAGGCGGGACTCACGATTTCAAAGCATGTGTAGAAGATAAAGTTGGTCAGCACCCTGCGGGGCGATACAGAATTTTTTCTTACGCGCTTACAGCGCTTAGGATTTTTGGGGACGGTGACCCCGGGCGACGTCTGTCCGCCTTCGGCGTCCAAACTCTGCCCGGGGCTATTACATTGCCGCACCTACGGTGCTTGGTGTGGGTGTTTGAGTAAGTTGGTGGATGGAGAGTTACAGGTGTACGTATGGCAAACAGCGGCTCGTCAGGAGACTCGCCCTTGCGCGGGGGAGATCATGGCGGTGTTGTTTTAGACTTTATTCCAAGGGTTTGCTGGTGAGGAGGCCGATTCCGCGTCCTTTGTTACCGACGGCGCAATAGTACATGTAGAACGTGTCATTATCGGGATTGTAGACCAGCGAGATTTTGTGAGCGTATTTTTCATCAAGACCGAGGGGATGGCCGCCTGCTTTGTAAAGCGGCTCGGGATGCGCAGTCCAGTGTTTTAGGTCACGCGAAAAGGCAGCCATGATATGAGCGCCCCCCTGTCCCACACCGAAATAGATCATGATCCAATGGTCACCATCCTTAAAGACTTTGCCATCGGAACAAAACTGCTCGTCATAGCCGCCGGGACGGTTACGTACGACGGGACTATTCTCATAGCGTGTCCATTGTTTGAGATCAGTTGAGGTAGCCAGGCCCATTTGTTCGACGGAACCATTGGCGGCGTTGTAGAAGTCATAAAAAAGGCCATCGTGCTCAACCAGCCAAGGTTGATAGATGCAATCCTTTTCCCATTCCTTGGCGCCTTCGATCGACAAAATTGGCGAATCGTCCGAAAGGCGGTTCCACTTTTTGCCATCAAGGCTCCAAGCCGCGCCTTCCGCGCCCGGACGCAGTTCGTATCCGCCCTGACGCGGATAGCAGCCATAGAGAACCCAGAATTTATCGTTCCATTTTTTTGCAACACGTGGGGCGCGGACATCGTAGGATTCAAACAATAATCCGCCGAAAGTCACACCGCCGTAATCATAGGCCCCCGGTTTGCCATATCCCATAACCAGGCCTTGCGGCTCCCAATGTACGAGATCATTACTGACCGCCAGCCCGGTTTGGTAGCCGGTTCCATCGAATCCTGTGTACCACATCTGCCATTGGTCACCGAGTTTCCAGACCAAAGGACAGTCTGTCGATTTGAAATTCAGTCCATCCTTTGGCGAGGGGGGGAGGACAAAATCAGGGTAGTAATGCCAATTCCGGTACGGTTGCGACCATTGATCCAGTAGGTCCGGCCCGATTTCTGTTTTCTGCTCGTTTCCGGGCTCCGCTCCGGCGAGGCTGCACGCGGCAATCATGATACAAACGGCCATCCAATGGAGATTGAAGATAAACGGTCTTTGCAAGAAGCAAGCGATTCCTGATTCTTTAAGCATCTGTTATTTCTTTACCTACTCTTCGATCTTCCCCACGAGTTTTTGAACATTCTTAGGGACTTGGTTGAAGCACTCTACCTTTGTTCCGAATTTACCCAAAGTATTTTCAATTACCACGAAATCCATACCCGGAATGACAACATCATCCCACGCGTCACCCACACCGCGTACGGCCACATCGAGCATGGTGACAATCTGTTCTCCGAGCGGCTCTTCTGACTCCAAGGTTATCGCGCCATAGAATTCCTGACATTCCGTGTACCCGGCATTGTGGGTACCCGTGTACGGTTTCTGTTTTTCAAGAGTGATGGATTTTCCGATCTGTTTAGAGACGCGATCCGATTGGGATATAAAGAAGTCAACCAGGGCTTGTTCTTGGAGTTTGGCCGGTTTGTTGTGTGCAGCCACATCGACATACGCATCGAAACCGACTTGATACGCTTCATCGATATAATCGAACCAGAATTGTTGTTCGGGAGTGACGTCAGAAGGATTTTCAACAGCGATTAAGGAGCGCCGGACACAGCTATTCAGGCCATCCCGTTTGGGGGCCACGCCGATATGCACGAAGTCGCCGCGTTGGATTTCCCGGTTCAGGGCCTTGCCGATCAGTGTACGGTTGGCATCGCCTGTGCCGACCATCACATCCCAGCCGTTCTCTTCGGAGCCGAGTTCTTTACCGACTAAGTAAGCCCATCCGGCCACTTGGGTTTCCAACATGCCCGGTTTGATGACGGCCAGCATGGCGCGAACCATGGCATCGGCGATGATGTTGGCATCGCGGATCAACTCCATCTCGCGGTCGGATTTGATGTATTTAATTTTGTAATAGAGTTCTTGGGCATCGATTACATTTTCTTTGCCGATGGCGTTTTCAAGATATTCAACAAGACCGGCGGGGATTACCTGACGCGGGGTAAGTAACGCAACCGGTGTTTGTGGTCCGGAGCCTGCCGCGGCCTCCAAGACTTCTTCTAGGCGAACAGCGTTAATCGGGTATTTTTCATCGGCGAGTTGGAGCAATTCCGCCTTATGCACATGCGAGCCAGAACGATGAGCCAGTTGCTCAGCGATGTAGCCACCCTCCAGCCCGGCGACGATATGGAATCCGGTAGGGCCGATCACTCCCGCGATCTGTTCGATGGAGACATTGGTGTTACCGCCCAAATAAGGAACATCGCCATTGTAGTGCTCATCTGAGAATACGATTCCCAAAGCGATACCGTTATCTTTGAGCGCCTTTTGGACGGCCTTTTGCCTGCGCTCGAATTCACCACGTTCGACCGCCAAGGTTTTGTTCACGGTTGGAGTCTGCTCCAATATCCGCGCGATTAGGTCCGCCTCTTTTTTGAATTCCGCTAAACGTGCATTGCCGATGCCCATGGTTTGATCTCCCGAACAAGATATCTCTGCTGCCTTCAAGATAATCGGTTTTCAATCAGATTAGAACCACAGAGAAAGGGAATTTCCGGAGCATACGACACAGATTTTGTCTGGCGGGTTCATAATCCACAAATAGAAAATCGTCCGATATTTGCCGAATATGACTGTAGGCGACGCTGTTTACTCTTCAGCCTCTTCCTCATCCGGCTCCGGATGTGTTTCAACCCAAAATAAAGGCCGGACAGAGAAGCCGCCGCGTTGGTTGTATTCTTTGGCGGCCAGAAAGCGGAATGTGAGGGTATTTTTGCCGACTTTTAGCGGGCCGGTGATATCAATATCGATCTGCGATATCGAGTCATCTTCATCAGCCGGGAAGTGGACCAATTGTTCATTGACCCAAACCCATAATTTTTCGCCATAGGCCATGGGCAAATAGAGTTTTATCGGGCCTTCAGTGGGGATTTCGGATAATTCGATGGGGAATCTGTACCAGCCATAGCCCAAGTAGCCATTTCCGGCGGCATCATGGTAACCGTTTAAATACCAATTCTTATTCAGGGAGATGGTATTCCATTTTAATGTTTCAGCGACAGAGTCGCGGTGCCATTGTTCGTATAATCCTTCGTTATACGGATCTGTTCTAAAGGCGGCCTTGGGATGAGCCAACTTCAATCGTTCTCCGCGTGTTCCATCGGTGCGGTCCAACAGCTTTTTTAGGCGTTCTTTCAGCAAAACCGTTCCACGTTCCACCTCGATGACATATTGGCCATCGGGGGGAAGTAATCCCGATTGGATAGCCTCAGCGGTTTGTATAGGATTAGACAGCCGTTCGATGGATTCCCTCGCTCCCTGGTAGTCTCCTTCGCGGATTTGCCGTACATGCTTGAGGTAGATGTGCATGTATTGGTGCATGGCGCGATAGGCGCGTATGCGGGAAAGGACCTCTTCGGATTTGCCCAGCGCTTCGGCCTGGTCAAGATAAGCGCCGATTTTATTGACTTGATTTGCATCGAAAATCTCCGGCCAATCGGTTCCGGATGAAGTCCAACGTAGGTGCGTGGGGGAATGCTCAAGCATCGACTCGATTGATTCGATGAAATGTTTCATCGGCCCAGCCGCCGGGCCGAAAAAGTTCTTGTAGAAATCATCAAGAAGAGCATCGACATCGGCATTGACATCCCACATCAGTTTGGCGCGGATGTAGTAGTTGAGTCCTGTACGTAAAAAAGTGTTGTGTGCCTCTGTGGTGAAACCAATCACGCCATACTTGTGATACAGGGGCATATTTTCTCGAAGGGAATGGACATTCCAAAAAGGAAATCGCGAGAGATCGGCATGAGGATCGTAATCGTAAATCATCAGCTGAGGCGCAATGCGTGACCAGGCTTTGATTGTTGCCAAGTATCTGCGTGAGAGGAGACAGTTGGGGGAATCGATAGGATGTATGGCGCACATCCCGAGCCGGGCGATTTGCACGATGATATTGGGATGAAAGGGCTGGTCTAACCCTTCAGGCGGCCGAACGCGGTTGGAATAAGCCAGCGTTACGATGTAACGGTCGGGATACTCCTCACAAACCTTCCAGGCGATGTTGTTCACAAAATTAAAATAGGTATCGGAAAGCGAAGGCTTGGAATCGCGTTCATTCATGAAGCCATGCTCGCCCGCGACGCAGTCGTCACAAAAACAGCGCGGAGCGCCATCGGGTGGTGAAAATCCATAGGAATTGATCTCGGGATGTTCTTTGAAATAATCGCAAATGGTTTTTGATGCGATTTCAACGGTTAAGGGATTGGAGAGGCAAAGCATGGTCTCTTCTTGTTGACCATGAATACCAAATGAACCTTTGGCGACACGTTCACCTTCTTCCGAAAGCGCATAGATTTCGGGATGCTCCTCAAAGTATTCATCAGGAGGGGCCAGGTTCCGTATGGAGCCATCACCGGGAAATGCATAAATGCGCCGGTTCATTTTATTCCAGTCACACCATTCTTCATAACCATCGGTCCTGTCGGCCCAGCCGGAGAGCCAAATATTCCTAAGTGGAAATGACGGTTTGGAGGTGATATTTAAATCGGGGAGCGCAATCGTGGATTGCTTGGGGATGACCTGACCGAACTCGCCGGGGAAATACCACCGGCAGCCGAGACGCTCCAACAAATCGTACACGGCATAAAGCGTGCCTTGATAAGGATCATCATCGTTTCCGGCAACGATCAGTCTGCTATCGATTGTGCGGAGAACGAATCCTTCTTCTTTGGCAGCGTATGTGTATCCCTTAGGGATGGGGATATTTAGTTCCTCAACCGCTTTGGATGGGCCGACGAGAATCCATGTTTGGGAGTTGTTGTCCCGCATTTCGGAAACTGTGCAAATGGGCAACTGCGCGCCGGAAATCATTTCGATGAAAGTTTGCAGCTCCGATGCCGCTTTGTGGGCTATTTTTGAGGCGTCATCCGCGATGACAATGCCGGAGCGTGGATCTCCGTTCTCAACAATGAGCGGCGCACTCATTGCATAAATTGGGAACCAGAGAAGAGTAAGAACCGAAAGCCAATGCCGCATAATTCACTCCAGGATTATCATTTATGATGGGAGTATGAGTCTATGATAGGCGAAGTTATTATACAATCGGTCGTCGGCGGCGTGAGTGGGGGAGAGGAGAAAGTAGAATCACGAAAGCACGAAAGGGGCACGAAGGGCGCGAAAACTTGGCAAAGATGGGGGGATGGCTTCGAGGTGTGTACGGTATTTCAAGGTTCCGTTTCTGGACCACCCGCAGGCGATTGATCATCAGAGAGAGTCCGGGTATCATCCTGTCGTAACAGAGTTAGCCTCCAGGTGCGGGATGATCCCGGGTCGCGCTTTCCGGAGGAGGGCTGAAAGCAAGATGGGCAATTCCGATTGGAGGGAAAAATGAGGCAGATTACGGAAGATACCAGAGAACTGGTAAAACATTTAAACCAACCTATAAGTTTTTGGAATTTTTTTTCAGCAAAGAAAAAGGATATAGGCGGTCTATTGTCAAAAATCCAAGATCGTTGTGAACCTGCTGTGATTCCAGATATTCTTCAATTTGTTGTTTTTAAGGATGAAAATGTTTCGCAAAAGGCTGCTACGGTTATAGATTTTCTTCTCAAGTGCCTTTCTGTCAACGACATTATTTGGTTTGGTCGATATTTGCGTCAAAGGACAGCGTACTTATCGTATTACGGAAATGGATGGCACAATCTAAAACCTCAAGAGATAGACTTTTACAAGTATTACCCAGACTGCCAGGTTTCATTGTTGATCTTATTGTCTCTTCATAACAACGGTTACATCCGTGAGGAAGCGGTTCGGCGTCTTGGTTTGATAGAGGATGGCCGTGAAATACCCTATATTCTTTTAAGGCTGAATGATTGGGTTAGTCAAGTAAGAGTTGCTGCTTATGAAGTTATAACCAATAAAATCAATCTAGAAAACGCTAGTCATTTTATAGCAAGTATATGTATGGTTGCTTCTCTCGCAAGGTTTAAGCGCTTTGATCATTCCTGTGTTATTGATTCTATTCATTCCTTGCTTACAAAGCGAGAAGTGTATGGCAGCATTAAGGACGCACTCCGCTCCGATGATGTCTATACGCGGAGAGAACTTTATAAGATTTTCCTGAAGCCTGAGAGGCTTTTCTTCGATGAAATCGTTGAGCGGGGTACGAGGGATTCTGATATTATTGTGAGATTTCGGACGATAAAGTCTCTGAAGTCAATTTCTGACTTGGCGTTAATTAAGCAATATTTGGCAAGTCTTGAGGATGACCCATTTATGCCCAACAGGCGTGAGGTGTTAAGCCTTTATCTGGATTTATTCCCGGATGTTGCGGATGAAAAACTCTATAACGCGTTATTCGATCATCATCCATCAATCCGGCAGTGGGCTCGTTATTACCTATCTCAAAGGAACAAAACTGATTTCCCGAAAATCTATAGAGAGGAAATTAAAGAGCCAAGCGAGAAAAAACTTGTAGGCACAATTAGCGGATTGGGAGAGGTTGGGAGTAAGGATGATGCCAGGTTGATTGTTGGTTATACAGCGCACAGGATGTCCAAAGTCAGAAAACTGTCAATAAGGGCAATTGTTAGGCTCGATTCAGAGAACCATCGTGATCTATTTAAAACAATGGTCAATGATGATAGTCCACGTGTTTCTATAGAAGCAGCGTTAGCGCTCATTCAATGTGGACACCAAACCATTTTTGCGGAATTGTGGGATTTGTTTGAACGTACCGAAAAGAGCCATGTCAGAAAGAGTATACTAATGATGGCTTCAAGACTTTCAAAATGGGAGAGCGTTTTTTACTTTATAAAAGCCATCGCGTCGCCGGATGAGGCCATCAGTATGATAGGCGACAATCACTTGAATCGATGGCTGTACGATTTCAATAGAAGCTATATAAAACCAACACGTGAGCAGAAATGCCGAATTGAAAACGCCATTCAAATGCACGAAAAATCAATAGGCAGGGAACGAAAAGAATTGATAGAGTTCAATATGAAAACATTTTGAATATAAGGAGAAAATACGCAGGGTGAGACAAGTGGGCATTGTTGTTGGTTGCATTGGGATAGACGAGGGTGGTGGATGGCGGGGAAGTTTTTGTGGCAGGCGATATTAGTTACCGCCTCTTGTGCTGGCGCACCCAGACGCGCTGACGCGTGTCTGGGCCACCCGTTAAGAGATACATATTCAGCTTAGAACAAACAGCGGCTCAGCAGGAGCTTCGCCCTCCCGCCCGGGTACCCCGGTGGGCAAGAAGCCTAACGGCCCACGATTTCAAAGCATATTCATTTATCTTTTCGGTCAGCACCCTGCGAAGCGATTCGTTTTATTTATTGCCTCGCGCCTACAGCGCTTGGTGTGGCTGTTTGAGGGAGTTATGAGTGGAAAAGAGAGAGGGCGGGAATTGCGTGGGGGAGCGGTCGTAGATCAATGTAGAATTTGGTGCTGCAAAGAGGGGCCGTATGGTCTATGATGGAGGGAATTCTATCGGAGATCAGGTGAACGCATGTCACTACTTCCTGTACTGCTAACATTGAATTTGGTAACGGCCTCATCATACGAGCGGGTTTTGCATACGCCGGATGAAGTCGCCTTGGCGCAGGACGCGGTCAAGAATTATGAGTCCGCACAAGACCTTTTGGATAAACTCTACAAAAAAGTGGAGCCGTTCTTAGAGCGGTCTCCGCAGGAGTTGTGGCATTTATTACCGCCACCCGAAGTCCCGCGCGCTTTTAATACCTCCTACGAAGGGTGTCCCTGCCACGGAAGGGAACTGTACGAGGGCGGCTTTTATGCATGGAAGTTCGATCCCTGGAATGAGCCCTGGAAAATTACCTGTCCTATCGGAGGCGAGAAATACCCGAGCAACGATTTCGGCGCGTATTTGGCTTCGGGCATGAAAGACCGTTCTCTCTTGACCGGAGAATGGGCCGATGACGGCTGGGGGGTGCAGGTTCCCGGTGAACCCAAAAAGCGCTGGTTTGTGGCGTATTATTGCCATTGGTTTTGGATGAATCATATCATCCCCGGCATTCTCGATTTGTCGCGCATCTATCTTTTAAACGGTGATGAAAAATGCGCCCTGCGTGCAGCGGTGATGCTGGATCGTATCGCCGATTATTATCCCCGTTTGGATTACAACAAACAGTGCCGTTACGCGCAGGAGTTCTCGCCCAGTTATACGGGAAAAATCGTAAACCGCATTTGGGAATGCGGTGTGGCGACCAAACTTTGCGAAGCGTATGACAATATCCGTCCGGCTTTGGAGAATTTGGAATACACGGTTACGGGGGCAGTGGATCCGATTGGCGAGCCTGAATCTGTTGCCGAACGGCATCGTACCGGCGAAGAAATTAACAAGGCCATCCAGGAACGTTTCGTGCGCGTTGTTTTGCATGATGTATTCAATAACCACGAAGTGGGGGTTCCCAATATTCGCGGCAATTTTGGAATGCACCAGGAGACGGCGCTTACGGCGGCCTTGGTTTTGGGTGATGAACGCGAACGGGACTATGTTATCGATTATTTAATGGGGCGGAATGACGAGCAATCGCGTTCCGATAGTATCATCTTTTGTTTGGAGAATATGATCTTCCGGGATGGGATCGGTTTTGAGACTGCGCCCAGCTATTCGCATATTTGGACCGATAAGATTTTGAGTCTGTCCCCATTGCTATACCGTCTGGGGATCGACCTCTATCAAGATAAGCGCGTAGAGAGGTTGTTCCGTTTCCCGTTAAGTCTTTCTATTGCCGGAGGGCGGTTTAGCCCGACGATCGGCGATTCCTACAATGCCGTCTCCGGGCTCACATTGTTGACATCAACTCATGCCTATTTGGGATACCGGGTTTATGGGGAGCCGCAGTTTGCCTGGCAATTGGCGCGGGATCAGGTTACCGGGGAAAAGTGGCTGAGTTCTTATGAACATCTGTTTTTGGCCCCTCCCGATCCCGAGGAAATTGCTGCAAAAGCGGCGGAATACAATCCACCATCAACCAGTAGTAACTTTTGCGATTACGGCGTAAGTGTTCTACGTCAAGGCCAAGACGAAGAACAGGTCGCGGTGGTTTTGCAGTACGGTCAGGCCGCGGGCCACGGACACGACGACCGTCTGGGCATCGAGGTCTTTGGCAACGGCGCGAAAGTAATACCCGATTTCGGGTATCCGCAATTCGCATCAGAAGAAGAGCAAACCTTTGCATGGGATCGGCATACAAGTTCTCATGCATTGGTTGTGGTGGATGAGAGCAAACAACGTAACCGTAATCGCGGCCAGCTGATTCGATATTCATCGAATGTTGAAGCGTTGGGATTTTCATACACCGAGGCCGCGGCCAGACGCGCCTATCCGGGGATTACGGATTACCGCCGGGGATTGGCGCTTATCGATGCGCCTCAACCGGTGATTGTAGATGTATTTTGGGTGAACGGCGGGCCGGATCCGCAACGTGATGAACATATCCACGATTGGTTTATCCGTGGGTTTGAAGCGGACTTTTCAACCGATGGGCTTAGCCAGGTCAAAAAACGAAAAGGGACATTGGCCGGTGAAGATGTGCCATTCGCTTATTTGCACGATGATCCGGAATTGGACGATCCGGAACGGAAGGCCGCCAGTAAACGTTCCTATAGCAGTTATATCGGCAGCAGTTATTCCTATTTGGATGATGTTTCGGTCGGGAAGGGAAAAAGCGGTTGGAGCGCGGATTGGCGGCGGGATGACGGCACCGGTGTCAGAATAACCATGCTCGGTGCCGGGGCAGAGAATGTGGCGCTGTGCAAAGGCCGTCCGCCGAGACGTATAACGAATCCATTGAAACTGCAATTCATACGTCTACGCAATTATACGAAAGGGATTGAAGGGTCGATTTTTGTCAGCCTGATCGAGCCCTATCGCGGGGAAACTCGAGTCCGCGAGGCGAAACTGATTGAATCTTCCGAGCAAGGTGTTGTGGTTTCATGGAAGGATTCCGAGAGCAGTGTGGAGTACGAGTTTCACATTCATCCTGACCGGGTTTTCTTAATTCGGGATGGGAAAAAAGGCGCGGAACTTCAAAGCATCCAAGGAAATTTAACGGGAATTACTCCGCAACAAGCGGCAACGGATATCCTTTGCAGGCTGTTTGAAGATGTTCCCGATGGAAGAAAGCAGGTTATCGGTGAGACTTTGTTTACCGATCCGGACGGCCAACGCCGAGCCTATCCCATTTTAAATGGAGAATTTGCCGTTACCTCACATATTGCGCTGTCGCTCGGTTATGAACCGTGGCTTGGGAAAAACGCAATAGAAAGTGTTGACATTGACGGCAAGTCATTCACGACGAAATATGAGGACCGTCTGAGTTCAGGAGGACGGTACCGGGATGTTTGGGCCCAAGTCGGACCGGAACAGATGCATGTAAAAGATATTGAGCGTGGCCATGTTTCGCTGCAATTGGCGAACGGGAGGCAATTGGGAATGATGCGGGAAAATCAAGAGGTGGCATATACGGATCTTGTGCTTCGCGGAAAAGTTGAACTTTCGGTCATTGTGCAGGAAAACGAATGACCGGCAATCATTGAGACTTTGACTTGAAGCAGACACCGGGTCTTTTCACGGTGCGGTTATGCCATTGACACTCTGAACGTTATCACAGGATAATTGGATTCTGGCCCTGACAATTTGGAGATTTGTCTTTTGGTGAGCGGGTGTGCGCAGTGTTGCACACGTTTTGGTTGCGATTCGAATTATTTATTCTTCCGTAATGCGGCCCGGGCGGCATTACGGTTAACAGCAAGCAAAAAACGGGGGTTCTGACTGTGCTAGTCGTCTTTGTGAGTATTGCCTTTGGCGGGTTCTTAATTCTCCTAGTTACTCTTCTGTTTGGCGGTGATGCCGATACCGATGCGGATATGGACGGCGATGCCGACGGCGATTTCGATCATGACGGCGGGGCGGGGCATCACTGGTTGAGTGTTAAGGTCTTGTCGGCCTTTATTACGGCATTCGGCGCGGGTGGTGCAATTGCCCGGGCCTATGATGCATCGATGCTCTGGTCGATTGTGACGGGGCTCGTGCTCGGTCTAATTGTAGGATTTGTCGCAGATTTCATCATTGTTCTTTTTTACCGGCAACAGGCGACATCATCATTTTCCATCGGCAAATTGGCCGGCAAGACGGGTATGGTTGCGCTTCCGATTTTAAAAGGGCAGTTTGGGGAAGTCACCGTCAATTACCAAGGCAACAGCATTACGCGCCGGGCAAAGAATGCGAATGCAACTGAGGAATTAAGCCAAGGTGAGACCGTTGTTATTGTGACAGCGGACGCCTCCGGTTTTATTGTCAAAAAACAACAAGAATCGTAACGTTTGGTAGGTTTCATCGCGGGTGAATAAAAAAATGGAGAAGTGATATGGGTGGGTTTTTAGAATTATTTAGCGTAAGCAATATTGTTGTCCCGGTTATGATTTTGCTTGTGGTGGCTGCGCTGTTTGCAGTCGTCCGTATTGTAGCGCGCAACTATATCAAAGTTGCTCCCAACGAAGTTTTGGTTATTTATGGCCGTAAATACCGCGGGCCGGAAGGAGAAGGAGTACAAGGCTATAAGCTGGTCACCGGCGGTGCGGCGTTTGTAATACCTCTGCTGGAGCATTATCACATCCTTCCAACCAGTGCTTTCCAGGTAAAATTTTCTGTCAAAAATGTACCTAGCGAGCAAGGTGTGCGTGTAACCGTAAATGCCGTGGCAACGCTGAAAATCGGCTCTGAACACACCTTGCTGAATGAAGCGGTTAAACGTTTCTTAGATGAAGATTTGGCGGGGGTACAACGATTTGCGCAGGAAGTGTTGGAAGGCGGTTTGCGCGGCGTTGTCGCGACGATGACTGTTGAGCAGTTGGTGAAGAATCGCACAGACTTTGGATCGAAAGTCCAGGAAACTGTCAGCGGCGATCTTCTCCGCCTCGGTTTGGTTGTGGATAACTTTTTGATCCAAGACATCAGCGACGAAGAAGGATATATCGACGCATTGGGCCGTACACAGACGGCTGAAATCAAACGCAACGCATCTATCGGTGAAGCCGAAGCCAAAAGAGACGAGGATATCCGGGTTGCTCAGGCTCAGCAGGAAGCCGATCAGAAATCGAGTACTGCACGTCAGGCCGGTGAGACGGCCAAAGCGGATGCCGACCGCAATATCTCGAACGCCGAACGAGAACGCGATACTCAACGAGCACAAAACGATGCTGTTGTAGCCGCGGAACGAGCGAAGATCGCTATCGCCGCGCAGATTGCGGAAGCGCAAAAAGATAAGGAACTTCGTGTCGCCAAAGTCGCCGCCGATGAGGCGGAAGTTGAGGCGCGAACGAAACTTCAAGAGAAAGAGAAAACCCGTCGTGATGCAGAACTTCAGGCCACGATCATCGTTCAAGCCAACCGTGAAAAAGAGGCGATGATTGTTCGGGCCGAAGGTGATAAACAATCAACGATTGTGAAGGCCGAGGGGGATAAGACTGCTGTAGAGCTGGGGGCGAATGCGGCCCGTGCGCGTATGGAACAAGAGGCGGTCGGACGGAAAGCATCCGCCGAGGCCAAGCAGACTGAATTGGTAGCCGAGGCGAAAGGTGAGCAAGCCAAGCTCGAAGCGGAAGCCGCCGGTATTAAAGCCAAACTCACCGCAGAGGCGGAAGGTATACAGGCCAAACTCGAAGCCGAGGCCGAAGGTATTCGCAAAAAGGCGGAAGCATACCGGGAATTGGACGAAGCCGGAAAACTTCTCGTGGTTCTGGAAGATTTACCCGAAATTATTCGTGCTGTCGGTTCGGCGATTCACGAAGCGGGTATGGGTACGATTGCACCCGTGGCGCAGGCGATGGGAACCGGTATGTCCGGAATCGAAGAAGTCCGCATCGTCGATCTTGGAGGCGGCAGCGGCAATGGGCAGTCTGGTCAAGATGCGCTTTCTCGGTATGTTGGAGGTATTCCCAAGACGACTTTCGATCTGATACAGCAGATGAAGGCCTTGGGATTGGATACTTTGTTGATCCAACTGGGTGAAAAATTCGGTTTGGATTTGAATGAAATGTTGGATCAATTCTCGGCCATGACCGAGAAACGTAACGATGACGAGGTGACAATAACGCCGGTTGATGGCGATCCTGATGATGCCTAGAAAGGAGACCAACGGACAATGCTGAATAAAAAACAACATTTTGGGCAGGCTGCTCCACTTCATATCCCGCTCAAAGTGGCTGCATCGAGGCCGGTCGAAACTTCGCCACCGGAGCCTGTTGAGGAGAAAGAGGCCTCTGTGAGCGATGAGCAGGTCACGACTCCCCCGGTGCAGCAACCGGTCATAAAGCCGCAATCTCAAGCGGGCCGTTATCGGCTGGGGAGGCCTGAAGATGCCGATGCTGTTGTTATTCACTGTTCCGATCCCCGTTTCCAAGCCGCAATCCGTGATTTTGTGGCAAATGAGTTAGGCATCGAAAATCCGATACCGATCATTGTTCCCGGCGGAATTCACGATTTTGTTTCTCCGATTCGACTAAAGGCGGCAAGGCAGCTTTGGGAGCAGCTGGAATTTATGCTCAAAAGAAGCGCCGTGCGTAAGGTTATTCTGCTTAATCACGACGATTGCCAATGGTATGGCAAATGGAATGCATTGGTGCAGACCACAATCGGCAAGGATATTGCCGGGCACCTGCTGGCTGTAGGTGAGAAACTTGCCGAGAAGAAATTTAAAGTCGAAGTGGAATGTTATCTGGCGAAGATCGAAGCGGATGAAATCGTCTTTTGCCGGGTGGATCGAAAGAACGATTGAGGGAAGATAGTTTTTAAAGGAGGACCTAATGGGCTGGGGCCGGACGTTATTGCTAGGTGATATCGGCAATCGGTTGGATATCGGCGATTGCGAGCGAGAATTGCAATCCATCAAGAATTCGTTGCGCCGCAACATCCGTACAGACCAGTATCAAGAAGACGATATCCTGAGACTTCAAACTGAAAACGACGAACTTAAGCTTGTGCTGGCGGCCTTGGCACGTCTGCTTGTGACCAAAGGTGTGATTACGGCAGAGGAACTTGAACGGTTTGTTAAGATCATCGATGCCGAAGACGGTACGGCCGATGGGAAGACAACGTCGAAGATCGTGTAATCCTGTGGCGTGACCGCCGTGGATCCCGCCGAGGCGGGACCTAACGCCTCACGATTTCAAAGATTATTCAAAGAAATTATCAGGTCAGCACCCTGCCGGGGCGTGATGGTTTATCCATTTGAATTACGAAAACACGAAAGGGGCATGAAGGGCACGAAGGTGCATCAAAGAAATTCACCGTACAAGGGTTAGATTGTGTTCTTGGCAAAATTGCTGCAATGTGTCATAAACCGTGCGTTCGAGTTCGGGATTTACGCCTCTCATGAGATACCATTGAAGTGATTTCCCCGGGGGCAATTGGGCGAGTTTTTGTTTTACGACATTTAAGTCTGAGGTCTCAATTCCCGCTATCGAAAATTGGAGGTTATTGAGTCTGTCGGACTGGACGCTGATTTTTGGGTTGTCACGGCGATCTTTGATGCAATAATCCAATACTTTTTTTGTATTGCCGGTCAGGCAATAGGGGCGAAATTGCTCTAATCGGTCCACATCCCAATACCATCCCCTGGCATGAACCAATGATTTAAACAGATCGCGTTCGATGCCAACTGCTGTTGAAATCTCCTCCCCGTGGTCACGGTTCAAATTCAGCTCTTCTACACGGTCCTTCCATTGCTCATGCCATTTCATATAGCGATCGAGCAACGCCGTTTCGGATTTTTCAGAGCCGTAATTAAGCAACACTTGGCATATCTCATACGTAGAAAATTGATCCATATCATCCAACAAAGGAATGGCCAACTCTTCCAATACCGGATGGGGATGCAACTCGCCGATTTTGTTTAATAATGAAGCGGTGGAATAATAATCTTGTTCGGATTGTGGGATTGCGCATAACCGGATTTTTTCGACGCCGTAATCAGGTTGGACACGGAGAAAGTAGGCGAGCAGTGGGGCCTGGAGCGAACTTTCCGTATTGGCCAGAGATTCTTCGTAAATCGTTTTAAGTGTTGGATATATGTCAGGTGTGGCATACCGCTCAATCAGGTACGCGGTGAGGATGGCATCTTTGTTGTCTGAATCGTCTTGTGTCTGTTTTTTTAGATTCGTGCAAAGTTTCTTTTCCAAATCGGGGAGCGATTGATCGGGCAGAGAACCGAGGACGGAAATTCCCACCCGTGGATGTAGCGAAGCGATCTCATCGAGGATTAATTCTCTGCCTTCATCCGGCGCAAGTTCATAGATGCGGCCCAAGGCAAATGTTGCTATCGATTCTTCCGGGGACTGTGCCGGATGTTCGGATTCAGGAGGATTTTTATAGAGCCGTCGCAAAGCGGGGAGCATTTCTGGGCCGGCGATCTCTTTCCACTGGTAGTAATTGCGGAGGCAACGAAATTGATCCATCGGTGAAAGATTTTCAAAATCTTCTATTAGAGTTCTTCCAATCGAGAGTAATTTTTCAGGTATCTTTGCCTTGTCAAACATCTGTATATTCCGGACTTCTCTGGTCAATGCATCCGCGCTGACCACCTTGGCTTTGCCTGTTTTCTTATCCAGTGCATCATGCAGGCGAAGCATGGTTTCGACGAGGACTTGATAGGCTTCGATGCTCTCTTTTTCGTACGTTTGTCGATCACGGGGGGGCTCATAACCGGGAGTGACCGGGAGCCGATTTGTGCGTATAGAATATGTAAAAGACGCCAAGGCTCTAAAAAAATTGCGAGTGATGCCAAACGTCGGCGCCTCAAGCATCTCTTCCATTTGTTGAATGACGAATTCCCGGTGCGGTGAGGCGGCCAATCCCCAAATAATTACGTTGCTTCCAGCCTGTTCGCAGCTGGGATAACGGCGCAAAAGCTCCAGAACGGCATTCTTTGAGCCACGAGCCAGAAGTTGGTCATTCGAAGTATCTTTAATTTGTTGCTCTGTCCAGTCAACTGCCGGAAAAACCTCGAAATCAATGATATTCGATGTTGCCGATACATTCTTCACTGTATAATTCTGCGATGTTAAAACGGAGATATCGACTATTCGTCTGGTGTTCATATAAAGTTGATACTTACCGGTTTTATCGAATCGTATACCATCATTTGCCTGTATATTCAGTGTTTCGGTTTGATCATTTAGAATTGCGTGAGGAAAAGGACCCGTTATATCAGTCGACGGAGCTAGAGGCGAACAAAGATAGTCGAAGAGTGGATTAACGGCCCCATCTTTGGGATCGACGTAATATCGATCTCCATGGAAGAAAATCACACCGGTATCCATATCCAATTGATATTTGCCCGGCGATGTGCTGGAGAATGTGAGTTCCAACTCAATCGGTTCCCCGAGCCGCACGGAGGTTGCTCCATTCGCAAGTTGAATTGTGAACTGCAAATCCGTAGGATTGTTTTTAATGGCCTCTTGGTGGGCCTCGAAAAAAGTTTTGAAGTTTGCTCAGGGGAGGAGACTGTCGATTCAATATCCGATGAATAAGCGTTGAAAGGCAAAATGGCTGTGAGTGCGCATGCGATGCAGATGCCCCGTGCGAGTTGATTTGTGTGATGGTTCATGAAACTCCCTCCTACCCATTCCCGGTAATCCTTCGCAGAACATACGCAGGCTAATGGTGTTTATATACGACCAACGATCAGGCCAACGTGCCGGTTATGGGGCACGGGCCGTTGCCTGTAAATATGATATAACGGCGTTTGGAGAACGTCCATTTGGATTTCGAAGACATGAAATGTAAGCGGAGTTGAGTGGATGGCGGGGGAATTTTTGGGGTTAGCAAAACAAACTGCCGCCTCTTGTGCCACCCGTTGGAGTGAGTTGGTGGATGGGGAGAACCATGTGTACGTATGGCAAACAAGCGGCTCATTCCGCCCATGGCGGAATTCGCCCTCCCGCCGGGGAACCCCCGTGGTCCCGCTAAAACGGGACTACCGGCTCACGATTTCAAAGATTATCCAAAGAAATTACCAAGTCAGCACCCTGCATAGCGAAGTTTGCTAGTGAATTATTTGGTTGGCACCCTGCGGAGCAGAGCGACTATAGTCGCTCCCGGTTAGCGGCCTTTGTCTTGGACAGCGTCGGAGGTTGTTCCGCCCGGTCCGTAATAAAATAGATCGCCGATACTGCGCAGGCCATTGGTTGGGGTATACGGGACCCAATAGAGATCTTTGGTTTTATATCCCGAGAACGGGGTGCCATTAAATTCCTTATCGGGCCCGACGCTGGCTAAAATGTAGCGCATAGGACCAATGCGGTAAGCCGCCACATCCGCTTGGCTTTTGCCGTAATAACGGGTTGTGGTAAATGTCGCCAGCCAATAGGGATCCCACCAATAATCCCGTGTGCCTCCCGCCTGGTCGCTGCTCCAGAGCGGCGGTAAGAAAAGATCGCGGCTCGGCAGCGAGGCCATGTAGGGAACAGGTGAGGTCAGTTTATAGAGTGGCTTATAGACGGTCTGAGCGGTTCCGGCCGTGTCGGGATATTGGTTGTTGTTGTCCATGGAGTATTGTTCGAGCGCAAGGCTCAGATTCCGCAGCTCGGATATTACTTTGGCGATTTTGGCCCGAGTTTGAGCGTTCATAAAGTTGGGGACGGCGATGGCCGCCAGAATTCCAATAATGGCTACAACAATAAGAAGTTCGATTAAGGTGAAACCGGATTTATGTTTCATCAGACAACTCCATGGTGTTGATTTATAAGAAAATTTCGCACATAACCCGCCACATGTGAATAGGAATGAGACCGAATCAAATGGAGGGATTGTAATTAAATATACCGCCTGAAGGTGATCGTAAGAATTTGTATTATTGGCAGATATGGCCTCCCAATGAAGACGGCTTGTGAAATCATTGAGGGGGTGTCGGGAATGCACTACAATACATTTATAGTTCGAATAGGGGACGGCGGCGACCGGGATTCTATAAATCCTAAAATTTGGTTTGTGCGCCGTGCGCATGATGATGCCTCGTCAAATTTTAAAGGACGATTTAAGAACCTTTGCATTTACTTTGATCGAACTGCTGATTGTCGTGGCGATTATCGGAATTTTGGCTGCGATTGCCGTTCCGAATTTCCTCAATGCGCAGGTCCGGGCCAAAATCGCCAAAGTCGACGGCGATATGCGGACATTGGCTACGGCGTTGGAGTCATATCGTCTGGACAATAACGGTTATCCGCCATACCCGCTGTGGGGCGGACATTCGGATCCCCGGTATTTCAATTCGCTCTCAACTCCGGTCGCCTACTTAAACAACCCGGAAAGTGTCGACGATCCATTCGGTTTGGAGGAGGATCACGACGGCTTACGAGGGAAGCGGTATGGCTATAACACGATCGAAGACCGGGTGTTTACAACCTATGAGGGGGATATTGGTAAATACAAAGGTATCTTACTGCCAGGGCCTTATATCTGGATGTTGCGTTCGCGCGGTCCGGATAAGAACATGAATCTTTCACCGGATGATACATCAGCCAATCCGCGCGGCGTTTATTTGCCGTATCAAGCTTCCAATGGCGTGGTCAGCAGCGGAGATTTTTTCCGTTTTGGTCCCTAATGCCTATTGCCATTCGCCTTTGATCGTTGCCAGGCGTGTTTGGGGTAATTCTTTTACCGCTTCAAAAAGGCAGTCGAGAAACACTCCCCGGGTAGTTTGGCCCGGCGTGTAGGTTTGAAGCGATTCCAAGCCGGACCACTTGAGCCATTTCGCGGTCCAATCATCGGAAATGATCTTATCCAATTTCGCTTCCCATTCCGCCGGAGGGTAGAAACCGCGCAGGGCGAAGAATTGCAGTGCTTTGAAATGCTGCGCACCGGGTTGCACATCTTTGAAATAGACCAAGACCGCGCCGTGATCGAGCAAGACGTTTTGGATGATTGAGGCTTCGAGTTCGTGTACGGGAAAATCTTGTTGAATGGCGATCCCGGCGGCGATTCCTGCGGCTTGTCCCAACGCCATCCAACACGGCTCCATACGTAACGTGCTGAAGCCGATATGAGTGCCGGAGACCGGAACGGGGATCAATAATCCATCCACTTTCTTTGGGACAATGACGCGGTACGGAACGGTATAAGGCTTTGTCCCATAGCTGAAGAAACCATCCAGGTGTGTTCGCCCGGGTTCACGTTTGCGTACGGCATGGGAATCGAGCGAGTAATGACTGGCGGTGATGCTATCGGCATGGAGTGGGGGGCGGCCGTTTTTTACTTGGGGCAGGGCATCATGGGCCGTGAAAAGATATTCACCGACGATACGTCTTCCCTCACGAACATAGACCTGGCGGGGGAAGTTATGGTTATCGGTGTACTCATCTTTGGCCAGTCCCCACTTGAGACATTCATTGCGGAATGTTTCGGGCAGTTCCGAATCATGCTGTGCAAACCAAATCAGCCCTAACGTGTATTCCTTTAGCCGTTCGGCATAAGCATCGCGCCAGTCCCAGCCGGATGTGGGCCACGGCCAGTTTTCTTCAGGCAGATCGGTCGATAGAAAGGCCAGGTGTTGATTATTGGCATCCGTCTTTTCATTCGGAAGCCGGGCCATATTGGTGATCCTGCCGATACCTTCATAGGCCATTTCGCCATGGTGGATTCCTGTGGCCCGGTCTTGTTTCACGTCATCGATGAGGGATACGAACTCATCACGGTTGTAGTGTTTCGGTTTGGGGATGGGGACTTGGTTTTCAGGATTTTTCGTTAGGCATAGGCGGTAGTTGTAGGCTTGGACGGCGTTATCGCCGAGACCGGTTGAGCCTTCACCGATCTCCGGTTCGCGCCAACGTTTGTAGAGACGTCCGGCCATCGGTTCGTTGAATTTGGATTGCGGCTCTCTTCCGGTGAGGTAATCCGCCCCGGCTGCGGCGGCCAAATCGCCCTCATAGGTCGCATCGATGAAAACCCGGCCTTGGATGTGTTCTTCTTGATTCGTATCGAGATTGGTGACGGTGATACCGGTGATGGTCTGGCCGTTTTTAAGGACATTTGAGGGCAAGGCATCGAATTGCCGCTGTTTGCGCACTTCGATTTTGTCTCGATGTTCCTGCAGGAATTGTTCGAAAATCATTTCGGCGATATGCGGTTCGAAATGATACCCTTGGCTGCACGCTTTGACCTGTGCGGAATCCGGGCCATAGGTGTCGATGTAGTATTTGTGAATCCGATTGACGAATTCGAGAAAAAGACCGCCTGTTGCGCCGCGCGTAGCTATATCGGTCGCTCCCAGGCCATTGGCAGGCAGTCCGCCGATATGGCGATTCCGGTCAAGCAATAGCACCCGGCAGTCGCTTCGGGCTGCAGCCACGGCGGCCATTATGCCGCCCGGCGTTGCTCCTACAACAACGACATCAAAGCGTTCATGGTGTGTTTCACACCACGACCAGGATGGAGTGACGCAGGTAATTAGAAAGCCACAGAAAAAAATAAACAGCGGAATTCGTAACCTTATTTGCACGTCAGACTCCATCCGGTGATCGTGATGTAATGCACTACTTATTTTGCATTGATTTCAGTGATAATACAGTCCTCAACAACCTGAAGACCTTCCAGCATGGCCTCTTCGGTGATGCAGAGCGGGGGATTGATTTTAAGGGCTCCACCGCCGACTCCCACAGGGGCGAACAACATGACGCCGTTTTCAACACAGCGCCACACCATACGTGTGGCCATATCCTTATCGGGATCGGTGGTTCCGGGGATGACCACCTGCAATGCGGCTACAAGCCCTTTGCCATCGACATGGCCGATGTGACCTTCCGAGCGTTGCATGATACGGCGGCAGGCATCTAACAAAACCGGCTCTAGTTTGGCGGCGTTTTCGACTAATCCTTCTTGCTCGATGATCTCGATGCTGGTTTTTGCGGCTATGCAACAGATGGGATTTCCGGAATGTGTGCTGCTCATTTCACCGGGACCGTACATATCCATAACATCGGCGCGCCCAATCACGGCTGAAAGCGGAAGGCTGCTGGATATGCCTTTGCCGCAACAGACCATATCGGCTTTTACGCCATAATGTTCGAAGCCGAACCATTTGCCGCACCGTCCAAAACCGGCTTGGACTTCATCAAAGATGAGAAGCACATCATTTTCATCGCACCAGGCCCGGAGTTTTTGAGCATATTCAACGGGCATGAATGCGGCGGATGCGCCCGGGTAGGTTTCAACGATGACACCGGCGGTCTTGGCAGCGGAACATCCCCGTTCTTCAAGCGAACTTAAGAAGAGGTCAAATGAGGTATCCTTTACACGGAAACCATCGGGGTAGGGAACCTGAACCATGCCTGGATCGAGATTGACGATCCATTCCTTTTGGGCTTGGAATCCACCGGCCAGTTGGGCGCCCAGGGTACGCCCATGGAAATCATTGATGAAACCGATCAGGTTGATCTTCTCAGGCCCATGATGCCGTATCCCATATGTGCGAGCCAACTTAATGGCGCATTCGGTTGATTCCGAACCTGTGGTCAGCAGGAAGGCTTTTTCCAGCGGGGCCGGGGCCAAGGATGTCAGTTTTTCGACAAGATCGATACGCGGCCGGTTCGGGAAGCAGTAGCTATGGAGCAGCCCTTTGTCAATCTGTGCATGGAGCGCATCGCGCATTTTTTGGGGACCATGACCAGCATTGGTGACGAGAACGCCGCTTGAAAAATCGATCCACTGGTTGCCATAGGCATCCCATATCTGAAAACCTTCCGCGCGGTCCCAAATAACCTGGGGTTGTCCACTCATTGAGCGCGGTTCATGACGGCTGAGTGATTCAAATAATTGCTTGGAATCGGGTGCAGGAATCGGAGTAACAATCGTTCTGTAGTCTGTATGGATTTCTTGATGCGTATTCAAGGTTCTTAATCTCCTCAACTTCAAATGCAATGGTTCAGGTTGCCACCGCTGAGTCTTTTTTGCAATCAGGTTGTTGCGCAAAGAGAGGCGATGCGCATTGCCATGCCGCGATGGGCAGAAGTTTGTGAAACGTGCAGATTGTGTTACAACTAAGCGTATTCCGGCCTTATGCAAGCTTGGAAGGAGTGTTTTGAGCGATGGACAACGTCAACCGGCGATCCTTCATGAAACATGCCGGCGCTGCTGCGGTTGCAGCGGGTGCGGTCAATCTGAATCCGAAAGCGATGGGGGCTAATGAACGGGTGCAGCTTGGCTTGGTTGGATGCCGGGCACGTGGTTTCAGCGTTGCCAAAGAGGCGCTACGGCATAACGCGGCCATCCAAGTTCTTTGCGATATAGATGACGCGGTGTTGGAGAAAGTCAGCGCAGAACTTAAAAGCGAACAGGAACAACCTGTCAAATGCGTTAAGGATTACCGGGAACTTTTAGATAACAGTGAAATCGACGGTGTCATTTTTGGGACGCCGGACCATTGGCATGCGATTCAGACCATCCATGCGTGTCAGGCGGGAAAAGATATTTATGTGGAGAAGCCGCTTTCCCATACAATTCATGAGGGGCAGCAGATGCTTAAAGCGGCCAGGAAGCATAAACGTGTGGTGCAAGTAGGAACGCACCGCAGAAGTCAGAACCATTTTAAAACAGCAGTCGAGACGATTCTTTCGGGCAAATTGGGTGACATTTGTCTTATTAAGGCCTGGGGAGTTCAATTGCGTAAAAGTATTGGAACACCACCGGATGAAGAAGTCCCCTCCGGTGTGGATTATGATCGTTGGCTGGGCCCGGCCCCGGAGCGGCCCTTTAATCCGAACCGGTTTCATTACAATTGGCGGTTTTTCTACGATTACGGCAATACGGAACTGGGGAATCAGGGGGTTCATTTTCTCGATCTTTGCCTATGGGCGATTTCGGAGATGCGCGGGATCGACAATTGCCTGCCGACACGAATATCCGGCAATGCCGGCATCTATTGGCTGGACGATGCCAAAGAAGTCCCGGATACGCAGATCATCACCTACGATTACGGCGATCTCATGCTCTCATGGGAATTGCGTTCCTTTGGTAAGCACAGCGCGCCGGAAGGGATCAATTTCGGCCTCGGATTCTATGGGACGGAGGGGGCTCTGATTGCGGATAGTAACCAGTGGTGTGTAAAGCAAGACGGAAAAGAGACTGGGCTGTCCGACAAGTTCGAAGGTGGATCTCACGCCGCCAATTTCATCGACTGTATCAAAAGCCGCAAGCGTCCTAATGCGGATATCGCCATTGGGAGACTAAGCACAACCTTGTGCCATCTTGGCAATATCGCCTCACGTTTGGGACGGAATGTGGATTACGATCCGGAGACAGAGACATTCGGCGAAGATGACGAGGCCAATGGCATGATGACAAAGGAATACCGGGAGCCGTATGCCTTGCCCGAGGTGTAGGCTTTCAGGATTTGTGCCACGTATTTTCTTTCCCGCCTCTATTTTGTATAGGCGCCGGGTGAGCTATCCTCATTGCAATTTGACTCACCGCGAATTTTGCGATACACCAAATACATAGAGAGATGGTTGCAGGTTTCTGCCTGCTGCGCGAAAAACGAACGAAAAAACGGTCCGTATTTCCGAAGCAAGGGTGATTGTTATTTGCGTTGATTAATTTTGTATAGCGATGTGGTGTGGATTGTCGGCCATCTATGGCGGCCTTCCTGTATTATCTGGCTGTTTTCCATGATTTGCGGTGGCGTGCAGTCAGATTTTCCCTATATTGATTTTGGTTTTTGCGGTTATTGGGTTTGGATGAGAATTGTCTGCCCAGTTAGTACGTATTTATAAGTAAATATAAAAGCGGCATTGAGAATGCCGTTGGATGAAACAATTCTTACAAGGTGGCGAGGTGGAGAGGCTATGAAAATCTTTAGCGCTATTATCTGTTTCGGTCTTTTGGCAAGTATCTGTGTGCCATCTGTCAGTGCTGATAGCACCGAAGATGTTCTGCGTTCGCTTCAGGCGAAGGTCGAGCAACTGGAAAAGCGTCTGCAGGCTCAGGAAGAGCGGAATGCAGAATTGGAGGCCCGGCTTACGGGAACCACGAGTCCAGGACAGGAAGCGCAGAGTGACGCGAAGATTCCTGAAGGCAAATATCCGATTTTATCTTCTAATCAAGCGGAACTTTACGGCTATGTGAAGTTGGATGCGTCTTATGACAGCAGCGACACGGACACCGGTAATTTTGCGCGTTGGGTTCTACCGAACGGCGATGATGATGAACAATTTAACATTACTGCGAACCAATCCCGTTTGGGGCTTAAGCTAAACGGGCCCGAATACGGGACCGCCAAATCGAACGCACAGATTGAAGTCGACTTTTTTGAAGGCGGAGCAGAGAACAAAGCCCGTCTGATGATGCGCCATGCCTTTTTGCAGATGCAATGGCCGGATTCCGACTTCAGTATACTTGCCGGACAAACGACCGATGTGATTCAGCCTTTGGTGCCAACGACTTTGAATTATCCGGTGGCTTGGTGGGCGGGTGATATTGGCTACCGCCGTCCTCAATTACGTCTCACCAAAGGCTTCGATGTTTCCGATAGTTCCAAATTAACAATGCAGGTTGCCGCGGCCCGGACCATCGGTGACGACACGGCTTTTGGCAACGGAGATACAGGTGAAGACTCCGGGTTCCCGAGTTTGCAGGGCCGTGTTGCGTACAACTTCCCGGTTTGGGGAGGCCGCAATGCATCATTCGGCGTATCGGGACATTGGGGTGAAGAAGAATACGATCATCCCGGCGGAAGCGAGGATGTCGATTCATGGTCAACAGGTATCGATGTTCAGTTGCCGATTGCCAGCTGGCTGGCATTTTCCGCAGAAGCTTGGACAGGCGCGAATCTTGATGCGTACCTGGGTGGCGTGGCTCAAGGGATTACCGTTGAATCCGTGGATGGCGGCGTGATCTCACGCGGTGTGAATGTAAAGAATTTCCAAGGCGCCCTTTTAAGTATCGATGAGATTGAAAGCACGGGAGGTTGGGCTCAGCTGGCTTTCGGACCCTTTGACCGGTGGTCCTTTAACCTTGGTGGCAGTATCGATGATCCTAAAAACAGCGACCTGCCGAATGGTGCACGTTCAAGGAACGGCTCTGTTTGGGGGAATGTTCTCTACGATTGGAATAAGTCCGTCCGCTTGGGTATGGAACTCTCTTATTGGGAGACGGAATACGAGAACCAAGATACCGAAGACAGTGTACGTGTTCAGGGATCAGTGATTTATAAGTTCTAAGTTTGCATCCCAACAGGCGGTGTTTGATTCGTCTGTGATAACTCCTCCTCATTACCATGCCCGGCGGGTTACAGGCTCCCGCCGGGCATTTTTGTAATTCTGGATTTTGTTAGATTCGAATTATAACGTTGTTCTCAATGGCTTTTGCATTTCAAGATCGCATTTTCATCAAATACGGCATGCATGACCACAGTTCTTTGATCGGTTGTGTAAACGATATGAATTTTCCCATCCCGTGTTTGTATTGCATACGGATAGGCAAAACTATTGTCGCCGGTGCAGATGTCACGCCGATAGGGATAGGTTTTATCGTTATCGGTTGAGATGGCGATGGTCAGAGGTGTACGGTCATTCATGTTGTCATTATAGACCAGAAGCAGATGACCATTCTTTAGTTTGATGAAGCCGACCGCCGCGTTCGGATTTTTAAATTCAGTTTGCTTTGCATCGCTCCAAGTGTAGCCGCCATCATGGGATTCCGCGCGCAACAGGTAGCCATCATCGGTTGGTTCGTAGTCGCCGCCACGGCGGATATAACAGACTAAGTGATCATCGGTGAGCTGAACCGGTTCAGCCTGCAGGTTGCCTGTTGGCGATTTGATGTAATTGGTTTGGGTCCAGACTTTGGTTTGGGGATTGTAGCGAAGAAAATAGGAGGCTGTATCAGGGGCCGTGAATTCCGTATCGTTTCCACGCTCGATATACAAAGGCAGCAGGTAATCGCCGTTATTCAAAACGATGGGCGCCCCGCGCGCCATGGTTCCTTCCTCCATTGTTAGCATAAACGAATCAGACCATGTTTTTGCGCCATCATAAGACAACTTGCATTTGACGCGTGCTGTTGACCATGTATCCCCGTAACGGTTGACATAAAAGAGCCAGACCAGACCATCGGGGGCCTGCCAAATGATGGGATTACCTTCTGAACGGTCCGGCGTATCAGCGATGATTTCGGGAGCCGACCACTTTTTCGAGCCTTTTTTTAGACGGCAGGCATAGACGGCCGTATCGGTTCCATACTCGCCCGATCCGCCGTAATACGTAATCATGAGGTCTCCGTTATCGAGTTCTGTGATGGATGCCGGGTGTTTATAGTCCGCTTCATATTCAGGCCCGGCCACACGTGTGAATTGTATATCCTCATCGCTGCCGGAAATATGAGTGGTTGTTGAGCAACCTAAGAATAGAACAAAACAGCCAAGAAACGGGATGAATTTCCGCATGGTTAAACTCCTGGTTTTGGGGTATGGGTAATCCATGTCTCCTCTTTGATGAGTGAGATTATCTGACGAGGTTTTTATCTGTAAAGAGTCTTCCTTATCTCGTGCCGATTTCAGGTTCGCCGATGGTATGGGATATGTCAAGATTCATGCATTGATCCAGCAGGCCCGAGGCCGGGCATTATCCCGCCCGTTGGTGACGAGAAAGTAGAGAGGAGAGAGGGGAAAGTAGAATCACAAAGACATGAAAGGACACGATTTCGGGGTGTATTTATTAGATATTCCTAATCAGCACCCTGCAAAGCAAATTTGTATTACAAACGGCTCATCAGGAGATTCGCTCCCGCAGCCGTTTATGAGACGGTGCTTTGAAACTTATTCTAGGCGCTGGCTTCCGCGCAGAGTTCTTCGGTAACAGCGATCGAAAGCGATTCTATTTCTTCCCGCAATTTTTCGATGTCGCTCAAGAATTTCTGCTTTTTCTCGCCGTAGAGCCGGTCAGCGAGTTCAAGGTAATATTTTGCACCACCGAGTAGATTTTCTTTGAATTCCAAGAGTCCCCGGGGCATATCATCGGCCAACGCCGCAGCCGCTTCGGCGATTTGCTCACGCAGATATTCGATATAGAGCTGCATTTCCCGGACAAACATGTGCGGCCGGTCGAGATTGGTGAGGATAGAGCAACGTCCGTAGATATGGTCAATCATCTCATCCAGCGAGACGATGCGTGAAAAGTTAACGATATTCGGACCGCAGCAGACGGCGGTTTTTGCATTTTCATTGATTCCGTATTTCTGTTCGACGCCGCCGGATAAATCCTCGCACAGGCAGGATTTTGCGGTGATGGAATCTTTGAGTACTTGATTAACTCCTTCGCATCCGCATTCTGTTTCCAACGCTTCTAATTTCTTTTTTTGATAGACGCGTGCGGCAAGGCAGATTGGGATGTCTGTGAATTCGGTGTTGGAAACGAGATAGCCCTTCGAGCAACCACTGCCCGGTTTCCCGGTGAGGATTTTCTGTCTCCGATTTTCTTCACTGGCGGAGCGGCGGAGATTCCAGAACGGAATTCCAAATGGAGAACTGGGGCTGAGATAAACATCGTCTTTGCCCGCTGCTACAAGTTTCTGAAGATGATCATCGTCAATATTGACGACTTCAGGCACAAGCATAAACGGTGTTGCCCAACCTGTACCATCCACTTCGAAATGTTTCAGCAGGAATTCGTTTTCTTCAGCGGTTCCGATACCGCCTTGGACTGTAATTTGTATTTGCGGCGCTTCGAACGGAAGCGGGCGATCAAGCCCTTGAAGGCCCTTTTGATAAATCGGGAATAGCGATTCCGCGAGTTCGGCGCGATTCCGTTTAAACTCTTCCAAGATCGGGCCCATGAGGCGTCCATTGGTTGCAAAAGCATGGCCGCCGCAATTAAGGCCGGATTCGATTCTGTATTCAGAAATCCAAACGCCCCGTTTGGCGAGGAATTTGCCTTGGATCAACGCGGAACGGTAATCGCTGACTTTTAATGTGACCGTCTTTTTCAGTTCGCCGTTTTCATTCGGGAGAAAATCGCTGAAGTGATTGATAAAACTATAAAGGCGCGGATTGAGACCTGCAGAGAGCACGACAGCCGAGCGAAGTTTGCTGTTAGCAAATCCCCGTAATGCGGCCACAGCCTCATTGTATTGCGGAGGGAGCTTTGTTCGTCCGCTATAAACATCCCGGTCGATTTTGGTCATGATGTTGACATCGATACTGCCGGGGACAGCATGGGCGCGGAGTTCTTCCTGCATCTGAGCCTTTTTTTCAGGATCAGTCTCTTTGAGCATGTCCAGATATTTCTGTTTCAAAGAGCCATCAGGCAACATCTGAAAGTAACGCGTGATTTCACTGCCCGTTTCAAATGGAGAAGCCTGCAAATTTTCAACTTGTTTCGTTACAAGTTCTTCGACCAAGTCCAGGTAGGCCGTGATTCGTTTGGCACGTCCGTCTTCATCGTTGCGGCATATCTCGGTATAGGCGAGTCCATTCTTCTCGGCATGATACTTACGGATTTGCTCAATGAGCCTGTCATCGACAATTGAGATGACAGATGAGATTCCGTATTTTGCAACCCTCAAGGGGGTATCAATTGTGAATCCCGTGCCCATGACGGGGATATGAAAAGTATGGCTGCTCCGGGTGCGTGTTTGAGTCATGTTGAAGGCGCCTAAGACAATCTATCGAGACAATATTCGAGACGGGTGTTGCATGGGACTTTTGAGGCCGTACGTATACTGGTCTCAATTAAGTGAGGCGGCTTATTAAAGAGCCGCCAAGAGTCCCAATCCGAAGTTGATACAGCCTATCGAATTCGTCTCCGCAAAGCAAACAGTATCAGCAGTATATTCAGCAAAATCCGGGTTGGTTCATTTGTTTACAATCTTTGTCTAAATGGTTGGAGAATGGGAGGGGGAACGGGTTTAAATTGGCTTAGAGCATGAATTTTACGGCCGAATTTTAGGCATTGTTCCTATGCCTGCTCTTATCATTTAAGCAGTTCTGTGAGGTCTGGCTGTCTATTGGATGTGAGGTGGTTTATATTCCATTATGCGGCAGGGGAATCAATTTAACATTACAGATTGGCGGTTTTAGGCGACCTTACTGAACAAAGGTGAAGCAAATGAGTACGACTGTTCCGAACAGGGATGCGCAAAGGTCTTTAAGCATCTTCCCAGGCGGGTCTAATGGCGAATTTAATTTGCCTGAGAGCCTCACTATGGTGATCGAGCGTGGCCAGGGATGTGAATTATGGGATACCACAGGCAAGCGATATATCGATTTCTCTTTGGGCTGGGGATCGGCATTGGTTGGCCATGGCCACCCCGTGGTTACCGAGGCCGTGTTACGGCAAGCCCCCCGCGGAGCGAATTTTGCCTATGTCACACAAAATGCGCTGGACCTGGCAGAAGAATTGATCAATCTCAGCCCGGCGGTGGAACGTCTACGTTTTTGCGCTTCCGGCACGGAAGCTACGATGTATTGCCAGCGTTTGGCCCGCGCTTATACCGGCCGGCCTAAAATCCTGAAATTTGAGGGGGCTTACCACGGCGCGAACGAGATCGGCGTAACGAGTCTTTTCCCCTCCCAATTGCTTGATTTTCCAAAGCCCGAACCTTCCAGCGCCGGCATCGACCATATTGTGAAGGATTATGTTCTTGTTGCGCCTTTTAACGATTTAACGACGACTCAGAGAATTCTTGAAGAATATGCACAAGATACGGCCGCGGTGATTGTCGAGCCGTTGCACCGTTGCTTGCCACCTGAACCGGGCTTTTTAGAGGGACTGCGAGAGATAACGCGTTCCATGGGAATCGTGTTGATCTTCGATGAGGTGGTTACCGGTTTTCGGCTGGCCTATGGAGGTGCTCAGGAATACTATGGAGTTACTCCTGATATGGTTGCCTATGGAAAAGCGCTGGGTGGGGGATATCCGATTGGCGCGTTTGGCGGAAGCGGTGAAATCATGGACATTGTGCGCGAGAGCCGTCTTGGCTGTGATACCTATGTTTGGATGGCTTCTACTTTGGGTGGCAATCCCATATCCACAACGGCTGCGTCGGCTGCGCTGTCTGTTTATAGACAGGAAGGCACTTACAATCATCTTCACGCAATTGGGGAATACTTTCGTCAAGGTTTGCATGATGTCTTAAAGACGAACAATGTGGCCGGTCAGGTGATTGGTGATGGTCCCTTGGCTCAAGTCGCGTTTACGTCCGAACCGGTGAAAGACTACCGAAGCACCAAAGCGGCCGATGGGAAAAAGGCGCGAACTGTAATGTTGGGCCTATTTGAGAGAGGCGTATTCCTCAATCCGATGGGAACCAAACTCTATTTGTCTATCGCTCATACCGAACAGGTTTGCGGAGAATTCCTCGAACGATTCGATGATGTGTTGAAGAAACTGCCAGATTGAGCGGGTATCGGTTCTTCAGATAGTCATTGCTCCCAATTCGCCATGTTTGAATTGAGTTTGGGATAGTCTTAAATGTAGCCAGCGTCGCCGTAATCACCTAGTTTTGTGGCATAAAAGAAGCTGGGATGACCGCCATGCTTTTCGGCGTGGGGGAAAGTACAGAAATTTCAGTAAATAGTAATCAACCACCTTCTCAAAATGGAATATTGTCCTATCATCTTGAAGTGACAGGGTGGGCTGTGTTTTATTACTCTATTGAAGGTCAGTGAGGATTGTCATGAAAAATCGCGGATTTACTTTGATTGAGCTTCTTATCGTGGTCGCCATCATCGGTATCTTGGCTGCGATTGCTGTTCCCAATTTTATGAATGCCCAGATTCGGGCCAAGATCGCACGTGCGGAGGCCGATTTAAGGTCGATTGCCATGGCGCTTGAGTCGTATCGGTTGGACAACAACGACTATATTTCCAGACGGAATAATATGACCTGGTCTTATCGTTGGAATCCATTAACGACGCCTGTGCAATATATTTCGGCAGATGTCTTCTCGGATCCTTTCTTTCCCAAGGGTGTGCTTTCCAACGATGGGGATAAGCCGATTTACTGGTACGAGTTGTGGAGAAATACGGGGGATTGGGTAACCAAGTTCGAACGTAGCAGCGATATGGCCTGCTGCCGCAGTTGGCAGAAGACTTATAAATATGCCATCGGCTCCGCGGGTCCGGATTACAACATCCAGGCTGATAACGCTCCTTCGAGCGGCAATTCGATGAATTGCGAAGTCGATGCGTTTTATCGTTATCACGGCTCCAATGGTCTGAAGAGCTGCGGCGATATCATCCGTTTTGGTCCGTGATGCGTAACCGATTGTAATATTTTTAGCTCATATTCCGGCGCGCTATCCTTTTACGGTAAAGCATCTGTTTGTCTTTCATTTTTGCCCAGTCCTTGAGAAGCCTGGTGACCGCTTAACCACGTTTGTGGTATCGTGTTGTCTTCACTCAGGCTTGTGAAAGTGAGGATACGGTATTGATGAAAGCGTCTCGAAGATTTCCACGATTACCGATCATTGTGGCGTTTGGAATCTGTATGGCAGGTATTGGTCTGTGTGCAGAAGACCGGCATGCCGGACTAGAAGACCGTCCGGTGGAATTGAGAGATATCCCGCCTCTGAAATGCAATGCCACAAAAGTGCCCGGTGAATACCACACGCAAGAATCCGGCTATACGGCGTTCTCAGTTGGCACAGATGGCAAGGTGTACTTGGGAACAGCCCGCTATGACGATTACGGCTACTGGATTTCGTTCGATCCCAAGAAGCGGACATTCGATATAGCCGTTAATATTCGGGAGTTGGTCAACGAGCATCTGTTCGATATCAACACGCAAGGAAAGACACATTCCAAACTTATCGTTGCCTCTGACGGGACGATTTACGGCGGGACCAAACAGGGCCATGAACTATTCCGTACTCGTCCGGAGATCGGTGAAGATCCATCGGGGTACCCCGGCGGGCACTTAATCAGCTTTAACCCGGAGACCGGCATTCGCAAAGATTACGGAATCCTGCGTAAACAAGACGGCCTAATGAATGGAGTGCTGGATGAAAAGCGCCGGCGGATATATTTCAAAACCGAGCCGCGTATGCACTTTGTTGTTTATGATTTGGATACGGATCAAGTTCTCGATAAGGGCCGTGTTGGAACTTGGGGGCGTTATATCGATATGGATGCGGAAGGCAATGTTTGGATTCCCAATCACGGCACCATAACCAAATACGATGTGGAACGGGATGAGCTGATCGATCTCGAAGTTCGTGTGCCCCAAGGCGATCCTCCTTACTACAAACCTTATGCCTGCATCGCCGGAAAAGATGGAACCAAACTCTACGGCGGTGATTTGACGGCTATTCAGGAATTCGATTTGGCGGCCGCAAGCGACAGTGTCTTGCCCATGCGCTATGTCTGCCCGGCCGTTCCTGAACCGTTCAAGAGCAGTAAAGACGTGCACACGATGATTTGCGACAAGAAAGGCCGCATTTATTGGAGTGCACGTGTGGCATTGGAAAACGCGCCGGATGAGACGCTTATCATGCGCTACGATCCGAAAAGCGAAGAGTGCGAGTGTCTGGGATATATGGTCGATCCGGATACGCCACGGATGCAAACCCACACTTCGATTCAGGGATCCGCCATTGGACCGGACGGGAGTTTTTATTTGATGTGTACGTATCCCTATTACGTCGCGCACTTTCCGAAATTGACACGTCAGTAAAAGGGGCAGGGAGATGAGATCAATGAAGCATAAATCAAGCGCTTTTTACTATGTTGCCGTTTGTTTTCTATTTGTCAGTATTGCAAACAGCCAAGCCGCTGAGGCGACACGTCCGCTGCTTGAAATCGAACGTGAGTGCCGGGAAATGGTTCCGATCTATCCGGCTGTAGATGCCAACGAAACATTTATAACTTCGCTGTTGTGCCGTCAACCGGACGATCTTTTTTTCGGAGCCTCAAGCGGGAAAAAAGAGATTAATCTTTTTACATACAGTGCACGAAGCGGCGAGTTTAAAGTATTGGATCGTTTTGAAGCGCTTTGGTGGGGTGAGCCGGTTTTGGCGCAAGGGCCGGATTCCAGTGTTTTTATGGGGGCGAAATGTATTTGGGATAAGCAGTTTACTTTTGAGCGCAACCGCGAACGAGAAGCTGATCTCACTGCCGATTACCTTCGACGTCTGCCTGAATTAGGCGAAGACGAAGTGAACAAGAATGCCACGGGGATGCCAATCCGTCAGTATTCGGCGGAAGGGCGGTTTATGCGGGAGTTTGCATTACCGGAAACATTGCTTAAAGACGGCGCGGGGGCACTGCATTATTCGGAACGAGCGGGGAAATTATTCGGGATTTCATCACCCGGCGGGCATCTTTTTGTTATCGATATTCCCAGCGGCGCAGCCAGGGATTTAGGAGAGGTTACGCCGTTTCCCCAGCAACATCATATACGCCGCATCAGCAAGGCTTTTATGGAAGGGCCGGACGGTACGCTCTATTTTTCGGGCACTTTAACGGAGAAGATGGGTGAAGAGGGCGATGATGAAGTGATGGGATTCATTCTGGCAGTTGATCCCAATAATGAACAAATCCGTACAACGGCAGCACGGCTTCCGGCTGTTATCGGACGAAGAAGACTCGCCGGTATCGATGCGGCGGTACGGCTTGCGGACGGTTCAACCATCGGCGGGACCACGGACGGCTATTTGTTCCGCTTCGATCCGAAAAGCGAGACTCTGGAAACATTCGGAAAGCCGCTACGGCAGAGCCATATCGTTGGTCTCGTGTTGGGCCGCGAAGGATTGGTTTATGGAGCGGGCGGAGAGCCTGGGGGATTGCCCCGTCTGTTTGCATTCGATCCGGTAACACGGCAGATGTATCTCGGTTTTCCGACATCCGGGCCATTGCCGGAAGGCAACCGGAGCAGTTTTAGCGAAATCGGCGCGGCCGCAATCACATCGGACGGCGTACTGGTTTGTGGTGAGCATGAACGGCGCGGCAATCTGATGGTTTATCGGCCGTGCCTGACACAATCGAAGTGGGTTAAAACCTACACGGCGGGTGATTTTCAAGACAACACACGCGATCGTTTTGTAGAGTTGACCGACGAGAGCCGAGGATTGCGTTTGGCTCCGACGTATCTTATTTCCGATGCCATGTTTAGAAATGCAAAGATTCAGGAGCAATTAAGCGACCAGGTCTACGCGAAAAAGATTTTCTATTTGCCTTCAGATTGCCGTGAAATTGAAGTTTTGTTTTACGGAGGCGGCGGAACAGAAGCGTTGCCAATGACGGTTGTGGTTAACGATCACCGGCTTAAGCATTTTCAGGACCGTGAGGCAATGCTGACCGGAGGCTGGGACCGGATGACGATTCCCGGCGAGTATTTGTGCGCCGGGAAGAACGAGATTGCCTTTGGCGTCACGGGATGGCTGGCTGTCGATTCGGATGTCTGTCATGGCAATAGCCTGAAAAGCGTTCGTAGCGCAACATCCTGGCGTGACGATATTTTGGGACCGGATAACAATCTGACCGGTGAATACGCCGTGCGCATCCGTGTGCACGGATATCCTGAGCAAGGTATCACGACTTCTCCGATTCTCGATTTGGCGCAGATTGCAGCGGAGATCGAAGACGCCGAGAAGGCCAAGACGGGCATCGCGCCGCTTTTGGATTTAAAAACACTGCGTTTGAGGACCGAAAGTTATAAACCGCCTCTAACTTCGATTGAATTTGAAATCCGTGCAGGGAGCACCGCCGATGGCCAACCTATCGATTGGACACCGTGGCTGCCTTTGGCGGCGATTGAGGCTTTGCCTAAAGAACGCTTTTTCCAGTGGCGCGCGATTCTACGCAGCAGCGATGTGAAGGCAACACCGTGGTTGAAAAAAGTGACGCTTGATTTTGGCGGTGAATTGACCGGAACGAATCAAGGCAAACTGAAATTGACTGTTCCGCCGGACAACGAAGTGACGTTTTCGTCTTACCCATTCCGCTATGCGGATCCTCACCATCCGCGTATGCGCCATCTGCGCGAAAAGTACAATTTAGAGGCCGTTGTAGCTCCGGGGAAAACGGAACTGGAAAAATTCGCCCTGTTACGTCAGTGGGTACGTGAACAATGGGAAGGATGGGACGACGGGAAATACGTTTATTGCCCACAATGGGATGCTTTGGAAGTCTTGGAACTGGCTCCTTCCTATTTGGGATTGGGAATGTGTACGCATTATGCAGCAGTCTTTGTGCAATGCGCGGCTTCTTTGGGGTATAACGCGCGTTCGGTGATTTTGGATCACCATTGTATTGCCGAGGCCTGGTCCAATGAAGAAGAGAAATGGATTGCACAGGATGTGGGATTGATTTCCAATGTGACAACCGCGATGCAATTCAACTTGCGGGATACGGATGAGCCGTTAAGTGTATTGGAGATTCACGAGCGGTTTTTGAAAAACGATGCAAGCGATATGGTTGTGATCGGTGAGCCGAAGATGACTTCGGAAGAGTTCTGGAATCGCTATCTCGACTTGTATACTCGTTTTGGTATACCGTTCCGGAACGATCATCTTTACAACCCCATGCCGCAAGAGTTAGAACATGGAAACCAGCAGTATCATTGGGATGGCTACCTGTGGTGGACTGATGACTTGAATCCCAAGTATCCGGAATACTCGAATCTAACCAATCGTCCGGAAGATTTTTATTGGACGTTGAATAAAACGTTGGTGGATATTCGAGATACCGGATTGGAAGGTGTGGCGGCTGTTACTTTCCATGGAAACATACCGAATTTCGATCGGTTCGAAGTTCGGTTGAACGGTGGAGAATGGAAGAAGTCTGACCGCACCATGGATTGGAAACTTGTTCCAGGTACAAACAAACTTGAAGTTAAGGCGATCAATACAATGGGAATCGAGGGCATTGTAAATCGCGTCGAATTAGAGTACAGGCCATAAAGGGAGACCGTTACAATGATCCGTATTGGTGTTATCGGCGGTGGAACATACGGCGAAAGCCATCTGACCGTCTTTAAAGATTTGCAGTCACAAGGAAATGTCGAATTGGCGGCTTTGGCGGAATGCAACGATGAACGCCGCGAACTACGCAAGAACCAGTTCGATATCCCGGTGTATGCCGATTACCGTGAAATGCTTGACAATGAAAAGTTAGACGGAGTAACGGTGGCCACACCGGATCACCTGCATCTGGATATCGCGCTGGAGGTGATGGAGCGCGGTCTGCATTGCATGGTCGAAAAGCCGTTGGATACAACGGTTGAGGGATGCCGCAAAATGCTGGCAAAAGCGGAAGAGAAGAATGTCCTTTTGGAAGTGGATTTTCATAAACGCTTCGATCCCTATCACATGGAGATGCGTGAAGCCTATTTGGAGGGGAAATTCGGGGACGTGGAGTATGGCTATTCATGGATGGAAGATCAACTCTTTGTAGCGGCGGATATGCTGAAAGAATGGTCTGCAAAGAGCTCGCCGGTGTGGTTTTTAGGCGTGCATATGTACGATTTGGTCCGGTGGATACTGAACAATCCCGATCCGGTCAAAGTGTTTGCGACCGGGAGTAAAAAGAAACTGGTGAGTATGGGAATCGACACCTACGATTCGATCCAGGCTCAGGTGGAATTTACAAACGGAGCAGTGATTACATTCCAAAACTGCTGGATTTTGCCGGATAACTATGAAGCGGTTGTACACCAGGGTGTCAAACTGGTCGGGACGGAAGGCATTTTTGAGTGCGACTCGCAATATCGTGGCGGGCGCGGCTGTCTCCAAGGCGAAAAGATGCGGACCTGGAACCTCGGCATCAAATACCGGGAACGGGATAAACGTAATCAAATCCACTACCGGGGGTATTTTTATACCTCGATTGCAGACTTTGCCGATAACCTTCTGTTTATAGAGAATGGTGGCAGTATTGCCGAATTGGAGGGATTGTATCCATCCGGCAAAGATGGTTTGGCGATCACTCAAATGGCTTGCGCCGCACATCAGAGCATCGAAACGGGAATGCCGGTCAACATCGCGGATTTATAGACTGTGGGCAAACGGCATTAACAAGGTTCACTCCAACTCGATCTGATTGTTCTCCTCGAGAATCTCTTCAATTCGGTTGTCCGGATCAATTTGAATGGTCAGGCCGGGGCGGTATTTCACATCCTCAAATACGATCTTGGCTCTTTGAGCGGCGAGATTGTTGTCGATGGGAGTATCGAGTTTTGCGATGTTTCTTTCCGCTAAAACACGACCCCGGTGGAGGATTGCGATTTGGATGCCGGAAGCCGGAGCCGCGCCGATATTGTGTACCGTAATCTCCAGATTGCCGCTGTTATTTTGTACTGCATCCGAGGCGCCGATTGCCAAATCAGGTAAGCGTTCGGATTCGGGGAGTGCGGCTATCTGGGTAATCTTGAGAAGAGCATTCGACTTTGCCGGGACTGATATGGGCAATGTGGAGAAGCGTTTCAGCTCGCGCTGTTCGGCATAAAGGATTTCCGGATTTCCTGAGGCATCCGTGTCGGGAACACCGTCACCGTTATTATCGGCAAACATCTCGATGGCATAGCGGCCTTTTTGAAGACGCCATACGCGCATTGTTGGTTTAAGCGCCCGCGAACTAAAATTAAACAGGCTTATGGTTAATGACTTTTCATCCGCATACCGGACAAGGCGTGAGAGTTCATCGGTATCGGCATTTTTCCAGCTGGCCGCAATTGAAATCGGAAACGGCTCGGCGCGGTATTGAACACGTCCGCCCAAGGCCGCTGCAATCAGCTGATCGCGTCCAAAGCCGCGTTGGTTATCGGTGTGCACACGCGCTTTGGTTAAGGCGAAGACGGCTTTGTCATCGGTTAAAAGCACGGTTTCCATCATTTGGTTGGCCAGCGCACTGGGATTATTCATAGCATAGGGCTCGGGACGGGGTGTCACTCCCCAGTAGGCTTGAACATGAGCCAATGAATAATCGCGGATTTCGCTATCCATACATTCGATCAAGGTTGCGCCTTGTTTCTCACGGTCGCCTCGTACTCCGGTGAGCGGCGGGAGGCCTTTTTGCGCCCGCGCGGCGTTGGTCTTGCGGACACGCTGGTCATAACGCTCGGCGGTGCGGAGTTCTCGTTCAAAGACTCTGGGATCACCCAAGGCATAGGAAATCAATAAGCCACGGCTGGTTGTGAAGTCGGTAATGTGCAGCGGATCAATCGGCCAGATATCACAGTAGCCATCTTTAAAGATGCCCGCTTGCTCGGATCCGTCATAAAAACGGAGCCAAGCCTTGCGTGCGATTTCATCACCCAATAAGGGCATACCGGCATAACCGAGGACGATAAAACTATCATCATTGGGGCCTCCCCAGAACATGCCGTCTTGTCTTTGTTGCGATGCGGTCCAATGGCTGGCCCGGCGGTTCAGAGCATAAAGTTCGCGTTCCCATACCGCCCAATCGGGGGCATCATTGGGGGCATCGACTTTAATGGGGAAACGGATGTCTTGCGGATCTAATGAGCCCGGCCAAATGCGGTCGAAGAGGAGTGTTTTGTAGATATTGGCGAGTTCATTATCGGGATCGTGACGAAGTACTGCCAAAGGAGGATAGGCCATATCGTACGGGCCGCCGAAGTTGCTCCAATTTTGGATGTTGACGCGCTCACCTGAAAAGCGCCAAGGCCGATAGTTGTATTCTTTCATATACTGCATTTGGCAGGGGTGCATTTCATTGCAGGTGTATTGCTCAAGGCTTTCTTCCGGATGGTCTGAAGTTCCGGCAAGTATCAGAGACGGTTGTTCCGAATCGCCGCATAGGATTTGGGCTCCATTCGCGGATGTGAGTTCAAGCCAAAGGTCGTCTTCGCTGGCGACCATGAGGTCGAGGATGTCGAATTTGATCTGCACATATTGCGGCCTGTGTGCCCGGGGATACTCCACGCGTATGCAGGACTGAGCCCAAATGCGGGAGGGAAGGCCGGGATCGCGAAGTTTGATCCACAAGAAATCGGTCTTGGTGTTCGGCGCAATCAGTAGTCGAAGTTCAAGCGTATCCAACGCGAAATCAGGAATAAGGCCCGGACTGAAGAGCTGAACCGCCTGTAAGGGGGGCATTGCGATTGCTCCCGGCCCTGGCGTGGGGGCAACGACATTCGTAACGGCGATTGTCCGGTCACGACTGCCTGCAAGTTTTTTAAGGGCTGTTTGGTAACGCGCTGAAATTTGAGCATTGCCGCCGGCAGTCAGGTACCACGGCTGCTCTTTGGCTGATATCTTGTTTGTCTGTTTTTCAGTCCGGACTTCCCACAATTGGATTTCATGAATCCGAGTGTCACCGTTTAAGGGGAGATGTGCGCTGCCCTCAAGTCCGGGAGGCGAGCCGTAACTTTCAACAAGCGGGATACGAAGATTTTGGATGTTTTTCTGAGGAATTTTGGAAGAGAAGAAGAACGGAGTGTAACTGCGTATATTGAAGATAGGATTCTTCTCATCGAAGTCATTGGGATCGGATGCGTTTAAAAGAGAGACACGGTCTAAGTTGCCCTGGATCGATATGTAGTTGGGTTTTTCGCCGCGAGCCAGTTTGAAATCGACCTTTGTGCCGTGGAAATCGGCATCGCCCAGAACGAATGTGAATAAGCGGTAAGGATGCGGCCAAGCCAACTCGTAGCGTCCATCCATTACCCACCAGGCGGGCATGTTTTCGTCGCTGCATTCCTCGATTTCAGTTTGCTTAAGACTCAAGGCTTCGGTATCAGGATGGATAATCGGCAGATCCAGGCTGTATAAATCCGCGTATTCCCGCAGGAGTCTTGCGCAAGCGGCTTGATCCAATGCCGCATCGCCGGGCGCCGGTGCGGATACTTTGTTCGACGCGTAGAGTTCGTGAATTTGAGCATCAGATAGCGGGGTGTCGAAGTAATAGAGTTCATCATAAAAAGACTCAGGTAAAAACGGGCTGAAGAGACCGGGGTAGGGAGTTTGCCACCAAGCATCTTCGCCCCAGGTGGAACCGACCAACTCGCCATCGGTGTATAATTTCAGACCATAGGCACGATCATAGGTGACGGCGATATGCTGCCATATTCCATTCTTCCATGTGGCGCGGTCTGCCTTCACTCGATGATATTGGCTTCTGACATCACGAATGTGCGCGCTTAGGTATCCTTGATCGTCAACTTCAACCGTAAAGAGATCGCGTTCTTTGCGTCCCCAAGCAATGCTGCCTTGCATAAAGACAATACCTGGATGCAGCGTGTCTTTTTTGACCCAGAAAGCCACAGTGCCACGGTCACCATGAAAACCGCCAGCGCCCCAATTATGAGGTTTGGTGCGCCATTCCCCCCACATAACGGCGACAATCAAATCGCAATCCAAACCGGATTCGTTCCAGGTTCCTTTGGATACCGGCCAGCCATCTTGAATATGTATGGCATTGCCGAACCGTCCCGGTTCGATAGAGAGTTTGCGTGTGGCCAGGCTCAAAGGCCCCATGTTTGCGTAGTTCGGTGATTGCGAGACAAAGTCCGAAAGGAGTTCCGATTCGTTTTCATAGCCGAAATGCAGACTTTGAGCTGGTGCTAGACATGGCATGAAAAACGGCAGAAGAAATACGGCAAGCGCACAGATAACGAAACGGGCGGTTGGTTTGGAGGAATCGTAAGCAAGCATTTTGTTTTCTCTTATTTTCGAACGTTGTGCTCAAATTTATAACATACGCAACATACGTAAATTTAAACTTATAGAAACACCTTACGGTCTTCTTGGCTGCTTTGATACATGGAGGTAATCAGATGGACGGAACGGCGGGCATCCCAACCGGGGACCATCGGCTCCCGGTCATTACGAACCGCTTCGATCATATCCTGAATGTGGATGATATGTCCGGCGGCGCTAAAGACCTTTGGATCGGCATGGCCTCCGGCGGCTTCCTGCTGAGATTCTTCGTAATCCGGCTCACCATCCAAAATCAGTTTTTTGATATGAGTGTCTTCAAGAAGAAGGCTGCCGTGTTCGCCATGGATTTCGATACGTGTTTCAAAGCCCGGTTTGGCGCATGTTGTGGCTTCAAGCACGCCTTGCGCTCCGCATTTCCAGCCAATAACGGCATGGCAAATATCTTCGATTTCAACTTGATGGCCGAGAGTTTGGGCTACGGCATAAATCCATTCAGCGTCGCCCATGAGCCAGTTGATGAGATCGATCCAGTGTACGCCTTGATTCATGGCCGCGCCGCCACCATCGAGGTTCCATGTACCCCGCCAAGCGCTTTCTTCGTAATACTCTTGTGTGCGGTAATACTTCATATAAGCATCGGCGACGAGAATTTTTCCCAGACGGCCTTCGTCTAGAATTTGTTTGGCTTTTTGACATCCGGGAAATGTGCGTATCTGTAGAATCGCGCCAAGCTTTCGATTGTTCATTTGCGCGGTGTCGATCATGCGGTCGATGCGCTCGATGGTGATTTCCAGGGGCTTTTCAGAAATGACATGCGCACCCGCTTCCATTGCGGCGATACACGGTTCCAAATGCCAACCGCTCGGTGTCGCTATGGTGACAACGTCGCAATTGCCCTGCTGAACCAATGACTCGATGCTGTCAAAAGCGGGTATATCATGTTTTGTTGCGAAATTTTGAGCAGCCTGCCGGAGTTTGTCATATACGCCAACAAGTTGAGCATCCGCGACCGCTTCGATCGCGTTGCAGTGGTATTCGGCGATCACGCCTGCACCGATGATTCCAAAACGCATTGCGGTCAATCTCTCTTTCTTCAGAATGCTTATGTCAAACGCTGTGTAAGCATCTTCCCATCCGGGGAGCAAGGCGGTCAAGATACTTTTTCGTGGTCATGGGACATTCCGGTAAGCGCGCTGAATCGTTACAATTAGGTTTTTGCATAGCGAGGTGTGGAGAATGGTTCGACAAACTGCAATGTGTCTGCTTTGGAGCTGGTTCTCATTTATCTGCATTTGGCATGCAGAGTGTGAAACGGCCAAATCTGAAATTATTGCCTCAGCCAAGCGAGCCACAACATTTATGATGGATCGTGTTTCTAATCGCGGTGGATTGCTTTGGTATTATACCGAGGACCTAAGCGAGCAATGGGGTGAGATTCCCGCGCGTAAATCTATGGTCTGGGTACAAGATTCCGGGACAGTCGGAGCCGGAGAAGTTTTTTTACGCGCTTATAAGATTACCGGTGACGGGTATTATCTTGAACAGGCCGAGCGAATTGCCAACGTGTTGATTTATGGGCAGCATCCATCAGGGGGGTGGCATTATTTTATCGATTTCGATCCGCAGGGTGTTGCCCAATGGTACAGGGATGTGGCTTCCAAATTTTGGGGATGGGAAGAGTATTACCATTACGATGGCAATTGCACATTCGATGACAGTGTGACGGTAGGGGCCGCACGCTTCTTGCTCGATGTTTATTCGACTACCAACGATCCCAAATACCGTTTACCGCTGGATAAGGCTCTCCAGTTTATTCTCGATGCGCAATTTCCGAACGGCGCATGGCCGCAACGGTATCCTTTAGAAGACGCTTATCCGCTGGATGGACAGTCCGCTTATACGACCTACTACACATTCAACGATGCAGTTATCCAGGATAACATCGCTTTTTTGCTTGAGGCTTATGAGCGGTTAGGCGGAGAACATTATCGTGAGGCGGCGCGGCGGGGGATGGATTTTGTTTTGTTGGCTCAATATCCTTCGCCACAGGCCGGATGGGGACAGCAGTACGATTACGAAATGCGAATTGCAGCGGCCCGGTCTTGTGAACCGGCAGCGCTAACCACCGCGCAGACGGCATCCTGTATTTATTCTCTTATCGATTACTACAAGATCACGGGGGATCGGCGTTACCTGCAAGGCATTCCGGCTGCGCTGGAATGGTTGGATAACTCGCCGCTTCCTAAAGGACATTCGGATAACCTCTCCCATGCGCTCTTTTATGAAATTGGGACTAATCGGCCGCTCTACTTGCACCGCGAGGGGAGCGAGATGGAGACCGGGCGATATTGGGTTGATTATGAACCGGTCAACATTCTTCCCGGCTATGGTTATCAACTGAATATTTATGTCGAGCCGATGCGTAAGGCCTATGAACACGCATTAACCCTAAGCCCGGAAGAGGCGAAGGCAGAATATCTGGCTGCACAAGCCGCAAAACGCAATCCGCAAGCACCTAAGGTCGAGCCGGAACGTATGAAAGAGTTACTCGATTCATTGGATGAGCGCGGTGCGTGGGTTGAAGAGATTACGCTTCCCAATTTCCATGAATATATCAATGGCCTTAAACGAAGTTTTCGCGGCATTGCAGTGAGATCGTATTTAAAAAATATGCATACGTTGTTGGATGCGTTGGAAGGGGAATAAGAAAGTAGAAAGGAGAGAGTCGAAAGGAGAAGAAGGGGATTGTGAGAGAGTCAGAAGGATATATTTTTCTTTGTACGGCCCTTACAGGGCCGAAGAATTTTGAGTTTGCTACCCAGGGCGGCGTTTTTCCGCCTTCGGCGTTCAAACTCTGCCTGGGCTACAGGATCGCGCGCTTACAGCGCTTGGTGTGTTCCTTTAAGACAGTTGGTTGATAGCAGGGGAGTTTTTGTGATAGGCAAGGTTGGTTCCGCCTCTTGCGCTAAGGCACACAGACAAGCGAGTTGTCTGTGCCACCCAGAGAGATACATGTTTATCTTAGAATAAGCAGCGGCTCATCAGGAGATTCGCCCTCCCGCTTATGGTGGCGTTGCTCTTGATTTTTAAGACAGTCGCTCCACCTGTTTTTTTGAGGATGTCTACGTTGACTTTAAAAAGTTTAGTTTTGCGCCGCAGAATTTGCAGTATTCGGCGTCGTTATCGTGGCCTTCGGCGCTACATTCGGGGCAAGCCTGGGTGTTGATTTTTTCATGTTTGGCATAAGCGAGCTCAGCCGTGACGATACCGGTCGGTACGGCGATTATTCCATAACCCATGATCATAATGACACAGGCCAGCAATTGGCCGGCGTTGGTTTGCGGCGAAATGTCGCCATAGCCTACGGTTGTGAGTGTAACAATGGCCCAATACGCGCTTCGAGGAATGCTGGTAAAGCCGTTCTTTTCGCCCTCAATGACATACATCAACGAGCCAAATATGATGACCAAAGTCAGCACCGTAAAGATAAAAACCGTGATTTTTCTCCGGCTGGCCCGTAAAGCCGTCATGAGCATTTGGGCTTCACCGACATATTGAACGAGTTTCAAGACGCGGAATACCCGTAGAATACGAAGCAGCCGAATCACCAAGAGATATTGGGTGCCGGGCATCACCAAACTGATGTAGGTAGGAAGAATTGCCAAGAGATCGACGATTCCGAAAAAGCTTTTGGCATACTGCGAGGGGCGGCCGATACAAAGGAGCCGGAGTATATATTCAATCGTGAATAAGATTGTGAAGAACCATTCGATGGAATAAAGCAGTGTCTGGTGACTCTCGCGGATGGAGGCCACGCTGTCTAGCATGACGGCGATGACACTGGCGATGATGCTGAAGATCAAAACGACATCAAAGGTCTTTCCGGCGGGGGTGTCCGCCTCAAAGATGACTTCGTGGATTTTATACCGCCAATTGTGATTTGGGTTCATATTTCAGTAACGTACATCCGGTTCCTTTTTGAACAGCGGTTTTTTACCTACAGATAAGAGAATTCCAGCAGTTCATTATCACTTGGTCAAATCACATTCCCTTTGTCCATATAATGCTTTAAGGCTTATCTTTCAGAAAGCGGTCGAACCATGGGTAGGTTACGGTTCCATGGAACATATGACCGCCTTCAAACTCATCGAGTACGATCTTATCTTCAGCTCCGAATGCCTTATAAATATCCGCCGTTTTGCCGTAGGCATTCAGAGTATCTTCATGTACAAAACAGGGATCTTGTATAGCCGATTCTACGACCAAAGGGCGGGGGGCAATCAGACCCGCGACATCATAAAGATCGCAGTATTGGAGTATTCCATTAACAACATATCCGGGGCAGTTGCGTTTGTCGAACATCAGGCCTTTATATGTTGAGAGAAAGCCACTAATCAGACTTACGGCGATTTCAGGCTGGATGGCGCTTAAAAAGAGCGAAAGTCCGCCGCCCATGGAAAGCCCGGCGCAGCCAATGCGTTTGGGATCGACATGCTCTTGTGTTTTAAGTAGTTCGAAGCCGAGTAGCAGGTCCTTTAATTTAAGACCCATGGATGACCAGCCAAGCATATTATAGAGTGGCTCGACATGCGGGCATTCATGCGGCCCGCGCACTTCGAATGCGCGTTCGCCGAAATCGCGCACATTGGGAGCGAACACGGTATACCCGCGCTTTGCAAACCCATCGATATAGGTATAGAGATCATCCTCAATGCCTATGCCATGGCCGTGACAGGCCAATACCGCCGGGCCTTTGGGGTGCGGTGTATCAGGCCGGTAAAGCAGGGCAGGGCACCATAAGTTGTCTTCAACCTGATAAACGATTTCTGTTATTTGAAATCCATCTTTTTGTATGGATGATTCAATATGCGCTGAAGGCGGTTTCAGTTGCAGATTATCTAAATCCAGAAGAGAAAGAAGTTTCGTATGAAGTTTTTTCCACCATTCTTCAGGCTGAAGCGAGGCCCGTTCAAAGGATAGGCGCCGGGGGGCATTTTCGATGGCGTCCAGCAGATATTCTTTGGACGAAAGTCCATAAGCCGGAGCCGAGACCGGAGGTCTGTTCTTTTCTTTGGCTTGAGCCTGGGCTTGTGTTCCGGCGAGTAATAGAGAGGCTGATGAAGCGGCGCAACTCACGCCGAATCCACGTCTTGAAAGCCGGGATTGTCTCATGATCGTTGCTTTCCTTTCCAAGAAACCTAACGATCAAAGATAACACATTACGGAGCGGCTGCTAATTGGAGAAAAAGGGCTTTGCTATTAAAGCGTGCCGTAGCGTTCGATGCAGCCTGTCGATTCCGCTCCGCCGCCAAAGTAATAAATGTCGCCCCGGCTGATGACGCCATTGGAGGGGCTGTAGCGGCAGCCTTTGCGTTTTTCGAAAATTCCGCAGTCTCCCGGATGGTTTGTCTCATAGGCTTCGATGGCGGGTTTGGGATAATAGGAGCCGGTATTGAGTGCTTTGTCCGGCCCAAAACTCCATTGCAGGTAGGAGTCGAATGGAGGACGGTTGCGGTTGACGCCGCTGCATTCGCCGGATTTGTTGATGACATAATTGATATAGACGACTTTTGCGGTGGCGGCATCACGCCCGAATTTTTCGCCGCCCGCATCCCGGTCCATGTCTTCCATGCGGAAATAATCTTCGGGAACATCGGCCATGTAGGCTATTGGTGTCGTAAGCCACAACTGATACATGGAATGGTTATTGGTTGCACCGGTGACGAAGTTGTAATTGGGGACCATGGTTCCTTGGTCGGCCATGTAGGTATAGACGGCTGTCCCGATATTACGCATATCCGAGACGGCGCGGCTCACTTTGGCCCGCGTTTGGGCGTTTAGAAAATTGGGTACCGCTATGGCCGCCAAAATCCCGATAATCGCAACAACGATCAGCAATTCAATCAATGTGAATCCAGAACGCCGCATGAGTTAAGCCTCCGAGAACGTGTTAAGCATCCACCAAGGCTATTCTCTCAGTACCGGCGGGAGGAGTATAGAGCAGTTATCGGATATTTTGCCCCGGTCTTCTTAAATCCATCCCTTTAACGCCAAGGGCGTTAGCAAAAGAACAATGAACCATAGGCAAAATGAGTAAAGAGATATTCATTCAATTGGGACTCAACAACTGAATCTCGCCGGTGTGAGGAGCGTCATGCAGCCTACTTCCCAGCTGATGATGGACGGTCCAAGGCGGCTCGGACAGCCCGTAAAAGCATGTTGGGCGAAAACGGCTTTTGGATCAGCTGTAGCCCTTCATGCAGAACAAAATTGGTGTGGACAGCGTTTGCGCTATAACCGCTGGAGAAGAGTGCGGGGACGTCAGCGCGAATTTTCTGAATGCATTCGTAAGCATCGCGTCCTCCCATTTTGGGCATGATTACATCAAGAAGCAGGAGATCAATTTTGGCGGAATGTTGCCTAAAGATATTTACTGCTTCTTCCCCATTCGTGGCTTCGAAAACTTGATATCCCGCCTTTCTCAAGATTCTCACAGCCAAACTGCGAACCGTCTCTTCATCTTCGGCCAATAAGATAGTATCGTTACCCCCAACCACGGGCCCTTCGACCATTCGCCCGATGGCATCTGCTTTTCCTTCACAGACAGGTATGTATATCTTAAACGTTGTCCCTTTATCCATTTCACTATAAACACTAATCATGCCGTCGTGTTGTTTGACGATCCCATAGACGGTTGCCAATCCTAGTCCTGTACCTTTGCCTTCTTCTTTGGTTGTAAAAAAAGGTTCAAATACGTGTTCAATATTTCTATTGTCTATGCCACAGCCCGTATCGGTGACAATAAGCAAAATATATTGTCCCGTTTTCGCCCAGGGATGGTTTGTGCAATAATCGGAATCGATCTGCATATTTTGAGTTTCTATGGTGAGCGTGCCGCCCTGCGGCATGGCATCGCGGGCGTTGACGCATAAGTTCATAAGCACCTGTTCCAACATGCCGGCATCCGCGAAGATTGCACCAAGAAGATGCCCAGGGAGCCATTGCACTTCGATATCCTCTCCTATCACCCGCCGGAGCATTTTCAATAAGTTCTCAATAACCGAATTCAAATCAAGCGTGCTCGGTTGCATTACCTGCCTGCGGCTGAATGCAAGCAATTGGCGTGTCAAAGTCGCCGCCCGCGAAGTTGCATTATAGATTTCCTTAAGTTCGTTACAGGACTCGCCTCTTTCTTGGGCCTTGTCGGTTAACATCTTTGTATAACCCAAGATTACTTGCAGGATATTATTGAAATCGTGGGCCACACCTCCGGCTAATTGTCCCACCGCTTCCATTTTCTGCGCCTGAGTTAATTGGGATTGGAGACGCTCACGTTCTGCTTCCGCATGTTTTCGTTCGGTGATATTTTGAACCGATGCAAAAATCTCGGGCTTTTTCTCGGGTCTATGATTGATTTTTCCGACGGTGGTAATAAATAGGACTTCACCATCTTTACAAATAATTCGGCATTCGATGCGGGGCATTTCCTCTTTATCGGATGCCAGGCAGTCTTCAAGCCATTGTGTCACACGTTCTAAATCGTCCGGATGAACGATTTCTGTCATGATTTTGTCATAATTAATGTCTTCAGATTTATCATATTTCAGCAGATCGATAGCCCCATCGGAGCATGTGACTTCCCCTGTCTCCATATCCAAAATTAAATCACCCATACCGGCCAAGCGTTGCGCAGCAATCAGTCTGGCTTCACTTTCTCGCAGAGCGCGTTCCGCCTCCTGACGCGCACTGATTTCGGATTCCGCTTCCAACATTTTCTGCTCAAGTTTTCTCACCAACCGCTCACTGTAGAGTTTCAGCGCTTCCTCTTCATGAACCGGCGGCTGGGAAAGAACTTCGTTGCGACGTTTGGAACCATCCAAGAGTTCTTTTGCCGTTGATAAAAGAATATCCGGTTCGCAAGGTTTTTCGATAAAGCGGTCCGCGCCGATTTTTAAAGCGAATGCTTCATCCTGAGGACCGGTGTAGGTAGCGGTGTATACGATAAATGGAATATCACATAATGCGTTATTGGTTTTGATTTTACGGCATAACTGGAAACCATCCATTACTGGCATAAGGATATCGCTTATAATTAGATCGATTTTGTTTTCTGAGAGCCTATCAAGCGCTTCCGCACCGTTCCGTGCTTTTTGCACATCATATCCGCTTGCCTTAAAAAGACTTTCCAGCAGATATAAGTTATCTTCACGATCATCTACAATCAAAATGTTCATCACAATCGCATCCTTTGCCTGTATCCCCATCTTAAAGCATATATTCCATGATTTGATTTACAAAAGTTTCCGGATTGATCGGCTTTTCAATGTATCCGGTGGCACCTGCGGCAAGTATTTGTTCCCGGTCTCCCACCATGGCGTAGGATGTCACGGCAATAATTGGGATGTCCGCCAATTCCGGGTGTTTCTTAAGTTCAGCGGCCACGGCATAACCGTCCATTTCGGGTAATTGGATGTCGAGTAAAATGGCTTTTGGTTTTTCGCGCAACGCAGCGGCGACTCCCTCGCGGCCATTTTCGGCCCCGATAATGGTGAATCCGCTTTTTTCCAATAAGAATTTCATCATATAAAAGTTCTGTGGATTATCTTCAATAATCAATAATTGATCGCTCATGACGACGCTCCGGCTTGTTTTGGAAATTGAATAGCAAAAGTGCTGCCCCGTCCCCATTCACTTTGAACATCAATTGCGCCTCCCATCAGTACAATTAATTTTTTGCAAATAGAAAGTCCCAATCCTGTGCCCTCGTGCTTGCGGGCCAGGCCTGTATCAATTTGATGAAAGGGCTGAAAAAGTCCGGAAATTTCCTCAGGCTGAATACCGATACCCGTATCGGTTACCGATAGAACATAACGTTCACCATCGACTCCGCAGGTAATCTGCACATGGCCCTTTTCCGTGAATTTAATGGCATTATTCAATAGATTGAGAACGATCTGCTCCAGACGGCGCTGATCCGAGTGCACGCCGCCAACGCTATTGTCGATTTCCAAACGTACATCGATTCCCTTTGATTCAGCCATCGGCAAAATCAGTTTGACCACCTTTTCGATGGATTGACGGAGATCAAAGGGAGCAAATGAAAGTGAGAGTTGACCTGCTTCAATTTTGGAAATATCCAGCACATCGTTTATCAGGGCCAGAAGGTGACGGGAACTTGCTTGCACCATACGCAACTGCTTTTCTTGTTCTTCGTTGAGCGGTCCGGCGAGTTCTTGAAGCAGAATTCCAGTGAATCCGATGATCGAGTTTAGGGGTGTGCGCAGTTCGTGACTCATGTTCGCCAAAAAGGCGGACTTGATACGGTCGGCGGATTGCGCCTTTTCGACAGCCTCCGCAAGTTCGGCGGTACGTTCATTTACTCTTTGTTCGAGTTCAGCATTGAGCCGGCGCAATTCTTCATCGGCCTTCTTGCGTGAAGTGATATCAGTACCGATACTTAGGATTCCTATTATTTGACCGTACTCATCAAAGTGGACTTTGTTGGTCCAGGCAATCCACACTCTCTCGCCATTACGTCGAATGTTCTGGTTGATATTTTGCTCGAATGCCTCAGGCTCCGCGCAGATTTTATCCATTAACGGGCGCAGGTCTCGACCGCCCTCTTCAGTCATAGGAACAATGGTGCCAACTACGTGTTGGCCGATGATTTCTTCTTCGGCGTACCCGAAGAATCGTTGGCCAAATTCATTCAGGAATGTGATTTGACCGTCCTTCGTCCAATGCAAAATAATGCTATTGGCATGCTCAAGAAGTTCGCGATATTTCCTTTCGCTGTCACGCAATGCCTCGTTTATCTTGAGCACTTCCACATTTTGTTCGGATAATTTTTTTGTACGGAGTTTAATTTGGTGTTTGAGTATGAGGCTTCCAATAAGGCTTATAAGAAATGCGCCCGCTATGATGCCTCCAGCAATCTTCACCCAGGCGGGGAGTTCAGTTTTCACTTCTTCGGTGCTCCACTTTTTGAGAGACCGGTAATAAATCGATTGTGTATCTTTCTTTAGCCGGGAAAGACAATCATCAATAGCATCCAATAACGCTTGGCGTCCTTGCTTAGGTGCGGCGAAAAAAAGATTGGTGGGATAGAACATAATCGCGGTATCTTCCAACCCATATTTCGGAGCGTGCATCAAGCCATAGAAGCGGTTGGTAATTGCGGCATCAGCCTCACCCTTCGCGATCCGTTCAAACATCGTTTTATAGTCAGGCAGAGAAATTAGAACGGTATTTAGCCCAAAACTATCGGCGAGTTGTGTGAAGGCCTCCTCTTGTACCGAGCGTTCCAGAACTAACACTCTCTTTTCGGATAAATCTAAAATCGATTTGATATTGCTCCCCTTACGCGTATACACCTGAAACCAGGAAGACAACACTGTCACTTTGTGAAAGGCATAGATTTTTTCTCTCTCCGGTGTATGGGCCACATCCGGCATCAGATCGATTTCACCGCTTTCCAGCCGGTTTAATCCCTCACTCCAAGTGCCTGGAACGTAGTGCAGCTGCCAGCCTTCCATTTCTGCAATTGTCTTGATGACATCGATAAAGAAACCGGCCGGTTTACCCGATTTGTCCAGAAAAACCTTGGGGGCGTTATCATAGACACCGACGGTTACTACTTGGGGCTCAGCAAATGCCAAGTGAATCCCAAAGACCAGCAAAACGACGGCACTGTGCAAAATGAATCGCCTGCCATAATTTGCTTTCCGATTTGCAATCATTGTCTATTTCGCTTGGTGTCATGACATGGGCACAAAAATGCCCTCACTCAATAGGAAATTTTATCTCAATTATGAGTATATGAGCGTTACAGTCCCCCCGGCGGTGTCGCTCGATTTCCAGTCTTTCAACAAAATCACGAATACAAAATAATAATTCGTCAGAAATGTGACAAAATGCCCTTTTGCTGAATATGCGTAACCATACCAACAAAAATAACGAAAAGTTGGAAACGCAACATGATATGTGATGTTTGTTGGACTAAATGAAATCTTTTAGGCAATGCCCAAATAGCAATTTTCCAAAGTTATTCGCGATTTTCCTCCAGAAACAACTGGGTTTTGGGTGTGCAAATATTGAACAATCCAATTCGCATTATTGCTATAGTACTCCGGCTTTCCAAGAAGATCAATCACCTTCTGAAACAAAATTCTTGGCCTGAATGGGAACTGAATTCAGGAACTAAATCCTACATCCTCTTGGCGATTACCAATTACCAGAGGGGAGGGATTATCGCGTTATGCTATTTTGTTGCGAGTCAAAACTATGCAACCTATGCAAGAATAAGTTCAAGCGAATTTTGAGGTTCTAATTTTCCCCTACGATCACTCAAATTTATCTCCTTCGCAAAAAGAAAAACTTTGCGTAGAGAACTCATTTGCAATCTTCCATATTGAAGATGCAAAGACGATTTAAGAAATTCAGGATCACATCAATTCAGCGCTAAACTTATTTATGGCTTGATCGGTTTTAGAAATTTGTCTTTGTTCTTGTCGATTTCGCCTTGAATGTCACCGCCTTCATAGAACCATATACGGCCTTTGACTTCGACCGTCTGGCCCGGTTCGCAATCCGGGAACGCGGGATCGGAATGATAACAGGGGCAATACTTATTTCCCCATGTATTCCAGCACCTATCCCAGGCCGTTAACACCCAACGGTTGGTTCCTTCAATATAACAAGCGCTGACCGGAATGTCATAAACCTTGTTTTCATTGGTGTGGGCGGTCATGGCTTTTACGCCATTGGGCATGATACAGACTTGCGTGCGAAGCCCTGTCAGAGTTTCCTCGGAGCCATTGGTCAACCACATACTGAGATCGAGCGAGTCCGCTTGAGGCTGTATAACGGCGCCGAATTTGACCTTGTTGGGGAGTTCCCATTGGTTTTTTAGACTGCCGTCCGGATTTACTGTCCAATCGACATTATCCAGCCAAATGTGTTGGTCGTCCCACAATGTGGGAATATGTGTATGAGCGAGATACAGAAGCCGGTCTTCCTCAGCCGTATTTACCCAAATGGCTTCGGGGACATCGAGAACCACATATTCGCCCGGTGACCATGGCAGAAAGATGCTGGCTTTTGTACCGCGCATGGGATCGATGGCCGCATCCAGGTTACCGATTCGAGGATGGCGTCCGCCCGGAAATGGCTGGACATAGATCTTGGAACTATCTCTTTTATTTTCACTCTGTACATCGATGCCAAGTTCTTTGGCCTTGGCTTTGGTCGTTTCTTCATCCCAACCGGTTACAAGCGATGCTTCCTGCCAGGTGTAATGGTGGTCGAGAAGCATGTTGTAAAGCCAAAATTTGGGATTGGCGCGGGTGGCCTCCATCTCGACCGGTATAGCAAAAGGTTTTTCTTTCGGTTCGGGATACCTGACTTTAAGCATGGGATCATCGGGCAAGTTATCGAAGTCGATATAGGCTTCCAAATCCCGCATGGCGATGGCGCGGTACCCGTTCTCTTTTAGATAGAGCATGTACTCTTTGAATTTTTCGGGGGGGGTATGCACCCAGGGATGGGCGATATCGGGGACGCCATGGAATTGCAGCACAATGATTTCACCCGGAGCAACGGAACTGATGGCCTTCTGAAAATGTTCCATGGTCCAATCCGGATAGGCATCGGCTGTTGTGGGAATCAGCAGGGGATGGTGTTTTTGAGGATCAAAACCCGGGCCGATTTGCATCTTGCCATAAGGAATTTCAGGTTGCATGCCACGCCGCGCGAAACGGTATCCTAATTCCTGCAGGCCTTTGACGGCTTCAGGACCAAAACCATTGCCTGTATAGGCGAAACTGATCGGCTTGGGCACTTTTACCCTATGGAGTTCATAGTCGATCAGGGCCAGTTCCGCATGCAGACGTCCGGCGGCTTTAGGGGCGGCCAATTGGGGGTGAGTCCAGGTATGGTTTCCGATTTCAAAGCCCATTTGGTGGATCTCAGCAATCTCTTCCCAGGTCATGAAGTTTTCGGTGTCATTCATCCACCTATGGGTGATGAAGAACGTCGCACCAAATCCCAATTCCTTAAGCAGAGGAGCGACATATGTCCGGTGCGATTTTACGGAGTCATCGAAGGTGAGCACGACGACTTTTTCTATTGAGGGTTGAGCGTTTGCGGATTCCATGGTGAATACCAATATCGCCGTAAGGATCACCAGCCATGCCTTACCGGCAAGCCGTTTGGGTGCACTGTAAACATGCGGCATAAGTCTACTCCAGTTTTGTTCGTTCCGTTTCCGGGAACAAGTTTAGCATCCGATTTGAATTTAAAGATAGAAGCAAAAGGGGGACGCCGGGAAAACGGTTTCAAGCGGAGGATTGGAGATCGGTACAGGCCTCTCTCTTAGAATACATCTCCCCCAGGACCATAACGGACAACATTTCCGGGGCTGGCCAGACCATTACTTGCATTGTAGACAGTGCCCATGATGCCGTTATTCCCGGCATCGAGCGTTACAAAGGCCTTTGTGGGTCCCGCGGTGACAATTGCATATTCGTAGTTGTGTTCGATAAGCCGTTGCTGGCTAAACAGTTCTACGACGTGATGTTCGTAATCGTATCCACGGAACGAAACATTGCTGGCGGCCGTGGATGCCCATGGTCCGAATGGTGTAAGCGGCGATGAACTTATGTAGGCGATTGGTGAAGTCAACGGATAGAAGATGCAAAGACCTTGGGTCGATTGAAGAAATGACGGATTCAGTCTCCAGAAATCAGCCAAATCCAGTGGGTAGCGGTTACGGTCGATACGGTAGGATTCAACTGCTATGGAGAGTGAGCGCATATCGGCTTCACAACGCGCAATTTTTGCCTTTGTTTGCGCATTCAAAAAGTTGGGAATGGCGATGGCCGCCAGGATACCGATAATTGCCACAACGATAAGTAACTCAATGAGTGTAAAGCCAGCAGTCGATTTCATGCCGTGGCATGCCCCTTTTTACCATGGCGAAGATCCCGGATCTTCAGTTGGGTCTTCTCCCGGGAAGAACATCACGACATCGCCCCGGGAAGCGACGCCGTTACTCATATCGTAGCGCGACTCTTTATAATTCATCCCTAAGTCCCAAGCTCCATCCGGCCCGATGCTTCCGAATGAGAATGACTCTTTGTACATGATGCCGGAGATTCTTGTTTTCGGGTTTTGTTCAACAGCGTAGATATAGGTTCCGCTTTGACAACACTCGGTATGCCAGTTTTCGATTTGAGTTTTGCCTAGAGAAAAAGGATCTTGGGGAATGCTTCCGATATAGGAAGTGGGTGTCGTGAGAGCGGTCATGGTAACATTTACAAGCCAAGATTTGCCGGGCGGATCGTCATTGGGATCCCGGGGGTACTCATTGTGATCCAACTTATAAGCGAACATGGCGGTCGACATCGAGCGGAAATCCGCATAGTTACGTGAGACTTTGGCGCGGATTTGCGCGTTCAAAAAGCTCGGAACGGCGATTGCAGCCAAGATTCCGATGATGGCCACGACGATCAGAAGCTCAATCAACGTGAAGGCGTTCATCCTCACGAGCCGTTTTCCCCTCAAATCGTTGTTTCCTCATCTAAATCATATAACAAGAGGGCATCATGTCACCAGTCGTTTTCTATGATATTTCAGGATCAGGGCGCATAAGGCGCGAGCCGGCAGCCGGAATCTGGATAGAAACGTGGATAAGAGACCCCTTCCCACGGCCTTGGGATTGGAAGACAATGTGAATTAACATGGGGCCTTCAATCTGCTGGAGGTTATGAAGATCATGGCGAAAAAGATTACCGGATTTACGCTTATTGAGCTACTGATCGTTGTTGCGATTATCGGCATTCTGGCCGCCATTGCCGTCCCCAATTTTCTTAACGCCCGGATACGAGCGCAAGTTGCGCGCGTGAAATCCGATTACCATACTTTAGGCGTGGCCCAGGAGATGTACCGGGCCGACCATAACCGATATACCAACGATTACGATCAAGAGGATGACCAGGTTGATGAACAAGGTTGGAAGGACCTGACGACTCCTATTGCCTATATGAGTACGATTTTGAGCGATCCTTTTATCCCTAAACCGGGAGGTTTGTTTTTGGCGGGTTCCAGTGCTAACGATGAAGTTGTTACATTTTATGAACTTGGTTCCGGATCGGATAACTATACGCATCAGCTGCCTGTAGTGCATGCGTATTATATTGAATGTGTAGGACCTGATGGGGGCGACGAAGGCGCAGGCCCCGATGATTTTCCGTTTAACACGATAGTGAATAATTACGATGCTTCCAATGGTGTGCAGTCGCGCGGAGATATTATTGGTTTAGGCGGGCTTTGGACCAAAGGTTGTTTTTGGATGGATGGTAGACGAATAGGGGATCGCTGCAATCCCTAATGCTTTTAGCAAAATGTCATTGAATTTTCGTGTCTTGGAGATTCAAACAGATATCCTGGGATTCTTTTTTGCATAGAAGTGGAGCAAATTTCCTTGTCACATCTCTGATTAATTCACATTAATTTATTTTGTTTTGCCAATATCTCTAGACATTCCTGTGTTGGTATTTCTCCGGTGTAAATGCGCGCTATACGCGCTAAAATAAATTGAGGGGAATTTTTCCGTTTGAGGATTTCTATGAAACGATCTGCATTTACGCTCATTGAACTTTTAATTGTAGTGGCGATTATCGGAATTCTTGCAGCGATTGCCGTTCCGAATTTCATGAGCGCCCGTGTGCGCGCCCTGGTGGCGCGTACAGAAGCCGACTTGCGTTCGTTGGCTACGGCTTTTGAATCCTACCGGCTCGATAACAACATGTATCCTCCTACACCGGTAACGGGAGTTAATGTGCGTTTTGAGCGCTTGGCCAAACTTACGACGCCGATTTCTTATATGGCGAATGTGCCGGAGGATCCTCTATTTAACGATCCGGACCAAGATCCGCGGGCCGGCCGGTACTATCCATTTTGGGATCCGGAAACAACCGATAGCTATAAGGAGAGCCGGGGCTACTTTCAAACGATTCCATCTGAGGAGAAGAAACGGAAACGGTGGACCTTGTTAGGAGCCGGTCCGGATGGTGTGTATCTGGTCGGAAGCCTGGGAGTCATGGAATATAATCCCTCCAACGGTATCCGTAGTGCGGGCGATGTTGTTCGTATGGGGCCTTAATGCACTCCGTAACCTAATGCCATGGTGTGAGCAGGATGTGTAATATTTATGCAGTTCGAATTGCAGTGTCTGTTGGCGTTATCTTTTTCTATTTATTTTCGGTCCTTTCAAGTCCTGCGGAACAAGTGCAATGCAGCGACCGTAAGCCGCTTCTTGAAGAGGTCTCATTGGGAACGCCGGTTATTGCGTACACATTATGGGGATCGACAATAGCCAGGCACCCGGAAGATGGGAGAGTTTTGCTGGTTGCAGGGACATGGAGCGCGGGCGGAGACGCTCCAATTTTAATTTTCGACACTGAAAAGAAGACTGTTCTCAAAGTCCCTATTCACGAGGCGCAGGGAACATACGGTGTGTTGCAGGGACCGGATAAGAATATTTATATCGGTACAGTCAATAATGCCACGCTATATCGTTATAATCTGTCAACCGAATCATTGGAGGAACTCGGAAAGCCATCTCCTACACAAGTTTGGCTCTACAATCTTGTGGCCGTATCCCAACGTTACCTTTTAGGGGGGACCTATGGCGAAGGGCGTTTGGCCGGTTACGATTTTCAAGAAAAGAAACTCGTCGATTTTGGCCGGATGAAACCGCCTGAAGCTTATGTCTGCGCGACGGCTCCGGGGCCTAACGATACTGTCTATTGCGGGATGGGAAGCCATGCGGGATTAATTCATTTCGATCCCGCCACGGGCGAGAAAAAGGAAATCCTGCCTTCCGAATACGGCGAGAATTCATTTGTCTACACATTACGGCGGGATGGCGACTACTTATATGCGTCCGTGTTGTTCGATAATCGTATCTTGGTGTTCGATACAAGGAACGACCAGCTGGTGCACGATTTTGGTCCGAATAGCTCGATGATCGGAACGGATGGCGAAGTTTGGATCAGTGCCGGGGGTATTACCGGAAGGTGGGATGTCGAGCGCGGTGATTGGCGTGAAAAAGTGGGATTACCCGGGTATACGCTTAATGTATCCAAGGATCGAATTGCCTTCGCTTTCCATGAAGGCCAATTTAGTGCCTATGAACTTGCATCGGGGAATTGCATTGGTGAAGCGAATACGGGGCCCGGCGGGACGGGGCAGAATATTTTTACTTTGCATACGGGACCTGATGGTTTGACATACGGAAGTTCCTATAATCTGCACCATATCTTTCGAGTTGATTCCGAAAGCGGCCAAACCACAGATATCGGTAATCCGATTCCTCCTCAAAGCGGCGAGGTTTATGCGTTTGCTAATCACAAATCGCTGATGTATATGGCTTCATATACTTATGCGAGACTTTCGGTTTATGACACAAAAGCTGCATGGAATCCGGGCACAAACCCACGCCTGCTGGGTGAACTTGGAGATGAGCAATACCGGACGCCTGGGCTGACCATGGGGCCAGATGGGATGCTGTATATCGGCAGCATACCCACGTATGGAAAAATCGGCGGGGCGCTTTCACGCTATAATCCGGAAACCGGCAAGATCGATGTCTATCGGAATTTGATACAAGATCAAAGTATTAACTGTCTTGTTTCGGATGAGAAACGAGGGTGGCTTTTAGGCGGGAGTTGGATCGTGGCCGGCGGTGGTGTGGAGCCAACGGCGAAAGACGCGCATTTGTTTGCATGGGATTATACGGACTCGAAATTGGTCAAAGATTTTGTGCCTTGCCCGGGGCAGGGAATGGTGACCGCAATTCTTTTGCTTGATGATGGCAATCTGCTGGCCGCATTGGGCGGCCAGTTGGTTTTGGCTGATATGGATGGGGAGAAAGTGCTTCGGAATTTCACTTGGCCGGGCGGTGGGATTACGGCCTTGCGTGTTTTTGAAAATACGATTTATGTCAACAGCGGCAAAGGGCTTTATACATTGGATGTAGAGCAATGGAAAGCCGTAAAGATTGCGCCGGGAGGCAATCATTTATCGTTCGATTCCGGAAACCACGCCTATTATGGCCGGGGGGCGGAATTGTACCGTGTGGATTTGTCTCCGGCATCTACGCGAATGCAATAAGCAACGGGTTTGCCTTTTCGACGAAGTGTTATTTGGTCCCATAAGGGGGACCCGGAAGAGGTTTGACGGTAATTGAGACCGGCTTGTTGTATTGAATCTCGACTTCCAAACCTTGAACCAGTTCACCGCCGGTGCGTATAAGCGCTTCATTGTCATCGATCACGATTGAATAGAGATGATCTTGGTCAACGGTGAACCATTCCGGGAATTCATTGAGCCTCGTGTAATTAACGGGGAGATTGAAGTTGGCCTTGTGGCGGGGGATGTCGAAGCGAAGACAGCCCTGCCAAGGTGTATCCGATTTCAGCGCGATTAGCACACCATCGCCCGCAGTTACTGCGCCTAGCTGCACATCATTGCGCCACGGCTCAATCCAAGTTCCCTGCGATTTCATCAATGCAACCATCAATGCCGTGCGCACGTAATTACCATCGCCATACCAATCTTCGATGATGCCATCCGGCCGTTGCCGTCCCAGGAAGCGCTTCACGCAGACATCCAGAACCTCTGACATTTCGCTGTCAGGAATACGGTTGAGAAAAACAACGGCGCTCTCAATTGCATCCGAGTAGGCATTCGAGCCGTAATTCCGTCCACTGCCGTCAGGGTCGTCGAGATAGGTCGGTTTTGCGGTTACGGCCTGCATGGCCCGTTTGGTGGCCTCCAAGAAACGTTCTTCACCGGTGATGAGATAAGTGGTATAGACACCGTTAAAAAGATAGCCCCAGCAATGCGCGTGACGCTTGTCTTTAATTTCACGCGTCGATGGCACGATACTTCCATACCAAACACCATCCTCATTCAAGCCGTAGGTGAGCAGCGTATCGATCAAGTCTGCCATCGGTTTTTTGAACTCTTCAAAACGAGGATGTTTTGTTTCTTTTAAAAAGAGAACAAATTCGGAGAGTCCGCCGACAATTTCATTGCCATGGTCCGAAAGAACAAAAACATCGGAGGCAGGTTGGCCTTTCTCCAAGTCCCACATGTGAGCGGGCAAGCCATTCGATTTGGGAATAACCTCTTTGAAATAGAAATCGGCGATGCTCAGGCCTTGTTCGATATAGCGTTCATCCCGGGTCAGGAACGAAAGCCGGGAGAGGGCCTGGAGCAGTTCGCCATTGACTTCATCGCTGACTGAAGGCACACGGCCATAAGGTGTCTCGTAAGGCGCGTATTCAATGAGCGCATCGACAATGCCGAGCATCCGGTCATACCAGGCATGGTGACCGAGTAATTCGGTGAGAGGCAAAAGGCCGTCTTTCACATACTCGCAGGAGCCAAAGACAATCCAATCCATATCGAGGTCCGGCTTTTCAAATCCGAGTCCGCCCGGTTCGACATTATCGGAAAGCATTCCGAGACGGGTTGATTGCAGAATCTCATTGCGCAAAATCTCTTGCATGGCGCCGTGATAGACAGGCCGGTCGGTGTAATAAGCGGCCATAACGAGAAATGGATAGAGATCGGCCGCCGAATCGCGCACATACCATGTGTCTTGACCGCCCTTGCGGGGGAGAAGCCCGGTGACCGGATCAAGACGTTTTAAATAAGCATCCAATACCCGTTTGCTGCGAACCAGCGCTTCTTGCGCCTGAGTTCCGTTTCGGAGCGCATCTTGCAGCGGATCGCTATAACCGAGCGGCGCACAACCGGTGATCATGAATAGGGCGCATAGAGATTTGGCAACGCGTGATTTGAGGTGCATGGAAATCTTTCCTTTATGTGCAATCGGGGCCTATTTATAGCACGAGAGTCTTTATGAGACTATATAGCGGGTACAGCCAATGGTGTTCAGCCAGTTCTGCTTGCCGATAGCGATACTTGTGAAAGCGGAGTATAATACCCCATCGGTTGTACATCAAAATACGAACTACCTGATGAGGCATCTTATGAATTTCAAGTTTTCCACCATTCTCGCGTCCGCGTTTATCTTCTGTTTGAGCATTGCTCCGGTTTATGCCGATGTCGTCTTGTATGTTTCGCCATCGGGAAACGATACATGGTCCGGGGCGCTGGCTGAGCCGAATAGCGATCACAGTGACGGACCTTTTGCCACCATAACGCGGGCTCAAGAACAAGTGCGGGCTATTCATGGGAAGGGAACCTTAACCGAACCGGTCACGGTTTATTTGCGGGATGGCGCTTACCGTTTGAGTCAGCCTTTAGCGTTCCATGCGGAGGACGGCGGCGGGAAATCCGCACCGGTGACATATGCGGCCTATGCGGGAGAACAGCCGGTAATTAGCGGTGGGAGGCGTATCGCGGATTGGAAGGTTGAAAAACGCGATGGCCGGACCGTATGGACCGCCGTTTTGCCGGAAGTCAAGAACGGTACTTGGTGGTTTCGAGAGATTTATATCAATGGCGTTCGGCATCCGCGCACACGGCTTCCGGAGACAGGCTATTACGAATTTACAGGACTTGTGGATTTGGTGGAAAAGCCGCAATGGAATAACGGTGTCCGGCAGGCGATGTTTAAAGAAGGCGACTTAAAACCTTGGAAGAACCTGAATGATGTTGAGATTGTGGCGCTTACACGCTGGATCGAGACCCGAAGCCCGATTGCCGAATTGGACATGGAAAAGCATATGGTGACGTTTGCGAACCAAAGCACATTCCGTCTGGAAAATACAAAGAACCATGAAAGTTTTGCGCGTTACTATGTCGAGAATGTTTATGAAGCGATGAATGAGCCCGGGGAATGGTATATGGATTATCAAGAAGGGATTTTGTATTACCTGCCTCAGCCGGGCGAAAGGCCTGAATCAACCGTTATTGAAGCACCGGCACAATCAGGATTGTTATCGATTGAAGGAGATGAGAACAACAAGGTCAATAACCTTCATTTCCGGGGGATCATGTTCTGTCATGCCGCTTGGGAATTCCCTGAAGGCGATGCCGGATCGGTTCAAGCGGCTTTTGAAGTTCCGGGCGCGATTCGGCTTATCGGTGCTGAAGACTGCACGTTTTCGGACTGCAAAATCGAGCGGCTGGGCATGTATGCCATGGAGATCGGCAAAGGGTGCCACAATGTCCGGGTATTAGGCAGTACGCTTTGCGATCTTGGAGCCGGTGGCATTAAAATCGGACCGGGGAGCAGCCATACAACGGTGGCGGATAATGTTATTACCCGTTGCGGACGGACTTATCACAGCGCTATCGGCGTGTGGGTGGGGAACAGCGGCCACAATGCCATTGTCCACAATCATATTTACGATCTTTATTACACGGGTATTTCGGTTGGGTGGTCGTGGGGATACAATCCGACAGAGTCACTCGATAACGTTATTGCTTACAATCACATTCATCAAATCGGTCAAAAAGTCCTAAGCGATATGGGCGCGGTATACACATTGGGTGTGGCGGATGGATCGCGGATTCATCATAACGTGGTACATGATATCAGCTGCCATGGTTTCGGCGGGTGGGGCATCTACCTGGATGAAGGCACGACACATATGCTTGTTGAAAATAATGTTGTCTATCGCGCCCAGCGCGGGGGATTCCATATCCACTACGGAAAAGAAAACATCATCCGCAATAATATTTTTGCCAAAGCGGAGGATGACCAAGTTGTCCGCAGCCGGAATGAAGATCATAAGTCCTTCGATTTCACCAACAATATCGTCTATTACACCGAAGGACCGCTCTTGGGGGGGACGTGGGAGAACGACCGGTTCGTGATGGACTATAACCTTTATTGGAATCCGGACCCCACGGCGATCAATTTTAAAGGCGCAACAGTTGAAGAATGGAAAGCACGGGGCCACGATGTGCATAGCAGGATCGCCGATCCGCTTTTCGTGGATGTCGATGCAGACGATTACCGTCTGAAGTCAGCTTCGCCCGCTTTTGAACTTGGATTTAAGGCCATCGACTTAAGCGGAGTGGGGCCAAGACGTTGAAATGGTTTAAGAACTGGTTTCAAAATCTCATTCCGGGAAGCCGAGGTTTTGTTAGGGCGCCTCTGTGGCAAGAAGCGTAATAATGCAATTTGACGATTCAAATAGTTTTCTTGCGCACTTACAGCGTCGGAGTACCTCCGCAGGCATGACGCCTAACGGCTCACGATTTCGGAGTGTGTACAAGGGATAGAGTGGGTCAGCACCCTGCGGACCGAGATAATTAGTTCTCTTGCGCGCTTACAGCGCTTAGGGTTTTAGGGGCTGTTACCCCGGGCGGCGCTTCGCTTGCCCGGGGCTATTTTCTCGTCGCACCTACGGTGCTTGGTGTGGTTGTTTTACGGAGTTGGTGGATATAGAGATACAGGTGTACGTATGGCAAACAGCGGCTCGGCAGGAGCCTCGCCCTACCGCGGCGTGGCCGCCGTGGATCCCGCCGTGGCGGGACCTAACGGCTCACGATTTCAAAGTATATTTGAATGATATGTCTGTTCAGCACCCTGCGAAGCAGAGTGGTATTAAAAACAGCTCATCAGGAGATTTGCTCTCCCACGATCATTGATAGGCAGGGCTTTGAGTCCAGTTTTAAGAAAGGGGTGATGATGTACGAGTTGAATAGACATAGTATCGGCTTGCTGTATGTATTTATTTTTGTGTGCATTTGGTCTTGTACCGTTTCTGCGGAGAGCGAGAATTGGGATGCGCGGGCTGCGTATTTACGTGATGAGATTGCAAAAGTTTTAACTCTTCCGGAGTCGAAAGTGGCTTTGGATGCGAAAGTGCACCGGCGGTTGGAGTGCGGCGAATACAGCATTGAAGCGTTGACCTATGCGAGTGAAGCGGGCTCGCGAGTAACGGCATCGCTTTATTTACCAAAGAATACTGCGGAGCCTGTTCCGGCTGTGATTGTGGCCTGCGGTCACGGCGGCTCGAAATCTTGTTTCTACGCGCAATATGCGGGGCAGCTTTATGCGCAACTTGGATTCGCTTGTTTAATTCCTGATACGATTGGTGAAGAGGAACGCGAAGCCACGGGGAGAATGGGCGCGAGAGGACACGATCTTTATCCATTAAAAGATAAGAATCCGGAATATATTCATACACAAGTGAAACGTTCGGTCTTGGGAAAGATCGTATGGGATTTGCTGTGTGGGCTCGATTATTTAGAGACACGGACAGAGATCGATAAGGACCGTATCGGCATTGTGGGGTACTCCTTAGGCGGGGCGACCAGCGGGATCGTATCCATGCTGGATCAGCGGATCAAAGCGGCCGTGATTTGCGGATGGGTGTTTCGAGAACGCTATGCGGTTGCCAGCAAGTATTGTACAAAACTTCCCCATGCGGCGTTTAACCGGTTTCTCAATTACGGGGAGATGACGGCACTATCGGCTCCCCATGCGGCTTCGCTGTATTTCTGTGGCGAGAGAGACAACATCATCGACGATCAGCTGGAAGGGGCGGCGGTTGTCCGAGATTTGAAAGCTAATGTAAGCGCAGCACATGGAATTCTTGATAAGGCAGGGCAAAGTGGGACGATTGAAGTTGAACTTGTGCCCGAATCCGGTCACCGTCCATTCTTTTTATCGGAACGCGCTGTTTGTTGGATGCAAGAGTATTTAATGGGAGCAAATCCGCCGAAGGCTATTCCTGCGAAACGGATTTATTTTGGCGATTGGGTGGACTCCCAAGGAAAACAAATTGAATCGCTCTATAACACGGAGCGTAATGAGCGGGGACTTTTGGCTATCGATTGTGGAGCGGTTTACCGCGAGCCTAAAGAACTGGCCTGCTTTCCTGATGTCGATAAACCAGAGCCGGAAACTACGATGAAAGGCTGGTGCGAACTTAAGATTGCCGAGAATCGCACAACCGTTCCCGGGCCATTAAAGAAATGGATGGCACCGCAAAATTGGATTCGTGATAAGGACTGTCCGGTTATCTCATTGGGGGAGAAGGGACGTTTTGACGATACGCATCTCTTTGCTCCGGCGGTTCTTTATGAGAATGGGCGGTATGAAATGCTTTATTGCGGATCCCGGGGATCGGTTGATAACCGAATTTTTCATCTGGGATATGCGGTGAGCGCGAATGGTGTGGATTTTGAGAAGTTTGAAGAATCGCCGGTCTATGGTTATGGCGATGGCAGGCGATCCATTTTGACGCCCACATTTTTGCGGGGCGATGAGGGACGGACGCTTCGCGAAAACGGTCTTTTGCGATTGTGGTTTAGCTCCGCGGATATGACTGTTCGAGATGCTGCGCATACCTTGCATGAGTGTTCGGGGCGGGATGTGTTGCATCTTTCATCCCCATCGCCCAGTCAGCTGGAGAATGTTTACGCACCCACAATTATAAAAGAGGATGATATTTGCCGTCTGTGGTACACGGATGTGAGTACTGATCCTTGGACGTTTCGTCATGCCTTTAGCCGGGACGGACAATCATGGTTCGTGACCGAAGGGCCGGTGCTTGTTATCGATCAAGATTGGGAGCGTGACCGTCTGTTCTATCCAACTGTCGTAAAAAGCGGGGATGTCTATTTGATGTGGTATGGGGCCTATTGGAAGGGGCATGAACAAATGACGGCGCTCGGTTTTGCGGCCAGCCGGGATGGGGTGATTTGGTATAAGCATCCCGAGAATCCCGTTTTCCGTCCGGAGCCTCGCAATTCATGGGAGTCGCATTATACAACGAGCCAATCCGTGATGCGTTTGGACGATGGTACATGGCGTATGTGGTACGCCACCCGAAAAGAGCCGCCGCATGTCAATAAATACTTTGCCATCGGAACGGCTGCCTGGATTGGTCCTGCAGAATAATCAATGAGCTGTTTTGTTATTTCGTGACGCGCTCAAGCAGGTTTTTGGCGTTTAATCCGAAAATAAGATCAATACATTCCTCAGAAGGCAGGATCGATTTGAGGTGCTCCAGGTCCTCTTGTTGACCGGCCCAAGGGGAATCGGAACCGTAGAGGATTTTATCCTGCCCGTGTTTTTCGACCAGCCGCAAAAATTCTTCATCTTGAATTTCTCTAAAGACATAGGATGTATCTAAATAGACATTGCGGCCCATTAGCTCGGCCTCAACTTCCGGCCATTGTTGGTACCCGCCCATATGAGCCAGAATGGTAATTAACTCCGGGAAACGGTCGTTAAGCGATGCGAAGTGACGCGGCGTGCTGTGCAATTCAGGAATACCAATATCATAACCGGCATGAAACAAAACGATCATTCCTTCTTCAATGAGGGCCTCGTACATCGGGAATAACCGTTCGTCATCCGGCTCGATGTGATGGTATTCGGGATGGAATTTGATTCCGGGAAAATTGCGGGCCGAGAGGTCACGTATCAGGCCGGGGAGGTCTTCAAAGTCCGGATGAACCGCGCCAAACGATACGATCCGGTCAGAACATAATTCCTCATGCCAGCGGTTGATCGATTCAATCTGGTTCGGTTTGGTCGCTACGGGCTGTAGCCATGATATTTGGATCCCGGCTTTGTCCATCGATTGCAATAAATCCGCTACCGTTCCCGACAGGGCCGCTTCGATCCCCGCCTCGGCGGCCATGAAGGGTACGGCCTTGGCTGCAAGCTGGTCAGGAAATACATGAACATGGACATCAGTAATCAAAATGGGCTCCATTTTAACAAATTTTATCAACCCTTCTTATTGATAACGTTTATCAATAAGAAGGGTTGTATTTTTATATAATAAGAATAGTCGATCTGGTTGTGCAGAACTATGGGAGTTATTAATTGGTTGTTGTGTAACTAGTTGATATGATATGGGTTACGTTTTGTTTGTTGCGGGAATTTTTAAATGATTGATTGTGAACGAAGTCAATTTTTTCTGGGGATTATTTAATAACTTGCATTAGAAAGCGGAATTTTAGGCATTATCCCAAAAAACCTATTGAAATGGTGTATTGGCGTGTTTTACCATCGCTTTAAATAAGCAATCATGATGCTTCGGCATCAACATCCCCTTGCAGGAGGAGAAATTTATGAGAGGAATATTTATTGCAACTTTTGTTGCGGCGTTCTTTATGATCGCCGTACCAAGTTTAATGGCAGAAGATCCATTAAACATCGACGAGACAGGGATTGTTGTGGTTCTCCCGGAAACAGTCATCTTTGAAGTGTCGATCGCCAACGGCAGCTATTGGGAACCGTTCACGGATACATTTGGCGATGGAACTTGTGTCGTGATCGCGGGCGTCCACGGAATCGACGGAAGTGGAAATCCGATGTCGGATACAATGAACGCCAAAGTATGCGTCATCCAACCGGACGGAAGTTATGAAGAGTATTGGGCTTTTACCGACGATGAAGGGAATACCTATACAGGGAACTTCAACGTCACACGCCCAAGCGGAAATCCTCCGCGTGTTTGCTGCGACCGTCGTGACGGCGTCTACCGTTTTTGTGTCGGTCAAGAGGCTACCCCGTGGAACTTCGGCGAATTCACAACAGACCGTTGGTTTGAACCATTCTTGTTTGACGCACAGCATCCGGCTTGCCAGTTGTATGAACTGACCGCCAGCGGCCCGGTTGCGCTTACAAACGTCTTTGATGGGTTGTATGGCGGAATCGACGGTTCGCAAAATGGCGCGCAAATGCGCTTTGGCGGCGATATGCGCTTTCTCTCCAACGGCAACTTGATGATTTGCCCGGAAGATCGTTCAGGTAATACCGTTTCCGGCAATGGCGCCGTTTTTGCCATTTATGATGGCGCAACAGGTGCGCGGATCACGGAACCGCGTTCTGGCCGCGCTGACGGTTCAACCGGAGAGATTTGGTCGAACTGCGCAGCTTTTGACGGCGGATTTGCGCTTCGTGTCTCCGGCGTGATCAGCACTTTCGACAATGACGGCAATGTGATGGGTTCTGTTGGTCTTGGCGACGTGACTTCCGTGAACGACATGGGCCGTGCGGATGATTCACGTATAGCCGCTAATATTAACCATGAATTCATTTATATTTGCGGCAAAGATGCTGATTCGCAGGTTGTTGTAACAAAAATCAACGCTTTGACGTTGGAAGAAGTTAACGAAGTAGTCGTCACGGAAGAATTCTTCTTCGATTATGGTGGTCAACCCCATCGGACCGATTGCTCAACAGATGAGAATGGCAATGTAATTGTGTGGTGGGATTATGATATCATCCCATCATATACAGATGCTGTCGCCCGCATCTTTAACAGCGATCTCGAACCGTTGGGCAAGAGTTTCTATTGCTACACCAACCATAACTCCGATGCTGAAGGAGATTTGGGATTCTATTCGCATGAAGGTAGTGTGACCATGGATAATGAGCGGATTATCGTTGCCAGCAACGGCATTACGCTCAGCCCAGGTGGCGGCTTTACAGCGGATGAACAGACATACATCACGATGTATGAGAATCCGCTAAGAGTCTCGGTGAATGATTGGGAACTTTACTAAGAAAGGCAGCGGCGGATTGGTGAAGATTATAAAAACCGCCTCATGTTTCGGGCGGGATTAGAATACGACCATTGCGCTGCTTATTGTTCAACTGTAAGCCCGGTGTGTTTTTGAAGGCACACCGGGCTTCTTCTTTGAGTTAGATTCGGGGATGATAATACGTCTATCTTGCCTATAGGCATTCCGGTATTCTATCGGTAGCCGTGTTTTATGCGGCCGGATTGGCTTAAGAGCCGCCTGCAACTCGAAGGAGCAGCTAATTATGACCAGGGATCAGCATTTCAAACGGCGTGAATTTATGAAACTAGGACTGAGTGCAGCCACCGGTTGTGCTGTGTGTCATGGATTGAGTTCTGAATCGGCCCATGCCTCAACAGCGCAAACGTCCGATACTTGGCAGATCGGCTGTTATACCCGTCCATTTGATAAACATGATTACCGGGTTGCCTTGGATGCCATTGTTGAAGCCGGTTTTAAGTATGCAGGAATTATGACTACGAACACAAAAGACTGGCTCATCATTTCGACGAAAACGACCCTGGAACACGCCCAGGAGGTCGGCGAAGAAGTGAAAAAGCGGGGATTGAAGGTTCCATCCATTTATGGAGGCGGCATTCCTGTTAATGAATCTGTAGAAAAGGGTATCGCTGCTCTTAAAGGCCTGATTGATCAATGTGCTGCTGTTGGCTCTCAGACCTTGATGATGGGCGGCGTGGGCGAACAGGAACTTTATGATCCGTATTATAAGGCAATCGCGGAATGCTGCGATTACGCCGTCGAAAAGGGCATCGGTTTGACTTTAAAACCTCATGGGGGCTTGAATGCGACGGGGCCGCAGTGCCGCAAAGCAATTGAGCATGTCGGACACAAAAACTTCACGCTTTGGTACGATCCCGGGAATATTTTTTATTATTCGGATGGCAAACTTAATCCTGTAGATGATGCGGCTACGGTTGATGGATTGATTACGGGAATGTGCATAAAGGATTTCCGCGATCCCAAAGATGTTATGGTTACACCAGGGCAAGGCAGGGTGGATTTCCCGGCGGTTTTTGCACGCCTAAAACAAGGCGGATTTACCGGAGGGCCTTTGGTGATTGAAACCCTGGCAGCGGGAGACTTGGAGACAGTAATTGCCGAAGCCAAAAAGACCAGAGCCATGCTGGAGGAACTTGTGGCCTGAAACCGTTTCGGTGAATCGGGCAATCAGAAATCCAGATCGATTACTACGGCCTGATACGTGCGTAACGAGCCAAGTTTTAGGTCCAGATATCCATTTTGGGATTTCCATGCCGGGGCTGTTGCGTCTTCGGTTGGGCTATAGGCTGTGACTCCGGCAACTGTGTAGCCATCCGGAATAGGGATTTGAATAGCGACATTTTCATTTATGACCGGCTCTCCTGACCAGCTGCCGAGCCACATCGGATCTTTCTGTTTGTCATTGTCTTCATCCGCGTAGACCGGCAAGCGGTAATTGACCGCATGAAGAACGATTCGTTCAGGGCGCAGGCGCTTGGAGGGAATACGGTAAGGATGAATATAGATGCCCGCATCCGTTTCAGGTGGGCACCAGCGTAGTTTTAATCCGGAGCATTTCTCCAGTTTTTGTATGAAAGCCGGACCGAGATCGACACCATTGGCAATGTCGGCCTTGCGGACGGAGTCGATATAATCGCGCATTAAGATAAATGTATTCGAGCGTTCTTCCATAAGACACCAGAAGTCGGAAAGCCGCGCTGGAACCTCCGTATCATTCAAGCGGAAAATTCGCCCTTGCCCATAGGCTGTATTTTGGAAAGCGCCTGGGGGATCAATTGCAGGCAAGGTTGTCTCCGTACGAGGGCGGGCGTATTGATCTTCAGTTCCGAACGGTTCGATGATTACGAGGTTCCCGCCCAGCCTGGCATAGTCGAGTAGCTTCTCAATTTGACTATCGCTCAGATAGCGAAGCATTGGCGCAAAGACGAGATCGTAATGATCTACCCGTGAGAGTGAATCTTCAACAATAAGGTCGAAAGGCACTTGCGATTCCGAGAGGACATGCACAAGCCGTTTGGCCGCGGCAAAATGCTCGGGAAATTCATAAAAGACCTGATCAGCCCAAAATAAGATGCCGACGCGGGCGGCCGATTCGCCGTCATCCCAAAGATCGGCATAATCCGCAAAGAATTTTTTCCAGCGCCGCCGTGATTCAGGTGCTCCTGTTCCGGGTTGAATGAACGCTCCACCTCCGCCGGCCGCGGCTTCCGCGTTGGATAAATCAGCGGCATTGTCATCCGTGGATCGATAAAGCAGCGTTCCGACGCGGGTTCCCGCGGCCATTGCCAGACGGAAGCCAAAGATATTCGAGATAATTGCGCCACTCTCCAGCGATCCGGGTTGCGGCATCTCTTCGAGCATCTGCATATCCGATGACTTTGCCCAATCGATCAAATTGATTCCATCGACACGACGTTTGTTTAGCGCATCAACCGTAGAAATCGGTCCGAGATTGCCGACGGTATAGAAATCCCCTCCACGTCCTTTCTCGGCAAAGGCTTGGCGTCCTATGGTCTTTAAGCGGGCATGCATGGCAGACATGCTTTTGCACCAGAGGCGTTGTGTCTCGACCCAAAGCAGCATGGATTTGGGATCGGAGCAGCAACGGCGTTTGATATCATCCGAACCGAAATGGGCGATAAGAATCTCCGCCAGGAAATTACTTTCAAGATATTCATGAAAATGATAACGAAGCACGGTTTGTGCGAATTCCTGCTTGATCTCATTGTCAACATCATCAATTTGGTGCGCACTAAAAGTCTCATCGAGATGATGTTTTAAATTGTGGAGCGGAGGGAATTCGGCTTGCGAGTTCTGCATATAACAGCGTAGAAGCCTCCAATCGTTTTCGAGTTTGATTTCGCCGGAGTCAGTCACGCCTAGAATTCGTGATAGTTTTTCTTTTTTCCATATTTTTTTAAGGTAGGGTGGGAAGTTCTCAAGGATGGTTTTCTCAAAGTCACGATAGATTGTGGAAAGATTGATTTGACGATGGTTGGATGTTCCAAAAATATCTACAAGTCCTTGCTTTCCATACTTTTCAAGAAGATAGATGTCGAATTTTTCCTGGCAGTAAGGGCAATAACAATATTGCGTGTTGACATCGAAAAACATCCCATCGTAATCAAGCAGAGCCAGCTGTTTGGTTACAACATCAATATGGTTCATCCAAGCAGGATGATTGATGCATGGATCGTAATGCAAGACATCATCCGATGGTCCTCCGCCCAACGGATGAGGCCCCCGGGCTTGTGTCCAGAGCGTTGGATCGGCCTCGGGTTTGGGGCCTAAACCATAGCCACGGTACTCATTCCAATTGTCATAGTAATGGAAGAATCCCGATCTCTTTTCAGGATTACCGAAAAAAGCCATGGTGTAGACGTACGGGATAATTTGTTCGATGCCCGTTTTGCGCATTTCGGCGATGCAATGCTCGATTCTTTCGATCTCACGTGGGATTTCGCCGGGGGGCAGGATTTCATCCGTGAAAAGTTCGTACCCGTAGGTCGGTCCCAATCCGAATTTAAAAGGCGTGTGAAAACCCAAGTGATAAAGATCCGGGGGACTGTTTTGAAGCGCCTCTAGGAACGAAGGTTTGAGGGGATCGACGATATATCCAATGCAATATGTGTAGGGAACAGCGGTTTTTGCCGGAATTTCGAAGTCTTGAACGACCGGCTGCTCAGCGGCCAGGGCGGCCGTTGCTAGGAAGAGGATGAAGGTGGATTGTAGACTTGTAAGCATCGCGACATTCCCTCGCAGCTAAGAAGATTGGTCCCAAAATAAAAAGTTGAGACGCCCCATATGGTGACGTCTCAACATTTTGCTCTCTTTTAGGATTGTCAACAACCGGCTTTTTAAAACGGCAGCCGACGAGGTGATTGGCTTATGCCGTTCCGGAATCCACAGTATCTTTGTTGGTCCAGCTGAAAATACCGGCAATAATCAGCATAATCGCCGTTCCAAGCGCGCCGACTAAAATGCCATCGATCTTGCATTCATAGGGGCGCCAGCCGGACACATCCATCGCCCGGGCGGTCTCCAACCAGTTCAGGAGCTGATCGAAGAAAACACCCCAGACGATGACGATGACACTGGCCACAATGGCTATAATCCCTTGCCATGTACGTAACTTGGCACGGAACAATGCGAGGAGGAACAAACCGAGCATCCCGCCTCCGAATATACCGGCGATTTCCCACCATATGTCCAAGGCGCTCTTAGCCTTAATCATCGCTAGAGCAAAGAGGGTGCCGATGATTCCCCAAACGACGGTTGAAACGCGCAGGAAACGAAGGCTTTCGGCCTCGCTGATATCGGGCTTAAAGAATCTTTTTTTGAAATCAAGCAATGAAACTGTTGCTGAGCAGTTGAGTGTAGAGTCTACTGTGCTCATGGCAGCAGCCACGATGGCTGCAATGATAAGTCCTTTTAGGCCTACGGGAACCGTGGTCGCAATGAAATAGGGGAAGACTTCATCGCCCTTTGCAAATGCGGGATGAGGATGACCACCCGGAACATCGGAATAAAAAGCAAATAGGGTTGTTCCGATATACAGAAAGACAGCTGTTAGGGGAATGTAGATCAGCATTGCAATCCAGATCGAACGTTTTGCTTCGGCTTCGGTTGCCACGGACGCGTATTTCTGGACATAATTTTGATCGGCGATCAAGTTCCGGAGATTTTCGACTATGCCATAGATAATCATGACCCAGATTGTTCGTTCCGTAAGATCTAGATGCCAGTTTCCAAGACCGAATTTTTTTTGTTCAAAGGCGGTTTGAATCAGATAATCCGGTTGAGAGAATGTATAAATTGTCAGCGCACCGGCGCAGAAAATGACACCAACCAGCATAATGGCTGACTGCATGACATCGGTCCAAATGACGGCTTCCATACCCCCCAGTAACGTATAAATAATCGTGATTGCACCGACGATTAGAATTAGCGGCACGATGCCCATCGGAACAACTTTGGTGAGGAGCAGCGCGACAAGATACAAAATAACTGCAACCCGTCCGATTTCATATAAGATGAACGAGACGGCCGAATAGATACGAGCCCAGGGTCCCAAGCGGGTCTCTAAAAACTCATAAACCGAGATGAGACCCATCTGACGATAGTATGGAATAACATACTTGCAGGTTATCCACGCGATCGGAAAAATCGTTAAGGCGAAAATGAGCGGATGCCAGTTGTCATCGAATGCTTTGCCCGGCGTGGCGATATAGGAGATGCTGCTTGTGTAGGCACTCATCACGGCGAGGCCCGCCGCCCATGCGGGAATGCTTCTGGCGGCCACCATGAATTCTTCAGAGGTCCCACTCTTGCGGAATAAATAAATCCCCATTCCGATTAACACGAGAGCATATACAACAAGGATGCTCGTATCGATAAATCCCAATTTGGTTAGCATGCTTTACCTCCGACTCTGCTTTTGTACTCCTTGGCGCATTGTGAGCCGTAAATGAGCCATCACCCAAATAAAGGCGGTTTGAAAGTGCCAGCAGAGTTTGTTTTTAGATCTTGTAGTGCCTTTACTCCATGAGGGTTGAGGCGGATTTGTTGACAGGGCCATGATAATACGTATTGCGCAAATCAATAAGTCCCTTATTCGACGGCTTGATTCGGGCGCCGAGGACTTGTCCGGGCCTTATGTTTAGAAGTCTCTCGCTATGAGACCTCAGCCGCCGATTTGGAGCTCAATTCCGGCACGCGCGAAATGGGCTGAATGCCATCCACGATCCATTCGCGCATTTGTTGGCCTTCCGGTGTCTGCTGCGGGGCTGATAGAAATTCCAAATCCAATCCCAAGCGCTCTTCTAAGCGTGAAGCCACAATCGGCCAAATCACGCCGATATCACCGATAACAGGCAGACTTCCTTCTAAGCGGGCAAAGCCGGACATTTCCATCCGGAAAGGAATATTCATCAGTTTGGTTTTAGGGAGCCCCTTATCAATAGCCTGCTGGACGGTCTCGGAATCGCGCTCGAATTGCCATGCGCGATCCAAAGCAGGATCGAGATCGAAGCGGAGCAGGCGTTTCCCTTCGAGGGTGTATGTCGGCGCTCCCTGCCACCCGGCCCAAATTCCATGTCCTGTGTGGATTTCAAACGGGCCATCGTGGATTTCTTGTGTTAGGGCCACCGCGGATTCAATAATGACATCGGCTGAAGCCATTAGGTCGGCGATTTGACGAGCGCGCCGTGTGATTGAGATGCTATCGCCTACCGATAGGCCGACCGCTCCACCGCCGACGAGTTGGGGGATGGTGACAAGAACCGGTAAACCGCGCCGGGCGCCTTGCCCAAGCATGGTGCGCTCATCGGCGTATTTTCCTGCAATGGCCTCGAAGGAAACCTCGCACTGTTGTGCCTCGGCCTTAATCCGCTCGGCCATCATTTCTGTCCATAACCCCATGGGATAGGCCATATTGCCGGCGGCCTTAATGATAACGCTGCCTTGAACCTTTTCGCCGGCCGCAAGCAAATCCCGGTCGAGTTCGATGTCCTGTTCGATTGCATCGAGCGCTTCCGGAGACATAACCGTAAATTCGAATGTATTGCCCCGTGGCAGGAGTTTTTTATCGACCCGCAATAATGTTCCGTCAATACGCTTTACTTTATCCAGCACGCCGCCCATTTCATGAGCAATTACGGCAGAACTGGTTGTGATGCCATCAACGACCCCAACCCGCATCAATTCCGCAAGAAGTGTTGTTACACCCTCATGGACATTGGGGCCGCTGCCTGTGACAACGGCGATCTTGCCGCCTTTTTCTTTTACATCGCACAAAATGTCGACGGTTGTGTCGATCCGTTTTTGCGCTGCCGGTTCCATGGAATTATAGAGTGCATCGATGCTTTGCCGGGGTGTTTTCATGGCCTGGATTCTCCAAAATCTTTTAATCATAAAAGCCGCCAATATTTTTGAACGGTAATTCCCATTTATTGCCCCTGGGTCCCCTGGGCCATTTGGGTAAAGGCGGGCTGCAGTTGGACCTTAAACCGTGTTTTAGCCTGCGTCAACTATGTTGTTGGGGATGTCCGGTCTGAATATTTGCGCCGCTCCAATTCCGTAAAGGCAACCTTATTCGGATTCTGTCAGGTACAGATCCGGCGGCTGTACAATTGCGGCGGGAATACCGAACAACTATGTTGCCACCCGGCTTCAACTAGATTATCTTGAAGATAATTGCTCTTGTGGCGAGATTTTACGGGAAAATAATCTTCCAGATGTTAATAGATTAAGAAAGGTGAATAAGGCTATGTCTGTGCTCGGAGTTATCCCTGCCCGTTATGGTTCCAGTCGACTTCCCGGGAAACCCCTTGTTCCAATTTTGGGGAAGAGCTTGGTACAGCGCGTTTACGAGCAGGCTTTGAAGTGTAAAACACTCGATTTTATTTGTGTGGCTACAGAGGATCAGCGAATCGTCGACGAACTGCAAAAGATCGGCGCACGAGGGATTCTGACTTCTCCGGACCATCCATCGGGTACGGACCGTATTGCCGAGACAGTGGAGATTCTGGAACGAGAAGGCGTAATCCAGCCGGATATTGTGGTTAATATTCAGGGAGATATGCCGTTTTTCCATCCGGTCATGGTTGATGAAATCGTAGATCCATTGCTGGAAGATCCATCGATCCCTATGGGAACCTCGATCTATCCCATCAAACGCAAAGAAGATTATGAAGACCCCGGTATTGTAAAGACCGTAACAGACCTCAATGGCTTTGCGCTTTACTTTTCCCGCTCCATAATACCTTATCCACGCGAGAAGACCGGAATCCCGATTTACGACCATATCGGCATCTATGTTTACCGGCGCGATTTTCTAAAAACATTGGCGAATTTGGCGCCGACTCCACTGGAACGCGAAGAATCCTTGGAGCAGTTGCGGGTATTGGAGCACGGCTACCGGATAAAAGTCGTAAAGACCGCAGCCGAAGACTCCGAATTCAATGGATGCTCGATCGACACTCCTGAAGATGTGGTCCGAGCGGAAGCGATGTTACGCGAACGCGGGGAAGATGCGTTGACATAATCGCAAAAATGGTTGCCGGATTGTAGTCTATTTTTTCCTGTACGCCTCCATTTCGCTGTGGAATTGTCTGCGAGGAATCGCGCCTTGCTCTTGGTAGTGGGTAATTCCTTCACGTTCAGCAACTGTGCAGAACAGGTCATAACTGCCATCCCGAATGGCTTGTTCCGGGGTTCGTTTACAGTGCAGATAAAGCACCGGTAACGAGGCCATCTCGACGCGGTGCATAATTTCTTCATTATCCGCCACGATTTTGGCCTGTTCAAAAATTGCCAAAGCCTCGCGAACGAATTTGTCACTGAAGATCATGTCATCGGGTTTCAGCCCCAAATGGATGTGCGTGTCCGGTGTGACTTGATTGTGGAGCAGATCGAAATAGGCCCGTACGTATTGGCCGCTCCGTCCGTAATAACCCAGCATGAAATCGTTGATCACATGCTGGACATCACATTCGGGATTCCAAAGGAGCTTGGACAATAGATAGGCCCGTAACTCGGAGAATTCGCCGCCGCGGCTTTGATAGGCGGCTTGCTCCATGATCCCGATTGCGTTGTGGTCACGGAAGGTTTTCAAGTTCGATTGCAGCACATAAAAGTTGGGGTAGGGCATAATGTAATATGAGAAATTGACGACATAATCCCAGATATAGAGATGCGGCGCGATTTTTGCCCAACCCTGAATGTCTGCCAGAAACGATTCGTTTTCCGGACAACTATGGAAGTCGTGTGAAAAACAACATTCGATGCTGCATAGCCGGATAACGACATTTTCGCGCGGTTTAATGGTTTTGCAGGGTTTACGGGTGTATTGGTAGGCCAACGTCCCGATATATTTGTCGGGGAATTCGTCTTCGATGGCCTCAGCGACTTGATTAACAAACCAAATCAGCGGCCCGGATTCGCTCTCTTCGCGCTTTGCAATGGCTTGGCATTTTTCGCATTGGCAGGGATTATGCCAGTCGTTTTGTGAGACGGAATAGATCAAGTATTGCGGATTTTCACGGATTGTCTTTCTAATTCGTTCCGTAATGATCTTGAGTACATCAGGATTGGTCAGGCAGAGCTGAGCATGGTCATAGATGCGTTTGCCGTCAATCAGACTGTAGTACTCGGGATGATCGGCAAAGAATTCATCGGGTGGCATTAAAGGATAAAACGTATGCACAGCCCAATAACCCTCGACACCTCCCGGCTGTTCCCGGTATGACATGGCGCCATTGATCTTGTTGCGCGCAGCCCAGATCGGTTCGAAAGCCTCAAAGTAGAAATCGTTACGTACACGGATACCGGGGGCATCGGTGTGAAGTAAGCAATGGAAATGACTGGTTTCTTTTTTGGGTATTACGGTTACGCGCGGAGTGTACCACCGGCAACCGAATTCACGCTCAAGAAAAGTCATCACGCCATAAAGCGTCCCGCGTTGGCTTCCCCCCCAAATGGCAATGGTGGGACCGAAGTTTTTATAGGTGAATGATTCATCCAGAACGGCGGGACGGGGGATTGTCCGGCCGTTCTTGTTTAGCAGCGCTTGAGTATGTTTGGTAAAGCCGACGAGGATGGATTGCTCTGAAAATTCTTCAGAATCATCTGCCAACGGGAAGTCCGCGCCGCTAATTTCTTTAAGCCAATGTTGTAATTCTTTTGCCGCCCATTGTTCGGAATCGGAGGCGTCTTTGGCGATCACGATGCGGTAATCGGTTTTGCTCTTATCAAAAAGGGTGTATTCCACACGCGGTCCGGCGGTGAAGGGTATGGTTTGCTCGTGAACCAAGTCACCCGCAAGATCGACATGCATTTGGAGTATGTATTCACCGTATTCTTTTGTATCCACAGGAATCGCTTGCAGGTTTTTGCCGGACCACTGACCTTGCCAGATAACCTGCTGGGGAGGCTGGGCGGAAATTACTTTGAAGTCGATGCGCTGAATGAGCTGCTTCGATGCGGCATCGGACCAGGGTGACCCGGCCCAGCCGATCCGAAAGCGGGGTACACCCTCGGCATCGGTCACAAGCCGCAATAAACCGGCCTGGTTGGCATACATTTGGGGGTCGAAATCCAATAGGCGGCAGCAGAATCCCCAACTGCCACTGCCTTCTTCCACTTTAAGAAGAAGCGTGTTGCGCCCTTTTTTTAGAACGATGGGAACGAGGTCGTTGTCTTTTTTTATGCCGCGTGGAACAGGCAAATCCCAAACCTGCAGCCCATTCAGCCACACGCGGATACCATCGTTGCTGCCCAAAGCCAATGTACGCGCACAGGACTCTTTTGATTCGATCTCGCAATAGGCATAAGCCAGAACATTATCACTACGGGAAATAACAGCATCGAGATCAACAGCGTAATCGTCCGTTTTGTGATGAATCCACTTGGCTTCGCCGCCGTCGTAAGTTTCGACTTGTCCCTCTTGAACCTCTAAACCGGTTTCTCCGCCATGTTCTTTAAGATAATCGTTATAAAATCCCGGCAGATCTCGTGTATTTCTAAGGCCGTCCTTATCAGGAGGATTGGGGAATGGACCGCACAGCAGCCATGTTTGAAGAAACTCTTCGGTTGGTTCGGCATTGTAAACCGGGATTTCGCTGAAGGCGTTACCGGCAATACTGAATATGGTTATAGAAACCAAGACAACAAGACGCATGTGCAGACTCCTTTTTGAGCGAATCTTAAGCCTGCATAAGAATACATGCGGAACCCGGTTTACGAAACCGGGGACGATTCTCCAAAGTTCAGTTTTTAGGCTTTGGTATAGGTGCTGTTAAAACGAAAGTCCCATCCAAGACGTATGAATAACGTCACCGCTGCTAACCAAGCCATTGGACACCTGATATAGCTGGGTTTTAAAACCTTGCGGCGAGGTGGGGCCAATGGAGCCTCCCCAAAGATCTTCGTCAGTATCGGGACCCAGTCCGTGCAATAGCCAGTCGGTGTAGCATTTTCCGTTTCTGAAGGAACTATAGTCGTAATTTGTAGTCTGGCTTTGATATTTCGATTGTCCCGGGCGGCGGAATGGATCTTGAGGGATCGAGGCGATATATTGAATCGGCGTGGTCAGCCTTCTCATCTCGCTGGCCGGGTTTCCGCCTTGCTGTTCGAAAAAGCATTTGTTATCAAGCCGATACATCGCGAATGCGTCGCCAAGGGCTTTCATATCGGACTCCATACGGGCGATCGTGGCCCGCATTTTTGCGTTGAGAAAATTGGGCACAGCGATAGCGGCAAGAATTCCAATAATGGCGACAACGATCAGCAGCTCAATTAACGTAAAACCTTTTTTCGAATTACACATAGACAAACCTCTCTCCATCTGACAACAGTCACAAGCGATTCTAATGCTTGTAAAGAAGCCTTTAGAAGGGGAAAGATGCTGATTTACGCCAAAACGAATTTCTTAAAATGAAATACCGGACCAAGAGTTATGGATAACATCTCCACTACTGGCAAGTCCGTTCGACATTTGGTACAGCAGTCTCTTAAAATCAGGGCCGGCGGCCGGTCCGGGTCCACATGATCCGGCATCTTCATCGGTGTCCGGGCCAAGGCCGTGTATGCACCAATCCGTTCTGCAACCGGAACCATAGGACGTGTAATCATAGTTCTGGGTTGTGCTGCCATACTTCGAAAGCCCGGGTTTACGATAAGGATCGTGAGGGATTGAAGCAATGTATTGGATTGGCGTTGTCAGATATTTCATCTCGTTGGCTGGATTACTGCCTTGGTTGGGGAAAAAGCATTTATTGTCCAGGCGGTACATCGCCATGGCATCGCCGATCGCCTTCATATCGCTTTGCATGCGGGCAATTGTGGCCCGCATTTTGGCGTTCATAAAATTAGGCACGGCAATGGCAGCGAGTATGCCGATAATGGCCACAACAATTAGTAGTTCAATTAGGGTAAACGCTTTGCGCATCCGGTACATATGCAGACCTCGGTAATCGTAAGTACTGTCAAATTCGACTTTTGGGAGTGCACTTGTCAATCGAGTCTATGACTCGGTGGACTCTCTCTCATACAATTCTACCGATATATCATCCCGCAGGGAAATTACAAGGTGTAATGGTCTAAATCCGAATAAATGCTGTTGTGTAATTTTAACTTTTCATGCAAAAATCCTGTGATTATTCTGGAACATCCTTTGAGTTTGTCCAATTCGAGTGTGTACAAAAGGACCATCTAAATGATGCTTGACGCCGTTTGTAACAAATCACCGTTTGTCATCTTGAGCTGCGGGATGTTGATGTCATTGGGGTGGGCAATTAATGGCATGATCGGCAATGCGCCCGGTGCAACAATTCCGGGAGTGTTTATTGCTTTTGCCGTTGCGGGGATTTTGGGAATTACCCGGGAGAAAGAATGGCGTGGAGAGCCGGTGCAATTGGCGGTCGTACGTTTGGCTGCCTTTTCGGCCATTGGTTTTTGGTTTGGGGGAGAGATGACTTATGGGCAGATGTTTGGACTTACGCGGGCGAATGTTGCCGATGGCCAGTATTACTGGTGGGGCATCTTAGGAACCATCGTCAAAGGTTCGGCGTGGCAAGGATTCGGTGCCGCCTGTTTGGGATTAGGACTTTCGGCCAACCGATACCGGCGTCAGGAGATTGCATTGTTGATGTTGGTCCTCACGCTAGGGGCCGTGGGAGGATTGTATCTTTTTAACCGTCCCTGGAACGAATCCACCCAGTTAGGAATGGTGGCCTTTTCATTCAATCCGGACGATCCTGAACGCGCTCCGCGAACCGAATACTGGGGAGCGATGTGGGCCGGATTGGCAATGCTTTTGACCTATGCGCGGTTTGTAAAGAAGGATCGTATAACATTTCGGTTTGGTGTTTATGGTTCGGCGGGTGGAGCGTTAGGTTTTGCCTTGGGCCAAATATTCCAGGCTTACTCCTGGAACCATCCGGCAATTGCTCTGCGTCCCTGGCTTGAGTGGTGGAAAGTCATGGAGATGACGTTTGGATTTGTGGGTGGTTGTGCAATTGCTTTGGCCGCTCTTAAGACCAAACGCACGGAATTGTCAGACGATGTCAAAATGCTGGAAAGACCATTACCGATTTCGGAATGGCTGGGTATCTCGCTTTGGTTGTTCATTATGCTGGCCTATTTTTCCAGGCACCCGTGGGGAGATACGCTTGGAGTTTTCCCGTTTATCAGTGGAATTCTTGTATTTGCAGGACTTCATTCCGGCCGTTGGTGGCCGTGGATTGTGGTCGGTGTCATGATTCCATTAAGTACGGGATTGATTACAGGGACCGAGGTCATGATGGTTTATACAAGGGACACCGGTTGGGGGATGAACGGAGGAGAGATTGTCAGTTTGTGGAGTGTCGTAACCGGGTATGCGTGGCCCACAATTGTTCTCAGTGTGTTTGTTTGTACTTTGCCGTTTGCCCTATGGATGTATCGCAGTCCTGCCAATACAAAGGCGGCTTGGGCCATTATTCGTGTTTTCATCATCTTTCAAGTTGCTTCTGTCATGTTGCAAATGGTTTGGGGAACATTGAAATGGGCTCCGAATAAAGACTTTGCAGCATGTATGGCTTATGCACACTCTCGCTCATTCCCATTTTTGATAGTAACGTACTTGTTCTTGTTGGTTGTGGGGATGATGTGGTTTCCGGACCGCCGGAATCGCGACACATAAGCCATCAAGTCTGTGGAGCTCAAAATTTCGAACTGCAAATGTAAATTGTTGTAAATTTTTGTAAAGTCTGGAAAAAGCTATATTTGTGAGTGATAGTCACTCATGAGTGTTGTTGATTTATCGCTAAAATTCCAATTGAACTTGAAAGGGATTGAAAGTAACCGAGGTATGATGACGTTGTATAGAAAAGGTTTTACTTTGATCGAACTACTTATTGTTGTGGCTATTATTGGAATTCTGGCAGCGATTGCTGTTCCGAATTTTTTGAATGCCCAGGTGCGGGCCAAACTTTCCCGCACAAAAGCGGACCTGCGTATGCTGGACGATCAGGCGGTCATCCGGCACTTGGATTCGAATATGTGGCTAATTGACGGTAATGATTGTGACGGAACGGATAAATGCTGTTTTCCCAGCGGTACGGCCCGGTTTGGCAAAACGCCGGGCACAGCAAATGTGAAGAACCCGGCGAGCCTTGGTGACAATCACTTTGACGGGCGTATTTGGGGATTGCTCACGACTCCCATCAGCTATATCGGCACAATTCCGGAAGATCCATTCGGTAAAGGGCTTTTTTACGGTTATGAAGATAAGGATTGTGCGAATACAAATGGAAGTCACTACTTTATGTTTGCCACCGGACCTGATGGACAGACCGGGAATTGGGGCGTCCCTTATAATTCAAGTAACGGTTTGAATTCCATTGGTGATATTTGGCGTTCACGTCCGCTTAAAGGCGATCATTACCAAGAAGCCACAGGCGGCGGAGATTTCTGGGAATAAAGATACTATCCCGGGGATTGTTGTTACGCCCCAAACGGATTTGGAATTGCGGTCCATTTAAGGTGTAACTCGAATGATATCTCCGTAACTTCTAAGTCCGTTAGACATATCATAAACGCCGGCCGGGTTGTAATCGTGTGTACGATCCGGTCCAAGGCTTACGAAATACCTGCCGTGGGGATATTGCCCACGGCATTTTTCGTAGCGGTCCGGGGCTTGTTTGAAGCGTGAGCACAAGCTGGGGAACGGCGATGGAGTACCGTCAAGCGAGAGTTGTCCCCAGGAAGCATCGCCATTCGCTTTGAGATAGAAAGGTTCGGGGTGAATTGTTCCTGCTGTGGTTGATAATCTATAGCGAGTTGTATAATCCGTCGGCTTTTCCATTTGAAAAAGATCGACGGGAATTTGAGCAATATAGGCTACGGGAGTGCTTAGGCCCCGGCAGTTGTAGGTATGATCGTGCAGCGGAAACTCCCCATGATCGTACTTGTACATCATAGATGCTGTACTGAGGGCCTTCATGTTGGATTCGACTTGCGAAATTTTGGCCCGCATTTGAGCATCTAGAAAATTCGGTACTGCTATTGCTGCAAGAATTCCAATAATCGCTACTACAATGAGGAGTTCGATTAACGTGAATCCGTAAGATCGCCTGTGACCGAACATGAGCCGACCTCCAAAATATTGTGGCTGCCCCTTTAGAAGATTCCTGAACCAATTGCCGCTATCAACTTATCTAGCTACAGCGGTGGCTTCGGTGCAAGGGGAAAATCCCAAAACTACTGCAAATTTTTTATTAAAAGTGCGGCACGTTTTCGAAGTGATTGGAATTCAGCCAGATCCGGATCATATTCAATCACATGACGAGTAACATCGTCCGCTGCCATAGGCTTTTGAAGGGCTGCTTTTAGGTCGTTCTCTATCAATGAGGCGGCTTGTCCACAGATGTAAGGCTTTAGCCCACTTTTCCGGGCCTTATTGATAAGGTTTCTCAATAAGAGGTAGAGCCGGGCATCTTCCGTACCATCGCGTGTGGCATGCCAGCGCCGGCTATCGACCAGCGCATCATTGGTCATGTAGGCCATGCCGTACTCTTCGTCTTCCAGATTAAGCCAAATATCGTTGTAGAAATGGGTCCAATAGCCTGCACCGGACAATCCGAAGGTGAATGCAATTAGGGGTTGTGAGCGGTAATATCCGAGTGGACGCAGGAATTTAACGCGGCTGGGCGCTTCATAAGTCCATACGGGAGCATCATTATCCGATAAGAAAAAATCGGCCATGTGCGGGCGGCGCATTAGCATCCCCAGTTCTGGGCACCAAACATCAATGTAGGGCAAAAGCGGCCGGAAATTGTCTTCACGCACCTCACCGGAGGGATTGGCATAGACTTGCACATACGGTGCCGCTTTCTTGATGTTTTTTGCCTTCTGCAAAGTCATTTCAATTCGGGGACCGTCATAGAGCCCGGGTTCGTCCACCGGATAGACCGCCCATTTGGAAAGCGGAAAACCCTTCGATTCGAGATGTGCGGCCACTTCATCGGCCCAAGACCGGAGCGCCTTGCACCAGATTGAGTCACCTTCCTGAACACTTTCCGGCGCTTTGATATTGAGAGAGAACAATAAAAAACATTCTTCTGTCAGCACCGCCAAATCCTGATCTGCTATTGACCAGTCGGCAACGCCAATCAATTGGCCTTGCTCGTCGCATTTGCGTATAGGAAGAGATAGGCCGGTCATAATATTCATCCCGGATTCGATAGCCGGACGGATCAGCGAGATGTCATATCCTCTTCCGCGGAGGCGTGACGGTGAAGACCAGTTGCAGCGCATAAAGGGCTCACCGGATGTGAGGTCAATTTCATCAACATCGAGTGAAACTGTGGCTTTTTGCAATTCGTCCTTGTGTCCGATTGCCAAAAATTGGATGTTGGCTTTGTGTGTCCCCGGGGCGAGTGAATTGCTATTGCAGACGACCCATAGCTGGCGGATTTCTCCCGGGCATAGTTCTATCGTTCCAGCCTCATTGAGGCGGGGCAGGGCATCACGAGCCCAGTTGCCATCGTCTCGCGGAGTCTCGATTAATTCGCGGAATTCCAGAAAGTCCGGTGCATTGTCTTGGGGGCGAATAAGCACTGTGATGGGATTGGGGGTAAGGTTCAGCAGGTTCAATGCGGCATCTTCGGTTTCATTCTTAAGCATCCAGATATTGAGTTCGGCGCCCTTTTCAGGAACAAGTGATGCAAGACCATCCAAATAGGACCGGTCATCCCATGGATTGGGATCCGGCCAAACCAGCACGGAAGGTATTGAGGTATGTTGAGCAATGTCTTTTAAGGTTTCGGCCAGGGTAAGGTCATCAATTATTTTTTGGCGCAATCTTGCGACATCTTGGTTTAGCCGGTCGTATTGCTGATCACTCAACCTGCGGATATTCGCGATTGTAGCTCTGATTGCGGAAAGTGAGGCCTCTCTTTTGGCCGCTGTTTCCCTGAGAAAAAGTGCTGCATTCGGCGATTTTGATTCCAGAGTATTCGCGATTTCATCCAAGAGGCGATTCTTGGTTTCACACCACTTAACAAGGGTTTTCACACCTTGGTTCTTAATTTTTAATGTGCATTTAGCGATGGATTGTCCGGTCTGACAATCACAGAGTGAGAATTCGATGCGATGTTTTTTAGCGTGAGATAGGTTGAATTCCACAAATTGAGGGAGTTCAGTGCGTGTAATTGTCAGCACATTGATTTCAGCCGGCTGTTTTTCGGGTTGGACAGCAATTTCCAGTAAAAAGCGTTCCGGAAGAGCCTCAGGCCAATCGATTTCCGCCCGGTTTACGCCACAAACATATGGTTTCCGGATTTTTACTTTAAGTTCTGAAGTCTTTGATTGCCGATAAATAGGGGCTGCCGGTTGCAGATTTTGCTTGATTTTACCGGTGTTGGCTGAGTCGTAACGATAGGTGGGCCACAATACAGAACCGGGCTGAGCGGGAGTTTTTAGATCATAGCAAACCAAAGTTCCCGTGTTTTTTTGAGTTACAATCAACTCAAGCAGGTTGTCGCCATCTAGATCGCCAACAAGCGGGGTGATGTGGCAATCATTTTTTCCATAGGATTCGAGCCCTCCGCCGTCAGCGTTCAGAATTTCGATTCCAGGCGCCGTTCGGCTGCCATTGATGAGCTCGTAGGCTTTGTCGTTGTCGATGTCGGCCACGACCGATTCATAATAATATCCGCCGCTTTCGAGGATTTTTTTCCAACGCAATGTGCCATCCGCATTAAAAACATGAATACGGCGGCCACGGCCACTGCAAATAACTTCCGGAGTGCCATCACGGTCGAGATCGGCGATAACATTTGAGGCATAAGCCCACATTTGTATAGGACTTTTCCATAAGATTTCTCCATCCGGCCCGGAGAGGGCGATCATCTTGGGAGTGGGCGTGTTGAAGCTGGTTGTGACGACAATATCCGGATATCCGTCGCCATTCAGATCGCCCAGGCTTGGCGCGGTTCGGCCGAATTTTCCTTCAATCTCACGAACCCATTTTAATCTACCATTGGCGGATAGGCAGACGACACGGTTATTTTCCGTTCCATAAACGATTTCAGGCTCAGCGTCACCATCAAGATCGCCAATACCCACAGGAGAAGCGTAATAACTGTCGATTCGGAAACGCCATAAACGTTGTCCGTCACCCGCAAAACAGGCGACATATCCTTGATCATCCGTGAGAATGATTTCACATCCGTCTTTTTCGTTTAGATCAGCGAGTGCCGGGCAGCGATAGGTGCTGATCCGTCCAGGCATTTTATTGCGCCAGCATTCTGTGCCATCGGGATTAAGAAGAACGATACTGCCATCCAAAAGCCCTATGATGATTTCCGCCACATTATTTCCATCCACATCCCCGATCCCGGGAGGCGCCATGCACTTCCCACCGAGTGATTTGGACCAACAACATGTGCCGTTCGCATCCCAAAAGGAGACGATGCCTTCTTCTGTGACTGCAACAAGATTTGTTGGGTTGGATGTTGCCGGATAAAACTTTGGAGTTTGTGCGAAATGTTCTCCGGCTTTTCCGGACCAAGCAACATCAAATGCATAGGTGTTGGATGCCCCCAAAAAGAATGAATTAATGCCAATCATGAGAATAGAAAAGGAAATCTTATCTCGAAATAACATTTTTATTTTCCTCAACTGTTGGGATGCCCTCTATCCGATATTGGATTCAAAGTACGCCTGCCGCCAGAGAATCACAACCGGATGTCCGGGAGTGAAACATTGAATAAATCTTGATACTGAATCTATCCGGCATGGGTATTGGCCATCCGGCAGAAAGGCAAAAAATGATATCTTATTTAAATGATCATATTTGTAATGATTTGGTGATTATCTTGTAAGTTGTTTAAATACATAGACTTATGAAATATTTGGCGGTTTGTAAAATGTTTAGGAATTCCCAAACAAGGGGGTAGACTAAAGCGCTTTAGTTTGTGAAAATCTTTATGGAGAATAATAGAAATCAATCGATATTTTGATGTCGAAGATTTGATAGAACAGCATCGCGAAGGGAGGTGGTGAGGTCCTTTTAGTATTTAAGAAAAACAGTATTCAACTTTGGGGCTTTCGCAATGACGAAAGCCGGTAAAAACACCATGGGGGTTTATTAACATGAAAAAAGTTCTTCTTTTAGCGACGGTATGCGTTTTGTGCTTCGGTGTTGTTGCCGCCGATGCCGCACCGAAGAAATTGGCACTTTCAGCTCGTATCTCCTGGATTCCTGGTAGCGATAATTCCACCAGTGACCGGGACTTCGCTGTGGGGCCTCATTTCTCAATGGGCGATGAAATCCTTCGTTATAAGCTTCAGGAAATGGGCTATTTTCCCATTCTGATGCCGGATTATGTTGTGCAGTTTTATCTACTCGATGGTGAAATGCCGTTCCCATCAGGTGATGATGCGGATTATTTCCCCTGGGTCGATGACGGCGTATTCAACTGGTATCCAACATTCCTCGAAGATGAGGGCTATGCCCTTTGCTGGAATACAGGTACTTGCTGGTCATCCATTGGCCCGCCATTGAAAAGTGTTCCTGTTCCCGTTATCCAGGGCGAACATGCGAATTTGGGTGATCGTGAGAGCAAAATCGGCTCCACGTTCATTTTTAGCGGCTCCAGTAGTGGTGATATTAGCGGTGAAAACGCTCAATCCATTACCTTGACCGAAGCCGGCAAAGTGCATGAATTGACAGCAGGCCTTCCTGATGTTTTTAACATTTACGGTGACGGACCGGATGGTCCTCCTGAGGATTTGGGACGGTCTTGGCAAGGCATTTTTGACATGGTCGATAATGCGGCTCCTGGCGCTGAAGTCCTGGCTGTTTGGACCAGTGATCCGACCAAAGCCGCCGTCGCGGTTATCGAAGCCGGTGCTTCTCTATCCGATGGTACGCCAGCTCCCGCCCGCCGTGTCTTGACATTTTATGGCGGCGGAAATGAGCGCCCCGTAAGTGACGATGCACATCCGATGGTTTGGATTGAACCACTTGATTACTTAACGCCGGAAGGTACAAGCGTGATCCAGCGTTGCGTGCAGTGGGCACTTGGCGAGACGGTTACACCTGTTGCTCAGTGGGGCGACATGTAATTGATTAGTTACGAAGACTTTTTGAGTCTTGGAACGATCTCACTTTTTGGAGGGGGCATGATTTTCATGCCCCCTATTTCTTTTGGAAGTGGTTTCAAAATCCCTTTTCGGGAAGCCAAGGCTTTACCCGGGCGCCACGGTGGTCCTGTCAAGGCGGGGCTAACGGCACACGATTCCGGAGTGTGTTTCTATGATGTAGTAGATCGGCACCCTGCGGATCGAGATAATTCGTTCTCTTGCGCGCTTACAGCGCTTGAGAATTATGGTGGATTTTACCCCGGGCGGCGCTACGCTTGCCCGGGGCTATTTTCTCGTCGCACCTACGGTGCTTGGTGTGTTCCATTGAGAGAGTTGGTGGATAGGGAGATGTATGTGTTTTTATAGCAAACGGCGGTTCGGCAGGAGTCTCACCCTCCCGGCCCGTGACCGGGCAGGACCTGACGCCTAACGGCCCACGATTTCGAGGTGTATTTTTTAAATATTCCTGATCAGCACCCCGCAAAGCAGAGTGCCGATAGTCGATTCGGCTCGTGGCGATGTGGCCTTGATTTTTAAGACAGTCGCTCCCGGCACCTACGGTGCTTGGTGTGTTCCATTGAGAGAGTTGGTGGATAGGGAGATACATATGCATCTATTTAAGGTAACGGCTCAGCAGGAGCTTCGCCCTCCCGCCGCCATTTATAGCCTGTAGTTTTGGAACCAGTTTTAGTATTAGAAATGTACTTGGCGGCTTGAGAAGGCGGCCCGGAGGATCATGACACTGTGAAGGCGCACGAAGCAGAACATCAGATTTTGATTGAGCAGTTGGAGAATACGCTCAAAGAAATTCGCGGAACGATTTATGAAGATATGCAGGCGATTGACGGCTGGGAGATGTGTGCAACCGGCCAAGGCAAAGGGCCGGACCGTCCACCAACCAAAGGATGGCGTAAGATCGGTCTGCCATTGCATTGGGGCGCGCCGGATCCTGATTGTACTTGCTGGTTCCGCACAGGTTTTTCTATACCCCGCGGTCTCAAAGGAAAGGCCGTGGCTTTGCTGCTTCGACCGGGGGGAGAGAGCCTTTGTTATTTAAATGGAAAGCCGACTCAGGGATTATGCAAAAACCGGGATGAAGTTCTGTTGACTTCCTCCGCCAAAGGAGGGGAGCGGTACGATCTGCTGGTTGAGGCGGTTAATACGCCGTATGTGAACCGGCTGCCTATTGAAGTCCTGTTTGAATATGCCCGGCTGGCCGTGAAACGAATGGATGTGCACAAATTCTATTGGGATGCACGTGTCGCCCTCGATGCGGCTTTGGTGCAGCCTGAAGGTTCGATGTTGCGGCTGACCATGGTGCGTTTAATGCATCAGGTCCTGAAAGAAGTGGATCTTCAACATTTAGGAGCGGACGTTTATTTCAAATCGCTCAAGAAGGCACAAAAGGTTCTGCGTGAAGGTTTGAAGAAGTTCCCGTCCGCACCGCGCGATGGCAAGTTATTTTTGACCGGCCATACGCATATGGATACGGCATGGCTTTGGCCAATCCGAGAAACGCGGCGCAAATGCGGGCGCACCGTGGCTTCGATGCTCAAATATATGGAGGAATATCCCGAATTCCCCTTTTCATTCAGCCAACCGCAACTTTATGCCTATATCAAAGAGGATTATCCGCATCTCCATGAGCAAATCCGGCAACGTGTACGTGAAGGCCGTTGGGAATGTTTGGGAGCGCCATGGGTTGAGCAAGACAACAATGTCCCAAGCGGAGAATCGTTCGTCCGGCAGATTCTGTACGGAAACGATTTTTATGACAAAGAGTTTGGTGTGCGCTCACGTGTAGCCTGGCTTCTGGATGCTTTCGGTTTCAGCGGGGCTTTGCCGCAGATTTTCAAAAAAGCGGAACTTGATTATTTCTACACCACCAAAATGACATGGAATAGCTATAACCCCTTTCCGCATTCACTGTTTTGGTGGGAAGGCATCGACGGCACACGAATCCTATCGATAGCGAGCGACGAAAAAGACAATATCCAAGTGCAACCCGATAAGTTAATCGGTCATTGGGAAAAATATAGAACCAAGGGGCTGGCCCCGGAATGCTTGGCTTCATTCGGGTTCGGCGATGGCGGGGGCGGACCAACAAAGGAAATGCTTGAGAACGGGCAACGCCTGAAAAATCTGGCGGGGATTCCGGCGTGCCGATTCGGGACAATCGAGGAGTTTTTCCGCGATATTGAAAAGAGTGTTCCTTTGCAGGAACTTCCGATATGGACCGGGGAACTTTATTTGGAGCTGCACCGGGGGTGCCAGACAACTCATGCCCGCACCAAACGTTTCAACCGGAAATGCGAATTGGCCTTGCGGGATGCGGAGATACTATCAGCGCGTTCATACCTGTCAGATGGCAAATATCCCACCGAGGACCTGCGCAAGGATTGGGAGATTGTGCTCCTCAATCAGTTCCATGACATCCTGCCCGGTTCGTCCGTAACCGAGGTGCATAAGACTTCGGAGAAAGAATTCGAAGGCGTATTGAATCGGGCGCACAAGACGATTGCCGGAGCCGAGAGGCAATTGTTGCGTCTTTGCGATACACGGGGCGAAGGACAGGCGGTGGTTGTCACGAACACGCTTTCCTGGGAACGTTCGGAACTTGTACAAATTCCGCTCACCAAGGGCTGCAAACACCCGGTCATCACCGGGCCGGATGGAAGATCACGGCCGGTGCAGAGAATCAAGACGGAGGACGGCGGGAGTGCTTTGCTTTTCCTTGCCGACCAAGTGCCGTCGATGGGGCATCGTGTCTTCCATCTGAATGATGCAAAAGCAGTAAAAACAGCGAACACGGGATTGAAAGTCTCCAAGAGTTGTATGGAGAACCAATATTTAAAGATCGAACTCAACCAAGCGGGAGAAATCAGCCGCATCTACGATAAGCGATATCAGCGGGATGTTCTTGAGCCGGGGAAACAAGGGAATTTACTCCAACTGTTCGAAGATCGTCCGCACAAACACGACGCTTGGGATATCGATTTTAATTTTGAAGAGAAGTGCCAACCATTCAGTGCACGGGCGGAACTTGAAGTGTGTGAGGAAGGCCCCTTGCGGGCTCGTCTACGGATCCGACGGAAGTCAGAGAAATCCACTTTAACTCAAGATGTTATTCTGTATGCGGATTCGCCACGGATCGATTTTTCCACAACCGCGGAATGGAATGAGAAGCGGATGCTGCTGAAAGCGGCATTTCCGCTCAATATCCACGCCCATAAGGCGACGTATGAGATTCAATTCGGAACGTTGGAACGTCCAACTACCCGTAATCACAGCTGGGAGCGCGCACAATTTGAAGTGGCCGCGCAACGTTGGGCGGATTTATCGGAAGGCGATTATGGTGTAAGCCTGTTGAACGATTGCAAATATGGATACGACTGCCGGGGTAATCTGATGCGTATTTCGTTGCTTCGTTCGCCGGTGATGCCGGATCCAACCACCGATGAAGGGCATCATGCCTTTACCTATAGCCTTTATCCTCATGCCGGAGACTGGCGTATGGGAGCCGCCGTACGACAATCGGCGGAATTGAATACGCCATTGCTGTGCACACCGGCGGGCAGCCATCGTGGTTCGCTTCCGCCGGATTATTCATGGGTGACATTAGATTCGGACCACATCATCGTGGATAGCATTAAAAAGGCTGAGGCAGACGATTCGTTGATCTTGCGACTTTATGAAGCTCATGGATGCCGGGGAACGGCAAAAATTATGTTTACCGAACGTCCGAGCAGCCTTTCGGAATGCAATCTGGTGGAGCGTCAGGACAAAAAACTCAAACACGCGCGCGGGATAGCAACTTTGGAATTTCTTCCCTATGAAATCAAGACAGTGCGAGTGAAGTTTTAGGCAAGGGCTTTCTGTATTGCAGTCTCGATTTCATGTGGATCGCGTTGCAGAAATTCGGCGCGCTGTTCAGGGGAGACCTTTAGCGCGCCATCAATACGCATCTCGCACCAGGAAAGAATGAGCTGCGGTAAGAGAGCGTTTCGTTCATTATTGGTGAGCGGACAACCGCCCTTTCGATAGGCATCGAGGAAGGCGCGCGATGCGGAGCCTTCGAAAATCGGCGTTTGGGTAAGCGACCAGATATCGCCACCATCAAATTTGTCCTCATGACCGGCACAGCAACAGAGCAAAGCGTAGGCGATGTCATAAATGCGTGGCATCCACATACACCAATCAAGGTCGACCAGCGCGGCAACCGAGCTATCTGCCATGAGGATATTGGCCGGTTGAAGATCCCCATGGATTAGAGTTGCGGGTAACTGCGTAAAGACAGAATTGGGCAGGTCCTTGGATGCAGTTACGATGGCCTTTTTGTAATGGGCTAATGGTTCCGCCAATTGCGGGCAATCCAGAAGCAGTGTTTCGCATTGAATACGAAGCCGTTGGGGATCGGTCTCGCCCCGCTCAGCTGCTTTGCAAAACCGGTGCGGGAATTCCCGGCCAGTTCCATGCAGAGCGGCCAAGGTTTGGCCCAAAGCCCGGCAGTCATCCGGATTCCCATCTCTCAAATGGCTGCCTTCAACATACGGAAAGGCCTCCCACATTTCGTTTGCTTGAAGGCAAAAGTGCTTGCCTTGAGGTGTAATGCATGGGACTTGCACGGGGAGCCGATGGCGGGACCAGAACTTCGCGGCTTGAAAATCGAACTCAATTCGAGCCTCATCGCAGTAGTCCTGGTGTTTTTTGCGCAGGAACCATTTGCCTGTATCCGCAACAACGGCGTAGTTTGAATTTTTTGTACCTCCCGCTTTTCTCCATTCATAAAGCGTGCCGAGCTGAAACTGCTCGATGGCGTTTATGAGCGAGGTATCATCCATGATTCGGTTAATTCCCAGGTAGTATACACCCAAAGGATACTTAGAAACGATCTACTGTGTTTCGTTTTTTTTCGCCTGACTGTGGAATAAGCACTGTCTTGAAAATGTCTAATTCGAAGCGAATTGGATTGCCGTTCAATACAAACGTGACAAGCGGGCGTGGCTGTTTATTTCTCTCTTTACTAGAAGTCTTTTTTAGCGAAGAATATGGTTTCGGTTTTAGAATGATGCGATATGGCTGAAGGTGAAATATGATGCACTCCCGTGGTTTTACACTTATTGAACTTTTAATTGTGGTAGCGATTATAGGCATTCTTGCGGCAATTGCCGTTCCCAATTTCATGAACGCACAAATCCGCGCGAAGGTGACACAATCTTTGGCGGATATGCGCAATGTCGTTAATTCATTTGAAATGTACAGGATGGATAACGGGAGCTATGTTCCGGATTTTGACGGCCTTGGCTCGAGCCCCGGCTCAGAGATTTTAACCTATAAACGGTTAACAACGCCCATCGCCTATATGAGTACAATCCCAACGGATGCTTGGATACCCAAGCGGTTTGAAGCTCAGGCGATCTTAGGTAAGAACGAACGCTATTGGGAGTATTGGGGCGCGCATATCAAAGCGCAGGAGGCCATCATGCGTCCCTATGGTATGGGATATGTAATGCGTTCGGTCGGGCCCGATAAAGAGGCGCAGTGGGGTGGGCAATATGTCGATATCGGAGAGCGGACGGGAAAGTATTCCTATCACTCCAGTAATGGACTCATCTCAAGCGGCGATATGTTGGCGAGTAATCGCGGCTTGGAATAGTTATTTATAAATTGTTAGGTGCGCGTAATTACTGCGGTGTTCGTTTGAATCTCCTTGCTGATGTTGTTCCGATTTGTAGAGTCGAGGATCGTAGGAGAAACGAAGATTGTTCAATCTGCATTTATCAGTCCACCGCTTTCAAATCTCTCTCTTTCTTTTGATCATGTTTGTGACCGGCAGAGGGCAGGCTGCGGAATCATCCAACAACTATGCGCATCCGGCGGGCATGATCTCAACCGATACAGTCCGGGAAATGCGCCAGAAGTATCAAAAGTACGAGTGGGCGCAAAAAATTATTGAGAATAAAAAGGAAGTTTGCCGGACGTGGTTGGATCAGGACATTGAGACTGTCTTGAATATGATCCCAACGCGGCGGGTGGGGGTGTATCACCTTTTTACGTGCCCGGAAACGAAGGCGCGGCTCATATTCTCGCCATTTGAAGATAAGGAATTCGTAAGCCCCAAAACGGGGAAGGTATACCGTGCCGATGAATTTTCCCCGGTCTATGAAAAAGACAGCGAACTGGCGGGAACATATTACGACGGCTGGGGATGTTTGTTCATCATTGATCTGGCCGAAGCCTGCTATCAGTCGGGTGTCTTGTATCAAGTGCTAGAAGAATCCCAATATGCGGAATGGGTATCGCAGGTATTGCTTTATTATGCGGATGAAGTCACCGGCAACTTGAAAGTCATCGAAAACTACGGCGGCAAGTGCATGCTGATGTATGCGCGTGAGGGGGACTCATGGAATCTCTACAAATTCGCGGTTGCCTACGAGTTAGTGCGGGATGCAGGATTTTTGACCGATGACGAGAAGCAGCGGATTGAAGATCAATTCCTGCGAACCATTTGCGAAAACGCGATAATGGATGAGGAGTACCATTTCGACCATAACAACCTGGCCAACTTTTTGGGCACAGTTATTCAGGTTGGCATTGCCGTGGGTGAGCCAAGGTTTTTGGAATTCGCATTTGGGTATGGCGATTACACGCCGCAGAATCGTCCCGAGCACCGCAGTTTGGCTTATATGACCGAACACCATTTTCTTGATGACGGCGCACATTGGGAACTCTGTTCGGGGTATCATCTCTATGCGGCCAGCCCGTTTTTGCGGGACCTGGTGATGGGGCATAACCTTTCGGTTGGCGATGCCGAACATTTTCCTCCCGAAGTTTTTGACTACTTTTCGCCGAAGCATCCTCAATCCGCCTGGGTGCCCGGCATTGCCCGTTGGGTATCGGCTATGGCGGCATTCGATGGAACCTTGCCGACTGTTGGAGATTCGATGGCGGCCAAAGCCAGCGCCGCCATTTATGATCCATTCGGCGAAATCGCCTATCGTTATTGCGGCTATAAAGAACTTGGTTTGGAAGAAGACATCTTGCGCGGCAACCGTCCCGAGCAGGCATTGTTTGTAGGCGCTCCGGAGATCGAGACTGATGGCTTACAGACATCATCCGCCAACTTGTCATCCGGCTATGCGGTTCTGAAACGAAACAACATCTATGCGGCGGTTAATGCGCTTTTGCCCGGGGGAGGGCATCAGCACGCCGATCGCCTGAATTTATTGATTTATGCCTGCCACCGACTGATGGGTATGGAAAAGGCCACGCCCTATAACGATTTGAGTTTGCGGGATCATGCCACGATGAGTTGGGCGCATAATACGGTTGTAATTGACCGCAAATCACAACCGCAGGGCGAAGGGCTGAAGGGGGAACAGATTCCTAAAATCACCGGATTTCTGGACCATCCCTCGGTTGGGGTGATCCAGGCTGTAGGCGACGGGCTTTATGAGACGGCATCACATTACAACCGGACGGTGTTTTCTATCGAAAACGTGGTTGTGGATGTCTTTCACGTGCGGGGTGGGGAAACACACGACTACCTTTATCACAATTATGGGGAGTCGCTGCAAATTGATGCCGGCCTGCAGGATGGGAAGACAGCATTCGACGCGCCGGAATATGTCCGCGGCGGGCAGGCTGACTATGAAGCGGGTGATTCCGGGGAAATTGTGAATGCGGTTTGGAGTCTGGCCGGGGATCCCGAATCGGTTTATCCACAAAGAAAGATGGATGCGGAAATGCGTCTGCATCTGCTGCCTTCAGCCGGGCAAGGGATAACAAGCGTTTTTCATCTTTTGACTCAACCCTACGAACAGGAAAAGCCATTTACACATACGTTTTTGGCCCGTCGCACGGGGCCCGAAAATACCTTTGTGGCCATCTACGAGCCTGCCTTTGCCGATGAGCCAAGTTGCTTTGTAAATGGTGAATCAAAAATCTTGGACAGCGGCGCGTGTGAGATCGAATTAGGATTGAAAGATCAGCGGATTCTTTTGGCCGTGAATCAAGGGCAGGGGAATATCCAAGGTGAACAGCTAGAGACCGATGGCGTTTATGCAGCAATCGTGTTTTCGAAATCGACTGAGCAACCGGTGCTGATTGTGCTCGGTTTTGGGACTTATGTGCAATGCGGGGAAACTTGTTTAGAATTTAAGCAAGCCACTTCATGCGTGGCAACGCGTGGATCGACGGATCAATGGAGTATTGCACCATCCGCCCCGATCCAGATGATTACAAAAGCCGCAGGGGATGAGTATCCACCTATGCCGCTGTTACGAGGAAAACTGACTTTGGGAGCAGAAGACAAGCGTCTGTTTGTGTTTGAACAGTCCGGACAGCAGGATTCTACTCGTCCATGGCCGGAACAAACTCTGCCGCAGCCCTAAGTGGTTTGCTGTTCATCGAGGTGCGTTTTTTGTATGCTTACCAGAACTGGTTTCAAAATCCATATTGGAGAGAGCAAGGGGCTGACGAACTGATTCGGGAATTTTTCTTGCGCACTTACAGCGCTTTTGATCTTTGGGGATGATGACCCCGGGCGGCGTTTGTCCGCCATCGGCGTCCAAACTCTGCCCGGGGCTATTTTCTGGCCGCACCTTCGGTGCTTGGTGTGTTCCATTAAGAGAATTAGTGGATGGCAGGAAAGTCTTTGCGATAGGCAAAATTGATTATCGCCTCTTGCGCTAACGCGCACAGACAAACGAGTTGTCTATGCCACCCGGTTAAATACATATTCAGCTTTTAAGCAAGAAACAACGGTTTGGCTGGAGCCTGGCCCTCCTCGGCCGTTTATAAGACATGATTTTGAAGCCGGTTCTAGAGTTTCGGTCTTGTCTGAAAGGGGTTTTCCTTGTGGCAAGAGAATTTCGTCTCGCAGTTGCATCCGTCAATAAAGCCGAGCCGGAGCTAGATGCTGTCCGTGCGATCTATACGGCGGGAGAGCGGGAAGCGGATTTGGTGTTGCTTCCTGAAGAACCGGAAGTCGTGGCAGGCAAAGAGCCGGGCCAATCCACGCTGGAGGAACATCCACAATTCCGTCTTTATTGTGAGGCTGCACAAAAGTCCGGAATCGCCGTGGTTGGGAGTCTCTCCGCACAGGTCGAACAAGGTGTGGCCAATGCAGGTTTTTTCTTGAATCGGAGAGGTGAATTACAGGGGTGCTACCGGAAAAAGCATCCTGCGCCGACTGAAGAATATATCGCGACCGAAGAGCCCGGAGGGGATCCATTTCCGGTCTTTGAGTTTGAAGGCGTACGGTTCGGCATCGCGATCTGTATGGATATCCATTTCCCCGAGATGTTCCGGATTTACGGCCTCAAAGGGGCGGATTTGGTGCTGGTACCAACGATGTATCTTGATTACACCGGCGATATGTTGGAAAGCATCGAAAAGGCCCGGGCTATCGACAGTCAAATGTATCTTGGTCTTTCCCGGTATTTGGAAGAACCGTTTCTGGCCGGGAAGAGTATGGGGTATGCCAAAGTGATTGCGCCTGACGGCAGAGTGATAGCTTCAACAGGACATCGGTTAGGCGTTTGCATTGCGGAATTCGATCCGAAATGGCGTATGCCATTCTGGGGAGAGCACTATAAGGATATGCGTGAGATTTTCGACACCATTCGGCGGCCCGATCTTTATGGGCCAATTGTCGAACCGAAAGATAAGAAGTCCGATTCTTAAGAGAGGATTTTGCTATGTGGAAAGATGGGAAACGCTGGGTTTATTCCATTACGTATGATGAGGGGTGCGCGGCGCTTTTGGAGCATGCCTTGCCCATTCACCGCCGTTATAACGTCCCGGGGCATGTGGCTTTGGTTGCGCCACAGATCGGTGTCCCGCGTGATGTGCCCGGCAGCAGCTACGATAAAATGATGATCCTTTCCAAAGATGAGATACACGAATTGGCCCGAGAGGGATGGGGGGTGTCTTGCCACAGCATGACCCATGGCGTGATTTCGGATGAAAATGCGGATTTCGAAGTGGTCGATAGCCGTAAGGTCATGGAAGAAAAACTGGATATGCCTGTGACCATCTTTTGTGTTCCGGGCAGCAATGAGAATTATCCTGCGTCGCTTAAGGTGGCCCGGAAGGCCGGATATACGGCGATTTTGACGATTTACGATATGGTCAACACACAGGAAACAGACCTTTACCGTCTTGGCCGATGCCCTTTGCATACGGAATATCCGGGGCCGTTCTATTCAGTCTTCGATCCCTACAAACGCCTGCACCAGGCTATCGATCTTGGAGGATGGGTGATCGATTATTGTCATTGTCCCATGCCAGGCAAGCCGATTCACCCGGCCAAAGATTGTACGGCGGAGGAATTGGATGAGCGATTCGATACTGTGCGGAGTGTCGGAGGGGATGACGTGTGGATTGCAGAACCGAATGAAGTGGTCCAATTCCTTTTGAAATCCAAGTAAAGTGTGTAAGCGAGTCTTGTTATAGTTTCCGAAGATCAAGCCATAATTTTCCTAAATCCAACGTTGACAAGTAGATCCATCTATTAACGTCTATCAAATTGTTGACGATAACTTTTCTATTAAGGACAAACTCTGCCTTAGTATGGATGTGACAATTTAAAATTGCACTCCTGCGGCAAGTTCGGCTTGGATGCTCTATTCTTCTGTGCCTTGAGGTTGAAAACAGGGGATGTGCAAAGCCGGTCCCGATATTGTAAGATGGGTATACAGACAGCAGATACAGCCAGCGTTCATGAAGGCTCGATCCCCGGCCGGGTGAACCCACAGCTTATGCATTCATCATTTGAAGATTCACCTATTCGCCTCTCCGCCACTCAACGCCCCCGGCAAGCCGTTATTTTGGCCGGTGGACGGGGTGTGCGTCTAAAGCCTTTTACAGATTCCCATCCCAAACCTATGTATCCGTTCCATGGCAAGCCTTTTATGGAATATCTGGTCGAATTGTTGGCTGCCAATGGATTCGAGCGGGTTATGATGCTTTTGGGATATATGCCCGATGAGATTGTCGAATATTTCGGCGATGGGAGCCGGTGGGGTATTCAGATTGAATACCAAATTACCGACGCCGATGACAAGACCGGGGAACGTTTAAAACAAGCAGAACCGCGCCTCGATCCACAATTTCTGTTGATGTATTGCGATAACTACTGGCCGATGGATTTTGAGCGTATGTGGGAATTGTATGTGCAGGGGAATGAGCCCGCGATGATTGTTGTTTATGACAATCAGGATGCGTACACAAAAGACAATATGCGTATCCGAGATGATGGAATTGTCGATATCTATGACAAAAAGCGGGAAGCCTCAGGACTCAGTGGAGTCGATATCGGATTCGGTATTTTTCAAAAAGAAGTCCTTGACTTGCTTCCGGATGAGAATTGTTCATTCGAGCGGTTTGTTTATCCGGAACTTATCAAGCGCCGGGCTCTTCGAGCATTTGTGACTTCTCACCGTTATTACAGCGTTGGATCATTCAAACGTATTTCTCTTACAGAGACTTTTTTGGCCCGAGAACCGGCGATTTTTCTTGACCGTGACGGTGTGTTGAACCGGAAAATGCCGAAAGCACAATATGTTCGTTCGTGGTCAGACTGGGAATGGATGCCGGGAGCTCAAGAGGCGATTCGCCTTCTCTGTGAGTCAGGTTACCGAGTATTTGTGATTACAAACCAAGCCGGGATTGCCAGGCAGCATTTAACCGAATCCGATTTAGACAAAATCCACAGAGCGATGACCCAGGAAATTCGCGACTGTGGCGGGGATATTGAAGCTGTCTATCACTGCCCGCACCATTGGGAAGACGACTGCGATTGCCGAAAACCCAAACCCGGGATGCTGATTCAGGCACAACGGGAGTATCACCTGGATTTAAGCCGGACATGGTTTGTGGGAGATGATCCGCGTGATGCGGAAGCGGCGCGGGCCGCCGGATGTCCTTTCGCATTGGCTACGGAAGAGCGTGGTCTTTTGGATATCGTTTATGAACTAGTTGATGGGGATACGGTGTTGGCCGGGTAGCCGCCGGTTGGCAATTCTTAGCAGGAAGTATTTGAGAAAATTGTAATGCGCGTTTTGATGACCGGACATAACGGATATTTGGGTGCTGTAATGGCGCCTTTGTTTATAGAGGCCGGACATGAGGTAACCGGTCTGGATACGGGCTATTTTCGGGAATGTACTTTGCAAAGCGGCGAACCGGAAATTCCGGCCATCTGGAAAGATATTCGAAAATTGCAGCCAGAGGATTTGCAGGATTTTGACGCTGTGGTTCATTTAGCGGCGTTGAGCAACGATCCAATCGGCAATCTGAATTCGGATTGGACACGCGAAATCAATATCGATGCTTCCATTCAACTGGCGCGGTTTGCCAAAGAGGCCGGTGTGCGGCGTTTTTTATTTTCCTCCTCGTGCATTATGTATGGCATGGCGGAATTGGATACGGTCGATGAGAACTCTCCGGTCGATCCGCAAACGGATTATGCGCGTTCCAAGTGCGAAGCAGAGAAGATCATTTCAGCCATGGCCGGTGACGGTTTCTCGCCCACATTCTTGCGTAATGGAACCGTGTATGGCGTGTCGGCGCGTATGCGTTTCGATACGGTTCTCAACAATCTCGCCGGTTCGGCTGTGACCACAAATAAGGTTGTGCTTTTTAGCAACGGAGAACCATGGCGTCCGGTTGTCCATGTTCGCGATGTGGCCCGAGCATTTCTCATGGTATTAGAAGCCCCAATTGAGAAGGTCCATAATCAGTTTTTTAACAACGGATGCGACCGTTTGAATCATCAGATTATTGAATTGGCGGAAACTGTTGTGAGGACTGTACCCGGTTGCAGTCTGGAAATTTTGGCTCGCGCGGATGTAGATCAACGGACTTATAAAACAAGCTTTAAGAAATTCGAGACAACCTTTCCGGGTTTTGCCTTTCAGTTCGATATTGAAGACGGGGCAATTGAATTGTGCGAAAAACTCCAAGAATTGGGGATTACGCATGAAGTCTTTACAGGGCCCCGTTTTATTCGTCTAAAATGGTTGCAGAGACTTTTGGACGAGGGCAAACTTAATCGTTCCCTGTATTGGAGTTAATTCCGGAGGAAATTGATCATGATTGACGGCGTGAATATCGTTCTCTTGCGTCAGATTGTCGATGAGCGGGGGAAGATCATGCATATGCTGAAATCGACCGATCCTCATTTCAAAAAGTTCGGAGAGATTTATTTTTCATGTGCCTGGCCGGGAGTGGTCAAAGCCTGGCATGTGCATAGAACCATGACGGTCAATAACGCCGTGATTGCGGGGCGTGCCAAACTGGTGATGTACGATTTGCGCCGGCATTCGCCGACCTATGGCGAATTGCAGGAAGTGTTTTTCGGTGAGGATAATTACGTATTGGTGCAGATACCGCCGGGAATTGCCAATGGCTATAAAGCCTATGGCAATCAAATGGTGATTATGGCGAATTGCGCCACCGAGCCGCACGATCCGGAAGAAATGGACCGGATCGATCCCTTTGATAATTCGATTCCCTATAGTTGGGATTTAAAGCATGGATAGTTGGCTTACGAGGCAACCGGGACTTATTGTTACACGCACACCGCTTCGAATCAGTTTTGCCGGTGGGGGGACGGATTTGCCCGCCTTTTGCGAGCGGGAACCCGGCGCTGCCTTAAGCACAGCAATCAATAAATATGTTTATGTGTCGATGAAACGGCATGGGGAACTGTTTGGCGAGCCGGTGCGCCTTAATTATTCAGAAACGGAAATGGTGCGGAATGTTGTGGATATCAAAAACGACATTATCCGCGAATGCCTGCGTTTTTTAGAAATAGATCCTCCGATTTATATCAATACGGTTGCGGATATTCCTGCGGCTTCCGGATTAGGGTCATCGAGCGCCTTTGCCGTGGGGCTTATGAATGCACTGTATACCTATATCGGCCGTCAGGTTTCGCCCGGCCAACTGGCACATGAGGCCGCACATATCGAAATGACTGTTTTAAAACGGCCTATCGGGAAGCAGGATCATTATGCCGCCGCATATGGCGGGATGAATTTATTTCGATTTCTTTCCAGCGGAGAGGTTTCTGTCCAACCACAACATATTGAAGATGACGAACGCATCCGTTTGTTTGGTCATATGCTTTTGTTTTGGACAGGGATCAGCCGGGATTCCCACTCTGTTCTGAATGAACAAAAAGAGCGAACCAATGAACACCTGAAGGAACTGGAGACAATGCGGGACCAGGCCGAAATCCTAAGCCGGAATTTTACCAATGGCTTGGATATTGCCGAAACCGGGGCGATCCTGGATGAGGCTTGGAAACTCAAACGCCGCTTGGCGAGCCGTATTACCAACGAAAAGATCGACGCTTGGTATGAAATCGGACGGAAAGCCGGAGCCTTGGGCGGAAAACTCTGCGGCGCTGGCGGCGGAGGATTTTTGGTGCTGTTGGTTCCTCCCGAAAAGCATGAGGCTGTGCGTGCCGCGCTCAAAGATTTAGAAGAAGTGCAAGTCGATTACGAACCCTTAGGCTCACGGCTCTTGATGCCTCATATGGAATGAGGGATTAGGATTCTAAGAGCATATTTTTCCCGGCCCACTTGGAATATTTACCTATTTGGAGTTCACGATGACGAAATGTATCGTTTGCGGCTCGGAACGTGTCGAGCCGTTTCTGGATTTGGGTAAAACCTCTCTTGCTAATCGGTTTCTGACAAAAGACCAGCTGTCGGAGCCTGAGCCCCTCTATCCATTGTGCACGGGATTTTGCCATTCATGCACCCACGTTCAGTTGATGGACGCGGTGCCGCCGCAGGATATGTTTGAAGACTATCTCTATGTTTCAGCGGCATCAGATACGTTAAAGGCTCATCTGTATTCGCTAAGTGATGTGATTGCCGAGCGCTATTCACTTTCCGAAAATGACCGGGTTATGGATATCGGCTGTAACGATGCCACGCTGCTGCGCGGATTTCAGCGCCATGGCGTGAATGTATTAGGAGTGGATCCTGCGCAGAATCTTGCCGAATTGACGAGCGATTCAGGTATCTCGCGCTATACCGGTTTTTTCGGAGAGGAAAGCGCGCGTGAAATTTTGGAACGCTGGGGGGAAATGAACGTCATTACGTTCACAAATACTTTCCCGCATATACCGAACCTTTCAGGCTTTCTTCACGGACTCGATACGGTTCTTGCACCGGATGGCGTAATTGTGCTGGAGGCGCACTATCTTGGGGATCTTATAGCCGAATGCGCTTTCGATACGATTTATCATGAGCATATTTCTTATTGGGCGTTGGGGCCGATGAAGCGGCTGTATGAATCGATGGGGATGGAGATCATCGATGTGGAGCATTTGCCGATCCATCACGGTCAACTGCGGGTATTTATCCAACGGAAGGACGTGTCGGAAGTGAAGGATTCAGTGAAGCAATTGCTGGATGAAGAAGTGCAAAAGGGGCTTCGTGAATTCTCTACGTATCAGTGTTTTGCCGGGAAGGCCATGAAGTTACGGGCAGATTTATGCGCGTTACTGGATCGTTTAAAGGAGCAGGGAAAGCATATTGCCGGATACGGAGCTCCGGCCAAAGGCAATACCCTGCTCAGCTTTGCCGGCATTGGCCCCGAGCGAATCGATTTTATTGCTGACCGGAGTTCATTAAAACAGGGGCGGTATACACCCGGAACGCATATTCCGGTTTCATCTCCGGACCGGATTTTAACGGAAATGCCGGACTATTTGCTTTTATTGGCTTGGAACTTTGCAGAAGAAGTGATGCGTCAACAAGAGGCTTACCGGCAAAAAGGCGGGCAATTTATAATACCTGTACCGGAAGTCAGAATCGTCTAGAAATGCGGTAATTCGAAACGTACACGTTTGAATACAAGGACTCCTATAATCCTATGGATACAAAAGCGGAAGAACAACAGCATTTCGACAAGTTGACGCAGACTCGCGCGGAGCACGGTTTTATTCCCGATTTGGATAATATGCGGGATTGCGATTTCTTCTTTCTTAGTCCTTTTCGGCGTAAAGCGCTTGCCAATCTTTCGCTGCGTCCCTGGTCGGAATTTCGTATTCAATGCTTACTCCGGCATTTGCCGCGCGGATCACGTGTCTTGGATGTGGGATGCGGAACAGGCTGGTTTTCATTGGAACTGGCCCGCGCCGGTTTTGCCGTGACCGGGATTGATTTTTCGGAAACGAGTATTGAGCTAGCGAAAAAGACGTACCAAGATGCAGGCCCGGCATCGATTGCGGGATCATTGGAGTATATTGCGGCTGATCTGGAATGCTGGGAAGGACCGCCGGAGTTTTTCGATGCAGTCAGCTATGTCGGCCTTTTGCATCACATTGAGAATCCCGGACTGCTGATTCGGCGAATCAAAAAGGCATTAAAAGCCGAACATTATTTTGTTTGTATGGAGCCTTTGGCGGAGAATTTCGGAGCCTCAGAATGTGCGTTTGCATTGCTGGTACGGACGCTCTTGGCGGCATCCGGGGCGTGGTTTGAGGAGTTGCCGGTTCCTGAAACCGCCTCCGAGTTTGATGTCCGGATGGATGATATCCGCAATGAATATGTGGAATGGGCCGATAAAACCGAACGGCATCAGTCGCCTCATAACAATGCATCATTGGGAAGCGATATTCTTTCTTGTATTGAAGAAGAATACGAAATCCTAGAGAAACAGGATTGTATAACACTCTTTCAGCGAATTATCGGGGGGATTCGTCTCGGTGACGATGATAAGAACCTGGCGTTGGCGAAGTTTATACGCAGCATGGAAGAACATTTGCTTCAGAAGGGGGTGCTTAAGCCGGGGGCGTTTAATGTATTTGGAAAGTCGAAATAGCCATACTTCAGGGCGCTGTAGAGGCTTATTTTCTAACTAGAATCCTCCTTAGAACTCAGGTTTTATTGCATGGCATAGATGAATGGGGAGACTTTTTCTTCAGTGGCGGGTGGATTGAGCCGGTAACGGATGCGTAAGGTCAGAATCCATGGAGAGGCGCATAGCAGGAACAGAGAGGTCATCCATAAGCGTTCAATAAAGGCGGACCGGATGATATTTCCGGCCAAACGATAGGATTCGATTGCGCTGTAGGCAGCGATGCGTGTGAGTTTTGCCGGAAAACTGTTCTTATTCATGATGATCTTCTTCCGAATCGGCCAGGAGATTGGGGAGGATGCGTGAGCGGATCAACCGGTCATAGGTCTCTGCGATGACGGTTTCCCCATCCGGTGTGGTGTGCACGACATCCGCCAGCAGGGTGTGGTTTGCATCATAATCCCGAAACACTTCGTCGAAGTTAACAAAGTGCTGCATGTTTAGTGATGGTTGTATTTGCAGATACTTTTCATAGAGAAAAGGCATGTTTTTAAAGAAGCCTTTGCGGGGCTCCCACGAATCAATAGCGGCGGTTTCTTCCGGAGAGCGCCGGGGCCGGCTGAAATAACCGGGTTGCAGACCGGAAATAAAGGTGCATTTCCGGCTTTCGACGATATCCCGGAACTGGCGCAACCGTGCGGCATAGGCCGTGACTATTGTACGCGGGAAATTGACAATCGGGCGATCCGAGAGGTTTTGGACTGCGAATGTGTGACTGCTGACCTTTTCTTGGTGCAGGATTTCCGACCAGGCTTCAAGGTTGGTTTGATAGGTGATTTGATGGTGATTCAAAAGGTGGGAATCTGACAATTGGCCATAGCCGAGGTCATTCCAGCCATCATGGGCAATGACGATTTCCGGGTGAATATCCCAGCAGAATAGGTTGAAAGCCAGAATCTCATTAAGTACGACGTCGCCCTGTTTTGCATAATTGAGAATAGTGAATCTCGTTCTGTATCCTTGCTCTTGGCAATAGGCATTGAGACGTTCCTGCAGTTGGGTTGTGAACATCTCATCGTGTAACGCCCAAAGCCCCCAGGCCGCAGAACCTCCAAAGACGGCAATGACTTTGTGATCCTTCGGCCGGTTTTTCAATTCGTCTATGTTTGCATCAATGCGGAATCCGAATTCATCGAGCGGTCCGATACCCACATCGCGGAAAAGATTTCCGTAAGGGAAATAGTAGAATCCCCGGTCCGTATCCGGGCTAAGGCGGTTGAAGACATGCGTGTTGAGATGAGGGTAGTCAGCTTCGTCGATGGTGTTGTCGAATTTCCGTAAGCGTCGGCGGTCAAAGACATAGACTTTGGCCTGGCCGATATCGCGGATTGATGTATTCCAACTCCCATCTTCGGTTTGTGCGTAGACAATGCAATCGAAATCGAGGGTTGTTGCCTGAATTTCCTGTATTTGATAACCGGGTAATTCTTTTTGGTAATAATTGATATAGGAGCCAGGAGCGGCCAGGCTGAGGGAATCCGGATTTTTTACCGCTTCGATAAAGCGGATCATGCGTTCGATTTTCAGGCGCGGCGTTTCTTCCGCGGCGAGAACCAAGAGAACCTTCATGATCCCAATTCCTTTTCAACGATATAACCGCCAACAATGAGATAGTCCATGTCGCTCCATTCAAATGTACGAATGGCATCAAGCGGTGAGTTTACAATCGGTTCGCCGCGAAGATTGAACGATGTATTTAGAATTACGGGGACACCGGTCAATTCGCCGAATGCCGCGATTAGTTTGTAATAGAGTGGATTGCTTTGTGCGGATACCATCTGGACGCGAGCGGTTCCATCGACATGAGTTGTGGCCGGAACGAGATGTTTTTTATCTTCGCAGACATCACAGACTGAAATCATGAAGTATTCCGGATCGAATTGAGAATCGATTTCACCGATCTCAAAGAACTCATGGGCGCGTTCCTCCAGCACAGCAGGCGCAAAGGGCCGGAATGGCTCACGGAATTTGATTTTTTCGTTGACGATGGCCTTCATATCCGGGCGCATGGGATTGGCGAGAATACTCCGGCAGCCAAGGGCGCGCGGCCCCCATTCAAAACGGCCTTGATGCCAACCCACAACAGCGCCATCTGCGATGTGTTTGGCGGTTACACGAACCAACTCGTCTTCATCGGCGAATTTACGGTACCGGCGCGTATAAGACTCTTGGAATGCCTTGAGAATTTCGGCTTCATCATGAGCCCGGCCCAAATAGACCGTTTTCAGCGGTTTGCGTTCCGCTTGTGGATGCATTTTGTAATAGCTGAGCAATGCGGCTCCGATGGCCCCCCCGGAATCCCCGGCTGCGGGGTGCACATATAGGCGGCAACCCAGTTCACGTTTGATCCGTCCATTCGCCAACGAATTGAGTGCCACGCCACCTGCCAGGCAAACATTGGAAATGCCGGTTTGGGCAACGGCTTTAGAGACCACATGCAAGATGACTTCTTCAGTACATTTCTGGACGCTGGCGGCGATGTCTGTGTAATGCTGACTCTGTTTGGCGTCAAGCACTTCATCATCGCCCGTATGAGCGCCATCCAAACAGAGGCGCGTTTCAGGTTTACGCGGAGGACCGAGCCATCGGACCAGTTCGGGAGTGTAGGGGACGGTTTCCGGACATAAAAAGTTGAAACAGTCTTGCCGAATGGCATATGTGCCATTCTCATGCAGTTCGAACAAATTCAAAAACTCATCGAGCATGGCCGGTTTTCCGAATCCACCCATGCCCATGACTTTGTATTCACCTTCATTAACCTCGAATCCCAGAAAGGCCGTTAAGGCGCTATAAAAGAGTCCGATGGAATGGGGGAATGCGACGCTTTGCAGACGTCTGAAACCGTTGCCTTGGCCATGAGAAATTGTCGTACAGTCGTACTCACCTACTCCATCCAGCGTGACGATGGTGGCTTCATCAAAAGGAGAACAGAAGAAGGCGGCCGCCGCGTGGGTGTCATGGTGCGTAAGGCTGGTGACATGTGAACGCGGCACACCAAGTTCTTCGGCAATGCGGGTTCTTACATCGATTTTGCTTTTACGGATCCAGGAACGGATGGTCGTATTGAAGTAGGAGAGACTTTTTGGGTATCCGGAAAGGGAGGCATGAAGGATTCGATCCAGTTTGAGGAATGGATTCTCATAAAAGACAACCCGGTCGAGCTCGGAAGATGTGATTCCCGCTTCATCCAGACAGAATTGCGCAGCCAACTTCGGCAGGGAGGCATCATGTTTTTTTCGCGAAAAACGCTCTTCCTCAGCCGCCGCCAGGACTTTGCCGTCATGTATCAGTGCCGCTGCCGCGTCATGATAATCGAAAGAAAGTCCAAGAATGTACATTATCCGGGCCTATTGACTGTTAGGGGGCATATTTTGCCCCTGTACTTTCCGATTAAGGCTGGAGCCGGAGCGTCCGACAATTGAATGAATCCTTTTCGAATTGCAATTCCAATTGATTATCGGCAGAAAAGGCTCTCAAGGTGAGTTTAATGGCGGAACATATTCCGAAAGTAAGTGTGGGGATTCCGGTTTACAACGGTGAAGACCTCTTAGCCGGCGCGCTTGAGAATCTGGCTCAGCAAGACTTTGAAGATATTGAGTTTATCGTTGTCGATAATGCTTCCACAGATAACACCGAGGAGATCTACCGGGAATTTGCCCGGAAGGATTCAAGGTTTCGTGTCTACCGTTTTACACATAATAACGGCGCCGCACGCAATTTTCTGCGTGCATACGAACTGGCACGGAGCCCTTACTTTATGTGGGCTGCGCATGACGACCGGAGGGAACCATCTTGTATTCGTCGTTGTCTAGAGGTTTTAGAGTCCGATCCTGAGGTGGTTCTCGCCTATACCCACTCAAAACTCGTCGATAATGACGGAAATCTAGTTCGGGAGCATATCGATCCCTTTGATCTTACTCATGAATCCGCTGCCGAACGTTTTCTCGAGATTGTGGGACGGCTGGGATTCTGCAATCTCTACTATGGGCTTTTTCGATCAACAACTCTTACCAAAATTGGATTTTTATTACCGCCCGGTTTAGGGACGGATGCATTACAGATCACGGAACTTCTATTTCATGGAAAGATCGTGCAGATTCCGGAGCCGCTCTTTATACGCAATATCTATGCTTCGCATCTCAAAGAAGATGCATGGGTGAAAGATGTCCGCGCCTATGTTGAAAAGAAGAATTTTCCTTTGGGTGCAGGTGTGACATTGCCCTATCTGGATTATATCTGCCGTCATGTTGAAATCGTTCGCGCGGCTCCTATTGAAGCCGGCGAAAAGCCACGATTGGTACAAGCGATTATCGATAAAATGGCACGCGGCCCGGCATTCAATCAAGTAAAAATGGAACTCGACCGTGCGATTGCCTTGGTCGGCTCGAATCGTTTCTATGAAGAATGGAATCCGGGTAGAGCCATTGCCGATGGTTCAGCGGACTGGGAACGGGTTATGCGTCCATTTTATTTGGCGCAGTTGCTGCGGCAATTTGAAGATGCGCTTGTTTTTTACCCCGGCTATCCCGGAATACAAACCGCGCGTGCGATCTGTTTGGCCTATCAGGGGCGTTTGTCTGAAGCCCAAGCGGCCCTGGAGCATGAACTGAAGAATCATCCCGGAGACGAACGCGCGCTTAAGGTGAAGGAACAACTTGAGGTATTAACAAGGCAGAACCAATCTTGAATCCAAGTGAAAAAATGGCCGTTCGAAAGATCATCCATCGAATTCAAAACGCGGCCATTCAGGTATGACATGGGAAATTCGAAAGAGCAAATTCATCGTTATTGGGAAGACCGCGCGGCTGAATTTGCCTCGAATCCGGCGGCCACAACCAACGATATTCACCTGCGCGAGCTGGAAATCAAGACAATCTTGGAAACGTTGATTGAATTGGGTGTTTCCCAAGGCTGTCTGCTCGATGCCGGGTGCGGAGATGGTTACACAACACTGCATTTGGCAGAGGCTATGCCGAACCTGAATTTATTGGGGATCGATTATACTGAAAACATGCTTAAGAGCGCCGAGCGCAGCCTTGCGAACCGTCCCGAATTACAGGGGAGGATTCGATTTCGAAAAGGGAATGTGTTGGCGCTTAACGAAGTCTGCGGCGGGGAATGTTTCGATGCAGTGTTAAGTGTTCGCTGTTTGATCAATTTGGAATCGAAAGAAGATCAAGCCCGGGCGCTTAAATCTGTGGCGGGAACAGTAAAGCCGGGTGGATTTTACATTGCCATCGAGAATTTCGCGGAAGGCCAAGAGAACATGAACAAGGCCCGCGCTGCCGTGGGGCTGCCGGAAATACCTGTGCGTTGGCATAACCTGTATTTCCACGAAGATGAGTTTCGAGCGGCGGGTGAGCCCTTTTTTGAAATTACCAAAATCAAAGACTTTTCAAGTTCCTATTATTTTGCCACGCGGGTTGTTTATTCGGCCATGTGTATGCGCCGTGGTGAAGAACCTGACTACGATCACGATATCCACCGATTGGCCGTCGATTTGCCCTGGATGGGGCAATTCAGTCCGATCCGTATGGCTATCCTGCGCAGAAAAGAAGGCGATTGAATTATGGCAGTCGATATTCAATTCGAAGCCGAGCGAAAAGAAAGCATCGAAGCCTTGGGAAAACAAGGCGAATTACGCGAATTGTCTTTGGAGTGGATGGCCAAAGTCTCGATACATAAGTATTGTTATAACTTTAATTGGCTGGGACGGCCTATTATCCAATTCCCACCAGACATTATTGCCATGCAGGAACTGATCTGGGAGATCAAGCCGGATTTGATTTTTGAGACAGGTATTGCCCGGGGCGGCTCACTGATTTTTTATGCTTCAATGCTGGAACTCATCGGCGGCGATGGATTTGTGCTTGGTGTGGATGTGGATATACGCGCCCATAATCGTGAGGAGATCGAAGCGCACCCCATGTTTAAGCGGATCCGGATGATCGAGGGGTCTGCAATCGCTCCGGAAGTCGTGAAACAAGTGCATGAAGCGGCGCGTGGCAAAGAGCGTGTTCTTGTGGTCTTGGATTCAAACCATTGTCATGATCATGTTCTGAAAGAACTAGAGGCGTATTCACCGTTGGTCGCGCCGGGGAGCTATGTTGTTGTGTTCGATACGGTGGTTGAAGAACTGCCGCCGGAAATTTGTGCTAACCGGCCGTGGGGAATTGGGAGCAATCCGCGAACCGCCGTTTGGGAATTTCTAAAAACCAACGACCGATTTATTGTGGATCGAGAGATCGAGCATAAACTTTTAATAACCGTCGCCCCTGATGGTTATTTAAAGTGTGTGAAGTAAAAGCCATGCAACGCATTCCCATATCCGGCCCTTCCATTACGCAAAAAGAGATCGATCTTGTGACTCAGGCCGTCACCGACGGATGGTATGAGAATGCGGTTCTGTATCAGCAGCGTTTTGAGAGCGCTTTTGCGGAGTATTTAGGAGTTCCTTATATCATCTGTCTGCCTTCTTGCACTTCGGCGATTCATCTTGCCTTGGCGGCGTTGGATATCGGTCCCGGAGATGAAGTTATTGTGCCCGATATCACCTGGATTGCCTCGGCGGCCCCGGTCACTTATTGCGGAGCAACGCCGGTATTTGCGGATATCGATGAGCGGGATTGGTGTTTGAGTGTTGAAAGTTTCCGGGAGTGCATTACACCCCGTACGAAAGCCGTTGTTCCTGTGGATTTATATGGGTGCATGGCGGATTACGATGGTATTAGTGCTTTGGCGGCTGAAAACGGTATTGCTGTTATCGAGGATGCGGCCCAGGCCATCGGCGCTGAATATAAAGGACGCAAAGCGGGCGTTTGCGGCGATGTGGGAGTCTTTAGTTTTTTTGGCGCAAAGACTCTTACAACAGGGGAGGGAGGCATGCTGGTTACCGGTAACCGGGAACTCTACGAACGTGTGCTCATCCTGCGGGATCATGGGCGTTGTTTGGGAGAGAAGATGTTTTGGCACAATGAGGTGGCCTTTAAATATAAGATGAGCGGAATCCAGGCTGCCTTGGGATTGGCGCAAATTCAACGCGTTGATGAACTTCTTGAAATTAAACGCCGGATTTTTGACTGGTATAAGAAGCGCCTGGAAGGCCTAAACGGGATTACGCTCAATCCATGCCCGGAGGATGTTGACCATGCCTACTGGATGCCCACATTAATTTTGGATGCATCCCTTCAGATGGACAAAGAGCAATTTATTGCTTTGATGTCGGAGAAGAACGTGGATTGCCGTCCCTTCTTCTATCCTTTAAGCGCTATGCCTGCCTTTGAGAAATGTTCCGATCTCTCTGCCGCATGTAAACGAAATCGGAATGCCTACCGATTGAGCCCATTGGGTGTAAACCTCCCATCAGCCATGGTGATGACTGAGGAACAAGCAGAGACTGTATGCCAGTGCATCTGTGAAATTCTTGATGCCAAAGGCAGAGCCACGTAGAGCCGATTTTAACGGCGGCGATATCATTGGAATCATATTGGTTTAGGAATCCCGAGCCGGAAAATAGTCTCGCCTGATTCTATTTATTACGATGATGTGCGTAGGGTTTCGAGCGCCTTATGGTTGATGTTTGGTGTCGCGCCGTTTTGCGTGGCCACATACGCGCCCAGTGCATTTGCATAGGGGAGCAGCGCCGCAGAGTCACGGCCTTCCAGTAAGCCATTTAGAAGCGACGCCAAAAAGGCATCTCCAGCCCCAACGCAATCAGCCGCTTTGACTTCATAGCCGGGGTGCTCGTACCATTCACCCTCATGCAGCAAGGCGGCGCCATTCGGACCACGAGTAATACAGATGGTTTCGCATTGAAAACGTTCCGCCATGGCCCGGGCGCAATGTTCGGGACCTGATGGAAGCCCAAACCACTGTTCCATGCGTAACAGCTCGTCATCGTTCAATTTCACGATTTGCGAAAGTTTTAAGGATTCTTCGACAATTTCTTTGTTATCAAATGGAGGCCGCAGGTTGATATCGAATACTCTAAGGACATCTTCGGCCAGCAACTTCTGTAATGTGGCACGTGATACCGGTTGACGTTGAACCAGGCTGCCAAAGACGATGGCTTGCACTTTTTGCGCGCACTCCAGCAATGTCTCTTCTTGAGCGATTGCATCCCAGGCGGAAGGCTCGACGATGTTGAATGTGGGGCTTCCGGCTGCATCCAGTGTGACTCGGACAAAACCGGTGGGGAGTTCGTTATCTACCTGCAAGAGGTTTGAATCAAGACCGCGTCTTTGGAGGCGGCGTGTGATTTCAGCACCCAATTCATCGTTACCGATCCGGCTGGCGAATGACACCGGTTGTCCGAGTTGATGGAGATGAATCGCAACATTAAATGGAGCGCCGCCTAAGAACAGACCGGCCGGGAGCGCATCCCAAAGGACTTCACCAAAGCACAAAATACCTTCACGCATTGTTTACTTCCCATAACGTATGAAAATGAATGTCACCAATTCGCTTATTCTACCCGCACTGTGGCAATATCCCACCCCTTAAGCGAAACCGGCACCCTGTCATTTTGTATGGAAAGAGACTGTTGATTGTCCTCTACGCCATTGGTCAAATGGGCCGATGTGACGGTTTTCAATGCCGGAACGCTTAAAATAGCCTGTGCCGGTTCTCCGCTCATTTCACGCAGGCGGACAATATAACCTTGTCCGTCTTCTGCGCGTTTGAAGCCGCTCACGACAACATTGGAAGGTTGGACACCGACCATGCCATGAATGGCTTTGCGTTCCGCCGAAGTCCAATCGAGCCCGAAGTGGAATGCGTCCGCATTGGATATTGTTTCGCCTGAAGTGATAGCAAACCGGAATTGAAAGCGCCCGCCCTGACCGGCTTTATAATTGGTGAACCAGTAATTGTTCATGATATACGCATACACATGTCCGTTTTCGATGGGCAGCTCATTCAGCCATTTGTTGGAATTGACATCTTGTAGATTGATAAGCGGGGCATCGTAGCTGATCCATAACGCATCCTGGCCCGGATTGCGCACACGCAACCAGTTTTGAACGGTGAACCAGTCTTTGCAGGCCCCCGGCAACCAATCGCGGCCTGCGCGCACGACTGCATTGGCGACGGCATAATCGACGGACGGCTTTTGTCCCGCAAATGGAAAGGCGATGTACACCCCTTCTTTTTGGAGGGTCAGAACTTTCTCAATATCGTAATAGAGGGATATGCCTTTCCGTTCGGAATCGATTTGCAGATTCATTTTAATCTGCGGCATGTAGGGATGCTCAAGCCATAATTCCACTCCCGCAGGGATTTGATGCAAATTCCGCAGATGTGCTGTTGTGATGGTGTAGGGAGGTTCTTCACCTTGTGCGTAAAGGACTTGCCCTAATCCATAAGCGGCATTTTTATCCAATAGTTCTTTGCCGGTTTCGCGGTCAATGATGCTTCCGATCGCTCCGCGTTCACGGTCAAATGAGATTTCATAATACCTGGACGTTAACTTGTCGTTTTTTAACTCCGGGCTTTTAAGATTCTGGGCAGAACCGGAGGCGATATGTTTTCGGGCTTCTTGAAGAAGCGGTTTGAGTTGCTTTGCCGCACATGTGGCAAATTGCGCTTTGTAGCGGAACTGCTCTTTGACTTCGGGGAGTTCCGGTTGCGAAATGGAATTGTGCGCGCCCCAAGTATGCTCATCATAAAGCATGATGTTGTGCCAGATATCCATAAATGCTTGGCGGTAATCTTTTTTGATCTTTCCTTGGGCATGGAGACCGGTTAAGAGCATTTCCGCCAACAGGGCTTGTTGTTGGCTTTGACGGTTTATGGCTGTTTCTAATGCGCTCGAAGCGGCTCCGTCTTCCCAGAACGGACCTCCGTCACCACGAACCGTGTTGAGTTGATTTCCATATTTCTTTTCAATGGCCGAGAACCATTCGTAATTAGTTGAAAAGACGATTTTGGGATATGTGTATTTCTTATTCCACGCGCGGACATTCTGAGGCAAATCCCTGGTCAGGGGGCGATTGTCTCCATACGCGCCGTGAATGTGGATGGAGTCATACGGATAGCCTTCCTGCTCATAGCGTTTGAGCATAGCCGGAATGAGAGTTTCCGCTGCCTGCAATCCGGCAACGGTATCGTATTGCCCCGGCCAGGCATGGGTTAAACCGATTCTTCCGGCCTCGGCATAATGATCGTGGAAAAATGCCAGTATCTTTGAGCCATCCGGACCTTCCCACCAAATCGGCGAACGTTCCTTTAGGCCACCGCGCAATAGAGGCGCACGGGTTTGGTTAATACCCATGCTGAGATATTTCACCCCGCTTTTGCTTAAGACGGTTGGAATCGACCATATATGAGAGGGGGCATCGGTTAGTGTTGCGCTACGGAAGGCTGATCCGTATTGGTCCGATAACTTCTTTGAGAAATAGAGCGAACGGAATGACTCTTCATCACTCAAGAGTCCGGTTAGCAGATTTCCGTAAATCGCGCCGATTTCTAAACGGTCTTTGCGGGAGAGTTCGAAGAAATGCTCGATCAGTTTTTGAGGCCGTGTTTTAAGCCAGTCTTCCAGGACATAACTGGATTCCACACTCCACACAAACTCCGGATTTTTTTCAACCAGTTCAACGGCAAGGTCATTGCTTTTGCGGTGGACCTCCATCGCCTTCTCTTGCAGGTCGGTATATCCAATGTCCACATGCGCTTGGGGGACAACGTGAATTGTCCATTTTTTCTGCGGTTTGACATTCACCGTACGACTGAATAGCGTCTTTCCTTCTTTCAGGATTTCAAATTGCAGGGCGGCGGGGCTTTTGATTTCGGGGATATCCATATCCTCCGTAAATGTTCCGAGCGTAGTTCCCGAGATCGCCTTTTCCGCTTCTTGGCCGTCCACGGTGATACGGGCTGTTAATCCTTCAAAAGGACTAACCTGTGTCATCGTAAAACGGGCTTTTTGATAGAGACGGCTATCATGCTCAACAAAAAGAGGCGCGAGAATGAGTTCGAATGAGTCCGGATCGACGACTGTCATTGGCCCGTTTTCACCGCAATCCAAAGAGAGGGAATCCCAGATCAACCACGCCCCGGTGGCGGTTAAGGTCAGTTCGTTTTTGCCTTTGCGGATGGTCTCGCGAGGAATATAGAGATCGAAGCGATACGGTTTGCCGCGCGAAGGATCGGTCAACGCCCAATCTCCAGTGCCGTGCGGAAGTTTAAGTTCTGCAGGCAAACCATTGATATTGGCAACGAGCGTGCCCGGCTCTCCGGCATGGGTGCTGACCAGGGCAATGCGCAGCATGAACCAGCCCTGAGGGACTTTGTCCATCTGGAATTGAACAATATACGGATGCTCTCGATTTCCGGCCCAGGCATCTTGGGGACCGGGCTGAATGCCGCACCAGTCCTGCAAAGCGGCCGATTTGCCAATGGTAAAAAGCACATCATCGGCAAATGTTCGGCTATAGCGGGCATAATCTCCAAACAGTGCGAATTCGGCATTCGACTGGTCTTCTGTACCGATCGACCAAATTGTCTCCGCCGATGCCATGGAGACAACGAAACTCATGAATAACGTCGTTATGAGGAAGCAAAATGCCGGTTTGGTTTTCATAGCCGACTCCGAAGTTTATAGAATCACGAAGAGCCTAAAAGGCTCCGGTTTCGCAAACTAAGAGCAAACAGCGGCTGCCGATCCAAACCAGCCGTGTTTTACCTTACGGTGTCCACGTAAGGCAATTCCGGACGATCTGTGCAAAGTTTGGATTGGCAAAATCGGTTTTGCTGTGTCCGGGTTGTAGATAGAAGAGCAGACCTTTTTTTACCGGTTTGTACCAGCCGGAACGGTCCTGCATAATGACTTTGCCGGTTTTCGCATCTTCATAACGGAATCCGAAAAGCACGGTTTTTTCGCGTCCATCCGTGAATTGGTGGTTGATGTAGACTTCTGTTTCGTGAAGTTCGAGTGCAGGAAATTCACCGGGAAGGCTGGGGGTGTCCGAAGATGTGTAACTGACTTTCTTATCGTATGTTACATTATGCGATGTAATGTAATGATTGGGATGAAGGTTAACGAAATTTGATGTAATTTCCTCAATCCATTCGTAATAATTCTCGGTTCCCTCTTCGCGATTAAGATGTATGCCCAGGAATTTCAGCCATTCCGGTGTTTTGTTTTTGTTGGAGGCGATTCCGTGATGCAGCACCAACAATCTTCCGCCGTTTTCGGCATAGGCAATCAAGCCTTGGGCGCATTTTGAAGTCATGCCGCCATGGATATACATAATGATGGCATCGAATTTCTTAAGTTCCTCGGGAAAATCTTTTTCAACAGTCTGGGTTACATTGTATCCGGCTTCTTTTTCCAGATAGCCCGCGAAATCTTCAATCGTTTCCCACTCATCATGGACAATCAATAATTCTTTTGCATAGCCGGGCATAACTATCAGTCCCAAAATCATCAAAACCGTAAAAATCCTAAACATTGCATCTCATCCTTAGCATGGCAATACCATCGATAAACACACGGCTACTCTACCATAGATTTCCGGCTTTTGTCCCGCGAAACAGAAACCACGGGGATCAATGACGGTTGGCAATCCTTCAAACCTTGGCATACTAGATGCGGTGCAGAGGATTATTGTCTGTGTGCATGGCGGGGTTCATGCGCCGATACGGCGAGCAAGACATAAAGGATGTGGACCAATGCGGCTTGCTTCACTTTTTATTTTCAATCTCATGGTGTGGAATTGTGCAATGGGACAGGTGAATGTGCAGTTAAGTATCAATGATGCCGAAACCGGACATCCGTTACGGCTTCCGGTTCGTATTACGGATTTGGATGGGAAGGCTGTGCTGCCATTCGATGCCGATATTCCGGCTATCTATCTGGATCATGAAGGCAATCCCCGAGACGATGCTTTCTTTTATGTCGATGGTTCCGCTGAAATTCCTTTGCCCGTAGGAGAAGTTCAAATCGAGGTTGCGGGAGCCTTTTCTTATCACTTTTTCAAAAAGGCTTATCTCATTGAAGAAGACAGCAAGAGCCTGCGACTCTCACTTACGCCATGGGAAAAAGAGGAACGTCTACCTCAGGATGCATTGCCTATCGGTGATGCCGCTTTGTGGACCTACGCATCTTCACTGGATGGATGCCTTCAGGCTTTTCAGATTTCTATCCCAGCCGATTATGACCCGGACAAGCCATGCGCATTGCGGTTTCATCTTCATGGACATGGCGGCGGGCATAACGTCGCGCCCTTTGCTGACCGGTTGGACCGCGCGCTTCAAGATCCACATGCGATTTGTGTGAGTCCGATTTGCCGTGGGGATGCGCATTATCAAGGCATGGGCGAATATGAGTTCTTGGAGATATTTCATGGGCTGCAAAAGGCTCTTGCGATTGATCTCGACCATGTGACTGTGGAAGGGTATTCCATGGGCGGGGCAGGGACTTGGCATTTGGCCGGAAGATTTCCGTATTTGTTTTCGGCGGCGTTTCCGCGTTCCGGGTATTTGGATTACACGGTTTTTCTTTGGACCGCCCGCTCAATGGATCCGGAAGGCCGGATGTTTCGCGATGGCGGCTATGGACGTATCAAACGTCAGGCGATAGACGAACGTTTAACCTATTGGCGTAGTATACGGGATTTGAAGATCGAAGATTGGCAGGTCCCGCTCTACGAACGGCAGGGAACAATCGGTGTGCTGGAAAATACGCTCAATCTTCCGATGATGATTACTCACGGCAGTTATGACATGTCTATTTTCGGCGGTGTCGATGTTGAGAACAGCCGCCGCGCCTGGAGCCGTTATTTAGAATTGGGGCATACGAATAAGTCATTTTTCGAGATGCCTAAAGCCGGCTTGGGGCATGGTGGTCCATGGGAGACACTCGAAACAAAAGAGAAGATCAAAGACGACAAAACCTATACACCGGAAATGGAAGCGCTTTCCGAGCGACTCTTGAATGAACGGCGCGATTCTTGGCCGAGACGTGTAATGCTTCGCACAAACACGCTCAAATATAACCGGAATGCTTGGGTGGAGGTCGATGCGCTTCACCGGCATTGGCGGGATACGCAGATCGAAGTTGAACTATCCCGGGATGAAGCGCTTGAGGTTACTACGCGCAACGTAAAGCAATTTACTTTACAGCTGGGCAGGGACCTGATTGGTGGGAAAGACCGCATATCGGTCACAATCAACCGAAAATACTCCGCTCTTTATGATGTTCCCGATACAAGGCTTTTAACGCTGCGGTTTGAACAAGACAAAGGCGGGAATGGGCTTTGGTTTGTTCCCCGGGAATGTATTGAAAATACGCTCCTTAAACGTCATGGCTTGCAAGGTCCGATCATCGATGCGTTTCATCAACCGCATGTAATTCTTGCGGCCGATACGAATGCTGAGCAAAAGGCAAAGAGCATTGTTCAATCAATGCGTATGACCAACGGCGGGTGGCTTTGTTCACTTATGCCTTGTTCACAGCACTATCATCCTTTGATTCGTTTGGAAGAGCGGGCTCAGAATTGGGAAACGGAAGGCAAAAACTTGATTCTTGTCGGGACCGCTGAAACAAGCCCGGAACTTGCCAAAAGGGCCGGGTTGTTGCCGGTTGTTTATAGTCCTGAACTGGTGCAATTCGGTGTCAGAGTACTCAAGGGCGAACAACTGGAAATTTGCATGGTTTATCCCGATCCGTTGTGCCCGGAGCGGTATCTGGTTTGGTGTACTCCGGGAATCCCCATGAAAGTGATTGAAAATTTATGGAGACTTCCGGATTTTGTGGCTGTGGAAAACGGTGAGATACGATTCACCGGATTCTTTGATGAAAACTGGCAACCTCGAAACGATTGAGGCGGGATAATTAGATGCCAAAACGTTTCAGAAGGAATAAGGCCAGTGTGGCTGCATTTTGATATAGCGTTTCTATTCTTACCCATTCTTCATCGGCATGCGAGCACCCATCACCCGCGCCGAAAAGAACCACCGGCATTTTGGATTGATTGGCAAAATGAGCGGCATCAGTCCAAGCGGTAAGCAGGCCCATGTGCGGATGTTTTCGAGTGGCTTTTGCATAAGCATCGGCCAGATCTTTTATCAAAGGATTATTCTCTGCCAGCCGGAATGGCGGTAAGTCCTTAACCCATTCAATCCCAGTGGGATGATTGCACAACCACGGATCGTCTTTTTCGATGGCCCGGATTTCTTCCACCAGGCTTTCAAATACGGGCTCTCCGGTATGTTTGTATCCATGTTCACGAGCGGATTCGGCTTCTTCGATACCATAAAGAGCATTCATAGCCATCGACGCACGGGCCGGAATCATTGACGGCACGGTTCCGGCATGAAACACGCCGAGATTGGCAGGTATGGGGTATTCGTTCAGGCGTTTAATTTTCCAGGCATCGATGGCCTGTTTTACAACCAAGGCTTTTTCGATGGCATTCACACCGGCATCTTTTTCACCGGAATGTCCGGATTTGCCTATGATATCGAATCCCGCTGTTATGACGCCGTCACACCCATAGATTACGCCGACATCGCCATCAAGTACAATTGCCTCATCCGCGGTACGTCCGGCAAGACGGCAAGCTAATGTACCCGCGCCTGAGCCATTGCACTCTTCATCCACAACGCTCTCGAAGAGGATTTTTCCTTGAAGTGGAATGCCGGATTTTAGGAGGGCTTCTATGGCCCAGAGAGCGGTAACCAATGCCCCTTTTGTGTCAGTCGCTCCACGCCCCCAGATTTTCCCATCGGAAATTTCCCCTGAGAAGGGTTCGATAGTCATGCCTTTAACGCCAACCGTATCAATATGGCTGTTTAAGACTATCGATGGCACATCTTGTTTCTGTTCACCTAATTCCCAGTCGGCCGTAAGATTCGGGCGTCCGCGAAAGTTTCTTTTTTTAGGTCCGATAAACCCGGCGCGTTCGTAGATATCATCAGGAGGATCGAAGCGCCGAATTGTTGGGAGCGGATCAATTTTACGTAGCACCTTTTCAAGAACATCTTGGCCTGCGGCCTCGCTACCGGTAACGTTTTCACCGGCGTATGGATTGACCGTATTCGTGCGAATCAAATCGCAACATAATGCAACATACCGGTCCTGCAAATTTTTAACTTCGCTTAGAACGGAGGTTTTTTTTCGGACAGATGTCATATTCGATTTTTTCTCTGACTTCTTTCATCATTTACCGGCGGAAAGCCGGTTTAGAAGGCAAACAGGCAAATCCAGTGGACCTAGATTGTAATATCGCGGCAAAAAAAGCCAAAAATCCGGTTGGTATTGATGTAAAAACAGCTATACTAGCGGTTGTGGCTGGCATAAGCCACAGGTTAAATAGGGAGTCCAGGTCTGTAGGGGCTGGCAGGGAAATGAGGTGGAGATGGATAAAAAGGCGTTTACACTCATCGAATTACTGATTGTTGTAGCAATTATCGGAATCTTGGCGGCTATTGCGGTGCCGAATTTCTTAAATGCACAAATCCGAGCCAAGATATCCCGCTGTTATGCGGATATGCATGCCCTTTCAATAGCGGCGCAATCATTAATGGCCGATAGAAATGTGATGTTGGTAGATATTTGGGATGACGATACCAAGGAGGGAAATGACCGTATAAAGGACATTTTTAACGGCATCGGTTTAGCCGACCGCAACTTTACAAAAGTTCTTTCACCTCTCACTTCGCCTATTGCTTATATGGGTTCGATTCCGAAAGACCCTTTTGCCTATAAAGGAGACCGCACATCTAGCGGGTATAACGAAGATCCGAAACGCGTTGGAAACGATACATACGGCTATTGGGATAACGATCCTGGTATCAATAGGGATGGGGGCTTGGATTATAACTTAGGATACATTGCCAGCGTTGGGGGCGGGCCGTTGGCGCCGCGTGAATTCATTTTATTAAGTTATGGACCTTGGCAGGGCCGGGATTGGAATGGTCTAAACCGGGGACTGCCCTTTAGCATGTCTAATGGCCTCAATAGCCCCGGGGAGATCTTCCTGCGTTCCAGTGGATTGACGAATGACCGATAAAGGCTACGCACTATTGTGCGGGCCCTTATCGGGAAGTTTTGTGCTTTGTGGCGGGGCCGCCGTTTTAGGCTTCGGCGAATAGCTTTTTGCTGCGCGTATATTGCAGTTCGCGTTCGCTCTTAAGTCCTTCAATGACATCCCTAGCGATGGCGATGTCTTCTCGCACCTCCTCCGGTGAAAGGAAGCCGACAACCACGGTATCGATCGGTTTGTTGGTACCGTAAACGAAACGCAATCCGGTCTCCGGCAGAATTCTCCCTGCAGCCAAAGGTTTGATACACATAACCGGTTTGGGAGTCTGGTTGATAATTCGCCCCATCCAGTCGGTTTCCACGGCACATAAAAATCCACTGGGATTATAAGGCTGTATGTATGAATCGATATCATAACCGGCCTTGTCGCATACCGTGATTACTTCAGGGCGGTGTGTGGATAATCCTGTTCCCATACCCAACTCCCGAATCAATTCCAATACCGGCTCGAGACCGACGATGCGGTTCTCGTTAATGAGTAAACGGGAATCTGTCCAATTGGTATGGGGCATGCAAAATGCGCCACCGTGGTCGTGACACCACCGAATCTGCTCTTTCAGTTCTTCATCGGTTTCGCCGCTCGGAGTAAGAATCCAATGCATACGTACACCGGTTTCTTTTTCGGCCAGATTTAGCGCTTCATAAAGCTGCGGCATAGGCGAAGACATGGTGCCGTTGATGCCTTCGTTGATACAGGCCACAAGGACTTCGGCGATTCGCTCCACGGTAAAATACTTGGCCATCCAGTTATCGCGGGCTTTGGTAAAATGTGAAAACCCGAAAAATGGATTTGTCCCGCATAACATACGGGAAAGCTGCAGATGACCGATTTGGGTCATTGGAAAAGGCATGATTGGTTCCTCCAAGGCATTATGAAAGCAGATTCATCAACACGTCTATTTTCCTGAATTAATAGCAGAATGGCAAGCGCTTCATTCAGTACTTAAGGCATAATTCTCCAGTTTCTATTCGTACGAAAACCGTCCCAATTAAAGCGGAGGCCAGTCCTTATTGACCTTGTCCAGCCATCTTGCGTTTGTGACGGCGCGTCCTGTGGCGTCCTGTAATATTGGCAGGCCTTTTAGAGGATCGTCTTCAAACGTATACCACCACTGCGAAAGTGTCCGAATAATTTCCGAATCGGGAACAGAGGAATAGAGCCGCAAAAAGATTTCCGCGGCTTCCACAAGATCGCCGACATAGACTCCACGGCAATTGCAGGCCGATTTTGTCATGGCCGCTACGTTTTTGCATAAATCAAACTGGAATGTTGAACGCAAATCTTCCGGATCGCATCCACCGCTTCTCTTCTCAAAAAAGGCCAGGCAATCCTTCTCACTAGCCGTGCAAAGCGATTCCATGTTGAGAACGCTATCGAGGGCGGATTGCCAATGGGGACGCGATTCTTTGATCAGCACCGCGCCCGCGCCTTCTTTTTCGGGATAGAGATCGTCTTTAATCAGGCCCTTTTCGATTGCCGCATGGAGTTTCAACATGAATTCATCGAGGCGAAGGAACTCGTAGTCATGTCGATGCTTTTCGGCCGCCTCCGCGAGCAATCCCAATGGCACATGATGGTTAACATAAGCAAAGATAAAGAGCGGACGATTCGGCAATGTATTGACCAAGTCTTCAATCCGCTGTAGCGGTTGGTCATTACGATGAATCGCCAGACTTCCATAAACGATTGGTGCCTTCTCGTCCAATAGACTCGGTTCCCAAACCGATTCGGCGTGCCCGCGAACAAATCCCAAGGCCTCGGGGATTTCATCCCTTAGGAGCTCATGAGTTGCGGACGGCGTAACGCCGTGATGAGCCAGCCGCGGATCCCAGGTCACTGTATTGGCGACACGCAATCCGAGCGTCTTCATGGCCTCGCGGGTCATTCTTAAAAACGGCTTGGGATTGGGATGGAGGTGCGGGTAAGTATAGGCCAGCCCGGAAGGTCCGGCGATGAAATAGTCCATGTCCGTGCGCGTATTTTGGTAATATTCAAGAAGACCCGGCCCCAGATGGTGGAGCGTGGTCATGAATCCCCAATTCATCGGAATCTTGCCGCGCTCGGGCTGTTCCCATTGGTCATCCATATGTGTTGTGGGAGCCCAAGCCGCGTCGCCATCGCTATAAAGCAACGCGATATAGGCCTTTTGTTCTATGCGGGAAACACTGGCCGCACGATCTTTGGGAATCGGTTGAACATATTTTTTCCGTGGCTTGGAACCTGCTCCTTGATGTACGGAGTAATTGGTGGAACGAAGGTTACAGAGTGCAAAAAAGCCGTGCTCGGCGGCAAGACTTACGGCCTCATGCTCATGGTCACGGCAACAATGCCAGCCGACCACAAAGCCGGGTGATTCATAACGTTCTAGAATTTCGTGCCAAAGTCTCACGTCTCGCGGATGTGCACGGGATGTAGAGAGATCAATCTGCAACGCTTCTGAACTTACAAAAAGATCCGCGGAGAGACAGGTTATCGTATTCCAAGATGGCCGGTGCACACATTGATTCGCGATTACACGCTTGGAACTGGAATTCAACAGATTATCGATACTCCATCGATAGACTTCAAAACGGTCATGAAATTTTCCCCGCAAATCGTCTTTGCATTGTAAACCGGCTATTTGCATTTGGGATTCAAGACTGGGATGAACGGGAAGCAGGTTATCGAGGCGGGACATGCTCGAAGCAAGGTTCATTGTATGCAGATTTTCCTGATCGTAAATTCGGTATCCACCGATTTCATCCCGGAAAACTTCAAGCAATGTATAAGGGGAGCCGAAAATCTGATTTTCGATTCCGTATGCCTCTCGATAGTATTGCAGCCAACTCTCGCAATGCTCAGTTGAAATTAAATAGAGACGCGGCCTTTTTCTATTCACCAATCCTTGCAAAATGACAAATGTTTGCAGTTCGTCAGGATTGCAATTGCGAATATCAACGGCATATAGGCTACGGCAAGGTTTAGGGGAAGGAAAAATCGATTCCAAATCCTCCGAATGGCCGGATGGCATTCGGTTGGCGCTATGAGAAAAATTCCGGATGGTGTGTGTACCGGAACAGGCGCTCATTCCTCCTGCGATAGCGCCGCTGAATGCCAGAAATTTCCTGCGATCTATGTCTTGGTAGTTGGTTGCACGCATTCAAGAATTCTCCGTATACCGTAAAAATACGGTTAAGCCTGTCTAATACTTCTCGATGGAATCCACTGACGATTGTTGGGATGACGCCTAGCGGGAATACAGTTTTGCCAATCTTAGATTTTGAGATGTAACGCGAATGGTACTTGAACCCAGCGGGAAAGCCAACCCGGCGTGTCACGAATAGGTATCGATAGACGCTGATAGTAAAGTCAAGTTCTTGTCGTGTCGACTTACCAGTAGGCTAAAACCGCGTTGACAGAGATAAGCCGTTTCGATACAAACACAGAGGTCTGATGTGGGTGCCGTGCCGATATTCCCTTCGGAAACCGTGCAGAACTCATCAGTTGGCAATAACCGCCCGGCGAATTCTTACGTATATTCGGAACTATTTAAGAAACGCACGAGCGGTGAGGGCCACTTTTGTTATTTTAAATTCTAATTGATTGTAGCGAGGTAGATCATGTTCAACGGTGTATTTCAAGTTCCACGTCCTGCTAACGAACCGGTGTTGTCTTATGCACCCGGAGCTTCAGAGACTTTAGAGTTAAAGGCCAAACTTAAGGAAATGTGCGAACATCCGGTCGAAATCCCAATGATGATCGGTGGAAAAGAAGTCCGGAACGGCGACAAGGTTGAAATGCGCTGTCCGCATGATTTAGGTCAATCGCTTGGAACCTATCACAAGGGTACGGAAGAATACGCACATTTGGCTATCGATGCCGCCAATAAAGCCAAGGTGGAATGGTCGCGTATGCCTTGGGATGCCCGCGCAGTGATTCTGCTGAAGGCGGCCGAACTGCTCTCAACCAAATACCGCGCCACTCTGAATGCGGCCACGATGCTCAGCATGAGCAAAACCCCCTTCCAAGCCGAGATCGATTCCGCTTGCGAACTGATCGATTTCTGGCGCTTTAATCCCTATTTCATGCATGAGGTTTATCATGACCAACCTTTCTCTTCGAAAGGTATCATTAACTATATGGAGCACCGCCCGCTGGAGGGATTCGTTTTTGCCATTACACCGTTTAACTTCACATCAATCGCGGGGAACCTACCTACGGCTCCTGCATTGATGGGAAATGCGGTTGTGTGGAAACCGGCTTCATCGGCTGTTCTACCAGCCTATTATATTATGAAGATTCTGCAGGAAGCGGGTATGCCGGATGGCGTTATCAATATGATTCCCGGACCGGGACCGGAAATCGGCCCGCCGGTTCTTAATCATTTGGACTTAGGCGGAATCCATTTTACCGGCAGCACGTATGTTTTTTCGACGATTTGGAAAGCGGTCGGTTCTGATATACGTAAGTATTATTCTTATCCGCGTATTGTCGGCGAAACAGGCGGGAAAGACTTTATTGTGGCTCACGCGTCCGCCGATATCGATGTTCTGGCGACGGGAATTGTCCGCGGCGCTTTTGAATATCAGGGGCAGAAATGTTCCGCAGCCAGCCGCGTCTATGTTCCCGATAGCATTTGGCCCACATTGAAAGCCCGTTTGCTTGACGATGTCGCATCGATCAAGATGGGTAATATCTGCGATTTCAGGAACTTTATGGGTGCGGTTATCGATAAGGGCGCATTTTCCAGTATTACGGAGTTTATCGATCACGCCAAAGGCGATTCCAATTACGAAATCCTCTGCGGTGGCGGATACAACGATTCGGAAGGGTATTTCATCGAGCCGACAATCGTGCGATCCGAAGATCCAAAATCGAAACTGATGAGCGAAGAAATCTTTGGACCGGTGCTGACGGTTTATGTGTATCCCGAAAACCAATACACGGACACCCTGCATCTCTGTAACCGTACGAGTCCCTATGCACTGACAGGATCGATTTTTGCCGAAGACCGTAATGCGATTGTGGAAGCCATGAATATTCTGCGTCACGCGGCCGGCAACTTCTATATCAACGATAAGCCTACGGGCGCGGTTGTGGGGCAACAGCCATTTGGTGGAAGCCGTGGCTCGGGAACAAACGATAAGGCGGGTTCGTGGCTTAATTTGGAACGTTGGGTTTCGCCACGCACAATTAAAGAGACCTTTATGCCACCGAGAGATTTTCGTTACCCGCATATGGATGGCGAATAATCTTCCAGAGAATGTAGATTTAATCGAGTTCGTTAACCACCGGGGGCGCGCCGCAACGCACGCCCCCGGTTCTTATTTATGTATCGCTAAATGACTGTGGCCTTGATGTCGTACAACCGGCAATATTGGCGGAGTTCCTTTTTGAAGTCTCCATAAACGAACAGTTGATGGAAGCCGGGATAGTCGAGGTAGTCATCGACGTTGTCCAATTTAACAAGCACCGACACGACACAGCCTCCCGCAGGCGGAACGCTGACATTTTCGATCACTTCGCCCGTTGAAATTAGCATTTCGGGATGTGGTTGTTCTTCGCCTATTGGAAGGATATCCACCACCGTTACACGTTGACCGGCCCGCCACATGGTTCTTGCCGTTGCATCCCGTTTGCCGTGATGATTGGAAATGTAATAAGGTTCCGCCGGTTGGTCGAAGCCGTTTAATTTAGTCGGGCATGTACAGTGTGCCCCGATTAGGCAGTCTTTGGAGGTTTCCGGGACAGGATCCTGTTGGAAGCCCGGACGGTCGAATAGATATTGAACCAGCGTGTGAGTGAGCGCGGCTCCGATATCCGCTTCACAGGCGGCAGGAATGCCCATATCCAACATCCGCGACCAGGCAATGCAGGGCAGGCTGATTTTCGATTTTGCCAGCGCCCCCAAACAGTCCATCGTGATCGCATCGCCCTGTTCCTGTTCCAGAATATTCCGTGCCACTGCAAGGCTTTTTATACCGTTCAATACGTCATCTTTTGTTGCACCGGTCATTTTTTGAGCGTCGCGCATCAATTCATCCGCCATTTGCCGGATTTCGTCATCCATGGACAACTGGAGGTATTCATCTAAAAACGTATTTGCGGGAACGTATTTTAACTCTGTGCCGAAGTGGGCGGTTTTCACGGATTTGCGTTCATCACCTTTGATGACAATCACGCGGGTTTCACGCAACTTTGCTCCTGCTCCGAGCATTTTTAGTCCGTAATGAACTTGCGAATAATCATCGGTGCAGCAGATGGCAACACCTTGCTTTCCGGCGAGTTTCGATGTGTTGGTTGTAAATGCCGCGCCTGTGGGTGCGAAGATAACGGAGGGTATTTTGCTATCGACGGCCAGCGTTGCTGTGGGCCATGCGTGTTGTTGCCGGTCTAAAAGCACAACCAGAATACCATCGGCATGGGCTGATTGGGCCTCTTTGATCCATTTCTCTCCATCTTCAAGGGAGTGAATGGGCTGGTCACGAAGCGACAATTCCAAACCTAATTGTTTTGCCGAGTGCAGGATATCTTGTGTGTAATTTTTAAGTGCGGCTTCACCATCATAAATCTCGCCAGGCCACCACATACCATAGTTTTCTTTTCGTCTTACAAATGCCGCCCGTATTTTAGGCGCATATTTAGAAGCGGGACCACAAGGACGGATCGGATGGTCATTTTTTGCAAATGCCATATTCGGGATAAAACCGGAGAGCAAGGAGCCAGCCAGCATACCGGAAGTTGCGCGGATAAATGACCGGCGGCCGGAGAATGTAAAAAAAGAAACTGGGCTCGATTGGATCGACATCAGAAAACCTCCACGTATCAATATCCGAAGTTATTTTTTCGGTTGCGGTGGTCGATGTCTAGTCGTTTGTAGCGTGTGAATGTATATATTTCCGCAAAAGGCGGAAATATATGACTTAACTGATGTAACTAATCGAGTTTAAAGAGCAAGGATTCTCTGTATGTAATTGGCCGAATATGCGGCAATCCAGCGAGGATTTTATTCCATGAGCACCTCTTGCCCCCAGAACATCTGGAGTATTTGCAGATCGTAAGCATCGAGCATTCCATCATGGTTGATATCGGCGTTCATAGGATTCTGCCAGGAGTCAAAAAGAACGCGTAAGTCACCGGAGGTTACAACACCATCCGCATCCAAATCCGCGTCTTCAACTGTGATGGTCTGTTCGGGCGGAAGAGCATCCTCGCCGATGATTGTGATAAGGCTGACGGCCGGATCCGCTGAATTACCTTGTGCGTCTTCTGCGACAATTGCAAAAACAAATTCGGTAACATCGTTAACCTGACCAAATACGGATTCGGGGAAGTCGAAGATTGTTAAAGTGAATCTGTCCCGGTCGGCATCGTAACCTAGAGGAAGTTCGATTGAAGGCAGGGTTGTCTCTTCTTGATCCGGAGTGATTATGACGCCCGCCACAAGATCGCTACCCATGCCGCTTTCGTCTACGATCCAGGCTTCGATATCGAGCCGGCTGCCGGTATTGATTTCTTGATTGCCGGGCGCATCGAGTATCGTTGGCGGTAAGGTATCCGGGATTCCTTCATCAGCCACACTGGATACGGCGGCGCTGCCCAATGGCTCATTTAAAAAGGCCGCTGTTTCACCGGCAAACATGACCGGATTTTGCAGTACGATTGGGCCTTGGAGTTCAAGAATGTGATCTCGGGCTATTTCAAACGAATCGGCAATCGGCTCGCCCGCGATAATTTGATCGAAGAAGAAATCGGTGAATGAAACCGGCTGACCGGTACCCTCCATCTCCGCAAAGATGGCGATATTTAAGGGGGCGGCCCCTGTTGAGGCAATGCAGGCTAGATTTTCATGTTGGCCGCTTGCGTCAATAATTTCCTGCACTGATTTAGCCGCACGGGGCGCATCGATCATAAGCAGAGTGGGGGCCTGACGCGCCGTGGAGTTTAAGGCTGTACCAAGGGCGGCGGTGTCCAATAATTGACCACTGCTAAGCCGCACATTGCCATCTTCATCGCTTGAACAAAAGATCGAGATTGCCAATGGATCAGTGACGGGAATGGAGGCGATGCGGTTTAACAACGTATTTGTTGAAGCGGGTGAGATTACTTCGATCTTCTGTTCGCCATCGCCAGCCGGCAGAGACCGGGAAGAGATGACTTTGGCCGTTTCTGTTGTGAAGCGCCGTCCGGGGACGAAATCATAATAAATACGTTGTGCGATTTCGTCGAATGTTGTTTCTTCGGCCTCAGAAGAGCCTTGTCCGGAAACAAGTATTAGATTTCCGAACAAGTTTGAAGATGTGGCTGTATGCAATTTGTGGGTTTGAGCTGTTTTTCTTTTTGTTGCGGGCTCAGCGTCGGCCAAGGCTCCAACCGGGATAATCAATTCCGGACTCATTGCCGCTATCGGGAGCAACAGATTGTCGGATTTGTATTGTGTGCGTATACGCCATTTGCCATCCAGCATGGCTTCATTTTCGATGGGGATGTCGACCATAAAATGATAGTCTTCTTGTACATCAACACGAGCATAAAACCAGTCGCCCGCTCCCCGCTTGGCATACACATCAACAAATGGAATTAAGGGTGTATTCAAACGTCCGATGCGAGTGAAACCGCCTGCACCCAGCCGTCCGCCGATTCGGACAACATCGCCTATGGTTTCATCTAATGCGGAATCGGTGCGAAGATGAATGGGAATTGTACGACTATGGATAGGTATTGGCTCACTTAATTCCAAACTCGGATCGTAAAGCACAAAGACTTCTTGGCTGGCTTTCAGTATTTCGGCTTGTCCTGTGCTGTCTATTCCGGCTGAGGTTAATTCCACTTGGAGAGGTACAGTACCTTCATAGGACAAGGAGACGGCTTTTTCCAACTTCAATCTCGAACTTCCGGGGATTCTCAACACCTGAGGATCGAAGTCGGCGTGTAAAATCCGGGGCAGATCAGGAATACTGAACCGGGCCGGAACCGGCTTGTGATTGATGGTTCTTGCCTCGGCTAAAAAACGGACAGGATCGCCATCTGTGATCCAGCCTTTAGGTTCGACACGAAGATGGAGTCCGGTCCAATCCTGTGTACTGTCGTATCCTGGTTTTGGAGTAGGAGTGAACGCTGCAATCGGATCGATCAACACATAATTACTGAGGCTTCGATAGGGAATCGGGGTTGGAGTTGAAGTCGGCGGAGTCTCCGGAATAACAATGGAGGAATCTGTACGTGAGAATTGCAGGATACCCCATGGACGGCTGGAGATTTTGTCGCCCAAAGGGGGATTCCATACCGGGCGGCGGTTGCCTGCGGCACTGCTATTCCTTGCCAGCTGGACAGCCCAGCGTGTTTGATCTTCAGGAGCATTAGGCGCGGATAAATCCCCATCGAGATTCAGCGTCCGGAAGGGGATTGAGAATTCCGTGATAATCCAATTGTTACGGAAGCCGGTTGCCACTTGTATACCTTCCGGATTCCAGGCTCTCGGCTCGAATGCGATTGTGTTATTCGCCGCTGCGGTTAAGGTGTAAGGCGTTTCCAGGCGCGCATTGGGATTAACGGCCAATAGATAGCCGCGCATTCTATCTATTAGACTTTCTGTCGCTACAGGATCATTTTGTTCATCCAACAGGGGATCGACATAAATACCCACGGTATCGGCATGCACATCAAATCCCGTATCGTCGCCGGTTACGGAGCCGGTACTCAGACCATCTTGGTCGCGATAAACCACCAAGACATATAATCTCTCTGCATCGTAAACAGCCTGAAAAAGCGTCCCTTCAGAATCACGCGCAGGCGGATCGGTGTCGATATTCACCCAATGGCTTTGGGCCGTATCCGCTTCCGCATATTCTCCAAGGCCGGTAAAACCATCCACGGTTGGTGAATCGCCGCGCAAGAAATGAACGGTGTATTTTCTGTATTGGTATGCAACGACAGGCGCTTCGGTTGGGGATGGCGTAGGACTGGATGTTGGCGTATCTGTACTGGTTGGGGTGTTTGATGGAATTGGAGTTTCCGTCGGTATCTCTGTCTCTGTTGCAGTAGGAGTATTGGACGGTGTGGGAGTTGATGAAGGAGTATCTGTTTCAGTTGGCGTGGCTGTGGCGCTTTCATGATCATGGAAAGACGTTATTGTGCCGTTGGCGATTATGGCTTTAGCTAAATCGTCCTTTGCTTCTTCAATTGTTATTTGTGACTGCCCATCACCGTTCTGAGGCAATTGAAAAATCAATTGACCCAAAATATGCGAACCATACAGAGCCGGTTGATCTCCGGCGATGCCAACAATTCGGATCATGCCATCTTCTTCATGAACCGCAGCCAAATACGGCCAGTCGACTTTTTGAGTGAACTCCTTAAAAATTAAATGATTCGTATCGTATCGTAGGTGTAGTGCAAGCGCATCGAGTTGGAACGCGTTATCAATCTGAATATCAATTTCAAATGTTGGACGTTCACTTTCCCAGGAATAAGCGACGTATTTGCTTTCGACCGTTGCAACGGTGTCATATTGTGGATCAAGCTCATCGGGAATATCGATTTCAACATTGTCAATCGCAATCAGGGCAGATTGATCCTGCTGCAAACCTTCAAAAAAGAAATCAATAAGATTTACTGTCTGATCAGAATTGAGTCTGGTATGCAGTTGTGCTCCATTGAACTCAATAGTCGTATAACCTTCGGATGTGGTTACTGGATCCGAAAATTGACCTTCTACGGAATTAAGTCTTGCGCTGACATTGATGCCGGGAATCGTGCTAAAGAAATCGATTCGTAATGTTTCGATATCGGCGGGTGTTATACCGCCAAGATAAGATGCAACATTATATAATTGAATACCGCCGGTTGATCCGGTTTCCTGATAGAGAGCCATTAAGGCGTAGCCACCTTCAACACCAGCGCCCAAAGCCCTTACTAAATATTGCAGATCGCTACCCACAATAGGCAATGTACGAGCACGGTTACGCTCCAACGGCGGTTGGTCAAAGTCCGTAAATCGAATGGTTAAGCCATGGGTGGGGAAGGGCAGAAAAGCGAGGACTAGAATGGCCGTTCCAAAGAGTTTCCGAACACTCCATGTGTTGCTCAAGCGTGCTATTTGATTATTGTGACGATCAAACTTGTGGTTATTCCGATTTGTGGCTGTGTAAATTCTTCCAATTTTCGGACTCATTGAGGGTCTCTCCCCGACCGAATTCAATCCGCACACGTCCTCATTGTCCCCAGGCATAATTCTCACTTGTGAGTCAATAACATTTTACATTATAACACAAGGATTTGCCCTCACCAACAAGGATAATCCTTGGGATACCCAATTCAGTTTCGGCACGGCCGAATCCTATCTTCAATTAATCCAACAAGTATTTGGGTATTACTGTTAAGTCACGCGCTCACTGTTGTATGATTTTGCTCACATCCAGCAATATCATTTGACGGTGTCCTGTGTGGGCGGAATCAATGCAGACGTATTTGCCATCACGGCTCCAACCCGGATGTAAGTCCGTACGCATTTGGCCCTTTAGTTCGGGCGGGAGATAAAACTTTCCAATCTGGACCTCTTTGCCGTCCGATGGGCGGTAGAGTTTGAGATTCTGCAACCGTTCTTTATTTGGGTAGGTATCGGCTAGAACCCATTGTCCATCCGGTGAATAGGTACAGTGACCATCGGTTTTGAATACGCCATCGCCAATGATTTCCTTTTCATCGCTTTGGTCGGTGTAAAGCCAGAAACGGTCGCCAATCTCCGGCTGTTTGGACCAAGCCAAGATATGTTGGGGATCGCGCCAAATAAAATGCGAGACCATATTGTGATCGGCGACAACGTGGATTTTGCCTCCAAAGCGGTCGCAGGTCAGCATACGGGTTGACCACCCGCCTTTGCCTTCAGGATTTTGATACCAACGGTGCAGAAAAATGAACCGTGAACCATCGGGATTGTAAAGCAGATGATTGAACCAGTGCCGTCCTCCGCCATCCATCGAGTCTTTATGCTGAATTGCCGCTGCTTCTTTTAAGGCAACAATTAAGCGGCTTCTTCCTGATAGCAGATCCATGCGGTAGATACCATCATTATGCGGACATTCGCGGCCTTCCCATGCATATTTCACGCCGCAATATCCATAACCGGGGCGGGTACTATTTACACGTGAGAAATCCAATCCGACCGCTTCTTTGCCGTTTGGAGACACGGCATAAATGGGACGGGGCAACTCTCGTTTTTCGCCCGTAAAGACATTTTGGATGATGGAAATAAACTTGTCGCCCTTACGTGCGTTATAAATCACTTCATCATTGGAGCCGGGAATCCATTGCAGCATGCAGCCCTGTTGCCAACACCAAGCCGTGGTTTCGCCAAACTCAATCCATTTGTCATGATCTTCCAGATCGAACATTCCCAGACGGATTGTGTCTTCCGGTGTGGGCGGACGGTCATCAAAATCGACTTGCATGCTTAGGACATAGCGGTTGGATGGATCGAATTGAAGTTTGTCATAATACCCGAACCAATTGGATTTTCCTTCGATGCTTAAAGTCCGATATGGAACTTCGATAATGTTCTTTTCATCACCCGAATTGTCTGCTGTCTGACCCGCCAGTGGCATACAAAGAGAGATTGCCAAGCAGAGTACGATCCAATAGCCGAAACGTGCAGTTGCCATGATATCAATCCTATTCCTGTGTTGTGCCGCAATTGTAGACAGGAACGGGAACTGGGCAACCGGATTTGAAATTAACGGCGTTGTGATGAGCTCAGAAGTTTGGCGGCAGGGGACTACATGGATTGTAGTTTCGAGGGCAGCTGCCTAATTTCCGCCGGTTTGTGCTGCCCATGATTTGAGGTAAGAGACAGACGATTCGGACGGTTTTAGCATAATGGCCGCAAAAGTTTTATGCGGGAAAACGATCATCTCCCCCTGATATTGATTCTCACCAATAAATGCCCGGGGGTCTAAATCCGGAAGTTCCCGGACCTTTCCGGTCTTGGACATATACTGCTGAAAGCGCTCCGCGCGTTCGCCGGCTTCAATTTCCGATTCCGCCAAAGATAAAATCAAGGTACTTGTAGCGCCTTGAATGCAGTATTGAGCTGACAATGCGGGCGCAAGATACGTGTGGCCCAGGGGGGATTTTTTGATAAAGGCTTCCGTATTGGGAACTCGGTCCTGAACCGGCAGCAGAGAAACTTCTTTTGGGAAACTCGTGCCTTTTTCGATCTTTGCGGAAATGCTTTGAGCCACGCCGTTCAATAGCGGAGTGCTATCCTCTGATGTGCCAAAAGCCACCAGTTTGATGTAGAAACGATCCTGCAAAAAAAAGAGGCTGTCTTTGCCTTGGTGCCCCTGCGCGCCGAGCGCAATAAAGTGGTAGTCAGGTGAACGCTCAGATGCGTAAACGCCGAATGCATTCAGTGGCGCTTTCATATCGTAGATTTCGACAGCCACTTCAGTATCGCCGTGCTTGTAGTTCTGTACGATCAGGCCATAGAAATCGTAATCGTGAAAGCCATCGGCTGCACCGTTGATGTACTCATATAGATTGGAAGTAAAAAATTGAGATTCTTCCAGCGGTTCGAGACCGAGCGCCACAGTATCAGGCAGCAGAGCCGTTAATGCGGCTTTTTCTTCATTGGTAAGCGTGTAATCTTCAACCGCCGCATCGCTGAACTCTTCTTGAGCGGGAAGTGTGTTGATTGTGATGCAAAGTAGCAAACCTACAAGGATGCAGTGTTTCATTGTCTTGCCGTTTAACAGATAAATTAAGAATAAATCAGACACCAAGCGATATTGTATCGCCTCGAATATATAAAAGAAACCGAAAATGACCGGTGTCGAAGAATCGCTAAGCGAGTTGCGCAAACAAACTGTGCGCCGCTGTTAGGCGATTTACAATATCGATGCCATTGGGGCAGACTTTTTCACACTCGGCGCAATCCCGGCAGGCTTCATTTCCCAAACGTTCAACTGGAATGCCGCCATAAGTATCGAGCGCGGTCAATTTGTCGCCCATCTGTTCGTAGTAATAGTCTTTGCAACGTAGGACTGTCGAGACTTCCACATGATCCGGGCATGCCTTGCGGCATTCATCGCACATCATGCAGTTGGCTGTGCGGTTCGCCTGTGCATGACGAGTAAGCGCGGTGTCTTCGGCACTGGTGAGAAGTTCGTTGCAGGCAGCCAGGTAACGATCAAAGCGTTCGAAATCGCCGATGCCTTTTACAACCGTTGTGACGGCGGGATTGCTCAATACCTTTTTGAGATAGGCAACCTCTAGGTCGATGCCTTCAATACCCTTCATGGTTTTCATGGCCATGACGCCGATTTTTGCTTCCCGAGCCGCTTCCAGTTCAGGTCCCATCACATCGAGACTGGGTTGGTTCAGCACAGGATTAACAAGATCGAACATACCGCTTTGAATGCCGGCACCGATGGTCTCTTTGACTTCGCCGTGGCTGGTCAATCCCGCGTAGCGGACTTTGCCCGTCTCTTTGTATTTCTCAAAAATCTCTCGAATCTTGGGATCTCTGCCTTCATCCTGCTTATGCCGATTGAACATAAAGAAGTCGACATAGTCGGTGTTGAGAATACTCAAGACTTCATCCAGTTTTTCGGGTGCGAACTCACCCACTGCGAAATTATCCTTTAATGCCACATAGACTTCGCCCCGGCGGGTTTTAAGCACGTTGCCCAATTTTTGAATCGCCTGTCCGTTGATATAACTGGTGGAGATATGGACCAGGTTGACGCCGTGATCGATTGCGTAATGGTGGACCGGTTCTTCCATAACCAAACCGCCCATACTAATGACGGAGAGGTGAATATCTGTGTCTCCCAAGCGCCGGTATTTCATTTCCGGTTTTTGATTGAGAATCGATACGGACTTCGAGTTTCCGGCTGATGCACAAGACATGCCACCGGCCGCAACGGCGGCCAATGCGCCTGTCTGAATAAATGATCTACGATTTAATGAATGCTTTTGTTCCATGGCCATTGGATAATCCCCTAGAGAAATCAATGGTTTGATTTTACATGCCGCCAATGATGTGTCAAATAATTCTTATATAATCAGGCTTATCCCTTAATTAAAAAGGCCGCAACGACTTCTTTGTCGCGCGGCCTTGTCGAGAATGTTTGTGTTTTTAGTGTACTAAATGAGTCCTATTTATTCATCGGCATTCAACCGTTAACTATCGTATGCTGATAACTCAAAGGACTATTATATCGAAAGTCAGCCGGATTATTTTCATCCTACTGTTTCGGGGCTTGAATCTCCTGCCATTGCTCTTGTGTAACCAAAGTCTCAACCGTGGCTTTGTCGCGTAGGGTTTTGATGTAGGCGGTTACAACGTCCTTTTTGGCTACATCATCCAGATGGTTTTGAATGGCCTCATGGACTTTTTCGAGGGGTTCCATACCGCCTTCATTGTGTTCCGTCACTTTGATGAGGTGATAACCGAATTGAGTTTCGACGATGTCGCTGATCTTCCCCGGTTCGAGAGAGAAAGCGGCTTCATCAAACGGCGGCACCATACGTCCGCGTCCGAACGGACCAAGATCACCGCCTTTTGCGCTACTGGGGCATGTGGAATGTTGTTTGGCGGCATCTTCAAAAGTAATGGCGCCGCTTTCGATATCGGTTTTAATTTTCCCTAGTTTTTCTTTAAGCGCGTTTTTGTCTTCTTCACTGGCATCTTCCTCAACGCGCAAGAGGATATGGCTGGCTTGTACGCTTTCCGGCTTTGTGAAGTATTTGGGATTATCATCGTAAAACTTTTTAATTTCCTCTTCCCCGGAAGCAGGAGTGTCTTTGGTGATGAGATCGACCAAGTTGGCGCGTGTCATCTGGGTTTTGATGATATCGGTTAATTCTTCCCGGCTGACCTGTTGTTGTTCTAAAAACTTGTCGAATTCCTCATCGGTGGCGATTTGCTGGCTTTCCATAATCATCGCGATTTGCCCTTTGATATCCTCTTCAGTTGCGGACACTTTTTTCTCCGCCGCTGCTTCATCGAGCAATACATCTTCGATGCAACTTTCCAAGGCGCGCTCGTAGAATAATGTTACGCGCTGGGAAATTTCTTGAGGGGAAAGCCTCTGCCGCATGCTGGCGGCAATCGCATCGATTTGTTGTAGAACAGTCTTTCCATTTATTTCTTTGCCGTCGACTTTTGCCACAATCACGTCTTCGCCGGGGGCCTTTTCGGAATCTTGGGCCACGCCCATCATGACAAATGAAAGACAGCATAGGGCAACAAGCGCAACTGATGTTCTTAATTTACGTTGTAGTAACACAGAGATATCTCCTTTATGTATAGTCACAGGGGTTTCAAAAAGAGCCGTTCTTAGAAATCCTGTTCTAGGCAAAAAACTGCAGGCACTTCATAGGCAATTTACAAGCAAGCTGACCGCCCAGAGGCTCCTAATCCTTGGAGTCACATCCATCCCTCGCTACCGGCAATGAAGAGAAGTGCATGTCGAAGGTTTTGAAGTCGTATCTGACAGAATGCTCTATTGCTATGTACGATTAACCGTATTCTAGCATGGCACGAACTGCAACGGCATTGTGACTGAGAGAAAGCATGCCGAATTGGATGATATGCCTCGCACTAGAGCGGGGTATGGATAGCAAAAGGCATAGGAGGGAAATGCCCGGAATCGGCGGAATTGAAAGAAGATGACCATTATGACGCGCAGAAATCTTATGCCTGGCACTTTGCAGCAATTGGTGTGGTTTTGCTGTTACATCCTGATTTTGATGCCGTTTCCGACCGGTTCGGCAGAGGACAGTGGATTTCCCAACGGTTCATTTGAGGAAGTTGATTCCCGGAGTATGCCCGTGGGATGGACAGCCACAGTCGACGGTCAGGCAACACCATTGGTCGATACGGAGACGACTGCCAACGGCCAGCGGTCAATCCGAGTGACCGAGCAGGGCCATGAGGCTCAATGGGTATCCGACCCGGTCTCTGTTCAACCTAACGCTAAATACCTGATTGGATTCAAGATAAATGCGGATGGCAACCGGCATTGGTCCTATGCGCTGGCGCAGAATTGTCTTGCTTTGCGTCTGTATAAGGCCGGTTCACAGGACTATGAGGAAGCCGAGCGTGAGGTGCGTGTGATCCGTACCAACGGTTGGGCGCAAGCCTGGCTTAACGTTTCAATCCCCAGCGATGTAGACCGTTTGCAGCTGGTTTTTCGGAGTGAATGGCCGCCTGTCGGGGAGCATCAGGGGCCGGCCGCCAGGTTAGCGCGGTTTTGGTACGGCACCGGCGCAGGGCATGAAGGCCGCCTTCTGATTGATGATGTCACTCTGCAACGGAAAGACGACAAGGAATTCTTCCTTGAACGGACCCAAACGCAATCGGCGAAACTCGCTGATGGATTTCTTCGGATTGTCACACTCAACGGACCGACCACAAGCCCTACTCCCGCCCGGCTTGTGATAACGGATGACAGCGGACGGCAATTAAGGCCCAAGGACGCTTATTACTACTCGGCAACGGGAGGATTTGTCAGCCGGGAAGACGGCATCGCCGAGATGTCCCTACCGCCGGGAACATACAGCATCCGTGCCATGCGGGGTTTTGTACAGAAACCTCAAACCGTGCAAGCCGAAGTGAAGGCCGGGGAAGTGACGGAGGTTGAAATTCCATTTGAGGAATCTGCTGATAGTTGGCCCAAAGAAGGATGGGTTGCGGGAGACCATCACCTGCACCTCTTCTTTCATGGACACACCCAGCACCCGCTTATGACGATCCCTTCGGTTTGTCAGGTGGGACGCGCCGAGGGAATGCAGTATCTCTCATTTCAGGCGGAATTTGCCTGGATGAAGCGTTGGATCGATGGCAATCCGGACTTTGAAGCGGAGAATTTTATCTGTGAAGTGTCGCATGAGATCACGGATGATTTTTGGGGACACGTCGATTTCTTTAACGCTGTCGGTATCCCCGATCTTCCCGCGCCTCCGGCTTTATGGCCCGCCAATTTCGGCATTCGTGAGATGGTAAATGAGAAAGGTGGATATGTCGTTTATACGCACCCGTTCTCTGATATGACAGACGCCAACAGCGCCGAGAAAATTGCCGATCCCGGGATAGGGCTGATTGCCAGAGGATTGCCGGTCGATGCTTTTCTTGGGCAGAACTGCATGGTCGATATTATTTCCAGCGAAGACATATTCGACATCTATTACAAAATGCGCACGCTGGAACGGCTTTGGAATTTGGGGATTCGTTTTGGCGTGGGCGGTTCATCGGATGCGTATGCCGATCAAGGCACGATCCCGCCGGGGGATTTTCGAACCTACGCTTTGCCCGATTCATTAGATTTTGAAGCCTTGGCTGATGCCTACCGGCAGGGCCGCACCTTCGCCAGCAATGGTCCATTGCTGAAAATGCGCGTGAATGATCAGAATCTAGGTGACACAGTAGATCTGCCAGCGCCAAAGAGTGTTCAAGTGAGTGTGAAAGCGCATTCTTGGTGGGGACTGTCCAAAATTGAAATCGTCCGAAATGCTGAAGTCGTGAAAGAATCAGTTCTTGAGCCGGGCTGTTTCGATACCGAACTGAATTTCGATCTTCCTGTAGAGACCGGCGGGTATATATATGCGCGTGTTTGGGGACCGTCATCGCCTGAATTACGCAATGTGCAGCTGGTGAAGGCGGATCGGGAGATTTCTATCCCTCCGGATGCCGAAAAAACGCAATTCGCGATGACCAGCCCGATATGGTTGCAGGTTGAAAACAAACCGCAGCCTATCAAGACAGAAAATGTGCAATTCTTTGAATCGTGGTTGGATGCCCTAAGCCGTTCGCTGCCGGGGTACCGTGCGCGGCTCGAACAGTCGGGAGAACTCGGGACCAAGGAGCAATTTCGGGAGCATGAGAAGCAGGCCCGGGAGTTGGTGAATCGAGCGCGAAAAGCCTTACGTGAACGTACCGCGCAATCGACGAACACCATCCCATAATGCCATCTTGTAGTGGAACATTTCGTTTAGAAAACCGCCACGAGTCTTGACTGTGGGCAGAAATAAAACAGTATCATCCGGGTACCCCGGCAGGTTCCGCCGATGCGGGACTCACGATTTCGGGGCTTAGTGTGTGTTCCATTAAGAGAGTTGGTGAATAGAGAGATACATGCGTATCTATTTGAGGCAGTGATAAATGGACAGGGGAGGGCGAGGCTCCTGCCGAGCCGCTGTTTTTACGTCCTCCATATTTAATTGGTATATCTTTGGTTTCATTGAAAAGTGTTTTGAAACCATTTCCGGGAAATGTATTACCCATCCAGCGGTGGAAGTCTGAATCATTAGAAAATAGTGAATACTCAGCAGGAGAAGTTGAATGGCTGACCATCTTAATAAATACAGTGCGCGGATTACCCAACCGAAATCGCAAGGCGCTTCACAAGCCATGCTTTATGCCACGGGCATGAACGAAGGGGATATGAATAAGCCGCAGGTTGGGATTAGCAGCGTTTGGTATGAAGGCAATCCCTGCAATATGCATCTCAACGACCTGGCGGCCAAAGTTCGTGAAGGCGTGATCGCCGCCGGGATGGTCGGGATGCGTTTTAACACCATCGGAGTTAGCGACGGTATTTCGATGGGTACGGATGGTATGAGCTACTCGCTGCAATCGCGGGATATTATCGCCGATTCGATTGAAACGGTGATGTGCGCGCAATGGTATGACGCCAATATCTCGCTGCCCGGATGCGATAAGAATATGCCGGGATGCCTGATGGCGATGGGACGTATCAACCGGCCTGCGATCATGATCTATGGCGGGACGATTAAGCCCGGGCATCATGAAGGCCATGTGTTGGATGTGGTTTCAGCATTCCAAAGTTACGGCGAATACATTGCCGGAAATCTTTCCGAAGAAGACCGGGTGAATGTGGTCAGACACAGTTGCCCGGGCGCGGGAGCCTGCGGCGGCATGTATACCGCGAACACCATGGCCTCGGCCATTGAAGCCATGGGCATGAGCCTCCCCTATAGCGCCAGTACTCCCGCTGAGGATCCCGGCAAACTGGAAGAATGCTTCAATGCCGGTAAAGCTATTCACGGGCTGCTCGAAAATGATATCAAGCCGCGCGATATCATGACCCGCGAAGCATTCGAGAATGCGATGGTGGTGGTAATGGCCTTGGGCGGCTCGACCAATGCAGTCTTGCACCTGATCGCTATGGCGCGGGCTGTGGATGTTCCGCTGACGATTGATGATTTCCAGCGTGTCAGCGACCGCGTGCCTTTCTTGGCCGATTTAAAACCCAGCGGGAAATATGTGCAAGAAGATTTGCATAACGCGGGCGGTACGCCGGCCGTGATGAAATACCTCTTGGAAAAAGGTTTTCTAAACGGCGATTGCTTGACCGTTACCGGCAAAACCGTTGCGGAAAATTTGAAAGATCTCCCCGGTCTCAAAGAAGGCCAGGAAGTGGTTCATACGTTCGATAATCCCATCAAAGCCAACGGGCATATCAAGATACTGAAAGGCAACCTGGCTCCCGAAGGAGCCGTCGCGAAAATCACCGGCAAAGAGGGCGATGTCTTTACGGGGACGGCGAAAGTCTACGATTCCGAAGAAGATATGCTGGCCGCATTGGAACGTAAGGAGATCGGCAAAGGCGATGTGGTGGTGATCCGTTTTGAAGGCCCCAAAGGCGGGCCCGGGATGCCGGAAATGCTGACGCCGACTTCGGCCATTATGGGCGCGGGGTTAGGTAAAGATGTAGCTTTGATTACCGACGGGCGTTTTTCGGGCGGGTCGCACGGTTTTATTGTGGGACATATTACACCCGAAGCGCAAGAAGGCGGGCCAATTGGACTTGTGCAGAACGGGGACAAAATCACTATCGATTCGATCAAAATGACCTTAAGCGTCGATTTGAGCGATGACGAACTCGCCGCCCGGCGTAAGGCCTGGACAGCACCGCCCTACAAAGCCACACGAGGCACGCTCTACAAATACATCAAGAACGTCAAATCCGCCTCAGAAGGATGCGTAACAGATGAGTAGGGGAATCAGCTGCGAAATGACGGCAGGCTGCAATAATATGAAGTGGAGATAAACAGGGCCGGTTGGGTGCTACTGCACCTTTCCGGTCCCGTTAATTTAGTATTTCTCTTCCACTCTCTCCTTGCCACGGATTGAAAGCATCCAGGCGTCCCCGGTCTTTTTATCCAGCATGTATGCAACTGGGGTTGTTGATCCGCATCCGGTAATCTCATACCGATTTGAGCCCGTGTAGATTGTCACGCAGACAAACAGAGTAGCGCATATCATAACTGTCAAAATAAAAAGCGATATTACCATTGCTGCACTGTTGTCATTACTCGCCGCCTGGGATTCGGCCGTCATCTGATCTGTCCTCCGTTGGATTTATAAATATAAAAACACACAACAATTGTTGTTGCGATTATTATCACACCCAAGAGTAGGAATATGCCAATTCTTACATCATTGGTTGGATTTTGATCTTCCATTTTTTGCCTCCAAGTCTTTATCTACTTCGCGATTGAGCATGGCCCATTTTATCAGTTTGCCTCTATACACTTACTATCTTACTGGTAAGATGCTTGTACAGTCTACGCCACGGCCCATGTAGGAGTTCAATCGTGTGGATACGAGTAGTGGGTTGGATGGCTAAATATGGAGGTCGGAAGATGAAGAATTTACTACTCGGAATCGTTATTGGTGCATCACTCATGGCTTTGTTGGGCGCAACCACAAGCCAAAAATCTCAGCAAAGTCTGACAGGTGTGGAATTGATGTGGGATGAGATCGGTGAGTTTATCAACGGAACTGCCATATCCCGAGATGGGCGTATTGCAATAGCGTGGAAGGATGAGCATATCTATGCATGGGATACCACAACTGGAGAGAGAGTCGTTGATCAAGAATTCGAGCGTGAGATTGACGATATCAGTTTTTCCGAAAATCATCGATTTGCCATAATCCGAACGGAATACGATGTGATTGTATGGGCTATTGTCGAGGGGGAGGACAGCGCTGTCGAAAATTTTGCGCGGTATTGATTTGAATGTTCGTCAATTTTGTGAAGACAACTGGAAGACTGTATCCGTTTGACAATATAAGCGCTCTCTGTGATATTGTTTATTATAAAGGGATTGAGCAGATGGATGATCCCCCAAAAGACAACCGGCCTCCATTAAGTCCACGTGGCGAGATTATGCTCGCCATGCCGCTGATTGTATTATGTGTACTTGCAACAGCATACATTCTGAATATGTCTCTTGGAGTTGGTGATTTCTGGAAGGTACTAAAAAACATCCTTTTTATACCGTTGATTACCGAAATCGGTCCCCCTGTACTCGCCTCATTTTCTATATGCTTTATCTGTCTTGCGTTTTTCATTGTGGTCTGTAAGTGGCTGCAATGGGTATGGAAGCATCGCGCAGATAATGCTGCTGATGTCCTTGGCCAACTATTCAGAGAACTATTCCGCAGCTTCTACAACAATAAGTAGCCAATATGGCTAACGTGTGCAGCATGAAGGCGAGCAGAAGACCGATAATTGCTGAATATTTTCCCCGTAGATCATCACTCTGCCCCTACAAATTGCATCACTCCCTGTAGTAATCCACCCCGAGTGCGTCCACGCGGGTTTTGTGGGTGGTGAGGCGGTTTTGGAAGTCGTTCCAATCGTGGGTTTGGGCGGGGGACGAAATATATTGCCGACCCGGCCTCGGCGGTTCTGGTAGGCACCGACGAGCCGCCGAGATAAATGTCTATTCTAGGTCATGCACAAAACTGCGAATGGAAAAACCAAGAGCGCGAGCAGGACGATAAATAACAAGGAACAGCCGGTTGAAGATTTTGATAGTTCACTAAAGCGTCTTTGCTCTAATTCAGTATCTATTGAAGGGATTTGGATATGCGGGACCCTAGACGGGATTCCTTTAGGCCACAAATCCGGGAATAGGCCAACATCGACGGGACTATTGTCATTCCAAGAGCACCTCTTGGTCATTTGGATAAGAAAGTCGAGATCGTCCCCGATGGCTCTTCCTATGGGGGCTTGAAGCATTAACAAATCTATCTGGTCGAGTTTACTAAGGCCGCGAGACAATTCGGCAGTGCATATTTCGGTTGAGCAGAGTGGAATAAAAGAGACAAGAAACGGATGGACTTGTTTGCCTGATTCGGCAATACAAGTTAGCCATGCACATTCGGCAGCGGCTAGAGTCGCAGTGACTGCCGCATCTTCTTGATTCGATTGAAAGGCTCTAGCCAATTCTATCATCTGATGGAGCCTGCCACCGCTTTTGTGAATTGAGTCTCCACCAGTTACCGCTGCAAATGACAGATTGACGGCGAGGCGGAGCAGGTCACGGTCAGATCGTCCAGCAGTTCGCGCCATCTTCTCCGAAGCAAGTATCGCTAACTCGGAATTATTCAACCTAGCTTCGCTTATAATGCTATTGTGCGGAGAAACGATAAATGGTTGGACGCGGCGAGCGCATCGCGTCGCTGCTGCCACACAAGCCCAACGTGGTAGAGAATATAATTCGTCTAAACTTGGAAGAGAGGAATCGAGAAAGACGTTAAACGTATCCCATGTTCTCTTCATATCCTGGGTGATTGCGGGATTCATGCCTATTCCTCACTACTTCTCAACCGCCTGCTCGGCGGACGGTTCCAGGCGTGTTGCGAAATCATCACTGAGCGGTCTATTTTTTTCTCCGCTTAAACCATCTGCGAAGCGAAGAACCCGGCCACATGAAACATAGATACAGAACTCCCCACCACGCGAATGCAACCCCCAAGTTCCCTAGAAGCGGCTGCGTTTGTAGCACGTCGCGCCCGGGTCCTGTGGCGACTGCTGCGACGTAGTAAATGAAAAATCCAATGATTATAAGTAGAACCCCGGTGAAGAAATATCTGACAACTGAAATCCCCTGCTGCTTTGTCGGACCCGGCGCACCACAGGATGGACATGAGACTGCGTTCTCTGAAATCTCGTGTCCACAGTCGTTGCAAGTAGTGAGTGCCATGGGCTGTGAACCTCCTTAAAGAATTACCCGTTATGAACCTGGAAATGTCAAACAAATAAATCTACCCCTCCATCTCCATTCTCTTCGTTCCACAGTCGTTGCCTTATCAAACATGAAGCCAAGTATTTCGGTTCATTTGCCATCCGCAATTCATGAAGTCTCATTTCATCTTGCCGGAATGATTCAAGAGCGCTTCCATTGCAGCCGCCTTGAGAGTAGATAACCCGCATAGCGCCCCTGGCTTTGAGGCGTGCATGGCGGCCATACCGAAGGCAATTGCCCGGTCAGAATACTGGCTCGCCCGGTGATCGACCCGCCAGCCGTAGGACGTATCCTTGATAATAAGTCTTGCCAACTCATTTTGTAAAGTGTCTTGGTCAGCAATCTTCTCACGCAGGATGGGTGCCTACTGATTACAAATCAGAAGGTCGCATCACTCCCGATAGTAATCCACGCCGAGTGCGTCGAGGCGGGGTTTGTGGATGGTGAGGCGGTGTTGGAAGTCGTCCCAATCGTGGGTTGTGGCGGGGGACCAGAGGCGTTCGCTGAAAGCACACAGACGCGGGTAGAGCCGGTTATCGACGAGTTCCTGGGGAGCATACTCGGTCCACATGGCGCATTCCGAACCCAAGACATGATCCGCCTGTTTCGGGTTGAGTTCTTTTGGAACCGGGGAAAATTCATAGACCTTTTCGAGGGGAGTAACTTTCATCCAGGCCGGCCGAGGCGCTTCTTCATCCAGCGGGTAGTCGAAATAGACGTAATCCAGGGAAGAGCAGATTGTATCGAGACCCATTTTTGCAGCGGTTATCGTTCCCGCATCTCCCCGCCAAGATTGGACAATCATCGAGTTTGGCAGGCCGCCTCCGAAGAGGATTTCATCCCAGCCGATGAGACGCTTGCCGCGCTCGCTTAAAAACCGTTCGATACGGCGTATGAGATAACTCTGGAGCTCATGCTCGTTTTGCAGACCTTCATCTTCTATCCGTTTTTGACAATGGGGGCAGGTCTCCCAATTTTTACGCGGGGCTTCATCGCCGCCGATATGAATATAGGGGGCAGGGAAGATATCAATTACTTCTTCCAGGACATCTTCCAGGAATTGGAACGTGTTATCTTTTCCCGCGCAGAGTACATCCTCAAAAACCGCCCACTTGGCTTTCACGGGAATCGGCTCGCCTTTGCAGGAGAGTTCGGGATACGCGGAGATGGCGGCGGAAGAGTGTCCCGGCATTTCAATTTCCGGAATAACAGTTACAGACCGGCTTTGGGCATACTCGACAATCTCTTTTAAATCTTTCTTAGAATAGAATCCGCCATAACGTTTCCCGTCATCCTCACGCCATGCGGCGACTTCGGTTAGCCGTGGATATTGTTCGATTTCGATTCGCCAGCCTTGATCGTCGGTCAAATGGAGATGCAGCACATTCAATTTGTGATAGGCGATCAAGTCAATTTGACGCATGATGAAATCTTTGGTCATGAAATGGCGTACGCAATCGAGCAACATTCCACGCCATGCAAAAGCCGGTTGATCGGTGATCGAAAGACAGGGAAGCGTGATTGAATTTTGTGACTTTGTCTTACCGGATTGAAGTTCCGGAGGCAGCAGTTGCCGTAAAGACTGTGTCGCATAAAAGAAACCGGCGCGATCCTCCGCACGCAGGGTGATTCGGGTAGGAGTAATCTCTAGTTGATATCCCTCCTCTCCCAATTCCGGCGCTTGATGTTCGGTTGTGATCAGAATCGAGTTGTCCGGTTTTCCAGAATCTTCGGGTAATGGCTTTGCTTTGATCGTCGATCCTATGATCGGAGAAAGAAATGCTGCCAGAAATTGAGCGGCATCTTGGGCGATCTCGTTGGAAGGTTCAAAGTACAAAGCCGTGGAATCGAGGATGGAAAACGCCCCGTTTTTCATTTCGATACGTGCGGGGCAGGGGATAAGGGCGGGTATGTTGTTTTTCTGAGTTTCGTTGTTAGTCACTGTCCAGGCCTTCCGCAGAATGTTGAGGGGGAGGTCTTCCTACTATAGTCCTCGTTGATCAATATGGAATTCATGCCGAATGATCTCAGTTTGACGATCTTAATTGCCAATTTCTTTCGGTATCGTCCAGTGCATATTGAATTGTGCGATTCGGGCGATGCCTTTACATTGGACAGCCGCCTTGTTTCCGGCGGTAACATTCTATGAATCAACCTTAGGGGAATTGCGATGAAAACAATTCGTTACACGTCACTATTTGCCATGGCCGGTTTATTGGCTGTGTCATTACTTTCCGTCAGTGCGCAAGCTCAAACCGATTTGCCTGAAGAATGTCAAATCGGTGGTTTCTATTTGGGGCCGCAGGCGTACAGTTTCAACCGCTTCACGTTTTTTGAAGCCGTCGATAAAGCCAAAGAACTCGGTTGCTGTGTTATCGAGGCCTATCCGGGGCAGTTCCTGAGCCCGGAAGACAAAGACCTCGATCCCGAAAAACGCGTCCGTGTCAGCCACGAAGCGCCAGCCAGTGTTTGGGCTCAGATGAAAATCAAATTAGAACGAACGGGAATCAGGCTGGTCGCCTATGGTGTTGTCGGTTTGGGCAATGATGAAGCCGCCAACCGTCAGGTATTCGATTTTGCCAAGGTGATGGGGATTTCCATCATCAACTCCGAGCCAAAAGAAGGCTCGTTCCCCCTGATCGAAAAACTGGTTAAAGAGTACGACATCAAAGTCGGTATCCATAACCACCCCAAACGCGCCGATAATCCGGATTACAAGTATTGGGATCCCAATTACGTTCTGTCTTGCGTAAAAGACCTGGATTCGCGTATCGGCGCTTGTGCTGACACCGGACACTGGATTCGCTCCGGTGTGAAACCGATTGAGGCGCTTAAGATTCTCGATGGCCGTATTGTCAGCTCCCATTTGAAGGATCTGAATAAGTTCGAACGCGAAGCGCACGATGTTCCCTACGGCCAGGGTGTGGCGGATATGAAGGTTATTCTCGATGAACTCCACCGCCAGGAATTCGATGGCATGATGTCGATGGAATACGAGTATAACTGGGACAACAGTGTTCCCGAGATGCTCCAATGCGTGGCCTTTTTGCGTGAGTACGTGAAATAAGTTTTCCGATAAGTTAGAATAAAAATCGCCCGGTATGGACTGTTGCCGTACCGGGCGTTTTGTTTTTGGAGTTTTTGGATTGCTATTGGTTCAGTTTTAGGTCAATGGCCCGGAAAACACGGGAAATCCGGTCGGTTTGAATAGTATCGATCCCCCAATCCATAGCATCCAAGAACGCGTCAAAATCATCGTTAACATTCATGGCATCGGAGAAAATCTTGATGCCGAATCCATGGGCATTTTGAATCAGGTCTTTCGATAAAATGGTCCAGCGTGTATCCAAGGCGTAGGGCTTTACATTTTCGGCCAGCGATTGAAGGTCATCCGGATTACCGAATCCCGGCATCAGTTTGGCATCGGGAGCGAATTTACGTAGCGGCTGGAGTTCTTGAGGCGAGCCATAAAAAACCGCTGTTTGTATCAGAGCGTATTGATGGAGAATCTTCACGACCTGCTCAGGATCGGCGTCTTTCATATCCACATACAATGCCACACGTCCATTGGGGCCGTGATGACTGGTGACGAGACTGCAAATCGTTTCCAGTGTGGGGACGCGTTCCTCGGCATAAGGCGCGCCAAACCATGCACCGGCCGAGAGTTTTTGAATCTCTTCAAGAGTCAATGAACGGACTTTCCCTTTGCCATCCGTGGTGCGGTCCACATCCGAATCGTGAATGGAAACAATCTGGCCGTCCTTGGTGGTGCGGGTATCGATTTCAATAAAATCGACACCTTGATCGATGGCTTTTATGTAGGCGGGAAGCGTATTTTCAGGTGCAAGCACATTTTCACCGCGATGCGCGGAGACTTTGACTCTCTGTTTATCGCCGATCCGGCGCTGTACATATTCGGCTAAAACCAGCTCAGGTTGATCGGTTTGGTACCAATCAACGTCCATATCCATACAGGCCCGCCAGACTTCGGGCTTGTCTCGATTCCCGAGAACCTGCGCTTGAACAATCACCCCGGCATCGTGAAAGGTCTGGACCAGTTCTTTGGTGATTAATTCCGCATGAATTTCAACGACCGCAGGATGCAACAAGTCGATCCAGTAGCCCGGATCCAGCTTGCCGTTAATGCTGGGCATCACGGGGATTGTATTATTTGAGAGCCGGTTGATTTGTTGAAGTTTGTCAGGTGAATCGAAGACAACGACCTGGTCCTGCATTTCGGTTTCGCGAATTTCTTGGACTAAAAGTTCCGGATTAACGGATTTGCAATCGAGATACACGTTGACTTTGTTTTTGCAGAACGCCAATGCCTCTTTTAGTGTTGGGACCTTTTCCCCCTTAAAACGTTCGGCAAACCACGAACCGGCATCCAATTGTTTAATTTCAGCTGCGGTATTTTCATGCACGGGGCCTGAGCCATTGGTTGTCCGGTCCAATCTATGGTCATGCAGAAGCACATGTTGGCCATCACTTGTAAGCCTTACATCGATTTCTATCCATTCGAATCCGAGTTCGACCGCGGTTTGAAAAGCGGGGATGGTGTTCTCGGGCGCTGCGGAGATCACACCCCGATGAACCATGACTTGGATATCGCGAGGCGGTTGCACCGGCTGGTAAAAATCAAAGAATTCAGCTGCGGATACCAGGCTTGGACCAAGCAGAAAAACGATGACGGTGAGAAGAAGTTGCCATTTGGCGGATTTCGATAGTGTGTGGAGAGGTTTTGTGGGTTGTGGATTCATGATCGTGAGTGGGATTCAGAATAAACCGATCCGTAACGCCAAACAAATAAGTTTATTGTTGTCATTATTTCTCCGCAAGTACTGGGAATTCGGTTATGCGCAACCGAGTGCTGCCGTATGGAATCAGTTCCAGCGTTTCCATTGGTTCATCTGAAACGACGGGGCTCTGCGGCGGCGCGCCTGCGGAGTTATCAACCTGCACCCATTCCGGAATTCTCCGTCCCTTTACCTTTAGAACAACCGGGGCGTGATCGCGCTCAAAGGGTACGGAATGGATTTTGTGCTCTTTAACTTTTATTGAATCGCCAGGATTGCCGGTATTTAGGACCAAGCCATAGTTCCATGGTGTAGTTGGATAGATTTCCCAGTCGATAACCGGCAACGTTGGATGATGGCGCTCACGTTCCTTGTAATGCTCTCCCATTTTTAACGAAAAATAGAGCGGCCCGCGGCGAATCGCAGCGGAATCATTAAAACGGCGCTCGATGACCGGTTGCATCGGCAGGTCCAGTTCAATTCGATCACCGGACTTCCATTCGCGATTGAGCGTCACATATTCACCGGCCGGGCAATCGAATTCTTCACCGTTGGCCTTCAACTGAGCCTCTGTGGCCCATGCGGGGATACGCAGATGAATGGGGAACTTCGTTGGGCGGGGCAGGGAGATTTCAAAGGCTATACCGCCTTTAAAGGGGTAATCCGTCTTCTCTTCGATTACCGCTTCAACACCATCCGCCACCAACGCCGTCACTTTGCACGGCCCATAGGCGATAGCGGCCAGACCTTGGTCGTGTGACGCCATCCACATATGCGAGACGAACTTCGGCCAGCCTTGGTGCATGTTTGCGGTGCAACAGCCATAATGAGGCTCAAGGCCATACAGGTTGGCGTCGTCGCCATTTGTGCTCCATTTCCGGTGAGCCACCGTGCATAGAACCTGATTGGCCTGTTGATCGTACTGGTGCGCCCAATAATCGGCTGTACATGCACCGGGATTGGCATTGTAGGCCAATAATTCTAAATGGTCGGCAAGTTTCGGGTCGCCCAGCACTTCCAAAAGATTTTCCAGCGAAAACATATATTCGACCACGCCGCAAAGTTCGGTGCCTTGAGATGGATGGCTGCCCGAAAGATGCTCGTCACCCGAAAAACGTCCCGCAACCTGTCCATGATACCGGTGCAGGCTTTCGATACCGCGATAAACCGCATCCAAATGCTTACGGTCATGCGATTGCTGATACCAAACACCGGGATGTTTGATCGCCATGGTGATATTAACCACATGGCAGGGATGCCCATATTGAAAGCCTTTTTGGAGAACCTCAGTGGTATAAGGGAAATCGGTGAAATATCCGGTCCAGTCGAAACTGTTTTCGAATATTGAGTTCATAATCTGCAGTAGGTCTTTATCACCCGTGCGGCGGTAGAGCCAATAAATGGGTATGGCGTTTTCCATGGCCCGTACGCCGCGCCACTCATTATCGGGCCAATCCGGCGGCTGAGTTAGCAAATAATGGAAATAGTCTTGCATGAGCGGGATTACTCGTTCATCGCCCGTGGCTTCGTAATATTGTGTAAGGACTTTAAGCGCCACCGCCAGCGGCCAGCGGTCAGTGTTTTTTTGAGGGCCGAACCAGCCGTTGGGTTTGCCACTGTTGAGCATCCATTCGATATAAGGCTTGGTTTTGGCGATGAGATCAGAATCTTCAAGCATATAGGCGAGCGGCAGGAGGCCATCGAGATAGTACGGTCCGCGCTCCCAGGATTCGCCGTCCTCATCACCTTTCCAGGCTGAGTCACGCACGCTCGGCCAAAATTCAAGCAAATGGCCGGTTAGCCCATTGGCCTGGATCGCAAGCTGGTCTCTGAGCCATCCCTGCGGTTTTACAGTTCCCAAAGGCAATGCGGCAAATGCCGTTTGCATCAACGGTTCATGATTTACCGGATAATGACGGTTTTCAGCATAAGAATTGTTCATAGAAACGCTCATTACGGCAAATAATAAGAATAGTCTCATCGGCATAAGGCTTTCTCCTGGTTGAATCATAGCGGAGTTTGAAATGCGATAGCAGGCCCAGTTTCCAGTGGCGGCAGGCAGGCCGCAAAACTTCATCAATGTGCTTCTCAAGCCTGCCAAACGGTGTCAAAATAATCAATCAGGCAGATTGGTGATTTTAGGCAGGATGATTAGTACTATGAATGCAAAAACGATTTATGCTGTAGCATTTGCTCTTTTGTTATCCGCTTTGGTTTTGCCCTCGCAAGCGATGAGTGAAAAGGAGCTATGCGACCTCTATCTTGAAGTTATTGAGAGCGCAGTCGATGTGTACGAACCGATATGGGTTGATGAATCGGATCGTATCCCCAACAGCGGATTCTACGATTTTCGTAAGTACGGTAATTGGCGTGATGAGCCATACGCCACCATTATTACGATATCCGGCAACGGTATGGTTTCGTTTTGCTATTCGGTGCTCCTGACCGAGACCGATAAGGAATTCTTCGGAGAGAAGAAAGTCCCGCGCAGTTTGCTTCAGCAACGGGTGATTCAATCGATCCGTTGGTGCTGCTTGACCAGCTCCTATGTTGAAAATCCTTATCCCTATCTGCCCGGCACACGCGATGATTTTGCCCACGGTCCGAATTGGCGGCGGGAGTTTTCATGGCGAGCGGATGAAGTTGGCTGGCTGACTATGGCCGCCGCGCAGATGGGCGATCTTCTCGATGAAGAGACCCAAAAGGCCGTGCAGGCGGTTATGATCGGCGGCGCTCCCAAAGAGCGGTTGGTACAAACCTGGTATCCGCGTCAGGGTGGGAATCACGATCAAGTCAAACAAGACCTCTCAAGCACGATGGGTGCGGCGTATCTTTATCCAAACCATGATGACCACCAATTGTACTGGGATATTATCGGCGGGAACGGTATCGATATGGTTTCGACACTGCACGATTTTGCCTGCAATGAAACCGCCGATGGGAAAAAGATCAGCGACTGGGCTCAAGGTTGGAACCTTTACCAGGATTATGCCGGCGACCATCACGGGTGGTGCAATGTCTGGTACGGCGGCGATCTGATTTTTGAAGGGCGTTCGTATATTGAAATCCTTAGCCATATCACAGGCATTCCGGTTCCTGAACGATTCACCTATCCGGGAAATGGCTATGACGGCGTAAACGATTGGTTGAAAATCATATGTTTACCGCAAGGTGAACCAGCCTCGGTGCATGGCAACGAATATGACGCGTATTACGGTGCCGGGTTGCTTGGGTATTGTTATGGGGCGCTCATAGAGAAGGATCCGGTATCCGCTGCATTCGAACATCAGGCCGCGAGATTGTTGCAGCGACAGAGCCAGGCTGTCCGGCAATACGATTACCACCGCAACTCGTGGGCGAAGGCCGCGACCGCGTTTTTGCTTCATAAATACTTGGGGCCGGGGGCTGCTCCGGTTGCTTATGAAGAAGCCGTACGCAGCCTGGATGGCACCTATCACTTCCGCTGGCAACAAAATCTAATTCATCGCTCGGTGAATAAATGGGTAAATTTCTCTTGGGGGACAATTTCCGCTGAAGGCAAAAACGGTTTGCGTGACGGCAAAGGTGTATGCGGCTTTGTGATGCCTGTGCCGCAAACGTTAGGCGATACGGAACCGTTGGTTTATTGCCATCCGTACTCTTTGATGGGGAAACTCGATTTCAAAGGCAGTGGCGAAGCGCCCGAAAGATTGATTGAATCCGCCTATACATCCAACCAAAACGACCGCAGTTTCAGCACGGCGGGAATGATAACAGGTCCGGATGTCGAGCGGTTTTATGCCTTCTTCTCTTTTGAGGAAAAGCCTTGTGTAATGCTTAGCCGGTTCCGGGCGGTGCGTGATGGGACTTTAGATTGGTCAGGGATGCCGGTCTATTTTTATGCACGCAAAGATTTTACAAATCCTTCCCGTGCGATTGAGACTGAACAAGGGAAAAGCGATCTTTATCAGAAATCCGCTTTGGCCTTGGATTCCTCATGGTGGTGTGTGCAAGATCAACTGGGGCTTGTCTTTATGGGAGGAAATCCGAAGGTCTCCGTGGAACGTTCACCAGGCTACAACTGGGCGCGTATCCCGGAATACCGGGATCAATGCGACGGCGTATTTGTTTCTGCATTACAAGGACAAGAACTCAAAGCCGGGCAAGATGCGATTGAACTTACGGCAGCCATCTATCCACAAACCAATACCGAAGAGACCCGAACCGCCGCCGGAAGTATTGAGAAAGGAAAGATCGAACTTCCGGAAGGTTGGGCGGGTATTTTTGCGCCGGATACGCAGACAGGAATTCCGCGTTACTTGGCTGTTGCGAATTTTACGGGGGCCGAAACGGAGACGGGCCTTTCTCTTACAACCGAAGCGGGCGCGCCGGTCTTTTCTGTGCCTACGATCATTTCCGGTAACTCGGGACAATTAATACTGGAACTCGAACCATTGGCTTCATTTGGAGAGACCGCCTCTGTGATGATCCAAACGGAAGGCGCCGGAACGATACAAGCGCAAAAACTCCCAGGCGAACGGTATAAGTTTATGCCTATTGGGATGGAAGGTGTGAATGTGACGATCCGGGATTTTCATGACGGCGCAAAAAGTCTTGTATTTCTAAACGAATCCGGGGAGCGAGTTCATGAAGCGCCTTGCAGCCCAAATGGCGTTCATTGCAGACTCGCCGGGCCCGTTTTAATGGAGATCAATGGTCTTGACGCGGATAGGATCGCCCCCGTGGCCGATTGTGCGGATGTGGATGTTCGTGAGGACGGGCGGGTTAAAGTTAATGTGATTGCCGAAGATGCCAGCGGGATCGATGGTGTTGAACTGTTCTGCGATGGAGTATCACTCGGTATGAAAAATCAACCGCCTTTTGTGTGGTTGTATCATCCCGGAAAAGGCTATCATACTTTCAAGACAGTGGTATCGGATAATTCTCCGGCCAAAAATCAGCGCACCTCCTTCAAACGGACGGTGTGGGTTGAACGGTAATGGTCGTGGGTGGAATATGAATTCAATCAGACTTATTCATGTCGATGTTCCGATGACTGAGCCATTTCATATCAGCTCGGGAGTTGTGGTAAGCAAAGAATCCATTTTGATCCGGATCGAAATGGATGGCTGTATCGGCTGGGGGGAAGCGTCGCCTATGTCAGGGGCGTTCTATTCAAAAGAAACGCCGGAGACTTGTTGGCAATTTCTGGCTGAAAAGGCCGTGCCTACACTGATCGAAAGGCGTGCTTTCACGCCGGATTATGCCGTGAGCGAAATGTGGCGTGGCGCGGGGGATGCGTTTTCGTGGGCCGGGATGGAAGGCGCCTTGTTAAGCCTTCAATTTCAGCAAGGCGGGATCGGTTTTCTCGATTATTTTGAAGTCGATGCCATCCCCATTCACTCCGGGCTGGCTGTCGGTATTTATCCAACAATCGATGAACTGATTGACGCCTGCAAACGGTATATGACCGATGGCTATAAGCGTCTCAAGATCAAGATCCAGCCGGGCTGGGATGAGGAACCATTGCGCGCGGTGCGCGAGGTCTTTGGCGACCTTGCGCTTATGGTGGATGCCAATGCAGCTTATCGAGAGAGTGACATTGAGACTCTGAAGCAACTGGATCAATTTAACTTGATGATGATTGAACAGCCTTTGCCTGCCGCCGATTTGAAAGGGCACGCGAATTTGCAGAGTCAAATCAGCACGCCGGTTTGCTTGGATGAAAGCGCGGATAACTTATCCGCTGTGCAAGAGGCCATTAACCTCAAAGCATGTAAAATCGTTAACTTAAAAATTCAACGCATTGGCGGTTTGCAGGAGACACGGCGGATTCATAATCTCTGTTATGATGCCGGAATTCCAAATTGGATGGGAACCATGCCCGAACTGGGGATTGCCGGACTCCATGCGCTGTATTTGGCGCTTTTGTGTAATTGTTCCTACCCCACCGATGTCGAGGCCTCACGCCGTTGGTTTGTCGAAGATATCATCGATCCACAGATTGAGGTGAAGGATGGCCTTATTGTTTTGCCACCGGAACATCGCAAGATGCCGAATGTTAATGAGACTACTGTGGAAAAATATACGGTGCGAACAGAACAATTCCCGTTTTAAATTGGGATTGCCTATAATTTCCTCTTTTTAAATTTTCCAAGCCGGGAATCCTGCAATCGCTATTTGATCCAGAGCCGTTTCCCTTTGACTTGAATGGAGGCCACAGCCGCCGGATTATTCCCGGTAACCCTCGCGTTTTCATCATCGATTGCGATTTCGATAAATGGTTGGGTGTGCGGAAGGCGTACAATCGTATCGCTGAAATGTAGAGTCTTTCCGTGACAGAGAACCACGCGTTCGATTACCTGGTTCCGAATTGCAATAAAGCAGATTTGTGCGTCTGTTTCTAACCCTATATCCGGAAGTTTGATTACGCCAATTGGGGATTCTTGTGGGCGGCAAGCGATTATGTGTTCCCGGTCATCGTTTAGTTTCATACGGATTGCCTCGCTGATTGCGCCATCCTGATTGTTGGAAAACTTTTTGAATGAGGCAATTAAGGGCGTATCCTCATAGGGCTCAATGATTCCCATAAAGCGGCTCGACAGACCGGGGGAATCCGCTGTGCGCCGGACCATGAGCCGTGGTATCCAGGCTTCGCCTCCACTATAGAGTCCGGCGGCGATCCAGGCTTCCGCCAACGATGCGGAGACATCTTCCGAAAGGTCCGTATAGCGGAGATGGATGTCCCGTGTATCAGTGAGTTTTTCATCGTGATCGATTACATCCCAATCGGCGGACCAGCCCGGGCCGGCATTCGCATCTGTCTTGAAATTCCTGGTTTGTGTGTTGTTGCCGTAGTCTTCAGATGGAGAAAGATTGAGATCTGTGGTTTTCACCTTTCCGTCTAAGGAACCTAAAAACTTGGCATGATCTTGCCCGCCCTGTACGCGGAACAGATCGAATACATAAGAATCTGTTTCGGAAACGTCGATTAAGGCAATGGTTCGTTCAAAGCGTTCGCCTTCGATCAATTGGGGGGCTTCGACACGCATGATATGAAATGCCTCACCGCTGCCCCACAATGTGATCGATCCCATGCCACGTTTCGAGTCTTTGCCATCCACGACAACAGTGTTGTGCGATGCCGACATCATATACCACTGGGCTTTGGGAGCGCCCCAACCGCCATAACCCACAGCCGGATACCCAAGATCGGGAAGAAGATCGAGACCTTTGGTGAAGAGGCCAATGTTGAGAGCATCGCGATGGCTGTGACGGCCATCGGTGTCCAAATCCAGCCAAACAGCCCGGCGGTTATCACCCTCGCCAGACCGAAGAATGGAAATGCCCCACTCGCTTTTGTTGACATCGCCAAGTTCAATATCGGTTCCATGTGTATCGATGACTTCTTGTACACCGGATTGAAATTCTTGCTGATCGTCACGGAAAATAGACTGGCCGAGACCTTGAACATTGCCACCGTTGTTGTGGACCATGACCTTCACAAAATCGGGATCGCCGGAAAGTTCATAGAGTTTCCATAGAAAGTGGTGTGTGTCTGCATTGTTGCCGGCTACGCCGTAGTAGGTGCGCACACGGTCGGCAAAGTGGCCCGTATCGCCGACCCGGGGATAGAAACTGTCTAAACACCAGGTGTCGATATGAAAACGGTATGTCAAATACATATCCGGGAATCTTTGGTAGAGGTCATCCAGCAAAGTTGAATCGAGATTTAAAAAACGGGCAATGAACGAGGCAAATGAATTCGGAAAGATGCATGTGTAACCGGAAAGTCCTTCCTCACCGGTCAGACCGTCGAATTTGACCGAGGTTTCCAAGATTTCAGAGATTAGGTTCAACACTTCATCCCGGTTTTGGGGCCATTCAATAACGGCTTTCATAGTAACCACGGCAATCGGTGTGCGTGGATAGTTGGAGCGAATGCCAATTTCCCGCCGCAGGGTTTCCCGAAAGATGCCGTCTTCGATATTGGCTTGGATTTTCGTAAAAGTGTCTTTGGGATTTTCGAGTTTGTATTGCTCGGCCTTTTTTGACAAGAAATCGACCAGTTCCGGGTCCTTGGAAATTGCGTCGAAAATCATGTCATAGGCCTGTGCCATCTCCCGCACTTCTTCACAGGCATCGTGCCAGACGGTTACGAAACCATGATGACCGCGCTTTTCATACACATCGCCCTGTGAGTAATAATCGAAAAGCGGATAGACATCGGCCACACGGTCGAGAAGAATTCCGGCCTTACGCGCATAAATCGGGTCGCCGGTAACCTGATAGGCCTGGCTGAGATTGTTGATGCCGCCCAGCACAAGTTGTTTCCATTGTCCCGCTTTAAGGTAATAGCCGATAAACCGCCAACGTTTCTCGTCTTCGGTGTAGCCTTCACCATCATCCACACAGAATGTGTGTAGCGGATCGTTGGGATCGGGGTGTTCGGTATTGAAAAGCAGCGAACGGTCTCCGCGTTCAGGTTGAAATACACCATGCTCATCGAGGGCCGATTTGTAGAAGGCTTCAAAATCATTTGTGGGGAATAAATCCCCGGTATGCGGAGATTGAACTTTCCAGGGATGTTCCCAGGCATCGACTTTCCAGTCATACATTCGCACGGGCTTTTTCGAGACCGGATCGTAGCCATCCGACCAGACCATCCAGGCGCGGGTAATGTTGGGACCGAACATCATGTCCCAAAGTTCGCCATCGGTGGACTCATACCAAGGTTTGGCCCGTTCAACGATCCCATCGCGGTGGCTGCGCGCCCAATCATATTGTTCGGCATTGGCAATCGCCGCATCTCTCATTTGTTTGGGATAGAGAACACTCGCTTTTTTGACGGGATTCCATTCTTCAGCCGATGCCAGACCTAGAGATGAGATGAGAACCGCCGCTGTCAGGACTATTCGAATATTCTTGATTGCCAACATCATTTCATTCCCCCGGGTATTTCTGCTGTGTTTTCTCTATCGAATCGATTCGTTTATGTCATACGGTTATTTTTTTGGTTTATGACGGATGAGTAATGCCAAATCCAATGCTCCCGGGGCGCTTTGATAGGTGAGATGAAAATCGGCCAGCCGTCTGTAAACTTCAGGTTCGAATGGAGAGAGACGGAGCCAGCGGCCGGGGAGTTGGACCAACTTGGGGTTGGATTTTGGGGAACCGGTAACATCGCCGAAAAGAACGCCGTTGTTGAGGCGGGCAAAACCGTTGACTACCATGAGTCCCAGCCGGTGCATATCTTCATCGGTAAACAACTCGCCCTCTTCGGCCAAAATCATCGGCAAGGCCATGGTCAGCGAACCGTGGGAAATATCTTCTCCACCAATGGCTTCCTTGGGCTGCGGGCGGTCAACCGGCTCTGTCGCAAGCCAATAGCCCCAATAGTACGCGCCATCCGGAGCGGCCGTGATACGGCGTTTAATATATTGACCAATTGCCAATGCTCGATCACGGCACTGAGTATTGCCGGTATTTTTATAGGCATACCAAAGCGCGCGGCCCATGGCGCTCAAACGGTTGCCGGGTAATGGTTTGCCTTCAATGACTTCCTCTTGGTTTAAGCCGACATAATAGCCCTCGCCCGGCTCGGGGCCTTCCCGCCATTGCCGGTCATGAAAAGCGAGGCATTCGAGGGCCTCCTTAAGCAGAGTGTCGTATTCAGTACCTAGTCTTTTGGCATAGTCCTGCTCATTTTTAGCCAGCAAGAGGAAATCGAGCATGGGATAAACAATCATTCCCGTATGGACGGCATAGGCGGCGCGGCCTTTGGGTGAATATTTGCCTGAGCCCCAGATGGGAGCGATTTCACCGGTCCAGAGGCTGAGATTTCTCTTGTCATCGCGTGCCGCCAATGCTGCGCGAACACATTTGAGAGTGGCATCCAGATAACGCTGTTCACCGGTGGCGCGGTACATTTCGTTTAATGAACTCATGCGGTACGAAAGCCCCCAGGACATGCCGCCGCTTTCGTTGTTGAGATTTTGCAGGGAAGCATCGAGTTTGTCCCCAAGATACAGCGAGTCGTAGCGTTCCACGGTTGCATAGGAGTCCAGTTCCGGACGTGGAACGTTTTTCTGAAATTCTTGATGAAAACGCTCAATATAGTCGGTGTCCTGCTCAATTCTCCATTGGGCCTGAACTTGAAGCACGCAACAGACTGTCATGAATAGTGGAATCAGTGAAACAGAGCATCTAAAAGACTTGAATGTTCGATTGACCGGCATTGGATTTCCTCTCGTGTGTTTGTGAACGCTAATCTATACCTATCGCAACTACAATTTTCATAAATCTTCATAAATCTCTAGGTCAAAGATAGGTATCTAAACCCCGCATCCTGAAAAGTGCGCTCACAGAGCCTGTGGGACTATGCTATCCTGCATGAACGTTTGGAATCGTGCCGATTGAGTTATGTACCAAGACGGAAAGGCCGGGATTGGCGTCTTCATCGATCCGGTACCCGGCATCACACGCACCCTATTTCTGAGGTTATGGCATGGATGAAACGGTTTCGGGCATAGCATTTGCCGACACCATAGTTATTGCCGGTTTTTTTGTGGTGATGTTGGGGATCGGATTCTATTTCTCCGGTCGCATGCGCGATCTTCAAGATTACTTTAGCGGCGGACGGCGTGTTCCTTGGTGGCTTTCGGGCACATCGTTTTATATGAGCAGCTTCAGCGCGTTTGCGTTTGTGGCTTATTCGGAGTTGGCTTACAAATATGGTTGGGTGTCAATCACGATCTTTTGGGTAACGATCCCCGGCTCGATTATCAGCGCCTATTTCTTTGCCGCGCGGTGGCGGCGGGCTGCGACGACCAGCCCCTTAGAATATATTGAGCAGCGTTTCGGCGCGCCCATGCGTCAACTTCTGGCTTGGTTAGGTATTCCGGTTAAGGTGATCGATGACGGATTGAAACTGTTTGCCATCGGCTCGCTTGTATCAACAGGACTCAATTTCCCTCTCGGCTATGCGGTATTCTTCTCCGGTACGATCATGCTCACCTATACGTTTCTGGGTGGCCTGTGGGCTGTTCTGATTACGGATTTTGTACAGTTTGTGGTGATGACCGTTGCCGTGATCGTGTTAATTCCTCTGGCTTATCAAGCAGTTGGCGGCTGGTCGAATTTTTACGACGGTGTGCCGGAGGGATTTTTTGCATGGACGGCACCCGAGCACGGCTGGCTGTCGATCTTTTTTGTCTTCATCTTGATTGGGCTCAATTACAGTACATCGTGGTCGCTGGTACAGCGCTATTATTCGGTCCGTAGCGATGCGGATGCCCGCAAGGTCGGCTACTTTGTGGCAATCCTCAATGTTATTGGCCCCCCGTTGCTTTTTGCTCCGGCCATGGCCGCCCGTGTGTTTATGCCCGGGATTGAAGATACAAGCCAAGTTTATGGGATTTTATGCAAGGCTCTTCTGCCGGTGGGGATGGTGGGGATGGTCATTGCGGCGATGTTTTCTGCGACCATGTCCATGCTCTCAAGCGATTACAATGCCGTGGCCTCGGTTCTAACGAATGATGTTTATAAACGTTTCGTTGCGCCCCAGGCATCACAAAAATCGTTGGTTTTGGTGGCACGTATCGCCACGTTGATTGTCGGAATCATCTCTTTGGCCGTTGCTTTTGTAGTTATCGCTTCTCAGGGTGAGAGCGATCTATTTACTTTGATGGTTCGTCTATTCAGCATCTTTTTACCCCCCGTGGCGATTCCAATGCTGGTGGGGCTGACAATGCGCAAGGTCTCCAATATGGGAGGAATCGTTGGATTGATCCTCGGCATGGCGGCCGGTCTCATAGCGTATGGACTGGGAAGTATCGAATCGTTGGAAATGCTTCGACATAAAGAAGTCATGACCTGTATTACTGTATTTGCAACGATTGCCGGTTTGATTTTGGGCACGCTGTTACGTTCGGGAAGTCCCGAACAGCGCGAGCGCATCGGTCAGTTTATGGATCGAATGGAGTGTCCGGAATCTGAACTTCAGTATGAAGAACAACAAGCGGCAACCACAACCTCACCATTGCCGATTATTGCGCTTTCTGTGGCGATCTTGGGAGCGCTTTTAGCCGTGGCGGTGATACTGACATCACCGGAAGAGGGTAAGGCTGTGAGTCTCTCGGTTGCTGCGGTGATGGTTGTCATTGGCGGTTTATTTGGATCAGTATGTTTGGGGAAGAAAAAGGAGTCGTTTGAATGAGCGATCAACGTGAATGGTTAGGTATAGGTGTTGTTGGTGCGGGATTTATGGGCCGCACCTATTCGGAAGTAATTGCGAAAAAGATTGATGATGCAAAATTAATTGGTGTTGCATGCGGCTCTCGCGCGCCGGAGTTGGCGAAGGATTACGAAATAGAACATTTCGATTCGCTGGAAGCCATGTTGGCGTGTGATGATATCGATGCCGTTTTGATTGGTACGCCTCATGCACTCCATGCCGAGCAGGCAACCGCCGCAGCTAAAGCGGGCAAGCATATGCTGATTGAAAAGCCGATGGCCTGTTCTGTAGAAGAATGCGATACCATTCTCGCGGCCTGCAAAGAAAAGAATTTGAAATGCACAATCGCCTTTTCGCAACGCACACGGGTCTGCAATGCGAAGGTAAAAGAACTACTGGATACCGGCAAACTCGGCAAGGTGCTCCAAATCCGCTGTTATCAAACGGTTCCCGGCGGCATGGCAAATCTACCCAAGTGGCAACTGCAAGAAGATAACCTTGGAACGTTGTTCGGACATGCAATTCACAATTTTGACGGGATTCGTTGGTTGACCGGCCAAGATATCAAGACGGTTTATGCCAAATGCCGCAGCATCGATCCGGCGTATACGACTGAAGGGACATCGGATGTTTTGATGACGCTGGAAGATGGCACAACTGCTTATCTATTCGCGAGTTTCCAGGTTCCCACGCCCGGTTTCCCCAGGATGGGATACGCCTTTAGGCTGCTTTGCGAAAAGGGCCTGGCTGATATCGATGCTTACGGTGAAGCCCGGGTTTCAATTGATGGCGGCGATTGGGAAGTCCTAACCACGCAACCGCCGATTGACTGGCAGGGCAAAGGCTTTCTGGATCCGGTACGGCTGGAATCCTATACCCTGCACATAAAGGACTTTTTGAATAGTATTCGGGAAGACCGCGATCCGGATATTACGGGCTGGGATGGACGGCAAGCAGTGGCTGCCGCGCTTGCCGCGTATGAATCCAGCCGTACAGGGCAGGAAATTGTCCTGACGACTTAGAAACGATTTCAAAAAACATATGGCCGACTTAGCCACAAGAATGAATTGATAGAGATATTTCTCAATACGAGGTTTTACTGATGAAATTCGACCGATCCAAACAACTCCTGGAACGTGCCTGCAAAGTCATTCCCGGTGGCATCTCCAGCAATGTTCGTGCAAATTGGGCTCCGCATCCCATGTTTTATGACCGCGGCGAAGGTTCCCATGTGTGGGATGCCGATGGCAATGAGTTTATCGATTATGTCTTGGGGCGGGGGCCTCTGTTTTACGGCCATTCTCCGAAAATGGTTATCGATGCCATTAAAAAGCAACTTGACCGGGGCTTGATGTATGCCGGACAGGCGGAAATCGAAGTTGATGTCGCCGAAAAAATTTGCGAACTGGTTCCCTGTGCGGAACAGGTCCGTTTTGGTTCATCCGGCTCGGAGTCGGTCCATGCCGCGTTGCGTTTGGCGCGGGCCGCGACTGGCCGCAAGAAGATTCTTCGTTTTGAAGGGCACTATCACGGTTGGTTCGATAATATCGCCTGGAATTTTGCGCCGCCCCTGAATGAAGCCGGTCCACGTGAACGGCCTAACCTTTTGCCCACCACCAAAGGACAACTGCTGGAAGAGAGCGCCGGTTTGGTGGTATTGCCCTGGAACGATTTGGCATTGGTCGAGCAGCTGTTTGCGGATGAAGGAGACAATATCGCCGGTGTCATTACAGAGCCGATTATGTGCAATTGGGGCGCGATTATGCCCCGGCCCGGATTCCTAGAAGGATTGCGGAAGGTTTGCGATCACTACGGTGTTGTCTTGATTTTTGATGAAGTAATTACCGGTTTCCGTGAAGCCTTGGGTGGCGCGCAAGAGCACTTTTCGGTCACACCTGACTTAGCAACATTTGCAAAGGCTATGGGCGGGAGTGTTTGTGTTAGCGCGGTGGCCGGGAAAGAGAAATTCATGCACCTCTTCGGTGAACTGAAGACTGTTCATGCCGGTACCTATAATGCGAATCCGGTTTCAATGGCCGGTGCCATGGCGGCATTGGATGCATTGAGTGAAAACGATGGCGCGCTTCTCAAATCCACATTTGAAATCGGGGGCTCGCTTATGGCCGGAATCAAAGAATTGGCTGAGAAATCAAGTTTCTCGATTGCCGTTCGCGGATTGCCGCCGACATTCCACGTTTCATTTTTGCCCGAGGGGGCAGAAGAAGTTGTGGATTACCGTACGGCGACCCAAACCGATACCAACTTGACGCGTCAATTGTGGATTGAATTACAGGAACGTGGCGTGCGTGTCACACCCGATGGTTTATGGTTCGTTTCTACCGCGCACACGGCCCAAGATGTTGAACAAACCTTGGCGGCGGTTGCAGATGCACTGGCCGCTATGGAAAAAACTGTTTCATAGGCAGAATTATGATTGCACCTCTCCGTACTATCCGATTCATCCCGCTATTTGCCTTGGCTGTATTGCTGCCCAATGCAATGGCTCAGTCTGAGGCCGAGATCAAGCAGAAGGTATTTGAAAAGGTCTTCGGCGACGCTGTCCGCTTGGATAAGCAAATGTACGAGAAAGTCCTAGCCGCCGATGCCGGTGTTCGTCATTACCGCGATACGGATGGCGACGGACAACCGGATGAAGTGTGGTTCATCGATACCGCGCTTCGTCATCCGGACCGTTACAAGCCTCTACTTGTGCGTGCGATTGATGAGGATGGTGACCTTCGGGAAGGTGACGAACCGGATATCGACAGCGATCTCTATATTGCCGACTGGAATGCCGATGGTACTGTCGATGCGGTCCTCGATTATACAGATGTGGATGGCGACGGCGATTTGGATGAAATGGGGAAATTCTTTTACGGAGGAACTCATTCTTATTTCAACGAGCCGGTTATCCGTATTTGGTGGTCGCGGGATATCGGCGACGATAATCTGCTCTGGCACGATGTCGGGTATACGTACGATCAGAATCTATGCCAATACCGGACACATTTTGGCGGCGATGAAGAACTGATCGCGTTCGCTTTGCCGCTTTCAGGCGACAAATGGATTCCGTTCTTTGAGAATCCGTTTCTGTTTTACGATCACGATCATGATGGCGTGACCGAAGAAGTGTTGCGCATGTCCGGTATTGCCGATGAGGTGGAGTGCATCCGCCATAGTTTCGATGCCGATAACGATGCGGACTGGGAATCGCCGCGTGACTTCGATGTGTCACTCACCGGCTGGGCGCAAGGCGCTCCCTGGCCCTGGACGAATGAGAACCGGGGAAGGTCCGAACTCAAATTCGATGATCGCTTCACGGAGACGTTGGAGATTCGCGGCATACCCACGGGACCATTCCTAAGGCATGATGCCGCTCCCCGTTTTGCCCAACCTGTGGTTTGGGAACGGTTGATGCTCACCTGGGATGAAGACGATCACAATGTCGACGGTCAACGTTATGACGATCACGAAGAACGCTGGGAAGGAATTATCGCCCAAGGTAACGATGATTTTCCTCAAGTCGGCGGGCCAAGTTGCGGTGTTTTCAATAAACGCTATGAACTGATTATGAAGCCCGAGGCTCCGGCCTGGCTTTATTATCATCCTACCGATCACCGGTTGCATTTATTTGATGCCGATTCCGCATGGATGGAAGTCGATTACGATTTCGACCGTCAAGCCGATATGCGGTACACCATGACCGATTCGGATAACAACGGCGAAATCGATACCTGGGAACTTGATATCGATAACGATGGCAATGCGGATGACCGTTGGCAGGCCGGGAAGGCCGAAACATATTCGGTCGGATGGAATTGGCCTGAGATTAACTCGGCGGTCACTTCGGTGCGCCGGGATGTACTTATGGGATATTTAAGGCTGCATCAGCGCCTGATTGAAGCGTATGTAAGCGATTCAACAAAAATTGGCGCTTTCATTTACGATGCAATCGGCGAGATTACCGCACCTGAAGGATCTCAACTTCCCATTGAACGTTGGTTACAACTCAAACTAATCAATAGCGATGAATCGGTCGCTTATTTTGCGGGCGTGCTGAATGACCGCATGATTGCGCTGCTCAAAAAGGCTTATACAGATAAGAAAGAATTTTGGGCACGCTTCAATTCCGCGCGGTCCGATGGCGACCTTGCGGCTATGAGCCGGATTGTTGAAGAAGAATGGCTTCTCAAAAAGGATTTGCGCATCGCCGATTATGATGCATTGCAGGAAATCAGGACCGGACACCGGCCGGAAGCCATTGCGTGGGCGCATGATTGGGTTCCACCCAATATTGGTTGGGAGTCGGAAAAAATCGCCTACCGGGTGTACTGGGGGCAGTTCGATTTCTTCGGCAAAAAGGGCGATAACCTCATTTACCCAAACATCGGCTCACAGAGTTATCACGACGAAATGGACTGGGGAATCGATGCCCTGAATGTTGCAAAATCCCCGGGATGTGGCGGCGTTACATTGTATGTGAATGGCGAAGCGTATCCCGTACGTAATCCCGCCGGAGAGGGAGATATCGATTTTACAAAGAAACTGATCTCCATAGACCGCAATAAGGTTGCCATTGAACTACTGGGTAAAGGTGTAGGTCCCAAGGCCAATCCTTATACCGTGCAATTCCACTGCTCTATCGAACGGGGCCGTTACGATTCGCAGTTTGAAGTATTGGTAACCGGTGGCTCGGCCAACGATACGTTGGAAATGGGAATCGGATTTACGCGTCTGCCGCAAGAGGATTTGCTTTTGAATACTTCTGCGGGTGTTTTCGGATCATGGGGTGTGCAGACACCGGTGATCGGTCCTATTGGCATGGGCGTGGCTTATCCTGCACAAAGATTCCAACGGCTAACATCACTTGAGGATGAGCATCAGGTGGTGCTTTCCATCGAAAATGGCAAACCGTTGGTCTTTCATATTCAATGCGATTGGCTTCGGGGCCATCGCTTTGACCGTAGCCCTTCAGCAGAAGACTGGTTGAAACAACTCGAAATGCTGGCTAGCGAGGTAATGAAGTGAACGTATCCTTTAAGGCCCATGGCCGATCTATTCGCAGAGTAGGTACTACAGCTGTTCTCACGATTGCCTGTGTTGCAGGGACTGTTATGACGGTGATGGGCTGGGAAGGATTCGATTGGAATACGTGGCGTTCGATTACCGGTATCGAGCAGCCGAAGATTAATTCACCGCAGGCAGGGCTTGCCAATCTATTGCCTTTACTATCCTCTGAAGGGCCGGACTCGGAGAAAATCGATTCGATCCAAGGTTGGGAAGCCAAACGGGACCGGATTCTCGATGTCATGAAGGTGATCTTAGGGGAGCCTTCGAATTTAAGCGTGCTGCCTCCCCAAGCCGAGATTTTGGGCGAAGAGGATATGGGGAGCTATATCCGGCGGCATTTGCGGGTGCGCTCAGAGCCGGATGACTGGATCCCGGCTTATATGTTGATTCCGAAGAATCTGCCGGATCAACCTATGCCCACGATGCTGGTAATGCATCAAACCGTAGGGCAGGGCAAAGAAGAACCTTGTGGGATTAAAGGCAGTCCCGAACTGGCTTTTGCCGTAGAACTTGTGGAACGCGGGTATATCTGCTTTGCGCCGGATGTTATCGGATTTGGCGAACGAATACCGAAAGGGGCCGATCCTTATACCGGGGCGCATGATTTCTACCGTAAACATCCCAACTGGTCTTTTTTCGGAAAGATGGTTTGGGATATTCAACGTGTGATCGATTATCTCGAAACGTTGCCGGAAGTGGATCCTTACCGTATCGGTTCCATTGGCCATTCTCATGGCTCTTATGGAACGATTATGAATACGGTTTTTGAGCCGCGCATTTCAGCGGCGGTTGCCAGCTGCGGATTTACAACCTTACGCACTGATCCGGATCCCAACCGCTGGAGCCATCTAACAGCGCTTATGCCGCGTGTTGGGTTTTATGTAGACGATGTTAAACAAGCGCCATTCGATTGGCACGAAATCGCGGCCTGTATTGCGCCACGTCCTTATTTCAATTGGGCAACATTGAATGACGATATCTTTCCGGGGACAGATAACCTGAAGCCTATTTTTGAGGAAATCGGCGATGTTTATGCGCTCTATGGCGCTACCGATAATCTGGAGCCCAATCTTGTGCCGGGGAAACATTCGTTTCCGAAAGAGGGACGTGAGAAGGCTTACCAATGGCTGGATAAGAAACTTGCTCCACGTATCGTGCATAAAGAAACACGTGAACAACTGCCCAAGTCCAAACGGGAATGGAATCAGACGAGAGAAGCGATCAAAAAACTTCTCTTGAGAGATTTGGTTGCAGTCGATCCTCCGCAACTGCCTGCGGAATATGAAGTCGTCTCGGAAGTTAAACAAAAAGGCTATGCGGAGAAAAAAATCCGGTACCGGGTCGATGAACAAGAAACGATCAACGCCTATTTGTTGATTCCCGAAAACATACAAGAAAAGACTCCGGCTGTGGTTGTTTATCATCAGACAACAGAAGAAGGCAAAGAAGAGGCTGTAGGGCATTCGGGGAGAGAGAGCCTGTATTTCGGCCCGGAATTGGCACGAAGAGGGTATATCGTGCTCGCTCCCGATTCGATTGCCGCCGGAGAACGTATTACAGAATCGGGTGCATTCGATACACGTGACTTTTATCGCACCCATCCGAATGCCTCGGCCTTGGGTACGATGATTCAAGACGGACGGCGGGCGATTGATATTCTTCAATCTGTTCCCGGAGTGGATGCCGATCGAATTGGAACGATTGGACATTCATTGGGTGCGGAGAATTCACTTTTTGTGGCGGCCTTTGACGATCGTGTCAAAGCGGCCGCTGCGAGTTGCGGGTATGCGCCATTTCGCGATGAAAAGAATCCTTGGCGTTGGGCACGGGACCGTTGGTTCTCCTATATGCCAAGACTGAGAATCGATCTTCGGGCGGGCCGTGCTCCGGCGTGGGATTTTGACGATGTGATTCGTTTGATTGCCCCCCGGGGATATTTCAATATTCAAACCAGTGACGATGAAATCTTCCCGGAAGCGGCTTCCGCTCACGAACTTACGCTTGCGGCGCGGCCTATCTGGAAATTGACCGGGCATGAAGACAGACTACAGAGCCTGCTCGAACCGGGAAAACACGATATTTCTCCCGCTGCCAAAGAGCGCGTCTATCAATGGATGGACGGCATTCTTAAGGACAAAGGCTAGTCAGCTGCACGTATGATCACAGATTGTCATGTACATATTGGAAAATCCACGTGGTTTCATATCGACGCGGATGTCAATGTTTTGCTGCGGGCTGCGGATAAAGCCGGCATCGACCGTATGTTGGTGACCGATTTTACGGCGCTTACATACGATATTGACGATGGCAACCGGCTCTTGTTAGAACAGGTCCAAGGGCATCGTGACCGGATTTCCTGTTACTACACAGTCAGTTCGGGGCGTTATGGACAACATGCCGCTGACGAACTCGAACGGTATGTGGTGGAGCATGGATTCTGCGGGCTGAAAATCTATTCAGTCCCTCCGCTTATGCTGATTGATGATCCTTATATGATGCCGATCATCGCCAAAGCGGCGGAATTACAGATTCCTATTTTAGCCCATTCCACCGGTGAAGAATGCGAGTCTATTGCCCGGCAGGTGCCCGATGTGGTTATTATCAACGCGCATATGGGGTGCTGCCCGCAGGCTCATGGTGATTGGCACCGTTCCATCGCTGCGGCCAAACGTTATCCGAAAAATATCTATCTCGATACAACCAGCTCTTCGTTTGATAACGGGATGGTGGAGTTGGCGGTTGAAGAAGTGGGTGCGGAACAGGTTTTGTATGGTTCCGACCTGCCTTTGCTAGATCCGATTTTGCAAATAGCCAAAGTGACGGAATCGGATTTGACCAATGAACAGAAAGAATTGATTCTGAACGGTAATATCAACCGTCTCTTAAATCTGCGCAAAGCCTCATGATTGTTGATATCAATGCATTTTATGGGAATTGGCCCTATTGGCCGCTTCGGAAGAATTCCGTTTGCGACATGCTGGCGGCTATGGACCGTTATGGTATTCGCCGCGCGTTTTTGGCCTCGCTTCGGGCTATTTTTACGGATACTCAGGCAGGCAATGCCGAGATCAAAGAAATTTGCAAAGAGCATCCTGAGCGGTTTGCCCCGGCATTCACTTATTCTCCCTATGCCGCCGGTTTTGACGAATACCAACGGGACTTGGAAGAGGCGGGAAGTTGGGCATTGGTCAAACTTTATCCGCTCAATCACAGCTACGATCTGCTTGAAGAGCCTTTCATCAGCGAACTATGCGAATACTGCGGCACAAACCGTGTCCCGGTCATGATTCCGTATCGGCTGATGATGTCTTGGCGGTTGCCAATGCATCCGATTCAAAACGCCGGGCGTTTGATCGAGAAGCATTCCAATACGACGTTTATTTTGTCCGCAGTCAATTATCTTTTTGAATTGCAATCGGCATTGGATGTTATACGCAGGTTGCCGAATGTCATGTTGGAGACATCGGGCATGATGGCTTTTGAAGAAGTGAAATCGGTTGTACATGAGATTGGTTCTGAACGGTTATTGCATGGCAGTGCATTGCCGCTTCAAAATCCGGCTATTGGACCGCTTAAAATCCATTCGGCGGATATTGCCGACAGTGACAAAGACCGGATTTTATTTCAGAATGCATGCGGTCTATTTGACAAAAGCGCGGCGTCCTAATTTCTGTTTTGTAATACAGCGCGATATCGAAAAGGCGTGAGAGGTGGAAACATGCGTTGGGTGATCTTACTTCATTTATCAATTCTATGTGGTTTGCTTACGGCTCCAATTCAAGCCCAAGAATGGTGGGAGATGGAAACCGCCTTGGAAAAAGGCGGCATGCTTCATTTGGATGGCAAGCCATGGTGGGGGCAGGCCCAACAGTTAAAAGTGGGAGAGGAATTGGTTTTGCAGTCGGAGTATCCCAATGGCGGTACTATGCTGATTCGCCGTGAAGCGCGGACCCGGGGAGGGAAGTCAAAAGAGATGCTGGTCTGGATCCTCGATGACGATGGGGACATGAAAAAGAATTCTCCGGAAGGCGACAAAGACAGCGATTGCTATGTGGCCGATTACGATGTCGACGGTACGGTCGATCAGATGGTCGATTTTATCGATGTCGATGGCGACAACGATCCGGATGAAATGGGTATTCGTTATTTTGTGGATGGCGAACTGCGCAACTGCTGGTTCGGGACCGATATCGACGATGATAGCGATATGTGGGATATCGCCGATTACCGCTATACCGGAGATTTCTTTCAGAGCGATCCCTATGGCAACAGCGAAATCTATATGAATAAGTACGATCCTATTCAGCACCGCTGGCTGCCAATTTCGGAATGTCCGTTCGCCTTTTTCGATACGGATGCGGATGGCGAATCCGAGATAACCGTCCGGTTTAGCGGCGCGCCGCTTGTTTTCTCGAAAGAGAGCGATCCCGATTACGCGAATAGTATTCGGCGGTATCAAGGCGAATTCGATCCGGCCATGAACACAATGGGAGTCGTGAATATCCGTTACAGCATCGATATCGACGGTCAGAGCTCGCCTGAGAATCCTCTGCATTACGAAATGGGTTTCACCATGACAGGCAGTCTTCCCTACGAGTTTGAAGGCATGTTGCGCCATCAGCCTTTGCGCCGTTCACCCAAAGTCAGTGTGTGTATTCCCCATGACCAGGTATTTGAGACCTCCAACTCTTACTTCGCGGAGCAGACCGGTTTTACATGGCGCGAGTTTGCGGATACATCGCTCAATATCGGTCATCCATCACGTCCGGAATATGACCGGCGTTGGGAAGGCGTGTTTTGGACCTGGCAACGCCGGATTCTGCATAACACCGGCGGACCTGTTCAGGATTGGAATTCGAGACGTGAATTCCTCCCCACACCATCCGATTCGCGGGTACTGTATTACAGCCCTGTTGACCGGCGTATCCATCTCAAAGGCGCGACCGAGGGCTGGATACAGATCGGAAACATTGTCGGCGACGCCAAACTGGGCGAAATCCGTATGTATGACACCAACCACGATGGGTATTTTGACCGTTGGGAATATTACGATGCGGGTGAAGCCGCGCCTTATCGTGTGGCCTCAGTTCAAGATGTAGAGAATCCGGAATTCGGCGATGATTGGGAAGCATTACGGGCCTTCTATATGGGAGAGGTCCTGCCTTCGGCCATCGCTCAAAATCAGAGCCTCATCGAAGCCATTGAAGGCTATCCGAATGCCTTTCAAGCTATAGTCCCGAAAGAATTGGTCCAAGCACTTGAAGAAAATATCAGCCTCGATGAGCACCGCTATATTTTAGATTTAATCCGCGAAATACGGTTCCGTCAGTTCCGGACACAGGCCCGTGAGTTTGCACAAGCGCATCTTGCAGAGATTCCTCCCAAAGATTCGCGCGCGGATCCAAATCTACGAAAAGAAACGAGCCGCACATGGCAGCTCGTTATGGATGTAGCCGAATTGGATTGGCTCTATGACCGTGGCGCTTACTATGAGACCGCAATGCGTATTAATGCCCTGCGGTCCCGGCTTACGGAGTAAGCTCCCGGTGAGGTTTATTTAAGTGGCTCACTCAGGCGGCAGAACCTCTTGGCGTTGCGTTCCCAAGCCCTGTACGCCCAGTTCTAGGACATCGCCGGGCACAAGGTAGCGTTGGGGTTTCATGCCAAAGCCAACGCCTGGCGGAGTTCCGGTGCTGATGATGTCTCCGGGCATGAGAGTCATAAACTGGCTGATATAGCTGACCAACATGACGACACCGTACACCATCACCTTTGTGGTTCCGGTTTGAGCGCGTTCGCCGTTCAAGTCGAGGAACAGGTCAAGGTTCTGAGGATCAGGTATTTCATCAGGGGTGGCTAAAAACGGCCCGAAGGGTGCAAAGGTGTCATGGCTTTTGCCTTTCACCCATTGACCGCAACGCTCGGCCTGAAATTCACGTTCACTGACATCATTCATCGTGGCGAAACCTGCCACGTAATCCATCGAATCGCTTTCTTCGACATATTTGGCACGTTTGCCGATGACGAAGGCCAATTCGACTTCCCAGTCTGTCTTTTTGGAGTTGCGTGGAAGCACGATTGGATCGTTGGGCCCTGAGAGGGAGGTCACGGCCTTGCTGAAAATCACCGGCTCTTTTGGAATTTCCATGCCGGATTCTTTTGCATGGTCGGAATAATTAAGCCCGACGCAGATAATTTTGCCCGGATTACAGACCGGTGGTCCCAGACGCACGCCGCTATCAACTATCGGCGCGGAGGATTCATTGACCTCCAGCCATGAGCGCAAATATGCAACGCCGCCCTCGGCAAAGAATCGCGGATCGTAATCTTGAACCGCTGCCGAGACATCTAAAATCTTTCCTTCTGTATTCAGAACACCAGGCTTCTCCACGCCTGATTCGCCAAAACGTACAAGCTTCATACGAGCCTCCACTGCTTTTTAGGGTTAGTAATAGTCGAGACTCTATCACCGTACCTGTGCGTGGAGATAGTGTTACACCGCATCTTTGACACAACTTGGCCGAATGCGAATTGACGCGGTGTTGCCAAAGGGATGCTTCCTTTAGACTGTTAGGGCAGCAGAAAAGCGACTCGCGACGAAAGCAGGATGTGCCCATGAATACTAGTCAGAAATCACTTCGTACATATTCAAGAAGGCCGGTGGTTGAGCGAATGGCTTTTGCCATAATGATCCCGCTATTTGCATGCGGTTCGATATTGGCCGATGATGATTTGGCCCGCAAACAAGCCTATGTTGAAGCGGTTACACGCGGTGCGGGGATGCTGGACTGGCAGACTTCTTATCCCACTGAAGCGGAATCCGAGTTTCGGGCCGAAATCGAGGCTTTAAAAGATCAAATACTCGGTTCGCGTACTGAAATACAGCATCCTGTCCTATTAAGTCCCGAAGATTTGAAATGTGCCAAGAAGAACCTCGAATCGGCTGAATGGGCTCAAAAACTATTCCAGGGATATCAATCGACCGCCGACTATGTTGTGTCTCAACCGGCCGGTTTTGTGGAGTCGATGCTTTCGAAACTTACACCGGGTTTCGGCTACGGTTTTACATGCCCGAATTGTGTTGGGGAGGAATCGCAGGAGAGCGCCGGTTCTTCGCTGGTTGAATGGACTATCGAAAGACCGGAAGAAATATGCTGTAAGCGTTGTGGGCAGGTTTATCCATGCGAAAAGTACCCGGAGACCATGCAATTAGTCTGCCCGCGTATGGGACAGACATTCAGCTATTATCTCAATGATAAGGAGCGCGCGAATCCGGATGACCGTACGGGCCAATTGGCTTGGCATTGGGTTGGACACCCGATGCATGTCAGTTTTACGGGACTCGTTAGGGAACGTAAAAACAACTACATGATGGGGGCGTTACGCAGCCTGGCTTTGGCCTATGCCTTAACCGGAGAACCGCGCTATGCCGAGAAGACAGCCCAAATCTTGGAGCGCATGGCTGTTTGCTATCGCAATTGGCTGTATCACGACTATTGGGACACCATCGCTGATTGCGATCCTATGTATGCGGCGTGGCATGACAAAGACCTGCGCCTGGAGTGGAAACGTCACCTTTGTGCCGATGTGTTTGAAAAAGATACGGTCAAGAAGGCCGGGATGATGCAAAACTATTGGGGGGCGGGGAGATGGCACCCCAGTACGGATGCAGTCAGCAATTTGGTGACCGTATGCCTGGCTTATGATTTGGCGTACGACGCCAAAGGCAGTGACGGAAAGCCGATATGGACTCCCGAAAGGCGGGCCAAGGTTGAGCGGGATTTGATTTTGGAATGGGAATTGGGAGCTGAACCGTATGTGGGGGGGCACGGCGAGGCGAATAACAATAATAATAAGAGCCCGCGCATTTATAACGCGCAGGCCGCCGTGGCGAAATGCTTGGGATTACCGGAGTTGGCCGATACGGCTTACCGAGGGTATCAAGTCGTGCGCGACAATTCATTCAATTATGACGGATTCAGCACTGAAAGCCCCGCGTATACGAATATGTATCTTGGGCAACTTTTGCATGTTCCGGAGACATTATGCGGTTTTGAATGGCCCGATGATTTTGAGGGCCGCCAAGGTATTCTTGATCCTTATAAAGATGATCCGCTACTGAAGTTGATGTATCAATCCGTGATCGATCAGCTACGCCCGGATGGCCGTTATTTGCCGTTGGAAGACACGAATGAAGTTTCCTCCCCGAGCCGCGATATCCTTGAAATCGGCGTGAAACGCTATCCGGAAATGTACAAACGAGCTCTGACGGGCAGTTACCAGCCATACTCTCCCGGCGAATATGCATTTTTCCATTTTGGGCCGGAACAGGTAAATCAAAAGGGCAATTTGGAATTGCCCGAGATTTTCTACCCAGCTTGGATGACAGCCATTTTACGGCATGGCCAGGGCCCGGAATCGAGTGTTTTATCTTTGAATCTTTCTCCGGCCGGCGGGCATCGTCATTACGATAACCTGGCTATTTACTATCTTGATCAAGGTCAAACCATACTTGGGGATCATGGGTATGTGGGTGACATGCCGGTGAATCGTTGGATCAAGAGCACCTACAGTCACAACCTCGTTATCGTGGACAATGATCAGCAGATACATGGCGGCAATAATCCACGTCAACCAAAACTGGAGCTAATGTTCACATCTCCTTTGGTTTCTGTGGTTGAAGCCTCATCGGATGCATACAAACAATGCAGTGAGTACCGCCGGTTGATTGTGTTATTGAAAGGTCCCGGCGGTCAAACATTGGCTGTCGATATTTTTCGCGTTTCCGGTGGAAACATCCACGATTATCGAGTCTTTAGTGAACTAGCTGCAAGTGATTCCGCACAGGCGCAGATTGCATTTACAGGGCTTTCTATGGAGGCCGAACCGCCTTTGCCGGATGTTAAATCAAGTCTCAAAACAGAAGATATCTACGGTCTACGGGATACTCGAAGCGTCAGTAATCCAGCTTCCGTATGGCAGGCCATATGGCAGCAAGAAGGGCGTAAATACCGGTTATGGATGCTTTCGGAAGTGGACCGTGTTGAAGCATCAAATGGGCCGGGGCAAACAACATTGCGTAATCCGGGGCGGAGAGTGCGTTATGTGGATGCCATCAATGAAGGGCAAGATATAAGCAGCGTTTTCATAGCAGTGCATGAGCCCAGCGCCTTAGATGGAGATTTTGCGGTTAACAGCATTGCCCGTTTGGAAGTTCCTGAAGCGGCCGGACCCGATGCGGTGGCTTTGCAAATTGAGACAGAATGGGGAAATTACAGGCTTTTTAATGAATTTGAGGGAAAAGCAAAAATTGGAAATATGAGTTTCCAAGGCAAGTTTGGGCTATACGGCGAAGTCATAGAACAAGGGGCGTGCTTAGCCTCTGCAGGCGCTTCGACTTTCATGATCAATCAGCAAGGCTTTGAGAAGAAATCGCCATTATGGCAAGGCAATGTGCTTGAATCCGGTCCCTTCGAAATGCAAACCGATGTACCGAAACCTGATGATTGGGAACTGCCTCGACAAGGCGCGCAAGCCTTTGTTTTAGCCGAAATAGACGGATTTCAGACAGGTTTTCCTCTATCAGAAGTCGCTTCTCAGACGCTGAAAGTGGAACGATTTCCAATGCCCGGAGCAAGCCGGTTTGTTGCACCTGCGGTTCGTTTGCAGAAACTCAAATCGGATTGAATCCGGGGTGTCCGGCACGAAAACTGACGTTCTCAAAAGGCGGATTGGGTGGTATATGCCTCGTGGAACTGCTGACTTGGAATCCGGCAATTTTGCGGGAAACTCAAAAAAAACGCCCCTACCTGTTTCAAAGCTTGAAAAACCTTGCTATCTTTGCGCTCGGATGGGGCCAGCGGCACTTCCACCATAGCATCAAGCGGTCAGGATTAGACCGCGAGGATTACTCAACCCACAGGAGGAAAAAAGAGATGGTCAGAAAGACCAGGAAGAAGGCGGCAAAGAAGGCTGCGTCCAAAAAGACAACAGCCAAAAAACCGGCAGTCAAGAAGACAGTGAAAAAGGCTGCAAAGAAAACAGTTGCACGGAAAGCAGGCGCACCGTTGTCAAAATCGCAATTGATGGCAGTGCTCGCCGAAGCGACGGAAATTCCAAAGAAGGACGTCGTGAATCTTATGGAGCAGCTTGCGGCTATTGCTTACAAAGAAGCAAAGAACGGCTTCACGCTTCCAGGATTCGGAAAACTCGCATTGGTCAAACGGAAAGCCCGTATGGGCCGCAACCCGCAAACCGGTGAATCAATTAAGATTCCTGCAAAAACAGTTGTTAAATTCCGTATTGCCAAGGCCTGCAAAGACGCCATTCTCGGCAAGAAATAATCAAGTTTATTATCTTTTCTTGAATTAGCGTCTGCTTAGGCGTTTTCAAAGACAAGTTCGCGGTGCATCCAGTGGTTGCACCGCTTTTTTTATTGTTTGTTTTTCTAAATAGGCTTTGGTGTTGCAGGGCAGGCAGGCAATAAAGTGAATGGCAAAATAATGGAGCGCTAATCTCGGTGATGTTTTCATTCAGTGTTCATGCTCTTGAAGTGTAATCGTGTTTTTTCCGACCGAATGCGGATTGCATGAGGTTTTTTTTGTATAGAAGCCCTACGTGGCAATTGGTTTGTATTTAAAAGACGTTTGCACCGGCCCGAAATCCTGACGCGGCAGACGGCGGCAGAAAAATTGATCTGCATAGTACTGAGATCAGTAAAGAGTCCGAATCAAAGACTGTTACGCAGGATCGTTTAAGGTTATATGCGAATACATAGATCCGAATCAAGAACGATCCCAATATCCCCCAAATATTTACGGATCGTCTTAAGACACAGCTATAAAGATTCCGTTTCTTTGAAAGAGCCGTAAGTGACAGCCGAAATTTTCCGCGCGCATAAGCAAAATATCTATTTCCATTTCATATCTCCCAAGCAGGTGCGTTGGATCGTCTCAAACAGTTATTTGGGATTTAGGTTATTGACTGGTGTGGCTTTGTGTTGTGGGATCGGATGAAGAGACCCCTAGTCGATGACTACTTTGGCCCGGGATGGATTGCCATTTCCACTTAAAGGTCCCAATGACAATGACTAACCCGATCGGCAAGGCAAAGGCCGGCGCATGGGGGCGAAAAGGCATGGTTGTTATTCATAATTATGAATGCAAAAAGAGCTCTGTTGTCTGTTTGAATCTGAACAGGGTGTTTGTTTTTCGACAGGCCTGTCAGCAAAAATGTGTAAAGGGATTGGTGATTATCTGAAAATAACGCGAAACCACTCAGCACTTGCGTTTGTATTATGCCGGGGCTTTTCCAAAGAAGCGGTTTGATTCTTTGAATTAATCGTACAAAAGTGTTGGTGGCAATAGATTTTGATTGATTTCATTCATGGAGGGCAATATATTAAATCTTAGCACATGAGTTTTTTACGATAAGAATTGATTACGTGTTGTTTTGTTTGGTTTACATTGAGTGTGAATCATTGTTTGCGCTCCTTCCTTGAATGACTTAAAGCCTTAGCATTCAATGAGAAGGGGAGTAGTGGTATAGTATTTTTGCCTACTGTAAACCGGCATGATCTCATAGACGGTGCCTATATTTGTCTGTTAGATCCACTTCAATGGCCCCGTACTTGCACCCGGCAAGGTATCCTCATGAATCTGTGCTGCATTCAACTGCAGCAAAGGGGATCTGTGGCCTTTGCTAAATGATTTCTCAGCCGGTTTAGGTTTGATTTTTGCAGGAGTGAACAACGTATGTTTCCGCAGCCGAATGGTCTTTATCACCCCTCGCTTGAGCATGATGCTTGTGGTGCCGGGTTTATTTGCAATCTCAAAGGCGAAAAATCCCACGATATTATCGATAAAGCGCTCGAAATCCTTGTAAACCTTACCCACCGCGGCGCCTGTGGATGCGATGAGACTACAGGTGACGGCGCCGGTATTTTGATTCAGATTCCCCATGAGTTTTTAAGGAATCGCTGTGCGGATGAGGGAATTCGCATTCCTGATCCGCTTGAATACGGTGCCGGGTTGGTTTTTCTGCCCCCCAACACCGAGCAACGCCGCTTCTGTATGGAGCGTGTTGAGGAGGTTGTCCGTGAAGAAGGGCAGGAATTTTTAGGGTGGCGTGATGTGCCGACTCAGAATGAGGTCATTGGAGAGACAGCACGCGCAAAAGAGCCTTTCATTCGCCAGGTCTTTGTAGGCCGCGGAGCCGGGATTAAAGATTCCGCCCATTTTGAACGGCGGCTTTATGTAATCCGGAAGATCGTCGAGAACTCGATCCGCAGATCCGACCTGACAGAAAAATCGTTTTTCTATATTCCGAGTCTTTCATGCCGGACGATGGTCTATAAAGGCATGCTTTTGGCCGATCAGGTCAATGCCTTCTATCCGGATTTGGCCGATCCCGAGTTGAAATCAGGTCTGGCCTTGGTCCACCAGCGGTATAGCACAAACACATTTCCCTCGTGGGATTTGGCGCAGCCGTTCCGCTTCCTTTGTCACAACGGAGAAATCAATACCCTCCGCGGCAATGGTAACTGGATGACAGCCCGCCAAGGACTGTTCCAATCGGAACTGTTCGGCGATGAGATGTCCAAACTTTTCCCGATTTTAACCCCTGGTGCAAGCGATTCGGCGACTTTGGATAGCGCTATCGAATTGATTTATCACACCGGCCGTTCTTTGCCTCATGCCGTGATGATGCTGATTCCTGAAGCTTGGCAGAATCACGAAACCATGAGCGATGAGAAAAAGGCCTTTTATGAATATCACTCAAGCTTCATGGAACCTTGGGATGGACCGGCGTCGATTCCATTTACCGATGGAAATTGCATTGGGGCGGTCCTCGATCGAAATGGATTGAGACCCTCGCGTTATACCGTGACCAAAGACGGATTTGTGGTCATGGCATCGGAAACCGGAGTTTTGGAAATCGATCCCGCCAATGTCGAATATAAGGGACGCCTTCAACCCGGTCGTATGTTCTTAGTCGATTGCGAGCAAGGACGGATTGTCGAAGACGAAGAAGTCAAAGCCGAACTGACCACCAAGCAGCCGTACCGCGTTTGGTTGAACGAGAACCTAATCAATGTCAATGATTTGCCGGACGCTTCGAATGTGAAGCCGGATGAGTCATCGGATTTGGAAACATCCCAACGGCTTTTCGGGTATACACTTGAGGATCTCAATATCATTATCGGGCCTATGGCCGAAAGCGGCAAAGAGCCTATCGGTTCAATGGGTAACGATGCGCCGTTGGCCGTACTCTCCAATCGCCCGCAACTGCTTTACAACTATTTCAAGCAGTTGTTTGCTCAGGTCACAAATCCTCCTTTGGATGCGATTCGCGAGGAATTGGTAACGTCGCTGGTGACCAACCTTGGTGCGGAACAAGACCTTTTCCAAGAGACGCCGGAGCATTGCCGTCAGCTGAAATTAGATCAGCCGATTCTTACGAATGACAGGATGGCGGCCATTAAGGCTATGGATTCAGGTCCCATTCGCTCGATCACGCTGCCTATCTTCTACGATGCTTCGCGTGGCGGCGAGGGCTTGAGTCAAGCGATGGATGAACTGTGCATGGCGGCTTCCAGAGCGGTCGATGATGGTTATGCGGTTTTAATTCTCTCAGACCGTGGAGCCGATAAGGATAGAGCCCCCATTCCGGCCTTATTGGCGGCGGCGGGAGTCCATCACCATTTAATTCGGGAAACCAAACGTACCCGTTGCGGTTTGGTCGTTGAAAGTGGTGAACCCAGAGAAAATCATCATTTCGCTCTCCTGGCGGGGTACGGTGTTTGTGCGGTTAATCCTTATATCGCTTTGCAGACAGTAAAAGAACTTGTGCAAAAAAGATTTATTTCGTGCGCCGATGAGAAAAAGGCCATTAAAAATTACATCAAAGCCATCGGTTTGGGATTGCTCAAAGTCATGTCGAAAATGGGCATTTCCACGTTGCATAGTTATCGCGGCGCCCAAATCTTTGAAGCGGTTGGATTGAATTCCGAAGTAATTGACCGCTATTTCACATGGACCGCTTCGCGCTTGGAAGGCATCGGAATTGATACCATTGCCGAAGAGACGCGGCGGCGGCATGAGACTGCATTCCCTGAAATGCATATTCCGGGCAGTCTGCCACTGGATGCCGGTGGTCAATATCAATGGCGGCGTAACGGTGAAGCACACGCGGTTACACCATTGATGGTGGCCAAGTTGCAGCAGTCCACACGTGAGAATAATTATAAAACTTACGAAGAGTTCGCGGAAATCATCGATAACCAGAGCCGTGAATTACTGACACTTCGCGGCTTATTGGAGTTTACAGAAGGCCGCGAGCCGGTTCCGCTGGATGAAGTCGAACCTTGGACCGAAATCGTAAAGCGGTTCAAAACCGGCGCGATGTCGTATGGTTCGATTAGCCGAGAGGCCCACGAGAACCTGGCGATTGCTATGAACCGTCTGGGCGGCAAAAGCAATACCGGTGAGGGCGGAGAAGATACGAGTCGCTTTGCTCCCGATGAAAACGGGGATTTAAGGCGAAGCGCCATTAAGCAAATTGCATCCGGACGCTTCGGCGTTACAAGCAACTATCTCATTAATGCGGATGAATTGCAGATCAAAATGGCCCAAGGCGCAAAGCCCGGCGAGGGCGGCCAGTTGCCGGGGCATAAGGTTTATCCGTGGATTGCCAAGGTACGCCATTCAACACCTTATGTCGGTTTAATCTCACCGCCTCCGCATCACGATATTTATTCGATTGAGGATATCGCTCAGCTGATTCACGACCTAAAGAACGCGAATCGGAATGCGCGCATCAATGTTAAACTCGTTGCGGAAATCGGTGTTGGAACTGTGGCCGCCGGTCTTTCAAAAGGGAAAGCCGATGTGATTTTGGTCAGTGGCTATGATGGAGGTACGGGGGCTTCACCGCAGACTTCAATCAAACATGCCGGTTTGCCATGGGAATTGGGTATTGCCGAGACACATCAGACACTCCTCTTAAACAATCTGCGCAGCCGCGTGGTTCTTGAAACAGATGGTCAGATGCGAACCGGGCGGGATGTTGCGATCGCCTGTCTTTTAGGTGCTGAAGAATTCGGCTTCTCGACCGCGCCACTTATTGCATCAGGCTGCATTATGATGCGTAAGTGCCATCTCAATACATGCCCTGTCGGCGTGGCGACACAAGATCCTGAATTAAGAAAGAAATTTACCGGCAAACCGGAACATGTGGTTAATTACTTCCACTTTATTGCTCAACAGCTGCGCAAAATCATGGCGCAACTCGGCTTCCGTACTATCAATGAAATGGTTGGGCGGGCCGATTGCCTGAAAGTTCGAAACGCTATCGAACATTGGAAGGCCAAAGGACTTGATTTCTCCAAAATTCTGTATCGTCCGGAAATCCCGGAATCTGTCGGCACCTATTGCACGCAGAAACAAGATCACGGGCTGGATGGTGCGCTCGATCATATGCTGCTAGAGAAATCCGAAGCTGCTTTGGAACGTGGAGAAAAGGTTGAGTTCGATATTGATATTAAGAATATCAATCGCACCGTGGGCACGATTCTCAGCAGTGAAATATCGAAACGCTACGGCGAGGATGGTTTGCCCCACGATACAATCGTAATTCATTGTTCCGGTTCTGCGGGACAAAGTTTTGCCGCGTTTGGCGCCAAGGGATTGACTCTGGAAGTTTCCGGCGATGCCAACGATTATTGCGGCAAGGGATTGTCGGGCGCCAAAGTCATTGTCTTCCCGCCCAAAGAATCGACCTTTGTTCCGGAAGAAAACATTCTGATCGGGAATGTGGCCCTCTATGGCGCAACTAGAGGCGAAATGTATGTGCGCGGGCTGGCGGGCGAGCGATTCTGTGTTCGTAACAGCGGAGCGTATGCTGTTGTTGAAGGTGTAGGCGATCACGGATGTGAATATATGACCGGCGGTCGTGTTGCCATTTTGGGGCGCACGGGACGCAACTTTGCAGCGGGCATGAGCGGTGGTGTTGCCTATGTTCTCGATGAACCGGGTGATTTTGCCGAGCATCGCTGCAATAAGGAAATGGTCGATTTGGAAGAACTTGTCGATGCGGATGACATCGGCGAATTGAAGGGGATGCTCGAACGGCATTATCAGTATACGAAAAGCACACGCGCGAAAATGATTCTCGATGCTTGGGATGAGATGTTGCCTAAGTTTGTAAAAGTGATTCCTGTCGATTACAAACGGGCTTTGGAAATGATTGCCCAGGAAAATCAGCAAGACAGCCAAGTTGAGATGGTTGGCGCCTAAGTGAATTAGTACAAAGATTGACCCTGGCCGCTTTTGCCGGAATGGATTCAAACTGGAGATTGGAAAAAGATGGGAAAACCCACCGGATTCATGGAATATACGCGAGAACTTGCTGAGAAGCGTCCGCCTGAGGAGCGGGTCAAGGATTATCGCGAAATTAATAAGCCGTTCCCGGAAGAGAAATTACAAAAGCAAGCCGCACGTTGTATGGATTGTGGGATACCCTTTTGTCATACCGGATGCCCCCTGGGCAATGTGATTCCCGATTTCAACGATATGGTGTATCGGGACCAGTGGCAGGAAGCGTTGAGACGGCTTTTGGCAACAAACAATTTCCCGGAATTTACGGGAAGGATTTGTCCTGCGCCTTGCGAAGAGGCTTGTGTGTTGGGGATTCATGAGCCCCCGGTGACGATTGAGCAGATCGAATGTCATGTATCCGAGCATGGCTATCAAGAAGGCTGGATTAAACCCGAACCTCCCGAGAAACGTACGAAAAAGACCGTTGCCGTTGTTGGTTCGGGACCTGCGGGGCTAGCTTGTGCTCAACAGTTGAATCGGGCCGGGCATACCGTAACGGTATTAGAACGGGCAGACCGCATCGGTGGTTTGTTGCGCTATGGAATCCCCGACTTTAAATTGGAAAAGAGTATTGTTGAACGCCGTGTGAAACTTCTCGAGGAAGAAGGAATTGTTTTTGAAACGAACGCTCATGTAGGTGTCAACTATCCGACCGAGCGTTTAAAGGAATTCGATGCAGTCGTTCTTTGCGGTGGTTCTACCAAACCTCGCGACCTTCTTGTTCCCGGACGCGAACTGGATGGTATCCACTTCGCTATGGATTATCTGCCGCAACAAAATAAGTGTGTTGCGGGTGATGATCTAAAAGCGCAGGGAATCGAACAGATTCATGCGGGGGGCAAGAATGTTATTGTCATCGGTGGTGGCGATACCGGAAGCGATTGTGTCGGAACGGCGAACCGTCAGGGCGCCAAGTCTGTAACTCAGTTTGAACTGTTGCCTAAGCCTCCCAAGGATCGTCCACCTCATCAGCCTTGGCCTTATTGGCCTATGAAATTCCGTTCCACTACTTCTTATGAAGAAGGTTGTAACCGCAACTGGTGTATTTCAACAAAGGAATTTATCGGTGAAGGCGGCAAAGTTACAAAACTTCGCACTGTGGATGTTGAGTTTGTACCGTCTACCAACGGTAGCCGTCCCAAGATGGTTGAAGCGGATGATAGCATCAAGGAATGGGATGCCGATTTGGTGTTGTTGGCGATGGGATTCTTGGGGCCGGAGCCTGACGGTATGATCGCCCAGCTTGGATTGGAACTGGACGAACGCGGAAATGTCAAAACCGGCGCCGATTATATGACCAGCTCGCCGGGCATCTTTAGCGCCGGTGATATGAGACGCGGACAATCTCTTGTTGTTTGGGCAATTTCCGAAGGGCGCGAAGCCGCACGCGCAGTTGATGTTTTCCTGATGGGGAAATCACACCTACCCAGCAAAAATGGACAGGATTTACCGAGGGTTTGATGCTGTAAATCACACATACAGTATTTCAGCTAGATATAAAGCGCCCGAATTGATTCCGGGCGTTTTTTTATGCCCGTACTTACTATTTGATGTAGAAGTCCAACGGACATAAATGTAAAGTGAATAGAATTTAATTGAATGCTCGGCCTTAAGGACAAGTATGATGAAAGCCAACGCTTTTCTAAAAACGTTTTTTCTCGCATTGACAATTCCTCTATTGCATGGTGTTTGTGCTCCAATTGCTTATGCGGAACAGACATTGGATCTGACCCAGGCTGCCGCCGTAATTTCTTCAGATGCTACGCCCCGGGAACGGAAAGCCGTGGCTATGCTGGTTGATGAAGTAGAGAAACGGACCACGATTCGCTTAGAAGTGCGTGGTGATTGGCCACAAACCAACCAGCCTGTCATTGCCATAGGCCGCATCACTCAAATGCAAAGTATTGCGCCTTCTGTTGCCAAACAACGCGGATTGGATTCAAAAACCATTGGTGCGGAAGGATATATTCTCACAGTCGATAAAGGTGAGAATTCTTCTTCTCCGGTTGTGATTGTCGCTGGAGTGGATGAACGTGGCGTGCTATTCGGTTGTGGACGGTTACTTCGTAAAATGGGGATGTGGGAAGGGAAGATTGCGCTTCCCGCGAATTTGGATATTCAAACGGCTCCAAAATATCCGCTTCGAGGGCATCAACTTGGCTATCGTCCCAAAACGAATTCGTACGATGCCTGGACTGTTGAACTGTGGGAGCAATATATCCGTGATCTCGCGGTTTTCGGAACCAATGCGATCGAACTGATCCCGCCGCGAAGTGACGACGCCGATTTAAGCCCTCATTTTCCTTTGCCCAAGATCGATATGATGATCGAGATGTCCCGTATTGCGGATGAATACGGACTGGATGTTTGGATTTGGTATCCGGCCATGGATCACGATTATTCCAATCCTGACACAGTAAAATCCGCTCTAGAGGAATGGGGCGCGGTGTTCGAAAAACTTCCCCGTATCGATGTGGTTATGGTTCCCGGCGGCGATCCGGGACACACACAACCCAAGCACATGATGGCGCTTTTGGAAAAACAAACCCAGGTTTTGCATCGTACTCATCCTGAGGCGGAAATGTGGATGTCGCCGCAGAGTTTTACGCAGGAATGGCTCGATGAATTCCTCGAATACATGCGGACCGAACAACCCGATTGGTTGGGCGGCATTGTATTTGGTCCGCAGAACCGAATCGGGTTGCCGGAACTGCGCGCAGCCATTCCGGAAAAATATCCCATCCGCCGCTACCCCGATATTACGCATAGCGTTCGGTGTCAATATGACGTCCCGGATTGGGATGTGGCCTATGCAATGACCGAACACCGTGAAGTCATCAATCCCCGCCCAGTCAATTATGCCAATATTTTCCGCCTGTGGGCCGATCAGGCAATCGGTTTTCTGGCCTATTCAGAAGGCTGCAACGATGATGTGAATAAAATCGTATGGAGTCTCTTAGGATGGGATCCTGATATTGATGTTGTGAATGGACTCCGCGAGTATTCGCGTTATTTCATTGGGGCCGATTATGAGGATGACTTTGCGCAAGGACTTTTGGCGCTTGAACGGAATTGGCAGGGGCCGCTATTAACCAATGGTTCAGTGTATACAACACTCCAGTCGTTCCAATCAATGGAACAAAGTGCGAGCCCGAAAGTCCTTCTTAATTGGCGTTTTCAACAAGCGTTGTACCGAGCCTATTATGATGCTTTGACATGCAGGCGGCTTCTCTATGAGACGGAACTCGAACAAGAAGCCATGGAAGTCTTACGCCAAGCTCATGAACTGGGCGCGGTCAATGTGGTTGAACGTGCGGAGGCGATTCTGGAGCGTGCTATTACCGAGCGTGTTGCTATTGAATGGCGCAGTCGTGTTTTTGAATTGGCCGAAGCGCTCTATCAAAGTATTCGCATGCAGCTGAGCGTTCCCCGCTATAAGGCCATCAGCGTGGGGCGTGGAGCCAATCTGGATTTGATTGATAATCCGCTGAATAACCGCAACTGGCTCAAAATTCAGTTCGATGAAATACGAAAAATGAGTAGTGATGATGAGCGGTACGTTGCGATTGACCGAATTGTGAACTGGACCAATCCTGGGCCGGGGGGCTTTTACGATGACCTCGGCAATCTAACACAGCAGCCACATTTGCTCCGAGGATTGGGTTCCGAAAAGGATCCCGAGTTCCGGGCCTCTTCCCGGGTTGGTTTTCGTGAGTCTCCCGATTGGCGGCTGTCGTGGTGTTGCTTTGCAGAATCCCGTTACGATGCGCCCCTGCAAATGCGCTATGAGGGATTGGATGCAAACGCGCGGTACAAAATCCGGGTTATCTATTCCGGCGATCAAAGAGATATGCAGATTCGCTTGATGGCCGATGATGGTATTGAAGTGCATCCCTATATGGATAAGGATCGTTTGCCAAAACCGATGGAATTTAAGATTCCAACCGAGGCGACCGCTGACGGCGAATTGCTTTTATCCTGGAATCAGACTCCCGGTACCGGCGGTTCCGGGCGTGGTTGCCAAGTGGCTGAAGTATGGCTGATTAAGATTACGGAATAGGATGACTTGAGCGAAACCGTGAGTCGTTAAAGTATGTGGTTAAAGAGCAGACAAACTGTTTGCCTATCCACGAGTCTTTGATCGAACGAAAACGACGGCTGCGGCGGTCAACACCAGCAATACCAGCGCGCCAAAAGTATAAAAAATTGCTGCGAATGGTGTGGATTGAAGAACGACTTCTCCAGATACGGATGCAGGCGATGTATCCAGCAAATCTTCATCGCCGGCAACGGAAAAAAGCGTGATGAGTTGCTCATCCGCTTCAGGCGGCCAGAGCATGGGGATATCTACGCCATAATCGGCAGCCGTCCGCAAACAGGTACATGCTGTTTCCAAAACTGCAAGTTGCGTATGGACTGACTCAACGGTGAGTTCTTCCGTATCGAGTGGAGGCTGCATCGCCTTGCCACGTCCAAAGACAATACCCGCCCAATCGCCTTGCCCGGGCCGAACTCCGAGAAAAGATAGGAGAACCGCCTCAGACGCATCATTTCGGTCAACTTGAAACAGATCGACGGGCATAGGGTAACTGGTATTCCAGGTCTCGACTGCCTCTTGAAGTGTGGATTGAATCTTTTCATTCGGTTCAGCGGCCGGGACATAAATTAAGGCCGCGTAGTTTTTTGCCAATGAAAAAGGCAGAAGTTTTCGTGTAGGGGATTGGAGAAGCGCATCCAATTCCTCCATTTCAGGCTTCGGTTCCCAATGCTTTATATAGAAACTTCGGTCCTCGGCTTTGTGATACCCGGCAAGAACTACAACGGGAGATGAGGGGGGCGCTGAGGGAATCCCGTAACGGGCTTTCCAGTTAACGGATGGATCGTCGACATGGGCCAAAGCGAGATCGATATTTAGATACTGTTTGTGTTTTGCCAGCCTTGATTCCAATTCTTGATAGATTGCCTGGCCTTGGGGATCGTCAGACGCAGCCATAACACAGAGAACATGCTGGTCACGTCCGTATTTAAAGGCATTGTCACGGACATTGTCGTCATCGCATGCCAATACATCCGGGGAATATGAATTTCCCAGTTGAATGCAAAACAGACTCAATAACACAATGTGCCGCAACATAGGTATTGGTTCCTCTATTTCAGATATTGACTTAATTCATACCATTCCGGTTAGTCAATGTTCAGCTTGCCCACAAGATTAAAAGGCTTGTCTTCCATATCCGCCAATCCAGCGCCAAAGGCCCATGAGCCGCCGTATTGAGTGATTTTGATAAGAATTGTGTTTTTGCCTTTCTTGCCTTGAACTTCTAAAAGATTTTGAGCGGGCCCATAGGTTCTTCCACCATCCTGCCTTCCGGCCATTTCACCATTGAACCAACAACGGAAGCCGTCATTGCTGCCGATCTTCAATTGAATCTTTTGATCGGCAGGCAATTCGATTTCTGTATAACCATAAGCACACTTAAAATCTTCCGTTCCGAAAATTGGCACCAGATCGACTTTGCCGTAATCGTCACCACTCATATATTTACGCCAGCGGTATTCTTGGCCCTCGATTGTGAGCACAGTATCCGAAGGCTTTTGGCAATATTCCAGAATAGCGCTGTCATCTTCGGGCTCTTGGGGGCTCCAGGCAAAGGGGCCGACCAAACGCCAACTGGTGATATACCCCGCCTCTTCAGCCGCTTGACCGACAACATAACCCAGGTCGTCCAGCGCCGCACTTAATGCTTTGCGGGAATCCGGATTGTATGTGGTTTCCAATGAATTGCGCAGCAAACTAATGGAAATCCGTTTGCTTTCTTCGTTATCAGCGGTCATTTCACGGACAGCCGCTACATAATTGTTAAGGACATCAACTCCGCCGTAGCAGTCGATTTGTCCATTGGTTGAGGCCACGATAATACGGCCATCAGAACCGGCAAGCAGACCGCCCGGAAGCGCGGGCGCTGAGAGGTCCTGGTCCCACATTAAGTTTCCATTCTCCAGGCGGATGGCGGACAGCGACCAAAGTGAACGAAGATCGCGGAAACGAGGGCTTTCATTCACCGACAATAACGCATTCTTTGCAGCCAACAGAGATACCGTATCGCGTCCGTTAAGTATCTTTGCCGTCCATTTAGGCTTTAGGCCGACTTCCAGCGGATTTGCCTTCTTAATGCAATCATCCAGTCCTGAAATTTTATAACAGACCGGCGGTGTATTGCGGCCGTTCACGGCATACAAATATTGCTCATCCCATGCCGGCGTTATTTTCCCATTCGCGACAATGGCCTGTTGATCCATTGTTTGCTTTTTGGAGGCGGTAGAGAAAATATGAAATTGGCCTGGATTAACAACGTTTTCGGTGGCGGAGAAGCGGAGACGGCCACCCAAAAGAATGTAACGGCCATTGATTACGCCGATTTCTTCGCCCCGGTTTGAGCGCGGGGAACCATCGAAAGGCTTTTCGCCGTCGTATTCACCATTGTCCAACCGGTAAATCGCCGGTGAAACGACATTTCCCCCAGGCATCCATAGACGTTCATCTGCAATCGTGAGAGTGCCCTGAGCCGATACGCCTTTGCGAAGTTCTTTGTCCAAGTGGCCGGAATAGTTATTTTGCCATTTTATCTCGCCGGTAATGGCATCAAGCGCATACATATAGGTCCCGTCATAATCGATGACTCCGGCTCCCGCATAAGCAACACCATCGTGAACCAGAACTCCCGTATTAACCGGCCATGTGGAGCGAAGCGCTCCATAACACATAATGCGGCGTTCCTTAGGTGAGGCGCGAAAACGCCATAACAAGCGGCCTGTCGCCGCTTCTAGGGCATAGATGTATCCATCACCGGAGCCCGCATAGACACGTGAATTCCAAACCGTGGGAGCGTGTTGAATCGGCCCGGCGGTCACATAAGTCCATTTCAGAATTCCGGTGCGGACATCGATTGCCCGTATCGTTCCATCTTCGCCGCCAATAAAGAGCAATCCCCCCGCCAGGACCGGTGCGGTCGGCATGAATTCATGTTGCGGTCGATAACTCCATACCGGATTAACATCATCGGGCATTTCGACATTTATCGAACTGCTGCGGTCGTTATTCCCGCGATACGTGGGCCATTCGTTGTCGCCGGACGGAAGAGGTGTTACATCGGTGCCTCCAGACGCACGCTCGAGTCGGTCTGCATCTGTGGCCACCGCTTCAAAATCGAAATCTCCGGCAGAACTCAGTGCCAAGCGGCCCATGATCGAAAGATTGCAGTCGCAAAGCCATGGACCCATATAAAGCAATCCGTTTGCGGCGATGACTCCATCGTTGCAGGCGGGCCGAACTGCGCCGTTATAGTGAATTTGACCGGTATTACGGTCGTAACGCGTCAATCCTTCGGGCATACCCCGGACAAAAAACGAATCCGGAGTTGCGGTCAGGCGGGCGCAAGACCGTTTGGCGAACTCAAGGTCTTGGATCACAGCACCGGTAAGCGGCTCGATCATTAATGTATTGCCCTCAGGTCCTATACCCACATACAAATGATCGTCGGCATAAATCATATTCGGGTTATTGGTTGTTTTCTTTTTATGCCAGAGGTATTTACCATCCTTGCTGGAAACCGCCACTAAATTCATTCGTGTTTGCGCTTCGTAAAAGACGACATCCGGCGTATAGAGAACGAAGTTTGTTGTCCTGAATCCCGGTGTAGATCCCAAGCCCCGTCCCGGTTCTTCGATCAGCCCACGGACCTCTTCATCAGTATTTGTCCAGAGCACTTCTCCATTTTCAATATCCAAACAACCGATATAAGAATCCGGGCCGTAGATGTACATCTTCCCGCCGCCAATCACCATCGCCCGCGAGTCGACCGGTTGTTCTTCGCGGTGAATCCAGATCGGTTTTTCCGACTTCAAATCGATTGCGGCAATAGTGTCGCCAAATCCCCAAGGCACACGGTCGGCGTAATAACCGTTGCTTAACTCTCCCCAGCTCCAATGGGACATTTCACTGCGAACGACCGTTGTCTCCGCCGGATCTTTCTGTTTTCCGGCCAAAACATAGAGCGTGTTACCAACCTTGCCGATCCATTTCCAGTCTCCACGTAATTGCGGAGGCCGGATGCGCGCTTTTTCATCACCGGTTTCGGCATCGAGCAAAAGGCAGCCGTTGCCGGAGGGATCGATCATATAGAATGTGTCGCCGGATGCGATGAAGGCCGACCTGTGCACCAAATAGCCATCAGGCAACTTACGCATCCAGAGTTCTGTTCCGTTATAAGCATTGCGGGCAAAAATTGTGTTAAGCCATTTTTCTTCGCGTTCATGGTGCGCAATATGGCCCATCGCAATGAAAATGCGGCCATCGGATGAAACCGTCACGGCGGGCATGGCGATGTAGTAGGGACGCCCCGTCCATTGGGTCATATACGGCGCTTTGATGAGTTGGTCTGTGGATACCGGATTGTTGTCCGGGCTGTGTTCCCAATGTGTCCACTCGTCAATGCCTTGCAGCGGAGGTTTGGAGATAACCGCCCAAAGTCCCTCTGAATTTTGGATCGTTTCTTTGTTTTTTTCGGGAATACCGGCAAGCCAACTTTGAAGTGCTGTGCTTAATCCGGCGCTTGTTTGAGTATTGCCTAGAACGGCTTTTCCCTTTGGCCGCACCACCCGCAGAATTTCGGCTGGTGTAATTGATTTCAGCAAGTCTTCCGTAATATCGGGAACAATAAGTAAATCGACTAGATTGTCGGTATAGGGAAAAGAACCGGTGGCGTGTTCTTCGGCGAGAATACTTTTTCCATAAATGCCCTTATCAATAGCAGCCTTTCGCAACGAGTCGATTATCTCCTTGCGCGAATCTTGTGCATGAACATAAAAGCCGTCCCATTGGGATGCCTCAAGCGGCAAACTCCCGTCCCCGCATCCAAGAAATGAACAGAAACCGCGCGATATTCCGGATATTTCTGAAATATAAGCCATAAGATCGCGGGCTGCATCATCATCGGTTTTTGCGGTACCGGTTAAAGGTGTTAGACAAAATAATAATCCCGCAATAATCGATAAGACTGTAAAAGATTGAATGAGTTTGGTTCCGCTGGACCGCATCGGTGTTACCTCGCTGCACGATTGATACTTTTGCATTATGGCTGCTTTGCCGTTCCGTACCTACTTTGGAATCCGCTGTTCCCGGACAAATCCAAGACTATTGCCTCAGGTTCTGCGGCGATCAATTTCATAAAGAAGTATCCTCTTGAAGTACTTGAATCTCAAGGTCCAAGATTGGAACTCATTTATTCTTGATTTTGATTGTTTGGGGTGACACCCGGAATGACGATGGGACGGACGCGGTTGAAGCGAAGGTCGCTGAATAACAATACGTTGTTGGGCGTCCAGGCAAGACCGCCGGGTTCTCCGATACGATCTTTGTTGGGTGTTAAATTATCGCGGTCAAAGGAGCCGAGCGTCCGGCCTTCAAGATCGCTGTAGACAATTCGCCCGCCAACCGGATCCGTTATATAGAGCCGGTTATCCGGGCCGATAACCAAACGGAGTTCGTGATTCTCGTCTATGTTTTGTGCAAATTCGATATCCCATGATTTCATGAATTTGCCCTGTGGATCGTATTTGGCGATACGGCGGTTAATCCAATCCACAACATAGATTTCGCCTTGATTACCTGTTGTAACTGCCCGTGGCTCTGCCAATTCGCCGGGACCGGATCCGGGAGCACGGTCGATTCGGCCAAGCCTGCGAATCAGTTTGCCATCCAGCCCGAAAACACATACCTGGTGCCCGCCGGTATCGGCCACTAGCACCTGCTTGCGGACTGAATCCACATAGATGCCGCGTGGACCGTAAAAGCCCGCATCGATGATTCTCTGATAATGGCCGGTGGCATCGAAAATTTGAATCCGGTGGTTCCATGTATCGCAAACGTAAATATTTCCATCCGCATCGATACCGATATCCCGAGGCTCTTTGAATTCTCCGGGACCTTCACCCTCTTGTCCGAATTTCCCTTCGTACTGCCCATCAGGCCGGAAAATTTGCACACGATGATTGAGCATATCGGCGACATAAATAAGTCCCTTAGGACTCACCGCGATGCCCTTGGGCTGTCGAAATTCACCATTCCGGCTTCCTTCACCTCCAACCTGCAGAGGTTGCCCTGTCTCTTGGGCGGATTCTGCTTCTTGTTCTATGGAGGATGCCGAGATTTTCCGGGTTTTCACACCAAGAGGCTCATTTAGGTTCGTGCGCGGTTGGAAGATCCAGGCATCTCCGGTGTGATAAACAAGATCAAGCAGATGGCCCCATTGCAGCCAACGCGTAATTGGTTGCACGATTCCTTGGCTGCCCAATTTCTTCTTTTCATAACTTCCGAGAATAAGATATCGGACATCATATTTGGCTAGGAGTTCGCGGAACTCGCTTTCGTCATCGGTTGAATAGACGCGGCTAACATCGCGCTCCCGTGGCGCTTTCTGATCGAGATTTCCGCGTTCGCCGACATGATGCGGCCAACCGATAACCGTGGGCAGGCCGGTGAATACCGATATTCGCGATCCGGCGTCATATCCTGAGCCGGTGTATTCCAAAATCGTTGGGCGTTCCTCGCCGGTTCGCCAATTCAGCCAGGATATTATTCGATAGTCGTCAGGACCGTAGTCTCCCCGCATGGTGGGAATGAACGCCATGCCATCAAGCGTGTTTTGGGGGCCGAACTTCGATGGCGAATCGCCGGGTTGAGTCATTGTGAATGGCGCGATTACGGCGAAAGCCAATCCACCATATAACAGTGCGCCAAATAGTGGTGGGACGCTCCAACGGCATACGGTTCGGAGCATTTTGTGGCTTGGTCGAACCACAGGTGTTCGCCAGGCGCGCCAGAGCCAACATACGCAGCAAGCCGCCGCCAAGGACATCAGGTTCCAAACAATCAGAAAAAACTTGAACGCCGTATTCCAGCGGTGACTGGGGAAACTCCAGCCTTCACGCATATAGATTAATTCTGCGCCAAATGAAATTCCGAGCGCTAAGAAAATGATGAGGAAAACAAAACGCTGTTCCGGAACTTGTTTGCGAATCAGCGATAAATAGCCTGCAAATATCAAAAAGAAAAAGATGAAGGCCGGAGTGGTCGCATCGAATCCTGTTGCGCCTTCGCGGAGTTCTCTCGCGCCTCCGGAAGCGATGTCTCTGAGTTGCAGTGTATTGTTGTTGAGCAACTTCGCGCTTGCGGCCAATTTTGTTAAGGGATGATCCGGCGCAAACTGAATCGGAAGAGAACTATTGATCCAGGCCGCACCAATTAGGCAAATCAGCGCGAGGATGGCGGGCATCAATAATCTTCGCCAAGGTCCCGGCCCGAGCACGATTCCTAATCCTGCCATATATCCCAGAAGTCCGCCGAGTACGGCATTCACAATCAACTGGAATAACAATGCGAAGCGCCAATACGATCCGCCTTGGGCATCGGGCATTTGTGCCGCAACCGTGACCAGGATTGCCAGAAGAGCACCGCAGAACGTCAGAATGCCAAGCAAGGTCTTTCGCTTCGGGCCTAATTCACGGATGCGCTTGACTGAACCGATAAGGCGTCCATCCGGGAAAAGCGTGAACCACACAAGGCCAAGAACAATAGGGAACAACAGAATGCCGAAAAACAAGAGGTATGTGTGGAATGGCGTTTGCCCCTCTTGCATAAAGCCTGCTCCCTGAACACGTGAATTGAAATTCATATGGTAGGGAAGGAACAATAACCGCGAGGTTCCAACAACAACCGGGATAAATAATAAATAGCTGAGCCGCGATAATCCTTCGGGAGTCATCCATCCCGGACGTGTTTGCGGCATTGGGGTTTGGTTTCTCTCCCGGTAGGCCAGCCAAAGTGTAAGCGCCAAAATCAATGCACAACCGGGGAGATTCCAGGTGTTGGTTGTGGCGATCGTGCCGAGCAGCAAAGCAAGGATCGACGCCCATAGCAGGCGGCCCCATACGGATACTGCATTTTGTGCGTCATTCCGGTACCAGCAATACAATCCGCCTAAGAACGCAACGCCGATAGGCATCACGATGGCATGGGCGTGGAGGTCGGCAAATAAATAGGTCCAAGCCGGGAATTCGTTTGCCGCACAGCCAAAGATTACAGTATGTGCGGAACGCCAATAGAAAGGATGAAACGCAAACAAATGTTCGCCGTTGGGCACGGCTTGCCCCAGTCCGATGGACCAGAAAAACATCTGTTTAACCAACAACACGACCGTATAAATTCGATCCCAGAAAACATCCCATGTGATGGGATTGGAGGCGTGATACGACATGCGTTGCGCATCGTCCAAGCAGAAAAAGATGCGCGTGAATGAAACCGGGTTTCCGCAGAGCACGGCGAGAAACGATCCGAGCAGCCCGGCTTTCCAGGAACGAGTCAACGCGTAAACCAAACCGAAAACAGCAGTAGCCATAAAGGCGGGAATGGCGCATACGGCGATATTGTAAAATGTGGCCGGAAGACAGCCTGCCAACCTCGCCGGAAGACCTAAGAAAACGAAACCATAATAGTAATAACTCGAAAGCGAGCGCCCGGAAATCCAAGGATCTGCCGTGGGAAAAGTCTCTGCACGGAATATCGCGCTGAGAAAGGCCATATCCATTGGCTTCTCGCCCCAGTGGACGGCAGCGTTATCCATACGGATCGAAAGAAACCAATACAAGAATGAAAGGAACACCAATTCGGAGACAAGCAAGAGCCCCCAATGCTCTTTGACAAACCGCGACACTTCACACCAATGCTTATGCATAACCAGCAAAGCCAGAACCACGATTAGCACAAAGCAGAACAGTAATTGGCTTTGAGACACGTACGCGATGCCGCTGGAGGCAAGAATCCATGAAAGCCATGAAAACAGTGCCGTGCCGATAACCTTACTGAAAGCGTACCCCCGGTCCGGCAATGGTTGTGCCCAACGGAAGAGCAATAGAAAAGCGAAAATCCCTAAAAGTTCCGTAACGAACAGCCAGCGCAAAAGAGGGTGGCGTTGATTTGTGTCGAAGACGGTTTTGCCATCCCGAATGGTTAAGATTTGTTCATGCGTGATATCGTTCACCCAATCCGGTGGATGCTTGATCATTTCGATCATCTGCAGAGCCGGAAGGTGTTCGATATTTTCCCAGACGACGATTTTCGGGTGATCGTAAACGCGGAAAGATTCATCTTCGGTATCGGCATAGAATTTCCACGGTCCGATATGAATAGGCCGGTCGATGACTTTTACGATTCGATATCCCAACTGCTCTGAGAAGAGCAGCCGGAAGAGTGTGTTTGTGGTTGCATACTTTTCCGGGAAGCGGAAAGTCGTTCCATAGGCGCGTTTGCTAAGCAGCGTTAATCCATCCGCATCGGCCAATCCTAATTCCCAGCGGTTGCCGCCGCGTATTTGTTCGTTCAGTTTCCTTTCGTCATCCCAACCTTCGTGAAATCCAACGCGGTGCCGATGTACTGTTGTTTCATCCCAGGTCTGAAGCACAAAATTTTTCCGCGCATTACCGCTTTCTTGCGCCCATTGTCTATATTCTGTTGCGGTATGCGGTTTCCAATACACATCGCGCACGTAGGCATAGGCATACGATGTACTCGCAAGCAGGCATAGCGCAATACAGGCCCAGCCCGCGGGACGAATGGCACGTACCAGCCAAGCCGGGTAACGGGCCAACGTTGGGTGATACATGCGGGGATCGACCGTCAGCATGGCGACCAGGAAACGTGCTGCCAAAAGCAGCATCGGTGGGAGGATCAAAGCCATGTAGCGTGGGAATTTGCAATAGAAGGTTGAATACAGGAGAAATGATGGAACGATCCAGGCCAGGAGGATCAAATCTTCCTTTTTGCGTTTCACAATGGCGCAACGGATGGCAAAGATGACCCCCGCAATTACGGCGGCCGCCGTAAACCAATCGAGCGATGGATAGAAGAGGTTATCCAATAGGTAGAAGAACGGTGCGGTTCCTTCGTATTGCCGGTTCCAGGTGAGGTCCATATCACCTGTAACGATAATCGCATTTTGGGTAGTCAAATCCCGGGCGAATTGACCGGCTTCGGTAAAAGTGAACGGTTGCCCGACAAACAAGGCCCCTGCAACCACGGGGATGAATAGGAGCAAGAAGAACCACGGTGCGAAGAATCGGAGCCAAGTTTTGGTCCAGGGCTCTTTAGCTTCCCACCAGTTTTGTTGCAGCATAAACAGCGTGCCCAATGCGATAAAAACGACAAATCCAAGAATGACACCGAAAATCCGAACCGGCGTGCCTACATAAAAGTCGCGAAAATCAGCCAGGGCTACATTAAAGAGGGGATTGGTTGATGAGGCCGCTTTGTAAAAGTGAAGCAGGATGATGCCGACGACAACCAACGCCGCGCTGTTTAACCAGCGTCCCAATTGACCGTTCCGGCGTTCACCCCATGTGTTGCACGCGTGGGCGACTAACATCACGCCGGGCAGGGTGATGGCGCTCCATTTGCAGGCAATTGCAAAGCCGGTAAAGACGCCGCCTAAAATATAGGGAATAAGCCTGGGTTTCCGCGCGGCTTCCAGATATTGAGCCAAAGCGCATAAAACAAAAAAGCCTGTAAGGACATCGACGGTTGAAAAATGAGAAAGCTGCACATGCAAGACCGCTGTCGCGAGCATTGCCGCCGCCAGCAGCCCTGCTCCCGGGCCGTAGGCATCGCGGCCCATGCGCCACAAAATGTAAATGCTTGCCGCTCCGGCCCAAGCGGTAATAAAACGGCCGATCAGCAGAGCTCCGCCATAATGGTTGAGCGAAGTCCGGTCGGCGATTTCCGTAAAAGCCGGGATTCCAAAGAATGTCACCGCGCCAAGGACAGGGAGAGCCAAATAGACGGCGATATAGGCTGCTGTTGGTATTCCTGATGCCGAAATGGAATCTTGCCGGCATTCTTTCCAGACCTTGCGGGCGGAATACACACTCAGCCAGATCACCAATAGTACAATCAGCAACCGGAGATTCCCGGAGGTGGAGAAGGGAACCAGTCTTTGTGGTGGAGTACCCGGCTGAGGCGCCGGATCGGCAAAGACCGTCGCAGCCAGATCGTAAATGAAATAAGGCAGTGTGCCGTAGTTGAAGTTATCGGGGCGCAAGGGAGCCTGAACGAGGGGTTTCCCATCAACCGTACCCTTAATCACGCCACCCCAGATTTGGAAAGCCCAATATCGCTTTAAGTAGGAGAAATAGTGTTCGTTTTCCCCCTGCGGTTCGACCGGCGCCAGTCGGACTTTATCCATGCAGTTGCCCACATGGCGCTCATCCGGGTGCCAAAGCGCGTTCTCACGTAGTCCCCAGTTCAAACCGGACATGCGTAGCCAAAGGCCGAAGCCAAAGACAAAGAGAATCCCTATAGAGGCCGCAAGGCGTTTACCGCTCATAAAACGCTGATGTCCCGCATAGTCATAGTAGAAGCAGAGTAGCCTAAGATTGGACCACGGTCATGCGCCCCGATAAAGGGGTGAAATGACCCAACATCCTGCCATATCTGAGGATGCAGACTCGACGTTGGTTTGGTTTCTGAGATACCCTGTCCATCCGGCGCAGCTTGCCGCAGCTCACACCTTTAGGCTGCGCCGATGCAGTTTGATTCTAACGGAGCGAACATGCGGAAAGCCTCTAAGAAAGCCAAATTTGATATCCATGAAGCCATTGCCGTATTGCGCCGGGTAATTCCCAATTTCCGGGAGCCCCATGTTACGCAAGAGGCCAAACGGCGGGATCCATTCCGAGTTTTGATTTCATGCATCATCAGTCTACGTACAAAGGATGATGTAACTGCGGCTTCTTCACGGCGTCTGTTTGCCAAGGCCCGCACCCCCAAAAGCATGGCTGCGCTTGAGGAGGCCGAGATCGCGAAACTGATCTATCCGGCGGGCTTTTACCGCCAGAAGGCCAAACAGATACGCCAGATATGTCGTGATTTGCTCGATAAACACGATGGCAATGTTCCGGATGAGATCGATACGCTTTTGGAACTACACGGTGTAGGCCGCAAAACCGCTAACTTGGTGGTGACTATGGGATTTCAGAAGCCGGGTATCTGCGTCGATGTCCATGTGCATCGCATCAGCAACCGTTGGGGATATGTAAATACACCCACGCCTGATAAAACAGAGATGGCTTTACGCAACAAACTTCCGGCTAAATATTGGCTGGAAATCAATGATCTATTGGTGACCTACGGTCAAAACATTTGCACGCCGGTTTCGCCCAAATGTTCGCTCTGCGAACTCTCTCAAATGTGCCCCCAAAAGAATGTGGACCGAACACGATAATTTGAAATTGAAAGGCTATAATTAAAGTTAAAGAGTAGAACTTAAAACAAGATAAAAGAACTAGTTAACTTGATGATTGATCGGCGTAATATTGGGCGACGTAATCGGGAATCCACTGGCCGCCCGGACGGAAAATGTCGCCCATGCTCATAATCCCGTTACTGGGCATATAAGCGATAAAAGTTTTGGTACGATCCCCATAATTGGGCGTAGAGATGCTGTCGAGCCGGTCAGGCCCCATGCTTTCAATGCACCAGGATGTTTGTTTAGTGCTGCGCTTTTTGGCCACGGATAATTCGAAGTACGTGTCTGTGATTTCTCTTCCTGCATACTGATCCATATAAAAAGGATCGGTGCAGGGCTCCATCGACTGCAGATAGGGGACTGGCGTGGTTAGCCTGGGCCATTCCGCGAAGCCACTGCCATGGCCGGTTGAATTCAAATATTCATTCTTATCCAGAAAACGTTGGTCGATAGCCATGGCAACGACGCGTTGATTGGATTTGGCTTTGGCAACTTGAGCACGAACTCGCGCATTCTGGAAATTAGGGACTGCAATAGCCGCCAAAATGCCGATAATTGCCACAACAATTAGAAGTTCAATCAGTGTAAAACCCTTATGTGTGTTCATTGATTTCAAGGCCCCTTGAACTGTCCTTTGGCGATATATGCCTCGATTCCGGACGGCGCAATTCGAGAAATTGCGAGTCTGTTCCTTCTGCAATAAACATCGTAACGTCAATCATTTTCAACAGTCAAGCGGTTTATGCCAAAACTGAGGATTGATCTTATATCTCTTTGGAATCTAGCTGGTTATCTTGTTTGGAGAATTGGAGTTTGAATAGTTTTTCGTAAGTGGGGCAGGTATCAAGCAATTCCCCATGACGGCCTTTGCCTACAATCCGGCCCTGTTCCAAAACTACAATCTGGTCGGCATTGATCACAGTCGAAAGGCGATGGGCGATAACCAAGACCGTGCGGTCACGCATCAACCGGTCCAAGGCCTGACGAACAAGTTCTTCTGAAGCGGCATCCAAAGAGGATGTGGCTTCATCGAGAATTAGTATTGGTGAATTGCGGTAAAACGCCCGGGCCACGGCGACGCGTTGCGCTTGACCACCGGATAGAAGTGTGGCCCTTTCGCCGATCTCCGTGTAAATACCTTCCGGAAGGCTTTCGACAAAAGACCAGGCTTGTGCAGCCACGAGGGCTTCACGGATTTGATCTTCGGTGGCATCCGCAAGTCCGCAGCTCACATTATTGGCAACACTGTCGTGGAACAGCGCAATTTCTTGAGGAACAAGACCGATTTGAGAGCGCAGGCTATTGACATCGACATCATGTAGATCAATTCCGTCGATGGTTATGGAGCCTTCCGCCGGATCAATAAGTCTGGGAACAAACGCGGCCAAGGTCGATTTGCCTGCGCCACTGGGGCCAACTAATGCTGTTACTTTGCCTTTGGGGATTTCGAAACTGATGTCTTCGAGAACCCAAGGGCCGTCTTCATACCGGTGACGGACAGAGTGAAAAGCCAGGCCTTTGTCGAAACTCTTTATTACGGTTACTCCGGGTTTTTGCGGGGGGAGCGGCGGCAGTTCGAGAATATCGAAAATTCGGTCGGCTCCGGCCAAACCCTGTTGTATCGACTCATAGGCCTTATTAAGGCGTTTAATCGGTTGATAAAGACTGCCCAGGGCAATGAGATAAACCATGAAGCTGGAGGCTTCCATCCCCCGGTGAAAAACCGCCCACCCGCCGATCATCAAGATGCACGCAACGCCCAAACTGGCCAAAGACTCGATTAACGGCGAAGAAAGTGCGCGTATCCGGCTTAAGCGCATAAAAGCGCGGAAGATCGATTCGTTCTCTTTTGCGAATTTTTTGCGTTGGATGTCTTCCATTTGGAAGGCGCGAACCACACGCACTCCGGTCATCGTTTCCTGAAGAATACCGGACATGGTAGAGATGGCATCCTGGCTCTTGCGGCGGGCTTTGCGAATCTTTTTGCCGAAAGAAGTCATAATCCAACCCAAGATGGGCAGGACCGCGGCATAGAGCAATGTGAGCAGCGGATTCATGGCCAAGAGCAGGATCACAAATCCCAGGATGATGAACGGCTCCTGAAGCATCCGCCCAAAGACAGCCATGGTGGAATTACCGAAGAGTTCCACATCGATGGTGAGGTAACTCATAAGGCTGCCGACCTTGCGTCTTTGGAAAAACGCCAAATCCATTCCCATGATGTGGTCGTACAGTTTTTCCCGCAGATCGGCCACAACACGTCTACCGATCCAGTGAGTCAGGTATTCCTGGGCGTAAGCCGCGATACCTTTGGTGCAGGTCAAGATCACCAGCAATAAGGCTACGAATCCAAGCGCCTTATAGGGGGAATCCAACATTAATGAAGACAGGTGGGCATAAAGGGGCTGCAAGAGTGTTCGCAGGCGGTCTTTGACACCGTCAGAGGAGTGTGTCTCTTCAGTCGAAGCGGAACGATGCAACCATATTTTCTTCTGTTCGGTATAAACGTGGCTCAGCCATTCTTTGGCGGCCTTGGGATCGTCACGAAATTCTTCCGGGACTTGAGCACGGTATTCGATGGCCGGACCATCTTGTTTAAGTTCAACATCTTCCGGATTGAATCCGGGGAAACCGAAGACGCCTTCAATCGCGCCGGCATCCGGGGCCACCTGTACAGTGACCGGCGGTGTGAAATCGGCTGTCCCGAAAATGATATCCAAAATCGGTTTAAAAGCAGTGATGCTTCCGACTGACAACAAAGCAACGGCTATGCTGCTGATAAAAGCCCCCCAGAGCCGCCCCTTATAGACCAGCACGGCACGGCCCAGGACTGCAAGGTGTTCGATGTCCTTATGCGACAGGAGTTTGGACTTCTTCTTGCTCGAAGCACCGGATGCCGCTGCATCTGTTACGGTTTTGGGGCCGTTGTTATGTTCGTTAGTGTTGGGGGGCATTTAGATTAGAGATGCTGATGGTAGGCCGTATTCAGCCACTCCTCCACGGTATCGAGCGCAATCTGAGCTTCACGCCGTTGACCGGCCTTTATGGTTTGCAGGTAGCCCATGGCAAGCACCTGCCAGCGGTCGGGCGTAACCTCTAAACCTTGCCGTACCAGGGATTTTGCCAGTTGATGGAGATTCAGGGTACGGCGCTCAACGCCGATCATGTAGCATCTGCGGCAACCATCCAAATCGATCAGAACGATCCGGTCTTCGGGAGTGGAAGCATCCAGACGAACCAATAAGTTATAAGCGCTGCAATCTTCATGGGCAATGCGGTGCGCGTGTAGCCTGCCAATTACATCCCCCACTGCGAAAAGAACGCTGTCATCCAACAGCCGGGTTGGCACATCGGTGAGCCATTCGGCAAGGTTTTGGCTGTTTTCCAAATACCGGGTTACCAGATAAGACGCGGCCAGACGCCACCCTTCCCAGAGTTCAAAGCAGGCCAGGGGTTGGGGAGTGGGCAGGCCAAAACGGAAAATCCGCTGGCTGATATTAAGTTCCAGCCGTGCTTTTGAAGGCCAAATGCTCGAAATCCAGCCCCTTACCGGACGATCCACCAGATAGCGCTTTACCACGATAGCCTGGCCGCTTTCGCCGATACGGATTGTCCATCGGGAACGGGACTGCTTGAGCAGGACCGGACTGCACCGATTCCAGCCATGTTTGTCTTCCAACCATGGCAATTCCCGCAATTCGGGGTATTCAGGATGAATCCACCGTTTGCGCAGGACTGCATTTGCGGGAAATGGAACACTTTGTTTATCCTTCATCGCCATAGACTGACGTGATCGATGCCGTGAGTCGAGCTCGTGCCATTGCTGCCTGCTGCCGTTTTGGGATGCTCATGGCAACAGAGAGGAATCAATGACTTCAAGCACAACCGGAAATCATCCGGCAACCATGGAACCGACAGAAATCTTTTTAGCCGAAACCGCTGCGCGTGTTCTCGCCGGTGAATCTATTGAAAAGGATGTTGCCGAACGTCTAACGCAGATTAAGCGGGAGCATTTACTTCTGCTTTTTTACTATGCAGACAAAATCCGCAGACAATTCCGGGGCGACCGGGTGCGCATGTGCAGCATCATCAATGCGAAATCCGGCGCGTGCTCAGAAAATTGCGCATTTTGCGCGCAATCGGCGCATTTTAAGGACGCTCCTGTCCAGGTCTATCCATTGGTGGAGACCGATACGATCCGTCATGCGGCTGAACTGGCTGCCAAAGACGGAGCGTCGGAGTTCGGCATTGTTATCAGCGGTTGGGGAATCCGTAATGATGAGGAAATGCGCGAAATCGGAGAAGCGATTCAAACCGTAGCCGACATGAATACCGTGGGTACACATGCGTCTTTGGGAATTGTCGCTGAAGAACGTCTGCGTTACCTCAAAGAACGCGGCCTAACTTGTCTCAATCACAATCTGGAAACTTCCGAGCGTTACTACGGCAAGATCTGCACGACACACTCGTATGCCGAACGCGTCGAAACCGTCCGCGCAGCCAAGCGGGTTGGCCTCACAGTTTGTTGCGGCGCGATTATGGGCATGGGCGAGGAAATCGAAGACCGTCTGGATTTGGCCTTTACCTTGCGGGAACTGAATGTCGATGTTGTGCCGATGAATTTTCTTCATCCGATCCCGGGCACGCCGCTCGAAAATGTCACACCTATGAAACCGCTGGATATCTTAAAATGGATTGCGGTATATCGTTTCATTATGCCGGGCAAAGAGATCAAACTGGCCGGTGGACGCGAGAAGAATCTGCGCGACTTGCAGTCGATGATCTTTTTCGCCGGAGCGGACAGTATGTTGGTGGGTGGTTATCTCACCACGCCGGGACGAACCGGAGCGCAGGATATGAAGATGCTGGACGATCTCGAAATGCCCTACGTGACGCTTTTTGAAGAGAACGAAATCGAAACGCCCGCGGCCGAGCCTCTCCCGATCCTCAATCCGTACGTAAATTCATGAGGGGGGGGAGTAGAGAGAATACTCTGCAATCGTTTTTTGTGAAGTTAGACGGGAATTCTTGATTTCTATTGAATAGCATTTGCTAATTCCGAAATCGTGATAAATCTATTTCTTGAATCGCCCAATGGACTTTGGAATTGCATGGGTACAACTCCGCTGGTCACGACCAGTTTTCGCAATAAGAAGTCGTTGCCAATACCCAATTTTACTGCAACTTGTTCGCGATTATCTTCAATCCAAGCACAGCGTTTCAAGTGTTTGTCCAGGCTGTCTCTGTTTTTTCCACGAAAGTCGGACATTTGTTCAGCAATTTCGGCAATTGTCTTCACCGGTTTCAAACGTTTGCATTCAATTACAATCAAAACTGGACTTTCAATTCTCCATGCCAAAACATCTATATCCCCAAGTTCCTGTGACGCTCCCAATTCTGTCATTTCGATTTCTGGCCGTGACTCAAACTGCAAGGCTCTCATTTCCTCGTTCACTTCTGAAGCAAATTCGTGACCAAGTTCGTTCGCACGTTTGCCAATATAGGAACGCATCTCTTGTGATTGGAATGAGTCTATAGGCATCCATGACATTTCGATCCGTTGGATAAGGCTTAAGAAAAACTTGGCGAGGTGGCATCCACCAAAGCAGATCAAATCCGAGTTTCCGCCGTGCATAGCTATGAGCGGGCGCATCACCACAGAAAGTTTTCTACTATATCGCCATGGGCGAATGTCCTTTTCTATGAATCCAGGCGGTGTACAATCCCAGCTACTTCTGACAGGCAACATGAAGTTGTCCTGATACATTTCCCATAACCTTTTATTTATTCCTTTTTCCGCTAAGTAATCATTGATAGAAGCAAGAGGAGAAATTATAACAGAACTTTCGTGATCTATTGCCAAATCAATTAGAGATATAGTTATCTCTCGAAAATCATTAAGGCTCAAACCATATTCGCTACGAAAAGGATCATTGATACAAGATAAAAGTCTGTCGTACTTTGAATCATAGGCAGTTTTGTCCTTCTCCACATACAATTCTTCATAGCCTTCCGCGTGGCTATTAAAACTCTCACCGTGAACTTCTTCTGAAAATGCTGCACATACAGCTTCAATATTTTTGGCATTCACCCAAAAACCACCACTCTTCATTAACTGTATCCGTGGTTCTGCCGTTTCATAGTGCATTGCGTCGCTATATAGTGCACAATCGATCAACATTTCTATGTTAGCCAATAAATAATCGAGGTCTCCAATTGAACACTCCCGCCCCGAATCCCAAGGACATTCAGCGGAAGCCATTTCGATGACCACACGTGATGCCAATGCAGAAAGGCTGCGAATGATCTCTTGCTCTCGTACTCCGGAAAGAGGCTCTTTGATCATTGCTTTAATAGCAGCCGACGATACTTCCCACCGCCTCCTTTCCATAATTGTGGCTTCTGCGTTTTCATATGCAAGCTTAACAACCGAAGGCTTGTTTATCTGTACCAATAATTGCCTAACTCGTTTCCAAAGCAAAACAACTCTTGTATTTAAAAAATCCTTGCATGGTTTTGCACCCTCTATTTCATAAGTCCCACCATCTTTAAGATAATCTGATGCCAAGCCAAATCCGGCATGCGATCGGTCTTCATCTTGAATGGGGCGGTTTTTTAGATTTGACTTATGCGACAAAATGTCAATCGGATCAGCAGCAACAAATGCATGAATTTCTCTTGCATTGCCAGACGAAAACATCTCGTCTAGAACTGAATTCCAGCCAGCTCCCTGGTTAGAATGATCGTAGTATGTTTGAATTTGATGGATTCCCTCTGCAATTGCCTCAATTAATTCTCTCTCTGCTACGTTTGTGGGTTGCTGTAAACCCAAAAAGAAATTGTCGTGGATATCTACTGATACTTCCAACTTTCTGATATTTATTCTCGAACTGACCATTCTATGCCTGCTACTCCTGACCTCAGTAACTTTATCTGATTGGTTGGCCACTTTCTCGAGGCGAATATAAAAAGGCATTTCATCTAAATTAGAATTTGGTGCATCTACCATGTCGAGCAACTTATCAAGCCATCGCAATACGCCATCCCATATCAAATAGGGAAAATCTTGATGTTGACAGTCGAAGGAATTTTTCAGTACCAGCCAGTATGGTCCTCGTCTTGACTCCACAAGACCAGTAAGATTGGTACCATCATACTTTAGTAAACAAAAAATAGGCCTGTTTTTTAGCGAAGGGAAGAAAACTTTAGTCATTAACCGTTCTACAGGGACATATGATTTGACGTCTTTGAAATAAACCGCGTGTCTATCCAGATTCGTGCAAACGGTTTTTTTAAACAATGAGTTATAGCTTCCATCTATCCAAAAATCCTGCGCTTGCCCCAAACACGACATCTCATCACGGAGTAACCTGTATTTATTTCCGAGCCAGTATGAAAAGAGAGCGTCGTCACTGCCAAAAGTAGAAACGTTAATATTGGATTTCTCATACTTAGATATATATTCCTTAAGTTTCCACAAGCGTAACAGGGTGGCGTCCTTTGACTCACAGATACGCAGAAATGATGGGAGTGAAAAATAGTATTGGTGCCAATTGCCTTGTAGGGTTGGTCTTGTTTCTGTGAAACCTCGTCCGAGTCCGCCGAATATCACCAGAGTGAGACCTGTTGTGCAAGTTGTGGAATTGTGGATTCTCTTGCTCATCTCAGTAATGTATTTTGAAATCAAGGACCCCTTGGGCAAGAGATTATCGCGTATGCTTCCAATCCCGTCCCTGCGGCACTCGCCAATATTTTCGTGTACAAGAACAATATGTGCATATTTATCGGTGTCAAATCTAATGATCTTGTCGGCAAAGGATTGTGATTGTAGGCGTTCTAGGTATTCAGTTGTGGCATCTTTGTCTTGATCTATGTATGTTTTATGTGTGAAGTTGGAATGCAGCCTGAATAACCCCATATCTAAAGATGACTTCTCGATTGATTGGAGGACGCTTGAGAAAGCATCAAGGAGTTCGTGAGAATGGAGCCATTCTAATGTGTGTGTTCTGATGGCATATCCCACGGAACTAGGGCTCGCGAGTACTATATCTCTGCCCATTTTCACAACAGGTCGTTTTTCGAGTGTTGAATTTCCCCATGTTTCAAATGCTATTCGGGCATTTTGTTTTCTAGTGTGAATAAATGGTTTCAAAAATTCTTCATGAATTTGCAATCTTTTCAAATCGTGTGGCGAAAATACGGTTGCCTGTGCGCACTTCTTCAAGGCATTTCTAGATGATATATTGATTGCTTCTTGGGGATTTGAATCCGAAAGACTCCATCGTTCCAAATTACTACCGTCAACGACTGCCTCGCTTAGTCTGAGCAGACTAAAAATCGAACAAATGAGCCTTGTTGTACGACGCAGGAGATTACTGGTGGTTAGTGAGTTGATTGTCTGCTGTACATAGAAATCGTTGTCTGTCCAATTGCCATTCATTATTCTGTAATTGCCACCAGGGCCCATTATGTTAGATACAAACACGTCTTCAGGAGTATCCTCTAAGTTCGAGATAGATAATAGGCTTGGTGTTTCATTTAATAGATACTCAAGGTCGTGGGGTGACGGTTTATGTCGTCCATTGCAATACAGGCAGGCTAGATGAGACAGAATTTCAAGACGTACATTATTTGCCTGCAATTGAGGCAAGGTCAACAAGCCCGCAATTTTGGTGACAGTATCACGGTATTCGTAATCCTTAAGTGTTTCTGCAACATCGCTGAATTGACTTGAACCAAGTATGTCATTTGTCCCATTTGAAAATGAAATCATAGTCTCAAATTTCCCTCCAGTATTGCCCTATCCTTCGCGACTGTATCCTATTCTACCACTCAATAGGCATTTATTTCAATAACAAAATTGAACATGCAATAAAACTGGATATAAATATACTATTTATGTTGTTTTTGCCAATTTTTCCCATCTGTCCATGTGTTTGCTTTAAAAGCAAGCATTTGTGGTGGGTGAAGTTTTTGCCGCCTCTTGTGCTGACGCACCCAGACGCGCTAGCGCGTGTCTGGGCCACCCGGACAGATACACTTTTTTTTCCTCAATTAAATTCGCGGCGAGGATGATCTTACCTACCGATTAACTGTTCACTTTCGGCTTTCGAAAAACCTGAGCAATTATGGTGAGGAGAACGAAAATGGCGATGGCTCCGATGCCGTACCATTGGGCTTTGTTATAGGCCATCCAGACCGCGCCGAGCGTGGTGATGGTTGTAGCAATGCCCATGAGCGTATTCCACAAGACACGTTTGGCTCCGCTGGGGCGGTACTCGCCAAGCAGACTTTTGGAATTCATCATGGCGAAGAAAGTTAAATAGGCAATCGGTAAGAGAACGTAATTAAATACAGAAGTCGGAACGGCCAGCCAGAAGACGGTTTTTCCGGTCCAGAAGAACGGCCCTAAAATGCCGGTTGCGGCGCAGAGCGTGCCTACACGATGTTGCCAGCCATTATGCGGGAAGCCAAAGGTTTCGCAGATCACAAAACCGGAAATCAGCATCAGCAGCGTAATCGAAGATAAGGTCATGCCGATTACGCCGCAGCCGAAGACCCAATTGGCAATCGTATCGCCGGTGAGAGGCGAGAGAGATTTGGCCAGATCGGCGGCGTCGCGTTTAACGAGCGTGGCGGCCATAATCCGTTCGGCGGATGTGATCGGGATAGCATCTTCCGAAAGCGTTTGGGAACGTGTATCGAGCAAAGCCGTGAATTGACCGTATTTTGGATGTCCGGCATCCGCGATGACTTGGCCGGTATCATCGAGTAAACCTTCGGCGGGAACGGTATGAAATTGCGATGCTGAAGCCAACAAAACACAGCTGGTGGCCAGAACAAAAGGAATCAGCGTGCCGGTTGAAAGATCGAAAAACGCCAATCCCCGGAAATCTTTATTCCAGCCCCGGGAAAGCATCGAATAAGGCAAGAGAAATGTCATATTGATGCCGACCGCATTGGCCGCCGCCGCAATCATGACATTTTGTTGCTGTTGAACGATGACATTTGTCCAAAAATCATGGGCGCGTTCATCGGTAATACTCTCTAGCAATGGAGCGAATGAATAGGCGGGCTTCCATAACGTGCTGAAATTAGGAACGAATCCCCAGACAATCCTGCCCCAATCCATACCCTTGCCGGATAAACTGAGTTTTATCACAACTCCCAAAAAGCAGGCGACGATAACCGCGACCACGATTTTGAGGACGAATTCATAAATCCGAACTCCCGGCCCATTGCCGCCATAGAAAAGCGTTACAGCCGTGGTCGAGATAAATATCCCACTAACGACAATGACTTTGCCGTAAAAATCGCCCATCGCGCTGTCAGCGCCGAGCAGATTGGGCAAAAGGTTTTGCTGGACGACTCCGGTGGCGAGTGCGTACTGCGGAAGCGACCAAACCATATTGGCAAGCAATGTGGCTGCCGCCCAGCCCCAGGCCAAAACCGGATTGACATGTTTGCGGATGGCATCAAACGGGCGTTCGCCGGTAGAGAGTGTTACGTAGCCAATTGCGCCGAGCATGATAATGCCGAGCATGATCGCCAGGGGTTGCAACCATAAGAGCGTCAGTCCGCCCAGTACGCCCAGGTAGAGGCTGCTTGCCAAAGAGCCGCCGCCCAGCGTAAGCGCACTTTGAAGCCAGCCCGGGCCGGAAAGTCTAAAATAAGTCCCCAACAGTGCGCCGCGTCCTTTTTGACGAGCCTGCAGGATGGCCTGTTTCTCAATTTCCGCCCGTTGATTGGAATCATTCATGGGTGCGCTCTACTGCAATTCTGTGGTTTTAAATTATGCGATGCACTTTTTGATTGGTTGTTCGCCTAAACGAATGGCCCAACTATAGCAGACTGTGACAGATCAGCTACAGCGCCTTATTCCCGAGCGGCTTGGGTCCAATGGCGCAAAAGGGCCGGTCCGATTACACTCAGCGGACGGTTCACGCCGCAATGTCCAAAAGGATTGCCGTGTTGAACCTCCCGTAGCTTCTGCCGATTGCTCACGTGGATCATTTAAGAACATATTTATGAAGGATTGGGAAGATGGCTAAGAACATCTACGAAAAGATTTGGGATGCTCATGTCGTTCATGCCGAAGAAGGCAAAGACAGTATCCTCTACATCGACCGGCATTATGTCCATGAGGTCACCTCACCGCAGGCGTTTGAAGGCTTACGTCTTGCGGGACGTACGTTGCGGCGGCCTGAACTGACCTTTGCCACCATGGACCATAATATTCCCACGACTGACCGGTCCAAGCCGATTGACGATCCGATGTCTAAAAAGCAGGTCGAGACGCTATCGGCCAATTGCAAGGAATTCGGGGTACGGTGCTTCGATATGTTCGATAGCCGTAGCGGCATCGTGCATGTGATCGGCCCTGAACTCGGGCTGACCCGTCCGGGTATGACCATTGTCTGCGGCGACTCGCATACGGCCACGCACGGCGCAATGGGCGCACTGGCATTTGGAATCGGCACCAGTGAGGTCGAGCACGTGATGGCAACCCAGACCTTGCTGCAAAAACGCTCCAAAACGCTCAATATCCGGGTCAATGGCTCGCTGCCCAATGGCGTTACAGCCAAAGATATTATTCTGGCGATTATCGGCAAGATCGGCACCGCCGGAGGGACCGGGTATGTTATTGAATATACAGGAGATGCGATTCGTGCCTTAAGTATGGAAGGCAGGATGACGGTCTGCAATATGAGCATCGAAGCGGGTGCCCGTGCAGGCCTGGTTTCACCCGATGAGACGACCTTCGAATACCTCAAAGGCCGCGAGTATCTCCCTAAGGATCAATCCGAGGATGAGCTGGTTGCCGAGTGGAAAAACTGGGCTTCGGATGAAGGTTGCTCTTATGACAAAGTCGTGGAACTGGATGCTGCCGATATTCAACCTCAGGTCACCTGGGGTACTTCGCCGGGCATGGTTACCGGAATCGAAGGTAAGACACCGGTGCTTTCTGAAGTCTCCAACGACAATGAACGTTTGGCCGCGGAAAAGGCTTTGGCCTATATGGACCTTGCTGAGGGATTGCCGATTCAAAATATCAAGATCAATAAGATGTATATCGGATCGTGCACCAACGGACGTATTGAGGATCTGCGTGAAGCGGCCAAAGTCGCCAAAGGCTACAAGAAGTGCGACAGCATCGAACTGGCTTTGATCGTCCCCGGCTCTCAACAGGTAAAGGTCCAGGCCGAAGAGGAAGGCTTGGACAAGATTTTCATCGATGCGGGCTTTGAGTGGCGTGAATCCGGCTGCTCAATGTGCCTGGCGATGAACGCGGATGTTTTGAATCCCGGCGACCGTTGCGCGGCCACTTCGAACCGCAACTTTGAAGGCCGTCAGGGCAAAGGCGGGCGTACGCACTTGGTCAGCCCGGCCATGGCCGCCGCTGCCGCGATTTGCGGACATTTCACTGATATTCGGACATGGGAGTACAAATCATGAAACCGTTTACGACACTCACCGGCATTGTCGCTCCATTAGAGGCGCTGAATGTCGATACCGATCAAATCATTCCCAAGCAGTTCTTGAAACGGATCGAACGAACGGGGTATGGCAAATTCCTCTTCTTCGATTGGCGTTATCTCGAAGGCGAAACGCCCAATCCTGAATTTGAACTCAACGCTCCGCGTTATGGAGGCGCGTCGATTCTCTTAACCAAAGAGAACTTTGGATGTGGCTCCTCACGCGAACATGCGCCTTGGGCATTAGACGACTATGGTTTCCGCTGCATCTTGGCTCCGTCATTTGCGGATATTTTCTTCAACAACTGTTTCAACAATGGGATGCTCCCAATTGTTTTGCCGATCGAGACCATCGAAACTTTGTTTGGAGAAGTCCGTGCCACTGAAGGCTATGAGTTGACCGTGGATCTTCCGGAACAGAAGATTGTCAAGCCGAATGGCGAGTCCATCGCCTTTGAGGTGGACCCATTCAAGAAACATTGTCTGTTAAACGGTCTGGACCAGATCGGTTTGACAATGGTTCATGAAGAGAAGATCGCCGCCTATGAAAAGAAACGCGGTATCGCCTGAGCTCTATGCACTAGACAGATCACAAATAGCATTGCGAATACTTAAAACGCCCAACTGGAAAAAACCGGTTGGGCGTTTTGTCAAAGGAGTGCAAACAGTCGTGACATATCCGGCAAGGCACATTGTATTGGAGTAAAACACGACAATTTGCTTTGCCGTGATAAACTATATTTAGAACCGTCGCTCATGGATTAGGTGATCGTTTGGTTGCTTGTGTGAATACATTGGGACAAGGGAATACTGTGGAAGGACAAGTAGATGGGGGAAAAAAAGAAAAGGCTGACTTTGTATGTCAGTCTATTGCTCATAACAGGATTTCTGGTTACAAGCCTGACCAGCTATTTTGTGTCGCGGGCTTCTCTGCTTGAACATTTGACATTAAGCGAACTTCCGCTAACCAGCGATAACATCTATTCCGAAATCCAACGGGACCTGTTGTATCCGATTCTGATCTCTTCGCTGATGTCAAACGATACGTTTCTTCGCAATTGGATTGTCAGCGGGGAGGAGAATCCGGAACAGGTTATTGAGTATCTCAAAGCCTACCAAAGCAAATATGGGATGTTTACCAGCTTCCTTGTCTCCGACCGTACCCATGTCTATTACCAGGCGGATGGCATCCTGAAGACGGTCAAACCCGATGACGAACGAGATGTTTGGTATTTCCGTGTACGTGAAATGGACCCGGATTTTGAAATCAATGTCGATCAGGATATGGCCCATAAAGACACACTGACTATTTTCATCAATTACAAAGTATTCGATTTTGATGGAGATTTTTTAGGCGCCACAGGCGTCGGTATCAATGTGAATACCGTTATGGAATTGATCGAAGATTACCAACAACGCTACCACCGCCAGGTTTATTTTGTGAATGATGAGGGGCAAATCACATTACACGGAAAGAACTTCGATAAAACGGCCGGTAATATCCATGAAATGGAGGGGATTTCGGCCATTTCCCAACAGGTTCTTGAAGCCGATAAAGATGTTTTTCAATACCATCATGACGGAAAGACCATTCATCTTAATACACGGCTGATTCCCGAATTGGGATGGCACCTTTTGGTAGAGCAAACCGAAGAAGAAACCATTCGTTCTATTTTGAAAACGCTTGTTTTAAACCTGATTCTATGCAGTTTTATTACAGCCATCGTGCTGGTGCTTACCAACTGGACAATCAATGCCTATCAAAACCGGTTGGAGACCATTGCCACAACGGATGAGTTGACCGGGCTTTTAAACCGCCGGGCATTCGGGCTTGTTTTTAAACAGACTCTAAAAAACACTCAACGCATAAGTTCTCCTCTTTCGATGATTATTTTTGATATCGATCATTTTAAGCGGGTCAATGACACCTATGGGCATTTGGCGGGAGATGCTGTGTTGCGGGATATCGCCAAGGCCGCTCAGGTTCAGTTCCGCGAATCGGATATCTTGTGCCGTTGGGGTGGAGAGGAATTTTTGGTTCTTTTACAGGACTGCGCACTCGATCACGCCTATGCCCTGGCCGAAAAATTCCGGAAAACCATAGAGAAATCAACATTCTCGTTTGAAAGTCAAAAAATATCGGCGGCCATCAGTCTTGGAACCGCCCAATACCGCACCGGGGAACACGGAGACACGCTGCTCAACCGTGCGGATCATGCACTCTATGCCGCCAAACAGAAAGGCCGCAACCGTACGGAAAAAGAAGCGGTAGAGTAGAGAATTGGCAGGATAAATCTCAGGCGCATCTTAAACGCAATGCATTTATCCTATTTCCCCTTAATAACCTTATAGGGTGTTTCGACAAACACATTGGGCCACATGGTACCTTGGGATTGGACATCGACCGCTTCGATGCAGTACATCGCACCTTGCGGCGGAATGGAAAATGCCCCGGTGTAATGATTTCCCTCTCCCGGCAACGCTACTGCTTCCCAAGGACGGTCGGATTCAAAGGCCTTGTGCCATAAACGTACAACCTGCACGCCGGTGTTGTCGTCCACATCCAGTTCGATATTGGCCAGACCGGTCACGGAATCAAAGCCTAGATTCGTCACCTTGATATGCGGCGGTTCGCCATCGCTGCCGACGGGCATAATATAAGGACGGTTATCGTGTAATTGGGTGGTTTGAGCGCGTGTACCCGCGATTACGCCGGTAATGAAGTATTCGATTTTTCCCTCTTTGATAGCATCTTCAGGCACGGTTGTAGCCCAAACCCGGGGTGTTCCGGTTTCGCCCATTGCCAAGTTTCCGCCTTCACCTTTGCTGTTGCGGAATCGTACATTCAAGTTTTCGACGGGAATATTGGGGGGGATGCTGGCTTCAATGACTAGAGGTTCTCCGGCAGCGACACGTACGGCGGGCAAATGCCCAAAGGATACCTGCCAGTTGGTCCCGATGCCGTACTTTTGCCACTTTTCCTCTTCAGCCTCCAAGACCTCGAGGTCATCAACCAGCCGTTCGGTGAGCCATGCCCAGTGAAACGCCAGCGAATTCATGCGCCGGGTTTGGTGAAAGGGTTGAAACCGGCGAGTGGTGATCGCGGCAAAGTTCTTCCAGGCATCGTGCGAATAGCCCATGGCGGTCTTGGCTGTTTGGAGGGAAGGGTAATGACCGGTATGCCGGTACAAACCCAAATGATATGCGGCTTCAACACGCCAGCGAATTGTGGCGCAGAGTTGTTGCAGGGCTTGCACATCCACGTAAAGGGCCTCAATTTCCTGCCAACGCGAGCGCAATGTAGAGGCCTGGCCGGAGCCATACTCATCAGGATGGAGAATTAAGCGCTCAGCAAATTGATTCCCCATGATCGTAACCGCACGGTCAATGGAATCCTGAGCCCAGGCCAGAAAATCACGGCAAGATATGCGGCCCCGGGCGATGCCTAAGATACGGTTTTCGATTTCTTCACCCAGCGAAAGGAACATCATGCTGTCTAAGGGACGGACTTTCTCGATCAAGTCATTCAGCCCCGGTCCCGGTTCTAATTCGGGAGCGAAATCACGGCCTGAAGGGCCGGTGCAAGTCGACACTGTGATTGCGGGCAATACCGCACTGGCGTACCCCAACGCTTCAAGCACTTGCGCGGCTTGTTCCTTTTTCAACTGAAAGAAATGCTCACCCATACGGTGCACCAGCACATCTTGCGGCAGGTCCGGTTCATACCCCAGGCGGCCCCAAAGGAGCGGCCACATCCAATCCCTCTGCCAAATCCAGTGATAGTAACCGAGATCGGCATGAGCCTCGTTTGTGAGGATATCGACCTGGGGGAGATAGGCGCTGGGAGCCTCTATTGTGAACCCTACTCCGCCGCCAAAGCCGGTTTCTTTTATCATGCGGCGGATGAAGACCGGGTCCGCCCAGGGAAAAATTTGATGATCGGCGGCGGTCCGAATTTCAAAAACGGATTGGTAGGTCGTGGGGGGATTAAGGAAATCGTGATAGCCATAGCTGGACCAATCCACCATTTGTCCGCCGGTGATAGGATAGGGCAGGCCCATATGATCGCCATTGGTTTTGATTTCAAGTAGTGTCGGACCTCGATAGCCTTTTGCCAGACGCTCAATCGTCTCTTGATCGGTGGCCCATGAACGCAAAACGAGGATCGGCGCGCCTTGTGGCGCATTGGCCATGGCGGGCAGGAAATAGTCGCGGTAGAAGACTTCCCCACGGCCAGATTCACCCAGCCTAAAGCCGATGCCTTCCAGTGCCGGACAGGCTTCAAGGACCGCCGTAACCGCAGCGCTCGTGTATGCGCCGATACCTTCCAATCCGGTATCTTCATCGACGGGCCGGTCCGGGATTGACCATGCTGCGCTATTGGAGACCAAAAAGACTCTTACTCCCCGGTCGGCGGCCATCTGTACGATGCTTTGCAGGCGTTGCAGATTGTGATTCGCCGCTTCTTTGCCTACGCCGACCATGGGGCGGCTATCGTCATAAACCAGGTAAGGGAAGAGGCTGTAGGACTTGGTACTGATCAGTTCCAAAGTTCCATGCAGTTCGAGCACGTTAATCCGCGCCCGCGCCAACTGATCCAAAAGTCCTGTCCAATACGATTCCGTGTGATACCACGAGAAGGGGTCTTCAAAGGCTTGGTGCTGAAGATTCAGCCGCCAGGAGCGGATTGGTGTGCCGGCGCTCATGCGTTTATCGCGTATGGAACGGTCTAAATCGCGTGCGGTGCCCGCCATTGCCACCTGCTCGGCGAGATCGAAGAGGCCATACATGGTGCCCACGACATCGCGCCCAATCACAAGGAAATCCACCCAATCCCGGGAACGGGCGACGCTGATGGCATAAGATTCCGCCGGTTCGGGGACTCTGCCTAATGCGGCCTGAAACGGATCTTGGTTGGCGGCCTGCTCGCCCGCGGTTGTGACCCAGAAACGGTATTTTTGAGCGGCCGGCCGGTCAGGAATGCGAATATCCTGCATAACCGTTACATCCAGCCCTACTTCGCGCAGGGCTGACTCAAGATCGAGGATGCCGAAACGGACCGGCGGCGGCTCATTGGTGGTCAGAGAGACAATGACTGTTTCCTGAGCAGAAACCGTTGTGATCGCCCCCATGAACACACAGTACACGAGCAGAACCGTAAAGAGACTCTGCATGGCATGACCGCCGATGCCGGTAAAGGGAATTTGCTTGTGCTGCCTGGTCATGTTGATGTCCCTTCGATCACAGATTTGCCTGGCCTTAACAATGCTAACGGAGTTTTGCATTATGTTGCCGCGCCAGGTTCAAACTCAGCCAACCGATTTCGGGCAGGGGCAGCCCCACGGGAGGCCATGAACATTTCACGTCTTAACTATAGACGATGTTTTGTTGGTTGCATATTACACCATTGGTAATATCTGGTCCCGTAACGGGTGGCATCTTGTTTCCTCGAATTGGACGGCTAGGATAACCGCTGTCTTCAAGTCCAAAGTCCGCGCCGGTTGGACTTGGATGTGCTAAATGCGAAGCCGGTTTCTCCCTGAATTGTCAGCTGATGCAAGCGCCGCCGAAAATGGGAGAAAGGCAGGCTCCGGAACTGAATTTTCATACGAGTTTCGCTTTCGATGCTCGGATACGTATAAAAGGAGTTCACTTATGGCCAAAAAACTGCGTGCCGGTGTGATCGGCTGTGGAGCGATTGCACAAAATTGCCATCTTCCGGGATATGCCAAAGATAAGAATTGCATCATCGCAGCGGTTGCAGATCCCGCTCGCGCCCGCCTCAAGGAAGTCAATGAGGCATTCAAAATCGAAAAATCATTCAGTAAATGGGAAAAGATGCTGGACGAAGTCGATCTGGATGTTGTCAGTGTCTGCACACCCAATGCGTTTCACGCCGAGCAGGCTATCGCTGCCATGAACCGTGGGATTCATGTTCTGTGCGAAAAACCGCTTTGTTTGAGCATGGCTGAAGCCAAAAAGATTCGCAAAGCCCAAGAAAAATCCGGCGTCAAATTTATGGTCGGATTTACACACCGGTTTTTTACGGGCAACCAAAAGGCCAAGAAACTCTTGGATAAGGGCGATTTGGGCAAACCATTCATGATCCGGATTCGTTTTGCACACAGCGGCCCGGTTCCCGGTTGGGCCAAGAGTGATTGGTTCTATGATGCTCCCCGTGCAGGCGGCGGCGCGCTTTTGGATATGGGGATTCACGCCATCGATTTGGCGATGCACCTAATCGGCCCCATCAAGGCTGTCAGCGCCTCAATCGGTACTTTGGTGAAGAAAATCCACGTTGACGACAACGCCGTGCTCATTCTTGAATTCGAGAATAAGCAGCTTGGCTATATTGAAGTTGGTTGGACCAGCAAACCCGGTTTTGCCGGCACGGAAGTTTATGGCACTGAAGGCTCATTGTTTGTTGATTATCTTCAGGGGCTGAAAGTCCTGCGCGGCAAAAACACGCCCGATGGCAAGCAAAAATTGATTTGGCGTACCCTGGACAAGAATCCCACACGTGGCGGTTGGGACGTTGAAATCGGTCAATTCCTTGACTATGTACGCAAAAACAAAGAGCCGAAGGAATCGCTTCAATGTGGTATCAATGCTTTGGCGGTTGCCTTGGCCAGCTACCGTTCGGCCAAAACCGGCCGTAAGGTCATGGTGAAGGACATTTTGAAATAAAGGCTCTGCCCGTATTGGTCTTTTCGGGCGGGTTTCATTTGTGGTAAACACGGGGAACGAGGCACGGCCTTGGGGAAATGTGTCTCGTTCCCTTTAGATTTGGGGGCTATAACAGGCGGATAGTGCTATGAAGTTCCATGTTCAGACATTCGGTTGCCAAATGAATTTCTATGATTCCGATACGCTTCTGGGAATCTTGAAATCATCGGGACATGAACCAATCGACGATATTCAATCTGCGGATATGGCCGTGTTGTATACTTGCGCGATACGTGACGGTGCTGTGCAGCGGATTTATGGGCAACTGGGGCATTTAAAAAGTCTGAAACGAAACGGAACAATTAAGTATGTTGGCGTGGCCGGTTGTATGGCTCAGCATGAAGCCGAAATCCTTGCCGAAAAATGTGATTTCGTAGATTGGATTATGGGCCCAAGTTCGTTGCCTGCCTTGCCTGATGTGATGGCGCGTGTTGAATCCGGCGAGAGTCCCGTTTTTGCCTTAAATGTCATCGATGGAGAAGACCGGGAAGATTTCGAATCACTGGAGAAACCCATTTCGTATCCATGCTTTATTTCGGTCATGAAAGGATGCGATAAAGCCTGTACCTATTGTGTGGTCCCCAGCACACGCGGGCCTGAACGTTCACGGCCGGTGGATTCAATTCTCGATGAGATTCGCCAACTGGTCGATAAAGGATACGCTGAAGTCACGCTGTTGGGGCAGACCGTCAATTCCTACCGTTTTGGGAAATACGAATTCCCGGACCTTTTGGAAAAGATTGACGGCATTTCCGGACTAAAACGAATCCGTTTTACAACATCCCATCCCGCCGATGCCGATGACCGCCTTTTTGAGGCCATGCGCGATCTGCCCAAGGTTGTCGAACATCTTAATCTTCCCGTACAGCACGGTTCAACACGTATCTTGGAGGCCATGAACCGCACATATACCCGGGATGAGTACATCGATATTATCCATAGTTTCCGGTCTATCGTTCCCGCTCCCGATTCTTCTTTAACCACGGATTTAATTGTCGGTTTTCCCGGCGAAACCGACGAGGATTTTGAAGAATTGATTTCGTTAATGGAACAGATTCGGTATGACGGCTGTTTTATGTTCAAGTTCTCGAAACGGCGGGGGACACCGGCGGCTACCATGGCCGAGCAGGTCCCGGATGAAGTCAGTTCGGCCCGGCTTAAGCGTGTGATTGAGACCAATCAGCGTATTGCCACGGAAATCAATAATTCTCTTGTTGGCCGCAAATTAGAGGTCATGCTCGAGAAGCCAACAACCGACCAGCGTAGTGGGGCGGATTGGGATGCGCGTACACGCACCAACAAAGGTGTGAAGGTCTATGCAGCGCCTCACGATGCCCAGGCAGGTGATGTGATTCATGTGCACGTTGACCGGGCCACGACCTATACGCTTTTCGGCCATGCCGTAGCCGGAGCCTCAGAGGCCGCCGCGTAGATGAAATGTTCTTTTATCCAACCGATTGTATTACCTAAGGAAAGTAAATTGTCTTGCTAAGATGCTGTGAATGCATGCGGCGGGCAAGGTTAAACCTATTTCTTTCCTTCGCGAATGACGGCATCACGGGGGCGAAGTTTTTCCGGATGGTCTTTCTCAAGTTCTTTCAAAAGTTTTCGTACCAGAGCAGGGCGCAGCAAGTAGTAACAACGTAATGCCCCATTGTGGTGACTGCCCACAAGGCCGGCCTTTTTTAGTATCCCCAAATGCTGGGAAAGATTGGGCTGTGATGTATTTACGATTTGATTAACATCCTGTACGCATTTTGCGCCATCCGAAAGATGCTGCAAAATGGTTAGCCGGGCGGGATGCGCCATTGCTTTTAGGAAACCAACGGCCTCAGACCAATCTTGAGATGTTGAATCACGCATAATGATCGTATCCTACAATTTAATAATCAATATATAAACACTTTATTATATTAGTAAATCTGCGCAAATGCAAATGTCAAGAGACCTGGTTTCTGACCTTATTTGTGTATCTGAAGATTGTCGCTGTGCGGCGGGCGGTGAAGAAAGGAAGGGGAGAATAATTTTTAATTTTTATGCTTACTACCTGATTTTTGTGGAGATAGGAAGACAAATGCATAATTTATAATATGTGTCTATTGACATATAAGATACTCATTATATAATAATAACAGTAATAAGGACTTCGGAAATCACGAAAGGAGCGAGCCCATGATACATACGGATTCTATTCCAGCAAAGCGGTTGTTCGGTTCGAAACCGATCCGTCCCATGACCATTGTGACTGATGCGGCGGGCGCCCAATGGCTTTGCAATGAAGATGTAGATGTCCGGAAAGACCTTCGCGACCAAGACTGCTGGAATTGCGATGAGGTTGTTTTTTGTCATGAGCCTGAATTGCTTTAGCGCGGAGTTCGAGACGTTGAGGACCGCCGTTTATCAATAACGGCTCAATATAAAACTCGACCGGCTGTAATTGGATCGAGGGAATCTTCGAAAGGAGATGAAATCATGAACAAGTTTAAAATGTTTCTCATCTTGTCAACTGTTGCCATCATTGCGTTTTCGGGATGCGCTTCTTTAGGGACCGGTGCAGGTTCGCACAAGGCCGTTTCTGCGGCTCCATTGGATGAACTGACATCAACGCATGCCCAAATCTTGGAAATTTATTAGATAGAATTCGAACAGTGTTGTCGTTTGAGCAGGCTTTTATCTGCCGTTGTCCGCATCATGGGTTCTTTTTGTATTCAGGGGTGTGGATGTGATAAAGGACTTCGGCGTACTGTGTTACGCATTCGATAAATGGATACCGTTTTGATGCAGCTGATTCAGAATAAACTGTTATTGTTACATTGTGGTGGCCACTCGGGTTTCACTTCTCGTTATTATTTGTTACGAGGTGGATCCGGGTGGTTTTTATTTGATAAAGGCGAAGAGTTATTTGATTTTTTATGTTTTATGCGCCTCGATACACAAACAGCTTTCCTCCATGAGGCTTATAAAAAATCTTCATTGATGTTGCGGATCACGGCCGATTCTTTTGCTAAGAGGAATTTTCAATTGAAATCCATTGCCTTTTTGGAGTTGCTCCGAAAAGAGAAAGTTGGAAGGAGTTCCACCCGAATAGAGTTATTTGCAGCAATGCCCCACCACAGGCGGCGCGGATACAAACGCCGCCACCTCCTAACAGGAGCCCGGCTGTCCCCCCCCCATACCTCTCCCCCGGCCGGGCTCCTGCGCCACTGGTTTGGCGGGCATTCTCGAACATGGTTGGCGGCAGTCTGAAGAGAACCTGGAATGAAAACGCTGGTCGCTTTTGAGATTGTTCCCAAGTTGTTTTGTATTGTCTCCATTGGCCGGATGGCCGGACATGGATTTGATACTCCGTGCCCAAGAGACGGCTTTTTGAATAGGGATTTTTGGGGTCAGGGGGCCGTATGCTTGGTATGCGTTTTAGGCATGTTGACCGCCTGTGGTCCTTCGAAAGAAATAAAAAAATGTATTGCCGCGGCAAAACACGGTGATGTGGATGCTCAATATAGACTCGCTATCAGGTATGAAGAGGGAAATGAGATTGCACAGGACATGATGGAAGCGGCAAAGTGGTGTCGCTTGGCGGCAAATCAAGATCACCCGAAAGCACAAAATCATCTTGGCGTGTTGTATCTAAACGGCCGGGGGGTGCCTAAAAATGATGTAGAAGCGGCGACATGGTTTCATAAAGCGGCGGAAAAAGATTACGCAGATGCACAATTTAATCTCGCTGTACTCTACATTCGTGGTGAAGGGGGCGTACAAGGCTTACAGGAAGGGGCGACATGGTTTAAAAAAGCAGCGGAGCAAGGACATGCCGAAGCACAATTTAATCTGGGCATAATGTATGAAAAAGGGGAGGGAATCGTTCAAGATTATGAGAAAGCGGCAAAGTGGTACCGGAAAGCAGCAGCACAGAATCTCTTAAGTGCTCAATTTAATCTCGGTTTTCTCTATGAAAAGGGCCAAGGTGTTCTTCAAGATTACTCAGAGGCACTCAAATGGTACAAAAAAGCCGCCGCTCAGGGGTATGCCGAAGCGCAAAACCATCTTGGAGTAATTTTTCAAAAGGGCGACATCGTATCTCAAGATTATAAAGAAGCAGCAACATGGTATCGCAAAGCTGCTCAACAAGGTTATATCAAAGCCCAATTCAATCTCGGCGTAATGTATGCGAACGGTATGGGGGTCGTTCAAAATTATTCCGATTCCTATTTGTGGCTCATCTTGGCGTCAAGAAAGGGGGACGAAGAAATCACCAAGATTCGCGATTCAATTGCCTCCAAACTTCCCCGATATGAACTGGCAAGAATCCAGAACCGCGCCAAAAATTGGAGGCCATTGGAAATATCTTCAGAAAATCAAGATGAGGTGCAACGAAAGACAGAGTTGTAAATTAGCAATAATAAAGCAGAGAGCGTCGCAATATGCATCGGTAGAGTAGTATGCAGAGAAGGCTTGTTATTTAGGAATTGTGGCTAATTGCCTGTTCTGACAGCCTCTTCCGCATCGAATTCTGCCATCAGGCATAAGGGCACAACGCTTGCTTTTCTTTTAAGGGAATAAGTATACGCCGGAATAGAAAAGGAGCGCATTGGCCATGTGAAAGATGGGGTCTGGAAGGAGGTTTTATCATGCCAGGCAACTACCAAACAGATTCATCTCACGTAATGCCAAGATTGGCACGAGACCGGAGATTTCATCCGGGAAGGCCTACAGCCGGTGTTCCGGGGTGGATGCGTTGGGGGTGGATCTATGCCGCATTCGCGCCGGATTTTGTGGTACCCCAAACCCGGGAATTGCGGGAGCGGGAAATTGAAACGCTTCGGATTCAGGCTCAGGAGTTATGTGGAATGCTGGATTCGATCTATGGCCGGATCGAAGAATTAAAGGCGATAGACAGGACACGGCCGGCCAAAATGGATTCGTAAGATATCTTGCAGCAGTGCTTCGGGATTGCTGTGTGTATAGATAGTTATTGAAGAAACGCATTTTCGCTGCATTTTGCGGCATGACCGGAAAAGGTTTTGTTATGCGATGCAGAATTATTGTATTTGGATGAGATGCTCATGAACTTTATTTATGGTCCTGTACCGTCACGACGTTTGGGACGGTCGCTTGGAATTGATTTAGTCCCTTTTAAGACATGCACCTACGATTGCATTTATTGCCAATTGGGCCGCACGACAAACAAAACCCTGGATCGCAAAGAATGGGTTCCTTTGGATGGTATATGTGAACAGTTGGATTCGAAAATATCGAGTGAGCCGGATTACATCACATTAAGCGGCTGCGGGGATCCGACGCTCTATTCGCGCATCGGCGAGGTTATACAGTGCGTAAAATCGCGCACGAAGATTCCTGTTGTTGTTTTGACAAATGGCGGTTTATTATGGCAGCCGGAGATTCAGGAAGAGCTACGAGAGGCGGATTTGGTTATTCCCACATTGGCGGCCGGAGATTCAGGAATGTTCCAGGCAGTAAACCGGCCTCATCAAGAAATTACATTTGAACGCATGCTTAACGGGCTTATCGATTTCCGAAAGAGTTATAGCGGGAAGATTTGGCTTGAAGTGTTTCTTCTTGCGGGCCATACGGCTATTGAGGCGGAAGTGAGAAAGATGGCGCAATGCGTTGAACGTATACAGCCGGATCGTGTGCAGTTAAATACGGTTACAAGGCCGCCTTCAGAGTCTTATGCGGCCAGTGTATCCCAAGAATGCCTTGAGAAATTCTCCGATTGGTTTGAGCCCCAAGGGGAGCCTATTGCAGAATTCCGCAATTGCTGCAAACAAGCGGAATTTAAAGCCGACCGGAATGAGATTCTGGATATGTTGCGAAGACGTCCGTGTTCTGTTGAAGATATTTCTAACGGGTTGGGATTGAATCATAACGAAGTTTTGAAACATATTGTGAATTTGATTCATGAGGACTTGCTGACACATACGGTTACAGAGGGACGATTGTTTTATCAAACGGTGAACCTATCGAATCAACATTGAAAGTGAGAAGCGTTATGAATCTTGAAGTTATTTATCTTGTTCTATTTGGATTGCTGTGCATGATAGGGATTTTTTTCTTTGTACAACACGCTGAATCGCAAATCCTTCTCGTACCGGCAACGATTGAGCCAGGAAAGGCACAGACCGTTTCCGAAGATGCCAATCCGGTTCTTGCGCAAGCGGAAGGTATATCCGGGGCGGGGGAGCATAAGGAGGCGGCATCCTTTACCTTTCATCCGATCGGTTTTGTTCATTCCACCTATTCACCTCAAAATCGTCCGCCCAGGCAGGGGAGATTGGCTCCGGATGTTATAGCCACGATTGAAATTTGCGAGGAGTTTGAGGAAGGATTGGAAGGGATCGAAGATTTCGACCATATCTATGTCTTATTTGTATTCGACCGTACCGAAGGTTGGAATGCCAAAGTTAATCCACATGGCGCATCGAAACCGAGAGGTGTTTTTGCTACTCGATCTCCGAACCGTCCATGCCCTATCGGCTTAACCGCAGTACGTCTGGAAAAGCGTGAAGGGCGTATTCTGCATGTTGCCGGACTCGATGCATTCGATGGCACACCGATCCTGGATATCAAGCCGTACCTTGGCTGGATCGACGCTTTTCCCGAATCCGGCAAAAAGGTTAAAAAAGACTTAGGCTTTAAATAATTAAACCGCTCGGCGTTTCTGTAAGGTTCCGGGGATTCTTACCGGCACCCGGCTTTTTCAAGCACATCCAGAATGCTTTCGTAGCGTCCGAACGGCGGGAAGACATAAGCCCCCCTAACACGTTCGTGCCGCTTGGCTTCGCCTAACGCTTCAGCGGCGATGGCGATGCCTTCTTTGCGTTGAGTCTCTTTTGTGGGCGCGAGCGCCAGGCGTTTTTGAATGCTTTCGGGAACCTCCATTCCAGGCACGTTCTTGGTTAGGAATTCCGCATTGCGCAGGCTGGCTAAGGGCAAAATCCCCACGAAAAAGGGAATCGGTTTTACATGCTTGGTACGTTCCAGGAAATTCACCAACAGTTGAATGTCATAGACCGGCTGCGAGAAAACGAATTCGGCGCCGGCGGCGACTTTTTGTTCATATCGTTTAATTTCCCGGTCTAAATCCTCCATACCCGGATTGCAGCCACAACCGATAACGAATGCGGTTTGACCGCCAAGCGGGCGTTGGGCAAGGTCTACACCCTGGTTCAACAGATTGGTTGACTTAATAAGCCCGATAGCGTCCATGTCGAAGACGGCGGTGGCATCGGGATAGAGACCCATTTTAGGTGGATCGCCGGTTATAAGCATTAGGTTACGAATACCTTGCACATGCATGCTCATCAAATCCATTTGCAGGCCCAGGATATTCCGGTCGCGGCAACAGACATGCACGATGGTTTCAATTTCAGCCTGCTCGCGTACTTTTGCGGCGAGTGTTGCCGGATTGATCCTTCCTGAGGCGCGTGGGCCATCGGCGATGTTAACCGCATCGATTCCATTGGCCGCCAAGAATTTTGCGCCTTCAACTGATTTTCCGACATCTAGACCTTTAGGCGGGTCAAGTTCGACGGAAACGGTGAACTTCGTCCCGATCTTATAGCCCCATACGCTACGTTCCGGCAGCGGCATGGCTTCAAGAAGTTCGGGTTCGGCCTCTTGTTTAATCTCGATATGCGCGCGTCCGGGCTGAATTTGGCGCAAGTAGGAGCGCACTTCTTTAATCATCGAAGGGTTGGTACCGCAACATCCGCCGATGATCCTGGCTCCGCGCGAGACAAACCGGCGGGCGTATTCAGCGAAATATTCCGGTGACGACAAATCCAAGGTTCGGCCGTCGATCAGTTTAGGAGTACCGGAGTTTGGCATCGCGATAGCCGGAGTATCAGGTGGAAGGGCCTTTTTTAGTTCTCCAAAACATTCGAGTACTTCCGGCGGCCCGCCACCACAATTGAGTCCCAGAATCGGAAGTCCCTCCGGTTTGTTTCCCCATTCGGATAAGGCCAACGATGCAAAATCCGCAGGCGTAATATCATCATTGGATTCCCCTTTGCCTTCGGAAGCGGGTTCCGCGTAACGCGATTTTCCAAATGCCGCGATGGACAGCGAAGTGACGCAGGGGATTGTAGGAGAAACTTTGCGTGCTTCTTGGTACACCTGATTGAGCGATTCCCATGTGGGGTATGTCTCTAGGAGAAGGAAATCGACACCCGCTTCGACCAGGAATTCGATCTGCTCACGTTGAGCGTTGCGTATATCGTTTTCGGTACAGTCCAATTTTTCGATAAGGACATTCGAAATGGGGCCGACGCTGCCAGCCACAAACCGATTATCGCCGGCCGCTTCTTTGGCAATTTCAACGCCCCTCCGGATAACATCGGGAAGGCTTTCTTGAAGACCGAAGGTAGACAATCCCAATCGGTTTGCGCCGAATGTATTGGTTGTAAGAATATCCGCACCCGCCGTCGCATAAGCGCCTAATACATCGCCGATGATTTCAGGATTGGTGATATTAAGGTGATCGTAACAGCGGTTTACAAAGAAACCACGCCGGTAAATTTCCGTGCCCATGGCGCCATCGGCCAGGAGTACGCGATCCTGTATGACTTCCAAGAGTGATGCGTTCATGCCTAAGCATACTCATGATCGACAGCCGATTGGAAGCCGGACCTGCCCATTGGCGCTGGAAAAACACTTGTGAAAATCGTTTGGACGATGATTCATCGATTCAATGAAAGCGGGGGTTTAGCGCCGGTAACGGAGTGGTTGATTCCTATTTGGATATTCGGATGAAAAGCGCGAAACGGAACAGGCCGGCTGGCATAGATTGAATGGATCAATACATCGACCAATCCGTAACAGATGTATACCGTTGCCGGGAGATTCGGAAAATCCTTCCGGATCGGTCCATAAACAATACTCCCGAATCGTCTTTCATAAGCACGCCGCTTTGTTCCACTTCCGCGGCAAGCTGCATTTGACCGCTATCATCCGTGATAAAGATGCTTCCGGTTTCACTGTCTAAAATCCAAAGCGCATCGGAATCGTCATTGACGGCGGCTATGGAAAGCGGCTCCGTGCCGGTTTGCCATGCGGCCTGGCGGTCTACCGGCCCACCGGAAGGTGTCACTCGTTGGATTTCGCCGTTTTGCAGCGCTATCGAGAGAACTTCGCTACGAAGTTCCACCCCAGATGCAGGATCCGCGGAAAGTTTCAAAGGCGCTTCCGAAAGAATCCCGCCTGCATCCATACGTATCAATTGAAAACCGTCTTCTTGAAATTCGATGGCGTATGCGCCCCGCTCGTTACTGCCAAATAAGATTTCCGGCACAATCCCATCGATCCGTCCTTTTTGATTTCCATCAATGTCGTAAACTTGAATGGCCTGCTGTAAAGGATCCGCCAAATAGATCAATCCCTGCCCATCGGCCGCAAGACGAGGTTCCAGCCAATATCCAAAGTCCGGGTAGGTGATCGTCCCGATATGCCCGCTTGTATCGCGAAGACACAGTTTTTCTTCGTCACCCTGCTCGATAAAGGCGATGCTTCCATCCGGCAGACGTGCGGCAAAAAGAATTTCCCCTGCGGAGTTTCCGATGCTGCTGCCGCCCGGAACCGGTCGTTCGTCAGTGCCACCTACTCCATCGAATGACGACTCCCCGCTCAGCTGATAACGGTAGAGCATGTCTGTAGGTTCTTCGAGAATTACTAATTGATTTTGCGAATCGAAGATTAGGCTGGTCGGGCCGGTTAAACCGGTAATTAAAGGATATATTGATCCGGTGGAATTGATTACCGCTACGCCGCCGCTGCCAGGAGTATCCGTATCTAAGCGAAACGAAGTTACATAAAGACTCCCGGATGGAGAAAGTGTCAGGCCGGTGGGGTCGATGATGCTGTGCTCTACATTTAGGACATTGCCATCCAAATCCAAGGTGTAAATAGCGCCTTCTTGGTTATCGAGTCCGACTTGATCGGCCACAATGATACGGTCGGGGCGTTGAAACAAAACATCCGCCGGTGAGTCGAAGTGAGGGCCAAATGCAGTAATTGCGCCCGTGCTTAGTTCCAATTTTTTTAGGAGCCCGGTATGGAATTCTACAACGTAAACAGTATTCGCTCCATTAAGAGCAAATGCTGTTGGCTGTGTGAATCCATCTGCAATTACGCGTCTGTCTCCGCTATCGTGATCCACCAGCAATAGATTCCCGGCTTCTTCCTGAAGAATCAGCCATTCACCGGTAAGCATGTCGACATCGACAGGTGTGTCCAAATCGGTGACCAATTCGGATATTTCAAGTTCATTATCGTTAAAAGCGACATGCATTAATTTGCCGGCGCCCCGGTCACAGACCGCAATACCTTTTGCCGTGGACACCATTCCGCTAAGTAAATCGACAAATTGATTGAGTGGTTCCACAAGAAATTCACTTTGCGGAACAGGAACCTGCCCAAAGACCATGCCCGGCAAAAGTCCGAGCCAGAAGCAGCAGCAAAGAAAACGGGATTTCATCATTGTTATTGGCTTTGATTGAGCAGATTTAATGAACGGCTGGGGAAATGACCGACCATCAATTCCTGCTTGATCAGTTTTTCTACCCATTTCGGCAATGGTTCCGATGTTTTATGGATTGTTGCCGTCGCAGCGGCTCTTTGGATTGTCACGGTCTCTGATTCTTTCAGTATTTCGTGCCGTTTTGTTCCATCCGGGCCGGGCCACTCAATACGTACTTGGCCTTCCGTGACCGTGACTTGAGTTTGATTGGTATCGGAAACAACCTCAAATTTTGTTCCCAATACAACCACATCGGCCACCGGGGTTTTTACGGTAAAACGGCTTCCTGTTCCGGTTTTGCTGACATGAGCGAAAATCTTGCCGCGATTTAAATCGATGGTTCTCGATTCGCCAATCGAAAGGGAGGTATCTTCAGCAAGCCGTACAATTGAACTGTCCTGCAACTTAAGGCTGGCCAGGCCATCGGCTCCGCTTTGAATTTCAGTTCCGGGTGAAAGATTCGGGGTTTCACGTAGATCATGCGAGACTTTCACATCTCCCAACACAACCATCACTTTGGCGGCCAGTTTTTCGCTTTCAAAAACCCCGGTGAAATAAATCCCAGCGACCAATGCCAAGCAAGCCACAGCCGTGCCATAAATCCATTGGCCCCGCCATGCATGGCGCACGGCGCTTTTGGGTGAGGTCCCCGAAGGTTTACGCTTCTTTTCCGTGGTCAAACGGCTCAGCAGCGTCGCCTCGAATTCTTTTCGCTGAGGTACAAAAGCATCACCTAAACGGCTCAGGAGAGCATCATCAGGCAATCCATCCGTTTCAATTTTGTCTATCTGTTTTTGCGAGTCACTCATGTCGTATTCCTGACTGCGCTCGATCTTTCGTATTTAATGCAGACAACTTGTGCCCTATAAATCATCGACGCTTAAAACGCCGATTGTTTCCAGTTGCTCGCGCATTTTGGCTCTGGCCTTAAATAAGTGACTTTTGACCGTTCCGCTTTGCGCGCCGGTACGGCTCACGATTTCGTCACAGGAAAGCCCTTCGACATAATGCAGTAACACGATATCCCGCGCCTTGGACGGCAACCCGGCGATGCAATACTCAAAAAGTTGGCGGTGGTACAAGTGCCGTTCGGTTTGGTCTGTATATTCCGGTGGATCGCTCTGACGCTCCTGCCAGAGATTGCCCAGCATCTTTCGAAGACGTGCAAAGCCGCGCATTCTGCCTAAGGCTTCTTGACGGGCAATGCTACGCAACCAAGCCCCGGCCTTGGACGGTTCACGCAGGCTATGCAGGTTGTTATAGGCTTTGATCATGGCTTCTTGTACCGCGTCTTCAGCATCTTCCCGGCTGCCAAGTACTCCATAGGCCGAGATATAAGTCCCTTTCAAATGCCTTCCGGCCAGAATTGCGAACGCTTGCTCATTGCCGTTTCGTGCCTGTTTTACAAGCACCTCGTCCGGCGTACCGGAAGGCTCCGTACCGGACAGCGATAGATTTTCAGGGCATCCGGAAATGGGCGCCGTATTCAGTCCGGTTCGGGTCTTATCCTGCGTTGCCAATCCGGCAGGCTCTCGATTCATCTTCACTCGGCAATCCTTGCGTTCGTATGGTATGAATGCTTTCCGCGCTTATCAGGTTTACTATAGATGATAATTCTTTTCATTTAGGTGCTGTGAGAGATTCAAAAAGCCGTAATTGGAGTCCAATGGGGTTCCAATTTACAGTTTTTGTTTACACCTGCCGATTTTTTTGACATAATCTAGTTGGTTAATTATGTTCTAAATGATGACTGGGCCAAGAATTCGCAATATTCGAGACTGTAAACCAACCGGAAAGCGTGGCTCCGAGGGTGCTATGACGCTTCTGGAAGTGTTGGTTACGGCCAGTATTGTCGGAATTCTGGCGGCAACGGCGGTGCCCACATTTCAAACCGGTCTTTTGCGCGCAAAAGTCGCATCTGCGGAGAACGATCTGCGGATCATCAGCGATGCACTGGAGGTTTTTGCCACGGATACCGGCCGCTATCCGCATGGATCGACCGAGCCTCCTACGAAGTACAACACCGATTACGATGCCCGGATTGCATTGGCTCCTTTGCTGGGCTCCTATTTGCCGAAGTCGGCCTCGATGCTGGACGATCATTTTACGGCCCGGGCTGTGGCGGAGATGAAGGATTCTATCGCCTACGATCCGGATGGCATCCCCTCCTTGTTTGGCTACAGCTATTTTGATTACGCCAATTTCCTGGTCCCCCCCCGCGAGCCGGATATGGCCTATGCTGTTGTTTCATTCGGCCCTGATGAAGAAGACTCGGGGCTGGGATTGGCTCCATTGCCCGGTATCGGAAAACTTTTCCGCCATTCAGCCTACTCATCCTCTAACGGTCTCCGTAGCCAAGGCGATTTGGGCCGTTTCGGCGGCGAATTCTAGCTGTCTGCTGTTCTCCAACTTCCCCTGAATACGTGCTGCGGCTCCATAATTTTGCATCTAAGGCTTTTCCATTATTTTTATCGTTTAAATTTTGACTTTTGAGTAAACCCAATTGGTGTTTGCTGCATTCAAGGTATATGAACGCGACCGAATGCGCTTGAATGCGGGCTTTTGTGCCTGCCATCAACCGCATGGATTAAAGGAGAAGGTGAGTAATGATGCCGCAACCCAAGGTTTATCCATCGAAATTCCTCCCGGCGTTGGTCTTTTTTATCATTGCCTTGGCAATGGCTGCGCTGGCTTCTTATGCCCAAGATGATGTCGATGTTCCCGTGGCGCCCAGCCTTGCTGATACGATGCTGTGGTCAGCGCCCGATGGTTACTATCCTGCCTCCGCCTATGTCGATGGCGATGAGCTGGTTGTCGAGGCCGCGCCCGGACAGGGCCTCTTAATTATCAGCAAGACTGTCTGGCAGGCTTCCGGAGACCAGGTTTGGGTTCGCGCCGATGTTAGTGCAATTGGCGGAAAGGCCGATGTCGCTGTGGTGGCGTTGGTTGAAGGCGAAGCCGGGCCAACCGGCGAACTTGCCTACCATGACCGGATTATGCGGGAGCAGGCTTCTCCTTTGGTTGTCGGGCAAAAGGCTCAGGATTTGGCTTATCGTGCCGCCGTTCAAGTTGTCCATGCGGGCAGACCCGGCGATGCCAATGCCGTTGTCCGGATATCCAATTACCAATTGGCATTTGGCGATGCGGAGTCGGGGACACGGCTAGACACGGGTTTTAATGGCGCGTTTTCCTCTCAACCCGAAAAGCTATTTCTGAATATCAATCATGATGCGGGTGAAATCGCCTATGGCTCCGAAGAGCGGGGTATGGTTGCACGGGTTTCGCCCGGTCTGGCGGCCAATGCGGCGATTCCGTTCCGGCAAGGTGAGCGGCTCTACGAACCGCAAGATGTCGCCTCCGGCCGGTATGCAGTTCGTTTCTCTGTGTCATCGTCCTTTCTGAATAACCTTAACAATTCAAGTGCGCGCGATAACAGCGAGTTCTTAATGGCCGTATTCAGTAACGGCGATGAGACGCTGGGAACATTTCAGATTTTAAAAGACACTTTTTCCACCGAAAGCGCGGCCGTCTCAGGAAATATCGTTGGTTTCGACGAAGCCGGCTGGGTTTTGGTCGGGCAGATTTATCGTGCACCGTTGCCTGATGATGGTGAGGATGCAAGCACGGAAGTGTTGTTGGATGATTTTGTTCTCGATGAACTCGATCCTAATGCGGTTCCAATCGCTCCGATTTCCCCGCAGGAGCCTACTCCCACGCCGATGCCCAATGGCAATACCGAAGCCATATTAACGATGCCCTATGAAACCAATACCGGCAGCCTGCTTTCGATTGGCCTTACAACACTTGATCAAGCCAATCTGCAACCGGCCTCGAGAGATGTCAGTATTGCACTCACCGGCAATGGCATTGCCGCGCAAACGCTTTTTGAAGGCGAGAGCAATGAAGCGGGACGGGTTGATGTAGATGTACGTGTTCCGGAACTTGAATCGGGGCAATACACCGTAAAGGCAACGGTTGAAGGTATGGAACAAGCGTTGGAAGCCTCGCTGCTTGTACGGCAAGGCGCGGTGCTTTTTGTTGAAACCGATAAACCGATTTACCGTCCGGGCCAGACGATTCATGGCCGTTTGGTTGCACTGAATAATGAACTTAAACCTCAACCCCAGGATATCGAAGTCAGTATTACGGATGGGGAAGGGATACGAATTTTTAGGAAGACCGTTGAATGCAACCAAGACGGTGTGGCGGTTTTTGATCTGCCTTTGGCCAGCGAATTAAATCTAGGTACTTGGAGAATAGAGGCAGAGGCGGGCGACAGCCTGGCACAACTCGATCTGCAGGTCGATGAATATGTGCTGCCGCGTTTTGAAGTCGCTCTAGACAGCAGCAAAGAGTGGTTCTTGGTCGATGAAAAAATCCAAGGTGTTGTTCAAGCGGATTATTTCTTCGGCCAGCCGGTTCAGGGCAAATATCATATCGAGGCTCTGAAATACGTTGGTGAATGGAACAAGTTCTTCACCGCGGATGGCAATGTTTCAAATGGCGTAGCCGAAATTGAAATTCCGGCGGTGGACTATGTTGTTCGCACCTATGGCGACGAAGCCTCACCGACACTACAAATCAATCTTACGGTTACTGATGATGCCGGACATGAAGAATCGACGAGTCTGCTATACCAAATCGTCGATTCGCCGCTTCAACTTAGGATGATTCCCGAGTCGAAAGTGATTAAGCCGGGATTGCCGATGCAGGTGATTGCCATCAGCGAAGACCCCGATGGCCGTCCCTTGGATTCATTGGCACAACTGGAAGTTATCTTCTTCGATGATCAGGTAGAAGAATTAGGGACAATCAGAAAAACCATTTCTACTCAGAATGGACTTGCTATTTTTGATATTGAAGTTCCGGCCGGGACCGGGATTGCCCAACTCCAACTTTCAGGAAGCAAAGATGGATACGAAACCAAAGAATCGTTAATTCTCAACGCCGCCGCCTCGCCTTCAGCATCGTTTGTGCATATTCGTCAGCTGAGTGATGCAACCGTGAATATCGGCGATACGGTTTCGTTTGACGTGTTGCGTACCGGCGGAGGCAACATTTATTACGATGTGACCGCCTCGGGACGTACGGTTCAGTCCGGTGTGGTTCATGAAGGGACTTTGGATTTCACCGTTTCGCCTGAAATGGCCCCCAGTTTCCAAGTCTTGGTTTATGACATCAACGACAATGGCGAGATTTCCGCCGATGCATTGCCGGTCGATGTTGCGGATTTACCGGATTCGGGATTAGAAGTTGTATTCGATCAAGACCAAGTCGAGCCGGGTGATGCGGTTCATGTTTCAATCGATGCAAAACTCCGCAGCACAGTCGGAATTGCAATCGTGGATAGCTCGGTTTTTGCCTTGGCCCAAGGCCGGCTGAACCTCAAGCAGGTCTTCGATGAACTCGAACGGCTGTTTATGGATCCCAAGATAGAGATTCACGGCGATCAAGATTATTTCCCCGAACCGATCACAACCGTAGGTTCGCGCGAAGTCTGGGACGGCTTGGGATTGCAGGTTGCCTACTCACCGAATCTAAATGTTAGCGAGGGAAGCGAAATTGATCCGTGGCGGTTCTGGTTCAATGGCGACGTGATCCGCGGATTCCCGAATGACTTCGGATTTCCCGAAGATGTGATGGATGGCGGTGCACCTACAGCAGGTGGACAAGGCAAAAACAGTGTTGAGCCGGACCGCGTGCGCCAATTCTTCCCGGAAACCTGGGTTTGGCAGCCTCTAATTGCCACCGATGAAAATGGTTTGGCATCGCTTAACCTCGAAGCGCCGGACAGTATCACAACCTGGAAATTGCATGCTGTCGGAAACTCCGAAAATGGAATTGGTATCACCGAAGACGAATTGGTTGTTTTTCAACCTTTCTTTATCGAGCCGGACCTGCCTTATGCAGTGATTCGCGGCGATGAGTTCACATTACCGGTTCAGGTTTATAACTACAGCGATTCCGAGCGGAATGTTTCGGTGGTATTGGAACTTCCCGAAGGTATTGATCTCTTGAGCGAATCGCTGGAAGCCTCAGTAGCTGTTCCGGCGCAGAGCGTACGAAGTGTATCGTTTAGCATTCGCCCCGGTGAAGTCGGTTCACCGGTGATTCAACTGACCGGTTACGCCGGCGATTTGGCCGATGCGATTCGTAAGCCGCTACGTGTCGAGCCGGAAGGCGCAGCCCGTAATTTCGTGGTGAATGGGCTTTTGGATGACGAAGGCGAGGTCACCCTTTCGTTGGCCTTAAATGAAACGCCTGTGGCGCTTCCTGAAGAGTCGACAGAGGACATTCTGCCGGTTCCGGGTGGGATTGTTCCCGATTCAACCAAACGGCGTATTTCCCTCACCGGCAGCCTGATCGGCAACATGATGGAGAACCTCGATGATATGGTAGGTATGCCCTATGGCTGCGGCGAGCAGAATATGATCATGCTCGCGCCGGATGTTGAGGTGCTCCGTTATATTCAGGCCACCAATCAAACGATGCCGGAACTAGAAGCCCAGGCCGAACTGTACATTACAGTTGGTTATCAGCGCCAACTTACCTACCGGCGTAGTGATGGCTCGTTTTCGGCCTTCGGCAATCAGGATGAAGAGGGCGGCCTGTGGTTGTCATCCTTTGTGCTCTCAACCTTCTCGGCAGCCAGAGAGGTCTATGATATCGACGCAACGGTCCTCAGTTCGTTGAGCGACTGGATATCCGATCTTCAAGATGAAGACGGCGGCTGGAGTCCCTTTGGCCGTTTGATTCACCAAGAACTCGATGGCGGACTCGATGGCCGTTACGGTCTATCGGCATACGTTACGCTTGCCTTGGCTACATATGGATTAGCCGATTCGGAAGTGATGCAACAGGCGCGTATCTATCTCGAGAATAACGTTAGTGACGCGTACGACAGCCCCTATGTGTTAGCGCTCGGCGCGACCG
>CAXXIH010000004.1:0-1483013 GCA_963663365.2 bacterium | reverse complement strand
GTCCGGAATCGTCCCCTGCCCCGTAAACAAGATAGACCCATCATCCGCCATCAGCGAACGCTTAATTGGAAGTTTGGGACCGTTTTTGATCAGACAGCTATAAATGCTGTTCTCAGAATTGCAGTAACGCACCGCAATCAGGTTTTCCACACCTGCAATTGTGGATGCAAGATTACTCGTGGCTTTCACATTCGGATCGTAAACCACGGCACCGTCAACATCATCCCGAAAATGCTTGACTAATTCTTCAAGAGTCTCGATTTGGATGCGCGGCTTTCCATGCAGCCATTGTCCTTCCGCCGATAACCGGTCCAACCAAACTTGGTCCACATTCCGGCCTTCCCAAGGCACATATAGAAGATACAACCTCGGCGCATTGCGATTAACAATTCCCTGTAATGAAACAACCGCATGACATTCCTCCCAAACCCGTTCGGCGGATTCACGCTGAGAAAGGTCCGCGCTCAATGTGCGGCCTAAATCATAAATAACAAAAGGCTCATCGGCCCGGGCCGAAAAGACCGATAATGTCAAAAAGACGGTGGCTAAAATACGCACAATCATGATTATCCTTATGGTTTCTTTAAGTCCCCTAAAAAAGTAAGCAGTCAACGATGCCGGAAAGAACCTATGTTTGGTTCTGTGGCTTATATACGAGCACCAGCTGCCATGGGAAACGGGCCAGTTTTTTTCTTGATCAAGAAGCCCTCATTGCGCAGAAATCGCTCAAATCCGCGCCGGGTCCAATGATTGAGGTGTTCGGGATCGTCCCCCAAACGGGCGATATTTTGGCCGCGCAAAAAATTACCCAAACAAAAGAACGGTTCCCAAGGCACAGTTAGGAGTAACGGTCCTTTTGTAAATCGCGCCATGACTCGCAGAGCTTCGCTCGGGTCTTCTGTATGTTCAAGAACTTCGGTCGCCATCACTAAGTCGAAACTTTCCGGCTCAAAATCGGATTGTTCGAGTGGGATGGTATAGAGCGGAATATCCGGATGCCGTTCCCGGTAAATCACGGCATCGCCTTCATCAAGTTCTACTCCGGTAAATTCAGCTTTCGTTCCCGCCTCTTTCAGAGTGCTCATCACATGGCCGATTCCGCAACCGACATCTAAAACGCGGGCAGGGGCAATTTCAAAAAAAAGTTCATGGATACCCGAAAGAAGCCCATTCAACAGCTTCTGCACAACAGGATTGCCGCTCTGATAAAGCTTACGTTTGGTGATACCTGCGGGATGAACGGTATTATTCAATGACATGCTTAATCGGTGCGTTCCGTTGCGAGCGATGGAAGAATTTGGTTAATAGTTCGCCGATCAATCCAATCGAAAAGAACTGAAAGGCCAGCATGATGGCCAAAAGGCCGATAAAAAAGAGAGGCCGGCTCGGCGTAGCCCGCCAGTCCATACTGCCAAGCGTCAATTTGGTATAAGCCATCAAGCCGGCGATACTCATAGTTCCAATCAGGCCGGTCAAAAGGGCTAACGTGCCGAAGAAATGCAATGGACGTTGGGCATAACGGGTAAGCAGAAATACCGTCATTAAATCGAAAAAGCCGCGTGTGAACCGCTCAATGCCGAATTTGGATGTTCCGAACTGCCGGGGCCGGTTTTGGACTTTGACTTCTTTCAAAACGAATCCGCGCTGATGAGCAAGGACGGGGATAAACCGGTGCAGATCGCCATAAACATCGATCTCTTCAATAACCTCCCGGCGATAGGCCTTGAGGGGGCAGTTCATATCGTGGAGTTTGATCCCGGTGACACGCGAAGTCACAAAGTTAAAAAAGCGGGACGGCAGCGATTTATTAGCAGGACCTTTGCCCTGATACTTCCACCCGCAGGCCAAGTCCGCCCCATCGGCAATGGCGGTCAGCAGAGCCTGAATATCCGCCGGATCGTCCTGCAAATCGCCATCCATAGTCACAATGATCTCACCTTTGGCATGTTCAAAACCGGCGCTTAAGCCAACCGCTTTGCCCATGTTACGGCGGAAGCGGAGCGCCCGGATCCGGGCATCCCGGCCGTGAAGTTCCTCCAAATAGTCGAAACTGCCATCGGTGCTACCGTCATCCACAAAAAGAACTTCAGATTTCTCCGGCAAGGCATTGAGCACCGGCAGGAGTTCTTCATAGAGTTTCGGTAGGCTGTCCCGCTCCTGGTAGACCGGCACAACAATCGTAACCGGACCAGGCACGGGGATTTGTGCGTTATTGGGAGGCGTGTTGTTCATACGTTCCATTCGATGTTCTTAAATACTGATATAACGCGCTTATTCATAGGATGACACCGCTTGAGCGGGAATGGAATCCGCCAGCTCATCCAATCGGACAAACCGGTACGACTTCCCAAACGTCTTCAGCATCATTCGATATCTCGCCGCCTTATCAGGCAATGAACGGGCATAACCTGGGTTGATTCCGAACCGCTCATCGTGGACCACTCCACGATCCACCAACTCGATAGCATGGAGAATATAATTCAGCGGCACACCGGACATCAGCCGGTAATACGCCGCGCTGAGCCTAAAGGCCCAGTCTCCGAGTTGCAGGCTCATCGTTCCGTAAAAAGGAAAACGTATTCCCGGAAGCACGCTGGCGGGGATTTCTACCAGTTTTCGTCTGCTTCCTCTGCGCCAAATTCGTTCCTTATCCGGGCGGTAGGCCGCTCGGGGAGCCAAGGCCAGGGCGGCGGGACGCCCCAAAATAGGCTGCCCCCGGTCCCGGCATTGCAGGAAGTGCGCAAGTTTCATGGCCGGATTAAGATACGATGGGAAAACCGAACTATCATAGGCGTAGCCCAGTTCTTCAAGCAGATTCAGCGCGTTCCTATCAATATTCCAACCGGGCGCGCGAAAACCTTTCACAGCCTGACCGGTGATGTCCTCGGCCCGTTTCTGCATTTCCACGATCTCGCGGCGCTTTTCGTCAACACTCAAACCGGCAAAGCCAAGGTTGTGGTTCTGGGTGTGATTGCCGATTTCATGACCCCGAGCTGACATTTCGGCAATGCGTTTCGCATTACCGGGATTATCCAAATCAGCGCCGACAATGAAAAAGGTGGCTTTGACTCCGAACTCATCGAAAAGATCCAGCATACGCGGCAGGGCGTCATCGTAGATCGCATTGAGATTTGTTTCCGGGAGGGTGTCCCAGCCCCGCGCATGGAGATAAGCGCCGATAGGGTCGACATCGACATTGAGGCTGGCAACCGGTTTGGCGGAAGAGGAATTCATGAGTATTACATGGATAATTTAACGTTTATGGGATTGGTTCCATCTGACACGGTACACCTAGCATGTTCCAGCCTATGAAAAGAGGCCGTCATCTGCAAAGACATTGAAATTTAACTGACAGCGGAAAAATTATTTTCGCCGCAGCACAACAAAGTCCTGCCATTCATCTGGCGCAGAATGATGGGCGACTATTGTAAACATCTCAGACCAATGCTTTTGCACATAAGACTCGAGGACAAACGTTGTGCCGTACTGCTGCAAATCCCATTTTGCGAAATGCTCTGCATTTCGCTTATCAGTTGAACCTAACGATTTATAGGGGAAAAAAAGAAATCCTTTGCTATTCAACTCTTGAAGAGATTTTTGCAGTTCTTTGCGAGAGGGACATCCTAAATCCCGCTCCCCGGAACACACCAAATCAACGATGTATTGACCTTGAAGTGTGATAACCAATATCCCACCCGGCCGTGTTATTCGATGCAATTCAACCAGCCACCCTTGATGAAGATCCTCGGGCAAATGGCTGAAAACCGAATAAGCGTAAATTCCATCAAAAGAATTATTGTCAAATTCCGTACGTGGAGAATGAGGCAACGATGCAAATTTGCAGAAATCAAGTTTTTCCGCACACCAGGCTACGGCGTCTTTATCGACATCTGCTCCGTAAAGGTTGCAGTCATTTGCATAAAGGCCAAAATGCCGAATCAGCCTGCCACACCCACATCCAAAATCGAGAATGCTTGTGCCCGGATGGAAATCCAAACCGCCTTCACGAAAACATATCTCAATCCGCCGCCAATCGACGAGACCGCCTTGATGGAAAATTTCTTCCGGTGTCAGTTCACCGACCACACGGTCGCGTAAAAAACTATCGGGCAGAGGATACAGACTTTCTTGAATCTGCAGATCTTCCGAAGGCCCGTACCACAGAAGCCAAAACCAATACTCGGGAGAATTCATGCATGGAAATGCATCCTGCAAATCTTTGCGTTCTTGCCAGAGTTTCTCACCACGACGAAACATTGTCTCAAGACGAGGGAAGGCTGTTGTTGGGAACGTATTACTTTTATGATTTGGTGCATCGACCATTCGTTAAAATCCTTCGCGACGGCATCCAATTCCTCAATTCACACAATGAGAAAAGAATACCGATTTTAAAACAAGGCTATGAATACTGAACATTGTACCTATCTCAACAGGGGGATCAATCGCCTCCAAAGCCACTTGAGAAATCTCTCCGCAGCTTAGTCGAAGCGACATTATTTACCATCAATCTCCCCCCCTTCATCAATGGCACTCCAAAACCGGAAATCAGTTGCGTTTCCCAGCGATTGAATTCTCACCAAGACCTTTCTGAAACAGCTAGTAGTCCACCAAAAACGCGGCCGCACAAGCCATAGAAAGATTGAATTATACCTCATGTGCAAGTATCTTTTCAACAAGGATCGTTTATATAGATTCTTTACATTGATAATTTATATGGCCATCGACTTTCTGGTGCCTTTTTGGAGTGGCGTCGTCGTATCCGGGGTAATAAACGGTAATGTAAAGGATAAGGAGGTTGCGGGAACATGAGTTCCATTTTCTTACGCTTCGATTTAAAGAAAGCAATTCCAAGGTTCAGCTCCCGGTATTTCAAGGCTCTTTTTTTTCTTTCCATACTACATCTAGTCGTATTCAGCATCGTCTATCCACGGACAGACTTGCCCGTCTGGGATGATTGTCGTTATTTCGGTTGGGGCAAGGCGCTTCTCCACGGCAATTTAGAGATTCGCGGAGATTGGACACCGGTTATCGTTTATTTTAGTTCAATTTTACATGTCCTTCTATTTTTCCTCCATCCCGTCTCTTTATATGCAGTGTTTAATTTTCTTTGCCAACTCATTTTCATCGTTGGGGTCTTTTCGCTCATTTATAGCGAGACTGAAAATGTTATCTGGTCAATAGCAAATACAATCTTATTATGCATTCTTCTTCTTTATTGGGAGCTTTGGGATGGCCATGCATTCGCGTCCGGGTTATTTCTTCTCATTTTATCTTGGGCCGGCAAGAAACAGAAGCACAGCGTATGGACAATCATAAGTATTTTTTCGATAGTCATGCTCCTACGGCGCGAATTCGTGCTAATCCTTGCCGGCTATGGTCTTTTATGGCTTTATCGAATTTGGATCAATCGCAAAGTTAGTCTCTTAACGCCTACCCGACATGATTGTATCTATATCGCGCTATCTTTGCTTCTATGGTTCCCTGTATTGGCATATGGAATATTCAGTACAAATCGACTTGAACTTGCTTTCAATCAGGCGTTTGCGAAATATGCATCACAGCAAGATCAATATCGAGATATTGAAATCGAATATGGCCCATCTGCTCATTTGGGGGTTAAAAAAATATTTCCGGGGGCCACAAGTTATCAAGACAGCTTCCTTTCACACCTCGTTCCTCTATATTGTTATGTAGCCGCCAATCCAAAAGCACTGGCCGGCTTCATCATCTGGAACGTAAAAGACATTTTTGCGGGTAAATCGCGTTTAGCAGATTCTTTGCTATTAAGTTGTATTTTGTACATATACGTTTTCGTTGCATTGCTCATAGTAATGCTGTCATGCATTATTACGAAAAATAGATACGTGTTCCTATTATCTTTGTATCTGTGCATATTTTACATTATTTCTATTTTCCCAACTTTGATTACAGAGCCCAATCCAAGATATTTGCTTCCTGCAATTGTCTGGTTTATCGCGGTTATCCCTTATAAGGCCGTATCCGCGTTGAACCGCACCGTACAAAGCGCGGTAACCGTGTTTAATCGCTTCATGTGCCAAGGCTTGAGCAAGATGCGATTTTCCGGTTCCGGTCGGTCCACAAAACAAAAGGTTTTCACCTTGCTCAACAAACCGGCATAAAGCCAAGGTTGTGGTTCTGGGTGTGATTGCCGATTTCATGACCCCGAGCTGACATTTCGCCAATGCGTTTCGCATTACCGGGATTATCCAAATCGGCGCCGACAATGAAAAACGTGGCTTTGACTCCGAACTCATCGAAAAGATCCAGCATACGCGGCAGAGCGTCATCGTAGATCGCATTAAGATTCGTTTCCGGGAGGGTGTCCCAGCCCCGATAACGTACGATATCTTTCGCACTTTTGTTTTTGTGTAAATAAAAAGCCCGTCGATCTGGTCGACATCGACATTGAGGCCGGCAACCGGTTTGGCGGAAGAGGAATTCATGAGTGTTTTGGAACAATTTGGCAATTATGGCGTTGGCGGACAATCCAATTCCAGGCGCTGAAGTGTTCCGCCAGCGGGATAAAGATAAACCGCTTGAGGATTAGCAACCAACGTAACCTCCGCAAATTGTGATGAGTTCATAGGCTTGACGGCCGCGATGTTCGGATCCAGATGCGGATGGGGCTTAAGAAAAAGGCCATTCTCGACCGTTCCGCTTAAATGGATACCGTCTTCCGTTTCCCAGGATGTGGAAAAGGCTTGCGTATCGTGCACCTCCGCTGCGGCAATATAATGCAGGTCCAATTTTCGATCGGCATAACCCAAAAAACGGACATACGAAAAAGTGCTACTCAAAATCGGGATATCATGCGAGCGTGCAATATAGGGGGTCGCCAGCAAAACAATCGATGTTCCCGGTTCAGTTTCTTGTAGTTTGCTTTCGATAACACCAACACAGGTCTTTGCATATTTGCCGTAGATTTGCCATTGCCGTGCTTCGGAACGCAAAGCATATGTGGCGACACAACCGTAAAGGCAAAGTAAAAGCGCCGCCAAAATCTTCATGCCTGGCTTCCGGTGCCAAATGGATGCGCCGGCCATTGCCCCAAAAAAGATCGCCATACCAATGGACGCCATATACATATTGTGATCCCAGCGTGTTGTTTTCATTGCGGCGCCGACATTGGCCGCCGGTAAATAGAGAAGAAACCAGCACCCCCACCCCACGGCGGCAAAACGACGTATCGGACTATTCTTATTGACAATCGCTAAATAGAAAAAAATTGCAGTAATTACTGCGAGGAAAAGAATAAGCTTATAACTATAAATCCCGTCCCGCATAAAGTCCCAAATAGAAGTCAGATCGAAAGGCACAACAAAGATTAATGCAAGTAGTACTTTAATGAGGCTGGCAACAATCCTCTCAAATTCGGGAATTCCACCAACATAAGAAGCGGTGCCCAATAGCTGGCCGGTAAAAGCATAACGCAATGGCAAGAAAAGTCCTGCAATTAAGGCATATGGAAAAATACGGATCGCAACTAGCCGAAGCCTTGTCCATATTCGGTCATCTGGCAATGATCCAAGAAGAATTTCAAGCAGAAAAATCAACGCGGGACCGGCTAAGGCAATCTCTTTTGAACATAATGAAAATATATAGAAAATGACGGCCAATAACAGTAATAGAATCTTACGAATACCTTTTTGCCGCCAAGAAAACACATGGACATTGGCGCAAATCAGAAGCCACAAAGCGGCAAAAATATCGGAACGGGAACAAATGGGAATAACGGCTTCGCAATGACGGGGATGCATCAAAAATAAAAATCCGGCCACAAGACCTGCGTATTTCCACTTTTCCTCACGTCCTATCTGCCAAAACAAAAGCGTAATGAGCCAACTGCAAAGTGCATGCACAATAATCTGCATCAGGTGATATCCTGCCACCCATTGTCCGAAAATATTGTATTCTATCCACGTAGGAATGGTTACACCCGGTCGATAAAACCGCGCAGATGTTGAAGATGGTGGGCGGCCAAACCAATCGCCATGCAAAGAGTTAGCAAAGGCTCGTTCAACAATTGGTGTCTGAAGAATTAGTGCATCGTCTCCAAGCGCATAGGCGTCCAGTCCCGGCCAATAGATGGCAACGCTAGCGGCGATAGCGCCAAACAATAAAAAAACTAAGAACGCATTTGAAGGCAGATACGCGCTGAATTTCAATATTCACTCCAATCCAAAATCGAATGGGATTAGTGGTCCAGTAAGTCGTCGTAAAAACCAAGATTCATTTTTGCGATGACGGCTAGGCGATTGAACGAAAAAAGCGGCCCGCTCGTGATGATATTCAGTTTTTCATAATAGGCTGCCAAGTCTCTATCCCGAATATGATTTTGCCCGGTACGTACACTTTCAACATATCCTTCAGGTATTTTTCGAAGATAATGCCCAACGCGCCAGTCATCTCCTTGCGACTGTGGAAGCCGCGCCAAAAGGGGATCGGTGAGGGCGCACGTATCCACAATATGCACCTTTGGTCCAGCGAAGTAACCCAAATACCCGATGGCCTGTCTGACTGCAACCTGTTCGCCATGATCCCGCAATTCAAGGCCATCTCTCTTATGTTGGTGAATCGGCATTTCTGTCCCGCGGCTGGCACGAAGCAGGCAAGCTCTAGGATAATAAACGGCTCGTTCATCGGCGATTCCCCGGTAGTCGACAAAAGACGTCCTTTTTTGCCCGTAGTCCTCTGTGCTGAAGAACGTGGGATACGGTGAAATCAATCCCACAAGAAGCACGACAAGAGCAACAGGCGCAAAGTGAAGCTTGTCCAGCGGAAATCCATTGTTACTCAATACAACGACTGACATGAGCAACGAGCCGCTCAAGAATCGGCCGGACATGAAATCCCCACCAACGTAAACTACATAAAGAAGTTGCAGCAAGATGCCGACAGACAGGGGAAATAGCCGCCATTTTGGGGAAAAAATCATTGAAATTATCCCCATGCCTGTAATGAGCAGAGTTATCGGGTCATACGCAATGGATTGCAGGAGATATGAAAGCCCTTGCAGGCACAATTGGGTGTGCGAAATGCCTGTCGAAAGCTTGGCGTATGCCGTATTGGGAAATGGGAATCCGTAGTAAAAAAGAGAGAATAACTCCCATAAAATTATTGGCGTTAAACCCAGTAGCAACAGTCCCAGGGAGCGCTTGGACCTTTCCCGCCATACTTCCCACGCCAGAGCGGGAAAAAAGAAAAAGAGCGTATCGAGCCGGGTTAGCAGCCCCATGGAAGCAAATACTGAAAGCCAGAGAATTCGGTTTGGTCTATGGTCCGGGGGCAGGTATACAATGGCGAACGTGATGATCGAGAGATGTGTCAGTGGATTCTCCAGCCCACTGGCGGAGAAATCCATAAATGATTTAGAGCCTATAAGAACCAGAAGGCCTATGGCCGCCATTGTCGGTGATTCCGCCGTTTTCCATGCATAGAGTGCAACTGCCGCTAACGACGTGATAACGCTGATAAAAATAGTCGTGTAAAAGAATTCATGCGTGATTTTGAAAGGAAGGATGTGCAATGCCATCCACAGAGGATGCGTGTACGCTTGGACACGTTCGCCAACGTTCCAAACCAAACCATGGCCGTTTACAAAATTATCAACCGTTCGAAAGGTGATATAGGCGTCTTCTGTAACCCAGGCATGCCGCAGAAGAATCAAAATAAACAGTCCAAGCAGAAATAAAAGGATCAGTTTCCAAGACTGCATGTCAACAGACAATTCAGAAGATCCATTACTGTGTGAAAATCTCATGCGGCAAGATATCACGACTCCCGGACTCGCAAAACCCAAATGGCATATTTGGGAAAAGAGGTTTCGGCCGATCTCTGTAATGGATTTAAAAAATTTATGAGATACATGGTTTTCCTCTTTAATATATCTATTCAAAGTGTGCTAACGTTAAGTCTGCCCAGCCTGCGATATCCCATGCACCATTGTTGGCCGGCCCTGGCCCGCAACCAAAAGTAAAAGTGACTGACTCCCCACGAATTGCGGGTAGATCATAACTCAATTCCTGCCAACCCCGGTCTTCGACCCGGTCTCTTGGATTCAACTGAATCGTAATATTAAGAATAGTCCTGTCCGCTGTTTCGACGCGCAAAAAGGCGTTCACACCATCGGAATTATTGGGAGCCTGCCAGGCCATATCGTGCATTGCGATTGCCGCCCTTAAGGTTGTCCGCACGGGGAGTTCCTGAAACTGATAGCGAATGAATGTTTCATCACGGCCATGCGGCTGCGTACGTATTACAGGACGCAATTCGCCTTGAGCTTTAACGCCTGTCTGTTCAACAGCCATAGTAGGATGCTTCGCCAAAGTGTGCCGTTCCGCTTCATCGATATGCCGGATGAAATAAAAGGGCAGCCATCTAGGGATCGCGCCATGCGACCGGCTAGAGCGTTGGAGGTCATAGATATCCACGTTTTTCGTATGGGCAATTCGTCCATAGTCACGAGTCAAATCTTTTACAGTCTGTGGCAATTCGCCCGTACCTGGGCTCACCGCCCAATACTTTGCTCCGCGTTCCTTGGCTCTTTCTATGGCTTTCGCGGTCAGATGTTGACTCTGGATATTCCAACCCTTTCGTTGAGCCACATAGAACAAACATGGATACGAATGATGCGACTCAGGCGTGGTAATCACAAGAAACGCATCCGCAGGGCAAAATTCGCGTAGATCGTCTCCGATTCGCTGTGCTTGCAGGTTTTGTACAAATACCTGCCGGCCTTTAGGCACATAGGCAGACAATTTAGAAAGCCCTGTCCAACAAGAAACAACAACAATGGCGGCCGCTGCAAATGGCAGAAGAAATAGAGCTTTACCGGGAAGAATCCGTCTCTTTTCGATCCAGGCGCAAACCGTGACGATACCTGCTCCAACTGCGGCGGCAAGACCCGGGCTAAGGGCATAGAAATAGTAGTAATGACCATCCACAAAGGTCTTAAAGAAAGCAATAAAGTAGATTGCAAACGCCGCGAAGAACCACCAAGCAAGCCGCGAATTTATAATAATGGAGATTCCGCCGATTATCACAAACGGCAGCAGCCAAAGCGAACAAAAACATTCAAAAAATTGATGTAAACCCGTAATAAGGAAGCTGCGTCCGCCTAGCGAATAAAGGGGACCAAAAAACTTTTGAATAAAACCGGCAGGAATATAGGTATCGTTCGGATAGAGCTGATTGGCGGTCCATATCGCATTAACGGCATGCATGTGCCAAAGCCACAAAGCAACTGTGATGCCTCCGATCATCCAAATTGCAATGATTGTTTTAAGCGCGCTTTTGAAAGGCTTTTGATTTTTGACAATACAACCGGCAATCGGCAATGCCAGAAGAATCGAATAGGGGCGAATCATAATTGAAAGAACCCATAACAGTGCGCCCATCGCGTTCCAAAATATACCTCTCTCTTTGGCATCTAGAGGAGTAATAAATACGGCAATTGTGGTCAACCCCAAAAACACCCACAGAGCATCATCCATAATGCACTGGCCCAAAAGAATGCTTAGAGGCAGAAATAAGAAAAGAAGACAGCTCCATAGCGCCGTGCGCTTGTCGTTAAAAAGGCAGCGCACAATTCGATAGAGTGGAAATACGGATAAGACTGAACAGAAAATTGATACCGCGCGCGCCGTTATGGCGATGCTATCAATATGAAAGATCTTTTTTAGAAAAAGCACGATTAAATGATAAATCGGTATTTGCCAAAAAAATGGAGTATCCGGCGACCAGGCTACCCTCGGGTTCAGAATAGCGGTTACGCCTTGGCCGCGGATTGCCTCCATTAATAGCATCGCTTGCGTCTGTTTGACATAGTTGTAATTGAGCGCTCCTTCGCCGATATGCCAACAACGAATCAGCGTGGCAAAAGAGACAAGCAGCACTGCCCCTGCGATATATCTTTTATTTAAATTTTCCATACCAGCCACGTTTAGTCACAATTTGTTAATTCAATTATGCGCGTGCTTTAACACTAAAGAAAAGGGGCTGAGTCCTTTCGGACCCAGCCCCTTTGGCTTTCTGTTTAGCTGAGAATCAGCTTATTTCTTCTCGAACAATCCGCCGGCGATTCTCGTACCACCGTTCGGGCTCAAGTTCTGGAAGGTTGCAAAGAAGGCCTTGGTGCTTATAACACCGCCACCTGTTTGCGTCTTGTCAAACTCCATAACCGTTACACGAGTCGGGCTGAAGTCGTCGCGACCTAGCAGAATCTCATCGACACCATCGTCATCCACATCGAGTGTATCGACATAGATGCCACCGTTCGGGTTCGAGACTGACGAGAACGCAATAAAGCTGATATTGTTTCCGCCGCCGTCCTTCATGGCTGTAAAGGTACCTGTGGCAAAGTTCGTATCGTAGCCAACTGGCTCTAGTACCTGAACCTTGTTGGAACCCTTAGCCAAGTCGGTGCGTGCTGAGACCGCAATAACCTCCGTATCGCCATCGCCATCAATGTCGCCTGCGGAAAGACGCATAGCGCCAGATGGGTTCGATGTCGGACCCCAAATCTGAACCGCCCTGCCCCACTCAATGTTCGCGGAGATGTCGGTTGTGGCGTCAAGACCGGCAGGATTGGTGATATTCATAACTTGGATCCGGTTGCCATTGAAGTAACCAGGTCCGCGCTGTCCAACCACCAATTCCTCATAACCGTCGCCATCAACATCGGCGCCCACAGCGATAACACCTTCTGCAGGTCCGCCCAAAAGCGCGGCGGCAGTCAGGTTATAAGGTGAATTGAAGATCTTACCGTCTTTAAGTCCGGTAATTCTAAAGCGTGATGGTGATCCTGTACCTGGCAGGTACACGATCTCGTCCTTGGCGTCACCGCACAGATTCAATGCGATCATGCGTAACTCACCACCCGGGTTGAAGTTGTTCGAGTACGGCTGGAATGCCGGCGCAAAGAGTTCTCTTTTGGTCGCGCCTTCAGCGGGATAGGCATTGAATGCCCAGCCTAGAGCTGTGAGGCTAGGACCGCGGGCAGGATCACGTGTACCCGAACTGATGATGACCTCGGCAATACCGTCGCCATCAAGATCGCCCGTCTCAGCATTCAGAGCGAAGTTGGACGATGAAACGATGGTATGCGTAAGTCCAGCACTAAACTGATCACCGGTGACGGTGCGAATCATGAACGAAGATACACTCGGCTCGATACCGGTCGTTGCAACGATACCAGGACGTGTATCTGGTGCGACGACATCCGGGGTAACCGTAACCGGAATCTCTAAGGTTATTGGTGTTCCGTTGGATGTTGCTGTTACCGTCAGCGTCTCAGTAATCGGTGTATCGGTGTCGTAGACCAGTTCCGCAGTATAGGTAGTGCCAACCTGCAGTTCGTTTTGCAGAGTTGCATTGTCCGAATCCTGCGTGACAGTGATCGCATCGCCATCGCTATCAACGACTGTCAAAGCAACCGTAACCGGAAGTTCGCTGACCTTGGCCGAAATAGCGGTCGGGTCTGCTGTGATCACGGCTACGTTGTCGCCAGAGTTAAAGAAGACGTTGATGAAGCCGGTCTGCAATGGTCCGCTATCCCTAAATGGGAAGTTCAGCTTCACAGTTGCATTCTGGGTCATCGCCGGATAGGTGATAATCAAAGTAGCTGTCGCTTCGCCAACACCAGCCACAACACCAGATTCGACATTTTGCAGTGCTGCTGTCACGCCACTTGGCGGCGATACGAATGTCGGTGTTGTGAAGAGCAGCAAGTCATCATCGCCATCACGTACGTCAATGAAGAGAGCCACAGTACCACCGAGTGTTGAATCGATTTCGAACGTTGATTCCAATGCCACGCTTTCTCCGTTCTCATCATCACGATAGAGGCTGAGTACGGGTACGGACGGTGTATTGGTGACCGTAACGGCCAACGTTGTGCTACCAGTTGAAGCGGTATCACTACCATCAATGGCGCCATCGTTGTTGCTGTCGGCGGCAACCGAAGCAATAAGGTCAAGATCAAACGTACCGGCGGAGAAGACATCCGGGGTGTACGTAAGTGTGCCAGCAACAGTTCCAACACCAGGTGTTGAATCGACTGTTGCATCCACGCCCTCGGCGCTCACGGTCATTAGTTCACCGCTGCCATCCGTAGCAACGAAATCAACTGTTAATTCCTGGCCTTCGGCTAATGTTGCTGTGCCATCAAGAGGCTGTGCAACACCGCCAACTGCGATACCGGTGATTTCGACCACAGGAACCGAAGGAGCCTGATTAACGGTGACGATGATTGATTGACCATCATCAGGATCATTGCTGCTGCTATCACCGGCAGTAAATGTTAATGAGTACGTAACATTGGTCATGTTACCGGAAGCCAATGCGTAGGCTGGCACAGCCTGATAACCCGGCTCAAAGGCAAATACACCTGAGAGTGGCGCCGCGCCGCTTATGCCTTCAATTCCACCGTTAAGCGGATCCGCATCATTCACGAATGTGACATCGGCAACGTCGGAAGCGTCTAATGCCGTGCCGGCGACACTAATGCTAAGTGAATCTGCAACATTTTCGTCTGTTGCGCTTACACCAAGAAGTAGAGTATCGCCTTCGTAAATTTCAACCGTGTCGGTAACAGCAACTAATGTTGAATTATTGAGAACGAGTAATGTCGGTGGTTGATTAATGTTAATCGCAAAGGTTGGTAGTTCTGTAATCAACGCTTGCGGAATTGTGTTGTCGGAGACAACAGCAGAGATATTGATCGGTCCGACACTATCGCCAATCGCTGTATCGATAGCGAGCGCTCTTGTACGTGTGTTATCGCCTAACACGCCAGTAGCATCGCCAAGTGCGAATACGATGTCATCGGAATTGCCTATGGCTTCATACTGAACCTCTATTAGCGCAACACCGCCAACATCAGTGGCTGTAAACAGTACACTGAAAGGCTCGCCGGCTTCGATATAATCGCCATCTTGAGCGTCTGCAACCAATGACGGGCGGCCATCGAACTTAAAGGTGCTATTAACCAACACACGCGTTGAGTTACCGATGGTATCCGTCGCTGAAACCGCGAACTGGAAGCCGAGGCTGCCTGTGGTTTCTGTGGCGGCAGGCATTGTTACTCTATGGACTGCATTTAAGGAGTCTGAACTAATGGTTGATTCGTCGGTAACCAAGGTAATCGCGGTAGCGAAATCACCGAGTCCAACCACTTCAAGAGAGACATCACCGAACTGGTTCTCAAGAATGTCATTTGGATGATCGACCGGATCAGTAATTGAGGAGGTAATCAAATAGGAGATGCCTCCTTGCAAGGATGATCCATCCGGTACTTCAATCCCTGAACTTTCAACTTTTACGATAAGAGCATCCGGATCGACGATTGGCGGAATGTTATCAATCGACACAGCATCCGCATCTGCATCAAGCAAGTTGACCTCGATCTCGTTGCCAACATCATCGTACAATGACACATCGATATTACCCGGTGTTACCGCAGTTTGGGCTTCAGTAACAGTGTCGCCCCAACCTGTACCAGCGCCGTTGACCACAACTGCCCATGTGGCAGTCCAAACGGTAGGCGTCGCCAAGTAATCGGTTGTTGGGCCGGCAACAGGCGAAAGCGCATCGGCATCCGGATTGAAGATGGAAAGATCCATAAGAACTTCGCCAACAACATCGGCGGATGGTTTGATCGAATCTAATACTGTTGCACCACCTTCAATATCAACCATGCTACGCATGTCGTCATTCTCGACGCCATTGATAGCCGGGTTTGTAATTTGAAGGACTGCTACCAGCGTATCACCGTCACGATAACGGTTAATATTATCCGGTCCGTTCTCACGAAGCGGGAAGTCCGCATTGTCGCCGGTTCCGATCGCTACCTGACCACCCGATGGGAGTAGGTCCCAATCACCCTGCATATCCAATGTTCCGGCCGGTGGTTGGGTATCGATTACCAGCGGACCAAGTGATTTCGTAGCAGCGGCGAATCCAGTTGCAAGAGCGCCGGAATCCTGTGCGGTGATGATTAATACAGCATCTGTGACCGATGTCGCACTCGCTTGAACCGAGATATAGCCTGAATCGGTAACAGAAGTCAGACCCGCAACATCGTTAAACACACTTGCAGTGCCATCGGGCACGGTACGAGTTGTATTACCGACGGTGCTCTTGTAAACAAAGTCACCATTCGGCGGGACAATTTGAGTCTGTGCGCCAGTATAATTATTGAACTGGACTGCATTTGCGTTTGTTAATGCGCCATCAAAGTCACTTATCGGGTGTGTCCATACAGCCTGAACCACACCGGAGAGCGGATTAACCGTTTTCGAATCGGGCAAGACGTCTGAAGAAACGGCTTGGTGATTTGGTCCATAAAGCGGGCTGATATCGAGTGTCAATTGCTCATCAACCTGCAAGGACGAATCAAAGGAGGTGATTTGGGCGGTTACCGAAACTCGATCACCTGTTGTGAGCTCGTCAATTACAGTAAGTCCGCCTTCAACACCATCAGGCCAATCAGGACCAATACCGCCAAAGTTGCTATTGGCTGTAGAAATCGAATTGACCTTCAATATGGTCGAGTTAATGACAACGCCGACGGCATTGATACCAACCGAGCCTGCTTGCGTTACAGTTGCATTACCCTGATTGTCTGTAACCGTAAGTGTCAAAGCTTGCGGCTGAATCGGGATAGCCGATGCCTTCAGTTTGATTTCAGCAGTTACCCGATAAACGCCGGCGGCAATCTCGGTATAGCCTGTACCTATTGTATCAATACGAATTGTTGTTCCAACATTGAATTTGCTGGCTGCATTGGTTGCAACCGTATTGATAGAGTCTGATGTATAGGTTCCGGAAACGAGAATGATCGAACCCGGAGCAACACTCGGTCCGGTTTCAACGGAGCTTGTGATATTGCCGTTGACATCCTTGGTGATTCTTAACAGTTCGATGGCAACATTGGCAGGTGCTTGATTGTCAATATCCAATGTTGTTGAACGAACCCATGCATCTGCCAGGGCAACGCCGCCGTTGTTTGTACGAATGTCACCAACCAGGCTGCTGATGCCGATGGCATCTGTAGCCGCCAAAGTGACGGAGCGTGCATCACCCGCGTTGGGGTTGTCACCAATGACCAGTTGTACTGTCAACTGAGCAGGTGTTGCCTCATCCGTAGGTGTAATGCCGGTTATTTCGATGTAGTTACTATCATTGTTCCAAACCGTAACATCCGGGGCTCCAGCACTCACACTGGAAATGATGCTCGGACGAAGATCGGGATCAAAGTCACTCAGATCGATAAAGACTGTAAGTGGTGCGGTATTATTTTCGGGGTCACGAACACCAAGTTCGATTTCGACAATATCACCCTCTGTAACACGTGTTGCACCACCTGATGTAATCGTCGCACCACCTTGTCCTCTACCCAATCCTGCAACCAAGGCGTTGGCATTAATCAAGCTTCTGCCCTGGAACGGATAGGTACTGGTGAAGAGCGGCTCGTCGTTATCAATTCCCGGGCTACCCAGCAATGGAGTCTGGTTACCAGCCTTATCACTGGCAAGAAGGACAACGCCAGCCGCCGCGTTTGACGGAGCCGCCTTATCCATAACGTAACCAGGAATGCTTACATTCTTTGTGCCTTGGTAAACGGCGGCAGTACCGGCCTGATCTGCAAATAGACCGTTAAACACCGCTACCAAGGTTGTATTTGTTGAGTTACGAACGAACCAGCAGGTGCTTGCACCTTCAATCATCTCGCCTGCACCTGTCAGAGAGACCTGATTCGGGCCGTAAATACCTAGACCATAGGCCGTAAGGTCAGCCGAAATCATTGTGGTGGCACTGTCGATAAACAGGCTTGCATCCAGCGGTTCGGGACCCATTGCGGTCGAAGGATAATCTTCGCCGTAATCCGCACGGGCGATGGCGAATGCTGTTGCGTAATTTGGCGATTGGCTGATGCCGCTAACAACATCTTCAATAATAACGCCTTGGGCGTTCTTGAATACGATTGTACCGGACATTGTCGGGCCAGTCGCATTGACTTCGAGCGTAACGTTGTCAACGGTCACGTCACCTTGCAGCGACGTATCCGTTGCGCCGACTGAAACCTTTGCCGCCTGGTTGAAGACCGCTGTATCAGGAATGGTGAGGGTCCAAGTTACGAAGCGTGAGGAAACACCACCTGATGTAACCGCATGAACATCTTCACCGGAAAGCGGATCTGCATAGCCGAAATCGGCTGCATAAAGGTCGATGTTAAAGTCGTCGACAAGAACAGAGGATTCACCGCGTGACACACGGCCAACAACCTGAATGACATGGTCTTTACCAACAACACGGGCATGACCGCTCGCAGGAATGGCCGAGAAGGTTGCATCGCCACCATTTGCGCTATCGGCGCCGCGGTCGGCATTATTTGTTGGCATGCTTCCACCGTTAACCAGGGCGGATGCAAACGGACCAATGAGTTCAATCGTATGAGTTGCGGATAGAGCAATATCCTGCACCTGCGGAGGACGCGTATGCAGATAAAGATCTCTATCACTATCAACATCCGAAACATCGTTACCAGCCTGGTCTGTGACAGACATAACCGCACCAACAAATCCTACATCCGGATTTGTCGGCACAAGGCTGAATGTCGGGTCAATTGTAAAGGTCCAGGTGGCCTCATTAATAGCAGATGAGGCTCTACGTTTGACTTCCGGAGTAGAAAGGTTATCACCGGCGAAGGATGACAGATCGAATGTGAACTGATATCCGCTGACATTATTCGATCCATCGATCGTATCCGCGGCGTCACCTTCGAACCAGCTGATAATTCTCAGCTTATCGCCAGGACGAACTTCGGAGTCTGTCAACTGACCGGAAAAGCTATTTGTATTAATCGGATCGTATTCTTCGAAGTCAAACTTCTCGACGTCCGGTTGATTCAAGTCGACTTTGGCAACGTCATACAGTTCATCTTGGGCCACAACGCTAGCGCTTGAAGTTGCGTAGCCGGTTATGTCAGCAACACGTCCGGCTGTTGCTCCGCCCGTATTCGGCAATGTGACTGTCCACGTCGCATAAATAAGGCTTGCACCGTCAATAACCTCGGCGTAGTCAGGTGTCCCACCTTCATTGATATTACGGCGAACACCACCGGATACGACATCGAGATCGGCTGCGGCAACTAGGCCAAGACCAAAGGCTGTCATATCCAACGCCAAGAAGTTTGTGTTCTTACCGTCAGATGATGTATCAGCCGGAGCGCTGCCTTGGAGATCAACAGTACCAGTAACCGCAACCATATCGCCGATAGCGACCAACGCGCTTTCGCCTGTCAAAGTGTCTACAGAGACAAGTGAATTGGCGTCTTTTCCAATATAAGGAGTTGAGAGGGCGATTTCAGGCGCAGCAAAATCTGCTGTCGCAGCATAAATGCCGACTGAATAAACTTCACCCAATGGCTGACGCGCGGTAACCGTAACCAGACGAATCGTTGTGGCAGTCAATCCGTTGATTGAGTATTGGGCCGGATCGATCGGCACAACAAAGGTCACGCATACAACATCGTCCTTTTCGGCCGTACCGATGAACTGATCAGCCGCGCCGCCAACGACCTTACTGGCGCTCGGAACCACCGCTGTTTGACCTGTGAGGAAGTCGCTGAAATCAGCGGTAATCATCATCGAGGTCGATTCAATAAGTTCATTAACAGACGTGACATCACCCGGCATCGCAGTGCCTACCAACGGAGCAAACAGCGTTGTAGGTGTAGGACTGCTAACTTCACCGTTGGAGCCGTCACCAGCCAAGCTCGCGGCACTGATTGTGGCAGCCACAATCAATGAATCGCCAACTTGTACACCAGACCAAATAGCAGCAGTGCCGCCTTCGATTCTGGCTACTGAAGTTGTTACACGGCGAAGCGTGACATCGGCCGCCGTCGCTCCACCGAATTTGTATGGATCGAATGCCGGGCCGAGGCTCCGGTTTCCGACATAATCAAGACCATCTTCAGGATCGATGGAATCAATGGCCAGTGTTTGCGTAACAAGCATAATTGATTGACCATCAATTACTTCGGGGGCCACATTAGCGTCTGATACCGAGTTTCTCTTGATTTGGCCCCATAGATTCGGCGGACGTGTCTGAATGGCAATATTGTTTGAAAATTCGGTATTGCCTGGTTTCAGGTTGCCAGCTGCATCGGCTTCGGCGACCGTTGAACCACCGTCAAAGTTGCCGAGGAAGTCCGATATCTTAATCAAGAAGGAAACGTCTGCGATACCACCGGCCACTTCCGAAAGCTGCTTATCGAAGCCATCGGTGTCTGATCTTGAAAGCCCAAGGAAATCATTGGGGATTGTAAGACGGGCTGTAACAGTAGCTTCCGTTGCTATTGCGGCGCCTGAACTGAGAATCGTTAGAGCAAGTTCATCGGTTGCACTATCAACCGTAAAACTGAGCTCATGTATAGCCAAACTCGCGCCACCAACAGTTTCTTGGGCGCCCAGGCGAACTTCCATATCGAAGAGGCTGGCTGTGGTGCTATCGGCTTCGATACCCAGGGCATCGCCACCATCGCCACCCACTTCAAGGGCGGCCGCGCCAGCAAGAGTGTCGTTGCCTGTTGAACCTGTTGGGTCGAAAAGAACTTCGAGGTCAACGGTGGCGCCACTCGCACCGTAAGTAACCAACCGAATGGTGCCGGCAATATTGGTATAACCGGCAGAATCTGGCAATTCAGGACTATTTTGAATCAGCGGAAGAACGAACATGTCGTTCGGCCCAGTTGTATTGCCATTACCCCAAATTTCGGTGATGCCAGCACGGACATCCAAGAGTTCGGGATTATCGAAGTCGACGACCAGGGTTGAATCCGGTGGTGTGACGGGACCAATCAAACCGCCGTCAAACATGCTAATCGGAGGATTCAAGGAATCATAGACGATGAAGTTTCTGGCATCGTCCGTAACTGCGGCCACAACGCCGACATTACTTGTGCCTGTGCCAAGGTCATAAAAACCAAAGTTGGTTGTCATGCTGGCGCCCTGAATCTGGCCATAGCCGGTTTCGATATGACTTAGATCGATAAGGCCCTTTGCCGAAATCGTGTTGAACGCTGTTACTTGTTTACTGACATTCGTCCACGATTCAGTCGCATAAGCGATGTAATAGGCTTGGCCTGTGTTGAGCGCATCACCGTTTAGATCAACGTCGATCTGGACGATTGCGGTCGGCATTGCATTGCCGGGACCGCCAACGGCCGGATAAGGCTGCGAGGCATCAGCCGCGTTTGCGAAGGCAATACGGGAGACGTAGGGTTTGCGTGTATCCACATGGCGGTCAAAGGTCATCTGCTCGCCATGGTTGGCATCGAGCAAGGTAGTCGCATCAGCAAGGCCCAACTCATCGCCAATCGTAAAGGTTGTTCTAAGGATGCCGTAATCCTCACCAATAGGAGTGGCAATATCCTTTATCGTGTACCAACCACTCAAAATGATTTGGCCATTGGTCGCTGTTTCAATCAAGGCGTTGCCTAAGACAGGAATGTCCGTACCGTTGGCAATGTCTTTATCGGCGGAAGCATTCGCAGCGCCCTGGATAGCGTCTACGAAACTGCCGATATATTCCTCTTCCATCTCGCCTTCAATACTGCCAACAACGCCATAGGTACCGTTAACCGGGTCGCTGGCCGCGCCGAAATAGGCATCCGGCTCACCATCAAGGTCGGCGGCCGTGAACATTGTGACGGCAAAAACGAAGGTATCACCGGCGCGGAATTCGTACGGCGAGTTTTCCGTGATCAACTGTTCGAACGGATCGGCAAAGCCGTGAAGGAGCAGTTGAGCGACGCCATTCGCATCGGTTGCATAGTTGATAACGGCATCGCTGGCAATCGTGGACCCGCCTGTCAAACCTTCAAAGGACGGACCATCGACGTCAATACCGATAAGCGTCGAAACGCCATCGGACCCTGTATAGATATAGTTTCCAGGGGCCGTATCGCTGACGCTGTTAATGTGGAAAGTACCCAGTAAACCGGTATCAGCTGTTGTCGCATCCGCAGCAATCTGGAACGAGGCGGAAGGAATGGACGTTTTGTCCGTTACAGTTCCAACCTGCAATCCTGCGGCAGCATCCCATACAAAAAGAGCGATCGTCGAATTCTCAACATCGCCATAGGCATAGGCGCCGGTCACGTAATTCGGGAAGACCGAGTTAAAGACGGCGGGATCGGCTACCGGAAGTTGTGCCGCGACAACCGAAAGATCAAGCGTAACCTGATTGATCAAAGTGGCTGCGGCAATGTCTGCGCCAGCGCGAACGAGATCAAGCCGGCTTGCGCTTACATTGGAAACAACACAAGCGGCCAGCAGCGTATCGCCTGGTTGGAGGTTGGCGATGATGACGGGCTCGTCTGCTGATGCGCCTGTACCGACGAGGTTCCGGGCATTGCGCAGAACACTCTCGCCAGCAAGCAAACCGGGATTGGCCGAGATCGTTGGCCCAACATTGACCCAACCATCCTCGCCATCTTCCACGGCGCCGGGCTTGCTGTTGGTCGGAAGTGCCCCCAAAAGGCCGCCCACTGCGTTAATCTCATTATTTCCGCCAACAGTCTTGCCATCTACCGTGTCGTAGATATTCACAAATGCTTGGCCTAACACCGCAGATTGCGCAACCGGTCCAGCAAGAACTAGGGCTCCTAAGAGAGCCGTGATTGTTAGTATGCAGCGCACGCTTTGTCCCATGACTGCCGTCGCTCCTTTCGTCATCGTCCTCGAACGCTCCTCAACAGAACCAAAAAAGATATGACGGCCAAATCTTGACCGTTCTTTGATTACCGTTTTTAACTTTTTCTTTTGTGGGGATCGCAGTGGATTTCCAGTGCTCATCCGTCCTCTCCCTTTCCGCATGCACAACCATGCCAAAGTGCCGTCGCATATCCATAAATAGGACAGGACAGCTCGGCGCAGCTCAAGCAGAAGCCTCTACTTCCGCTCTCGCATAGTCGTGAGTCTATCACCGTTTGCTTCAATTCAAAACATCCTATCAGTCCGAAATCAATGATTTCGGATACACAAATATACCCACTGAATGGGGGCACTTTGCCCCTTCAGTTTATAAGGTCGGCCCAAACCATAGCATGCAAGCGAAACGTATGTCAACAAAAAACACGGTAATACCTTAAGATACGTCATGCTCATTGACCTTTGGCACGAGCCAATTTGGCCTATATTCAAAAAATGAAAATGCCTTATTCAAATTCTGAATCTCTGCATCCCTTGTTCTGCCAGGCTTAACCGTTTCACCACGACATGAACATCTGAACACCGTCATATTAATTTTCCAATGTCCACTCTGGACGCCAGACCGGACACAAACCCTGACATCCTCACTAGTTACGTTCACTTGCAAAGCGTTTTCAGGGGAGATTCACCCCCACTCAATGCATGGTTTTTGAATTCACAACAACCGGCATTAAGTGACTTTGCAACTGCATTATCATCGGCAGATTGCGATGATTTTTGATTATATCTATGCCGGGCGGTTCCGACACGGAATTAATTGCCGGACAATGAGTCAAGTAAAAAGGACGACAGGTTCGCGGCTTGTTTGCCGGTTATGTCCAACCCGTATCCCACTCCGGTTGTTGAAACGAATCGTATGGCGCTCCCCCGCAGCCACCCGTGATAATCGAATTCAAATTCAACTAGCAATCCCCAGGGCCGGTTATCCCCGTCTTGCCCCGAAAACTGTTGTAGTCTACCCATTCTTGATTCCAATTGCTGACAATCGAATGAAAGAACTCCGTAGATACATACATACGTATCTATATAATTATAAAAAGAACCCTTATTTTACATGTCCTTTTTTAATCATAATTCTGAAAAGCCCGCTATCAAAAACCGCGCTCTTCAAGCATTGTACAAGCCTTACGGCCGACATCATCCATCCTCAATCCGGCATCAAGTACAATAAAACGTTCGGATTCTTCTTCAGCCAATTTTAAAAATCCTTGGCGGACGCGCTGCAAAAAAGATTGTTCCTCTTGCTCAAACCGGTCCTGGTAATGGGCGTTTGGATCCCGCAGCTCATCGCCTTGGACGCGCTTCAGTCCATCGCGGGGTTCGATATCGAGCAGAAGAGTGATGTGAGGCCGAATTTCACCGCAGGCCAGATTGTGGAGCCGCTGCACCGACTGTAAATCCAGGCCACGCCCATACCCCTGATAGGCGGTAGTCGAATCGTAAAACCGGTCCAAAATCACGATTGTGCCTTCCTGGAGGGCGGGCACGATCACTTCTTGCACCAGTTGATGGCGAGCGGCCTCAAAAAGCAGCAGTTCGGTCCATGGCGCCAACGGTATATCCCTGTCTTTCACCAATCCGCGTATCTTCTCACCCGCAGGAGTACCCCCAGGCTCACGCAAGGCAAGCACCCGGTGCCCGCGCGCCTCCAACCAGGGCTGGATACACCGAATCAGCGTGCTTTTGCCCGCGCCTTCAATCCCTTCGACTGTAATCAGACGTCCTTCAGCGATGATAAGGCCTCCTGTAGGACAGTTTCGGTTAGTCCATCAATCTCAACATGCTTATCCCGTCCATGCTCTCCATGGCGGATTTGCACAGAAGACTTGGCAACGCCAAGCCATTTGGCGATCAACTGGCAGAGCTCACGGTTGGCGCGGCCCTCGGCCGGTGGGGAAAGAAGGCTGGCCTTAATCCCCGGCCCATGGCGGCCAATGATCTGAGAACGGCTGCTTCTGGGATTCACCCTGACTTGTAGTGAAACACTCATATCGGCTCCAAATCTCCCGCACAGCATAAGCGCCATCCGTTTGAACGAAAGCCCCGGAAATGTCTCGTTTTGCAAATCCGGCCCGCACTGAATCCGAATAACAGCCCTTGGGTTCATGAAAAGAATGGGTGAGGATCCACATTCAGGCTGTCATGCCTGGGTGCACAAAACACCGGGAGGTTATAGGTATGGGAACAATAACGCTCCGGAAATCGCCCGCCTGGAAACATTGGATAACGGAAAGCCAATCCGCGAAACCATGGCGGCGGATGTTCCCATGACCATCGATTGCTTACGCCACTATGCGGGATTGGCCGATAAGATCCAGGGCGACACCATCCCTGTGAGCGGAAATTTCTTGAACCACACGCTACGCGAGCCTATGGGCGTGGTTGGTCAGATCATCCCCTGGAATTTTTCCCTGTTGATGGCGGCAAACACAAAAAAGGCGTCCGAAAATCGAACGCCTTGCTAACCGAAAGGTAGTTGAAGATGCGAATCCTACAAACCGGATTCGCGTTTAATTCTTAGTAATTCCCAATATCGTCTTCGGCTTCGTCACCCATATCCTTATTGCCGTCGCCATTGTTATCGATATCGTCGTTCCAAAGCAACGAACCGATGCCGCCGGTTTTGGTATCGGTCGAATCCGCGGTGGATTTATTGGGGCCGAAAGACATCAACTGAAAACCGCTGGTATTAAAGGGTTTCATCCTTTGTACAGGATCGCGGTTTTGATCGTATTGCATCTGATATGCGCCGGGGCGGGTTGTACCAAAACTTGGATCGGAATTACAGCGATTGCTGGGGCAATACGAGCTGCTGGAAATATACAGAATCGGCATTCCCCAGCTATCGACAATGATCGGCCCGACTTGATCGCTGCTGTTGCTACTATCGATATTCACTTGCAGTTTGTTGTAATTGGATCCAAGCGCTGTCTGCAACTGATCAGACACGGGAGCATCAGTACGCGTGTTGCCGTATTCATCCACCTCAAAGGGATTCGCACCATTGTTCCAATAGCGCACGTGTTTACCGGAAGTATTGAGTTGATCTTTGCCGGTCTCGGTCAGCTTTCGCGCCAACTCGTAAATGTTATAGCTTTCGGGATAACGCTTCTCATCAACTTTGATGGCCGAGATAAGAAGGTCCATCTGGCTTATCAATGTTTTCGTTTCGGTGAATTTCGCCCGCCGTAAATAGCTCTGGAAATTCACTGTGGCAATAGCCGCTAGAATCCCAATAATAGCTACTACCACGAGTAGTTCGATCAATGTAAAGCCAGACCTTGAGCGCATGAGTTTCAGCCTTTAATTCGATTGGTTTTGTACTAAATGTACCCACCGGCGCAGAATCGCCGATAGTACAAAAGATTGTAGCGATTTATCTAGGAATATAAGGTTTGCCGCTTGCTTATGTCAACAAACTGTCCTGTTGCAGGCCCTCTGAATCTTGTGACAGACTGTCAATCCTCGACTTGCAGCACACTCTCGATTTCATGAAAAGGGATTGCTCCCTCGCGCACCAGATGGGGCATCCCGGTACTTAAGTCAATCACAGTTGAAGGTATTCCTCCCGGTAGCGATCCGGCATCGACAACCACTTGAACATGAGCGGTCAATGCTGCTGATAAATGGCCAAGATCGCGAATATCCGGCTCCCCTGAAAGGTTGGCGCTGGTGACGGCAAGCGGCGCCTCAATCATGGCAAGCAATGTTAGCAGCCATTCACAATCCGGAATCCGGATTCCCAAAAGGCTTCGCCCTCCATCGAGCCGCACATCCCAAGTCCGTTCAGTTTTTAACAATATTGTCAATGCGCCGGGCCAAAAAGACTCTGCCAAGCGATTTAGGGAATCATTAGGGGCGATGCCCAGCGCTGCCCAATCCGGATCGCGGGGGCGTAACAGGGCCACCGGAGTTCCATCGGACCGTCCTTTTGCCGCAAAAAGCCGATCTAGGGCGATCTCCGAATCGGCCAAAGCGGCAACGCCATAAACAGTATCGGTCGGCAATACAACCAGACCATCCGATTGCAGGATTTGGAGACAAGCCTTTTGGGCCTGGTTATCAGCGGGGAGCATTCGGCAAGAAGAAGTCACGACGAGAAACGCTTGCTGAGGGCCGCTTTGGCCCGTTTAAGCTGTTGAAACACCATACCTTTGCCGGATGATTTCGGCTTTTCGGACTTCTTGGGCTGGGCCTGTTCTGCAGGCTGGCAATCAGGGCAAATCGTGGTAGTAACCCGTCCATGAGTCGGCAATCCAGCGTCCACCCATTCACCATCAACAAGCATCCGGTTGCATTTTTTACAGACAACATCCCAGTGTTTCATACGCCACCTTTGGGCAGTTAAAGAATCGCTCAATACGCTAGTGTAGTACCAATCGGCGCAACATGATTAGGGCAAAAACCAATCCGAAACAGAATCTGTCAATAACGCTCGGCCATCATCGCAAATAAAAAAGAAAGCGTATATTTGGTATCGCGGGCCAAGTTCCATGACAATTTAATCGGATTAAGCCGCCAAAACTTGAATTTACGAACTGCTTCGCCCGTTTTTCGCCAATATTCTGTGAGGTGGCGGCGTGTTTCAATACGGCTCATAGAAAACAAGTTTATCCGGCTCATAAATCGCCGCAGCCAGGTGGGCCGTTTCATGGGTGGCAGGTATTTAAGACGCAAATCCGCGAATTCGGACTGCATCGCTATAGCGCGCGCCGATAAGGAATTTTTAGCGTTTTGCATCGCTTGAGCGCTTACAGAGATTTTCACTCCGGCGGCCTGCACCGAGCTGCCAAACGCCTCGCGCATAGCATCCAGCCGTTCGGACATATGCAATCCAAATCGACCGGCTTGGGATCCCACCGAACCTTTAAGATTGTCAAAACGCGCCCCTAACTCTTTATGGACTTTGGCCCAATTCAGTTTGGCCTCTTGCATTGATTTATCGGCGAGGCGGCGAAGATCGCCTAAAAACGCATATTCTTCGCGGCGGATGCGGGTCAACAGCCAAAGTTCCTGCATTTCAAAATAGAGCCTGATGTATTCCCGAATGATATATGCGTGCTCGCGGATCCGGCGTTTGAAAAAACTCCAACGTCTTTCAATTGGAAATCCCGGACGGCGCGATTTGCGGTCTTTAAGGCGTACAAATCCGGTAATCATTGGATGGGCGTTTTCGATCATGCCCGCGCGGTACCAGATCATATTCTTTAGGACAGCCCAATACGTATGCGGATTCTGCCGAAGCAGAGATTTGCGGATTTGATCGAACGAGTAGAACTCATGCCACGCGTCGTGAAAAGCGCGGGTCCATTCTTCCTCAGTCATTAGTGGATGAGGCATGGAAGCATGAAATGAATCAAATCGGTTATAGTCCGGATCCAAAGGCACACCCGCTTCGACCGCTCGTTTGTGGTCCATTGAACCGGGCAAGGGCGTGAGCATAAAGAACGATGCTTGATCCACCAACAACTCATCGCGCAATGTCCGCACATCTTCCATCACGCGTTCATAAGTATCATGCGGAAAACCGATGATATAACCCACATGGCAAACAACTCCCAATTCATGCCATGTGGCAATCATAGTTTTATAATCCGTAATACGGTTTTGTTTCTTGCCCGCCGCTTCCAGATTATCATCGCGCAGGGCTTCCATTCCGATAAAGACCTGCACACATCCCGCCCGGGCCGCCTTCTCGACAAACCTCGCATTCCGAGTCGCAAGAACATCGACCTGCATCATAAAATCAATGGCAATATTGTGCTCATCGCGCAGACGTATAAGACCGTCAAAAATCTCTTCCCAGTTGGGATTGCGGGCAAAATTATCATCGGTGAAGAAATAATGCCGAATTCCCTTTTTACGCTTTAAAAAGTAGTTGGAACGAATGCGATGCAGTATCAGATCCGCACTGCGATAACGCATTTTACGGCCTTGAACATTGATGATCGTGCAAAACGAGCAATTGAACGGGCAGCCACGGCCTGCATCGATTGTTCCTGTTGCGTGGAGCACAAATTTGCGTTGCGTTTTGGAAGCCGCTTTAGGCACCGGCTTGTCATATAAGTCGGGAAGTTCATTGAGATAGTCATAAAAAGGCTGAAGTTGATCTTTTAAAGCATCCTGCAAAATACCCGCCCATTGCTCTTCTACTTCACCGGCCACCAATGTAATCCCGTCTTCCATGAGCGTTTGGCACTCGGCAGGCATGGAGGGGGACATGGCTATGGCTCCACTGACATGAAAACCGCCGATCATCACATCACAGCCATACGCTTTGAATTCGTGCGCCAAATCGCGTGCACGCGGCAGCTGATTGGTTTGCACACCAACCAAACCGACAACAACTTTGGTATTTTCTCGAAGGTATTTGCGTGCAAGCCGGGCGGGATTAACATGAGTGACAATTTCATCCAGATTCACGATCCGGACTTTCACATCACCCAACTCACCTCTCTGGATCGCGTCTTCTGTGAGACTGTTCAAACAGCTCAGCGTGTTGCTTGGCAACGTGCCTCGCAAATGCCGGATCACATACCCCTCATCGTCGTACTTTGAGGGCCGAATGAGAATGATTGTCAATTTTTTGTAGCGTGAATTGTTTTGCATACGGAGGCCACACAATCTATCGAACCTACAAGATGGCCAAGCCGGAAACACATCCGGCCAAGCCCCGACCGGCACCCAAACAAACCGTGCGTAGATTTTACCTGAAAGCAATCCGGGCAAGAACCCATCTGCCGATCAATCCGGTATGACGGTGTACATGAACAGCATCCGGCCGAGATGTAATTAAAGGCTACTTGCCGGATTTTGACTTTGATTGGCCGCGGGGATGGAATTCGCGGTGCAAACTGCGCATCCGCCGTTGATCGACATGCGTGTAAATTTCTGTCGTACTGATACTGGAATGACCTAAGAGTTCCTGGACAACCCGTAGATCAGCCCCGCCCTCTAAAAGATGGGTGGCAAAGCTGTGCCTCAGGGTGTGTGGCGAAGGAAGCTCTTTTAAGCCTGCACCAAGAGCGTAAGCACGCAATTTCTGCCATAGACCGATTCGGGATAATGGCCCGCCGTTTTTGTTGAGAAACAGTACACCGCTTTTTGCACTCTGTTTCTTTGCTCCCTTTGCCAACAACGGCCGGGATTCCTGTAAATAGCGTTCTACTTTGTTACGGGCAGCATCGTGAAACGGAAGCAAACGTTCTTTGCCACCTTTACCCAACGTACGTAGATAGAGCTGCTGCATGTCCAAATCCCCGGGACGCAGGTTGACAAGTTCGGAAACACGCAGACCCGTGGCATAAAGCAGCTCCAAAATGGCTTCATCACGGATGCGAAGTGGTGTTTCCTCTTGTGCGGCAACATGGTCTAAAAGCTGTTGAATTTCATCGCGATCCAACGCCGAAGAGAACTGGGGCCGACGACGTGGCAGTTTCACCATCTCTGCCGGACTTTCCGTATAGACGCCTTCTTCAGTCAGGTAGGCGTAAAATGTGCGCAAAGCGGAACTTTTGCGGGATAGAGAAGTCAAACGCAGGTCGGATTCACGCAGGCTTTGCAAATAATCCTGTACAGTTCCCGAATGAACACCACCAGGAAACCGAATTTTCTGCTCTTGAAGCCAATCAAGATGGTGGGATAGATCCCTCCGATAAGCCGCGACTGTATTCTTCGCCAATCCCCGCTCAACACCCAAATGGTGCAAAAAACCGCGTAACTCGATACTTGTAACCTCATGCCGGACCATAACCCAAAGTGTAGCGGAAACATTCCATCTACCGAAATATGGTAGATGGCGGCGTACATCCATCACGACGCATAATTTGCCTGAACATACATCCACAGGTTATTGACCTGTCGAAAATACTGGAGCAAGATGTTTTGGGGTCTTTAATACGCAGGAATATCAGTAGGGTCGCCGTCATGGAGGAGGATGAAAAATGGGCGGCGCGATTTCCGGTTCAGTCAGCAAAAGAGCGGCATAAACAGACCAAAGTTTGTAACAAAATAGTGTCCCCGTTGACGGTGTGGTAGTATCTACTGTATCATCCTAAATAGGAATGATTATTATATAAGTATTTACCAAAAGAAGCCTGAGTGACAAACAGCATGCCGTACGTCACACATTTCGGTACTCGATCCGCATAAGTTTTGAAACGTCACTCTCCCCAATATTAACCAAAGGCACGTGATACGTGTCTGAAGCCTTTTGGCATCGCCGAGGAATGTAAAGGAGGAAACCCATGAGAGAAAGAACCTGGAGAAAATTGTTGTTAGTGGCAGCAGTCGGCGGACTGTTCCTGTATACCGGTCTGGCTCAAAGCCAAGTCGCGGAACGCGCAGCAACCAGTTACGCGCCTGTTGCCATCACCGAGGATTTTGATGACGTCATGGCTCGAATGTCTTCAGCCAAAGACGGCATCATGAAAAAGCATATGGCACTGCTTGAGGAACGGTACGACCTAAGCGACCGTCCCGCGGATGGAGTCACCATGTCCCGTGGGAAAGCAGTGCAAGAGGGCGTCCGAGTTAAACTTCCCGATGGCCTGACCTGGGAAAAGCTCGGCAAAATGTCTCCCGATGAAATCAAGAAGAAGGATGTATTCCCGGCTGGTTTCTTTCCGCTGCCACATCCCAATCACCCGGAAGGCGGGATGGTTTTCCCCAAACAACACATCGATGAGATTAAAAAACAAGAAGGCCGGGACTTAACCCGCTTCGATCTGGATTTCGACCTGCCGAAACACATTCTGCCCGAATATCCGCCCGCGATCTTTTTGACGACACGGCCGGATTTAGGCGATGTGTCACAAGGCAAAGTTGTGACAATTGATAATTACTATGAGATTTTCAACGGAATCCTAAATCCTAAGCAGCTCGAAGGATTACGGCTTCTGGTCACACCATTCCCGCAGCAACAGTTCAACCAGACTGAAGACCGGCGCTCTGCACGGCCCAGCCGGGGCGTCACTTGCTTCGACTGCCATGTGAATGGGCATAGCAACGGTACAACCCACTTGGTCGGTGATATCCGTCCTCAGGAATACCGGCACCGGCTGGATACACCTCCATTGCGGGGTGTGAATATCCAACGCCTCTTCGGTTCGCAACGCGCTCTTAAGAGTATTGAAGACTTTACCGAATTCGAGCAACGCGCCGCCTATTTCGATGGCGATCATGTAATTGCGGCAAAGAAAGGCGTCAACATCCCTGAGCGCGGAAGCCAGGTGCATTTTATGGCCGAGTTTGAATCAATCTTAGACTTCCCGCCCGCGCCCAAACTGGACATTTACGGCAAACTCGATCCGGATAAGGCCACCAAACAGGAACTGAAAGGACAGGAAATCTTCTTTGGCAAAGCCCAATGCGCCAGCTGCCATGTCCCGCCGTATTATACGGATAACCTAATGCACAATATAAAAACCGAGCGTTTCTACGAGCCGCGCTTGATCAACGGCCGATACGCATCGGCAGATGGTCCAATCAAGACCTTCCCCCTGCGCGGCATCAAAGAATCACCCCCATACATGCATGATGGACGGCTGATGACGCTTGAAGACACGGTGGAATTTTTCAACATCATTCAGCAATTACAGCTGAGCCAAAGCGAAAAAGAGGCACTTGTCGCGTTTATGCGTGCACTGTAGCCAACGAGCTTATTCGCTAAATAGTCCATTTGCCGCCCTCCCACCGGTATATCCCTTAACCGGGCAACCTCTGGGAGGGCGGCTTTATTTATTGCCTATTCAATTAATACAGCATCCACTCCGCAACATTGGATGTCTCCGGGACGCTCGTGGCATCTCCGGGATTCGTAACCAATTCAGGTTGTCCGGGATCGGCCTGACCGGATACCCATTCGCCATTCGGATCCAGCAGTTCTTCGCCATTCGTAGCGCCATCACCATCTGAATCTTCGGCAGCAAAAACCGCATCCCAAAATGGGGTAGAGGCCCCGGGCGAAACCAAGGCCTCAACCGCCTCGCCAAAGGCATTTCTTGGGCCACCACCGAACTTGCTGAAGTGGCAATTGATGCATCCAATTCCATCAATCTTGGTTCCATTGGGAATCAGATTGACCCTGAAAGACCGGGCATCGGCGTGCAACGCAGCACCTGCGATAACACAATAAGCAGCAAAATACAGAAACGATTTTCTCATAGGTTCCTCTCCTATAAGGTAAAGATAGGTTGGCTGAGATCATACTCGATACTGCGGGGGCATCGTAACGGTGGTCCAAAGCCGGGCCTAAAACGCTATAGGAAGCGGCCTTGACGTCCCCTTATAGCTGAATCGGCAATCAACACGCATGTACGTTGGCAGAAACGCGCTACACTAGCCCGGATTACGAAATTGCAGACCACCCAAAGGAGCGCATAACAGTGAAACTCGGACTTGTAACGTATAACCTCGCCAAATCGTGGGATGTTGAAACAATTATCAAAAATTGCAGTGAAACCAATATCGAAGGGGTAGAACTGCGCAGTACCCACGCCCATAAAGTGGAAGATGATCTCTCCAAGGCCCAACGGGCCGAAGTCAAAAAGATGTTTGATGACAGCCCTGTCGATCTTTACGGGCTCGGAACGGCATTTGACTATCATCATGCCGAACAGAGCAAAGTTAAGGAAAACATCGAAGGAACCAAGCGTTATTTGCAATTAGCTGCCGATGTAGGCGCGGAGGGAATCAAGGTCCGTCCCAACGGCCACCCCGAGGGTGTACCCCTGGATAAGACGCTTGCACAGATATCGGAAAGCCTCCTGATTTGTGCCAAAACCGCCCAGGATTTAAACGTGAAACTCTTTGTCGAATGCCATGGCAGAGTAACTCATAAGTTGGAGAATATGTGGTCAATTATGCAGGGGGCGGAACATCCCTTCGTGGGCGTTACTTGGAATTGCAATAGTGACGATCCCGATGAAAAAGGTTCAGTCCGCTATGGTTTCGAATTGCTGAAAGACCGCATCTTTTGCTGCCATATTCAAGAAATCTACGATAAGAAACGGTACCCCTGGCGGGAGATCTTCAACCTGCTGAAATCGATCAATTATCAAGGCTATACCTCGATAGAAGTCGGTTGGGAATCACCGGATCCGATTCGTATCCTTCATTTCTATCGCGCCTTGTGGGAAACCATGGCGCTTTAATAATTAGGGGTGGTTTTAAGGTTCGGCGAAATTCCCGGAATTCGCAGCCGGCATCGGAACCACATTGGCGCCATACCGCGATTCGAAGGAAACCGTAGCCGATTCTAATGACGTTACCTCATGGGCCAAATTCGCATAAAAAGCGAACCGGTCAAAAGGAATACCACTACGCGGATTAAGGTGGCCGATTTGATCCCGGTGATTGGCCGGTAGAATCCCTTTCCATTGCCCCCACCGGGCTGAGGCCACGCTGACCAATCCATCGTTGGCCCCTTCAAACAATGACAAAATGGGCCACTGCAAGAAGAACATCCAATCTGCAGTGGCCCCATTTTCTCCAAAGTTTTTTCCGCCGTAAGAACGGTAGACCGGGTGCGGATGATCAGGTGTAGCAGGATTGAATTCATTGCGAATAAATTCCGGAGTCAGCTGCTTCACGCCGGGCATCTTTTGATCAGGGAATTCCTGAAAAAACTTGCGCGTCTCATCATCCCATGACTCTCGGTTCCTGAGTTTTCGGCAGATCCAACAAAGCGGCCAAGCAAGTCGAAGCGAAGCAGAAAATCTGGCCAATATGCTGCCTTGATGAGGGGTGGCAATCGTAGTGATCGAAATGAAGCGATGCCCCTGATTCAGGCCGCCGGGAGAGGCCAAGTACCGGGCATCGAGACCGCCCATGCTATGAGCGACAAGATGAACATGACGGTCCGGATAATGTTCGTTTAAGAACGCGAGCAGTTGCCCGGCTCGATGTTGGATTGTGGCCGTGGGATGAGTAACGGGAACAGCAACTTCATAGCCGATGCTGCGTAAATGACCGGGAATGCCATTGTAATACTCGCAGCCAAACAACTTTCCGAATCCGGCCAGGCCATGGATAAGGACAATCGGGCTTTTTCCCTTTCCCGGCAATTCGCAATCCTTGGTCACGAGCTTCCCCACTGTCCTCCGGCAAGGACAATAAAAAGATCAAGCCGGGTTTAGTTGCTCCTAACGAACAAAGCGGGCATTGGCCCAATCGGCATGATCCGAGTGATTACCGTCACCGGCATCGTCCACAATTAAAAGCATATGCGTATGACCCTCGACCGGAATACTTAATTGGTGGGGCTGTTCTCCCGCACGAATAATTTCGGTCGGCGGCGCTAACACACCATCCAGCTGAACCATGAAGCGAACGGAGGAAGGATGTTCCCCTGGGACCATCTCCGCATCCACTCCAACTTCCGCCAGAAAGGTTTTCATCCCCTTAGGGATCTTCAGGCTGATTTCGGTATTGGCATGAACACCCAAACCGTGCGTATAGATCGTATTCCCGATTTTGAGGGGATTGCCGTCAATGGATGTATTGATTTTCGGTTCCATCCATTGAAAGCTTTCCACAGTGTAATCCAGGTCGACAAGACGGATTTCTTTGGGCGCAAGAACGAATTCCCATACGAGGTAAGCAGCAATCAATCCGCAAAATGCGATGAGTAGATAGACATAATCTTTGGTTCGCGATGACGAGGGCGGTTGAGTTGATGTCTCCGGCGCTGGCGCCGTTCGCGTTTCCGGTTGAGTTTCCATAGCAGATCATTTACCCCAAATGATGATTTGGCAGAAAAATAGTAGCGAAATTCATACTACTGCACCACGATCCACCTCCCTCCAATCCTCATATTGCCATTTTATTGAATCAATCCGGGTAATAGATCTTCGCCCCAGCGCCACCCGTGCTACGGTGGAATGCCGCTCAATGAGCGGAACCGGAGGAAACCAGCAATCGTGACGCGGTTCGCCAAATCGTTGCCGTTTCGAGTACGGCACACCTTTAACTATGACGCAGCCAGCGCGGTACTGGACGGTTTTTATACCGGAACAGTGTTTCAGCTGTTGTTGTTCGTGGGCCGTAAAACCGCGGAATTGAGTGATGTACAGCACAATCTTCTGATGTCCGCATTGCATATGGGACTGCTGATAACACCTTTGGTTCAGGCCTTTATCCCACTCCGGCGGCGGCAATTCGTTTTGGCAACTTGGGTTTTGGCACGTTGCTCGTGTTTATTCTTGTTATTCCCATTCTTTCAGAGCGGCTGGGCTTTCGCGCTTTTGTCAACCTGGATTATGACTTCGACCGTGCTTCGCATTCCTGCCCATGCGAGCATCATGCGCTCCAATTACCCGGTGGGCATTCGTAACCGGGTACTTTCACATGTCCAGCTCCTACGTCTTTATGTCACGGTGCCCACAAACCTGGCCGTCGGCTTCATGATCGAATATCGCGAAAGTTGGTATTGGCCCCTGGCTGTGCTCGCCGCTTGTATCAGCCTCGCCGGCGCCTACCAATATTCGTTTATCCGCCCTCGCGGTGAGCCCCAAGAACCGCGCAATAAACCTCTGGTTCCCTGGCGTGATATCTTCCACATCCTGCGCACGGACCGGCAATTCTTCTGGTACCAGGCCTTTTACATTCTTGGAGGCATCCCCAACCTATGGTGTCTGCCGCTTTATGTACGCCTGATTGCCGATGTCGATGGCGGCCTCGGTGCGCGTTGGTGGGAGATTTCTATCATGACCGGCCTGTTGCACCCTGTTTTTATGGCTTTGTTTATCCGCCCTTGGGGCGCCTTTTTGGACCGTCTGGGCAATCCGATTCTGCAGCGAGCGGTAATCTGTTTTGTTTTTGCCTTGCACCCCTTAAGTTTCACCTTCGCCGACTCAGTGCCTTGGGCCTATTTGTGTTACGCCATTTATGGATTCATTACCGCAGGCGCATCGCTCAATTGGACTTTAGGTTCATTGGCGTTTGGGACACCCGAGCAAGCCACGGCATACAGCAGCATTCACACCATGCTCACCGGTGTGCGTGGAGTTATCGCTCCTTGGATAGGGACATTTCTCGTTCTGACCATCGGACTGCATTCGACATTTGTATTAGCATCAGCATTTATGATTCTGAGCGGTATCCTGTTATTTGGATTGCATTTCCGCACGCGAGACTCATGGCGGCCATCCCATAACTGATCCAAGTCCACCGTCAGCTAAATTAGGACTCCGGATCAGCACAAGTGATAGCAAATTGGCCGATTCTGACTGTCCTGTACCGGAAGATTGTCGTATGTTATGACAATCCATCGGTTGATTGTAAAATTACATCTATATTTGCATTCAATACTTAACAGACGGCTGCCGATAAGTGATTTGATAGATTGCAGAAGAACCGGGGCTATAGAATCGAGCAACTGCGTATTGTTCGATTGGATTGGACAAGTCAAAACCTAGTCATCGCTGAAATGGCATATCTCGGACATGGCACAAGAACCTGATCATTCTCACGCAAACCAGGTCGCGAACGTAATTATCAATGGCGAGGCCAATCAAATCGTGATGGAGGTCCGCCGCGCGGCATCGGAGTGCCAAAACGTTGTTGCCAAATTGACCGAACGGGAACAGATCGAGCCATCCAGAATCTCCATATTTAGCAGTTCGGTAAGCGAAATGTTAATCGCAGTTGTCCGCGTCCGGGATTTACTCGGCACTACAGATACGCGAATACGCAGGATTTCATCCACCGACCAAGAATTAATGCGTTTACGTGAGGTCTCTGAGCAAATCGCCGCAGCAGTACATAAGGGAGGATTTGAGGAAGAAAAACGTCTCCATCGCGAATTGGCATTGCTTACAAAACAGGCGGCTCCCAAGCAGAACCGGTTACGAGCGGATGTACGCTCATCTCTTGTTTACCGGCTGGAACTGCTCCGCTATTGGTGGTGGTTTGTCCGTCAGGCGATCGAACTTTATGAGACCTTGTCCGATGCAATTGTCCAAAGCCTTTTGGAATTGCAGCAAGTGCTTCCGGAAGAGGATGAACTGCGGGCTAGCATCGATCATGTCGTTAGCAACCGGCCGCCAAGTTCGAATTCAACATCGGAATTCACCACAACAAAAACCCCCGAGAATATCCAGGCAATCCGTGAAGAAGTAATGCAGGAAATTCTCTTGTTAGTAGATACTCAACGAGTACTTGATAAAACGCGCGAAGAAAGCAAAGAACTCGAAAACGCCGAAGTCCTACTAAAGGCGGAAATTGAAACGCAAAGCGCAAATGGAGAAGCGGGTCCCGTCACAAAACGGGATGATATTGATCTGCCGTCCATGAGCAGCAGAACCGGACGTATGGCCTTTCAAGACCGCAAGAAAAAATAATCTACGTAGTCCGACCCACTCATTGCATATAGGCCGGTCCGTTCCATCTATCATTCATTATTTGGGTACATGTTTCTGTGATGAAGCCGGATCCCAAGGTTTCAGATCACGGGTAGGGGAGACTTTCTTGCGGGATGAAGCAACCTTTCTCGGTTTAAGGTCCGGAAACGAGCCATCCAAAGCCGGGAATTCAACCTTGGGCAAAGGAATTTCAGGGGGAACTCCACCGAAAAAAAAGACGCCGCAGGTTGAGGTGAACTGATGGCAATCCACAAAAGGACGCGCATAAGCGCGCGCAAAAGCGGCTTGTAGCCAATTCAATTCATTTTCACCCAAGGGATTTTGAGCTTGATAAATCAAAAGCCCATATTTGCGTTCATCTTGCCATCGCAACGCAGTCTCCCAACTGGTCAGCCATGAGAGATGCGGCGCACAGGGTTCCCGCTTTCCGGCGGCAATCAACCGCCGGGCATGTTGAACCAAATACGCAGGCGCGTGATGCACGCTCATGCGGCAAGCATACCAGACTTCTAATACGCTCGGATATAGATCTTGATATTTGGGATTCTATCGTCGGCGGATTACGGGGAGGCGTTTGAGGCGAACTGTATTCATATCAACGCGGATGCTTGCGGCATCGTAGGTCTTCATAAATTTGCCCAGCTTATTTTTTTTGACGTACCAATCTTGGATGGCCACGGTCGAACGATCCACGATACGGCAAACAGGCTTGGGAACAAAAATATAATTTTCGAGAATATCGCGGTTTTCGCGTTCCCGGTCTCCGAAAAAGCAGATGTGGTAATAACGGTCGGTCTCTTCTTCGATGATCCCGTTCAGTATGATCTCAGTGATTTTGCCACTCATTGTTCTTCAATCGAATTCAGACTTGATTTGTCCGAGCTTTCAACAACCTTAACGAATAGCCATCACGGCCATGTTGTGTCCCTTCCCTGCGCCATCCCGGCGGTAGGAGAAATAGCCGCTGCCGCATTTCGTGCATTGGTTCGCGATATCTATGTTCTCAGGTGGAAGTTTACAGCGTAGAAGTTGTCTCTGCACCAGTTCCGGAAGATTGACAAAACCTGCCGGGACATGTTCGGATTTCATTGCGTTCTTTCCGTTTGGGGGATTTTGATTTAAAACGCCATCGCGCAGCAGATCCATCCAATCGGGATAATCTATCGCAAAAGCCTCCAGGACTTCAGCACCAACTTCAAAACAACAGAATCCGATACCGGGGCCAATCCACACCAACAAATCTTCCGGCGATGACCCGGTTTCGATCCATTGGCGGAGAACCCCTCCCACAATATCGCCATGACTTCCGCGCCAGCCGCTATGAATCAATCCGGCGCGGCGGCGCTTACGGTCGGCAACAAATACCGGCAAACAATCGGCAACCAAAATCCCCAATGGCACGCCGGGTTGATCGGTCGAGAGCGCATCGGCCGGCCCCAGACGTTCACATTCGGGTGTTGCGCCTGCGCCCCGGTGCGTTTCGCTAACCTGGCAGACTTTGGTGCCATGTTCTTGATAAACAAACACAAGATCGTAGGCATTCAGTCCCAGATTTGCGCACGCCTTTTGACGAGCGGCAAAGACAGCCTCCGGATCGCCGCATTGATAGCTGCAATTTGCCGCAAAAAAATCGTCCTCATTCGGTACTGCATCTGTTCCCGGCGAACAAAAGCCATGGATTAGCCAATCGAGTTGAGAGAGTAATTCGGATTGTTCGATACGCATGAAAACAGTGTAGGCGTCATACACTCCCCGGAGAATCGTAATCGCTTATCCCCCAGCCCACCTATCCTATTGCTGATGCCGAATCTCAACCACAAAGCGGATTTGATCTCAAATTGGGAACAGGGCGGGCTTATTTTGTTGGGCGTGATAGTCTGCTTGGGTTGAAAGGATCAAATTTGTGAGCGTGCTAAAAGACCGAAACATATTGATTACATCCGGGCCGACATGGGCTCCAATCGATGCCGTACGTTATATCGGCAATCGTTCCAGCGGCCGTCTGGGCACAGCATTGGCCATGGCCTGCTACGAGCATGGCGCAAATGTGACGCTTATGGCCGGGCCGGGCAGCATTGTCCCGGAAATCGAAACTGCGCCGGTGTGTTGTATGCATCGTGGCCAGAATGAGAACGAGCCGCGTCAGAGTCTGATTATCATTCGCTTTGAGACTTTTGCAGAGTTAAAAGAGCATTTGGACCGGCGGCTTGAGCCGGGGTATTACGATGCGGTCATACAAGCCGTTGCGGCGCTAGATTATCTGCCTGAAACCGAAACCGGAGGCAAAATCCCATCAGATCGTGAAAAAATCACGCTTCGCCTGGTTCGCGCTCCCAAGTTGATCGAAGCCATCAAACAAAAAGATCCTTCGGTCTGCTTGATTGGCTGTAAACTGGAAGCGGGCATCGATGATGAAACCCTGTTGGACCGTGCGGAGGATCTCCATCGGCGTTCGGGGGCGGAGCTGGTCATCGCCAACCGGATGGAAGATGTCGGCGTTCAAAATCACCAGGCCATGCTGGTTTCTTGGCCGGAGGATGTCCGGGTTATCACCGGCCCACTGGATGGGCGTGAAGCCATTGCCGCCGCGCTGGTGGAATGGCTGGCCCACAATCTGCCTGGAAAGGAACGGAAAGAATCATGAAATTATCCGGCGCACAGGTGTTGTTGGGGATATCAGGCGGAATTGCAGCCTACAAAAGCCCGCTGATCGTGAGGCTTTTGGTCAAAAACGGCGCAAATGTACGCGTAATCATGACCGATTCCGCCCAGAATTTTGTCACGCCGCTCACAATGCAGGCTCTTTCCCGGCATCCCGTGGGCACCAATGACACCTGGATGGATCCCAACAACGAAATCACCCATATCGAATGGTCAACGCTTGCCGATTTAATCGTAATCGCTCCGGCCACAGCCAATATCGTCGCCAAGGCCGCACATGGTTTGGCGGATGATATTTTGACTTCGCTGCTTTTGGCGGCCACATGTCCGGTGGTCTTGGTCCCATCGATGCACCACCAGATGTGGTCCAACAAGATCGTCCAGGCCAATGTAAAGCGGCTTAAAGAGTTGGGATTCCATATCATCGAACCCGAAATCGGCGATCTGGCCTCCGGCGATTTCGGACCGGGACGTATGCCCGAGCCGGAACAGATCGTGAGTATGCTTGAGGCTCTGCCTGACCGGGCGTAACAACGTTCCGGCCCGGAAAAGAGGAAACACGCTCGAAGTCTCGACGCCGTCTCCCGCTGGCCTATACTTCCTGAATCATGTTCGCATTCTTACAAGAAATCATCGCAATCGCACAAAATGAAGCCGGGCCCGGTTCCGGACCGCCCATCATACCCGCAGGCCCCGCCGGTGGAGCAGGACAAGGCGCAGGCGGCGCGGCTGGCGCGCCACCATCGATGGGCAATTTTATTACCCAGAATTTGATGATGGTGGGTGCCATTATCTTCATTTTCTATTTCATCATCTTCCGTCCGCAGATCCAGCAGCGTAAACGCCATGAGGCGCGGCTAAATCAACTCAAAAAGGGCGACCGGGTTATCACAGCGGGCGGAGTCCACGGCACGGTGCTAGGCATAAAAGACAACGTCGCCGTCATCAAAATCGCAGAATCCGGAAAGGGAGAACCGATTAAGGTTGAAGTACAAAAGAGTTCCCTGACCACCATTATAGATCCGGAAGGCGCGGTTGAGGCGCCCTCGAACCGGTAAGCCGGGAGTTTGCGAGCCGCGCCCGTCCTACGATGAAAATCCCCACGGGCGGCGGCGTTGCACGAGGCACAATGCGTAACGTTTACCAAACCCGTTTTTTCCGGTTCGGTTATCTAACGCCCGCCTTGTTGGTGTGTTTCTTTCATCTTTCCGCACAATACGCCTCCGCGCAGCTGCTGCTGATCTCATCCAACACCCTGCAAGCAGCCTCGGGGGAGACGTTTATCCTCGATATCCGTTGTGAACAGCTGCCCGAATCCCATGCAGCCGCGCTCGTGTTAAGCGTTTCAACCCCGGCGGTAGAAATACCCGACCTGCAGGAGAGCGCCATCTACGGAGTCAGACCCTCGCTCGATGTCATCAGCGCCACCGACCATTTTCAATTGCGGTTCGCGGCGGCGGCGGGGTATGGGCTTACAGCCCTGCAATCCCGGGTGGAATTAAAAATTGGCGATAACACCGTTCCCGCTCTGATCGAAGCCAAAGAATTAATCTATGTCGCAATCGAAGGCGGTGTAACCCAGGCGGATATCGGTGGCGTTCAAATCCTCATTAACGAATCCGCACAAGAAGACGATGACGACACCGGCGGCGGATAGAACGCCGGGGAGTTATTCTTTCTCTTATGTCTCTTTTCATTTCAACGATTCCAGCATGGCGGTATCGGCGCAAAAATCCGGATCGTTCCACTCATTGCGGCGTATGACTGCGCCCATTTGGCCTAAGGGTTGGGCATTGACTGTTATTGATTTTCCGGTCTCAACATTGATGATATGTGATTTCTTTAGATCGTAGTCCCAAATCACAAGGCAATGCGAATCTTCAAGCCAGCCGTATGGATGCAAATCATCACGGTTTAACATTTCATTTTGAGAAGATACTCTCTCATTACCCGCCATTCTATAAAGCGCAAATCCTCCGCCCTCCCAAGATTGGCTGAAATAAAAAAGTCCATCATCCGAAAAATAGATGCCGTGATAAGAAATATCGACTTTCGATTGGCGGACAGGATCGAATGCTGCCTTTTCGTTGATTGAATCCATGTAGATCGTGTTATCGTGCTTGGCCCAATAGAGATCGTAGGCTTTACATGGAATTTCGATCTGAGCCTTTGTTTCAATGTTGTAAACAGATGTCTTATTTGAAATAAATCCGAATCCACCTACATAATTATCGCCGGCTATCATAACGATTTGATTTTTGTCCGGACTCCAGCGATAGCGGCGGATGTCAGGGAATTCCGCGATCTGTTTATAGCCGCGATTCATGATGACAAGTTTCTGCCCCACATCACCATCAATCCACTTCTGCTCTTTTTCATCCCAATTTGAATAGGGTTTTCCGTTCACGATAAACGCCAAATAAGAGCCATCCGATGACCAGGAAGCGTCATCAAGCGATAAGTTGGACTGATAGATAGTCTTCGGAGATGCGGCGCCCGCTTCCGCCACCATGAGCTGCCATGAGGTATAAGACTCGTTCGACTTTGCTTCTACCGGGGGTCTTCGACTATGCAGAGTCTCTTCGGACGAGAGAGAGATGGAAGATATGGAAACTATAATTAATGTATAAAGAATGTAGTTCATTTTGCATTTCCTCCATTGAGAATCTTAATTGCTGCTTAATTGCCAGTCCCATCCGGGTCCACAAATCTCACATGAAAATGGTCGTCATGATCAGGCCATGTTTGGACCCCGCTTAGACCGGCTGCAGAATCAGCATAGATTACCTGGACCTCAGCGTCACAATCCAAGTTGTTAAGTCTATCAATAAGGTCTTGCGTTAAGTCTTCATCATAGTACGCACTCGGCAGAGTTATCCCTTGTGTTGAATTGCCATCATTTCTCAAATATAGAAAATCGACATCTAACCCATTTTGGTGTGATCCATGCGGCGGGAATGAACCTCCACCTGGTTTGCTGATGTCTGTAATCTGAATTGGGGGATAAGTCGCTGTTGGATAGGCCGTGGCCCAGGCCTTGCCAAGTTCTTGAAGGCAGTTACGTATTTTATCGCCAGTATAGCTGCGCGATGAGTCTTTTACCCAAATGCCAGTACAGTTTGTTAACTGGACATCATATTCCATATATCCGCCACGAGGTGTACCGTGGTGGATTGTCGCTGTTGTAGGCGTAGGATTTACACCGGCCCAGGCTTCATTTGAGTGGTTGGATTCGTTTGGAGATTCAAATATCAGCATACCGACTAACAATAGCAGGATAATAACCAGGGCGAAGAAAGTGGTAATGATATTTCGTTCGTTTTCCATTTAGCTTTCCCTCCTCCTCTCTCGGAGTTGTTTAAGGACTTTCCGCCTATTACTTACCTATCGAGAGCCTCATTGTCCGGCCATTCTGTCCGCCAAATAGTGGGCCTGCTGTTTCGTGTATTTAACGCTGCGGTTTTCAACTTCCCGTTCGACTTGAGACAGCGTTTCGGCGATCAGCTCGGCGGCTGCGCCCCGGTCGCCTTCGGCAATGCGCAGTTCGGCAAGGGCATTCGCCGCCTGGGCGCGCACCTCCGCGCGGCTGCATTGTCCGTAAATGCGTTCCAGGATTGCCCGGCCCTCGGCAATGTCCCCACGTTGCACCAGGCTCAAACCAAGAATCACCCCGCACTGCCTTCCCCAACGGCATTCGGGATTGAATTCCCAGCCCATCCTATAAAACGGAACTCCCTCTTCCGCGCGCCCCACATAGCCAAGTGCTGTGCCGTAATTGACAAGAACGTAAGGCGGGACATGTTTGCTGACTTTTTGAAGGCGTTCGGGATCATTCCAGATCGATGAGGCCACCCACCACTCTCCCAGTGCGACACTCCCGTGCGATTTACTCTCGCCAATCAGATTGCAGGCCTCGATCCCCGTATAGCGAGTGACAGCGTTTTCGTTTCCCGGCTCTTGGATTGTTTCGTCCAAAATCTCAACCGCATCATCAAACCGGCCCATACGCAACAGAACCGAAACCTTCATCAGCGAGGCGCATAAAAGCCAATCGGGATCATCGATGGCCCCGGCGATTTCCAAGGCCCGGTCGAATTCCTCGAACTTGAGGCTTTTAGCCGCCATCGCCAAATCGAGAGGCGGATGGCTTCCAGCGTTATCTTGCTTCAAGCCTTCCACATACGCATCAAAATCTTCAACGACCGCGGCGGCGCCATCTTCTTCAGTGCATTTTTCAAGCAACTGGCGAATGTTCTCGAACAACACAAACAGCACCAGCCGTTCGCGCTCCTCTGCGTCACCGGCTGTGTAAGATAAGAAATCGAGATAACTGTGCAGCGCGGTCCGATACTGCCCTTGGCCGCAATCGTCCTCGGCAATCTGATACTGAATATCCGCCTTCAAACGGCGGTCAGCCGTAAGCTCCAAGGCTTGCTCGAAAAGACTTCGGGCCAGAGTATAGTCCTGCCGCTCGCGGTGCACTTCGCCCATCTCCTTAAAGGCTACCGCCCTAAGTTCAACATCCTGAGCGCTGTCGGAAATTTCTTTCATAATCGCCAAGCCTATTTCCGGTTGCCCGGCAGCTGAGGCGTCGTTAAAAACGTTACGGAGCACAATCTGTATTTCTTCGCTGTTGAAACGGTTTTCGCGTCTCTTAAACGAACGAGTTATATCCTCAGCCAGCGCCATGCGATCTTCAGGTGTTAACTGTGCATAGAAATCATCGGTGAGGGGACTTTTCTGATCCCGTTGGGCCCATGCCCAACCAATTGCGGCAAAGGTCAGCAGCAAAAGCACACCAGTCCATGCCCACGATTTGCGGATGCAAAGGATTAAATTGCCCATTTCCGCCTCCTTGTTCGATTTTTAATTAAAATTCAGTATTTCGTTACCCGGGATAAAAAAATCACCCGCAAGACACCGCTGTCCAGATACAGAAAGATTGTAATCATGATCTGCGGTGTTTGTCAACAGAAATTTAATATAATTTATCGAAATAATTTATTTAAGATTCAACCTCATCTATCTAAATACAATAGCTACTCGCATGAGATCATACTTAACTCAATTGATTAATTTGCTCAATTATGGCTATGAGTTTCTCTTATTCATGCAATCGCACCTTCAGCAACAGATTGAAAAATAGTGAGATACATATCTCAGAAGGTTTCGCCGTAGGCTTGGGGGGAAAATTGTTACTGATACCCGCTTATCATTTTTCGGAATTAATACCTAGCCTGAGAGCGGATAGAACGCTCCGCAGTTTATCGCATGTGCCGAATTTCCCGATTCAGGATATCTACATACCGTTTGTTTTCAGAATCCGTTGCATCCCTAAGTTCATAGACATGGGGAAGAATTTCTTCTTTTGGCCTCTTTAAAAGTTTAAGAACATCAATAAGACTCGCCCTCGCCATCCGCAACATTCGGGCGCTGTTGTTGTCTGAGACCGTATCGTTGCATTCATCCACGATTCGTTGGAAAGCAGCCCGGGCCGCTTCAAGATCGTGGTCCGATTGCCACATGATATGTCCATAAGTATAAAGCGAACTTACACTGCCCGAGTTGTTCGGGAAGTACCGTTCAACGTTATCCAAACAAACCGCTTTTGCTTCTTCTATACGTCCGGCCAATCGCAGACCATGCGCATGGAACGCAAAAAAACGCGCAATATCAGTATCCGGTATTTGCGGCCGTATTTTCGGATCGCTGGTGAATCCTTGATCGACTAAGGACTGCGTCACTTGCACGATTCGATTCTCCATCTCGCCCGGATACACCCCCAACCGATGTGCAATGACAACGCTTTTGTCAAATACATAAGCGGGCCGGTCTTGGTTACGCCGCCAAAATTCAGCCAGGTTTGCGCGGGCCGCCTCTATATCGGCGCCATCCAGAAAACGCGCCGCCGCAATATACAGGGGGATATTTCTTTTCTCGCCGTAGTGGGGCGTTTCGCCGGATTCTTCGATCTTTGGCTGTGGCGCCGGATCGTCACCGAGTTGCAGGTCGATTTCTTCGAGCAAAGCAATTGCTTCCTCATAACGTCTGTCAGCCATCAGACAAAATGATTCCGCAATCCGCCGGTATTCAGGATGCTCCGGGATATCGGCGAGTTTCGGCAGCACATCTTCCACGGCTAATACGTCGGGCTGGGCATGTTTCAAATTCCAAAGCCGGTAGAACATAAAGCTCATCATGTTCCAATCCGTGGCAGGAACCGGATTGTGGGGACCGGTCATCACTTCATATTCGAGTATCGCGGCATCCGCGTACCGCTCCGCTTCTTCTAGGCCATCGGCGTAGTAACGGAATGCATACCCTTTGTCGCTGAAATCGGGAGCGTTCCACTTACCTTCGATTGCTGTCCGGAATAAAGCATCCGCAACTTCAGCAGCCCCATGCCTTACCAAAATCCGTGCACGCGCCTGCCACGCCATGCGAACGATTGGCTTTTTGGTATTCACATTATTCCGTCGTATAAAATCGATAAGGCCCTCAAGCGCTTCATTCGTGTTTTCGAGCGGTTTCGACATCTCCAACAGGTCCAATATGGCTCTGCCGATAACCTGTTCCTCAGTGGCGCTCTTGACTTGGGTAAGCGCAAGCTCAAAGCAGTCCCGCAAAGGCATATCATTTTTGCTTTGTTGATAGGCCTCCAGTGACGGTGCTACGGAATTCCGGACAACCAGCCCTGACTCTGCCGATTGCGCCGGAACCGGAAGAGCCCAGGCAAATAAAAAGACGACCGCAAATGCTTTTAATTCCCAGTGATTCATCACGTTTCCACCCCCAAATAAAAAATACGCGCTAGTTACGCCCGGGACAAAATCACCCGCAAGACACTACATTCTTATTTCCATCGATAATCGGCTTTTATTATTCAATTTCCCTAACCCGCACGCCACTCGGATTTATTTCCACTTCTCAATTCGCCGGGTCAAAGCACCCACGCCCCCGGCTACATCCATCCAGCCGAAACCATGTTCGGGTGAGAGCAGCAAGTCGATCTCCGATTGCAGCTCCGTGCAATTTTCGCCCGCCAACTCCTTACGGATCATAGCAGCCGTCTTCGGCGATAACTCTTTTAGAAACCCAACCGCTTGAAGCCGTACGCCACCGGCTTCTTTTGTAGATAACGCAATCCGCCGGAGTTCGGTAACTGCCTCCTCGCCGCCATGCAAAATCGCCGCCGCGCCCGGGAGCAGCATCAGTTTTTCATCCGGGCTATAGCTTGCGGTAAAGGGCCGCCCCATGCCTCCAACCTGCACATAGTGCTCGGTATAGACACCGAGACGGCAATATTCAATCAAGACATCCATTGGCATAACAATGTGAAGTCTTTCTGCCGCATAAAGGCACGCCACCAAACGGTCCGCATCGATTTTGGGCTGCGCCTCTTGGAGCGCTTGGAGGTTCTGAACAGCCCATGGTGAGGGATTGAAACCGCGATAGGCCTCCAGCTCTTTGCAAATACCTTCCCGCCGTACCTTTATCCGGTCTTCATCCTCCGTATCTTCCAGCAGTCCGATAAGTTCTTGGGCTACCGGTCCGAGTGAATATCCGGGCGCGTACAGTCTTTTCTCGGTGAATGGGAAACCTAATTCGGCATACCGCGCCAAGGTCTCCGTCGATGGATACGCGCCGCCGGGTTCGGATGAATTCGACTCCGTACTTTTCGTAACTGCTGTCAAAGAAGTGTCTTGCGCGTTTTCTTGCGCCGGTGCGGGCAATTCAATTGCCATAAACAACAAGATCGACAATCCAATGCAGACCGGAAAACGAACGGTTTGGACGGTGGGCATCGCAATTCCCCCCGGATGAGAAAAATCACCCATAAATACACTACATTTCGGAATTATCAGAAATTATATTCCAGCACCACCAACATTGTCCACAAAAACCGTCATAACGACTTCGAATTTTATCGCTCTATGCGGAGCGGGTAGAACACTCCACAGTTCTTTTTATCTTTCATTTGCTTTTAACGTTTCAACGGTTTGAACATCTAAATTACTCACAAAGCGAAGCTGAAGGCGCTTTGGGTACAATCCCATCAGAGTGCTTACTCAAATTCTGCTCCATGCTCATTCCACCAGACTTTCCACTCTGTGGCACGGCTTTCAGAATCCCGAGCAGATAGGGGACGTCTAATAATATGGTATTCTTTATCGTGTACAATGATATCCAAGGCTTTGACCGCTTCGTCCCGAAATACTCTGCTGTTCAGATTATCATATTCTAATTCCGGATGCGGCACTGGACTCTCGACTTTGTCCAGGAAAGGAATCAAGAGCTTTACCGCCTTTTTGTCTTTCGCGTACGCTATATCTTCTATTGCCTCAAACTGCTTCATTTTATCTTCGCTGCTTATCTCTGCCCGAATAGCGGCAAGCGATGGTGCATCTCCGAGCCTAGCCGCCGCTTTGCGCGCTGCACGCCGTATCTTAACCGCGTCGCGATGTTCCCAGTCCTCCAATTTCTTCCTTTTAGGAAAAGGATTGTCCATTGTCTGCTTCAACAAAGGAAGAACACTTTCGTCGCCCAACATCCCCGCTGTTATGCAGGCTTGTACCCTTACCCGCCGTGAGCGTTCCGGGCCGATAAGTGTTGCAATTGCAGTAGTAACTTCGTCGCCAACAAGGTCACCTCCCAAATACTCCATCTGCTCCAGTGAAGTGACTGTCACTTGTGGTTCTGTATCCTCTGACGCGGCAGTAATCAGAGCGGCAGCAACCCGTTGTTGGTCAATTCTTCCATTATCTTGCCTATCCAAGTATCCAATTGTCCCGAGCACAGCATCCCGGACCATCATATATGGGCTCCCCACGTGAGGAAGCAGAACATCAATAGCGGCCGTTGTATCTTTCATAAGCTCGTCTGAATAAATTGGAGTCAAGTCAAAGACCGGATCATTGGCATTACCATTCCGGAAGCTAATAGGCTGACACCTTTTTGTATTCTATTGTATAAATCAGTTTCAGCCTGAGCAGCGCCAACCTCATTAACGACGAGTTGCCACGAGGTATAAGACTCGTTCGATGTGGCTTTTACCGCAGGTCTTCGCTCAGGCAAAGGCTCTGCGGCGGAAAGAATGACCGTGAGCGAGGGAATGAGTAAACAAGCCAAGATTCTAATTCTATTATTCTTGTTCATGATATTTCGTTACCCGGGATAAAAAAATCACCCGCAAATGCACGACATTTCAGATTCAAGAGGATTATATTCTTAAACCATGTTTGGCGTCCAAGTTTTCATCAACGAATCCGCACAAGAAGATGACGACACCGGCGGATAGAACGCCGGGGAGTTATTCTTTCTCTTATGTCTCTTTTCATTTCAACGATTCCAGCATGGCGGTATCGGCGCAAAATTCCGGATCGTTCCATTCATTTCGGCGCACGACCGCGCCGATTTGACCCAAGGGTTGGGCATCGACCGTGACTGATTTTCCCGTCTCGACATTAACGATATGCGATTTCTTTGAGTCATAATCCCAAATCACAAGACAATGCGAATCTTCGAGCCATCCGTAAGGGTGAAGGAACTCGCGGTTTAACAGAGAGCCGGGCGGAGTAAGCCTCTCGTTGTTTACGGTTCTGTAAATTCCGAACTCGGAACCTTCCCATGAGGGATCGTAATAATACTCTCCATCATCCGAAAAATAGATGCCGTGGTAAAGAATATCGATTTTCGATTTGCGGACAGGATCGAAGGCCACCTTTTCGGTGAATGTAGCGATGTAGATAATGTTATCATGCTTGGCCCAACAGAGATCATAGGCTGTACTTGGCATCTCCAATTGCGTTTTTGTATCAACATCGTAGACAACCATCTTGTCCGGCGTAAATCCTAATCCAACCTCAACCGCTTGCCCCGCAATCATCGCAAGCCGGTTACCGTGCGGACTCCAGCAGTAACGACGGATGTCTGCAAACTCGGCAACCTGTTTGTAGCCGCGATTCATGATGACGAGTTTCTGCCCCACATCGCCGTCAATCCACTTTTTCTGATTCTCGTCCCAGTTGCTATAAAAATCCCCATTTACGATAAACGCCAAATAAGAGCCATCCGATGACCAAGAAGCGTAATCAAGCGATAAGTTTGACCGAAAAATAGTTTTTGGGGATGCAATACCTGGTTCAGATGCCGTTAATGACCAAGTTTTAGCTGCCCGGTCGCGTGTCACCCCCAGAGCAGGTCTTCTGGCTCTCAGGCTATCTTCGGCAATCAAAAAAGCGTTGAAAGTGCAGGTTATGATGAATATAGGCAGAATGCGATTCATTTTAAATTTCCTCCGTTGAATCATTTTAGTGCTGATTAGTTGGAAGTCCCATCCGGATCCACAAATCGCACATGAAAGTGATCGTTATGGCCCAACCATGTTTGCACACCGCTGAGATTTGCCGCAGAGGCGGCCCCAATGAGTTGAACCTGAGCGTCGCAATCCAGGTTGTTGAGTCTGTCAATAAGATCTTGGGTTAAATCATGATCGTAATGCGCCTCATCATCAGGAAATTTCATCTCCTGTGGCGCACTAGTGTCATTTCTTAAATATCTGAAATCAAGATCCAAACCATTTTTATGCGATAGATGATTTGGAGGAGTAGGAAATGGGCCACCATGTTCTGGGCTAATTTCAGTGATTTGAATGGGAGGATAGGTTGTAGTTGGATAGGCTGTGGCCCAGGCCCGGCCCAATTCCTCGAGGCAATTTCGTATTTTATCCCCGGTATAGCTGCGACTCGAATTTTTTACCCAAATTCCGGTGGTGTTTGTCATCTGCACATCATATTCCATGCTGCCATTATGAGGCGTCCCGTGGTGAATAGTGGCGGTCGTGGGCGTAGGATTTACACCGGCCCAGGCTTCATTTGAGTGGTTGGATTCGTTTGGAGATTCAAATATCAGCATACCGACTAACAATAGCAGGATAATAACCAGGGCAAAGAAAGTGGTAATGATATTTCGTTCGTTTTCCATTAGCTTTCCCTCCTCCTCACTCGGAGTTGTTTAAAGATTTTCCTCGTATTATTTACCTATCGAGAGCCTCATCGTCCGGCCATTCTGTCCGCCAAATAGTGGGCCTGCTGTTTGGTGTATTTCACGCTGCGGTCTTCAACTTCCCGTTCGACTTGAGACAGCGTTTCGGCGATCAGCTCGGCGGCCGCGCCCTGGTCGCCTTCGGCAATCCGCAGTTCGGCAAGGGCATTCGCCGCCTGGGCGCGCACCTCTGCGCGGCTGCATTGCCCGTAAATGCGTTCGAGAATTGCCCGGCCCTCGGCAATGTCGCCGCGCTGCACCAGGCTCAAGCCAAGGATTACCCCGCAGTGCCTTCCCCAACGGCATTCGGGATTGTATTCCCAGCCCATCTTAAAAAACGGCCGTCCGTCTTCCGCGCGGCCCACATAAGCCAAGGCAATGCCGTAATTGACCAGCACATACGGCGGGACATGCTTGCTGACATTTTGGAGGCGTTCGGGATCGTTCCAAATCGGTGAGGCGACCCACCAATCGCCCAGAGCTACACTCCCATGCGATTTGCCTTCTCCAATCAGATTGCAGGCTTCGATACCCGCATAGCGGGTGACGGCGTTCTCGCTTCCCGGGGTTTGGATCGTTTCGTTCAGAATCTCGACCGCGTCCTCAAACCGGCCCATGCGCAACAGAACCGATACTTTCATCAGCGAGACGCAAAAAAGCCAATCGGGATCGTCGATGGCCCCGGCGATTTCCAAGGCCCGGTCGAATTCCTCAAACTTGAGACTTTTGGCAGCCATCGCCAAATCGAGGGGCGGATGGCTTGCAGCGTGATCTTCTTTTAAGCCTTCCACATCCGCATCAAAATCTTCAACGACTGCGGCGGCGCCATCTTCTTCAGTGCATTTTTCAAGCAACTGGCGAATGTTCTCGAACAACACAAACAGCACCAGCCGTTCGCGCTCCTCTGCGTCACCGGCTGTGTAAGATAAGAAATCGAGATAACTGTGCAGCGCGGTCCGATACTGCCCTTGGCCGCAATCGTCCTCGGCAATCTGATACTGAATATCCGCCTTCAAACGGCGGTCGGCCGTAAGCTCCAAGGCTTGCTCGAAAAGACTTCGGGCCAGGGTATAGTCCTGCCGCTCTCGGTGCACTTCGCCAAGTTCCTTAAAGGCTACCGCCCTAAGTTCAACATCCTGAGCGCTGTCGGAAATTTCTTTCATAATCGCCAAGCCTTTTTCCGGTTGCCCGGCAGCTGAGGCGTCATTAAAAACGTTACGGAGCACAATCTGTATTTCTTCGCTGTTGAAACGGTTTTCGCGGCTCTTAAACGAACGAGTTATATCCTCAGCCAGCGCCATGCGATCTTCAGGTGTTAACTGTGCATAGAAATCATCGGTGAGGGGACTTTTCTGATCCCGTTGGGCCCATGCCCAACCAATTGCGGCAAAGGTCAGCAGCAGAAGCACACCAGTCCATGCCCACGATTTGCGGATGCAAAGGATTAAATTGCCCATTTCCGCCTCCTTGTTCGATTTTTAATTAAAATTCAGTATTTCGTTACCCGGGATAAAAAAATCACCCGCAAGACACCGCTGTCCAGATACAGAAAGATTGTAATCATAATCTGCGGTGTTTGTCAACAGAAATTTAATAAAATTTGCGAAATAATTTATTTAAGATTCAACCTTATCTATCTAAATACAATAGCTACTCGCATGAGATCATACTTAACTCAATTGATTAATTTGCTCAATTAAGGCTATGAGTTTCTCTTATTCATGCAATCGCACCTTCAGTAACAGATTGAAAAATAGTGAGATACATATCTCAGAAGGTTTCGCCGTAGGCTTGGGGGGAAAATCGTTAATGATAAACACTTATCGATTTCGGAATTAATACCTAGCCAAATCCCTACGGTTGGGTGAGTAACATAATGTACGCGGCGGTGTCGCGGCGGAAAGTATCGTAGGCCTCAGGCAGCCACATCTGACGGAAACGGCCTTGGTTTCCGCCCGCGGCTTCGATGGTGTTATACACCTCATCTAAATAGGCGCGGGCTTCGACAGCATTGGCCGTATTAGGATTCTCCGCAATCAGCCGTTCCAAAGTCGCCACGTAACGAATATCCCACACCCCCACGCTGGCGCTGACCCAGGCTACGGAGTGGACATATTTTTGATTCTGGACATCTACCGGAGAAATAAATTCGTGCTGATTCCAACCATAAATAGGACTCAATGCGCCCGGGCACCCCTCACCCGCGATCCGCCATAAATACATCCCATACCCGGCGCGGCTAAATCCCGGATCGGTATCGAACACCACGCTCGCGGCCTGTATGCCTTGCCCGAAGTTTTGCGCATAGCCGGCGCAATTTGCATTCTGAAAAATAACCGGGCTCCGGCCAACCGCGGCATCGAACGCCTCTTGCGTATCGACAATCACCGCCGGATGAATCCGCGTAAGCCCAAGATTCATAAGCGGTGTAACAATTTTATCGATAACATAGTCGAGGACTTCCGGCTCGGTGGGGCAATCGGCTACACAGACAATTAAATCCGAAAGATTGGGACGATCCAAAAGCTCGGTTTCCAACTTCTGAAAATGCTCTACGATCCATTCCGGATTGCGATACAGCGGCGCGGGGATATTGCCGGTGATGACACTGGATGCGTAGGAGTACCAAACCGGAGAGCGAATGCCCAACACCGCGCAACGTTCCAAATAGTCGATGGCATCACTCAAATCGGCATTGCGTTCTTTAGGCGGCGAACACGATTCGCCGATACCGTCGCCGTTAAATCCCCACGAGATGATATGCCGGAGTTGTTGGGTATAGGCCCCGGACATACCCAAACTGTAGTACCCCTTATGCAAAAATCCGTGCACGTACGGTGAGGGGTCCGGCTCAAAGGGCAAAATCTCAACAATAAGATTCAGTACGGTATCCGGTTTTCCGGCGCAACGGATGGTGATTTCGCCCGCATAGGGTCCCGGCGGACGGTCGGATGGCACCCAAAGCAACAACCAATACTCGCCCATGGTATCGGCGGACATGCTATGTCCGGGACGCGGAGCAACCAGCCAGCCGTCATTGGTTTCATTGGGAAGCGCATCACCCGCCGCATTCCGGCTCAAAAGCAACCAGCGTATCGAAATATAGTTGCGTTGAATCTTTTCTTCCGCGCCAAGCAGCTCGGTGATTTCGACCTGAACATCGCGCAAATCTTCCAACGCATACATTTGTAGCACGATGGGCAACACTTCATTGTGCGCGCAATAGGTACGTATGGTCGTTGTAGCGTTACGGATTTCTTCGGGTTTGGGCCCATCCGCAAAACGGTCCCCGCCGGGCCGGGTGTCGCCCCGGCCGCTCCACTGATCGTGACCGGCCATCCAGGATTTCTGATAAAGAACATATCCGGAAAGAATATGCTCCTGCGTGATCACATCGGACCACCCGCCCAGGTCCGGAGGCAGAGGATTGGGATGCCCGGGATTGGGCTTACGCATCAGACTGTCGGCGGGAAAATCATCAGCCAGAAAATCCAACGGGCAGATTTCTTCAGAAACGGCCGATGAGGTAAAAACCAAATTCAGGAAGGATGCAACAAATAAAAATAAAAAAACGGAATGCGAAGCGCGATGTGTGGAAATCGCAACCCGCATCAGGGGAAGTTCCATTCCACAATCCGCACTCCGCATTCCGTACTCCACTCGTTTCCCGGAGAACGACTTAGACTTTTGGCAACGGATACTTTGAACGGTATTCCTTTGTCAGAAGCTTGTCGTATTCCGCACTCCCGGTTGTGTGCTTTTCGGCATCGTAGGGGATGCGGGCTTCAGCGAGATAAGCCACATTGCCAAGAAGTGAAATGCCGGCGCTGACGCTACCGGAAGCGATATTGGCAATCGGTTGCTCGCGGGTCTGGCAGCTGTCGATAAAGTTGTTCATGTGCCGGATGCTCAGTTCATCGATTGAAGTCACATCCTGGGCTTCATAAATCTGCTGGCCTTCTTTGTCGTAAACCCACATGCCTTCGCGGTTAACAACCAGTGTTTCATTCTCGCCATAGAACGCGGTTCCGTACTGACGGCCTTCAAAGAACTTGCCGGACCACAAGCGCTGTTCCCAAATCAGGGTCAGATCGTCGTAATCGTAAAGGCTGACTTGTGTATCGGGTGTCTCTTTGGCGTCTTTGAAGACAAACTTGCCGCCTGAGGACGATGTCGATTTAGGCCAACCGAGATCCAAAGTCCAAAGGGCGATATCCAACCAGTGCACACCCCAGTTGCCCATATCGCCGGTGCCGTAATCCCAGGCAAAACGCCAGTTGTAGGGATGGCTCAGGTTTTTGTTGTAGTCACGTACGGGCGCCGGACCTTGCCAGAAATCATAGTCGAGTGTCGCGGGTGGATCGCTGTTGGGAACGACTTCCAGTTTTTTACGCACGGGGAGCGCCCAGGTGCGAACCAAACCGATTGTGCCGAGTTTGCCGGAACGGACATACTCGCGGGCTTCCTGGAAATGCGCGCCGCTGCGTTGCTGGGTGCCGTGCTGAACCATACGTTTGTATTTATCAGCGGCGGCGGCCATCTGACGGCATTCGTAAACCGTGTGCGCGCAGGGTTTTTCAACATACACATCTTTGCCGGCTTCGCAGGCCGCGATGGTGATCGGCGCATGCCAGTGGTCTGGTGTAGCAACCAGCACGGCATCGACATCTTTGTCTTCCAACACCTTGCGGTAATCGTCATAAATCTTGGGCGCGACATCAGTTGCTTCTTCAACAATCTCAGCGCACTTGCCGGCAAATTTTTCATCGACATCGCAAAGACCCACAACTTTAACACGCTTGGTGAGCAGGAATTTCTTAATATCGTTGGTACCCATGCCGCCGCAGCCGATTCCGGCGATGTGCAGCATATCATTGGCGCGAGCCGCCGTGGGGCTGGTGGCAATCAACGTTCCGGTGGCACAAGAGGCCAAGGTAACGCCCGCCAGTGCGCCTGAAGACTGGCGTACAAAAGAACGTCGGGAAACATCGGTCATGATAGGAGAACCCCCTAATGGTCTATTCGATTTTGGGCCTTTGGCATACTTGGTCATGCACAGAGTTGGCCGTCTTTAAGTGAGTAAGCATGCCATAGAGGCGCGCCTTTGGCAGTCCGAACCCAAGCGGTCCGCCAGCCAATCACCTGCGTAGCCTAGCAGCCGCTTTAGGGCTTGTCAGTTGACCTATCGATTGACACCTTCCCCAGCCCAAGCCCCGCATAATTACGTAATGATTCAGATGCAAATCCGGTAACGGCAAAACCTAATATTTGTGATCTTATGTCCAGAAAGAATAACGCCTTATGCGCATCAGTCGCCCAATCTGACGATCTGCAGAAGGTTATCGGCCCGGTTGAAACGGGAACCCGAAACCAGCACCACCCTTTTTCCACGGCCCGCCAAAGGATGCGATAACAACACCTTTTTGCCCGCTTCCAACATACTGTTAAGCGTGGGTTGAAAGGTGGTTAACACCGGCGAGACACCCCAAACCAAAGAGTGGGTTCGGGCTGTTCGTTCATGAGGTGTCAAACCGATCACCGGGCATGGCGGCCGAAGTTTGGCAACCAAACGCGTGGTGTAACCGCTTAAACTGAAAACCGCGATGGCTTTGGCCCGGCACTCTTCGGCGGCGGCCACTGTGGCATGAGCAATGGCGCTGGCCACGCTTGAAGAATGTTCCACATCGACACCGATTCTTTGCCGGTCAAAAAACGGACTCTTCTCGGCTTCCAAAAGGATCGAATTCATCATCTTCGCGCATTCAACCGGATATTTACCCACGGCGGTCTCACCTGAGAGCATCACGGCGTCGGTTCCATCGAACACCGCATTAGCGACATCAGCTGCCTCGGCGCGCGTAGGACGAGGATGCTCGATCATCGATTCGAGCATCTGCGTGGCCGTGATGACAATCTTTCCATGGCGGTTGGCCACGCGAATCAAACGTTTTTGCAGAATCGGAACCTGTTCCGGCTCCACTTCAACACCAAGATCGCCCCGCGCCACCATAATCCCATCAGAGGCATGAAGAATCCCATCCAGATTATCGAAGGCTTGAGGTTTTTCGATTTTTGATACAACCAGCGCTTCGCCGTCTTCACGATTCATGAATGTGCGTAAAGCACGGACATTCGCCGCCGTACGCACAAATGAAAGCGCCAAAATATCCACCCCATGCCGCAACAAAAACCGCGCATCAGCCTTGTCTTTTGCAGAGAGCGGCGGCGCAGAAACAACGCTATGGGGCAGGTTGATGCCTTTGCCGGATGTCAACAGCCCGCCAATCGTAACCTTACAGCGGACTTTCCGGCCTTCAATTTCACGCACACGTAACGAAAAGAGCCCATCATTGAGCAAAATCACCTGTCCTTTTTCAACATCGGAAGCAAGACGGGAATAGGTCGTGGGGATTTCATTGTTTTGCAGGGCTTGTTTCTCGGGTGTCAAAACCACCTGTTTCCCAGCCACAAGCTTGTAGCCTTCCGGAGGCAGTTTGCCGACTCGGATTTTCGGCCCGCGCAAATCGCCCATGATGCCCAGCGGAGCTCGCATCTCCTTTTCGACGGCACGAATCATTTCGATCATCCGCCCCAAATCTTCATGGCTGCTGTGCGAGCAATTGAGGCGGAAGACATCCACTCCCACCCGCACCAGTTTTTTAATAACCGAAGGGGATGCAGATGCAGGCCCAAGCGTGGCAATAATTTTTGTGTTCGAAATATCATTCATCATAGAAGCAGCCCGGCAATTCCGAGATTTTAGAATAGATCGATTGTTGGATCGTTCAGAGTAGGACTACGGCGTGATTCGGAATAGTTTGCACGCGTTGGCATAGGTGACAGCCGCAAGTTGCTCAGGATCGGTTTCCCGGCAGGCGGCGAGGCTCTCCAGCGTCTTGCTTACCATTGAGGGTTCGCAACGTTTTCCACGATAGGGTACCGGTGCGATATAAGGGCAATCGGTCTCAACCAACAGACGTTCTTCGGGGACTCCGGCCACAGCCTCACGCAATCCGCCCATGTTTTTAAATGTGACGATACCGGTAAAAGAAACATGCATCCCCAGTTCAACACCCGCCCGCATGGTCTCCGGCGTTGAAGTGAAACAATGCAACACACCACCCGGGGGGAGGTGCGCGGAGAGGTCTTCAAGCAGATCGACATCCGCTTCACGGTTGTGGATCACAACCGGCAAATCCAACTCGATGGCCAAATCCAACTGCGCCCGGAATATTTCGCGTTGGACCTCTTTGGGCCCGGCATCGTAATGATACTCAAGACCAATCTCACCAATGGCCACGACACATTTCGATGCAGCCAATTCCCGCATGATTTCCAAATAACCATCGGGCGCGGCGACGGCATCATGCGGAGAAACACCCACTGTAGCCGATAGTCCTTCGTGCCGTTGGGCCATTTCGATGGCGGCCCGGCTCGATTCGATATCCCACGCCACAACCACAGCGCGTTCCACACACGCCTCTTGGGCACGTTCCCAAACCTGGTCCCGGTCCTCATCAAAGCGGGCATGATTCAAATGAGTATGGCTGTCAAAAAGTCGCATGGGCGCTGAGTGTAGGACGGCAATCAGAGCAAAGTAGGGTGACCACAAGAATCATCCCAAAGCATACAGGACCACAGATTGCGGCAAGATTTTCGGTTACGCAATTACAGCGTCGATATTGTCGACTTTCATCGGACGTTCGGTGTGAAACGCTTCGCCGTATTGCACACCGATTTTTGCGCCCCAGGTAACCGCGTAGGCGGCGATTTGGGTGATGTAATCGGATGTGCCGATATACCGGTACCCTTCGGGGACATCGGCCTGCACAAACTGGCTTTTGTAAGCGCGGATCGCTTCAATTTTCCGCTCTTGATAAGGGGTGATATCAATTACAAACGTGGGCCGGATGTGATCGTGCATAAAATAAGAATAAAGCGTATTGACGGAATGAGCAGGCGACTCCGTTTCAATCTTGGGCAGACGCGCCAAAAACTGCGCGGATTGAACGAGTTTAGCGGCGGCCACATGATCCGGGTGCCGGTCAAAAGGACATGTCGTAAAGACCGCTCTTGGTTTCGTTTTCCGGATGACTTCGACAACAGCCAGACGGTTCTTTTGTGAATCGTCCAAGCAGCTATCGCCTAAATCCAGATTGGCTCTGAAATTTAAATCCAAGATGCGTGTAGCTTCGGCGGCTTCGTTGGCACGGATTTCCGAATTGCCTTTAGTGCCTGTTTCGCCACGAGTCAGATCAACCACTCCCACCCGGCGGCCTTCACTTCTCCAACGCAAAATACATCCGCCCATACCGACTTCCGCATCATCAGGGTGGGGAGCAAAAATAAGGATATCGACAGCGTCACTCATTGTTTTCTTCCACAATTAAAAATGCATGTTCACCCGGTTGCATTCCGGTGATTTCATTTTTCAAAGCCGGATAAAAACCAGGATAACGAATCAACGCACTCACCGCGCCAATTGTACGTTCTTGAAGTTTCCCCTCGGGCAAAATCTGAGCGCGCAGCTGTTCGATTCGCCGCGCCGTCACTTCATCACGCTCCGAACGTCTGCGATTCAATAGTCCGAATGAATCGTTTATCGCCTTCTGCGCGGCTTTGCGTTGTTTGGCAAGCGGACCTTCAATCGTCGGATCGACTTTTTGCGCTTCAAGCTGCAATTCACCAAAGAATGCCTCTATCGCCCCGTTGACCGACTCATGCCGCGCAGTCAGCTCGGGATTTTGCGTACGCTCGGCAATGCTCTTTGCCAATGCCCGGGGATCCGCTCCCAGATCAGTGGGGACAATCTGCAATTCTTCCAACAGTTCTTCAGCACGCGCATCTAACAGTGTAATTCCTGCCCGTGGCACAATGGCCGGACGGGGAACACCGTGCCGCGCATAAATGCCGCCAAGCTGCAAATGATAGGCGAGTTCATTCGGCCCGAGCACTGTGGCCAGTGTGGGCAATAAAGCATCTTGAATCACCGGGCGTAGAATCGCGGTTGATGAGAAACACTTGGGATCGTCTTGCAACAACCGGATCAAATCATCTTGGCGAAAGGTATCCTCACCAACCTTAAAATGATTGCCTTCAACAAAAACCTGTTCACGAACACCATTCCTAACAAGAAAGAAAGCGGTCCGATCCGCACGTTTATGAATTTGTTCGGCCACTCCGATTTCTTTTAGACGCTCGGAGGCTTGCTCAAGTTCTTGAACGGCGGACAGCGGCGACCGAATTTCTTCCGCAAATCGCTCTCGGGCCGCCCGCTGAAGCCACAGCATATCCGGGCGCAATACAATCATTCCGCTCTCGGGCAGCCAACGCCATAACAGCTGTTGAAACCAATCCGCTAAAGAACCTTGGTGCGTCTCACAGATCGAATCGAGTACCTGCGCCGTGCTGTCCGATTCCGGCACCGTTTCTCGAAACTGCGCGGTTAAGGCCTCGATATTCACCAAAGTGGAAGACCGTGCAAACGCGCTTGTACGTTCCGGCGCGGCATCTTCAAAAGAGAAACGCTCGATCTGTTTTCCGCGTCCGAACCAAGCGACCGAATTGAGTTCATTGAGTTGGTGGTCTTCAGATGCAATCCAAAACGCAGGCAACACTGTACCCAAGCCTTCTTCCGTAAGCTGCTCGGCAAGCGCGATGGTTTGGACAGCTTTGATGAAGGTGTACATCGGACCGAGCAACAAACCGGGCTGCTGTCCGGTGACTACAAGCCAGGTGTCCGGTTTCGACAGCATCTCGCAGGCTGCAACGCTCTCCCGGGGAGCATCGACAGCCGTGTGCCATGCCTGCAATTCCATTGCGGCATAGCGGCGGCCAATATGCGGATGATCCCGCAAATCATGAAGGTAACGTTCACGCGCATCGCGAACCGCATCAATATCCGGAAGCAGCGGCGCGGCGAGATTGCCAAGTCCGTCCATCGCTCCGGGCAAATTCGTCATGAGTTCAGGACGCTGCAAGAACGGCCTGGCATCCCACTCAGACTTTCTGCGCAACTGACAATTCCGATTCGGATTCATAAATCCAAGTGTAAGGCCAAATGGGGCGGCCATGTGAGGTCAACCATGGGACAATCTCATGTCATCGAAACTTGGCTTTCCCGGCCCAATGAACAACATCGCGGCTCACGACCGTTCTGCTAGGATATGGCATAGCAATACTACTTGTTTCGAGAGGATAAAATCATGCCGATGAATCGCCGCGAATACCTTTTGGCCGGAGCCGCAGCCGCTGTAAGTGTATCGATGGGATGCGCTTCAACAGGCCATAAAAGCGCCAAAGCCGAGAGTAGAAAACAAGCCGCGCTCAAACTGTCCAGCCAAGAATGGATTATCCCCGGAAAATCTTTTGCCGAAAAAGTGGCTTTGATGGAATCCTGGGGTTTCGAAGGCGTGGAACTTGGAGGCGGTGACCTGTCGAAACGAATCAATGAAGTTAAGGACGGCCTCAAAGGTCACGAGGTTCAAGTCAGTGCAATTTGTGCTGGATTTAAAGGCGTGCCGATATCGGAAAAACCGGAAGTCCGGCAACAATTTCTCGCGTCAGCCGGTGAAATTGTAAAAGCGGCGGGCGAACTCGGTTCTACCGGCTTGATTATGGTGCCGGCCTTTAACGGCCAAACCACGCTTGGCCATGTCGAAGGCCGGAAGATTCTTTGTGAAGAAATTCTCCCCAAATTGGGTGACACCGCCGAGGCCGCGGGAACCCGCGTGATACTTGAACCGCTCAACCGCAAAGAAACATGGTATTTACGGATGCTCGCCGATGCGGCCTCGATCTGCCGTGATGTCAATCATCCTGCGGTGTGTATGATGGGTGATTTTTATCATATGTATTTTGAAGAGACCGATGACCGCGCGGCATTTCTTTCGGCCAAAGATTATCTGCATCATGTTCACCTGGCATGCATTGTCCGTAATCTCCCCGGTCAAGATCCTCGTGATTACCGGAATGGTTTCCGTGGTCTTAAAGAAATCGGTTATACGGATTATTGCAGTCTCGAATGCGGTGTTGCCGGAGACCGGATGGTTGAGATTCCCAAATCGGTCGAATTTCTACGTCAACAGTGGCGAGAGGCGTAAGACAGTTCGCTGATAAAGCACGAGTCTTCACAAAAAACGAATTCCACCGACCATGGCCGAACTCGATATCGAAATCCGCCGCGCCGAGCGTTGCCTTAATCAAATCGACCGCCGCTTGGCCGTCGCGGATGAAAATCAAAAAAGCGAATTAACATCGGTACGTAAAGATGTAGATGAAGCGCTCACAGCGGCGCTTGAACACATACAAAGCCTCAAGTCCCAACGATTTACGATACTCTTCGCTAATTTATTCCTTCTTGCGGCAATTGCATTCGTCATAAAGCAGGTATTCGCCGAGAGCGGAATACCCGCCTGGCCTGTCGTGTCAGGTATAACGGTTTGCTATTTGGCAGGCGTGCTATCCATTGGCTACATCGTCTTTCGTGGACGGGATTACAATACCGAATTGCGTAGCGCCACAAACATGGCGGAACTGACCATCTATCCCACACCATCCGGTTCAGCTGCTTCGCCTTTGCTAAAAGCCAAACGTTGGCGGTTTTTTTATGGTCGAAATTCATTTGGCTTGCGCCGCAGATTGAAACGTCTTTACCGCCATGCTCAGTCAATTGAGCAATTCATGGAAGAAAGCTTGACCGCTGCTGAAGGTATAAGAAAACAACAATTAGAAATCGCACATGCAGATATTCTTGAATACATAGATGAAATGCGCGACGAATGCCGTCTCACCTTGAACGAATTGGGTAGTTTTTCGGCAGGATTGTTATTCATTTGTATGGGTTTTTTCGGAACTCGTTCAACAGGTAATCCCCTTTTTGCAATTGTAGGTATTGGAATCGGTGTAGGAACATTAAATAGCGGGGAAACCAAAGCAAGCAGCCGTCTATATCAACAATTAGTGATTCTCGAACGCGCTGTTCAGTATGCAGAAGATGCTCTCCGGGCCGCGTCTGAGAAAAATACAAAACTTAAAGAGGAAGAAACAATATCCAGTTAAACAACAGGGGCGCTTTTACTCTGGGCGCGTTTTTCCTGAAACATCTGCATCATGGCTTTGATATCCAGACGGGCGGAAGCGCTTTCCCGGTCCAAATAGCAATGGTCGTTGCCCTGGCTGGAATGCGAAACATTGAGGAGTTCATCGGGAATTTCGGCAATGAACCGCGAGGGTGGGAGGTGTTTCGCGCCATTTTCGGTGGCACGCTCTTCGGCATGAGTAATGGTGAGATGCCGCCGGGCACGGGTAACCCCGACATAAAAGAGCCGCCGCTCTTCATGCACACCACCGGTTTCACGCAAGGAGCGGGTATGCGGCAAAATACCGTCTTCCGCCGCCACCATAAAAACAAACGGAAATTCAAGACCTTTGGCTCCATGCAGAGTCATTAGGGTAATGCGGTTGGGCACTTCCTCGCGTTCATCTTTATTCGAATCGTTATTGACCACAAGCGCCATCTGCGTCAGAAACTCACGAGCGGATGCATTTGCCCCCGCTTCGCTTTCATAACGCCGCGCGGTTTCAATCAGATTGTCGATATTTTGAATCCGGGCATTGATCCGCTCGCGTGAATCTTTGGATGTGTGCAATTCATCTTTGATTCCGGTGGCCTCGATCAATTCGGAAACAAAAGTGGAGACCGCATCTTTTCCTTTGGACTTGGCCCGGGCTTCACGGCGAAAACGCCCGACGATTTTCAGAAACGCATCGATCCCCTGCGATGCATCCGAAGTTAAACCGGGAATCTGCCCGGCGGACCGCAAGGCTTTTTCAACCGATACGCCGTTTTGCAGTGACCAGGCCATGATCCGTTCAACGGATGTCTCACCGATACCACGCCGGGGATAGTTGAGGATGCGCAGCAGATTGAGGCTGTCGTTGGGATTCACCACAGTCTGCAAGTAGGCCATCACATCGCGGACTTCTTTTCGGTCGTACGCTTCCGTTCCACCGATAACACGATAAGGCAGACGCTGCTGAACAAGTACGCGTTCAAAGGGTTTTGAGAGATTGTTGGCGCGATAAAGGATCGCAAAATCACGCCACTCCAAATCGAAGCGATTTTTATAATAAATAATGCGCTCAATCACGCTAACCGCTTCATCATTCTCATTGGTGCATTTCATTAAGTCGACACAGACACCTTCACCGAGATCGGAACGCAGTTTCTTTTCATGCCGTCCCGGATTATTACCGATAACCGAATTGGCGGCGGTCAAAATTGTATTAGTGCTTCGGTAGTTGGTATCTAAGGTTACACGCAGACACTCGGGGTGCTGTTTTTCAAATGAAAGTATGTTTTGGATGTCCGCGCCCCGCCAGGCATAAATCGACTGATCGTCATCGCCCACAACACATAATCCCTTTCCGCCGTTTGCCAATTCTTCAACCAAACGGAATTGCAGCGGATTGGTGTCTTGATATTCATCGACAATCAAGTGTTTATATTTCTTGCGGTATTTCGCGGCGACTTTTGGGTGTTCTTGAAAAAGGCGTAACACCAACACCAAAAGATCGTCAAAATCCACAGCATTGCAGGCACGTAACGAGGTCTCGTACCGCGATAGAACCGCGGGCATCACTTTGTCGTATTTATCATGGAATTGCGGTTCAAACGTGTCGGCGGTCATCATACGGTTTTTCGTATGACTAAGGCGGCTTTGCATCCGCAGGGGATGCATACTCATACCGTTGCCATATAGATCTCTAAGTATGCCGGTAATTAGCGAAAGCTGTTCGGCGCCGCCATAAATACTGAAATTCTTCTGATAGCCTAAATGATGAATTTCGTTACGCAGAATCGTGCACCCGAGCGAGTGAAATGTTGAAAGTGTGACAAGACTGCTTTTTTGCTTGCCAATTGAAATGGCCACACGTTCGCGCATTTCCCGCGCCGCTTTATTTGTAAAGGTCATCCCCAAAATTTCATCCGGCTTGACACCTTTACGCCGAATGAGATAGGCGATGCGCGCAGCGACCACACGGGTCTTGCCGCTCCCCGCCCCGGCCAGTACCAGGATAGGCCGGTCAACTGTAGTCACGGCTGTTTTCTGCTCAGGATTAAGCTGTAGTGCGGACATGCGCCTCTCGGTTGTGGATTCAATGCTGTCGCGGCGTTCTGTTCTAAGAAAACAAGATGCGTATGGCACCACAAGTCTACCCGATACGTCAAGCTCATTCCTATCGCCGAATAGAAGGTTGTTTGATTCATAGACCAGCCATTTTCGATTCTATCTTGGCAAGTGGCACAAGCCCGCGTAGAGTAAGAAGCATACAAGCAAGGTCCCGGTGCAACGCGCCGGTTTGTAAGGCTTACCCCACGAGGTTGAATCATGGATCGTAGAGATTTTGTACAAACGGTCGGCGCAGGTGTCGCCGGTTATGGCTTATTGGCAGGTGCGCAACAAGTTCTCGGCGCTGAAAATAGCAATGTTAAAGTCGGTATGTGCGATTGGAACCTGATGAGCGGCTCGTGCGACCCGGAAAAAATCCCGCTGGCCGCCGAAGCACATCTAAATGGACTTCAAGTCAGTGTTGGCCGCGAACCGAACAGTATTCCATTGCGCGATCCCAAGGTACGTCAACGCTATTTGGAATTAGGCAAAAAACACAATGTCCAATGTTGTTCCGTAGCGGCCGGAAGTATTCTCAATAATTATGCGCTTTCGACCGAACCGCAGAGCGCGATTTTCGTTTTGGATGCAATTGAGGCAGCCAAAGCGCTCGGCGCGGATAACATTTTAATCGCGTTCTTCGGGAATGGCGATCTTCGTCTAAAAGACGGCCGGGGTGAAGTCACCGAGGATTTGCGGACAGGCAACGAAGATGGCTCATTTAAACTTGATGAGAAAAAAGTCCTTCGGGTTATCGAAGTGATGCGCCAGATCGTCCCCCGCGCTGAGGATCACGGCATCATTCTCGGTTTGGAAAACACCATTACCGCCTATCAGAACGTGGAGATTATCGAGGCTATCGGCTCACCCATCGTTCAAGTCTATTACGATGTCGGTAACTCAACCGGCCATGGTTATAACTGCCCCAAAGAAATCGAATTCCTCGGCAAAGAACGTATTTGCCAAATTCATTTGAAAGATTGGGAAACCCGGTTGCTCGGTTCCAATGAGGCTTCGGTCGACAGCAAAAGCATCGCCGCCTCCTGCAAAAAAATCGGTTACGATAAATGGTTCGTATTGGAAACCAGCGGACGGGATGGCAGCAAACAGGATGTTTTTGTTGAAGACACCCGTACCAATGTTGCATTCGCCAAACAAATGTATGGCTGATGCTCAAGTAAAAGCATTTCAGGTCATGCTTGACAATTGAATAAATTAAGTTGTTGCAGAACGAGACCTTCGTACCAACTCTTGAGTAAATCATTGAGCTGGGCGGAGGTTTCTTTTTGTGTCCATTTGTTTTCAACCGCAATAACCGGCACAACTCCCCAATAGGCATTGGCAAGCCACAATCCGGAGACTTCTTGAAGTTGCTCTAAATGCAAATCGGTCTCTTCAATCGGCCGTCCTTCTTGGCGGGAATGTTCAAGCAAAGCGCCAATGACTGTCCCGGGTATGACGGTAGCATCCGGCGATGTGGTTCCAAGTCGGCCGTCCTTTTCCCAAATGAGATTCGCACATGAGGATTCCAATACAGTCCCCTGCTCATCGGCCAATAACGCATCGTCAAATCCGCGCCGTTTGGCTGCCCGCCGCGCCAAAAGATACGGCGCATAGGCAATAGGCTTGTAATTGGGTGCGCGATAGGTCCAGGGATGTTCCGCTAAACAAACAGAAACTCCGGTTGCGGGAAACAAGGACAAATCTTCCGCGAGAGAAACGATTTCAACAGCCATCAGGGCCGTTTCCGGCGGATCCCAATAAGAACCACTCATAGACGGCCCCGCCCAGAGAATGATCTTGAGCCGGGCTTCGCGGATGTCATCGGCCTTGAGCCACATTCTTAGATACGCAAGCAGACGGCCCGAATCGAGAGGAAGCGGGATTTCCAGTTCATCAGCAGCGGAATTGAGCCGCGCCCAGTGACAATCCCAAAACAGCGGACAGCCCCGGTAAACGCGTAATGTCTCAAACGCTCCCAAACCATGTGTAAAACCGAGCCCACCGACAGGGATTTCGACGGACTGCATCCGGCTATCGACCGCGCTCCAACACCCGTTTATAAACAGGCGGTAAGCAGACTTTTTCCTTTGAGAAGACACTCTTGATACTCCGCATCGGTTTGCGAATCGGCCACAATGCCGCCGCCTACACCAAATGATAGCCGTGTTCCGGTTTTAACAGCGGTACGGATAGCGATATTGAGGACACAATTGCCGCCCGGCTCAAGTATACCCATGGCCCCGGTATACACACCCCGGGGAACCGGCTCGATCTCTTGAATGATCTCCATCGCGCGAATTTTAGGTGCGCCGGTAATCGATCCTCCCGGAAGCATGGCGGAAAAGATATCCACAAATCCCATACTCGGAACCAAACAGCCTTCAACATCGCTGACCAAATGATGCAAATGAGGCAAAGACTGGATATAGCGCAAACGTGACGGCTGCACGCTGCCCGGAAGGCAAATCCGCCCCAAATCGTTGCGTTCCAAATCGACAATCATGATGTGCTCGGCGGCATCTTTGGGGCTATCTAAAAGCTGTTCGGTTTCCGTTGCGTAATCCTGTTCACGCCGAATCGTGCCTTTAATCGGGCTTGTAAGCAGCCGGTCCTTTTTCCGTCTTAAAAAAAGTTCCGGTGAAACACAGAGAATCTGCGACTTGCCGGTATCGAGAAAGGCCGAGTAGGCGGCCGGATTGCAGGCACACAGACGCGAAAAAGTCTCTTCCGCCGAACGATTGTGATTCTCCCATACAAACTGTTGCGTCAGGTTGGCCTGATAGATATCCCCAGCGCGAATATGGTCGAGTACCGTTTCCATCGCTTGGGCATATTGCTTGTAAGGCAAAGATGAAACAGCCTCGCTCCACAGTTCTTCGAGCTCATGACCGGCAAAAGAACGATTGGCGTCTATGCAAAGACATTGCGCGCTAGTTAGCCGCTTATGCAAAGTCAGTGCCTGTGCTTCGATATCCGGCTTATGAATCACCTTTGAATCGAAAACGCCGGAATAGGCGACATGGGCCTCCCTCCGCCGGTGGTCCCAGACAGCCAGTACGGGATAAACACCCCACCAAGCCTCCGGCTCCATGGCTGCCGGTCCCGGATGGGGGGCGAGTCCCTCAAACCGGGCGCAAAGATCGTATCCCCAATACCCCAAAATGCCGCCTTGCCGATATGCGCCGGACAATTCATCGCTTTGGCCTGCCAACGCATCCAGGATTTGGGCCAGTGTATGTGCCGGAGACTTGCCGGGATTGGCCGTGCAAATCTCCGGTTTGATGTTTTCTAAGACAATCTCCCCCTGCTGAACAGCAACGATACCCACCGGATCGACACCCAAGATCGAGACATTCCGGTCTTGGCTATCGTCCACATTCCCATAAAGCAAGACGGCATGAGCACGGTCCGCTACCGCATGGAGCGCACTTGTCGGATCCAGAGTATAAGGAAACGGAATTGTCATAGGCCGCATAAACCAAGCGTACACACAGATTTGCCTTGCCCCTATGTTGCGCTGATAAGGGACTGCCGTTGCGTACCGAGCCTATCGAGTTAGGTTCAGCGCTGTTTCGGTTCACACAGCAAACGAAAGGGAAAGCCCGCCCGGCATGATGAAAGGTCTATTCGTTCTTGGCACAGATACTGAAGTTGGTAAGACGGTTGGCACATCCGTTTTGGCCGCTGGCCTCTGCGCGCGAGGTCACGATGCCGGTGTCATGAAACCGTTTGCCTCCGGTGGCGATGAAGATCGCCGCATGCTGATGGCGGCGGCCCGTGTGGATGACGATCCGGCACTTGTTACGCCCTATCTTTTCGCCAATCCCGTCTCACCGCATCTGGCGGCCGAACGCGAAAACCGGACCATCGACCTGGGCCATGTCCGGCAAACAATAGAGTCCTTGGCATCCAAACACGACTTCTTGTTGATCGAAGGTGTCGGTGGAGTGATGGTGCCGCTCACCCGGGAAACGTTTCTTTTGGAGTTTGTTGCCGGCATAGGCCTGCCGGTCATTCTGGTGGCACGAACAGGCGTGGGGACCATCAATCACAGCCTGCTTTCAATTGAGGCGATCCGGCGATCCGGAATACCGTTATTAGGTATTGTTTTTAATCGTACAAACCCGGACACCGATCCGGATGTTGAGCGAGACAACATACGTGTGATTACCGAAAAAGGGCAAACAGAGAGCCTTGGTGTAATTCCGTATTCGGATTTATTCCTTAATCCGGAATCCGCTTTGCAGGACTACTCCGTCCTTCGTGATGCGTTGCTCCATGCGGGCCAAAATCTTGAATGGGACAAAATCGAATGTGCGCTTCGTTACTAGATATGAATCAATACAACCCTGAAGAAATGGTGGCATGGGACCACCACTATGTCTGGCACCCTTTCACACAAATGAAAAGTTGGTGCGAGAACGAAGAGACATTGGTCATTGCGCGCGGCGAGGGTTGCGAGCTGATCGATATTCAAGGACGCCGTTATTTGGATGGTATCTCGGCACTATGGGTAAATGTGCATGGCTACGACCATCCTGAAATCAACGCCGCTATGCACGAACAGATCGACCGGCTGCCGCACTCCACTCTTTTAGGCCAGGCCAATGTGCCCAGTATTCTATTGGCAAAAAAACTCGCGGAAATTACACCGGCCGGGTTGGAAAAGGTTTTCTTTTCGGATAATGGTTCGACCGCTGTAGAAGTGGCGCTGAAAATCGCCTACCAATGCCGTCAACAAGAAGGGCAAACCCAGCGAAGCAAGTTCCTCTCATTCGGCGATGCTTACCACGGCGATACGATCGGCTCCGTATCCGTGGGTGGAATCGGTCTTTTCCATGCTGTCTATCATCCCCTGCTTTTCGAGCGCATTGAAATCCCCTACCCCGCCGAACACAAAACCTGTGATGATGCGTGTCTACAGCCCCTTCGGGAAGTTTTTGAAAAGCACGGTTCGGAATTAGCGGCGGTAATCATCGAACCGCTTGTGCAGGGCGCCTCAGGAATGCGTCTCGCCCCCATAGGCTACCTGCGCGAGTTACGAGCGCTGTGTGACAAACACGATGTCCTTCTAATCTGTGATGAGGTCGCCACTGGTTTCGGCAAGACGGGGACACTATTCGCCTGCGAGCAAGAAAAAGTCTCGCCGGACTTGATGTGCCTGGCAAAGGGATTGACCGGCGGCGTCTTGCCGGTTGCCGCTACGTTGGCCACGCAACGTATCTACGACGCTTTTTATGACGAATACGCCAGCAAAAAGACGTTCTTCCACGGTCATAGTTTCACAGGCAATCCCATCGGTTGTGCGGCGGCTTTAGCCAGTATCCAAATCTTGGAACGCGAAAAGATGATGGAGGCTATGCCCGGGCGAATCGAACGGCTAACAAAACGCCTGCAAGCCATTGCTTCGCTCAAGCATGTATCGGAGGTCCGGCAGCGCGGTTTTATGGTAGGTATCGAGCTGATGCAGAACCCGGCCAATGGTGAGCCATACCCTTATGAAACACGGATGGGTCACCGCGTTATTGAAGAAGCGCGAAAACGCGGCGTGATCATCCGGCCCTTGGGAGATATCGTCGTTTTGATGCCCGCTTTGGCGATGACAGAGGAGCAGCTGGACCGGCTTGTGGATGTAGCCCGGGAATCGATTGTTGCGGCAACAGAAAGCTAAACCGTAAAAATAGTCCTAAAAGCAAATCAAAAGACTATCGATTCAGATTGGTAACCAACACGCGCGGTTCGGTCATGGCTTCCATTGTGCAACGGACACCCTCACGGCCTAGCCCGGAGTCTTTAACACCACCGTACGGGAAATTATCGACACGCAAGGTGGGATAATCATTGACAATCACGCCGCCTACTTCCAGTTCGCGGAATGCAGTCTCAATCCGACGGTTGTCGTGCGTAAATACACCGGCCTGTAGACCATAAGGAGAATCGTTGACTTTCTTTAATGCCTGCTCAAACGTTGTATAAGAATCCAGCGTGGCAACCGGACCGAAGACTTCTTTGCCTTGGACTTTCATACTTTTCCGCACATTTTCCAGCACGGTCGGTTTCACCACCGCCTTACGCCGTTGGGGACCGCCGCAAAGCACCCGCGCTCCTTGATCTACGGCCTCTCTGATCCACTCTACGATCCGCTTGGCCTCATCCAGGGTGATGCAGGGACCAACAACGGTCTTGGGGTGCGCCGGATCTCCGGTTTTGAGAGCCTGGGCCGCTTTGACAAATTTCTTCTTGAAACGTTCGTATACGGGCTTGTGGATAAAGACTCTTTGCACGGAGATGCAAACCTGACCCGCCTGAATGAAAGCCCCAAATGCCAATCGTTCGGCGGCCCAATCCAAGTCGGCGTCCTCATGCACAATGGCTCCGGCATTTCCCCCCAATTCCAAGGTCACGGGCTTCTTACCGGCATGGTTCTTGAGATACCAGCCCAAACGATCCGAGGATGTGACCGATAGATGCTTGAAACGAGGATCTGTCGCCAATTTCTCGGCCAGCGGCGGGTGCATATGAACGACATTAAATGTGCCCGGTTCCGCTCCGGCTTCGTGGACGATTTCGGCCAACACAAAATTACTAAGAGGGCATTGGACCGGAGGTTTTAAGACCAGACTACTGCCTACCGCAATGGCCGGAGCCAGTTTGTGTGCGGTGAGATTCAGCGGAAAATTGAAGGGGGTGATTCCGGCGATGGGGCCAATGGGAAAACGCTCCACGCGGCAATGATAGTTGACTGTGTTAGGCTGAATATCCACCGGTAGAATTTCACCGCCAAACCGTTTGCACTCTTCGGATGCCAATGTGAATGTCGTAATTGCCCGGTCTACCTCGACATAGGAAAGCATGACCGGTTTGCCGGATTCGCCGGTAATCAGTTTGGCCAGCCGTTCGCGGCGTTTTTTAAGCCCTTCAACAACTCCCCGGAGAATCTGTGCCCGCTTAAACACGGGAAGGCGTCGATTGACCTGAAAGGCCTTTTCCGCACCACTTGTGGCAGATTCCACTTCCGCCGCCCCGGCAACCGTAACACGCCCTACAATTTCATCGTTATAAGGATTGTGAATCGTGTCCCAGGCTCCGGTTTGGACCGAAACGCCATTAATAAACAGGGCATATTGCTCGGGCATCATCTCCTCCAGTACTTTTTCCACGCTACCTGTTGTAGAGGTGATCCCATACTAACACATGCCGTGCTTATTTGACGATAAAACAGTGAGACTCGTTACAAAACGGTATCAAGGGCACTTCCTTTTGAGGTTTTTGTACAAGGGGATAGAATAAATGGACAGCCAGTTGCGTTTATATGATGAATGCCCAATTTGGGAGGCTATAAATGAAAATGAAACTTACGAAAATTAACGCGGTGTCATGTTTGGCTTTGTTATGTATTGCGGCGCTGCTTTCCGGATGCACAGGAACACAAAAAGGCGCGTTGCTCGGTTCGGCACTCGGCGCTGGAGCAGGAGCCATTATCGGCCATCAATCCGGCCGTGGTGGTGAAGGTGCTGCGATTGGAGCGCTGAGCGGAGGATTGCTTGGCGGTCTGGCCGGAGACCATATCGAATCCAACCAGGAAGCCAAACAAGATGCCTATGAACAAGGCCGGCGCGATGGGCTCCGCGAAGCCAATGTCGGCGGATCGTCCTACGAATCTGACTTAAAATAAACGCACCGATTTAAGGCTGCGGGCACGAGCCGGAAGAGTGACAACTCTTTCGGCTCGCTGCTTTTTGGAGCATGCGATTTAGGCCGAGTTAAAAGACCCACATGAGGCGGGCCAAACTGATACAAATTCTCATTTTCAGGCGATTCATCATACACCCAGGTTGATGATCCGGATGAGAATAAAACTTCTGTAGCTCCGATGTATTAAATGAGATACACCCACTTCCGACTGCTGTTTCTATTTTTTCCCCCGGTTGTTTAAAACTTGAGAAGCGGCCTTTTTGGCTTTCGGTGATGGCCTGGCCACCTTGACAAGTGTATCCACCATATCTGCCAAGTCGTTATCAAAGAAATTTTTATAGATATATTGTATTGTCTTCTGCTTGGCTTTATCTTCAGTAATCGCGGGCACGTAATAATAGGTCCGCCCATCCAAGACATGTTTCAATGCGCCCTTGCTCTCCAAAAACTTAAGCATTGTTGCGATTGAAGTATATGCCCCTGCCCTTTCTCCACCTAACTCGGCACGCACGTCATGTACGGAGGCTTCTCCAAGTTTCCACACCGCTTTCATAACTTGAAGTTCCCGCTCCGAAAAAATCCTCGACTTTCTCCGCGCCATTTTCATTCTCCTATTCTGTCGAATCCCAACATTCAACACCCGCAAAAGAGGCTTGCCCAATCTCCGGCATACAGCTTCCAATGGTCACAAGCCCAGAGCCAGTGTGTCCTTTTTAGGACTTAAATTTTCCAATGTACAAACAACACTACCACTGACACTTTGAGCGATAAAGATGGTTTTTCCAAATTAAAAAGAATAATCCATAAAAAAGCAGCGGCGTAAATACGTATAGCTTTGTTGCCAATCAGGATAGATACGGTTAAAAATCAGCCGCTATATTATCGTGATCATATGCGGCAAACGTTACGACCAGTGCCATCAAAATGATATGTGGCCATAAAAGCCCCACGGTAATACCTAAAACGCTGTAACCAAAGACATTAACCTGTCTTAGAGACGCCAAAACTCAGAATCATTAGTAGTCAGATCACTAAACTAGTAAATGCAGTAAAAGCAAAGATGCTGCGAATTTAATGATTGTTGCACAAACAGAGGAATAGCAGATACACGCGTATTTTTAAAATCCGGAATATGTATTCAGAATTGGAATAGATGGATAAAGCATCAATCACGCGGTTGCGTCGAATTTCTTGCCGTAAGGCACATTCGTGCGTAGTGATAAGCGGTCTCAAGCCGTTCCGAGACCGCTTCACGGGTATGCACTGCTCGCACATGGATTCGAGCGGCCTTCCTAAAATCCTTGCGTTTGCCCTCATTTTGAGACAAATCCATGACTGCATCGGCCAAATGCCCGGGATCATCTGTTTCCAGCACGATTCCTGTCCGATCATTATGCACAAGTTCAGGAAGAATTCCTACTGGTGCCGTAATCGGGACAACACCGGAAGACATCGCTTGTAATACTGTCCGGCAGCTTCCATCTGAGCCGGGACGAAGGTAAATCAATGCATCCAAGGCTGCCAAAGCGCAAGGAAAACTGTCTCCTTCGAAATATCCCGCAAAATGGATGCAATGCTCGAGATTAAGATCCTTAACCAGCCTTTTAATCTCTGACTTGTGTTCGCCTCTACCAATCAACACAAGATGCGCATTTGGAAACCGTTCCGCAACCAAAGACCAGGCATGAACAGCGATATCGTGCCGCCGGTAGGGTTGAAACCTGGCCACAAGTCCAAATAAAAGAGCATCATTGGAAAGTCCCAAGTTTTGACGTAAGACATTTGTAGCCCTTTCGGGAGCAAATATCTCTGTATCTACACAACCTGGGAAAACCGCGCTGTATTCCGGCTCGATGCCAAGTTCCTTCCGAATTGCATAACGGTCGCTTTCGGATAATACAAACCAGAAATCCACCGCTCGCTTAGCCAAATATGATGCAATATCTCCGCGAGAAGGACTGCCTGTGCGGTAGTTACTTGCGACGATTGCGGTTTGACGGTCGCAAAATGCACCGGCCAACAAGGCCAAGTTTCTGTCATGAGACTGATGAACATGGACAACATCATATTCACCACTGATTAAAATGCGCTTTAGGACCGCAAAATCTGTCAAATTGTCACGAATATTAAGATGGCGATTGAGCATAAGCCGCGATTCATGATCAAGTCCGGAATCCTGCACATGTTGATACATATCCGAGCGTTGGGCCGTCTCACCGCGGCGGACCGCAATTCCTTTGCTGGAAATCCGGAAACGCGGGGCCTGCATGGGGCATGCAATTCGTACCTGATGTCCTTTGGCATGGGCCATTTCAGCCATACTCAGAGCGATTTCCGATGGTCCCGTAAAACGGTAGTTCGCGTATAAATGTAAGATTTTTAATGGTGAACCCATAATTTTCTTGTCTATTGGGTCCGGAAACTCCTTCAATTTTTCATCTTTTTGATCATGGTCATCATCCGGCATGCTATTTTGCGGCCTGCCACTCCCGGAGCCGCTAACAAAAGCCTCATTGCCTGCCTGATATCCCCCCCATACAAAATTGCAGGCGGCATCCATTTGCCCCCGCTTAGGGACTATGAGATCAATCAATCCCAAATAAAGCACAACCGTGGCAGTAACATTCTTCGTAAAGATCACCATGTCAAAAAGGCCAAAGAGCGCAAAACCGACGGCTCCGGCCAACAGGTAGGCGGCATTGCCGCTTTCTCCCCAAACACCCGATGGAGACCAAGGCGGAACGGCCCGCAATAGAACGATGCAAAGCCAGGCTAAAAAGACCAAGCCCAACAAACCCATGGAGACAAGCAAGTGTAAAGGGATATTGTGAGCGTGATTGAATCTCGGAGTGGGTGGGTCAATACCGGCGTTTAGCTGATAGCTCCACCAATGGGTTTTAAACTGATCTACCGTACCAACTCCGGATGCATCGGCATTCGGCAAGACTTCTTTGTAGGTTTCATTCCAGATTCGAATTCGCGATTCGGGCCGGGTACCCCTTAAATCCAAGGCCGTCTCCGACCATCGGGCATGGATGCTACCGCCTGAGAAGACACCTAGAATCAGCACAACCCCTAACAAAGGCAGGATTTGGGGCAACGTATGCCGGCGCCCGGCAAGCCACAAAACCACAAGAACAGCGGCAATTCCCACATACGCGGCTCGTGAATAGGTTAATCCGGCCGCCAAAAATAAAATGACCGCACAAAAATAGGCCCCACGAGCGGGCCATAAGTCCCGGATACGATAGGCGGCCAAAAGCGTAAGGGGCAAAGCCAGAATCAGATAGGCGCCCAAAAGGTTGGGGTGGCCCAATGTGCCTTCAGCGCGCTGGGAGCCTTCAATTAGTATCTCATAAAAAACATGTAGCCCAAGATAGGCATTTCCGAGCAGGAAAGCGGTTGTGCACCCTCGTACCGTACGGAGGGTCCACGGGGTATTGATAAAGGCAATCAAGAAGGCAAGGCAAAGCGTGTATTTCAGCACCCATTGAATGGTCTCATAGAAATAAGGGCTTCCGGCATTGGCGACAATCCCGGTAACAAGGAAAAAACTCAACGGCGCAACAAATCTCCCCCAATACAGCCTTTGCCGGGGGGTGATCCAACACCAAGCCAGCCATGTAACCAAGAAGGGCGTAAACAACTTGTAGGTGTTGCCGCCCAGGGAAAACGGCAGTCCCAATGCCGATCCGCCGATCCGTCCTACCGGCAAAGTGAATACAATCAGAATCAGCTGGATATCGAGCAGCCAAAGCAGCCGCTCATTCCAACCGGCAAGTCTGGGAGTAGCGGTCACCGCGTCTCCATTCCCCGAATTAATGCTTTGCTCCAATCTCATCTGCAATAGGTTACTATGACTTGGCCGTTACAGAAGTTGGCGGCATCCCGTTTCTGGACGGTCTTCCGGCAATAGGCCGGTTTTTGATAAAGGAGAAAATGTTCGGCGAAGTTGTGTTAGGTAGCGCAAACCTGCCGAACATCCCATTGATTCTGCCCATCTGGCCATGACCGCGCTCTTTCGAAACACGATCTTCATGTTGCTCTTCAATGTCTTCGGACGGGCATCCGGCCTGATACGTTATATCCTGTTGGCGCATTTTCTAGGAGAAACAGAGTTTGGCGTGGTCTATATTGCCATGGCCTTTGCGGGTATTAGCCGGAATTTCATCGATGGCGGTCTGGATAATCTGGTTACGCGGGACGGCGCACGCCGTAAAGACATGCTACCAACCTATACGGCCACAGCCTTGGCCATCAAATCCAGTCTGGCCGTGATTTTCATTCTATTCACGCTTGGTTACGTAAATATCGGTGAATTTACACCTCTTGAACGTTGGACCATTCTTGTCGCAGTAACTTTTTCCGGAACAATCTCGCTAACCGGTGTCATTCGTAGCGGCTTTTCGGCATTGGAACGGATGGAATATGTTTTCTATACACACGCTCCGTGCCGTATTTTGGCCTTGGCCTATACCTTTTGCGCTTTGTTCTTCCAACTCCCGCTTTGGGCTGTTGTGGCCTGCATGTACAGCGAGAACGTTTTTTGGTTCGCGCTCTGCTTTTATTTTATCCACCGCTTTTACCGGATTGCCGACGGCAGCTGCTCGCTCCGCGCCGCATGGGCCATGTTGAAAGAATCATGGCCTTTGGCGGTCTATGGTTTCTTTAATGTGCTCTACCTGCGCATGGATGCGCTTATGTTAAAATGGCTTGTCGGCTCTAAATCAACTGGAATATATGGGTACAGCAATTATCTCGTCGAAGGCGTCACTCTGGTTGTATCGGGCTACATCGTGGCCGTATTCCCGGTCTTCTCCCGCCTGTATCCCGGCCATGAAGAACGTTTCCGGGCGCTTTATCGGCAATCCTTGTCTGTCATGCTGGCTATCATGCTGCCGGCCGCTATCGTGTTGGGCGGTTTTGCACCGGTGTGGTCACGTCTCTTTCAGATGTTAAGGCCGGAAAGCAACAACGCTATGGCTATCCTGCTGCCGGTATTGGCCTGGACTATGGTTTCCGCCATCAGCAACAGTTTTTTAATCTCGATCTTTACAGCCCGTGACCGGCAGCGGTGGCTGGTGGTTCTATTACTCATCGCGGTTGTCCTGAGTTTTACAACCAACTACATCTTGATTCCCAGATACTCCTACATCGGAGCGGCGGTAGCCTCGCTGTTCTCTCAATATGTCCTATTTATCATTATGCTGTTGATTCTGCGGATTCGTATGAATCTCGTCCCACCCATCGCGCGATGGCTCGGCATCGCCGCTTGTTGTTTTGTTGCATATGGATTGAGCCTGCTTTTGCCGGAGTCGCTTTGGTTGGCGCGGCCTTTTGTTTTCGGGTTGTTGGTCCCCGTTATTCTTTTCGGGTGTGGCATTTTGGGCATGAAAGACATCCGGGAATTCCGTGCTTTGGCTACGGAAAACCAACCTGTACCGGAAGACGCCGATGCTTCTTAGAACATAAGCAGGCCTTCTCTAATACTTAGCCAAACCGGGCAAGCAATCCGCCGGCTGTCTCATACCAAAGAAACACAATAAGAATCAATCCGGCGGCGGCAATCAAATTGGCAATAATTCCGTTTTTATGATCGCCAAGAAACTCACGTTGATTCGCCATCCAAAACAGAACGACAGCGGCAATCGGCACAGCCAATAGCGTAGACATCTGCCCAAAAACGATTGCCCGGACGGCATTAAATCCCAAGTGCAGAATGGCGACGGCAATCGTCATACCGATCAGCAAAGCGGCGGATGCGGCTATTTTGGCGGAACGGCTGTTCATTGAAGCATCCCACCCCAAGCCATCGCACAAAAGCCCTCCACCCAACAAAGCATTTACAATAAATGATGAAAACGCCGCCGCGGCCAGGCCGATACAAAAGATCAAATGAGCCGCCGGACCAAAGAGCGCCTCCAATTGAATGGCAAGGTCTCCAGCGGTCTTTATTGTGATTCCTTTTCCCGCAAACGCCTCAGCCGATGTAATCAAGATGACTCCGGTCACCAATCCCACAATAACAATACCGGAGTAGGCATCTCTTATCACCGAGGGATAATCGTCGATCTTCCAGCCTTTGGAGCGTACCAGGTAAGCCTGATACAACGCTGCAATGACTGAAAAACTGGTTGCCACCAAAGCTTTGCTCGATGAGAATCCGCCTTCGGGCCGTTTGGGCACCAAACCCTTAACCAAATGAGCCGGTTCAATTCCGCTGAAAAAGAGATTGGCAAAAAAAGCCAGAATCATTACGGCAACAAGAACCGCCATGATCTTTTCAACAAGGGCATAGACATTCTTTGCCCAGAAAAGGAAAACAATCGCCGCCACAGTAAATAAAAGCGGCCAAAGGATTTCGGGCAAGCCGGTCAACTCCGAGAGTGCCGTAGAAACACCCAGGTTATTGCCGAATTGAAACGCGGCCACAACCAAGAATGAGCTGATCCCCAGTACAATCGATAGCCATGCGCCATATCGTTCGGCCACCACACGCAGCAGTGGTTTCTCAAGACAACACCCCAGACGGGCCGCCATACTCACATAGGCAGCCATACAGACAATCGCAAGCACCAAAAGCCACAGCAAATCCGTTCCAAAACGCGCACCGACATCGCTGGCCGAAGCAATGCTGCCCGGCCCCAAAACAACCGAGGCCGTAATAAAGCCCGGCCCGATAATTTGCAGCAACTTTTTGAACACGCGAAACATCCTTTCAAGCAGCGATAGAAACGGTCTGCATAAACGGAAACGGAAATTCAATCCCGCCTAAATAAGGTTCCCGATATCTGCGCCTGTGCGTAACGGCACGCCAAATTCTTGAATAATCCTAGCATGGAGCTGCAATTATTGGCTTATTCTTTCGCTACGGCAACCGGCAATGCTGTCTTATGGCAAAGTTCAATGCTCACATCGGAAAGCTGTTTGGACGCGCCTTCAGGTGATCACTTCGCGGATGAATAGGTTTCCTGTATCTTTTTTGAAAATCTGAGCCTACGGCATAGGTATTCATCACAATCTATGAGACCGTTTCGGATCACACTTTTCTGCACAAATTCTATCCACTCGCGTCTCTATTTTTGGAATCTAAAATGAATCGTCAAACAACTTCAATGCTCGCTATCGCCATTGTCTTTTCATTTATTCTTGGCTCGTGCTCGCACACCGCAAAGATGGCATCGACCCAAGCCGAACCAGGCTATGCAAAAGGAATCGTGTATTACGACAAAAACGGAAATGGAGTTTATGACCGGGGAGACCGTGGGCTGAAAGGTGTACGCCTATCGAACGGTGTCGATGTCGTGGAGACGGAAGATGATGGCTCATATAAAATCCCGGTCACCGACGATACAATTGTCTTTGTCCTGAAACCTCGCGGCTGGATTTCGCCGGTGAGCAAAGATCAAATCCCCCGCTTCTATTACATTCATAAACCTGAAGGCTCGCCGCAATTAAAAGTACCGGGAGTCGCGCCGACAGGCCCGTTGCCTGCATCAGTCGATTTCCCGTTGTATCCCAATCATGAACCGGACAAGTTCTCGGCCCTTTTCTTTGGAGATACACAACCGCGCAACCAAGAAGAGATCGACTATATCGCCCATGATATCTGCGAGGAAAACATCGGCACAGAGTCGCGATTCGGCGTAACCTTAGGCGATATCGTGTTTAACAATATTCATGAGTTTGAGGCGCTGAATGCTGCAATCGGTTCGATTGGCGTACCCTGGTTCAATGTCATCGGTAACCACGACACAAACTACGACGGCAGCACGGACCGGTTATCCGATGAAACCTATGAGAGAATCTACGGCCCATCCTATTACGCCTTCGATTACGGCTCCGTCCATTTCATCGCTATGGACAATATTTATTGGGACGGGAAACGTTACAAAGGACATTTCACCGATGATTTGCTGACCTTCTTACGCAACGATCTGGCGGGTGTTCCCGATTCGACTTTGATCGTACCGATGATGCACATCCCCCTCGACCAATGCGACAATACCAAAGAGTTTTTTGCGGTATTGCAGAGCCACCCCTACACCTTCTCAATCTCCGCTCACTGGCACCGTCAACGGCATCTCTTCTTCTCAGAGGAAGATGGCTGGTATGGCAAAGAGCCGCACCATCATTTAATCAATGCGACAACATGCGGTTCGTGGTGGGGTGGATTGCCGAATATGTCGGGTGTGCCCCATGCGACCATGCAGGACGGCGGCCCGAACGGATATTCCATTTTCAAATTCGATAAAAATAAATACGAAATCGTATTCAAAGCCGCCCGGCATCCGGCAGACTATCAGATGCATATCTTTGCGCCCGAATCGGTCCGGAGTATCAAAAGCGGTTTGGTCGATGTCATTGCCAATATTTTTGCCGGCTCTGAACGTTCTACTGTAGAGATGCGTGTAGGAGACGATGGGCCTTGGGTAAAGATGGAAAAATTCCTGGGTCAAGATCCATTCTTTGTGCTTATGCATCAGGTGGAAAAAAGCATCAATCCGCATCCCAAACGGACACTCTCCGAGCCCCAGGATACCGATCATCTTTGGCGGGCAAAGTTGCCTTCCGGAATGGAAACCGGCTCGCATGTCATCACGGTGCGGACGACCGATATGTTCGGTCATACCTATACGGCCCACCGGATTATTCGTATCGAGTAGAGGCAGTCGCTTAACGCAATTCTTTGATGCGCAGATTCCGGAAATAGGCCGATCCGGCGCCGTGCGCCTGCAGGCCGATGAATCCCCGTAACAGACGGTTACCTAAGATGGGGTGTCCGCCCATGTCCAGATCGTGGATGCAATGACCATTAATCGTGACTCGGATTTTGTAGCCACACAGATAGACTTCAACTTCATTCCACTCGCCCGGCGGATTGAAAGCATCGATCCGCGCGGCCTCCGCGCTGTAGAGCGCTCCGGCCGAATGCAACGTCGGTGTTTCACTTACGCCAAGAAGCTGCAGTTCCATACCATTCCGCGAATGCCGGGCAACCAGAGGCGCGCGCAAAAACACTCCGCTGTTGCAGCCCGGCGTTAGTTTGACATCAAAACGAAGCACATAATCGCCATAGCGTTTCCAGCTGCGTAGCCACGATCCGGATTTCTTCGGTCCGACAATGGAACCGTCATTGACTACCCATGGATGGTCTTCCGGGAAATAGGTCCAGCCATTCAGTGTTGCTCCATCGAAGAGAGGCACAAAGCCTTCTTCACGTTCAGCCGCCGCAAGCCAATCGGCCTTAATAGAGAAATCATGATCAACCGCTTCGATCTCTTTGGAAGGACGAAGCATCCGGTCCAGCCGATTCAAAAACCAAGCGATTCCCGGATCGGCAGGTGTTCCAATCCCCCCTATTTCAAAACGATCTTGATACCCCTTGCCGCGCTCCGACCCGGAAAACCACGACGGAAACGCTGCAAAATAGCTGTAATTGTCTTTGCCTAGCGCCGTGGCAACCGCATCAAAGTTACGTTCTATCTCCTTTGAAATCTCGTCTTCCTTGGAACGCCGAACACCTTGAAGGACCTTTCCATCCGGTGTTTGCAGCCACCCCCCGTGACCAAGCGTACGAAGATCGAAAACCGGTTTGGTATCGCTGTTCTGGGATTGCAGCAGAGTCTGCAGCAGGTTTTCATCTTGAATTGCAAGAATATCTATATGTTGGGATGTCAAAAACCGGCTCAGAGCGGCCTTATCCCGGACCATTCCCGCAACAAGCAGATTCGGATTGACCTCATGGGCGGCCTGGGCGGAGGCCAAAGCAACCTCAGGATTGGAATGATCGACTAGAAAAAAGATCTTCCACCGATTGATATTGCCTTCGCTCTCGACCTCGGCGAATTTCTTGACCGCCAAGCGGGCGGCATTGCAAAAAGCCTCCCGGTCTTTTAGAACAAGACCAGGCTTGTCTTCAAAAAGATTAAGAACAATCGGAATGCACCGGTAATGGGCGGCATCTATAATTTTGAGTACACGTCCCGCGATCTCGGGATCGAGGTTCTGCCCATCCGCAGAAAAAGAAGAGGCACCGTCGGTATCCACAGCGGGGATGGCCGTAACTACCGCACTGACGCCATAAGATACATACGATGAGAAATTCGATATTACAGCATCCGTGTTACGGTTGTCATAAGCAGCCGTGGGCAGCTGGAACCCGATATAATGATCGGTCAGGCTCCGGTCTCCCCAACTAAGACCGGTCTGCTGTATGACCAACAAGCAGCATAATCCTGAAAAAGACAGACTTTTCTGCATAGCGGCGAACCTCCTTGAACAAAGGATTACTCTAGCATCGACAGCTGCAAAACAGCGAATATAGGTTCCTGGTTTGATTTACCCGTTGCTGGTCCAAGTTTGTGCTAGACTAGTTGGAGTGGGCAAATTTGGCTGCCAGGTACCGGGAAAGTTGCCAATAGATGGTGTCTAAATTGATGTTTGATATCGGGCTCGACAGCATCAGGATGGCATTGCTGACGATGCCGGTTCTCGTTGCGCTCTTTACGCGTCCGCGCCCCAAGATGATTCACCGGTTGGGAATGATCGCCGGAGGCATGTTGGTTTTCTGGGGAGGTTTTTTGGATCTAACCGATGAAATTCCCGCTTTAGACTCAATTCCCATTCTTGGTGCGGATGATCTCTACCACGAACATATCAAAGACACCTTTGGATATGTATTAGGGCTGATGATTTTTGCGATAAGCGGAACCTTTCACATTCGTAAAATCCGCGCACAGGATTTGGCCAAAATACGGGCTTACGAACGAATGCTACCGATCTGTTGCCGGTGCGGACATATTCGAACCGGGGATTCCGAAAAAGATAAGGAAACCTGGAAATCCCTTGAAGACTTTATGCGCTCAACAGGAGAAGTAAATTTCACCGACACCTATTGCCCGGATTGCCTAAAAATCGAACGGCAAAGGATTAGCGATTTCAAAGCGGCTTCTCGGGGTAAAAGATCGCCCGATAAAAGCACGTTTCTCGAGGCCGGGAAGCAAAGAGAGAAAACGCCGCAAGCATCACAATTCCAAACAAAGGAATGATTCATGACAGGCAACGAATTACGCGAAGCATTACGGTGCGGGAAACGTGTTTACGGAACTGCGATTGTTTCCACATTCCCGGGATGGCCCTACTGCGTACGGGACAGCGGATTGGATTTCGTGTTCCTTGATACAGAACACACACCAATTGACCGCATGACCTTGTCGGTTATGAGCCATGCTTTTCGCGAAATCGGCTTGCCGCCCATTGTTCGGATTCCAAGCCCGGATCCCTATGAAGCCTGCAAAGTTCTGGATGGGGGTGCTTGCGGAATTGTGGCCCCTTATGTTGAAACGGTCGAACAAGTCGAGGCCCTGGTTGGAGCCACAAAACTACGTCCGATAAAGGGCCGCCGTTTGTCCGAAGCACTAAAAGACAAGAGTGCCCTCGAGCCGGAACTCCTGGCCTATATCGAAAACCGTAACAAAAACAACGTGCTTACGATCAACATTGAAAGCGTCCCGGCCATGGAAAATCTGGATGCGATTCTCGATGTTCCCGGTTTGGATGCGGTACTGGTTGGACCACACGATCTTTCTTGCAGTTTGGGAATTCCCGAACAATATCATCACACCAAATTTGCCGAAGCGGCCCACACCATTATCCGTAAATGCCGGGCCAAAAATGTTGGCGTTGGATTGCACTACTCCGAAGGGACGGATTTGGAGATCGAATGGTGCAAGGCGGGCGCAAATATGGTGATGCACAGTTCCGACATCAGCATCTTCAGCAAGGCGCTGAAACGAGACTTGGATGAAATCCGTAATGCTGTAGACGCTTCCTGAAATCGTCAGCCTAAAAACCGTTACGAAAAACGAAATTCGAGAATCGAAAAATCGTCGTCCAGCCCGGACCCGGATGGCTGGCTCATGGCAAGAACACGCTCATAGACCTGCTGTACCCGGGATGCATCGCTGGATTGCAGCGATACCAAAAGATCGATGAGCCCCTGGACAGAGAACATTCCGTCTTTTGTACGGACCTCATAAGCGCCATCACTGAAAAGATACATACGGCTTCCGGCATCAATCGTAAATTCTTTTGTTTTCAGATTCTGCTGGGGGACCAAGCCGACGGGCAAACCTGTCGCCTTGATTTGCCGGGGCTCTTTTTGGCCGGGAGCAAAGATCAATGCAGGCGGATGGCCCGCGTTGGCGATCTGTAACTTACGCGACTTCACATCGTAGACACCGTAGATCGCCGTGAAATACTTTTCCCCGTGCGCAGACATAGGAAAAGCGGTGTTTAGTGCGGAAAGAACCGCGCTGGGATCCATGAAATCCGTATTGGGAAGCGTTTGCCTTCGCAATGCATTGAAGGCCGAGATCGACAGTAACGCCGCTCCCACACCATGGCCACACACATCCAGTAGATAAAAGGCCAGCTGGCCTGGCTCCAACCAGTGATGGCCGAAAATATCGCCGCCAAGTTCGGAGGAACTAACAAACTTCCAGTTACTCTCAACATCGCCATGCAGATGTTCCGGCAATAAGGATTCAACATAAGCGGCGGCTTGAGCCAGTTCTTTGGCAAGCGTTTCGCGAGTCTCGATTAGCGCATTTTTCGTCCGGATAAGTTCCCGCTGTGTTTCGACCAAACCGACCAAATTGATCTGATATTCGGACAACTCGGCCAATGTTTGAAAAGCCTTATGCTGTTGGCTTTCTAATGAACGGGGCTTCCGGTCGGCCAAGCAAAGCGTCCCGACGTTATAGCCATTCGGCCCCCGTAACGGATAACCGGCATAAAAGCGAATAAACGGGTCATCCGTAACCAAGGGATTATCGGCAAAACGTTCATCATTGGCCGCATCTTCAATAATCAGCGGTGAGTTCTTAAGGATTGTAAAACCGCAAAAAGAGATATCCCGTTCGGTACCCTCAGCCTGCAATCCACATTTGGCCTTGAACCACTGCCGGTCCGAATCGACCAGAGCGATATAGGCAATGGGCACATCGAAAATCGACGATGCCAGACGGACGATTTGATCGAAACGATCCTCCGGCGGTGTATCGAGAATCCGCAGGGCGTAAAGATCGGCCAGCCGTTCGGCTTCATTGTCTGGAATAGGCGGTGATATCATTTGCTATCAAGTTGCTCAAATCCAAGCACTCATTCAAGCTAGGGCTTACCAATCTCCATATTCCGTTCGATTTGCCGCGCAACAGCATCACGCCGGTCCAATAGCGCCTGAGGATCATCCGTGCTTTGGGTCAGGTCATAAACCAGAGGCGGACTGATATCCAATAGGGCTTGTGATTGTACAAGCAGTGCCTTGGCGCCTTCGTCATTGCGTGAAGCCAACTGATCACAACTCGCTTTTAGCAATGCGAAGTAATCGTAATCTTCAATTGCATCGCGTATGATTTCCAAGCGGATGCTGCTCCAGAATTCACCATCCGGTCCCGGATAAACGAGTTGCGCTTCACCATTGGAATTCAAATAGGACCAAGTATTCCAAGGAACATCCGGCCAACGGACGCCTTGTTCGATGGCCTCATCGATTTTGGGATCGCCGGTCCATGGCTTGAGATTCTGTTGCCATTCGTTGATCCCCCAATACAAGAGCCCGGTGGCGCCGTATTTCCAGCAGTGCCACGTAATCAGTCTGTTTTCGACAGCGCTGTAATCCATGTACCAGTTGACAAACGGGCGTTTAACACTGGCAGAGAGATACAACCAGAGCTCATCGCCGGCTTCCACACGATCTGCAACCGGTTTGTAGTTATAAAGATTCGGACCGACGATCCAAGTATCCACACTGCCCACAAGACCTTCGGCCGGCGGTGAAACCGTGCAAACCCGGCGCAAATCGGGGTACGCCTGGCGGACATGCTCCAGGGCATCCCGAACAGATGGAAATTCGCCAGGCGAAGGCTCATCTTGCGCATAAATGAAACCTAATTCCATCAGGTCGCGCTCTTTTAAGAACTTGTAACATTCGTCGACGATCTCCCTGTTCTTCATCGGCCAATGGGCGGCTGCCGCAAAGCCGAGCTGTACGGCATTCAGGCCGCGTTCAATACAGAATGGCAAATCTTCTACTGCCAAATACGGCTCGAAGATCGGGGCGGGATTGATGCGATGCTCCAGGAGGAAAGCATATTGGTTCAGACGCACGTCATCCGGTATCTCTTTCCAACCGTACCAATCGGCAATTTTGGTTTGGTGAAGCCACAATGAGGTTTTTAAAGCGGGCCGTAGAGGAAGTTCAAATCCATACACATGTACCGTGAGTTCAAACTCCCATGGCTCACAATTATCTGCAACCACACGCACCATCCCCCGATAATCGCCCCCGGGAATGTCTTTTGGAACATGCACCATAAGCCATACGGGCTGATGGATTGTTTCGGCAGGAATTATTTTCGGCGCACCAGGTAACAGCGGATCCGGGTACCAACCGATATAGTCAACAGGGCAATGTGGCTGACGGGTACGTACAAAATCCACCCATCTCCAATCCAAATTCTCAACGGGGATACTTTCGCCCTGTCCATTCGTAAGCGGCGTGAGTTCGAGACGCACATTCTTTAAGATCGAGTTTCTGGGAATAATCACGGCTTGGATTGCTTCAAATTCACCACGGGCGGCGCTGACAGCGGCATTTGCGGCAGGTGGAGCCAAAACCGCTTCGTTCCGCAGCAGTTTGCGCAGAGTTGTTTGGGTAACAATCGCGAAATTGCGATCAGCAAGCAGCTTGTAATTGGATAGCCACCACTCCAGTTTTTTGGCGCGGCCCCAAAGTCCTTCAACCGCATCTTGAGCAGCCTGCCATTCATCCAAAGATGTCGATCCGCCTTCAACGATAGGTTGCAGGCGTTTTGCTTCTTCGCGGAGTTTGGCCAGTTCCTTTTTGTCATCTTCACGCTGCCATAAGTAGGTTCGGCAGGGCTCTTCGATGCGGTCGAGGATTTCCAGGGCTTCTCGATAGGGTTCACGTAATTTCGGGAAATGGCTGGGCAGCGATTGCCGCAGCAAATCCTTACCGTTAGCCGTGTTAATCACATATAGGGTGGTTACCTGCGGTCCGCCATCGGGAATTCCATAGTTGACCGGCAATTCCGATGAATCGTTCGCCAGCATTGTTAGCTCCCGGAAGTACGCCACACGATCCGGGCCAAGTCCCTGCTGCAGAGCTTTCACAACACATTTCACGGCTTCTTTGCCGCGATTGGTCAGTTTGATACGTAAATTATTTTGGTTGGGAACAGGCTGGCTTATCTCTAAGATTTCCGCGGATACAGCCTTTGGACCGCCAAATCGAATTTCTCCGAAGAATTGCGGCTCATAGAACCAAGCGTAGGTGACGGCCCAAGCCACGTTATAGCGATAATCCAGTTCCGCGCGCCGTCCCAAATTGGCTTTCCAAGCATCCCCCGGTTTGGGCATCGTTGTCTTCATCGCCGAATAGGGAATTGCATATTCTGCAAACCAGATATTCTCTTTTTTCTTGACAGCGTAACGGACATCGCCTTCCCATTGCGGGATAGGAATCCCGCCCCAGATTGAAGTATCGAGTTTTCCTTCATCGCTGACCGCCGCTTTATAAAATTCGGTTGTTGTAGGGGGAGTCAACAATACTTCCGCATACTCTTTCTTTGTATGCGCGGATGGGTCGACCTTAATGCACGTAAAGGCCACATACAGATTCGTTTCATCATACGCGAGCTTGGCCAAAGTCGGAAATTCGGAGAAAAGCCCTTCATACACACGAAGAAACGGCGTCGCTGTGACAGCATTCTTCCAGCACGCATCGGAGAGATCGCCATCAATTTCCGGTGCCTGTTCGATTTGAGGAATCACCAACACCGGCGGGACCGCTGCCGGAGGAGGCGGAAGCAACTGCGGAGCGGGCCAACGATATTCTTGTTCTCCATAGGCTACTGAAACGAAAAGAAATAGCGGCAATAGACAATAGGCAAAACGTGGATTACTCAACATCATCACCATCCTGATTCATAGTTATTCTCATCAGCTCTTCAACCACTCCATATAACTCCAGGGGTGGCGGTAATCTTTGAACAGATACTTATTCGCTTCGGGAAGATTGGTGACCTGCTCTTTTTCGGCGTCCCACTCCACGCGTTGCTTGGCATGATAAGAAACATTGCCCAGCTGCAACGCGCTGGTAAAACGGTGGCCCCACTCGATATCGCAGACACACCGGTCACGGCTTTTCACGCAATCCAGAAAGTTTTGAATCTGCCGAACTTCTTGAGTGTCATGTCCCCAAGATTCTTTGGCCTCACAACGCAACTCCTCTTCCCCGGTCTTGGCATTACGGCGTTTTTCGGGAGTGATCTCATAGCCACTGCGGGTTAAGGTCATCGTGCCTTCTGTCCCATAAAATTCGATTCCGTATGAATGCCCGTTATGTTTAAAACCATTACCGTTTCGATAGCTATAGGTAACCAGAGTCTTTTCACCGATTTCCCATGTACATTCGAAAGTGTCCGGAGTTTCCCGGTTATCGGTGAGCGCATAAATCCCTCCTTGGCACATCACGGCCCTGGGCGCTTTCTCTTTTAAGGCCCAAAGAATGATATCCATGTGATGCGCACCCCAATCGGTCAGCTGTCCGCCGCAGTAATCCCAAAACCAACGGTAGTTATAAAAACAACGGTTGGGATTGTAAGGAACTTTAGGCGCTGGGCCGAGCCACAAATCCCAATCGAGCGTTTCGGGAGGATCGCAATCAGCCGGATTCCCAAGTCCTTCAGGCGCGGTATTGCCGTAGTTCCAGCACTTCACAACCGATATCGGTCCAAGAACTCCGCGATGAATCAAATCCACGGCTTCAAGAAAATGAGGCGTGGAATGTTGTTCCGATCCCACTTGTGAGACGATATTATTTTTGCGGGCGGCATTGACCATCGCCCGCCCCTCGGTAATCACAACCGAAATCGGTTTGTCGATATAAATATCCTTTTTCGCTTCGCAGGCATAAATAAAATTGAGGCAGTGCCAATGATCCGGTGTTGTGATGCAAACGGCATCGATGTCTTTACGATCCAGCAATTCACGAAAATCATGGAACATCTCGGCCTCACCACCAGCCAATTCATTGGCCTGAGCCATACGCTCCCGGTCCACATCGCATACAGCCACAATGTGCGCATCCGGGCAAAGCAGAAATTGCTTGATGTTATACTGCCCACGGTTTCCGGTTCCAATAAAGCCAACACGCACTTTCTCGTTGGCTCCAAGAACATTGGACGTTGACGCTGAGAGCAGTGTAGCCGTTCCAGCCGCTGTAGTTTTAACAAAATCACGCCGGGATATTTCTTGTTGTCCCATTGTACCACCTCGTGCTTATAAGAAGCCTGTTGGATCGACAGCCGAATCTAAGTTTGCACCAATTGAATCAAAATACATCATTCTTCGGATTGTTACGAGCGGCTTTTTCAGACAAAACCATGATATTCAACATGATGGGAACAAACCGGAAAATATGATAAACTGCGCTACTCACAATGATTTTACGAAGAATTATTGCCAGCGCTTGTGGAGGTATAGATCAATGTCCAACCATCACTCCCCTTCAATGAGACGCCGCTCCTTTTTAACCACGGCTGCTGCCGCCGGTGCGGCGCTCTCTTTTCCGGCGATTGCTGTACGTGCACGCGGCAAAAAATACAAAACCGCGGTTATCGGATCCGGATGGTGGGGCATGAATATCTGCACGCATGCCATGGCATCGGGGGAGAGCACAATTGTGGGCTTATGCGATGTGGACCGGAAAATACTGAAAGAGGCCGAGGAACAGGTCATAAAATTTTCAGGCGATCAGCCGCGCACCTATGGCGATTACCGGGAATTATTGAAAAAGGAGCAACCCGAAATCGTGATCGTGGCGACACCCGACCATTGGCATGCTTTGCCGATGATCGCGGCCGTGGAGGCGGGCGCGCATGTTTATGTCGAGAAGCCGGTTTGCCATACAATTCATGAAGGAACTGCAATGGTCAAAGCGGCCCGCGCAGCCGACCGTGCCGTGCAAGTGGGCACACACCGGCGCGTGGGCGTACATAACCGTACCGGACTTGAATTCTTACGATCCGGCAAAGTCGGCAAGATCAGCGCGGTGCGTGCCTTTGTCTACGGTGGACGCGGCCCGGGTGAACCGACGCCGAATGAAGATCCGCCCGAAGGTTTGGATTGGGATATGTGGTGCGGTCCGGCTCCGTTCCGGCAGTTTAATCGTGCGCTGCATCCCAAAGGATTCCGTTTCTTTATGGATTATGCCAACGGGCAAATCGGCGATTGGGGTATCCATTGGCTGGATCAAATACTCTGGTGGTCAGAGGAACAGCATCCCAAACGTGTATCCTCAAGCGGCGGCCGGTATGTGCAACAAGACAGCAGTAATACGCCCGATACCCAGACCGCGCTTTTTGAATTCGAATCCTACACCGCGACCTGGGAACACCGTAACTGTGCACCCGATCCCGCCGGAAAAACGAATATCGGCGTCTATTTCTATGGTACCGAGGGAACATTTCACATGGGCTGGCTCGATGGCTGGACCTTTTATCCCCGCGATACCAAACAACCCTTGATTCACGAAGACAGCGTTTTTGAAAACAAGTTCAATAAGGATTGCGAAAATATCGAAGGACTATGGATGGATCTTTTGGATTGCATCCAAAACAAAAAACGTCCGGTATGCGATATTGAAATCGGGCATCGCGCCACAACCATGAGTCTTTTGGCCATGCTTTCCTACAAGTTGGGTCGTTCAGTTCAATGGGATGGTGAAAAACAAGACATTGTCGGCGATCCGCAGGCAAGTCAGCTTTTAAGCCGGAGATATCGCAAACCCTGGACTTATCCGGCAGTGTAAGAATGAACGGTAAAATCGGAACGAATGCTTAGGCTTCCGTTCCAAAGGTTTGCACACCCCGGCACCAGGTGGCAATTGGCTCGAATCCGGCACTGATAACAGCAATATCGGCATCATAGCCGGTTTGTATCAATCCCTTGCGGTCATTCAGTCCCAAAACCTTCGCCGGTGTTGCGGAAAATGCCGTAATCGCTTCTTCAACCGGTACACCGGTAACGCTGCTTAAATATTCCAAATGTTTCACAAGCGGCTTGGTTGTTCCGACCAATGTGCCGTCTTCTTTTCGTGCGGTTCCATCCTTAACAGTCAGCGTGTGCCCCCAGCGCTCGTAGGTACCATCGGTTTGTCCGAGCAATGGCGTGCCATCCGTGCATGCGGCAATCCCAGTCATACCTTTGCAGGCAACGGCGAGTTTGATGGCATCGGGATGAACATGCACACCATCCAAAATCAATTCAGCCACAACCTCGGGACGCGTCAGCGCAACACCAATCGGTCCCGGCTCACGATGATGAAACGGCGCCATGGCGTTATATAAATGCGTAGCGTAATGCATCCCCAGGATGACGGCTTCGCCGGCGATTTCCGCCGATGCAGCCGTGTGTCCCATTGCGGCCACAATGCCTCTATCAATTAGTTTTCGAATGAATCCCGCCTCAACAACCTTCTCCGGCGCAAGCGTCATCATCCGCAGCCGGTCACCGGCAGCTTCTAAAATTTCCTCAAACAAAGAGGAATCCGGTTCATGGATATGCTCCGGTGAGAACCCGCCTCTGCATTCGGCATTTAGAAATGGACCCTCAACATGGATTCCCAATGCTTCCGCGCCGGGCTGGTCATACGCCGCAATGGCATCCCGTAAATGAGCAATCGGCGTGACGTCGTTATGCAAAAACGCGGTCGTTGCCAAAAAGCCCGTTACTCCATGCGAGGGGAGATTTTGTGAGACGGTTTGCACAACACCTTCATCTGCATCAAAGAAAGATTTTCCGAATCCTCCCTGCAGATGCAAATCAATCAAACCGGGCAACACCCAATTCCATTGTGCATCGTACTGATGTTCCCATTCGATATCGTCAATATCGGAGGTGCTTCCAAATCCGGCAATAACACCGTTTTCAATGGCAACATAGCCCGGTGTAATCAATCCTTCGGCGGTTACAACTTGTCCATTATGAATTAATAAGCGATCCGGTGCAGGCATAATGGCGCAGTATGGCGGTGCAGGCATTTACTGTCCATGCGAGCCTCATGATACATCGAAACATACGTTATGCCGCGCATAGAAATGAATTAGGGAAATCCCCATACATCAAGGATTTGCGAGGATCAAAAAGGAACGGCCGGATAGAATTCGGCGAATTTTAATCGCGCCCGCCGTAGGACTCGGCTGAAGTTAGCACGCCACCGGGTGTTAAGCGCGCAATATCACCAGTGGAGTGCAATCCATTTGAAGAATTGTAAATCAGAACGCCCGTCGGCGGACTACCGCCGATATCTTCTTTTTTATCCGGTCCGCGGCTCACCACCAGCATTTTAGAGCCACGCTTAACAGCTTCGGTAATTGGGCGCCCGCCCCAAGTCCAACCGGCTTGCTTCATGGCATAGATATTCCAGCCGGGATAATAATCTTCATGGCCACCGTCAAAACGATGGATATTGGATTGGATATCGGTCAGCGTAAATCCATCCCGGGGAATGCTGTTCATGTAGGCAATTGGAGTCGTGAGCGCAGGATAAATATAAATCGAATACCAACGGTCACCGTCAAAAAAAGGGTATCCGTTGTTATCCATATTGTATGAATCAAACGCGGTTGAAAGTGCCTGCTGATCCGAATAACAACGTGCCACTTTGGCCCGGGTCTGGGCATTCATAAAATTCGGTACGGCAATCGCCGCTAAAATACCGATAATCGCAACAACAATTAATAATTCGATAAGGGTGAATGCTCGCTGCTCCATAATTCCTCCACGGCAAAAAGCGGAATCGTTCAGCGAGTCTAAGGGACTACGCTAGAATCCCGCGCCGGGACCATGATACGTGATATCGCCGGGACTGTTGAGCCCATTGCTCATATCATAAGCCAAAGAATAATCCCCTTGCCGGTTGGGTCCCATGCCCCGCAACTGATAGAAATGGAAGATCTTGGGCGGTGTTCCGGTTGGATCTTTCATTTCACCTTTACGGAACAAATAATCCCTGCTGATCGCCGTATTGAGATCATCACTCATTTTATGGGCCCAAAGATAGACATAATTAGGCAGAATTTCCGGAACCCAACCATAACCGGCCAATTTCAGAGTATCGGCTCCAGGAGCAAAAGGATCTTGGGGCAGAGACCCCATATAGGCAACAGGCGTTGTCAAACGATCGATGCCGAAAATGGCATAGGTAGCGCGGCCTTCGGGATAAGTACCGTGATCGGCCCGATACATTTCAAGCGAGGTGGAATACGCGCGGATATCGCTCATAGAGCTGGCGACTTTGGCGCGGGTTTGAGCATTCAAAAAATTCGGAACTGCAATCGCAGCCAAAATACCGATAATAGCCACGACAATTAACAGTTCAATTAACGTGAAACCCGGCGAAAATTTCATGAGCGATATTCCTATCAAATAATTAATAATTAATTTGACTATACCGCCCCCAAATGCGGCCCCCAAGTTTGAGCCATATTTTTGCCCAGGATTTCCATACGTTTCATTTCTGCATCGTTAAGCGGTTGAAATGCCTTTGCCCAGGCGACATTCTTCCGCAAGTCATCCGGCGTGTACATTCCCACAACTGCTGTGGCAACACCCTCCAGGCTCAGACAATAGCGAATTGCATCTTGCGTAAGATCCGGTGGCATATTGCCGGGTCCCGGAGTTTTGTAATTATTCCAGCCTTGGAAATTATCTTGTTTTCGTCCTCCAAGTACTTTCATGGCAACAATACCCATGTTGTGCTTACGAGCGATAGGCAACACTTTATCTTGAAAGTTATAGGTATGACGGTCCACAAAATTGAGATTGACCATTAACACATCGAAGACGCCGGTCTCAAGAGCGGCGGGAAATTTATCCACACCCGTATGCCCGGTGATACCGATAAAGCGGGTCTTGCCCTGCTCTTTCATTTTCATAACAAATTCCAGCGAGCCGCCCGGGCCCATCACCGTTTCGACATCCTGCGCCCCGTAATTGTGCACATGCAAGAGATCGACAGTATCGACTTTCAAATTGCGCAATGAAGTCTCAAAACTTTTTTCGGCTTCCTGGTATGTCTTCGCCCATACTTTTTCAATCAAAAAGACTTCATCCCGGCGCGATGGTAATACCTCACCCAAATAGATCTCCGAGTCATCGTAAATCCGCGCCGTATCGATATAAGTGACGCCCAAATCAATCGCTTCATGAATAAGCGGCACCGCTTTTTCTTTGCCGATAAACGCGTGTCCCATACATGCGCCGCCAAATGCCAAAATCGGTACTTCAACGCCGGTCCGGCCCAAAACTCTTTTGGGGATTTCATCTTTCTTTTGGCTTAACAGACCCGATCCTGCGCAAGAGGACACTGCTCCCGCCGCACCAATACCGGCCAAGCCGGTCAAAAACGAACGCCGTTTCATATCGCTCATAAACATCAATTCCTTTCCAATCTCAGATTCATACTTTCCCAAAACTCTCGCCCCACTCCGCCGCAAGTTTTTTACCTGGAGCTTCAAGGGCCGCCAATTCCTCTTTTGTCATTGGCTTATATTCACGCGCCCACTGAGCGGTCTTGAAAACATCTTCTTTCGTATACATGCCAATAACCGCCGTGGAGACACCATCGATTTCAAGAACATACCGGAATGCATCCTGGCAATATTCCGCGGGCATCTTGGGTGGTTCCGCTTTGCTATAGCCTGTTGGACCGGACAAGACTTTCATCGCCACAATACCCATGTTGTGTTCGCGGGCCATTGGCAAAACCGTATCTTCAAACCGGTAAACATAGCGGTGTGCGAAATTAAGTACGACCATCATGACATCTAATTCACCCGGCTCCACAACCGGCTTGAAATTAGCATGATTAAGATGCCCGGTTACGCCCGCGAAACGGGCCAAGCCTTTTTCCTTCATCTTTAGCACAAAAGGATACACACCATCGTCGGCCATCACTTTATTGATGTCATATAAACCGACGTTATGGATGTACAATAAATCCACGTGATCGGTTTTCATATCTTTAAGAGCTTTTGTAAACAGTTCTTCCGCTTCTTTGGCGTTATCAACCCGGACTTTGCTGATTAAGAATACTTCATCCCGGCGTTGAGGCATGACTTCGCCAATTAGTTCATGCGCATTCGGATAAGTGGGCGCGGCATCAAGATAAGTAATCCCGGAATCAATCGCCGTGTGAACCAAGGCTGCGCCTTCGGCTTTGGTTAATCCGATACGTCCAAAAAGACCGGCCCCAAAACCGGCAATCGGAACCTTTTCACCTGTGCGCCCCAAAACACGCATCGGAATACCGGCCTGGTTAACAGAAACAGTTTGAGCCCCGGTACAGGATGCCAATGCACCCGCAGCACTCACACCGGCCACACCGGCAAGAAACGAACGGCGTTTTAGTTTTGACATGATTCACTCTCCTCCCTCTTTCAGAAACCGGGCACGAAACCGGGTTTAATAACTGATAACAATATGGGTGGACGATTAGAGTCTCAAGTTTACTTCCAGTTTGTCACTCTGGGCCACCATCTCATCCCAGGTAATTTCTTTGTGTTCATAGGCGGCAATACGCCCTAAAACACCGGTTGCGGTACTGATAGCGGCCTCATGGCTGTTATTGAGCGTTTTTCCTGTCTTAATGGCATCCACAAAGTTACGTACATTCTCTTTGGCGCCCTCGTGGAAAGTATTGTGATCGTCAGTGCCGTGCCAATTGGTTTTTCCGTTAATTTCAACCAGGCCGTTATAATGAGAATCCACGGTGCCCAGGCTGCCGTACATCCTCATACACATATCATGGAAGCCGGTCAAAAACTGGCTCGAACTGAAATCGACAAGCACATCGTTGGGATAGGTATAAAGCACGGCAAAATGGTCCCAACAATCCCCAACGCCGGTACGCACTTTTTGTCCGCCGGCTCCAAAGGCTTTTAAAGGATGCGTCTGTAAATACCAATTGGAAACATCCAAGACATGCACATTCTGTTCGACAATAATATCTCCGGATAAGGCAATATCGAACACCCAATTCCTCAATCGATTCTCATCAGCAGATGCGCCCGGAACATTCTTTGGCCTTAGTGCTCCAGTCTGATAAAAAACCTGCCCCGTGGCGATTTCACCAATTTCACCTTTGTGTACGCGTGATGCCGCTTCCATAAAATACGGAGTTACGCGGGTTTGAAAATCAACGAGAAAATTAAGTTTGCCTTCGGCTTTCTTTCCGGACTCGATGATGCTCCGGCATCCCGGCCAATCCACGGCAACCGGCTTGGCAAGGTAAACATGCTTTCCGGCATCAACCGCCGCCGCGCATTGTTCGGGATGAAAATAGGGTGGGCTGGTGATGACGACTGCATCGATATCCAGGTCCAGAAGTTTTTTGTAGGCATCCAATCCGGCATGCTTCTCGGCATCGGCAGATCCACAAGCCTCAGCAGCCTGTTCTACACGATCCTTAAAAGGATCATTGAAAGCGGCGATACGTGAAGCTGTCTCTTCTTTAAAGAAGCGTCCGATATACCTCCCGCGGCCGCCGCAGCCGATGATACCTACTGATACCGCGGAATTGGCCTCGGAACCGAAGACCGTTTTGGAGTTGAGGATCATGATCCCGGCCGCCATAGCCGATCCACTTTTCACAAAATCTCTTCTGTTTTTGCTGATTTGTCTGTCCGTATTCATAGCACTGCACCTCGCCCAGAATTCAATGAGTTCTCCATCCTAGCCGATTCCCGTTCGGTCGTACCGGTGCGTGATTTAAATTTTTCATCCAGGTGTGCCAGACAGTCGCAAGTGTTGTAGCCCCCTCAAGCAGCATGACTTGCGACGGCCTAATCTGCTGGATAGGCTGCTAGATTGTAGCGATAGATTGAGAGATAACGATGCGCGTATTGGTTCTTAATCCACCATCTACACAGGCCAAAAACGTCGTGCGAGACACGTTGTATGGCTGTTGGTGCAAAGGCCGGAGGATCGGCGGACTAAATCCTCCGCCGTTGAACTTGGTCAGTGTAGCCACCGTTGTACGCGATGCAGGACATGAAACGCGTTTTTGGGATGCTGCAATTGAAGGGCACACCTTGGCTGATGTCGTAAATGAAGCGGAAGGTTTCGACGCCGTTATTACTTCAACATCCACAATGACCTTTCGCGAGGATGCCTCTGTCCTTGAAGCAATACGTGAAAAGAATCCCGATGTTCTGACCTTTATCTTCGGATCTCAATCGACCTATATGTCAGAGTCGGCGGTTAATCATCACGGCGTCGATATCGCCGTGCGCCGCGAGCCGGAATTCATTATCCGGGACGTGCTCGATGCTTATACGGATTACGACAGCGAAGCATGGCGGGGCATCAAAGGAATTACAATCAAGAGCAAACGGTTCGATCCGGAATCGGAAACCATCGTTAATCCGGACTATCCCTATATCGAGCCATTGGATCTGATTCCCATTCCGGATCGTGGGATGTTCCCGAAAAACATCGACTATTTCCTGCCTATCGTGAAACGGATGCCTTATACCACGATGATCACGTCACGCGGGTGTCCGGCGCTCTGCGCGTTCTGTACCGCGCCTACCTTTCATGGCAAACAAGCGCGCACCAATAGCGCGGAACGTATTATCGAAGAATTGGAGCAAATCGTCGCACTCGGTTACAAGGAAATTTTCTTCCGCGATGAAACTTTCACCGCCTACAAAGAGCGCAATTGGAAAGTCTGCGAGGCCATTTTGGAGCGCAATCTGGATTTGACCTGGATCTGCAATGCACGCGTGGACATGATCGATAAAGAAACCATGGCGCTTATGAAACGCGCAGGTTGCCATTACATCAAATTCGGCGTTGAATCCGGCGACCAGCGGATTTTGGATAATATCCGCAAGGGCACGTTGGTCGAGCAAGCCATTAATACATTTGGTTGGGCTCATGAAGTAGGCGTGGATACACATGCACATTTCATGATCGGCAATCCTGGCGATTCTGCCGAAACGGTGGAAAAAACCATCGAACACGCCATACGGATTGATGCCACAACGGCATCATTCGCGATCAGTACACCATACCCCGGCACCCCGATGTTCGATGAGGTCGCCAAACTCAATCCGGATATCGCCGATGGAAGTCAATCGGAATTAAGCGGCGTGCATCACCAGGCTTTTTATACGGAAACCTACTGCGATTTAACTCCGGAACAGATCAAAAAATACCAAGTAAAAGCCTACCGGGCGTTTTATTTACGTCCCACCTACTTGGCGCGGTGGATTGGACGGATGCGTAGTATCGACGAGTTCCGCCGCCTCACCCTTGCCGGCTCAAACGTCCTCGGCTTCGCAATCCAAGGCACGGGGTAAAGATACAGTCCACTTGACCGGTTCATCATATAATTAAGGTGCCCTTCCTCGTTCCCAAGTTATGAAAATTATTCAATCCCCACTCTGCGCTTATCCGCTATACTCTTTAAAGCCGGTTAAGTTGACCGGCATTTGAGCTGAGGAGTGAATCGTGAAACCGGAACTTGTAGCCAATATGCACTGCGAATGCGGTGAGAATCCATTATGGGATGCGGAGCAAAAACGGGTATTGTGGTGCGACATTCCGCCCGGCCGTATTTATGAATATAAACCCGCAACTGGAGAGCAACGTTGCATCTACGACGGCGATACCGTGGGTGGCTTCACGATTCAGTGTGATGGCACCCTCTTGTTGTTCCAATCCAATTTCATCGCCCGCCTGGATGCCGATGGCAACCATCAAGTCCTCATTGAAAACATCGACGCCGACATGGTCCGTTTCAATGACGTTATCGCCGATCCCGAAGGCCGGGTTTACGCCGGTACAATCGGCAAGGACGCCCAGCGGGGCGGGCTGTACCGGGTGGAACGGGATGGCTCCATCAAACGCCTGTTCCAGGGCACGGGATGCAGCAACGGAATGGGATTCTCACCGGACCGCAGACTATTTTATTGGACCTGCTCGACAACGCGGCGGATCTTTCGTTTCGCTTATGATCCAAAAAGCGGCGAACTGACCGAACGAAGCCTCTGGGCCACAATCTCTAAAGAAGCAGGCGTGCCCGATGGCATGACCGTAGACCGGGATGGCAACATCTGGTCGGCTCACTGGGATGGTTTCGGCGTCTACCAGCACACACCGGATGGCAAAATTCTGCAAAAAATTGAGTTGCCCGTTGGCAAAGTATCTTCCGCCATCTTTGGCGGTGAGAATCTCGACGATCTTTACATCACCACGGCCGGGGGCTCGGAAGGCTCGGAAACACAGGATGGCGCGCTGTTCCGCATACGCGGCTTGTCATCCGGCCCCATGGAGTTCTGCTCACAGATACTGCTCGATGGCAGCTGATATCCGACAAAGCAAAGCCGTAAGGCAGAAATAGCCCACACCAAAGAAGAATACGTAAATATACGATAACAATTGCATCGCAAATTCGCAATTAGTCTATAATTTAATTTGTAGATTATCATATAATCTGCTAATTCTATGAGAAGTAAGCATGCACAAATAGTTGTGTAATCTGGAACATACACACAACCCTGCAATGAGCATCAAACTTGTAAGCCGTAATTCTCTCACAACCGAAGTGGCCGAACTGATTCGTGCCCGGATTCTCGAAGAGCGATTGGAGCCCGATGCGGCACTCGGTACCGAAGCCGAACTCGCCAAGCAATACGACGTCTCTCGGGCTGTTATCCGTGAAGCGGTTAGCCAGTTACGGGGATTGGGATTGGTCCGGAGCCGTCAGGGCAAAGGCCTTTGTGTTGCCTCAAGCAGTGCCGCTGAGATCGTCAGCAAGGCCTTTATTCCATCGGCCAGCAGCTCGGACTTTTCCCAACTTTGCCACATCCGATTCATTCTCGAAGTAGGGGCGTTGCCTTTGGCCGTGAAACGCGCCACAGAGGAGCAGATCGAACGGATGCGTTTTTTGGCTGAAGAGATGCGCGAATTTCCGGAGATCAGCGGTCCGAAACGCAAAGAGTTGGCCGAAGATTTCGCCAAGCGCGAAATTGAATTTCACCAGCTGATATTCGCCGCTGCAGATTGCGAATTCGGGACGCAATTGCATAGCGTTTTGATCGAATACTTTTTCGAGGCATTCATAAATCGTCCGAAACGCGCATGGCCAAGCCGCAAAGATGTCGATGATCATGTGAAGCTGGTCGAAGCGTTTGCTGTCCGCGATATCCCGGAAGCCGTCGCCATTATGGTCAGCCATCTTCAGAACATGTTTGCTCTCTAGAAAATGGAACCAGTGGTCTCCATCTATAACTTGAGATTTCTGGAATCAATAACAAGTGATTCACCAAGGAGTTTGAGATGCTAAAGCACATGAGGACGATGGCGGTTATAGGGATTCTGAGTATTTGTGCTTGTTTTAACGGCGGAATTCAGGCGAGTGAAAACAATGCCATAAATATCGGTTCAAGGCTCGAACTGTTTGTGGATGATTTTCTGATTGACCGGATGGATGGAACGAACCTAACCATGCATCACCCCCAACGCGCCGGTGTCGCCATTACACTCGACAAACCATGGGAAGGCATCGTCAGCGGCTATTTCACCGTTATTCACGATGGCGATAAATATCGTATGTATTACCGGGGCCGCCCCAACATCGCACGCGCCGATGGTTCCAAAGAGGCGCAAGAAGTCACCTGTTATGCGGAAAGCCTGGATGGCATCAAATGGACAAAACCATCCCTTGGACTATTCGAGATTAATGGAAGCCGGGATAACAATGTCATCCTCGGTTATGAATACCTTCCTGCGACTCATAATATCGCCCCGTTTCTCGACACCCGGCCCGGTATATCTGCATCCGAAAAATATAAAGCTGTCGGCGGAACGGGAAAGACGGGATTGATCGCTTTCGTTTCCGGTGACGGTATCCATTGGAAAAAGCTGCGCGATGAGCCCATTATCACCGGAGGCGCATTCGATTCGCAGAACGTGATCTTCTGGTCCGAAAATGAAAGTTGCTACGTCTGCTATTTCCGCACATTTAAAAACAATGTCCGTTGGGTTACACGCACAACTTCCAAGGATTTTTTGAATTGGACTCCATCTGTCGATATGTCCTTTGGCGATGCGCCTAATGAGCATATATATATCAATCAAACGATTGATTATTTCCGCGCGCCGCACATCTATGTCGGTACAGCGGCACGGTTTATGCCGGGACGCAAGGCACTCACCGACGAGCAGAAAAACGAGATTGACCTCAACAATTCCCAAAACTACGGCAAGTTGGATGAAGCCTGCTCGGATTGCGTCTTGTTAACCAGCCGGGGCGGCAATGTGTATGACCGGACATTTCTCGAAAGTTTTGTAAGAGCGGGCCGGGATCCTCGCGACTGGGTGGCCCGGGCTAACTATCCCGCAAGAGGCATTGTGCCCACCGGCCCCGATGAGATGTCAATGTACATTCAGCGCCGTTACGGCCAACCATCGACCTATATCGAAAGACTGAAAATGCGAACCGACGGATTCGCTTCTGTGCATGCTCCTTATACCGAAGGAGAAATGGTCACCAAACCCATCCGTTTCGATGGCAGCCATTTGGTTTTGAATTACGCCACATCCGCTGCAGGCGGGATTCGGATCGAACTACAGGATGCCGATGGGAAGCCGTTACCTGGCTATGAATTGGACAAATCCGATGAGATCATTGGTGACCAAATCGAACGCGTTGCGACATGGAAGGGCAGCGCCAATGTTGGCTCATTAAAAGGTAAAGCCATAAGACTGCGATTCGTGATGAAGGACGCGGATCTATATTCTATCCGTTTCAAATAATAGAACTCTGGAAATATCATTCGACTGAAATGATGGAGTGATGTTCAGATGAGACATAAACAAAAAGGATTCACATTAATCGAGTTATTGATCGTAGTGGCTATCATAGGAATTTTGGCGGCGATTGCCGTTCCCAACTTTTTGAATGCACAAATTCGCGCGCGAATCGCGCGTACACAAGCGGATCAACGTTCCATCGGGACGGCGCTCAGCTCTTATAACCTTGACAACAATGCCTTCCCGCCCTTTTTGAACTGGCCTGATTTTGCCTTTGTCGGCGTAAAAGAACTCACAACACCGGTCGCTTACATTCCGGATTATCCGGTCGATCCCTTCCCAGCGGCGAAAGAGGGCAGTGGCGTCCCCGAGACATTAAAATACGTCAAAATGTCCTATTACAACATCCGCATCATGAGCGAAACCGGACAAGCACGGGGCAGCACTAATTTCGGAGTGGAATGGGAACGTCAAGGCAACCGTTGGATCGTTCGCAGTTTTGGCCCAAATCGCCTCGCCGATTATATAAACGGGGATTTCCCAATTTACGATGGCAGCAATGGTCTAAAAAGCATCGGTGATATCTATCTCACCGGTGCATAAAAGTAAAATAAAAATTGCAAACCAGAAGTGGAGGCCTGCAATGAAAAAGAACCGGGGTTTCACGCTTATCGAACTTTTAATCGTGGTTGCCATTATTGGTATTTTGGCGGCCATCGCCGTTCCCAATTTCGTCAACGCTCAAATGCGGGCCAAAGTCTCGCGGGTTATTTCGGACCAGCGGAATATCGGCACGGCCTTGGATATGTATTTTGTGGATCACAATGCCTTCCCCGACTTTTTAACATTTCCTGAATTTGCCTATATCGGCGTTCCCGAACTGACAACCCCCATCGCCTACATGGCCGACTATCCGATCGACGTGTTTCAGAGCACAAAAGAAGGGTACGGTTTGGAAGCGGGACTGAAACATACAAAGATGGCCTACTATAATCTGAAAATTATCTATCTGACCGGAAAGGCCGCTGGGGGAACCAATTTCGGGCGGCCCGAATACGAACACGGTCTCCGCTGGGGTGTACGAAGCATTGGGCCGAATCGCGAATATGACAATTACAATATCTTCAATACCGAAGACGTTAGCACCGACCGATATGACGCTAGTAACGGTCTCCAAAGTTTCGGAGACATCTGGACATTTGGCTCTTAATTAATTTCAGCCTATTGTACTTCATCGATTGAGAACTCGAGAATCCGAATGACTACAATCCCTCATCGTGTCCTGGTAATTGGTGTGGGCTCGATAGGTGAGCGGCATGTGCGTTGCCTTCAGTCAACAGAACGGTGCGAAGTGGGTTTCGTCGAAATCAACGCTTCGCTCCGCGCCGGTGTGGCTGAACGGTATTCAATCACTTCTCATTACGACTCGCTCACCAAAGCCTTAGTCGAGAACTGGGATGCCGCCGTAATCGCAACCCCGGCCGATACACATATTCCTATTGCTCTGCAATTGACCGAGGCAAATCTTCATTTGCTCATTGAAAAGCCGCTTTCAACTCGTCTGGATGACATCGATATCCTGATTGAAAAAATCCGTGAAAAGAATCTGATAGCAGGCGTAGCCTACGTGTACCGCGCACACCCGGCGGCACAAAAACTCTACGAACACATTAAAAGCGGCGAATATGGCAAGCCGGTGCAGCTTACGTTGATGTCAGGCCAGAACTTCCCGTTCTACCGGCCTGCCTACCGTGAAATCTATTATACCGACCGCAAACGCGGGGGCGGCGCAATCCAAGACGGTTTGACTCACTTCTTAAATTTAACGGAATGGTTGGTTGGACCGATTGATCGCGTAGTTGCTGACGCCGACCACAAAGTGCTGGAAGGCGTCGAAGTCGAGGACACAGTTCATGTCTTAGCCCGGCATGGCGAAGTGCAGGCTTCGTATGCCTACAACCAGCACCAAGCCCCAAACGAATCACGCTTAACAGTCATCTGTGAGCGCGGCGCATTACGAATAGAACTCCCCGAAAACCGGTTTTGCCGGGCCACAGAGCCGGGTGGCGGTTGGCAAGTCGAAAATCTTGAAAATCTTGATCGCGATGCCTGGTTTATTTTTCAAGAGCAAGCATTCATTGATGCGATTGAAGGCAAAGCGCCTCCTTTATGCTCCTTGGAAGAAGGCGCGCATACGCTAAAAGTGACATTGAAGATTCTGGAAGGGGCCGACACCCAAAAAGGATTTCATTCGATTGAGTCGTGATATGGCATTGGTTAAAGACCGTAACAACATCCGCCTGGCATCGTTGGGCATGGTCGATGGCAATGGGCACCCCTACAGCTGGTGCGCAATTATCAATGGCTATGATAAAGATGCGATGGCTGATTGCCCCTATCCCGTTATTCCCCAGTATCTCGGGGCCGAACCACCCGAAAATATCGGAATCGATGGAGCTCGTGTAACCCATCTATGGTGCGACGATCCCGCTGAGGCTCAACACGTTGCCAAGGCCTCTTTGATACCGAACATCTTAAACGATCCTTTAGGCGCAATTGGATGTGTGGATGCGGTTATCATCCCAACAGATAAAGGCGGCGAGCATATCCGGCGGGCTAAACCGTTTATTGAAGCGGGCCTGCCGATTTTTATCGATAAACCGTTAACCGATAATGAGGATGATCTACGGCAATTTGTCCGCTGGCAACGTGAAGGCAAAGCGATCCTCTCTTCCAGTTGCATGCGCTATTGCCGCGAATTCGCCCCGATACGAAAAAGAATGAGCGAAGTCGGTAATCCTCGTTTCATTACAATGACAACACCCAAAAGCTGGGAACGCTATGGAATACACGCGCTTGAGGGCGTCTATCCATTCCTCGAACCGGGAAAGTGGGAATGGGTTCAAAACAGCGGTGATACAGCGGCCAATATCGTTCATATCCGGCATGCTTCGGGCGTAGATATAGTGATTGGCGCAATTGACGACATGTACGGTGCCTTCGGTTATATGAATATCTATGGCACAAAGGGTAGTATTGCGGAACATTCACGGGATACGTTTTACGCTTTCAAAACACAGCTGGTGAGTTTCATAGACTACCTGCGAACTGGTAGACTGCCGTTCGCGTTTGAAGAAACCGTTGAAATGATGAAAATCATAATCGCAGGTATACGCAGCCGCGAAGAAAACGGTAGAAAGGTTGCTCTTTCAGAAATTCATGCCGAATAACGAATCGTGGAATATGCGGCCCAGCCGGGTGCTGGACATTATGCGCAAAGGCGGCGTGGCCGGATGCGTTAAATTCAATCTGGGCGACGCCAATCTGGCGGACATCGCGGGCTGGTGCGGAATGGACTGTGTATGGGTATGTATGGAACACACCGTGCATACATTGCGGGAAATCGAAAATTTTATCCGTGCCGGAAAAGCCCACAACATGGATACTATGGTCCGGGTGCAGCGTGGAAGTTATAGCGATCTGGTCCATCCATTAGAAATGGATGCGGCAGGCATTTTGGTACCGCATGTTATGAGCGCCAAAGATGCGGCTCAGGTTGCTTGGCAGACACGGTTTCACCCCATCGGACGGCGTCCGCTGGATAGCGGCAACGCGGACGGAGCCTATTGCGGCATCCCGTTAAAACGCTACCTGGAACAATCCAACACCCAACGTTTTGTGGCGATTCAAATCGAGGATCCCGAACCGATTGAAGAACTCGACCAAATCGCCGAACTCGATGGTATCGATATGCTCTTTTTCGGCCCCGGCGATTTCAGCCACGGTTTGGGAATCCCGGGAGAATTCAATCATCCCGATGTTACAAGCGCTCGAAAAGCCGTTGTGGCCGCCGCAAAAAAACACGGCAAGTTTGCAGGAACCGTGGCAAACAAAGAAAACGTCCGGGCTTTGGCCGATGAGGGCTTCCAGTTCCTTAATATCGGCTCTGATGTTACCGGGCTTATGCAGCATTTTGGCGATATTGCAGATACATTCGCCAATCTTCACAAATAAGGCACGTAGCGATTATGAACGTTTTAGATTCCTTCCGGCTAAATGGAAAAACAGCGGTGGTCACCGGTCCCGCCGGGAAATACGGACGTCAAATCGCAGAGGCTTTGGCCGAAGCCGGAGCGAATACAATACTCGCCAGCAGGAACTTGGATGCCATCTCCAAACAGGCCGAAGAGTTTCGGCAAAAAGGTTGGAACGCCGTTTCGCATCAGCTGGATCAGGCCGACGCTGAGTCTGTGCAGCAACTGTTGGATTTCGTACTCAAAGAATATGGCAAAGTCGATATTCTGGTGAACAACGCCGTAACACGCCCTATGGGCGATTGGTCCGCACCGGCGGAAAACTTCGCTGAAAGCATGAAAGTCAACGCGGATGGTCTTTTCTTGATGGTGCGGACTTTCGGTGAAAGCATGGCCGAAAAGGGCGGCGGAAGCATAATCAATATCGGTTCCATTCAAGGAATGGTGGGACCGGATTATACACTCTATGAAGGCTTGGACTGGGGCATGCCCCCGGATTACTTTTTCCACAAAGGCGGCATGTTGCAGCTCACACGTTTCGCGGCCGCAAAACTCGGCCCACGGGGAGTACGGGTAAACACAGTCAGTCCGGGGGGAATGTATACCGGTCAAGATGAGGTTTTCGTAAAACGCTATAGCGCCCGTACATTCTTGGGACGTATGGCCAACGATACCGATCTAAAAGGGATTATCGTCTTTCTGGCCTGTGATTCCTCCGCCTACATCACCGGTGCCAATATACCTGTTGATGGTGGGTACACGGCAAAATAGCCGGAGTCCCGCTCACGTCACGCACCCACGCGCATCGATAGAGACGACTTCAACGACTTCTTCATCTTCATACAAAAACAATTCTTCGTGAAGATTTACAACCGGGCAAACATGCGCAGGAATAATCTGTAACAGCCCGCCGACTTTGTAATTTCCCGGCGATTCGGTGATCAATACGCCATGCTCTTCGCTGAATCGCTCGATACGCAAATCCGGATGATCCACAACCAGGCCGAATTCGCCTTGCGGTGTTCGGTCCAGCCCGAAAGTCTTTGAACCGCCATCAATAATCACCCGCCCGTCGGATTTTATTGCCACGATGCGAGTCAAGACCGAAAGCGCGCATTGCTCGTACCGATACATTCCGGTTTCGACCAGGCTGCGGTCGGTAAAAACGTATGTTCCCGGACGCATCTCCGTAAATCCATCGTCTTTTTGAACAATCGGCGCTGTGGCCGAACAGCCGACACTGATCTCGGGATTCCGGCCTATAACTTCACGGTATATATCATGTGCTTGCTTCATTTGCCGCGAAACACCGGCGGCTGATTCTTCCACAGACTCTCTGCTCCCGCACTTAGCAGCCATGCCTTCATGTGTAAATAATCCTGTTATCTCCAGACATGTCAGCAGGGATAGGGATGCAAGAAAATCGGCCAGGTCACTCACTTCTATACCGGTACGTTTGAGGCCGGTATCGATTTTAACTCGCACCTTTTGGGTGTCCCCCGCTTGTTGAAAATAGACATTCATCTGCCGGGCGGCTTCCAAACTTTCAACCGATACACATGTTCGAATACTCCGATTCAAAGCCGATAAACGCTCCAGCTTCTGCTCTCCCACAATGGGATAGGCAATAAAGATATCGTTGCAGATTTCCCGCATCACTTCGGCTTCAGACAGTTTTGCGCAAGTAATGCCAGCTGCACCTGCCCGTAGCTGAAGTTCGGCAATTTGTTTCGATTTGTGGGTTTTAATATGGGGGCGCAGCCTCACTCCGGCCGAATCGGCTGAGCGTTGCATCGCGCGTATGTTTTCGTCCAAACGCTTGCGATCAACAAGCAACACCGGTGTATCCAAATCCCAAATCGAATTGGCGCCGCTCATCGCCCGGTTTCCCCATATAAAAACCGTATCGTATTATTTTCCGCCACATCTTCCTGTACGGCCTTGGGCAACGTGTGAAGACATGAAACTTCCAATTCATACGTGCTCAACAATGAGAGCCTTTGCCCCATATGGGTTGCCACAAAACTGTAGTATGGCGAATCCGAGCCCCAAAGCAGTTTACCAGGATAGGCCTCCGCCAAATCGCTAAGCACCTGCTCAGGTCTTGCGTAGTCACTTTCAAAACGGCGTTCAGGCGTTGCCACAATAGAACTGTTCTGCACTGCCAATTCGCAGTGAATCCGCAAAGCGGAGGAATCGAACCAAGCGTTCGGCGTCGAGGCGATACGGTCCAGATACAACCGGTCGAACCGGCAATTATGCGCCAGACAAAACCTCAGCCGAGGCCGTGTATCCACGACATCTAAAATATCTCCGGCCTGCGCCCAGAGATCATTAGGCTGAACACTGGAATGAATGAGCAGGGGTGTATCCCATTCTTCCGCCAAGTCCAACAGAACACTCCCCTCGGCAAGCAAATCGCGTATCGGAGATTGGAGTATCGTGCTCTGAATCTTGAAACCGGTGATGGGATATTCGCTTCGCAATTCTCTTAGGGCTTCCACTTGGGCCTTTTGTTCGCGGGATGGATCGAGCATTACAAAAGGAATTGCCGAACCACTCAAATCAGGGAATAGATCATGAATCTCAGACAAGTGCCTCCTGTTCTCGAATGCATAAGGAATGCGCTCCAGCCGTTGATCTTGAGTAATCCGCCCTTCACGCATGGCTTCCAAATCATGCGTAAGATTGCTCACCATGGGGAACACAATCCAACGATCCAATCCAAACGGTGTGCCTTCGGCGATTAAGGTCCGGAGCTGTTGAGCATATGGAAACTCCGACCGCAAATAGCCCATCAATTCGACGCCGATATGGTTATGGCAATCAATCATGGTTTCATTCTAAACCTCGTGGCAGCATATCCAAATTACCCAACATATCAGCGGTTTCCCATGGCATGATTGACACAGTGGCAAAGCCGAATTGCCCCGCTGCACATCTTCCATTACTCTCAGCATAACGCAGCAAACCAATAGGCCAGGAATAATACATGGGGTATCTTAAAACAGCCGACATCATCGTCATTGCGCTTTATGCATTGGGCGTCTTAGCGATTGGATGGTGGTGTGCCCGGCGTCAAGAGACAACCGAAGAGTATTTCGTTGGGGGGCGCGGATTCGGCTCTTTTATTGTAGGGATTTCCGTTCTTGCTTCGTTGATGAGTTCGGTCAGTTATCTGGCCTATCCGGGTGAAATGATCAAAAACGGCCCCGGCTGGTTATGGTTTGTTCTTCATATCCCGATTTCTTTCATCGTTATCGGATACTTTGTAATCCCGCATATCATGAAACAAAAAATCACCTCCGGGTACCAGCTGCTGGAAGCGCGTTTGGGGCTGGGTATCCGCCGCGCGGCCGCGGTGATTTTCATTCTCTCCCGGCTGTTTTGGATGGGGTTGGTGATTTTTACATGCAGCAAGGCCGTCGCTGCCATCTGCGGTTTGCCCATCGAATATGTCCTAATTGCGGTAGGCATCATCGGCACACTCTATACGGTTATGGGCGGAATCCGCGCTGTGTTGCTGACTGATGTGATTCAATACATCATCTTGGTGGGCGGTGCGCTCTTGACCATTGGAATCGTCACCTACCGATGCGGCGGGATATCAGGATGGTGGCCGGATTGGGGTTCGGAACAACTTCAAAATTTGCACTGGCAAAAGATCAAAGTTCTTTCCATAAATCCTTTTGACCGGCTGACGGCAATTAGTACCATGCTTTACGCCGCCTCGTTTTGGATTTGCACTTCCACATCGGACCAGGTTGTGATCCAGCGTTTTTTATGCACAAAAAATGTCCGCGCCGCACGGCGCAGTTTCGCTCTTACGCTTCTGGCCGATGGTTGCTCTGTATCCATGTTACTTTTCACCGGATTGGCATTGCTTGGGTTTTATTTGCATTTCCCCGAACTACTGCCCCAATCCGACAAACTGGTCACAGCTCAGGCCGACGGTCTTTTCCCGCATTTCATCGGTCACATTCTTCCGCCGGGACTTTCAGGTCTGGTCTTATCTGCTTTATTCGCGGCAGCCATGTCCAGTTTGGATTCGGGGATCAATTCGATCAGCACCGTCCTGGTGACTGACCTCGATTTCATCTTCGCCCGGAATATGGAAGATAATCCTAGAGCCAAACTCAGCCGTGCCAAACAAATCGGTTTAGCCGTGGGGATGATTGCCATTTTGATGAGCTTGGGAGTCAGCTTGGTTCCCGGAACAAATATCCTTGAAAAAACGGTACGTATCAGTTCTTTCTTCAGCGCTCCTTTATTCGCCATTTTTGCTATGGCCTTTTTCGCGAAATCGAGCACACCCGCCGGAGCGTGGACAGCCATTGCCGTAGGCTTTCTCGCCGGATTGGTTATGTCCTATTGGCAACAAATCGCGGAATTCTTTGGCTTTGAAACAAGTTTTTCGATTGTGCTGATAATGCCCATTGCCGCATTGATCAGTTTTCTTGCCGGTTTGACAATCAGCCAATTCACAAAACCGCGTGAAATGGCAATTGAATTCGAATAATCCGGATTCATCGCCTTAGAATATTCACTCAATTCCTTCACTTGCCACATGAAAGCGTATATGTCCGCCTCTCGGCATAGGTGGATAGGTTGTGCTAGACTTTCGAAACTCTCGCGGTCAGCAGCGGTCGCCGGCGTCCATATGTTTCCATGGGGAGGGAAATAAAAAAGGAACTCCAAGGCGCATTTCGGCATGCGGGCGTTTAGAAACCGGCATTTCGCACCGGTCTTGCATAAAAATATTTGTGGGGTAATCGAATGGCCCTTAATGGAATCGACTATGCCGTCCTTCTTATCTATTTAGTCTGCACTGTCGGCCTGGGTGTCTATCTTGGGAGACGCATCAAGACGGGACAAGATTATTTTCTTGCGGGACGTAAGTTGCCCTGGTGGGCGATTGGCATGTCTCTCGTCGTCAGCGACATCGGCGCCATTGATATTGTGGGCATTGCCGGTTCCGCCTATCTGTACGGGATCGTGTTGGGCAACTTCGACTGGATCGGCTGTGTTCCGGTCATGATTATCGCCGCATTTATTTTTATCCCCATTTTCTGGCGCGCAAACGTATCTACCGTCCCCGAATGGCTCGGTGCTCGCTACAACGTCGGCGTCCGCACAGTATCCGCTTTGATTTGGGGCTGCTTCTTGGCCTGCAATTTGGGCATTATGCTCTACGCAACAGCTGTCATGCTTTCCGTGCTGCTCGATCTCAATCCAAAGTTTGTAATTGTTGCCAACGATGAAGCAGCGTATATGGAGATAGTGCAATCGCTTGAAGGCACCGTGACCGGAAAAACATTCGCTCCTCCTTTCCACGGCAGTGACGAAGCCGGAACGTTGAAAATCATCACAGAACATAATCCCAATATCATTCTATTCGATTCACCCAATCCCGATTTTCAGGCGAAAATCCAGGGGCTACCCCTGCAAAACGAAATCCCAATTGCCGTATTGGGAGAAGATCGAAGTCCTGAAGCAATTGACGCGCTCGTAGCCGGACAGGCTCGAGAACCGTCTTGGCATTTGATTTATTCCATCATCTTGATGGGAGTGATTATCGGCGTTTATACCCTTTTTGGGGGGCTGGCGGCGGTTGTCTATACCGATGTCATTCAGTGTGCCGTCATGATGCTGGGGTGCATATTCATTCTCTTTTATGGCATCGCCCAGTTGGGAGGTCTCGAAGCGTTTGTCGATATTATCCAAAGCATGGGCGAACGTACTGCCAATCATTTCCATCTTGTACTTCCGGCCGATACGGATACTTCATTCCCTTGGTCGGGGATTTTCCTCGGCCTGGGTCTGGTATTGGCCAATGCCTACTGGATCGGCAACCAATCAATCGTCCAACGTTCACTGGGAGCGCGCTCCGAAGGACAGGCCAAAGCCTCCTATATTTGGGGATCGCTACTCAAAGTTATCATTCCGTTTACCGTGGTTGTGCCCGGAATTATTGCTCTTGCACATGATCCCACAATCACCGATGCGGATAAGGCTATGGCTACGCTGGTTCGCGACATTATGCCTCCGGGACTATTAGGCATCTTCTTCGCCGCATTTCTGGCCGCGCTTATGTCCAGTGTCGACTCGTGTCTAAACTCCGCAGCCACACTCTGGACCAAAGATATTTATCAGCGCTTCTTTAGGCCCGATGCCGAAGATGAGCATTATCTCGTCGTTGGGCGCATTATCACCTTCTGCTTTATCGTGTTCGGTATTTTCTTTGCTGAGTTTTCAGCGCAATTCGACAGTATCTATACATTGATACAGACACTCCTCACGCTGTTCCAAGGTCCGAGCCTGGCGATTATCGTGCTCGGCGTTCTCTGGAAACGAACAACAGGAACCGGAGCCTTCGTGGGACTGATCTTAGGAATGTTCAGCACCTTCGGCATGTTATGGATCAACGAACACGCCTCGACACCGCTGTTCCAGATCGAAGATCCATTCCTGTACATCGCCTGGTGGTCGTTTGTTTTCTCGATGTTTGTTACGGCTGTCGTAAGTCTTATGACGCCGATGGAACCTGAAGAAAAATTACGCAACTTTGTCTTCCGCTATAATAAATAGAGAAGACACGAGGAGATACAATCATGCTTCCACTCGTTGAAGCAGCCGGTCTATCGACAACCGTTGCCGATTTCTTTGCCAATATCCTGCGGGGCCCCGGAGACATCATGCGCGGCTGGATGGTGGCATTTGGTGTCACCGGCGCAAAATGTGTGTTCTTCGCCTACTTCACGTTGCTGATAATCTGGATTTTGACCCTGCGCAAAGAAGAAGTCACCGTCAAAAACGAAGAAACAGGCAAAAGCACCAGTCTGCGGCCCTTTGCAATTGCAGCATTAGTCTCTCAAATTCTGATTTACTACTTCTTCTAAATTCCAGATCAGCCGATTTAGCCGAATCGGGCGAATAAGCAGCGCCTGTTCTCCGGGCAATCAAGCATTACCGTATCCACTCATGGAGTTTCCGGCTTGTCCATTCCAAACCAGCAATTATACGTGCTCAATTCGGAATTGCCGGTCTGTTTTAAATATAGAAACAACTGCATACGGTAGGCCGTAATAAATTTGAGTGGAAAATTAACGAGGGCCGCACCAAGAATGGCTTTTTGCCCGGTGGGAAACACGGTCTCTTTGTTTTCGAGTTCCTCTTCGGATAGCCCACCGATTAACTTTTCGACCTCCGCCGCTTGAGCATCCATCGCGCCACAAAATTCATCGGCGCTGATCTGCTTTGAGCGCTCCAAATCGTCTTGAATATGGCTCCAATCGGCATTTAGTAATCCCCGGACCGGAAGCGTGCCGCACACTGTCAAGTATTGAAGGAGTTCCAAAATAGAACGCTGTTCTTCGGTAGGCCTGTAATCAAGCAGGTTCTTTTCAACTTTAGTATAGAGATGCTTGCAGATATTGGTTTCAAACCGGAACGATTCGAGAAACTGTTCTTTTGAAAACATGATCGCCAATTCCTTCCCGTACGATATTCACAAATGTTCGCAGACGCCTTCACCAGGGTCAATATTCACCCCAACTGCTTCTTGGCGGATTTTGGCACGCCAAAAGTATATCTTCGGATATCGCTCATCTTGGGCATTCATGGATCGTTGAACGCTCTGTATTGAATTGCGAAGCGGCCCACCCGAATATGGATGAGCCGCTTTTTTATCGCTTTTAAAAAGACGCCGTACTATTACGGAAGTTCGGGAGGCTCGATAATCGGATACTCCCCTGACAACGCCTCAACAAACGCGGTCAGCTGGTCAATTTCTTCTTCTGTTGGCTTTTGCATGCTTCTAAACACGGGGAACAGGTTTGGATTGGCCTTTCCTCCGCTAGCCATAAAAGCAACCGCTTCGCGCAAGGTCGGAATACTGCCATCGTGCATATAGGGTCCGGTCTTGGCAGCATCACGCAGCATCGGTACACGGAATTTGCCTTTGTCTGTCTCTTTTTTGGTGACTTCCATCAGGCCGCCGTCTTCCAATCCTTTGCCCTTACCTGCGCCACTATTGAAGTAAGCGCCATTAGAGAAAGTCGGTCCTGAGTGGCAAACAGCGCACATCTTGGGGCCCTGGAAAAGCGCCATGCCTTTTACCGCGTCTTCGCTCATCGCGCTCTTGTCGCCATTCATGTATTTATCGTAAGGAGAATTCCCGGAAAGAATTGTGCGCTCAAAAGCAGCGATGGCTTTGACGATACCGTCCCGTGTAACATCGGTCCCGAAAACATCCTTAAACCGCTTTTTATATTCAGGAACATCGGCGATCTTCTTGATGACCAATTCCATTTTTGCGCCCATCTCGATGGGATTTTCAACCGGCCCCCCGGCCTGTTCCTCGAGGCTCTTGGCGCGTCCATCCCAAAAGAGTTCTGTAAAATAGGCCGTATTGATGACCGAATTCGCATTACGTCCACCGACCTGTTGAAAGATGCCTTCGGATGTCGGACGGTCTTCGGCGTAGGCATGGTTCGGATCGTGACACGTTGCACAGGAAATTGTCTCATCTTTGCTCAGGCGTTTATCGAAATAGAGCATTTTCCCCAGTTCGACCTTTTCCACTGTCATCGGGTTGTCCTGCGGAATGGGAACAGCAGGAAGTCCCAAAGGCGCTTTGACTTCCAATGGTGTTCCGGCCGGCTCTGCCCAGCTCGTAGAAAAACCGCACACAAGCATGGCGCCACTTAACACGAATAAAAGACAGAATCTCTTCGTCATCATCAAATACCTCCCACACCGCTGCCCTGATGGCAACGGCCTTATGATTGGATCTGCAATTAAAGGATGGAAAATCCACCTCTGCACCGAACTGGAGTTACATTACTATGGTTTGAAACGTGTCGCTACATAGACCCATGCAAAATGCACATAGGCCAACATAGTTCTCACATACTCTTGGCCTGGAGATCACCAATTCCGCATCGTCTAAGATCAACAACTGTAAATAAACATAAACAAACCAATACGTTTGCTTATCCGGATTCAGACCAACCCGACGAACCGGCTATGCGACTAACTCGACAAGTTCGATATCGAAAGTCAACGTCCTCCCGGCCAATGGATGATTGCCATCCAAAGTAACCTTGGTTTCATTCAGGTCTTTCACAATGACATTGCGGGAACCGCCATCTTGGGCCGTAACCTGGAGCACGCCTCCGACCTCTAACTCGATATGCGGAGGAATATTGGCCCGCTCAACATCAATTACTAATCCTTCATCCCGCTCACCAAAACCCTCTTCGGGAGAGATCGTTATTTGGCGTTTTCCCCCTTCTTCCAAGCCGATAATGGCACTTTCAAATCCGGGCAGGATGCGTCCCTCTCCTAATTTTAGTTCGAGCGGATCCTGTCCTTCGGTAGTGTCGAACAAAGAACCATCATCTAATGTGCCACTATAATGGATTCGAACCGTGTCGCCGTTTTTCGCCTGGGTCATGCTGCTGTACCTACCTTTGAATCTACCGAATCGCGAACACCGGATAGACGGCTCAAGCCATGCAAACCGACGGATCCGTATGGACACAATAAGGGCCTTCTCTTCGATCATACGCTTCTGAAGGCCAATTGATACCGCGATAGATCCATTTGAATTGGCGCATATGACAGAGCCCCCGTAGCCTGTTGAAGATAATTCTGCTTTGTAACTCCAATATTTTCGGGAATTTATTTTGTGTCCGGTATGATCCTGCCAAATAAATATCATTCATAGGCATAAGCCGGTTACTCCCGGCTGTTGCTCGGATTTATTAGTCATTCTTACTCACACGGTAACAGTCCAAGTGAAGTGGACAGAAACACGATAAAATACGAAATTACACGGACCTTTTATTTTAATCCGCAGCAATACAAGCAGGTCGGCAAACACAGAGAGTGCTGCTAAACTATCGGTGATTATACAAATCAAATGCCATCTACTGCCACCGGTGCGGAGAAATAAAAACGATGCGCAACCAACCAATTCTCATATTAATCGCAACTGTTTTATTGTTGAATTCAATTCCCGGTATCTGTGCAGAAGACACAACTCTAAAAGATATCGTTAATTCCATCGGAGTACATATGGTGCCCATTCCGGCCGGGGAATTCCGAATGGGCATCCTCAATCCAACAGTCCCGGATAAACTCGATGGTCCGCCACTGCTATTCGATGGCGATTGGGATGAACGCCCGGTTCGTAAAGTCAAAATCAGCTCCGATTTTCTGATATCGAAAACAGAAATTACGATCGAGCAATTCAAACTCTTCCAACCGGATTTCAACATATCGGATCGTTTCGCACCCTATGTCTCCAATTTACCTTGGGAACGCGCCGTAGCTTTTTGCGAATGGTTGAGCGAAAAAGAAGGCAAATCCTATCGGCTCCCTACCGAAGCGGAGTGCGAATACGCATGCCGGGCGGGGACGGAAACACAATTCTGGTCCGGCAATGAGCCCCCATCCCCGGGCACAGCCAATCCCTGGGGCCTGATCAATATGCATACGCCGCCATTGGAGTGGTGCCTTGATTGGCATGCGATGTATCCGGATGTCGGCGAGATCGATCCGGTTGGACCAGCTACAGGAGTAGCACGTGTGGCACGCGGAGGAGGCATCCAAAAATGGGAAGCACCTTATTATCGCCGCTCCGCCAACCGTGCGAGTCTTCCGCCACATTGTCCGGTTCAATATAAAAACCAAGATGTAAATACTGAGCCAACTCACCCCATCGGCTTCCGTATCGTTATGGCCCCGTTCCCAAAAACGGCTCCGTGCAGTGTTGAAAAACCTTTTGTCCAACAATGTGTGAAACAATACCCGGATGCCGCGGAATATGGTCCGGACGAAAAACAACCGTATTTTAAGATACGTCCACTGCTGCCAATCCCGCCTGAAAATGATCACGCTCAAGATCGTGCAGCCGTGGGATTGCATCCGGCGCTATTGGCACACAATCACAGCCCGGGTATGACGGTCTGTTCCAACGGCGATGTATTGGCATGTTTCTTTACGGCTTCAACTTCAACTTTGGAATACAAGCCGAACGTATGCCTCATTCAAACCAGATTGCGATGCGGTGCGGAACAATGGGATATGCCCGAACTTTATTATGATTTCGCCGACGCGGCCGAACAGTGTGCTTTGATTTGGAATGATAACGACAGACTCTTCATGTTTACGGGCGGTGTTGGGCTGCCTGGTGTGCCGTTTCGTTGGTGCACATCAGATGACAACGGTGCAACATGGAGCGAGCAGCATTTCCCGGTCTTTGACGGTCCAATCGGTCCGCATAGTCCCCAGCCGATCAATAGCGCCTTTCGTGATGCTGAAGGCACCATTTATGTTGCTAGTGACGGCGATGGTGGAACCTCCTTGCTTTGGGCCAGCCGCAATGAGGGTAAAACCTGGTTCGACACAGGCGGTAGAACAGGGGGGCGTCATACAACATTTACCGTGCTCAAAGACGGCGGCATTTTAGGCATGGGCGGTAAAAATACGGATATTGAAGGGTATATGCCCAAATCGATTTCCCTTGATTGCGGGAAATCCTATGAGATTAGCAAAACGCCGTTCCCTGCTTTGGCCTTCAATCAACGTCCTTCTTTAATCCGGCTGCAAAGCGGAAGGCTTTTCTTCGCCGGTGATTTTCAAAGCACGAAAAATAAAAAGCCTGATGAAATCAAAGAAAAGGGGGCCTATGTCGCTTTATCGGATGATGAAGGTCAGACCTGGCATATCAAAAAGATCGAAGCCGCACAGCCGCATGAGTCGCACATATTCGGCGAACTCGGTGAACACTGGAACAAAACTCCTATGACCGATGCCACATGGGGATATAGCGTCGCCGCGCAGGCCCCAAATGGCGTGATCCACCTCATCACTACGATGAACCACCCATGTCTGCATCTCGAAATGAACGAAGCCTGGATTCTTGCGGATCTTCAAAGTGAAACCGCTCCCAAAGGAAAGGGGATTCCGATGAAGTCCAAAATGACACTTGAAGAATTCGATTCCGAAAACAATCTCAAAGCGCGTTGGAGTGTCAAACTGGCTGCGGATGGACGCTATATTTTAGATGGAAATGAATCCTGGTTTTACCCGGATGGCTCGCCGCATTACGAGGTGAAATACGAAAACGGCATAAAGACCGGGACCGAAATCTACCGGACGATGGACGGCAGAGTCCTTTGGGAATGGGAACATCGGCCGGATGGCATAGGCCTATGGACACAATACTGGAGTGATGGCAAAAAGAAGGCGGAATCATCATGGCGCAACTTCCGCGCACATGGACCGGCAATAATCTACGACCGCAATGGCAACCAAATCCAAAGCGTGCAATTCGAAAACGGGATACTCCAAAATTAGAAATCCGCTCCGGTGCCAAGCACCGAAGCGGATAGTAAATCGACAATTAGTGAAGGCTGCGGTTATCGTACGCGCAACTTCTGCCCGATATCGATCCGGCTTTTTCTTAATCCATTCATACTCTTGATCTTTTCAACAGAAGTCCGGTATTTGCGGGCAATATCATAAAGACTGTCACCTTTGCGGACTTTGTAGTAGACCGGCGATGCCTGTTTCGAAGAGCTTGTTCTTGCCGCACTGGTGATTGAAGTCCCCGACACCACAAGTTTGTCGCCGGGCATGATCCTGCTGTTGCTTTTATTGTTCAGAGCTTTAAGAGCGCTGACCGTCATACCGTGATTCTTGGCAATATCGCTTAAGGTGTCGCCACGGCGAACGGTATAGATGCTGGTTGGGGCTTGGGCCGGCGGCTCAGAGCGCGCCACCTTGGGCGCCTCCACCGTCTCAGTTCGTTTACCTTGCCGGTTCAGAATCAGTTCATCGCCCGGATAAATCCGGTTACTTCGCATACCATTCAAGGTCTTCAGTTCACTGACCGACATCCCGGCATCATCCGCAATACTCGATAGACTTTCGCCTGTACGCACAACATGCGTCGCGGTCATCGTTGTTGCGCCTTCCGGAACGTTAATTTCTTGTCTCTCATAGATCCGGCTGCCGGTCATATTATTGATCGACTTTAAATGTTCTATAGAGGTGTTGTATTTCTGCGCGATCGTAAAGAGCGTTTCGTCTTTTTCTACAACATGAATGGAATAACGTACATTGGGAACCTGGATGTTGCGGTCGATCTCAAAAGGCTTGCTCGAAGCAACATAACCGGCAGTATGTTCTTCCACAAAGTAGCGGCCAATACCGTTATAGATTTCTTGCGCCAGACGCCATCTGAAATCCTGACGCCGCAGTTTGGCCGCATCATCCCGGTTGGAGAGAAATGCCATTTCAACCAACACACCCGGCATGGCGATGCTTTTAAGTACAATAAACTTATCGCTGGCAACAACCGGTTTCTCCCGCGGTATCAGGCCCGGGACGCGTGGCAGGATGTGCGCAATATTTTCGGCCAAGAGTTTGTTATTCCGTACATTCGCATCCCGTTTGAGCCCAATAAGGAACTGCTCGGAATCGTTGGCCGAATTACTCACATCGACATCCGTGCCGTAATCCTGGAGATCATGCAGATTCATATCTTCAATCGCTTCGGCTGCGACCGAATCCTTAATCCGCTCATCCATATACCAAACTTCAAAACCTTTGGCCGAACGGCGGCGGGCTGCATTCACATGCAAGGAGACAAAAATATCGCCGTGCATTTCCTGCGCATATTTTAAGCGTGCTTTCAGAGCTTTGCGGCGAATCGTCAAAAACGAACCTTCGTAATCGTTCTTATCCATGAGCGGCATATAGTCGCCATAACGAGTTAGATAGGCGCGCATGTTATCGCTTTGGTTAATCAATTCCGCAAGTTTTTTGGCGACATCCAAAACGATGGTCTTTTCCTGCATTCCATAATAGGCCGCGCCGGGATCGAGCCATCCGTGGCCGGGATCGATAATAACGATACGTTTGCCTTCGTTTCGCCATTGGCGTGCTTCTTCAGGCGAAGGCAATGTTAATTTATGATCAGGGGGATTATCAATTAAAACGGCAAGCCGCCCTTTTCGTTTGGCATCCAGTTTTACGGGAAATACAGTCGAAGCGGATACTCCGGGACGAAGCCGAATTCCCAAGCGTGTTTTCTTCGGACTTGAATAGCCACGCACTGAAATGGAATCCACAGCACCGTCATCAATCTGGATTCGATCCTCAACCTTACCTTGGCTGACACCATACAAATCAAGTTCCACATAATCGTTCTGTGTCTTTGACGGTGTCAGTTGGTAACGTGTAAATGCGGCGGAAGTTTCAACGAGAATGATGCTGAATTTGGGGTGTTCGACGGCAACTTCGATGTCATCGAGAACGGCCGCCCGAACCAATGTGGGCAGGGTGGTTGTGCCGGCTATCAAAAGACCAGCCGCAAGCAAAAAAGAAGTCGTTCTTCCCATACTTAACTCCAACGCTCCCCGCGTCAGCCTCAGCCTAACGTCGAGGGGATTGTCCTGAGTCTATACCAGAACATCATACCGATATCGGTAATGTGTATATTATCTTGAGTCTCCTAATCTTACAACATAAAGCTTTATATGGAACGTGAGACTAGGTGTCCCAAGAAGCCTAATGCAAGCAACTTAGCCATACGACAGCCTATCTCTAACGATTTGAGATAATTAGGAGTAACTCTGGCAAGGAAATTTAACGAATTCCACAGGTTGAGGCGCCAACGTGACCTACGGCTATGCGCATGAAATAAATTCACCAGATACGACAAACAAAGATTACATTTGACTGAGCCGCTCGCGGATCTCATCCAAATCATCACGGTAGCGGACTGGGACACGAACACGGGCTTCGATCTCATTCACGAATTTCTCGTAATAACTTCTGGCCTTGGCCATATCGCCTTCTTGATCGTAAGCCAATCCAAGGTTGTACCACATCTCGGGAATATCCAGACCCATAGATTCGGCCTTTTCCATTAGGGCGAGCCCGTCTTTCACTTTGCCCGCACGACAGGACATGGCGCCTGAGTTATAAAAATCCAAGGCCGTCTTGTCATTCCAGCCCAATTCGTGACGCAACTGATGACGCTCTTCCGCAGGGATGCTGTGAAAAAATGTCCAACCGTAGCGATCAAACGCATACTGGCGATTTGTTTTAAGCAGCTCGGAAAATCGTTTGATTTCTGTCTCGTAATGGCTTTGTTCGGTCATAATTGTTCTCTGTATATCTCAATATCTTTGTAAATTTCAGTATTTCACGTTCTCTGCGCTCAGGTTCTGATTGACGGTGTACACCCAAGCCAGGATTTCCGCTACGGCTTTATATAAGTCGGGCGGAATAATCTGATCCAAATCCAAACCGGCTAATACTTCAACCAAGTCGGGATCGTGATAGATGGGCACATTGTATTGTTCGGCCAGTTCAAGAATCCGGTCCGCCAAAAGACCGGTGCCCTTGGCCGCAACTTTCGGAGCGGGATCTTCACCCTTCCGATATTGTAGCGCGACGGCACGGCGGCGCGGAGCGCTGGAATCCTCACCTGTCATGATTGCCGCCGAGAGTAGCAGCCCTGGCGTACAGGTCCAGCGAATCTAGGAATTGTGACTGAAGATATCAAGCGGTTCCTGCGTAGTATATGCTTAGGGAGCAGGTGGACCTCCTTTTAATTTCCGAATGTTGATGAATTTGGAGGAAGATGAACCGTGTCAACAACAACTTATGAAATTCGCGGCCCGATATCCCTGCTCACCTGGCTTTGCATCCTGCCTTTTCGAATTGCCGCCTGGCTGGTATTGCTCCTGGGCCGCATCGCGGCGGCCACATTGGCGCTCATCCTGATCGGTGTGGGTGTATTCTTTTGCCTCAGTGTCATTGGCGCGATAATCGGAATCCCCATGATTATTTTGGGAATCGCCATTGTCTTCAAATGTGTTTAGCAGGGCGTCCAGCGTGATCGTGCCTGTATCAAGACGGCCCCGCCATCCGCACGAATCAGCCGGTGCAGGTATGGTACCTCTCCGTTGCTCCCAATATCCGGCACAGCGGCCGTGGCGGTTTCGGAACGAAGCTCGTCACCGTAAACCAGCTCCCGCTTAAACGCGGCCTCTACTCCCACAAGACGTAGGCCTTTGATGCGCTCGTCCGGCAGCGATTCCAGACACCATTCGACTGCGAAAGCATTGTTGACGTGATTGACAGAATCTAACGCACCACGGCCCACCTGCATGCCGAGCGAAAACTCCGCATCCTCCAGCTCCGGTAACGGTTCAAAGGAATCTTCAACCATTCGCTGAGTCTTACGCCCGTAGCCGCTCTCCAATCCCTTCGGAATACGAACCGGACGCCTTTTCTCAATATTCATTAACAGCCATTGTGTCGTTGCCCGGCCACAGAGGCCTTCGTCATCTTCGATCTGAAAATCACGAATCGCCGTCAGCGCTTCGATTGCCACAGACCATGTCTCAATTTTGAAAGGCGATTCCCAACGTGGATAGCGGTCCATTTGCACATGGATGCGCGACAGCACCCAAACCGCGCCATTTGCCAGTTGTGTCGGGAACGTGTCCCCTGCCTGGTTGGAATGGCCCACAGCGGCCTCTTGGAGATGATGCAAAAGCGGCCGCAATTTAAGCCGTTGATCGGGTCCGATCTCAAAAGAACGGACCTGTTCTTCGTAAATATAGAAATTAGGCTGAGTCATAAGTAATCCGAGACGCATCATGCGGGAACAGGTGCGGTGAATCAAGATATTCCACAGATTTCAACATTCACGGCTCGCCATCCGCATAATTATTGGCAGATGCCAACAACCCGTAAAACCCCATTACCGCTCTGCATAAAAAATCGTTATCTTCCTGATAGTAATGACCATTCAAGGCGTTGGAGGGCGCGATGCGCGGTAAGAAGCGAATAATAATTGAAGCTGCAGCGGGCATTGTAGTGTTGGCCGTCGCGTTGCTTGTAGGCTTGAACCATTTTCGAGCCGTACAAAGCACATGGACAATTCGGGGGCCTGAAGGCGAAACAATCTTTGGTTTCCATAATGATCGAAATGACGGTTTCATAGCCTATGCTTCCGACGGCAATATGTTGGCCGTGCCCACGGCTGCAGGAATTTTTGTGTGGGATATTAATTGGAGCCGCTACAGACCGCGCTATTTCCTTCAAGAATATCTGGAGGATTTCCCCGGTGCAAAGCAGATTCGTAACATCGCCATTTCCCGGGATGGCAGCTATGTGCTCGATGGTCAGCACGACGGCACCGTCAGGGTTTACGATGTCTTGCAGGAAAAACTTCTTTATAAGCTAAATTGCCCCGCCGGATTGGATTCCGGGAGTTGGAGAGGATATCCCAATTCGGAAGTCATGTGCCTTGCATTTTCCCCTGATGGAAAACAGGCCGCCGTTGGGCATCGCGGCGGTCTTGTTCGTGTACTGAATGTGGAAACCGGAGAAGAACGTTGCTCGTTCGACTATGATGAACTCTACAACCCGCGAACTAAAGAAACTCCTGCATTGCTGAAATTTTCTTTCGATGGGGATTTTCTTTTAATTGCACACGCCCAACAAGACAAGGAACAAATAGATGCATACCATGGCGATCATTGCCTTGTCGACCTCAACCACCCGTCTCAGCTTCACATCTTCACACAAGTAAAAAGTTACATCCAAAACCTGGCTTTTATGCCGGATGGCAAAACCTACTGCACGCTCACAACCGACAAAGTATACCTCGACACCGAAGGTTCCGCTCACAAATTGCAGGCCTGGGATATTCAAACCGGACAAGAGCGAACCGATCTTTCGCTCCCTCAACCGAAAGGCGTCATTGAATTAACCATCAATAAAAACGGAGACTTCCTGGGCATATACGAAGATTATGGAAATATCTCCATCCGAAACGAAAGTGATCAAAAGGACATTTGGCAACATTCGGCCGAAGAAGTCAAAAGGAATTATTGGGCGGCGCACTTCTCTCCTAACGGCGACTATGTGATATCTTCAGCCGGTCCCATTCCGAATGGAGAGCGTTTTTACGCACACCGTGATCCTGAAACCGGCAAAGTGATTCGCAACCTTAATGCTGACTTAAATTTGCCTGATTCATTCATTATCAGGGAATTCTCAGCGGATGGACGCCTTGCGGCCGGATTTAACCTACAACGCAATACACTCATATGCATAGATTTTAAAAATAAAAAGTACTGCACGGGCCAGACTTCGCTAAGAAGCTATTCAATAAAATTCTCAGGTAATGGCAATCGTCTGCTTTTGCCGGACTATGAAAAAGGTTATGCCGAAATATTTGAAACTTCCTCAGCAGCAAAGATTGCGGATTTCGGAGGATTGGAGCAAAAACAGTTTTCAAATATACAATTGAGTTATGATGGCAGCCAAGTGCTTATCCCACAGGCGGGCGGCGCATACTTGGTTGATATTGAAACCGGCAATACAGTACAGACATTCATGTTGCCTTCCGAAATTCCTACCATACACGCCCTTACTCATGAAACCACACCTTGGGATTCCAAGGATTTCTATTGCAACGAGGCCGTATTTCACCCCGATGGCAAACATTTGATTTCGAATGTCTTCTATAAATGGAAGGGCTCTAACGACATTCACAAATACTATTACCCGTTGCAAGTTTGGAATATTCAAACCGGGGAACTGATTAAAACCATCGAGATGAATCAAGGCGCATCGTTTATCGCCTTATCCCCCGATGGGCATTGGCTTACAGCCAGTACAAATGATGGAAAATTCCATCTAATCGATTTGGAATCCGGGCGGCGGTATGCAAAAGATATCATCGGTTATTCCGATGTGAAATTCTCACCGAATGGATCCCGTGTCTTGATCACTACAGGCCATGGTGTTCAGCAAATCTGGGATTTTGAACACCTGCTTTCAACCTGCCGGGAATATACGGAATAGTCTCATCTTACTGACATTGATGGCTGTTCATCGCGTTGGAGGGTATGATGCGTAGCAAGAAGCGAATAATAATTGAAGCTGCAGCGGGCATTGCAGTGTTAGCCATTGCTCTGCTCGTAGGTTTGCCTCATTTTCGAAGCGCGCAAAGCACATGGACAATACGGGGTTCTGAAGGCGAAATAATCCATGGTATTTATAGTGGTCGAAATTGCGGCTCTGTAGCGTATGCTCCCGATGGCAATATGCTAGCCGTGCCCACAGCCGCGGGGATTTTTATATGGGACATCAATTGGAATCGCAACAAACCGCGTTATTTCCTTCAAGAATATTTGGATCAACCATCCAGTGCAAAGCAAATCCGTAGCATCGCCATCTCCCGGGACGGCAACCATGTGCTCGATGGTCAACACGACGGTACGGTCAGGGTTTACGATGTCCTGCAAGAAAAACTTCTTTATAAGCTGGATTGGCCGTTCGAATTGGACAAAAAGAATTGGGGATATACAAATTCGGAAGTCATGTGCCTGGCATTCTCCCCTGATGGAAAACAGGCCGCCATAGGCTATCGAAGCGGCCTTGTACGTGTGTTGGATGTAGAAACCGGAGAAGAACGTTGCTCATTCGACTTTGACGAACTCTACAATCCGGCGAATGAAGAGACACCCGCCCTGCTTAAATTTTCACCAGACGGGAATTCACTCCTGATCGCTCATTCTAACAGAAACAAGGAACAAAGAGATTCATATCTTGGCGATCATTGCCTTGTCGATCTCAATAATCCTTCCCAGGTGAAGATTTTCACGCAGGTAAAGAGTTACATTCAGACTTTAGCCTTTATGCCGGATGGCAAAACCTACTGCACACTTTCCACTCCAAATCCATATCTCGATAATCGGAATGCCACCTGCAAAATACAAACTTGGGATATCCAAACCGGCGAAGAACGAAATAGACTTTCACTTCCTCAACTCAAGGGAGCAATTGATTTGCACATTGAAAAAGGCGGAGTGGTTATTGCCGTATATGACGATAACTCAGAAATCATAATCAGAAACGAAACAAACGAGGATAATATTTGGCAACGGCCTGCCGATGAAGTCAAAAGAGATTTCTGGGCGCTACGATTCACATACGATAGCAAATATTTAATTGTGGCAGGCGGCTACGCATACCGAGATCCCGAAACCGCAAAAATCATTCGCTATCTCAATGCGGATTTAAATTATCCCAATCCGGTTTCCTATTGGGAAATCTCCGCAGATGGACACATGGGGGTCGGAATGGACAGGCAAAGCCGCGCTCTCGTATGTGCAGATTTTATAAACATGAAGATGAATAAAGGTGACGTATATCCACAAATCGATCAGAATAAGTTTTGTGGCAACGGAAATCGATTACTCGTGACTGCCAATTCCGAGGATAAAGTCCATGTGCTGGAGACACCTTCACTTAAAGAAATCGCCCGTTTAAAAGATCTGCATATAATCCGAAGCAGGGTACTGGAATTAAGTTATGACGGAAGTCTGCTGCTCGTGGCACAAGCGGGTGGGGGGCGGCTCATCGACGTGGAAACCGGTGAAACCATACGGACATTGCAAATACCGTCTCCCATTCCGGCAGTGCAATCTAATGACGGGAAAACCGCAAATTGCGATAGTATGGATTTCTCCATTGATGAGGCTGTATTTCACCCCGATGGCAAACGTTTGATTTCGAATGTCGCCTATGACCGGCAGGGATCCAGCAACATCTATAAATATTATTCCCCGTTGCAAGTATGGGATATTCAAACTGGTGAACTGATCAAAACCATCGAGATGGATAATCGAACAGCGTTTTTTGCTATATCTCCAAATGGCCGTTGGCTAACAGCCAGTTCATCGAATGGAAAACTATATCTCATCGATTTAGAATCCGGCCGCCGATATGTGAGAGACAGTATCGGGCATTCCATTGTAATATTTTCGCCGGATGGATCCCGTGTTTTGGTCAATACAGGCCACAGTGTTCAACAAGTCTGGGACTTTGAACACCTGCTCTCAACTTGCCAAGAAGCTAAATAGTAGGCAACGTTACGGTAAATACCCGCCAAGATTATCGCCCCACTGCGGCTTGCCGTGCTTTTCCATCATGAACCACAATCCGCCTTCGCTGAAAATGCCGTTGCTGGCGGCATAGATGAACGCGGCATTTCCCGGACCGTGCATAAAGAGCATTCGGTCTTCCGAGCTATATTCATGTAAATGCTTGCCGTCGGGGGCGCCTTTGAACCAATTACAATCAAACTCAAAGTGAGGCAATCCGCCATGCATCATTTTTGCATACGGCAATCCCCGATATGTGGGATTATTGATAACAAAAACATCGAAAACCGGACCATTAAGATAGGCAATAGGTGTAGTGAGCGGATTCATGGCATCGGGCAGATCGCTGTGCTTCGGCCATCCGTTGTTGCCGTCCATAAAATACATCCGGTAGCCCATGATCACGGTGCGCATATCGGAGACTCCGCGTGAAATCATGGACCGTTGCTTGGCTTTGGCAAAATTGGGAATCGCAATCGCCGCCAAAATACCGATGATCGCCACGACAATTAGAAGTTCGATAAGTGTGAATCCAAATCGTTTCTGCATCATTCCCATCACTACCTCATGGATATGAAATCAGTGCGCTTTTTACTGTCCTCTTGCAGCCAAGATGCATTTTACCAGAGAAGCAAATCCTTGTCAGCATAAATTTAAAGGATCATTATCTTATGGAAGTATTTGATTTTTGTATAAATACGATCATTCACCCAAAGGGTGGCTTTTTGTATAGGAACAATCGGCACTTATAGGATTTTGCCTTCAGGCGTGCGGGAATCTTAATGGTGGCCGGCAATCCGGCTTTATAGTATAATTTTGTAATCGGCGGTTGGGATGCTTTTTATCCTTGGCCGTAAACGGAAGCAATGCGGGGAATGTCATGACATCCTACAAGGTCAAATATCTATTAGCGATAGGTCTCTTACTTTTTACGTTTACATGCTGTGGCAACAACTACAAAATCTCGCGTGAACTTAGCAAGATTGAAAAAAGCATTGAAGCATATCATAAAAATTATGGATTTTATCCCGCAAGTTTGGATAAACTGGGAATTGAAATTCCCCCGGATCCCTATGGTCAAGGCCCCTATAAATACATCAATTGGGAAAATGAAATCGTCTGTCTATACAGCGTAGGAGAGGATAGACAGGATGATTTATCTTATTACGACCTTGGACTGGAAATCTGTGGTTCGGACCAGGCTTGGGACATTTATCAAATCGAAAAAACAAAAGACGACGCGAATAATGGCATGGCGCCGCTCACGAGTACATTAAGGACCTTTTCTGAAACTGAAGATCAAGAGATCAACAATCAACTCGACTCAATTATTCGTGATGGCTGGATTTCCGAAGATAAGACACCCGAGGCAGCCTCCTATATTGAGCAACATCAAGAGCTTCTATCGTTACTGCGCACGCATGCAAAAGGCCCCGAGGTCATACCGGCGATGCATGGACTACTAACAGGGGGCCCCCAGCCTGACATTGGCCGGGCCATTGCTTTGACAAAATTATTGATTGCGGATGGCAAGAAGATGGAAGCAGATGGGGATGCGAGCACCGCAGGCGAAAACTATTTTGCCGTCTTCATGCTTGTGCGTGCATGCAAGGATAATGTCCTATGGGGAAAGTGGGCCGAAATGCTTTGCATGGAAAAGGCCTACAATGCGCTACATCAAAATCGGGCCATCGATCAGCAATTCCTAATCGAACGCGTAATGAACTTTGAAAGCGAATTACAACCATTAACCGAGGTCTATCGCTCTGAGCTAAAAGGGAGAATCATACAAATCAGCCGGTGTATTTGCATTGCTGATATCGAAATACTCAATATGTTTATTCTAACGAATAGAGCGTCAATTGGCACAATTTTAACAGAAATCTTTGAAGAAAATATCCGCAGAATGAAACTTCCGTATAGGCAATTTGAGCAATTCCGTTATAATTACGCCAATGAAGAATCTTTTATGGATAATGCAATTAACAAGGTTGACAGATATAACCCACACGAATATTTGCTCAAAGATCTTCTGAAACAAACGCAGGCGAACGGCCTTTTGATTTTGGCCGCCTTAAGAATTTACCGTGAACAACACAAAGCCTACCCCGATAGCCTGTATGAACTCGCACCCGATATCCTGCCTGAGGTACCGATGGATCCATTTACCAACGAGCCGTTTATATACAAAAAGACATATTTTTATAGCGTCGGCCCGGATGATCGGGATAACTTTGGAAAAATCTCATTTAATATTGATGATGGGATAAAAGGTAGCGGCGATATCATCTTCGGAAAGTAGGACTCTGTATACAAATTTACGGTTGACCGCATCCGCTAACAGCGATTCATACCCCATAGCACCCTCGCTCCAAGCCACGCTTCCAGTAAAATCACAGACAGTCCGGCCTCCAAACCGGATGATTCCCCGGGTGTTCACGAATGCCTGGGGTGCCGTTATTTCAAGGATTTTCGGGCTACGACCGGCGGTTTGAGGTACGAACTGAGACTATTTCCGGCCACCCAAATGCAGACAGGAAGGATTCATGAGCGATAGGCTCATTGCGTTTATCGAACGGTTTGACCGGCTGCCAATGCTTGGTGAGCTTGCGGGTGCCTTGGCGCATAATAAATCCATGCGGGCTGGGGGCCTGCTCGGTTCTTCTCCCGCGCTGCTCTCTGCTCGTTTTGCCGCCCGCACCAAACGTCCGATGTTGATCGTCACCCCGGATCAACGTTCGGCATACCACACGTTGGCGGACTTAAGTCTTTTTCTGTCGGACCGTTCAGATTTTGAACCGCTTATTTTTCCGCATACGGAACTTCTACCGTACGAAGACCAGTTGCCACAGGTCTCAATCCGCTTGGAGCGCAGCCTGGTCATTCGCCGTGTGTGCACGTATACAAGTCCCGATACGGATAAAGATGAAGACCGCCGCATTCCGCTAATCGTCTCTCCAATCCAGGCACTGCTACGGCGCAATCTTCCACCCACCGTATATGCCGACCACGCGTATCACTTGCGTCGAAGCGATGAACTCGACCGCGAAGCCTTCGCCGAATGGTTGGTAAAACAAGGTTATGTCTTCAGCGAGCTGGTTTCAGTACGCGGCCAGTTCTCGACACGCGGCGGGATTATCGATGTATATCCCCTATCGTATCCCGATCCGGTCCGCATTGAGTTGTTTGGTGATGAGATCGACTCAATCCGCACGTTCGATGTGGCTTCACAGCGTTCGGTTGCCCAAATAACAAGTGCAACGCTTTTTCCTACTGCAGAAGAGGCGATGCAAAAAGAAGCCTTGGAAAACGACGAGTGCAACCTCGTCAGTTATTTCGAAAGTCTCCTGCCCGGCGCACCCATTCTGCTTGTGGAACCGGACACGGTCCATAATGAAGTCGATAAGTACACCGCTCGCATCGAAAGACGTTTCGAAGAAGTCACGGCGGAAGATCACGAAGACCACGAGCTTGTTTTGGATGATGAAGTCCGGCACCAACATATTGGGCCGTTGCTTTTGCCCCCCGCCGAACTTTACCTTTCGCCCGATGCGCTTGATGTCCAACTTGCAAAACTCAATCCGTTAGAACTCTCGGCATTTCGTGTCCAGGCCGAAGAAAACTCCTGGAACTTCGAAACTGAACCACCCGAGTTTTTCAGCGACGATCAGGGCAAACGCATCGCCAGCCTTTTGCAGCGCGGCGCCGATGGCCACGAATTGCTCATCCTTTGCGACACGGATGGCCAACAAACTCGTCTGCGCAATCTAATCGACGAAAGCGCTCAGCAAAAAGAACTCCCTTCTAAAGATGGCGCACCTGAGATTTTAGTCGGCGAACTCGGCGCAGGTTTCTCGATCCCCGCGCTTAATATCCATCTCATCACCGACCGGGAGATTTTCGGACGGGTACGGCGTTTTAAAACACCCGCCCGGGAAGAGATCGTACTGCCCATTATCGAGCTGGTCGATTTGCAGCCGGGGCAGTTTGTGGTTCATCTCGATCATGGAATCGCCCGTTTTGTCCGCTTAAAGACAATCGAACACGAAGGAAAAAGTTCCGAATATTTGGAACTCAGCTTCGCCAATGACGATGTGCTTTATGTTCCTATTGAGCAGATTGAGCGGGTTGGACGTTATGTCGGCAGCGATGAAAAACCACCGGCTCTCTCCAAACTCGGCACAAAAGGCTGGGAAAAGAGCAAAGCCAAGGCAAAGCAGGCCATCGAAGATATGGCCGACGAACTTCTGGATCTTTATGCCAAACGGGAGGTCCAGCCTGGACACGCATTTGCCGCCGATGCGCCTTGGCAACTCGAATTCGAAGCCTCGTTTCCTTATGAGGAAACACCTGATCAATGGCGCGCGATTGAAGAAACCAAACACGATATGGAAGCCGCAAGTCCCATGGACCGGTTGATCTGCGGTGATGTGGGCTTCGGAAAAACCGAGGTGGCGATACGGTCCGCTTTCAAATCGGTGTGTGATGGCAAACAAGTCGCCGTTCTTTCGCCTACAACCATTCTGGCCGATCAGCACTATCACACATTCCGCGAACGCTTGTCCGATTATCCTGTGCAGATTGAGCTCTTCTCGCGCTTCCGTACCGCCGCGCAATTAAAAGAGGGCGTACAAAAACTCAAAGAAGGTGAAGTCGATATCGCCATCGGCACCCATCGCCTGCTTTCAAAAGATGTGAAATTTAACGACTTGGGACTCATCATCATCGATGAAGAACAGCGGTTCGGCGTCAAACACAAAGAACGCCTGCGTCAGCTTCGCGCCACAGTGGATACACTTGCGCTTTCGGCCACACCGATCCCCCGCACACTATATCTCTCTCTTTCGGGGATTCGGGATATCAGCGTCATCACCACGCCGCCTAAAAACCGTCTGCCCATCGAGACCTATATCATGGAATGGTCCAAGGATGTGATCGAAGAGGCCATTTTGCGCGAGATGCAACGCGAAGGACAGGTCTATTTTGTGCACAACCGGGTTGAAACCATTGTGGGTATGGCCGCCATGCTCCAACAAATCGTCCCGGAAGCACGGTTGGGGATCGGCCATGGGCAGATGTCGGAGCACGAACTCGAACAAGTTATGGCCAAATTCATTCGCGGTGAGCTGGATATACTCGTCGCAACCACGATCATCGAAAACGGCCTCGATATCCCCAATGTCAACACCATCATCGTCAACAATGCCGATAAGTTCGGTTTGTCGCAGCTTTACCAATTACGCGGCCGTGTGGGCCGCGACCGCCACCGGGCCTACTGCTATTTGCTGGTGCAAGATAAGCGCAGCCTGACCGGCGTAGCCCGTGAACGGCTGCTGGCCCTGCAAACCCACAACCAGCTCGGTGCGGGATTCCAAATCGCCATGCGCGATATGGAGATTCGCGGCATCGGCAATATCTTAGGCCGTCAACAACACGGCCACATCGCTGCCATCGGCTTCGATTTGTACACACGTCTTTTAGGAGATGCCGTACGTAAGGTTAAAGGCCGCAGAGAGTTGGTTCGCGATTGGGAAACCATGCTGGAGATGATCCCCAAGGGGGCCATTCCTCAGAGTTACATCACCTTCAACAAGCAGCGTATGGCCTATCACCAGCGCATTTCCAAAATAAAGCAACTGGAAGAAATCGACCAACTGGCTGAGGAATTACGCGATATTTACGGGCCTCGTCCGCCTGAAGTCGACCGCCTGCTTTTAGGCGTGCGCCTGCGTGTGATGGGACACGATGCAGGCTTCGACACCGTCAGCGCCGGGGCGCATCGCGGGCAACTGATTTATCACGCCAGTCAAGCAGGCAAAGCAGACCCGCTTAAACTCGCCGCGCTGGATGGTATCGACGATTTAAAAGTCACGCTGGCGACCAAAGGCGATGCCATCGGCCTGCAATTTGAAGATATCAGTGGTGAAGGCAACATCGCCGAGAAACTGTTAAAAGTCTTCGAGCACTTGAAACTTTCGACTGAAGAACTTCAACTGCTGCAAGCCGAAAACCGCGCCCAGGCAAGCGAAGCCCGAAAATCATCATCAGGTGGTCCCGGCACATCTGAACCAAGAAAGATGGATAAGCCGAACAAAAAGAAAAAGAAACTCCGGTTACGGTTGCGGTGATTGCTTTTTTGAATATTGGCCGGAGTACTGGCACATTTTGAATTCATATATCCGGAGCAACTCGAATCTTGCAGCGGCATACTACATCCTTACTGTCTTTGCGCCTCTGGATTCTTGGCAGCTATGCCATTCTGGCGGCAATACCGTTGCTCCCCTCCTTGGGCGATAACGTCTTTGCACAAACCACGGCTTTGATGCGTTTCGATCCTTGGCGAACCAGCCTGGAACCGCCGGAAACGGATTTCTTTGTCTATCCATTCCCAACCGATGTCATGAGCGCCTACTTGCCTTGGGAGCGGCATATCCGCCGGATGGATTTTGGCTGGAATCCTTATCAAACGGCGGGCGCGCCGTTTATGGCCGCGCATTTCACAGCAGTCTATTACCCCCCAAAATTAGCTTTGGCCTGGCTCGGCCAGCCGGAAACCCGCTCAGTAGCCATCCTAACCTGGCTGCATTTGGTGTTTGCGGCTTGGGGCGTATTTGAACTGGCGCTCCGTTTGGGTCTTAAACGGTTCCCCGCTTGGATGGCCGGAGTGTGGTTCGCCGGAGCGGCTTTCTCTTTCATTTGGATCGGCGGCCCATTGCCTTTACTGACAGCCTGGATGCCCTGGTTGTTCCTCGCTATCGAATCCATTCTTTCCGCGCCATGGCAAACAAAAAGAAATACCGCCGCTTGGGGATTTTCGGGTATCGTCTTTATTACGCTTATGATTTGGCTGGCGGGCAACAGCCAAACCGGTATCCATGTTTTTCTCGCCGCTTTTCTTTACGGGATCGTACGCTGCTGGGTATTGCATCCCGAATTCCCACTCAAACGTCTGTTGCTGATTTTTACGGCTGGATGCTTGGGCACAATGGCCGCCGGAATGCAACTTCTGCCCGCTGCTCATGCCATCTTGCATAGTTCCGCATGGCATGGACGCGGCCCGCTTCATGCGGAAAGCATCCTGTTCGCTTGGCCTGAAACAAAGCTGTTTACGGCACTAATACTTTTAGCTCCGGGCATCATTGGCACACCATTCGAACCACTGCATCAAATCATCTTGCAGTTCTATCCCGAAATACACTCCCTGGCCCTATTTCATGAAATGGCCGGGGGATCGATAGGACTTTTCGGCGCAGTTCTAGCTTTCGCATCTTTCTTTTTGCTCAAAGATAAAACATGCCGATTATGGTGTTGGCCATGGATTGTCGTGGGTATCTTTTTCTTCTTTGCCGTCTACGATCTCCCGCCGGTATTTAACATCCTCACCGCCGCGCCCGTTGTCGGCAAACTCAACCATCACCGCAGTTGCGTCGTCTTGGCCTTTGCCATGTCCATGTTGGCCGCTTATGGCTTAAACCGGATTTTAGAATCTTCGCAAGACCAGGCCGGGATATCGTCTCAGACTGACTTCATCCGAAAAGCCATTCTAATTGCGGCCACAATTTTGGGATTTATATTGATGGCGGCGGCAGGCGTTGTTGGACGGTTGCAGCCATTGTCCGAAGCGCGTACATCCCAAGCATCGCTGCTTTTGGCGTTTCTAGGTTTGGGATTACTCATTGCTTTGCTACTTGCAGCATTGCATCTCAAACAGCTGCGCAATGTAGTTCTGGGGCTGGTCGCCATCATAAGCGTAGTCCAACTGGCATGGCTGGGGCGCTGGTATGTACAACCTTCTCCCCCACAATGGTGCTATCCCGAAAATGAAACCATCACCTGGCTCCGCGAGCACAGCGGAGAAACACGTATTCTATTTTCCGATGACATCATGCCCCCCAGTCTTTGCACCTGGTATGGGCTCCGGGAAATGTCCGGATACGAACCGACCGGCAACCGCTATGTCGATGATCTAATTTTGCTTTATGCGCAGAAAGATCATTGGCTAAAACCGTACCTAATGTATCTTCCCTATCGCGAATCCCCGTTTTTGGATTTGTTTGCCATTCGTTATGTTGTTACGCGTCAGTTGGATGATTCACCCGCTACGAGTGCGGCCCACGCCGTTGAGGTTCTCCGGCCACGTCCCTGGCTACGCATTCTTGAACGTCAAGAGATAGCACAACGTGTCCGCTGCTATGAAAACGTGGACCTTTTTGAAACCCGTCAGGATGTTCTCGCTTATCTAAAGAAAGAAACCTTCAATATCAAAGACAGCGTTGTTTTGGATCGGGAAACCGGAATACCGGTCAACCAAGACTTTGTAAAAGGCAAGGCCCAAATCGTAGAGGATGGCATCGGCAGTGTGGCGGTCGATGTCGAATCTCCCGGCCCGGCCTTGCTGGTGCTTTTCGATGGTTGGTTCCCGGGCTGGAGCGTTTCAGTTGATGAAGAGAGTGCTCCTTTGCTCCGCGCCTTTGGGGGATTCCGAGCGGTCGAAGTTCCGGGTGGCGCTCACCGCATACAATTCACATTCACTCCGGTCGGGCTCCGCTTGGGCTGGGGGCTCTCAATTTGCACCCTGCCCTTGTGGTTGGCCGCTGTCTGGTGGCTGAGTCGAAGGCCAAAACATACTCCGCCGCTTTGAAAACACCACACACCATCACGACAGATGGCCCTGTTTCCTTTGACACCTCGGAAATTTATGTGTGATACTGGCTGGGAGAATATGATATTCTCAGACGGGCAGCGACTATTTATTTACATCGAAATGAGCGCAGGCTCATACAAGGGAGTAATATACGATGGCTCTCGAATTCAACGATATCGCCTTATTCCAGGACCTTACGCCTGAGCAACGCGAATCCATGCAGACTCTTGCCACAATCCAATCGTTACAAAAGAACGAAATTGTAACGCATGAAGGAGAACCTGCGGACGATATCTATTTTCTGCTTGATGGCAAAATCGAACTCACAACCAGCTCTTTAATGGGCTCCCCGCTGGTTATGGATGTCATTAAACCGGGCGACCTGTTCGGTTGGTCGGCTTTTTTTGAAGGCTCCAAACTTACGGCGACATCGGCCTGCAGCACCGATGTTAAGGTAGCGAAAATCAACGGCAAGGCGTTTTTTGACCGTCTCATGGAAAACCCGGAGGCCGGTATGAAAGTCATGGTCCGATTCTCCGAGACCATCGCCCGGCGTCTTAAAGAAGCCCGCTCACGCTTGGCTCACCTTTTAGGCAACTTGTAAGTCAGCACCCGGGCATCTGCGCGGTCAAAACGTAAATTTCCATCGGAACACATTCCAACCGGCGTCGAATGGTTATCTTGCCGTTCAGTTGCCGGATTGTATTTTCGCGCCCGCCGCTTCGGCTTTTGCCAATTCGGCAAAACGCAGGAAAAGTTTCACTGCATGTTGAACACCGGTGGCATCGGTTCCGTTTATGGTGACTCTCTTTCCCCGAATGCCTTCAATATACCCCTTACTTTGGGTGCGCAATTCTTCGGGTAACTGAATCGAGTTACCCCAACCAATTGGAGCGATTCTGCCCACAACCACTTGAAACGGCTTGTCAGCCGGTGCTTTTGGCGCTTCTTCTTGAAGGTAAACCTTTCCGGGAACCAAATCGCGCAGTTGCTTTGCAAATTCATCCACATCGGCATCGATACTTTCAATTACGATGTCAGAAAATGCCAAGGCTTCAACAAGATCGAAGGAATCTTCCATAAAAATAAATGCATCCAATTCGGGTGTGGGGAAATTAGCCTGCGCCGCCAAAAGCAGGGATTTCCATTGCCAAGCGTCTTCGGGCTTTTCATCCAAAACGGGGAAATTGAACCCACAGACACCATCCGCCTGTCCACGGCGGGAAGAAGTAATGACTTTCATCATTTGAGTAGGACGCACCAAAAAGCCGGTCATAGGCAAAAACACGACCCGCTCCGCACCGGCATCTTTCCAACGCCGCGCCATATACTCCGCTTGGTTGTATTCCACGCCATAATAAAAGGGAAACACGGTCAGCGAGTTCCCGAATTCGGCAAACGGCTTCAAAAACAGATCGTAGGAATCAAGAGGCTCGACATTAGCAATGCTGGGGAAAGGCGCATAGAACCATACATTATCCCTTTTTGCATGAGGCCGGATATTCGCTTGAATCTGTTTCCACTTCTCCACAAAGCAGCCGGCCCAATAGCGCACCATCTCATCATGAGTGGCCATCGCCATCGGCTTCCCGAAGTCTGCCTCAAAACCGCGTGTTGGTTTGATTGCGAACCAATAGTAGTGATCCTCATCCTGACCGAATGAGTCGGGCTGCTGTAATGGAAGCAATGGTTTTTCGTAGAGCGCCTCAAAATCGGGCAATCCTTCACGATAGTTGCCACGCCCGGCCACAAACATCTCCATGCCCCGTTTGTGTCCCGCCTCAATCAACTGTGCGGTCTCTTCCGGCTGGCCGATTCCGGTTATCACCAAATTGCAGCCCCAGTCCTCAAGTAACTCCAAAGTCTCCAGGCTTTTCGGAAATGAATCGCGAAGATTGATCCCCCGCACTTTCGGTTGTGACATCCCCGCAATCACATCCCGAATCAAAATCCGCCCCTCGTTTTTTATAGTCGCCCCTTTGCTGTCGCTGGGTTGAATCCGCTCAAAATCGATATCCAGCAAGGCGGCAGGCGGCGTCTCCGGAACTGTCAGTGGAGTATCGGGTTTCCCATCCAATACACGCAACACATAGCTCATCGTGAATGCCTCGCCCGGCCCTAGCCGCTTGATTCCACTTTTTGCGCTTACGGACCAAGCATTCATCTCTTCCTGAAGCGTATAGGCCAAGACACAATTTGTGCCTGCCGAAAATTCATACCCCCGCTGCATTCCTGCGGAATAGGCATAAAAAGCGCTGGTTTCTCCCTCCGCAGGCGCGGTTAGGGCTTGGTATCCATTCTGACCGGCTACACCAAAATCACCCCAATTGAAATTCTGCTCGTAATAAATAGCAGCCTGTACATCTTCAAGCGGTTCCGTTCCGGTATTTGTGAGACGCACTGCCACCGGAATGACTGGATTGTCTTTTTGCACGCCAAAAACGCATTCCACCATCAGCGGATTACTTTCAGAATCCTGTGTCGTTGTATCTTCCGGTGATGCGATGCTTCGATTCCGAATCTTGAACGCTTCCCCGCCATCCATTGAGGCCAATTCCACGCCGCTGCGGGGTATGAAATGCAATTCCTTTGTTTCCCCGATCATTTTGTAAGTCACATACGGCCGATGTGCCAGTTCGGCCGGTTCATTCACAATTGAAAAGCAACTGCGAACACTCCAATAAGGCATGATAAAATCGGTCATGGGCCGTCCGGGCACAATCCCGTAATGCAACCGGTAGACACCATTCTCCATTTTCGCAATACGGTAAGAGGGACGGCTTCGCATTGAGCCTTCGGTTCCCCACCAAGGAACAGTAAATGTCTCAAAATTGTTTACACGTTCGGCCTGAGCCTCCGCTGCTGTACACAAAATTCCAGCACAGGCCAGAGCTAAAATAGAGAAGTTTGCCACAAAGCGAAGCATGAAATCCTCCAAGGAATACCATTAGGGGATCGAAATCGTTATCATCAAGTGATTTTACATGATCCAGACAAATCTACCACTGAACTATCAAAAGAAGTTGGACGTAGGATGGGTGCTTGCACCCACCGATATCCCAAATGCTAAGCTAAACATGTATCTCTTTCCGACGGGAGGGCGAATCTCCTGATGAGCCGTTTCTTATTATAAGTTACAAATGCATCTCTATGTATGGCCCAGACAACTCGCTTGCCAGGGTGCGTAAGCACAAGAGGCGATAACACACTGCATTTCCCGCACAAACTCCCCCGCCGTCCACCCATCTCTGCAAAAGTTTCGTGTTCTTTGTGTCCCTTTCGTACTTTCGTGATTCTACTTTCTCCTCTCTACTCTCTACTTTCTCGCCGCCAACGGCGGCGCAGGGGAGGGCGAATCTCCTGATGAGGCGCTGTTTGCCATACATACGCACGTATCCCGCTATCCACCAACTCCCTCAAACACACACATCGTGTTCTCGTGATTCAAATAATTTATTAATTCGGCATGCAGGGTGCATCTCAATTACATCCCTCGCCCACACCCAGAAATCGTGGGCCGGCAGGTGTCATTGCAACGGGGTTACCCCGGCGCTGAAGGCGCGAGGCAAAATAATGAAAAACGCGCCTCGATCAAGTAGCGTCTATGTTTCATGGAACCACCCTCTGGCCTCGCTGGTACTTTCCATTCTTAAATTACCATGATTTCCGGGATTTATTAGCCGCATGATTTCAAAAACAGGCTTCTACCCATCGCCTAATTCCTGGTTGCCGCCTTTGGGTTCCCTGTGATAAAATCCTCCATGTAGTGACTAAGTATTCGGAGGCGTAACGATGTTCGGCGGTATAACTCTACTTCTGTTACTTTTTGTTCTTCCCTGTTCAGCTCAAGTCATTGACCTCGGCATCAATGAAGACACCGGACTTCAGGAAATCCGCATCGAACTCCCCAATGAGAGGGTTGAGTTATCACTGCCCGCTGACTTTCCGGACCCAAAGGCTGCCATACAAGGAGCTACGATTACGGTGACTCCTCCCGGAATCCGATTATCGATTCCTGAAAAGTGGCTGGAAAGGTATAAACAGGGAAGAAACAACATTCATTTGAGCAAACAAGAACGAGAGAAAGTCCGAAACGGAAGTGGGGAATGGGATCTGGAATACGGGAAGATTGTCAATTCGATCTTCCCATTTGAGGCATGTGCGCTTCACGCAGGTGGCGAAGGTTGGGGAAGCGGTGAATCGGTGTCCTATGGCGATGTTCAGATGCGCGTTTATGTCTTGCCTCACGACAAAATGAAAGTCGTCGAGTCCATTAAAACAAACGGCACCCTCGCCGTTTACGACCTCTCAGCGGAAACATACAAAACGAAATGGAACGATGAGGATGGACGTTACTTATTGTCCATAGTGAATTGGTACTATGACTACGGCGGGACGGCGCATGTGTTGATTCATTGCATTAGGATTAAAGATTGGACGGTGGCCGTCGTTTTCATGTATTGCCATGACCGCAGAAATGAAATCAACGCTATCCTCGATTCGTTAACGATTGAATAAAGTGAAAGAAAAGCGCGCAGATCCGTCAGAAACAAAAAGCTGGGCGGAATATAAATAGTACCAATGGAAAATACGGACAAAATTCTACTCCGGACAATTCTGCAATACTTCGCCGGTTACGCTATAGGCGCGGCGATACGATACTGGTATCTCTTACGGCTGCATTCGATTCCCGTCTTCCCTGTGAGTTTGTAGGAACGTTCATAATCGGCCCCATCGAATTACTTGCAGGGCCATTAAGTCAAATATCAAAAATGAGAGTCTGTCTGGCGATTCTGCTATTGGCGATTGCGGTAATTGTAGTGTTGGGTGAAATTCAAATATCAAAACGCCGGTTTCCCACATGGTGCAGATCCCGGAATTTCATCATCGCCGCCGGATTTGTGTTAGGACACATCGGAGCCTGTGCGGTTCTGAAATTCATCGCGTTGAGGCACGAACCGAAGGGTATTATCATTAAATTCTTGGGGAGCTGACTTTGGTGATTCAATAAAGTATCGGGTAAGCCACTTAACGAGCGCGATCAATCGTTTCTCCCCTTGAATAAAAAAGCGACCCCAACGGGACTCGAACCCGTGTTGCCGGCGTGAAAGGCCGGTGTCCTAACCGCTAGACGATGGGGTCGTTTGCTTCAAGTTCAATACCGGGCAGCCACTCTAGGCGCATGGACGGTGCCGGTCAAATCCCCCCCGGGGAACCGAACCGGAAACCGTATCCCGGGTAACGGGAGTGGGTCAACCGGGACTCGAACCCGGGACCAACGGCTTAAAAGGCCGCTGCTCTACCGACTGAGCTATTGACCCGGGCGGATTGTAGCGGCCTGGGCCGTTCTGTCACGCCACCTTCGGGCATTTCAACAGTCGGAAATGTCGGAGAATCAGGGCCTAAGCATTGGCACAAGCAGGATTTGGACAGCAAATCCATCAACACACTGAATTCGGCCTGTTCCGGTCTAAATTTCACTTCGCTCTAAGATTTTTCCCTTAAAAGAGCTTCTCGCGGATGATGATCTGGTCGCGGGCCGGTCCCACAGAGATCATAACCACCGGGCATCCGGCTCCCTTCTCAATGGCGGCAACATAGTCTTTGGCAGTTTGGGGCAAATCCTCAAAGTTGCGGACACCGGAGATATCCTCATCCCAACTTGGGAACGAATCGTACTCAACCTCCACACGATCCAAGAGATTCGCATCTCCATTGAAGGTCTCGTAACGGACGCCATCGACATTATAGGCCCGGCCAACCTTAATCTCATCCACGACAGACAAGACATCCAATTTGGTCATCGCGATTCCCTGGATACCGGAGTTACGCACAACGTAACGCAGAAGTGCCAGGTCCAGCCATCCGCAACGGCGTGGACGGCCGGTTGTTGCGCCGAATTCGCCTACGGGGCCGCCGTGACGCAGAGTATTGCCGATCTCCCCGGTCTCTTCTGTGGGGAATGGTCCTGAACCGACACGGGTTTGGAATGCTTTGACAATAGCGATAATCCGATCCACGGCGCTCATCGGCAATCCCGAACCGGTTAATGAACCACCGGCCATGGTGTTTGAAGATGTCACATAGGGATAGGTACCGAAATCGATATCGAGCAATGCCCCCTGGGCGCCTTCAAACAGAATCTTCTTGTTTTCTTGCAGTGCTTGTTTTAATACGCCCGCGCCGTCACATACATGCGGTTTCAAACGAGCCAATGAATCCTGCACCTGTTCCATGACCGCTTTCGCATTCAGCGGTTCCTTATCGTACAAGCGCGTAAGGATCAGATTCTTCTGCTCGACATTCTTTTCGACTTTTTCTTTGAATAACGCCTCGTCAAACAGGTCCCAATAGCGTAATCCCACACGGTTGATTTTATCTGCGTAACAAGGCCCAATACCGCGTTTGGTGGTTCCCAACCGTCCGCCGGTACGTTCTTCTTCAAGTCCATCCAGCTGGCAATGGTACGGCATAATCATGCTGGCTTGCCCGCTGATTGCCAAACGCTCGGGTGTAATGCTATGCCCGGCTTGTTCCAGCGCTTCGATTTCTTCAACAATTACATTTGGATCGATCACAACACCGTTGCCGATTAAGCAACGCGTGTGCTCATATAAAAGCCCGCTCGGCAATAGGTGAAAAATCGTGCTTTTATCTCCGATCATAATCGTATGACCGGCATTGTTGCCGCCCTGATGGCGTACCACCCAATCGACATCCGCGGAGAGAACATCGACGACTTTGCCTTTGCCCTCATCGCCCCATTGACCACCTACAGTTACGACTACGCTCACGGCAGCACCTCGAAAATCACAAAGATGAAACGAGTCATGCTAGGGCCGCATGAAAAATGGGACAACGGGGAAGAGGCTCGCCAGGAGCCTTAGAATGGAAGCCGAATCGACCGAACCGCCAACACCCCAAAAATGACCGAGGGAGAGCCTCTAGAGGCCCTCCCTGCGGGATAAGTCACACAATATTCAAAACGATCCGAACTTGCTTACGGACCAGTCTTGATGATGTCACCATCGCTGCTGACACCATTCGACGAATCATAAACGTACCGGGAAAGGTACATATCCGTCGAACCGCCGCCCTTGCTTGAGCTGACGGCCGCTTGATCCCGGTCGTTCATCGTTGCGCCGGTGTAGAAACGTTCATCCAATTCACTTGGATTTGCACTTGCCGCACCGTCTGTTCCATCAGGACCATAGCTAGTAATGATGTAGTAGCTGATACCATCAGAACCATACTGATAATCACGGCTACCGCCGTCACCGCGGAACGGATCGAAAGGAATCGTGGCGATGTAGGCGATCGGTGTTGTCAGGTGGATCTTACGGAACGGACGCTTGCTCTCGATACGTGCGCAAGAAAGATCATTCTCTTTGCAGTTACGGGAGGTTGCGCGGTCAAATCCGTTCAGTGGTGGATATTGGCCATTATCAATATTAAATGATTCCAGGGCGTTGGTCAGTGACCGATGTTCACTCTGGACTCTTGAAACCTTCGCGCGCACCTGCGCGTTCAGGAAGTTCGGAACTGCGATCGCAGCCAGAATACCGATAATGGCAACAACAATCAGCAGCTCAATTAGCGTAAACCCCTTTAGCCTCGTCATTCGTTAGCTCACCTCCTTTCATGTGAAGATTTAAGTCGCGCTAAAAAATACCCCAAGTAAAAGAAAGGGGGCGACTAGGTAGTGCAAGATAAAGCCAGATAAAAACGTTATAGGCACCCAGCCGCCCCGAGCCAACAAATAGCGAGACTTGGGGTTCGCTAATTAAAATATACGGTAATTCGCAAGATTCCGTCAAGCGCCTAATAGCCAATTTAAGAAACCCGCATAATATAACTTTACATGCGTAACGGTTTGGAAGGCACGGATTTATGCGTTAAAGGCCGATGTAAGCGCTAACTGTCTAGGCAAAGTAACAAAACAGAGCGATTGGGAAAGATTCTGCTGTCAAGAGATGACGGCAGAGGAGCTTTCACCTTAAAATACAGAAAGGGATCGCTCGCATGAATCTCCTCGACCTCTTTTTCTGCCTTGGACTTTCCGCACTGGTATTTGCCTGGCCACTCTATATATACAACCGCTTCAATTTTTTGCGGACAGGGGAATTTCCACACTGCCGGTGCAGTTTAGGATTAGACGGGGCCGATTGTTCGCATCCATGGCATAACTTGTGGTCGAATGAAACCGCCAACAATCGCCGCCGGTCTGGACCACATTGCCAAACCGCTCTGTGGAAATCGGCGCTAAGTAGATCTTGTTCGATTGTCCGTCAGTGATGTTTTCTCCACCGCCAAATATAAGAGATTCGGGAGTGACCTGGAGGCTAATTTCCGGACCGTCGAATACGTACTCTTCGAAATCTTTGTTTTTTTCTTGTACGGGAACCACCGGATTGTCTTCGCCGGAATCGTGAGCAAGCAACAGTTCCCCCTGTAGGCCCGCTTTGTTATGCATGACAAATTCAGACTTCGGACTCGGCAAAAACTCGTAGACTGCCTCAAATGGGAACCAAAATCGTGTGTGTTGAATTAGCCCGTCCCCATAGAGCGTTAAAAGCAACCGGCTTTCTACAACATCTGCATCTTCCGGTAATAAGTCCTCAATCCCTGTCAATTGAAATCCGGCCAACGATTCCATTGTCTGAGCCGTACCCGGTTTGGGGAAATAAACTTCGAATTCTTCGGAGACTTGTTGTTTTGCGCCGAGTGTGAAAGCCGCTGCCTCATCCCGGCCGGATTGGGATAGTTCTCGTAGACCGGAATAAGGCGTATCGCCTTCCTCGAAATGCACGGCCATCTCAAACATTAAAGGACCGGGAGCGTCTTCGATCAATTTTGAGAGCGGAACGGTTACAATCAGCCAATGGTTTTGATTCTCATCGGATTTCAATTCCGCCTGGGCTTGGAATCCGGTAATACCGCTGAAATCCCAATCGTATTCTTTGTTTTTCATGTAGCCGTAGTGAAAGTAGAAACGGTGCTTAACCCGCCCCTCTTTCATGACCTGTAACGGACCTCTTAACTCATAATTTTTATCCCAGTCAATCGTACGGTCCCGGTCCAGCGTAACGAGACCATCATCCGTGACTTTGTAAATACTGAATTTAACGGCCAGGACAGTATTCTCGTTGAAGCCTTTGATGAGAGAGGCTTTCTCCATGGCCGCTCTCATTTTTTCGGTAATGACGACGGCGTGCCGGAAATAGTCCTGACCATGAATTAGGGCCGAATTAATCATCGGAAAGTAGTCCATCCAATACGCCACGCTTTCGATGATATTGGGCAAGGATTGGACACCGTCCTCAAAGGCCAGCGATTTTTCGCTCCCATCCGGATGCAAAAGCGCGACATCCTCCAACTTGTACAGAATCGAAAATCCCTGATGCTTGAGTTGGATTGCGCCGTCTTTGTTGCAGCGAAAGTAATAGACGCCGCTTTTCGTCTCGGCGAAACGCTCATCATGAGCCGTAACCAAAAGCCGGCTTTGTGTCGCCACCCACTCCCCATTCTCAGTCAATCTGAATTTGGGGTAGCTGAAGATTGTGATCTGTCCCGGTCCGGAGATTTCCGTAAAATGATTCAGGGGATAGGGATACGTTTTATAGCGAGATGTTGCCGTGTGCCAGAAAATCCAGACAATGATACACAATAAAAAAATTAGGCTGCTTCCAAGGATAAAAAGCAGATACGCTCCGTTAAATCTTTCAGTATCCAAACTACGTTCCCTCTGGTCACAGCCTGAAAGTGCAACAACATCAGTCTTTCATACCCTGTGAAACATCGTACCATGGGCCATGTCTATTACCCGGGAGCGATCCGGCTTCAGCGATACTCCTCGCCCTGTTTTACACCTGAAAGCCCCAGCTCCTCCAAATCCCATAGCCAAATTGTGTTGGTTTCACGGATGACAAGATAAGCATATTTTCCATTCTTACTAAAACCTTTTACATACCCATATCTATAGGATGTTGAATCAATGTCCAAAGTACTTTCAACAAATGTCTGTAATTTTGTTAATACCCCAATTTCTTTTTCAGCATCATAATCGAGACGTCCAATAGTCAACAATCCTTCGCTATATAGAATGCGGTCGCCATGCGGTGTAAGATAATAGTCCTGCCCAAGATTGTTTAAACTGCTAAATTGCTTCTCGATGATCCCAGTTTGCGTATTATAAACGCGAATTGTGCTACTATCCGGATTTGAAACATATAAACTGGATGTATCATTCGACAGTTTCGCGTTCATGGAATTAGGAAACTTATGAATTAGTTGATCATTTTTTAAGTTGTAAATGCAAATGAATGGATCTTGTCCACCTTCTGCTGCTAATAATCGTTGGTTATCAGGAAATATTTCTGCTGGTGATGCATTAATATTCAAAGTCCGCTGAAATTCCCCTGTTTGACCGTTCACCAAAAAATACTTGCGTTCATCTTTGTCCCATTGAAAGTATACAATAGCAATTCCCCCGTCTTGTGAAAGAATATTCTTGCCGGTTCGATATGTGTATCCGCCAGAAGCCAGATAGAGGTGGCTTGTGAAATAATCTGATGGCTCGGATTCAATCTGCCAAAGAGCATTGCCGTTACTTGAATCAACCATAATGGCGTGGATTGGGTTGTAGTCTCCGGAATGGACAAATAGAAATCTTGATAAATTATTTGTCGTCCGCAAAGAAATGAAGTTATTTACATTAAAATCTTGTGGGGAAAATGATTGCATTAACTCTTGTGAATCAATATTCCAGATATCAACACCCATGACACTTGTGGCCAGCAAAAGAGTCTCATCATCTGAAAAATGAATGGTATCATAGCGCTCGCCCGCATTCGAAGGTGTAGAGGTAGAATGCTTAATAATAATAGATGGTTCTTGAAGACAATAGCATGTTTTTGTCCAGATACACATACTTGTTCCGAAAATGACAAGCATGAATATGTATATATACTTCGAATTATATTGGCTATTGATGATAGATTTGTAAAATAATATCATTATTCTCTTCCTTTCATTTGAAAAAATTCAATATATGAGAATATATTGAATACATGCATGCTTTTCTCAATCTTCTATAAAATGAATAACAAATGGATTATGTGAAACATTTGGGATGCTGTAAAAAGTATCTCCGTCTGTGTAACTTGAGTATGGAATCGGTGTGCCCGCAATAGGTTCTAGGCTATTGGAATCGTAATTTGCGATGTTGCCCATGTCGTCGAATTGATATAGTTGCGCTTTTAGATTGCGGGTATCACCAATAGCCTTAAATATCGCTGGGGTTGGCGTTGCCTCGTAATACTCCCATACTTCAACGGGATCTTCAGGAAAAGGGAGATGTACAAGCCGGTTTTTGTATTTCCAAATAGCGCCCCACTTTTCGCCATACCGTGTCTCCCAGCCTACATTCATCACGCGTGGCACTTGAGGTGTATCTACTCCTTCTGCGGCATCATCAGTCGAATTTGCGGGAACCCATATACTTGTGCCGGGCTGGCCCAGCGCAGGTCTGGGTGTTGTGTAACTGCCGGGATCGTACATTTCCCTCGCCACTTTAAGGATTGGCCGCGGGGTGGCCACCGGGGTACCGTTTGGATTGTGAGAGAATCCATGCATGTTGCCCGCATCCCAACTCATATCCATGGGATGGTGAAAGTACATACTGTATTTCAACGCAGGCTCGTTATGGCAGTTTTCAATAGTTGCATCAAGCAGGATTCTACGTAAAAAGTGGATGGCTTGCCTTTCCGGCGCTTCGATATGTGTGGGAAAGTTTGCCAAACCAAGATCAGAATTGGTGGGATCTGGCGTAGGCAATGCTGTCGGCCGTTCCGAGGCCCAGAAGATGGTGTCGTATTCAGTGGCGGCAATTTCAGGGCTGTATTGTCCCGCGGTCCGGGTTTCTGCCGCGGCCAACACATAATCATAACGTTGGAGGTACTCATAGGTTGAGCCTCCGCTTTCAGGTATATCCTGAAATTCTTCCGGCGGATTATCTAAGGGATAGCTATGAATACCCAAGATCTCGGGGAGAATCTCATAGGGATCGATACCGGGAGTTTGAGTGGTCGCTGCGGTGACCCAGTCGATAAAACCGGACAGAAAGGCTTTGGCGTGTTGTCCAATCCCGTTTATCTCCGGGGGTGCTCCTCCGCCGATGGCGTCGGGATAACTAAAGGTAAGCAACACAATCGAGCTCCCTCCACTGATAATCGGCAGGTCGGGCCACTCCGCTTTTACCGTTTGGCGCGCGGCATAATAATACTCGCCAAAATAATTGCCGGCATAGTACCGGTCGAGCGCCTCCTCCCAGGGTGTTGGTATAGGTGACATTGGCATTGTTTGCCCAAAGCCGTGATCGGCTTCATTACCTAACTCAATGGCGACAATTGTACGGTTCTTGATTTGTGTGCATAACGGAGTAAGAGCCGCTTTGACATACGCTGCATACGTTGCCGCGGCCTGTGGAACCGGAATAGGTGTTGCCGTGGGGTCGTATATCGATGCTCTAGCAACGTTAAACACTGGTATGACCCGCATGTCGTTGCTATCGGCTGTTTCGATAAATTGGATATTTAGGTTATTGTCTTCGAATGGATGCATAAAGAAACGCAGCAGATGCAGATGTTCATTTTGTGCCGCTTCCTGCCGTGAATCGATTGGTCCATTCTCGGCCTCATTATATCCATTTCCGACGTCGATCCCGAACGATGGAGTTTCATAGGTCACGATCAACTTGGGGCGCAGGCTGACCGTGGCGTGCTCGCGCGTGTACATCTTGATCTTTCCGCCGGTTGAATCGACCATCCGGACTAAGAAACCGTAGTCTTCGATTTCTTCCTTATCCCACGGGAAACGGGCGTCAAAAGCGTCAGTTATATCCCAGGTGATCCACTCGTCGTCGTCATCGGGAAGAATGATTTCAGGGCTTTGATTGGTGGTCGTGTAGTCGCCTCCGGGTGTGGTCCAGCCATAGGTCCATGTGGTTAGCGATTCATTCCAGTATTCAGTAACATTGTAGGCCCTGGAACCAATATTCGAATCGATACTGCTATACCATTCATAAATACTGAGTTCCGCTTTTGTGATAACGATACCGTCATTGAGTACACCAACGTTAAACGCAATTACGAAATGATCATCATCGTACCATGAAACTGTTGTATCACTGCCGAAGTTGGTTTCACCGTTTAAAAGCGCATCTTTGCTTGGCGGTTGAATAACCTCAAAAATCGTCGTGGGATCCAAAACAAGCGTTCCATCCGGTGCATTGAAGAATTCATCGAGTCCGATGCCTAGATCGTAATGCTTTTGGCTCTCTTTTCCGCACCAGGTTTGCGATAGGCTGATCGGTTCCATATCGCGCAATGGTTTGCTTGCATCGTCCTGTACCCAGGCCTTGGCCGGAACAATACTATGGCGGACTTTCCCGGAACGGGAGAAATTCAACGCGCCGGTAATCTCAAAGTCCTGGTCCAGCGCCTGTTCTTGCAGGGCGTCACTCACCTTCGAGGGCTGCAAAAACAGGTCCTGAATATCGAACCGGTAGACCAGCTTGGCCTCGGGATGGGCGCGCGCGTATTCATGGGCCGCAAGCGTATCGCGGCTGTTTTGAGACATGTACAGATTGACTTTTAGGATATCGTGGATGTACTCGATCTCCAGATTCACACCCGGAAACACATCGCTCCAAATCGCCTTATTGCCTGCAACGATAAAGGAATCCCAATTCGGAGATTGCTTGGCCAAGGAACAAAAGCCCTCTTTATTGGACAAACCGTAATCCATAAGACGGTAGGTAAACGTGTCTCCGGAGTGGCGGGCCGAGAATGTCCCGTCTTTACGGATCAGCAACCGCCAAATGCCCATAGAGACTTCATAATCCCAATCCGCCAGTGGCGAAGAGCGGAAGTTCGTATCCACCTCGGCCAGATCCCCGCTGGCGTTCCGGTAATACTTTGGATAACTGTAAAACGCAATCTGATCCGCCGCGATCCGCTCCGCTGTCTCTGATAGAGGAATAGGCCGCTCAAATTCAACCTGTGAGGCTTGCGCAGCCTGCGCCGAATAATTACCGGCAGCCGCCATGGCCAAGAAAATCACACTGAAGACAATACAAAAATTTCCGGTTGCCCTGCTTGCGCTGCAACTTTCGCTTGCAACTTTCATTATGTTTCCCCCTGCGATCCGAGGCATAAAGATACCCCGGCTGTTTCGCTATTTCGAATACAGATCATTATTTCATGCTGAAGGCATACAGGTACATATGCATAATTCGACTTAATCAACCGAGCCCCATCGGTTTACGATTTATACATTCCCCGGCATGCAGCCTGCATACAGTTATCCGTATACACGATCCGGCATACGGATTTACTCAATAAGGCAAGATACGCATAAGAAACCTCCTGATGCTTCCACGGTATTACCCACTTTCTTAGTAGACACCAACACAATGTCTGCTACATATGATATGTAGCATGCCTTACAGGGCATGTCAACAGAAATTTAATGTGAACTACAAAATTAATTATGAGAGCTATACTTTAAGTTATTACCCTTACGTTCTACAAATAACCCTACCATCCACGTCATTCCATAAATGGTGAAAATTCAGCATGTAATATACGCCTTCTCATAATTACTAAAAGAACGTTGCCTTTTTATCATACGTACGCCGTTTATCTCCGCAATTCTTGTAGTAACCGGTCGATCTCTGCTTGCAGAATGTCGATAATTTCCCCCGGCTCAACATCCGAACGGCGGAATTGAATCGTCAAAGTATAACTCGGATCCCTAAATACATGTTTATAGGGCAAGGCCCGGATCCGATGATACTTTTTCCGTTTGCGCGCCTCCCGGACTTTCATACGGCCCTCTTTAAACCGCTTCCAAACTTCTTGAATCTCAAAGTCGTTTTTCATCGTAACTATCTGATAAAGAATGGACTTAGAAGCAATGTCGGACGTTCGACATTCGGCAATCAACCAGGGCGGCAACCGAAGTAATGCCAACTTTTCCGAAACGCTCGTACGCGAAACGCCGAGGATTCCGGCAAGCTCCACGTCTGTACATCCTTTCAATTCCTTCAGCTTATGAATACCGATGGCCTCTTCGATGGGATTCAAATCTTCCCTTTGCAGATTTTCTAATAACGCCAATTCCAAAAAAAGTCCATCTTCACGAACCAATGCCGGTATCGTTTTTAATCCCGCGATTTTAGCCGCCCGCCACCGCCGTTCACCGGAAATCAAAACATAGCGATGATTCATATTCGGCGGACGCACCGAAATCGGCATCAAAACGCCGTATATTCGGATCGATTGAGCAAGTTCTTTCAGCTTTTGTTTATCGAATATCCTGCGCGGCTGTTGCGGATTGGGATCGATACGATTAACCGGAATTTCCCGGTAGGGTGTTTGGTTCTCATCGCTAAATTTGCCGGAGACTTTATCCGCTTTTTTTTCCGGTTTGCTTTTCTTGCGAGATGATGATTTGCGCTCCGCTTCCATAATGCCGCCCCTTGCGGAATAACCGGCCCCAGACCGGGCCACACCCCCATGCTCCATCCTCAAGACTATCCGGATGGCCCAAGTACAACGAAATCCGAACACTCAGAATGTAGATTGCACATCACATGACGTCAACACAATTTACCTTGAAGCCATCCCGGGCGCCGGTAAATAAACTGGCTTCAGACAAATGAACAAATGCGCACTCGTTTCTGCTATTGACTCTCACAAAGACTTAGCGGAATTTGTTCCGGAAGGATCATGACGGTTTTGTTGGGGAACCCATTAACAATTCGTCATGGGGCATTGGGGATTATTTTGGGACACGGGATCACTGTGTCTGCACGCAGAAATGAGGACCATCATGGCGAATGAGATGAAACGCAGAGATTTTCTACACACCACAACCATGGGAACCATCTGTTTAGGCTCCACCTGGATGGAACCTGTCGATCTGAAAAAAAGGCAGATCGAACCACCTTCGCCTTTACGGCGGGGGATGTCCAAAGTCCGCATCGGCAAAATCTATTTAGGATCGCCATATCCCGGCTGGCCGCTTCCCGCGGTGGATATGGATACGGAAATTAAAAAATTCCAATCCGAGTTCGACAAACTTTCTCCGGTTTTGAACGATATTGAGTTTGTTGAAGGCGGTGTCGCCTATACCGCCGACCAAATCCCTGAAGTCATGCAGAAGTTCAAGGATGTCTCAGGAATTTTGGCCATCCAAATCAGCATGGGCACAGGACCTTCTCTCAAGAAACTCCTGGAATTGAATGTGCCTCTCATGGTTTTTGCGCCGACATATTCCGGACACGAATGGCACACCATCGCGCCGATGCAAAAGCAGAATATGAAAATCGACATTCTGCCCAGCAGCGACTATACCGATTTGGCCGTCGCCGTCCGTCCCCTTCGCGCAATCGGAAGATTGAAGGAAGCGAAAGTTTTATATCTGCAAGGCGGGGAGTGCGATCCTGCTTATGTAAAAGCCATTCGGGACAAATTCGGAACTGAAATTAAGACCATCGAGCTGCCGCAGCTCGAAGAACTCTACCACGCGGTCGATGAAAAAAGCGCCAAATCGGAATCCAAACGCTGGATCGACGAGGCTCAAAAAATCACCGAACCTTCAACAGAAGAAATTGTCGCCGCATCACGTATGCAGTTGGCATTATTTAATCTTCTGGATAATGAAAAAGCGGATGCCATAACCATTAACTGTTTGGGAATGGGGCTGGTTCAACGCGGAATGGCCTATCCGTGTTTGGGATTTTCCCGGCTAAGCAGCGAAGGCTTATGCGGCGTATGCGAGGCGGATATTAAATCCACCATGACCCATCTGATCTTCCAATACTTGACCGGAAAACCAGGCTTTATCAGCGATCCGGTTGTGGACTTGTCAAACAACACCATCATTCACGCGCATTGCGTTTCGCCCGTTAAGATGGATGGCATGGATGGAGAACAATGCCCTTATCATATCCGCAACCATCATGAGGATGGCAAAAGCGTCTCGCTAAAAGTCATCATGCGTCTGAACCAAGAGATTACGATGGCGCGGCTGATCGGCAACGATATCATGCTCTATTCCACCGGTGAAATCATCGACATTCCCACCGTGGACCGGGGCTGCAAAACCAAAATCACAACAAAAGTCAAAGACGCACAAAAAATACTCGGCAACTATTCCTGCGGCTTGCACCGCGTCATTTTCTACGGGAATCACGAAGCGGACTTGCGCCGGTTCGCCTGGTTCAAAGATATCCGCATTGCCAAAGAGGACGAGGAAAATATGTTCGATATTCCCGGCTTGGAATGGGAGACCTACATCCACGCCTAATTAAGTCCGTATGCCAAATCATCGAACGCACAACAACCGTGGCGGCGCTTCAACGTTATTCCGAAAAAAACGAAGCCCGCCACGGTTTTCAATTTTGCAAAAACCGCAATAGCTGGAATTAAGAACCGTGCTTAGCGTTGGTATTCAATGGCATCGGCGGAAATCGTGATGCCGCCGGAAACCGGATTCTTTTTGCCGCTGACCCGAAGCGTCACCGTATGCCGGCCGGATGGAACATAGGCTGAACTATAAATTGGGGTCGCCCGGTAACCGTCATCTTTGGGCCAATGCACACCGTACGTATCGACTTCGGCCAAGAGTTTTCCATCCAATAAAATCTCGACGATTCCAAAATCGTTACGCCGTTTGGACCACACGCAAAAATTCCGCCCGGTATAAGAAAACTCAGCCGCGGCCCCGGATTCACCGGATAATAGAGCCGTGCCTCCATGATGCCCCCAGACATCGGTTTTCGTCCATGCGCCTTGAGTTTGGGCCGAAGTTTCTTCAACCACAAATCCGGTCAGACCATCGAATGAATTGGAAACAGTTGGGAAATTGAAGATCACGGGTAAGTCGATTTGTTCCGACCAAGCTTGGTTGCCCGCATCGCCAAAGTGAACGCCGTCTCCGGAATCGTATTTGGGATTGATTTGCAGAGGATTATCGGGGTCTGTCAATGTGGGAGGGACATCCAGCAAACGGTTAAAAGAAGCATAGCGGTTACGTAACCACTGATTGAGTGTCAAAAGACGCGTTTGCCGGATTTCATCGAAATCCCGCCTGGGCTGCCAGGTTGAGAAAACCGTGCGAATTCCCTTTTTGTCAAATCGGGCCTCGGCTTCTTCAATCGCGGTATATGTATCATCCAAATCGCGCCCGGAGCCGATGTCATTGCTGCCCTGCATCACAAACACAACATCAGGTTGCATATCCAAGATTGCATCGACAGTCTTTTGTTCTTCATAAAATGGCAACGTTGCCCCGCCGACACTTAAATTGATCAGTTGATGCGGAAAAATACGTTCTTGCAGCCTTCCGCAAAATGTGCCGGGTTGGTCCGGATTCTTGCCGCCATGAAACGACGAAGTCCCCCACAAAACGACTTTTACAGGTTTGAAATCCGATGGCGTTTGAGCAACTGCGGTAATCCCAAAACAAAAAATAATTGCAATCAATCGTGTGAATCGCCAAGCATGAAATCTCATAATCCTGCCTATTCCTTTTGACCCCGGATCGATAATAGAAAAGGACCGGCCTGTGATTTTAGAAACTCATAGGTCTCCTGCAAACGGGGTTGCAGATGCCCCACATCGACTACAGGATCGAAGAATTGTGCCTCGTTTTCAAGAAAAAACATCTTCAAATCGCGAAAATACGGCTCAATGCGTAAATGAAAAGTGGAATGATATTCCTGTGTCGGGGGGAAAATCATTTTGAGGCCGATTCCGGAAAGCGGACGTTCAAAATGATTGAGCGATCCCGAAACCCCAGCCAATCCACCTCTCGCCAAGGCTTCCACGGTATTATCACTGCCCATGTGCGGCAACAACAAACGAACCAGAACTTTAACATGCAACAGTACGGGAATATGAAATGTCTCGCGTACAGCTTTGTAGACGGTTTCAACATCCTCGCAAAATGTGGGAAATGCCTGATGCGAAAACTCATCGCGCAAAACAACCCGGTCCGGCGTGACCGAGAGAAACCGGTTTTGCGATTCCGCCATGCGGGCTCCATGCTGTGAACCGAGCAATTTAAACTCTGTAAAACGGCAACGGTCAGCAAGATTCACATAAAGTTCACGCACTTTGGCATCGGGAACTTCCATCGGAGGATGCAATGATTCAATACCGAACGCCAAAGGAACGTAGTCCATCATCATAGAGAAACCCTTTTTTCAGCTAGCACTCGTTGCAACCCCGATTGCAACTCTGTCAGGACTTAGTATTAGTTTGCGCGTCTTCTTCGGCAATGGCGCGGACATGCTCCGCGACAACCTGGCGTGGGCAGGCCCCCACAAACCAACGCACGGCGACAAACAAGATTACGACATCATCCACATACCCGAAAGGTGGGAAAAAAACATCCGGAAAAACATCCCAGGGAGATACGGCATAAACAACAGCCACGATAAAGATCAGCTTCTTCCACGAGGCCACGCGCAAATCTTTAAGCAGGCGGAAAAAAAGTTTGCAAAAATTCGGCAGGTGATACAGCAGCGACATCAACATGCGCAGGCTGCCTGCATCACGGTTATTAAAAATGGAATTCACATCGAAGCCACGCATACACATACTCCATCACCAGAGTATCGTGAATGCGTTTTGCTTTGGATGGATCTACAATCGGGGATTTTAGAGCCCCAAGCGTTGCCTCAAGGTGTTCCGTGAGACTCCCAAAAGTTTTGCGGCCTGCACCTGATTGCCATGCGTGGTCTCAATCGCTCTCTTCGCAAGTTCACATTCCAGCCAATGAAAAGTCTTGTTTCCATGCAGGCACTCAGGATATTGCGTGATAGCCTGCCATAGACGATCTACGGATTCTGACAGGGGATCGGGTTGTTGGATCGTCTCAGCATCAGCCGAAGATTCTGTCAGGATATCCTCTGATATCCGTTTGTCGTCCAGATCAATATCGCCGGCTTCAATCGTCGTGCCGCGTACAAGTAACAGCGCCCGGCGGATCGTGTTTTCCAACTGACGCACATTTCCGGGCCATTTGGAGGCATACAGCCGCTGCATGGCCTCTTCGGATACAACCGTGGGCCGCTTGGCATAACGATTTACAAAGTATTTAACCAATTCCGGAAGATCCTCACGGCGTTCCCGCAGGGCCGGAAGTTCAATCGTGACGACTTTTAACCGGTACAGTAGATCGGGGCGGAATTTCCCCTCTTGGGCCAAGAGATCCAAATTCTGATTGGTGGCCGCAATAATGCGAACATCGGTATGAATCAGATCGCGCCCACCAACCCGCTGAAAGGTCTGATCCTGAAGGAAACGAAGCAGCTTAGCTTGTGTAGTCATCGGCAATTCGCCGATTTCATCCAAGAAAACCGTTCCTCCCTCGGCCTGCTCGAACTTTCCCAGCCGCCGCTCGACTGCGCCTGAAAATGCTCCCTTTTCATGGCCGAAGAGTTCGCTCTCTAAAAGCGACTCCGGCAACGCGGCGCAGTTGACCGGCAAGAAGCGGCGGTCCCGGCGGCGGCTGTGACTATAGATTGCCCGCGCAACGAGTTCCTTACCAGTCCCGCTCTCGCCCAAAAGAAGGATCAATGCATCGCTATCCGCGATACGGCCAATCGTCTTGTACACATTCTGCATTGCCGGAGACTGGCCGATGATGGTTTCCTCATCATCGCCTTCGCCGTCACCGGGCAGCGCTACGCTATGGGCCACAGCCCGTCCGGCCCGTAATGCCTCCTGAACCAAAGAGAGGAATTGGGGAGGATCGAACGGCTTCAGCACATAGTCGTAGGCTCCACGGCGGGTAGCCTCGATTGCCGTATCGGTCGTCCCATAGGCGGTCATAACGATAACCGGGAAGTTGGGACGGTCAGCCAGTATATTCTTGAGGACATCCAGCCCATTTTCGGATCCCAAACGGATATCCAAGAGAGCCAGATCGACATGCTCATGCTTAAGAATATTGATCGCGTCATCTTGGCAATACGCTGAATGAAGCGTACAGCCGAGAGGTGACAGCAATCGGCGGAAGGAATAGTGCAATTCGCGTTCGTCATCAATGACCAACACGCTGAAGGTATCGGTTTGCAACTCTGCTGTAGACATCATGATTTATTTCGCTTCCGCTTATCTGTTCGAAATTCAGCAAACCTGCTCATAAATGAACAACTCTCACAAACTATAATACGGGTTCAATCTCTTGCTCTAGGTCCCATCGCCAAGGCGATGGGGATTTTTCAAAAGCCTTTAGCGGCCAAATTACTTGGAAAAGCATTTGAAACCGATTCCGGCGCTATCTCAGAAGATTCTTTAATACTTTACACAAAAGGAGTTAGACCTTTGTTTCGGCCTTATTGCGTACTACGGCATAGAGCAAAATAGTTGCCAATCCCATCCATGCGACAAGAACAACAGACACACCTATGCCTTCCAAGCCATCTGTCTTGATGGCTCCTAGTGCATAGGCAGGGTGAGTCATGGTGGCAATGTCATATCCGACGCCACCCAATCCAGCGGCAAAGACCGGCAACAACACCAAACCTCCCACAATCGATAGCCCCAACAACAGCGCCGGATACTGCCTTTTGGTCCATACCGAGGCTGCCAATCCTACTGTGCCATAAAAAACGGCGGTTGCTCCCAAGACGGGAATGCCAACAATGTAACTAACTACTGTCACACCATCAGAAAGAGACGTACTACCAGGGGACATCATCTCGGAAAGGCCGGCCACAAACGCGCCAACCAATCCTGCGGGTAACAAATAGGCATAGATGTGAAGAAACGCATGACGGATAACAAGGCGGAATTTAGCCGCAAAGATATCTCTGCTCCTGCGAAGCACGGTCGAAACGAGATCCCAGGTCTCTCGTTCGTATTCGATCGCCAGCACCCGCGATGCCAAAAGAACATTGGGTATCCATGCTACAAGCAAGCCGAACCAAATAAAAAGTTCGGGTATTTTGATTAAAGGGAAAAGCAGAAAAGAAAGAACAAACAGAAATGTGGGTAAGTCAAAAGTGCTCGAAAGACTCGCCCGCCGCAGCATCGTTAAATCGCGCGCATAGACCGGATCCATATGATCGGGAAGCGGGCCTTCATCTTCTAGTTCCCCCAGTAGCGACCAAAGCCAACGCCGAAGTCTGCGTTGCTTTCGGATTTTGCGGACGCGCCGCCGCTGAATTCCCGATTCCTGCCCCAAACGCTTTGAAACATTGATGAGAAATAGGCTGCCCGCCAAGATATTGCTGAGCGTGATAATAAAATTGAAGCCCAGCATGGCTGTCAGAGCGCCCTCAATCGCCATGCCGGAGAGCTTCCCGGGGATTGCCAATCCAACATAAAAAAGAAGCATTAAAATAACGGGCCCATGAAAGAGTCCCACCAATCCATAGGCCCCCTGAAGGGCTTCTCCGGCGGGAACATCCTGATGCCCCGCATACCACCCCAGCACCAGATAGAAGAAAGCGCTCGATAGGTGGGCTGTAAAACACCAGAACAGATCCCAGGGCCCCACACCGCCCATAAGCGCCGTCACGGCCACAAAAGGCAAAGTCGCAATCAGCCCCAACGTGACTAGGATCATGGTTGATCCGACTTTGGCAGCCAAAAAGGAAAGACGCGATAGCGGCGCGGTGAATAGCAAATCAAGCGACCGGCCCTCGCGTTCCTCAGATACAGCCCGGACCCCCAACAACGGTGAAACAACCATCAGAACAGCCAAAACCGCGTCCCGATATCCCCATAAAAGGACCAATCCACTGGCCTGTTCCTCCGCATTCGGATTGGAACGAAGCCCCAAAAGCAGGTCGCGGTAGGCCAGCAAGAAGAAACCGGCAACGCCCACAAGGCATAAAAGCAAACCCAAAAGCGATGATGGAGAACGCAGACGCCGTAAGAATTGCCGAGTCACTAAGGCGTTAATGGCCATTGAAGTCTCCGGATTACCCCTTCAACTGGTTTCGCGATGAGATCGGCGGGAGCCTCCCCCACAGACATCCTAGTAGTACATCAAAAAACATCTCGCGTCATGAAACAAACGGATCAGGCTTCTCTAGGCTACCATTAACAGACGGCCATGAACGAGATTTTTGTCCGTCTCTGGCCGGGGCGGCGGTGGAGCGGTACCTTTTCATTGCACGATACGTTTCTAACACAAACCATGTCGAAGAAAATAAAAAAACATACTGACCTATCCACGGAAGCGCCCACGCCGGAGTCAAAATCCGGACAGCAGCCGAAACCCAAGCGCGTAATCAAACCCTGGGGCGTCATTGGAATCGCTGCTCTGGCCGGAGTTTTGTCTTTTTTAGTCGGTTTGGCAGCGGCCAATATCTATTTCCGTCTGGCTCAAATAGGTGTCTCAGAGGAGTTGGGCAAGGTTTTTTCCCCTGACCGGGACATCACAACATTTAGCCGGTTGTGCGGTCAATACGCCTTCTGTAACGTCCTGCAATGGATCATGGAAAACCATGCTCTGTCTCTTTCTGAAATCGCTCTGATTCCCGCTTTCAGTTTCATTTTCGTGTTTCTGCTCGCCATTTTGTATATGCCCCGGACCATGTGGACTCGGGAGTTCTCAGCAAAAATTGCTGTGATCGCTTCTTCCGTGCATGGAATAGCCGTCTGCTTGATGTTGATTCTGTGGTCCTCCGTTTTCTCTGAGCAATTTGCGCAATTTATTGACCGCAATATTACGCGATGGGATATATACCAAGGTGAATTGACCGGTTGGCTGCCTATGGCCATGGCAGTAACACTGTTGTGGAATGTCTTTCTCGGTGCGCTTATCGGAGGTTTCATCGGCTGGATCCTGGAATCGTTTCGGGCCGGTCAAGTCTCTGCGGCCGCCCCCTCCCAATCTTGAAATCCGATCATTTCCCGGAACATAGTCTATTTCGGGCCTTATGCGCCTCCGTGGCATAGACACGAGGCAGCCTGTACACACTCACTATGCGAACGCATGGCACCAGAATTGCGCGGTACGCCACCACGCTGACCCTCTCGGGCATCCTCTGCAAACTACTCCTGATTGTTTTTGTCTTTTTGGCAACGAATCAGCTCGGCGACGAACTCTATGGGCGTCTCGAATATCTGGTGGAGTTCGGCTTAATTCTGGCGGTCTTATTCGATTTCGGGCTGGAGCAAACCATTACCCGCGATTTCGCCGGACGCCGGGAACAAGCCTGTCGTCTTGTATGGGGATTTTTTGTCTACCGTTCGGGGATTGGGATTATCCTTGCCGCCGCATATGGCTTGCTTGTCGCCTTCTTCTTTATCGTTACCGGCAGGGCCTTTGATTGGAGCTCGTTAATTCTTGGCGCCGTCTTAGCCGTACTGACATTTCATATTGCCCTGTTCAAAGCGGTTTTGCGGTCCCAAGAAAAACTCCATGCCGAAGCCTGGATGAACCTTATCGAAAAGATTGTCACGGTTGGCCTGGGCTCTGCGGTTTTAATTTTGGGATACAAACTTGCGCCTGTCATCTCCACCTATATTGCCGGCGGTTTGGCGGCATTTGGAATCGGATTATGGGTTTTCATGCGCACGTTTCACGGCATGGAGAAACGTTTCGAATTCGCCACGGTTTGGTCTTGGCAGCGAACAGGCGTAGCCATCGGTCTTTCGGCAGCCTGCATTCTGCTTCTTCACCGGGAAGACACCGTGATGGTGAATATCATTAGCGGTGACGGCCCAACCGGCGTTTATCGCGCACCGTACCGCTATTTTGAAGGTCTGTTTTTGGTGCCGCAGATGCTGGCCGTGGCAGCCTACCCCGTCTTTTCAGCGATGCTGGCCGAACAGAAATCGGTTTCCGGGCTTGCCTCGGATATCCTCCGTTTTGTGCTTGTACTCTCAATGCCACTGGCCGTGGGCGGCACCGTCATCGCCAATGAGGTCATCCCCATGCTGCTTCATAAATTCTCTCCCGAATCAGCCCATGATGCAGCCATTATTTTCAAGATCTTGGTTTGGTCTCTGCCGCCAATTTATCTCAATTTCATATTGGGCACGGTTCTCAATGCCGCTCGTCGTCAAAACCGGAATTTCCATGCTGCGGCCATGGCCCTCATCTGCAATTTCATCCTCAATATCCCCGCTATATATTGGTTTCAGGGTATCGGCGCCGCCGCCGTGACTATCCTCTCTCAGGGACTCTATTGCGTATTTTGTATTCACTGGTCACGGGACTTGCTGTTCTTTGACCGCGCTCGAATATGGACCTGCACAGCTTCGATTCTGGCCGCTTTGGGTATGGGAGTTGTATTGGCGAATCTGCAACTCGCCTGGTGGTATGATGTTGTCCTGGGAGCCGCCGTCTATGCCATTCTGATGCTCATGCTGCGCGCTTATAACACCTCCGATCTACAGCGCATCCGCAACCTCCTTCGCCCGTAATCCATCGGCGCAGCCCGAAAGAGTATCCGCTCGTTTCATACTAGTTCCGTTTTCTATTTATAGACGTCTGCGGGCAATAATTGATATATTTAGTTGCAGGTTCTTTTATAGAACAGCTGGGATGAGGGGGTGGAAATGAAAAAAACTTCAAAACGTAACTTAATAATTGGAATTCTCGCGCTGGCTATCGTTCTTGGTATGGTCATTATACACAATTCCGGTTTGGGCATTACTGACGAAAAAACCAAAGCCGCCCAAAAAAGAGCCGCACTTATTGTACAATACGACAGTGCCCGAAGCCAATTATTTCCCGTATTCAAAGCAATTGAAGCCTATTCAATCGACACAAGCAGTTTCGAAAACCATGTTCACAGCCGCGCCACGCAATTGCGGGCGGTCACGGCTGCGCTCTTGGAATGCGATCTCAATCCGGCTGGTCACCCCGCTATTTGGAAAGCCGAAACACAAAAAGAGGGAGGCATGGAAGGGGATGGCATGAATATCTCGAGCTCATCGAGAACTCTTGTCGGTGAAAACATAAGCCTGATTCTGCCATACACGGAAACACGCCACGAATTACTACAAGACGAAATTATAAAGGAGGCCTATGAATCAATTCGGGAAAAATCCAGCGAAATCGAAGAAAAGATTGAGCGTATCGATCTGGGACCGAATCGATTCTTTAAATTGGATAGTCAAGTACATCGACGGCAGCCTGACGGAACATCAAAAGGCTCTCGAAAAGTGATTTGGGGAATCGCCGCTCCGGTGCCCGGACGTGAAGATCAATTCAAGGATTTCCGCTATAGCAAATATTACCCGGATTTTGTCTCTGTTCCGATTCATTTCAATGAAAAAGATGAACCCGACTATAGTGATTTGCGCAACATGGCCTACGACATTAGTAACGGACTTGAAAGCAGCGGGGTGATTCTCGTCTGGTCAGATAAAATATGGTAGCGGCAAGCATAGAAAGCATAACAATTGTAGCAATCATTCAAATAAATACCGGAGCAATAGGCATATCGCCTAAAATTTGCGTTCAGTGCCACTGTTTGAACGTTTCAACAATCTGATCCCAAAGACTCGGAGAGCGCCGCTTACGCAATGGTTTGGGGATCGGTGTCGGCAAGACGAAATCATCCCTATGCAACAACCATGCCCCGGCATTATAGGCCAATGGTTCCGAAGGCATATTTAAATACAACGTGGAAAAGGCGCCATGATCGGTAATAGCGATCACACGCCCATAGTCATCTTCCGCATAGGCTAATAGAACATCCCCCGAATCAAACGATGCGGCCGCCTCAGCCTTGCCGCTTAAAACCAATCGCGACATCCGCCCAAATAGAAACTGTGCATTGCGATTTAAAAAATGCGGCGGTTCAAAAACAAGTTGATTCCCTATGGCGACTTTCGAATATCGTATTCCGAAAGGTTCCGTAATTGATGAAGCAAACAATGCCGATTCCGTGGGCTCAAGAATATCATCTATGTCCATTTTTTCCGGGGCAACAAGAATAGAACCCCCTCCGCGCACATATTCCAAGATAGCTTCTTGCTCTTTTTGATTTAGAGGTTCAAGACGTTCAGAAGGTCCAAAAATGACAACATCATAATTTTGGAGAAACTCGATATCGATAGACTTTGGGAACGTAGACAACTCACAATGCCTCACTCCAAATGAACCAATAATCCCTTTGAACTTCAGCCAATCTTCCTGAAATTGTGTTGGATTGGCAGGGAAGCAACTCTTCTTTACACACCATAACACATTCGGAATTGACTCCACCGGCGTAGGTGTGGGGGCTCCTGCGGCCCATGTGGGCCAAGGCGTGGAAGTCGGCGGTTCTTCGATTCGATCACCCCATTGTATGACAACATCATGATAGTGCCGTGCAAAAGGATCTCCACTATGACGAATCGCAATACTCGCCGTGTAATCGTTTTCCAAGCGTGGCTGATCGATAACCAGAATATCCTGCCCGCTTTCTACAATTTGAACAGTAACATCGACCGCATAAGCGGGAAGAGGATTTGAAATCACAGTCTCATAGACCGGCGTCGGTGTTGTCACCGGAAACTCTTGAACTGTTACTTGGCCGCGATGAATTCGGATCATCGCATTTTGTACTCCGCCGCGAAAGCGGACGTACGGTGTGGGAAATGGTGTCGGCGTTGGAGGAGGATTGTTGCTCCAGCAAACTGCAAACTCATGCCCGTATCGATTGCGCTGGTCGCGCAAATAGAGTTGCAAAATCAGCTCATAATTATTGTTGGCACTGGGAATTTGCTCAATCATCACCAGACCTGGCGATTTCACATACTCCAACCAGTATGTATAGCCATCTTTTTGGGGTAATGGGGGATCCAGATTTTTAAAAGAATTGTCTGCGCCTTCTAATGGTTCCCAAAAATTATCGTTAATAACCGTCTCTCGAAGGTCACTTTCAATTTCAGTTTCATACCAAACTTGGTTTCCGCGGATATGAAGATGGCACAGTCGCCTACTCTGCGAAACAATATGAATTCGTCCTTCATCCGCTTCGATCGCCTGTTCACTCGAAGGCCCCGCCGGTTCGGATGTTGCCTGCATCTCGCTCAATAAAGGCGGCTGTACTGGTGGTGAGCCCTCGACTTTTAACCGAAGCCATTCAAAAGAAGGTATATTTGGCCCCTTTTCAATTGTAAATAAAGTGAAGCCATCTCCCGTATAAACACAACAATAGTCAACCTGATCGAGAGGTCTTGAGTTGAGCTGTAGGAGTTCTCCCAACGGTCGACCATGAAGATCAAACAAATGCGCGTAAATATCCTCGCCATCAGTACCGCAGCTTGTATCACATAATGCGAGCAAAACATCTTTTGCAGGAAAAACTCTGCTATCGAAATTTGCGCTGCCTCCATAAACATCAGGCAAAGGAATGCCGGGAGATTCTGCAAGTATTTTCGCATCCGGGCCGTAAAGCCGCATTCGAAGTGTCTGCTTTTTCTCATCGGTGACATTTTGCCAAATGAGTATTAAATTGCCTTCGTTCTTTGCGATACTTGACCGATACAACTCATCACCCAGATACATAGGCAGTGATATTCGATGTCCATCCAGGCCGAAAACCTGGAGTGTATTGGCTTTAAAAGTATTTCTTGGACGAGTTATAAATGCCACACGCTCATCGAAAAAAACAGCATCTTCTACTTCGCCGCGTGTCGTAAACCATACGGGATATCCGAGCTGTTGCCCGTTCGGTGAAAACCGATAAAGATCAACACCATCAAAATCACGATACTCATGGACAATAAGATAGATGACCCCATCACTATAAGCCGCATACTTTGCTTCTTTGAAACCGGATTTGTGAGCGCGAAGTATACACTCCGATTCTAATTCGCCTTGTTCAGAGAACCTAAGTAGAGTCGATTTCCCTTTGGAAGAACAAACAGCGACAAAGCAATCTCCTGTCCAAAATACCCATACGGCATCGCCGGTTTCGCCGATCTGAGCCGGATCGCCAAGCATCTGCCCATTTTCATCGACGAAAATGATAAATTTGCCCTCATGCGGTCCGTCATAATAGGCAAGAGCACACACACGTCCCGACCAAGCAACCTGCGGCCTGCCAAGACCACTATAATGTGTGTTTCCCGGGACCTCATCTCCACCCCAGATATGTTTATGCTCAGCAACTTCGATTTGTGGCTCGGATGGCGCCGATTCGGCGTTTCCCGGTTGTTCCGCGGCGCCGCATAAAAGGCCAATTGCCAAAATACGAAAGAAATACTTCCCCATCGAAGGCCTCCTGCTTCAATCAACATCAAGAGAAATTATAGTACAAATAGATATCTGTTTCAGATATCCGGTATTTCGTAACGCCTCACGTATAAATGAGAGGTAGATATCTACAAGTTGGACCTTCCCGCCGGACGCATCCCAAACAACAGATTGCGATTCCTACTTGCACAGCGTATACATAACTTGATCCCGTTTAATGCCATTTTTTGAACGATTCAACAATCTGATCCCAAAGGCCGGGAGAGCGCTGTTTTCGAATCGGCTTGGGGGTTGGCGTGGGTAAAACAAAATCATCTTGCCGCAACAACCAAGCACCGACATTGTAGCCAAGTTGTTCGTTAAACGCACTCAACTGCTTGGATGAAAATGCGGTGTGATCGGTGATGGCAACGACACGGCCATAACCATCTTCCGCGCAGGCTAATACGACATTACCCGTATCATAAGAAGCTACTGCTTGAGCTCTGCCACTTAAGAGTAACTTGGACATTTTACCCATAATAACAAGCCCATTTAGGTTTAAACGGTGCTGCGGTTCAAAAATCATTCTATCGCCAAATGCAAATTTCGAATAACGAATCCCAAATGGCTCAGTGATCGATGAAGCATAAAGCGCTGTAGGAGAGATTTCCTCAACATCAAACTGGATCTTTTCAGGAGCGATAAGAATCGAACCGCCATTGCGTACAAAGTCAACAACAGCCTCTTGCTCCTTTAGGCTTAACGGAACAAGACGGTCTGATGGCCCAAAAATAATAACATCATATTTCTGGAGAAGTTCACAATTCAAAGCATCGGGAAAGGAGGGCAATTCGCACTGTGCAACTCCGAAGGTTCCAATAATATTTCGAAACATCAACCAATCATCACCCATGTTCGGCCGTGTTTCTGAGAAATAGACTTTTTTTGCCAGCCAAAGGACTTTTGCTCCCGATTTCACCGGCGTTGGTGGGGGGGCTCCTGGGGCCCAGGTGGGCCAAGGTGTTGCGGTCGGCGCTTCTTCAATTTGGCCGCCCCATTGAAAAACCATTTCATGATAGCCACGTTCTAACGGCCCTTTCCGATCTTTAATACTTATGCTTGCCGTATAGTCATTCTCCAATCTTGGTTGTTCAAAAATTTGGATATTCGCTGCACTTTGTATGACTTGAACAGAGATATCCACCGCATGGTCCGGCAAGGGATCGGAAATGCTCGTTTCAACTACCGGTGTGGGCATGATTGGGCTTTGATATCTATCGAAAACAGAAACATTGTTTCCATGAATCTGTACTAAGACCGATGATATTCCACCTCGTAGATATAAATTGGGTTTTGGAAACGGCGTCGGTGAAGGCGGTGGATTATTGCTCCAACAAAGCACAAACTCATGTCCATATTCCTTGTTCATATCGTTTAATTGGAGTAGAAGCACCAACTCATACGCATTTTCTGTATTTGGCAATTGCTCGATCATCACCAGCCCCGGCGATTTGACATAATCAAGCCAATACGCATAACCATCCGCTGAAGGCATCGGCGAACCAGGATTCTCACAGGAATGCCTTTTGCCGTCTTCCGGCATCCAAACCTCGCCGTTAATCAAAGTTTCTTGCAGTTCGCTTCTATCTTCTGATTCATACCAAATTCGATCTTGACAGAAATGCAGATGGCAAACCCCCAGAGATTTCGTCAGCACGGAAACGCGGCCTTCATCAACTTTCGGAGCATGTTGAGGTGAATGTGGCACCGGTGTAGGTGCCGGCGGCCGTTCATTTTGCAGGAGCGTTGGAAGCAGTGATGAACTATCAAGTTCCAACTGAAACCACTCAATCGAGGATGTTTGGGCACCTTTTTCGACCGTAAAAACAGAAAAACCATCTTCGGTATAAACAGCACAATGATCGACTTGTTCTAACGGACGTGGGTTTAACTTTGTTAGTTCCCCCAAAGGCTGTCCGCGGTTATCAAACAGCTGCGCATAGACATCCTCAACATCTTTGCCGACGTTTGTATCGAGAACTCCAAGCAACATCCGGTCACCGGGAATGATATCACAGGTGTAATTTGCACTGCCATTCTGCATATCCGGCAAAGAAATACCAGGCGATTCCGTAAGCAGAATCCCATCAGGATTGTAAAGCCGTGCCCGAAGTTCCCGCAGTTTGTCCTGGGTTACATGCTGCCATAAAAGGAACAAGTTATTTCCGCTTTTTCCTATACTCGCCCCATACGCGTCCCTGCTATAATCAATGGGAACCGAAACGTGGCGTCCATTTAGAGCAAAGAACTGAATTGTATCCATATGGAAAGTAGTTGCGACTCCGGAAAGAAATCCCCAACGGTCGCCAAACAAAACAGCGTCTCCTACTTCCCCGCGCGTCGTCACCCAGAGTGGATTTCCGTTCTGCTCGCCATCCGATGAAAAGCAATAGATGCTTACTCCATCAAATACTCGTACCCGCCGGGCTATAAAATAAATGCTTCCATTTGAGAATATCGCTTTCCCTACAAGACGGGATAGAAGATCATAGTTGAGAAGAGTACGCTCAGACTCAAATTCTCCTTCTTCGGTAAACTTCTTGAGTACTAGCGCTTGACTGTTACTGCATAGAACCAAAAATTTCTCGCCGCTCCAAAATATCCAATTTGCATCTCCGCTTTTGTCTAGCAAATGCGGTTCGCTAACAATATTTCCATTGTCATCGATAAAGATGATATAGCGGCCTTCATTGGGACCATCGTAAAATGAAAGCGCGTGCACGCGCCCTGACCAGGCAATTCCAAGGCGAACAAGACCTCCATAGGTCACATTCAACTGCACCTCATCTCCCCCCCAGATATGTTTATGCTCGGCAATGCGAAGAACGGTCGCGGTTGAATCCGGACCAGCCTCCTCTTTGGCAAAAACCGACGGATTGCTCTGAACCAAAACGATCAATAACCCCATAAACCATCGTCGCATGGGACATCCCCTTCTTCATCAATTCCACTGGCAGGAATGTAATGCAAATCTTCCCCGGTTTCAGGTTGTACATTGGAGCCCCGCACATCGCAGGTATAAAAAAAGCCGGAAACACCATGGGGGTTGGCTAGGCCACAGTTTCCGGCATTGCATTGAAGCGCTAATGCGCTCGGCAAGGGGAATTATACCTACTCGTATTCTAGATGGTCACCGTCACTCTCATTTCTCCGGAACGCCCGCACCCACAAGTTCGAGCGCGTTGATATTCGCGTCTCCGGTATCCAAATTTAGTTCTTCTCCCCAACCAAAATGAAATTCAGTCCGATAATAAATGCGGTCATATCCCACTCGCAGGCATTGGCAGGATCGGCGTCGGGGAAGATTCGTTTTTGTTCAATGTCGTCGGCCAAGGAGTTGGTGTATCTTCCGGTTCAACTTCATCCCCCCAGGTAACAACGAGGAATTGCTCCATCATCTGATCCACACACGGCGGCTGAGACAGGCTCAGCTTTGCTGTGAAATTATTCCAAGGCCGGGGCTGTTCATCCACAGTCACGGTGGCATTTCCTTGGGCAATATACGCAGAAACATTCACAGAATAATCTGGCAAAGGTTCGCTGAAAACCGACGATGTCGTTATGAAATGATCCCAGCTTTTGTCATACAAGGTCACCGTTGAGCCTTGAATTTCCATGCTTACACCAAAACTCGTTTTAAGTTCTCCTTGCCAATGCAGATACGGCCCGGGAGGAGGTGTTGGCGTGGCCGAAATCAAATCCTCTTTTTTCAACATCCAATTGGTGATGTTCTTAGCAAATTGCCGACTATTGAATGAATAAGACAGCCCCTCCAACTCCAGATCACGGGATAAGAACGGCGATTCATCGGAATACGCAACAACTCGTCCATATCCCTCTTCAGCAATAGCCAGAACCACTTTATCGCCCACGATCGTGGCCAAAGCCTCAGCTGGTGATTCGATAAGCAATTCGCTGCCGCGCCCCGAAAGATCGGTTACGTTATAAAGAAGCGGATGATCGGCGAGGAATTCCGAATTTTCCAGCGCTCGAACTGAGAATTCGATACCAAATGGTTTTGTGATCGACGTCGCATAAATTGATGATGATTCCACCAGAACTTCGCTGGTTTGGGCGCTGATAACGAAAATCGATCCGCCGCCACGCACATAATTCAACACGCTCATCGTCTCATCATCGGTCAACGGAGACAAATTACGTGTATCTCCAAAAACAACAGCGGCATAACCGGCCAACAGTTCATCTGTAACCGGCTGATCTCCGGCAATAACTACATTATTGACCGCTCCGGCCTCTTTGAAAATCTTCCCGAACTCGAGGAAATCCCTTCCTACAACATCGCTCTCTTCCGGAAACATCTCTTCCATCACAATCCATAAAACTTTGGGAGCGCCTTCAAGTGGTGTCGGAGTAGGGGCATTGACATCCCAGGTAGGCCAAGGCGTTGCGGTCGGCTCCGGTTCGACTTCTTCGCCCCATCGGAAAAGAATGGCCACATCTTGTGTAGTCGTGCCGTCGGATGTCTGCTCGATCACGGCGCGGGCTGTGAAGTCATTCCATGGGCGCGGTTGTTCGAAGATTGTGGCCGCGATATCGCCTTCCAAAACCTCGGCAGTGAGATTTACCGAATACCCCGGCAAGGAGCTGCCGAAAGCCGAGCCTGTTGCAACGAGACTGTCAGTAAGGTTTTGATAGACTGTGAAACCCGAACCATGAATGTCAATTGGGGCATCTTGGAATAGACTCATTTTCCCTGCCCAATAGAATTCATTTTCATTTACATCATATGGCGGAGTTTCTGACCAGTTAACCGTGAATTCATACCAACCGGCGCCTCCCCCATTATCGTAAACATATACGATTGTCTCATAGTCATTGCCGCTGTTTGGAATCTGTATCAATCCGACTATTCCGCGGCCCTCTAAAACATCCACCGTATAGAAAAATCCTTCATCCGTCTGAATCAACGGCTCGTCGGCAGTGAATTTATTGGATGTGTCTTCCTGCCATGTTGGCTGCCAATCCTCACCGTTGATTGTTGTAAGAAAATTATTTCCATTTTGCAGCCCGGGCTTAGCCCACAGCAGGTGCTCGTACCAAAGGCGGTTGCCTTGGATATGGATATTGTCGATTCCATCGATATAGGCACGGAAAGTCAGTGAGCTATTCTCGGGAGGTGGTGTGGGAGTGGGTGTTGAATTTTGCTCTAGCAGTTCAAGATCAACAAGATTGACCGTTACAGCATGTTCGCCGTCTTGATGAGACGGGCTGCCATCACGGCTCCATGCATCGCCGGTCTTGTAAATCCAAATACCTTCTGCGATTTGGAATTCCTGGCGTTCGCGGAAGACATCTGCTTGATCCCGCTCAAAAATATGCGGTGCATAGCCTCCGTTAATCTCGAAATATTCCGGTTCAAACGTCCAAACAGCCGGGAAATAATTCTGATCCTCAGTAATCGCTTGATCGGAACATTCAATACGTAGGGGTACGGCCCTTTCCGGATCAATTGCAATTCGGCAGCTCTTAAGAGCGTATCCACCATGGGCAAAACTTCTTCCTGCTTGGCCGCCAAGCCCGATGTCATCGGCTACATAGGATTCAAATTCAACCAGAATCACTTCGGAATCAATACCGTTGATATTTGTTCGCCCTGCAGATCGTACGCTATAGGGGACATCGTCATGCATCATGATATGCAGCGGCGTCCATACAATTGAACCAACACGTGATGCAATCGGACCGCCCCGGTTATAAGTAAAGGGACCATATGATGTTGGCTCGCCATACAAAATCCGGATGATTCCATATGAAATCCAGACTTTTTCAGGATTGAGCCATGGCTCATTGGCTTCCAGCATTCTTGTGGCCAGCGCCTGGGCCTCTTCATTTGTACTCCCAGGCAAAAATGTCGGCGTGGGTTCGGGCGCAATAATCGGGAACGCTTCTTCCTGGTGCAAAAGCCAAACAACGATGTTGGAAATCAAGGGGCGGTGATCTCCATATTCGATCCTCTTATGAAATACATCGTTATCATAAAAGGCGCTTCCATCGCTTACTGCAACCACACGGCCCTGCCCATATTCGGATATTGCCAAAACTGCATTGCCATTGCCTTTTAATGCCGCAGCCTGGGCGGGTGGCCGCATAGTCAGTTCACTGGCCTCTTGCTCAATAACACGAACGTCTTGCACGGTATAATGATCGCGATAAATCACCACATTATTTCGAGAACTTCCACCATATTGAATACCAAAAGGCCTGCAAATCGAATTAAGATATACACTTCCGCTTCCAACAATGTACTGTTCTTCGTCAAAACCAAACGTTAATAGCGACCCGCCGGATTCAACAAATTCTCTCAATGCTTCGGTTTCCATATCTGTAATTGGATACTTTGGAGATGAATCGCAAAATACGACAATTTGATACTCTTGGAGCAATTCCGATGTAAGCATTGTGCTTGCACCAGGGATCGCCGTTATCTGCAGTCCTTTATCTGCAAAAATCGCCGCCAGTTCGATAAAACCGGCACTGCGCGATGTATAATCAGTCGAGCCGGATTCATCAAAATAATCATCATTCAAAATCCATAAAACTTTTGAAGATTGAGCTGGTGTGGGCGTGGGCAAGTTTGTCTGCGCGGTCGGCCACGGCGTAAATGTGGGCTCAGCCTGCACCTCATCGCTCCATCTGACAACAATCGTCTGGTCGCGAAGGCTCCGATCCCCAAACGCTTGATAAAGCACAATCTTAACCGTGTAATCGTTCCAAGGCCGAGGTTGTTCAAGCACACGTGCGTATGCATTGCCTTCTGTGACTTCCGCCCACACATTGACCGAATATTCGGGCAGAGGCGCAGATTGTTCCACAGAAACCGTCTCGAGAGTTTCAAAAATATCTACTTCGAATTGCAAATCTTCGCCATGGATTTGCATCAGGATATCATTGACATCATACAGTCTCCCGTTCCATGTTAGCTGCCCGGCATAGGTATCGGGTTTTACCGGTGTCGGCGTCGATGTATACCTCTGACGGAACGGTGTCTCTGTGGGAGTAGGCGTCGGTGTATAAAGATCTAAAGCCTCATTGAGTTCACTTCCTGCAAGGCCACGCAAGGCCGTGATGGCGATCTGGTCGATGTATACAACGGCCGGTTCAGATGAAGTCCCTACCGCTTGAAAAACCGGAACGACCGCATCGCCATCGGGATTGTAAAACAGTTCAAGAGTCTTCCACGTACCGGCAAATTGAGCGCCGTTTGCCGGTTGATTCGTGCCCAATGATCCGTCGATATCCTCTAAACCACCATCTGCCGGTGCATTAAGAGCAGCGAGCGCTAAAGATACATTTGGATCGTCACATCGCACAGTGCAGCGGATACGGATCAATCCATTCCCGGTATTGACCACCGGACCATAGAGCAAAAATCCGTTGCCGGAAGATGTGGAAATCGTTATCCCTTGCCCATTGCCTAGATCGCCGATCTCATCCGCAAAGGGCATTGAGCCAAATGAATAATTGGCCTGCTCAAAACCATCCGGCGACGCAATCAGCAGGTTTTTGGAAGGCGTATCCAGTTCGACAACTTGATGTGTTTGGTTAAGATCGTTGAAAGAGTAGCTCAATGAAATAGTCGCAAAAAATAATAATCCAACACAAGACGAAACCATCTTCTGTACCCCCACGACAATTGTGTTTTATACATCGTCCTACAGGAATATATAATACAAAAAGATCGTCATGTCTTATTGTTGTCAAGAATTGTAATTAATTGTCAAATTTGAGCATTTACGGCTTCAGGAGTTTTTTCTGGTATCATTTTATTGTGTTGCCAATTAAAAAGAGTCGCATTTTACGCCTTAAGTATAAAATTGAATTTCATGCTCAATAAGACTTAGGTTTCCGACTTCGATCTCATTATTTTATAAATTGAAGGGATGAAAGCGGCGGTATTAGAGTGAAATGAATGGCTTACACTTCGCCAATTCAATTCCTGACGTAGGGTTGCCGACGCACATGAGCTTGTTATAGTAAGCGCTGGCAGTTAATTACATAATTCAAGCGATCCGTGGGAGAGCCTGCCATTGACCGGAAAACCCGGACAAAGGCGGCGCCGAAGGAGCAACACTCCCCAGAACCTCTCAGGCCACAAGGACCACGGATTGGCACTCTCTGGAGACGGCTTCCGTTTTTTTTGAAACGGTAGCCACCGAAGGGGCACTGTCACCAACTTCTTTCCATGGTGACTAAATCTCTCAGGTACACGGACAGAGGGGGAGAACGAAGCGGGCTGAGTTTACCTCTAGGTAGGGAAATCAGCCGGCGACATCCCCCATCCCACAATCGGCGATTTTCGCCGAAGTGGATGTGTTTTGAGGTGTGCCTGAGAAATGGTCTTTGTTCCCCATACTGAAATCGACCGCAAAGCAATGCTCGATGCGGCCGGTGTCGATAGCGTTGAAGCGCTGTTTGCACCGATACCGTCCCATCTAGCGACTCAACTCGACCTACCCGCCGGAATATCGGAATGGGAAGTTGAAAGACTCCTGGCCGAGCGAGGCGCTCAGAACCGGAAGCTAAGCGAATTCCGCCGGTTTGTTGGCGGCGGAATTTATGAGCATTGGATTCCCCCTGAAGTCCCCTCTCTGGCGGGCCGCCGCGAATTTATGACTGCTTATACGCCCTATCAGAGCGAAGCCAGCCAAGGCACGCTTAAGGCCATTTTTGAATATCAGACCACGATTGCGGCACTGACAGGGATGGAGGCGTCGAATGCTTCTGTCTATGACGGTGCAACAGCTGTTGTGGAAGGATGCTTTTTGGCCCTGCGCCATACACGGCGTAATGCGATTGCCGTTTCACCGGGCCTGAATCCCCGTCATCAACAAGTACTCAGGGCTTATCTCGAACCGCAAGGATTTGAAATAAGGCCCTTAGAATTTCAAAACGGAAAAACGAACGAAAATCAGATAATCGGCAATGATGTTGCCGCAGTCGTCATACAAAATCCGAATGCCTTTGGGATTATTGAATCCTTGCATGGAATCGTGGAAAAGGCTCATGAAGCGGGCGCTTTGGTCGTCGCTTCGGTCAATCCGATTTCCCTCGGTATTCTCGCCTCTCCCGGAGAAGCCGGAGCGGACATCGCCGTCGGTGAAGGCCAACCGATGGGCCTTCCGCCTGCCTATGGCGGTATGTGTTTCGGCTTTATGGCTTGCACCAAGCCGTTGGTGCGTAAATTACCGGGACGTATTGTCGGTGAAGCACAAGATAAAAACGGCCGAACCGGTTATACGCTAACTTTGCAGGCTCGCGAACAACATATCCGCCGGGAAAAAGCGACATCCAATATCTGCACCAATCAGGCTCTTTTTGCTTTGCATGCCACCGTTTACCTGTCATGCATGGGGCCACAAGGAATGCGCGAAGTGGCCACACTTTGCTTGGAACGAACTGCATTATTACGTGAACGGTTACTAAAAATCCCGGGTGTAGAAACGGTCTTTGATGCGCCTGTATTTCACGAATGGGCATACAGGACTCCCCGCCCGGCCGAGCAGGTATTGGCTGCTCTGCATGAAAAAGGAATTCTCGGCGGCGTTGAACTCGGTCATTGGACACAGAATTCATTTTCTCAAGATGAAGAATTAAGCAACGCCATATTGACTTGCGCCACAGAGCTAACCACAAACGAAGATATTGAAGCCTATGGAAGCGCACTTGAGGAGGTGCTGCGATGAGTGAAGCCCTGATCTACCAAAGAAGCCGTCCGGGACGTTATGCCTATACTTTGCCTCCTCGTTTGGATAGAGAGCGTGATTTCACAGCGGCACTTCCTAAGGATTTCATTCGCAAGAATCCTCCCGCATTGCCTGAAGTCAGCAAGGTCGATGTCGTACGGCATATGACCCGGCTATCGCAAGAGACCATTTCCATCGATTCCCATTTTTATCCGCTCGGTTCATGCACCATGAAACACAACCCCATGATTGCTGACCGGGCACTGGCGGGTTTCGGTCTCGATGGTCTGCATCCGCATCAACCGGATGGCGATGTGCAAGGATTGCTAAAAGTATTCACCGAAATGGAAGCCTATTTGGCCGAGGTCACCGGGTTGGATGCCGTATCTCTAATTCCCTCTGCTGGAGCACAGGGAGAGTTTGTGGGCCTGGCTGTTATTCGTAAGGCAATTCAAGCGCGTGGCGAGAACCGGCATGTTGTTCTTGTTCCCGATACGGCCCATGGCACCAATCCGGCCAGCGCCGCTTTGGCCGGTCTAAAGGTCGTTGTCATTCCATCTACCATTGAAGGTCTTGTGGATGTTGATGCTTTGGATAGCTATCTAAATGACGATGTCGCCGCGTTGATGCTGACCAATCCCAATACACTCGGTTTATTTGAAAAAGATATTGAGACCATTGCCCAAAAAGTGCATAAGGCCGGAGCATTGCTTTATTACGATGGCGCCAACCTCAACGCATTGGTAGGCCGTTACCGGCCTGGTGATATGGGATTTGATGTCTGTCACCTCAATTTGCATAAGACCTTTGCGACACCGCACGGGGGTGGAGGTCCCGGATCCGGACCGGTCGCAGTACGTGCGGAATTAGAACCATTTCTACCGGTACCGCGTATTCGAACAGTAAACGGCGAATATAGGCTCGATTTCAACCGTCCGGACAGCATAGGTCCCATTCATGGCAATTGGGGCAATGTGGCTGTTGTAGTAAGAGCCTATACCTACTTAAGGTTATTGGGTCATGATGGTTTGGCTGATGTATCGGCTTCAGCGGTTCTTAATGCCAATTATCTCCGCGCACAACTCGCCAAAATTTTCCCGAATACAACTCCCGGACTCTGTATGCACGAATTCACGGTCTCGCTTACATGTCTTTCAAAAAGCCCCGCCAATGAGTCTGCGTCCAAATCGCACAAACAAAGCGGGAATGGGAATGGGAATGGCAACGGCGCACCGCATGTACGAGCCATGGATGTTGCCAAGCGTCTTCTCGATCTGGGGATTCATCCCCCAACCGTATATTTTCCGACTTTCATTTCCGAAGGCATGCTTATCGAACCTACGGAGACCGAAACAAAAGAAACCCTCGATAATTTTGTGGCCGCGATGCAACAGATAAAACGTGAAGCCGCTGAACAACCCGAACTGGTAATTGGAGCGCCACACACTACGCAAGTGGGAAGACTTGACGATGTTGGAGCTGCCAGAAATCCAGTTCTTACATTTTGTTGCACTTTTCAATGAAATAATTTTAGAAAACTCATTTAGAAATAAACGCAGGCAGCCAAACATTTGCCTATACCCGCATCAGCATGTTGGCTGCCTGATTTCTAAATGCTGCATCGCATCATTTTCCGATATTGTGCTTTTTTTTGTACCTTGTGGAAATTGGAATTTTCTTAATACTAAGAAATTGCGTGGTCGTTCTAATAAGGTAGAATTAAGGTATAGAGAGAGTTTTTTTGTTGTAGATTGTAAATATATATTGTCGGAGAACTGAGATGCGGGGGAAATGGATTGGGCTGATTCTGGCGGTCGCCGCCGTTGTATGCGCCGATCCTATTGAAATTGTCCGCCCTTTTCATCTGCTCAACGCTCAGACATGTGTCGTTCGCGATATTATCCAAACACCGGACAACAAGGTTTGGCTTGCTGTATGGGGAGGAGGACTTGCATGCTGGGATGGCGTTGAACAACGCATATACGATGCCTCTTCCGGACTGATCGACAATTCGGCCCGCACATTAGAGCATGACGGCCAGGGCGGTCTCTGGATCGGCACAAGGTTGGGTATCAGCCATTTTGACGGTTCCGAATTCGTAAATTTCAACTCCAAGACTCAACCCGAATTTACCGCCGATTCTGTTTATTGCATCAAGCGGCTTCAAAATAATGAAGTCTGGTTCGGAATGAACGATGGTAATATTCTGATCTGGAAGCCTGCAAGCGGGACTTCAAATTCAAATCAGAATTTTCACTTTGATCCCAAACAAGGCTCGTGGTCTGTAATTGAATTTAAAGAATTCGCCAAAGGAAATTCAATTCGCGACATTCACGAATCAAAATCCGGAGAAATTTGGCTCGCAATCGACGGCGCCGGCGCCGTTCGGCGTGTCGGGGATAAATGGACATACTTCACGGAAAAAGATGGGCTAAATACAAAGCTTTTTTCAATCTGTGAACTGAATGATGGGACCATCATTATGTCCGGCCGCATTGCCCAACGTTTTGTCGATGGGCATTGGGAATCGATCCCCGACGATGGGCGGGGCTGTATCTATATGCTGCAAACCACCTCGGGCCGAATTTATTCAGGAACCACAAACGGGCTGTTCGAAAACAATCAGGGAGAATGGCGCGTTATCAGTTTTGGAAGCGAAACACCCCGCCCGCGGATTGAGGCGATTACACAGCTACGTGACGGCACCGTATGGATAGGAACCCAAGAAGGTGCTTTTCGAATTTCCAAATCACCATGGTCTGTTTTTCTTAATGCTCCCCAAAATGTCGACTTGTTAGGTGATACCTTTTGTATTCCCGACAATCGGGGTCCTGTAATCCTCGGCAACGACAATATCTTGTATCGATTTGCAGGAAACCATTGGCATCCGATTCTGCAAGTCCGCGACGTTCAAGGCAATGTGCAAGAAACGGCGGCTGATGGCGAAGGCACAATGTGGATTCTGTATTCCGAATGTTTGGCGGAAATCTCACTCGTTGAGCCAATCGTCCACAAAATTATGCCTTTGCCCAGTTATACACTGCCAAGAGGGCTTATTTGCACATCAAAAAAAGAACTATGGCTTCGCGGAAGAGATGGCCTATTTCGATTCAAAGACGGTGAATGGCAACCGGAACCGCAAATTCCAAGCCACGAGCGTGTTACGGTGCACAATTTGGCTGAAGGGCCGGATGGAAGTCTTTGGCTGGGAATGGATGGCCGTTTGGAACGATGGAAAGATGGTAATTTCAGCGAAATCAAACTTCACGAGCTCTTACGCGGAACAATCGGCTTCACATCAATCTGTTGTACGCGGTCCGGCGATGTATGGATAAGCACTTCGGGTAATGGCGTCTTTCGCTACCGTGGTGGAGATTGGCAAAGATTTACGATTAGAGATGGTTTGGTTAGCAATAATATTCAATCGTTGTTTGAGGATTCACAAGGCACAATTTGGGTGGGATCTCGTTACTCCGGCGCCAGCTCGTATCATGAGGATGAAGAAGGAAATGGACGCTGGGTAAAATTCACTCCTAAAGACGGTATTCGCGAAGGCAGAATCCAGTTAATTCGAGAGTATCCCAATGGGACCTTGTGGTTCGCTTATGCGGGAATCGGAGTCTCACTTTATCAGCATGATCTCGATCCGCCTGTCGCCAAAATTGAAAACGCTCCGAACCACCTTTTGCCCAATGGTATGGGTGTCTTTAGTTTTTCTGCCAGAGATTTATGGAACCTGACACAACGGGATGAGCTCGTATATTCCTACCGCATCGTACCCTATTCGGACTCAGGCCAACCTGTTTCATGGTCACCCTTTACCGAAAACCAAACCGCCCTGGTTGGGCCGCTTGATCCCGGACGCTATCGTTTTGAAGTCCGTGCCGCCGACAAAGACCGTAATATCAATATTGAGCCTGCCACCGTGGACTTTGAAGTCATGCCTCATTTTTGGCTGACTCCTTGGTTCATTCTTCCGGTTCTTGTTCTTTCGCTTATTGCCATTGTTGCCATTTTTCACGGAATCAGAAAACATTCGGCTTTGTTAAGGTCTGAAGAAAAATACCGGGACTTGGTTGATGATGCATTGACCGTAATTATTAAGTGGGACACGAACGGCACGATTACTTTTTGGAATGAATGCGCCGAGCGGGTGTTCGGTCATCTACAAGCCGGCGTTTTGGGGAAAAACATTATCGGTACGATCTTTTGCGATGAGCTGACATCATATGAAACCATACTGCGTTTGACGGAAAAGGCACTGGCCGAACGCAAAGCGCCGCAACAGCATCGCACCACAAATATCCGGAATGATGGCATCCCGATTCACATCGATTGGATTTTGCGTCCTGTATTGGATGATCAAAATAAACTTGAAGAGATTCATGCCATCGGTATCGATGTCACCGAAAAGCAACGTGCCGAGGAAGCGCTTCAAGCCCAAGAAGAAAATTTTCGTAAATTCTGCGACTCCGCAATTGCCGGCATTTTCCGCTGTAAAAGAAATGGTGAAATTATCTACGCAAACGATGCGTTTGCACAAATTACAGGTTACCAATACGGCCACGAATTAGTCGGTCTGAATACAATTGAGTACTGGCACAATAAAAAGCAACGGGATGAATATCTCGCGCTTTTGGATCGCGACGGCTCCGTTATCGGCTACGAAGCGCAGCTCTACGGCAAGGGGCACGAAAAACTAATTTCATTCCTGATATCCGCAAAATTGGCGGACGATGTGATTGAAGGCACTGTTCTGGATATGACCGAAAAAGTCGTCCTCGAAGAACAGCTGCGGCAAGCACAAAAACTGGAGGCCGTCGGGACTCTGGCGGGTGGTATTGCCCATGATTTCAATAACCTGCTCACGAGCATCCTGGGTAACATTGCCATGGTCCGCAGAAAAATTGGGGATGAGCATCCGGTTGCAAAAAACCTTGCGCGCGCAAAACAGGCGGGCGACCGGGCGGCGGAACTTGTCCGTCATTTACTGGCATTGGGCCGAAAGAGTTCGAGTCAGTTACATCCCTTGGTTGTGGATGATATCGTTCATGAAGTAATTTCATTGCTTCCGGAAACAATTGACAGTCGAATTTCGATTCATGCAGACATAAATTCCGCCAATTATCTTGTAGCAGCCGATGCCGCTCAATTGAATCAGTTGTTGCTTAATCTGTGCATTAATGCCTGCGATAGCATTCTCGACAGGCTGAATGCCACTGAACCTTCTAATCTGCAGCTCGGTCTTGGCGTTACAATCCTGACCAAACCAATCACCATTGATGAGCATACAGTCGGCCCCTCACCCAAAGTTAAACAAGCTTTAAAACACGGCAAATACGTGCTCATTCAAGTTCGGGATAACGGATTGGGAATCCCCGAGAATATTCAACAGCATATATTCGAACCGTTCTTTACAACAAAAGAAATTGGGAAAGGCACCGGCTTAGGGCTGGCGACCGCTTACAATGTCGTAAGCCAACATCACGGCTTCATCGATTTTCAGACCGAAATGGGATACGGCACCACGTTCAGCGTTTACCTGCCGGTTGCAGAAACGGCGCAGCTGCAACAAAGCCCGCACTCGCCCACTCCACCCAAAACCGAGGGTGGCAAAAAAACAATCCTATTGGCCGATGATGAAGAAATGATAAGGGATTTAAGCGGAGAAATATTGACGCGCGCCGGATATAACGTGATCGCGGCATCAGATGGACAGGAAGCGGTCGATATCCACTCTGAAAAAAATGACGAGATACAAGTCGTTGTCCTCGATCAATCCATGCCCAGGCTTACAGGAACGGAAGCGCTCGAGAAGATTCGGGAACGAAATCCGAATATAAGAGCCATTCTTTGTAGTGGTTACAATGTCCAGGCCAAACACAGCGATACAGACACAGGATCGGCTGCGGCCTTTTTACCCAAGCCTTTCAACCCGAGTGAATTGGTTGATCTTGTTCGCGAAGTCTTAGATCGTTAGGAAAGCACGGGCAGACGGCGGACCGATACACCGTGTTCCTGCAAATGGTCTTTGATTTGCGAAATCGTATACGTCCCGTAATGGATCATCGATGCAATAATCGCAGCATCCGCCTTGCCATCGGTAAAGACTTCACGTAAATGCTCGGGTTCTCCGGCCCCACCCGAGGCAATAACCGGAACCGGCACGGCTTCGGCAATGGTCCGGGTAAGCGGAATATGATACCCGTTGGTTTTTCCATCCTGATCGATGCTATTGACGACAATCTCCCCCGCTCCAAGTTCTACGCCCTTTTTAGCCCACTCAATCGCATCCATGCCCATCGGTGTCCGGCCACCATCGATGACGACCTCATAACCTGTGGGAATTTTGGCGCTCTTTTGGACTTCTTTGACATCCATCGAGAGTACTACACACTGACTCCCAAAAGCCTTTGCGCCTTCAGTTAAAATTCCCGGATTGCGTACAGCGGAGCTATTCAGGCTGACCTTTTCCGCACCCGCCAACAACGTCTTCCGCAAGTCTTCAAAAGTACGAAGCCCCCCACCAACCGAGTAGGGAATAAAGATAACTTTGCCAACCTCACTGACAACATCGATCATAATGTCGCGTTTGTCGGATGAAGCGGTAATGTCATAAAAGACGATCTCGTCCGCGCCTTCGTCATAATACTTTTTGCCCATGGCGGCGGGATCGCCGATATCGACGTTGCCTTTGAATTCAATGCCTTTTGTGACTTTCCCCGCCCTGACATCAAGACAGGGGATGACGCGCTTTGTTAACATTACTGACAGACTCCGGAGGCCGTACGGCCGGGGGAGGGCGAGGCTCCTGCCGAGCCGCTGTTTGGCGTTTTCCGAATCAGCTTGGCAAAGCCTTGGTCTCCCGGATTAGAATTTTGAAACCAGTTCTGGTCTTTATATTATCGAGCATAGCAGCTCTTGCCGGTGTCAGGAGAGTAGAGCCAACACGCGCCGCATAGCATTCTTTCGGCACATGTTTACCCTACAAGGCCAAATACGCACATCCAATTAGGATTTACAGATATGTCCTGGCGGATTTTTTTAAAAGAATTTCGTAAGACATTCCATACAACCGGCGCTCTGCTCCCAAGTTCCCGTTACTTGGCCCGCGCCATGGTTCGCCCGATTACGCAAATGTCTTCGCCCAGACGGATTCTTGAAATCGGCCCGGGTACAGGTGCTTTTACAAATGAGTTGCTAAAGATACTCGGACCTCAAGACCGGCTGGACATGGTGGAATTAAATGAAACATTCGCCGATTGCCTAAATAGCCGTTTCCATAACGACCCCATCTGGATGCAAGCGCAAGTACCTTGGAATCTTTATATCAAAGATATTCTTAAGGCCGATCTTGAGACCGGATACGATGCCATCGTTTCCGGCCTGCCGTTCAATAATTTTCCAGCGGAATTGGTGCAACAGATTGTCGAACGATCGCTGTCTTTGCTTCAGCCCGGCGGTGTCTACAGTTATTTTGAATATTGGGGGCTGCGTCCGGTAAAGGTTTGTTTTGTAAACAAAAGCACCCGTGAACGCATATGCGAGATCGACAGCATACTGAAACAGTTCGGCCGTGATTATGAATCAACCCGGAATCATGTCTTTGCCAACGTGCCCCCCGCTGTCGCCCACCATTTGAAAGCGCCTTGCCAATAACGCGGCGTCTCGGTTCCGTTTTTATTCATGCTTTAGTAGATCGATCCAATGGCGGACATCATCGCGAGTAACAGTACCATCGGTATCGATGTCGGCTTGCGGATTGAAATTTTCATTTCCTGTGGACAATCCATAACTTGAAGAGAAATACAACAACTCAGAAGCGGCCAGCACACCATCCGCATTAAGATCACCGGGAACCGGAGTCGGTGAAGGAGTGGGCGTTGGAACCGGCGTATGTGTCGGAGTCGGCGTAGCCACAACTTTGGCCGGATCTATTGCAATGACATCATAATTAAAGCTGCGCGGGTTTCCGCTAATCATGACATTGTCCACTGCAACACTATACGTGATATCGTTTTTGGGCTTGCCAATAGGGAATCCGGCGGCTTTCCAGACCAGCGTGTTATCGCCATATCCGTTTTGTACCGATTCAAGAGTCACAGAAACCGCATTCCCCGATTTGGTCATACTCACCGTTGCGGCCGAGAAATCCGCCCCTGGATAAGAAAAAGACCAACGTTCCCATAATACTTGATAAGGCACATAGCCCTGCGGCGGCCAGGCCACCCATTCAGGACTGGATGGACGAGAACCGAATTCCTGCAACACCCGTAACGCGTTGGAACCGTGATAGAGACCATTCGCTTCCGGAACAGAACCTGTGCCCATTTTGAATTGCGGCGGGTAAAGAATCCATCGCCGGTGCCCCGCGGCTGTGTTATAAGTGCCGTCATCTTCCATATACCCATCAATTGAGGCGGGCCCCCAAAACCCGATGGCGATATTGGACCTTGAGGCGGTTTCCGCTCCCAAAACCGTATAGCACGCCCAATCCTCAGGAGGATAATGCGAAAGCGACATCTCTGCGATCATCATCAGCGCTGTCTCTTGGCACCCCAAACTCCAATCGTAATCTTCGACGATATCCCCGGGCAGCCCGGTCATGGCCCTGAAGTAATTGACACGCTGAAGTGTGGCAGCCCGTAGCGAATCGCTGACTGTTCCCGCATCGCATTGCCCGATATTCCCTGTCCATTCCGCGCTTATGCCTTCAGATGCCATATAAACCGTGTTGTAGAAATCAGCCACCGATGCACGGTCAGAGGTATCGACGATAAGCGAAGATTCCCTTTGGCGTTTTGCAAACGGCAAAACGAAACGTTCCGGATCGCTAAGCCGGGGCGCTGGAGCGAGTTCCCCACCGGCAATTGGCAAGACCAGTGAGAGGAAAATGAAACAGCACAAGAAAGCCGTTCGGATAGGAACGAACCACATGATGCAGTTCTTAAATGTGGAATTGGAATTGCGCCAAGTCTCGATCATCAGGCCCCTCCCACAGGTCCATATAAGATTGCTGAAGCTAACACAAATACCTTTCGACCGCATCAAAAATCCGGGCTTCGAGACTCTTTTTTACCGAAAATCGGCTTTAAACCGGGATCCCGCCGCACAATTAAAAACACGCAACATCAATAAATTCAATAAGTTGTGATAGAACCCGGCTTTTAACCGCTAATTGCCTATATTTTTCCCAAAAAGGGTTGACATATACTGTTAATATATGAATAATATAGATAGATAACAAAGTTGGCGGAGGTGCTATCATGAATGAAACAAAAACCATTAAGCAACGCGGTAAACGCTTCACATTGGGTCTGGTTATCCTGAGCGCCTTTTTGACCGTGTTGTTGATCTCGCTCGGGAATCGGCTTTTGCGGGACTTACACAACATCCCCACCGCTCCTGACAGGCAAGCCATCGAACAGGAGTACCGCAATCAACTGCAATCCGGTGATGAGTTATGGGAACAAGCACAGCCCTTCATTGAAGAATCAATCGACGCCGAATCACGCGAAGTCCTTTTGGCCGGGGCCGTGCCCTTGGGGTTTGACGGAGAGACTTTTTATCTGGGTATCCCGGATGAGACGCAACGTCAATCGGTCAACAATATACATCGGAAGAAACTACAGGACGCTCTGCGGGAAGCCTCGGGACAGGAACTCGAAATCAGCCTGTATGGGTACCACGGTTGGACATGGACGGAACCGTTGGAAGTCTACAAACGCCGTGATTTGGAAAAGGCCCACCGTGAAGCCCAGGACCGGCTTAAAACTCTCAATGAACAAACACCGGAACTCGAATCTGAAATTAAAACGGCCAGGGCCACATTAGACACATTGCTCAACGTTCAAAAAGCCAAAAGCGATGCCGGTGAAACACTTTCACCCAACGAACGCGCCCAGCTTGAAAAACAACAGGCTTTTGTTATTGAAAAACAGGAGCAGATACAGGCCCACCAAACCGACTTGGCCGCAGCGCGCAAAGCCGAAACCGAAGCCAAAGAAACAGTCGATGATATCAATAAGGCCATTGCTGACCGCGATCAACGCGCGAGCACGGCATTTAACGAAGCGGTGCGCACATACCGGACCAAGATTTTCTTTTTGCAGTTGCTGTTGATCGTTGCATTGTTGCTGGTCTCGGTCTACATCCTGGTTAAAAAACGGCCAAGTCCCTATATCGTGATTTATATGTCCGTAGTCGTCACAACGGCTTGGCTTTTCTGGGGATTCCTGCACGAATATGTGCCTAAAGATTTTCTGTACTACGTTTTGCGGCTCATCGGTGTGGCCGTACTCTTAGGGCTGATGATCCAACTTGTGAGACGCTTTCATGCGCTTTCCAAGAACCGGTTGATGAAGCAGATTCGCGATGCCTTATTGGCCAAAAAATGCCCCAACTGCAACTTCCCATACTTTGAGGGACGCGCTCAATATGAGGTCCTCGGACAACGTGACCGAAAAATCCTCAACAGTGCGCCTTCCGGAAATTTACAAATCGTCAAAACCGCCGAAGCGCCTCATAACTTTTGTCAGAATTGCGGCATGCCGATCATGGACACTTGCAAAGAATGCGGCGCGGAGAAATTCGCACTTCTGCCGCATTGCCCTAAATGCAACGCCGAAACTGATGTCATCGGGACCTATGAAGCACATATCAATAACGAGCACGAAGCATAAGCAGCTCAAGATAACATTTCGTTGATACAAGAAGACAAGGTAGTCCATAAAGAATTATCCGGTCCGTTCTTAAGGGCAAAACAAGCGATGAAATGCGCCTTCACCAACTTCGCTTGAATTGCTCCGGAACGGGCCGGAAAAAGCAGGGGCGGGCAATGATTGCACTGATTCAGAAGATAAGATTGCGGTGGCGCCGGTCATTGTTCATCACGGCGCTTTTGCTGCTGGTCGTTTTTTTCACTCTCAATGTGCTGGCATACCGCCATGCTTATTTCATGCTTCATTACCGGACAAATGCAGTATCTTTGGCGCCTCCAAAATTTGTGATTGTCTCAGAAAAATTCACAAACACCCTGCTCGGCGAAAGAATTCCCCGTCCACACAACACCGCCACTCCTGCTGATATCGGCCTTGATTTCGAAACACACACCATTCCTGTTGACCGCACAACCACGCTTCAAGGCTGGTGGTTGCCGCAACCACAGGCACAAGCCAACGTTGTTCTATTCCACGGTTATGCCGCAGCCAAGTCGAATCTGTTATCGGAAGCGTCATGGTTTTTTGAAAAAGGATACTCCTGTTTTCTCGTTGACTTACGCGGCAGCGGCGATTCCGATGGCAATCGAACCAGTATCGGATACCATGAAGCCGATGATGTGGCTGCTGTATTTCAGTATGTAAAAAAAATATCTAAGGAACCAAAGATACTATTGTACGGGCAGTCTATGGGCGGCGCGGCGGTTATGCGCGCAATTCATGTCCATGGCATCACGCCCGATGCAATCATTGTAGAATCGGTTTTTGACCGGTTACCGGCTACAGTAAAAAATCGTGTCCATACTATGGGTTTGCCCGCATTTCCGGCCGCGCATTTGCTGGTGTTCTGGGGTGGAGTGCAATGCGGGTACTCCGGTTTTCATCATAATCCCGCTGAGTACGCGCGGTCTGTTACCTGCCCGGTTTTGCTAATGCAGGGAGCAAAAGATCCATGGGTGACAGTCGATGAATCCAAAAACATTTATCAAAACTTAAACGGTCTCAAACAGTATGCTCTTTTTGAGCACGCCGCTCATGAATCCTGTTTTCATCGCGATTCCATGAAATGGGACTCGAACATGGAATCATTTCTAAACAATATAGGGGTGTCACAAAAAGAAATCGCCTTGGCGGATTAAGCAAAAGGCCGTGCAAAATTCCTATAATATTCTTTGAATTTACTCGGAAGACGGCGCGGACTTTGGTTCTACATCCGCTGATATCGGATTGGACCACACCAAAATCACACCATCGCTGTTGATGCCATTGCTGACATGAAAGGCATAGCGGGTAAGCCGGTGGAGTGAAGTTTGAAGTGGATCGTTCAACGTGTCGTCAGCAGCCAGGAGTTCACCCAGCTGAGGCCCCTCCCCCCAAGGCGGCAACCCTGTGAAACGATCTTCTGACTTAGGTATCGGCGCAGCCAATACCCACTGCCCGCGTTGTTCAAATCCCCCGATGATTTCGCTTTTCGCCAATGGATCGCCATTCGGAATTGCAGCCCCCGGATCCGGACGGCTTAATTCCGAAAGACGCATCAAAGAGAAATTATAATCTCCGATGCCCGAGGCCACACGTTCTTGCCAGTCCTTTTGCATACCCCATGAGAGTACAACCGGAAGTTTGGAATAATAAATATGATTGCTGGGCTTCATGGCATCCGGGAACCGGGTTTCTTCGGCGCTATCCATTTCGTGAGCCATAAGCGCATCGGCCAAATGCTGTAATTCGGCCCGCCGGATTTCGATCCCTTGAATCACTTGCGCGGCACGGAAACGAGGCACAGAGGCAATAACGGCCAGAGTTATGCAAACCGCAGCCACAGCCATTTCCAAATACAAAATTCTCTTGCGCCGCATCATGTCCCCGTGTTGCGATTTTAATTTTCTAACTTGATTGCACTCAGCGTTCTAGTTTATTCGCGCCGGTTGCGGCCACTAAGCAGCCCGCTTCATGCAATGAAGTACGGCTTTCGCCGCAGTCAGCCCACCAACCGTCTAAGATGCCCCAGGTTAGTGTGCCTTCGTTGATGTACATGTTATTGAGATCGGTAATTTCCAGTTCGCCGCGTGCTGAAGGTTCAAGTGAATCGATCATCGAAAACGCGCGTTCGTCATACATATAGATGCCGATAACCGCGTAGTTCGTATCCGGATTTTGGGGCTTCTCTGTGATTTTCACAATTTTGTCGCCATCCAACGTCGGCACGCCGTATTGTTGCGGGTTCTCCACCTCTTTCAACATGATCTTTGCACCGCGTTCTTGTCTTTCAAAATCGGCAACCGCATCACGGATATTTTTCTCGATGATGTTGTCACCCAAAATCACAACGCAACGGTCTTTGCCTACAAAGTCACGGGCTAATTCAAACGCAGCGGCAATACCCCCCTCGCCCTCTTGGTAGGCATAACTGAGCCGTTTTAATCCGAACTCTTTGCCATTGCCTAACAGACGCAAAAAATCACCGGCATTGTTACCGCCGGTTACAACCATGATGTCTTCGATCCCGGCATTGACCAAAGTCTCAATGGGATAATAGATCATGGGTTTGTCGTATACCGGTAATAGATGTTTGTTGGTGACTTTGGTCATGGGTTTGAGCCTTGTACCCAGACCGCCCGCCGTAATAACACCTTTCACGTTGCTTCTCCTTCAGCCGATTCTTGGCTCGCATCTCCGGCTGTTTCTTGAGCCGCAAGCAGCCGGGCCGCATAGTGCCGTTCATAATACTCCCGGAAGCTGCCGTCTTTAATCGGCCGCCACCAGTCTTCCCGTTCACGGTACCAGGCCACGGTCTGTTCCAAGCCATCCTCAAAATCAACTGTGCGCCGCCACCCCAACGCTTGCAGTTTTTCACAATTGAGGCTGTATCGAATATCGTGCCCGGCCCGATCTTCAATATGGCGAATCAAGTTCTTGGGTTTCTCTAAAATCGCCAAAATACGTTCGGTTACTTCAATATTCCTGCGTTCCTGGTCCGCGCCAAGATTATAAACCTGCCCTATTTCGCCCTTGGTCAATGCGGTCCATATTCCGCGTGCATGATCCAACACAAAGAGCCAATCACGCACCTGACAACCGTCGCCGTAGACCGGCAAAGGCTTATTGTCGATCACGTTGGTGATAAACAAAGGAATAAGCTTTTCAGGATATTGATAGGGGCCATACGTATTCGCACCGCGCGTAATCATGCATGGCGTGCCAAAGGTATTGGCATACGAAAGCACCAAAAGGTCCGCCGCTGCCTTGCTGGCGCTATAAGGATTCCCGGGCGAAAGCCGGTCGGTTTCAGAAAACGATCCTTCGGCAATCGGCCCGTAAACTTCATCCGTACTCACATAAAGCAGACGCAATCCTTGTCCATGCGCCCGGACCGCTTCCAATACTTGATAGGTCCCGTTCACATTGGTCTGCAAAAAGGCATCGGCATCGGTTATCGAACGGTCCACATGACTTTCGGCAGCAAAATCAACCACCGCATCGTAGGCATCTTCACCTAATAGATCGGCCACCAATCCCGGCTCTGCCTTGTCGCCCTGAACAAAACGGTACCCGCCGGACGTTTCAAGGTCCTCCAAATCGGCCAAATTTGCAGGATTCCCCGCATAAGTCAGCTTATCAAGATTGGTAATATGCGCCGCAAGTTTCTCACGCAGCACCAGACGTATGAAATTGGAGCCGATAAAACCTGCCCCACCGATCACCAATAATCTCACGTTCCATCACCTTGGATATTGAATCAGGGCCATCGTTCCCGAAGGCGCTGGCCTCGACTATACCGCATTCCTTCGCCGCCAAGTACCGAACGCGCTCCGGAACCGGCAGCACAGCGTGGAAAAGAAACTCACTGCAACCCAATGCTTTGCCGATTCCCTGGTTTGGGCTAGGTTTCAACTCATGCGTGTTCTACGACTCATAGGCAAAATCCCCGGGGCTTGGATGGCCCTGCTCATTGTTTTGATTTTGGCTTGTGTCATCGCCCCGGTTACGCCGCGCGGCGACCGCACTTTTCCCACCACCGGCTCGACACTTGAAGTTATCCGCATGGTTTCCGAGCAGGGGATCTTAGCGATCGGTATGACTCTGGTGATCGTTTCCGCGGGTATTGATTTATCCGTCGGTTCCATATTGGCGTTTGCAACATGCCTCTCCGCGGTTGGTCTAATCAACCTGGGATGGGGAGCGCCTGCGGCCGCGCTGTTGGCCTTGTTCGCAGGGCTGTTTTTAGGGGCCGTAAATGGCGCGGTTACAACCTATTGCCGCATCCAGCCTTTTATTGTGACCCTGGCCATGATGAGCGTGGCGCGCGGCCTCGCCAAACTCAGCACCGAAAACCGGACGATACCTCTGCCGCTCAAAGCCCCTCCCAATGTGGAGAGTTTTCTATTGCTGGATTCAAAGGTATTTGGATTCATCCCCGCTCCGGCCATCATTTTTTTATTCCTGGTGATCGTTTTTCAGATCGTGATGTCCCGGACCTCCTTTGGCCGTCTCCTTTATAGCGTCGGCGGAAACGAAGAGGCCGCCCGGTTGGCGGGAGTGAATGTCAATCGAATCAAAGTCTTGACCTATACCCTCTGTGGCGGTTTGGCTGCCCTGGGCGGGGTGATTGAGTGTGCTCAGTTACGGCAGGGGGATCCAAACACCGGCATAGCCTTTGAGTTGGATGCCATTGCCGCCGCGGTTATTGGTGGAACCAACCTAATGGGTGGACGCGGACGCGTGATCGATACGCTGGCTGGCGCTCTGATTATGGGCATCATTACGACCATCCTGAATCTGCATAACGTCGATTCGAATGTGCAGCTGGTAGTAAAAGGCGTTGTAATCGTGATCGCCGTCCTTCTGCAAAGAGTACGTTTTGGCAAGCGTGAAGTTGCCGCGTAGTGGCACAACATACAGAACATTTGTTCAACAATTATATCTAAAAGAAAGGGCTTATCCGTCTATGACGTTTAAGGCCTCGGAAACCTCTCGCGTTCGTCAAGCAGAAAAGCCCATAAAACGATGTCTGCTGCAATTATCGGCTCAAATTTAAACACTCTTTATAATTTTGGGGTGAATGGCGAGGTGTTGAGGATCACAAGCATATTGAAATTGTAAAAAGCAAATATGCCAATATTTGATTACATTTCGGTGGGAAGACAAAAAAAAGGGTTAGAAACCGGTCTGCGCGTTAAGGCCTCGGAAACCTATGCAAGACGAGCGGTGACTAACCCGGAAGGTCATATTTGTTATCTGACGTAAAGTATCGGCGTTCTTGGAGATAGCTTAATAGAATTTTGTAAGATTCGTTGGAAATTTCCGGTATATTGAACGAATCTTTACAATTCCACACCCCTCATCAGTTGTTCCGTGTGCCCTCCGCAAACAACTCCCCCCGGCAGGCTATGAAACATAGAGGCATACAAACTCTGGACCAGCGTTTCAAGACGCTTAGGCTCTGTGCTTAGCTTTTGTCTATGGAGTATGAAGATGCCGTACGATCCCGCATCGATTGAGCCGAAATGGCAACGCTATTGGGAAGAAAACAAGACATTTAAGGCCGTTGAAGACCCGGCCAAAGAGAAATTCTACTGCCTGGATATGTTCCCCTACCCTTCGGGGGCCGGATTGCATGTGGGGCATCCTGAGGGCTATACCGCCAGCGATATCGTCTGCCGCTTCAAGCGCATGCGCGGATATTCTGTGCTGCATCCCATGGGTTGGGACGCTTTCGGTTTGCCGGCCGAACAATACGCCCTGCAAACCGGCACACACCCCCGGATCACCACACAAAAGAACATCGATACATTCCGCCGTCAGATCAAATCACTCGGCTTTAGCTACGACTGGGACAGAGAAATCGATACAACCGATCCCAAATACTACAAATGGACTCAGTGGATCTTCTTGCAGCTGTACAAACGCGGGCTGGCCTATGAACAAGAAGCCCCGGTCAACTGGTGCCCGGCGCTAAAAACCGTCTTGGCCAATGAAGAAGTCATTAACGGTTTATCCGAACGCGGCAACCATCCTGTAATCCGCAAACCGATGCGGCAATGGATGTTGAAAATCACTCAATATGCGGATCGGCTGCTGGAAGACCTTGAAGGCCTGGATTGGCCGGACAGCATTAAAGAGATGCAGCGCAACTGGATCGGCAAATCCGAAGGTGCAAATGTCGATTTCAAAGTCGATGGCACAGGGGATACGATCCGTGTATTTACGACGCGTCCGGATACGTTGTTCGGCGCCACCTATATGGTTCTGGCGCCGGAGCACCGGCTTGTCGAGACCATTACCGCGGCGGATCAAAAAGAAGCCGTAGACCGCTACATCGAAACCGCTAAAAGCAAAAGCGATTTGGACCGGACAGACCTCGCAAAAGAGAAAACCGGCGTCTTCACCGGCGCGTATGCCATCAATCCCGTCAACAATGAAAAAATCCCCATCTGGGTGGCGGATTATGTTTTAATCAGCTATGGCACCGGCGCGATCATGGCCGTGCCTGCCCATGATGAGCGCGATTACGAATTCGCCAAGTCATTCGATTTGCCGATTATCGAAGTCATTTCCGGCGGAGATATTTCCCAAGCGGCACATACCGGCGATGGAGTTTTGGTCAACAGCCCGCTGATCGATGGTTTGAATGTGCCCGAGGCCAAGAAAAAAATCACCGCGTGGCTTCGTGACCAAAAACTCGGTGAAGCGGCGGTCAACTACAAACTGCGCGATTGGCTCTTTTCCCGCCAGCGCTATTGGGGCGAACCCTTCCCGCTCTACCACTTGGAAGACGGCACAATCCGTCCGCTCGATAAAGACGAATTACCGCTCAAATTGCCGGAAACCGAAGTCTTTGAACCGGGAGACGACGGACAATCGCCGTTGGTCAATGTGCCCGGCTGGGTCGATTTCGCCGATGAAAAAACAGGAAAAAAGGCCCGGCGCGATACAAACACCATGCCCCAATGGGCGGGCTCCTGTTGGTACTACCTGCGTTATATCGACGCCTTAAACAATGAAGCCGGTTGGGATGCGGAAAAAGAAAAATACTGGATGCCGGTTGACCTATATGTTGGTGGCGCCGAGCATGCCGTGCTCCATCTTTTGTATTCACGTTTCTGGCATAAGGTTCTTTATGATGAAGGCCATGTATCCACCAAAGAGCCTTTTCAAAAACTCGTGAACCAGGGCCTTATCCTGGGTGAGAACGGCGAGAAAATGTCCAAAAGCCTCGGAAACGTCATCAATCCCGATGATGTTGTCGGCCAGCATGGCGCGGATGCGTTGCGTACATACGAAATGTTTATGGGGCCTTTGGAACGCGCCAAACCTTGGTCGACAAGCGGAATCGATGGGATTTCACGTTTCTTGAAACGCATTTGGCGGGTTATAAATGATGAAAACGATCAAGTGCTTGCTCCAACTGAGGACGAAATTCCTGATGACCTTAACCGCCTTATGCACAAGACCATCAAAAAGGTCACGCACGATATTGAAAATCTGCGCTTCAATACCGCCATCAGCCAATTGATGATTTTCACCAATGCCATTTTGGATGCAGGGGTGCGTCCTCGTTCGGTTGTAGAGACGTTGGTCCTGCTGGTATCGCCTTTCTGCCCGCACTTAGGCGAAGAACTCTGGCAGCGGCTTGGGCACGATCAGACCTTGGCCTATGAACCCTGGCCGGAATATGACGAAAGCCTAGCCAAAGACGATGTTGTGAAATTGGCGATTCAGGTGAACGGCAAAGTCCGGGACGAACTCGAACTGGCCGTCGATGCGCCTGAAGATGAGGTGAAGGCAGCAGCCTTCGAACGACCCAAAATCCAGAAATGGCTGGAAGGCATGGAAGTCAAAAAATTCATCTATGTCCCCGGGCGTGTTATCAACATCGCTGTTGGAAAAAAGAAATAGAAACACGAAAATTCGGCTTCAGAATCGAACGGTTTACGTGATGCGGATAATTGGAGAATCCTGAATTAATATATTCAGGTTTAATTTACATTTATTTACATTTAATTAATTTACAAATTTTTACAATTAACCGGTATTGAAAACCTGGCATAGATGCTGCTTTTAAGAATTATGCACGACATAAAAGGTTTTCATTTCTCCGAATGCTTATGCCACATTTCCCACTCATATGGGCATAGGCTCTGTTCCTCTTCTTTTGCAGCCCAGGGCATGTCCCACTCCTGGGCTGTTTTCTTTTTCCCTCCGAATACAATCAAATTTTCTCTGTCTCGAGCGGAAAACTTAATAAAATAAGGAGACTACAACGATTCAGGATTATTCAGGCGATTTAAAGCATGGAGCATTCAAACTCGGTTTATGCGCTCTTCGTGCGCCCTAATTGTCACATCGTCAGACAAAAATAATGGATAAACCGTTCGAGGCATAAATAAATTTCGATGCTGGACAGACCCCATCCAGACGCATATTTCTGACAGAATCATCATTAGGGACTGATGTTGGAAGACAGTGTCGTCAAAATATCGATACGCAAGAATTCGCTGTATTTCAGCGGAGCCGGACAAATTCTTTAGGTGCGGTAGTCGGCATTGATATCGATATAATCGTGCGTCAAATCGCAGGTGTAATACCACCCCTCTGCGTTGCCCGCATGGAGGTCCAGCGTGATTTCGTACTCATCCTGCTGAAAAACGCGGGCTGCGTCGGCTTCCTGATAGTCCGCCGGGACACCGCCGTCCAGAACCCGCACACTGCCCAGCCATAAATCTACACGCGAAGCATCGAAATCGGCTCCTGAGTATCCCGCTGCATTAAGAATCCTGCCCCAGTTGGGATCGCACCCCGCAATTGCGGTTTTGACCAACGGCGAAATGGCAATGCTTTTTGCGATGGCTTGCGCGGCACTTTCCGATTTTGCGCCTCGAATCAGAATCCGGCAGGTTCTTTTTACGCCTTCGCCGTCTCGAATCATCTCCCGGGCCAAATCCCAACAGACTGCATGTAAGGCTTGTTTGAATTCCCGCCCCAACGCATGCAAATCGTCGCCGATCATCTCTCCGCAGCTCAGTCCGTTCGAGAGAATCAGGACGGTGTCGCAACAGCTGGTGTCGCCATCTACCGTGCAGCGATTGAAGGTGTTGTTCACTGCTTCCCGAAGCCACGTTTGCAGAGTTTCGGGATCAATCCGAGCATCGGTTGTCAAAAAGCAAAGCATGGTCGCCATGTTGGGATGAATCATGCCCGCCCCTTTTATGCAACCGCCCAAATGCACTTCATGACCGTCTGCCACAATCTTATAAGCGGACTCTTTAGCCCTTGTGTCGGTCGTCATGATGGCCTGAGTAAATTGTCGTCCGCCATCGACCGAAAGCTGCGCATAGGCCGTCTCAATACCTTTGCGAACCACCGGCAAGGGCAAATACACACCGATGACACCGGTCGAAGAAGGAATCACATCGCTGGCCGGAATATTATGCAGCCGGGCCAATGTGCGGCACATCTCTTGGGCATCCAATAGCCCCCGCTCGCCCGTGCAGGCGTTGGCGTTGCCGCTGTTCACAACAACAGCCTGCGCATGATGATCGTGCAGATGCTCCTGGCCAATTAGCAGAGATGCTCCTTTGAGACGATTGGTGGTGAACGTCGCCGCCGCCGCACAACGCACTTGGGAAACCAAAAGACCCAAATCCGGCTTCCCATTCTTTTTAATACCTGCCGAAATACCCGACGCGGCAAAGCCTTTGCAGGCTGTTACACCGCCTTCAATTTTCGTAATGGCCATAATCGTACGCCTCAACAAACATCTCTATGGAAATTCGTGCAGGAAGTCTACACCAACTCGCACAGCGGTCACGAGCACAACGGAAGTGGAAGGGCATAGGACCAAAGACGGACGAAATTCACTTCCAAGATACTTAAGTTTTTACACATACCGCCGATACCCGTGTGATCTTTTCGTGTAATGCTTTGTAACATTTTGGGTTGAGTATGAGGAACCAACCGGAGATTTCCGGATATGAGGTGCATCATGCCCAAACGAAGTTCAACCTTGCTCAACGTCTGTATGATCGTTGCCGCATCGATGCTTGCGGTGTGCCTGGCCATATGGATTGCAATCGGAACACAACAATTGATCTAGCGATACCGCAGCAAATATTCCTTTAATCCTGCTCCCGGCCACCACTACAGCCTTTCCGTCCCCCCTGCTTCCTGCTTTTCCCTGATCCATCCCGCCCGGCCATACGATCCACCACAGTCTCGCTTGGTAATCCAAGTTCGGTTGATAAGCTATTAATCCTGTATAAATCGGATGAATTTGTACAAACCGGAGATAAGACGGTTTTTCGGAGATTTTTGTGACTGTGGAACAGCGGCATCATGTCGTTATTGTTGGGGGAGGATTTGGTGGTTTGTATGCCGCCCAGGCATTCAAAAAGGCCGAGGTGCGCGTAACTCTTATCGACAAACGCAACTTTCACCTTTTCCAGCCGCTGCTCTATCAAGTTGCCACCGGGGGTCTCTCACCCGGTGATATATCCTCGCCTCTGCGTGGTGTCCTTAACCGGCAAAAAAACGTTCAAGTATTGATGGGTGAAGCAAACGGCCTCGACCCACGAAACAAGCAGATTCGTCTTAAGGATGGAGCCGTTATCGATTATGACACATGCATCGTTGCCACAGGCGCCGGACATTCTTATTTCGGCAACGATCAATGGGCCAAACACGCCCCGGGGCTCAAGACAGTTGAGGACGCCACCGAAATGCGCCGCCGCATCCTCTATGCATTTGAGGCCGCCGAACGTGAATCCGATCCGGATATGCGCCGCGCCTGGTTGCGTTTTGTGATCGTCGGTGCAGGCCCCACCGGTGTCGAATTGGCAGGCGCATTGGCTGAACTTTCACGCCATACATTGCACGGCGATTTCCGCGTTTCCGATCCGGGTCAAGCGGAGATTCTCCTTCTAGAAGGCGGCGAACGTGTCCTGCCGCCTTATCCTCCCGATCTTTCTGAAAAAGCACAGAAAAAACTTGAAACGCTCGGCGTCACCGTCCGTACCGGAACCATGGTAACCGATGTGCAACCGGACTCTGTAACCGTATGCACGCCTGAGGGTAACAAATGTATATCGACACGCACCATACTATGGGCGGCGGGTATTCAATCTTCTCCATTGGCGAAGGAAATTCAAAAAAACACGGGAGTGGAGCTGGACCGTATCGGAAGGGTAATCGTCGAACCGGATTTAACCGTGCCCGGTCATCCCGATCTTTTTGTCATTGGCGACTTGGCGCATTGTAAAAATCGAAAAGGTCAGCCTTTACCCGGCGTGGCTCCCGTAGCCATGCAACAAGGCGCCTATGCCGCCAAGACTGTCATAAAACGTTTGGCGGGAAAAACCGTTAAACCGTTCCACTACTTCGACCGTGGCAGCATGGCCGTTATCGGACGGGCTGCCGCTGTAGCCGATATTTTTGGAATTCGCGCCTCGGGCTATTTCGCGTGGCTCATTTGGCTATTTGTCCATCTGATGTATCTGGTCGAGTTTGAAAACCGTGTGTTGGTCTTCATCCAATGGGCCTGGAACTACATCACCCGCAATCGCGGCGCGCGTCTCATCACCGGCAAAGATCCATTGCCGGTAAAAGAACAGGAAAAACAAAAATCGAATAATCCTGTGGGCGCTCAAACAGACAAGGACTTTTCTTCACCAACCGCTTCTCCCACCAACACGCGGGACGATGAATCCTTGATCACGACCGGTATCAGTGAGCCGCGTTCGAGCTCCACACACGAATTAACCTCGCATCGCAAATAGTTTCCGGTAAAGCCCGCATAGCCTTTATCAGGATTTCCCGTTTCGATTAAAACCTCTTGTGTTGTACCGTCAAATTCTTTTCTAAATTCTGCGGCGGTCCTAAAGGCAATCTCATCCAGCCGCTTGCGGCGTTCCCGTCGCACCGTCCGCTCAACTTGATCCGTAAAGGCAGCCGCGGGTGTATCGTCGCGCTCCGAATAGGGGAAACTATGCACTTTGGCAAAACGGCAGCGGCGAATCATATCCAAACTGTCTTCAAAGTCGGTCTCTGTCTCACCCGGGAATCCGGTGATGATATCGGTTGTAACCGCAAAATCCGCGATTCGTTCCCGCGCTATTTCAATTCGTTGCGCATACTCCTCGCGCCGGTAAAGACGTCCCATTCGCTTTAAGACCGCATCGGAACCGGCTTGTAACGGCAAGTGCAAATGCGGACAAGCCACCGGTGTCGAAGCGATAAAATCGATCAGCGCCTCATCCAGATCCTCCGGCTCAAATGAGCTCAAACGTAATCGCTTCAGACCATTGAGCCGCGCCAAAGGCTCCAAGAGCTCGGTAATATGAAGCCCCAAATCCCGGCCATAGCTGCCCAGACGGGTTCCGCAAAGCACGATCTCCCCAAAGTTGTTCTCAAGCAGTGATTGCGCTTCGATGAGCACTTCATCAATCGTGCGGCTACGTGGCTCTCCCCGGCTTTTGGGAATACTGCAATACGTACACCACAAATCGCAGCCTTCTTGGACTTTGATAAATGCCCGGGTTCGGCCCCCGAATCCCGTGAGCGGCGCATGGGCGGCTTCATAGGCGAAAAGCATCCCCGCATCGGAGTCGATACCCAATTCTTCAGCCATCAAAGCGGGCAACTCGTGCTGATCGTTCATCAGCACATGCCGGTCAACACCTTCTATTTGAATTAGTTGTTCGCCTTTCAGTTCGGCATAACATCCCGTTACGACGAGTTTGGCTTGGGGATGCTCACGGGCCAGCTTACGAATCAGTTGACGGGCTTTTTTGTCGCTATCGCTGGTCACCGAGCAGGTATTAACAACGACGACATCGGGCGTCTGGCAGAGTTCTTCATCGACCGGTTCGATACCGGCGCGCCTAAAACCTTCCAGCATTTTGGCGCTGTCGTATTGATTAACCCGGCATCCAAATGTCCGGATCAACACTTTGGGTTGTTCTGCCATGATTGTTGGAATCTGCCCCCCGGGCTGCCGATGGTCCAGGGATCTTCACCTGTGCTTTTAAGACTTCAGCAAACTGCAAATAACACCTAGCGCGACAGTGGCGGCAAGTTCGGTTCGCAAAATGCGGCGTCCGATGCTCACAGGCTGCCAACCGGCCCGCAAAAGAATTTCACGCTCTTCCGCATCCCAACCGCCTTCGGGGCCGATGGCAACACTACAGCTCGATGCCCCTGAAGAAAGAATATCCACCAAATCCGGGCCCCCGGTCTCATCAGCCAACAGTCTTGGCTCCGGTAAAGAAGGTTCTTCCTGCCAAACGCTGCCGGAATCGGCAATCCTAATTTCCGGCAAAGCGTTACGGCCACACTGACGGCAAGTTTCAATCGCGATGGTATTGAGCCGTTCTTTTCTATCTTCATCGAACCGCCCGATGGCCCTCCGCGAGGGAACAAAATAAATCAACGTTGCTCCGGTTGCCGTAGCGCTTTTCACAACATCATCGGCTTTTCCGCTTTTTCCAATAGCCTGCACCAATGCCACCGGATGGACCGGATTGCGTTGACATGGCTCCCGCTTTTCGAGTTTAAGGCCAAGTTTGCTCCGTTTGACGCCGACAACGCGATAAATAAAATCGTCACTTCCGTCCGCAAAACAGACCACAGGCTCACCAGGTTGAAGACGCAGCACACGGGCCACATCCAGCGTCCGTTCGTCATCGAGCCGGAGCGGGCTTTCACCGGCCTCAGGGGTATAGAGTCGTGTCCTTGGTTTCCTATCGCTCACGGCAATAGCCTCTTGAGGAAGAATAAAACGTTTTTTGGCCTCACGCACATTTCCGTGTGTGGCGTGCTACTTTACCGTTTGCCATGAAGATAAAACCAGCAACCTATCTGTCGATCTTGACGCTACTAATTGGGATTGCCGTTCTCCCCGCATTTCCCCAGTCCGAAAATTACACATCGGGCGAGCCGGTCGAGGTTACGCTTACAACGGGAAAATCACTCACCGGAACAGTCGAAAGTTACGATGACGATGGACTGACTATAACCCTGCAAGGCGGGGGCCGGGTCGTCCTGCCCAAGCCTTTACTCAAATCCGTCATCAAACTCAGCAAGCTTCCCGATCCGACACCAACTCCGACTCCAACCACACCGCCAATACCGCAGGTCCCCGCTACCCCCACGCCGACAGAAATTCCCATCGACATGCTGCCGGAGGCCACAAGCCTTCGCGACCTGCGTCAAATCTATTTACAGGGATTTAAACGTGTGCGGTATAAGGGGAAGGTTTTGCAGCTTATGCCCGATGGGCTGTTTTACGCCGATTTGGATGCATATGACGCAGAAATGCATGAACTGCACGAGCATCTCGTTGCCAATAAACCAATTTATGCACCCACGGCCACGACCGATATTCCCAATGTGGCCAACTGGACAGAGCTGCGCAAAGCCCGAAAAGAAAAACAACCGCTTATTGTATTTCGAGGGGCGATAGCCCGTCTGATGCCTGATGACCGGTATTATTGGTGTGAGGAAGATTACGAAATCGTTCGCGCTGAAGAGCAAGTCCGGCGGATTCAAGATGCCGCAAAGGATATCGAAACACGCCTCGAATCCGAAGAGAAAAAAAATGCCCATGTCTTGCCCAGCGATGCGCAAATTCCATCCCCCACAGACCAGACAACCACGAGATCCAGTGCCTCACAGCCGTCCGGCTGAACTGTAGCGGCAAATCCATGCATGACTTATCCTTGATCCAGTCCTGCTTAGGAATATAAATCACGATGGCAACCGATCCCAAAGTACTAATCGTCGATGACGAGCCGGATGTGTCGACACTGTTGACTACAATCCTGGCCCCCTTGCAGCTGGAAATGACCTCTGTGCAATCCGGTGAAGAAGCGCTTGAACTCCTCGGCCCGGGCCGTTTCCCCGTGCTGATGACCGATTTGAATATGCCTGGAATCGACGGTTTGGAGTTGATGGAAAAAGCGCTTGAGATCGATCCGGCCATACAGGTCATCATCATGACCGGTGATGCCCGCAAAGCCACGCTGGATACCGCTTGCGAAGCTGTACGCAGTGGCGCATACCATTTCTTTGCCAAGCCGTTCGATAATCCCCGCCAGATTCAAGTGTTTGTGGAAAAAGCACTGGGACATCACGCCTTAATTGCGGAAAATCAATCCTTACGCGTCGAACTCAACACACACTACGGCCTCGAAAACATGGTCGGAAAATCCAAAGTGATGGAAGACCTTTTCGGGTTGGTTAAACGCGTGTCCGTGCGGGACAGTACTCTGTTGATCACAGGCGAAAGCGGCGTGGGCAAAGAGCTGGTCGCGCAGGCTTTGCATAGCCTCTCCCCGCGCGCCAAACAAAACTTAATCAAAGTCAATTGCCACGCTTTGGCCGGTTCGATGCTCGAAAGCGAACTATTCGGTCACACCAAAGGCGCATTTACGGGCGCAACTGCCGAACGTGCCGGATTGTTTGCCAGCGCTCATCGGGGAACCATCCTTTTGGATGAAATCGGCGATATCTCCGCCGAATTGCAGGGCAAACTTCTGCGTGTGCTTGAGACCGGCGAAATCAGAAAAGTCGGCAGTGATGAAATCAAGACGGTCGATGTGCGGATCTTAGCCAGCACCAACCGTGACCTCGCCCAGGCTGTCAAAGACGGTGATTTCCGGGAAGACTTATATTACCGCTTGAATGTCGTTGAGATTAAAATCCCCACGCTACGCGCACGTCTCGAAGATATCCCCGCATTGGCAGCCCATTTCTTGGAACGAATCTGCAAAGGCAAAGACAAACCGCGTTTTGAGCCGGGTTTCATCGAAATGCTTATGCACTACGATTGGCCGGGCAATGTCCGTCAGCTACGCAGCGCGCTCGAACGCGCCTATTTGCTGAGCGAAAACAACACTCTGCTGCGCCGTCACCTTCCGGCGGAGATTCTTACGCCCGAACGGATGCGTAAAGCCGCTCCGGGCGAACTCCCTGAGAACATCGCTCCCGAAATACCCATCCTGCCGCTCTCTTTAGAAGAAGGCGAAAAACTTCAAATCGAAAAGGCTTTGGTCAGCACCGGCGGACATTTAAGCCGTGCTGCGGAATTGCTCGGTATTTCCCGCCGCACGCTCTATACCAAAGTCCGCCGTTACGATATCGATCCCAAATCGGTGGCGAAAATCGTATAATCCCGGCAGAGCGTCCCCACGCACACAATCAACTAACGCCGCTTGTGTTGCAGGAACCACTCAAAAAGTTTCGGATTGTCGTACGTCTCTGTCCATGAATCGTGGTTTGCATCGGGGTAAACCGTAAACAGCACATCATTTCCCCGTTTCTTAAGCGCCTTAACCATACGTTCCGATTCCTCGATAGGCACTGTCTGGTCCTTCGCACCATGGAATACCCACACCGGCATATCTTTTAACGGCCAAGACATAATTATCATGCCTCCCCCGCAAATCGGCGCGATGGCCGCGAAACGTTCCGGGTACGCCGAAGACAATGACCAAGTTCCGAATCCCCCCATGCTCAGACCGGTCAAATAAATGCGATCTTCATCGACGTTGTAATGTTCGACAATATCGTCCACCAACGCGATGAGAACTTCATTCGACCAAATCCGTCCTTCCGGACACTGTGGCGAGACAACAATAAAAGGCAGCTCTTGTCCCGCTTCAATTAGTTTGGGAGGACCATGGACTTTGACCTTCTCCAAATCGTCCCCACGCTCCCCGGCTCCATGCAAAAACAGGATCATCGGCCATTTTTCGCCTTTGGAACTGTAATCGTCCGGCAGGTACAGCAGATAGTCACATGTGACCGATTGTTCGATTGTTTTATCCAGCAGACATGGATGCTGCCCGGTCTGGATACTCTGTTTTTTGGTCATGGAACTACACCCCGAGAATAAGACAATTAAGACTAAAACGCTTAGATACTTATACAATGAGCTCATATCGTTCACCATTTACGGTAGACTTCAAAATCAAACGGAAAGAAAAGTCTCATGCATGCACCGCGAATTGTCAAACGATCCTTGGAAGTAGAGACATCCCAACTTGACTTCAACAATTCACCAGGGGGTTTATCCTGAAGTTATGAACGATCTACACAAGCATTACGATTTCGTCACCTGCCGGGTGGGTGGGGCGGCGTGTATGGCGCTTACCGGACGCGATGTGTGCTGGCAGCACCTGAAAGACCGCACAACCTATATTGAGGAGCTGCTCGCCTTAATTGCCGACGGAAAATCCCTGGAAGGCTGGGTACTGAGCGGTATCGATTTGTCAGATAGAAATTTGCAGGGTGTCTGCTTCAAGGGCGCGGTGCTGAATGGAGCCAATTTGCAAAAGACCAACCTGCGCGGCGCAGACCTGCGTGAGGCATTTTGCATTGAAACCGACTTCTCAGGCGCTGACCTCAGCGGCGCGCAATTCGAGTTCGCAGCATTGGGCATGGCCTGTTTTGAGGACGCGAAACTCCAAAATACGGACCTCAAACGCACCAACCTGGTGGGAGTACGCGCCCGGGGCGCGGATCTGCAAAAAGCCGATCTGTATTACAGCCGTCCGGGTAACGCCGATTTTTCAAATACCGATTTGCGTCAGGCCAATCTTACCCGCGCCATCTTCCGCATGGCCGATCTTTCCGGCGCGGATGCCCGGGGCGCGAAAGGTTCATTTAATACCGACCGCGCCAATCTCTCAAATATGAAACAATAGGAGCCGATTGTGATACTGGGATCTTTTGTCACGGATGTAAATGAAGCCAATGTCTATATCGTGGGCTGTCCAAAAACACGGGAAGCCATGGCGATCGATGCCGGGGGATACGATATACGCTTCAAACCATTCCTCGAAAAATACGGCCTTAAACTGACAAAAGTTTTCATTACCCACGATCATTACGATCATGTTGACGGATTGGCTCAAATCTGTACGCAACTGGCCGATGGGAAGCCTGAAATCCATGCAGGTTCAGCCCACAGAGGTTGGCAGCAGGTAAAAGAGGGCGAAACAATCAAAATCGGAGAACTCACCGGCCGTGTACTCGAAACACCGGGACATACGCCGGATGCGTTAACGCTTGTGGTTGAAGATAAGGTGGCATTTGTAGGGGATTGCCTATTTGCAGGATCTATCGGAGGCACGAGCTCCGAAAAACTCAAACAACAGGAAATCGCCAACATCAAAAACAAAATCTTTCCGCTCGGTGATCAGGTTGAGCTCTACACCGGCCATGGCGCGCCCACGACAGTAGGTGTCGAACGTCAGAAAAATCCCTTTTTAATCTGAACTTACGTAAACTGAGTCTACTCAAACCGCCGGCCCCGGCCACCGGTATCGCAACGGTCATGTGTCTCAAAAAGCAGCGCGGGGATATTTAACTTTTCCGGACAGTGTGGCAGACAATCGCCACATTCCGTGCAAGCCGCGCCATTGGGACCTGTGCACCAGTGCCCGATATTGCCGAATGCGCCGTACCGGTATTTCGCATAAGCATCCATATCGAAGGCAATCGCCAAGTTACGGCACCGTAAAACATCGGGGATCACAATACCTTCGGGGCAATAATCGACACATTCCCAACATTCCGTACACCAGGTCTTGCCCAGGCTTAAGGGATACTGGCGGTCGAGTTTTTCGATAATGGCCTTTTCTTCATCGGTTAACGGTCCGACGTTATCGGCCACGGCCAAATGCTCCGCAAATTCATGCGGATATTTGCAGCCGATGGTGACCGTATGAATGGCGGGATTGGAAAGCATAAACCGGTGATTGAATTGCAGCGGCGTCAACGGTTTGGTCAGTTCCCGCAGTTTGGCCGGAGCCTTATAAAGCTGTCCGCCTTTATCGGAGGGGGAAATGATAAACACTCCCATATCCAATTCGTTTGCGCGTTGAATAGCGGGTAGGTTACGCTGCAAAATATAATAGTAATGAAGATTGACTGTCTCGAATGCTTCGGTATTGATGGCCGCGAGTATGACCTCAAGCGGCGCATGACCCGAAAAGCCGATATGCCCGATCACGCCTTCATCAATAAGCCGGTGGGCAACATCTAGTGGACCGCCCTTTTTGATAGTCTGTTCCAACAGCGCCCAATGATTGATGCCGTGGATATCCAATATATCCAGATAATCCAGCCCGATCCGCTCCATAGATTCATCGAACACCCGCCGGAAGGCGTCGCCCGTATCTTCCGGTGTCACCTTGGTGGTGATAATCAGGTCCTCACGTTTCAGACCTTCAAGTGCGGTTCGTAGGCGGATTTCGCTGTCAGCATAGCCGCGTGCCGTCTCCAGATGATTAATTCCCTGGGACACAGCGTAATGCACAGTCTCCACAACCTCGTCCATCGTGGTTTCCGGCAATTGCATACAGCCAAAAGTCATGACCGAGGTTTTTAATTCTGTTTTCCCAAATCGGCGGTACTGCATGATTACTATTCAGTATATCAAGAAAAATATCTTCTAAAATAAGAACGGGGCGGGATGCTCTTCCTCGCCCCGTACGCCTGTTTCGCTTTCGCGAAGTTCAGGACCGTTTGGCCGCTCTTCTTTTTTTTCGGACCTCAGGCGTCAGGCCGTTCACGCTTTATTATTGCCGGAACGGCGCAACGTACGTTAAAAGATACTCTCTCCCAAGTTCTTGGTCAAATGTTCTGCCACAGTCCGGTGCAAAATCCCCTCAAAATTCACGGTGGAAATTGTCCGTGTATCTGTGATTTAAGCAGTATAGCACGTATAAGCTGTTTTTTTGCAACCCTTTTCGATGTCAAACACAAAAAAATTTCGATTTTCTGCCCGGTCATTCAACTGATATTCAATTTTTATTCAAAAAATGAACAAACGGCATGTCCGAACAACTCACTTCAATTCCGATGGACTTATCCTAAATTCACTGACAAAGAAATATCCTTACGACTACTCGGAAAGGAGCGGGTTTTTATGTCTTCCTCAGTGCTAGTAAGACTTACTCCCTTTTTTTTAATAGCATTTTTATATGCTATTCCTTTATACCTCATCGCACATTGGGGGCATCGATTGTGGAGACGCACCGGAGACAGTGCGTTTTTATGGATGCGTTACGCATTAGGAATCGTGCCTATTCTTTTAACCGTCATAACGGTCGCCATACCGTTTGGGATGACAGGATCGAATGCTGTATCAAACGTCATTCGTGCGCTCTATCCCAGCATAATTCCCGGCACATTGGGCTTCATAAAGATCATTTTGGTAATCGTGATGCTCTCCAAACTCGGGCAGGGCTGTGTCGGATTTCGAGAGCTGTTTCAGATTCGCATTCCAAACCAAATACCCTCCGATGGCTTAACAAGCAATGATGAAGGAGGGCTTTCTTCATGAATCCTGCAAACATCGCTCAAAATCCCGTAATCCAGTTCTTTGCATGGTTGAATCCAATCGTAATTTCATGGATTCCGCTCCTTTACACGCTTTGGCTGTTTCAAATTTGGCGCAGAAAACGCGAAACTTGTTACATCTGGCTCATGGCCGGGCTCGGTCTTGTTCCATTTTTCTCAACTATTCTGCGCCTGATTTTTACTCACTTTTTCGTAGCGGCTGTGGCATCCGGTAATAAAATCGCCCTTGGTTATGTAACGACATTCAGCTCAGGAATGTTCGGCATCATTAGCTACGGCTGCATATTGATGGCATTAGCCAATTTCGCCGGTGGAGAGGTTGGTTTCTGGGACCTATTCCGGCGGGCCAGGGGGCCAGAGGATGAGGACCTAAACGAAGCCGGATAGACTGCCTTAGCCGAGATAGACTCCTATTGTAAGAAATCCCATCCCTAGCACGACTCTGATTGCAGACAGGCAAGAACGGACGGTTTCGTGCTATGGTGATTGTGATCGCAGTTCAATCGTTATGCCCTAAACGAGGGCTATGCGCCGTGGTTTATGTACACGATGAAGCACAATTGATTAGCGCCTGTCGAATGGGCGATTCGGAAGCCTGGGCTTCGGTGTGGCGGCGTTATTACGGCCTTGTGGCTCATATTGTCCGTTCCTCGGGCTTTTTCCAATCGCATGAGGTCGAGGAAATCTGCCAAGAAGTGTTCATCAATCTTCTGGATGCCCTCGACCGGTTCGAGGGACGTGGAACGCTGAAAGCCCTATTGCGGGTGATCGCCAAACGCCGCGTGGCCGATGCTGTCCGGCGCCGCATTCGCCTCAGCGAGGTGGAGGCCATAGATGCCCCCCGCGACGAGGACTCCGCTGCCCGTATCCAACCTCAAGTCGAATCCGAACAGCACGAGCTGGCTGTACTGAAAGCCTTAGAAACAACCGTGGCCCGGGAATTAGAAAATATGCCCGAGGATTGCCGCAATTTGATTAAACTTCGCTTCGGGAAAGGTTTAAAACTGCGCGAAATCGCCGAACAATTAGAACGTCCGGTAGGTTCGATAGGAACCCAGCTGCAACGTTGCATGACCCGGTTGCATGAGGCCTGTTTGCAGCATGATTCTGAGATACAAAACCTTGAACCCCTATTGGAATCCTGGGGCGCCTGAAACAGAGCACCGATGATGAACGAACGGCATGCGGATATCGAACGTATTTGGGAGACGCTCCTGGCGCAGATGGAGTCTTCTGCGGCCCAGTTGGAGCTTTCGCGTCTCTCAAAAGAGGAACGCCGTGCCGTGCTCCTATCGATCCTTGTCGCGCTCCAAGACCCTACCGATACCGGTTTTGAGAAACGGCCCAAACTCTACCCCGCTTTAGATAAACTTCTGCAAAAACTACGGGTGGAAGCACGCGAAAGACAACTCGAACAGTGGATGAAAGAGACCGACAGCCAACCCGAAGATGAGCCGATCTACCTTGAACCCGTACCGGCAGAAGTCGAAGACGAACTTAAGATGGCCCTCGATCAGCGCCGGTCTGCTCTGACTGAAGAAGAGTTGGTTGACATTCTCCAGGATCTCCTCGAAGAGGATGAGGATGCTATGGAGGAAACAGAAGAAGACAATTCCAAATTGGTGCACATCCCTCCGGCCAAGCCGCGCAAAAAACACTGGCGCTATATACAGGTAGCCGTCGTGTTCTTTGCGCTAATTGGAACGGGAACCTTGTATTGGGACTCGCTTTTTACGGCAGAGTCCCAAAAGAAGGCAGAGACATTGCAATCGGCCCCCTTAATGGAAGAGATGAATAAAAATGGAACGCTGCTGCGCGCAAAAGACAGGAATCAGCTCGATGTCACAGAAGGTACCACTAAAGCGTTAGGTGTTCCTTTACAAACCGGGACCACCGATCAAATCGCTCCCCAAGAGATTCCGGAGGCCCCGCAACCTCAATCCCGTAAAGTCTTACAAGGCGGAATTGAACCTCAGGCGCCTGAAATGAAAGGCGTCGATGAAGAGCGCGGACGTGAGTACTTTTTTGACTCCTCTGCCAACACCTACGGAGCAGCTAAACTCAAACCCACATCCGACAAAGCACTCAATGAAAGCATGAAAGCGGATACTTTGGAGCTAAAGACTGAGGAGAGATCGCCCGCGAGACGAAGCGCTCGATTTGGAGGGGAGGAATTATTATTCGCGAAACAAACTTCAACCCCAACCCCGACTCCGACTCCGACTCCAACTTCAACTCCAACAGCCACAGCCACGCCCACTCCTTCTTCAACCCCATCCCCGGGGGATGCTGGTGAATAAGCATCTTAGTTCGTATGCTTATTTCTGTACTTAATGTTATAAAACCAATACCCAAAACTCCCTTGCCATCCACCCATCTCGGCCAAGTCTTCGTGCCCTACGTGGCCCTTTCGTGTCTTCGTGATTCAAATACATAAAACGTATCGCCCCGCAGGGTGCCCCCTAATATAATTCCAATTGGAATCTGGTTTACAGGGTGCTGATCTACTAAATTCCCGTGCATACACCCCGAAATCGTGAGGCGATAGTCCCGCCTCGGCGGGATCCACGGCGGTCACGCCGCGGGAGGGCGAATCTCCTGATGAGCCGCTTGTTGTTCTGAGATAAACATGTATCTAACCGGGTGGTGCAGATAAATCTTTTATCTGCACCCCGTAAGGCACAAGAGGCGGAACCAGGCTTCTCTTACCGCAAAAACTCCCCCGCTATCCACCAACTCCCTCAAATACCCTCACCAAGCACCGAAGGTGCGGCAAGGCAATAGCCTGGGGCGAGCGAAGCGGAGCCCCAGGTTAAAGACAATAAAATCTCAAGCCCTGTAAGGGCGAAAGAGAGCCTTGTTTTCCTGGTCGAAGGTCGCTCATTTTCCATTTCTTGCGCCCTTACAGGGCTGATGGTCTTGGGAATCTAACCCAGCCTGGCACCCTTCACCCGCCGTTGGCGGTCTCGGGCTTAGGCTGGGCTATTGCCTTTCGCCCCTCCGGGGCTTTTAAATCGATACATACGTAATCATCTTCTAATATCAATTCGCCCCGCAGGGTGCTGGCCAATTTCATCCCTCACCTACACTTTGAAATCGGGCCGCGGGAGGGCGAATCTCCTGCCGAGCCGCTGGTTGTTTTGAGATAAACATGTATCTAACCGGGTGGTGCAGATAAATCTTTTATCTGCACCCCGTAAGGCGCAAGAGGCGGAACCAGGCTTCTCTTACCGCAAAAACTCCCCCGCTATCCACCAACTTTCTCAAACACACACACCCAAAAAGCTAGGGCAAATACAATTCAACCGGTTACTTCCGCTCTTCTTGATTGCCCGATCTGAGGTATTGGGCTCCCCGATCCGTATTCAAAGTCACTTCGCCCGTTTTCGTATCTAGTATGTAATATCCCTGCGAACTCGCGGCAATCTGATACCGTCCATACCCATCAAATACAAACATCAAGACGATGCCAAATATAAGTCCGAAGAGAAAAACACCGACACGCTCTAAAGTCTGTTTCATAGCAAACACCTCCACACCAGCGTCATGCCAACGGGGATTCCCCGGCCGCCGGCTATGCCGGTTTCTGAATCTTGGCCAATAGCTCCGCATCCAATGCCTCTACACCTTCATCCGTAATCACGATCTGATGGCCCTGATGGTGTAGATAGATAATATCCCCCAGTGCCAGAACCGGTGCGAGATCGGGAACGGCTTTCAACAGATCGAAATAGGCCGGGCTGAATGGCTTGATCTTAATCAGCTTCTTCTCGTCGGCTTTAAAATCAAAACCATCCTGCACCCATACTAAACCCGCTTGGTAAAACGTGGCTTTGCCGACTTGCTTCAAACCTTGGACAGTCTGACGGTTGCCATTGGTATCGAAAAAGACCATCGCATCCCCCAACTGCTCCGCGCCTTTGAGCTGTCCCTGAATCGTCATTGAACGCGCAACTGCGGCTTCCGGGGAAAGCTCGGCCTGAATTTTTGCACGCGGCGCACGTGCGACCTGCAAAGTACTGGCTCCATAATGATAATTAGTTTGTCCGTTTTCGCCCCCATCAACAGCAGGCGCATATCCGTTGACATCGAACCCATTACCATTCGCATCGCCAACCGGCACCAAAGCCTTTTCGCTCAGAACCTGAGCTCTATTGCCCGCCTTATCAGGGGCTATGGGGAAGTTATCACCGAAGTCAGCGTGCACTGTGACATTGCCATTTGCATCCTCATCGACAATCGGGGGAATGCCATCGATGCTGCTTGCCATTACGCCTTCTTGGATTACAGCTGGACCATTATAAGAAAGACCATGCCAGCTACGGCTTTCCTCTTGCGGCACGGCACTCAAGGCGCGGCGCATTTCCGGCATATCTTCATCGATCATCATCGAGGTCCAAGGCGTAACGATACCGAATTCCTTGGACAGGCTGATGATCTCATCTTTCAGTTCTTGGTCATCGCCGTTTTTTTGCATGGCTTCCGCCAAATAACCGATCCGGCGCGCAGCCCACAGACGGGGGATAAAATCGTAGTCGTCCGATTCTTTGGCAAACTTGGCCTTGGACGAGTATTTTTTAGTTTTATTCAAGGCCTTACCGAAAAGTTCTACCTTCGTGCTGCCATCGCCGTCATAGCGGCCCAGAACCACCAACTGCTGGCCTGCAAACACATCGGACAGGTCTTTGGGATAGACCTTGCTTACTTCAATATCGCCAAAATCCAGTTTCGGATCCGCCAGCACCGGTTTGCTGATTTTCCCATACAAGGAAGAGATCGCGACTTCGATATCTTCTTTAGGCCGCACATAATTGACCACGCCGCGATGTTCGGTTGAGAGGCTATCGAGCAGCTCGGTATTGACATCGAATCCCACACCAAAAACGAACATCCGCGCCGTTGCATCGTTTTCCTTTTTTGTATGCTCCAAAATGGCAGGGATATTCTGCTCGCCGACTGTGGGCTTGCCATCGGTCAAGAACAACACATACGCCGGACTTTCCTCATCCTTTTCCAGCATTTGCAGGGCCTCTTCCAAGGCTTCATCGATATTGGTTCCCCCGTCTGCTTCGATCTTGCCGACTTTTTCCAAAGCCTGCTGAACATCGCTCTCTTTGGCCGGAAGCAATTCCGAAGATAACTTTTCAACTTCATCGCTAAAAGTAATCAAACCGAAATGATCCCGCTCGTTCAATTTAGAAAGGCAAAATTCCAGTGCATTCTTGGCCTGCTTGATCTTATCGTTATCGCGCATACTGCCCGAACAGTCGATGACAAACACAACGCGTTTGGCGACTTGCTGATCTTCCTCCAATCCTTCACGAGGATTGGCCAGTAGCATGAAATAACCGTCTTCATCGTCATCGTCCCGGTACGTAAGCAGATGCAGCGCTACATCATCCGGTGAGACACCGAACACCAGTTCGAAATCTTTTTCGTGCTTCACATCCTCATCCGAGAATCGGATTGTGGCCGCCCGGTTTCCATCACGGTCAATATCGATATCGTGTGTCGGCGAATAAATTGTCTTCAGTTCATCCCGCGTTTTCAATTTGATCTTTATCCGGGATGAAGTCATGGTTTCCGAGGCCTTGCCTGCCTGCGTAAAACCGAACCGGTAACGGGTTACATCCTGATCGAATGGCAGGACTTCTTGGTACTCGATGGTCACCTTGGTATCGCTGTTCGGTTCGATGGGGAACACACGCAGTTTCACCAAATCCCGTCCCACATACTCCAAAAGCGCCGGATCCCGTTGCTGACGCACAATTGCCTCATAGGTATCCCGCGCCTTTTTAGCTTCAATCACCTTGGCGCTGACCGGCTCGCCATTGACCATCATGGTCAATTTGGAAATCGAAACCCCCGTTGGAACCGGAAAAACATAGGTTCCTTCTTGGCGTACTCCGGTTGAATTGAAAAACACCTGCTCGATGGTGGTCTCCGCCACCTGATCCTCAATTTCAACATCGACCAAGTGTTGTTTGGTGGGCAAAGCCGGATGAATCTGTCCATCCGGTCCGGGAGTGATAAAGATTTGCCCTTGCCCCAGAGCGCTTCCGGCCACCAGACAGATGGCGAGCATCATGGCTGCGGTGTGTACGAATCGCGGATTGGAGTTTGCGGTATTGTAGGAATAATTCATTGTCGGCCACCTCGGCTTTATGTTTCGATTCACAATCCAAACCAGCCGGACAAACGCCAAACACAGTCCTCGATGACCGTGCAGAGTCCGGCTCTATGCCAACGTCGAATGGGTGCGGGTTTTTCTTACAAAAAAATCCGGAAACAGGATCACAACCAAGGCAAGTTTTTACCCGCAGGGCATACCGATACCCTTTAGGGAAAGTCACCATCCTAAAGGACAGATCATCACCCCCTACACCAAAAACGCACCCCACATCAGCCGGTAACCTGGATGCGTAAAAAAACATCTTCCAACTGCGGCGCTTTTACCACAGCAGCCACGCATTCTACGAAGTCCCGAGATGCCGAGTTGACACAAGTATCCGATGTGTCTAATAGTAACTCATGGATCAATAGCATGTGATCAATGGATTCACAAAATTTCTTTAACGGATTAGCATTAGATTAAATCGGGTTTCAGATGCGAATTACATGAAACATTCATACATTTAAGCCAGAAGGGATGGACAAAATGGGTATTCTCTCAAGACTATTCGGGAGTGGTGGCGGTGGGCGCCATGTGACTAAGAAGAAATTTAAGAAAATCCTTGCAGATCAAGTTGGGATGAGTCCACATACGGTCCAACAGATCCAGGCACATGGTGTTTCTGAGGACAGAACACTAAAAGTCAGTTTTTACTTCTATACGAACACAGAAGAAAAGGCCGCAGCTTTAACCGGGGCATTGCAGAAGAAGGGATATTCCGCCGAATACAATGTTCCTCTCGCTGGCTATGACACCTTTTCCATCACAGGCGACACAGGAAAAACGCAGCTTCGACAAAGCATGATGGATGCGTGGTCCGAAGAAATGAGCAGGTTGGGATACGAATACGACTGTGAATTTGACGGTTGGGAAACGGCGATTCCTCCGCAATAGACTCAAAAGAATTTATTGTATGTGTGGCTCAAGAGGTAGAACCAAAAATGATCGGAACACACCCCGAAATCGTGCGCTGGGAGGGCGAGGCTCCTGCCGAACCGTTCGTAAAATGTCATGCCAGATCATGTATCTTTATCTAAATTATCATACTGGTATGTGAGCAATGTGCGATTCAAATCTACCTTCACGGCGAAGACCGACTCATGGCGTTCGCATGATTTCAAACGCCCCAACAATCGTATTTTTAACCATATGCACAAAAGACCGTGTTAAAATCCTCGACAATGACATAATTCACAATTATCTTTTGGAGGCCTGGCGTGAGTCTGACGCGTGGTCGGTGGGGAGATATGTTATTATGCCTGATCATATTCATCTCTTTGCATCTCCCAATTGTGAAGAAACTGATTTCGATGCGTGGGTTCGATATTGGAAGTCAATGTTTACTCGCCGACACGGAGGTAGAAGCATTTGGCAAATAGAACACTGGGATCGACGTCTTCGTACAGGCGATAGTTATGAGAAGAAATGGGAATATGTCCGTTCCAATCCGGTACGCCATGGTGTAGTAAAAAATTGGCAAGATTGGAAATATCAAGGTGAAATTCACAGATTATATTGGATATAAATCGAGGCCCATACCAATTCAATGGTTTCATACAATTGAAATTAAATTTCGCTGCGGTTCGGCAGGAGCCTCACTCACTCCCGGTTTCTTATGCTGGCGCTCGCATACAACTCGTTTGTCTGCATCACCCGCATGTTCCTAATAAAGCCACCAATCCTGAATGGAGGTTAGGATTTCTTGAATATCCCAAAAATGAATTTGATAGGTGCTGCGTGTCGCAATAAGATTATTCTCAGGACACACCGCTATAGCGATGCTTCCACCGCCCAACGTGGCAATGGTTTTCACTAGTTCTCCTGTTGCCGTGTCCCATACTTTTACAACATTATGCAGCACAGGCTGGTTCCGCTCACCACCTGCCATAAACCACCGGCCATCTGAAGAAAAAACCGCGCTCGACAGATGCGAATCGGAATGCAAAATATCGGCGAACTCGGCTGATCGAAGCAAGGCCCATGTGCTTGTATCCCAAAGATTAATACGCCCATCTGAGCTCGCCGAAAGGAGCAATTCTCCATCAGGCGAAAACGCCGTTGCTTGAATTCCTTTTGGATGCTCTGCAAGAATTGCCAATTCCTGCCCCGTTTGAACATCCCATACTCGCGCCGTATTGTCTTCGTTGTATCGATCCGATCCGCCGGTCACGATCATGGTTCCATCGGGGGAAAAGGCAACTGATAACACGCTCCACAAATGCCCGCGTAACGTCCGGATTGGCTCGCCGCTGTTCACATCCCACAGCATCGCCGTTCCGTCTTCGCTCGCTGTGGCAGCCATGGATCCATCCGGCGAAAAGGCGACAGCAGTCACTTCATACGAATGTTCCTCGAATGTGTGTACCAGTTCACCGGTCCAGGTTCGCCAGAGGCTGGCTGTCCAATCTTCACTTCCCGTAAGAACAAAGTTATTGTCCGGAGAAATCGCAACAGATGTAACCTTATACGGATGGCAACAGTATTCGCTTACTTCATTCGCCGTCTCAATACCCCAAAGGCTGGCGCTCGGATCGAAGTTGTCGTTCATGCCCGCAATAACAAGATAATGTCCATCATTTGAAAAGGCGAGCGAACTTGCACTCCCTCCAATTGCATCAATGGTGAAGGATGGTTCAGATGTAAACGCGGGCCAAATTCTCGCAAAGTTGTCATTGCAGGCTGTTACTATGAAATTTCCGTCTTGCGAAATGTCGATAGACGTAACTCCCGATGAATGCCCGGGATAACTCCGCAAAAGTTCTCCTGTTTGCGTACTCCAAAGTTTGCAGGTCTTATCGTTGCTTCCGGTCGCAACAACCGAACCATCGGATGAAAATGCCACGGCATGCACTCTCGAAGTGTGCCCGGAATATTCTACGATTGGCTGCTTCGATTGGCGATCGATGAGTTTTGCGGTTCTGTCCGAGCTTCCCGTAAGGAGATAGCGTCCATCAGGTGAAAACGCGAGAGCCAAAATTCTTCCACTATGTACAGAATAAGACTCCACAAGCGCTCCCGAACCGGCATCCCAGATCCGTGCGAGTTTGTTTGTTCCACCGGTGGCGATATAAGTACAGTCATTTGAAAAAGCGGTGGCGGTTACCGGCCCTTCATCATCAGGGAATGTGTGTATTAGATTTCCCGTTTGTACATTCCAGACTTTCGCTTCATCTACCGGATGTCCGGCACCACAGATAACCAGCGAGCCGTCGCTGGAAAGGGCTACCGACGAAACAGCTGCATCATGGTTGAAAATTCTTAAAGGCGGGCCTCCCGCCACGTCCCAAATACTGACTCTCCCGTCACGGCTCCCGGTTACGAATCGGCTGCCGTCAGAGGAAATATCCACACAAAGTATCTCGTCGCTTTCTTCCTTATATTCCCGCATAGGCGCCTGATCGTCAAAATTACACAGCCTTGCTAACGGTGTGTTTTGCTCGCGGCCGCAAATTAATACTTCAAGCCCATCAGGCGAAAATGCAGCTGCGGATACTTCTTGAGACATTCGAAAAAACAGATATGGATTTTCCAGATCGTATTGAGCCGCATAAAGGCAAAAAGCCAAAGTCAAGGCGCTGATCATAATTGTGCTCCTGGATCAAAACCGATAAAAGATCAGGCAAAACGTCACTCAACGGCATTACTTCTTTATATTAATACCAAGTTTGGTTATATTTCCGTTACTTCTTAAGCCGTTCGTGCTGTTATATTCGAAGTAAAATCCGCAGGGGCATAAGTACATTCGCTCCTTCTCGGCTGGAGTCATCATATTATCGTGCAAATTAGGCCCCATAGAACTAAGCCAATACGTAAACCTGTCAACGTTTTTATAGTTCCCAAAAGTCTCGTAAAACTTCTTCCGGTGTGAAGTCATGAACTGGCGGTAGGCCAACAGAGGCACAGCGCCGTGGGGAAATTTTCCGCCAAATGGATCCAGAAAAGCCGGCACGTCGGCATAGGCGATGGGAGTCGTTAAAAAGATGTATAGGTGATATTCTCTAAGTTCCGGCGCATATTCAAAACTTGTAGGATAGAATCTCTGATTGGATTCCATTTCGTATAATTGAATTGCGGTCTGCAATACCCGCAGGTTGTTCTGCGCCGATGATATTTTTGTGCGAATGACTGCCGTCCTAAAATTCGGTATTGCAATCGCCGCCAAGATTCCGATTATTGCAACAACAATGAGTAGTTCGATCAGCGTGAAGGCTTTAAGGCCTTTCGGTCTGCGCATCTGTTACCCCATGCTTCCTGCCCTCTTAATTATGAAATTATCACATCTGCATTTCCGCTGTCAATATGGTTTTTCGGAGAATAAAAAGGCATGGGGGAAAAACACCCTATAAATTGATGTTCTTAATTGCCTTTTTCGTTTGATGTTACGAAATCAATGACGAAAACATCCGCTCGCTTTCGACGGCCTATTTTATCTACCGTTTGGTGGCCTCGGCGAAACTCGTGCAGTCGCCTTCCAGATGGGCATCGTCATAAAGGTCGGCTACACACCAACCGGTTCCCGCTTCCCACTGCAAAGTTGAAATCGCCGTGTTGTGCCAGCTGTGAAAAGCATGTCCGTATTCGGGACCGGCCAAGGCCTGCAAAACGATGTGGCACGATCCGCCGTGCCCTACAACCAAAACGCTTTTCCCATCGAATGCGGCCGGTAAATCATCGAGCGCCGAGAGCACGCGCTCGCGCATGGCCTCGGGTGTTTCGCCGCCTTGGGGTGAGGTCCAATCTGCGGCATCCATCTCATCTTTGACTTCTTTATAAAGACACCCCTGCCAATGTCCCAAGGCGCGTTCCCGCCAACGCGGATCGGTTTGCACAGCGAGGTCCTTAAAACCGGCGACAATTTCCGCCGTTTCTTTGGCACGGGGCAGATCGCTGCTGACGATGGCATCCAATGGCGTCTCGGCCAGACGGCGCGCCAAGCGCTCGGCTTGCGAACGGCCGCGTGAATTGAGCGGGACGGGAAGATGGCCTTGCAGACGACCTTCAAAATTGTAATCGGTTTCGCCGTGACGGATGAGATACAGAGTAAGCATAGTCCCCGACTATGCCCGTATCGCTGATCTTTTTCCACACCGCCCGGCCAACAATTTCTCAATCGTACTTGCCATAGGTCAGCACGGTTTCGATCATACGCCGGTAATTCTCTGCGGTGCGGTCCCAAAGCGGCGCGTTGATGGGGGCCGCAGTGGGCAAAATAACATACCCGCCGCCTTTGCCCGCGTCATCGATGCACTTCTTCACATACTTTTCAATTTCATCCGCTTCCCAATATTCCAAAAACGAAAGTTCGACATTGCCGAACAGAATCAACTTATCACCATACTTCTTTTTCACCTCGGCCAAATCCACATCGCCTTGCGGGGGCGGTTCAAGGGGATCGGTCGCATCGCCGCCCATTTCGATAAACTGTTCGAGTACCTGCGTGACATTTCCGTGTGAGTGAATCCGCGCATACCCGCCATACTCGTGAATCAGTTCCGTAATTTTGCGGTCGTAATTCACAACCAACTCGGTAAACGCTTCCGGTGGAAAGTACGGCTGAGTCACATATTCCGGACCGTAAATGCGCCAGATCGGCCCGGCTCCATGCTCGAGTTTATAGCGGAGCTCGATTAGCAGACGCTCCAAAAGAACATCCATCAAATACCGGACTTTTTTGCGGTATTCCCAGGTAATGGTCATAAACGGCTCGAAATCGAACCACCCCGCCACCATGCAGATCGGATCGGCCGTGTCGCACAACACAATTCCACGGTCGCCCAAACGCTCTTCGGCTCTATGAAATCCGGACATATCCACGGATTTCGGTTCCCACGGAAGAGAAAGGTATTTATCGATATCATCGACATCCTTGAACAGCGGTTCGATCAGCCAGTTTGTATTCACGTTGACATCGCGCCGGGTTACGCGGGTTAGCGGACCTTTAGGCGTATGCAGTGTGAAACGCCGGAATGTGCTTTCGTTTTCGTCCCAACGTTCTTCTTCGGTCTCGCCATCGCCGAAAATCTCTTCCCCGCTGCTCCACATATAAAGGATGTCCGTCACTTCGGCAAAATACTCCATCAGCGGACGGTAGCTCGGTTGCTCGTAATACCAAGATTCGGTATCCAATGGATTCAGTTCATATGTCGAAATCGGCACACGATCCACCGGTTCGCGGCGTAGCGTGCGTAATAAACGTTCTTTAGATGTCAACGCCATGGGTTGCTCTCCCAATGTGATCGCAATGAAGTGCAGCCATTCTAACTGAGTTGCACTATATCTGGCTACCGGTTCAATTTCTTGTCACAAATACAACGCAGCATTCTTTTCAAGCCGGGTCTAAATTAAACTGTGAACCATGCGTGAGATTTACGATCCCCAGAAGCACCGTGTGCCCATTAAAATTTGGGCGGACACGGTTGAAGCCGATGCCATGCTGCAACTCGATGCTTTGGCGGCCATGCCTTATGTGCACCATCACATTGCGGCCATGCCCGATGTGCATGTCGGGTTCGGCGCGACCATCGGCTCGGTATTCGGGGCCAAAGACGCCATCGTGCCCTCGGCGGTAGGTGTCGATATCGGTTGCGGAATGGCGGCGGTCGAAACCAATATCGCCGCCGATGTTCTAAAGCGCAGAGATTACGAAAACATCGTCGAACTGATCTACCAAACCATACCCGTCGGATTCAAAGGACATAAAACCAAACAAGATTGGGAAGGTTTCGATTACGAAAGTCCTTTCGACAAGCTCAACCAAGCCATCCAAACCGAAGGCCGCCAAAAACTGGGCACACTTGGCGGCGGTAATCATTTTATCGAACTGCAAGCGGATGAACGTGATTTTTTATGGATCATGATACATAGCGGCAGCCGCCGGGCAGGTTTTCAGATCGCCAATTTCTATATCAAAGAGGCGGCTGCACTCTCGAAAAAACGCGGTACAGGCGAACGCCGTGACCTGGAATCGCTTCCGCTCGATTCGGAATTGGGAGACGCTTACCGCCGCGATATGGAATGGGCGCAACGATATGCGCTTGAGAACCGGCGCAGGATGATGGAATCGGTGATCGATGTGATACTCGACTACTTGGACGATCCCGAGGGATTCCAAGCCGAACCGGCAATCAACATCCACCATAATTACGCAGCCTTAGAAAGGCATTTCGGAGAAGATGTTTGGGTACATCGCAAGGGCGCTACTTTTGCCGGAGCGGGGAAAAAAGGAATTATACCCGGAAGCATGGGCACAAAATCCTATATCGTCGAAGGGCTTGGTTCGGCGGAGAGTTTTACATCGTGCTCGCACGGAGCGGGCCGGGTGATGGGCCGCAAACAGGCCATACGGCGGCTGCAACTAAAAGATGTCGAGAAAAGCATGAAAGATATCGTTGCCCCGTTATCGAAAAAAATCCTTGATGAAGCTCCCCAAGCTTACAAAGACATCGATAGCGTTATGAGTCAGCAACAAGACCTCGTCCGCGCTGAAGTTGTTCTCCGGCCCATGGCGGTTGTTAAAGGCACAGGCGACTGAATAGAAATCCCTGTAAACAAAAAGCATACTCCAATATGAAAAACGATCTTCTTCAAATACAAAAACTGACATAATTACGAATTGAGAAATAACGACTTCGTTGTGGGGAAAATCAAAGAAAAGGAATTAATTCTTCGTAAAGCAGAGGACTTACTACCGTTGGCACGTTTTGCACACACCACGCAACTCAACCCGGGCCGACTCGACATGCATATCATCCGGAAGATCATCCGCGATCCGGGCGTTATCCAATTTTTTCGAATAAACGTCGATAATTTTCCCGCAAGTGGTGCAGAGGAAATGGTGATGCCGCTCCATATTCGCTTCAAATCGCGCCCGGCCCGAAATCACCCCCACGCGTGAGATCAGCTTGCACTCTTCAAAAGTGTTGAGTGTGCGGTACACCGTATCGAAAGACATTGTAGGAATGCGTTTACGCACCCGGCTAAAAATCATCTCCGCGCTGGGATGATCACAGGCGCACGCCAGCTCCCGAAAGATCTCCAGCCGCTGATGAGTCAGCCGTAGACCGTTCTGCCTGCAACCTTCTTGGAAGGATGCAATGCGTTGCTGGATTTCTTCTTTGTTCTTTTTCATCACCATTTGATTTCAAGACCGAAGCATACTATAACACGCCAACTTCAAACCGACACACTAAGTCGTACCGGTTTAGTCATAAATAGGTAGCCCAAAATTCCATCGTTGACATCAGGCCCGAAACTGTTAGAGTTTTCTCTAGTTAAGAATCATTCTTAACTAACGATTTGGCCCATACTACGTATGGGGATGGTTTGTCATGTGAGGCGCACTGACAAACCCTGTTCAGGCACGGCCCCTATCTGGGGCGATTAAAAGGAGTTTACCAATGGGAACCACAGAAAACTTACAGGATGCTTTTGCTGGTGAAAGCCAAGCCAACCGCCGTTATCTCGCATTTGCACAAAAGGCCGATAGCGATGGTTTTCCACAGGTCGCGAAGTTGTTTCGGGCGGCGGCCGAAGCGGAAACAATCCACGCTCATACTCACCTTCGGGCCATGGATGGCATTAAAAGCACCGAAGAAAACTTAAAAGCCGCTGTGGAAGGCGAACGCTACGAATTCCAAGAAATGTATCCGGGATTTTTAGATACAGCACAACAGGAATCCAGCAAGCGCGCGGCAGTCGGCTTCAAAAACGCCTGCGCGGCTGAAGAAGTCCATCACAATCTTTATAAGCAGGCTCTCGAAGCCGTTCAGGCCGGTAAAGACCTGGGCTCCATGTCGATCTATCTATGCCCGGTTTGCGGCAACTTGGAATTCGGCGAAGTTCCGGAAAAATGCCCCATTTGCAATGTCCCCGGGGCAAAATTTCTCGAAGTCAAATAATTGTTTTCGCTTAAATAGTAAGTTCACCCGTTTCAGGAAAAAGCACGGTGTCCGGGATCATGGCTCAGTCCACAATCCCGGTTTCGCCGTTTAGGCGGCGACGGCCTCAGTCCGAAAGGAAGAGATGATGCCTGCAAAATGGGTTTGCGCAATCTGCGGTTATGTCCATGAAGGAGATGAACCGCCCGAATTTTGTCCGGTTTGCGGCGCTGGCTCCGAAGATTTCACAGCGGATGAATCCCCGGCCCCCGACAACACTCCCGCTCCCGAATCCACAACCGGCGAATACCTTGGTGAATGGGCGCGAAACAGTGACGACTTCGAGGAAAAATTCGCACGAATCGCCGCATTGGCAAAAAACGGCAAAAGTGAATCCACGGCCATGCGCACCCAAAGATCTTTTCCGGGATTGGAGACAATTTTATTCAAGGGCGCACAACTTTATCGAATGCCCCTGAATGAAGACGAATCCGTCAACACAAAAACCATAATCGGAAGCGGTGCGCGTCAACCTCTGGAAATAGAAATTCCATTTTATGTTTCTCATATGTCCTTCGGCGCGCTTTCACGTGAAGCCAAAATTGCATTGGCCCAGGGCGCCAAAGCCATGGGTACGCTGATCTGTTCCGGTGAAGGCGGTCTGTTGCCCGATGAACGTCAAGCGGCAGATAAATATATCTACGAACTCGGTACGGCCGGTTTTTCCCATAAAGATGAGGCTATTGTGCAAGCCGATGCAGTCGAAATCAAAATCGGCCAAGCCGCCAAACCCGGTATCGGCGGACATCTGCCCGCAGAAAAAGTCACCGATGAAATCGCAAAAATCCGGGGTATTGTCCTCGGCCAGGATTCCATCTCTCCCGGACGGCATGAAGGGATCAACTCGATTGACGATCTGAGAAAAGAGGTCGAACGTCTTCGCAATTTAACCGAAGGCAAACCGATCGGCATCAAAATCACCGCCGGACATATCGAAAAAGATATCGAATGTGCACTGGCCGCAAAGCCTGACTTCATTACCATTGACTGCCGGGGTGGCGGAACCGGCTCCGCACCGTTGCATATCAAAGATAACGTCTGCATACCGGCTGTATTCGCCATACGCCGGGCTCGAAAATATCTGGATGAAGCCAAAAGCCAAGTCACGTTGTGTATCACCGGCGGTTTCCGGGATAGCGCGGATATCGCTAAAGCCTTGGCATTAGGTGCGGATGCTGTCGCTCTGGCAACCGCTTCGATGATCGCTATCGGCTGCCAGCAATATCGAATCTGCCATACCGGAAAATGCCCCGTCGGTATCGCCACACAAGATGAAAGCCTGCGCCAACGGCTCCAGATTGAAAAGTCAGTTAAAAGATTCGTGAATTTCTTTACGGCTACAAAAAAAGAACTCGCTGACTTTGCGCGGATCAATGGAAGAGCGGATGTTCATCAGCTCGATCTCACCGATATCTTCACCCTCGATCCCATCGTCGCCCAATTCACGGATATCGAACACGCATGAAGTTTTTACGTTCACTTCACCTGCCCTGGGCCAGGAGCGAACCATGGCCGGGGATTACCAGCACATCCCGAACCGCATCGGGCATGTTTTCACGCGGCCAAAGCTGGATATCATCCACCAAAATATGCCCCCACACATCGGATGAAATATCCACAATCCGGATCGTTGCAACCCGGTCCCGGCAGGCGGAAACATCCCAGGCCACCTGACGTAACGTCTCGCTACGGTTGCCTGTGGCCCGGGCGATACGATGCCCGCCGATCCAAAGTTCCAAACACAACCTCTCTAAATCTTCCCCACCGCCGATTTTAAAGCTGAGTACATCGCCATCAATACGGAACGGCCAACTTTCCATCATCCCGCGTGGGAGATCGCGCCCATCGAGATAGGAATTGATGAAATACTCTTCTTGTACACCCGCAACATGCTGCTGGCCGGGAAATGGACGATCCACAGGATGTTCGCCAAACGCATCCTGATAAACCGTCCAACCGTAATAATCGCCACGCTCAAAATCCCAACGTTGCAGCGCAGGCCAATCCGCCATCCAAACGCTATCGAGGCTGACCGCCGCGCTATGGCTGCGGTCCGAAAGTTTCCAAGACGCCTTTTCCCCCTGCCAGACTTCAACCGGCCACACAATCGTATTTAATCCGGGGGCCAGTTCATCGCCACGGATGATTTTAACCACCCGCCACCGGCCATACCCTCCATCCTCCATCGGTGTCACATCTTCAACATGATCGACATCGTAGGCAAAAAGTTCTGCCTGTAAATGAATAGCGCCGTCCACCAGGTCAATATGATGCTCTTCTTCAACGGGAATATGCTGGCCTAATGGTTTCTGTGTGTCCTGCCATACCAAAAGCCGGAACGAACATTCCGGATCGGGCCGCGTGCAGGCAATACGCACTACAAATGTATCTTTTTCAAGTTCAAACTCGGGCGAGCGGACCGAACCCCAGCTCCGGCCCTCGCCATCGGTCTCCGTTGTGAGCACATCCCAGCCAGACGGTGTTTCTTTGCCCGCATTCACAGAGGCGGTTCGCCACCAACGTTCGAGATGCGGTGCAAATCCGCGTACGGTATCCGGTTCGATTCCGGATTTTGCATCCCACACTTTAACCGGATTGAGCAAATGCAGACCGTTGGGAACAGGAAACATCTCGTCTCCAAAATCCACTTTGTATGCAGTTGAAACTTGGGGCGACCAACGTAACCAATTGGGCTGCGTGCCAATTTGCGCCTTATTCCACCCGCGCAAAATTCCCGTATGTACGCTTAATGGAGATTTGCGGCCTATCCAAGGTTGAAGTTTTGGCTCCAAATAGGGGATATCCGTTTCTCCATCACCCACCAATTGCCTGCCCCCGGTCAAATAAGAAAACGACGGGAGCTGGATGGTTTTGCCATGATGGCCGGTTTCTCCCAACCGCCATCGAATCACCGGAACATCCGCAACAGCCACTTGCCGGTAAGGCTCAATCTCCATCTCCTGCGTAATCGCCTTAACGACGCGCGCTTGATTCAACGCCATTTCCGCTGCATCTTGCATCCATAAGCTGTATCCATAGAGTTGCCAGACAATCGGCAAGGCCGCCAGCATCGACACCGGAATCGCGCCCCAATCCCGGCTGAATTCCCAAATTGCATGAATCAAAGCCGTAAAAGCCAAAGCAATGAACGGTAAGACCAAAGGCATCGCACAGTCGATAGGTTTGGCGCTTGCCGCAAAAGCAAAAAGTGAAACAACCAAAAGACAAGCTACGGTGATGCCTGTGCGACGCCGTGCATGAATCGCTTCGGATATTTCCGTATCCCGGTCGGAGCGCGGCAGGATCAGTACCGCCAGCCCCCCGGCAATAATCAAACCGGTAAGCCAAAAGTAGGGTGTAGGTGTATGGCCTAAGCTTCCGATTATTCGCCAAAGCGCATCCATACGTGCGCTCCAGGCCCCTCGTAACATTCCACCGGCAAATGTAGCTCCTAGAGTCGCAAATCCTTCAGCCAAATCGCTCATAGCCGGATTAAGGCTCGCCCCAAGCAACAAGCTCAAGACACATCCGGCGGCAGCCAGACCCGTTGCCGTGATCCGTTCCGTTTTTGATGCATCGCCAAACCAGGCTGCGGCCACTGCGCCCCACGCCAGCCCCATACCGACCGGACCGCCTAAGGCCGCAAGCAATACAAGCCATAACCACAAACAGGAGAAACGGTTCTGCAAATCGGAGCGAGCCCATACAATCCCCACTCCGATAAGAACCAAAAGTCCCATTTCATCTACGCGGACCGCCCCCCATAAAAGAGCGCCGGAACTCAAAAGCAATGCCGCGCAGAGCAAAGCCCAGGTTTCGCCATAAAGACGTTCGGCCAAGGCCGCCACACTTAAAACCACAGCCCCCCACAATACAAACGTCAAAAGCCATAGGGCGAGTTCGGCGCGTAGCGGTTCCGCGCAGATTGAGTAGACAACCGTATTTACGATCAACCATAGCCAGTTCGGCAGCGACGTTTCGGGTAATAAATAGGCGAAGGCGCTCATTGGGCCGCTTTCGCATAAAGCCCGTCCCGCTTCTAAATACCGGTAAGCGGTTTCGCTGCCAAAGCCAATAAAGATAAGTGAAGGATGGATTGAAACAAACGCCGCAAGCAAAAGAAGCGGGAAAAAAATAAAAACACCCGCTTGGCGCCAATGCTTAGACGTCACGATTGCTCATCCAACGAATGACGCGCTTAAAAAGACTAATGGGATAAGGTGAAAGGGCGATCCCCAAACACCGGGGACCATCAGTTCTGTATTCTCGCACGATTCGCCCGGTCAAAACGGCGCGGCTTCGCTCAATCTCCTCAACATTCACAAAGCCGTCCTGCAATGGAATAAGCAAAATACGCTGGCCGGGCAAAATCCCCGAATGTTCCGGAACCCGGATAAGCGCACCGCTCTTTGACAGATTGGCAACTTGGACCGTAAAAGGCTCGCGGGTGCCATGGGGAATGCAAAGACACTCAATATCGGTTTCGAACCTTTCTGCTCGTTCGGGAAATTGCTCATCCCGGATGTCTGTTAGATCCGCGCTCATAAATGCTTCTATCCCCATACCGTTTTTGCTCCCCAAACCACAAAATGACAATGCAAACTATGCGATTCTTGATTACACCCCGTTCGACGCAATAGGGCAAGATGCACTATGCCCGGCATAAGTTGCCCGGCAGCCCGCCATAGAGGCAATTCCCGCATGCTCAAAAGGAGCCTATTGAATGTCTAAGTTTAGCGATTTAAGGGAATTAGGGTAACGGAAAAGTTTGGCATGATGGGTGCAAAAGCAACCATGTATCCACCGCACCGGACACAAAGACCAGTGCGGCTCGATCTATGAGGAGTTGCTTAAACATGGCCAAAATCGTCCCGTTTCCTCAGAGCGAAGACAAATGTCACAGCTACAAGGCGAACCTGCAAACCGCCGGACAGAACTGGACCAACCGTGAGAAGAAGCTTCTGGACCGGGCCGAATTCCTGCAATCCATGATTATTGTCCTTGATGATGTTCGTATGCAGAATGCGCGGGAACGCGATTTCGCCATGATGGAAGTCGTGGGTGAAGAAATCCCCCGCTATCAACAGCGCTTAGAAGAAGTACAAGTCGAGCTGGCCGAGCTCCGCCGCCGTTTTATCTATAGCCAACGCGCTGCCAAATAATCCGATTCAAATTTTGTAGACGACCTGTAAAACGATTGATACACTCCTTTTGTTCGGGAAATTTCCCAACCAAAAGGGGTGCAATATGAATCAACACGTCCACACAACCTCCCAATTCGCTTTTTTTATAACCTTCTTAGGACTGCTGGCGTCATTCCCGGGGATTTGTTTTTCGGATGATCCCGAAATCATCCGTGTTCCCGAAGATGCGCCGACGATAGAGGAAGCCATCCAACAGGCCCGGGATAAGGATGTGATCTCTATCGCACCGGGAGAGTATGAAGGCAACCTCAGTGTTGAAGGGCTGGAACTCACCTTCGCCGCACAAACAGAAGGCTCGCCTCCACTTTTACGTCTTGCGGATTTTCCAATCAAAAACGCATCCGTGGCGTTTCAGAATATCGACTTCACATTTATTTATATCTATAAAGCTGGTCAAACCGGGCTAAGATTCGAGAGTTCCAACGCTATTATTAGGAATGCAACCCTAACTGGAATGTCTGCCAGCCGATCAGGTGGCTATAACGAATATATCGGACAAAGAAACCTCCCGCCGTTGGTTGTCGCCAATACTCAGGACAAAGATATTTTAATCGAGAACTGCATCATTCAAGGCGGAAGAGAACAAGATTTACAAAGAACACCTGCTTTTTTGATCGATTCGTGTACGGATACAACCTTTGTAATTTCCAACACGTCAATCATCGGCGGTTATCCAAAAAGTTATAGAAGCCGTGCGGGTGGAACGCTTATTTATTATGACTATTTCCCGAACGGCGATTTGGCATGGCAGATTCGCGACTGTCTCAACCTTCAAATACAGCTCAATAATTCAAAAGCCAAAGGCGGCAAAGGATTGCCTACGAAATACGGCAGTGAAGGCGGTATTGGATTGTGGATTGAACGTTCGAGTTTGACGATGATTGATGGAAGAATCGAAGGCGGAGACGGCGGAAATGGTGACGATTCATTTGGTTCAACAGGCGGCGCCGGAGGAACCGGATTGGTCGTGAGGGATCACTCTAATGTCCGGCTTGAGAACACGGCCGTGCAATCCGGCTATGGAGGCCATCCCCAATATTCTCAGAATATTGAGATTGATGTTGACGATACTTCGACTTTGGTCCGAGATCCCATTCCATATGCCACACCGACACCCACACCAACGGTTACGCCGACACCTACACAAACACCAACCGTGATCCCCTTTGAAGCCCTCGAAGTCGTCACGGTTCAAATCCCCGGCCTGCCTGAAGGCGCGGTACCGCTTGAAATGGTACGCATCCCCGCCGGAACAGCAATGCTCGGGAGCCCACTCGATATGCCCCAACGCGGAGGGGATTTGGATCATAAGGAATACGTCATCGAAGAAGATTTCTACATCGGACGCTATGAAGTCACCCAAGCGCAGTGGAAAGCAGTCTTGGGAGATAATCCGGTTGTGGACTACGCGAACTTCAATCCTGAATTCGTAGGCGACAATTATCCCGTCTTTTTTGTTTGCCGATTAGTAGATATAGACATGAATTTGGACCGGTTCACAAAAGGCCTTACCCAATTGGGATTAGGCCAATTCAAACTGCCTTCCGAAATCCAATGGGAATACGCCTGCCGGGCCGGGACCATCGGTTCTCGTTTTTCATTCGGCGATATTTTTGAATGTGACGACACTTCCGAGCACTGCGAAGCGCTGGATCCCTATGTTTGGTGGGCTGGCAACAGCGCAACTGATGAGAAAGAAGCAGGCCCGCATGAAGTCGGCCAAAAACTTCCGAATCCCTGGGGACTCTACGACATATACGGAAATATGCGTGAGTGGTGTGCCGATTATTGGTCGCCTATGCCTTTTAATTCACCTTTTGAGTTTTTCGTAGTGCGAGGAGGAGGATGGAATAGCCGTGGCGTGGAATGCCGTTCCGGTCATAGGGATAGAATAAGATATAATCACTTAGCCAGTGATTTAGGATTCCGTGTAATACGAAAAATCGATCCACCACTCGAAGTGACGGACTGGATAAGATACTAACAACCGCTGCAGCAGGATTATGGGGGTGCTAACAACCCGCTTCCCACCCGGGCCTTCATCGCGTATAACATTCAAGGAATCACTAAACCAAGACCTTGAGGAACAATACGATGAAGCGCCTTCACTTATGCACCTTATTTCTTCTAATTGCAGCTATTTTCTCTGCCGCGAGCGACAGCCCCAAAACCTTGCTCTTTTCTCCCATCAGTCCGGAGTATCTGGAGGCCAAGGCCCAAGACTTTGCGGACACCGGTTTCGATGGATTTTTAATAAACGGCATCATGCACAGTTGGGACAGCGATGTATGGGCGGTGGATGGCGATCCCGAAACCAAAGGTCTTGATGATAGAAACCTGCAACTCATCCTTCGCTGCAACCGCGCCTGCAAAAAGGCCGGGATCGAAGACAACTTCATCAAAGTTGCTTTTTATTCGCATATTCCCGATTGGTTCGACGATGCCGGTTGGCAGCAACTCTGCTCCAACTTCCGTAATGCAGCCGAGTTTGCCCGCTTGGCGGGGATGCGCGGTATTGCTTTAGATGTCGAATACATTGCTGAAATCTATAAGTTCGATTGGGAGGGTTACCAAGGCAAAAATATCGATCAAAAAGCCATGCGCGCCAAAGCCGAACAACGCGGCCATGAGCTTGTTGGCGCAATGTACGATGTCTACCCGGACATGGTCTTTTTAAATCTTCCTGAATCGGTTGCTTTTTATGGGCCGCTCGCCGTAGACCTTACAATGGGTTTCTTAAAAGAGGCTGCCAAGCGTAACGCACCCGGCGGAATGCACGTGCTCACCGAGGGCACTTACCAGCTGACCGATCCCACCGGACTCTTGTCACGTCTGGCCGAAGTTAATAGCAAAATGGAGAAGTATCTTTCCGCCGATGTAAAGAAATACTGGCGTGAAAAATGTTCCGTAACCATCGGCTGCTGGCCGCTCGGGTATTACCGGGAAATCCTGGACGATGATGGCAACCGGCTCGGGTATGCCGGCAAAAAAGAGAAATTCGGTGACAAAATTATCGGTTCTTATGCCGATAAGTCCTGCAATTACTCACCCGCTGAGTTCCGGGATCAGTATTCTTTCGCGTCAAGCTTTGCCAAACCTTATAACTGGATTTACGGACACGGTTGCACCTGGTGGCAGTTGACCGAAGAAGAAGCGAAAAAGTACAACGCGCATAGCAATGCTACTCTTCCGGTTGATGAAAACCTCGATCAGTACCAAAAGATTCTCCAAGAAAAATCTCCTGTCACCAATTCGATTCTGTCCGACATGGCCGAGGTATATCAAAAGACCGGCGTCGTCGATATCGTTAAAAACTTCGGTGTGATCCAAAACTGGCTTTTATTAGGCACATTTGAAAACACCGAAGCGCCCGGTGAGCGCCACTCTGCACTGCGGAAAAACTTGATCGATACGAGCAAGAAAAATTTCCCGGATACCGTCGAAACCAGCGCAGGCCCGATAACCTGGAAACCCGTACGCGCGGAAGAGTACTGCGGCTATGTCGATGCCATGCCGGTTTTTGAAACGACCGAAAACATCAGTTATTTCGCATTGTGTTATGTTGTCTCGTTTATGGATGACCGTCCGGCGCAGCTTCGTGTGAGCGGTAACGATGCCATTGCGGTCTGGCTTGGCGGTCAGAAGCTATTTGAAGGCAATCGCTCAACTCCGGCGGCCCTGGATGAAGACATAATTAATATTGTTCTCCCCAAAGGCATAACGCCGATTCTTCTGCAAATCTGCCAAGGCGGTGGCACAACCGGCTTTTATGCGCGTATCACCGATGATGAGGGTAATCCTCTCCCCGATCTTCAATACCCAAGAAAACCGGATTGAGGCAATATCCGAATTCGTAATTTCTGAATCTGCCTGCACATCCTAACGTATTCTATAGAGTGACTTTACAACCGGTTGCTGCGTTGACGTTTAGGTGATCGTGCCATACGCTCGTTCAATACGAAAACGCGCAATTACGCACACACGAGACAACTGCCCGGCAGGTGAATGAATGTGCCCCGAATGTGGTGAACCGTTGATTGTCTTCGAGTTGGACGGTGTCGAAGTCGACCATTGCTTGGCCTGTGGGGGCACTTGGTTGGATGGCGGCGAGCTGGAATTGATCGCCGAACGGGCAGGGGCGAGCCCGGGCAAGCTCACCAATGCGCTTGAACACGCCAAATCGCAGGGCAAATGCGCCAAACGCTGCCCCCGCTGCAACCGCAAGTTACAGACAATCATGGTGGGGGAAACGAATCCGGTCGAACTGGAGCGTTGCCCCGTGGGTCATGGTCTGTGGTTTAATCCGGGCGAAATGCGCTCGGTTATCGCAGCCTGTGTGGATGAAGATGAAGGTCGGGCCGTAGCCCGTTTCTTTGATGACTTATACCGCTACGAAATCGAGGCGGAGACGGAAGCAAAAGGAGAGTAACATGTTAGGAGCCTTAGGAATCATTGGTGTTATCGGTGCGATAATTGTTCTCGGCCTAATAGCGTTGGCTTTGATTGTCGTTGGGATGTACAACGGTCTCGTTCGCATCCGTAATGAAGTCAAAAACGCGTGGGCGCAGATCGATGTGCAGCTCAAACGCCGTCACGATCTTATTCCTAATCTGGTCGAAACAGTCAAAGGCTATGCCGGACACGAAAAAGGGACGCTGGAGGCTGTCATTCAAGCCCGCTCGCAAGCGGTATCCGCTTCGAGTGTGCCGGAACAGGTTCAGGCCGAACAACAACTCAGCGGCGCGCTGGGGCGGTTAATGCTGCTGGTCGAGCAATACCCCGACCTCAAAGCCAATCAGAACTTCTTGGCGTTGCAAGAAGAACTGACCTCAACCGAAAACAAAATCGGCTTCTCCCGCCAGTTCTATAACGATACGGTGATGCGTTACAACACCAAGATTCAGACCGTCCCCACCAACTTCGTTGCCGGGATGTTCGGATTTAAAGAAGAACCGTTCTTTGAAGTTACCGACGAAGCCGAACGCGCGGTTCCGGAAGTTAAGTTTTAGAAGTGGTTTCGAACCACCGTTTCATAAATACTCAGGGGAGGGCGAATCTCCTGATGAGCCGCTGTTTTTTACCTTCCATGTCGGCTTGGTATAACATTTGAATAATCATGTGGGAAGCCATCCGTAGCAACCGCCGTCGTTCAAAAGTCCTCATCACGCTGATGGGGATCATCTTAGTATTGCTCGGATTCGGCATCGGAGGGTCTGTCGATCCTCAAATGGGCGGAGCGTTCGGAGCCTTAGTCGCTTTGGGGATTTGGTTCTTTATGTGCCTGTTCGCAATGTTCGGCGGCGACAGCATGCTGCTTATGTCGGCCAATGCCCACAAGATCGAAAAAAAGGATGCTCCTCAACTCTGGAATGTCGTCGAGGAAATGACCATCGCCTCCGGGCTCGGCAAAATGCCCGATGTTTACATTATTGATGAAAGCGCCCCCAATGCCTTTGCCGTAGGCCGTAATCCTCAAAAGGCCGCTGTGGCAATCACCGCCGGTCTCATGAAACGTCTCAACCGGGATGAACTGCAAGGCGTTATCGCGCATGAGATCGGGCATATCAAGAACCTGGATATCCGTTTCATGACCCAGGCTTCGGTTATGCTGGGCAGTATTGTCCTGATCTCGGATCTTTTCTTACGTTCATTGTGGTTTGGTGGTGGACGCCGTTCATCGCGCAATGACAGCAACGGACAGGCCCAGGCGATTATGCTGTTGCTCGCTTTATTGTTGGCTATCCTGGCTCCGATCCTCGCCCAAATGCTCTATTTCGCCTGTTCACGCCAGCGGGAATATCTGGCCGACGCATCAGCCGCGCGATTCACCCGTTATCCGGAAGGCTTGGCCTCTGCGCTTGAAAAAATATCGGGACGCATAGCTGGCAAAGAAAACAAGACAAGCCGGGTTTTGGCTCCCATGTATATCATTAATCCGCTGCAAAGCCGTTCGGCAGTGGGACTTTTATCAACTCATCCGCCAACCGAACGACGCATCCAGATTTTGCGCAGCATGGCTAAAAGCGCCGGTTTTCTTGCCTATGAAAACGCCTATCGTTCTGTTTGCGGTCAAAATGAAACCTGCATTGGGAAACGCAGTCTGGCGGAAGATGAAGATGTCCCCGTACGTGAAGCCGCACCGGAGCCGGTCCAAAAGAAAGACGCCATGCAACATGCTCGGGAAGTCTCCGATCTGTTGGATGGCCTCGCCAATTTCCTCGTAATCCCTTGTTTGTGCGGCGTGCGTATCAAAGTTCCATCCACCTTTAAGAAACGGTATATCCAGTGCCCGCGTTGCGGAACCAAACATGAGCGCTCCAGCGCCAAGCCATTATCGAAATCCGATGCCGCCTGAAACACACCAAGCCGGAATTTCTAAATCTATGGTTGCAGTCCGGCACGCATCTGTTTAGCATTTAAAACAGAACCGGATGCAGATCGATACGGTTTTTGCTACACGCAATTTACGGCCAGGAGCGGACCATGCCAAACACACCGAAACAAACCTCATACTCACGTAGAACATTTCTCCAAAAGACCGGTACGGCGGCGATTGCGGCCGGATCGTTGGCTCCGGCTTTGATCGGCCAGGCTAAGGCCCGCAAAATGAACCTGCTTTTTTTGTGGACTGATGAACAACGGCCCGACACCATGGCCGTGTACGGAAACCGGAAAATCCAAACGCCAAACCTGAATCGTCTTTCGGAAGAATGTGTGGTCTTCAAAAACGCTTATGTCAGCCAGCCGGTTTGTACTCCCTCGCGCTCCACGGTTATGACCGGGCTCTGGCCGCATGCCAATGGCTGCTATACAAACAATATCCATCTGCAGACACAAACTCCCTGCGTCCCTGAGCTGATTCAGGATGCGGATTATCGCACGGCTTATATGGGAAAATGGCATCTCGGAGATGAAATCTTCGCTCAGCATGGGTATCAAGAATGGATCGCAATTGAAGACGGCTACCGCAAATACTACAGCGAGGGGCGGGACCGCGACTTAAAGAGCGATTACCACCATTTTCTGCTGCAACACGGCTACGAGCCCGATACATCATCCGGTCACTTTAGCCGGGGCTTTGCCGCTCGCCGTCCTATTGAGCACTGCAAACCGAAATTTCTTGAATTAAACGCCTGTGATTTCTTGCGCCGTCACAAAGACGATCCATTTATTTTGCACATCAACTTCCTGGAGCCACATATGCCGTTTTACGGGCCGCTCGATGATCTCCATTCTATGGCTGAAATCGACCTCCCCCCTAATTACAATGATCCTTTGGAAGATGATGAACCGCTGGCCTATCGCCTCAAACGTTTGCACTATCTCGAAAAAGGGTTTGAAGGCAACGATCTGAAAACCGAAGCTGGTTGGCGGCGTCTGATAACTAATTACTGGGGATTATGCAGCCAGGTAGACCGCAGTGTTGGTGAAATATTAAAGACGTTAGAAAAGCTGGGTCTGGCTGAGAACACCATCGTTGTCTATACCAGTGACCATGGCGATATGATGGGCGCTCATCAATTGCTGGCCAAAACCGTCATGTACGAAGAATCCGTGCGTATACCATGGCTTATGCGCATTCCCCAGCAAGGAATGAAACAACAGATCGTCAATGGTTCCGTCAGCCATATCGATATGGTCCCGACCCTATTAGATCTTATGGGCAAACCGGGCAAATCCGCAGATCATGCACTCCCCGGAAAAAGCCTAAAAGCTCAAATTGAAAAAGGCGCTGAACCAAAGCACGATGTGTTTATCGAATGGAATCCGGGGACACCGAATCCCAGCGTGGATTTGGCCGCAAAGGATGAGCGCGATGAAGCCGCCAAAGCGATGACATCCTTTACACGCACAGTCGTCACCAATGACCGCTGGAAGCTATGCCTCAACACCAGTGATAAACATCAACTCTTCAATCTTAATGACGATCCCTTTGAGACCACCAATCTCTTTTATCGCGGTGACAACAAAAAGCGCATTACGGATATGACCAAACGCATCCACAAATGGCAAAAATCGGTAAACGATAAGATTGAGGTGTAGTTGGCTTTGTAAATCTTTAAGATTTTGAATTGTAGAGCTGCAAATCGTCCGTCAGCGTATTTGCAATTTACTCGTTTGCATTCTGGGCTTTTCTTCGTCTGCGTTTTAGGACAATCCAGCCTACAGCGCCGATGACCAGCACATTCGCGCCCGCCGCAAACCACAAGAATGTGCTTCGTGATGCGTTGAGGGGCCTCGGCAATGGCATAAACACACTTAGCATAGGATCCTCCGCTGTTTCAAACATCTTGGCGGGGATTTCCGGATTGGGAATGAACCGGTCTACATCAAGCGTTTCGGTCAGTTCCACAGCGCCGTCTTTGAATGGGGTGCTGACTTTGTATTCAAATTTTTTTACGTATAAATTTTGGTCTCTGTCCCGGTCAAAATGATACGACCATTCCAATCGAACGGTCTGATCGATTTCAATCCCCCGCCGCAATTCGAATTCTTTTTCCTTTTGTGCCGGGAAAAATGATGCGCCGGCCGACCAACCTAAATCGAACCAATGGTTTGTCCATGCGCCGGAAGATTCATGAAATGGGCGCGGCCACTGCGGCTCACCATCCCAAATCGGCAAACCTCGATAAGCCAAAAAGTCGGGGATTTTCGCGAGTAATGGACTCCCTAACGAAAATGCCGGTAACGGATTTGAATCTGAAATGGAATCAGCCTCAAACACCGTGGTTTCAGGCGGGTTTGGCAATGTCACTCCTGTTGTTGCACGCCAACCTTCTCGAAACAAAACCAAAGCATGTTCATTCCCAAGCACCGAGAGTTTCCGCATTACTTTTGTTTGTGTGTGGCTATCGAATTCGTCATACCGTTTGTCGCCCCGAATCCCGCCAACACTTGGATCGAAAACAACACGATAAACTCTGCGGCTGGTCCAACCGCTTTCCGGCTTTAAGGCACTGGCCGATTCAAGCAAGCCAAAGGGCGCCTCTAGATAATCCAACATCGCTTGGCGCAGTTTCACATCAGGGATAGAAAACAATTCATCGGGAACGTGCTGTGTGAGTGAAAACTCTACCAATACCGGAATTAAATTGGTTTTCCGGAGTTCGGAAATCAATTCCGAAAGACCGGCTTGGGCATAGTCAATTCCATGATCAACCGGGGAGTTCTGTGTAAATCCCGGAACATTCGGCACAAAAAAGAAACCGCAAAATAAAATTGAAACGAAAATCCTTCTCAATGGCCTGTCCCCTTACCGGCCGCTTTCACACCGTTTAGTTAAGTACTTTAACCGGTTTGACCGCTTTGAGATTGCCGCCCAGGTTATTCATATGTTCGGAGGTGAAAAGCGCTTCTCCAATCGCGAGTAAACGTCCGTTATGGGTATTGACCCGCAACATTTGTCCACGCTCAAATGTGCCCGCGGTATGCACAATCATTCCGCTGAGCAAAGACCGTCCGTTACGGATATGTCCTTGCCCTTCACGTCCAATAGTGACAGCCGGCAGGTTAGAGAGAGCATCGTTCAGCGAAACCACGCGTTCATTGATATCCTCAGGCGCTTTTAAATCTTCGAGTTCGCAGCTTTCGGTGATCGAAAACGCGCCGCACCGTTCGCGGACCAATGCAGACATCGTTCCGCCGCATCCCAGCGCTTTGCCCATATCGTGACAAAGTGTACGGATATAGGTCCCTTTTGAACACGAAACGACAAAATTCACAACCGGAAGATTAACGTCCAATATCTCCAATTCATAAATATGAATTTTGATGGGATCGCGTTTAACTTCAACGCCTTTGCGGGCCAGTTCATACAACCGCTTCCCTTTATGGTGTTTTGCCGAAACCATCGGTGGAACCTGCTCTTGCGGCCCACTGAAACGTTCGGCAAGTGCACGGATCGCTTCTTCTGTAAGGTCTTCGGGCAAGGGATTTTCTTCCAAGACTTTGCCTGTGGTATCTTGGCTGTCCGTTACCAATCCCAATGTCATTTCCACACGATAGACCTTGTCTTGTGCCACCAAAAACTGCTGGATTCGCGTTCCATGACCGATACACAACGGCAATACACCTGTTGCCATCGGATCCAGAGTCCCGGCATGACCGACTTTCGCTTTCCCGCAGATTTTACGGACCTTCTCAACAACATCATGCGAGGTCATGCCGGCCGGTTTATTGACGTTCAAAACACCATGCATCGTTCTATACAATTAATCCTGGCCGTTACCGGATTCGTTTTCATCCGGCGGCAAGACTTCTTTCAATACACTTTCGATTCGATCCGCCGCTTCCTGGGTACGATCTACGCGAAAATCCAATTCCGGCAAATACTTCAGGCGGATCCTTTGACCCAACAAATAACGAAGATGCTTAGAAGAGGAACGCAGAATATCAAGCGCCATTTGGTCATGCGGCTCACTGCCACGTACCGAAACAAAAACTTTGGCATAACGCAAATCTGCAGTTGTCTCCACTCCAGTCACTGTAACGCACTGGCGGATCATGTCGTCTTCAAACTCATAGAGCAACAGTGTGCCCAGTTCTTGAAGAATCAAACGGTTGACTTGCCGTAAACGGCGGGAATCTTTCACCGCCATAATCTCCTTGATTTCAAATCTTCTTTAGTGCCGGAATAGCCGTAAGGAGACGGGCAATTAAACCCAACTCACCATACGGTCGAGTACATTGACACGATGTTCCGTATCGATACGGCGCTGGATCGCATCCAAGACATTTTGCACCGAAGTTCGATCAATACCGGCCACCGCCACCAGCAGCTGCGCGCGCTGCCATGTATCTCCGCCTCCCACCTCGGCAACGGACGCATTATGGTGCTCCCGAATTAAATCTTTCAGGCTCCGCAATACAAACCGCCGCTCTTTTAGCGACTGCGCTTCATAAATATGCAAATCGATTTCGAGTATGCCCACAACGCCCATTGGGATATCCTGCCGAAAGCAGGTTGAGGAGCGATCGCCTATGAAACGTAGGCAAGTTCCCTTAAAGAGTCGGCGTGACTTCTTCCAGCTTGTAGCATTCGATAATATCCGCAACTTGCAGGCCGGAAAACGATTCCACACCGATACCACATTCCATTCCACTCGGTACTTCGGGAACATCGTCTTTGAAACGTTTTAACGAAGAAATCTTTCCTTCGTGAATGACCGCATCGTCGCGCAGAACACGAATCGGCAGATTCCGGGCCACTTTGCCATCCTGTACCTGTCCACCGGCAATCGAAAGTCCCTTAGAGAGGCGGAAAATCTCCCGAATCTCACATCGGCCGACAATCGTCTCTTTATAGGCGCGATCCAAAAGACCGGCCATCGCGTTTCGAATCTCATCGATGGCCTTGTAGATGATATTAAAGGTGCGAATCTCCACACCTTCCGATTTGGCCAACGCAATCGCCGATGGTTGGGCTTGCGTATTGAATCCAACGATGAGTGCATTTGACGCGGAAGCCAGCATAACATCGCTGTCACTGATCGGGCCTACACCATTATGCAGGACAACAACCTTAACCTTTTCACTCTCGATATTGAGCAGACTGTCGGTTACGGCCTCAACCGATCCTTGGACATCGGCTTTCACAACCAAGCGCAGCTCTTTGAGCTCTCCGGCTTCGATTAGCGTATGCAATTGTTCGAGCGTGACGCGGTGAGCCTTTTTCATATCGCGCTGACGCTGTGCTTGCTGTAACCGGATTGAAATCTGACGTGCTTGTGTATCGTCTTCGACCACCGTAAATGGATCACCGGCAACTGGAATATCTTGAAGACCGGTGATTTCAACCGGATCGCCCGGTTCCGCTTTGGTAATCGTATGTCCCCGGTCGTTTGTCATCGCGCGTACGCGGCCTGAATAGATGCCGGTTACAAAAGGATCGCCGACTTCGAGGATACCATGCTGAATGAGAACGGTAGCGACCGTTCCACGGCCTTCTTCACGCCGTGCTTCAACAATCGCACCACGTGCGCGGCATTTCTTACTGGCTTTCAACTCCAACATTTCAGCTTGAAGAAGAATACCTTCCAGCAGGTCATCCACACCGGTGCCTTGTAAGGCCGAAATCGGATAACACTGAACTTGCCCGCCCCAATCTTCAACCAACAAATTCTGGCTGGCCAGTTCCTGTTTCACACGGTCGAGATTTGCGCCTTCACGGTCGATCTTATTGATCGCCACAATAATCGGAACATTGGCGGCTTTTGCGTGATTGATCGCCTCAATCGTCTGGGGCATCACACCGTCATCCGCAGCAACAACCAAAATCACCAAGTCGGTGACCATCGCGCCGCGCGCCCGCATCGAAGTAAATGCCGCGTGTCCCGGCGTATCCAAAAAGGTGATTAAGCCCTTTTCAACTTGTACTTGATAGGCTCCGATATGCTGCGTGATACCGCCCGCTTCGCTGGCAACGATATCCGACCGCCGAATCCGGTCCAACAATTTTGTTTTTCCGTGATCGACGTGCCCCATAATCGTGACGATGGGCGGACGGGACTCTAGATCCTCATCATGTATATCGTTGGCTTCAAGGCTCGCCAAAAGGCTGCCATCGACCAAATCTACATGCTCAATCTCAAAACCGTATTCACCGGCAATCAACTCGATTGCATCGTGGTCCAGACGTTGATTGATGGTCGCCATAACTCCCATGCTAATCAACTTGGCTATCAGCTCGTTTGGAGAAACATCCAACGCGCTGGCGACATCGGCAACAGTTGTCGCATCGTGGACCTTAATAACGGTTTTTGCGCGATGCTCACGTTCAAGTTCTGCGGCAGTTTCACGTTCAAGACGTTCACGCTTTTCACGCCGCCAGGCACGTTTTCCACGACCACGGTCACTGGTTGTGCCTTTAGCGCCGCCGCGCCTTGCGGCCGGACGTACTCCACCGGGACGGCCCGGGGCGGGGCGTCCTGCGCCGGGAGCGGGTTGTTGTTCGGATTTCTCGCTCGCGGCCGAACGCATTCGTTTCTTCTTGAGCTTTTGAATCTCCCTGCGCAACGCTTCGTCGGTCTGATCTTTTCGCGATTCCTTTGACCGGCCGGAAGGTACGGGCGCTGAGATTTCCGGCTGAGGCTCAATAATGGGTTCAGGTCTTGGACGTTCAAGCGTGATGGCTGTCGGCGGAGGTGGTACAAGGTCACCGACTTTCGCAATTGCGGGATCGACAACTTGAGGCTTCGTTTCTTCAATTACGGCAATAGCTTCTATGGGTTCTTCTTCCTTGGCTGCTACTTCTTCTGCGGGTGTTTCTTCGACCTCATCTGCACCAACAACCACAGGTCCGGCGGGCGTCATACGAATGGTCTCACCGGTTTCAAGTTTCGTCAGTGTCGCCGGTTCTTCAGCAGCCTCAACCGGCGTGGTTTCTGCGACAGGTTCCTGTTCCGCAGGAGGTGGCATTTCAACTCGTTTAATTCGTGGAGCAACCGGGGCTTCCGGGGCGGCGGCAGCAATAGGCGCCGGGGCAGCTTCAACTTCCGGCTGAGGAGCCGGAGCGGATAGAGCAATTGGCTCTTCCATCGTTTCTTCGGCGTCAAACTCGGGCGTATCTTCCGGTCTGGGCCGGACGCGCTTCATGCGTTTGAATTTGCTTTGGGGCTGCGCTTCGGCTTCCGCCTCGGATTTGACCTTAAAATGGGAAAGAACGCGTTGAATTAGATCTTCTTCAAGAGAAGAGCTATGGCTTTTCCCCGCCACGCCGATGCGCGTCAAGAAATCAATGATCTCCCGATTCGAGAGATTATATTTGCGAGCTAGCTCGTTTATACGCATAGTAAGTGAGTCTTTAATTGCCCTTCGATCCAAAAAACAATATTAGGATTCATCCTCCGCTGCCGCCGGATCTACCGGCATTTCACTTTCTTCGGCGTCCTCATCATCATCGTCGTCGTCGGACACCTCTTCCTCCACATCCTCCACTTCCTCGTCGCTCTCGTCTTCATCCAAATCTTCGTCAGACACATCCTCATCCGATTCGTCAAATTCCTCTTCATCGGTTTCGGATTCATCTTCAATTGGGGCTTTTGCAGCGGGACCTCCGCCACGTTGCGCTTGGTGAGCCTTCGCTTCGGCCAAAATCTCGGCCGCAGCATCGTCTTCAATACCTTCAACCAGTTTAATTGCGACTTCGCCCGCCGCGAGAATATCGGCGTAATTCAAAAGACCACGCGAAATAAACCGGTCTGCCATTTCATCGTCGAGACTCGGTATCTGTTCCAGTAAGGTCGTTTTTGCACTCTCTTCTCGTTCGGAAAGTTGCGACTCAGATAGGATATCAATCTCAACTCGGGTTAATTCCGAAGCCAAGCGTGCATTTAAACCGCCTTTACCGATCGCCAATGAAAGCGCATCGTCACGAACCACAACCAAAGCCCGCGATTCATCCGAAACCATCTCAACACTTTCGATTTCGGCAGGCTTCAGCGAGTTGGCCACAAATCGTTTTTTGTCGTCCGAATACTCAATAATGTCGATCCGCTCGCCGCGCAGCTCTTGAACCACCATCTGCACACGGGAACCTTTCATACCCACACAGGCTCCTACGGGATCCACATCGCTATCGCGTGACATAACCGCGATCTTGGTTCGACGGCCCGGTTCGCGTGCAATCACACGGATTGTGACAACACCGTCCCGCATCTCGGCAACTTCTTGTTCAAAAAGTTTGACCACCAATTGCGGGGAAGTACGGGACAATACGATTTGCGCATCGCGGCGCGCCTTAGGCTCTGTACGCACATCGGGAACATCATGAATAATGGCGCGTACACTCTCGCCGTAGCGATACCGTTCGCCATAGGGTTGTAGCTTATAGGGCAAAATCGCTTCGCAGCTGCCAACATCCACAATAACGTTGCCCCGTTCGTGGCGTTGGACCGTGCCCGTAATCATTTCGCCGATGCGATCTTTGTATTTGTCATAGATCATCTCGCGTTCGGCTTCGCGAATGCGCTGAGTCAACACTTGCTTCGCGCTTTGTGCGGCAATCCGGCCAAAATCATCCGGCGTAACATCAATGGCCAACTCTTCGCCGGTCATAATGTCGGGAATTTCCTGCCGGACTTCATTGATTGAAATCTGACGTTCGGGATCGACAACTTCGTCGACCACTTCTTTCATCGCATAAACTTTATATTCACCCGTTTCGGGATCGATTTCACATTCGGTAATTTCTACATTCGCTCCCAGCATTTTTCTGGAAGCCGAAATCAAAGCATCCTGAAGCGCGTTACGCAGACTCCGGGGGTCCAGGTTTTTTTCGAGCGCAATGCGCTCCAATATCTCGAGGGCTTGCTTTCTGTTTTCCAACGTTGGGCTCCTGGTGAGTTCGGCCCGCCCCTACATCGTTGTTGCCGACTCAGAAAGAGAAAATGGGCGGATCTCAAACAAAAAGGCGGGGCAAGCCCCACCTCAACCTGTCAAAACTAGCGATTTTTATGAAGTTACGCAATAGGGGCAGGTAGACAATTGATTTCCATCTATATACCTGAAATTACATTATAATCTTACGTAACTATTTGATAGAACTTACTTTAGAGGGACTCTATAAATTCAACCCAATCGAATCCGCCCTAAACCGTCTATATAAGTTGCCGAAAATGTAAATAATCAAAGACACGACAACCAACTTTTATAAAATTCTGATGTATTCTTCAAAATTTTATCCCTTATCTCCTCACACCCCCGGATGTAAATCTCGACTGTCTCCCGCCAATGCCCAGAGGAAATAGGACTCTGACGGAATCTCCTTCACGGACAGGGAATATCCTTTCGGTACGATCAAGAGACTCTCATCAGCAACCGGGCAAGTCTGGTTCTTTTCGGGATCCTCCGCGCAGGTCAACTCCACTTCGATACCATTAGCAGCCTGGGTACGCACGTAATACACCCTCTCACATTCAGCCGAACCTTTTTCCGCCGCACCGCCGGGCTGAAGAATACTCTCCCCGGCCAGCATTATCTCCGCCTGGATACTCTTGCCAACGATCTCACGCATTACACGCCCAGGTCCCGCATCCGATACCTGCACATCGTCTGCACTGATATATGACGCATCACCGACAAAATCCGAGGGCGTCATAAGCACAGCAACCGTACAACTTCCTTCCCCTTCGGCGGTTACCGTCCATTGTGAGCCGGGGGTCATAAACAAGCCGGTTGGCTTTTCTGTGTAGATATCCATCCGGGTGGCACGGCCATAATCGTTGCCTTGATCTTTCAGCGACCAAGAACCTTCAAGCAGCACCAACAAAGTCTCAAATTCCGAAACACAATCCGTGTAGCACTGTCCGGGTTCCAACCTCAGCAAGGCAAAGACGATGTTCTCAACCAAACCGTTTCCCTCGGCCAAAACTTCATCGTAGCCCGGCTTTTTTTCCAAACGGATGCAAAGTTCGCTCATGAGACCTTCCTTTTCACAACAAGCCACCCGAAGCCACTTTATTCTGTCCAAGGCATGGCCATATCATCAATCTAACGTAGCCGCGCCATCCGGTAGTTCAAAGATAGGCAGAGAGACACTTTGGCTATGAATACAAAAGCCCCCGGCAAACACCGGGGGCTTTAAAGTCAATCGGAAATTCGCAGAGGTTAATTAAGCGAGTTTGGGACGGCCATCCTCATTGAACTCAATCCGCTGCTGTTTCTTGAGAGCGATTCGGGCGCCGAGAACCGCCTGAGCGGCATAAAGGGCGGCTGTGCCGTCGCAAAGATTATTGCGTCCATAGCGAATCGTTTCTGCAAAACCGCGTAGTTCATCACGGTAAGCCATCGACCAATGATACTTGTTCTCGCCGGGATCCTCTTGCTCAACATAGATCTTGTTGGCTTCTTGTTTTTCCCAGCCCGGTTCCCAGAAGAGCATGCAGTCGGTCTCGCTGCTCAAAACCATGCTGCCTTTGGTGCCTTGGATGAACTCGTAATAGTTGCCGAAAGCATTGGTTTGAATGGAGCTGAACATAACCGTCAGGTTATTGGGATACACAAACGTCGCGTAAATATGATCTTCGATTTCGCGCTTGTACGGCGTGATCTTTTCTTCAAAAACGCCCTCTTCACCATCTTTGAATTTATACGTTCCGCCGGAAGCCATAACTGCAACCGGGGCGGCCGCATTCACGTACATATCCTTGGCGGTTAAATTCAGGGCTTTTTGCGGATCGACATTTTCGACACCCAGCCAATTGGTAATCGCGATCATATGGCTCGCCAATTCCGTGAAGAGACCTTCGGAATGCTTCTCATAGAGCCGCCAGTTGCAAAGATTATCCGGTTCACCATAGCCCCATTTCGAGGGATCGAAATCTTTCATTGTGGGGTAAGTCTCGAGATAGGCCGGATTTTCCCACCAGCGCGGGCGTACCCAGTTGCCATTCCGGTGCCATTGGCAACGAATATGCAGCACATCACCCAATACACCACCCATCACCAAACGGTACATCTCGTGGTAAATGGGGCTGTAGAAGCGTTGATGACCGATCTGAAGGTTTTTGCCGCTGGTTTTGGCAGCATCGTTCATGGCGATGCATTCATCGATGGTTTTGGCCATCGTCTTTTCGCAGAAAACATGCTTACCGGCTTCGAGAGCGGCGATGCTCATCGGAGCGTGTTGCCATAATGGCGAAGCAATAATCACCGCTTCGATATCGTCCCGCGCCAAAAGATCCTTGTATTCCGCATAAATCTGCGCATTCGGATTGTTGAAACGCTTTGCGCAAACTTCAGCCGCCAATTGAGCGTGGTCAGGGCGAATGTCGGAGACGGCCAAAATATCGATGTAGTTCGGATCGATATTTTCCATCAGCAGACGGCCTTCACCGCCGGTGCCGATCACACCGCACTGTAATTTTTCAAAGTTAGGATCGCTGGGGCCAAAGTCACCGAGTGGAGGTAGACCCGCTACCGCCTTTCGGAATGCTACGCGTCCTTGTTCTTTCTGTTCTTTTGTAAGATTCATAACGTACCTCCATCCGGTGGCCCATCAAGCAATGTTTCTCTTGACGGCACGTTCCGGCATTTTGCCGGATCCGTGGGATATCGCTCGTTTTTTTTCAATCTCAGTCTTCAATCCGTTTCAATTAGGCCTTTGCAGGAATCACGCGTCCGGTTTCATCAAACTTGATAATCCGTTTTTCCTTAAGCGATTGCCGCGCGCCTAAAACAGCCTGCGCCGCATAAAGCCCAACACTGCCGTCGCACAGATTGTTGCGTCCGAAACGAATGGTTTCGGCGAAGCCCCGCAGTTCATCGCGGTATGCCCATTGCCATGTGTAGCCACTGCCTCCGCCGGCGCCTGAGCCCATGGCTGTGCCGGCCACATCCGCGCCACGGCTGGCCGATGCGGTTTGGACAGGGGCCGCTTTAGAAGCCTCTTTCGTGGTCACTTCTGTGGCCTTGCCTTCTTTGGCGGCCTCTTCGGCTTCTTTGCGTTTTTCTTCTTCTTCCTGCCATTTATCCCATGCGTACTCGGGGAAGAGATACAGGTTGGTCTCGTTGCTCAAAATAACCGTTCCCTTTGTTCCCATGATCATTTCGTAGTAGCCGTCATAGGAATTCGTCTGAATCGAAGAGAACGTTACCGTCAAATCGTTGGGATATTCGAATGTGGCGTAAATGTGATCTTCGATTTCACGCGTATATTCGGTCGGCTTCGATTCGTAGATACCTTCTTCGCCGTTCTTAAACTTATAAATACCACCTGTAGCCATGACCAGACGCGGGGCAACCGCATCCACAACGATGTCTTTATCCTTCATGGCTTTGACTTCTTCGGGATCTTTGCCTTCCACACCCAACCAGTTGGTGATGGCAATCATATGGCTCGCCAGCTCGGTAAAGAGTCCCTCGGAGTGCTTTTCATATAAACGCCAGTTACAAAGATTGTCAGGCGCCCCGTAGCCCCATTGGCTGGGATCGTAGTCTTTCATCGCGGGATATTTTTCGAGGTGTTCTTGGTTTTCCCACCAACGGCCGCGCACCCAGCTGTTGTTCCGGTGCCATTGGCAGCGGATATGTTTCACATCGCCCAGATCACCGCCCATCACCATGCGATACATATTCCAATAGATTGGGCTGTAAAACCGCTGATGGCCGATCTGGAGATTCAGTCCGGTTTTTTCGGCGGTTTCTTTCATGGCAATGCAATCATCGATGGTTTTGGCCATCGTCTTTTCGCAGAAAACATGCTTCCCGGCTTCGAGAGCGGCAATGCTCATCGGAGCGTGTTGCCATAACGGCGAAGCGATAATCACCGCCTCAATGTCGGCCTTTTCCAACATTTCGTTGTAGTCGGTATAGGTGTCGAGTTCGGCATCCCAATTCTTAAGACCGACTTCTTGGCCCATTTGCAGATGGTCGGGACGAATGTCGCAAATGGCGGTAACGCGTATGTATTTGGGATCCAGGCACTCCATAAGAACCCGGCCCTCTCCCCCTGTGCCGATCACACCGCATTTCACCGGACCGAAGTTTCGGTGGCTAAATGCAAAGGCGCCTGCCGCAGGCAATGCGGCGCTCGCTTTTAAAAAGTTGCGGCGTCCGACAGCTTGTTGTTCAGGTGTAAGAATCATCTTTTACCTCCATCCGGAAGGCTCTTTTTCTTGTGCCTCGCCGGTTAGGTCCATTTCAAACTCTTGATGGCTTAATCGCACCGTTTCGTCTAATCGCTGGACTTTGCATTGGCCGGCTGCGGTGCGGGTGTCCTTCGCTAGGGCTCTCTTTAAGCCTACGAAGCACACGGGGCGGCAACAACGCATATTTCAAGAAATCTAGCCAGCAATTTCCTCACTTCAATCAATGATTATGCAGATTTGCCCATGATTTTGTTGAGCCACTGCCGCGTATAAACATCTAAACCGGGCATCCGGCCATTCTCAAAAGCCAAGACAACCCACAACGCAAAAATCTCGATTAAGTTCTTGTTGACCCACAAATACGTGCCTTCAGACCCGGGTTGCATCATTCCCAACGCGCTGTATTCGCCCATAGGTGGATTGGCAAGATAAAACATTGCGATCAGCCCTATCATCAATACAGCGGAGACACGGGTAAATAATCCGACTAGCAATAACGCACCGCAAATCGTAAGCAAATATTTTACAGACGCGTCGCTAAAGGCCAAAAAAGCAGGATTTTCAGCCATACTCCTGAATATGGGAGCAAAGGGGCCGCTTGCATTGGCCATGTAGCCATAGCCCGACCACCCGCCGACTTTGATGATTTTTACAATACCTTCATGCAAACAATGCCAACCAATCGACATTCGCAATAAGGTCAAACTTGTCGTTTGCCACAGTCTATACTCGTTCTGCGCACTCACACTATCATCTCCGGATTGGATTCAAGTATACCGAGGGTAAGCAGCTCCCCCCGGTCGGGATCTGCATCGGAAACACGTTCTGTCCCCGGGGGGGGGACAAGCAGCATCCCGATATTACTGCGAGTCTGACAGTATTTTCGCGCCCGCTCAACACCCAGAATCGTGAAAGCGGTTGCTAACGCGTCAGACTCCTCGGCAGTTGGACAAACCACCGTGACACCTAATAGACCTTCCGCCAATCTCCCTGTACGGGGATCGATAATATGCCGGCGGTAGCTGCCATCTTTTTGCGGAGTGGGATCTTGTAACCCGGATGTCGCCATGCCCATATTCGTAAAACGCAGTGTGGCGATTACTTTCCGTAAATCTAAAGGATCGCTGATTTCCACACGCCAACCCAAATCCCAAGGCGGTTCGCCCGCTCCATAGTGGCTGCTGCCTCCCCCCTGCAAATACACCAACGGAAGCCCGTTTTCGCGCAAAAAGTCTACCGCGCAATCCAGAGCATAGCCTTTACCGTTACTTCCGAAATTCAATTCAATTCCCGGGCGTAGAAACGAAATGGCATGTGTATCCCGATGAAGCCTGACATACTGCATCCCCACCCGTTGCATAACATCTTCAATTTCATCCTGGCCCGGTTGACGCTGTTGACGTTGGTGAATTCCCCACGCTTTAAGTAACGGACCGGCGGTTATGTCAAAAGCGCCTTCCGTCTCTTCCCAAATTTTTCGCGATCGTTCGATTAGATCGTACAGATTCTCTGAAACCTCAACCGGCCTTTCGTACGCACTACGATTCAGGCGGCTGACTTCGCTGGTCTCACGATAAACTGTGAGTTGTGATTCCACACGATCAATAATTTTGTGCGCTTTCCGGCACAGTTCCACCGAGCCGCGCGGCTCGAGTTCCGGATACAGTATTTCAAATTTTGTGGCCATCGCCTCTTGGGCCACACAAATCAGATGTCCATAGGCTTCTTCACCCGTCTCGTGTTTTTGGTGGGTTTCATACCGGCTTTGTGCCAAAACATTTGGAGGGCCGGACACAGGCTTCGGCTTAGGAAACAAGAAATTTCGGCGGCTACGTGCTGGTTTATCCATCGAACTGGGCAGGAATGCGTATGGAACCGCGGCGATTAATCATGCAAGCGGCCCTTACGCTTTCATCATGCAAAATGGTTTTTTGGCGTCGCCCATTCAATCAGGTGGACTCGGCTTCTTCTTCCGCTTCGCCTTCACCTTCATCGGAGACTTGCTCGTCTGTCTGGCCTTCATCGCCAGCCGAACCGGAACCTTGATAGTCCGACAGTTGAAAGCCGGTGACGATATCCACTTGGGTGCCCACCGGTGTTATCGTAAATAATTCTTCAACATCATTATTGATCATGCGGATACAGCCGGCACTCAAACGCTGACCGACAGTATCCGGCTTATCCGTGCCGTGAATACCCAATCCCATTTTCGGTCCGGCCAATCCCATCCAACGTGTCCCCAATTCATGACCTTCTTCGCCATACTGGATCACGCCGCCGCCCGGCTTAAACCAAGTCGGTTCTTTTTCTTTGTTTTTGATTTTGTAGGTGCCTTCGAGGGTTTTGAAATCCTGTTTACCGGTACCTACGCGGTAGCGTTTTACAAATCGACCGTCTTTCGTAAGCAAATAGAGGTAAAGATCTTCTTTATCGACAACAATCTTCCAGCCTTGGCTGGGCACTTTGATCGTCTGCCCCGGTCTTAGCTCACCTGAAATAAGATTGGTATTGACCAGATACTTAACTGAACAATGATGATTAACGGCGATTTTGTAGAGGCTGTCTCCCTTTTTAATTTCATAGACTTCACTGAACGGGTCCAGATTCGGTGAGAAAAGCAACCGGTGATTCATCTCCGAAAGCCGGTCAAAAGCCAACCCTTGTGCAGCCTTAGCGCCGCTGTTTTGTATCACCGTCATATACAACGCGCGGGCATCGTCAATTTTGCCGTCTTTCTCCAGCAGCTGTGCTTGCCCAACTCTGGCTTGGGATGCAAGTTCCTGGTCGCTGGAACCGGCCACCTGGTCAAACAAAACTTTGGCTTCTGCAGGTGAATTTTCCAAAATCGCATTGGCCAGTTTGAGACGGGCCAAATCGGCATTCGGAGTTTCGGGGTAATTTTCCACAATCTCACGCCATAACTGAGTGGCGACATCCCCTGTATCCGGCTGATCCGATAGCTCATAGCACTTCGCCAAAAGCACGATGACTTCATCGATTCGCTTGTATCTGCGGAAGTCGTCATAAACCGGCCGCAACGCCTCCACAACTTTGGCGCTCTCTCCGGCTTCAAAAAGCGCGTAGGCTTCTTCCATCTTGGATTCCGCCTGTTTGGTGCGAAATTCAATACGTAATAAGAACACCCCAACCGCTCCGGCGGCCAGGATCACGATGATGAGGACGGCAATGATTGTTGTTCGCATGGTGTTTCCTCGAGCGTGTCATTCATTTCCGGTCCGGAGGTTCCTTATCCACCGGAACGGCATCGCACAAAACAAGACAACATACACTGCCATGGTCTGCGCCGCGAACCAACCCTGCTACCCCAAATCATCTTGCGGCCTTGAATAAAACGAGGGGCCGGCGGTCCGGCCCCTCATCTGAAGTCACTAGGGGTATATGCCTTTATTTCAAATCCGGCTCAGCCGACCGACCTTTTGCGCGTACGCCAATTCAACAGCACGGGCGCGGCAATGAACACCGTGGAATAACATCCGACAACTACACCGATGCATAACGCAGCAACGAACAACCGCAGGATGTCACCACCGAAAATAAGCATCACAACAACAACAAAGAATGTCGTGGCGGAGGTGATGACTGTTCTAGACATACATTGATTTATGCTGTTATTAACGATTTCCCGGAAATTCTGGACCGCCGAGGTATAATTCTCGCGGATGCGGTCGAAGATGACGATGGTGTCATTGAGCGAATAACCGACAATCGTTAACAGAGCTGCGATAATAGGCAGGTTAAACTCCCAATTGAAAATTGCGAAAAGCGCAACCGTAACCAAAACATCATGTACAACAGCCACAACCGCTGCCACCGCAAACCGGAATTCAAAGCGGAGGGTGATGTAGGCCAGAATTAAAAGGCTGCCCGCAACCACGCACCAGAAACCCTGAATCGCCAGATCGTGGCCGACAGCGGAACCGACCTCTTCGATCGAACGTACTTCAACTCGATTGGATTGCCCATAAACTTCGGTTAAATCATCGACTATCTTCTGAGCAATCAGATGTTGCTGGGATGTATCGCTTTCCATCTCCGATAAGGATTTGGTTTTAATATGAAACTCGGTTCCCGAGACTTTGGCATCGGCCACACGCTGGATCGTTATTGAACCGACTTCATGGCCTTTCTCGCGTAACGCATCGCGAATCTCTTCCACAGCCGTAGGTTTCGCAAACTCTACTCGAACCAAAGAACCGCCCGCAAAATCGATTCCCTGATTGAGGCCGCCGTGGATAAACATAAAAACGACACCCAAGAGGATAACCGTAATTGAACCAATCACTGGAAATTTTGTGTGATCGACTATCCGCCATTGCAAATTATCAAAAAGCCGAATCCGGCCCACGGAAAGTCCTTGGAATTTTCCCGTGGCCAGAGCACTATCGAAGATCAGGCGTGTTACAAACAACGCCGTGAACATCGAAATCAAAATGCCCAGCATGAGGGTAACCGCGAAACCGCGGATCGGACCTGTACCGAATTGGAATAGAACGACCGCAGTCAGCAGGGTGGTCAAGTTACTGTCAAAAATGGTTAGGAACGCCCGGTTGTAGCCTTTTTCAACCACAGCCTTAAGCGATTTCGTGCGTTGGTTGCTCAACTCTTCACGTATGCGCTCATAGATCAGCACATTGGCGTCCACGGCCATACCGATAATCAGCACAGCTCCGGCGACACCCGGTAGTGTCAGTGTCGCCTTGAACAAGGCCAATGCCGCCAGAAGAAAGACGAAATTTAAAACCAAAGCGGCATTAGCAACAACACCCGCCCAGGCGTAATAAACAATCATAAACGCGGCCACAACAACCAGACCCCAGAACGCCGATTGAACGCCTTGCTGGATCGAATCGTGACCCAGGCTGGGACCGACAACCCGGTTCTCGGCCAAGTTCAGCTTAGCCGGAAGTGCACCGGCTCGAAGAACGATGGAAAGCCGGTTGGCTTCATTACGGTCTGTAATACCTTCGATTGTGGCGGTCCCGCCCGTAATCCGGTCTTTCAACACAGGGGCAAGATAAACACGGTCATCGAGGACAATGGCCATGCGTTTCCCAACATTGTTCTCGGAAACACGCGCCAAAATATCGCGGCCGCGCGGATTAAAGATCAAATAAACCAATGGCTCGTTAAAACCACTTGGATCCAAATCAAAGTAGGCATTACGCAGCAGACCACCGGTAAGATCCGGCTTCGCATTCATGACATACAGCTTCCGGTGGCGGCCGATTTGAGAGTAGTTTTCATCGGCCTCAAGAGCCGACCAACCGAAAATGTATTTATCGGGTATTACGCTTTTAGCCGCCGGAGAACTGATCGCTGCGCTAACCAAACTTACATCAGCGTCGGCTACCAGAAATTCAGAACTGGGTGTCATACCCCGTTTTTCTTGGCAAATCTGCGTAAGATCGACAGCCGTACGGTCGTCGATGTCGGCAATGATATCCCGCGCATCTTCAATATCGGCGAGAATATGGAAAGACAGCTGAGCTTCGGTTTGAAGCAAGCCGGCAACTTCATCGGGATTCTCGACACCCGGAATTTCGACGATGATCCGGTCAGGCGGCTGAGCCTGAATGATTGGCTCAGTCACACCGTATTTATTGATACGGTTTTCAACAACAGCCCGCGCTTTCTCCAACGCATCGCTGACCACCATATCCGGATTCTTCTCCACCATTTCGGGATTCACATCCCGGGCATTTTCCAATGCGCTTTGGCGGTCAACTTGCAGAACGACGTGAACACCGCCCTGAAGGTCCAAGCCTAAGTTGATGATGCGGGAACGCAGGTTATCGTGCTCTTCACGGGCCGCGTCTTTCGCCTCTTTGGCTTCATCGAATTCGCTACGCAGGTCGGCGAGTTTCTTTTCCAACTCGCTGACTTGATCCGGACTGCCCTCACGGTGGGCGGCTTCAATCTGCCCTTGAACCTCAGCCACTTGCGCATCGAGATCGTTCATACGCGCAGAGGCTTCTTGTTCGGCCTTTGACTGATGCCGGTACTGCTCATCCAGACTGTAAAACTCAAAGGAGGGCAGCAGCGCCCAAAACGAAATAAGCAGCGTGGCAACGATTACAACATACTTCCAAACAGGGACTTGTCTCATGACATGTTCTCGTATCGTTAGGAATACCTAGATCTGGCTCCATAGATGATTAAACAATCGAAGAATTGACCGAATTGGAGCAGGGGAAAACAATCCGCCAGGCTAAGGCACCTGTATGGCTCTGTCAACGCAATCTCAACAGAACTTTGCCACAGGCACGAGCAGGGAAAGTAGGCAAATCACGGCTGCGAATTAAGGTTTCCGCCTATTTTGACTTAGATCTTGGATGCAAGCCGATGAGCTACCTGAGTCATCGTTTGTTCAATTTCAGTCCGTTTTCGATCTAACATCCCAGGATGACATCCGGGAAGAAAACAATATCCCATAACCTCTCCTCCCCAAAATCGAAACATAAACGAGAATTGACCCACAAGCAGCCAACGCATCAACGCCCACCACCGCAGACGTGAACCGCGCCCGGTGAAGACCGCGAACACTCGGCGCCCCCCCATGTAACGGCCGGTGACATTGCCCGAGTCATCAAACGTCAAGAAGCGATTCCGAAGACGGTGAAAAAGCGTATGCAGATACGGAGAATACGTGAAATTGTAAAGCGGCGAGCCAATTATCAGCAGATCGCTTTCCATAATACTGTCTCCGATCTGTTGAAAAAGCGCATCGGGATGGTCCAAGGTCTCTTCAGTGGCCAGCTCTCTAAACAATTCAGGCAAAACATGCCTTTCGATTGCCAACTCAGGCCTTAGCGATACAAGCCGGTCCAGCAGCACATTCAACGAAAAATCGGAGTATTTGCCTCGCTCATAGCTGCCGAAAAGCGCCACAACCTTTTTGCCCGCCATGCCGCCACTCCAATTAACCTGAGGATTTCGCGATACAGATAGGATTTGTGTAAATCCACGGATAGGATTGCCCCAGTATGTCCAGCCAGGCTTCCAAACGATAGACGCCGGGTTCGTCTACTAAGTATTCCATTTCAGAAACGTCTTCCGACGTTTGCACAATCTCGCCATCACGCAATAGGTGCAAACGACAAGGTACAGGAACTCCGGCATAGAGCGTGATGCCTCGATGATAGGGGACAAAATCTCCCATCAATCCCATACCGCGATCTAGTACCGGACTATCCGCTGTAAAAACCACTTCATGGGCCGGAATTAGCCAATCGAAGGCAAAATAAACGTGCCCTTGGCGCAGGCCATCCCATATAAATCCGGCCAATGTGTCCTGGTTTTCCTCCGTTGCAGAGTCGTTCTCATCGAATTCCGCGGGAATAAGCACATAATTGGCCGCAAATGCAAACAAATTCTCCAAATTTCGGGAATCACCCGCCAATTCGGACAACTTCTTGTCATCAGTATCGGTTCCTGCAATAAGCACTCCGGCATGGGGAGCCAACCCCGAATTCAGAGCATCCCATGCCTTAATTGACGCTTCAGGTGGATCGAAGAATTTTCGATGCCAATCCAATAAAAAGGCGCGTCCCTTCTGCCGCAGCAATAATTTCCATGCTTTTGATGGATCTTCCGCGGCATTTTGCCCGGCAGAAACATCTTGTTGGATGCAATAGATGGCTTTTGCGCTGAAATCCGGCCATGAGACATTGGAATTCTGCCCACTGGCAGCATTATCCGGATTCCCCCAAAAGATCGAAACCCCAGTGGTCTCAACAACATTACTCGGTGAAATCCACACTTCCTCCTCGCTTGCCGGGTTCGAAATCAAGACGGCAGAAGTCGAAGTCTGCTCAGCAACCGCGCTCAAGACTCCATTGGCCGCGTCTCCTTCGGCAAACAAGGAATGCGGAAGAATCACGGCGCGTACGGTTTTATGCAGGTCTTCTGTACCCGGGACCTCAATTTGCTGCGCCATACTCTCCAAAGACCGTTTAAACAGTGGATATTGAACAAATCGAAGCCAAAGTCCTTTGCCGAACAACATAAGGCCGGCCGCAAGGATCAAGATTGCAATCCCGGCAAAAAAACACCCCCTGCGCCCCTTTTGTCCTCTTTTGGGGGATGCCATATGCGTATTAAGGGGGGGTATTGGCCGGTAATGTGAGTTACTTCGTTTCATTTTGGGGTCGCAGTCTCAATATAATGCGTTTCGCTAATGAGAGATTAAAGGATGCCTGTACGGGATGCGAAAATGCAATCCAAGGCTGGTTGTTCCATCTCAAACCCACTCAAAAGATTAGAGCTAGGATGTTTTTGCTCACAGGGACTCAAGCTTTGTTGCAGTTTACCGATACCTCACATAGATCGTTTGCATAACGACTGAACAAAGGCACCCGAAGACGATCGCAAAACGAATCACCTTTCCACGCAATCCCGGGCACCTTTCTTGCAAATGATATCTGATCTGTGACTCAAAGCGGCTTGGCCGCTTTGTCAGTCTTTTTCCTTACTCATCCGGTCGAGGGATTTTTCAAGACTTTGGAGGAGGACCCGATTATGGCCGGAGAGCCGGGCACTAACAAATGCGTCGTTTGCGGGGGAAACACTGCCGATGGCATGGTGGTCTGTTACCACTGCTTTTTTAACTATGACCACCAAACCTACAATCGGAAAGATTTGGAGAAAAAATCCCCGAAAAAGAAACATCGGCATGAGGATTGGAATCCCCGTCCCGCTGCCGTTGCGGCACCCCAACAAACACCGCAAACACAACATACACCACGGGTTTTAAATCAAACCCCGTTGGAAAGCTTTGACATGATAGAGCAAGCGGAGACCGCGCCGGCCCCGCAACCAGCGGCGCCCCAAGCAACTGCGCCACGGGAGTTGCCAACACTGGCCAACCGCATGTCCGCTTCGGTCAAGAAGCCCAAAACACTTTTCTCATCGTTCAGCTGGCTTCTGGATCGCACATAGTCTGTATTTGAATTTTGCCCACCGGGATCATTGATCCGGTTCGTTATTACCCAGCCGAATGGGGCCGCTCTCCCGCCGAGAGCGGCCCTATTTGAATTAACCGGCCCAAACACTTCAATCCATCCAATCATCCGATACGGCAAACACCACTCATAACTTATTTTGCCATCTTCATGTCAAGGTTTGGCACTGATGGTAATAAAGAAATGAGTCCTGGTTTACGTATGGAATAGATGGGAATAAAATTTTGTTCCGTACCGCAAACCGGCGGGGCGGAAGCAAATATCAGGGTGACAAAAGGCAGAAGGAGTTTTTTATGGACGTTAGCGCAGCAGGGGCAATAGCAGTTTTCCCGATTCTATTTTTTTTCTTTGCGATTGGATGTGGACTTCTCGGCACCATCTTCTGGATATGGATGCTCGTGGATTGCGCTATCAATGAGCCGAGTGAAGGCAATGACAAAATCATCTGGATTTTGATTATTCTCTTTACGCATGTTATAGGCGCGCTTCTCTACTTGCTGTTTCGCCGCTCCCGCAGAAAAGAAGAATTCGGAAGGTAAAACAGCCGCCCTGCCTGTTTGCAGTTTTGCGCTCAAAACTTAGATGCCAACAAGCTGCAAGAGTTCAGTTATCCCGCAAACTGTGACAAAAAGCGTACGTCGTTCTCGTAGAATGTGCGGATATCCGTAATTCCGTATTTCAGCATGGCGATACGTTCCACACCCAAACCGAATGCCCACCCGGTCCATTCTTCGGGATCGTAGCCGACTTTTTCGAAAACCGCGGGATCGACCATGCCACAACCGCCGATCTCCAGCCAACGTGTGCCTTTAGGTGTTTCAAACTCCATATCGACTTCCGCGCTGGGCTCCGTGAATGGAAAAAAGCTGGGCCGGAAACGAGTCTGTTTCGCTTGTGGAAACAGATGTTTGACCAATTCGGCCAAAGTTCCTTTCAAATCGGTAAAGGTTACTCGCTTATCGACCAGTAACCCTTCGATCTGATGAAACATCGGTGAATGTGTTTGATCGGCATCGCACCGGTACACACGCCCGGGTGAAATAATCCGCAACGGCGGTTTGTGCGACTCCATATAATGAATCTGCACATCAGAGGTTTGCGTTCGCAAAACACGGCCGTCTTCCATATAGAACGTATCTTGCATCTCCCGCGCCGGATGGTCGGGCGGAATATTCAATGCTTCAAAATTGTAATAATCAGTCTCGATCTCAGGACCGATGGCAATATCGAATCCGAGCCGCGTAAAGAACGCTTCGACTTCACGAGTGATCAGTGTTAGGGGATGGGCTGAGCCGTTTGGCAAACCGGTTCCCGGCAAAGTGATATCGGCCTGATCATGCGCCAGTGAGGCCGCTGTCACTTTACGCTTCATCTCATCCACCAACTCTTGGTAGAGGGCCTCCAAACGCCGTGAGATGACATTAGCCTCTTGGCCGACCTTGGGCCGGTCTTCAGCCGAAAGTTGGCCCACGTTGCGCATAATCGCCTTCAGTGAACCCTTTTTGCCCAAGTACTTGACCTTGCGGTCATAAAGGTCTGATTCACTCTCAGCGGCCCGTAGGTCGTCTTCAGCCGTTTTTGCGATTTCAGCAATGCTGCTCAAAATGCCGTCGATAGTCTCAGTGGCCAATTTCATCACTCCATTTGAGATGCGAAGTACTTGGAGCGGGCTTTCAAATCCCATCCGGGAGGACGCGACTTCCCGCCGAGCCACGCGGGACCGCGTGGGAGGGCGAATCTCCTGATGAGCCGCACGCCAAAAACCCGGAACTCTGAAAACCGTTCCTATTACTCCTATCTAAACCTTATAACCGCCCTTCAAACAAACAGCCACGGTCCAATGGAGCCGTGGCCGTTGCCAAGTTATCGAATTATGAATGTCTTTAGCGTATCCGCACTAAAGTCCGGTCCTGCGGCTCAAACCGATTCAACCAGGCTTTTAAACGCCGCATAATCTGCAATCGCCAGTTCGGACAAAGCCTTCCGGTCGATCTCGACGCCCGCCGCATTCAGCTTGCCAATCAGCGTGCTATATGAGGTCCCCGCCATCTTTGCGGCGGCGCTGATACGGGTAATCCACAGACGGCGGAATTCACGTTTCCGGACCCGGCGGTCACGGTAAGCATAGGAGCCGGCCTTCATGACACCGTCTTTTGCCGAACGGATTAGGTTTTTACGACGGCCGCGAAAGCCGCTGGCTTCTTTCAGCAATTTTTTCCGGCGTTGCCGGGAGGCAACATTATTACTGGAACGAGGCATTTCGATTCCTCCAAACAGATCTATTTAGCAATGATAATTAAACCGGTCCGCCTTATACGCAGAGCATACGTTTTACGCGGTACTCATCGCCTGAATCAACCAGGGCGCCCTTACGGAAGTTGCGCTTCTGCTTGGTTGTCTTGCAGGTGTTCAAATGGCTGTGATACGCGCGTTGGCGGCGGACTTTGCCTTTCGAGGTGAGCCGAAAGCGTTTTGCGGCACCCCGGTTTGTTTTCATTTTGGGACCTTTGGCCATAATTATGACTCGACGCTGGAAACGCTCGCAGGCGCTTCTTCCACGTCGTTCTCCTTTATCAACTCAGTCTGGCTTTCAGCCGGGCTATCTTCCCCGTCTTCGAATTCCGGGATTTCATCCTCAGCATCGGCCTTTTTTGGTTTCTCGTCTGACTTCGCCTTTGGGGCGCCTCGCTCACGTTGTACACGACGCAGCATCCCCGCATCCGGGGCCACAACCATATTCATAAACTGGCCTTCCATGCGTGGCTGCGCTTCGGCCGTTCCGATTCCGTCCAGGTCCGCGATTACCTTTTGCAGAATCTCGGCTCCAATATCCCGGTGAGCGTTTTCACGCCCCCGAAATTGCATCAAAAACTTGACTTTATCGCCGTGCTCCAGAAATCCGATGGCGTGCTTCAGTTTAGTCTGATAGTCGCCCTGCCCGATCTTGGGCCGCATTTTGACTTCTTTGACGACAATTTTCTTAAGTTTCTTTCGTGAATCCTTAAGTTTCTTCGCCTTTTGGTAAAGGAACTGGCCGTAATCCATGATCCGGCAAACGGGCGGCTTGGATTTGTCGCTAATTTCAACCAAATCCAAACCAGCTCTTTGTGCCCTTGCCATAGCCTCATGTGTCGAGACGATACCGGTGTGCTCACCCGTATCATCAATCAAACGAACTTCACGAACGCGTATCCGCTCATTGATCCGTGTATCATCCACAGGGCTTCGATCTGGCCGTTGGGGACGTCGTCTTTTCCTAATGACCGAACTCCTTCCTTACCTCGGCGAATTCAACCGTCAGCACATCGCTGTCCGTAGCGTACAGTGTACGAGTAGCGCAAATCGTAGTCAAAAACGACCACAAATGCCAATGGTCAGCAACGGAAACGGTATATGAATACCGCACTCAGCCCGGATCGAAATGATGATACCCGCCTACGGTGCCAATTGGGCTTGTACGGCTTGTTATTTATTCATTTTTGAGGACTGTCCACAAGGCTGGCTCCATAACTAGTCGACGGCTAGCTGGAATCGCCCCGGGTACGGGCAGGCCCACCGCGTTGCAACACAAATGGGTCCTACTGGACTTGAACCAGTGACCTCTTGCATGTCAAGCAAGCGCTCTAACCAAACTGAGCTAAGGACCCGACATTTTAAGCGAAATGCGAAACTAGCAATCTCCTACAGCAGGGTCAATCCTTAAAGCGGTAATCGGTTGCTACTGCGCCCACGAATTCTCACAATCCCCTGAATAAACGGGACTTTACACGTTCTGATTTGCGGATGGCTTCGGCTTCACGTTCGATCTTCTCCATCTGCTTGCGTTCTGCCGCGCTCATTCCTTCATAAGGATCGTCACTTTGGCTTTCCTCTGAAGCTTCCGCATTCGGTTCCGAAGTAGGCGCCACCGCTGATGCATCGGTTGATTCCACAGCCGAACTAGTCGATGACTCCGCTGACGGAGTGCTTTGTGGTGCGACCCCATCGTAACGCTTGGGCCGGATTCGAATCGGCTCGGATTCTTTCCAGAACATCAGCTTATCTGACACGGTATCTCCCTTACTGGCGCAGCCGCCCAGCAGACAGATAATCATGAAAAGGCTGATGCCGAGTCCCCAATTCAGGTTCAAATATGGTTTGTTCTTGCTCATTTTCATGCTGATTATCCACTCAAATGCCCGGAATTATGCCGCTCAATCGCAATACCGCTATGTTCGCATGCCCAAGAGACGATGATTGATACGCTTTGATAAGCCTATTGCTTTCGTAATCGACGTCCAAGGCAGGGGGAAATTACCGTAGAAACCTAATGGCCGGATGCACCTGCTGCTCCATGTACATCCAGAATCTCAGGAACCGCAGGCATACTGGCATGGAAAGTATCCGACCAAGTTGGATCGGTAGACCAAGTCATTGCATCCACAATCCGTTCCGTGCTTGGCTGAATCATATCCAGCACCGGAGCGGGATAGAGTCCGATCCAAATGCAGACCAGCAGAAGAGCCGTTAAAATCAAAACTTCACGCGTATCCAAATCGGTCAATCCACGATTTTTGTCGTTTGTGACTTCACCAAAGAACACGCGCTGATACAGCCAGAGCATATAGACCGCGCCAAGAATCACGCCTGTGACTGCAATCACCAATCCGATAATGCTGCGTTGGGCAAGTCCTACAAAGATAAGAAATTCGCCGACAAAACCATTCAGGCCCGGCAAACCAATCGATGACAGCGTAAACAGCATAAAAAACGCAGCATAAACCGGCATCACTTTCGATAGACCGCCGAAATCGGCGATATCCCGGGTATGACGCCGTTCATAGATCATGCCGACAACAAGAAACAGTGCACCCGTCGAAAGGCCATGGTTAATCATCTGCATGATGCCGCCTGAAACACCGGCAAGATTCGCCGCGTAGAGACCGACAACCAAGGTCCCCATATGGCTCACAGACGAATAGGCAACCAACCGTTTCACATCGGTCTGCACCAGCGCCAGCAACGCGCCATAGACAATACCGATCAATCCCAGAGTCAAAAGCACCGGAGCAAAAACTTTTGCGCCATACGGGAACAACGGCACGGCAAAACGCAGATAACCGTAAATACCGGTCTTCAACAGAATGCCCGCCAAAATCACAGAACCGGCTGTCGGGGCTTCGGTGTGCGCATACGGCAGCCACGTGTGAACCGGGAACAGCGGCATCTTGATCGCAAACGCCAAGAAGAACGCTGCAAACATCCAAACCTGGAAATTCTCGGGAACACCCGCCTCAATCAGAGTCTCAAAAGAGAACGACAGCGGGCCGGTCCATTGCGGATCCCAGATATGGAATGCCAAACAGAAAATCGCAATCAGCATCAATGCCGATCCGAACGCCGTATAAAGGAAGAACTTAAGGCTGGCATAGATACGTAACTTCCCGCCCCAAATGCCGATCAACAAATACATCGGCACCAGCATCAACTCCCAGAAAAGGAAGAAGAGCAAAAGGTCGGTAGCCATAAAAGTCCCCATCATACCCGTCTGCAAAAGCAGCATCAGGATGTAATAGGACTTTTCACGTTTCTGGATGTATTTGAATGATGCGGGGATACAAAGCGCGCTGATGAACGCTGTTAACGTGACCATCACCACCGCCAGGCCATCGACGCCCACGGCATACCGGAAACCGACAGCGGGAACCCAATCGATCACATGGGAAAACAAATAAATTCCGCTGCTTTCCGCCCCGGACGCTTGCGACCAAAGCCGAATACATAACAACAAGTCGACAATCGTCACCGCAGTGGCAATTCCGCGTAAGGGGCCGGGACGTTTGCCGCCCGCCAGCAACAACACGAAAGCGCCTAACATCGGCAAGAATATGATCCAGCTCAGTAAGGGCACGCCTCTAATCCTCGTAGAGTCTCAAACTCAGTTCGTTAAAAAGACCAGCACGATGAACACCAGTCCGATCAAAATAGCCAGAGCGTAATGTTGCACGTAGCCGGTCTGCACCGGACGAATTACTCGGCTGCACCAGGTCGCTATTTTGCCCAGTCCATTCAGCCCGGCGATGATTATGTTGTCATCGATCCAGCGGAAAATCCCCGCAAGACCCATTGTTTTGCTAATAAAGACGCGGTCGTAAAGCTCATCCACAAAGAACTTGTTGAACGATAACTCGTATGCCAAATCCGCCGATTTCGAAACCTGTTCGGGGCCACCCTTGGTATAGAGATAAAGAACCCGCGCCACCAAAATTCCCACCAAAGCGACGGCCACCGAGAAAACCATCAGACCAAGCTCCCAAGCCAGGCCCGGCTCACCGGCAGACGCAGCAGCAGCATGAACATCATGACCGGCATGGAACACCGGCGTAAGGAAATCGTGCAGTTTGGTAAAGATATGCGGAATGTTGACCAACCCGCCTACCAGAGCCAGAAAAGCCAGGATGCTGATCGGAACCGTCATCAAGGGTGGCGACTCATGCAGGTGTGCGGCTTGTTCTTCAACGGAGTGATGCGATTCGGGATCGCCACGGAATTCCCCGGAGAATACTAACGTATACAAACGGAACATATAAAACGCCGTACAGAATGCACCGGCTACACCCATAACCCAAATCAACTCGTAACCGTGCTTGAAAGCATCCCATAGGATTTCGTCTTTAGAGAAGAAACCGGAGAACGGGGGAATGCCCGCAATCGCCAAGCATGAAACAAGAAACGTTATACGGGTAATGGGCAGGTGCTTGCGCAATCCGCCGCATTTGAATACATCCACATCGGTATCCACGTGGAAGGCGTGAAGCACACAGCCGGATCCTAAAAAGAGACAAGCCTTAAAGAAGGCGTGCGTCATCAAATGGAAGATCGCGGCCACGTAACCGCCCACACCCGCCGCCATAAACATAAAGCCCAGTTGCGAGATCGTGGAATAGGCCAGAATTCGTTTCGCATCCCGTTGGGTCATGGCAATGGCTGCGGTCAAAAGCGCCGTAGCACCACCTGTCAGGGCGATGACCAATCCGGCCATGGGCACCAAGGTGTAGAGCGCCGACAGACGGCACACCATATAAACACCCGCTGTAACCATGGTGGCAGCGTGAATCAGTGCCGAAACCGGAGTAGGACCGGCCATGGCATCGGGAAGCCAAACAAACAGAGGAATCTGCGCCGACTTGCCGGTCGCGCCCACGAACAGCAGCAGCGTAATCGCCAATGCCAAACCGGGAGCGGCCGCATAAACATGGCTTGCATGAGCAGCGATATCGCTGAAACGCAGGCTGCCTAAGCTCCAATACAAGAGCATCATGCCGATTAGGAAACCGGCATCTCCGATCCGGTTAACAATAAAAGCTTTTTTGCCAGCCTCATGGGCATAATCGCGATCAAAGAAATATCCGATCAATAAATAACTGCACAGCCCCACACCTTCCCAACCCACAAAAAGCAAAGGAAGCGAGTTCCCTAGAACCAGAATGAACATCATTGTGGTAAACAGTGGGAAATAGGTGAAAAACCGGGCGTATCCGGGATCGCCGTGCATATAGCCCGTCGCGTAAACGAAAATAATCGTGCCTACCACCCCGACAACAAGCAACATGATCGCGGTTAATTGATCGCAACGGAAACCGATGGGGATATCCAATCCCCCCTCAAATCCCATCCACGTATACAAATCGGCGTCATAAGGCTCCGCGCCGCCTAAAAGATCGCCCAAACATCCCAGGCAGATCAACGTGGATAAAATCATCGCAATGACGGCAATCTTGCCGGCCAATTGGTCGCGAATCGGAACTCGAAAGAGCACCAACAGTCCATTAGCCAAAAAGGCCAATGCGGGGAACAAAGGTATGAACCAACAGTATTTCAACATCTTTTATCCCCCGAGACCTCCTAGACCCATCGTCACACTCATCAAATAAGGAGCGGCCTCAGACAGGCTGCTGGCGATACGTCCCCAAAGGCCACCCGGGAAGCATCCGAAATAGAGCACACCGGCAACGGCGATTAAAACGGCTAATGAACCGGATGCCGTTGCGCCTTCCAGACGCCACGGCTCATCGGCTTCACGCATATACATCGCTACCACGATGCGCAGGTAATAAGCGAAAGAAACAACACTGGTCAAAATGCCGATGATGGCCAATCCCTTATATCCGGCCTGTACAGCTCCGGCAAAAAGAAACAGTTTGCCCATAAAACCTGCTGTTACCGGCATTCCCGCCAGCGAGAAAAGAAATACGGCCATAGCCGCTGCAAGCGTGGGGCTGGCATCGGCCAATCCGTTCATATCGGAAATCGTGTAGCGCTCGCGGTCATGGCGTCCGGCCAAAACGATCACGGCGAACGCTCCGCTGGTCATCAACGTATAAGCCAGCGCATAAAAAACCACAGCCTGAATACCCACGGCGCTCTGCGACAAAAAGCCCATCATTAAATAGCCGCCATGAGCCACGGATGAATACGCCAGCAGACGTTTCAGATCATCTTGAGTCAGGGCCATGAAGTTTCCGACGATCATCGTCAGCAGAGCCAGCCACCAAATCGCCGAACTCCAGACCGTATAACTCAACGGCAAAGCCAGCGCCAAGATACGAATCAATGCCGCAAATCCGGCAATCTTGGAACCGGTGGCAATCAAACCGCTAATCGGAGTTGGCGCACCTTGGTACACATCCGGAGCCCAAGCATGGAACGGTACCAATGAGACTTTGAACCCCAGACCGGTGAGGATCAGCGCTATGCCAAAGAACAACAGATACGGATCGTAAATCAGTTCGGGATCTGCGCGGAACGCTTCGCCGATTGCCAAAAGATTGGTTGTACCGAATGTGCCGTAAAGAAAAGCGATACCGAATACCAAAAAGCCCGTCGAAAACGCACCCAGAATGAAATACTTAAACGATGCTTCGACCGAAAACGGCTCGCCGCGGAACAGGCCCGTCAACACATAAAGCGAAATGGAAAGCAACTCCAAACCGAGGAACAGCGTAATCATATCCCCGGCTTTGCCCATCACAATCATGCCCGCCGTCGCCAGCAGAACCAGAATGTAATACTCGACTTGATGGACAAGGTGCCGATCCAAGAACCGCTTGGAAATCAGCACGCATAAAAGCCCCGAAAGCAGGAAAATCCGTTCAAAGACAACACCCAAGCCATCGCGGATTACGGTACGGCCGAAACCTTCACCCAAAAGCGCGGACCGGGAAAACAGGTAGGCAATACCGATACCGATGATCGAGATCAAAACGAATGAAAAATTCCGTCGGCCCCGTCCCGGCAGCGGCCCGCTACGCAAACAGAGCAAATCCCAAATTAACAGCACGGCAGCGGTCAGCGCCAAAATGGTCTCGGGCATAATGAGCCCCATCGACACATTGGCGCTGCCAAAGGCCTCTTGAACAAACTGTTGCGCGTTATATGTGCTCTCCGGCGCCACGGTGGGTTCCTGTCTTAACTAATTCAATATCTTTCGTTCAGTATTGCCTTAGCCCGCCAATTCATGGACCCGGTCGGCTTCGATCGAGTCTGATTGACGATGCATATTGATTAAAATCGCCAAACCCACGGCAACTTCCGCGGCGGCGACAGTCATGACAAAAAAGACCAGGGACATGCCGTTTGCAGCCACAATGCCCCGGCTGGGATCTGCACCCGCAAACCGTGCAAAGGCCAAAAGCGCCAGATTCCCGGCGTTCAGCATCAGCTCGACCGACATCAGCAGGACGATAGCGTTACGGCGCAGCATGACCCCAATCGCTCCGATTGTGAAAAGCGCGCCCGCCAATACCAAGTAATGGTTGAGTACCACCATCGTCTTATTCGACCTCGTCCCGGCTCTTACGGGTTAACATCACCGCGCCAACCACAGCACCGGTCAAAAGAACCGCTGCGATTTGCACGGCATACACATAGGGTCCAAAAAGGCTTGAAGCCACCATCACCGCACCGCCCCATTGAACATCAACAGGCGGTTTGACGGGGCCTTCGAATCCGAATGTGTTATCCAGTTTGAAATAAACGAACATCACCACCATAAATGCGAGCGCAAAAAATACGCCCCACAGCTGGGGTGTGTTTAAGGTCAGTTTGTCGTCGCGTTGCAAGTTCAGCAGGGATACCGTGAAAACGATCAACACCATCACCGCGCCGGTATAAACCAAAATTTGCAGCCATGCCATAAATTCGGCATGAAGATGGAGATAAACACCGGCAACACCTGCCAAAGTGGCCACGAGGCAGATGGCGGAGTGCATCGGATTCCGGCAAATCACCACGCCCGTTGCAAAAACAAGTGCGATGGATGCAAAAATCCAGAAAATAAATGCGCTGAGCATACTCTTCCTCGGCAGCGATTTCTCAATCCGGTCTCAAATGACCGCGCCGCATTCCCTTGTCTCAAACCTGGCGGACAACCGCCCGCTATGAAAACGCCTCTTGCTTTCGCACCGCTGATTAAGGCGACTGCAAAACCAAAAGGACGATGCTTATAAAAACTAAATTCGCCAATGCCGCTGGAAGCATAAATTTCCAGCCGAAACGCATCAGCTGATCGTAACGTAATCTCGGCATGGTGCCGCGAATCCAAATGAAAAAGAAGAGAAAGAAGAAAACCTTCATGGCAAACCAACAAACACCCGGAATAAAATCGAGCCCGGGCAATGGCGCTTTATAACCGCCCAAGAATAAAGTCGTGGCAATCGATGAAGCCACAACCATGTTGGTATATTCCGCCATGAAAAACATGGCGAATTTCATGCTGCTGTATTCGGTATGATAACCGGCCACCAATTCGGTTTCCGCTTCGGGCAGGTCAAACGGCGTACGGTTGGTTTCTGCGAATGCGGCTATGACATAAAGCACAAATGCGATGAAGCCGGGGAGAAACAGAATTTCATGGTTGAATGCCCACCAATTCCAAAATCCATGGTCCTGGCTCTCAACAATCTCCCGCATGTTCAAATTTCCGGCTGCAACCAAAACCGTGATTAACGACAATCCCAAAGAAAGCTCATAGCTCACCATCTGTGCGGAACTGCGGAGTGCACCGATAAGCGAATATTTATTCTGCGAACTCCACCCGGCCATAAAAATGCCGTACACACCGATCGAGGCCACCGCCAAAATAAATATAATGCCGATATCCGGATTGGCGATTTGCCAGTTCAGTGGAAGTCCACCGACAATCGGAACCCACTCGGGAAGCACAAAGCCCGGCCCGAATGGAATAACCGCAAGAGCGGTTAATGCGGGCATCATGCTCAAAATAGGCGCCAAATAATAAATCAAACGGTCACACTCTTTGGGAGTGATATCTTCTTTCAGGAAAAGTTTGATTCCATCTGCGACCGGCTGCAAAAGTCCGAAGGGACCGACACGGTTGGGCCCGAAACGCGCCTGGATCCGGGCCAAGACTTTACGTTCCAGCCAGACAGAATATGCCACGACGCCTAATACAACACCGATAATGACGGCAATTTTGATAAGGCCCAGAACCGCAGCTTGCAGTGCTGTCATGTTCGGTTCGGGAATCATGTGGTCAGCCTCACGTGGGTTGCCCCTTCATTGCAAAGTTCATTCGCAGCAATTGCATCGTAGGACCCCGGTAGCACCGCGCAACCCTCGGGCGCAATTGAATTGATGGAAACTTTGGCCCGCAGGCTGGCGGTTGGCGCGGCCACGGTGACCTCCGCGCCATCCTCGATACCGGATTTTTGCGCATCGGCAGGCGATAAAATCACAGAAATACCGCCGTCCATCTCCGACCGCTCCACCAGAGCGGGCGTATAGCGCACCCATTTCGATTGATCCCATAACTTGCGGCCCCGGATCAAACGCAACGGATATCCATCGGGGCCCAAGGACGGCGGTGCAGGCGCATCGAAAGCCGCAAAGCGCCCTCCCGCCTCAGCAAAAATTCCTGACTTTGAAACATCTTGATCCAGGCCATCGCCTAGAATACCGTCCCATGTCATCTGTCCATAAGATGCGACAACCGAAGCCAATTCGGCAAACAGTTCATTCGGTTGTTTCTCGGGAACATCACTGCCCAGACGCTGGGCCAAGACCTGCAAAACACGTGTTGGGATCGCCGTTCCGGGCAGAGGAGCAAGAGCCGCTTGGGCTCGTTGAACGCGGCCGGAAACGTTCGTAAAGGTTCCTTCATATTCCGAATATTGTGAAATCGGCAGGAATACATCAGCCATCTCGACGGTTTCATGCTTGAAGGCGTCGATGACCAAAACAAATTCGGTCTTCTCTAAAGCAGCCTGGGCCAAAGCCCGGTCCGGATAACGGCATAATAGATTCGTCCCTAACAGAATCAGGGCCTTAATCTCGCCGTTTGCAGCCGCTTTAAGAATTTCCGCCGTGCCTTTTCCGGGATTCTCCACCGGTGCAAGACCCGGTCCCAAATGAGGCAAAACACCCATATCGACCGCGCCACGGCTGTTGGATTCAGGCAATAACAGATTGATGCCGATCCGGTCTTCATGCAGAATCCCCAACACCCGGGCCACATCGGATAAAATCGCCACGGTATTGGAGCCATCCACCGATGACCAAAGTTCTTCACCGATCAAAATCGTCGGATGCTCGGCATTGGCCATCGCAGAAGCAATCTTCTCAACCGCGTCCCAAGCCAAATCGCACTGGCCAAGGCAAGACTGAACGTCGATCTTTTCGATCAAGGCGGCCAACTCGCCCGGAACATCCGCTTGTTTGGCCGCAATTACCGCTGAAAGCAGCACCGCCGCAAATGCACCTTCCGTACCCGGACGGTAACGAATGTATTCCGAAGCATGGCGTTCATATTCACCGCCGCGGTTGGCCGCAACCAACAGCCGGGCCGGATGCGCGCCCTTTAGCCGTTGTTGCAATTTCAAATTAAGAATCGGAAGTTCATTGGGCAGATCCGAACCGATCAGCAGAATCGCATCCGCGCCCTCGACCTCATCCAATGGATCGTTGGTCGCGCCCAGGCGGAGCGAGGTCAAATATCCATCGTCATGATTGACACCAGCATATTCGGTCCGGTGATCCAGATTGTTAGAACCGAGTGCATCCCGCAGCAACTTCTGGAAAGCGTACAGCGCCTCATTCGGAAGATTCGCTTCAGCCAGACCGGCAATCGCTTGCCCGCCATGTTCGCTTTGAATGGCCTTCAGCTTATCGACAGTCAAATCAACCGGATTGACACCGTTTTGATTCTTAAGAACGCCGTCCCGCTTCACCAAAGGCAGTTTGGCTCGTTCTTTGGAATTTACAAAGTCGTAGCCAAAACGGCCTTTATCGCAGATCCACCGCCCATTCACTTCATCATTACGGCGAGGAGTCACACGTAAAAGTTCGTGATTGCGTTTCCGTCCTTCGATCTCCACAGAGCACCCCACGGCGCAATGCGGACAGACCGAAGCGATGGGACGTAATTCCCATACACGCGCCCGGAAACGAAAAACCTTATCCGTCAAGCAACCGACCGGACACAAATCGATGGTATTGCCCGCAAACTCATTCTCCAGCGGTTGTTCTTGAAATGTCCCGATATAGGAATCATTGCCCCGCGCCATCACTTCCAGTTCGGCATTCCCGGCAATCTCATCCATAAAACGCACGCAACGTGAACAGAGAATGCAGCGGTTGCGCTCTATATCGATCAGTGGACCGAGATCCGGTTTGGGGAAAACGCGTTTCGGAAAACGGAACCGGGTATCATCCGTTCCGTAATCCATGCTGTAGCGTTGCAGCTGACAATGGCCACCCTGATCGCACACCGGGCAATCCAAGGGGTGGTTGTTGAGCAGAAGTTCCATCTGCCAGTTACGCGCTTCAACCACCTTTTCACTATCGGTAAGGATAACGTTGCCTTCCGCCACCGGCGTTGAACAAGAAGGCACCAATTTGGGTACTTTTTCAACTTCTACCAAACACAGACGGCAACTGGCAACAATCGTCAAATCGGGATCGTAACAGTAATGCGGAACATAAATCCCCGCCTGGCAGCACGCTTCAAAAATCGTCGTTCCCTTTTGCACGGTCACTTCTTGATCATTGATCGTGCAGGTCACGGGGTCGGTGATTTTCTTGCTCTCTTCACGTCTCCGGCGTGCAGCGTCACCCGCAAAAGGATGCGCCTTGGGGCGGATTACCGTTCCAGTATGAGGATTTTTGATCGTAGCCATAATCTTCGATTCAAAAGCTCTTTCTTTGCTTTATGCAGCCAAACCTAATTCGCCGGCAATCGTCACTCTGCCAGACGCAGTTTAACCGGCCGCCCCGGCAACGCTTCGCCCGGAACGGCTAGAGCCGTGGAAGGAGACAGTTGTTCTTTATTCTTTATCGCCTCCAAATCCAGCTTGCTCTGTTTGATATACGCCTCGAACTCTTCCGGATAATGTTGGAGAAAAGCCCGAATCGGCATAATCAGGGACGACCACAACAGACAAATCGAACTGAACTCGGTCTTAAACAGACCTCGAATCAAATCCAAATCGTCAGGATGCCCCTGCTTTTCATAAATCGCTGTCATGGTATTCAGCATCCACCGTGTGCCTTCACGGCAGGGTGTGCACTGTCCGCAGGATTCATGCGCATAGAACTTGGTGAGTAGTAGCGCCATCTCCACGATATCCACGGTCTCGTCAAGCACGATAATTCCGCCTGAACCAAGCAGCGAACCGGCTGCCTGTACGGACTCATAATCGAAAGGAATATCCAGCTTGTCCGGCGGGAGAATCGGCATCGAACTTCCGCCCGGAATGACGCCTTTGATCTTACGGCCTCCGGGGACACCCCCGGCCAGATCGTCAATGATCTCCCGGAGCGTCATTTTGCCCAGTTCGATCTCATATACACCGGGCTTATTCACATGGCCGGAAATCGAGAGCAACTTAGTGCCTTTGCTCTTTTCCGTCCCCATCGAGGCATACCATTCGCCGCCTTTGCTAATAACCAGGGGCACGCAGGCCAATGTCTCGACATTGTTAACCACGGTGGGGCTTTTATAGAGACCCTCGATAGCCGGAAACGGCGGTTTATTGCGTGGATAGCCTTTTCGGCCTTCCAATGAAGTCAAAAGACCTGACTCTTCGCCGCAAATGTAAGCCCCGCCACCCCGGTAGAGAATTACTTCACAATCGTATTCGCTCCCAAGAATACCCTTGCCCGCCAAACCGGCTTCATAGGCCTGGTTAATGGCAAACTGCAAATGTTCGGCAATGTGGTGGTATTCGCCCCGGATATAGATGAAGGCGTAATGCGCGCCAATCGCGTAAGAGCAAATAATACAGCCTTCGATCAACTGATGCGGATCGAACTCCATAATCGCCCGGTCTTTGGCCGTGCCCGGTTCGCTCTCATCCGCATTACAAACCAAATAACGCGCTTTGGGGGAGGCTTTAGGAATGAATCCCCATTTCACACCGGCCGGGAACCCCGCTCCACCACGGCCGCGCACACCGGATGTCTTCACTTCTTCGATAACATCATCCGGCGTCATTTCAAATAACGCCTTGCGCAGGGCCTCATAACCACCCCGCCGCCGGTAACCTTCCAAGGTACAGCTTTGGGGTTCGCCGATATGCTCCAGGAGTATGCGTGTTTCCGATGCGGGCATGATATACCGTCCGGTGAATTACTTCTTCAACTCTATTCCAAAGCATCGATAACGGCATCGAACTCATCCGGAGTCAGATGGCCGTATTCCTTGCCGTTGATTTGCATACAGGGACCTTGGCTGCAATTGCCGATGCATTCCACTTTGTCGAGTGTGAAACGGCCATCCGCTGAAGTCTGGCCCCAGCCGATACCCAGTTTTTCGATGGCCCGTTTCCCGATATCTTTCGCGCCGGTGATATCGCAAGAGATATTGCGGCAAATTTCGACGTGATACGTACCGCGTGGTTTCAGCGGAAACATCGTATAAAACGTCGCCACGCCCTGCACTTGCGCCGGTGTAAGGCCCGAAAGCTCCGCCACCTCGCGCATCGCATCGGGCGAAACATATCCGTAACAACGTTGCGCCAAATGCAAAAGCGGAATCACCGATGAACGTTTAACTGGGAATTTCTCAACGATTTGCTGCGCTTCGCTCAATGCGGCTTCATGGATCGTAGGCATCGTTCGCTGTCTTTCAATAAAATCGCAACCGTAGCCCTTTCGGGCCAAACGGTGCCGGATCATCGTATCGTTTGTATTCAACAACATACCGGCATCGACGAACCTCATGCGAGGCTCGCGCTCCGGATATCAACCTAAGTATTTTCCGAACGAGAATCCAGCGTATCGTTCCCCTGCCCATAGTGGGCCTGCATCTCATTGAACAGGCTCTTTGTCCAGCCTATCAATCTTAGAACTTTCCGCGAACCCCTTCCGTCTCCTCATATACTGGAACGGAACACCATTTCCACTGGATTGGCCCGCCCACATGTCAACTTATTTTAACTTGAGCAACTTTCATAAAATCAAACAGTTGCCCCCCCAAGATTTGCAAACCACGTCCTCATAACCGATAATAAAGCACCCATGGCTCGTGAACCCCTATCCGCCATCGTCTTGACTTTCAATGTGGCCCATAAGCTGCGCAAATGTCTCAAGTCCCTCGAATTTGTGGATGAGCTGGTCGTCGTTGACTCCGGCTCCACCGATGAGACCGTAGCCATTGCCCAGCAGTACACCGAGCATGTGTTTCGGCACACGCCCTATCAAAACTACGCCGCGCAAAACACCTGGGCCTTACAGCAAACCACCCACAACTGGACTCTGATCTGCGACAGTGACGAGCAGGTCACACAAGAATTGCGCGATGAAATCTTGAGGAAACTGGAGAAAAAGCCGAATGCGGTGGCCTATCACCTGCCCCGCAAGAACTCGTTTATGGGCAAACAGATCAAACACGGCGGCTGGGGTAATGACACCGTCGTACGTTTTTTCCGTAAAGACCGTTGCGAATTCATCCCCCGCCAGGTCCACCCCGAGCTCAAAACCAATGGCAATACGGGCCGTCTTAGCGGCGCACTGCTGCACGAGCCCTATGCCAATCTGGATGAATGGATGGAGCGCTTCCAACGCTATGCCCGTTGGGGCGCGGAAAATGCCGAAGTCAAAGGCCAACGCGCGGGCTGGATTACGCTCGGACTCAAGCCGCTGGCAAAATTCTTCAAAGTCTATGTGCTCCGCGCGGGATTCTTAGATGGCCTGCCGGGTCTGATGATCGCCATGTTCGCCGCGTTCTCGATGTTCATGCGCTACATGTACCTATACGAAGTCCAAGAGGGCCTCGCCTCTCCGCACGAAACAACCGCACCGCCGGATGAAGACCTTCCGCTCGGCTAGGCCACCCCTAACACAACTTCTATCCCGCGCCCGGACAAAAGGCTATTTGTTATTCGCTCGATGCAAGCACAATGCCTTCATCGCGTAGCGTTTGCATATACTCGGCGGCCTTTGCATCCACAGCGCCTTTGCAGGCTGCACAACACAGCCCAATCTTTTTGCCTTCAAAGACAGTAAACATATCTTTTGAAACCGGGCCGCCGGATACAGGGCAGGCTTTCTGCTCCAAAGTAATCAAGGTCGGCGCAATTTTCTGATCGAGCATTTCTTTGGCCGTCTTTTCGGGGTTTTTCTTAAACCCTTCTTCACAGCCCGCACAACAGAACTTCACAAGGATATTGTCGCGTACTTCGTAAACGGTGTCGGCCACTTTCCCGCCCCGCACCGGGCAGGTGGTCTGGTGGCTAAAACCCTCGGCTAATGCAGGCTCTTCACCGGCCAAACGGATTTTCAAAATTGCCGAAAGCGGATCCTTTTTGACTTTGGCTACACAGTCGGGGCAACAGGTTTGAATGTTATGCCCCATATACGTAAAGGTGTTTTTTCCCGAAATCGGTTCTCCGGAAATCGGGCACTTGGTTTGGGCCGGACGTTCAGCCATAGCCTTAAGTTCAGCGCTGATGCGTTCTTTGGGATCGGCCTTCGGGCCGGATTCTGAAGCTGTTCCGGCCAATGCGAATGTGAAACAAACAAGTAACGCGATTCCGCTGTACTGCAGCGTCTTACGAATTTTCATGTCCCCATCTCCTAAATAATTATTGAGATGGAAAAATTATCCGAATTTCAATTGCGTAATGGAAGCTATCCCCGGAAGGAAAAACACCCGGCGTGCTTTATGGCAATCCAATCTGTCGGTTTTTTACGAAAATTATGGGACTTCTGTGAATGACTTGCCCTGCGGAGATCCTTTGCGCTCTTCACCCGCGCGGTATTTGATCACCTGCACACGTTCCATGGTTATCAAACCGTCCCCCACCATCTCATCCAAATGCGGCAGCAAGCCATCGAGTTTCTCTTTGCTGTCTACAATTTCGATCACAATCGGCAAATCTTCCGACAAACGTAAAATCTTCGCCGTATGCAAATGGCTTTTGGCCCCAAATCCCATCGGCCCCCGAAGCACCGTTGCGCCCGCCATCTGCAATTCGCGGGCTTTTTTCACAATCGCTTCATACAGCGGCTGCCCGTGCCACTTATCGCTTTCGCCGATAAAGATACGCAACAAATAACCATCTTGGGGAATTTTCATGACATACACTCCAAAATGTTCCGCCGCTCGCCGCTACACACCAAATAGTGTCTGGCCCAACCGGTAACCGATCCACACCGCAATCAATCCGGCAACATTGCTCAGTAAAATATTCCCCATGGCATAGGTTAGCTGCCCATCATTCACCAAACTCAATGTCTCCCAAGCATACGTGGAAAACGTCGTAAATGCTCCTAAAAGTCCCACCAAAATAGCGAAACGGTACTCTTCGCGGATCAAATGCGGACCCGCAAACAAGGCTCCGAGAATTCCGATAAAAAGGCAACCCAAAATATTGACCGTAAACGTTCCCGCCGGAAACGAACTCTCGGTGAGTTTTTGCGCCCACCCGGCCACCGTATAACGCAGAATCGCGCCGGTGGCGCCGCCGATTGCAATCATGACAAATTTAATCATGGGCAAAAACTCCTAAAAAACGAGGAACATTGTGATCGGTCACAGCGGCATGGGGCTTAAACCGCGTTCAGTCTTTTAAGCGGGCATCCACTGCATTGCGTAAACCTTCGCCGACCAGGTTATACGATAAGATCGTGATGAAAATCATCCCGCCCGGAAATACCGTCAGCCACCATGATGAAAAATACGTCCGGCCGTTCGCCAAAAGGCCTCCCCAGCTCGGATTGGGTTCAGGCACACCAAATCCGAGAAATGAAAGTGAAGATTCCAAAAGAATCGCGGAGGCCACGCCAAATGTCGCGGAAACCAAAATCGGAGCCAGAGCATTCGGCAACACATGCCGGAACATCGCCCGGGCGTGCGAACACCCCAACGCCTTAACTGCTGTGACATAGTCCATATTGCGCAGACGTAAAAACTCGGCGCGGGCCAAACGCGCCACACCCGGCCAACTGATCAGGCCGATCACCAGCATCACATTAAAAAGTCCCGGACCAAGGAACGCAATCGCCGCAATCAAGAACATCAACGTCGGCAGGCAGATCATCACTTCGATACAACGGGTAAGCACATCATCCACCCAACCGCCGAAATAACCCGCCAACGCTCCTAATACCGTACCGATAAAAATATAAATGCTAACCGCCACCAAGCCCACCGATAACGATATCCGCGAACCCCAAATCATACGCGACATGACATCCCGGCCCACATCGTCCGTACCCAACCAATGTTCCCGGCTGGGAGCTTCACGAATGCTGAGAATATCGGTGTCGAAAGGGCCATGCGGAATCAACGGAAAAATCGCCCACGTATCCTCGGATTCAGATTCGTTTTCGCGCAATGTCGAAAAATCTATCAAATTGTACTTGGAATTGGATGAAAACGCGGGAAATGAAATCTCTCCATTTTGTTTCATCACAATCGGTTTACTGCCTGCAATCACCGGCGCGCCAATCGCAACCACAACCAAAATAAGAATGATTATCAAACCCAGAACTGCATTGGTCTGACGGCAAAACCGTTTCCGGACCATCCGGAAATAGGAACCACCTAAAGCATCGCTCATGATTGGCTCCCTTCAAATGTGATCCGGGGATCCGCCCAGGCATACAATAAATCGGTCAAAATAAAACCGATTAAGGTCAAAATGGCGGAAAACGTAAACACCCCCATAATCGTTGGATAATCTCTCTGTAGCACCGCTTCAAAAGTTAATAGCCCCATACCCGGTATGGCAAAGATCGTCTCGATAATGACACTCCCACCCAAAAGCGCCGGTAAAAGCTGCGCCATAAGCGTCAGTAGGGGAATCAGCGCATTACGAAAAGCGTGTTTGAAAATGACGATCTTTTCTTGAACTCCCTTGGCCCGGGCGGTCAAGATGTAATCCTGACGGATAACTTCGAGCATCCCCGCCCGCGCATAACGGGAAAGATAGGCCAGGCTCGCATACGTCATACAACCCATCGGCAAAATTAAATGCCAAATCCGGTCGAGCAGCGTCGTCCACAAATCCCGGTCGCCGAAATGCTCCGATTCCAAACCGGTTACGGGAAATATCCGCCAAAAATCCCCGCCACATAAAAATACAAGGGCCATCGTTGCCAACCAGAAATTGGGCAGCGAATAAAGAATAAACATCCCTATAGTAGTCAGCTGGTCTCCCAAAGTGCCCTGGCGTGCCGAATAAAAAACACCAATAGGAATGGCAATCAAATAGCTGAGAATCAGCGAGCCTAATGATAGTTGCAGCGAGATCGGCAAACGTTCCAGAATTTTTTCGGTTACAGGCCGGTCGTCATCAAAGGAACGCCCGAAATCCAGACGGCATACATTATAAATCCACCGTGCGTATTGGACATGCAGCGGTGAATCGAGGCCAAACCGTTCACGTGTCTTTTCGATAATTTGCTTGGCGTTGGCTTGGCTCAGGTTGCCCCCCATGCCGATACGCATTTGCGCCGGGTCACCGGGAGCGAGGTGAATAATTAAAAATGTTACGATGGTAATGCCAAAAAGCGTCGGGATGGCCAATAGCAAACGTTTGATTGTATAAGTCCACATCCCCCTTAGGCCCCCGGCATCAGACTTGCCAAAAACGATTGAATATCGTCTTGGCGCATGAGCGATGTCCCCACTTGCACCGCATCGATACGAAGTTTGGCCAAACGTTGAATATCGGCAGGGTCCGATATCCCGCTTTGGCTCACCAAAATCCGGTCTTCAGGCACACGGCCGCACAGGCGTTCGGTCGTACCTAAATCCGTTGTCAAAGTTCGAAAATCTCGGTTGTTGATTCCGATAACCCGTGCGCCGCTGGATATAGCGATATCCAATTCTTCTTCCGTATGCGCTTCCACAAAAGCGGTCATTCCCAAATCGTGAGTGACCTTCATAAACGCCGCAATCTCATCCGGACTTAAAATTTGGGTCATAAGCAAAACCGCATCGGCCCGTAATGTGCGCGCTTCCCAAATCTGATATTCGGAGATTGTGAAGTCTTTGCGAAGCAGCGGGAGCTCGGTGATCGAACTTACGGTAATCAGGTGTTCGTCTTCACCCCCAAAGAACTTATCTTCCGTTAAAATCGAAATAGCCGCCGCGCCCGCTTCTTCGTAGATTTCGGCAATCTCCGCCGGATCGAAATCATCGCGGATTCTTCCTTCAGAGGGCGAGGCCGCTTTGATCTCGGCCAACATACGAACCGGCGCGCCTTCGGGCCGTTTCAAAGCAGCCGCAAAATCGCGTGGTGAAGAAACACGCTCCACCTGTTCTTTGAGCCGTTCAAGCGTTATCCGTTCCTGACGGACAGCCAAATCTTGCCGCTTATGTTCCAGAATTTCGTCGAGTATGGCCATTATTTCTGCGGTGTGGACTGAAATAAAAAAGAACCGTTGTGTTTCCGGCTAATGGTATGGATACCGGATACAACCGTTAGAATAGAATGTCCGGACCAAGAATGCAGAAGCTACCACGGCCTATTCATGCATGGGAGGTAGGGGATGCTCGCAAACATTGACGCCAAGATAACCAAACTTACTCCTGACGTTCATAAAGTGCGGCTTCAGTGCCATCCGGCAGCGGGAAAATGGCAACAGTATTGAGCCCATCTCGCAACGGATCGGTAGAATTGTAAAGACGTTGAACCAATTCCGGCACACCACGGGATGTAAAACCGGGCCCTGCATCGCCGGTTTTGGTGATAATCCAATGCGCTTCGCGAATAGCATCCTCGGGTGGCTTCCAGGCGTTTTTCACATACGTAAACCGAAGCGGCTTGTTTTGCAGGCTCGCCTCAAATTGCAGCACAGCAGGATGCAGATAGGTAAAATTGGAAAGGACCAACACATCACGATTGCGATGATCTCGATCCAGGTGGATTGTCTGCACAATTTTATCTAACGGCCATTCTTCCCGGATACGTATCGCCGTCCCATGCCAGCCCGGTCCCCACAATGTTACTTCACCGATAGGCGTTGGCAGCATTGTGTTCGTGTCTGTTATCCACCGGTAGCTGGTCATTCCCCACTGGAGGACTCCAATCGCTACAAATACTGCGATTAGTAAGGCAAGCACGGCCCGTTTGGCCCCGCGAAGCGCGCATACAAGCCCCTCAGCCCCTGCAACGGCAAGCAGCGGAATGGCTGGCAATGTGAATCGTGGATCCTTAAGGGGGATGAACGTGAACGCGGCAATCGCCAACAACCAACCGTAAAACAAAGCCATACGTCCCGGCGATGATTCCCGGAACTTTAGACAAAAACCGCCCAGCAGAATCAATGCCGGAATCAAATGCAATTGGTTGCTTCCGAGAGCACGGAGATAGAAACCCCACAACTCCAGTTTATTAAGCGATTCGCTGGTGCCCGGACGCGCAAAAATATCGTGAGCTACCGGATCAGCGGCAAAAGATTTAAACACATGATCGAAATGGTTTTGATACCAAGGCAACCCAATCGCGGCCCCAATCACAATCGCCAAACTCACGCCCAGCACAACATCGGTGTGCTCCCGGATAAGAGAAACAAACGCTTTTCGGACTTTATCGGCAAATGCCAGCGGATGGGGAAGAGGACTGTCATAAGCCCGCATGTGCAGCATGGCCAGCAACGGCCCCAATAGAAAAAGAAACGCGGTCCATTTAACTAACATGGACAGACCGGTCAGGACGCCCAGCAAAATCGCCCAACCCGGACGGGGAGTGTCAAAGAAAACAAACAAAACCCACAAGGTCAATGTCACAAAGGCTGTAAGAGGTACATCCAATAGAAACGTGCGTGAGGCCCCAAAGATCATCGGAGCCGTGGCCACAAACCAGGCGGCCAAAAGCCCTGTCGGCCAATCCCCGATCCGGCGGCCCAATCCATAGGTGGACCACACAAGCACCAGCAAAAGCAAAACCTGCACAGCCAACAGCCCATCCAGGCTACGTCCGAAAATGAAGGCGCCCGGAGCCGACAAGATATAGATCAACGGCGGGTAATAACCGGAAACATCCAATACACCTACACCCGGAGCACCCTCACCCGAAAGTGTCTTGAACATCCGTAGGGCAAGAAGGCTGTGAAAAGACTCATCCCACGACAAGGGCAAGACATCCCGCACGATGAAATGGACCTGCAGCGCTGCCAAAAGCGCCAAGAGGACACCAAGTAAAATGCGGGGAAACAGCCGGGGCAAAGAGGATTCGGAGACCATGATTATGGGGGAATGTAGCACAAGACCGACAAAACCAAGCGGGCTTCACGCCTGGCAAACGGCTCCTGTCACCCCCAAATCAGCTCCAAACAGGTCGATCAGGCAAAAAAACCCAAAAATAGCTTAAGTTGCCTATTGGATACGCCGATACATATGACGATCCCGGGAAAATCCGCCCTTTAGGCATTAGGGATCCCACTGGGCCACTTGGCCATGTTCGACTTCAAAACACGTCCCTGAGCACGGACGGAACAGGAGGTTAAAGAGAAGGATAAACAGGGGATTATAAAAATACTGTCTGCGCGTTAAGGCCTCGGAAACCTCTCGCATTTCGACAGTGGCGGCCCTCCCGCCATCTTCTTCCCCAATCAACAACGTTTTAGCTGCTCGTTCTGTTTTGCTGTCGTCCGCGCACCCGGCATCGGCGCGGTCCGTCGTTTAGCGATTTGCAGCGGTTGGATACCGCAAAATGCAGGTTTCTAAACTGAATGTAGTTCTATGCTCAGAACTAATACTTATTCATACGTTGCGAAATAGGAATTCGTGACGCTGTACAAATCATGGAGGAAGAACGATGTCAATTACTCGGATTAACAATAATATTGCGGCTCTTAATGCGTCGCGTAACGTTTTTGAAACCGGAAACAAGCTACAGAAATCTATTGAGCGCTTGTCTTCCGGTTTACGTGTTAATAGCGCAGGCGATGACGCGGCCGGTCTTACCGTTGCCGCCCGTTTGCGTTCACAAGTCAACGGTCTTAATCAAGCAACCGCAAATGCCCAAGACGGCATTAACCTAATCAGCGTGGCGGAAGGTGCTCTCGAAGAAACATCTGTTCGCCTCAACCGTATTCGTACCCTGGCCATTCAGGCAGCCAACACAGGTGTGAACGATGTGGTGGCTCGCCGCGCACTACAGGACGAAGTCTTCCAGTCCATCGATGAAGTCTCACGTATTGCCAGCACAACACAGTTTGGCGGCAACTTCTTGTTAAGGGGCGACTTCGCGGTCAACACCGAGATTAAGGATGGACAGCAAGATTTCGGTATCAACGTCGATCCATCTCCATCGGCATCGACACTCAGCGATGGTCTCGCCTTCTTGAGCGTACGCCAATTGGAAAAAGGTGAATCCCGTATCGTCGGCGGTGACGCGGCAGGCGGTCAACAGATTCTGGCAACAGGTATCGTCGATGCTCAAGACATCGCTGTTAGTTCAGGCATTTTTACGGCTGAAGCTAGTATCGGCTCTACAGCGGCTGCGGGAGCTGACTTGCTGAGCGCAGGTGCTTTCAACAACGTTTCTGTAGCCGGCGGTCTGATCCTCGCTTTCGAAGGTGTCTTGGCAGATGGAATCACCCGGTTCACCGGTACGGTTTCCACAGGCCAATCGCTTTCGGCTTTGGCCTCGGTTATCAACGCCGCCATCAGCGCGGCGGAAATTACTCTATTTGGTGACAGCATCGATACGGGTTTCGATATTTCCGCTTACGCATCGAATGGACGTATTGTCCTTGCAGCGGCAGATGGCGCGCAAAACTTTAACCAAGCCAGCATCAGCCTCCGTCTTGTCGATTCCGGGAATACTGTTACGGAAGCCATTGGAGTTTCGCGTGTTAATATCGATCCCGGTGACGTCATCGGTTTCGCCAACAACGATTCTGGTCTGATCGGCAACAGCACCACAGCCATCACGGGCTCCACATTCGGAACCGGCGATTTCACAATTTCGATCGAAGACGTTCAGTCTGCACAGCAACGCACTGTCAAAAGCACAGTGGCTTTCACGGACTTGAACGGAAACATCATTGATCGTACTTCTGACCTGGTATCCTTGGCTGCGGTGAACGGACGTTTCGAAGGCGGTGTCTTTACCGGATACGCCAGCATCAACACCGGCGACACGATCACCTTGATCGGCACCAACCAAGACGGCTCCACATTCAGCCGCACATTTTCGCTAACCACAGTTGAAGGTGATGCCTATGACAGCGAAGTCGCCAGTATCTCCGGTCTAATCAGAGAGTTGAATAACCGCCTCTACTCCAATGGAGTTCAGGGTACATTCAATGGTGCGGTAGCCACGTTTGCCAGCGATGGAACAATAAAAGTTATCGACGAGCAGGCACGTAACGGTTCCGAACTCACATTTACATTGGTCTTTAACCTGGCTTCGACAAACGGCCTGCCTTCAGGCCAATCCAGTACAACCATTAGTGATAACGCCACGCTCCAGCAAGAAGGTTTCCAGGAACAGGCCACGGTACGCATTAATGGCGGCGAGTCGGTTCGTGTGAATGCCGGAGAAATTGTCACTTTGTATGGCGAAGAAACCTCCGTTGAGGGTGTTCCTACACCGCAAGCCACTTTCCGGCTTGGGCGCGGTTTGACCGCCGGCACGGATACGCTTGTAACCAAAGCTTCGACTTATGTCGGACAGCTGAATGGTGGAGTTGGAATTACATTCCAGAACGGTGATCAAGACGTCACATTTGTCTCCAACACCGCGGGACAATCCGGCGTTGCACAAATCCTTACCGTTGATTTCGACAACATCATCGATGTGACCAAGGCCAGTGGCACAAATGATACCGGCACAACGGTAATCTTAGAAACCACAAACGAACAGCTCAACTTCCAAGTTGGCGCGTTTGCGGATCAGAATTTCCGCGTCAGCCTCGGTGATTTACGAGCGGATTCGCTTGGATTCGGAGAAGGCTCGGGCCGTACCGTCGCTGATATCGATATCACCACTCTTGATGGTGCTAATGAAGCGCTCGCAATCATCGACGAGGCCCTGGATCAGGTGAATCGCACACGGTCTCTACTTGGTGCGGCAACTAATAGGCTTGATTCGACCGTCGCGAACCTTAGTGTTACAGCAGAAAACCTGACCGCTTCCGAGTCTCGAATCATGGATGCGGACATCGCTTCTGAAACTACCGAATTCACACTCAGACAAGTCCAGCTGCAGGCCGGTATTTCCGTCCTTGCACAAGCGAACTTCCAGACACAGAGCCTCTTGGCCCTGTTGGGATAACGCAGGATTCATACTGAGATTCATACGAATGTCCCGGATGGCGGTGGACAGTGTCCACCGCCATCCTGCTAAAAACCTCTATGAGAAGCGGGTGAACACAATGTTGTTGAGGGTCAAACAGTATCCTGAATTCTTTTTCTACTAGATCGAGTGTGCTGCCATGGCTGTTATCGAACTCTTCCCAACTCAAAACTCCGTACAAACCACCTCAACAGCCCGGTCCACAGCGACAGGGAAAACTTCGGCGAATCCTCGATTTCACGCCGAACTGGAAACCGCTCTTCAAAACTTGTCATCAAGCAAAAAAGAGATCGCACAGCAGTATTTGTTCGAAGTCATGGCCCCAAACGGTAATACCTCTATCCAAATCCGGGATGCTCATACACGTGAACTCATCCGTGAACTCGATCCCAAAGAGCTCCTTACAGCGCTCAAAAACATACGAGCCGTTATGAGATTGGATATCGAGAACCTCTCGAAAGCCCCAAAAACTCTATAAAAACCTCAAAACAAAACGATTTGTCGAAGAATAACAATCCTCGAAGAATTGACTTCTAGTCATTCTGAAAATCGTCTTCACCGTCATCGCGATCTACATGTTTGAGCCACCACGGCAGCACAGCCAGGTCGGCGATGCCCCCGAACAAGGCTAGGCCAAATACCCAAGGGTTGGTATAACCCCAGCGTTGGCCTAACACCGCCCATACGGCGGTATAGAATAATAGAATCAGTACAACATAACGGCTGCCACGGCCAAATGGCCTTTGGAGCAGAATCCAAGCCGTGATCGCCGCAATGCCAGTTCCCAAGTAAAGCCAAGACTGTAAAGTCATCATGTTTGCTCTTATGCCAGGGCCATGCTGACAATGTTGAAAGAACCTGATATGAATAACATTATGACCGAAAACGAGACCGATCAATTCCTTAAACGTCAGTTAAGAGTGCAAAAACTCTGCTATTGCCCGGAGCTTGTGCCTCTTAATGACAATGGCCTCGTTCATTGTACTCCCGGTGAACCATTGCCGTTGGAGGAATGTAGTGAATGCCCATTGTTAATTCGCGAAGATGAGCTACCTCCGCGTCTGCGTAAACGCCGTGAACAGGCCGCGCAAATGGCCGCCACCCGCAAGCAGAACGCGGAAGCAAGGGCACAAGATTTAGACGATCCGGATAATACTGAAGATGAAAACGATGAGGACGAGGATGACGACGAGGATGACGTCCTCGGAAATCGTCCCGGAAACAGGGATGTAGATCCCGATATGTTTACCGACATCGACGATTGAGCCTCGCACTCCCGCTTGTTATAAAAGGCAACTCAACGTAACGCATCACCGCCGGATTCGCCTGTTCGGATTCGATACGATTCGATCATTTCCGACACAAAAATTTTCCCATCCCCAATGTTACCGGTGCGGGAGGCTTGTGTAATTGCCTCGACAACAGGCAAAACCATATCGTCATCGACAACAACTTCGACCTTGATTTTGGGCAAGAGATCAACCACATACTCGCTGCCCCGAAACAGCTCTTTGTGCCCCTTCTGGCGTCCGAATCCCCGGCATTCCAGAATCGTCATACCTGTCAATCCCAGTTCGGACAGAGAATCTCTGACATCATCCAACTTAAACGGTTTAATAATCGCTTCGACTTTTTTCATATCCGCTCGATAACCATTATAAGGTATGGAATTTTCTATCTAGCTTCCCGTCGGCTCAAGACTCACGATTTCGGGGACAGAAGGAAACTGCCCGGCGAAAAAATCGATACTTGAATCAGGCAAACGGCGTAATTTCGGACACTGTTCGGCAAAATCCTGCAATTCCAAAATCGGCATACGGCAATGCTCTGTCTTGTAGTGCATCGGAATAGCAACGCCGGGATTCACACGGGCAATGATATCGTTCGCTTCTTCCGGTCCTATGGTAAATCGTCCCCCGACAGGAATAAGCAAAATGTCGATAGCTCCCAAATCATGAATTGCCGTATCATCTAAACCGTGGCCTAAATCGCCACAGTGCACGATAGCGATATCATCGGCTTGAATGCTGAAAATGCGGTTCGGTCCTCGAGTTGCACCTTGTTCAGCATCATGCCATGAAGAAAACGCGCGAAAACGAATCCCCTTGGCTTGGCAGGAGGTTGTGACAACCAACGGGCGGGAAAGCAACGACTCCACGTTGTTATGATCTTCATGATCATGACTAATCGAAACGACATCCACATCCTCAAGAATCGGAGCGTAACGAATCGCACCTTGATAGGAGCCGGGCCGATAAGGATCCGTCAAGAGCCGGACACCGTCACTTGTTGTCAGCATAAACGAGCTATGTCCCATATACGTAAGACGCATAGGGCTATCCTGATGCCCGCACGATGGTTATGCAACGGTCCGCGGCCTTATGATCCGTACAGTTCGTCGATGCTTTGGCGATAGATCTTGGCTGAATTCAGAATCGATTCACGATCCACAGGATTGAGATCCACCTCAACAACTTCGCGAACGCCATTACGGCCTAGTTTGCAGGGAACTCCGACATATAGATCGTTGATTCCATACTGACCGGTCAGGTAACAGGAGCAGGGCAAAACCATACCCGAATCGTGTAAGACCGCCTCAACCATACGCACCGAAGCCGCCGCCGGTGCATAATAGGCGCTTCCGGTCCCAAGCAGCTTGACGATTTCTCCGCCGCCCACACGGGCCCGGTCGCTGATCGCCTTAATCCGGTCGTCAGCAATCAACTTTGTAATCGGGATGCCTGAAACCGTCGAATAGTCCGGCACAGGAACCATGCTGTCACCGTGGCCGCCCAAAATCATGGCGTTAACGTTTTTAGGCGAGACACCCAATTCCATCGCGATAAACGCCGAGTAGCGCGCCGTATCCAAAATTCCGGCTTGACCCACAACACGCTCATGAGAGAGTCCGGATAGCTTCCAGCAATGATAAACCATCACATCAATCGGATTGGTTACCATGATGAAAATCGCATTTGGGCTGTATTTCACGGTTTCGGTTGTAATGTTTGCTACAATATCAGCGTTCTTCTTCAGCAAATCCAAACGATCCATACCCGGTTTACGCGCCAAACCGGCGGTAATTACAACCACATCTGAATCTTTGGTATCCGCATAGTCATTTGTCCCTGTGACTACACTATCAAAACCTTGAATGGGCCCGGTTTGGGTTATATCCAGGGCTTTGCCTTGCGGCACACCTTCGAGGATATCGATCAGCACAACATCCGCCAGTTCTTGTTGGGCGATGTAGAGCGCACAAGTCGCCCCAACATTGCCCGCTCCCACAACCGTTACTTTATGTCGCATTTGCTTATTCCTCCACTTTGGTTCACTCACCAAATATCCGGCCCATAGGTATGAATACAGAATTCATACCACACGGACGGCCCTCATGGTCACCCCCAGTGATGGCAACATTCCCATCTCGGACACAATGATCCGAAACTCAGCTGGTTGAATATACGCAGCTTCTCTTATGAAAAAACACCCCAAACGCTGTTGTCCTAACGTATCACAATTGACCGATTCCGAAAATCGACGGACTACCGTTCTGGACAGATTAATTACAAAGGGGATGACACACAGGACAATGAGAACCTACAAGCGCCTGCGCCATTCATCGAGCCCGGACAAGATGACCTCATCCAGCCAGGGCTCAAACCGCTTCAGCACCGCCCCCTCCTCCTCGTTGTACCCGAACTGAAACGGTTCCCTGCAAAGAACCTTCGGTCCGACAACAGTATAAGAACCGTCGGATGAATAATCCGTATGCTGCAAAAACGAGGACGCCGCCATGATCCCAATAAAATGAACTCCATAGCAATAGAAGGCGATCACAATATCGGCTTCTCCTTCTGCATAATTATTCGACTTGGTATAGATATTCAACTTAATTGCAGACGAATATGTTCTAACATTTGCAGTATGTTCAAGATGAGCGGCTATCTGCAGAGTTTCATTGGCATAAGGCTTGTGCAGATCTTCATGCTCTGCGTAATGAACTTGCGAATAACTGCCTTGCTTGAGTGGTTGAATTTCCTTTTCAACCAGTTCAGACACACTTTTCAAAGAAGCCTGCGTGTATTCTTCTAGCTTCTTCGATATCGCAAACACATTCTTCCACGCCGGATTAATTTCTTTTTCTCTGTCACGTAAACGTTCACCTGCCGCCCGGATCACGTCCCGGTAGCGGGACTCTTTTGCCGTTTCTTCAGAGGCTTTTAGTGCGTCATTAAACGCCTTCTTCTGAATTTTTCCGAACAATCCGATAAGGCTGCTCAAATTGCCGCGATCCGCATCTTCCAACGCGTCGAGATATTCCACCCGCTGGTCGCGATGCACCACCAAGGGAAACCACCCGGCACGCAATAAGATCAGAGAAGCCAATGCCCGGGCCACCCGCCCATTGCCGTCTTGAAAGGGATGGATCTGCGTAAAACGATGATGCAGCCAGGCGGATTCGACTTCCGGATAAACGCCTTTCTGCTCATGCTCCAAATGCAACTCGATAAGTCGGTCTATCTCCGAGGAAGTCTGCTCCGGTGGGCAATACTCATGAACCGCGCCGTTACTGCGAGTAGGATTATTGGGAAGCTTCTTCCATTCTCCGCGAAGCAAAGATGCTTCGACTGTTCTTCCCATACCATTAATTCCCAAGACAGACTCTTGATGGCGGGTAAGCAACGAATGCAGTTCTTTAATATAGGACACCGACAACGGTCGTTGCCGTGCGATGAAATCCAGGACAAAGTCCAACGCTTCATACTGGTCCTTCAAAATGTCAACAACACGTTCGGCCGGAAGGTCGGTATCCCCATGCGCAATCAGATCGGCCCGCAATCCCTCTTTGATAAGCAACTGAGTTGTGCCCCGGTCGAGTGTATAAAGATGTTCGAGTATCCCGGTTTCAATCGCCCATTCCCGTTGCAAACGCTGATTGAATTCTTTCAGCTCTTTGGACTCGGATAGTCGATCCCTTTGCTCTGCCCAAATCTCGGCCAGGCTTCGGATTTCCGAAAGTCCCAGCGTTTGCCAGTTACAGGGAAGATCTTCAATCGGCTTCCATGGAATACCAGGCATTAAGCTCTAATCCTCTCCACCTGCATAATGCACACACGATCAGGGTATGTCGGCGCCTTTACGGTTTCAAGCGAATCGCCGCATACCAAACAAACAGCCCCGATTCGATGAACCGGGGCTGCACTTTTTTTCGTGTAGAGTAAACCTGTTTGTGAATTACATGTTATCGACAATCGCCTGGCCGAACTCTGAGCATTTTAGAAGTTTTGCGCCTTCCATCTGCCGTTCGAGGTCGTAGGTCACGGTCTTTTTACTGATTGTGGTTTCTATGCCTTTGATCACCAGGTCAGCCGCTTCTTGCCAACCGATATGTTCAAGCATCATCACCGCCGAAAGGATCAGCGAACCGGGATTGACCTTATCCATGCCGGTGTATTTCGGCGCGGTGCCATGGGTCGCTTCAAAACACGCCACTTCATCGCCGATATTCGCGCCGGGAGCGAGTCCCAAACCACCGACCTGAGCCGCGCAGGCATCCGATAGATAGTCGCCGTTCAAGTTGGGCAGGGCGATTACATCATACTCATCCGGACGCAACAAAACCTGCTGGAACATCGCATCCGCAATCCGGTCTTTAACCAGCACTTTGCCATCCGCCGAGGCCCCATTCCAAGTCTCCTCTTCCGTGACAATCTGGTCCCGGAATTCTGACTTGGCGACTTCGAATCCCCACTCTTTAAATGCGCCCTCGGTAAACTTCATGATATTGCCCTTATGCACCAGCGTTAGGGTCTTTTTGCTATGTTTGACAGCATAACGCAGAGCGGCACGGACAATGCGGCTCGATCCGAATTTGGAAATCGGTTTCACACCGATTCCTGAAGGTTTACGGATTTTAACGCCGTAGGTTGAAGTTAAATAATCGATGATTGCATTCGACTCAGTTGAGTCCGATTCCCACTCGATGCCCGCATAAACGTCTTCAGTATTTTCGCGATACAAAATAACATTCAATTTTTCGGGGGATTTGACTGGGCTGGGAACACCTTGAAACCAGCGAACCGGACGCACACAAGCGTATAAATCCAAGACGTGGCGGATCGTAACATTCAAGGATCGGAATCCCCCGCCGACCGGTGTGGTTAACGGGCCCTTGATGCCGACTTTAAATTCGCGCAAAGCCTCAAAAGTCTCTTCCGGCATATAATTGCCGTAGAGTTCATTGGCTTTTTCACCGGCATAAATGTCCATCCAGGCAATGGCACGGTCGGTTCCATAGGCTTTTTGCACCGCGCCATCAACCACTTTGCGCATCGTGGGCGTGATATCCAAACCGATCCCGTCGCCCGTGATGCACGGTATAATAGGCTGATTCGGAACATTCAGATTTAATGCGTCGCCCGTAATTGGTTCCCCATTTGATGGTATCTGGATTTTATCGTAGGCCATTGTTTTCCTTCCTCCACGCGCATTCCCTTGCAAGCACTTAAGCCAGGCCCGCATGGTCCCGTGTTAAGAGTTTAATATGCCATACCGAACCAGCGGCTGCGAAATCAATTCGAGCCTCAAGTCCGGTTACAGTACGATTGGCACAAGACGGCTGCCGCTAAGCAATGTCGTCGAGACGGTCCGCCAGAATTACCGCCTTGTTGTTGGCGACTTCCAAAAATCCCCCCGTTAAATGGTATTTCTGTTCCGAACCGATTTCTTTTTTCACGGTGAGCGTGCCCTCAGCCAGACTGGCAAGCAAAGGAGCGTGATTGGCTAGCACGCCGAGGTACCCCTCTGTCCCCGGCGCGATGAGCGAAATTACTTCTTCATCCAAAACAACCCGTTCGGGTGAAATTACTTGCAACTTATAGGTCGCCGCCATCACATTCGCTCCAAATCACCGTGCTTACATATTTGCCATTTTTTCGGCGTTCTCAACCGCTTCGTCGATACCGCCGCACATATAGAAAGCTTGTTCCGGAAGATGATCCAATTCACCGGAGTTGATCCGTTCAAAACTCTCAATCGTTTCTTCGAGTTTCACATACTTGCCGGCGCGGCCGGTAAACGCTTCGGCCACGCTAAAGGGCTGCGACAAGAAACGCTGAATACGCCGCGCGCGTTGGACGGCGACTTTGTCATCGTCTGAAAGTTCATCCATACCCAGAATGGCGATGATATCCTGCAAATCCTTATAACGCTGCAATGTCTCCTGCGTGGTCCGGGCGACACTGTAATGGCGGTCGCCAAGAACGCGCGGGTCCATCAAACGGCTGGTGGAGTCCAACGGGTCCACCGCAGGATAAATACCCAGCTCGGCAATCTGACGCGAAAGAACCGTCGTCGCATCGAGGTGAGAAAACGTCGTGGCCGGGGCCGGGTCCGTTAAGTCGTCAGCGGGAACGTAAATAGCCTGCACAGATGTAATCGAACCGTTCTTAGTCGATGTAATCCGCTCCTGCAGAGCGCCCATCTCGGTAGCCAGGGTCGGCTGATAACCGACCGCTGAAGGCATACGGCCTAAAAGCGCCGAACATTCCGAACCGGCCTGCGTGAAACGGAAGATGTTATCGATAAAGAGCAACACATCCTGCCCGGATTCATCGCGGAATGCTTCAGCCATTGTCAACGCCGAAAGGCCAACACGTAGACGCGCGCCGGGCGGTTCATTCATCTGGCCAAAAACCATCGCCGTACGTTTAATAACCCCGGATTCGGTCATTTCCAAATAAAGGTCGTTTCCTTCACGGGTCCGCTCACCGACGCCGCCGAAAACTGAATAACCGCCGTGAACCGTGGCGATGTTGTTAATCAGCTCCATGATAACGACCGTCTTGCCGACACCCGCGCCGCCAAAAAGACCAACTTTTCCGCCTTTGGCAAAAGGAGCCAACAGATCGATAACCTTAATGCCCGTCTCAAAGAGTTGCGTCGCAGGTAGCTGTTCCTCAAAAGTTGGGGAAGGACGGTGAATCGGGAAACGGTTCTCAGGATTCGGTACTTCACCTTTTCCGTCGATCGTTTCTCCCAAAAGGTTAAAAATACGGCCCAAAGTCTGCTCGCCGATCGGTACCGTAATCGGACCGCCTGTATCTTCAGACTCCATGCCCCGAACCAAACCGTCAGTGCCGTCCATGGCCACACAACGGACCAAATTGTTGCCGAGATGCTGCGCAACTTCGACCGTGAGCGGCTTTTCCCTTTGTGGATCGCGCACGTGAATCGCATTCAGAATGTTCGGCAAACTCTCCGATGGAAACTCAATATCCACCGTCGGTCCAATAACCTGTCTGATGTAACCGATGGTACCCATAGCAATACTTCTCCAGTGAAAGCAGCTCTATCCCTTGAGGGCTTCTGCACCGGCAACGATCTCGAGAAGCTCTTTCGTAATCGCTGCCTGGCGAGCTTTATTCATATCCAACGTGAGGCTCTTCATCAGATCCTCACAGTTGTTATTGGCATTGGTCATAGCGACCATCCGCGCACTATGCTCGGATGTAAACGCTTCGGCAATTCGTGAAAAAACCAGACTGCGCAGCTGTTTCGGCAGAATCTCTGCCAACAGCGAGGAGGCGTCCGGCTCAAAAATATAATCGCGGCCCGTCGACTCTTCTTCGCTTTCAGCTCCGAGAAGATTCGAATCGATGGGCAAAAACGATTCTGCTTTGGGAATGTAAGTAATTGTATTCACAAAATTGTTATAGAGCAGATGGATTTCATCCGCATCGCCGGTCAAGAAACGGTCGATGGCAACTTGGGTAATATCCTCAATTTTTTCCAAATCCAAGTTGCCGCTCAGATCCGGATATTCCGCACAGATGTTGATATCCGTCTTACGGAAATAGTCCCGTCCTTTTTTCCCAACACAAATCAAATCAACCGGCGCTTTGGCGCCTTTGATAAAATTCTCGGCGGCGCGGATCACCGTCGAATTAAACGCACCGCATAAACCCCGGTCAGCGGTCACCAAAATCAAGGTCATCCGCGACACGTGGTCACGAACCTGCAAAAACGGATGCTCGACTTGCCCGCCAACAGCGGCAGCCAACCGTCCGACAATTTCACGCAGCTTATCGGCGTACGGTTTCGCGGCTTGCATGCGTTCCAGGCTTCGGCGCATCTTCGACGCCGAGACCGTCTTCATGGCCCGGGTGATTTGTTTGGTGCTGTCCACCGTACGGATACGGCGGCGAATGGCTTTTAGCGATGGCATAACGCGTTTCTTTTCATTCGCATTGTTTCACCGCTCCGGCACTGCAAAGTGCAGGTACGCGGTTCGGGCGATATCGCGCCACAAATCCATTCCCGAACTTATGGCGCGGTATCGCCCCCGGCCACAGGGCCGGAGGCACGCACAGTGCTTAAGCCTATTCTTGTTTGGACAAGAACTGGGCTTTGTACTCCTCAATTCCTTTACGAAGTTCCGCTGCTTCTTCTTCGGGCAGCGTCTTCTGATCGTCGATTGTGTGAATCACTTTAGGATGCTTTTCTTGAATGAAAGCATACAGGTTCTCTTCGAACGCGTGGATATCTTCCAGAGACATATCATCCAAGAGCCCCTGCGTTCCGGCGAAGATAATGACCACCTGTTGCGCCAACGAAAGCGGTTTGTACTGGTTCTGTTTCAGAACTTCGACCATACGCTCACCGCGCGTCAGCTGTGCCAGTGTGGCTTTGTCCAGGTCGGAGCCGAATTGGGCAAACGCCGCCAATTCGCGGTATTGAGCCAAGTCCAAACGCAGTTTGCCGCCGACAGACTTCATCGCTTTGGTTTGCGCATTACCACCAACACGGGAAACCGAAAGGCCGACGTTGATGGCCGGTTTCACGCCCGCGAAGAATAGGTCAGGCTCCAGATAAATCTGTCCATCCGTGATCGAAATAACATTGGTCGGGATGTACGCCGAAACGTCACCGGCTTGAGTTTCGATAATCGGTAGCGCGGTTAATGAACCGCCGCCCAGACTGTCGTTCAGTTTGGCCGCGCGTTCCAATAGACGGCTGTGTAAATAAAAAACATCGCCGGGGTACGCTTCACGTCCGGGAGGACGGCGCAGCAAGAGCGACAACTGACGGTATGCGGCGGCATGTTTCGAGAGATCGTCATAGATAACCAAGGCATGCTTGCCGTTATACAAGAAATACTCACCCATCGCCGCGCCCGCATAAGGAGCGATGTATTGCAGCGATGCCGGCATTTCGGCCGTCGCGCTAATGACCGTCGTATAGTCCATCGCGCCATGCTCTTCGAGCCTTTCAACGACAGCGACAACACTCGAGGCCTTTTGACCGACTGCCACATAGATACAGTGAACGTCTGTGTTCTTCTGATTGATAATCGCGTCCACTGCAATCGCTGTTTTTCCTGTGCCGCGGTCGCCGATAATCAATTCGCGTTGGCCCCGTCCGATGGGAATCATCGAATCGATGGCTTTCAGCCCGGTCATCAGCGGCTCTTTCACCGGTTGACGTTGAATGACACCGGGAGCCTTAAACTCCAGCTCGCGGTAAATCTGCTCGCCGTGCACCGGACCTTTTCCATCCAGCGGCTGGCCCAGACTGTTGGTGACACGGCCCAAAAGGCCTTCACCGACCGGAACCGAAAGAATGCGTTTGGTGCGTTTGACCGGATCGCCTTCTTTGATTTCCGTATCAACACCAAGCAGCGCCACACCAACACTCGATTCTTCGAGGTTGAGCACAACGCCCATGATGTTGCCGGGGAACTCTAAAAGCTCGCCCGCCATGGCATCTTTCAGACCGTAAATCGTGGCAATACTGTCACCGACTTTGAGCACGGTCCCGACTTCTTGCATGTCGAGATTGCTCTGGTATTGCTGTATTTCCCGTTCGAGAACGGAAGTGATCTCTTCGGGTCGAAGGGGCATGATCTCTTTCCTCCTCACCCCGCCGTCATTGCGCCGGGATGGGCGATTCTTTTAAACGTTCTAAACCGTTACGGTTTTCGCAACTTGCGCCAGCGATTGCCGTATATGATCCAAATGACCGCGAAGGCTCATATCGATCAAAGTGTCTTCATATTGAATGACAATGCCGCCGATAAGCTTGGCATCGACCGAAAATCGCGGCCGAAAATGCAGGCCCGTATAATCTTCAAGGGCGCTCTGGACCTGTTTCTGCAATTCCTCATCGATCAGCGTTGCCGTCCGAATCCGAACCGGGTGAATACCCAATTCCAATTCGATCTGATTCACAAACTCGACAAGAATCGCAACCAGATAAAAAGTCCGGTCCTTATCGATGCAAACCCGGATCAAATTGTAGAAATAGTCCGGAATCCGGTTCTCAAAAACCGACGTTACCAGCTTATGCTTGTCTTCCGTGGGGATATGCGGACCTTCTAAAAAGGCGCGCAAATCATCCCGCGATTCAAGCACAAAGCCGAGCATTTCGGCATCCCGAAGCGCATCTTGGAGCTCAATACTCCGCTTTCTCACAACCGAAAGCAGCGCTTCGGCATAGACGCCCGGTACGAGTGGATCGTCGGTCATATCAGTTGTTCCTCGCGGCGGCCTGACTGATGAAATCCATCACCAGACGCCGATGCGCTTCGTCATCCAGTTTTTCTTTCAGCAGGCGTTCAGAGGTCTGGATCACCAGTTCCACAGCCTGCTCCTGGAGCACGGTTTGCGCTTTTTTGAGTTCCAACTCGACGTTGCGCTTTCCTTGTTCGATGATGGCACGCGACTCTTCACGAGCTTGCACCCGAATCGCTTCGGCTGCTTTTTGGCCTTCATCGACAGCGGCGTTGATACGCTCACGCGCCTCCGCCTCGATTTCGCGCAATTTCGCTTCGTATTCCGAACGGCGTTGTTGAGCTTGTTCTTCCAGCGCTTCTGCGTTCTTGATGTCGCCTTGAATCTTTTCGCGGCGTTCATCGATGACCGTCAGAATCGGTCCCCAAGCGAATTTCTTGAGTACCAAAACCACGATCACGAACGCAATCATGTGCGTGATCAGAACATCCCAATGAATCAATCCGCCCATAGCGGCTCTCCTTAACCTAGACTTTCAGACTGCGTCCCAAACGTGGACATAGGCCACAAGTTCCGGCTGCGGAATTACCCCTCGAGCGTTGCCTTGAGCAGGAAGACCAAAGCCAATGCATAAATCGTGAGCGCCTCAATAAAGGCGGCGCCGATAATCATGGCTGTTTGAATCTTACCGGCGGCTTCCGGCTGACGGCCCATGGCTTCCATTGCCGAACCGACGGCACGGCCAAGACCTAGACCCGAACCGATGGCCGCAATGCCCACACCCAACGGTAAGGCAAAGTTCATAGCTGAGTGAGCGCTTTCAAACCACATTAGACGATCTCCTTTCCCACAAAGGGATATAGTTTTCTCAATTCTGACACACCCTTAACTGGGCGGGTTCTTGCGCCTGTCGAAGTCTGCTGATCGGCCTTCATTCGGCAAGCCCAAAAACCGGCCCGCTTTAATGTTGCGGTGCGGCTTCGTGGCCTTCCCCGTGCTCTTCGTGGTGATGACTCATTTGCAGGATGTATACGGTTGCCAACAGCGTAAACACCAGCGCTTGAATCGTACCCAGAAGCAACGACAGGAAAATAAACGGAATGTGCAGCGGCAGGCCCAAACCGGGGATGCCTATGGCCGCAAACACAGTAACTCCCAAAATACAGAACGCGGCAATCAGCGTATCCTCACCGGTGATATTGCCGAAAAGACGCATTGCCAACGAGAATGGCTTAATGAACTCGCCCAACACGTGTAGCGGGAACATCAGCGGTACCAAACACCAACCGATAACGTCTGTGGGTGAACCCATAAGGTGATGGATATAACCCCACGGTCCCAGCTCCCGCAAGCCATGAATCTGTACATAAATGAAAACCAGTATGGCCAACGCAGCCGTGGTGTTCAGTGCGGGTGGCGCAATGCCGCCTGTAGGTGAATGTCCCAGGGGAACGATCCCCAGCATGTTGTTACACCAAATATAAATAAACAGAGTTCCTAAAAGCGGTACATGGCGGCGCGCAGCCTCATGGCTGCCCAAAATCCCGGCCAGGAAATCATACAATCCTTCAATTAACAACTCGGCAAAACTCTGCACCCGGTTGGGAACCATCTTCAAATTGCTACTGACTTTCCAGAAGAAAAAGATAAGCCCCAAACCGATTAGCCCGGAAAAGAAAGGCAGCTCAAAATGGTGCAATCCATTGAAAAAGGCGTTGTCATGATGCGGATTAAAAAGGCCGTTTAAAACGCCAACGAGATTGGGGATATGGGGGGGACCGCTCTCTTCTCCGTGACCGCCCGCTGCATCATGCCCCTCACCATGATCACTCTCATGTCCCGCTGCGGATGCGTGAGTAGCAGATGTATTGTGATCCTCGGCTTCCGGTGCGGCAAACGCCAAGCTAACGCTCATACCGATGGCAAGTACTAAAAACAGCACGGAAACACGTTGCTTCATATTATTTAAGCCCCTTCAGTCTCAACGGGCGATACATTTGAATCGGCCGGCGTCTTGCCCCATCCCATAGAGAGAGCAACCGCCTTTAATACAAATACCACAAAAATCACATGAAAGCCGGTTAACATCGATGAAGCCGGGAATCCTGAATAGATTACCACCAAAATACCGGCGCCATATAAAACCGGAAACTTGATGAAAATCCACGGTAAAGCTTTGGTCAGTGCTCCCGAATCCAGATCTGGGGTCAATAGCATGGTCGTCAATCGGGCGATTGCCCAAACATTTCCCACACTCCATAGCGAGGCGAACATGAATCCGGCGGCCCACAGCATCGAATGCATCGCAATGCACGGCGCAAAGATTATGGTTACCCATGTAGCCGTGCGGAGGCTTCGAATGACAAAATCAACATTCATTGTTCGTCTTCGCGATTCGCCTGCTTAATCAAATCATAAGTAACTTTAGCCCCGGCTCCCATGCCGAGCAAAACGCCAAAGCATGTCAGCCAGGGATCTGTGCCCAGTGCGCCATCCGCCCATTGGCCCATGATTCCACCGGCAATAACGCCCAAAGGTAGCGCCGTCGGGATCCCCGAGAGGATCGCTGCTTTACGGTACGTCTTGCTTCGTTCGGAATCCCAGTCCATTGCAGGCAGGTTGCCGCACGGAGGGCGGACACCTGATGAGAAATTCATACGCTGATAATCAATAAGCCGCCCACCGAGTCAACCTAGAGTGCGCGGCTGTGACAGTCAAGCCGCAGAGAATCTCAACCATCGGTTAAGTCTGCAATATACAAGCGGTTTGGTACGAAAAAGGATAGCGGTTTTGCTTTGCACTTTGGGATTCATGTCGGAGATTGCTTTACAGTTGCACCATGAACAACCTAGCGGACACGAATTTGTAAGGGCTCCACTCCAAGTCTTACACGCGTAGCGTATAAATTCCCTTTTGAATAGACATTTGCCTTTAGCAAACGGATATCGCACTCAGATCCCGGATTTGCCTTGGGAAGAGGATGCACCCGCCAAATTATCGATAGAACTTCGCCTCCTTCCGCATTCTGAAATTCTGCATTTTCAACTTCTTCAAGAACACGGAGCAGACAACGCAGTTGTCCTCCCGGCAATTCTCTTTCACGAAATTCGATCTTTCCGCGGCCCCTCCATAACTCTCCTGGATAGGCAGCAACTGGCCGGATTGTTTCCGGATCGTACTCAAACGACGCGGAGAGACCATTGATAATGGCACCCGCTTCTAACTGCAGCGAAGTCTTTACAGTCCCGCCCGGTTTAAGATCAACGACTCTGGAATCCGCAGAATCCACATTCGATGGATCAGTCCATATCAGCTCCAAATTACGTGGTGGTGCTTGCACCATCACAGTTACCGCTTGGGGCTCACCCGCAGGCCAATCGACAAACGGCAGCGCCGTATGGCTTACAGATGCACGGACAAGCTCGAACGCTCCGGTTTCGGCCCGGTCGTTTTTTGAACGTAATCCGATTCGCGCCAGAGTCCCGTCACCATTTGCGCCGCCGCCTTCTTGTGCGGCACTAATCCCCTGAATCTTGAGAATACCTTGCTCCATGTTCACAGAAGCCTGGCTATCGGCCCCGGCTGCCGATTCAAGCCACCACGATCCGGCTTCCACATCATCTTTCAAAACGATCAGCGTATCCGGATCAAAATGAATCTCCGCCTCCCATGAAGGAACCTCCTTAGCCCCGGAAATGCGTAACTCAATCGATCCGCCGGGTGTGTTTCTAGATGACTCCAAAGGCGTTTCCTGGCTCCTGCTCCCTCCCGGAGGGCCGACAATGACCGTGTCGGGATACAGATAAACGCGCGTTTTCGCGGCAGGTGGCAACCAAAGTGGGTTTCTTTCAAGGTGAGCAGGTTCGAGACGGGGATCGTCAAAGCGCGTGTAAGCCAAATCGCGGGCAAATGGGAACTCCATCGCCTCAAATTGGACTATAGGTTTGTCTTCAGCGTCGCGTACTTGGCCATAAGAATCCAAAATAAATGCCCGGTGGTCCGGCAAAATCTCAAGATCGATAGCGGAGGTCACCGAGACTTGGCTCACTTCGGCCAACTGAACTTGTACGGGATCGCCATAAAAAAGCCGTCCGCTTCGATCCAGAGCCGCAACGCCCGTAGCTCCGGGCACCAATGAAGCGGCCACGGCTCCGGGTAGTTCCGCTTCATATACCTGCTGTTGGTCCTGATAGATATAAAGCCGGCCTTGTGTATCCAGCACCAAAAGCCGGTTGGTGGAAGCATCTACATCCAAACGCTGCCATTCATGTTCCTCGGGCAGAGCCAACTCAATCGGCTCACGCTCCAAACCAACCTGAATGTAAATCTTTCCTGTCCTTGTCAGCAGCCATGTTGCCTCGCTATAGGAGTCGTAGCGCGCATCCGTAATGGTCTCGTGCGCATCCCAAACAACACTCGAAGGCATAGGAGCATGGTCCAAGGCCAGCAAACGCCCTCCTTCCAGCAAAAGATATCCATCGTCTCCTATCGGCAAAATCCGCTCGGCCGATGGCGCCACCGTATCCGGCAATCGAATGGGACACGAAATCGTCCCCTCACCGATGCACGCGCCCTGGACTCCACCTACTGAGTCCAAGACTAAAAGCCAATAGTCCTGTTCCGGCTGCTCCGGCTCTTCGGCGCATGGCAATAGCGGATACAACAGGCACAACAACATGACACAAGCCCAAATGACGCCAACTGGCGCGAAAGCGAGTGGGCAACGATAAACAGCTTGTGTCTGGCTGTTGGCACGAAAAAAATCTTTATACATGGCGGTTGATATCCAAGCCGGGGTCTATTGTATACTCCACTTTCTAAGATTTGCCGATAGCAGCGATATTTAATTGTACGAGTCGACCTAAAGGCAGGATACTGAAATGGGCCTTCGTTCGATCATTCATAGACGGTGTAAAAGGACTGGCAATTCCTCTGTTTCTGTCATCACCGGCACAAGTTTAATCGTCGGCACGATGCTTTTCCTTTTGCTATCCATGCCCAAAGCAAATGCACACAACTTGGATCCGGACTCCATGGACCGTTTTTCCGAAATTCTACTCGGGGCTGAATCGGGACAGTTCTATTACATCGTTTATTACGGCATGAATGAAACTAAACGTGCGTTTGAGGTTTTGCTGGATAAACCCGGCGGAGATGTCGTTCAAGAAAATGTTCCTAAATGGATTGAAAAAGTCGGCCCCGGATACTTAAACGGTGTAGAAATCACGCTGGATAGCCACCCGCTGAAAATTGAGCTGCGCACCGGCCGTGCGAATTTGGCAATCGGACACGGCGGTGTAACCGTTATTGCTGTGGCATTGGTCGGTGAGTTTTCCTATGAAGGGCACAATCAGCCCGGAAAATCTTTGTCATTCATTATTGAAGATAAAAATTTCCAAGGTCCGCGCAGCTGGATGCAGATGCGCGCAGTTGGTTTGGAAGGCGTACAAATTGAGGGGCATCAGCCGTATGAAGATCTGGAGCCCTTCAATTACGTATTGCTCGACAATCAAAACTTCTTGCCTGGGACACGGCGTTTGGAGTTGGAAATCCGTTTTCCGGATGCCGGCGATGCCGCCGCCGGTATTCCTGCGAACGCCACCGGGGCATTGAGCTACGGGCCGGAAACTTACGAACGCCTGGCCGAACCAATCGGTTTTTCAAAAGACCGGTATGGCGAAGTCAAATCCCTAAAAAAGATTCTGATGGGCAGCTGCGCCGTCTTTTTGCTCGGCGTTCTGGCTGTGATCATTGTCCGTCTAAAGAAACAGCAAAAAGACAATCAACACCCCATCGCTTAAAAACCATCCTTCCATAGAGCTGATTACAACTGCATTCTTGCTGCATGTCTCATGCTCGTTGTATTCACACTGAAGCCTGCGGCGGCTGCGCGCGGCAAGATCTCCCTTATCAAGAGCAATTGCAGCTCAAGCACGCCCATTTAAAGGAACTCTTTTCGGATCTGGTTTCAACCGAACTTCTCGAGGACTTCCGGGTTGAGCCCTCACCCAACATTTGGCACTACCGCAACAAAATGGAGTTCACTTTCAAGCCCGGTTCCACACCTGAAGAACTTACGCTTGGCCTCCATAAACTGGGTGAATATGACCAGCTGATTGATCTTGAGATGTGTCATATCTGTCCTGAAGTCTTTCAAAATGTGTTGCAGGATGTACGGGATTTTGCCCGCCGTTCGGGCCTGGATGCTTACAACTCTTCAACATTTGAGGGATTTTGGCGCTTCCTGCAGGTGCGGATTTCGAATCAAACCGGGGATGTACTTGTGGAGGTTTTTACGAAGACTGACGAGCGTAAGACTATGCTCGAATTGGCTCGATGGCTTGTGGACCGCAATCCCGCGGTACGGTCTTTTTGGTGGAGTATCACACCCGGGAAGGCCGATGCCGCCTTACCCGAGACTTCACATCTACTGGTCGGCGCGCCGTTTATCCTAGAGACAATCGCCGGTGTCGATCTTGAAGTCAGTCCCCGCACCTTCGTTCAACCCAATGTGCCTTTGGCAGGTCAACTCTATGACGATCTAAAATTGGCGCTTGACACACGGCCCGATGATGTGCTCTGGGACCTCTATTGTGGTTCCGGTTCCATTGGTCTTTCGCTTGCCACGCATGTAAGTCAGGTCTTCGGTATTGAACGGAACGTCGACAATGTAGCTGGAGCACGGTCTGCTGCCCTGCGTAACGGCGTTGACAATTTCACAGTCGTCCGGGGCAATATGGAGAAGATATTCCTGGGCCGCCGCTTCAAACCGCCACAAGGCCTCGAGCGTCCCGAACTTGTGGTCACCGATCCGCCCCGGGCCGGGTTGCACCAACGCGTACTGCGCAACATTGTCAAGCTCAAGCCCCGCCGATGGGCCTATATCGCCTGTCGTCCCGAAAGCCTCAAACGCGATCTGGTCCAGCTTATGGCCCTGCGCGCCCCATACCGCCCGGTTTGGTTCCGGGCCTATGACCTCTTTCCGCATACCAAACATGTCGAGACTGTCATCGGTCTTGAGCGGGTCGAAACACAGGCGCAGTAATCATATGTGCAATAAAAATCTAATTCTTAATTCCGATTTTTCTTGACATTAAATATGCAATAGATAGTCTTAAATTTACTTATCCAGGGGACTTCGGAAGGATAAGAGAGCTGTTTTTTGCACGGGAAGGTGACGCCAGTGTCAATGATTGAAACGGTTCCTCGTTTACAACACACCTTCACCATTCAAAGCCTCGTGGAGCACATCTATCCCGTGGAACAAGAAATCCTTGCGCTGGCACGCCGGTTGGATTTCAACGACGATGAATGCTTTTGTCTTCGGCTAGCGATGGATGAGGCTATGGTTAACGCAATCATTCACGGCAACAAATACGAAGAAGACAAAAAGGTTATCGTCGATGTCCATGCCCATGATGAGACATTCTCGGTTTGCGTCCGTGACGAAGGCAATGGCTACAATTTCAAGGCGCTGGATGATCCCACAAAAGAGGAAAACCTACACTGCACACATGGACGTGGAATCTTTTTGATCCGGCAATTCATGTCCGAAGTCAAATTTAATCAATCCGGAAATCAGATCACATTTATCCTCCATAAATCGGAGGCCCGGGAACGTTTCAAGGCTCAGGGCGCGGCTTAATCGCACGCCTTATTGATTTCGACTTCTCAAATACCCCGCATTTTCAGGTCCCCATAAAACGAAAAAATTGCGCCCTGATTTGATACACTATAATTGATGGTTATTACAAACGGGCCGGAATGGTAATGATTGTTATTGAGCTAAGCCAAAGCACTTCCTTTATACCCACGCTCATCGGCGCGGCAATGTGGTGTTGTGCAAATATAATTCTGGCCTTTCATCGCGCGGGTCTGCAAATTGTCGGTCTTATTCTCATGGTGGGCGGCATAGCCGGTATTTTGATTTCAAACAACGTACATGTTTGTTTCTTGCTTTTTGTAGCCGGTGTAGCCATTCACTTCATTGGCCGCGTTCTCGCCAACCTCCGCAATCATTAGTTAAAATCGGATATTGATTCCGTCTCTTTATGACTGCTTTCAGCCCCATTTGTACTCTTCCAACCGGCTGTCACTCCCGGTTCTGCATGATAGAATCGGTCATGGGTAGAAATAGATGACGCGTGTCAAGAATGCATTCAGCCTCGTGGAATTGCTGGTTGTGGTCGCGGTGATCTCACTACTTGCCGCCATTGCCTTGCCCAATTTCCATAGCGCCCGGGTACGGGCCGAGACCGCGCGCGTACAGTCTGACTTCGGCGCGTTGGCAAATGCTTTGGAGATGTATGCCCAGGAACACAAACGTTACCCGGTTTCTTGGACACGCAAATGGCAGTTTCAAATTACTCCCTGTTCGCAACGCTTGTTTTCGCTAACCACACCCACAGCCTATATCGCCGCACTTCCTCCCGATCCGTTCGCTGAAGAAAAAATCCTGAATGCATTCTATGAAGAAGAAGTTATTGATGGAGTCAACACCATCGCGGCTTACGATACCTACGCCTATTGGGATGCCTGGTCGGCCTATATGAAGCCCCCCATACGCGTCGTTTGGAATTGCCGCCTGGGCGAATGGCGGCTGCTCAGTCTCGGCCCCGGCCCCCTGGCGCGTTATGAACGAAGCCAAGAACTCCACACCACCAATACCCCCTACGCGGCCAGTAACGGTCTTTATAGCGAAGGGTCTATTATGCGCTATTCCGGTAGCACAACGCTTTCCGTGCCCTGCTGGGCGCCGGGCAAATCGTTGCGCGACCTCGCCAAACGCCCCCGGTAGTTACATGAATTTCGGAAATTCGAAATCTACCCAAAAGAAAACGGAATCCCTAGAAACTTCAGTATGTAATACAACAATATGAGAATAAGAGCGAAGAGAAATGCGCTAAATAATCCGGTGCCGACTTGCTTCCAAAATGCCCCCTGTTTCTGTATTTGACAAATTATCTCATCTTCTCGTGCTTCTTCACGTATTTCGCTATAAGCATCCGCCAAAACCACGCCGCCGTACTCCGACATAATCCCCTCTGCAAGTACGCGAAGTCTATCGATATCACGCGGCATCATCTTCTTCACATATTCATCGCATTCATCTTTTGAAGGACTTCGGCCATTTTCTTGGGAAAAATTCGCTATCCAATCTCTTTTGGATAACTTATAAAGAGAATACGCCACCATCCCAACAACATCATCGTCTGAAGTCACAAGACTTTCAAACATATGATTCATATACGCATTTTCATTTGAATTTTCTTCCAACGCCCCCACAGCCCCCTATGATTTATACGGATTTTTTATTCGGTAATGCATCACGCAATACTTGCGATGCGGCTTCCACAGCTTTGTCAAAAACATCCCGTCCCATAATGACCATTTGGTTCCCATTGGGTAATCGACGCGTGCTAAGGATCGCTTTTTCGCCGTTATGGTTTCCCTTTTTCCCTACTGTATACTTAATCCGATACTTATTAGCCTTTTTCGCCAATAATGAAAGACCCTGCTTTTCCGCTGCTGGCACACCCGAATATGCCAATACTTTTTCATAGATATGTTTGGAAGAGACTCGCTGTCTATCGCTCCACCTGTCAACAGGCTTCAAATCAGTCGAAGATGAACAAACACGCTCCGCATGCCGGATGCATTCAACTGCTTTTTTAAAGTTCTTTGTCATCTTCGTCACCTAATTTCTTCAATTGTAGTATATCCCCGTAAAAGAATGGTGTCAATTTATCCGAATTGCGAGAATCGGACCGCGCCATAACAGACTCATTATAGGCTCTACACCCCCTCCAGTCTCTTCATAAACGCTTCCGCGTCTTCAAAACCGGTCAAACGCAGCGATTCGCGTTCCTGTCCATCCGGACCGATAAAAATCACCAATGGCAAACCGACCACCTGAAAACGTACACGCATCCATTCCGGCAGACGTGTCGAGGAGCTGCTATCGAGTTTTATCAACTCAAATTCATTGCGCAGTTTTTCGGATACTTCTGTATCTGAAAAAGTGAACCGTTCTAATTCTTGGCAGATGCTGCACCAACTGGCGGTAAAGTCGATGACCACTGGCTTTTGTAACAGCCGGGCGGAAGCCAGAGCACGGTTTAATTCCTCTTCGGCGGTTTCACGATCGGCTTTGATTTTTGTCCAAGGCAGATCCGATTTGACAATCGAAAACGATCCCGCTCCTAAAAAGAGTCCCAACGAAAGCAACAGCACTCCAACCGCTGCCACGCTTCGTGAACCGGCCGAACCGTGCACAACCGAACGATGGATGCCGCCTAACACCACACCCGCTACAACCAACACAACTCCTACAATCAGCCCGGATGGTAACGGCCTTAAGAATCCGCCGATCCATGGGAATGCGTCTTTGGCCGTATAAAGCGCAACGGCGAACAGCAGTACGGCAAACACGTGTTTGATCTTTTCCATCCACGCGCCAGCTTTGGGGGCTTTTTGAATCAAGCCGGAAAACGTTCCCAAAACCAGAAATGGCAAGCCCAAACCGAGGGAAAAGATAAACAACAGCGTCCCGCCCCAAACCATGTCTTGGGATTGGGCCACATAAGTCAAAACGCCGCCTAAAACCGGCCCGGTGCATGGCGCGGCAATCACCCCCGAAACCAGACCCATCATAAACGCGCCGCCGTATGATCCGCCCGCAAAGCCTTGAGCACGGTTCCGCAAAAATGCCGGAAGTTCAATGTCGAAAAATCCCAACATCGAAAAGCCCAAAGCCACAAGAATCAATACAATCGGCCCCACAACCCAAGGCTGAGCCATGACCTGCCCAAACAGTTGCCCTGTAGCCGCTGCGCCTACACCCAGTGCGGTATACATCACCGCGATGCCAAGCACATAAGTGGCGGATACTAAAAAAGCCTGCAGATGAGAATCTGTTTTGCGCGCTCCCAAAATTCCCAGCGTGATCGGTATCAGCGGATATACACATGGCGTAAACGCTACGCCGAATCCACCCACAAAAACAAACAGGGCCAGCCAAATACTCCCCTTTTCCGCAGCGGACGCAAATCCCCCGGATTCACCGGATTCTTCATCGATGGTTTGTCCGCCGTTCGCAGTGGATACCGGTTCCACTGTTCCTTCATTCGCCAATGGGCTGGAACCTTCACCAGCGGCAATGGTCACCGGGATTTTAAACTCGGCATCGAACGGAAAATAACAAATCGTCGGCGAACATCCCTGATGCTCTACAATTACGGTTAATTCCCCGCTTACTTCTTGAGGTGTCGATAAAGCTCTGATGGGAATAATAAACTCCGCAGTCTCTGTATACACATCGACTTCTTCGCCTAGTGGATCCTTTTTCTTTTTCGTATGCGGAATTTGCATTTGGCCTGCCTCAAGAGGCAGGTCTTCGATTTCTTCCACCGTAACCATAGTCCGGTCCGCATAGCTGATGTGCATTGCCGGTATTGTTAAAATTAATCTCAGTTCGCCGGTTTCTCCCGGTTGAAGTTTGAGGCTTTGTGTACCGGCTTCCCACCGAAACAGCCCAAAATCATCCTGCGCTACAAATGGATCGTTATCAGGAGGAGTATCTTGCGCCATTGCCGGCAAAATCCACAGAACTGAGCAAATAAACAGGCTCAAATAGCTTGAAGTTTTCGGCGAATACATTTTCTTGTTCCAAGTCATTGGCAATCGTCTCACCATAAAACGGTCCTGCCGGTGAATGGTTTTGTTTTCACAGCAGGGTTGTTCCTATCGCATACTAGGTTAATAACGTTGTCCGATGTTGATACCGTACCCCGGCAATTCGGATAGCGCAAAATAGACTTGTCACAAGTTAAAACTACCGGCGGCGGTTGATGAGATCGGCAAGCAAACCCAAGGCAAAAAACTGCAACGAAGCAAACAACAAAACCACAAACGTCGTATCCAGAAACCGTTCTAAGAACGTGTAACTGCAAATCGCCACCGCAATCGCCGCCAAAAGCAACACCAGGCTGATCGGCAAAAACACCCGCATGGGATCGAACATCATCACGGTTTTGATGATCAGCATAATCATGCCCCAGGTGTCTCGAATCGGATGAAACTTGCTTTGACCCGCCCGGCTTTCGTAATCGATGGGTACAAACCGGACACGCTGAAACTCAGAAAGCGATAAAAGGGTGTGGGTTGTGCTGAGCGAGAATCCATTCGGCATATTGGGGCATTTCCGCAGAAAATCCTCACGTGAAAACAGACGCATCCCGCTATTCAGATCCGGAATACTTTTGCCTGAGAGCCGTTCGGCCAACCGGGTTAGCAGCCATTTCATCGGACGGCGTACAAAGGGAATCTTACTGCCCTGTTTGGTCCGTGCCCCGATAACCACATCCTGATCCGAACTGGCGGCAATAATGTTTTCGATCTCCGCCGGTGGATAGGAAGCATCCCCATCCATAATCAAAATCCATGGCGCGGACGCGGCCCGGACGCCTGCTTTGAGCGAAGCCCCATACCCTTTCGGCTCGCGATGGGTGACGATTTCCGCGCCCGCCTCTTTAGCAACATGGCCCGTGTTGTCACGAGAGCCGTCATTCACAACAATGATCTGATGAGAAACATGCAGGGCATCCAGGCGTTCGTGAACCGCGCGCACCACATCACCGATTGATGCCTCTTCATTCAACGCGGGAATAACCACACTCAGTGTGGGATTGGTATCTGCACTCATTACGCCGGCTCTCTCAGAATCGTACGCGTAAGGGTAACCTACAAGCCGCTTGTCAAACAAGCAGGCAAGTCGTAAATCCAATAGACCGTGTGCCTAACTGCGTTCCTGGTCCGCCAGTTTTTCTACGATTTTCTCTACCGTCAGGCTTTCTTGCTGGCCTTGGGCCATGTCTTTCAAGGCAATCGTTCCGGCCTCCAGTTCATCTTCGCCGATGATCGCCACATAAGGAATCCCCAGCCGGTTGGCTAGGTCTAAAGCCTTTTTCAGCCGTTTGGCAGTATAAGCCACATCCACTGAAACTCCGGCCCGGCGTAAAGCCCCGGCCACCGGCAACACTTTCTCGACCGGTACCATTGGCGCAATCAGAACCTGTACAACCGTCGATTTCTCGGTGTAGGTCTCACCACCTTCAGCCTGCAATTGCAGTCGAAGAGCTTCAGTCATCACATCCAGTCCGAAACTCATCCCTACAGCCGGATAGGCTTCGGCCTTCTTGGGATTATCGCCATGCAAAAACTGGCCGATGATCCGGTCATAACGGCCACCGGCGCCAATCGAGGATGTGATCTCCGACCCGGGCATGAAGTATTCAAACACCGTGCCGGTATAGATTTCCAATCCTCGCGCCAGACTCGGCACAAACCTCATAAAGCCTTCAACACCAAAAGCCCGCAGGTATTCCATCACCTGCTGCACATCATCCAAAGCTTTTTGTGCGGATTCGCTCTGAAGCTCCCCACGGTAAAATTCAAGCAGTTCTTCATTCGATCCCTGGGTATCGAGACGTTTGAAAAGAGCCGCACACTGGTCTTTCGAGAGTCCTTGTCCGGCCAGTTCCGTTTCCACACCTTCCCGGCCGATCTTTTCCAGTTTGTCGATAGAGAGAATGGCGGCGGCATGGCCGCTTTCCGGCAATCCGGCTTCTGTCAAAATCGCGCCTAAAAGCTTCCGGTGCCCCACCCGTGCTTCGGCTTTCATCCCCAATTCATTAAAAACCTCGCTCGCCAAAGCCAAAAACTCGGCCTCAACAGCGACATCGGCGATACCCACCACATCCGCATCGCATTGGGTGAATTCACGGAACCGGCCCGCCTTAATGGGGCCATCCCGGAACACCCGTCCGATCTCATAGCGTTTAAAGGGCAGCTGGATTTGGTGCGGCTGATACATCCCCACCACCCGCGCAAAGGGGATGGTCAGGTCATAACGCAACGCCAGCTCGCGTTCCCCTTGGTCGTTGAGTTTGTAAGTCTCTTTAAGAATCTCGGCCCCGCCTGCGTATTTGGAGGCCAAAATCTCGAACAAATTCAGAATCGGGGTTTCCAGAGGGCTGTAGCCGTAGCGGTGAAAGGCCCGCACGATCGTATCGCGAACCCGTTCACGCAAAATCTGGAATTCGGGCAGATAATCCCGGGTGCCTTTAAGAACACGTAACGTCGCCATGTCGTTTACTCCAAAAGAACGGCTCAAAGACTGACAAGCTGACGCAGGTGGTCAATGGAAGACGGGGAAATATTGCCAAATCAATAGCCACACCCTGACAAATCAGGGCCGGCTCAAAGGCAAAAAAGAGAAAGAACCGGATACGCGAATGGCTCGATAGGCCTGCTCGATTACAATGAATCGAGACCGCTGGCTTCCGGTCCGCCTATACGGTCACGGTACCAGCGTGGAGTGGCGGCGCCACCGGCACGCAGTATATCTCCATAGCTGCGAACTCCGTTGCTGGCATCGTAAAACTGGAAAGTCGATGGACATACAGGGTAGCTGCTGGTCGGCTGAAAACCGTCATAACCATCCGGCCCCACCGACTCAATATTAAACATTGTCTTTTTCAGATTGGCATTTCGACTGGGATTGGTGAGATAAAACTCATAATACTGATCGTAATCGTCGCCGGCATCCGCCACATTCTTAAGTTTGAAAGCATCTTCAAGACTTGAAGTTATGTAGGCAATTGGAGTGGTCAGGTAAGTATAACCTTTATAATCGTTGGCGCTTGTTGCGCGTTCAGGCGGATAAGATCCATTATCCAAAATGTAGCTATCCAAAGCCACCGAGATCGTCCGATGGTCGCTCTGAACACGAGCCAATCTTGAACGAACCTGGGCATTCATAAAATTCGGAACCGCAATCGCGGCCAGAATTCCGATAATCGCCACAACGATCAATAATTCAATTAATGTAAATCCAGTATGAGTGCGCATGTCTTAAATTTAATACCGCAAACCATGGCGCACAACCTATTTGATCAAGAAAATATACAAAAACGCAAAGTTCTTCGTAAAATATGCTCCCCGGTCTTCCAAGAAACAAAATTCTGCTCCGCCCGGGCCATTACTTGTTCACGTTTTGGGGTGTTCCTACGTTTACCGGCAAGAACAACTCTCGAAAGGTACTGAAATGCTTTTGCTTTCGACCTGGAAATTCGGTTTGCCCGCCAATGAAGCCTCCATCCCGATCCTAAAAAACAACGGTTCAGCCATGGATGCCGTTGTCGAAGCTGCAACCGTAACCGAGCTCAGCCCCGATGTACAATCTGTAGGCAAATACTCTAAACCCAATGCCCAAGGCTATTTGCAGCTGGATGCGGCGGTTATGGATGGAACCACGGGGGCATGTGGGGCAGTCATGGCTATGGAAGGTATCGCCCGGGCCACACAGGTCGCCCGGGAAGTCCTGCGGGATGGACGGCATGTCAACCTCGCCGGACACGGCGCAGCCGAATTCGCTTTGCAGCATGGTTTCCAAACCGAACGCTTGGTCGATGAACGCGGGCTGCAATGGCTTGAAGAACACCAGAAACAACAAGAACAAGAAAAAGCAAATGGATCGCCGGAAGGCCGGGATATCGGTCATGACACAATCGGCATCCTGGCCATCGACAGCCAAGGCCATATCGCCACAGCCTGCACAACCAGCGGCAGCGGCGGAAAACTCCCCGGGCGCGTAGGCGATTCTCCCATCATCGGGTCCGGTCTCTATTGCGATGACGCCTCCGGTGGGTGTGTGGCTACCGGCTTTGGAGAAGACATCCTCAAAGTTTGCGGCAGTTTTTTAGTTGTGGAATTGATGCGTGCGGGAATCCCGCCCCAAGAGGCCTGCCAACGGGGAATCGCACGGATAGCCGCTCATTTTTATAAGAGTGCCGCGAAATCGACACCGTTACGCCAATGCGCACTTTTGGCCTGTAACATGCAAGGCGCTATCGGCGCGGCCTGCACAACCGAAGGTTTTTCTTATGCGTTTTGGGATGGCAGCCGGAACCAACTCATAGAAGCGCCGGTGTGGGAAAAAGATTTTACGTAAAGCCTTGCAGCAATCCCGGCTGCAATTACCCCTGCACGTCACACCGCTTGGCGTTTACTCTGATTCTTTGCCGCATTGAGCCGAATGGCAGTTTTGGGTTGTTAAGTACAATTGCAGAGTTGATAGGAAAAAGAGCATGTATGTTGGAAAAACAAATTTTTCGAAATTTAAAGCGGCGTTTTGTGCTTTTTGTGTGGCGATGATCTTGTCGATAGGAACTCCCTCCGGTTGGACTCAAAAAGATCAAGAAGCGGCTCCTCAATTTGAAGATTTCGAAAAGATTGATCTGCATTCCCATATTTTTGTCGATGTCCCTGAGCTGATGGACACTCTGAAACGCCTCAACATGCGTTGCGTCAACATCTGCGTTTTTGGGACTGACCGGGAGCAACTTGAAAGAATGGAATCAGGCACAGAAGCCCTCTATCGGAAATACGGGCTTTATTCATGCTTTGCATCGACATTTGATCTATCGCGACGCAATGAATCGAATTACGTCCGACAGGTGACGAATTGGCTGGACCAAAGTTTTAAAGCCGGGGCGGTGATGACCAAAATCTGGAAAGAGATCGGTATGGAAATCCGCAATCCGGCCGGCGAGTTCATCATGCCCGATGATCCGCTTTTCGATCCTATTTACGATCACCTCGCTAAATGCGGCAAACCGCTGATTACCCATCTCGCAGATCCACGGGCGGCATGGCAACCGCTAGATCCAAAGAGCGTCCACTATGGCTATTACAGCAAGAATCCCGAATGGCATCTCTATGGCCGAAACGATGTTCCAAGTTATGAAACCATCATCGCCGCACGCGACCATATTATTGAGAAACACCCCGATTTGATCGTTATCGGAGCGCATTTGGGCAGCATGGCCCATGATGTCGATGAGGTTGCCAAACATCTCGACAAGTATCCGAATTTCTATGTTGAGGTTGCGGCGCGGGTCGCGGATATGTCCCGTCAACCCAAAGAAAAGGTTCGGGATTTCATGATCCGCTATCAGGACCGAATCATGTACGGAACCGACTTCGAAGTGTTCTGGATAGATGAAGGCGAATATACCGAAGCAGAGCACTTAAAATTCGCGGGCAAAGCAGAGCGGATGCACCGTGCCAATTACGCTTTCTTCGCGGGCAAAGATTCCGTACAGATCGCCGGTCAGGATGTCCCCGGCCTGGAATTGCCGCGCAGTGTGCTTGAGAAATTCTACCGTGAAAACGCCGAACGCCTCATGCCATCCCTAAAACAATAAGTTTATTATACAAACGTATCGACACATTACCAAACAATCTCCACCGGGTGGCCTTTTCGTGTCTTCGTGATTTCACTTTCTCCTCTCCACTCTCTACTTTCTCGCCGCCACCGGCGGCGCGCAGGGTGCTGACTAACTAAATCCTACGCACACACCCCGAAATCGTGGGCCGGAAGGCTTCATGCCCACCGGGGTACCCGGGCGGGTGGGGCAGACAACTCGCTTGTCTGGGCGCCGCAAGGCGCAAGAGGCAGTAACAAAACCTGCCTATCGCATAAGATCCCCCGCTATCCACGATCTCTCTTAATGGAACACACCAAGCACCGAAGGTGCGCAATGCAATAGCCCAGGTCAGAGTTTGGACGCGGAACGCGGCCAAACGGCGGCCTGGGTCACTGCCCCCCACTATTCATAAGCGCTGTAAGCGCGAAAGAAAATTTCCGAATTGGCGCGCAGGGTGCTGACCAGAAAAATCATTTCTCTTAAATTATGAAATCGTGAGCCGGTAGGCTTCATGTCCTGCCTGGTTACAGGTGCCGGTAGATCCCGCTTTAGCGGGATCCACGGCGGTCACGCCGCGGGAGGTATTTTGAAACCACTTCTAGGGAATCTCCGAAAAATCTTCGAGACAAACTTGTTCGCCGTTTTCCGGAAGCAAACGTGCGCTCACAAGGCGGTTCGGCTGAGAAAGGCGCCGGGCCGCGCCAATCACATCTTCTATCGTAAGCCGCTCCAATTCTTCTTGATAACGGGCTGCCTCTTCCACACACGTCAAAATATCGGCATACCCATAGGCGCCGGCGATAGCGGCGTTCTTCTCGTGATCCAAAAAATACGTGGCGCGGTGCAACGTCTTAACTTTATCCAATTCGGCCTCGCTCATACCCTCATTTAAAAAGCGGTCGAATTCATTGCGGATTTCGTTTTCCACATCGGGCAGGAATTGCGGCACCGTGGTTCCGGTGATCACAAAACACCCCGCTTGCTTAAAGGGCCAATACCCGGCCCAAATTCCGGAAACGATGCCCAACTCGAGTTTAAGGCGTTTGACAAAACGCGAAGAACGTCCTTCGCAAAGCACCGCGCTGGCCGCTTCCAATGCGTATTCTTCGGGCGTGCCCACAATCGCTCCTGTGGGATATCCGCATGCGTAGTAGGCCTGTTGCACATCCTTTTTTAACGTTAAATCCGCGGGCTCCTCGATAATGCCCCACTCCGCCGGATAGGTGTCTTCAGACCTTCCTTCCCAACCTTCGGTAAGCCGCGCCAATTCCTCCAATAGCGGATCCAGTTCCACATCGCCGACAATACAAATCGTTGCCAGCTCGGGGACATACCGTTTGCTACGGTAGGTATGCAGGGCAGCGGCATCGATATTCCGCAAACAGGCTTCCGTACCCAAAACATCACGCCGGTAGGGGCAGGCCGCAAAAATCTTCTCATTAAAACGTTGGTGCAGCATGCTCCACGGTATGCTTCCGGCCCGCGCGATCTCCTCGATAACAACCTGCCGTTCGCGGTCCAGCTCTGTGGCATCGAACAGCGGTCGACGGACACTGTCTATCAACACATCCAGGACTTCCCGCCAGCCCACAGATGGAACCGTGGCATCGTAATGCGTGTAATCACATGAGGTGGCTGCATTGCAATCCCCACCCAGTGATTTCACCAGACGGTCCAACTCACCGGTACCGTGCTGCTCCGAGCCTTTGAAAAACATATGTTCGTAAAAATGGGATATTCCCTGCCAAGGTTCGGGATCGTTACAAGCGCCTGTACGGAACCAGACATCCACGGCCACAATCGGCAGACGGTCACTATGGTGATAGAGCACTTTGGCCCCGCATGGCAAACGGCGCTCTTCATAGGGCAATAATGGATTAAAACGGGATTGGGGCGGTTTCATAATCATGGCATACCAGCGCAGTATGCCCATTCATAGCAATCCCTCAAGCCGGGGCGGATAAACGTGCTGTGGCCCCGGCAATATCCACATACAGAATTAAACCGGCATTATTCTTCGAGCAACAGGCTCTCGCCTTCCCGGGCCAGAGCCAAAGCCCGCAATACCCAATCTTCGATCTTCTTCACAACATCACCGGGAATATTCAGCTGTTTGGCAATTTCTTTGACATTGGCCTTCTCTTCTCCGCTATAGAATCCATCGATATCGGCCATGCGGATCAATTCTTGCAGCGCGACGATTTTCGCCGGGTAATTGGAAAACCGTTTTAAAATGTCCTCTAAGGCCAAATTTTCAGGCTGGGATTTCAATTCGAGGTCATGAGCCTTGGCGTAATTTTCAAGCGCCATCTGCTCGGAATATGTAATCTCACCGTCCGATCGGGCGACCAACTGTAACAGATCAATCAATGCCTCTTTTTCATTGTCGCTTAGACGGTTTGTAAATCGCTCGAACATGCCTTCGCTCCTTCTTTTTTGTGACCGATGAAAATTGTAAGCGCTCCCGGACGATCTCCCCAAGAGTCGCAGAATCTCTGTTCAAAAGTGTAACACAGGCTGGAAAAAACTTCCGGTTATGACAATTTTGGCGCGTTGAAGGTTTCCCTCTGTGATTTGAAATAACCTGCGGCGTGTTGTATGCCGCAAGACCGTAGTGTATGGTCGCTTAGCGATGGAAATTCAGCGCACTTTTCTCTTCCCTCTTTCACCTGCGCGGGCCACGCTCGCCCTATTGGTGATCTGCTGTGCCTTTTTCTGGCTCTCATGCGGTGGCGGAAGCGAATCCGCCAAAGGGACGCTTTACCTCTATGAACCCAAAAACCCTACAACCCTGGATCCGGCGTGTTCCTGGGGCGTTTTTGATGGCCGTGTCTGCTCCATGATTTTCAGCGGACTAATCCGTCTCGATGAAAACGGTCAAGTCGTCACAGACTTGGCCGACGGACTCAGCGTTTCAGAGGATCAAACTCGTTTTCAATTCGTCTTGAAAGAAGGCATCCATTTTGCCAATGGCGATCCGATAACCGCCTATGATGTCAAATACAGCCTTGAGCGGGTTTTGCACCCGGATACTCAATCCACAACGACCTGGGTTCTTGAAAAAATCCTGGGAGCAAAAGGGTACACAGAAGCCCAGGCCGCGATAAAAGCGGGCGCAAGCCATGACGAAATCGATCCGGTCTTTTTAGAGGGTGTGCCGGGAATTGAGATTTATGAAATCTCCGGACATCAAGTTCTAAACATACGGCTGAATGAACCTTTCGCTCCTTTTCTCTCTCTTTTGGCTATGCCCGCCGCGGCCATTGTCAGCGCAACCGATGTGCGCGAGGCAAAAGAGGCGGGCCGCAGTTTTGAAGAGAATCCGGTCGGTGCGGGGCCTTGGAAACTGGATCATTGGACACGTGATAAAGAAATCGTCTTGGTACGCAATGATAAATACTGGGATGAATTGCCGAAACTGGAAAAGATCGTCTTTCGGATTATTCCCACCGATGCCAACGCCGTCAGCGAATTCGAAACAGGAGGTCTGGATGTGTTGAATGTCCCACTTCCTGAAGTGCCCCTGTGGCGGCAAAAAACCCAGGACAAAGCCATTTTGCATGAAATCCAGCAGCTGCATCTATTTTTCCTGGCCTTCAATACCACCCGTAAACCGTTCGATGATTTGCGGGTTCGCAAAGCCATGGTCCATGCGGCCGATATCGGCCTGATCTTAAAAACCATACGCGAAGATTTGGGAATTCAAGCAAAGGGGGCCATCCCCCCCGGTCTCTTGGGCTATGATGAGGAACGTCAACCATTCCCCCATGATCCCGAGCTGGCTCGTACGCTGCTCCAAGAGGCCGGTTACGCCAACGGTTTCGAATGTGAAATTCTTTACACCAGCCCCGATACGCGTCCGGTTCTCGAAGCCTTGCAGGCTCAGTTCAGCAAAGTCGGTATTTCGGTCCGTCTTAATCGCGCTGAATGGTCCACATACCGCGAATTGCGAAATCAGAACAATTACGACATCGCCTATTACGAATGGTATGCTGATTATCCCGATCCGGATAACTTTTTATTTCCCCTCTTTCACAGTTCGCAAAACAAACGCTATCGAAATGCGGAAGTCGACAATATCATCGAAACCGCGCGAAATCTGCCGGATGAAACGACAGCCCATTTTATCGATATCATGCTCATGCGTAATCCAAAACTGGTCGAAGTCACCAGAGAAAAAGCCGTGGTCGATGCAAAGGAGCGCGAACGGCTCTATCAACTCGCCGACCGTCTTCTCTATGAAGACTGTCCGGCAATTTTCATGTGGCACCGTAAAATTCTGCAGGCAGTCAATCCCCGCGTGGAAGGATATCGAGAACCGCTTACGTTTAATGGCACCCGTTTCATGGAGGTTGAAACCGGGTGAGATGGCCGGAACATATTCAATCTTCGGTTATTGCATTCGGTCGAGTAAGCCACAGATAGACGCGATTCTTTGACATTTTTTAGTTTTTAGTATGACAACTTATATTTTTCGCCGCCTCTTATTGTTGATTCCCATCTTGTGGGGCGTTGCTACCATCACTTTCTTTTTGGCGCGGGTTGCACCGGGCGATCCGCTTTCAATGCTCGCCGGTCAACGTGAACTTAGCGAGGAACGCCGCGCGCAACTTGAAAAGGAACTGGGCTTAGATCGCCCCCTTATTATTCAATACGCGGATTATATGACCGATGTGATCAAGGGAGATTTGGGTTACTCCTTTGTTTACAAACAACCCGTCACATCGCTGATTCTTGAATGTTTTCCCCGCACGTTGGTCCTTGCCGTATCAGCCATGGTTGTAGCTGTTATCATCGGCATTGCCGGTGGCATGGTATCCGCGCTCTTGCCCAATACCCTCTATGACCGAATCGCCATCTTTCTCTCACTTCTCGGTATCTCCACACCGGTTTTTTGGCTGGGACAATTACTGATACTGCTGGTGGCTGTGAACTGGCGTCTATTGCCACCCTCCGGTTATGGCGGGCTTCCTTTTCTGATTCTCCCCGCCATCGCCCTTGGCACTCAATCCGTCGCCCTGCTCGCCCGTATGACCCGCGCCACCATGCTTGAGGTGCTGGGTGAAGAATACCTGCGTACCGCGCGCGCCAAGGGCTGCACGCCGGTTCAAGTCGTATTCCGCCACGCTTTTTCTAATGCGCTCATTCCCATCGTCACCGTGGTAGGGCTCGATTTCGCCAGCTACTTGTCCGGCTCGGTACTCACCGAAACCGTTTTTTCTTGGCCGGGCCTCGGACGTTTTATTGTGGGAGCCATCGCCAACCGCGATTATGCCGTCATTTCCGGCGCAGTCATCTTTTGCGCCTTTTTCTTTGTTTTGATCAATCTTATCGTCGATATTCTCTACGCCTGGCTGGATCCAAGGATCAAATATGCTTGACCGCCGCGCCTTAAAACGCATTTATCGAAATCCGCTGGTCCATGTGGGCCTGGCGCTTTCGATGTTGTTAATACTCACCGCCTTGTTCGCGCCGCTGATCGCTCCTTACGACCCCTATGGCATTGAACTTGTAGAACGTTATCAACCACCTTCCGCACAGCACTGGTGCGGTACCGATGAGTTGGGCCGCGATGTCTTTTCCCGCGTTGTCTATGGCGCTCGCATCAGCCTCTTGATCGGAGTCAGCGCCCGTTCCGTCGCATTGTTGATCGGCGTCATTTTAGGCTGCATGGCCGGGTATTACGGCGGCTGGATTGATCAACTCATTATGCGGGCCGTCGATATCACCATGGCGTTTCCTTTCTTATTGTTGGTGGTGGCCATTGCGGTTTTAATCGGTGAGGGTCTCTTCGCCGTCTTTTTTGCGCTGGCTTCCGTGTCATGGGCAACCATGGCCCGGCTCATGCGCGGGCAGGTGCTTACCGTGCGCAATTACGAATACATCTCCGCCGCCAAGGCCTATGGCGCGCCCGGCTGGTTGGTGATTTGGAAACACATCCTCCCCAACTGTTTCGCGCCCGCTTTGGTGTGGTGGACCATGGGTTTGGCCTCCGCGATTATGGCCGAAGCCGGTCTTTCGTTTCTCGGCCTTGGCGCGCAGCCGCCCGCACCCAGCTGGGGCAGCATGATTCAAAACGGCGGCGACGCCTTACGCGTCTATCCCTGGACATCCGTATTCCCCGGCATCGCTTTGGCGCTGACTGTTTTGGGATTCAACTTACTCGGTGATGGCCTGCGCGATTCCCTCGATCCCAAGAACCTTCGCAACGCCGTCGGATAGATCAAGTGTTTTTCCGGGAATTTCCTTACTTTAGTTGACATTGCACAGCCAAGTTTATATTGTCTAATTGAGCCACACTAACACACGCATCGTTGCGAATGCGGGTATAAATGTATTTCTGAATGTTCGGCAAAGGTGTTCTGCATGACATCCCTAAGGGATACGTCTGTCTATGACGCTTTTGTAGTGAAATTGAGATCGTTCAATGGGCAGTCAACGATTCTTCTCGGCTCTCTATCTTGGGATTATTCTGTATATCGCTTTGCATATAGGCGTATATGTTAGCGTCTATTCAGAACTGAATCATTACGATTCTTCGGCACTGGAAAAATGGAAAGTCTTTCTGGACGAGCCGGTTGATTTTCCTTTTAAGGATAACGACTACAAAAAAATATCCGGGACATTTCAAGACACGCTCCTTGAAGCACAAAGCCTGCTGGAACATTGCCAAACATTAGGGATCGTACAAACCGATCAACAATTATTGAGCCTTAACGCTAAGTCTCAACCCAACGGCCGCCAAAATCCCTCTTTAGATACTGAACATTCAAGACTCCTCACCGACTATAAAAAATGCAGTGCCGCAATCGGAAACGTTGCGGAACAAATACGCCGAAAATGCGTGGAAGACGATGGTGTGCATTTTAGCAACCTGCAGGATTACCTCGACATCCAATTGGCCACGGATTTCTTGTGCTGCAAAAGTGACGCGCTCGTGGCAAACGAGAATTATGAAGAAGCCCTTCAAGCGGCGGCAAACGCAGCATGGATTCATGTGGCGTATGTGCCTCACTCTACAATCGAATATACAAACTTATTAAACGCCAGAGAAAGAATTGTCGCATCATTTGAATCACTCGTTTATCTGAGCGGCAGCCTGGAGATCAAACAAAGCGTCCTGGATGTAATGCTCGATATGGAACGCTTCTATGATCGCAGAATCGCAAAGATGGCTGCGCCTCTTTCGATTGCGGCAGTTGCAGAGACATCAAATCTGCCTCTGCCTATTTCCGAAAATGAAAATGCAATTACCGGATTCGACTATATGAACATTATCGTGCCCAAACAATATCCACCATTGGGCGCGTATTCTGCTGTAACCGGCATGTGGAAATCAATACAGTACGATATTCCGGATAATTACCCATACCGAAATTATAAGCATGAGTTCTTTCGGTCTATTACCATGACCAAAGATATCGAAAAACTTCTTTATTTCGACTGGTGGTGTCATGGCGGCCCGCTTTTCCACATAGAAAAGGAAGAAAAAATCACAGTCAAATTCAATAATTTGAAAATCGAATTGGCCTCAGAACTTGGCGTGCCGGCCGCCGGTTCAAACGATCTCCAAACTCCTTGAGGCGCCTATGGTTAAATCCTCTCTCTCTAGCCCAATGATCCGTATCCGATGGGGATTTCAAAAAAATACAACAAGATAACCTGTCGCCGGGACACGGATGTACTACACTAAAAAAAGGATTATAAAATGATGCTAGGAGGGTTTAATGCAACACTTCTCGAAAATCTCTATTATTCCATCGATTTATCTATCTTTGATTCTGTTTGCCACTCTTAATCCCGCTTGGTCAACCGAGAAGGAGGAAAAGATTCTCTCAGCTGTGATAGATAAGTACACCGGATTGCTGGAAGGCATAAATACAAAAGACCGTGAAGCGGAGATTCAAGCATGGACCTCAATCGTCAAACAAGCAGCCGCTGAGTTCGAAGCGGTCGATGGCTATTGTTGCATCAAACACGAAAAGGGGGGTCATACATTTAGGAGCGCGCCTTTAACAATAGCCGCGGTAGCCGAGGCGGCGCGTATACGCCATCTACCTGAGATGATACAAACTCTCATCCCATATTCGGATGTTATGCTACAGGATAATTATCATTATCTTATCATAGACAGTTTTTCGAGTCAGAAGCATTTGATAAGTCCATTACAAAATCAACCTGTTCTGTACACAATCGTGAGCCTGGGTAAAGACAGTATCGAGCCACTGGAAAAGTATATAGCCTCGCAGACTGAAATTGAGCTCCAGCCGCTTGAATCGCGCGAAACACGGCGGCTTCTAGGCTTAATTGCCGTTCTCAGCAACATCAAATCCGCCCATGGTATGAATCCGTTGGATGAAGATAAGATTTGGACGCAGCTCAAAAGGCTAAAAGGCGACGAGAGTATCGTCCAAACGGCAAAGCTGATTTGGGAACTTGAGGTCGAATGGGAACATGAATCCATATTCTCATCGGTCTACCGCAAAAATCCGGATCAGGCGATCCGCTGGGCACAGGGCAAATGCCGTGCCCCGCTTCGTATGGTGAAATAAATCAACCTTTTACAATATCGATTTTATTAACGCCCAATAGTGCTCATTGGGCGTTTTTTCTGATAGAACGTTTCAAATGTTGGAGGGGCCGTTGGGAATAATTGGGTAGTATGTCAATTAAGTTGAGAGAAACCGGTTACTAAGATACAGATAGGACCGTATTATTGTTCAGTTCCGAGAAATATTAGAACTGGTTTCAAAACTTCAGACTATGAATGGTCGGGGGAGGGCGAATCTCCTGATGAGCCGCCGTTTCAGTACCTTTCGAATTAGGTTGTTGGAGTCTTGGTAGCCCTGAAGAAGTTTTGAAACCACTTCTAATAAATGGATTATTAAATGATGCTAGGAGGGTTTAATGCAACACTTCTCGAAAATCTCTATTATTCCATCGATTTATCTATCTTTGATCCTGTCTTCCGTTCTTAATCCTGCTTGGTCAACCGAGAAAGAGGGAAAGATTCTCTCAGCTGTGATAGATAAGTACGCCGGATTGCTGGAAGGCATAGATACAAAAGACCGTGAAGCGGAGATTCAAGCATGGACCTCAATCGTCGAAAAAGCAGCCGGTGAGTTCGAAGCGGTCGATGGCTATTTGTGCGTCAAATACGAAAAAGGGGGTTATACATTTAGGGACGCGCCTTTAACGATAGCAGCAGTGGCCGAAGCGGCGCGTGTACGCAAGTTGCCTGAGTTGATACCGGTTCTCATACCTTATTCGGACATCATGCTGGATGAAGATACTTCCTACTTTTTCAATACGAACTTGTCACCACAAGAACACGTTATAAGCCGTCTGCAGAACCGCCCGGTTTTATTCACAATCGTGAGCCTGGGCAAAGATAGCATTGAGCCTCTGGAACAATACTTCGCCGCACAGACAGAAAAGGAGCTCCAGCCGCTTGAATCAACCGAAACACGGCGGCTTCTAGGCTTAATTGCCGTTCTCAGCAACATCAAAGCCGCCCATGGTATGAATCCGTTGGATGAAGATAAGATTTGGACGCAGCTCAAAAGGCTAAAAGGCGATGAAGGTATTGTCCAAACGGCAAAGTTGATTTGGGAACTTGAGGTCGAATGGGAACATGAATTCATATTTTCATCGGCCTATCGCAAAAATCCGAATCAGGCGATCCGCTGGGCGCAGGGCAAATGCCGTGCCCCGCTTCGTATGGTGAAATAAATCAACCTTTTACAATATCGATTTTATTAACGCCCAATAGTGCTCATTGGGCGTTTTTTTGTCCGCCAATTTCCCGGGCTTTTTCTCCCCAGCCTCTCGTTTCCCATTTCCCATCTCCCCCGGGCTCCGTTGTTGTCCGTCCGGCCTTCCCGCATACTTTCCGCTCCCTATGAATTCCTCCGCGATAGCGCCCTGGAGACTGTTTGCATGACTTTTTTCGAAGCCGAACGTGAAATCCAATTCCGTCAAATACGGGAGCGTCTAATTGAGTTAAGCCAACGGATTCTCCGCGATGCCGTCCCTATCGGCGGCTGGCTCGCCCTGCAAACCGGCCGGGGCCAAGGCCCGCAGGCCATCCCCCCTTTCCCAGGCCGGGGCAAATCCGCCTGGAAACCCTTTGAAATCGGCCCGGGCGCCGCCTGGGGACGCGAGGGATTTGACATCACCGTCTGGTTCCGGACTTCGCATAAAATCCCCAAATCCATGCGCGGCAAAACGGTCTGCGCGCGTTTGCACGCGGGCGGGGAAAGCCTGGTTTACGTCAACAAAAAACCGGCCCAGGGACTCGATGAAAACCGCGATATCGTACGTTTGACCGACAAGGCGCGCGGCGGGGAAAAAATCGATCTTCTCTTGGAAAGTTATAACAGCGCCTGGAAACCGAGTGGATATACTCCTGTCTGCAACTTTGACCGGGCGGAGCTGGTGGTTTTCGACCAGGCGGCTCACGATCTGTATTGGGATCTTCGTGTGGCTTTTGAAGTCGCCGAACAACTGGAATCCGACAGCCAATATCGCAACAAAATTCTGAATCTACTGAGCGAAACCACACTGCTGGCGGACACCAATATCACCGATGACGAGGCTTTTGACGAATCGGTAAAAAAAGCCTCTCGGTATCTCCGGGCCGGTCTCAAAGAATTTCAGGGCAGCCAGGGCTGGGGCAAAATCGTCTTGACCGGCCACTCCCATATCGACACCGCCTGGCTGTGGCCCCTGCGCGAAACCCAACGCAAATGCGCGCGCACATTTTCGACCGTGCTTCAGTACATGGAGCAGTATCCCGAATATCTCTTTTCTCAGAGCCAGCCGCAGTTATATGAATATGTCAAAGAGCACTACCCGGAGCTTTATGCCCGCATCAAAAAACAGGTTAAGGCCGGACGCTGGGAAATCTGCGGCGCAGGCTGGATCGAAGAAGATAACAACGTGCCCTCCGGCGAAAGCCTGATCCGGCAGTTCTTATACGGCAACCGCTTCTACGAGCGCGAGTTCGGTGTCCGTTCGCGGGTGGCCTGGCTCCCGGATTCTTTCGGCTATACCTGGAGCCTTCCCCAGATTCTTAAAAAGGCCGGAATCGACTACTTCGTGACCAGCAAAATCGGCTGGTGCGAATACAACAAAGAATTCCCCTACAGCTATTTCTGGTGGCAGGGCGTCGATGGCACCAAAATCTTCGCCTACCTCCCCAAGCTCAACTATAACGGCAATCTCGTGCCCAAAGATATTCGGGAACAATGGAAGGGATTCAAGCAAAAAGACCTCGTCGATGAGACTGCATTCTCATTTGGCTGGGGCGATGGCGGCGGCGGCCCGACAATCGAAATGCTCGAAACCGGCAAACGCCTCAAGGATTTTGTGGAAATTCCCAAACTCGAATTCGGCATGACCGAACCATTCCTGGACCGGGTCAACGAAAAGACGCCCCATGAAGCCATGCCGGTCTGGAATGGCGAGCTCTATCTGGAACTGCACCGGGGCTGCCAAACCACACAGGCCCGGACCAAACGTTACAACCGGAAATGCGAGTCGGCCCTGCGCGCTGCAGAATTCGCATCCGCCTGGGCGAGCCTTCACCGTCAGCCCTATCCGCAAAAAGCACTATATGACGCGTGGAAGACGGTTCTGCTCAACCAGTTCCACGATATCCTCCCCGGCTCTTCAATCACTGAGGTCTACACAGATGCCGAAGCCATGTATGCCGAGGCGTTAGAGTCGGCCCATCGTGCCCAAAACGATGCACTGAAACACCTGGCCCAACGTATCGACACCCGGGGTGAAGGCGTGCCGGTTGTTGTTACCAACAGCTGCTCATGGGCTCGTACGGATGTTGTGGAAATTCCGTTGCCCAAGGGCGTATCCGCTTCATCGGTGGCCGTGATTGATGCTTCCGGAGAGCTCATACCCTGCCAGGTTTCGGGAACGGGCAAAGATAAAAAACTGGTCTTTTTAGCCCGCCAGGTTCCCTCGATGGGTTATGCCACCTACTGGATTCGCAAAGCGGGCAAGGGCGAAGAAATTTCCAATCCCATCTCCGCCGATAACAAAACCTTAGAAAACGGTTATGTCCGGTTGCGCTTCAACCGCAAAGGCCAAATCAGCTCCATCTATGACAAATGGCATAAGCGCGAAATCGTCCCCAAAGGCCAAGCGGCCAATGTCTTGCGCATGTATCACGACCGTCCAAGCCAATGGGAGGCATGGGATGTCGACTACAACTACAAAGCCAAGTTCGATGACTTGGACGGACTGGAATCAATCGAAATCCTCGAATCCGGCCCGGTCCGCGCTGTTGTCCATATGGTTCGCAAAGGGGAGAACTGCACGCTTACGCAGGACATTACGATATACCGTCACACTCCGCGCATTGATTTTAAAACTCATGCCGATTGGCGTGAAAAGCGGCGTCTGCTTAAGGCTATCTTCCCCGTGGAAGTACTCTCGCCTAAAGCCACCTACGAGATTCAATTCGGCGCTATCGAACGCAGCACGCATGAAAACACCATGTATGACCGCGCCCAGTTTGAAGTGCCTGCGCAACGTTGGGCCGATCTAGGCGAAACCGGTTATGGCGTGTCTTTGCTCAATGACTGCAAATACGGTTATGCAATCAAAGGCAACGAGATGTCCATTTCCCTGCTGCGGGGCACAATTCTGCCCGACCAACAGGCGGATGAGGGCGAACACGATTTCGTCTATTCCGTCTTCCCGCATGGCGGCAGCTGGCAGGAGAGCGGTGTCGTACGTAACGCGGCGGAGCTCAACACGCCGCTTATGGCCATAGAAGTCGAGGCCCAAAAAGGACCGCTGCCTCCGAACGCTTCACTGGTTTCGGTCAACCGTGAGAACGTCATCATCGATACAATCAAGAAGTCGGAAGATGGCAAAGAGTTGATGATCCGGCTGTATGAAGCGCACGGGCAACGGACAGAGACCGTGCTTACTTTCCAAACCGCTCCAAAGACAATTGCGGAATGCAATCTAATGGAAGAAGACCAGGAATCCGTGCCTGTTCAAAACAAAAGGACGAAGCTTTCGCTCCGTCCCTTTGACTTACGCACGTTAAAAATTCAGTTCTAGGTTATGACGCTTAGAATATGTTCGAGAAACGGGTTTCGCCGCCGGTGCGGACAATATCCCCCCGGCTGGTAACGCCATTACTAGGATTGTAAAGGATCACTGCATCTGGCGGTGTAAGTCCGCGTGCCCACATTTCAACTTTTAGCCCGGAATCCCTTAGCTTGTCCGGGCCGAGACTGTTCAAAATCCAGGAACGGGATGTACCGGCCGGCATTGCGCCCGCGTTAAATACTTCATGGTTACGGTAGTTATAAGAGAACCGGGGCATTCCATCGCCATACACTTCTTCATCCAGCCCAAGACCCTCCAAAAAGGGATCGGCAAAATCAACATTGGCAATGTAGGCCACGGGTGTTGAAAGCGGGATCAGGCGGTAACAGATGGTATTATATTGCGCCGGGAATCCCCATTCATCGAAATAGGGAAACCATTGATGATCCACCTTATAAGCCGTCAAAGCGGTATCCAGATTGCGCATCTCGGCATAGATGCGTGTCACCTTGGCACGTGTACTGGCCATCATGAAATTCGGAACCGCGATCGCGGCAAGAATACCGATAATCGCAACAACGATCAGTAATTCAATAAGTGTAAACCCATTCCGATTGCGCATAGCACTTCCCACCAACACCAGTGTTGATCCCGAAGGAATTATTTGTGAACAAAGATTCATCCAAAAACCCAAAAAGACAAGGGATTCCTAAACATTACTAAATTGGTAACTTAAGTGAAGTATGGGAAATTCTATATGAAAAATGCTTCAAGTGATATGAGCCCCGAGTTATAATATAGATAGATTGGGATTCTAGCTAAGGAGAATCAGAATGGAGTCCGATCTTACCGCATTACTGGTTCTCGTGGCGCTCATGTATATCCCTTTGACCTGGTGGTTACGGTACACACGCCGCCATCATTAAAGGTCAAAGCGGTCGAATCGCGGCACGCTTTCCGGTCCGCACCAAACAGCGGACAGGGACCGGGTGTGAGAAAAACACAATTCCCGGCTTCATCGTTCTTGGCCCTTCAAATTACGGCGGTCTACTAGCGGCAAAACCTCATTCACTCGTCACACATTGGTAGTACAAATCGTTTAATTTCTATTCGCATACTATTCGCACGACATTTGCCGTGTGGAGCGGGTTGACACCGAAAAGCAGGAGGTTGTTACCATGCGCCACATCAACGAAATTATTAACCGTCAAGTCAATTCCTGGATCGTAGAACAAAAAGCCATTGATCGCGCACAAATCGGACGTGACGATTTCGGAGTTTCGTTCCTGACACCGCGAAAACCGATTGTCACCATTTCACGTCAGCATGGTTGCCGGGGCCAAGAATTTTGCAGGCTCTTGGCACATGCACTGGGATACGGCGTTTTTGACCGGAATATGATTGACGCCATGGCCCGAGATCGCGGTGTCCGCAGGGAAATTATCGAGTCGTTGGATGAACGGCGTCGTTCGGAACTGGAACTATGGGTGCAAAGCCTTCTCTATCAGCGTACGTTCGACCATGACGACTATATCAAAGCGCTCGGCAAGGTGATCAAAGCCGCTTCTATGCAAGGTGGTGTCGTAATTCTGGGCCGTGGGGCCAACTACCTTGTCGCCGATTCCGTGGCCTATCGTATTCGCTTGGTTGCTCCCGATGATGTCCGGATCAGAAACCTTATGCAGATTCAGGGGCTGAACGAAAAGCAAGCCCGCAATCAGCTCTTTAAGTTCGACCGTGAACGGGCGTACTTCATCAAAAAGTACTTTCACAAGCACATCGACGATTCTCGTGATTACGATCTCATTATCAATCTGGGAACGAACACACTCGATGCCGCAGTCAAAATCTCAATGTCCGCATTGCGCTCCCATGGCTGGCGGATGGAACTCACCGGAGGCAATAAAAGAAAAGACGCCCGTGTAATGGTCTAGCATTTATAAGATGCCGCCACGGTCTGTCACGGCTCTGTTTTTTTGCGGAACACACCCACGGCTGTAGACACAGCTCGTTCAATACCCGCTTGGCCGAAAATCGCTCCATCGGAGGGATGATTTACAATTTCATGCTCCAGGACCATCACCGAAGAGCCCCCTCCATCAAGATTTAACGCCGATTGGGCGTCGTATGCCAAAAACAACTCTCCCAACTCCATAAGGGAAAGTCCTGTGCTCCATTGTGGTTGACGTCCATCCACAACAACCAAAAGCACAGTTCCATCCGCTTTTTCCCCAATCGCGGTGCGTGGCTCCTTAGTGGTTAATTTCGTAAATCCCTGGGGATTTACGGGTAGCGTAAGTGTGGCGTCTTTTACCAAAATCGGCCCGGCCGCCAAACTCGCATAGCATGTGTCCCAATCCGGCTTGGTGATTTTCCTATCCTGGACATCTTCAGTCCGAATCCAGTCAATTAAAATTCCTTTCGGGTGCAAACCTAAAGTCCCCGAGTAGGCCGTTCGTTTGGACGGCGCAAACAACACACGCCGGTTGTATTCAACCAATCCGATCCCTTGCCGGGCGTCTTTAAGAAAAAAACCGCCGTTAACCGCCGCCACAGCCCCCGATTGCCGGGCGAAAACGGAGGGTTGTATGAGTGCCCCATAGCAGCCCATCACATTCAGCCGGTATACAGACAGATCGCTTACGGTCAAAACATGAACCCGCACCGGATTTGCTTCATCCTGCTGATAAAGAAACCGCTGATACAAAAGTCCGGCATCGGCGGTTTGCGAAGCTTCCAATACACCGTTTGCGGTCCAAGGTTCCGCCGCATGAGCACCCGGTAACAGCCAAAGAATGCTTGCATAAAAAAACAAGCATATATATGAGCTGATTATGGTATTACCTACTCTTCCTATCATCCGTCCATCCAAACTCATGGTCATCGCCTCGGCACTCCCTGCAAATCGTCTACCGGCGCTAAACGTATTCACACAATAGCCGAACAAAACTCCTCTAGCCAAATATATTGTCATTCCACTCGAATGGCCGCAAAAACATTCGCGCCGTATTCTCCATGCTGATTGGTCCACCACGCTGTATCTCGATTGGCCAAACGGATCGCGTAACGAGGATCGAGCCGAATCTGTTCTCCGGTATCCGGCATCCACAAAGCCAATTGATATTGTCCGGGAGAAATATCCGCCGGAATACCAACACGGCAAGTAATCCCATGCCGTAGCGGCTTAAATTCAGAGTCCCCGGGCTGCCACGGCTGCCAATCTCTGAGATCCGCATCGATTGGAAATTCTTTGACAAATCCCTCGCTGGAAATCAGCAGAAGATAAATTCGACGCAGATTGACCGGAGCCGAAAACCCGCGATTGATCAGCTGCAAGCGAACATTCAATTCACCCCCGCGCTTGAGAGAAACCGGTAATTGCGCACGCTGCAACTCGAGACGATATCCCAAATGATCCCGGATATATTCAAACTGAGTACGCGCTACTGAATCTCCGGACTCGTTTTCAAAATATCCATTGGCGATGGGCAATTTCTCGCGGCGTGCATCTTCTAGGGTCAAAGGAGCTTTCATCCAATTATCGATGGAATAGGGTTTGCCTTCCCGTTCCGAAAAACTGTGCGCGATGCTGAAGCTGGTGTAGTGGTGCAGCCGCAGGCGGGCGGCGGCTCGAAGTCCATCGATAACACCCCCCTGATCCCCCCAAAAGAGCTCGCCATCGACCGGAACAAAGGCGCTCTCCTCGGTCATGATGTCAAACTCGGGATTGCCGGGATTGGCAAAGTATGGAGGCTCAGGCCAGGTTCCCCCATCTGTGGTATGGGCCAAAAAACCATCGTTATGAAAACCGATCCGGGCCGCCGGATGGTTTGAATATGCTGTCTCCTGTATGCCTTTCATAAGACCGCCGGAAATCAACAACTTGCTCAGTACCCAACGTTTATATTTAGGAACCCGTACTTGTGTCATCCGCCGATCAGGCGGAATCTCTAAAACCTTTGCAGTGATTTTTGCCAGCGCTTCATGGTCCTTTTCCAATTCATGAGCGGAACTGTGCCATTCGCCCCATGCTCCCACAAATCCGGCCTGCAATACATAAATTACATCTGTATTTTGATGGATAATCGGCTTCAATTGCTCAATATGCGAAAGAATCGTATCCAGTGCCGGTCCGCAAGTGCGCTTGGTATCCTTTTCGTAGGCAAATCGCAGGAGGCATTTCCAGCCGTGTTTTCGGAGTTCGTTTAGGCTTTTCTGAAGCAATTCCAGTTTTTCATTTGAGATAGGCTGATCGGTAAAACGGTCCAGGTAGCAATAGGTTTGCGCCAGTGTCAGCCCGTGATTTTCGTAATGGGCCGCATCTTGTATCCACCAATCATCCGAATATCCGGGAGAGACTTTGCCTTTGAGGTGATACGCCGGTCCCCAGACCGCTCCGCCTTCCGGCTCGGAAAACAACGTCTCGATACGCAGCCCGCGCTCCGGATTCGCCAAACCGTCACGTCCCCGTGGATCGCACGGACGGATCCCATGAAAAGCGATTTCCTGCAACGGCTCCGCTTTTGCCTGCACGGCGCCTCCCCATACGATCCCGATTAGGATAAGAATCAATCCGTTTTTTATGCTGTTTCTATACCATTTCCACACGATCTGTTTCTTATCTCCAAGCACAATTGGCATAAAAGTACAAAGAGCTGTATCGAAAGATACAGCCCTTTTTTTCTAATCCAAATATCCTTTAAAACCGGTGGCAAAGCGTGCAGCTGGTTTCATCCAATATCGGATGCCGCACCGGCGGGAAAAGCCCCGCACCGGAGGGGCCGTGGCAATCGATACACAGCGATCCCGGCGTCGATGAAACATGCACCTCGGCAAAGATCGGATCGTCAGGCATCGGGGCGGATGTCGTGTGGATCGTATCCGCCAATGATTGATCGTGGCATGCGTAACAATTTGCTCTTTCGTCCCGCTCAACATGACAACTGAAACAATGATTGTTTGTCGGCGGGCCGAATCCCGCAGCGTGGCTTCGCGGCTGCACTTCACTATGGCATGACCGGCAGAAATCAACTTGATGACAAGTCATACACCGCTCCCGGCCCCACTCGGCTTCCAGGCCATGTGTCTCCAGACGGAACAGTGCAGTATGGCTCCGCGGCTTCATCACTTCATGACAAGCCGTACACGTATTCTCCCCATGGCAGTATTGGCAGTACTGTGTTCCTTCAAATTCCGAACTCAGTCCATGCTCCCGGATCCAGGTGCTTGATTCATGAGTAGCGGGAGCCAGGTCTTGGTCATAGCGGAGATGACACGTTGAACAAGGCTGTACTTCCCGGCCCGGCTTCTCAAAAAACGCCATTGCTTCAGGCATGGTTGGCAATTTAATGGACTTCAGGTTTTTCCGCTTGAATTCGCCATGACAAACCAAGCAATCTTCCGGCTTGGAAACATGGACCGCGTGCTTGAAATGTACATCTTCAAAAGACGCCGGACGGGGAGCATCGAAGATTTCCAAAGCCCGGTGATGGATCGGCGCAGTGCTTTGCGCAAATGCCGCATCTACATTATGACACTCGGCACACAGACTTCCTGGGTGTTTTCTGGCGGATATTTCATGGCAATACGTGCAGGTGCGCGTTGAAGGAAAGGTCATCGCCTCCGCATCCTGGACATGGCACATCACGCAATCAATCCCGGCCTGAACATGCGCATGATGCAAAAAAGGAGAATCCAGGATAAAATCGTCCTGATCGCATCCTGCCAAGAGAAACAAGGCAGAGGCATACAGCACAAAATAGGATAATTTGAGTCCCGTCCGTCCCATGAATAGTGCGCGTACGGTAGCAACCTTTTCCGTGAACCTATAGTGTTATCATGCCTCACGTGGGACTGCCATTAGTTACATTTACGGTTAATCTCCCGTTTGAAAATCAATTACCGAAGAGTCCTAAGAATCTTATGACTGTAAATAAAGCCATACAAAAACAGCGTTCCTTATTGTGGATCGCATTTGCAATTATCCCCCTTTTCCTTTGGACGGCATGCTCAAAAACCGAGCCGGCCAAAACCAATGAGACACAAGAGCAGGCCGAGAAACAGCCATCCATTGCGCAGCAATTAAGCCAGGCCATAGAGACGCAATCCAAACCTGTTGAATCGCTCGATCCATCCGCCTCGCTGGAGGAAACCTATAACGCTCGCTATGCGCAGCTCGTTGAATGGGTCAATGAGTTCGAAACCGAAAAAGTCCGTGAAAAACTGGATAGCCTCCAAATCCCCTTAGACACCGTCCACGACTATATGTTTCAGGGGATTCTGTATGCATGGATGAGCGACTTCAAAAAGGCGGCTTTAATGTTGACCGAAGGCGCTTCTCAGTTGGCGCAGCCGCCGCTTGATCCGATTCTTAAAAATTCCAATCCTTCATGGAAATTAAGCACAGAGACGATTATGTCTCCGACGTTTACCGTCCAAGATTCAAAATACCTGCGCAGTTGTTACTTTACACAACGTATCGCCGACCATATCGTCCGAGACTGCACCAGTGATGAATACAAAGCTGAGAAACTGCTGGACTGGGTGTTTCGCAATGTCGCTTACAACGAGCCCGAAGAAGCAAACCTGACCCCTTTGGAAATTATTATGCGTGGCAACGGCCTTTGTGACCGCTCCGCCTGGGTGATGGCCACTCTCGCCCAACGCGTCGGGATGAATGCCGAAATTGTATTCTTGAAAGCCGATCAAAAACTGCGTTCATCACACACGCTCTGCCAACTCGAGATTAGCGGACACCGTTTGTTATGCGATACATCCAATGGGACTTTTCTTTTCTTTGAAGCCAAACCTTTCGGTTTGACGGATATCAAAGATTATCTCGTGGCCGCTCAACAAGGAAAAGAAATTCCGGAAAATTTCGTACATTTCACCGCAGCAACAATCGGGTTGGCGTTTGAGGCGGAAGGCGTATTTCCCCGTTTACGCAATCTGGACCCGTATTTAAAACTCATGCAACCGCCCGGAAAGGCCTATGTCTCCCTCCAAGACCTGTATAACGCAGCTCTCGAGACTTTTCCCGGCGATCCGGAATTCGCCAAAAAGAAAGTCGGCATATGGGATTACCCGTTTTTCCGTATGGTCCACAAACTCGATCCGGATTCGGTTAACAAATGGAGAGCCTCCCTGCAACGCGTGGTCAATTACGAAAAAGCCCGTCTCCTTCAAGTACTCGGTTATTATATGGCCGCATTCGAAGAATACAAAAATTGCACCACAACCTGCCCACTCGAATACCAAGAAGACTTGCTTTACTTTTCGGCACAATGCTTTCACGAAACAGAACAATGGGAACATGCGGATGAGCTTTTTACTCGATATGTCCAAAATTACCCGGATGGGCGTTGGGAAGATTTGGTTACGTATCAATTAGCACAAACCAAGGAAGCTCTTGGAGACACTTCTACGGCTCTCAAACTTTATAGTCTCGTTGATCATTTCCAGGTCGCACATGCAAATGCGGTACGTATCGCAAAGAAACTCCTCAAAACCGAAGTAAAAGAAGCAATTCAAAAAAACATGAAAATAGAGAAAGAAGAAAGCACAGAAAAATAACACCGCGGGGCGAGGCTCCTGCCGAGCCGTTTCTTGTTTATCTATACACATGTATCGCCCCGCAGGGTGCTGATCAGGAATATCTAATAACTACACCTCGAAATCGTGAGCCGGTAGGCGTCTTGCCTCCCGGGGTACCCGGGCGGGAGGGCGAATCTCCTGATGAGCCGCTGGTTGTTCTAAGATAAGCATGTATCTAAAGGATATCCCGACGGCCACCGGCTCGGTAACATTTTTCCAACCGTCATTCCATACGCACCACAATGCGGCACGGCTTTGCTTCGCCTTTCGGGCGGATGTTTGTACCCACCGTCTTAATCGGCAACCCCTGTAAAAGCATTTCACCGGAAAATGATCCTTCAACTTCCGGCACGCAAACACCGCTGGGCGTTACTGTGACTGTGTAATTCGCGCCGCTTTCAACCGTATACCACTCGGGGAACTGATTGAGCCGGGCATAATCGGTCGGAATATTAAAATATTCGCGGTGCCGCGGACGGTCGAAATACAATCGCCCTTCCCAGGACCAACGCGAACTCACGGTAACATAGAGCACACCATCCTGTTCCACTGCGCCAACCGCAACGTCTGCCCGCCATGGTTCGATATGGCATCCTTGGGTCTTCCACAACGCAAACAGTATCGCCGTCCGCGCATAGTTCCCATCGCCATGCCACCCTTCAATCACGCCGTCATCAGCCTGTTTCGCGAGCATGTGCGCGGTTTCGTGCTCGACCCACTCGAAACCGCTTTGGACGGGAATACGGTTTAAAAGGTTTAGCCCGCTTTCGATTGAATCAGCATATCCATCGGCAATATCCCCCTCCCACGGATATCCGGTGGCTTTGGGGACGTTCTCCAGGGCAAATCGCACGGCGTCACGGTATGGCTGGTGGTCATCCACTTCGGCGACGGTTAAATACGCGTTGTAATCGTATCCCCAATTATCGGTCAGTTCTTCTTCCAAGACTTTTCCGTGAATCGGATCGACAGTCATGTAGAAAAGACCGTTTTCGTTTCGGGCTACTTCCAGAATACGATCCAGCATAGCGTGCATAGGTTTTTTATATTGTTCATAACGGTCCCGGTCTTCGCGGGCGGCAATATAATAAACCTCCGATAAGCCGCCGATGACCTCGCAACCGTGATCGTCCATACTGAGTCTTTCTTGCTCCGTAGGCAAAGCGTGTAATAAGAAATAATCACCGAACCGTAAAGCGAACTCTTTGTATCTTTCGTTTCCCGTCATCCAATACAGACGAGAAAGAACCTGCATCATTTCTCCACCGACTTCGTGATCTTTGGCCGGTAGAATTCCCGCAGGTGTCTCCACTTCGGCATGATCCAAAATCGCATCCACAAGTTCGATCATCCGGTCCCGCCACGGGCTGGGGCCAAGCCATTCGGTCAATGGCATAAGCCCATCTTTAACATATTCCGAGGCTCCGAAAATAATTTTGGGCATCTCGATTTCGGCGGTACGGAATGATTGGGTGGCAAAAAGAAAATCATCTGTCATGGGGCCGACACGTGATGTCAAGCGTTTCTCGGTCTTCAACATCTCTTTCATGCGGCCTTCAAAGAGAGAGCGGTCCACCAATGCCGAAGTAAGCACCATAAACGGATAGTTATCGGCTGCGGAGTCCTGAGCATTCCAATATGGACTGCTTGTCAAATTGCGGGGTATCAAACCTGTTTGGGGATCAGCGTGACCAAGCCAGCCCCGCACAAAATCGCGGCAATGAATAAATGTTTGGCGCGCAAGTTCCCCATTATGATCCGTCTCTTGCCATATGGCATCTGAATCCGCCGCAGCCGGTAACGCCGCGAAGCAAAAAAGCGCTGCCAAACTCATACCAATTGCCTGACGTCTCATCGTGATCCTCCCAATCAAATTTCCCCTAATACTTGCCGTATGCGAATGCGGTTTCGAACATGGCCTCGACATTCTGCGGCGGAATATTCGCCTGAATGTTATGAATCTGATTGAAAACAAAACCGCCGCCCGGCGCAAAAATATCGATTCTTTTTTTCACTTCTTCCGCCACTTCATCGGGTGAACCATTGGGCAGTGTCGATTGAGTTTCGCATCCGCCGCCCCAAAACGTTAGATCATTGCCATACTTCTTCTTTAGATTTACGGGATCCATTCCCTTCGCCGAGGTCTGAACCGGATTCAAAATCTCGATCCCCGCATCAATCAAATCGCCAATCAAAGGCTCGATACTTCCACAGGAGTGCAAAAAGATATGCGGGTGGGTGGGATGATCGTGAATCGCTTGATAAACCTTTTTGTGATAGGGATAAATCATCTTCTTATAGGTTGCCGGCGAAATCTGGCATGCATCCTGGGTTCCCAAATCATCGCCCACTTGAATGATATCGATGAATTGCCCACACGCATCGAGCACGGCTTGCAGGTTAACCAGCCATTGCTCACACATCATCTCCAAGAGCGTTTCCGTTAACGGGCCACCCAAACCGAGATCGATCATAAATTGTTCCCAACCCCGCAATCCTTGCCCGTTTTCAAACATACTTCCGCCAAAACCAAGCATGATCGCCTGGTCCGTATTTTCATGCAGGTATTTCGACTTATCGCGAATCAGTTGCAGCTCTTCTTGAGTAGGAGCTTTGCGCGGCCAAAGACGTTTCAAATCGTCGACCGTCTCGGCCTCGGCCAGCGGATGTTCCCAACCTGTAAAATACAAAGAATTTTTGGGCTTATGGGCTATCTTCTTCCCATCTTTTTCACAAAGAAAAATGCCGCCTTCTCCGTCGGATTTATACAAAAAATTCGAAGATGCTTCGGCGGGAATCGTCTCGGGGGGTGTAGCCAAATAATCGACAAGTTCAAATGGCTGCCATCCTTCTGATGTCTCCAAGGCAGGCGTAAGGCTTCGCCTCGCATCCAATACATCGATATGAAAACGTTCCAAAATCAGCTTTTCCGGCTCGGCCAATTGTTGTCCGATGTCGTAGATGCGGACCGGGCCATTCTGAATCCCCAAATACTCTTTCAGCCGGTGATAACCGATGGCCATGATTCCCGTCGAAGGCATTGATCCTAAGTCGATGGGTACTCGGTCCGCTTCTTTATGGGCTATTGCAGCCAAAACCCGCTCACGTGAGGTTGTCATTGTCGCACTCCATGTCGTTACAAATAGAGATCATTGACCTAAAGGTTCCAATGGCTTGGCTCAACGCGCAAGGTGCTGTATCAGAAAACACGATACATTGACAGAGCATCTGGTCGTATTGTAAATTTGTTTAGCAAGATTTTGGGTGGTATTGATAACAAGTACGAATGCCGGAGACCTGCAGATGGAGAAAAACCCCTCACAATTTTGGCTAATGTGCGAAACCAGCAATGGGCTCTTTTCAGGCGAGGTCGTAGCAGAAAGCCAGACAATTACAGGGCAGTCTTTTTCGCTTTTCGCAGACCGTACGTCTCTCGAACATCCGGAGCGTAATGGACGAAATTATTTGCGTGTTTATGCAGAACCATCGGGGCATGATAAATTCAACGTTATCCTGCCTGCCGCTCCGTTTGAGACAGGCCGTGTTGTTGAAGTTCATAGCAGCCAGATGAAGGAGCTGACGCATTGATCCTCTCCAATGCCGAAATCGAGCTTGCACTTCGTAATAAACAGATTCACATCACCCCATCACCCTTAAGGCCTTTTGATACAACCTCTCTCGATCTGCGATTAGGATTCGAATTCTCAATTCCTAAAAAAGAAATTAGTGTCGTATTAGATCCGGCCCAAGGCAGTGTACCCCGTACACTAGAGACGGTTTACGAGTCAAGAAAATTGGCTGATGGCGAAAGTCTTACACTCGAACCTGGAAATTTTATGTTGGGTCAAACACTCGAAAGAATACAACTCCCATTACGTAGCGATGAACAGGGGTATTCACTTGCCGCGCGAATCGAAGGCAAGAGTTCTTATGCACGATGTGGTCTATTAGTTCATTTCACAGCTCCCACAATTCACGCGGGATTTTCCGGCCATATAGCGCTTGAAATTATCAATCTTGGGCATTGGCCCATTGTCTTGCGTCCATGTCACCCCGTGTGTCAACTTATTTTCGAACTTGTGAAAGGCATGCCACATTCCAACCCGAGTAATTTTCAAGGCCAATCCACTCCTACCGGACAATGATCACTAGTCTTCAAAATCCCGTCATTAAAGCCGTCCGGGCGCTTTCCAAACGCCGTGAGCGGGATCGGACCGGCCTTACCGTTGTTGAAGGGCTTCGGGAACTTACAGCCTTATTGGACGCAATCCGGTCTGAGACGCCGCATTCTTGGCGGATCGAGATACTTTTAGTCTGTCCGGAATATGCAACCGATCCGGAAACCGAGCGGATCCTGCAAAACACCCAAGCCTTGGGTGTGCTGCCCCTCGAAGTTGCGCCGCATATTTTCAATAAGTTGGTATACCGTGAAGACATCGGTGGGATATTGGCCGTGGTCCATGTCGAAGCCTTCACATTAGAATCGCTGCCGGTAGATGCCGATCCTTTTATTCTGGTAATTGAAGGTGTTGAAAAGCCGGGCAATCTGGGGGCCATGCTTCGGTCAGCGGATGGCGCCGGAGTCGATGCCGTTATTGTCTGCGATCCCCTTACCGATGTCTTCAATCCCAATGTGATCCGAGCCAGCCTCGGTTCCGTTTTCACACGTCCTGTGGCCGTTACCGATTCCGAGACGCTGCATCACTGGCTTAAACAAAAGAAAATTAAAACATTCGCCTCTGTGCCGGACGCCGATACAAATTATACGAACGCTGACTTTCGCGGCTCGATTGCCATTCTTATGGGTAGCGAGGCGGATGGACTGGGCATGCTGTGGCGCGAACGAGCAGATGAAACCGTGCGCGTCCCAATGATGGGCAAAATGGATTCGTTAAATGCCTCGGCGGCGACTGCGGTAATTCTCTATGAGGCTGTTCGGCAGCGTGCCTAGCCTCCTGGCAGAACTGGACTTGTATGAGTGTGAACGTGTCTTGCGTATAGGTGAATTTGCCCTTTGTATTGATAATCGCAGCAAAGCGTGGTAACCATCTCATACAAGGGGAGCATCTCGTACTGGAGAAAGGTTTCGCATGTCTAATAATCCGTTTTTTGAAAAGAGCGGACTCAATCCTTTTGCATCTTCATCGGCCGATGGCGGTATGCAATCCAGCACTTTCTCCAAGTATGGAAAGCTAAGTCTTGCTGCCAAGGTGCCTTGCACTCGTTGCAAAGCCGAGCATACGCCTGTCTCGGAGAAAATCCGTCAACATAACCGGGCTCAACTCACACGTTTGCTTTGCAAAGACTGCACGGAACGGGATAACGAGTTGATTTGTGCATGCGCGGCTTACATTGTTGCCAAGGGCGGATTTCCTCCCACAATTGAGCAACTAATCGAATCTACAATCGTACGCGATGAAAGTTTGAGCCGTGAAACCGAGGATCCATTTGAAAAGGTGCGCGAAAAATACAGGCGGGATCCTCTGCAAGAAGAAGATATCGCTCATTGGATTAACGATAAGCTTTTCGTCCTAAACAAAGCACGTGGACAGTTGGAATGCCACATTGACCGGGTTTTGGATGATCCCGCCCGTGCGTTATTGCTCGGCAAGGCAGGATTGGAAGGAAAACAAATGGCGGCCGCCAAGGCCAAGCGATTGGCTATTGAAAAGCAAAATCCACAGGACAAGCCGTTTCGATAAGGAATAAGGCGTTTCTGGATTCTCCAAATAAAAAAGGCGCCGAACTGCCATTTTACCCATCGACCGGAACTTCGGTTTTTCGCATACTCACACCTTGTAAATGTTGGGTAGCGAACTGAAATGCGGGTCTGCCTATGGCCCTTGGCTGTATAGCCGGTTCCATCCCTCAAACCACCGGCACAATTCGACGGTGTAATAAAACGATTTGTCCTAATGTTGTTTTCAACGATTTGTGCAAACGATTCTTAGAGAAGGAGATCTATATGGCATCTACACTTGCAATCCATGGCGGCAAACCGGTTGCCCCACAGCCTATCCCGCAGGGGTTTCATGGCCCGGCGGAAATCGGACAACCAGAGATCGATGCAGTAACCGACGTTTTAAAACGCAAACAGGTATTCCGCTTTTTACCGGATATCGAAAACTCTGAAGTTTCCCAACTCGAGCGCCTCTTTAGTGAATTTACCGGCTGCGAATATGCGCTGGCTGTTTCAGGCGGCACATGCGCCTTAATTTCCGGTCTTTGCGGTATCGGGATTAGCGTAGGTGACGAAGTGATTGTCCCCGGATACACATACGTCGCATCCGCATCGGCAATCATACTTGCAGGCGGGATTCCGGTTATTGCCGAAATCGATGAATCGCTGACCATGGATCCTGAGGATGTCGAACGCAAGATCACACCATCGACGCGAGCCATTATGCCCGTTCATATGCGCGGAACACCATGCCGCATGGAAGCCATTATGGAGATTGCCAAAAAACACGATTTGTTGGTCATCGAAGATGTGGCCCAAGCCTGTGGCGGTCTCTATAAGGGCAAACCTCTCGGGTCATTTGGTAATGTCGGTTGCTTCTCGCTTCAGCACTACAAGATCATCACCGCCGGAGAAGGCGGTGTCGTAGTCACGAACGCCCGTGAGGTCTATGACCGGGCGGCCGTCCGTCACGATTCAGCTCTGGTCTTCTGGAAACCCGATGAAAGCACCGTACGGCCTTTCGCGGGTGCCAACTACCGTATGGATGAAATGCAGGGCGCGCTGGCCCGTGTTCAATTCTCTCGGATGGACGGAATCCTCAAACGTATGCGCGAACTGAAAAAGCACATTCTGGCCGGTATCGCCGATGCGCCGTGTATTACTTTGCAGGATATCCCGGATTCCGAAGGGGACTGCGCTGTCATGGTCGCCTTTTTCACGCCAAAGGCTGAAATGACAAAACCATTTGCCGAGGCCTTAGTGGCCGAAGGAATTCCCGCCGGCTCCATGTATAGCCCCCTATTACCGGACCGCCATATCTACTGCTATTGGGAATATGTAATCGAAAAACTCTCCAGTGACCGTCATGGCTGGCCTTGGACAAGCCCGTTTTACAAGGGAAATGTCGAATATAGCCGTGACATGTGCCCACAAACCTTGGATATACTGGAACGAACCGTGGTTATCGGTATTCACCAAAACTTGACCGACCAACACGCGGATTGGATCATTGAAGGAATTCAGAAGGTCGCCCGCGAATTTGCGTGACACCTTTGAACATTGTTTTTGAATCTTTAAGGGAGAGTCAAACTGACTCAATTCTCGGCCTTTAAGGTCTTGCCTTGTCGCTTGGCTCTCCCTTTTCTTTTCAAGCCCGGGGCGATATCAAGTGCCAACCCATGGGGATAGGATTGCAAGGTGAGTCGCTCCCGTCTTTTATTGTGTTCATGTTATGGAGGAATGTTTGGCATTGCCGCTTCGGTCAATGTCCTGCCGACCTGCCTCTCATCGATTTCCCGGACTTTTGAGCTGGACCACAGCCAACAAGGTTTGTTGATCGGCTGCATTTTTTGGGGCTATATCATCGCCTTGTTTTTTGCCGCCCCGCTGACCGATAAATTCGGGCCCCGCCGTTTCTTCTATGTGGCGGCCGTGGCACAGGCTTTGGGATTCGCACTAGCGGCCACTGCCTCAAATGTTATCTGGCTGGCGGCGGCTATTACTTTGGCGGGAATCGGCGGCGGTATTCTGGAGACAATGCTGACCCCGGTTATCGTTTCTCTCTACCCCGAGAAAAAAACCGCTGCCAATAACATGCTTCACGGCTTCTACGCCATAGGCGCGGTTGCTGTAGTCATGGTGGCCTGGTACATCCTCGGCTCTTTTGACAATCGCGATTTGACATCAGGTATAGAAACACAAAATACCGTCCCCACAGACAATAGCCTGGGCTGGCGGTTGTCTTTTGCCGCCATGCTGCCTATTCCGCTTTTGTATGGATTAGGTTTTCTTATTTGCTTCCGGTTTCGCGGTTTGCCCATCTCTTACCCTCATTCCGAATCGTTTTTCGGGACGGCCAAGAGACTGTGGCGATGGAGTTTCGCACTCTTTCTTTTCGGCCTTTTGTGTGTCGGCGGAAGTGAAATCAGCGCCGCGCAATGGATTCCTACTTATTTGGAAACCGAGCTGAATTGGACACCTGAAACAAGCGCTTGGGGGCTTCTTGTCTTCAGCCTCTTTATGGGATTTGGACGTTTGGCATCCGGTCCTATCGCCGACAGAGTCACACCGGGAGGGATGTTGATTATGGCCGGGATCATTTCTGCCATCTGTTTTTTGGCCATGGGTACTTCACAGTCCGGAATTTTTGTCTTAACGCAAATCGCAATCCTGGGCATATTCGCAGGATGGATGTGGCCCACCAGCATGGTGGTCGTTTCCGAGCACTTTCCATCCACAGGCGCCACAATGTTTGCTTTGCTCGCCATTGCCGGTAATGCCGGCGGCATTCTTTTCCCGGGTCTCGTGGGTTTTGTAGCCAAAACCGCGGATTTACGAACCGCCATCACATCCATGGCGGTTGTACCCTTATTTGTGACTCTCATTTTCTTGTTATGGTGGCTTTGGCAAAAACGCTGCCCTGCACCCCAACAGACGCCTTAATGGCTTAAGTTTTTCCTGTCGGACTTCAATCCCTTTATTGACATCATTCAAACCTTGCATGATGATTATGTCACGTAAGGTGGAGAGGGACGAAATCGCCGGTTTACGGTTATCGTTCCAATGATGTTATTCATGAGACCAATCAGAAAGTGAGGAAAGATATGATGAAGAAAAGTTTTGCGGTTTTTTTCGCGCCGCTCATTTTGAGTGTGTGCATTGTGTCGGTTCAGGCTCAGCCGGCCGATAGCCCCGAAGCTGCGGGTATTACTCCGGTTACCGGCGATATGGCTCCTTGGCGGGCATACGGTTATGACATGATGAATATTGATCCCCCCTGGGTGCTGGCTCTCCCGGATGGAAATATCATCGCCATGAAACGCGCTACCGATATGGCCACACCGGGTGTGGTTGGTGGGACAGAATTTTTGATGTTCTCACCCGCAGGTGAACTCTTAACCCCGTTGCCCGTACAGGGCTGCTACGAGCCGGATGGCTCCGCAACGCCTCTGGCCAATTATGCGGGCACAGGGATGTCTTGGGGCGCCTTCACGCTGGGCGGACGTGTCGACAAGGCCAACCGCACCGGGTTTGTCCTAAACCATTGGATGGAATACGCCGAATCGTTAGGCAACTCATTTGGCGATGTATTAGGCGATGGCCCTGCCTCCGTTATTCAGCTCTTCAACGCTGATGGCACCCCCAATGGTACCGGGATCGCACCATTTGGCGCACTCACCACTGAGGGACCCAATAGCGACGATTGGCGGGACATCGGTGCGGCAATCCTTTCCAACGGAAACGTTATTTCCATTGCGGAAGACCGTCAGTCCAGCGACTCACTTCTCGATTCGATTGGTGCGGCAGCTGGTGAAGTTGCGGTAGCCGTTATTGTCGATACAAATGGCGAAACGGTCGTTCCTCCCTTTGCGGTTCATACCGGTGAAGATGGCATGTACCTCGGTGGAAGCAGCAGCATGGTCTATAGCAACGTCGTCGCTTTTGACGGTGGCTTTGTGATCGACCACGGTGCGGGAATCCGCTGGTACAACAACGACGGAACACCCCGCACACCCTCCCAGCCCGATTTCACGGAACTGGCCGAAGAAGTCATCGAACTCGAAGGCCTCTTCTTTGACATCGGACTCGTCAGTGATAGCCGTGGAGACGGTCGTGGCATAGCCTCCAATGGTTCCGATACGGTGGTAAGGACCTACACAGTCGAAAGCGAAGGAACCAGCATCGGTATCCTGGTTTATTACAACACGGATGGAACCATTCGTAATTACGTCCGGTTTGATGACCGCGATTTCATTGAAACCGATGCCATCGTCGACCGCACATTCTGTGATATCGATGTCAACGGAAATGTTTTTGTTGTCTGGCAAGATAATTGGTATGGCACCGGAGACGGCTTCCAACAAGACTTTGGCCGCTTTTTCGATGCGGAAGGCAACCCGGCCGGCCCCAGCTTCCCGGTATATGAAAACTGGAGCCCGGATGGCCGCACGGTCGAGAGCGGCTTGGGTACTGGCGGCGCCGGTAGCGATCACCAACCACGCTGTGCTTTAAACAACAAAGTCGGTGCGGTAATTGACGGCTCACTGATGATGCCGGATATCGATCCCGGTCTCGCCCAACTCTCTGCAGCCTTCGGTCTGGTCTTGGATGAAGCGGTGATCCGCATCTTCGAGAATCCGTTCGATACTGACGTTGAATCCTGGTCGATCTACTAATCGATTGAAGGTCAATTAATTCGCCCGCGGGATCGATAAACGGTCCCGCGGGTTTTGTTTTTCTATTCATTTTTGGTTTCTGAAAACACCAGAACCAATTTTTAAACGCCGTCTCATAAATGGCCAACGGGAGGGCGAACGTCCTCGTGAGCCGCTGTTTGCTATACGTACACACGGTTCTCCCCATCCACCAACTCCCTCAAACCTCCACACCAAGCACCGTAAGTGCGACGAGAAAATAGCCTCGGGCAGAGTTTGGACACCGCAGGCGGACAGACGCCGCCCGGGGTCACCATTCCCCAAATTCATAAGCGCTGTAAGTGCGAAACAAATAATAATATCGCCTACCACATACACCTCCCCGCTATCTACCAACTTAATCAAACACCCACACCATGCCCTGAAAGGGCAACAGGTTACAGCCCCAGGCAAGCGTAGCGCAGCCTGGGCTATTGCCTTTCGCCCCTCTGGGGCTTTTTATTCGATACATCCGTAACCATCTGCTAATACAAATTTGCCTTGCAGGGTGCCGACCTGGCAATTACTTCGAATATACTCCGAAATCGTGGGCCGCTAGGCGTCATGTCCACGGCGGTCACGCCGCGTGAGCCGTTAGTCCCGCCTTAGCGGGACCACCGGGGTACCCGGGCAAAATCGTGAGTCCCGCATTGGCGGGATGCTTCCCGGTCACTGGCCCACACGTGCCGCGCTTATGCTCGAACCGGCGGCCCGATAGACTACAATGAATCGTTAATGAATACGTTGATACAAAAAGAAAGGCAAATGACGCGAGCGTAGAAGAACGGACCGTCGCGGCAGGCTGAAACAGGATCTGTCGAGGAAAGTCCGGACTCCGCAGGGCAGGACGCTGGAGAAATCCCAGGCGGGGAAACCCGATGGAAAGTGCAGCAGAAAGCAAACCGCCCGCCTCTGATCCGGTTTTCCGGTCCGGCGGCGGGTAAGGGTGAAAAGGTGAGGTAAGAGCTCACCGCGGCGGCTGGCGACAGCACCGGCTAGGTAAACCCCGTCCGGAGCAAGGCTAAATAGAGGAAGTTGGAGACGGCCCGTCTCACGCTGAATCGGTTCGCCGGTTTCGGCGGCTTCCCGGGTAGGCTGCTTGAGCCGTACGGCAACGTACGGCCTAGATGAATGACGGTCACCCGGTGCATAACGCACCGAGTACAGAATCCGGCTTACAGTTCTTCTACGTTCGCTTCAGTTTTTCACCGATATTGGCGGGCAGAATATGCAGAAAGCTTATTTGGGGTGGCCGTAGCAACTTTTCCCAAGAAGTAAGGGTTAATCCGCTGCAACATCGCCCGCGTTGGCAATTCCCAGTGCGGTAGCGGCTTCCTTGATTTCTTCTTCGAAATTCTCAAGCAATTTCTCTAGCTCGGCCGGTTCGAAACCCGTGGTTTCATAGGCAAAAACGGAAGTCGGATAAACCAATCCGTCGATCGTGATGCCAATGCCTTTTCGCAATACAATTGTATCCGCAAGATGCACAATAGATGTTAACATCGACTCACTGGGGGCGTCTTCGGGAGTATGGTGATACCGGACAGCCTGGACCAGCTCCGCCGGGAAATTCCAACGATCGATAAGCGCCGCGCCGATCTCTGCATGTGTAAAGCCTAAAACGCTCAGTTCGGCATCCGTCAGTGAAATCCCCTCCGAAACCACCAAGTCCTCAATACTCTCTTCCGTATCCATGATCTGCTTATGGATAATCACTTTGCCGACATCTTGAAGAAGCCCAGCTGTAAACGCGGCATCTTTCAGGCCGGGACGCAACAGCTGGCAGATGTGTTCACTGGCCACCGCACAGGCAAAGGAATGCAGCCACAAACCACCCTTGCCGTGTCCGTAAACCTCACGATTGCCGCCAAGAATGTCGCTCATGCTGCAGGTCAGCACCAAATTACGTACCGTGTGGAATCCCAAATACATTATGGCCTGCTTTACAGAAGCGATCATTCGAGGCAGACCGTAATAGGAAGAATTACATAATTTCAGGATATTCCCGGTTAAGCCGGGATCCTGGCTGATTACATCGGTAAGATCTTTTGTCGTGATATCGGGATCACGTGTCATGCGCATGACTTTAACCACAACATCCGGCAAGGCCGGGATGTCACGCACATTACTTAATAGGTTCTTAAAGCGTTCTTCGTTCATTTGCGTCTTCGTGATGGAATTGCAATGTATTACCCGCAAGCCAGCCCCCCTAGCTCGAATACATAGCCGGTTGCTCTGTCAGCGAATGGGCTCATAACATGACAGTAGTACGGTCGTGATCGATCACCGGATAAATATTGAACGCCACAAAACAAAAATTATAACTGTGTTATGGCTTTAAATCCGGAAAGTCTTCTTCGTTTATCTTTTGTTTCATGATTTGTCCCGGCTTGAAACTAATATGTTTTTTGGCCGGAACCGTAATGATTTCACTGGTTTTGGGATTACGGGCTTTACGGGCGGGAGTACCTTTTACTTTAAAAATCCCGAAGTTGCGGATCTCAATATTGCCGTCACGGGCAAGACCTTCGCACATTGCATCGAACATCGTCTGTACGATTTCTTTCACACTGGCCATATCAAAGCCGGTCCTCGCTGCAACTTCTTTGACTATGTCCTTCTTCGTACTCGTCATTGGACGGTCCCCTTTGTGCTCAACTCCACAATCACTTGAGGGAGTTCTCTCTGCCGTCATCACCCTATGACATTCACATATTGGGAATCAAGCCATAAGTCCTGCAAACCCAAATCACTGACTCAAGATTAAAACCTTCCCCTTTTCTGCCATTTTCTTAAGCCGTGAAACCAGAACCAACGTTAATCTTCTGAATTCACTTAGTTTATACCATATGAACGGCGCGCCTTTCAAGAGGCGGTTTCGGCCAGGTGACAATCCAATGGGAATGGGGACCCCAAATTGCCCCTTCATGTGGACATCTGGGACTTCCCAGCCACAATCCCTTGTACACACCTCCAAAAAGAGACGGTTTCAGCCCTACTCGCTAAAAATCTCGATAAACCGCAATAAATCCTCTCGGTCGACAGCTCCATCCCCATTTAAATCGGCTTCGGGGTTATAGCCCTCTCCCGATATCACCCTCTGGTAGCTCTCCGCAAAGTGGAATAAATCCTGGACTTCCACAAATGCGTTCCCATCCAAATCGCCGGGTATAGGGGTCGGCGTCGATGTTGGAGTCGAGGTCGGTGTATTCGTCGGCGTATTCGTCGGCGTCGGAGTCAGAGTCGGCGTATCCGTTGGTGTCGGCGTAAATGTCGGCGTATGTGTAGCCGTTGGAGTCGGCGTTGAGGTCGGTGTATGGGTCGGTGTTGATGTCGGGCTCGGCGTATGAGTTGGTGTTGGAGTCAAAGTCGGCGTGTCCGTCGGAGTCGGGGTATCCGTTGGGACAGGCGTAAATGTTGGTGTCGGAGTCGGGGTATTTGTTGAAGTCGGTGTATCGGTCGGCGTATTTGTAGGTGATGGTGTCTCCGTCGGCGTAAAGGTCGCTGTTGCTGTTGGAGTTGGTGTGGCTGGAGCCTCTACACCATAATAGAGCTTTATCGTACGGATCGGGCTCTCATATCCCGCTACGCCTGATTCACTATGGGCCTGGACACTCCAGCTGATATTCCGTGTTCTATTCACACTAAACGGAAGTGAAAAGGTTGTAGATGTCCCCAGTGGCAGGGAGATTGGAAATCCATCTTCCTCAAGCATCAGCGTATAAGATGCGGCTTGGCCAACAGCATCCCATTCAAAGAAAATCGTCGTATTACCCCCCTTGGGGAAATAATCCTCATAGCCATCATCCGGAGCGGATATCAGCGGCGGAGGAAGTTTGCCGCTGGTTGCGCTGGCAATAATCGAGGCCGTTGCGCTTAAAACACCCGGTAAACCGTCTTCATCGATGGCCCGCACTGACCAGTTTAATGTTTGATTATCTTCAATTTCGGGCTTCAACAGTTGAGAGGTGGATTCTGTCACGAGCTCTTGTAACGCATTTTCGTCGATCTGCGTATTGAGTGAATACTGGGCCGCTCCGGTGACAGAGGTCCACTCAAACGAAATACCTCTTTCGGTGAAAAACGAAGGGTGTAGGACCGATCCATCCAACGGGAAGACCTGAATGGGAGCGGGAAGCGGTTCTTGCGCTTGCACTGAGAACCCGGCAAACAAAAAACACGCAATGAACAGAGAAATTCGAATATGAATAGTTCGGCTTTTTGCAGAAGCGAGTTGGCTTTGCACCATTATTACGGCCCCGCGCGTGCTGCCCGCCGGTCCGATAGAAGAGAAATTCCCACAGCCGGATAGGCAGCCAAGATGTTGATTCGATGTTGTTGCCGATCTAGCTCGGGTTTCGCACCGTCGACGCTACCGGCCTCGCACACCCCAGAATAGCCGAAAGCAGAACCTTTGAACAGCTAACAATTACACTGTCACGAGCAGCCGAAACTCACCCAATAACGCAATTAGGGAACAGGAATGATTTCCAGACGGACCTCTAATTGCCGGTTTTTCGTGCTGAGCAACACCCGCCGGATTGTCTCTTCCTCCACATCGAAATTTAGATCTTTGGCGGAGAATGATTCTACAGTCAGCGTCATGTCCTTCGGCTCATAATGAACATCGAGTGCGCCATTGTTGCCGATCAGGCGAATCCAGCCCGGGCCCATCGGCTGGACTTCTGCAAATGTGATCAGCGTTTCATCAAAGGTTGCAGCCTCCGTCTGGAATTCGAATTGATCCGTGATCGTAATGATCCCGTCCCCTTCGCGGTGCATTTGAAATCTACGGTCCAGACGTTCGAGTTTTGCTTCATCGGGATAGGCCGCCTCGATCCCCATACCGAATCGGTCCGATTCCGGCCATGAGATCTGCTCCGTAATCCGGGCGGCATATTCACGCCCTTGCCCCTGAAACAGACCCGCTGCAACCGGAACGCTGTGACCGCGGGAAGACGCTGCAAACGTCTCATATCGGGTATCCCCAAAAAAATCACGGTCAAATACAGGTTTGCCGGGATCAACCAGCAGTGATTCACGCCGCCAATGCACAATAAACGAGCCTACATCGTTGTGATTGTGGTTTTCGTTGTTATGGCCTGCTTTGGCCGCCAAAACCAACCCATCCGGATCGCCCGGTTGATTGCGTGCAATCATCCACTGCACACCCGCATAATAAGATGAGATGGGCAAGTCGCGCCGCGCTGCAATCGGCACATCATCCTCATCAATTAAGAAATTGAGCAATGATGTATCCAATCCATCGGGATATTCCGGCTTGGATACTCCCTGCTCCAATGCAGTGCGCGCAATCAATGGTTCGTTCAAGACCTTGGCCAGCCAAAACCCCAACCAACGTCGATAGGAAAATTCGGAGCTTGAGTCCGAAAAACTCGGGTAGATTTTTGGCGAAAGCTGACTATAGACTGGAAAAAGCGCTATTTTCTTAACTTTTTCTCCCTCAAAAAGATTCAATCGGTTTTGAGTGCGTAATGACAAAACAAATCCCGCGCGGGCATAACTTTCAAAACCATACCGCCAATAACCGATACCTTCGGTAGTTCCGCCATCGACTCCAAATCCCGACAAATAGTACCGCAGGCTGTTTTGTGCCCGCGTTATCAGTTTGGGGAGCATATCTTGCTCGCCATGTAGACGCATCATCGGTTCCAAAGCCACCGCTGCACTGATAATTCCCCCTCCACAAACGGCGTTCCAATTGTGGTTGGCGTTTTCCCATGAAAAAGACTGACTGCTGATGAATGGCTTAAAAACCCGTGTTTTGACTTCTTGGTAAATTCGTTCTTTGACCGCCGCGGGCAGAACGCCATCCAATTCATAAGCGATAAAGCTCAACTCACGCGCTACTTCGGCCGCGCCCAAGTCGATGTCGTATGCGCCGGGATAGGGCAATCCTGTGGCGTGTGCGGGATATTCCCAGGACGATAACTCGCAGATCCGCCAAACCCGATCTACGAGGGGATCCAAAAACTTGCCCCGGTTCTGATAGCATTCGGCTACTGAAAATATGCCAAAATAGGCGCGTAAAGCGCTGTATTTTTCTTCGTAATTAACGCGTTGGCCTGTGTTTTGATATTCCAAAAAAAGTGAAGCGGGCAGAAGCGGCAATTTCTCACTCACACTCGATGAAGCTTCTAAAACCAAACCCGCAAACCATGACGATCCAAATCGGCTCTCAAAGATATCCCAAGAAGTACGGTCGCTTATCGCCGGGAAAAAGGCCTTTCCCCGGGTTTCCTGCAAAATTTGTCCAACCTCATCTTCGGTCCATGCGGCCATAATATCTTGGCCGATAATTGCCTGTTCCGCAGAACCTGAAAGAGAGAAAATTAAAATTGTTGAAATTAGTAGAGCGAAAGCACCTCGTAAACGCCCCATAGCAAGCCTGCCTTCTTTCATCTGACAAGCCGATGATATCACGTAGACGGTTTTCTATCTCATATTCATGACAATTTTTTACATAAATGGAAATGTTCTTCTGTTTTTACAACTATTTACATTAATGCTGCGTCGAAATTGGCAATCTGTTATACAATCCGCGTACTAAGTGGAGTGGAGTGATGGATGAGGTTATGAGTAGAAGTAGCACCGCTTCTTTTTTGCTGCTAATCGTCGTATTCGTATATACGCAATTTCCCGCCTCTGCTCAAAACGTGATTCTGCCCGATCCTGATGCCGAAGGCATCACCATTACGGCACCGGAAAATCACCGGCTTGCAGGGCTGCGCTATGGTCCCATTCCTGAATTCGATTCCGGCAATCCGGCATCGGAGCTCCCGATTCCCGATATGGGACTCACAATCGTTCTTCAAGGAAATCAAGCAAATAATTCCAATATCCCGGACGACGAAAATCAAACGGTTGGTCCGCGGGGGGTGCGGCTTTATGGCCCGGCCGTTCCCGCCGGAACAGGCCGGGTTGTCGTACAATGCATGGTTCGCACCACAGGACCGGGTGTCGCATTGACTTTGGGCGCACTGAATGTTCCTCCTGAGAACGCGGAAACACAAACATTCGGCTCGCTGGCCACCAACCAAACCGCCGACGGCGCGGCATTCTTGAATGCTTGGAAGACACTCGAAGTTCTTTACGATCCACTCGATGATACAATTGTACCTGTTTTTCAAGCCGTTTCGACTTCCGAAAAAGTAACCACGGTATACATCGGGCCGATTGTGGTCCGGCCTTTTGAGGGGGAAACCGAGACACAAGCGAAAAACACGGGAACCGCATCGTCTACACTTGCACAAAAAAGCGCTGAACCGGCCGCTCTAACCCAAGAAACACCGACACCAACCTCAACGCCTTCCCCAATACTATCTCCCACAATCACCTATACACCGACAGTCACCCGCACACCAACACCCACGTTTACGCCAACATTGACTCCGACACCCCGTATTCGTTTTGAACTGAGCCATACATTGGGATTAGGCACATTGAACGGTGTGGCCTGTGCCCCTGATGGGAAAACCTTTTTGACCTGGGGCGGAGCGGGCGCGTTTTTATGGGATGCGCAAACCTACACGTTACTGGGGGCCTTTGCCGGCCATACAAGCCCGGTTAATGCCGCCGCTTACTCGCCCGATAGCAATTGGGTTTTAACCGGAAGCGAAGATGGAACCGCCCGGCTTTGGGACGCCGGGATTGAGCAGCTTGATTTAAAAGTTGAACATGCCGATGCACAAGAAAATCTCTTGTACACATTCACCTTGCAAGCTCCGGTAACCTCATTGGCATTTAGCCCCGATGGCTCGCTGTTGCTGGCCGGGACAAGCGGGACGGATAATAGCGCATGGATATGGTCCCGGACTCAGGACGGTGACAACACCGAATGGACGCTACAGCGCAAGCTGGCCGGCCACACCAAAGGCGTTCAGGCCATTGCCGTTTCGGAAAATGGCGGTCAAATCCTCACCGGCGGACTCGATAAATCCGCGCGCCTTTGGTCCTCAGGAACCGATCCTGAAGTAGAAATGCGCGCTGATCCTGAAAATCATCAAATTTATAATTTCCAAGGTCACGCACACGCAATTTATGCAGTGGCTTTTGCGCCCGATAGCCAAACCCTGCTCACAGGTGGACGGGATGGTCAAATTCGCTATTGGAACAGTCTCACCGGAAAACTCATACGCATATTCCAGGCGCATGATACCGCGACCGGTCTTCGCGATATGGCTTTTTCTCCAAATGGTTTCCAATTGGCAACGGCCGGATTTGACAATACGGTTAAACTCTGGGAATTCGCTTCACGCAAGTTGATTCATACTTTCATCGGACATACCGAATGGGTGCATTCAGTCTCTTTTTCTGCCGATGGTCTCTATCTGTTTAGCGGCGGTTTTGACCAACTCGTAAAAGTATGGGATACGACTTTAACTTACCATCCCCCGGCAGAGACGGAATCAACGGCAAAAGCCGCCCCGCTTGAGGATGAAGTCGAAGAGCCGGTAACAGATGAATTTCTTGTAACCGAAATTAACCTCCATACCGATAACATCTCTTCAGTCATATTTTCAAAAGATGGGAATTGGATACTTACCGGAAATTTAGACAAAAAAGCAAAACTTTGGTCCGCAACCAATTATAGACATTCACAACCACAGGATATCGAGTTCAACGATGAAGAACGTCTCGGTATTTATGGACGGCCGGTTTCTGCAACAACTGAACTGCATACGGGCTGGGTATTTGGGGCCGCGCTATCGCCCGATGGACATCAAGTAATCACCGGTAGTTATGACCGTTCCGCCAAACTCTGGGAAACCGCCACCGGCGAATTACTGCGTACGCTTCAAGGACACAGAGGTTCCGTCCGCGCCGTTCAGTTTATGCATAAAACCCAACGCGCAGTCACCGCCAGTTGGGATGGACGCGCAAAATTATGGGATGTCTCCTCTGCCACTTCGTTGCGTGTCGTGGCCCGGCACGAACAGCCAATTTATGCCATCGACATCGCCTGGAACGATACAAAACTGATTACCGGGGACCTTGGCGGAGAAGCCGCAATTTGGTCTATGTCCGGAACCGATGAACCGGCGGAGCCATTGCTTACTCTAAAAGGACATTCGGATTGGATTCATTCCGTGGCTTTTTCCCGTGATGGCGCTTTGGCTTTAACCGGAAGCCGCGACGGTACGGCAATACTTTGGGATGCCGGCACCGGCCAAAGATACCGCACATTCTATCCACGGCGGGGCGCGGTTATTTCTGTTGCCTTCAGTCCCCATGGAACTGAAATTCTAACGGCAACTGAAGATGGGACCGCAACACTTTGGGATATCGACAGTTTCCAGATCTTGCTCCGTGTACAATGGCCCAGCGCTTCTGTGCCTCATGTTGCATTCGCTCCGGATGGGATGCAATTCGCCATGGGAGCGGCAGATGGATTAACCTATGTATGGAATGTTATTCGGCCTGAACCGCCTGTCGTCGATCCCGAGGAACCCACACCGACTCCTGATGAAAATGTCACACCGACAATAACACCAACACCTTCCCCGGATCCCGGCGATGTCTATCAATACTTCGGCCTGGGATCGCTCTTATGCGCTGCATTTAGTTCTGATCGTTCCACAGTAGCCACGGCCGGATCGGCGGGTGCGTACCTGTGGCGTGTTGAAGATGAACGTATTTTGCGCAGCTTTTCCGGCCATCGCGCACCAATCCGGACATTGGATCTTTCTGTGGATGCTTCCAGATTATTAACAGCTGATGATACGGGAGAAATCAAACTTTGGGATACAAAAACCGGCGCAGTATTGATGCGCTTCCCGAATCATACCCGGCGCATAAACGATGTGGTTTTGTCTCCTGATGGTATGCATATCGCCGCTTGCAGTGACGATATGACTGTTACGATATGGCGGATCGAGGCCGATCCAGGCAATAACGGTGCAGATACACCAACAGGGACCTTGCTCCATCAGCTCAAAAGCCACAGTGATATTGTGCAATCGCTTGCATTCTCACCGGATGGCAATGTTCTGGCATCGGGTGGCGGTTCATGGGATCGAACCGTACGGTTATGGAATGTTCAGCAAGGAACCCTCGTGCGGAACTTAGTTGGCTTAGGCGGCTCGGTACGCGCACTCGCTTTTTCACCCGATGGAAAACGTCTGGCAACCGGCGGCGGCGATCATATCGCCCGAATTTGGGATTTGGACACCGGCCAGCTTATGGGTGAGTTACAAGGTCATACGTCCTATATCGTGGCTATCGCCTTCTCAAGTGATGGAAAGCAATTGCTCACCGGCGGCGTTCACCGCACAGCCAAACTGTGGAACATCGAAGGCATCGCGCCTAATGAAAGCGAATCCGTAAATACACGGCGTTTGCTTGAAACATACTTTGGGCACACACAATCAGTCCATGCGGTTGGTTTCGCGCGCTTTGGAACTCAGGTACTGACAGCCAGCGCAGATGGCACAATCGCATTTTGGAATACTTCCGATGGCGAACAGGAACTTATCCTTACGGGACATGCCGCCGGACATGGTGGCTATGGAGTTCACGCATTAAGTGTTGATTCTGATGGCGTGCACGTGATGACCGGAGGAGAAGATGGAACCGCAAAACTTTGGGAAATTTATCAACCTTCGACTGATGATTCTTCGGAGTTGCAGGATGAAGAATTCATCTTGGCAACACTCAAACGCACGCTGACCGGCCATGATGCGCCGGTACAAGGCGTCGCCATCCAAGGCAATATCATGGTCACCGGCGGCGCCGACCATAATTTAAAAGTCTGGGATCCGGAACGCAGTTTGGCGGGCAAAACACTTGAACTTGAAGGAACAAGTGGATCGATTCGCTCTATCGCTTTGGCTGCTGATGGTAATCGCGTCCTAACCGGTTGTTATGATAATGTCGCCCGGCTCTGGAGTATCGATGACGAAGGCGTAATAAAAACATATCGCGGCCATACCGGTCCCGTTTGGGCGGTTGCGCTTTCACCAACCGGTGGGGCAGCGCTCACCGGAAGCGAAGACCAAACCGCAATGTATTGGACAGCCGGAGGCAGTGAACCCAAATTCATTTTGACCGGCCACGCCGGGGCGGTCCAAGCCGTCGCTGTCTCTAAAAATGGAAAAATGCTGCTCACCGGAAGCTATGACGGCACCGCAAAATTATGGGATGCCGAAACCGGCTTGATACTGCGCAATTATGTCGGTCATTCCGGTCCCATATGGTCGGTGGCCTTCTCGCCGGATGGCAAAACCATCCTAACCGGAAGCCATGATCAGACTGCGCGTCTGTGGGAAACACCGCTCGCCGATGAAGATGACACCGACACAGGCAGTGGAGACGACGGAGGCTCCGGTGAAGATCCCGGTGATGAAGTCGGCTATGTAAAACAGATATTCGCCGGTCATGCCGGGGCCATACGTGCAGTCGCGTATACCACCGATGGCAAAAAAGTCATCACCGCTAGCTGGGATGGCTCCGCCCGCATGTGGGAAATCGAAGACCTCTAGAGTGAAAACCTCTGCATTTGCTCCGCTACACGACTAATCCTTAATCGTTCATCAGCTATTGATTTTCCTACACTTACGCATGATCCAACACTCAGCCATCTTGGAGAAACAACACATATAATGAGAAAATATCACATTATATGTTGCCAAACGCTTTGATACGCGTATTATAATACAATTAATGAGAAAATATCTCTTTTAGGTCAATCGAAATGCTTATCCGCTTCTCCATTGAAAATTGGATGTCCTTTCGGGATAGGGTCACTTTCTCGATGATTGCCAGCCGGGAACGCCAACATGGCGAGCGTGTTCCCAAAATTGACAAGTACCGCATGAGGGTACTTCCGGTGGCAGCGATTTACGGCGGTAACGCCTCAGGCAAAACCAATCTTTTCAAGGCGCTCAACTTTGCAAAATCATTGGTAGTCAAAGGGGTACAGATTGATGGTCTTATCCCCGTTGAAACCTTCCGGCTGGATTCTAAGCAACTAGATCAACCAACACGATTTACCTTTGAACTTTTAATTGACGAGAATATCTACGAGTTCAGTTTTGCGGTAACAAGAAAAGCCATCCTGGAAGAGAGGCTTGTACGAATCACAAGTACCAACGAAAAGGTTCTTTATAACCGTCAAAAAGACAACGTCGAATTTGATCCACCTTTGGATCAAGATGAGTATTTGGAATTTGTTTCCCGCGGCACTCGGGACAATCAGCTTTTTCTCACCAATTCCATATCCCAAAAGGTTGAGAATTTCCAGCCAATATATAACTGGTTCAAAGACTCTTTGGAATTGATTGCTCCTGATTCGCGTTTCGAGCCATTCGAACAGTTTTTGGATAAAGACAGCCCGTTGCATCCCACCATGAATAAGCTGTTGCTACAGCTCGATACGGGAATTGTCCACCTTGGCGCCGAGACAATTCCTTTAGATAACATTCCACATATTGAATCCTACAAATCCAGACTTCAAGAAGATGTAAGCGAAGACACTGCTGTTCGGCTGCCGATGGGGCCAAATCACCGCTATATAATTTCCCGTGAAAATGGCGAATTAAACGCTCAAAAACTTGTAACCTATCATCTAAAATCGGATGGAACAGAAACAAAGTTTGAAATGCATCAAGAATCGGACGGATCACAACGCATCATCGACTTGCTGCCCGCTTTCCTGGATATCTCGGAACACAAATCACCCAAAGTCTTTGTTATCGATGAAATCGACCGCAGCCTGCATACATTGCTGACCAGGCAGTTGCTTGAATCTTACCTAAATACCTGCTCTACAAAAACGCGGAGCCAACTTTTGCTGACGACTCACGATGTATTGCTGATGGATCAACAGTTACTACGCCGTGATGAAATGTGGATTGCCGAAAGAGATGCTTTGGGAGTCTCGTATATGATCTCCTTTAGCGAGTATGAGGATATCCGTTATGATAAGGATATCCGCAAAAGTTATCTGCAGGGCCGCATGGGTGGTATTCCACGAATTCTGCTTGGAGGGGCTCTGACGAATCCGTGTCTTGCTGAGGAGAGTGGGGAGATAAAGGATGGCGTCGAAGCAAAAGCGGTTTAGGAGGCCCTTAGGCAAACGCCGCTATAGGAAATTATTCGTTCTTGCTGTCGAAGGAACGAAGACCGAGCCGGATTATTTCGGTTTATTTAACAGTCAAAAAGCAGTAATCCATATCAAATGTCTGAAGGGGAAAGAAAGTAGTAGTTCTCCCCCACAAGTCCTCGCCCAGATGAAAAAGCATCTAAAAGAAGAAAGCCTAAAAGATTCCGACGAGGCCTGGCTGGTCGTAGACAAAGACCAGTGGACCAACCCGCAATTGGCTGAACTCTACAATTGGTCGCAAAGCAGAAATAACTACGGTTTTGCTCTCAGCAATCCAAACTTTGAATACTGGTTGTTACTCCATTTTGAAGATGGAAACGCCATTTCATCCACATACGATTGCTCAAACCGTTTAAAGGGACATTTGCCCGGTTATAATAAAATCATAGATTCCTGCAAGTTCACTTATGACGTGATCAAAAGAGCAATCGACCGCGCCAAAATTCATGATAATCCACCTTGTACGGATTGGCCCAGGAATACTGGTACAACCGTTTACAAACTCGTTGAAAAAATGCTTCAGGTATAAGGTAGTCGCTTTGAATCCTTCAAAGCCCGCCGGGAGAAATAAGGATGAGAAAACTCTGGACATGGGCATGGGTGCTGGTTCTCTTTAATCCATGCGCCAAAGCCGTTGCACAAACAGCCGGAATTGATGAAAAGACTTCCAACGTTCTAGGTTTTGAATCGGATTTTCCGCAGGAGCCGTGGGATATCAAACGGCAGACCGCCCATTTCATTGGCCAAGAGCCGGTTCTATTCCTGGATGATGCTTTCATTCTCGGCCTGCATAACATCCAACGCTCCCTGCATCCCTTGGTCAAAGAATCCCAACCATTGGACATCCCCGCACCGTTCGAGGGTGTGCGTAATCTCATCATCAAATCCATTGTGCCCGCCCCGGATGGCGAATCGTTCTACGCCTATGTGAGCGCACAATACAACGGCAAAGTTCTTTTTCTGCTTTATCAAACAAACGATGGCGTTCAGTTTCAGCCGGTAAGTTTGAACCTCTTATCTACGGAACAAATACGCTCGGAATTGGAAGTCAAAAATGAACCCGTTTTCAATAACCTACTCATCTTCGATCAAGAACACGGCCTAACCTTCCCACCCTATTTCTGCACGTTTTATCGCGTTACACGTGAGAACAGTCCTCCCTATGAAGCCATCGTCATCAATAAAAGCCCCCGGCCCCGGATGGCTAAAATCCTCCAATCCGAAGATGGCATCCGGTGGGAAGACTCACCCATTAACGTCCGTCACGAAGTCACATTTGAAAGCAACGCTCCTGCCTATGATCCCTTTCGTGATCGTCATCTTCTCTACTTACGGCTTTGGGATCCTCCCAAGAAGCCGGTGACCGGCTGGCGCAAAGTCATTTTCAGCGAATTACTGCAGGAACAAGACACGCCCCGCTGGAGCGATGAAGAACTCATACTCGAAGCAGACGAGGCTGATGGGCCGGTAGCGGATATCTACTACATGCAGGTAACCGGCTATGCCGGGCAGTACATCGGCATCCCCGCTGTCTATCACCGGGCGGCCTGCCCTGATCCGGCTTTGCAAGGCACAATCCACGGCCAGCTCGCTTTCAGCCGTGATGGCAAAACCTGGGAACGCGTATGCCAGGGCGAGCCTTTCCTGCCGTTAGGCGCACCCGGGACATGGGATTCGGGCCTAATCGGCCCCAGCGGCAATCCCATCATGCTTCAAAACCAGCTCTATTATTACTACTGGGGCCGGGTAACCAAACATGATGAACCGTTGCTTTCCGATTACCGCGTAGATTGCGGCTTGGCCCGTTTGCGCGTTGATGGATTTGTATCGCTCGATGCCGGGCCGGAAGGCGGAACTGTACTGACCGTCCCATTCTGGCCCAAAGGCAAACACCTTACTATCAATGCCGATGCCCGGGGCGGGGAAATTCGCGTTGAGGTCTTGCAGGATTATACCTATGTCGAACTGAAGGAATTCGAGAAAGGCACAGCGGGCAAAGGTCTTTTCCGGGTTGAAAACTGCCTGCCATTCCGGGGCGATGCCCTGAACCATCGGGTTGAGTGGGTCAATGGCGAAAATTTTGTCGATTCCTTCCCGCCGGATTGGAACAATCCCGAACCATTAGAGAAATCGGGTGGCAAACGCCATTTCACCAAACGCGCTATCGCCCTCAAATTCTACCTGAAGAATGCCCGGCTCTACAGTTTCTGGTTCGCCGATAAGGATGCCCCGCTCGAACAAGGCCGCCTTAGGCCTTAAAACCGCTTCTCTGTCCATAGGATGACCGGCTACGCTTGTTATTGATAATAATTATCATTAAGGCCTCCAATTTAGGCTGCCTTTATGACCTTGTTTTGCACCTTTGTAGATAAATAGCCACTTCTTCATAAAATAAGTCAATGACATTTTCCCGGACTTGTGATACGCATCATGTTACGGAAAGCAGGGGTAATCCGTTTTGCGTGTTAAAGGGGAAACCATGGGCGTTGGGAAAACATCCTCAGTTGATCGTACTACTAACCCCCATTGCTCTCAACAATCATTAGGAAGCGTCATGAATGAGTAGCCCGGGATTTTCAATTGCCTGGATTTATAAAATCAGGGGGAAAATCGTGAATCTAAAAAACGCTTTTTTCTGTTTCTTTCTTCTAGCCGGACTTTTCTGTTATGGCGCTGATGACACTCCACGCACCAGTCCGTATGAGACCGATACAGTCATCACAGCGTATGAAATCCGTATGAAACCGGATTTCTCCACAAACAGAGTTGCGCTGGTTGTGGACGCAAAGGTCGAAAATCTCTCGGCAACACCTTATACCCAGTTGGATATCGAGATTTGTGCCGTAAGTAGCGGAAGCGGAATGCAAATTGCCGATCTACAGATATTCGTAAAACAAGGGGCGGATACAATACCGCTAACAGCCACCGAAAAGATGGCTCCTGATGCCGGTGAGGATTTCTATACACCGACAGTCCCGATTTATCAGGTCGAGCTAAAGAATCCCTTGCCGCCAGGTGAATTAACTCAGTTGGTTTTTCAGTACACCCTAAAGGGATTTACGCCGGACCGTGGTTTGCCCATTTGGGGCGTCAACCGGGACAGTAGCAAACCAAAAGCCGAACATGGTGAGCTCTACCTCATCAGTGATTTTCGTTGGCTTCCTTTGGTCTATTGCCCAATTCGAAAGGGCCAATTTCAGAACATGCCGCGTCCGAGTTGGAAATTACAGATTGAATATCCCGCGGAATACATCGCCGCTGTGGATGGGGAGCTGCTTAGCCGTGAAACAAAAGAACCAGCGTGTCTAGACCGCTGGCGTTCAATCGTAGGAGGAAGTCCTCATATATTCATTTCTAACTATGCCGTTGCCAAAGTTAAAAACGGACCGCTAAACATCGAGATCTACACCCCGCCGGTATCCTCTTTGCAGAAGTGTGCCGAGGCGTTGGCCGATGACATTGGGAATACTCTCTCCCGTTATTTCGAAATCTATGGGGATCCGGGCGGACACACCTACCGCCTGGTTGCCAGTCACACAAACTGGGGCGGACATGGCAATTTCATGGGCCAATCCATTTATTATGAATATCTCGAAAGAATGAATCTAAAAACAGTCGCGCATGAGCTGGCCCATACCTGGTGGGGAACATCATTCAGTTCTTATGGTGAGGGGAGCAAGTTCCTGCGCGAGGCCTTCGCGGAATTCTCGGCAATTTGGATGATGGGAGAATTAAAAGGAGGCAACCAATTCCAACGGGAAATGTCTGAATACAAATCACGTCTTTTCGGCAGGGCACTGCGCCGCGGGCAAAGACAACCTTTAACGCCGTTGATCCAGCAAGAGGGTTACGACTCCCAAACCATTGTCAATGCCAACTATTCGAAAGGTCCCGTGGTTGTCAATGCATTACGGATACAGATGGGTGACGATGCCTTTTTTGCCGCCCTTAAGGCCTTTGCAGAAGAATATAGAGATAAAAACGTCACGTTTTCCGATTTCGTGGTGGCTATGAATCGCTTTTCCGAAAACAAACTCGACACATACCTCGACAACCTCTGCCGTAGCACCGGTTTTCCCAGCTATGTCGTGAAGTCTTTCTCATCACAAGAAAAGAACGGGAAATACGAAACCACAGTTAGTATCGCCAATGAGGGCGAATTTGGCCTGCGATGTCCGGTTGGATTGGTTACAGAGGGAGATAAGGTTATCTCATCATTTGAAGTCGATGCACAAACAACGAAAGAGTTGCTGTTTGTCACCGATTCGCGGGTGACCGATGTCATCATCGATCCCGAAGGAATAGCGTTTCAAGCCCATCCAAGCCAAACCAACGATGAACATGTTGCGGCCGCTCGCGAATTCATGAGACCAACTCCAAATCCGAATATCTCTTTTGGGGCTTCATTCAAGAATATCTCGGCAAAAGCCGGTATCCGCCGCGACTACAACACACACTCGCTCTATTTCGAAGATTTCAACCGTGATGGCCTGCTCGATATCTATTTCACAACCATGGGTTATCGGTCTCATGACGGTGTTAGTCATGCAAATCCGAATGTCCTTTTCAGCAACCAAGGCGGGCTTGTATTTGCGGAACGTTCACAAGAGATCAATCTTTGGCTTGAAGAATACACCGGAGATGCCGCTATCGCCGATTTCAATAACGACGGCGCCCCCGACTTGATTTTTGGAAAATTGGAGATGGGCGAAGAACCTGCCAAAACTTTTTTATTTCAAAGCATGCCGGATGGCGCTTATCAAGAAGTGACTGAGACTCTCGGTTTGAGCGGCGCGATGAAAACCGCAGCGGCCTGGGTGGATATCGACAATGATAACGACCTGGATTTGGTCACTGTCGGCGGCATTTACCGTAATGATGGAAATGAGTTTAAGGACGTTACGGGGGACAGCAATCTAACCTTTTACTCGAGTGCCATACTCCTAATTCCAATCGATTACAATATCGACAATCGAATGGACTTTGTCTGTATATACCTATTCGCCCGTGAACCGGGCAAAAGTATTCAAATCTTTCAAAACTGCGGAGACTGCCATTTTGAAGACATAACCAAAGAAATTGGGCTAGGCGATGCAGAAATATCACTGTCCTTAGGCGGCGGGGCTCCCGATGTGAACAACGATGGCTATCCCGACCTAATAATCGGGAATTCGCTTTTCATCAATAACAAAGGGAAACAATTCACAATACAGAAGGATGCATTCCCGTACGATTTCCCAAATCGTGGAGTGGGTTGTGCCGATTTCGACAACGATGGCGATTTAGATCTGTTGTATCCATCCAATGAAGGCCACCGCCTCTTTTCAAATCTCGGCAATTGCCGTTTTGAAGATGTCGCCACAGTCGCCGGAATCACCGATGGCGTGTATATCGGAAGGCCCATCTGCGCCGATTTCGATAATGATGGAGATGTGGATGTAATGATGTCTGAAGCCCGTTTCCCCGGAAGCGAGCAGGAACATTTATTCGAAAACACAGGCGCGGAAGGGAATTCACTCACAATTATTCCTCTTACCGACCGTGATGGCGATGCAACGGATTCCAACACAGCTGATGACCGGACAGCGGTCGGTGCGCGTGTTGAAGTCACCTATAACCTGGCCTCGGGAGATTCCGTCACCATGACCCGATGGATCACGGCCGGAGCGCAATGCATGAATGCGCCCATCGCTTATTTCGGCTTAGGAGAAGCAACCAGCGCAGCAGTGAAAGTAACCTTCCCGGATGGAAGCGTTGTGGAAGTTAAAGACGCAGCCGCCGGAAGCCGCCTCACCATCCGCGATACAAACGAATGAAAACTGCGCTGTTTCCACTTTCTCTTTCCTCACCGCCACCTTCGGCTTTGCAGGGTGCTGATCAAGAATATCTAATAAATATGTTCCGAAATCGTGCGCGGGAGCGGCTGTCTTTAATCCGGGCGGCGTTAGCCGTCACGTCCACGGCGGTCACGCCGCGGCGTGCAGGGTGCTTCCCAGCTAAATCTTACGTACACACCCCGAAATCGTGTGCCGGTAGGCGCATTGCCAACGGGGCTCCCCCGGCTACTCCTTGATTTCAACCTGAATAACAACATTATTGGCGGGGGGAACGATACCTTCAAGCGTCTCCAAAACCTGGCCCCGGTTTTCCAACGATACGGTGATTGTGTGTTTTACATCGCTCCGCAAACCATCCAAATAAAACATACCGTTCTGGTTGGTGTTGGTGAAACAACGGGAATTTTCCGCTTCCGCCTTTACATAAACATCCATTACCGGCTCACGGTTTTGGTCAATGATTTTGCCAAGTAAATAGCTGCCCTCTTCAAGCGTGATATCATATTCCATCGACTCCTGCCCTTCGGGCATTTCCAGTTTGACTCGGGAGCTGCAAAAGGATGGTTTCGGTGTAGGATCGGGACGATTTGCACCTCGGGCAGCAAGGGATGGTGATGCATACAAAGAAAAGGTCCCTGGTTTCAACCCCTGAAGCCGGTACATCCCCCCATCGGACATCCCACCGTGAATGTTACGGTTATCTTTCTGCCATCCGCTGATCTGCATTCCGAATGGCACATCATAGACCGCGCCATTGGGTTTCAGGATCGTCCCATAGACCACACAACCTACATCTTCGGCTTCCACCACAATCTCAATGCCGCTGATCGTATCGCCGGTTTTAAATTCGACCGGAACCGAACCAGCAGCTGCGACGCCGCTTGAAGCCATTCCAACATTGCCGGATAGTTTCTTCGTACTGCGCTCTACAATCGTCGCGCTGATCTTGGCTTCATAGGTAATTCCGGTATCCGGATACATCATTACAAGTTCAAATCGCCCATCTGCTCCGCTCTTTTCGCCGGAAACCGCAAATCCGTAATTCCCGGCAAAGACGGAAATCTCAGCCTCACCAATCGGCACTCCTTTCGCATTAACAACTTGACCATTGAACCGTGTCAGCAGCCCCAGATATACGTAATATTTCAGATTTTCGATATCCTTATTTTCAACCGTAATCGTAAGATTCTTTGGCGCGCTGTCTTTGTTGGGAGTCTGAGGATTGCCTAATGGTGGGAGAAAACCATTGTAATTATATTTCCCAATATCCGCTACAAGCAAGTAGTCTCCGGGGTCCACACGTTCGAATATAAAACGTCCGTCTTCATCTGAAAATGCAACCGCAAACTCCCGGTGTGACCTCTCCGTACGGATCTGTATGGGAATCCCCGCCACCGGAGTATCCGTATCGGCCTGCAAAACTTGGCCGGAAACATCGAACGCAGATGACATATCAAATGCTATTTTCTTCCAAGTCAGACCGTCTTTCACATCGATCTCAACTTCTTTTGAATTCTCTTCAGTCTTTGCATTCTGGGGCAGAGTCGCTGTGACAAGATATTTGCCCCAGGGCACCGCTTGGAATCGGGTGGTTCCAAATTTATCGGTCTTCGCTGTAAACAGGCTCATACCTTGCAGCCCTTTAAGCCGCACATCGGCATTAAAAATCCCTCTGCCTTGTTGATTATTTCCTATACCTGATTTTAAAACTTCAATACCTACATGATTCTGACTCTGGTCCGTGAGCCATGTCATTTCCCACCCTTTGGCCGGAAAGACCGCCCGGCAACTGCCGCGTGCATTCCCTTTCTCAGCGTTGGCAAAATAAATCCTTGGAGGCAAATCTTTAAAACGGCACTGGCCACGCTCATCGGTCTGTCCCCGCACTGCTATCTTCGATTCATCATAGCTTTCTGAAATGCAATAACTGTAATTGCAAAAACTCCCCTCACGTTCGATTTCGATATACCCGTCCCATGACTCCCGCGGTCCCAGTTCGGCAAGCGCGGTCAAGGAATCCCATATACGCAAACGAGAGTGAATAGGCCATCCGCGCAAATCAGAAGGGTATGGATAATGCGTGAATTCACCCGCACGCCACATACTTCCACAAAAACCGATAATGGAATCGCCTTTCATAGGATTGGTTTCTTTGGAAGGCAATTCATGTCTTGGTGTCAAAGTGCGTTCGGTTGAAATGACCTTAATCTCATCGCCATCGCGGCGCACACGGCAGACTGCGGATTCCCGGGGATCATTCGGATTTCCCGTCTCAAGCGTAATTACCTTTCGTACCGGACGCTCCACTTTGGGACCTTCATAAATCGTCACCTCCGCGCCGGAGACCGGTCGGCCGCCTTCTTTTTTGTCAAAGACAGCAATAACAAACGAACACGTGTATTCCAACTCGATATCCATCGTCTCACGAGTTGGGACTTGGACTTTTTTGGATGACGAGGTATAGCCGTCAGCGTACGCCGTAATGATCTGCGCGCCCTCAGATAAATCCTCAATGGATATCCGCCCGCTGCTCGCGTCATAGATCGTTCCCGCAATCTCTACCGTTGCATCGGAAATCAAATCCCCCAATGCGTCAATGACACGCACCGTAAGAGCATTACTGATTGGCGTTTGTAATGTTGTTGGCTCGGTATCCGTAGTCTCAAGCACCTGTGCAGGTGTGGCATCCGGTTTTGTTTCGGCTGTGTCGTTATCTGTGGGGATCTTGGGCGTAGCCGTAATCTTCTCACCGCCACGTATGGTTTGATCCTGAAATTCGACCGCGCCCTCTTCTACTTCAAGATTTACCGTTCGCACCGGTTCCTTATGGGGATCGTCTCCGCCGAAATAGAGAATCAAGCCAAAGACCAGCACAAGTAGAATTAAAAGAACAGACCATGCCCATGCACGCATACTGTCTTCCCCTTCACCTAGCGGTTCACATGGATACGAAACACTGTTCCTACAACGCGGGCGTCGCCCAAAGGTGTCTGCACGATCATGTCCTTATCGGGAATATGCGCAGCATGGATCACAAGCGAACCGTCATTGAGAATGATTCGGCGTTGACCTGTCATCCGAATCGATAACTGTGTTTCCGGAGAGCAAAAAATGACCGAGCCGTCAGAAAGACGCAGTGTTGCTGATGTATCGCTTGGAACAGTCACCAGCCGTCCGTTCTGCAGCCGGTGTTTCCAAATCCACGGCACAGCATCTTCGGCGGCCTTCGAGCCTGTCGTAAATAGAATGGAATCGGCCGGGGCGGGATTCGGCACATAGAGAAGCGGCACAAGCTGAACCAATCCGAACACCAGCAATACCGCACAAACAACCGCAAAAGCGGGAGCGGGATTCCAGGTCCATGCCCTACGGCGGGTACGAACCGGCTCCGGATGGAGCTTCATCTCTTGGGCCATTCGCTCCGCCAATGCCGAAACATCCAAATTCGGCGCCGGATAGGTCCGCAGCCCCTCGGAAATCGCTGCATAAGCCTGAAACACGGAACTTTCCGTTTCGTCCCGTCCTTCACGGATACCGCTGCTGTAGCGTTCCGAAAATTCCAGTTCCTGTTTGTCGGTGATCATCGGATTCATAATTCACCTGCAAATCGCGCTAAAAGCAGACGCATCTTTCTTCTGGCCCGGTAGAGGTGAGTACGGACACACTCCACATGAAGGCCAAGCGTTGCGGCTATTTCGCTCTGTGATTCCCCATTGAGCTCGTGCATCACCAGTACCGCACGCTGGGCAGCGGTCAGTTCAGTCAGAGCTTTATCGAAAGCCGATTCAAACCGAGCGGCATCCATGGCCCGGTCCGGGCTTAGAGTTGTGCTTAGTTCGGCTTGGGCCAATACCCAATCTTCATCCAAGGAGCGAAAGTCGACACGCTTTTTGAGCCGGTCCAAACAGAGGTTCCGTGAAGCGGTCATCAAGAAGCCCTTAATCGAGCCATTCGCGGTACGGAACTTTCCGGCTTTTACCAGATGCACCAGACGCAGCATCGCTTCCTGCAACACATCTTGCGCTTCATCCCGGTCCCCAAGCAATAAGCAGCACTGCCGCAACACGTCTTCGGCATACAGCTTCACAATTTCCTCAAAACTGGATCGTTCAGAGCGGAGCATTCGCTGTATGAGGTCGCCGGAATCAGCCATAAAGATCTTTACCCCTATTCACTTATACTCCAAAACCACCAAAACATGACAGGAGTTACCCAAAAAACTCCCTCTGCCAGAAAATGGCGGGCGGGAGGGCGAATCTCCTGATGAGCCGTTTTTAATACCACTTTGCTTTGCAGGGTGCTTCCCAGCTAAATCTTACGTATACACCCCGAAATCGTGAGCCGTTAGGCGTCAGGTCCACGGCGGTCACGCCGCGGGGAGGGCGAACGTCCTCGTGAGCCGCTGAATGCCATACATACATACGTTTCTCACCATCCACAAACTCTCTCAAACAAAAACACCATGTCCTGAAAGGACAAAAGAATACAGCCCAGGGCAAGTTTGGACGCCGAAGGCGGAAAAACGCCGCCCTGGGTAACGCATACCAAAACATCCGACCCTGTAAGGGCCGCAGAAATAAAACAACAATTTGAAAACCTTGTCTCTATCCACCAACTCCCTCAAACACCCACACCAAGCACCACAGGTGCGAAAGGAAATAGCCCCCGTTTAGCCTGAGACGGTCAAAGACCGGCGAAGGCGTAAGCCGGGGTAAAATACCCTTTTAAATTTATAAGCGCTGTAAGCGCGCAAGAGCCTTGTTTTCCCGGCCAAAGATCAATCAATTTCCATTTCTTACGCCCTTACAGGGCTGAAGGTTTTGGGGACGGTGACCCAGCCTGGCACCCTTCGCCCGCCGTTGGCGGTCTCGGGCTTAGGCTGGGCTATTGCCTTTCGCCCCTCCGGGGCTTTTTATTCGATACATACGTCACCATCATCTAATATCAATTTGCCCTGCAGGGTGTTGACCATCTAAATGTCCCACCCAGACCCTGAAATCGTGGGCCGGTAGGCATCAGGTCCACGGCGGTCACGCGCAAGGGCGAGGCTCCTGCCGAGCCGCTGTCTGCGATACATACACATGCATCTCCCTATCCACCAACTCCCTCAAACACCCACACCAAGCACCACAGGTGCGAAAGGAAATAGCCCCGGTTTAGCCTGAGACGGTCAAAGACCGGCGAAGGCGTAAGCCGGGGTAAAATACCATTTTAAATTTATAAGCGCTGTAAGTGCGCAAGAAAAAATGTATCGGCCTCGCAGGGTGCTGATCAGGAATATTTATCAAATACACCCCAAAATCGTGGACCGGTAGTCCCGCTCTAGCGGGACCACCGGGGTACCCGGGCGTGCCCTTCGTACCCCTTTCGTGCTTTCGTGGTTCAAATGAATGCCTCATTACCTCCTCCTGTGCTGATGCTGAAAGGCTCCTGCCGAACCGGATAACAATTCTTTTTTTATACAAATCAAGCAGCTCAGCAGGAGCTTCACCTTGGGGGTATTTGAACCGTGTCATTATTGCGCTGTTTTCTCCAAATTCACTTGAATTACGATGTTATCCGATGGCGGTTCAAGGTTGTCGAGTTCAACTGATGAAGTTCCGGAACCGGATGGACCACTAACTTTCAACTTATATTTAAGATCGCGCCGGATGCCATCCAACAAAAACATGCCATTTACATCTGTTTTGCAGGTTGAGCGATATCCAAACATGTTGGCCTCGTTATACGATGGCGCGGCTGTGTCATAGACAATCACGCTCGCCTTGGCGACAGGTTTATAGTCTTGGTCTACAATCTTTCCATAAAAATAACCTGCCTCTTCCAGAACGAAATCATGATGCAAAGTCTCGGTGTTCTCGAGGAGCGTGAATTCGGCCTTTTGGTAGAAATATTGGTCGGGAGAAAAAGTATTTAAGCGTTCCGTTCCTTCTATCACGGGTTTGGGTTGGCTGCAAAATACCTGCACCATAAAGGGGCCGGGCTGAAAATTTTTTAAATCGATGTTATACGAGCCATCTTCCAGAATTCGCGCATTACTGCTTTTCCGATCCGGCAATTTTTGGTTCGCCTGCATCTTAAAAAACTCAACGAACTCAGGAACCGATCCATCCTTTGTCTTTATAACTCCGCTTAGCATAGGTCCGCTTGTTTCCGGTTGGAGGACAATGACAACATTCTCCACAGCGCTGCCCGGCTCATACTCAATAGACAAAGAACCGTGAATTTCTCCCTCGGGCCCATAAATCGTCCCTTTCAACTGCTGCTTATTTTTCGTGACTGTTTTAGTTTCTAATCCATGATATTTCTTTATGACTTCAAAGACGCCCGTGCCTGATTCATCGCTCACGGGTGTAAATAAATCCATCTCAAAATGTCCTCCCATATATGTAGAAGCTCTCGCACTGCCCCCGCTCGCATTCAAAGTGACATTAGCAAGGTCCACCGGTTCTCCATCGGCAGAGATCACTTTCCCTTCAAAATGAGTCATCACCCCGGGTATGACATAGAATTCAATTCCGGTGACATCGGCATCCTCCAACCAGAAATGCGGATCCTTATCAGGCGTTTGATTTTGAGGCGGAGCGGGAATAAAACCATCGAACTTTTCTGGAAGCAGCACATTTTCAATCAGATATTCACCATTATCCACCGGATAAAACTCAAACTCGCCATTCTGATCGGTCTCTGTCACCGCATATTTTGCAAACTTCTTTGTGTAGGTACGGCCACGCTGACTCCATGACTCTTTTTGCTTTCGAGTTTCCTCTCTTGTCATTCTGTTCAGATCGCAAGAGAGCTGTAGCGGGTGTCCGGCAACGGGTTGTTTTGTATCCGCACGAATGACCTTCCCGGTCACCTTGTACCTGTCTTTCATGTTAAAAGGCACAACCACACGGGTAATTGGCTCTTCAATACAAACCTCCACTGTCTTTTGTGTGGGTACAACATTTGCCTTTTCCGGGGGTGTGACACTGACCTTATACTCGCCGCGTGGCAGAGGTTTTACACTTACACCGCCGCGTTCATGAGGTTTACCCGCGACCATAATCATGCGTCCAATCGCTTGGGCGCGGACCTCAATATCTGATATTGACCTTTCCCGCCAAAACGTGCTGTCTTCATTGATAGCCCTTACAACAATTTCGTTTTCATCTTCCGGGAATAGGGGAATTTCTAACTCCGAAAAGGCTGGACAAAGTGGATGGACGAAACTCGTCATATCGCCGCTTTCCACCGTGACATAATAGAGCCGGGCGGGAAGATCGCGAAACGCGCATTCACCATTTGCATTTGTCACAACCGTTGAAAGTAATTTTCCTTTTTCTTTTTCCGCGATACAAAAAGACTCGGTAAATGTCCTGTCAGCTTTCTCAAAAATCATTTTCAGTTTTTCTGCGGAATCTTCGCCGGGAAGACAAAGCACGGCTAGTGAATCCCAAAGGCGTAATAACGATGGAATCTGCACGAGATGAAAATCGTTGGTAAGACCGGTGACGGTAAGGGTGTCTTTGAGGGATCGATCCATAAATCGGCTATCGACAGAACCCAAACTGTCCGTAACTTGAATCTTTCCGCCCTTTCGCCGTAACACAATGGCGCCATCCCAATTATCCCAAAAATTGTTATGGATTTTAATCGTCAGCGTTCGCCCCACAGGACGAGGCACTTCAGGCCCTTCCCAGAGTTTCACTTCTGCGCCCGCGACCGGTTTACCCTCCTCCGGGTTATCGAGCACAGTGATGACAAACGAACACGTATATTCCAACTCGATATCGACAGTCTCCCGCGCTGGGATATCGATAGTTTTTGAAGACGATGTATAGCCTTCAGCATGGGCTGTAACAACCTGCGTACCCTCGGATAAATCTTCAATCGATATCCGCCCGCTGCTCGCATCGTAGATCGTCCCCGCAATCTCCAACGTTGCATCCGAAATCAAATCCCCCAATGCATCCACGACACGTACCTCAAGCGCATCACTGATTAGTGTTTGTAATGTTGTTGGCTCTGTAGCCGCAGTCACAAGCGCCTGTGCGGGCGTGGCTTCCGGCTCTGGATTTGCCGTCTGATTGGTCGTTATGCCATTTGGATCAGCTGTTATCTTCTCTCCTGCATGAACGGTCTGATCTTCGAACTCGACGGCCCCCTCTTCTACTTCGAGTTCTACGGCCTGCACCAATCCCATATGGGGCTCATCGCTATCGAAAACGAGTACCAATCCAAAGACCAGGAAAATAAGGATAACGAGAACAGACCACGCCCAGGCACGCATACTGCCTTTCCCCTTCGCTCAACAGTTCAAGCAAAAATACGGCTCTCGATAGAAGCCGGTCCTAAAATTCATGAAATCGTCCATCAAATTCTTGCACTTACTATTTATACTCGGATATCGCCAAAACATGACAGGAGTTCCTGCAATTACCCATAACGCACCAAAAGACACTTATCTTGCGAGGCCAAATAGGTGAACATAAAAACCATGAAACCGATACCCAAACTTGAAACGGAACGATTGGTTCTCCGGCCCTTTGGACTGAAAGATGCCCCGGAAGTGCAACGCCTCGCCGGTGATTGGGCGATAGCCGATACGACCGGTGTGATCCCTCACCCCTATGAGGATGGTATGGCCGAGGAATGGATTTCCACACATCAGGATGCTTTCGATAAGGCGCAAGAGGTGAACTTCGCCATCACCCTAAAACCTTGCGGCACTCTGATCGGCGCCATTGGCTTTCGAGACATCGTCAAAGGACATCAGGCGGAGCTGGGGTATTGGATCGGGAAGCCTTATTGGAACCAAGGCTATTGCACCGAAGCCGCCCGTGCCGTAATGCAGTATGCGTTCGATGAATATGATTTGATCCGAGTCCACGCTGTATTTTTCTCACGCAATCCCGCTTCGGGACGTGTTATGCAAAAACTGGGCATGACCCATGAAGGCACACGTAGACAGCACGTTAAAAAATGGGACAAATACGAAGACCTGGAACTGTACGGCATACTTAGAGACGAATGGCATTAAAAAACTTTTCACCTGTTCGCCGCGAACCTGCTTCAATACGCAGGCGGCCAGAGATACAATTCACGTATGCACGGGACAGAGCATATCTCATCAGCTCAGCTTCCCTCTCCCGCCACGGCTGCAGAAGCAAATCTCCGTCCCAATTGGCCCTTGGTTGATTGCATTAGCCCCCCGATTTTCATACGTTTAGACTATCGAACCAACCCAATGCCCATCTCTAGGGCGGGCTGAACGGAACCGGCAATGGAAGGTCATCTCGTATTCAAAATCGCGCTGATTGGCGCACTGGGCGTCGGCGCGCAGTGGTTTGCCTGGCGGTTCCGTCTCCCGGCCATTGTGCTCATGTCTGCCGCCGGGATCTTCGCCGGTCCCGTCTTGGGCCTATTGCATCCGGCCGAGGATTTCGGAGAAATGCTGCGGCCGATTATCGCCGTCGCTGTCAGCGTAATCTTATTCGAAGGCGGCCTCAATCTAAATTTCAGAGAGCTGCACGGAACCGGCAAACCGGTCACACGCTTGATCCTGATCGGGGTGCCGCTCGGCTGGCTTTTGGGCTCGCTGGCCGCCTATTACGTGGCCGGACTTTCTCTGCCGGTGGCGGTGTTGTTTGCGGGTATTCTGGTCGTGACCGGCCCCACCGTCATCATGCCCCTCCTGCGGCAGGCCAACCTCTCATCACGCCCGGCAGCGATTCTCAAATGGGAGGGGATCATCAATGATCCGGTGGGCGCGCTTCTCGCGGTTTTTGTATTGGAGTACATCACCGTATCCGCAGGGGAGCCGGAACTCCTGAAAACCAGTCTGCTGCTAACAGCGAAAGCGCTCGCCGGCGGTGCGGTCGGTTATGCCGGCGGACGATTCCTGGCATTCGCTTTCACCCGTGGATTGGTTCCGGAATTCCTAAAAGCGCCAACCATTCTCTGTTGTGTTTTGGTATTTTATGAAGCGGGAAATATGATCCAAGAAGAGACCGGGCTGGTGTCTGTCACCGTGCTCGGCATGACCCTCGCCAATTCACGCATCGCCTCAATAGAAGAAATCCGCCGGTTCAAAGAATACATCACCATCGTCCTGACTTCGGGTCTTTTCGTTATTTTAACCGCCACCCTGGAACCATCCGTTATCAAAGCAATTAACCTCAAGTTTGTGTTCTTTATCCTCGCCGTACTTTTTATTGTACGGCCGTTGACTGTCTTTATCGCCATGCTCGGAACAGAACTCAGCTGGAAAGAGCGGTTATTTATTGCCTGGATTGCCCCCCGGGGTGTTGTCGCCGTGGCGATCTCCGGCTTCTTTGCCATCGTCCTGGTAGAGCATGGTTATCCCGATGGCATGATGTTGATCCCGCTTTCGTTCGGAATTGTATTTGCCACGGTGGCGGCGCATGGTTTCAGTATCAGTTGGCTGGCACGACGGCTGGGCCTCACCGCGACAGAACGGCCCGGTGTGCTGATCGCCGGTGGCTCGCCATGGACCACCCAGCTGGCGAATGTCCTGCAGCAAATGAAAATCCCGGTCGTGCTGTGCGACACCTCCTGGCAACGCCTTAAGGACGCCCGTCTCTTGGGCGTGCCTATCGCCTACACCGAAATCCTCTCGGAACATGCCGAATACACACTGCAACTCAACCGTTTCGGATACATTCTCGCGGCAGCCAATAACGATGCTTATAACGCTTTGATTTGTTCCCAATTTGCCCCGGAGTACGGCCGTGACCGGGTATTTCAACTCTCTACTGAAGAAGCCGGCAATGCCCCAAAAAGCCTCAGCTATACATTGCAGGGACGTATCCTCTTTGGCGATGGTATGGGTTATGACGAACTGATCCGTCTCTGCTTTGAGGGCTGGAGAATCTCAAAAACACGCCTCACCAAAGAATACGATCTGGGTCGGTACCTCGCCTCGCGCCCGGATGCCAAGCTGATTCTTGTCATGTCCCCGGATGGTAATTTACGCTTCAATTCTGCTGAACATCCGCCGGAAGTTGAAGAAGGCGATACCATCGTCACCTTCTGTCCTCCTGAGCCGGAAACAGTCACGAAGAACGGAGGAGAGAAATGAACAAAGCCAAAACGGCGATGATTGCCATCGGCATTGTCCTTTTGATTGTAATCATTCTGCAAAATATACAGCCCGTTGAAACCAAAATCCTCTTCATGACATTCCGGATGCCCAGGGCGGTCTTTATCTTCGTAACCCTCCTGATCGGCTTTGGTTTCGGTTTGCTGCTTTCCGATTTCGTAAAGAAAAAACTTAAGATGAAATGAGTGGAACCGCGTTACCAGACAGACGTTTCGTCTTCCCCGCGGCAAAATGTCCCCGTCAAACTGATATGGTCCCACACATCGGCAACCGGCTTGCCTTCATAGTAGAACTCCACACAATCGATCCATTCCCCCGTATAGTCCGGTTGGAGCAAGGTTTTCCTGAGTGTGACAGTTGTAAAGTGGCCCCCGGTCGATCCTTGGAAATACCCCGTTTTCCATGATTTCTGAGTGGTTGCGTTTTCTCGAAGATGAATGCGCGCGACCTTTTTTCCGTCCCGGACTTCGATTCCATCGAGTTGAACCGGGAGGTCGTTGAACTTAAACATGCGTAGTACCCAACACAGCTTGTCCAACTTTTCGTGCAGCGGAAGATCTGCGGGAATCGGAGCATAAAAGTTGACCTCTTCCTTCCGCACTTCTGAATCATAACCGTACACGGGAAACAAAATGACACCGCCGGTGCTGTAGACTTTCCCATCGGATTTTAGGGGCGCGCTGGCTCGCTGATCCATCGGCGGCTTTAACGGCAAGTTTAGCCAAGCCAAACCGATGTCCCTGCTCATGTGGCTCACATCACCGGCGGGCGGAAGCGTTTGCCCTTCCAGCCCATCGTAGAATATGGCCAACCGGTTGCCGGTCTTGATCACGGATGGCAGACCGATAATCCGTTTCGACCACGAGCAGTTCCGGCCATCGAGCACCACGGCCTTGTTGTTTGCGTCCCAATGATTGATATCCTTGCTCCAGTAGACCCAAACCGCATCCGTATATTCATAGTGATCGATGCCAACGTGGTTCGTAAAAAGAAACCAGGTTTCATTCTCTTCTTCAAAATACAGCGATGAGTTTTCAATCTGCTCTTCGAGCGGAACAATCGGCGAAGGGTCTATCGTCCAAGCACCATCCAAATCCTTCGTCCGCGCGATCCCCAGCGTACGATGAATCAAATGATTCTGCGTTGAAGCGCTAAAGAACTGCAAATATTCATCCCCATGCTTGATCACATGCCCCGGGCTGGCCGTAGCGGAATAATACGTTCCGGGTGTTGGACGAAATGGCGTTACATTCCTCTGTTTCACCCATGGACCTTCGGGTGAATGGCTCTTCGCCTTCATGGTCAAATAGGGAAATGCCGGAACATAATGAGGTGCGCGAGAGACATTCGGCGTGCCCAAATAGAACATATGCCACTGCGCGCCGTCGTTGTATGTAATCCCGTAGCTGGCGCTTTTGGCATCATCGCTCCCTGGCGGCCCAAAATCCAAAGCGGGGCCGCGTTTTTCCCAATGCGTCAAATCCTTAGACACCGCCAATGAAGTCAACCATCCATTCGGACCGGCGGCGTCGTAATGCATATGATAAGTTCCATCCGCCTCAAACACCCAAACATCGCGCGCGCCAAGGTCGTCACACTGATTGGGACCATGGCCATGCCGAAGCACGATACCTTGGTCCACTGCCTCAAGCCGTAGTGCCGCGCTTGGACGGCCATCGGAGTAATCTTCAACAGAATACGAAGTAAGACTTGTGAAAAATGTCAGGCAGATAACGATGGTCAGGGGACCGTAAGAACTCATTGCGTTCTCCTCTCCACCCGCCATTTTCTTATAAATATTGAAGGCGATCCCACTACCCCGCAAAGTTCGGCGGGAACGTGCCGGTGAAAATCTTGCCGTCAAACCGTAGTTTATTCACAACGCTCGGATCTCCGCCAAACCAGTAGATATCACCGTGACTCTTCAGTCCGTTTGAGGCCATATAGGTATTTCCATCCCCTAAATACCAGGTCCCATGAAAACCAACTCCGGAATCGATCCCGTTTTCAGCTTGGTCCGGCCCTATGCTGAAAATTACATAAGTGTTCCACCGCCGGGATGAACCAAAACCGGTGCCTGATACACTGGTCTCATAACAACGAAAATAATTCGTATCTTGTTCGAACTTTGCGTAAAACGGATCGCTTGGCAATGAAGCCATATAGGCAATAGGCGTGGTCAGCCACATCAGGCCCGCCTCATTCCGCGCTCGCTGGTAAATATTATGTTCCGATTCGTTGGGATACGTATTGGTATCCAGACGGTAGAGTTCACTCGATGTCGCCAAGGATCGGATTTCCGATTTCACCCGCGCAATGGTTGCGCGCGTCCGCGCATTCATGAAATTCGGCACCGCAATGGCCGCCAAAATTCCGATAATTGCCACAACGATTAGAAGCTCGATGAGTGTAAAGGCGAATGCCTTCTTCCGGTTCCTGATGCTCATCATGATTTCATCCACCTTTTTGGCGGTAGCCAAATCAACTTTGAATATTCTGTATCAATAATCTCCCCGCTGCCAATTTTTCGGGAGATGCCGGCACAGAACAGGCCATGCCCGTCTTTGAAAGGATTGTAGTATACCCCAGCCAAGGTTTACAGAGGTAATATCCCACTCAGCCCATGAGGATTTTACGGATGACCCGGTCTTCCTTGTTTGAATTTAAGCTGGTTTTGGGATTCCCACCCTCCGTTCAAACAATGCCTACGCGCAGTTAGTCTTTTAAGTACGTCTACATAGGGAGGATTTCATGAGAAGGCAATTCAAAGCTCACAACACACACATATTATCTTTTCTTCTGGTTCTAGGAACCGCATGTGGCGGGGGCAAACAGGATCCATATTTTAAAAATACAACGCATAAAAATATTGACCACAAATCAGTTACGATCACAACCGGTACAAGTGAAAATTCCTGCCGTGGATTTCACCTAAATCACGAGTTCGACGGTGCCGCTTATAAGCCGGTCATCGTTCTCGATGGTGGTGATTTTATACAAGGTCAACAGATTGATGTGGCCGGTCCTGCGGGCATCAAAGTCAAGAACTGCGTCGTTGCGGATGTCCTGAAAACAAGCGCAGGCCCCGTTTTGATATCTCTTGATCCAAACAGCATCCGTCATGAGGCGTGGTATTTTGGTGGTCAATTTGGTGTCCAAAATAAGGTTGTTTTCGAGTTGCCTGAAGGCGATAACCAATATCGAATTCTCGGCCTGGAAAGATCCGATGTATGCGATATTTTGGGATTGGAGCAACGTGACGATAAGTCGATGGAGATGTTGATCACTAATATAGAGCAGTTCATCAACTCCATATACGCGCAAGGAAAGCAATAAGCCGCAGAATAGGCGCTTGCTCCCATCGATCACTTGGCTATCATAATGACAAACATGGTATTCAATGAGCGCTTACCAATCGAATATGGAAGAACATCACGCGCCTCTTCCCCTACTCAGTTGGGAATACCGTCACGAACTCGGCCTATTCCGCGCGCTGCAGCTGACCTTCATTGGTATCTGTTTCAAACCCACTGAGACATTCCACGCCATGACCAAAGACAGCCCCGTGTGGGGGCCGCTGTTATACGCCGTAATCGTCGGCCTGGCCGCAAGAATAATTATCGCACCATTTCTTTTTCTACTCATCTTGGCACTCCCCGGAAACAAAATATTGCATTTCATGCCGATTGCGGTTTGGCTTATGACCTTTCCAATCGTTCAGTGTTTCAATGTGGTCTTGGTTACCGGATGTTCCTGGATTGTTTTACGAAAGGTGCTTCCTCTCAATAATGCGTTCACCACATTTCTGAAAATTCAATGTTACCTTTTCGGGACTTTCTCTTTTGCTTTCGGCATATCTTCCTTTTTTGAGGCGCTATCGCAACTGCTTCAACCTTCGGCCTCTTTCCCGCAATTCATGGGCTTATTGGTGATCTGGTACATCTGGGTTGGCACAACCGCATATCACGCGGTATTCAATATCCACAAAGCAATCGCTTTCGGCGCATGTTTCTTACCGGGAATTGTGATCTACGGATATTATTTCAAAATCGATCTCGCAGCCTGGGCATTGTCTATAAGATATTTCCTCTAATCCCCGGCCACGCCACGGGCCGGGAGGGCGAGGTTCCACCCGAGCCGCTGTTTGCTAAACATACACACGTATCTCTTTTTCCACCCAACCCTCTCAAACTCCCACACCAAGCGCTGTAAGCGCGCAGCATTAAGAGCCCAGGCTAGAGCCTGAGCATGCCATCGGCAGGCGAAAGGCGTCAGCCTGGGTAAATGCCCCCCGAAATTCCTAAGCGCTGAAAGTGCGAGGCAAAATGCACGTTTCTTAAAACAACATCCTCGAAATAGAACAACTAATCTTATCCTTTGTTTTCGTACCCCCCCCTCCATTCGCCCTTCCTCCCTCCCATATGCTAAACTATCTGAATTCCGGGATTTGATATCCCGGAACGGTCCATCCGCCATCCCGCAGATGACCGAAGGAGACCGGCCATGGCCAAACCGAGCGATATTTCCATTCTCGATGTCCTTACCGATATGGAAGAATATCCCTTCCGCACCCCGTTGAAATTCGGTGGATCGGTACAGACCTTCACAACCCTGCTCAATGTAAAAATCCGCGTTCAAACGGAGAGCGGCAAAGAAGCCTTAGGCAGCGGTTCGGTGCCACTTGGTAATGTCTGGTCTTTTCCTTCGCAAAAAGTCACCGCAGACCTGACCTTGCAGGCCATGAAACGGCTCGCGGATGACATCGCGGATATCGTTCGCAACTGCGGCCTTTCCGGCCACCCGGTCAATATCGCCATTAAACTCGAACCGGCCTGCCTAAATGCGGCCAAAGAAGTCACACGCGAATTGGAGCTGGCCGATCCGATCCCAAAACTCTGCACATTGGTAACAGCCAGCCCCTTCGATGCCGCGCTGCATGATGGCTATGGCAAAGCCTTGGGCCTGAATTCCTATAACGCACTTTCCGGCGAGTTTATGAATCACGATTTGTCCCATTATTTGACTGCTGAATTTACGGGTGAATATCTGGACCGCTACACATCACGCAATCCGCAACCCTCCATGCCCCTCTATCATTTGGTCGGCGCGCTCGATCCCATTACCGCAGCCGATATTGGTGAACGGTTGAATGATGGCTTGCCGGAAACCCTGCCGGAATGGATTTTGGCCGATGGATTGACGCATCTCAAAATCAAACTCAATGGCGACGATGCGGACTGGGATATCAACCGTATCGTGCATATTCATGCGGTGACCTGCGAAACGCAGGCCCAACGCGGATGCAACGAGTGGGTCTATTCGCTCGATTTCAATGAAAAATGCCGCGATGTCGAATACCTCATCGAGGTCTTGAGCCGTACCCGTGAATTCGCGGCGGAGGCCTATGAACGTGTCGCCTATATCGAGCAACCCACAGCGCGCGATCTTAAAGCCCATCCTGAAAACAAAATGCACAAAGCCGCAAAGATGAAACCGGTGGTTATCGATGAATCGTTGACCGATTTCGAAAGCCTTCAACTTTCCATGGAACAGGGATATTCCGGAGTGGCGTTAAAAGCCTGCAAAGGGCAATCGCAAGCGCTGCTTATGGGCGCCGCTGCGCAAAAGTATGGGCTGTTTTTATGTGTTCAGGATTTAACCACGCCGGGCGAATCGTTCCTGCATTCCGCCGGTTTGGCCGCGCGTATCCCCACCATCACCGCCATCGAAGGCAATGGACGGCAGTACTGCCCGGCCGCCAATGCCGGATGGGATGAACGTTTCCCTTCGATCTTTGATGTCACCGATGGAACGGTCGGCACCGGATGTCTCACCGCCGAGGGTCTCGGACACTGATCAATACACTTGTTACCGCTTCATTTGCAGCGTGCACAAATAGATCGCGGCAACCACAAGCGCATGGTGGATTTCTCCGGATTTAATCATGTCTAAAACCTTATCCAAGGACATAAGGCAGGTTTCGATGTCCTCGCCGATATCGAAATTCGGCTCACCATCTATTTCGCAATCGTAGGCGATACAGGCATGGCATCGATTGGTAATAAATGCGGGATTCGGCGTGACTGCCCCCGCGTATTGGATTCGTCCGGCCGCATAGCCGGTCTCTTCGCGCAGCTCCCGTCCGGCGGCGGCTACCGGTTCTTCTCCCGGATCGATCAGCCCGCCGGGAATTTCCCACGTTAATTCGTTACGCCCGTGCCGCCACTGACGGATCAAAATCACCTGCCCATCGGTTGTGAGCGGCAAAACATTGATCCAATCGTTTGTTTCAAGAATGGAAAACTTCAGGGCCTCGCCTGTCACCGGCGATACCCGCACATCCTCGCGAACGCGGAAGATATGGTAATCCCCCCGGTGGGTTGAAGATTGCAGATCCCATGGTTCTGGTTTTTTAGACATGAATGCGCCCCGGACACAACCGCTGAATATTCACCTAAAATCAACCGGCGTTTTTTGCTTTAAAATGCTTACGGACTTCATCTTGCAGACCGGGATTTGTGGCGATCATCCAATCTTCAGCGCGCTCGTGGCCTTTGAATGCATGGAAATCGACAGGAGTTCCGCTTTGCAGGTTACGTAGCTCGCCTCCGGCCTGTTTCAAGATGGCGGCGGCGGCGGCGACATCGTAAGAATGAACACGGTCTACCAATCCGGCGGTGATACTACCCCGGGCGGCATAGACCACCGTGACCGCCGCGGATGAAAGCGCCCAGATCCGGCCCGGCCACGTCAAATCCAGCTCGTGGTGCGCGTATGAGTACGCGAGCAATGTTGAATCCGGTTTTAATTCCGTCGCATCGCTGACATGAATCGGACGTCCGTTGACGGTTGCGCCCGATGATGGATCCGCCATATACAAATCCCCCGCCACCGGCGCATACACCAGACCGGTTTGCGGTACACCATCCACCAAAAGACCGGCACATATCGTCCAAGTAGGCAGCTCGCTCACAAATCCGGCCGTGCCGTCGATCGGATCGATCATCCACACACAACGCGCGTTTTTGTTTTCTGAAGCACCGTACTCTTCGCCATAACAGGCATGATCGGGAAAACGGTTGGTAAGCTCGCGCACCAAAAATCGCTCGACTTCACGGTCAGCGGCCGTGACCACAGATTGATCCGCCTTACGTTCGGGCGATACGGAACCGAAATAATGCAGCGCGATCTTACCGGCCTCACGCATCATCGGTTCTAATGGTTGAGCGGCAATTAAATCATCGGGACAATTGGGTGTTGTAGAATTTAAATCGGACATGATACATCGAGCGTACACGCCCCCGATAGAACCATTCCAGTCAGCCCGTGCCGTTGGATTGCTTGAAATCGGAGTTATGGCAGTCTTCATCCATCATGGCTGAACTGCGTTGGAATCCTATTGAGCGCCGCTTTGTGATGGTGGCTGGACATCGTCAACACCGCCCGCAAATGCCCAAAGATTGGTGTCCGTTTTGTCCCGGTTCGGGGAAAGTCCCGGATCAGTACATCGTTCACGTGTATCCCAATGATTTTCCCGCGCTTTCGGTCCCGCCCGCCGAGCCGAGTGTCAAAGAACTGGGACCGTATGGCGTCGTTCCGGCTGAGGGCCGTTGCGAGGTCTTGCTTTACACCAGCGATCATAACGGCAGTGTGGCTGCTTTGGATGATGAGCATCTGCGCGCGCTTTATGGATTATGGCGTGAACGCTATTTGGAGGTCGGTTCGCTGCCGGAAGTTCGTTTGGTCTTGGCATTTGAAAACCGGGGAGAGTTGATCGGCGTAACCATGCCTCACCCTCATGGGCAGCTGTATGGATTCCCCTTCATCCCATGGCGTTTTGAACGCGAACTTGAATCTTCCGAACTCCATTTTCAAAAAACCGGCCGCAACCTTTTTGCCGATGTGCTTCAAAGCGAGGCCGATGCCGGAGACCGGATTGTCTTCTCTTTGAATGGCTGGACAGCCTTTGTTCCTTTTACCGCCGATTACCCCTACGAGGTGCATATCCTGCCCGAATTTGAAGCCGCTAGTTTGGCCGATGTCGATGAACACGCGGGCTTTGCTTTGCTTCGCGCCATACGTCAGGTCAACCGGCTGTACGATTCTCTCTTCGATTTCCCGCTCCCCTTTATGATGAGCCTGCACCAAGCCCCCACCGATGGCTTGGACTACCGCAAAACCTACCGGATGCACGTTAAGTTCTATCCGCTGCACCGTAGCGCCACCAACATCAAATTCTGCGCAACCTGCGAGACAGATGCCTTTGCGCATTGCAATCCCACCTATCCTGAAGAAAAGGCCGAAGACCTCCGCCAGGCCCTCCACCGCGCCAAACAAAAATACGGCGATGGTTGAGAAGCGATTAGCAGGGGGTAATTTTACCCACCATTAAGAAATCCTTGTTTAAATAAATCGGCGGATACTTGCACCCACCTTACTAATTACATATGGTTCTCCCCATCCACCAACTCCCGCAAACATCCACACCAAGCGCTGAAAGCGCGTAGCAAGTGTAGCCCAGGGCAAGCGTAGCGTCGCCCTGGGTCACCGTCCCCAAAAAATCCTAAGCGCTGTAAGTGCGAGGCAATACAAAAACAAATTGGTATATAGGGTGCCGACCTGAAAAATCAAATAAATATAACCCGAAATCGTGAGCCGTTAGGTCCCGCCCTGGCAGGATCCACGGCGGTCACGCCGCGGGAGGGCGAATCTCCTGATGAGCCGCTGTATGTATCAAGCTAAATGTGTATCTATAGGGTGGCCCAGACAACTCACTTGTCTGGGTACGTCAGCACAAGAGGCGATACCAAATTTCGCTAATCCCAAAACCTCCCCCGCCATCCACCAACTCCCTCAAATACCCACACCATCTCGCCGCTTCCTACTCCCCCCAATACACTTCCGATACAACCCCTCCAACGTTTCGGCCACGATAGACTCCGTATAATGGCTTTTCAGACGCTCATAGCCGCGTTGCGCAAACCGCTCCCGGGCTTCGCGGTCTTGGTGCATTTGCAAAATAGCCGTAGCCAATTGTCCCGCGTCACCCGGTTTTAATATCAGCCCGGTCTCTTCGTGTGTAATCAAATCCGGCAACGAGCCGATATCGGTTGCGATCAGCGGGACGCGCATCGCCATGGTTTCTAAAGTAACCCGGCTGTTGCCTTCCGATCCGATTGAAGTAATCACCGCCAAATCGGACGCCGCCATGATTTCCGGCACATCGCTTCTCTCGCCCAACAGATGCACACAATCTTGCACACCCAATGATTGGGCCAGAGCTTTCAATTCTTCCGGAGTGGTCTTCCCGGCCCGCCCGACAATCAGCCCGTGAAGATTGGGGATTTCATTTTTTGCATTTGCTACGGCGCGGATAAACACATCGTAGCCTTTGACCGGATCCAAATGTCCCACCGCAACCGCAACAAATGCATCCGCTCCGATACCTAATTCCTCCCGGATATGCCCTCCGGATAGTCCGGGCTGAAAACGGCTGTCATCCACTCCCCCATGCAGCACAGCCCGGCGTTCGGGAGGAATCAACTCGGTAGCCTGCATCATCGCGTCAATACGTTGGCAGGTCGAAAGCGCGAGATTCGTGCGCGCAAAAAGCCAACGATCAAACACATGAGGTTTCCAAGGTGTGGTCACATGCCGTGTACGTACAAGTGCTGGCTTTTCACGTAAAAATGTCTTTAGAAATCCGGCCAACCAATGATCCTGTGAACGATGCGCGTGGATCACATCGATCTTAGGTTCCGCGTCAAAACGCGCTCGCAGTTTTGAAAAATCCGAATACAATTGCCCCGGATAAAAACCGCTGTCCAAATTAAGCGGGATGGTTTCATGGGGTTGGATCTGATCCAGACGGTCTGCCCACAGCCGGACTTCTTTGTCTTTCCGCCGGGTACGGTAGGCAAACACAATATGGTGCCCCCGCGCGGCGAGCGAACGGCACAGGCTGGCTACATGCGCGGCTTCACCGTTCCAGGCGCTTGAAGATCCGAATTGAAGAATAGTAAGAGGCCGGTCCATGATTACGAGTTATGACTCTTTGGGGATCAATCGAATTGAGTTGATAACGATCCCCTCCGCCTCCGTTCCCGGTATTTTCAATTCAACCACATGGTGGCCGGGTTCGATGTCGAATCCAATATCTTGCCGGGCTTCAATGTTTGCGTTTTGGACCTTCCCATTTAAAGAGATTTGCAGTTTGGGTGTTTGTTCGGCAGCCGCGCAATCGAATTGAAGCTTGGCATTTCGATTGGCATAAACCACCACGCGCTTTGCTTTGCCCGGTTCTAGAACCGCCGAACCATCTGGATTCAATTCAGGGGATGGGTACATTCGGCGCAGATCCAATTCGCTTTCGGCCGGCTGCTCCGATCCCAAATAATATAACGCGGCATCATCCCACGGATGCAGCTTATGGTACTGCTCCAAAAGCATCCGCGCTTCATATTGAACCGGACCATCCGGTTCGAGCAGAGCCAATGCACGGCACCACAGCGCGGCAGCCGTTTCGGATTCCGGTCCGTTCAATACGGCATTCCGGCACTCTTCAGTCCAATGCCCATAACGCGACACCGTATCCGCATACCCATAACCCAATGGATCGTTCAGACCTAGAAGATAGGCCGCCAAGTGATTTAACGCCTGCAATGATAAAGCCACATCCGGTTTTTGGCTGACCGTCAAATAAGTCGCTTTGATCTTCTGCGGATCTGCCCCCGCCTTTTCTAAAAGCCGGGCCGCATCCAGCAGTACCCAGCCGCCGCCGATATTGGGACGGTTCTTTTCGGCCTGCAAAAACGCCTCGCTGGCTTCTTGCGCTTCTGCGGGGCCACCGTCCTCCAGAAGTTCGCCTAACTGCCGGTAAAAGGCAGCCAGCTCATGCCGGAGCTCCGTGCCTTCGGCAATCCGGTCAATGGCTTTTAACGTATTGATCTGTTCCCGTGTCTTTTCGATGGAAGGTTCGGTTTCAAATTTTGCACCAAGATAGTGCTGTCCGGCCCAGCCCATAATCAGCGATATCGCAATCATGGGTAAAGCGACCAGCAGCCAGCGTCCTTGGGATGCCGAAGTTCTTGGTTCAGGCGTTTGCATGACACCATAAGCCTACCGCGATGCGTTCCAACCGGCACGCGCATCTCCGCTAGGCAATAAGAATCCGTGCGCATGGATTCTCTGACCCGGTCAATTGTTAAGTTCTGGATTTGTCGGCAAACCGCACCTTGTTATGCGCTTAGCCCTGAAGATTGAGCCGCGGACGGTCATCCTCATCCGGCTTGTCTCCCTTAGGAGGAGTGGGCCGTTTGGGGGCAGGTCCATAACCTGTCATGGGGCGTAACGGCGTAACATTATTCTTGGGCTGCGCAGGTTTGGCAGGCGGCGCCGGGTTAGGTCCGGCTTGCTGCGGTTGCGCTGTCTCAGCCTGGGGACTTGGCTGAAGGAGGCCCAAATCGGGGATGTCCTTTGCCGGTGTGGCTATAGGAGCAGAATAATTGTTCTTGGAAGGCAGCGATGCGATCGAAAAACCGCTGCTCTGGCCCGGTTCCGGTGCGGAAGCCTGCAATGCCGCTTGTTGAGCGGCTTTTTCCTCATCGGATTGCGCCTTAGCCGCTTTGGCCGCTTGGGCTTCTGCGCGTGCGGCTTCAGGATCTTCTTCAAATTTAGCAACCGCGGCCGTCCAGCCTTCTCGTAACTGATCGACGATTGGCAGGACTTCATCGATAATCGCCGTATCTTGGCTGATATTGGCATCTACCAAACGGCGATGTACAAACTCATAAATCGAGAACAGCTGTTTCGCTAAATCTCCCCCCATATCGAAATCGAGCGCAACCATCAACTCGGAAAAAATCTTCTGCACTTTCACCAAATTGGTGTGTGCCTCTTCGATCTTACGCCCACCGATGGCCCGCTTGGCCGTGTGAAGCTTTTTGACCGCAGCATCGAAAAGCATCACCAACAGCTGCGGCTGGCTTGCCGTCTCGATCTTCGTCTTCAGATATTTCTGATATGGATTTTGCAAAGCTCCGACCACGATTCCTTCCTCTTAATCTAACAGTGAATGATGGAACAAATTCTCCGATTCTCCTAGATGTCTATGCTTAGTTGTTCGTTCCTAATTGTTGTGTTAACAAAGAAGTCAAATTTTGCGATTCCGCCATGGCCGTTTCCATCGCCGTATATTGACGCCGCAAAACCGTCTCCATCGTTTCGGCTCGCTCATTGAAACGATCGATTGAATCCTGGAAACTCTCGATATTGGTAGTGATTGTATTAATCCGGGTGTCGATCGTTCCGGTTGATGTAAATGTCAACTCTTGAAGCAATTCTGTATACAAATCGCCGATACCAATATCGGATGCCGTAAACAGGTTCTTAATTGCATCGGGATCACTTGATAGCGCATTTTCAAAAGTCAGTGAATCGAATGTGATTTGCCCGGTGGATTGCAGCGAGACACCAAAAGCGGCCAGGTTTGTGGAGCCGCCCTCATAAATCTGCGAGCCGTGAAACGTCGTGCTTGTGGTACGTCCGCGGATTCCCAAATCTAACGCGGTCGTGCCCGTGCTTAAAATAACACCCAAATCGCTGAGCACACCTCGATCATCTTCAAAATCGATAGGCGTGGTAGTGGCCGCACTGCTACTGATTTTCAGTTGCACAGGCCCACTTCCGGTAACAGTGGCCGAAATGCTGCTTCCACTCGCCGCGGTATTGATGGCTGCGGCAATGCCGGCAACAGTCTCGCCACCTGTCAGCCGCACTTGGATTTCTTTGCCGTCAGCCGGATCGATGATCGAGAAATTGCCTGAAATACCGGGAACGTATGTACTGTCTGTAAACTGGCTGCTAACAGCCGCCGAACCGGATTTATTGATGACATAGGCATCTCGAATCTCAAGCGCAGAAAGCTGCGAGCCTGATTTATCGACAATCTGGATGCCCTTGCCTGTTTGACTGATTTTCGCTTCCACCTCAATTCCCTCTGCGGAATTGATGAGCGTTAGCACATCTTGCACGGTCCGAGCCGACGACAGGTCGATCTCGGCCCGGTTTCCGGCGCGGTCCGTTATCTTAATGGTTCCCAAATCAACGCCGTTACCGTCATTTAAATCAATTAAACTGATACCCGGAAGATCCGCAACTGTGCTTCCAAGCAGGTTGGCCAGACGGTTCTTAATATCCCGTACCGTACTATCGCCTAAAAGCAAACCGGCATCTTCTGTCGTCGAATCGTAGTACGTCAGTTCCTCGATTTGAGTCATCACATTGTTGTAGGCAGTAACAAAATCATCAACAACCGAGCTCACATCGCCTGTATTTTCATTGATACGAACTGACACAGCGCTTGAGGTCTCATCCAAAAGACCGATGGTCACGCCATTTAAAAGGTCGGAAACAACATTGCTTGTACGGTTAACCGTTACACCGTTATAGCGAAACTCGCTGTTTTCACCTGCTTGATCCAGGTTCTTTTTCTCGGCCTTAATAAATCCCAAAGTTTCGAGGACATTATTATCATCGGTTAGGATCGGTGAATAACCGTTCGCGCCCGTAATTTCCAAACGGCTCTTTCCATCAACCTCTAAAATATTGGCCGATATATCCGTACCCGGACCGGCAACAGCAACAGCCGCTTCGATGGCGGCCTTAATGTCTTCCAAAGAATCGTTTTCTAAATCGATTGTGACATTAATCGACTGGCCTTCACCATCGTCGATGGTAATAGTGCCGCTTCCAGCATTCGAAAGACCGAGAAGTGTTCCGACAGCCTTGCTGTCACTGCTGAAATCGGCGCTCTGCCGTCCAGCAACCACACCCAGACCCGCAAGAACGCCATCCGCATCAGCAAAGCGCGTTGGGATACCGGCGGTGCTGCCGATCTGTAAACGCACGGGACCATCACCGATCACTTCGGCCTCGATATTCGTGCCCGCGGCGGCGGTATTGATTTTCGCGGCAATGCCATCGATATCTTCAGTGCCGTCCAATGTCACCGAAATCGTATAACGGCCGCTGCCATCTGTAATTTCAAATGTCCCAGCCAGGCCGGGAACATCGGTAGAAGCCGTATACTCATTGCTAATCGCACCCGCCGCATTAGCCTGCACGGTGTAGTCATAAGACTCGCCTGTCGATGCCAAAGTCAGCTGCTGGAGAACTTCATCTGAACCGACATCCCGCATCTCAATCCCGGCAAAGCCTGTGCTGGTTGAAGATAAAACCAATCGGTATTGAGAGGCCGATGTCTGCACAACATTGGCACTTATACCGGCGCCGGAATAATTAATGGAATTGGCAATATCCGATAAGCTGTCATCCGCATCCACGCTTATGGTTTTGCCATTGAGAACGAATTCGCCGGAAATGCCCAGATCTTCGCTGCCACTCGAAAAGAAATCGGTGGATATCTGTTCGGCCTTCGCGGTGTTATCCACTTGGATTGTGAAATTGCCCACACTCGCTGAATCGCTGACCGAAACTGTTACCGCCGTTTCATCGGAAGAGATCGCTTCTTTGGCATTATAGGGGGAGGTACTTGCCAGACTTTGTGCCGCCACACCCAGTCCCAACAAGTTTGCCGATAGCGTCTGAAACGCTGAAATCTTCTCGATTTCAGTATCAATCCGCTCTTCGAGTTCGTCGATTGGACCTCGATATTGAATATCGAGGATTGCATCAATTATCTCAGTTGTGTCAAATCCTGAGAACAGCCCGTCTATTGATAACCCAGCCATTTTACTTTGTGTCCTCCAGACACCTGCGAATCTGCACGGCCCAGTACCCTAGAAGTATCGGCATTTCGGGCTCCTAGTTGAGCTGCCTAATTCTCCGGATATCCTTTATTTATTGGGATCGCCGGACCGGGGAAAAATTACGTTACACCCCGTTTGGATTCTTACGCCCAACTTGGACTCCGATCTTACTTCGGCAACGGAAAAAGTTGCCGATAGATTTCGCCTTAACATCCGGAACACTGCGGCAAACGATGGCTCTAAAATCCGGATAGGGCCATCAGCCAATTCCCGCTGTGAATACCGAAATACACTCAAGATCTAATGTAACTTGTTCAAAAATATGATCTTACAAATAGCGTATGGGCTTTCTTACCTTATTCCCTAAGACGCAAACCGCTTTGCAAATTCCCGGATGAACACAATACATGATGATAGCGGTGCAGCCTTCATAGGCATTTTCGCAAGAGTGATGCCGGAAACGCTCAAGCATCACAGCAAAACCGAAGGAATTAAAAAGATGTGAGATATAAAAATTAAATTTTGACGAGGTTGGATACAGATCCGGAAAAATCTTACGACTGTACGCGTATAATGTGTACTTGTGCGCTTATCAGGAATCCGGCCCCGCCTAAAAGAAGAAAACCTGACAAAATTTGCCAGGCTGTAAGTGTCTCCCCAAATACGAAAAAAGCGACAATCAAAGTCACCAATGGAGCCAACAAATTGGCGCTGCTGCCTATGGCGACGCCCAGCCGTTGAATCGATAGGTAGTACGACACATGGGCAAATGCGATACCCAGAATCCCGGAAAAGAGCAATAAGAAAATCCGCCAAGGGGTCATCGCGCCCACACTTCCGATGTCGCCCCACATGAACATCATCCCGATCAGCGGTATCGCAGTAACTGTACAAATCAGTGAGAAAGCATGATGAGGAGGCAGGTCCGGAACGCAATATCGTACCGAAACTGCATACATGCCCCAGAAAAAACCACAGCTAAGAATGATAATCAAACCTTTCAGCGTGGCTCCTTGAGGCATTTCTTCCCCTAAAAGAGCCATACCGATAAAACCGGCAACCATCAAAAAAAGGCCAAGCCAGAATCTCGATGACCGGGCGAGAGGTCTTTCTTGGGGGAAAAGTAGAAAGGAAGCCAGCACGGAGAAGATTGTGGAAATACGCACCATAAATCCCATCATCCCCGCTTCCAGATAATAGGGAGCCCATGCCCAGAGCGACTGGCCAAAAAGATTGATCACCAGAATGGGTAGTATCGCCCACACATGGCGAATCTGTATTTCACCCTTGCGCCACCAATACACCAAAGGCCCAAGCCAAAACAACGCTGAGACACCGTACCGCGTCCCATTGGCGGTCCAGCCATCAAGTTCATGGATGAATGAACGCAGGAAAACCGGGATTGAGCCCCATGCCAATACGGTAATAAACAGCGCAAGCGTGCCGAGACTGTCATATCGGCGATGGCTGTCACTCATCAGCTGTGAATCCTTAGAGGGCGGTTTGCATAGTTAAGTAGTTTAAGGAAAACCGCATCGGACATGCGTGAAGAACTGTTTTACAAATGCGGACTCCCGGAACCAACGGGCAGTGTGGCAATGAATATCGTTTTTGCGCTTCCGGTTACGGTGTGGCTCGACGATCTTGGGCAGACTATACGATTTTCGAGGCCGTACAAAATATCGCTTGGCAATCCCGCCATAATAGCCTGTAAAAAAACAACAGTTATCAATGGACTTTTCCGAATTTTCGTCGCGTCATGACTCAATGACAAACTAAAATTGCCCTCGGTTGTCAGACCAGCGCCGATCCCAAACCAAGGTCCTTTCAATTAATGCCTTCTGACTCTGTTAATGTTGCTCATAGACTTCAAGCTCAATAGACTCGATCTATCCAATGGTATAGCCACAGCATTACGATTTAGACAACAGGGAAACCTGGGAAAAGAGGAGAACGCGCGGTGAGCGAATCAATTGGGCATTATTGCGGTGTTATGGCGGTGGCCCATCACGCCGAAGCGGCCAACATTGCTTATTTGGGCTTATATGCTTTGCAACATCGCGGTCAGGAAAGTGCCGGGATTGTCACCAGCATCAATGGTGGAGCAACAAAGCAACATGGTATGGGTCGTGTCGCCGAAATCTTTGATGAATCCACGGTGCGTGCGCTGAAAGGCAACCGGGCCATTGGTCATGTCCGCTATTCCACAACCGGCGGAAGTGATTTGAATAATGCCCAACCCATCCTTTCCGAATACCGGGGCGGTTGGGTATGCGTAGCTCATAATGGCAACCTCATTAACACCGTCGAAATGCGCCGGGAGCTGGAAGCCAAAGGTTCTATTTTTAGCTCGACAACAGACAGCGAAATCCTTGTCCATCTACTAGCCCGTTCCCAGGCAAATGATTTTGTCAGCGCGATGAAATATTCTTTACGTAAACTTCGCGGTGCCTACTCCATGGTCGTCATGAATGAAGATTACGTGATCGGTTTGCGCGATCCTTTGGGAATTCGCCCGTTATCAATTGGCCGTTTGGATGGAGCGACTATATTCTGTTCGGAAACCTGCGCGTTGGATATTGTCGATGGCCAGTTCATCCGGCCTGTTGAACCCGGTGAAATGGTAATCGTCAATCGTGATGGCGAAATGCACAGTGTACGTTTCGCACAAGAAACCAAACGCGCTCAGTGTATTTTTGAGTATATTTATTTCTCACGGCCCGATAGCTCCATTTACGGTCACAATGTCTATCCCATACGGAAAAATATCGGCAGAGTTCTGGCCGAAGAATCCCACGTGGATGCGGATGTAGTTGTTCCTGTGCCTGACTCCGCAATTGTGGCTGCTGTGGGGTATAGCGAAAAAAGCGGTATTCCTATGGAGTGGGGGCTTATCCGTAATCATTATATCGGACGAACTTTTATCGAGCCGACTCAACGAATTCGCGATTTCGGATCACGTGTAAAATACAATCCCGTGCATGGCATCCTTGAAGACAAACGAGTGGTTGTTGTGGATGATTCCATCGTACGCGGCACCACCATGCGCAAAATCGTGAAAATGATCCGCCGGGCCGGGGCTAAAGAAGTCCACCTGCGCATTTCCGCCCCGCAGTGGACCCACCCCTGCTATTACGGCATCGATACGCCGGAACGCAGCCAGTTGATCGGAGCCACGCATACGCTTGAAGAAATCCGGAAGCATCTCCGCGTCGATACCATTCATTACATCTCGGTTAAAGGATTGCATCGCGCGGTTGAAGACGAAAAAGGCGAGTATTGCAACGCCTGTTTCACCGGAAAATATCCGATCCCCTTTACCGCGGATGATGGGCAGCTTCAATTTATCGACAAGGATGGGAAAGTCGTGGACCTCTATCAAACCGGCCGCCGCACCGCCTGATTTCTAAACCTCACCGCCGCCATTCTCCGGTTCCCCATCTCTCTTCCCTCGCTGATAGGTTGCATTTCTCAAACGTTTATTGGTGTTGACACCCGACTAATTAAGAGTATCTTTATCCTGTAGTTGATAGCGTCACTAATAGAGTGGGGGATTGGGTCACTTTCATGTGACGAAGTGTCTAAAACCCCTATACACCAAAAATTGGAACATGGATAACTTGGCGTAGGCCGGATTCCTTCCAGGAGGGTACCATGGCGCATCATAACTCCCGCATCTACCGCCGCCGCTTCATTTATGCCGCGATTATAATCGCGAACATCGTTTTTGCCGATTTGGCTCACACCCAAAATATCAATACCGGCGAAAACTTTCCCGATCCGAAATTCCGGGCGGCGGTGGAAGCGTTCATGGGCGTCGAATCGGGCGGCGCCTTCACAGCCGCTGATGCCGCCATCAAATCGGGAACATTCAATTGCTCAACGATCTATGCCTCCGATTTCAGCGGAATTCACTTTTTCAAGAATATCGAATCTTTCATCTGTCTGTACAATTACAATCTTTCCCGGCTCGATCTTTCTCAAAATACCGCGCTTCGTCATTTGGATTGCGGCAGTTCCGGGCTCACGGAGTTAATCCTTCCTGCAAATGCCGCGTTGGAGTCCATAAGCTGCTATTACAATTATTTGACACACCTCGATGTATCTCAAAATACCGGCCTTAAGCAGCTCGTATGCTACGGCAACAATCTGCAAGAACTTCAGCTTGATGCAAACCCGTCGCTTCGTCTGCTCAATTGTGAACTGAATCAAATCACTTCGCTTGATTTGTCTTCGAATCCGAATTTGGAAACTGTTGCATGTGGCTACAATCAAATGTCGGATATCAATGTGGCGGGTCTTTCGAAACTGTATAATTTTTCTTGCGCAGATAATCACTTGCAGCACCTTCAACTTGAACCGAATCCGCTCCTGGTATCCATTGACTGTTCCCACAATTGGCTTGTAGATCTTGATGTTGCCGCATGCTCCGGCCTTACGACACTTCGGTGTTGGGATAATCGCTTGAATTCATTGAATGTCTCTTCCAACCCAAACCTTGTCGAGCTGATTTGTGGCGAGAACGAGCTCGGAGATTTGAATTTATCCGCCAATCCGAATTTGGAAATCTTAAGCTGCTGGCGCGATAGCCTGCAAACTTTGGATTTATCCAACAATCTCCTATTGAAAAACCTGGAATGCACAAATAACAATCTGAGCGAATTAGATATCACAAATAATCTGCTGCTCACAAGAATCGAATGTACGCAGAATCAATTAACATCTCTAAATGTGGCCGCCAATCTGCAGCTTGTGGAATTGCGATGCGGCATTAATTTTCTCGAAACTCTCGATCTATCCAAAAACGCCCAGCTACAGATTCTGGATTGTTGGGATAATCAGCTGACAGAACTGGATCTTTCTGACAACTTGGATGCAAGATATGTCTACTGCTCGTTTAATCGGCTGACTGCGATCGATATCTCGAAAAACACGAATTTGGTCCGGCTGGAATGCCAAGACAATGACATCGTCTCGTTAAATTTGAGCGGTGCCGGGAACCTGCAATTTTTACTCTGCCGCGGCAATGCGCTCGAAAGTTTGAATGTCAGTGGCAATTCTCAACTATCCATTCTGAAATGCCAAAATAACCTCCTAAACAGCCTCGATGTGTCCATGAATCCGAACGTAGGCCTATTGGACTGTTCACAAAACCGGCTGCAATCGCTCGATCTTGATTCGAATCCGAATCTGATTGAACTGTACTGCGCGGAGAACCAATTAAGCCACATCGATATGAGATTGAATCCCGAACTCCGCGTTTTGGATATATCGGGCAATCAAATCGAATCATTGACGGGACTGACCGAAAGCTCGGAAATCGGCGCGGGGGATATGTTGGATGTTCGCAACAACAATCTCGACTGTGAGGATTGGGCGGATATCCAAGATTTAAAATTCCGCGTTGAGCAGGAGTTTGATGATATCGATATCATCATAATCGGTAAAATCGAATATTCACCGCAAAACGGCTTCGATCCCTACGAATGCACATCGATTCAAGATTGGGCACAGAATACAAACTAAACATGCATCTCCCCATCCACCCAACTCTGCAAACGTTTCGCGTTTTCGTGCTCCTTTCGCGCTTTCGTGATTCAAATATATGCCCGTTTCGCTCTGCTGGGTGCCAACCAACTAAATCCTACGAATATGCCTCGAAATCGTGGGCCGGGAGGCTTCTTGCCCGCAGGGGTACCCTGACGTGAGGCGTTAGGTCCCGCCATGGCGGGATCCACGGCGGTCACGAGCGGGAGGGCGAATCTCCTGATGAGCCGTTTGTTTGCTACACATTCACATGTAGCTCCCTATCCGCTGTCTCTCTTAATGCAACATCCACTCCTCCACCGGAACCGGCAAAGCGTTGTTCAAATACTGCCTTCGCAAAGCGATAAAGGTTTTTATCGTTTCGTCGGATTCGATAATCTGCTGGTAGCGCCGCGTTTGTGTGAGGCCGGTTTGTTGCTCCATGAGCTCCAGATCCTCCAGAAGCGTCGCTTCGATTTCATCCAGTTTGGTATACAAAAACTCATCCGTGAAACGAGTATCCAGCGCAATACGTGCTTGGGAAACATACTCCTCGTGAAATTCAGTATCCAAATGGACCCGGCCGGTGATCGGTCCCGGCCTGCGTCCGCCAAACGACGAAGGAATGCTACGTCCATCGATGGGAAAATCGACGATCATCTCCACAAACATCGGATCCCCATCGGTAAATCCCCACGCTTTATCGAGATCCCACGGCACAATCTCCCAGCCGGGGTATTTTTCAGGATCGTAAATCATCCAGTTATTGTTATGAAATCCATCCCAATTGCTCGTTAGCAAACAGGCCACGCTATAGGCCCTCATTTCGTCGAGATTCACCAAACGTTCCATCTCGGCCCGCCGCGCCACCGGATCATCGATTGCCAGCGCACTTTGAAGTTCATTCAGGGTGCCGTATCCCTCTTCAAGGTTTGTTTTTTTTGTGAATCCCGAGTCATATTCCAGCTTATAAATATCACTTTCCGGATTCCGGCCCAACAACGCCAAAAACGACTCGTTAATCTGTTGAACAACTACATTTTGTGTTTGCCGGTATGCACGTGAACCTTCCGGCGGATTACGCACCCGCTCAAAAATCCGGAACCACTCACAACGGGGAGTAGGGACATTCATCTCCTGAAAGAACCAAAATGCAAAATGTTCACGATGCGGGGATGTGGTCCCAGCGGTTGAACCTGAGGTTGGGCGTTCGGGGATGATATTCAGCGTGCGGTCCCCTCGAAACTTTTCATCCTTCAAGAATTTTAGTTTCGTGCCGTTACGTGCGCTCGTTAGCGCCGCGCCATCGAATACTTGTGGATAGTCTTCTCCGGGCATAAGCGCCACTGCACCTCCCACAATCTTCGAGGAATCGAGAATCGTGCATGTGATACGGTCGAAAATCCATAGCATGGGCAGCGGAGAAACCAACTCCCCATCGTAAACAAAATAGGACTCAAAGGGGCGCGGCTCATTCGCATGAGGAAGCGTAACAGACTCGCCATTCGCAAGATCCACGCGGACGTTATACCGAATCAAGCTCTGGGAAGGATGAGCGGGAATAGCCGCTTCAAAAATGGCCGTATCATCCGTCTCCTCAACCAGAGTCATCTTTTGGGTGTTGGTGAATTCAATGATAGACGGAGACAAAACAAAATCCGTGCTCGTCAAATCATAATTCAGTCCGGCAACAGCCAATACATTCTCGCCCGGCCGTAAAATTTGGTCCGCATTACGGATGATGAAATTCGGCAGTGAACTGGTCGATTCATGGCTCTCTAAGGCGGTCGAAGTATGTTCGACAACATCGGGAGCGTAAGCGCGGGCAATTTCGGTCCCGTTAAGATAAGCCACAAAACCGTCGTCGACGGTTATCGACAACACCAGCGTATGCAGAGCTGCAGGATCTTCGATTGTGAAATGCTGGCGAATATAGAAAGTCGTGTAATTCCCCCGCATGTCATTCACAACAGTATCGACCGTAGAGGTGTCTCCATAACCGAATCCACCGATACCGGTACTCCATGAGGAATCGTCAAATTCAAGCGCAGTCCACTCCGTACCTTGAGAAGGCGCGCTTGTACCGGGCCAAAACCGCCATGTGGATTGTCTGGGCAGAAATGTCGTCGTATTTCGAGTATCACCCGCGATTTCCCAGCGAAGTATTGCATTCTCAATGATCTGGGGAGAATCCAGCGCCAGGCGAACAGTGACTTCATCCTCGGATGTTGGATTCTCAGGCTCAACAGAATAAGAAAGAATCACCGGACGCGATGGTGTACCCACAACCGAATTCTCACGGCCCGGACTCCCGTCATATTCACTTGAGGCGCGCCAGGAATGATAATCATCGGCGGGTAAATCCCATGCGATACGTTCCAACGAAGAACCATAGCCATCTGCGGCACGCGGCCAGGGTAATTCATCGCTGTACCGCAGGTCGTCGACTTCCGTTCCATCGGGACGCACTAATTTTAAACGCTCTCCACTATTCGAAAGAGCGCCTTCATAGGGCCCCATGATCGTAGCCGCAACGTTATTCCAGCCGGAGTATGTTGGCACACGGGCCAAGATCAGGTATTCGCCTGCGGCCAATTGTTGACCTTCGGAGAATGTATAGCTGATCCCTTTGGTGAATTCGTAGCCGGATAGATCTACGTTCTCCGGTCCGGGATTATAAAGTTCTAAAAACTCGCGCAGTGAGCCTGGTGTATCCCCATCGTCAGGATCCGGCGGATTGTAATGAATCTCGTTGATGACCACATCGCCATGAACGGCGGAAAGGCCCAGAAGAAAAATACAAGTCACTCCAACGAACAAAACAGCTAAACGCATGCCTTCTTTCCCATCTAAGAGCTGCATTGCTACAAGATTAATAGATGTCACTCGGCGTTACCGCATCGAATACGTATCCGTCAAGAATGACATCACATTACTAATCTAATGTTTTTAACGATTGATATCCGCAAGAATCACGGATTTCTCCGATCATTCCGGAATATCCAATCCATGCAATTCACCTATCGAACTGCAAACTTGAGAATCCCGATTGCCTTACGGTTTCAACTGCGCCAAAACGGCAGTCTTTTTCTCCAGATTAAATAGCTCCCAGGCATTGCCCCGCATGATACGGGGGATAATGGTTTCGGCGGTGCGGGATTGTATCCATCCTTCATCGATCATTTCACTGATGGCTTGAGCAATACCGCGTCGCGCAATTTCGGCGTGGCCCGGAACATTTTCCACTGCGCAATAATCCGCGCCGAACGAAAGCAATTTATTGTTCGGAGCCGCTACCAAAAACTCTTTCAAGAACCGTTTGGCCGCGAGTGGATTGATAATCCATGCCCAACACATATCGATAGTCACATTGGGATAATGCTTGGCCAAGGCAATGGCTTCATCTTGATAGGGGTAATCGATATGCATCAAGACGAATTGAGTATTCGGATGCTTGGCCAGGATTGGACACAAATCTCCCGCATTCTGCCGCACCCACTCCAAAGGCATCCGGCGTGAACCCGCAAAATAACCCGTATGCAGCTTTACAGGCAATTCATACTCGGTCGCTTTATCCAAGCAATACCAAAACAGATGATCCTGCAGTGCCTTAAGGTCTTCGGGAGGAAGCTTCTGTTTGCCCTGGAATTTTTCGTAATAGAACCGGGCCGCCGAGGTCTCGTCTACTTCTTCATAATTCAGCCGCCGTCCATAGGCCGCCTGGCTCTTTACCGCAACTGCGATTGGACCATACGTCTCGAAATACCAGTCGATCATTGCCTTGAATTCTTCAAGCGTCTCGCCGGGTAAACCACTCTCCTCCGACATCCGGTCACGTTCCAATCCAGCTGTAAATTGAATAAAACTCAGATCTTGCATCAACAACAACGGATACGAGCTGCGCATATAGATCTTCTCCAGTGAATTGACCTGACTGGACTCGATCCCCGCAACATCACGTAAAATCGGTTCGTAATAACCAGGTGCCAGACGTTTGCGGTAACGTTCATGCAACGTCATATAGGTATCCGCGTTTAAATCCTCAATGTCATATAATTGTGCAATACTATATTGCACCGCCTGCGCATATCCCGTTGTACGGATGCGCTCCCAATAGGGCGCCACCAAAGACCATTTATCCTCAGGATCGACATCTTTTGAAAAGAACTGATTTTTCACATCTTGCGGCATGCCCGAACTATCCAAATCGCTGCCTGTATAGTGATTAAGCAAATACGCCCAATCATCACAGGGGAAAAGCCAGCCGCCGGGGCCTTTCTCCAAACGTGTGCTCTCTTCCAAAATATGCTCATGTGTGTCGATAAATTTCGTAGCACGAACCAATGAATCTATTTCTGAATGCGCTCCGGGTATTTTCATGATGGTTACGCTTTCTTGGCTGAGTTGATTTTCAATTGACGGTATGACGGATTTCAAAAAGCTTCAAGATAGTTGCCCGGGGGTTGACGGCGCGTCGTGACCGTGAGTCAATACCTGGGTAAGTGATCGATGTGAACTTGACTAGTATTGCAGTTAAAGATTACGCTATCCTTGGATCGTGAAGATTTTGTAAAAATCGTTTTATCCTTCACAGCCACAACAACGGCAAAAAAGAAGAGCGGCTGTGAAAACGGCGGGTTCAAATGAACCCGCCGTTTTTTTGTATATCAATGCCGCACCAAATGCAAACGCATTGTTGTTGATTACTTGAAAATGCTTTTCAGAGATTCATGCCATTGTTCCGACATTGCATCGGCATCAAGAGAAAGAATCCCATTGATCACCAAACGCGGATCGCCGGTTACTTCACCCAAATCATGAACTTTCGCATTGAGTCGGCTATAAATCGCGCGAATGGCTTCGACATCGTTGGGGACAACTTCCAACAACATTCCCGTGCATTCCGAGAAAAGAATTACATCGTTGGATAAATCTCCTTGTTCGCTCCGGCGAAGACATTCCACATCGAGTGCAAGGCCCAAACATTTCACCGGACGGTTGCGGAGAATCATCTCCGCTACGGCAACCGCGAGCCCTCCATCAGAGATATCGTGCGCCGCACAAACCAATCCTGCTTCAATGGCTTCGATTGTGCCATACACAATTGCCCGCTCCAGCTCCGGACGGAATTCCGGAAGATCTTCCGCCGGGGGACGGCCACAGGCACGATCGAATTCCGATGCTCCTAATTCGGGATATCGATCGCCAATTAAAAGCAGGCGGTTTCCTGCTTTTTTGAGCTCCATAGTCGTTGCGATGCTCACATCCGCAAAACGGCCCACACAACAAATGATCGGTGAAGGCGGAATCGCCTTGCCACTCGCCGAATGGTTATAAAGCGAAACATTACCCGAAACGAAGGGGATGGGATCCGGTTCGCCGGATGGATCGTAAAGTGCGCGGGCAGCATCGGCGACACCCCGGATGCCTTCCTCCAACTGCCAAAACTGTTCGGGTATTTCCGGATTGCCGAAATTAAGACAATCGGTTAATCCCACCGGACGCGCGCCTGTAGCCGCGACATTGCGGATCGCCTCGGCTACGGCATGCAAGCCGCCGGCATAGGCATTGACTTCCCCGAAAAAGGGATTCCCATCGGTCGAAAACGCCATGCCTAATGAAGACCCCGGCAAAGGCGCGAGCACACCCGCATCCGCCTCCCCGCTGCGGATAACCGCATTGCCTTGGACTTCCGTATCGTAATGATGATAAACCGGATGACGAGACGCGATATTGACACTCCCCAGCATTTTAAGTAGCACCGCGCCCAAATCATCTATCGGTTTGCGATCCGGTTTGCCGAATTTGGTTTTTGCCTCACGGCTTTCCCGCTCGTACAAAATGCCCTCAACAACAAATTCGATTGGCAATTCGACAACCGCGTCCTGATGGTGCAAAACACGGAAGGTCTGTTCTTCAATAACCTTGCCCGCAACCGAAGCACGCGCGCCCGAACAGATATTGGGTAAATCCCAAACATCGTTATAAAGATGCAAAACCTCTTTTGTGAACGCGGGCGGAACCGCCAACATGAACCGTTCCTGCGTTTCGGCGCAAAGATAAACAAACGGCGGCAAACCTTCTTCCCCGATATGAATATTCTCCAAGTACAGCTCAATACCGTATCCGCCGCTGGCGCCCATTTCGGATGATGCGCACATAATACCGCCTGCGCCTAGATCCTTGATCCCGATGATATATCCCAGTTCCTGGGCGCGTTTCCATACCGCTTCGTTCGCTTTGCGGTGAATAAGCACATTCTTCAGGAATGGATCCGGTACCTGCACGGCCGCTTTGTTCTCGACTGCTTGTTCACCATCCAGCGTATCGGAAGCAAACGATGCGCCCCCAAAGCCCGAGCTATCGGTGGGCTTGCCCACCAGGATTAAATCGTAACCCACTGAATTCGCAGGAACACAGCTATGAATAATTTCATCTTCGGCAACCAAACCGATTGCCACAACATTGACCAAACAGTTGTCATCGAATCCCGGATGAAAAACCAGATCGCCACCCAGGTTTGGCACTCCCAATGCATTCGCGTATTGCCAAATCCCCCGAATTACACCGTTGGCGATATGTTTTGTACGCGTGGCATGTTCACCAACAGGATCACCAAAACGCAACGGATCCATACAGCCGATCACACGGCCGCCCATGCAATCCACATCCCGGACAATACCTCCAATGCCGGTAGCCGCGCCTTCAAAAGGCAAAACCTGGCTTGGGTGATTGTGACTTTCATGGGCAATCACGATCCCCCAACGTTTCCCGTTAAAGGTGCCCAATTCCAAAATCCCTGCGTCTTCTTCCGGACCTTGGATTACCATGGGGCCGCTTGTCGGCAGGTATTTCTTAAGCAACGGCTTACTGCTTTTATAGGAACAGTGTTCGCTCCATTCGATATCGAATACGAACAGTTCGGCCAAAGATGGATTACGGCCCAATCGTTCAGCGATTTTGCGGGCTTCGCCCGGTTTTAATGCCAATCCCGCATCGCGCAGGGCCTTCGCCAAAGACGAATCGTCGGAAAATTGTGAAAGGTCGAATATCTGTTTCATGATGATGCTTGAAGTTATCAGGAGGAGAAATGCCTGTCATTCCCACAGCGGCAATCGGGCAGAAAGACCGTAGCGTCGAGTTTGCATAGTCTTTGATCCCAAAGCGCCTCGCGATGGGGTAAATTGACCTCTTCGTGCAAAATTACGCCACTTAGGCTATTTGATCACGTTGACCGATACGCTAAACTCGGGGTAGACACCGAATTGTAGTATTGAGCATAAATTGCTTTTATTAAATGGGTTAAGGGACTTTCATGAATGTTGTTCTTGACGACCGGGAAAAGACACGTCTGCTTCGGGATGGTATAGCCCAGAATTACAGAAGACTCATTGACACTGCGCTGGCGGAGGTGGACTTAGAGCGCCAGCCCATTCCGCATGGCACTCTGGAACCATTTCACAAGCAGTCCCAACAGATTGAACGGCTACTTAGATTATTAGGCCGCTTAGAAGCTGCACTAGCGGTTTTACACCGTGATCCGGATGCGGCAACCGAGCCTGATCAAGTCCAGAGGTTGCGCTCCAAAGCCGCTGATACGAGGACCGAAATTATCAAAAATGCCGAGAGTTTAATTGTTTTATTAAATAAAATTCGTAAATCTTGAATGTTTTTTCTCTTATGATTGCGACTAGTTTTGGGCTCCATATATTGCCCACAGTAACAGTGTAGTATCATAATCTCGTGCGATAAATTCATCGCACCGGAGTATTGGATAAAAAGAGCTGTTCCCGGTAACAACCGGCGATCTTTGGAAAATTCGTAATTACTCCACAGGTCGATTGCTCAAGCCGGGTATCCTTTGTTTTGAGCGACTTATACAACACAAAAATATGATTGACCCGAATCAACCATGAACTTCAGGTGAGCAGGATTTTCAGGAATTTTTTGAAGAATGGACGATTTTGACTCCTGTCCCGAACAAAAGGCACGCCTAATTCGAGATGGCGTAGCCCAAAGCTATTCGCAACTGATCGATGAACTCATGTGCCATGCCTTCGGGGCCAGTGATGGCAACGGCAACCCCAAAGCCGAGATCTTTTTGGAAGCGCGGGAACGTTACGACCGCCTTGTAGATGCTGCAACACTCCATGAAGAGGCCATCGATAGACTCCGCAATCGAACGCTGTCTCCCCGCATGGCGCAAAACCTTCAACAGCTCCTTGGCAATGCCACCGCCGTACGGGATACAGCAGTCAAAGCCGCTGAGAGAATCATTGTATCCCTCAGCGCCCGCATTTCCCGCGCCGTCCCCAAATAATCAACCTTAAAACTAGTTTCAAAACACCGTCACAAAAATGACCAGGGGGAGGGCGAATCTCCTGATGAGCCGCTGTTTCAGCACATTCCGTATCAGCTTGGCAAAGCCTTAATTCTTTAGAAAGGAGTTTTGAAACCGGTTCCAAGATTCAGTTTCAGACATCGGCGTGTAGTACGCCTAATCCCCAATTGCCCGGCTTACTACCACTGAATAGAAGGCTTTGGGCATCTCGCTATAGTCGCGGATATCGGCGACAACCTGCACCGGCCCCTCAAAATGGCTATCGCATTCTAATAGCAAAGACGAATCTTGAACCTGTACCGTAAGCCCCCCGTGTGTAATTGAATCGAGCCCTTCGGCCAAAACTTTCGAATCACGGTGTTTTAAACCGTACTGGTCGACCCAGCTTTTTACTTCCAAGATGCTTATGTGAAATCTTCCGACCGCCAAAGGATGTTCGCCGTAATAGGCGGGCAACGAACAAAGCGGCGTATCCACAATCTCATCACGCTGGACATAAGACTTCATTGCCTCCCAAAGCTCCTGCGGAATGATTGCCTCGCCTCGTATACCTGGCTTCAAAATAACTATGCCGGGAGTTCCCTGATATTGACCAACAAGCGAACGCGTCGGCCCTCTCCAAAAAGGCTCGCTGCTCCATCCGTATGTGTAGATAACAGGAATTCTGATATCACTCACTTTTCCGTTCGCTTCGGCCTGCACATTGAAAATTGTGAGCCCCTTTGAACCAGGGGGGATGGACACAAGGCCGTATTCGTCTACGACATCCCCATGGAATGTCAGCGTGCCGCCCTCCGGATTGGCCACGTAATCATTCAAATCGAGGATATTTAACCGGCCTTCCGCTGCTGGCACACGGATTCCTGGAATCGTCCCCACAGGCAATTCATTCCGCATTGGCGCCTTTGTGGATAAGACATTGATCCGCCTCACGACCGGCGAACCCACAATCTGTTCCAGATCGAAAACATAGAGATCGTCCCGCAAAATCACCAAAAGATTCCTCAACACCACCGGTTTGCCCGCAATCGGAATCCTGCCTAACTCCGGCAGTCCCGGCTGGCTGGTGTCATAAAACACCGTTACTTCCGCCGCCGGATTGTCGGGATCCGTTGAACCGCTATAGATCAAAATCTCTTTGGCTGCCCCCAAAAAGAACGGTTTGGGCAGTCCATCGTGGCAGCTCGTTTCTGCCTGGCCCGTCTGTAAGTCGATACGGTGCAGGCCGCCGTCACCATACTCTCCGGTGTCTTCACTCGAACTCGCGACATAAAGATGCTGACCGATCTCGGCCATATCCACCGCCATTCCGGTCAAATTCAGAAACTCCGAATAATTTGCCTCTTCATCCAAGTACCAGCAATAGATCAAAGTTGTAAATTCATAGATTCCATTGGAAGTGTTAAATTCATAACGCACTAAATCCATCCGCTTTGCGCTCAATATCCCCGTCAAAGATGCAAAGGCTAGACGCGCTCCCTCCGCTCCGATACTGAAGGCATCTTTCGCAATTCGTTTCTCTTCATACGTTTCTGCATTGGCTTTAAACAAATAAATGAAATTTCCTCCAAAAACATGCAAAGTTGCATCATAAATAAATGCGTCGTAAACGCGCTCGCTCTCCGGCAATACCGCGGCCAAATCAAACTCAGGCTCGGCCTTGGCCGTATCGAGCTGGTAGACGGAATTGCCCGATAGAACAAATAAATTCTTATCGTCGCATTCCAATCGAGTGCTTCCCGCGGGAAGTTGGGTGAGCGGTTCGTTTTGCACAATTTGCCCGGCGGACTCATGAAAACGTTCCAGAGTATTTGGCTGTTTTATTGCCCAAATTTCATTGTCCCGCAATACAATGTCGGAGTAAGGCCCGGGAATGATCTCCTGGAATCCCGTAATTGAGGCCGGATCGTACGGAAAAGCCTGTATTGGTCGATAGCCGGATGTGCCGCTTGGCTCCGGTAAAGAATAGTCATCGGTGTCAAATTCTAATTCGGTGTCTAGAGTATACTGACCGCTCCAAGAGTACCCGGCGTTGTAACCCGAACTGTATATTCGAAATAACAATTCTCCTTTATAAAAATCAAATTCAATGTCGATAGACTCACGCCTCCAGAAGTGACCTTCATAACTCACCGTCTCAATTTCTGTGGATTGATTCCCGTTTCGCAAGTCAAACAGAATCGTGTATTTTGTTCCGGATCCTACTGATTTCATAATTAGGTAAGGATAGATACAAATTTCAATGTTTGATGATAATGTTTGATAAGGACCCGCCGTATAGATTTCCTTCGTCTCAAGAGCGAAAATCACAACTCGTTCCACATACTGTGTAGTTGGATTTTGAAATACGACTACAACCGATTGATCGGGATACGGCAAATAGACATTGGCCGGGAAATCCGCGACACCGGTCACAAGCATCACAAGGTCTGCGGCAACACCTTCCGAATCGCGCAGTGCAACTTGCACATTCTCCGGCTGATCGGGGATATCACGAACTTCCACATATAGGGTTGAATCCGGCAAGTCCACCCGGCCTTCAGAAATCGGTAATGGATTTGAAAGTTCGCAAAATGGTATTTTTACATGATAGGGCGGAAATACATCGCCCTCATCAGAAATCGGATAAGTCTGGCCCGTCTGCGCGATGCCGTTACAAATCCCAAAAAGAGAAAACAGAAAAAAACCGGCCAAATAGAAAAATCCGCCGAACGCACGCATGACGTTCCCTCCATCTATATTTCTTGCGTCAACAATATATCACAAATCCGCGGCGATAGATGCCAATTGTTCCGCGTGAAATCATTCTTCGGCTGGCGGGGGTCCGCTCTCAATCGGTACGGTGCCGACTTTTTCCGCCGGAATAGCCGGCAATCCCTGAAGCGCGCGCGGCTTTATTTCGTTAAGTGTTTGCCCTTGGCCGGCTTGACGGGAAAGCGTGATGTGAAAGATGTGGTATCGCCCCTCTCCATCAGGCTTTAAAATGACTTGAGGAACGAACTCAAACGCCCAGTAGGGCTCCAAGTCCTTAAAAGTAGGCGTTGAATTCACAACCGTGGTTGCGGATCGAGTCTCTACAGAGAGTCGCCGGACATCAAACTGCACGTTCCGTGTGTCGCGGAGATACAAAGACTGCTCCCGGTCGGCCATCGGCTTCACCAAATCACCGTTGGCCAACCGGATCTGCGCAATATCGCCGATCTCGGTTCCACAGGGCCACAGCAGACGAATGTCGCAGCGGCCCAGATGGTCCGCAAAAGCCCGATTCTCAAACTTCATCTCGAAACTTTCAGTACCGGCAGGAACGATATCTTTGGGCAGCGGTGCTTCCAACCGCATGAGTACCTGCATACAAGTCACCCGTACGACACCCTCAGAAAACCGCCAAAAAACATCTTTGAGTTCCTCATTCAAACGTTGGCCGTTAATGCTGAGGTAATACTCCCGCGTAGCCTGTAATGCTAAGCATTGTGCATGCGCGTCCATCTCTGCGCTCTGCACAATCCGGTCGCCATCCGCATCGACAATCATAAATTGCTCAAATGAGGGCGTCTCCGCAAAATCAAGCAAAGCATAATGCACAATCCGGTCTGCGCCGATATCGAAAATATGGGAATGGTTGAGTGTAAAGGTCCCCAAGGCATGTCCGAACGAATTGTCCGCCGCAAAAAGGGACACAAGAATAGCCGCAGCCCCCACAAAAACCTTAAAAAAGACATCCCGGATCTCACGGTATCGCATGTTCACCACCGTCTCCCCGGTCAATATTCTCCGATTACGAGAAGGCCGTTAGTTCACCCAAATCGGACTCGATATGGCCTCTTCATTGTTGGTCTGCATAACACGCACATAATAATAATTCGCGGCGCCGGGATCGAAATCCGAATCTTTCCACTCAAAGTGTACCTGTTCTTTACCCGGTTGTTGCGTATAGACAACTTCGCTGTTCTTTTTCACTTCGATCAAGGAAATCGGAGCGGTGCCCGCCACTTCCACTGTAATCTTGGGCGCTTTACGCGTTTTGTATTCCGATCCCATGGCATGGCCGTCCGCCTGCACATCGAGGATGATTCGGTCGCCGCTGGTGGCATAGACCTGACGGTCGTAAAGAGACCTGAAAATCGAATCGCGCGTACGCTGTTGCGCATACACAGCCACGCATGCCATTCCGATTTCTTGCTGTGAATCCCATGGATCCAACTTCGGTTTCAAATATCCGTATCCGGGATTGCCATAGTGCCCATCGGTACTGGCCATAATCCCCAAACGGTACCCTTTTTTTAGGAAATCGGTCACCCAATCCTCGCTGCGGCGGTGCTCGCTAAAAACTTCGATCATCCGCTGCACTTTCGGATTATGCCAATTGGGATTGCCCTGGCGTCCCCCGTAATGCGGAATACAAAGAATATCTTCATCTTTCATCAAAATCCGCAGTGTTACAAACATATCTTCAATATGATTGATCTGCGGCTCGGGGCCGTGATACATCTGGAAATTCAGATAATTGTAATAGGACCGGGAACGAAACAGCGGCGGATCGTCCTCCAGAAAATAAATATTATGATCGCCGCCTACATCGGTTTTGCCGCTCCACTCATAGGCCTGGAATGTCACAAATTTTCCGGGCTTATAGGCCCGGTTGGTCACGACTTTGGAATGCGCCCACATATCGTCCAAAATCTCGAACGCGTGGTCGGTCACAGCGCAAAAATCCAATCCCGCAACCCGCTCCGCAAAGTCATAAAACTGTTCCACCGTACCCCGTCCATCCGAATTCAGGGTATGACCGTGCAGATCCCCCCACAACAAAACCTTATGAGATTTCTCATCTTTGACAAGCACAGGATTTCCGGTTGCTGAAAAACGCCCATCAGCCACTTGAAGCCGTTGAATGCCACTCGAGCCAAAAGTGACTTCTTCAAATCGATGCACCCCCCGATCCAGCTCCCTAAACTGATAGGTTTCCGGCAGCTGAGCGGATGGATCCGTAGATTGCAGCTCGATAACACCGCGATAGCTGGCGGCCGGATTTCCATATTCATCCTCCGCGCGAACAATACACCACGTTGGCTGCCCCTGCACCGCATTCGATGGCATCACCAATTGCAGTCTCGCGGGCTCCGTGGCAATCACTTCTACCTTGGGATTGTCCGCCAAGGGCAAATACTGGCCTTCTCCAAGTGCATCGACATAGGTTTTGAATACAAAAGGCGATTCGTCAAATGGCTGAACTCGAATACCGGGTGAGCCTCCGCTACGGTCACCATAGGTCACCCGAATTGTGTCATTGGGCTGCAAACCCGGTTCGGAAACTTTGACTTCGACGATATTTTGCCAGGGATGATACTGTTCAAAAAAACGTTTTCCCCTGTAATCGATAAAAATCTCTACAGCCGCCCCGTTCGAGGTCTTCGCCGTCAAATAAGCAGGCGCCGTTGGATTGCCGGTTTGTGGCTCGGTCCACTGTGGAACATGACGCATGGCCACGCGAATACCGCCCCCCGGTAGCACTCCTGCTTTGCCGGCCGTATAGACCACGGTCAGCTCTTGATAGCTCATCACTTCAACCGCTTGCGGTCCCTCTAAAAGCGCCGAACCAATCCCAAGCGCACGGCCCGCGGCCACTGCTTCGTCACCGGTGCGCAATGGAGCCAACGATTCGAATTCTCGTGTCACGCCGGTTACGCAAAACAAGATCAAAAATAGAGACGTGCAAAGGCTGCGTGCCACCCAATCCTCTGAATCTTTCGCTCGATCTGGTTGCCCCATCGAATTAATCCATCCGCCGAATACAGAATCGCCTCATCCCATTTTCTATCATCATAACAATAAAGCATTTTGGATAGAAATGTTTGGTTTGATCAATGTTATATATACAATCCAGCGCCGGTGATTTAAAATGCCTGAAACCGCGCTCAATTTCTCCATGGAAAATACTGATCGAAAAACCGAAACTTCCGGGCCGAATGAGACTTTAGGCAGGGCATCCTTCTGGTCGAATTCTGATATTCGCATCTGGACGGCCTTCGGCTTTGCCAAATTCCTCATTCACATCCTTACCTGGAATGCCTATGGCATCTTTCGTGATGAGTTCTATTTCATCGCTTGCGGACGGCATCTCGATTGGGGGTATGTGGACCACGCCCCCATGATCGGATGGCTGGCCCGCCTTGCCGATATTTTGCCCGGTCCTGCCATGTTCGGTCTTCGGCTTCTGCCCGCCCTCGCCGGTGGCATCAAGGTCATGCTCGTGGGCTGGATGACACGCGAGTTGGGAGGCAATCGCTTCGCTCAATGCCTGGCCATGCTGGCCTTCATCACCGCTGTTGTATTCCTTGGCGCAGACTCAATGCTTTCCATTGTCTCATTCGAGCAGCTGTTCTGGATCATGTGCACCTGCGCCTTGGTACGCATTCTCAAAGACGGAAATGAAAAAGACTGGCTCTGGTTCGGACTTTTCTCCGGATTGGCCCTTCTCACCAAACATAGCGTCTTGATTTTCGGCTTTTCCGTAACTTGCGCTTTGGTGTTAACTCCGGCACGCAAGTTCTTCAAATCGGCTTGGCTCTATACGGGCGGTATCGTTGCCTTGCTCTTATTTTTGCCCAATATCATCTGGCAGGTTGTGCATGATTGGCCGACTGTTTCCTTTCTTCGTGTTCTCAATCAATACGTACATTCCGGAATCGCTCCGCTTGAATTCATGATCGGCCAGGTTCTGTACCTAACTCCATTCACACTGCCGCTCTGGCTTATCGGGCTTATTTATTTTTTCACGCCATCGGGAAGACAGTTTCGCGTCCTCGGTTGGACCTACATTTTCACGATGGCAATCCTGATTCTTCTACGCAGCAAGATTTACTACAGCTCCCCGGTTTATCCGCCGCTGTTCGCGGCGGGCGCGACCGTGTTGGAAGGGTGGTTGGAACAAGGCCGCTTACGTATGCTCCGCCCGGTGGCCGTTGCGTTCCTGGTCATCGGAGGATGCCTGTTCGCACCGATAGGCGTGCCTTGTTTGCCTATCGAAACCTATCGTTCTTATATTGGCGCCTTCACCCGCGTGGTGCCCAACTCTCAAGAATTGCGCGATCTTTTCGCCGACCGTTTCGGCTGGGAAAATCAAGTCAAAACCGCTGCCGGTGTTTATCATTCACTCACACCCGAAGAAAAATCCCGCTGCAAAATCTTCACCGGAAATTACGGAGAAGCGGCCGCGGTTGATTTCTTCGGACCGGATTATGATCTTCCCCCTGCGCTTTGCGGCCACCTCACCTATCACTTTTGGGGGCCGGGAGAACCGGGAATAGACATGCTGATTGTATATGGCATCGGTATAAAAAAAGATGGACTCCTCGAAGTGTTTAACGATGTTCAACCGGCCGCACAAATCCAGCATCCTTATTGCGCTCTTTATGAAAACAACCTTACAGTATATGTCTGCAGAAATCCCAAACAAGCACTTGCCGGACTTTGGCCAACGCTTCGCAACGGTTTCTAATCACGTATTTTTTTCAACTGAATTTTTAACTGAAATAGTATTTGTTCTACACGCCAAACAGGCCATGGACCGCTTATATTTCCAATACATTGCGGACCATTCTGAGGAGATCATTGGGAATAAATGGTTTTTGAATTAGGTAGGTACCCGCTTTTTTGATGAATTCTGTGATGTCGGAGTTTGGACTATAACCACTACTAAAGAGAATCGGTATTTCAGGCCGAATCGCTTTTATGGCTTCGTAAACCGCTTGCCCGTTCAATTTGGGCATCACCACATCCAAGATCACCAGGTCAATCTTCTCGACATTATCGTTATACAAATTGATGGCATCCTCGCCGTCTTGAGCCGAAATTACCGTATATCCCCGGTTTTCCAAAATTCGGGTTGCAAGCGTACGCACAACCTCGTCATCTTCGGCCAACAATATGGTTTCTGTGCCGCTGGGAACCGGAACTTCTGCTGTCTCTGCGTCCGGCAGAACATCAAGTTCGTGTGCCGGAAGATAAATCTTGAACGTTGTCCCTTGCCCAAGATCGCTATACACATGAATAAAGCCACTATGTTGTTTGACAATGCCGTAGACAACAGAAAGCCCTAAGCCCGTACCCTTGGATTTTTCTTTGGTTGTAAAGAAGGGCTCGAAAATATGTTCCTGCACTTCCTTAGACATCCCCATGCCCGTATCAGTTACAGTCAAAATGACATAGTCGCCGGGCCGCGCCCAAGGCGCGCTTTCACAAAAAGTCTCATCGAGGCCCACATTCTGGACCTCAATCAGCAACTGACCGCCATTGGGCATGGCGTCGCGGGCATTAACACACAAATTCATGAGCACCTGCTCGAGCATCCCCAAATCGGCCCGAACGGTTTTGAGTTCTCCGGCAATCGATAATTCCAGATGGATATCCTCTCGGATAACGCGGCGGATCAGCTTCACCAAATCTTGAACAACCGCACCTAAATTCAATTCCGTGAGTTGAAGCACCTGACGGCGGCTGAACGTGAGTAATTGCCGTGTCAGTCCTGATGCCCTCTCTGCTGCTTTTTGAACTTGCTCAAGGTCTTGGAAGGATTTTTCTTCTGGTTCTATTCCAAGTTTGACCAATTCCGTATACCCCAAAATCGCCTGCAAAAGATTGTTGAAATCATGCGCAATTCCGCCGGCCAGCTGCCCCACCGCTTCCATTTTTTGCGCTTGACGCAGCTGAGCCTCTAGTTTTTTCCGTTCGATCTCGGCGATTTTGCGCTCGGTAACATCATGGACAATTGCAAACGGCAGTACCTGACCCTCGAAGAGAATGCTTTTCCCGATCACTTCAATGTATATCTCAGTGCCGTCCTTATGAACATTTTTGGCTTCACACTTAAAAGTGTTACCTTTATGTATGGCATTTAAAAAAGAGACAAAAAGTTGCCAGCTATCCTGATGAACAATGGCATCCCCTCTCATTCCGATCAATTCGTCATAGCTGTAGCCGTGCATAATGCAGGCTGCTTTATTGGCTTCAACAATACGGCCCTCCCCATCGTAAATTAATAATCCATCCGATGTCGCCTCAAAAAGCGTTCGGTACTGTTCGGCCGCGTGCCGCATCGATTCTTCAGATCGTTCGCGTTCAATGGCATTGGCAAGCAGATGAGCCACGGCCTCCAAAAAATGAACTTCTTCAGCCGTAAAGGCGCGCACGCGCGCCGTATGGGCTCCCAGAACGCCGAATACGTTTTCCCGGCCATGTATTTTTACGGATATCCCGCTACGGATATGATGTTCATGGAAAAGCGACGGACCTTTAAAACGCGTTTCCGTCAAAAGATCATCCACAACAACCGGATGATCACTTTGCAGCGTATAACCGGCCTGTGAATCAAAGCCTGCATCCACGGCGGCATGCCCCGCAAGCCCTTCTTTCCAACCGACTCCCGAACACAGTAATAATTTTTTTCCATCTGGAAGCAATTCCAACACTTTGCAGAATTCGACATCAAGCGTTTCCGCAACACGCTTGACTGCTTCATCCATCAATTTATGTACATTGCCATCCTCTAATGCCTGCTGCCCCAATGCTGCTACTGTGGCCTGTTGTTTTGTTTGCGCCGCAAGCTTTTCTTCGTGCGATTTTTCTTGCGTGATGTCGCGCAAGATTCCTAAAGATCCAACTAATTTTCCACTTCGATCACGGATTTGTATGGCTGAATTTTCAAGCCAACGCCGTTCACCATTGCGGCATCGTATCAAATACTGGGCATTCCAACTGATACCCTCTGTTTCACGCGCTTTCTTGATAGCTTCTTCGAACGAAAGCTCGGCCAATTCACCCAAAAGAATACGTTCAATTGTAAGGCTGCTATACAAGTCGGGGGTCAGTTCATGCGGCTCATAACCGGTTAACTCAAGAATTCCTTGCCCGATGAACTCATATTCATCGGTTTCATAATTTTGATAATAGGGTACTGCTCCGGTGACTTCGATCGCCCGGCGGTACAGATCCTCGCGGTCTGTGCTCAGGTATAGCTCCCTTGAACTATCCGAAGTCATCTCATCCCTCTTCCACGAACTCTTTCCAAGAGTGGCTACCCGGTTCGCCCGTCGTTGGTACTCCCCCCCAACCAGAGCCTTATGAAAAAAATTTGTTTTGTACGACACCTAAAGAAAGCAATTCAAATGAACTGCTGATTATCGTTCTCGTTTCATTCCGATTTTCCCTAAACTGCCTGCTTTTATTAGAACCTAGGAACGCAATTATAGCAAGTGCATAAACACGAATATGCGTATTTTAAAAAGCCGACATTACTGCTTTAACTTCTGTATCAATCGACAATTAAGACTCGGTGCATCGTTTTGTTACACACGGCTCGGTACTTCAAATTCCCTGCGGTATCCACGGTCACTGTCATCAAGCAGTTTTCTTGCATCCCGGTCGCCTTTGATAGTCTCCGACTCCGGATCGAATTCAATTGTAGTACCCGTACGGTATGCGATGTTGCTCAGATGACAAAGCGCGGACGAATAATGGCCTTCGATACACTCCGAATTTAAACCGTCTTTGACACGGCTCCGCAACGTATCGATGAAATTTTGGAAATGATAGATATGCGCAGATGTGCCATCCCGTTTGGGCCCGGGCTCACGTTCCTTGCCCAGAACCGTCCAATACCGGTTGGCGGCAATACACATGTACCCTTCCGAACCATAAAAAATGTTACCGACGGTATTGTCCGGCCCTTCGCCAATGCCGCCTTCATGGTTCGTAATCCAATGCCGGACCTCAAAGACAAGCATTTTCTTTTCTTCCGGATATTCCATTGTAGCTAAGAGTACATTGGGCGTGGTTTGATCATCTTTGAACATAAAATGACCCCCCATCGCCTGAATTTTAGATGGCAAACCGACTCCCAATCCCCAACGCGCAATGTCCATTTCATGTACGCCTTGATTGCCAATATCTCCATTCCCATAGGGCCATTGCCAATGCCAGTTGTAGTGGAAACGGTTACGGCTAAAGGGCCGTTCCGGCGCCGGTCCCATCCAAAGATCGTAATGCACACCATCCGGTACAGCTTCATCGGGTGCATATCCAATTGTATCGCGCCATTTGTAGCACATGCCTTTGGCCATATAGACTTCGCCGATGAGTCCTTCTTGTAGACGGCGGATACCTTCTTGCACGGCCTCGCTGGTCCGGCTTTGTGTCCCGTGCTGAACAATTCTCCCGTATTTACGAGCAGCCTTTACCAGCTGCCGCCCTTCCCAAACATTATGAGATAACGGCTTTTCGACATATACATCTTTGCCCGCTTGACACGCCCAAATTGCAATCAATGTGTGCCAATGATTGGGAGTGGCAATGCTTATGGCATCGATGGAATCATCTTCCAATAGCCTGCGAACATCCCAATATGGTTGCGGCTTCTTCCAGCCTTCTTTTTCGATATCGGTCGAACGACGGCGTAATTCCCGTTCATCGATATCGCAAATGGCTGCAACTTCCACTCCCTCAATTCCGTTCAAACTGCGTATATGGGTCCAACCCTGCCCATGAACGCCGCAGACAGCTGTTCGAATTCGATCATTTGCGCCGGCCCAAGACTTTGATGTCCCAATAAGACTCGCTGATGCTGCCGCAGCGCACGTCTTTTGCAAAAAACTTCGGCGGGATTCGTATTTTGATAATGACTTTTCGGACTTATCGTTCACTGCCATGAAACACACACCTCGCTGTATGTGGAATCAGTAAGGAAAGAGCTGTTCCGCTACGTAATCTTACAGACAGCAAACAAGAACGGCAATCGGTAATTATCGGAAATAATACAATTGGAACCGCCGCAGCCACCAAACCGGGACTGCGGCGTATCGCAGGTATTTGAAATAAACGTTTGAAATTTAGAGTTTTTCGACTGAAGGCGCGGCTAAGCGGTCGCTGGTGGGCATATCACCGGCCAAAGGAAGCGCATACTGACGGAAAGCCTCGGTAACATTATTCGCTTCAGCATTGATAAACTCATCCGGCATTAATTTGGTTTTGGCAGCGATATCATCTAATGGAACGAGCTCGTATTGAACCGCATATTCACCAACACGGCGGATTGCAATTGAGCCGTCAACATTATGCCAAGCGGCGTATTGCACAGCACGCTCACCGACTTCACGTGCCTCATGCTGATCGGTTTCAGAAACGCAACCCAAGAAGCAGCGCTGCGGATACCCAAATGTATCGGCGCGAACACGTTTGATTCCCAGTTCCTTCTTAATCGTACCGGACAGAAGATCGCCCAAGGCGCCCAAACCGGACAGCTGCACATTGCCATGCGCGTCCCGTTCGACCTTGTCACTAAGGGTGACCATCAATGGAACATGTTTCCCGTCTCCGTCAACTTCACTCCAAATACCTTCAGAGACAGCGATAACACAACGGCCATACTGTTTGTAGATACGATCCACGCTGCCTAAGAACTCATCTGTCTTGAACTGACGTTCCGGGACATAAACCAGATGTGGCCCATCATCCGGAAAACGGCGATACAACGATGCGGCGGCTGTCAAGAAGCCGGCATGACGCCCCATAATGACACCAATATAAACACCCGGGATCGCCATGTTATCGAGATTGACACCGGCAATAGCGCTCGCAACATAACGGGCGGCCGAGCCGAAACCGGGGCAGTGATCCGTCACCACCAGGTCATTGTCGATTGTCTTGGGAATATGGACGCAACGGACTTCATAGCCTTCTTCCAGGCTGAACTCATTTACGATCTTACAAGTGTCAGATGAATCGTTGCCACCAATGTAAAAGAAGTAGCGTACATCGTATTTTTTGAAGATATTGAAGATTTTCCGGCAATACTCTTTATCCGGTTTATCGCGGGTTGATCCCAAGGCCGAACCGGGGGTTTGGCCGATGTTTTCCAGGTTATGCGAGGTTGCCTGGGAAAGATCGACAAAATCTTCATTAATAATCCCGCTCACGCCGTGCTTGGCGCCATAAACATGTGTGATTTGCGCGAATTTGCGGCATTCCAAGGCTGCGCCGACCAGACTCTGGTTGATCACGGCGGTAGGTCCTCCGCCTTGCGCGATGACCGCTTTGCCCTGAAGGGTTTCAGACATCGTCATACTCCTTATGTTTTTATGTCCGGATAAAATGCCCCCCCTTGGGCTACCGGAACGTATGGACTAGGTCGAATTAACGTCCATCGGGACGTCAAAATGACGCCGCCAGATTAGAGAAGTCATCCTTTTCAGACCATGGCCCATTGTTAGAAGAATCATTGAAACCGAGAAAATTAATCCAATAGTGAAACACAAAGCTTACAATCGTTTACAAATACCCATCAGTTTATGCCGCGCGGGCATGATCGGCTAAATCCAGCCCGGTCTATGTTCATGAAAAGTCCGGTCTGACGATAGAATGGATTGCGGCTATTCTACATGGTAAATTCCGTGTTCTATTGCACTTCAGGGTTTTCGCATCACGGGCCTTAGCCCTCGGGAATTGCGGCTCCGTCCGCTTGTGGCAGATTCGTAACTCGTGTGCCGGATTTCCGCCGAAGGCAAGCAACACACCTTGCTATCCCGTTGCTTATTACGCGGCGTCGCGTCACAGGACCGGACCCGGCGGTAATGAAGCGGGGAACCGGTCTATTTTTTAGATACTTATAGACGGTTGCTGCAAAATTAGCGGTTGGCGTACGCCTCAAAGGAATTAGGAATGCAGATCAGGATTTCCATCAAGAATCCAAGAATGCTTTGGATGCTCATTTTCTGTGTGAGTGCCACACTCTCACACGCCGCAGGAACACTGTTGACCGACCCGATCCTAATGGAGAATCAGGACGGTGAACTCGTTTACACACGCCAACCCATCCGATGGCCGGATGACGCTGTGGATATCGAGGTCGAAGCGGACCGGCTTGGGTCGCTCACGGTCGATGAAACTGTGAAACTTGTCTCTGATACCATCGGTGATTGGAATGCGATTTCTGCGGCACGCTTGATTGGCTTGGTAACCGGCCGCATCGAAGTTGAAAAAGAGACTGATCCGATAACGGTCGAAAATTACAGCCGTTATATTCCGCCCGACCTAACGGGTGCAACTCCCGACCCGGACCGCCCGGAACTCGGTTCCAACAATGTCATTATCGATAATGAAGGGGACATTATCGACGAAATACTCGGTGAAAACGCCTCAACCCATATTCTCGGCTTATCTTCTGTCTTTACTACGGATGTAGGCGATATCATCTCCGGTTACTGCATCATCAATGGTGCGGTTGTGGCGAATGTAACCAACAGCACAAGCACTGCGCGATTTATGACCATCGAACAAACACGTTCGACCATCTGTCATGAAATCGGCCACCTCTTTGGTTTGGATCACTCGCAGTTATTCACTCATTTGGCTCTAAATGAAGTCATTAAGGACGATCAATACCTTCCGGTCATGCTGCCGATTTCCGGCGATGACGATTCACAAAGAGCCACACCCCGTTTCGATGACCAACAGGCACTTACCATGAACTACCCCCTCAAAACGGTAAATGTGCCTACGATTTATGGAACCATCATGGCGGGAACACGCGAGGTCTTTAACGCCAATATCGTGGCCCGGCATAGCCAAGCCCGGAATGCCACAGCCACTTCTATTGTTTCCGATTATCTCTTCAATCAAAAAGGCGAATTCATATTCCAAAACCTGCCCCTTGGCGAATATGAAGTTTATGTGGAACCGATTGATCCCCGTTTCACGACCAGCAGTCTTTCGACCGTGGGACCCTATTATGACATCCGTGTCGATACGGATGGCGAAGAAGTGGATGAAGATTTCATCGATGAGATCGTCGGATCCAACAAATGGACTCCCGTCTATGCGGAATATTTCAACGGTATCCAAAACGCAACGGACGAATATCAATACGATGAATATTCCTCAGTGACGGATGACCGGGTTTCCTTCACGCGTATACCCCTGACCGAAGATTTGAACTTTGCTGTCGTCAACATTGAGGTCCCCGTCGGATCCCCTCCCGAAACGGAGGATAGTGCACAGATTCTGGCCTTGGATTTATTCGAACAGGGAGGTGTTGGCAGCGCCACGGAATCGACTCCAATCCGAATGAGCGAAACGCCGTTTTTATTCGAGATTTTGGATACAGATCCGGCCATGCGCATCGAATTGCAGACCGAGGATTCCAATCGGCCCCTATGGTTATATGTGGCATACGAGGCTCCCTATTCGGATGATAACGCGAATGCGGCAACCACCCCGGAGCCACGCCAGACCAACGAAGGCGGCGCGGCGGTGATTACGTTGGCTTCAAGCACAGTCACGCAATTGGTTCCCGGTACTTATTTCATTACGGTCGGGAATCCCAATGAGGAACCGGTTGCCTTTCAAATTAAAGCCAATAAAAGCCTGGGCCTGCCTATCGGTATCCCGGTCATGTCCGAAACCGTTTTGGCCGGGCTCAACAAAGACGCCACGACAGACAATCTCGGTTCTTTCTGGCCGGACAACACACAGCTGGGAACACTCGAAGGCAATCTCGTCGGAACCAGCCAAGCCAGAATGTTCCAGCATGCTGTCGCCGATGGAACAACCACTGTTTTAGAACCTTTATACGATCCTAATCTTTCCGGTTCTCTGCTCCGTTTTAATATGGAGCCGGGCGATCCGCTGATCCTAAGCTCAATCGTCAATAATATTACCAAAAGCGTTGTCAGCGAGTTGGCCGCCGCTTTGCCGGGCACCGCAACGCGGGCCGCATTGGTCGCGGATCTGACAGAGACAGTGTTTGCCGAATGGATCGGTCCGGCTTCGCTGGGAGTAATTTCGGCGGTAACCCATGTGCGTTATCCCCCAACCGATGTTTTTGCCGCAGATAATACATTTGCAGCTTCGGAAGAGACGCTCATTTATGTTTGGGACGGGCGTGTTTTGGATTGGACTGTTGGCAATGAAGTTATCTCGGCATCCGAAGCCATCGCCGATCTTGTAATTGTCTCCTCGACCATCGCGCCTGAATTTATTCAATATCCGTATCCGGTCGGTGTCGATTTATACGGCCCTGTTATCCCCAGCGCCACAGATGCGTCACGCGATTTTGTTGTCTCACCTACACCCGAAGTCATAGCGGGATTGCGTGTCCGGGATGGGATCAATCCCTATGTATTGGATTTAACAAAGGACGCCACGGCCATTGTGACAGAGTTCAGTCCCGGTGATGTTCTTTGGGCGACCGCTGTAATCGATGTCAGCGCCGAACTCGATGGTGAAGAGCAATTCGAAGGTGACCGTCTTTCGTTGCGGAATGTCAACGTCAACTTCAACAAAGTCGGCGGTGATCATTTCATTACCAATGATGGAATTACTTCAACTGATCCTTTTGGTTTGAAAGGCGAAGCGTTCATTGACCCGGCAACATCGGTAATCAGCCTCGTTACCGAAGAAAGTGTTGCCGGTGTTACAATGTTATTAGCAACAGGTATCGTCGGCGAATTCCAAACAGGATTTACCGAAGGCGATTACTCCTACTTGCCGCTGATTTTCTCGGCAACCGATGACGTGGCCGATGCATTAATCATGCAAACCACAATTCGTGTCGATGCCGTTCCTGCAACCGTGGTTGAGGTTACGGCACAAACCAGTGAAGGCGGGATCGTCAATGCCTCGGGTATTTTGACCGTCAATGTCGGCGAAGTCGTAATTTTCAATGCCACAATCGACTTGGGAGGCGATCCCTTCGATGCGCAGAGCCGCCCGGTTTTGACCGGCGATTTCCGCGCTTTGGATACCGATATGCCCGCAGTGCCCCCGGCCGAATTCTTGGCGTCGGAAATTCCGGATTTGGCAACCGCTGTTTTTGAAGTCTTTATGGCCAGTAATGCACAATCCAATGAGGCCGCGGGCATCATATTCACCGTTACGGATGATGCCGGAAATATTGCCATAACAGACTCCCGCTCATTGGGAATAACACTCAACGTTGTGGGCCGTACCGGCTTTGTAATGGAAGACGGGAACGCAATTGCCGGCGCCCTAAACCGTGATGCAACCGATGACCTATTGATTCGCGAGGGTCCCTTTGGCTCGGCGGCTTTACGTCAGGCTGGCGATTTGGTCAGCGTAGTAACCGGCTCAAATCTCTTCTCGGAATTGATAGATGACGTTACCAACAACAACCTCCGTCTACTTTACGACCGGGAAATGACCGGATCGTTGATTGATGCCAATCTTGAAGTAGGAGATACGTTGGTCTTCTCGGCCACAGTCACTTCCGTAACCGAAGAGCTGGTGACCACGCTCATATCGGAACCTATCGGCAACGCCACATTTATGGCCGCCTTGAATGAAGTGACACCGCAGGTCGCTATGCGTCTTTTGCCCGGCACGCCGTTCGATATCGATGGCGTCACTGACACTTCGATCCTGTACTTCCCGAATTCCGCCACGGGTGTTCATCCGGCGGCGATTTATAATGCCACAAGTCTTATCTTGACCTGGGATGGCTCCGCCTATGATCCGCCCCTGATTCTTTCAGCAACTTCAACAACAACCGATTCTATGGCGGCTGTGGAATTCTTCCCGACCGATGTAACCACTGCCTTCAATGTTAAAGGCTCACCGCTGGGCATCGATCTCGATGGACCGGCTTGGGTGGGTGATGTAACCAGCGGAATAATTCAAATGGTTACCGCCATCCGTCCCGCCAATCCGCTATTGAATACACCCGAACGTCTACTGGTTTCGGCAACAACCACGGTCCCCGATGACTTCCAATTTATCCCCGGTGACCAGCTGATTCTTTCGGCATCTCTCGCACCGTTTGCCTATTCGGCCGGTGAGATTCCGCTGATTGAAGGCACAACCGATAGCGTGGCCACACAGATCTTTGGCGCAACCTCCCGTGGCGCGGATGCATTACGGCTATCGGATATCAGTGTGGATTTAAGCTCCGTAGGAGCAACCCTGCCATTTGATGATTCTGCAATCGTCGAAAAAGCTCTGCTGCCATTGCCGACAGACACCATCGACGTAAGCGCGCTCTATCTCGATGCTGAAATCCGATATCAAATCGAAGCCGTACTAGGCGGCGCAACTACCGTTGTATCGGATGGAGATTTCGATTTAGCGCCGATTATTTTCCAGGCCACGGATGATGTGAATCCGCCGGTATTTGCCGAGGAGCACATCCGTTTCGATGCGTTGCCGCCCATGCTGACCAATTTGGTTTTCAATACGGCCCAAAATGACGGTCTTGATTTCGGTGGTGTACATCGTACACGCCTCTTCCCGGGCGATGCTGTCGAAATGATCGCCACCATCGATCTGCTCGGCGATGCTTTTGTGGCAGGACAGGTTCCATTGGTCACGGCCGATATCTCCTCATTGGTTCCGGGTAGCACAGCGGTTGAGCCGGATACGCTTACCGATAATGGCGATGGAACCGTACAAGCCGTATTTAACTTCACAGTGGCCGCCGATGCGGAATTCACACTGGAAGCCGATATCGGCTTGATTCTGGTTGATGACGCGGAGAATGCGGTACAACAAAACAGCAGCGACCTCGGCATTTACGCCATGGTTGGCACCGGAATCCCCGTTGTTCAACTCTCCGCCGTGGCCGGATTAAATGCCGATGCAACGCCTGATAATTTAGGTCGCTTCGGCGACGCGGGCACACCGGAAGCTTTGGCCGCGGGTAATCTGGTTGGCTCGATTTATGCGCCTCTGTTTGTCACACCAACTGTCGATGCGGCCAACGAAAACCGCGCTCCGTTATTCGATGAAAATCTACCCGGCTCGCTGGTGGCCGCCAATGCGGAATCCGGTGATCCGGTATTGGTTGCTATACAAGTGGCAAATGTAATTCCCTCGTTGGTGGCAGCTTTAGCTGCAGCCGAACCGGGATCGGTCACTTATTCCACCGCGGCATCCGAAGTCTTGTCATTGGTGAATCTATACGTCGATCCGGTGGCTATCGATGCGCCCGCCGGAGTTACGGCCGGTGTCCCCATTGCTCCTCATGCGGTTCTGCCCGCGCCGTCCACTGATCCTTTAGCGGCCGAATCTCTGATCTTTGTATGGGATGGCCGTATTGCCGAAACACCGTGGATAATCGGCGCAGCGCCTGCCTCAAGCAGTGAATTGGTTGAGTTCGCCACAGTCGTCGCAACGCTTGCTCCAGAGCAAATGAGCATCTCCGCCGGCGGATTGGGAATCGATACGCTCGGTCCCCAGTGGCAGGAAGCACAAATATCCGCCAGCCGCCTGAATCAGGCAGGTGAAGTCATTGATCTAGATACGGAAGAGGTCAGCGGCGATGGCGTCGTGTTACAAGAAATGATTCTCGGTGACACGGTGATTCTCTCTGCACAACTTGTAACAGGCGCTACTGATGATGGTGAAGCGGCTGAATTCGGTGACCCGTTGGCCCTTGATGATGTCCGCTCCGATTACTCGGCGATTCTGGATAGCGCCGATCAAACCGATGAAGCCTTCCTCTATACCGATGGAATCCTCGTGCCCGTACAAAGCGCAACCGGCACAGTGATCTATAGCAGCACCGCAACAATCGGACGCGATGGTCCAATCGTCACAACCGGCGACTTTGATCAATTGCCGATCCTTTTAACTGCGCAAGACGATGTTCTTAACCCGGTGACTGCTGAAGTCTTTATCCGTATCGATACGGTTCCGGCCTTGGTTCAAGATGTAACCACTTCCACATTGGCCGGTTTGGTCCCGGATGCATCCGGAGCCTTAGCCGTAAGCGTGGGCGATGTCGTTTTGGTTACCGTAACAGTTGATTTGGGCGGCGATCCGTTCAACAGCAGCCCTCCAACAGTCGTTTTGGATGCCGGAGCATTTGACATATTTGCAACCTCAATTCTTCCCGATTCGTTAGCCGAATCCGGAGCCGATGCTGCCCAGGCTGTTTTTGCGGTAACCATTACGGAAACAGCCCGTCAAAACGATGCCGCACAAATCAGCATTACAATCACCGATGACGCCGGAAATGTTACCGGCGCGTTTAGCGGCGATTTTGGATTCGTTTATGACGTTCAGGGACGTACCGGATTCGATGTGGCCGAGGGCGATGTTATCGCCGCCGCCTTAAACAGCGATTCCGCCAGCGATCTCTTTGCACGTTTGGGTTCGGCAGGCAGTGAAGAATTACGGGGCAACGGCGATCTCGTAGCGACTGATTATGCCCCGCTCTTCCAGCGTGTGGTTGATGATCCCGCAAATGGCAACCTTGCGCCGCTCTATGATCCCGCCCTTTTGGGTTCATTGATCGATGCGAACTTGGAAGTCGGCGATGTGTTGGTCGTGGCCGCCACGATTTCGCATGTCACACCCGAACTCGCCGAGACTATCCGTTCGGCTTCAGTTGAGTCGGCTACCTATCAAGCCGCTGTGGCCGAAGTCGCCCGCAATATCGCGCTCGTTCCTACAATGCAGTTGGGAGTTATTATCGATACGCTCACCGCCGACTCGCGGGTGATTCCCACCGATGTGACCGGAACAGCCGCTGATTATCCCGAAAGTGCAACCACACTGATCGTAGTCTGGGATGGAACCCGGACCGATCCACCGTTGAATGTTTCAAACCTTACAGTCCCCACAGATCCGCATGTGGTTGTCCGCGCACAGCCCACCGATATTGAGACGGATCTTTCCCAGCCCGCTACACCGTTGGGTGCTGATTTGCTTGGTCCCGTTTGGACACAGCCCGCATCCGGTGAAGCCATGGTTCAGTTGAATTCTGCGGTCCGCCCCGCGGATGGCGTATTCAATACTGAAAACCGGGAACTGCTTACCGGCGATGCTCTCCAAAATGCCGAAGTTCAATTCTCCCCAGCGGATATCCTCGAAGTCTCCGGCTTCTTGGTAACCAATGTCTTTATCGACGGTGAGTTTGCGGATCCCGGCGATGCTTTGATGCTGGACGATGTAGCCGCGAGTTTTGCCGCCCTTGGCGGATCCGATGGACTCACCGGCGCAGGGGCCGAACGTTTCATCGCACTCGAAGGCGTGGATGTGTTCGATCCCGCTGACTTGCCGCTGACGGCAACGGAGGCTCATTATTTGGCTTCCGGCGTTCTCGGTACGGCTTCGGCCAGTGGCGATTATGTCAATGCTTCAATCGTGCTGACCGTTACCGATGATGTCGGCATCCCCAATGAAGTCTCACTGGATGTTCGTTACGATCCGCTGCCGGTTCTGCCGGTCAGCTTTGAAGTCGGCACCATTCGCGGCGCAACCACCATGATCGATGGCCAAGAACGCCTCCAGGTCGAACCGGGAGAGGTGCTTAATGTCACTGTCACCGTGGACCTCAATGGCGATGCGTATGTCGACCAGCAAACGCCTTTGGCCCGGTTGGACACCACCGCGTTTGTGGAATCAACCGGCACAATCGGCGCTATCGAAATGAGTGAAATCGCCCCCGGTATCGTTCAGGCTGTCTTTTCCGTGCCGGTCTCCGATCGAACCTGGAACGATGATTCGGTCAGTGTTCCGGTTTATGTCCGGGATGATGCGGGAAATGTCGCGCTGATCCAATCCGGTGATTTCGATAAACTAATCTCAATTACCGGCGCCTTAAAAGAAGGCGATTTCAACCAAGATGGAACCGTAGACAACCTCGATGTGATTCTTCTCTCGGTTCATTGGATGGAAGAAATAACCGAAGGCTTGGAAATCTATGACCTGATTCCAAATGGATTAATTGACCGCGCCGACCTAATCCGCCTATGGGAGATTATAAACGGTCAATAAAATCCAAAGTTAAAATCGAACGCTTTTTATGAGCAAGCCCGGAAAACCAACACCTTCCGGGCTTTATTCTTTTAAGAAAAAGAAACAAATTAGCACTTCCTAATCCTCATCCACAATCTCCAATAATTCCCCGGCGTTTTTGATGGCGTATTTTGCCAAGGGACGGCGTTCCTCAATAAGTTTCAGCTCTCCACTACGTAAAAGATGACGCATCATTAATACCGGTGTGAGACCGGCCTCCTTCGCGCCAACAAGCTCATTGCTTCCGCCGTCGCCAACAAAAAGCGTCTCCTCGGGAGCGGCTTTTAAATCCTCCAAAATCATTCGGTAAAAGGCGGGATCCGGTTTCTGCACGCCGCTATGGCAAGAGAAACGGGCCGCATCCATAATTTCCCGTAGGGGGCTGTCGGCCCACCCCGTGCATTCGTGGGCATCCACATCGGAGAGTAATCCCAAACGAATTCCGGCCGATTTTAATTTCCCGAGGTCGTCCAACACATCTTGTGGCACTTTAACGACGGCATGATAAAACCGTCCGGTGCGAATGCGCTCGATCTCCGCAGCCCGCTCACGTGTGCAAGGTGCCCCCGCTTCAGCAGCTGATTTTTGAATCAGGTCAACCAAATCCAAATCGTCGCGTATATAACGTGGGGCGGGATTTGTGTAAAAGACATCGCGCCAACATTCGTAAGAGACACCCACCAATTCATGCGTTGATGGTCCCGGCGCGGCGGACTCTTCAATAGAAACCAAAGTATGAAAAAGATCGAAAATGACTGTCTGAAATGGCATAAGCCAAGATGCCGCAAGCAGATGCGTCTGTCGAGCGGTGGCCCAAGCCCAAAGAGTGAATGGCAGGATTGACAGTCATGCTGAAATTGTCTGTGGTTGAATCAGTTCGTAAAAGATAAGTGTCGGAATATGAGGTTGATAGTGAAAGCATTAAAATTTCTTTAAGTGAAATAAATACAACGTATTAAAGAAAGTCTAGATTAACTTTAGCCAAAAGCGGATGTGGACGGCTTTCCTGATCAGCATACGAAAGCCGCCCTTGAAACATTCTCAAAACACAGGCTAGCTGGAGACTCAGCCGCGTCCCTTTCCGCTTTGCGGTGGGGATGGGTCGAGGAACGAAAGGGCCCTGGAGAACATCGGTTTTCCAAGGCCCTTTGAAGTTTTGGGGGAAATGCACCGGGAACCGGGGCGCTTTTCAATCATTCCCCTGCCTGCCCATTCCGCGGTTCTTCAAAGATGGGGATTCTATTTTCACGGCAAAATTCCGGCTCTTTTCCGGCATACCGCAGCTGATTTTGTTAGGCTGAGATCGTTCCGGAAAAGCAAATGAGCGTCGTTCATTCGCGGATAGGGATTATCGATAACCGGCAATTTATTATGGTGAATTCATTGAAAATCCTTGCAGTTATAGGCCATCCTCAACGTCAGGGAACATCTATCGACATCCTGCAAAGAGTTGTTGCCTTGTCACAGGAGGAAGGGATTGAGACCGAGACAATCCATCTCTGCGATTACAAAATCGAAGCTTGTGGGGCTCATCATGGGTGCGCGCAAGGTAATGGCTGCGTGATTCGTGATGATATGTGGCGGCTCTATCCCCTTTTGGCGGAATGCGCCGGCTTGATCGTGGCCACGCCGGTTTTCTTTCACGGTTTGCCTTCCGGTCTAAAAGCCTTTGTTGACCGCTGCCAACCATTTTGGGAAGACCGGTTCCGTTGCCGCCAAAATCGTCTTCCACATCGTCCGGGCATGTCCATACTCACGGGGGGATCCAAACACCGGCCCGGCTTTCAACCGGTTCACGATTGTCTTGGTTCATTCTTTGAGTGTGTTGCTATTCGTCCGGTTTTTTCAATTGAAGTTTCCAACCTTGATCACGGTGTTCCGCTACAAGAACGTTCGGAAGTAGTAAAAGATATCGAATGCAAAGCTATGCAATTAATTGAGTCCATCCGGCAGGGGGGCGGACAAGGCCGCATCGTCAATCCATGGTGGAATATAAAATAAGCCAAGGCCCTGCATTTAGGCGATTTTAAGAGCTTATCCCTACACGAGGGGTAGTCTGCTATGTCAAAATGCTTCAACCCCTGGTACGGGTGCCTAGAGGACAAAAAAGCGCATAACGAATCGAATTCTCAATTCGTTAGATGGATAAGGAATGATCGATGCATAAAATTGAGGCCATCATAAAACCGGATCGTTTGGATGAGGTGAAACGGACACTCACCGAAATGGGTGTCATTGGATTGACGGTGTCGGAAGTCCGTGGCTACGGGCGGCAAAAGGGCCACAAAGAAATCTTTCGGGGCCGTGAGTATGTGGTTGATTTCACACCTAAGATCTATCTTCAAGTAGTCGTAAAAGATGCCGATGTGGAACGCGTTGCCGAAGCCATTGCAGAGTCGGCGCGAACCGGGAATATCGGTGACGGCAAAATCTTTGTTTCCGAATTGAAAGATGTTGTTCGCATTCGTACGGGAGAGCGGGGCGAAAACGCAGTCTAGGCTCCGTATTTACTGTCTTAAAAATCTGAGGCGGAAATGAAGCGCGCTCACCGGCTATGGGCTGAAACGGGTTTGGCCGTGTTGATACTCGCGGTGGCGGTCTTTGCATTTTTGCCGCGATTTCGCAATGCGCAGCTTCTCCAACAAATTCAAAACCGCCAAACAGAGCTGCAAACGCTCGCCGATGCGCTCATGGCCTATGAGATCCAGCACGGTCCCGAAACACAATCCCGTACCAATACATTTGTGCTAAAAGATCTGACATTTGTGGGAGATGCTAGGGATCTATCCACAATCGGCTTTCAACAACCGGAAAATAACCATCCCGAGTTCGTTTCGACATTCTCTCAAGATGGATTGTGGGAAAATTGGCAAGAGAAAATCGGCGCTGCAAGCAATTATCCCGATTTTTCCATTCTACGCACCATTGGCCATTATTCGCTTAAACCGGGCCACATTCGCATCGAACTGGCTTGGATTATCGCCGCTCCGGTTCCGGGCCGGAAAGGCGACGGACGTTTTGATTATTATGATTTTCCTCGTGCCGTGGGGCCGGGTGAGCGTGTCCAATCGATCCGGGAAGATAGGTTCGATTCCAGTAATGGCTTAAGAAGCCGGGGCATGCTTTTTGGTTATGCCGCAGGCACATTTGTCGGACGTGAGATTAAAAAAGACTGAAATAGAGCTGGCTTTCCGATGCCTCAAAGGGGTCTTACAAGCCGCTCTCTTTTTTGGCGGCAAGTTTGGTTTCGATGAGCTCATCGTGACTCAATCGCAAAAGCTTGCCGAATTTATGCGCCAGCCGGTCTTCAGCCAGGTGAAGATGACCATCGGCGTAGATCACCTGCCAAACCGACTGCATGATTTGCATCTTTTCATCCCGTTTCAACTTTTGGTTCAAATCATTGGTGAATCGCCATAGATCGACTGCTTGGCTGCGTGCTTCACGGGTACGGCTAATGAGCCGGTCAACATCCGTTTCGGAAAGATCGAACCGGGTTTGCAGGATGTTTTCAATATGCTCCCGTTCTGTTGCATCAAATTCACCGTCTTCGATAGCAACTTCAAGCAACAAAACACAGGTGGCAATTTGAACCGGATCGTCTTTGGCTTCGGGGGCGGTGCCCGCTGGGCCGTCTTGGAGCAAAGAACGTATAAAATCCAAAACCATACTATCCGCCAATCCTCAACTGAGATCTTCAAGCGTCAGTCGCCGAATATGCTCCACAGCTAGATCCGCCAATGGTTCCAACTCTTCAACCGTGAAGGTATGGGCCACCGCCACGGCACGCATCCCAGCGGCCTTGGCCGCATGCAGTCCTGCTGGCGCGTCTTCAACAACAGAGCACATCTCCGGCTGAACGCCCAGTCTTCTCGCGGCTTCTAAAAAAACATCCGGTGCTGGTTTGCCGCGCTCTACCTCTTCGGCACTCACAATTACCTGCAGCTCGCCATTCAATCCTGATGCGCGGAGGTTCGCTGCGATCTTCCGGGGTGGTCCGGATGAGGCCACACCAATTGCGAATCCCGACCTGGCCAGTTCCCGGATCAACTCGGGTACTCCCTCAAAGGGTTCCAAACCGCAAGTTTCGACACCCTGCAGGTACACTTCCAGTTTGTGCTCCAAGTAAGCATTGAGATCGATTTCACGGCCTGTTTCTTCGCACAGTTCCAAGATCGATTCGGCATCGGTCCGCCCGCAAAACCGTTCCAGATCGTATTCGCTGGGATCGAAACCGAAATGCTGCAACGCTTCGCCCAAAAGCTTTAATCCAATCGGCTCACTGTCAACCAGCACACCGTCACAGTCAAAAATAACCGCCCGTTTTAATTCGGCGGATTTTGTTTCAAGAGTGGTCATGGGCCGGAAAATAGCGCAGGATGGCCATGCTCCCAATGGATGCACGCCCGGAATCCATCCGGAAAGCGCCCCAAACGGTATTTTCCTGCGGGATTGCAGCTTGCACCATTCACAAAGACGCCTGTGGATAACCGGTGAGTATTTATCCTGCCATTTCAGCCGGGAATTTTGCTCGGAAACGCCAAACGAGCCTCAATTTCGGCGTGAGGAAGGCTCAAACCGAGAATTCGGTCGATATTTTCGATGGCTGCATCAACTCTCGCCGGCTCAACAGAAGCTTCTACAAGGTCGTAAATCGCCGCCCGGAGCGACCGGCGTGTCGTCATATCTTGATGGTTGATCCATTCTGAGATCGCCAATTCAAGACTTGGACGGTAAGCCTGTATTGCACGTTGGGCTCTTTTGCCGCCGATGGCTAATAGGAATTTTGAGATTTTGTAGGTCAGTTCCAGGTACTGATAGGATCGTAGCATGATCATTGGACAGGCCTCTTCCATATAACATTTGGGATCCTCGGCCCATCCCCAATGAATACACACAGTCACATACGACTATAAGCTTTTAAATATCAATAAGTTATAAATAACACTTGGTGTAATCTCCACATCTTTTCCACAAGCACTCACAACAGCCCCTGTGGACGGCATAAAATGCCGCATTCTGATGGCTGTAAGCAACAAATTACCTTCCTCAAAAGGCCCTTGGGCCGATATCAAGTACACTAAGCAGCTGTCGTGCCTGGCTTGTCGGCGCTTGAATTGCCCATGATTCGGACAATGCAGTTGTTACCTTTATAGCGAAACACGAAGCTCTAGTAGTTTGTACGAATCCGTAGACAAAAAACGTCTACACCCAATTGCGTACTAACTGTTTCCAAACAACTTACAGGCCTACTGCCTGTGGATAAGCTGAGGATGAAGACCCATTCATAGGCCTATTTACAGATGTAGCCGTGAAAGCATCACGTGTAATAGCAGCCATCCATAGGAGATCGGCGGAAGAATTCGAATCGGATTTTGGCGAAGAATCGCTCGCTCATTGCAGAAAGCATATCCTCACCAGATGGGTTCCAATTGCAGACAAGAAGGGGGAGTCTATTGGCTCACTGAGCCAATCTGAGTAATTTTGGCTATATTTCCACTTAGTAGTGAACCGCTGCATCAGGTCGTTTGAATTTAGGATTGAAAAACCGTGTCCGCATCAAAAGTTGCCATTGTACGCACAAGCCCCGAAACTGTCCTTGAAGATTATCACCGGGTTATGAACCTGGCCGGTTACCAGGATGTGTTGGACAAAAACGCCGATACAGCGCTTAAAGTCAATATCAGCTGGCATTTCTTCTACCCGGGTAGTTCAACAACTCCTTGGCAGCTCGAGGGTGTAATCCGGGGCATGAAACGGGATGGTTTCAATCCGGACCTGATTCACGCCTGCCATAATCGTACAGTCGTCATCGATGCTCACCTTGGCGAGCGCGAAAATAAGCAAGTTAATGTCGTTGAAGCCCACGGATTGCGAAATATCCACTTATATGAGGGGGGGGAAGAATGGCTCAACATTCGAGATGCGGTCGGCGAACTGGCTGATCAATTTATCTGTCTAAATGAGGTCTATCCCCAAGGTTTTTCGATTCCTAAACGATTTTTAGGCGAAAACATCATTCATCTTCCCACCGTCAAAACCCATGTCTTCACAACGACTACAGGAGCAATGAAAAACGCTTTCGGTGGTTTGCTGAATGAGCATCGGCATTGGACCCACCCAGTTATTCACGAAACCCTGGTGGACCTCTTGATGATTCAGAAGAAGATTCATGCTGGTGTGTTCGCTGTCATGGATGGAACCTTCGTGGGGGATGGCCCCGGGCCTCGGTGCATGATTCCTCATGTCAAAAATGTCCTCTTAGCCTCGTCTGACCAAGTGGCCATCGATGCCATGGCGGCCAAACTAATGGGCTTCAATCCGCTTGATGATCTCAAATATGTGCGTTTGGCACATGAAAAAGGGCTTGGCTGCGGCGATCCGCGCGAAATCGAGGTTGTGGGCGATGCCGAGGTCGCCAAAGAAAACTGGCAGTTTGAAGGCCCCATGAAAAACATCACGTTCGCGGCCAAGATGCAGCACAAAATCTACTGGGGCCGCCTCAAGAATGTTGTCGAATGGTCGCTCAAAACCTGGCTGGCGCCATGGTCCTATATCGCCAGCGTGGTTTTCCACGATATGTATTGGTATCCCAAAAATGGAAATCCGCGTGTCCGGGAAGCTTTAACCAGTGAATGGGGGCGATTGTTCCACAACTGGGAAAATGTCCAACCGGATGACAAGGGCTGGAAAGATGTCGGCGAAAAACCGGCCGGCTTTGTCCGTGGGACGCTGAAGCTGGTTTGGCAAGGTTTCAAAGTGCTGGGAACCTGTATAAAAGAAGCGCCCGAGTTTGCGGCCCGCAAACGACGCGCACAAGCAAACAAGGCGTAAGCAAGCTCCCCCGGCCCTGACATTCGATAACACAAAATAGCTCAAAACTTCCCTATGATTACCTGTGGTGAGACTGAGGCTCCCGCCGGGTTATTTCTTGTTCTAAGCTAAACATGGTTCTCTATGGGGTGGCCCAGACAACTCGCTTGTCTGGGTGCGTCAGCACAAGAGGCGGTAAAAAGGTTTGCTAATCCATAAAAACTCCCCCGCATCTTTCTCCTCTCTCCTCTCTACTTTCTCGCCGCTACCAGCGGCGCCCCGCAGGGTGCGGACCAAATACATCCCTCACCCACACCCCGAAATCGTGGGCCGGTAGGCAATTTGCCACGGGGCTCCCCCGGCCGGCCCTACAAAGCATCCTGCCAATCGGAAGCCCGCCCCGGGCTGAAATAACGAATGGTCCCGTTAGAGACAATCCCATTGCTGGGGTTGTACGTTAACCACATATACTCTTCTTTGAATCCCGGCCCCAGCGAAAGCAAATAAATCTCCCAACGTTGTGAATTCCATTGAGTGCCGCCCGTATTATACCGGCCGGATGGATCCTCTTCGTTGTACCAGTAGTTATAAAAATCGCCGCGGGCTACTTTCATCTCCTCGTTGCTTTCGCGGAAAGGATCGATGGGAATCGTTCCTAAATAGGCAATGGGCGTCGATAGCCGAATGATGCTGTTCGTACCTAAAACATAATCGGAAACCGGTGGACGGTTATTATCCAACCAATAGATGCGGATTTGTTGATCCATGGTGCGCATATCGCGAATTACCCGTGTGACCTGCGCCCGCAGACGCGCCCGGGCAAAATTCGGTACGGCAATCGCAGCCAGAATCCCGATAATGGCAACAACAATTAATAGTTCGATCAGTGTAAAGGCGCGTTTCGTTTTTTTGAACATGTTTTTCAAATCACCTCTCCGGATTAAAAACAATGTTTTGCGAAACCGTGCTGCAATCGAAGCGATTTTACCATAAAATCTTTTGCATTGTCTCCCGGTGTGCAGCGGTTTTTGGTAATGGTGGATCTTTGCCGTATCGGTTATACTGCATTGCCGTGAGGAACCGCTTTGTTGCAGATGAGAGGCTTAAACGAGCGCTGATGGCCAAATCCAAAATGCGTGAGACCACGCTCTTTCTGCTGGGTTCAGCACTTTTTGCAGCGGTATTGAGTATCAATCTGGTGCTGTGCCACCTGTATTGGAACCATGATTTGGCCCATAGCATTTTGGATAGCCTGGTGATCTTGGTTGCGCCCATGTTTTATGCGGCCTTTTTTTATGAGCGTTGGGTCTATATTTCCACTTCCGCAATCGCCGCTACTGTATCCGCACTTACCATTGCTCATTTCAACACGGATCTTTTCTGGTCTTACACTGTGCTGGTTTTTGTTTTGGTATTTTCAGGCGTAATTTGCGAACTGATCTACCGCGCTATACGGCAACGTGACCAGGCCCAAGAAGCGTTGCGTAGAAGTGAAGAGCGGATTTTGCATCTCCAAAAAATGGAAGCTCTCGGTCAGCTCACCGCCGGCATATCCCATAACTTCAACAACATCCTCACCGGCGTGATCGGCAACCTCAATCTCGCTCAACGCAAGGCCGAGGGAGCAATAAAAAAACAAATCGAGGCCGCGCTGAAATCCAGCCGCCGCGCCGCCAAACTAACCCATGAGCTGGTTTTGTTTTCTCGAAAAGGTGAACCCACACGCAAACTGGTTTCAATCAATGCCATTGTGGCTGATGTCGGAGAAGTCTGTGAATCGACATTCGCACAAAAAACCGAATTGACGATTGATACACCTAAAGATGTTCAATGGATCATGGGGGATCCCGGTCAAATTTATCAGGCCATTCTCAATCTCTGTATCAATGCCCGCGATGCCGTCGAGACAATGCAAGATCGTGTCGAGAATCCTTGTATCGGGATTGCCGTAAAACCGATTGAAGTCCTGCCTCAGACTTCAAAACTGTATCCCGGTGTAAACCCCGGCATGTTTGTTTGTGTTTCGGTTTCCGATAACGGCCCCGGGATGGATGAAGAAATCCGCCGCCATATTTTCGAGCCGTTCTTCACCACGAAACCGGTAGGCAAGGGTACGGGGCTCGGATTGGCCACGGTCTATGGCATTATCCAGCGTCATCACGGATTTGTGGAATGTGACACACAACCCGCAAAAGGCACAACATTCCGGCTGTGTCTGCCCTGTGTCGAGGATGTATTGGCCGTTGCCGATGGCGGACAAGCCCTCCTGTCCAATGGAATCCCCCATGGAACCGAAACGATCCTGCTTGTCGATGATGAAGAGAAAATCCGCGAAACAACCGGCGAAATTCTGCAGGAGCACGGCTACAAAGTCCTCTTGGCAAGTGATGGAAACGAAGGTGTTAAACTTTACCAAGCCCACCGCCAAGAAATCGAACTCATATTGATGGATTTATCGATGCCCGTCATGACGGGCCAAGATGCCCTAAAAGAAATACACCGTATCGCGCCGGATGCCAAAGCCATCGCATTTACGGGATACCCGGTCGATTTATCTACATTGGACGATGTTTGCACCATCATCGAAAAACCATTCGAGTTGGAAAAGCTTCTTCAAACAGTGCGCACAATTCTCGACCAGTCCGATTAGCGGTTCTTCAAAAATCACTGTTCCGCTAAATTCGTTCTAATTCCTATGCCACCGGCCGTTTAAAAATCTAATTTTAGTGAGGCTCCAATGAAATCACTTTTCTCCATTCTTAGTACAATCGGGATGATCGCAATCATGGCCATAACAGCAACAACAACTTCGGCACAGACAGCTTCGGAGCCCGTGGAACTGACCTGCGAGTACTTAACCGATCCTTTGGGATTATTGGAAACCTCTCCACGCTTGGCCTGGAAAGTCAACGATCCGCGCCGGGGCGCGAAACAAACCGCTTACCAAATTTTGGTCTCCACCGGTTTGGATGAGTTAAACAACGAACAAGGCAATGTGTGGGACACCGGCAAAGTCGACTCGGATCGCTGCATCCAGATCGAATACGCCGGACCTGCGCTTCAGGCGGATACCTATTACTTCTGGAAAGTCCGCACCTGGGATGCGGATGGCAAACCATCCCCCTATAGCCGGCCCGCTCTCTGGGAAATGGGCATTTTGGATGCCAACGATTGGCAGGCTCAATGGGTGAGTATGCCCGAAGCGTTGACACCCTTCATCGTTCGTAATCACGGCTATCACAGCAAAGCGCCTTCCAATCCAGATTCACCCAAATGGGTAATCGTCGATTTGGGCAAAAAGCGCCGTTTCAATGCTATCGAACTCTTCCCGGCCTACTCACGCGATAAAACGATAGACGGCTACCTGTTCCCGTCCAACTTTAAAGTTGAAGTTTCGGATGACATGAATTTCGGAGATCCGATTCTGATTCAAGAAAACCTGCCCAATCCCGGTCCCGAAAGCCGCCGTTTTTCAGTTCCGGAAACGCAAGCGCGTTATGTGCGGTTCACCGCCACCAAACTGCAGAAAGTCCCCGACCGGGATGAATACGCATTCGCGCTGGCCGAGTTGGAAGTACTTGATGGCGAAACCAACATCGCCAAAGGCTGCCCATGCACGGCGCTCGATTCTCACGAAGTCAAAACCTGGTCCTTGGAATTTCTTTGTGATGGATTGACCGAGCCACGGGATGAAAAAAATCCCGAATCCGGTCCCGGACACTACCTCCGTAAAGAGTTCCAAATTCCAAATGAGATTCAGCGGGCCACTGTATATGTGACCGCTCTGGGTCTTTTTGAGTTAACCATAAATGGAGAACGCGTCGGTCAAAACATCCTCGCGCCCGAATGGACCGACTACCACACGCGTATTCAAGTTCAGACTTTCGATGTCACTGAACTCCTGAAAAAGGGCGATAACGCCATCGGCGCAATCCTTGGCGAAGGTTGGTATGCGGGGCAAGTCGGTCTTTACAACCGTATGCGCATGTATGGCGACAGGTTGGCATTGCTGGCCGAACTACATATCCAAGGCACGGATGACAGCCGCACAATCGTTGCCACCGATGGCAGTTGGCGGGGCACAACCGATGGACCGATCCGCCAAGCGGACCTTATCCGTGGCGAGCATCATGATGCGCGGAAGGCGATGCCCGGTTGGAACAAAACCGGTTTTGATGACAGCGCCTGGAAACTGTTAAAAGTCCTGCCCAAAGTCCAAGCTGAACTTGTCGCCCAACCCAATGAACCGATCCAAGTCACACAAGTCTTAAAACCGATCGCGATGACCGAGCCCAGCCCCGGCGTTTATGTATTCGATCTCGGGCAGAATATGGTCGGCAACAGTTCACTGAAGCTGCGCGGCCCCGCCGGTACCAAAGTCACCGTCCGTCATGCGGAAGTGCTTCAACCCGATGGCAATATCTACACTGAAAACCTGCGCGGCGATTACCAGCACAACTCCATCATCCTCAGCAAAGCCGATGAGGATGATTTTCACACACATTTTACCTATCACGGTTTCCGTTATGTGGAAGTGACCGGATTGCCCGAAAAACCGCTTATTAACGATGTACGCGGGAATGTCTTTCATTCCGCATCACCGCCCGTGGGCCGCTTTGAATGTTCCAGCCCCATGTTAAACAAACTGATGGAAAACATCGTCTGGACCCAACGCGGGAATATGCACAGCACACCCACAGACTGCCCCCAACGTGATGAGCGGATGGGCTGGATGGGCGATGCCGAAATTTTCTCCCAGGCCGCCTGCTTCAATCTGAATATGGCCGGATTCTTTACCAAATGGATTCAAGATATCCGCGATGCGCAAACCGAGATCGGCCAATACTCAGATTTTTCGCCCAATCCCCGCATGCTGAAAGGCGAGTTTGTGGGCGTCCCCGCCTGGGCGGATGCGGGCATCATCTGTCCCTGGCGGATGTATGAAAATTACGCCGATGTACGTCTACTCAGCAAACATTACGAATCGGCCAAACGTTGGATCGGATACGTCCAAAGTCAAAGCCCCGAGCTGATCTGGATCAAAGGCCGGGGTAACGATTACGGCGATTGGCTGAATGGCGACACGCTGATTTTGAAAGACTGGCCTAAAGGCGCGGACACACCGCGCGAAGTTCTGGCAACGGCTATGTTTGCGCATTCCACCGAGCTGGTCGCAAAGATGGCAACCGTATTGGGAAAAGCAGCCGAAGCCAAACAATATGCGCAACTCGCCGCCGATATCAAAAAGGCTTTTCAACGTGAGTTCGTGGATGAAAACGGACGTATTCGCGGCGATAACCAAAGCATTTACGGTCTGGCGTTGCACTTTGAATTGATCCCTGATGACATGCGCGAGACAGCGATCAAATATCTGTTGGAAAAGATTGATGCATATGATGGGCATATTTCCACAGGTATCGTCGCGACCAACCGCATGATGATGGAATTGGCGCGGATGGGCCATGCGGATGTGGCATACAAACTCCTTAACAACCGCACGATCCCTTCGTGGGGTTACATGATCGATAACGGCGCAACCACCATCTGGGAACGTTGGGATGGATGGGTCGATGGCCGTGGCTTTCAGAATACAGGCATGAATTCGTTCAACCATTATGCCATCGGCGCGGTTGGCGAATGGATGTACCGCAATATCGCCGGTATCAATCCCGATCCTGATGTCCCCGCTTACAAACACTTCATCATTCGGCCCCGGCCGGGCGGTGGACTCAGCTTCGCCCGCGCGGCTTATGACAGCATTCACGGTGAAATCGCAACGGAATGGAAACAAGACAACGATCAGCTGATTGTAAACGTACAAATACCCGCAAACACTTCAGCGACGGTATATATCCCCGCCAAAAATCCGCGGAACGTCAAAGAAAGCGGCAAACCGGCCGCAGATCAGCCGTATGTCAAGTTTCTGCGTGAAGAGGATGGTTTCGCTGTTTTTGAAGTCCAAGCCGGGCGATATGTGTTCGAAGGTTAAACCGAGACAAATCCTGTTTTCCCATTTTTTCCGCTCGGCATAATCGCCCGGGCGTGATAGGATTGATTTGGAAATACGGAGCAATCCGTTTGCTCAATTGTTGAAATTACTACAAGTGGTTTCAAAACCCTAGACGATGAATGGTCGAGGGAGGGCGAATCTCCTGATGAGCCGCCGTTTCAGTACCTTTCGAATTAGGTTGCCAAAGTCTTGGTAGCCCTGAGGAAGTTTTGAAACCACTTCTACGCAATTGATTTGGGGATTGGGACAGGGTTGGAATTATAAGCCTGCGCGATGCGGGCGGGGATAAAGGAGTTCGGTTCAATGACTACACACCATCATCATGAAGGCAGTTGTTGTGCGTGCGGTATTTCCCGCCGTGGATTTTTAGCGGCATCCGGGGCCGCCGCGGCATCGTTGACCGGTTGCGCAACCAGCACAACCGCAGTGATAACACCCGGGCCTGGCGAATTAGGAGAATATATCGATCTGGCAAGTTTCCGGCCGAAACCTAAAGTCAAAATCATGAGCGTCGTTGTCCGCGAGAAGCCCCCCTATTGGCTGGGCTGGCCGGGTGCCTCGTATGATGTGGAAGGGCAACGCAAAGAGTATGAACAGGCCTTCGCCGATGCCGCCGAAAAGGTCGGCGTTGAGTTGGTTCAAGAACCTGTACCCCTTGAAAACCAAGACGCCGTGCTGGCCTATATCAATAAATTAAAGGCAGAAAAACCACAGGCGGTTTTGGTTACTTTTCAGCATATGAGCTCCCAACTCTGGGTAAATATGATCCGCAAGGCGGGTTTTCCCACGATCATATTTTCACCGATAGGAACACTCTTCACTCATCAGGATGTCGCCGATATTTCGTACCTTCCCGGCGTGCATTTGGTTTCTTCTATTAATCCATGGGATGTGGAACAGTCCTTCCGCATGATCCGTGCAAAACATCAGCTGGAACAAACCAGTCTGCTTGTGGTCGCGGGCGATAACGAGCATTCGCGCAAGTTCGGCAATATTGGCACGACCGTTCACTATGTTCCACGTTCCAGCTATCACGAATTATTCGCGAAAATGCCGGTCACACCTGAAGTCGTCCAAGTCGCGAAGGAAATGGCCCGGCATGCCAAAACAATTGTGGAGCCAAACAAAGACGACATTCTGAATGCCGCACGGTCTTATATCACCGCCAAGCAATTGATGCGCAGCCATGGCGCAAATGCCATTACCACCGATTGCTTAGGTATGGTAAGTCAAAGAAACGTGCCGACACCGCCTTGCATGGCCGCTACGATTTTCCAGGATGGCGGCGTTACTTATGGTTGCGAAGCTGACCTCAATGCAGCTATGTCGTTGCTCTTTGTTAGTTACCTCTTCGATAAGCCTGGTTTTCAGCAGGATCCCTACCCGCTTACAGTCGAAAACGAGCTCGGTGTGGCTCACTGCACCTGCGGCACCAGGCTCAATGGATTCGATCAACCTCCGGTACCATACTGCCTTCGTAATCATTCGGAATCGGCATTGGGTGTTGCGACACAAGTGTTATGGCGTGAAGGCCAGCCTGTTTCACTGGTGCTTTTCCGTGGTCCGGATGAGTTGATTATCGATACCGGCACGGTAACCCATAACATCGAAACGCCGCCCGCCGGCGGTTGCCGTACGCACTTCGCGATTGAAATGGACCGTATGGAAGATGCCCGCGATGCGCTCGGTTTCCATCAAGTGGTGTTCTATGGCAATCATCGCCGGGATGTCGAAGCCTACTGCCAGATGTTTGGATTGCATGTGGTTAACTCTCCATCAACCACACCCATTAAAACACCTCTCGTGGGCATGATTACAACATGGAATGGAATCGGACCTTTCGATAATAAAGAAGGAACCGGTCACAAAGCAGTCTACCCTCCTGAAAATGAGATCAACTTTGATGCCACCTATGAAGGCCTCGATGGTCCCGTAAAATGGAAAATCATCACCGAACCGATGGCCGGGGACGGCTATGTAGATCTCTTAAGCCATTTCAATCCGAATGTATGGTCAGTCGCCTATGTTATGAATTATCTTTACGCCGTGCAGCCTATCGATGTCGAATTGCGTATCGGCAGTAATGACACCTTAAAAGTCTGGCTTGGAGGCGAAATGATATGGCAATATCGACAGGAACGCGGTGCGCGGCCTGATGAAGATATTGTCAAAGTGAGTTTGAAACCCGGTTGGACGCCGGTTCTGCTTAAGGTCACACAATCGGAAAACCGTTGGGGCTTCTATTTCCGAGTTACCGATACCGCCGGGAATCCCACCAAAAAGGTCAAAGCCGCCCTTAAACCATCGGCGACACCACCTGTTCTTGAATAATAGTTTTAAATTGAAATATGACCGAATCCCGGAGGATGGCCGCACCCGCGCCATCCTCCTTTTTTATTTCTTCTCACCTTTCACCTTTCTCCTTTCTCGCCACCGAATGGCGTCGCGGGGAGGGCGAATCTCCTGATGAGCCGTTTTTGTCATACATACAATTGTAACTCTTTATCCAACCAACTCGGCCACACCTTCGTGCCCTTATGCTCTTTTCGTGCTTTCGTGATTCAAATTGGAAAGATTGTGCCTACCGCAAAAACTCCCCCGCCATCCACCAATTCCCTCAAATGAACACACCAAGCACCGGAGGTGCGGCGAGGTAATAGCCTCGGCTTAGCCTGAGGCGGTCGAAGACCGGTGAAGGCGTAAGCCGGGGTAGAATGTTCTTTTTAATTCATAAGCGCTGTAAGCGCGCAAGAAAAATAATCTTCGTGATTCCACTTTCTCCTCTCAACTATCTTCTCTCTCGCCGCCAACGGCGTCGCGGGGACGGCGAATCTCCTGATGAGCCGCTGTTTGCAATACATACACACGTAACTCCCTATTCATTAACTCACTCCAACGGGTGGGCAAGAGGAGGTAGCTGATTTCTCCTATCGCATTAACTCCCCCGCTATCCACAATCTCTCTTATTGGAACACATCAAGCGCTGTAAGCGCGCAGCATAAAGAGCCCAGGCTAGAGCCCGAGCATGCCATCGGCAGGCGAAGGGCGTCAGCCTGGGTAATTGATCCCCAAAAATCATAAGCGCTGTAAGTGCGAGGGAAATCTCTTTTCTACTTTCTCGCCGCCAACGGCGCCGTCATCCTATCCCCCAGACCGCGAAACCCGCGATTCGAGCACAATTTTCATGTTTTTGTACTCATGATTTGTGGGTTCAATTTCGGATGCTTTTGAAATTGCATCGAGCGCGCCTTTTAGATCTCCATCCAGACGTCTGCAATCGCTCAAGAGTTTAAATGTCAGTGCGGCTTTGGGATTGATATCAACCGCCTTCTCGAAAGGGGGGATCGCCTTTCTATACATCTTCATTTCGAGATAAGCCTTGCCGATATTGGTATACACCACATCGGTCTTCTCTCGAAACGATGAATTCTTAAGCGCCTCTTCCCAGCTGGCGATCGCCTCGTTGTAGTTCCCCGCGGCGAATGCGCGGTTGGCCTTGCTGGCCAATTCGTTGGCTTGACGTACGTGGTAAACACGCATCGCCAATATCAGTAGCACCAAGACGATGACGGCGCGAATCACGAATTTAATGAAGACGCTTGAAGCACTTTTCTTCTTGGTCTCCTCTACGCGAAACTCCGTCAACCCTTCTCTGGGGTCGAACATGATGCCCTCTCCGAACTGAATAGGCGGAATTATTGCCCCGGAAGAGCGCCGGACACAACATCCCACACGGGATTATCACACTACATTCACAAAACGTCTACAAATTCTTTTCGGGCGAATTCAAAATTCACATTTCACCGGCATTCAACTCTCTATTATATCCCTTCTCCCCTCTAATCAGGGATTCTCCGTGCCAACATTCCGGCCATCTTTAAATCGTTCTGATTATATGACGGCTCTGCTTCCACCATTTTAGAGAATCATATGCACAAGATGCGTGAACGGGCAATTACCTGGTTAGGGCGCGACGGCCAAGGCGGGGAAAAGATTGAGAAGACCGTCGGCCATGAACTGCACAGCCACCGCCGACAAAATAAGCCCCATAATACGGGTTACGATTTTTATGCCGATGATGCCTAAAACAACGTTCAGCTTATCGGCAAGCAAAAACGCTACATAAACAAGAACCGCACACAGCAAAATCGCGCAAAACAATGCGGCGCTCATTAACCAGGTATGGGCATGATGGCTCAGAAGGATAACGGTGCTGATCGATCCTGGCCCCGCTAAAATCGGTGTTCCCAGTGGCACAACAGCTATAGACTGACGTTCGCTCAGACCGGCAGCCTCTTCCGGGGTGTGTTTTGCGCCGCTCATTTTGCCCTGCAACATCGAAAGGGCCATAACTAAAATCAAAATCCCCCCGCTGATCCGGAAGGCCGGTAGGCTGATGCTGAAAAAGGCCAAAATGGCATCCCCAAACAGCATAAAAACAGTAAGCGCCCCGAATACCGTCAAGGTGGTCACCGTAGCAATACGGTGTCCCCGGTCACCTTTCCCATCTTGTTGCAAAGTCAAATATACCGGCAACGATCCGACTGGATTCAAAATCGCAATCAGGCTGATAAAACACTGAACGAAAAACCGCCATTCTTCACTGGTCATACCTAATTTCCTTGATTTTTACGGCATTGGTTAAAGGTACATTGAAAATATACTTTGGCATGAACATGGCCCCACCTCCAGCCAGACGGTCGATGTTGGGCGTCTTCGCCCATGGTTTGCCGTAGCAGCTCCAAGATTCCGGACATTGTTCATCGGATAAAAGCAATAGCACATTCAGCTTTTTGTTTTGGCTTTGAATCGCGGGCCACACGCTCCCAGCCTTCCCTATTGCCGGCGCTACGGATGATGTTCTTTGAAAATTACGTTTGGATATCCGGCTCATCATACTTCCTCAACCTCTTGAAGATTCCAAAGTCTACCATAAGCATAGGGGATGTGGGTTAAACATTCAGTGTATATACATATAGCACTGCTACACCCCTCGATCTGACATTTACCCATGACTGTTATACATATACTCCGGCAGCATGGTTATCACCGAAGAATCGGGGCGGATGTCTGCAAGATCCATCTCCGGAAAAGGCAGAAAATATGAAGCAGTCGCTAGTAATTCTTGTGCTCTCCCAAGCTACTCTCTGTTCATATGGTGTCGATGTACCTCTCTATCCCGGCACAGTGATGCGATTTGCCAGTCTGGAAGAAGGACAACAGATTCTTGGCAACCCGGATGACTTTGTCTTAAACATGAGCCCTTTTGACAGACAGGCGCGGACTATGAGCCAAAACCCTGTATCGGAAGAGGAATTACTCGCTTTCGTTTCCAAACAAGCAAGAAATTGGCGGGAATATGAAATCAGTCAAACAACACCAATCATTGAGTCAATTGCCGCCAAATTGCAGCGCTTGCAGTTATCGCTGCCGCCGGTCATCTATTTGATTAAAACAACTGGGCTTGAGGAGGGCAATGCAAATTACACCAGGCAAAACGCTATTATTCTGCCCAGCAGTGATATACCGGAGGCCGTGTTGATCCATGAAATCTTTCATGTTTTTAGCCGTCACAATCCGGACTTGCGGGATGAAATCTATGCAATTATTGGTTTCAAACCTTGCGGGATGCCGATTCCCTATCCCGATAACCTCGCACCGCTCAAAATTACCAATCCTGACGCTCCCGTAACCGAGCACTACATCACCGTACACTATGCAGACCAGGTCCTCGATGTCGCGCCCATCCTATTTTCCAATACCGAGACCTATGGCGGTGGCTCTTTTTTCAATTATTTGACAACCGGTTTTATGGCCGTCGAACAAATCGATGGGAATTGGACATACCGGCTGTTTGAAAATGAACCGCTCATTCTGGAATCATGGGAATTAACAGATTTATATGAACAGATTGGTATGAATACTTTTTATATTATTCATCCGGATGAAATTATGGCGGATAATTTCTCATTTCTGGTAAACAGCAGCATTTGGCATTTAAAGACGCCCCGTATCATCGAAGAGATGGGTCTTTTATTCAATGTTGAATTCGACGATCACGCCGTCGCGGGCCAGCCGATACGTCAAATTGATGAGGATGAAGCCTTTTCAACCGCCCTTGCCCCGGACGGCAGGCAAATCCTTTTTGTAGACACGAATAACAATGGAAGAATCTTTGATCTGGAAACCGGACTGAAGATAAAATCATACATATTTGACCACAACGTTTATACGATAGCGCTTTCGAGTAACGGGTTGATTTTAACTGGAGGCAGAGACAATACCGCGCGAATATGGGATATGGAATCCGGTGAAGAGATTGCCAGACTCGACCATACAAGCACGGTCACTACAGTGGCGTTTTCCCCGGATGGAAGTTTGGCTCTGACAGGCAGCTCCGATAAAATGGTCAAATTATGGGATGTGACAACGGGATTGGAAATCTACCGAATCAAGCATTCCAAAACTGTGATGTCGGTCGTGTTTTCGCCGGATGGCAGCCAGATTCTAACCGGGAGCTATGACGGCAAAGTAAGCCTGTGGGACACTGCGACGGGAAACCGCATTCGGACTTTTCTACCCGGTTACCCGGTGTATTGCCTGACATTTTCGCCGGATGGGACTCAAATTCTCGTAGGCGGCGGGGAGAATTCGTCAGAGCGAATTCTTTCTTACGGCATGGCCACATTATGGGACATTACTACAGGCGAAAAAATACAATCCTTTACTAGCCACACTCTCGCGGTGAGATCCGTAACCGTTTCACCGGATGGAAGTCAGATTCTCACTGGAAGTTCCGATGCGACGGCCAGTTTGTGGGATATAGAATCCGGGAACGAACTTAGAATTTTCCGGCAAACGGCATCCGTCAACTATGTGGCGTTTACGCCTCAAGGACGGCAGGTTATCACATGCGGATACACCGGCGCGGAAATTTGGGATATCGAAGATCTTGCGCCCGAAACCAGCAGTATCCATAGCCGGGAATGGCTGCAATACTGACTGCAAAAAAGCCGGTGCATACGGCCCGGCAAGGACCAAGCAGTATCGTCCGGCATCTAAGAGACGAGCGTTCCTTGCCATAAATATCCATAGAGCATCCCTCTTTGACAACTATTTACAACTTCTGACAATTTTCAACCACTTTTACACCGTCTAAGTGGAAAAAGCTTCTTCATACACACCAAAGAAAGCTTTATCATAGTTCCAATCCGCAAGGGACACAGGAATATAACTAATGATCGGCACAAACGGCAAATCGCTTTGGATTACTTTTTCGGCAATTGTTTTTGCGCTTTTTTTCTTCAATACAAGCGCCCTGTATGCACAAGAAACGCCGCTCATCGCCTATGGCGATGAAGTCGAAGGCGAGTTAACGCCTGAAAATCCGGTGTCTGAATTTCGCTTCAATGCGTCCGCCGGACATGTTGTTGCCATCACCCTGCTTTTTGAGGAACGCGATTTTTCGGTGACGATGTCGCTCATCAATCCCCAAAGCAACACCATTACTTCCAACGATGGCGTGAATTACCCCATCTTCCAAGGCGCATTCATCTTCGCCGGACTTTCGTTACAGGGAACACACAAAATCCGTATCGAATCCCCGGACCTCGTCGCATCCGCACCGTTTACCCTGCGCCTCGAAAGACGCATTGCCGATGAGGATGCGAATCAAAATTACCCCACGCTTGAAAAAGACCAGCCGGCATACGGCATCATCGCCCCCGATGATCAAGATGCCTATGTATTCGATTTGGTGCGGGGACAAACCGTCGTTTTTGTATGTGACGCTCCTGATGGCATTCTCGCGCATTTCATGGTCCTGATCGATCCCGGTGGAAATCAGGATTACATCGGCGATTTTTTAGGTGGCCCCCCGGTTTATTATTTCATCGCCCCGCGTGATGGCGAATACGCGCTGATTCTTGTGGGCTATACAGCCGAAGATACAGGACCCTATATGCTGACCTATCATGATGTCCTATTCCCAAATCCGGGCGAACCGATTGATGATTCCATACAAACTCCCGGCGATGCATTTGTCTACGAAATGTCCCTGGATGAGGCTCACGCCTATGACTTTCAGGCGCAAGGCAATGATGGCTTCGAAACCCTGCTGATCCTGACCGATCAAGATATGGAGCCGGTCGCGTTGAATGGCGCGGATGAGACCGCAAACACCAGTATCCCCGGTTTTACGCCGGTGGAAAATGAGCAGTTCCTGCTTTTTGCATTCGGCCAGGATCCCAAGGCAACCGGAACGTATTCTTACGAATATAGTATTCATCAAGATGAGGCTGATGGACGCCCATTGCCATTCGGTGAAGAACTACAAACCACCATCGGACCGGTGGGCGATGTCGATACATTCCATATTTCTGTTGAGGCCGGAAAGCACTATTCGATCTATGCCGCTACAGATTGGCATAATTTGGATCCCGAAATTGTAATTCTCGATTTGAACGGGCAGGAAATCTTCAGAAATGACGATTCCGCTATCGGATATGATGCCTTTTTAAGCAACATCCAATTTCCCGAAACCGGCACGTATGTCGTCCGCGTTCAGGCTTCCTCTTATCAAGAAACGGAACAATATCTAACCGGTGTGGTGGCCGTTGCGATCGAAGAAGGCGCAAGTTTCGATGGTGTCCCGCCTCTATTTTACGAATCGCTGATGTCGGTCACACCCACTGTAACCGGAAATATCATAACCATCCCCCCGGAGGCTGTGGCCGAAGATACATTCCCCGTTTCAGCAACATTGTTCTTCGACCGTGAAGACCGCGAGATGCCTTTCACCATCCAAGCCGGTCAAACCGTGACGTTGGATTTGGAAAGCCAAGAAGATGAAATTTTCTTCATTTACGGCGCCGATTCTTCGGATGCCCACAATGGCATCCTCTCAACTGCAATTCCCGCGCCGGAGGCTCTCGCTCAACTCCAAAGCGGCCCCGCAGGCATAACCGTGGATGAAGAAGGCAGCCTCTACATTGCCGATTCATATTATGGAGCGGTCGTGAAACTTCCGGGCGATGGAACATATGAATTCATTCTCACGGACCAAGATACGGCAGGCGGCTCAATGGGCCCGAATGCCGTAGCTTTCGATGGCGATGGAAATTTGTATCTTTCCAATGCCAAGACCAATTCCATCGTACGCCTAACACCGGATGGTGAACTTGAGACATTTGTTACGGGCCTTTCATACCCGGTGGCAATTGCCTTCGACCGCGATGGAAACCTTTATGTGGCCCAGATCGGATCCGACCGTGTCGATAAAGTCCTCCCCGATGGAACCATTGAGCCGTTTGTCACCACAATCCGCAATCCAACCTGTTTGGCCTTTGGGCCCGACAATCGGCTGTATGTGGGTAATGACGACAGCGGCCAGAGCAGTGTGTTCCAAATCCTGGAGGATGGTACACCGGAACCGTACGTCGCTTCATTCACCGAGTCGGTCGAATCGATCGTCTTCGATATGGATGGAAATCTCTACGCCGCCGATGGAACCCTCGGATTCATGCTCCGCATCTCGCCCGAGAAAGGCATTCTTCCCTTTACCGCGGGATTGTCGGGGCCGGTCAGTTTGGCCTATGGACGCGGCGATAGGGCCAAATCGATCTTCGCCGTCAACATGGGGAACTATTCTGGCCGGTTATATCAATACTTATTGATCTCCATCCCCACCGGACGAGAGGGAATCGAACTGCCATTCACAGACATCAACGGCTGGATGCTGTACTAATAAAACTTGTTTTAAAACCCAGTCTTAGAAATGGGTCAGGGAGGGCGAATCCCCTGATGAGCCGTTATTGTAGATACATATGTAATGGGTAGGGTGGGTGATTTCACCCACCATTTATAAATCTTGATTAGTCACATGGTGGGTGCAAGCACCTACTACCAAGCTAAGAGAATTAAAAACAACCCTAAAGCGTTCCGTGAAAAACACGATAACGGTCTAATTCGCGAATGTGAAAACGTGTCAGGAACCGGTCATATTGTTCGGTTGCCTCGATCAGCTCCATGGCTTTACTGTCTTCAGAGCCGGAATCGGGAAATTCCGGTAAGGATGCCAATCGTTTGTCAAGAATCGGATGAGAATCCAGTAAGCTCCCTTTTCCTTTATTGCTTTCTTCTAATGCTTCACCCAGTTGTTCTACAACATCGTCCGCACTTTCGCGAAAATAACCATAAAAATTTGCATTGGCCTTCCCCGCATCGATTCCCCCCAAAACGAAGCTATTTTGAAAAGCGTGAAAGGCCGGGCCATACTGATAGACACGCTCCAAGGCACGGCGTACAGTTCCCGTTCCGCAAAGAGCGCAGGCAAAAGCATCGGCCCGAAGTTCTCTCATTCGATGGACCTTCATATCAATCAATCTAAATATCAACAAATAGAATCTCAGCGCCAATTTCGGTATTAGCATAGGCACATAACTGGCCAAAGTCCCCAAACGATACAAACCCCTCGATGCTGCCAATTGATTGTCGAAAGTCTCCACCATCTTATCCAAGGCTTCACCGGTGCCGATATAGACTGGAAGCACAGAAGTCGTGTAGATCGTATCCCACCCTTTTAAATGTGCGAATTCATGCACAAGAATTGCACGGAGTTCCTTTTTTGAAATCACGCCGAGCAATGGATAGCTGATACTTAATACCCGCCCTTTAGTCCTGCCATTAAAAGTTTCTAGTTTTCCGCTCGTTACGAAGAAATCATCCATCGCATGAAACAAAACCGAATCGGGCGGCTTGACATTCATTTCTGTGCATATTTCTTTGATATAAGCTTCCAGTTTCGGTTCTTGTTGCAGTTCAAAGAGGCAACCGGGCTCAAAACGTTTGATGGAACGAAATGTCATGAACACCGCGCGCAGTACTGCAAAAACTCCTCCGCATACTCCAAATCCGGCCGAAAAAAGCAAAATAGACCCATGACCATATCGGAAAAATAAACTTTTGCCGCTAAAAAAAGTCATATAAAGAAAATAACAAAGCGCTGCTCCCGCAGCGGCCGCCAGCACGGCCGTACCTATAAGAATAACATAAACGCCGGGTACAAGTATCAACGCCAATGCAATCCAAATTCGTGCACTGCCCGGAAGATACTTTTTGAATTGTTTTGAATCGATTGTCGATGGCACAACCATACCCTCCAAAGTCAGTTCAAATCACAAAACAGCAACCAATCTTAAAATAACATATCATGGGTAGCCCAGACAACTCGCTTGTCTGGGTGCGTCAGCACAAGAGGCGGTAACTAATATCGCCTGCCATAAAAAATCCCCCGCCATCCACAATCTCTCTTAAACGAACACACCAAGCGCTGAAGGCGCGCAGCAGGCATAGCCCAGGCTAGAGCCCGAGCATGCCGCAAGCGGGCAAAGGGCGTCAGCCTGGGTAAATGTCCCAAAAGATCCTAAGGGCTGTAAGCGCGAGGCAATACATAAAACCAACTCGCCCCGCAGGGTGCCGAACAGACTGATTTTTCAAATATACTCCGAAATCGTGAGGCGGTAGGCACGCCGCGTGCTTTCGTGATTCTACTTCCCGTTTGCACCGAGCTTACGTAAAACATAGGGCAATATGCCGCCGTGACGGTAATACTCGAGCTCATCCACGGTATCGATACGGCAAAGCACCAAAATCTTTTCGCTGCCGCCGTCTTTATGCGTAATCGTGCAAGTCAGCTCGGCGCGCGGTTTGAGGCCGCATGCAATTCCATCAATGGAAAAGGTTTCGCTTCCATCCAGGTTTAAGGTCTTACGCGAAATACCAGGTGCAAACTGCAAAGGCAAAATTCCCATACCCACCAAATTCGAACGGTGAATCCGCTCAAAACTTTCCGCGATTACCGCGCGTACACCCAAAAGCAGGGTCCCTTTGGCCGCCCAATCGCGTGAGGAACCCGTGCCGTACTCTTTACCGGCCACCACCACCAAAGGTGTCCCCTCCTTCGCGTAATGCATGGCGGCCTCATAAATCGTCGTCTCTTCGCCCGCGGGCATGATCCGTGTATATCCACCGGCAATATTCGGCGTCATCTCGTTTTGCAGACGGATATTGCCGAAAGTTCCCCGCATCATGACTTCATGATTGCCACGCCGCGATCCATAGGAATTGAAATCGTTAGGATCCACACCCTTTTCCATCAGATATTTTGCCGCAGGGCTCTTCGCGGATATCGACCCCGCCGGGGAAATATGATCGGTGGTCACAGAATCGCCTAAGATCGCCAATGGACGCGCGTCTTTTATATCGCTGGCCGGTGCAGGTTCCGGACTCAAATCGATAAAGTAGGGGGGGTGCTGCACATAGGTGCTCTCTGTATCCCATGCGTAGGTTTTACCTTCCGGAGTAGCAATTCCGCGCCATTTTTCGTCGCCCTCAAAAACATTGCCATAACGTTGGATAAACATCTCCCGCGTCAGAGCCTTTTGCACGGCTTCTTGGATATCGTGACTCGATGGCCATAGATCTTTCAGATACACAGGCTTGCCGTCGCTGCCTTCACCCAATGGATCGTTCAGCAAATCCACACGCATCGAACCGGCTAATGCGTAGGCAACAACCAAGGGTGGTGAGGCCAAATAGTTGGCTTTCGTGTGCGGATTCACACGCCCCTCGAAATTGCGGTTCCCCGAAAGCACCGAACAGACCGTAAGGTCCTTTTCTTCAATAGCCTTCGCGATAGGCGGAGGTAATGGACCGGAATTCCCGATACAAGTCGTGCAACCATACCCCACCAAATGAAAACCTAATTCATCCAAATAGGTCTGTAATCCGGCGGCGTTCAGGTAATCGGTTACAACCTGCGAGCCCGGAGCCAATGACGTTTTCACCCACAGTTTCGTCTTCAGCCCCGCCTTCACCGCATTGCGCGCCAAAAGCCCGGCGGCAACCATCACCGATGGATTGGAGGTATTGGTACAGCTGGTAATGGCCGCAATTGCAACATGCCCATCGGCCATTTCAAAATCCGCATAATCAACCGGAGCGCTTTTTATTTCGCCGCCTTGGTTGGCCAGCAATTGATTAAAAGCTTTGGCAGCGTCGGTCAGACGGATACTGTCTTGGGGACGTTTGGGACCTGCCATAAGCGGTTCGACAGTCGAAAGATCCAGGTGCAATGTATCCGTAAACACAGGATACGGCGTTCCCGATTCACGCCACATACCCTGGGCTTGCGCATAGGCTTTAACCAAGGCAATTCGATCTTGATCCCGGCCCGTAAATTCCAAATAGCGCAACGTTTCTTCATCGACCGGGAAAATTCCACAAGTCGCACCATATTCCGGAGCCATATTGGAGATGGTTGCACGGTCGGCCAAAGGCAAATGATCCAAACCCTCTCCATAAAATTCTACAAACTTACCGACCACACCTTTTTCCCGCAGCATACGCGTTACAGTCAGCACCAAATCGGTTGCCGTCGCGCCTTCTTTTAAGGAACCGGTCAGTTCGAATCCGATAACTTCAGGAATAAGCATCGATATCGGCTGGCCCAACATGGCCGCTTCAGCCTCGATACCGCCCACACCCCAACCCAAAACCGCCAGGCCGTTAATCATCGTGGTGTGGCTATCTGTTCCAACCAAGGTGTCGGGATAGGCAATTGTGCGGCCGTCCACCTGGCTCTGCCACACAACTTGGCCCAGGTACTCCAAATTGACCTGATGGCAAATACCCGTTCCCGGCGGTACAACTCGAAAATTGTCAAATGCGTTCTGGCCCCAACGCAAAAAGGCATAGCGTTCTTGGTTACGTTGCATCTCCAAATCGGTATTGATCTGAAATGCATCTGAAGAAGCGAAATGATCGACCATAACCGAATGATCGATTACTAGATCGACAGGCGAGAGCGGATTGATGACTTCGGGATCGCCGCCCATAGCCACCATGGCATCGCGCATGGCCGCGAGATCCACAACAGCGGGCACGCCCGTAAAATCCTGCATCAGAACCCGCGCCGGGGTATAGGCAATTTCACGATCAGAACGCTTCTTTTTGGGCCATGTGCCGATGGCTTTGATGTCGTCAACCGTAACCGTACGCCCGTTTTCATGACGCAATAAATTCTCGAGCAAAACTTTGAGGCTGTATGGAAGCCGTTCGATTTCAGGCAATCCGCTTTCTTGTGCGGCCTTCAAACTGAAATAGTCAAATTCCTTGCCGTTTACATTCAATGTACGGCGCGTCTTCAATGTGTCATGTCCAATCACAGCCATAATAGCCTCTCCATCAAATGTCGATCTGTACTCAAGTCCAGAATACCCATGTAATTGTAGAATTCCGTAGTGTCGGGGCGCCAACTCGCCGCACAGGTTCGGCAAAACAACTGCGTTTTAACTTTGCCGCTGTCCATTCATGCGGTTCGGCATGAAGGCTTGTCTATTCTACATGGGACAACTTATCGCTGCTCATCTTTTTCGGATGTGGCCTTATCAATCAATTCGGCCGTTTCCGGTTCCAAAAGTCCTTGCGGTGTTTCAAGTTTCGGCAAGCTGGACTCGATATCTTCCATACGAATCATAGGTTCGAGTATCAATGGCGCGTTTTGCATTTGATGTCGGTGGTACCGCGCGGCAATCCATCTCTGCACTCCAACCAAAGCAAAGACAAACAACACCAGCAATAAAAATCCCATTGCCGCATGCCCGACGCCGCTGCCTTGTTTCGGTTCAGCCATCATACACCTGGTTTTGTTTGTTCTGCCGCTACTTTAAAACTTCCGTCAAAACTCTCCCATCCACGTCACCGATATCCAGATCCAGCAGACGCGCGATGGTTGGCGCAATATCGGCATTATGCATAGTGCCAAGTGATGCGCCCCGCTGGATTCCCGCACCGGAAAAGATGGCCAAAGTCCACAGATCCGGATGATCGGGGAAAAAACCATGCGCGCCGGCAACCTGTTCTCGATGTTTTAGTAATGGCGGTTCCGTGCTGGTGCTGATTTGCACATCCGGTTCCGGAACAAGAATCACATCGCCCACATACGCTGACTCATCCGGTTCCGGAAGTCCCAAGGCATGATACTCCTCCGGGCGAACAATGCGCTGCATTCCATCCAGTTCGGAAATTTCTTTCAGGCATTTTTCGAGTTGTCCCTTATCGATACTCGGATCGAAGTTGAGCATCCTATAAAAACCGCCGCCGTGGACCTTAACCTTATCCAATAGACCGGCTTCTTTTAGAACAATTAGCGGACGCAGCTCACGGCGTATTTCAAGAAAGCCATGGTCGGAACAAACCACAAACGTCGTCTTGCTTTCAAGCCCCGCTTCATCCACTGCCTCACGCAGGATTTCAACACACTCGTCGGAAACCTCTAATGCGAATCTCGCTCCATACCCATGGGGTCCATATTTATGCTGCCATGAATCTGTCGCCAAAATATGAATCACCAACAAATTCGGTTTGTATGTCTTGAAGACGTAAGCGGCAGCCTGAGTCAAAATCTCGTCCCGGTAGGCTTTGGAGATGGATGACTTGTGGGTGGTATAAATATCGATAGGGATATCATTATCGCGCAGTTCCTGTGGCAATGAGGCCGGAGTGGCGGTTTTCAGCACTTCCGCGCCGTCGTCGATAAACACTTCCGGGATGTTGTAATCGCTTGATGGATCCTTGTAAGTCTCCGGCCAATATAAAGAGGCCGTCACTAATCCTTTCTTTTTCGCCAGATCCAAAAGCGTCGGTACTTTGACCATTTCCGTCTTCGGTTTGTCGGTAACATGAAATTTCTCCCCGGTTGCACGGTTAAAGACATTGTTGCCTACAATCCCGTGCTTTTGCGGCATACATCCCGTCAGGATCGTCGTATGCGAGGGATGTGTAACACTGGGGAAAACCGTCTCGGAACGGTCGGCGCATACACCCCGGGAGGCCAACTCCCGAATGTTGGGAATACGCAATCTTGGATCGTCATATTGATATCGGGCAAAACCATCGATTGAAATCAAAATCACATGCTCGGTGCCTGGCTCATTCCGGGACTCTTCACACCGGGAAGACTGTTGAACTCCCCCAACCCACGCCCCAAGCAATATCAAAATAGAAATGGTTTTTCGTGATGCCTTCATAGATGAAGCCCTACTTTCTCTTACTCTCGTCGGACTTTTGTCAGAGTTCACGCATCAGCCTACCACAGGCGAGAATTTCCCTCTCCCCATCCTCCAACCAGCTTCAACCGGCTAGGCAAGAGGCGGAACCAAGAACCGCTTTCCATGTCCACTCTGAAACTATCAACCCATCTCCTGAAAGTTTTCACGCCCTTCGTGCCTTTTCGTGCTTTCGTGATTCAAATGAACGCCCATCTCGCCGCGCAGGGTGCCGACCAACTAAATCTCACGAACACACTCCGAAATCGGCGGCCGTTAGGCTTCTTGCCTGCGGAGGTACTCCGACGCTGTAAGCGCGCAAGAAAACTTCTTGATTCAATGTGTAACAGCGAATTCAAGTTTGGGTGACATAAGGCTCTTGAAATAGACTATTCTAATGATAAACTCCATATATGGAGAGAAGAGCACCATGAGCACTGCACACCCCGAACAAAGAGAAATGGACGTCATGCAGATGTCATCAGCTGGTTTGCATGCTTTTTTTAAAATTGGAAATGCCTGGAAACTGACAAATGACGAACAAAGGGTACTTCTGGGGGAGATTCCTGAATCTACGTTCTACAAATGGAAAAGTAATCCGTCCTCAGTTGTGCTTCAAAGAGACAAACTGGAACGGATATCTTACATCTTGGGCATCTACAAGGCCTTGCAGATTCTTTTCCCCAATGCAGAACAGGCTGATGCCTGGATTAAAAAACCCAATAACGCGCCACTGTTTAATAGCCGGTCTGCATTAGACAAAATGCTCTCGGGCAATGTTGTTGATTTATTCAAAGTAAGAACATACTTGGATGCTCAGAGAGGGTGGTAGTCAAAACATTGTCGCCGCAAATACCGGTCAACGAAATAAATTGGAAGCGATGTGATCGTATTATCACAACACGGTTTCCCGCTATTCATCTTTATGAACGTGTGGCGGAACCGTCCGATTGGGATGCGCTGAATTCTCTTGAAACTATGACAAATGACCGAATACGGGGAACCTCGTCACAGGCTGAAATCCCCTCATCGGAAGATTGGGAATCGAATAGAAATATCTTCATTGATGGATGCTTCGGACATCCCAATACAAGCAGGTTTAGCAATGGGGATTTTGCTGTTTTCTATGCAGCCCATGACTTGAAAACTGCCATTGCAGAGACGAAATATCATAAAGAAAAATTCATGAGCGCCACGTCTGAGCCACCCACAAATATCGAAATGATGAGACTGAAAACTCACATTGAAGGTGGCTTTCAAGATATCCGTGGAATGCAGTCAGCCTTATCTGATATCTACGATCCGGATGATTACGGCCCTGCGAATCGGTTAGGCGAAAACCTGTACATACATAAATCGAACGGTGTCATTTTCGACAGCGTGCGATTAAGCGACGGCCAATGTATCGGTGCATTCAACCACAAAACCGTCAAAACCTGCCAGTTCAACAGTTATTTACTCTACATCTGGGATGGAACCCGCATATCCCGCATCATGCAAGACATTAAATTGTGAAAGATATCAAGACAACCTCTCCCGCCGCCGAATGGCGCCGCGGGAGGGCGAAGCTCCTGAGACTGTCTCAAAACTCGAAATACAAACCATGAAACGGTCGATTCTGCATTTCATTGCGGCCTTTTTAGTCCGAATCGGCCTATCCGTGACTGCCGATACCGACTTTTGAGACAACCTCTCCTGCTGAGCCGCTGTTTGCCATACGTACACACGTATCCCCCCATCCACCAACTCCCTCAAACACCCACACCAAGCGCTGTAAGTGCGAGGCAAATCTCTTTTCTCCTCTCTACCATCCACTATCTATTTTGGTACCCGGGCCGCTCCGCCCAGCTCTGCCAAAAACGACTCAAGCTGGCCATCACAATGCTTATCGACAAAATGTTGAATCGGTACTGGCGGAGGCGAAGTCTTACAGTCTTCACACATACCGTGACGTAAAAACACATCCCAAGTCTGTGGATACTCTCGTAAGACATCGCATACTAGCATTTCGGGTTTAAACATGGTTTTCCCCTCCCAGGGATTAAATTTCTACCTTTGTTCCTCGTTTTAGAATTATACAGGATCGAGCCAATGAAAAATACGCAGGGTGGCCCAGACACGCGTTAGCACAAGAGGCGGTAACAAGGTTTGCTAATCCCAAAAACTCTCCCGCTATCCATCCATCTCTGCAAAGTTTTCGTGCCCTTCGTGCTTCTTTTGTGCTTTCGTGGTTCAAATGGATAAACGGAATCGCATTGCCGGGTGCTGATCTACTAATTCCCTTGCATACACTCCGAAATCGTGAGCCGTCAGGCATCATGCCAACGGGGGTTCCCCGGCGTGAGCCGTTAGAGCATCTCTCGAAAGTTTTTTCCGTTTGAGTAGGTTTTTCCCGTAGATCCGTTGTTCGGTTTGTGCTTATCTACGTTTGATGGCACGCGTAGCACTGACAGTGAATGCAGAGAACGCCTCGATGGAAGAACTCGAGATTGCGGCGAAGTGTGCGCGTACGCAACGTGAACATAATCGATTTCGGGCCATCATCGGCTTGGTCATGGGCTTTGGATGCAAGAGCATGGCGAAACTGTTTGGCGTGAGTGACCGTGCGTTGCGTAATTGGATAAAGGCCTTCAACGAACAAGGCATTGACGGATTACTTGAGGAACCTCGTGAGGGCCGTCCGAGTAAGATTCCCGAGGAAATTCACGAAGATTTGCGTGAGGTTTTAACGAACCCCGAGCAAGCGGATCAAGTTCATTGGACAGGGGTGAAGTTTCATGGCTACATCTGCGAGCAGTTCGAGATCGAGGTTGGCTACAGCACGGTCATTCGTTTTCTTCACGATCAGAATTTTGCGTTGAAAGTCCCTCAACCCTGGCCGGACCGCCAAGATGAAGAGGCGCGAAAAGCCTTCTGCGACAAGCTGAAACAACTCTCGGAAGACCCGGATATTGAACTTTGGTTTGGCGATGAATGTGGTGTGGAGGGAGACCCACGACCCCGGCGGCGCTGGGCGCCCAAGGGTTCCAAGACTCGGACCACGAAGAATGGCGACCACATCCGGATGAACATTACGGGGATTATTTGCCCCCGGACGGGTGAAGCCTACGCACTTGAATTCACGCATTCAGACACGGAGGTTTTCCAGTGTTTTTTGAATCACGCCAACCAGGATTTGGCTCTCAAACGAAAGCGCCAGATTCTGATTGTGGACAACGCTTCCTGGCATAAACGAAGTTCTTTGCGTTGGGGACGCTTTGAACCGATGTTTCTACCTCCGTATTCCCCGGATCTTAATCCGATTGAAAGACTCTGGCTCCTTCTCAAAGCCGAATGGTTCGCGGATTTTGTCGCCAAAACCCGGGATGAACTCATGGAGAGACTCGATCAGGCGCTTTGCTGGTTGATGGATCGGCAAGAAGGCAACCAGAAGACCTGTACCATGAAAACCGATTTATGACAGACTCACTTAAAAGGAAAAAACTTTCGAGAAACACTCTAAGTCCCGCCTCGGCGGGATCCACGGCGGTCACGCCGCCCCTCCCAGGGATTAAATTTCTACCTTTGTTCCTCGTTATAAATTATTCGGAATCGAGCCAATGAAAAAGGCCCCTCAAAAGAGGGGCCTTCTTATAACCTTGGCAATCGAGTTGGTCCCACGTGTGGGGTTCTACCTAAGAGTTGCTTCGTCTTAAGGCTTTAGTGCTATTCGGGATGGTAATCCGATAGAGTCGTGATGCTCTACCCCTATTCCAACCATCCAACAAACAGCGCCTCAAGAGAAGCCATACTCCTTAGAAAGGAGGTGATCCAGCCGCACCTTCCGATACGGCTACCTTGTTACGACTTCATCCCCCTTACCGGCCACTCCTTCGGCACATCCCTCCCTTGCGGGTTGGGTAAGCGACTTCGGGAGCAGCCAACTCGGGTCATGTGACGGGCGGTGTGTACAAGGCCCGGGAACGTATTCACCGCGCCATTGCTGATGCGCGATTACTAGCGATTCCGGCTTCATGGGGTCGAGTTGCAGACCCCAATCCGAACTGGGACTAATTTTGAGGGATTAGCTCCACCTTTCGGTCTCGCAGCCCTCTGTATTAGCCATTGTAGCACGTGTGTAGCCCAGGGCATAAGGGCCATGATGACTTGACGTCGTCCCCACCTTCCTCCCACTTGAAATGGGCAGTTCCATCAGAGTCCCCGGCTTTACCGCTGGCAACTGATGGTAGGGGTTGCGCTCGTTGCGGGACTTAACCCAACACCTCACGGCACGAGCTGACGACAGCCATGCAACACCTGTGTTCCTACCCCCCGAGTTTCCCCGGAGGGAACGGATCCTTACGGTCATGTCAAGCCCTGGTAAGGTTCTTCGCGTTGCGTCGAATTAAACCACATGCTCCACCGCTTGTGCGGGCCCCCGTCAATTCCTTTGAGTTTCAACCTTGCGGTCGTACTCCCCAGGCGGGGTACTTAATGCGTTTGCTTCGGCACCCAAGGGGTAGAACTCCTCGGACACCTAGTACCCAACGTTTACGGCGTGGACTACCGGGGTATCTAATCCCGTTCGCTCCCCACGCTTTCGCGCCTCAGCGTCAGACACGGACCAGAGAGTCGCCTTCGCCACAGGTATTCCTCCGAATATCTACGCATTTCACCGCTACACTCGGAATTCTACTCTCCTCTTCCGCACTCAAGCTGAACAGTATCGGGCGCATTCCCTCCGTTGAGCGGTAGGTCTTTAACACCCGACTTATTCAGCCGCCTGCGCGCGCTTTACGCCCAATAAATCCGAACAACGCTTGCCCTCTCCGTATTACCGCGGCTGCTGGCACGGAGTTAGCCAGGGCTTCTTCTTCAGGTACCTTCAAGCATAATGGGTATTATTCCACCATGCAGTTATTCCCTGCCGAAAGCAGTTTACGACCCGAAGGCCTTCGTCCTGCACGCGGCGTCGCTCCGTCAGGCTTTCGCCCATTGCGGAAGCTTCTAGACTGCTGCCCCCCGTAGGAGTCTGGGCCGTATCTCAATCCCAGTGTGGCCAGCCATCCTCTCAGACCGGCTACCGATCATCGCCTTGGTAGGCCGTTACCCCACCAACAAGCTAATCGGACGCGAGCTCCTCTCCAAGCGAGAAGTCCCGAAGGATCCTCCCCTTTGGTTGCCGAAACATGCGATTCAGCAACATTATGCGGTATTAGCTCCGGTTTCCCGGAGTTATTCCCCACTCAGAGGCAGATTGCTCACGTGTTACTCACCCGTTCGCCGCTCTACTCATCACCCGAAGGTGACTTTCGCGCTCGACTTGCATGCCTTATCCACGCCGCCAGCGTTCGTTCTGAGCCAGGATCAAACTCTCCAAATAAATCTGAAGCAGTTCGCCAACCTCACATTGAGTAAAGCTGACGCCTGTTTAGTTCCTGGTTAACGAACACTCGCATCACTAAGTGATGTGTGTGTCCTATTGTGTGTAATTGGGCCAAGGTACATTTAAACCTTGGTGTACAACCTGCCAAAGTCCTTTCCCGGCCAGGATAACCGGTTCCGGATACTCCGCAGGGCCCACACGCGGACCAACTCGATTGTCAAAGACCTATGAAACTCAGGTCATTCCCGAACTGTTTAGATAATAACGCCCCGGGGCTAAGCACCAGGGCAAGTCATTCAGTGGGCGACCGCACAACGCGGCCTACTCGACCCGAGCAGACGCAAATGATACCAACCTCGACCTCCGGGTCAAGGAAGATATCACTTTTTTTGCAATTTTTTTCTGCATGGAGAAACGGCCACCCTCCAATAATCGAATATTTCAACTTTTATATTCCTTAACACACTGATATTTAACAACTTACATAATTCAGCTTCAGCTGACAGATCAACCACCGAATTGTTGGACAAGCCGTCCGTCCCAGTCATGAGCCTGACGCCACGGTACGAATCAATAAGAAAAATCCCATCACCGTAAAGGCAATCCAGACCGCACGTTGAAAACGCGCGCTGTCGATCCGGTCTGCAATGCGGTGCCCGATCGAGGTGCCCACAAGGACAGGCCCCATGCAGATCACTGCCCAGAGAAAAATCCGCCACGACCACAAACTGTAATAAGAATAAGATACCAGTTTGAGTACGATCATCAGCAAAAACGAACGCACCAAATAGCGTTGCGCATTGACCAATGGCATTTTGCTGTAGGCATAAAGCACCAGCGGCGGACCGCCGGTAGTGATCCAACCGCTTAAAATCGCACCGATACCGGTCACAATCGATTTCCCCCACCCCCATGGTTCCCAATGTTCGTTTTGAATCTGCATACCATCGGCGTGTGGACGCGGAGGATTGAAAACAAACAAAACCCCGATTCCCGCAATAAATAGCCCCAAAGCGGCCTTAACAGCCCGGTCCGGCACATAAACCAAAAGCACCGTCCCGATAATCACCCCGATCAAACAGGACACAAATAAAACCGGCGAAAAAATCGAGACAAAACCAACACGCCGTAAACGCGCAACTTCAAAAAGATTCACGGCGGCCGCCAAAGTCACAAAGGGTACCAAACTGGATGCCGGATAAAACCAGGCCAAAACAATGACCATAAAAATCGCCATCCCAAAGGCCAAAGCGCCTTGGATCAGTCCCCCCATAAACGATGCTAAACCTAGCAATACAAAATTGATTAAATTGAATTCCACGTGTTTCGCTCAAAAATTGAATCGTTCATCACATCAGCGATGGATGAGCGATAAGTGTGACCGAACAACGTGCTTCGGTCCATGACATTACAGACGATTTGGAGTGGTTTTATTCCGGAACCGGACAAAATCGGGGTTTGGAGAAACAGCCGGAATCCAAGGTGGGCAAGAGGCGATAACAAATATCGCTTATCGCAAATAATCACGTGGTTCTCCCTATCCACTAACTCACTCTAACGGGTGGCCCAGACACGCGTTAGCGCGTCTGGGTGCGTCATCACAAGAGGCGGTAACAAAGTTTGTCTATCACAAAAAACTCCCCCGCTATCCCCTAGCTTCCTCAAACAAACACACCAAGCCCTGAAGGCGCGAGGCAAATCTATTTTTCATATTGCTTTATTTGTAGCCCGGGCCGCGCGTATGCGCGCACCGGCTGCCTTTAATCCGGGCGGCGATAGCCTTCTTGCCTACCGGGGTTCCCGGGCCGCGGTCACGGGCTCATCACATTCTTGACCGCTTCGGCCAATTTGGGATCCAACTCCGCTGCTCGATCAAGCAACATCTTCCCGCGCTCCGAATCCCCGTTCCTCAATAAATACAAGCCCAAATTAAAACAAACCTCGGGACGTTGCGGATCGATTTCAAAAGCGCGTTGCCACGCTTCCGCCGCACTTTCAATAGAACCGGATAGTGCCCGCCGGCGTCCTTCAAAGTCCCACGCTTCCGCCGATTGCGGAGATAGACGCAACGCCTGCGCCAATGCACGGCCGGATTCTTGAAGCGCATCTTTAAATTCAAATGGATTCTCTTTTTGTAGACGTTCGGCTTGCCCAATACGGACCCGTGCGTACTGAATGTATGCTTTGGCACGCCGGAATTCAGTATCCGTTTTCCCGGTTAAAGTCTCCGCTGCCAAAAGTAAATGTTCGAGCGCTTCCTTAATTTTTCCCTTTTTTTCCAATAATAATGCCAAATTATAATGCGCCGTCCCGTAATTCGGATCTCGGTCCAAAGCGCGTATATACAGGATTTCCGCCTCGGTAAGATTGCCCTCACTTTCCAACGCCAAGGCCAAATTAACCCGCGCCTCTTTGTAATCGGGATTAAATTCCAAACAACGCCGCCACGTTTCAATTGCCGCCTGGATATCCCCTGCGTTTTTATAGGCCACTCCCAATCCGAACAGAAACCGGGGATGCGGACCGTTTTGTTCAATGGTCCGTTTTAAAATCGTAACTTCGTCACGCCAATCCAAACAGCGGGCTGTGGTACGCCCCATCATAAACGCCACGATAAACAAAAAAACAATTGCGAAAAATCTGCGCCGGATAAGATTAGGCCAGCGCTGCAAAAGCGTGTCCCACAAACCGGCGACCAATAAACAATACCCCACCAACGGGATATAGAGATAACGATCCGCCAAAAGATACGCGATAGGCGTTACACCTGAGGTCGGGACCCAAGCCGCTATGATCCAAAAATAACCCGCTAAAACCAACGATGTGCGGCGGCGGCAAAAAAAGATCAATCCCAAGGCCGCTAAAGTCCAAAGCGGCCCCGCAAGCCAACGCAGGTCACTCCAGACCATCACCGGCGTGACAATCCGGTCCAAAACCGGATCGAAAGGTAAAACCAACAGCCGGTGGACTTCTCCCCACACCGCAAGCCCCGTCAAAGCGGCGCTTAATGGTGTACGTTCAAAGTTGGATGCGCCCGGATCGTGAAAATTCCCGCTCGCCACCGCCCCCAAGGCATCTCCGGCCCGCAGCTGCAGTGCCGATAAAATCCCCACCAAAGCCAGCTGCGATACAATCAGTATGACCACCTTTTTGGTATCGAATACCTGCCCGTCCCTGCGCCCCAACCAAAGTAGAATAAGCGCCAAAAACGGCGTCATAACCGCAACCTGTTTGGATAGCAGCGCCAAAAACAGACAAATCAGCGAAAGCACCCCGAAAATGACACTGCGGCCCTTTCTCAAATTCTCCCGCAAACACGCCAAAAGTGCGGCAATGCTGAGCAATTCGAATGCTAAACAAAGCAATTCTTTGCGCCCCGATATCCATGCGACAGCTTCCGTGCCCATCGGATGAACCGCAAAAAATGATGCCGCAATACAGGTCTGCATTGCACCGAAAGATAGACGTTTCCCCAAATGTCCGATCAAATAAACGCATAACAAATGCCAAAACAAATTCTGAAGATGGTACCCGAAAGGCATTCCGTTTCCTTCGGATCCAAATGACCAAATCGCTTTGTCGAGGGCATATGTGAAAATACGTAGTGGACGGTCGGATTGCAGCGCTTCCCACCAATTGATTCGGCCCTGCAAAAACGGATCCCCCAACACCGTAATGCTGACATCATCGTAAACGAATCCCCCGAAAAGGCTGGGCAGATAGGCGATTCCCGCCAAAAGCACCGGCCCCCATAAATAAACCCGTTCGGCGGATACGATGTGATTGTCCTTGCGGGTCTGCATTTGTTTTGACTTTGCCGTCTTAGCGAAATTTACTATTGAATCGTCGTTTCCACCGGCGGCGGGAGTGTTGGAGTTGATGTTGGAGCCTGAGGCATGGGTATGATGTTTCGCGGTTCGCGCATTTCACGGCGTGAGGCGCGGCGGCGTTCCAAAAGCTCCTGCAATGAATTCGTAGCGGGCATAAGCACATCCGGTGATGTCCCCGTTGCCGAATCCACATTCGCCCCGGGCAACATGTTCTGCATATTTTGTTCGGTCATGAGTGACCAGGCGCGGTTCCGCCCCCGTTGAATCAGAACTTCTTTGGAGACGCCGTCGATAACATCGGGCGCCGTGATCCCGCCGCTGGCATTGAGAACCGGACCGGCGCTCTCGGAATCCTGTGGTCCCTTGATACTGGCATTCGGATAATAATATTCCGGCGGAAGCGTGGGGGGCGCAGTTGGAATCACTTCCGTCGGTGTGGGAGTGATCGTCGGCGTAGGCGGCATAATCAGCTCGCTACGGATCAAAAAACGTGTCGGCGTTGGCGTGGGCGGCACCGGACGCGCTACCTGATCTTGCGAGAGATCGAATGGACGGGGCACATCGGGCGCGGTCTGGTTTGGGGTAGGGGTTTTCAAAACACCAAAATCGATCAGCAAACCATCTTCCCGCGGCTCTTCCGATCCGGCGCCGGGGGCCGCGATGGGCGTATCTTTGGGCAGCGCCGCTATGCGCTGTTGCTCGGCCTGATACCAATCCCACCATTTTTCGAGGCTGCCGATTAGAAACTCCTCAACTTCAGCCCGCGCTTTTAGCAATTCATCGGACTGCATCGGTCCGGGCACTTTAAGATTGTCGATCATCCAGTTCCGGCCGGCACGGATATCGTTGATGATCCCAACCGGTTCAGTCGCCGACTTCAGGACTTCGCTGGCCACATGAACCAACTCCGCCAATTGATTGTCCTTGGCGGCCGCAGCTTGATTTCGGGTCTGTTGGGCCTGGTCGGCTGCAGCCTGGTCGGCCGCCAATTTCGCCGCGCGCCGTTGACGTAGCTTTTCGGCGATGGCCGAAACCGTCGCATGAAATTTGCCCGCCAGCTCGTATGTGCCCCGATACTCCGCACGCTCACTGGTCGATTCGCTGCCGCTCCATTCCTCGTCAATCACGACCTTATCCTGCCACAGCAAAAGGCCCGTATCGACGGCAAATGCGCCCCCTACCAATTCGATACGAAAAACCTTCCGGTCGCCTTGCCAACCCTGTTCGTACCGCGTACGAGCAATAAAAACCGTGGCATCCACATCGATTTTGGGCAGCAAGGGCTGGATCAATGATGGATCCACCTCCCCTTTGGTACGCCAGGCATAAAGATACGTGCGCAGCACATCGTCCAGATCGTTGCGCAGTTGTATGTCTTCCACATCCGGCACCGTAACCACATCATCGCAAAATGTGCGCAGATGCGACTGGAACATCTGCGTGATACGCAGGTCGATGGCCAGATTCTCTTCGTTCTCGACATAGGGCTGCAATGCAACACGGATACCCCGCTCAGCATCCAAGGTGGAGTCGTAGATTGTAACTCGCGGATAAGGATCGAATTTCGCCTTGTTTTCGCCCAGCCAAAGCCAATCTTTGATCTTCTCGATTTGAGCGTTGGAAAACGGTGCCAGGACTACGAGCAAAAGGAATCCCCAAACCACCGGCCGGCGCCGGCGGAGCCAACGGGAGGCCGCTCCCGTTTCATCGCTGGGATTCCTGTTTTTCATCGCTACCCCATTGGCTCACAACAAGCCCCACTGGCTCCGATCAATCCCCCGCTGGCCCTAATCAAGCATAGTGTAGCCTAATCAGGGGTTGGAGTTACACCCCCTGTAACTTGGACCCGGGCGGCCACACCGCGGGAGGGCGAACGTCCTCGTGAGCCGCTGTTTGCCATACGTACACACGTCTCTCCCCATCAACCAACTCCCTCATACGAATACACCAAGCACCGTAGGTGCGGCAAGGCAATAGCCCAGCCTAAGCCCGAGACGGTCGAAGACCGGCGAAGGGTGCCAGGCTGGGTAACCGTCCCCCAAATTTCCGGCCCTGTAAGGGCCGCAGAATCTTGTCACAACTCAAATATGAATAACTCGTCTTTGCGCCATCTGTATTTCTACTTTCTCCTCTCAACTCTCTACCTTCTCGCCGCTACAGGCGGGTGCCCGGGCCGCGCGCATGCGTGCACCGGCTACTTTAAATCCGGGCGGCGTTAGCCGTCATGCCAACGGGGGTACCCCGCTAGAACGACCATTCGGTGATGTCGTAACAAGGCCTCACAGCATAAAACCGGATATTCTGCCAGCGTTTATCGACAGCCATAAATTCCTTGCGGCTAATCAAGAAGGTGTACGGTTGCTCCTCGTGCAGGAGCGCATGAAAAGCGTGGTAGGCCTTAAAACGTTCTTCATCGGATGTATCCGCGTTACGGATCAGCTCGATCAGACGGTCGGCCTCTTCGTTCTTAAATCCGCAATGATTGGAACTATCGGGAATATCGGCATAGCTGGAATGCCAAAGCTGTTGGGGATCGTTATCGATATCCATCGCCCACCCCATCGCCATGGCATCGAAATCGCGTTGCGTTACAACCCGCGTTAAAAAAGAACCCCACTCCAGATTGACCAATTCAGTCACAATACCCACTTTCCGCATCTGGTCTTGCATCAATGATCCGATCCGTTTGGCCATCTCGCTACTGGAGGGGTAGAGAAATTCGAATTTGAAATCCATTCCGTCTTTGTCGAGGATTCCATCCTGATTGCTGTCCTTCCAACCCGCCTCGGCCAGCAGCTTACTCGCGCGCTGCGGATCGAATGGCCAAGGTTCGATGCTTTTGTCGTTGATATCCAATTTGTGAAAGAAGGGACCGGTGATCACCGTGGCCGCTTGGTAATAGAGTTTCTCGGCTACGTTTTTCCGGTCGATCAGCATGGTCATGGCCTGACGTACCCGTTTATCTTGAAAGATCGGACGCCGCATATTCCAACCAATGTAGCTATAGGCCGGATAGTCATATTCGTATTTATGAAACCGCTTCTCGAAATCGGGCTTATTGGTTTCGCTGAACCATGTTTCTGTTTCCACACGCGGAACCAGATCGATCTCACCGCCTTTAAGCGCTTGAATCGATGTATTTTGATCGGGAATAAAACGGTAAATCACGCGTTCGATTTTCGGCTTTTCACCCCAATAATCGTCAAAAAGCTCGAAAGTCGCGCTCACGCCGGACTTCCATTCCACAAACTTGTAGGGGCCGGTTCCGATTGGCGTGCGCAGTATCGGCGCGGTGGCTTTATCTTCCACACCATCGAAAGCGTGTGCGGGAACGATAGGGATACTCCCGCCCACCGAAAGAGCTAAGAAATAAGGTTTGCTCCATATCAGCTTTACTGTGTAGTCGTCCACAACTTCAACCCGGTCGCAATCGGAAAAATAACTTTCAATAGAAGTGGCTGGAAAAGCCGGATCTTTCATTAAATCGAACGAAAACTTGATATCGTGCGCCGTGAACGGTTTCCCGTCATGCCATTTGACATCCTTTCGAAGGTGAAAGGTCCAGGTCAAATGGTCTTCGCTTTCCTCCCACGATTCGGCCAAAAGCGGTTCAAATTCCAAAGTTTCGTTGTTTCGTTTGACAAGTGTCTCGTAGGTGAGCTCATCCAGTATCTCTTGGGAATAAGCGTCATGCTGATCATGCATCAAATTTAAAACATTCGGCTCGGCAACGATCCGCTTCACAAGCCAGCTGGCGGGACGTTGCCCGTTGGTGCTCGTGGTTGATGCGGCGGTTGTATCGGTTGCGGGCTCTTTATTCTCTTTATTCGAGCCGGGTTCGCCTACACAGCCCCCCCAAAAAATGGGCAGCGCCAAAATAAATGAAAGGTAGAGACGTTTAGTGATTATCATGATTATTAACCTTACGGCGATACGGTCTGAGCATGGCAAAACGCTCAACTCGGAATGCTTTTGTGACGATACCAGTAAGTACAGGCAATGGTCGAGTTCAAGCCTGGAAAAGGATCGCGTCATGAAAACAACCGCCATGCAAACCCAATGCTGTATTTGTCGAAGAATGCTGGCCGGTAGCGAATGGGTGGATGAATTCCCGACCACGGACATGATTACCCACACTTATTGCCCGGAATGTGGAGCGGCGGTCATGCGCGAAATCGGTATTGCCCCTCACAAAATCTTCGCCAGCCAAGACGCCGCCTGATTGGTGTTCCCCATTCTTGTCAAACCTTCAAACGCCGCGTAGATCCTTGCCATAGATGACTTTATGCATCTGAATCTGCAACCGCGCCGGAAGCCGGTCTTTCAAAATCCATCCCGCCAATTCATCAAAAGCCATCTCGCCCCATACCGGTGATAGGTGCGTGATGATCCGACCTCCCAAATCATAATCCTCGATGATCTGCCTGGCGTACTCATAGTCGGCACGGTCGGCAATGACGAATTTGACCTCATCGAGCGGCCGAAGATGCCGCAGCAGCTCCGGACAATTTTTCTCCGCTTCCCCGCTGCCCGGGCATTTGATGTCAACAATAGCTGCCGCTCGCTCATCGAGGGTATGCCAAGGCCGATTTCCGCTCGTCTCCACCCACACCCGGTACCCTTCATCCACCAAGCGCTGCACCAGTAACGGAGTGTGTTTCTGAAGCAGAGGTTCTCCCCCGGTGACAAGAACCGATGGCAGGTTATGGCCACGGATACGCTCCAGGACCGTCTCGACCTCTAGCCGCTCGCCTTCATAAAAACTGTAGGCGCTGTCGCACCAACGGCAACGCAGATGGCAGCCTGTCAGACGTACCAAGACACACGGGCAACCCGCATAGGATGACTCCCCCTGAAGGCAGGGATAGATCTCATTGACAACTAATGTAGGCGGCTTAAGGGGCATGACCCATTCTACTCTGTCACAGCCCCTAACGGGAGTAACCGGCGGATGACTCAGACAACGCACTTATCTGTACCACGGGAAGGCAAGAGTTTTATCCCCGCCCCGTTTACGGGGAGGGCTAGGGAGGGGTCTTCTTCGTGCCCTTCATGCTTCTTTCGTGCTTTCGTGATTCAATTAGAAAAACGGAATCGGTCCGCAGAGAGTGCCCCCCAACTCATCCCTCGCACACTGCTCCGAAATCGTGGGCCGTTGGTCCCGCTTTAGCGGGATCCCGCCCGGCCACGGGCTCTACTTTCCCCTTTCCCCTCTCTACTTTCTCGCCGCCATTCGGCGGCGCATTACGCTCCCGCGGCTTCCATAACTGGGGTCTGTTCCATTTTCCGGTCCAAAGCTTCCAATACATCCAAATCCGGAGTGCTTACAAACAAAAACTCCGTATTGCGCAAATGTGACACTTTGCCGACCTTTTCCCCGGAGGGATTATAGATGCCGATCTGCGCTCCTACATAACGCTTGTAATCGACCTCATAGCAACGCACAAAACCGCGTTGACCCAACATATCTTCCAGTTCTTCACGCGATAAAAATCCTTCATTACTAAATGAAACCACAAGATGTTTGGCGCGCACGTTACGGATCACATTGCGGAATGCTATCGGCATTTGACGTTTGAAATTGAAACGGCTTTTACGTTCCCGGCAGTCTTTGCGCTTGCAGGCCACACCGTAAACCTCGGGTTTGTCCCACAAAACCAAAGATTCCCAAATATGGTAATTCCCCAAATACGAATGTTGGTTGTAGGGTGGATCCAAATAAACCGCATCCACTGAGATTTCTTGGATGATTTTTTCCGCGTCTTTGCAAATCGCCCAACCCGGCCCGTTCAAGATTGCGGGCAGACGTAATTCCAAATCATTCGAGGCGCGGGGAGCCCACTCTTTCAAATAGGCCATTTGAAGCCCGGTGGTTGAATCCACACGGTCGGCGGCCTCCATCAGGCTAACCAAAACAATCGCCTTCAGCTCAGGCTCTAATTCCAAATTTTCGATCCGTTCGCGAATCGCATCGATCTTGGCCCCGTTTTTGGGCTGGAAAAAACGCGACCGGCGGCAGAATGTCTCCGTGAAATAGCCTTCAGATGGTGTTGTCCGTTCCAACTCCAAAAGCAATTTTTCCGCCTTATGTCTCCAGACCGAGGCGTCAGCCTGCACATAAGCCAGGGCCAGGGTATGCGCATAGGCGTGAAGATCGTTGGCAAAAACAAAAAAACCGCGCCGTTTGAGCGCATGAGCCACACGGGAGGTTCCGGAGAAAATATCCAAAACAGTTTCGCATTCCGGCAGAGTGCAAATGATCTTTTCAATCTGGGGAATTAGAATCCGTTTGGAACCGATGTATTTAATCATTCAGTGTTTCTCCCAAACGCTCCTTGCATTAGCGGTCCTTAATCTAACACACTGAATCACCCGTTTGTATGTAATGACAATTCGCCTAAATCCCGAAATGGGCTTATCTTACGATTTAAGCAAGTGATGCTCCCCAGGGCCGCCGAATGCCGCCCCAATCTGAAGATCAATGAAATTCATCCCCAAAATCGTCTCGCTCTTTCCGCTCTGGGCGGTCCTCTTTTCCGGCCTGGCCTACCTGCAACCGGAATTCTGGAGCGGTTTCAAGCCGCAGATCGTGCCGCTGTTGGGTGTGGTCATGTTCGGTATGGGCCTAACCCTGCGGCCCCGCGATTTCAGCGCCGTCTTCAAACGGCCTAAAGCCATTGGGATCGGCACACTCCTGCAATTCGCCGTCATGCCCTTCGCCGCCTGGATAATTTCAAAAATCCTCGGTTTGCCCCCCCAACTCATGGCCGGAATGGTCCTGGTCGGCAGTTGTCCGGGGGGAACCGCCTCCAATGTTGTTTGCTACCTGGCCCGGGGTGATGTGGCTCTTTCGATCACGTTGACAGCCGTCTCTACCATCCTGGCCGTGTTGGTCACCCCGCTTTTAACCTGGTTTTATGTCGGTCAAAGTGTCCAGGTCGACATCATCCCCATGCTGCTCAGCATCCTCAAAATCGTCCTCATACCCGTCGTACTGGGGGTGACCTTAAACCATTTTCTCCATTTTCTGGTCAAATGGATCGAACCGCTGCTGCCGCTCATCTCGGTCATGGCCATTGTGGTCATTATCGCCATCGTCGTAGCCCTCAACAGCGCCCAACTCCAAACCATGGGCCTGACCGTCGCCGCCGCGGTCGTCTTGCATAATCTTTCCGGCTTGGCCGCCGGCTATGGATTATCGAAACTGTTCGGATTCACACCAAAAACCTGCCGCACACTGGCTATCGAGGTCGGAATGCAGAATTCCGGCCTGGGTGTAACCCTGGCGACCCAGTTCTTCAGTGCCGCTGCCGCTCTGCCGGGGGCGCTGTTCAGCATCTGGCACAACCTCTCCGGCTCGGCTTTAGCCGCCTACTGGTCCAGGAAAAAGGCCGCTTGATCGAATGTCGTTCCAATAAAGACCAATCAATGCCGTTTCGTAATTAAAAACAACATTGCACACGAGCCCTTCAATGGTCGTCTTTTAATAATGGAACCGCAGCAGAATCAAACAGACTTGCATAAAAATCCTTCAGGCCGTTTCACCCCCAACCGTTGCCGTATTGCACTGGCAGTGCTTCTTCTGGTCCATGCCGCTTTTATGGCTTTCCTATATGAACCCGTCAGTACCGGAGCCGATGCCAACGGATATTTGGTCCAGGCGCAATTGCTCGTCAATCGGGGTACCACCACCTACCAAACCGACGTCCCTCTGCAATTCACCGGTCCTCATTGGCTGCAACTTGAGGATGGACACATCGTCAGCCGTTACCCGCCGGGCCTGGCGTTGCTGCTGGCCCCTCTCTATTGGCTGGGCGGCGCACCGTTGATGCTGACTTTGAATTTTCTGCTCACAACACTCTCCCTCGCTGCACTTTATGGGCTGTGCGCTTTGTGGATCGCTGAACCCTGGGCGCTATTCGTCACAGTTGTGATGGCCTTTAATCCCGTCGCCAATTCCTGGGCCATGCAAGCTGACTCCCATCCCGCTATTGCATTCTTCCTGATTTGCGGATTGTTATTTCTCGCTCTATGGCTCAAACAAAACCGGCCCGCATGGGCATTCCTCGCGGGTCTGTGCTTAGGTTTCATTCCCACTCTGCATTATGCCGAAACAATTTTCGGCGCGGCCATTGCCGTCTATCTGCTCCTGCAATGGAAATACGAAAAACAAACCATCGCCGGAATCGCTCTGGCAGCGGCGGGAGCCCTCATCCCGGTTGTATTACTCGCGGTTTATAACCTGAAAGTCCTGGGATCGATCGCATCCACGGGATACACACTATCCGATGACACCCACCTCTTCGGGCTGCGCTATTTTCAACAAAAAGCCCTTTTCTATCCTTTATTATTGACCTCGGCCGGTGTAGGCCCTTTTGCCATTACGGGTTGTATCGGGACGGTTTATTTGATCAAACACTCATCTACACGCAAAGAGGGCATCCTTATCGCCGGGCTCATCGTGCCCCTCACTCTGCTCTATACGGCGTATTTCTTTCAGGACCAAACCCTGCGCTTTTTGCTGCCTACGTTTTTCCTCTACATCCTCGCAACAGCCTGGGCGTTGAAGCTTATTTCCAAGCGTTACCCGAGGGCCGTCGCAGTCATTGCGTCTCTGCTTATAATCGCCAATGTGGCCGCAGGCGCGGGGCAAAGTTATTTCATATCCATGACACAAAAACACTCAAATTCGCAGCTGGCTAAGATTGTCCATACCGTCGAATCTTCCATCGAGCCGGATTCCATTGTCATAGCGCCGATGATTATCAACCAGCAGCTGGATGCTGTCGGCAAATGGCGCCTCGCCGATGAAAGCTACTTTATTGGCGGATTTGCAGGACCGGGGATGATGCCGAGCCCCCCAGGCGATGGAATGGGCGGCCCGCCGCTTGGACCCCCTCCAGGCCAAGGGCCGGGACAACCGCCTCGCGGTCCGGGGATGCAGCCGGATGGCATGGAAGGACTATTTCAATCGGAACTAAAAGAAAAGACTGTTGAACGTTACCGGTCGCAAGATGGCGAATTATCCGAGGATCTTTTGAATGATCTCGATCATTGGGCCGTATCGGGACGCAACATTTATTGGCTTGGCGAAAAACAGACCATCCTTAACAGCATCCCTTCCCAGGACGACCCAACTATCGTCGCAAAGTTGGAAATCGAAAAATCCGATATTCCTTCCCCTCATTCCAATGAACGTCTTCATCAACCCCCGCCATCGAGTGGTGGTATCGGTGGTCCCCCGCCGCATGGAGAATCGGGACCGTTTGGAGGCCCTCCCAGCCTTGTCCCTGGTGGTGGACCCGCTGGCGGTCCTGGTGGGCCTGGCGGCGGACCCGGCGCAGGCCCAATGGGCGCACTGCCCGGTCAAATCAGCGGTGATGATGTTGTTATTGTGAAGTGGATCCGTAACTAAACGCACAGACATCTTACCTCATTTCCGCTTGCCAGTCTTGTGCAACGGCTGCATTTGCCGTTACAACGGTCATTCCTCATACCCTATCTTTGGAGACTTTTTCTCATGACCGGCGATTCAGCGGCCCTGCAAAACAATCCCTTATTGGTGCAAGAAGGACTTCCTCCTTTTGACCGCATCCAGCCCACACATGTTGTCGAAGCCGTGCGCCATGTGTTGGCCGAGGCCGAACAAAAAATCACCGGTATCGAGAACAACATCAAGCCCACATGGAGTAGTCTGGTCGAGCCGCTCGAAGAACTTGACCGCCCGTTCGAGTACGCCTGGGGGCCGGTTAACCATTTCATGGGCGTTAAAAATTCGGATGAGCTGCGCAAAGCGCATAAAACGGTTTTAAACGATGTTGTGGCTTTTAGTCTGCGCGTAAGTCAAAGCAAACCAATTTATAAAGCGCTGAAAGAACTCCGCGAAGGTCCGGAGTGGGAAAAACTCTCCGAAGCTCAAAAACGCGTAGTCGAACTGAAACTGCGCGATACCGAGCTGGCTGGTGTAGGACTCGAGGGCGAAAAGCGCGAACGCTTTAACAACATCGCGCAGGAACTCTCACAGTTTGGTACCGATTTCGGCAACCATGTTCTCGATGCCACCAAAGCCTTCTCCATCACCTTAACCGATGCGGCCGATGTCGAAGACATGCCCCCCAGCCTGCTGCAACTTGCCGCGCAATCCTACAACCAGGCCAAGGCGGAAGGTGATCCCGAGGCCACTCCGGAGAATGGCCCGTGGCGTTTTACATTGGATTATCCCAGCTACGTGCCTTTTATGGAGCACTGCAAAAAACGTGATGAACGCGAAAAAATGTATCGCGCATTCAACAGCCGGGCATCATCCGGCGATCTCGATAACAGTGGCATCATCCCCGAAATCTTGAAACTGCGCCGCGAAATGGCCGGACTTTTGGGCTTTGGGACTTATGCCGAGCTCAGTTTGGCTAAAAAAATGGCTCCCAATGTGGCCGCCGTACAGAAGATGTTCGATGAACTCCGCGCCGCATCGTGGGAACATGCCGTAAAAGATCTCGATGACATCCAATCTCTGGCAGCCGAAAGTGGCGAGTCTCAACCCATCGAACAATGGGATGTGGGTTTCTGGTCCGAACGCTTGCGGGAGAAACGCTTTGATTTCACCGATGAGCAGCTACGTCCGTATTTCCAGCTGCCCCGCGTCTTAGAGGGCCTTTTCGGATTGGCTGAACGCTTATTCGGTATTCGAATCAAACCCGCTGATGGTGAGGCCGCGGTTTGGCATAAAGATGTACGTTTCTTCAAAGTTTTTGATGAAACAGATGGTCAAATCGCCGCCTTCTACCTGGATCCGTATTCACGGCCTGAGGATAAACGGGGCGGTGCTTGGATGGATGACTGCCTGGCCCGCCGCCGCACCGATGGACAGCTGCAAATCCCCGTCGCCCACCTGGTCTGCAACAGCACCCCTCCGGTCGGGGATCGTCCCTCGTTGATGACCTTTCGTGAGGTCGAGACTTTATTCCATGAATTCGGCCATGGTCTGCAGCACATGCTCACAACTGTCGACTACGCCGATGTTGCCGGAATTTCCGGTGTGGAGTGGGATGCCGTCGAGTTGCCCAGCCAGTTCATGGAAAACTGGTGCTATCACAAACCGACCCTGATCGGCATGACCGCCCATGTCGATACCGGCCAGCCGCTCCCCGATGATCTGTTTGAAAAGATATGCAAGGCCCGCACCTACAGGGCCGGTTCGATGATGCTCCGCCAACTCCTGTTCGGCATGGTCGATATGGAGTTGCATGACTCTTATGATCCCGATGGACAGGAAAGCGTATTCGATGTCCACCGGCGGATTGCCAAAATCACATCCGTATTGCCGCCGATACCGAATGACCGTTTCCTCTGCGCCTTCCAGCATATTTTCGGCGGTGGTTACTCGGCCGGATACTACAGCTACAAATGGGCCGAGGTCTTAAGCGCGGATGCATTCGGCGCATTTGAGGATGCCGGTCTGGATGATGAAAATGCCGTGGCTGAAACCGGACGGCGGTTTCGCGATACCGTCCTGGCTTTGGGCGGTTCACGACATCCCATGGATATCTTCAAAGATTTCCGGGGACGCGAACATCCGAACCGCACAATGGACTGCTCCCAAAGTCCTGATATCTTGATTCTCATTCACACAAACACCGAAGCGGCCCTCCACCGTAAGCGCGTTTTCGTGATTCTACTTTCCCCTCTCTCCTTTCGACTGTCGACCTTCTCCTTTCTCGCCGCAAACGGCGGCGAGGGTGGCCCAGACAACTCGCTTGTCTGGGTGCGTTAGCACAAGAGGCGGAACCATGCTTTTTCCACACCAAAACCTCCCCCGCTATCCACCCATCTCTGCAAAGTTTTCGTGCCATTCATGCCGCTTTCGTGTTTTCGTGGTTCATTTTAAAAGGCTGTACCTACCATAAAAACTTTTCTGTTATCCACCATGCTCCCTCAAACACATACACCAAGCACCGTAGGTCACAATTGATTCTCACCTTAGTTATGCATTCACACAAACACCGAAGCGGCCCTCCACCGTACTCCAGCGCGTTTTCGTGATTCTACTTTCCCCTCTCTCCTTTCGACTGTCGACCTTCTCCTTTCTCGCCGCAAACGGCGTCAACATTTTACCGTCGCGAGGGTGGCCCAGACAACTCGCTTGTCTGGGTGCGTTAGCACAAGAGGCGGAACCATGCTTTTTCCACACCAAAACCTCCCCCGCTATCCACCCATCTCTGCAAAGTTTTCGTGCCATTCATGCCGGGCGCGGTTGTTAGGGCGATGGCCGCGACCTTTCGTGTTTTCGTGGTTCATTTTAAAAGGCTGTACCTACCATAAAAACTTTTCTGTTATCCACCATCTCCCTCAAACACATACACCAAGCACCGTAGGTGCGACGAGAAAATAAAGCCTCAAAGGCGGCCGTCCAAGCGTAATGTTAAAAAACGCCCAAACCACCCTTCCGCCTTGATAGGAACCCCGGGCAAAGTTTGGACGCCGGAGGCGGACAAACGCCGCCCGGGGTAACCGTCCTCAAAAATCTCAAGCGCTGTAAGCGCGCAAGAAAAATTTCCGTATCGCTCATGCAGGGTGCTGACCAACTAAATCCTACGCACCCACCCCGAAATCGTGAGGCGTTAGCCTTCTTGCCTACCGGGGTACCCGGGCGCGGGAGGGCGAATGTCCTCATGAGCCGCTGCATGCAATACATACATACGTATCTCTCTATCCACCAACTCCCTCAAACACCCACACCATGCCCCAAAGGGGCAAGAGATTGAAGCCTCAGGCAAGCGTAGCGCCGCCTGGGGTTAAGAACCTAAAAAATCCGGCCCTGTAGGGGCCGCAGAGATGAAACAACATTTGAAAACCTCCCCCGCTATCCACCCATCTCTGCAAAGTTTTCGTGCCCTTCACGCCCCTTTCGTGTTTTCGTGATTCCACTTTCTCCTCTCTACTCTCTCCTTTCTCGCCGCCAACGGCGGCGCGCAGGGTGCTGACCTGGCAGCTCCTTTTAAATACACCCTGAAATCGTGTGCCGTTAGGCGTCTTGCCCACCGGGGTACCCGGGCGTGGGCCGTTAGGTCCCGCCATGGCGGGATCCTGCCTGGCCACGGGCTCTACTTTCACCTTTCTACTCTCTCCTATCACGCCGCCAACAGCGGCATGCAGGGTGCTGATTAGGAATATCTAATAAACACACCCCGAAATCGTGGGCCGACAGGCTTCATGTCCGGCCTGGCCACAGGTGCCGCTGGCTTCATTGATTTCAATCTATTCCTATGTCACGTTTCAAATGATGATTGATTATTGGATTGATCAATGATGAAACACGATTGGACTTTACGGTTTTCTGCGGCGGCCGGGCGCGTCACCCCGCCTGAGATCAGCTGGCTTATGGCCAAGGCGCTTGAAGATTCCGAGGTGATATCCCTCGCTGCGGGCTTTGTCGATCAAGAATCTCTGCCCGGTGCGGTCGTATCAAAAGAGCTCGAACGCATCTTCACCACTGAGGGTATGGGAGAAGCGGCGCTTCAATATGGAACCACCAGCGGCGATTTGGAATTACGTACCTTGCTGTTGGAGCGGATGCGTAGTGAAGGTGTCTTGCACCCCGGGGCCGAGGTCGATCCCGGTCATTTGATTTTAGGTTCCGGATCGCAACAGGTCCTTTATCTGGCCGGTGAGGCTCTTTTGGATGAAGGAGATATCGTCCTGGTCGAAGCGCCGACCTATTTCGTCTATTTGGGCGCTCTGGCCGCGCGCGGCGCGCGAACCATCGGCATCGACACCGACCAACACGGCATGATCCCCGAACAGGTTGAAGCCTGTTTGGAACGGATAGAGGCCGAAGGCTCGTTGCAACGCGTCAAGATGCTTTATGTCATGTCTTATGCCACCAATCCGTTAGGCGTGACACTCACCCTCGAACGGCGTAAGACGCTTTTAGACATAGTCCGCCGTTACCGCGAACGCGGTGCTTCGATCCTTCTTGTTGAGGATGCCGCCTACCGCCGCCTCTGTTTTGAACATGGCGAGTTGCCCCCCATCAAAGCCGGTGATGTTGAAAACGATTATGTGCTCTACACCGAATCCTTCTCCAAATCATTGTCACCCGGATTGCGGCTGGGTTTCGGGCTGGGTCCTAAGGCGATCATCGAGAAGCTCGTCGACCTAAAAGGCAATCATGATTTCGGCACATCCAATTTCTGCCAACAGGTTCTCAAAGGCATGTTGCGTTCCGGGGAATTCGACCGGCATACAGAAGAGCTGCTCGGTATCTACACACGCAAACGCGATATCGTTGTGGACATTTTGGAACGCACATTTCCGGCATCGACAACCTGGTTGCATCCCACCGGCGGGCTTTATACCTGGATTACGTTGCCCCAGGAATTCGACACCGGCCCGCAGGGGCAGGTTTTTGCGCGCGCGCTCCAAGAGAAAGTCCTTTATGTGCCCGGATGTCTCTGTTATTCGCCGGACCGGCCCGAGTCGCGTGCCGTATCCAGTCTGCGGATTTCTTATGGCATGATCTCGGAGGAGTTGTTGCGCACCGGCTGCCAACGTTTAGCCCAAGCCCTCAACCGGGCCATCGCCGCATAAAACATCTTTCACAAACTGCGCCTTATAAATGGTTAAGGAAACACAAATTTCGCCCCGCAGGGTGCCCCTTTATATAATTCCACTTGGAATCTGGTTTGCAGGGTGCTGATCAGGAATATCTAATAAATACGCCCCGAAATCGTGAGGCGGTAGCCTTCTTGCCTACCGGGGTACCCGGGCGTGGGCCGGTAGGTCCCGCCTCGGCGGGATCCACGGCGGTCACGCCGCGGGGAGCGAATTCCGCCAGGGCGGAATGAGCCGCTTCTTATTATAAGCTATAAATGTATCTCTGTGGGTGGCCCAGATAAATTTTTTATCTGCGCGCCGTAAGGCGCAAGAGGCGGTAGCTGATTTCTCCTATCGCACAAACTCCCCCGCTACCCACAAACTCTGCAAAGGATTCGTGCCATTCATGTCCTTTCGTGGCTTACAGCTCAATCTTCGTCCCCAATACTTCCAAAAATTTACGTAACCAGGCCGGATGCGCGGGCCAGGCCGGGGCGCTGATGATATTCCCATCCACGCACGCCCCGTCGATGGGCGTCTCCGTATAGCTTCCACCGGCGGCATTGACTTCCGGGCCCACGGCGGGATACGCCGTGCAGGTACGGCCTTTCAAAATCCCGGCCGCGGATAAAATCTGCAATCCATGACAAATCGCTGCGATCGGTTTCTTCGCTTCCGCAAAATGACGGACCAATTCCAAAACCGCCCCGTTCAGACGCAGGTATTCCGGCGCGCGCCCGCCCGGCAAGACCAAGGCGTCGTAATCGGATGGCTGAATCTCATCAAATGAGGCATTGAGCGCGAAATTATGCCCGGGCTTTTCGCTATAGGTCTGGGCTCCCTCAAAATCGTGGACGGCGGTGCAAACCGAATCCCCGGCCTTCTTGCCGGGACACACCGCATGGACCTCATGACCCACCATTAACAGCGCCTGAAAAGGAACCATCACTTCATAATCTTCCACATAATCGCCAACCAGCATCAAAATCTTTTTCGCAGCCATTTTTCATCTCCATGAAAACACACTTGATCCTCAAACCGGCCGCTCCCCAAAGCCATTTTGCATCTTGGTGCACCGGATTCAACATTTCAAGCGGCATCGACTCAAAATCCATCCGGACTCTTAAAACACAAATCCAAATCCTTCGCAAACCACATAGTACAATCGTATCCATGAACCCGGAACATGCCTTTAAAACCGATCAGGGCTTCTGTCGCCACAGCTACACATGCCGAATTCCGTATTTTTACGTTTGCACTGTTGGGGATATCTTGAGGATATCAACCACCTCATATCTCGCTCCAGCAAGCCGTAGCAGGGGCTTCCGCCGTTCCAAAAACCACTGCACATTTGTGAGTAATTCCACCAAGAACGATTGACACCCCTAATCCTGCGCAATCAATGTTATCAAATCCGCCAAATCCATTGCCGTCAGGTTGTAGCCGTTAATCTCGGCCAACCGCATACACTCCCAATTATCCTCGATCTTAAGGATTTCGGGTGCCGGGACGGTCGGCTTGGGCGGTTTATCTATCTCTTTTTACTTTTAATGCCTACGCCGATGACTGCTTACGACTTCGCCAAATCTTCTGCCTCGAAGGCGTTGTCGCCGGATTGGTTGGCTAAGTCTGTAATTAACACGCTGGGACGGTCCGCAAATGTGGCGATGACTTCCAAGCGGCCGCCCAGGCTTTCGATATAGGCGGCCAAGGTTCCCAGACGCAGATTGGCTCGGTTTTCCATCCGGGAAACCGCCGTTTGTTGGATGTTTAACTTGCCGGCCACCTTGTTTTGGGGAACTTCCAGCCGTTTGCGCAGTTCGGCCAGGCTCATACGTTCCAGGCGTAATTCTTCCGAACGGGCTGCAATGGCCGACTGTTCTTCAGGAGGAAGTTTGGCAATTAGATCATCAAGTTTGTTGGCCATCTTTTTCTATCCCTTCAAGGTGCCGTTGGAAGCGTTGGTCCGCAATAGGCACATTCATATCGTACCATCGCGCATCCCCGCCTTTATTCCCGCCTACCAATAGAATGGCCCTTCGTGACGGGTCAAAGGCAAATAACACTCGCCAGGGATCCCCTTTATATTGGATTCGCAGTTCCTTCATGTTAGGAAACTGCGACCCAGAAACCGTATCGACGGTAAGGCCGGCCTAGATTCGGGCCACCATCCTCCAATTGTTTCGCGTATGCCGTAATCTCGATTCGTACCGCTGAATCCAAGGCCAACAGCCAGGTTTCAAAATCCGGATCCAGAATAACTTCCCACTTCGTCATAACCATAGTATATGACTTATATGTAATATCGCCAAGAATTAGTTTCTGTGCCGTTCTACCCACATTGCGGAGTTGTACACATCTAAAAGATGGTTAACCGTTATCACCGCCGCCATAAGTGCTTCCATAAAAGGCATTAGCACTCCTCAAAACATCTGACCGGACTCTACTTCGGGTTGACCATCTTCTCTTCCACTTTCCAAGAAATTCCAAATTTATCGTAGATTTGACAATTCATGTCATAGAATTTTCCATTTTCCCGGTGTAACGAAATAGATCATATTACCTGTAGTAAAAATCTTAACCCATACTGGAATAGTCACCGTGTAAAATTTATAAACCATTATATATGAGTTACTTATAGTTATTGGGCAAAACACACCCATTACCGCAATCTCATGGGAAAATTCTTCTCAGCCAAATTTTATGCATAATTTTTACAAAAAAGCACTGTTTTTTGTTGACAAACCTTATTTCACTTGATAACATATCTATCAGAAGTAAGGATCATATCGATCCACACCACATCATCCCCACACCCTCTTGGGTCTCTTCGCAAGAAGAGACCCCCCGTTTTTTTGGGGCCGAATTAATTCGGAGGGCGACACTCTACAGACGCTTTTGGATATACCCTGAAAGAAAATCGGCCCGGTGATCGTAGGTATGCTCTTTGGCAATCCGGGCGCGGGCCTTCGCCATGCAGGCCTGACGGATTTCCTCGTGTTCGGCGACAAAAGCCACAATCCGCCGTAGCTCCTCTGAGTCCCGGTAACAGATCAGCTCCCGGGGCTGCCCCGCTTCCAAATCCTCGATGAATCCCAACTCAAAAAGATTTTCGCTTTCCGGCAAAAGATCGCTGACCAAAAAGCCCCCCGCCATAGGCACATCGAAGTCACGCACATTCAAACAAGTTGTCGATTGGAGACTATGAATATTTAGCGACACCAGGCTGTTACGGTACAAATGCGGAAGGCGGCTATAGGGGATAAGCCCCCGAAAACCGGTCCGAAGCCCCTCATCCTGAAGAAAGTCCAACCACTGCTCGTTGCCGTATAGACGTAAATCCAACCCGCGAAGCGCCTGGATGGCCGCAACACGAAATCGCGTATTGGCTTCCCACAGTAGCTTTTGACGGATTTCGTCCAGACGGTCTTCACCCAGGTTATGCCGGGGCGGTTCCGTAGCGTCCATAACCTCTTCGAACGGCCGGAAACGCTCGCGCAATTTCATCTCCACCACCCGCTCCGCGTAGTCCCGCCATTCTTGGGGCAGCGCCTCCAAAAACGGTTTGTGGTTACGCACCTGCCCCACAAAGCTGATCTGGCATTTTAGCTCGCTCGAACGCCTCCCAAACCTCTGATAGGTACACGCTCCCGGAAGAAATGCCGGACTTTTGGCCCCCATAGCACCCAAAAAATCCACCCAGGCCCGGTCTGCGGCCGTATGAAATTCCCCTTCCGGGATTCCGTGACGTATAAAGAAATGCCGGCAATAAACGGGGTTATCGGTCCACCAAGTAGCTTTGGGCACAGGCAGTTCGGCACAAACCTGTTTTCCCAATGCCGTTTCAAAACAGGCCCCCTCGTTAAAAAGCAAAACCGCATCGGGACAAAACTGGTTCATGTCCACAAGCCGGTAGTACCATGGATAATAATGATCGTCACGCATCACATTGAAACGAACATCCCAGCCCCTTTGCCGCAGACCATAAAGAAGATTACGAACCAAGTGATACTGAATCAGCGAAAACCGTGCATGCTTGCGGATATCCATATGCGCCCACAGACGCTGTCCGGGCCGGTACTGGGGCTCCTTCGCCCACCAACCCAAACGATGTAATTCCTGCTGATAAGCTGCTTGATTTTGTTTCAGGATCGCATGCGGAATCCGAAGGATGCTTTCGATCTTTTTCTGCAGCTCTTCCGCTTCGGTTACATAACCTACTTGTGTGTTGAGACGCCGTGCTGCTCCCAAATTATTTTCATGAACCGCATTCTCAACTTCGGCCTGCCAATTCTCCCCACATGCCAAAAGTACTTTCTCCGATTTTAGCGGTTCCCGTAAATCCTGCGACTTCCAACTGCGCCGCCAGCAGCTCCAACGAAGGTTCGATAATCAAAACCGCTTTGTTTTCTTTCTGAATGTGTGCCCAAACCTGCTGCAACAACGCCGCATTAGGAAATCCTAAAAAAAGAAATACATCTGTGTTTTGATCGATCTTTTGTTTTACAGAGGCTGCCAGACGCTGCCCCGGGCAATCGCACCCGCTTCCATAGGATAGAGAGTATGCTTTTTTCCCTTCGTAAAAGCACACATCGCTGAAACTGCCACAAGGATTCAAAGAAAAGGCGCTGCTTCGCGGTGTTTCACGAAGCAACTTAACAAGCGATGGATTTTTCTTCTTTAAAGCGGAAACATTGCCCCAATAAGGCCGCTGACGTTGCACGATTAGGCCTCGTCTTCCGCATCCTCCTCAGGCGGACGCATAGGCATAATAACGTAGAGATAATCCTCATCGCCCACTGGCTTAATCACGCCGGGACGTGTTGCATCCCACAATTCCAACACAATTTTCTCGCTATCCAAAACCTTCAAAACATCAGTCAAAAAGCGGTGATTGTAAAAGACTTTCAAATCATCGCCGCTATATTCGATCCCCACTTCATCTTTGCCCAAACCGCCGACTTCCTGACGTTCACCTACTATGCCCAACGCATCCTTTTTCAGTTCCAGTGTCAGCATATTCGTTTCTAAACTCGCCAAATTCGAAGCACGTTTTACCGCCGCATAAAGTTCCTCACGCGGAATTACCGCCTGAATCAGACTTTCCTTGGGAATAATCCTGTCATAGGGCGGGAAATTATCAACAAGCAAATTCGAAGACATACAAATATCTCCGCAGCTCATCATCATTTTTCGCTCGCCGACACGAATAGCAACTTCACCCTCGTCCGGAAGCGAATTCATCGCTTCATGCATTGTTTTCGTTGGAATCAAACAAGATATTTCACCGCTCGATTTCCAATCCCGGCCCACACAAGACAAACGCCGTCCATCCGTTGCAATTACTTTCGCTCCTTCTTTCTCCAAAACCCACTTCAAACCATCAAGTTCAAACCGGGATTTTTCTGAAGTTGTGGCAAAGATTGTCCAACGAATAGCTTTTTTTAAATCCGCTGTATCGACTGTTAGGTCGATCCCCTCTTCAACCTCCATAAAAGGAGGAAAACTGTTCTGCCGCATGCCCGATCAGCTGCGCATCAAACTTCCCCGATACCATCTCCACCGATGTCCCCTTACACGAAAAAAACAACATCGCCGTTCGGAAGATCCCGCACAATACTCCCGATCACTTTGGTCGGCAAAGCAATCTGTCCTTCTTCTTCAACACTAACTTCACATACACAACGAATCGTTAAATTCAGATTCGTTGCCATAAATGACGCTTGAGAACCCTTAACCTCCAAAAAAGATATTCTCGACCATAGGATTCGAAATCGGGCTGCCCACTGCATTCTGCACAGCGCCGACACCCCGGCTCCAAACATCATTTGAACATGTGAACTTCATGGCTTTGCCTCATCCCAAACTGCAAATGTTGATGCGTAATAGTAAGCGATCATCCTACATACAGTCCAGATCGTTTCAATGCACGTTATGTTGTAACCACGATTATCAAGATCAGAACATTATAAGAATATTAGATATCTTAAGAATTTGATATCTGTTGGAATTAGTAGGCCTCTGGATCTATGCTGAAAAAAAGTCATAAGACTATATGTATCAGTAGGTTATAATGTGGATCTAATTAAGGATAGTTTTGTTAGGCTATCCCCGGCAGCTCACATGCCAATCTAGCCTTGTGGATCCGATGGCAAAGATCCACATTTAGGTAAGATGAAGCTCGCAAAAGATCCGCATGTTTCACACAGGGCAACTGACAGCTGAGCGTGAAGAACGTCAAGGAGTCTGGAAGATCGTGCAGATACGATTTTTTTGGAGGTTGAATGTATGTTGAGTGGAGATTTGCAGTTTGAACTGGGTTCTATCCGGATCGAAGTCGATAGCAGGGAAGTGACAGCCTGTCGGTTTCTGCGCAGAGAATCTCAAAAGACTGCCGGGATTAGCTCCACCCCGAGCGATAAAAATAAGGATTCACGGCTTCTTCAGCAGGCTTTGGAACAAATAGATCAGTATCTGCACGGAGGCCGGAAGACATTTAAACTCCCAATTCGCCTTGAAGGCACGTCGTTTCAGCGGCAGGTCTGGTCAGCCCTGCAAAAGCTGCCTTTCGGAGAGCTATGTTCTTATGGTGATCTGGCGCGTATGATTAAACGTCCCCGCGCCGCTCGTGCCGTCGGCAATGCGGTCGGCGCAAACCGTCATTTGCTTTTGGTACCTTGTCATCGCGTAATCGAAAGCAATGGCGGTCTCGGTGGATTTGGTTGTGGTCTGGATATCAAAAAATTCCTCCTTGCCATCGAGGGAAGGAATTTTAATTGATAGAATGTCCATCCGTTTCAACAACATGGGAGAGTCAACAATAGCCGGACATACAATCGGCTATTAAGCCAAAGAATGTCAGAAACAAAGAAACATCCATCCATTGCACTGCTTTGTCTATGCATTGTCGCTCTTATCGTATTATTGGCGGATGGTGTGTATTTGTTGGTCCGGCACATAGACCTGGAACGTGGCACCGCTGAATATGGCGCCGGTATTTGTTCTATTGCCGGCGGGGGCTGTGATGATGTTCTTACCTCGGCCTATGCCGAATTTATGGGCATCTCCGCGGGGGCCTTGGGCACAGCCTATGGATTGGTGGTTCTCCTGCTGATTATCGGAATGTATGGCGGATGGGGGCCACGCAAGACCGTGGGCACTTGTCTGGTTCTTTTCACAGGATTGGGCCTAGCGGGCAGCCTCGCGTTTATAAAGATCCTTTTTATTGACATGGAGGCAAACTGCCCTCTTTGTCTGCTTTATCATGCCGCCAACCTTGTCATGAGCATTTCTGCCTGGGGCATCGCCTCTACCTGGGTGCCTCTGGCCGAAAAAGGCGCTACGGCGCCCGATGATCTTAAAGTCTCGTCCGTGCACCTTATTCCTGGTTTGGGGCTCCCTATTGTAGTCGGTTTATTTGCTATTGCAGCCTATTTTGCGTGGCATCAGTACGATGAATTGCAGCGTTACCGTGCGGATATAGAAAAACTGCTCAGTCCGCAGGATATTGCCATCCAGCGTTTTGAGCAGATTCCTCCATTTAACATTCCGCGTGATGATGATGTTCCCAGATTGGGCCCGAAAGATGCCCGGCATTCTCTGGTCGTTTTTTCGGATTTCGAGTGCCCGCATTGTGCCCGTGCAGCAGCGGTCATCCAGAAATTGCATGAGGATTACCCCACGCAGATCGAGATCGTCTATCGGCACATGCCGCTCAGTTCCGAGTGCAATGCGGAACTGGCCGCAATGAACTACAACCTGCACCCGCAGTCCTGCCAGGCCGCCGAGGCCGCCGAAGCCGCCCGGCTTCAAGGCAAATTCTGGGAATACCACGATCTCATGTATAGCCGCCGAAGCGAGATCGAAAGCACGCCTTTCCGAATTTGGGCGGAAGAATTAGGCCTTGATGTGCAAGCCTTTAATCAAGCCATGGGCAGCCGGGCCGGGCAGGAAAACATTCAGCGTGATATCGCCTTGGCCAATAGACTTGGCGTTAATTCCACACCGACATTGTATTTCGATGGCCGTGAAGTGAGATTCTGGTCGCAGGAGAAAACCTGGGATCGTTTTATGGAAGTTAAACTAGGCGGAATACAATCCGCTGACTCTGCCGAAAATCACGAGACTCCCGCCGAAACAGAATCTGAAACACCGGCCGAAACACAAGAAACTTCTGCAGACACTGCAACTGAAACGCCCACCCCTGGCGAATCGTCCTAGAGCAAATTTTAAATCCATTTCCATCAAAGCTCCGGGCGAAGCTCCTGCCGAACCGCTTATATCGATACAGATGCTACTCGTAGGGTGGGTGATTTCACCCACCGATATCCCAAATTATAAGATACATGTGTCTCTCTTCCGGGGGTGGCGCAGATAAATTTTTTATCTGCGCGCCGCAAGGCGCAAGAGGCGGAACCATGCTTTTTTCACCACTAGAGGGATCTTCATATTAACTGTCCGATTGAAGCCGTTCTCTTGTTGTCCTCGGGGTGGGTAATAACATCGAGGAGAGCGGTGTCGAGGCGTTGAATCAACGCGTCACGATCCTTGCAGTGCACATTGGTAAACCAGCGTGCCTTGAGGACGCGCCAGATGCGTTCGATGGGGTTCAAATCCGGGGAATAAGGCGGGAGGTAGACCGGTTCAAAGAAATGCCAGTTGGTGGATTTTCGATGATGCCAAGAAGCGTTATCCAGAATGAGGATATTCCGCTTGCGCTGAGGATGAATCATTCGATGCGCTTCGTCTAAAAACGCTTGGAATACATCACTGTCCACATGACTGGCTTCAATCGCGAAAAATTCTCCAGTCCGAGGCGCCACCATTCCCAAGGCATTCATTCGAATGTGGTCGCCATTGTGGGTGACGCGTGTCTTTCTCCCTTTTTTGTCCCAACGCTGCCGCGAGCGCGACTCGCCTTCAAACCCCGATTCATCCGCAAACCAGAGTTCAACGTCGGGATTCTCACTCAGCTCCCGCAATGTCTCACGAAAAGCCTGGCGTTTCTCTTCATCTTGACGGTCCGGCCAGGGCTGAGGCACTTTCAACGTAAAATCATTTTCATGAAAAAAACGTAAAACCGTATTGTACGAGCATTCGATCTGGTAAGTCTCTCGTAGAAAACCGTGAAAATTCCGAGCCGTCCAGAAGGTGCGAGCCACCTTTTCGGGGTGATCCAGCACTTCCAGCAATTCATTTTCCTGATTCGGATCAATACACTTGGGACGTCCACGGCCCGGCTTGGGAATCAGCCCATCAATCCCGCATTCATTAAACGCCTGAATCCAGCGTCGAAGGTTTCGTTCGCCAATCACAAGCGCTTTGCAGACCTGATCCCGGGGAATCCCGGTAATCAATAACTGCATCGCCGTACAGCGCGTGTTCATCTCAAACGTACCCACCCGTGACGCCTCTTTCAGCTCCTCACACGTCGCGTTCTCTGGATTGGGTTCCAAGCGTGTACGGCACATGCTGGTACCTTGACAGCAACCCTCCATAAGATCTAGGGGAAACGGACAATTCTTTTGAGGATCCCTCTAAAACTCTCCGCCATCCACCAACTCCATCAAATCCCCGGCGCCGAAGCTGCGCAAGGCAAAATCTGCCCTTAGCCTCTCCGGTAAATCTCCGTTTCGATTGGGTCCGCATGGGGATCCACAATAACGATTGAATCTTCCGTAAACCGTGCCGTAACCGGGCATCCCAATCCCTTGGCGTGCCGTTCGTAATTGCGTTGCGCCACTTCGCCCGCGGCTTCTACAATCATCGTCACACTGCGTTGAGACTCGGCGTCGGGATAGGTGCCGGCCAGCGCCTCGGGTTCCTCACCCAAAATTTTTGCACGCGCAATTGCCAACATTCCCGCCACCAAAGAGGCCTTGCCATAACCGAAGATTTCCTTATACCCACCCCGGTTTTGAATACGTCCGCCAAAAGCCGGATTGCGCGTGCGGGAGCCTTCCCCGGTCACCGCCTCTCGGAACCCGCGTTCCTGCTGATCCACCATGGCCCGGCCCAAGGTCCCGTAAACTTCGATCTCTTGGTTCACCGCCCCTTCAAAATCCCGGGGATTGATCCAGTTGTTGTGGTAGTCGCCCAGCATCCCATCCGTGTATGTCACTGCTACCGAAATCGCATCCCAAGTACGGATCGAATCATGTTTTGAGAACGATTCGAGCGGACGGCCTGACCTTTCGGCCACGGCTTTGTGCATTTCATCCCAATGCCATAAAAGGTTCTTCTGCCCCACCGCATGAAGTCCGGAAGGAAATACGTCGAGGTAGAACGCCACAACATCAAGCCAATGGCAACCGACATAGGCGAATGGATTGGATTGCTCCGCCCACTGAAAGACCTCCGTGGAGACATCCAATGGCTCTTCCAAACAGGCCCGCACCCGGTTGATACATTCGTAACGCTCACGCGCTTGGCTCATCATATCCCGCACAAAGGGATCGTACCGTTTGTGCATATCCGCGGACACAATCAGGCCCTTGGCGCGTGCTGTCTTCAGAATTACGTCGATCTCTGAAGTCTTTAGACAGACCGGCTTTTCGGTGATGACATGCACGCCACGCTCCAGAGCCGCCAAAATCGGTGCGGTATGTAGATGGTCCGGTGTTGCCACAATGAGGATGTCCGGCTCTTGTTTATCCAAAATTTCTTCCCAGACCGTGTCACCGTAGTAGGCCTGAACTCCCGAGTCCGGAAATTCTCTTCTGAAATCCTCGGCGATCCGTCCCGCCGTGCCGGAGTGCTCGCTATGTGTGCCGATAGCCGTGAAACGGCACTGAATCCCCGCAACGGCGGGGGCAAAATGGCTTAGGCCGATAGATGTCAATGCGCCGGCGAATCCACCCCGTTCGAAATCTTTCAAACTCTGACCGATGATGTCGTCAAAGAACATTCCTCCGCCAACCACGGCTATCTTCAGTTCAGACATTGCAACAACCTCTCATTTCTTTGGGGAATTTGGAACCGTTTGCCAAAAACAAAACGGGGCTTAGGAAATAATCCCAAGCCCCTGATTGTAACCATATCATCTTGTCCGCAAACCGGATTTATGAACCCAGGCGCGTAACATCGCCGTTGCTGATCAATCCATTCGTTGAATTGTATTCGAAATAGAGATCATCTGGCTTCATATTCGCCGGACAACCCGAATCAGCGTTATAGCAGCCGTTCGGACCGGCCGAGCCGAGGAAATAATTGAAACCGTCGATGCTTTTGTAGTGCCCGAAGTTTGCGTAAAAACGTTCCCATTTTGCAGGGTAAGCCCATTTGGTCTCGTAATAATAAATGGGTTTTGTGCCGTCGTTTGTCTTGGCGAACTTTGGATCCAAAAAGGGATCTTCAAATTGCCCCGACGAAATATACTGAATGGGCGTTGTCAAACGGTTCCAAATTCGCGGATCGGTTATATTGTAGTTGCGCGGATAGGGTTTGTTGTTGTCAACACGGTAGGATTGCAGCGCAACATCCAGTGACCGCAAATCGGCTTCTACACGGGCGACTTTGGCGCGTGTACGGGCATTCATAAAATTCGGAACCGCGATCGCCGCCAAAATGCCGATAATAGCCACAACGATCAGTAGTTCGATCAGAGTAAAACCGGAAACAGACTTTCGCATAAAATACCTCCACATCAATTTACAACTTCTTCTACAAATAATTGTAACGCAAAAAACACAAATCAACACATAGGTAATTATCCTAATTGATAAACCTCTTCATCAATTAAACAACGAAAACTTTGACTTATATTTTCAAATTGTGCTTACACTCTACTGCCATGCGGCATACACATGTAAGCTATGCCCACCACATGGCGCCGACCTTTTCCTTTAAAATAACGCCTTTCAGAAACTCGACGGCTTTTGTAAAGCCTTCCATGGTGCTCATCAGGCTGTCTTCATGCTCGATGGAAAGCACGAAATCATAGCCTACGCAGCGCAGATAAGAAACGAAGTCCCGCCACCATTTCTCATCATGACCGTAACCGCAGGTACGGAACACCCAGGAGCGATTGAGCTCATCACCGTAATGTTTGGTATCCAGAACACCATTCACGGAAGCGTTAATCGGATCCACGCGCGTATCTTTGGCATGGACGTGGTAGATGCATTTGCCCAACTCGCGCACAGCCGCCAGCGGGTCGATCCCTTGCCAGAAAAAGTGGCTCGGATCGAAATTTGCGCCGATGTTATTTCCGGCCAGTTTCCGAAGTTTCAGCACCGTCTCCGGGTTGTAGACAATAAAGCCAGGGTGAGCTTCTAGCGCGTAGCGTACACCGTGGTCTTTTCCGAATTTAGAGGCTTTTTGCCAATACGGGACCGCAACCTCATTCCATTGCCATTCCAAAATTTCTCCGAAATCGGGAGGCCAGGGGCAGGTGACCCAATTGGGCTTTGTATCCTTGGGACCGCTACCAGGGCAACCGGAGAAATCGTTGATCTGTTTTACGCCCAGCATCGAAGCCAAACGTACTGCCTTTTGCTGCACATCAATGCATTTCTTGGCAAAGTCCGAATCCGGGTGCAATACATTGCCATGGCATGACAGCGCTGACAGGACCAAGCCCCGGTCTGTAATCTTCTTTTTCCATTCCTTCACTTTGGCCGGACTTTTTACAAGCTCGTCCAGGGGACAATGCGCGTTGCCGGGATAATTCCCAACACCGATTTCAACCGCTTCAAGCCCCGCGTTCGTGGCGATATCCAACGCCTCTTCAAACGATTGTTGTCCAAATAGAACTGTCAAAACGCCAAGTTTCATTTTGCCTTCTCCTCATGCGCCGTCGCGCGCTTCTTCCAAAATTTCTTTCAGAGCCGACACCAACCGGTCGGTTTGATGCTCGAGTCCGACACCCACACGGAGATACGGCTCACCCATACCGATATTTTGTGTCTGGTCAGAAACCAAAATACCTCGTTCGGCCAGTCTTGCCGCGCAGTCCGGCGGCAAAACCGCTTGGGTACCTGATGCTATCAGAAGCAGGTTCGCCGATGAAGTTGCTATTTTCAGATTCAACTCTTTTAATCGAGCTGCCATCCGTTCACGCTCACCTGCAATGGTCTGCGCACGGCGGCGAATCTCATCCGCATCCTCAAGAGCCGCACAGGCCGCAACTTGGGCTAAGGCATTGACCGGAAACGTCAGCGATGAGCGTTCTAAAGGATCGATAGTCTCGCGTGCTCCAATGGCATAGCCGAAACGCAGCCCGGCCAATGATCCGCTTTTTGAAAGACTCCGTAATACCAAAAGATGCGGCCAGGTTGAGAGCAGATCCAAAACCGTCTTTCCGCTGTATTCGAAATAGCATTCATCCACTACTACCAAAGCCCCATCGCGGGTGCTTTGCAGCAAAAACTCGATCCGCTCCCGGGGGGTCATGGTGCCCGTGGGATTATTAGGATTCGCCAAAAAGATCACGCTGGGCCGGTGCGCGGCCAGCCCCCGGGCCAGATGCAGATTGTCCGGAAAAGCGAAATCCGCGGATGAATCACGGGGAATGGAGGCGTAGTGGGAGCCGTGACGGCGGGCGCAGGCCCGATACACAAAGAACGTGGGATCGAATGAAACAACCGTCCCGTTTGGACCGGCAAAGGTGAGGCAGATCAGATCGATCAGATCGTCGGAGCCGTTCCCGCAAATGATCTGCTCCGGCTTGACACCATGCCCGGCGTACTCGGCCAGACATTCGCGCACGGCACGGCAGCTGGTATCCGGATAACGGTGAACACGTCCCACTGCGCCGCGTAGCGCTTCTTCCACACGCGGCAACGGCGCATAGGGGCTCTCGCCCAAATGCAGGTAGAGCAATTCATCCTGATCGTTGCCCCATCCATGAGGAATCGCAGGACGCGGAGCTAATTCTCCGAGTGTACGTGACACCGTCGGCATTTCCCTTCTTCTCCGGACCCCCAAGAGTAGGCAACTCCCCCCATCCATGCAAAGACCCACAATCGGGCAGCTTTGACGGCAACCAAGCCCATCTTGTAAAGTTGGTTTTCCGTTAGGAGGATGACCGAATGAGTGGTTGGCTGGCCAAAAAAAGTATGCGAAGACTAGCTGCAACGCTCCTTGTGGCTTTTTCAATTGTATTGGTATTTCTTGTTTTTGCCTTGCAGCCAAAAGGCACAGAGGACTTTCCTGAAGAGCTACGCATTGCGTTGGCCGACTCCCCCCGTGGTTTCCTGCCCGATGATTTGCGGGATGGCACAATCTATCTGGGCATGCCCCAAAATCATTTCGGTGATATTTACAGACCGATTCCTATGACACAATTTGATGAACTTAATTTGATAACTCGGGGCTCAGCTCCACTCAATCTGCCTATAGGCAAAGCTCACGTGAGTAAAATAATACTGAAACGTGATGCCGTAAGTGCGTTCTACGAAGATGAACTCATGAAAATTATGCAGAACTGCTTTGCAACTTTTGGCTCGACTCAAAATTTCTTAATAGCCAATGCTGAGAACGCAATCGCTCCGATTCGGAGCCGTAACTCCTACCTGATTTGGCATTTCGATGATATAGAGGTTTACCTGGAATATACACCGCCTGATTTGGCGGACGCGCAAATGAATAACCCGCCAACGAAAGCAACGGTTGCGTTGCCGCCCGTCATTATGTTGTATTTCAAGACTCGTCGTGATGCGGAACACACACGCGCTAATGTTTCTGCTGAATTCAGACCACCTACTCCTGATGAACTCGATAAAGACTTCGCCTTATGGGATCGTATATGCAAAGAAACCGCTGATTCTGAAACCAATAAGAAATCGAATGAATAAGATTGCCGGCACCCTGGACGAAAATGGGATCAGTACCCACGATACTGCAATTGGCGGAAAGAGGTCAATTGGCGATTTACGGATATGAAAGTAATTGAATCGATCAAACGCGCCGGGCGCAAAGTTTATGCCTTCTTACGGCCGATTTGGGATAACCATGTCCCGGCATGGGCCAAGCCTTTTCTCCGCGTCTTTGCCGGATTGGTTTTATTGATTGCCGGATTTATTCAGCTCTTCACACCGGGCCAAGGCTTGGCTTGCATGTTATTCGGCATTTATCTGCTTTCCAAAGATATTCCATTTGCCAAACGTATTCATGATCGCCTGGTGGCCTATGGCAAAAAACTCATGGTGCACTGGCGTGCCTGGCGTCAGAAACGCCTCGCAAAACAAACCGACTCTGATCGATAAACATCCCCTCGCACTCCACCAACTTCGCACACTTTTCGTGCCTTCGTGATTCTACGATCTACTTTCTCGCCGCCGGATGGCGGCGCGCAGGGTGCCGACCAACTAAATCCCCTGTACACACTCCGAAATCGTGTGCCGTTAGGTCCCGCCCTGGCGGGATCCACGGCGGTCACGAGCCGGGAGCGAATCTCCTGATGAGCCGTTGTTTGCCAAACATACACACGTATCTCCCCATCCACCAACTCCCTTATACATGCACACCAAGCACCGTAGGTGCGAAGAGGAAATAGCCCCGGGCAGAGTTTGGACGTCGAAGACGGACAAACGCCGCCCGGGGTAACCATCCCCCACAATCATAAGCGCTGTAAGCGCGCAAGAAAAAATCAAATTGGCCCTGCGGGGTGCTGACCCACTAAATTCTCCGAATACACCCCGAAATCGTGAGGCGTTAGTCCCGCCTCAGCGGGATCCATGGCGGTCACGAGCCGGGAGCGAATCTCCTGATGAGCCGCTGTTAATTATAAGTTATTCATGTATCTATTATGGATGCGCAAGAGGCGGTAACAAATTTCGCCTATCGCAAAAACCTCCCCGCCATCCACAGAATTAAAATGACGCCATAAACCAATTCCCACCCCGTTTACGGGGAGGGTTAGGGAGGGGTCCCCTTGGTGCCCTTTTCGTGTTTTCGTGATTCATACGAAATGCCGCTCATTCCTCCGTCTGTATCTCGATCTTCAAATCCTCCTTCGGCGCCACAACATCTTTCATTACTACGGGAACGGGATTATCCCCGTAATAGGCCACAATGGTCACCGGCTCGCCCTCAGCCATACCCGTGGCCCGGAATAAACCGTCTTTGTCTGAACGGGTATAATCGAAATGGAAGGTGTCATTGGAAGCTCCGCGCATCTTAATTGTTGCGCGCTCTATCGGTACGCCTTTTTGATCGACAACCACACCCGTAATGAAAGATGATTTCTTCAACGCAACATCCAGCTGCATGGGCTCTGGGGGATCCGCCATCTCTAAGTGAATCTTTTCGCTGCAATATTCGCGGCCGATTCGAGCAAGGCCATTTCTTTGGCCCGAGCGATTGATTGCCGCAATAGTGAAACGAGTCTCTTCAACACCGACATACAGATCGAAAGGTCCGGTTGGGATTCCTTCCACACGATAATTACCGTCCCGGTCGATTGTGCCGACGCAATTACGTAGTCCGTCATAAGTGCTTACATGGAGAGAAATCGGCCAAGCGCTATCCTCCCCGCGAATCGTCCCTGTAAGCACACCGGCATTTGCTAAATCAATCTCTCGAATTTCGATATTCTCAAGCGTTGTCCCTGGCCGAAATGCAACTTTTGTATCGGCATAGAATTCATTGGGCATCAGTCCTGTGCCTAACTGAATTTCACGGTCTCCATGCACAAACGTGATCCCCTGATTCTTTCCCATTTTGTAGGCAAAAATTCTCGCATCAATATCTTCTGATTGATCCTGGGTGAGAATTGTGAAATCAAACTCCCCGTTTTCATTTGTTACCGGACTTCCCTCCCATATTTTGAAATCGCCTTGTCTTCCAACGCGTACGCGCACATCCGGCACAGGCGTCCCGTCCCATTTTATGACTTTGCCCGAAAGATGTGTTTCCGCACCCGGATAAACTAAATACTCGATCCCGCCGATATTTTCACCCGTGACCTCAAAGCAAGGATTGTCGTAGGTACGCTCTCCATCCGGTGATTCGATGGCTTCATACGCAGGTAAATAACCCGCGTAGGTGTCTTTTTCGATATCGCTACGAATTTCGTAACGATGGCCGGGATAAACTTCGGGAAACTCAAAGATACCCCCGGCGCCTGACTCGGTCTGGGCGATATTATCCGTCATTGAGTACCAACCTTTTCTTCGCACCAAACGCAATGGATAGCCAACCACAGGCTCTTGTGTGTCTTTACGCAAAACGCGTCCGCTGACCGTACACCGGGGCACATCCACCGTCACAGTCAGTCTTTCGGACACTTCATCCACATCCAATGTCATCACTTTTGAGGGCGCCCCTAATTCGCTCGGTGGCTTGACAGTCAGTTCGTACGTCCCGAATGCAAAATCTTTGGAATGCCACGCACCACGATTATCTGTTTCCCCGATAATGCGCACACTCGGCTCGGATGGTTCGATTCGTTTCAGCTGCAAAGTGACATTCGAAATCGGATTCGATTTGACTTTATCTTCTAAAATCCCCTCCCCTTTAACCGTTTCCGGTTTGCTGTCAACCACTTCAATTCTAAGGCTGGAATGATCATAGATATTTAACAATTGTTTCCCGCGGGCGGGGTAGATTACCTCAACTCGACTGCGTGAAAGCCCGTCAAAGGCCTGCACGTAATACACCCCGGGAAGTAAATTCTCAAATACATACCGTCCGTTCGAATCGGCTTTTACTTTTTGTATTGGTTCCTCTTTCAATGTCTGTTGTATGCCGGGCGTGTAATAATAGCCCGGAATACCCTGACGGTTGTATTCGATAAACTCTCCGGAGCCTCCCCCTCTGGGCACAGAATCGAGCAGAGCAAGTGTATCCCACAGCTGAATAGGCCGTATTGGCGGTTGTTTAGATTCATATCTTATGTCCGTAATCTCAAGTATTCGACTTATGTCGTCTTTACACCACATCGAACCGCTGATGCCCAAAATCGTATCGCCGACGGTTGGCGGCATAAAAATATGCGCGTCCGGATCGTCAGGAACCGTAATCGTTCCCTCTTTTGTATCTTCATTTTTCCTGCTTCGAATCATCTTGTCGGGATCGTCTGAACGTGTAACGGTGTAACGGATCCCCTCACCACCGCTGATGACACGCAACAACCCATTGTCACGCGCAACTTCAACCGGGAATCGATCATCTTTGTAGTTTTCGTAGCAGAAGACCACTTTGTCTTTGACCGGCCGTGGCGGGCGTGGCCCTTGCCATAGATAAATTTCCGCATTATCGACGGGATCATCTTTGACCAATACAGGCTCGTTATTCGAGTGGTCCGTTAATTGGCTTTCCATTGTGCTTATCGAATGATTTTTTCCATCATCGGAAGTAAATGTCCCGCCGCTGGTCATTGACATCGTGTTTTTAGGAGTTTCCCATTTCTGGCGTGCTACATAGACCTCAAACGAGCAGAGGTATTCCATGACCACCGGAACGGTGTCGCTCATAGGCATTTGGATGGTTTGGGAAATGTCTGCAAAACCTTCCGCGGCAACCGCTAAAGAATGTGCCCCTGCCGGCACATTATCAATCGACAGTTCACCGTTGGTTATGTCGTACGGTTTTCCATCGAGCGTGGCCGCGCCCTGTTCGATCTTGTCGCCCAAAGCATCGGTCAATGAAAGCCGTAGCGTGCTTGACTCGGCGGCGGCGATTTGAATTGGTTTTTGCGGAGCCGCGTTTGTCTGTGTTGTTTTTTCAGTCTCCGCAACGGCGGTGTCTTCCGCTTTGGCCATCGCCGTCAGCACGGTTCCATCGCCTTCTGATGTGGAAAGTGATTCCCCCGATGCAATGGTTTGTGTACCGGAGCCGTCTTCATAAATCACTTTTCCGGCTTGAACCTCAATCGCCACATTCGATGGCGTTGCTTGAGGGATGCGGTCATTACGCATTACCGCTGAAAAAACCGCCGTTGTGGCAATTCCAAGCACTAAAATAATTGTAATCCATGTACGCATCTTCTTCCTCCTGCCTTAGGGCGTGACCGTGATACGAAATACCGTTCCGGTTACGCGTACGCTTCCTCGTCCCGTGTCGACAATCATGGGATGTTCTTTGTCCGGTTCGGCTTTAACCAAAATCGAGCCTTGACGAATTCCGATGTTACGTTCGTTGCCGTAACGAATTGCAATCAATGTTGATGGCTCACAGGTGATCGTCGAACCGTCTTGCATTTGAATTTCCGCGTTTGTGTTTTCGGGAACCGTGATCCAAAGTCCCCGCCGCAGACGCATTTCCCAAAACCAGGGCGCGGCCGCCGGTTCACCGCTTGTGGCCTGGCTTAGTTGGATAGATGTGCATGGGGCCGCGCCGCTTCGCGAATTACAATTATGCAAAAAGGGTGCTGTGATAATCACCGCCAAAAGTGCAAGCGTTACAAAGACCGGCGTGGGGATTTTTTGAAGCAGCGCCTCAAAGGTTGAGAACCATCCCCTGCTGTCGCCTTCGTACCGCTCATGTAGCCGCTGTTTGAACTTTGTCAGATGGTGACGGAGACGGATTTCAACATCTGACGGTACTTCAAGGCCTCGGGCTTCCATCAGGATATCGTCCGGATTCGATTGCTTTTTTTGTTCTTCGTTCATGGCAATACCTCTAAGAATTGCCCCGGATTCAATTTCGATAGCAGTTCTTCGAGCCGTGCCCGTCCCCGCCTTACATGTGACCGGGCCGTAGCCTCACTGCACCCCAAGGCTTCCGCGATATGCGGATAGGGCTGCTCTTGCACCAGACGCATCAGGATGGCTTCCGCCTGGTTGCGTGAGAGTTGGGCAATGGCTTTGAATATAAGTTCGAGATTTTGCTTTTGAGCCAAATTTTGAGCGGGATGCGGATTGGCCGCGGGAAGTTCTTCCGGAATAGCATCCAAATCGCGGCGTTCTTCTTGACGGATACGTTTTCGAAGTTGGTCATAAGCGGCATTGACCGCGATACGCAGGATCAATGCCTGTGGATTGGGATGCTTAGCGATGGTGGGCAACCGTTTCCAGATCGTTTCTAGAGCCGATTGCAGCGCGTCGTCCGCGTCGTCGGGATCCCGAAGGATACGCCATACCGTACGGATCAGTTGGCCTTCGACCGGATGAATCAATCGCTGATATGTCTCATCGCCTTTGTTCACCAAAACGCTCCAGGCCCCCGTGTTTCTGGCCTATCCGTAATGATCCGGTATCTGCGGCACTCCTGCGTGTATGCGCTTGAATCGTCCACGCCCGAATCGACTATCGATACTCTGCTTTGCAGGGTGCCACCCAACTTCATCCCTTGCCCACACCCCGAATCACGCCGCAGGGGAGGGCGAATTCCGCCATGGGCGGAATGAGCCGACGTTTAATGCCTTCGGCATCAGCCTGGTGGAGCTTTGGCTTACTTCAAAGGCGTTTTGAAACCACCGCGTAGGCAAAATCGCCATTAAAAAATCCACCTTCAATTAAGTAGACGTTCCAAGGTGTATCTTTGTGTACATAAGAGGGAAAAAAACAACGCTTGCCTAGAGCCTTCTACCACCCACTCACTCCTCATCTTCCCCTTATTCCACTTTCTCTAATGGCTCCCCCGGCGTGAGCCGGTAGGCAACTTGCCCACCGGGGTACCCGGCCGGGAGGGTTGAGGCTCCTGCCGAACCGTTGTTTGCCAAACATACAAACGTATCTCACTATCCACCAACTGCCTCTCCCCGGGTGGCCCAGACACGCGTCAGCGCGTCTGGGTGCGCTAGCACAAGAGGCGGTAGAATGTTTTGTTAACTGCAAAAACTCCCCCGCCATCTACCAACTCCCTTATACATGCACACCAAGCACCGTAGGTGCGACGAGGAAATAGCCCCGGGCAGAGTTTGGACGTCGAAGACGGACAAACGCCGCCCGGGGTAACCATCCCCCACAATCATAAGCGCTGTAAGCGCGCAAGAAAAAATCAAATTGGCCCTGCAGGGTGCTGACCCACTAAATTCTCCGAATACACCCCGAAATCGTGGGCCGGTAGGCGTCAGGTCCAGCCTGGCCACAGGCGGATGCCCGGGCCGCGCGTACGCGCGCACCGGCTGTCTTTAATCCGGGCGGCGTCAGCCTTCTTGCCCGCAGGGGTACCCTGACGGAATGGTGTATTTAAACCACTTCTTGTACCATGGTCGTAAATACGGCGAGTAGGAGCGAAAAATGGAAAAAATCTTAATTCTGGGCTGCAAAAAGGTCATGAATGATATCTGCATTGCCTGTTCCCGTTGTACGGTTGGATTCAATCGCAAAGACGGTGAATTTGAACGCTATGCCGATACGGATGCGCAGTTATTGGGAATTTTGAACTGCGGCGATTGCCCCGGAGGAGCAGCGGTCTCCCGTCTGATCCAGCTTAAACTCTGGAATGCGCCAATGGATGAAATGCCTACAAAAATCCACATTGCCCCCTGCATTTTAGGCGGTTGCCCGCACAAAGACGAAATGCTGGAAAAAATCAAAAAAGCAGCGGGTATCGAGGTGATTGAAGGCACACATCCCTATAAAGCAGGCCAAGTCTTCGCCCAATAAAACCTCGGCGGAAATAGATACAAGGTTCTGCAAAAAACAAAAGATTGGCCGCTTATGTAGCGAATTCCGGCTATTCGTATTATTTCCAATCCGGCGGAATTCGGCGGTGCAACTTTATACATAGACAACTGAAGATATCCGAATGATCTCGGTTTGTACCTCTCCGGCAAACGTTTAAGATGTCAGTAGTTTATATCTTTCGGAGAAATGCCGTACATGCACATGTTTACTACAAAATCGATCCGCCTTTTTACATTCTTCGCTCTCATCTTTGCCGCCGGTTGGTTATATGCAGAAGATGTTGTAACCATATCCGAACGCAATGAAACCGCCGTTCAAGAGGTTTTGGACGGGAAACGCAAGGTCGCCAACGCCGCATGGTGGGGCTTCAACAAAGCAGATTCAACTGAAATCCTGCAAGCGGCCATCGATTCGGGTGCGCCTAAAGTTATTGTCCCTTTCCGCGGCGACCCGTGGATTGTCCGTCCGATAACATTACGAGATAACCTTGAACTTGAATTCGAACCGGGTGTCTTGGTTCTTGCCAAAAAAGACGAATTTCACGGAGGCGGTGATAGCCTCTTCTCCGCAATCGACAAACAGAACGTCACCATTCGCGGATATGGCGCGACCTTACGGATGCGTAAAAAGGACTATCAAAGTGACGCCTACCAACGCGCGGAGTGGCGTATGGGACTTCGTTTCATGGGCTGCAAAAACGTGCTTGTAGAAGGTGTCCGCGTCGAAAGCAGCGGTGGTGATGGTATCTATGTCGGCTCCAGCGGCAAACTCCGTTGGTGCGAAAATGTCACCATCCGCGATTCGGTTTGCCATGACAACCATCGCCAAGGCATCAGCGTCATCAGTGCCCAAAATCTCCTGATCGAAAACTGTGTCTTCTCCGGTACTGATGGGACAGCTCCCGAGGCCGGCATCGACTTAGAGCCGGACAGCCCCGATGAACGGCTGGTCAATTGCGTCATTCGCAACTGCGTCATGGAAAACAACCAGGGCCATGAGATTCTCGTCTATCTCAAGCCGTTCACCAATGAGACCGAACCGGTATCGATCTATTTCGAAAATTGCCATTCACGTATGGGCTATAGCGCAGGTCTGCCGAAGGAATCGTTTACAGATGATTCACTCCGCGGCTGGTCGGGCATGGCCGTCGGCGCTGTACGTGACAATGGACCGCAGGGCATTATCGAGTTCCGGAATTGCACATCCGAAAATACAGGCAAAGAAGGAGCAAAAGTCTTCGACAAATCCGCTGATGGCGTGCTTGTACGTTTCGTCAATTGCTCCTGGAAATCACCCTGGGTATCGCGCTTTCGCGATGATGGCGGGCCACGCGTACCGATTCTTTTGCACCTGCGCCGGACTCAAATTACCGAACGGCTTGGCGGTATCGAATTTATTGACTGCACAGTCTTCGATGATGTCTTTCGGCCGGTTTTACGGGTAGAAGAAAATGAAACGCTGTTGGGCGTTCGCGATCTTTGGGGAACGATTACCGTACATAGCCCGCATGATCCACGAGTCATGCTGGGTCCCGATCCAAAGAACGTTCAGCTCCAAGTTAGCAAAGCGCCGGAATGACGCGTACAAACATGGAAATGGATGTGTTAGTCTCGAAATAGGGCGAATCCCCGATTTCGCCGGATTGGAATAAGATCGATCATGATTATCTTCACAGGATCGGGCCGTAGCGGCACGGGACTCTATGCCAAATTATTCAATGGTCATCATGAACACCGGGTTGGCGAACTCATGGATCTGGTCAAAGCCCAGATGGCCGATTTCAACAATCCCGAAACCGATCCGTTAAAAGATCCGGAAATCCGTTTCCAAATCGTAAAAAAGCATTTTGAAAATGAAGATCTGGCGGAATTTTGCGATTCCAGCAACGGCTATATCCATTTCCCGGATGCGCTGCACAGGCTGAATCCGGGAATTAAGATCGTTGTCGGGATGCGCGATGGACGCGATTTTGCACGTAGCGGAATCACACGCGGATACCACACAGACCGCTATCATCTGTTTAGCATGGTTCCCGAAAAGGATGACCCTATTTATCCCTATTGGGACAGACTCTCCCCCATTCAAAAAATGGCTTGGATGTGGAATTACCGTAACTGCAAAGTCCTTCAGCGGCTGCAGGATGTCCCAAATGAAAACTGGGCAATCGTACGTTTGGAAGACCTTACAGATGGCACCCCCAAAAGCGAGGCGGTACTAACCCAACTGGAAAACTTCGTAGGCCGGAAAGCCGACCGCCAATGGGCCACCGTTAAATATAACGCGCAGAAAACACCTTTCGCTCTCCCGCCTAAGGAAGAGTGGACAGATGATATGAACCAACAGTTCGCGGAAATCGCCGGGCCGTTAATGAGTCAGTTGCGCTACGAAATTCCCGGCTACAAACCGCCCGGGGCCCCATGAACAAACAACAGCACACCCGACGCCGATTCCTTCAACACAGCGCCTTGGCCATGACCGGCGCCGCCCTGGCCGGTGTAGGCAATGCTTGGTCCGGCACACAAACAGATTCTCCCCCCAATATCCTTTGGCTGATCGGCGACGATGTCGGCCCCCAGGAATTCGGATGCTATGGGCATCCCACCATCCGCACGCCGAATATCGACCGCCTCTCGCGTCAGGGGTTAAGGTTTTCGCAGGCGTATGTCACCACGTCGTCATGCAGCCCCAGCCGCTCGTGTCTATTCACCGGCAAATATCCTCATTCCACCGGTGCTGAAAACCTCCACGATCCTTTGCCTGCCGATCAGAAAATTCTGCCCGAGCTGTTACGCCCGCGCGGTTATTACAGTGGCAATGTGGCCAAATGCCATCTGGGCGCGGCGGCGGCAGCGAAATTTGACCGCGTCTTGGGCAAAGTCGATGATTGGAAACAATTCCTGACCGAAAGGCCTAAGGATCGGCCTTTCTTTTTATCTGTTGGGTTTTTCGATGCCCATCGCAACTTCGACCGCGGATGTGTGGATCCGCCGCATGATCCCCAAGATGTTATCGTTCCCCCGTTTCTGCCCGATGCACCGGAAGTCCGGGAAGATCTGGCCGCCTTTTATGATGAAACCTGCCGGATGGATAGTGTCATCGGTGAAATTGTCCAAGAACTCGAATCGCAGGGTGTATTGGATAACACGCTGATCCTGTTTTATGGCGATAACGGAATGCCGTTCCCCCGCGCCAAAACCACGCTTTACGACAGTGGCATACTCACACCATTGGTAGTGCACTGGCCATCCCGCATTGCTGCGGGAAGCGTCCATCATGGGCTGACCAGTCTGGTCGATCTCGCGCCGACCATGTTGGAGTGTGCCGGTGTCCCCATACCCGCTGATGTCCAGGGAAAAAGTCTATTGCCGCAATTCCTCGATCCGGGAATCGCCGGGCGTGAGTATATTTTTGCCGAAAAAAATTGGCATGATTTGGATGATCATAGCCGGGCGGTGTGTGACGGCCGTTTTAAATACATCCGTAATGCATTCCCCGAACGGCCTTTGCCTACGGCGGCCGATTGCATCAACTCGCCAACATTTCGGACCATGCAAGCCATGCGTGATGCAGGAACCCTAAGCAAAGAGCAAATGCTTCTGTTCCGCTCCCGCCGTAATGCTGAAGAACTCTACGATTTAGAATACGACTGCAATGAATTCCGAAGTCTGGTCGATGATCCCGCATACCGCTCCGTTTTAGAACGCCTTCGCGGTGAACTCGACCGCTGGATAGAGGAAACAAACGATGTCCCGCCTTCGAAATCATACCCCGATGAGTTCGATGGTGAGACCGGCAAACGCATCCACCCCCCACATAAGTAGAGTAGAGTGTTTCCCCAAAACCCCCTCCGTTGATCCCGCCTACCCGCTGTCTATTCTAAGCTAAACATGTATCTCAACCGGGTGGCCCAGACAACTCGCTTATCTGCGCGCCGTTAGCACAAGAGGCGGAATCAATCTCCGCCTATCCCAAAATCTCCCCCGCTATCCACCAACTCTCTTAATGGGACACACTAAGCGCCGGAGGCGCGCAATGTAATAGCCCAGGGCAAGCGTAGCGTCGCCCTGGGTCAGCATCCCCAAAAATCCTAAGCGCTGTAAGTGCGCAAGAAAATGACTTTCGTATCGCCCCCGCAGGGTGCTGATTGGGCAACTTTTTCGAATATGCTTTGAAATCGTGGGCCGGCAGGCGCATTGCAACGGGGCTCCCCCGGGCGGTCACGGGCCGGGAGGGCTAGGGAGGGATTTCTTTCCCTTAAAAACCCCTTGCGCAGGACCGCCGCCTCACTAAAGTTGACCGTCCAGTCAACTAAATTACCCGGGGTCAAATCGTGGGCCGAACCAGCGACGCAAAAGAACGTTTGATTGACAGTGCGCTCCGCTTGATGGAAGCGCGTAGTTATGCGGATGTAGGCGTGCAGGAACTCTGCAATCATGCCGGTGTCAAAAAAGGGAGTTTCTATTATTTCTTCCCATCGAAACGTGACCTGACACTCGCGGCGCTGGACCAACAATGGCAGGTGACAGCCGCGACATTAAGAGAACGTGTATTCAACCAAGAGCGTCCTCCACTTGAGAGAATTCAACGTTTTTTCGCGACGGCTTACGAGTGTCAGATTGAATTTAAAGAACAACAAGGACACACCCTTGGCTGTTGCTTCGGAAATCTGGCTGTTGAGATGAGTACACAAGACGAGGTCATACGCGCCAAAATCGAGGACATCTTTAATAGATATGTCGACTTTATCGAGACGGCCTTGATCGAGGCGGTCCAAGCTGAAGAGCTGCCACCGCTCGAAACCCGTACGGCGGCCGCGTCGATCCTAGCCTATATGCAAGGTTTGATTTTGCTCTCCAAAACCCAAAACAATCCATCTCTCATCCGGGACTTAGGCCGTTTCGCACTTCGGCTCTGTATGCCGCAAGAGGGACAATCCGCATCTTCACCACTCTGCGTCAGCGCCTAAGAATCCCGGTTTGGGACAGAAGGCGCGGTTCATACTCGGCTTTGTCTGCTTCGAAAAGATCTTCCTGGGTTCCTCTATACACCCAAAAATCTCCGGTTTACCATTCTGCACACGCAGCGCTAGTGAAATGCTAAAGATCCGGCGGCAAACTGTGATCTTTAGCAGATGTTTTTTATTGTATTAGAACAAAAGGAGGTGATTTTACGGCATTCACATTTTACATAGGTCTCATATTGTATACACATCGAAATATCCGGCATTAAAAACAATCTTCATATGTCAAGAATTGTGAGTCAGAGATAAGTGAGAGGGACAAATGATGAAATCGATTCTATTAACTACATTTGCATTTATGATCGTTGTTGGTCTGGCCGCAACCGGTTGGACAGCGCCTAGCGATATCGTCTGGACTGATGATGTTGCCAACAATCCGGTAATCGTCGAACCGGGGATTACATCTTCCAATCGTGCCTATTATGGCCATGTTATTTACGATCCTCATGCCAACAAATGGCGTGCTTGGTTCGATGCCAGCAGCGGCGCCGATATCGGTTATGGTGAATCGGACGGTCCTGGTGGCATCAATTTCGGCAACTACGCTCTTTGCGCAGGTTTTTCGACCGGACGTCAAAGCAAGGCGTTTGTAGTGCAGCTCGGCCCCGGCAGCTTCCGCATGTGGTACACGGCCGATGAACGCGGAGGCGGTTATATCATCAATACTTGTGTATCCACCGATGGCGTAAACTGGACAGATGATGTCGATTGCATCGGCATTGCTGAAGACGATCCCACAATCTATGGCCCGACCGAACGCATCGCTGTCGTGAAGCTCGATGATGGCAGTTTCGTGGCCTATGTCCGTTGTGAAGAGCCCAACTATTACGATGATTATGAGCCGCAGCTGATCGATAATCCCCTGGATATCGTCGGGAATAAGTTTCTCCATCGTTATGTTTCCACGGATGGCCGCAACTGGACCTGGACCAATTACACCCTGGCCAATAACTCGATGCTTGAAGATGAGTCATTTATGACCGGCATAGAGTTTTCCTCAGTTGTCCCCCATCCCGATAAAGAGAACGTCTGGTATGCCTGGGGCAGCAATGCCAACTCTGAGCATCCCGTCATTTCTTATGTCTCCACCGATGGCGGCATAACCTTCACTTTGGATGAACCAATCGTTGCGGAAATCGGCGAAATAGGAACTCAGACTTATAACCAGAACCGCAATTTCCATCCCAGTGTCACTTACATGGGTGGTGGGCAATGGATCATGTACCGCTCTGTGGCCGATCCCAAAGGCACGGCCCGTGCGGTGGGTGTCGAAGAAACCGGAGTCAATGGTTGGGAACTCCATTGAGCCCTGTAAAATAGCTGCGCCGCAGTCCGCTGGACCGAGCGCAAAAACCGGCTTCAAAGCCGGTAAACATGCCGGATAAAATACAAACGTGGTGAGGTCCCAAAACCTCACCACGTTTTTTATTTACTATAAATCACGCCCTATCCACCTACTCTCTCAAACCCACACACCCCGAAATCGTGCAGGGGAGGGCGAACGTCCTCGTGAGCCGCTGTCTGTTATACGCACACACGTATCTCCCCATCCACCAACTCCCTCAAACAAAAACACCAAGCGCTGAAAGCGCGTCGCAAATCTACTTTCCCCTCTCAACTCTACTTACTCGAGGAGGGTGGCCCAGACAACTCGCTTATCTGCGCGCCGCAAGGCGCAAGAGGCGGTATCAATCTCCGCCTATCCCAAATCTCCCTCCCCATCCTCCAACTCCCTCAAACAAACACACTATGTCCTGAAAGGACAAAAGCCTGGAGCCCAGGGCTCGCGTAGCGCAGCCCTGGGTAAACGCCCTTATAAAATTCCGGCCCTGTAAGGGCCGTACAAAACAAATTGTATTTCGCAAAAACTCCCCCGCCACCGGCAAACTCCCTTAATGGAACACACCAAGCACCGAAGGTGCGCGGCCGGGAGGGCGAGGTTCCACCCGAGCCGCTGTTTGCCATACGTACACACGTATCTCCCCATCCTCCAACTCCCTCAAACAAACACACTATGTCCTGAAAGGACAAAAGCCTGAAGCCCAGGGTCAGCGTAGCGCAGCCCTGGGTAAACGCCCTTATATATTCCGGCCCTGTAAGGGCCGCACAAAATCAATTGCTTATCGCGAAATCTTCCTCCCCATCCACCCAATTCCCTCTACCCGGGTGGCGCAGATAAATCTTTTATCTGCGCGCGATAGCGCAAGAGGCGGTATCAATCTCCGCCTATCCCAAATCTCCCCCGCTATCCACAAACTCCCTCAAACAAACACACTATGTCCTGAAAGGACAAAAGCCTGAAGCCCAGGGCTCGCGTAGCGCAGCCCTGGGTAAACGCCCATATATAATTCCGGCCCTGTAAGGGCCGTACAAAACGAATTGTATTTCGACAAAACTAACCCGCTATCCACCTACTCTGCATAGGTTTCGTGCCCTTCTTCCCCATTCGTGCTTTCGTGATTCTACTTTCTCCCCATCCACCAACTCCCTCAAATGAACACACCAAGCGCTGAAAGCGCCGGGAGGGCGAATTCCGCCATGGGCGGAATGAGCCGCTGCCTGCCATACGTACATATGTATCTCCCCATCTACAAACCTCCTATCCCGTGGGTGGCCCAGACAACTCGCTTGTCTGGGCGCCGTAAGGCGCAAGAGGCGGTACCAAAATTCGCTTGCTGCAAAAAACTCCCCCGCCATGCACCAACTCCCTCAAACAAACACACCAAGCGCTGAAAGCGCCGGGAGGGCGAGGTTCCACCCGAGCCGCTGTTTGCCATACGTACACACGTATCTCCCCATCCACGCACTCCCTCAAACACCCACACCAAGCACCGTAGGTGCGGCCAGGTAATAGCCTCGGCTTAGCCTGAGACGGTCGAAGACCGGCGATGGCGTAAGCCGGGGTAGAATGTCTGTTTTAATTCATAAGCGCTGTAAGCGCGCAAGAAAATTTCCTTCTTGCCTACCGGGGTACCCGGGCGTGCCGGCGCAAGAGTCTAATTCCCGCCCCGTTTACGGGGAGGGCCAGGGAGGGGTTTCTTTCGTGCCCTTCGTGCTTCTACTTTCTCCTATCCCCTCTCTCCTCTCTACTTTCTCGCCGCCCACGGCGGCGCGCAGGGTGCTGACCTGATAATTTCTTTGAATAATCCCCGAAATCGTGAGGCGGTAGCCGTCATGCCCACCGGGGTTCCCCGGCGCGCGGCAATAAACTTCCCTATTCGATGCGGATTCAATATCTGGTAAGATAATTCTGTGGGTACGAAACGGTTGCCCGAAATCGTTCGATTATGGAGGTTCTGCAATCATTCCCAATAAAACCAAAAAGAAGGCCGCCCTGCAAAGCAAAACGGCCGGACGCTCCGTGGAGCGTAGCCTGCGAATTTTTCATCTTTGTTACGAAAAGTTCCCAGGCTGAAGTCGATTACACTAGGGATATTCAAGGCCATAGTAGCGGATATGTCAATACCCTTTGCGGGAATTATTGATAAACGGAGGAAGAAAAATGTCGGACATCACTCTAGGACTGGATTTGGGCCCGAATTCTATCGGCTGGGCGCTGGTAGATGAAAGCCGGGAAAAACTAATCGCTTCAGGCGTACGTGTCTTCCCGGAAGATGTGAATCACGAACCAAATGAAGCCGATGAAACGAAAACTAAGCATCGGCGCGATAAACGGCTTGCTCGCCGCCAGACGACACGAAGAGCCAGCCGCAAGAAGCATCTAAAGAAATTGCTGTGCGGTGCCGGACTATTACCGGTGAAAGATACGGACTTGCACGCACTGCTTGAAAATGACCCTTACGATCTGCGGCGCAAAGCGCTTTATGAACGATTACAGCCGTATCAGATAGGCCGCCTTCTCTATCATATGAACCAACGCAGAGGTTTCAAATCGAACAGCAAGGCTGATCGCGCCCGTAAAAAGGAAACCTCAAAGATGCTTGAGGAAATTAGCGATTTGCAAGAGAAAATCGGTTCTGCAGGTTGCCGAACGCTTGGAGAATATCTGGCTGCGCGGCGCTTGGATCCCCATGAGCGCGTACGCGGGAAACACACCCGTAGAGAAATGTATGAAGAAGAGTTTGATGCAATCTGGAATGCGCAACAGAAATATCATAAAGGCCTGCTAACCCCCGAATTACGGCAAAAAATAGCCGGTACCATCTTTTTCCAACGCGACATGTATTGGCGAACCGCAACCATTGGCCGTTGCGAACTGGAACCTGGCCAGCGCAGGTGCCCCCGCGCCGACCGGCACGCTCAGCGATTCCGCATGTTGCAGGAAATCAACAATTTGCGTCTTTTGGATACTTCCACAGGTGAAGAGCGCCGGCTGACCGAAGCAGAACGGACAGAATTAATCAAATATCTCTCGACGCAGAAGACCAGAACTTTCAAAGATATTAAGAAGAAACTTGGTCTTTTCGACACGTGCAGTTTCAACCTGGAACGTGCTGAATGTAGTAGCCTTAAAGGCCTGGAGACCGATGCCATGCTCGCCAATAAGAACATTTTTGGCAAAGATTGGTGGCGGCTTGATGACGGTCTCAAAGACGAAATCGTCGCGGCCTTAATAGATGAAAAGAGCGAATATGACGATGAATCCTTACTCGAAATCGCGCAGCAAAAATGGAAACTCTCACTTGAAGCGGCTGAACGTCTGTTGGATATCAATCTCCCCTCGGGGTATATGAATTTCAGCCGCAAAGCCATTGATCGGCTGCTGCCCCATTTGGAAAACGGGCTTGTTCTCATGAGCAACGATGAGACCCCTTCGGCCTTACGGGAAGCTGGTTATCTGCGGCCCGATCAACGCGCAATCAAGTCCTATCGATTTCTGCCTCAGCCTCCCGATCTGCCAAATCCAATCGTACGACAGGCGCTTCATGAGGTACGCGGTGTCGTCAATGCCATTCTGCGCGAATATGGAAAGCCTGACCGAATCCATATCGAGCTGGCCCGCGAGGCGAAAGGATCTTTCGAGGACCGGCGCCAAATATTGATAAAAAACAAAGAACGTGAAAAGAAGCGGGATGAAGCCCGCAAATCTATCGAGGAACACGGACGCAAAGCCACACGCGACACCATAGACAGCTATCTGCTTTGGAAAGAACAAAAAGAGACCTGCATCTATTCCGGCAAGCCTATTAGCATAAGCCAATTACTGGGCGGCGAAGTCGATGTTGATCATATTTTGCCCTATTCCCGCAGCCTGGATAACTCCCTGATGAATAAAGTTATCTGCTTCCGTGCAGCCAATGCCGATAAAGGAGACCGCACACCCTATGAATGGCTCGCCGAATCCGACCCGGATGCCTATGAAAAGATGCTCCAGCGGTCGAGAAATCTTCCCTATGGCACTTACAACAAACAGCGTAAATTTCTGCAGAAAAACGTCGAACTCGATGATTTTATAAACCGCCAGCTCACAGATACCGCCTATATTAGCCGTGAAGTCGTGTCCTATGTAAAATGTTTGGACGTAAAGGATGTACTTTGTACACGTGGGAATCACACCGCCAACCTGCGCCGTCTTTGGGGACTGAACTGCATACTGAATCCCAATTGGGAAGATTTTAAGAATCGTGATGATCACCGCCATCATGCCGTAGATGCCATCGTTGTCGCACTTACCAACCGATCCCGCCTCCAGGTTTTGGCCCGCACTCATGGTCATGATATGGAACCGCCTTGGGGAAGCTTCCGGGCCGATGTAGAGCAAGCCATCAACGCAATAAACGTTTCCCATCGCGTGCAACGCAAAATACGTGGGGCATTGCATAAGGAAACCATTTACGGCCCCACGAATGAGAACGGAAAATTCACTTACCGAAAAGAATTGGAAAATCTCACCCTCAGCATGGTCGATGAAATCCGTGATAAAACCATCCGTGGGCTTGTTATTGAACGGCTCAAAAAACATGGTATCGAGCCGGGACGGGGCAGCGGCAGTTCGATCCCGGCCGCCGTCTGGAAAGAGCCGTTTCTTATGCCTTCCGGTGTTCCCGTCAAGAAAGTTCGCCTTGTCAAAACGGATGAGACGATTCAACCAATCCGGAACGGAACCGCATATGTGAAACCGGGAAGTCTTCATCACTTGTGTCTTTTTAAACAAATTAATGAAAAGGGAAAGCTCGTGCTTGATGCGGTCTTTATAACAACACTCGAGGCAGCACAAAGAGCAAAGCGCGGTGAGCCGATTATCCAAAAAACACATCCACAAAACCCTACTGCGCAATTTGTAATGTCCTTAAGCATGAACGAGATGCTGATACTCGAACACAAGGGAAAAGAAGAATTATGCCGTTTCATCTCAGCCGCATCTACCAGCAAGCAGATGTGGTTCAGAATTCATACTTTTGCAGGAAAAAGCGCCGATAGACGGGGCCAAATCAGCAAAAAACCTAACACGCTAAAGGCCCGCAAGGTCACCGTGGATCGTTTAGGCCGTATCCGATGGGCCAATGATTGATAATAAAAATGGTTTTAAAACACCGGCTCACAAATAATCAGGGGAGTTACTGTCTTAAAAATCAAGCGCAACATCTCCACGGCCGGGAGGGCGAATTCCGCCATAGGCGGAATGAGCCGCTGTTTGCTATGCATATAACTGTATCTCCCCGTCCACCAATTCTCTCAAACACCCACACCAAGCACCGTAGGTGCGACAAGGAAATAGCCCAGTGCAGAGTTTGGACGCCGAAGGCGGACAAACGCCGCGCTGGGTCACCGTCCCCTAAAATTCCTAAGCGCTGTAAGCGCACAAGAGCCTTATTCCCGCCCCGTTTACGGGGAGGGTTAGGGAGGGGTTTCTTTCGTGCCCTTCGTGCTTCCACTTTTTCCTCTCTACTCTCTCCTTTCTCGCCGGGTGGCAAGAGGTTGTATAAAGATTTGCGAATCACAAAAACTCCCTCGCCACCGGCAAACTCCCTTAATGGAACACACCAAGCACCGAAGGTGCCCGGGCGGGAGGGCGAGGCTCCTGCCGAGCCGCTGTTTGCTATACATATAACTGTATCTCCCCGTCCACCAATTCTCTCAAACACCCACACCAAGCACCGTAGGTGCGACAAGGAAATAGCCCAGTGCAGAGTTTGGACGCCGAAGGCGGACAAACGCCGCGCTGGGTCACCGTCCCCTAAAATTCCTAAGCGCTGTAAGCGCGCAAGAGCCTTATTCCCGCCCCGTTTACGGGGAGGGTTGGGGAGGGGTTTCTTTCGTGCCCTTCGTGCTTCCACTTTTTCCTCTCAACTCTCTACTTTCACGCCGGGGAGGGTATATCGTGATAAAACACACCATCGAAATTTCCAGTGAACCGGCGCACCTGTCGGTTGCTCTGGAACAATTGCGCATTGAGCAACATAAAGACGGCCAAGACAGAAGTTCATCGATTCCATGCGAGGATATCGGCCTGCTTGTTGTCGATCAGCTTCAAACCACCTATACCCATGCCGCCTTGGGCGCGCTGATGCGCCATGGAGCCGCGGTGGTCATCTGTGGACGTGAACATCTGCCTGCCGGACTGCTTCTGCCGTTACCCACCCACACCGAAGTTGTCTGGCGCATCAATGAACAGATCGCCTTACGCAAACCGGTACGTAAACAGCTCTGGAAACAGATCGTCCAGGCCAAACTCCGCGCCCAAGCTGCCAATCTGGATGATACGCAACCGGAGAAAACCCGTATCCTCCACCTGGCCCGAAGTGTTCGCTCAAATGATGAAACCAACATCGAGGCCCAAGGCGCGCGTGTCTATTGGCGGGCTTGGCTGGGACAAAACAGCCCTTTCCGCCGCAATCCCAAAGGCAAAGACGCCCTCAATGCCATGCTCAACTATGGCTACACGGTCATCCGTGCCGCCGTGGCCCGCGCCATCGTCTCGGCCGGGCTGTTGGCAGCCATCGGTCTGCACCATGCCAACCGCTCCAATCCATTCTGCCTGGCCGATGACCTCATGGAGCCCTTTCGGCCTCTCGTCGACGCTCGTGTACGGGATTTGCACCGGGCCGGCGAGAAGGATATCAATCCCGGCGTGAAATGTGCGCTGCTTCAGCTCCTAGCCGACCGCGTGGCGCTCGATGGACGGCGCGGCCCTCTCATGGTCGCTTTGCCGCGTATGGTTGCTTCCCTTGTACGCTGTTATGAGGGAAAACAGAAAAAGTTGCTTATCCCCACAGCCATAGTGAAAAAATAGGGCCATGAAAATCAGCGGGTATAGATGTATGTGGATTCTGGTAATGTTCGATCTTCCGGTCGACACGGCAAACGCGCGAAGAGAATACACGCGCTTCCGCAAGGAACTTCTACGGGACGGATTTATTCAAATGCAGTATTCTATCTACATGCGCCATTGCGCGAGTAAAGAAAATGCAGGCGTTCATCTCCAACGGATCGAAAAATTCCTCCCCCCGGATGGCGAGGTGCGCATCCTCGCCATTACCGATAAACAGTTCGAGCGCATGGATATATTTTGGGGCAAAAGCCGCAAACGGCCAGAATTGCCTTCAGGCCAACTTCAACTTTTCTGACGCCCCAACCTATCCTAACTCCCTCAGCGGACTGAACTTGCCAAGCGCGAGAGTGTAATCGACTTCAGCTTGGGAGCAATCCGCAACGCTGCCCGACGTGGGGTGGTGACGATCCAAAGTGTAATCGACTTCAGCTTGGGAGCAATCCGCAACCGATACCCTCCCACACCGGCAGCCCAACAAGTGTAATCGACTTCAGCTTGGGAGCAATCCGCAACTACTGAGAAGGTTGAATCCGTCGTGACCCAAGTGTAATCGACTTCAGCTTGGGAGCAATCCGCAACGGGCGCTGCGGTTCAGCTCCAGATACAGGTAGTGTAATCGACTTCAGCTTGGGAGCAATCCGCAACCGCCAAGGTAGTTTTGCCGGTGCCGGATGAGTGTAATCGACTTCAGCTTGGGAGCAATCCGCAACAGCAAGGTAGGCGTTTGTATTGCCATCCGGAGTGTAATCGACTTCAGCTTGGGAGCAATCCGCAACCCCCGTCATTCCGTGGCGGCTCGCCCTCCAGTGTAATCGACTTCAGCTTGGGAGCAATCCGCAACTGTCGGTTTTCAACGGGCTACGCGGCGTAAGTGTAATCGACTTCAGCTTGGGAGCAATCCGCAACACGGAAAAGGTGTCGGCATACTCAATGTAGTGTTTTGTATGTCCTGTTTTGCCCCCCCCCCGCTCCCACCCAACTCCCTACAAAGGGTGGCGCAGATAAATTTTTATCTGCGCGCGATAGCGCAGGAGGCGGTACCAAAATTCGCTCACTGCAAAAAACTCCCCCGCCATCCACCAACTCCCTCAAACAAACACACCAAGTACTGAAGGCGCGCCGCTGCCTGCCATCCACCTACTCCGCATATACTTTTCGTGCGCTTCATTATTCTTTCGCGCTATCGTGATTCAAATAAATGTATGAACCGGCCCCGCAGGGTGCTGATTGGGCAGCTTTTTCGAATATGCTTTGAAATCGTGAGCCGTTAGGCTTCTTGCCCACAGGGGTACCCTGGCGCTGAAAGCGCATCGCATGCCTTAGCCCAGGACAACGTTTGGGAGTCGAAGACGGACAAACGGCGGCCTGGGTCAATGTCCCCCTAATTCATAAGCGCTGTAAGTGCGAGGCAAAACATAAAACTAATCGGTATCCAGGGTGCTGACCTGGAGAATCAATTAAATATACTTTGAAATCGTGGGCCGTTAGGCTTCTTGCCTACCGGGGTACCCGGGCGCTGTAAGCGCGCAAGCAAAATGGGATGCAATTAAAACACCTGCAATGTACCAAATACTTCCGGCTACCTCTTCGTGCGTGTCGTGTCTTCTTCGTGCTTTCGTGATTCAAATGTCTACTCTCTCCTATCTACTCTCTCGCCGCCAACGGCGGCGCGCAGGGTGCTGACCTGATAATTTCTTTGAATAATTTTCGAAATCGTGCGGCGTTAGCCTTCTTGCCTACCGGGGTACCCGGGCGCTGTAAGCGCGCAAGAAAAATGGGATGCAATTAAAACACCTGCAATGTACCAAATACTTCCGGCTACCTCTTCGTGCGTGTCGTGTCTTCTTCGTGCTTTCGTGATTCAAATGTCTACTCTCCACTCTCTCCTATCTACTCTCTCGCCGCCATCGGCGGCGCGCAGGGTGCTGACCTGGAGAATCAATTAAATATACTTTGAAATCGTGGGCCGTTAGGCTTCTTGCCTACCGGGGTACCCGGGCGCTGTAAGCGCGCAAGAAAAATGGGATGCAATTAAAACACCTGCAATGTACCAAATACTTCCGGCTACCTCTTCGTGCGTGTCGTGTCTTCTTCGTGCTTTCGTGATTCAAATGTCTACTCTCCACTCTCTCCTATCTACTCTCTCGCCGCCATCGGCGGCGCGCAGGGTGCTGACCTGGAGAATCAATTAAATATACTTTGAAATCGTGGGCCGTTAGGCTTCTTGCCTACCGGGGTACCCGGGCGCTGTAAGCGCGCAAGAAAAATGGGATGCAATTAAAACACCTGCAATGTACCAAATACTTCCGGCTACCTCTTCGTGCGTGTCGTGTCTTCTTCGTGCTTTCGTGATTCAAATGTCTACTCTCCACTCTCTCCTATCTACTCTCTCGCCGCCATCGGCGGCGCGCAGGGTGCTGACCTGGAGAATCAATTAAATATACTTTGAAATCGTGGGCCGTTAGGCTTCTTGCCTACCGGGGTACCCGGGCGCTGTAAGCGCGCAAGAAAAATGGGATGCAATTAAAACACCTGCAATGTACCAAATACTTCCGGCTACCTCTTCGTGCGTGTCGTGTCTTCTTCGTGCTTTCGTGATTCAAATGTCTACTCTCCACTCTCTCCTATCTACTCTCTCGCCGCCATCGGCGGCGCGCAGGGTGCTGACCTGGAGAATCAATTAAATATACTTTGAAATCGTGGGCCGTTAGCCTTCTTGCCTACCGGGGTACCCGGGCGCCGCCCACGGCGGCGCAGCCCGGCCATGGGCTCTACTTTCTTAGCGGGCAATCCGCGGGCTGCATCAAAAACAAACCGTTTGACTAAATCATGAAATTGGGAGTATCTTTCAAAAGACATTGTCGGCATGGAAAATTGATAAATCGAAGGCGGGTAAAATTAGAATGAATGGCGAAATAAAAGAAGAAGAGCTTACGAATGATGAGCGTGAACAAGAATCACGCGTTCTGAATGAAGCCGATAGTGATAAAAGCATTGCAACGGGAAATACGGACGATACGAAATTTGAAAAGGGCGGGATTGGTGAATATGAAAAACAGAAACCGATTTTGCCAACTTGGGAACGGCGTGAAGAGATAGGAATTTTACGGGCGCTATGGCCAAGCACAATCGAGATACTCAGCGATTCAAAAAGAACATTTTCGTTAATGCCTAAAAATGACGAATTAGGAGGCCCGCTGCTATTCGGGGTAATCGGCGGAACAATCGGCCTTGCTGGAATGTTGGTATTTCTGTTTGTTTCCTGTTTCTTTTTTCCGAATTTGACTGTCGGAAAGGAAGGGACAATTCAATACGGTCTTTTATCGGCGGTTTTGGCTTTGTGGGTTCACTTGTTGGTGTTTTTGTTGACTTTCCCCATCTTATCGGCTCTTGGTGTTGTTGTTTCGGCGGCGCTTATGCATCTGATTATGTTTTATAAAGGATGGGCACGGCAAAATTTCCCGGTAACGTGCCGTGTTTGCGGATATTGGTGGGGAGCAAACTATATGCTAATGGGAATTTTTATGGTTCTAATTCCGGCCGGCGTGATGCTCATCGCATTGGTGGGTTCGGTATTAACGCACTCCACAACAGCGGATGTTCAGGGAGAGGCAATTCATGCAATATCAAAAACGGCTGCAGGATCCGGATTGTTTGGCCTTATGATGGCAAGTTGTCTTATCCCGTTTTTAATCATATCTCTCTATGGAAGCCTTCGTGAGGCGCTGCGCTGCGTCCATGGGTTGACACCGGTAAAAGCCTTCGTAGTCATATTTATGCCGGTATTTTTTTTCTGCGGAAGCGGTGTATTCATGGTATTGAGTGTGATGCGGACTCTTGTGGGCAAAATGAGCAGCATGGGGGGAGCACCGTTTCTACGTTTTTAATATTTATAAATAAGTATTACAAATTGCATGAATTGGGAAATTAATGCGATAAATTGGCAATGTTCTCCTGAAATTTAAAAGGGTGGCAAAATTAAAGGCCTACGCCTGAGAGAAAAAGCTACAAATGTAATTTCATGTGAAATAATGGGAAGCGTAAAATAAACAATTTGAACAAAATATCAAGGATACAAAAAGTGGAATCGGACGGAAGAGAAAGAATAGAATAGAAGCAACGACAATAGTAATCAGACGCCACCGACAACAACATCGTCTATTAAAAGATGCGGCGCACCGGTAGAGACACGCAAAGGAGACTGTCCGGATTTTCCACAACCACCAAGACCGGCGCTGAATTGAAGATCGTTTCCAACCAAACGGATTTTCATAAGCGTTTCAAAGACATTGCCGGTTAAGACACAATCGCGAAGACGTTTTCCGATTTTTCCATTCTTAATTTCAAAAACTTCTAATGGTGTAAAAGTGAACATCTCGCAATTGGTTTGCCCGGCAAGTGCGCCTTTGCAATAAAGGCCGTCACCGATTTCTTCAAGCATGGATACAAAAGAAGAAGTGCCGTTATCGATAAAGGTATTGGTCATACGTACGATAGGGGGATAGTGATAAGAGATGCTTCGCGCATTTCCTGTAGGTTCTTCATCCAATTTCGCAGCGGATTCACGCGAATGGAGACGGCCGCGCAAAATCCCTTCATGAATAAGATCTGTACGCCGTGCAGGAGTGCCTTCATCATCGAAGGGGATGTATCCGGCATGTTGAAAATCGCCATGATCGGAAATGGTCAACTCATCACATCCAAAACGGCGGCCCAGACGCATAACCTTTTGAAGACGCGGATTCTCATCCAGAAAGTCACACTCCGAAAGATGCCCAAAAGCTTCATGGGCAAAAATCCCGGAAAGCTCCGGATCGGCAATAATCCGATAGGTGCCGGCTTGAACAGGATCTGCATGCAGGGCGTCAACGGCACGGGAACAGACCGTCTCAGCGTCACTTTCGTGGCCTTGGGCCTCTTCGTAACCCGCTAAATTTCCATAACTTCGAAAATATTGCTGCACCGTGCCGCCATCCCGCGCAATGGCGGCCAATGAGACACCGCAGAACACCTCTTCAAACGTGGTCCCAACCCCATCGGAGGTCAATAAATGTTTCCGTTTGCAGGAATCCACATAGCGGGTGCTGGTGCTTTGAATGGAAGGATCTGAAAGAAGAAGACTATTATAATTATGCGTTAGATCGTGCTTTTCGGCCAATGATATTGTGCGCGGATCAATACCGGGATTGCAGCTTTCATGGGCAATCAATCCGGATGAAGGGGCCAGCTTGGTTTCGTCTTTTCCAACAAGGCTGGCCATTTCAATGGCGCGGCGGGCCATGGCGGTTAGGTCAGAAAGATCGTTAAAACTAACAAATCCCCACCCGCCGTGTACCGACGCACGGATGCAGCCGCCGCGGCCGGTTGTTTCGCCGATACGCTCAAGCTCTTTGCCTGCATAAACAACAGAGGTTCGGGTGGTTTCCTCAATACGGACCTCCATGTAGTCCGCGCCGGGAACGGATAAGGCCTTTTGCATCAAATCGTGGATAAGTTCCTGCATCATCATACCCCGCAGGATTCTATCAGAAGAAAGGGGATGATGCGCGGGGGGAAATGGAAGGATGGGATGGCAGAGTGTAAGAATATGGAAGTGGCAACAGAATCTGAAAAGCAACCGAATCTGGAATAGCGAAAAAAAAGGCAACAGAGTTCTTAAAAGTCAAATTGTTTCACGTGAAACAATTTCGATGAGGGGGCAAGCGAATTGAATTGATGGAATTGAATAGTTGAGATTCTTGCTTCCCCTCTTTCCCTCCCAATTGTTTCACGTGAAACAATTGGGAACCCGGATTCCTACTTGCAGCGAATTACCGGGCGGACAAATCTCCCACCGTCACTAAATCCGGAAATTTTAAGAAAAAACACAATATCTATTGTAATTTAGAAATAATTCCACTATAAGTAGTGTTGCTTTCCCCTCAGATCGGCCGCATTTCACAACTAAGCACGTCCATCCTGGTCTGAGGGGAGGGCGCTTAGCGGCCTGTGTTCTCAGCATCTGCGTCTCCACACCTACGGGCGGCTTCCTTCAGTAGTATTTTAGATCGTGGGCTCTGACCCGCTTTCATATAGATGGACGCTACCAGTATGAATGTTGCACAACTTGATCCAATCCCAGAGACGCAGGAATTACCCGTGTTTTCAGAGACCGCTATCAAAACCGCCCGCGTAATCGTCGTGGCCAACCAGAAAGGCGGTGTGGGAAAAACCACAACCGCTGTGAACCTGGCCGCGTGCCTGGGCCAAGAGAACCGAAAATCTTTGCTGATCGATATGGATCCGCAGGGGAATGCCACCAGCGGCAGTGGAATCGAAAAACACTCTATTGAACGAACGGTTTTCGATGCGCTGATTGAACAGGAGCCGCTACGGGAACTGATGCTTCCCGGGATTTCCGAAAATGTCTTTGTGGTTCCATCCAATCAGGATCTTGTCGGTGCAGAAGTCCATCTGACCCGCGATCCGAATGGCCCCCACCGTCTGAAGAAAGCCGTTCAACGGTTCTTGAAACGGTCTTCTGATTTTGACTATGTAATTATCGACTGCCCGCCATCATTGGGAATGCTGACTATTAATAGTCTCATCGCCGGTGAGTCTGTTCTTATCCCTGTTCAGGCTGAATACTATGCCCTGGAAGGGATGGCCGACCTGCTTCGGTCCGTAAGTATCATCCGGCGCCAGCATAATCCCGAATTGGTTTTGGAAGGTTTTCTTATAACCATGTATGACAGCCGTCTGAGCCTTTCCCGTCAGGTTGAAATTGAACTTCGTAAGGCGTATGGCGCGCATGTTTTTAATTCGGTTGTATCCCGCAGTGTTCGTTTATCCGAGGCGCCCAGTCACGGATTACCTATTATTTGTTACGATGCAAAATCCAAAGGAGCGTTAGCGTACCAATCGCTGGCACAAGAGTTGATACGCCATGAAACGGAAAGCCCTCGGACGTGGCCTTTCGGCCATACTCTCTGATCCGCTTGAAGATACAGCTGTCGAGACTTCGCTTCCGGCTGAACGGTTGCGCGATTTGCCAATAGGGCGTCTTCGCGCCAATTCCCAACAGCCGCGCCATAATTTCGACGAAGAAGCGCTGCAGGAACTTGCGCAAAGCATCCGTACCCACGGTGTGCTTCAGCCGCTGCTGGCCCGGGATGAGCCGGATGAAAACGGCATTTACGAGTTGATTGCCGGGGAGCGCCGCCTTCGCGCCTCTAAAATGGCCGGGCTGGAGGTTGTCCCTGTTGTTTTGGTTGAAGCGGAAGAGATTGAAGCTCTTGAACTGGCCTTGGTCGAAAACCTTCAACGTGACGATCTCGATCCAATTGAAGAAGCCAAAGCGTATACGACATTGATCGAACAATTCGGCATGACCCAGGAGACTGTCGCCCAGCGTATGGGGCGCAGCCGGACCGCAATTGCCAATACTACGAGGCTCTTACATCTGTCAGATAAAGTGCAGGAGTTAATCGCTTCCGGCGCTTTATCCGCCGGGCATGGCCGTCAGCTCCTTTCTATCGCTGATCCGGAAAAGCAGTTGGCCGCCGCACGCGAGATCATTGAACGCGGGCTTTCCGTACGCGATACTGAAAAGATTGCGAAAGAACGAAGTCCGAAAAAGAAAAGCAAAGAGCAGAAGCAGCCGGAAACGAAGCAAGACCTTCAGCTGGCCGACCTCGAACGCCAGCTGGAGTATGCACTAAAAACGCGTGTGCGGGTGAAGCCTTCGGCATCCGGCGGAGGCATTTTAGAGATAAAGTATTTTGATAACGATCATTTTACGACTATCCTTCGCCGCCTGAATTTGGCGAGAGATATGTTATAGATTCTGTTGATTTGATATTCTTATCTTAGTTAAAAGAGTAGTAGTCACCCGGGTGGATGTGTTTATTACAACCGGTTTGGATCAATTGATATAAAGGCTGCCATCCGTAGACAGCCAGTTTGTCTGGTAAGGCGATGCGTACAGATCAAGGAAAGTCACAAAAAAAGGCGTCCGAACCAGCCAAGCCATCCGGCACCTCCGGATCCTCCGCTCCGGTCCCGGCCACGGCCGATGGAGATTATTTTGCACTCGATGTTCAAACTCTCCGTCTCGATGTAACTACCAATTTTGCTTTGTACATTAAGCGGGGGCATGCGAAGCCTGTTTTGTATCGTGGTAATAACACGGCTTTTACAAGCCAAGTTTTGGACAACCTCCGGAGGAATCATGTCGATCAGCTCTGGGTACATAAAGACGATTGGGAACATTATCAGGAATATTTGGCTGAAAACCTTTCCGAGATGGTTGACGATCCTAATGTGCCTGAGGGTACCAAATGCGAAATTGCCTACGATGCGGCCACCAATGCCATGGAGCATGCTTTAGAAGCCGGGGAAATCGATGCTCAAAAAATGGCCGAGGTGACCGATAAGGTTTTTGAGCCGTTGACCAAAGTCATGTTGGGCAGCCAGGATGCGGTTAAGAAATTTATCGCGTTGACCAAGCAGGATTATTCGATTTATACCAAAGCCGTGAATGTTTGTGTTTTGGGAATGCTCATGGTCCGTAAGATTATGGGTATTAACGATCCCAAGCGGCTTATTGAAATTGGCGCGGGGTTTTTATTGTGCGATATCGGCAAAACCAGTTGGCCCAAAGAGATTTTGGATCGACGCGGCGTGCTTTTGCCGGAGGAGTGGAATATCGTCAAAGAGCATCCGTTGTCGGCTTTGGATCTTCTGAAAGATATCCCTTTGACCGAAGAGGCCAAGGTTATAATCGCGCAGCACCACGAACGGGCGGATGGCAGCGGGTATCCCAAAGGGCTTAAGGGGGATGAGATTCACGATTTGGCAAAGATTGCTTCCTTGGCAGATGCATTTGTAGCTCTCAATTCCAAACGTCCCTTTGCCGACCGTAAAAAAACCTTCGATGCGCTCACCGTTATCCGGGATGAGATGCAGGGCCATGTAGATCCGGAGCTTTTTGCGCAATTTGTGCAGCTGTTTTCCAAAGGGAATCCCCTCGATAAAGTGAATGCCATGCCCATGATGCCGGCGAAAGAGGAGAAGAAGCCGGTGTGAGCCGGGGGATGGCCTTCAATATGTACTTATAGACTGATCTTCATTAATTCGCTCAAACCGGTTATCCACCCTTTTAGTTGCCATCCGGTTTCCAATTTCCAGTTTTTTCGATCTCACCATTCTTTTCATAGCGTTTGATGAGACTTTCACCGTAGCAAAACTGATCCACCAAACTGTGCACATTCATGATGACAAGAGATGGATTGTCCGAGTATTTTCCAATCATGATGATTCGAGTCAATTTATGGGCTCCCATTTTGGGGAAGAGAGGTTATCCTCATTGCAGCAAGTTGGCTGGAGAAATCTGTATCGATCGTATTGCCGACAGGTTGATCGAGGCCGGTGTAATTCAGCCGTTCATAATCGTGCTGCCCAATTTAAATCGTGACGTTGCCCTCAATGTTGCGTGCAAACATTATTTTATAGAAGTGGTTGATTTTGTTGATCGTACCTACAAGACGATACCGGACCGCACTGCACGGATTATATGTGGCCATTCATCTGGTGGGAGCGATGCCATGTTTATAGCCCTTGATTATCCATAAATGTTCGGTTTTATCGGTATGTATTTGACCTGCTTCCATGAAGTGGTGCCAAATGCACGAATGTTTTCGGGCTTTGATCCGCAGACTTACCCGATATATTTCTGGATTTCGGCTGGAACGAATGATGAATTCACTACCATTACTCCCAACATACAAGTGTTACTCAACACTTTGGACAAACTGGAGTTGCCCTTGTTTATTTGTGGTATGGTGGCAACAATTTTGGAATACTGTATATTTCAAACAATCCAGTTAAGGATTCGTTTTGAGACAGCGCGGGGGGGCTGTGTGTAGCAAAAAATATTTTTCAGTTTTCCCTAAAACAGCAATAGAATATTAGAAATCTAAGTTGCAGCGTTCCATCATTAATGCGATATTGACTTTGGAATTATAAGGTTTGAATAGCGGTCCGACGTTTGCTTAACAGTCTCAGGATGCCCCACATAATGGCTCACTTCTTTGATCAGCATTCCATTGCTGATTCTCAAGGTCCCGGCCGGAGTGCACTGCCATGATGCGCCGCATGCTTGACTGTAATGGCAGGGTCGGATCAAATAGAAATGGCCATAGAGGGGGAATCCGCTATGCTTCCGTGTTCATCAAATAGGAGATTTTCAGTCAAGATGGAGTATGCGAGCTACCATATTGTGTTGCGCTTGAGTAGAACTTCAGTCTGTCGCCAGTTCTATGTAGCCGGTCTCGCGGCTCTGTTCGTGCTGTGGTCAAACCCAGTCGTGGCTGAGCTGATTGTAATCCCGGCGTCGGAGATGAGGGGAATTGACCAGTGGAAAGAGGGGCAGTCGTGGGGAGCAGGCAATTTCTTTACCTCCAATGGTTCCCCAGTCAGCAAGCGCGTTTCCTTTGAGGGTGGCGAATATGAAGTTTATGCCCGCATTTACACTTCGCCCTCAACGCCAGCTGATATGCGTATCTGGGTTAATGATGGCTGTCTGATTCCGCCCATGCAGGCAAAGGTGTGCAAGTTTGGCTGGGTGCGGGTGGCATCGGTGATCCTCCCCAAGAGCGAGGCTGAAATTCGCGTGGAGTCACCAACCCCGGGCAAAGCCACCAACCACAGTTTCGCGGCTGTGGCTTTCTGCTCGACACCTATGGACGACCGAATCGGCCGAATCATCACATTCACTGAATGGCTTCGGCACGAATTGGCTAGGCTTGAAGTACCAAGGCCTGCGCCTAGGTCCGTGTCAGAAGTCAGCGAACGGCAGCAGGAGCTACGCAGCAGACTTTTGGATACCTTGGGTTTAGATCCGTTACCGCCTCGAACACCCCTAAATCCAAGCATCAAAGGCCGGATAGAGAAGGAAGATTACGTCATTGAGAAGATCGCTTACGAAAGCCGGCCAAACCACGTCGTACCTGCATTGCTTTATTTACCAAAAAACACTCAAAAACCTGTTCCGGCGGTGATCAGCGCGATTGGCCACTGGAGTTTTGGCAAGAGCTCCGAGAAGCCCCAACTCCGGGGAATCGGTTTGGCCAAGCGTGGCTTCGCGGTTCTGGCTGTTGAGGGGGTATATGCTTGGGAGCGTCACATCCCCGGCAACAATGAAGGTTTCGAGCCCTTTGTTGCCGGAGGCGCCATTGTAGGCCATGAAGTGTGGGACATCATGCGCGGCGTGGATTACCTAGAGTCTAGACCCGACGTAGACACGACGCACCTGGGGATTACGGGGGCCTCCGGCGGCGGGCTGCAGACCTTCTATGCGGGCGCGGTGGATGAGCGTTTCGACGCTGTGATGCCAGCCGTGGCTCTTTGGCCCATGTCTGAACTTGCCGTGAACTTCTATTACTCCAGCGACAACTGGGTTCCTGGTATCTCGCAAATGGGTGGTATGGGCAGCCTAATAGCCATCACAGCGCCCCGGGCTATGCTCATCATGAATGTGGACGCGGACTATGCCACCAGCTACGCGTGTGAACAAATGGTAAATGCGGCCCGGCCTTTCTACCGCATTCTAGGTGCCAAGTCCCAAATCTTGCACACCATAGAGCCCGGCGTTCATGACTACACCAAATCCATGCGTGAAAATACATATGCGTTTTTGAATCGCTGGCTCAAGGGCACGGGTGACGGGTTCCCCGTAGACGAGCCGCCCCTGAAAGACGAGTTGTTCGACGAGAACGACCCGGAGATTATGGTGTTTGGCGGGAAAGGCATCCCGGAAGAGGGAGCCGAAACCGTGTGCAGCATCTGGACCGACCAGGCGGCCACAATCCGTTCGAATTTGAGCCATGATCCCGCCGCGCTGCCCGGGAAGCTACATGCGTTGCTCAACATGCCAAGCCTCGGGGCATCGGAAGCCGTACAAACGGACCGTGGCTTCCTGCTCACGACCGACCCCGGTGTGCAGGTGGCCGTGATACGCATGGGCGAAGGCCCCCGTACAGTAGTCTGGTTAGGCAAATCAGATTTCGAAACGGAATCCCAGCGCGCAGAGGTTCAGGCCCTGGCGCGGCATGCCACAGTGTTCGTGGTGGAGCCGCGCGGCGCCGGTATGCCGGGCGAAATGCACATCCTTCGCCATGCGCCCATCGTCATGGGCCGACCACTGGTCGGTATGTGGACCTATGACCTTTTGTCTGTTGTAAATTACTTGGAGATACAACACGCGTATGACGGCATCCTCGTGGCGGGCAGCGGCCGTGAAATGGGTTTGGTTTGCCTATTGGCCTCGCTCCTAGACAACCGCATAAAGGGGGCGGCAATCAACGGAATGTTCTCGAGCTTCGTACAACTTGTGGGGTACGGTAACCCAGCGGCGCAGATTCCCGGCATCCTTAAAGTGGCCGATGTGGAGCACTTGCTGCGCGACGCTGGAATAGAGCGGGTGCGCTTGAATAACACCCAAAAATCAAAATGGTCTGAAAGGCTCGATTCTTCCTCCATGCCTGCTGACGAGTTCTTTGAAAGATGGATCGAAACAGTCGCGAATTGAGCCGAATGTCTTGCGTCATTGCGTAAAACAGGAACCGAATAAAAAACGTGGAGAGAAACATGAGGAAAACATTGGTATTGTGCGTGTTCGCAGCCTCCATGCTGATACTTCCTGCGGCTGCCTGCGCAGAAGATATCTCCCTGAACGGCTCATGGCGGTTCGCCTATACTTCGAGGCCGTTGCCGGCCGAAGTGATAAAACGGTTCACCGTCGCCGTGATGATCCCCCCCAACCCGCAGCTTCCCACGGACGACCAGTTCGCCATCGACATACAAATACCCGGGTACTGGGACAACCAGCTGAGCTACATTCCCGAAGCGCCTTGGGGCAACAATGTCTCTTACTACGGTGGCTCGAACGCTCATCCCATCCGGTTTCCCTATCGCCTTTCCGGTCGCCCTCGCCATCCTGACGCCGGGCTGCCCTACGTGGTCGGTGTCGGATGGTACAAGCGGGAAATCGAGATTCCGCAGGAATGGGAGGGCCGCACTTTTGTCCTTCGTGTCGGCGGCGCACGCGTCGATACCTATTGCTATTTAAATGGCGTGTACATGGATATGCACCATGGGCACGATACCCTGTTTGAGTTCGAATTGACGGGGGAACTGCGCTGCGGTGAGACGAACGAGCTTGTTCTTGGGGTGGACAACACGGTGTCGCATATCAACAGCTGCGCCCTGCGCGGTTACTCGGGCGGCTCCGGCGGCATATATGGCGACGTCTCACTGCACGTTTCCGACGGACCCGGCCGCCTCCAGTCCTATTATGTTTATCCGACGGAGGACTTGACGGAGTTGCGGTGGAGCGCCGAACTTGCCGCCCCAAACGGACTGGCTCGCGAAACACGACTGGCATGGCGGATTTCCGATGATACGGGTGAAACAATTCGCAACGGCGAAGTGTCCGTGCGCAATTTGGCGCCAGGCGAAGTATTCACCCTCCAATGGACCTGCACGGCGGACAGCATCGAGCCCTGGAGCATCTGGAATCCGAACCTTTGCGAGATTGAGGTGCGGTGGGAGCACAAGGACGGCGCGCCCATCGACACTAGAAACAGGCCTTACGGACTGCGCCGACTCGAACAGCGAGACGGCCGACTTTTCCTCAACGGTCGCCCCATACTCTTGCGCGGAATCTGCGAGATCTATTCTTTCCCACCCGACATTCATCCGCCAAACGACATAGAATACTTCCGCAAGCGCTTAGAGCGGCTCAAGGAAGTCGGGTTCAATTTCCTCCGGTTCCACACGTGGGTGCCTATGGAGCCTTATCTAAGAGCGGCCAACGAAGTGGGTATGCTGATCCAACCGGAACACTCCACCAGCCCTACCCGTAATTTCCGAGACGACGCCCGCTGGGGCGAGATGGTCCAATGGTGCCGATACCACCCCTCGGTCGTGATTTACTGTGGCGGCAACGAGGAAGTGGGACACGAAGGTCTTATCTCGAAGTTTGCCGAGCGCTACCACGAAGCCAAAGCGCTTGCCCCGGATGCGCTCATCATCCCTATGCATACCATGTCCGGGCCGGAATCAGAGGGAGGACGTGCCGATCTTCCCCTACCACCCCATTTTGAAGACGAGAATGCTTACTATGAGAGCCTCTGGACGCGCGTAACACGGTATTCGGATGTTTTCGCTGCTAGGGCCAACGACTTCAGTTATTCGAATTTCACCGGGCGCGACTGGCGCGAAGTCGAGACGGAATACGTCCACTATAAGCGCCCAATCCTGGCGCACGAAACGGGGATTATCGGCACCTACATCGACCTCGCGCTCGAGTCGAACTATACCGGTGACATGCCTGCCGACCTTTATAAAGCCGCACGTGAATACATCACGTCGGCTGGCCGCCTCGCGATGGCTCATACGTACTACAAAAACTCGGCCCACTGGCACGGGCAGGCGCGAAAGTTCGTGCTCGAGAACTTGCGGAAGTGCAATGTCTTTGATGGCTACGACCTCCTAGGAGCATGGGACAGCCATTGGCACAACTCGGGATACGGATGCGGGTTGTTAAACGAGTTCTTCGAGTTCAAACCAGGCGATACGCTCGAGTGCGTGCTTCAGTACAACGGCGAAAGCGTCTTGCTTCTGGATAATGCTAAGCGACATATCTTTCGCTGCGGGGAAAGTTTCGACGTGCCGGTCATGACGTCCCTCTATGGTGGTGCCAACCTGCGTAACGGGCGTTTAACCTGGCGACTGCTCGACGGCGAAGAACCGATCCTAGATGGTGCACTTGAAAACCTCGAAGCGCCGGATGGCAAAGTGGCCGAGGTAGGCAATATCGCTCTCACTTGGCCCAAAGTGGATACGCCGCGAAATCTAGTATTGGAAGTCGCCCTTAGAGGATCAGGATACAACATAGCGAACCATTGGGACTTCTGGGTATTTCCCATGCGCAAAGCGCCCGATGTGTTCGCCGCTGCGGATGGAGCGGCCTTCAAACTGTTGCAATACCGCTACCCGGGAATCCGCACCACGGTGGAAGCTCCCGAGGCCGCCCTTCGCATCGTAAGGACGCTTACCGAAGCTGACGTGGATCACCTGGCAGCGGGCGGCGATGTGCTGCTTCTTGGTACGGGACCGTTCCCTGCCAACGACACCCGCTATCAGATCGGCGTGGCTGGCCGTGCGCACATGAACTTCGCCACGGTCATTAAAGAACACCCCGCTTTAAAACACGTGCCGCACGAAGGCTGGTGCGATTGGCAGTTCAGCAGACTTCTCGAATCCGGCAAATGCGTCGAATTCAATAAATTTCCCGTCGAGTTCGACCCTATCGTGGAAGTGGTGAGTTCCTACAAGTACATCCGTCTACAGGCTTCCATGTGGGAAGCCCGGACCGACGGAGGCCGTATCTTTACAGTATCTTTCAATCTCGAAATGGACGATCCCGCTACGGTCGCGCTTATGGACGGCGTTCTGGAATATGTCCAGAGTGACGCGTTCCGGCCTGAAATTAGCATGTCGGTCGACGAAGTAATAAAACCGCTGCTGGAGGGCAACCAATTCAAGAGTCTCAAAGGGAATGGCGTGAACTTCTACGCGGGCAAAAGCTTATTCTAGAGACCTGTTGTCTGCATCTGTTCGCAAGCGTTATTGCCATTGGACTTACAGTCTTGGTGCCCCCCGAAAAACTCTGCCTGTAGTGTAAAGGAGTTAGCAACTATCATGAATTGTCTTGTCTAATTTTGTTTGAATTTCTTTGATTTGCTTCTTGTTTTGGACTGCCAGTACAAAACCAATAAAACCTAAGACAGCAAATATAAATCCAATACTCTGAAAGATTTCCATTAGTTCCTCCTGAAATGTAATTTGTTACTCATGTCCCTTTTTAGAGCCAGGTTCAAATAAGACTAATTCTCTTTAATCCTAATGCCGACAAGACCTTTAATAAAGAGCAGGTTTCTTAGCTGCTCTTCAATGGCCCTGGATACGATATGGATCGAAAGTGTTGTTTGTGACTGAGACGCCAAAGCACCATCCCCCATTGAGGATACAGCCAGATTGAAATCTCTGTACGGCTATAAAGCAGCGCTTAATTCCTGTCTTTAAGCGTCAGAGTAACATGTCCCTTCCTCAAAAGAAAACGAATCCTGTTCCTCGAGTTTCATGTCTGGGAGTTGCCAGTCTTCGCTGCCAGACTATTCCTCCAGCTAGAATCTTTTCTTTCTGATAAACACGGAAATGATTCCCTACTAGACCTTGCTTTCTTGTCCGTAACTGTGCATTTGGCACTCAGATAGCATTTGGGGAGGCCAGATAATGTATTACACTTTGCTCGGAATCCATACTGGATTTCATGAGTTCCTCCACTTCATCACATCCTCAAGGGCCAAAGCGTGCGATGTCGCCGTTGCTGTTGAGGCCGTTGGACATATCGAACTCTACAATCGTGTACCAACCGTCGATTGTGGCGTTGCTGTTCTGTCCATCGGGACCAAAAGAATGAATCAAGTACAGCGCCTGCTTCTGCTGTGGATCTGGACCCCAGAGAGCCGTTTTCACGTTGCACGTCTGGCGTTCGAAGTAGTCGTAAACGGGTCCTCCCCACGTGGTCGGGATTTCCGTATCAAATCGAAAAAAAGGATCAAACGGGATCGCACTCATGTACGCTACAGGCGTCGTCATAGACGCATAACGTTCAATCACTTTCCGGCGGGTGTTCTTGTCCGCTAGGCACGCCGGAGGGTAGATGTTGTTATCGATCCGATACGCTTCTAGCGCCGTCGAAATACTCCTCTGGTCCGCAACCGCCCGCGAAACTTTTGCTCGAATCTGAGCGTTAAGGAAATTGGGAACCGCGATCGCAGCCAGAATACCAATAATGGCCACAACAATCAGTAATTCAATTAAGGTGAACCCCCGTTTTGGCTGTGTAATTCTGCCACGCATGCTGTAATCCTTTCCACCCGATCTTGCTTGGGACTTCCTTCCGTCATTTTACACCCCATGCCGCCTGATGACGAGAGGCTCTGATTAAGCGCAGATCATAACTGTATTTCAAGTACTGCAAGCCCGCCATCAAACGTGTGGGCTTGCCCGGACTGCCTCGCTTCTCTACGTACAACGAACCAAAATAAGCGTCCAGTTCGTCCCAAGGGATTACTTTTCCCAGTCTTACCAGTGGATGATTCATATCCACTAAATCAACGAGTTCAGGCTCGAACAAATGTTGCATGGGATCGGCTTGTTTGGGTTTCTTGGGTCGCATAATTCCCTCGAAATTTGCAAGAAAAGTGATACCTCAAACGTAGATCCTTGCAAATTTCAAGTCCAGGTTCCTAAACAAAACCTTTTGTTTATAACCACTAGAACGATTATTCAGGGATGACTAGATATTTGAATCACGAAAGCACGAAAATAGGATTAAGGATATCGGTGGGTAAAATTACCCACCTACAAGTAGCATTTGTATCTACGACAGCGGCGAATTCCGCCCATGGCGGAATTCGCCCTCCCGCGCCGCCGTTGGCGGCGAGAAAGGAGAGAGGAGAGAGTGGAAAGTAGACGGAGGAGTTAGATATTTGAATCACGAAAGCACGCCGGGGGAGCCCCGTGGCAATGTGCCTAACGGCTCACGATTTCAGGGTGTGTGCGTGAGATGTAGTTGGTCAGCACCCTGCGCGCCGCCGTTGGCGGCGAGAGAGGAGATAGGAGGCGGGGGAGTTTTTGGGATAGGCGGAGATTGGATCCGCCTCTTGCGCTATCGCGCGCAGATAAAAGATTTATCTGCGCCACCCGGTTTGGATACATATTTAACTTAGAATTTGTGATATCGGTGGGTAAAATTACCCATCCTACGAGTAGCATTCGTATCGATACAAGCGGCTCGGCAGGAGCTTCGCTGCCAATTTGTGGTTGGTTCTTTTTAAATGTAGTTGCATAGAAAAAGCCCGGAGCATTAACTCCGGGCGTATGTTGTTTTCAGTATTTTTAATCTGCGGTAATTTAAACTCGAATCGAAAGCATGAAGCGTTTCTTGAATCGATCTTTTTAATTAACGTGGTGATCAGTCGGGTGTCGGTTGGCCGGGACGGGGGCGGAAGATATCATATTTTAATTCTTCCAGCCACATGGTGTTATCGGCAGCATTCACATACTCATCACAGACATGATCTTTACGTCCAAGCACGGTGATTTCTTTGCCACGGCTGCGTATGATTTCAAGCGCATGGATAAAATTCGCGCCATCATCATCGACACAAATAATAACGTGATCATACAAGTCAGCGGTGGCGATCATATCAGCGACCATATCCAGGTCTAACGTGCCCTGTACAACGGGTTCGCTATCACTGCCTTCTTCTGTGGCCGGTGTGAGTTTCTTGCGTACGGTATACCCGACACGCGGCAAAGCATTCAAGAAACCATGGACCTTGGTCTCATCCGACAAGAATGTTTGATAGAAGTAGGCATTGTAAACAAACTCATCGCCCTTAAGGACTTTAAAAAGTTTGTCGTAATCGAAATCAAATCCGAGTTCTCCCTGAGCGCGGAAAAGCTCATTTCCATTTAAAAACATTGCCAGGCGGCGCGGCCGGACAACGGGAATGGGAATGACTTTTGTGAGAGGAGCGGACTCATGATGAGAAGGCTCAGATCTTTGGTGACTATGTGAAGAATTGTGTGAAGGGCTATGGGAAGAACTGTGTGAAGAGCTATGGGAAGAACCATGGGAAGAACCATGAGAAGAGCCATGCGATGAGCCATGGGATGAACCGTGTGAAGAAGACTGCGGCGGGGCGCTACGTTTACGTCCCCGTGTCGTCGTCTTCGGCCTTCCAGCGCGTGGCTTCGGTTTTGGCCGCTCCGAAGAATCGTTGTTGTTTGAACCCCGATATGTGGAACGGGTATTGGAAGATTTCATATGCTGATAGGAAGCAGTTGCACGGTTGAATTCTTCTTTGTTCCCAAAATTTTCTTTTTCATCGTCGAACAGCTCATCACCATGGTGGCCATCGACTTCACGATCAGGCGTGTCAGCCATAAGTACCTCTTCTAAGAATTACAGCAATCGCTATTTACTTGTTTACGCTTTGTATGCGCTTTCGCTTGAGGAGCCGCAGGTTTCGCTACACTGTTGTTGATTCGACACCATTACAACGGCTTCAGTAGCCTAACCGCACTCTATGGCAGGGTCAAAGAGTCCTGATAGGTTTAACACCGGGTAAATTGTCCCTGTCGGTCCGGTTTAACGTCCCTCACTGATTTCCAGCAATCGGCGATTATAAAGGTTGAGCAAATCGCGGCGCGTAACCATGCCTAAAAATGAACGATCCTCAGGTGAGATTACTGGCAATTCGTCTTGATGGGCCTCGGTGAGTTTGCGCAATACCGTGTGGAGATCATCATCGGGATGTACCACATCATGCTCTACATCGGCGATATCGGCGGCAATGATGAGATCGCGCATCTGTTCCTCGAATAAAACGCCGCGTATGTCATTGAGCGAAACAAAGCCGTAAACCGAGCCATCAGGATTCACAACCGGGAATAATCCCTGGGGGCTGCTGACCAACATTTGCAGCATATTTCGCAACGTTGTACGCGCAGGAATGGTTGTGATCTCACGTTCAAGCGAAGCCTGCTTGACTTTTAATCCGGCCAGGACATCGATCAAATAATCGCCAAAATGGGCCGGAGAATCGGCACGAGTCGGGGTTTGCTCGGCATAAAGGGTGACCTGCCCGGTTATCAAAAAGGTAATGCTTGAAACCAACATCATGGGTACAAGGAGACCATACGATTGAGCCATTTCGGTAATCAAAATCAGACTGGCAATCGGTGTTTTGGCAATTCCCGAGAAGAAACCGACCATACCGACCAACGCAAAAGCACGCGGATCGACAATCCAACCGTTTAATACGGTCGTATCGAGCAATTTGCCTACGGCTCCGCCTAACATGGCGCCTATGAATAAAGACGGACCAAATACGCCGCCGGATCCGCCGGAACTAATGGTGCAACATGTCGCGATAATTTTTGTAACGACAAGCACCAGCATTAACGAGATGGCAAGATTTCCGGCAAAAGCCTGCTCGATGATGCCATAGCCGGTAGAGAGCACTTGAGGTGTAAATAAAGCGGTAAGTCCCAATAAAAAACCGCCGATACAAGGAACCATTGGTAACGGCAGATGCATGCGCGAAAAGAGTTTGGTTTGCGCACCATAAAAGCATTTAACATAAACAAGACCGACCAACGCACAAAGAACACCCAAGATGGCATAAGGCACCAGCTCGCGCATATGGTGAAAATGAAAACCATCGGTGGGAAAAACCGAGGTCTGCCCCGTAAATGAAGTAAAAACGGAATAGCCGACAAGCGAACTGATTACACAAGGAATTAACGCTTCGGTTTCAAGTTCTTCATTGCGGTATAAGACCTCAACCGCAAACAATGCGCCACCCAATGGAGCACAAAATGTTGCACCGATCCCGCCCCCGGCTCCGGCCAATAATAAGGTACGCCGTTCGACAGAACCGAGTTTTAGCAAACCGGCAAACCACGATGCGAAACCCGATCCGATTTGGGCGATAGGACCTTCTTTTCCAGCACTTCCGCCGCTGCCAATGGTAATGGCGGAAGCGATCACTTTCACAATGGGGATGGCGGGCCGCACAACACCTTGGCGGTGGTGGAACGATTTGATCATGGCATCGGTTCCATGACCTGCGGCTTCAGGCGCCCAACGGTAAACGATCCATCCGCTTAAGAGGCCGCCCAGGGCGGGAATCAATGGAAAGAGCCACCAACGCCAATCTTCGGGCAATGTCAATATGGCGGCGTGACCGCCCATATCGATCTGACCACAACCCGCCAGTTTCAACAGAAAAAGCGATTCGCTTTTACGAATTATATAGTTGAAAAAAATTGCCCCAAAACCTGAGACGATTCCGATCAGGCCACCCAAAAGTACGCACCGGCCGGCAGAGAACGACATACTGTTGCGCCAAAGCCTTTTACCGAAGCGGCGCCAAGCGTAAATGTTCCATTTGCTCATAGGGGCGTACTCACAGCTAATTTCGATGAAAAGCGGCTGACAATTTCATCATCTCAATGTTCAACTCAAGTAAACTTCATAGGCATTCCGCTCCGCCGCCAGGCAGGCATGACTCGACACTGGATGGGGTGCGTTTTGTTTTGACGTCCGCCGTAATCAGGAGGAAGGATATCAATTCAACCGCTGTGTCCGGTCTTGAAAATTCGCCGGACGCCCGCATGTCCTATCATGCAAGCGAGAACCTGTCTCCGACAATCGTAGCGCCGGTGGACGCTAACCTCACGCTTCCAAACGTCTGAATACAAGTCCCGTAGGCAATTTTGGGAAGAAATCAGTGGATTTGGGCGGCATCCGGCATCCCGCGGCGCTCGCATTGCGGACCTCTTCGACCTTAACGGGGCGCAGTAAAAAGGCGGCATTCGTACGGCTGCCGGATTTCCGATTCTCTTCCGCGGCCAGGTCCAGAATCTTATCCAAGGTCTTGATATAACGAATTTGACCTTCTTTCGGATCCGTGATTCCCAAAACACGTGACAATAAAATCTCGTGCAAGGCTATTACTTCTAACCTGCGCAAAGCGTCCGGACAATCGTTCAATGAGGCGGCGCATGTTTCCCGGTCAGCGGTCAGAAGCCTGTGATGCTCACCATCAGAAACGATAATGGCCACGGATGATTCCGGGCATTCGCGAAGTGTTTGGGCGCATTCGCCGGCATTCGAGACTATCCGAGAAGACCAGCCTTCGGGCAATCCGCTATCAAGCCGGGTTTGCCAATCAGAAGGCAAGTCGCGAACCAGACGGTGCGTGGCGAGAATTCTAAGCCCCGGGTCTTGGATGGCACAGAAGAATGCCAATGTCCAATTGGCGGGATGCGCTTTGTCAACATCTCCTTCTTGACAGAGGCTCTCTAAGTAGCGGATAGAGGTTTCATAGCGATGATGACCATCGGCTATATAGACCTGCTGGCTGGACATCATCTGTTGGAGCTCTGCGATTTTCGCGGGATCTCGCAAAGCGAAAAGAGCATGCTCATTGCCGTCATCGGTTTTGCAGGAGATCGAATCATCCGGAAGATCAGCGATGATGTTTTGAAAAGCGTCCTTAGAATCGTCATAGAGGACGAAAATAGAAGACATATTTGCTTTACAGGCGGACATGAGCCTGAAACGATCAGCCTTGGGCCCCTCAAATGTCTTTTCGTGGGCTAACGCACGTTCCCCCGGATCCAAGCGTAATGCCGCGAAGAATCCCCAGCGTATATAATCAATGCCATCAATGTTAAATGCTTGACGGTAGAGATAAATTGAAGGTTCATCAGGCCGGATTTCGCCTTTGGCGATCCATTCCTGGAACCGTCTGGCGGCCTCCTGGTGCCATGACAGGTTGCTGGAAGCCTGGGTCATGGTGTCGATGCCGGAATGATCCGGAGGAGGCAAGATAAGATGGACAGCATTCAGCGGGTGAAGATTGCAATAGTGATCGTGGATTTCCGATGGAATGCGGTCATACGGCGGACAAAGCCGAACAGCCAGCTCATCACCGGTTGCCACGGCATATCGGTAGCCGGGAAATGGATCGATGTGCGTCATCCGAGTTGCTCTTCTTTTTTTGGACTCTACGGTTGGAAAAGGATATTGCCAGCAACATCAGCATAGATTGTCCCCGTTCGCGTTGCAAGCGCATTATTCTTGACTGGCCTAGAATCCCTTGTACTATTCATGCTGTCAGGACATGGGCCTTGTCGGCCCGAATTGAGTTGGAGGTAGGCCGTGCCTAGCTCGGAGTCGATTGAGCAGAAGTCACGTATCGTGGATTTGTTGGAGATTTACGGCGGTCTATTAACAGACCGTCAGCGTTCATTGATCCAACAACATTATGCCGAGGATCTCTCCTACGGGGAGATATCCGAAAGCTTGGGCATATCGCGTCAGGCGGTTCACGATGCAATCGGTCATGGCAAGAAATCGCTGGAGCGATATGAGGCCTGTCTTCATTTGCTTGCGCAGCCAACCGAGCCTGAAAAAGAGACTTCCGGGGTTTCATTTGCGCAGACGGAAGAGCACGTTTTGCAGGAAGCCCGAAGGCTGGTTAAGAAGGCACGGAATATGGTCGGTGACGATCTATTGTATGACACCTCCAAGCTCAAAAGATTGCTGAATCAACTTGCAGAAGTCTTGGATCGCGGTGTCTGAAGCGCATTTGCGGTCTTGAGGCGGCGCACATCCATCCGCACTATGGCCCGGCCATTAAGGACCCGGATTTTGGGGTAGGGCCATAGGGCTGGAGTTTCGATATGTTTGAAAATCTGACCGGACGTTTTTCGGCCATTTTTAATAAGCTCAGCGGCGTCAAAAAGCTTGACGAAGCGACAATCAAGGAAACTTTGCGGGATGTCCGCCGGGCGATGCTTGAGGCCGACGTTCATTTTGGGGCCACGCGTGAGTTTTGTGCGAACATCGAGAAACGGGCGATGGGCACAGAGGTTATGGAAAGCCTCACGCCCGGTCAGATGGTCATCAAAATTGTCCACGACGAGCTAGAAGCACTGCTCGGTGGCCAGGCTTTTCCCTTTACACTTCCGGCGGGCATGGAAGCGAAGATTATGCTGGCCGGTCTTCAAGGTTCCGGTAAAACCACGACAGCGGGCAAACTCGCCAAACGTCTGGCCAGTGAAGGCCGCAAACCGCTTTTGGCTGCCGCAGACATTTACCGCCCCGCCGCTATCGAGCAATTACGTGTTGTGGCCGAGCGTGTTGATGTGCCCTTTTTCGAGATGGGCACCAACCATACGCCGCTCGAAATTGCCCGTGCGGCCAGCAAGTACGCCAAGAGCCAAGGGCTGGATACGATCATCCTCGATACCGCAGGACGTCTGCATGTCGATCAAGAGATGATGGCCGAAGTTCGTGATGTGAAGGTTGGGTGGTTACCCACAGCCACACTTTTGGTTGTGGATGCGATGGTCGGACAAGACGCCATTAACCAGGCCGAACAGTTCCACAGCACTTTGGATATCGATGGAACGATCCTGACCAAGCTGGATGGTGACACCCGCGGCGGCGCGGCGATATCGATCCGTCACGTCACCGGCAAACCGATTGTTTTTGCCGGTATGGGTGAACGTCTGGAAGATCTGGAGCCATTTTATCCGGATCGTATGGCCCAACGGATTTTGGGCATGGGCGACATTCTCACTCTGATTGAGAAGGCCCAGTCGGTTATTCAAGAGAAAGAAGCGCTCGAGTTGCAGCGCAAAATGCGTGAGAACGAATTCACGCTGAATGATTTTCTGGATCAGATCCGCCGTGTGAATCAGATGGGCGGTGTGGGTCAGATGATGCAACTGTTGCCGGGCATGGGCGGAATGAATATGCCCGGGGGAATGCCGGGTCTCGAGAATGAAGATATGAGGCACACAGAAGCCATTATCTTATCGATGACCCAAAAAGAGCGCGTAACGCCGCAAATTATAAACGGAAGCCGGCGGCGGCGAATTGCACAGGGCAGCGGGACTTCGGTAAACGAAGTTTCGCGGCTATTGAAACAGTTCAAAGAAATTCGTCAGATGATGCGTACCGTAACCGGCGGCACGGGCGGAAAAATGACGCGCAAAATGATGCGCAAAATGTCCGGGATTCCCGGGTTGGGTTCGATGTTCGGCGGTGGCGGACCGCAACTGCCGATGCCGGGCGGCGGGGGTGGCGGATTGCCCGGTTCGGGATCTAAAAGCGGATCCCGATCAAGCGGTTCAAAACGCCAAAAGGATAAGAAAAAGAAAAGAAAACGGCACTAAAACGCCGATAGTACATAGCATTTCATGTGCTACTGAAAATCGATAAAAATTTGATAGCCGTCTGAGAAAACGGCCAAACTAGGAGAACCAAGAATATGGCAGTTAAAATTCGTCTAAAACGGTTCGGTAACCGGAACCGCGCGTTTTTCCGTCTGGTAGCGTCCGATTCCCGCGCCCCCCGCGATGGCGGCACAATTGAAGATTTGGGTTGGTACGATCCTCTGAAAGATCCCAAGGGCGAAGGCTCAACCGGTTATGAATCCTCTTTTAAAGAAGACCGTATTTTGGCCCGTCTACACGAAGGCGCGCAGCTTTCAGATACTGCACGTGCACTGCTGAAACGCATTGGTCTGGTAGACCGTTTCAAAAAGGAAAAGGCCGAACGCTTGGCTGCCGCAAAGAAGGAGTCCTAATGGCTACTGATACTGCCGCGATGCGCGATTTACTCAGCTATATCACGCACGAATTAGCCAGCAATACAGAGGCGCTGCAGATCGATGCCGTTGAGGATGGTTCCAACTCCATCACATTCAATGTCCATGCGGACAAAGAAGACCTGGGCAAGCTCATTGGGCGTAACGGAAAGACGGCCAAGTCGATTCGTCATCTGTTGAGTCTTTTGGTAGACGACCAAGATTGCCGGGTCAACGTTGAATTCATTGAGTGACGGCGCGGTACTTGATAACAACGGCGCTCCGCAAGACGAAGCGGAGGACCTGGTTGTTCTAGGCCGTCTGGGTAAATCCCACGGACTTCGGGGCGAAATCCGTTTTTATCCCTATGGATGCGAACGGGAAATCCTGGAAATCGTAGAAACGATCACAATTGGTGGCCGTGGCTATGAGTTGACCAGTATCCGTGGGGATGGGAAGTATTGGCTCCTGACTCTTAAAGGCATCAACAGCCGGGAAAAAGCCGCCGTTTTGACAGGCCAGCTGGTGTGTATTGAACAAGGCTATCTGCCCGCTCTGGAAGATATGGAGTTTTATGAGGCGGATCTGCTACAAGCCCGGGTCATAAGCCTGCAAGGTGAAGACTTTGGGAGAATCGAAGAGTTTTTGATCCAGCCTGAACACGATGTCATGGTAGTCCGTGACAGCCAGGGCCGGGAACGTTTAATCCCGGCTCTGCGTCATGTGTTTCACAGCTGGGACGCGGAGCAACGGTGTCTTACGGTTGACTGGGTAGATCCTTTCGATCCGGAAGACGGACCCTCCGAAGCTCCGGCTCCGGTTGACGGGGAATAGCCGGGGAATGTCCTAACCTGCCGTATTAAGACGTGTGTTGAATCATTGTGAAGATCGATATCCTGACGACATTTCCGGAATTGGTTTCGGAACCGCTAAAGGCCAGTATCGTCGGCCGTGCTCAAGAAGCGGGGTATTTGGATATTTCTATTCACAATCTTCGGGACTACACCGACGACAAACACCGTTCGACCGACGATGAACAGTATGGCGGCGGGGATGGCATGGTGATGAACGCGATGCCTATTCTTAATGCTGTAAGAGATATTACGGCGGATGATTCGGGATTTCGAGTTCTTTTTCCTTCCCCTCAAGGCCGGGTTTTTACACAAGAGGCCGCCGAGTCGTACGCTTGTGAGAACAGGTTGATCTTTGTGTGCGGCCATTATAAAGGGATCGATGAACGCGCTTTGGAGATACTAAAGGGCGAAGAGATCTCTGTCGGCGACTATGTGCTGTCAGGCGGAGAGCTTGCGGCCTTGGTGGTTATCGATGCTGTGGCCCGGCTGATTCCCGGTGTTGTCGGCTCGATGAATTCAGTGAATGAAGATTCCTTTACCTCCGGTCTTTTGGACAGTCCGCGTTATACGCGTCCCCGGGAGGTTGAAGGATTAGAAGTTCCGGATGTCCTGCTTTCCGGCAATCACCAGGCCATTGCGAAATGGCGTTTGGAGCAAGCGATTGAAAGAACGCGCAGGAAACGTCCGGATTTGTATGAGAAGTGGTTGAAAGAACAAGACGACTTGAAACATGGCGAATAATAGACAGCGTTCCGCCCAGAGCGGGGAACATGCCTATCATATTGATGTGGCTTTGATCCACCATCCGATTTTGGGCCGCGACGGCTCGACGATTACGACATCGCTCACGCCGATGGATCTGCACGATATCTCTCGCACTTGTAAGACTTATGGTGTGGAGTGTTTTTATATTGTGCATCCGCACGAGACGATGCAGATGATCGGTGAGCGGATTCGCGATTACTGGCAGGATGGCGCGGGCAAGGCCTATGAACATAACCGGTCGGAGGCGTTCGAACTTTTGGAGATTGTCAAAAATCCGAAAGATGCGCTTTTCGATGCCAAAGCCCGTCGTGGTGTGCGTCCACTGGTCGTGACGACTTCGGCGCGCTCTTACGATACGCCTTTGAGCAGTTATGCCGATGTGCGTGAGGTGGCGTTGACCGAAAAGCGTCCGATTATGTTGTTTATGGGCACGGGTTGGGGGCTTTTGCCGGAGACGTTACGTAAAGCAGACATGCTGCTTGAGCCGATCCGGGGAACTGAAGATTGGAATCATTTATCGGTGCGAAGCGCGTTGGCGATTACCCTGGACCGGATCATTGGCGAGACACCCAGCGGGCTTAGCGGATCATCGAGCGAATGACGCTGGAAAGGCGGGGTCCTTGACTCGACCAGATGGTTGGATTCGGCTAGTTTATCCGACTGTCTGCCCGGAGCCTGTGTACCGGCGGCATGATTTTGAGCATCTGAAGGCCCCGGGTGTAGTCCATCCGTTCGACTTTTAGAAAACGGCGAGACAAAAACGATTTAAACGTTGAGGCCGAATTCGATTTTAGGCCGGACGTTTTACGGTGATGATTATGGCGAAAAAGAAACAGAAAAAAGACAAGAGCGCGGAAGTCCAAGCAATTACGCGTGCGGATTCATTGGCCGCCGTGGCCGAATTTGAGAAGAAACAACTTCGCAAAAAAGTTCCGCATTTTCAGCCGGGCGACACCGTGCGTGTGAATACACGTGTTATCGAAGGTAACAAAGAGCGCATCCAAGCTTTTGAGGGTGTATGCATTCGCCGTGCGGGCAGTGGATTGGGTGAGACGTTTACGATCCGCAAACTGTCCTACGGTATCGGCGTGGAACGTACATTCCCGTTACATTCGCCGCGTGTCGATTCTCTAAAGCTGGTGCGTCACGGTAAAGTCCGCCGTGCGAAACTGTATTACCTGCGTGATCGTGTCGGTAAGGCGACGCGTATCCAACAAGCGCAGCGCGCGATCGTGGCCAAAAGAACCGCCGCCGAAGCAGCCGCTCATGAAGCCGAAGCGGCCGCCGAAAAGGCTGCCATGCCGGTACAGGATGCCGCGCCTCAAGAAACAGCGGCCGAAAACAGCGAAGCATAAGCCGCTTTTTCCGTTTCGTTTTTTATCGAAAACCTATTCAAACCCACTCGGAATTCCGGGTGGGTTTTTTTTTGTGTGTGGGTGGAGCTTGTCCAAAGTTTTGCGATGATTGACACCGCATAGGTCTGCGAATACCCTGTTTCTGTCCTTAAGCGAAGGACATGGCAAGGCATAATGATTGTCTCCCAAGTTAGATTGAGAAACTGGCGAAACTTTCAAACCGCCGTTGCGCGGCTTGGACAACGTATGTTTTTGGTTGGCCCTAATGCCTCCGGCAAGTCGAATTTTCTCGATGTCTTTCGCTTCCTTCGTGATATTGCAATGCCGGGTGGAGGGTTGCAGAAGGCGGTGGGCGACCGTGGAGGATTATCAAAGATTCGCTGTTTGGCCGCCCGGCGTGATCCTGTTGTTAGTATTGAGGTTTCTTTTTCCGAATCGGCCGGTCTTGAACCGATTTGGAAATATGAAATTGGAATCCGGCAGGAGCCACGGGGAAAACGTCAGCCCCGGATTGAATATGAGCGGGTTTGGCAAGGAAAGAAGAATTTACTGCAAAGACCAGATCGCCATGATAAAGAAGACCCTGCTCGTCTAACCCAAACTCATCTCGAACAGATCAATGTAAATAGGGACTTTCGCCAGATTGTGGAATTCCTGGAATCAACGGTGTATTTGCATCTCGTTCCCCAGCTTTTGCGTTATCCCGATGCATTTGCAGGACCCGGCGTGCCGACGGATCCATTCGGACGCAGTTTCCTTGAAAGAGTGGTAAAGACGCCGGAAAAAACCAGGAGAAGCCGGTTACGGAAAATCGAGGCCGCCCTGCAAACGGCTGTCCCACAGCTCAAACAACTGACAGATACCAAAGACGAAATGGGAATACCGCACCTTGAGGCGGTTTACGAACACTGGCGTCCTCATGCCGGAAAGCAGCGTGAAGATCAGTTTTCGGATGGCACTTTGCGCTTGATCGGATTTCTTTGGTCGCTCCTGGATGGGGATTCTCTGTTGCTATTGGAGGAACCGGAGCTTTCTCTTCATTCAGGCGTAGTTAGAAAACTGCCCGCTTTAATTTCGAAGATTCAATCGCGTAAAAAACGCCAAGTTATGCTCAGCACGCACAGTGTGGATTTGCTTTCCGATGCGGGGATCGGCGGCGAGGAGGTGCTGTTGCTCAGTCCATCTACTGAAGGCACTAGGGTTGAGAACTGCTCGGACATTGATGGAGTCCGGACGCTTCTTGAAAGCGGTTTGACGATTGCTGATGCAGTTGTGACACGTACGGAAGCAAAAGGTGTCAGCCAATTATCCTTGTTCGATGCGTCCTAACATACCGATACAAATTGCATATGAAGATGATGTTAGTGAAGCCGTACTGAAAAGATTGGTCGATCTTTCAGATGGCCGATTGCTGATAGCAAATCGTATTCATGGGAGAGGATTTGGCCGGCTCAAAAGGATGGCCAATGGATTAAACCAAGCGGCCAAAGGGATGCCGTGCATTCTTCTAACAGATTTGGACCAGTGCGAATGCGCCCCGATCCTGATATCCGAATGGGTTACACAGCCACAGAATTCAAATTTTCTTTTTCGTGTTGCAGTGCGAGAAGTGGAATCTTGGATTTTGGCAGACCGGGCGGGGTTTGCCCAATTCCTAAAGATTTCGGAAAAGCATATCCCCTCCAAACCTGACCTCGAAGAAGATGCCAAAAGGTGCTTGGTTAATTGTGCGCGAAAAAGCAGACAAAGGGCATTAAGGGAAGATTTGGCGCCCGTATCGGGTAGTACGGCAAAACAGGGACCGAATTACAATGCACGATTAATCGAATTTATTTCGAACGACTGGAATGTTGCTGTTGCCGCAAAGAATTCGGAGAGCCTTAACAGGGCCTATCAATCCATTATCAATTTCTGCCCGTCATGAGACGGAAATCCTGCGCGACATTTTTGTCAGTCCAAAGTTCCTATGACTGCGATCTAAAAGGCAATTTTTGGCTTTAAATGACCTCAATTTCATGATGCGCGGGTATAGAAAAAGATGCAAAACGGGTAGTGTTTTTCTAATCGCTTGAATTTCTGACACTTATGTATCGACAGCCTGCTTGTAGGGCTCGCCAGGATTATTTCAGGAAAAAAATAAAAAAAATCTGAAAAAAAGCTTAAGAAGTATCTTCAAAGCGCCGATAACAGTATCGACACGGTAAAATAGGTCTTTTCACCAGCGCCAGCTGTTAATGTCAAGGTTTCTTGAATCTGGCATCAGATAGATGGCAAAGCCGCTGGGGAAACAACGGCTCGGTGTTTAGACCAGCCATGGAGGGCAGCACCCATAGGGGTGACTGCTCCATTCTGTTTACTGCTATTGCGATTGCATTGTTCCTTAACCTGGAAGGTATCAAGCCCGGAGATTTTCTCCGGGAGAACAGAAGGAAACCTATAAAACCGGATTCAAAGTGCCCGTGCTTCGGCACGGCCTTTAAATCGATAACTAAAAAAGCCGTTAAGGCCTCGGTAACACTCTTGCGTCAGGACGCGCAGTGACCCCGGAACGAGCCCAGGGCAAACCGCCCACTCTCCCCAGGATCACAAAAAGTTCCCAAGCCACTTATCCTCATCCCGGCCAAGGATGAGGTCAGTTGGTGAGGCCCGTGACCCTCACGAACCGACTAGGAGCAGGATAAGGGCTTGATCGACCGCCGCAGCCACTGTAGCTGGGCCCGGGACTGAAGGCGACACGCAGGGAGAAGTCCCTCCCGCCGTATCGACCAAAGTCTCAGCAAGACGAAAGCCGAGGCGCACTCTGCAAAGATCCACCAGATCTGTGGCGTGCGCCTCTTTTTTTACCGGCTTTTGGATTTGACCTAGCCATGGAGGCTGTAAGAAATGATTTGAGCGCAGACAGGAGATGAGGATCATAATTTAGGTGCATGAGCCCATTTGCCCGAAAGGCCGAAGGATCGACTGGTCCATTTGGTTTTTGGGCTGTGTTGCGGAAACCTCCCGCACACGTGAGGCTCACGTTCAGAGACATTGCGGAAAACAACGTCTATGCCGCATCCCGGCCTTAGGTATCGTGGCATGGACGTGATTCGACCGCCGCACGCACCCGACAGTCTGGGTCCGGGGTCCTTCTGTTGAGCCATCCGGTTCGACAATCCCCTCCCCGAATCCTCCGACGACCGGCCACATCCAAAGCGTATTAACGCGGCCGTTTGGGTGTGCTGAACCCGCACAAGATCTATCTCCGTTGATCTTGGAGGGCCGGACCATTCCGAGGCCCCGGTCCTCCCACTAGGAGACAACGGACGCCAGCCATTCGGATGTATGGATATGAATTCATACGTGAGGAGGGTTTGGTGATCCGATGAGATAGAACAAAACCGGAACTTTTTATGAGTTCCAATCCGTGCCGCTTTAGGTTCTTGACCGGTCTTGGTGTATTCCGGATTGAGAATAAGCGCGCACTCTAATTCAAATCCGATCTGTGACCGGTTCCAAAAATCCGGATATCTGAATCCGGCTGGAGCCTGCCAGGAGATTTGAACATATGTTCCGTTGCGTGCACAAAGAGTAAGCCATTAGTCGCATCCCGGCCAAAGGACAACTAATGGCTTAATCGACCGCCGCAGCACACCGCAGCCCTGTCCGGGACTGCAGGCGGCTACGCCTTAGTTAACGTGTTTTAGACACCGTGCAATTCGTTTTCGAACTTCCGGGTCTAGAACAGTTATAGGCCGCTTGCGCAAAAACTTGAGCTTTTTTTCGCAATTTCGCGAAAAATGACGATTCCCCAGGGGGAATGTCAGGAAGGTAAGCGGCCATGGTTACCCAAGCATCTTCGCTTAGTGTCCATTCAAATATCCCGGCTTTAGGGATCATCAGCCGGATTAACCAAGCCAACAAAGGGATCGGCATTAATCTCGAACGGCTTGCTTCGGGATTACGGATTAACCGTGCCTCGGACGACGTCGGTGGTTTTGTATTAAGCCGCAGATTGAGTACGCAAGTCCGGGCTTTAAGCCGTGCTTCAGAAAATGTGCAGGATGCGATGGCCGTTTCGAATTTAGCGGATGAAGCACTCAATGAATTTGTAACCTCATTGCAGAGCATCCGGGATAAAGCGCAAGAAGCTTCATCGACCTCGCTAACGATTTCCGAGCGGATTTCTTTACAAAACGAAATCGGAGATTTGCTATCCGAGCTCAACCGAATTGCATCAACGACGTCGTTTGGGGGTAAGCGGTTATTAGATGGGAGTATCGGCAGTCAGAGCGAATTTATAGACAATATCGACAACCGTCTGGGCGGTTCGATTTCCTATGGTTCCAACAGCGCGACTTTGCTCGATGGGCGGAGCTATTTAAATATTGTTAAAACCCAAGATGGGCGCGCGGAAATTCGTTCGGGCAGCACGGCCGGGATTAATGTTGGTATTCAACAACAGACGGATATTGCCACAACAGCCGCGCAGTTTATCAATGGCGCGGCTATCGCCGCAGGAGCGGATACCCTGCCCGGTTTGACGTTTAACCGGGCGACGCTTTCCGCGGGCGATCGGTTTGAATTCAGCGGGGTTTTAGCAAACGGGACCACGGAATTCAGCGGGAGCTTTGTGATCAGCGCCGGTACCGATATCGATGGCGGCGGCGGCATCGGTACAAGTTTAGTCGATGCAATCCAACAGGCGATTGATGACGCCGAAGCGACACTCGGTATCGATGGCACCGGAACGCTGGAGACGACGGTCGATTTCGATTCAGGGGCAAGCACAGGACGCTTGGAATTTACGACCGATCAGGGACGGGCAATCAGCGCTTTTAACATCGATTTCACGGTTTTGGATGCGGGCAGCAACCAGATTACCGAAACAGGAATCATCCGAAGCAATAGCATTAATGGGGAGGTTGTCGCAGTTACAAACAATGCACAAATCGGAAACAGCTTTTCATCGGTTACGGGATCGACTTTCGATACCGGAGAATTTGAAATTGAAGTGCAAACCGTGACAGCCGCTCAAGAGCGAATTGTTGAGACGGGAATTGGGTTTGTGATCGAGGCTACGGGAGCGGCTGTTACTGCGGCCACAAACCTCAACGCCTCTGCCTTTAATGGGATTACTCTTAGCAACCTAGATACGCTTGAAATTGAAGGAACAAACGCAGATGGCACAACGTTTAATACGGTTCTTACAATCCAAGGTGGTCCAGATGGAACAGCGGGCAATGGCGTCGTGCAGAATTTCCAAGACTTAATCGATGAGCTGAACTTTCGCAATCAAACGGCGACGTCTTTCGGTTTCAACGATGCCACAGCGACACTTCAGGCGACGGGTGAGTTACGTGTTGTCGATGATGTGGCCTCCACCAATTCAGGAACCTATTTCACATTAATCGTGAACGGCACAAGCCAAACAAGCGATTCAGCAACAACTGTTTTTGAAGGCAACGCCGAACAAGCCGTGATTAGCGTCAATAACGGCGAGGCCCAGACTGTGGAAGCCGGGGAGATTGTGACTCTGGAGGGAAGCCAAAACGACGATGGGTCTTATTCCACCGTTACATTCCGGGTAGGAAATAATTTTAGTACGGGCAGCGATTCGTTATATAACGTTGCCGAGACTTTTTCCGGAACTTTGAACGGCGGTGAAGCGGTTGCTTTTAAAAGCGGCCAACAAGATGTGACATTTGTATCCGGTCCCCGGGCTGACGGGGCGAAAGACGACTATCAATACCTCACAATCGATTTCGACAGTATCGTGCCCATAACATCCACCAGTGCGACTGGGGGCGAGACTTTTACCATTTCATCTGTCAGCAAAGAGATGTCCTTTTTCCTCGGCGGATTGGATCAGGAAGAAATTTCTTTCAGCCTGGGAGATGTACGTCCGCAGAGTTTGGGCATTTCAGCCAGCCGGACGCTGGATGATATCAGTGTGCTTAATGCCAGCGATGCAACAGAGGCCCTGGAAGTAATCGATGCGGCTTTGGAGCAGGTACTTTCGATTCAAGCCCGGGCGGGATCGATGACGACACGGCTGACGGCGACGGCCAACTCATTGGATACGGAATCATATAATGTGCAAAGTGCGGAGACGCGAATTACCGATGCGGATATCGCGCAAGAAACGACTGATCTGACATTGAATACGCTACGGCTCAATGTGCAGGCTGCGGTTTTGGCGCAGGCCAATGTGCTTCCGGTCGATTTCGCCGGCATTTTGTTGGGCTTTGGCGATTAAGCGTTTTTTGATTCCGGGGTCCAATACCGGAGCGGATGTTAACGAGTGCCAAGGAAAAAACTGAGAAAGAAGACTGTTCAATTAATAGTAAATCAGGATAAAATCGGGTTTGTTCGGCTGTTTCACATCAAAGGCAGAGCATCGTAGCAACTCAAGAAACAGCGTGCATTCGCGGTTGAGCGGGGTGACGGGCCGGTCTGCTATGCGCATGACCTCCGGCACCCTCCATAGAAACCAGCGCGGTGCATTACGCCGCCACAAGAGCCAAACGGGAGTTGCTTATGGGTATCAACCGTATCAACAACAATCTTGGATCGCAGGCGATCCGCAATCTCAATAATCTGGTCACAAAGCAGTTGGGCCGCGCTCAAGAACGGCTTTCGAGCGGGTTGCGCATTAACCGTGCAGCAGACGATGCAGCGGGGCTTTCAGTGGCATCGCGCTTGCAGTCTCAGTTACGGGCACTGAATCAGGCCATCGGCAATGCCCAGGACAGCATGAATGTGGTTAATGTGGCTGACCAAGCCCTGGATAGCACGACAGATAATCTGATGCGTATCCGGGACTTGGCTTTGCAGGCGGCCAATACCGGGATCTATGATTCCTCCGCCCGTCAGGCCTTACAGTCAGAGGTTTTCCAGAATATCGACGAAATCAACCGAATTGCGGATACGACCCAGTTCGGCACGAACCGTCTGCTCAACGGGGATTTTTCGGCGACGGCGAATATCGCCAGTGGCCAGGAAGATCTGGGTGTGAATATCAGCGGCGGTCCCGGGGCTTCGACTCTTTCGACAGGGACGAATTTTCTTCAGATCACACAGACCCGGGAAGGCAATGCCCAGATTCTTACAAATGACGGAACCGGGAACACCCAGACCATTAATGTCGGTATTCAAAACGCCACCGATATCGCTGTGACGACCGGCCAGTTCATTGACTCGGCCGGTGGAGGCGGGGCAGCAGGCGCGGGGACGGCCCTGACCGATCAGACTTTCAATGGTGCGACCTTGCAGGCCGGAGGCACGATCACCTTTAGCGGTGTGCTGGCTGACGGGACAACGGCCTTTACGGGCAGTCTTCAGATTAGTGCAGGTACAGACCTGGCCGGAGGCGGCGGAGCGAATACGAGTCTGACCGATGCCATCCAACAAGCCATCGATCAGGCCGAGGCTACTGCCGGGGTGGACTCCGCAGCAGGAACCAATGTTGGGGAAACAAATGTAAGACTCAATGCCACGACCGGGCGGGTTGAGTTTGTTTCAGGCGGGGGAGAAGTCATCTCGGAGTTTAATGTCGAGTTTACGGTGCAGAATGCGGCCGGGGATACACAAACTCAGGCCGGGATTACGCGTCAGGCCGAAGTAAACGGCCAAGCGACGGGAGCGCAGATTGGGAATAATCTGAACGCCCTGACCGGATCGACTTTCGATACAGGCCAGTTCGCCATCAATGTGACCAGTGTGCAAGCCGCTCAGCAAAGGCAGGTGCAATCCACAACCGGTTTTGCTGGGCCGGGCGGTGCGGCGGCTACCGGCACAACCGAGCTGGTGGGCGCAACCTTTGGCGGGGCAACCTTGGCGGCGGGAGATACCATTACGGTCCAGGGCACAAACGCCGATGGGACGACCTTTCAAAGCCAAATCACGATTGCAGCGGCTGGAGGGGATGGAGCGGTTGGCAACGGCACGGCGGCGACGCTGGACGATCTGATTGCCGAGCTCAATGTTCGCGACAACACCTTGGCCGCAGGCGGGGCGGGTAATCAGAGCGGTTTTACCGATGCCACGGCAACGCTGTCCGGCAATGGCACGATCACGGTTACGGATGATTTGGCAACCACCGGTTCTCAAACCGGCTTCACCTTGGTGGTAAACGATAACACGCCCGGCGGAAACGATTTCGGGACCATTGCGGCAGGGGATACGGTTGTAAGAGAAGGAAATGCGGAACGCGCGACTGTATCGATTGGGGGTGGCCCGGCACAGCTGGTTGAGGCCGGGCAGGTGGCGACTTTGCGCGGTCCGGATGCCGGACCCTTTGGCGATACTCAGGAAATCACGCTACGTATCGGCTCCAACCTGAGTGTCGGCCAGGATCTTTTGGCGGCTGAATCCTCCCAGTATGTGGGTTCCCTGAATGGCGGCGCAGCAGTCACATTTCAGAATGGGGATCAAGATGTGACTTTTACCAGCGGCCGTTCGAGTGGAGTTGCCGAGACGCTTACGGTCGATTTCGATGCGATTGTCGATGTTCCAGGCGTGGGCACGGCCAATGCCCAGACAGTGGTTATCAGTTCGGTTAACTCGACTGCGAATTTCCAAGTCGGCGCATACGCCAATCAGCGGATGGGGATATCATTCGGCGATATCAGCGCGAATGCGCTCGGTTTGGGCGAAGGCCAAACGGTCGCGGATATCGATATCACCACAGTCTCAGGAGCCAATCAGGCTTTGGAGATTATTGACGCGGCTATCGATCAAGTTAATCAAACGCGGTCACGTCTGGGCGCTTTCCAAAATCGCGCTGAAAGTACGGTCAATAATCTTTCGGTTGCGGCCGAAAATCTGACTTCCAGTTTTTCGCGGATCAGCGATGCAGACTATGCCCAAGAATCGACAAACTACGCAAACGCACAGCTGTTGCTTCAGGCCAACATTGCGGTCTTAACACAAAGCAACCGGCTCCAGAATTCGATGTTTACAGGGCTTTTGGGGTAAGTGCGGATCGCGTTTTTTACGCGGAGAGTGATTTATAGTAAATAAAAACGTGGATGGAGCAGGGTTGTTCTAAATAATGTATACCGAAAGCGTTTCATGGTTTCAATTCTTGCGCGCTTACAGCGCTTAGGAATTAGAAAAGACATTCTACCCCGGCTTACGCCTTCGCCGGTCTTCGACCGTCTCATGCTAAGCCGAGGAGTTCCTATCAAGGCGGAAGGGTGGTTTGGGAGTTTTTTAACATTATGCTTGGACGGCCGCCTTTGGGTTTTCCACAATTTTTACCCAGTTTTTCCACAGAAATCGCAGCAGATGCCGCGCGAGTTTTTTGATCAGCCCCCAATACCCTTTGCTTCCTTGTTTTCGATTTTGAACATAAGCGCGTGACTCCGGATCGTGTTGAGACCGGCATTGAGCCATTAAAAGAAGAATCCGTTTCAAGCGGTGATTGTAACGGTGACCGTCGTAGTAACGCGCAGCCGATTTTCCGCTTTGATCTTTGACCGGGCCATGGCCCGCACACCGCGCCAGTTGTTCTTCACAATCGAAACGGCTCAAGTCGCCGGCTTCACCCATGAAACAAGCCGCAGTCCGTACGCCGATCCCCGGTTGTTCCAACAACCATTCCCCGAACGGATGTTTGAGCAGCAACTCGTGCAAGACTTTTTCCATTTGTTGACAAATCGTCAGCAAATACTCCAAGGTCGCGGCCATGGTTTTAACAACCGTGACAGCAACGTCTAGAGCATCTCTCGAAAGTTTTTTCCGTTTGAGTAGGTTTTTCCCGTAGATCCGTTGTTCGGTTTGTGCTTATCTACGTTTGATGGCACGCGTAGCACTGACAGTGAATGCAGAGAACGCCTCGATGGAAGAACTCGAGATTGCGGCGAAGTGTGCGCGTACGCAACGTGAACATAATCGATTTCGGGCCATCATCGGCTTGGTCATGGGCTTTGGATGCAAGAGCATGGCGAAACTGTTTGGCGTGAGTGACCGTGCGTTGCGTAATTGGATAAAGGCCTTCAACGAACAAGGCATTGACGGATTACTTGAGGAACCTCGTGAGGGCCGTCCGAGTAAGATTCCCGAGGAAATTCACGAAGATTTGCGTGAGGTTTTAACGAACCCCGAGCAAGCGGATCAAGTTCATTGGACAGGGGTGAAGTTTCATGGCTACATCTGCGAGCAGTTCGAGATCGAGGTTGGCTACAGCACGGTCATTCGTTTTCTTCACGATCAGAATTTTGCGTTGAAAGTCCCTCAACCCTGGCCGGACCGCCAAGATGAAGAGGCGCGAAAAGCCTTCTGCGACAAGCTGAAACAACTCTCGGAAGACCCGGATATTGAACTTTGGTTTGGCGATGAATGTGGTGTGGAGGGAGACCCACGACCCCGGCGGCGCTGGGCGCCCAAGGGTTCCAAGACTCGGACCACGAAGAATGGCGACCACATCCGGATGAACATTACGGGGATTATTTGCCCCCGGACGGGTGAAGCCTACGCACTTGAATTCACGCATTCAGACACGGAGGTTTTCCAGTGTTTTTTGAATCACGCCAACCAGGATTTGGCTCTCAAACGAAAGCGCCAGATTCTGATTGTGGACAACGCTTCCTGGCATAAACGAAGTTCTTTGCGTTGGGGACGCTTTGAACCGATGTTTCTACCTCCGTATTCCCCGGATCTTAATCCGATTGAAAGACTCTGGCTCCTTCTCAAAGCCGAATGGTTCGCGGATTTTGTCGCCAAAACCCGGGATGAACTCATGGAGAGACTCGATCAGGCGCTTTGCTGGTTGATGGATCGGCAAGAAGGCAACCAGAAGACCTGTACCATGAAAACCGATTTATGACAGACTCACTTAAAAGGAAAAAACTTTCGAGAAACACTCTAAAGGCTGCGCCCACTTCCGGATCCGCCGCGCATCGCAAACCAGCCGTTCAGCGAGTTCGGTTTGGTCGTGCCGCATCGCTTTCGTTAAAATCTTATTCAATTGTTTGACGCCCGTACGGCTTACCGCCGCCGGAGTGGCGTATTCTTTCAAAATCGCTAACAAGCCCCGTGCATCGGTCGTGCTGAAATAACGGCCCTTCTCCATTAATTCCGGCCAGTAGGTGTGGACATGACTGACGAGTTGATTTTGAATGCGCACCTTTTCTTCGGTCATATCTTGGAATCCCCGTCCGGCCTCTTTCAATGATTGAAAGTAAGGATCGAGTTTCTTTTCTACACGAACCCGGCCTTCCCGCACCTGCCACATCAGAAATTCGGCCAACAAACACGCATCGAGTTCGTCATCTTTATCCGGTTGATGTTGGCTCAGTTCCCGATACCTTTTCATTTGCGATGGTAAAATGTTGACCAGTTTGTGGCCCGCCGCGCAGATATGGCCATCCAAGGGCGAGGCATACCCGCCGCGTCCCTCCATTCCTACCCAAATCTCAAATCCCTTTTTCTCCCACTTTTTCAAAGCGGCAAGAATCTCTTGGCAGCCATCATGCGTGTTGACGATCCGCGCCTCCCACAACACCGTGCGTTCGGCATCGAGCAGGCAGCAGGCATGTTCTTCCATCCCCACATCCACACCTAAGAATAGACTTTTTTTCATGGTAACCTCTCCTTCGTGTGGACTCATCGCGACCAGCCTAAAACGGTTAGAGGGATCCTCAAAAGAATTGTCCGTTTCCCCTAGATCTTATGGAGGGTTGCTGTCAAGGTACCAGCATGTGCCGTACACGCTTGGAACCCAATCCAGAGAACGCGACGTGTGAGGAGCTGAAAGAGGCGTCACGGGTGGGTACGTTTGAGATGAACACGCGCTGTACGGCGATGCAGTTATTGATTACCGGGATTCCCCGGGATCAGGTCTGCAAAGCGCTTGTGATTGGCGAACGAAACCTTCGACGCTGGATTCAGGCGTTTAATGAATGCGGGATTGATGGGCTGATTCCCAAGCCGGGCCGTGGACGTCCCAAGTGTATTGATCCGAATCAGGAAAATGAATTGCTGGAAGTGCTGGATCACCCCGAAAAGGTGGCTCGCACCTTCTGGACGGCTCGGAATTTTCACGGTTTTCTACGAGAGACTTACCAGATCGAATGCTCGTACAATACGGTTTTACGTTTTTTTCATGAAAATGATTTTACGTTGAAAGTGCCTCAGCCCTGGCCGGACCGTCAAGATGAAGAGAAACGCCAGGCTTTTCGTGAGACATTGCGGGAGCTGAGTGAGAATCCCGACGTTGAACTCTGGTTTGCGGATGAATCGGGGTTTGAAGGCGAGTCGCGCTCGCGGCAGCGTTGGGACAAAAAAGGGAGAAAGACACGCGTCACCCACAATGGCGACCACATTCGAATGAATGCCTTGGGAATGGTGGCGCCTCGGACTGGAGAATTTTTCGCGATTGAAGCCAGTCATGTGGACAGTGATGTATTCCAAGCGTTTTTAGACGAAGCGCATCGAATGATTCATCCTCAGCGCAAGCGGAATATCCTCATTCTGGATAACGCTTCTTGGCATCATCGAAAATCCACCAACTGGCATTTCTTTGAACCGGTCTACCTCCCGCCTTATTCCCCGGATTTGAACCCCATCGAACGCATCTGGCGCGTCCTCAAGGCACGCTGGTTTACCAATGTGCACTGCAAGGATCGTGACGCGTTGATTCAACGCCTCGACACCGCTCTCCTCGATGTTATTACCCACCCCGAGGACAACAAGAGAACGGCTTCAATCGGACAGTTAATATGAAGATCCCTCTAACAAACCCGTTCCCAATGAGTCAGTGATGAGTCTGATAACCGGCGCGGGGAGCCATCCCCGGCAAGTCATGAACGACAGCTATTTGCCGAGCTACCCCGCGCCGGAGGCGGGCATTGGAACATAAATCGGGTGATTTATCCACAGGTGACGCAAACGCGCCGCATGTGAATAACATCAATCTATATTTGAATCCGATAACTAAGGTGAGAAGTTATAGGCTATTACCTGGCCGCACCTACGGTGCTTGGTGTGGGTGTTTGAGGGAGTTGGTGGGTGGGGAGATACAGTTGTATGTATAGCAAACAGCGGCTCCGCAGGAGCGTCGCCCTCCCGCGCCGCCGTTGGCGGCGAGAAAGTAGAGAGTAGTAAGGAGACGGGGGAGTTAGACATTTGAATCACGAAAGCACGAAATAAGAATGAAGGGCACGCCCGGGTACCCCGGTGGGCAAGAAGCCTAACGGCCCACGATTTCAAAGTTTATTCGGGGGATTTAACGGGTCGGCACCCTGCGCGCCGCCGTGGGCGGCGAGAGAGGAGAGAGGAGAAAGTAGAGCCCATGGCCGGGCGGGACCTGATGCCTAAAAGCCCACGATTTCAAAGTATATTCGAAAAAGTTGCCCAATCAGCATCCTGCACGCCGATACAGAGTTATTTTTCCTTGCGCGCTTACAGCGCTTAGGAATTAGAAAAGACATTCTACCCCGGCTTACGCCTTCGCCGGTCTTCGACCGTCTCATGCTAAGCCGAGGCTATTACCTGGCCGCACCTACGGTGCTTGGTGTGGGTGTTTGAGGGAGTTGGTGGGTGGGGAGATACAGTTGTATGTATAGCAAACAGCGGCTCCGCAGGAGCGTCGCCCTCCCGCGCCGCCGTTGGCGGCGAGAAAGTAGAGAGTAGTAAGGAGACGGGGGAGTTAGACATTTGAATCACGAAAGCACGAAAGAAGAATGAAGGGTACGCCCGGGTACCCCGGTGGGCAAGAAGCCTAACGGCCCACGATTTCAAAGTTTATTCGGGGGATTTAACGGGTCGGCACCCTGCGCGCCGCCGTGGGCGGCGAGAGAGTAGAGAGGAGAGAGGTGAAAGTAGAAAAGATGGATTTGCCTCGCACTTACAGCGCTTAGGATGTTTTTGGACATTTACCCAGGCCGCCGTTTGTCCGTCTTCGACTCCCAAACGTTGTCCTGGGCAAAGGCATGCGACGCGCTTTCAGCGCTTGGTGTGTTTGTTTGAGGGAGTTGGTGGATGGGGATATACATGTGTACGTATGGCAAGCAGCGGTTCATACCGCCCATGGCGGAATTCGCCTTCCCGCGGCGCACCATTGGAGGGAGTTGGTGGATGGGGAGAAGTTTTCGAAATGATGTTTGATTTCTGCGGCCCTTACAGGGCCGAATTATATAAGGGCGTTTACCCAGGGCTGCGCTACGCTGGCCCTGGGCTTCAGGCTTTTGTCCTTTCAGGACATGGCGTGTTCGTTTGAGGGAGATGGTGGATGGGGAGATACGTGTGTACGTATGGCAAACAGCGGCTCCGCAGGAGCGTCGCCCTCCCGCGCCGCCATTCGGCGGCGAGAAAGTAGAGAGTAGTAATGAGACGGGGGAGTTAGACATTTGAATCACGAAAGCACGAAAGAAGAATGAAGGGTACGCCCGGGTACCCCGGTGGGCAAGAAGCCTAACGGGCCACGATTTCGAAGTATATTTAATTGATTATCCAGGTCGGCACCCTGTATACGATACATGTGTACGTATGGCAAACAGCGGCTCATACCGGGATTATTTCTTTTTAAGCAGAACTACCCAATCTTCTGCTTTCTCGGTGGGGGGGGTGCCAAGTTCGAGGTCTGTGCCGCCGGAGACGATTGTTTTATCACCTTCAAATTTTCCATTACGCGGATTGAACCAGGACATTTCATAGCTAATACCGGCGCTGTCATTTAGATTCAAGCGGCAAGGCTCCCAATGAGGCAGATAGACCGCATATACCTTGCCGGGCAAAGCAAACACCTCGCCTTTTACGGACTTTGTATGCAGACGGTCATCTTGGGGAACCATTTCCCAGAACGGCAAATTATCTTGCATAAAGTTGCGGGCATGACGCATCATGCGCCAATGCGGCTCGTACTTTCTGAAATCTTCGGTTTTTAAAAGATCCTCTAAGATGAATTCGATCTGGCCGCCGGAAAGATAGATCGGCCAGATATATTCGCGGCGGTGACGGTCCGCGTTTTCGGCATTGGCCTTATCGGGAAAGAATTCATCCATGCCGATGACTTGCGGGTGCCCGGCCTGCTTTGAAAGCGCGCGCCATTCTTCGACTGCATTGACATCGCGGGTTTGGAAAGAAGTGACTGCAAAACCGGGAAAGCCGAGAAACGGTTTCCAGGCTTTTATGGCTCCTCCGGCATGATGAACCGTAACCGGAGAATCATAAGGATCGACGGCGTGGATGTATTCCGCGCAGGCTTTTAGCATTTCCGGCGGGAGCTCGATATTGAGATTGTATTCCTCACAAAGGTTCCATTGCAGCGCCAAAAGATGGCCGAAACGAGCGATCAGTTCCCTATAATAGAGTTTGCGTTCCACTCCCAGCGTGGCATCATCCAACTCTCTTTTATTCGGTTCCTCGGCTTCATTCAGCACAAAATGCACCAGAATGCCCATTTGCTGGGCGTGATTGAAAACAATATCCCACTCGCGCAATTTGCCGATATCGAAATGCAGGTTATCGTTGGCGGGATTGCCCTTTGGATCGATTTTGCCCGCATACGGCCAGACATTTTTGCCATCACCGCCGATATTCATGGGCATGACATAAATCGAGTTGACCTCTTCGGAGGCGAGATAGTTAAGCGCGCCGATGATTCCTTTCCCTGCACCGTCATTCCAATCAGGATCACCATCACGCCAATCCTTACTATGCGGCGCATAGGCATGTGTAGCGCGAGGAGTATCTTGAAAGCCTGTGTACGCCAAGAAGTCTTCGGGGCTATCCGCGCCGCCTTTGAGCCAATAAGGGCCATCGGCAAATTTGAAATAATGACAGTCGGCAGATTGCAGCCGTCCCCATTTGAAAAACCCGGGGGCCTCGGAATCCCGGTCCTTTACGGAAAACTGACCGGCCGTGCCATCGAAAGCGGCCGGTTGTCCGGCATCCGGATTCAAGTCGATGGCAATTTGCGGACCTTGCCGGAAAGAGACTTTAAAAGTCCAGTCGCCCGGTTCATTTGGGGTGAAATGAACGCGCCAGATTTTTCCGGCACCGCCGCCTTGACCATCACCCGCGAAAAAACCGGGTACGGAAAGTGTCTGTCCACCGGGGCTGCGAAATAGAACCTGTAAACGGTAATCGAGAAAAGGATTGGGATTGTTAGAAGTCTCAGTCGATTGGGGGCCTTCAAAATCGAAGGTACATAGTTGCCACTTTTGATTCGTGCCGGACATCATGTAGATTTTGGGAACCGTGGCGGCATTGGCATGTTTCGGAGCGGGGATCGCGGCACAGGCCAGTCGCATGACCTCATTCATGGCCGATGACTTTTTGCCCGGTTGGGGATTGCCCCAATCTGCTCTGGCGGCTGCCACGACGATGCTTTGACTTGGCAGAATGACCATGGAATTTCCACCTGCGCCAACGGTCATATAGGCATCAAGCGGCGCATCAGGCCAAGTTATGGCATCGGGATGATCGCGGCCCATGCTGTTAAACCAGAAGTTATAGCCATAGATGCCCGGCCCGAACCGTGTGAAATGATCGGAACCACCGCCGTAACTTCCGATTTCCAGATAATCGTTGTCACCGGCTTTTTGCGTGTGCGGCAGGTCTTTGGGCACATGCGGTTTGACATACTTCTCAAAAAAATCTTCCTGTAAAAGCCGACGGTCTTCCCATTTGCCTTTGTTTAACCAGAACCACCCAAGGCGTGCGAAATCGCGAACGGAAGCTTTGGTGCGTACTTTTTTGTTGAAAGACAGACCATCTTGAAACTGTAGCGGGCCGAGCCGGTTGGGATCATTGGCGACTTTTTCGGCGGATTCTTTAAAGACGCGATCAAAAAGGGTGAGGCGATATAAGTTGATGGCGAAGTCATTATAAGCGAAGGCTTTTCCGGGTTGGCCGGGGCGCGCGTATTCGCTGATCATGTTCGCCAGGTGATGAAAAGTCATGCCCTGATCTTTGGGAAGAAGATTCCAGCCATACTCGCGAATTGGGGTGTTTACGCTCTGAATCTTGCCCTCTTGAATGGCGAAAAAGAGCATGGTGGAGATGACCGGTTTGCTGGATGACATCCAATCACCTTTTTCCGCCTGGTCTCCCCAGGTTTTTACCACGTACCCTTTGTAGATAACACAACCGCGTCCCCGCAGCCGTTGGGCGATTTCATCCAGTTTGGAGGTATCCAGGCCGAGTTCGGTTGGAGTTTTGATTGTCCATTCCTTCCCGGGATAAGTAGCCGGGATATCGTCCGCGTAGCTACAAGGAAGGAGAAGCATTAGGGCGATTAGAAACAGCGATGTGGGCAAAAACTTCATATAACAATCCTAAAAGGGTTTTCGTGACTACTAGAACTGTATCAAAATCCCCCTACGGGAAATCAGGGTTCCACCTGAGCCCGTGGCGTGACCGCCGTAAATCAAAGTTTATTCGGGGGATTTGACGGGTACGGACCGGGGAAATTGGTTAAAAAATAGACCGGGCACATGGGTAACACTTTTCTTGCGCGCTTACAGCGCTTGAGATTTTTGGGGACGGTTACCCCGGGCGGCGTTTGTCCGCCTCCGGCGTCCAAACTTTGCCCGGGGCTATTTTCTCGTCGCACCTACGGTGCTTGGTGTTTTCGAATAAGAGAGATTGTGGATAGCGGGGGAGTTTTTGTAAGGTTCAATTCATTTTGTGCGGCCCTTACAGGGCCGAAAGTTTTGGGTTCTTAACCCCAGGCGGCGCTACGCTTGCCTGGGGCTACGACCTGATGTCCTTTCAGGACACGGTTTGTTCATTTGAGGCAGTTGGTGGATGGCGGCGTGACCGCCGTGGATCCCGCCGAGGCGGGACCTAACGGCCCACGATTTCTGAGTGTATACAAAGGATTTATCGGGGCGGCACCCTGCACGCCGCCGTTGGCGGCGAGAAAGGAGAGAGTAGAGAAGAGAAAAGATGGATTTGCCTCGCACTCCCGCGGCCCGTGACCGGGCATGACCTGACGCCTAACGGCTCACGATTTCAAAGTATATTCAAATGAATTGCCATGTCGGCACCCTGCAAGGCAATTCAGGCATTCATTTGAATCACGAAAACACGAAAGAAGAATGAAGGGCACGCCCGGGTACCCCGGTGGGCAAGTTGCCTACCGGCCCACGATTTCGGGGTGTATTCGAAAAAGTTTTCGATCAGCACCCTGCAGGGCAATACATGTGTATGTATAATCAAGCAGCGGCTCGGTGAGAACGAGACCCCTCCCTAACCCTCCCCGTAAAGGGGGCGGGAATAAGGCTCTTGTGTTGATGCGTGTAGAGGGATCGATGGGTGCGAGTATCCATCCTACGAGTAGCATTTGTAACGATAGCGACGGGTTGGCAGGAGCCTTGTCCATAAGACCAATTTTGGGCTGCACCATACAGTGATTATGAGGGGCGGCAGATCGCTAGAAGCAATTGGTTTGGATCGATTGCAGGGCGGTGCGGACAGTTTCGAGGGCTCGTGTAGCATCCTCAATCAGAGCCGATACGGTTTGGATAGCCTTTTCGCGTATATCTTGTTGGTCGCTGGTTAATAGGCGCAGGCTTTCGCCGCTTAGGATGTCAATCACCGACATCGGACAGAGACTTAAGACGAGGTTTAAGGCTTTTTTTGCCCCTAACAAATCCGAAAAGCGGCGGAGAAGCGCGAAAGCCTTTTTTGCCGGATCGGAATCATGGTAAAGCCGCCGTATGCCTTTATGGATTGAGTTCAGCTCCGGTTCGGCTTCCTGCAGCTCTTGAAGCGCTATCTGCAATCTTTCGCGGAAGAGTTGGATGGTCTGATGGGGTAATCCGGCGGGTTTGAGCGGTTTGAACGGGGCCGGGGATGGGAAATCAATTTCAGACCAGGGCATATACGGCAACCCGCTGACTTTGGCGGCCCCTGGTGAGGTTGTAATGGCATCGACACCCAGCATCTTTAGGTAAACAGGCATGCCCCTCAGGTAATAGGCATAGGCGATATTGGTCTCGACCAACTGCCCATCATTCGCGGGGACGGTGTGGCGTTCCATTTCATCGCGATCCACATGCCGTACACCATCCGCGTATTTCTTACCGGCCGGGTAAGCCAAATCTACGCCGGTCAAAACGACGGGTGCGCATCCCAAAAAGCGCGCGAAAGATATTGCCGCATGCGTGGTGGAACCGGGACACAACAAAGATCCCAAAGAATCCGAGATTCCAAGTTGCTCCAAAACATGGGAAGGACGACGAGGCAGGCCATCGCCTTCACGGCTAAAGGTATCCATCCAAGCAATGCGGTCACCGAAAGGTTGAGTAAGGCGGGGATGAATACCGGGATGAGCCACCAGCAAAGCCGGTGAATTTTGGATGCCCTCAAGCCGTTTGACATTTAGCTCAGTCGGATCGACCGCGGCAATGCAGTCCGGTTCGATTCCGGCTTTAACCAGTACGGGGTAGGCGGTATCGGCGGCGATCAGAAACACGCGATCCCGCGACTGCCTGAGCTCGGGCAGAGAGTCCGCCAATGAAGGACCGGCTCCAGCGACCACTGCGGGGCGTCCGGCATATTTGTGCCGGAAACTCTGAATCCCACCGCATTTCAAAACGCTGGGCATGTTTGCGGCGACATTGCGGATGATTTCAGCGGCTGTCTCGGAACGGGTACGGATTTGAAGGCTCACCCGTCTGCGTTCGGCCTCAATTGTCTTGCTGAGTTGGTGGATATATTCGCGATTCAACTCAATGGCATTGGGCAAGCCAATCAACACTACGCCGGATTTGGCAAGACGGCTTTCTAAAACATTGTCTTTAAAATGTATCGCCAATTCATGGACATCCTCGCCGATGGACCAAACGAACGCGGGATGCGCAAAGAGCGCGCTTAAATCCGAAACATGAAGCGCATGCACAAAAATGGCCGGATCGGGCTCAACTACGATAATGCGGTTATCGGGCTTAATGACTTGATGCAGCAGTTGAAGGTGATAACCGAGTCCCGCACCAAAAACCATGATCAGCGGGCGGGTTTGAATGACTTGCAGGTTCATTTCAACCCAACGTTTGGCCCCGGCTGCCGGATCCTGGGGATTGTGAAAGGGAATCACCCGGCCATGTTTATCGGTGATTGCCAGCGTGGGCAGTCCGGTTGGAGTTTGGGCCAGTTGAAGATGTGGTGTTTCGCCGATATCAGCCAACATGGAAGCCAGCTGGGGATGTTTGCGGTGTAAAGCTTCAATATTGCGTTGGAAAATCGTTGAGGACATTTTTTACTATGGCCGGATGATGGAGTTGATCCGTCAGGCTAAGGTTAGCATAGAGATTCCGGGGAGGCCTATTAGAGAGGAGGCCCGTGACCGGGCAGGACATGACGCCTACCGGCCCACGATTTCGGAGTATGTGCTTAGGATGTAATTGGTCGGCACCCTGCAAGCCGCCGTCGGCGGCAAGAAAGGAGAAAGTAGATTTGCCTCGCACTTTCAGCGCTTAGGATTTTTTGGGGCATTTACCCAGGCTGACGCCCTTCGCCTGCCGATGGCATGCTCGGGCTCTAGCCTGGGCTACGCTTGCTGCGCGCTTTCAGCGCTTGGTGTATTTGTTTGAAAAGTTGGTGGATGGGGAGAAGTTTTTGCGGTAGTCACAATCTTTCCAATATGAATCACGAAAGCACGAAAGGGGCACGAAAACTTTGCAGAGATGGGGGGATGGCGGGGGAGGTTGTGTGTTTAGCAAACTTTAATACAGCCTCTTGCCGGGTATGGTATATAAGAAATCGCTGATAAATAGATTTGGTTGGTAGAAAAGAAACCCCTCCCTGTCCCTCCCCGTAAACGGGGCGGGGATATGCTTCTTGTGCTGGCGCACCCAGACGCGCTGTCGCGTGTCTGGGCCACCCCATAGAGAAAGGAGAAAGTTGAGAGGAGAAAGGAGAATTAGGAAGATGGGCCGGGGGGAGGTACGTCAGGGTAAGGTGTGGGGGAGTGAGTGGGTTGGCTCTTTGTTAAAATGTCATACAATCAAATGGATTTGTGATAATCGCAATCTAATGATATTGGCCGTGATACGTTCATGACAAACCATATTGTGGTCCGATTGTGTCCCATAGAACGGTGAGGAATACGATGCCATCCAAACAGGCTTTTTCAGTTGAAACAGATTCCATCAATCCACTTTTAAACCGCAGACACTTTGTGCAACTCGGGGCATTGGCCGGGGCCGCACTGACAGCACGGCAGGTTTTGAGCGCCAATGGGGGGGGATCCCAGGTCATGCGGGTTGGTGTCGCGAAGACTGTGATTACTCCCGAGCAAAGTTTGTGGATGGCAGGATACGCGTCACGCGATAAACCATCGGAAGGCAAAGATCATGATCTGTTTGCCAAAGCATTGGCCTTGGAAGACGCACAAGGGAACCGTGCAGTGCTGGTGACCACAGATTTGGTCGGCCTGCCTAAGGAACTTTCGGACCGGATCGCCGAACGTGTGGAGAAAAATACAGGGCTTTCACGCGCGGCATTGATCTTGAATTCATCGCATACCCACAGCGGCCCGATTGTGCAGGTGAAAGTTTATTACAAGCTACCCGAAGAACAGGTAACGGCTATCACCGAGTATATTCAAACATTGGAAGACAAACTTGTTGCTGTGGCGGAAGCGGCGCTGAAAGATTTAGAGCCCGGGAAACTTGAGTACGGGATCGGCGAATGCGGTTTTGCAGTCAACCGCCGCGAATATACCTTGAACGGGATCATTATCGGGGTGAATCCCATCGGTCCGGTCGATCATGATGTCCCGGTTCTTCGAATTACCAAGCCGGATGGCTCGCTTAAGGCGGTTGTATTTGGGTATGCCTGCCACAATACGACATTGAATTTTTATAATTTTAACGGGGATTATGCGGGATACGCGCAAGCGAACCTGGAAGAAGCGCTCCCTGGATGTGTGGCGATGTTTGTAGCCGGATGTGCGGGCGATCAGAATCCGCATCCACGCCGCAAATTGGAATTGGCTCAACAGCACGGCCGAAGCCTGAGCGACTCGGTGCTCAAAGCGTTATCCAATCCCATGCGCCCCATTGGCGGAGATCTACGGTGCGCTTATCAACTTACGGATTTACCTTTTTCACCTGCGCCGCCCCGTGAAAAGATTGAAGCGGAGCTGGCATCATCGGATATATACTTGCAACGCCGGGCCAAAATGCTGCTTGAAACGCTCGACCGCGAAGGAAAACTGCCTGAGACCTATCCCTATCCGGTGCAGGTTTGGTCGATTGGCGAGGATTTCGATTGGATCGGTTTGGCGGGCGAGGCTGTGGTCGATTATTCATTACGTCTGAAATATGAACTTGGGCCTGAGAAGACCTGGGTTTGTTCTTATTGCAACGATGTTTTTGCCTATATCCCTTCTCTGCGTGTTCTGCGTGAGGGCGGCTATGAGGGAGGCCAGTCTATGGTCTATGAGGGCTTTCACGGTCCCTGGGCTCCGCAAGTGGAACAGGTGGTGCTTGAGGCGGTACACAAGGCCATCGATCAAAACCATTCATAACGAAGCCCCGCAGGATTCGTGCTATCGATTTGGAGAGCCGTCCGAAGTAGGATGCGGATATGGCCGCTAATCAGCTCCCCCCCGTGCCTTTTTTCGATCTCGCCCGGTGGTGTATCGAAGACACGCTAGGTCCGTTAACGGTATTGACGGGCATGGCCGGAATTCTGCTTTTCGTTCAATCCCGTTTTAGTACGTGTGCGCGGGGCATTTTGTGGAGCGCGGTTGCAGGAACCTGGTTAGGGGGAGTGGCATTCTATTTTGGGCTGACCTTTCCCGGCTGGCTTCTGGCCGTGATCTGGCTTCCGGCGGCTTTCGATGCATCCCGTTCAGCCCTCAACATGTGGCGGGACCTACGCAACCAGGCTTTGGACGGCAGCGAGGCGATTTGGGCCAAATGGACGATCTTTTCGGCCATTTTCCTATTGGGCATGTTGTTTCTGGGAGATTTGGGGCTGGGGCTTTTAAGTGGCCGTACCCCGGCGCTCAAGACATGGACTTCATTAACCCTCGGCGCGGCCGGAGCGGGGATTGCCGCATATCTCTCGGCATCCGAAAAAACACAGGCCTTTTTCTCCCGTATAGGTACTCATCAGCAATGGATCGCCGGATCCGCGGTTTTGGTTTTGACCGTGCTGGTTTTTGGTGTGCGTGGCTTTATGTGGTTTGTAAGCGCGCACGAGGTTTTGGGCGGGCAGAAGAGTGTCAAATCGGAAGTCCGGATGCATCATCTGGCGGCGATGCAAATTTTGGCGGAGTTGCCAGAGGCGCGGTCAGCGCTTGTCGAACGTCAGGCGGTTGTAAACGCCACGCAGTTTCTCGATGAAGAAAACCTGGCCGAGCACTTACATTTGTACGCCTCACCGCGAGATCAATGGCCTAAACTGATCGGCTTGGGCGGCAGACTGCTCAATCCGGAGACGCCGTGCGTGTGTTTTCGGATCGATTCATCGCAACGCCGCTTTTTGACATTGCATAAAGATGGTTTGTTGCTGCGAACGGGTTTTATACCCGGGCGGGGGGCCAAGGTTCAGAGTGTACAAGTTTGGGATGCCAAAACCGCCGGTAACACTCGTGCCATAGGGCTGGCCTTTGTGCCATTACCGAAAGAAGGCGTGGTAGATCCACGTGACCCCAAAGACGATTCGCAAAATCCCGGCAACACAAAAAGCTCGCAACCGGCGGAAGTCTCGATGCAGCGTACTTTGGGTGAACCGGCGGGGATTTGGGATACGGTTTTTGTACTACGTTCGGATGGGCTGGTTGCCACGGTGGGCGACGGACTGGCAGGGACATCGCAAATCCCGATGCCAGAAAATACGGAATGCCGGGATTTGGTCTGGCATAGGGGAATTGGGCTTATGGTGCTGCTCAATGATGGAAGTGTGTGGCAGCGCATAACCGAGAACGGAGTTGAGAATTGGAGCCAATGTTGGCCACCCGTTGAGAATCTAAAAGAGAACTGTCTGGCGTGTGGCCTGGCGCCTCTTCCGGATGGCTCGGGCGCGTATGTTTTGGATGTTTATGGGGGGATTCATCCGCAAGGCAATGCGCCGATTCAATATCACATGATCGGCGATCACCGCGATACACCGCATTATTTTTATCCGCATAAGGTGGCAACGCGGATTCATGTTGCCGACACTGAAGGCCGCAAGGTTATCTACGGCGACCACTATGGCGGCGTGCATGGTATTTGGCTTGGAGATACGGGCATTACTTACACCGGAACCCGCGCGCCTTTAGAAGAACACGGTTGGTGCCGCGATTTTCAGTATCTTCCGGAATTGCAGGCGGTAGCGGTTGGCCTGGCGGATGGTTCCTTGATGATGTATCCGGCCACGCAATGGTTGCTGGGTGCAATGTAGAGATTCCGGCTGCTATTCGTTATTGATGCCGGTTTGGGGCGATGCCGGCTCGGGTGTATAGATCGGTTCGAAGATATAGGCGGAGCGGTCCGGCAAGATGAGTAATCCCACCAAAAGATGCAGGGGAAGCGCGAACTGAGAAAAGAGATCCCAATCCATGTAGCCCCAATCGGGATTCCAGATCACTGTCCAGCCTACGCCGATACCCACGGAAAGCAGAAGAAGTTTGAGGTATAGGCCCTGAACGCGGCGGGCAAAAATCGCCAGCAAAATGAAGGAGACCGGCCAGCCCAGCCGATCAACGGGCAGGGCGGTGTTCTCGGGAATGGCGGTTCGGAAGGCATCTTCCCAGCCGGGCACATTCAATAACGTGAGGAGGTAGAGCGGCGCTTTGATGAATAAGTCCGCACTGCAGGCGAATACCCATAAGCAATCGAAATGATCGCCGGAAAAGAATGTGAAGTATTGGTTGGGGGCATTGATTTGAAAGAGAGGGACCAGACGGTCGAGACCGACTTCGGTTGCACCGGGTTTTCCTAAAAAGACAGGAATGATAACCACCGATACGCCCAATAGAACGACCGGAGTCAGCAATTCCCAACGGCGTCCGGGACGGCCTTTCATGAGCGCCCAAGCCACGACAGGAAAATAAAAAAGCATGAGCATGTGCATGGCGAAGCTGAGGCAATAGACGCTCATCAAAAGCCCGGCAGAAACGCGGTCGAGCAGGTATTCGCGAATCAGAACCATGGTCCAGAGGAATCCGGCGCCGACCAAGGCATAAGTCTCGACATGCCCAACGAAAACCAGAAACGATCCTGCGAATAGGTTAACCGCCCAAAACAACGGATGACGGCATAAGCGCCAGAGCGCCAATACGGCGAATGCTCCCCCCATGGCGCTGGAGAGCGCCACCGCTTGATGGCCATCGAATCCCCAATGGCGGGTAATCAGCCAAACAGCATGCTGCGTGAAACAAGTCAAAAAGGAGCGGTAATAAAGGGGCCATTGGTCTTCGATGCTGATGATTTTTTCGATGTGGGGTCCATCGGCGCCACGGGGGACAATGACGCGGAGATGGTAAAAAACGACAGTTATCAGCAGAAAAAGCAGTGCAGCCCGCCAGGGACACCAATGTCCGGGGCCGGACCAACGCCGCCACCAGCCGGGCCGGGCCGGTTGTGATGCGGCGAAAGTATCAGGGTTGGTTAACAGGGAGGTATCCGTGTCTGTCACCGGTATTAACCTGGGCAATGAGATGCTGCGGGTGGTCCTAGCTTACAGGGCCTGCGTTCGGATTTCCTGCATTGGAATTTAGTGCGTGTTCCGTCTGATGGCCGGAAAGCCGTTGCGCCGCAAGCCCGAGAGAGCCATAATCACCATCCCTTGGAACTCGGTGGCGTGGCCGAGTGGTTAGGCAGAGGCCTGCAAAGCCTTGTACCCCGGTTCGAATCCGGGCGCCACCTCTTCTCTCTTCTTATCTCCTTCCAGCTCAATTACCGGTGTGCAGCACAACCCAAGGCTAATTCTTGTAAACAGAAAAATACAACATGCTGCAAGCATAAGTGGCGGCAGCGAATTAAAAACAGCTATTTGCCGGATTTCTACAGCTAATTGCCGAGTATTATCCGAGCAGAATTTTGCCCAGCTCTTGTGCTTCTTCGAGTTCGAGAATCGGCGTTGCATCGTATTGCTCGAAAAAGAGGCTGGATGAGAATTCGGCAGGGATGCCCATGTGTTTGCGCAGCGAACGGCTGGCGGGAACGAAACCCCGGTCGATTAGAGAACGCAACGTATTGGCGATGGTGCCTTGCAAGCCGCAGATGTAGATCACGGCATTATCGGGGGTTAAAAATCCCGGTTTTTGTCCAAGGCGTATTTCCAAGTCATCAAGCCGTTCGCCATCGAAAAAGGTCTCAACCCTTCCGGTTTCACCTTCCCAATCGGATGCCTCATGAGGCCGGCTAATGGTAGGGATATAGCCGAGCTTCTGCATCGCCTTCATGGCGTTTTCGAGATCCTCTTTGTATCCGAGTTCATGCGGATAGCTGCATCCGTGCAAAATCAGATGCGGAGGAATGTCTCCATTATTCGAGCCATGGAGCGCCGATTGAACGATAGATACAAATGGCGCGAGTCCGGTTCCCGCCGCTACAAAAATACGTAAGCGGGGATCATCCGGTTTAATGGTATGCGCCAATGTGAAATGCCCCGCGACTTTAGGGCCGATCCAAACGCCATCACCCGGTTTACGATCGAAAAGAATGTGGGTTAATGGGTAAGCCGATTGGGCATTCTCTTCGCTGACCCGGCGGATAAACAGTTCGTACCAGCGTTGTTCATGGGGCGGCGATGCAATCGAGTACGCACGGCGGGTGGAGCCAACAGGATTGTTGTCGCCTACAGTAAGGTATTGTCCGGGTGTAAAATCTTTGGTCAGCCCATCGCCGGGCCGGATACGAAACTTGGCAAGAGTATCTGAGAGGTAATGAATGTCGATGATTTCGGCGTTGTGTTCGACCGGCTGCAAGGAAACCCCCTTGGGCCGGTCTGTTTGAACCTTTTCGTTTTGTTCCTTTTCTGGAGCCATTACTCATCCCCCTGGTTTGGTCTGTGGACGCGAGCCTGACACCGGAGCTGCTTATAGCGTGCAAGCTCAACGCTCAAGAATACCTCTTGATAGTCTCAGATCCGGCGCACTCTGACATGGGGTTTTATGGTCCAAATACTGCATAGTGTGCAAGTGCGGTCACGTGAACTAAAAAAACAGGCACTTTTGGGTGGTCTCAGGCGACTGGAAATCAACAGAAGTGTCGATTTTTGAGCAGATATCTGTCATTGATTGATCAGATTCTAATCAAAGTGAACACTTGTGATACGAGGAGTGAGAGGATGCGAAGTCCCTTTGTCCGTTGCGTTTTAGTATTGATGGCTCTGATTGTTCTGACTGCCGGTCCTGTATTTGCACAGGCTGAAGCCCCCGCCGGCCCGAATTCCGGTGACACGGCATGGCTGCTGATGTCTTGCGGTTTGGTCATGCTGATGCTGCCCGGTCTGGGTCTTTTTTATGCAGGTATGGTGCGTGGCAAGAATGTGCTTTCTAGTTTGATGCACAGCATCATTGCGCTGGGAGTCATTACTTTGCAGTGGGTAATCATCGGCTACACACTGGCTTTTGGCTCTGATGTGGGCGGCGGAGTCCTTGGCAGCCTCGAACACTTGTTCTTGAAGGGAATTGGTCCCGACTCGCTTTCGGGCGATGCGCCCAATCAGATTCCATTACTGGTTTTCGTCACGTTCCAGGGCATGTTCGCCATTATTACTCCCGCGCTCATCTCCGGCGCCATTGCGGAACGCATCAAATTCTCGACTTATATCGTGTTCATTTTGCTTTGGAGCACGCTTGTTTATGACCCAATTTGTCATTGGGTTTGGGGTCCCGATGGGTGGTTGGGGGCACGCGGCGCATTAGATTTCGCGGGTGGAACTGTCGTTCACATCTCCTCAGGCGCATCGGCTCTGGTTTTTTGTATCGTGCTTGGCAAGCGGCGCGGTTACCCCAGCGGAGAACTTCTGCCGCACAATCTTACGATGACTGTTTTAGGCGCGGGTTTGCTTTGGTTCGGTTGGTTCGGCTTTAATGCGGGAAGCGCATTAACCTCCGGCTGTTCGGCCGGCCTGGCTTTTACCGTGACCCATATTGCCTCGGCGGCGGGTATGGTCGGCTGGTTGATCGCCGAGCGAATTCACTCCGGCAAACCCAGCGTCCTGGGTGGCGCCTCGGGTATCGTGGCGGGCCTGGTTGCAATTACCCCGGCCGCCGGTTTTGTTGAGCCGATGTGGTCAATCGTGATCGGCCTCGGCGCGGGTGTTTTCTGCTATCTGGGTGTTCAGCTCAAACACAGCCTTGGTTATGACGATTCCTTGGACGTCTTCGGCGTGCACGGTGTCGGCGGTATCTGGGGCGCATTGGCTACCGGTCTATTTGCCACGGTTGGAGGCGCGGGCCTGATCACCACGGGTAATCCCAGCCAGTTTATCGAACAGGTTATCGGTGTTTTGGCATCCTTGGTCTATGCCATGGTTATCACTTTCATCCTTTTGAAGGTCCTGGATGCTATTATGGGATTGCGTGTATCGCCTGAATCTGAAGAGCGTGGTCTTGATCAGACCGAACACGGCGAAACCGGATATAATATTTAGTTTTTGTTTATCAATAGGCAAAATCATATCGGGTGCGTTTTTTAGCGCACCCGATATTTTATTTATGGGGGTGGTTTTGTGGAGCCGAAGCAGTGCAGCCCATGATTTCGGGGTGTTTCCGAAAGATTTGTTTGGGAGACACTCTGCGGGGCGAATTGGTAATTCATATGAATCACGAAAACACAAAAGAAGCACGAAGGGCGCATGAAAGCATTGCGAAAATTGGTAAATTGTATGGGAGTGTTTGGGCGTAACGCGTTTCATTCCGCACTCATGCGGGGGAATTGGCTTCGGTGGTGGGTTCTTCTTCGGCTGCATCATCAGTGGTTTCGGATTTTTCATCCGTTACAGCCTCAGTGGATTCAGATGAGTTTTGCCCATCCCCTTTTTGTTTTTGGCCTTCATAAACAGGCATTGTCAAGGCTTCAAGGGCTTCTTCTTGCGTTTTAAAGAGGCGGATTTTTTGAAAATGCTCTTCGGGCCATTCTTCAGGGACAACCAATGCCAAGGAGGTTGAGATATCTTGTTCGGTGAGTTCTCCCAATAATCGAGTACAAAATTTTTCGGCGGCAATACGTGAATAATCCCGAACGACTGCCAGATCGACCATCAGCATGCACTGCCGGACATCGCTGATGATATCCTTGGCTAAATCGATAGCCGCGCCGGGGGTAAATTTGCCTCTGCATTTCATGCGGCCTTTTCCTCCTTCAAAATGGAAAATTCCGCGTAATTGTGGTGCGAGTTGCTGGGCGCGGGGATAAAAACGCTCTTCGTAGGTGATTTTATCGAATGCGACTCCAAACTCTCTTTTTTGTGAATTGATACGGGCTACTTTTCCAAAACTGTGGCGAAATTCATTAGCCCGGGTAATTTTTTTAATATATTTGTCGATTTCTTCGATGCGTCCTGATAGTAGAACGGGGGCAAAATCTTTTATTATTTGATTTTCCAATCCCTCAATTAGTTCGATTTCATTGCCTGCGGCTGGGGGACCGGCGGGTGGAAATCCGGTCAAAAGGGCACCGGATAAGCTATAATCTTGAACCCTGGTGGCCCAACATTGGCAGGAATTACGGATTCTGCACAAAGCGGGCCGTTGTGCAACACGCCGGGGCGCACGAGATACATAGGCTCCAGCCTTTTTATCCAAGGTTTTAGCCATTATTAACGTTTGCTATGCATACCTTTATAGACAATTGGGGGGACATCAACCTGCATTGAAGCAGCGCTGGACTGAGCCGCCTTGGAATCTCCGCAACGAGAGCAGAGTGTCCGTGAAGCAAGGATAGGCACACCGCATTGCGCGCAAAACGCAACACCTGAAACCGATTGAACCGGAATCAGCTCCTTGTTAATCCAGCGCAACGTCCGTCTTTCAAGTTCTGACATAACGCCATCTTCATCGTAATCATCGATGGATTGTCCCTTTTTAAGCAAATATTCAGCGAGCCGGTCATAAAGGAAATCAACAATGTCATCTACTGTGGCATTCCGATCCTCACATTCCCGCAAAAAGCCTTTGGCCGAAATAAGAAGATATTGATCTTCCTCACGGCAGCAGATATCACCGGGGATTTTTCCCATCGGACCGTAACAAACCGCACAGACTCTTTCATCGCCGCCCATAGTTTACAGCACACCTCTACACTTTAGATGCCTCCAAGAACACTATACCACAGGGGAAATCGGTTACGAGGAAACGGATCCATTTTGTGAATTCAATAGAGCCTCTACAGCCTCATCATTGGTTGTATAGACGGGCAGAGGATTTGTGCCTTTTAGAAATCTTTCGGCGACAGAGTCATCATTTGCAACGATTGCGACTCGTTTTCTCAAAGTTATTGACTGCTTAAGACCGACGGAAAGAACTCCGATTCCCGGGCTGTTAATTATTTTTGTCAAATTGATAATACTGATAGGAGCGACCCGAAGTGTTGCCCGGATAATCTGGTCGACGGCCGCAGCCTTTTCCACCGACATAGCTCCAGCCAATGAGACAATGGCTATACCCGAATGGTCCTCACATGTGACCCCAAAATCTTCGGAGACTGCATCGGGTGCGTATAGTCTCTGTCCGGTCTGCCCCTTAATGAAACGGATGGCAAATCGTCCCCAGCGGTCCGTACGGATGACCTTGCCAATATAATCCTCTGCCCCCAAGATTTCATCTTCTTCACCCAACCGCGCACGGACTTCTTCATCTCTGTAAAGTCTGCATACAGTTCCAACGCCGGGTGAACGTTTTGTGGGCGCCAACAGAGCGCCGCCGTCGCTGATATTCACCATCAAGACTTTTTGCTTGGTATGTTTGGGTTCGTGCTCACAAACATATTCTTTGTTGACACTGAATCGAAATTCCCGATTGGCATCAGATTCCGGCCTTTGCTGTTTTAAGACTTCAAGAACCCTGACGGCGGATTCCATGGCTGGATCGTACTCGAGCAAAGGATTGCCGGTCTCTTCGAGCGGGTAGATCTCCGGAGATAGCTTCTGGTGCTTGGGCTCAGCCGGTCTTTTCGGGGCGTCATCGGTTGCTTCGGGGGATTCCTCACTTGAAGCAACATCCTCCGGATTCGGAACAAGAGGATGCTTTTGCGAATTCGGCTCCATGACAGAAGCATCCGCATCAACCAGCCATTCCGCACAATAACGGCACTTTATGGCCGCATCTTGAATCATTTCGCCACAAAACGGGCACGGTTTCACGATTTGCTCCCTTGGTGGCCCCGGTTTACTTGATAAGTATCTTACTACTTGAATTGTCGGTAGTCGATTGCTCTTTTGGGTATAGCCCGGCAGTATGCAAAAAACAGACTCTTTGTTCTTGTACATGAATGATCGTACAATCGAAGCGCAATGAGAACCCACTCGAGCCCGAAGATCCGATACAAGACGACGCGGGAGAGGTTTCTTGCGCGCAGAATCCTGCGCCGCCGGTATGAGCCCAGAAAGAGCTGGTATCACAAGAAATACCTGCTTTTCCCGCTTGCTGCGATTCTTTTGTTTATCACGGTTTTCGGTGGGGTCTTCGGTGCATTCCGCATCAGTGGCTTAATTCAGGCCAGGATGGACTATCGGCGTTTGCATGCAGGCGGCGATGATAATGAAATGTTGGAAGTTGTGATTAGCAGAGAAGTCTTGGAAGAAAAAAAAGATATGGATTATTCGATCGCCAAAAAAATCTACGCCGGCGAGATCAATGCCGTTCCTGAATTTGTTCCCGAAACTGATTCCGAGACTGATCCTAAGGAGGACCAGTGAGCGGATTTTCCCGGCCATGGCGACTTCGTGAAGCCGATCCCATTGCAATTGAAGCTTTAGCCGATTCTTACGGTATTTCCACGCTTTTAGCCCGTTTGCTTGTGGTTCGAGGTTTGGTCGATCCTGCGGATGTGAATGAATTTCTACATGCCGCGGATTTTCCCGGTCACGATCCGGATTTGTTCAGCGAGATTGATGCCGCTATTGAGCGGATTCTATCCGCAGTAGAAAGTGGCGAACGGGTTCTGGTGCATGGCGATTATGATGTAGACGGTCTGACCGGCACGGCCATCGTTGTTGAGACTCTTCGTGATTTAGGACTGCAGGCCGATTATTACATTCCACACCGTCTGCTCGATGGGTATGGGATCCAAGCCTCGAAAGTCGCCGAAGTTGCAGAGCGTTACTCGCTGCTGATAACCGTGGATTGCGGGACGCAAGCGTATGAAGCCTTGGATTTGGCTGCGGAAAAAGGGCTGGATGTAATTGTCACCGACCATCATGAGCCGGGAAATACACGTCCGAATTGCCTGGCCATCCTTAATCCCGGCCGTCCCGAAGACCGTTACCCCTGGCCTAACCTGAGTGGGAGCGCGGTCGCCTGGAAACTCTGCCAAGCCCTGCGGGATGCGACCGGAATTCTCGCCCCGCCGGAGAAAAGCGGCATTGATTTGGCTGCGTTGGGAACTGTGGCCGACATTGTTCCTTTGCTCGGAGAGAACCGTGGCCTTGTAACCAAAGCGCTGCCTATTTTGCGCCAGCAACCTCGTATGGGCATCCGTGCATTGCTTGAAGTTAGTGGATCCAAATTAGCGAATTTGGATACCCAGACGATTGGTTTCAGAATCGGTCCGAGGCTCAATGCACTAGGGCGGCTAGCAGACTCTTTCGATGCGATTGAGTTGTTATTGACCGATAATGAGGCTCGCGCCAACGAGATTGCCTCACAAATGGATGACCTCAACCGGCAACGGCAGGCTGTGGAACGGCGGGTATGTCAAGAGGCTATTGACCGGGTCGAACAGGAGGGGCTTGCAGAAGGAGATAGCCCTCTGCTTTGTGTTGCCGGTGAAGACTGGCACCAAGGCGTGGTCGGAATTGTCGCCAGCCGTCTTGTGGACCGTTATCACCGTCCGGCGATTGTCATGAGCATTGAAGATGGCGAGCTGCATGGATCCGGGCGCAGCGTGGAGGGCAGAAACCTGGCCAGCGTTGTTGAAGCGGTACGAGATCTTCTTAATTCCGGTGGCGGGCATGAAATGGCGGTGGGACTATCGGCATCGCTTGCCAATTTGGACCGGCTCAAAAGCAGCCTGATTGCCGCTGCCCGTGAACAGTGGGGGGGCGAGATCGAACTGCCTCCTTTATGGATCGATGCCGAGCTGCCAATTGAACGGGCGTCACTGGATCTGCTGGATGAAATCGAAAAGCTGGCGCCATTTGGAAATGGGAATCCTCAACCATTATTTAGCTCAAAAGCGCGGGTTTCGGGTTATGGCGGCCAAGTGGTGGGAAACAACCACCTGAGATTCAAACTCGAACACCAGCGCGGCTTGATCAGCGCAGTCGCCTTTGGGCAAGGCCATCATATGGACCGGCTTTCGACAGGAGCTGTTGAGGTTGCCTATCAAGTCGATAGGAATTCTTACCAAGGGCGTAGTGAAGCGCAATTGGTTGTTAAGGCGATTCGGCCTATCGATCCGTCATCATTGCCTGCAAATACTCTTAACGTTTCCGAATCGGATTCCGCGCCTGTTGCTAAAAAACAATCACCACCGGAAAAGGAAACGAGGCCTGTAAAGCAGCAGACGAGTGTCACGCGCCGTCAGTTCCGATGTGTCTTGGACCGTCCCACGGTTGGTCATGTGTGGAAGATGATTGAAAAGATGGAGACAGAGCGGGGTGTGGATACCGAGATTCTTGCCGGTCTTTTGCGAATGCGCGGAATCGATCCGGAAAAGGTTCAGGCGGCCATTCAAGTGCTAGAGGAACTCGCTCTATTGGTCCGTGCGGGTACAATGGTTCAACAACGTCCTGCCGCGACGAAGCGGGATTTAATGGATTCGCCGACATTTCGGGAGCTCAGTCAAACGGCATCATGATTTATTTGTTGTTGCCGGCCTATAATGAGGCCGAAGGAATACTTGAACTTCTGCGTGAGATCGATGCCGTTCGAAACCGGCTCAAGGAATTTCTCTGTGTAGTGGTTGTGGATGACGGCAGCACCGATGGCACAGGGGATCTTGCCGAAACCATGCTCGAGTTAGGCCAGCCCAAACCCGAGAAACTCGTTGTGTTACGCCACCCGCAAAACCGGGGATTGAAAGCCGCACTCTTAACCGGATTGGATTGGATTCTAAAAGAGGGGAAACCGGGCGATCTGGTTGCGGCCATGGATGCAGACCTTTCCCATGATCCGGTCTATCTGCTCGATCTGGCTGCCAAAGCCGAAACCGGATTCGATGTTGTGGTCGCTTCCCGTTTTGCGCAAGGTGGCCAAGAGATCGGCGTCAATGCTTACCGTCATGTTCTTTCTGCAGGAGCGGGCTTGGCCTACCGCATCTTTGCACCGTGGATGCATGTGCACGATGTATCCTGCGGTTACCGGATGATCCGTTGGGATTTACTTAGAAAGGCCCATGAACATTGGGGCGAACATCTTCTGGAAGCCCAAGGATTTGCATGTACGGGCGAGTTGTTGTTGAAATTGGCGGCCCTGACTGCACCGGATAAAGTCACCGAAATTCCGTTTACGCTCCGTTACGATGCCAAACAGAGCGAAAGCAAAATGCCCACGGTAAGGACCATTATGGGAACGCTTTCGCTGCTCCTTAAAGCGCACAAGATTAAACATACGATAGATTGAGATTATAAACGGTTCCCCAATCGTTCGATGCCCGGGTACCCCGGTGGGCAAGATGCCTACCGGCCCACGTCAGGGTACCCCTGCGGGCAAGAAGCCTAACGGCGCCTAAATTAAAAGCAGCCGGTGCGCGCATGCGCACGACCCGGGCTCCCATTAAAGCGCCATGGAAAATATATTTGATCAGCACCCTGCAAGGCGATTGGTTTTATGTATTTGAATCACGAAAGCACAAAAGAAGCACGAAGGGCACGAAAAGAATGCGGAGTTGGTGGCCAGCGGGGGAGTTTTTGTGGTGAGCATGGTTTGTTACCGCCTCTTGCGCCTTTCGGCGCTCAGATAAAAGATTTATCTGGGCCACCCTGTAAGATACAAGCTTAGCTTTAGACAAGAAGCGGCTCAGCAGGAGCTTCGCCCTCCCGGCGGGGAGCCCCTGCGGGCAAGAAGCCTAACGGCCCATGATTTTGGGGCGTGTGGGAAGGATGTAGTTGGGAGGCACCGTGCGGGGCGGTTTGGTTTTTCTCTTACGCGCTTACAGCGCTTATGAATTAAAAAGAACATTTACCCCGGGCGGCGTTTGTCCGTCTTCGACGTCCAAACTCTGCCCGGGGCTATTACATTGCGCGCCTTCGGCGCTTGGTGTGGGTATTTGAGGGAGTTGGTGGATGGCGGGGGAGTTTTTGTGGTGAGCATGGTTTGTTACCGCCTCTTGCGCCTTTCGGCGCCCAGATAAAAGATTTATCTGGGCCACCCTGTAAGATACAAGCTTAGCTTTAGACAAGAAGCGGCTCAGCAGGAGCTTCGCCCTCCCGGCGGGGAGCCCCTGCGGGCAAGAAGCCTAACGGCGCCTAAATTAAAAGCAGCCGGTGCGCGCATGCGCGCGACCCGGGCTCCCATTAAAGCGCCATGGAAAATATATTTGATCAGCACCCTGCAAAGAGATGCAGATGTATGTATGGCAGGCAGCGGCTCGGCGGGAGCCTTGCCCTCCCGCGGTGTGACCACCGTGGACATGAAGCCTACCGGCCCACGATTTCAGGGTGTATTTATTGGATATTCCTGATCAGCACCCTGCAAAGCAGAGTGTTGATAGTCGATTCGGCTCGTGGCGGCGTTGCCCTTGATTTTTAAGACAGTCGCTCACGGCGCACGATTATGAGATGGGATTTTAAGATTATATCCAGGGACGATGAAGGCCGGTTGCCCAAAGAGGAATGCGCAAAAATAATGGCCAAAAAAGGAATGACCGGTCACGCTTGGCTCATATGCGTGACCGGCCATGGCGCCGAATCCGGGAACGTTTACGAACGGCTCTGATGTGTTAGCTGGCGTATGGGAAAAACCGGAAGATGGAAACGGCTATTGAGGCGCTCAAATCCGCCCGCATTCGGGATGGTCCACAACCATTGCGGTCCGGGTATTCCATCCGCCACAGGAATCGGAATGAGGCGGGTGACAGTGGGTGGTGTGTTTGCCATTTTCATCTATTCGATTCAACTCTTAAGAGATGCATGTTCCTGGATACGGCTCCGCTGCTTTTTGTTCGGACGGACTCGGGTACCGTCCATGTGATACGAGAGTAACTTACGGTCGGTCACGTCAAGTTTTCGATCTATGCATCACCTCCTATAGAGAAAGCATATGAAACTGTGAAACCGGCGTAGAAATCATCTTCGTCGTTCACAGCATCCTCGAACGAGAACTGATAATTCAGAAACGGAGAGAGAGTAAATCCTTGATATTCGAAGTCTGTACCAACGCCGATGGTGGCGTGTGTGAAATCTGAATCAACACCGAATGCGCCGTCGTTGTAAGTTAGATCCGCGGAGAAGGCCAGGCATTGCTCTTCTTGATCGGGAATCAGCGCCGGTACCGGAAGGTCATAGGACAAGCCGAAAATATGGTAATAACCATCCTCGGGGCCGCCACTGCTCATGGCCCAGAGGTAAGCAACGTAATAAGACGGAACGATTGGAGACGGTCCGATTTCCGGCAGACCGGTTAGTGCGAAACTCATGCCGACTTCCTGTGAATCGGACAGGTCGGAATTCGCATTCGGAAAGTCATAAAAGATGTAGTTTATGCCGAAATCCAAGGCATAGAGCTCATCTTCAAAGAATGAGCGTTCATAGGCGATTGTATAATCGATTTCATCCAGCTCCTCAAAACTGCTTTCGAGTGCATAGGAAGCCCACACATTGGCCGATAAACCAGTCTGAAATAGGTCAAAAGTAATGCTCGGCTGGAACGCGCCATGATCGTCATATACATCATAACCACGCCACATGTATTTGCTGACATAGGCCATATCCAGTCCGATTCCAACATTTCTGTCTTCCGCGCTTGCAGGCTGAACCGCCACAATCGCCAAGCAGGACCACAGGCACAATGCCACCGATGTAATTCCCCATATTTTTCTCATAACAACCTCCCTTTCAAAGGTTAATAGATATCAATCAAGCCAAGCGGCTCAATCATTAACGATGTAAACGTATTTTCTCGAAACGATCTTTGACTTTTTATTAATACGTATTACTTACGATGATCCCTAAACCGTCAAAGCAAAATGCAGTTTTATTCAGTACTTTCAGATTCAAGTACTTTTGAATTGGTTTTTTTCAATAACAAACTGTATGCCACGAATGGAAATGAGGTTGGTGTCTGATGTAACATGCTCATTTTCCTTAGCTTAAGGCGATTTTGGAAAGAGGGATACCGGTCGATTTTATGCGCATCAAAGGACATTCATGATTGTTTCTGAACAATGGGAGCGGAGTGTCGGAAAATGATCAGGAACCGAGGCATTAAAAGGATTATTTTATACGGCTTTAAGTGAGGAATGCGTCTGCGTGACATTCAACGCCGAATTTTCCACCGCGGGAATAAAGACATCGAATACAGATCCTGATTCCGGCGAGCTTTTCATTTCGATCCAACCTTTGTGTTGTTCGACAATTCCATAAACCATGGCTAATCCCAAGCCAGTGCCCTTCCCGACTTCTTTCGTTGTAAAAAAAGGCTCGAACACGTGTTGCCTGGTTTCGGTATCCATACCTTTGCCGTTATCGGCCACCCGGAATCGCACATAACACCCCGGGCGGGCTTCCGTATTCGGCGGCAAATGCTCTTCGGTCACTATCCACTTTTTGGCGTCGACCGACAATTGAAGAGGTTGTGGAGTTTGACCATTTTCGACCTGTATGGCCATTTTATCTTTCAGCGCATCGTAAGCATTTGCATACAAATTTCGTAAAGCCTGCTGGAGTTTAGATGAGTCGGCCATGACCATAGGCAAGTCGTCATCTTTGCGGAAAGTCAATTCGATTTTCCCATCCATACCGGATCTAATTTCCTCAATAACATCATTCAGGATTTCATCGACTTCCGTATTGTCTAAATGGACATCAGTTTTGCGGCCAAAGGCCAAAAGTTCCTTAACCAAAATTGCCGCATGCCGCGCGGATGTTTCGGCTTTAAGCAAATGCTGCTTCAATTTATCGATATCAGTTTTATATTGAGCCAGACGTAAATTTCCGAGAATGCCGGTGAGTAAATTGTTGAATTCATGCGCGACGCCGCCGGCCAACATGCCAATGGCTTTTAATTTTTGGGATTGACGGAGTTGAGCCTCGAGGCGGTCATGTTCCTCGCGTTGGCGTTTGAGGGTGCACAAGTGGCCGATTGTCGAAGCGTAAAGTGTTAATAATTCACATTGACGATCATCAATAGGCTTATTTTCGAGAAGATTATCTACGCTAATAAAACCGATAATTGTGTTTGCATTCCAAATTGCCACGATTGCCCCGGAGCCGTTTCCCACGGGCTCATTACGGTGGTTATAAATGACCTGCTGCAGCAAACACTGCACGCGCATTTTCGTTTTCATTAAATCGATAAATAGTGAGTTTTTATGCATTTCAAATCTGCAATTCCGCTCGTCACGGACTTCCCCATTTTCATCGATGCCGAATGTGCCGACTAAATATTCCGGGTCGTTTTTGTCGATGAACCAAATTCCCAATCGATCAAAACCGAGCTGCTTACGCCCCGCCACCACGGCTCGACGGCATAGAGTGTCGACATCGGGAACGGATGCGAGCTCATTGCTGATTTCCTGCAAAGCAACAAGACGTCCCTGAAATGTGTATTCTTCCGATTGCTGTTGTCGAAGGATTTCTTCGGCCCGTTTGCGTTCTTGAATTTCGCTTTGCAGCGATTGGTTTGCGACGGCCAGTTCTTGAGTACGTTCTTCAACCCGCTTTTCCAGCTCCGCATGAGCTCTTTCCAGCTCGGACTCGATGCTTCGTCTTCTCTGAACACTTCGGTACGTACCTTCCATACTGAAAAGCAAGGTGATGCAAAGCATGGTTAATGTATGCGCGGAAGGCTGAATATGCCGGACAATAATAGGAAGTGTAATCAGCGAGGCGGCTATACCGATGATAAAGGCAATTAGGTAAGTGCGACGCCTATAATGAGCAGCGGAATAATAAACCGGGGGGAATAAGAAAAGAAGCATCTCATCGGCAAATGACCAACCATAGATTCGATGGCATATTACCAAGGCAATGCAAAAGAAGACTGCAAAGAGAACAAACCGGAGTATAAATACACCGGGTCGCGGTGAATCGAATTGCGGCATTATCCGAACCTGAGCGAGGCTCCATCGCCGCAAAAATGAAGAATTAACGATTCCACCCGCGTATTCGTATGCGGCGCTCGCTTGGAACATAATTTCCAATGGCATCGCGGATTTGTCAATTGAGTTTTTAAGGTGGAAATCCAGCGTTTCAGAGAAGCCTAGCGGGCTGAAATTGTCTCACGGATTAACGATGGAACGGTTGATAAGCCGCCCCAAAGAATGGAAGCGGTTAGAAAACATTCATGGGTGCAGGAACAGTTGGTTTTGCGGATCCATTTTCGGGCGCGTTCGGCGGCCTCGGATTCGAGGATATTATGCAGATCGTAATTCGTATCACGGACATTGCCCAATAACGAATTGACCGGTTTGCCATCCTGGATCAGTTCTTCATCAGCATCTTCATCCAAAGTCTCACAAACGGACACAATGCCATCGGAATAGAGCACACAAATTGCATCGGCGGCCAGGCAAGGGATATCGTTGTGATGTCCATTCATTACTTCTTGAATGGCTTTTCGTGTCAGGCGGTTTTTTGCGCGTTGGGCCGCTGGTTTCAAGCCACGTTGATGCGCCTGATGATAACGCTCCAGGCGTTCGGCAAATGCACAGTAAGTCTCGAAGGGAACATCTTTGAGATCCGGCCCGGCGATCCGTCCGCGCACCATATTGACTGAGAGGCGGTCAACGCCCCAACCGGAGACTTCATCGTAAAGCTCATTTAATGTGGAAAGGTTACGTTTGGAAATGGTGATAACCAGCGATGTCATCAATCCGGGGAGTTCCGGTTGAAGCGCGACAAGTTCATGTACCGCTTTACGGGCGGTATCGAAAAGTCCTTTGCGTCCGCGCAAATCGTCATGAACATCGGCAAGACCATCGATTGATACGCCCAAATCCAAAGTCAACTCCGGTGAGCGGGCGAAGATTTCACGTACAGCGGCAACCATGCGATCCGGGAGGGTTGCATTGGAAATCAGACCCATACGTCCAACGCCAGCGCGTTTATGAAAGGCCTCGATGACCTCGGGAAGGTCTTTGCGGATAAAGGGTTCGCCGCCAGTCAAACGGACGAAGTCTAAAGGCGCAGCCTTCTCGGCGACACGCTGCACTTCATCTAAGGTCAGATCGTCATGTTGGTTGAGTTCTTCAAGATAAAAGCAGTGGCGGCAGCGCAAATTGCACTTGGAGGTAACATAATAAATCAAATAACTTGGGCGATGACGATTCCAGGGCAGCAATTCACACTCCTTTTTCTTTGTTGACTATAACCAAACGGATATGCGGTGAGTAGGTCGGGGGAGCCCCGCAGGCAAGAAGCCTAACTGGCCTGTGGCTAGGCAGGACATGACGGCTACCGCCTCACGCGGCGTGACCGCCGTGGATCCCGCTAAAGCGGGACCTAACGGCCCACGATTTCGGAGGTTATTCAAAGAAATTATCAGGTCGGCACCCTGCAGAGCGATTTGGATATTTTTCTTGCGCGCTTACAGCGCTTAGGATTTTGGGGGACGGCAACCCAGGCCGCCGTTTGTACGTCTTCGACGCCCAAACGTTGTCCTGGGCTATTTCCTCGTCGCACCTTCGGTGCTTGGTGTGGGTGACTGAGGGAGATGGTGGATAGCGGGGAAGTTTTTTGTGCTAGCCAATATTATTGACCGCCTCTTGTGCTAACGCACCCAGACGCGCTGACGCGTGTCTGGGCCACCCGCCGGGGAACCCCCGTTGGCATGACGCCTAACGGCCCACGATTTCAAAGCATATTCAAAGAAGTTACACGGTCAGCACCCTGCACGCCGCCGCCGGCGGCGAGATAGGAGATAGAAGAAAGGTGAAAGTAGAATCACGAAAGCACAAAAGGGACGAAACTTTTGCAAAGGGGTTGTTCTATTTCTGATGTATTTCACACCGCGTGTTTACTTCCCTGTCCAAGGGGCGATGTCGCCTGCGCTGGTGATTCCATTGCTGGGGTCATATTGGATACTGTTGCTGTTATCGGCACCATTAGGACCAATGCTGTAAAAGACGCCTTTGGCTGTATCAAAGCGGTATGGCGCTTTTTGATCCTCTAACGTGTGCGCATCTTCCAACGGCTCAGGAAAATACTTTGAGATGATAGCCGCTTGATCGGTTGGTTTCTGGCCGGTTTCCAGCTCCTCAATACGTGTTGCCAGGTTCAGCCTGTTCAAATCGAATTGGGCTATTGCGCACCGCTCCCGTATTTGAGCGTTTAAAAAATTGGGTGCTGCAATAGCAGACATCATCATTAGTGTCGGCCATTCGAAACCCAGCATACGAGCAAATGTAAGGTGATTCCGGCTATCAGGCGGCTGCGGCATTTGCGGATTAGCTTGGGCCATTTGCCTAGCTATTTCGGCGTTTTTTTCCATTTGATATTCAATATTCTCAATAATGTAAAATTTACCCGGCTTTCCGGGAGAAAGGTCGATTTCATAGCCTTCCATTTTTGCTTCACGCAACATTGCGATTACTTCGATTTTGGACATTTCCGCCGGATCTTGCTGATCTACTGAATTTCGATGAATAACCATTGGGGCAAGAGCATTCATCTCGTTTAAGGCGTTATGCATGGCCGCGGCATCGCTGCAATGGGCGGTTGTTGTGTCCATAGATTTTGCGGCAATGCTTTGGATGGCAATGGCGATGAGCTTATTAATCAACGGGCAAACCGGATGGTGTTTGGCCAGGCCATGCGCAGCCAGATTCATTTCATAGGCTTTTTGCCATTCGCCTTGTTGCGTATAAATCTGCGCTTGTAAACAGAGTAATTTCGCGCCCAACTGCAACATTAGAGTCGAGGACATTGCTTGGCCCGGGATTTGGGAAGAATCCATCTCTACCTTATACTCAGGCTGGCCTACCAGCCGGATCAGAGCTTCAATGGCAGGCGTAAAGTCATTGAGTTTGTTTTCAATCTCACTCTGTTCCGACTCTGTCCATGCGCTGCCCGAGTAGACTTTGTCCAAATAAATACCTGTGTTGAAACTGAATACTTCTAAATCCTCAAATAAGTTTTTTGTCTCCGCCTTAAGATCAAGATATTCCTGTGATGGCTGCTCAATCCGGCTCCATTCTTGCGGAAAAACCCAAGTTTCGCGCAGCAAACGCTCCTGAGCCGCATATTGCTCCGGGCCGAGCTTTGTTTTTAAATTATGATTGATCAGCATGCGGATGCTTACGTGAGCGCCAATCAACACCAAGATGAGAATTATTACCGCAATCGAACAGCCTTTGCGCATAGTATTGCTTCCTTTCCGATGACTCGTACCCGATTTTCCAAATCCTTACATGCAAAATTTACATGTATCCCAGTTGGTCGTCGACCACCCGCCCGTGGCCGCCGTGGAACCCCGGTTGGCATGATGCCTAACGGCTCACGATTTCGGAGGTTATTCAAAGAAATTATCAGGTCGGCACCCTGCGCGCCGCCTGCGGCGGCAAGATAGTAGAAAGGGGAGAGGAGAAAGTAGATTTGCCTCGCACCTTCAGCGCTTAGGATTTTGGGGGACGGCAACCCAGGCCGCCGTTTGTACGTCTTCGACGCCCAAACGTTGTCCTGGGCTAAGGCATGCGACGCACTTTCAGTGCTTGGTGTGGGTGACTGAGGGAGATGGTGGATAGGGAGAAGTTTCCGAAATGATGTTTGATTTCTGCGGCCCTTACAGGGCCGAATTTTATAAGGGCGTTTACCCAGGGCTGCGCTACGCCGGCCCTGGGCTTCAGGCTTTTGTCCTTTCAGGACATGGCGTGTTTGTTTGAGGGAGTTGGTAGATGGCGGGGGAGTTTTTGCGATAAGCAACATTTGCTACGGCCTCTTGTGCTTACGCACCCAGACAAGCGAGTTGTCTGGGCCACCCGTTGGAGATACATGTTTAGCTTAGTGCATACAGCGGCTCGTTAGGAAACTCGCCCTCCCGGCCCGTGACCGGGCAAGACCTGACGCCTGACGGCCCACGATTTCAAAGTGTGGGTGAGGGATGAAATTGGTCAGCACCCTGCAAAGCAGAGTGTCGATAGTCGATTTGGCATGTGGTGGCGTTGCCCTTAATTTTTAAGACAGTCGCTCCCGCTCGTGACCGCCGGGGTATCCAGGCGGGTATTGGATCGTACGGTTTGGGATCTTTAGCGGGCGATTTTGGTTTGTTCCCAGGGGAAATCAGGAACCAAACGTCTGCCGACTCGTGTGGCGTAGTCCATGACTTGTTCGGCGGTGGGGATTTCCACGACACGTTCGCCTAATGCCCGTGCCTGGTCCATGCGCAGGTGACGCAAAAGGGCTTTGATATTTGGAATGGCAACAGGAGACATTGAGAAACGTTCAACACCGAGCGCCAAAAGGATCAAAGTGCAAAGCGGATCGCTGGCCATTTCGCCGCATACGTCTACAGGGATGTTGTGTTCGTGCCCGACACGCACAACTTCACGGATCATTTTCAACACGGCAGGATGCAACGGCTGATAGAGGTGGGCAATGCGGGCATTGCCGCGGTCTACAGCCAACGTGTATTGGATAAGATCATTGGTTCCAATCGAGAAGAAGTCCAGTTCACCGGCCATCTGTTCGACCATCATGACCGCCGATGGAACCTCGATCATCCCCCCGACTTTGATGCCGGGATTGTATGGAATTCCTTCCTGTTCCAGATCAGATTTAACTTCGGCCAGGACGGTGTTGATCTGCCGGAGTTCGCCCACTCCGGAAATCAGGGGGTAAAGCAGGCTCACATCCCCATGGACGCTGGCCCGCAATATAGCGCGTAACTGAGTGCGGAATATATCGATGTTTTGCAAACAAAAACGTACTGCCCGCCAACCCAAAAAAGGATTGAGTTCTTCAGGCATTGAAAGCGCATGAGAAAATTTGTCGCCACCGATATCAAGCGTACGAATAACGACCGGCCGTTTCTTCATGCTTTCAGCAGCGTTGCGGTAAGCCTGATATTGCTCTTCTTCGCTGGGCAAACTGGAACGTCCCATGAATAAATATTCGGTGCGGTACAAACCAATACCTTCCGCTCCGCTGTTGTGAACAGAACGGATTTCGGAAGCCAACTCGATATTGGCAAGCAACATGACCGGATGGCCATCAACCGTAACCGATGGCAGGGAAGAAAGCGTGGCGTAGTAGCGTTCTTGACGGATGAATTCATCCTGAGCTTCCCGATACAGCGCCTCGGTCTTTGTTTCGGGATGGATAATGATCTCGCCGGTAAAGCCATTCACAATGATCAAATCGCCGTCTTCTACCTGTTGCATGAGGTTAGAGACACCGACTACGGCGGGGATTTGAAGCGAGCGGGCTAAAATTGCAGTGTGGGATGTGGGGCCACCGACTTCGGTTGCAAAACCCAACACGAGTTCCGGGGGAAGCGATGCCGTATCGGACGGTGCGAGATCATGAGCCAATAAAATTACGGGTTCTTTGAGTTCCGCCAGGGATCCGCCCAAGACACCCATTAAATTATTAAGAACACGTTTGCCGACGTCCTGAATGTCGCGTATACGTTCTCGAAATTTATCACCTGAGATTTTGCTGAATTGTTGATGAGCATTCCGTAGAGCCCAATTCACAGCGGCTTCGGCGGATATAGATTTTTTTTCGATCTCTTCGCGTGCTGCGCCAAAAAGCCCCGGATCATCCAGGAGCGCCTGGTGCATTTTCAGAATGTTGACGGCGGTTTTGTTGTCGGGTTTTTGGCGGGAGATCAGCTGTTCCAGCTGCAAACGAGAGGCAGCGAGTGCATCATCCAGCCTTCCCTGCTCGGATTCAAAATCCGTGCTGGGGATTTTGGAGCGAACCCGTGCGACGGTTTTGGGCTGGTACACACGCGCCGGACCAATACCGAATCCCCGGGACACGCCTGTGCCCGATAGATCAATCCTCGCCAAATCCATCCTCCACCAGTTTGCGGATCGCATCGACCGCCTTTTGCGCTTCATCGCCACGAGCGGTCACGGTAATTATGCTTCCCTGCTCTGCGGCAAGCGTTAACACGCCCATGATACTTTTGCCATCCACGATCAGGTCTTCTTTGGCAATGTTCACATTGGCATTCAATGTCGCCACGGCCTGCACAAGCATGGCCGCGGGACGGGCGTGAAGGCCAAGTTCATTAGCGATCTTCAGCTCCGCAACAACTGTCTGCTCATCGGTCATGCTCATCCTCTTTATGCCCGCGGCGTGTTAATGATTCAATCAACTTCGCTTCAAACTCTCTGGCCATAAAAACGCCCTCTGATTTCATTTTTTGATTGAGAGCAGCGACTTCAATAATTGTCGATAAATTTCGGCCCGGGCGTACCGGGACAGTAATTGCGGGAATTTCAACATCGAGGATTGTGACCGTTGCTTCATCGATTCCTAAACGGTCGTATTCCACTTCCGAATTCCAATCTTCCAACGTGACCACCAAATTGATCTGCTTTTCTTTGCGTGTGGCACTGGGGCCATATAGACGGTGTACATCGATAATCCCAATTCCACGAATCTCCATATGGTGGGGAAGAAAGCTTCGTCCTGTTCCGATCAAAGAGGAATCTTGATGTGTATGAATTTCGATAATGTCATCCGCGACAAAGGTGTGTCCGCGATTGACCAATTCCAATGCGCATTCGCTTTTGCCCACGCCGGATTGTCCGGCGATCAGCACACCGGTTCCAAAAATGTCCATCAGCACACCCCGCTCCACAACACGGGGGGCTAATTCTCCTTCCATTTTTTCAAACGCACGCAAAACAAAACGACTTGTGGGATGCGGAGTTTCTAAAAACGGTACACCGGATTCCTTAGCCACTTCATAACACCAATCAGGCAGCTGACGTCCATGTGTTACAACAACGCATGGGGTTTCCGGCGCGAAGATGTTCCGGTAATGCTTCCGTAATTCGGCGTAATCGACGTGCTCGAGGATATATGTGGACTCACCGCGCCCAATAACCTGCATTCGTTCCGGCCGGAATTCCTGTGTGAAACCCAACAGTTCCATAGCCGGACGATTGATCTCGGGAGTTGTGATGAGACGTTTAAGCCCTTCTTGTCCGGCACGGACACTGAGCTGCAGTTTTTCACTGGCTACCAGCTCCGCGACAGAAAGAGATCGGACGGAAGATGTCATCGAATCAACTCCAACAAGTTACGATTTCATTTGGAAGAAGTAACACAAAATCCGGAATCGGACATCCACAATGGGAATTTAATGTGAAGCTCCAACCGCCTGTTCGGCGTCATATAAAATAGACCAGAACGATGATTCGTCCGGCGCTTTAATCAAATCCTCGCGGATGGTTTGTTGGCCTAAGATGCGAGTAATCTTGGCCATTAGCTTTAGATGCTCACCAGGAGCATTTTTGGGTGAGAGAATTAAGAAGAACAAGCGGACCGGTTTGCCATCCAGTGCTTCATAATCCATTCCCTCAGGCACAGTAGCCGCCGCCACGATCAATTCTTGAATTCCAGGGCATCGTGCATGGGGTAATGCGATTCCATTGCCGATTCCCGTGCTGCCCACGGCCTCCCGGGCCATCAGGGATTCAACCACGGCATCGCGTTTTCCAACGTTATGCACTTCAGCGGCCAGATCGACCAGGGCTTTTAATATTTCTTGCTTGCCACCGGGATTCATTTTGATGGCAATGCATCGTTCGCGTAATCGTTCACAAATGTCCATTTCGCTTTCGCTTCAATCCCAAAGTAACAACATCGGCACTCAAAGAGTTCATCGCCATGAAATAGGCGATTATCCTCAAAGCTATGCACACAGAGAGGATAGCATTGTATCAAAGCGGTTTCGCGGCCTGAGGATGCCCCCAACGGCCTGCCTCAGCGAACGGCAGTTTTGGCCTCGTTTAATCCTTGGTTGGCACAATTAAGCCGTAATTGCCGTCTTTTCTCTGGTAAATGACATTGACGTTTCCAGTTTTCTGATTGGAGAAAACGAGAAAATCTTGGTTCATTAAGTCCATTTGCAGGGCAGCTTCATCGACCGACATGGGTTTCAACGCGAACCGCTCCGTACGAATGACACGTGGTTCTTCTTGTACATCAAGAAGATCCGTACCATCAAGAATGTCAATATGGAGGTTCAGGTCAGCCGCAGTCTCAAAATCAGGCGTACGGGTTCGGCTGTTATGTTTCTTGATACGGTCCTTGTGTCTACGAAGCTGTGTTTCCAGTTTTTCGACGGCCTTGTCAATCGAAGCGTATAAATCTTCACTTCGTTCTTCAGCATGAAGCGTTAGGCGGCGTTTCCGTATCGTGACGACCACAACGTGATCGATTTTCTCTACAAATAACGTCACGTGGGCGTCCAAGACTTTGCTTAAGTACTTGTCCAATTTGTCCATACGTTTTTGGACGTACTCTCGTATGGCATCAGTAACGTCTATGTTTTTTCCAGTGATTTGAATATCCACGTGGTTTCTCCAGCACCCAAAGTATGTTTCGGTTATGAGTTAAACATGACAGCGCAAGAACGGCCATTCAAGAAAGGGCCGGCTGTAATGCTAACTCCTCGACATGCTCGTACGCGGACGCTTTGAGTAGACACAATCGACCGGCAATTCTTTTCCTAAGAAATACTAACGCGGCCTCGATCATCGTCATAACTGATAGTCCCGCCTTTTGCGATCTCTTTTACCCGCAATCTGGCATCGCGAATGCGGATAGAGACTCCTGAATACAGTGTATCAAGCACTTCGATAGAGGGGGTGGGATCCACAAAGACAAGGGCGCGTGCTTCGCTTTTTTTCCGTTTTGCATGTTCGAGCGCACGGCGGATTTTCTCACCCTCTCCCTCTGCGCGGGCTACCAAGTTGGGATCGGCGGCCGAATCCACATTGGCCAATAATTGCTCCAGTTTGGCCAGCTTGGCAGCGAGTTCTTCTTCCAATTCACTGGCTTTCATGCCCTCTTCCAGCTTACGCCAATCGCTACCGACTTCTACCTCGGTTGGGGTTTCATATTCCGATCCAAGCTGACGGACCCGGATACCCCGGCCTCCAATTACCGATCCCCCCATGATCGTGCCTTTGGCGGTAATCACTTCAACGACGCCGCTGACTCGGACATCGCTATGCAAGATTTGGCTGGCCGCGACTAAATCGCCACCACATCGCACTTTGACTTCCTGTAAAAAAGAACAGATCAGGTTGCCATCGCAACGAACGGTGGTTCGATTCTTACCGGAAATCCCCAATCCAACCTCAATAATGCCTTTTGCCACCAAATTGGCGACGCCTACCGAACCGACAACGGTGATATCTCCCCCGGACTTAACCGAGAATCCATCGGCAACATCCCCCCGGATAAAAACGTCGCCGACAAAATCGACATTGCCGGTCGAGAAATCGAGATCACCATCGATGAAGAAAGTCTGATGGACCGAAACCGTGCGTCCCTCTTGATGAAGCTGGCCTGAAACCGACGCGATCCAGCGTGTGCCATCCTCGGAAATCCGAATGCCAGCACCCGCTATAAGATCCGGCTCCAACGGTTTGGGAGGCTGAATGATTTTGCCTAGCACCGTGCGCCCTGGTTTGCTCGGTATTCCCGGCTCAATTTTCGCTAACTCATCGCCTTCATTCACGCAGACAATACGCTTTAAATCATAGAAATCGACGCTGCCATCGGCTTTGATCCAGTAGCGCTCACCGAAATCCGGTGCTCGTACGGTCAAAGTGACGTCTTCAGCACGTCCGAGTATGGGGGGCTGGCCTTTGGCAATCAGAAGCTTCTCAAGCGGCTTCTTATCTTTTAGGACTTTCTGAACGGCCGCCTCAATAATGTTCCGTTGGACACCGAATAGCACACCGGCTTCTTTTAAGATTCGCTGAATGTCGCTGACGAAGACGGACCGGCCTTTTCCAACCGGCGGCGTAATGGTCAGGTATGCCGCCATTTCTTTGTTTTCTAAAGTCAATTCGACTTTTGCATCGGTGTCCGGCGCGATAATCCAAGCGCGTCCATCACAGATATGCAGCTCCCCATGTACTGCGCTGATATATACCCCGTGTTCTTTGGCAATCAGATGTTCACCGATTTCGAGACGGACTTGTTCAACGGCCGCTCCTTCGATTTCCTGTCCGAAGATGTTTTTGCCGGCCACGGCGGGGACCGCTTCTTCGATACGCAGCACTTTTTGATTTTTTAAGACGGGGACCTTCATCGGCTGGTTGAACTGAACCAGCTCTTCGTTCTGCCCATCTGACTTTAAAAGCAGAACTCGAAGGGGATTACCATCGATAGGCCGCGTACTCTCGGCGACGGTTACATCTACACGCACCATCTCTTTGCGGCGGGCGAGTTGAAGGGCCTTCGAAATGTTTTCAGTACAACAGCCATATACGATTCCCAGCTGCTCGATGCCTCGCACGATGGCTTGTTCTAACGCCGAGAGGTCCGGCCGTTTACTATCCCGTCCGGAAAGCGCCCCCGGCTCAATACGCAGAAGTGCGCTACGCCCCTCTTGTTCGATACATAATTGGACGCCTTCGCCGACCCGGATGGTTTTTTCGATTACGAATCCATCCTCGGCTACATCCTTAGAGGCAGACTCTTTGCCGCCTTCATTGGATGTCAATGAGTCGGCATCCAGGGATGCCAAGAAATCTCTCAGTTCGTGTTCGCTCATATTTTGATCAAACGCGCCGCCTTCGTATCGAGCGAGAACATCATCCGGATATCCGTGAGAACGGTCTCACACACCGGCCTTTGACTTTCACATCATAATGCTGGCGTACAATTCTCCGGGAAGCAAGCGCGGCTCGATACAATGGATTCACTTCTAGTAGCTCCTTTGCAAATGCCCCATTGGCGGCGTGTGGGTATGCGTGGTTTACTCTTATTGCAGATTTGCAATCGAGGTTGCCCCATGTACCGGTATCTATCGCTTTTTATCGCATTCGTTCTTATTCCGTTCGATGGCCTTTCGCAGCCATCTCTCACACTTAAAGCCGGAAGCTTGAACCGGAATCAAACCATCGTGTCGGCTTCATTGGACGTTTCTAAGGCTTTTGCCAACCAAAGCCTTGTGGGAAAAACGATTGTCCTTACCAGCGATGGGGAACAGACCGCCGCCCAGTGGTTTCCTCCCGCCAGCGGCCAGGGAGAAGGAGAATTAGTCTTTGTTTTGGAGCGCCCGCTAAAAGCGGGAGAGAGCCGAACCTATACGCTTGAACTCAGGCCGGAAGATGGCTTTACGTCACCTTATAAGGTGGAACGGGTTCCGGGGGATCATTTGCTGTTATTGGGGCGAGATCCCGGGGATTCCTCAGCGGCCTATCGCAAGATTCTCCGCTACAACGACGGCATACAACTGTACGAGCCTGATCCGGAGAGCCACTTTAGCCGTAGCGGATACATTCACCCGCTATGGTCACCGCAAGGGCATGTTGTCACCGGTGACCGTTGCCCCGACCATCCACACCAAAGAGGGTGTTTCTTTGCGTGGACAAAATGCACCTACCGTGGCGAAGAAGTGAATTTTTGGGCTTTGGATACCGGACGGCCTCAAACATCCTTGCCGCCTGAAGTCAGTTTGGGACCGGTTGCTGCTGTCCTCAGAGCCTATAACCATTTAATGGCGAGAGGTGTGCCTGCCTTAGAAGAAACGCTCACTTTTCGTGCGATCAGTGGTCTGGATCTGGGCTGGGTGATTGATGTGACAGTTGAGCATGAGGCTGTTAGCGATCCACTACAGGTCGAGCAGTACCTCTATGGAGGCATGGCTTTCCGGGGTCCGGCTCTGTGGTTGAATAAAGAACTGGTTGTTGCATCCAGCGAAGGTGTTCCGGGGCGTGAGGCTGATTTAACACGTGCCTCTTGGTGCCAAATGGCGGGCCCGATGGAAGACGGGACAATAGCCGGCGTAACCTATTTCGATTTTCCGAGCAATCCGCGCTACCCGACATTTTTACGCATACATCCCGAAAAACCTTATTTTTGTTTTGCCTATCATCAACGGGAAGGTGTGCACATCGACAAAAAGCATCCCCTACAGCTCCGGTATCGTGTCCTTGTTCACGACACCCCTCCATCTGTGGATGACCTACAGATCCTGGCGGCGGATATGGCGAACCCCCCAGCCGTGGAGGTCGATCTTCCTTAGCTCCTTCTCTACCCTAGCTGCGGAAGACTTGTAAGATCAGCCCACAATATCCATTGTCACCCAATGTCAAGAAAATAGACATTGGAATTGAATGACGGGGGCTGTTCCGAGTAACACCCCTCCAAGGACCAGGATGGACGCTACGAACACCGTTCAAAATCAGCCGGGATCGCGCAGCAATCCGCTTGTTGTGGATTGCCGCTTTTTGCAGGATGTTGCGATCCTTGTGGCGCGCGGTGTAATCAACTCCAAAAGTCTGCCTTTACTAAAAGTGGGCTTGTGGAGGTTGCGCGAAGATGGTGTTAAACGTGCGGTTTTGGATTTGTCGGCCATCCGGGTGTTGAAAGCAAATGCGTGTCAGTCTTTGCGTGCCGAGTTTTATGCGCTGAAGCTAGGCAATGTGCAATTGCTCTTGGCCGGTGCGCTTATGGAGCAGGACGATTTGCCCAAAGAGGCCGGTTTTCTTTCCGATTATATGTGGTTTTCGGATGCTCAGGCGGCAATCGAGCATTTTATACCTCCTGAACCGGAACCCGAACCCGAACCCGAGCCGGAACCCGAACCCGAACCGGAACCGGAACCCGAGCCGGAGCCCGAACCTGAACCTGAGCCCGAACCCGAGCCGGAACTTGAACCGCCTCCCCCTCCGCCTCCGCCTAAAATGTCCGATGAAGAGATGATGGCGGAGATGCGGACCATCGGGAAAGTTCCGCTAAAAGATATTTTTCATGGCAATGCCAAAGGCGACTTGGCAAAGCTCGAACGTTTTCTGGATCGTGTTCTTGAATTGGAAGCGGAAAAGCGAAATTTGCCTTCCGAAGTTTTTGTCCGGATTGTACACAACGACATTTTGTACCATTGCACAGCTAAACAAGCTGAAGTGTTCATGCTGCGTTTTACCGACGAATCCCGGCGTGAAGCGTGGCTGAAACAGGATGTCGACCGGGCTGCGCACAAATCTCCGAAGATTCTTGCTCAGGAGCTGCAAGCGCTCGAAGCGCTTGGTATTTGTATGGTTCGTGATAACACCGCTTCCGGACTTTTTACGGGTGAAGAAGCGAACGAGCTGCGAAAACAAATCGTTGAAGGGCATAAACTAACCCAAAGTATCCTCGACGAATTGGAGACGGCCGAAGATAAGATGCAGCAAGAAATGGATGAAGATCCATTGATTTTGGAATACAACCGCCGTCTGGTTCGTTACCTGGCAGCCAAATCGGAAAAGCAAAACGAGGATGCCAAGCAAATCCTTCAGTACCTGCGCAAAACCCGCAAAGAATACAGTGAGGCTGCAAACGCCTTGAGTGAATTGACGGAACAGGTAAACAACGGCCGCAAGGCGCTATTGGACCGGCGTATCGATATCTTTCGAACCAGCCGTGAGCTAACAGCCCGGTGCAAAAAATGGCTTGAAGAAAACAACGGAAGCCAAGAACAACTTGAAGTTGTCGAGAAAGAATTGGCCGTGGATTACTATCAGTTGGATTCCTGCCGGGCTATTTTGAAAAGTATGACAGCCGAACAAAAGGCGCTTGCGGCATCTGAAGGTTCGCTCGAAAATCAGCTGCAACTCCTCATCAATGCGATTTCGGCCCATACAAACTGATCAGAGCGTAGAACGGGTTTCAAAACTCCTTCAGGGCTGCCAACACTCCGGCAACCTGATTCGAAAGGTACTGAAACGGCGGCTCATCAGGAGATTCGCCCTCCCGCCCGTGACCGGGCAGGATCCCGCCAAGGCGGGACTCACGATTTCGAGGTGTATTTATTAGATATTCCTGATCTGCACCCTGCATGGCAGAGTGCAGATAGTCGATTTGGCTCGTGGTGACTTTGCCCTTGATTTTCAAGACAGTCGCTCCCTCGACTATTCAGAGTCTGGAGTTTTGAAACCTGCCCCTGATTCTTATCAATTTTTGGGACATCTACCTGACATCATAAGTTGTGTAGCATACGATCCTTGCTATGAGCGCTTTGCTGCCGGGATCGCAGGCCCTTTTGGTCCGCCAGTTGTTGCGTGCCTTGCGTATGCCCCGCGCGCTATGGTTGTTTGGAGGAGCGCTTCTCTTTGTTTTTGGCGGATTCCTTATCACTTACAGCGCCCAAGATATTCAGATTGTTTTTCAAAGCGGAGATGCGAATATAGGCACTGAGCTACTGAATAGCTACAGCTGGACAACGTTTTTGGCTTTGAGTCTATTTGCGCCCCTCATCGGCGTGCATGCCTTTGCCAAAGAGCGGGAGGCCGGCACATTGGATCTGCTGCTGACAGCCGGTTTGCAGCCCTACAATCTTATATTCGCAAAGACCGCCGTTTCGTTCATCTTTATCCTTACAGCCTTATCCGGAACCCTTCCTCTGCTTTCACTAACGCTGCTTATGGGCGGTGTGGGCCCCAACGATATCATTCTTTATTTTTTGCAGCATGGCTCGATTGCGTTTCTGGCCCTGAGCATTGGGGTATGGGCCGGCGCCAAATCCCGGACCATATTGCGTGGATTAATTGCCGCGTATCTGACCTTTGTTATTTTTGAGGCCATTAAGATCGGTTTTATCTTTATTGTGTTGGCTTGCATCGCCTTTTTTACCCGTTCCTCAAGTTTAGTGGGTATGGGGCCGGATTTGGCCAATGCCTCAACCAGTCTTTTAATGATTCCAATCGGGATCATCTTTCTGAATGCTGTTCCCTATTATTTAAATCGTGAGGCGGGATTTGTACGGCACAGGAAATGGAAGCCTATTCGAATATCGGGGCGCGAGAGCCAGCTCTGGTCGCTTTTAGGCACCAAAGAATATGATGAACCGATTCCGGCCGGCGCAAATCCTGTCTATATCGCCGAGAGGCAGCGGTTCTTTTTGCAGGTTGTGCGGCGCTATATCGACGCACCGTCATTGCTATGGATCTTTTCCACGATTGCTTTTCTTTTATGGATCGATCCGGGCGCTGTGTTGTTTTTGTCTCTCCTGATTGTTTCAATCGTTATTCCGATTGTCGGCGCCGGGAGTCTCACCGGTGAGTACGAGCGGGGTACGTGGGAATCCATTCGCTCCACAATGCTGAGCCATGGACAGATACTGCATGCAAAGCTGAGACTGTGTATCGGCCAAGGATTGATCCAAGCCGGCGCTTTTTATATTCCCGCACTTCCTTTGTTGGCCGTGGTCTGGATTATGCTTGCGGCGGGAGACGGCAATGCCGGGTGGTTTGAATACGAATATCTATTTCCGGTTTGGGGACAGCTGATTCTTAATATCCCGGTTATTGTGGCTGCCATTATCTTTTTAACGCTTTTCTCGACGTGGTGTTCGGCGGTTTTTCGCACCTCCTTTTTGGCTTTGACTTGGTCATTCGGGGGATCGATTTTCTTTATGTTCGGTCCACGATTTTTGAGTTCTCTTCACCCTTACCCATCGGAACTCCTAAACGGGAATGGCCCTCTCGATTTGTATTCAATTATTTTGGCCATGTTCCATGCACCGTATGTTTTTAACATCTGGCCGAACCAAGCTTCGCGATGGATGACGCACTTGGGTAAGTTTTTGGATAACACGCCCAAGGAATTTTGGATGCTTTATCTGGCCCATCTCATTTTGATGGGGATACTGAGCCTTCTTTTGTATCTCGATATCCGCAGGCGTATGCACCTTTTAGAGCGCTGAAGCGGGTTGTCAATCTTCATCTCCTCTGCGATACGCATTAATGTTTTTGATCGTTATGCAATGGAAACGATTCGGATATCACCAAATGGTCCATTGCCGATGTCTACGCTGATCTTTCGCTTTCAACTTATCCCTTTGTTGTTGCTGCTCATTGCGGGGAATGTGTTCATCATGTTTTTGCAGCCGGGATTACGTTTTGACGCTATTGTGATTCACCACTCCGCTTCGATGCATGACAATTATGAAAGTATTAAGCGTTACCATCGCACCGAACGCGGTTGGCGGGATGCCGCGTATCATTTGATTCTATCGAATGGGAGTACAAAGGAAGTACCGTTGGGGTATTTAGAGGCCACCGAACGCTATGGGGCTTTGCGCAACAGCCGGGCTACGCGGAGCGGCTGGTGCAATGCGAATGCCGTGCATCTTTGTATCGTAGGCAATTATGAGGAGCAGGCGTTTCCGGTGGAATTGAGAGCTCCCTTGGCCCATGCGCTGTATCTTCTGCAAAGCCGATTTGGGATACCGGATGAACGCATTTTGTTTCATGGCCAAGATTGCAGTCCGACAGCCTGCCCGGGAAAGCATCTAGACAAGATGAGCCTTCTCCAATGGATTCATGATGAAAAACTGAATGTTTCCGAAGATATTCGCCGTCAACAACGCGCTGTGCTCAACAAAGCTGGGAATGGCCTATTTACGGTGATTTTTCCGGTTATGTACTCAACGGCGATCATAGCGATGTGGTTCTATTTGTTTCGGCACAGATTCCGGAAGCATGTTTTCTAAATTGCCGATGTGAATTTGACTAGGTATCGTTGATACGGGTTTCAAGATATTCTAATTTGGGTTTACATTCCAAGAGGTAAATCGAGATGGTTGGGATTCGAAAAATATTTTGTGCCTCAGCTTTGGCTGCTTTTTGCACAGTGGTTGCGGTCATGCAACCGGTGGCCGGTTCCGCAGAGACGGCTCCGTTACGTGAATTGGCCGCTGCAAAGAAACTCCGTATCGGCGCGGCTGTTAGTCCTATCCCATTGCAGGACGAGGAAGCCTACGGCGAAACCTTGGCGCGGGAATTCAATCTGGTTACGACCGAAAACCATTTCAAATTCCGTCATGTTCATCCAAAAGAAGAGCTGTTTAATTTTACGGGAGCGAAAACCATCATCGAATTCGCCAGAGCCCATGACATGGATGTGCGCGGGCATTGTTTGGTCTGGCATGGCGGCGATCCAAAATGGTTGACCGAAAAACGGTGGCGTAAGGATGAACTCAAAGAACTTCTGCGCAAGCATATTCATACTCTTGTGGGCGAATGGCGCGGACGGGTTGATATTTGGGATGTGGTTAACGAGGCTGTCGGTGAAGATGGAGGAATGCGCAAAACATTTTGGCTGAAAAATCTTGGGCCGGATTATGTCGATTGGGCTTTTGAGTGGGCATACGAATCCGACCCGGAAGCGAAGCTTTTCTATAACGATTACGGCGGAGAGGGGCTTAATGAAAAATCCGATGCCATTTATGAGTTTGTGCAGGCTCTCCAAGAACGCGGCGTGCCTTTTCATGGTGTCGGTTTGCAAATGCATGTCAGCCTCGATGATTATCCGCCGCCTAAAGAAGTCGCCGCCAACATCCACCGTCTGGCCGCATTGGGATTGGAAGTGCATATCACCGAGCTGGATGTATCGATTGAAGGCGAAGTCACACCCGAAAAACTTGAGAAACAAGCGGAGATTTATCGTCAGTACATGGAAGTATGCGTTTCGGAGCCGGGGTGTACGGCATTTATTCTATGGGGATTTACGGATGCACATTCATGGATTCCCAAAGCCAAGCCCGGGAAAGGTGCGGGTTTGATTTTCGATAAAGATTACAAACCGAAACCGGCGTACAATGCGTTGCGGGAAGTGTTGGAGGGATAGAGGTGGCGCGCCTTCGGTGTTTGGTGTGGGTGTTTGAGGGAGTTGGGGGATAGGGAGATACAGATGTACGTATGGCAAACAGCGGCTCGGCGGGAGCCTTGCCCTCCCGCCCGGGTACCCCGGTGGGCAAGATGCCTAACGGCTCACGATTTCAAAGTGTATTCAATTGATTTTCCTGGTCAGCACCCTGCAGGGCGCGGCCATTCGGTCGCGAGAAAGTAGAAAGTGGAGAGGAGAAAGGAGATGTACAAAGGCCGGATAGAGGGATGCAAAAAACATACGAAATCATTTTTATTGTAGCCGGTGGGTGGAATCACCCACCGACAAGTAGTATTTGTATCGTTTGCAGCGGCTTGGTGAGAGAGGGTAAATAGAGGAGTTGGCTGTTTTCTCACTCACGCGGGCCGACGGTGCTGATATCGATTGGCTTGAAACCCAGTTCGAAGACCGGCGAATCAGACTTCAATGCGAAATTGCGGTTTTCGCGGTCCACAAATTTGGGATCGGCGATGATTGAATGCGCACCGAGACCATTCGCCTGCCATTCTTCCAGGGTGTACTGCTTCCCCGATAAAAATGTTACGGGCTGATTGCCTTCGCGGAAGTAGAGGTTGTAATCCCAGAGCGTGTTGAAATCGGGCCAGTCCTTTTCTTTGATTAGGGGGCCTTCATCCCAGATGATGATATTCTTTGTGAAAATCTCGCCCTTTGGCTGCGGTTTGCCTGACGGCTTATCGCCGTAAACGGTCAACTGGTACTCTTGGCCGTACGCGAAAATGTTATTTTGAATGATGTTGCCATAGCAATTGAAGTTGCTGCCGTACCCACCGGCAACCGCATCATGCACGATGTTGTTCTCGACAAGGATTCCGGAGCAGCCGTTGTCGAGAATGATCCCTTCACCCGCGCCGGTCCAACGCTCACTGCGATAGACATGGTGGATATAGTTGTTACGAATCACCGTGCCCGGCGAAGTGCCCAGCGCATAGATTGCGCTGTGCGATCCGAGGATGCCGGTACCGATATGATGGCAATGGTTGTACTCGACGATGTTGTCACGCGCCCGCCCGAGTGGGAAATACGACCAACGCCACCCCACAGAAATCCCCCACATAAAGGGACCGGATACTTCGTTGTGACTGATGGTGTTGCCGCTGCTTTGTCCAACCCATACACCCGGCGCTCCCAAGTAGACCTTGGCTCCATCAAGGAACCGATTGTCTGTGATGACCGTCCGCATCGTTTCGTCTATGTCTTCACGGCAATCTACCGGCTCGCCGATCTTGATGCAGCCGGCGCCGAGATCACGCATGATATTGCGAACGATGGTGTTGTCTTTGCAGCCCCGCCGCAGTTCAATCCCCCATGTGCCGAGACTTTCAAACACGCACTCTTCAATCCGGCAGTGCGCCGCTCCATCGGCGTGAAAAGCCGCCGGGGGGATAATCTCAGCCTGTGTGCATAAATAGCCTTTCTCCGGCAGTGACCAAGAAGTATGGCGGAATGTCAAACCACGGAATGTGATGTTGCCGATCAAGTCGCCGCTTGCGGCATCGCCTTCGATGCGTATCAGTTGCTCCGCCACCGGCGCTACCACTTCTACTTTGTTCATGTCTTCATTCGGAAGCGGATGGTAAAAGAGCACGCCCTTCTTCCGGTCCAGGTACCAAGAGCCCGGTGTATTGAGTCCCTCAAAGACATTTTCGACATAGTAACCATTCGACCAGGTGAGCGGCCGCCAGCTTTCGCCGGTGAAGACAACAACGTGATTGTCTTCATCGATCTCCTTGATACGCATACGGGCTTCCATCCAGATCTGCAAAACGACGACTTCCACATCATCCAGGTTTGTCCAGTCTTTGCGGATATCGCCCGGCCGGAATTGGAAAGCCTGCAGGGGCAGTTTGCCCTTGGCTTCGGGTGTCGCACCCATCCAACTGCCGGTGTCGACCTCCGGCAATTCGGCGATGGTAAACATGCCATGTTTCGCGGGTAGACGGCCTCGGTCGCGGCGTTGGCCATCCACGAACAATTGGCGGAAATACCATTGGCCCGATTTGACCTCCGGCAGCGTGACCATCCAGAGCGGCCCGTCGGCCTTTTTCCAGCCGGAAATTATCTTGCCGCCGCTGATGACAGGTTTTTCGTTGGGATAGGCCTCATACACAACCGGCGCGGTGTTGTTGCCTGCGTTCTCCGGGCTCAATACAAATGGCTGCTCGCGGCGATACGTTCCCTCGCGAAGTTGGACAGTCAAAATCCTTTGAGAATCCTGTGCCGCACGGAGCTTGTGGACTGCATCCCGTGCCCGTTCGAGGGTGGCAAATGGGCCATCGGTGTGTCCGGTGTTCGGTGCGGGCAATGTGCCCGACCACTGATCGTTACCATCCGGGGCGATGTAGAAATCGGCGTCAGCGGCGCATGCAACGATTGCGCTTGCCGATAATACTCCCAAGACAACCAACGGCGTTAAAGCGAAGACAAACACCTTTCGTAATGAACCCATCTCACATTTCCTTTTCAAGTTGAAACCGGCAGGTCATCGGAATTTGAGTGAACATGACCTTGCCCACAGTTCTGCAAGCAAAGTTTCGCATTTTTGTTTTTAGGATAGAAGCGGATAAATCCGGTTTCGGCTCTTTTTGTGCAGGGATTAGCCGTGGCGGGTTTTGGCGTTTTTGTTGCGGGTCATGCCGGTACGTTCGGCATTGAGGGGGATCTTCTCATAGACGGCTATTAGTTGATTCTTGCGAATCGAGGATTTTTCATTAACACGCTTTTGGGCATTTTCCACATACTTTTCGACGATTTCATAACCAACATAATCACGATCCAAGTTGCGGGCGACTTTTAGTGTTTGGCCGACTCCGGCATAAGGATCTAAAATCAAATCACCCGGATAAGAATAGAGCTGGATCAGCCGGTGGGGGATTTCTTCGGGGAAAGGACAGGGATGATCGAGATGGCCGGGAGGAACAGGAGCGATATGCCAGACATTGTTGGCAATTTCGGTTGTAAATAGTTTTTGGGTTGGAAAGGCGGCGGCCTTCTTTTCATCTTTGGAATGGGATTTGAAAATCGGTTCGCCCGGTTTTCTAAACATCAAGATGTATTCCATCATGATGTTGGGGTAAAAGTATCCGGGATACGGGTGTTGGATGGCAACGCCCGCGCGTTTGACGCCACCGGTGACTTTGTGCCAGACAATATCCTGATGGAATTCCCAGCCGTTTTGTGTGAGCCGGGCCACGATATCGAAGGGTGCGGGATAGTGTTTTTTTTCGTGAATGACGGTACCGATCACGATGGCCGCAAAACCGCCGGGTTTGGTTTTTTGTAATACACCGGCGAAGATGCGCTGAATCCAATCCAGATAGTCTTGGTATTCGTTATAGCCTTCGGCGTATTGACGTGTCCGGTACCATTGATCGGAATCTTCGCTATGCCGGTCATAATCGATGGCATTCCAGTACGGCGGCGAAGTCACAGTGAGAGCGACAGCCTCGTCATCGATGGCTTTAAGATTCTCGCAGGAGTGGTTGTAGATCACATTTCGGCGCATGATTCATAAATATTCGTTGGTTTCAACAATCATAGCGATAAAAATCATCAGGCGCTGAGGTTTCCCAGCGCCTGATGCATGCGTTCTCGAATATGCGTCTTAAGCCGCATAAAGTTAATCGTGTCAGATTTTTGAAGGTACGGTGTAGGGTTTGCGATAGCCGCGCTGATCATCCTTGATCAACCGTTTGGCTTCACGGTCGCCGATGATGGTCTCTTTTTCGGGATCGACCTCAATGGTGCGTCCAACGCGGTAAGCGATGTTGGCGAGATGGCAGAGGGCGGAAGAATAATGGCCTTCTTCGACATCTGCATTGAGGATATCGGGATTCCCGGCGCGAATGGCCTCGATGAAGTTGGCAAAGTGGAGCTCGAGTTTACCTCCGCCTTCGCCGCTGGGGCCCGGCTTGCAATCACGTCCCAGGTAGGTGCGGTAGGAGTCGCCATCAATAACCATATAGCCTTCGGAACCCCAGAAGATATTACCAATGGTATTGTCGTGTCCTTCACCGATACCGCCTTCTTTATTGGTGATCCAGTGCCGGACTTCGAAGACCAGCATCTTGTCGACATCGGGGTAGCTCATGGCAGAAATCAGCACATTGGGTGTGGTCTGATCGTCATCGAACATAAAATGCCCACCCATCGACTGGACCTTTTTGGGGAGGTCGACGCCTAAACCCCAACGGGCGATGTCCATTTGATGGACGCCTTGATTGCCGATATCGCCATTGCCATAGGGCCACTGCCAGTGCCAATTGTAGTGGAATCGATTCTCGCTAAAGGGGCGATCCTTGGCCGGGCCTTCCCATTGGTCGTAATCGACGCCTGCAGGCGGCTGTGAATCCGGTGTGTGGCCGATGGTATCGCGCCACTTGTAACAAATGCCTTTGCCCATATAGACCTCGCCAATGACGCCTTCACGCAGCTTACGCACGGCTTCTTGCATCGCCGGATAGGAACGGGCTTGGGTGCCATGCTGAACAATACAATTGTATTTTCGGGCTGCTTTGACGAGCTGACGCCCTTCCCACACATTGTGTGAAAGAGGTTTCTCGACATAAACATGCTTACCCGCCTGGCAGGCCCAAATGGATTGCAAAGAGTGCCAGTGGTTGGGTGTGGCAATACTGACCGCGTCAACGACATCGTCATCGAGCATCCGGCGAATATCGGTATACGTTTTGGGTTTCGGATAATTTATTTCGGCTAATTCCCCCAAGCGCATGTCGATCTGTCTCTCATCGACATCACAAAGTGCGGTTACAGCAACATTGGGCATTCCGTAATGTGCACGCATGTGAGGGCCACCCCGCCCGTGCAGTCCGACGATTCCTACTCGAATCGTGTCATTGGCCCCGGCCCATGATTTGGACGTTCCAATTAAACTCGCCGCCGTGGCAGCGACTGCGGTTTTTTTCATAAAATCACGCCGTGATTTATTAGCAGTTCCAGGCGACGTGCCGGTCCGATCTTGCATAAGAAATCTCCTTGAAGGAAACAATAAAATAGGTCCACCAACGGTCGATCCAAAAAATCATCATAGGTGTTGAGGCCAAATCCAGCAACAAGCTTGTTCGGGAATGGGATAAAGACACGATAAGCCGAGTGGATAATCATGCTTTCCAGCGTTACTAAATTAAACAATAAATGATTCAGAATATGCAATGTGCGCTTGGCGGAAGGAGCGATATTAAGGAGTTTTTAGGAGCCGGTATTTTGTTTTGAGGATTTGGCTTTAAGGGAAGCCGGAGTGACAAGTGAGGATTTTGGAATTGAAGGAAGAATTTTGCTGAGCTGATTCAGGTCGGTTTCTTGATGGGCGGCCGCAGCCCGGTTTTCTTCTTGGATCGCCTCATAGACCTCCATGCGGTGGATGGAAACCGCCTTGGGAGCGGTGATTCCGATCTTAACCTGCTCGCCCTTTACATCGACGATGGTAATAACGACGTCATCGCCAATAATAATGCTCTCGTCCAGTTTGCGGCTTAGAACCAGCATAGTGCCATCCGTGGCCGGCGCCGGATCGAACCGGCCCGCATCATCCTTAGTTATTCTCAACCGTGCAGTGTTTGCTGCACGGACGCTTTCATTTCAACCAACTATCGGTTGCCTTCCGGTGCTTGTGTGTCGGGTCCGCCGCCAAGCTCTTCCGGGATATCGTGCAAAAGGAAGTGCTTGGTGTGATAACGGTCGTCCACTAAAACAATCTGTTTTCCGATGCGCTCGTCGACATTAAACACTAACGGACCGCGCAGATTGGCGGTGATGTCGTGCGGATTTATCGGAATTGTAACAATGGTGAGGATAGTCGCCTCATCGATTTTGGATAATCCGAGGGGCTCGAGATCCTCTTTTTTGACATAAATTTTGTATCCGGGGAAAAACACAAAAGGATCGGTGACCACAAAGGCCAACGATCCATCGTCCAGGCATTGAAGCCATAGAAAAGGCGCCTGTTCGGGATTGTTAATTAAAACGAAACGCGTCAACCCGGCGAAGCCTAAAAGGCCGCCATCCATAGTGATGGCTTCCTCTTCTTTGACTTCAATTTGTCCGAACCGTGTGGTTTGGACAATTATGGTGTTTTCCGCTTCGGTCATGGCCGTCATAAAACCGCGCCTCCGCTCCAGCCGCAAGGGTAACAGTTCCACCGCAATTGCGCACTAATGGGTATCAGTCGGCAAAAGCCGGGGCGAGCGTCTGGTCAGCTTCGATAAATTCCTAAGTCTCGCAGCCCGAATCAGCTCAGAGCTTAATAGATTAGGCTCAAGCAATTGAGCCTATCGTGGAATCTTCGGCCAAATCCTCGGTGAGCTTAAGGAAAAGCGCTTCAAGCCGTTCCCCTTCATCCACGGAAGCCGTTGAGCGTGCCCGAAGTTCTGCCAGGGTGCCGAGGGCGATAAGACGCCCTTTCTTTACAATTGCTATACGGTCACATAGTTCTTCGGCAACGTCGAGGGTGTGTGTGGAAAGAAAGATCGTCATTCCTTCTTTACTTTTGCGTTTGAGCAGGTCTTTGACTGTACGCGCACTACGTGGATCCAGCCCTACCATGGGTTCATCGACCACCAAAACCTGTGGATCGTGAACCAAAGCAGAAGTCATGACCAATTTTTGGCGCATGCCATGGGAGTAAGATTCGATTAACTCATGAGCCGCATCTGTCAAAGACAATAGGTGGAAATATTCTTCGATTTTCTCTTCGACTACTTTTTCGGGGACCTGATAAAGGCCACCGATAAAATGGACAAATTCATGGCCGGTGAGTTTTTCATAGAGATAGGGAGTATCGGGGACATAACCGGTGACGGCCTTGGCGGCCAGGGCATCGGTGGCCATGTCATAGCCCTTGCCATCTCCATTGCGGCCCACTTCGATGCGGCCTTTGGTAGGCCTTAAGAGACCCGAGAGGACTTTGATGGTCGTCGTTTTGCCAGCGCCGTTCGGTCCCAAAAATCCAAAGAACTGGCCTACCGGCACGGAAATCGTGAGGTCATCTACTGCTCGGACCGAGCCATAGTCTTTCGTGAGGTTTTGTATTTCGATCATTCCACTAACGCCGTATCAATATTTTAGCGCATGCCTACCACCGCGGCGAGAAGTCCTTGTAGAAGGCTGAGTCTATTTGTATTCATAATTTTCAATATGGACTTTTAGCTTTCCTACCAAGTGGGCGATGGCGACTTGTTTATCCAACCCCCCCTCGGCCAATTTGATGTGAGCGGCGTCCATTTGAATTCTGTTAAGTGTGGAGTCGATGGGATACCAACGATTACCGACCATGACTTCATTCCAGGCGTGGTATCCCCATTTGCCGTCTATATAGACCAATCCGGCAATGATTTTTGTCGGAATCCCCACCGCGCGGGCCATGGCGCAGAATAGTGTGCTGTGTTCATTACAATCGCCACTCATGGTTTTAAGAACTTCTATGGCTGAGGGGACTGTGGGGCGAATGCTTTTGTCGATACGGGTGTACAGGAAATCGGCGATTTTCGTGGCCGCATCCCATGTTCCGGAGGCACCGTGTGTGACCTGTTTGGCTTTGGTCAAGATCATGGGGTGGTTGACCTGAATCCATTGCTCCTCGCTCAAGAATTCTTTTCCGGCGGGATTGGAATTGGCAATGGCCCCACCTCCTCGCGGAGTGCCGGTGGTGAAATGAGGGCTGATGATCTCAACCCGCATGGAGACATTTTGCGTATCGGTCTCCAAAGCGCGCTGGGTGTACCCATCCAGGACCAGGTCCCGGGGCTCCATGGGTTGCATGGTGACCACCATGCGTTTGACATCTTGGGGGCGCTCGATGAGGACATTGGAGAGCATCAAACTCTGAGCCAAGAAGTCGGCGGTATTGCCTTCGGGCATTTTAGGTGCAGGGAGCAGGCCCTGCTCGGATTCTTGTTCCCGGATGGCTTGAAAGGGCATGCCGCCTAAATCGGCTTCCATGAGATAGACACTGGAATCTTGAGGATTCAGGACCATAGTGCTGGTCACGCGTTGAAATTCGGTTTCGATGACAATGCCGCGTATAGGGCCTTTTACAGATTGAATTGTACGTGGGCCCAGTATTTTTACTTCAAAAGTCCCGACTGCAGCGGTCATGGGTTCAAAACCTTGGAGTTGGTAGACCGCACCCTGATTTAGGCCCTGCCGTGCCGCGACCAGATGCATGACATCAGGCGGATAGACCGGCCCTTCAACAGGAATCCGTTTCTCATGCACATAGCCTTCGGAGCCGGTTTTCACGATGATTTCATTACCTTGACGAACGGCTTCGATCTTATTTCCGGCTCCAGCAGCCGAGAATTCGGCATTGACGCTACGCAGTGTGAGGTCTTCGTTGACATATCCATCGGAGCTGATTCGCGTCCCTAATTGCACACCGAGTGCCGCGAATCTCATGCTGAGTATGCTGGAATAATGCAGTGCGCCCTGTTGCGGTTGCTGTGGATTCGCCGGATTTTGTTTCCTCTCCAACAAAAAGTTGCTCATACCTGACGGCTGTCCGGCTAAATAAAGGACTAAGTTATCTTCGCATAACACCATAGAACCATCGGCCACGCTGATACGCGCGCCTTCATCGAGAAAAGCGCGGCTGGAGACCTGTTGATGCAACGTGACTAGTGCTCCCACCCAAATCAAAAATACGCTGAAATGCAAAAGGCGTCTGGCGGTCATACTTTTCCTCTATTTCGCTTCCCGGTTAAACGTTTGGCTTATCTATGTGGTTTTGACGCCGACACAAAGGCCGTTGTTCAGATTGCTCAACGGAAGTGTCAATAGGCACCGACCAGCGTTTGGGATTCATTGCCTGCATGGCTCGTGAATTCCTGTTGAATTTATCACGCGAACCGCCCGGCGGCTACAAATGGCCCCCCTACCGACAACGATCATCATCCTTCATCGGTCTGACGGCAGGCGTCACACTACTTATAACGGTGACGACCACCGAACTATTGGAGATTTATTGTATGTACGGTAATCGGATTTGGTTGCCTTTTTTGCTTGTATGCCTATTCGGACTGCCGGGCTGTGCGAACGATCCTAACAGTCCTCTGACCGGAAAGAACCTGCTTTTGATATCCATCGATACCTGCCGTCCGGATCACCTTTCTTCCTATGGGCGGGATATTGAGACTCCCACGATTCAACGTCTGGCCGATGAGGGTGTGGTTTTTGAGGAAGCGGTCACATCTGCGCCGTTGACACAACCGGCGCATACAAGCCTGTTTACGGGTTGGTATTGCGGACGGCACGGTGTCCGGGATAACGCCAACTACATGTTGAATAACAATGCCGTGACTTTGGCAGAGTGTTTCCGAGATAGCGGCTATCAAACCCATGCGATTATTTCGTGCATGATTATGTCTAAGCGGTCGGGCTTGGATCAGGGATTCGATTTCTACGACGATTCTTTCACGAAAAAACAGATCGGAACGGTTGGCCCTGTGGTACAGCGCGATGGCGCGATTGTCAGCGATCTTGCCTTGGACTGGCTAAAGAACCGTGATCCCCAAAAGCCGTTTGCGCTGTTTTTGCATTATTACGATCCGCATCTTCCTTATCTGCCACCTGAAGATATCGCACGGAAATATCCCGACCGGCCCTATGATGGGGAGATTATGCATGTCGACCGGTGCCTGGGGAGAGTGATTGGCGAGCTGGAAGAGAATGGACTTCTCGAAAAGACCCTCATTTTCCTTGTCAGTGACCACGGTGAAAGCCTTTGGGAACATAATGAACAGGGGCATGGATTGTTCCTCTACGATGCCACGATGCGCATTGCGTTTATGTGCCGTTTTCCAGAACCGGGAGCCAATGCGGGCAAACGGATCAATACGCCGGTGAGTATTATCGATGTGATGCCGACGCTTCTGGATTTTTTCGGATTGCCGGCCGTGGATACGGACGGTGTGAGTTTGGCGGCTTTGTTTCGGGGCGGGACCATTCAAGAGCGGGATATTTATGGAGAGTCATTGTATCCGTTGTTTTTTAATTGGAGTCCATCGTATTCGATACGGCGGAGTGGTTTGAAATATATCCGTGCTCCGGAACGGGAACTCTACGATCTGCGCAAGGATTCGGGGGAACTCACGAATCTTTATGCTGAACGGCAAGACGATGCGGCAAACTTCGAACCAGCGGTCGAAGAGAAGCTGGTACTTTGGTCTCAAGAGAACGAGACCTCGGATATTCGCATGAGCGAAGAATCGATCGAGGCGCTCGCGGCTGCGGGGTATACCGGCGGGACATTCGATCCCAGCCAAAATACAGAGGGGCTTCCTGATACAAAAACTCGTACGGAAGTTTATTCAATGATCGATGAAGCCCTGAGTATGATGAGCCAGGGTGAATTAGACCGAGCCATGAATCTAATGACGGAGATTATCGGCATCGATCCGGCCAATCCCTCGCCTTATTTGAATATGGGGGACATTTTGGGACAGTTGGGGCGCTACGAGGACGCAATTAAGTATTTAAAAATGTGTCTGGATCTGGCCCCTGAAAACAAAATGGCAAAGAATATTTTGGGAAAAGTCTACATTGCCAATAATCAACTGGACGAAGCCGAAGAGATTTACGACGCGTTGATTGCATTTGCCCCTAAGAATGCCGAGGCGATATTCCTCAAAGGAGAAATCAACCGTCAGCGGGGGAATTGGACTGTGGCGTTGGAGCAATTTGAAGAGGCTCATACTCTGATGCCGGGTATCCCCAACTTGGATGAGAAGTTGGAAGAAGTTCGGAAGCAGATTAAGGAAAGTGAAGAGAAATAGACTCAAGTTGGAGCTGACGGGTGAGCCTGCAAACGGCTGGACATGATGGGAACATCCGGCAACTTCTTGACAGGGGGGAGCGGTGGTCTTAGGTTGCTCAACGTGCTGTGTTTGCCGGTTTGCAAGTAAAATTACTTGACATCACGGTGCGAAAGAAATTGTCGAATATCCTGACCCGGAATCGAACGGGATGAGCGGCGATGCTCGTACGTTGCGAATCTCGGGTTAGACTACTCTTATAATCTGAAAAGAAACTGCGTGATGCCATATCTACCGGCGGTTGCCGGGTATGACATCGTCTCGCGAGGAGGCATCCATGCCAGAAGGTATCGCTTTAGGACTAATCGAAACGCGCGGCCTGGTTGGCGCAATTGAAGCGGCTGACGCAATGGTCAAAGCCGCCAGCGTCACCCTGATCGGTAAAGAGAAGATCGGTGGCGGTTATGTAACCGTCATGGTTCGTGGTGATGTAGGTGCGGTTAAGGCCGCAACCGACGCCGGCGCCGCCGCGGCCCGCAAGGTCGGCGAAGTCGTTTCGGTGCACGTCATTCCGCGTCCGCACGGCGAACTGGAAGCTATTCTGCCGCAGAAATAACGCAGCCTTTGAGCGGTTTTCACCCGCAAGAAGGCGGCTGCCCCGGCCCATACGGCGGGGAGCGGAAGCTTTCCCGCCGGAGGTTTTTTGAGAGCCCGGGCCGGGCGGCCTAAGCGCTTGAAAGGAAGCGGCGAATTATGTCTTCCGGTTCAATTGATCCATCGGTAATTGAGGCGATTGCCCGTCAGGTCATCTCCCGGCTTCAGAATGACGCCGGTTCGGTGACCGATGGCGATGCCAATTTGCGCGAGCGGAAAATCCCGGTCGGCATCTCAGTCCGTCATGTGCATTTATGCCAGGCGGATGTGGATGTGCTGTTTGGTCCAGGGTATGAACTGAAACCGCGTAACGAGCTCTATCAGCGCGGTGAATACGCATCGACAGATACGGTCACGCTGGTTGGGCCGAGAATGCGGTGTATGGATCAAATACGCATCTTGGGGCCTTTGCGCAAAGCCACTCAGGTCGAACTGGCCCGTACGGATTGCATTTATTTGGGGATCAATCCACCAGTGAAACCCTCCGGCCAACGCGAGGGGACATCGGGCATCATTATGGTCGGCCCCAAAGGTGTTGTGCATTTGCAGCAGGGTGTGATCCGCGCCAACCGGCATATGCATATCAGTGAAAAAGAGGCCACCACCTGGGGGCTTGCCGACAACGCGATCTGCAAGGTGCGTATTGCCGGTGAGAAAACGACGGTGTTTGAGGATGTTCAGGTGCGTGTGAATCCCAATTTCAGGGCTGAACTGCATTTGGATACGGATGATGCCAACGCTGCCGGAATTAACACCGGTGATTTGGCCGAAATCCTGTAACGAGCTCGGGCTGTGTAACTACCGCCGAGGGTATGGCGATTCTCAATCGCCCCGGTGGAACCAGCCAGAGTAAGGCACATAACAACGTGAGCAAGCAAATCGATTACGAAACACTGGTCCGTATTGTCACCGAAGAGGTGATGCGTTATCTGCAGGAGCAAAACGCCAAGCCGGCGGCCACTCCCGCAGAGGCTAGTGCGTGCGGTTGCCCCTTGCCCGCGGTAAATGGTGGATCGACCGCCGATCCCGTGGCTTCATGTCCCACACCTGTTGTTCAGCCATCCGGAAATGAGGCTTTGGCCGCGATTCCCCCGGCTATTCCGGCAAAACCGTTTAAACGGGTTCTTTGTCTTTTTACCGGTGCGAATGAAGGATTCGATGTTTTTTTGAAAACAGCCGAAGCCTGGGCTGCGCAAGGTGTTGCACTGGATGGCGTCTATTCCGAAAGCGCAAAGTCGATTTTGCCGATGCAACGTTTATCCGCTTTGGGTATCCGTGAGATTGCGGACGGAAGCGCGTTCGGCCACCATTTTGAAGGCCTAAAACAATACGACATGATTCTTTTGCCCACGTTATCCCGGACCTATGTGGCCAAGATGGCGTTGGGTATTACCGACAATCTTGTGCTCAATCTGGCCTACACCGCTTTGGCGTATGGTTTGAAGATGATGGGTTCGACAGATGGACTGGCACCGAGTGCGTGCCCGGTTTGCGCGAACCATCTGCCGGGCATTCCCGAATTATTAGACGAATATCAAGCGCGCATCCGCCGCATGGGTGTGCAACTGTTCCCGATGCGCCGCCTGGTGGCGATGGCCGGGACGATGATTTTGGGTGTCGGGACCGTGGCTGCGGATACCGGCACAGAGGTGATTACGCAGTTAATCACCCAACACGAGGCTGCTCAGCTGCCCGGGCCTGTGGTTCGTGTGTCACGCGGCGGCCTGGTAACCCCCTCAGCGAAAGATGTTTTATCGCAACGGGGCATTGAAATAGAGGTTGTTTCCAAATCGTAAAGCAACCGCTGGCAAGCGGAGGAGAATTCAATGGACGAACGGCAAATCGCGGAAATCGTAAGGCGTGTGGTTACGGAAATGCGTCCGGGAGCCGGATCCGCTCCGGCAAGCGCATCGAGTGGCGGGCATGTCGCCACATGCGCCGGTGGAGCAGTTGCCGGTGGCCGTGACGGTGTGTTTGAAGATGTTGAAGACGCGATCCGTGCCGCCGTTGCCGCTCAAAAACAACTTGCCGCCGAACCGTTTGAACTCCGCTACAAAATTGTACAGGCCATTCGTGATGCCGCGACCAAGGAAAATGAACGTCTTTCCCGTCTGGCCGTCGAAGACACCAACATGGGACGGGTTGATGACAAAATGACCAAAAACGATTTGGCCATTACAAAAAGCCCCGGTCCTGAAGACCTGAAAGCCGAGTGCGACACGGGCGATAAAGGAATCACCATCCACGAATATGCCCCATTCGGCGTGATCGGAACGATTACACCTTCAACAAATCCGATTGCCACGGTTATCAATCACAGTATTGTCATGGTTTCCGCCGGAAATTCCGTTGTGTTTGCGCCGCATCCCGGTGCTGTGAAGTGTACGTTGGAAGCGATGCGGGTTATGAACCGGGCAATTGTTGGCGCAGGCGGTCCAGCGAATCTTCTGACCTCGATTAATGAGCCTTCGCTTCGTACAGCCAAGACGATTATGGGGCACGAAAACATCAACCTGTTGGTGGCGACGGGCGGCCCAAGTGTTGTAAAAGCCTCGATGAACAGCGGGAAACGCGCGATTTGCGCCGGTCCCGGCAATCCTCCGGTGATTGTCGATGAGACTGCGGATCTCAAAAAGGCCGCTAACCAGGTGTTTGCTGGTGCTACCTTCGATAACAACATGCCGTGCATTTGTGAAAAAGAAGTCTTTGTTTTGCGCGAAGTGGCGGAAGGTTTTATTCAGGCGTTGCAAGACAAGGGAGCGTATTTGCTGACCGACAGCGAAGCTGAGGCGTTGGTCAAAGTGATTTTCACGGAAGACGATCATGTGAACCGTGATTATGTAGGCAAAGATGCCAACGTCATTTTGCGTAGTATCGGTTTGAATCCTCCCGACGATCTGCGTCTGGTTATTTGCCGCACGAATTTCTCGCACCCCCTGGTACAACACGAACAGCTGATGCCGGTGCTGCCTATTGTTACTGTCAATAGTTTTGAGGAAGCCATGGATATGGCGGTCCGCGCCGAACATGGATTCAGGCACACGGCGATTATTCACAGCTACCGCGTTGACCGTATCACCGCATTTGCCAAGGCGATTCAGGTATCGTTATTTGTAGCGAATGGCGCATGCGGCTGTGTTCTGGGCAATGGCGGCGAAGGCAATACCGCGCTGACGATCGCCGGTCCCACCGGCGAAGGCGTCTGTACTCCGCGTACGTTCTCGAAACGGAAACGTATGGCGGTCGTCGACGGGGCCCTGCGGTTTGTTTAGAATTTCGTAGCCCACACAAAAGACGAGAACCGCTGATCAATCTTGTAACGTGTTTTCATACCGATTGTGTATGCTTGTGACGTTTGTAGATTTGTGATACTACTTGCCACGGAATGAACGTATGTTCAGTTCATAATGCCATCAAAATCGTGGATTTGTCGGTAGATATGGTGTATTAGTGTCATGTAGAGCACTACATATCCGAGGGAGAACGCATAATGAAATACTGGCTGAGTTGTGAGAGTTTCGATGGGATGTTCTCCTCAGAGGTGGGGATTTCTGTTACGACTGCTGACGAACAGAAAGCCACCTTCTATGTTGATAAAGAGTTATACAGAGAAGGTAATGGCCGGAAACAGCCATCTGTGTTGGTATGGGTAACGCAAGAGCCTAGCGAAGGTGAAGAATCGATATGCGTTCTATTACCGACACAACCATTTGAAACCGGTCGTTATGTAATGGTCCACAGGAGCCAAGTTGAACCTGGAGTGGCAGCTTGATTCTTTCGGATACCGAGATTAAGCGAGCGCTTACCGACGGGCGTATCATCATTAATCCACCGCCATCATCCGGTGATCCGAAGGCGTACGATACGACAGCCGTGAATTTGCATATAAGCAATGAATTGTTAATTCCGAAGTCAAAAAAAGAGCTTAGTGGCCTTCCGATTGATTATGGCTGTGCAGATATCAAGGATATCCTTCGCATTTTGTATGAACAAGAAACTATCGAAAAAGACTATATACTTGAGCCAGGGCAGTTCATTCTAGGCCAGACGGTTGAGACAATTGAGCTTCCGGCAATCCCGGATGAACGCGATGGGACCTATTTGGCGGCCCGCGTTGAAGGGAAAAGTTCTCTGGCACGCTTAGGTCTTACCGTACATTTTACGGCACCAACTATACATGCGTTTTTTAAGGGGAAGATTACATTGGAGATTGTCAATCTTGGAAATGGCAGAGTGATGCTACGTCCGGGTATGGCTTTCTGTCAGTTGATTTTTGAGAAAGTCGCAGGGCAACCCAAAGCTCCCCTAAGCCAATTCCAAGCACAGCAAACGCCCGGGGGCAGATAGGCTGAATTGTTTTGCCAGGATTTTTCTCAGCCTATCCGGTTACGCAAGACGTCAGTTCATCGTGATATACTAGTAGCAAAACAGCTGTAGATGACTGCGGGCTGTAAACAGACAAAGCGACGCAATTGGTTAAAATTTTATGCTGCAAATTTTGGGTGTTCTGTTGGCTGTAGCGGTGACTGTGCTTGTTGTTCGCAAGTACAATGAGAAGCGGGGATCCCATTTAGAAGAACCGTTCGATGCGCCCCCTTCTTGGGAGGATGAGGAAGACCTGCGTTACGGTGTTGAGGAGGAAGAGGATTGGAGCAGCGATTCCGAGCCGTGGAGCCGAACTGACAGCACTTGGCGCGGAGATGAAGATTCCGGACCGGACCGCCCCTATATTCCGGAACTCGACGATCCTGACCGGCGTTGACCGTCCATTTTATCCGACAAGTGGATGACCAGCCGCTTTTACGAAGTGGCTGGCGATGGATTGTATTTCAGTAGCAGAGAAGTGCTTCTACGGTTGATCTAGGCCTCATGTTTGGCCATCTTATCGTTTCGGTGATTTCACCCTTCACCAAATCACTGCATGACGGGATTCTAACTGTCCGGTATCGTTCTATTTACGCTTGGTACCGTAACGCAATCCCCCGTTTCAATCGTTTTATGGAATGGGTGTGGGACCATGAGGAAATGGAACCGGAACCAATTCCAACAAAGGGACAACAATGCAAAAAGCCGATTTTGTCATTTCTAAATCCACGTATCGAGTCATTTCGGGCCTAGCGCTCATTTTGTTGACCGGTTTCTTGCATGTTCCTGCCTACGGGCAGCTAACGGTCGACGATTGTTTTCCACCGCCAACAGATGATGGTAATGCCGCCGACGATTACATGTATGTCATCAACAATATCAAGTGGGATGAGTTCATTTTGTCTAAAGAACGGGATACACAAGGGCGTGCCGAATACAATTTGGATGAGCCGCTGCTTAACCGTCTGGTGATGGGTTCGCACAAAAAGGAATGCCATTTCTATCCCGATCATTTTCCGTTTCCGGAAATTGGCAAGATCGATGAAATGCAATATCCGGATATGCAGAAGATCTTCGATCTTTGCAATGCATTAGCGATGAGGGGATGTGTTAGTTTTAATAAAGGCAACTTCGACAGCGCTCACAGCGATATCAATGCCGCGTATTGGATGGGGCGTCATGTCTGCGATGAATATGCCTCATTGGGCCAGTCGCTAACGGGCAAGGTGATGATGTTGCGCGCCTTTGAGGCGTTTTACGGCCTATCAATGAAAGCCGATAAGGTGAATCCGAACTACTACGCAATGAATTTGATTGTGACCGACGAGCTGGATGGTCCGGTTCGAAAGGATCTCAGTCAACGTGCCCCATGGTCTTATATTGAAAATGCCCAACTTGCGGCGCAGGTTTTGAAAGAGGGGCCGAAATGGTATTGGGCGCATGTAATTATTCTCTCCGGAATTTTTGCGAAAGCCGAGACCATGGAAATGCCGGAAAAGGATATCCCGCTACGGGTTACCCCAGACACATTTGCGACCTATTTAATTGACCGAACCCACAAAGGGCGCATTGTTAATCCCGATGTGATTCGTGCCAATTATAAGCAATACGGGCCTGAGATTTTGGCCGCAATTGAAGAGATTCATAAGAATCCACCTTCTCCGATTTTAGGCGATTTGGCGCGGCAGGTGCTTGAGGGCGAGCGGGAAAATATCCTTGGCTTGGCGCATTTGCTCAAAGAAGGAAAAGTCGTAAACGGTCCAACGGCGAAAAAACAAAAGAAAGAAGAAGAGGTGGTGGAACCCTAGAAGAGGTTTCAAAACTCCGTCAGGGCTACCAAGACTCTGGCAACCTAATTCGAAAGGTAATGAAACGGCGGCTCATCAGGAGATTCGCTCCCTCGACCATTCATAGTCTGGGGTTTTGAAACCACTTCTAAGCGTCTGATACGTCCCCTCACCCGTTTCCCGCATGAATTTATCTGTGTTCCTACCCCCCGAAGTCACGGGTTCGCCGTTGGCCTATTCTGCGGCTCTGATTGCAGCCACATTTATCATCGGTATCGCCAAAGGCGGGTTTGGCGGTGGAATCGGTATGCTTTCAGTACCGGTGATGTTGTTGGTCCTCCCGGATAAAACAACGTTGCCGCTGTTGCTTCCCATCTTGATTGCCTGTGATATTTTTACGATCCGCAGCTTCCCGGATACGTGGGATAAGCAGGGCTTTTTGCTGATCGCTCCGGGCATGCTTGTGGGATTGTTTGTGGGCATCTTTTGTCTCAATCGTATGCGGGTTGAAGACTTCAATCTGATTATCGGCCTGCTTTCGATGGTGTTCTGCGTGATGATGTGGCTGGGGCTTGGGAATCGACCGCTTTTCGCAAAAGCCAGCTTGGCAAAAGGTTCTGTTGTGGGACTTGCCTGCGGTGTTTCAACGATGGTGGCCCATTCGGCCGGCGCGATTGTTAATATGTTTTTGCTTTCCCGGCGGCTAGACAAAGAAACATTTATCGGTACCACGGGACGTTTTTATTTCACGTTTAATGTATTGAAGATTCCCATGTTCTATTTCAATCCGGATGCATCGGGGCCGAGTTTCAGTTGGGAGACGTTACTGTGGTCATCGTGGGTGTTGCCGCTTTGCCCGGTTGCCGTTTGGATGGGCGTGTGGATGCAACGCCGTTTTTCTCAGGCCACATTCCAGAAGATTATTTATGTGACTCTTCTCTTGATCGCGGGGAAACTGATATCCGGCTCAATCCACTCGTACCTCACGGGGTGAATTTGAGAGCCGTTTTCATTCGGTTTGCGGGTACGGATTGCTAGACTCCCACTAGCCTACAATGGGAGTTTTGAAATGCCCCGGATTTTTCTTTTTACCCTATCCATGATTTGCCTGGTGAGTATTCCTCTTTTTGGGGAACCTCTGGATGTCCCGGATCTTGAACGGTTTGGCGCCGAAAAAGCCGAGCGGATGAAGAATTCGGCTGAAACGACATTGGCGCCGGTTTACGGCCCCTTGGCGGAATGGCTTGTGCGTGACTTCAATTTGGCGGATCAAAATGGGATCGGTATCGATTTGGGTGGCGGCCCCGGGAGCTTAATTGTAGAACTCTGCCGCCGGACGGAGGGGTTGCATTGGATCAACGCGGATATTAACACCTATTTTTTCCCGATTTTTTCGGAACTGGTTGAAAAGACCGGATTTGGACATCGTTGCAGCGCGATCTTTGCCGATGCCCAACGGATGCCGTTCCGGAATGATTATGCCGATGTGATTGTCTCCCGGGGATCATTCCCATTTTGGGGCGATCAAAAGATGGGCTTTTCGGAAGTTTTTCGTGTTCTCAAACCCGGAGGCGTGGCAATAATAGGCCGTGGATTTCCACCCGGATTTTCTTTTGAGACGGCACAAGAAATCCGAGGGAAGCAAAAAGGGAGTAAAATTCTCAAATATGATTCCTCAGAAAGCGCCGATCATATTCGGAACATGCTTGTAGAACTGAATATCAAGGATTTTGAAATTTTGCTGCCGCAGGCTCCGGGCAATTCGGATCTAAATTATGGTCTCTGGGTCGTTATCCGCAAAGCACCCTAAATGGGGCATCGTTGTCCTGCGCAAATACCGAATTAACAAGAGCTATTTTTGAATTTTAGCTCCAAAACCACCATTTAAATTTAATTCTCTGTCTTCAATTCGGTCGCGGATGCCTCGAAATCGGTCTTTTCGTTAATAGCAGCCACAATTTGTTCCAGCTGGATTTGGTTTGCATCGAAAGCTATTTCGGCGCTTGCAGTCTGATGATTGGGGGTTGCGGCTTGAATACCCGGTATCGCAGCCAGTGTAAGGCGCAGAGAGTTTTCGCAACCTGTACAGGTCATTCCCTTAACCGGAATGACTGCCTGTGCGGCCGCAACCGGTTCCGCTTCTGTTTTGCCGGTTTTTACGGGTTGGGGGCTTTGTCCGCAGCCGTTCATGAGAAAAGCGGATAGGGCAAACAGCGTGCCATAACAAATGATTGTTGCCATATGTAGTGTTTGGCGCATGTTAGGGGGTCCTTTCCTTGGTGCTAAGTCCTATTGCACATTGGTAGTGTGTTATCAACGCGTTCTGCAAGGGTCGGTGGGTAAAAAAAACAATTTTGTAAAAAAAATCCCTTTTTGGGTCTTGACCTAAGGAAAAGTCTGGTGTGTCATCTTAGTGTCGGAGAGGTAATCCCTTGAATCAGATAGACGCACACAGACCCTTGGCATCAGCGGAATTGGAAATGGTGCGGCTGGTTATGCAACTTGGCCAGGCCACCGTTAAAGAAGTGTGTGAAATGCTACCTCCGGAACGCGATCTGGGTTATAAGACCGTTCAGACACTTCTCCGCCGTGCCGAACATAAGGGCTTCTTGACTCACAAAGAAAACGGCCGTGCGCATGTTTTTGTCCCAACGACTTCCGAGAAAAATGTATTGGACGAAACCGTTGGAAATTTCATTAAGCGTCAGTTTCGAGGTGACGCCTATGAAATGGCAAAATGTTTAGTTGACGGTCATCATCTCACAGAAGACGATTTACGGCGTTTACGGAAGCGCATTAAGAAAAAAGTGGTTCAGGATTCGCCCGTTTAATACGAGCCGCCTTTTGTTGCCCGCTGCAGTTTGTGCTTGACCTTACCCTTCTCTTTCCGCAAAATCATTTTGCATATCAGTGTTATTGATTAGTAACGTCCTGATTTATTTTGGCAATCATAGGAGGTACGGCGATGTCCGTCCGACAATGGATCACCAGTATCAGCAGTTGTGTTCTTTTGGTTTTGGCTTTGTGCCAGTGTGCCACAAATACAACCCGGCAGACGTTCAAGCAGGCGGTATTGTCAGCCCCCTCTTTGACCCAATACTGCCGGATCAGTCCAAATGGTGTATCGGTTATTCCCAATGGCCGCCTGCTGACACCCCGGGGCCAACAGATTCTGATTGAACCGCACCCCTATGGGCTTGCACTGTCGCCGGACGGCGAAACCGTGGTGACGGTCAATAGCGGAACAGGACCGTTTTCTTTTTCGATTGTAAGAAATCCACTAGATACCTCTCCGCGAGTGCAGCGCATACCCGAAGGTGTACAGACCGATGAGGGTGTTCTTAATGCCTGCTTTATGGGTTTGGCGATTGTGGGAAACGGTTCGAAGCAGTTGCTTTACGCCTCAGGGGGGGATGACGGGACGGTTATGATTTGGGATCTGCAGACCCGGACCCGGCTGCATACCATCGACCTGAATACCTCCTTCCGGGGCCGGACCTGGACGGATAGTTATAGCGGCGACTTATTGCTTACACCGGATGGCAGCCGCGTTTATGTGGTCGACCAGATGAATTTCAGAGTGGTGGGTATCGATACATCGACGCGCGAGATTGTTGATGTTATCCCGGTGGGCCGGTATCCCTTTGGGATTTGTTGTACCCCGGATGGGAACAAACTCTATGTGGCTAATATCGGTTTGTTTGAATACAGCGCCGTGGAGGGATTCGATCCTAAACGATTTAACGAAACGACGCTGAAGTTCCCGGCCTTTGCCTATATGTCCGATGAGATGATCCAGGGAACCGTCATCGACGGTATTACCGTACCCGGTCTTGGACATCCCAATGTTCCGGAATCGGTGTCGGTGTTTGCTATCGACCTGGGGCGGAAAGATCATGGCAAAGTCGTGGCTAAAATGAAAACGGGGATTTTGGTTGGGCAACGCGTGGAGGGCATTCCCGCTGTGGGCGGTTCTTCACCGAACTCAGTGGTGACGGATGGCAAGCATGTTTATGTCTCAAACGGAACCAACGACTCGATTTCTGTTATCGATACCGCTACAGACAGTGTTGTCGATGAAATCCGTTTGCGTATGCTCGGACCGCTCAACCGTCTACGCGGGATGATTCCCTTTGGCTTGGCTTTAGCGCCGCAAAGTGAACGGTTGTATGTATGCGAAGCGGGAATCAATGCTGTGGGTGTGATTGATACGCGTACGAATGCTGTTTTAGGCCATATCCCGGTTGGCTGGTTCCCCAGCAAATTGGCGTTATCCCGCGATGGAACGCGTCTGATTGTGGCGAACGCGAAAGGCTTTGGCGCAGGCCCGAACGGCGGGCCGAATGTGGATATTGGCGAACGGGGCTACAACATCGGCCGTTTAATGCGCGGATCGATTTCTGTTTTGCCTATTCCGAATGATTCGGAACTCGATACGGAGACGGCGCAGGTTATAGCAAACAATGTTTCTATCGGTATTTCCCGGCCTTGGGATACCGGCGAAGAGCGAAATCCTGTGCCGCCCTATCCGGGCGCATATCGGTCGCCCATTAAATACGTGGTTTTTATTACTAAAGAGAACCGCACTTACGATCAGGTGTTTGGCGAATTGGAAGGCGGACGGGGCGAACCCAGCTTGGCCGATTTCGGCTTTAATCGCACTGTGAAATCAGAACTTCGCGAGGGTGAGATTGTGGAAGGGGTGAATGTTATGCCCAATCACCAAGTTCTTGCCCGGCGTTTTTCGGCCTCGGACAATTTCTATTGCGATTCCGATCACTCGGCAGATGGGCATCGTTGGCTGGTTGGGGTTTATCCGGGAGCCTGGACCGAAACCAGCACGAGCGCATCGTATGGGGGCCGGCGGAGGATGATTGTTCAATCCACAGCCCCCGGACGTCGCGGCGTTACCGGGGCTTCCGGGGCCATCTATCCGGAAGATTACCTGGAGGCGGGGTCGATCTGGGAACATTTGGACCGGCACGGCGTGCGGTTTTTCAACTTCGGTTTGGGATTTGAGTTCGCCGGATCGCTTGAATTGCAGGAATACCAATACAGCGGTGTGCAGTTGCCGGTGAATTATCCCATGCCTGCGCAACTGTTCGAAAACACTTCCCGTCTCTTCCCGACCTATAACATGAATATCCCCGATCAGTTCCGGGTGGAGATGTTTGAACGGGAATTGAACGAAAGGTGGCTCTCAGGCAAGGAGAAGTTTCCGAACGTCATCACCATGATGTTGCCCGCCGATCATGGGCAGGGGGAGCGGCTCGATGCGGGATATCCTTACCGGGAATCCTATATGGCCGATAACGATCTGGCCCTGGGCCGGGTGGTTGAGCTGCTGAGCCATACTCCTTACTGGGATGAGATGGCGATCTTTGTGACGGAAGATGACGCCCAGAACGGACGGGATCATGTCGATTCGCACCGCAGCCTGTGTTTGGCGATTAGCCCCTATGCGAAATCCGGGCATGTGTCTCATGTGCATACCTCCATCGCATCGATCATCAAGACGATCAGCCTGATCCAGGGGATTCCATACCTTAATCAATACGATGCCGCTGCCAGCGATTTGTCCGATCTGTTCCAAACGGAGCCGGATTTACGGCCCTATAACGCTGTTGAAGTCGATAAGAGGATCTTCGATCCCGCCAAAGCACTGGATCCTATGGATGCCGATTTCGATTGGAGTTCCGTAAATGAATACCCGGTTCTGGATAATCCCACCGATATGCGCCGCTGGATGAAAGAAGACGCCGAGCGCCGCCGGGAAGCGGAGAAGTGAACACTTGTTTATTCGCCTTTCCGGAGTATTATCGAATTGAGAAGCCTTTAATTTGGCTATCATTGTGACGCTGATGGTTGACGTTTTAAGTTTCATTTTTGGAAAGGAGGCTAATACCGATGCTGTATGTTCTAGGACGGTTCTTCGAAAGTCCGGCTCAAGTCTTTGTTAATACTGTTAATACAGTAGGAGTGATGGGCAAAGGTATTGCCAAAGAGTTTAAACGGCTCTATCCCGAAATGTTCCATCGGTACAGGGAATATTGTGAATCCGGAAGTATGAGCATCGGCAAACTTATGTTGTATAAGACACAGCATAAATGGATTCTAAATTTTCCTACCAAGCAGCATTGGAGACAACCATCGAAACTCGAATATCTCGAGCAAGGATTAAAAAAATTCAAAGATACCTACGCACAAAAAAACATTACCAGCATTGCATTTCCTCAGTTGGGTTGTGGCAACGGAGAACTTGACTGGAATGATGTACGTCCACTTATGGAACGGTATCTGGATCGATTGCCGATCGATGTGTTTGTCTATCTCTACGATAAGCATACCTATCCCCCCGAACACCGTATCCCAAAGGAAACCGAAGAGTGGTTAAGGTCCGAACCTGAATCACTTCCTTATTCGGAAGTCTGGCACGATTTGTGTCAAATTGTTCGCAGTAAAAGTTCTTTTGCCTATTTTTCGAATAATGAGCGTTTCAGGGCGGAAATCAAAGATGTTGAACATTTGCTGCTGATTGATCATGAAAAGCAGTGGTTGGTAGAGCCGGAACAGCTTAAAGATCTTTGGGGACGGTTTAGAACACAGGGATATTGTACAAAGTCTTCTTTTCCTGTGGAATTAAATGGCGCAATTGATGCGTTGATGTCCGTCTTTAGCGAGCTCAACTACGTTACAAAGGTAGAAGTAAAAGACACGCGAGAATCGGATTATGAAGAAAAGCAATCTGCTATTTTCCTTGAACCGCGCATTCCTTTGCGGCTTGATCGCTCTGTAGAGCCAATTTGCGATCTTGTTGAAGCCTAACGATGCATGCTGTTAAGCCGGACGCAGAAGAGATAGGTAGATTTCTGCGGGAGCTGCAGTCCGCGGAATGGATCAGTGGGCCTATTGCGAAATGGCCTAAGTATGTTTATCACTTCACAAATATTGATAATGCAGTTGCAATTCTAAATGATGGGTGCTTATTGAGCCGTGCAGCTGTTGAATCGGCCAATGAGCTAGAGACGGATAGCGCGAGCACATCTGTGCTCGATCATACCGAGGATTGGGTTAAAGAATATGTAAGACTTTATTTTCGGCCCAAAACTCCAACACAGTATTGCAATGAAGGAATCCGCCCTGTAAATAAATTATATGAGCCGGGTGTTCATTGTCCGGTTCCTGTCTTCTTTCTTTTCGATTCTTACAAGGTTCTTTCAATGAGAGAGACACGTTTTTCCAACGGCAATTTGGCTGCGGGCGCGGACTTCGGTGATGATGCAACATTTCTAAAACAGATTCCGTTTGAAAAGGTTTTTCATGATGGTCCGTTACAGAACGAGCAAAAGAAAGAAATTATATATCGGAGACATGCAGAGGTTGTTGTTCCTAATCAATTAAGGTTAGATAACCTGAAATGGATTGTCTGCCGTTCCGAGGCAGAATCACAGACTCTGAAGCACTTGTTATCCCCATCTTTAAAAAGAAAATGGATTGATCGAATTGTTGTAGATTCGAGAAGGGCTTTCTTTTTTTGCTATTGGACATTTATCGAGAAGATTTTACCGAGTAACAATGCATTCGTGATTGTGTTTAATGAGCCAAATGGTCCGTTTGATGTATCGATTCTTCTGACTGCTATTGGCACCGGAAAAGAATATACGTACAGAAGGCACTTTGAAAAATTGAACGAGAAATTGCGGTTATCCTTGAACAAGGTAGACGCTCCAGATGGTTTTAATTTGGAAGTCCGGCTAGATAACAACCTTGCTTGTTCAGTGGACTGGCTGCCTGAAGAATTCCCCTTCTAGCAGCACGCGCTTTTTAGATTATGCAAGTTCCCGGATGAGGGCTGCTGTGCATGGATGTTTCCATTCTGCTAGGCTTTGCGGCATGTTTTCGCGATGAGATTAATTGAGGTTCATTGAGGCTATGAGTAATTCCAAGCGTTGTTTGGTGACCGGCGGGGCGGGATTTATCGGCTCGCATATTGTCGATGCTCTTTTGGAACGAGGGCACACGGTGGGGATTTTGGACGATCTTTCATCGGGAAAACGTCATTTTGTTCCCGACGGCGTCACGTTTTTCGAGCAGAGCATCACTGCCGATTTGGATGCGGCGTTTTCGAGTTTTAAGCCGGAGATTATTTACCACGAAGCCGCGCATATTTCTGTCTCGGTCTCGACGCGTGAACCGGCCATGGATGCGGACCGCAATATCATGGGCACCATCAATGTCCTGGAAGCCGCGGTCCGGCATGGGGTGGAACGTGTGATCTATGCGGGCTCGGGCGCTTCGTACGGGGAGCCTGTGTACCTGCCTCTAGATGAAAAACACAGCCTCGATGCGGTTTCTCCGTATGGGATTAGCAAGGCCGTGGCGGAACGTTATCTTTACTATTACCGCGTGATTAAGGGCATCGAGACGATTACGTTGCGGTACGCCAATGTTTACGGACCCCGTCAAGATCCCCACGGTGAGGCGGGTGTAGTGGCGATCTTTAGCGAGAAACTGGTGGCAGGCGAAACTCCAACGATCTTTGGGGATGGGTTGCAGACGCGGGATTATGTGTATGTCAAAGATGTGGCCCGGGCGAATATGCGGGCTATGGAAGTCGAATTGGCTGACGATGCGCCGCATATTTTTAATGTTTCCACCCAAATTGAAACCAATGTGATCGATCTTTATGAAATTATCCGTGAAGAGTTTCAATCGCCGATTAAGGCAGTCCATGCCGATAAACGTCCCGGCGATGTGTATAAAGCGTCACTCTCCAACCGGCTGATTCAGGAGCATTTAAACTGGAAGCCACAGGTTTTGGTGCGTGAAGGATTGGCGGAGACGGTGGAATATTTCAAACGCGGGGGAACGAAGAATCGATGAACACCAGTGGACCCGAGCCCCGTTTCCAACCTGCCCTTGAGCGTCACTTGGATCTGTATGGCTGCCAGCCAAAGGTTTTGGGCTATGCGCCGGGCCGCGCGGAACTAATTGGCAATCATACGGATTACAACGGCGGTTTTGTGCTTTTGTGCGCTTTGGAACTGGGAACCTGGGTGACAGCCAGCCCGGGCGGTGGGGAGCAGTTTCGTGTTCATGCGACTTTGAAGGATGCCTCCTACGAATTCCCGGCCGAATCGGACAGTACGGCCCAAGGTCCGGTTTGGAGCCGGTATATCGAAGGTGTTATTCGTGAGCTACAGGCCGCGGGCTATCAGATTCCTATAGCGGATTTGACGGTTGATGGCGATTTGCCCATCGGCCATGGCCTATCCAGTTCGGCGTCCTTGGAAGTTGCCGTAGCCAAAGCCGCTTTGGAACTCGCGGGACAAGAGATAGACGATTGGAGTCTGGCGAAGCTTTGCCAACGGGCCGAACACCGGCATCCGGGGGTTCCTTGCGGCCTTTTGGATCAAACCGGCGCGATCTTTGGGCAGAAAGACGCTTTGCTGCTCATGGATTGCGCCACGCTAGAACTTGAGGCGCTTGAGTTAGGGACCAAGGATTTATGTTTGGTATTTGTGGATAGCCAATCGAAGCATGCATTGGTGGACGGTGGTTATCGTGAACGCCGGGCCGAATGTGAGGACGCCACGGTGCAGATGGCCAACTTGGTGGACCGGGAGATTGAATGGATGCGGGATGTCAGCCTGGAGGAATTCAACCGGATTCGGGACCGTATTGAAGGAAACGCTTTTGACCGGGCCATGCATGTCTTTGCGGAGAATCAACGTTGTCTGGAAGGCCGAGACGCCCTCAAAAACGGCGACTATGAGGAATTGGGCCGTCTCATGTTTGCGTCCCATAAATCGAGCCGGGCTTTCTTTGGCAATAGCACCTCGGCGCTCGATTGTCTGGTTGAAATAGCCAAGCAGCATAAGGCCTGTTTGGGGGCGAAACTCTGTGGGGGCGGATTCGGTGGAAGTACGGTCAATCTCCTTCACTCATCCGAAAAAGCGAGTTTTGTCGACCACGTTTTGGACGCTTTCGAAGAACGTACGGGAACCCGCACAAAGGCATTTTCTTCGAACATTGGGAATGGCGCCTATTCAGTGCAACTGTAGCTCATGCAGGTAGTTATCTCATTTCTTTCTGTATCAAAACGAGACCTGATTCAAAATGAGACTTGATAGAGGAGTCAAAAAGGCCCCGCTACCGCTGGTAATTTTCTTGTATTTTCTTTGTATGGGGCCGGAAACCGAGGAAAGACGTTAATGCTGGTCGGGGAGAGCGAAGACAACCGGGGTTTAGGGGGGGAGAATGCCCTCCCTGACCAGCACGTCGAGGGGAAAAGAAGGAACCTCTACAAGTGGTTTATGCATCTTGTATGCCAATTTCCCAGGCGTGCTGACATTTGCGTAATGACTCGGATTTTCCGGTTGGCTCTAGCGAATCGGCAACCGAAGTCTGAACATGGCACCCTTCTCAGGGAGGTTTGCAGCACCGAATTCGCCGCCATGATCATCAATGATGCGTTTGGTAATTGAGATTCCCAAACCGAGTCCATCGGGTTTGGTGGTGTGGAAGGCCTGACCAAGATTATCCAATATTTGTTGATCGATCCCCGGGCCATTGTCGCGAATATCGACAAAGGCGTTTTCCCGATCAAAATGCAGGACAATCTCAATCCGTCCATCTTCACCGACAGCATCGAGTGCATTGCTAAGCAGGTTTAAGAATGCGTGTTGAAGACGCCCCGCATCGGCCTGGACTTCCCAGCGTTTCTCAGGCTTTTCGAACTTGATTTGAACACCCTTATCTTGGATACGGTGATCCAGAAATATCAGTACGCCTTCGATGACATTGCGCAGATATATGGCCTTACGCTCCAATGGGCGTCTACGGGCCAGCTGCACGGCTCCCTCGATGATTGCATTCAGCTCATTAATTTTTGTGGCAATGACTTTCAAATCCTCTTTTGCCTCATCCGGCGAAGGGGTGTCATGTTCCCATGAGTGAATGAGCACATTGATTACGGCGAGTGGATTCCGGATTTGATGAGCGAGTGTTGCCGAGAGTTCGCCGAGTGTTGCCAGACGTGAAGCGTGCAGAAACTGAGATTCGGTCTCGCGGATTTCTTCAGCAAAGCGTGCATTGCGAATTGCGACAGCTGCGCTTGAGGCCAAAGATTCCACAAGCGATACCTCACGCGGTGTCCACTGACGGGGTGTGGCCGAGTAAAGTGCAAGAACGCCCAAATCTTCGCCACGGAATCGTATGGGGACGGCCAGGAGAGAACAAAGTCCCTCCATCTTGGCCATTTCCCGGTCGCGATATCGTGGGTGTTCGCGCACATCGTCAACCAGAAGAGGTTTGCCATCCAGAATGACAGTTCCAAAGAGAGTTTCTTGAATCGAGAGGTTGGGACGGTCAATGTATTCAAGACTGCAACCATAGGCCGCTTGTAGAATTAATTCCTGCTTTTTGTCATCCACCATCATCAGCGAACAGAGTTTGGCGTTGAACAACACGGCCGCCTCGCGCACGAGGCGGACCAGCACCTGGCGCAGAGAGAGTGTCGAAGCGGCATCATTGGTGACCCGCAAGATTCCGGTGAGTGTACGAGCCTGGAACGAGACCAGGTATTCGATCCATAGCCTGGCTAGCGCGATCTGCCCCTCGGCAAGCATCTCGTGAAGGTTTGAAAGGTTTTTGGGTTCGACAACAATCAAAATCCCCATGGTCAATCCCGCGATGCGGAGCGGAATTGCATTCCAGGTTCTGCCTTCTAAAAAAGGGAAAGAGAAAAATTCGTTTGGCAGTTCATCGGCATCCCAAAACGATGAATTTTGATCGAAATATGAAACGGTAGAAGGAAACGGCGGGCGCTCATCCGTATGCGGAATGTAGGGAATTAGATCAAGCTTGCGGCTGGTCGGTTCATTTAAAAAATAGAGCGCTGTGGCCGAACTGTCGGCCAATGAATGTGTGCGATCCAGCCATTTCACAAGGCGCGCATCCGGCGCGAAGCCGGTTATGGCATCTGGGCGAGAATTGTCAGGCACTTAAAGTCGGCTCCTTGATATCATAATCCGGGCAAGGCTATCGATGTCCAAGCAAAGCAAGTATAAGCCGCATAAGACAGATCATGCGAATACCCGGAGCTCAATTGATTTGCTCAGAGTCAATTAGTGCAATTTCATAAGGATTCAGAGAAGTGAAAAGACTTAAATGAGTACTATTTGCTTGTGTAAACACGCGCGTTCTTAGGCAGCCCATGTTCGGAAACGTTATATTGTTTCATATAGTTGCGGTACGCTTGTTCGCTTCGATAGTTGGCAATAGCCCGTTGTTCCCGCTCCGTTAAAACCTGCGAACGAGTTCCCGGCATTTTCGTTGTGTATTTGGAGACGTCTTTTGAGACAGCGGAGCCTTTATTCTTTGCCGATGAAAATAGACGTTTGCCCGTATTGGTCACGGATCGGGTCATGCCGGAAACGCTATTGGTAACAGCGCTTACTCCCGGTATGCCACCTCTTCCACGTGATGTACCGCATCCACTAAAGGCGGTAGCGAGTAGTGCGAGGCAAATTATCCCGATAGTTAATTGTGCGTAACGAGTCATCGTATTATCCCGACAAAAAATAATATTTCTACAATGGCCTAAAATTCATCCAATTCCCATGAGGCCATCCTTTATTAAGTGTATGGATGCCATACCCGGGTGTCCAGCGATGAGGGCTATCGAGGTGAAAATTGAAGAAATAAGCGTAAATCAGCGGCTTCAACCAGGCCATTACGGTCCATATCCGTACCGGGAACCTCTCCGCGGGGGCGTTGCCATGCTTCTGAAAAGAGAAAGAGATCGTGGTAATTGACATTTCCATCCCCGGTCAGATCCGAATCGGAGGCGCCGATTGCCACGACCAGGTCATCCGCATCATCGGCATCGACAATGCCATCGCCATTTTGATCCGCGCCGTTTTCGCCTGTTTGGCCCCATAAATCTCCGAAATGAAAGAGGTCATTGGGGTCGTGGTCCTCATCGCCATCGACATCACCGGGCAGGGCATGGATGCCCTCGAGATGCAGAGCGGTGGAATAGATAACGATTTCGCCGGCTTTCGTGACGAGATTTGGCGATGTGGTTGCCATGGCTCCGACAATCAGATCCATGCGGTCATCTCGATCTAAATCGGCAATTTCAACGCTATTGCCAAATCCCAGAGAGTCATCGTCCGGAGGATTGATACGCTGCCTTCGGGCGAAATTAGGTCCGAAAAGCAATCCGACAGAACCGCCGCCACCGGTGGGAGTGGCACCAGGGCGGCCTACGGCCAAATCTTGGATTCCATCACCATCCAGGTCTCCGGCGGCAAGGCTACGTCCATAACCCAATAGCGGAACAGGATCAGTAGGTGGCACCAAGGATGCCGATGTATATCCAGGTCCTTTGAATAGGTAGACCGTGCCGATTGAATCGTTTGCGCCATCCGAACCGACAGCCAGATCAATAACTCCGTCGCCGTCAAAATCCCCGCACGCTAATGCGCTACCAAAGTGTCCATTGGCCACCGGCGTGTCCGGTTCGATATAAAGGAGAGGGGAACCGTCATCTCCCTTATAAACCACAACCTGCCCTTCCGCCCCTGCATCCGTCCGGTTGTGGAACGGAACTCCGACAATAATTTCGTTGCCGGGTGTGGCGTCGATATCGGCGATGGCTACTGAATAGCCAAAAAGATCCGAACGCGAAGGCGAAGGATGCAGAATTCCAAATACGTTTTCAAATGAATTGCCGGTATAAACCAGAACCCTGCCCACAAAGCCGCCGCTGCCTACTTTTCGGCCCGGTTCGCCGACGACCAAATCGTTTTGGCCGTCACTGTTGATATCACCCCAGGCCAGGGCATAACCGAAATAATCGTAATTTTCGGGCCGGTCCGGATTGGTTGTGCGGGTAATTTCATCGAGGTCGGGAATCGAAAAAAAGCGAAGAATACCGCCCTTAATAATCGCGCGGATTTCACCGTTTTCATCGTAAGGGTATGTTTCATACCACGCGCCGACAGCTAAATCGAGCCGATTGTTGCGGTCGATATCAACCGCGCAAACACCTACACCAAAATACGCCTCACTTCCCGGCTGAGAAGAAGGGACGCGGGTGATGCGGTTATGATTAAAATAGGCGTCCTCATCTTGGGCATGGGCAGCCAAAAAAGTCGTACAAACTAGAAGAAAAGCAACTGATAGCCGCAATATCGATATCCATCCTTCAACCGGCAATCTGATCTGAGAAGTTTAGGGGGAGAGGAGATGAAAAGGAAATTCAAAGAGCGGGTTTATCCAGCGCCGTACACTCTATTTCGTTTGGAACGATGTGCCGTGTCAAATTACCACAAAATCGGTTTGAAGTGGTTTCAAAACATCTTTCCGAAAAACAGCGGCTCATCGGGAGATTCGATCCCGCCTGTGACCGGGCAGAATCCCGCCGAGGCGGGACCTACGATTTCGGAGTGTGGTTGAGGGATGTAGTTGGCCCACACCCTGCAAGGCGCTGTTGGCGGCGAGATAGTAGAAAGTGAAGAGGGGAAAGTAGATTTGCCTCGCACTTTCAGCGCTTGGTGTGGGTGTTTGATGGAGTTGGTGGATGGCGGGGAAGATTTTGCAATAAGCGACATTTGTTACGGCCTCTTGTGCTAGCGCACCCAGACAAGCGAGTTGTCTGGGCCACCCGGTTGGAGATATCTGGAGGATGAAGCGATACATGTGTATGTATAGCATACAAGCGGCTCAGCAGGAGCTTCGCCCTCCCGCCCGTGGCCGGACTCACGATTTCAGAGCAGTGTGCGAGAGATTTGGTTGGTCAGCACCCTGCGGGGCGGTTTGTTGATAGTCGATTTGGCTCGTGGAGATGTTGCTCTTGATTTTTAAGACAGTCGCTCCCCTAACCAATTATAAGCCGGTGTTTTGAAACGACTTTTTTGTTTTTGTCTGAGTTTGATTAAAACTGACGGGTGGTGATGTTGTGTTCGCGGAGTTTGCGATAAAGTGTCCGTTCACTGCACCCTAGAATGGTTGCTGCGGCCTCTTTGTCACCGCCTACCATTTCCAAAGACCTGCGAATTACGATGCCTTCGGCCTGATCCAATGAAGATCCAAATGGAATGGTAATTTCACCGCGCGGCTCTTTTAATTTTTCGGCATTTAAAGAAAGAGGCAGATCAGCCACCGTTATCCGGTCTCCTTTTGAGAGCACGACGCCATGTTCAATGGCATTTTCCAGTTCCCGGATGTTTCCAGGCCAATTGTAGGCCTGCAAGCGTTCCAGCGCTTCTTCTCCAATACCGCGGATATCCTTTTTATTCCGTTCGGCATAACGGCGCATGAAATGGTCCGCCAAAAGCACGACATCTTCACGCCGCTCACGCAGGGGCGGGAGGTCTAAATGAATGACATTGATGCGGTAGTATAAATCCTCTCGGAATTTTGCGTCTTTGACCGTTTCCATCAGGTCGCGGTTAGTTGCGGCGATCACCCTTACGTCGACATGGATCGGTTTGGTCCCTCCAACGCGTTCAAAGATGCCTTCCTGCAAGACACGTAATAGACGTACCTGAGCGGCCGGGCTCATTTCGCCGATTTCATCGAGAAAAATGGTCCCGGCGTTGGCAACCTCAAACCTTCCGGCATGATCACGAATCGCGCCGGTAAAGGATCCTTTAACGTGCCCGAATAATTCGGACTCAATCAGACTTTCGGGAAGCGCGCCGCAGTTGACTTTCATCAACGGTCCCGCCGCCCGGGGACTCATGGCGTGAATCGTATCCGCGACCAATTCTTTGCCGGTTCCCGTTTCTCCAGTAATCAAAACCGTGGCGGTACTCGGGGCGACTTGTTCCATGGTGGTCAGGAGTTGGCGCATCCGAGGCGTTTTGCCCACGATCATGTTTTTGGCGGTATATAGCGCCAGTTGTTCGCGGAGGGCCTTGTTTTCGACAACCATTTCCCGCGAATCCAAAGCGCGATTCACGGTCATGCGCAGTTCGGGAAGCCGGACCGGTTTGAGGAGGTAATCACGCGCTCCGGCGCGCATAGCCTCAACGGCGGTGTCGATGGAACCATGGCCGGTTAAAACGATAATAGGAACAGTGGGATCGATATTGTGAACGCCGCGAGTTACCGCGAGTCCATCGACTTCCGGCATCACCAAGTCCGTAATTAAAAGGTCGAAAGAACCCTCCCGGGCCAAAGTCAGAGCCTCCGCCCCGGAACTGGTTCCCGTGCAGCGCACTTTTTCCGATTGAAGTGCGCGTTCCAATGTCCGGACCATACTGAGATCGTCATCAACGATCAGTATGTGATGCATTTGTGTATCCATTTTGTCCCACTCGCAATATTAAAATTTACAACAACAATCAGCCGCTATGATTTTGCAGTTTGCACGGTGTCACAAACCGGCATATTCACAATGACGCGGGTGCCGGTCGGCTCCGTGTCTTCAAGTAATAATTTTCCTCCGTGCGCGTTAACGATTTCTTGAACAAGATACAATCCCAATCCGGTACCTTCGGATTTCGTTGTATAAAAAGGTTCAAGAACCTGTTCGCGTTGTTGGGAGGGGATGCCCGGTCCATCATCTTCAAAATAAAATTGAACGTTATCATCCCGCAACCGGGCTCCGAAAATTAGATTTCCCTGACCATGGGTTGCCTCGAGAGCATTGGTAAACAGGTTCAGGAAAACTCTACGGAATTGGTTTTGATCGAGCCGTACCCGGGGCAGATTGTCCTCGACACGGAATTCCATTTTGGCGTGCCAATTATCCAACCTGCGGCGTAGTTCTTTTTCAACACGGCTCAAATATTCAAATACATCTGTATCTTCCGGTGTCATTCGAGAGACGCGCAACATGGATAGGTAGTCGGAAACGATATTGTTCAGCCTGTCGACTTCCACCGCCAGATCATGGGTAAGTTCCCGCGCGGTGATTCTCCAGGCGTCATCTTGTTCTGTTTGTTCGAGATGTTCTCCGAGGAGATCCGCCTGTAAGAGCAAAGCGCCTAAGGGGGTGCGTATTTCATGAGCGATTGCGCCTGAAACACGGGCCATGGCGGATATTTTTTCCATAACGGTCACCCGCTCCTGCAAGCGGCGTTTTTCGGTGATATCGCGCAAGATTATGGTTGTGCGGACATCTTCATGGCGGTCATCGCGCAAGGAGGCCACCGACATGAGAAAAGTCTTCATACCGGCTTGAGGGTGCTCGTAATTGAGTTCTATGGTTTCAACAGGGCGAAGCCGCTCGGGCAACACCTGCTGGCAACGGGGGCGCAAAAGTTCAACAAACGAACGGCCTTCCAGTTCATCACCGGCCAATCCGAGTATTCGTTGTGCGGCGCCGTTCCAATATTGAATATGTCCCGAGACATTTAAGGACAAAATTGCGTCAATGCTCGTATCGGAGATGGTTTCCAATAAATTTTCATCACGATCCAAGCGTTTCAGCAGCCGACGGTTAAAAGACTGAATTTCCCGCGTATAGCTTTCGAAATAGACGGATGTGGCGATGCTGATATCGAGCAAAGCGATCTTGGTTAGGGCCGAGATGGAAGGTCCTGCATCGGTTCCCATCTTTTGGCTGATGAAAGGAATCAATGTCTCGAAATAGAGCCCGTAAACGCAGATATACCAATGAGGGGCCAATCCCATACGTTCATGCGCCCGTCCGATTTGCGACCTTCGTTCGACATATTGTTTGCCGTATTCACCGCTGAAAAGTTCGAGCAGATAACCGCGTTGCAGGAGTTTTAGGCGAGGTACAAGGTTTGGATCGGTCAGAAAACGGCGTGTGGAACTGCAAGTCGTGATGTGATCGTAAAAAAGTTCTACCAGTTCATCGGCTGATTCTTCCGCCAATGGACGCAAAGCATGCAGCAGGGAGGCGTCCTTGTCGGTGAAACGCACCGTTTCCTTACGACCATCCCACTCGCTAATGATATCGGCGCGGCTTTCCGATTCGTAGCGGCGGCGTCGTTTCGCATCCCCACCCCCCCATACTTCACCGTATGAACCAACGGTACTTGACACGGCATGGATCTCCTTAATCTCAAGGTAAATCCTATCTCACAGTACCGAGTTTGCAAATTTTGACACAAATTAAGCCAGTTGCCAGTTCTGACTGGATAGATGACGAATCAGGCAAACCTTACGGTTATTCGTGGATTGGAAGGATAGAACTTGGAGGCACAAGGCCCTGCTTTAAGGCCGAGCGGGTAGATAACCACAGCCTTTGGCGCACGGCAGCGGCTTCGATTAGGCGGTTCATCGGCTCCAACAGCTGATTGGTAAGACGATCCAGCTCATCATCTATATTGAGGTGTTTGCCACCCAAACTGCCGGAGGATGAGGCCTCAGCGGAAATGCCGGTTGCACCCAGTTTGTTATTCAGACGCAGTTCCGACATGCGGCTGCCAATCGTAGATTGAGCCGACTGCCGCATGGAACTGGCCAGTTCCGGATCAAGCCCCGCACGTTCCAGGTGCCGGGCCGCGACTTTACATACTTGATGCGCAAGGTCTTCAATAATTTCCGCTAAATGTGATTCATTCAATAAATAAATGCTATGACTCGCCACTTTCCCTGCCTGCTTCCCAAACCAAAAATCAATAAGTAATCCAAACTATGGCCAAAATGCTGCGTTATGATGGATGAGCTGTTGAGCAGCGATTATGCCAAGCGACGAATTTTTGATGGAATTTGCAATAACGTACTGAAATTTTGTGAGTTGCATGGTATGCACAGAGCTTAATGGCGACTATTAAATGAACTGTTTTCGACAAAGCTGTCGGAGTATATTATTGCTCATGTCATGAATGACGGATTAAAACCATATTCTCATAATGGTACAAATTCGCACCAAAACACTGCCAAATCCGGTGTTTCGTGTTCTCGAAAAAGAATACGTGTTTACGGGATTGTACAGGGCGTCGGATTTCGGCCCTTTGTTTATAGGCATGCGCACCAACATCATTTGAGTGGCTGGGTGTGTAACGATGCAAAAGGTGTAGTAATTGAAATAGAGGGCGATATTACGCAGGTCGATTCATTTGTATCTTCATTAATTGAATGTTCACCGCCCCAATCCCGCGTAGAGCGAATTGACACAGAAGAAATTGCGCCTGAAAGTACGTGCGATTTTCAAATACTAGAAAGCAACCGTTCCGAGGGTAATGACTCAATTTGCGAGACTTCGATTTCCCCGGACCTCGCGTTTTGCGACGATTGTCTACGAGAGATGCTCGATCCATCGGATCGCCGTTTTCGATACCCATTCATCAACTGCACCAATTGCGGGCCGCGCTTTTCGATTGTGTGTGGCATTCCCTATGACCGTCCCTATACCACAATGGCCCGTTTTGAGATGTGCGCTGATTGCCGCCGGGAATATGAAGATCCATTGGACCGGCGCTATCACGCCCAGCCGATTGCCTGCCCGGTTTGCGGTCCGAGAGTTTGGCTAAGCCACAGTGACGGACGGGAGCTGGAATGTAGCGATCCGGTTTTGCATTGCGCGGCGTTACTCCGGGACGGGAAAATTGCAGCTATCAAAGGACTCGGCGGATTTCATTTGGCCTGTGACGCGACTTCGGAGACATCTGTACGACTATTGCGTGAGCGCAAACATCGTCCCCGGCGCCCGCTGGCAGTTATGGCATCGGATTTAGAGGCCATTCGGCAATTGGCGGAGATTGGCAAAGAAGAAGAGGATTTGCTGTCCGGAGTGGAGCGGCCGATTGTGCTGCTTAAAAAGCGGGAGGATTCGCCGCTGGCTGATGGTGTGGCACCGGGTTTGGATGAGATGGGAGTTATGCTGCCCTATACGCCCTTGCATGTCCTTTTATGTCAACATGCTGAAATTCCATTAGTTATGACAAGCGGGAATCTCTCAGACGAACCGCTTTGCATTGAGAATGATGAAGCCCTGGAACGCTTGAAGGGCATTGCCGATGTGTTTTTGATGCACGACCGGGATATTGCCCGGCCATGCGATGACAGTGTGATGCGGATGTGGCGGGGGCAAGCCCAGTTCATCCGCCGTTCGCGAGGGTATGCGCCGACCGAATTGCGGCTGCCAGAGGTATTAAAAGAAGAAGGCAACAAGGCCGGTGAAGATCGGTCCATTTCTATTTTGGCTGTCGGGGGGGATTTGAAAAACACCTGTTGTCTGACCAAACGCGATATCGCTGTCCCATCACAGCATCTGGGGGACCTGGAACTGGTTGTAAGCCAGGAGCATGCAGAGCGTAGCCGCCGGGATCTGGCAACCCTTTTGGCCGTTCATCCCAATGTCATCGTGAGTGACCGGCATCCCGGGTATGTCTCGAAACGGCTGGCCGATGAGGCTGAACGAGAGCTCGGGCCGCCACCCGGAATGTCAGAAGAGATCGTGCGGATTGAGGTGCAGCACCACCATGCACATCTTGCGGCGTGCTTGGCTGAGCATGGACGGGACGAGCCAGCCTTTGGTTTGACCTGGGATGGAACCGGATATGGGGATGACGGCGCTATTTGGGGCGGTGAGACTTTGCTAGGAGATTTGGCGGGGTATCAAAGGGTGGGATGTTTGGAGTCCATTCCTCTTGTGGGAGGAGACCGCGCCGTAAAAGAGACCTGGCGAGTCGGGCTGGCCTGGCTTCAAAAGGCATTTTCCAGCGATTATGAGGCTTTATCGGCGAAGTTTTTTAAGGTTGTTCCCAATGAACGCTTACAAATGGTTGACGAGGCTCTAAAGCGGGGAATTCAGAGTGTGCCGTGCTGCAGTATGGGACGGCTTTTTGATGCTGTTGCTTCACTGGCGGGGATCGCAGACTACGCGGGCTATGAAGGTGAGGCCGCAATTGGGCTGGAACAGGCCGCTAAAAGAAGTAACCCCGTACAACCGTACGAGATAACACTTGGCGGATGCGGGGATGTGTTGCAATGGGAACTTGGCAGCCTGATTACAGATATTGTCAATGACCGTCTTGCACAGCGTTCACCTTATGAGATTGCACGGGCATTTCATGAGACTTTGGTACGCTATGCATGTGAGAGCATTTCCTATCTGACAGAACGGTGGGGAAAACATCCGGTTGCATTAAGCGGCGGATGTTTTCAGAACCGTCTGTTGCTCGATGGATTGGTTACTTCGCTCGAAGGGGAAGGATATGAAGTATTGGTCCATCGGAAGATTCCCTGTAACGACGGTGGCATTGCATTTGGGCAGGCTGCAATTGCATTTCGCCGGCTGAGGGATCAAAAGACCGCCGATCAAGACAAAGGATGATTGTGTAATGTGTTTGGCTGTACCGATGACTGTTGAATCAATTGATGGCGAATCGTGCGTGGCCGTTTATGGCGGGGTGCGCACCCAGGTTCAGACTTCGCTTTTGGATGATGTTGCTCTTGGAGATACGGTTCTGGTTCACGCCGGGTTTGCTATCGAGAAACTGGATCCCGAAGAAGCACAACGTACCTTGGAACTATTAGAAGAACTTGGCCAGTTGCAAGAGCTGCAAATCCAAGAGATGCAAAACTCCGGCAGTGAGACCGAAGTATGAATGCTAAACCTGGCGCGTCCGGACTTGGGCCTTCAGCCGGAATGGATGCGGGCGAAATACGCAAACAACTTCGTGATCCGCAAAAGGTGGATGCACTTCGGCAGAAAATCCACTCGCTTTGTGTGCAGCCGATGACTTTTATGGAAGTCTGTGGCACGCATACCCAAGCCGTTTTTCAATACGGACTCAGACAAATTCTTCCTCCGGAACTGACGCTTCTTTCAGGGCCGGGATGTCCGGTTTGTGTGACTTCCGATGCTTATATTGAACGAGCCCGTCAGCTGGCGGGGATGCCGGATGTGACGATTTGTACATTCGGCGATTTGATGCGTGTGCCGAGCAGCAACGGCACTTTAGAGAAAGCGCGTACCGAATGCGGGGCGGATGTACGGATTACCTATTCGCCTTGGGACGCTCTTTTGATCGCCAAAAACGAGCCGGCCCGTAAGGTTGTTTTCCTGGGTGTCGGTTTTGAAACAACAGCGCCACTCAGCGCAGCCACGATTCAGGCCGCGCATAAGCAGAATATACAGAATTTCTATTTATTCTCTGCGCACAAAACAATGCCTCAGCCGATGCGGGCATTAGCTGCGGGCGGGGATATTGTTTTGGATGGATTTATTTGTCCGGGGCATGTGAGCACGATCACCGGCTGCGAACCGTACAGGTTTTTAGCCGAAGAGTACGGGAAACCGTGTGTGGTCGCCGGTTTTGAGCCTACGGATATTATGCAAGCCTTAGCGATGCTTGCCGCGCAGGTGCGTGAGGGGCGGGCCGAAGTTGAAAACCAATACGAGCGTCTGGTGCGCACTGAAGGCAACCGGAAAGCTGTCGCAGTAATGCAGGATGTTTTTGAGGCGCGTAATGACGATTGGCGCGGCCTCGGAACTGTTCCCGGCAGCGGGCTGGGAATCCGGGAACAATATGCGGCACACGATCTCGAACGTTGGGATTTGCCACCTTTGCCCGAGCTGCCCCCCGAACGGGGTTGTGTTTGCGGAGATGTTTTACGTGGAGCCAAACGGCCCGAACAGTGCGCCTTGTTCGGCAAAGCCTGCACACCAGACCGCCCACGCGGCCCTTGTATGGTGTCGCATGAAGGTACTTGTAATGCGCATTACCGGTACAACCGCTGAAGTTTTGCCTATGGCGCTATTGTGAGCTTGCGGGGCGGCTTTTAGTCTTATCGTATGCCGGAAAAAACATTACGCATAACTGTCTTAGGCAGCGGGACCTCGAGTGGTGTGCCTGCTATCGGGTGCGATTGCGAGGTGTGCACCTCAGCCAATCCGAAAAACAAACGAAGGCGTTCGGGGCTCTATATTCAGCAGGGCGGTACCAGTGTGCTTGTCGATACTTCTCCCGATTTGCGTGATGCGGCACTGACCTTTCAAATCCGTGAGCTGGACGCTGTTCTCTATACACACGAACACGCCGATCATATTTACGGGTGCGACGATTTGCGGTCCTTTGGCTACATGAATGGCGGCCAGAATATTCCCGCCTATGCTCATCCCCGCGCTGTGAAGAAACTTCGGTCCGTATTCGATTATTTCGATAATCCGATGCAAAAAGGGGGAGGCGTCCCCAAAGTCGATTTTAAAGAGCTCACCGAGCCTGTGCAGATCGGCGCAATAATGGCCGAACCGATCCCGATTTATCACGGCAAACTTGAAGTGTACGGTTTTCGTATCGGACCATTTGCTTATTTGAACGATACGAATCGTGTTCCCGAGTCCAGTATGGAACGGTTACAGGGGTTGGATGTTTTGCTGATTGATGCATTACGGCACCGTCCGCACTCCACGCATTTTACGGTGGCTGAAGCATTAGAAGTGGTTCAGGCTCTCGCGCCGAAAAAAGCCTACTTGGTTCATATCGCCCATGATCTCGATCATGCTGAAACCAACGCCACCTTGCCCAGCGGGGTTGAGATGAGTTATGACGGTCTCGTGATTGAGATTTCGAAAAACGGCATCCGTGCGGGTGAATTTCCGTTTTTATGACGCCTAACGGCCCACGCCGGGGAACCTCCGTTGGCATGACGGCTAACGCCGCCCGGATTAAAAGCAGCCGGTGCGCGCATACGCGCGGCCCGGGCTCCAAATGAAGCGTCATGGAAAATAAATTGGTCGGCATCCTGCACGCCGTCGTGGGCGGCGAGAAAGGAGAGAGTAGAGAGGAGAAAGTAGAGCCCGTGACCGGGCAGGATCCCGCCAGGGCGGGACTCACGATTTCGGGGTGTATTCGTAGGATTTAATTAGTCAGCACCCTGCGGGGCGAATTGGTAAATATTTGAATCACGAAAGCACGAAAGAATAATGAAGGGCACGAAAAGTATGCGGAGTTGGTGGATGGCGGGGGAGTTTTTTGTGGTTGGCAATATTATTGTCCGCCTCTTGTGCTTGTGCACCCAGACGCGCTAACGCGTGTCTGGGCCACCCGATAGAGATACATGTTTCCTGACTTCATAAGGCTCAAATGTTCAAATTTATAACCTATTGATATTATGGCACTTAAGTTTTGGCGGGGTTGTGATTTGGGTGTCGCAAAGTTAAATTAAAAAAATGTTTGCGCGGAAGATTGTTAATCGTAGCGGTTCGACCAGTGTGAAAGTCATCCGCAAAGAAAAAGGGAAGTACCGTGTTGTTCAGACCATAGGAACTTCAAAAGATCCTGCTGTCATCGAGCGCATGTGGCTCCAGGCCCAGAGTATTGCCCAAAAATCGGATCCATACCAAAGCAAACTCTTCGCCCTGGAAAGCGCAACGGATTTAATTGTCGAAAATGCTATGGATTCGTTATCGAATGCCAGTATTCGCACGATTGGTCCCGAACTGATTTTTGGAAGCTTATTCGATCACATCGGTTTCAATCAAATTGATGACCGTTTATTTCGACACCTCGTGATTGCCCGTTTGGCTTTTCCTACCAGCAAACTGAAGACGGTTGACTATCTTTACCGTTATGAAGGTATGTTCGCTGTCTGTTAATACGCTGTATGCATTTCTCGACCGTCTGCACGGCCGCTACAAACAAGAAGTCGAACAAATCGTTTACCGGCACAGCCAAAAGCACTTGGGTTCCATCTCGGTCGTTTTTTACGACATGACCACGTTGTATTTTGAAGCTGAAGACGAGGATGATTTGCGAAAGATCGGTTTTTCCAAAGACGGGAAGTTCCAGCATCCACAAATCATGTTGGGATTGTTGGTTGGGGAGGGTGGCTTGCCCATCGGTTACGATGTATTTGAAGGCAACACCTTTGAAGGCCACACGTTGCTACCCACACTCACCCAAATTCAAAAACGGTATGGATTTCAACAACCGATTGTTGTCGCCGACGCCGCCATGCTTTCGAAAGCCAACTTAGCGCGTCTTTCCGAAGCCCACTATCGGTTCATTATCGGAGCACGGATCAAGACTGAAAGCGAAGAAATCAAGCAAGAAATTCTGTCCCGCTCCAAGAGCTTACCAACATGGCGATCACTTTGTGTTGAAGCGTGAGGATGGTACGCGTTTGGCCGTCACGTATTCGGCAAAGCGTGCAAGCAAGGATGCACGGAATCGGGAAAAAGGCTTATCCCGGCTTCAGAAACGCATCCGGAGCGGGCGTTTGACCAAAGAGAACCTCAACAATCGAGGGTACAACAAGTTCTTGGTGATGGACGGCGCGGTATCGGTACGGATTGATGAAGAGAAGGTGCTTGCGGATCAAAAATGGGATGGTTTGAAAGGATATTTGACCAATACGCGCCTTGGCGCCAAGAAGATTGCCGAACAGTATTCTCACCTATGGCAGATCGAGAGAGCCTTCCGTATTTCGAAAACCGATTTGCGAGTGCGTCCGATTCATCACTATCGAAGACGTCGGATTGAAGCCCACCTGTGCATCGCCTTTGCGGCCTATGCCATTTACAAGGAACTGGAGCGGCTATTGAAAAACAAAAAGATCGTGATGAGCGCAAAGAGGGCGGGGGAACTGACACACAATATGTACGAAATGCACTACACACTTCCAGATTCGAAAATGAAGAAAAAAAGAGTGCTGAGAATGGATAAGGAACAACAGATTCTATTTGATGCCATTCATAAAAAGTAAGGGTGTCGCAAATGTGAAGTCAAGAGCACCCTGCGGGGCGAATTGGTAAATATTTGAATCACGAAAGCACGAAAGAATAATGAAGGGCACGAAAAGTATGCGGAGTTGGTGGATGGCGGGGGAGTTTTTTGTGGTTGGCAATATTATTGTCCGCCTCTTGTGCTTGTGCACCCAGACGCGCTAACGCGTGTCTGGGCCACCCGATAGAGATACATGTTTAGCTTAGAACAACAAGCGGCTCATTCCGCCCCTGGCGGAATTCGCCCTCCGGCGCGACCATTCGGTCGCGAGAAAGCAGAGCGTGGAGAGGAGAAAGTAGAATCACGAAAGCACGCCGGGATGTACCGGTGATTGGGATTTGTTTAAATCAGTGCGCTAGCCATTCATTTACGGCCGTACCGCAGAGGTAGGGATCGAGGCCACGTTGGGGGGAGTATAAGATTCCTCTAAACAATTCGCCGGTGTCGCTTTCATAGATTGGTTCTCCAAACTGTTCTATAAGTGCGAGTACATCGTCACAGTCCCCTTCGTCCAAATTGTTATTGCGAATATCAAGCAGACCTCCCAAAGAAAATAAGCCAGACTCAATAAAATATGAGATGTCATCCAACTGATTGTCAGCAATGTAGAAGAAATATACACTATGGACATTATCTGTAAGATTCAGTTCCGATAATTGATTGTTATTTAAATCAACACTCAAAGATCCCCTGGTTAATCCCCAATCGACTCGTGTCAGCCTGTTATTCGATGCACATATTGATGTGTATAAAAAGGGCCGTTTCTTGCAAAGGATTAGTTCAGCCAGGAGATTGTTGCTGCAATTAATTCTGGTGATAGTTATATTCGACATATCCAGAATTTCAAAGTTATTATATGAACAATCCAATGAGTGTATTATTGTTTTTGCGGGGAATTCCATTGTCGTCAGTTCATTCCCGTGACAATCTACTTTACGAAAGGAGGCAGATTCCGGCAGCTGTAATTTTGATAGCATATTGCTGCTGCAATTGATCTCCACTAATTCATGATTCTGTGTAACATCAAGCTCAGTCAACTTGTTTCCACTACAAACTAATACTTGAATATCCCAATTTACGGATAGATCGATGACGTTCATTTGATTGTTGCTGCAGTCCAGTGATGCTATACCGAAATGGTTAAATAGATCTAATGATGTCAACTCGCAGTTTTGGCATTCAAGAGTGGAAATGGATTCGTTTGGAGTATCGCATAGGCTTAACGCCGTCAACGGATTAAAGCCGCATATAACAGTTTTTAGATTGGGATTGTTGGAATGTTCCAACTGAACCAGCTGATTTTTCTCGCAATTTAAATTCTCCAACTCAAGATTGCCGGATAGATTCAGGTTGCGAAGCTGATTATCGCCGCAATACAGAGTTTTAAGTCCAGTGTTTTCACTTACATCGAGTGTAGTTAAGAGATTTTCACTACACCGAAGTTCTTTGAGAAGAGGATTATTAAATACATTCAGTTCGGATAATCGATTAGAGCAACAATTTAACAATTCGAGATCGGGATTGTTGGAGACGCTCAGTGTTGTCAATTCATTGCCGCCACAGTTCAATGTTCTTAAGCTTGAATGTCCGGAAACATCAAGTTCCGAGATCTTGTTTGAACTGCATTCCAATGAAGTAAGCCAAGGGACCTCAGAGATTTCCAGTTCTGTCAGTCGATTACCGCTGCAATCGAGTGTTTCTAATCCCGGAGTTTTTGCCAGATCGAGTACCTCAATTTTATTGGCACTACACCATAGGTCAATTAAATTAGGAACGTCGCATAGTTCCAGCGATGTAAGTTCGTTCCAATTGCAATCGAGCGTGTCCAGCTGCGGCGAGCCTGATAGATCCAGTTCATGCAGAAAATTGCTCCAGCATCGTAGTTCAATCAAATTTGGCTTGTCACCAAGTTCGAGGACTTCAAGCCTATTGAAATCGCAGATGATTCGCTCTAAATCCGGATTACCGGATAGGTCCAGGTATGTGAGGTTGTTGTACTGACAATCTAGTGTGAATAGGCAGGGATTGATCGAGAGATCGAGAGTTTGCAGGTTGTTATGACTACAGTCCAGTTGAGATAAATTTGGAAAATATTTGATTCCTTCAAGATTTGTGATTTGTTTATTACGAAGATTCAATTTTCCGGAGTAGGCCACGGCATCCTCGGCTGTGAAGCCTTCACCGAGCTTCACTTGGATGGCAGCAAGAAAGTTTGTGTCCGGGAAATTTTTTGATGTGTCGATAGGTTCGCCAACGCCGAACGAGGGGATACAGGAAAAAGCAATTAGTAAAGGCACAACAAGGAAAGAGTAGTAATTGACGATCCGCTTCATCATGAAAACATCCCACACATATCGTGATGCACAGAATTTATCATGGTGTCTAATGGGTGTCAGAATATTTTTACGGTTTAAAAGGGGATAAACAGGTTCATAGGTAACGTGTCGGGGAGATATAAGGTCCTTTTCTTACGCACTTACAGTGCTTGGGATTTTTGGGGACGGTAACCCCGGGCGGCGTTTGTCCGTCTTCGACGCCCAAACTCTGCCCGGGGCTATTTTCTTGTCGCACCTCCGGTGCTTGGTGTGTTCGTATGATGGAGTTTGGGGATGGAGACAAGGTTTTCGAAATGATGCTGGATTTGTGCGGCCCTTACAGGGCCGGGAGTTTTGGGGTTTGTGACCCAGGGCTGCGTTCGTCCGCCTTCGGCGTCCAAACTTGGCCCTGGGCTTCAGGCTTATGTCCTTTCAGGACATGGTTTTGGTATTTGAGAGAGTTGGTGGATGGGGAGGAAGATTTTGCGGCAAGCGATATTTCCCACCGCCTCTTGCGCCTTTCGGCGCGCAGATAAAAGATTTATCTGCGCCACCCGGTAGAGATTATTAAATGGATAGAGAGATACATATGCATCTATTGTATGAAGGCGGCTCGGCGGGAGCCTCGCCCTCCCCATGCCGCCATTCGGCGGCGAGAAAGTGGATAGGAGAGAGGTGAAAGTAGAATCACGAAAGCATAGTGAGTGGTTTGGGAGTACGTATATTTACGTACATTGAACTTTATCCGGGCCCCAAGGTGTAATCAGCGCCATGAGACGCTCCATCAATGCCGGAGACAAAGGCCCTTTATCACAGGCGGCGATGTTGCCTTCAACTTGCGCCGGATTTTTTGCACCGGGAATTGTGGCGCCTACGGCTTCATGCGTGATTGCATAACGCATAGCCAATTCAAGCAACGTCTCGCACTCATCGCCCAACAAAGCCTTTAGCGCATCAACCTTATCGACATAATCGGCGAGCGCATCGCCTTTAAGCCAATTCACACGTTGGTCATCAGCGGCAAAAACGGTGTCTTTGGTGAACTTGCCGGTCAAAATACCCGATGCCAAAGGCACACGGGCCAGAATGCCGATATCGTTTTGTTGCGCCAAAGGCAACAACTCATTTTCCGGTTTTCGATCTAAAAGGTTGTAACGGACCTGGATGACATCGACGAGATTGTCATGAATGAGGCGTATGCCTTGTTCGGCCTCATTGACCGAAACGCCCACAAAACGAATCTTGCCCTGCTCTTTTAAGGCCGCCAAAGTCTCAAAAATTTCGCCTTGATCCACGATGTCTTCGGGCGGGCCATGCAACTGATAAATATCAAGCGTGTCTTTTTGAAGACGCCTCAGACTGTTTTCGCAGGCTTGTATGACATAATCCCTCGCAAAGTTTTTACGTCCGGGAAGCGGATCGCGGCGTTCATTTCCGACTTTTGTGGCAACGTAAACACCCTCCCACTGTCCGGCCATGACCTGGCCGATGACCTCTTCACTGTGACCGGCGCCATAAGCATCGGCGGTGTCGATGAGATTCATACCCAATTCCAAGCCGCGCTCGATTGCGGCCTTAGAATCTTCATCCTTGATTCCGCCATAACCGATACCGAATCCATTGATCGTAATTCCGCCACCGATGGCCCATGCGCCAAAGCCCGCGGGATTAACTTCTAAACCGGTCCTGCCCAATCGCTTTGTTTTTGCTGTCACGATCCTGCCTCCTGATGAATTCGCGGAATCTGCGTCCAGTGGAGCAATTCTTCGATTGCAGCGCCTGGCGGTCTATGGCCCCATAAACCGCAATTGCCCATTACCGGACGCCTCAATGGTGAAAGTTGTATCTAGAATGGCCACGTTGTCGATTATGCGGCCTCTTTTAAGAATCTAATCACTACGGCTGGTGATTTCTACCAGGTGGTAACCGAATTGGGTCTTAATCGGTCCATGCACAACGCCAACTTCTTCTTGAAATACGACTTGATCGAACTCTTTTACCATTTGACCGGGGGTAAATTCGCCCAAATCGCCACCATTCCTTCCGGAAGGACATTGGGAATGATTTTTAGCAACCTCGGCAAAGTCGGCGCCACCGACGATCTCGTCTTTTAACTCTTGGCATTTTTCTTCGGTAGGAACCAATATATGGCGTGCACTGGCAACAGGCATAGTCATCTCCTTGGCCCGATAGGGGGATATTCGGTAGAACATCGAGACTAACACGGAATCGTGATGATCGGTAATTGTTGTCTGTCGTACAGCCAATAGCCGTGATGAAGTGTTGAAAAGCGGTTAATCCTCATCATCCGTGCGGCGGCCAAGGACTTCTTGAAAGGCACTTTCGGAAAAACGTTCTAGAGAGAAGACCCAAGAGAGCGCATAGCGGGGCCGTCCCTTAGGCCAGTGCTCAGCACCACGGGCAACGATGTAAACCGGCGCATTGTCTTCCTTCGGCTCCATCAGCGCCAATGGAGCGATTTCGCCGCTGCCCTTTGCCCGGCACGCTCTTTCAACAAAGTCACACCATGCCTCGCGGGCCGATTTCTTATCAGAGTATGTGCAAATGGTGCAGTCTCTGGTGTTTCCGCCTGAGTTGATCTCACGTGAACCGGAACCGGAATTTAGAGAAAAATCCTGTCTGCAGAGGAATTCATCCAGGCTTTCGCGTGAAAAGTCACGGTCATGCAGGATTTTGTATTGACAAGACTTACTTATGTCAGAATTGTTTCCCCGTAATACAAGCGGTTCAGAGTCCCAAACAAAATAGACGCGTGAACGTAAACAACTTTGAACGACACCCAGAATCTTTCTTTCTTCACGCTGTTTTTTCACGGTGTCCCATTTCGAGCGAATCGCTTCCAGAAGGCGTGTGTCGCCTTGGGTATAGGCATCGAGCAACTCAAGCCATCTCTGTTTGGTGAAATGGGCCTCCAAGAAATGGTGAAGCTTGGTGATATCCTCTGTTCGTTGATAAATGCGCCAGCCGGGGATTAGAGGGCGGCAGCGGTGAAAGTCGATTAGCAGGACATCATCTTGTGGGCCGTGAACAAGAACATTGCCCATATTGATGTCGCGGTGGACGAGACCTGCGCTGTCATGGAGATTGTGCAGAACACGGAATACCGAGCTTAGAATCGATTCGGCCCTTTTGATGTTGGCCGAATCGGACCAATCCAACTCGGCCAAGACCGCACCCAGTCTTCGCGCCGAGCGTGGCGAGCGGCATACCAAAATCGATTCCAACTGTCCGCCATGCACGCGGTGCCCGCAGGCGACTACTTCTGAGGCAGGCACCCCCGCTTTGGCCGCTTTCAGACCGCGACTGGCCTCGGCCTCACCCGGGCCATGGATTCCAAACAGCAAACGCCGGGGATGAAAAGGCCGGTGTGGCCGGTAATAACGTTTGATCCATAACTCGCAGTCTTCTCGCAATGGATCCGGGCCACACAAGATCACTTTGCGGGGACCATCCTTAACGCGATGAAAAGGACCATCGCCATCGGCCAACGCTTCGAGCATTGGCTCCATTTTTTGCCAAGTTTCATTTGCAGAGCCGCCGGCATCGAAGATTGTCCAATGGAATCCATTTTTGCGCGGCTTGGGGCGTATGGTTGAGTTCGCGGTCATTTGTTAGCCGAGTGTTTGCTTATCAGAACCGAATGGGAACCGCAAGACGCCATCGGTGCCTTTGTGAGCGGAGGCCCCCCGGAGGTTCACTAGGAAAAGCGCGATACTCGATCCCCGAATGACTTGAATGGAACAGCGGCGGACTGCATGCTGCATGGTCTGAAAAGTCAGGGACAAAGCGGGATCAGTCTGGTCCTGCGCCGCAAGATAGCATCAGTATGGATTCTTATTTCCGCAAAAAGCATTACCAAGACTCGGAAGTCGCACGCACGTATGACGACCGTAAGATTTCAACGGCCGCCAAAAAGCGCGACTACAAAGCCACCCACCGGGCGCTTGAGAGCATTCTGCGGCTGGCGGAACCCGGCGCGTCTTTGTTGGATTGCCCCGCCGGAACCGGACGTCTAGCCGAGCTGATAATGCGCCGCCGTATTGCCTATTTCGGGGCGGATATTTCTATGGAGATGCTGCAAATCGCCCGGGAGAAGATGGGCGCAGTGGGGGATGATCTGCCTTTGTTGCGCAGCGACGCCACACTGCTTCCTTTTGGCGACCATCAGTTCGATTTTGTGCTCTGTTTTAAGTTTATTTCCCTGCTCCCGGTTGAAATACGTCTTTTGGTACTTCGTGAGATTTCCCGGGTATGCGGAAAGTTCTTGGTGATTCAATCCAAACATTTGCGGACCTTCGATCCGTGGCGGGAATGTAAACGGGGCCTGGCCAAACTGACGGGCAAGGCGGGCAGGCTGCATAAATATCAAGAGCGCGATGAACTCCCCCATTTCATTGAGCAAGCCGTGGCCGAAAATGGATTGACGCCTATGGGCAAAATCCGGATTGTTACTTCGCCTTTGCGTTGGTTATGGCCTTTCCATTTTGAATATCTTTATGTATTCCGCCGCACGTCTAATTCGGCCTGAAGCAACGGTCTAAAAAAACAAGACAGTATCCCAATCGCCACCATCTGTTTATTCGTGTCAGATCTGTTAAGGTTCTGTTCACATTTTATACAATAATGGTTCCCGTTTTTATTGAAAATATTCTTTGACGTGTAGATGGGCTCCCGGCGTATGGGCCATTTGTTTGAAAAATAATCCAATCGACTTGGTTTGAGCGATTGTAATTGGAGATGAGATTTTGATTCGAATAATCATTGTCGTCGCGTATGTCCTTACCATGTTATTAGTGGGTTACCTTTGTATGCACCGCACCAAAACGGTGAAGGATTTCTTTTTGGGCGGGCGCACATTGGGGCCGTGGCTATCCGCGTTTGCCTATGGAGCGACCTATTTCTCGGCAGTCTTGTTTATCGGCTATGCAGGCAAACTAGGCTGGGGATTCGGATTGCACGCGCTTTGGATCGTGCTGGGCAACGCGATTGTGGGTGTTTGGCTGGCCTGGAAGGTTTTGGGGCCGCGGACGCGCACAATGACGGTCCGTCTCGATGCCATGACCATGCCGGAGTTTTTGGCCGCCCGGTACAACAGCAACATGCTGAAAATTGTCTCAGCATTGGTGATTTTTGTCTTTCTGGTTCCGTACTCTGCATCCGTGTTTATGGGACTCAGTTATCTTTTTGAAGTCAATCTTCAAATTCCCTACCACTATGCGCTTGGCTTTATGGCGATCTTGACCGGCATCTATCTGATTATGGGCGGATACTTGGCCTTGGCGATCACCGATATGATCCAAGGGATCGTGATGGTCATCGGCGTCTTTGTCATGGTCGGTTTTTTGGTAGTTCAAGCGGGCGGGCCCATCGATGCCACATTGGGATTGATGAAAGCCGAATATGCGCCTGCTTTGCAGGCCCCGACCGCTATTCCGGGTTGGGTGACACTTTTGTCATTGGTCATTATTACCAGCTTGGGCCCCTGGGGACTGCCCCAAATGGTTCAGAAGTTCTATTCGATTAAAAATGTGGATTCTATCAGCCGTGCCGCGACGGCCTGCACGGTGTTGGCTGTGATCATGGCATTTGGCGCGTATTACACGGGTGCAATGAGCCACCTTTTTTATGAAAAACCGCCTGAAAAGATCGATGAACTGATTCCCCGTCTGCTTACCGATTTTACTCCCGGCGCGGTCTCTATGGTGATTCTGCTTTTGGTGATTTCCGCATCGATGTCGAGTCTTTCTTCCTTGGTGTTGGTTTCCAGTTCGGCCTTGGCGATTGATCTCTATGGCGGATTTCTGAATCCGGAAGCCTCAAAGGAAAAAGTTGTGGTTGTCATGCGTATTCTTTGCGGGATTTTTGTGCTTTTATCCCTGTATGTAGCGCTCAGACAGCCCACGGTGATTGTGAATCTTATGGTGATTTCCTGGGGCGCATTATCCGGATCGTTCATTGCGCCGTTCCTGTATGGGCTTTATTGGAAACGTACAACCAAAGCGGGAGCCATCGCCGGATTTTTTGCCGGTCTTGCGATTTCCGTCTCGATGTATGTTGTGATGGGCAAGCCCGGAATCCCCGTCTCGGGTGCGACCGCTATGCTCGTGCCTTTGGCGGTTGTGCCTATTGTGAGTTTGCTCACGCCGCAATTCCCCGAAGAACACATTCAACGTGTTTTTGAGTCGGAATAAGACCGGGGAACCCCTGCGCGCCGCCGTTGGCGGCGAGAGAGTAGAGAGTGGAGAGGAGAAAGTTGAATTACAAAAATCGAGTTAGGTGTTTGGTTATCCCGATTGATTGTTGTTATCGGCGAAAGCATCGGTGAATTTGGTTACATCGTGCAGCCTGCCCATCACGATTAAAGTATCGCCTTGAACGAGTGTGCTTTCGGGAGGCGGGGCGATTAATGTCTCTTGGCTGGCCGATTTCGGTTTGATGCCGATAATCGTGATTTTGTGTTTCTTACGAATATCGAGCTCCAGCATTGATTTTCCGGAAAATTCGTCGGGACAACGAATCTCGGCCACGCCAATATCTTTTGCCAAAGTAATTTTGTCCACAAATCCGGGCAGAGCCAGTTCTTTGACCATACGGTCAGCGGCATCCCGTTCGGGGAAGACAGCCTGTGTCGCTCCTACGGCGCGTATGGCTTCAACTTCATCGAGGCTATCGACCTGCGCGATGATTTCTTTGACACCATTCTGCTCTAAATAACGTACGGTCAGGACCGTGATGTCGAAATGATGCCGCAATCCTAAAATCACGACATCGCATTCCAGGACGCCCAGACTTTTTAGGACATCCCGATGACGGGCATCTGCACAAACAGCCTGTGTGACCTGATTCCGTATTTCTTGGATCAGGGCTTCATCTTGATCGACCACAAGAACCGTGGCGCCCAATTTATAAAGCGAGGCGGCTGCACGTTGGCAAAATGTGCTTAAACCGAGAATGGCATAGGATCGTCTCATCGGTATTGCTCCTTATCCGACCATGAGTCTTTCTTCGGGCAATGTATATTGCAGGCGGCGGCGTTGTCCGATCAACGATGCGGCCAAAACCAACGGCCCCACACGTCCGGCAAACATGCAGGCGATCAACACCAGCCGGCTTAACGGTTGAAGATCCGCGGTTATGCCCAGCGATAATCCCACCGTGCCCAAAGCCGATACAACTTCAAAAAGAAAATCCAATATCCGCCCGGGCGATGCGCTGTGTGAAATAAAACCATACTCCACATACTCAATGGCTGTGGCAGCCAGGGCAGTGAGAATTATGAAAGCACCGACCGTGGCCAAGGCTTTGGCCACCAGGTCGCCTGGAATGCTACGTCTAAAAAACTCGACACGCGGGCGGTTCAATAACCGCGAACGGATCATGGCAATGAGAATAAAAAAGGTTGTGGTCTTGATGCCTCCGCCGGTCGATCCCGGAGAGGCGCCGATCATCATGAAAGCCAGCAAGAATAGGATTGTGACGTTACTCAACCGGCCCGTATCCAATGTGTTAAATCCGGCTGTGCGGCTGGTGCAAGAAAGAAACGCCGAAGGAAGGAATCGTTTATAAAAGGGCAAATCATGCAGTGTGTTGTGGCTTTCAAAGATGAAAAAGATCAACGTGCCGGCCACAAGCAAACAAGCCGATGCCGCCAACACAACTTGCGAATGAAGAGTTAGACTTTCCCAAGCCAGCTGAATGCGTTTATAGCCCCGGTTTTTCCAGGCCCGGCCTACAGAAGCGACATCGGCGCAGACTACAAATCCCAAACCGCCGATGATAATCAGTCCCATAATCACAAGATTGATAATGGGATCATCGCAGTATTCGACAAGGCTGTCAGGAAACAGACAAAAACCCGCATTACAAAACGCGGAAACGGCATGGAAAACGCCTAACCAGACCGCTTCGCCAATGGGGCGTGTTTCGGCAAAGCGGAATGAGAGTAATACGGCTCCGGCAATTTCAGAGGCGGCCGTAAAAACGATAATTCTTTTAAGCAAGCCGCCCGCAGTCAGGTGGATCAAAGCGCCGTGGGTTTCTTCTAATAGCAAACGGCTGTGAAAAGAGACAGGTTTTCGGTAAAGCGCGAGCAGAAGCCAGCTGGAGATGGTCAACATTCCCAATCCACCGGCTTGTATTAAAAGCAACACAACAACCTGGCCGAAGGGCGAGAAAGTAGTGCCGGTATCGGTAACGGCCAGACCCGTGACACAAACCGCCGAGGTTGATGTGAACCATGCATCGATGATTCCCAGCCGTCTTCCATCCTGCACGCTGGCGGGCAAAGAGAGCAAAACCGCGCCGATGACGATTAACGCCGCAAAAGTCAGCAGAAAGCGCTGGGTCGGCGTAAGTTTCTTGTGCATAGTCGTTACAATCCGCTCGTTTTCTTGAGCTTATTGCGAAATATGCGTATCCGCAAAATCCATGACTCAAGCCATGAATTGGTAAACCTTAAAGAACCCAAAGCCCAAAAGGAATGTATGCCGACCTATTCACTTGGTTAACAGTTTCTCAATTTGCCCCGCAAAGTCTCTTTGGCAGTGTGCTAATCTGTAATTTCCGATTGAGGCCGGGAGCCGGATCATTCATGTATTTCTGCATGAATCCTTGCAGATGCGCTGCCTATACCGGGCCTTCAACAACGGCGGAGAGGATGAACATGATGCAAAACCGACTGATCGCCAGCCTTATCTTTTTAATTGCGCTAACTGTCCCGGCATGGGCCGAACTGAAACACGAGACAATTTGGGAAAAGAAAGGAGAAGGAGGCTTTTCGGCTGCGAATGCCTTGATCGATCAAAAAACGGGAGCTGTGACGGGCATCATTGTAAGCGAGGGCGATGTGGGGGTGGTCCGCCTCGATCAAAAAGGCGAACGTGTATGGGAATACAAAATGACTCCGCCGGTAAGTGCGGCCCCGGCGGTTGGGGATCTAGATGGCGATGGTTTGGATGACATCGTGGCGGCCGATGGCGTGGGAAATATCGTGGCGCTGGATGCCGATGGAAAGCCCCTATGGACGGCGACGGTCACATCAGGAGTTTTGGCCGATTCATGTCCGGCTATTGCAGATTTGGATGGCGATGATGAGCCGGAAATCTTGGTTGGAGATACCAACGGTGTGATGTCGTGTTTTAATGCAGAGGGAGAGCTGCAATGGCAATTTGGCGGAGACGGCACTCAAATGGGGCCGGTTTTAGTGGCGGATTTATATGATCGTCCCGGTCAAGAAATTATCACGGCTTCTCATGACCGGCATATCTATGCCTTGGGAGCGGATGGCAGCTGGCTTTGGGATATCGAATGTCCGACCGATCTCTTTCCCAATAGCACGCCCATACTCGCCGATACCGATGGGGACAATACGCCGGAAATTTTCCTGGGGGGTGGATTGCACCATCTTTATCGTATCGATCCGCAAAGCCATCGAATCGTGCTTGAGGACAATGTGCATCTGCATGTCAACAGCGCCATTACGGGAACCGATTTGAATGGCGATGGCAAAGACGAAATCATATTCGGTAATAAAGGCGGGGAAGTAAAATGCTACAGCGATAATGGGTATCTGTGGCAGAAAGAATACCATCATAGTTTTATTTATAGTTCGCCTATTGTGGTCAATCTGGATGCGGATCCGGATATGGAAATTTTGTTGTATTCCATTCAGCAGGATCTTCATGTCCTCGATGCCGATGGAACCGAACTTCAGGAATTCCGGTTGGCTGCCAGAGCTCATGCCACACCCTTGGCCGGGGATCTGGACGGGGATGGCATGCTGGAAGTTCTGGTGACTTCACCCGGCGGAATGCATGGCGGGGGGGCCATGGTTTGGACCGAACTGAATGTGCCATTCAAAGAGGATCCGCGGAACCACCTTATCTTTTCCGGAAACCGCGCCAATTGCGGGACTATTGTCAAAGGAAAAACGTTTGCACCCGCGCCGCTGCCGAAACAACAAAAAGTAACCACGAGTCTTAAAGTCTCGCCTGTGGATCCTCTCCAACTTTTAAGCGGAACCAATACCTGGAGATTCAATATCCAAAATCCCGAATCCAAACGCCTTGTGTTTATGGTGGAGCTTATTCAACCGCGTGGCGTGGTTGTACGTACTCTCAAACATGTACGTAATACGCAAGAAAGAGCGGTGTTTGCATTTACCACAGACAAGAAGGGGACCTACAAAGTCAATCAAAAAGTCATTGACGCCGACTCTTTGGAAATCCTTTTTGAAAACGAAGAAACTTTAAAATACAAAGGATTTCGTAGCGACGAAGATTATTTGGATGATGTCCTTTTTGATGAAACAGAAGAAGCGCTGAAACAGTGGGCTGATTCGAATGAGTTGGCGGCAGCTAATTTTAATAAACGCCTGCTTGCTATGCGGGGTACGCTTCAGCAATTGAAAAAATCGAAAGATGCGAACCGCCTCGATGTTCTGTGTTCACTCCGTGAAGATGCATCGCGTCTGCGCGCGTTGGCCCTGGCCGGTTCAGCGCTGGCTCCTGAGGGGAGTTTCATCGCATGGGATTTTTGTCCCTGGGCGTATTTTGACCGTGTTCAGACTCTGCCCTCGCCGCAGGACTGCACCGAAAAGCTGGCGCTGTCGTTGTGCCAGGGTGAGTATGGTTCGATAGCCCTGAACCTGACCAATCTTTCGGCCAAGACACTCGAAGTTCGTGTGATTGATGGGAATCTGGATGATAAAAAAGAAGCGTGGGCCTTGGACCATCTTCAATTCCGTCATGCGGTGACAGTACCCACCATACGCCGGAAACAGATAGCGGATGCGTTGCCGGAATTGGATTCGGCGGGTCTGTTGGCGATTTCACCGCTACAAACCGAGCAACTGTGGATTACGGTAAATACGAACGGGCTTGAGGCGGGAGACTATGTCTGCAATCTGCGTCTGCGCAGCCTGGAGCCGGATCCCACGGAACGGCAAATCCCCATTGAACTCAAAGTCTACGATTTGGAAATGCCCCGTCCGCGTCCATTGCGATTTTGCCAGTGGTCGTACTCAGGTGGACGTCTGGGAACGGATAACGATGCGGCATTGCAGGACCTTGTCGAACATGGCGTCACGATTCTATTTAACAGGCCTCCTAAAGCACTGACCGATGCGGATGGGAAATATACGGGGGAGTTGGATTTCACCGAGCATGATCAACAGCTCAAACGCCTTGCGCCGCATGCCATGCTGCTTTATCTCGGGCCGCAAGGTCAAATCAAAGATTTTCCATCGGAGACCTGGCGGGCTGAGTTTATTGATTTTCTGCATAAATGGGTGGCGCACATGAAAGAACTAGGGCTCGATTACGATGATTGGGCGCTTTATCCCTATGATGAACCGTCGACTCCCTATGCAAGTAGCACAATTAACCTTGTGAAAGTCGCCAAAGTGGTTCGCGAGGCGGATCCTAATATTTTGATTTATACGGATCCAACCAGCGGGACCACACAAGAAACCATCGATATGTTTGCCGGGTTAATCGATATTTGGTGTCCCTCTGATGAATTGCTGGAACGTCTGCCGGAAATCGTTCCCGCCGCCCATAAATACGGCAAAGAACTTTGGTACTACGATGCCGCCGGGCGGGCCAAGACGCTGTCATGTTTTGGGATGTATCGCTGGCGGTTTTGGAATGCATGGAATCTCGGTATGACCGGCGTGGGATGGTGGTGCTATAACTTCGATCATCCCGATAACTGGGATGGGCCGAACGATGTCGGCGATTTCTTCCGTACCGTTTACCGGGGGCCGGGCGATGTACCGGTCAGCAGCAAACGGTGGGAAACCGCACGGGAAGGTATCCAAGATTACGAACGCCTGTGGCTATTGCGTGAAATGATCCAAGACGCCAAAAAGCGGGGCGGAAACAATACCACGGTGCAAAAAGCCGAGCAGTTGCTTGCGGAATTGCCGCTGGAAATTACCGATGTTTTGCTCAATACCGGACGCAGAACGCCGCTCACTCCGGATGGCGTACCTGTCTATGAAGAAGCCGAACGCCGTCTTGAAGAAGCCCGCGAGAAGATTGCGGAAATGTGTTTGGAATTGGGAAAACATAAACAATGATTTGAATCACGAAAGCACGAGAAGCCATGAAGGGCACGCCCGGGTACCCCGGTGGGCAAGTTGCCTAACGGCTCACGATTTCGAAGGATATTCGAAAAAGTTGGTTGGTTGGCACCCTGCGCGCCGATACAGAAGTACTTTTTCTTGCGCGCTTACAGCGCTCATGATTTAAAAGAACATTCTACCCCGGCTTACGCCATCGCCGGTCTTCGACCGTCTCAGGCTAAGCCGGCTATTGCATTGCGCACCTACGGTGCTTGGTGTGTTCCATTTAAAGAGATAGTGGATAGCAGGAGAGATTTTACGATTAGCAAAATTTGATACAGCCTCTTGCATCATTTCACCCAACAACTTGGTGTGGGTGTTTGAGGGAGTTGGTGGATGGCGGGGATTTTCTGAAGTTTGAAGAGTGTTTTATTCCCAGGTCATGGTTTCGAGGTATTTGCGGAGTTGTGCGGCGTTTTTGAATTTTTTGGCGATAAGCGATCGTTTGAGCCCGCAACAGATAGCTTTGATTTGCCGGGGATGCTTCGCATACCACCTGCGCCCACCAATTGCATCGTAAAAAACACGGATCAGATCAAAGACGTCTTCTTGAATGTTTTCACGTTTGGCTCCCCACCAATGAAAGATATCCAAAAGTTTAACTTCGTAGCCAATCCCCAAACGTCTGACGATGATATTGTCAGAGTGCAAATCGCCATGGTATTCGCCCAGGCCATGAATCTCTTCAATCCCCTTGGCCAGGCTATAAAGCAGATTCAAACCTTCATAATAATGGATTCGTTTGCCGGTCTGCTTTCGTAAAAACTCGCTCAACAATTCTCCTTCCACATATTCGGAAACGAGACACGTGATATCCATTTTGCGGAAGCGAATTTTTTCTTGGGTGTGGTACTGAATCAGAATGGAACAGTCGCGCAGTCTGTGGAGTTTTTTTGCATCGGCGGTCGAAGTGCGGTCTTTGGGATTGCGATGCGGGAAAAAGAGTTTCGCGGCTCGTTCGATGTTAGTGCTTCGTTCGCGAATCAAATAGACCTCGCCCTGCCACCCCCGGCCCAGAAGGCGAAGGACATCGTATTTTCCGGCTAAGATACGCCCAGGCTGCAAATCGAATATATCAATGGTGTCCGTTTTGGCGGACTTCACTTTTTGGCTCATCTTTGAATCTCAACAACTCACATCACGGTATCCCACAAAGCGAAACGGACGGCTTACTTTTGAATACCCGGTATATTCGAATGATAGTATGCGAGCGGGCTATGCACCAGCGATTAACCATTCCGTGAGGGGTCCAACCGGCATTAGTTGTCCCGGCTTATAGCGCCAAACGTTGCGGCCTTACCCGGTTTTGGTTGACGCTTTTTCCACCACACATACAATTCAGTATGTAAGGCCGTGCCACAGGCATGTCTCTAAAACGTTCGATCCATCAAAAGATTGAGCATTCGGTACGGCAAGGAGTAAGACGATGCGCAACCTAACGGCAACAATCATTGTAATCTTGGGCCTTGTTTATGGCAGCCTGGCGCATGCTTCGGATCCTGAAGACGTATGGCAACGTCAGTTTGTGCGAGAGTCGGTAAAGAATCTGCATCCGGCAACCCTGCCGGCTGCGAAAGCCGCTCCCGGCGAAGATACTCCTCAACCTGCGACCACGGCATCGCAACCGGACGCACCCAAAGAGACCGCACGTAAGGCGGGGGACTTTGCTGCATCCACACTTCGTTACGACAACCGGGGATTGCCGATTGAAGAAGTATGGATGGATGATAATGGCGGAGTCGCCGGGCATATGCGTTATGAATATGACCGAAACCATCGTATTACAGGCGAAGTCGTTCTCAGCCAGGATATGAATGTTGCTCAAAGGACACAGTACAATTATGACCGGCGGGGAGAGATCGAGCGAATCCGGAGTTATTCAGCGGACGGCAAAATCGCCTTCGATACGAAGTGTGTGTACGACAACAAAGGGGATCTGGTTCAAATGCTTACAACGGATGCACAAAACCAGCTTGTGCAGCGCAACCAGTACACCTTTGACGGCCGCCGCAACCTAAGCCAAGAAGCGAGTTACGGCTCCGATGGCTCGCTTTTAGAATGTACCCGGTATAAACACGACAACCGTAAGAATATAACGGAGAAAGCCACCTACAACTCTAAAGGCGTGCTGCGGGAACGTTACCAGTACACCTACGATACCCGGGGAAACCGCACACAAGAGACCATGAGCAACGCCTTCGGCAAGGTGAGCTACCGGAAGACTTATACCTTCAACACAAGGGGCCAAAAAACATCCGAGGCGATGTTCGATTCGGAAGGCCGTTTGGTTTCACGGCGTAACTATGTCTATGACAAGAAGGGGAACCTTGTGTCATCGCGCAGTGCGCGTTGAATCTGCAAAGCAGTTTTTCCCGGCCTTGTGTGCTTTACGCCTATTCGCGCTTCCAGCGGGTGCCTCCGGCATGATCTTCAAGAATAATACCTTGGGCTTTTAGACTGTCGCGGATTTCATCGGCCCGCGCGTAGTTCTTGTTTTTGCGGGCATCGAGCCGTTCCCGGATCAAAGCCTCAATCTGTTCATCAAGCACGGCTTCTTCTTGAGTTAGGACATTGAGAACGCTGTCGATTTTTTGCAGTGCCTGTAGCACAAGCGCGGCATCGCCCCGGTTCAAACCGGTGGTATCACCATGCCGGTTAACATCGCGGACTGTCTCGAACACGACGGCCAGAGCCTGAGGCATATCCAAATCGTTATCCATGTGCTTTTTGAAACCATCTTCAAGGCCTTGAACCAATGTTTTGATTTCGGGCACAGGATCACCTTCGGGACCGGACATGGACGCTTCTTTCAAACGGGTTTGGAAGTCCAATAGACGCCGGACGGTCTGGTCGGCGGCGGTGATGCCCTCCAGAGTCAAATTCAACGGTTGGCGGTAGTGCGCGGAGAGCAATAAATAACGTATGGCTCGGGGTTTGTAGCCCTTTTCCAATAATTGACGCAATGTGTAAAAGTTGCCCTTGGATTTGGACATCTTTTCGCCATCTACCATCAAATGACGGCAGTGCAGCCAGTAGTTGACGAAGGTGCAGCCGTTGGCGGCTTCACTTTGGGCGATTTCGTTTTCGTGGTGGGGGAAGATGTTGTCTTCGCCGCCGCAATGGATATCAAAATGCGGACCCAAGAACTTAGAGGACATGGCCGAACATTCGATATGCCAGCCCGGACGTCCCGGCCCCCATGGGGATTCCCATTTGGGCTCACCCTCTTTCCAACCTTTCCAGAGCACGAAGTCGCGGGCGTCTTCTTTTTCATATTCATCGGAATCGACACGCGCGCCGGATTGGAGGTGGTCCAGTGTCAGGCCTGAGAGTTTGCCATATCCATCGAAACTCGTGATGCGGTAATAGAGAGAGCCTTCCGATTCGTAAGTGTGTCCCTTTTCTTCGAGCTGTTTGATGATCTCGATCATCTCAGGGATGTGATCGGTAGCCTTGGGATAAACATTTGCCCGGGCAATGCCCAATGTGTCGAGGTCTTCAAAAAAGGCGTGGATGTATTTATCGGCATGTTCGAAGATGGTCACTCCGGCCTTGTTTGCGGCCATGATGGTCTTGTCTTCGACATCGGTTAGGTTCATTACATGGTTGACTTCAAAACCGGAAAGTTCGAGGTAACGGCGTAAGACATCCTCAAACATATAGGCGCGGAAGTTGCCGATATGGGCGAAGTCGTAGACCGTCGGTCCACAAGTATAAAGACCGGCCTTACCCGGTTCGATCGATTGAAAGGGCTCTAAACGGTGGCCCATTGTATTTGTGAAATGCAATGTCATGAGACGGCTTTCTAATGTTAATCCGAGTGCAGAGCTGGGATGGGTTCAACAGGTTTTCCCAATGTCGAGCTTGCGATGGGAAAACTTATGTTACCCACAATAAACAGTCATACAGACGGGATTTTTCGATTTTAATTCAAATTTGGAAATACCTATGGTTGTTTTCAAAACAGACCTGGGATGGGAAATCCATCTAAGAACGGCGGCTCGGCAGGAGCCTCGCCCTCCCGGCCTGATCAAAGCGTCACAAGCATTTCCAGGGATTACTTATAAGCGCCTGGCGGTCACAATCAACCCCGGCTTGGCGGGATCTTGCCCGGTCACGGGACGGGAGGCGAGCTATGGTGCGGGAAAACTGTCTACTTCGGAACGCGTGGGCATAGATGGTTGCGCCCCTACACGGCTTACGGAAATCGCGGCGGCCCGCTGACCGAAGTCGATGGCATCTTCCATTTCCCAGCCTTCAGCCAAGGCAACGGCAAACGCTCCAGCGAAGGCATCGCCCGCAGCCACAGTATCGATGGCCTCCGCCTGATATGCAGGGAATGTATGCGTCCTGCCGCCATTGGCCCAAATAACACCATTCTCACCAGCGGTGATCAGCACATGCCCAATCCCTGTTCCACGCAAAGCCTCGGCAAGCTCATTGAGGCCGCCGATCATCGGATTGAGCGTACGGGCTTCATGTTCGTTGGGCAGAATGGCGAAAAGTTTTTCAAGCGTATCGACAGGCAGGGGGGCGGCAGGCGCGGGATCTAAAATTACCCGGGCGCCGCATTCGGCTCCGAGGCGCACAGCCTGTTTGACGGTTTCTAAGGGGACTTCTAACTGCAAAAGAAGGAGATCACCCGGCTGAAGGCGCTCACGCAGAGGTTCCAAATCAGACGCAGCCAGAAGTCCATTCGCGCCGGCATGCAACACGATGGTGTTTGCCCCATCATCGGCCACTGTTATCAAAGCAACGCCGGTGCTGGTGTTGCGGCGGACGATAAGAGAGATATCAATCCCCTCTTGGGCATAAGCGTTCAAGCACTCATCGGCAAATGAATCATTGCCTACAGCGGCCACAAAAGTGACTGAACCGCCGAGCCGGGCCGCGCATACGGCTTGATTGGCTCCCTTGCCACCCAACGCACGGTCAAATGCGATACCGTGCAAGGTCTCACCCGGATTGGGTAGACGCGTGATACGCATATTGAGATCGATGTTGGCGCTGCCGACGACGTAAATGTGAGCCATGGGATTGATGACGCTTGCCGTATGTTGCGAATTATATGAATTAAGAGTTGGTCAGTTCTTGCAAGCGTTCTTTCGCAAGCGGTGTTTCTTCCGCGTCGGGGTAATTCCGGATTAAAAGCTGAAGACAAGCCTTGCCTTCGCTTACATCGCCCTGTTCCAAGCTGGCCAGGGCCTGTTTTAACAAAGCGCTGGGAGCGACGGTACTGTTGGGATACTCCTCATAGACTGTCCGGAATCCACTCACGGCGCGTTGCCAGTCTTTGTTTACGTAATGGACTTGTCCAATCCAGTACAGGCAGCGTGCGCGCTGGCTATCGGTCTCCGCAACCTCTAGAGCCTGTTTGAAATCTCTGAGCGCCGTATCGAACTCTTGGCGTTGGTAGTACGCGTACGCATTTCGGAACAAAGCAATGGAACGGACATCCTGTTCAACAGCCTGAGTTTGTACAGGTTTTTGTTGGGCGGTCTGAGTTTGCGACTTTGTTTCTGTTGCTTTGTCTTCCGTAGTGATGTTGCTTTTCGCCGAGTTCTCCGCGGTCGCGGAACCGGTTTGCTTGTGAAACATTTGCGGAGTAAGGGTCTTGAAGAGTTGTTGTTGGCGGCGGGCGACTTTGGAGCCGGTGTTCTCGATTAGGCTTCGTAGTTCACTTAATGCAGAAATCCGGCTCTCGTGGTCTTCTTTTGAGAGCCTTTCATACGTTTCCATACGATGGCTTAGGCCGCCGATATCCGTCTGCAAACCATCACCCTGTTGGTCAGCCGTGGTGCAACCAGCGACGATGAAGAGAACGGTTAGAAATCCAAGTGCTGCTGTTGAAAAACGCATGATACCCCAGACCCTTTGAGTTCATGTCGTAAAAATAGACTAACGAAGACAGATCATTTCATGAAGACACTTTGAGCGGCCTGCGAGCAGGATGTTTGTCCGGACATCCATAAAAGCAGATCGAGAAAACTCCGTTTGCCGTGAAATCGCCTTATTCGTGGTGGTTTTATCCCCTTGTTGTGAGACAACCACCCGTCGTCTCCGCGCAAGCCGTGAAGAATCTTCACTTATCTCCGATTGCTAATCACGGGGCATTTTTCTGTTCGGATAAACGCCCCTGTTCATCTTGTGAATGGATGGTTAGCACTCAATTAACGTACGAACGTTCCGAAAGGAACGATCAGCACGAAAGCCAGCTTATACTTACTTTTCCCGTTCATGTCGCGTCTTCCCCCAGAGAATGAATGCCTGCCCATGTGGATTATCTCTATAGAGCAGGCCGAATAGTTCTTATTGCGTTAAGCGGATACGGATGCGTCCTTGATGCCTCTTGCACGATCCCCGGGTGTGCAGATGAGGCGGCGCGGGAGTGGAGAGGATGCCTTCCCCGGAACCGGCCGTCTCTTAATTCCCGTTGCGGCATGGATGTGAGGGCGGGCCGGCTTCCGGATCGGGATGTCTGAAACAGCGCTTTTCAGGGTCAAAGAGCGTACCGTTTTTGCTTTGGGAAAAGTCCTAAGCTTAGATATATCAGCATATTACCCAAGATGCCCATCAGATCTGCGGATAATGAATTCGATTTCGTTGAAGCGCTATTGACGCTTTGGTATGCTAGCGTCTCGTCAGGGTCGAGTTTTGTTTCGTTATTAGCTGGTGTTGGGGAAACTATTCCGCGGGGAGGAGTGGATTGACAATGCTTCAACAAGAAACAAGCGCAGGTCGCGCTGAAGTGGATCGCAATTTGGCGATTGAGCGGGCGTGCTATTGCCCGATGTACCGTCCAAGCAAGATCCGCATTCAAGAGTATTTTGTGTGCGACCCAGCGCGGCCGGACTGTGAGATGTGTAGCGACTGCCCCATCAATGGGCTTCGGGAGCCGCAAAGCATGTCGATTACCTATAACGTTCGAACGGTGAGCCATCCTTCGAGCGATAACTAGGTAAAAACACAGTACGGATACTTTTTCCGTACCGTCAAAGGCAAGTGGCCAACGCTTGCTTTGCCGTAAAAGGTACGCCTCCCTACCGAGCCGCCGACAGGCCAGGTAAGCAGAATTTTATTGTAATTGTCTGATAAATCTTAATTTAAAGATTTCCGCCCGCTATTTCAGTGCAATCTTGCCTTGCCCGGGACGTATCTTATTTATCCCAGGGAACCTGAAATTTCATAAATGAAATGCTGATTTTTGTAGAAACCCGGGAACCGGATGGTTGCCGAAATGTCAAAATTTAGGACAAACCGACGATTCTTTGTTTGGGTACACGGCCTCGAGGCAGACGTTCGTCGGAATCATGGCGGCTACGAGCGATCATCTTGCCATCGCGGCTGACCGTGATTACCCAGCTCCAGACATCTCCGGAACCGTGGCATAAACCTTCAAAACGGAACGAGACTTTATCGCCGGGTTCCACTTCGACGGGACTCGCGACCGGAAAAATCACATCTTCCCAGTGGACACGGGGGTGGAAGGGACCGGTCTCCATAACAATGTCATCCGTCAGTCCGGAGCGGAACCATCCGGCAACTCCGTGCAGCGTGCCTTTGCGGGTAACGGTGCAGGACGTTTTAACATCGACATCGGGAGTCTCGATTTCCAACAGTTCGTAACGCGCCAGACATTCCGGTTTGCTGAGCAATTGCTTCTTGGTCACGTTGCGGGTGTAGATATTGTGAATTGCGGCTTCGTGAAAATGGGATAGATCCATACCATCGACCGGCTTCTCGAAAACACGCAATCCATCGTCGAAACGAAAATCTTCGACCGGGGCCACGGTCAATTCAAACCAGGCCGGGACGATACGTTTCAAATTCGGGAATTGTCTGCGGATATGCACAGCCAATTCGGTGATGTTTTCGGCCAAAGCGAAATTACCGAGAAGTTCGGCGACGATCACATCCGGCGATCTGCCTTTGAACCGCAGGTCCAAGAAATTACCGCGAACCAAACGCGTTTTGCGTGTGCAACCGTTAAGATGGAATGTTTCGCGGGCGAGTAAAATCACATCATCATCATCAATGCAAATGACCTTGCTTGCGCCCGCTTCGATCGCGGCCAAAGTCAACACGCCGGTACCGACACCGATATCCATAACCATATCGCCGGGTTGCACGATTTGTTTGGTGGCATTGCAAAAAGCACGCAGTCTCCGCATATCGGCAATGAGCGCCTGATGAAACGAGAGATGCATGGTTGAATCCGCAGAGAGGCTGTAGAGGTCATTGAGATAGGTCGGCATGTTTAAAAACTCTTTGGTTTGAATTTGACGCCGCAATGGGAAGAATAAAAATTCAAGAGACGCCTTTTGTTTGCAACAGCAGGGACAGAGCAGAATGCCGATAATGGCGATTTTGCGCAAATGTAGGTACACAAAGTGCAACACAAAACCGGTTTACGGCATTTGAGATTCTGTTAGCATGGATCTACAGGCAGGTAAGACACAATCACAGAGAGTTTTACAGACGAATACAGTTCTGGTGTCCATTCAATCGGATAATTATTGAAAGGCTGATCTTTATGGCAATCCTTCTTGGGTATTTATTGCGGGATCCGATTTGTTTGTGGCAAGGAACGCCAGTGTTGGTGAGGAAATCCAGCGATGGACCTCTATCCAGACGCCCCTGTAATCCCGCCGAAAACGGGGGAATGAGGGATAGCGAGGGCATAAACGGGGAAAGGCCGTCCGGGCCGGCACATGGGTAGGGGGGGAAATCGTATGGATCAAGAAAACATAAGACAGGAACAGGAAGAGCTTGAAGTTAAGAGCCATGCGGTACGGCGGAAGCGTGCCAGTACCGAAGAGGTGCGGTTTTGGCATTGGCTGTTCTGTCTCTTTTTCCGGCCAAAGATCTTCTTTGAAAAGTACGCCGAGACAGCCACGACGGAAACGGTCATTTTTTTGGTTTTCCTTAGCGGCGTTTGGCTGGCGTTGCCTCATGTTGGTTTCGCCTACGCGAGTGTGTATGAAGGTCCCGATATCTTACGCGTTGTAGATGATTGGTGGGCGTTTTGGATTGTCAGCCTGATTGGAGCTCCTTTTTCAGGAGTGATTTTTTTCGTTATTGGCGGATGGCTGTTTTGGTTGTTCATGAGACTGTGCGGCGCACGGCGCGGTGAAACCTGGTTGGGAAGACGTGTCCTTCTTTTTGCCACAGTCATCGTTGCAAGCGTGAAGATTTTGCTGATTTTTAAAGATGCAATTTTTTACACCAATGTACGAGAGGCGTTTCACAGTTACAGTCTTTCATACCGTATTTTTGCGATAACATTGTTACACAGTGCGCAATTTTGGAGCTGCTATGTTCTGTACCGGGGATCTTGCGTGCTCTTTCCTATTAACCGCGGGCCTGTCTGCTTGGTTTTGCTGATACTCCCCTCATTGTTCATCATTGGGGACTATTATCATGAGAGCATGGTTGCCTGTGCCCGTTATCCTTTTGTATCGAAAGCGAAAAGATTCTCCGATGAGTTTACTTTTTGTTACCCGCGCAATTGGCTTGCGCGCAGTGCCGCCGATGATTCTTACGAAAACGAATATGAAGAGGTGAATGTTTTACAGGATGACGAAGGCAGTTTGAAATTCGTAATCGCCCGGGCTGCGATTCCGGCGGTGACATCGGCTATCGAGTTCGAGATGGTTGAGGAAGAGAGTGTGAGCGAGGAACTCACATTTGATCTGCGAAGCTGCGCCGAGCCGGAATATGACTTTGCCATTGTGCGGTTTTTCTATAAAAAACAGCCTGTCGAAGTTGAACGATTGCTCCAGCATGCGCAATCGAGGTCGTACTCATCATTGTCCGACAATTGGATCGGCGACTACATTCTCGATGCAACCGCACCAATTCAAAAGTGGGGAGCTTATGAAGGCGAAGGCTATCGGGTTCGTACAATTACCGATGAGAATTGCTACCGGGTTACAGTTTTTGCAATCAGCAGTGAAGAAGCGTCCATTCTCGTTTTTGAATTATGCGAAGAAGGGGCCTATGAACGTCTGCGGCCCGGATTTCAATTGGTTGAAGATACTTTTCAACTTGAGAAACCCGATCTTGTGAAAGAAGAAAACATCAGCACCGAGGGCATTGACGAAGGAGAGAGTGAATGATGGAAGAGCCTCTCCTGCAAACAGCCGAACAGAACGATGATTTGGCCCTGGCGCGCGGTTATGGCGACGCGGGGGATTTTGAGTCGGCATTGACACATGCCGAAGCGGCGCTCAAAAATGATCCCCGGAATTTAGAGGCGTTGTATTTACGCGGCGCGGCTCATTTTCAGCTTAAGAATTTGGCGCAGGCCATGAAAGATTGGGAGACGGTTTTGCGGAATGATCCGCAGAACGCCTTTGCACGTGAAGGACTGGAGGCGGTATCAGAGGCTCTCGATAATCCGGATGAACCGTTACGAAAAAAGTATATCGGCCTATGGGCGCCTTATTACCTGCTGGTGCGTCCGGCGAAGTTTTTTTTGTACTATGCAGAGAAAATGCCGGTGTCGTTTCTCTTTCTTTTGATACTTCTCTCGGAGCTCGGGCTCGGCATAAGTTTGATCGCCTGTATGGGCATCGTCGACATTTCTGAATTTCAGAGGGTTGAGCTCTTCAATTTGCACGATGATACGCTCAACTTTTTGCTGTTTTGCGGAGTCTGGGTGTTAATGGGGGCATTCGATTTTGGCCTATGCGGAGCGTGGTTTTGGCTTCGCGCCCGTCTTTCGGGATGCGGCCCGCATTGCTATCCGGATACGATCAAGGTTTATTTCAGTGCAAGAAGTATTTGTTCGGTTTTTGCTATAGCAGTCTTTTTTTTCTGGGGTATTCCGGCGTACTTATCGGGGGATGATCCTCATGAATATTTGGGGTTTTATCCCTGGGTACTTGGATTTGCGGGACTTATCGCACTGCTATCGATTAATTGTGCTTATAAGGGTGTGACGGCTATGTTTCCGGTCCGCCGGAGTCATGCGCGGTTTTGGTTTTTGGCCGTGCCGATTGTCTTGGGCGCCGGAATGCTAATGGGCATAGGCTATTTAACTCACCAAGCAACTTACACCCCCACAATTAATAAGACCGAAAAACTCCATGACTACGAGCCTTTTACACTCAAGTATCCCCAAAATTGGCTGGAAGATTATCCCTGGTTGGACGACGATATTTACTATGAGCACATAGTAGGAGATGCGGTAACGATAAGCCCATTGGACGATCCGGCGTTCTTTTGTTTGGTGCTGTATCCGGAGAAAGAGGAACGCGCATCGCTCTATGAAGACTTGATGGGGCTGTATTTCAACAATCCGGATGCGGTGTTTGGAGGCCATATGGTTGAAGAGCGGACAGAGGCTACAGCATGGGGAGCGCTTGAGGGGCTTGGCTCGGAAACAAAAATGGAATTTCGGGATGAAAAAGTGCGTTTCTTTTTATTTGTGACAGATGCGGAAGAGCAATCGGCCGCCTTGATGTGGTATTGCCCGGCGAAGGATTATGAACGCTTGAAGCCGGGATTCGAATTAATTGAAAAGACGATTGCCGTGAAAGCATCGGAAGAATAGGAATAGATAGTAGAGGCGGTTCTATTGTTTGCCGACCCGCGATTTCGTGGTGTGGGTGTTTGAGAGAGTTGGCGGATAGCGGGAAACATTTACATGTTTAGCATACAACGGCTCACGAGGACGTTCGCCCTCCCACGCACCTTCGGTGCTTTTGTGTGGGTGTTTGAGAGAGTTGGCGGATAGCGGGAGAGTTTATGCAATAGGTAGATTTTGTTACCGCCTCTTGTGCTAACGCACCCAGACAAGCGAGTTGTCTGGGCCACCCGTCGATTGCCGTGAAAGCGCCGGAAGAATAGCAGTCTACAGGGCCCCAGACGGGATTTGTCCCCACGATTTGAAACGGGTATCCGTTTAGGAATGACTTGAAAAACCCGAGTCTTACAGAATCGCGATTCTTCAATCGGTTACTTGTCTAAGCGGCTATGCCAATGCCGAAGCAATGCTGGCAAAACCAATAATCAGAGTCAATCCACAGAAACAGCATAGGAGCAACGGAACAAGCACCGCACAAATTGCCCGCCAGGCGTCGGTTTGATGAGCCTCACGCAACCCGATACACAGACACACTAGACACCAAATAAAAGCCACCAGGCCGCCGCAAAACGGCACGATACAAAGAATAGAAGTTGCACCGTACACATAGCAATTGATACGAAAAGTGGCTTCAAATCCGTTTTGCGCGCCACCAAAGAGCATTAAAAATACATGGTAAATGGCTGACCACAAGAATATGCCGATTACGACCAAGAAAGGTCCGAGCACGGCTTGAATCATTGTAAATGGGAGCTGACCGATAAATTGGTCTCCAAACTGAGCGGCCGCGGAGGGATCGACCGCCTGAAGGACGCTGAATATGGAGGTTTGGAATGCAAATCCCCACAGCATACCAATCCAATAGCCGAATGTTCCCAATATTAATCCGAACAACAACGCGCCCCAAATTCCGCCTGTAACCGGCATTTGTCTGAATGTTATTTGTGGCTCGAGAAGAATTTCTTTGATGCTGCCAAAGAAGGCGCCGATGAACCCGATCTCATCGCGTTGTTCCCAGCTGGGCATTGGATTTGCATAGCCTTGGCCGCCATAAGGATCATCATAATTAGACCCATAGCCGCCGGTATCGTCTGCATATTGCATATCATCATCAGGCGGGGGAAAGCCGGAACCTTCATCTTGCCAGGATTGACCGTTTTGTTGGCGTTCATCATTCATGAGGTGTCTCCGCATTGGGCCGGATCATTCGTGTGATCCAAGGTTACAGCAAGATACCCCGAGAATCTGTCCAGCGTCAACTACCCGCCAGGGTCGCGCCGCCGTTGGCAGCGAGAGAGGAGAGCCCGTGACCGGGCAGTATCCCGCCGAGGCGGGACCCACGATTTCGAAGTGTGTGCGGATGATACATATGGTCGGCACCGTGCAAGGAGATGCAGATGTATCTATTAATAATCCCGTAATGGGTGGCGGCGGTCCTGGAGTGGGATTTCAACGCGTCCGCCCGATATCTGAGAACTATAGGTCGATAAAATCATCTCTAGAGCGGCTCGTGCTTCGTGAATTCCTACAGCGGGAGGGCGGTCCTCATCGATGGCTGCCAGCAGATCCTGAATGATGAGCTGATTGGCTTCATGCAAAAGTCCACCGCCTTTGGGCCGGTCAGCCCACGGATCACCGGGCAGGGGGATCCATTCTCCACGCTCTTTTTGCCCATCCGCCTCAGGCGCCCATGAGGGCCCGGTGAAAATTGAAATGGGGGGATTGGCTGCAAAACGGATGGAGGCCACACCCTTCGTTCCATATAAATCCAGCCCGTACTGTTGGCGATATCCGGTCTGCGTTTTTTTGCTGCGGAAATAAGCCGTGGTTCCGTTTTGCATGCCATACATGGCGCGGATATCATCTCCGGCCACCAATCCGAGTTCTTCGTCAACTTCATGCGCATCGCCGGGTTGAATATCACGTCCATTCAAAAATACGCGGGCTTGGCACCATTCCGGCCTACCGGCGAAAAACTGGATCAAGTCGAAGATATGTGTCCCCAAAACCATCAGGTCTTCGCCGCCCGCGCGGTGGTCCTCTTTTCCGCAGCCACGCAGCTCGACCATCTCTCCGATCAAACCTTCTTCAATCGATTTTTTGAGATGCTGTACCGGGAGACTTGCACGGACCTGATGGGCAACGGCGATCTTAATCTTCTTTTGGGCGGCACTTTGGATCATGGCATCGGCATCTTCTAACGTGGGCGCGAGAGGCTTCTCCATAAAGATATGCGCGCCAATCTCAATTGCAGCCAGAGCCATGTCTTTATGCCGCATTGGCCGTCGTGTGCAGATCGCGACGAGATCGGGTTTTTCTTTTTGGAGCATGTCGCGGTAATCGGCATAGCCCCGCTCCGCCTTGGTGCGTTCCACGGCTTTTGCGCGGCCATCTTCATCCGGGTCGGCTACTGCAACAACACTGCAATCGGGATGATTGACAAAGGCTACATCGATACCGTGGCCGTAGTTGCCCCGTCCGGTTTCACCGATCACACAAGCTTTGTATTTCTTTTGTTCCGCTCCGGCCACAATCAAATCTCCTTTGTCTATCAATCCTGAGTACGGTCAATTATTGCACCGCCTGGTGGTAGCAGTAGTCGAATAGCAGTTCCCATTCGCGAAGTTGGATTTCTTTGCAGAGTTGTTCAAGCGCACTGCCTGAATCGATACACGAGGCACATAAATCCACAAACACAAAAGCATCCCAGGTTTCTTGTTTACATAAAAAGGCGGCTGCCGGTTCGGGATACTCCTCCGCCAATCGGGCCGCCTCGGCACATAAAGGTTCAAACACCGGATGCATGCCTACGCGGTGAAACCAATACTTGGAGTTGGAAAAATCCGGCTCTCGCCGGTGCATGATGCCATGCCAATAACTGCCATCTTCCGAGGAAATAGACTGGCTGATGGTATGGGATTCATCCAAGAAATTATGATAAAGCCAAAGTGCAGAAAGACAGCATTTGGCCATATCCCAATTCTGAATGGTCCTTTCTGCGAATAGGCCTTTAACATCCAAATTATTGAGCAGCGTATGTACATCCTGATTGGGGATGCCGGGCCCCAATGGATTGCGCCGCCTCTCGGTAATTAGAGCGGAGGCGGGATCGCCATAAATATTGGGATCAAATTGTTTCATGGGCGGTTCCTTTCCCAAGGAAGTCCCGAGCTCTTGCCGGGACATAACATCATTGCCCATTTACTCACCGGCGTCGATCAAATGGTAGGTCTTCCTGCCTTTACGCAACATCATAAACCGTCCGAACAGCAAGTTATCTTTCGTAAGGATCCGGTTTGGATCGCCTTCGCGTTCGTTGTTGAGATAGATGCCGCCGCCGGTAAGGTCGCGCCGGGCCTGGCCTTTTGAGCTGCAGACTTTGGTCTCAACCAAGACATCGACCACAGTGCAACCATCGGCGAAGTCCATTTGGGTCGTGGGGATTTCACCGCTAAGGATGTCGAAATCCTGCTTTTTCAATGCATCCAAAGGGCCGCCAAACAGTGCAGCGGAGGCCCGTTGACACGATGCCAACGCCTCATCGCCGTGCACGAGAGTCGTCACCTCTTCGGCCAAGCGTTTTTGTGCCGTACGTGACTCAGGATTGGCATTGTGTTCGGTTTCGATTTTCTCGATCTCGGCCACATCCAAAAAGGTGAAATAACGCAACAGCTTGCCTACGTCGCGATCATCGGTGCGAACCCAGAATTGATAGAATTGATAAGGCGATGTCCGTTTGGCATCCAGCCATACTGTCCCGGCCTCGGTTTTGCCGAACTTGGTTCCCGAGGCAGTGGTTAACAGCGGGAAGGTCATGCCATATACCGTGTTGCCTGCCATCCGGCGCACCAGTTCGATACCGGCTGTGATGTTGCCCCATTGATCGTTTCCGCCGCCTTGGAGCTTGCAGCCATAGGTTTCATACAGGTGTAAGAAGTCGTATGCCTGCAACAGCATGTAACTGAACTCGGTGTAAGAGATACCCTGTTCACGGTCCTCGAGACGGGATTTCACCGAGTCCTTGGCCATCATGTAGTTAACGGTGAAGTGTTTGCCGATGTCCCTAAGCCATTCGATATAGGAGAACTTCCCGATCCAATCGAAGTTATTGACGATGACCGCGCCTAGCGGACCGGTAAACTCCAAAAATCGTTGGAACTGACCGCGCATACCTGCCAAGTTGGCTTCGACCTGCTCCGGGGTTTGCAATTGGCGTTCCTCGGACTTGCCACTGGGATCGCCGATCATCCCTGTCGCCCCGCCCATCAAGACAATCGGTTTATGGCCCGCTCGCTGGGCATGGGCCAGGCACATGATGGGGATGAGGCTGCCAACATGCAGACTGTCGGCTGTGGGATCAAAGCCGATATAGAAGGGAGTTGGCTCCTTGGCGAGAAACTCGCCCAGGTTTTCATCCGAACTTTGCTGTACGAGGCCGCGTTTTGTTAAACGTTCCAGTAAATCAGACATCAATCATCGCTCCTGCAAGATGAGCGAAGCAGTGTACCACGCTCCCCAAATGGCTCCATATTCACATTGGGTGCGGGATTGAATACGCCCGGACCATGTGATTTCTGTCTATTTGGCCTTCTCAAACACAGAGGCTCGTCCAAGTTTTGGGGTTTGGACCATCATATCTTCAATGATTTTAGCCATTTCCTCGGGGGACTTTTTGGCGACCAAGTAGCTGTGGTTTAAATCCGGTTCAGAGCGCCAGCGGTTCCGCCCAATATTGTCTACCGTATTGCAGCCTTCTTCGACCACATCCCAATAATCCCGTGCTCCACGTACAGCATAAAGAACCGCAGTTTCATCCCAACTTTGGCGATTGCCTTGTTCATTCGTGCCGCCATACAGTTCAAAAGCCCGGCGTACCGGATTGCTCACCGGGGTTTCGGTCTGCAAACGAGCGCCGGTCATGATCGCGCTGCCGATTTCAAAGCCGCTAAAAACCATGGGGATGGAGCATTTTTCCATCATGACCTGTGTTGCGGCGGCATCCTGATTGAAATTGTATTCGTTCCCGGCTGGGTAGGCGCCACCCATAGATACCAGCAAGGCTGCCTTTTGCGCTACAAGCTCCGCACCGTTAAGAGGGCTAATTTCATCCGGCTCGGAATTTAAGAGATTTTTGATATTTGGAAGCGGTCCCACGGTTACGAATACAACACTGTTATCCGGCTGCCCGGCGAGGATTTGACGGTACAACCGGACCGCATCCGGCGCGTTTTTGCCGCTTCCTAAATTATTAGGAAACTCCTGCGCAACGCCTTTGTTGTATTGTTCATGTTTGGCTTCGGCTAAAAATCCCTTGGCTTTTAATGTGCCGACGGGGATATCCGGACGGCCGTAATAGGTGTTGATGGCATCCAAACAGGGCGCTCCCCACTCGCTGGATGTACAGCAAGCCATGCCCAAAATTTCCGCCTCTCCGTTGTCCGCCAGAGCGTGCAAAACCGCCATAGCCCCGGCATCATCACAGTCAGGGCCAATATCCGAGTCAAAAATGATTTTTACGGGCTGAGCCGATGCAGATGGTGTCATAATCAATCCCCCAAAAACAAAAATCGCAATTGCCAAAAAACAAATCGGATGTTTCAGTTTACGTTGCATGCCGCACCAGCAGGCTGGAGCACGTTTTGACATATCTATTCTCCATTCATCATTGATGACCTGGCCAGGATAGCGTGGTCTGAAATTCCACCCCACCCTGTGAAGCCCCGCTCATAGAAATCCATTGTAAACTGGTCTGTGCCTGCTGCTATACAATTTGTGAGACCTATTGCGATGAGGGATGTCAGTAAGCAAACACGCCTTGAGGCAAACAGAAATTGCCTAATGGACTTTGAAGGCTCAAACCCCCTCCGTTACAATCCCACCACCTGTAAAAAATCGAGTTTAAATAGACTTTATTAATACCGGATTGGATAAGAGGAAATCATGCCGTTAAACAACGTGACGATCCTGGGCGATCCGCTGCCCCATATTCCCTGGGAAGACCGGCCCGAAGGCTGTGAAGATATTGTTTGGCGTTATAGCAAAAATCCGATTATTCCCCGGAATGCGATCCCTTGTTCGAACAGCATTTTTAACAGCGCCGCGGTGCCGTTCAAAGACGGTTTTGCCGGCGTTTTCCGTTGCGATGATAAACGGCGGGAAATGCGTCTGCACAGCGGCAAAAGCAAAGACGGTATCAATTGGACGATCAATCCGGAAACGATTCACTTCATCAAGGATAGCGAAGAAATCGAAGATTTCGTGTACGGCTACGATCCCCGGGTTTGTTGGATTGAAGACCGTTATTGGGTGACTTGGTGCAACGGATTTCACGGACCGACCATCGGCATGGGGTACACAACCGATTTTGAAGAATTTTACATTCTCGAAAATGTGCTTTTGCCTTATAACCGTAACGGCGTCTTATTTCCACGTAAAATTAACGGCAGTTATATGATGCTGAGCCGTCCCAGTGACACCGGTCATACCGCATTCGGCGATATCTTTTTGAGCCAAAGCCCCGATATGGTTCATTGGGGCCGCCATCGTTTTGTTATGAGCCCGCAACAACCGTGGGAATCCACGAAAATCGGAGCGGGGCCGGTCCCTATCGAAACATCGGAAGGCTGGCTTTTGTTCCATCATGGGGTGCTGACCAGCTGCAACGGGTATGTTTATAGTTTTGGTGCGGTGCTTTTGGATTTGGAAAAGCCTTGGCAGGTACGTTATCGCACACAGGATTATTTGATTTCGCCGCAAACTCTTTATGAATGTGCGGGCGATGTTCCGAATGTGACTTTTCCGTGTGCTGCCTTGGCGGATTCCGCCACCGGAAGGATTGCGATTTATTACGGATGCGCGGATACGGTTACCGGTTTGGTATTCACGCAAATTGATGAGTTGGTTGGCTTTATACGATCCAATACTTTGGTGTAAGCCCGTGGCCGGGCGGGACGTGACGCCTAACGGCCCACGCCCGGGTACCCCGGTGGGCAAGAAGCCTAGCGGCTCACGATTTCAAAGCATATTCAATTGATTTTCCCGGTTAGCACCCTGCGGACCGGTTTGGTTTTATGTATTGCCTCGCACTTACAGCGCTTGGGATTTTTTGGGGACATTTACCCAGGCTGACGCCCTTCGCCTGCCTGCGGCATGCTCGGGCTCTAGCCTGGGCTCTTTGTGCCTCGCGCTTTCAGCGCTTGATGTGGATGTTTAAGGGAGTTGGTGGATAGGGAGATACATTTGCAACTATTAGGGTGGGTGCCAGCACCCACCGATTTATTTAAACAAGGATTTCTCAATGGTGGGTAAAATTACCCACCCTACAAAGATACATGTTTAGCTTAGAATAAGCAGCGGATTGGCAGGAAAGAAACCCCTCCCTAACCCTCCCCGTAAACGGGGCGGGAATATGTCTCCCACCCAGCAGAGAACCATATATATGGCATGCAGCGGCTCATCTCGTCAGGGTACCCCTGCGGGCAAGATGCCTATTTGCACACGAAGACTTCGCCGCGTTTTTCACCCGATTGGGCGATGAAGGCATAATGAACACTGCGGGAGGGGCCATTTAGGGTGTAACGCCATACCGGAGTTTCCCGGTAACCTTTAACCAAAATCACCGCCGCGCCTTTGGCATTTTCAAATACGCGTTTTTCAAAACCCGCGCCTAACAAACGGTCTTGCGAATCAAGCGTTTCTATTTTCAAAACCGATTCGCCATTCCAAACCGTATCGGGCGATTCCAAGAGTGAGGTATCTGTGACAAACGCCACAATACGGGTCAATCCATTTATAACCAGCTCATCCCGGGCTACATCGAATATTAACTGTGAGCCATTGCCGGATTGTGTTACATAAGGCGCGACTTGTTCCGCGCTTTTTTTGAGCGGCGGACGAACAACCTGCATATCTTCGAGTTTGATTAGGTAGTCATTTTTGCACCACCCGACGAGATCCAAGCCGAATTGAGCCTTACACCATGAATCTCCTTCTTCCAGAAGAATCCCAACCTGGCCTTTGCGTACTCTTCCGAACGAACGGTAGTACTGGCCCGGCTCTTCACGGATATTGAGTGTGCTGCGCACATTAACCATGATGGGGATATTGAGGAGCGGTTCAACATAATCCATCGACACCCAGCCGGTCTCACCGGACATGGTGCGGCCATGCAACCACCCGCTGGAATTTTCGATCTCGACTAAGAGTTGTTTGCGATAAAGATTGGTAACGATCTCATAATCGGTTCCGGGGCCTTTACGAAGACGGAGGCTGGAACTGGTTACATGAAATGTGCGTCCGGGCGGCAACACGACCGGAAGCATGGGCAGGAAAGGCAACTCAGTTGCGGCGCTTTCATCGGTTCCGGCTGTCTCGACCCGGTCCCCGGGCTGATCCGCATCATCCGCATCGCCGGTCACAGTCTCGGGCTCGGCGGGAGCTGTGTCATTTGTGGTCTCAGTGGCCGGCGCTTCACCCAGGCGGATTTCGGCAACATCCTTCAACATGATTGTCACCGGGAGACCGTCAACCTCGATAATGACCCGTTCGTTATTCTTTTCGGTCACAGTGCCGGTAATGCGCTGGCCGCCATTGAGCTCGACAACATCAGCCATAAGAACAGGCGGGCACAAGACAGCGGCGGTCATCACCAGGGCAAAATAGAACGGATGATACGAACGGATCATTTTTAAGGCCTCTCAGCAGAAAAATCGAACATCACGGATGCCGGACAGGCAAACGGCTCTTCCATCCTACGTTCCACAGCCGGTTTCGTCACGCTCGAACCGTACCCTGCCCCGATAGTAAGGCACAATGGGGCCGACGCGGCGTGACCGCCGTGGACGTGATGGCTAACGCCGCTCGGATTAAAGGCAGCCGGTGCGCGCATACGCGCGGCCCGGGCACCCCCGATAGAGAGCAGATAGTAGAGAGTAGAATCGTGAAAGCGCGCCCGGGCATCACGGTGGACTTGACGCCTACCGGCCGACGCCCGTGACCGCCGAGGAGCAGCCGCCAATCGGGCCGGGCTGTACTGGTACTCATGAGTGTGACGTAACGGGTGGCGATTATGGAACGTTGTTACCGGCATGACTGCAACCGGCGCCTTAAGGGGAATTTCGTACGAGATGACGCTCCATCTCCACGGATATACACTCTTAATGCGTGCAAAAGGAGCTGATGGGTAGAGTCAACAGCACCACCAGGAATGTGCTGTAAGGAGGGAATCGAACCGTGAATCCACAATCAAAAGTGCGTCCGGCGTTTTTAATTAGTCTTGTTGCTGTGTTGGCGTTGTCATTTGCATTGCCTTCATTATGGAGCGCCTATCGGAGTCATAAAGCCGATAAGCGGGCTGCGGATTTGATACCGCCTCATGAAGAAGTTGAGGCCGCAGCTTTGGAATACATGGATAAAGAGGGCTGCTCGCCGGATGCGCTGGAGAGAGATGATCTTCTCTATCATCAAGGGCTGCTGCTTGCGGTTCGGGAGGTTTATGACCGGGCGGATCTTTTCTTCGATGCCATCCCCCGGCGTTTCCCGGATTCTCCATACAATCAGAAATTGAAGGCGATCAAACCGCTCCTTGTCACACTACAAAACGGTGGTGACAATCCGAAAGTATTAGAAGCCAAAGCCAGACTGGCCATGGAAGCATTGCCTTTGGCGACCCCCTCCAATTCTTGGAATTATCTAGTACTGCCGATGTATTTTTCGCTTCGTTCACAAGGTTATGCATCGATTCACTATTGGTGGTTTGAACAAGCGAAGGACCGTGTCACGTTGGCTGCCCTAGATTCACCCTATGCGCTTTGGCCGATTCATTATGGTCTTCCTAATCGTCATTCCCCAACGTTCTATTTTGAAGATGGCGATGTTATGTCACCACACGCGCAAGTGAGAATGCCGCCTATTGGTTTTACTCACGGACTTTCACCGGTCACAGTCCTCTACAATTTGGGAAAAGCTGCTGTGCCAATTTTAATAGATCATCTCGATGATCCGCGATTGATGAATTCTGCATATAGCAACGTTGTTGGTGAAATGGGTTTTGGGATGGGCGATACTAGCCCGAGGCCTGTCGGTGAAGCCTGTTATCAAATTCTTTGTGCGATTTCCGGTATTCAATTTGATGATGTACAAATTAGAAAATCGCCTGGCCGGGCTAGAAGCAGCGAAGATCCGAAACCTTATACCGATAAGCGGGTACTAGCCTATATTAACAAATGGTGGGGGGAGTGCGCGGAACTGGAGCCCGCTGAATGGATTCGATGGCACTTACAGCAAACGGAGTTATCCATCCAAACTCAGGTGGATTATCTTTACCAAATCGGCAAACTCGGATTCAAAGAAGAAGCGAAGCAAAAACTCCTGGCCCTGCACGATCCGCGAAATGTTTATGATGAGTATTATTTGGCGCTGAAACTTTGCCAGCTCGGCGATAACAGCTTTGTTCCTTTGGTTCTGGATAATTACAAACAAAAGAACTACTCAAAAAATAGAGATAACGATCTGTTCTCAGGTTCATTGCGATTTGGCGAGGACAGCGCCTTGAGTCTGCTTGAAGATTATGCCAACGATGCAGAGCGGAAGGATCTTCTCGAGCATTTGCATGCCAATTGCAATCCCAACGATCTCGAAAGCGAACGTGAGACCATCGAGATTATGCTGCGTTTTGGCGATAAAAGTCTTTTAGAGCGGATTGTGCAAAACCTAAAAGCAGGCAAGTATTCGCATACCCCATTGCCGAATTGGGATAATTCGCCATTTCGCGCCGCTGCGTCAACAATCTTGAATTATGGTGATGACCGTCAAAAAAGGGTTGTTGTTAAGTGTATACAGGAAGAACTTAGAAAATTCTCCGACTTGCGCGATCCGGAATTAAAAGCAACGTCTATGAAAGACTGTCCGGATGAACTCAAAATTTTGTGGAATGTTGTAAACAGTGTGCTTTTACTTTTCATGGAATCCAAACAACAAGCCGATACGATTCTTCCGTTCACGGAATTCCCGGTTGTATATTCCCGGTCTTATTCTTATTTGAAAGATGGGGTGAAAGTCGCAGAGTCAAACCAGCCATTTCAACAAGAGGATGGAAGCGAAGTTACCGAGGATGTTGTCCGGTTATGCGATTTGGCGGCACGGGAGCTGACCTATAAACATATAACCAGCGTCACCTTCAGCACAGACGATTCATACGAAGAACGGAACCGTCGAATTGAAGCCATGCGTGCCGCGCTAGCAGACGGCGGCCCGTGACCCGTGACCGCGCAGCAGTTCGGTGGGTGCAAGCACCCACCCTACAAGTAGCATTTGTATCTATTCGGCTTTTCGGGAGCTGGGGAAAAAGACTTCTCGGAAGCTGACTGCGCCGCACGCCATGGTCCGTAAGGCCATGATGGTGCAAATCAAGGGTATAATCTGCACGATGAAAGCTGAATTCAAGTTTTGAAACGTGATGCTTCCTATTAAAGGCATAGGAGGGGTGAAAACTTTCATGATACAAAAGAAGATCAATCCATAAGCGGGCGCTGCAAGCAAAGCGGCTAACAACCATAGATGCGCCTTATCACGGGTCAGCTGCCATAAGCGAAGCAGCCAAAAACAGACGAACATCCCGGCCACCCATGATTTCATAAAGCGATTTGCGATTCTCAAAATAGGGGTGTGCGGATCGGAGGCCCGGATTAGCATATAGGCCACGGCCGCGGCGATGATCAGAAGTACGATACCCGCGATCTTTTGAACCAGGGAAAGAGAAGAAGGTGACCCGCCAAGCTTATTGGATGCGAGTTTGGTGCGGATTTTTTCGGGCATGAATTGCCGTCTGGGAATCCGGTCTTTCTCAAGCAGAAGCAGGCCAATCATTATTGCCGTCAAGCTGCAGAAGTGAAATAACCGAAGAAAGAAGTTGATAACTGACAGCACTGGTGGGTTGTTTTGAGACAGAAAGAAACTTGCGTAAAAAGAAATTACGAAATGCGAAAATTTAAAGACTCCTAAGCCCAACCATAGATACAGATGGGCGCTTGCGCGGGTATGCTGCCAGATCCGGTAGAGCCAAAGTGTTGTTAAAAACGCCGTGCAGAAATCAAGCGAGAAAGCCATCCATGTAAGATATGTGGGCATGAATTTTATGGTACCCATGGATGCATCCTTCCTCAGCGATCTTAGCTATCCTCGGCCTCTTTTACTCCCGGGAAAAAGACTTCTCGGAAGCTGACTGCGCCGCACGCCATGGTCCGTAAGGCCATGATGGTGCATACCAAAGTTATTATCCGTATGGCGTTAAGATGAATGAAGTAATAAAAAATGCTGTTTCCGGCTAAAAGCCTCATTAGTCCGAATGTCTTCATGAGAAAGACGATCAATATTTCAGTTGCCGGTCCTGCCAGTAAAGCCGCCAACAACCAGAGATGACTTTTGTCATGCGTTAATTGATATAAACGGAACAGCCAAAAACAAACCAGCAGCCCTGCCACCCAGGATTTCATAAAGCCAGCTATGATTCTCCACATAGCCGTGTGCGGATCGAAAGCCCGAATTAGAGAATAGGCCACGGCTGCGGCGATGATCAGAAGAACGATACCTGCAATCTTTTGGGCCGGTGGCAGTGATAAAGGTGAACCGCCGGGCATATTGGATGCGAGTTTGATACGGATTTTTTCGGGAATGAATTGCCGTCGTGGAACGCGGTCTTTTTCAAGCAGAAGCAGGCCAATGAGAAGCGCAACCGGAACCAGGCCGGGCACAATGAAAATTATGGAATTGCAGAATCGATAGACGAATGAGGTCGATAGGGCATCCACCGGATTGCCTTGCACCATATTGAGGATCATTGCGCCAGTTGATGCCACCAGCACAAGGGGCAAAATTCCCATCCCGAGCCAAAGAAACAGATAGGCATTCTCTTTTGTCTGTTTCCATATCCGATAAAGCCACAACGCCGATAAGAATGCGGTGCAGAAACCGAAAGATAGACCGATTAAAACCGAATAGGTGCTGATAATTTGTATATTGCCCATGAATCGGCCCTCTTTAGCGATCTTAGCTATCCTCGGCCTCTTTTACTCCCGGGAAAAAGGCTTCGCGGAAGGTAACTGCGCCTCCCGCCATGGTACGTAAGGCCATGACGGCGCAAATCAAATCTAGTACCCGCGTGACGAAAACTTGATTTAAGTCATAAAACATACTGTTACCCATTGAAAGGCCAGGGGGGGTGAACGCTCTCATAATATAAAAGGCGATCAATCCATAAGCGCGCCCTGCAAGCAAAGCGGCCATCAGCCATAGGTGCGCTTTGTCATGGGTCAGCTGCCATAAACGAAACAGCCAAAAACAAACGAAAACCCCGCCCACTAATGATGTCATAGACCGAACCACAATTTGCCATAGGGCGGTGTGCGGGTTGAAGGCCCGGATCAGCGAATAGGCGATGGCCGCGGCGATGATCAGAAGAACGATAGCCGCGATCTTTTGGACCAGGGAAAGAGACGAAGGTGACCCGCCGGGCGGATTGGATGCGAGTTTGTTACGGAGTTTTTCGGGTATGAATTGCCGTCGCGGAACCCGGTCTTTTTCAAGCAGAAGCAAACCGATCAGTATCGCCGCTAAAGCAGACAAGTGGCAAAACGAAAACAGAAAAGTAACAACCGATATTATCGATAGGTTGTTTTGAGGCAGAAAGAGTTGTATGGAGACGGATATTGCGATTCGCAAAAAGTAAATGACTCCTAAGCCTAACCATAAAAACAGATGTGCGCTTTCACGGGTATGCTGCCAAATCCGATAGAGCCAAAGCGTTGTTAAAAAAGCCGTACAAAAATCGAGCGAGAGACCTATCCAGGTAAGATAAGTACTTATGAATTGTATATTGCTCATGGGACAGCCACTTTCATTTTTCTCAACTCTCTTCCGCTTCTTTTACACTCGGGAAAAAGACTTCACGGAAGGTGACCGCGCCGTCGGCCATGGTGCGCAGGGCCATGACGGTGCAGAAGACATCCAAAAGAGCACTTGCAGTGTCGAAGGCATACCAGACGATGACGTCTATTAGACTCGTGTTAGATGTCAGGAAGCCGAGCGACGAGACTATCTGGGGAATTAAACGATAGAACGGTATAAATACGACCCATGAAAAAAAAGCGGCCATCAACCAAAGATATCCCTTGTCGCGCGTCAACTGCCAAAGCCGAAATAACCAGATCAAGATAAAAGGATCTACAATCCATACACTTACAAAATGACTCCCACCACCCAGGAGACTATTGTCAGGATAAAGGGATCGAATTGTCTGAACCACAACGGCAAAGGCGATAACCAAAAGCACGAGGACCGAAAGAACACGCGGAACGGCCATCGGAAAAATCGGCGTGCTTGGCAATCGGCGGGACATCGAGCTGCGAATTGCATTTTGAACCGCTAGAGGGATGAAATCCCGACGGGGGATGCGATTTTTATCAAGCAATATCAGGCCGAGTATGATCGTAACAGAAGTACAAAATCCTGAAATAGAGAATAGCTCCCACATAAACGACTGAAAATTCTCCGATGGAAGGAAATAGTCAACGATGATCGCAACGTCTTCCAGGAGAAGCAAAAATCCCATTCCAAAAGAAAGACATAAATAGGCATCATCTTCTGTCCGCCGCCAAATCCGATAAAGCCAAAGCGCTGCCAAAAAACTTATGCAGAAGTTGAGCAAAAAGATGAACCAGCCGCAGTATGTGTCTATGATTTCTGTAGCGTTCATGGATGGCCCTCCTATTGTACGTTGCTCATATTTACCCAGCTTTCATTCTATTCGTTTTGCAGGCTTGGAACGCTCACTCCGGGAACCAGCCTTTAATGAAAGATTCTTCGCTGCCGTCATAATACGCTTGGGCCAGAAACTCGGTGCCGCGTTGATTACCCCAGCAATAAAAGATTACTGTCCGGCCCATGTACTCGCAGAAGTCGATATCCGAGTTGTTGACATTTTCCGATTTGGCAATGTGTTCCCGTTGCTCTGGGGTGAGTTTGGGATTGGCGATGCGTTTATCTTCGGGGCAATGCCGCATGATGGGGTTGTAGGGGCTGGGTTCCCAATGAATCAGATCCCTGGAACGCACGACCAAGGTTTCATAACCCTCATGCTCAATCACAAAGAAGACGTAATACATGCCATCCACATAGCGAAGGCAGTGCGGCGCGGAGTAGCGTGTTGTGTCATAGGCGCACTCCGGCGGGGTGAGCTCCCAATGCACCAAGTCTTTGGATGTCGCGAAACGCGCTGTGAAGGGGACGCCGGCTTCATCCTTTGGGTGGCGAATTTCGAACATCAGTACATATTTATCATTCGCCTTGCAGAGCGAGGTATTGAAGATTTCATAATGAGGCAGGTCGAGCACATTACGCTTTTTCCAGGTACGCATATCTTTGGACACGAACATGTCCACGATGATGCCGAACCAGCCTTTCTTCGAACTCATCTTCGTTCCGGTGACATAGAGCGTGCCGTCTTCTTCATAGGCGCTACCGAAATGGTAGCCCTCAGCGAATGCCGGGGTGGGTTCGCCGGTTTCAACATCAATAAAACGGAAGTACGGCTTGCCGGTGGTATTGGGTTTGTAGTTAGGCCGCACCCACTCGAAACGGAACAAACGGCCATGGAAAACGACCGGTGTGGTCTCGACCATATCGCAGTCGATGGTTCCTAACCTAATGATCTGTGGTTTTTCGGCATCCGCATCCATAATTAGAAAACCCGCCAAGATTCCGATCGATAAACACAAGACGAAAGACCTAAGCATCATAAAGTATCTCCAGACCGTTTGGGGTGATTCGTTTCGATTGCACCCAGCGCCATCGTACGTCGATTTTTTGTATCGCACTACCGGCCGGAAACCGTGTCGAGACCTGCCGTGATTTCTGTTACTGTATTGGAGCGCCTTGGAATGACGCGATTTCGCTTAGGAGCTATTCAAATGACGATTGCCCGTCTGCAGCCCGCCTTTACTGTGCTTGCCAGCCTTTTTGTTTTCGCCGTGTTTTTCGGAAGTTGCGCAACCGCGCCTCAGGGGCTTGTGGGATACGATATCACTACCTTGCCGCTACTAACCGATGCGGACAGCCGGGCGATTACCATGGAAAACCAGACCGGCGGACGCGGGATTGGCGGACAGGCCAAAGGCGGACGTAAAGGCAGTCCGGCCAAACGCGATCTATTGCCCGGCCATGAGCATGTGCTGGCCGATATCGAAGGCCCGGGTGTGATCAAACATATTTGGCTGACCACGCGCAAAAACGTGAATAACATGCGCGGCATGGTGGTGCGTATGTGGTGGGACTATGAGCTGAGCCCCTCGGTCGAGGTTCCGCTGCTGGATTTCTTCGGCCAGGCGCACGGCATACAGATGCCCATGGATTCCGCGCTGACCTCATTACCGGAGGGCCGGGGATTTAATTGCTTCTTCCTGATGCCCTTCGCCGAACACGCGCGTATCACCATCACCAATGAAGGGCCGGAAAAAGTCGGCGCGCTTTTTTATCAGGTCGATTACGATCTGTTGCCCAAACTCCCCAAGAGTACCGGATATTTCCACGCCCAATGGCGGCGTCAGAATCCCACTATTGAAGGCGATGATTTTGTGCTTTTGGATAATGTCGAATCGCCCGGTGTTTATATCGGGACGGTGCTCGGGATTCGTGCTTTTGAGAATGTCTGGTGGGGCGAAGGGGAGATGAAATTTTATTTTGAAGGCGATGACCAATTCCCGACCATTTGCGGCACGGGCACTGAGGATTATTTTGGTTCGGCCTGGGGGATCGGCGAGTTTCAAACCAATTATTTGGGGTGCACGCTGCACCGCAACCGGTATGTCTCCATGTACCGTTGGCACGTTACCGATCCCATCCGTTTTCAAAAGCTGCAAAAAGTCACGATTCAGCAGCTCAAATGGGATAAAGGCGTGAATGAAACCGTGCAAGATGTATGCAGCACGGCATTTTGGTATCAGCAGGAACCGCACACGCCATTCCCGCTTCTGCCTGATTATATGGCCCGTACCGCCGACCTGCCTTCGGAGGATATTGTGAAGCCCCGGGTACCCCGGTAGGCATGACGCCTAACGGCTCACGATTTCGGAGTGTGTGGGAGAGATGTAGTTGGTCAGCACCCTGCGGGGCGATTGGTTTTATGTATTTGAATCACGAAAGTCCGAATGGGGAAGAAGGGCACGAAACGTTTGCAGAGTTGGTGAGTGGCGGGGGAGTTTTTGCAATCGGCGACATTTGCTACCGCCTCTTGCGCTGGCGCGCGCAGATAAAAGATTTATCTGCGCCACCCGCCGGGGGAGCCCCGTGGCAATAAGCCTAACGGCCCACGATTTCGGGGCGTGGATGAAATACAAGATTGGTCAGCACCCTGCGGCGAATTGGTATTAGAAGATGATTACGTATGTATCGATTTTAAAGCCCCGGAGGGGCGCAAGGCAATAGCCCAGCCTAAGCCCGAGACCGCCAACGGCGGGCGAAGGGTGCCAGGCTGGGTTAGATTCCCAAAACCATCAGCCCTGTAAGGGCGCAAGAAATGGAAAATGACCGGCCTTCGGACGGGAAAACAAGGCTCTATTGCATAGGGGTAAGTATCCTGTTTACAGGATAGAGATTTATGAAGTAATGTTGATTGGTTGCCGGATTTTTAAGAATCCGTGAAAATATAAAAAAAGGATTTGAAGCGCGAAAAGGATACGGGTATGAGCATTCTGTTTTACAGGATGCAGATATACACAAAGTGCAGCACAAGCATGAGGGACTTAAATGAGTCTGGATATCAATGACCATGAGTTTACCGCTGTTGTGTCTTTGCCCGCGCCGAGACGGTATGCCTATTGTATTAAAAGAGTTGCGGATTGGTATGAGATATGGAGTTTACGAACAGATGATGGGTGGGCGCTTGCCCACGATGATGAAGGTAACGAAGTGATTCCAATATGGCCGGCAGCGCGCTACGCTGCTGCTTGTTCGAAAGGTTACTGGTCGAACGACAAACCCAAGGCAATATGTATGGATGACTGGCTTCAGAAATGGATCCCGGGAATGCTGCAAGATGGGGCTCTGGTTGCCGTTTTCCCTTCTCCGGATGACAAGGGAGTTGTCGTTACTCCGGATCGGTTGCGGTCTGACCTGGAGGAAGAGTTGGAAAGGTACGAATATTTATCGTGACCTGGCAACCTGTGTCAGATAGCACAATCCACATCGTGCCAATTGGCGGCGAGAATGGCTGGGGGATTTTAGAAAAATGTACGAAATTTTAATGCTATCTATGAGAAGATAGACGGCATGAAATTGGATTTGGTATCAGGAGGCGTCTAGTGGATGACGAACGGCGGCAAAACGGTGGATCGTGGGAGAATGAGAAGGCGGGCGATTCATCTGTTGGGCAAGATAATGAAGGGCTCTTACCCAGCTGGGCGCGGCGCGAACAGATCGGCTATTTCCAAGCAATTATCCGTACGATCAAAGAAGTTCTATGGGAACCGCAAAGAACTTTCGGGCGAATGCAATTGGCAGACTACTCCATGGATTCGATGGAAACGTTTGTCGGTATTTCTATGAAAAGAAGTTTAAAAGAATCTTTGAAGTTCACAATGATTGTGGGAACGATAAACTGTTTGCTTACATTTGGTTTTAGCGAAATTCTTACGTCGGAACGCGCCAAGCGTGGTATTGAGCCATGGGCCTCAATGGATCATACTGATTCACTGATTATGCTGGCCATCGCGGCACCGTTTATTCCGTTTCTTATCGCGGCCAACGTAGCATTGCTAACCGCATTTCAGCATGCATTCCTTCAATTTTTTCGCGCATCGAAAAATGGGTTTGAAGCGACTTTCAGGGTTGTTTGTTATACGTTTGGGGCGTTTTTTCCGGTTTGGACCGCCACAATTGGTCTATCATCAGTTTATATCATTATGGATCTACGAATAGTTGGATATGTCATCGGACTGTTATGCAAATATTGGCCACTCGTTTGCGTTTATATTGGACTCCGTGAAGTGCATCAGACGAATCCCCGGCGAATTGCGTTAGCGGTATTTTTGCTGCCGTTGCTGTCTGAGATTTTATCTTTAATTGTGTGGTACAACATGAAGGACACATTCGATGCAGCGAGAATGGCTGGGGGATTTTAGAATAATGTACGAAATTTTAATGCTATCTATGAGAAGATAGACGGCATGAAATTGGATTTGGTATCAGGAGGCGTCTAGTGAATGACGAACGGCGGCAAAACGGTGGATCGTGGGAGAATGAGGAGGGGTGTGATCCTACGCTTGATGATGGCGGGGATAACGCTGCCGGTTATGAGGTAGACAGTGGAAATGTCTATCCCGAGCCGGGAGACTGTGAACCGGGCGACCATGAGCCGGGGGATGAAGGGCCATTGCCCAGTTGGGAGCGGCGGGATCAAATCGGTTTCTTCAATGCGTTTTTTTTGAGCTTTAAAGAAATTCTTTTTGAGCCGGAAGAAACGTTCCGGCGCCAGCTGTATAAACGTGGCGCGTGGAATTCATTGGCTTTTTTGTCGATTGTGGGAACATTAAGCGCTTGGTTTGGGATCTTGCTGGCGATTATGTTTAAAAGCGTGCTTCATTCCAAAATGGAGGTTACAAGTTTTTCTTGGTTACCGGTGCCAATAAATCCGGAATTGTTTGAACCATTTCAAGTGATTGTGCTTGAAGCTATTCTCGCTCCGATTTTCGTTATTCTTTGTGCCGTAGCTATGGCGGCCTTATTACACCTATCGCTCATTATCACACGTGGCGAACGTAATGGCTTTGAGGCGACATTCCGAGTTGTATGTTATACCTATGGCGCAACCATGCTGTTCAGCATTATGCCGGTTTACGGAAGTATCGTAGGACTCATTTGGTATTTTGCATGCATTTGCATGGCGGTGCGTGAGGCTCACCAGACTGATACTTGGCGGGCGTTTTTGGCGGTCTGTATACAACCACTCATCTGTTTATTTTGTGTTTGTGCCCTCCCTATGGTGTTTTCCCCATTACGTTTGATTGTGGGAGCGTCTTAAAGCCACCGGCACACGCCCGGGTACCCCGGTGGTGGCGAGAAAGTAGAGAGTGGAGAGGAGAAAGGTGATTTGCCTCGCACTTTCAGCGCTTAGGTTTTTGGGGGTCCATAACCCAGGGCGACGTTCGTCCGCCTTCGGCGACCAAACTCTGCCCTGGGCTACACTTGCTACGCGCTTTCAGCGCTTGGTGTGTTCCATTTAAAGAGATCGTGGATAGCGGGGGAGTTTTTGCAAAATACAATTCATTTTGTGCGGCCCTTACAGGGCCGGATGTTTTAAGTTCGTAACCCCAGGCGGCGCTACGCTTGCCTGGGGCTTCAGGCTTATGTCCTTTCAGGACATGGTGTGGGTGGTAGACGAAGTTGGTAAATGGGGAGAACCATGTTCATTTGAGAAAGAAATCGGCTCACGAGGACGTTCGCCCTCCCGCCCGTGACCGGGCAAGATCCCGCCAGGGCGGGACTAACGATTTCAAAGTGTGGGTGAGGGATGAAATTGGTCAGCACCCTGCTGATCAGATTCCAAGTGGAATTATATTTATCGGGCACACTGCGGGGCGCAGATTGGGAGCCTATTGAACGGAGCGGATGAAGCGGCGCATACCTATTAGTAAAGAGACCACTCCGAAACACCGGAAAACGGTCCATCGAGCAGCTGGATTTTGCCCCAGAGGTACTCGCCGGTACGCGTGTCATCGGCGATTCCGGTTTCTTCGTTAATGAAATGCCAGCCCCATGTGCCTAATAGCCGGCCGCAGCCGTTGGCGTCGTGGATTTTGACATCGAAGCCAATCGTTGTGCGATCGGGCGGATCGAGAATTCTAGATTTCTCAATAGCGAACTCAGCGATATAGCCGCTTTCGTCATCTTTTGGGCGAGCCCCAAAGTTCCAAAGGGCGCCGTCGCTTGAGTAGTGACCGCCCCCGGGCAGTTCTTGGATCGTAGGAGCTTGCGTTGTCCGGCCCACACCGGAGCCGTCTCCCACGACGCCCATTTCGAAGCCGAATTCGTTGTTCTCTCCACGGATGGAGCGGCTTAGATTGCCATCCAACTCAAGCAATACGCTGTCCACATTAAAAATTGACAAACGGCCCGAGGTGAAATCTACATGAAGATCAAGAACATCCACGGCGACATACAGATGCGTATCGGAATGAAAAAGATAAACCGTGGCGTGGGACTCTTCGGGCGGAAACAAGGGGCCCAATATTGCGGCACCGGGAATGAGTTTATTGGCACGGTCGAATTGGAACGTGTTTGCACCATCCCACTCGCCTATTCCCAGTTCCCCATCGAGTGTGATTTCATTCGGAAGCAGTGGCACCAGGGCTTCCGTTCCGGAGAGGGAGTGAAACCGGCCGATTCCATTGATTCCGGCCTGGCGGCCGTCCGCCTCCACCATCCCTGAAAAGATCACGCCATCGTCACCCGTGGACCCGGCCCGCAGATCGTAACGGAGTTCGGCCTCGCCGGAAAACGCGGGCAGATCCCAAACAACGGTAAGGCCTTGTTTGGTTGCAGTGCCGGCAGTGGGCCGCAGGTTGGCGGCGCTCCAACCATCGGGAAGCATCTCGCGCACCGTGGTATTGGTTGGAGCATCGGGGACGGTCAGCCGGATCCCCGCATCCGGTAAGACATCACCCGCCGAAAACCAATGGAAGAGCGGTGAGGTAGAATCGGGAAAGAAGCGAGTCGCCGAAGGGAATGCGGAGGCGCTTTCGTAGACTTCCAGAAACGCTTCGGCGAAGCGTTGCCCCAATGTCACCTGCCCTGCCGCGTTGTAATGGATGTAGTCGGAGATAAACGGCAGATCATCGGTATCGACCATCTTGGTGAATGGGATATCCGTTTCGGCGCGGGCCTGGGCTTCGCGCACCGTGTCTTGGTAGGTCCACGCCGCCGACTGGCTGATCCGCCCGAAAATAAATGGCATATTGGGCCGCCCCACGTCGCGGCGCACGACTTCAATGAACTCCAGAAAGTTCTCGAAATAGTCGTTAGCCGGGCCCTGAACGAGTGAGTCGCTTTCACCCTGCATCCAAAGCATGCCCACGATATCAATTTCGACATCCTCTTCGCGTAGCGCTTCATCGAGTTCTTCCAGGAGATTCTTGTAGAGAGAGCCGCGTGTCTCATCTCCGGTCAACAGGGCCGCGTTGTATTCCCAATACGGATCCCAGGCCAAGAGAGACGTACCACCGACGGCATACTTGATAATCGCGATCTCTTCATCCGGCCACGCCTCCGCCATAGCCCGCCCAAATGATATCTCCGGGCCGACGCGTTCTGTGAGCGGCTGCAGGGCGTGCCATTCGCCGCCGATGAAGTAGCGGACGCTTTCGAACGGCTCGCGCAACTCCTCCGGCAGATTCACCGTGGGCCCGTGACCGTCCATATTCGATTGGCCGGATAGAATGAATGCTTTAATCGGTTTGGCATACGTAGCTGTTTGGAATATAAAAAGGATTCCTAATAGTAGGATCGGAGATGTCAGACGATTCAAGATGGAAACCTCCTCGCAAAAAATCCGGTAAGAAACCGGCGCCTATGACCAGGCCTGGTTCTGACCTGCCCCCACGCCCGGGTACCGCATGCTGTGTTCGTGTTTCTGCTTTTATGATTATAGTTGATTGTGAAGATGCTAGTAACCATCAGGCTGAACACGATTTTGGAGTGTGAGGGAGAGATGTAGTTGGGAGGTGTGCCTTGCAGGGCGCCGCCGTCGGCGGCAAGAAAGTAGAGAGTGGAGAAGGTCACACCTACTGTGCTTGGTGTATTTGTATGAGAAAGCGAGAGCTCATATGGGAAATTCCATTTTAAAAAGACCAAGATGAGACAGAATCCAACTCACGAAACTCCGGCGCGCGAACAATTGCCATGGAAAGCCCACTTGACCATGCTTGTTGGAACGATTAAATTAAATGTGGGATTTTAACTCGGTTTCTTACATGTCTATGGAAAGATAAATTTTTGGCAGAGCATTTCCAGAGCAAATCTAAAAAGCATTAAGATCATAATCGTGCGCGATTTTTTCTGGCAATTGCATCTATAAACATTTGGCGCGGTACATTGTTGGGAGGTATTTTGTGGAATTGCGAGCACGGTATTTTACTTTTTATATAGTTATTCTTGCGCATTTATTATCTGCCTACACACAAAGCTACTCAAATTCGGTCTCTGTTTGTAACGCCGACTCCTCTTCGCAAATAGAGAGCATTTCTTCGAAACGGAACCAATCCACTCCAAGCGCCACCGTGGCGGCTTCGGCTTTACCCACACCGCTGCTGACCATTGACTTCAATGCCACCGATCTTACCAGCGGCCTTTTGGCGGTCGGCAATGTTGAAGGGTATGAAGCCGCAAATGTAACCACCGGTTTCATACCTATTTCTTCAGGCTCGGATGGCTACGGGTTGATTGTCCAGGCCGATCCCGGCCAGGGCGCGGTGATTTTTGGAACCCAACCCGTGGCTATCGAACCGGTGGCTTATTTAAAGGTCTTGGCTCGGACCAATGCCTCCGGTGCTCAGCTGGCACTGGCCGGATTGAATACATCCACGAATCAACTGGTCATCGACGGCCAGCTGGGATATACCAATCGCGTCGCGGATGCAGTACCTGTCAATCAGGACCGGACTTTGAATCTCCTCTATCAACCTCCGGCCGGAGCGGTTGTTCCCTACTTGCAGATCGTGGTTCCCCCCGATGCGCCATCCTCGGTTACCATCTATTTCGACCGGCTTACGGTTTCATCTCTGTCCGATTGTCCCCCCATCAGCCAAACCATCGATCTCCAGCCGCCCGGCGATTTTGAATCCGGCACCGTGGGAATGCTTCAAAACGTAGCCGGTCTCGAAAAACACGGCCTGGTGGATATATCCAGTATCGGGAACAATACCTTCGCCTTACTTTCTTTATACCCCGAACATGATGCCGCCAACCTCGGCATTCTGGCTCAAAATGCGACCTTGCCTGAAACCTTCCTGCTCCAAGCCGATGTCCGGAGAACTTCAGGAAGCGGTGGAACGTGCATGTTGATCCTCACCAATGGTTTGGAAAACATCGGGCTGTATATCGCCAACAGCGAGTTGGGAAATCAGGAGACCACAATCCATATCGGCGGTGATTTTGAAACGCCTGGCGCCATTCAACCCCTGGCCGTCGTTCAAAACGCGGGTCCGGGAATACAAAACACACTGGCCGTAGATGATATCCGCCTGGGAACCGTTGAACTGGATCGATCTTCTGCGCCAACCCCAACCCCAACGAACACACCTGTCCCCACCGTTACACCTACAATCGCGTCTTTCGATCTGGCCATCGATTACCTCAGGGTTGTCCTATTTGACGGCGATGATGATTTCGATAATGATGTGACGGTCGAAAACATTGCGCCGGGTGATAAAGTCCAGTTTGTGGCTAAGGTACACAACCTTACGGATTCGGACATTCCTCATTATATCCTAGCAATCCTTGTCGACGGCAGCCTTTATAGTTTTACTTCAGAACAAGGGGGTTCATCCGCAGGCTACTACACGATAAGGAGAAGCCCTCCTTGGAGCAGTCTGGAAGAAGGTGAGCATACGGTTGAGTCGAAGATTGCCGTCGAAGGTGATAGCAATCCCGATAACAACACAGCCCAAATTACATTTACCGTCGGAACAACAGCTCCCACCACCAGGCCTACAGCAACATTAGTTCCCTCGCCAACCTATACACCAACCTCAGCTTTAACTCCAACACAAACCAGCACGCCGATACCGAATTTCACATCGATCAATGCACATGGCGGCGGTGTAAATTCTATCGAATATTCGCGTGACGGTATGAGCATTTTGAGCGGAGGAATGGACCGTACGGCCAAACTATGGGATTTGGAGGCAGCATCTCTTCTGCAGACATTTTCCGGGCATAAAAACGAGATCTGGTCGGTATCTTTTTCACCTGACGGTCTTTATGTGGTCACGGCCAGTCAAGATAAGTCGGCGCGTTTGTGGGATGCGCTCAGCGGCAAGCTTTTGCAGAAGTTTACAAGTCATAAAAAACCGGTGTTTGCCTCAGATTATTCCACGATCGATAATTCGGTCCTAACCGGTGGTGATGATGGAAGGGTTCGTTTGTGGTCTGCGGATTCCGGACGGGAAACAAGTGTGTTCACCGGTCATAAGGCCGGTGTGACTGCTGTGGCTTTCTCAACCGGCGGCGGACAAATCTTAAGCGGGAGTGACGACAACACCGCCATCTTATGGGATGTACAAAGCAAGGAAAGGCTTCAGACATTTACCGGCCATACCGGCCGGATTTCCGATGTTCTGTTTGTTGCGGAAGGAAACCGTGTACTTACCGCCAGTTGGGATGGAAACATTTGTCTATGGGATACAAACAGCGGAGAGGTAATTCGCACCTTTTCCGGTCATGAATCGGCGGTCAATGCAATCGATATAACACCCGATGGTTCACTGCTTTTAAGTGGCGGCGAAGACCATACACTCAGACTTTGGAATACAGAGTCCGGGAATGAGATACGAATACTGCAAGGACACACCGGACCGGTAACATCCGTGGGGATTTCTCCTTTGGGGATGCAGGCCGCAAGTGGAAGCGAAGATGGGACTTTGAAAATTTGGGATATTGAAGAGATTCCTATCGTACCCACGAGCACACCGACTTCTACACCATCGCCGACCGTTACACCTGCTCCAACAGATACACCTACAAGCACTCCAACTCGCACCCATACCCCAACCTCCACTTCAACTCCAACACGAACCAGCACACCGACACCGACGTTTACCCCTTCCCCAACAAGTCCCCCGGCCACGCCCACACCAAATAACACGCTCAACATCAATACATCGAAGCACATACCGGATCAATCGCTACGTGACGAGATTGAAATGACACTCATATTTCTCGGATTGGATCTTGAATGGGGAGGACCGTTCACGCCTGCCGATGTAGCATTGATCGAGGAATTTTACCTGCCAGCCGACGTTCAGAAAATGAAAGGCAGTGAATACCTCATCAATCTTAGATATCTTGATGTCTCTGCCGGATACGACTTAGCCACGTTGGATTGTTCCCCCTTCGCGAACTTGGAAACCCTATCCGTCTCTTGGGGCGATAGTCTGAAGAATCTAGATCTATCCAGCAACCGCGCGTTACGAACACTGACCGTCACCGATAATCCTGCACTCACGCAACTCGATCTATCGCACAATCTGAATTTGGAAGAATTGGAATGTGTCTACAACTCCTCCATGACCCAGCTGATCCTGCCCTCCGGGTCACAACTGAGAACAGCAGAAATATATAATAACGCACTGACAACACTCGATTTTGGTGACAACGATCATTTGGAAGAGGTGGATTGCTATGGGAACGCTCTTACAGACCTGGATGTATCCGGCTGCGAGGGCTTGAGGATACTCTATTGTGACCTTAACCAATTGACTGATTTGGATCTGAGCAACAACCATTCGCTCGTAGAGCTGTCGTGTGAGGACAATAGTTTTGCCCACTTGGATGTTGCATCGTGCCAGAGTTTGGAAAAACTATACTGTGGAGGCAACTCATTATCAGAACTGTGTGTCACCCAGAACCCGTTGCTTACGAATCTGCTTTGCGCTGACAACCAACTGCAACAGCTGGATGTATCCAGCAACAACGCATTGTATGACCTCGAGTGTTCGGACAATATGCTCGTGTCGTTGGACTTGTCGAATACCACAGGATTGGCGTGGCTGTATTGCCCGAACAATCAGCTAACAGAATTATTTCTGGAGAATCAAACTGAGCTCAGGTGGTTGTATGCCTACGGGAACCGGATCGCTTCAATCGCGGTGTCCCCTTTATGTCCTCTCCGAGAGGTTTTTGTGAACGATAACAATCTGACGAGCATTGCTTTTCTCGCTGAGAATCAATCCACCGATTGGATAAGGGCTGATGTACGGAACAACCTCTTGGACTGCGATGACTGGGATGATGTAGAAGAGATGAAGAGCCGCATTGGAGAGGCCGAATACTCTAGTGAATTCCTTAATAGGGGTTTCGCGTATTCTCCCCAGAAGAACCTGGATCCGTACTACTGTGGCCCCAATGTGGATCTTGAAGTTGTTAATGTCTATACGTCGTTGTCGAAGGTGGGGGGCTATGTCCCCATCAACAGCGCATTCGAATACGTGATCGAGGTCGCCAATCGGGGCGATGATCCCATCACTTCTTTCGACTATGCTATTAGGCTGTACGGCCCAACCGCACAACACGAGGGTACCATCGAAACGACAATCGGAAGCAACGAAACCTATACTTTCACCATTCTGGAATTTCAAGGCCTGGTTGCGAGCATGGCAGGTGAATTGCTACATCCGACGTTTGAGTGTTCAACAACCGGCGACATGAATACCAGTAACAACACGCTGGAGACTACGTTCAAGACGTACGACTCACGCAGGCAAATTTTCATACCCGGTTTGAGTAGCTATGCAAAGCAAATGGAGATGGTGTTTATTCATCCCGGGACGTTCACAATGGGAAGCCCCACATGGGAGTCGGGCAGGGAGTCTTCGGAACGGGCACATGAGGTGACCATCACCAAAGGATTTTATATCGGGAAGTACGAAGTCACGCAGGCACAATACAAAGCCGTCATAGGATACAATCCATCAGAGGATAAGGATCATAGCGACCAGCCGGTTGAATCACTTACTTGGTATGATAGCATCAATTTCTGCCACAAACTGGAAGAGTTGCTGAAGGGTGATTCCGAGCCCTGGAGACGATATTTGTCGCGATTCGAATCCCCCCGGCTGCCGACAGAAGCGGAATGGGAATACGCATGCCGGGCTGGAACGACAACAAAGTACTCATTTGGGAGTTCTTCATCGCAGCTCTCCGACTATGCCGTCTGGCAGCGAGGTTTCTCAGGCGCCAAAAAGGTTGGGTTGAACCGACCCAATCCGTGGGGGTTGTATGATATGCACGGGAACATCAAGGAATGGGTATCGGATTGGTATGACATCTACCCAACCTCACCACAAACCGATCCTACAGGACCTAGTTACGGGACCCAAAAAGTACTGCGAGGGGGAGATTTCTCGGCTAACAGCTCTGAAGCAGCCGAACTGCGCTCGGCAAGCAGACGAGCATCCGTTCCCACAGCCGAATTATTCTCCAATGGTTTTCGGATTGTGATCGAACTGGATGAGAGCGAGTTCTGGTAGATTCGAGGAATCGCCTATCGTCTGTGGTATACGCGAGAGAGTTTATCTAGATAGAAGGCAATCATACCGTGGAATGGCGGTTCATTGTCGAAGGGGATAGCAATCGGGAACATCGAGAAGAAGATTTCTGGGAATTCAGGCTAATAAACATGTTTTATAATTGCCGCGGTTTTTCAATTCCGGGAATTGCGAAATTACGCCCTTGACGCAGATTGCATAATTTGATTTAAATATTATTCATTGAGTTTCGGCGTTACAATTTTAGCTCTTGAAGAAAGTGTTAGCTGACGCGCATTTTTTATTGTGCAAGCCGAATATCTATGACTATGTACGAAGTTTTTGGGTAAACACACTATTCACACAAATCTAATAAGGTCATGGGATGCGGGAAATTTTTCGTTTATATGCCTCTAGATCATATTTTTTTCGATAAATGAAGTGTCAAATACACGGAGTTGCGTGAGTGATATCATGATAACAGCAAGACGGATTACCCTGGAGAGTCTGAAATTGCGCATATGGATTATCAGCGCAGTTACCCTTCTGTTGTTTTCGTTATTTTCGATTTTGTCACGGATATCGTCGGCAGAGCCGCAGAAAGCACAAAGCGTCAGTGAACTGAATTCAGACTTGGCGTATATCGAAAATAGCCATTTAAATTTGCAGGGTTCGACTGTACTGCTGCAAAAGATCAATTCCGCGACGGATGATCTGTTTGTCACACCAACCATAACGGCTTCTTTTTCGGTAACCGATGAATTGAATGGCATAGCCGGCAACGAACAGTCAGGCGGTATTCGAATACAATCCGCTTCTGATGTGATTGACCTTGCGGTAATTAAATCCGCCCAAGGCTGTTTGTATAAGATTCTGAGAAATAACGCCGAGGTTGCGCAAGCGGATTTTCATGCGACCGAACACTATGAACTACGGATCATAGTCGATGGTCATATCTTGAAAGCCGATGTCATGGACAACGGCAACACGTTTACTTCTATTGCGGAACTGGCTGTTTTGCAAGACGATGTACAGATTTTCCTTTTTGTCGAATCCTCAGATAACACTCAAGAATGCCATAGACGATTAGATTCCATCGAGATTCGCAGCGAATCCATCAAGTCTGATGGCACGGCCGTGGCGGAATGGAGGTTGCATACACGATGAATTTTCCGATGCGAATCTTAAGACAATCCTCTTTTTCGATGAATGTGCAGGGATCGTTGATTATCGTTCTTTTCGTAATGTTCATGATGTTGCAGCTCCAGTCTGTGGGAGCGCAAACAACAGCAAGTTGTGTTGTAGAAGATGGAAGGTTCTTCGACGATTTTGATAATGCTGATTGCCTGGAGACTCATTGGTTGTTGATCACGCCGGCCTACACTCCGCAACCCAGTCCCACACCAGATTTGACCGGGAGTGTTTTCATTGCCAATTCAGTTTCGGATTTGAATCCTATCGCCGGTGGAATTGCCAAGGACCCGAGCTGGGGAATTCACGATATTGTGATTGGATGGGAGTTGAATCCGGAATTCGCCACTTACGAAATACACGTTCGTATTGCTGGCGGTGATTGGCAAGCTTTGGCCTGGATTGAAGGAAGCGAAGATAGACTGAACTGGACATCGGGGCCGGGCAGAAACGGACATTTTTATTTGATGCCAAAGGGTCCGGAATTTAATGATTACGAACTTCGGGTTTATGGCAGAGGCAACAACGGCTTAAACCTTTTAGGCCAGGTTGCTTTATCATATCAAGATGATTTAAGCAGTTCACCGACTCCGACACCAACTAACACGGCCAGTCCAACGCCGACTCTGACACCAAGTCCCACAGCCACGAATACTCCGGCGGCAACACCGACTTTTACACCAACCAACACGCCAACACAAACATCTACACCTACGCCTAGCCCGACGGATACGGCCACTTCTACACCTTTGCCAACGGACACACCTACTCTGACGGCCACCGATACACCAACGGCCACTGATACGCCAACAGCTACTGATACGCCGACAATTACTCCAACACCGACACCGGAATCTTTGATTACCATTTCGCTACCAGGTCTAGCTTCAGGCGCAAAACCGCTTGAAATGGTGCTCATCCCGGCGGGTAGCTTCATCATGGGATCGCCAAGCACGGATCCGGACCGAGAAGCGGATGAAGAACCTCAACATGAGGTTGCGATTTCCCAGCAGTTTTATATGGGCAAGTATGAAGTTACCCAAGCGCAGTGGCAGGCGATAATGGGAAATAATCCATCGAATTTTATAGGCGACGACCGCCCGGTTGAACAAGTAAAATGGAGTGATTGCCAAACGTTTATCGACTTGCTTAACGATACCGGACAAGGAACATTCCGTCTGCCGACAGAGGCAGAATGGGAGTATGCTTGCCGCGCCGGAAGCACGACCATCTTTTATTGGGGTGATGATTCGTCAATTACTGAGGCCAAGAAGTATGCGTGGTTTGCCTGGAACTCAGATCATGAGTCACACGAAGTCGGCCTGAAGCTCCCAAACGCTTGGGGCTTATACGATATGGCTGGCAATGTTTTTGAATGGTGTCAGGATTTTTATGGCGAAGATTACTATAGTTCTTCACCTGCAACCGATCCGCAGGGATCCGATACCGGCAGCAAACGTGTGAGGCGTAGCAGCCCTATGAGCACAGGTAATAATTATAATCGGTCAGCCTCGCGCAGTTCGGGCACAGTCGATCTGTGGCACTATTACAACGGTTTACGGCTTGTGAGGTTGTGCCCTTGAGCAAAAGTATCAAAGAAGGGATGTAATTCGCTTACCAGTTTGTCCCGATCTCTCCCTTCTCTTCCATTTTTGGGATTCTGTGTTGAGAATCGATTTTGCTAACTACGCAGACTGAGTGACTGAAATGGAAGATAAGATTACAATTGCCCATGGAAGCGGCGGACGTGCCACCAAAGAGCTTCTGCAAGAAGTTGTGTTACCCGCATTAGGCGTCAGCAAAAACGACAGCGAATTGGACGCGGCCCCGATTACCATTCCATCTTTGGAAAATGGGACATCCCCTCGTGGTGCAGGTGATGCCGCAAATGCGCGCTTGGCATTTACAACCGACGGTTTTGTCGTGCAGCCATTGGAGTTTGCAGGTGGCAATATCGGCAAGCTGGCGGCTTGCGGGACTATAAATGATTTGGCAGTTTCCGGTGCAAAACCGCTTTCTCTGACGTGTTCGCTTATCATCGAGGAAGGTTTCTCTGTTGCAAAATTGCATCATTATTTACAGGACTTGCGGCGCGAAGTTGAGACTGTAGGCGCGAGCGTCATTGCCGGGGACACCAAAGTGGTGCGTCAAGGCGAAGCGGATGGCCTTTACATTACCACCTCCGGCGTAGGTCTTATTTGTCAGGAATGGCAACTGTCTCCCCGTGTACTTGACGAGGGTGACGTGATTATGGTTTCAGGAACGCTTGGCGATCACGGCGCAACAGTTTTAACGTCACGTGATTCTTGGCCGGTGAAAGGTCAGTTCCGTAGTGATTGCAAGGCTTTATGGCCGCTTGTAGAGCATTTGTATCCGCTTGCGGCGGGGATTCGTTTCATGCGCGACCCCACTCGTGGCGGATTGGCCGCAGTTTTGCATGAGATAGCGGAGGCGGCGGATAGACGGTTAAGCATTAAGGAATCCGCTCTACCCGCAAAGGAGGACGTCAGGTCTTTCTGCGAAATACTGGGACTGGATTTTCTTCACCTAGCCGGTGAAGGGTGTTTGGTTCTGGTTGCGGCCGCCGACTCTGCCGAAGAGATTTTGGCTCGACTCAAGTCCCATCCCGATGGCCATGATGCAGTTGCTATCGGCAAAGTGGGCGCCCCCGGAAAACCGGGTGTTGTGATCGAAAGTCTCTTTGGAGGCAGCCGCACGCTGGAAAGTCCGCTGGGAGAACAACTCCCGCGCATCTGCTGACTCCATCCTCCGCCGCAGGATTCAAATCCTACGAAAGGCGGTATTGAGATGTTGCGTACGGCGTTTTCTCATCGTTCCAATCACGCTTCCGCATCTATGCGCTCAAGCCGCCGTATAATACGGACTCAACCGCACCCGGTTAATCTGGTACCGGGGCGGTTTCCTTATCTCTTTCACCAAGCCGGGACAGACGAGGTACGTGACGGTTCGGGTACCGTTGGCCGCTCCACCGCCTTTGGCGCTGGACATCGCGGCCGCCGGACAATGCCAGATACCCTACGTTTTCTTTTCCGAAATGGATGCAATGTCCTTGGAAATCGCGTCACCGAACCGCACATTGACGAAGCTTTGTGCTCCGTACCGGATCGGATGCCATGTCCATCTTCGATTTACATCGACGTCCCCTCGCTGCCGCTGTTCCTCTCCCGTACCTACCCTTGTCTGATGTTGGTTGGGTTGGGCGTTAATGGCTCCGATGACGGTTTGTGCAGTCTCGTCTGTCCTCGCTATGGTGAAGAAGTTAAAACGGTTTGTTAAGTGGAACTGGCAAAGAATGCAAACTGTTTTCCCGTTGAGTACTACCGGGACACAAACCCTCCCGTTTAAATTTTTCTTTCGCCCTGGAGCATAGAACATAACTCAGTATGGTATCTGCGATCTGTCCTGTATGTGCGGCGTTTGGGACCATGCTATAATGTAAGGAACTGATGTCATGGAGTCTGTAATGGGGGTCGAAAAAGCCTCTGATGTCACAAGTGTTGAACCTGTTCTCGCAACAGTAAGCGAGCGCGAAGAACTTGCCGGGGGGCATTGCCGTTTGGCAATCGCGTTGAAAGATGCGCTGAAATATAAGCCCGGCCAGTATGTGCAAATTGCTTCCGCCGATGCATCTCAAGCTTTGCCGATTGCCGGTTGGAATAATGATTTCACACGCATAGAAGTTGTTGTGCCTACAGGCCAGTCAAAGGATTCTGCATTATTGAATGTTGCTGAAGGCGACCGGATTGAAGTGCGTGGACCTTTAGGCCGGCATCTTCCCTTAAGCGCTATGCAGGGCCAAGAGATTATTGTCCTGGCTGCTTCTGATGGTATTGTTTCCGCGCGGAGTCTGGTTCAATACATTCTGGCAAATCGCGGCCAATATGGTTCAGTTCATATCATTTACGGCACAGAACACCCCAAAGACATTCTCTTTCAAAAGGAACTCAATGAGTGGAAAAGCGCGCCGAAAGTGACAGTTAAAGTCATTGTGGAACGGCCCGCAGACGGCTGGATGGGTTATGTCGGAGTACCCACTCAACTTCTGCCGAGCCTTGGTGTGAACAGCGCGAATTCTTATGCGTATCTTTCCGCTCCCAATGGTGTTTATAAGTTTATGTTGCTTTCTGCAGGGGCCATCCATCTTCCGGATCAACGTATCTGGCTGATGAACGATAAACGGGATAATGAAGGCGCTTGGGTGGTGATGAACGCCGCGGAATACCGGCTATAAGTCCGTTTGCGGCGCAGGGCGCTTTTGTTTTTTTGATGAATCGAAGTCGATTCTTGGTTTAAGCGGCAAAAAAATGAGGCGGGGAGGATGCCTATGTCTGAAGATCCGAAAACAATTCTGGTCGTAGATGACGATCCGGATATCGTGGCAGCGTCAAAATTGGTCCTGACAACTGCCGGTTATCAAGTCGAAACGGCTTCCGATGCCGAACAGGCATTGGTCATTCTCGAAAAGATCGTCCCGGATCTCATGATTTTGGATGTGATGATGAGTTCCGTCGACGAAGGTTTTCAGCTCAGCTACCGGATTCGTGGCGATGAGCGTTTATCTGCAATCCCCATTTTGATGTGCTCATCCGTATCCGAGCAAACAGGCTTTTCTTTCAATCCCGAAACGGATGGGAATTGGCTCCCGGTTAATGAGTTCGTTCCCAAACCCATTGATCCTCCCGATCTGTTGGCAAGAGTCCAGAGACTCTTAAAGGCAGAATAACTCACCAAAGTATTGTATAATCGCTGAAAGCCCGTTGCTTTACGGAATCCGGAGATTTCTGTAAGGCTGCGGCTCAGACTGTTTTTTTGACTCGATAGAGTCTTCGCTGGCGCATCTAGAATGATTGAACAGACTTCGACGGAATCATCTTATAGCGTATTGCACGCTCAAACCCCGTTACGCAATGAGTTGATACCCCGGGTTTGGTGGCTGATTCGGTTCCGGTACCTAGCCGTGGCGGGCACGGCGGCGGTGATCTGTTTGGCGGGTTTTTTTTCATCGCGGAATCCTTCTCAGATTGCCTCCGGCGCGGATCATGCTGTCGCCGAATTTGCGGGCATTATCACGGGCGCGGTGAATTTAACCGGGCAAGTGATCATTTGGGCGTTATTGTTGTTGAGCAATGTGATCTATCAGCAGATTGCCCGGAACCTGGATGAAGAAACGCTCGATATCACCCCCTGGAGCCGTCTGGCCTATACGCAGATATCCATCGACTTTTTGATTCTTGCCTGCCAGCTGCATTTTGCCGGTGGTATTACAAACCCGTTTGCAATCTACTTTGTCTTCCACACGGCTTTTTCGGGATTGCTGCTGACACCCCGGATTGCATTTGTGGTTACAACCTGGGGAATCGCTCTCTATGCCGGCATGGCGATCTGCGAGGGCGCCCAGCTGCTTCACCACTATCCTCTGTTTGCCTGGGTATCGCCGGATAAATATCGAAATCCCTTTGCCATGGCCACCGCGATTCTGCCTTTGGCGACGGCGATGTATTTTATGACGTATTTGACATCGTCTATTGCCTGGACTATCGGTGAGAAAGAAGACCGCCGCACCGATCTGCAAAATGATTTGAAGCGTAGACGGGATCAGCTCTCAGAAACCAACCGGCGTTTGGAAAAGAGTATGCGGGAACGGGAAACGTTCCTTTTAACTGTTGAGCATGAACTCAAGTCGCCTTTGGCCGCGATCCGTTCCAACCTGGAGGCCATTTTGGTTGCCGGAGGTGAACTGCCTGAGTTGGTGCGGGATATGATTTACCGGTCCAGCCAACGCACCAAAGATCTTGTAGCGTTGGTTCAGGACCTGTTGGCCTTGTCTCGTGTGGAACGTGAAGTCGATGCCCGAATCGATGAAACGATAGACTTGGCGGCCCTTGTGCTTGATGAAATTGGTTTGATACGTCCTTTGGCAGAAGAAAAGCACCTAAAGCTGAATGTCGATGTGGCGGATGGCACAAAAATCAGAGGCTCGCTGACAGCGGCCCGTTATTGTGTTGCCAACCTGCTTTCGAATGCTGTTCGTTATACGGAAAAAGGATCTGTGTCTGTCTCGCTTCAAAATGAAGATGTGGGTGTAGTTATGGAGGTTTGTGACACGGGTATCGGTATTGCAAAGGCCGACCAGAAGCGGGTTTTTGAAGAGTTTTACCGGACCAAGGCCGCACGCCGCACCGTTGCCGATGGAACCGGGGTTGGGATGACAGTTGTCAGCCGTTCGCTGGAAGCGCTTAAGGGTGTTATCGAAGTGGAGAGCGAAGTGGGAATGGGTTCGATCTTCCGGGTTATGTTCCCTAAGATATGACGCGTTTGGGATCGGGGGGCAGTTTTCCTAACCATTCCAATGTACGACGCAATCCCTCTTTGATCGGTGTTCGGGCATATCCCAATTCGGATATGGCCTTTTGCGAGGAATAGCGCCAATTGTGGTTTTCCCGCTCAACCAGACCGGGTGTCAAACCGGGTATCTTTGAACCTGAAAGCCGGGAGCGGAGCGCGGAGCCATTGGCGATAAGTTTCTGCATCCATACAGGCGCAAATTTAGGACGTACATTCCGGTCCATGATTTCGGATATCAATGAGGCCAGGCCTGCGTAATGGATGTCTTCCCCGCCAAGGATATAACCATGGCTTGGGGTTCCCTTCTCCATCGCCAATAGATGGCCATTCACAACATCATCAATGAAAGCCGTTGTGCGATGCCGGTTTCCCGGAGCCAAGATCCATGGGCTGTCAGAATGGGCCATATCGTGAATACGCACGATGAGAGGTGTTAAAGCCGATTCCTTATCCTGGGTGCGGTCCAGCATCCCCGGCCCGTAAATGAAACAAGGATAAACCCGGACAACCTCTAGACCTTCGAAATCTCGCGCGACTTTATCGGCGGCGCGCACCGAATCCTCATAAGGGCTGATATGACGCTTGGAATTATCCGGCGAATCTAGGCGATGCAGCACGTTTTCATCCACAATCGATTCACCGGTCGGCCCCAAACCGACACACGAGGCGCTATGCACTACCCGCTTTACCCCGGTAACCCGGGCGGCCTGCAGCAGATGTCTTGTGCTATCGACGTGAATGTTGTGGGTGCGGCGTTGTTTTTTGGCTTGGATCTGACGGATCAAGGTTGCCAGGTGATAGACCCGGGTGACGCCTTCCATTGCGGCGACCGGATCCTCGGGGATCAATAAATCCCCGATGGCAATCTGTACTCCCGATGGAAACTTGGGGGCTGCGCTTCCCGGCCGAAGGAAAACACGCACAGTCTCGCCCTGTGCTACAAGCTGCTCAACCAGCCTGCACCCTAGATAGCTCGTCCCGCCAGTGACCAATACGACCATAATTAATTCATCAAGTCATATAGACTAGCGGATCTTTGGGCTTAATGAATACGGGAATCATTTTCCGCGGATTTTGGCCTTTTTGGCTTCGCGGTCTTCTTCCGCCCGGCGAATATCGATTCGTAACTGTCCTTCGAGTTCCTGAACGCGCTCGTATCGGCCTTCCTGACCGGCTTTAGCCATTTCACCTTCTTTAAGGATCTTTGCTTCAGCGATTTTGGCCTCGCATTCTTGATTAATTTTTGCGATTTCGGCTTTTTGTTCTTCCGTTAATGATTTACCGGCATCGGGATTTTCGGCCTCGAGCCGTTCCATTGCTAATTCATAGGCGCTTTTCATTCAACAACCTCCAAGACCTTGCGGAAATAGACGACATCACCATCGCGGGAATTCTCATCCGCCCAAATCCATCCGGCCTGCTCGGGGATTCCGGGCAAACCGAACGTGCGCTGCGAATAATATTCCGAATCGAATCCTTGCCCATGGACTGTTGCATTTTGCCAGCCACTGTCGTCATATTCTGTGTTTTTCCACAGCTCCCCCGGCTCACGGGACACCTTCCACGTGCTATCTGATTCTAATGATAAATCGCCGGAGCGTATGGCTGCAACTAATCCACATGTTCCGCGCCGGTTTTTGGCTTCCACCGCCAGCACATGCTTGCCGGGCATGAGCAGGGTTTGATAGGTCCGGAGCGTTCTTAAATCATTGCCGGAGCCCAGTTCCACTCCATCGAGATAGAGCGTATAGGCGTTATCGCAGGTGATGGAAATCATCGCCCGCCGCTCTCCGGCGCGCCGCCAAAGTTCGGCTTTGGCAACCTGGCCTGCGTCGGAGTCGGGCCATGTATCTGCAACTTGGGTGAAAAGTTCTACGGCTTCTGAATCTTTTCCCAACGCCTGTTTATCGTAAGCCGTTAGGATGGCCATTTGCTGTGAAGATACGGAATCGGGGAATTTTTGGATGAATGCATCGGCGATCTGCGCGGCTTTATCCAACCGTCCGGCTTTCCGTTCGGCGAGTATTCTTGCCACGGCTTGGGGGAGCTCCAGCGTCGCTTTGGCCTGATTCGAAACACGTTCTTCTACCGGCGGAACAAAGAAAACTTTGTTTTTGTTGGTAAACGGCCGGTCTTGATACCAATAGGCGACGCTTGAAAAATTATCCGAGCGGTCATTGGCATGACCGTGTTCAATGGAAAATTTTAGGGACTTTTTAAAGGGGATCGGATCTGCAATATGGAACCGGTATACTGTACATACATCGCCCAATTTTAGGCCGGAGAAGAGTGGGCAACCGTAAAATAGCCCATCAATCTCGCGCATACCCCAAGCGTCACAAAAATAATCTTCGGAGCCAGTGCCGTTCAGACGCGGTTCGGTTTTGCCATCGATCCAGAAGAAGTCATCACCTTCTCCCCACCAGCCAGGGGCGTTGTTGGTTATGGAAAGATTGCAGCCGACATAGGTTCCCCGGCCTTCGGTTTCTAAAATTACGTAGTTCTGAGCTCCGTCCAAATTGATGCCTTGGAGATCAATTTTTGGGCAGGGCCATTCTTGGCGGTAGCGGGCATGAAAATAGAGCTCGTCGTTTGGCAGCGAAGGAACACGTTTGTAGTCAATGTAATAATAAAAGCTTCGTACGGTTTCGGCGCCTTGGTTTTCGATTTCAAAACGGGCCGATTTGTGGAAGGGCATCGGCCAGAAACAGTTACGCGCACGGCCATCGCTGGTTACACGAATCGGCAGGCTGTTGACGGGCCGGTCAATCCCATGACCGACGGCGAAAAAATCGCCCAATGGCGCTTCGATACTGGGCTCTTCCGCACCATCCCACCAGGCGCGGAGGATCAATTTCCGGCTGTAATACTCTTCGGCGGCAACCGTGCACCAAATATGCGTTACGACACCAGGACCTTCCAGTTCGGCCAGCGTCAATTTCCCCCCTGAAGGAATGGGGCGCGCATCGGCATTGCCGCCTGAACGGTCCCAAGAAGAGGCCCGATATGAATCGGTGCCGAGTGGACGGCTGAGCTGCCCGAGAATACCACCTCTCCAATCGGTCTCGCCAAAATGCGGCAGAAGCGACGGCATTTCCATCTCAATGACCTTTTTGTCTTCTTTAGAGGGCAGCTGCGTGGCCACGCGCATACTGCTCGAACATCCGCCCAGTAGAAGAGCGGTTAGTATTCCCGTAAAACCGATTCGGAACATATCCGTAAGCCTCCGTCATCAATACGTTGGTATGAGATTAGGACGCCATCGTCCATGAAAGTCAACTGATACCGGAACTGCCGCGATCAAATGAATTTGTGCATGGCGCAAGTTTGCTTTGACGCCTATTTGATTGTTTTGGCGAAAGCTTCGCCATAGGCCGGACAGACCAATGCCGGCGCGGATCCCACCATGACATAGGTGAGCGCACCCAGCAAACAGAGTCCTTTGCCATATTCAGACAAAGGCGTGCTTTCTTTGTAGAAACGGACATCGTAAACATCAATACAAAGGTGCTCTACACATTCTCTTGCCCAGTATTCGGCCTGATAGAAACTGATTTGTTCTATATCCGGATTGTCGTATGTCCAAAGGACTTTGCCGCGCCGGGTTTCAACCAAACGGGCGTCAAAGACTGTTTCATAATCGTTCTTGCGGGGTTTGATCCATAAAACCGCATCGTAATTATCTTTGCCGATTACTTCGCCGGGCGTATTGCCATGAGCGCAGTCAACCTCTTGCCATTCGGCATTTTCGATACAGGGCACGATTTTAAGACGCCGAATAGCCAAGCGGGCTATCTCACCCAGCCTTTGTTTGGTTTGTTCATCCCCGGTTAAGACTGTGGCGACGCATAAACGTTTCAGTGTGGAGCGGTTCTCTATGATGGTATTTAATGTTGAATCCGGCGCGGAACGTTCGCGCGCTTTGGTTGTGGCGCATCCGGACAGCAGCATGAAAGTGAATAGAATCCCGAGTGCAACAGGTTTTTGCCGCACACCATAAGGAGAGCTTGCAAACCGATCTTTGAATATTGATTTCATGATGACCACCTCCGCAACACCAAACTTGCATTATTCGCTACTTGATTGTTTATATATATACTAATATAAATCATTTCTGTCAACTTAGATATTGCCTTTTTGTCCCTTATGGATTCCGCGCCAATTGACATACTATGGCCATGTGACAATGCTTGGGTACACGGTGGACCTTTATGGAGGCAATCCAAACCGATAATTCCTTGTCCTGGCAAAAAAGGGATGAATTGGGTCTATTGCGGGCGGCTTTTGGGTGCGCCAAAGAGGTATTCAGCAATCCGGCGCTTTCGCTTGTAAGGCTCAATGCTTTGGAGGATACGGGATCTTCAGTTTTTTATGTTGTTTTGGCGGGCAGCATTGTTGCATGTTTGTGGTTTGTGACGCCGCTTTTGATGTACATCCCGCTTCAGGCGGTGCAGTTGGTGCTTTACGGCTGGAAAGGGTTATCGCATGAGATGCCCGGCTATTTTGCGAAATTCGGAATGTTGCTTTTGGCCTCACCGGTGTTTTTCGCTCTATTGCCATTTTGCCTGGCCGCTTTGTATCACGCGGCACTGCGACTATTTCGTACCGGGCCATGCGGTTTTTCAGCAACCCTAAAGATTGTCAATTACGTCACAGGGGCCTGGATTCTTTCGATCTGTGTTATTCCGCTGGTTTTGATGTTTTTTACGGTTTTTTGCGTGGTTGCCTTCTGCGGGATTCTGGGCGCTATTCTGCTTCATTTCGGCGCATCACAAGACCTTACTCAAATTCACATTGTTACAATGGCAGCGATGGCGTTTATTTATGTTTGTAATCTAATTTTTTCGACGGTTGCGTTATTTTTCCATTTTCATTGTTGTGCCGCGGGATTCGTGAGTGTGCATTCAACACCCAAATTCCGGGCGCATTTTATTTCATGGTTGCCGGTGGTGATGGGGGTAATAATGTTGATAATTTTTCGGTTTGTATTTTAAGGCAATGCAATGATTTTAATAAATCAGTATGGATTTTGGATTTCGAGATAAACAAAAAGGGCGCTCGGTAGTGGAGCGCCCTTGGTGTTGTTATGGGATTTATAAAACGCTTAGCCGTCGCTACCGATTGCCTCGACCGGACACTGTTCCATGGCTTCTTCGCACTGTGCCTTTTCCTCATCAGTTTCCGGCTGTTTGTACACGTAATCGTGGTCACCATCTTCGCTCTCTTGGAAATTCTCCGGAGCGAGTTCGACACACAGGCTGCATAGAATGCAGCTCTTGTCGACATACCATTGCCCTTCAACGTTATCTTCCCACTTGTCCTGCGGATCAGCCATAAAATGCCTCCATAAGCGGTGTCATGCCGCTTTAGCGATTCATTGTTCTTTAACCAGAAGACAGGAGCGGCCCGCCATCATCGAACCCGTTGCAGCCGCAAGAAGCGGCCATGCAATCGGAAGGGTTTTAGGCTACGCTCCCTGCCCGGGTTTCCTAAGGTTACCCAAGGTACAGCGGCCAGCCAGCTTACCCCCCTTGGGAAACCTGCCATACTTCAATCGCCGCCGGACCGCTTGTCCAATCGTGGGTTTTAGCCGGGTCCAGGTTGACCATCCCCGGAGATGAGGCGTACCTTCGGCGTTCGAAGAGACTGTATGTGACTATGAGCAAGAAAGACCGACAACCATTAGAAAATGACGAACTGAAAGCCGTGCTTGAAGCGCTTCTCTTCGTTTCGGGTGATCCTCTGCCTGTTAAACGTCTGGCCGATGTTGTGGAGCAAGAGCCTGAAGCCATTCGTGAGCTTCTGGATGAAATGGCCCAGGAATATGAGGAAGATTCCCGGCGCGGCATGGCCTTGATGGAAGTGGCCGGTGGTTTTCAGTTTCGTTCCAGTCCTCAATTGGCACCGTATGTGCATCGATTTTTAGAGCGGAAGCGGATGGTCACGTTGACCGGCCCGGCCTTGGAAACCTTGGCGATTGTGGCCTATCGGCAGCCGTTGGCACGGGCTGAAATCGAGGCTATCCGCGGCGTCTCGGTTGATGGCGTCCTGCGCTCGCTGCTGGACAAACGTTTGTTAAAGGTTGCCGGAGTTGGAGACGGCCCCGGCAAGCCTAATCTTTATGGAACGACCAAGGCCTTTCTCGAACAATTCGGACTTCGCTCATTAGAAGACCTGCCTCCAATCGAAGATCTGGAAGGGACCTTCTCATCCCGCGCGGAGCCGATTGATGCGGATGCCCAGGGGATGGTTCCGGAACAATCCAGTCTTGAAACAGATGAGGCAGAGGTTACGGATACTGGCGATTCGGAGGATGCGGAATCCGATTTTGATGATCAGCCGGACGAGGAAACTCAGCCTGTTGCAGATTGATACATTCCCTATGAATTGAGCGATAGCTCCCAAACCAATGGCTCGAAAACCTGAAAAATCGCCTGGACCGCCGAAAGTCAAACGTATTCGTGCTCCACATCCGGTTGTGGAAGAGACGGCAGTGGATGAAGCGGCTGCGATCCAAGAAAAATCCATCGGCAATGAGAAGTCCGACGCGCCGCGTCTGGATGAATGGGTTGCTTCACGGACGGTCCATGCCCGCCGCGAAGTGCAACAACTCATCCGCAGTGGGCATGTTAAATTGGATGGTATTGTTGTCACGGAACCTGGGATGCGCATCGAGGATGCGGAGCTGCTCAAAGCAAAGGGAGTACTCTTTTTAGATGGACGCTCGCTGGACCGTGCTTTGCCTGCGGTCACCTATGCTTTGCACAAAACAAAAGACACGATTTCCACACGCCGCGATCCGGGTAACCGGCGCACGGTAATGGATCTTATTCCCTTCCAACTTCGGCAGATGGGCCTTGTGCCCGTGGGGCGGTTGGATGCCGATACTACGGGATTATTGTTGCTTTCAAGCGAAGGCGAACTGACGCATCAGCTGACCCATCCTTCTCATCGGATTCCAAAGGTTTATCAGGTTACGGTTCGAGGGCGGGTGACCCCCCATCAGCGATTCCGGCTTGAACATGGTGTTGAAATTGACCGTCAGATGACCATGCCTGCCGAGGTCGATTCGATTCGTAACGACCGGGACACGACCTCTTTTCTTCTTACGATCTATGAAGGCCGCAATCGTCAAATTAAGCACATGTGCCGGAAAGTCGGATTGGAGGTTATCCGCCTCCATCGGATTTCTGTGGGCCCTATCGAGCTGGGCGACCTACGTCCCGGTAAATGGCGGGAAATTTCCAAGGACGAGATGGCCGAGCTGCGCTCTATGCTGGATTCGGGACCGCCGCGCCGTCCTCACCGTAGTGGGGCAAGAAATCAAGGGCCAAGTGATCGAAGACCACAAAATAAAGGGCCTCGGAGAAGGCAAGCGCCAACAGGGAATCGTAAACGTAGTTCCGGGGGGCGCAGGCCCCGACGTTCAGGTCCACGTTAGTTCTTATTTTTCAATAGGTTACGATTAGGTCAGGGCTCCATTTCTTCTCTTGTTGTTATTTATGTATCGCAAGGCTGTCTTTAAAGGTGACATGTTGTGGTTCGATGTGTCAATTTTTGTTGAATGGGCAGAGTCCCATTGAGTCAATCGTCAGATCTTGTGATAGTTTCACCCCGGGTCGCCGTGAGGGTTTTTCCCGTAGCAGCCACTTTACAGGATATGATGGTTTAACCGTGGGTAAGACATTAGTCATCGTCGAATCGCCAGCCAAAGCCCAAACGATTTCGCGTTTTTTGGGATCCAGTTATCAGGTCGAGGCCAGTTTTGGGCACGTCCGGGATTTGCCAAACAACGCGGATGAGATTCCTGAGGATATACGAGGGAAGAGTTGGGCTCGCTTAGGCGTGGATGTGGAGAACAGCTACCAACCTGTTTATGTCGTACCCCCGGACAAAAAGCGGCATGTGACCAACTTGCGTAAAGCGCTGAAGAATGCCGACCACCTACTGCTTGCGACTGATGAAGACCGTGAAGGCGAGAGTATTGTCTGGCATTTGCTTGAAGTCTTAAGGCCGAAAATTCCTGTTCAACGCATCGTGTTTCACGAGGTTACGCCGGAGGCAATTAAAGAGGCGCTGGCGAATCCCCGCGATGTGGATGAACGTTTGGTACGCGCTCAAGAATCACGCCGCGTACTTGATCGTTTATACGGTTACACACTTTCTCCGTTGCTATGGAAAAAGGTGCAAGGCGGTCTCTCAGCAGGCCGTGTACAGAGTGTTGCCGTCCGTTTGTGTGTAATGCGCGAACAGGAGCGTGCCGCGTTTCATTCCAGCTCGTATTGGGATATCGAGGCCACGCTTAACGCACAAGAAGGAACCTTCCAAGCAACATTAACGCGCCTGAATGATAAGCGTATGCCGGCCGGTAAAGATTTCGATCCATCAACCGGGCAATTAAAGGCGGAAGGTGTCCATATTCTGGACCGCGCGGCCGCGGAAAAGCTCTGCTCGAATTTGAAGAACGCCGCGCCTTGGACGGTCACAAAGCTTCAAGAAACACCTGCCACCAGCCGCCCCGCGCCGCCATTCATCACATCGACTCTGCAACAGGAAGCCAACCGCAAATTGGGATTCACCGCCCGCCGGACAATGAGCGCTGCGCAGGAGCTTTATGAAGGTATCAGTCTTCGTGGTGGCGAGCGGGTTGGTTTGATTACTTATATGCGTACTGACTCGGTCACATTGGCGGAACGCGCTATCGAAGAAGCCCGTCAGCTGATCGCTAAACGATATGGCGCGGATTATATTCCTGCCCAGCCGCGCCGTTACAAGACAAAATCGAAAAACGCTCAAGAAGCCCACGAGGCAATCCGGCCCACCGAACTGCATCGGGATCCGCAGTCGGTTCGGGCTTCACTGACTCCGGATCAATACAAACTTTATGAATTGATTTGGAAACGCACGTTGGCCTGTCAAATGGCAGATGCTCAGCTGCAACGTACAACGCTGGATGTCAGCGTTAAGTCCGATGGAGATACGGCTGTTTTTACGGCGCGGGGCAAGAAAATTCTTTTCCCGGGATATCTTCGCGCCTATGTTGAAGGTTCCGACGATCCGATGGCGGAAATCGGCGATCAAGAATCCATCATTCCGCATATCGACGAGGGACATGAAGTATCGGCGGATAAGCTCGATGCCAAAGGCCACGAAACCCAGCCACCAGCCCGCTATACCGAAGCGAGTTTGATACGCAAACTGGAAGAAGAAGGTATCGGGCGTCCGAGCACGTATGCCAGCATTATCACGACGATCCAATTGCGCGGGTATGTTTTTAAACTCGGCAATGCACTTGTGCCGACATTTACAGCCTATGCCGTGACCCATCTTTTGGAAAAACATTTCGGCGATCTTGTGGACCTCCAATTTACGGCCCGAATGGAAGACGCCCTGGACGATATTTCTAACGGCCGCCTGGATTGGTTGGCGCATATCGACGATTTTTACCGAGGCGGCACCCAAAATCCCGGACTCGAACAGCGAGTCGAAAAAGAAGTCGATTTAATACAGTACCCGGCGATTCCTGTTCGTGGTGACGGCGATACGGAAACGGCTTCCGAGCCGCCGATTGTGGTACGTATCGGCCGTTTCGGTCCATACCTTCAGCAAGGCGAGAATAACGGTGACGCTCACCGGGCCTCTATTCCTCAGGATTTTCCTCCTGCGGATTTGGATTACGATAAAGCCCGTGAACTTCTGAATGCAAAAAAAGAAGGTCCAAGAGTTGTCGGACACGATCCCGAAACCGGACAAGAAATCAGTGTGCGCACCGGCCGTTTCGGCCCCTATATTCAACTGGGCCATGACCGGGGTGACGCTGATCCCAAAGACTACAAGCCGAAACGCGCCTCGCTCGAACACGGTATGAGCGAAGAACAGGTCACCTTGGAAGAGGCTTTGCGGTTACTTTCCTTGCCGCGCTTTTTGGGCAAGCATCCGGACTCCGGAATCGATATTTTTGCCGACCGGGGCCGTTATGGACCCTATGTGCGGATGGAAAAAGAGTACCGTTCGCTTGAAGCAACAGACGATGTTTACACTGTTGAACTGGACCGGGCGCTTGAATTATTGGCGCAACCCAAGGGACGCCGTAAAGCGGCTGTCAAAACAGTTCTCAAAGAGCTTGGAAACGCACCGGATAGCGATACGGCGATTAAAGTTATGGATGGCCGTTATGGTCCCTATGTTACCGATGGTGAAGTGAATGCAACGTTGCCACGCGGTAAAAAGCCGGATGAAGTGACATTGGACGAAGGTTTGCAGCTTCTGGCCGAAAAGCGCGCCAAAGGACCCGGCCGCCGTAAACAAGCTGCGACTACTAAGAAAACCGCCACTAAGAAAAAGACAACCGCTAAGAAAAAGACGACAACAAAGAAAAAATCAACGGCCAAAAAAACGACCAGTAAACGGAAAACGGCCGCAAAGAAAAAGTCCGCTTCTTGATTTTATTATGTAAATTTACATTACGAAGACGCGGCAATGGGAAAGCATAAGAAGGTTCAAATCGTAGTGTTTTAAGAACGCCGTTAGGCTTTTTCCAATCCCCAAGCATAGCCTTTGAGCGCCCCCATCTCAGAACACCAACGTGTTTCAAGACGCGGAAGTTTGTTGTCCATCATAATTGCTTCGATATCGAAGCCATCGGGAGGAAGTTCATAAAGTAGCATCGGCGTTCCTTCGCGAATGGCATATTGCGTAATGAGCATATAACCGCCTTCGCTCATATTTACGGTACGGGCCATAACCGGGAAACGCCATCCATCACAAATCAATAGTACATCCCGATTGATCTCAACGCGTTCAAATTTTCTGGATTCATTGGGCCAGTCATTCATGACGGTATCTTAAGGCAGGTGGGCGGCCGCGTCGATATTGAAGCGCTCAAGCCCATTAACATTGAGCTGGGCATCCAGGCATCAGGTCCCCCCGGGGGGAGTGATGTGTACGCCGCCCGCCCGGGTACCCCGTTAGAGAGTAGAGAGTTGAGAGGAGAAAGGAGACCGGGGAAGCACGCTGTGTGGCGATACATTTGCCATTCCCTGGTTTTACCAGTCTTTTTGCATCCAACTCTCGGGTAGTTCGGCCACAACGACATCGACATTGCCACGGCGGTTGCTGGCGAAGATCACCCGGTCACCTTTGGGTCCCCAACCGACATGCGGATGAGCACCTTCACCATAGGTCCGGTGGTTGTGGGTTAGCATTCTTCTGCGGCATGTTAGGGCGCTAAAAATGGCGATGTCGCCATGCCAGTTGTCACCCGCTACAAATCGTCCATTGGGCGCTCCCGATGCATGCCACCAATTGTAGTGTGAGATAACCTTCGGATCCGCATTATCCCACCACGAACCCGCACCAATGATTCGTGTGATGCCGGTTTTTAGGTTGTATTCCTTAACATGAATTTCTTCGGAAAATCCTTGCACATTCGTGCCGGAACAGAAAGTAAGACGGTCATCGACCCACCAACATTCATGGGTCACCAACTCGTTTTCAATTTGAGGATATATAGGCCAAGGTTCTTTATCGGTCAGATCGGCCAGCGTCATACGTGCATGGATCTTGCCTTCCGGGATTTCACTCATGCGGTCGGTATGTTCCTTGGCGAACATCACCAAATCCGGCTGTGTATTACTGGCTTCGATATGGGTTATGAAATAGTCCGTATGGGCCATTTTTTTAATCTCGCCCGTTGCCTTGTTGATCCAATCGACATGACAGTCATCATTGCCGCCGCACCGATAACCGACCACAATTGCTGTACCATCACTATTATCGCTGATGCCCGAAGATAGAGTCATTTCTTTGGGTAGATCGGCGATTTTGCGTTCGTGCAATACAACCTTTGAGGGTTTGTCCGGATTCGATTTTTGGATATCGAATTTCCATTCATAGACAGCCTGGTCACGTGTTACATAAACACAGTTCTCAAACCGTGCGGCGGTTGCATGTCCAATCGGGTTTTGATCCGGTTTCTGCATACGAAAAAGTTCGCCAGTTGATTCGATATAGCCAAACGGTTCACTTCTTCCAAAGCGGTTTGATTGAATCACGATGACCGAGCCATCCGGTAAAAAGGAACGTTGATGGAAATAGAGGTTTCCGTCATCTGCTTCAGAAGTTGTCAAAAAGGTCAGACGCGCCCCGGAGTCAGGATCGATTTCAATTTCACGTTCGGAAGGCAAAACCTGGCATTCCCAGGATTCAGCCGTAGCGGGAATAGCACAATGAAAAGCAAGACAGTTTAGAATTAGGATCACTATCAAATTGGAACGCAACATGACGTAAAAAACTCCGAATAGGTTATTTCAATTGCTCAGAAATATCATCAGCACTCCGCGAGCATATCCCCGTGGAGTGAAAAAAGAACCGGAATGTCAGGACAACCATTCGCTGTTGGTGTACCTTTGCCATATTCTAGTATGAATCGTAATTCACCGTGATCCACATTTTCACGGAGAATAAAAAGATCATGGAGCCACAAAATGGTCAAACGAATTGTCAAGACCGATGAAGAATGGAAAGCCCAGCTCAGTCCTGAACAATTTGAAGTCTGCCGAAATAAAGGTACGGAACGTGCATTTACCGGAAAATACTACGACTGCAAAGACAGTGGTATCTACAACTGCGCTTGTTGCGGCAATCCGCTATTCGATTCAGAGACGAAATACGATTCGGGAACAGGGTGGCCGAGTTTCTATGAACCGGTTTCACCTGAATCTGTAGTTACTGAAGAAGATTATTCTTTGGGTATGCAACGCGTCGAGGTTTTGTGCGGCGCATGCGATGCGCATTTGGGCCATGTCTTCGATGACGGCCCGCAGCCGACGGGAAAACGTTACTGTATGAATTCAGTTTCGCTCAAACTTGAAGCACGCACCTAAGCTCGAGCGTATGTTTCTATCCGGTGCATTTGTGGCCCAAAAGATTTTTGGCGTCCGGGCCTTTGCCTTTGAAGCCTATGGTAAAAATAACTACAGGATTTCGAAAATTGTTGGTTAGGTTCAAACTAATTCAATTTGAATATGCCTCAATTCGAATCCCGCCAAGACATAATTTTCAGCCAATTCTCCCTCTATTTCTGTGATAAGCCGGAGACCAAGCGATATCAACAATTGCTAATCGCTAAAGGTAGCTCATTTTGCCTATGGCCATAAGACTAGGCGGCGGTGTCACATTCTTTGGCATCGCGGATTAAGCCCCCAATTCGATTGAGCTGACTCCCCTATGTGGATGGGTAAGACCTCATGCTACAATTGCGGAAAGACAGCCGCCCAGTTGAACTTTGACGGCATTTTGTGACCAACGATTTGGCGCCGAAACATTTCAATTGCAGCATAACGGGGATTTGTGCGGCCTGCGAAAGGGGCCTATGGGTGCGGGAGATTGATCGATGCATGATGCGCAAGCAGAGAAAGATCAAGGCGTTGTAGATGATTCAATAAAAGGCAAAGAAGAGCTAATCGCCGAACTTCAAGAACTCCGCTCGCAAGTTGAAAAGTATAAACATCTTGAGGAGCGGCTCGGTGTCGATGAGCAGCTCCAAGACACGCGAGGACGCTTGCAGGCGGTGATGGATGCCATCCCGGTCTGTGTTTCCTGGATCGCTTCGGATCTGAAATATCGAGGTATTAATAAGTATTTAAGTGATGTTTTGGGGATGCCCTCAGAGCAAGTTTCGGGCAAAGCGGTTGGTTTTGTGGGCAGCGATCCTCAATTCTGCCAATTTGTAGAAGATTTTTTTGCAATGTCTTCTTACAAAGCCAGCACGGTCACGACCGCATCAATCAAAGGCAAAGAGCATAATTTTCTGATTGTGGGCCAGAAATTCCGTAAGGGTGATGAGGCGGTCCTTGTGGGATTGGATGTCACCGAACTGAACCGTTCCGAAAAAGCCCGAGCCCGTCTGGCAACAGCCCTGGAGCAGGCCACTGAATCGATCATCGTCACGGACACAAACGGCAAGATTGAGTTCGTGAATCCGGCTTTTGAGCGAATTACGGGGTATTCACGGGAAGAAGTGATCGGCAAAAATCCGCGTATTATCAAAAGCGGGAAACACGATACCGCCTTTTACCGTGAGATGTGGGAAACCATAAGCGGGGGCGGTGTGTGGAACGGGCATTTAATCAATAAATGCAAAGACGGCGCCTTGATCGAAGAAGATGTCACGATTTCTCCTGTCCGTGACAGTTCCGGGCAGATTATCAACTTTGTCGCTGTTAAACACGATGTTACGCAAAAGGTCGCCTTGGAGGCCCAGCTGCGCCAAGCGCAAAAGATGGAAGCGGTCGGGCAGCTGGCCGGTGGTGTGGCGCACGATTTCAACAATCTGTTGCAGGCGATTTTGGGGTATACGCAAATGAGTCTGGCCGGTCTTGATAAAAAAGACCGGCGGGCAAGGCATATGGAGCAAGTGCTTAAAACCGCCGAACGTGCCGCCGACTTAACCCAACAACTTCTGGCTTTCAGCCGCCGTCAGGTTCTTCAGCTAACCGATTTGAATCTGAATCAGGTTGTCGAAGAGATGATTCGCATGCTGGAGCGTGTCATCGGTGAAGATATTGAATTGCAGCTGATTGCGGCCTCACCGATTTTGAATGTCAACGCGGACCGGGGCATGATCGAGCAGGTAATTATGAACCTCGCGGTCAATGCCCGAGATGCGATGCCATCCGGTGGACAATTAATTATCGAAACCCGTAATGTGGAAATAGACGAGAATTTCTGCAAAATCCGCAGTTGGGCGCGTGAAGGCAAATTCGTACTTTTGTCGGTCAGCGATAATGGATTGGGTATGTCCCCGGATGTGATTGAACGTATCTACGAACCTTTCTTTACGACCAAGGATGTAGGAGACGGAACCGGATTGGGGCTCTCACTGGTTTATGGCATCGTCAAACAGCATGACGGTATGATTGATGTCTATAGCCATCAAGGCAAAGGAACAACATTTAATATTTATTTGCCTGCGGTAGAGGGGTCTTCATCCCCTGCTGTTGAAGAAGATAACGAGCCGGCCCCCGGCGGCACGGAGACGATTTTGCTCGCAGAAGATGAGGAAGTTGTCCGGGACTTGACCACCGAATTCTTGACTGAAAACGGTTATACGGTACTAGCCGCAAAAGATGGGGAAGAGGCGCTGCATCTTTTCAACGAGAATCACGAACGAATTGATCTTGCGCTGTTGGATGTAGTAATGCCCAAACTGGGCGGACGCGCCTTATCACATCGTATCAAAGCCAAACAGCCGGAGTTGCCTGTTTTGTTCTGTAGCGGATACAGCCCGAATGTCGTCCGTTCGGGTTCGACAGTCAAAGAGGAATTCAAATTGATACAAAAACCCTACGAACTCGACGCACTTTTGTGGAAAATACGTGAAGTGCTTGACACGCCGGCGTGAGTGCGGTTTTGTATTTCTTGGCCCTATTTTAGTCAAGTTCCATTTAGGCGCTATCGTTTTTTGCTGCGATTTAATGTATGTGCCATCCATACGTATAGAGATAAGGCGATGAATGTTTCAGAATCGGATATTCCATGTTCTTTAGAAAAAGGAAACCTGGAACACCACGCGGACAATAAAGTACAAGACCGTGAATACTGCATCCGTCTATTGGATGAGAGCTATCTTGACCAAGTCGAAGCCCTTCAAAAAGAAGTCATTGCGTGTATTTCCGAACCGAATTTGTTTGCCGCATGCAGCCGCGAACGGATTATGGCGGCTTTGACCACCGAGGGCCGTATTGTCGGCACATGCGTTGGCGGCGAACTGGCAGGTTATGTGCTTATTTATTTTCCCGGAGAGAATCCTGAAAATCTCGGTAACGATCTACATTTGCCGGCCCCAGAACTAATGTCGGTTGCACATCTGGAATCGGGCGTGGTCCATCCATCGTACCGGGGAAACAACCTGGCGTTAAAAATGAACCGGCACGCGATCTACACTGTCCAGAAAATGAAGTTTAAACATGTCTGCGCCACGGCTTGGCCATTCAATCAGCGTAGTGTTCCGGTTTTATTCTCTTTAGGAATGGTGGTACGCGGGCTTAAAGAAAAATACGGAGGGAAGTTACGGTATATCTTTCATCGGAATCTTTATGAGCCATTGTTTCACCCGGCCGGGGAGCCTTTATCTATCGAAATTGGATCATGGGATGCGCAACTCCAAGCCATGGCCGAGGGAAAAGTCGGCTATGCGTCCGAAGAAAGAGACGGGAAGCGGGCCATTTTGTTTTCGCGTAAAGCTCCCCTGCATTTATGATGGGATTGGCGTGTTCCATAAAGAGAGATCGTGGATGGCGAGGGAGGTTATACGATTAGCGAAAATTGCTGCCGCCTCTTGTGCTTACGCACCCAGACGCGCTTGCGCGTGTCTGGGCCACCCGGTAGAGATACATGTTTAGCTTAGGATGAGTAGCGGCTCATCAGGAGATTCGCCCTCCCGGCCCGTGACCGGCGCAGGACCTGACGCCTAACGGCCCACGCGGCGTGACCGCCGTTGACATGAAGCCTACCGGCCCACGATTTCGAAGTATGGGTGAGGGATGTAATTGGGAGGCACCCTGCGCGCCGCCGTGGGCGGCGAGAAAGGAGAAAGTGGAGAGTGGAGCGGTGAAAGCAGATTTGCCGCGCACCTATGGTGTTTGGTGTAGGTGAGGGGATGGGTTATTGGTTTTGTTTTTCTTGGGGATCGGTGTCTTTGGCTTTTATTTTCGTATTGAGCCAGTCAATAATTTGTTGTTGCAGGTACGAATTCTTTGTAAACATCGTGGTGCCATGACCGGCCTTTTCGAGGAAATGGAAGGTCAGGCCCCGATTGAGCGTTTCTAAAGGCCGGAAAGATTGCACGGTATCGTAGCTGAGTTTGTCATCGAAACTTGCGCAGAAAAAAATCGGTATTGCGCCGAGTCCGGCAATATCCGCATATTTGCAGGGTACACCGCGATACCCATGACCCGGCGATAGAAGAACCATGGCCCGTATTTTCAGTTTTCCCGCACTAGGACCGTTTTGGAACGATCGGACACCATGAATCGCTGCATTTGCACCGACACCCGCTCCGACAATTACGAGAAACGAAGGATCCGCCTCAGGACGTCCGATCACATAGCCGAGCGCCGCTTCTACATCTTTGTTTATTGCCTCGAAATCGGCGCCAGGCCGGAACTGCTTCCAATCCAATCTACGTATGCCCTGCAATGTGCTTTTGCCATGACCGCGAAGATTGATGCTAAGTGACGACCAACCATCATGAGCCAGAAAAGCGGCCATATCGCGGAAAGAGAGCTCGGTTTCGCCCAACATTGGAAGAAATAACACGACCGGATTCTTTTTGCCGTTCGATTGGTTACCTGTCTGATCGGCAACAGGAGGATTGATCCACGTTCCGGCAATTGTGACGGAATCGATTGTTTGAAAAGCGACCGGTTCGAATTTCAGCTGGTTGTAACCCCTCGGATTTATAATCACCTGAGGCGATGGGGGAGAATCCGCAGCCCAAAGACAAGCGGCTCCCGGGCCCATGCAAACAAAAAGGGCTATAAGCAACGACATAAACAAATTGATGGAATATGGAGACCGGATCATTTTCATTGTATGGGAAGTAATTTTTCTAAATACCCGTCGATGACATCTTCACCCTGAATCCAGCGCCAGCCGACCTGCAAGGCCAGCCAGGCCAAACCCCGGTTATCCTGACGGATAAACGGAGCCAGCTTTACGGCATCCTTCCGGGTTGTGATAACGGTATCGACGCCACATTCTTTGGCAAAGGCAACAATACGCATTACATCGACCATATAATAATGGTGGTGATCCGGCCAACGCATAATGTCTTGAATGGTAACGCCTTGGCTCTCCATGGTGCGCTTGACGCCATCCGGATTGGCAACGGCCGTGACCAGAAGAGCATTCTTTCCACGGACTCGTTTGGGAGAAGGCTCGCCAAACGAGTCTGCGCCGATTTCCAGGATTGCTTCGGGCTCATGGCATCCATGTAAAATGGGGCCCTCATAACCATATTTGCGGATTTGTTTTTCAATTGATTTCAAATCGGCCGTAGAAACAACATCCACACGGGATAGGGCAACAAGTTCAGCATCCCGCACGGTTCGAGGCGATTCGCGTAAAAAGCCACCGGCCCAAGGCCGGGTTGCATCTAATACCACGAGATCCAGGTTTCTTTGAATAGCCCGGTGCTGGAAGCCATCATCCAGTACAACTGCATCGGCCCCAAGCTCATAAAAAGCATAACGTACGCCGCCTTCACGATCCGAAGAGATGACAACGCCGGTACTATCGGATTCTGAAGACCAGCGATAGGAGTCCATACCGTATTCAATGGCCTCATCGCCGATACGCTCAGCATCCAGGCCGGCCACATGCTCGCGGGTGACATGCAAAGGTCCATTGATGCGGTCGAGCCGTCCATACCCCCGTGAAACGATCACAGGGCGGAGCTGCCGTTTGGCGAGTTTTTCAGCTAGATTGACAACCAATGGGGTTTTGCCGGTTCCGCCCCAAGCAATGTTGCCTACCGATAAAACCGGCTTTTGAAAAAACGTTCCCGAAAGCCAGCCGGAGCGATACGCATCTCTGCGTATCCGCATCACCAGATGATACGGCTTCAAAATCGGCGAGAACCGGGGCAGCCAAGATTTCAAAATTCCTACACCAACAGGTTTTAGGATGCGAACACGGCCAACGGATGACGTCTGTCTTTAAGCGGCAGATCCACTTTGGCTCCGGCGATTTGGGATGCATAGGCTGCCAGAATCATTTCAAGAGCGGTTCGTGCTTCATGGCCACCGACTTTCGGCCTTCGGCCTTCTTCGATAGCAGCGATTAAATCGTCCGTAATCAGGCTGTTGTTGGCAATTAAGGCCTCCAATCCGCCGGGCATGTCTTTTCCGGGATCATCGGGAAGCGGGAGCCATTCGCCCGTTTGCTTTTGCCCATCGGCCATAGGAGCCCACGAAGGGCCGTTAAAATAGGCCACGTGGGGTTTTTGATTCATACGGATGGAAATAATTCCCTTGGTGCCATAGAGATCCATTCCCCACCGGCCTTGGTTGCCATCGGCTGTTTTCTTTGATCCGAAATAGGCGGTTACACCGGATTCGAGGCCATACATGGCTGAGATATCGTTCCCGGCGATGGGGCCGAGTTCTTCTTCGACTTCATGGACATCGGCAGGAATAATGGGGCGTCCATCTTGAAGAACCGAGGCCATACACCACTGAGGTTGGCCCACAAAAAACTGAATCATATCGAAGTTATGGGTACCCAAGACCATTAGATCTTCACCGCCCGCGCGATGGTCCTCTTTGCCCCGGCTGCGGATTTCGACCAGCTCGCCGATTAGCCAATCCTGGAGGCATTTTTTAACGTGCTGAATTGAGGGATGGGGGCGCATTTGGTGGGCCACGGCGATCTTGAGATTGTTCTTTTCAGCGGCGGCGATGATCTCATCAGCCGCTTCAAGCGTGTCGGCGAATGGTTTTTCGACAAAGATATGAGCTCCCGCTTGAAGAGCAGCCAGGCACAATTCGCGGTGACGCGCCGGACGGCGTGTGCCGATTGAGACTAGATCCGGCTTTTCTTTTTCGAGCATTTCTTGGTAGTCGGCATAGCCTTTATCCAAATCGAATTGCTCCATGGCCCTTTCCCGGGTTTCTTCCACCGGATCGGATACGGCTGTCAAAACCGTATCTTTGCGATTGGCAAAAACGGCATCCAACCGATGCCCATATCCGACATGGAAATCGCCATCCGGGCGGCTGTCGCCGATAATACAGGCCTTGTATTTCTTGTTGTCAGCGGCCGAAGCCAGATTGCTTTGAACCCAAAGGGCAGATGCGGCCAGAGCCGTGCTATGCAAAAAAGAACGTCGATCTGTGGTCATAATCAATCTCCTCATGGCTGCTAATGTACCAGCAGTGTGCAGACCGGGCGACCCAAAGATGTTTCCCCAATCCTGTGGACATGCTCGTGAAACTCGTTGTATTGTTTCGCAGAGCAGAGCCATCAATACGGCAGGTTTTGGGAGAGGACGAATTCATATGCATAAGCAAGGTTTTACACTCATTGAGCTTTTAATTGTTGTGGCCATTATCGGCATTCTGGCGGCAATCGCCGTTCCTAATTTTCTGAACGCTCAAACCCGGGCGATGGTATCGCGCGCGCAGTCGGATTTACGATCGCTCAAGACGGCCCTAGAGATGTACCGTCTGGATAATAATACGTACCTGCGCCGCAAAGACGCTTTTAATTACTTCAACGAACTGGCTCCACTAACCTCACCCATTGCCTATATGGCCTCGATACCCAGGGATCCATTCGCGAATAAATTCGATGTAAACGATCCCTCGATTGAATTGCACGGCGGGTTTTATACCTATCAAAATTGTGCGGAAGAACCGGGCTATTGCGGGGGCAGCGCCGGCGCTTACTTTAAAAAGTTGTATGAAGGGGGAGCCCATTATTTCCTATGGAGTGTGGGTCCGGACCGCAAAGAGGGTTACACCGGAGGCACGTATATGATGTTCCAATACGACGCCAGCAATGGGCTTAAAAGCACCGGCGATATTATTGTGTACGGTCCGTAAGCGCCGAAACCGTGTTGTTTCGTCTTACGGCAATATCTTCCCCAAACGCATTGAGAGAAGTTTGTAAATTCCCACTTTTTATAATTGGCTGAATCTTGATGGCCTTGGCTGCGTAGTAGAATTCAAAGGCGAACGCGTCATTTTATTGCCTGTTTGATTGCAGACAAAAACAAGACGGTTGCAGCGGTTCATAAAAGCAGCCGGAAGAGCAAATCCAATCGTTGATACCGCAACGGTTGAGCGGCTCGCTCCCGAGGAATGACTTCGGGGGCGAGTGGCTCAATTCCTTCAAGGACACGGGGCTCCACACACAGGGAGCCTCGTGTCTCAGGAAGGTGTTTGGAAAAACGGGGCAAAGTGGTCTATCGTTCCACCGAAAGGCGTAACCCGATGTCCAAACCCAAGTCAGTTTCCTATGCGGATTCCGGTGTCCATCTTGAGGCGCTGGATGCAGTTAAGGCCCGGATCGGCAAAGCCGTGGCCTCCACTCATGGTCCCGAAGTGCTCTCCCGTCATGGCGCATTCGGCGGATTGTTCCATTTGGTCAATCTGCCTGAACGAGATCCGGTTTTAGTAGCGAGCGTGGATGGTGTAGGCACGAAGGTCAAAGTGGCGCAAATGGCCGGACGCTTCGATGGATTGGGGCACGACATTGTCAATCATTGCATCGATGATCTTTTGGTCGGCGGGGCGCGTCCATTGTTTTTTCTGGATTATTTAGCATCCAGCCGCATGAAGAATGAGGTTGTTGAGGGAGTTGTTACAAGTATCGCTGACGCTTGTAAGCAGTCGGGCATCGCGCTTTTGGCGGGTGAGACGGCCGAGATGCCGGGAGTTTATTGCGAAGGGGAGTTCGATGTTGTGGGCTGTATTGTCGGTGTTATAGGCAAAGAGGATATCATTGACGGGAGCCGGATCGCTCCCGGAAATGTTCTTTTGGGTTTGCCATCCACCGGACTCCATACCAATGGCTACTCACTAGCCCGGCGGGTATTGGTGGATACTCCGGGGCGAAGTCTGGATGATCCGGTACTTGGTTCTGATATAAGCGTTGGTGAAGCTTTGCTTGCTCCGCATAAGTCTTACTTCCATCAGATTTTCAAGTGGAAGAATAATGAGATTTCGATAAATGGCCTATCACATATCACCGGCGGAGGATATGAAGGCAATTTGATACGGGTTATCCCTGGCGGTTGTAAGTGTATTGTGGATACGAAGGCGTGGGAGCCGCTGCCGATCTTTAGGCATCTACAAGAGACCGGTCCGATTGAAGCCAAAGAGATGTACCGTGTATTCAATATGGGTATCGGCATGATCGCCATGATTCCTGCCGAGCAGCAGGCCCAGGCTCTGGAGCTGGTTCCAGAAGCAGTCGTTGTGGGGCGTATTGAGGCCGGAAACGGAATCGAATTAACCGGCTTGTGACCGTCTTAAAACCTTGCCTGGCAGAGCTCCGGTAGGCTTTCCATCAAGAAATACGGCTTGACCACCGACATAAACCTGCTCGATCCCTCGGGCGGGATGATGGGGATCTCCGAAATCGGAGGGATCATCCACATCTTCAAGGCGGAATACTGTCAAATCCGCAATGAATCCCTTTTGAATCCGTCCGCGTTTGGGAATACCGAAATGCGCGGCCGGGGCAGAGGTCATTTTACGGATAACTTCAGGCAAGGTAATCAACTTTTTATCACGGACATAATGGCCTAAAAGCCGGGGAACGGTTCCATAGGAACGGGGATGGGGCGACAAAGCGGCCAAAGGTCCCTCCGGTGAATGGATGGATCCATCGGAACCCAAAAAGCAGCTAGGATGAGCCAGGATTTTTTGGGTATCTTCCTCATTCATGCTGAAAATAGCCGCCCAGGCGGTGGCTTTGCTATCGATAAGGATATCCAGTGTTACGGACTCGGGGCTTTTGCCTAGACTTTCGGCTATGTTATAAAGTGTTTTTCCTTGATAAGAAAGATCTGTTCCGCCGCTGTCGGTTATAATTACCTGCTCGAAGCCGCTTCGCCCCTCTATCCGTTGTTTGAGATAATCCTCCCAATAGTCCCTGTCCTCTTGAAGGCGGGTCAGAAGGGTATCTTGTCCACCCTCCCATAACTCATGAGGTAAGAAGATGGCGAGATGCGTAGAGACCGCCAGGTATGGGTAGCGGTCAAAGGCCACACGTATACCGCGTTCGGCTGCGGCCTGGATGAGATCCAAAGCAGCATCGATCTTTCCCCAATAGGGGCGGCTGGAGGTTTTGAGGTGCGAAATCTGAAGCCCGACTCCGGCCCTTTCGGCGACGGCAATGGCTTCTTTTATGGCCTCATTGAGGAATTCACCTTCGTTGCGCATGTGCGTTGTGTAAAGTGATTCTACTGGACATAGGCCTTTTGCCAGTTCTGCCAATTCTTCCACATCAGAAAAAGCGCCGGGAGCATATTCTAATCCGCTTGATAGCCCCCAAACACCTTGTTGCATGGCCTGGTCGACTTGCGTGCGCATTTTTTGGATTTGAGCGGATGTGGCTTTGCCCGCCCGATAGCCGCAAACAGTCGATCGTATTTGGCCATGACCTACCAAGGGGGCAAGATTGATGGCTGTACCGGACTGTTCAACAGCGTTGGCATAACCATCGAAATCGGTCCAAGTGACCGGAGTCTTTATACTCGAAAGACTGGTTAGATATTTGATGCGCGGACTTTCTTGGAGCGGGAAAGGAGAAAAGCCGCAGTTCCCGGTAACTTCGGTTGTCACTCCTTGGAAAACGGCGCTGACGGCCTGGGGGCAGTGGAAAATGTGAAGGTCGGAATGTGTGTGAACATCGATGAAGCCGGGGGCCAAATAGGCTCCCTTTAGGTCCACAGCCTCTGCAACGGAAAGGAGTCTTTGCCGTAGAAAATCGTCATTCGGCAGGATTTCAGCAATCACACCATCGGAGACCAACACGGCCCCGGGCTGGGGCTCGTGTCCGGTACCATCCAGTAGCAGCCCGCCATGCAAAAGCAACTCATGAACCATCGCAACCACCTTATTTATTTAGAAATACAGATACAGAAATCCATAGGCCGCCGGTAGTGTGGGGCGGCGAGGATCCATGAAATCAGCGGACGAAACAACAGCACAAATTAAATCCTAACATTTATTAGGCTTGACTAACCTATTATAGATAGTTCTAATTCTCGTTGCTCCTGGGTAAGGTTTTGACGCCCGGGAAGACTTACACTTAACGCTTGTATTTTACCGGGGGTTTTCATGAGTTTAAAGAATTTGTTTTTAGCATTTGGATTTCTATTCGTTTTGGCCGGTTCTGCTAATGCCCAAGGCTGGTATGAGGATTTTGAATCGGGTGAATCGCCGTTTGGGTTTGAATTGCCTGACCGTGGCGGATCGCTTGGCTCGGCTGAAGACCTGGACATTGAGGAAAGCGATGTTGTCATGGGGAGCCGTAGCGCCTATCTGAGCGAGTCTTGGGATGTGGCAACACGTGAGTTGGGCATTGATGAGGGCCTGGTAACTACATGGTTCCGTGATTCGGACTATCGTGGCTATGAAGCCAACTCCATCCGTCTGCGCACAACGGAGGAAGACGGAACCACTCCCGGTTGGCCATTGGATTTTGCGGCTGTTGAGCTTCGCGGGCAACGTTCGGGCCACGGCGGCGGTTCGATTGACTATTACTATGCTGCCAGCCCGGATCCGGGTGGTGGCGGAATGGGGGTCGATTTCGGCACCGATCTTATGACCGGCGAATATATTGCCCGCGTGACAGAGACCTGGCATGAAGTCTCATTTTCGATGATCGATGGTTTGACTCATGTGAGTATCGATGGGCATGCGACGACGCTCGAAGTCGATTCACCTCTAACCCATATTGATCTTTTATGCCGTTCAGGATGGTACGCAACCCGTGGCGGCGAAGCCAAAGCCATGCTTTGGGATGAGATTTTTGTTTCACCGCTGATTAACAACGGCCTTTTTGAACCGACTCCGGATTGGATGATGCTTTCGGCCGGGAGCGCCGACTATTCAAGCGTACCCAGCGACGATTTTATTCCCCTCCCAGGTACAACCGGCGCTACACGGCTTCCAGCGCCGGAAATGAGTTTGACTTGTCCATGGAATGTTGAGTCGGGAATGATCGAGATTTGGTTCTGGGACGGCGGTTATGTTGCAGCGGGTTATAAAGACATTCTTGGCATCTATAACGCGGAGAATTCGGATGAATATATTCGTGTGACCAATTACTCCCAAAGGATGGGAATGATTTCCGAAGAGTACTACGCATCCACCCATAATACCGCGCACGGCGGGACAGCCAAAGCACCGAAAAGCAGCGGGTGGCATCGTGTGATTTTCCGCAAAGCCGGGAATGTCCTTTCTGTTTCAGTCGATGGCATCCAATCCACAGAAGTCTGGATCGATCCACCCGACCAGTTGGTTTTGTCGCTGGAATCGGGCGCATCGAATTACATGCTAGGTGGCGGTCTGTGGTACGGCCAAATTGTCGTGACCGGTATCCCGATGGCCTCAGTCTCCGAGTGGGCAAGTTTTTGATTTGACCCATTGTGAATTGAAAAGAGGCCATGATGTTCTGTACAAATAAAACGTATTCTTACGGATTCACCCTAATCGAATTACTTATTGTTGTCGCAATTATCGGGATTTTGGCCGCGATTGCGGTTCCGAACTTTCTTTCTGCGCAAGTGCGGTGCAATGTGGCCCGGGTTGAAGCGGATATGCGGACATTATCCGATGCGCTTGAACAATACCGTCTCGATCAAAACGCCTATCCGTATTTGTATATGTGCCGTTGGGAGAGTAACTCCACGCCACCCTATTCGGAATATGGAACACGCGAACAAAACCGATGGGAACTGAGTGTATTGACATCACCCGTGGCCTATCTCGGCTTTATCCCGCAAGACGCGTTTTCGCCATTGCACGGGCCGGCATTGGGTATTGATGAGGGTATTGAGAGCGAAGCCGGTTCTTGGCCTTACGATTACACAAGTTTCGATGCATTCAGCAAAATTAATTTCGATATGAGTACCAAAGGGTATGTTCTGAAAAGCCGAGGACCGGACCGTAAGTTTAATGGTGGCCATTGGCATTATGCCGTCAGTAACGGTCTTCGCAGCCCCGGGGATATTGTCCGTTATGAAGGCGGCGAACAGGGCGGCGGCTGGAAAGTCTATTGAGAGGATCAATAATTATGGAAAAACAAGTTTTTGCATTTCAACAATATTTTATCATTCTTGCCTTAGCAGTTGGTATCACGCAATCTGTGTTTGCCGCCAGCCAAGCAAAGACAGGTATTTTGGCTATTGTTCATGGTTCGCCATCTCCAACATGGAATGAACCCATGAGTCAACTTTTGTCGGATTTACAGTCGGCCGTTGAAAAGGACGAAGATTTTCATGCAGCGGCACTTGCATCACTTGAATTCAACAGCCCCTCTGTAGCCGAGGGAGTGAAAATCTTGATGGAGGCGGGTTGTGAGCGGATTGTTGCCGTGCCGTTATTTATGGCTCCATCCTCACATGTCATTTATGACATTCCGGCGGTGTTGGGTGTGTTTTCCAGCCCGGAGATTGCAGAAGTGTTGCGCGAAGAAAAAGCGGAAATTGCGCCATCAGGGATTCCGGTGGTTATGGCCCCAACGCTTTCTGATGGCGATATTCTTTTAGAATCGCTGCTGGATCGTGTGAAAGAATTTTCGAAGAATCCCAAAGAGGAAGCGATTGTATTATTGGCGCACGGCGACTCCGAAGTCGAAGGGCCATGGGAAGAGTTATGCCGCCGCGCGGCGTGCTATGTCTGCGGAAAGACAGGAATTACACATGCCGATTGGGCCTTTGTCGAGGTTGGGCAGTCGTATATGACCGAGGGCATTCCCGCAATCATGAGTGCGGCCGATTCAAAAAAGCGGGTGCTGGTGGTTGGGATTTATCTATCGCTTTCGCCTAAACGCCTACATGAACGTTGGATAAAAAAGAGCGAGGCAAGATTTGAGCCTCCGGAAGGAACCGAGATCGTATTTGCCGAGCGCGCATTCCTACCCGATAACCGTACGGTGCCATGGATTTTAAAGAATGCACGCGAGGTAATTCAAAATCGTTTTGAGACCGGTGAGGCAATGCCATAAATAAATAGTAGATGTGGTCTATCCGGAAAGGAAAATATGTGTGTTTGTTCAGCCATGATTTATTTCATATTGCGCCTGGAGCCCGTGGCCGGGCGGGACCCGACGCCTAACGGCTCACGATTTCGGAGTGTATTTAAATGAATTGCCATGTCGGCACCCTGCGGGGCATATTCGGTTTGTTCATTTGAATCACGAAGGCACGAAAGGGGAAAGAAGGGCACGAAGATTTTTTGCAGATGGGTGGATGGCGGGAGAGTTTTTGCGATTAGCGAACCTTGTTACCGCCTCTTGTGCTAACGCACCCAGACAAGCGAGTTGTCTGGGCCACCCGTTAGATACGTATTTAGCTTAGAGCAAGCAGCGGCGTGACCGCCGTGAATCCCGCCAAAGCGGGACCTAACGGCTCACGATTTCGGGGTGTGGGTGAGGGATGGAGTTGGTCGGCACTCTGCATGCCAATTCGCTTTTTTCTTGCGCGCTTACAGCGCTTAGGAATTAAAAAGAACATTTACCCCGGCTTACGCCATCGCCGGTCTTCGACCGTCTCAGGCTAAGCCGGGGTTATTGCCTTGCGCACCTACGGTGCTTGGTGTGTGCGATAGAATAAGTTGGTGGATGGGGAGTTACATTTCTATTTGAGAAAGGAAACGGTTCGGCAGGAGCCTCACCTTCCCGGCGGATAGAGATACATATTCAGCTTAAAAAAGACAACGGCTCATCAGGAGACTCTCCTCCCGGGCTCTTGTGAAGACAAGTCAGTCATTTATTAATTCATAAATATTAGCCCATGGCGGCGGCAGTTTGGCGAATGGCATTTAAGCTGTGCTCGCGGTATTGCTCCAGCGTTGGCCGCCAAGGCGCATGTAAAAAACCTTTGAGGAGCTCGGGAGCAATGTGTTTTTTGCAGAAGTCCACGGTGCGCTGGAAATTAACATCGTTAGACCAGTTGCTGCCGGTAGGCACTTGATCGTATCCGTGCTCCTCAAGTTCGACATACGCTTTGACATAGCGTTTTTCGTCATTCACATCGAATTCTTCACCGTAATACCAATTACTTTGGAGAACGGATTTGGGCATCTTTTTGTAAAAATCCTCAGGGTGATGCCAAACATAATCGGACCAAATCCAAGGCCGTACCCCGGCGGCTTGGACTTGCTCAATATAGAAATAGAAATCGCGCCACCAGAGATCATGCTGACGGATGACAACATATTCATAATCACGTTGATGGGGAGCGGTCTCCTCATCCATGCCCAAATGGAAGAAACGCGGCGTATCGAACAGCTGAATGGTTTCCGCAATCAGATCCTTGCAGACATCATAATAGGCCGGGGTTGAAAGACAGCGGGAATAAGGTCCGAGCCAGGCATCATGGGTGGCCGAGAAGTTAAGTTTGGGGATCGGCTCAATACCCAACTCGCGAAGGTTGGCGAGCTCCTTTTTTAGCCGGTCGGGAGTCCAGGAACCATTTACGGCCAGCTCGGGATGGCTTTCATAACGCACACCTTCACCGATATCGATCACGACCATGTTGACACCGGCCTCTGCCATCTGTTTAACCAGATCGTTCCAAAGGGAGTCGTCAAAACGAAGATCGGGACTGGCATTGGTGTGCCAACTGCGCCGTTTGGGATTATCCCAGTCGCACCACATGTTGTAGCCGAGATGATATAAAATTGCCCAGATCATATCGCTATCCCCATCTTTCGTTTTCACCTCAGCCGCCGATGCCGTCAGAGTATTTGATAAAGCCATACTCACCGTTGCGGCTGTGCCGGTTTTAAAAAAATCGCGCCGATCCATGCTGTCAATACCTCTTGTGTGTTCCTTCTGTCTGCTATCCTAACACAAGCGGCCGGAGATGAAGGAGTTGACTATGCAGGACGTTGAATCATCGACTCTGTCGGAGGTTGTGGAGGGTGATGCGGGAATTGAGGCCGGTGCACTGCCTTTGCCGAGTTGGGAACAACGTAACGAACTTGGAATTTGGGTGGCTTTGCTGCGCACGTTGCAAGAGTTTTATACGTTTCGGATCCGCGAATCTTTTCAACATATGCCCCGCGAAAGGGGTGCTTCCGGTGTGCTGTTTTTTTTGATCATCACCAGCATTCTTTTCCGAACAATTCATATCCTTACCTGCGGATTTTTCAGCTTTCAATCCGCTTTCACCGAATTCAAAGAGCGGATGCTACAGTTCTATATTTATTCCACGGTTCAAATTTTAGGCGGAACATTGCTTCTGGTTCTTGTTGTCTGTGTTCTGGCTTGGGTTGTGCATGGCATTTTGGTGTTGCTGACACGGCATGTGGGCAGTTTTGACGGCACCTTACGGGTTATGGGGTATGCCATGGGCGCATCGCTCCTGCTCAACGTGGGACTTGTGGGGGGGCTTTTGGCCGGTTGGCTTTGGTTTTGGGGAACGCTGACTATCGGATTGTGCACCGTTCACGGTTGTTCACGTTTATCTGCAACGATTGCGGTTCTCCCGGCTGTGTTGGGGTATGTAATTATTTGTGTTTTGGAAATTTATTGGTTTACTGAAGTGAATCACACATTTTTCCTTCGATGAAGATTCTGAGTCTATGAATCACGAAAGCGCACCGGGGGAGCCGTTAGGCCGCCGCGGCGTTGAGAAAGTAGAGAGGGGAAAATTAGATTCATCTCGCCCTTTCCTGACTATTTATAAGATGGGCGTCTAGAAGCCTTTTCTATACAGAGAGCGGATTGTGTGGATGGAAAAATGGGAAGATTTCCGCAATTTTCGCCACTTTCAATTTTCTAAAAATAGCTGATATAGTTTTAGCCCCGTGTTAGTGGTTTATTATGGTAGGAGAAGGAGTTTGATATTGCGTATTTCCAAAGGTTTTACATTGATTGAGTTGCTTATTGTTGTTGCCATTATTGGAATTCTTGCGGCGATTGCCGTTCCGAATTTTCTAAATGCCCAGGTCCGAGCCAAGATCGCCCGTGTGCATTCCGACCAAAAAAGTTTTGCCGATTGTCTGGAAATGTACTATTTGGATAACACTTCTTATCCATGGACAGATCATAATCCCCATGGAAACGATCCCATCGACCGGCGTTGGATTGCCTTGACTACTCCGATTGCCTATATCAGCGGGCTTCCTTATGATCCTTTCGGCGATTTGGACAAAACCAGTGTAAGCAAAAGCTGCCCGACTTATGTGACTTACGATAGCTGGATTGCCAAACCAGGCTTTTCCCATTTCTCATTTCTGCAGACGGTGGGCAACTACTTAAATATGGATCCGAACCGTTTGCGTTATGCCTTTGTCTCCCAAGGTCCGGATAAGAAAGTATGGGCCTGCGAAGGCGGTCATATTCTGTACGATTCATCAAACGGCTTGACAAGCACCGGCGATATTCTGCGTGCCGGGCCCGGTGGAATCACCGAAGGTGGCCGTTAATCAATCATTATCATCGATAAGCACTTGATGAACGGGCGGGACTGGAATGACGGTCCCGCCCGTTTTGTATGTCCGGCAGATGGTTGCCGGGGAGGAAGAGGTGGATTGCAAATCTCCGGCTGTTTTTGGGAGCAGTCTTTGACATACTAGACACTTCATTTCATTTACATTGCAGTCAAATTTGAGTTGTGATTCGAGCTGAAACCATGAATTCTTCATTTACACCCAAAGAATACGAAATCCCTTGGCCCTATACCGGTGCGATTTACGGACCGGAAGAAGAGGAAGTTTTGGTCCGTATGGTCCGTGACGCCGCCGAAAAGCGCCGTCCGCTAGATCGGCGTTCTCCTGAGATCGTGGATTTTGAGGAGCAGTTCGCCGCGTATACGGATGTCCCCCATGCCATCTCGGTAAGTTCCGGGGGCACGGCCTTGGAGCTGGCTACGCGGATTCTGGATATCGGTCCGGGAGACGAAGTCCTCATCACAGCGCTTACTTTTAAGGCGACAGTGCTACCGATTGTCATTGCGGGAGCGCGTCCGGTGCCTGTCGATATCGAATATGGATCGCTTAACGCCGACTTGAGCCGATTGGAGCGGCAAATCACGCCAAAGACCAGAGCCATCTACGTGATTGACTACGCCGGGCTTCCCATCGATCCGGAAGCGGTCATGGAGATCGGCTCCAAACACGGCATTCCGGTAGTCGATGATGCCGCACATTCATTGGGCGCGGCATTTCGTCAGACCAAGTGCGGCGCTTGGGCGGATATTTCCTGTTTTAGTTTTCAATCGCAAAAAAACATCAGCACCCTGGGCGAGGGCGGGATGCTGACAACCATCAATAAGGAATACGCTGACCGGGCGCGGGCGATTCGTAATTACGATCACGAGTACGATGCGGGCTCAAATTACCGTCTTTCGGCGGCGCAATGCGCGGTTGGGATCGAACAGCTGAAACGGCTGGAGACGGTCAATGCCTCACGCCGCCGGATCGGCCGCCGTATGTCGGAGGCTCTAGGCCGTATCGAAGGCTTTGTGGTTCCGCCTGAACCGGAGGGCGTGACCCATGTCTACCACATGTACCCCTGCCGTCTGGATGAAAATGTATTCGGGGACAAATCTCAAACCTCCGGGAGCGTGCGAAACGAAGTAAGAAAACGTCTGGGCGACGATTATGGAATTGAAACCTCATTTCAGTACGAGCCGTGGTATGACTTCCGAGTGATTCAAAAAGCCGTGGGAGAACATGCGCCCTGCCCGGTTATGGAACGTGTGGCGCGTGAGCTTTTTGGTTTGCCGATTTTCCCCGGATTTGAGGATCGAGAAGTGGATTATTTGATTTGGGCTGTTAGCGAGGTTATGGCGGCCCTTTAACTTACCTTTAAGGGAGACGGATATGAGCGGCACATCCGGTCAAAACGAGGCAGAAGCATCTGCTCTGCCGCCATTGCAAAAGGAACAAATTTATTGGCGATGGCGAATCTTAATTGCCACCTACCTTAGCTACGCGGGCTATTACCTTTGCCGTAAGGGCTATTCGGTTTGCAAAAAAACCATCGGCGATGAGTTCTCGCTTAACGCCACCGAACTTGCCCATATTTGGACGGCTTTTTTGATTTGTTATATGGCCGGGCAGTTTTTGAATGGTCTTTTAGGGAGGAAACTTGGTCCGCGCCTGCTCTTGCTAACCGGCATGGCGATTTCATTAGGCTGTAATATTGTTTTCGGCTTTTCGAATTCATACGAGACGTTTATCGGCTTTATGATCCTCAACGGCTTCGCGCAAGCCAGCGGTTGGCCGGGCAATGTCGGCGGTGTGGCTCATTGGCTGCGTAAAGAAGAACGCGGGCGGATTATGGGGGTTTGGTCCACGAATTATCTGCTTGGCAATGTAGGGGTGAAACTTCTGGCGGGATTTATGTTGGGGTATATCGGCTGGCGAAGCGCATTTTGGGCATGCTCAGTGGGTATGGGATTAATCTGGCTCTTGTTTTATTTTTTACACCGGAACCGTCCAGAAGATGTTGGTTTGGATCCGATTGTTACTCATGACGATGAGGAAGACGAAAAGGGCAAAGTATACCAAGAGACTACGTTTAGGGGTTATATTCATGTTCTCTGTAATCCAGTCATTTTGCTTATGGGAATGACGTATTTTACACTTAAATTCCTTCGATATTCTTTAGACTCTTGGCTTCCGTATTTCCTTTCACAAAGCGAGTTCCAACTAAGCGGCGATCTTGCAGCCTATTACTCAACAATTTTTGACTGGGCGGGAGTTGCCGGTGTGCTTATTGCCGGTTGGGCGCTGGATAGGGTTTTTAAGGGCAACTGGCGTTTGCTGTGTCTGCTGATGACAATCGGCATGACCTTGGCCTATGTGTTGGTGGTTCTTTATGGCTCCTATAGCGCATTTGGGCTGGCGTGTTTGTATGGACTGGTCGGATTTATGCTCTATGGCCCGGACAGTATTTTGAACGGGGCCGGTGCGATCTCTATCGCAGGCCGGCGCGATGCATTGACCGCGGTCGGGATTATTAATGGTATCGGCAGCATCGGTTCGGTTGTGCAAGAAGAAGTCATCGGACGGCTCTATGATCGCTACCAAAGTCTAGAACCGTTTAAGATTTTATGTGTGTATATGAGTTTGGCGGCGACAGGCATGTTGCTCCTTATAATTATCTACCATTGGTGGACGCACCGTCGCGCACCAGCTGCTTAATCTTTTCGGGGATTGGAACAGAAAAATGATTGGTATCGGTATTGTCGGTTTAGGAAAAAGCGGTCTGGACATCCATCTTCCCTGTATTCAGGAAGTTTCAGCGTTTGAAGTTGTGGCCGGCTGCGATCCAACACCCGCCCGCCGCGCATTGGCGGAGGAACGCATTGCAGGAATTAAAACCTATAGCGAACTTGGCGATTTTCTGCTGGATGCACGTGTTCAGCTGGTGGTTATCACCGCGCCCACCGCGAGCCACGAACGTATTGCCATTAAGTCGTTGGAAGCGGGCAAAGAACTGTTGATCGATAAGCCGATGGCGCTCGATTTGGCGGGCACGGACCGGATTTTGGAGGCAGGCCGCACCAAGGGACGTCTGGTAACGATGTTTCAAAACCGGCGTTGGGAGCCGGGTTTTATGTGTGTGCAGAAACTTTTGGCTGAAGGTGCGGTCGGGAAGGTGTTGGGTATTGAATCACGTCGAGTTCGTCTCGATTCGACTTTGAATTATCCGGCCCAAGAGTTTCATCCCAGCTGGCGGCAGGAAAAAGCCTATGGGGGCGGCGTGATATTCGATTGTGTGCCGCATGATATCGATCAGCTTTTGTTGCTTGCCCCCGATCCGATTGCGGGCGTGTATGCGGAGACAAAAACCGCCGTGTGGTCGAATGAAGTGGAGACCGCTTATTTTGCGAGTTTGACCTATGCGAATGGTTTAAATGTTAAAGCCGAGAATTCCCGTATCTCACCGCACAGTTTTCCACGTTGGTATATCGTTGGTGAAGAAGGCTCGATTTTAATGGAGAGCGATAAGAGCCCGGCGGTACTACGCAGTACCAAGGCTAAAGATGCGGCGGTGCGAGAAGTGCTTGAAAGCCAACATGAACTTCCGGAGGCTATTCGTCCGGAAGGGATTTTATTTTACCAGAATCTTGCAGAAGCGATGGAAACAGGCGTGCCACTGATGGTGCCGCCACCTCATGCCCGTAGAGTGATGGCGATTATGGAGGCTATCCGGCAATCGGCGCTCAAAAAGCAAGTGGTTCGTGTGGACGGGGAAGCGCCCGGGTAACGGGGTGGGCAAGAAGCCTACCGGCTCACGATTTCGGAGTGTGTACGAAGGATTTATCGGGGCAGCACCCTGCAAACAAATACATGTTTAGCTTGGAATAACCAGCGGCTTATAAAAGGACTAAGGCTTTTGTTGGTTACATGCGCTCTAATGTTTCGATGCCCAGGCAGCGGAGGCCGATTTCGAGATGCCGTTCGGTGAGACGGCACAGGGCCAGACGGTTGTTACGTGTGGCGTCGTCTTCTGCCTGCAAAACCGGGCAATTCTCGTAAAAGACCGAGAAACGGCGCGAGAGCTCATACAAGTAATCGCACAAGTTATGGGGATAACAAGATTCCGCCACTTGATCCAAAACATCGGGCATCCGCGATAAGACTTTTGCCAATCCCAACTCGGCGGGATCGTTTAGCGCGACGGGGGAGCCATCATGCGTCCAATTTGTTTTGGTCATATTGCGGAATATGGAATGGATACGCACCAAGGCATACATCAGATACGGGCCGGTGTTGCCGTCGAAAGCCAAGAGTTTTGACCATTCGAATTTGTAATCGCTGTTGCGGTTTTGGGAGAGATCCGCGTATTTGACCGCGCCGATGCCCACGGCTTTGGCGATAGGCTGCAAATCTTCATCGGCGATATGCGCAAGTTTTTCTTTAACCACGGCCAATGCCCGGCTTTCGGCCTCATCCAGAAGATCAGCGAGCTGAACGGGCGCGCCCTCCCGGGTTTTAATGGGGCGGCCATCCTCACCTAAGATGGTGCCGAAACCGACGTGCTCGAGTTGAGACCGGTAGCCGAGTTTTTCCGCTACGGAGAACAGCTGGCGGAAATGAAGCGATTGGCGTTTATCGACAACATAGATGATACGGTCCGGGCTGTACGTTTCCTGCCGGTGAGCGAGTGTTGCCAAATCCGTTGTGGAATAAAGATAGGCGCCATCGCTCTTCTGAATTAGAAACGGTTGTTCTTCAAGACCGCTGCCTTCTTCGAAAAATACACAAATTGCGCCTTGATCTTGGCGGGCCAGACCGCGTTGTTTGAGGTCTTCGACCACGCCCGGCAAACGGTCATGGTAGAAACTTTCACCATGCCAGGTATCGAATTTCACGCCCAACCGTTCATAGACCGCATTTAGATGATTTTTGGAAGCCTCAATAAATCGTTCCCAAAGCGCGTGATTGGTTTCATCGCCGCTTTGGAGTTTGGCGAGTTCGCGGCGGGCTTCTTCGGCAGCGGCTTCATCCTCTTTGGCCAAGGCATTGGCCTGACGGTAGAGGTTCTCGAGTTCGGCGATTGAGCCTTGCTGTAGCCGTTCTTCATCGCCGAAACGCCGGTAGCCGACAATCAGCAATCCGAATTGTGTGCCCCAGTCGCCGATATGGTTGTCGCCAATGACATTATGCCCCATGAATTTTTGCACGCGGTAAATTGCATCGCCGATGATTGTGCTGCGCAGATGGCCGACATGCATCTGTTTGGAGACATTGGGGCTGGAATAATCGATAACGATGGTTTGGGGATTGTCGACCGGCTCGATCCCGCCGCGTACATCGGCCGCGGCCTTGCCGATCTCCACGCCCAGCGCATCGCTACGCAGGGTCAGATTGATAAAACCCGGCCCGGCGATTTCCGGAGGTTCGCAGATATCATCTATCTGCAATTTTTCCAAAACTTTGGCCGCAAATTCGCGGGGATTGGTGCGTTGCTTTTTGGCTAACGGCATGATGCCGTTGATTTGATAATCGCCAAAACGTTCATCAGCCGTACGTACAACCGGATCGGCTTCAATTTCCAATGCTTGTTTCATGCCCTCCCGGGCGCGTTGATCGAGTACTTTAAGAAGTTGTTTCATGCTATTTGTTTATTTCGATTCAGGAGCCAGACGCAGGCGTACAGTTTTGCGCTCACCGGCGGCAAGTGGAAGTTCTATCCGATTTTGCAGTTCAACCGCCTTCCCATCAACGGCGATGATATTGCGTACCAGCCGCACTGTTGCCGTGTATTCTTGTCCGGCCTGTTCTTTAAGAGTCAAGACAAGGTCACCGTTTTTGTCGATGCTGGGGATTTCTGCGGTGACTTCTTCCGGCGTAATTCCGAGCATAGGGAAAAAGCGTATGTTCTTTTCGGTTTCTTCATAGCGTATTTTATGCGGGCTATAGGGGCCTTCATGACTGTCAGTTTTAAGGACATGCACGGGGTGTAAAAACTCAAGCGTGCGTTTGCGCAAAGTCAAAGCGCTTTCGGTGGCGGCATGCGGCAGAAGCGCTACTTGCTGCTGCGCGGAATCGCCGGGAATACTCAGTTTAATGCGTTCGTTGTCGAATTCGATTTTTGTATCCTCATTGCGCATGAGCAGGAAGCCCCCCTGCTCATCAGCGATATCGATTGCGCCTAGATCCCGGCATGGTTGATTTTTTTCCTGCAGAGATGGTTTTAATGCCGGGGCCAATTCGATGTTGAATTCGCCCTCGGTTTGCGGGATTGTCAAAAACGATAACGAAACTTGGGGTAATTCATTAAATACATAGGCATCTACAGCATAAGCCGAAGGTTTGTGATTCCATGTTTTACGCATCATGGCATAGGCCGGGCCGCGGGCATGGTAGTGGATTGTGGATTTGATATCGGACGGTGCTTGCTGTCCATCCGTATCCTGCCAGGCAATTACCAAACCCGGATCTTTCAGCCATTGGCGCGCATTGGGAATATGGAAAATCTCAAATCGCTCGTTCAGAATCGGTTCGCTGATTTTAATTTCACTGTTGGTAATGGTGCGTGTCCCGTCATTCAGAGTTTTGGTTTCGATGGTAGATAGGGGCTTGTCCAACAATGTGACATTGGTAAAGAGAAAGTAAGCCGCCCACCCCCAAGCCGGAACTTGTTTGGCAACAAAGCCGATTACTCGGTGTCCATCGGCCCGGCGATGCGACTGGGATGGTTGGATGAGTTCCTGCATATCGAAGACGTAAACGGTTTCGAGTTTTTTGTCTCCGAAGTCTTCAGTCAGATCTAAAGTGACCAAAGCGTCACGGTCCCATGGCAGCGGATTAAAGACGATATAGATATTTTCCGGAACCCAGTGTGTATCGATGCGGCGGCTGATTTCCGTGAGAACTTGTTGTTGGAGCGATTCGGCTGCGGCCAGCGGGTTTTCTGCGGTTGAAATACCGGAAATGGCATCGGCGGGAAGCGGCTCAGCGCCTACAATCCGGGCCACAGTGTTAAAGACTTGGATTTCGTCATTGGCTCTTTGAAGACGCGATGGCATTTCCAGTTTGGAAATAACGGATTCGGAAGTGCTCGCAGCGGACATAGAGCCGGAGTTTTCCGAGCCGCAAGCGGAGAAAAAAAGGCAAAACAAACCAAGCGTAACGGAGAGAATAATTGGCATGGTGTTCCTACCCAGCAAAAAGATTGAAAGGTCAAGATAGATTTAGAACGTTCCGCCGCAAGTGTATGTTTCGGTGTTCAATCGAAATGAGCCCGAATTTGCTCCATTAGCGCGGGATTGGCTCCCAGACAATTCACGATGTCGTCCGTATCCGAGGCCAGCTGGTAATGAAATTCTCCGCCGGCTTCTTTTACCAAAATTTCTAATGGTCCCCTGTCCCAGGGTTTGAGGCCGGGATCGAATACGACATCGACGTGGCCCTGTAAGAGCAAGGTCCAGCCATAGCAGTCACCCCAGGTGCGGTAGTAACGGATTTGGGGGAGAATTTTGGAGAATGCCCGAGCCCAGGCATCGTTTTGATATTCCACACCGGAACCGACGACAACGGCTTGATTGAGGTTGGCGGTCTCCGAAAGCCGGATCGGCTCGCCATTACAATGCGCACCCCTTCCTTCGACCGCGGTCAGGAGTTCATCGAACATAGGCAAGTAGATTACCCCGGCTATACTCCGGCCTTCATACTCAACACCTACCAGCGTTCCAAACAGGGGCACACCGCAAACGAAGCTTTTGGTGCCATCAATGGGATCGATGGTCCAACGGAATTTGTTGGTTCCCGGCACTTCGCCGAACTCTTCGCCCAGAATGGCATCATCCGGAAACAGCCGTTGGATAATCCCGCGTATGCGCTTTTCGCCTTCGCGGTCGGCTATGGTTACCGGGGAATTGTCGGCTTTTTTGACGACCTCCGGACTGGTCCGGAAGTAACGTTTGGCAATGTACCCGGCTTCACGGGCCGCGTTGCAGGCTAATTCGTAACGTATATCAATCTCTTTTCGGTCAATCATTATTTCACCACCCGCTATGCGGGCTTCAGTCAATTACCATTTTCCATCAGGCATATTGATACTGCCTGCAGTGGGACCGGCATCAAATTCTTTTACGGCCGCTCCATCTTTTTCGGCTTTTACGATTGTCTCATCATGGGATGGAATGATGGTATGCCCTGGTGGAACCACCAAAAAGCCGCGTTCATCCCATTCTCCATTCATGAGAGCCATGAGCAGCTTGTTATTGCCTTCTACCCGGTCGTAACTCCACCCCAAATACTCGGCGCATTTTTGGGTTTCGGCAATGTAGTCAATTGAACCCTTCAATCCCCAATCAACAAAAGTGGCGCAATGGTAATTGACTCGCCAACGTTGTGTTTCTTCCATGAGGAAGTCCGCGTTTTCTTCGCCGTATTTTTCGACATACATTTGGCGGGTCTTTTCATCCCGGTCCGGTCCGGGCATATCGGTTTCTTCGAACCAACCGGAACTGTACCAATAGGTCCCCGGATGGGCTTCAAAGTAATCCCGATAGGTTTCTTTAGAGCCGAGCAAGAGTGTGATGCAATCGTGAGCGCGAGGCAGCACCAATGGCAAGGTTGGATGAGACAGGCCCGCGAGGCCGTTACAGCACAACCCATACCCGCAAAGAATTGCATCCCAACCTTCGCCCGCATTTGAAATCATGCGCCGCATTTCTTTGCGCAAAAGGTCCGGTGTGTTGTGCAAACCCTGCGGCAAGAGGGCAATTTCGATCCGATTTTTAGACTGCGCGGCACATAGATAGAGCTCGCGCCAGACCGCCCGGCAGCCGATCAGATAATAGGAATGCGGTTCTTGAGACATAATTTCAGTGTACAGCAGCTCGGAATTAATGAATTCCGTTAGTTGTCCTCTTCCTCCATTAGACGTAATAAATCTGGTTTTTGGACAGCTCCATCTCCATCCAGATCGTAGCCATCACCGGGATTGGCTGTTTGAGATTCCCACCATGTACTAAAACGGAAGAGATCCAAAGATTTCTCACCCACTTCCCCGGTTGGGTCAGGTGTAGGCGTAGGTGTGGCCGTAGCAGTCGGCGTGCTCGTTGGTGTTGGTGTAGCAGTTGGCGTACTCGTTGGTGTTGGGGTTGGGGTTGGGGGATCAGTAAGTGGAGCGATAAAAGGTCCGCCGTAATCCATGGCTCTGATTTCTTTGGCTGGTGAAACCAGCTCCGCATAAATGGTGTGATAACTCCGAACTTGTTTGGGGATATCTGTCCAGACATACGGAGTATTGGCATCGTTGGGGACTTCGGCAATGAAGTTTTTGCCATTATTAGGATTGGTATCGGTATCCCAATACAGACGGACCGTGTAGACATCCGAATACAGGCTGGGATCGTACATCCAAGAAATTTGCAGGGAGCGTTCTTGGGAACTGTCTGTGCCATCTACACCCGAAAGATCATCCAGATAACCATCCGGTTGCATGATTTCAAACGCCGTATACGGCCCAAGATAGGCCTGGTCAAAGTAGACGGTTGTCGCTTCTGCCCCTTCGCCATTTGGCTGTAGTTCTAAAATATGATCGAGCGCTTTGGCATCCGGACGGAGCGTGAACAGGCCAATTTCATCGGAAAGAGGATCCAGACTCGGTTGATGTTTGCGATTGGGACGGGCGTATAGCGGATCGACACAATGAACCATCTCCCATTTATCCCGAACCCGGCCGTAATCGTAATATTTCATATCGCCGAGTAGCGAGCTGCTATCACGGGTGTCTTCGAATTGGTTTAAATGAATGAAAGTATCGTCATCGCCAAAGGGACGGCGGATCCACACCGCGAGCAAGTACCCGTCATTCAGGTCGATGACTTCCCGGTTGTAACCATCGCGGAGATCTTCTTGTGCCAACGATCCCGAGAATCCACTGACCAGCCCTGCGGGGAACGAAATATATCCGCAGCCATTACCGGTAAAGGCATCATCAGCGTTGGTTGACCAGCCGACAGTGCCACCATTCAAACTGACCGTGGCTCCCGGCTGACGTGTCACCCAACCCATAGGCCGGGGATCATCCATATCCGGTGCGACATCCATGCCTGCGTTGTGCAGCAGGTTTTTTTGCAGGCTTACGACATTCAATGCGTAGCTGGCGGTTTTTTCACCGGCACGGGCCACTACCACACACGGCCCCGGTGTGACCCCGGTGAAACGGCCATCCAGACTGATAACTCCGGAACCGCTGTCTTGGGTTGTCCCGTAATATCTTTCAGCTGAAATCACCGCCCATGATACGGGAATTGAAAATGTTTCAGTTGCTCCGCTAAGTGTTGCGTGAAATTGAATAGGATGGCCTGCATAGGCGATGGGTGAATTGTATTTATCGAAGGCGATATCCGCCTCGTCCGGCTCAAGGGTCAAGACTGAATCATCATATTGATAGGTGAGAACGACCGTTTCGAACGGTTCCAATGCGGAAAAGGCGCCGCCTGATTCCAGGGCCAGCGAAGTCATGGGTGTGTTGATTTCAGTCGCGGAAAATATCTCAGCGGCGGCGTTTTCCAAATGATCGTTAATGCGCCAAAGCTGAATGCTTTGACATTCGGGAAAATCCAAAGTGATGTCTTGAGATCGCGAGGAATTAGACCAAAGCACTTGGACCCGGTCATAACCATTCAAGAAACTGCGGTAGCTGATCTTCGGCGAAGAACCAGGTCCCGCTTTGGGTGCGGCATCGTTGATTTCTTTTTCGGGAACGGCGCCTGCTAATAAGTCGTAAAGTTTGTTGAGTGTTTGATAGCCGGGCGTGATGGCCGGTTCGGATGGATATCGGGAATTCAATAAAAACAGATTCACCGTATCACGTAGTCCGGTTGTGCCGTCCATGTCGCGGGGGAACAGGGCATAGTCATAGAGTTCAAAGGCGGTCATGGCCTTAACGCCTTCGGCGAGATTGATGGCCATTTCCCGGGCCAGAACGGAGGGCAGTTGCACGGTTTCGGTGGCTGCGCGGGTCGGATTGCCATACTCATCGATAAAGAAATCGAGATGCTGTCCGGATTCTTCGATAATTTCTTTGGTAGCCCGGATCGAAGCAAAGCGGTCCAACACACCGGCGTCGCTTTCGGTCAATGTGAATTTTCCGGGATAGATGTGCAGTGAAATTCCATCAGCGACATCTTCCAAGCGCACGGTTTCTCCGGAAGGCATGTCGACGGATAGCAAATTGCGTATAAGGCGCTGCCTTGCCGTTTCCTCCGAATCATTCGAAATATCAAAGAATCCGCCGATCGTAACAATCGCATCCGGGTCACGCAGGCGGATACGGTCAGAGGCGCGGCGGATCATATCCATAATCATGGTTACGAAGTCATCAGGAACCGAAGCCTCCAATTCTTCAGCCGTAAAACTGTCAAATCCGTCTTCTTCGAATCCTGCGGCCGAAAATGTGAAGTTAATAGGCTCATTAAGAATCTGCCAAATACCTACGCGGTCGCCGTAACGTTGCACGGTGAAATCGACATATTCGGCCCATTCCTGTAGGCGCTGTTCCCCGGTCCGATAAATGGTATCCATGCTGTAAGTGTCTTCGCTGAGATATTCCGCATAAGTTTTGAACAGCGGATCGTAACGGAATGGACGAACCCAAGAAGGCGGGTAATCCAATACGCCGATAAGCGATGCGCCCAAACCGTCAATGTTAATGTCGACGTTGTAATTGGTTGAGTTATCGTTGAAAACGTCATCGCCATCGTTTTCGATCCGGCGCCAAGGGAAGTCGATTTTGGAAATTCGTACAGGCAAATTGGAGGCGTACCCGGCTTCAAGTTTGGAACGCTGCAAATAGGTGGGATCGCCATCTGCGCCGGTGGCGTTGTCATAAAAATCCACGAAATGATCCAACGAACCAAAGGCAACGCCTTGAGTTCCACCATATACCAGACCCGCCATATCCGGTTGCGGCAGTGTGATGACCTCGGCCGCGCCTGACGATACGATTGAAACGGAGCAAACGATTCCGATAATGCTGGAAACAGTCAATAAAGAGCGCAATAGATTTCGATTCATGATTACCTGCAACACTTAAAGATGCGCGTACAGTAGCATGCTCCTCCCATTTTTTTTAATTCCCGGGAGTGTTGCAAATGATAGTCAATTCGGTTCGGTATTTGTGTAAAATTACGTGACGATCATCACCGCTTACCGAAGATTGCTGTGCCAACCCGCACAAAAGTAGCGCCTTCTTCAATTGCCCATTCAAAATCAGAAGTCATTCCCATGGAGAGTTCGACTTTGCCATCGGGCCCGGCAAGCCATGCCGCATGTTTTTCGCCGAGTTCTCGCAAACCTGCGAATTGTTTGCGGATGGCCCGTTCACGCAACCCGAATGGAGGAATAATCATCAGGCCGTGAGGCACGAGATGCGTGCAAGATTCGAGCGTCTCGCCCAATGTTTCTAATTCATCGGGGGTGATTCCGCCCTTTTGGAGTTCGCCGGCCAGATTGACCTGAATCAGGATGGGTCTGGTACGGCCTAATTCAGAGGCGGCCTTTTCGAGGGCTTCAGCCAACTTGGGACGGTCTACAGAATGAATCCAATCGAAATTGGCCACCGCTTTACGGGCTTTGTTGGTTTGCAGGGAGCCGATTAAGTGCCATTCCAAATGTAACTCGGCCAATTCCGCGACTTTTTTTTCGGCCTCTTGAATCCGGTTTTCACCGAATACATTTTGTCCGGCTTCGCAAACCTCCCGGATAACCTCCGATGGATAGGTTTTGCCTACAGCCACAAGCGTGACCTCCCGAATATCGCGTCCGGCCCGCTCACAGGCGGCTGCAATTCGGTCTTTAACTTGATGCAAGGCGTCAGCGCGTGTCATGCTCTCAGTCTGGTATCGCCGTGCCGGACGTTCAAGGTCTTGCGCCGGCCTGCCGGGAAAGCAGCAACACGGGGACTCGTTTTCAGTCATTGATTCAAGCAGCCTACGCTTGCGCCGATACTTCTTTTTGCGTATGGTTCCCGATCATGACACGGAAATTTGCCCTGCAGAGTGTTGTTGTAGTCGTCGAGGTCGTACTCGTCGTCGTAGGCACGCCTGCGCTTTGGGGCTAGATTTTCGGATCACATAGATAGCCCTAAGGCCGCAGGCGGACATCAAATCCCCTGCGGCCTTTTTGTGTTTATTTGGCCCGGATGAAATCCGGGATAAAAAGCCGACGATCCGCGCGGACAACACCGGGCGGTTTTAGAACAAAAGAGGAGTCCAGATCATGGCACCGAAAAAAGTGAAAAAAACCGGCAAAGATGAACCTCGTACCATCAAAGGCGCGGAAATCGTAATTGACGCCCTTGAAAAAGAAGGGGTCGAGGTCGTCTTCGGATATCCGGGTGGTGCGATTATTGACGTGTTCGATCTCGTCAATCAGTCCGATAAATTCGAGTTTGTTTTAACCCGTCACGAGCAAGGCGCTGTACACATGGCCGAGGGCTATGCCCGCTCGACCGGCAAGCCTGTGGCCGTCTTGGCGACATCAGGACCGGGCGCAACAAACCTTGTGACCGGGCTGTGCGATGCGTTAATGGATTCGATCCCCCTGGTGTGTATCACCGGCCAGGTCCCTTCACCGCTAATTGGCAACGATGCATTCCAGGAAGCGGACGTTGTGGGTATTACGCGTTCGGCGACCAAGCACAATTATTTAGCGAAGTCGATTGAAGAGCTCCCGCAGCTGCTGCGCAATACATTTCACATTGCCTATACCGGGCGTCCGGGGCCGACGTTGATCGATATCCCCAAGGATATTCAGAAGCAGACGCTTGAGAATTACGTCTATCCGACCGAGCCGGATCTGCCCGGCTACAAGGTCCCGACCACAGCGCCGGAGAAGCTGGTGAAAGAAGCCGCCGATATGATTAAGGCTTCAAAGCGTCCGTTGCTGTACGTGGGCGGCGGCGTGATCAATGCCGATGCCGCCGATGAACTCTTTGTGATGGCGACAAAAGCCAATATCCCGGTCACAACTACATTGATGGGACTCGGCGCATTTCCGGAAACCCACCCGTTGGCTTTGCGGATGCTGGGGATGCACGGAACCGTTTACGCCAATCGCGCGGTTCAGCACAGCGATCTGCTTATTGCTGTGGGATCCCGTTTCGATGACCGTGTCACAGGCAAGTTGGAGGAATTCGCACCACACGCCAAGATCATTCATATCGATATCGATCCGTCATCAGTGGGTAAGAACGTGGCTGTGGATATAGATCTAGTGGGCGATTGCAAAATGGTTTTAAACCAGCTGAATCCGTTGTTAAAGCGTTTGGATACGGATGAATGGCTTGCGGAAATTGACGAATGGAAGAAAGAATTCCCGCTGGCTTACCGCAAGGATCCGAATAAAAGCGACGATATCCTGCCGCAGGAGTTGATTGAGCTGGTGGCCAAACTGGCCCCGGAAGACGCGATCATTGCCACGGAAGTGGGTCAACACCAAATGTGGTCCGCGCAATACCGGACTTTTACGCGTCCCCGGTCATGGCTTACATCTGGCGGACTTGGAACGATGGGTTACGGTTTCCCGGCCAGCATTGGCGCGAAATTCGGCAATCCGGACAAGCTCTGTATCGATATTGCCGGTGATGGCTCACTGCAGATGACCATTCAAGAGCTAGCCACGGCTGCTTATTACAACCGACCAGTGAAGGTTATTATTGTCAATAATGGTTGGCTGGGTATGGTTCGCCAGTGGCAAGATCTTTTCTATGGCAAGAATTACTCGGCTACTGAATTGACCCGTCCATTGAATAATGACGCCAAACCCGGCGACTGGCGGAACTGCGAATATCTGCCCAATTTCGCCAAATTGGCCGAAGCCTATGGCTGTTTTGGGGCCAAGGTTACCAGCCGCAAGGAATTGGAGCCGGTCTTAAAAGAAGCATTTTCAAACGATAAGACATGCTTGATCGATGTTTGGGTCACGCGTGAGGAAAATGTCTATCCGATGGTTCCGGCAGGGGCATCGCTGGATCAGATCATGTCGGGAATGGCATAAGCACCGGCCGCATTCGAAATCCGGATTCGTGATGTACCCGGTGTGGGGATTTTTCCCCTTGGAAGATAGACGAGGCTCCGGCCCGCGTGCACGGAGTGGAACACAATAGACCGTAACTGGCGGCATGCGCTCTGTACTTGTTCAAGATCGTATGCAGGCAGGGCTCTGGCGGGAAGCGGTTCAACCCGCTAGAACTTGAAGTCCGCTGAACTCCGGACCCGGCGCCGCCCGGCCCCAAGCCAGTACGGTTCAACGATGAAACCATCCCAAAAAGGGAGAAATTGCGATGACACGACGGCATATTTTTTACGTACTGGTGGAGAACCGTTCCGGTGTTTTAGCCCGGGTGGCGAGTCTTTTTTCAGCGCGCGGTTTTAATATCGAAAGTCTTTCGGTTGCGGAAACCGAGAATCCGAAGATTTCCCGTATGACCATAATCGTACCGGGCGATGACCGGATTCTGGATCAGGTCCGCAAACAGATGGCAAAATTGATCGAAGTCTACGAAGTCGTAGACTTTTCGATGGGCGACCGGGATATTGTGGATCGCGAGCTGGTCCTGATTAAGGTCTGCGCCGAGCCGGATAAACGCGCCGAAGTTATCGATGTGTGCGATGTTTTCCGCTGCAAAGTGGTGGACGTTTCGCCGCATACGATTATTGTAGAAGCCGCCGGTTCGGAAGGTAAAATCGAAGGATTGCTACGCTTGTTAGAGCCTTACGGCATCGAAGAAGTTGCACGCGGCGGGCGGGTTGCCATGGCCCGGGGCCGCATTATCGTGCCGCAGGCTGAAGATACAAATAACAAATCGTGAATAGTCGGAAACGGCAACATGAAAGTATTAGGAGTCGACGATGGTCACAATGTACTACGACAAGGATGCCGACCTTGGCAAACTTAATGGAAAGACAGTAGGAGTTCTCGGATACGGAAGCCAAGGACACGCACATTCCCAAAATCTTCGCGATAGTGGTGTTTCGGTCATCGTGGCCGAAGTGCCCGGGCAGAATTATGACGCTGCCAAAGCCGATGGTTTTGAAGTGATGAGCGCTGCAGAAGTCACCAAGAAAGCGGACATTTTGACCGTTACGCTTCCTGACCAGATTCAGCCACTCGTCTACAACAAAGAGATTGCTGACAATCTCAAAGCGGGGCAGACATTGCTGTTCGCGCATGGATTCAATATTCATTACGGCCAGATTGTTCCCCCGGCGGATATCGATGTAATTATGTGCGCGCCCAAAGGCCCCGGGCATATTGTCCGCCGTGTGTTTGCGGGTGGCGGCGGTGTTCCCTGCTTGATCGCGATCTATCAAGATGCTTCAGGCAAAGCCAAAGACAACGCTTTGGCCTATGCCAAAGGAATCGGCGGAACGCGTGCGGGTGTTATCGAGACGAGCTTTGAAGAAGAGACCGAAACGGACCTCTTCGGTGAGCAGGTTGTGCTTTGCGGCGGCCTGACCTCATTGATCAAAGCCGGTTTTGAAACGCTGGTCGAAGCGGGCTATCAGCCTGAAATGGCCTATTTTGAGTGTGTCCACGAAGTCAAACTCATCGTCGATCTCATTTATGAGGCCGGTATCGCGGGTATGCGCTATTCGATTTCCGACACCGCCGAATATGGCGATCTTACCCGTGGTCCGCGTCTGGTTACCGAAGAGACCAAAAAAGAGATGCGCCGCATTTTGGACGAGATACAAGACGGCCGTTTTGCACGGGAGTGGATTCTGGAAAACCAGGCCAATCGTCCCGTTTACAATGCCCTCAAACGTATTGACCAGAATCATCAGGTCGAGGTCGTAGGCAAGGTTCTGCGCGGCATGATGTCCTGGATCGGCAAAAAATAATCTCCTGCCGAGCTTGCCAGATTCTGCCGCATCCCCGGCAATCCGGGTCAAATGGCGTTGGTAAAGTAACGGCTAGGACCAGAACAACGTACTGCTATCATACGGGGGCCGGTCATGCGACCGGTCCCCGCTCTCTTGTCACCCGTGCCTGTTCATCGTTGTTCAAGAGCAGATCCTCCAATCAGGTTCAGTTCTATGCCCAAGAAAAAAGCAGCTGACACGTCAAAAAAACTATCTCGTATTGCCGTCTTAACCAGCGGTGGAGACGGGCCTGGGATGAATGTGGCCATTCGTGCGGTTGTACGTACGGCCTGTGCACATGGTCTGGAGTGTTTTGGGATACGGAATGGCTATCGGGGCATGATCGATGATGACATGCAGCTCATGAGTCTTTCGAGTGTCGGCGGGATTCTGAATCGAGGCGGCACGATTTTGCAGACGGCGCGCTGTTTGGAATTCAAGACCGAAGAAGGTCAGAAAAAGGCCGTTGCCAATCTAAAGAAGCATGGGATCGAAGGTGTCGTTGTCATTGGCGGCGACGGTTCCTATCGGGGGGCGCATGAGTTGGCGGGTTACGGCATCCAGACTGTGGGTGTGCCAGGAACGATTGATAATGACATCGCCGGTACCGATCTGACTATTGGCTTTGATACAGCTGTCAATACGGCGTTGGAGGCAATCGATAAGATTCGCGATACGGCCACCTCGCACGAACGATTGTTTGTCATAGAAGTCATGGGCCGTGATGCCGGTTTTATTGCTTTGGAAGTGGGAATTGGCGGCGGAGCCGAGGATATCCTCGTGCCCGGTGTTTCTTTTAACTACGATGACATCTGCCGCAAATTGGAGGAAGGCAAGAAGCGCGGCAAAGAATCGTTTATTTTAGTCGTTGCCGAGGGCGCTGCATCAGCGTTGGAGGTGGAGTTCCAAGTTTCGAAACGTCTCCCGGATATCAGTGTTCGCGCCTCAGTGATCGGTCATATTCAACGGGGTGGTACTCCGACGGCCGCTGATCGCGTCTTGGCCAGCCGGTTGGGGCACGCTGCTGTGTTGGCTCTTCTTGACGGAGAGACGGATCTTATGGTGGGTCTGATATCAGGGAAAGTGGTTCGAAGCCCGCTTGAGATTGTATGGACACAGAAAAAAGAGGTGGACCCGGATATCTACAAGCTGGCGCAAGTCTTGGCATCTTAATATGGTTGCCCGCCTGTAAGATCGATAGGATGGTTATCAAGCGACGCACGGAGCCTGAATAAGGCCCGGAGCGAAACCAGAAGGAGTGAGTGTTCGGTGATTGGTATACCTGGCGGTCCGGAAATCGCGGTCATCGTTGTAGTGGCCTTGTTGGTCTTTGGGCCGAAACGGCTTCCGGAAATTGCGCGTCTTTTGGGAAAAGTCAGCCGGGCCATTCGCCAGGCCACACAGGAGGTCAAGGAACAGATCGACTTGGCGGCCCTTGAAACTCCACCTCCCCGCCGTCCACCGAAAACAATCTCTTACGAAGATTCATCGAACAAGACAGAAGAATCCGAGCCGACTCCTCCGACTGCTCCGGCGATATCGTCTTCCGGAGAAGACGATTACTATGCCTCGACCTATGAGGATGAAATTTATAGTGAGCAAGCAAAGCCGGATGCAACTTATGAAGAGACTTTCTGTAACGACGATACGCATCCATTTGATGAGTCACCGCCATCCGCAAACAAGAGCGATTCCTCGGCTCAATCTTCGGAGCAGACAATAGAAACAGATACACCATCTGAAGAAGACAGCAATCGGAATTACACATCGGAGGGCTATCTTTCCGGCGAATTGGCAAGCCAATCGGAAAATGCAGAAGAAGAAGCCCAACAGGTGAAAAAGCCGACACCAACCAATACCAATCTTTCGGACGATTACGTTACGGATTAAACCGCTGCCATGGCTGAAGATAAAAAACTGCCTCCGCCTGAGGATCACGACGAAGACGTCGAACTCGGCGGGCATATGAGCTTCATCGAGCACCTTGAAGAACTGCGCGTACGCATCATCCGCATGATTGTGGTTTTAGCAGTATGTACGCTTGTCAGCTTTGCTTTTTCGGGTTACCTGCTGCAAATGCTGATTGCACCCGCCGAGGATGTCGACCGCTTACAGAAACTCAGCGATCTTTTAACCGGGATGTTTACACCGGTGGTTGAATATTTTTCTTCCAGCGATGAATCGGAAGTTACGGGGGATGAGACAGCGATTGTTGATGTCGATCCGGAGGCTGAATCCTACCGGGACGAAGCCGGGCGTGTTCGTTTCAATGCCCAAGGTCCGCTTGTGGCCTTTATGGCGAAAATCAAGATTTCGATTGTTGCGGGCATCTTTATAGGTTTTCCTTATTTCTTCTATGAAATTTGGCGATTTGTCTCACCCGGGCTTTATAAACGTGAAAAACGTTTCATTTTTCCCACGGTCATCTCCACTTGGTTCTGTTTTGTTTGCGGCGGATTGTTTGCGTATTTTCTCGTTCTGCCGATCATGATCGCTTTTATGTCTTCTTTGGCGGCCGGCGCCGGGATCGAAAACATCTGGTCGATTGATATCTATCTCAACAACGCCCTGCATTTGGTGCTGGCCTTCGGTGTTATTTTTGAAGAGCCGGTAGTCATTGCGTTGCTGGCAAAAATGGGACTTGTTACTGCGGCCTCGCTCCGCAAAGCTCGGTCTTATGTGATTGTGGGTATGTTTGTTTTAGGAGCGATCGTCACTCCGCCGGATCCTACCAGCCAGTTGATCTGTGCATTCCCGCTCATTTTGCTCTATGAGATGTCCATTTTGATGGTGGGTCTTTTCCGTCCCAAAGACGACACACCCGCCGAACAACCTGCCTGATTGCGTCAGGTGGTCCTATTCAGCGATTTGGACCGGCACTCCACTTTTGGAATGAGCCGCCGATAACTTTACGATGCTCCGTGTGACATCCGGGGCGAGGTATGGCTATGGATGCGGATATTCGTGAACGGCTGAGTATGATGCTGGAAGGCCGCGCAGTTTGCGTGACGGGCGGTACAGGTTCGATTGGCAGTGAGATTGTACGCCAATTGCTAAAATACAAACCTTCGATGGTGCGTATCCTGTCGCGGGATGAATACCGTCAGGCCCTGCTCCGTCAGGAGTTCGCGAAATATAACAATATCCGTTATTTATTGGGCGATGTCCGTGAAGTCGACCGTCTGCGCCGGGCCTTCGATGGTGTGGATACGGTGTTTCATGCCGCCGCGCTCAAGCGCGTGGAATCGACCGAATATGATCCCCCCGAAGCCGTTAAGACCAATGTGCTTGGTACACAGAATGTGATTACGGCCGCGCTCGAAACCAGTGTGCGCCGAGTGGTCAATATCAGCACCGATAAGGCTGTCAATGTCACTTCGACGATGGGTGCAACGAAGCTGTTGGCCGAACGGCTCATTGCCTGGGCATCATTCTACCGGCGCATGCCACAAAAGATTTTTTGCTCGGTTCGTTTTGGGAATGTGCTCGATTCACGCGGATCGGTTTTGCCCCTCTGGCGGGAGCAGATTCGTCAGGGCGGCCCGGTTACGCTGACTCACGCGGATATGCGCCGTTTCTTTATGACGGTTCCCAATGCCGCTCAGCTGGTGCTTGAGGCTGCGGCCCGGGCGCAGGGTGGAGAAATCTTTGTGATGCGCATGAAAGCCGTGCGTATCCAAGATTTGTGTGAAGTCATGATCGAAGAACTCGCACCCAAGGCCGGACTCAAGGCGGAAGATATTGCGATTAGAATTATCGGTATTACCCCGGGTGAAAAATTAGATGAAGATCTAATTACGCCCGGTGAAGCGGTCCACGCCTATCTTTTAAGTGACGATTTGGGAGTGATTATCCCCTCGCAGCGCGTCGATGACCGTCCGGGCCCGCCGATTGAACTCTCATCCGGATTTATCACCAGCAACCAGCCGGTCTCTAAAGAAGAACTCCGCGCCTACCTGCGCGAAGGCGGGTATGTGTAAATTTTTTCCAGGCGTCAAAATAGTGGTTCATATCCCAGCGGTTTTTGTGCAATAATCGCGCCATGAAAATCGGAGCGCAGGGAAAGGGCTTTACGCTGATCGAATTGCTGATTGTGGTGGCGATCATCGGTATTTTGGCGGCAATTGCCATCCCTAATTTTTTGAATGCACAAACGCGGGCGAAAATTTCGCGTGTTTATGCAGATTTGAAAGCCCAATCCACGGCCATGGAGCAGTATTATTTGGATTGGAATGCTTATCCTTTAGGGCCCAATGAAGGCAAGCCGCCACGTCTGCGTGAACTAACAACACCGATTGCCTATTTAAGTGCATGCCCGCATGATCCCTTTTCCAATTATGAAGCGGAAATCGATTGGGGAGGAGATCCCTATTACCATTACGCCGGAGATACTGACGAAGCAGAGTGGTTGCCGCATAACTGGAAATGTTTTACTGCAGATGTTTTTTCACTATCGGGCTGCACGGGGCGTCTGCCTTTTCCCAACTGGATACATTATGTTCATCGCTCTTTGGGGCCGGATTACGAAATGAATCACTCGTTTCCTTTTGAAGTTACCAACGGACTCTATTCAATTGGAGATATTGTGCATTGGGGGCCGGGGCCGGTGACGACGCACGGGGCGTATCAAGCGAAAAAGTTTTGAAGAACCTTCAATCCGCCAAGCATTCTGAAACAGGGGTAATGCAGCCGGCTTGCTCGTTTACTATGCGGCGGTAAACGGCCTGTACCGATTCCGCCATTTTTTCTGCGCTGTAATTTTTAATTTTTATACCGGCTTGAGTAATGAATCGCGCGCGCCTTTTGCTGTCACCGGAAAGAAGAGCCAAGGCGCGGGCCAATTGTTCTGCCAGAGGTTCGACCAAGAATCCATCGATATCGTGACGGATTAAGCCGCAATTACCAGGTACTTTTGTAGCTAGAACCGGTGTGCCCGCATCCCAGGCTTCGAGTACGGTTAACGGCAAACCTTCCCAACGGGACGGCAGCACAAATAAATCCACTCCCGACAAAAATCCGCGCGAAGAGGGAATCGCTCCCAGGAAATGGACATTCGATTCAAGACCGTATTCTTGGCAAAAGAGGCGGTAATATTTACGCTCCGGGCCGTCACCGGCGATAAGCAAGTGGAAATGGCCGCGGCGATTTTGTATGAGGGGCGACCGTTGCGCAAAAATGCGCCAGGCTTCCAGCAGAAGATCTACACCCTTTTGGCGGTGCAGCCGGGCAATACAACCAATTAACACCGGTGGGTGGTCCAGCGGCGATTGCGAAAACAAGGAAAGCAACTCCTGACGCGCTGTCTTACGTTCCAATTCCATTGGTGGACCTTGGAGTGGAATGCCGTTGGGGATGATGTCGATATCATCCGGCTCCATGCATAAGGCCTGCGCTGCGAACTCGGCGGTGCTTGGGGATACGGCGATAAAAGCATCGCTCAATGGTGCGAGCATTCTTTCGATGGAGTTGCCCGCCAGGCGTGACCAGGGGTAACGGTAAAACGGGGGATGATAGCCGTGAAAAGTCGTCACCACGGCAGGCCGCTGGTTGCTAATAGAAGCCACAGCCAACCGGCCAAAGAGGCCCGCCCGGTGACCGTGAAGATGGACGATAGCCGGTTGGAAATCATGAATTGCGCGGCGAATAGCCGAGACGATTTTAAGCGGATTACTATTTTCCGGAGGCAACGCTCTCCAAAGAATACCGGATGAACGAAACTGAGCGCTTAATGCCGGCTCATCATCAGGGGCCAACAACGCGCACGTTCCGCTTTGTCCGGCCAATCCTTGAATTAGCGTATGAATGTGGCGGGCTCCGCCGCCACATAATGAAGTGACAATATGCAAAACTTCCGGCATCTGCTTGCCTTATGCTTCATGATTCAACGGATTTCTGTCATCAGGATATGACCGCAATTCCTCTTTCACAAGCAAAAAGAAGCGTATTGGACAGCGCATTACTCTATGGTCAGCCTGTGTAAGAACTGCACATGCTGTTCCTTGCCATTCATCCCCACCTTGCGTAGGATTTCCAAACCGGAATCACCATGAAAATCCCTTTAAGCATCGAAAAATGCACTACTTACGACCGCGAACCGGTTCTGGCCGCCATGCGTGTTTGTCTGGACCGGCTGGGGGGGATGAAGGCGTTTGTGGCCCCAGGACAAAGAGTTCTACTCAAGCCCAATTTACTTGCTCCCAAACCTTATACAACGACCGATGCAAGCATTGTCGAGGCGGTGGCGCGGCTGGTCCTCGAAGTAGGCGCTACTCCGGTTGTAGGCGACAGTTGCGCCATCGGCAGCGCAGCAGGGGTCGCGAAAAAGGCGGGCATGACCCCGGGATTAGAATCTCTTGGGCTTGAGCCGGTGCTGGATTTAGGCAAGTCGCGGCCAGGCGGAACTCTGAATGGTGAGGTTGCTCATCCGCAGGTCAGTTCGGGATTGGATGGATTCGACGCAGTTATCAATCTCCCCAAAATTAAAGTCCATCAACAATGCTATCTCACTTTAGGCGTGAAAAATCTTTATGGATGTGTTCCCGGACGGCGCAAGGCTTTGTGGCATTTTAAAGTCGGTGCGGATGCGCTGTGTTTTGCGAAGATGCTTGTCGTTAATTGCCACGCCATTGCGCCGGTTTTGACGATTGCCGACGGCATTATGGCCATGGAGCGCTTAGGGCCAATGAATGGCGATCCGAATATGGTTGGTTTAATTACCGCTTGTGGCGATACATTGGCACTGGATCGTGTTTGGGTAGAGATATTGGGTGCAGATCCGGAAAAGCATTTGGTGTTGGAAGCGGCGCATCAACTGGGCATGAGCGCGTCCCTGGATATGGAGAACATCGAAATTCTGGGACCGCCGCTCGAGGATTGTCTGGCCCGCAATTTCAAGCTGTGCGCGGATGAGGATATGATGCCTGTGAAGTTTTCGTTGCCGCATATCCTTCGCGGTTTGTGGCGTCAGTTCCGCGCCCGGCGCACGAAACCTGTCTCCGTTCCCGTTTCATAAGAAATCGAGGTTAAAATGAAGATTCGTCCCGAAGTCAAGGCGGTTACCGGCCGGTTAATCGACATTCGCCGGGACCTGCATAAGCATCCGGAACTCGGTTTTGAAGAAGTTCGTACCTCCGGGATTGTTGCGAAACATCTAAAAGAAGCCGGTTATGAGGTCCATACGGGCATTGGTAAAACCGGTGTTTTGGCGCGTCTAAAAGGATCACGACCCGGCCGCCGGATTCTTATCCGGGCGGATATGGATGCGCTTCCGATTCAAGAAGAGAACGATGTTCCTTACCGGTCCTGCAACGATGGGGTGATGCACGCCTGCGCACATGATGGACATACGGCGATTGGATTGTTGCCGCGGAACTTTTAGCTGCCAAGAAGGACGATCTTCCGGGGGAAGTCGTCATGATGTTTCAGCCGGCCGAAGAGATTGCCGGTGGCGCAAAACCGATGCTCGATGAAGGTATGCTGGAGATTTTTCCCGTTGATGCTTGTTTGGCGTTACATTTGTGGTCCTTTTTCCCGTCCGGGCAAATTGGGGTACGTGAAGGGCCGGTCTTTGCCGCGAACGATAGTTTTGAAATCAGTTTGAATGGCAAGGGGACGCATGGCGCAATGCCGCAGTTGGGTGTCGATACGATATTGATGACAGCCCGGGTTATCGAGGCGCTTCAAGGCGGCCTGCATCGTGAGTGCCCGCCGGTGGAGCCGTTCGTTTTGAGTTTCGGTGCTGTTCATGGCGGCACGGCATTTAACATCATCCCAAGCAAGGTCAAACTCCAAGGCACCGTGCGGACTTATAATCCGGAATTACGCGCGGCTATGCCCGATAAATTCAAACGTATTCTTGGAGGAATTACTTCGGCGATGGGTGGAACATACGATTTGGATTATCGACATGTGTATCCCACAGTCGTCAATGATCCGATTGTTACCCAAACAGTCCGGGAAGCGGCCGAATCGATTGTGGGCAAAGGCCAAGTGGTTTGTCAGGAACCTAGCATGGGGGGCGAGGATATGGCTTTTGTGCAGGAACGTGTGCCGGGGTGCTATTTTTTTGTGGGCGTGGGCAATAAAGAAGCGGGCAGCGATTTTCCGCATCATAATTCCCGCTTTAATATTGACGAGAATGCGCTGCCTTTGGCTCTTGAAGTTATGGTATCGGCGTCCGAACGGTTATTGGTGTTGGAATAGTTTTCTAATTGGCTAACCAGGATTGCCAATCCTGGTTATAAGTTCGTCCGGTGAGGTTTGCAGTCTTATTGGAGTTTTTGCATGCGTCTATTGATACTTGCGGGCGGGATTTTTCTATTATGCGTTATTCTGGGAGGCCTAATCGTATCCGTTTTGATTGTCATTCGTTTACACTCTCGAGATACAAAAGCGGATTCCGGGACCATCCCAATCCCGCCCAGCGAGGGTAAATCCGACTGGACAGTTACGACCATCCGGCCTCGCGGACCGCATCAGGGTATCCGTTAAACCTGTATCAAAATCAGACAAATGATAGGCTCATATTGATACGCCTGATGTGTGCAAGATTGTGCATAAAGGTGTATCACGCTTATTTTACAGCATTTACGGCGAATTTAACCTATGGAATTATCAAGTAATGATACGAATTGCGCCAATCATTTGCAACTTTTTTTTACCCGGATTCTTGGTGCAATTCTTGCATTTCTGTGATAGTCTAATTGTAAATATCATAAGAGGGTGTGGGAGTTTAGGGACATGATAAAAGTCGTAGATGGACAATCCAACGAGAAACCGCTTGTTTTTGCAGTAGACCGCGACAAAAAAGATTTGGCATTTATGCGGGCCATGTTGATGGCTGAAGGATGCGATGTTGTCGAAGTGTCTGTTGAAGAAGATCTGGTTGAACGTGCGGTACGCCAACATCCCGATGTCATCATATTGGATTTGGATTTAAAGGACCGTATAGCGCTTCGTCAATGCGCGGAGCTGCGGCGACTAAGCGCCACTCAAGATATTCCCATCATTCTTCAGACTGCTCAGCATGGCGATGTCGATACAATTGTCGAAGGTCTTACCAGCGGCGCCTTTGACTATATGATCAAGCCATACCATTTAAAAGAATTCGTTGCCCGCGTTGGTGTGATGATCCGTATCAGCCGGATGTTACATCGTGACCGCGAATTGGCGATGACCGATGATCTTACCGGTCTCTTCAACCGCCGTACGATTTTCGAACGGTTGCGGGAAGAAATGGATCGTGCACGGCGTTATGCGACTTCCATCTCTTGTATCATGATGGATCTTGACCATTTCAAGCGCATCAATGATACCTACGGCCATTTGGCCGGAGATGAGGTATTACGCGCGGCGGCCAGCATCGCACGTCAAAACAAACGCGTTCCTGATGTTGTGGGACGGTATGGCGGCGAGGAATTCCTGATGCTTTTGCCGGAAACCGGGCGGACAGGTGCGCGAATCGTAGCAGAACGTGTCCGTGAAAGCATTGAAGATACACTCGTTGAATATGACGATAGCCGGATTCGCATTACGGCCAGTTTGGGGGTGGCTACCGCTCACAATGATGAAAAATTGAGCGGTGATGAATTGTTGCAGCGCGCCGATAATGCCTTGTATGAAGCCAAAAACCGGGGTCGTAACCGCACAGTTGCAGCATAAAGGCCGTTTGTTGCCTTCGTTTTCTTTCCCCTTTTTTGTGACTAAGGATGTTGCCGTTTATGTTTTGTTAAGATTCTTCCGCACGGCAATTACGGTTTCACTTTTGTGGATTTTGCTTGTCCATTGAACATTCGTGACAATTTGCCAAGGATGCTTAACCGATATTTTCACGGAAATAGTAAAAAATAATGGTTTGTGTCTTGTAATTGATTCCAAGATTGCAAACCATATTATTTAGCATTGCGGCAGGTAAATTAAATTTATATTTTTATAACAGGGGGGCATTTGTTTTAACCAGGATCGACGGTAAGAACAATGCCTGTTGAAGTTAATTTTGTCGACGATGGCGCCGGTGTAGAAGTAATTTGCAGCGGCGAGCTTCGCGGTGAAGAAATTATTAAGACCAATAGAAAAATATATGGTTTACCGGGATTTTTAAATTTACGCTACCAGTTTGTTAATCTCAGCCGTGTTGAGAAAACCTCTCTTACACCCGATCAAGTACGAGCGATTGCCAAGCAAGATATCGATGCCTCCGCCAACAATCCACGAATGGCCGTAATCGTTGCCGGTGACAGCGATATTGTTTATGCCTTTTCCAGGATGTGGTTGGCTTATGTAGAGAAATCGCCATGGGAAACCAAAGTTTTTCGAAGTAGTGAAGAAGCCAGAAAATGGATCGACCGCCACATCATGAGACGCGAATCTGCAGAGTGGGACGAGAACGGTGTAGATTTGTAATTATGCCTTCGCGCGAGCCACTTATCTCACGGTTTCCAATTATAAAATGAGCTCCAACCTACGAATTCATAATCCATATTGAGGGGCTTTTTCACTCCCCAGATAGCCTATTGTTCGGATTCGGGTATGGGTTCCAGTTGGGCGTTTTTCCAAATGTAATTTTTTTCCGCACTCAAGCCATCGCTATTGAAAAGCCGGATTTTAAAACTCTGAGGTTCGATCTCGAATTCCGGTAAGGGGAGGAAGGTGGCCTTGTAGAGTCCCGGTGCAATTTCACTAAACGGCAAGTTGCTCATATCCCGCGTCAGCGAATAAACCGCTCTGCAATCCGGCTCGGCCTGCATAGTCAACTGAATGCCGCCGTCCGGAACGGCTTCAGCAGAGATTTTTTTCAGTTCCGGCTCCGGTTTTGCCTCTTCATTTTTCTTCAGGTCATTGTTTGGATTGAGTGTCGCAGCCATTGATTCGGCTAACTGAGCGGCCAGCTGGTAGAGGACATCTTTTTTGGCCAAAGCGCTTAATGTCGAAAAGGCCAAACCTCCGATTCCTGTGGGAATACGCGTTAAGCCTTTGCTGTATTTTGCCTTTTGCCGAGTCCTCCATAAGAGTTCTCCATCGGCGCAGTGGATTAGGCGAATCTCACCTTCAGCAGTGATTGTGGTTTCGACGATGACATACGATTTGCCCCATTTGGTTACCGTGCCCGCCAATACAGCATCAACATCTAAAAGTTCGCCAAGTTTTTGCGGATTCTCATCACTCGCCGCCGATGGATCGATACCGGCCTTTTGAAGAAGGAAATCCACGGCGGCCGGTTCGATGAGCTCAAAACCATCGACATCACCTAAGCGTGAATAGATTTCACGTCGAAGGACAGCGGTTCCTTCAGCCTTGCCCTTCTTTTCGATGGTGAAAGGCAAGACGGCGATTTTAATGGGCTCACGCCGGTCCCAATCGGGCGAAATTTCGACAAGACTTTTGCTGCTTTTTCTCTTTTCACGGTCCTTTTTCTTATCGGATTCAACAGAGTCAATGTCTTGAAATGCACCTGTCGATTCAGCAGAGCTATCTGCCGTGGCAAACGCAATCGTAAATCCCTCAACCGGTTTTTCAGCCAATAAACCCAGAGAGTCTGTCAAACAAGCGATGACGGCCCAGATTCTATTCAAGTCGCCCTCTTGGAGCACATAGAGCCCCTGATACAGTCCCGGCTCAACCTCGATAGCGGGAATTCCTCGGTGCAAACCCGCCAAATCGAAGCTGGCCTTGCAACCCGGTGTTCCCTGAAAGGCGATATGAAAGGCATTTCCAACCTTGTCGCCTTCTTTGATGACCTTGGTGGAGGTAATCAGAGGGACGGTTACGGAGGTCAATTTAGGCGGCGGCATGCTACGTAAAAGCGCTCCGACGGTGTCGGATACCACAACCTGGACTTCTTGAGCGACTTTGGCATCGCTCGTTTGAAGTTCTCCTAAGACATCCAATGCCTGTCCGCTTTTAAGAACGATGCCGCCGTGCAGGGACTGCTTTTGTGTTTTCGACCAAATCACTTCGCCCGAAGGCACGGCCGTAAGTGTGAGCACAGCCTCCAACTGCACCTCGTTATAGAGCACGCTGTAAGTTGTAGAGAATTTGGTGATCGAGCCGCTGAGAACGCCCTGGCATCCCAACGCATCGGCCAACGCCTGGCCATCGGCGGCTTCAAGCTGCTCTTCTTGAGCGAGTCCGGCATCCTTAAGTTTGCTATCAACCGTTTCCAGCGGGATGTCTTGGTAACCTAGAGGCTCGAATTCTTTATAGAGGATTGCGCGGAAGACATTGGGTAATTCCGGCTCTTTTAGGCGCGCGCGGGATTTGACCTCGGGGCTCCATTGTATGGGAAGTATGGCCACCACACCTTCGATGGCACCTTCATTTTCCTGAGCCAGGGCGGGATTGGGCAGCGTAAACATCGCTGATAGGACGATTGCAGCCGTAACGGTCAACTGTGAAATAGGGTGATTCTTCAGCATGATTTCCGCCTCTGCATATGTGATATAGAAGTCCCGTACCGTCTAGGAGGGGCTTCGGCGCATAACCGAAATTTGATCGGCAAGAATTCCGAAACAGAATGTGACGATTCCGGCGACGGCTAAGAATACGGCACCATCGGGAATATTTGCTTTGCTTTCCAGGAAACTATCGAAGATTGTGTAGGCTCCGGCCAGGAAAAAAAGCATAAGCGAAACCGGCAAAAAAACTTTAAGCGGATTGAACAAGGCGATCAGGCGAACGATGAGCATAAGCGTGCGCGGCGCATCTTTCCAAATTCGAACCCGCGTCTTGCTGCCTTCCCGGGGACGTATTCGAATCGGCATATAAAGCACGCCATAACCGGCCTTATGCGCTCCCAGTGTGCAAGTTGTCGAGAGGGAGAATCCATTGGGAAGCATTGGCATAAGGTCGATTAAAACCTCACGGCGTACAACCCGGAAACCACTGTTCAAATCGGGGATATCAACTTCAACCAAATAACGGCCAAGCCATTTGAGAAATTTACGGCCAAGCGTCCAGCCGTTTGCTTTTAGGGCTTCTTCATCCCGAGCCCCAATTACCATATCAACGCCTTCACGGAGTTTGTCGATCAGTTGGCCTAATTCTTCCGGACGGTGTTGGCCATCAGCGTCCAAAAAAGCTATGAGTTCCCCATGAGAAGCACGAATACCCGTTTTAATTGCTCCACCATATCCCTTCCGTTGGGGATTTCTGATCACTCGCAATCCGGCGAGACCTGCACGCGTGGCCACCTCCGCGGTGTTGTCTTCCGACGCGTCGTCCACAACGATGATTTCATACCCGCCCTGATGCCAGATTTTTGCGAATGCCTCTAAAACCCCCGGAAGCCGGGGCGCTTCATTATATGCAGGAATTATGACAGAAACTTGCGGTTGTTTATTCATTGACGAAGCCATTTGCCGCAATGGAATACCGATGATGTGTTGATTTAATGTTGCCCATGCGGTCCGGATGTTGAAGATGTCCGGTGGAGCCCGGACAGTCAACTGCATGCCGTCCGGTGAGATTAGCAGACGGCCCGCAAACATCGAAGTTGGTTCCGGTGGGAGGTGTTAGCCGGTTACAGATGGCGGTTGAAAATTGCTGAAATTAAATTCGGGCTCTTTTGAGGCCTCAAGCGCTTCATTGACGGCTTTTCGTAGTTTTTGGCTTTCTTGCTCGATATTTTTTAATAAATATGGATCCGTTCCACCCGTCTGCGCCTGACGCAGCCCAGCCTGCGACGCAAGCAGAAGCCCCGTCAAAGGTCCGCTAAAGCGGTCCGCGATCCATTTGACGCCAGCCCGCGATGCTTCGATTTCGCCTTGCAGTTTTGAATTTTGATCATCGAGAATTGGCGAATCGGAGGGGCGCAAAAACGTAATTGCATAATTCCTGTCTGCACTACGGATTAGCCTGGCCGTGATGGCGACTTTGCTTTGAAAGGCTTCACTAAGTTCCGGTCCGAATTTCTCAGGCGGTATTTCCAGCTGATAGCCGGTCCTGTCCGAATTCTGAGCGGCGGCTTTTTCGATGACTGTGACAATATTGCTCCATGGCAGCTCGGATTCGCTTTTGTCTTCTTGAAAGTGGTAAATACTCTTGCCCATGAGGCCGTCTTCAAATGCGCCATCCAGCAACCGGTTGGCGAAAAGAATGACACCGGCATCATCAGTAACCAAAAGATTTATCCCGGTTTCTTGGAGCACACCCTCCAATACCGTATGAAGCAAAAGAAGCTGACTGGCTGTGGCTGTCCGGCTCTGCTCACGCGCACGTCTCTCAAGGACCCGCCCAATGCAGGCATATAAGTCTTCAAGTTTGATGGGCTTGATGAGGTAATCATCCGCCTTCAAGCGAATTGCCTCGATGGTTGAGCCTAATGAAGGATAGGCAGTAAAGACGACAATGGCGGCGGAAGGCTGCATTTCGCGTACTTCGGCCACCAACTCCAGTCCGCTACGGCCGGGCATTTTGATGTCGGTAAGCACAAGGTCGTAATTAAAGATAGAAAGGAGTCTTGACGCCTCATCAGAGTCTTGAGCGGTATCCGCCGCATAACCCGCATCAATCAGGGCCAGGCGAACGGAACGTCGAACCGCATGGTCATCATCTACAATGAGCAGACGATGGATTTCTTCCGGATGAGCGCGGGTATTTTCTTGACTCGTTTGATCCATAACGGCATCAATCCTATAAACCGACCGCCGCCAGCCTGAATAGCAAAACGAATTTAGAGATAACGACCATAACTGTTAGCGATTCCGGGACGAACGTAAAGTACACCTCATACGATTGCCTGAGCAGTATTTCGATTCATTCGCCAGCCTAGAAGGGGGAGGATGGCTGTATTACACTGACTTTACACCCGTTATGGCGGGTGGTTGTTTCATCGTGTGCAACAGCTTCGGACATCTTGGCAAACATCGGTCACATGGTGAATTGTATAGATGGTTTTAATTCAGGACACCCAAAACCAGCGCCCGTTGCCATCCACGCGCTATCAAGGAAGCAAAGCTAAACTTGTCGATTGGATCGGAACCTGCCTGCGGGATATCGACTTTGAAAGCATACTCGATCTCTTCGGCGGCACGGGGTCTGTCTCCTATTATTTCAAGACACAAGGCAGGCGCTGTCTCTATAACGATATTTTGGCTTCAAATACGATCAACGGACTGGCGCTGATCGAAAATGATCATACCCGGCTGACGATTGGGGATGTCGATCAAATCCTTACCCGCCGCCCCGGACAAACCTATAAAGACACAATCGCCCGCAACTTTGAGGGTTTGTTCTATCTCGACGAAGAGAACCGTTGGTTAGATATGGTCGCGCAGAATATCCCCACCTTGCGGGATAAGTACAAACGCGCGTTGGCCTACCGGGCGCTTTTTCAATCATGCATCATTAAACGTCCTTATAATCTATTCCATCGTGCAAACCTGGATATGCGCACGCGCGATGTGGAGCGGTCATTCGGTAACAAAATCACCTGGGATACGCCATTTGCGCAGCATTTCATTAATTTTGTTGAAGAAGGCAATGAGGCCGTGTTCTCGAATGGGCACCGGCATCGGGCTTTATGCCGGGATGCCTTTTTTGTGGATGCCAAAGCAGAACTGGTTTATATCGACACACCGTACTTAAGCCACAAAGGCAATGGCGTGGATTATCTTGATTTCTATCATTTCTTAGAAGGAATCATCAATTACGATAAATGGCTGGAACTTCTGGATCTTTCGCGCCGGCACAAGCCGATTCGTCACGAGAAACCTGTGTGGTGTGATCGTAATCGCATCTATCAGGCCTTCGACCGGCTATTTAAAAATTATTCTTCTTCTAAATTAGTCGTTTCATACCGGAATAACGGTATCCCCAGTGTGAATGAACTCGCCGAATTGTTGGGCAAAGTCAAACGGGATGTACGTATTGAGTATTCCGAGAAATATTCTTATGCCCTCTCTAAACCGGATGAAACCCGGGAAGTGCTCTTGATCGGAACGTGAGCCCCCGGGGGGGGCACGCGGCGTGACCGCCGTGGATCCCGCTAAAGCGGGACCTAACGGCTCACAATTTCGGAGTGCGAGTGAAAGATGTAGTTGGTCGGCACCCTGCGGGGCGAAGTGATCCAGTTGGTTATTGAGGAAGTACTCTGCCGAGAAAATCCACAATAGAGATTATGGGTAGAGAGGGGGCTATGAGACGCGTTTACGTTTGCTGGTCGGGAGAATGCCCATTTTTTCACGGTATTTGGCGACCGTGCGGCGGGCGACTTTGATGCCGTGTTCCTTTTTAAGCAAATCGGTGATCTTTTGATCGGAGAGAGGCTTCAACTGATTTTCATCTTCAATCAAAGCGCGAATATGTTCCATAACCGCTTTGTTGGATGAATCGCCGCTATCTCCATCGAGGCCGGTGCTAAAGAAATATTTTAATTCAAACAATCCTCGTGGAGTTTGTACGTATTTGCCATTTACAACGCGGCAGACTGTAGCCTCATGCATCCCCAACTCATCGGCGATATCGCGCAATTTCATGGGTTTGAGCGCCGTGATGCCCTCTTCAAAGAACTCTTGCTGCGCTTCTAGAATCGCCTTTGTTACCCGGTAAAGCGTACGTTTTCGTTGCTCGACGTTTTTAATCAACCAGACAGCCGCCTGAAATTTCTTTTTAACGAAATCCAATTCTTCGTTGGTCAAGTTGTCCCGGTCATAGAGCATTTCTTTATAGCGGCGGCTAATACGCAAAGGCGGGGTGCTATCGTCCGCAAGACGGACGGTGTATTCACCACGTTCAAATTCGATAAACGCATCCGGTGTTACGTATTCGTTTTGCGTGGGGACATATTGCCTTCCCGGGCGGGGATCGAGGTGCGTAATTATATCAACGATCTCTTGGATGTGCTGCTCGGTTGTACCCAGTTTCCGGGCCAATTCACGGAACCGGCGGCGTTCCAGATCCTCCATATGGTTGTGGAGAATCTCGTAGATATTTGGATCTTTATAGCCATGGTGGCGGCATTGAATCTCTAAACACTCAACCAGATTTCTTGCACCGATACCGGGTGGATCGAAACCTTGTAACAGTGTCAGAGCCTCTTCGATGAATTCCGTATAATCGTCAAAATAATCCGCGGCTTCCTCAACGGTGATTTGCAGATATCCATCATCATCCAGATTATCGATCAAATAGGCGACAACTTCGGCAATATCCGGATCGTGAGCCGCCACAGCCAGCTGGCGGGTTAAATGATCACGCAAATCCTCGACTTCTGCCAATTGGGATTGATACTCATCGTCATTGCTCTCGGCAATGCTGCTGACGCTATAGGGCATTTCCGAACCGATGTCGCTTGAATCTGTGAAGTAGCTTTCCCACTCGTCATCGAGCTGGATGGTACCCTTTTCTGCAAGCTCCTCGGCGATCTGTTCGTTTCCGCCCAGATCCTCAGAACCATCTACGATCCCGCTTTCGAATCCGGCTAGGAAATCATCGGTATCGGCTTCACCATTACCGCCTTCATTCCTGTCGCTTTGTATAGGCTCTTGATCGGAGCCATTTGACTCAAGCGTAAATGAATCTTCACTATCAGATGAGCCAAATTCGTCGCTATCAGCCTGTTCATCAGGATTAAGAAGCGAAGTATCGTTGGTATCTTCGTCTTCAATGGCCTCAAGCAGGGGATTGTCGACCATCTCCTGCTCGATCATTTCGGCCAGCTCCAATGAGTTCATCTGCAACAATTGAATCGATTGTTGCATTTGAGGTGTCATGATGAGCTTTTGGCTCATCGTCATCTGAAGCTGAAGGCGCTGATCCATAAAAACTAAAACACCCCACGAATAAGGTTAATTCTGGTGCTCATGTGCCGCTTAGGCCCGTATTATGCTATTGCAAAGATTTATGCCAATTGTATCAGCGGTATACCTGCTGTCAATCGAACGAATAGGTTTTCCGGTGTAGAGTCGTACCTAAGCGCCGCTTGTAGCATCCTATATGTCTTGTTCATTAAATGAAAAACCAATCATGCGGCGCCACTTGTCGTCAGGCGAAATGCGCCGTTATCCTTCGAGCGGTGACGATGGGATTGGTTTTCAATTTAGGAAAGCGGAGGTATGGGGCTATGTCCAGTGCAAAAAGCCTGCTTTTGTGCGCCTTGTTGGGAATAGGATTGTGCTTTGGGGCCTGCGGCGGCGGAGAAGAGCCTGGGGAGTTTGTCTTGGGTGTGATCTTTCCGCTTCAGGGGCCGAATGCTCAGACCGGCGGTGAAATGCTGAATAGCGTGAAACTGGCGGCTGATGAGTGGAATCAGTCAGGCAAGTTGGGCAAGTGGACCTGCAAAGTTGTGGCATTGGACGACAGCGGAGACTCCCAACAGGCGGCCAGCGCGGCACACGATCTTTGCAATAGTTATCCCAATTTGGCCGCAGTGGTTGCTCATCTCAATAGCGGGTGTTTTCGAGCCACCAAGAAGATTTACAATGATCACCGAATTGCCGCGATGAGCCCGGCCACGACCAATCCGGAAATAACCGCCGGTGGATTCGACAATATATTCCGGGTTTGCGCCACGGATGATGTCCAAGGCGGCGCCGCAGTCCAACTTTTCAAAGAACTGGGATTAAAAAAAGTCGCGCTGATTCATGACCGAACACCTTATGGGCAGCCGCTTACCGAAGTGATCGAGGCGGGGTGCAAAACGGCAGGAATCGAAGTAACCGAGCTCGTCGGTATCACGGTCGGCGACAAAGATTATAAATCAGTTTTAACCAAAGTCCGTGCTGCCAATCCCGAGGCGATTTATTTTGGCGGCATGTATGACGAAGGCGGCCTTTTGGTTCGGCAAATGCGCAGCCTGGGTATGGAACAACCGTTTTTTGGCGGTGACGGCCTTAAGGGGCCGGCATTTACGGATGCCGGGGGTGAAGCCTCGTTGGGCAGCCGGGTGAGTATTATCGGCCCTCCGATTGAAGAGATGGGCGAAGGTGAGGCATCCGCCTACTTTGAAAAATACGAAAAGGCGTTCGGAATGAAAGTTGAAAATTTCGGTCCCTTTGCTTATGACGTTGCCAATATTCTTTTAGAAGCGATTGCCCGTACGATTGAGCAAAAAGGGAAACCGGACCGTGAGACGGTTATTGCCGAAGCGCATAAAACCGACCACAACGGTGTGATCGGGCATACTACATTCGATGAAAAAGGCGATACCAACAACAGGGTAATTACCTTTTATGAAGTCTATAAAAACGATGCCGGAGCGTTAGATTTTCGCCCCTATAAAATCATCCGGCCCTGACTGTTTTAACGTTTAAGTGGAGTGCGATAAAGCAGGATCGTAAAGGACGAATTGAGCCGGTTTTTAACGTATGGATATTTCTACATTCCTCCAACACTGCATTAACGGTTTGACATTGGGAGGGATGTATGCACTTGTGGCCCTCGGCTACACAATGGTTTACGGAATCATCGAGCTGATCAATTTCGCTCACGGCGAGATTTTTATGATCGGCGGTTTCATCGGTCTCATGGCGATCGGCATCGCCGCGAGCCTGGGGTTTACTTCTCCCCTTCTTCTACTCTTTGCCGCGTTCATCGTAGCATTGCCCTTAACCGGTCTCTTGGGATTTACCCTCGAAAAATTGGCATATCGTCCTTTGCGTAATACTCCGCGAATCACCGCTCTGTTGGCGGCCTTGGGCGCTTCGATCTTTCTTTACAGCATCATGAGCCGTGTTTATACAGATGCGCAGGAGTTTCCGACACTGATCGATGGCGGCTTTGAATTTCATTTGGGTGGGACAGAAAACGCTGCAGGATTGGTTGTTTTACGAAATGTCGATCTTTTTGTGATGATTGTAAGCATTGTATTGATGATTGGTTTGCAGTTTCTGGTTCAACGAACAAAACTTGGCAAAAGCATGCGCGCGGTTGCACAGGACCGTGAAGCAGCCATGTTGATGGGAATCGATGTAAACCGGGTGATCAGCGCAACGTTTATCATCGGTTCGGTCCTGGCCGCCGCCGGGGGAATTCTGAACGGTTTGACCTATGAAACCATCAAGTTCGATATGGGCTATAAGGTGGGGATTAAAGCGTTTACCGCAGCCGTTTTGGGAGGCATCGGCAATATTCAAGGGGCGATGCTGGGAGGCGTAATTTTGGGATTGTCAGAGGGATTGGCCCCGCCGATTTTGGATGCCTTTGGCGTGCCTGAAGCGCTGGATTATAAGGATCTGGTTGCGTTTGTAATTTTAATATTGACATTAATCGTTTTGCCCACCGGACTCATGGGCGAACGTGTACAAGAAAAGGTTTGATGGCATCACTTACACAAGGAAGAATCCCGGCGGTTCTATCGTTTGCCATGCTTTGCGCAGCTGGTATTCAGCTGATCAGCATTCGCGGGAATGTGGCATTGGTGGGGTATCTTTGCTTTTTGGCCGGGCTCTTTATGTTTGCGCGCTGGAAGGGAATTGCCGAGCAACTGGCCGATTTGTGGCGGGAGGAACGGAAAACCATTCGCGCTTGTTTCGCGGTTTTTTTGTTGATCTATCCGGTCCTGCTAACGGTTATGACTGAAAAATTCGGCGTGCCTCTGCGCGGCTGGATTCCTCATGCCACGACGGCGTTGATTTATATCATGCTGGCGCAAGGATTGAATTTGATTGTGGGATTCACGGGCCTGTTGGTTTTGGGCTATGTGGCATTTTGGGCAATCGGCGCCTATACCTGCGCGATTTTAACGACTTCGATAAGCGGATGGTGGATGCTATGGCTCTGCTTTCCTATCGCCGCAGCTTTGGGGAGCCTGGCCGGATTCGGGTTGGGTGGCCCTACGCTACGCTTGCGCGGCGATTATTTGGCGATTGTTACGCTTGGGTTTGGGGAAATCGTATGGATTGTGGTTACGAATTGGGACAGCATGACCAACGGCCCCAAAGGTATATCGGAAATCCCGCCCCCGGCATTGGGGAGTTTTTCATTCGGTGACGGTTTTTCATTTTTAGGAATGCGCTTTTTGCCCGCGTTTATGATGTATTATTTGGCGCTTTTGCTTTGTACCTTGATTGTTTTATCGGTGGGGCGGCTTCATAATTCCCGTGTCGGGCGGGCTTGGATTGCCATTCGTGAAGATGAGCTGGCCGCGGAAGCGATCGGGGTACATACGGTTTGGTATAAGCTATTGGCATTTGCCGTCTCCGCTGCGATTGCAGCCATTGCCGGTGTGTTATACGCCTCGCGGATATCGTATGTGGATCCAAGCAGTTTTCTCTTTTTGCGTAGCGCCATCATTTTGTGCATGGTGGTATTGGGCGGGATGGGATCTTTATCGGGTGCGACCATCGGCGCGACGATGATTGTTTTTTTAGAAGTACGTCTTCAGGCGTGGGCTGAATGGCGTATGGCCGTGTTTGGGCTGGCTTTGGTTATTCTCATGATCTTGCGTCCGGAAGGATTGTTGCCTCCGAAACGGATTGAGCGTCAGCTGTATAAAGTGAAAGCGTAAATGCGCCGGGGGAGCCCCGTCAGGGTACCCCTGCGGGCAAGAAGGCTAACGCCTCACGATTTCAAAGCGTATTCAAAGGATTTGCCTGGTCCGCACCCTGCGAGGCCAATACATTTTTTCTTTCGCGCTTACAGCGCTTATGAATTTAAGGGAACATTTACCCCGGGCGGCGTTTATCCGTCTTCGACGTCCAAACTCTGCCCGGGGCTATTACATTGCGCACCTACGGTGCTTGGTGTGGGTGTTTGAAAGGGTTGGTGGATAGCGGGGAAGTTTTTGAGGTGAAAAAAGCATGGTTCCGCCTCTTGTGCTGCCACCCCACAGAAGATACGTGTGTACGTATGGCAAAAAGCGGCTCATCAGGAGATTCGCCCTCCCGCTGGCAAGAGATACGTTTTTATCTTTGAACAAGTGGCGTTTCGGCGAGAGCCTTGCTCTTAAAATGGCTGCTCCCCGGCTATTCATAGGTGTCGATTATTCGCGTGGGAAGCGGACTAAATCTTGTTCGTCGATTTGAAGACCATCTTGGTTGAAATCGAACCGGACATTGTCCGCATTTACATCCCTTTGCCATTGACCTGAAAATTGAAAGAGCCGCGCGGCAAAATCCGGCGGTGTAGGGGTCGGTGTTGGTGAAGGTGAAGGCGACGGGGATGGCGTGGGAGTCGGTGTGGCCTCTTTATCCGAATAAACCGTGAGCGTGAAGGATTCATCACTGAATGTCTCATTGCGAACATCGATAAAATATGTTCCGGTTTGCAGCGTCGGATTGCCGCCTCTGAAAAATTCTAAAACCTCATCCGCCGATGAGGTGCGCATGGTGTAATCGTAATCGTTAACATGGACTTTGCGATTGTGTGCCACGAGCAGGCCAAGGTCGATGTTGTTTTCGGCATCGAGTTCGATACGCAGGCTTTGATCGTCGTCATTCACAACCACGCTGAAAACGGTTCCGCGAACGACAACGCGCCCGCCTCCAAGCTTGGCCGGTGCGGCACCCTGCATTGGCGAACCGTAGGCGAGAATTTGTGTTTCTAGTTCCCCCTCACCGAGAGCCGTGGATATATCCAACTTTTCACAAAGCAATTTAATCGTATTGGTTTTCCCCTTTTTGACCGAAACAAATTCAACACGGCTGCGGGAATCTTCGGAAGAACTTTCACTCTCGCTCTCCCCGTTGTAGTACTCAGGCATTGGCGGGTAGGTGAATGAATATCCGGAAGACGACTGCGAATAAGGGCCTATACGCGATACGCCATCGAAGCCGGGATTAAGAGGCTCAATCCAGACCTCATAATTGCCTGCCGGAAGTCCCTGCAACTCGAATAAACCGTCTTCATCAGCGAGGTAGTCCGTAACGCATGAGGTCGCAGTCCCCAGAGGATCGTCCACATTCCGGGCTATGACATTCCCGCCTAATAGAGGTACAAGATCGCTATCGCGGCGCATTTTGGCCGTGCCGCTGATACGTCCATACTTGCTGGTAAATTCGCCGGTGGTAGTTGGATAGGAGCTCGACAGCGATACGCGGTCATCAAATGTCGGTTCTGTACGAACCGACTCATCATCGCTGAGTGTTGGGAACATCATGGGGATATGCGCATCATTCCAGCCGACTCCATCCAGCCAGAGATGGCGGTTAACTTGGGTATGATCCAAACCGACAAGGTGCCCCAATTCATGAATCACGGTGGGAAGATATTCTTCACTCGTCAGCCCCATACCTCCCTCCGACTCAGGCATGAGGAACAAACCGTTTAGAACAATATAGGCCTGGAATATCTCACCATCGCTATAAACACGGGGCTGAGCGAAGCCTAGTATCTGTTTGGAGGCCCCTTGGCCCTGAAGATTATCGGTGATGCTTCCATCTTCATCGAAAATGACCGGATTCATTCCGGAAAATTCACCGTTCAATACGGAGAAGAGAGCGCTGCTACTGGTGAGATTATCACCAGTAAGGTCTCTCGAAAGGTCAGAATGTCTTACATAAGAAAGAGAAGAGGTTTCGGTATCCGACCAAGCATCAAATGCTTGCTTAACCAGAGCGGCGGCCTCAGAATTACTTAAAGGGCCCAATTTGCCTTGGTCCAGATTATAACCGACAGGAAGCTCGAACCATTTAACGGGCTTCTGTGTCGTTGTGGTTAAAAGAGATCCAGCCGCGTATGCCTTGCCCAAAAGCAGGCAAAAGGCCGAGAACATCAAAACCGACTTTGGTGATAAAGATTTACGGTCTCTGCTCACAATCAAAAGCCAATCAATCCAGAAATGATATTGCAACTTTCCAATATAACGCACGATGCATGAAAATGTCTTGCGGATTGCATAGAAAACAATGCACCTGCGATTGCAAAGTCCTCTTCATGCACCGCTATCTCAAGACAAATTTCAACATTGTCCGGATAAAGACCGGTAATTGAAAAGCCCGATAGCGTACGAATGTAAATCGTACAGGATTGGATTAGCGTTTGGAGAACTGGAAGCGTTTACGCGCGCCAGGACGTCCAGGTTTCTTGCGCTCGACCATACGGGAATCGCGTGTCAAGCAACCGGCACGTTTTAGGGTTGGACGATGCTTCTCATCAAAGTCAACCAATGCCCTGGAGATACCGTGGCGCAAAGCACCTGCTTGGCCGGCAAGCCCACCGCCGGAAATCCGCGCATAGATGTCGAATTTTCCGCCCTGTTGGGTCATTTCTAACGGCTGTTGGACCAACTGTTCCAAGGATGCACGTTTAAAGTATTCGTGAAGCCCGCGTCCGTTGCAGGTGATGTTTCCGGATCCCGCACGGAGATAGACACGAGCAATCGCGTTTTTACGGCGTCCAGTAGCAATCGAAAGATTTAATTCAGCCATTTTTTTCCTACCTCTAATTACCGGCCAATCTTAAGTTCTTGTGGATTTTGCGCTGTATGGGGATGGTCCGGACCGCTGTAAACACGGAGTTTCTTGAGCATTTTGCGGCCCAGCCGTGATTTGGGGAGCATACGCCGTACGGCTTCCATCACAGCACGTTCAGGATGTTGGTCGACCAGACGGCGATAGACCACTTCACGAAGTCCACCGGGGTAACCGGTATAGTGACGCGCCTTCTTTTGATCGAGTTTGTTTCCAGTCAATACGATCTTATCGGCGTTAACCACAACAACATGGTCACCGGTATCCAAAAATGGCGTATAGATCGGTTTATGCTTGCCCTGAAGAATGGTGGCTACTTGGGTTGCCAGACGCCCGAGAACGACTCCATCCGCATTCACAAGATGAAAAGCGTGTGAGTCACGTATATCTTCCGACGTCGACACATAGGTCTTGGTACTCATCGTCGTCTCCCAACGGATTCAAGAAAAAGAGAAAAATCTACGCACAGCTGTAGACACAGCGCAGAATTGAGGACTATAGGCGCAGTGGAGTAGCAAGGCAAGGGACTTCGCGCACTCTCTATCACTTTCTATGAAAGATTGAGGTCGACTATTGTTGTTTACGGTTGATGGGTCACTGAAGCGTGAATGATTCGGTATGGCCGGAAATATTCTTTTTAGAAAGGCGGAATAATTACTTTATTAATATGAATGAGAATCAATGAGAAGGCGAATTCTGTCATGCCAAGCGGGCTGTATTTTCCGAGCTGCTTGATTAGGTACAGCGTACCCTACGCTTTGAAGCACGTAGCATATTGAATGGCCCTCTGGCGTGGGGTTATGTCCCTGCTACCTTCCCCCAATCGTCTTGCGATTTTTGAGGGGGTGACTCGCCGTAAAAGGCTCATTTAGATCTTTGTTTGGCGGGCATATCCTTTCAAAATCGACTCAAAACCATTGGAGGCCCCATCATGTCTTGGGAAGCATTGAAACAGGCGGGGGCATTTGATCTGCTCTCGGATTTTGGAAAATCGGCGGAATTGCAGGCAGGAATTTTTTACTGGTTGGGACGGGCTAAAAATGAAGCCAAGATCAACGGTACGATTGGCGCGGCAAAAGGCAAGGCCTCACAGATCTTACCCGATGGTGACGATAAAACCATAACGATGGCGCTGCCCTCGATTCGCTCGCTGATCCCGAGCCTGGGCACGGAAGAGATATTCCCCTACTCGCCCTCACTCGGTAACCCGGCGTTTCGTAAAGCATGGCGTGCTTGGCTCTTACACAAGGCGGGCGCAACCTCCGGACGTTTGGATCCTCTCGTTTCAGCGCCTATTGTCGTTCCGGGAATTACCGGGGCGATTTATACCGTGTTGCGGCTGTTCTGCGATCCGGGTGAATCGATTGTGGTTCCCGACAAACGTTGGGAGAACTACGACAACGTTTACGAGAAAAATCTGGGCATGAAGGTCGAGCCGTTTCGTTTCTTCACAGGCGGCGATTTCGACTTGGAAGCTTTCTTGGCGGCTGTGGACCGAGCCTGGCAGGGCAAAAACAAGGCCGTGGCGTTGCTCAACTTCCCCAACAACCCGACCGGCTATTGCCCGCCGAAAACGACCGCCAAAGAGATCATTCAGGGTATTCAGAATTTCACGGCCAAGGCCGGAAAGACTTTGGTATTGCTTTTGGACGACGCTTACGAGGGATTTGTCTATAACCAAGACGCCGAAAGCCGCTCGTTGTTTTACGATATCGAGCCTTCCGAATATCTTGTGCCGATTAAACTCGACGGTATTACCAAAGAACTTCTGTGGTACGGCGCTCGCGTCGGCTGCATCAGCATCGGGTATCCGCAAGCCTGGCTCGATAAGGCCGACAAAGCCGATATCGAAAAAGAACTGGGCAATAAGTTTGAGTTCATGGCCCGCAGTATGTATTCCAACTGCAATACCATGGCGCAAAACGTCGCCGCCAAGGCGCTCGAAAATCCCGAAGCGGTTGTCGCCGAGCGGCAAAAGGCCATCAATATTTTGGCCGGACGTTACGATGTCTTCCAAGAACTTCTGCCGAAGATCGACCGTAATAAGCTGAATGCAGATCCATTCCAAGGCGGTTTCTTCTGCTTCTTTAACGCGATGGGCGACAAGGCACCCAAACCGGCGGATATCGCCGACCATCTGTTGAAGAAATACGAAGTCGGAACTGTTCCTTCGGACGGACCGGGAATCAAAGGTATCCGTGTGGCGTTTTGCGGAATCGAAGAAGAGAATATCCCCAAAGTCGTGGATGCCCTCGCGGGCAGCGCTGAGGATCTTTGGTAGATTCTCTACCTTTCAAAGCATAATGTGGAAACGCCCGGGACGGTCATCCCGGGCGTTTTTTTAATTAAAGTGACGCAAGATGCGAAGCAGAAAAAGTGGTGCCGTTGTACAACCCACGACTAGAACCATCACAAGCGCGGCCTTTTCATGTCCCAGCTGGAAGGCAAGCCTTGCTATTGTATAAGTGTGGCGGGCCTGAGCATAAAACGCCATAAAAATTCCGCAGAACGGAATTCCTAAAAGCATGATGTAGAAACCCCACATATAACAAAACAACATAAAACCGGTCTTCATACATCCTGTCTGGTCACTTATAAAATTGCACAAAGCAGACGCAAGAAAGGCTAAAAGGATGAAAATTAGATAGACGGAAATCAGGAACGCGGGTATGTAGATACCGAAAAGAACAGCTAGTGGTGGAAAACCGGTGAAGTTGAATTTTCCTTGTCCGCCCGATATAAGCCAAAGGAGTAAAAAAATAGCGGCTGATATCATTGAAATGATCGTAATAACGGCCATCTCCCCCAGAGCCATGAACCAGAGAGAGCGCGGCACACTCCCGGAAATAAGAAGCTGTTTATATGTCTCAATTGGCTCATCCCAAAGTCCACGTACAAAACGATAGAATTGCATGAATGGAGCAACTTTTACGCTCGTTTCCACCGTATTCATAAACACCCCCGAATGCATTTTTTGTATTCAACTGTTACCCGTTAATTGGGTGTTCCGCCAAATAAACCGACAAACCAATAAAGGCAATTAATGTTGTGATAAAGACAGACACCAATGACGCCTTCCAAAAGGGCAATTGGTATGTGACCTTCATTGCTACGTAGATATTGCGAATTTGAATAATCAGACTAATAAGTCCGCCGCAGACCGGAATCCCTATGCAAAGACATATCAAGCCCCACGTATAACAGAGCAAGGTAAAACCATCCGTGATTGATGCATCATTCTCACGCAGGAGATATCCCATAGTGGCCCCAAGAGCCGAAAGACATGCGCAGAAAAGGTAAAACAAAACCATAAGCACAATGAAAGCGGCTGCAGAGGAAATAAAAAAACTGTAAAAATCGGGAAGTGCTTTGTCATTCGTTGGATCGATGAGTGCACTTGGAATTGCAATAAGAATAAGTGGTGCAAACATGCAGGCCAGGCCGATTGCCTGCCCTGTTGCCATAAAGGCCTGAGAATTTTTCACGCTTCCGGTGATCAGCAATTCCCCATAGGTCTCATTGGGGTGAGACCATAAGCCGTGAACGAGTTGAATGTACCCGTTGGTCGAGTACTTATTATTTTCAAACTGCGCTTCAAGTGCTTCCATCATCAATACCCGCAAATTCGTATTTTGAGATTATCCTATCATAATTGACATTGCGGGTTTTGAGAATAGGAAAATAATTGTCCTGGACTGCACCTATTGATCCAGCTGTTCCTGTTCGGCGATTTGGGTGAGGGGCACCAGCCGACCATCTTTGTGTATCCGAGAGAGTATTGTGGTAGAGAACAGATGTGGTAAAATTAGAGTATATAGGAGAAATGCAATGAACAGCTGCGGCGAGACGCGTGAAGATCCCGGTCAGAAGAGCGTTGAGGAAGAATATCAGAGGATGTTACAGATCAGAAAGGAGATCGACGCGCAGTTAGGAGACGCATCTCTGACGCAGGCACTGTATGAAGTCCGGGAATGTGAATCTCACAGGCTGACTGGTGAAATTGAAAAGAGATTCGCGGTTGAGAAGTGACGCATGATGCGATGGTATTTTGACGCATCCGCAGTATTGAAGTTCTACAAAAGTGAGGACGGTACAGAGAACGTCTACTACATTTTCGGTCAATATGCGGGAAAAGGTGGAGTGGCCACTTCACAATACACGGCGGTAGAGACGGCGAGCGCTGCACAAAGGCTATACAACGCAGGGCAGATGAATGAATCCATGAAAGAGATGCTTCATTCCGGGATATCCTCGTCGAAAAATATCAAGATGCTTCCGGTCAGCTGGGACTGCCTTCAGTTCAGTGTAAGACTGATAAATAGACACAACCTTAGAGCAGGTGACGCGATCCAACTCTCTTCAGCACTTGAATACAAATCGGCGGGCGAAGATAAAACGGTGTTCGTATGCAGTGATGTGCGGTTAAACGACGCTGCACAAAAAGAGGGATTGAATGTTTATGATCCTGCCCAAATCTCGCTAAATGAATGGCTAAAAAGCAAATAAGCCACCCGTCAAAGTAATAGTCCAAAATAATGAGTAAAATTTTCTTCTTTTATTGATCCAGCTGTTCCTGTTCGGCGATTTGGGTGAGGAGATCGGGGAGTGTGGGGCCGGTAATGCAACCACCGGTTTGTCCTAAAGTCTCATAGACTTTTGCGCTCCAGTCGAATTCCGGAGGCCGCTCTTCGAGAAAAGCCAACTTTGAGGGCGCAATCAGCGGCGCGGCCCAGGGGAGATCGGTAAAACGCAGAATGTTGAGGAAAATCGGGTCCTGCGTATGGTTTGTGGGGGGATCGTGCAGAATTGCGCCTTTTATACGTGCATCCCAAACGGCGGCATAAAGACCAATAACACCCAACGCGCCCCGGCCATAAACGGCAACTTTTTCGCCTGCGCCATCGGACATCATTTGAAGCAAGTCCAAAGCCCGCATGACATCCCATACACGCATCGAGTCACGTGTGGCGCCAACCAATATCGCGGCCCGGCGGTGGAAGCGTTTTTCGATTTCCGGATCAAAGGCCAATGCGCCTACCCCGCGTACGGTGAGATAGAGTATGGCGTGGTCCGGCCATGTTTTACGGAATGCATCAAACTCGGCTTGATCCTCACCGTTGCCGATCCAGATTAAAGATAACTCGCCGAGTTTCGGTTCGGCGGGAACGATAAGGCGGGCCGGCAAAACCATGCCGGGTTCGCTTTCGAATTTCAGATCGATAACGCGGCTTTTATCATCGTTCGTAACGGAAACGATTGTGGGGCGTACTACGCCGCGCTCTTTAGGCAACGCGCCGAAAACGTACCGTTTCAGCTCTTTGCGCAGCTGTGTGGCGTGCCGCAACCATTGTTCTTTTGTTTCGATTTTCGGTTCTTGCGCCAACGTGACGAAACGGTGCTCGATGTCATCGTTGATAAAGCCTTCAGGCAGACCATCGGTAAATACGAGTTGGGTTTCGATAGGATCGCGCTCGAGTTTGACAACAGATTCATCAGAATCGATGCCCTTAAGGTGCTTCTCGAACCAATGGAAGGCTTCAGTTTGGAACATCAGTAGATCTTTATGCCCGGCAACGCTTTCGATGCTCATAAATTGGTCCGCGGCTTCTAGCAATGTATAAATACTTTCGACTTTTTCCGCGAAAACACTGTAACCCTCAGGCGGAAAGATGCGGTCATAACGTCCATTCAGAATTAAATACGGACGAGGAGCGAGGCACGCGCCCAGCTCGGAAAAACAACGTTGCAGCGCATTGAGATGAAATGCGCAGTCACAATGACCGCGTACGGTGTCGCTTTTGACATGCGTGGCGATAGTTGATGTGCAGTTGGCGGTGACGACAACTTTGACACGGTCTTCGATGGCCGCGGTAAAGAGCGACATGCTGCCTCCGCCGCTACGGCCGGTCATGCCCAAATGTTGCATATCGATTTCAGGCCGCGTTTCGAGGTAATCCAACGCACGGATGGCATTCCACACCTCGATGCCCGCCGGGGTATACCCGCGCGCGTACCAATCGAACAAACCATGGGTATGCGTGCCCCGGTGTTTGCCGGGAATTTCCGACAGTTGAATGGCATCGACGATCAGAACTGCATACCCATGCCTGGCCAGCCACTCCGGGTGGTGTGAGTAATGGCCCTTTGAACCGGCATCATTCCGGGCATGGCCGCAAAGATAGACGATTACAGGAAAAGGAGCCTGGCCCTCATTGGGGATATAAAGATTCGCAGTGACATAGAACTGTGGCAGGCTCTGAAAGTGTAGATTTTCGATCCGGTAATCCGGAAGTTCATGGACATGGGTGACTGTGGCCTCCAGCGGGGTGCGTTCAGGCCAGGGCTCGAGACCGAGCATGAATTTTAGGTCCTTGCGAATCGCCTCACGCTCGGTTTCCCAGCCGCTTTTGGAGCGGATATCCGTCAGGCAATTCTCCGTGATACGGTCAGCGGCCGCAAAGATGACATCGCGCATGGAGGCATCGCCGGGAGATTGTGAAAGACAAACATTTTGTAGATTGGATAGAAACAGTGTCATGGCCATTAGAAAATAGCTGGGGCGGTTCATTCGTTTTTACTCCGCCGAATGGATATTTCTATTGACCATAGAGGCAATCCGCCCACCGTGGAAGGCGGGCGGAAGAGAAGCAAAATGGTATGCGATCATGGGAGCAAAAGATTTGCTCGGTCAGCGCGCCTATATTTTTGCTCTGTTATGACTACACCATCAATATTCGTGGAATTCCGGAATTGTAAACTCCATTTCTTGTTTCTTATAATATGAATACTCAGATGCTTGGATTGTCACTCGATTATCCCCACTCCACCATAGTTTTTCATAATAGAGGCTTGGCAGCCTTTTTTTGAATTTGTCTACTTCTTTGGAAAATAATTTTGAGTAGTCTATGAGAGGATCGACATCAATATGTTTCTTGAATATCTGTAGATGGTCGATCCCGGCAGCCAACTCGATACGGATAATATAGAATTTTCTATCCGGAACATTTGTGGCAAAGCCGACAAGTGTCTTCTCATCTTTGGACCAAAGAAAGTGTTGGTGAATGAGATATTCATCATCCAGCAAAACATCGTATGAGTGTTCGTAAGCATTTCGTTCAGGAAATGCGGGCGCACCGCACATGGTGTCTGAGTGAGCTAATGCCTCAATGAATCCGGGATCGTACTTGGCAATGTCTTTTTCGAAGTCACAAATCAACAGAATGCTTCGGTGGTATGCGGTAAGACATAATCTCGGATAATGTGTAATATAGGCGAGATATCGGCCGGAGGGCGATGATGAAGAGCCGTGTCCCATCCAGCCACCCAACCTTTTTCCGGTTCTTAGGTCGTATAGCGAGTTGCTTTCCGTGCCATAATTGAGTTTTCGATGGGTTCTCAACAAAAGCTTGGTCCCAGCAACAACCCGGATATCAATTAAGAGTTTTACGAGTGGAGTTTTTTCAACAGTAACGCTTATATTCTTGATACGATCCGTGGCTATAATTAAATAGCCTTCGCCTCCCTCCAATCCGTTTCCCGGATCAGCTTCTACATTTATCTTTGTCATCTCAATAATGTAGTTGCCGCTCTCAATAGTTCTATCCGCCGCCAAGGCGGAATGCAAAGAGAAAAACAACATTTCATAACCGAACAACAAATAAAGAAACCAACTACGGAGACGCAAATAGCGATTATGTGACAATATCAACCCCCTATTGAAGCTGTAACCCTTTATGCAGTGTAAATGGTGTTCCTTAGGAGAATGCAGGAATAATTTTCTGGTAATAGCCTGTATAAGCATTGATTATTCGTATTTTGTGGAATTACACTCGATTTAATCTTCAATTCCACAGTGTAGTAGCGCATTTGTCACATCCCCTCGAAAACGGTTCGCCTCGCTGCATTTTGCACAGACTTTTTCAAGAAATAGTGGACCCACTTTATCAGCCAAGACCCGATATGTGTTTGGATCTTTTACTGGTTTCCCCTGAGCGTCGGCTCTTAAAGGACCATTGTCTATCAATGATCGCCATGGTTCTGTCGAGCATTCCAGATTTATGTTGCTTTGTTCCTCGATGGCCGCCGCAATCCAGGTTTCGGTTGATTTAGAAGGAGTGGCAAAGACTACGGACTGAGGGATGCGGCTGGTTCTGCCGAACCAACGCCGAATTTCCTGGCGCAAGGCATCGGTTGTGGCGTTGGGGGGAGGACAATCTTTTTTTATGCCCACTTCCCCCGCCATATCAGCGTCAAGATGGATAATCAGGATGTCGAGTTTGGTGCCGATGCCTGATGACATAAATTGCTCGATCCAGGAGCCACGTTCAACACACCACTTTTTTACGTTTGTCCAACCGTTGCTTCTTCTGCTTTTTCCCATAAGCGCATCGGTTTCAGGATGTAAACCTTGTACGATTATGCGGTCTGAAAAAGTCTGGAGGATAGCCTCAAATATCGGAATATCCGTGACGCCTTCACAAACAATACCTATCCGGATCATGATACCCGCGCTTATGATTGACTTTAAATTGGCGGTATGCCGCCGAGTCTGCCCGTCACCCAAAGTTGAGAGAGTGTCATTCGATTTTCTTCAAGAAGTTGTCCATCAACTTGAATCCGTGTGATATGAGTCGAGCCGTCATGCAACCGGTCCACTGCGAACAGGCGGATTCTATCGTCACCGATATCCAGTCCGTCCAAAACTGAAGGATTGTGGATTGTGATGATTGCCTGTTTGGACTGTTTTGTGTTGCACATCTCATAGCAGAAAGATTTTATGAGAGCTTTTGCCAATCGCGGATTCAGTGCTTGATCGAAGTTATCAATTGCAAACAAGGAGGGAGATTTTGGATTCAATGCCAATACGAAGGCAAACAGGATGTAGAGAGCCCCTTCGCTCACATCCGGCGCTGCCAACCATTCCTCTCCTTCGCGCCGGTAGCGGTCTTTGAAAAAGATCATCTCTTTGCTTGTAGGGATACTGGGGCTTAAGAGTTCTTTCGAAGGGGGTTTGATTCCGAAACCATTGGCCCAATCGATCAATGAAAGGATTGTTCCTTCGCCCTTGCCTGCACGATCCATCATTTGAAAGAGCATCCAATCAGCTGCCTCGGCAAGCCGTCCGCCGTTTAAACCCACCGGTTCGCGTTGTGTAATGTCAGGCTGCAACCCGCGTAAAAAAGGCGTGGATGGAGTAAAAATCCCATAATCGGTAAGTCTGCTGAGTAGCATCGTAACAAGCCGTGAAGTCTCATAATTGGCTTGACCGTTTTCATAGGGTGTTTTGAAACCTGGAGTGGCGCCGTTTTTCAAATTTAGCTGCAGTTCTAAACCTTTCGCAATGCCTGTGCTTTTTTCGAAATCCCATTTCCCGCTGGTAGAATCAGTTGTTGTTTTTAGATGTGTCTCATAAGCTACGCTTTCGCCATCGACAATCGCCTCGGCTCGCAACTGAATGCAATCTCTGCTTTCCAAACCTTTAAGGGATGTTTTCATAACGGAAGGAACACCCGGACGCACACCACGGCGGAGGAAGGCCTGGTCATCAACGTGGCCGGAAGCGGCGGCGCTCAACATACCGATGGCTTCAAGAATATTCGTCTTCCCGCAACCATTGGCACCGATTAAAACATTAACAACGCCCAGCTCCAATTCGGTATCGGCCAGTGTCTTAAAATTCCGTATGGAAACTTTCTGAATCATCGTCTGTCATGCCCAATTACATAATAGCATGAGCCGGGGTATATGAAAAACATATAATGGCATTTCTTACTCATTTACATTCAAAACAAGAGAAGCTATTTACTCCGTACTGAATTGGAGTTCACGTTTGGGATCGTGGGCAGCGAAGTAGAGCTGCCAGCTTTTGCCGAGGTTTTCGACCTTAATCAAGACATCGTTCTGTCCCTTATTGAGCTGGACTTTGAATTTGTCTTGGTGGGGCTTTGCCGGACGTCCTTTAGGCGCGCTACTGAATTGATAGACATCTTGGCCGTTCATCCATGCCCGCGCGCCATCGTTGCTGCCGATACTGAATTGAACTTCCATATCCCGGGGCGCAGTTATGGAGCATCGCGCATAGCAAACCACATCATCTGACGTATCGAAATGCGGAATAAAGTCCAACATGCCATCAATTCCGGTTTGAGCCATATGCCAGCGAACCGGACCGTCAACAGAATCGAAAACGGCCGAAGGAGTGGAGTCTGTTTCCGGACCATAAGCATGCAAGAATCCGGGTGCGGGTTTCTCTTCGGTTGAATCATTCCAATCCAGAGGGAACGGCCCCACGACACGCCAATCTTTAACAAAACGCCAGGGATCATCCGGCGCGGGGGCATTGCCGAGACCGTGAATGTTCTGCAGGCCATACGGGCTTATTAAAAAGCGCTTTTCTGCGGAGCTCATGACCGGCTCCCGCGACATTGCGAATTTCATCAATTTGTCGATTTCGATACGGCAATACCGCAAGGTATCACGCCATGCGCGAACCGCGGTCACATAATCTTGTGAATCAATGGCATCGGCGCACCGTTCGGTAGCGCGCATCGCATTGATGACTTCAGAGCCTTCATAGAGATTGTCGAATCCCTGCCGCCAGACCGTGTCGGCCATTTTCCGGCTCTGCACAGCAGAAGCCTGGACAATCAATGTACGCAGCTGGGCGGGGATCGCCTCCATACCTTCTTGGAGTTTTTTGATCTCAGATGGCCTATAACTGAGGAGAATGAAACCGGCCAGCTCCATTTTGGGAACAGTGATACGCACTTTGGCGCCACCGAGCGATTCCACCTTGCATTCAACTAAATCCGGCGTGGCGGCTAAAAACGCACGTGGGGGATCGTCACCCACCCAGGGGCAGTCGATGGTGAAATTTTCGATGATGCCTTCATCCACCCAACGATGATAATTGGGTGCGAAGAGAGCGGCGGAGATTACAGTCGATCCTTCATAGCGAAATGCGGTTGCATTTAAATACTCATTGCTTGTTGAAAGGTTGTAGGTGGGTTTTCCCGCGGCAAGGTACTTTTCAAAAAGACGCGCCTCGCGGCAGGTTAGCGCGATTTCAGCGGCGATCTCTGGCTGACGATGGATAATGTGATGCGCAAAAAAGAGCAGTCCACGCACGCCCCGGTTCATGGCGGAATGTGCAAGCAGACGGACTTGTTCGGGATCGGGAAGGGGCCCGGGACCCTCCGCGCCGACATTTAAGGCACGGCCGGTGCGTCCCCACATAAAATTTTGCACCCAGGTCCAGAGCGGATCGCCTACAAAGGCCCGCTGTTTGTCGAAAAATGCCAAGTATTCGGAATAGGGTTCATCGGGAATGGGGTATGAGTATTGGCAGCGGATATCGATTGCCTGGGTGAAGGTCTTTTGCGCATCGGCCCGTTCCTCTTCGATATAGTCGGCTACGGTGGCGATGCCGGGAGTTTCCTCACGCAGAATACCTACTGTTTGTTCGATACCCGAGAGATGCTGTGGCCCGATATCATCACCGACATACCAAACCAAAAGGTTCGGCTCAGTAGAGAGTTTGGCGATGTTACGGACCGATTCAGGCGGCCAGGGCTCGATGCCTGCGCCACCATAAGAGAGATAGGGGACCATTTGAATGCCGAGTGATGCGGCCTCGCGCATATAGGTTCGGAAGGCCTCCACGGCTTCGGGTGAGGAGGGGCCGCCCCGGAAACTAGTGTTCATACCCAGACGGGCAATGTCTTGCGGCGTGGTGTATTCGAAATTCCAGCTGCCCAATGGGTAAAACGGCTGGCCATCCACCATGAGCACTCCATCGACAATTTCACCGGCGAAAACGGGTGCAATGAAAGCCGCTATTATGAATGGGACAAAGATAAGGGATTTTCGGAGCGCCATGATTTTATCCTCTCGTCGTGCATGGATTTCATTATCATATGGATAGTGAGCGGAGGTGTCGAGTCGGCCGGCAGAGATAGAAAATGAAGGTCCACGTTACAGGTTTGCCGCAATACTCGTTCATCCGATGAGCTGGATTTCATACGATAGCAATTGCAGACAAGACAACTGAATGGGGGATTATGAAAAAGTTTCTGCCGGTTATATCGATTGCGGTTGTTTTTTTGGTTGTATCGCTATGGTTTTTTGTATCCGCTAAAAAAGAATCGCTCGATATTTATCCGAGGGCAGAGTTTCTTGTAGGAAAAGGAGCAGCACAAACAGGAGGGATTTTTCAATCCTGCTTTTCCAATTGCGGGACACGATTGTTGATCTTGTTTAATGCCGGCAATGGTCAAGCTGTTGTAGAGGTTTGGGATACAGCGCAGCAAGAAATTATATGCCATATTCAGCCGGGGCGGCTTATCGAACAGATGGCATTTTCGCCGGCAGCGGAAGAATTTATTCTATCCCACAATTTGGCGGGCAATAGAAAGATGACCGTGTATCGGAGCAAGGATGGCGAGAAAATAAGTTCTTTCCCTGATCTTTTAACCAAGGATGAATATTCATCTTATGCTTTTATGCCGGACGGCGATACGGTTTTGGCTTTGCAGTCCGGGGATAAAATATCCGCAACCATCTGGAGTTGGTGGGATGCGCGTAAGATTCGGTTGTTTCCCTGTGATGGTGTGAAATTGGCGCTTTCCCAAGATGGGACAAGAATGGCCACCGGAATACTCAATCCCAATCTGAAAAATGTATATAACAATGTTAAAATTTGGGATGTCGAGGCGGGTAAGCCATGTTGTAAGATTCCACTGCAAAATACCGATTCGATTCAGATGGCCTTTAGCCCTGATAACACCCAATTCGTAATCGGAAATTGGGCGGCTGAGGTGCTGATTTACGATACCGAAACCGGAAGGCTGATTCAATCACTCCGTCCGTTTCAAAATGACCGGCGGGGTGTTACGGGATTAGCGTATTCGCATGACGGAGATTCTGTAGCGGTCTGTTTTTCACACAACAATCAGATCCTACACGGCGATCGGTTTCAATTATTGATTTATGATTTCTATCGGATTTTTAGGGGAAAATCATCGCGGAGCGACCATACGGCACCCGTTTATCTTTATAATTGCCAAACCTGGGAACCGGTGCATCGGTTTGGTCTTAACCAAGTAAAAGCCAACGCGCAGTTTTTGCCGGATGGCAGCAGGCTGGTTACGGTTGATTCGCCATTTATTGTGCGAGTCTGGGATTTACCAAAGCGATAAATTATGAAGAAAGCCGGATTGGGAATATCAATAGCGATTTTATTTGTAGTTGTTCCGCTGTGGACGTATATTTCCGCTTCACAAAATTCGCTAGACACCAATCCAAGAAAAGAATTCTCTGTTGGAAAGGTAACCGGGCGACAGAGCAAGATTATCCATTCCGCTTTTTCTAAATCGGGCAGAAATATGCTGATCGCATTCCATGGCGATAAAGGATTTACCTGCGAACTTTGGGATGTCAAACAGCAAGAGCTGCTTTTCCGTCATCAGCCCGGGCATAATATCGGGTATGTGATCGCCGCTGCATCGAATGAAGATGATACGGTGCTGATTCCATTTGCAAACACAGATGAGGAGTTTGTCATTTATCGAAGCGAAGATGGTGGAAAACTCGGTCAATATTCCGCCAAATCATCCAATGCAGAGCGCATTATCGATGCAACGCTTATGCCCGATGGCGAGACGGTTCTGATGTCCCTTTGGTCGAGAGGAACAATGTTCTTCACACTTTGGCGTTGGCGGGAAAAAAAGACAATTCGTTCGTTGCTTGCGAGGGGTATCTTTAAGGCTCTTTCGCAGGATGGCAAGAGAATGATTGCCGGGGCAATCGATCCGAGACAAAGAGGCCTTTTTCAAAGGGCCAAAATTTGGGATGTGGAGACAGGGATGTCGAGCTATGGGATTTCGCTTAAGAACTCTCGTTCTTTTGAAGCCGATTTTAGCCCAAATTCTCTGCAATTTGCGATTGGAATCAGACAGGACAAATTCTCAATTTATGATTCGAAAAACGGAAAACTCATCCAATCGTTCCATCCGTTTCAAAGGGAGCAACGCGGCATTACGGGATTGATGTATTCACCTGACGGTCATTATTTAGCTGTCTGTTTTTCGCGTGACAAAAAAGGAATCGGAGGCACTCTTGTTAACGAATTTTATAGATTATTTACTGCGAAATCGTTAAAAAAGAATACAACCGCACCTGTTCTTCTTTATGACTGCGAAACCTGGGAACTGGTGCATCAGTATGGATTAAACCAGGAGGAAGTGAATGTTGCATTCCTGCCTAATGATGAAGGCCTTGTCACAATCGATTCACTCAAGAACGTGCGAGTCTGGGATTTGCCAAAACCCAATAAAATGATTGTTGACAATTAAGTGACTTTGGAATTTATGAAGTTATTTCTGCGGCCCTTACAGGGCCGGATGTTTTTAGATTCTTAACCCCAGGCTGCGCTACGCTTGCCTGGGGCTACATACTTTTGTCCTTTCAGGACATGGCGTAGCGGTTTGAAGGAGTTAGAGGTTTGATAGCTACGTATGTATGCATGGCAAACAGCGGCTCAGCAGGAGCTTCGCCCTCCCGCGGCGTGACCGCTGTGGACGTGACGCCTACCGGCTCACGATTTCGGGGTGTGTGCGGGGAATATTGATGGTCGGCACCCTGCAAGGCTATACCTTTTTGTTAATTGCCTCGCATTTACAGCGCTTAGGATTTTTGGGGACCATGACCCAGGGTGACGTTCGTCCGCCTTTGGCGACCAAACTCTTCCCTGGGCTACACTTGCTACGCGCTTACAGCGCTTGGTTTGGGTGTATGAGGGAGTTAGTTGATAGCGGGGGAATTTTTACGATTAGCGAAAATTGCTACCGCCTCTTGCGCCTTACGGCACGCAGATAAAAGATTTATCTGCGCCACCCTGAAAAGATACATGTTTAGCTTAAAACAAACAACGGCTCGTCGGGAGACTCACGCTCCCGCGCCGCCATTCGGCGGCGTTTTGAAATAAGTATTAATCGGCTTTGCGGGCGACAAAGTGGATGCGTTCACATTTTTGGCTTGGTGGCTCCATGGTTTGGTCTTTATATTGCCCCAGATTTTCAAATCCGGCGTCCTCAAGCCAAACCAATAGATCTTTGAGCCTGTAGACACGTTGATCGTGATTTTCGATAGTCTTTTCGTAACGGCCAGCTTCGCGATTCATAAAGATCGTCACGCGTGAGCGGCAGAGTTTGTTGACGATGTTGTATTCGTTTTCCCAGATGTAGGAGGCCGAATCCAAATTCTCCGCGAATGTGTAACCCGCGAAATTCTGAATGAGATTGTATTCGGTGGTGACATCGAAAATGAAGCCGCCGCCGGGGCGCAAATGCGCGCTTACCTGCTCAAAGCAGGATTGGACTTGTTCGGCTTCGGTTAAGTAATTGAGACTGTCATAAAGGCAGATGATAACATCAAAATCGCGGGGCAAGCCTTCTTGCTCAAAACGATCCATACCGCCTACGAATAGCGGAAGGTTCATCTTCTTCTTTTCCGCCTTTTCGCGTCCTTTTTCGAGCATTCGCGGTGAGAAATCCACTCCGGTCATATCAAGGCCATGGCCAATCAGCTGGAGCGATGTGGAACCGGTGCCGCAGGCCAAATCCAGCCAGCGTTTGCCCTCAAAGTTGTATTTTTTTGCGAGTCGAAGGACATGCTTGGCCCAGTGGGGATAATCCACATCCTTCATTACTTGATCGTAAATCTCCGCGAATGCGGAGTAATGCGGTTCAACCTTTTCTTGTATTTGGTTCATATTGAAGTGGCCTAACTCCGGCTTATGGGAAACATCCGTCGCCGGAGTGTTTCAGTAATGCCGGTTCGTGGATTGCAGCCTAACGTTTCACGCGGCTCGGGACCAGCGTCAAGATGAAGGGGTGACAAACTCGACCGGGAGTTTCCACGGGTGCTGTTTTTCCCGGACTACTTTGTTGTAAAGGTCTAGTAACCGATCAGCATGTTCTGTGATGCAAGGGATAGCGGGGATGCCATCGCGCAGGGTTTGCAGTAGACCGGGTTCATTCAGAATACGTTGCAGCGCGGCGCGTAATGAGGCGGCATTGCGGTGCTCGAATTGCAGACCGGCCTTTTCATGGGGGACAAACTCGGCCATGCCACCGGCATTGGCGGTGATAACGGGGATACGGGATTGGAAGGCCTCATGAATGGTGAGCGGTGAATTTTCCCACCAGATCGAAGGCACAACAATGACATCCAGGTGTGCCAGCAGCTCGTGTACGGTCTCCGGCGCATAAGCCCCATGAAAGTTAATCCCGGGATGACGTGCGCTTTCACGTAGCTGTGATTCGTAATTTTCATAACCATCGTAACCCGGGAAAAAGCCATGGATGTGCAACTCGGCGGCATTATGCGGCAAACCGTTGAACGCTTCGATTAAGAGGTGCAATCCCTTAGACGGGATCCAGGTGCCGATATAGCCGACCTGGAGCGGAGCGCCTGATTCCGGCCATGGTTTGCGTCCGGTTTCCAAAGCGGGATGCAATGCAAAACCGTTATCTAAGAAGGTGATACGTTTCGGATCGAGACCTTCATGTACAAAGAAATCGCGGAGAAATTGCGATGGAGAGATGAAGTGATCCACTTCCTCTAGAACGCACCGCACGGCTTCGCGTCTGCGGCGGATTGCATAAGTAGCGCTGGGAAAGACCGCCGCCGCCAAGCGGGCCGCTGTGTCGAAACCGGCGCGGAGAATCTTGCGTTTCAATAGCGAATCGCTTTTTGATGCTTTGTGAATGGTTGCATCATGTAGCTTTAAACAGCCCCAACCTGCCGAACAGTGTTGGTTGTTACCTTCTTGCTCTTCAACCGTCCCAAGAGTCAGCTCAATGGTTTGCCCGGCCCATGGGGTGAGATCGATTTTTGATTCAAACCAGCGGCGTTGTTCCGGATTGGCTTTTGCATCGATGCACTCGTCAAAAATGCATTCGCCATTGATCTCAATCATGAATCGCACGCCACCGCCCGGCATTTCATAGGTGCTGGGAAACATGGCATAAGCGATTTCCAATGATGGATTTTTCCTTATGTCGATCCGATAGCAGCATCGGCTGGGTGGGTGCATAAGCAAAACAGTGCGCACATCTCCCCCGATATCAATATCGGCATGATCGATAAAGCGCGCATCCGGTGTCTCTCGAACTTCCGGTTTTTCTGCGATCAGATTTGAGCCATCATTTGCGCCGGTAACGGCACGCCGCTCGCGGGCCACAAATCCGCCCACCAATCGTTGGGCGCGTCCACGTAGTGTTTGAGCGGCAAGGCAGTCCCGGCATCCTGCCACGCTAGGGCCATCACACCGTTTGAGGGTACGGGTGAGCAGCTGGCCGCGTTGGCAGTGCAACCAGTAGTCATGCAGGGTCATCAATGTGGGAATGCCCCGGTCATGCAGTTCCCGGGTCAAAGTCGTGGAGAGGTTGGTCAGGTGGTGCAGGTGAACCAAGTCCGGTTGCAGGCCGCCTATCCAATCGCCGAAACGGGCGGCCAGGAAATCATCGCGGTATATGGAATCGAAATCGGGTGTGTAGCGGAAGTTTTTGGTGATCCGCGTAACGGGGATTCCATCGATTTCATCATCCGCCAACACGTATTCATCACGGTCCGGCGAGGCATCGCGGGTAAAGACGGCGACTTCGTGTCCACGCCGTTTGAGTTCTTGTGCCGTGCGCAGGACACAGATTTCCGAGCCGGCCCAGCTGGCCGGAGGGAATGTATGGTTCACCAAAACAATGCGCATCGTTTACCGCTCGAACGGGCAGAAGCCGGTTGATGTCTATCCTATTATCATTGCGCGCTTTCGCAACGATCCGCCATGCCGCAGCCATGCTGGAAGCAGAGGCCGTGTTTTATGCCATACGCGCCGGATATGGGCAATGTCACGCCGGGCATGGCGCCAAATCACCCTTAGATTCAGACGAGAGAAAATTACATGGTATTTATTTGACGTTTGGTCAAGAAAATAGGATTAATAAATAAAGCCAGGGTGTCTGTCGATGATGATTTTTTCTGAACTTTGTGCTGAGAAAACAGGCCCTTCCAAAATACCTACCGATAATCGGATTCCCCTCTTTTTATTGAATTTTCTTGACGTTTGGTCAAGAAAAAAAGTGCCTGTATCCCTTACGAATTGCATCAAAGATGTTTAATAATTGCAGCAATGAAAAACGCGTTGGGCGTTTGGCGGTAGAGTGTATTCTTGTTTTTGGCAAACGAAGGTTCCTTGAGGTATAAAGCCTTCACTAATTAACGGCCTGTTTTCAATGCCCTTACTGCAATGTGATTTGAAAAAACGGAGTCAATCATGAGCGAAAGCAAGCGAATCTTAATCGTGGGTGGTGTAGCCGGTGGCGCATCTGCCGCTGCCCGCGCGCGGCGGTTGTCGGAGAGCGCAGAGATTATTCTTTTCGAACGCGGCGAGCACATCTCTTTTGCGAATTGCGGATTGCCCTATCACATCGGTGAAGTCATCACCGACCGAAAAAAACTTCTAATTCAAACTCCGGAAGCGATGCAGAAACGATTCCGCATCGATGTGCGCACTTTTACGGAAGTGGTGCGTATCGATCCCGAACAGAAACAAGTTGTCGCGCGAAATGTTAAGACCGGCGAAGAGCAAGTTGAGGCTTACGATGCGTTGGTGCTAAGCCCCGGCGCAGCTCCGATCCGTCCGCCAATGGAAGGCATCGACAGCCGGAATGTATTCACATTGCGCAATATGGCAGATATGGACGCCATTAAAAAAGTGGTGGACACCGAAAAGCCTAGCAATACCGTTGTTGTAGGCGGCGGATATATCGGGTTGGAGATGGGGGAAGCGATACGCGAGCGCGGCTTGGGTGTGACCATGATCGAACTGGCCCAACAAGTCATGGGGCCCGCTGACCCGGAAATGGCTGCCCTGCTGCACCAGCAGCTGCAATTGCACGGTGTGGATCTTCGTCTGGGTGTTTCTGTTGCCGCAATTCAAGAAGAAGAGAACGGGCTATCTGTTAAGATCAGCAGCGGCGACACAGTCTCTTGTGGCATGGTGGTCTTGGCGATTGGTGTGAAGCCGGAAGTGACATTAGCGAGTGATGCAGGACTGAAAATCGGCGAACGCGGCGGAATTGTCGTCGACAGGCATATGCGCACCAGCGATCCATCGATTTATGCCGTCGGCGATGCAGTGGAAGTGACTGACTTTGTGACCGGCGCTTCAACGTTAATCCCCTTGGCCGGCCCCGCCAACCGTCAGGGCCGCATTGCCGCCGATAATATTTTCGGACGGGATAGTGTTTATAAATGCACTCAAGGCACGGCGATCTGCAAAGTCTTCGATCTGGCTATCGGGATGACCGGTGCGAGCGAGAAGGTGCTAAAACGAGCCAAAATGGCGTATGAGAAAGTTTATGTGCATCCCAGCAGCCACGCAGGTTATTACCCCGGCGCGGCCCCGCTGACACTTAAGGTACTTTTCGATCCACAGAGTGGAAAACTGCTGGGCGCTCAGGCGGTAGGCAAGGACGGAGTCGATAAGCGAATTGATGTCTTGGCCGTGGCCTTGCGGGCGGGATTGACGGTGTACGATCTGGAAGAGATGGAACTATCGTATGCGCCGCCCTATGGCTCAGCAAAGGATCCGGTCAATTACGCCGGATTTGCAGCGGCTAATGTGTTGCGGGGCGATGTGGGTATTTTCCATATCGAAGAGTTGGATGCCGAGGATCCAGCCAAACTGATCGTCGATGTACGGACACCGAAAGAATTCGGTACGGGACAAATTCCCGGCGCTGTGAATATCCCGGTAGATGATCTCCGTGAACGGTTGGATGAGCTGCCCCGGGATAAGGAAATTCTCGCTTATTGCGGTGTTGGACTGCGTGGTTATTTGGCTTGCCGTATTTTGAGCCAGAATGGATTTCGGTGCCGCAACCTGACCGGCGGCATGACGACTTATAAAGCGGCTGCCGGGAAACTCCCCAAACTCGAGCCGGAAAAAAAAACAGTGACTCCGGCGGTTGACGTGGCAAGCGGAGTTGATGCGGCAAGTGAGATCAAACTGGAAGTCGACGCCTGCGGCCTGCAATGCCCCGGGCCTATTATGCGTCTAGCCCAAGAGATTCAAAAAATCAATCCGGGTGAGGCGTTGAGTATCACAGTCAATGATCCGGGATTTGCCTCGGATGTCGGTGGATGGTGCCATAGCACCGGCAACCGTCTGGTCAGTGTCAAACCGGCCAACGGCGGAATTCAGGCTGTAATTGAAAGAGGCCAAGAAACCGCGGGGGCTGCGTGCAGCGAACCTTCGGCCGCATGCAAAGACAAAACCATCGTTGTTTTCAGTAACGATTTCGACCGGGCCATGGCGGCCTTTATTATCGCGAATGGTGCGGCGGCTATGGGCAGCCGTGTGACATTGTTCTTCACATTTTGGGGATTGAATATTTTGCGTAAGAATGAAGCGGTCCCTGTTCAAAAGAACCTTGTGGAGAAGATGTTCGGTTGGATGATGCCTCGCGGCGCGGAAAAATTACAGCTTTCTAAAATGAATATGGGTGGTATGGGGCTTTTGATGATGAAAGATATTATGCGTAAAAAGCATGTTGCCACACTGCCTGAGTTAATTGAGAGTGCGAAACAGAACGGTGTTAAATTGGTGGCATGTGCTATGTCGATGGATCTTATGGGTATTAAGCGGGAAGAACTAATTGACGGTGTTGAAGAAGGCGGTGTTGCGATGTATCTCGACCATGCCGAACAGGGACGAGTGAATTTGTTTATATAGACAGTTCCAATAGCAGGCATTCATGTTTGTGATCGAAGCCGCGGAAACCAAATCTGTGTGCCTGTTTTTCCGCCCCTGAAATCGGCGTTTGTTTAATTCTAGGCAAAGGGATCGTAGGGTTTGACGGTTACGGGGCCGGATATTGTGTTTTGGCAGCTCAAGCGGACGTTCTCAGGAGCTTCGATCCGGCTTAATGTATATTCTTCACCGATGCCTGGCTCGCGCAGATTCTCGATACCTTCAAGTATCTCGACGGCACATGCCCCGCAATGACCTTGGTGGCAACCGCAAGGCAGGTCGATACCTCGCTCTTCAGCCGCATAAAGAATGGTTTCTCGTTCTCCGACTTCTACCGTTGTTGTGCCTTCATCGAGAACATAGGTGATCCGTAGTGGATTATCGTTCATGCCATTTCTCTTTCAGTTAATTGATAAAACAGCCATTAGGAGTGGTTTCAAAAACCTTTCCGAAAAAATAGGGCCATACCAAGTTGATGCGGGACGTACGAAAACAGCGGCTCATCAGGAGATTCGCCCTGACCATTTATGAGCCGGTGTTTTGAAACCACTTCTAGTCAGAATACACCGTCTGCTTATCATAATAAGCCGATATTGGAAATCGAATGTTGGGGGCTAGATAATTGTTCCGGAAGGAATAACGCCGCGCCGGGGGACGATGGTAATGCCATCGCGTATACAGTAATTTTCTCCGGTTTCGTGCATGACTCCGCGCTCGTTCACGATGCGTACATTGTCGCCAATACGGGCATGCTTATCGATGATGGCATTGTGTATCACCGAACTGTGCCCGACACCGATAGGTGGATCCATGGAATCGTTGGGATCTTCATAGAAATCCGCGCCCATGATAATCGAACGTTTGATTTGGCATCCGCCCCGAATAATAGAGCGGACACCTACGACGGAATTGCAGATTTCGGCATCGTCGATGATCGCTCCATCACTAATGATGGAGTTGCGGATCGTCGCCCCATTGACCTTTGAGCCGGGTAGAAACCTCGGACGTGTGAACATGGGGTGGTACTCATCGAAGAAGTTAAACGCCGGGCAAGGTTCTGTGAGAGCGATATTGGCTTCATAAAAGGCGCGGATGGTACCGATATCCTCCCAATATCCATCGAACATACATGCACCCATACGGTAGCGTCCCAGTGCGGAAGGCAGGACTTCTTTTCCAAAATCGGCGTATGAGGTGTTTTCAATCAGTTCTTTGAGGACATGGGTGCGAAAAATATAAATACCCATCGAAGCGATATGTTCGCGGCCTTCGGGATTGATTCCCTGGCTATTAAAGACTTCGGCAGGAACCCGGAGATCGTCTAAAAGCTGCTCGTTTTCGGGCTTTTCAACAAACTCGGTGATATCTGCGTCATTGTTAATGCGGAGAATTCCGAATTGATGGCACGCATTACGCGCAACCGGAATCGTGGAGATCGTAATATCCAACTCGCGTTTCATGTGTTCGGCGAGCAGGTCGCGATAATCCATGCGATAGAGATGGTCACCGGAAAGAATGATGACATTTTCGGGCTTGCCATCGACAATTCGCCGCAGGGTTTTTCGGACGGCATCCGCAGTTCCCTGGAACCAGTCGTTGTTTTCAGTGGTCTGTTGGGCCGCGAGAACTTGAACCCAACCTCGTGAGAAGTGGTCAAAGCGGTACGCGGTGGAGATGTGCCGATGCAGAGAATCCGAATTGAATTGTGTAAGGATAAAAATGTTACGAATTTCTGAGTTAATGCAGTTCGATAGCGTGATATCGATAAGACGGTAATTGCCGGCAACAGCGACAGCCGGTTTGGCGCGGTTTTGGGTCAGCGGATAAAGCCGTTCACCGCGGCCACCACCCAAAATTACCGCTCGAACACGGTCTAAAATCAGTTCTCTATCAATTGCCCGGCGGGCCGCACTCATCGTCACCTATCCCCATGGACCATTCATGAAAGGCCGGCAGCATACGCCAGCCACCCGACATTACTACTATGGAAAGTATACCTCAGATTGTCACGGGCACTCCCATAAAACGCACAGTCCTATGAATTAAAACGTTTGGCCTCAGCAATTGTCTTGCTATCAATAGAAATTCTCACAAAACAACACCGCCGACCGACACATGATGTGTCAATCGGCGGTGTATGATTTTGTTACAGTCGTTCGAAAGAACGAAATTCAGGTTGTTAATATAATGACCAACTATCCACCTTTGTGGTTGGATCATCCAGCGAGGGCCGCTCGGGGAGGGTATCACCGACTCCCACACGCCCTGTCAGTGTGTCAATTTGGAACGTATACAGCCCCGGTGTATAGCTGAATTTGGACAATGAATTATCGCCACTGATGGTCAGGCCATCGCCCGGGCCACCGAATTGGATTTTCCAGCTTCCGTCGCCTTTTCCGGCCCGATATCCGACCGCCTTTAGACTGCGGTCGGAATTTGTGGCACTGGTTTCGAGGCGGATGGCATAGACGGCATCGCCTGCCGCAACATCGCCGTCTTCGGCATAGCCATCATCATAGGCTTCGAAATTAATATCTTCCGTCGTCCAGTTCGAACCGCCAAAGTCTTCCATGAAATCTCCGACAGGTTGCACAAATTCCCATTCATTGAGCGGGGTTTTGGCCACTGCATCAACAACGAGAAGGATGTTTGATTGTGGGTAATAGGGATCGGTGTGTTCGGTGGGATCGAAGATCACGAGCACATCCTGATTGTCGGACGTTGTGGTAAATGGATAATTGTTAGATCCGGGGTATTGGGCACCCGCCTGGTCGCGGATACGTACCTCATGATCGCCTGCGGTTGGGATTGTAAAGACCTTTTTAAAGGTGCCATCGCTCTGGGCATAGAGCATTTCAGTGTCTGTAAAAACAACGCCCCAATCATCGGAATGGGCAAACCAAGGCGGGCCGGGAACAGGATTGAAACTCTGATTGATTGCACCGATTCGTTGGGTCTCTGCATCAAGTTTGAAGAGAATCTCATCCGTGGAGGCGCCGACCACAAATTCCAGGTTTCCACCGCCATTCGCGATAAAGCCCTGATTCGTGAATTTTGCCGTATCCCAGCTTTCTAGGTTCAACACGCCTTTAAATCCATAAGTGCCGGGATTTAACCCAGTCACGTTGCCGGTGTAAATATCGTCCCCGGCGGTTTCATCGGCGCCCTGGCCATCGTCATTGAGAACTACATGTCCGGCGATATCGGTTGGTGTCCAATCAGAACCACCCAGCTGACCGCCAAAAGCGCCGGTAAGTGAGACGCTGCTGGCAGTCCGGATCCGATCCAACATTGTGGGCGAATAGGCAATGCCGTCTTCATTGGCGTCTTTGACATCCGGAAGCAGGCCGTCATCCTTTAAATTGACATCCAACTTAAAAACAACCGTGCCATTAGAAGGAACGAAAACGCGAAGATTGTCCGCCGGAACATTAACCGGATCCCACCCCGCACTGGCGATTTTCCATTCCAGTTCCTGGCCGGAATTAAGGCCGGAAACCACACAGGTCCAAATACCATCGTCGGCAACTTCATCGCCGTTTGTGGCGCCATCGTCATAAAGACGCAGATCGCCGCCTCCAGGTGCTGTGGCATCACCCGGGCTCCATGTTGGCTCGGTCCAACCGCCTGTGGCATAAATTGCCACTCCTTGCAGCGTGTCGGCAGCAAAAACTGTTGTGCCGATGGCTATTACAAAAACTACCGTCGAAATGAATACAGTTTTCTTCATATCCTCCTCCTTGGATTTTGTTACAGAATCAGCTTTGTGGCTGTCTTTTTCCGTGTTCGATAAATTATGCAGGGTAAGTTACAAGATGTTGATTCAATAAGGCACCCGTCAGTAGTTAAACAAAATCATACTCCGTGTATCTAGGAATGTGAATGCCACCCTCGAATAATTTCGGACCGAATCCAGACCATGATAAGGCGCAAAATTTGAGGGAGAGAACGGTTAGGCTATCGCCGGTCTACCCGATTTTATTCACATACGGAATATGCTTCCATTGAGGATCGACTTCATAGCCGAATTGCCGGAGGTAATCCTCAGGCGCCTGGAATGTATCCCCGGTTCGATCCAGCCAACGGTCGAGTTGGTGCTCCAGTTTGCGGCGCACCTCTCGGAATTGGGGAGCGTCGATTTGATTTTCCATTTGGTAGGGATCATTCTGATTATCGAACAGCATCCATGGTCCATCTTGAGTACATACATATGTATAATGATCCGTTCGCACTCCCCTCCATTCCGGCAATCCCCGAGCCTCAGAGAAGGAAATGATATTGCTTATGTAGGCGCTATCCGGTCCTGAATTGGTTTTTCCTTGCCAGGCCTTTGACAAGTCATCACCGTCGACATTCTGGGGTATTTCTCCACCACATAGGCTTACGAGTGTAGGCATTAAATCCGGAGTATTTACGAGGGTGCGGCACCTTCTATTCTTCGGAATTCTGCCAGGGCAACGCACGATGAGTGGAATCCGCACCGATTCATCCCATGGACGTTGTTTTCGCTGTTGCCGGTGGGAACCGAGCATATCCCCATGATCGGAGGTGTAGACGATCAATGTGTCCTCCGCCTCACCCAAAACATCGAGGGTGCGCATGATTTGACCGACATTGCGGTCCAAGGCGGTGATATGGGCCTGATAGCCGGTCAGGTCATCTAAGTTCGGCTCGGGGCAGTTCGGGCGCACAATTATGTCATCCGGTCCATAAATTTGATAACTCTTGGGCAGTTCGTTATAGGGATTGTGGGGTGGCGCATAAGAGACAAAGAGACAGAATGGCTGGTCTTGAGGATTGGAACGGAGAAATTCGACGGCCAAATCTGTTTGGGCATCCGGTTCATACCCTTTAACCCACACAGGTTCCGGATTGTTATCGCGATAATAATAGGCCTTCATATAATTGTGGTTACAGTTGGCAACGGCCCAGAAATCGTCAAATCCTTGCCGTCTGGGACCTGGTGGCGTAAACCCGCCCCGGTTTTGACCATCCAAATGCCATTTTCCGATGTAACCGGTACGGTAGCCCTCATTACGGAGAGCATGAGCGACGGTCGTGATATCGGTAGGCATAAGCAGATCATTCAAAAACATGCCGGTATGCAAAGGGTATTGGCCTGAAAGCATGCAGGCCCGGTAAGGAGTACATACCGGTGTACAGGATGTGCAGTTATCGAATACGGTTCCCTCACGGGCCAGCCGGTCGAGATTTGGAGTTTGGATCGTAGGATGTCCATAACATCCCAGCTCCCCTGTCCGCTGCTGGTCACTGAAAATGAAAACAAGATTGGGGTGCTTATTTCGGGAGGCGATAGATCTGCGGCCCGAGGCACATCCAAGAGTCGAAACGGCAGCGGTTAAGCCGAGGCCGGCGGTGTTTTGAAGAAACGATCTGCGGGATGTTGATTTACGAAAGCTCATAGCAGACTCCTTTGAGATCAACCCATCTTCTATCAGCGAACGCCCGGCGTCAAAGGGGCAGATCAGTATGAGCTTCTTGGTTCTTTTGTGCTTCTTTGCGCCGTGTGATTGACGCCGGTTGGCCGAGGTGGTACAAGCAAGCTTTCATGCTCGTGTTGTGAGCACTGATAAGAGGAACTCATGAAGACTTCCCAAGGCGCATTCACGTTAATTGAATTGCTTATTGTTGTGGCAATTATCGGAATTTTGGCGGCGATTGCCGTCCCCAATTTTCTTAATGCCCAAACCCGGGCTACGGTGACGCGAACCTATGCGGATCTGCGTTCATTGCATACGGCGATGGAATCCTATTTTGTCGATAAGAACACCTATCCGCCGGATTACGATAGCGGTGCCGTTCCGGGGGTGAACATACAAAACAATGAATATTTATCATATGCGCAATTAACCACGCCTATTGCGTATATGGCCTCGATCCCACTGGATCCTTTTTTCTTACAGCCAATAGCGCAACTCCAACACACAAAAGAGGATCCCTATTTCCAATATGCCGGACCGAATTCGGGAAAACTGCATGTTCGGCCGGCGTGGCGGCCTAGCAATACGATTTATACGATCACCAGTTTTGGGCCTGATAAGGTGGATCAATATGGTTGGAGCTATCCGCATGACCAGGCGCATGAAATTGTATATAACTTTTCAAATGGTCTTAAATCCGCCGGGGATATTTATCTTTCCAATAATGGCTTGGTGCAATAGAAGACGAAAATAGAGCATGCTCAAAGCAAGCGGCCTTTAATTATGCTACAGATCAATCTTCCAATGTCTCGCGGAGTTTTGCGGCCAAAGCTTCGATTGAAAAAGGCTTACCAATGAAGTGAACATCTTCTTCGAGTATCCCACGGTGGGCGATCACGTTGGCCGTGTAGCCGGACATGAAGAGACATTTGATCCCAGGTCTTAATTCAACAAGCTGGTTCCATAAGTCCCTTCCATTCATTCCAGGCATGACAACGTCTGTCATTAGCAAATGGATCGGCGTTGAATCTTTCATAGCCGTTGCCAATGCCTTGCCGGGCGAATCGACCGGCAAAACGGTGTAGCCGAGTCTCTCGGCAAAACGCGTGGCGACATTTAGCAAGGGCGTTTCATCTTCAACCAGGAGGATGGTTTCAGTGCCGCCCTTCATCTCTTCCGGTTTAGAGGCATCGGAAGGTGTTGTTTCTTCGACAGCCAGGCGGGGGAAATAAAGACGGAACGTGGTGCCTTTTTGAGGCTCGCTATAGACGTTAATGAAACCAAAATTCTGCTTCACGATACCATAAATCGTGGCCAGGCCGAGTCCGGTGCCTTTGCCTTGGGATTTGGTTGTGAAAAACGGCTCAAAAATATTGGCCAATGTTTCTTTGTCCATACCCGCGCCATCGTCACTGACAGCGAGTAGCACAAACTCTCCAGGAATAAAACCCGTATGATCGGCGCAATACTCTTCATCGAAAGTGACACATCCTGTTTCGATTGTGACTTTGCCAACGCCATTGATGGCATCTCGTGCGTTGACCGCCAAATTGGCGAGTATCTGATCGAGTTGGGCCGGATCCATTTTCACCGGCCATATTTTTTTAACGGGTTTCCATAGCAGATCGATGTCTTCACCAATCAACCGTCCGAGAAATTTAAGTGCGTTTCCGATTCGTTCGTTTAAATCCAGCGCCTTGGGAGCGATGGTCTGTTTGCGGGCAAATGCCAACAATTGCCGGGTAAGGTCGGTTGAGCGCTCAGACGCGGACATTACTTCTTTCAAGTCTTTACGGATGGGATCGTCAGGACCGATCTTTCGCAAGGCGAGATCTGTGAAGCCTTGGATAACCATCAACATATTGTTGAAATCATGCGCCACACCGCCCGCCAAACGTCCTATCGATTCCATTTGTTGGGCCTGGCGAAGCTGTTGCGCCATTCGCTCTCGTTCTCTCTCAGCCTTTTTTTGTTCGGTAATATCTTGGATTGATCCCCGCACTCGCACAACCTTCCTATTTTCGATGCTTGCCTGTCCAATTGTCCTGACCCATTTGGTTTCCCCTTTTGCAGATGTTAGTTCCAGTTCTAAGACATAGGCTGTTCCATCTTCAATGGCTTTCAGAATCGCATCTTCAACTTTTTTTCGCGAGTCGCTGGTGTAGAAATTTAGTGCGGTTTCAACGTTTGTTTCACTATTTGAGTCAAGGCCGTGAATACGAGCGACCTCTTCGGTCCAGGTAACTTTGCCGGTGGCCGGATCTAATTCCCACGCGCCAATCTTTGCAATATGGCCCATTTCGCGAAGCAAGAGATCTTGTGCCCGCAATGCCTCCTCGGCCCGTTTGCGTTTCGTAATATCGCGTGTTGTTCCTTGGAGACTGATCGGGCGGTGCATTTCGTCAAATAAAAAAGTACCGTGGATCTCAACCGGGAATGGAGTTCCATCGCGTTTCAACATCTGTGTTTCGAAGATCACACCATGATGCTCTTCTAAATGCTCCAGCTCGTAGTCGATAATTTGCTGCATCTTTTCCATGGATTCCTTGCTGCAATGGTCGGCAAGGCAGGTCCCGATAAATTCCTCCGGGGAATATCCAAACATAGAAATGATGGAAGGATTGACATACGTGAATCGCGTATCCATATCCATCAGCCAAATGATATCTATGGTATTATCGGCCAGAAGACGAAGCTGTTTTTCACTTTCTCTTAGTTCCTTTGTCTGTCGTGCCACTTGTTTGCGTAATGACCAGGACCATAAGAAGATCGCGAGTAAAGTTAATAGAAGTGGGCCGGTGATAAATGCGATGTATCGTAAAATATCGGCGTATGTGTGCGATGAGTCTTCGTAGACGCCCATCCATTTTTGATAGATGCGTCGGTATTCGCCGTTATTTTCAAGTACCTTTAATCCTTCACTGAAACGCGCCAGTAGAGCTTTTTGGTTGTCGGCAACGGCATAGCAGTATTCGGAGGAAGCAAGCGGACGCTGGCCAACGGTTAAGTTTTCCCATCCGTTCTTGTCGATCCAATAGAGCGCCGTAAGCCGGGCGGCCAGAGCGCAATCGTACTTCCCCTCAGCCAGTTCCCTGAGCGCATCTTCTTGGGCATCGAGGACAGTAATTTGGCCACCCAGTCCATGCTCCGCCGCGAAGTCATGCATAAGGTCTCCCCGCTGCACAACAATATGTTTCCCCCGCAACTCATCGATGCTCGAAGGTGGAGCGCCCGAATCTTTGCGTACAACGCTGACGCAGTGGTTGACTAAGTGTGGCTGAGTGAAATCAAACTTTAGATCGCGCTCGGGGGAGTAAAGCATGCCCTGAATAATGTCTATTTCGCCCTGCTCTAAATCCTTTTGAATTTTAAACCAAGGACCCAGCTGAATTTCGATATCGAGACCGACTTCATCCGCAATGGCGCGTGTGAGCTCAACATTGTAGCCCGCCGGGCGGCCGTTTTTATCCAAGTATTCGTATGGTGGGTAATTGTGGTCTCCGCCAACAATAATTCGATGAGATGACGGGAGTTCCATGGACGCGAACCATTTGGCATGAAGATGGCGGTACGTTCCATCCGCCATAACCAAGGCGAGCCCTTCGTTCAGGAGTGCCAGAGTATCTCGATCACCTTCTTGAACAGCAAAAGAGAAATCTTGTCTAAAGCCTTCGATCAGTTTGGCAATAACCTGAAGATTGGTAAGGCCTGTTTCTTGTATCAACCGCAACGCCACCAGCCGCTGAATAACAACGGCATCGTATTTTCCCTCTGAGAGTTTTCTCAGTGCGTCCTGGAATGTAGCGGTGGTGTGGATTTCAAAATCGCGCTTTTCTCGTCTCAGAAATTCTTCCGCATTGTCACCTTTCATAACAACCACTTGCTTTCCGGATAGATCGTTTAGATTCTGAATTCCGGTTATCCCCTTGCGTACAACGATGGCGCCATGAAGAGAGAGGTATGGAAATGTGAAATCAAAAAGCGGTTCTCGTTCCGGTGTACGACCTACTAAAGGCAGTGCCTGTACTTCGCCATTTTCCAGCCAGGTTCTAACCTCCGCCCATGGACCAGTACGAAATGTTGTATCACACCCCATTGACTGAAGAGCTGCACAAAATAGTTCAATAGAGAAACCATCTGCTTGACCATCGTCGTTGACGAAACAAAAGGGAGGGTAGTCGTATTCTGCTCCGGAACTGATGAGCAGTGGTAAGTCCGGTTCCGCACTACAAACATTACTGACTAAGATCAAGCCAAAAATTAGGCTTGCCAAAACAGAAATAATTTCACGGTTAAATATAAAGCAAGGGCTACAACCGCATCTCATTGTTCCTAAATTCATCCCCTCTGAGTATTGGGCATACGGGATGTTTAACGACCCGCCCAACAAATGTCGCTAACATAGCTAACACAATAGTACATATCAATTGCCATGATAAGAGTGGAATAATTATTTCATAATGGTGGCAGGTGTGGATTGACATAATTGGCCACGTCGAAGTACATCTAAGCGGCGATTATTTGGTCCAGGAGAAAAAGTTGCGGTCGATAGGAACCATGCAGGTGACCTGTTGGCCTGGAATCAGCCCATTCCAGGGCTGCCCCTGTGGATCAATGATGACGGTTGTGCTACGCCGGGCGGGCATAAATGTACTTGCTGATGTTGCATCCACTTCTACGCGCGGGGCAATACTGCGGATAATTCCATCGTAGCGGCGGCCCGTCCCCAGGCTTGTGAGTATTTCAACCGGCATATCAGGAGATAGGTGTTCGGCATCAATCGGATCGAAATCGGCGCGAATCCAGCGGTTGCTGCCCACGACCGCGATGCAAATGGTTTCACCCTCAGCCACCAACTCACCCTTATGCTTTAGCATATGGACGATGACTCCCTCACGTTCGGCCCGTATTGAGAGTTCCTTCTGTTTTGTCTCCGCCTCTTTGAGTTCCGTTCTCTTTTCTTCTAGCCGTGCGCGTAAACTAACGGTGTCAGGCAATGTTTTTTGTGTTTGGGCAATTGTTTGTTGGGTTCGCTCAATAGCCGCGTTGATATCGCGAACGCTTTCCGATTCAACATCCCTCTCCAGTTTGGCTCGTTTGAGTTCCAGCATGGCCAAACGTAATTCGTCTTGCCTGACAGACAACTCCGATGGCGTCAAAGCCGATTGCGAGGCAAGGTGCTCGGCTCGTTGGACAGCGGCCAGTTTCATATCGACCGTCGCGGATGCCGCATCAATTGCCAATTGAGCAACACGCAACCGCCCCTGCGCTTGACTTAATTCAAGTCTATAGCGTTCAATATCCCGCATGAGATCGCGGGCCGGATCAGATACCGGCTGACTTTCGACCTCGGCAATAAGATCCTCCAAGCTCTTGGTCTCTATCTGTAAAGCATCAATTGTGCTTTGCAGGGCGATATTATCTAGATCGGCAATAACAGAATTTTGTTCAAACGTTTCATGCTCTGCGTAATGGAGTTTGCCGATTTGTCCGGCCTGAGGCGCAGCGATACGGAGTTCCTCTCCAGTAACGATACCGACGGTGGTTACTTCAACGCGTTGCTGCGCCAACATCACCACAAATCCGCCCACTATTAAAACGAAAGAACTGTAAAAAAGGATGCCTCTGAAAACAGAGTAAGGCCGCCTGCCGTTTCCATTCATAATGGGGCCTTTTGTTTGCGGCGTGTTAGGGGCTCTATTTATAGGTTTCGGTTTCGTTGTTTCCATATCCAATATTCTTTTAGCGATTAAATGGAGGAGTCCCCGGTCCCGATCAATAAGCCCAAAGTCAGGTACGATTCATACAAATCTACCTCTGCTTCCGCAATTTCTCTTTTACATTTGAAAACATCTTGGAAATCTTCTTCGACTTCCCGTTCACGGATTGAGCCGGCCATTCCCCCTTCAGTCTGTAATTGCAGGCGGCTAATTCGTGCCCGTTCTTTTGTGATACGGTGTTTTTCATATGCGAGCGGAACCACTTCGGCTGTTGAACACAGTTTTTCGAATGCTTTTAGAATCCGTAAGCGCTGTTCACGATCCCAAGCCTCTATGGCCAGCCGGTCTTTTTCTGCCGATAGTTGCCTTTTGCGCTGGATTGCAGCCTTACGCCCAGGTCCCCAGAGTGGAATTTCAATCTCGATGCCACCCGAAATGTCGCCCAGCCAGTCTTCACGATCCTCATCGGCAAAGCTGCGTTCACGATAATATCCCGCTGTGCCCACTTGCAAACGTATACGCGGAACACCATCAGGATCGGGCAAATCGTTTTGGCGTACAATTTCGTAACGGGATTCCAGTGCCGCCCTCTCCCTATTCCTCGATTTGGCAAGAAGCAGCAGGCGATCAACATTCAACTGTTCGACCGGCTCAAAATTGTCAAGATCAGGCCTGAAAGGCAGCGGGGTTTCCTCATAGATCAAGAGCGCAAGAGCTCGTTGCGCACGCTTCAGTTTTTCGTTAAGAATAGCCACTTCATGTTTAAGTATGGCGCTGTCTAACTCCGCTTCGTCTCTATAAACGGGCAACGCATCACCCTGAGCCACACGATCTGCGATCTGCCTGGCGCGTCCATTTCTCCTGGCGATCTCTTCCTCAAGAATTGGAATCAAAACGGATGCCTTTGTCTTACTAATGTATGCCTCGAGGGCCTCTGAGAGCCTTTCATCAAAGAGACCGGCCCGGTCGATGACAATACGTTGGCGGTCCTGCCTCAGCGCTTGCCGATCTGCGGCCGCTTCGGCTTCCGGCCGCCAAAAGTCCCTGATTAGACTCGCGCCGGTTTCGATCTGACCTTCACGTATTGGATCGTCATAATAATGAGGCGATCTGCCTTTTGAGGTTCCCCGGTCCTCTTCCCGGTTGCCAAATAGGTATTCCGGGCTTACGTATAGTTCCAGGTACCAAGGATCGCCAAATTCGAGGAATGCTTCAGAGGCATCAAGACGCTCCATTGCTGTTTCTAATTCCTCAAATTCGGGAAAATCATCTCTCAGGTTGACAGCCAGGGTTTCGAGAATTTCAAGCCCACGAAATGCGGCTTCTGCATTCGCATGAGGAGAAAGCAGAGAAATCCCGATAAACGCCGGCAGTAGGATCCGCAGGCCAAGCATTAGTAGTAGTTCCCTCCTCGTTCCTTCCAACTAACACGGAAAGTATATGAATCCAATAGCTCCTCAGAGAGTAAACTTATATTTACGGACGGGTCGTATGTTACGTTGAAAATCGCATCAACCGTCGGTCCACGTTTTGTGGTCAATTTGCGTTGCAATGAGCGAACGCCAATTTGCAGCCCTAATTCCGAGGCTATGGCCTGTAAACGCTCGTAGCTGCGACGGTAGTCTGTGGTCTCAATATGAAGTTCCATCGTTTCTCTATGCCGCATGATGAAACGAGGCAAGACCATATGCAGTGAAGAGAACCAGTACCCCACAATCACCGTGAACACGGTCGCTAAAGTGGCCAAGGTGTAAAAGCGCAATCCACAGGCCATGCCAATGCCCAATGCAATAATGAGCGTGCTGGCGTCCCTGGAGCTGCGCATGGCATAGCGGTAGCGAATCACGCTGGCCGCGCCCAAAAGACCGACAGCGCTGACAATGTCGTTTTGGATCACCAACATAAACATAGCCGCCGCAGCCGATAAGAACGCATGGGCCTGAATGATATTGAGGCGATAGCTATCGACACGGCGCCTGTAGGCCACGAGCGCCCCGAGAAAAACAGCCAAAAACAGCTGTCCCGCTACCTGGATTAAGTAAGATGCATCCATGATCGTGTTATAAAAACCATCCCCCCGAAAGTAACGCAAACTGAGCCATTTATAAACTTATATTGTTAAAACAAGCAAACACTTGGCGTGGTAACGCGCTACTGACTGAGAAGTGCGAACTGCTATAGTCTCTAAACGAATACTAATGATCCTTATTGTGATGGATTGAGAGAGGCCCATGGCTCGATACTTAATCACCGGCGGCGCCGGCTTTATAGGTTCGCATTTAGTTGAACGCTTAATCGACGATGGCGAGGATGTTCGCGTCATCGATAATTTTCTTACAGGATTGCGTTCGAATCTAGAGCCCTTCCAAGGCAAGTTCGAAATGGTCGAAGCGGATATTCGCGATGCGGACGCGGTCAAACGGGCAATGACCGGAGTCGATTATGTCCTGCATCAAGCGGCGCTTCCCTCTGTGCCCCGCTCTGTTGAGAATCCTCTCGAAACCCATTCGATCTGTGTGGATGGCACCCTCCATGTGTTGGAGGCCGCCCGGGATGCCGGTGTGAAGCGTGTGGTCTATGCCGCCAGCTCATCCGCATACGGCGATCTGGATGTGGACCTGAAACACGAAGAACTCCGCGCACAGCCAGTCTCACCCTATGGTGTGGCGAAAGTTTCGGCGGAAATGTATTGCCATGCTTTCTACCGGGTTTATGGATTGGAAACGGTCTGTTTACGGTATTTCAATGTCTTTGGGCCGCGCCAGAACCACAATTCGGCCTATACGGGCGTTGTGGCGATCTTTATTCCGCAAATGCTCCAGGGGAAAAGACCCACGGTGACAGGCAATGGCGCCCATACACGTGACTACACATTTGTGCGCAACAATGTTGAGGCCAATCTGACGGCTTGCACCGCCCCGGATGCCGCCGGAGAAGTGATTAATATCGCTTGTTCCGAACGGCGTTCGGTTCTTGATATTGTCAATGAGATCAATGAAGTCCTGGGCACCGATCTTGAGCCGGAATTCCTGCCCCCACGCCCTGGGGACATTCTTCATTCTCGAGCGGATATCGCCAAAGCGGAGCGTATTCTCAATTTCAAACCTTCCGTGAGCTTCCGTGAGGGATTGGCCATTACGGTCGATTGGTACCGGGAGGCTCTAGGATTGTAAGTGCGATGTCCAAGCAACCGCTTTCATTTACCGTGGATGCAGGCCCGCATATACGCCGGGACACACCGGTGGTTTTCGACTTGCCGCGGAACCGCCTACCCGGTTTGGGGAAGCGCTTGCCGAAAATGGTTGCCTACGATCCCCTAACCCGTAGTTGTGTTCCGGTCCAGGCGATTTCCCGCTCCGTGGATTCCGCAGTCCGTTTGGCATTTGTACTCGACCGTCTGGAGCCTGCCTGCACGCGCCGCTTTGAACTGCATTTTGGGCGTTCACCCGTATCCGCGGCACGGCAATATCCCGTGGATTTGAATTCCAAACGTAATGTTTTAGAAGTGCATATCGGTGGTGCGTTGTTTACCACGTATAATTATGGCCGCGAGTGGGCGCGGCCGTTTTTCTATCCCTTCCTTGGTCCTTGCGGCGAAAAAATGACGCGCGGTTTTCCGGTTGATTTTCAAAAAGGCGAAACGCGCGATCATAAACATCACAAGTCGGTATGGGTGGCTCATGGAGATCTCAATGGAACCGATAACTGGATGGAGGAACGCGGTCATGGTTACCAAATTCACCAAGCGTTTTCCGATGTCGTTTCGGGACCTGTCATGGGTACATTCACCGCTGAAAACGCATGGATTGATTTTCGTGAACGGCCGCAACTAAGCGAATGTAGACGTTTCCGGTTTTGGGGTGTTTCACCCTATTGCCGTATCATGGATGCAGAAATTGAATTCACTGCGACAGACGGGGATGTGATTTTTGGCGATACCAAAGAAGGAGGAATTATCTCTGTGCGTGTCGCATCATCGATGGATGCCCAACGCGGGGGGCAAATCGTGAATGCGCAGGGTGGTATCGATGAAGCCGAAACATGGGGAAAACCTTCGCCGTGGTGCGATTATAGTGGTCCGTTGGAAAACGGCTGGGCGGGAATTGCAATACTGGATCACCCCAAAAGTTTTCGCCATCCCACGCATTGGCATGTGCGTGATTACGGGCTCATGACTGCGAATCCCTTTGGAACTACGTATTTTTATGATGATAAAACGCGCGATGGAAGCGCCCTGTTGCGCGGGGGAGAAACCATGCGGTTTTGTTATCGTCTGATTGTTCATTGGGGTGATGCCCAGCAGGCTGCAATTGCGGAGCGCTATCACGATTTTGCCAATCCGCCGCAGGTTGTTTTTGATTGATTTTTGATTCTCATTATGACGCGAAAGAGCCCCATGGTTTGAGCATAGAATTTTCGGGGACAAACGGTTTTTCAAACTGCATAAATAGTGTTTCTGCAAAGAATTGCGGAACATTATGCCTAGTTGGAAAAAAAATTAATTAAAATGAAATTAAAGCTTGAAATTAGGGAAAAGCTGGGATATTAATTTATATAGAGAGAACGGAGCGTTACGAACGCGCCGCACCATAGATTCGGATCGCCGAACTTGCCACCGTCAGCGGGCGCAGGACTCCAAAATGGAGTATTCCGGCGTACAAGCTGTGCCACGCAGTGGGCGCCTCACCCAAGCTATGGGTAGCCGAAATGGTGTGAGTGTGTTGAGTATCGCCCTGTTCCGCCGCTCTGAATAAAACAGAGCGGGAAAGGTAAGTAGATCATATGTTTGAACCGAGTGGGTAAGCCCCAGGCAGAGACCTGGGGCTTACAAAATTATGGGGCAATTTTATAAATTGGGGTGGCTTAATTTTGAGGGTGAGGAATTTAGGCGGCAGGCGCCAATATCTTTTGCCGGTTGGGCCACGTTTTGCGGGCTCTATTCCTCAATGCGTGTGGGCGTTTGATATTGCCGTGCAGGATGACACTCTTATGGCCATTGACCGGGTGAGAATCCCTAAAATCGTAGAAATCCGGCCGGTCAGATTGGAATTTCTCCATTTGTCTTAAATCGGAGTTATTTTCCGGTTAAATGTTGAATCAAAAGCGCTGTGTGTCGCATACAATTTACGTTTATAAATTTCGTGTTTGCCCTTGAAGGTTGCATGCGGCCGAATGAGTGGCTACCTTACGGGGTTTACTGCCTGCTGGAATGAAATTCCTTGGCAGGTTTTGTTTTGCTTTAAGCGAAGGAGGTGATAGATCGAATGTCAATCACAGTTGAGAAGAAGCAGGAGCTGATTGAAGGATTTCGGCTCAATGACCAAGATACAGGGTCGGCAGAGGTCCAGATCGCTGTTTTAAGCGAGCGGATTGCGAATTTAACCGAACATTTCAAGGTGCACGCAAAAGACCACCATTCACGGCGTGGTTTGCTTAAATTGGTTAGCCGCCGCCGGAAGATGTTGGATTACCTGCGCAGAACTGAGATCAACCGCTATCGTGAGATAGTCCAACGACTAGGACTGCGCCGATAAATCCGTAACTGTATGCGGGGGCCAGGCCAGGTAGCGAGAATCTTCTCAACACGACATCGAGAGTTACGGGAATCTTGAGAGACGTTAATGACGGGTCACCCCGATGAGGTGACTGCATCTGTACCATCCGCTGTAATGCATTGTTCCTAGATGGATACCATCTGCAGGCGGATTTTTTAGAATTGTTGGTATTGCAGGTGCAATCATGTCGTCTGGGTGTCCCAGCCTGACCTGCGACTTCGTGATGTTGCGCTCTTTATGAGCGTTTGTTGATGTAGAGAAGATTTACAATAGCGTCTTCGTGTAGTTAAGGCGCAACGCGTATTCGATTCATACCTTCCTGGTCCGCCCCGGAGCAGAATGACACATGTCGATAAGTGACAGTGCAAAATTACTGCGGGCGACCCAACATCCTGTATACAGGATATCTGTTTGTTTAATTGCCGATTCGATAGAGATCGGCACAATTGCCGGATTCTGCCCGCATCCGGAATTGTAATGTTCGGGAAACACCGAACGCGATGAGAATTTAGGAGAAGAGTATGAGTATTGAACGCGTATCCAAGGAGATCGCCGGACGGACTTTAACCATAGAAACGGGCCGTATGGCAAAACAAGCTGGAGGAGCGGTTACCCTGCAATATGGTGAAACCATTGTGTTCTGTGCCGCAACGACCGGCGCGGCACGAGAAGGGATAGATTTTTTCCCGCTAACAGTTGATTACCGTGAGAGTCTTTGGGCCGCCGGGAAATTCCCAGGCGGTTTTTTTAAACGTGAAGGCAGACCCTCCGAAAAAGAGATTCTGACCTGCCGCATGATCGATCGGCCCATCCGTCCATTGTTTCCCGATGGCTTTTTCGGGGAGGTTCAAGTTCTCTCGAATGCGGCTTCTTTCGATAACGAGAACGATACGGACATTGTGGCGATGAATGCTGCGTTTGCAGCTCTTGAAATTTCCGATATCCCCTTTGCGGGTGGCCTGGCCGCTGTCCGGATCGGCAAAAATGAGGATGGATTGATTGTCAATCCGACGATTGAAGAGTGCGAAACATCGAGCATGAATTTTGTGGTTGCCGGAACTCGTGATTCGATCGTTATGGTTGAAGGCGGCGCGGATGAGGAATCCGAGGAAGCGGTTCTTGAAGCCTTTGAACTCGCACAAAACGTTATTCGCGAGATTATCGATGTAATCGCAGAACTGAGGGAACGGGCGGGGAAACCTAAGATCGAAGTGCCGGAGATTGAAAAGGACGGCACCCTAGAACAGAAAGTCCGGGACTTTATCGGCGGGCGCTACCAAGAAGCGTGTTTTATTCAAGACAAGCACGAACGGCAGGCGGCGTTAGATACAATTGCCGAAGAGACTATCGTAGCCCTAAGCACCCGGGCGCAGGAAGAATACGCGGCTGCTTTGCCGGAGAATGTCAATCAACGCGAAGCCATTGAACGCATCGCGGTCTGGTCCAGCGGCAAAGAACTGGCGGAATTGAAAAAGAAGATCAAAGAGATTCTGCACAATATTGAAGCGGAGATTCTGCGCCAGAGCATCCTTGCCGAAAACCGGCGCGCGGATGGACGCAAGACGGATGAAATTCGTCCTATCCATTGCGAAGTCGGCGTATTGCCCCGTACACACGGTTCCGCCCTGTTTACGCGCGGACAGACACAGGCTTTGGTCAATGCCACACTGGGTACGGTTTCCGACGAACAAAAAATCGATGGCCTAACGGAAGAGTTTTATAAGAAGTTTATGCTTCATTATAATTTCCCGCCGTATTGTGTGGGTGAGACGCGAATGATTCGCGGCCCGGGCCGCCGTGAAATAGGCCATGGCGCTTTGGCCGAACGTGCATTGCGTGTCATGTTGCCGGACTCGGAAGATTTTCCATACACGATGCGAATTGTATCGGACATTATGGAGTCCAACGGTTCATCTTCGATGGCCTCCGTATGCGGCGGCGCGTTGGCGTTGATGGATGCGGGTGTGCCGATTAAGGCTCCAGTGGCCGGTATTGCCATGGGCCTGATCAAGGAAGGCGACCGCTTTGCGGTTCTTTCGGATATTTTGGGTGTTGAAGATCACCTTGGGGATATGGACTTTAAGGTGACGGGTACCCGGGATGGTATCACCGCCTTCCAAATGGATCTGAAGATCAGCGGAGTCACCCGGGAAATCATGGCTCAAGCGTTGGAACAAGCCCGCAAGGGCCGAATCCATATTTTGGACAAGATGGCTGAAGCCCTGGCCGGACCACGCGAGGAAATTTCGCCTCACGCGCCACGGATTATCCAGCTGATGATTCCGGTGGATAAGATTCGCGATGTTATCGGACCGGGTGGAAAGATGATTCGCGAAATCACAATGCAAACCGGAGCCAAGATCGACATCGATGATGATGGCCGCGTGATTATTGCCAGCATCGATGCGGAAGCCGGCATCTCCGCCAAAGAGTGGATCGAAATGCTCACTGAAGAGGTGGAAGTCGGTAAACTCTATACCGGAAAAGTAACCCGGATTCTGAATTTCGGCGTTTTTGTCGAGATCCTGCCGGGCAAAGAGGGTATGGTGCATATTTCCGACTTGGCCGAAGGCCGTGTTGGGCGTTGCGAGGATGTTGTCGAAGAGGGCGACGAGATTACGGTAAAGGTTGCCGAAATCGACGATTTGGGTCGTGTGAATCTTTCCAAAAAAATGGCTGACCGTGAATTAGGTATCACCGCTCCGGAAGATTATATTGATGAACCTCCGCGCAGTTCCCGTGGACCTCGCAATGATCGTGGTGGCCGAGGTGGTGGCGGTGGACGTGACCGTGACCGTGGCGGCCGTGATCGCGGACCGCGTGGCGGTGGTGGTGGTGGTGGCCGTGATCGTGACCGTGGACCGCGTGGCGGTGGTGGTGGCCGTGACAGGGGGCCCCGTAATAGCGGTGGCGGCGGACGGGACCGTGGCGGACGGGACCGATAAAAAAGCCACGCATGCCTTATCGAACAGATGATTTTAAGCCGGTTCATTTTTGAACCGGCTTTTTATTTATATGGAGGGCAAAGAAAGGAAACAAAAAGCGTTGAAATGAAGCTAAAAAGAAAACCCCGCAGAAATTGAACCGCGGGGCCAGTTTTGTTTTTTAAAAGCGTATTATTGGAAATGACCGAACGCCGCTTCCAACGGACACGCAAACAAAGTTTGTTTATTCGCCGTCGTCACCGATGGATTCGGTCGGGCAAGCTTCCATGGCGGCCTGCATAGCCTCTTCTTCTTCGGCATTGGCGGGTTGCTTGAAGACAACGCAATGATCGCCGTCATCGCTCTCTTTAAGATTATCCGGGGCTTCATCAATACAAGCCAAGCACATGGTGCAGCTTTCATCGATATAATATTTTCCCGGCGTATTGTCGGCATGTTTCGCACTGGAATCAGCCATGATTGTGTCCTCCGTACCCCGGCGGAATCCGGGGTGAAATCATTAAATAGGAATTGAGCGGGTCCGATCTGGAATTCTGAGAAAACCCATCGAGAGGCTAAGCAAATCCAGCATTGCGTCAAGGAATTCCCGCCAAGCCGGGAAGTTCTGTGAGCCGGACTTCGCTGTTACCCCCTGTATTTTTGTAACACGCAAAGAGAGCCAAACTGCATGAAATTGGCCAAAAAGAGTCAGGGCGGCGTATTCACGCCGCCCTCGCTGTGCTGCCACTTCCTTGGTTAACTCTTACGAGTTAATGTCCCATAACAGGTTCCACTTCTAGGTACTCGGGAGCGATAAACATTTCTCCATTTTCGAACCCAAGTGCCTCGTATGCGCTTCGTAGTGTCTCAATCGTATCTTCCACCGCCCGTCGCCGCGCGAATAGGTCTTTATTGCGGAGACAAGCGTCAACAATTTCTTTTTTTGCGATTCGTAAGCCATTTTTAACGAAAAGGTTGTAAATGAAAACTAACCGGTCGTGAACAAATTCATCTTCTTCACATTCGATGACTTCTTCCAGCGGCCGCATCACTGCCTTGCGTTTTTCCGGAGTACCCGGATCCGAACGGCGGATTTGCTCACTGGCAATTTCATCACGTGCATACTGTACATAATAGGCCAACTGCTTTTCCGAAAGGCCCCCCCGAGTCATTGTCAGGCGGTCAATGCTGTATTCCACGGCCCTGCGGATAACCTCTTCGGCCGGCTCATAACCGAAATGGGCGATGTGCATGCGCCGAAGCAGAAATTCAAGCTCTTGAACAAATGAAATGAGTTCTTGAGAAGCCAGTCCCTTATGACGCCGAATAAAGCGCCGCGCCGAAGGGGCATCGATATCCCAAATCTCCTTTAGCGCCTCGGTAACTTCTTTCATAATTTTGGGATCCACAGAAGGGCGGCGCCGTGAAGGGCGTGTCCCCACCTTCTGCCCCGTAGCCATACTTGTTTTTGCGTCGCTTAAACTTGACATGATTCCTGGATCGCTTTCTTTAGATGACCTGAAATTCTATTTTTGATTCTCAGGATGAGGAATATCGGGATATTCCCTATTGACCTCATGTTCTTGCTTTTTGTTATGCAAGCGACGTTCCAATATCGCTGCTGTCATCTTAGGTGTGATTACGGGGAGTGCTTGGGCCAAAGAGGCGGGTTAGGAGCCTATAAAGGCAGCAATATCGAGGGATTTGGACCTAGAAAATGAAATAAACAAGATGAGATTCTATCTCTATTCGATCCAAGTAGTTACTTAACTAGGTGAAAAACGATATGTTCAAAACGCTGCAACAGCCTGAAGTGTCATAACTTCGAATAATAATTGCTTGGGCCATTACGGTTGATTTAAAGATAAGAACTATTACCAATTCCAAGCATGTAGCAGTAAGGCTCAATTCCTGATGCAATAAAAGGTCAATCTGACACAGGATGTTCAAATTCCAACAGTTTATCTCAATGTGACTCTCAAAAAACGAGAATTTGAATTTTAAGAAAATATGCGCTTTGTCTAATTAGGGCTGAATATCAGACAAATTGCGAGTTTGTTTCCCGTGAGAATTCTTTTAGATGCAAAGGCATAATTATCAGATTTTTTTCTGTAACTTCAGATTTGTATAGCAATTGCCGCCATCCATCGATCTCACATTTCAGAAGCGACTTTCAACCTTGACAGGGATAAAGCTGGCGCCGCACCGGTAGCCGGATAGATTTCCTTAATGCCATCAAATCCCGGCTTTCTAAAATTGAGATGGACTTCGTCTCAGGTTGCATCAGACGGATAGTTCAGCGATGGAGGGTAGACGAGCTGAGCTGCGCCCTGGTAAATTGTTGCACAGAGGTTAGGTGAGATAAAATTTTTTTTAGCCGCGTCCGCGTATTCATCTCGTAGGTAGCTCATAACACCATCTGTTGTTGATGTCGCTGAGGATGCTTAATGCCAGGCGTAGTGCTGTTGGGAGAAAAAGTCATTCAATGTCCAGAAACGCATTTACCTTAATTGAGCTACTCATTGTTGTTGCCATTATCGGGATTCTTGCGGCCATTGCCGTGCCGAATTTTTTAAATGCTCAAACGAGAGCCAAAATCGCCCGTGTACAATCCGAGTTTCGGTCGATCTCTCAAGCTTTTGAGATGTACAAACTTGATAATGGAAGTTACCCCGGCGATCACGATTTGGATGAATACACTCAGCAGAGAGGTATGTTCCGTTTGACTTCGCCCATTGCTTATTTAAGCAGCATCTTCGGCGATCCATTTGTAAGGCAATACAAAGAAGGTACCGGTGGCAATGCTTATGCAAATAACTATGTCCCTGCGTATGAAATCGGCAGCGGTGCAGATAATGGAGGGAAGAGCCGAAAGCAGGCCTATAGTATCGTGAGCATGGGACCGGATATGGATGATGATATTGGATCGCACGATCCATTTCCGTTTGGAGTAAGTTTGACTCCCTACGATGGTTCGAATGGGCTGAACTCCAATGGTGATTTGCACTTTATTGCCGGCGATTACACCTCGGGCTGTTTGCAGATGGACCGTTATTCTCCGGATCCGAATCGCAGTGCTTGGGTCGGTTCGGGTTGCTAGTAATTTACAGAATCCAGGAGGATTAAAGCCTTGTTAAAGAAAGCGTTTACTTTGATTGAGCTATTGATTGTTGTTGCCATCATTGGGATTTTAGCGGCCATTGCCGTGCCGAATTTTTTAAATGCGCAAACGAGAGCCAAAATCGCGCGAGTACAATCCGAGTTTCGGTCCATCTCTCAAGCTTATGAGATGTACAAACTTGATAATGCAACTTATCCCGGCGATCACGATTTGGATGAATGGACCTCTCAGCGTGGTATGTTCCGTTTGACTTCGCCGATTGCTTATTTAAGCAGCATCTTCGGCGATCCTTTTGTAAAGCAATACCAAGCAGGTACCGGCGGGAATGCCTATGCGGCCAACTATGTCCCGGCCTATGAAATTGGCAGCGGTGCGGATAATACCGGGAAGTATCGTAAACAAGCCTATAGTATCGTGAGCATGGGGCCGGACATGGATGACGATATCGGAAATCACGATTCGTTTCCTTTTGATGTGGCATTGACTCCCTACGATGGTTCGAATGGCCTTAATTCAAATGGAGATCTGCATTTAATTGCGGGCGATTATACTTCCGGATGTCTGATTATGGACCGGCTGTCATCGAATTCAATTAGAAAATCAAGGGTTGGTTCGGGGTGCTAGGAATTTATAGAATCGAGGAGGATCAAGACCTTGTCAAAGAAAGCCTTTACTTTGATTGAGTTATTGATCGTTGTTGCCATTATCGGGATTTTAGCGGCCATTGCGGTTCCTAATTTTCTAAATGCGCAAACGCGGTCAAAAATAGCCAAGGTGCAATCCGAACACCGGAATATTTCTACGGCAATGGAATCGTATATGATCGACTGGAATAGCTACCCGGGCGATCACGACCTCGATAATTACATGAACAATGAGGATGGGCTATTCCATTTGACCACGCCAATTGCCTATCTTGGCACCTTGCCGATTGATCCTTTCTTAAAAAAATATAAAGAAGGCTCCGGATCTAATGCTTATGCCATCGATGGCCGTCCGGACTATGAAATGGGCAGCGGCGCGGACAACGGTGGCTGGAGCGGCCCGACTCGTGTACAAGCCTACAGTCTTATGAGTTACGGTCCTGATCTGGATGACGATAACAGCAGCCATGACGCTTTCCCTTTCTTTACCGATCACGACCGGTATGACGGATCGAACGGTTTGCTATCGGACGGGAATATATTCACCTTTGGCGGTCAATACACTTCCAAGGGCTGTATTGTTTACGATTGGGGCCGATTGAGAGAAGGCCCGGATTGTTAACCGGATTTTTAGAAAATCGAGTTTTACAGCGCCCGGGGCATACTCCGGGCGTTGCTATTTTTGGCGTCTTGACAATTGAATTAAATCCAAGAACGGGCGGCGGCTCTTTGCGGAGGGTGGAGGGGAAGCGTACCATGGCATCCACTGTTTTTTGATTTGAAAGGATGCACATACACCATGAAGCAAGATATGCAGGATTTCCTTGTGGAACTGCTTAACGCCCCCGGGCCATCGGGGTATGAGGAGCCGGTTACCAAGGTCTGGCGGGAACGTCTGGCGGATGCGGCCGATGAAATTGAGACCGATGTTATGGGCTCGAGTATCGCCACACTCAATCCGGAAGGCAGTCCGAAGATTATGCTGGCCGGGCACTGCGATGAGCTGGGGCTGCAAGTTAACTACATTAGTGAAGAGGGATTTATCTACTTTAATACCATCGGCGGCCACGATCCGACTATCGTTTCCGGGCGCCGGGTTTTGATTCGTACGAAAAAAGGCACACTCCCGGGCATTACGGGGAAACGCGCGGTCCATATGATGACTCAAGAGGAACGCAAACGCGCACCGGAGTTTCATGAAATATGGATCGATATCGGAGTGAAATCGAAGAAGGAAGCGGAAAAGCTGGTGGAAATTGGTGATCCTGTGACTTACGACATGGGATTCCAGCAACTCCATGGAGCCTTTGCGGCCTCGCGTGCGTTCGACAACAAACTCGGCGCGTTTGTGGTGGCCGAGACGCTCCGGGCTCTAAAATCGAAAAAACGTCAGCTCAAAGCCTGTGTGGTATCTGTAGCTACAACCCAAGAAGAGGTCGGGCTGCGCGGCGCGACCACCAGCACGTTTCGGGTTAATCCGGACGTGGGCATTGCTGTTGATGTGACCAATCCCACCGATTACCCCACCTGTGTGAAAGAGAAATACGGCTATTGCGCGCTCGGTGAGGGACCCACCATCACACGTGGCGCGAATTTCAACCCGATTGTTACCAAAAGGCTGATTGCCACGGCTGAAAAAGAGAAAATCGCCTATCAGCTTGAGGCCGCACCGGGCCGTACAGGCACCGATGCGGGGGCGATGCAACTGGTGCGTCAAGGAATCGCCTGCGGGTTGGTGAGCATTCCACTTCGCTATATGCATACACCCAGCGAGATGGTGAATCTGAAAGATGTGGAAAACTCCATCAAATTGCTGACGGCATTCTGTTTATCTCTCAAACCGGGAGACGATTTCACACTATAGGTGTATGCTAATTCGCAGCTGGAAATCGTCCGCCGTACGGACGGCATTTGAGACGTGTTCAATCCATGTCCATTTTGCATTCCGCCGTTTCAATGAAAAGGCTGGAGGATAGAAATGAAGGAACGTGTAGACCGCCGTAAATTTATGAATGCCTCATTGGTTGCGGGTGCAGCGCTGGCCGCGCCACAGATCATTCCGCAAACCGCCTTTGGAGCAAATGACAGATTGGTACTGGGGATCATCGGACCGGGCGGCCGGGGCCGGGGCCTCATGGGAGATTTTCAACATTTTGACGCCCGCTTTGCGGCGGTGGCCGATGCCCGGAAATCAAGCTGTTTGGCCGGTATCGAACGGGCCAAAGAGAACAATTCCGGTGAAGTGTACGCATGCGAAGATTACCGGGAACTCTTGGACCGGAAAGATATCGATGCATTTGTGATTGCGACTCCCGAACATCAGCATGGGACTCAATTGATCGATGTGGTTAATGCGGGATTCGATGCATATTGCGAGAAACCCATGTCACACTCGATTAAAGAGGGCAATAAGATCGTCAAAGCCGTGCGGCGCACAAAGCAGATTGTGCAGATCGGCATGCAACGGCGCAGCTCGCCCGCGGTCTGGAAAGCCCGTGATGTGGTGCAGAGCGGAATCTTGGGCGATGTGCCGATTGTTCGCGCCCAATGGAATTGGGACTGGTCATCGCCTCTTGATAACTCTCCGTTGGACGAAGACGAAGTCAATTGGGAACTTTTCAAGCGTCCGGCCAAGCGTGTTGAGTATGAGCCGAAAAAAGTGCGTGGCTGGCGTTGGTTCTGGCCGTTCTCAGGCGGGAATATCTGCGATCAAGGGACACATTTGATGGATGTGATCCAGTGGTTCCAAGGTTCCGGGCCGCCGTGTGAAGCCGAATGTTTTGGTCGTATTGTGCGTATGACCAATGCCGAAACGCCGGATATTTTCTCCGCGATTTACCAGTATCCGAAATATATGGTGACCTGGACTTTGGTTTATACGAGCAGCTATCAGAATGATTGGTGGATTCGTTTCCAGGGAACGAAAGGCACCATGATTTTGAATGGCGGCGGGTACAAAGTCTATTTGGAGCCATGCCGGGATAAGAAAGAACCGGATATGGTTTTTGAGGGCGGTATCCCTACACAGCCGCATATCGAGAATTTCATCGACTGCATAAAAACGCGTAAAGAGCCGAATGCGCCGGTTGAAGTGGGCCATTTGGCGGTATGCGGTCCGCACCTGGGGAATATGGCGTATTGGAAAAAGCGGCGCGCCAAGCTAAACGAGGCCGCTACACGGGTGACATATTGAACTTGTTTGTGCTACATATTCAGTAGGAATTGCACATGCACATTTAACTACGAGATATCTGCCGGGGCGAAAGGTAAACGCCCCGGCAGTTTTTTTAAAAACAATGTTATCTGCAGGATGATTGCAGCCTAAAGGAGGGAATGATGAAAAAAGCAGTCTATGGACTTTTGGTTGTTGTCTTGATCTTGGCCGGGTTTTATTACTTTGTTGCCACGAGTGGACCGAATTACGATAATCATCCCCAACGTACTTTTAAGGCTCAAGATACGGCCACGGAAGGTTTTATCAATCGATCCACTTTTTCCAATGACTGCATGCTGCTTCTGACGATGGTTCAGGCCGTTGGCGGAACGCAAACCGGAAAATTTGTATTTGTTTGGGATTTAGAGAAAGAAAAGCAGATTTGTAAAATCAGCCCGCAGCTTCTTGGATTTCAATTGGCGCTTTCCCCTGATGCTCAACATTTTGCACTAAATAGTGCAACGACAACGGGATCTGAACTGACGATTCACGATACTTCCACAGGGAAAAAGGTTGGGCAATTGCCGCTGGATGCGAATTCAGGAGTTTGGGAGATCGCCTTTTTGCCGGATGGGGAGACGCTTTTGGTCCTTGATGGCTTTCCCAAAGTCACAGCGAAGGTTTGGAATTGGAAAGAAGAAAAAGAGATCATCTCATTCCCATGCCGTGGTCTTGAAATGGCGGTATCGGCCGATGGCCGGCGTATTGTCAGCGGAGGGGCAATTTCAAAACCAATCGCTGGCGGCGGCGGATATGGAATGGGAGCGATGGGATTTGGTATGGGCGGTATGGGCGGCGGCGCGCTGCCACAGAATCGTAACGATGACAAAGCGCGGATTTATGATGTTCAAACCGGCAAGTTGTTGCATGAACTTCCCGGCCACCAACAGGGCGCGACGCAGTTCGCATTCAGTCCTGATGGCGCGTTTGTGGCCACAGGTGGAGGTACACCGATTGTGCGGATTTGGAATAGCGAGACCGGCGGGTTGGTGAAGACTGTAGACATGTTTGCGGAAGAGGACCGGGCAATACGGGCTATAACTTATTCACACGACGGCGCGCGCTTGGCGGTCAGCTACGCGCACGCTCAGCCGAATGTTCCTACGGGTTTTATCGGCAAATTGATTTACAGACTCCGGGGGTTGTTGTCGCAAGGCGGAGCGGCGACCGCTCTAATTTCGCCGACTGTACTCTGGGATTGCAGCACATGGCAACCCATTCATGTTTATGGATTGAACCAAGCATCCACATATTCGGCCTTTTTGCCTGATGATCGGGGATTGGTCACCATCGATCTTTATGGTGATGTCCGGTGGTGGAATTTGCCGTGAGATGAGTGCGTGCAACGAAAAGGGGGTGCGATGAAAAAAACTGTTCTTGGGTTATTGGCCGCCACCGTTGTGCTGGCTATGTCTTATTATTTCGCTACGAAGAGCAGTCCCGATTACGACACCCATCCCCGGCGGAGTTTTAAGGCTCAAGATGCGGCCTCGGAGGGTTTTATCAATCGAGCATTCTTTTCCAATGACTGCACGCTGCTTCTAACGATGGTGCAGGCGGTTAGCGGAACGCAGCCCGGGAAATTCGTTATTGTTTGGGATTTAGAGAAAGAAAAACAGCTATGTAAGATCAGCCCGCAGCTTCTTGGATTTCAAATGGCGCTTTCCCCGGACGACCAGTATTTCGCGATGAATGGCGACGGAGGGAAAATGGGGCCACAGTTGCTTATTCACGAGACGGCGACGGGAAAGAGAATCTGCCAATTGCCATTGGCCTTAGATTCCGGAGCCTGGGATATTGAATTTTTGCCGGATGGAAAGACGCTACTGATCCTTGAAGGTTTTTCCCCAAATGTCAGTGCCAAGGTTTGGAATTGGAAAGAAGAAAAAGAGATATCCTCATTTCCCAGCCGAGGTTTGGAAATGGCGATATCCGCCGATGGACGCCGGATTGTTACCGGAGGGATTATTACAAAACCTATTGCGGGCGGTGTTGCTATGTATGGAATGGGAGCGGGTGGATTTGGCATGGGCGGCGGTGCGCAGCCCCAGAATCGTAACGACGACAAAGCGCGGCTTTATGATGTTCAGACCGGCAAGATGTTGCATGAACTCCCCGGACACAAAGAGGGCGCGATCCGTTTTGCATTTAGTCCTGATAGTGCGTTTGTCGCCACGGGCGGGATGACGCCGATTGTGCGGATTTGGAACACTGACACCGGCGGATTGATAAAGACTTTGGATCCATATCCGGGAGAGGACCGTCGTATACGATCTATAACTTATTCACAGGATGGTACGCGCCTTGCGGTCAGCTACTCGAATCGTAAGCAGCAAACTCCTACGGGTTTTATAGGTAAATTGATTTACAAACTCCGGGAGTTGTTGTCGCCAAGCGGAGCGGCGATAGATATAATTTCACCGACAGTCCTTTGGGATTGCAGCACATGGGAGCCAATTCATGTGTATGGATTGAATCAAGCTGTGACTTTCCCGGCCTTTTTGCCTGATAATCAAGGATTGGTCACCATCGATCTTTATGGCAATGTTCGATGGTGGAATTTGCCGTGAGATGAGTGTGTTAGAAGTGGTTTTAAAATCCCTTTCTGGACAACCAAGACTTTGCTTAGCTAATATTGAAGGTGCTAAACAGAGGCTCATCAAAAGATTGAGCCCGGCTTATGATTTCGAAATGTTTTAAAAAGATATAATTGGCCGGCACCCTGCGGGGCAAATTGATATTAGTAGATGGTTACATATGTATCGACTTAAAAGCCCCAGAGGGGCGAAAGGCAATAGCCCAGCCTAAGCCCGAGACCGCCAACGGCGGGCGAAGGGTGCCAGGCTGGGTTAGATTCCCAAAACCATCAGCCCTGTAAGGGCGCAAGAAATGGAAATTGAGCGACCTTCGGCCGAGAAAACAAGGCTCTCTTCCGCCCTTACAGGGCTTAAGATTTTCTAAATTCTACCTGGGGCTCCGCTTCGCTCGCCCCAGGCTATTACCTTGCCGCACCTACGGTGCTTGGTGTAGATATTTGAGGAAGTTGGCGAATGGAGAGGTACAGTTGTGCGTATGGCAAACAGCGGCTCGGTGGGAACCTCGCCCTCCCGGCACTTTCGGTGCTTGGTGTGGATGGTAAAAGGAGTTGGGTGGATGGAGAGATACAGATGTACGTATGGCAAACAGCGGCTCGGTGGGAACCTCGCCCTCCCGGCACCTTCGGTGCTTGGTGTGTACCATTGAAGGAATTGGTGGATAGCGGGGATTATTTTTGGGTTGCCATAGCCTTTTCAAGATGAATCACGAAGGCGCGAAAGACGTACGAAGGGCACGAAACCTTTGTAAAGTAAGGTGGATGGCGGGGGGAGTTTTTATGATTAGCAAAGCTTTATGCCGCCTCTTGCGCCTATGGCGCGCAGATAAAAGATTTATCTGCGCCACCCGGGAGAGATACATAATTATCTTATAATTCGGCTCGCAAAGGCGTTGCTCTTTATTCGAAAAACAGTCACTCCTCCCGACTTTTTATTGGACGGTGTTTTGAAATCAGTTCTGGTTTGTTGTTCTCAATCCTTTCTAATGCGGAAGAGGCGGATTTCGTTGGATTCATTGGGCCGCGCGGCCTCGGCATAGATCCAAATCTCATCATCCACCATCAGCCAATGGGAATAGCGTAACGTGCGGAATTTTTCGCTGGGTGTGGTGCTGACGATCAGCGGCGAATCGGGTGTCAGGTCGATGATATTGTGCAGATCGAAGGTGAATCCCAATCCGGTGCTTATGTTATAGACCGGATCGTACCATTTCACATTTGAGCCTTCATAAACAAACAGATAGCCAACACCTATCGGCAATACACAGGCCGGGCGTACATAGAAATTATGCCAGCCTTCAAGATTCAAAATGGGATCATAGGGATTGCCTACGGGTGACCAGGTTTCACCGTCCTTGCTGGAAAAATGGAAAACACGTTCGGTGCGGCGGATAACGCCAATGACATAACAGTGATACGCGCCCTCGGTGTAAAAGATAAATGGATCTTTGTATTCCTTGACGATGATGTCGCGTTCGTATTGTTTGGGGATTGGGCTGATAACCGGCTTGGCTGTGGAAGGAACAAACTCGGTGGGTGAATTGACATCGTCGAATTTGATAATGGTCCAGGCGTTATCGTTGCCCGGCCACGGGCCACAACCGTAGAGTTTGAATTTGCCGGTTTGCGGATCGATTAACAAAGCCGGGCGTTCGAATCCCGGAATCGGTACATCTTCACGTTTGATGCTATGGACTTTTTTGAAATGGATTCCATCCTCGCTACGTGAAATGCGAATTTCATAACCACGCAGTCCGCGTGGCGAATCGGCGGTACGCATTCGGCATGCAAGCCAAAAGATGCCGTCATCATCACGGACAACCGACGGCGCGCCCGCCCACCATTCGGGCTCGTTTTTATCGGGCTCCAAAATCACATCGTAGTCATGAAACTTTTCAGGGATATTTCCAAACATATCGAGTACCTCAGCCACCGGGCCATCCCATTTGGATTCTTGGGCATTCACCGTGCAGGTCAGAGCCAACAATGTCAACATGAACATCGGAATCGAACGATATTTATTGTGGGCTTGGAAACTCATTGTCACTTCCTCTGCTTGATTGTGTTATTTAAGCGTAATGACACGAAACGCGGCACGCCACTGTCCCGGAACTTTGTCGATTTTCATTAAAACGTGATGTTCCCCAGCGGAGAGTTCGATATCCATTTGGTGTTTGTGGATGGTTTCGTTCTCGCTCCGGCGGCGGTCCTCATAAATGAGGTTGTCATCCAGCCAGATTTTAGCGCCATCCTGATGCGCGATTTCAAGACGGTGTTTGCCGGTCGTTTCGATGATAAATGTGCGCCGTAAATAGCCAACCCATGAATCGAAACGCGGATAGTAGCAATACGGCGGTGTGCTGGCTTCCTGCAAATCGATGATATTGTCCTGGGCCGCTCTGGCATGGATCTGTTTCCAATGTACCGGACCTAATCCGCCGTGATAACTTGCCGTTAGGTCGAAACAGCGCTCCGGTGGATAAACCATATCCAGACCGGTGTCACGGTCGTTGCGGAAGGGGCCGATAAACCACCAGGGTGTAATTTCTTTTTGTATACGTTCTTGTAGCGAAGCGAGCGCTTGGGATACGCGCTTTTCGATTTCACTCGAATGCGGTTCTAGTTTTTCTACGCGTTTTTCACCAACCCAGGCCAAGAGATTCGCCAACAAGTGGCGTGGGAGAGCATCAGTCGCAAGATGATCAAAGAGGCGCAGATGAGTGAGAACGATGTGCCCCTTACCGAAACGGCGTACGAGGCAGTCGCATCCCCACCAGGTTGGACTGCCGGACATCATGTATTGCTGCGCCGCAATCGCGATGGGTTTGGTGTCAAGCGCGCCGGTGGGATCTTCGTCCGAATGGTCCACGAAAGTCTCGGCGGGAACCACATTCTTGTAAGGCTCACGCATAATCCCGGATTTGGGCAGCCCGGCGAATAGGCGATGCTCACGGATGTAATGATAGACGCCTAAGAATGCGCCGACTCCATCTTTGCTTTCGTATTTAAAAGCCTGTTCCGCTTTTTCTTTCGATTCGCAAACAGCTTCGGCCAATTCGATTAGCAAAGGCGATAAATCTTGCGGCGGCTGTGCGATAACAACCACATCGCCCCGGTAAACATCCATCAGGATTTGTGAAATTTGATCCAATGGATAGGCCATGCCGGTATCGGCTAACGGCGGAATTACCCAAGGTGTATCGTCATCGCCGCAGGGAAGATCATCGAGGGGGAGAGCAGAGCCTGCCAGATAGCGGGCTTGAAGATTCTCATCCGCTACAGGGCAGAGTACGAGGATATCCCGTTCGGTTTGTACCGGACCAAAACCGGCGCCGCTGATTATGACCCGGATTTTTGCGGTTCCAGTTTTTTGTGGAGCGGGCAGTTGAATTTCCGGCCAGGTTGTGATCGGTCCGCGTGCCCGGCCATGCCATGAGAGCATCGCGGTACGCTCATCATTGCTGTCAAACAGTTCGACTTGGATTAAGAGCTCCGATGCGGGGGCGATTCCTTCGTGAATCAGACGTACGGTTAGCGGGATGTTGTCGCCTGTCTCAAAGGCCCCTGCGCCGATATCCAAAACGACGATTGTGGAACGTTGAGCCTCGGCAATGCTATGCAAGACAGGTTTGGGACGCCGCCAGCGATCCATGATTCCCGCCGCGAATTCATGATCCGCATCACTGAGTTGCGTGTAACAGTAGCCGCAGAGGTAGGGATTGGAACGTATGGCCTCGACATGCCGTTTTACGGTTTCGGCTTGCAGCTCTTGGGCGATACGGCTGAGGCCGGAAATATCCCCAAAGAGTTCTTTAAGATTTCGTTCCTCAAATCCGGGGCGAATGGCTTCAAGAATCGAACGCACCTTTTCTTTATCCTGCCATGGCGTATCGCCGTGCTTTTCATATTCGGCGATGACATCGGGCAGATCTTCCATTCCGCCGAATCCGAATTCGGATAAAAACAGCGCCAGTTCAGGCGTTCCCGCCACGCGATAGTTGTCGAGGATGGTGCGGTCGGCGGGGCCGCGTTGGTAGATATGCAGATCTTCGATTTCCCGCCATTCGGTTGTGTAGGGCAAAAGGACGCATGTGCGTTCTTTGTGGCAATTCACGCCGCCGGAATCATCGATTATGGGCCGGGTGGGATCGAGACGCCGTGCCTCGAGCGCAAGTTCCTTACGGATATCCTGCGCACCGCCGTGCATGACATATTCATGGTTACCCGTCTCATTCAACATGCCCCATAAAACCACCGCCGGGCTGTTGCGGTCACGTATTACCAAGTCTTGGACTTCATGCATACAGCGTTTGAGCATTTCATCCGACTTTTTAATCCAGCCGATCGGCGGTTCGGCATAAAGCAACATGCCCATCTCATCGGCCAAGCGGATGGTGATTTCCGGAGCGGTCTTGATATGCAGACGCATCATATTGAAACCGGCATCCAAGGCGTTCCGGATTTCTCGCCGGGCCATCTCCTTATCGAGAGGCCGCGCCAATTTGATGGGATAATCGGGTTGCTGGAGCGTGGCTTTCAAGATGATCGGCTCGCCGTTCAACCGGAAATGCAATCCATCGAATGAGAAATCGCGCAAACCGAAACGATTCTCGACACAGTCAATTTCGGTGTTGTTTTCCAAAAGATGGGTACGCAACACATACAAATGCGGGTCGGCCGGTGACCAGGATTTGGGATCGGGGATGGCGATTTTGGAGCGCAGTTCACGTTTCGCGCCGCCCTTAGCCTCGATGGTACATTCGGCGGCTTGGGTGATCAGCGGTTTGCCGAGGCTATCGGGATGCCAATCGAAAACCTCATGAATTACGGTGACCGGGACGGTTTCCTGACGGTTGTGGCGCAGCTGAGTGACGGCCTCGATTTCGCCTGATTCTAAATTGGGAATGACAAAGACATCGTGCACGCGTGGATCGCCGGTCTTTTCAAGCCAAACATGCCCCCAGATGCCGCCGAAGGGCTCGTAGCCGCCCTCTTTGGCGGTGGGCAGACATTCGGGCTCATAACCGGGAATGGGATCTTTATCCACATGCGGATCGATCACCCGCAATGTGAGCAGGTTATAGTCGCCGCGCACCAGCCATTTGCCGGCCTCCAGGCGAAAAGGCGTATAGCCACCCTCATGCGCGCCTAATCCTTCGCCATTGAGCCAGACTTGGACATAGTAATCAGCGGCCTCGAACACGAATTCATAGCGGCCTTCATCGAAATCTTCCGGGACCAAAAAGGTTTTGAAATACCAGCCGACACCATGGGTTTTAGGCAAAACCTCCTGCCATACGCCAGGGACGGGTACATCGTGAATCTTCCCACCCTCAGGAGGCTTGATAAACCAACGTTCCTTCCAGCCGATATCCTCGTTATCCAAAATGAACTGCCATGTTCCGTTTAAGTCCAAGCGTTTGCGCAACACAATCAATCTCCAAGACAATGTTTGATGGGTTTTGTTTCGGTTCCAGACTGTAACCGGATGCCGTGAAAGTTAAAGCCGCACAAAAACCGGCAAGCGGACCGGACGGCTCAGATTTCAGAGCCGTATTCGCTAAGATGGAAGAGGGTGTGATTTAGAGGCCGGTGCGGCGGGATGAACCAACATGAGTGAGCCTGAAAACAAAGTCACCCTCGACGATCCCGATATGCAAAATGTTGAGCCTGCGCTCCGCCGTGCGTTTATGAGGGCGTTGGCATTGGGGATCAAGAACAACACACCGGTTTATATTTATGTTGGCGGTGAGATCATGGATGCCCGGACGTTGGTGGACATACGTGATCCTCAGACTTGGGCAGGGAATATTAATTTATCCCACTTTTTGAATCGTTCCCAGAAATAGACCTTGTCAAATCCCGAATTTTTAGCTGCGTCTAAATTTATTCCCAAAGAGAATATTTTAATTGAGATTTATTTTGCCGATTTTCTATTCCACCTTAAGCCTTGCGAGGTAGATGCTGGTTTTGCCTTCATGGCTGGAATAGTAACTCACCCAGAGCTCATCGTTGTACCATAAAAGTCCGGGGTAGCTGGTATCTCCGCCACTGGGCAGGTAAAGCAGAGGTTCGAGACGTGCCGGCGTGTTGGTTACGAGCTCGCAAATCGCGGTTTTGGAACCATCATCGGTATGCAAACGTCCGGCAGCGAGCCACCGGCCATCGGGCAGCTGGATGAAATTCGGCCCGCCGAAATAACGTCCCAAATCATTCCACGTCCAACTTGTATAGGGGTGGCCGCAGATACCCAAGAGCGCGGTGTTGGTCTCTTTGCCATCGCGGCGCTGTAGGCAATAGCAGGTTTCGCTGTCCTGTGCGAAACGCAAGGTGGCTTCATTGGGGCCGCCTTCTTTACGCAAAGTAGGCAATCGTGTGCGAAATTTTTTGCCATCCTCGCTGTATAACAATGTTGTCCAATAACTGCTGTCCTTACGGTTCTCGAGCCCGGCGCTGTAGGCCACACCATAAGCGATGCCCTTATGCCAAGTTACGCGCCATAGCCATTGATCCTGATCGGCCACCCACTCTAAAGGCCCCCAGCTTGTGCCATCATCCGAGAAGGCCGCAAACGAGCGATGTTCGGTGGCGTGCTCCTTACCTTGGCGTTTGGCGGCGCCGCCAAGCACCATCAGCCGGTTGCCGACAGGAGTGACCGTGATTTTCGGATCGCGTAAATCCTGGCCCTCCATCTCCAGAAGCCCGGCGGACTCCCATTCCTTGCCAAATTTGGAGCGAATAATCCGGATTTTGGCCTCCGGGGATACATGGCCTTCGGCCTCACGGAACACGCAATAGAAGTAGTCTCCATGGCGAGTCAGGTCGGTGAATGCATTGTGAGCGCCCTGATCCCAGATCTTTTCAACGCTGAGCAGCTTTACGGTCATCCCCGTGACCGGTTCAACCCAAAGCAAGAACAATGCGGCGAAACCAACGGCCATTAGCAGGCCGTTTCCTTGGCGTATTGAAAAGTGACGAGCATTCATTCCGGTAATCCACCTTTCCCAACCAGATATTGTCTCTTGATGGTAAAAGAGCATCAGCCCTGCGTAAACCTATTTGTAATGGTCACTTATGAGCAAATCTAAAATCCATTTTGAGAGGTTACAGCCTGTGAATGATAATCTTGCTGCAAGGTGTCCTGAGATTTTCAAATTTGGATTTACATCAAACGCCCTAGCCACGTTTGTATAGCCAGGCATATAAATGCATCGGTATTTTTGACGTAATTATGTGAAGGATTATTCATGTTTGCCAATATTTATTGGCAAATATCACCTTACTATATGTGTATTTTGAAGGTCCCGCCCTACGCCTTCAAAAAAAATGCCGCTATAAATTTCCAAAGATTTCTAGGGGACATTCAACACATTTTATTGTAAAGACTGATTACAGCCACGCAGAATGGGCCTTGCGCGCAAACTGCCTACACAACCCCCATGGTGTAGACGCCTGGTGGGCTCCCGCCCACCAGGCGGGCTGACTAACTAACTAATTAACCAACTCAATTCCTATCACACAACGCTCTGATTAATCGTCTATTTAGGCAGGGGCAGGTACTTGGCGAAGTGCTGATCCATCCGATATACACAGCGCTCGTTGATCGCCTTTACTAAATCCATGGTGTGCGGCCAGCCTTCAAACCGGTCATAAACATAAGGAATACCGTTTTCTTTAAGTTTTTCAGCCAAGGTATCGGCTTGCGCAATAGGTACAATACTATCGATCGTCCCGTGGAAAATGAGCGTAGGCGGATCATCCGGCGAGATATGAAATAGCGGCGATGCTTTTTTGTAGTTTTCCGGGACTTCACTGAATAATTTTCCGTCCATAAATCTTATGAGTGAGTCCTGTTTAATCGCAAAATCCGTTGTCAGGTCCACAGGGCCATAAAAATCAACAACGGCTTGAACCCGGCTGCTCACATCTTGATATCCACCGTTACCATCCAGCGTTGGATCATCCGATGAATAGCCGACCATCATCGACAAATGCCCCCCGGCCGAGTTGCCGGAAATGCCGATTTGATCCGGATCGATGTTGTATTCTTTGGCATTGGCACGCATCCAACGCACGGCGCATTTGGCATCTTCAATTGCAGCGGGATAAGGCGCATCATCGCTAAAACGGTAGGAAATGGTCGCGGTCACGTATCCTTTTTTTGCATACTCGACCGTATAAAACTTCATATCGTTCCTGTTTCCTTTGTACCAACCACCGCCATGAATAAAAATAATTCCCGGAACCGGTTTGGTGTGTTCGGGCACATAAAGATCCAACTGCAATGAGCGGTCGCCGACCTTGCCGTATTCGATGCCAAGAATTTCCTTGATGTTGTCCGGTGTTTGAATGTTTTTTGCATCGATTGTGGGAATTTGACCTGCTGTGAATGCAATAAGCAGCCCCGCTTCGGTTTGGTAACCGGAAGGCATGGGGGGAATATTTGGATCTTCATCCGAAGCAAATCCACCTAATGCGGAAGCTAAGAACACAATTAGGAAAAAGTAATGTGACGCTTTGGGTTTCAGCATCGGTTCCTCCGAAAAATGCCAGCTGTTTTTGGAAACGTTAATCACGAAGATTAACATCGCGCTCCCAGTTTTGGATGGCTTCTGTCAGTTCTTGCACAATTTCAGGCCGGAGGCCAGCGAGGTTTTGTGTCTCGCCAGGATCATCTTCCATGTTGGCAAGGAAAATATCGTCATCGGCAAAACGCTCAAAATCCAGCATGGGATGCAATACCAGTTTCCACGGACCTCTGCGTACGGCGCGTTGGTTTTTAAAGCCCCAGAACAGATCGCCATGCGGCGAACCGGCCTGCCCCTTTGCCATAGGCAGGATATCTACACCATCCAGCACACGGTCTTGCGGCAAAGGCACTCCGGCGATGTTTAGCATCGTGGGGAGGATATCGACCGCAACACCCACTTCATTGCAGCGTTGTCCCGCCGGGATTTGTCCCGGCCAACTCATTAGGGAAGGCACACGGATACCGCCCTCGAAAAGACTCGCTTTGTGGGCGCGTAATCCTCCTGTGCTTCCACCGGTATAAATCTCATCGGTTTCTTGCCGTAAGAAATTGCGCCGTTCATTCGAAGGTCCATGATCGCTTTGGAAATAGACCACGGTATTTTCGCGCAATCCCAGGGCTTCGAGTTTCCCGATAATGGCGCCTACCGCGTCATCAATCGTCGCCACCATGGCGGCCTGTGTTCTGCGGGGCTCGGGCAGGTGCGCAAAACGCTCAAAATATTCCGGCGGGGCATGCATGGGATAATGCGGGGCATTAAAGGCCACATAAAGAAAGAACGGATCGTCTTGGTTTTTATCGAGGAAATCCAAAGCCTCGCGGGTGATGGAATGCATTAAATATTGGCCGTTCTCATAAATCTCTTCTTCATTACGCCAGAGATCATGCAGCGGGACATCCGCACCCCATACAAAAAGATGCGAATAATAATCGACGCAGCCGCCGTGAAAACCATAAAACGAATCGAAGCCTTTGGCATTCGGTGTCGATTCAGGCGTGCTGCCCAAATGCCATTTGCCACAGAGGCCGGTTTTATATCCATCTTTCTTTAGCAGCTGCGCCAAGGTTAGTTCATCTTCAGGCAAGCCCGGGAAACCACGGCCTTCGGTGTTGTCGGGTACGCCGCACCGATGAGGAACGCGGCCGGTCAATAGCGATGCGCGGGAAGGCGAACAAACAGGAGAGTTGGAATACCATTGCGTAAAGCAAACCCCGGAGGCGGCCAAGCGGTCTAAGTGAGGAGTTTTCACGTCTTCCGCGCCATTAAAGCCTACATCGCCATAGCCTAAATCGTCACAATAAAAGATAAGAATATTCGGTTTGCCCATAAGAACGGCCTCATTATTCGCAGAATTTTATTTGCGTAACGGTAGACACTTTAATTCATAATCATCCAAAACCTGAATTGGAATCAACCGCAGAGCAAGCATAATCAAAAGCGGAATGATAATAGCATCATCAAGATGACCGATACCCGGTATGAAATCCGGTATCAAATCGAAAGGCAGCAAGGCGTATCCGATGGCAGCCGCAAGCAACCATCGCGATAAACGGGGTGTCCTGGAATCTCGAAGCATCAAACGATACTGCCGCAGATCGTGTTTGATTGAATTTGCGATGGAACGAATATGGCGAAATACAGTCATCTTTTTCCAGGATAGCAGGAAATCGTGCTACGGGTGGTCTTGTGCAGAAGGAGACCGCCACAATTCCCGCTTGACACCAGTTCATTCGTTCTCCAATGTATAAGCCGAAATGGTTTCAAAACACCTTTCCGGAAAACCAGGGCTCTGCAATGCCGATCCGGAAGGTGTTGGAGCGGCGGCTCATCAGGAGATTCGCCCTCCCTCGTCCATTTATAAGACGGCGTTTTGAAACCAGTTCTGGAATGACAGTCTACTTTTTTCAGCGCGATTTTTTCTCAAAGCAACGGGGGACGATAAAATGAAATCGATTTGTTTATTTCCTTCGAGAAGTCTGCGAAAAACCAACATAGGATTCACGCCGCTTTGCTCTTTGGTGATTGGCCTATTCTTTTTTGCCTGTCTACAGGGATATGGAACCGTTTCGGAGGATGGCGTTTATAACGTTCTCGATTATGGTGCTGCCGGGGATGGTACGACCAAAGATACCCTCGCTGTGCAAAAGGCCATCGATGCCTGCCATGCCGCAGGTGGCGGAACGGTCGATTTCCCCAAAGGGATTTTCTTGTGCGGCAGTATTCACCTTAAAAGCAATGTGACCTTGCACATCAATACCGGGGCGGTCATTCGCGCCAGCAAAGACGAAGGCGACTTCGATCCGTATGAAAAACTCGATTTTGAGAACGACTCCGACAAAGAGACATCTTTTTTCCATTACAGTCTTTTGTGGGGAGAGGATGTTGAAAATGTAGCCATAACCGGCCGGGGTACGGTCGATGGCAACCGGGAGAAGCGCGGAGGCCCCAAACCCATCGCGTTTAAGCGTTGCCGGCAATTGGCTGTGAAAGACATAACGATCCTTAATGCTCCCAATTACTGCATCAGCCTGCTCGGTTGCGATTTTGTGAATATCGACGGCGTCACGATTCTGAATGCTTTTTGTGATGGTATCGATCCCGATTCATGCAGCCATGTGCGGATTTCCAATTGCCATATTGAATCGTGGGATGACGCGATTGTGCTGAAGAGCAGTTTCTCATTGGGAGAATTACGCCCGACAGAGCATGTGACGGTGACGAATTGCGTGCTGAGCACCAGCTGTAACGCTTTTAAATTGGGGACGGAATCAGGCGGCGGGTTTCGGTATATTTCAGCCAGCAATCTTACGATGTTCAGCCCGCAAAAGCGCCGGACAATTTCAGGGATTGCTTTGGAGAGCGTCGACGGGGCAATCACCGAGGCGATCAGCGTCTCGAATGTCACGATGCGCGATGTAGATACGCCGATTTTTCTGCGGCTGGGAAACCGGGGCCGGGATATGGAGACGCCGTACCCCGGCACGTTAGAAGACATCTCCATCAGTCATGTGGTTGCCACGGGCGCAAAGATTGCGTCCTCGATTACCGGATTGCCGCAACACCCTGTGGAGCAAGTGGCATTAACCGACATCAACATTGAATACCAAGGCGGAGGCGCCGCACAGACGATTCAGGCCGATGTCCCGGAACTTCCGGATAAGTACCCGGAAGCCAAGATGTTTGGGGAGTTACCGGCCTATGGTCTCTATTGCCGTCACGTGCATGGCTTGAAGTTGAGAGACGTTAACCTTCGCTATGCCGAGTCTGATGCGCGTCCGGCGTTGATTTGCGACGATACGGATACGCTGCAAATCAGCGGGCTGCATGGTCAACGCCGGGATATGAATCCCTTTGCGATTTTTAAAAATGTGCGGAATGCCCTTTTGACCGGAAACACCGCGCCGTTGAATACGGGAGTGTATTTGGCGGTTGAGGGTGAAAAGACCGGCAATGTGTGTGTGCTGTCCAATAATCTCAATTCTTCGGCCAAGGCTTTTGTTATTGCGCCCGATGTACCTGAAGGCGCTTTCTATGAAGCTTATAACCGCCTGCCGGATTGAGGATAAACAGGATTAAGGCGCAACTTCTACGGTTAGGATATTAGAAGTCACCGGCAGCATTTTAATTGTTCTATCTTTTGCATCGGGTGCTATTTTCTCCTCAATACGGTTGGCTGTCATATAAAACCGATAAGTCCCGGGTTTGCGAAATTGGATGCGGTCTGAAATATCGAGTATGAAGGTATAAGGATCGGCTCCCAATATTGGGGGTATAGCGCTTAGGCCGCCACAAATAGAACTTTTTAGAGGATGGAAATCTTTGTATCTTGGATCAACAACGTCTTTCGGAGAATCAACGTAAAAATTGTCTGTGATTATTCGCCCGCTACGGTCGTACGTGCTTACATCGGGTTCGTATCTCTCTGAAATAGATGAAGAGAAACTTAACTCGATCTCAACCTTCTTCTCTGAGACTGATAGCTGTTCCCCTTCGGGCAAGCGGATTTGGAAGTTTACGCCTTCCGGATTCTTTTCGAGCGCCAGACGGTGACCTTCTTCAAATGAAACCTCCGGCGTTGCCGCAACCGGAAGCGGGCCAGATTTATCATCGGCTTTGGATGATTTTGAACACGTTAAGAAGCAGAATCCAAAAAGCCCAATAGTGGTGAGAACGATGAAAATACGGAATTGATGTTGGTTGAGGCGCATGGTCCGATACCCCCTTTGGCTTATCATACGAACCGTGTGTACAAAAAGTAACGCAAAAAGGGTTTAATCGTCCACTCTAAGCCAGCGCTTGGCGCAATTTTCCAAGAACATACTCGACCGCGCCCGGTGCAGGTTCACTGCACATAGGGATAAAGACCAATTCACTGACCATCTTTTCGCTGGCCGGGAAGTCGCCCGGTTTGTAGCCCGGATAATCGCCGCACAGCGGGCCGCGATTCCGTGTGAAAAGATCGAAGCCTTCGGCATAGATGGGGAGATTGTGCAACAGGTTGTATGGATCTGGCGTTACCGCCAAACCTGTGGCATTGATTTTCTCGATTACATCTTTAGTCGATAATCCGGGAGTCTGCTCAGGGATATGGCGTACGGGCAAAGCATAAAAACCGGCACGCTCCGCGCCTTCAACCTGACGTACAGGCTCCAGGCCGGGGATGTCCGCGAGACCGGTTTCAATCGCCTGCACATACTCACGGCGTTTGCGGTTTAGCTCGGGCAGTTTTTCGAACTGGACTTTGGCGATCGCCATCCCCAAAGGATGCGAGCGAAACTTCATACCAATGCCCAGGGGTTGGTATTTCTCATAGTGCTCGGTCACAAAATCGACGCCTGCGATGCGGTTGACCTGTCCCAGCAGGCAGGCGCGCTCAAAGACTTCTTGATCGTCTGTGACCATAATGCCGCCTTCTCCGGCGCTGACCGGTTTGGAGCCTTGAAAACTCCAACACCCTGCCGCGCCGATCCCGCCGCACATTTTGCCTTTGTAGCCCGCTCCGTGAGCATGAGAGCAATCTTCGATAATGGGGATTCCTGTTTCTTGGCTGATTGCCATGAATGCGTCCATATCGCAGACAAAGCCCCAAAGATGCACGACCACAATCGCGCGTGTGTTTTCGGTAATGCGTTTGCGTACATCTTCGGGATCGATCAGAAGCGTCTCCGGGCCGGATTCGGCAAATACAGGCCGCGCACCTAGCAACGTGGCGGGCGCGATGGTGCAGATCCAGGTGTAGGATGGGCAGATCACTTCATCGCCGGGACCAACACCGGCACCGAAATAGGCGCTGTAGAGCGCTGAAGAACCATTCATCACGCTGAGGCAATATTGGCTGCCGATGCTTTCCCGCCATTGATTCTCGAATTCCCGAACAACAGGAGTCCCGCCGGAGAGCTCGTTGCGGAGTGTCATATCCCGCACCAAATCGGCTTCTGCATCTCCGATTTGCTGCCAGCGGTCGATTTTGCCGCCTTGAGGTGTGCCGGTCTGAACCCAAATCGGGCTTTTGGGATCGGATTGTTTTTTTGTATCAGCCATAGAAGTTGCCTCACGTTGAATGTTGAGAGGCCCACTCATAACGCGGTTCGGGAGAATTGGCTAGAGGATTGTGCCGGAGCCGCAGTGTCTTTTGAAAACGGATATTTCTAATTCTCCGATTTAGAGATAACTAAAGCGGCTATTCGGGCATTCGGCCATTAAACTTTCTTATGAAACCAGAATCGGCATGCCCATTAGAGGCCAAATTACGGCAACGAATAAAGCCAGAACCAGCATGAGAATGACACTGGCCGGGATTCCGGCCATGAAGAATTCACCGGATGAAAACTGCCTGCTCTCATAAGCGATGGCATTGGGGGCAGCACCCACGAGAAGGAGGAACGGCATTCCGGCTGTGACCAGCGATGCATAGAGAATCAATTCCGGCGAGACACCCAAGTAATGAGCGATGACCATCGCGACCGGTAAGGTGATGGCGATTGCCGCCACGTTCATAATCAGGTTGGTCATAATCAGAACGAAAAATGCGACGGCCAGCACGAATACAATCCAAGTTGCGTTTTCGATGAGGGAGAGCCATTGCACGGCAAGCCAATTGGCCGCGCCGGTGTCCCAGAGGCAGAAACCGATGCTCATTGCGCCGCCAAAGAGCAGAATGATGTTCCAGGGAATCTGCTCCAAATCCTCAAGCGTGAGGATATTGAATATAAAGAATAAAATCGTAGAAACCAAAATTACCGCGCTCTTATCAAGAGGCCCCAAAGTTTCAGGGAAGAACGAGCGCAGGCCCATTATCGCAACCGTACAGAAGACAATAAGCAATGTGAGGATCTCTGTACCGGACATTTTTCCCAAGCCGTGGTGGAGCGCACGCGCGCGTTCGCGTAAACCATCAATGGTCTTTTTTTCCGGCTTATAGAAAACCATGAAAAATCCCCATAGAGCAAAGACCATCACCCAGCCGATGGGGAACATGTAATAAGAGAGCTCGAAGAATGATATTTCCCGCCCGGTAATTTCTTTGAAGAAACTGATGGCAACCGCTCCCCGGGCCGCGCCTAAAAGCGTAACAATACTGCCCGCACCTGCGGTAAAGGCCATGCCCATAAATAGGCCTTTACCAAATTTTGTTGGTCTGTTCCCCTCTCCATACAACGCATAGATTGCCATTAATAGCGGATAAACGGTCGCGGCAACGGCGGTGTGGGCCATGATTAATGTCAAACCGGCGGTCATTACAAAACAGCCCAAGTAAATCATGCTGGTGCGTTCGCCGACAAGCACCAGCATCCGGTAAGCCATACGTTTTGTGAGTCCGGATTTGGTGAAGACCATACCGATGACAATGGAGCCGAAAATGAACCAGACCGATGGATCCATGAAATCGTTGAATCCACGCTTGGGGTCATCGCGCAGAAAGAAGATCGCCTGCACGACTCCCACCATGATGCTGGTAACGCCAATGGGAATGACTTCAAAAACCCACCATGTGGCCGTCAGTAAAAACAAGGCCAGCGCGCCCCGTCCCTCGCGGGTTAATTCAAACCTCTGGCCCTGCGGATCGACTGCATCCTGCCAGTCTCCGGACCAATAAACACCTGCAAACAACGCAATGCCCAATACCATGAAAAACAAACGTTTCCAATCAACGTGCCGTACGGTCTTGCTGAGATACGCCGTTGTAAAGCTAGGCGTAGGCAAGTCCGCTTGGACCGCTGCACGGGGCGAGCTTTTGTTGTTTCGCCAATTGCGAATGGCAGTGATTGCCCCTTCCAACTTCATGGAACACCCCCCGGTATTCTCACCGATCATTTAAGCCATCAAAGTTCAAATCTCCGTTCCTCTGATTCGGGCGCCTATGGATCGTTCATGGAATATCCTTTCCTGAAATCAAAAAGTGTTTCGCATGTGGCGCATGTTGCTTACACCCCCAATTCGCGCCGGAATATTTTCCGGCCGACAACATGAAACACATCCACGGAGCGAACCACACCGATTACTTGCTTATCCTGCATGACGGGAATGAGGCTGAGATTGCGATTCACCATTTTGTAGATCACCTGCACGATATGCGCATCGTGCGCAACCGTCTCCACAACGGGGATCATCACATCGCTCACCGGCCGTGAGGCCCGTTCCTCAAATCCATCGACCATCTTGTCGTATGAGAATTCTAAAAGGTTCGGATCGTACTCGATATCGAAAAGGCTTTCTTTTTGAACGAGCATTTTGCTTGGGAAAACATCAGGTAAAAGGCCCCGCAAAATGTCACGTCTGCGAACCGTGCCATGCAGGCGGGAATCCAAATCGAAAACCAAAACGACGCGTGGCAAAGATTTCCGGCCTAGAAAGTCGATCTGCCATTTTTCCATCTCTTGCATAACTTGGAGCAGCGTGAGCCAACTCGGCACATGCGGGTACTCCTTAAGGGGAATCATAATGTCTTTGACCTGCGTTGTTTCCATGGCCTTGTTTCCATACGCCGTATGCTTGTTTCCCGGCGCTTACCACCCCTTTGTCTGCAAGATGTTGGTAATTTTTTCCTCCATCTCTTTTTGAACCAATATGGCTTTTTGCGTACTCGCCTCTTTGATTTTTTCCATAAGTTTCCCAATTTCCGCAGGCTTTTCTAAAAAGTCGGCAGCACCCAATTTCATGGCTTCTATTCCGCTTTTTAAATCGGCATGGCCGGTTAAAAGTATTACGTTCAATTCCGGGTGGCTGACGCGGAGTTTTTTTAACGTCTCGATGCCATCCATTTGCGGCATAACCAAATCCAAAATGATGGCATCGAATGACTCCTCTTCGACACGAGCGAGTGCCTCTTTACCGCTATGAACGCTTTCGACTTCCAAATCGCGCTTCTGCAAGCGCTCTGAAAGCACATGCGTGAATTCCTTTTCGTCATCGACCAAGAGGACTTTGCCAAAAGCCAATTGCATTCTCCCTGCCCGCAATTCCGGGCGGTCCACTGGAATTGGACGTCGAAAACCTATTCACCTCCGGACGAACCCGGAAAAATCAGTCTGAAAATACGGCGATTCACCCCCTGTGATTCGCACTTAAACTCACCTCTATTCTTCTCCATTAAACACGTTAACGCATTCAGTTCGTTTTCCCAATCCGATTCTTCCGAACCATGGCAGCATTCGAAACAAATTTCGGCCTCCTGACCTTGTTTTTGACAATATATTTTTACACAACAATCGTTCTTGCAGGCCTTTAGGGCCAATTCCAATCCAGCCACGAGAGCGAGTTGAACATCAATCCGTCTTCCACTGACATGTGTTGAACATTCCGATTCTTGCACTTTCAGTTCCAGCCCCCGGGCATTCGCGAATCGTCTCACCATGCCTAAGGCATCATGGAGAATCAGCGCGAGATCGAATAGGTGCTCTCCCTGATCAACACTGAAACCCAGCCGATAAAGTCGCTGGGAGATTTCTTTGCCACGTTCAATTTGTTTTTGCAGCCGTTCGGCAATTTCCGCGATCTTTTGCGAATCGATTTTTCCATCAGCTCCGGCAGCGGCATTTAGATCTGCCAGCAATCCCGCGCGCTCGTTAATGATTGAAAAGACATTGTTGATTTCATGCGCGGCACTGGCTGTTATCTGGCCAATGAGACGCATTTCTTCGGCGCGTGCATCAAGAATTTTTGTATCTTCCATGGCTTCCTCCTTTGAACCGGCTGTTACTGCTTCCTGTAAGGTATCGAGCAACTCATCAATGCCTATCGGCTTTAATAGATATTTAAATGCACCGCCATCGAGCCCCCTTTGCTTCTCTTCCGGTGTCCCCCGGCCGCTTAAAAGAATTACCGGCAAATGAGGACGATGCTCTTTTATCCAAGCCATCAACTCCAAGCCGTCCATGCCCGGCATTCTCACATCCAATACGGCCACATCGAATGTATGTTTGACCAGCGTCTCTTGGGCCTGTGCGCCGCTGATCACAGCCGTAGCCGCAATTCCCCGGAGCGTGAGCCGTTCGGCCAGGGTTTGAATCAATTCAGCTTCATCGTCGACCAGTAAAACCCTCATTCGTATATTCCACTTACGTTTTTCTCGGTGACGCATGCCTTATGGGCAAATAGACCGTAAACCGTGTTTCTTTTCCCAGTTGGCTTTCAACGGTAATACGTCCCCCTAATTTCTGCACTATTCCATAAGTAATCGATAGTCCTAAACCGGTGCCATATTGCTCCTTGGTAGTAAAGAACGGCTCAAAGATTCGTTCAACATTTTCTTCCGGAATTCCGCAACCCGTATCGGTAATAGCAACGGCAACCGTCTCTGGGTCCTCCTGCCTTAAATCGATCTCTATAGTCCCTCCATCCATGACGGCTTGAAACGCATTGTTGATGATATTGAGGAAAACCTGCTGCAATTGGCCCCGGTCACTCTGAATCGGCGGCAAAGGCGATTGGGCGTGGACATGAACTTCAAGATTCCTAAAGCCGGCTTCTTTTTCTAAGAAACTTAAAACATCCTGCACAAGAGCCTTTAGATCAATTTCGATGCTTTCGATTTCCATATGCTTTGCGAAACCTAAAAGACGTTTTGTGATTGTTCCGCAACGCTCGACAGAAGAAAGGATAGAATCCGCGAAATCGACAATTCTACTGCGTTGCGGGAAATCGTCCGATAGGAGCAGCAGGTCTTTGGCAAGCCCCGCCTTTTCGTTGATAATTGCCAGGGGATTGTTGATTTCGTGCGCGACACCCGCCGATAGACGCCCGATCGAAGCCATTTTGTTTTCGTATTCCAGCTGATGATAGTAGGCTCGGCGTTTGCGGTCCGATTCCCGTATATGGGATACCATATAGGTTGAAGTAGCGCTGATAAAAAATAGCAGGATCAAAATACTGATCGTTAAAAAAGCGACAAGATACTTGCGGGATATAAACCAGTTTTGCCCGCTGGACGAAGAATTTCCCAGAACCATTAAGATAAACGGCGAATTATCAATATTCGCATAGGCAAGAATGTCGGCGCATTCCATTTCTGCCAGTGGTTGCATGACACGAGTTTCTTTATCCGGTTTAGGTGTTTCAAACGGAATGCGGTCAAGAATATCGCCGAAAAGTTGAGAAGGAGTTTGAAGAATTCCATCCTTGTTGATCAGAAAGGCATCGCAAATCAAATTTTGAGAAAACGTTCCAAGATGTTGGGTCAACAATTCTATATTAATTGTCGCACGCAATGTGGCATTTTTCGTATCGCTGTTTTGTTGAATCACCTCAATCACAAAGTGTGGGCGATTATCTTGGCCCCAAAAGACATCGCTGATGAAGTTCCCGTCCATTTTGTCCGCTTCGTGCAATTTTGGTGGTCCGGCTTCGCTTTCGCGACGTTCTAAGGCCGGTCCTGTCCGCGCGATCTCGCCGCCGGTGGAATCCAGCAAGGCTAAACTGGAGAAACCGCCGCCCAAATCCTGAAATGAATCGCGCAGATTGATATATACCGCCTCCAGCCGTTCTGGATTGGAAAGCTCTGTTATAGGCAATACTTCAACAAGAAAGCGAAGCGCGGCTCTTCGTTCCTCTAACAAATATTCGAGAGTTTGACGTGCGGCGTGGGTTTGGTGGTGGATGGGGTCGGTCATATCGCGCTGCAACGCGCGGCGATAAAGAGAATAGTTGACATAAGTCATGGCAATCAGCGGAAGAATGCAAAATGTGGCATTTAAGAAAAAAGAAATCCGCCACAGGCGCAGATAGCGCAGACCGCTGGCCGCGCTGAATTCGTCATCCTTCCAGCAACTCGGAAAGATTTTGCAAAAGATGCCGCGCAAGAATCTCATTGTGCATTTGCCGGTTTTAACCGGTCCTTGCCACCGCAATCCAGTAATTGAACGTGTTCGGATTGCATCCCAATCAAATTGTTAATTTACGCCAAAAACTTTTTCAGAGCCGTTTACTGCCGTCTTATTGATTCAGATCAATTGTGTATTAGAAGGTGAAATCGCGATGTTTTTTCGTTGATGCCATAACAGCGAATTTCACATCCTCGCGCCGAAATGCATATCGATCATACCATGGATGACTATTGTTCAGGAATAACCGAAATTTAATTTTTTAATCGATGAAATCATGAGATTCACAAACCGGTTTTAGCCAGTCTTTATTCTATGTTGTTGCGAATTTGCATCACTATTTAACCGGGTCAACTATTGAGTGTAATGAATCGATTTTGCGGAAATGACGGGGCGGTTGTTGCTGTGCATGGATGGAATCAGCCGGTTTTCAGAAGGCTCAAAATCCTGAGAATAATCATTACCCAGGTTAATCAACTGGTGTAGACTGTTGAGTGTTACTTAGCATGCCTGAAAACCGGGAACACGGAGAAGAACGAAATGAAGCCAAGTACACCGGGAAAACACTGTATTAGGCGCGCCGCGCTTTTATGCGCCACGCTTTTTATCTCAATAGGCTTAGCAGTCTGCGCCGAAAATCCGCAATTGCGGACGATGCAATACAAGCCGGGCTCAAAAGCGGATGCCGAAAAATGGCAGAATGAGGTCCGTGGCAAACTCTTTCATCTTTTAAAAATCGACGATCTTGTCCAGCGTAGTGAGCCGATTCCCTTCGATGTGAAGACCATTTCCGAGGAAGACAAAGGCGCATATGTAAAGCGAGAGTTGGAAATCAACACTACGCCGGGACGAAGAATGCGTGTTGTAGTTACAACACCGAAAGCAGGCACCGGTGGTGGCACCTATCCAGCTTTGGTTTGTATTCATGGGCATGGTCATGATCGTTTCAAAGTTCATGATCCCGATTCGATCTACAAAGGATTCGCTTCGGTCATGGCCGCGAAAGGCTATGTCACCATATCGATGGATGTGGGGCAGCATGAGGTCTATGAGCCGGGCCGTATCCTTATGGGGGAGCGGCTTTGGGATGTGATGCGTTGTGTGGATTACCTTGGATCAATGCCGGAAGTCGATTCAAAGCGGATCGGTTGTGCAGGACTCTCATTGGGAGGCGAAATGACGATGTGGTTGGGGGCGATGGACACCCGTATCGCCGCCACGCTTAGCGCCGGCTTTTTGACTGTGATGGATCAAATGGAGCAAAACCACTGCATGTGCTGGAAATTCGATGGTCTTCGTGAACTTGTCGACTATGCGGATATTTATACTTTGACCGCGCCGCGCGCCCTGCAATGTCAGAATGGTGAGAAAGAGGGGCCGACTCAGTTTTATGTTCCCATCGCCCGCAAGGCTTTAGAAGAAATCAAGCCGATTTATAAAGATTACGGCCAACCTGAGAATGTTGAATTACATGTACATCCGGGCGGGCATGAGATCGACCTTCCGGCCCTGGTGGCTTTTTTTGAGAAGCATCTTTGATCGCCGGAGACTAAAATTTTATTCAAGATAAAATATTCGCTGTTCAGAGCGCAGGCAGTGGGCATGCTTCAGCTGTTTGCTGCAATCACTCCATGATGAGGTTGAAATGATGCGTATTTCGAGTCTATTCGTTCTTTGTCTAGCTTTTACATTGAGTCTTCAGGCCCCTGCCGCCGAACCGGCAGCAAAAATTAAAACTCTGCTTGTGACCGGGGATGACATTGGTCCTTTTCATGATTGGCGGGAAAACTCGGAAGCCTCACGTGAAGCTCTAGAGGCCACTGGGCGGTTCGAAGTGCGTGTCTGCGAAGATCCCTCTATTTTGGAATCTAAGACAGCGCTCGAAACGTACGATGTAATTGTGTTTGTCTTGTACAATCACACGCTCCCGGAAATCAACGACGCTGCCAAAGAGAATCTTTTAAATTTCGTAAAAGGCGGCAAAGGTTTTGTAACAACACACCTCTCCAGCGCATCGTTTAAAGACTGGGAGGAATACGGCAAATTAGTAGGCCGCAAATGGGTGATGGGCGTATCCGGACATAATCCTCGCAGTGTGTTCGAATCCAAAATTGCCAATTCGAATCATCCCATTACCAAAGGTTTGAAAGATTTCAAAATCTTCGATGAGCTGTATGCCAACCTGCAGGGCAGTGGAGAAATTGAGGTTTTGGTAACGGCCGATTCCGATTACACAAATAAAACCGAGCCGTTGGTTTTTGTGTTGAATTACGGCAAGGGCCGTGTTGTTCACGACGCTTTGGGGCATGACCGTAAGGCAATTCTCGATCCCAATCATCGTATTCTCTTTACGCGCAGCTGCGAGTGGGCCGCTACAGGCCGGGTTGCGGAAGGCGGCTGATACCGGCTGAAGATAACAGCCATAAAGCCCCTATGCCTATGTTCCTAATTTAATGTTGCATGCGTGAAGCCCAAAACGGACGCAGTGATTCTCAAATCGGCGTGCAAACGCCATAGACGATCCTGTAGGCTGCGGCAGGTGTTGTGCTAGGCTTTTCTTTGGCAAGGTTCGGCTTGCTAAGTTTTGTTAACACAATGGTGCGGCAGATCTGGGGGATAAGAGTCTTTTCCTGCGATATCCTTCGGTTTGCCTACAGGGGATTTACCGATGGATTTTCCGTTATTCCATCTCGATTATTTTGGTAATCGATTTCTAATTGCCGTCATTGCGGTGATTCATGTTTTTGCCAATCATCCCATGGCCGTAGGGGCCATCCCTCTAATTACTTTTATGGAATGGTGGGGGCAACGCACCCGGGATTCACGTTGGGATGATCTTGCTTACAACCTGCTGCGTGTCTGTTTCATCATCACAACCAGTGTGGGCGCGATGACCGGTGTCGGAATTTGGTTTTCGACATCATTGGTGAATCCTTATGCCATCGGAAGTCTGATCCGTGTTTTCTATTGGGCTTGGTTTACGGAGTGGCTTGTCTTCTGCGCGGAAGTGATCCTGATTCTTTTCTACTATCTTCTGTGGAAAAAATGGCAAGGCAAAAAGAAACAGTGGCATATCCGGTTAGGCGTCGCACTGAGTATCTCATCATGGCTGACCATGGCCATTATTGTCGCCATTCTCGGTTATATGATGGATATCGGCAATTGGACCAGCGAGAAAAGTATTTTTACAGCAGTTCTTAATCCTATCTATCTGCCTCAACTGGCCTTTCGTACCCCCTTGGCGATGATGACCGCCGGTTTGTTTATGCTCTTTTTGATCTATTTTTTCACCAAAGAAGATGCAGCGATGCGGGCCTCTGCGGCGCGTTGGATCGCTTTGTGGTCGCTTTTGTGGTTGCCGTTCTGTCTTGCGGGCGGGCTGTGGTACTGGCACGTGATTCCCGATTCAATGTCGGACAATCTCGCTGTGGCCGTTGCCACGCAGGCGTTCGAAAACCGTTATTCCATTGTATTGCAGGTTCTCAACGTTTCATTGGTCTTAGCTTTATTCGTACTGCTATGGGCTGCGATTCAACCCGGGCGGATGCCGCGCGCCGCTCTGTTGGTTCCATTTATTGTCGCCTTGGTTTCATTGGGGCTTTTTGAGCGAGTTCGAGAATTTGTGCGGAAACCCTATGTCATCAGCAATTATATGTATGCCAATGGTATCCGCGTTGACGACTATCCGTTGCTCAACAGCCAAGGGATCCTTCCGCAGGCGAGCTATGCGCACGTGCAAAAGGTAACCGAAGAGAATTCGATCCAAGCCGGGGAGGATGTTTTTACGATTGCGTGTACACGATGCCATACCGTTGATGGTATCAATGGAATTACAGCAAAACTCAGGAATTTATACGGCACACAACCTTGGGACCGGGAGATCGTGATGCCCTATATCCAAGGTATGCATAACGTGCGGCCTTTTATGCCTCCTTTTCCCGGGAATGAGGCCGAACTAGGCGCGTTAACCGACTATCTGCTTTCGCTCCAATCCGCGCCAAGCGGAAATCAAGTTACGCAATCGAATGAAAAAGACCTTGGTAAGACTGAAGGCTAGGCCGAGCGCAGAGGAACCCCATGACGCCCCAATCGCTGCTTACGATGCCGATTCCCCGAGACATTCCTTTAGGGATGCCCGCCTATCCGATTCTATTGGAATTGGCGCTGGTCCTTCTTTTCTTGCTCCATATTCTTTTTGTCAACTTGATGCTGGGAGGATCGATTCTCGCTTTTGTGTTTGAAATTATGGGCCGCAAACGTCCCGATTACGACCGGCTGGCGAGAGAGATTGTTTCCACGATCACGGTCAACAAGAGTATGGCTGTGGTTCTCGGTGTCGGCCCGCTGTTAACGATCAATGTTCTCTACACCCTCCATTTTTATACCGCCAATGCCATCACCGGCCGTGCATGGATTATGGTGGTTCCTTTGGTGGCGACCGCGTTTCTTCTGGGTTATGTGCATAAGTATACGTGGGATCGTTATGCCCAACGCAAAGAACTTCACATGGCAATCGGAGCATTAAGTACTCTGCTGCTTCTTATTGTCCCGCTGATTTTTTTAGCCAACATCAACTTGATGCTGTTTCCGGAGAAGTGGAAAGAAGTGGATGGTTGGTTGGCGAGTTTGACCATTCCCAATGTATTTCCGCGTTACTTGCATTTTCTAATGGCCTGTTTGGCGCTCACCGGCCTTTTCTTAACCGGATATTTCGGGCGTTCGCGCTACCCGGCGGAAGAAAAGTTCGAAACACTGAAAGTATCCGATTTACGTAAAATCTTTTTAAGCATCACTCTTGGGGCGACCGTAGCACAGCTGGTTGTGGGACCCTTGGTCTTTTTCACCCTCCCCTCCCAAGGTGTTACGTGGTTGCTCATCGCCGTTGTTTGTATCGGACTGGTATTGGCGCTGACCGCTTCCGCGATTTTATGGATTGAATTGATTCTTCCGAAAAAAACTTTCGGGGTGCGTTTTTATGTAGTCATTGGTTTATTGACATGCACGGTTATTTTTATGGGATATGGCCGCCACACCTACCGGGAAGCCGCTCTGGCTGAGCATAAAGGATTGGTCGCGGCTCAAACCCAGGTCTATCAATCTATGCTCAATATCACGCGTTGGCGCGCTTCCCAAGGATTGGGTGTTGCAGGGGAAGATGAAAACATGCCGCTCGGCCAAAAAATCTTCAAACGCGTTTGTAGTACTTGCCACGCATTGGACAAACGTCTGGTAGGGCCGCCGTTAACCGAGATTGTGGATATCTATGGGGATGATACGGCGGGGATTATTAAATGGGTGAAAGCGCCTGGTAAAAAGCGCCCCGATTTTCCGGAAATGCCGGCTATTAAATTAACTGAAGAACAATACGAAGCCGTCGCCCAATATCTCATCGATGCGGTTGCGGCAACCAATGAACCTCAAGAAGAGGCTACAGAACCGGAACAAGAAGCGGAAACAGAAACCACCGAACAGCCATAAAGAGAGAATCCGGATTGGTTCTTGCAGTGATTTGATGACGGCTTCTTCGGGGTATCAAGAACAACCGCGTATGTGGTACTCTCCCTACGTATTCATGAAAAGCGAATCCTACCGTGGTTGAATTCAGTCGGCTGACTTTTATTGAAACGTTTAAAAGGTTCCTGAAGCCCATTCTGGAATGGAGCGGATTGGGCGCCTGGAGTGCCAATCTGTATAGATGGATAATCTATCTATGCCAAACGGAACTGCGGGAAAAGAATGCCCGATTCTACAAGCAAGGCGCGCCGGACGGACTTCCATTACCTTCTTCAAAACTGATTTATTCGATTATGAGGCGATTTGAAGCCGAACTCTATTGGGAACAGAGTGTGCTCGGCAGGCAAACGATTACGGAGATTCTGCGTAAGAATCAGTTGGAACTATCCAGCTTCTCATCCATTCTGGATTTTGGCTGCGGCTGCGGACGTGTAATGCGGCAATGGAAGGATTTGAAGAATACGGCGCTTCATGGCGTTGATCATAATAAACGGGCAATCCATTGGTGCCGTTCGGCTTTGCCTTTTGCACAGTTTCAACGTAATACGATCAATGAGCGTCTTGATTTTTCGGATGAAACTTTCGACTTAATCTATGCAATCTCGGTTTTCACTCATCTTGATGCCGATCTGCAAATCTTTTGGCGGGATGAATTGTCACGCGTGCTAAAGCCTGGCGGTTATTTGCTTATTACGGTTCACGGTAAAAATCGTGAGCACGAGCTTGCTACGGAAGACCGGGAGCGATTGGAACAAGATGAGCTGGTTGTGATGCGAAAAGATTATTCCGGTCTTAATTACTGCTCGGTGTATCACCCGGAGTCATATCTGCGAAATGTATTTGCAGAAAATCTGGAATTCATCGATTATCTTCCGGATGGGGCTATCGATGTTAAACAAGACGCTGTTTTGTTGCGCAAGCCCGTCTCTTAGCAAGATGTATCAGCGAGCTGCAAGGGAGTTGCGTATTCCGGCGGCGCGGTCGAAGATTTCCTCACGGCTGATACCTGCTTCTTCATAAAGCGCAAAAACATTTTCATCAGGAGTCTCAGGGGGGATGGTATGCGAGGCTGCCAAAATGTAGCCGCCCCCGTCTGAAGTCATTTCCTCGATCAGCTTCGCTGTGGTTTTACGAACCTCACCGGGCGAAGCGAATGGGAGAAGTCCCTGTGTATCCACCCCACCCATAAAGGCCAAGTCTTTTCCGAATTCACGTTTCAGTTCAAACGGATCCATCCCTGTGCAGTTGCATTGGATGGGATTGAGTACATCGAGGCCGATTTCGACCAAATCGGGAATGATCGGACGTAACGAGCCGCAGCAATGATATGCCACCCAAAGATTGTGTTTTTTGCCAATCTCAAAAAGCCGGGCCAGTTCCGGTTTGACCAGTTCGCGCCACGATTGGGGGCTGAACATCAGCGAATCCTGCCCTCCAACATCGTCTCCGGTCCATAGCCAATCCAACTCGAATCGGGTGCAGGCTTCTTCTGAAAGCAAAGCCGCAAAGTCAGCGCAACGATGGAACATCTCTTTTGTTAGTTCTGGTTCCGATGCCATGTCCAGAAAAGACTGTTCCATGCCGCGCAACCGCCAATACATCTCGAACACACAGGGCGATACATCACAACCGATAAAATAGCGGCCGCCCTGAGCCACAACCGGCTCCATGCGCTGTAACAGGAATTCCAAACGTTCCACCGGGAAACGGTAAGCAAGGAGTTCTTCTTTTCCGGCATCCGCCAAGGGGAATTCTACGGCTTGATTGAAGGGGCCATCTTTCATCCATTTAATACCCCATTCATCCAGATGCCATTCCCCGTCATTTTCATGAACAATGCCCTCCATGGCGTAGTTGTTGTTAACCCAGGTCATGCGCACATCATCGCCCATGGCCTCGGCAACATGACTGACAGGGATTTCAAGCAGTTCTGCGAAGTGCCGCGCAGTTATGGGATGAAACCACATAAAGACCGGCATCCGGTCAACCGGCTCGCGGCGCAAAGCGCAATGAACACGTTCTTTCGGATTCATTGTATGGATTCCTCTGCTTTTGCTGCATCCAAAATAGCACGGCCCCGGCTAGAGCGCGATTCATAAAGCTGTTTCATGAATCCTTTTTGCGCAAGCACCAGTTGGTCATGCAACGTATGCCTTGCACGTTAACGGTTTTGATAGGATCCAGAAATTCGCCACCTAACTCTCGCGTAAGGGCGATCAAATAGGCTTCATCGACCAAAAAGCGGTCACTGCCATCGGGCAAACGGTACCTGCGACCCTCTAAGCATTCGATACGGTCTTCAATCCCGATTGATGAAGCCAAGCGGGCAAAAAACAATCCCCCCGGTTTGAGCACACGCCAACTTTCATGAACCATTTCACGAAAGTGGTTTTCATCCCGCGCGAAATGAAAAACGGCATTGGCAATGACAGCATCGAAGAATGCATCAGCAAATGGCATTTGTTCGGCCGCCGCTTTCTGAAAATTATCTATAGAGAGATTTGGATTCAGGCTTTCGGCCAACTGCCGGACATTTAGGACAGCCTGCTCAGACTGATCTATACCATAAACCTGAAAGTGTTCATGGAGAAAATAGACCAAGTTGCGTCCCGGACCACAACCAATATCGACAAGACGCATGCCCGGTAGCAGGCGTCCTTTTAGAAGCTGATCAAAAAGATAAATATCAATACCGCCGAACCACTCTTGTAGATTAAGTTTTGGTTCGATTTGAGTGTTGTCCATTTTGTCGTTCCTGTTTTTATTGTTGGACGGCATGGTGTCATGCAGCGGACAGAGATGCAACGCTCGGTGCATGGCGAATTCCATTGCCAAATGGTTGTGCAAGAATCAAGATGGCTGAGGAATAATCAATAGAGATATGCAAAGATCTTGATGTTTAGGGGGTGACCGCCATGAATGTTGCCGATGCCATCCACGCTCGTTACAGTTGCCGTACTTATCAAAACCGGGATGTGCCTGATGAGGTGTTGAATCGGATTTTTGAGTTGGTACGTCTGGCTCCCTCGGCCCGGAACCGTCAAGAATGGCGCTTCGTGGTTATCCGCAATCCCGAAGCCCGCGCCAAACTTGTTTCAATTGCCTGCGATCAGCCGTTTGTAGGCCAAGCGCCGGTTGTGATTGCCTGCTGTGCCGAGACCGATGAGCACGTGATGCGCTGTGGTCAACTCTCCTATACCATCGATGTGGCGATTGCAATTGATCATTTCACACTGGCCGCTGTTGAAGAGGGGCTGGGTACCTGCTGGATCGGTGCGTTTCACGAGGACCGTGTAAAAGATCTGCTGGGTGTTCCGCAAGGTGTGCGTGTTGTCCAATTGCTCACAGTGGGCTATCCCGCTGACACACCCGGCCCCAAGAACCGTCACGCTCTGCAGGATATTATTCGATATGAGCATTGGTAAGACCAATGCCTGGCGGATATTGCCGCGACAGAAAAATATGCGCTACAACTTCAACGGGTAATTGCCAAACTCACGCAGTTTTTCGATTGCCAATTTGTAACTTTCAGGTTCAACCTGGCTGGTGATGGAATGATCGGATTGAAAAATGAATCCGCCTCCTTTGGCTGCCTGTAATTTGTAGCGGACTTCATGTTCAATGGCTTGCGGATCGCCATTTTCAAGCACGCGCACGTCGATATTGCCCACAAACGCCAGTTTTCCGGCGTATTCTTTTTTTAATTCGACTACATCCAAGCCCGCTTTGGCTTCAACCGGGTTGTAGCCATCGAGACCCAGCTCGGCAAAGTCGTTAAAAATATCGCGGGCGTTTCCACAGCCGTGATAAATCACCATTAGGTCGTTAGCGTGACACAGATCAATCAATGCTTTGACGTGCGGTTTAAACATTTCACGCCACCGCGGCGCACCAAAGAACATTCCATGCCCATAGGCGACATCACCCCAGATGTACATACCGGAAAGTTTTCCTTTACCGGCTTCGATTTGCGCTTTGGCCAGGTTGTAAAGAAATTCTCCGATCCGGTTTATAAATGCCGCTGTCTTTTGAGGGTCGCTAGCCATCCACATCAACGAATTCTCGGTGCCAATCACACGCCAAAGGAATTCGTACGGTTCGCAGACTGATCCAAAGACGGAGAAATCATCCAGGTAAGGTTCCATCCGTTCCGTCCAGGATGGAATTTTCCTTAACAATGAATCGCCGACGCAGTTGATTTGATCATCACCGCCCGAAAAGAAGCGGCGGGGATCGGTAGGATCGTCAAAGCGGTAGTTTTCCATCGCATCCGGTGTATTTACAGAAAAACTTTCATAGATAGGCATCGGCGCTACACCGCAACGGCGTATGGTGGCTCCGAAGCCTGTCTTGACGACGACTTCGTCATCTTTTTCTTCCAGAACATCGAACTGGCGAATCTGCGGATCCATGTTGGGATTGATTACGATGTAGTCCAAGTCGAATTCCCGGTAAGGATCGAAACGGCTTCCCCACCGTATTTGGCAACGTTGCACAAATCCTGACCAAAAGAATTCACCAACCGGAACACGGTCGCCTTCTTGATGCGAGAGCGCTTTTCTCATTCGCTCGATTTTTTCTTGCGCCTTACTCATAGATTCATTCCCCCTCGGCTTGCCGGGAGCGTTGCCTGTGATTCATCAACGGCATTGCTATTACATTCTATGCTGTACTGCGCATCTCTGACAAGAATCCATGCCTGTATGTGTAAAGGTTATCCATGAAGTTCATGGGAAAATTCCCGACCTTCTATCTTCCTTCCCAACAATCATCGCTTTATCCTGCGATTGACCATTACAAATCCTACTTTTCATACCGGGACAAACAATGATTTATAAGAATGTGCGTTTTTCGTTTTTCTTACCTGTTTTTTTGCTTTTTACGGTATTGAGCGCCAATTCCGCTCCGGCCACGCTCGAACAGCTTCGGCAATGGGCAAGTCACCGCGAATGGACAAGAGATTTGAGCGATGAAGAACTTCTGAAACTGAGCAAGGCTGAGTTCGAGTGTTTCGTAATTTCTCACACGCATTGGGATAAAGAGTGGCGTTTCAGCATTGAACAGCACAACCTCCGCTTGGTGAAGTTGATTGACAATACGATTGACATGTTGGAGAAGGATCCTGAGTTCACTCGTTTTGTCTTGGATGGACAGTCGTCACTGATCAAGGATTATTTGGATACCCGCCCGGAAATGCGGGAACGCGTGGAGAACTTGGTAAAGACGGACCGTCTGCTTGTGGGGCCTTTGTATACCCAAACGGATTTCTTGGTCAGCAGTGGTGAGGAGATTGTACGGAATCTGCTTCTGGGTATTCAGACCGCACGAGACGTGGGCAAATCGATGATGTATGGCTATACCGCCGACAATTTCGGATTTTGCGCGCAGATGCCGCAGATTTATCAGGGATTCGGTATTCCTTATGCTTCGATGTACCGAGGTACAGAGCCGGGCGCCCCTGAATACAAATCCGTGTTCGAATGGGAGGCATTGGATGGAACCACGGTTCATGTCGGCAATCTGACAGGTCCTTCGGCATATCTGATGTTCACGTGGCCTTATGATGTGCCTGAGCTTGCCGAACATTACCTGATGAAGTCTTTGCACTACATCATTCCTTATGCTGTCAACGATAAACTGCTTTTAATGGCCGGATCCGATGCGACTGAACCGAATCCCGATCTGCCTAAAGTATTGGAGCGGCTGCATGATGAGTTCCCCGGATTGACCTTCCACATTGCCTCGCACAAAGAGTTTGTCGATGCAGTATTGGCGGACAATCCGGATATCCCCACGCTGAAAGGCACGTTGCGTCACTCGGCTCACTCCTGCACAGGCGCAATTAGCGGCCGCTTGAAATTAAAGCGGGAGAATGCCGAGGCATACACGACGATCGAGCATTTTGCGGAACCGTATTCGGCGCTGGCTTGGATGATGTGCGGCCGCCGTTATCCGCATACCTCATTTGAAAAAGCTTGGGCATTTCTGTTTGAAAACTTGAGCCATGACGATATGGCCGGATATTGTTTTGATCAGGCCCATGAACATAATCACGTCCGTTATTTTGAATCCAACCGCATAGCCGAAACGTTGGCTATACGGGGGACGAAGACCATCGTCGAAAAAATTAAGACGCCTGACAAATACGATTTTCTGCATAAACCCATTGTTGTATTCAACAGCCTGGCTTGGGATCGAACCGATGCTGTGGAGTTTTGGATGCCCGACCAGGAATTCGGGATCGACCCCTCGCTTAGGAGTTTGGAGTACAAGAATTTCCAGGTTACGGACTTAGAAGGCAACAATCTGCCAACGCATGTTATTGCGCCGGGCAAGAGCGGCCATAGCCAGATGTTCCGAATTCGTTTCCTAGCCAAGGACATTCCATCGTTCGGTTATAAGACCTTCTTGGTTAACGCGGTCGAAGATGAAGCCAACTACGATGTTCATAAAGATGATGTCCGGGAAATCGAAAACGAATTTCTGAAGATCAAATTCAATGATAACGGCACATTCGATCTAACCGATAAGGAATCCGGCATTGCGTACCCCGGCTTGCACTATTTTGAAGATCAGACATCAAGGGGTGGCATTTTAACTTGTTCGTTCAATGGTGAGCCGAGTACAAGCCTGGAGCAGAGAGCGGAAATCGAGCTGGTCGAAGATAACCCCATGGGCAAAACTGTGCGTGTGTCTTTGCCTGATTGGCTTATCCCCTCAAATCGCAAAGACGGCGAAATGGTGCCGATGCCCATCACCAGCTACATCACGCTTATTACAGGCGTGAAGCGTGTGGATATTTATACCGAGGCCGAGAACAATGCCAGCTTCCATTTCCTGCGCGCGGCTTTCCCAGTCGCAGTAGATGTTAAGACCTTTATGGCCGGTGAGCAGTTTGGAGCGCAGGCTTTGCCTGTTTACGATCATAAGAATCCGCCGGGCGGCCCCTGGGGACATGAAGTCTATCCGCACCTGGATTGGTGCGATCTTACGGACGGAAAAATAGGCTTGGCGTTGTTTGACCGGGGCACACCCAATATCTCGGTTTATCCCTGCGAGGGCGGCACCCGGATGCTTCTGCCGATGTTCCGTTCAGCGGGATCGCCCGGGGCGGATATTCGTCATTCATTACCGTATCCCCGGTTCTCTACAGAAGACAGAAGTGAAGGCGCACAGCAATTCGGCACACAACGTGTTTATTACAGCCTTTATCCGCATGAAGGCGATTGGCTCAGCAGCCAACTGTTCAAACACAGCCTGAACAAACACAGCCGCCTATGGCCTGCCACATTGTGGAAAAACGACCGGGCCAAATGGCAAGCGGGTCCTTATGGCTTTGAGCCTTATTACCAGCCGCCCGAAGGCGATCTCCCGCCTACCCAAAGTTTGATGGATGTAACGGGATCAGAAGGCCTGGTTCTAAGTGCCTTTAAAAAAGCGGAAGAGAGCGATGCCATCGTTGTGCGTTTCTTCAACAGCACTCCAAATGAAGGCCATTTCAAAATCAGCTTCTTCGAACCGGCCCTGGATGTGAAATCCGTCAACATGCTCGAAGAAGAAGCCGAAAATACGACACCGATCAATTGGAAACTCACAGACAGCAAGCAGACAGAGGTCGAATTCGATTTGCGCGGCTTTGGCATTATCACGCTTCGCATGGCTGTCAAAGCGCCCGAAATCGGCCATTGGCGTCAGACTGTATATTAAGTTTCTAGGCTAACCGCCTTAAGGAAATGATAGTCCGCCGGGGAAACGAACCACGTTTCCCTGGCTGACTAGCCCGTTCGAGGGATCGTAGCGATTGTAAATGCTATACCGGGAGCGCACCAAAACACTGCCGTCTTCATTGAGAACACGGTGGTTTTTGTCCGGACCGACGCTATAGACAATCCATCGGGTAGGTGCCTTTGAGCAGTTCGTTTCTTTGTATTCAGGAGCCGTGCCCAGCAGCGTGCCATTGGCGTCTACAGGCACATTGATCGGTTTGATTGCAGCGAAAGTCCCTGTGATATCGTAGCCAAAACCACAACGCTCATAATACAGCAAAGGATTATCACCATTGCCATAACGGCCATCTTCTAAAAGAAACGGATCGTGCAATGCAGATTGCAGATACGGTATTGGGGAAGTCAAACCGGCGGGGCCGGTCGCATGTCCGGCGGGGAATCCGGCCGGCATCTGCCATTCGATACCGCCTTGGTCCTGCACATAGGGGTAGTTACCGGCATCGATGTAATACGATTCCAGTGCCGTTGCAAGCGTTTTGAGATCGTTCTTGGCCCTGCTGACTTTGGCCCGGATTAATGCTTGCTTAAAGTTGGGAACTGCGATCGATGCCAGAATTCCGATAATGGCTACTACAATTAGAAGTTCGATAAGGGTAAACGCCCGCCGCATAGTACTACTTGCCTCCTGCCAGTATGGGTGAGATTAGGGATGTAGCGAATTAAACAGGTTGTCAACAAGTAATGTAACGCATCCGTTTCAGGATATCAGAAAATGTACCCACAATCGCTACAAATGTTTGCTTAGGATGCGGCGCGTGATTTCGTTTGTTCAAGAAATTCAAGCATTTCCACGATACAGCGGTTCGTGGATACATCGATGCCTTTTTCGTCGCCCAAGCGGACAATCGCTGCATTGAGCGCTCCGATCTCGGTGCGGCGTCCTTGCTCGATATCACGCAGCATCGATGGAAAATGCCCGGCGGTTTTAGGGATCATGTCTCCATAAAACGCTTTTAGATAAGAACTTGCATCCGGCCAGAAATGCTCGATGTCATGCGCATGGGTAGCGGCAAAGGCCTCATGGATAATACGGTCCATGGTATTGCGTGTACCGGATTGTTCGGCGAGTCTCCCATAACAAACGCCGAGAATCGCACCCAAGGGATTGAGTGCCGCGTTATAAAACACCTTGGCCCAAATATATTTGAGTAGATCAGATGTTGCCTCTACCGGAATTCCTGCCGCCTTCCACATCAACGCGATGGATTCCAGTTCATCCATCGGAAATAAATTTTGGGGATGCCCGAAGCGGATTGCATCGCCATGTACCGTAACTCGCACTTGTGCAGGGCTACCGGGGGTGCTGACATCAATCTCCACTCCAGTAATAATGCGGGCTCCTAATGTGTTGGGCCACCCCACGTGTTCGGCAATCGTCTCCAAATTGCCGACACCGTTTTGGATTGAGCAAACTCGCGTGTTTTCACGAACCAAAGGCATGCAAGCCTGGATGGCATCCATTGTGGCGTAGGTCTTTGTGGTAATGAGAATCAAATTCAAAGGAGAGGCTGGGGTAAGGTCAGAAACGAGTTCCACCGCATTGGAAATCCGGGGGACATTGACTTCTCCCCATAAGCCTGTGATTTGCATTCCGTGGTTTTTGAGCGCATCGACGATGGGCTTGCGGCCCACAAATGCAACTTCATGTCCGGCCGCCCGTAAAAGGCCGCCAAGCAGACATCCAACTGCTCCCGCGCCGAATACAAGCACATGTTGTTTATCGGATTGGGGATTATGAGTGTCTTGGATCGAATTCACGGACATGCGTGCGACCGAGCGGCAAAAAATATGTATCGCAGCCTCTTTTAGCCTTCCAAGTTAGTTACGATACGTTCGGCAAGGGCTTCCGCTAAAACCTCAATGGCCTCCGCCATTTCGTCGATGTCGGTGCCCTGTTCATCGCCAAGGCGATTTAATTCTTCAATCAGTTGTTCACGAAGCCTTACCCAAGCGTCATCGACTTCGGCGTTAATGTTCTCATCGACATCGTTCTCGTCGGTCAATTTACGGTCCAGAGCTGCAACCTGTTCGGCAAAGACCTCAATCTCCTCAAGATCGATTTCATCCAAATGAGGCAGGTCTTCGTCATCAAGCCCCTGATCCTCCAGGATTTCATCACGAACTTCATCGAGCCAAGTGAGATCTTTTCCGTGCGGCATTCTTTTAATTCCTCACAATCCCTATCTGAACCATTATTCAAAATCGAAACCCGCCGATAGTGGACGGGACTTTCTACCAATACCAAAACACACAGCCGAGGATTCGTCCCCAGCATATTGCTGCTGTATTTTGCGCCCTGACACTAGCGCATGAGCAAACGCGTGCAACGGATCATGCACCGAAGCCGCAGGAAGTCCTGTCGGAATCAGCAGTGACACTCTTAAACGTTTTCCTTATTGATTTTTGTTACCGTGTCGGCACCAAGATTCAAGGGCACTGGGATCGATTTGCAGTTCAAAATGGATTGCCCCCGTGCTATTGGCTGATGTGTCGGCGGGCAGATCCCATGAAATTCCGCCATCATCCACTCGCAAGTCCAATTCTTGATTTCTGCTGCCATTTGCCTCCAACGCAAATCCCTGCCAGCCGTGCTTCACCTCGCTATTAAGACTGCACGAGGCCTGAACCGGTTCGATTCGAACCGCCGCCGTGCCTGCACTGACAAACTGGGTTTCATCTGTCCATTTTTGACCGGTGTTTTCCGCATGCGCCACAGCGGTTAACAGCAGATGCAGGCTTTCGGTCAGTGGCAAGTCATCCAAACTCTGTAACAGGATGACGGCAAAGGGTGAGCCCGGCGTGACGGTGAAAGCGCCTAACTCGATTGTCTTCCCTTGCGCATGCCCCACAATCCCTTGGGTTTTCGGGGTGTTGATGGTCAGGTAGCCAGCCCGGTAGTTGTGAATTAGTTCTTCCGTATCCGAGTGCAGGGCTCCCATATCGAATTGTTCGTGCCCCTTTGAGGCCAATCCCCATTGCTGCATCAGATCGAGTGCCAGGCGCGTTTCCCAGGCTGGATCCTCTTCCTCCAACTCTGATACACCCTGCAAGAGGCATTGCTTGCTGCTTACGAGTAAGGCTGCCCGGTTCTCACCGGTTACGGTTCCCTCTGCGCTATACCCTGTGGGAGGATCGGCGAACACCGGCCCTTGGATCCATACCGTGCGGTCATCCCAGATGAAGTCTTGAAAACGGGCTTCGATACTCTCGGTCGCCAGACGAATTTCAGGTTCATACTGTCCCAACCATTCTTCAAGACAGTCAGCTTGAGTGTAGGGGCTGGACCAAGGTTGCCGGGAAAATATCAAAGCATGGTTAGCGCCGGTTAAATCACCCGAGGCTGTAAATCCGCCGGCAATTGCCAAATCGGCGTCACCCTCATATTTCTCATCGACATAACACTGTCGTACCCGGGAAACATATGAAAGGCTTTTAAAACGTTGATCCCACATTTGGTGGGGAGAGAGACGGTCACTTTCGCTGTAGACGATATCCGTCGTGATCTGACCGGGAGAAACATCACCCCGCAAGAAGATCAATGCACCCGCTTGGAACAATCCCCAAATAGCCGGATCGTTTCCCGCATTAAAAAAGCTGTTGATGCGGTCATTTGGGGCGTAGTTGAAGTCGGCGTGATTGTAGGAAAAAAGACACAGCCCATCGTAATCCTGATAGGCGCTATAAGCGGCCACAAAAGGAGCTGCCTCGGCACGACAGGGCATGGGATACGGCTCGTTCCATTCTGTGACCACCAAAGGGGTTCCGGCCACGCTGGCGCGGCTGAATAAGGCGTGAAAAACCGTTGTCCCCCAGGGCTGTACATCATGCGGCGCACTATCGGAAATATTCTCGTTCGGAAAACGATTAGGAATCCCAAAGCCATCCCGTGGATGGCCGTAATAGACATTGGTTTCGACGATCCCCTGGCGGGCTTCCCCAGGCAAGCCGACAACGCCGGCGGGAAGATTGGAGCCCGCGATCACACATTTCACGCCCAAGTCCCGCAGATAGCCGGTCATTTCATCTAAAAAAGCCCGCTGCAATCCGGTTAAGAAGCGGAAATGATCGGCCACCCGGGGCCAGCCGTTTGCACCGGTATAGGCATGGTCTTCTTCGATATAGCGTTCACTCCAGGTCCCGATTTCAGGACGCCGTACCGTGCCCTGGGCAGGATCTTCATAGGAGCGCAGGTTGCTTCTTCCCGATGGGCCTGTCCATTTTTCTGTAAGCGCATCGAGCGAGCCATATTCTTCGAGCAGCCAGGCATTCCATTTCGCATCAATTTCCTGCAAATAGAATTCCGGGATTTCTGCGTCGTTTTTCCAAAAGATGCTGTTTTCATTGCAAATCTGCACAATGGCAAAGACCGGATCGTCCGCGTATCGGAGGCCGGTGTACGGATTTAGATGGGTTAGCAGATCACGAGCGTATTGTTTTTGCAGTTCGATCAACCGGCGGTTTGTATAGGTGATGTTCTTGGGGCCATTGCCTAAAAGGTCCGCATCGGTGACATCATCTCCGTTTTTGAAAAGACGGTGCACAAGCAAATCCAGATGAATGTAAATCCCCCGCGCTTTGAGTTCGGCCACAAGATGGTCGAGGCGGTCAAGATTCTCAGTATTGAGATGTTGGGAATCGCTTCGACTGTAATCGATGATCGGACGGGCATGCCAAGGCGCATCCATGTGATGCAAACGAACCAGATTGCAGCCTGCTTTGGCGAGGCGCTCGGCGATGGTTTTCGATTGTTCGGCGGTAGGAAAGGCTGAAGCCGCAACCAGATTGACTCCCCAAAATTTAGCCCGGGAACCATCCTCAAATTTCAAAATACCGTCTTCGCTTTTTAAGAAACCTTTGTTACCCGCCGGGGGATCCAACAAGAATGAAATATCCAATGCGCCGTTACCGGGAACATTCCATGGCAATGTGAATTCCGGCCATGTTGCGGCATCGGTTGTCTGTGCTCCTCCCGGAGTGGCGGAATATATGATGCAAAGCAATGACAGACTAAAAACCGGCAGCAGACGCATTGTGTTTCTCACCTCCGGAATACATTTCGCCGAGCCGCTCCCACGCCAAGCGCAGGCCGCTGTTCAATTAAAAGGCGGCCTTATCTTCAGCTAACGGTTTTGCACCGGATTTGGGTATGGCAACGATCCATCCGGCCATAAGGCATAACCAAGGAATCGCAACGAGACTGAAGCGAATACAGGAATACGAAAGAGTGTAAAGCCCCCATGTGTATAGGAGCATCAGGCCCGGCAGGACCAAATTCCGGAGCAAATCCGGCCTGCGGTATGCGCCATAGGCCGCGCATAGCAGATAGAAAAGTTGCACGACAATAGAAAGAAAAATCTTAGTCTCTGAAGCGGGAATAAACCAGAATCGCAAGGCCTTCTTTGGCAATAGCGGCAGCCAGGCTGCAAAGTTTTCGCGGATATGTTGAATCGCCGCCGTAGTTAAGAATGCATCATACTCTTTGGGGTTGTTGTGACGGCTGATTTCCGGATTGGCAGCCTGCACATCATCCAAGGCCTCTTCCCATTTTGCTTTGGCGTCGCCTTCCCAGCGTCCTTGGCCGGGAACATGATTGCCGATAAACATCGCCAAGCCCGACAAACCCGCAGCGACAGGAATAAACTCGCCGCTTACGCGGTAGTTGCGGTAGGTCCAGGGAGCGACGGTAAGGATTACAATCACCAGCCAAACCGTGACACGTTTCGAAATGGCCGCGAATTCCTTTCGATATTTCACCAGCCAATAGAAGACCAGCAAAGCGGGCATAAATTTATAAAGCTGTTTTAAAAGAATCAGGATACCGAAGAAGAATCCCGCCAAGATCCAAGTTGTCCAATGACTACCTTCACCGGATGGTTTAAGCCGCCCCAATCCCCAAAGCAGAGCGGTCATATAGAACACATGCATGGTATCTGAGCCCACCAGGGGCATACGCCAAATTGCCAACGGATAAACCGCGTAAAGCATACCGGCGGCGAGCGCCGGAATTCGTCCTCCTAAACGTGGTCCCCAGCCCAATAGCAAGGCAATAACGCCAACGTCAAAGGCGATATTGAAAAGCTGCGTCCAAAGCATCTCGCTTCCGGGTAAGACTTGGCAGATGGCACAAACAAAGACGTAGACAGGCGGGCGGCGCACATCTACCCAGGTTCCTTCACGCAGCTGTTCGGCGGCGCGGAGATATTTATCGCTGTCAAAATCCGTTCCCTCCATTCGGGGAACCATTACGATCAAAAATGCAATCCGCAGGGCGATTGCACCAAGCAATACCGTGATGGCAAAAATCTGCCAATTGCGGTTGTTTTGTATGAAGTTGAACCGATTCATCAAAATAATACGTCTTGCGATTCTAAGTTGCCGTCCTCAAAATTTTGCCATGGCTAATTATTTGGCCGCGGACAATCTGACGTGCGGCGCTACGGCTTTCAAGTTATTGTAACCGCACCTTTGAGGGCGGGGCATTGCACTATGACGGGTTTCAGCAAAAAGCAGTTGGTTGACGATCTGCTCGCCCTGGGCGTGAGGCCGGGATCGGTTTTGGCCATGCACAGTTCCTTTAAGAGTGTTGGCCCGGTCCAAGGCGGTCCGGAAGGAGTTCTTGACGCTCTACTGGAAACTCTTGGCCCCGAAGGTACGCTTATGGTGCCTACGCACACCTATAATTATTGTTTTTGGGCCGCTGATCCGTTTAATCCCAAAGTGACTCTTTCCCGGGTTGGGCTATTGACCAATCTGCTATGGAAGCGAAAAGGCGCCTTTCGAAGTTTGCATCCCACCCATTCGGTTGCGGCCATTGGAGCGAGAGCGGAGGAATTGACAGAGCACCATTTGCGGTCAACCCCGTTGGGCGTGGGCTCGCCCTGGGACCGGCTGCGCCGAGCCGGTGGCGATGTGTTAATGCTGGGCACTTCGCTGGATACCTGCACAATTCTTCATCTTGCCGAGTGCATGGCTCCGGCTCTTTATCTTCCCATTACTTTTTTGCCCGGTGAGAGCCTGATGAGCGCGCATTATGTGAATAAAGATAACATCCGTTGCTATACACGTCTTGGTGAAATCCCGGGATGCAGCATCAATTTCCCGGCGGCTATGCCGTCTTTGGATCGTGCCGGTCATCTAAAACGGGGCAAAGTCGGACAGGCGGAGACAATGCTTATGCCGGGGGATGCGGGTGTGCAGGAGGTGATCGAAAGGATTCGGGAGCAGCCAGATCTTCTCTTATGCCGCCGTCCTGAATGTCAGATTTGCCCTGCGCGCCGCCGTTTTATCCAACCGAATCACTAAACGCGGGATTTTTCGCGTCCTTGTTTTGCCATGCCCCGTAACTCCACAGAACGTCTTGATGTCCTTGTCGCCGAGGCCGGTTTGGCCGAAAGCCGGGAGGATGCGCAACGGTTGATCCGTGCAGGCCTAATTCTGGTTAATGAGGAGCGGATTGACAAACCGGGCCGCAAAGTTGATCGAGAAGCAGTGCTTCGCAGCAAAGCCAAGCCCCGGCCCTTTGTAAGCCGGGCTGGAGAAAAACTGGCGGCGGCCCTGGAGGCTTGGGATATCACGATCAACGATTTCGTTTGTTTAGACTTAGGCGCATCGACAGGTGGATTTTGCGATTGTCTGCTTCAGCGCGGCGCGGCCCGTATTCATGCGGTCGATGTGGGCGCAGGCCAACTGCATGAAAAGCTGCGCACCGATTCCCGAATTGTGATCCATGACAAAACCAATGCGCGCCTGTTGAAGCCGGATTCTATCGGTGAGCCTGTCCAACTTGTGACGGCCGACCTTAGTTTTATTTCGCTGCGTCTTGTCTTGCCGGTTGTCCGTGACATGGTTGCAGATGGAGGCTTTGCTATTGTGTTGGTAAAGCCTCAGTTTGAAATCGGCAAAGGGCGCGTCGGCAAAGGCGGCATTGTGCGCGATCCTAAGGACCACCGCGAAGTATTGACCGATTTCGCTGCATGGATTTTGGAACAAGGCTGGGGTATCAAAAATCTTATGCCCAGCCCGATTTTGGGCCGGGAAGGAAACCGGGAGTTTTTGGCGCAGATTGTTTTTGATAGAACTTCCGGATTAGGCCGGTTGGAACTACAAGAGACGATAGAGTCTTGTGTGTACGGTACGACGGATAGGGTATGAAGCGGTGATGGGGAAAGAGGAACAATGGTTGAAATGTCTGCCATTTATAAGATTGCGGTGATGTATAACCCCGATAAGCCCGAGGCGTTGCAGGCATCTGAACGGGTAGCCGAAATTGTGCGTCGCGCCAATCGCGAAGTGCAAGTTGTTGCGGATGTTCGCAAAAGTCCATCCGGAGAGAGCAGAGATGCCGACCGGGCAAAAAAGATTGGCGATGTCGATGCCGTAATTGTTTTGGGCGGAGACGGCACTTTTTTAGGTGTTGCACGGTCTGTCGCTCTTAATCCAAGGCCGGTATTGGGCATTAATCTGGGGAGTTTCGGTTTCCTGACAGATTATGCGTATGAAGACATTGATACGGAGATGCAAGCGTTTTTGTCCGGCAAATTCCGGATTGTGAATCGCAGCCTGATCGAGGTTCGTATTATCAGGCAGGCAAATGAAGAAAATTCTGAAGTATTCAATTCTTTAGCCCTAAATGATGTTTTGGTGACATTGGCGAAATCGGGGCGTTTGTTGCAGCTCATGCTTTCGGATGCCAATGATAGGGTGCTCAATTATAAGGCGGACGGTTTGATCGTGGCGACGCCGACAGGTTCCACCGGCCACTCTCTCTCTGCGGGTGGTCCGATTTTGGAGCCGGAGATACGCGCCATTGTTATTACACCGATCTGTCCGCATTCGCTTTTTAATCGTCCTTTGGTTTTTAAAGGTGAAGAAGAACTCCGTTTGACTTTCCCGGAAGGCACGCAGGATTTGATGCTCAGTGTAGATGGGCAGATTCAGTTCACTTGCCGTCAAGAAGATGTGGTCGTCATTCGCCGGGCGCACACATTGCCGACCGTGGTTCAGTCGAAATACAGTTTTGCCGCGCTCTTAAGCCATAAATTCGGTATCGGCCGCCGTTCTGAATTTGCGTACTAGTCTCTCCAACAGGAGTTTGGATTCAGAGCCAATTTTCGGATTTAAACCGGTCCCAAAGGGTTGTTTTCTACGTAGTTTTGCCAGAGTTCGAACCACCAGACCAAGGCACGCCATTTCCCGTACGATTCGAAGAGTTTTTCGACTTCTTTCGGTGCAGGCTTACGGCCATCGAAATAGTGGTCCCGGCAGTAATTAATTACCGCGCTGTCAATAGCCAGGCGATCATAATGCCCTGCCATGCTCAATAGATAATTTGCGGTTGTTTTGCCGATGCCTTTCACGCGCATATAGGCTTTTGCCAATGAGTCCGAGTCCGCATCTTTTTCAATGGCTCTTAATTCTTCAACGTCGAATTCCCCTGCCACAACTTGTTGCGCAAAGGTGTAGATAAATTCCGCGCGGTAACCAAGCCGCACTTCATCGGTTAGAAAATGGAGTCCGGCATCGACAATTTCCTGGGCGGTAGGGAATGCATGCAAATCGGGCCGAAGAGAATGGCTGGGACCAAGCGTGGCTAAACGGTGCATCATGCGCACTGCTTGTTTCCATGCGATATTGGTCCCGCATATACCTTTGACTAAATCCGCAAATAGATCGCTGCCCCGCAGGATTCTTCCCGCGCCTTCTTTGGGAATACGGCGCAAGAGCGGCTCTTTGCGGCAAATTGCATAGAAGCCTTTTAGCTCGGCATCCAATCGGAGAATTCGTTCCACGCGTTGCCGCAATTCATGTTTAATTGAAGAAGTATTTTGAGGGCCATGTGCTACGGCTTTCAGTGTCACATCTGTTCGTGTGATCTCTTTCTCTTTGACACAGATAAGATAAAGATCATCGCCGATCCGTTCCGCCGTATAGAACTCCTGCTTGGCCTCATCCCATTCCATGGGAGGGACTTCGCACCATCCATGTGAAATGACCGTAGCCCGCAAGCGGAATGGTTTTTTGACGTGGTGAGTCCATGTACAGCTGCGCATGAGGCTCCGAAGAAGTGAATGTAAAATGCAATAGAGGTTTTATTGGTATCGCTTGTTCCGTCCGGCTTTATGTAAAAGGGCTCGTTACGGTGCAAGCGCGGGGCGTATCAGGTAAATGCGCCGTCAATATCCTCTTCGCCGCGGAAGATTCGCTGAAGCCGTTTGAGGCGGGCGCGGTTCTTTTGGGAATTCATGACACTGGCGGCTTTGGCCAATGTGGATCCGCTACGAAGGTTACAGTCAAAAATTATTTCGTCTTGCAGAGGCAATCCCAATTGATTTTTGAATTCCAAGTAATGATTAAGGACTTTGGCCCGCTCCCAAGAGATGTAGCTGCGTTCCATGTTTCCGGATAGGCCATCCACACCGAAACACGAAGCGATATAACGCGCAAAGGGATGCTTACCTTTGGCGTATTCGTACATTTGCAATCCCATGCTGGCGGGCAAGACGCTTACAAATTGCCCTAAAGTCTTCCGGTACTCGAGCATCTTTTCTAAAGCGAGAGCTGGAGACCAATCGCTTGTAAAGATGGTAATCAACCGGTCGGTGACCAAGAGCGCTTGGGGGGGCGGAACCGTCTCATCCAGTTGCAGGTTGACAACCCGGGCGCGTTCGAAATAGCGCCGCAGTTCGTCAATTAGCTCCATCAGGATACAGAATCCCTCACGCAGGCTATCCATGAGCATGCGGTAACGCTCGATTCCAAGATCGAACCAGCTATCGCACATGGTAAAGACCATATCCATGTACTTATCCCAACGTGGGAATTGTTCCCGCCTAAGAATGACTTTCGTCAGATCCAGCAAACGGCGCAGCCGCTTCAAAGTCCAAAGGGCCTCGCGTGTTTTTACATTCCGTTCGACTTCCCAGCGGAAGAAATCGTGCAGGAAGCCGGATGCCAAGAGATCCAGTACACGGGAAATGTTAAAGAAACGCAGTTCCGAGCTTGGCGGCGGTTGAATGGCGATTTTCCGGCCCATGACCCATTGGGGCTGGAGCAGGCAATCGAACTTGATGATGTTTTCTAAAAGTTGAGAATCGACCGACAGGTAATCCTCATCGAGAATATTACGTGTTCCGATGATGCGGATGACTTCGTCGAATTTGAGGTTGTATTCGTCACAGGTGTCGGCGTCATATACCACCAAGAGTTTGATCTGAGATATGGAGTGACCGAATGACGTCTCATCCATATAGATCGCCAAAATACCCGCCAACCGCCGCGCTTCCCTGACCATATCCTCGAGCAGAGAACGGTATCCTTCAGCGCTGACGCGCACGGGTTCACCGGTAAACGTATAATCTTCCTTACCGAGACCGGCGAGAATTTCACGACAGGGGTCGGCGTGGCTAGAACTCATAGAAATGGCCGCAAACTCTAGTTTTTTGAGAGACTTCAATCATACCTGCTTCGAGCCGTTTCGGGTAGACGAGGATAAAACGATGTGTTCGTAAACGTGGCTAAGTTTTTTCGATACTTGAAATATCCGTTAAGCTTCCACGAACTGCAACGATTGCCTCGCGTCCAAAGTCGCGCACGGCGGGCGATATCTCCCCATCCGCCAAGGTTTCTGCATCGAACCAACGTAATTGGGCCGCCTCATCTTGATTGCAGCACAGGTTGCCGCCGATGGGCGTGGCCAGATAGATCAAATCCATATGCTGGTGTCCCGGGGCAATGTCTTCGAGCTGCACCAAAAAAGGGCGATGCAGCACCGCCACCCGGTTGTATCGCCGTTCTTCAACCGGCAGTAACAGGACTTCCAAGCCGGTCTCCTCGCGGACTTCGCGGATTGCGGCTTCATCAGGAAGTTCTCCCGGCTCGATATGGCCTCCCGGGGGCAACCACATCTGCATTTTGTTGTGCCAAAGCAATAGGAGCCGGTCATTTTGCACCACAAACACCGTGGCCACAAAATGGCGGTCTATTTCTTCTTTCTCACGATCAGTGAAAGTAATATCTTCGCGTTCAGATTCAGCCATGAATTCGCCGCATTTGTCAGGTGTACTTTTCACTCCCACGTGGGCTTGATGAGCCTTGTCGCAGGTCTCTTGGAACACTGTATAACGATTGTGAGCCTGAGGAACGTATCTCTAATGGCTACAGAACCGTTCAATGCTAGTGAATCCGCTAATCTTTACTGGTTCTGAGGGGGTGTGAATGTTAAAGTTAGGCCCGTGCAGGGTAATCGGGGTGGATGAATTTGGAGGAATCCTATGATACGCACCGGCTTCACTCTGGTGTTCATCCTACCTGTATTGATACTTCTGTCCGGTTGTACGAACACCGAACAACTGGACCAGATGCAGGCTCAGATTGCTGCCCTCGACCACCAGATCAATCGCCTTGAGTCCCGTTCTCAAAGGGATTCAAAGGAAACGATGACATCAATTGATCAGGTTTCGGGTACGGTCAGCGACATTTTTGAGCAGATTCATCGAGCGCAAGGTGAACTCTCCGAGCGTGTGGAAGATGTCAATAAGGAACTTTTGGCAACGGAGCGCGACCTGGAATCGCTTCGTTTAGCTGTTCGTGATAACCAGGAACAAGATGCCCAAGCTCGTGCCCAGGTGCGCGATTCTCTTTTGCAGCAGATGCAGGACTTGAATCGTTCTATGGACGAACTTCGAGGCCGGATCGACGAAATTGCGCGGCAAACGGAAAGCAATCGAGCGGCATCTGAACAGGCATTAAACAGTTTGCGTGATCAAGTCAATCAGCGTCTGTTATCCCTGGATCGGGAAATGTCCGGGCTTTATAGCGATATTCAAAAGGCCGTTGGGATCGAAACACCATCCGGCGGCGGACTTTCGGATAGCGGTGAGACTTATACCGTTCAGCCCGGCGATTCGCTTTCAAAGATATCCAGCCAGCTCGGCGTGAGCACGAGTGCTCTTCAAGATTTGAATGGGATTACAAATCCGAATCAAATCCGTGTTGGACAAAAACTGAAAGTACCCAAATGATCTGCGCATCATGCGCGGATTTTTATGCATTGATCTCGGTTGAGGCTGTTGCCGCCGCATATGGTTTGCCATGAATTCACTCCCTGTTTTAACGCTTTTTTCCTTGATCGCTGCAACACCTACGTTTGCGGATGCGTTGTCACGTGTTCTTGATAGTAGTGGGTTTGCGAAAGCGATCTATATCACGCTTTTCATCTTGTCCGTGTTTACGTGGGCCGTGGTGATTAAGAAGCTGATCGATCTGAAAAACGAGAAACGCCTCGGGACCAGTTTTCGCAAGCGGTTTCAAGAAACCGGAGGAGATATCATGGTTCTCTCCCGCGAGGGAATCATTGCCCGTAACAGTCCTTCCCGGATTTTTGTGGCCGCCTATGAAGAACTGCGGCTTTGGACCAGCTTGGATTCGCAAACCGGCACTCTTATTTCAGAAAAGCCAATTGGCCCGGCGCTGGAAAGAACGCTCGATAGAGCCATCGATGCCGAACGGACTATGTGGGAATGGGGCGTGACTTTTTTGGCCACGACCGCCAACATCTCCCCGCTTTTGGGGCTTTTAGGCACGGTTTGGGGTGTTTTTTCAACATTTCAAGCGATCCATGTTGAAGAATCCCCTGGTCTTAAAACGGTAGCGCCCGGTATGGCTGAAGCGTTATTAACAACGATTGCCGGTCTATTGGTTGCCGTTCCCGCAGTTGTGGCTCATAACGCGGTTGTACGGCGCGTAAATGCAATCGAACAAGAACTCGAGCATTTTGCAGGGCAAATCCTCAATAGTTTCGAGCGTCAGGTTCGTTATGTGGAAGAAATGGGTGTAGCCGGAACTTGGAAGGCCGGCACGCCAAAGACCAAAGGCAAGAAATAGGCTTTTGCAGCAGAAGCCATCGGTATTCATAACGCGGAATTAAATCGAATCCGCGTTCGGATCGACAAAATCATGGCACGGAATAAACATCGCAGACCCTCGGTAGAGGCTGATATCAACATCACGAATTTGGTCGATGTCACACTAGTGCTTTTAATTATCTTCATTATCGTCTCGCCGTTTTTGGAGCAAGCGATCAACGTCAAATTACCGAACGCTCGCGGCAAGAAACCGATGAAGGATCCTGTGGTGGTTGTGATCGACTCTCATGGAGTGATTCAGGTTGACAACAAAACCACGGATATGGAAATGCTGCAACAAGAATTGATGACGGCCTTGGGACCGGAGTCGGCAACGCGTCCGGTGCATGTCCGTAGTGATGAGAGCGTGCCGTATGGTGACTTTGCCAAGGTAATGTCGCTTATCCAGGAAGCTGGGATTCAGAACATCAGCATGATTACCAAGCCGGGATAAGTTGTGTAAATCCGCAAGACCTCGGGTGCATTCACCCGTTTTATAGAGATTGAGTGGATTTCAGAATCAGCGGTGTCCTACCGAGAACCTTAAGATTGGCCTGCTGCTATGAGAAATATGACCAGAGCGATTGCCATATCGGTTTTCTTGCACATCATGGTGCTGGTGGCACTCGCCTTCACCCCTAACCGGCATCATCCCAATCTCGAGCAAGCGATTGCAGTCCAAATTATTCAAGAGGTTCCACCGGAGCCTGAACAAAAACCGGAACCGCCTAAGCCCGATCCTCCGAAAGTGGAGAAGGAACAACCCAAAGACGACGATAAGGAAGCGTTAAAGAAACTTTTAAGGAAACCGCGGCGCACACCGATCAAGCCGATTACCAAGCCGACGCCCACTAAGAAAAAGCCTAAGCCGACTCGTACGCCAATCCCCACGCGGCCCCCAAATATGAAATCGATTACGGATGTCGAGCCGCAACCCGTGGCGGTCAGTACTCCTGTGCAATCCGCCGCTCCTATCGAATTTACAAATAGCGGGCATCGAGATCCGGGATATTTGGACCGTTTGACACGTGCGATTCAAGCCAAATGGAATGTGCCCACGGCACGCACAAATGCAGATTATGACCTGGAAGGCCGTGTTGAATTTCAGATTCGGGCCAATGGTTATATTGTCAATGTTCGAATACTCAGTGGATCCGGGTGGAGCGAATTGGATGACTCGGTAGTAGAGGCGATCGAAGCCGTGGGCAAACATAGTGAGCCCCCTCCCGCCGAGTCATTACAAGGTGGAACGGCAGGAGTCCGATACCGGTTCAAGTTGGGACGTCCAATCGAATAACCTGACGTGTTCTTGGTGATGCTTTCGATTTTTATAGAGCTCCGGGTACCATGATCCGCGACATAACCTTCAGGTTTGAAGTCAGGAGACGACACGTTGAATAGGCAGCATTGGAAAAGCATCTTGCGTCTCGCTGTTTTTTTTGTCCTTTTGCCTTTGCTCGCGGCGGGACAAGATTCAGATGAGTTCGAAGAGCCGGTGCTTATCGGCAAAACCCCTGTATCCATACCCGTAGCCATTGCGCCTCCCACGGTGGCGGGCAGTTTTGCCAATGCGGAACAGATCGCCACAACGGCAGTCCGTATTTTGGCGTATGACTTGTCATTAAGCCGCAATATGCACGGGCCTAATTTTCGGGTTCGGGATAAGGGGCCGCGTATCCGCGGCCAAGCGCAACAGGATGTGAGTGCCGGGAAAACAGACTATGCAGCCTGGCGTGAGATTGGTGCGTATTACGTGCTTTGGCCCACTATCCAAGGTTCGGGAGATCAGGTACGGCTTACAATTAAGGTGGATGACATTTTGGCCATGCGGTCACTGCAGACATTGACCGCAGGTCCTGTTGCTACTCTTAGTTTTCGCTCTGCGGTGCACGGCTTATCAGATACTCTTGTCGAAAACCTGGCGCAACGGCAGGGCATTGCGCAAACCCGTTTGGCTTATGTGCTTAAAAAGGGGAACACCAAAGAGATCAATTTAGTCGATTACGATTTTCACCCATCGTCACGGTTTTCGGTTACGAATTACGGCTCGATTACTATGTCACCGGCCTGGTCACCGGATGCCCGGAATCTGGCGTATGTTTCATTCCGCAGAGGTTGGGCGGATATCTATTTGCACCGGCTCTATGCGCCGGCCGGAGCGCGGCTTTCGGAATTAGCCCGGTTTAAGGGCAATAACATCACTCCAACCTGGAATCCCTCCAATTTGGATGAGCTGGCTGTGTCGCTTTCATGGACCGGAAGCCCGGAAATCTATCTCATGAAACCGGATATTAAGCCGAGGGTGACCAAGCGAATTACCAATACCCCCGGGATTGATACATCACCATCCTTCTCCCCGGATGCAAAAATGATGACCTGGACATCTGATCGTTCGGGTAATCGTCCGCAGATTTATATCAAAGATCTTGCAGGTGGTGATGAGCGCCGCCTAAGCAATGTTTCCGGGATGAGCTGTGACCTCTCAGCCTGGTCGCCGGTCAATATCGGTTCAACGCCATTGATTGCCTTTTATGCCTACCGGGGGCGAGAAGGACATATTTTCACCGTGCGTCCGGATGGCAGCGATCTAAAGCAAATTACAAAAGGCCCCGGCAACTATTCTCATCCGGCGTGGTCGCCTGATGGGATGTATTTGGCTTACAGTTCAGACCGTTCAGGGAAATCAAGAATCTATGTTTGTTCATACGATGGGACTCCTCCGCCCGGATTAAAACAACATTTGGAGTTTAACGATCCGGAAGGTGACGCGCTTTCACCGGCATGGTCTCCCAAATGACGCAAACGTGATTTCTAATGTGTCCGGTTTGGTTTTTGTCTGCCATTCACTTTTCACGGGACGGTTCCGCCCGTACGATGTCACGGCTTTTCAGCCGGATAACGCTTAAGGAAACCCGAGGAGCGTGCTTTTGTCTGTTCTAACCGCCAACAATTATTTGCGGATTATCCGCTTCGTAGTCATCACGGTATTTGCCATTGGTTTTATGGCCGGTGCTCAGGCTCAACCTCTTGAAGGTGATCTGCTGGGTGAAATCAATCCCATCCGAATTGCCGTTCCTAAGGCAAAAGCCGAGGGCACTGTTCCTGACGAAGGCAATGTCACAGAGACGATTCACAGCGTTCTGCAGAACGATTTACGGTTGAGCCGGAATATCCAAAAACCGAATTATATTCTTGTGCCATCGATTGTGCAGATCGAATCGCTGGATGTTGCCGACCGGCAAAGCGGACGTATCAATTATGGCGGCTGGAGCGAGATTGGCGCGCAATATGTTGTCAAAGTGACTGTGCGCGCACCCGAACCGGAACTGCTTCAATTGGATGTGTTCCTTTTCGATATCCTCAGCCAAAAGAGCCTGCTTTCACAACGTTCGGGACGTTTTCCGAAAGAACATCTTCGCCGTTATGTACATAATGCCTCCGATGATGTTGTACAAAGAACGACACCTTCACGTGGTATCGCCTCGACTCAAATTGCATTTGTAAATCAGACCGGCAACGGCAAAGAGATTTGCATTATGGATTATGACGGCCACGAAGACAGCGTCCGTCAATTAACCGATTTCAACTCGATTAGCGTGCTGCCGGCATGGTCGCCGGATGCCGATTTTATTGCATATTCGTCATACCGCGACGGTTGGTGCGACGCTTACATTCACAGCGTGCGCCGTAGCCGTGGCAAAGCCTATCGTCCGCTTCTGCAACTTCCCGGCAATAACCTGGGGCCGCGATGGAATCCCGCTGATGCCGATGAAATGGTTATTTCCCTATCGCATAAGGGCAATGCGGAAATTTTTCTGATCAATACGAATGGTGAAATCCTGCGCCGTTTGACCAATGATAATGCCATCGATACAGCACCGGTTATGTCTCCGAATGGGACGGAAATCGCTTGGACCAGCGACCGCACGGGTTACCCCCAGGTTTATATTATGGATCGTGATGGAGCCAATGTGCGGCGTTTAACTAATATCCGCGGTCTTCGCTGTGATTCCCCCGCCTGGGCGCCTCCACGATCCGGAGCGCAAGACCGTCTTGCCTTTTATGCCCATCAGGGTGGATCGATCGGAGACATCTATACGATTCTGGCCGATGGAAGCGATTATCAGAAACTGACCGAAACCGGACCTGATAACGCCTCGCCTACATGGTCACCGGATGGAATGTATATCGCCTATAGTTCAACTGTGCGCGGCGCGGCTCAGATTTATTTAATGCAATACAATGGCGATCCCCCGCCCGGTCATGACCGGCATTTGCGGCTTACCCGGATGCAGGGAGATTGTATTTCTCCGGTTTGGTCTCCCTTTATGCAGTAAGTTTTAGCCCGGGGCTGAAAGCCGAAATTTTCTCAAATCATGATTGCACACATCTCAGGAACCTTGGCTGTCAAAAGTGATGATCATGTCGTGATTGATGTTGGCGGCGTCGGTTTCGAGATTACGATCCCCTTATCCACATATCGGGTCATGCCGAGGGAAGGTGAAACGGCTCGGCTGCTAACCTATTTGCATGTGCGTGAAGAAGAACTGCGTCTGTTCGGATTTGCCACCACCAATGAACGCGAGCTGTTTCTATTATTGAATTCGGTTCAGGGCGTCGGCGCAAAAATGGCTGTGGATGTGCTTTCGCATCTTTCTGTGCAGAACTTTTGCCGGGCGATTGAAAACAATGAAGTTGCCCTGCTCTGCCAAGTCCCGGGGATCGGCAAAAAACGCGCGGAAAAGCTGATCTTCGATTTGAAACGCAAAGATGCTTTGGCGATTCTTTCCGCCGGGACTCTCCAGCCCGGTGACCGCGAACGCACGGTTTCCGCTCCCAGTGGGGCGATGGATGAAGCTGTCCAAGCGCTTATTGCACTCGGGACCAAACCGGCTGTTGCACAACGCGCCGTGACCGAAGTACTCGAATCCTCTGAAGAAGAACTCCCCGTCCAAGAACTCATCCGCCAGGCGTTGCAGAAGCGGTGAGGGATTGATAGCAAATGCCTGAACCGTCTTGCCGGTCTTGCTTGCTTCACTAAATCCATCTCCAAGCACTCTTTTTGTAGATATATGATGTGGCGTACAATTTCATAGAAATTCAATATGGAATGTTTTATACCGGCGTGTTTGTTTAGAAAGACGCGATTGGGTAGGACATTGGCAGGAATTGCACATGGCCGGGCAGCACATCGGACTTAAAGAGCTCTTAGAGCAGAACACTATGCGAGCCGCGCCTGAACTCACGGTTGATGAGGGCGAAGGCAAAATGCGCTGTGTGGCTTGTGGGCATCGCTGCAAGATTTTGCCCGGACGATATGGCGTATGCCGGGTGCGTTTCAACCAAGATGGCGAACTGCGCGTGCCAGGGGGGTATGTGGCCGGTTTGCAGGTAGATCCGATAGAAAAGAAGCCGTTCTATCACGCTTATCCGGGCCGGGATGCGCTCTCATTCGGAATGCTGGGCTGCGATTTACGCTGTTCATATTGTCAGAACTGGGTAACCAGCCAGGCCCTGAAGGATGACCGGGCTGTCTCCCAGCCGCGTTTTTGCGATGCGGAGCAGCTGGCGGACATTGCGGTCAACCAGGGAGCGCCGGTGGTTGTGAGCACGTATAACGAGCCGCTGATTACAGCCGATTGGGCGATGGAAATTTTTAAGCATGCGCGGGACAACGGACTGGTTTGTGGATTTGTAAGCAACGGAAACGCAACGCCGGAAGTTCTCGAATATCTGCGGCCCTATGTTGACCTCTATAAGGTCGATCTTAAGAGTTTCAACGACCGGAATTACCGGACCTTGGGCGGTGTGCTGCAAAATGTACTCGATAGCATTCAAACGCTCAAAAAAATGGGATTCTGGATTGAAGTTGTCACCTTGGTCGTACCGGGATTCAACGATTCGGATGAAGAACTAAAGGATATCGCCGAATTCCTTGTAGGTGTTTCACCGGATATTCCTTGGCATGTAACTGCCTTCCATCCGGACTACAAAATGACCGGACCGCCTCCAACACCTGCGTCCACGCTGATGCGTGCCTATGAGGCCGGACGGGCGGCGGGGCTGAAATTTGTCTATGCGGGCAATCTACCCGGGCGGGTTGAGAATTTGGAAAGCACGTTTTGTCCTTCCTGTAATGTTCTGCTGATCAAGCGTCATGGCTTCTATATCCTGGAGAACAGAATGGCCGGACAAACATGCCCCGATTGTGGCGCCGTGGTGCCCGGTGTTTGGGAGGAACAGGCGCCGAGACAGAGCGAAGGAACCGGCCTGCCGCGAGGTTTGTTCTACTAGGCGCTTTCTTTCCAATGTTTTTTCGCAAAGCGAGGAACCTTTGCCGATCCAAAACAAAGATATCTGATAAACGAGGAAACATGAGCGGGCAATTGGAATTCATCTTGACATACATCCATGACTGTTAGAGCCTGATTCGTGAGACCGGAATAGCAGACGAACTCTTACAATTGGCCATGCTGTCTGCCTGCCTATAAAGGCAGAGGCACACATGAAAATTGAGGCAGACTACTGAGCGGATCATGATCCCCATGCGAGGCAGAATCATACGCCGGGGCAGTAAGGATGAAGAAACGCCGCAAAAACACGGCGCAGCGAAGTCCTCTGTGTCCAAACAAGCCGGTGCACCCCCCTATCAGGAAGAATTGGGCGAGTCGGCTACCGTTCAAGAATTGCTCCAAGAACTGAATATTTATGATCATTACGCGGACCTACAGGTCCAACAGTGGCAAGCGGGCCTGAAGCCGGGCGATTTTTATGTTTTCATCGATGACAGTACTGACCTGATCTTTTACGGTAAGATTTTGCCGCTTCTTCATAAAATCGATCTCCCCAATCCCAATAATTTCCGCCGCGCAAAGATCTATCATGTGCACAAGCCGGAAGGAGTTGTCGGGATTTTTCATGTGGCCTGGGCGAGCGGCGTGTTGAATCAGGAACAGTTCGAAAAAGCGCGCGACTTGCACTGGCCGAGTTCATTTCCGGTTTTTGCCCAGATTGTTGCGGGTGATCCGATGTGGGATCTCTTACCGGGGTGATCGTCCTATTTGACGGAACAAATAGAAATGCTCCGAATAGCGCTCAGCTGCCTGCGCCAATCCAATTATTCCCAAATATTGTATTGATATTGCGAAGGAAACTGTATTTTTGCCTCTTAATTCTTGACTCAAAGCATTTATGAAATAGACTAGTATAGAGCTAATTGTAAAATTTTTTTTCTGATTGGTATTTTTTGATGGAAATTGCTATTTCTGGAATGGATGGGGTTGAGGCAGAAATTCCCCAGGAAGCGGTCGAGGCGGAGCGCTCCATTGAGGAGTTGTTGCTGGAGTTGGATATCTGCGATCATTATGCGGATATGCGTGTCCAACCGTGGCAAGAGGCAATTGAACCTGGAACCTGCTACGTGTGTTTTGACAAAAATTCTGACCGGATCTTTTATGGCATGGTACTTCCTTTCCGCCATAAAATTCGCGTACCAGGCCCTAATTACTATCGCCGTGTAAAAGTTTTTTCATCGCAACAGCCTAAAGGTGAAATCGGTATTACCCATGTAGCCTGGATAACCGGCGTCATCACGAGAGCCCAATTTGAAAAGGCTTATGCTGTTGGATGGCCGGAATCCCTATCCAAATTTGCCAAAATTGTTGCCGGTGATCCGATGTGGGATATGTTGCCCAGCTGAGTTTTGCGAAGATGCGCAACTTATTAGACATTCTACAATTTTGATTAATTTCAAATCTTACATGTGTATGTTGATTTGGGTGAAAAGTAGAGTGTTATACGTTTGTTTTTTCATAAAAGCGTTAAATGCGCGTGAATGCCTGGTTTCATCTTGACATAGCGCTCGCTTCTCATGAAACTGTAATTAATGGGATTAATTAAGAAAAGAAGTGGGGAATGTCAGAGCCACTAGCAGATATTTTTGAAGAGTTGGATCTTCTAGAAGATTCAGACCCGGAAGCATTCGATGAGGCCGATGAGGAAGGCTTTTTGCAGGATGTTCTTCTCAAACTCGGAATTTGCGACCATGGCGCGGACCTGCGCGTACAGACATGGCAGGAATTGCTCGAGCCCGGGGATTTTTATGTTTTTATGGATGATTTCAGCGGCGTGATTCATTACGGCTCGGTTCTTCCTTTCAAGAACAAATCATTTCAAGATGCCAAGTTTTTGCGGCGTGTACGTACATTTTGTAATGAAGAACCCAAAGGCATGCTGGGGATTTTTCATGTGGGTTGGGCAACCGGCATCATCAACCGCAACCAGTTCGAACGAGCTCGGCAAAAAAAGTGGCCGAGTGAGCTAACTCAGTTTACAAGCATTGTGGCAGGTGATCCGATGTGGGATATGTTACCCGCATAAAGCCTTATTCCTTCTTTTGAAGTTATTTTTTTTTAAGAAAGTTCGATTCTACGGTGGCTGAGCCTGTTGCCTACCTGCTCCGCTTGCCACTGATGACAAGTAAACAAAAAGACTTGGCATTCTTTTGCCAACGATTCCAGCACATCATAACAAGCTCCCAGCCTGATCTCGTCAAAATTTACAAGAAGATCGTCAAAGAATAGCGGTGTCATTTCACCATTGGATGTGATTTCCTGCGCCAATGCCAAGCGCAAAGAGAGATACAATTGTTCTTGTGTGCCGCGTGAGAGCCGGTCAACCGGCCAAGCACCGCCGCCGTTTTGGGCGATGACTTCGATATCCATTTTTGTATCGTCAGCCAAAGGCGCGACAATTTGTCTGTATTTGCCGCCTGTAATTATCTCGAAAAAACGTGAAGCATTCTGAAAAACACTGGGTTGGTGATTCCGCCGGAAGCGCGCGATCGCTTCATCGAGCAACATATGTGCGGATTGCAGAACATCGAATGACTTGGCAACATCTTCTCTTTGGCTTTTTAAAGAAATGACAACCGCGTCAGCGGCGGCCAAATCGATGCGTTCACGGTAATCCGCTAATTTTTGCTCCAAGTTTCCCCGGACTTGAGCCAACCGGTTTATTTCCCGTTTGGTTTCATCCAACTCGCTTTCAACAGCGGCTTCTTTTTCAAGCGGGATGGCCGGATTGGACTCATCCGAATGAGGCTGCAGTGATTGCTCTTTGACATGCGCAAGGATTTGTTCCGAATCCTCAAACTCGCTTAAGTCGCGGCGCCTTTCCTCCAATAATTCCTGTGTATTCCTCGCCTTTCGGGCCCGTTCAAGCGTTTCTCGGAATAGTTCAATGCTGTCACACCCCGCCTTTTGCAGAAGTTCCTGTAATTCTTTTTCAGTTCGATCCGTTTCTTCCTGGCCTGCCTGCAGGTCGTTCCGAACCGATGTCTGTTCCCTTTCACGTTCGCCTTTAATTTGACGCGACTCAATTTCCCGGTTCAGTGTTTCATGCAGCGTTTGCAGGTGTTTAAGTGCTTCATCCACATCGTCTATTTGTGGTTGCTCCAGTATCGAACATAGATCGCATACCGATTGGACGAATTGTTCGTTCTTTTGTTGGAGGCTATGGAGCCGCTCTTCTCGATCTTTTTCGTTAAGGTATTCGCATGCCAGCTGTGTGATTCGCTGAATGGCATCGGCGGCCTGCTGGGGAGCCAGCGATGGCGGAAGCCCCCATTCCGCAAGCACAGGCTGCAGCGCTTCCTGTAAATGTTTAACGGCGGTTTGTTGTTCTTGGTGTTTGCGTTGAAGCGCTTCCAGTTCTTGTTTTAAACGATTGACCGATTGCAGTGTCAGTTCGATACGGCCCAAGTCAGGGCGTGCCTGATTTAATTCGCGCGCTCGATTCAGTTCCAATTCGATGGCATCCGCCGCGAGTGGAAATGCCAGGCCTAAGTCCTCTGCAGTCTTTTTTGCATTAACGAACGTCTGTTCCAATTTACTCTTAAGCGCGGCAATTCGTTCTTGGTTTTGATGTAGTGCCTTTTGCGCTTCATCCGAAAACGGCTGTGTCACCTGCTGGATACGTTCTTCGGTGTGTTGCTTTTTATTTCGAAGTGTCCATGCGTAAGGAATCAACACCAACAAGCCGATAACTGTGAGCACGCCGCCCCCGCCTATGAAATCTGAGGGCGCCCAACTTTCTCCCAGCGGAAGCCAATTTACATCTCCCCATAATGCCAAGCCCAGCAATGCCAAGCCGGGAATACCTAATGCCAAACCAATGGCCAGCCAGGCTTTGAATTGTCTGCCCAATTCATTTGTTCTGCCTTCTTGTGCGCCGAGTTCGGCTTCGAGTGCGCGCAAGCGTTCCGTGTGATCTTTAGCGGCTTTTTCGCTTGTTTCGATTTCGCGTTCGAGTGATTGTATTTCCAACAGGCTTTGCCGGAGTTCCAAGAGGCGGGACGGATCGGCGGCTGCGCGAATTTGGTCGGGCTCGGCGGGGAGCCGATCAGCTAGACTTTGCAGTTCTTCTTCTGCTTCCAAAAGCCGCTGTTCGAGACCGTTTTCATCGTCGATCAACTGCCGCAAGGTTCGTTGCTCATTATCAGCCTTCCTCAGTTTTCGTATGGCCTCGGCTGCGTCATTATCCAATTCGGGATTGGCGGCGAGTGTTTCAAGAAGTTTCAGCCCGCCCTGTGCGCCGCATGCCTGGAAATCCTTTGCAAGGCGCTCCATATGTTTTTTGCAGGCATCGGCCAGTTCCCGTTCTTCCAGACTGTTTTGCTGCACGGTGTCTGCTTGTCTTGTCAGCGTTTCAATTCGCTCCTTTTGTGCGAGAAGCGCTTCATCCAATTGAGTCGCCTCAATTTCACGGCCTATTTTTTCCAATCGCGTTTTGGCCAGTTCGAGCCGGTCATTGATGGCACGTTTTCTTTCGACAAGACGTTCCAGTTCCGATGCGGATTCAATTGGAAATTGCAGAAGTTCGCGGACTGCATTCAGTTCATTTTCAAGTGCTATGACTTTTTGTGCCGCATCAATCGTCCGTCTGCGTCCGGCAAGCGATTTCTGCTCTTCGAGCAAAGCGGTTTCTTGGCGGCGGAGATTTGCAATTTGTTCTCCGATTTCAGTCAATTCCTGCAAACATTGGCGAGCTTTTTCGGCCTCGTCTTTTTGTTCGCGCAAACGATCCCGCGCATCTCTCCATTCTTGTTTTAGGATTTCCAAGCGGCGCGGTTTGCGGCGCTTGCTTTTATCCATTTTCGAAATTTCGTCCGCGCTGTTATAGATTTCCTCTAAAACTTTGCGCGGATTGATTTGTTCGCCCGTACGCTCGGTCAATCCTAAGAAGTAAGGACTGATTTCCGTCCGCTCCTTTTGATCGAAATCCTTTAGCTCAGAAAGAGATATTGAAAAGACGTTGGTGAATACCTGCTGCGTGACCCCTGTCAGATACAATCCGGCAGACTCCCCATAGTCAACCGGCTGGCCTTCCGCATTGCGCAAAATGGCGTCATCGCCACGGCCCTTTAGGAATCGTTCCAAAGTGTGAGATGACTCATTCCATATCAATTCCAGCGAACCGCCGAATTCAACATCGCCTTTCCTCGGGAAATAAGGATGTTTCTTATTCTTAGGACTGAAACCATAAAGCACACTCCTGACGAAGGAGAAAATAGTTGATTTTCCCGCTTCATTGGGGCCCACGATCAGATTGATGCCCGGATCGAGCGGACCACTATCCCATTGGGTGCGGTTGCCGAAGCCTTCTATGTTAATCCGATACAAACGCATGAATTCTTATATGTTCCTTTGACTGTCCGGTTCGGCGTGTATGCCGCCTCTAACCGCGTTCCTCGCCCGAAAATCGCTCCATGCCCTCAATCAATGCCAAGCGAAGAATCTCGCGCATATAGATGTTTTTTTCATCATCTGAAATGCGAGCCCAATTGGGATTTGCCCAAACCAACCGATCCATGATTTTCTTTCTTTCGCTCGGTTCACGAATCATCTCGCGGACCAGCCGGGTATATTCGCCGCGCACAGATGTTTCTTCGCCAATGCTTTCGAGTTCAAACGGAGGAACGGTGCGGTTGCGGAATTCAACTTCAAGCACGCCGAGAGTTCTTTCCAGCCGGTCCTCAAATTCATGAAGGCTTTCTTCATCCTGCAATTCATGACGAAAAACTTCGGCTAATTCGCTTCGACCCCGTGCTTCGATGCGAACGTATTGTCCCTCATCGCCGCGCTGTGCTTGAGAAATTTCCTGCCAACGGATTCGGAGCGCATCGAAAAACTGTGTGTTTTGGGTCATCTCCGAAACATCTATTTCGAGCAAGTGAAATGTGATAGGCGCCAGGGAGCGAAATTCGGGCTCCATATCATCCCGGGCATGCACATGCACCAAAACACAGCCTTTTGCCTCACGTTCACCTATATCCCGGCCCATGGCGCAGCCCGGGTAAATCACCCAAGGGGAACGGGAGAGTTCCATATATTGGTGGATGTGACCTATAGCCCAGTAGTCGATCCCTTTTCCGGCAAAGTCATTTAATTCCGATGGTGCGTAAGGCTCATGCCGTCCCCGCACATCGGCATGACCGACATTGGTATGGACCAATCCGATTTGAGGGACAGGCTCATCCGCTCCGGAAATACGGGCCACTAGGTTTTCGTAAATCTGGCCGTTGGTATGTCCGGCCCCGTGAATTGTCGCCAAATGCCGGCCGGAAGCATCATCCAACCGCACTGAAAGGGGGGTAGTGCTTTGAAAGACAGTAACATTCTCGGGCCATCGGATGCGGTCTAGAGGACTCCCCGAACGGATGAAATCATGGTTTCCCGGTGCGATGAATACGCGTATGCCATGAGAGCCAAGCCGCCGGCAACGTTCGACAATAGTATCTTCAGTTGCCAAAGAAAGGTGGTCGCCATCAATGATGTCTCCGGCGAGCAACACCGCCTCAACCCGTTCTTCGATTGCCAATTCAACTAGCCGCTCAAATGCCGTTCGCAATGCGGCCCGCAATGTCCGGCGCATGGATTCATCGCGGCCGGGCATCGGCGTATCCAGATGTAAGTCAGCGGCGTGTAAGAACTTCCAGGGTTTATTGTCGAGGTTTGAAGCCATAATTGAGTTGAGAATAGCCTAGCCAAGTAACCGCCGTCGAGTCGGCATGCCGGAGGGAACTGATTCTATTTTAATTTTTTGCAGCGGGATTTTGCCAGTCATCCGGTTGCTATAGAAGCGTTTTCAGCCTTGTCCTCGGATTGTCCGCGCATTCCAAGCCCTAGAGTACGTCTGTCAAATTGTGGAATACGCGGTTTTGGGCCGTGTCCTGTTCTGTCGATGTCTTATGGATCAGCTCCCCTGTGCGTGTGCTTGGCGGCAAACTAGACTTTGCGCTTGCCGGAGGTGCGGTCTCGCGTGTGGATATTTTCAAGGCCAGGCCTAAATTCATGTCGATTTTTCGACATTGAATGCTCTGACTACCAGGCATGGTTTGTCATGTAGGCATGCCGGGTGTATGCGGAGCATCTCCAGACCGGGATTTGTCACTCCGAATAGATGCAAAGGGATTCAGCATGCAATTTGTACATCCTGATCTGAACTTCTTTTCTTTAAACAATGGTGTTTTGGCTGCCGAGGGCGTGGATTTGGCCAAAATCGCTCAAGATGTTGGCACCCCTTGCTATGTGTACAGCCGTGCCGGATTCGAAGCGCCGTTACTTGCATATCAAGAAGGCTTGAAAGACCGTAAGCACCTTATTTGTTACGCCATTAAGGCGAATCCGTGCGGTGCGCTCTTACGGTTGGCAGCCGCATTGGGCGCAGGCGCAGATGTGACATCCGGCGGTGAGCTGGCCCAAGCATCCCGAGCGGGGATTCCGCCGGAAAAGATTGTCTTTTCCGGTGTGGCCAAAACGGCCCGTGAAATCAATGAGGCACTGGATCTCGGTATTTTCTCTTTTAATATTGAGTCTGAATCCGAGCTGGACCTGATTGACCGGCTGGCATTGGAACGGAATCAACGTGTGTCGATTTCATTTCGGGTGAATCCGGATATCGATGCCAAAACGCACCCGAAGATCACGACGGGAATGCATAAGAATAAGTTTGGTATTCCAACCGAGCAGGCATTGGAACTCGCCCGCAGTACAAAAAAGCGAGCGGGAGTTGTACTGACAGGTTTGGATTGTCATATCGGTTCCGGCCTTCCGGAGACCGGACCGCTGCTCGAAGCCTTGCAGGCACTAATGCAGCTGCGCGGAATGTTGGAAAATGAAGGCTTAGAAATCACACATTTGGATATCGGCGGCGGACTTGGGATTCAATATACCCCGGATCAAAATCCGGCCCATCCTCGTGAATACGCCAAACTGTTGGCCGACAACCTTCAAGATTTTGATGGGACAATAATCGTGGAACCGGGCCGTTCAATATCGGGCAACGCGGGTGTTTTGCTGAGTTCTGTAGTGCATACCAAAGATAATGGCAAACGACGTTTTGTTATTATTGATGCTGCGATGACAGACCTTGTGCGCCCGGCCATGTATGAAGCAAAACACGAGATACTGGTCAACAGCCCGCGTAACGGCGATTCATTCCCGGTCGATGTTGTGGGTGGTGTCTGCGAATCATCAGATACCTTTGCGCGCGACTGTGCGCTGCCGCCGATGAAACCGGGCGACTTGCTGGCGTTTTGTTCGGCGGGTGCGTACGGATTCGCCATGTCCTCACAATACAATGGCCGTCCGCGTGTCCCGGAAGTCCTGGTTGAAGGCGACACATACCGTGTGGTGCGCCGCCGTGAGACGTATGAAGATTTGTGGGCGGCTGAGATCCTGTAAATGAAACGTCCGCAGGCGCGCACCGTATGCCTGCCGGATTCGCGATTTTTGGGAGAATAAAATGGATTATGCGAATTCAAACGAAATCAAATGGTCATTGGGCGACCATGGCGTCCGTTATGTTATGCAAGGTCCCAATGTGGAGTGGGGGATTTTGAAATTGAAGGCCGGACAGTCCTCGGCCGATTATGGCAAACACGTTCACAAAGAAGTCGAAGAAACGTTTTATTTTCTTGAAGGCGCCCCGCGTTTTGTGATCGCGGGTGAAGAACACCGCGTAAAGCCCGGTGATGCCTTCCGTGTTGTGGGCGGAGAATCCCACGATTTAATCAATGACACGGATTCGGATACGGTGGTCCTTTTTATTAAGTGGCCGTTCGATCCCGGCGACCGTGTTGAAGAAGACTAAACCAGGCCATCGCGGCGTGGAATTTATAAGTTTTAGATTTCAAGTTACGCTGTATTGAACAGCTTCTACAAAGACATCAATAGAATAGAAATTGAGGAGTAAGATTATGGCCCTGCGTACAGCGGAGCGATTAAGCCACCTTCCCGTATATCTTTTTGACAAGCTCGATGCCGCCAAAGCGGAAGTTGAAGCGGGCGGAATGAATGTTATCGATCTTTCGGTGGGCGATCCTGATCATCCTTCACCGGATTATGCGGTTGACGCATTGCGCGAAACTGCATTGGATGGCAAGAATCATCATTACCCCAGTTTCAAAGGGCTTCCCGAATATCGTGCCGCCGTGGCCAGCTGGTACAAACGGACTTTTCATGTCGAACTGGATCCGGCCACCGAGGTTCTTTCCGTGATTGGCACCAAGGGTGGCATGAGCGCCCTGCCTCTGGCTTTGGTTAATCCGGGCGAGCCTGTTTTGCTTCCTAATCCCGGCTATCCGGCCTATATCCCCGGTGTGATTATGGCGGGCGGCGAGGTTGTGGATATGAAACTTTATCCGGAGAAGAATTTTCTTCCGGACCTCACCGAGATTCCCAGCGATGTGGCGAAAGCCGCGCCGATGATGGTTTTGAATTACCCTGGAAATCCGACTGCGGCAATCGCTCCACTTTCGTTTTTTGAGGAAGTCGTTGCGTTCGCCAAAGAGCACGATATCGTTGTTGTTCATGATGCGCCTTATTCTGAAGCCGCTTATGACGGAAAACGGCAAGCAAGTTTCCTCGAAGCGCCCGGCGCCAAAGAAGTGGGTATTGAATTTCATTCGCTTTCAAAAGCGTTCAACATGCCGGGATGGCGAATCGGGCATGCCTGCGGACGCGCAGAGGTCATCGCCGCGTTAGGACGTGTTAAATCCAATTTGGATATGGGTATTTTTAAACCGATCCAACATGCAGGCGTTGCCGCATTGACAGGTTCGGATGCCTTTACAAAAGCCCGCGCGGCTGAATATGAGGAACGCCGCAATGCGCTTTGCGACGGACTGGACCGGCTGGGTTGGAAAGTCAACCGTCCGGAAGCCACATTCTTTCTTTGGACGCCCATTCCCGATGGCACCAAGGATTCGGCTGTCTTTGCCGACCGTGTGTTACGCGAAGCCGGTGTGCTTATAACCCCCGGAATCGGTTTCGGCTCAAATGGCGAAGGTTATATTCGTATTGCCTTAACCGTTGATGTCAACAAACTTCAAGAAGTTATCAGCCGCCTGGAAAAATCCGGCTTTACGTACTGAGCCGGCGGTTTACGCTACAATAGATACAAAGCAGAAACACTTTTACGTTTTGTATTTAACGATGAGAATGAAATAAATTGAGAATGCTCCGGCCGGGGATGACTTGGGGCAGGAGTTAGGGGAAGCCCGGCGGCCGGAGCATGAGCAGGGGGATTGTTTGCGGATAACCCGGCATTGCTCGACCCGTTTATATCGCGGGGATTTGTCGATGTCATAACTTTTTTTGCGTCCTTTTATGATGACAGCCATAGCAAATTGTCCCATCGAAATTAGTAGTGCCGCAAGCATCCGGCGGTGCGCGCTTTATTGCACATATCTTGTCTTTTTATGTCTTCTACTTTTTGGAAGTGGCTGCTCGGGTATGCAGTTGTGGAGTGACGCAGGACATTCCGAGATTAAAACAACGATGCAGGCATGGGCCGAAGGCTGGAAGTTGATGGATCAAAATCGGCTTGAGCCTCTGCTGGACAATTCGTATACCGGAATCTTTGAAGAGACAAAGCCGGCCATTCTCCGCTTTGCTTCTAAACACCATGGGGAAGAAAAAACTTCGGTGCGTTTGGCGCTCGACAAAATGGAAATCAAAGTGAAAGGCCGGACCGCGACCGTTCGCAATATCCATTGCACCGGCCAGTTAGAGCCGGGATGGACGATCGATTTGGTAATTGATTATTCGCTACAAAAAGATGGCGATGTTTGGCGTATCACCCAGGCCACCTGGAATCGAGATGCCCTAAATAAGAAAGAAGAAAAGAAAGCCAAAGAACTTGCGGATTCCAAGGCCTAGCGAATTCGCGAAATGTCTCTTTGCGATTATCTCGTCACACGCTCGTACCGCTCGCGAATATCCTCATAGCCGATATCCGCAGCATAGACCTGGCCATACGCGTCCCGAGCATCATCAAGATGCCCCATTTCTTCATAAGATACACCCAGCCAATAGTTGGCTGCTTTTAGGTCTTCACCGGGAATGTGTGTGTATCCCCTGTTTTTTGCCGCTTCGATAGATTTTTTGAATTGTTCGATAGCCAGCTGGCGTTTGTCTTGTTCCCGGAAGCATTTGCCCAGCAACAAAAAGCCTTTTGACATCCATGAAGGGGTTTGAACGAGCCGTTGGGTATGCTCGATGGCCTCGGTTGTTTCGCCAAAATCGAGAAGCATTTGAGCCAATTTGTATCGGACTTCTATGTCTTCGGGGTGTGCTATCAAATGCGTATCCCATAAGGTTCTTCGCCGTTGGAACAACTCTTTGCGAATTCCCTGAACTTCAGGGTGTGTGGCCGGGCGTCCATCCTGTTTTTCTTTTTCAATACCGGTTTCCAACCATAGGCAACGCAGTTCGTCGTCGTCCGGCCTCTCTTTTACCAGCTGCCCGAGAAGGCTCACCGCCAGATCCAAGTCTCCGACTTCCCTCCACAAATCGGCCTGCTGGTAACGGCCTTCCCAATGGTCGGGATGTTCATCCAACAATTCCGAAAGCACATTCTGAGCAAGTTTGGCTTGTCCGCCGGTGCGCAGGTGTTTGGCCATTTCGACACGGGCATCCAAATCGTCGGGGTTTTTTTCGCAATGCTCGGCAAGTTTCTCCAAGCGAATCGTGAAATCCGGCGTTCCCGGCACCCGAATCCGTTTGGATTTTTCTTTTTCCATTTCACGCCGGGCGGCTTTTATATCTTCCGGTACTCCAGTCTGCGCATAATCTTTGGCCATTAAATCGCGCAGAAGATGGGCCAATTTATCGTCATCGGGCCGTTGTTTTCTGAGTTTTTGATAACATTTGATTGCATCCGCGATCTTATCTTGCTCTTGAAGCACCGCCCCCAGGCCCTGAAGCGCGGAGGAACGTTCCGGTTCTAATTTCAAGACCGTGCGGTATGCGGCCACAGCTTCATCAGCGCAGTCTTCTTTTGCGGCGACACGCGCAAATGTCTCGGCAAAAAGCTGGTTGGTCGGATTGGAGGCATGAAGAATCCGAAGTTTTGGTAAGGCTTTCGCGGGTTTGCCCATCAAAAGCAGCAGACGGCACCATGAAAACACGAGCCACCGCCCAATAGGCCCCCATCCTTGCCGGGCTTGGGCGACCTTAACGCTTTCAAGTCCCTCCAATGCCGAAGGGTGATCCGGGGCCTCTTTTAAGACGGAATTGAAATATTGGCTTGCCAACTCCAATTCCCCATCCCGGACAGCCTCCTGGCCGCGTTCCAAATATGCCTTGATATCCATGCTCCTGCCCCATTTGCGATGCCTTGCACCCAATCCGTTCCCTCCGGATTTTTTGGGAAGGCAAATCATATGATATCATTAGTTTAGGGGAAAAAACCGTCCGGCGTCATCTACATACGCGCTATCCCGCTCCAATGAACCGGTTTCTGCTGTGCCTGCTGTCCTCATCCAAGCGATAATATTTCATGAGTTTGGCAGATAAAATCAAAGCCAACCGCCTGGATATTGGGAATTCTCCGGCTTTCTGTGGCATCAAATGTTGCGTCTTCAATACAAATTATCGTATATCCCGCTTCTTTTGCGCTTTTTGAGGTCTTGCCGTGACAGGCCCCGGTATGGCCGCCAATCAAGAAAACGTTCTTGATTTTGAGGTTTTTAAGCATGAAACCGATATTTGAGGAGATAAATGCATCCTGTGCGGTTTTGGGGAGAATGTAATCGCTGGGCTGGGGCTTGAGATCGGGGTGTACCTGTGAGCCCGGATCGATTTCACGATGGCCCCATTTATTGAAGTCTTCGCCGTGCGCTTTGAGCAACATTTTGCGGACAGCCGGGTCCAAATCCATACCGTCGTAAAAACGTGCTCCCCAATGAACAAGAATTACGGGTTTATGGCGAGCCCGGAAGAAATCGCAAAGTTTGGCGGCATTGGGAAGAGCCGTGTTGTAGCAATACTCGTTGGCGGCATTGACATCTTCAGGTGTAAAACCGTATTCCAGCCATTGTGCGCTCATGGTTTCGCGCGTCACTTGCCTCAGGCTGCCGTTTTGGAAATCCACAGAGATCAAAACGGAGTCGTTTAGCAATTCCGCAGTAAATTCAGACATGACAACTAATCTTGTCCTTAATGTGATTTTGCCGGAACCGGCACTTGTTTATGGCCGTCTGAAAATATCCCGATAGGCAGCGACTCCCACAATGATGGTGAACGGATATGTAGCGATGGAGCCGACTCCGCAAAAGCACATTCCCGCAAGATTCAGCAATGTCAGCACGATAGCCAGGCCCAACATACTGAAGAAATTGTCCATTACCCGCTGTCGGCTGGCCTCCATGGCCTCCCAAAAATCGAGTCCCTCATCCACGATGATTTGATAGACGAAGAGGTAGATTGTGATGACAAGGAAGTATGGAATACAGCAGAACAGAATGCCTAAAAATTCAAAGATGGCAATAAGTAAACCGGCAATAAAAAGTCGCAAGAAACTGTCGAAGCCCCGGAACATATCCGAAAAATCGGCTTCAACGCCGCGAATCTCTTTTAAGGTAAAATAAATCAATCCGCCGGTGAGTGGGGGCAGAAAAATTAGGGGGACCAGAGATGTCAAAACGCCAACATAAAACCATTCGCTAGCCGTAATCAGAAATCCCAAGACGAGATATTCGACCGGGCGCTCTTTGAATAAGGCCCATGCTTGCTGAAAATAGTCGGCGATACGGACTTCATAGGTACTGACAGCGGCCATAAGAAACTCCCTGGTGTTATTCGGAAGTAGCGTAGCATAAGAGCGTCTGTTTGACTCCACAGCGCTTCGGCAACAGCCTTGTTTAAGGGTAAGAGGCTTGTCCGGCAAGCCGCAGGTGGCTAGTTTGAAAGACTGCTAACCATTGGTGGTTTTAAAGATTCATGGCCAACGCATTTCAAATTAAACAGGATATTTGCGAAGCGGGGCGTCGTGTTTGGATGCGGGGCTTCGTCGCGGCAAATGACGGCAATATCTCGGGCAAAGTGGATGACGATGAGATCATCGTTACGCCAACGGGGGTATCTAAGGGTTTCTTAGAGCCTGAAATGTTATCGACCGTAGACGGTGCGGGGCGTCAAGTCCGGGGCAGTATGAAAATCAGCTCCGAAACAGCTATGCATATCATGGCATACAACGCCCGTCCGGAAATCGGCGCGGTTCTTCATGCCCATCCACCGGTTGCGACCGGTTTTGCTGTTGCAGGCCTTTCATTGGACCAGTGCGTTTTGCCGGAAGTGGTTGTCTCATTGGGTGGTGTACCACTTTCGCCGTATGGTCTGCCTTCATCCAAGGAACTGCCGGAAGCCATCGAGCCTTATATCAAACAATCCAATGTGGTTTTGATGGCCAATCATGGTGTGCTTGCAGTCGGCGAGAATGTCATGCAAGCCTATTACCGTATGGAAACGGTTGAACATTTCGCGAAAATACTACTAACCGCCGTGCAACTCGGGCAGGTCAACCTGTTCTCGCCCGAGCGCGTGGCCGAGTTAGAAGAGATACGGAAAAACTTCGGCATTGGCGGTCCGATGACTTCATGTACGTTCCCCAATCAGGTGGCCGGAACTCGGACCGGAAAAACGCCGGATGCGCGTGATTGAACCGGAAGCTTGCTTCCGGTTTTGTTTTAGCTGCGGGTTACCGCAGACTTGGACATAATGATTTTGACGACCCTTGGTTGAACGCTTCATGCGTTCGGCGCTGCATTACGGATTGCTATGGGATTTCCATAGATTTCAGTTCGGGCCGGGGCAGTTTCAAACGTATCGCGCGGGATGTGAGTGGTTCCATGAGTAATGAAGGGTATGAACGGCTCGCCGGTCAGCTCGGCGCAAGATCTATCGACATAAATGACGTTAAAGCCCGCCTGAAACGCCAGGCGATTGAGACGCCATCCTGGGGCTATGCAGACAGCGGTACGCGGTTCGGTGTTTTTACACAACCGGGCGCGGCCAAGAACTTGGCTCATAAATTCGAAGACGCCGGAACTGTGCACAAGTTCACGGGGATTGCCCCGAGTGTGGCGTTGCATATTCCTTGGGACAAAGTAGATGATTGGTCCGAGGCCAAACAGATGGCCGAGGCCAATGGCCTTGTGATTGGTGCGATTAATCCCAACGTTTTCCAGGACCCGGTTTATAAATACGGCAGTTTTGCCAGCCACGAAGCGGATATCCGCAAAAAAGCCGTGGACCGGCATTTGGAATGTGTAGATATCATGAAAGCCACAGGATCGGATATCCTTTCCCTGTGGTATGCCGATGGAACCAACTATCCCGGACAAGCGGATCTTCGGAAACGCAAGCAATGGTTTGAGGCCTGTTTGGCCGAAGTTTATGCCGCATTGCCATCCGGAACACGGATGCTTATCGAATACAAGCTATTCGAGCCGGGATTTTATCATACGGATATCGCCGATTGGGGTATGGCGTTGACGTTCGCCAATAAGCTCGGCGACCAAGCTCAAGTTTTAGTCGATCTTGGACACCACGCTCATGGTGTCAACATCGAACACATTGTGGCCTTCTTAATCGATGAAGGCCGTTTAGGCGGTTTTCACTTCAATGACCGCCGTTATGCCGACGACGACCTAACGGTCGGCTCGTCGAATCCTTACCAGCTCTTTTTAATCTATGACCAACTGACGGCGGCGGAACTGGATCCCGATACCGAAACCGATATTGCTTATATGGTCGATCAAAGCCACAACTTGAAACCGAAGGTTGAGGCGATGATACAGACCGTTGTTATGTGCCAACGGATGTACGCCAAAGCGTTAACAGTGGACCGTACATTGTTGGCCAAGTATCAGGAAGCAGGCGATATTGTCGGTGCGGAGGAATGTTTGGTTGCGGCATTTAATACGGATGTCGAGCCGCTGCTGGCCGTTGTCCGGGAAGAGATGGGGCTTGATCCCGATCCGATAACGGCATACCGCCGTAGCGGTATCTTGGCGCAGGCAGAAAAGGAACGTGCCAACATCCGCGGGGGCGGCGGCTTGGGCGCTTAAATCGAAACCTGTGGTTTCGAGGGGCAATTAAAGCGTCCATTTTTGCGTGAGTGTGTCTTCTACAACTTAGGTGAAATAACGGCTGCTACCCGTGCGGGTAATTGCCGGAATGATGCTTTGAATCTGTTCGCCTTGCGAACCATAGGAGTCTAGATATGCAGGTAATTATTAAACCCGATTATGATGAGATGAGTAAAGAAGCCGCTAAGATTGTGGCTGAAGTTGTCAAAAACAAGCCCAATGCGGTTCTGGGTCTTGCCACCGGCAGCACCCCGATCGGTCTTTATAAAGAGCTGATCAAAATGCACAAAGAGGGATTGGATTTCTCCAAATGCACAACATTCAACCTGGATGAATATTGCGGTCTCTCCCATGAGCACGATCAGTCGTACTACTACTTCATGCATGAGAATCTTTTCAATCACATCAATATTCCGGAAGAAAAGATTCATGTTCCCAGCGGTGACATGTCCAACCATGAAACCTTCTGCGCCTGGTATGAAGATGAAATCGACAAGGCCGGTGGAATCGACATTCAAGTTCTCGGTATCGGCAGCGACGGTCACATTGCCTTTAACGAGCCGGGTTCATCTTTAGGTTCCCGCACACGTATCAAGACACTCACTCAGCAGACTATTGACGATAACGCCCGTTTCTTCGATAAGGCCGAAGATGTTCCGCGTTATGCGATCACCATGGGTGTCGGTACGATTCTGGAAGCGCGTAAATGCCTCATGCTGATCAACGGCAAGAAAAAGGCGGGTATCGCCAAAGACGCCATTGAAGGCCCTGTTTCACAGATGGTTACCGCTACCGCGTTGCAGATGCATCCGGACGCGATTGCTATTCTGGATGAAGATGCCGGAAGTGAGCTTGAACTTAAAGATTATTACAAGTGGGTATACGATAATCAGCCCGTCTAAGAACAATTGTGAATGATTTGCGCCGGAGAGATGAAGCGATGTTTTTCATCTCTCCGGTTTCACACTTTGCGGCATGGTCCGGGTGCGGACCGGTCGATCCGGAATGTTTTTAGCGGACCGAATCACCTATTTGTGTATACAATGGCCGGTCTCGATGTGGCCGGGCGATATTTCAAGATAAAGAGAAAATAGAATGTCTGAAATCATTATTTTCGAAGACGATGGATATCGTAAACTAAGTCCGCTGACGCTCACGCGTCCGGTGTATGAGTTAAAGACGGGTATTACGTCTCTGGCGGCGAAGATTTCGCGCGCCTATTCAGGAGCAACAGTCAGCTATCACGTGCGCAGTCTTTTGGCCGCCTTTTACCAAGAGCAGGTGGGCGGGGCCAAAGTGAACGGCGCAACGACCGATGCAGCATTGCTCGTAAACGGCCGCGTGTTGGCCGGCGGCGATTTGGCTCAAAAGATCCCTGTGGCCGGTGAAGACGCCATTTATATGCAGGGCGATGTGGTTGTGGCCGCGCGGCTTTCAGGTTCAAACCTGGGTTGCGGGGTGGTTTTCGACCAGCCCATTATCAAAGATCTGTTGCCTGATGTCCCCGTTCAGCAAGTCGAAGGCATTACCTTGATTGCTTGGCCGTGGGATCTGGTGCATCACAATCCTGATGAAATCACACGCGAATTCGCCATTTTGGGCAAACCCGGCGAACAAGAAGGTAAAGTCTACGAAGGCGTACGAATTTTGGATGCCGCCAATGTGTATATCGCCCCCGGCGCAAGCGTGAAACCGGGTGTGGTATTGGATGCTGAAGGCGGCCCGATCTTTATCGATGAAGGCGCGAAGATCTTCCCGCAGGCGGTCATTGAGGGGCCATGCTATATCGGCAAGAAAACCGCCATTAAAATCGCCGCCAAGATCTACGAAGGAACTTCAATCGGCGAAGTCTGCAAAGTCGGCGGTGAAGTGGAAGAATCGATTATCCATTCCTATAGCAACAAACAGCATGACGGATTTTTGGGTCACGCCTATTTGGCCATGTGGATCAACCTCGGCGCGGATACCAACAACTCCGACCTCAAAAACGATTACGGTAATGTTAAATGCGTGATCGATGGCGAACTGGTCGATACCGGTTCCCAGTTTGTCGGCTTGACGATGGGCGATCACTCCAAATCCGGTATCAACAGCATGTTCAACACCGGCACGGTGGTCGGTGTGGGCTGCAATCTGTATGGCGCGGGACTGCCGCCGAAATACGTACCGTCCTTCTCATGGGGCGGCGCGGATGGTTTGGTGGAATACCGTATCGATAAGTTTCTGAAAGTCGCCCGCGCGGTGATGGCCCGGCGCGATAAAGAGTTGACTGCAGCCGAAGAAACGGTCCTGCGCGCCATTCACGATGCCAGCGCATCGGAACGCGCCGCCGTGTTCGGACAGGCGTAGGCTACAAGTAAGCGTAACAAATACAGGTGGTTTTGTTTCCCCCGGGGTCGGCCCGTATAGCCGACCCCGATTTTATTTAGGCAGGATTCATTTGTGCCATTTGCATCTGGGATTATGGTTTCAGAGACTAATATCTAAAGTATTGTTGCATCCCAGAAAAAAACAATTTGAAATAATTGAATTTATTAGAGGGATCTTCATATTAACTGTCCAATTGAAGCCGTTCTCTTGTTGTCCTCGGGGTGGGTAATAACATCGAGGAGAGCGGTGTCGAGGCGTTGAATCAACGCGTCACGATCCTTGCAGTGCACATTGGTAAACCAGCGTGCCTTGAGGACGCGCCAGATGCGTTCGATGGGGTTCAAATCCGGGGAATAAGGCGGGAGGTAGACCGGTTCAAAGAAATGCCAGTTGGTGGATTTTCGATGATGCCAAGAAGCGTTATCCAGAATGAGGATATTCCGCTTGCGCTGAGGATGAATCATTCGATGCGCTTCGTCTAAAAACGCTTGGAATACATCACTGTCCACATGACTGGCTTCAATCGCGAAAAATTCTCCAGTCCGAGGCGCCACCATTCCCAAGGCATTCATTCGAATGTGGTCGCCATTGTGGGTGACGCGTGTCTTTCTCCCTTTTTTGTCCCAACGCTGCCGCGAGCGCGACTCGCCTTCAAACCCCGATTCATCCGCAAACCAGAGTTCAACGTCGGGATTCTCACTCAGCTCCCGCAATGTCTCACGAAAAGCCTGGCGTTTCTCTTCATCTTGACGGTCCGGCCAGGGCTGAGGCACTTTCAACGTAAAATCATTTTCATGAAAAAAACGTAAAACCGTATTGTACGAGCATTCGATCTGGTAAGTCTCTCGTAGAAAACCGTGAAAATTCCGAGCCGTCCAGAAGGTGCGAGCCACCTTTTCGGGGTGATCCAGCACTTCCAGCAATTCATTTTCCTGATTCGGATCAATACACTTGGGACGTCCACGGCCCGGCTTGGGAATCAGCCCATCAATCCCGCATTCATTAAACGCCTGAATCCAGCGTCGAAGGTTTCGTTCGCCAATCACAAGCGCTTTGCAGACCTGATCCCGGGGAATCCCGGTAATCAATAACTGCATCGCCGTACAGCGCGTGTTCATCTCAAACGTACCCACCCGTGACGCCTCTTTCAGCTCCTCACACGTCGCGTTCTCTGGATTGGGTTCCAAGCGTGTACGGCACATGCTGGTACCTTGACAGCAACCCTCCATAAGATCTAGGGGAAACGGACAATTCTTTTGAGGATCCCTCTAAAATAATCACTTGACATGTAGTTCAGAATTAACTATATAATTAATTATTAGCGTGGGATGTAGTGATTTGCGGGTGACCTTTTTAACCCGGACAGACTTTTGTTATAACGCAAAAGGAGGTGTTATGGCAGCATTAAGTCTTCCACTTAAATCGAACCATAATTGATCTGGCTTTTTGTATTTATGCTGAGGCATCTATTTCGATTTTTAATGTATGTCTGTGGCCAAATGTGAGAAGTCGTATTGAATAGTTGCATTCTTTGCAAAGCGCGAAGGTGAATTGATGGCTTTTGCCATTTCACCGAGAATCGAATACCCCAATTTCCAAAGTTAGGAGACTAACTAAGGGAGGCAAAATCATGAAAAACAGGCAAGCAACTAGTAAAAACTATATTTTGACTTTTACTTTTATCTTGATTATAACGTCCAATTTAAAAGGCGAAGCAAATCAGTCAGATTCTGAATGGGATAAATACTTCTCATCTCTAACGCCCACAGAAAGGTTGTTGGAGGTTCAGCTAATTCTCTCTTCTGATAGCAATGCATATAGACGAATAAAGGCACTTGAGAAAATCTATGATGATGCCGTGGCATTGGGACAGTCGCAGCAAGCGATTGAGATACTTGAGCGGGCAATTGGAGGGTCTGAAGATCCAGAGATTAAGGGTCGTGCGCAATATGAATTAGGAAAAGTCCATCGCGCGGAAGGACGGTACGACGAAGCCAGGCATTGGTTTATGCAAACATTAAAGACCACAACAAATCAGCGTGATTTGTCCAATGCGCGTTATCAGCTTGCCGAAGATGATTGGCAAGCAGGCAACTATGCGGAATCATTGGATGAATTCCTTGAATGGCTGGGCTACAACAGCAATGCTGAACTGCAAAAGTTGGATTATTTTGCCCTTTTTGAATGCATAAACCGGTGTCTGCAAAAATTTGAAGAATCCATAGGCCAACAAGCCTTCAGTAAGTTTGATGACTTGGCTGAGAAATGGATATCTGAACCTAATGTTTCTAAGCCGCCGCTACAATTAGCAAAAGCAATACGCTATCGTGTGGCCCAAGAATTTGAGGCCGCAATACAAGCCGCTGCAGAAGTACGAGATGGTGAGGATAAATACTGGGGAGTATGCGCGTCTCTTGTTGAAGTCAGTATATTTCTAAGGCAGGGGGAAACGTCGAAGGCTGTAGCAATTCTTGATAGCCGAAACACTACTGGCCAATTCGATAAAGAAATAACGCAATACTTGGCTATAGACTCTGCCTATTTAATTTATGACGGGATGCCGGAGGCTAGTGTAGCTGCAACTGAATGGTGGAAGCGAACGGAAATCTATCGAGACGCAACACGAAGAAATGCAGTTCGCTGGCCGCAACTACTTACGAATTACGCTATTGCCCTCCAGTATGAACGTCGCATTGATGATTCTTTAAGTACATTGAAGGAAGTGCTTACATATCCATATTTAGGCAGTAAATGGCGCCAGTTTGCATGTATTATCTTAGCGCAGCATTACATCGCGAATTCCAATTTAGACCAAGCACGGGAAATACTGGAGTCAGTCTATAAAAACCGTACATCAGATGAGGTGCGTGCTGGCGTGGCAGATGCACTAGCGTCACTTAGACTAAGTGAGGGCGATGTGGGAGGAGTCATAGATCAAATTTCGACAATTTTTGCCTATCCTGACCGCCCAGGATCTGATGGTCCTGGTTCTAGCCGCTTTAAAAATCGGGCAAATCGAATTCTCGATAAGCTAGAAGCCGAGAATCTTGACTGAAATAAAAAAAGAAAACAACTCGGCTAAAACTCGTTTCACAAATGCTAAGACCATATAAGGGGATATCGATGAAAACGAAACAAACGCTTTTAGTAATTACTATAACGATATTAACTGGCTTATTGTGCTTTAACTATATGTGTACTGGGTCTGCGGATGCAGCATCTATATTGGCTTATGCTCCACCTCCGCCAGCAACTAACACTCCGACTCCGATCCCAACTCCGACACCGACTCCAACTCCAGTATGTCAACGCCCCGGAACTCCAGTAGGAGGCGGAGTTAAGACACTATTAATTTCCGATATAACGGGCCGAGCTGGCTGGCTTGGAGAACTCGAAGACGTTGTTGTCGAATCATCTGATCAAAATAACGGATATACCCTTACTGCTAGATATCAAGATGACAATGATGAATGTGTATACATTCTGCAAAAGGAGCAAGTTAAAGTCCGGAGCAAGACTGAATGGTATATGAAAATAGAGAGAAACGGCTCAGCTGTCGCACATGATTTTACGGCAAAAATTGCACTCACATCAAATGCGAGATTGGATGCGAATGCTCCGTTCCACCCTTGGAAGAAAGCCATCGCATTTGAACCAACAGGCTCGATTAGTATTTCGATACCGCTTTTTGAAAGTGTATCTGTATCTTTTTTGATATACACAGGAGATTCTTTAAAAATAAATACATCGAACAGTACAAGTTTTGCAAATTACTTTGCGAATCCAAATATGACACATCAACCTAGGTCGCCGCACACAGCTGACACTCAAGCGTATTCTGCGATAGCGTCATATTGCTTTGCTGAGGATACTTGGCCTTACTGGAGCACAGCATATACATCATTTGATCTTGATAACCTCTGGAATACAGTGCAGGCTGCAGGCATATTCCAAACAGCGCCTTGGACATGGACAGTGGTGGAATGAAACGAATTGGAGAACTTAAATGAAACATTGCGAGTGGAAATTGCCTTTAACATTAAGTGTCTTCTTTGCATTCGTTATCCTTGTGGTAGTTGTAGGATATGCTTATTTGAATATGGCATCTGGTGTAAAGGATGAAAAAGCAGATAATTTAGGCAGGAATGTGAAGGCCCTAACAGAGCTCGATGCTATGTCGACGGACCATCAAGATTCGGCGCAATACGAGTTGATTGTTGCTGCGGTAGATATTTATAAGGATGTCTACACGGTTATTGTGGGCAATGATTACAGCGAAGAAGTTTTGGGTGATGTGAAGGAAGAACTGGAATTTATTATCCGCTCTATTGAAAGAGATAGACCGACCATTGAGAAAGTTGAACGGCTCAGAAGACAGATTGACAACATAGAAAAATGTGTGGCTCGAATTGGCGGCGCTCCGGATCGAGAGTTGAAAGAGAAGACAGCGCAAAATCTTGCATTTGCAGAAATGGGTGTACGTTACAATCTGAGAAATCTCAGTGAAGAAATAGATGGTTTCAAAATCGCGCAGAAGAATGTTAATAACGAGGAGGAAATTGCACATTTCAAAGAGAAGTTTCAACAGGGTTTTGAGTTCGGTTTGAGGGGAGTCGCACATTTCCAAGGCGATCCTCCGGAATTGGTATTTGACCTGATGAAAATGGCGACAATTGGTTTGCTCGATGAGGAATCCATCCGACGTCAAATGGAATTTTGCCACAGGGAATATCTCAAACAGAACGTACAGGTGGATCAATCCGGCAAGCGCTATTTTATTTTAACGGATCCTGTGAGTGACGGTTCGATGTTGGCGGAAACGATGCTCGCGTTTATTACGGACCCCGTCGAACGGGAAGGTGTGCCGCCGGAGAAATTGGCGCAGAGACAAGTCGCCAATCTTTCGGTCAGCAGTTATTCGGACAATTTTGCAGAAAATAAGGATTTTCAAACGCTGTCGGTGGATGAGTTGCTGCCGGCGGATTTTCTCGATTCAAAATGAAGCGCTGGGCGGGCAACCTTATGGCTAAGGTTCCGGTTATTGCTTGGCTGGTTGCCCGGTTTTCATTGCCGATTCGAGCTGACGGTTGATAAATGCCTTGGGAACGAGGTATTTAGGTTCCTCACCATTGCGCAGGTATTGGATATTTATGATGCGGAGCTGACCATCCTGTTTGTGGCTGGGATAGAGAATTTGGATAAAACCTTCAGTTGAGACGATGACTCCCGCCAATCCGGGCCAGACAGCAATTGCGCCGTTGTAAAAGCGCGAATCCTTCACTTCCACCCAACCGTAGCGTTCGTGGTTTTCGTAGAGATCGGTCGTGGGCAGGGTGGCGCCGTTTTTTGCGGTGGGCAATCCGATACCATAAAGCTTCTGCGCGGCTTGATCCGCAAAGCGATGTGCGGGGAGTGGCAATAAAACAAAAGTTTCCCGATCCAAATAGATGTCTTTTTTGCAGCGGATGGTTTGTTTTTGGTTTGACTGGCATTGTGGACAACGTTGGCTCAGCTCGCTTTCCGTAAAGGCCCAACAGGGAGTGGCTGATTCCGGTTGTGTGCAGACATACACCTCGAATTGCATGGGTAGTGAAGCGCCGATGGCTTCTGCTGCCGCTGGATGAGTTGCGGCCAATGCCCAGAACACAGTCAGGATTAAGGTGGTGGTAATTGGGTGGATTTGATGTTTCATGCTCTGCCTCCCGCTTCGTTTAAAAGACCGCGTGAAAAGAAACAACTTTAACCGTGTTTTGCACACGGTTGTTCGGCGATTTAAGAACAAAATCCAAGAATCGGAACCAATTTATCTTTTAATATGCATGCCGGTGCGCTTTGTAGGAGCTTCAGGCTCGGCCTTGGGCTTTTCGGCCGGTTTTTTCTTCATGGCCTGAACTTCGGCCCGCTGCATGATATCGCCCACATCGGCTTCGATCTTGCTGGGCGGCAAGCCTTCGGCTGCGGTAATCGCAGCCGCTACGGCATCCGCCTCACGCGCGGATTTAGAGACAAATTGCTCTTGCTGTTCGATACTTTCGAGTTGCTTTTCTTTAATTGCCAAATCGGGAGGCGGTTCAGCCCCACCTTCTTGTTCAACCCGTTGGCGGAGACCGGAAATGGAAGAGACCAGAGCCTCTTTTTGTTTATGCACGAGCGCTTCGAGATAGCGCAGGAAAATACTGATATGTACCTGGATATCGCGGCGGTTAATTTTGCAGGTACGGATATTGGGTTGAATGGCGTTGGTCGCCCGTTCATAGGTGCTACGTTTGGCTTGGATCTCTCCGCCTAAGCGTTGGAGTTCTCGTATATTGTTTTGGGCGCGCACCTCTTGGAGCTGTTTTATCATCTGCTCAAACACATCCATGCCCGTGCTTTTGCGGTGCAGAGTTACGCCCTTTTCAGTAACTTCCAGGCTGTTGTTGTCTTCTTGGAGGACCGTCATACGCCGTTTTAAGCGTGTTTCGACACTGAGAATCAGGCTTTTTAGTTCCTTGGCCTCATCGCTTTCATCGCCTTCCGATTCGGCCCGGTATTTATCGAGCGTGGCCTCGACCAACATGCGGATGAAAACGGCCTCGGCAAAGAGCTCTTCCGGTTGGCAGGTTAGAATCCGCTTCATCTTGGCGGCGATACGCCGTTCTTGTTCCGGCCCGGCTTCGGCTTCATCGATAAATTCTTGGGCTTCTTCGGCCGTCAGCAGAACCACTTCGCCGTCAACATCGACACGCACAAACCCTTCGCCGGGTCCCATTCGCTGAGACTTACGGCGTTGATCCATAAAGACTTCGAATTTCTGTAAGGCTGTGCTGGGATCCTTAAGGCAGGCTTCAACGACCTCACCGATCTCTTTCATCAACCGGCTTTCTTCACGAACACTGGCGACCGATTTCCGGAGAGCACCTAAACCGCTTTTAATTTGTCCTGGTTTCATAGCACCACTCATTCCCACGTTAACTTTACGCTCAATACCCTATCTCCGCTAGTTCACAGCGGCAAGCATACCTCACTTGGTTGGCGCGGACCTATCCCAAAAGCCTCTCTCCTTCTAGCCTGCTTTTTCCCGGAAATCTGAGTGAGCCGGGCAGATTGTTAGCAATTTGGAGCAGAAGCCGATGATCGAAAGATATACAAGGCCGGAAATGGGCCGAATTTGGTCCGATGAGAATCGTTTTCGCACTTGGCTGCAAGTCGAGATTGCAGCCTGCAAAGCGTGGAACGAACTTGGCGTTATTCCCGATGACGCTTTGCGGGATATTGAAGCCAAGGCCGATTTTAATATCGAGCGCATCCATGAACTCGAAGCCACGCTGGATCACGAAACCATCGCGTTTTTGACCTGTGTCAAAGAGTATGTAGGAGAGAACGCGCGTTATATACATATGGGACTAACCAGCTCGGATAAACTGGATACAGCCACGGCCCTGCAACTTCTGGAATCGCACGATCTTATTGCCGAAGATTTAGAGAAGTTGGTGGAAATTGTCGCGGACCAAGCTGAAGAGCATAAAAACACCGTCTGCATTGGCCGTTCTCATGGTGTTCATGCGGAACCGACAACCTTCGGCCTGAAACTTCTAATTTTCCTAGAAGAATTACGCCGTCATCAAGACCGGTTGGATGATCTCCGGCCCCGGATTGCGGTCGGTAAATTTTCAGGTCCAGTTGGGACTTTCAGCAATATCGATCCCCGTGTGGAAGAGATTGCCTGCCGCCATTTAGGCATACAGCCGGCCGCCGCTACCAATCAAATCGTTCAGCGTGATCGTCATGCCGAGTTTCTTAATGTTCTGGCATTGATTGGCAGTACACTCGAAAAGATGGCGACAGAGATTCGTGGTTTGCAGCGAACCGAAATCCGTGAAGTGCAAGAGCCGTTTCCTCCGGGGCAAAAGGGTTCCAGTTCCATGCCCCACAAGAAAAATCCGAATTTATGTGAACGCATATCCGGTCTGGCCCGCGTACTCCGCGCCAATGCATTGGTGGGAATGGAAAACGTAACACTATGGCATGAACGGGATATTTCTCATTCATCTGCAGAGCGGATTGTTTTGACCGATTCCGCGATTCTTGCCGATTATTTGTTGGATCGCATGACGTATATCATGCGCGATATGCTCGTTAATAAAGAGCGTATGCGCCAGAACATTGATATGACCGGTGGTTTGGTTTTTTCTCAAAAAGTCCTAATTACATTGATTCAATCCGAACTTTCCCGCGAAGATGCATATGAAATCGTACAGCGCTGTGCGATGAAGGTTTGGGATGAGGGCGGGACACTTTTGGAGACAGTCTGGGCCGATCCGAAAGTCCAAGAAAAACTGGACCGCAAGGTTTTAGAGGCGTGTTTCAACTTGGATACCGTTCTTGAACATGTCGATTATATCTACGACCGTGTAAAGCCATAACCCGGATTATTTGTAGAATATGGGAGTGAAAAAAACGCCCGGCAGCGATTTGCCGGGCGTTTTGCATGACTTCTCCATGATCGGGGAGATGATATTAAAGTTCTTTGATACGGACATTTCTGAAATACGGTGAGCCGTGTCCGTGGGCTTGAAAACCGATAAACCCATTTAAGAGACGGCTCCCGAAAATGGGGTGACCCGTGAGATCGATGTCATGAACGACCTGACCGTTGATGGTGACTTTGATATACCGGCCCCGGTATTCAACCTCGATATCGTTCCATTCGCCGGGTTTGTTGAAAGCATCGACCCGGGGCGCCATGTACGAATATAATGATCCTGGACCATTCGGCTGAGGATCCATATTCATGCCGATTAATTGCATCTCAATTCCATTGCGCGATTGACGGGCCGCCAAGGGTGCACGTAAAAAGACGCCACTGTTGCAGCCCTCAGTAAGCTTTACTTCCAATCGCAGAATAAAGTCCGAATAACGTCTCCAAGAACGAATCCATGTTCCCGTTTCCAGGGGACCGTAGAGAACGCCATCTTGAATCCGCCATTCACGGTTCGAGGGGACGACGGTCCAGCCTTGGGGGCTTTTACCATCGAATAAGGCTTTAAATCCGGCTTCCCGTTCGGCCTCGGGCAGCCAACTCGAGTCCAATTCGTAGCCTGCATCCAAGGCTGCGATTTCACGATCCGGTCTGCGCGCCCGGTCCACCATATCCAAGAACCATCCGAATCCTGGTGATTGAGGAGTGCCCGATCCGCCGATTTCGTAATGATCTTGATAATCGGCCCCACGTTCGGAACCGTTGGTCCAAGCCGGAAAGGCGGCAAACAGGTTGTATTGTTTATCTGTGCGGGCACGCTCAACGGCCATTTGGCAGGATTTCATTTCCGGCGACAGCTCCCCAACCTGCAAACGCCATACTCCTTGAAGCGTTTTACCATCTTCTGCGGCCATCCATCCGCCATGGCCGTGCACTCGGAAGTCAAAAATCGGTTTGGCCGAGCCGGTTTTACGGAGTTGGAAGGCGGCCTCCAGGGCTTGGTCATCATCAACCGCAAGGATGTCGATTTCTTCTTCTTGGGCGATTTGTTTTACGGCTTTCGCATCCGGGCAACCTACGGCAACCAGCATCTTCGGTTCGATACCATGGATTGTCTGAGCAATCAGGTTGGCGGTTTTAGGGGCCATAATCGGAATCGTGCATGAGGCCATCCATTGTGGATCGGGGTGGGGCCGGGTGATTGTAAAAATCACTCTTTGGCGGTGATCCCCGAAGTTTTTGGTTGCCAAACGAGCCGCGTTGATCCATGCCTCTTCGTTCTGCAACACCGCTCCCGGGCGATCCTCAAAAAGGGTCAAGACAACTTCCATGCTTCTGTATTTGCATTCGGAAATGATACGCCGCAATCGTTCTTCAACGGCGGGATTCATTTCTTTGCCATCAGCCGAAAATGTGGGTTGCCCATTGTCATCGCTGGCCGGAATCGTGGTGGCGACCGTGGCAAGGCCCTTCCAAGTATAGTCCGTTAAATTTCCGACCAACGATTCTGTTGCATCGTCAGACTCTGCCGCCGGGGCGGTTAGCAAACCCCAGTGTTGGTCTTCCAGAGCGCGGCCTGCACAAGCGGCGATGCCCGCGCATAGCAGCGCGGATAGAAATCCAAATCCATAACTAAGAATCAGCATCTTTTTGCGTTGCATGTCTGCTTAGACTCCGTATGTCGTGTGTATTGAATCGAACGGAAGATAATCAAATCCGATGGGAACTCAGGTGAGGATGTCAATATTCCGTAACGACAGTATTTTCTTGTAGTTAGCACTCTATCACGCATCCCGCGATAACGCCCATCCTTCCTGCCGGACTTGTATTGCAGAGACTCGCGCTTCGATTTAGGAAAGTGCATTACGGTGCATAAGCGATGATACCAGTTGATTCTCACAGTATGACCAGCCATCGCAGGGGTCAGCGCTCGCTCAGAATCATGTATTGTATAAGTTTGTTAGCGGCCGTCCGGTCAAAACGCGGAGAGCCGGAAAAGGAGTGAAATTATGGCAAAGAAGCAAATTCGTTGTGGCATTGTCGGCTACGGTCAGATGTTCAAAATGGGGAAAATGCACGGTGAGCTTATGACTCAAGCGGGGATGACCGTTGCAAGCGTTTGCGATTTAAAAGCGGATTGCCGGGCGCAAGGTGAAGTTGATTGGGGTGTACCCACGTATCGCAAATTTGATGACATGCTCAAACAAGAGGATTTGGATCTCATTGCTGTTATCACGCCTCACGATTCCCACTGCCGTCTTGCCCTAAAGGCGCTCAATGCCGGCAAGCATGTCGTTTCCGAAAAGGTGATGTGCATGAGCGTGGCCGAGGCCGATAAGATGATCGCAGCCGCTGAAGAAAACGGTGTGACTCTCAGCGTATTCCAGAATCGCCGTTGGGATGGCGATTTTCTTACAGTCCGGCATCTCATCGACAGCCGTAAGCTAGGCAAGGTTTTCAGCATCGAAGCCACGGTCGACTCATGGGGCATGTGCCCGGGTTGGCGGCGGGAAGCGAAGTACGGCGGTGGGAATTTATATGACTGGGGCGCGCACCTAATCGATCAAGTCATCCAGATTGCCAACTGCCGTCCCAAAGTCGTATTTGCGAACACGCAAAATCAAGTTTGGGATGTGGATGTTACGACACACGACAGTGTGGCAATCGAATTTGAGAACGGACTTTATGCTTCCATTGGATTATCCACGGTGGATATGGCGCCGCGCCGCCGGTGGCATATCTGCGGTACAAAAGGAACATTGGTCAAAACGAAATTCGATTCGGAAACTCCATTTGGCCTATACCAAGAGGTTGCGGGTGAAATCGTGCGCATGAGATTCCCATGCATGAAAAATGCGCACATTCCCATTTATGACAATGTCCTGGCCAATATCGAAAATGGCGAAGATCTGATTGTCAGCCCCTATGAATCGCGCTGGGGTGTTGCCGTGATCGAGGCCGCCAAACTTTCCGGCCAAGAGAAACGTGCCGTTGAAATTTCTGAGGTTGCCTCCGGTCCATTTAAACCCGCGAAAGCAAAACCTAAGAAACGGGCCTCGGCGAGGAAAAGCGCGCCCAAAGGCCGCAAGAAACGCTGAAGCAATCAAAACTGAACCCGCGCCGCAAATAGAGCGCCGATGACATCCATCCTACGCAGCCGGACCGGACGAGCAATCTTGCTATTGCATGTGGCTCTGATTGCCATCCAGGTTTGGCTTCTTTATGACATCGGCCGTTCAAGCAGTCCGACTGTGGATGCTCCCCACCATTTGGCTGTGGGGGTAATGACTCTGGCATCGGGTGATGTCCGGTTCTGTTTTGACGATCCTCCACTTCAGAATTGTCTCAACGCTTTGCCGGTGCTGGCCTGTTTTGAGCCTGCACTTCCATTTGAAAGCCAAGCGTGGTTAAAGGCCGATTCACTTCAATCCTTAGCCAAGGCCTTTATGGAGGCAAATCGTGAAGACTATTTGCGGATGTTTGCAATCGCCCGGTGGGGAACGATTCTGCTTTCAGTTGTGACGGCGCTGTTGCTTTATTGGTGGGCGTATTTCCGTTTGGGACCGCTTCCTGCATTACTCGCTCAAATCCTATTTACTTTTGAACCGAACCTGTTGGCGCACGGCTGCCTGGTAACAACCGATATGGGAGCGGTCGTGACGATTCTGGCCGCTGCAATTGCATTTGATTGTTTTGTGCATTGTCCCTCGTGGCCAAGATTCGGGCTGGCGGCCTGTTTGTTCGGTTTGGCTTGGCTGGCCAAACATGCGGCGGTGGTGATGTTGCCGGTGTTTCTGATTGTTGTTGTGCTCTCGCCTCCGGCCTGCCATTGGCTCGGAGTTTCACGTAATGCTCTATCGCCGGTCAGGGCGCTTCGTGCGGTACTCCTGTTTTTCGTTTTGAGTTATTTGGTGATTTGGGCGGGATATGGATTTGAAATCGGCAGCATCCGTCTGGCATCCGCCGATATTGAAACCATGGAACAAGCCTCGCCTGAAATCTCCGCAAGCACGGGGATTCTTGAGCGATATTTGCCTGCCTATACGCATTTTGAGGGATTGTTACGGCAACGCGAACATGCTGCTTCGGGGCATATCACATGGTTTTTAGGGAGGTTGCGCTATTCGGGATCGTGGTTGTACTACCCGGTTCTGTTCTGTGTGAAAAGCACTGCGGCCTTTTTGGCGCTTTGGGTGATTGGTACTGCGTTAATCGTTAGAAATCTTCAACGGCGCGATTATCGAATGTCTGTTGTGTGGCTCACGCCGCTTGTTTATTTGGCTGTGCTGATGTGTTTTAACCGTGCCACAATCGGATACCGGCATGCCCTGCCGGTATTGCCGTTCTTCTGTCTCTGGGCGGCTTGGGGCGTGCGCGAAATTCTAATCCCGCGTATCGCCACGTTGCCGCGTCTGGTTGCCGTTCTGCGCCGGAATCACCCTCTTCGAATTCGCGTAGTTTTTTTGTGTGTTTTATTGGTGGCGCATGTTATTTCCACGTTGTATGTTCATCCCTATGAGATTACGTATTTCAATGAACCGGCAGGCGGACCGGCTTCCGCTTTGGTTTGGGCCACCGATTCTAATGCTGATTGGGGCCAAGCGCTGCTCAGTTTAAGCGAATTCGTTAGGGAGAATGGTTATTCAAAAGAGAAGCCGTTGCCGTTGTTTTATTTTGGGCCGCCTGAGTTGTTGGAAATCTACGATATCCCTATGGTCCTCCCTGCCCCCTCAGATCTAATGCGTCCGGGCTATGTGGCTGTGAGTCTTACCGCTCTCTCCGGTGTAGGTTTTCCCGCATACAATCCGTTCTTTGAACAGCTCAGGCAGCACGAACCGGTTCACCGGTTAGGGAACGCGATTTACGTATATGAAATTGGAGGGAGTGCCGGCAAACGGGCTAACTAAGCCTCATAAGTGACTGTCCCAACTTGATCGAAATGCACCGGCCAGATTTCGTTGCCCGCTGCAAGCAACTTTAGTTTTGCTTGTCTGCCGGTCTCACTTTCCGCATAGGCGATAATGCATCCGCCTGCGCCGCAGACACTTGCTCCCGGCACCCCGGTTTCTTTCAACACCGCGCGGCAGGTTTCTATGTTTTTGTTTGCACAGGTTGGATGCAGCCGCCTTTGGAATTCCCAGTTTTTATACATAAGCGCTGCAAAAGAGTCTAAATCCGCCCGCTGCAATGACCGGGCCATTGCTTTGGCCGTATCGCGGAGCCCATTCAATGCCTCAAACGCCGGCGACTGGGGCTGAGCGCATTGTTCTTGAATTTCACGATAGAAATCATTTCTGGAAAGATCGGCCGTCCCCGTGTGAATAAGAAAAAGATTCTGTTCGAGCAGGTACACTACTTCCGGAGATAAATCCAAGTCCAGACTTTGCCCAAACAGACTTTCAAAACGGATGTAGTTGATACCACCGTAGGCGGCTGCAAAGTGATCTTGTGAACCACCCGGAAGCGCAAGATCCTCCCGCTCTACTTGGGTGGCCAGCCGATATACTTCCTCGGTATCCGGGAAATCTTCACGAGCACGCTGCAATACGGCCACCGTAGCTGTCAACATCGCTGCTGAAGCCGAAAGCCCGCATCCTTTTAACATGCCGGAATCTATCTCCAGTTCAAAACCGAATTCGGGTTGTAACCGTTTGATTGTGCCTATAATCAAATCGAGATCATGGCCGAATTCCAACTTGTCGAGACTTGAGACTTGAAGTTCAGATTTTGTATCGACCGCACGCACATGAATGGCGTTATCATCCCGTACGGTCAGTGTGGCGTAGACATATTTGCGTATGGCGGCATTGAGCACCGCTCCCTCATGTTCACCGCAAAAAGGAGGACAATCACTGCCACTACCGGCGAAATCGATAAGTATGGGTGCACGTGCATGGAATCGCTGATTGCCGTTCATATTGTGGAACATGGTGCAGCAGCCATCTCAGGAACGCAAGGCTGTTAGCCGTTTTGCGAAGAAACCTTTTCGCACCGCCGCATTTCTCGTTACAGTCCGGCTTGTACAAATCACCCACGGCCACGGAGGAATTCTGCACAATGCCTTATGCCAGTTTAAAGGGCATCGAATCGATGGAAACACTTTGGGACCAATTCGCGCCTCAAGTGACCCGCCCGGGTTTGGTTGTGAAGTACAATCAACGATTTGCCACGGCTGATCGAATGGAGTGGCTTATCGATACTGTTGTGGCGGAGCCGGGATCGGCCGTGCAGGGGTCGCAGCATTTTTACATCCGAATCAAACTGGCCAAAGACAAACTCACCATTCGTTTAGATTCGCTTACAGATCCCTTTAAATCACCTGGCGTTCATGCGGCCATTGCCGGCATAACCGCTTGGTTTTTGCAGAATGTTCCCGGTGCAACTATCGAAAAACACGGGATCAGCGAAGAGTTTGTGGAATTGCTTGCTACCGAATGAACTCAGGCCTGCCATTGGTGGAACATGCGGGCTGACTCGCCTCTAAGCCGTCAATTGGGTTTTTGTTCTTCTGTTTCCGGTTTCCAGTTCTCATATTCCCAAAGTCTGACGGCCCTAAAGGGGTGCATGGCGCAGTCTTCGATATTTCGGAGTGCTTCGAGGCCCTTATCGATATCAATCCGGATATTCGCCTTTTTAAGGATTTCATCTTGAACATCCCCCCGCAGATCGCTCTTAATCTTTTGGAGCAGTTCGCGGTCGATCACCGGTTTGGCTTCTTCGAAACTCAGCAAGCGGGGTTCTTCCGTATCGGCCAGATAGAAAATTTCTACACCGTAGCGTCCTGTGGTGTCGTTAAGGATGTCTTCGATACGGCTGATTTCACCGGCTTCCATCGCGGGCAAAAGGTCGCCGGCTTGAAGCCGATAAGATTTTGGAACCTCACCGTAGCGTAATCTGCCGATATGGCCGTTCAATTCTTTGGTTAACGGATCCATCGAATAGGTATTGGCGGCATGGATAAACGGCATTCCATTATGAATTTCCGCAAGAATAAAGTATGCCCGGCCACGTGCCTGTTCCAATGCGCGATTTTTCTCGACGGTTCCCATGCCGGGTGTGATATTGGCACGGATGAAGATGTTGTAGATATCCATTACCCGGTCGCTTTTGGGCTCATACTGATTGTAATAATCGATGCGTTCCGCTTCCGGCACGCCTTGCTCGAGCGCCAGAATATGAATGTAGAGGTCGGCCATAATCTGGTTGCGTAGCGGGATATAACGCGCGGCAACCGTCTTTTCGTTCCAGCCTTGATCGGTCGCCTCGGCAAGAGCCAGTGCCCGACCTGCCAGAACATCAAGCCATGCGCGTTTTTTGGCTGCGCTGTTGTAGCCATACTGTTCTGCTTCAAGATAAAAATCGGCGTAGCTTTTTTGGTAAAGGTCCCCGACACGTATAATCGGTTCATTGGTGTCATTGGGGGGATTTGTGAGCCATTCCGGGTGATATTCCGGTTCATATTTAATCATCAAATCACGGAATACTTTTTCCTCCAGGCGCTTGTATTCTTCTTCATAGATCTTCTTGCGGATTGTATTTCTGGTGGCGTCATTTAATTCCGGCTCAACACGGGGCGTAACCGTATCAGACCGGTAAAAAGCGAAGATATTGTCTAACTCAACAATTTCCGTGATACCTCCTGCCGGCACGGCAAGGATTGCTTCGGTTATAACGGGACCCACTTCATCTTCGTTCATTGTGGGTTGCATCCTTCCGCGCACTCTTTCATCGGCATCGGAATACTCCATGGCCACTGCCATGAAAGATTCACCTTTCAGGATTTTTTCCCGTGCTTCTTCCATGCGTTTGCGGGCTTCTTCGACGCCGTGTTTATCTTTTATTGCGTAAATCCCCTGGTATTTCATGGTTGCCGGTTTTCGAAACTCGGAAGGATTGTTCTTGAAGTAGGATTCGATCCGGCGCTCATCGATCTCCATATGCTTCATGATTTTTTCATACTGAAGTTTGCGGGCCATGCACAGCTGTAAGCGGTCTCTTAGCGCGGCTTTTACTTCACCGAGGGCGGACATGACTTCGGGTGTTTGTTCGAGTTTCTGCTTAAGTGTTTTTTCCGCCATGAGCCGGTTGGCGATTATGGTGTTAACCGTCTCGGTGACCCAATTGACACGCCGGGCCTGCATGATGTCTTCTGTGGGATTTTTATAAGAAGTCGATGAAATCACCGGCCCACGCAGGCCGGCGTATATTGAATCCGCCGGATTCTCGAATGTCTGAGAGTTCTGCAACGCATGCAGTATCAGATCCGCCACCGTGACTGTGCCACCCTCGTACTCCGCGACAACTTGCCCCGGCTCGGCACTGACGGCGAGTTCAGCTTCTCCGGATTTCTTTTGTCCACAGCCCATCACAAGAGCAAAGCAGATAAAGATCCATAAGGTGATAGCCGCGAAGACATATCTGTCTGGTCGTACATGGCATCGGAATGATGTGTGTTTCTGTGTCATCGGATCAAATCGAAAAAAAGCATGTCAGAATATCGTTGAACGATCTTGCCGGTCATCAAGTCCCGGTCAAGGCTTCATGTTGCGATCCCAATTGTCATCGTATGGGATAGCAGCGGGCTTTTCACCCGTGTGTCGCTTGCCACTGATAGGTCCCGTGGCTAGCTTTGGAAGAAGCCTGTCCATCGATCGAACCGGCCGATAGGACGGCGACAAGAAACGTCGAGGATAAATCATGCACGACATACTCATTTTGGGTGGCGGGCCGGCCGGGCTTTCGGCTGCGCTTTATGCCGCACGTGGCAATATGGATACATTGGTTGTAGAGCGTGGCACGATTGGCGGGCAGATCTCGCTGACGGATGATGTTGAGAATTATCCGGGTTTTCCCGATGGCATCTCCGGTTCGGAACTCTCCGATCTGTTTTTGAAGCAAGCGGAGAAATTCGGTGCAAAAATGGAATACGCGCAAGTCAATGAGGTGAAACACCGGGATGGTATCTTCCAGTTGATCTGCGATGACAAAACCATTGAAGGCAAATCTTTGATTCTGGCCGCAGGAGCCGATTACCGCCGTTTGGGAATTCCAGGTGAAGCGGAATTGACCGGACGTGGCGTGTCTTATTGTGCGACGTGTGATGGGGCGTTTTTCCGCAATAAACCGATGGCGGTTGTGGGCGGCGGCGATGCCGCGGTTGAAGAAGCTCTATTTCTGACCAAATTCGGGACCAAAGTCACGGTTATCCACCGACGTGATCAACTTCGGGCAAGCAAAATTGTTCAGGATCGGGCATTTAAGAACGAGAAGATCGAATTTCTGTGGGATACTGTTGTCACTTCTGTTGAAGGAGACGGCAAGGTTGAACGTTTGCAGCTAAAGAATGTGAAGAGCGGAGAAACTTCCACTATGGAAGTTCCTTGCCTCTTTGTATTTATCGGCCATATTCCCAACACATGGTTGGTTAAAGATTTGGTCAAACTGGACGAACATGATTTGGTTGAGGTTGACCGGCACATGCAGTCATCGCTTCCGGGTCTGTTTGCATGCGGCGATTGCCGTACGGGCACTGTCCGGCAGTTGGTTCAATCTGCCGGAGACGGCGCTGCCGCGGCCATTACCGCGATTCATTATGTAGATTCTTTGTAATTTTCATTTTCGAGGTTGCTGATATCTGTCAGGGCTCATGGCTGCTATTCCATACGATATGGTAGCGCCGGTCCGGACAGGTTAGGCTCTGTTGGTCATGAGTGAATCAACTGTTGTTATGCCTTCTTCTCCGGCCTGGAGTACTTACCGCGCCACGATTGAGGGGCTAAAAGCCGGACGGAGTCATGCCCTCAAAGGCATTGAAATTTTGCGGGAGATCAGCGATGCCACAGATACGCTGATCCATTCTTGGTTTCGCGAATCGTGCCGGGATCAGAATATCGATCCCGATAATGCAAGCGATTTTGCCTTGTTGGCGCTTGGCGGGTACGGACGCCGGGAGATGGCCCCCTCATCTGATGTGGACCTGATGCTGTTGCATGAGGGGGAATTGAAAGAGCCTTTAGCGCAGGCCTTTACGAAATTCACCCATCGCTTCTACGATGCCCGGCTTCATTTGGGAGCCAGCGTGAGAAGCATTCAAGGTGCGTTGGAATTTTCTGACGAAGATATTGAAGCGCTGACGGCCATGCTGGAATCGCGCCGCCTATTGGGTTCGCTTCCGCTTGTCGAGGATTTTATCGATAAGCTGGGCCGGAAGGTTCGGAAACGTTCAAGGCGATATCTCGAACATAAAATAGTCGAGCGCGATGAACGTCTGGCCTCGTATGGCAACTCCATCAACATTCAAGAACCCAATTTGAAAGAGAGCCCCGGTGGCCTTCGTGATTACCATCAAGGCCTATGGCTGACCTCGATCAAGGAAGGCCGGAAAATGACGGTCGCTTATCTTGTCCGCATGGGGTATATCACCCAGCGTGACGAACGGCGGCTGCGGCATGCACTGGATTTCATTTTCCGTATGCGTTGTCAATTGCACTGGCTGGGCAAGGGCAAAGGCGATCTGATCCGTATGGATATTCAGCAAGCCTTGGCCGAAGCCTTAGGTTATAAAGACAATGAAGATCGTCTTGCCGAAGAACGGATGATGCATGAGTACTACGCCGCAGCATCGGTGATTCGGCAGTTCGCGGATGATGTCACCGAGCGGTGCCGCGTGCGTCCCCGCTGGCATCGCTGGTTGCGCCGGGCGCGTATCAAGCGATTGGACGATGGATTAATTATTCGCGACGACGAACTCGATTTGCCGGACGATCTGCATTATTTCGAAAATGAGCCGTCACGCTTTTTAAAGGTTTTTGCACATCTTGCGGCTACTGGTGCGCGTCTTTCCAATCATGCCGAGGCTGCTTTATCGGACAATCGTGGATTGGTCGATGCCCATTATATGACGCAGAGTGAGCCCAAACGGATTTTCCGGGATCTACTTGCATTCCGGGGATGTGTGGCCCCCTCTCTGCGTGTGATGGACAAGTTAGATGTTCTTTCCCGTGTGTTGCCGGAATGGAAACATATCAAATCCTTAGTCCGGCATGATTTGCTCCATCGCTATACCGTGGATGAGCATACGCTTTTGGCATTAGAACTCCTTGAATCATTTGCTGAGGAGGATCTGGAGTATTCCGGTCAACGTCAAAAGATTTTTGAGAACATGAAAAAGCCGGATGTGATGCGGCTTTTGGTTTTGTCGCACGATATTGGCAAAGGCTACAAACGCGACCATTCAGTCGTCGGGGCGGAATTAGTAGCCAAAATCGCCAGCCGGCTGGATTACCCCAAGGATGATATCGATACGCTATCCTTTTTGGTGCGCAATCATCTTGATCTGAGCCACATTTCTCAGCGGCGGGATGTAAGCGATCCCCGTGTTTTGGCCGAATTTGCCGATTTTATCGGTACCGTGGAGCGGCTCGAGATGTTGTATCTGCTGACCCACGTGGATATCGCCGCCGTTCGTCCCGACATGATGACTTCCTGGAAGAATCATCTTCTCTGGCAGCTTTATAGCGGCGTGCGCCGTGTGCTTGAGGATGCATCCGGAGAGAGCCGCCGACCTGAACTGGTTATGGCCCGGCATATCGAAAAGACGGAAAAGAGCCTAAGCGACCGCTTTGGGGCCGCTGCTGTCAAAGAACACCTAAGTCTATTACCGCGCGATTACTTATTCCGTCACAGCGCGGAGGCAATCTCCGACCATTTGGCGTTAATTAGGGAACTGAACGGCAATCATTCCGCAATTCGTTTTCGTGACCGCGACGATCCTCGTTTTCAAGAAGTTGTTGTTGCAACCCATGACCGTGTGGGCCTATTCCGTCGATTGTGCTTGGCATTTCTGTTGGAGAATTACGGAATAGTCAATGCTCAGTTAAACACGCGGTCCGATGGCCTGGTTTGCAATGAGCTGGTCATTTCCGATCAGGTTGAATCGGTGCGGGACAAAGAGGGCGGACGAATGGTTCTTCGGGAACGGCTCGAAAACCTGTTGGCTGCAGAGGGCGATTTGCCCCGTTTGCCGATGCCGATTGACCGCCGCCGTCCGAAACGAACGCGTTACAGCTCCCAAGTGACGATATACAATGAACTATCGGAAGACTACACCGTTGTCGATGTTCGGAGTGTCGACCGGACCGGTATCCTTTTAACCATTACCGAGGTATTTTTAGAACTTGAATTGTCAATTCAGTACGCCAATCTTATCACTGAAGGAAACCGTGTTGTGGATGTCTTCTATCTGATGCATCGGCAAGGCGGGAAAATAATCGAGCCCGAGAATCTAGAACGGCTCAAATCGCGTCTGCTTGAATCCCTTGAGGATACTGGGAACGAATGACTGCCGAGCAGCCTGTGTTTCATCTCCGCTTTGCGGATATTGCTTCGAATCCGCATATCCGCGCACTTCACCGCAGCCTAACGCAATTAATACCTGATGCGGTCTGGTGGGTGACTGACCCTGATGTGGGGCGGTTGCCATTTCCGGGCGGGCGCAAAATTCCCTGTTGCGATAACCGCGAACAGGATGAAGCGCTACGCCAAAGACTTCTCGATACTGCAATACGCCTGCAACAAGAGGTTGTGGCCGGAGGAGAACCGCCGACTGCGCCATGTTGCGATGGCTTTTCCCAGGGGATTGCCCCTTTCTTTTACAGAGGCCAGTTTGTTGGAGGAATCGGGGTTTGCCATGTTCCTGCAGATCAGCATCATGTACTGATCGAAGTCTTAAAATTAGTGCAGGGCTATTTGGACCTGCTGGGCAATTACCTCGAAGACAATGACGACTTGGAACTTGTGCATAGCATTTGGTCGGAGACCATATCCGTTCTGGATTTGGAATTGCTTTTAGAGCGGGTTTCTGAAGAGCTATTGCGGACGGTTGGCCGTGAGCACGGTGCGATCCTATTGCTTGATGATGATGGCGAATTTTTCAACGGCCATTTGGCCGGATTTGACCTAAACACTCCTGAAGTTCCACCCATCAAAGTCTCTCGTTATGACTATGCCACCCGTATGCGGCGGTATCAGGAGTGCGTCAATCTGCTTGAGACTGACGATCCATTGTCGATGTGGTTTTCAGATGTGGATCGTTCTGCGGCAAACAAACAAGACGGGGAAGCACAAAACCGGGTTTTAAATGATGACGGCGTCATTCTTATCCCCTTTATCCGTAATGACCTCTTTGTCGGTGCGTTGATCTGTCCGGGACCGCTGCCGGATTTATCTCATGGCCGTCAACGATTGCTGGAACTGGTTGCGGTCGGTGCGGCCACGGCCCTCGATAATGCCACGATTTTCCAACGGATGAATCAACGCCAACTGGCGCTGACCACAATTCATACAGTGCACCGGCTTATGACTGCTGCCCGAAGTCTTCAGGACCTGCTGCCGCGTATTGGGCAACTGGCCACACAGCTTATGAAGGCCAAAAAATGCTCTCTGATGATGATGACACCGGATGGCGAGCATCTACGCCCGGAAGTTTGCATAAATCTCGAGCCCAAAGAAGTGGGTACGCAGCCGTTAAGACGGGGGCAGGGATTGCCGGGTTGGGTTGCCGATAACTTCAATCCGGTGATTTATTTTCCACAACAAGAAGGTTCGGCTATGTGGGAAAACGATGGCATGCATTATCCCCATTCGTGCTATCTATCCGTGCCATTAATTGAGGAAGATGTGCGTGCCGTCATTACGGTCTCCCGCGATAAGGGCCGATTTACTCCGGGTGATCGTGAAATTTTGATGACCTATGCCGAGCAGGCCTTAATTGCCATTCAGAATGCGGAGGCCCATCAGAGCGAGCGTGATATTACCATGCGTACCCTCCGTAGCGTGGCCAACCTGCTTGAGTCACACGATCCTGCCGCGGATGGTCTTACCTACCGGATTAGCGAGTTGGCCGGAGACCTGGCCCTGGCCCTGAATCTAGAGGAAGAAGAGGCGCGTGATATCACCTACGCAGCCTTGTTAATGAATGCGAGCCAGCTACGGAATGTGGCTGCCGATTCCGGCGTAGGAGTCTCGGGTGAGCATCGGTTGGAGGATTTGGCCTTTAGCCAAAGTCTTGTGAGGCATCTCAATTTGTCTGATGCCGCCAGCCAAGCGATTTATCATTTACGGGAAAAATGGGATGGACGTGGTGTTCCGGATGGATTGGAGGGTGACCGTATCCCTATTGGTTCCCGCATTCTGGCTGTAGCGGAAGCCTATGTCATCATGCTGCATTCCAGCGCAGATCTGCGCGTGGCACGTTCACCGCAACGGGCTTTGGATATTTTGCATCGATTGGCGGGCCGTTCTTACGATCCCATGGTGATCAAAGTTCTTGAGCGGGTTATCCGCAGTTCCGAGGGCTATACCGAGGCCTCTCTGTAAATCCGGACACCAACACGGCCTGTAAAGTCCGGAATAGGCGGATTGCACTTTTCAATTTCGATTTCCACTCCGGCTACGTATTTGAGAGCGACGATCCTATCCGCAATTTCACCGGCCAGCGTTTCCATGAGGTGTCGATGGGGCCCGTTCATTACAGAACGACAGATTTCGATGACATCCAAATAGCTAAGCGTTGTTTCTAGGTCGTCATCCTGTTTTTCCCTGTCGGCGATGTCGACAGTTACATTCAGCAAAAAGCGTTGCGGGTTGGTCTTTTCGCCGGGCGAACAGCCGTGACAGGCCTCGATCTCAAATCCAATGACTCTGATTTGTTCCATGATTATGGCTTTCTACTCATCAAGGTGGCGCGAAGCGGCACTAGGCTAACCTTGCCTGCCCCGGTGCGGCTCTTGCCCAGTGTAAGCACTAGCCCTCCAAATCGTCCAGGCAGCGAATCCGGACCGTAGAATTGAGCTAAGTGGCGGAGTTATCGGCACCTAGCACAGAACCTTAATGGCTGCAAAAGAGTTTTTTCAAAAAAAAACGCGCCTGGCACCTGGGTTGCAATGGGAATCCTGAACCCCGCCCATTTTAGGGCGTGGACTCTGGGGATTCGTCCCCTGATTACCGACCAGGATGGTCCTATATGAACGCAACGGAGTTGCTATTGCCGGTTGTTCCGAACTCTGCGGGGAGTGCCGCAAGTGCCGTATTTGGTTCAGCTGAGGGATTGTTTTCGCAGCAGTCAGGGGCTGGAGCCCAAGACTTTGCGGGAATCTTGGCTTGCCTACTAAGCGCCAATTCAAAGGGCGGCGGCTCTGCGGGTGGTGCGACAACTCTTGATGCAGAAGAAATTGCCGATGCCATAGAACAGCTGGAGGATATGGCCAGTGGACTTCCGCCCGAATTGCTTTCATCCCTTAATCATGCCAAAGGAATCGAAGATCTTCCCGCTCAGATCGTTTTCACCGAATCGGCGGTGACACAGCCTTCAGGTGAAGTCTTAAGCACCGATGCTGCTTCCCAGACCGAACCGGCAAACGCTGCCGCCTTGGGATTGGATGAGCGTGGACGGCTATTGGTATCGGTCCAACTGCTTTCAGCTATTCTGGCGCGGCTTAATGCCAACCAGGCTGCTACTGATGGTGAACAGCAATCCGCGACCCTTCAATTAGATGCAGTATCAGAATCAGTACCAGAGTTAGAAATAGACTCAGAAACCTCAACAAGCGATGTCAGTTCGCTCTTGACTATTGCGCCTGTCAATGAGCAGGCCACTACGAAAACCTCCATTCCGGAATCTGGCGACATCTCCAATAAGCCACTTCAGAACAACATGCCCGAATTGGTTGCTATCCCGTTGCCGGAATTATTGGCCCAAGCGCTTGCTGCTTTTCAGCAGGCCCAAAATGAATCAACGGCTCAGGATGGAGACACTACGGCAACGGCATTAAGTACAGACGTTTTGCAGACGCTTGAGGTGCCGGAGACGAATGTAAACGAAGGCGCTGAAGCACAAACAGACATTGAAGCACAAATAGACATTGAAACGCAAACCGGCATTGAAGCACAAATAGACATTGAAGCACAAACAGACATTGAAACACAATCAGACATTGAAGCACAATCAGACATTGAAGCACAAATAGACATTGAAACGCAAATAGACATTGAAACGCAAACCGGCATTGAAGCACAAACAGACGCAACCGGTACAGGCGATGCGCAGACATTGTTGACCGAGTTACAGGCCCTGATTGAAGCACTCAATGCGGCTAGCCAGCAATCCGGTCCGGATGGCAAAACCGTTGTCAATCCCGATGCGCCGAAGTTGGAATTACAAAACTCGGAACCACAAAAACCAGAGGCAGTGGCGGGTGAATTGATGGTGGCCGCGCAAAAGGCCGCGGCAAGCGGTGAACCTTCTGTTGTGCAGAATCACGGTCCGGCGGAAATGTCCGCTCCAGTGATTGAGAAGGCGGCCGAGGCTCTCCAACAAGCCCCGGTTCAAAGTCAGACGGATTCTAAACAGTCAGCCTCTACTACGACTACGGCCTCTTCAACAACTACAACAACTGAAAACACTGCAACTTCGGATGTCAAACAGGCTGCCGAAGTTGTAAAAGCAAGCGCGGAACAAGTCGCTGCTGTGGCTGCGGCTGCCAAAGCCGCTACTGCTTCTGAAGCGGCCGCCGCCGAAACCGCAGCTGAAACAACCTCCGACACGGTCAAAGCATCCGCGAAAGAGGAAGTCTATTTGCGGATTCCTACCGAATCGCTTCCGGAGGCTATCCGTACTGAAAATAAAGACGTTGTCCTGCATGTGACCAAGGGCGACTCTGAAGGCCAAAGCGGGATCCAAGTTGATGTGAATGGGGAGAAACTCACCGTTGAAGTTCTGGCCAGCGAGTCATCGGATGGCACAGGCGACAATGCGGATGGGGATGCGAAGAATCACAATGCTCATGCCCAAGATTTGAAATCATTCTTGACGGGCAAGGGTGAAGAGAATTCGGAGAGTACGTCCAACAAAATTGAATTATCCAGTGCCGAAAAAGAACTGGTGACTGAGGCGCATCGTGAGAAAACCGTGATGGCGCCCAAGGCTGCTGATGCTCCTGTTGTAGACCGGCGCGAACCGGTCAAAGCCGAAACGGAAGTCAAAATAGCGGAGCATGTGCAAGACGCGGCACGCACCACCAGTACGGCTACTTCCCGCGCGCAAACTCAAACAACCTCCACCAGCAACACATCGATGCAAGAAAATATCGAGAAATTCGAGTCGGTCTCACGTCAGATTGTGCGCGGTGTCAGCTCTCAGATTGGCGAAAACCGAAGCCATGTGACGTTACGCCTGTCGCCGGCCTCGCTGGGGCAAGTCGATATCCGTTTGGTTTTAGAGGACGGCGTGGTTTCGGCACGGATATGGGCCGACAAGGAACAAACCCGCACGATGCTGGAACGTGGCGCGTCCCTATTGCGTGCATCGCTTGAGGACGGCGGAATCCGTGTAGATCGAGTCACGGTGGCTCGAGAAGGCGCGGAACGTAACGCCTATAACCGTGAATACACCGATCAAGAGCGCCAATACGCTCAACAAGATAGTGCCAACCAAAGAAACGGCACATCAAAAGACCAATATGAAACCCAAGACACGGAACATCTTGTGAATGCTCCTGAAGATACAACCGTGTCTTTTGATGAATTGATGGCCGAACAAAGCCTGATTTAGGAGCCCTGAGATGGTTACTGAAGGTATTTCTGATCTTTACTCGTCATCGGGAACGACAACGTTGACGAGCACGAATGCGGACGATGTGTCGCAAACGGACTTTTTGATGTTGCTGGTGGCCCAGCTGCAAAATCAAGATCCCCTTAATCCGACTGAGAACCAAGAGTTTGTTGCGGAATTAGCAACCTTCTCCAGTTTGGAGCAGCAGCAGAATCAGACTGCGCTTTTAGAAGACATTCTTGAAGCACAATCCAATTCGACCAGCTCGCAAGCTCTTTCCCTTATCGGGAAGGATGTTAAGGCCACTGTGGACAGCTTCTACTTTGCAGAAGGCGATGCTCTCGATTTCAGTTTCCCGGCCGAAGCGGGACAGGTTGTGATTCAAATCGCGAATGAAAGCGGACGGGTGGTTGCCACCCAGACCATGAACATCGCCGAAGCCGGGATGCAGGATTACACATTTTACGGTGTGGGCGACAATGGCGAATTTTTATCTTCGGGTAATTACACCATCGAAGTCGGCACACCGATCGATGAGGATGGCAATATTGAGGCCTCGAGCGTCTTCTTATCGGGTAACGTTGAGGCTGTCAGTTTTGCCGATGGATATCCGATTCTCACTGTCAGCGGACAGTATGTGGATATGTCACAAATCTTTTCAGTGTTGATGCCGGAAGATGAGCCAGCCGATTGATTTCACCATACCCTCGCAGGGGATGATGCCGCCGGTTGCATCGGTCTATTTGCAGCCGGGGATTTCGGCCACCAGCTCCCAGCGGAATGCCGCCGGAAAGACCTTTGATGAGGTCTTGGCCGAGCAGCAAGGGCTCAACTTTTCGGCCCACGCCAGCCAGCGTGTCAACCAACGCGGGATTGCGCTGGATGGCCAGGGGCAGGCCCGTTTGGCGGGAGCAATTGACCAAGCCGCTTCAAAAGGATCGAAGACATCTTTGGTATTGGTCGACAACAACGCCTTTATTGTCAATGTACCCAACAAAACGATTGTAACCGCGGTCGATGCAAGCGCCGTCCGCGGCAATGTGTTCACAAATATCGACAGTACAGTAATCGCATGAAACAGGAGGCAATAATGAGGTAGCTGCTTGGCCTATGGCCGAAAATAGAGATGCCGGGACTGTGGCCCGGAAAGGAAATGATGTGACGATTGGGGCTGGCCCTCTCTGAAGGAAGCCCCGGGTTCCACTGAACGCCAGATGTGGAGCCATTGTACAGCATGGGCGGAAGGCTCATGCCCGAAACACTCCGACAGGGAGGTCGACATGACAGTTCGTTCTATCTTTACAGGACTAACCGGTGTTACCGCGATGGCGCGGGGCATCGACGTTATCGGCAATAACATTGCCAATGTCAATACGGTTGGGTATCGCGCCAGCCGCGCCACCTTTGATGATATTTACTCACAAACACTTTTTGCCGGTGTGGGAGCGGAAGGAAGCACCGGTGGTGTTAATCCCCGCCAGTTAGGAACCGGCGTCAGTTTGGGATCGGTGGATTTGATCTTTACTCAAGGTAATGTCCAAACCACCGGACGCCTGCTGGACCTGGCTATTCAGGGTGATGGATTCTTTGTAACTAGAAATAGCAGCTCGCAAGAGATACTTACCCGTGCGGGCAACTTCACGCTTGATTCCGCTGGATACATTATCGATCCCGGTACGGGTAACCGTCTCCTGGGCCGTCAGGCAAACTCCTTAGGCCAGATCGACAATGAGAATCCTATCAATGACCTAAAGATTGACTTTAATGTCAGCATTCCGGCTGAAGAAACAACATTTGTGAATGCCGGCGGTAATGTGGATCCTGAATCGGAAGAACAAGCGGCTAAGGTTTCCAGTAACCTGCGCGGCCTGTTTAACCGTTATGGCGAAAGCCTGGGGCTGGTAGCCGGTGATGTTCTTCGTTTTGAGACCGGTTTTGTGCAACTCGGCGACGCTCCCGATACGGTCGATCCGACCATCGACCTGGCCACTTTCGATTTCGGCCTGGGCGCGGGCGTGATTATGTCGATCACCGAGGATACAACGATTGAAGATTTACAAGACGCGCTCGATTCGGCTCTCGATATGACTGTCGAACAGAGTGTGCAGGGTGCGCAGAGCGGTTTCGATGTTCAGTTCGATTCCGACCTGGGACAGTTTGTGTTCCGTACACAAAACGATTCGCTTGAAGGTTTACGCCTTGGTCTCGAACCACGCGGCAGCAATACGATCCCGCCCACCAACAGCGAACTGATCGGCGAGATTTTTGTAACCCGTGACGATCCGAATTTTACAAAAACATTGGATGTTGCCGCCAACTCGACAGTCCGCACCGAGTCATTCCGGCAGGCCAATTCCACTTCATCGATTGAGATTTTTGATTCCCAAGGTAACTCTCACACGTTGACACTGGGATTTGCCAAAGATACGCGCCCGACCGAGGCCATTTCTACAACCCCGCTGAGCGAACTCCGCGATCGTGATGGCCGCGAGATTTTAGAAGGCGGCTTCCCGCCCCCGATTAAATATTCATATCCGGTTATCGATTCGACCAACAACACCGCTGTCTATACTGCCACGCAGGTGGATAACATTGTGGCCACGCAGGGTGTGGTGACCTTTAATGCCGGGGATGTGATGATCGGCCTGCGCATTTCCGATGGCGCGATCTCATTTAATGGCGGTACTTTCTATTATCCGGGACAAACCACGGTAGATAATACTCCAACGGGCGTTGCGCTTAATGCTGATTCCATTGCCCTATTGCAGGCTTTGGATGTCACCGATAGCGAGCGGCTCAATATCGGCGGTGGCTTGATGGGCGAAGATGGTTTCGAAGAAGACACCACGCTTGAAAGTATCCGCAATAACATCGAAACGCGGATCAACTCTGCTCTGGCCGGAATCAGCGCCGCTATCTCTACCATGGCCGATGATCCACTTAACACTGTCTTTGATGATGCAGTGACTGCCGGCGATTTGGATGGTCTAATTGTCAATGGAAGCACCGTTCTTGCTGTTCCAACTTTGGATACTCCTGCGACAGCGCCGCAAATCGATATTAATCTAACTTCGGAAGGCTCGATGGAGTGGACGATTGTGGGTGGCAATTTGGGCTCGGCTGTGGAGTATGAACTCAGCAGCAATCCTCAACTCGATATCGCTCGTGCGGCGGCTCTCGCAACCAACGCGGGAGGCGAGGAACAGCTGGCCCTGCAACTTGATTTGGCCGCCAAAACCCGTTCGATTCGTGTGAGCACCTTACGCGATGACGGTACCGGAAACCTTTCCGCTGATAATGAAGTCGACGATGTCATTGCCGGTGGTGTGACCGGATTTACCTCCGATCCCTTTAACACCGTTGATTTAGGCCTGGCTTTTGAGGTGGGTGATACGGACTTTGCCGGCGCGCTCGGAAGTACGGCGGTTGGCCTCGATGGAAAACTTGAAAACAACGATGCAACAGATACCCGGCCATTTGAACAGGACGGTGCTCTCGCGCTTGTTCATGATCCTCGGGACACCAATCCAGCGTTAGCCCCCGATCCCTTAGGTGTGTTTGACTCCGGGGTGCAGATTGTGGCGCTCACGAGCGGTGTCTATGATGACAATCCATCCCGGTTGCCTACTTCCGAACAGACGGCCGGTTTCTTTGCGGGCACCCAGGCTTTTGAGGCTCAAAACAACGCCTTTAATGCGCTCTTTAACTCGCGGGGATTCGGTATTGCCCAAGATGCCGACGGTGATGGCACGCTAGACCGGTTGGATTCAACCGCCAATGGCGCAGCTATTGCCAATGGAATCGCGGTTGCGGCCGATGATGTCAGCCCGTTTGAAACCAATACCTTCCACAGCACAGGCGTTCGTAACAACTCCTGGGGCTGGCAGGTGGTCCTTCCCAACAATGTGGATAATGTACCCCTCGGCTATACCGGTACAATCGACTTTACCAGCGAAGGACTTTTCAACAGCTACGGAGACGGATCAAGCGATACGCCGACAATTAACTTTGACCCGGATGGCGAAGATCCGGTCAACGGCGGTGTGACCCCGATCTCCTTCTCGCTGGATCTGACCGGTATGACTCAGTTTGGCCAGGCCAAGGATACGGCCACGCTGCTAGAACAAGATGGCCGCGCGGTCGGTGCATTGGATAGTGTTTCGATTTCGACCGATGGTCAGATTCTGGGCATCTTTACCAATGGCGCAACCCGCGCTCTTGGCCAGGTGGTACTGGCCCAGGTTACGAATGAAGGCGGTCTGTTACAGGTCGGTGATACCGGCTTCACGCAGAGTCCGAACAGTGGCCAGCCGGTTGTTTTCGACCCGGGCGAGGGCGGAACCGGCGAAATCACTTCCGGCCAGCTGGAACTGTCCAATGTCGACCTGGCGAATGAATTCAGTAACCTGATCGTCACCCAACGCGCCTTCCAGGCCTCCAGCCGGATGATAACCACCGGCGACACGATTCTGCAGGAAGTCGTGAACTTGGTCCGGTAAGCAGCTTCTAAGCAATAGAACAACGTGAGTGCTTTATAACTCACGCTACTCATTAACCTCAATTTATGCGCTGTACTGTCTTGGGGGAGCCGAAATGGCTCCCCCAACCGATTTTTGGGGAACTTAATTAGGAAATAGCTATTAGGGCAGAACCAAGTGGTATTTCATACCATCCAAAGCCGCTTTTCGATTCCCCGGGGCATGTTGCTCGTCTGTGTCAGCTCACGTATCATGAGCATAAACCGTGATCGGTGTGGCCCGAGGTTCGGAATTGATTAAATTAACGCGATTGGATGGCCGCGAGCTAATTATTAACGCGGACGAAATCGAAACGGTTGAGGCAACCCCCGATACGGTGGTTTCACTGGTGTCCGGGCGGAAGCATGTTGTTAAGGAAACAACCGGTGAGTTGATAGACCGTGTTGTAGCCTATCGGCGCAGCCTGCAGCACTTTCCCGCACCAATGGATGAGGAGTCATAACAGTGGATATAGGTACAGTAATCGGCATTGTCCTAGCGTTTGGCATCATCGCGGTATCGATTGGTCAGGCCATTGGGTCATTTATCGATGTGCCTTCAATCGGCATCGTTGTCGGTGGGACCTTGGCCACTGTCTTGGTCAGCTTCCCACTGGGAGCGGTAATGCAGATGCACTCAATTATGATGAATGCGATTTTTTCCAAAGCATTCACTCCGCTGGATACAGTTTCTACGTTGGTCAGTTTTGCGGAGAAAGCCCGTCGGGAAGGCATTCTGGCGCTGGAAAACTCAATGGATGAAATATCCGACGATTTCATCCGTTCGGGATTGCGTCTGGCCGTCGATGGTGTGGACCCCGAGCTCATCAAGGATATTTTGCATACGGAGCTGGCCTTTATCGAGGACCGGCACCGAAGCGGGCAAGCCATCTTCGGATACATGGGAGCGGCCGCACCGGCTTTTGGCATGATTGGAACCCTCGTCGGTTTGGTGCTCATGCTCCAGAACCTTTCCGATCCAAACTCCATCGGGCCGGCCATGGCGGTTGCGTTGTTGACGACTTTTTATGGTGCGGTTCTCGCCAATGTCCTGTTTATTCCAGTCGAATCCAAACTTAAGGCCCGTACGGCGGAAGAGATCCTTATTAAAGAAGTGGCCATCGAAGGCGTGATGTCTATTCAATCCGGTGATAATCCGCGCATTCTGGAGCAGAAACTGTTGGCGTTCTTGGCGCCGGGCATCCGTCCCGCGGAGCAAGAATAGGGTGGCATGAATCCAGGCGACAGGCAGCAGGCCGCTCCAAATTATCGATCAGGCAATTATTCCTTTATGAATAAGGCTTATGGTGGTGTGGGCCGGGAGGTGAATCATGGCTGAAGAGGAACCTAAAGGGGCGCCACTGTGGATGTGTACCTTCAGCGACATGATGTCGCTTCTGCTGTGCTTTTTTGTGCTGCTCTTTTCTCTATCGACAATTGAACAGAAAAAATGGGTTATGGCCAAAGGGTCGTTTCAGGCCGGCTTCGGTGGACAGGGCAACTATGTAAAGAACATGCCGCCCAATCCCGACGAGTCAACTCAAGATCTTTCAAAAGTTGCGCCTCCAAAAAATCAACGCTATTTCGGAAAAAACGATATTGTTGCCCGGCTCAGGCAGAAATCGAAAACCTGGAAGTTGGACGATAAAATTGTCGAGATTAAGGGAACCGAAAAAGGCATTCGTTTTGTAATTTCCGGCGATGCCCTTTTTAAAGATAAAAGCGCAAAAATCAGTCCGGAGGCGCATTTGCCTTTGCAGTTTGTGGCAGATGCCTTAGTGGATTTGCCTAGTAATCCGATCCGGATTGTCGGTCATACCGACGACCGCCCCCCGCCCCCGGAAGAGTTTCCCAGTAATTGGGAGCTCTCAGCGGCCCGGGCCCGGACGGTGATGGATTTTATTACGTACGATTATCCGGTCGATGAGGGCCGTTTCCGTTATGAAGGCGCGGCGGATGTGCGCCCACGGCTTAAACCCGGCAAAAGCGAAGCGGACCGTGTGTTATACGATTACGAACAGAATCCGGATATCCGCAACCTGCGGGAGATGCCCTATTATTCCAACAATATCAAAGAAGAAGCGGCGATGAACCGCCGGGTTGAATTGCTTTTATTGCAGACGGATGAATCCGACAAATTTGGCTGGTATGCGGATTTCAAAAATGAAAAAGCCCAAGAACGTTTTGATGATATAAGCGAGCCGGCCGGACCTCTTGAATAGCCGGTCCTATGCAGGACTGTCTCTACTGATATTGCGGAAAAACTGACGTGGCCAGACCTAAAAAGAAAAAAGGCGGAGACGCTCCCGCGGGCGCACCTCTTTGGATGTGCACCTTTAGCGACATGATGTCGCTTTTACTCTGCTTTTTTGTGTTGTTGTTTGCCATGTCGACCATCGATAAACGCAAATTCGAACAGGCAATCGGATCTGTTCAAGGCGCGATGGGGCGGATACCGAATGTTTTTAGCGAGTCTTGGGTGCCGCCGATTGAAAAAACACCGCAAAAAAAAGTAAAGCCGCTGGATGAAAAGATCCTGGAGCGGGCAAAAGATGCAATTGCCAAAGAGGAAAGACAGCGGCTTGTTGCCGAAAAGATGGAACGGGAATTGAGAATTGTCGGTGTTCCCGAAGGCATTCGCTTTCATATTGAAGACAGGTTTTTGTTTGCACCGGCAAGTGCCGTGATTTCCGCAAGCGGCGAAAAATATCTGGATTACGTTGGATCGCGTCTGCTTGATTATCCTTTGAATAAGGTCCGCATTGAGGGGCACACGGATAATACGCCCATCTCTACCGAAGAATTTAAAGATAATTGGGAATTATCGGAGAAACGTGCGCTCGTGGTTATGAGGTATCTGCACGACTATTTTCTTAAAGAAGAATTAGAAGAGGCGATTCCGCGGGAGGAAGCGGAACGCCGGGCGCATACACGTTTGACATTTGAAGCCAACGGGCAATATCAGCCGATTGAGCCGAACGACACTCCCGAGGGCCGTGCTCAAAACCGGCGTGTGGATATCTTGCTTTTGGAAAGTGACCGCAGCGAATATGTGGAAGGGTACGGTCCGGATGTGGATGAAGATCCGGCGCGGCCCGTGCCGACTTCAATGGTTGAACCGGACTTACGTACGGTTCGCTAAACTCATAGTGTAAACAATACGATGGCAACATTTTTAGAAAAGAATCTCGCGGCTTTGGAAAAAACATCTCCGGAGGCGGCGCAGGCGATTCGCAATGTCCCTCCCGAAGAGATGCAACGTTTTGAGTGGGTTGAGGCCAAGCGGGCTCATGTTCCCACCTTGATCTATCACCCGCCCGAAGGCAAACCACGCTATTTGGCCAGCCAGTATGATCCATTGGTGGAAGCCAAACGTTGGGTGGAATCTAACCGGCTCGAAAAACAGACCAATCTTATCTATTTCGGCATCGGTTTGGGTTATCATATTCTTAACCACTTAAGCCGTTATAAGGGTTTTTCGCGGCATGTGCTTTTGGTTGAAAAAAGCCCCGCTCTGTGCCGCGCCGCGCTTTCGGCCACGGATTTATCACCGCTATTGTCTGCGCCGTGTTTTCGGATGTATATCGCGCCGGAAGTAGAGGAATTCGAAAGACTGTTGGAGAAAGAACTTCGGACTGACTTCATGCTGCATAATTTCAGATTTTTCTGGAATGAAGCATCCAAGTCGTTGAATGAAGATTATTACAAGGAGCTATCATCCGAGTTTAATGAAATCGTCGCGCGGGATTTGGTCAATATCCGTACGATGGTTGGTCAGCGGGCAAGAAATCCGATCAATGTATTGGCCAATTTGGCCGCGTTCTGGCTTGGATTGAAGCCGAGGGATATGGATAAGCGTTTTGAGGGTCTTCCCGGTTTTGTTGTGGCGGCCGGACCTTCACTCGATAAGAACGTTCGCGAACTCAAACGTCTAAACGGACGCGGTGTGATTGTGGCCGTCGATACAGCCCAAAACACCCTAAAAGAAGCCGGTATCCAGCCTGATTTTGTTGTTACTGCCGATCCTACGCCGCTGAATTTCAGTCATTTTGATAAGGTCGATAGTCTTGGCTCGGCGATTTTGGCGTTTCATCCGGAAGCCTACAATGAGATTATTCAAAAATATGCCGCGCATCCTCATTTTCTCGCCTTGCAGGATCTGGAGTGCAAGTTTTTAAATTATTTAGAGCCTGCCGAAGAAAAGGCCCATGTCGTGTTGCGGGGAATGCATGTTGGACAGATTGCTTATAACCTCGCGTGGCATATGGGGTGTAATCCAATCGTGCTTTTAGGTTTGGATTTGGCATTTTCGCGCGATGGTGGGACCACGCATGCCAAAAGTGCCGCTGTCTCGCGGAGTATTACCGCGCCTGATGCCGAGGGGAAATCGTCGATTGATTCCAAAGAGGGAAAAATCGGAACAGAGCGCGGCCGCGTGGTTTGGGTTGATGGCGTGGACGGTCAAAAAGTGCCAACGTCAATGTCATTTCAGGCCTATATCCAGGACTTTGAACAGGCCATTAAAATGACCGAGGCCGAAGTAATCGATGCCACAGAAGGCGGCGCTTTGATCCGGAATGCGAAGTTGGCGCGTTTGGCTGACGTTGTGGATTCTCTAGGCGACAGTGACTGCCGCAGCATACTGGATGAGCTTCGGCGTCCACGGCCGGTAAAAAATCCTGATCCTGCGTTGGAAAAATTAACCACCGCACAGGACTTGTTGGTTAAAAGCAAGAAGCACCTATGGGAAGCGTTGGAGCAAATCCGAAAATGGCCTGAATTAATTGACGGCGGGCAGGTCACGCAGCAAATCGCCAATCAAGAATGGGAGACACTTAATAATACGTGGCTTAAAGCGGTCTCCGATCCACTTTTTGACCAGATTTTGGGGCAGGCCGTGACCTATTTATATTACCTGCGACAGCGTGCCGCCGATTTGCCGGATCCCAGTCCCGAAGCGTTTCTGCGGCTTATGAACGAGAAGTATACGTATATACTTACTGAATTGATCACTACGGTTGATCAATTTGTGGATGTTTTCGGAATTGTAATCGAACAATTCCAGAGGATGAAACAATTAATTCAGAGTTCCGCCGGAACCAAGGAGGAACTGTCTTGAAAATCGGTATCGTCTGCTATCCAAGTGTCGGCGGCAGCGGCATTGTTGCGACGGAATTGGGGCAGGTGCTGGCCCGGCGGGGGGATGAGGTCCATTTTATTTCCTATGATGTTCCGACACGGCTTGCGGCCCATATGGAGCATTTTTCATTTCATCATGTTGATGTTCCCCATTATCCGTTGTTCCGTTTTCCCCCCTATACATTGGCGCTGGCGTCTCAAATTTACACTCTGGCAATTCAGGGCGATTTGGACCTGATTCATGCGCATTATGCGATTCCCCATGCTACATCGGCTCATTTAGCGCGCGATATGCTTATGAGCCGGGGCAAAGTTTTGCCGGTTGTGACAACGCTGCACGGGACAGATACGGATCTGGTTGGACAAATGCCGCAATATAAGCCGGTTGTGGAATACAGCCTTTCTTGCTGCGATGTTGTCACGGCTGTTTCGGAATATCTTAAAACGATTACCGAGGAGCAATTCGAACTCGGTGGAAAATCAATTGAAGTTATTTATAACCCCATTGATTCTGAGACTTTTTCGCCCCGTCCGAAAAACGATCATCATCCATGCCGTACGCGTATTATCGTGCATGTCAGCAATCAACGGCCGGTAAAAAGGATTTTGGATGCGGTAAAGGTATTCGATTTAATTCATACGGCTTTGCCTTCCAAATTGCTTTTTGTAGGAGACGGACCGGATCGATCCCTGGCTGAGCCCTGTATTGAACGGCTAGGACTAAATGAGCATGTCGAATTTGTCGGTAAAACCGCGAATGTTCACGAATTAATTGCAGGTAGCGATTTGCTTTTATCGACCTCAGAATCCGAGTCATTTGGATTGACAATCGCCGAAGCCATGTCCTGTGAAGTGCCGGTTGTGGCAACGAGTGTTGGCGGCGTGCCTGAGGTTCTCCGGGATGGCATTGATGGTAAACTGGCGCCATTGGGAGATATTCAGGCTATGGCCGAGGCAGCCATTGAAATTCTTGTGTCTCCCGAATGCGCCCAACGTATGGGCCAATCCGGACGCCGCCGGGTCTTGGAGACCTTTAATCCGGACAGGATTGCCGACCAATATAAAACTGTTTACGAAAAAGTCCTTGAGCGGTATCGGCAAAAAATTATATCGTAGTTTTCCTGTAATAGTCTCTACAGAGGTGAGAGAGAGAGGTTGAAAAATGGTTATTCGCACAAGAAAGGGTTTTACCCTAATTGAATTATTAATTGTTGTTGCGATTATCGGTATTCTGGCGGCAATTGCCGTTCCCAATTTTTTGAATGCTCAAATGCGCGCGAAGTTGGCGCAAGTGGAATCCAACATGAAGGCTTTAAGCACAGCTATCATGTCCTATACAACGGATAATAATTCTTATCCCCTGCATGATCCGAACCACGTTTATAATGTGATGAATAATGCGTTAACGACGCCAGTTTCTTATATCGTAAGAATCCCGGACGATGTCTTTCAAACATACATGAATTCCAAAACTTCCAGTTTGGCGGAGCGGGCTGTTGCGGAGCTTCACCCCGAGCCCCTTTATGCTCCAGCCTATGGTGCTGTGGGCATGGATCAGCCAATCCCCAAAAAGGGAAGTTCAGGTGATTTGACGTTGCGGTTCCAGCAGGATCCGGGACTGTATGCCAAAGCGCAAAATCTTTATCCCAATGGCCGCTACCTGGTCAGCATCGGGCCGGATCTGATTCACAACTTTCCTGGCGTCTATAATGGCAGCAACGGGCTCAATAGTAGCGGTGACATCATCCGTGTTGTGCCATAGGCGGTATTCCGGCAAAATTTGCTTTGTTTTAAATCACTCCGCTCCCGTAACATCCGGCTGTTGGCCGGGTCCAGATGTGTTTTTGGAATTAGTTGCTGGGAATGACGCATTTCCCTTATAATTTCATTGCCTTGAATTTTCATTGCCAAGATTAATTTTTAGGAGGATCGCAATGCGGTCAACTACACCTCGGAAGGGTTTTACTCTTATTGAATTGCTTATTGTTGTTGCGATTATCGGTATCTTGGCCGCCATTGCGGTCCCTAATTTCTTAAATGCTCAAATGCGGGCCAAATTGTCGCAAGTGGAATCCAATATGAAGGCGCTCCGCACGGCAACCATGGCCTATTTTACGGACCACAGCAAATATCCCTTGCATGACCATGTCTACAACTGCCGGGGATTGACAACGCCGGTATCCTATATCGCGCAAATCCCGTTCGATATTTTTCAGGAACAAAGTCTCGATAACACTACGCCTTATCTGCTTTCCGATAACCGTGCGACAATCCATCCCGAGCCGTTTTATACCATCGACGGCGGTGCCTATGGACAGTCCGGCGCGGACAGAATGATCCCCGATTTCAACAATAAATCTCTTTGTCTGGTTTGGCGCTTTTATGCTGACCGCGCAAATTTCGAAAAAGCGCGCGGCCAATATCCGAATGGCCGGTATTTTGTGAGTGTTGGTCCCAACAAAGAGCATAACGCCGGTTATGTCTATGATGCCTCAAACGGACTCTATAGCTATGGCGATATTATCCGCGTCACTCCCTGAGTGAGACAGCCGCACATTCTGTTTTTCCTGTACGACTGTGCCCTATTGCGCTAGGTCTGTGCCTGGCGTTCTTTGTGAAGCCTGGGGATGTCGTTCCATGTAAATGTAATTGCCACAGTGGCGATAAGCGCCAATCCGGCAAAAACATAAAACAACCAACTCCACGCTGTCTCTTTGTAAGTCGTTGTGGCCCAACCGATCAGGGGCTCTTGAAGCATGGCGCCGATAGAGCCGACACCATTAATTAGGCCGGCACACATGCCCGCCGCCCGCGCACTGCCGAAGTCCTGAGCCGCGGGCCCGGACATCAACGCATCCGGGCCGAAAATTGTGAAACCAATCGCGCAAAGACCTAAGAAATACCAACCCATGCTCCAATAAGCGATTTTGGCTTGGGCTAAACAGGCGATAAACAAGCAGGCCAGCATGATGGAACAGATCGGCGTTCGCCGGGCATTGAATAATTTATCGGATACATAACCGCAGAAGAGAACACCTAAAGGTGCTGCGAGTTCAAAGCCGACGGATAAGTAACCCGCGCTGGAAAAATCATACGCTAACTCATCTTTTGCGTATTTAGGTAACCAAGACAGCATGCCGTAACGTATGAATTTCATACAGAAGTAGACAGCGCAATAAATCCAAACCGTGCGGCTGGAAAAGACGTTTTTTAGTGCTACGCGGAATTCTGCTTTTTCTTCTTCTTGGCTTAGAACACGAGCTGTTTCGGCTTTAACGTCTTCGTCTCGATGATCTTCCAAACCATCGAACTCATCGAGTGTATTAAGCCCGACATCTGCGGGGCGGTTCCTGACTAGAATCAGGAAAAGCAGGGCAATAAGAAGCAAAGTCGCGGCAGGGCCCCAAAAGATAATTTTCCAGGCTTGAGCAACGGCTTCCGGATATTGCTGTATTTGCGAATCTTCGATTTCTGACAGCGGAACATGGGCTATCATTTCCCAATAGGTTGAAAAAAGAAACGTCGCATAAAGTGTGGCGATCATGCCGCCCACGGCGAAGCAGGTGCCCCACCAGCCCATCACCCGGCCGCGTTCACGAATAATGAACCAGTTGCCCATACACTTAACCAAACCGGGCCAACCGGTAGCTTGGGCGTAACCGTTAATGCCCATCAAGATGGCGAATAGGCCAATGGTTTCACCAAAACCGCAAAAGAAATTCATCGCGGCCGAAGTGCACAGACCGAGCGTAACCATAAACCGGGGGCCTTTTACATCACCTAAAAATCCATTTACGAATTGACCCAGCGCATACATTGCCAAATAGCCGGTCCACACATAACTCAATTGCATGTTTGTGAAACCGAATGTGTCGTCAAGCGCATTTTTGGCAACAGCGAAATTTTTACGACAGAGGTAAAATCCGGCATAACCAAGCCATGTGATAGCAAAAACTCGATATCGCCAGGGGACGTGTTCTCGCGTAATTGTTGACATCGGTTCTCTCTTCCCTATGCATAGTGAACCAACGACATTAGAACGAAATGCATGCTTGAGTCTAGTGCATCCTTCAATGCGGATTTATTTTCCGAAGTCAATTAACATAGCCCTGCCCTTCCCCGGGCATGTTTGGAGGATGTGGGAAATCGGTGTAATTCCGGTGAGGTTGCGATGTTTAATTTTGCGCAAAGCGTATTGATGTGCTGCAAATTAAACAGACGGTATATGCGCAGCCTCATCCAACATAAATACATTACTGCGCGCGCCCGCTGTGAATTCATCGATGCCGAAAAATTCATCAGGACCATGAGCCCCGCAATCCGGATGGCAGTATCCCAAAAGGACAACCGGTGTTCCCAACGTTTCTGAGAAGAGCTGCACAATGGGAATTGATCCACCCAGCCGTGTATACACCGGCTCGCGGCCAAATCCTTTGCTGATGGCGCGCTCTCCGGCTTTTATCCAGGGATGATCGGTTGGAAATGCGGAAGGTTCGCCTCCAGCCATGTGTTCAACGGTCATAGACACGGTTTCTGGGGCCAGGGCACGTAGATGATTCTCTAATTTTTTTGAAATATCCGCGCTTTTTTGGTTAGGGACCAAACGGCAAGAGATTTTTGCACCGGCCCAACAAGGCAGGACAGTCTTTGCACCGGGGCCCGCATACCCTCCGAAAATTCCATTGATTTCTAAGGTGGGTCTTGCCCAAAGCCGCTCTAACGTGCTGAATCCCTGTTCGCCCTGCAATTTTTGAATACCCAGCATTTTGATGTATTCCGCTTCATCGAACGGCAGTTTTGACCAGGCTTCCCGCTCCCAGTCCTGTAATGGAGTGACATCATCATAAAAACCGGGGACCGTGACACGGTTGTCGGCATCATGCAAAGCGGCCAGCATCTCCGCTAAAGCGTGAATCGGATTGGGCACAGCGCCGCCATAGCCCCCTGAATGGAGGTCCATCTTTGCTCCTTGCACACGGACTTCAAGATAACAAAGTCCCCGCAATCCATAGGTGATTGCGGGCATTCCCGGTGCGAATTGACTTGTATCGCTAATAAGAACAGCATCGGCCTTCAGCATCTCTGCATGCTGCTGAACAAAACCGGGAAGATTGTCGGAACCGATTTCCTCTTCGCCTTCGATCAAGATTTTGATATTCACCGGCAGTCGGCCCGCTGTTCTGAAATAAGCTTCGAGGGCGGCGATATGTGTCCAAATTTGGCCTTTATCGTCAGCGCTGCCACGCCCCCAAATTCGTCCTTCGTCAATTTCGGCATCAAAGGGTTGGCGCGTCCACGGTTCAAGCGGTTCAGGTGGCTGCACATCATAATGCCCATAGATCAGAATCGTGGGAGCTTCCGGCCCGGCCTCCAGCCATTCCGCATAAATAACATCCCAGCCGCCGGTTGGCATCTTGCGCGGCTGCAAGCCCATATCTGTCAGTGTCTTCATTAGAAAATCAGCGCAACAGTGCATGTCTTCAGCATGACTCTTTTGGGCCGAAACGCTGGGGATACGGATAAAGTCCCGGAGACGTTCGATGAGTGCGTTATGTTGGGATTCGAGGTATTGAAGTGCGGCTTCTACCGTCATATCAAAAAGACTCCATACTATAAGCCGTTAAAGGCGTTTGAGTGCTCGGAGGCAAGTTTCATGTTTGCAGGTCCGAGATGTATTTATGAATCCTTAATTTTTGAGGCTAAGGTTGCGAGTGCAGCCCGATAAACCTCCAAATCGGATTCGGAAAAGAGAATGAAACGGACAGTCTGGGGATGTCCTGTTTCTGTTAAAAATTCACAAACAGTACCTAGAGCCACCTCTGCCGCTTGAACAATTGGATAGCCATAGACTCCGGTGCTGATGGCCGGAAACGCGACACTTTCGCAATCGTTTTCAACTGCGATTTCTAATGAGCGGCGATAGCAGGAGGCGAGTTTTGCGGCTTCATTTCTTGTGCCGCCATTCCACACCGGTCCGACTGTATGAATGACATATTTTGCCTCAAGATTCCCGCCGGTTGTTATTTTAGCATCTCCGGTCTCACAGCCGTTTAGCTTTCGACACGCGTCCAAAATGGCCGGGCCTCCCGCCCGGTGGATCGCACCATCGACACCGCCACCGCCTAAGAGCGTTTTATTGGCTGCATTTACGATTGCAGCACACGACTCACGGGTGATATCGCCACGAGCCAACTCCATCGAGCATTTGCCTACGGTTAATGTGTCCATGGTTTATCCTCCTTTTAATGTTGTGGCCGTGATTTTTATATTTTATGCATTATGCCTATGCATTGTGTTTGTTTGATAAATAGTGGACTTCACGTACAAGTTTGATGCCGTGTTTTTCTTGTACTGCGGCGGCCATACGGTCCGCGAGCGTATTTATATCATGGGCTGTCGCGGAGCCGGTGTTCACGATGATATTGGCATGCTTTTCAAAGACCGCCGCTCCACCGGATGACATCGATTTTGCATTACACTCATCCAGGAGTTTTCCCGCAGGAATCCGCCATCCGCCCGGTTCCGAGGGTGGAAGGTTTTTAAAAAACGATCCGGCACATGGAAGGTTCTCCGGTGGATGTTTTTGCCGGCGGTCGGCTTTGATTTCTTCAATGCGCTGCAAAAGCGTTTCGGGTTTTGCCTGGGCAAAAGGTCTGAAAAAGACCTTTAAAACAATATCGCCACGCTCAAGAGCCTCACTTTCACGATATTGTATTCCAAGCGCTTCGACTGGAACGGTTTCCACAGTGCCATCCGGACGGCAAATACGAGCCCGCTCGACAAATTCGTAGATCAATTGGCCATATGCGCCGGCGCCACCGACCAACCCTCCCCCAATTGTGCCCGGGATTCCCGCTGCGAATGTGAGATCGGCCCATCCGCGCTCAGATGCTTCGTAAACGAAAGTATCTAAATCATATCCTGCTGAAACCACGGCATAGTGAGCCGACTCGCGCCAATCGGTGATTTCGATCCGGTTTACGAGCACAAGCCCGTCAAGTCCGTCATCATCGGCAAAGACATTGCTGCCGCCTCCTAAGAATGTGCATGGCATACCGTGTTCACGGGTGAAATTCAGTGCTTGAAGCAGGGTCTCTTCGTCATGAACCTCAAGGAAAAACTCGGCCGGTCCACCAACATGAATCCATGTGTGGGGAGCAAGTTGAACATTTTCGCGAAGTCCGGAACCGAAGGTAGCGCGCAATTCTTTTGCGATTGTTTTCATTGCAATTCAATCTCGAAGACCGAGTAGCCATCGGTTGCACGGACGAGATCGGTCGGAGGCAGTTTTTGGATTTGTTCTACAACCCGCAACAATGGCTCATCGAGACCTTCCAAATCTTTAAAAACGCTCGTAAGCAATTTCACGACAAATGGAGCGGCCGCCAAGGGCATACGTAAATCCAACGCCATATCTTCGACTTTAATACGAATATAGCTGGCGGGCGTATCGGTTGTTTCGCGGCGTTCCTTGCCGACGACGAGCTTGTAAGGCGGTGATTCCTGTGTAAAGGTTTTGCCTTCTTTTAGTTCTTCGGTTTTTTTGTGAAGGACAGCGAGATCAAAACCTTCATCTTTCGCTTCTTGGCGAAATTTTGCGGGAACGGCGGCAATAACGATTTTTGCCGTTTCTAAAGGCAAACGCGCGGTGGCTTGCGTGGCCTTGTCATCTTTTTTTGCGCCCGGCTCATTAAGCTGAATCGTAATCCATAAATCTCCTTTCGATTCAGCGGCCGAAGCCGGGGAACTCTCTTCGCCGCCTGCGAAAGAAGCCACAAACGCCAATGCTATGATATGACATGCGATGCGTTTCATTGGTCAATTCTTGATGATGCGCTATTCGCTGGTGATCACATTCAGCCCGGCAACGTTAAATGTACGGCTCGGCCGGAAAGTCACTAGCCGGTTGAATCTAATGTGTTTAGGCACTATAGCCGCCCTGCTTGGCATAGACGAGAGTGGCGGAAACATCGCACGTGAGAAAACCGCTAAACCGTTCAGTAATCTCGCTCGAAATATTACACCATTGTCTGGAAAGTTCCCGATCCCGTGAACATTCCTTCCGTATTGAGTTTTAATTCCTCAGGGCTTGTTGAAGCGGCAAGGGCGTCTTCAAGAGAGATTTTTTTGGTGCGGAAAAGTTTGAGCAGGCTTTGGTTGAAAGTACACATGCCGAATTGCGTTCCGTTTTGCATGAGTTCCTTCAATTTGCCGATTTGGCCTTCCTGCAATGCTTTGCGCACGCTGGGTGTTGCCCGCAAAATTTCAAATGCCGGAACGCGGCCTCTTCCGTCCAAGCGGGCCAGAAGACGCATACAGATAATTCCCTGTAACGATAATGCCAGTTCCTGACGCACCTGCGATTTTAAATGATCCGGGAAGTAATTAATGATTCTATCCAACGTGTGTGAGACATCGGAGGTATGCAAAGTAGAGAGCACCAAATGCCCGGTTTCCGCCGCCGAAATCGCAGTCATCATGGTGTCATTATCACGCATCTCGCCAATAAGAATGACATCCGGACTCTGGCGGACCACATGGCGAAGAGCGTCGGCGAAGTTTTGGGTGTCGAATCCTACTTCGCGTTGGTTGATCACGCATTTGTCATCTACATACATAAACTCGATAGGATCCTCGATCGTCATAACATGCTTGCGGAAATTCCGGTTGATGTGTTGGATCATAGCGGCCAAGGTTGTCGATTTGCCGCTTCCGGTGGCCCCCGTAAGGAGAACGAGCCCGCGCGGCATTTCGGCGAATTCGGCCATTACCTTGGGCAGGTGCAAGCCTTCAAACGAGAGATCTTCATCCCGCACATGCCGCGCAACCAAACCGATGTGGCCCTGTTGACGGAAAAGATTGATACGGAAGCGGGCGCCGTCCGGCAGACTGTATCCAAAGTCAATATCGGGACGCTCATCGAAACGCCGGCGTTGGAAGTCATTGAGAAGCAACGCTATGGCGGCATCCATATCCGCATCTGTTATTGGGTCTTCTTTTTCGGCGTCAACCAGGGTGCCATCGACACGGTAGTTGGGAACCAATCCGACTTTTAAATACAAGTCACTGGCAACTCGTGGCTTCATATCGGCAAGGAGGGCATGAATATCCATTGACAAACTCCAGAATCGGGAGAGCCCGCATGAGAAAGCATGTTGTGTTATGACAGTTACTGTAGTCCAAGACCCCCACTTGCGGCAATCGGCAGAGACTATTGCCCATACAATCGGCTACTTAAGGCCTTCATCTTTTTGTTGGGCTTGTGACCCGGGAAGAGTGTGCTGTAGGCGAAAAATGCATGCCCTTGGCAGCCCGATGCGCGAGCGTATGTCACTTGTTTAACAATTTGCTCTGTATTGTGACTTACATTGATGCCATCGATGCATACCCGATGAAAAGCCTCCGCACCCAGCGACTTTTTGATTTCATCCAGGCTTTGATTATGGGACTTAACGTTGTAGTTCATGGGAACGATCCAATCGAGATAACGGCGGCGAATCCATTCAGGGCTGTCTTGGAAATACTCATTTCGTGCTTTTTCGAAATCCGCCAAAACCGCCGATGACAACACCAGGTCATCCGCCTTGTCACCCGCTGCTCTGCGAATGGCCTGAAGCGTGCGGGTTACACCATCCCGCCGGAAATCATCCCAAGCCTGTGGAAACTCTGAAGGTTTTTTCCCATAGGTCTTTGAGAATTCATCAAGGCTTACATCGTCATATGAGAAATCAGAATGCTTTTTCAGCTCCGCTTGACTTGCTTTGGGGAAATGTTCCTTGTTAACGGTGGAGTAATCGGCGGGAAAACGGAAATAATCCAAATGGATACCATCCAGATCGTATGCGGCAATCTCAGCAAACAGATCCTGCAAATAATTGCGAACATCAGGACGTGTTGGTGTAAGGAATGTGTACCACTTAGACGTTGGTTTCATTCGCCATCCGGTGGGATCAACCATGAACCATTCCGGATGCTTGTTCCATAGTTGCCCGGATGCCTTTGGAGCTTGGACCGTGCCCCTCCATCCCGGAAAGACATTTGCATAAGCGTGTATCCTTAAATTTGACGCTTTTGCCTCGCGTATCGCCGTCTGCAATGGATCCCAACCAGGATCTTTCCCGGTTGTAGAAGGATCTTCACCTGTTAGTTCCCATGCCCAGGCTTCATAGCGACTTGGGTAAAAAACCGTGCCGTTCCCGCGGATTTGGAACAAAATGTCTGTGAAGCCGGCTTGCGCGCAGTTGCGGACAATCTGATGGATATCATCTGCTGACTTGTAATCCCAACGTGTTATCCAGATTGCCCGGATTTCGCCGGCCTGCGCTGTCCCAAATGTGAAAAGGCATAAAATGCCCGCAACGATTGCAATCCCCCAAAACTTTTTGCGTTCCATACGATCCTCAAAACCACCAAATCAGTCTTATTGACGATGCTTCAGGATGGCAGTCGATGTATTTTGGGGGAAGAGCCGTCGGCAGAAAGCATGAATACGGAGAAATGAGATCAAAATCATCCAGAGGCCGCGTGATTTGCTCTATCCCCTTCATTTTTCTTCATCTCCGCATGTAAAGTCAAAGGAGGAACAGCCGAAAATTTGTTGGATAGAGTTCTTTTTTTGCAGGACCGGTGTCGTGACATACAGATTCGATAAAACGGAAAGTTCCGGCTTGGTAATTCTCTCGATGTCGGGCAAGCCAGAGCCTGGTGATAATGAACAGTCATTGAGTGAATTTCGTTTTTTAAGAGCCTCGGGTGCAACTTCTGTAATCCTTAGTCTTGAAGGTGTTGAAATCCTTTATAGTTGGACTCTTGGTGCGATTGTGGCTTTTGCGGAATCCATCACCGAGAGTGGTGGAAAATTTGCCGTGTGTTGTGTTCCCGAACGGCTGCAATACCTTTTCGATATTTCGCGCATTTCAAGTGTTGTTGCTATGTATTCTTCCATGGAAGCCGCAAAAGAGGCTATCGAGGCCGATGGTGAAGTCACTAAGACCTAGTTTCGCATCTATGTGAAAGCGAAATTTTTGATCCCGCTACGCATAATAATCGAACCGGTATTTTTTCAGAATTATGGAATTAATATTTGATTGTCTCCGTTTTTTGTGCGGTCCTGCCATTGCAACATTGTGATTTCTCTTTTTCTCGACTCGGCGATCATTTTTTTGTCTTGTAGATACAGTTTCCTGATATTTGTCTTCTTTATAAAGTTGACTTAACTCATATTAGATTCTGTTTAAGGCGCAAGTATTCAATTATCGCCGAAAGTTCTTTTGTGATTCCTTTCATGTTTAAATAGATGCGGGCTGATTGGCTCATCTTTCGAAGTGAGCCTTAATGCAATAGCAGGTTTATTTGATGCTTTTCCAATTTCAAAATATCGCATGGCCGGTTCGGAGCGAATATCGAGGGCCGCTGCCAGGTGAGGGCTCAAGTGCTCTCCGGTTCAATGAGTTAATAGCTCCCATTTTGTGGGAATTTTCGGTTACGAATCCAATCGTCATTTTTGCGCATCTTCTCCGTGGCACGCCTTGACCGGATGGCGGAATGCCATCCTTGGACGTGAATCCTGGCGGATGAAGCATCCCGTAAGCCAACGCCGGTCAGATACGGACTGCCGGGAGGGAGCGTGTAACGGTACGTGCCATAGAGGAGCCGTCTCATTTTTATACTGCCAACATTCTCCGGCGGAATGGCGACACTGGCCCGAATCCCACCTCAAATCGTCCATCTTATTCTTAAAACAAGAGTTAGGTTCGATATGGATATCCCTTGGCATAGTCATATTCACATATACTTTTGGCGCTTTGGATTCCCTGGAATAGAGCGAAACAGGCCATTCCACCACGTGCAGGGTCCCCACACCTGGGAAGCCCCGTTATTACTAGCCTGTAGAAGATTTTGGCTTACCGGAAAAAAAAAGGATAAAAACGAATTCCACTAGGAATTTCCCCCGAAATGCTGTTACACTTCGCGACCAGTAAGGATTTTAAAGCGAAAGTGCGCAGGATAAGGCAGCTATGGATTACAACAGCGCCGCTTTTACCTTATCCGTTTTTTTCAAAGCAGCACCTGCTGACGTACGCTATCCTGCACTATCCTGTTCCGCATAATTTCTAGACTGAAAGCCGTCATGGCTGCTTGAATTGCCATGAAGAGAAAACACGCCAGAAGGAGAAAATCATATGAATAAAGCAGAACTGATCGATGCCATCGCCGAAGATACGGGCCTTTCCAAAAAAGACGCCGGGAGCGCTCTTGAATCCGTTATCGAGAATATTGCCAAGACATTGAAAAAGGGTGACACCATTCAACTTGTTGGATTCGGCACATTCAGCGTTAAAAAACGCAAGGCTCGCAAAGGCCGTAACCCGCGCACAGGTGAAGAAATTAAAATCAAGGCCTCCAAGGCTCCGCACTTCTCACCAGGGAAAGCTCTTAAAGATCGCGTTAACTGATAATACCCGTTTAATTTTCAAAATAATTAATTTAATGCAACCCTCGAATTTTTTCGGGGGTTTTTTATTTCTAATACTATTTTGAAGCACAAAGCCGGAAGATGCAGTTGCCCCAATGCATGTGTTCTTATGCCTTGGAAAATTCAGGCGATTGCGGTTCTCGGAAGTTGCGAACACAGATCCTGTGATTTGTGTTAGCATGATTTTGCCGCCCTTAAGATCGGGCAATCGAGAACAAGGAGTCCGCGATCGTGCAAACAAACATCTTGCCTATGAATTGGACCGCGCTTTTCATGACCGCCCTTTTGTTCGTATCCGGTGCATGGGCTGACTCGTCGGAGGATTCAAAGCAAATGGTTACGCTGAATATCCAAGTCAATGACGCCGGGCAAGCGGATCGTTCAGTGACACTGCCCTGCCGCATCAAAATCGATCTTCCCGGCGATAAGACGTTTATTCCCGAGGAACGCTATGACTACCGGGGTGCATTTACTTCAACGGGGCGTGAACAATTATCAATTCCTCTACATGGAGCGAAGGAGATAGACATTAAGATCGGGATATTCCGGGGCATGGAATACCGGCCCTTTGGGCTTGAAGCGAAACTCAAGTCCGGCGAGCCCCAAAATATCATGGTCGTGCTGGAGCGCTGGGTGGATATGGCGTCCGGAGGTTGGTGGTCCGGTGACCTGCACATTCACCGTCCGATCGAGGTTATGGGAGATATTTTGTTGGCCGAAGATTTGAACCTTGCACCGGTGCTCACAGTTTGGAATCAGCAAAATTTATGGACGGATCAGCCTCTTCCGAATGAATTAACGGTTTCCGTGGATTCCAGCCATGCCTATCACCTTCTTTCATTGGAGGATGAGCGGGGGGGCGGTGCAACCATGTTCTATAACCTCAAACGTGTTCCTTTCGATATGTCGGGCGACAAGAGATGGTGGCCGGACCGGTTCCGGCGCTGCAAAGAGGGGAGGGACGCCGGAGGCTGGATTGAAATCGAAAAGCCATTTTGGTGGGAAACGCCTGTTGTGATGGCATTGGGGCAGCCGGATTCAATCGGCATTGTATGCAATCACTTTGCCGAGACCCGAACTTGGGATGATGAAGTTTGGGGCAGACACCGTGATTTGAACTTATTTCCGGGAACGCTCGGTTTCGCGCATAACATTTGCGATATCTACTATCGTTTGCTCAATCTCGGATTTCGTATACCGCCAACGGCCGGTGCGGCTTCGGGAGTATTGCCGAATGAGATCGGCGGTAACCGTACGTATGTCTACCTGGGAAAAAATGCTTTTGGCTACGACGCTTGGTGGCAGGGACTAAAAGCAGGTCGCTGTTTTTCGACCAATGGTCCCATGCTCTTGGTAAAGGCTCAAAGCGAGTATCCGGGAGCGGAATTGGCTCCGTCCGCCAATACGGAGTTTGATCTTGAAGTGGTGACTGATCGAGGACTCGCCTCTATTGAGCTGATCGCAGATGGCAAGGTTGTGCAGCGATTGGAATTGGATGGCAAGCCGGGAACTATTAAACAGAAACTAACCGTAGACACACGTGGCAAAGCCTGGATAGCCGTGCGTTGTTTCGAAACCGAACAAGAGAAGATTTATTTTGCCCATACAGGGCCCTTTTATATGCAGGGACGAGAGCGGGCTGAGGGGTGCCGGGATGACGCGGCGTATTTCATCCAATGGATCGACGAACTAAAAGCGCAGGATTGGTCTGATCCCAAAAGAGACTTGACTGATTCGCAACGGGACCAGCTTATGGGCTTTTATGACCAGGCCAGTAAGTTCTACGAGGATATCCGCTGACGATGACGGCCGCCTCATCTGGCATCCAGACGCACTTCGAGCGCCGAGGGTTCAATCGAACTTTACAGCGATTCGAAGGGGAAGAGCAGGAGACGAGACTCGAACTCGCGACAACCACGTTGGCAACGTGGAGCTCTACCAACTGAGCTACTCCTGCAAGTGGGCCTAAAAGATAAGCAAACCCACGAGACCAGTCAATACTATCCTCAGAAAGTCTTCCGGGGCTGTTTGTCGTATATGGATAGAAGACTGGGAGCAACATATGCCTCTCAAGCGCAAGACGGTTTCACCCAAAGACCAACGCATCCTGGGCGGCCTTTGATTTCCGGTCGTGACTGTCCCGGTCTTGCTAGAATCTTGCCTCATTGATTTTCTCGTTGTCTGAATCACACAAGGAGACTCAAGATGCCTGCTGCGGCTCATCATTCCAACAATCCAAAAATTACTTTGGTAGGCGCCGGGAGTGTTGTTTTCACTCGGAATCTGGTCGGCGACATTCTTTCCTGTCCGGCTTTGGCCGAAAGCGCCATCTCCCTTATGGATATCGATCCTGAACGTCTGGAAGTTGCTGAGGGGCTTTGCCGAAAGATCATTGAGCAGTTGGGTGTTGGGGCAAAAGTCACAGCCAGCCTGGACCGTCGTGAAGCGCTCGAAGGGGCGGATTATGTCATCAATACGGTTCAAGTGGGTGGCTATGAGGCCACCTTGGTCGATTTCGATATTCCGGAGAAGTATGGGCTCAAACAGACCATTGCAGACACATTAGGCGTTGGCGGCGTGTTCCGGGCTTTGCGGTCAATTCCAGTCTTACTCGATATCTGTGAGGACATGAGCGAAGTGGCCCCCGGGGCCTGGTTGCTGAATTACAGCAATCCCATGGCTATGAACTGCTGGGCGGTATACCGGGCGACGGATATTCCTGTCATAGGCCTCTGCCATAGTGTCCAGGGTACAACCCGGCAATTGGCGGATTACATTGGGGCTCCCTACGAAGAGATCAGTTTCCAATGCGGGGGCATCAATCACATGGCTTGGATTACGGACTTCCGCTGGAAAGGCGAAGACGCCTATCCACTTTTGTGGAAGGCTATGGAGAATCCCGAAATCTATAAAACAAACAAGGTTCGCTTTGAGATCATGCGCCGTTTTGGCTGCTTTGTGACCGAATCATCGGAACATATGGCGGAATACGTCCCTTATTTCATCAAATCGCCGGAACTTATCGAGAAATTCGATATTCCCATTCGCGAATATGTGCGGCGGTGCGTGGAGCAGCTGAAGGACTATGAAGATTCGAAAGCCTTGATTCGCTCTGACCAGCCGATGGAAGTGAAGCGGAGCCAGGAATATGCATCGGTGATTATCGAAGCGCACCAGACCGGCAGCCCAGCGTGCATATGGGGGAATGTCGAAAATACCGGTTTGATCGAAAACCTTCCCCAGGGGTGCTGTGTTGAGGTTCCGGTACTGATCGACGCTCACGGATTCCATCCCTGTGCCTTTGGAATATTGCCGCCGCATTTGGCTGCCTTGAACTTGACCAATATCAATGTTCAAGAGCAAGCCGTGATTGCGGCGCTGGAGTTGGATCGCAAAGCGCTCGATTATGCGGTCATGCTGGATCCCCTGGCTTCTTCGATGCTGAGCCTGGATCAAATTGCGGACATGGTCGAAGAAATGGTAAAAGCGCATAAGGACAGCCTGCCGGAAATGGTATAGGCAAACAAAAATCTACCTGTACCGCTTCCGTACCGGCTTCAATTACTGCATTCCGCTTGATTTGCCACTACTTCTTTACGATCCCTGCGCTGACTCAACTTCGCTGGCCGGATTCTGCGCATTTGCAGAATTGGCATCCGGTTCAGGTGAAGCTTTTTGCAGAATCTGTTGAGGATCGAACGCCTCGATTAATTCAATCACATAACGTCCGGTGTGTGTTGACAGTTCGACTTCGACTAGGTCCCCCACACCCTGACCCAGGAAAGGCCGTGCGAACGGAGCGTTATACGAGAGGATATTCCGGTCCGGATCGGATTCCCAAGGACCGAGGAAATAGAATACTTCTGTTGATTCGCCACCCGGCGCGCGCAATTGAACCTTGGTTCCGAAACCGACATTCGAATAATCGACCTGATTGAGTGGAATCGATTGGGCCATCCCCAATTGTTCTTGTAATTCAGACGCTTGAGCGGAAAGGAGCCGGATTTTATCCCGCGCGGCATGGTATTCGGCATTCTCGCGCAAATCGCCCATTTGCCGTGCCGTTTCCATTTCCCGGGTGACGGTTGGTATTTCCACGGAAGAAAGCCGCTCCAAGAGCTGTTGCTTTTCGCGGAGGGTTTCAGGCAAACAGAACAGACGCGGCGGACCTGTATCGATTTCTTCTTCAGCTGCGAAGAGATCCGGATAGCGGCTTAAAATTCTTGAAGTGATATGTTCGCGAGCCCGGACATCCAAACCTGTGTTTGTCGATGCCCGTCTATAAATAGAGACCGCCTGGCCACGATCCAAGTTAGGCAAAAGATCGTGGAAGACTTCATAATGCCGCCCCTTTATGATCTCGCGAATTCTTGCGGCCATCTTCCGCAGCCTATCCGCCTCATCTTTTTCCTGGCGTTTTGCCTGATCGGAAAGAAAGTCGACGATCTGCAACAGACGCTCAAAGAGAACACCGATAGAAATATCGAGAACCATATACTTGGCTTTGGAGCGCAATGTGCGGTCCGCCAACCAGGTATATGTCGGCACGTACTGACGTGGATCCAAAGAAACCACACGCAGAATATCTGCCAATTTGTCGTGGTGGCCTGCATCATGGAGTGCATCGGTCAATTGATCGCGAATTTCAATTCCGGATGAAAGCAGGAGCCGGTGGAAAATCTCCGGCCAGGCTTCTTCTTGTGTTTCTTGAATTTTTGCGGCAAACCGCGCTTGATGGTCTGCACTTCTTAATAACGGGATTAATTTGGATGCGATATGCGGTTCGGAAGCGTATGTCTCGACATTCAGATCTTTGGGATCTGCTGCGAAGCCTTCGCAAGCGTCTTCAAGATCGGCAAGTGTAAGAACGACTTCAACTACCGCTTCCGGTTTCTTTTGCTTCTGGGCCAAACCGACTGTTCGAGCCGCCATTTCTTCTAAAAGATCCCGGTCGCGATCAGCCTTCTTAAGGTGTTGCAGATATTTTTTTATAACATCCAGTTTCCCGAGAACATTGCGGATGCGGTCAATGCGAGTAAGCCACTCTTCTTCGATCGTGGCCGGCTCATCCCGTAATGTATAGGTCTTGGCCGCACCACCGGTTACGCCGACATAGCGGTCATCGGAAAGCATGGTTTGGACATCGCTCCACCAGCGGTTCCATTTCCGCGTTTCGATGATATCGCCGCATAAACGCTCCTTGATCTGACGGGCGCTGGCACTGCCTCCGAAACTTTTAATCACACTACGGGCCAAAAACAGAGGATCGTCATCAACCAGGCTCTTTGCCCGTTCGGGATTTTTGATGCGGATGGTGCGGTAATCGTCATCATCAAGCATATCGAGCGCACGTTCGGCCAGGTCAACAGCCATGGCGTGGCCCTTTCGGCGTTGGAAATCGATTTTAATTTTCCGGTCGACTACATCGAGATGTTGAACGATACCTACGCCCCAATCGGGGTGACGGAACGCTTTGCCTTTGGAAAAGGGAATCAGCCGTTTGGTTTCATCGTATCCTTCGTTCAGCGGACGGTCCCGGCGCAGACCGGTCATATTTAAAATGGAATCCAATTCTTCGCATTCGCTGTGACTATGTTCCAAAGCTGATACAAGCGTGTTTCGAGTTGTTTCGTCGTCAGTGGGGCCATGGGCTGCGGCGATTGCGCTCATTTGAAGTACTTCGGCCCAAGCGCCTTTATCAACATAATGCGGCCAAAGCATTTGAGCCAATACCGTTGCGCGTTTGCCTTGTCCCTTTTCAATGAGACCCTCGAGTATGTGCATGTACGGTGCGGGCGGCTCCGGGGCGAGTCCTACAAGTTCCAACCACACATTTTCTACTTGATCGTAGTTCTTGGTTTTTAAAAATGAGAGCATGGCCCGGTGGTAGTATTTCACCGCGCGTTTGTTGTCTTCATTTTCTTGTAAGGTCTGTGCCAAGCGTTTTGCTGTGGCGCCCGGAGATTCTTCGACCTCGACCAAACGAATCCAAATATCAATCAGTTCGTCATCGCGGCCCAGTTTTTCGATACTTTGGCTTAAGATGCGTAATGCATCAGCATCATTTCGATCTTTTTCCAGAACCCGCCTGACCTCAGTCTCTACGGATTCCCAATCAGCCACATTGCGGTACTTGTTTATCGTCTCAAGAATTGAATTATCCATTCGGCGCTTCCTTCAGAGTCTTACAGGCCCGCTCGAAAAGGAGCTCCAGGCGGGATTGTAAGGCTAGCATCTGTATGTGCGGCGGTCTTGGTTTCCAGACCTGACCTGGAATTTGAGTACAGCGCCAAGATACCTTGTTTTGTCAATATATCTTGTGACTTGTTCCGGGATTTGGCCCTTTATCGGCGTGCTCACACCATTGGGAGCCTTGTTTGGGGCCCAAAAGCAAAACCGCGCATGCCACTTATAGGACATGCGCGGGTAGATTTGGAAAGACAAAGCAGCCCTGTCACGGCATCATAAAAGTGAAAGCAATTGCCGGTAAAAGCCGCTTCCTACCGGGTACTAGCCCGTGATTATGCGTTTTTCTTCGGGCGTCCGGGACCACGGCGGCGGCCACGACGGCCAGCGGTCTTTTTGGCAGCTGCGTTCTTTTTCTTGGTTGTACCTTTGGGACGGCCTGGGCCTTGTTTTAGACCGGTAACGTGCAAAGCCCTTTTTAACATCGGCATCAGGTCAATCAGTTCCTGCAATTTCTCTCCATCTTCAATTAATTCCAGATTGATTCTTGACTTTGCCATTGGCGAACTCCTTTTAAGCAATACGCGATTTGGTTAATGCGTTGGTATATAAAATATCATGACAAATTGACATAGGTGTGCCAATTCTTAGAAATTCGTAGATTGAAGTCCCCGGCTTCTTTCTAAAGGATGAATATATGAATCTGCAAGGCTTCAATCAAGCTATTAGTTTCGGAAATTAGATTTTTTTATGATATTTGATTGTCTAATGATAAAGGTTAGAAAATTATCCGTATTTTCATTTCTGTTTCTGCGGTGAACAAGTTGTTTCATTATTATGTAACACATTCTATTCTTGTATTGTAAAGCGCTCGGCAGGTTCATATGACTATTTTATCACGTTATAGCCATGGAATTGTGCTATAAATGTGAATTCTTACAGTGTTCTTTGTGATCCGGAGTTCGAAAAGAAATGATTTTGCGAAGCAGCGGCGCAGCAAAAGAAATACAATCTATAGTTTCCATTTGTATGGCGTCATGGTTTATTTTGGCGGGCTGTAATAATCCTCCGTTGTCAAGATTACAATTTTTTACAAGTCGAGTTATGCCACAAGACGCTTCTGATGACCTAGCCGCTTCAAAAAAAATCGGCACTTTGACAAAAACGCCCGAAATCTGGATCGGTGTAGATTCTCCGCAAATTTGGCGAATCCCTCCGGAGCGGCGCGAAAAACAGTTGGAAACCCTAGAAAATTCAGGAATTCGCGTGATTCGCATTGTTCTCGATAATCAAGACAACGATCTGTGGTGGGAGAATCCGCCCCGTGCCGTTTCGCTCGAAAAGCCTATCGGGGATTTTCATTGGAATGCTCTAAAGGGCGTTGATGAATTGATGGCTTCGTGTATTAAGCATGAAATTCAACTTATTATTTCTTTAGGAGGATTAGATCTATACGCGAATACGTTCGGCCCCGCTGGAATGTATATACAACATGATGCCATAGCGGCCTATCAACACCGTATAAGAGCATTGCTGACACACTTCAATGAAAACCTTGGCTTGCCATGGTATGACTGTAATCAAGCAGTTTATGCATGGGAGATCGCCGAATTCCCCGGATCGCATTTAACGAAGTCCAATCTTACTTCAGATGAAGCAACCCGCTACCTGCGGAATTGGCTTATTGAAACAAGCCGAACAATAAAAAGAATTGATCCTGACACTCCGATTTCGATAGGTGTTTCCGGTTCGAGTCGATATATAGGAAATAATTCAGGCGATGATTTACGCGATTTGGGACAAATTCCTGATGCCGATATTTATACGTTGTTTTATGCTCCGCCTTCTGAATTATTTGATGGTCCGGCGGATGATCCCTTGCAAAGTCATTTTGTTGTACGACTGCAAGAGGATCTCCAGCGCAGGCTGGACGATGCACTTGCAGTAACCAACCGTCACCATAAAAAGACGCTGCTTACATGGTGCAATCCCGGGAAAGAACTATCTGAACGCGACCGTCTGCTTTATTTTCGTACCATTTTGCAGCTCTCTGAGAATCGGGAGATCCCCAGTTTGCTGCACCGCTTTGGGGATGCTTATGATAAAGCCCCGGAAGTGGTGACAAGTGGCGACTTGGTGTGGCAAGAGGTTGTCAGGCCGGCTTGTGTCCGGCTCTATGAAAAGCAATCTTCCACCCTTCCTCCAGAAGTTGGCCCAAATGGCCGATAATTACTTGATTGACAAAAATCAGCGTACGTACCGGTGATTGTTCGTTGGGTCGGTAAAAAGCACAAAAAAACCTCCCCAAGACCGCTTGTGATAAACTCACATGCAAGGGCATGTCTTAAATCGCGTCATTTGCAGGTGTGAAATTCGGGCATGACAGGAAAGCGGGAATCGACACCCGGGATGCGGAAACAAGGCGATTTAGGGGCTCAAAGTGGCCAATTTACGGCAGCGAGTTGCATTAGTCTCTCTTTTTATTGCACTTGCGCTTCAAGCACGTGCACAACTCATTATGCCTCTTGCCGGGCGTGGCGAGCCGGATTTTGAGGTGGCGCCTCCTGCGGCCATCTTTGCGGGGATCAATGGACCGGAAGCGCTTGCCGTTGGTGTTGATGGAAAAATATATATTGCCGACACCGGAAATGAGCGCATTCGGCTGGTAACCGATGGCCTTACGCTTGGAACCGTGGCCGGGGACGGTGTTGCCGGTTTTCTCTCAAATGTTACCCTGGCAATACAGTCTCGCCTGAATCACGTCAACGCTTTGGCTGTGGATGCCACAGGCAACCTCTATTACAACGACTCCGGCAATGCCCGGATCCGCCGTATCGATCCTTTGGGAGTTGTCACAAATCAGGCCGGGAATGGAATCTCCGGGGCTGTAACACCAGGAATTTTGGCTGTTTCATCCTCAGTGCAAGGTCCTAGTGGCTTGGTTCTCGATGCAACAGGCCATCTAATTTTTGCGGATGACAATGCCGTTTACCGCCTGGAATCGGATCAGACCTTAAGCCTCATTGCCGGAGCCATTGCCGCCGGATTCACCGGTGATGGCAGCCCGGCACTAGATGCACGGTTCGAACACATTTCCGATCTGGCCTATGGTCCAACCGGCACTCTTTATATTGCGGATGCCGGGAACCAACGTATTCGCAGAATCGATTCAAGCGGAATCGTCTCAACCGTGATTGGAGATGGAACCGCGGCTTTAAGCGGAGAGGATATTCCTGCCGCCAGCGTGACTTTGGGGACACCCACCGCGATTGCCGTAGATTCCGAGGGAAGGCTCTTTTACGCCGAAGAGATTATGCGCCGCGTGCGTGTACTCGATTTGGACGGAAAGGTGCGCACATTGGTTGGTGGTGTCATTGGCGGGGTGACTTATGACTATGTTGTCGGTGCGGGAACCGTGCTTGAGATGCCGGTTGATTTGGCGTTGGAGCCCGGTGGCTCACTTCTAATCGCCGATCAAGACGGGCATCGCATACGGAGTGCGGATCTCGTCAATCTTGCGCCGGACATAATTAATGAAGCGACCCGATCAACTGCAAATTTACCGGGCAGCGCCACACTCACCTTGCTGGAGACCGGAGCCACACCCGCGACAGCCGATGTGGTCTCTATAACAGCCGGACGTGTGCGTTCAGGTGGTTTGGTGAATTTGGATTTGGCTGTTGGAGATCGTTCCAATGCCACAGAAGCGATTGAGGTAAGTTTGGATTTAAGTTCTTTCTTGCCCTCAGCCGCTACGGCCGATGTCCAAATCGATGGAGCTACGCCCTTTAGCCTGTTCACATCTCCTTATGCAGTTCTGATTTTTGAGGTGATTCCCGAACCGACTCAGTCTTTTTCTGTCGTCAGTGTCACCTTTCCGGTCGGCAATGTTCCAAGTTCTCAAATTGGTTATAACAGCGCTACAGGTTCCGCCGTCATAATCGATGCGACAGATCTTGCGTCAGGGCAAAGTCTGAGCAGTACCCATCCTCTTAATCTTGCATTCACCGGCGATGCGGCCGGAGGAGTAATCTCGACAACTTTGATCGTCGATAATTCACCGCCGGAAATTGTGGCGGCGGAAACGTTGGTTTCTAAAGATGGAGGCGCGAGTTTTGTTCTTCTCACCACTCCATCCGTGTTTTCCAATGATATTGTTTTTGTCTCGGCCACAGTCCAAAGCGATAGCCTTTTCTCTGCGACCCATAACATTGAGGCACTTTTCAATGGTTCCGGTTTAACACGTATCTCTTCGGCCACAGATGCGGTGATTTCATGGGTGACATCGACAACCGGGACTGCGCTTTTTAATTACCAAGTGATGGCGCATGTTAGTTCTCTTGCCCCACAGCATTCTCCCGAAGCTCCGATTCTCACTTTGACAGATGAGCTCGGCAACGAAAGCAATACTCCCAGTCAAGCCTTTGGCATAAACACGACAGGAGTCTCACTGTTTTCTTCGAGGATTTTTATTAATGACCTTGAGCCCCCCTCCGGGGCTTTTCTCACCGGCCCGGACCTTGCACCGGGTGCTGCGGCCGAAGTAAAAGCGGGGGACAGGATAAGTGTGGTTGCTGTTTTTGCCGGAGCAAATGATACGGGATTAGAGGACATGTTCCTCGATGTTCGTTCTCTGTATCCACCCCAATGGGCCGGTCTGACCGGGGATTTGCTGCCCTCGGCGACATCCGCAGCCAGCGAATTGGTTTCTGCCACATGGATTTATGCCACCGCAAATCTTGGAAACGCCACGGTGCCCCAGGCTACGTTTACAAATGGACTGGGCATCGGCGACACCATTGTTCCACTTGATGTCAATGCTATCCCGGCCTATGCAACACCGGCCGCGCTTGATGGTGTGCTTGGTTCGCCCTCTATTGCGGTTCAAACTGATGCCACTCCTCAAACCCATGCCACCGTCCGCATCAAGGCCAATGATACTGACAATGGCTTTGATGTGGTTACATTCGATGCGCCGTTTTTCACAATTGATACAAGGCCACCTCATTATGAAGCCGATTTAGAGGTTGATCCGCCTTTCCGTCCTGCTCCCGGCGCCGATCCCGATATTCCGGATCGTGCGCGCGCAGGGGATGTACTGGAGTTTGTCGTCAACCTGCAAAATCCCAAGATTGATGGAACCGGCGATGATGGATTTCTGGAGCCATCCGGATTTGATTCATTGCGCGCGGATTTACAGGATTTTGGCGGCGGGGCAAATATCGCTCCTTCAGCGACATCCGTGTTGGCAATTCCAGGCTCTGCCTCGATTTATACAGCGACTTTTACGCATGTTGTACCTGGAGACATCGGTCTGACGCGAGATGAATCGGAACGGATTCGAGAGGCCACTTTCACGATTCATGATGATGCCGGTAATGCCGGCCATGAGGATCAGTCAATTCCTGCGGTGGCGATTGATAATCTTCCTCCCCTGCCGGAAGCCAGCAGTGCTTTGTTGCGCCTTATTTCAGGGAGCGGGCATACCTTTTCGGGAAATCCTCTTGTACCGAATAGCCCCATCCCCGGCAATTCGACTGTCGATCCCGGTTCTGTTGTGCAAGTTGAATCGTTGAGCATTTTTGAACAGACAGACAATCCGCTTGATCTCTATACCATTCCGGATTTGATCCGAATCGGGCTCGAACGCCATCCGGTTATCGCGCATGATTTTGTTCCACCGCTGACTTTAATTACAGCGACTGCCGTATTTCCGGTCTTTCAATTCACGATACCGCCAGCGGCCGAGATCGAAGGCGGCGCACATCGCATTGTTCTAACTGCAACCGATACCGTTGGGAATACGGCATCGGCTTTTTCAAGCACAACGATTGTCGTCACCGGCAAACCTTCACTTCGGTTTGAGGCAGACAGCGATGATGGACGTATCGCCGAAACGGATGCGAGTGGAAAGACATTGCGTCACCGCGCGGGCTCAACACTTCAAGTCGCTGCAGTTGCGACAGATACGCGTCCTATTATGTCGCTTGGCCTCACGGTCACGCCGCAAACAGAGTTGGAAGTATCCGGTGTGCAGACTACCGGATTGGGAACGAACCAGGTCACGGCTATCCTTGAATTGACGCCGCACACCGGTAACGCACTCGGGCCTTATACAATTGAAGCGACGGCTGTTAACTCAGATCTCCTTCAAACAACCCATTCATTCACTTTGGAAGTTGATCAGCCTCCGCGGTTGGATGACGGGTGGGCGGCATCAATTTGGCGTGGCACAACACTTATAGATTTCATCCCCGATGTCGGTGACTCAATTGAAATCACAGAAGAAGAAAGAGTTGAACTTGAGATCAAAGCGACTGATCCCGATTTGGCTGACGTAATTCAATTATCAGCGACAGGTCCCATATTCGCGAACACGGACATTGAATCGGCCACATTTGCCGGAGTTACGGCACAGACGTCATTTGACTTGCCGCTATTTGGCCCTTCGGCGGCGGGTGCGGCCCAAACGGATTTTGTTTTTCATCCCGGCTATTTATTTACGACACATGCCGATAGTCCCCGCTCGACGTCATTGACTGTCTATGCAGCCGACACAGGCTTTGAAGTTGCGCGCACAATTGAGTTTGTTGTGAGCGATGAACCCGTTACGCCGACAGTATCGGTAACCAGCGTTCTGGTTGATGGTTCCCCCGTGGCGCTAAGCGATCCAATTAGCGTTCCTGAACTCTCAACGCTGCAAATCACAGTATCCGGACAAGAATCCACGGGTGAACCTGTTACGATTGAGACGCTAATCCCGAATGGTGCGGGTACTACAGAGAGCAATGGTAGTATCTTGCGGTGGTCGTTTACGCCCGGAATTTTCGATGCAGATATTCCGGAGACGGGAAGCCCAAGCCAAAATGACAGTCCGGTGGATCCAACGACGCTGTTCTTTACCGCCGTTTCTCCCGGAGAAAATTCAAGTCCGCTGGAACTTCATGTCAATGTGGCCAATCGACCCGCTGCTCCGATCGTATTGGTTACTGCGACGGTTGGAGAGACAACAATTGTATCTCCACAAAATACCGTCGATTTCTACGATGGAGACCCGCTTGTTGTTGAAGTAGAGGCTGTCGATCCCGATTTCGGACTCGTATTTACGAGTTTCAGCGGTTTGACCGGCGGTCAGACCAGCAATCCTGTTTTGCAGCCCGGCCAGACAATCTCACGGTACCAGACCATATTGCCTGATGACCTTTCTGTTGGGGATTCATTGACGCTGACAGTTACGTCCATCGACGGGATATTTACGAGCACCTATACATTAACGCTTCATGTCAGAAAGTCTTTTGAGCGGCTTCATTATCCGGATACGTTTACCGCGACAATCGTTCCCGCAACCGGCTTGGCCCGGACAGAAGTTATTACGGATCATATTGAAATTCTGGAAACCGATGAGGTGACGATTGCCCTTGCGGGGTATAACGACAATCCGAATGAAGTTTTTCAATTCCAGGCACGTGGCTCACTTCTGGAGTCATCGCAGCTCTACTCCTCATCATTTGCCGGACAATCGATTCAGTCCGGAAATATACTTCCCTTTAGCCTGGCCGGTTTGGAGAGCATTTCAGCCGATGTTGAAATCGTTCCCGGAACTTATTCCGCACAAACCGGAGGCAAAAGTACATATACACTCGATCTGGAACTTGTTGCCGGTGCGGATCGTATCCCCTGTACGCTGGAAGTAGATATTCTGGATGTCGATACTCGTTCATTCGTGTTTTTTGATCCCCAATTTTCGCTATTGGTCTTTAGTGCCACCGGTGATCCGTCATTCCGGAATATCACCAATGAAATCACATTGTTAGAAACTGATAGCGCGGTTTTGGGAGTTATTGCCAGGAGTATTATTCCTGGTGATCCGCTTGTCCTGTCGGGCACAGGAACGGTTTTTTCTTCTCCGTCGATTTCTTTGTCCCAGTGGGGCGGTCAATCGGTGCAGCAGGGATTTTCCTTACCCTTTGAAAAATATGGTACTCCACCACTGAGCGAGACTGTTCGAATTGAACCTGGTTTGCTTGCTGTGCCGCTCGGCCAAGACGAAAAGTCTTATGGATTGGAATTGGAGGTTACTTCCTTCTTGGCTGCGGCCACGCGGGCGGTCAATGTCCGAATTCTGAATGTAGACCGCAGCGATGAACTGAGCATTGATTTGCCATTCCAAGTTGTTGTTACCGACGAACTCGGCGGTTCGGAAATCCGAGAAGTCACGGATACTCTTTCGATCCTAGAGACGGATATTATTTCAATTCCAATTGCCGGGGGAAATCCCGATCCCGAACAGCCGCTGATTTTGGAAGTCACAGGCACAGCAATCAATTCGGCGGAAATAGCCGATGTGACATTTGCCGGCCGCTCGAAATCCGGCGGGGATTCTCCACCCTTTATGCTTGAAGGTGAGGGGGAGTTGGGCGCGGACCTTAGTTGGGAGCCGGGAACCGCAGCGGCAACCAATGGCTCGATTGTTCCTTATGAATTGCTTGTCCGGCTGAATAGCGGAGATTCTGAACGTATACATTCTTTGACGATACAAGTAGAAGATGTGGATGTGGCCAACCGCATCGAGATTGAATCTCCTCTGCAGGGCGTTATTACCGGGATCGATGGTGCAACGCGTTCAGTACAGATAGGAACGAATGTCGATTTGCGGGAAGATGAGCGGCTTGAAGTCAATCTTGTTGGTATTGACCGGGAAGGGATTCCTGTTTGGTTTATTGCCGATGGCACAATTTTCGGCGCTACAACATTTACCGAAGTACGTTTGGGAGACCATTTGTTCGGTCCGGATTCGGTTTTGCCGTTACATGTTGAGGGAGATGCTCCAATTCAAATGCCTTTGGTTATTGAACCAGGATTTCAGGCACTTTCACCTGGCTCTGCACCGAAAACGTTTACAGCCGAATTCGAATTATTAGACCGTTATGCCAGCAAGTCATTGGCATTTACTATTACGGTGCAACCTGTTTCATCGCAACCTTCGATTTCAGTTTTCGCGATTGTAGCCAACGGCGTTCTGCTTGATACCACCGACACTGTTACATTGGATGAGAGAAACCGGCTTCAAATTGGGGCGATTCTTGACGACCAAGCGGGCGGTCCCCTCAATATCGTTGTTAACGGTCCACCCGGGCGGACTTCTTATGATTTTGATGGAGATACGCTGCCGCTAATTACAATCGTCGTCTATCAGCCGCAAGCGGATGATGGCCGCCCGGAGCCTTATACCGTTGAAATTGCCGCAGGCAACCCGGACGGTGTGACAGCCACATTTTCTATAACAGCCTTTGTCAGAGATACGATGCGGCCGCCCGTTCTTTCAGCCGGGCTTGTAGTTAATGGGGTTACCAAGAGTTTTATCAGCGAGCCTGTTATCGGCCGGGATGATATCGTTTCAGTGACTGTTGCCCTCTCCGATCCGGATGTTAATACACCGTTGACGCTTATCGGAGAGGGGACGGTATTTAACTCGCCTTTGATCGAAAGCGCCACTTATGGCCGGTATGATCCCCAGCAAGGCCAATTCCCACCTTATATTCAACTGGGCACAGATACGATTGAGACGGCAATTACAATTCTACCCGGACCTTTAGCCGTTCCCGAAGGTATGGATGAGGCGCTGTATACAATCGATCTCAACGCCAGTGACGGTGTATTTGGTATTAATGAATCCATCATATTGCATGTTACACCGTCGCCGATAGCGCCCCGGTTTATTACACGGCAGATTGTGGCGGATGGTGAGCCGGTGTCTATTGGGCCGGTGCTTAGTGTTACGGAGGGAGCGGAACTTCAGTTCCAAATCGATGTTATCGATCCTTTAGACCTTCAAGTCACAGCTTCGATGACTTCCACCCTTTCCGGCGAAAAAATTTCGTTGGGCACCGGAACGGGAACGCTTCCTATTGTTGCGGATGTTTTAATTGGTGTTACTGATGCTCAGCTGCCTCCCTCCAGCATTATTTTTGAGGCTCAAAATAGCAGCGGTGTGGTACGCCAACTTGAATTCAAACTCGATGTGATTGAATTCGATAATCCACCTGAGATTGTCCTTTCGATGAGTTCTGATGGTGAGCCGATGGGTGAGATTTCCGACTATGTCGAAGTTGTTGAAGGCACAACCACGGAAATCACGGCAACTGCACTCGATCCTGAATATGAAAGGACGATTCTGGTTCTTGCCGAAGGCTTGCCCCCGGAGGCCACGGTATTGCCTTCTAGTGGCTCAATTGTGACAGCAGGCGAGAACCCTGCTGTTCTCAAAGTCCGGTTTTTCCAAAACCAAGTAGGAGCGGAGTTCGCACTTCGTTTTGTCGCAGCCGATAGTCAGAACGATGGCCCGCTCGGAGATACGCAATCCGATCTTGATATTGAAATTATTACTTCAAATCGCCGTCCTGTGCTTTCCATCGATCCATCCGGGCAACAAACTGTGATTGCCGGTGACGTGCTATTCGTGATTGTGAGTGCCACTGACGCTGACAATGATTTGCTGCTGCTAAGCGCTTATTTCGATGAAACGGAGTTGAGCGAGAATCATCCTCAAGTATTGTCTATGTCCGGATTCGGCGAATTGGGAGCCAGAAGCGCCTCGATCATTTTTGAGACCTATGCGCAGGATGTTGGAGCACATACCTTGGAGTTCCATGCTGTCGATCCATTCTGGGAGACCGTTAAGGAATTGCCGCTGCAAATCGATCCGAATCCGGTCGATATTTCCGACTGGATGGTTTACTAGTTCTTTTTACGTTTTGAATTGCGCTTATTACCGTTTTAATTCCGGTCACCATACCGGATATACCCGCTTAGCCATAAAATCTGTCTTCATCCTTTGGCGTACTTGGTTTATCCTTAATTACTATGACGCATCCCTTTGGCGGCGATTTTGATGAGACAGACAATGCGTTTTCCCTTAAAGGTATGGGGTATCGCAATGTCTCGCTTTATGAAGCCGCCGTTCTCTTGCGTCATCAAGGACGTCTTTTATCCGCCCAAAAACTCCTGGAAGAAGCCAAACGTAAGGCCGACGCCGCGCATGATGGCGATGCTTTGGTGCAGATCGGGTTGAGCGAGGCTCTCTGCCAACTGGATCGTGTTTGTTTCACAGAGGCTTTGGATACTCTGCATGGGGCCGAAGCCCATGCAAAGCAGTTTGGATTAAGCACACGTCAAAAAGAAATCCAAGAAGCCATCAAACGCGCCCAACGGTTGCATCTGTTCTGGTGGATTCAGGCAATTGGATGTGTCGCAATTGTGGGAATCGGGCTGTGGTGGAATCCAATACCTCTTAATGAACGGCTCATGGATATTCTCCCCAATTGGACACGCTATTTTATTCCGTTGATGCAATTTGGCGGTGTTAGCCTTACTTTGGCCCAGATTTTAGGACTTTTTTTCTTGACTTCCGCTGAAAGCCGCCATTTGGCGCACCGTTTCCGATTTCCGCATTTGGTATTATTGGGATTTCCGCTTGTGCTATGTCTTGCAGCGCGTTTCTTGTTGCCAGGTGGCACGCATGTTCCTTTCGGTTTATTGATTGGGCAAGCTTATCTTGTGTTATTGCCGCTGGCGCTGCTGGTTGTGGCCATCCCGTTGGTGGAACGTTGGCGTGGCGGATGGAAACCCATCACCGAATTGATGGTTATCTTTCTCGTACTAACAGTTGGACTTCAAATGCCTTCCGGCACGGAATTGTTGGTTATATCGGATCAAATTGCCGATATTGAGAAATTGCAATCGATTCAAACACAAGCTTGGCTGCATACCGCCCAACGGCTGCGTAATCTTGGCTATGACGAGACAGGGACATTGTTGATCGAAGCCAATGCTTTGGCCGACCAGGAACGTGACCGGGAAGCCGTTTTGAAATACGAGCAAATCCTGAAATCCGAACCGGACAATATGGAATCTCTAAACAACCTTGCCTGGTTGCTTTTAACCTCAAAAGACGAGAGTTTGCTCGATCCCCAGCGCGGCAAAGACCTTGTCGTGAAAGCTCTGCCATTGGGCGGAAAAGATGAAGCGTATGTTATGGATACTTACGCTGAAGCGCTTTTCCAGAATGGAGAGATCGAAAAAGCCATCGAAGTCGAACATCAGTCTTTAGAACTCATGGAGCGGGAGTCTTGGATTGTCAAGAATACTTATGCGGATCATTATCACGAACAATTAGAGAAGTTCGAAAACGCCCGGAATAAACAGTGATTGTATCAAAGAGGTCTGAAGACGAATGAATATCCCGCCGCCTCTTGATCCATTGCTGCCTGATCTTGCCAATGAATTCGCAAATGCACCGATTGTCGAACGCTACGGACTTTTTCCCTATGCGGATGCGCTGGCTTACCAAAGGCATGTCCGTAATGAACTCATTCAGGGTGGCGCGGAGCGGCTTATCTTTCTTGAACATCCTCCAACGGTGACTTGGGGACGCCGAACCCATGACGATGAAGTTCTGAATGGCGAAATTAATTTGCAGAATCTTGATTGTCCGTCCGTACGCAAAGTCCGGCTCCAATCCGGAGAAATGGAAGTTACTTTTGTTCCGGTCGAGCGTGGCGGGCAGGCCACCTACCATGCGCCGGGGCAGTTGGTGGTTTATCCGATTGTGCATCTTCCCCGCCGTGGCTGGAGTGTCCGAGACTATTTACAGCGACTTCAGAAAATTGTCATAGAGGTTTTGTCCCATTTGGGGCTGAATAGCCGATGCGGCGATGACGAAGCGGGGATTTGGATTGAGGACCGGAAAATCGCAAGTTTTGGTATACACCTGCGGCGTGGTGTCACAATGCATGGCTTGGCCATTAATCTTGACGTTGATATGGATGGATTTGGACTTATTCGGCCATGTGGCCATGATCCCTCTTCTATGACCTCCGCGTCAGCAGAATTGGGCCGCACCATTGCCCGTGATGAGGTGGAAACAAGGCTGTTGCGTCTTCTTGTCGGTGCGTTTACCCTTTCATTGAAAACCTAGTGCCGCAGCATTGCTTCAGAGCGGCTATGTTGTGTTACGCCAAGGGCCTGGGCTATACTCGGACAACATCTGAGCGAGCAGCCGGAGCTGGATTTGAATTGTGGCGGGTGATGCCGGAGTGCAGGTCAGGTTACCGGTCACCCGTGCCACGTTCTTGGCTCGGAAGGCTTGCGCGATTCGCCTTCCGAGAGGGCATACCGGTTACCTATGGATAAGCGCCGCCTTTATCAGGAAATTGCCGATGTAAAGAAGATGATCTTTGCCTTCACCTCGACGGGGGCCATGGTTATTGTCTTCTTGGCGGCGTTGTTTCGTTATCATAACCCGCTGAATTTACATGCGATTATGATCTGGACGATTGGATCGTATGTTTTCTTTGCTTTGGCGGGGATGGTTTTGGCAAATATTTACGAGCGCATTATCGAAGGGCCGCTCATTGAATCTTATCGTGATGAAGCCCGCGCTCGTATTGAGGCACTTAAGTCCGGAGAACCCGAGAAACTGCAAATGCAGATTCCCGTAACAGATCTCCAGACAGGAATGAAGGTGATTCATCAGGTCAACAGCCCCGAGGGGGCGTTGTTGGTGCGGCCGGGTGCGGTTCTAACAAAGAGATTGATCCGCAACCTTCAGGAAGCTGGCATCGATTCTGTGACTGTCGAGGCTCAACGCTCCTCTTCGGTACAGTTGATGAGCTCCAGCGGTGAATCGGAAGATGATTTGATGGTCGATCTCTAACCATCCGGCGGACGCGAGAACTTGCATGAAGCTGTTTACCAGCCAGCGTGAAAAGATATCCGAAGAGCAAGAACAGGCGCTTTGGATTGAATTCAAGGAGCAGGGCTCCTATGAAGCGCGTGAGACGCTCGCCAATAAATATATCCATTTGGTGAAATACGTTATCAATCGTCTGTTATCCGCTTCGCATATCGAAAGCGAGGTTTTGGATTACGACGATCTCTTTTCTGTCGGGGCGATGGGGCTCCTGGCTGCGGTGGATGGATTCGAACTTTCACGGGGAGTGAAGTTTGTTACATATGCCATCCCAAGGATCCGCGGATCGATTATCGATGAACTTCGCTCGGTCGATTGGATTCCCCGTTCTTTGCGCCAACGTGTTAACCGTCTCCAGAGCACCTATGCCGAGCTCGAACAGGAAATGCTGCGTCCGGCTACTGAATTGGAAGTTGCCGAACGGATGGGAGTCGATGAAGATCAGCTGCGTCAGCTGCTTCATGATGCCAGCCGTGCGGCACTTTTGTCTTTGGATGAGGTTGTGCGGATATCCGAAGACGGTACGGCCAGCCGGGCCGAGCTGACAAAGAGTGCGTCAGCCGCCGATCCCCGCGATGGCATCCAGCGCGAAGAAGTCATTGAGATGCTTACCGACGCGATCGAAGCGCTTCCTGAAAAGGAGCGTTTGGTTGTAGTTATGTATTACAATGAAGAGCTGACCTTGCGTGAAATCGGCGAGGTTTTGGGTGTGACCGAATCGAGGATTTGCCAGCTCCATAGCAAGGCCATGATGCGGCTCCGGGGCAGGCTTCAAGCCTGGCAGCAGGATATGGTATTGTAACGATTCATTTCATATTCACCCGATGCTGTGATATACTGAAATTGTTGGAGTAGTTTGGGTTGAGGGGAGAACGTCAATGGCCGTTAGCCCCTGAGGGATATTATGAGCCTAGCGGATTTTCAAAACCCGATTGCGAACAGTCCCCATGTTACGCAATCCAACAGCGCCCAGCACAATATTGCCAATAATATCAACCAAAACTTTGGGCAAGAGCAACTGCGCACGGATGAAGCTCAGGCCAATGCTGTAGATGAAACCGAAGAATCCGCCGAAAAAGATGCCATCCGTGAAGATGAAGAGCAGGGGGAGCGTCAGAACGCCCAGGCCCGCCGCCGCGCCCGGCCTCCTGAACCGGAACCTGAAGAAGAACTGCCGCCTATCGATGATGGGATTCACGGCGGCGTTATCGATTTAAAAGCGTAGTTGTCCGGAACCACGCGATTCGGTTACGATAATATCCTTAATATCAGAGGCGCTTTTCGTTTGGTGAAGAGCTTACGTGCGGTTTGTGAACTGCGGCGCAAAGGCGAAGATGGATTTACTATTCTGGGGTTCCCAATTTTTAGTCGATTGCGGTCTGCTCCTGTGGATTTTCATGCTTCGGCGTGAAATTCAGGCATTGCGCAGCCAGCAAGACCGTTTGCCGTCCTCCAATTCAGAAGATGGCCGGCTGTCCGATGATGAACTCCAAGCCTTGCGCAGTTCGCTCGCGGTTTTGGTTGAAGAAATCGAAGGCTTCACCCAAGAGCACCGGCGTGAAATGAACGAACGGCTGGGGCAGGTCAATACAATCTTTAAGCGTTTTGAAGAGGCCATGGACCAGGCCAAGCAGCAGCAGGCGCAAGTGTCAGCGCAAAAACGCGAAGCCCAGCCCGGTCCGGCCGAACCCACCCGCGTATTGCGGATTGCACCTGGCGGCAAGACAATTCAGCATCCGTATGCGGAAACAATCCAACGCCTTCACGCTGAAGGCCGTAGCGTCGAGGAAATAGCCCGCGAACTCCGTTTGGGCAAAGGCGAAGTGCAATTGGTGCTGAGTTTGTCGTAAGGATACGAATGTATCTCTGTGCCGGAGCCCCAAGGGATCATTCCAGCCACTTTTCTAAATTCTCAGCCACGAATTCATCGTCATTGAGATGCGGGTAGTAATCGTAGACACGGTCGATTTCAGCGCTTTGGCCGGGTGAGAGTTTCTCACGCGGATTGAGGCACCAGGTTCCTTGCAAGAGTCCCTGACGCCGCAAAACTTCATGGATCCCCGCGATGCAACCTTCAAAACTATTGGCTGCATCGAAAAACGCGGCGTTCGAATCCGTGATTTCAACCGCCAAAGTCAGCAGCGAAGGGTCCAGCGGTTTGTTTTGGCCGACCAACTTATGGACTTCATCCACAAGCTCGACCGCTTTTTGTGTCCATACGGCCCAATGGCCTAAAAGGCCGCCGACAATCCGCGCCGATTGCACGCCGTTTTGGGTTGGGATGAAGTATTCGGTCAGCAGATCGACGAGGATATTGTCATCGTTCCCCGTATACAGCGCGATTTCGCCGCTACGTCCGGACTCGCAAACGGCCCGTACAACATCCAAAGTCTGGTAGCGGTTGAACGGCGCGATTTTGATTGCCAAGACATTCTCGATCTCGCAGAATTCCCGCCAAAATTCATACGGAAGAATCCGGCCCCCTACCGCCGGTTGAAGGTAAAAGCCGACCAAAGGAATGGTGTTGGCGATGGCTTTGCAGTGACGGATGATTTTCTTAACCGAAGAACTGGCGTAGGCCGACAGGCTTAGGAGTCCGGCGTGATAACCATTCTCTACCGCAAAAGCGGCCTCTTCTTTGGCCTGGGGTGTCAAACCGCAGATGCCGGCGATTTTGATGATATCTTTTCCTTCTCCATAGGCATCCACGGTTTCCGAAGCCATTTGGAGCACGGGGTGGAACAAATCGATATCCGGATTTCGAATTTCAAATTGGGTGGTATGCACGCCGACCGCGATGCCTCCCGCACCGGCATCAATGTAGTACCGGGTTAGCCCGCGTTGATGTTTTTCATCCAGATCGCGGTTTTCATTCAGCGCCAAAGGATGGGCCGGAATCACCACGCCTTTTCTGACTTTTTTTAGAATCCCCTGGGGAATATCTTTGAGTTCCATTATCGATCTCCACTCCCCGAACCGTTCATCTTCAGTAGGTGGTAACTTAATACTTGCCGTCAGTGACTTCAAAGTGTGTTGGCTTGTCGAGCGAACGGCCCCCGATCTCAATCCAGTGAGCTACCCAGCGCATCATGGCTACAAGCGGAATTTGGGGCGGCCCGAATAGTTTTAGCGCCTTGTCCGCATTATTGAGGTATGCCGCCGGATTTTCGATTCCGGCAAAGGTCACTTCTTTGTTCATGAGCTTACCGAACTCTTCGGCGATTTTCCTCGTATGCAGGATTTCCGGGCCGGTGCAGTTGAGCGGCATGGCCGGTGAAGCGCAGTGTTCCAGCGCCAAAAGCGCGTGATTGACCGCATCGCCCTGCCAGATCACATTGAAGACACTCATGCTCACATCGACCGGCTGGCCCGAATAGACTTTGGTGGCAATATCGAAGAGCACGCCGTAGCGCAAGTCGTTGGAATAGTTGAGCCGGAACAAACAAACCGGTGTGCCATTCACCCGGCTGAAATGACCGAATGCGCGTTCCCGGCCCAAACAGGATTGGCTGTATTCGCCAATCGGATCGGGCGGGACATCTTCTGTGCAGCCTGCCGTATCCTCCGAAACCAATGGATACACACACCCTGTCGAGAACGCCACAATGCGGCTCTTGGTGAAATGCTCGGCAACATAGCCCGGCATGAGCACATTCATGGCCCAAGTCAGGTCCAGGTTGCCCTGCGTGCCGAACTTTCGTCCGGCCATAAAGATCACATTCTCGACACGCGGCAGTTCCGCGATGGCCTTACGGTCCATAAGGTCACAGACAATTGTCTCGACGCCGATATCTTCTATCTGCTTTTTGGCGGAAGCATCCGAGAAACGAGCTACACCAATTACACGCTTGGATACGCCTGCATCTTGTATGGCGCGCACCGCCGTATGCGCGAGGCTCACACCCATTTTCCCGGCGATACCCAGAATGATGATGTCGCCTTGAATACGGCGCATCATCTCCACCAATGCCGGGTAAGGCGTGGATAGAATGTCGTTTAGTTGTTCTTCGTTTTCAATAAGTTTCGGCCAATTCATGATGTTAAGGTAGGATACGAATGAATGTGTCACCAGGGGATTTTAAAGGGAATTGGCGCAATTTATGCGGCTTTTTCGTGTACTATGCGGTTCCGATTCCGCACGAATTGCGGTGTTGCGTCAACGTATGTACGCAAGAATATGTTCTGCGATACGTTCCGTCACGCCGCGTTGCTGTTGCACAATCTTTTGGCCTTGTTCGCCGGTTTTCGTTCGACGTTCGGGATCGCCCAGCCAGGTTTCGATAATGGATTGCAGCCCGGCGATCGTATCGACCTGTACCGCCGCCTGATTTTCCAAAAGCAGATCCGCAACGGCTCTGAAGTTTTCCATCGACGGGCCGAAACAGACCGGCACACCCAAGGCCGCCGGTTCCAGCGGATTTTGACCGCCCTTTTCCGCATCGGTTAAAGATTTGCCTATGAAGCCCATATCCGCGGCGTTATAGATTTCGGCCAGCTCGCCGGTGGTGTCTAAAAGAAGAATGTCTCCGGCTTGCGGCGATCCTGAATCGAGCGCGGTTCTTCGGAAGACTGAAAGTCTCCGGTCCCGCAGCATGGCTTCCACTCGTTCGCAACGTTGTACATGCCGGGGCGCGAGCAGCAAACGTAGTGCAGGGAACTGCGGTTTGAGATTCAGATACACATCCGCCAGAAGTTCTTCTTCACCGGCAAAAGTCGAGCCGCCGGTTAATAGAACTTCATTGGGTTGGAGTCCCAGACGTTCCCGCCAAAGCGAGCGGGCCTCATCGTTACGCCAGGCAGGGACAGCGTCGAACTTTAGGTTGCCGGTCACGTGCACTCGCTCTTGGAGCGCACCGGCGGCGATAAAGCGTTGGCGGTCTTTTTCGGATTGGGCCAGAATCGCGGCGGCCTGCTCAAAGACGCTACGGAAAAACCACGCCGTTGACTGGTATCGGCCCGCCGAACGATCCGAGATACGGCCATTGGCGATGAGCAGCGGCACCTCAGCCTCGCCCGCGGCCCAGAAGAGGCCCGGCCAGAGCTCGGTTTCCATTACCACCAAGACCGAAGGGCGCAGTTGCTCGAGTGCGCGGCCACATAGCGAGGTCAGGTCCAGGGGGAGGTAAAAACAGCCATCCAGATCCGGGGTCTTGGCGGCGGTCTCCTGTCCTGTATCGGTAACAGTCGATAGCACGATGGCTGTTTCGGGCGATTCGGCTTTGAGACGCTCCACCAAGGGACGCGCGGCCATGACCTCGCCCACCGAGACGGCATGAATCCAGATCAGCGGCCTTTCGCCGCCGGTGGGGAGATGCTCTGGGAGTTTTCCCAGCCGTTGCGGTAGGATGCGCATAAGCCGGGCCAGTCCCTCGCCGAAACTGCGTCCACGCTTGGCTGCATAAACCGGGACCAGGAACGGCAGGGCTCCGAGCAGCCCCAAATCATAGACAATCCGTTGCCAAGGCATCATGCGTTTCGATTTTTCTCCCACGCCGATTTTTGCGATCATCCGCGCCATCCCGCGCCGGTGCTTGGCTCCGCTCTCTAAAGCGGCGGGATGGCTTTTGTATTGGTTGATTGTGCCACGGCGGCGCTTGATGTTGAACAATCTGCGCCTGGCTTTGCCGGAACTGGAGGATGGGGAACACAAACGCATCGCGAAGGCCAGTTGGGCCAATCTGATCATGACCACCCTGGAGTTGGTGCGTTTCCCCCGTGAGTTAGACCAAATGCTGAGCGGATACGCCGCCGAAGATGAAACCTTGGGCGCGGTGGAGACCGCCGTGCAAAAGGGTAAGGGCGTGCTTCTGGTCGTGCCCCACATGGGAAACTGGGAACTGGCGGGCGCCTACATGGCAAAACGTTATGGTGTTTCAGTGATCGCCCGGCCCATGAATCAAAGCCGTCTGGCCGGAGCGGTCAATGGAATCCGCGAGGGCGCGGGGATGCGGGTGTATGCGCGCAAGAATGCGCTCAAAGGTGTGCTGGCCGCCCTGCGCCGGGGGGATATTGTGGCGGTGATGTACGATCAGCATGCGGGCAAGAATGGCGTGCAAGTAGAATTTTTCGGACAGCCCGTTTCGGTGTTTGCCAGCGTGGCCTATTTGGCAAAAAAGACCGGCGCGCCGGTGCTTTTAGGCTGCGATATCCGCCTGGATGATTTTAATGGTCATCGCGGGTACGCGTATGAAATCCCCTTTATCGATACGGGTGACAATGAGCGCGATGCAATTGCCAACACCCAAAACTATACCAAAGCCATTGAAGATGTAGTTCGCAAATATCCCCACTGTTGGATGTGGATGCACAGACGGTTTCGGGGGAAGTAGGGAAGTGGGGGAGAAACCGGCGTGAAATACGGAATTATCTCCTAAATTGTTGAATTTCCAGTAGATAAATAGATCTCGATCAATTGCCAAAAAACTGGTTTACAAACCAAGCAGAATTGTGTAAATCTTGTCCAGTTGAGAAGCGCAATCCTGGAGGGTTGCCGATGAGAATTTCAAAACGGACGATAAAAGAAATTATTACAGCACAGGTGTCGCTTTGTCACAACTGATGACTAAAGTCGGATGTCGAGCAGATGAAAAACGTACAAAACGAGATAGTCAGAGATCTTGCGCGCGCCGCAGCTGGCTATGGGCAGGCGGGGTTGGCAATTGTTCATAAAACAACGGGACATAGCAATATCCCACAGGTCGCTATCGGTAACCTTAGCATAGCAATAGAACTATTACTCAAAGCCTTTATCGCAAAGCAAAGCCTCCTTCTTTTTTTTAAGAATCTGCCGCTCGAACTTCGTTGCGTTTTAGCCGCACCAGAGGCAATGCCAAGATCATTTCATTCGGTACCGTTTGAAGTGGAATTGAAGGCGTCCACTTTCAAAAGCCTTGAACTTGATGAGGCAATTGCGACTTTTGGTGTCTTTTCGCCTGAATTTAAAAAGCAATTTGGTTCTCATCTTCGGTTCCTGTCCAATCATCGAAACATCTGTGTGCATGCGGTGCATCCAGATTATCGAGAATATGAAGTTGATCGAACGACTTTTCTTTTTCTTAGTCTTGTTGAGTTCCTGCGCCAAAAGGATACAGAATTGGCAAGTTGGATATTTCTTGATAACGAAGAAAAGAATATGGAATTTCTAAAAAGATTTGATGAAGAGCGATTGAATCGAGTTCACCAGAAGATTGAGGCAGCTAAACAAAAGGCTAAACAGGTTGAAAAAGTAATGCTTTATGATCCCGAGGAGTGGGATAGTTATCCGGTTGAATGCCCAGTGTGCAGTTCTTGTGCAATTCTTTGGGGTGAGACTACCGCAGAACCTGATTATGATCGGGATTATGTACCATGTGGAGTTTGCCTTTATTTCATTGGTGAGACATTTGAATGCGAACATTGCGGTCTTTCCCTTGATGATTATGACGAAATGAAGATCGCGGGTGTCGATGCGGAATATGACCGCTCAGATGAATCGGATCGATGGGAGAGAGATGAATATCAAGACGATTATGAATATTGGATGTAATAACGGCTGTGATGAATGGCGATAAAAGTCACGAAAGAGCGAAGATGCAAGATGATACTGAAGTGAAAGAATCAAACATTATAGAAGCATATCGTGCAACACTGTCTTTATGGATTCAAACAGAAGCAAATATTACGAGTCATCTAAACTGGATGACGCTGGTGCACAGTATCTTAATCTTGGGAATCATTCAGGTAGAAGATTCAGGCGGTTTGTCTACGTATCTTCCAATTTTATTATCTAGCATCGGAATGCTGTTATGTGCTGTATGGTGGCGTGTGATGAAGCGCAGTTTCGCATGCAAACATATTTTTATTGAGTTAGCGAAGACATTGGAGGAAAATCTGAATCGTCATTCTCTAGATGAAGGTTTGCGCAATTTCCCCGCACATCAGCTAAATTATGATTCTGGCGAGATTGAAACATTGTCGAAGAAACAACGTATAATAGAAGGAGAAGGCATATGCTGGGCTACAAAATGTATAACTGCGTCTTTTTGTTCTTTGTACATAATCGTGTTTTCATATGAATGCATGAATTATATCCGTTAACGCCCACGACAATGTGAACTACCCTACCTCCCCTCCGTGTAATGGAACCGGATGTCGTGGAGGGTGGGGGCGGGAGATATGCAATTCCCTTACGCACTTACAGCGCTTGGTGTGGATGTTTTAGAGAGTTGGTGGATAGAGAGAACCATGTGCATTTATTTGAGGTAGCGGCTCGTTAGGAAACTCGCCCTCCCGCTCACGCACCTCCGGTGCTCGGTGTGGATGTTTTCGAGAGTTGGTGGATAGCAGGGGAGTCTTTGCGATAAGTAAATCTTGATACCACCTCTTGCGCCTTACGGCAATTGTAGAAAGATACAGATGTAACTGGTAGTTTGTTTAACCAAGGATTTTACAATGGTGGGTGAAATCACCCACCCTACGAGTAGCATTTGTATCGGGAACAGCGGTTCGGCAGGAGCCTCACCTTCCGCCGAAATACCCCTCTCTACCTTCCTTCGACACAATAAAACCGGGATGTCGCGGAGGGTGGTGCGGGAGATATGCAATTCCCTTGCGCACTTACAGCGCTTAGGGATTGTGGGGGCGCCGTTACCCAGGCTGGCGCCCTTCGCCGGTCTGCGACCGTCTTGGGCTGAGCCTGGGCTATTGCCTTGCCGCACCTCCGGTGCTTGGCTTTTGTATTTGATAGAGTTTGGTGGGTAGCGGGGGAGTTTTTGGTATTGGAAAACCTCGATACCTCCTCTTGCGCTGACGCACCCAGACAAACGAGTTGTCCGGGCCACCCGGCGGTCCACACCGGACCATACCGGGACAATACGGAAAGAAATTACAGTACTATTTTTCGAGATTTTGTGCAAAATGGGGAAACGAATAGAGGGGGGCAAATGCGTAGGAAAGCTCTAATAAATACATATGTTTCTCTTTATCCACCTGCCGTTTTAAATGTATAAGCCAAGCGCTGGAGGCGCGCAATGCAATAGCCCCAGGCCAAGTTTGGACGCCGAAGGCGGAAAAACGGCGCCCGGGGTTACGGAAACCAAAAAATATCCGAGCCCTGTAAGGGCGGAAGAGAACTTAATGCCGCCACAATAAATCGTCTCGATTCTTATTTCTCGCGCCCCTTCAGGGCTGGAGGTTTGGGGGATGGTTACCCAGGCTGGCGCCCTTCGCCGGTCTGCGACCGTCTCGGGCTGAGCCTGGGCTATAATCTTGCGCACTTACAGTGCTTGGTGTGTGCGATTGAGAGAGTTGGTGGATAGAGAGAACCATGTGCATTTATTTGAGGTAGCGGCTCGTTAGGAAACTCGCCCTCCCGCTATAATCTTACGCGCTTTCAGTGCTTGGTGTGGATGTTTTCGAGAGTTGGTGGATAGAGAGATACGTATGTATTTGTCATAGATAACGTCGAATCTCGGGAGGGCGAATCTCCTGATGAGCCGCCTTTATGGTCCCCATTTTCGTGAGTATCTAATTTATATCCAATGGTATCTGTGGATTTCACCTTGGTATTTCCAATCTTGCCATCGATTGACCAAACCATGTCTCACGGGATTGGAGCGCACATATTCCCATTTCTTCTAGTAACTCTCATTTGTACGAAGGCGCCGATCCCAGTGTCCTTCTTGCCAAAGACTCTTTCCGCCATGATTTTGGGTGAAAATTGATTTCCAGTAGCGAACCCACCCTTCAAGATGGACCTCTTGGTTGTTAGGAGATACGAAAAGATGAATATGGTCGGGCATAAGAACATATCTTCCGACTAGCCATGCATCCGATTCATTCCAAATCTTAACTAGACGATTGTGAATAACGTCATCGTCCAAAATCTTGATACGATCCTTGGTACATACCGTCACGAATACAATTGTGGGGGCGTTTGCGGTTATTCGAACTCCGTGAACGGGCTTTTGCCGGGAAGGTAAATTTGAATTATCCATTTTTTCGCACCAATACAATTTTTTCTAAAGAGATGCAAAAAGATAGTCCATTGAGGTTTTTTTCGGCTCATCAGGAGATTCGCCCTCCCGCTTGCCCTCCCATTTTTCGTCCTCCCGTTCTTCGTCCTCCCCTATCCCCCCTCCGTGTAATGGAATCGGATGTCGCGGAGGGTGGGGCCGTCGGTAGCTTTTAAGATATCCAAGCGGAATTCGCTTGCGGTGACGGGATCGAATTTCGCGGCCCAATTGCGTCCGACGGTTGTTCCGCGATAAAAGGTTTTCCATGTTCCGGCGTCTTTGTACTGCAATTCGAATTCCTGGATGCGCGAACCGAAAGCCTCATCCATCAAAATCGCATCGAAGGTGATGGTTTCCGGTAACTGAAACTCGAACCAGGCGCTGGTGACGCCATCATCGGCGGCCCAACGGCTGAGGGGATCGTCATCGACCGCCCTGTGCGGCGCGTAATTGGCCTCATTCCGGCGGATGTTGGAGGCCTGGGCCGTGGCTCCGGCGGGAATGCCCACCCCGGCCGGGATGGAGGCCAGGCCGCTTGCCGGGCGGTTGAGCGTCAGTTCGACAATCGAGACCGGCCGCGCGGCGTATTGTGAATCGATCCGTATGGTCAGGCCCTTATCGGTCTGCTGCACATTTGCCTCGCCGCCGGTGAGCAGACGGCTGGATACAACCGTATCTCCGAGTGGAGCCAGAACCAGCGAGTCTTCCCAACCATTCAAGATCTGGAGATAGATTTTGTTGTCTTTATGGGTGCAGGCGCCCCAGTAACTGGGATGATAGGGTCCGCCGCGTGTGCCATAAATCGACTCGCCATACTGTTCGAGCCAAGCGCCGATTTCTTTCAGACGCTCGACCTGGCGAGGTTCGATTTCGCCGTTGGGCATGGGGCCGGTGTTGAGGAGCATATTCCCGCCGCCGCCCACACAGAGCACCAGCAGTTTGATGCACTCCCCGGCGGTCTTGATATCGTCATTCGGTTTCCAAGACCATTGTTGGCCGAGGGTGATGCACGATTCCCAGGGATGCTCCGTCTCAAAACGTCCGATGACCTGCTCGGGTGTCTCGTAATCGGCGGGCATTCCGGAACGGTTGTTGATTAAAACATGAGGCTGGAGTTCGCGGATGGTTTGCAATAGACGCGGCGCGTCCCATGTTTTCGCGCCGCCCTGTCCGCCGCCATCGAACCAGATGATATCCACCTGGCCGTAATTGGAGCAGAGTTCGCGCAGCTGCCCGTGCAGATAGTCGATATAGCGCTGGTGATGCTCGGCGCGGTAATCGGGGTGTTTCCAATCCGGCAACGAGTAATAAAGGCCCAACCGTACGCCGCCTTCATGGCAAGCCCGGGCCAGCTCGGCAACGATGTCTTTTTTATAGGGGGAGTTGGTTATTTTGTAATCGGTCAATTGGGTGTCGAACATGCAAAAGCCATCGTGATGTTTGGTGGTTAAGATGATGTAACTCATTCCCGCGGCCTTCGCGATTTTGACCCATTCGGCGGCGTCAAACTTCACGGGATTGAATTCACGATAGAGATTGTCGTACTCCTCCACCGGGATCGTCCCCGGCAAAAGACCGGGAATCCCCGGGCGTTCCCCGGCCCGCGACCAGCTAATTTCTTCACCGCGCAGGCTCACCGGCCCCCAATGAACAAAGAGGCCGAATTTTGCATCTTTCCACCATTGGTAATCCCCATGCGCGGCGGATGCGTTTGTATTGATATTCTGCAAATTGGCTTCAAAGAACGCGAGTATTTTTTTGAAGACATCTTCTCCCCGGGCGATGCCCATGCCGTGGCCGCCGTCTTTGACCAAGATCAGCTCGCAGGGCGCGTCGGCCTTTTTAAGCGTTTCGGCCATGAGCTGCGAATGATCTACCACCACCCGCTTGTCCGCCGTGCCATGAATGAGCAGCATGGGCGGGACCTTGGGATGCACGTAATGAAGCGGAGAGGCCCGCCTGGCCAACTGCATGAGGTCCACCGGAGCATCCGGCAGAAAACGGATCACCAACGGGTCGAGCTCACCATCTGATTTTTCAGCCAAAGGAATGCCCATGTCCATCGGCCCGCAAACGGGAACGGCGGCCTGGATGGCGCTGGATTGGTCTTCGTACCCCCCGGCGGAATCGAAACCATCCTCCGGCCTCGTGACGGCCAACATGGCCGAGAGATGCCCGCCCGCCGATGTTCCCATCGCGCCGATAGCGTCCGGATTCACACGATAATTGTCCGCGTGCGCCCGAAGCCAACGCACGGCCAGCTTGCAGTCCTCGACCGCCGCCGGGAAACGCGCTTCATCGGACATCCGGTAATTGATCGAAAGGGAAACAAAGCCCGCGTGCGCAAAGCGGTTCATCATTTGCCGGGTGCGTTCGCCGCCCTTATCGCCGAGATACCAGCCGCCGCCATGGATCAATACAATTGCGGGGCAGGGATCATGCGCGGACGGAGGGCAGAGAATATCCAGACGTTGGGCCTCGGAGACGGAACCGTAAGCGATATCCGTCTCAAAGTCCCATCCATCGGGTGTAGGGATTGTCTCTTCATCTTCGGCATGGCCGAATGCAGCCGGGAACAAATAAAGGGCGAAGAAAGCCGATACGAATAAAACCTTATGGTGTAATGCGTTCCGTTTCATACACCGATTATGAATGAAACCGGTATGGATGGGAATGCGAACGGAATATCAGCATATCTGCGGTCATATTCACTTCGTTGGAGGTTTGGTGTGCCCGATCCTATTTCTGTGTATCCCGAGTTCCTTCGCGATCTTAACACATGCCTGCCGATATTCCTTTGTTGTACGTGCCATGCTCAGCATTCGCCGGGCCTTTGTTTCTTCGGGGCTTAGTCCATGACCTGAAAAATCGTTTATAAAATCATCAGGCATCATGATTTTGACGCCAAGCAAATCTTGAAACATGATTGGATCAGGTTCGATGTCACATGACAAAAGGATTTTAGCGTGCAACTTTTTTGCATCATAAAGGGCTTGCCGTATCGCCGCTGGAATTGTCGGGTCATTACGGTAAATATGTGTTCCAAAGGAACGGTGACTCACGGTAATATGATCGAGGAAACCAGCCTGGATTCTTTCAAAATCTAATTTTGCGAATTCATTCCTGGCATTATCTACTTCATGCTTGGTGGTGATCAATTCGCAATATTGACCTTGAGTCGAAAGTAATTGATTTGCCGGTTCGTATCCTCCCGGGCCCCCGAATTGTAAATTGTAGCCGATGCCACATATAACGCTGGTTTCTATAAATACCCTTTTCTGCCCGCTCACAGTTTACCCTTAATTGTAAATATTTATGGGGCCATTACTGGACGAAAATGACGAATTGAATCCGGATCGAGGCCCATGTCTTTGACCGCATTTCGTGCGTTCTCATACGATTCTTTGCTTGTTGTTGTCGACAACATCCGGCGTGCACGGCGCACTTCGTTTGTCTCATCGGCTAAAACCAAAACATTGATCTGCGCAGTATCAGGCATGAAACCGTCCAAGAGCTGTTGGAAAACCATTCCAAAAAACTTCACATAAAATTCATGCCGGTTCAAAGACACTTCCTTCGCCTCTTCTACTAATCTCTTTATTAAACTGAAAGTGTCAGCAGTTGCCTGTTCTTGATGTTCTTTCAAATTAATTAAGGCTTCGGCAAGAATTTGAGATTTCTGGCAAATCCAATCGTCGTTTATTTGTTTTGCATCGGGTAAATCACGACCGCAATTCAAAATAAATGTTTTAATTTTATTCCAATCTTGGGGGTCATCTATTTTTTCTAGAGTATGGGAATTTGCATCAATTGACACTGACATGATTAGATGAGCCCTCCGAGCATAACGTGATACAAGAAGCAGGCGGCGGAAATTTCAATGACCGTAAGATTTTCGTAGGTGTTGTTGCACTGATGAATCGACAAAGAATATGTAAGTTTGTTATTTTTCTCAATATCCCTTGTCTAGGCATATCTTTCGGTTCGGCGAATCCTCACAAATCTCTTTATAATTATAAGATATCAAAACCAGCTCGCCGTAACAACTGATTGGTCATAAAATTCAATGCCTTCTTTTACAAGTCTATAAATATCAAGTGAATAGCTAATCTTGCTTTGAATGGGTTGCCCTAAGGATGAGAGACAAACCGCTCTCACGTGCCGGTTTGGAGCATGCCGGTATAGGCGGTGCCGGTTTGGCTGCGGTACAACTCTAAAAGCTGCCGGCTGACCGGACCGGGTTGGCCGGAACCGATGGTTTTACCATTCACTTTGCAGACCGGCATGACTTCATAGGTCGTGCCCATCAAAAAGGCCTCATCGGCCTTAAGCAACGTCTCTACAGAAAACGGGCGCTCGATAACTTCGAGCCCCGTGCTACGGGCTTCTTCCAAAACGATTTCCCGGGTCACACCCCAAAGAATTTGATGGTCGGCGGGATGGGTGATTACATCGCCATCGCGGACAATGGCCAGGTTTGAAGAGGAACCTTCATGCACCATACCGTCCTGGCCTACCAAAATTGCCTCATAGGCTCCGGCCCGGTGGGCTTTGGTCTTGGCAATGGTATTAGGCAGCAGGCAGATGGTTTTGATATCGCAACGTCCCCAACGTTCATCGGTCACCGTGATGGTTTCAACACCCTGCTCATAGCAGGCCGCCGCATGGGGATGATATTCACGGATGGTCACCAGAAGTGTCGGTTCGAGGCCCGCACTGATAATGTGTGCGCGCGGCGCGGTTCCCCGGGTGATCTGGACATAAATCAGGCTTTCCTCATATCCGGCCCGCGAACAGCCTTCGGTCATGATCTGTTCGAGTTGCTCAAACTCTTGCGGATAGGAGATTTCGAGTTCACTTAAACTACGGTGCAGACGCCGGACATGCCGGTCGATGGCGTACGGAATTCCATTATAAGTTCGTAAGGCTTCATACACGCCATCGGCAAAGACGAAGCCACGGTCATTAATCGATACGGTTGCTTGTTCAATGGGGAGAAACTGACGATTCAAAAAAGCGACATCGGGCATAGCGGCACCTGACAAAAACGATCTATAGGCGTCTTCGACGCCTTACCCTGACCCGACACCGAACAATAGCATAGACGAACATGAAAGCGGCTGCATAGGGAGCGGCGGAATGAGCCCCTCCAAAGCCGTAACAGCGATATCGTTTCGCAAAATACGGAGCGGCATAAGGTATGGCATTAACGGGTTTTTACGGTGTACCGTAACTTTCGCAATTTGAATTTGTTGAGTTTGCCGGTGATGAACGATAGAAAGTCCTTGATTGCGGAGTGGTAATTTGACAGCTCCCGGCAATCTTTTCATCATTCAAGATCGACATGGCACGGCACATAGGGGCCAAACCAAAAGGAAACAACTCCATGATGAAAACCGCTCTTTTTTCCGTTAGCTACGCAGGACTTTGGGGCCAGGCGCGTCTTGACCTACCCATGTTTATCGACCGGACTAAAGCCCTTGGCTATGACGGAGTGATGCTTATGGGCAAGCGCCCGCATGCCTCCATTATGGATATCGACGCAGAACGGCGGCGTCAGCTGCGCAACAAAGTGGAACAGACACAAATCGAAGTCGCATGTATTGCGGGCTATACCAACTTCACCGCGGGATTGGAATCGATGGAGGTCCCCATCGTTGAGATTCAGGTCAAGTATGTGCAGGAACTGGCCCAATTGGCCGTGGACCTCAACTGCCGTTTGGTGCGTCTGTTCACCGGGTATGAAGTGCCCGGACAATCTCCCGCCGTGCTCTGGGGGCGGTGTGTGGATGCCCTTAAATGGTGTTCGGATGCCGTCGAATCCATGGACGTGACGTTAGGTATACAGAACCACCACGATCTGGGTCTGCATACCGATGCTTATCTGGAAATGCTTCAGGATATAAACCGGCCCAATGTAAAAGCCATGTACGATGCTTGGTCGCCTGCATTGCGGGGAGAGGACCTTTATATATCCGCTAAAAAAGCCGCACCGTTCACTGTGGCGACAACCTGCGCCGACTATGTGCGGTTCCCGCGATATTCTTATGTGCCTGATGCGGTCAACTACCGGCGCCTAGATCCGGATTTAGCCCGGGCTGTGCCCATGGGCGAAGGGACAATCGATTACGCGTCTTTCTTCCGGGGCCTTAAAGAAGGCGGATTCGATGGCTGGGCCAACTACGAGATGTGTTCGCCGGTCCGAGGGGGCGGCGATGAGGCGAACCTGGATCGCTACGCGAAACAATTCCTTGCGTATCTGGCTTCTATCGGGTGATTTGAAGATTGGAATCTTAAGAGCCGGCAGGCAATTCGGCATCTTTTAGCCATTGCTCATAATTGGCGATTTGCGCGGTAACGAGTTGATCCCAGTTATGATCACGCTCGAGCATCTTGCGTGCGTTATTCACAAATTGCTCACGGCGCTCCACGTCTTTAAGCAGTTCGACGATACGTTTGGCAAAATCCACGGCACTTTCAGCAATTTCAATCTCACGGCCCCGTTTCAGATCAAGTCCTTCCGCGCCGATGGGTGTACTCACCACAGGCCGTCCGAATGCCATTGCTTCCAGGAGTTTAAGTTTCACACCGCCTCCGATTTGAAGTGGCAATACGACAACCGCTGCTTTTTCATAATAAGGGCGCATATCCGGAACGCTGCCGGTAACTTCGACGCCTTGTTTCCCGTTTCGCTCCAAGAGCCAAGGCCGGGGGCCATGCCCCACAATGGATAGCGTCGCCCGCTGGCAGACCGGATAAACAAGCGGCCATATCTCATCCAATAGCCAGCGAGCCGCCCGGTCATTGGGCGGATAAGACATTGTTCCCGCAAAAAGAACATTGAGCCCGGCCGCTCCGTTTTTATAAGCGATTGGAAGCAAAGGATGAGCCTCCAAGTCCACACCCGGCGGGCAATAGGTTATCTGGGGACCGGTGCTCCAATGTTGGAGTACTTCGGTTTCGATATTGGAGATCGAAAGAATGTGATGGAAGCGCGAAAGCAGGCGGCGTTCAAAATTGAGTGTTCGCCACGCTTCGAGCGGTAGCGTCCACGACCAAGGCGGGCCTGCGATCTCCGCATACCGGGCCATGACCAGACCTTCGATATTCTCTTTGTAGTGGACGCGCAAACATGGCTCATGGCCGGTGACATATTGAGCCGCATAAAAGTTCTGGGCATGGATGACTTCGATCCGTTCGCGCCGGATGATTTCTTGGATATAGGCCGCCATTTTTGCGTTCCGGAAACGGACAGCCTTGTATGGTTTGTTTTCAAGAAGGGAACGGAGAAAGCGCCACGGGGAGAGCCGTGGACCGGCGCGGAATGCCGCAATCTCACGGACCTGCTCGCGCACAACCGGCAGAGCCGAAAGCTCGCCAGGATGGTGATAGAGGCATGTCACCCAACATTCATGCTTATCGGCGAACCGCCGCAGCATATTCCACGTAACAATACGTCCACCGCTTTCCGGTGGATAAGGAATTTGCGGCAGGACAAAAAGAATCCTCATAATTCAGCAGGATAGCGTGTTTTTCAATTCGGTCTCTGCAAATGAAAGGCAAAAACCGGACATTCGGCAATTCAACTGCAAATTAGATAGTAATTCACATGCAATTAATCAAATTATAAAATTCTGTGCATCATGCCTGAAGCACACGGTCAATATTGGCTGTAGCGTCATCAATCTGTTCGGGCGATGTGAAGCCGATGGTCATGGCATCGACCAGCTCGTTACCGAGCACATATTGAAGCGAGGCGTTTCGCTGCTCGGGATTTGTGAGATCGCCGCACCCGAAAATCTTCATACCTAGAACACCTTTGCCTTTGGCGCGGGCGCGTTTCAATGTCTGCGCGGTTTCATCAGTGGTCGCATCATCATCCATGCGTTTGTGATCGTAATTGATGCGTGCCAGCACAACATCCACCCAAGGATTGTCGATCGCCTCTTTAAGCGCGGCGTGGGTATGGCATGAACAACCAACAGCACGCACAACGCCTTTTTCTTTTAATTCGGAAAGTTCATCACGCATACGCTCTAATTGAGACGGCCAGTCGGGAGCGGTGACACAATGGATCAGGCAGATATCGATCATGTCAACGCCCAGTTCTTTCCTGAACCGGTCTAGTTCCGGCTTTGCCGTGCTTGTGGGTGTCATTTCCGGCGCTTCGGCAAACCATATTTTTGAAAGGATCGTGACTTTATCGCGCGGAATTTTCTCGGTTTTAAGCGCATAGCGTACGTATTCATGCGAACCGTAGAGGTCGGCCGAATCGATGAACGCCAAGCCATGGTCAACACCATGGGCAATCAGACGGGAAAAACCCTCTTTTCCCAGCTTGGTTTGGTCAGAGACTTTTTTCCAGCCCCGTGTGCCGGTGCCCATGGCCACCCGCGGCAGAGAGACACCCGTAGCACCCAGCTTTACACGGTCTGTTGCTGAAGCCTTGCCGAAAGACTGAATAGAAGAACATCCGGCGACCAAGGCCGATGCGCCCAGAGCGGTGTTTTTGATAAAAGCGCGGCGTGAAAGATCGTGCATTGCTTTTCCTTTCGGTGACGTCGGCGCAAATGCCGGGAATTTAAGAAGCGATGTCATAAACCAGGCATTTGGCCCAGTATCCTTTGTGTTTTTCAACGAATTCGTGGTGGAGTGGATGATCTTGGTACGTATCGTGACCTGCCAGGTCTTCAAATGTGACCACAATGGCCAGGTCATAAGTCCGATCCACAATCGGACGGGATGTTCCGGAGGGCGCGCCCACTCGTAGTTCTTTCACGGTTTCAATCGGTTCAAGAAGTATGAAACAATCTTCCGTTAGACTTTTTCGTTCCGCCTCATCGGCGTGTTTATCTAACCAGAAAAAAACGATGTGGGTATGCATTGATATCCTCAGTCACTGTCCTTTGGCTTAACAAATCCTACCGATGCCTTGGGCGGCAATAAAGTGAGCCACGTTGGATATTATCTTAAAATATCTGTAAACGAATATGAGCTTCTGTAGGTGTTTTGTCTTTGATTCTGTTATTCTTGCTCGTTCAAAGTCTTATCGAAAAATGGTGATGAAGATGATTTATAAACAAACGTTGATGCGAATCCATGTATTGGCGGTTCTGTCGGCTTCTGTACTGATTATTGCGGGCTGCACAACAACTCCTGAGCACGCCAAGCCGACATACGATTCCGATGGTTGGATATCGCTGGCCAACGGGCATGATCTTGATGACTGGATTGATGTAGGTAGCGCGGAATGGACTACACGCATGATTTCGGAAGGCGATGGCGAAGTCCCTGTTATTTATGGGTGGAATACACAGGAAAAAAGCAACAGCTATCTTATCAACAAACAGTTGTTCGATGATTTTGATTATGTAGTTGATATTCGACTTCCGCCGGGAGCCAATAGCGGAATCGATTTTCGCATTCCCGAGGGTGTGAGAAGCCGTTTCTCACACGAGGGATATGAAGCGCAAGTCTGTGATTCGGACCGGGGATACCCCACCGGCAGCATTTACAATATCACCGCCGCCCCCTTTGATTTGCACAAAGTCGGCGATTGGAACGAAATCCGGGTTCGTTGTGAAGGAAATCGGATACAGACCTGGGTGAACGGCCAACCGGCTTGTGATATCACAAATGACCGGTCCTTACGTGGACATTTTGTTATGCAGGTGCATGGGGATCCGCATGACCGTTACGCCATCGTTGAGGTCAAGAATCCTCGTGTCCGGCCCCTAAAGTAAAGGGAATTGTAAGACTTTAGACTTTCTTGATTTTCCGGCGTTCGGGATCGTAAATCATTCGGCGGCCGGTTAAAAACGCCTCATCGCTCATGATGGCGGCCACTGCGTGGCTGAATCCGGCATCGATTCCGGCATTCGGTTGTTTCCGGCTGCGTATGCATTTGAGCCAGTTGAGCATGTGCGGATCGCGGGGGATTGGCTCGATATTTTGCTTTTCGGCAATGCGGTCGGGGTCTTCGCTTCCCTCTCCACTGACAACCGGCTGATTCCAATCGTTCAAGTCCATAACGCCCTTCGTGCCGATGATGCGGAAATAATTTGCACCGCCGCTTCCATAATTGGAGCAATAAGAGACCTGAAATTCCTCGGGATATTCCATTGTGGCTTGGATGGCATCGGGAACCGTGCGTGCGTCTTTCCAGACATAAATCCCACCACCGGCCACGGCGGAATGCGGGGCTTGTGCGCCGGTGATGAAATGCACCAAATCGATAAAGTGCGACATCATTCCGCCCAACGCGCCATTGGAGAACGGGCGATACCCCATCCAGGCCGTATAAACATCGGCATCCCAAGGACGTTTGGGCGCATGCATCAAGAAAGCCTTCCAATCCGTATCCTTTTCCTCCAAATACCCTTTGTAACTATGCCAATAAGGACGATAACTGCTGCGTGCTTGTTCGCACCGAAGTATCTTTCCAAGAGCGCCGCTTTGTACAAACTCGCGGCAACCATTAAAGGAGGGCCAGCTACGCAGTTGTGTGCCGTTCTGTACGACGATGTTATTGTCTTGGACGGCTTTGAATGCTTGTTTTAAATACTTCCATTCAATAGAGAGCGGCTTTTCGACATAAACATCTTTCTTTTGTTCTGCGGCATCCTTAAGCATAACCGGATGCTGATGGTCAATTGTGGCGATGATGACAGCGTCGATTTCTTCACAGCCGAGCAATTCCGGATAAGAGATAATTGCCCGGGGTATCCTTCCTTTTTGCTGTTCACCGACACGTTCGCGAGTTTCTTCGCGGCGTTGATTCCAAATATCGCAAACTGCCACGATTTCTGCATTACCTTCTTGGGCATTGTTGGAAAAATCCCGGAGAAGCGCATTGCCTCGGCTTCCGCAGCCGATAATACCCACCGAAATCCGGTCGTTGCTGCCTATTACACGAGCGTAGGATGACGCCGCTAAGGGCGTGATTGCCGCTACACTCGCTGTTCTGGATAAAAATGACCGCCGTCCGATCTGTTTGCTGCTCATCGGATTGTCTCCCTGCTAGATATTTAATCTCTTTTAAAGTGCATGCCTGTACGTTTGGGCGCCTCAACGGTGGAGTGTTCGACTTCAAAATCGGCTTCCGGTTGACCGACGTGTTCCATGCACGATCTGCAAATTTCATGTTTAAAACCTTCGGGAAGTTCCTTGCTACAGACCAAACATTGTTTTTGCAGTTCATCGCGCATTCCGCCACGCATTTCAATATACCCGCGTGCGACGTAGAGTTTGACTAAAAACTCGAAGAAGTCGAACAACTCGCCATCATACTCAACTTGAAATGCTTCAATCTTGTCCAGAAGAGGTTTAAAACGTTCGTATGACCGTTTGTCGGCTTTTACGATTTCAAGAAATGTATTTAAGTATTCTTTCCATGAATCCCCGGTATCTACTTTATTGTTCGGAAAATGCCTGAGGGCCAAACTGGCTTTGCTGGCCAAGGCTCGAAAAATCTCATGGCAGCATAAATTCACGCTATGGTAGCAAAGATAATCCCTCAACGTTACACGCTCGGTGCCACACCATGGACACTCTCCGATGGGTATCCGTATCTCCTTTGCTGTGACTTTTGTACCGTGCATTGACATGAAAGTCCTCCTTCGCGCCTAAAGCGCTTAACCCGAATTCAGCATGAATCGAACTCTGCCCTCAGGTGGCAATAAGGATAACACTCTTCCGAATTTCCGGGGACCTGCGGAGTACGCAATTTTTTGCGTACAATCTGTCTGCCTTTTGTATCGCTATCCCTGGGACCGGTTACTTCGTGAAGAGTAAGCACTTATAGTTAAGTGCGTTGCAGGATTTGGGTTCGCGACGCAATTCTATAAATCTCTGAGGTTTAGCGATGGCTGTGGAGTTTAATCCCCAACGATACGATTCGATGACCTACCGGCGTTGTGGCCGTTCGGGCCTGCTTCTGCCCGAAATCTCCTTGGGTGCTTGGGAAACCTTTGGCGGCTATCGTGGAGAAGACGTAGCCCGGGAATGCCTATTCCGTGCTTTCGACCTCGGGATAACCCACTTTGATCTGGCTAATAATTATGGAGTGCCCCCGGGGAATGCCGAGCGCGTTGTAGGCAAAATTCTCAAAGATATGCCCCGGGATGAATTAATTATTTCCAGCAAGGCCGGATATCTGATGTGGCCGGGCCCTTATGGCGAATGGCTTTCCAAGAAGTATTTGGTGGCCAGCCTGGATCAGTCGCTCAAGCGTCTTCAACTGGATTATGTGGATATTTTTTACGCCCATCGTCCCGATCCTGAGACCCCCTTGGAAGAAACACTCGCCGCCTTGGATCTGATTGTGAAACAAGGCAAAGCCCTTTATGTAGGCGTCAGTAACTTCCCGGGAGCCCATTATTGCGATGCCGTTCGCATTATTGAGCGTCATGATTGGAATCCCATTACAATTCATCAGCCCCGCTACAATCTGCTGCACCGGGAAATCGAAAGCAATCTATTGGATCATACGCACCGGCATGGCAGCGGCGTCATACCTTTTTGTCCGCTCGCCCAGGGATTATTAACAGATAAGTATTTGGATGGAGTGCCCGACGATTCGCGAGCCGCCTTGCATTGGCCCGAGGAAGCCCGGAAGAACAACATCACACCAGAGAATCTGAGCAAAGTCCGGCAACTCAATGAGATTGCGAAGAAGCGCGGCCAATCTTTGGCACAGATGGCGTTGGTTTGGATTCTTCGTGATCCGCGAATTACCTCCGCCTTGATTGGTGCTTCAAACATTCGGCAAATCGAAGAAAATGTACAAGCATTGGAAAACCGCTCGTTTTCCGATGAGGAATTATCGGCTATCGATGCCATTACGAAGGCGTGACTAACCGGCATCGATTTCGTTTATTCGATAAAACAACGTTTTTGTACTACGTTTTAATCGGCGAGACATTTCAAACGATGCGCAGGCGCTATGGGAGTGTGCGGGATGCCGAAAGCGAGACAATGGCTAACTTGGAAAGTACTCGTTGAAGGGGCCGTTGCACTGGCTGTGATTTCGGTCCTCTTCATACTTGTCTTTTCGCGTTTTGAGCGGGTACAAGAGCGTGCGCATGTAGTTGAAGCGCAACGACAACTCCAGGATGTCCTACGTGCGGCTATGACATTCACCGTCGATAGCACGCAAATGCCGATTTACCGTATGTGGAGGTGGAATATTTCCGATGCCACTGCCACCGCCTATGAGCCCCAGTTGGCTCCGGTGTTTTTGACGACTCCTGTGGCCTACCTCGGCCAGCTTCCCGCAATTGGAGACAAATTCAGAATCAAACCAGTAGGCGTGCGCCTGACAGCCATTCCCGGAGTAAGCACTGAAACGGTCTATCTTTGGATCGCGGCGGTTGAAGGTCCTTATGGCGCATTGGCGAAGCCAACTCCTGTGACATTACCCCCCGCGGGAGCTCCAGCGGCCGGCGCCCCAACAACTGCGACGACGGCAGCGGGCACGGTTGCTTCCGTTTCCCCTTCTGTGGGTGGGGGTGTTGTTCCACAGAATGTAACCGGTACACCGGCTATATCTTCCGGAACTTATGGTGGCGCGCCGGGCGGTATGCAAGCAACGGCGCCGCAGACTGTAGCAATGAGCACAGCCGGTGCGTCTTTGAGCAGCACTGTGAACACGGGCGGCACTGTCACTGCATCTGTTGTGGTTGGTGGTGGCGTAGCTGTACCTGCGCCTGCTCCCGGACCGGCGATTGCGGCTTCAGCCATGAGCGGCCCGCTCAACACGCGCTGCTACTCCGCCAGCAATGGATTGCAGAGTTATGGAATGCTCATCGAGGATACTAATGGGTTTTCGTGCGGCCCGATGCCATCTCCATTCGATTTCGGGAAGTCTCAAGTCGCGCTACGAATGAATTTCGCAGGAGATTTCGATAATGTCGATTACGGCTACGAGATGATCGAGTACCCGCGTATCCGGCTGGCCACGGCTGAAGCGGAACTCCTATTGGGCGGATTGCAGGCAGGTAGGTTTTTGGGTGCATTGGTTTTGCCCAATAACAAGGAATTGGCTCCTTTGCTCAAATCGGATTCATTGGATGTGCGTTTCCAAGCGGCTGCGGCTTTGGCTACGGTTTTTCCGCAAAACGCCACCGGCGCTGTGCCCATTTTGCTAACGGCCTTGCAAGCCGATGATTCACCCCGCCGCCGCACGGCGCTGATTTCAATACGGTCTATGGGGGCGAATGCCGTGGAACTGGTCCCGGCTCTCTTGGCCTTGCATGAAAAGGCAGACAGTGATGAAGCCGAATTGATTCTTGAAATCTTGGCTGAGATTGGGGTTCCGGCAAAAGAGGCGATCCCCGCGCTTGAAAAGGCGCGCAATTCGGATGATCCCTGGCTTCGTCAGTATGCCTTATCAGCATTGATTTATCTCCAGCAGTGATAGAAGCTCCGCCTTCCCGGTGAGAAAACAAAACGTTTATCCACCGGAACCGTATGGGACAGGATCGCTATTTGCGCGATCCGGAAGGTACATTTTTGGTAGCGGAGAGGAATCAATCATGGTGAATGAATCCAATCGTGAATTCGCCGAATTAGCGGCGTTTTATAAAGAAACGGGCTACGCGTTGCTCGAAAGGGCTATCGAGCCGGAGATGGTGCAGCTTCTTCGGGATGAGGCCGATTCTGTTTTGCAGCGCATACGTGAAAGCGGCTATAACGACAGTTTCTTGTGGGGTGGGAATTGGATGCCCGCCGAGGAGAGAGGGAAAAAGGATGTGACCGGCGCTCATGATGTGCAATATCATTCCGCGGCCTTTTTGCAGCTGCTTATGACTCCTCGTATTCTTGACTGTGTCGAAGCTTTGATCGGTCCGAATATTCAACTTCATCATACCAAGCTGATCGTGAAGCCTCCCGAAAAAGGCGCTCCGTTTCCAATGCATCAGGATTGTCCGTATTTTCCACATGAGCTGCATACCATGTTGGCTGTCAGTATTTATCTGGATGATGCCGATATCGAAAACGGCTGCATCCGGGTTGTGCCCGGCAGCCACAAACTGGGCCAATTGCCGACCCAACCGGATGGCCTCTATTTGGATACCAACGAATATCCGATTGAAACGGCGACTCCTGTTCCCGCCAAGGCCGGTGATGCCGCAATTTTCAATTATTTGACCATCCACGGCTCGGGACTAAATACTTCTTCCCGTCCCCGCAGGAACGTGCTGATACAATTTCGTGCTCCCAATGACCGGCCCACAGTGGATACGCACCGTTCCCATGCTCAAGGCATGATGCTGCGCGGAATCAATCCGCTCTCATTCGAAGCTAGAGAGAATCCCATCTCGTTTGAGAAAAAGGCTACTTAAGGTAGGCTGAAGTTTGCATGTGACATCATTGTTGAAAGGCAAACGAAGAGATGCATTTTCTGTTTTATGGCGCGGGTGCGATCGGCAGTGTGACCGGTGGATTTTTGGCACAAGCAGGTTTTGATGTCACGCTTTGTGCGCGTCCGAAGCATGTTGAGGCGATCCGGAATCAAAACGGTTTGGCGTTAAAAGGCTGGGAGGAATCATGGATTCAGCCGGTTGGAGTCGTTACAGATCTTTCTAATCTCAATACTCAAAGCGATTGGGTCATCTTTCTGTCCGTAAAAAGCTATGACACGGAAGCAAGCCTGAAAACGCTCCGGGATGTTTTTTCTATGGATACGCCTTTGGTATGTCTTCAAAATGCCGTAACCAATGAAGACATGGCGCAGAAATTCTTTGCCAATGTTTACGGCGGCGTATTCAAAATGACCTGCGCCATGCTTAATCCGGGAGAAGTATTGTTTCGCAAGCGCGGCCAGTTGGTGATTGGAAAACATCCCCAGGGAAATGACAAAAACGCTTTTGCGATTGTAGCGGCCCTGAACAAAGCCGGTTTTCAGGCGGAACTATCGGAAGACATTACCGCGGAAAAATGGAACAAACTGCTCATCAACCTCAATAGCGCTACTCATGCGATCATTGCCACAACGAAAACCAACTACCGGGAGATGGCGCGGATTCGCACCGCAGTGGTTCGCGAGGGGCACGAGGTTTTAAACGCGGCGGGTATTGCCCATGAGGCCACCGTACCCGGAAGTCAGACGATGCAACAAATGCTAAAAAATCTGGCCGAAAGCGGACCACCTCAAGTTGACGACCAACATTTTATGGTTACAAACGGAACATGGCAGAATCTCTATCACCGCCGGAAAGACATTGAGAACGGTTTGTACCATGAGACTATTATTGGCCTTGGCCGCCGTTATGGTATCCCCGTTCCATACAATCAGGCGGTTTGGCAGCTCTTAAAAGAGTCGCATGAAAAGCAACTCGGACCGGAGGCGTTTACGACTGAAGAACTCGACCGGGTTGCACAGGAATACATGTAGAAGCAAGTCTGATTATTACAGATTATGGAGCGGGGGACTCTCTGATGCTATCCGTCGGACTCATTGACCGTCGCACCGTGCAAATGTCCACGAATAACCCAACCACGCGCCATCCGGTTGATGGAGCGGGACCACGCGCACATGGACATTGCCTTCTTTGCTGGAAATTGTGAAGTCCAAGGGTAATTCTTCTTTTAATTTAGCGAGTGTATTACGCATCCACTGTTGCCTTCCCGGCTCATCAACAATTTCAGGAAGACATTCTGAAAGCATTTGGATAAGTTCTTTGGCCGATGCGTTTAAGAGGTTTTTATTTGATTGTTTTAATAATGCCGCAAGTGTCTCGTTTTCAAAAACAACCGTTCCATCCGTATCCGTAATTGCCAAAGGAATTGGAAGAAGTTGAACAGCGGCATAAAGCCGTTGATTGGCTTGCGATAGTTCAACGGTCTCGTCACCCAATCCCAGCAGGTTTTCCTGTAACTCCACCGTATGACCTTTGAGTTCCTCTTTTTCTTTTTCCAGTTCATGTTTCAGTTCTTGCAGTTCGCGATTCCGTCGTTCAAGTTCTTGAGTTTTTTCCTCATAGAGCGATAGCGTTTGCGCCAGGTTCGCATTTTGAAGACGCAATTCTTCATTGGCGGTGGGTGCTTTGCTGGTTTTGAATTTTTCACTTAGGAATTCAACGAGATTGGTGGCAAGCTTTTTTGCGGGGCCGGCGCGATGCTTGACCAGTTTGACTTCAAGACCTCCATCCGGTGCCGTTCCGATTTCGATGTCGTCCATGAGGCGGCGCATCGCGACAAAGCCTTGCAATGATCCTTTCGGAGGTATTTCGTCGCCGCTGGTGATTTCCGCAATTGCGTCGGGCGACATGCCCGGCCCTTTGTCCGTACCAATGACAATTAGGGTCAAACGATCTCCTTCGGATTGGAGTTCGAATGTGATACGGCCACGTATACCATGCTCAAGGATATTCCGGGCCAGCTCAAAAACGGATGTTGTAACCTCGAGCCGCTCTTTTGTGCCGAATCCCAATTCTGAACAGATCGTACGTGCGCGGTCGCGGACAGCAACAATGTCACGCTCCCGCCGTATAATTTGGCGGTGAATAATCATGCTTTAATCCGGGGGTCACGTTGTTTGGCAGACCCCAATTACCGCATCGTAAAAATCCCGAGACCCAATCTCCTTCAAGCTACCGCATCCGGCTCGATGATGAAATATGATACAGGCAATTTGCAGGTAAGTGTTGATGTGGTTCTAACTGGTTGAAATTATGTCGGTTAGGCCCGCTGAAGCGGGATGCGAGAGGAGGTAAAATAGCGAAAAATACCTAATGGATCAGGGCGTCGTCGAAGAAGATGACTCAACAGGATCGATGGGCGGGAGTTCAACAGGCTTTTGGAATGTCTCCGGCAGGGCGGGAAGCTCTATTTTCGGAATGACTGTTCCGTTTGCATCGGACTCAATTGCCGGTGATGTAGCAGGCACAAGCAGCGAATCAGCGGCTTGTATCACATCGGATATGTCATCTGTTGAATCGCCGGGTTCTGAGGCCGGTGATGTTTGAACACCGGGTTCGGTTTGATTTTGGCCGGGTTGAGCCGATAGAAGAGTTTCAAGAGAATCCGAATCACTGTTCTCTTGGGTTATCATCATAAAGCGGCCTTGATCTATGTCTTCATCAACTGGAGGTTCGCCGATACGGAATTGAGCCTGACCAACGATATTCCAATCGGAATAGACCGTTGCTTTCCAAATTCCTTCTCCGCCTTTTTTAACAAGATCACTGCAATTCCACCAAATGCCTAAATGGGCCTGTTTGGGATATGCCCGGCGTTCTACATAAGCCACATAGCCCAGGGGATCCATCAATTCATAAAGGATATATCCCTGCTGTTGGCCAGGAGATAATTGTGCCACAACAATGACGCGCAAATCCTGTTCAGGATCGAATTCATCCGTTACATCCAGCCAACGGCCCTCTTCGCTGAGCCCTTTACAGGTGTACACATCTGCAAGCACTGATTCGGATGGTTCTAACGCCACCCTGGCAGGTGCTGTGCAGCCAGCGAGAAATGAAATCAAGAGTCCGGCAAAAGAAACTGCTGCCCAACTATGCCAGCCGGGCATACAGTGAATGATTGAATGGATTTTTCGATTATGCATCATAAGAGGTGCCGTAGTTTGGTTTGTTCCCGCGCCTCGGTCAACCAACGGGCGAATCCCCGTCTTGTAACGGCGACATCCCCCAAAGTATAGTGAGTATTGATTCCGGCCATTGTGCATGAATCATGGGTGACCAATTTGCAAAGTCTCGAAATGAGCAAAAATTGCCCAAATCTGAATCTTGTGATCTTGATCTGGCCCGACTATTGCATTGTAAGGCATTAGAAACACTCAAATAGGCAATTACTGGGTAAATTTTGCCCGCCTGATGCCGTTTCGAGAAGCCGAATCCAGCTCGACAAAGGGATTGTCAAAGCATATACAAACTTAAATAGACGCTTGACGTTTAGGAGTCACAGGAAGTATAATATGCTCCCATTTCAAGAGTTGAGATGTTTCGGCTAAGGGAGAACTTCAATGGCTGATCCTGATGATCAGATAGCAGTATCTGACGATGAAGAAGGTGGGGGAGGATCTAAATCCAAACTCCCTTTAATCATTGTCGTATTTGTTGTGTTGCTAGGCGCGATAGGTGCAGTCTTCTTTCTTTTAATTGGTGGAGAAGATGCGCCTGGTACGCCGAATGAGGCGACACCAAAGCCGACACCGGGACTTCAGGTTCCGATGGATAAACCATTCGTTGTGAATCTTCAGGGCGACCGTATCGCGAATATTGATATGACCTTCGAAATCAAAGCATTTCCTGAAGGCGTTCTCGAAGAAGAAGCCGTAGGCGAATGGATGCCCGTATCCGATAAAAACAAGTTTACACAGAATGCAAAAATACGTGATACCGTAATGTCGATTCTTCGCAGCAAAGAGGTTACGCAGCTGCAAAGCGACGTCGGAATTAAAAAAATAAAACAAGAGATTAAGAATGCGCTGAATCAAAATGTTTTGACGCGTTCAAGAGTGGAAGAAGTCTATTTTCCGACGCTTGTTGTCCAATAAAGACGTAAACGATCATGGCGGATATTCTTTCTCAAGGCGAAATTGATGCTCTGCTCTCGGCGTTTGCCACCGGTGAAGGCGGTGGTGGTGGCGATGTCGGTGGAGGTGGAGATGACGATGAAAAAGTCCGCCAGGTTAAAGTCTACGATTTCAACCATCCCGACCGATTCTCAAAAGATCAGATCCGTACGATGCACAACCTGCACGAGCAGTTTGCGCGTCTTTTTTCGACATCTCTTTCCGCATTTTTGCGGATGATTGTCGAAGTTAAATTGGTTTCAGTCGACCAGATATCTTATGAAGAATTTATTCGCTCAATTCCTAATCCGACTTCGCTGAATATCATCAACATGGATCCATTGGAGGGGGAAGCCTTAATGGAACTTTCTCCCACGCTTTCATTCCCCGCCGTGGACCGCTTGATGGGTGGCCAAGGCAATGTCTTTAAAAAGAACCGGGAATTGAGCGAGATCGAGATGACGATCATTGAGAAGGTTTTGTATCGCGCCTTTGACTGTCTGCATGAAGCTTGGGCCAATGTTTTACCTCTCAATTTGTCTTTGGAAGCTTCCGAGACCAATCCGCAGCTTCTTATGCAGCGTATTCTTCCGAGTGAAATGGTCATTCTGATGACCTTTGAAGTCGGTATGGGCGATATCTCCGGAACGCTTTCATTTTGTATTCCGTATCCGACATTGGAACCGATTGCCAGCCAGTTGTCGGTTACTTCCTGGTTTTCAGCCTCACGTAAGGAACTCTCGGAAGAGCATGCGGAAGTGCTTTACGACCGTTTGCGGCGGATCAACCTTCCGATTACGGCGTATTTGGGGGGAACTCAACTAAAACTAAAGGAACTACTGGAACTTCGTTCCGGCGATATCATTCAGCTCAACCGGCGCGTGGACGACGATGTTGTTGTTTGTGTGGGGCAAGAATACCGCTATTACGCACAGACCGGCATTCACCGCCGCAAGAAAGCAATCCGCATAACCAATGTGATCGGAAAGAAGGGAGAAATCACCGCGTAAGCGCCCATGCCGGATAACCGGCCATGCTCGAGCGGTTGAAAAAGGACAATGGTTGCTGAAGCCCTAACCCAGGATGAAATTGATGCCCTGCTAAAGGGGACACCCCTTCCCGAAACAAGCGGTGGCGGAGGTGGCGAGACGAGTATGATCTCCGCCGAAGAGAAGGACACGGTCAAGTCCTATGCCCAAATGATAGCCAATTCGGGGCAAAACGTTTTGGGCACGTTAATGGGCGATGCCGTGACGATCCAAATTGGGGATATTCAGGAAGTCGATGCGGATTCTATTGGTGGAGTCGTCGATGGCCCCGTAGTCGCCAGTGGATTCGGTTATAAGGGACTGCTTAGCGGCGATACTGTTTTAAATTTCAAAACGGATGATGCCTTAAGACTCGCCAATCAAATGACTGGTGGAGGCAGTGAGGGCGAATTCGGCGATCTTGAAGAAAGCGCCTTATCGGAAACGCTGTCGCAGATTCTTAATGGCGCCAATACGGAACTTGCCGGGCAGCTGGGCGGTGAAGTCCAGATCGATATGCCCAATGTGACGGTGAATCCCGGCAATTTGGGTTCGATTCTCCCGCCCAGTGATCAAAAACAGATCCTGGTCAACTACACCATCAATTCACCCAATCTGACGGGGACTTTTACCCAAGTATTGCCCCGCAGTTTGGTTAACAGTCTGGCTATGGCCGCCAGTTCACCTGGTGGACCGGTTATGGAGGGGCCGCGCGCCTATGGTGGGGCAACGGGAGCCGCACCTATTTTGGCACAGCCGGCGGCATTTGAACCGCTTATCGGCGGTATGGGAACCTCGGCGGATACTACAAATCTCGAGCTTATTCTTGATATCAGTCTGGATATCAAAGTCGAATTAGGGCGCTCCTATAAAAAAGTCCGCGAGGTGTTGGAACTTGGACCGGGCTCAGTTGTTGAGCTTAATAAACTCGCCGGCGAACCGGTTGATATTCTTGTGAATGACAAACTCTTTGCGAAAGGCGAAGTTGTGGTTATCGATGAAAACTTCGGCGTGCGAATTACCGACATCTTAAGTATCGCCGAGCGGATCGAGGCTTTGAAATAGATGCCATCGCAAACTCCTGCGCGCCATCTGCAAATTGCGGATGTCCTGGCCTTGCAGCCTGGTGACCGTATCATTGTCCATCCGGTTACGGATGAACTGATCGTCACTCGCAATGGGCGCAATGCCGCCCCGGCTGCGCGGGAGATGGCTCATCTCTCCTTTGCGCCGCCGGGAAGTTTGCGTGCCGATAACCTTGAGAAGATCTTGGATTGTTTTCTGGAAACTCGTATCGTTCTGCGGGAAGCTGGCGATACGGTTCTTCAAGTTTTTCGGCTTGAATCTGTCAATTGGGGCCATCTGTTGAAACATGAGGGCGCCGATGTAGATATCCTTGTGGGCGGGCAGAAAATTGCCCGGGGCAAGGTTGTCTGCGATGAGATTGGAGCCGGTTTGCATGTGACGGGTCTTTGGGGCCGTCCGCGCGATATGGAAAAACTAGGCTGACTGCCGGTTCCCGCTGTGTGGCGGGAGACGGCGAAGGCTTAGGACTTTTTGCTTTTTTGATGTTTCGGTCTATTTAGACCGATGAGCGGTTGAGGTGACAATGAAAACCAGCCACTACTGGGCTACAGTGGCGTTTGTATGCCTATCGGCATCTTTGCCGGTATTGGTGTCGAATGCCGCGTCTCCCGGCTCCATCCCCCTGACCGGGCCGACTCCGGCGCCTGTTACGCTTTCCGGTGCATCGGCCACATCATCTATCGAAGAAGCTACACCTTCCGCAACAGATTTATCCGTTGATTCGACATTTCTTGACGGTGTCCGCCAGGGCATGGATGTGTTGGCAGGAGTGCAGGCCGATGTTTCAGAAACACCGAGCATTGGAGATAACCTCGGCGGCGCACTCGATACGGGCGCGATTCTGCGAACATTCGGGTGGTTGGCCTTTATCATTGTACTTCTCTTTATTGTTGCCGCGATTTTAAAGAAATGGCTGGGGCATCGTTTGGGAACTCCCGGTCATGCTCTCCAACTTGTTTCCAGTATGGCCGTTTCGCCAAAAAGCAAAGTGCACATCGTCGAAGCCGATGGGCAACGCTTTTTGATCGGTGAGGGCAACAATCAGCTCACTCGTATTGCCGATTTGGGGCCGGCCCAACATGCGCCTGAACCGGAATACGATGAAGCCATTCCTGAAACGGCACCCCAAGGTTTTTCCTCCCGCATTCAAGCCTGGCAACAAAGTCTTAGCGGCCAAACATCGTCGCGTGAATTGCGTACAAGTCTTCAATTGATTGATGGACTCACACGGCGTCTTCGAAGCCGTAAACACGGCGGCGGTATGGCCGCCCAAGGAATTGAAAAAGAAGAAGGTGTGGAGGGAGGTGCGTCATGAAAATCCTCTCAGCCCGCAGGCGATGTATGTATTTATTAGTTCTTCTTTTCGGATTGGGGCTTCCGGTTCCGGCTCAGCAAGGCGGAGCGTTGCCAATAGAGCCCACAGTTGGAGGTGCGCAGACGGTGACTTTGCCCACCGATGTGACCACGTCCCTGCAAATTCTGTTTTTGATGACCGTGCTGGCCTTGTTGCCGGCATTGGTCTTGATGATGACATCGTTCATTCGTATTTCGATTGTTTTGGGACTTTTGCGGCGCGCGTTGGGTACCCAGCAAAGCCCCTCTAATCAAATTCTTTTAGGGATGTCTATTTTTCTTACAATTTTTGTTATGGCGCCCACATTTCAAGAGATGCATAAAAGCGCGATCGCGCCGTATCTGGAGAATCCGGAAGATTTAAGGCTTCTTCCCGGCGATCTGGATGAATACGGCCGGGAATCCGACAAAGAAGTTTTGCCTTTTATTATGATGGTGCGGCGGGCATTGGTGCCGATTCGTGGTTTTATGATGCAACAAATCGGAATCGGCGATGGGGTTAAAGACGTGGCCTTTTTTATGAGTATGGCCAAAATGTCCAAGCCGGATACACCTGCCGATGTTCCGACACATATTCTCATACCTGCCTTTATGGTTTCCGAACTCAAAAAAGCTTTCACAATGGGATTTGTTCTTTTTATCCCATTCATGATTGTCGATATCGTCGTGGCTTCGATTTTAATTTCGATGGGCATGTTTCAGCTGCCCCCGGCGTTTTTATCGCTGCCGTTTAAAATTTTATTGTTTGTTTTAGCCGATGGCTGGTCCACTGTGATTAAAGCCATCGGATTATCTTTTTTGGAGATTAGATAATGGAGACTTCCGGTCTCACGATGACTGAAGTTGTAACGCTTGGCCAACATATGTTGACCACGGCGCTCATAATCGCGCTTCCGATGCTGGGTATCGGTCTTTTTGTGGGTGTGTTGGTCAGTATTTTCCAGGCGGCCACACAAGTTCATGAGCAGACATTAACCATTGTGCCCAAATTGGTTTCGGTTGGATTGGCGCTAATGCTTTCGTTGCCGTTGTTGCTCCGGATTCTTTTGGACTTCACGATCAAGATGTTTTCCGGTTTGCACATGATCATACGTTAGGAATTCGACATCCGATAAAAAACCATGGAACAGATTTTTGCTCCGGCGCAGGCTACATTTGTCACGTTTATTTTCGCACTCTTGAGGTGCGTCGGGTTTTTTATGGCTGCACCGATTTTCAGCAATGAATCTCTTCCTGATATTTTTCGAGCGGGGGCCGCAGCCTGGTTGGCAGTCATCATTACAACCATGGTCGACCCGGTTAGCTACGAGCTTCGAAGTGTTGTGGAATTGATGCTTGTAAGTGTGGGCGAAATCTTTCTGGGATTGGTTATGGGCACTATTGCCGATGTGTTCTTTTCTTGTATCGCCATGGGTGGAGAAGTCATCGGCCAGCAAGCGGGATTTGCTATTGCCTCTGTTTTGGATCCGACCACAAATCAGGACGTCGCCCTAATGGCCCAGGTCAATACCCTGATGGCCGTTATCATTTTTTTAGTGATCGGCGGCCACCGGGACATGCTGACAGCCATGCTGAAAAGCTTTGAGTTGGTTGAACCGGGCGGAATAACGTCCGTGCTGAATTTAGGCGCTTTTATGCGAGGTGAGGATTCTCATCGGTTTAACGGCGCTCTGGAGATCATGACGCCCTTTTTCAAAATGGGAATCAAACTGGCGGCGCCTGTTTTGGTCACCATGATTCTTGTGAGCACATGCGAAGCCATCATGGCCCGTACCGTGCCTCAGGTGAATATTATGATGATCGGTTTCGGTACCCGTTTGTTGATGGGCATGTTCATTATGGTTTCGGCTTTGCCGTTCATCTATGGAACTTTTGCCGAACATGTGGGGCGGATCGATGAAGTGACTTTGCAATTGATTTATCGCTACTTAAGAACCGGAGCCACATCACCTTGAATGTGATTGAGGCCGAACCGAAAGCGCGCGGGGGTTAGCGCTCCTTCGCGAATACCGTTCAGCGTAACGGTCCGTACCCGATATGGCGGATACAGGCGGACAGGAAAAAACAGAAGCGGCAACACCCCGGCGGCGCGAACAAGCCCGCGAGGAAGGCAATGTACCGCGTAGTACCGAACTGAACTCGGTCCTTTTGTTGATCGTGGCGGTTTTGGCGTTATATCTGCTTGGGCCGAGGACCTTTAGCCGCTTGATCGCAATTCAGGATTATTATCTTTCGCATCTTAATGACGAACAGTTTGAGCCGAGTTTGAGCACAGTACCTGCAATCGTTGAATCGGTGATGAAAGAAGCCTTTTTGATTGTTTTTCCTTTTACGGTGGCTTTCATTGTTGGCGCCGCCGTTATCAATCTTGCCCAGGTGGGGTTTCTGTTTACAACCAAATCGCTTAAGCCCAAACCCAGCAGATTGTCACCTTTGGAGGGGGCAAAACGCATCTTTTCAGCACGCGGTGTAATGGAACTGACAAAATCGCTGTTGAAATTAGCAATTGTTGCACCCCTCATGTATTCGGCCATCTGCGGTGAGGTTCCGCTTTTGGCGAGTATCGCCGATGAATCGGTTCGACATATCCTGCCGCATTTGGGGTACGCGGCCTTGCGTGTGGTTTGGAAAGCGTTGTTGATTTTGCTGGTACTCGCACTGATTGACTTTGCATTTCAGCGCTACCAACATGAAAAAGATCTGCGTATGACCAAGCAGGAAGTCAAAGAAGAATTGAAGAACACTCAAGGTGATCCGCAGATCAAAGCACGTATCCGTCAGGTGCAACGTGAAGTTGCCCGCCGGAGAATGATGTCACGTGTCCCCGAGGCGGACGTTGTGGTCACCAATCCCACAGAATACGCAATTGCTTTGAAATACAGACAAGGCGTAGATGCCGCGCCGGTTGTTTTGGCCAAAGGCAGGGGATTGGTGGCTCAGCGTATCAAGCAGCTCGCCCGTGGCGCGGGTGTTCCACTCTTTGAAGACCGGCCCCTGGCGCAGGCGCTCTACAAATTGGTCGAAATTGGCGGCTCGATTCCCGCCCAACTTTATGAAGGTGTGGCGCGGGCTCTGGCATTTGTTTATCGCATGCAAGAACAAGCACGAAATAAAAGGAGGACAGCAGCCGGATTCTAAAAGAGACAGGGAACGCAATAAGGTTGGCAATACTGAAAGAATGCCGGCCTTTTGAGAAAAGCAAAGTCTCAAACGGTTCATAACGAATCATGGATGTCGCCAACAACCAAAAGCCCTTGTTTTTAGGCCTGACCTCAGCGCAGATCGCCAATGGCGTAACTGCGCTGGGATTTGTGGCCATTTTGGGGATTATGCTCGGCAAAGTCCCGCCGACCATGTTGTCTTTTCTTTTGGTTATCAATATTACAATTTCTTTGGTGATTCTTCTGGTTTCGCTTTATGTAAGTGAGCCGCTGGAGTTCTCGACCTTCCCGACTGTCCTGCTGATTATCACGTTCTTTAGGCTCTCTCTGAATATCGCCTCGACCAAATTAATTCTTGCACCGTCCGCCGGAGCAGGATTGACCAAAGCCGGTCCGATTATCGAATTCTTCGGCAATATCGTCGCCGGAAGCAGCCCGGTTATTGGTTTTGTGATCTTTGTCATTTTGGTTCTGATTCAGTTCATCGTCATTACCAAAGGTGCGACGCGCGTTGCCGAAGTTGCGGCCCGTTTCACTTTGGATGCTATGCCCGGCAAGCAGATGGCGATTGACGCCGATTTGAATGCCGGATTGATCTCAGAATCGGAAGCACGTAATCGCCGCTCTTCCATTGCCAAAGAAGCCGACTTTTACGGTGCAATGGATGGTGCCAGTAAATTCGTACGTGGCGATGCTATTGCTTCGATTATCATTACCGTCATCAACATCATCGGCGGTTTTGTTGTCGGTATGTTGATGGACCGCTTGGGCGCGGTCGAAGTTCTCTACAAATATACGATTCTGACCATTGGTGACGGATTGGTCAGTCAGATTCCCAGCATTATGGTTTCAATCGCGGCTGGTGTTGTGGTCACCCGCGCCTCCGGCGAAGCCGCACTCGGCGGCACGCTGGCCCGTCAGTTCTTTGGGCGTTCGGAGGCCCTTTTCTTTGCTTCGGCTGCTCTGTTGTCAATCGCAATTTTGGCTGCATTTATCGCTCCCAATGTCATTATTCACTTCGGTCTGGTGGGAATTGGCTTGGGAGTTACCGCATATATGATTCAGCGTTCCGCAACCACGGCGGAAGAAGAAGCTGTGCGCCGGCGCGAAGAAGAAGAGCAAGTGGAATCTGCGCAACCCGAGCAGGTGGAGCGGTTGCTCGATGTCGATCCGATGGAAATCGAGATCGGATATGGACTTATTCCGTGTGTGGATACATCGCAGGGTGGCGATCTGTTGGACCGTGTCGCCGTCATCCGCCGTCAAACCGCAATGGAAATGGGATTGATTGTCCCACCCATCCGAATTCGCGACAACATGCAGCTTCAACCGCGGAACTATCAGATTCTGATACGCGGAACAAAGATTGCAGAAGGCGAGCTGCGTCCCGACCGCGTTTTGGCTATGCATCCTGAAGGCGAACCTTCTCCGGAAGAGGATGTCCCCGGAATCAAGACAACAGAGCCGGCCTTTGGCTTGCCTGCAAAGTGGATTGAATCCAGCGAGCGCTCCCGGGCGGAAATGGCCGGATATACAATCGTTGAGCCGAGTGCGGTTTTAGCAACGCACCTCACAGAAATCATTAAGAATTACGCGGACATGCTTTTGGGACGCCAAGAAGTCCGCGAACTCATTAATCATTTGCGGGAACGCAACGAGACATTGGTTTCCGAACTGACCGATCAAGTTGGCGTCAAGGTCGGCACAATACAAAAAGTCTTGCAGAACTTGGTTCGTGAACGCGTTTCGGTACGCAACCTCGAGCCGATTTTCGAAGCGATTGCCGACAATGCCGAAGCGGTTCAACAAAATCCGGATGCGTTGACCGAATACTGCCGCATGGCCTTGGCGCGATCCATTACTCAATCTTACTTGGATGCCGAGGGGACATTGCCGGTTATGACGCTTGATCCGCGTGTCGAGGCAAGGATTCTCGACGCAATCCAAAGAACCGGCGGTGTGGGACTTCTTGCAAGCGATCCGGCGTATGCCGAACAACTTATGAATCAAGTTCAGCGGCAATGTGAAGGGCTAATTTCGCAAGGCCAGCAGCCGCTTCTTTTAACAACTCCACAATTGCGCGCCCATATCCGCAGGATGTTGGAACGCCGCGTGCCCAGCATCATTGTGCTCTCGTATAACGAGGTTGCACCTGATGTCCAGGTAAGGCGCTCGAGCACAATCCAGGTGGATGAAGCCGCATAACGATGAGACTGAGAGATGAAGATGAGATTGGCCGGAACGAATGTTTATACCGGTCATTGTATTGGGGCAACCTGGCGTCAAGCGAAACGCGCTACTGTTTGCGTTGTTTGGCGGCTAAGAGAAATGGGATGAGATAAAGAGAGGTTCACCGTGAGAGTCAAAAAATTCACCGCATCTACGATCCCCGAAGCTTTGGCGGCGATCAAACAAGAATTTGGCGACGATGCCATAATTCTGCACCAAAAATCGTACCCGAAGCCGATCTTGGGTCTTTTTGGAAAATCATATGTCGAGGTTACAGCAGGGCTGGATGAAAAACCTCAGCCCGCAAAAGAGCGGCCAGTAGCGAACGCGCGAAAAGTCCGGTCGGCTGCTGAAGATTTGGCTGATCGGGCCGAACGGAAAAATGTTGACCGGGCTGAATTTCGCTCTATTCCCAAACGTGATATTTCAGAACTTCAAAAAGTAGCCCAGAACATTTTAGAAAAACGGAATATGCCGCCGAGTGATGCCGCGATAAAACTCTCTGCTTCTCCTCCACCCTTAGGCTCCACTGCAAATATACCGGCAACTGCGAAGGCCGAAGAACAGGTTCCCTCTCAGCCCCATGCCGCGTTTCTCGCTTCGTTGGCGGCAGAGAGCACAAAAAAGAAAACATCGGACAGCAAAAGCGGCGCAAGCCGGTCCACAGGACAAAATGACAGGCTTGCCCGTGTTGAATGTCAAATCTCAAGTCTCTCATCTCTATTTGAATCGTTTATCAAGGAACAGCGCGAGGCCGGCCGGCATCCGCACCAGGAATGGATTGATGCGCTGACTTGTCGTGGCTTAAGCCGGACACATGCACGGGAATTGATTGAAGCTGTAAAGCCGGGGGATATCACCGGCGAATCGTTAAGCAAAGCGCTTGCTGAGAGAATTCTTACGACAGGCCCTGTGCAACTGCCCGAGGAAGATCAACGCCCCAAAGTTGTTTTGCTTGTCGGACCCACGGGAGTCGGCAAAACCACGACTTTGTCCAAGATGGCTGCAACGTATGCCTATGCCCTGCAACCGGATACCAAACCGGCCAAAGTCGTATTACTGACAGCGGACCTCTATCGGATGGGTGCTGTCGAGCAGCTCAAGGAATATGCAAAAATCCTTCAAGTTCCGTTGGAAAAGGCGTATGCGTCGGATGAAGTTAAAGATTGCATCGCGCGTCATGAAGATGCCGATCTGATTTTGATCGATACCGCCGGTAGCAGCCAGCGAAATGAAGATCAGATTGAAGTTCTCCTGAATTTGGCCGGCAATTGCCAGCCTTGTGAAATTCATTTGGTTGTAAGCGCCACAACCAAAGCCGATGACCTGGTTGATGTTGTCAAGCGTTTCGGTGTTTTAAAGCCGAATGCCCTTATTATTACAAAAACAGATGAGGCGACTTCTCTTGGCTCGGTTTATGAGGCCCTAAGTGAAGTCCAAATGCCGCTGAGCTATATCACGACGGGGCAAATGGTTCCCGAAGATATTGAAACGGCGACTTGTGTCAGAATCGCCGAATTGATTTTGCCTGCCGGTTTTTGCGATTCGATTGCCGATTCTTCGACAAAAACCTCCAGTGAACAATCAGAGAATCCCCAAGAGCCGCATCAACATGATGCAAGCCTTACCGGGAATGAAAAGCAGACCGCGAAGGATGATTCGGGAAAAAGCGCTTCTGAGCCGTTGGGGTTGGAGGCGGATATTGGAAAAGCGTTGAATCCCGATCCCCTATTCCCGTTGGGCATGCCGGACCTTTCTATGTTGAAACCATCTGAAGAATCAGAAGCCGGAACGGCGGAGAAGATCAACCATGCGTGAACCTGTAAAAGATCAGGCGCACCGGCTCCGTGAGATTGTCGCCGAAAAGCGAGCTGCGGGCATCCAACCGAAATCCGATAAGTCTGATGGATTTGTTCGCGATGCAACGACAGTGGCCAAGTTGTTGGATATGGCCTCTCCTTCAAAAACCAGCCCGGAGACATCTATTGAGCCTGAGCCGGATGCCTTTGAAATCGTCGATACCGGCGGCCATGGAGAAGAGAATGCTGTATTGCCGGAATCCGGCGGCGATTCTGTTTCCGTCCAGACGGAAACCACGGAAGAAGAATCGCTCGAAAACTCCGGTGAGAATCTTGTAGACGATGTGCCGGACGGCGGCGAAACCGCTGAATCCGATCCGGAAGAGACTGAGGAAGAATTGGTTGAGATTGAACTCAGCCCGGATCAGCTCGGCGATGTAAACGAACTAACCGAAGTCTCGATTGTTACTGAAGAGGAGCAGGTGATTACGCCGGATGCGGAAGTCCCTGCCAAAGCGGAGACCGAAGCGAAAGAAAAAAGCAGCTCCGTTCAGCCATCCCAAGATCCAAAGCCGCGTGCAATTGTTGTTCCTACTACTCCTCGTAAAACACGTATTCCGCTAAATGTAAGCACACAGATTTATGCCATTACCAGCGGCAAAGGGGGAGTTGGTAAGACAAATGTCACCTGCAATGTTGCGCTGGCTCTGAGCCGCATGGGTAAGCGCGTAATGGTATTCGATGCGGACCTTTCGCTGGCCAATGTGGATATTCTGCTGGGTTTGACGCCTCGGTATAACTTGGGGCATGTCGTACGCGGCGAAAAGAATATGCGCGAAATTGTTGTTGAAGCCGCACCCGGATTTATGGTTGTTCCCGGTGTTTCCGGCGTAGAAGAACTGGCGAATCTTTCATCGGCCGAAGTTGAACGTCTTCTAGATGGTTTTGCTTCACTGGAAAAGATGGCCGATATTTTGTTGATCGATACGGCAGCCGGAATCCATCAACTGGTGATGAGTTTCTTGCTGGCGGCTGACCGGGTTATTGTGGTTACTACTCCCGAACCTACGGCTTATATGGATGCCTACGCATTGATCAAAGTCTTGATCGGACATGACCGGGAAAAGGCAATACAATTAATTGTGAATATGGCCTCCAATGAAGCCGAGGGCCGTGAAGTTGTCAAACTGCTTACATCAATGTGCCGTCAATGGTTGGGAATCGGATTTAAAAGTCTCGGAATCATCCCCCGCGATGTCGATGTGCTTCAATCCGTGCGGCACCATGCGCCGATTTTGGCCCATAGTCCGCATAGCGCCGCTGCCAAGCGGTTGAGATATATCAGCGCCAATTTGTTGCAGGATGATAACAGCAACTTGCCGCAAACCGGACTACGCGCCTTTATGAGCCGGGTTCTTTCCCGGATGCGCAAGGCGGGCTAACGAATTAGGCATACAATAAATTGTCACGAAAACCGTAAGCGCCAAGTCTCTTGTGACTTGGCGCTTCAAAGAATACCGGTGTAAATCCGTTGTTTAAGGTCTATAGAGGATGGGCCTGGTCGGGATCAATCTCAAATGGAAAATGCCCAAGTTTTTCGCGCTTGGTTTTGAGGTAGCGAAGATTGTGTTGGTTCTGGCCGACTTCAAGTGCAACCCGCTCTACAATCTCTAGGCCGTATCCTTGCAGCCCAATCATTTTCTTTGGATTGTTGGTCAATAGCCGGATGCGTTTCAGGCCCAAGTCAGCCAAAATCTGGCTTCCTAATCCGTAGTCGCGGGCATCTGCGGCGTATCCCAAATGCTCGTTGGCTTCGACCGTATCGTATCCTTCATCCTGTAGTTGATAGGCTTTGATCTTCGCGCGCAAACCGATACCGCGGCCTTCTTGAGGCATATAAAGAACCACGCCGCGGCCTTCTTGTTCGACCATCGACATTGCCGTAATGAGCTGGTCTTGGCAGTCGCACCGTAATGAGGAAAGAACGTCGCCGGTTAGACACTTGGAGTGAACACGCACCAATGCGGGTTCATCTGCATTCAAATCACCTTTGACCAATGCTAGGTAATTGAAATCGTCGACTTTTGTTGAGTACAGGTGCATCTTGAAATGCCCGTACTTGGTGGGCAAATCAACGATGCTTTCGCATTGGACCAATTTCTCCGTATGGTGCCTATGTTCGATTAAGGCCGGGATGGTCAAAACGCCTAAATCGTGTTGACGAGCAAAGTCGATGAGTTCCGGAATGCGGAGCATATTTCCGTCATCCGCCAAAATTTCACACAACACACCGACCGGCTGCAATCCGGCCATTTTGACCAAATCAACGACAGCTTCCGTATGCCCCCACCGCCGCAACACACCACCGTCGGCCGCACAGAGCGGGCTGATATGTCCAGGTTTGGCCAAGTCATTGGGGCGGGTTTGGGGATCGGCCATTGCGCGAATGGTTACCGCTCGATCAGCCGCCGAGATGCCCGTTGTTGTACCGTGGACCGCATCCACGCTCACATGAAACGCCGTACCGTGCAAAGCCGTGTTCTCTTGCACCATGGGCGGGACATTTAACGCATCAAGACGCTTGCGCTCCATCGGCGTGCATACCATGCCACGTCCATATTTCACGATGAAATTCATCATTTCAGGCGTGATGAGTTCGGCAGCGCAAATTAAATCGCCTTCGTTTTCCCGGTCTTGGTGGTCAACGACAATGATGATCTTTCCTTCGCGGATACGTTTGACCGCCTCTTGGACTGTTAATAATACATCACTGTTTGGTGCTTGTTTTTCAGAAGTATTCATTAGATTTCTCTAAAAATAATAATCGATTCGAAGTGGATTAGGAATCAAAGCCCGAACCAAAACCGTGCTCGAGCAGATAAGTTTCGGATAGCATTGAAGAATTTGTTTCTGTTTCCGGCTTGGTTTTTATTCTGAGCACGCTTTGCACGTAACGGGCCAGCATATCCGCTTCAAGATTAACGGCATCACCGGCCCGGCAAGAACGTAGACGTGTGTTTTCAAAGGTAAACGGAACAACCGCAACCGTAAAAGTCTCACTATGCAAACGAGCCACGGTAAGGCTAATTCCATCAATTGCAATTGAACCCTTCTCGGCAATTAAAGGTTTCAGTGCTTTTGGAAACTCAATACTCAAATCCCAACCTTCTCCTGCGCGTTCAAGTGCATGAATTGTACCGACGGCATCCACATGACCAAATACAAAATGGCCGCCGACTTCATCACCCACCCGAAGAGAAGGCTCCAAATTCAAATCCGCACCGATGCGCAAATCCCCCAATGTGGAACGGGAAAGTGTCTCGATAGAGACATCTGCGCTGAATCCGGAATTAGAAATGTGAGTTGCTGTCAGGCATACACCATTTGTACAGACACTGGAGCCGATCTCTATATGCGGGACGATTTCAGGACAACGAACTGTGAGTCGTGCCTCACGTCCGCGAGACGTGCGCTCTGCCAAAGTGCCTAAAGAACGGATCAGCCCGGTAAACATATCAAAAGTATAAGCGCGACTGGGCTATGGATGAAGTATAAGGACTGAGCTTCGAGTCTACGTTTAAGGCATTTCCGGCGGGTCCGGCAAGCCGATCAATCCCTCAGGCCATCGGTCGAATCCGGTTACGCCCAGCTCGGATGGGCTTTTGAGGACGGCATGGATCATGGTGTCATCCCCGTAGATGCGCCGGTCGATCACCTGCGGACGCAAGGCATCAGCCATTCTTGCAATCCCGCTTCCCTCCCAAAAACTGGGAGCATCGGCGCCGCCGATCAACACGGGAGCGGAAAAGACAACCAGTTCGTCAACCAAACCTTTTTCGAGCAATGAAGTCGCCAGCCCCGCGCCTCCTTCTACAAGCGCCAACCCGATATCACGCTTGGCAAGGACTTGTAGCGCGGATTCAAGATTCACGCCCTTGTTTTGATCGGATTCCATCTCCGTTTGAACATAAACGGTCTCAATACCGGGCCAAATCACGGCGGGGACACCCTCAGGGGCAATGACTAACGCGGGCTCATTCGTGTCAATCAACTTCGGCTGCTTCGGCAGCGGTGCAGTTCCGGCGATTACAATTCGCACCGTTGGTGTGGCTTCGATTTCCAGGCAAGCATTGCGGGGTGTCAATTGCGGGTTGTCCGCTCTAAAGGTTCCAGCACCGACCACGACTGCATCGGCTTCTGCTCGTAACCGGTGAACAACCCCACGTGATACCGGGCCGGAAATCCATTGGGAATCACCCGTTCGGGTACATATCCGGCCATCCAGGCTGACGGCGACCTTCAGAATTATCCAAGGCCGTCCGCGTAATTGACGGGAGAGGAATCCACGGTTCAGCCAGCGTGATTCCGCCTCCATCAGCCCCACTTCAGTATGGACTCCAGCTTCGGCAAGCCGCGCAAGCCCTTTGCCGGAAACTTCAGGAAAAGGATCTTTGGTTGCGACAACGACGGTGCGTATTCCCGCCTTGATCAGGGCGTCGGCACATGGCGGGGTTCTGCCATGATGGGCACATGGCTCAAGTGTGACTATCGCGGTTGCGCCTCGCGCCGCATCTCCCGCCTGGCGCAATGCCAACACTTCAGCATGGGGCTCACCGGCCCGCTGGTGGAATCCTTCACCGACATTTTGAGGATTGCTGCAATCATCGAGTTGTGCGATCACACACCCGACCCGTGGATTGGGTGCTGTGGAATAGCGGCCCCGCGCGGCCAACTCCAAAGCGCGCTTCATCAACAGACGCCAACGTTCTTGTTCAATAGACATAAGTCATAGGATAAACGTGCCCGAAAGAATTCCAAACCGGCGCATTCGCAGCTCTCCCGAGTGCAGTTTTAAGGAATAACGCGGGATTAGCCGGTTCTTAGCAGAGTCGTCCGGCATAAAATACTGTCTGACTCACTGAGCCGAAATCGTGCGGGCCCGCGCATCCCGATATTGCACAAATCCCGGATGCGTATGCTGCTGAAATGTGATTCGGCCTTTGTGCGGAGGCTTTAAGGAATCCGTTTCCGCCACCTTTTCTCCGTTGACCCGCACCATTGCCCACGGACCATCTGTGAAAACCTGCATAAAGAACCATTCCTCATCGTGGGTGACCACGTGGGAAGCCCCCGAAATTCCATAGATGCTGCCGGTTGGCATTGTTGAATCCGGGCAGTTATAGCATTGCACTTCAAATCCACGTTGCGAAGAATCAACTTTGTCTGCCGAACTCTCATCATGCCAATAACAGAAAACACCGCCGTTACCGTTAGGCATGGTTTTAACCCACACCTGCAATTCGGTAGGTTTCTCGAAGATATCTTTGGTTACGGCATATCCATTAAAACCGGTTCCGGTGAGGATACCATTTCGGATCGACCATTCGCATTCTTCGCGTGTTGTAAGGCGGTCCATGCCCCCTTCAAAAAGGTTGTTCCATTTTTCTTTATCGGGAAGTTCCCGGATTTCAATATTTCGATAGTACGCTTTGCAGCCGAGACCTTGGATACCCAAATATCCCCGGCGAAGACGGTAACGGAGTTCGGGATGTTCGCTCTGGTCGATATCGTGAATAACAACACCGTTCATTTTTATACGTAACGTGGGCCAATCGCATAGAACTTCCATTTTGTTCCATTCATCGCCCGGTTTGTTTGCACGCTGCAATGGAGCGGCGACGTCGTAGATTGCGCCGGTTGTACGCAGTCCTTCATCGGCATTGTCATGACGCAAGTGGATTTTGAAGCCAATTTTAGAGGGAGGGCCATAAAGCGGCGCATGAAACAAGACGCCGTTTTCCGACCAGCCTTCAGTCTTGTATTCAAAACGAAATTCAAAGTTCTCGTATTCGCGTACGGTTCTAAGCCAAACCGGATATGGCCCGGCTCCGGTGCTGCAGATGCTTTCGTCTTTGACCGTAAAGGCATCCGGATTGCCAATTGGCAGCCAGCCATTTAAGTCTTTGCCATTAAATAGAGGAATGAAATCCCCATCCGCGGCCGAAGCAGCAGGACATTGCGCAATAACAGCCAGAGCGAAAAGAATTAAAAATCCTTTTATGCAGTTCGTTAAAAAAGTAGCTGCAAACAAATGCTGTTTTTCACGATTCATTTCAACGTACCTCGCAGAGAAACACATTTAAAACGAATTTCCATCAATCGGCTGGATTCTTTGAAAATCCGATTTTTGATATCCGGTTTCCCAGATTAGGAAAGACTACATTACGTGAGGGAGGGCAGTTGTCCAACCCCATTCAAACCCCGTTGAATGGAGAAATCGACAAGTTCTTCGAGTATTTGACGGACGGGACGGCCATCGCGGACTTCAGTAACCAGTGGACCCCGGTAATTGATTGCTTGCAGGCGGGCAAGCACCTCTGTCCATGGCAACAGTCCACGCCCCAGCATTAGATGTTCATCCGTATGCCCACGATTATCACTGGCCTGCACACATAGCAATACGGGGGCGACCGCTTCGATTACATCCGGCAGGATTTTGCCTGCAAATGCATGACCCAGATCGAGGCAGAGCCCCACATTGGCAAAATCAAAACGTCCGATCTGTTCGGCCATTTCCAATGGATCACTGCCAAACAGCGGAAATGGGTGATTTTCGATTGCCAGCGATATATCCCTCTCACCCGCATAATTGGCGAGTTCTTTGATGCTGGCACGGAATGCCGGCCAACGCCGTTCCCGGTCACTTTCCTCACCTTCGATACTGCTGGGGTGAACAGTGACGGTGCCGGCGGAGAGCAAAGTCGCCACGTCGATTGTGCATTGGATGAGTTCGATTGCTTCACGGCGTTCTTCATCATAAGGAGATGATAAATCCACACCGATCTTGGGAGCGTGCATACTTACTCGTGTCAATCCCAGATCCCTCAAGGCGCGGCCCGCATCCTCGACTGTTGCCGGATCCTTCACATTAAAATGTTTGGCCGTGGCAAAAATCTCAACAGCATCGAACCCGTATTCCGTGACGAGCGGAAGCCCTTCGCGGAAGCGTTGAGACAGCCAGATAAATGATGAGATTGACACGTACATGATGATGAGGGAGTGTAAGAAGAAGTTCTCTGCAGTAGAAGCCAGGTTCCGAAATCCGGCAAATTGAATTGCATTATCCTGTTGACAGCGTGGCTGAGGACAAGCAGCGAAACCAACCACCTCTTGACGGATCTACGGTTATGGCCACAACTTGAGCTTATGCCAAACATATCACTTCGCCATTTTTTGTTGAGAATCGAGGAGGCTGCATACCGCTATCTGGAGCTGACAGAAACCACCATGGAAATCCTCGTGGCTGCCATGGTCGGTCTGGGGGCAGGCGCTTTAGGTGTAGGACTACGCTGGAGTGTCAGCGAGATCGAGGAGTGGCGAGCCGAACTTCATGGCGAGATGTTGGCGTGGATTGTCTTTCCTTTTGTTTCAGTAGCAGTGTTGTGTGTCCTCTATCGTTGGATGCGTAAAGGCATCGCGGGATACACATTTCCTGATTACCTTGTCAATATCAATCTCAAAGGCGGCGCCATTTCCAAAGCCACGATTCCCGGTCGTTTTACAGCCACGTTATTAAGTATTGGTGGAGGCGCTTCCGTTGGATTGGAAGGCCCCGCGGCAGCCTTGGGAGGGGCGGTCGGTTCAGCGACCGGACGGGCGTTACGGGCTTCTGCCGATCAGACCAAAACTTTTGTCGCCTGTGGTACTGCGGCGGGGGTTGCCTCACTGTTCAATGCGCCCTTGGCCGGAGTTTTCTTTGCGCTTGAAATCGTTCTTCTTGGCGCCTTCGATCTGAGTGGCGTCATATTGGTTGTTGTTGCCTCAGGCATTGGAGTGGCTGTTTCCCGGGGTTTTGCCGGGACAGATCCCTCTTTGGTGTCATTCGAACAATTTGCCATTGAATCGGTAACCGGGCTGTTCAGTTTTGCGTTCCTCGGCTTGGCCATTGGTTTGGGGGCAGTTCTCTTTATACGTGGATTCCATGCAGTGCGTGGCCTGGCTGAACGGATTCCGGTGGGGTGGCCGGGGAAATTGTTCATCGGCGCCGCCGGTTTGGCAGCAGTCGGGTTTATGGAACCGGGGCTTATCGGCACAGGCGCCGAAGTGACTACGGGAGTGCTGAGTGGGACCATTGAGCGGACCGCGTTTGCATTGCTTTGTCTTTCGCTCCTAAAGGCACTTATCGCCGGGTGGTCCTTGGGGTGCGGATTTGCAGGCGGGATGTTTGGCCCGTGTCTTTATGCCGGTGCGGCTATGGGAGCCGCTGTGGGACTGGCTTTTCAGACTTTTATGCCCGGCCTGGTGCCGGGGGCGGATATGGCTCAGTACGCTTTGGTTGGGACCGGGGCCATGCTGGCTGCCGTAAACCATGCTCCGTTGACCGGCATTTTTTTGCTTTTTGAGATTACAGACTCTTACCAGGTTATTTTGCCGATCATGTTTGCCAGCGTGATTGCCACTTGGCTGGCACGAATTCTCAATCCCCATTCGCTCGATACATACATGCTGGCCCAAAGGGGGATTGAATTGCATGGAGGGCGTGAAAGCGTTCATCTTCGCTCGATTTCCGTCGGCAAAATTCTTCAGACCGGGGTGGTTACGGCGCACCAGGAAACGCCTTTGGCGGAATTGCGGAAAATCCTGAGTGAAACCACCCAAATAATCGTTCCTGTCATCGATCATGAAAGCCGTTTGGTGGGAACCGTGGTTGGAGATGATCTGGCTTCGATCCTTACAGATCCGGAACTGGGCATGGTTTTAATAACACGGGATGTAATGCGGGTGACGGTGAGGCCATGCCGCAATAATGAAAATTTAAACCAGGCTATGCGGCGTCTGAATCGGTCGCACCTTTCTGTTTTGCCGGTTGTGGATCGAGACGGCTGCTTTGTGGGAACAATCGACCGCGAGCAAATCAGCGCCGCCTATGACAAGTCGATTCTTTTGGGGGTTCTCGAATCGCTTACGCCTTACAAAGAGCCGGAATGAGCAATCACGCCTATTTGTCTCCGAGTTTACCGATTGCCGGGGGGGTGTAATCTAAACGGGCTATGACTCCATCTCCTCGTCCAACAGCAATCCGTGAAAATGAGTTGCGCGCGCTTGGCTATCAAGCCATAGCGGGTGTTGACGAAGCCGGACGGGGGCCGCTCTCCGGGCCGGTTGTTGCGGCTGCGGTGCTGTTGCCCGACGATCTTGAGCCTAATCTCGAAGGCGGTTTGCACGATTCCAAAAAACTGACTCCAAACGCAAGAACGCATCTTTATCAACTTCTGATGAAACACGCTGTTGGCTACAGCGTTGGTTCCGCTTCAGCGGATGAGATCGATAATGTCAATATCCTGCAAGCAACGATGCTGGCCATGAAACGTGCGGTCGAACGGCTTGAACCTTCGCCGGGCTATGTACTGGTCGACGGCAACCGAATGCCACCGATAATCCAGGATGGCGAGGCAATTGTTAAAGGAGATTCAAGTTCGGTGAGCATCGCCGCCGCCTCAATAATCGCAAAGGTGATCCGTGACCGGATCATGGAATCTTATAACGACCAATACCCGCAATACGGTTTTGATTTGCACAAAGGGTATCCGACCGCGTATCACAAGGCGGCGTTACGTGTTTTTGGAGCGTGCCGTATTCACCGGACAAGCTTTAAAGGCGTCTCTGAGCATATTCTCGCTCCTACTCCATCAAAGGAGTTTAAGGCGCTCTATAAACGGCTAAAGCGCCGCTCGACTGTTAAAAGCGTGTTGACTTTGTTGGAAGATGTAACTTCGACACGCCGCAAACTTTCGGAAGATGAATATACGGTTTTGCATGGCCGGATTGAGCGGATGCTTACGGAGGCCCGGGCTCAATCGCTGGAAATTAAAACGTCAACAATAGAAGTCGGCCAAAAGGCGGAAGATCTTGCAGCCCGCTATCTTGAAAAAAGGGGCTTTATAATCTGGGAGCAAAACTACAAAGCGTATCAAGGCGAGATCGATATCATTGCTAATCAGGCCGATACGATTTCGTTTGTTGAAGTGCGGTTCCGGCGGGATTCTCAACATGGGTTGCCGTGGGAGACGATTGACGAAAAGAAAAAGAAAGCGTTGTTTCGCACTGCGGAGAAATATCTGGAAGATCGTTCGTTAATCGAGGGGTGGAATATCCGTTTCGATGTAATCTCCATCACCGCCGATGAGTCCGGCGATCCCCATATCGAATTTTTCGAAGACGCGTTTCGTCCGGGGATGTGATTCTGTCGGCTTGCAACACGGTTTACTTTCATAAATGAATTCAAGGCTTGTTTATTTATCCAACGCAATTTTGCCTTCGCGGCATGCCAACAGCGTTCATGTTATGCGCATGTGTCAAGCCTTTTCAAACTTGGGACTTGAAACATTATTGCTTGCTCCGGATATGCCTGAGGCCGAATCCGGGATTGACGATCTGTATGCGTATTATGGCGTCGAGAGAAATTTTGAAATCCGTAAACTTCCATGGTTGCGCATGAAAGGACGGGGACATATTTATGGATTTTGGGCCGCCTGGAAATCGCGTCAAGCAAGGCCCTTTGCTGTTTATTCCCGGTTTTTGCCTGGAGCTTATTTTGCGGCCTTGTTTGGGATTCCCGCCGCCATAGAGATGCATGTGCCGGTCGAATATCTTGGCCCGGTTTGTACAAAGATGTTTGTGGGGATATGCCATAACAAGAATTTCCTGGGTTTGGTTGTTATCTCTTCCGCATTAAAAGATTACTACAGGCAAAAGTACGGAATCCCGGAAGATATGATTCTGGTGGCGCATGATGGCGCCGATCCGCCCCCGGAGGATATTGCTCCGCCCTCAAAGAATACTGAACGACTCCAAGTTGGTTATATCGGTCACCTTTATCCCGGCCGTGGTATCGAAATCATCATCGAAATGGCCCGGCGATGCCCGTGGGCTGATTTCCATCTTATTGGTGGCATGGAGGAACATCTCAAAGTCTGGCGTGCCGAGTCTGATGATATTTCGAATTTGAAATTCTATGGATTCGTGCCCCCTGCGGCTGTTGGCGAATATGGGCGTTCAATGCATGTTTTATTGGCTCCTTACCAAAGCAAAGTCATGGTACAGGATGGGAGCGATACCAGCCGGTGGATGTCCCCGATGAAATTGTTCGAATATATGTCTTATGGCAAGGCGATTTTGTGTTCCGATTTGCCTGTTCTTCGGGAAATCTTCGCCAACGGCGAAACGGCATTATTGTGTGAAGCGGATGATGTTGCCTTTTGGGAAAAAGCACTCATTGAATTACGAGACGATGGGGAAAAAAGGGAGCGTTTGGGGGCAGCAGCAAAGGCGCATTTCTTAGAGCAGTACACCTGGACCAGGCGTGCCGAACGAATCTACCGTGAATTTTTATTGCCTCGAATTGAAAGTCTATAGACCTAAATATCCGCAAACCAAACTTATGTTTATGCAATTGCGGCCGGTTGCGCGGGAGCCAGATCATTGCCGATACCACCAATCCCGATGGGCTGCGGCGTTGCGGCCGGTTTGGGGATCTGAATGGGACGGCCTTCAAGCATGGCATTAAGAGCGGCTAAAAGTGCTTCAGGATCGACGCCGTGGCTTCGTGCTCCTTCGGCCAGAGTCTCTTCTCCGGAAACAGCGCAGCTCGAACACCCACCGATATGAAACTGAGCCATGACATCTCGAACCCGCGAGTCGATGGCAATGGCCTCGGCAATGACCATATCCGGCGTAAAACGCAACTCGCCATTTGCTTTCTTGATTTCGATGTGAACACGGTGGGGAATACTTCCGCGAATATCCTCCAACTCTTGTAGCAATGCCACACGCATTGATGAGACGCTTCGCAAAACGCGGTCGCATTCAGTACGGGCCGCTTTGGCACGACGATTGGCCATAAGGCCAACGAATAGCCCAACAACACCAACAATAAAACCTAACATACTCATTTTTATAGTATTCCCAAATCAATATTTTACTTGACTTAGTCAAGTAAAATATCCTATCACTCCATGAATTGAGCAGCAAGACTCAGGCAAGCCATTCAAGATTGATGTTTGTGTAATTGAAAGCAGGAAGCGATGGATGGCTCGATTAGGTGAGGAGTTCGATTCTTTCTTCGATCCCAAGAATATCTGTGACACGGACTCCAAAACTCTGGTCGATAACAACAACCTCGCCTTTGGAGAAGAACCGTTCATTAACCAGAAGGTCAACGGCCTCACCAGCGAGTTTGTTTAGTTCAATGACCGAACCTGGACCCAGTTCCAGGATGTCTTTGATTCTGCGTCTGGCACGGCCCAATTCGCAACGAACTTGCAGGCTTGTGTCTAAAATCAGTTCGAGATTTGTTGAATCTATTGGGGAGTCCCCGCCGGAAAGAGGGCCGAACATGGCCGGACGAGCTTTTTGTCTGAGCCTTGCCTGCTTCTCATCATGGGTGGTAGGCAAAACTCCTTCGGCACCAAAAGACGCACGTCCTTCATCGATGAAACTTGAATCATCGCCTTCATAGAGAGAAGAAGAGTCCATGCTCATCGCAGGCCCGTAATCAGGCTCCGGGATGTCATCAGGAATGTCGAAATCGGGCTCAGGAGCCTCTTCGTATTCGACCGTATCCTGCGGCTTCTCTTCCGCCGCTTTTTGAATGTCCGGGGCAGCCGCCAGTAGGGCGTCGATTTCCTCCTGAGACAGGATGTCGGACATATTTCACTCCATGTTACTTCTAGGCTGCGAACTGCTTTCTAATGAGTATCTTACGTCACCTTAGGACCACATGAAAGCTAATCGGTGACGAGCAAGCAAAGCAAAGGCCACTCCTGCAAGACTTCTCAAAAAGCTAGCAGAGCCTGAATCCAAAGTGAACTTGTACTCAAAATTGTTCTAAGTTTAGATATTTCTGTAGGTTAAAAGGGTTCTGTTCAGAGCCGTTTATAGGCTGAAAATCAGGCCTTCATTTTTTCTGCCGCTGATTCATAGAAATAGACCGGTCAATCCCTCCCCCAGCGGCAAGGATATCCGGTGAATTCACCGGTTTTATTGACTTTGTGGCGAGGATGCTGCCGCTTGTTGAGAAGTCAGCCGCCGGACGATCTCCTCAAAGCGGGTGATCGTTCTGTCGTAAAATGTCTTATACGTTTCGCAGAAATAATTGGAATCCGCAGGATTGTCCCCCAGAAGCAGGCGGTGGCGGGGACACCCGCCATGGCAAAGCCCCAGGTAGTGGCAAGACCGGCATTCATTCGGCATTTGCAGGGATTGTTCGATGAATGCCTGATATTTTGGACCGCTCAATAATTCATCCAGATCTGTCTCTAGGATATTCCCCATGGCCCATTTGGCTTGTACAAAAAAATCGCAGGGATAAATCCTGCCATCGGCTTCTAAAACAAATTGTTGATCGCACTGACGTTCAAACAGGCACATGCTTGTACCATAACCGGCCAATGTATTCAGCACGTGATCAAAAAATCGAACCGAAATAATGTTTCCCTGCATTACGTCGGCTTCCCAGAGATCAAAGATTTCCAAAAGAAAATGCGAATATTGCTCAGGTGTTACGGAATATTTGCTTATCTTGCCTGTCGGTTTTCCCCGGCGGCTTAATTCAGGTTCTGTACAGGGAATGAACTGCATAAAGGTGAAACCCTGTGACCGGTAAAACGAATAAATGTCTTTTGCCCGTTTATAATTATCACTGTGGATTACGCAAAGGATATTGTATTCGGCGCCGGCCTTTTGCAGGCGCTCGATTGCACTCATTACTTTGCGCCAGGTCCCGGTCTTTCCGGCACTTTTGCGGTGCCGGTCATGGATCGATTCGGGACCATCCAAACTAACACCGATCAAGACTTCGTTTTCTGCAAAAAGCTCCGCGATTTCATCATTAATCAAAACCGCATTGGTTTGGAACGCATTTACCGTGCGCTGGCCCGGGCGTGCGTATTTTTTTTGTGCGGCAAACGCCCGGCGGAAAAAATCGACGCCCATCATCGTCGGCTCGCCGCCCTGCCAGGCGAACATGGCTTCATCAGGTGCAATCCGGAGATAATTTTCCGTGAAACGCTCCATAACCTCATCACTCATACGTCGTGAGCGAGAGCCTTTATAAACATGCGGATTGTATAAATAGAAGCAGTAGTCACAGGCCAGATTGCAGTCGCGCGAAGTCGGTTTGATCAGCGGTGTAATCCGGCGAATGACTCTTGGAGATGGCTGTTGAATGACCGGAAGTTCAGTGCTCATGGTTTAACCGTAGGGGATGAAGTATGAAGGATGCCCATGGCTTCGACAACTCTGGTCCGATTTCCGTTAAATGCGACCTCAAGTCACTTCATACACGATGATATAGAACAATTTTGCCGGATCCACTCATGGGCATAATGGCAAGCGGATTGTCGAGCCGGATTGTGCGGAGCGGTACACGGCCTCGGTCACATCCATATAACGGACGCCATCGCTGAAATTGGGATTAGGATCCGTGACGCCATCACGAATGGCATCTATGAAATCTTCTTCAACAGTCCATGGCCGAAAATTGCGTTCACTGATCTTTCGTTGTCTCAACGGCTTTCCGGATTTTCCAAACCAAACTTGTTCGTCCTGGAGTATATATTTTAACGTTCCCTCCGTACCGAAGAATTCTATTGTGCAGTCACCGCCATGAGCGGCCAAGCCCGATAGCGTGTAATGGGTGTGAATGCCGCCTCGCATAACTGCATTAACGAAAACTTCTTCGGCGATTTCAACGCGTTCTCGTTTTCCGGTTTCCGGATTGAGGCGTCTATGTGTTACGATTCGTGTTGTCGCCTGCACGGAAAGCGTTTCGCTGAAGAAACCATGCAGAACTTCTGCATACATTCCCAAAGTCAGTGTGTTGACACCCTGGTAGTCACGATTCAACCGCCAAGAAAGCGGCGCGCGGGAATCGAGATAGGCGCCATCCATATGCCGAACATGAACAGAAAGGATTTTGCCGATCTTTCCTGTATAAAGTATTTGGCGGATGAGGTTTCCTGCGTGCATGGCGATAGGCGGCGGGCAGAGCATCGCAGTCAATCCGGAACGTTTCCATGCTTCTTCCATTTCCCGGGCTTCGGCGGCAGTACGCGCCATACGTGCCTGGCAAAAGACATGCTTTCCGGCAGCCAAAGATTCAACAGCCACATCGCGATGCATATACGGCCATGTGCCGATAACAACTGCATCGATATCATCCGCATTCACGAGCTCATGCCAATCAACGTAGCAACGCTCGACACCATATGCTTTTGCGAATGCTTGCGAGGATTCTTCTGTACGGTTACAGACCGCAACGATCTCCACATTTTTGCACTTGGAGAATCCGGGGATGTGCCGCTGTTTGACAATCCCGCCCCCACCGACAATGCCCAGTCTTATGGTTTGTTTTTTTGCAGGCATGGTGAATTCAATCCAATCCTTTGATCTCAGCACTGATTGAAAATTAGCCTTGACGGCTATGGCGCCACTCATATAAAATTATGAATCGTACAAGTAGAATGACGTTTAGGGGCCATTAAAGGCAAGCGCAGCAGATTGGTGAAGGTTCAATGAAAAATGAAGCGGGATTAAGAGCGATAACGACTTTCTTTCTCCAATTGTCAAGCGGTTGCGCCGTTGCAGCGTTTGCCCTTGGAATCTTGACATCGATGGCTACCGGCAAAGACCATTTGGACCATCATGTCACCGTAATAGGGCTAATTTTCGCCGGGGTATTCCTTTTCTTGGGGTATCAATTTGCCAAAATTGAACAGGAAGCCAGTCGAAAGGAGTAAGCCGTGATAGACTGGATAGGCCAAACTCCACCCTATCTTTATGAGCTTTCTATATACTTTTTCGTCATCTTTTTGATCGGTTATGCCTATTATTTACGGGTAGCACGTTCGATAGAGCGTCGAACTATGAGTCATCGAAAGCCACGCAAAGACGACCTTCAAAGTCCCGAAAAAGTTATAAACCTTTCTAATGAAAAGCGGCTTAAGACCAGGCAAGTCTCATGACTGAGAATCAAGACAGAATTATTCAGATGTTGACACCAGAGCTGCTTAAGACGGTTTTGACTGATATGGGTCTGGGATTTGAGATAGATGAGGATGGGGACTTACGAGTCGAATTTGAATATGACGAAGATGCAAAGTGCATCCTTACCTTCTATTTTATATTGCGAGGTGGCAACAAGGATGTGCTTGATTGTATATGCCGGTCGGATCAAACCCTATCTAGGGCTGATATGGCTATTTGGCTTGGATACTGTAATGAATGGAACGCCTCTGCACGCTGGCCCAAAGCATCAATTGTCGATTTAGCAGAGGATTCCAGTACAAAAGAAGTATCACTGGAAGTGAGTTTGCTTTGCAAAGAGAGGATTGACCTCTCGAATCTTAGAAGACAAATTCGATTATTTATCAGCACCTCATTCCAATTTTGGGAGTGGTTACGGGTTAAATACCCAGATGCCCCTACCGTCCGTGGGCCATTGCCTGTCTGATTACCGCATAAGAAACGTAATTTTGTAAATCCTCCACCGCCTAGCGTTGAATACTCAGCGCCTTAACCCGGTTTTGGCCCGGGCCAACATCGGCCACATACAATGTGCCATCCGGGCCAAAGGTAAGTCCTTTGGGTTGCATGACGATTTTTTGCGCGAGGCTGTAAATTTCATTTCCGGAAGCATCGAAGTAATAGAGCACACCTAAATTGGCATCGGATACCAAGATTGCTCCGTCATTACGTACGGCGATGTAAGGATCCAGACCGACGGGTATCTTCTTTTTGCCATCTGCATCTTCGTCCGGCAGCCATCCGGGTACGCGAATTTCACGCCGGAATCGTCCGTTCGTATCGAGAACCTGAATTCTTCTGTTGCCTACATCGCAAATATACAGCTGGTCCGGGGGCGCAAAAGTTATCCCAACCGGTTCGGAGAATTCGCCCGGCATAACGCCGAATGATCCGAATTCACGCAAGATTTTCCCTGATGGAAGCGCTTCGATCACAACAATTCGATTGTTGCCCGTATCACAGACATAGATATTACCTTTGTCATCCACAGTTAAACCGCGCGGGCCATAAAATGGCTTCCAATCCTGCAAATAATTTCCATTTGCATCATAGGCGACAATTCGCCCATCCGCTCCTTTGTGCCAGGAATCGGTGACGTAGATATTCCCATTGGGTCCAACATCTATACCGCCACAAGGGCCACCGAAATCAGGATTCAATTGCCCTTGGCCGGATTCAGGGCCACCAAAAGTCTTGATGACCTGTGAAGAAGCCCCATCGAGCACTTTGACTTGCGCACTGGCGCTATCGAGCACGTACAAGTTTTTGCCATCCGGCGAAAGCGCAACACCTTTAGGACCGGCAAAGACGCCCGGTCCGCCCCACTGTGCTGCAAGTTGAGCGCGCATCTGGCCTTTGACTGTCACATCTTTGGCGACCCGGCTTTCCAGCGTCTTAAGCAGATCTTTTTGGGCGTACACATAGAGGCTCTTGGCCCCGATTTGATTATAAATCTTGCGGTATTTCACATAGTCCAGCCACGCCTGCCAACGCCGTTCGCCCGTTGCGTCACCCTGAAAATCGGGATCGTTCGAGCGGTGGAATGGATTCCAATAACGTCCGTATCCCGGCCACCAAGCACGGAAATAAATGAGACGGTAGTCATATTCGCCATCGGCCATACGGGCCACCATCTCTTTGTTGCTTCCGGTATCGTCACCGATCACAATTGGCGGGAGCGGTGAAGGCAGCGGTGTGTGGGATCCCCATTGCCGAGTTTCGTAACGTCTCAAGTACCAGGTGAGCGGCCAAGAGCCTTCATCGTGAACGGCTACAAGCGTTTTTTTGTTTGAGCCTGTTTTGTAGTCCTTTGTATCAGGTTGATAATCACGCCCCAACAGGTTAGCAATGTCCTTGATCTGTTTAACCAGACGAGGAACATCGGCATGGGTTTGTGTGTAGACGATCAATTCTTGAGGATTGTCGTTGTTATAAAAATTTAAAACACAGTTGGCGCGTATTCCCGGAATGCATAAGAAAAGGAAGGTGGCCAAGAGCAAATACCGGCCCCAGTGTTCCCGCATGCTTGACCAAAGATCGCCCATCAAAACTCCACCCAAAAGAACCATCGGCAGGGCCTGGTGGGTTAAGAGCCAAGGGACTTTTTCGTTAAGCAAGGCATAAATCACAAGACTGCTGACAGTCCAGAAGACCAAAAAGGCGCGAACGCCATCAAGCCGGAATTCGTTATCCGTATCTTTAGAAAGGCCTTCATCTTCGCGTGATTCCCAAGGCCGGGACATAGTTGGCCAAAAACGTCCAGCTACGATCAGCACTAGGCCGCAGACAAACAACAACGCCGAGCCGAATAACATCGAAGCAAACGGCGGCGGCAGCGGTTCTTGAATACTGAGCCAACCGCTGGAGACCAACTTGTACATTAACTTCCAAAATACAAGACGAAGTGCTGACCAGCAGATCAGTGGAAACCCTAGCATTTCCATGATGCCCCAACTGCGTCCGGCATAAACCATATAGGCAGCCGCCGAAAGGAAAATCGGCAACGTTTCATAAAGGCCCAGACGGGGAATGTAATACCAGGGCAGGTTGGCGATGCGCGGCTTGTGCATCTGTTGCGCCATCCAATACGAGAGGTAATCGATGGAGCCGTCGTAAAGCGCAGCCAGATTGGATGTGATTTGAGAGTTTCGGGTGACTGTGCCGAATTTGGTGAAAAGAGCCACAAAAACCAAGAAAATGATGGTCATACCCGCCGCGAACGGCAAATTGCGGCGGCAAAAAGCCAGCAAGGCATCACTCTGTTCTTCGCTTCCGGAATCGCCCTCCGGTTGTGCGTGTTCGAAACGGCGTTCAAGGATACGCCGCAATACGGATAGAAAAACAAAGGCGATAACAGTCAACAGAAGCGCGATGCCCCAGTAGGTCCAGGGGAACCATGTGTGATCGGCCAACCACCTGTCAATTGTGGAATTAATGGCAGACAATTCCAGCGTTTTTGAAGATGTATGTTCGGCAATCGTATCCCAATCGTGAGGCGAAAGAAGAATCCGGACATAAAGCAAAACGGAAGCGGAATAGAAGAAATAGAACAACAGGAGTTTAACGAGCGGATTGTAGCCTACGATGATGTTATAAAGGCCCCGAGCCCGCGAGCCTGCCGGATGCGACCAGACATACCATATCCCATAGAAAACCAGATAACCGCAAAATGTCGCTCCGACGACATAACTGTTCTCTTTGATCGTATATAGAATTACCAGCGATGAGCAGATGCCCAAAAAGAAACTGGTTTTCTTGGTTTGCAGATAATCGAGTGTGAAGACCAGAAGCGCAAAGGTCGCCGTAGCCATATAGACATCATTGCGGGCAAAGCGGGAAAAATAGGTGAGCACCGGACTCAATACGGCTAAAGAAAGGCAGAATAATGCTTGCATTGTCCCGATATGCCGCCGGGCATGCCAAATCAGGCCGAGTAGCAAAATCCCCGCGAAGGCAAACGGCAACCGTCCGGTAAAATCGCTATCCCCAAATAGATAAAAGAAAAACGCGCCGGTGTGGTACAAGAATGGGCCGTGGTAGACAGGACTATAGGGGAACTCATGCAGCCCTTTGCTGTACATGTTGTAGCTGTAGTAGGCATGTAGCGACTCATCGTGGTGATAGGCCATACGCCCTAGATCTTGCAGGCGCATAAACGCCCCAAGAACCAGAATTGCAATGACGGCCAGGCCGACCCGGGTAATGATAATGGGTTTTGAAGTTGTTGAATTTGGTGTGTTCACGATGTTTTCGATTACTCGCTGAATGGTTTGGTACAGTTCACAACGCCGTTAAGAGGCTGTCAATAACGAGACAATGGCCTAAGACATCAGCACTGTAAGGAATATATCACGTTTCGCGCCATGACTCGCATGTGCCCAATTTTGGATTTTGAGGCTATGTATGCCGTTTAGGGCGAGGTTTCGATTGCCTTACGCAAAACATCGGCCACCTGCTCGACTTGAGGTTCTTGCAAGCGCGAATAAAAGGGCAAGGCGATGGTACTGTTGGCCACCCGTTCGGTCACAGGAAAATCGCTTGGCTTGTAGCCAAAGGCCTCGCGGTAAAACTGGAGCAAATGGATGGATGGAAAATACCGCCCGCACCCGATTTGCTCTTGCTGCAATCGGGTTATAACCGCCTCCCGGCGCTCAAGCCCCCCTTCGATTCGTATCACGTACACAAACCATGAAAGTTCCACTCCCGGTTCGGGAGGGGCCGGTACTATCACGCTTGGAATATCTTTTAGGTGGTCTTGGTACCAGGATGCCACTTGGGCGCGTGCGGCTAAAATCTCGTCCAAACGCTCCATCTGCACCACGCCAAGTGCGGCATTGATTTCCGACATGCGGTAGTTGTATCCCAGCCTCTCATGATCCAGCCAGGTGGACATCTCCGCCCTGCCTTGGTTGCGCAGGCTACGAGCGGTTCGGGCGACATTCTCATCATTGGTGACAAGCATGCCCCCTTCGCCGGTTGTGATTTGCTTGTTGGGGTAAAACGCAAAAGTCCCAGCCAGTCCGTAACTTCCGGCGGCCCGGCCCGCAACGCTGGCCCCTAACGCCTCGCAGGCATCCTCGATAACCACCAGGCCGTGTTTCTCGGCCAGCGCCATGATAGCGGGCATATTGCAGGGACGGCCAAACACATGAACGGGCAGAATCGCCCGTGTTTTCGGCGTGATTTTCTCTTCGATAGATTCCGGGATAAGATTAAAAGATTGCTCATCAATATCGGCGAATACGGGTTGAGCCCCCACGAACTGCGCGGCATTGGCTGAGGCCACAAAGCTGAATGGAGTGGTTATAACTTCATCTCCGGCTTTGATACCCGCCGCGATAACTGCCGTATGCAGCGTGGATGTGCCGCTATTCATTCCTACCGCGAAACGGACGCCTGCTCGCTCCGCTATTGAGGCTTCAAATGCTTCCAGGCGCGGCCCAATTGAAAGTGTGCTGGTATGCAGGACATCCATCACCGCTTGACGTTCGCGGTCAGTGATGTCCGGATTCGAAAGAGGAATTGCGCTCACGTGATTGATCGATTCTTCTAAAATGGATTCAAACAGCAATCCGCTGCCGGTCATGAGTATAAAGCATTGTCAATTGCGGTGAAAATGCATGCCCCGGCTCTGTTTTAGCGGCGCAGTCTCTTTCGGTTTTGGTGTACGAACAGGAGACTTGTTTTCCGGTTTGCTCCGGAGCCGTTTTATTTGGCACGTTTTACAGAGCGGTTCCCCTTCTTTGACCGGTCGTCCACAGGATGAGCATCGAAGTATGCTTTGTTCGTCCTCATCCTTTGTCAATACAATCCGTCTGGACTCCACCCATTTGCTAATCAAATTGGGGGTTACGCCCTGTGTCTCCAATGCATCAAGCAGCAATTGCTGTGGAATTTTCGGATTATCCCTTAGGAAATCCTGCGTCAGAGACAGCAGATCCTCTTCTTGCTGGATGCATTCCGGACAGATGTTGAGTTCGAATTGATTGAATAACTTCCCGCAATGTTTGCAGTTGGCCAGAGACATGTGTGCCCTCTCCCTCTCATTCCCACACCACTGCAAAGCAAAACGAGCGGGCATTTAAAATGCCCATAAAAGCCGGACTTATGGATTAGGAAACAGCACTCGCCACGGTATCCGGTTCCTGTGCCCAGTCGATGCTTTCGGCATCACCCCATAGACGCTCCAAAGCATAATACTCACGGCCCTCAGCCGAGAATACATGAACAAGAACACCGCCGTAATCCATTAAAATCCATCGCTCACCATCACGTCCTTCGCAATGGAGCAGGCGTGCGCCGCTTGAATGCAAACGCTCATCAACACGGTCCACCAATGCACGCATATGCAATGGTGTTGAACCTGTGGCGATTACGAAAAAATCTGCGAATGATGCTTTCCCGCAAAGGTCGATGGCTACGATTTCTGTGGCTTTAAGACTGTCGAGGGCCTGGGCCGCACCGATGGCCAAAGCGCGCTCTTCATCACGATCATAAGAACTTGGAGTCAATGAACTCTTTTCACCTCCGTAATTTATCCTTTTGTTACATTTACCTTCTTTTCATGCTGAAAAAAAGACTCAACAACGATTCTAGCAGACTATATCACAACTCGGTGTTCGTGTTGCGTGAGCGCCACAGATAAATCCAGATGACACCGATGCCGGATCCAATGCCATCCGCGAGAACGTCAAAAAAATCCGGTGTACGGTTTGGCACAAACATCTGATGAATTTCATCTGTCATGCCATAAAAAAGACCAATCAAACAAGCACCGAGCATTTGACGCCCTGTGGCTTGCAAGAATCGTCCCGCTGTGAATGCACGTAGCCACAATAGGGACAAAATTGCATACTCCGATGTATGAATGGCCTTGTCGGTATATTTCAGACTCAGCAGATAATCCAAAAAATTGGGAAACCATTCAGGAACGCCTTCTTGGGAAGAGCCCCCAAAAATCATGGCCATAAATATCACCGGAGGGAGATAAAACCACAGTACAGTATGAAAGATGAATCTCATAGACAATACAATCCGTGGATGAATACAAGGTCTGGAATGGGCGTTAGCGTAGCATAACGCGCTGACTCCGCCCTTTGTAACAGATTCAAAGACGTTCGCCACGCCTCTCGGTCACGCTTGATTCGGTTTTTGTGGCTCGTAGACTCACCAAATCCAGTGGGTAGAGGTGCCAACAGACTCTAATGCGACCCGATCTTCAACAGAAATACGACAAACTCACCAAGGTACTCCTCCGGTTGGAGGGAGTTGCCGTCGGTTATTCGGGCGGAATCGACAGTGTTTTGTTGGCCAAAGCGGCCACCGAGACTCTCGGGCCGCGAGCTGTTGCCGTAATGGCTATTTCCGAATCCTATCCCCGGGCAGAGCGTGAAGAGGCTTTGAAGGTTGCCAAGCAGATCGGTTTGGAGGTTGTTCAGGTCGAAACCAACGAACTGGCTCATGAGGCCTTTCGCCGTAATGAGGCAGACCGTTGCGCCCACTGCAAAACGGAATTAACCCAACATCTTTTGCAGGTTGCCCGGGAGCGTGAATTGCCGCATGTGGCAATCGGCGTCAATACAGACGATCTGGGCGATTTTCGACCCGGTCAAGAAGCCGCTAAATCGCTCGGGGCAGCACTGCCAATGGTCGAAGCGGGACTTTCTAAACAAGATGTCCGGGAAATCGCCCGGGAATTGGGTATTCCGGTTTGGGATAAACCGGCATTTGCCTGCTTATCCTCACGGTTCCCGTACGGTGAGGAAATCACCGCCGAGAAGCTTGCCCAAGTTGAAGCCGCTGAGGATGTTTTGCGCAAACATGGTTTTACCCAGTTTCGCGTACGCTTCCATCGTGAAGTGGCCCGCTTGGAAATTCCCCCCGAAGATTTTCCCAGGCTCCTGGAAAACCGTCAGGCTATTGCCGAAGGAATTAAAGCCGCGGGATTTTTGCACGTGGCTATGGATATCCTCGGCTTCAAGTCCGGCAGCATGAATGCCGCACTTGCCGCCCGGCCCGAACTGGTTCAAATCAAATCGCTAACCGATTCCTAAAAGTCCGTTCTTTTTTTCTCTGTATTCTCTTCTCCGTGGTCTGTTGCCTGTTTCCGGCGGTAGAATGGAACCATGAAATTGCAGGTCGATGTCTGTTTTCAAACTGAGGATTTATTGGACCGGTCCCTGGACGGGACGGCGGTTGTTGCCCTGGATATTCTTCGCGCCACATCCAGCATTGTGACGGCCATGGCTGCCGGCGCCGAGGCTGTTTATCCGGTAGCCTCTGTTGAAGCCGCTATGGAGCGTGCCGAACGTCTCAGGCAAGAAGGTCTGGATGTCTTGCTATGCGGTGAGAGAGGGGGGCTTCCTCCTGAGGGTTTCGACCTTGGCAATTCACCTGCCGAGTACACCGAGACTGTTGTAAAAGGCAAGCACCTTGTACTCACAACCACCAACGGGACTCGTTTGTTGGAGTCCTGTTCCGGCGCCAATGGTCCCAACTGTCCGTCTCAAGTCATTATTGGCGCATTGCTAAACCGGAACGCTGTTGCCAATGCCTTGCTCGATCAGAGCGGAGGCATATTGCTGGCTTGCGCGGGGACAGAAGGTCATTTCAGTCTTGATGATTTTTATGGGGCCGGCGCTATTGTGAAGTGTCTTGTTACTCAGACCGATTTGGAAATGAGCGACGCCGCTGCCGCCGCAATGAAAATCTACCTGCTCCATCAATCGGATATGACGGCTTCGTTACGCCGCACCAATCACGGACAACGGCTGGTGCATACGGGCTTAGAATCCGATCTATCGCTTTGCGCTCAGATCGACACATTCCGTGTTGTGCCTGAATACAAAGACGGAGTAATCACTTGTGAAGAGGTTGTCTCCACCTCATAGGCTATTTGTGCATCCGTTTTGAAAAAGATTCATATCCTCACTGATTATCAGGATTTGTGGTCCTCAGTATTTCCGCTTTAAGCCGCAATGCGTTCTCATAATTTGGATTGACCGATAGGGCGCGCTCCAAGTAAGGCAAAGCCTCCTTTTTTCGGCCGCTATAGTAGTGTGTTAAGGCCATGTTGTAATTCAGATTGGCATTGAGAGGGAAACGTTCCAGGTATTCCTGCAAGACTTCTGCCGCCTCGCCGTATCTTCCGGCGTTTCCATAGAGGGAACTGAGATTTTTCGCAGTGCCTGCATTATCGGGATTGAGACGTAATGATTCACGATAGGCCTGCTCGGCAAGGTCCCAGGAATGGAGTCTTTCATAACACACCCCCAAATTGTATTGAGTGACCGCCTTTAGGATTTCCGGGCGATAATGAGGCTGTTTCCATGCCAGGAAGCGTTCCATTCGTGTTCCGGAAAAAATAAAGAAAAATAAAACAAAAAGCAGAACGAATGTTGGCCATACAAATCTTTTGGTTGTCTGTGAGTGAATAGAATCCCAAATTTGTAATGAGCCCCAGACCCCTATGATTGCCAAACACGGCAAAACCGGGACAAGAAAACGAATCGATGCATAAAAAAGAAGTGAAGTCCCCACGCCTGCGGCTGTTGGCAATAACAATAAGAGTATAAAAGGTTCACGCCAGAACCGTGATAGAAACAACGTTCCCCACCCCAAAGCCAGGATAAAGACGAAAGGCAAAATGAGCAGGTTCGCGAGATTCTGAAATCCTCTTTGTGTGTTAAAAAGCGCTCGTTCATTGAAAACGTCATAACTAACACCACCCGCCAGGCCGGAAAAAGTCAAAACGGCTTTTTTAATAAGCAATACCGCGCATGGACTCGGATTATGGATCATCCAGCTTAATCCGCGATGCAGCCAAAACCGTGAGGCTTCCGATGGTTTTAGGTTTTGCCCGGCAAGTTCTGAAGCACGCTGCACATCGGCCTGTATCTGCTGGCGGATATTTGTAGGGATATCCGGCGCCTGTCCTAATCCGCCCGCGGCATGAGAATTATTGCCCATATAGAACGCCATGCCGCCATTGGCACAAATAGGAACAAAGTCACCTCCAATTGCTGCGTTACGAATTCCGGCAGGTAGAATTGTGAGAATGAATGCCATCGCAAAAGCGGCCAGGTCTAAACGATAGCGTGTTGTCTTTGCCCCGTATCGAATCAGCCAAATAAACAACAAGGGTAACAAGAGCAGCATGTTGGGCCGAAGCAGTATTGCTAAACCGGCGATTATGCCGCAGGCAATTGCAATGGGGATGACTTTACGCGATGGCGCAGTTTCTTTTTCTGTATGTTGCGGGGCAATGATTACGAGTAAATTAAGAAGAAGCAGAATCGAAAATGCGCTGAATGTGGCTCCGACCAACTTTGTTTCATAGGCGATACTAGGCCAAGCTAATCCATAGAGCAGCGCCGGTATCCATGCCCGGCTTGGCGCAATAACCTTTCTTGCCAAGTTCCAGGTTAGAAAAACGTTTACCAATCCAAGTAGTTGTTGAAAGATAATGGCGGGCAGAATGTTTCTTTCGGCGAATGCGCAAAATGGTGTCAATAGATATGGGTAGAGCGGTGGCTGGTAAAAAACACCTGCGTTAGGAAGGAGAAGGCCTTGCCGCAAGATTGTATTTGCCTGCGACCAAGCGGTTTCAGCGTCGTTGATTGGTATAAGCGCGTAAGGAATATCGAAAATGTAGGCGAATATATAAATGAACCGCACAACCAAAGCGAGGAAGAGTATGAAGAACAAACTTTGATACTCTCCTTGTTTGTGACAATTCTTTTGTGGAATAGTATCTGATCCGCTGCTGGTGCGGTTGGTTTCTAAAGCGTTTCTAGACATATTTCGATAAATCGCAGCATTTTAAGGACTTTTGGACTTTTAAGGTCTATCGTTTTGAAATTGTATTCGGCAGGAACTTCGACGATTGTTTTATGACCCAATTTTGAGGTGCGCAATAGCCAGGGGTATTCGGGATTTGGTGCTTGACAATCGCTTTTGGGGACCAAATTTTCAACTTCTTGTGCTGTTTTCTTAATTCCCTCCAAATAGCCTCGAAATGCACTCAACCTGTTTTTGTAGCCACAGACATTTCTTAAAGTACGATTCTGGTTGGCGGCTTTCAGGAATTTTGTGAATACGTAATGAGAAGTCTGTGGTTGCGTTCTGCCGTTGGTTAAGAATGCTTTGGCAACTTTTTCTGTAACCATGCATAAATAATGAATACGGTGGCAGTTTTCAACACCTTCTAATTGGCAAAGACGTCTAAACAATTTGTAATCTGAACGGGCTTGTGCCGCAAATGCACTCCGCCAATCATGAGCCAATTCAATCCACCTGTGGCCAAATTTGTTTTACTTCATCCCAGGAAGCCCATTCCTGAGGCAACCGGAGTTTTTTGAATTCCTCTTCGCGAATAAGGGCAATAGCAGACCGATAGGGAATTCCACCTTCAAGATCGGGTGCGAAGAAAAAGGGCAAAAGATGTTCATCGTCGCTTTTAATTGTTGAAGGATCGATCTCAATAAGACGAATTTCATCCTCAGCGGGAGAGATATAAATACGGATGATCGCAGGTTCAGCTTCTTTGTTTTCACGGGCAAGACGCATGGCCGCATTCATTATTTCTGCATTCATTTTGCTTGCCTCCTCTCATCTCCGCAGTCAAATAGATATTTTTCAATCAATTGTAATTATAGCATACCCTCTACATATCGAAAACTAGGGTTGTCGTTTTCGGGGCTAATGTAAAGGTGAATTTTCATACGTAGGGAGCACGACTGTAAATGTTGATCCGTTTCCTTCTTGGCTTTCGATTTCAATTCGTCCGCCGTGCGCTTCGATAATCGACTTGGTGATGCATAATCCGAGTCCGGTGCCGCTGATGCCCCGCGTTGCTTTGTTTTTGACACGGTAAAATTTTTCAAACAAACGTTTCTGGTCATCGGGAGATATACCGATCCCGTTGTCATGGACGGAAATGCGGATTTCACCGTTTTGCCGCGTGACGCCGATTTCAATCGCACCATTTTCAGGTGTGTATTTGATGGCATTCCCCGCCAAATTCATTAATGCCTGTTGCAGGCGTTCAACATCCCCGGCGACGTTCAAATCGTATTCGGCGAATTTGGATTGCAATACTTGTTGTTTTTGAGTTGCCAAAGGTTTTAGTGTAAGCGCGCAAAAATCCACCAGATAGCGAACATCCACTTTACCAAAGGCCATTTGGAGTTTGCCGGATTCGATCCGGGAGAGGTCGAGCATATCGTCAATCAACGAAGTGAGGCGTTTGGTGTTATTTAAAACGATATCCAAATAGCCCTTTTGCTCGCTGTTGATTTCGCCCAATTCACCCGCCGCCAAAAGATCGATGTAGCCCTTAATCGATGTCAATGGGCTACGGAGCTCATGCGAGACGATACTGATCAAATCGGATTTCAAGCGGTCGACTTCGGCCTCTTTGGTGCGGTCAATAAGAATCACGACACACCCGAGGAAAATATCGCCTTCCCGGCGTAAAGGGGCTGTGTTTGCGCGCAAATCGAAAGAACCAAGCGTAAATAAATCTTCGCGCGCTTTGAGCAAGCCGTATACAACACCATCCCAGCCGCCGAGTGCGGTATTGAGCGGCGGGCAAACCTCGGCGAATGAAAGACCTTGTGGATCTTGGTTTTCCAATCCCAAGACACGAATGGCTTCGGAATTGTATTCAATCACATGACCTTTATCGTTGAAAACAACCAGTCCATCTCCGATGCCTCGGAGAATGACTTTCATCATGTTCCGTTGCTCGGCCAGTTGCAGCGTCCGCTCCACAAGTTGCCGTTTGACTTCGGCCAAGGTCAGGTGCAAATCATCGACACGCTGGCTCACCGCCAAGGTGTCGGCCAATAGTTGCTCTTGTTGTGTATCCGGCCTTGCGCAGATCAAGAAAAGGTCTTCGCGAAATGAATGGGCCGCATCCGGGAGGCGCGATACGGTGACCAGGGCGACGGCCGATTCTTCAAAATTAGGCTTCAAGGCGCCGGTCAGACGCTGCCCCACGGCCAGATCGGGCAATCCTTCAAGCATCGATGAAAAATTTTCGTCTTCACCGAACAGTGTTTCCGCATTTTTGCCGGTAAGTTCCGGTGTCGGACGGTCCAACCATACGCCGGCTGCAAGATTGGCAGCAAGCACATCACCCGCACGATTAAGAATGAGTGTTGCCTCATTGCAGCAATCTAATAGCGCTTGTTGCGCGATCATTTCATTTTGTTGGGCCGACGATTTACGCACCACAGTAATTCCCTCACGGAGCCTAATGGCTCCGCCTCTTTCGTATGCCCCATAGGACTCCGGATTTCTCTACCATCTTAACGGTTGAGGTTGAAGCGTCTCATCCAGTGAATGGAGAAGCTTCGCCACAGCATAAACGACTTCAGGACGTGTCTCCAAGAGACTATGCCGTACGTATACGGCTTCTTCCGCGCCGGAGACGATTTCTTGGACAACATCCAGGGAACGAACGATTCGCTTATATTGCCGGTCTTCCGACAACTGATTCAATTCACGCAGAGGCATAGCTGCATAATCGGTGCTTCCGGCAGCCAAATGCAACAATGCCTCGACCGCCCGACCATGTTCGGCAACCCGTATTTGATATCCCCGGTTCTGTAATTGCTCCAATTGACTCGCTCCCCCCGTGCGGCTCTCTTGGACAACGGTTCCAAGGATAACATCGGTAGCCGTACGGATATCTCCCGCGCGGGCCAGCAGGACCGCATCAGCTTGTGGCGATGGCGGTGCGGAAAGCAGAAGTTGGTATTCATCGGTTAGTCCCGGGAGAGATTCCAAAAAAGTCCGCTCACCTGTCACAAAAGCCGGTGGACGTTCTGTCAGCAAGGTCTCCCAATCCCGTTTGAAGTCATCCCAGCGGTTTTCGTAAGGCCTATAAATCAAAGTACCTTCTTCGGGCAGGCCCTGGCTATCCCATGCCGGTGTCAGAATTGTCGGTTGTTCCCAAGGAAAAGGATTGTTTTCTGCGGCAGGAGAGGGCGCGATGGCGATTAGCAGATGCTCCGGGCGTTGTTGGGCATGCACAGCTGTGCTCATTGAGCCCGCTATGGCCAATACAGCAAATAATAGAAAATGAAAAATCGGCCTATGGATTCTTGGCGCGGTCATAACGCACATCCAAACGATCCTATCCACTTAATCGATTCAGCAATTTACCTAATGAGCAAACACGCGTCCTCTCGCGTATGCTGGTCCGGTTTCCGGCGAACTGGAAATGTTCCGCTTCGGGCGCCGAGCCGCGATGACCGATCCCCACCCAAACCAGGCCGACGGGTTTATCTTCTGTTCCGCCGCCCGGACCGGCAATGCCCGAAACCGCGATGCTCCATGTGCAGCCCAAGCGCTCAACTGCATTTGCAGCCATTTCCAATACCGTAGATTCACTGACTGCGCCATGCGTCTCAAGTGTTTGCCGGCTGACACCCAGTAATGCCTGTTTGGATTCGTTGCTATAGGTTACAAAAGAGCCCGTAACATAGTCCGATGACCCGGGAATAGACGTGAGTCCCGAGGCAATCAGACCGCCAGTGCAGGATTCAGCCGTCCCGATGGTTTCGCCCCGTTCCCGCAGGCGTTTCCCGACTGCCTCGTCAATTGTTTCGTTGATTTGGGTCGAATAGCAATACTCGGAAAGATGTTTCAGGATGCTTTCCCGGAAACCTTCCAAACGCCGAACCTCATCCGGTCTTGTGCTTTTTAGCGAAAGAGTGACATCAACCAGGCCGAGCCGGGCCAGGATGGAGAGCTCGATGTCTTCATCGAGCCTGATTTGATCCCGGAGAACCTGATCCACATTCGATTCGCCGATACCCACCAATCGCACGCGAACCTGGCTCACAGTTTCGAGGTCCGGGAACCGGCCCGATAAATAAGGGGCTACGCTGGCATCGAACATCGGTTCCAATTCCCTGGGAGGGCCGGGCAACGCGATAGCCAGCCGGTTTTCCGCCTCGTACACCAATCCCGGCGCGGTTCCGTTTGGATTAGGGAAATAGTCTCCATGAACCGGAACCATGGCCTGAAGCCGGTTGTTAGCCGTCATTTTTCGTTTAAAAGATCGAAACCGGTCTTCAATTTGATCGAGGACTTCTTGTTTAAATTCCAGAGGCACGCCGAGTGTTTCAGACAAAGCATCGCGGGTTACATCATCAACTGTTGGGCCGAGTCCTCCGCTGACAAACAAAATAGGCGCGGCCTCAAGCGCATAACGAAAAGCGGCGATCATCTCTTCTTTGCGATCACCGATTGTGGCCGCAAAACGCGTTGGGATGCCCATTAGGGCCAATTGACGTTCGATATAACCGGTGTTTGTATCCCGGTGTTTTCCTGAAAGTAGTTCCGAACCGGTTACCACAACACTTGCTGCCGGATTTTTTATTTGTAACTGAGTCATCGCAATCCTGGTGCCGTACCGCATGAATGCGTATGCAGTCTATTTGCATACAGAGATAAAAGCGGGCACTCCAAAAGAGAATAGCATAGAAAAAAAGCCCCGGATTGGGAGCGTATTCCGGGGCATAGAATAATGGAGGCGTTCAAAACCGTTAGGGACGGTTTTAGGAGCTATTCATTGAAATTAGGTGAATTGTGGTCTTGCATTTTCAAATATCTTCAAGTGACCAGCACAATACGACTCCTCCTTCGTGACCGGTCAACAATTCCAGCCCGTCAGAAGAAATTTCGATGTCGTAAATTTTTGCGCCGGTGTCGATTTCAGCATCAATGTGACTCTTTGATGTATTCCAAACGCCAAGTTTTTTGTCAGTCATCGGAAATACGACAAGGCTGTCATTGCCGGCAATCTCAAATGTTTCAATATCTGCGTTTCGATAGACGGTTTCCAACAGAATGTTGATGAGACCGGCGCTTTGAAGGTCCCAAAGTTCAAGGCCGGTCCTGCCATCGATACACAACAGCCGTGTGCCATTTGGTGAAATTTTCAGCGCACTCCTGGTTCCTGATGGCATATCCAAATGCGGAAGCAGTTTTTGTTGAAGATTAAGGCAATCAGATAAATCCAATATCTCAATATTCTCATTTTGAATTGCCGCCAGGATTCCGTTGGCCACGGAAAGGTCGGTGGTTGCACTGGTTTGAATGTCATAGTCTAATCCCAGGACTTTTTGTCCGAGTTCGATGTCCCATATTTGGATAAGGTTCTCATAATTGTACTCGTCAAGTGTTATAATTTTATTCTCATCTTTTGAGAAATGTGCCTGCGCGATTGAGATTCCGCATTGCATGCTTTGCGGATTCAAAGACAGGGTGTTCGTGGAAGAACTCTTGCTTAGATAAGAAGAATTGCCGAAAGCCGAAATGACCTGTCCTGTTTGGGCATCCAGCAGCAACGGTGAATTGTAATCATGAGCCAATAATCGTGTGCCATCCCGCGAAAATCCATCGATTGTGAGCGTTGCGTAAGATGGTGCTAAGGGTAACGATAGTGTGCGCAGTAAATCTCCTGTTTCGCGGCTGTAAAATCTAATTTCTTGATCAATTACTGTCGCGATTTCTGAGCCGTCCGGTACATAAAATACTTTCTCAACAGCGCCGCCATGATTGATGAAGTATGCATCGGTTTTTTTGAGAGAAGTCGCATTGTAGACATCAATTCTTGTATCATTGATAAGCGCACTCATCCGTGTGGTTGTGAATGCAATATCAGAAACCTTCAGTCCTACATATTCGTGAAGCAAAAGGCTGCCGTTGGCTAAATCCCAAACATAAAGTCCATTGGATGTTCCTGCTGCCACTGTGTTGTTCCTGAGCGAATATGCGATGGTCAGCGGTGTGCCTTCTATAGGAAATTGATGGATAATTTCGGAGGAATCGATATTCAATACCGTAATAGAATTCGAGGTTCCAATGGACAATTGGTCACCGGATTGTGAAAATGCGAGTTTTTGAATCGCATCTTGAGAAACGCCGATGTTTTTAACGAATTCCGATGGCGATACCGACCAGATTTGGGCCGTGGAAGGCGATTCTCCGGACATGGCGATCTGTGTGCCATCAGAAGATATTGCGCAAGGTGGCGGTGATTCTCCAGTAAAATTAAAAGCCGCCATAACTTCACCGGTATCCGGATTCCAAACTCGAATCATCCCGTCATCAGATGTTGTGACGATGCTTTCGGCATCTAATGCATAGGTGACTGTTAGAGCCTTCTCTGTCGCTGTGTTTAATTTGTTGAGCAATAATTTAGAATGTATATCCCAAACATATGCTTTGCCTTTGGTATTAATTCCGGCAATTCGATTGCCATTTGAAGAAAATGAAAAAGTGCTAATAGGCGGATAACTTGCTCCGATTTTTTCTAGGGGCGCTTCGGTGTCAAGCCGCCATATTTCCAGCATGTCTTCTGTGGCAATTGCATACGCGGCATAAGAATACGGAGATATGTTTGGCGAAAGAGCGACATAACCAAGCGGTTTTGGGATATACGTTTTAAACGGTTCTGTAAGATATGTCTTTTCGGAGGCTGTTCCGGACGTTGTCGGTGTTGGAGTCGGGTTTGTTACATCACCAGGTGTAGGCGTAGGCTCCACGCCGGTTTCCGATAAACCGATAAGGCCGTCGACTTCATCCCGGGGTAAGTTTGCGAGTGGAATGATTTCCAATTGATCCATATACACGGTCACAGGGGTATCGGCATACCCGGCCACTTGTACCACAGGCGCTAGCGCATCGCCTTTGGGATCGTAAAGTACTTGTAGGGTTTCCCAACGATTTAAAAAGTCGAGGCCATTGATGGGCTGGTTGGTGGCGATGGAACCGTCGATGTCTTGAAGCGAACCATCTGCTTGTGCATTCAACGCGGCCACGGTCAGGGCGACATCCTCACCAAGGCAGTAAGCGGAAACACGGACAAGCGTAAGACCAGCACCTGAATTGACCACGGGGCCATAAATGCGGACTCCTTGCCCGTTTGCAGCCGAGATGGTCATCCCGGTCCCGTCACTGTATTGGCCTGATGAATCGTCGGGCACCGCCCCAAATGAATAGGCTCCGACTGCTAGTGAGTCAGGCGCAACGATGAATAGGTCCTGATTCCCGGCATCCAAGCCGATTTCAAGACAATGAGTAGAAATTGAAGCCCCAAGGAAAATGCAGACAACTAAATAAATGGTGTATCTACGGCTAATCATCTCTGCACACCTCCGCATCCTGTTCTTACACCCGGGACAATATCGTGAATTGTGATTCTCATCTGTTAAAAGTTGTCACAAGTTGTCACGTTGATGATTCGGCGTGGCGTCTATTACAAAATGCCGAGGATTGTAACAAACATTCCGGGCAGGGAATTCCAGGAGAAATATGAAGACTGGGTGGTAATTGCGGGGAATAGGTAGGGGAAGCTCCGACTACATTTGCAACTGAGAGGTTTTATTTAAAGCCTCTCATGCTGGGTTCCCAAATCTTGAAACAATTGCGCCCGCTATTTTTGGCATTATAAAGCGCTTGATCGGCCCGGATGAGCAGTTTTTTCGAAGATAATCTATCGCCATTGGGTTGGTAGTCCGCGATTCCGAAGCTTGCCGTCACTTTAATGACCTTGTCTTCGTGCTCGACTGCGATTTCTCTTACGGTGTTGAGTAAACGGATTGCGAATTGTGTCGCACCTTCCAATCCCGTACGAGGAAGAATTAAAAGAAATTCCTCTCCTCCATAACGGCCGGTAACGTCAATTTTACGGATCGAGTTTTTTAATGCCGTTACCAAGGCTTTCAGGATTTCATCGCCGGCCGAATGACCATAGGTATCATTTACGCCTTTAAAATGGTCCAAGTCCACGAGGATAATACAAAACGATGGCCCTCCGCGTTCGCAACGGCTGATTTCACGTTCCAGCATTTCCATGATGACACGCCGGTTATAGGCTCCCGTTAACGGATCATGGTCGGCGGCATAGGCAAGTTCGCGATTCTTGATTTCGAGGTCACGGTAGGCTTTTTGGAGTTCTTCAGTCAAAGTGTCCAAAACCGCAATTGACTGACGGTCCAGCTCCTCCAAATCTTCAACTTCATCTAATTTTTTGCGTAGTTCGCGCAAATGTGTGTCAAAAACGGTTAGGCTATTCTTAAAACGAGTAACGGTTGGCCGGGCAATGGCGCGCAAATCCTCAACGCTTTTGTCAGGGTCCTCCATAGCGTTTTCGAACGCGCTCAAATCCCGTTTCAGCACGTCAAAACAATCCTCGATGAATTTGAGTTGATCTTCAGAATCTTGTATTGCTACGGGCCGTGATTCTGTCACGGCATGGTGTACTTCAGCCATTAGCCGCCCTGCACATTGGATGCCCCCCCCTGGCTCCATTCACTAATTATGGTACCTGCTTTTAGGTCCATATCCAAATCATTTTGCTCTATTTCTTATATCAGGTGTGTTTTGATGTTTTTACAACTGTTCTTGTTGATTTAAATCTCAAAACCACTACTGTCCCAACGTTTGAGTTGGCTTTGTTTGTAAGTGTTTAAAAATATACGACTTAGAGTGCGAAATGTCCATAATCGACTTGAAATGGAAACCGGCTCGTTGTGACCTTTTCGTAAGATCGCGGAAAGGCAACGGGAATGTACTCAGGTCAAACGGTTTTCTCACAAATCATGGATTATGCCCCGGCTCACGAGTTTCGAAAATGCGTGGAGCGGCATGGTGGCAATTACAAAGTGAAGAGTTTTTCATGTTGGGATCAGTTTCTGTGCATGGCCTTTGCACAGTTAACATTCCGGGAAAGTTTGCGGGATATCGAAGCGTGTTTACGGGCTTCGGGATCAAAACTTTATCATATGGGAATTCGAGGAAAGGTATCGCGCAATACGTTGGCGAATGCCAACAAAACGCGGAACTGGCGCATCTTTGCCGATTTTGCGCAAATCTTGATTCAGACGGCGCGAAGTCTCTATGCCGAAGAACGTTTCGGTCTTCAACTCAAACGCACAGTCTACGCGTTGGATTCGACCACCATCGATCTTTGTCTGTCCTTATTCCCATGGGCTTTGTTTCGAAAACGGAAAGGCGCCGTAAAACTCCACACCTTGTTGGATCTACGCGCAAGCATTCCCACTGTGGTGATTGTCACACCCGGCAATGTGCACGATGTGAACATTCTCGACGAACTCGTTTTCGAACCTGGCGCAATTTATGTAATGGACCGAGGGTACGTAGACTTTGCCCGTCTGCATCGGATTGCGGAGTCTTCAGCTTTCTTCGTCACCCGGGCGAAAAGCAATTTTCAATACCGGCGTCTCTACTCCCGCCCCGTCAACAAATCTACAGGTCTGCAATGCGATCAGACCGTTGTTCTTGTTGGCTATTACAGCCAAAAGGACTATCCCGAGAAGTTGCGACGTATCCGCTACCGCGATCCCGATACACAAAACAGACTTGTCTTCATCACCAACAATTTCAGTTTGGCACCGTTGACCATTACCAAACTCTATCGAGCCCGATGGCGCGTCGAACTCTTTTTCAAATGGATCAAACAGCACTTACGAATCAAAGCATTCTATGGAACCAGCGAGAACGCCATCAAAACCCAGGTCTGGATTGCCATTTCCACCTATGTGCTTGTGGCTATCATCAAAAAGCAGCTTCAACTCGATCAAAGTCTCTACACAATTCTACAGGTTTTCAGCCTCACGCTTTTCGAAAAAACCCCGATTTTACAGGCGTTTTCCGAAAAACAAGGCCACCCAATTACCACCGAGAGCCCTAACCAATTGAATCTATTTGACTAACGTTGGGACAGTAGTGTCTCAAAACATAAAAACGTGCCGGACTACCCTGATTAGGTTAAAGGTACCATACTCAAGATTCATTTGTGTCATGGAGGTTGTCATGTTTGAAAGTCCCCGGCATTTGCAGTATCTGAGCCTTCACGATATCCAACAAAGATTGCCTGAAGTGGTTTTGTTGCCCATTGGAGCCACGGAACCGCATGGCCTCCATTTGCCGTTTGGCAATGATGCTTTTCATGCCACATTGCTTGCCAATCAGGTGGCGGAGCAAGCGGCCGAGAGGGGCGGCAACGCGCTGGTTTTGCCAACAATCCCCTATGGAGTAGATGCTAATCAACTCGGTTTTCCCATGGCCCTGCATGTTCGCCAGGCCACGCTGGATCGTATTGTCTTGGATATTATCGAATCTCTCGAACACCACGGCATTCGTAAGGTTTTGATCTTTAATGGTCATGGTGGAAATGATTTTGCGCCGTTGGTGCGGGAATTATCAAACCGTGAAGGTCTTTTTCTGGGAGTCGTCGATTGGTGGCGGTGCGTCGATGATGTCTTGAAAGAAGTCATTGATGTGCAAAATGGCGATCATGCCGATGAGATGGAAACCAGTGTATCCGTGCATCTTTACCCCGATTTGTGTCATCTCGAACGGATGGGAGATGGTGCATTCCGCCCATTTCGTTTCGAGGCCCTTGCCAAAGGTTGGGTGAAAACATCCCGCGATTGGAAACTTCTGACGCGCGACAGTTCCTGCGGAGATCCGCGTAAGGCAACCCCCGAAAAGGGCCGCCGAATCTGCGAAGCGGTGGTTGAGCGGCTGAGTGCGTTTGTTGCGGGATTGTCGGGGGATGAAATGGATGAATACTTCCCGTTCGTCAAGAAATACTACACGACGGACGATTGATTGCGAACGAACGTTGGTCTTTGCCATCGACCGTTTCAGGGGCCTGTAGACTTGTCGGTAATAAATAAAGAACGGGCTGCGGAGTGAATTTCCGCAGCCCGTAATGTAGATTCCCGATTTGAATTAACGTGAGCTTTTAGGGAACCTTGACCCATGCGCCCTTTTTCTTTGAGCTTTTTACGGCTGCATCGATAAAGGCGATTCCGGCGCGTCCATCGACAACGTTCGGATATTTGGAACCATCGTCGGTGAATTTCTTTTTTGCATTGTACTTGCGGACATCCGCTTCGAAACAACGATGCAGACGCGCAAAGGCGTCATGAAATGCTTCTACGTGCCCGGAGGGAATGGTCGGTTCTGCCATTAAATCTTGCGGCAGTTTTTTCAGGAAACCGTCGTTTGGTTGGACTTCACCCCGCCAATAGATCTTATCCGGTTGGCCTGGGAGATTAATTTTAAGGCAATCGGCATTTTCCTGACTCCAAATCAAGGTGCCTTTTGTGCCGTTGATCTCAATGCCCAAATCGTTTTTGTGCCCGATGGCAATTTGCGAGGCACGAACCAAGGCTTTGCCGCCATTCGAAAGCTCGCAATAAACGGTGAAATGATCGTCCAGTTGACGGCCACCCACAAATGTTTCCAGCTGGGCGGAAACCCGTGTTGCCTCAAGTCCGGTCACGTACCGTAGTTGCATGAGCGCATGCGTCCCGATATCGCCGCCACAGCAGCTGGCGCCGGCCTGTTTTGGATCCACGCGCCATGTTGCTTGCTGGCAGCCTGTATCTTCAGTGCGTCCGGCGAGCCAACCCTGCAGGTAGTATGAATCCACCCAGCGCACATCACCGAGCAGGCCGCTGGTGACAATATGCCGCGCCAGACGGCTGCTCCAATGGCCGATGTATGTATGAGCCACTGCAAACGGAACATTGTATTTTTTGGCAGCTTTGACCAGGTCGTTCGACTGTTTCAAAGTCACCGTTAAAGGCTTTTCACAAAAAACGGGGATTCCCGCCTTGAGGCATTTGAGCGCAGGATCGTAATGCACATGGTTGGGGGTAACGATCAGCATATAGTCGATCCGGTCTTTGGGCTCCCGGCTGGCTTGAACCTCGATCATTTCATCGTAGGAACCGAATCCTTCAATGGGGTAATCCCACTTCTTCGCGAATTCGAGTGAAAGCTTTGGGTCGGGATGCAATGCCCCGGCCACGACACGGCGTGTGCCGTCAAAATGGATCGCTTTTTGATGGGGATTAACAATAAAGGCGCCGCCACCGCCGCCGATCAAGCCGACATTCAAGGGTCGATTGGACATTGTCGCTTCTCCTTTGTTGCTTGGTTTTCAGCTGCATTTCAACGCCGTATATCTTCATCCGGCACTGCAATATATCCAGATAGAAAGACCCGGCTAAACGAAAACTGGCTTCCGGAATCCACGGAAGGAAGAGCATTTTAGCCCGAAGCGCTGCAAAGGGATAGCGGTTCTTATCGAAACCGCCTGTCATTGCCTGGGGGAAGCGCAGGAGAGAGGCGGCCACTTCCTTTGAGGCGCCATCCATGAAAGGTCTATCCTTGCAGTGATGGCCGTCGATACGATGCAGACGGCTGAGGTGATCAGGACCATGGCTGAGCTTGAAACATTTGATAATCCACATCCCGGACGGGACTACCGGATCGAGATATCCGCGCCCGAGTTTACTTCGGTATGTCCCAAGACAGGTCTGCCGGACTTTGGCGAGATTTTTATTTCATATATTCCCGGACCCCGTTGTGTGGAATTAAAGGCATATAAGTACTATCTCCTGGCTTTTCGCAACAAAGGCATTTTTTATGAGGATGCGACCAATTGCATTCTGAATGATTTGGTGCATGCTCTCGAACCAAAGGAAATGCGCGTTGAAGGGCGTTTCACCGCCCGCGGCGGCATTTCGACAACGGTCATCGCCGAATACAAACAAGGCGATCCCATTCCGTAACCGGTGTTCGCGGATTTTTCCCCCAAAGGTTTTCCGCGTATGCGCCGCAAACGTTAAAAACGGCAAGCACGATGTTTTTATCGGGACAGTGGCCTGAAATTCTGCGGTTCTTTACCGAAGTCATTCTGCTTTGGGTGTTCTTTTATCACGCATTCAAAGTCGTGCGCGGAACACGGGCTATGCAGGTCGTGAAGGTTTTGATCTTCATGTCCTTGATGTTGTATGCGGCTTATTTATTAGGGCTGGATACGATTTACTGGATTCTGTCCTCTGCTATGCCCTCTGTGGCTATCGCGCTGGTTGTTCTTTATGCTCCCGAGTTGCGCCGCACAGTGACACAAATGGCCCAGGTGAGCCTTTTTGTGCGGAGCAAAACAGCCCGCAACGAACTCGTGGCCGAACTGCTTCGGGCTGCGCGAACCATGTCCGGACGGCACATTGGGGCATTGGTTGTTTTTGAGCGGCAAAACAGCCTGCAGGGATTTATCGATACGGGCATTCCGCTTGACGCTCAGATCAGCGCGGAGCTTTTAATTTCAATATTCAATACCAAAGGGCCGCTGCATGACGGCGCGGTTATCGTAAAAGATGAGCGGGCGGTTGCCGCCTCATGTTTGTTGCCGCTCACACAGCGTTCGGATGCGGATGAGAGTTACGGGACCCGGCATCGCGCCGCAATCGGTCTTTCCGAAGAAACCGATGCGGTGGTGCTCGTCATTAGTGAAGAAACCGGCGCGGTTTCAGTGGTTGTTAATGGCCAAATGACCCGCGATCTGGATTATCCCACCCTAGAAAGGGTGTTAACGAATCTATTGGGGCTTGACTGACGTGTGGCGAAGGCTTCTGTTCGAAAATTTGGACCTCAAAATCTTTTCGCTGGTACTGACCTTGGTCCTGATTTATGTCCAGGTTCAGCGTCAGATTGATGTCGAACTCAAGCGGTATATCCCAATTAACTTCGATCGTGTTCCTCCTTATATGTCCAGCCATGCCGATCAGCCCGCCGTGAGCGGCTCGTTCCGGCTTCGAGGGCCGCGGCATATTTTGCGCTATGCCAATGAAAAAGATTTTGCTTTTAAGATCGATGTCACTGATCTTGAACTGGGCCTCAATGAATTCACACGAACCGTTCCGCTCACTGAACAGATGCTTGTGACGGTCTTGCGCCCGGAACTTCGCGATCAGCTAGAAATGGTTGAACGGTCTCAGGTTCCTCTACAGGTCGATCTAAAAGTCTTGCCGGCAATGGTTAATAAGCCGATACCCCCCCTGCCAACGCCGGAAGAAGGCGTGACGTCCTATACGCTTTTGCAGTGGAGAAAAGAAGTCAATGTCTTTGTGCCCACCATCGGTGAACCGGCACAGGGACATACAGCCACAGTCAGTCCCAAGCCGGATAAGGTTCTGCTTGGAGGCCCCAAAGAGGCGTTGGAAAAGATTGATCTTGTGAGTACTGTCCCGCAGATCAATATCGATGGAATCGATTCGAGCCTTTGGATGCAGGCTAAGGTGGAGCCTTTTGATCCCCAATCAGGACTGTTTTTGATCAACTCTGCAACCGGCGGGCAGATCGAAGTTGAAGTCAAAGTAGAACGCGCTCATTAAGGGCCGATTGTATTTCCTGTTTCTTGACCGCTCCCCAACGGAAATGGCTGAGCTTTAGGCCGGGGCCGCGGAATCGGTGTAGGTGTGGGAATCGGCACGGCATCGCGTGCCACCCGGAAACCGACCCCCTCTTTTTTCTCCCAAGGATGACGCCGGTAGCGATAGGTGGTCCGAGCGTAATCCGCCGGAAAAATCCATGAACCGCCACGGATTACCTTCAGCTCCAATTGATATTCCTGAAACGTGCTTTTCCCGTCCGGATAAGGTTTGAAGTCGTCATTAACCCACTCGGCGGCATTTCCGGCCATATCGTATAAACCGAAGGGGCTAACACCATCAGGATAAGAACCGACATCGACGGTCTCTCCGCGTCCGCTCTCCCAGGTATTGGCCCGATTTGTGTCGAATTCGTTTCCCCATGGGTAGCGGAAGGCACGCGGCCCCCGAGCCGCAGCCTCCCATTCCATTTCGGTTGGAAGGCGCAAATCGGCCCAATCGGCATAGGCTTTGGCATCATCCCATGAAACGCGCGTGACCGGCCGGTTGGCCTCTTCCGGCGGGAATGTCCCCTCTTTCCAGTGAGGGGGGGCAGGATGATTCGTGGAATTGATGAACTCTGCATACTCGGCGTTTGTAATCTCGTAACGTCCAATCAGAAATGCTGTTGTATAAACTGTTCGAGCCGGGGCTTCGACAAACTCTCCATCATTGGTGCCAATCGTAAATCGGCCGGGTTTGATATAGACCAATCCCGGAAATTGTTCTTCTAGGACTTCCACAATATTCGGCGTTGGTGTGGGAGTGGCTTCCGGCTCCGGTATTGGCTCGCCCAGCTTTTCAATAGGAATCTGCAGCGCATCCGCCAGCACTTCCCGGCCCCAATTCCCCAATAAATCTTCGACGGTGCATGGATCCTTTTCACGCAAAACGCTATTCAAGATGGTCCTTTTCTTAATGTCGATAAGGCGCAATGTCATCTCAATCCGTTGTCCGGTGCGTTCCAAGTTGCCGGTTAGTATTTGATCGGCTTTCAAAACCCGGCCCATTGCCACATAGCAATCGAGGTCAAAACAGGGCAATTGGAAATTCTTGGCTTTCAGGAGAGATTCGATTGCGCTCCGCTCCAAGGTTAGGAACTCACCCTGGAAGGTCATTTGATCCCGGGCGAATTGACTATAAGCCTGGGCCTCCGCCACCGAAGTTTCATCTCCCGCCGCCTTCAAATCATCGACAACCACGAATGGGATTTTGTCCGGCTCGGCTTTCGGTTGCAGAGTGCAAAGAAGCACAAGCACGGTCAGGGCCATCGCGCTACCCAGGCCGGCGTTTTTATTAGGATTCATCACAGACTTCGCTCCTTCTAGAAATCCGGTGGTCGAAAGCACAAGCATCACCTCTCTGAGCATGATATTGTCAGAGCAGTCCTTTTGTCCGGCAGGCATCCTCCGGATGAAGAATGGGACCGTCATGCGGCTTCGGCTTGATGGCCACTGGGCCTCTCCGTCGATGATATCCGAATCATGGCGTTATACTAACTGCACTCCGGCTGTTCGACAGGCTGCCGACACCGGAGCCATCGAAGCAATGAAGAGGTGATTTCACCATGGCTCGACAAACGGGTCGCCAATCCCAAGCCAATACCAAACCGCGTGTCCTCGAAGGCCATATCAAAGCTCAAGGCAAAGCGTTTGCGCTGATTGTATCGCGGTTCAATGCCTTTCTCTCCGAAAAACTGCTGGAAGGGGCATTGGATTGCCTATGTCGTCATGGGGCTAATCCTGGTGATTTAACGATTGTCAGGGTGCCGGGTGCATTTGAATTGCCTCAAACGGCACTCAAACTTGCCCAGAGCGGACAATACGATGGGATTATTGCTCTCGGTGTAGTGATCCGTGGTGACACTCCCCATTTTGAATATGTCGCCGGTGAATCGGCCAAAGGCATCGCCATGGCCGGACTGGAGACCGGAGTGCCCATTGCCTATGGCGTTGTGACAGCCGACACAATTGAACAGGCTATTGAACGTTGCGGTACGAAGGCAGGAAATAAGGGTTGGGATGCCGCATCGACTGCTATGGAGATGGCCGATCTCCTCCCGCAGATTGGCAAGTAGCCCGGATTGGCCTGATTCACATGGTTGATGTCCCAATTCGCACGCATGGACGGGAGTTTGCTCTCAGGCTGCTTTATGCCCATGAGATTACAAATGGTTTATACCCCAGTGATGATGCCGGCTCGGTAAGGGCCTGGTGGGAGCCTGATGATGACCTCGAATTAGAGGAGCGGGCCCGTCAATTCGGCCTAAGCCTATGGGAAGGTGTTCAAGCCCAGCTAAACGATATTGATCAGGCGATTCAGAAAGCGGCCAGCCACTGGAAACTTGAGCGTATTGCGCCGGTTGACCGGAATCTGTTGAGACTCGGTGTTTACGAGATTGTCTATTGCGCCGATATTCCTGTTGAAGTGACTATTTCCGAACTCGTCAATCTTGCAAAGCATTATGGAGATGGCGAATCGGGCGCCTTTCTCAACGGCATTCTTGATGCTGTTGCTAAAAGTCTTACGGAATAGCGATGATTCACGGCTCGTTGTTCTGATAAATTAGGCCTGACTGCGCAGACCCTTGCCGGACCTGCAAAAACATCTGCTATCACGACGATGCTCTTTTCCGATCACGTTATCTTAAGCCGCCGTACGCTGTTGGTTGTAGCGTCCGCATGTCTTATTTTCCTTCCGCTTTGGCCGCAATTGAGCTATTTGCAGAGCGCCTTTTTAGGGAATTCGTTGGTCATGATGCTTTTTGCCGTTTCGGCAATCATGACCCAAAACTCAAAGTTACTTTCAATATGGCGGCAACCGCTAACTCGAATAGTCTTGCTTTGGGGCCTTGTCGCTGTTTGTGCATCAGTTTTTGCCCGATATCCCTATGGCGCCAAGCCGGATTTCTTGCTGATTCTCTCTTCGATTTTGGTTTGTGGTTTTCTCTCTGTGGCCGACCCCAATCCAAAGGAACGCTGTTGGATCTATGGCGGTCTTGTTTCCGGGGCTCTGATTCTTGCTGTCTGGGCGTTGTGGAAACAATTTTTAGGACCGGATGAGGCTGTCTTGGCTGGAATTCGCGAGAATTCTCAAATGGACCCGAAGATGGCGACCGAGATCGAGAAGGCTTTGATTGCCAATCGCGCCATGGCCAGATTTGGGAATCCCAATCATGTAGCCGCTTATTTGGTGATTTCACTATGGCCGTGCTGGTATTTGATACGGCGGGCGGAGGGAATTCTTATCCGCGCCATCTCCAGTGCCGGACTGTTGATCTTGCTGGTTTGTATTGTGCAAACGCATTCGCGGGCCGGTGTCGGTGCCGCCGCATTCGTTGCATTTTCCATTTTCTTCTATGAATTCATGGCTCGTTGGTCCTTATTGTCTGCCAAGCAGCGCCGCGTGGTTTGGATTGGAGGCGCGTTGATTTTGATACCGCTGGCCGCGGCCGCGATGTTGGCTGGAGCCGGGCTTTTGGGTGGCAGGCTTCTTGAATCCAAGACAATCATGGCCCGGCTTATGTATTACCGGGGTGCCGTGTTTGTCATTGCAAAACTTTTCCCGTGGGGAACCGGCTTGGATGGCTATGCAGCCAATGTCACCACGGTGATGCGCCCCGGTGATGCGGAAGCCAATGAAGCCCATAATTTGTTTTTGGATGCGGCTGTTGAAATGGGGCCGGTGGGGCTTCTGATTTTTATTTGGTTGCTGATTGCGGGGTGGCGCTGCCGTACACGTAGCGGATTGGCGTCGTTATCGGCGGCGGGCATGTTGCTTGGTTATGTGCTTGTCAATTTGGCGGATTTCGAGAGCGAATTGGGTGAATTCGCTATTTTGTTCGGTATCTCTCTCGGTTTGCTCAATGCTCCCGGGAAAGGAGATTCCTGGGGGGAGCCGGTTTGGGATCGTCCCCGCCGGATTGCTATGACGGCAGCCGTGTTTTTGTTGGTGTCGTGCTGGTGGTCTCTTGTTCTGGGCCCTTACATGAGTAGGCTTTATCAGGATGTTGCATTAGCCAAGCGGCATTTGCAGGAAGATGAAATTCCAGCCCACCAAAGTGCCCTCGAATGGCAGCCGGGTGATGCCCGCCTCATGAATACCTACGGAAAAGAATTGTGTTTCCGTAACCGAAACTGGGCAGGTTTTAATGACCGGGCGGTGGGACTGCATTATTTAGAAAAAGCCGTCGAAACGAATCCCGACCAAGCCTTTTTATATGGCGATCTTGCGGAAGAATATGCAAAGATCGGGCGTTTGCCTGAAGCCATGGAAAGTATTGAAACGGCTATCGAACGGTTCCCGGCAAAAGTCGACTATCACATCCGGCGTTTAGAACTCTTAAAGCTGGCGGGCCGCAATGCGGAGGCCGAAGCCGAGGCCCGGCTTATCGAAAAAATTAAGAAGGAAGATAAGGAGCGACGCCTGTGAAATTACCTACCAAACCGCGCCGCGATTGCCATAAGGTTATGGTTGCTGATATCCCTGTGGGGGGGGACCAGCCGGTTTCTGTGCAGACAATGGTCAAAGTACCAACAACCGAGGTCGATGCAGTTATCCAAGAAATACAGAAAACCGCCGATGTCGATCCCCAGCGATTGGACGAGCGGGAACGCAATATCCTTATGGAATTGAATGCGTGGGAGGCCTGTTTGGAGATAGGCTCTTTTCATTGCGATTACACACGGGTGTCTGTTCCCAAAAAGGATTGTGTCGAACCATTCGGAGAGATTGTTCAGGCTTCTCCGATTCCGGTAGTAGCCGACATCCATTTCCAGGCCCGGCTCGCTTTAGCTGCGCTCGAAAAAGGCTGTCATAAACTTCGAATCAATCCCGGGAATATCGGGGATCGTTCGCTGGTACGGGAAATCGCCCAAGAAGCCAAACGCAGAGGAGTTTCGATTCGCGTAGGCGTGAATGCCGGATCTTTAGAAAAAGAACTGCTTGCGGAGTATGGGCCTCATTCAGCGGAAGCGTTGGCAATTTCCGCCATTCGTTCGGTTGAGGTGCTCACCGGAGAAGGATTTGAGGATATTATTGTCTCGTTGAAGGCCAACAGTGCCCGTTTGATGATCGAGGCTTACAAAATCGCCGCTGAAAAACTTCCCTATCCTCTTCATTTGGGTGTGACGGAGGCCGGTTTGGGAAGAAGTGCGATTGTTAATTCTTGGACCGGGATCGGGGCGCTTCTGCAAGATGGTATAGGCGACACGCTACGCATTTCACTTACAGAGGATGCTCGTTTGGAGGTTGTTGCCGGTGGCCTGCTGCTCCATTATCTGGGCTTACCCCGTTTGCAAACAAAACCCGCTCCCACATCACAGGCTTGATTCTGTTGTTTTAGGTTGACTCTTTCCCGGGCAGTTCCAACTTTATGTGTTACTCTCATGGAAAAGGAATTGTATTCTTTTCCGTATTGGCACCGAATTAGCGTGTGCATTGTCTTTATTTTAGGCAAGGGAGTTTTCACATGGCCCGTCTGCGCTTCAACGCATTCATGATTTGGCTTCTGGTCACGACCGGAATGACTGCACATGCGCAGTACTCGCGCTATAACGTCCTTCCGTACAGCACGGATGAAATCGAAGCCTATGTCTTTAATGAAGTCTTTGATCAAAATCCTTTTTATTCAGGCCAAGTTCTTTTGCCGCTTGTCGCTGAAGGCGATTTAAATAATGACGGCAATGAAGATTTCATAACCGCGGATTTGTATGGCAAGGCGATTCTAATCTATTTGCGCCAAGGCACGTCACAAGTTTTTTCGCTGGGACAAGTAATTCTCGATACCAAAGCAATTTCATCTGTTAATCTTGCCGATTTGGATTTGGATGGCAATCAAGATTTGATTGCCACCGGCCGTCTGACCGGCGATGAAGATGTCGCGGTTCTTTATGGCGATGGAACAGGTGGTTTCACTGAGCTAAAACGTTTTCAGGCACATACGGCTCCAATTGCCACATTCACATTCAGACGCTACAGCGGTCAACGCCCTTGGTTGGCTTGCCTAAACTACCGCTCGCGGGATATGGACATCTATGAACCCAATGGCCGTAGAGACTTTCAGCGCCGGGAACGCCGGGATATTGGACCCTATCCCGATGCCTATATTCGCTATGAGAATCCGCAAACCAAGGTTACGACGATTTTATTGTCTTCCGTTGATGGCCGTAGCATTACCGGTATCACCTTGAATCCCCGGGGCAAAGAGATCATTTCTAGACAAAATCCCAACGACCTAAAAAGCGTTCCCCGGTCGATGGGAATTTGGTGGGTCAAAGCAGATGAGCAAGCAGAAAAGACCCAAAATGCCGCCGCTGCTAAAAGGGGTGAATCGGATGAAGAAACACCGCAGGTCAAATGGCGTCCGGTTACGATGGTGGGACACGAAGATTTAAATTTCCCGGGCCGTGATCAAGAAGCAGGTGCGGTTGTGTTGACGGGCTCCGCTTTGGCTGAAGACGGGGCGAAAAATCAAACCGGTCAGACTGTAGTCGATACAGTTTTAGGGCTTACGCCAATACGCGTATATTCGGCGGATATGCTTGGGGATGGCAATCCGCTGATTCTTATTGTGTATGCCTCACCTGAAGCGATGCGTTATATTCCCAAACGTCGAACCTGGAAGTTATTCCATGAGACGATTTGGTGTATTTTCCAGCGGGCTGAAGATGGCAGTTGGAAAAAACTTGTACAAACTCCGGGGGAAGGTGTCCCGACGAATATTGTTTTTAGCGATATCGACAGGAATGGGATTTTAGACGTTGTTTATGGCATCTATCCTGTAGGTAATGATCTTCGTTGGCGTGGATTGGTTTACACGCAACGGGGAATGGATTTGACTTATGCCAGGTCCCTGAAGATTATGAAATAAAAGCAACGGAATTCCGGAATCGGAATTAACTCGCAGCAGAAACAGGTGCAGCAGTCTCTTCAGCGAAGGCGGGCATGATTACCCGGAATGTACTGCCTTCGTCCGGCTTGCTTTCAACTTCAATCCGCCCACCATGTCCAACTACAATTTGATGAACAACCGATAGGCCCAATCCGGTTCCATTCTCTTTTGAACTGAAGAACGGATCGAATATCTGATCCATGGCTTCGTTGCCGATACCTACACCTTGATCGACAACTTCGATAGCGACTTCGGCGCTTTCGGTTAATGCTGTCCGAATCGTGATGATGCCGCCCTTGGGCATTGATTCTTGTGCATTCAGCAAAAGGTTCAACATGACCTGCTGGAAGAGATCCGCATCCAATCCTACCGGGGGTAAATCGGATGCCAGATGATAACGGTATTCAATAGGCGCAGGGGTATCCTGGTGGCCTAAAAATGCGGTTGCCCGCTTCATGATGTCATTAACATCGCGCCGTTTAAGAGATGGCGCAGGCGGGCGGGCAAAATTGAGAAAATCACTGACCACGCGGGAGAGCCGGTCGATTTCATCCAAAATGAAGTCGGTTAAACCTTCCTCTCCCGGCTGACCGCCAAAACGTCCTTTTAGGAGTTCTGCAGATCCTTTCATGATGCCCAAAGGATTGCGGATTTCGTGTGCAACTCCAGCGGAGAGCCTGCCCAAAGCCGCAAGACGATCCTGACGGATCAACTGTTCCTCAAGCCGGCGGATGTTCGAAAGATCGTGGAATGTGACCACCATTCCGATTAACTGCCCCTCATCCAACATAGGAACAGTACTGACTTGAAGAGGCAATGTTTGGTTGAGTTGATTATCCTGATGGACTTCCCGTTGGAAAATCGATACGCCTTTATGCAATGTTGATTCGATCAGCTTGGCGAATGTCGAACGGCCAACCAGGTCATGGTATTGGCGGCCTTCATCGCCCTGTTTGCAGCCCAGAATTTCAGCGGCCGCTCGGTTCAGGCGGATTACCCGGCCATCGACATCGAGGGCCATAACTCCCGTGCGGATGTTGGCCAAAATATTTTCGAGGAGTTCGCGTGTCCGATGCAGCTCGTGATTGGCCATCTCCAGCAGACGGTTGCTTTCTTGCAGATCCTGGGCACGCCGTTCCATTTCGGAGTGGGTTGTCTCTACCGTCACAGCCATATCGTTAAATGCCCGGGAAAGCGTGGCGATCTCATCTGAACCGCTTACTTCAACGCGTGCGGCCAAATCACCCGAGGCCATCTTCTTTGCAGTACGGGCAAGCCGATTAATGGGTGAGGCAATATTGCGTGCCAGTAGTGTGCCCAAAATCACTGCGAAGATAACCGAAAGCCCGATGCCCGGGAGCATGTAGTCCTTCATATAATCCCAGAGCGGATCAATACGGGTGATCGAGAAAATAATGACGCCTCGAAGTTCGCCCTTGTGGTCGCGGAAAGGATGGAGTTGCGCAAAAACATTACGGCCGTTAATCGTCATGCGCGGCGCGTAAATCTGCGGTTGGGTTTCGATCTTTTTCAGCGCCGGTTCGGATTTCAATGTGGCAACAAAACTTTCATTCTCCACGCTGGGAATTTCAACCTGTACTCCGGAGAACCTGGCCTCGCTTACACGCAATTCGTACCCCATGGGTACTTTCATTGCGCTTACATTTCCTTTCGGTCTTAAGAACGGCACATATACCAATGCCCCGCCGACCTTTACTCCGTCGTAAAACAATGGACGGTGCCGCCACATCGCGAGTTCGCCATAGGCAAGACGCAAAAAACCCGGATTTTCGGACGCTTCAGGAGCATCCCATAGCTCAGATTCTAATTGCGCATAATCACTGCTGCCCAGAATCCAAGGTGTGTGATAGCGAGAGAACTGGCCGGGTATATTCCGAATGCTTTTTTGAATCTCCTCGATGGCATTTTTGTCGTTGTTGAGAAGACTCTGTGGGTCAAACACATTTGGGAACCGGCCTTCGACGATGTTTTTGAGCGCTTCTACTTCGGTTCCTAATGTGGTTCCAACTTCTTCGTTGATTTGCTCGAGTTCCCGGGAGGCGAAGCGCAACTTGTTTTCGCCATCGGTTCGGGATTGCTCTTCTAAGGCGCGATAAGGCAGCACGACCAGCGGCACGATGGTAGCCACGGTCAACAGCATGCAAACCACGATAAGTTTGGTGCGAAGCCGCCTAAACATGATATCTCCCAGGGATTCCCGATTTCATCAGAGCGCAAATCATTATACGCTCACTTTCTCTTATCAAATAGCTCAATGGCAATCCTTCATGGAGAGTTTGGCCTAACGTAAATGACTCAGAACATGACAAAACCACCGACCTATCAAAGTCCGTCGCCAGCCACGGCCAAGCAATGGCTGGACTGGTGGGACAGCGCCGCAGGTCAATCTGCCCGTGAAACCTGGTATGGAAACGATCCCGGCCTAGTAAAGGAACGCAAACTGGTTTGGGAAGAGTTTTTGAAATGTCTCAACCAAGACAGCGCATCCAGTGAAACATGGTCTTTGGTTCGCGCACCGGGACGTGTCAATCTTATGGGTGTGCATATCGATCATCGTGGCGGAACCGTTAATTATTTTGCGTTCGGCCGTGAGGCGCTGATGGCATTCCGGCCCCGGCGAGATGGCCTTATTTGCGGCCGGAATATGGATAATTCGTTTGAGCCTTTCCAATTCCGGATTTCCGATCTAATACCCAATCCCGGCGCGCAACCGTGGCTCAATTTTTTGGAGAAGTCGAGTGTTACGCCCGGACTGTGGTCCAATTACATCGCAGCCGCGGCGGTACGCTTACAGGATCGCTTTCCTGATAAAGCTTTTGGGGGCATGGATATCTATGCCGGTGGCGATATTCCGCCGGGAGCCGGTGTTTCATCTTCATCGGCCTTGGTTATTGCCTCGCTATTGGCGATCCGTGATATTGAGGAACTTCCGGTTGAAGACGCCGAACTTGTTGAACTGGCCGGTGAAGGCGAATGGTTTGTGGGTACACGCGGAGGAATGGGCGACCACGCCGCAATTTTGCTTTCTAAGCAGGGCTCGGTGATTTCGACCGGCTTTATGCCTCTGCAATGGACCTATCGCAAAGTCCCGGAAAATGTGCGGGTGATTTTGGCGCATTCAGGTTTGACCGCCCAGAAGGCGAAAGAGGTCAAAGCCGTTTACAATCAGCGTGTTGCCGCATTCGAACTGGGCATGGTTTGGCTGCGGGAGAGTCATCCCGAATTGCGTGACAAGTTGATTCGAGTCCGGGATATCCAGCCGGATACTCTGGGCTTGAGTTTGGCCGATTGCTATCGGCTGCAGGCTGAATTGCCGGTTGCTGCATCTCCCGAGCAAATCGAAAGTCATGTTACGGAGTTAAAGGATGAACTCCGGCGTGCATGGGATTTCTTTGGCCGCACGCATGATTCTTATCCTTTACGTGAGGTTGTCCTGTTTGGTGCAGCGGAATGTGCCCGGGGCCGTAAATTCGGCGAACTTTTAGACAGAAACGAGTTGGATGAAGCGGGTTGCCTGATGGCGGCGTCGCATGACGGCGACCGGATTGCCTGTTCGGTTATTGATCCTGAATCTTGCGATACGAATGAGTCGTATTCCGATTTTCGCAGCCCCCACACCGATGACGATTTTGCCCGGCTCATCTCTCTTGCTGATGCGCAGGCGCCGGAATCTGCTTTGGAACTTCAACCTGGCGGATATCGTTGCAGCCTTCCGGAGATCGATCGCATGGTGGATCTGCTTACACCCTTAGAGGGTGTCTACGGTGCGGGACTAACTGGTGCGGGACTCGGTGGATGTATCGTTGCGCTGTGCGAAAAGGAAACTGTTGACCTGGTTCTTAAAACATTACGCGAGCGCTACTACCATCCGGGCGGACGGGATGAAAAAGTATTTGTCTGCTCATGCATCGAAGGTTCGTGCATTGTCTAGGGTATGCCTGCCGCAGGGAAAACGTGATTTGGATTAACTTTTTTCCGCGCGGTCCCGGAATATCTTTTGTACCACATCGGGTTGGGCCTGGCCGCGCGTTTTACGCATAACCTGGCCTACCAAGAAATTGAGAGCCGATTCTTTGCCGCCGAGGAAGTTGCTCCACGGATCGGGATTCGCGGCAATAACCTCATCTACGGTCTTACCGATAGCCCCTTCGTCGCTCACCTGTTTCAAGCCCTTTTTCTCGACCAGGGATGCGGGCATTTCGCCATCGGCCAACATGTCTCTGAAGAGTTTTTTGGCAATATTGTTGGTAATCGTTCCGCCCGTAACCAATTTCTCAAGTTCGACCAGATGCGGCGGCGTCACCTTAAGGTCGGTGATTTCCATATCTTCGTCTTTTAATTCCGCCAAGACATGAGTCATGATCCAATTACTGAAGGTTTTGGCGGCATTGAGATTGGCTTGGCAGCAACTGTCGAAAAAGCCGGCAACACCCCGGTCTTCAGATAGGACGGCCGCATCGTACTCCGGCAGGCCATACTCCTCGATATAACGTTTGCGTTTGGCATCACGCAGTTCCGGCAGGCAGCTGCCGATTTGTTTTAGATGGTCACGATCCACGTGAAGGGGCGGGATGTCCGGCTCGGGGAAATAACGATAATCCTTAGCACCTTCTTTTGAGCGCATTGGCCTTGTTTCGCCGCGCTCGTCATCCCACAGACGTGTCTCTTGGACCAAAGTTCCGCCATCTTTCAATACTTCGGTTTGACGGCGGACCTCGTAATCCAAAGCACGCAATACCGAACGGATGGAGCCGACGTTTTTGACTTCCACCTTTGTGCCCAATTGTTCTGAGCCTTGGGGGCGCAATGAGATATTTAGTTCAAAACGAAGCGAGCCTTCCTGCATTTTGCAGTCACACACATCCAGATAGCGGAGCAGGCTGCGCATGGTTTTCATAAAACTTTCAGCTTCTTCGGGGCTGCGCAGATCCGGTTCAGAGACAATCTCCAACAAGGTGGTGCCTGCCCGGTTTAAATCCACATGAGTAATGGGAATGCGGCCGTGCGTATCATGCATGGCCTTTCCGGCATCTTCCTCCAAATGAATGTTGTTCATGCGGATGAACTTTTCACCATTCTGAGTGATGATGTTGATTCCACCGCCGCGGCCCAACGGCATATATTCCTGGCTGATTTGATAATTCTTCGGCAAGTCCGGGTAGTAGTAGTGCTTACGGTCAAAAACAGTCACTTCCGGAATGTCACAGTCAAGCGCCACACACACTTTGAGAGCCATATCCAAGCTATTCTTATTCAGTACGGGAAGCGTACCGGGTAATCCCAAACAGACGGGACAGACATGCGTATTGGGATCCCCTCCAAATTCGGCTTTACAGGGATCGAAGATTTTGGATTTTGTTTTCAGCTCGGCATGGGTTTCAAAACCGATGACCATTTCGTATGCCATGTGGGTCTCCGCAAGCAGTCATGAATCAAAGCGAAGGTATCAGTGAGTCCAGGATTGTGCGAGTCACCAATACCCCAGCCGGTCTGTGATCTTCAGGCCAAGGCTTGTAACCTCCGGTGGCTGGCGCTTTACACTTTTTGGAGAGGACTTGATAGATGAATCGCGAAAGCATTCGTATGGACCGCATTGCTCGCCGCTTGATCCTTCCTGCAAGCGTGTTGGCCATGGTCTGCATGTTGGCCGCGACATGGATGATCTTTTTTTATGCTGTCCCGGAACGGACGATGGGAATTGTGCAGCTGATTATGTATTTACATGTACCAGCAGCATTTGTGACGTATCTCGCTTACACCGTGCTTTTTCTGTCAAGTTGTGCCTTGTTGTGGGGTGGCCGTATCGGCTGGGATCGCATGGCACAATCGGCAGGTGAAATCGGGATGGGATTTGCCTCCATCATGATTATCACGGGGCCGCTATGGGCCAAGCCGGTTTGGGGCCATTTCTGGACCTGGGATCCTCGTTTGACCTCAGCCTTTGTGTTGTGGCTCATTTACGGTGTCTATTTGCTGTTGAGGCTTGTTGTGGATCGGCCCGACAAGCGCGCAAAATTCTGCGCCGTGTTGGCCATTTTGGGTATGGCCGACCTGCCTATCGTTCATTATTCGGTGAAATGGTGGAATGCAACTCATCCATCACCGGTGATTATGCAAGAGAAAGTCGGCGGCGGTTTGGGCGATCCATCTATGAAATACACTCTCCTCGTCGCTTTTATTGCACAGGTGTTGCTTTTTGTTGTGTTGCTTTTGCTGCGCCATAATCAGTTACGGCTTACAGCCGAAATCAATTCTTTGGAACATCAAAAAGAACGTGAGCGTCTGCTTGCCGGTTCACAAACCATACAGGTTTGATTGTTGCCGTCTTTTATGTGATTTATGAAATGCTAATGACCGAAACAATGGAAGCGATGAGCCGTAACTTAGGAGTGAGATACATGAGATTTCTTTCAACAGCAACGACTGCCTTTTGCCGGTTTTCGAGCGTCATTTTTTTGTTTTTCGTATTGGCTGCATCCCGGGCGGGATTCGCTCAACCGATGGAAGCCGCCAATGAAGGCTGGAAGATGTCTTCCAATCCCAAGGTTCTTTATCTTGCGCTGTCCTCTTTTGTAGTATGGATTGTCGTTTTTGCAATCGTATTCACGATCTATCGGTCTCAGAAGCAGCTTTCCCGGAGAATCCAGCGTCTGGAAGAGGCAAAGGACAATTAAACGCGCCTATCCGAAAGCTAAACCGGATACTCTTTGTTATGGTTCATGCCGGAATTTCGATTAGGCGGCTGCTTGATGTTCCGCTTTGTATTCGCTCATTCTTTCCATAAGGCAAATTATCCCTTCAATGAGCATCCATATCTCGATCACAATTACGGCTGCCGAAACGCCAAACAATAGATAATTGGGCTGCTCAGCAGTAATGAATCCCTTGGTTTGCTGGAAAATGGCGCATCCCGTTGTGATAAGCATGAACAAGAAGGGAATAAACGTGTAGACCAGCGGCTTGCCGCGTTTGGCGAGATAAACGGTACCTACCAATAATGCCAAACAGGCCAGCATTTGGTTTAGATTTCCAAATAACGGCCATAACAAGTATCCACCGCCGCCCATGTAGCCCGTTGCCGGATCGCGAAACATAGAAAGCGCCAGCGCCGAAAGGCATGCCAAGGTTGTGGCGACCATTGGGCGGGTTAACCATTGCTGATTCATCGAAGCGCCCAATTCACTGATGACATAACGCTGGATGCGTGTGGCTGTATCCAATGTTGTGCCGCAAAATGACACGACAATCACAGCCATAACAGTTTGTGCAAAAGTCTGTTTAAGCCCTATCTGAGATAGGTAATTCCCGCTGCCGACAACAAAAGCATCGAGTGCACCCTTTTTGGCCCCGGCCCATGAGCCATAGCCTTTTGTGGCATTCGCCCAGAATTCAGGCGCAACACCGCTGCAACACACCACAATCACCAAAACCGCCAACGCACCTTCCAGCAGCATGGAGCCATAGCCAATAGGCAAAGCGTCTTTGGCACATGCCAATTGTTTGGAGGTGGTTCCCGAAGATACCAGACAGTGAAAACCGGAAACCGCGCCACAAGCAATCACGACGAACAAAAGCGGAAATATCGGGGGTAAGCCCGGAACTTCGCGTACCGGTGTGGCGTCCACAAACGGCTGCGGAGAAATCAGGAATCCGACGATGACGCCACCCATACCCACATATAACCAGAGCGAATTGAGAAAATCGCGTGGTTGCAGCAGCCATTGAACCGGTAAAATAGATGCAATGAATGCGTAAATCAGCAACAGCACAACCCATACAAAATAGGGGGATAGAAGATCTTTATTGTCGGCAGGCAGGAAACGGGCAATGTCCCAACTCACATAATCCTGCCCGATCCAAACGGTCAATAACACCAGAATAAGAGACAAAAGACCCCAAAAAGTCAGATTCCCACCACGTCGAAGCATGATGCCCATCCCTACTGCGATGGGGATTTGAATCCATACCGGAAAAACGGAATGAGAATATCCGATAAAGAGTTTTGCCATGAAAAACAGGAACGTGGCCAAGACCATCGTTAGCGTGATGTAGATAAAGATAAAAAAGATAAAGCGCACCCGGGGATTCATGATTTCCCGGGAGATATCGACCAACGACCTGCCTTGATTGCGGGCCGAGACGGCCAACGCGCAAAAATCATGCACCGCACCCATGAAGATTGCTCCAAAAACCACCCACAAAAGGGCGGGAAGCCATCCCCAGACAACGGCGATGGCCGGACCGACAATCGGACCGGCTCCGGCAATGGAGGTGAAGTGATGCCCAAAAAGCACAGCTCGCCGCGAAGGCACGTAATCGTGCCCATCGTTCAGGGTCTGGCTGGGCATTTCACTTTCGTCAAGAAAATTAAAAACCCGGTTAGAGAGGTAGCGTCCGTAAACAAGATAGGCGACGATGAAGCCTATATAGGCTGCTAAAGCTGTAAGCAGGGTAAAAAAACCACTTTGCATTTTAAGCCTCCGGGATGATGGCAAACGATTAGGCTTATCACGTTCGTATGCGCCATGCAAACTCATAATCTACCAGATTCCGGCAAAGGGCCACACCGATATGACTTGGTGACTGGATTGATCTCCCTCCGGCGGCCTCTCGGCCGAATGCTTGACCGGATTCGGAGAATTTTCCATTTTGCCGCCCCCGTATCGGATATAACGCCCACGCCGCCTTCGCGGCCCTTGGTCAAAGTTGCCTTAGGGTATTTGTGCGGACTAGCTGCTGCCCGGTTGTTTCCCATCCCGATCATGCCGGTGTGGATTGCGCTGCTTGTTCTTCCCGCTCTGATTTGGGGTGGATTACACTCCCGTCTTTTGCGGAGAAACAGCTCGCGCATTTTGATGTTTGCTTTGCTGGCGGCTCTTGCCGGTATTTTGCGTGTGGAATACTTGGAACTGCGTTGGTCCGAGCAAGACCGGTTTATGTTGGAGCTCTCTCGCTCCGGTCCCCATGAGCTGATCGGTTGTGTTTCTGATGTTGGTTCTGATTCACAAGGTCGTACGCGCATCCGGATCGGGAGCGTTGAACTTCAATATCAGAATGTCATGAAATCCATTCCCGGCACAATTGAATTTCATCCGGAACCATTTTCGGAATTGTGCATGCTGCAACCTGGAGATTGGTTTAGCGCATCTGTGCGTTTTATGCCTGTGCGGAGTGCCGCATTTCCCGGTGGATTTGATGCGCGTACACATTTTTATGCTGAAGGTCTGGCGGGGCGTGCCTATGAAATTGGAGAGGGGAAGAAACTTAGCAATATATCTTCTACTACACATCGTTTCTCATGGTGGACCTGGTGGCGTTGCCGGAGTTTTGAGGCCGAACGGTTGGTTCGTTCACGCTTTTCACCAGAAGTTGCAGATCTTTTGGTGACGCTAACTTTGGGAAGGCGCGGCCTTCTTGAACCGGGAATTCGTGAGGCTTTTGTAAATTCAGGCTTAATGCACTTAACAGCCATTAGCGGACTGCATACAGCCTTGTGGCTGGGAGGCGTTCTTTTCTTGTTACGTGCAATCGGTTTTCGGCGGCGCTGGGTGGCCTGGCTCACGCCTTTGTTGCTTCTTGCCTTTGTGGCATTGGTTGGTCCGCGTATTCCGACTATTCGCGCGGCGATAATGGCTGGGATTTTAGCAGGCAGTATCTTGCTTTCGCGGCCTTCTGACTCATTGAATGCCTTAGCCGCTGCGTTGCTTGCTCTATTATTGGTTCAGCCGGCCCAAGCCTGGGGTGTATCCTTTCAACTTTCATTTCTGGTTGTCGCCGCGCTTATTTTGATGATGCCCCGTTGGCATGGACAATCAGTAGGTTTTGCCGCGCAGTGCTGGCGGTGGCTGGTTATAAGCATAGAAGTCTCTGCGTTGGCAACTGTGGTGACATGCCCGCTCCTTTTATATCACTTCGGACGATGTGCTCCGGTTGCCGTAATTGCCAATCTGGCCGCAATCCCCGTCACCATGGCGCTTCTATTTTCCGCCTATATTTGGTTGCTGTTGTCATTATGCGGAATTGCATGGATTGCCGAGCCTTTCGCATCCACCGCCGGTTTCTTGACGCGGACATTAATTTCTATTGCGGATGTTTCCTCATCTTTACCGTATGCACATTTTGAAGTCGGACATTTTGCACCGCCGGTCTTTATTGCTCTGCTTGGAAGCATGGCAGTATTGGCGATACGCAAAGACTGTCTCAATCCGGGAGGGCATCTTAAGGCTCCCCGGTCGGCTCTAGTTTTGGGATTATTTGCATTCGCAGCCGTAAGCAATGCGGCTTGGGGCTACCTCCGGCCGGCCTATGCTGATTTTCTTTGTTTGGGGCAAGGCGATGCCACATTGCTGCGTTCCCGGCAAGGAACAGTCGTTCTTGTTGATGGAGGCGCACCTCCCAACCCGGAATCTCCGTATGAACCGGGGCTCGTTCAATATTTGCGGTCTCAGGATATTGAACAGATCGATCTGATCGTGCTTACTCATCCTGAAGAAGACCATATCGGCGCGATCCCCGAAGTCATGTCCAGTTTCAAGGTTCGGATGGTGGTCACTCCGGGAGTCTCAAAGCCAACAGCGGCTTATCAACATTTTCTGCAATCGGCACAAGTTAATGAAGTTCCAATCCAAATACTTGCCCGCGGGGACCGGATTGAAGGATTGCCCGGATTCGATGTAGAAGCCATTCATCCGCCACCGCATGATCGACAAATATGCGTTGAGGCTACAACCAGCGTAAATGGATTGTCTGTGGTCTTGCTGGTTCAAATGGAGGGCAGCCGGTTTTTATTAACAGGAGATATTGACGGCGAAACTGAGAAAGGATTGGTCCGTCATGATCTTCTAGGCGATGTAAACATACTGAAAGTCCCCCACCATGGTTCTCGTACAAGCACTTCATGGGAATTACTGGATCTGGCGCGCCCGGAATTGGCAGTCATCGAATTAGGGCGCAACTCATATGGCCATCCGCATCCTGAAACCCTGAATCGTTTGACTGGAGCAGGGACACACATCATGCGGACCGACCGGGACGGAACAGTTCGTATCCATCTTCGGCATGGCAAACCGGCCATTGTTTGGGGGAGCCGGACAAGGAATGTCTGTACTCTTTATGAGTAGTAGAAGAAAACAGCGGCGTCTTTAGAAGGCTGTTATTTTTTTGCGTCCGCCATCTCCGGTTGTCCGGGATTGACTTTGTACTTTTTAAGCGCACGCTCGGCTACTTTAAGCGTACGTTCATCGTTGTTCTGTTCAGCATTTTTGTAGGCGCGTGAATACCATGCAATTGCGACTGCATTTTCTCCCCGTTCACGGGCAATATCGCCCAAAAGCGCCGCCGCTTCAGGCATGAAATCCCAATCCGTTGCAGCCTTTTCTAAATAAGGACGAGCGCTGACTGCGTCCTTATGATATTCCCAAAGCATTCGTCCCACATGATAGTAACATTCGGCAAGTTTCAACCTTAATTCAGGATCAGGTTCGTGTTTCCGGCTGAATGCAATTACACGTTGAATTCTCGAAATCGCCTCATCAACCTTGTTTTCTTGTTCCAGAAGGATGGCGTAGGCATGTAAGACATATGGATTGTCCGGCTGTTCTTTAAGCAACTGTTCGAAAATTTCATGGGCTTCCTTTTTGCTGCCTCCAAAGGCTGCAGGAGCCATACGCAGATAGATGGCCTTTCCCAACCGCGCTTGATAATGATTAGAATCCAGTTCTAGAGCCTTTTCATAGAGTTCGTGCATATGCCGGCCTTCGCCGATCATCGATATGCGGGATTTCCCGCCCCGGATTTTTGATGCGCTTTGATAGGCCAGAGCCTTGGCCAGCCATACACAGGCTGTGGGATTGCGAGGTTCAGCGGCAGTCCATGACTCAAATGTCTTCACGGCCGAATCGAAATCGCGGCTGCAATAGGCCTCGTAGCCGCGCTGTTCGTATCCGTCTTCCGAATCGGGCGCATTGGTATCGGTTGCATCGGACACAGATTGAATCTGCGCAGCAGGAGGGGATGCTAAGTCAGCGCTATATACCAGAACAGGCGCAAGCAGAATGCAGCAAAAAAAGAGCTGTTTATACATTCGCTTCCCTAATAAGCGCTGACCTCTTTCAGGCATACCGATCTGTCCTGCGAATGCCGGTCATCCAAATGAATGCCGAACTTGAGCGCCGGGAAGAGCGTCTCTACGACGAAACTCACGGAGTTTCCGGGGGGTAAAACTATTGCAGCTTTGGGACCCATACAATAAATAGGGCCGGTAGATTACCGGCCCTATCGATGATTACCTATCCGTTCAGAGTTTTTCGTCGGACAACACAGCGTCCAGAAAACCTTTGAGACGCCTTGCCCGGAGCGGATGGCGAAGTTTTCGGATGGCTTTGGTTTCAATCTGGCGTACACGTTCACGAGTGATGCCGAAACGCTCGCCGACCTCTTCCAACTTTCTCCGTTCACCATCGCCCAAGCCAAAACGCAATCTTAAAACAACTTCCTCACGCTCGGTGAGTGTATTCAAAATCTCAGCGATCTCATCAAATAAAATCGCGCCTGTCGCCTCTGTTGAAGGCGAACTTACATTCTTATCAGAAATCAAATCGCCAAATGTTGTGTCACCGTCCTCTGTGATCGGACTATCCAAAGAGATTGTCTTTTGAGTGACACGTGTTAATGCCATGACCTTTTCAGTCGGCATTTCCAAAGTATGAGCCAGCTCTTCCACCGTTGGTTCACGTCCGTATTCCTGGACCAAACGTTGCGTTTCGCGGTGGAGGCGGTTAATCGTCTCAATCGTGTTGACCGGAACACGAATGGTCCGGGCCTGATCGGCAATCGCTCGTGTGATTGCCTGGCGAATCCACCATGTCGCGTACGTTGAAAACTTGTATCCACGACGGAAATCAAACTTCTCAACTGCACGCATAAGGCCGATGTTGCCTTCTTGGATCAGATCCAACAACTGCATGCCCCGGTTGAGATAGTTCTTGGCGATTGAAACCACCAAACGAAGGTTGGCTTCCACCATCTTGATTTTGGCATCATGCAGAATCCGATGGCCGCGCGTAATCTGTTTGATCATATTGTCGAAGCGCTTGCCGTCATCCTTGCGTTCATTACCGACGAGCTCGACATCCTCAGATGTCGCACCGATGAAACGCGGACCTACGTGAGCCTGTAATCGAACCTTGCGGCGTTGTTTTTCGGTCGGAAGCGATTGACGATAAGCGTCGAGCATCCGGTGGATTAAACGGTCTAATGCCTCAAAATCGAATTCAACAGCCAGAAGCGCCTTCAGCATTTTTTCTTCATGTTTGCAGAATTCTTTATCCGAAGTGCTGACTTTCAGAAAATCCTTCTGTTGTTTGGCCAATTTGCCTTGGCGGCGGGTGAGTTTCACAACGACCTTGGGAATATCGTCGTTTGATGCCGTTGTCATCTCGCTATCGTGTTCAAAAACATCGGCGATCTGCATCTGGCCTTCCTTGACCTGGTGCAGCACATCCGCCATTTGGGCGATTACATATTGAGAATTCAGAACAGCACGGCGTACAAGGTCACGGCCATGATCCATCTGTTGTGCCAACGACTCTTCTTCGTCGCGGGTCAATAGTGGGACCGAACCCATTTCGCGCAAATATGTCCGGGTGGAATCTTGGGAAGGACGCCGGGAACGGTTCGGCGTATCTTCACGCAAGGCCAGGTAGCCGGACGCGTGCAAACGGTCAGAAATAAACTCGCCGTCTACATTGATATAATCAGAATCGAGTTTGTAATAATCGTCGGTATCGGAAACCACACCGCTTTGGACAAACTGGTCCTGAATATCTTCATGTGTCGATGCTGTTGTCATCGTCATTCAAACCTCTCGCGTATTTCAGTAGAAAGCCCACGAACAACCGAACCGAGAACAATCGCCATACAAAAAAAAGCGCAGACCTTACACCTAAGGCCATCATCAATGGTTGTGCGGGCCGCCTTACACAAATATATGAGTTACCTCAATATGGGTAACGGCAAAAACATACCGGATGTAACCGGTTCGTTCGGGTTAAAAGTAACCCCGGTCGCTTTGGTGGGTGATTGGAGGTAAATATGGGGAGTGACTGCACTTGGGCACCTTTACTTCCCCGCGATACGGCCCACATAACATAGCTGACCAATCTAATAGTATTCAAAGGATCACAAAGTGTCAAGACCTATCATTATTTTTGTTTTGAAATACTCAATAATTTGCCCCCTGTTAAAGAATTTCCACATCATTTCATAGATTTAGGCTATAGGTTCTGTTATTTGGTTGTGACACTTGGTGCAATCCAGCCACTTTTAGCTTGGTAATGGCCATTCAGCGGATAAACTGTGTACTTAGAGGTCAGAACAATAGTATTTCCGGCGCTTTTGGAAAGCCAAATTCTTCTTTAAGTCTAATAAAAACAATGGGAAATGACTGGAATAGCATAGAAGCTTTTGAAGGGGCCATACCGGTTTTCCCTCTTCCCAATGTTGCGTTCTTTCCTCAAACCCTTCTGCCGTTGCATATTTTCGAGCCGCGTTACCGGGCCATGGTTGCCGATGTCATCGAAGGCGACGGATTGATTGCCATGGCATTGTTGCGTCCGGCATGGGAAGTAGAATGCCGGAATATACGAAATAAAGTCCGAAGGGCCATGCCTTCGGTCAGTTCTGATTTTTCCGCAACCGATAATTCTTTGAGTTTTCCTTCCACTTTGGCCGGCTCCGAAATCAAAGAAAAACCGGCCATTATGCCGACGGTCTGTGTTGGGCGGATTGTGAAGCACGAACCTCTCCCGGATGGCTGTAGTAACATTTTGTTGATGGGCCTATCCAGAGCCTTGATAGAAAAGGAATTGCCTTGCGCATTCCCCTACCGGGTCGCGCAACTATCGACACTTGAGGACCGCAGAAGCGATGAAGCGGGGGCTGATTTTTTGCTGGATCTTCGGAGCCGTATCGGCGCGCTCTGTGAGGGATTAAGTGACGGATTGGATGATGAAAGCCGATGTATCCGCCGAATTCTCGAATCCTCCCTGCCCTTGGGCATGATCGTCGATGTCCTCACCGCCACATTGCCTTTCGATGTCTACACCAAGCACGCGATACTGGCGGAACTGGATATAGCAAACCGCGCATATCGCTTTCTCGATTATCTCAATGACCTTTCCCGTTTCCGGCGACTTCCATCCAGGCAACGTCCCCCAACCCAAAACGCCGACTACATTCAGGTGTATTTGAATTAGGAATTCTTCCATAACTGACTGAATTATTTGTATTTGAAGATAAGATTTCAGTTGTGGTTATGAGTTTTTGGAAATACTGTCTCGATTTCGCTGCTTTTCTATTGACATAAATGCAAAAACGAGCGTATCTTTTCTATGTCGTGTTACTTTTAAGTTGTTTTAATCGTTTTTTTTGATTGAACAAGCCTATTTTTCCTGGATATACATTATGATTATTGAGTTCTCCGTATCGAATTACCGTTCAATTCGTGACAAGCAGACGTTAAGCCTGGTTGCCGACAACAGAATTGGGGCGAGAAACGGCGATAAATCAAATCAGCTTATCGAAATCGATATGCCTGGCCTTTCGAATACCAAACTGCTGAAAAGTGCTGTTTTCTACGGTGCAAACGCTTCGGGTAAGAGCAACATCGTCAAAGCCGCCGAATTCTTCCAAAAATTTGTTGAGACCTGCGCTACAGACCTGAAACCGGACGCCGATACGGGTGTTGTGCCGTTTCGCTTAGATCCCTTTATGGAATCGTCCCCCAGCGAATTCGAGGTGGTATTCACCCATAAAGATGTGCGTTACCAATACGGTGTGAAATTGGATCGGAAGTGGGTGCACGAAGAATGGCTGACTGCCTATCCCAACGGTCTCCCCCAGCGATGGTTTTTTCGATGTCTGGATATTGAGAGTGGTGTTTATGACTGGACGTACAGCACAAAACTCAAAGGAGATAAAGAAAGTCTAAAGAATAAGGTCCGGGAGAACACTCTCTTTTTGTCAGTTGCGGCCCAGTTTAATCATGAGCAATTATCATCTGTGTACGAATGGTTTTCCGATTGCTTCCGATTTATCGATTTTTCCGATCCTTTTTTCCCAAGCAAATACACCGAAGAACTCATCCTTTCCAACCATGATATTAAAAAGACAGTCGATGCTCTTATTCGATCAGCCGATTTTGGAATTACCGGAATCCTGACGAAAAAGGTTAATCCAGATGAAATTAATTTTCCTGACGATATTCCTGCAGGCCTGAGAGAATTTATTAAGAAGCAAGCCGAAGAGGGGGGTGTTACTTCAACGTTCTTTTCTCATTGTAGGGCAGAGGAAGGTGAGGATATTGGTATTGGACTCCCTGATGAATCAGCGGGCACACAGAAATTTTTTGCCTTGCTTGGCCCTTGGCTGGACATGCTTAAGAACGGCTATACATTTTTTATCGACGAACTTGGGGCGAAAATGCATCCTTTATTGGTTCGGAAACTTCTTGAGATGGTGCACGATCCAGAAATAAACCAGTCCGGTGCGCAAGTTGTTATTACGACCCATGACACAACACTCTTGGATTCTGAAATTTTCCGAAGAGATCAGATTTGGTTCACGGAAAAGGACCAAGCGGGTTCCACGAATCTTTATCCTTTAACCGATTATAAACCGCGTACAAAAGAAGCGTTGCAAAAAGGCTATTTGGCGGGGCGGTACGGCGCAATTCCATTTCTGGGGGATTTTCGATTCTAATGGCACATCGTAGGAGGGATAAGACAGCTGGGCATCTTCGACGGCGAAAGAATTTCAAGAAGCCGGGCGACATTATTCTTATCGTCTGTGAAGGGGGTGAGACGGAACCCAATTATTTCAAAGCGCTACGCAATGAGTGGAGAATCGTCCCTTCTCTGATGGAAATTGTCGGCGAGGGCTGCGGTAATACGCCTCTCAATATCGTCGATCATGCTTTGACGTGCAAAAAAGAAAGAGCACGCCGAGCCAAGAACAAATCTTCGCTGGAATTGCCATATGATCAGGTGTGGTGTGTTTTTGATCATGACGAGCATCCAAAGTTAAGCGAAGCGCTGCAAAAGGCAGAGGATAATGGAATCAAGGTTGCGCTTTCTGTCCCATGTTTTGAATTTTGGTATTTGATCCATTTCACACGAACAACCCGTGGTTTTCGAGACTGCAAAGAAGTGGTTCGTTATTTGGAAGCAAAAAAATACATTGAGAATTACGAAAAGAGTGACGTGCCGCTTGATCTGCTTCTGCAAAAATTGGATGACGCCTACGAGAATGCCGAATGGATTCGGAAAGAAATCCGGAAAAGCGGCAGTGTTGGCCCCATGACTGACGTCGATTTTCTTGTTTGGCAGTTACAGAAGATCAAACATGTGTGATCTTTTCTGTACACAGAATCAGTAGGACATGCAGTTTGTATGCTCTACTATCACCCCCATGAACCCTACACCGTCTCTTAAAACCGCCGTGATTGGAGTTGGATCGCTGGGGCAACATCATGCCCGGGTGTATGCCAACAAACCGAATGTCGAACTGGTTGCCGTTGTGGATGCAAGTCCGGAGCGTGCGCAAGAGATCGCCGCACGGCACAACACTCAGGCCCTCGATTCGATTGATGATCTGGATTTGAATGCCTTGGATGCTGCCAGCGTGGTTGTGCCCACCAAAGATCATTACGAAGTGGCCGAAAAACTGATGACACACGGCGTGCATTGTCTGGTTGAAAAGCCCATAACGCTGACCGCCAGCCAAGGCCGGGAACTCTGCCGTTTAGCAGACGAGCATGGGGTTGTGCTTCAGGTGGGGCATATCGAACGTTTCAATCCGGCTGTTGTCGCATTGGCCGGCGTGTTAACCCATCCGTTGTTTATTGAGACGCACCGGCTTGGACCGCCCACGCCTCGTGTACAAGATGTGGGGGTTGTTTTGGATCTGATGATCCATGATCTCGATTTGATCATGGCCCTGGTTCAATCCGAAGTTCTCTCATTTGACGCGGTGGGTGTGCCGGTACTGACCGGGCGCGAAGATATTGCCAATGTCCGGCTTCGTTTTGGCTCGGGATGTGTGGCAAATGTCACGGCAAGCCGTGTGACTGCCGGGAAGCAACGTAAAATTCGTTTTTTCCAGCAGGATTCATACGTTTCGCTCGACTACATGGCCCCAAGTCTTGAAGTCTACCGTAAGATGCCCGGGCCGGATGGCGCTGCAAAAATTGAGTATCAGCAAGTAGAAATTGTGGAACGGGAACCGCTTGAAGCCGAACTAAGTTCCTTTTTGGATGCCGTGCGTGGAGAGCATCCGCCGCTGGTAACAGGCCAGGATGGAGTTCGAGCCCTGGAACTGGCTGAACAAATTGCCGCTTCGATTGCGAGTCAAGTTGAGCAGCTGAAACTATAGATTTTAAGAAACAAGTTTGAATTTGCCTGTGGCCGGAGTTGTTTTAGTACGCGCCTTTACCGAAAATTACGACGGGAACCGTTTTGATTAAAATAATCAGATCAAAAAGAATTGATTGGTTCTGGATGTAGTAGAAGTCGTATTCCAAATTGGCGTGCAATGGCAGATCTTTTCTACCTAAGATCTGCCAAAGTCCCGTAATGCCCGGTTTCACATCGAAACGCCTCCGCTGCCAAGGTTCGTATTGTTCGACAATAAACGGCATTTCCGGACGGGGGCCGACCATGCTCATTTCGCCTTTTAGAACGTTCCAGAGTTGGGGCAGCTCATCCAGGCTTGTCCGGCGCAAAAGACGGCCAATAGGGATGATGCGGGGGTCATCAGGTTGAAGTGGGGCCTCTGCGTATTCATTTACCTCCACATACATAGTCCTGAACTTGAACATCGTGAAGGAATCGCCATTCAGGCCGATACGGCCTTGTTGAAACACAACCGGACCGGGCGATGACAGTTTGATGCCCAGCACAATAAAGGGCAAAAACGGCAATGACATCAGCAACATGGCCGAGGCGAACGCTATATCGATACTGCGCTTGATTATCCTTTGTACTGAAGTCAGCCCCCCGGTGCGCAATACTTTCATGGGGACTTCATCGACCTCGGTGAAGCCGGCCTGTCCTGTAATAACCCCGAACATATCCGTAACGACGTTGAACTGCCGCACACGGCCTTGTTCACCACAGGCAACGACAAGATTGAGAAGGTCACGTTTTTCGAGTGAGGGATCGGCGAAGAAGATTTCGTCGGTCCCCAGTGTGGTAAGCGAATCCGGAAGCACAGCTGAGGATCCAAGAACCGGGTAGCCGCTGATATCTGTCCCCGGCTCCTTGTGATCGCTGAAGAATCCTTGGAGTTCATATTTCTTTTCGGGGTGGCGTTGCAGGCGTTCGGCCAATTGTAAGGCCATGTCACCTGTACCTACGATGACGGCACGTACCCGTCCGATTCCTTCGCGGAGCATTGCGCCTTCAATGCGGTTCCAGGCATATCTCGATAATGTAAGCAACAAGAAACTATAGCCCGCCGTTAAAAACGTGACCGAACGTCCCAACTCGAATTCCCGGGGCAGGAGGAATGAAATCGCCATGCTGGAAACAAGCAGAAGCCCAACCATCTTTACGATGGCGGCCAGTTCCTCAAGTGGGGTTCGTGACAAATGACGACGGTAGAGATCTAGAGAAGCACATATAACCACCCATGTAATTACGATCAGCGGGAGGGCATAGAGATAAGGGGCGAGTTCATTGAGTGGTTTGCCGAAAAGCGGCCAGGCATAGTCTCGAGTGATATAAGCCGCCAGCCAGGCAATGGATGCCAAGACCATGTCAACCAAAACTAAAGAGGCGACTCGGCAACCGAAAACCAGATTACCGACAAGGTACCGCTTCCAGAGCCGTTTGGGTTCGAGCGCGAGACGATAGGCCCATTCCATGCCCATCTTGCGCATCCAAACCGGAGCCCGGGTAAATTTCTCCGCGCAATAGTCGAGCAATCCGCCTACACCCCAGATCACAGAGACATTGAGGCTTTCCTTATATTTGTGAATCCACAGTTCTTGCCGAGGAGCGCCCATCCCTACCAGCAGAATGTCGGGTTTGGCCTCTCTGATCTGGTTTAAAACATCCTCGTCAGATTCCATAAAGCCATGACAGGTGCCGACAATCTGAAGGCCAGGGTACTGTTGGCGAAGTTTTTCTGCGGCAGTTTCAGCAATCCCAGGTTCGCCTCCCAAGAAAAACAATCTGAATCCGCGCTCAATCGATAGTTGGCATAGGTCCGGCAGCAAATCACCCGCATTTACCCGTTCCGGCAATGGGCGGCCAAATAGACGAGATGCCCATACCACGCCCATGCCGTCCGCATAGACCAGATCTGCAGCAGCGACCGTGTCGCGATATTCTTTATCCCGCCAACACTTGTTTACGCAATCTGCGTTTAGGTAGGCAATTTGGTGTGGCTTTCCCGCCGCTACAAAGCTACTGATCCGGTCGAGAAACTCGGCTGTAGTCAGCGAGTCGATCTCTAGGCCCAGCAAATGTGTTTTGCTTGCCATTGCTTATCACCACAAAGAGATTTCTAAGGCCGCCGAAGATTGCATTCGCCCGTTAGCCGCGCTATATATCTATGCGCATTGACGTTTTTCTGTATTCCATAATGGTTACGTAGATGGTTATCCAATATGGGGTGTGAAGTAGCATCTTTACCGTACGAGACAGACCGGGCAAGACCGGGGCGCCGTAGAATCCTGATCGATCTGCCGGATCGACTCAAATTGACACCGTGATTTGGGGACAAGTCTATTATTCCCGGGCGGGCTACCCCCACCGGCTGGTTAGGCATATTCTGATAGTTCGTCTATACTATAAATAAGATCTTTGATTTGCGATCAACGGAGCCAATCATGTTTGGACGCTATTTTCACATAATCGCCCTGTTTTCAGCCATCGTAGCCTTTTGTGGATTTCCACCGATCGGAATTCCCGAAATGATGATCATCGTTTTTGTGATGCTGCTCTTGTTTGGAGCCAAACGTCTCCCGGAAATGGGGCGTTCTCTTGGCGGTGGCATTAAGGAATTTAAGAAATCATTAATGGCCCCAGACGATGAGGACGACAATCCACCCGAAAAAATTAAGGACAGCGACACAGAGGCGCATGACAAAGTGTAATGGCGTTTAGTGGTTCACCTGCCGAGAGTACGGCTTCTCCAAGCGATCCAGTTAGTGTTGAGTATCAGCACGGAGTGGCCTTTATAACCTGTAATCGGAGTCTTGAGACGGCGGATTTTGTTAATTTGCAGCGCCTCGTTGAAACCTTAATTGCGCGGAATTGGTGTCTGATCGTTGTTGATTTGAAAACTTTGCGTTTTATCGATTCCACGGCGGCCAAAGTTCTAACCGATTTGGCTGAGCGAGCCGAACGGGCCGGGGGTGGGCTGAGGGTATTGAATCCGCAACATACGGTGACGTTGTTTCTTCGCAATAATGGATTCTTGGACAAACTCCCGTGTGCAGAAGACCGGCATATTGCCCTTCGCGAACTAACAGCATCCCGACTTCAGAACGAAGATTCGAACCAAGCCCAGAATCATGGAGCGGCTTCACAAGAAACCCAGCTGCGCAATTTGCTCGAGAAGAACGCTTTTGTGCTTGCCACTCTCGCCGAAACTCTGCATAGTAGAGGCGTATTGCGTGACGAGGATATTGCTACCCTCTTCGGGCCTTCTGTGAATCCACATGGAGGAAGTGCGGAATGATTCCCATTGAACGTGAAGACCGAGGTGATGTCACACTGTTGACATTGTCCGGCGAACTCGATTTTGAGAATACGGTATGGTTGCGCGGCGAACTTCACGGGCTGCTGAAAGAAAATCGGATACGAATTATTCTGGATATGCTGGGCGTAGACCTGATCTCCTCATATACGGTCGGCGTATTTGTTGCCTTTGCGCGTGATTTACGTGAGCGTGACGGCGATTTGAAGTTTCTGAATGTCCAGCGCCGGGTGCGGGATACATTTTCAGCCACGCGCATCGATCATATTCTCGATTTGTTTGAGGATAAGGACGAAGCCATCGCCGCCTTCGACGATTAAGCCCTGCTCCGTATCCAGGAAGTGAATCTTGGCTCAAGCACGATGCAGCCTATGCGGCGCCACGATCAAAAAGACAAGTGGTTATACGCTTTGTGAGCGTTGTCAGGCGCTTGATCGCGTGTTGCTGACAGAGACACTTGCCTATTTAAAAGAGGGGCCCGATTTTTCCCGATACCAATACGAACTCTGTAATGATATCGAAGGTGTAGATGAACAGCGTTTACGCCGTTGGCTGCGTTTGGGCGTAATTGAAAAGACCGGACAGGGGAAACTAGGCCTGGTTTCGAAAATCAAAAGAGGCGACAACAGCGCTCTCGTTCAGATTTACGAGTCTCTTTTAAAACCGAGTTCCCGTTCTATCGGCAATCTACAGAACGCCAAGCCCAAAATGGTTACTGAAGAACTTGTCATACAAGACGATTCTTAGCCGGGTGTTAACTTCTGCCGTGATGCCTCCTTCAAACAATCAGTCAGTTCCGAATAACGCCCCTGCGGATATGTCAAGCAGTGAAATGATGGAGGCGAAACGTTCGCATCAGCCCTCCGATACTTTAGTTTCGTTTCGAGTTGTTGAATCTCACCGTGGTAATAATATTTCCTCGTGCCAACTGTCATGGCGCAACAAACTCTTTGCCGGAGATAACCTGTCTGCACTCGAATTTCTGCAGCAGGGCAGTATCCGGGATGAGATTGAAGCCGCCGGCGGGATTCGTTTGATCTATATCGATCCCCCATTTGACGCCGGACGCAATTTCTTCTGCAGCATAGAGCCCGGTTCTATGCCGAAAAGCAACGACGGGCTTCCTGTGGTTGAGGAAGTTGCCTATCGCGACCGGTGGGGAGACGGCGAAGATTCTTATCTTGTTATGATGGCCAAGCGGCTTCGGCTCATGGCACAGCTTTTGGCTGATGATGGTTGTATTTATGTGCACTGCGATTGGCGGGTCAGCGCCTATCTACGCGTGCTTCTTGATGAGATTTTTGGCCGGGAGAATTATGCCAACGAAATTATATGGCACTACCAGTCCGGCGGACGAAGACGGCGTGGTTATTCCCGAAAGCACGACACAATCCATTTCTATCACAAATCGGATAATTGGTATTTCAATCCCGATACCGTTAGCCAGATACATGGCAGAGACCGCCGTAATCACATGAAACGCAATGTGGATGACGATGGGCGTGTCTTTTATACGATTCGTTCGGCAGGGAAGATTTATACGTATTACGAAGATGAAAAACGCACCCCTTGCGACGTATGGACGGATCTTAGTCATATCCAACAGAAAGATCCCGAACGCGTCGGTTACGATACGCAAAAGCCGGAGGCGTTGATCGAACGGATTTTGTGTGCCTCTTCGCGCAAAGGTGATTTGGTTGCAGATTTCTTTTGTGGTTCCGGGACGACGCTTGCAGTTGCCGAGCGATTGGGACGGCGATGGATTGGCTGTGAACAAAGCCGGATGGGAATTCATGTTGCACGGAGACGCATTCTTGATGCCCAAAAGACCACTGTTGCACCCGGAGGTTCCGTGGGCGGGTTCGATCTTATGGGGCCCATAGCCATAGGAGATGCTCCTTTCTTCAATCAAAAAACAAAACGTTCGAAAAGTGGATCTTTTTGTTCTCGTCGTTATCGGCAACGGATTCTTTCGGCCTATGGGGGAGACCACGATGAGTCCATTCTCCCCTTTTGCGGCCGTATTGATGAGCGTCCTATTTATGTTGCCTCGCCCGAACAGCCGTTATCTGTCAATGCTCTGCAATCTTGCCTTGATGCATGCAACGGCCATGGTATTGCCGAAGCCGATATCCTTGCTTTGAATTATGCGCCCGGAACCGTACGGCATGCTTTTGATGCAAAGCGGAATTTAGGAATTAATATCGTGCCGCGTTTGATTCCTTCCGAACTGCTTAATCGGTCAGGAATGAAAATCCGGCGCATTCGTTTCCCCGAAGCAGCTTGTGTTCATGTTGTATCAAATGTGAAAGACCAAAGTGCTTTCTTGCGGCTTGTAAATTACGAGGTGCGTGGGCATTTGGGTGGGGCGAAGCGTGTTACGGAGTGTTTGCCTAAAAATAGAAATGCATTTGTTGTCGAAGATAGAAATCTTGTACGTGTTAGCAGAGATCGAAAAGGGAACATAACGAAGGCAATTCTAACTGAAGACTGGATAGACTGGGTTGATTATTGGGCGGTGGATTTTGGCGATCGAAAGAATCCAGGTCACCAATCGGCGAATGTATCAACGGACAACGCTGTTTTTGTAAATGATTGGGAGTCTTATCGTATGAGAACACATCGAACGTTGGAACGAGATAGTTGCACTCATACGTACACACAACCGGGACAATACAATGTAACTGTCAAAGTTATTGACATTTTTGGTTATGAAACTCTTGAATATCTAACCGTCAATGTTTGTTGAATACAGTCAATTTTTGTGGCGATAATGAAGCGAATGGAATATCAACATAGTCACTGCAAGATTGATTATGAACTCACAATTTTCTTTGTATTGACATAAGTGTTTGTTGTTACACTGCTTTGGGCGCTGCACATTAGAGTATTTGAAATATGTTGGAAACGCCGTCGGAGTCAACATGCTGATTTTTAAGCGGATAGCAACCTGCAGGACATTGAAATCGGCGGGATCGGGCACCTATTTAAAAAAAAGTTATTCTTTCTTAAAATTCCTTAAATGTATGACATGCCGTTAGTTGTGACACAATTAGGAGGTTCTTCGCATGGCTTGCGGGAATAGTGCTGTTGAAGTCATGTTCCAACGGTGGTAGAAATTTGCGCGCGGTTATTCGTAAGTTATGAAATAACAAGATGTTAGTATTCTGTGGATAAGATGTTATAAGTTGGGGACAACCTGGGAATAAGGTGCCCAAAGGTTTGTCTCTCTTATGAATTATCTGCTTTTATTGTGCCTTTGGCCTGTGGATATGTGGGGTTTTGAGCGACGGAGGAACAAAAGTGGAGAGCATTGTTGCAAATGAGGTCACCATGGTTGGGGGAGGCCTGAGTATCTGGAATCGTGTGATGCCCGTGTTGCGTGAGCGGCTTCCGAATGAGGATATTCAGACCTGGTTTACGGATGTAAACGTCCTTGATGTCGTTGGTGACGTCGTTCTCCTGGGGGTACCGAGCCTCTACCGTAAAGACTGGATTGAGCGTACCTACTTGACGGAATTGGGCGAAGCCTTTTCTGAAGTGTATGCGAAGCCGGTGCAGGTGGAGTGTGTAGTAACCGACACCGATGGTAATGGAGCGGATCGTAAAGAATCCCACACCGCCGATGGGAACGGTGGGAACCACTCCGGATCGATCATTGACGGTTATCAACTCAATGAACGGTATGTCTTTGAGAATTTCGTCATTGGCAATCACAACAAAATGAGCCACGCCGCGGCCCAAGCGGTCGCAAAGGCTCCAGCGGAATCGTATAATCCTCTTTTTATTTACGGCGGTGTCGGATTGGGAAAAACGCACTTGTTGCAGGCGATCGGCAACTACGTACGCAAGTACCACTCGCATATGACGGTGGGCTTTATGCCGGCAGAGCAATTCGTTAACGAATTCGTCGATGCAATTCGCTCAAACAGCCGGCATGTCTTCCAGAATAAATACCGCCGTGTGGATGTTCTATTGATCGATGACATCCACGTTTTGGCTGGGAAGGCTTCTACACAAGAAGAATTCTTCCATACGTTTAATGCCCTCTATAACGCACACAAGCAGATTATTATTTCCAGTGACCGGCCCCCCAAAGATATCCCCACGCTGGAAGATCGTCTGCGTTCGCGTTTCGAATGGGGCTTGATTACTGATATCGGTCAGCCGGATTATGAGACCCGGTTGGCGATTCTCCAGCAGAAATGTGAGCACTGCAATTTTGAGATTCCAAGGGAAATTTTAGAGTTGATTGCCCAGCGGATCGATTCTTCGATTCGCGAACTTGAAGGCGCTTTGGTAAAACTGACCTTCGAATTCAATGGCCGGTCAATGACTGAGCGGGAAGCCGCGCGAATCTTAGGCGATGTATTCCGGCGGCCCGAACGGGATATTTCAATCGAAAAAATACAAAAGCGGGTCGCGGATAACTTTAAAATACGTACCAGCGATATTCTTGGGGCCAATCGTTCGCGTTCGATTGCGTTGCCCCGCCAAATCGCCATGTTTTTATGCCGTCAGCTGACCAATCATTCCTTCCCGGAAATCGGCACCTTTTTCGGGAACAAAGATCATACGACGGTTATGTTCGCATGCAAAAAAATCGGCAAGCAAATTGAAGAAGACGAAGAACTACGCGGGGTGGTTCAATCGTTGCAGGCTTCTTTGCAATAACCGTTATCGAAGAACGTATACAACGCCGCCTTTAGGCAAATAGATTCAGCCAATTCGGCGGCGAAGAAGAAACATCCGCCCGGTCATCATTTATGGAATGATCGGGCGTTTCTTTTGGTGCACGCGGGTGATTGCGGCGCACCTGGGCGGCATTGGCTTTTTGATATTGCCGCCAAAGTTCGGTTTCATGTTCGGTTTCTATCGCGCTGTCATCTTCACTGCGGTATTGGCGGGAAGCAGATGCTTCGCCACCCGGATCCACTTCAGAATCCTTTACTTCAAGAGCGCGTTTGAACTCTTGGGCGAAACTCTGCACACGTTGTTCGCGCTCTTTTTCTTTGGCGCGCCGCAGTTCTCTGGTTTGCGCCGCGCCCAGCGCGGCCGTTGCCAAATGAATGGCTTCCGGTGGGGTGCCTTGAATCGGATCGACCATGATCAGTCACCTCCGTCTTAGCGTACACCACAACCCTGACGATATACCCCGTTCCGGTACCTCCCGTTTTTCTTCTCTTGTAATTATATATCGGCAAATTTCATATGTCTCTTGTCCTTTGCCTTCAATTTGTAGTACGGATTTAGGAGGTGGATTGTAACGGAGACTGGTCGTAACAGATTGAAAATCAGTGGGTTATAGGCTTTGGGAGGTGTATGTTTGTGGCTATTCAGCAATTTATAACGGAATTCGTGGATTTATTTGGAAGTATTGATTGGAGTTAGTTAACAAGCATCTTCAGGGATGTCTTCAATAAACAGAGGCGACAATTGCCTAATTAACTCGGGTACTCGCGAGATGGCTGTGCGCCATAGAATTTCAGTCTCAATTATGTCGTATCCGTGAGCAAGAATATGGCGCATTCCAATGATTTTCTTCCATGGAATGACAGAATGTTTTTCGCGGAAAGATTGAGATGTCCTATTTGCCGCTTCTCCTATAATCTCAATCTGCCGTTCAACGGCACTTTGCAATATTTTGCTTTGCTGGAATTCCTCGTAAGTCTTCTCGTGTACAAACTCGGTGACGGTTTTGGCCGCATCCAACATATCGTGCAGATAGGCCATATTGTCATTTTTATCCCGCATAAATTAATCTCCGAGTCTTCGCGATTTCTTCTCTTATAATTGGATTTCGCAAGCCTTTTGCAGATGTCAAATCAACTTTTTGCCCGAATATTTCAGAAAGTCCATCTTGAATATCGATCCAATCGAATAAATCCCATTCGGCACTATCATGGAATTCAACTAGAACATCCACATCGCTTTCAGGACTGAAGTCATCACGGAGTGCGGAACCAAAAAGATAAAGTTCCTTTATTTTCCATTTGGAGCAAAAAGCGCTTATTTTTTTGCGATGAATGAGAATTTGAGGCTCCATGTGTGTTTCTCCATTTTGGATTCTACTAAAAAGTACTCCACACCAAATCCCCAAATTTACGATACGGCGAATAAATTTGATTGTCAATTAGGTGCGACTTTACTCGCCCTTGCCTGTCCCTCATTCCGCCTTTTCGGCGCGGGAGAGGAGATTGTTGACTGCTTGTTTGGGCTCCAGGTTTTCGAATAGCAATCCTGCGACTTGTGCGCTGATGGGCATTTCGACCTCATAGCGTGCCTGAAGATTGGCGATGGCTTTGGCTGTAGTCGCTCCCTCAGCGACCATGCCGATCTCTTCCTGCGCCGATTCCAGATCATACCCTTGGGCCAATAACTCGCCGAGTTTGCGGTTACGGCTGTGCCGGCTTGTGCAGGTCACGATGATATCCCCCATGCCCGACAGTCCGGCGAATGTGTCCGGTTGCGCGCCTATACGGACGGCCAAGCGGGTGATTTCCGCCAGTCCACGGGTAATGAGCGCTGCCCGGGCATTGTCGCCATACCCCAAACCATCGCAGATACCTGTGGCAATTGCGATGACGTTTTTTAGCGCGCCGCCCAGTTCAACACCGAGAATGTCGAGATTGGTATAGACCCTGAAAGTCGTTTGCTGAAACAGCGCCTGGACTTTTTTTGCGGCCTCTTCATTTGTGGATGCGGCCACGATGGCTGTAGGCAGGTTCCGGGAAACCTCTTCGGCATGAGTTGGGCCGGAAAGCGCCACCACGGCATCTACCCCCGGTAAGGCGTCTTGAAGCACTTGGGTCATGGTGCGGCAGGATTCGGCCTCAATGCCTTTTGTACAACTCACTAGTAATACGCCGTTATGCAAATGCTCCTTGAGCCGTTCCGCTGTGGAAGCAATGAAGGCCGAAGGAACAGCAACAATGAGCGCCTCAAGTTCATTGAGCCATGAACCGAGTTCATGGGTTACACCGACGCCCTCCGGCAGAACAACACCGGGGAGTTTGTGTGGGAGACGGCGTGTCCGTGAAATTTGTTCGGCTTCTTGTTCAAAAGGAGTCCAAATCCGTGCCGGATGGCCGTTTCGGTTCAAAACCATTGACAGCCCCGCTCCCCAAGAACCGGCTCCAAGTATGCCTATCATGTTTTGCACTCCTCTATCGGCGCAGTTTAGTGTAGGCCGGTGCGCGTTGACCATGGTCATCCGGTACGCGCATGGCTTCGCTGAATCCGGTGAACACCGCTAGGCTGACCGGCATGAGCCGTATTTGGATTGGAACTCTCGACCGCTACATCTTCACGGAATTCATCCGTGCGTTGCTGGGTATGCTGGCTTTCTTCGCCGTACTCTCGGTTGTCATTGTCTTATTTAGCGAAGTCGATGAGTTTCTGAAAAACGATCCACCGTGGAGCCTTGTGATTCAATATATCGCATGTTCGGTTCCTTATTTCATATCGCGTTGTCTCCCTTTTGCTGTTTTGGCGGCGGTCACATTTACCTTGGGGCGTTTGTCCCGAAACCGGGAATTACAGGCAATGATTGTGGGAGGGTATCGCGCCCATCGCATTGCCTGGCCGATTTTGGTTACGGTTGCCGTGTTTGCATTAGTTACGCCCTTTTTTCACGATATAGTTGTAGCTCCCGCCTGGCAAAAGGCCGAAGATTTGATGGTCTTGGATATCAAAAACAAAGGCGAACTGATGACCGGACGCCGGGACATTTGGTTGATCGGACAAGACGAACGCACGTTTCATGTTGCCATGCATCGCCCGTATCTTAATGGTCTGTATGGTGTTGATATTATCGAAAGCGATCCTGAAACCGCCATTCCCATTCGCCGTTTGCGTGTCCGGCAGGCGTTTTATCAGCCTTCGGGAACGTGGCATTTTGAGGATGTCGTGGAGCGGCGGTTTAATCCTGATGGAACGGTGACCACGCAATTTCACGACAGTTACGAATATCAAATGGATGAGACTCCCGAACGCTTTTTGCGCATGACGCAAAAGCCGGAAGACATGTCTCTAAAGGATTTGCGGGAAGAGGTTTACAAAGCCCAGAAAGCGGGGTTGAACTCGGCCCGGTTCCAGGTCTATCTAACCCTGAAGGGGAGTGCTTTTCCCTTTGGTTTCTTGGTCCTTAGCCTAATCGGGATTTGTTTCTCTCTTCAACCCGGTTCGGGCAGTCTTTCCATCGGCCTTGGGCTGTCTTTAATTATGGCCTTTGCGTATTATGTCGGTGTCGCTTTCTGCGTCAGTTTCGTTGAGAACGGGATTTTGCATCCCGTCGCCGGACCATGGATTCCAAATCTTGTGATTGGGATACCGGCATTGGGTGCTTTTATTTACAAAGATCAACGTACGTAGATCGTGAAACACCGGCATCGCGCGGTGTTTTTCTGCTTATGAATGAAAAAGTCGAGCTGGATAAGATCATTACCGGTATTGCCGCCGACCGGACTTCCGGAGCCATGCAATTGGCGCGGCGGGCATCCCATCTTTTTGCGGATTTGCCATCTGAACGGTATTTGAAAGTCGCTACGACTTTGATCGATGCCCAGTCGTGTATGGCCCCGCTTTTTCGAGTTGCGAATGACGCATTGTTGGCGCTGGAAGAGGACCGTCCCTATGAAGGGATGCCCAAAGAAGTGGCCGTTACCGTTAAACATTGGAAAGATTTCGAATCGGCTTTTATTCAAAGATACCAGCCGAATGGTGCAGGGATTGGAGCGCTGGCGACTCTTTCATGGAGTTCTACAATTAGCGGGTGGCTTGAAGCCGCGCGAAAGGCGCACGCCATCCATGTTTTTATCGGTGAATCCCGTCCCCTTTGCGAAGGACGCTTCTTAGCCGGAAGAGTTGCAGAGGCAGGCCACAAAGTAACATTTGTGACGGATGCTCTGTTGCCTTCTTTGGTCTCCGAATGCGATGTTGTTTTATTGGGCGCGGATGCCGTGACCGCCGATCATGTGGTTAACAAGGCGGGAAGTTATGGTCTTGCCTGCGCAGCCAAAGATGCGGGCAAGCCGCTCATCGTGGCGACTTCATCATTAAAACTTCTTCCGGCATCACTGGAAGAACTGGGATTTATGATTCGTGATGATTCCCCGGATGCGGTTTGGGATGCCGCACCGGAAGACGTGTTGGTTCGAAATCCCTTGTTTGAACGGATACCGCAACGTTTGATCAGCGGTTATTTGTTGGATGAAGTTTTTGTTGCGCCGGAAAGCGTATCGGAATTACTGCTCGCCATCCCCAAGTCCAAACTTTGGGCCGGAAAAAAGCCTGCGAAAGCCTAGCGGGTTATTTCACTAAAGACGTTTTTCCTTTTTAAAATTTGCCGGTTGCGATCAATTACCAGGGCTGTTTTAAATTAAACCGGGCCAATTTCTCTTCGCATTCGAGTCGTTCCCGGTTGCGTTTCAGACCTTGCGCGCCTTCTTCCAGCCAGCCGTGTTCTCGTGCCGCTTCTATAGCTGCATCCGTATTACCTGCGGTTAACGCCTGTATGACCTGAATTTCAATCGCCGAAAGACTCGCGGCGTTGAAGCGGTAATCCATAAAGGCTTCCCAAACAAGCGGAACCCACTTTTGGACGATCTCTTCACCCATAATCCGCGAATATTCACGAATCTCCAGCTGTGCGTGTTCATCCATTCTCAGCGCCAAAAAGTGCAGGAGATTGTGCAGATCGATCTTCCAGTACGCTTCGGTGTAGGTGCACAGCGGCAGGTCTTTGCGGGCCTGTTCCCGGGCCACGCCCGCTTCCAGCCGTTCGTTGTAGATTTTGCGGCTGAGCTCATGCAGCTCATTCTCACGTTCTGAAAATTTGGCTCCGGTTTCCGGATCGAGTTTGCCTTGGCTGCCTTGACGGTTGTTGGCGGCCTGCAAGCGCCACTCGCCGGGCTCCGTGTGCTGGGTGGCATCGATAGCCACCGAATAGCGTGTGGAGTATTCGTTGACATTGGCCGTGCGATGGCGAATCCACTGCCGCCAGCAGTCCATGGGTACGCGCACATGAAACTTGATCTCGCACATCTCAAACGGTGTCGTGTGCCGGTGCCGCAACAGATAGCGGATCAATCCACGGTCGTTGTGCACTGATTTCGTGCCTCTGCCATAAGAGACCCGCGCCGCCTGGACAATAGACTCATCCGCGCCCATGTAATCGACCACGCGCACAAAACCGTCATCCAGCACTTTAAAAGGAACGCCGAGAATGGCATCCAGCTCCGGCACAACAGGCCGGGAGAGTTTTTCGAATTGTTGTTCCATACAAACCGCCTCAACCATCGCGGCCGGTGGCAGAGGGATCGTTCCACCGCCCCGCCGCCGGACTGCGGCTCACTATAGGACAACTTCCGCCCCCCGCAAACCGAAGCCGGAAATGCCGCTGTTTATGGTTGTTCAACCCAGGCGTAGTACTGTTCAATAAGCCTTTCGACCTTTTCCCTCCACGCGGGGTCTTTTTTGGGAATGGGCATCCGAATAGGGGTTGAATTCCAAATGATCATATAGAAATGATCATTTTCAGAGTTTCCTGTCGTACGCTTTGGACCTGTTAGTAGCGCTATGTCATTCTTTATGATGGTTAAATGTACGAATATGGGGAATTGGTTGAGAACCTCAACGAGAAACTCCTCAACGGTGACCGGGCCTTTGAAATGAAACTCCCATTCAAAATTGAAATCAAATGGAGGGTGATTGAGTTTTATTGTGTGTATATTTGTTTTTGGTAATTTTGGGAATCGAATATCACATACTTGTTCGGATTTCTGTAGAGCTTCCGCAAGCCATTGCCCGACCTCAATAATCCCATGTAACCGTTCCGGCGGTTTTTCGATAACAGTCTTTAGCAAGGAATGATTTTTTTCGGACAACACGGCCACACGTCCGTGTGCAAAATGCTTGTAGTCGGCATTACATTTCTCATTAATGTAATCGCGTACCTGTTCATAATGGTATGCACGATCGATGCGGAATGGCAGATGGTCTTGCGTGACTATTATTTGTTCGCGTTCTTTTATGCGGTCGAGAGCGAAAATGAACCCGCAATGTTCGGTTTCAAGGTAGCCAGAGACCTTTCTTGTCAAGATGCGGTTGGATTCCCTATCGACCGGAACCCAATGTGCCTGATAGATTTTCTGTAGAAGATCCCACTGGTCTTCTCCAATGATTGGTGCATTGAGAACGAGTTCTGTTTTTTCCAATGGGATATTTTTATCCTCTTGATCAAGGATGGTCTTTAGAGGGTATTTTCTTCTATCTTCGTATTCTTCTCTCAGATCATCTAATTGACAATTTACCAAAAAAGAATCCGAATATCGTTCAGTCATGATTGGCACGAGGTCAATAGAATAGTCCCGTGTGCCCCACCCGTTTTTTAGCGAGTACCAATAGCGGAGCAAATCCTCGAGACGAGTCGGAACTCGTGAGATTACATTTCGACCGGTGATGTCCAGCCCTTTGAATTCCTTCTGAAATGGATGTCTTTCTAAGTGCCCATCTGCGCCGGGGAATTCGATTGTGGACATTTCCCAAGTATGAAATGGCTCCAGTGTTATGAAGATGTCTTCGAAGGCCAAGACCTGCTCCCATGCTTTGATCGCCGCTTCTATTTGCACTTCAAGCGTTTCTTGACTCTGGGGTTTCGCAATTTGTCTATCAGTTTCTTCCCAAGCCTTTTGGGGATTTTCAATAATCTTGCTGAAGGGAGGCAAAATGCTGTTTTGGGCCATGCTCACCCTCTGCGGCAATGCGTTGACTGCTTTCTCCATTTCAAGAGATGCCTTTGTTGCCATGGCCTCCAAATAGGACAGGTAAAAGACATGATTTTTATTTCTGCCTTCAAAATAATCTTCGATAATTTCAATGGCCGGTTCGGTGTCGATGCCGGAATCGACACCTTGGGGCTTAAAGTCATGAGGTATTCCTATGCTTCCATAGGCAAATTGGAGGTAGCGCACGGCACAATAGACGCGCCAGGGATCGTCTTTGTCTGCGAGTGAGATGAGTTCCTCGAATTTCTTGTAGGTATCCGCTGTATATGGTTCCTTTTCCGCCTCGATGAGTTTTTCAATAGGAAAGGAAGGCTTTAGGAAAAGATCGTAGCCGGGTGGGATTTCTCCGAATGAAACCAATGGCATAGATAAGGAAAACAATAAGACGGCCGAATAATACTTTTGCATTTTTACCCTCCTTGATTCAAAGTATCGATTAGCTTATAGAACGTGAACCCGCATGTGAACCGGATTTAGCCGGTGCGTGCATCGTTGATATAACGTTCCGTAAACTTGTGCGGTTATGGCCTTGGGTGGTTAGGGTTGTGACGATTTAAGGAGTCTATTGTGGGTGCTCTTTTGTACCGGGAAGACATGGATGATGTGCGGCAGCGGATGCGTATCTGGTGGCATGAAGGGGATTTCGGACGGCCGGTGCTTCAGATCGCCGCGCCGCGCGAGGAGCCGTTGGAGAACATCGAGGTAATGCCTGAGCCGGAGGGGTGGGTAACCCACTACTCGACCTTAAGTTTTGAGTACCGAGTCAATCTCTCGGCAAGAAAGTGCGTAAATACCCACTATATGGGCGAGGCGGTGCCGTGTGTGGCTCCCAACCTCGCGCCCAACTGCCTGGCCCTCTATTTGGGGTGCCATGGCGTGGAGATGCCCGATACGGTTTGGTGTGAGCCGTGTATTGAGAGTCCTGAGACGGCACGTTTCGAAGTCGATCCGGAGAATTTTTATTGGCAATTCACACAACGGTTGGCGAAAGAACAGCTCCGTTTGGCGCGCGGGAAGTTTCTGGTCTATTTCCCGGATTTTATTGAGGGCTTGGATACTCTGGCGGCTATGCGCGGGACAGAAGAGTTGCTTTGCGATTTGATTGAACGTCCCGAATGGGTGCATTCATGCATGCGTCAGATCACCGACCGGTATTTTTATTATTACGACATTTTGTATGACTGGTTCCGCGATGAAACCGGCGGTTCTGTTTTCTGGCTGTGGGGGCCGGGGCGGACCGTCAAATTGCAGTGCGATTTTTCGGCCATGATCAGCGCGGGGATGTTCGCTGAGTTTATGGGGCCGGTGCTGACCGAGATGAGTTCGCGGATATCCTATGCGCTTTACCATTTGGATGGCCCTTGCGCGCTACAGCATTTGGATTGTCTGCTGAGTATTCCTGAGTTGCAGGTGATCCAATGGGTGCCCGGGGCCGGAGTGGAACAAGGCTGGGAAAAGCGTTGGTGGCCGGTCTACCGGCGTATTCTCGAAGCGGGGAAACGCATCTTTTTTGATGGCACGGACAGTATCGAGGCTATGCAGGCAATGAAACGCGAGTTCGGCGCCGACCTGAACCGTTTTGCTATGAATATCGACGCCCGTTCCAAAGAACATGCGGAAAAGCTGATTGGGCTGTTTTAAGAGCTTCTCGAAAATACCTTCTGCTTAGTTCTGTGTTACATTGACCCCCCTATAATCCCCCCGTAAACGGGGGGATGTCTTTGTTTCAAGCCTAGAGACCACTCCCTCCCCTGTTTACGGGGAGGGCTGGGGTGGGGTCTCAAAAGGAAAAACTTCCGTGAGACGTTCTAAGCGGCTGGGGAATCAGGACTCTTTGGTTTCTACAATCTCGCCGCCTGCCAAGAGCAGATCATCCCGGTAAAGGACTAAGGCTTGGCCCGGCGCGACACCATAGAGCGGCTCGCTGAAGGTGACGGCCAGATTCCCGCCTTCGATTGAGTCCACGCAACAGGGCTGAGGTTTCATCTGCGAACGGATCATGCCCGTAACCATCTCGCCGGGTTCGATATCTTCCAGGATGTTGGCGTTCTTCGCCTGAACTGCACGCTGCGCTAAATCTTCGCGGCGTCCCACGATTACCCGGCATTGTTCCGCATCCAGAGCGGTCACGTACCATGGCCCGCCCGCCAGGCCCAATCCCTGCCGTTGGCCGATGGTGTAATGCGAAATGCCCCGGTGGGTTCCCAGCACATTGCCCTCCGTATCGACAATCTCACCTTCGCCATCCTGGCCGTGCGCGGCTAAAAAATCGTGTACGTCGCCTTCGATGGTGAAACAGATTTCCTGGCTATCGGGTTTGGAGGCCACGGGGAGCTGAAAACGTTCGGCCAACTCACGGACCTGCGGTTTGGTGTATTGCCCGATGGGGAAGATCAGCCGGTCGAGATACTCGCGCGAAACGCCGCTCAAAAAATAACTCTGGTCCTTGGATGGATCCACCCCGCGTAACAACTGTGTCCTGCCATTGCCGGGCGCGGTTCGCGAACGCACATAATGTCCGGTGGCGACAAACTCCGCGCCGAACTCCTTCGTTAGTGCAAAGGCCTGCTCGAAGCGGACCTCGCGGTTGCAGTTCACACAAGGATTGGGAGTGCGTCCCGCCGCGTAGTCGTCGATAAAGGGCTGAATGACCCGCTCGCGGAAGGTCTTTTCGATATCGATGGCATAATGGTCAATGCCCAGCGTCCACGCCATCCGTTTGGCATCGCGGATATCCGCGTAGGAGCAGCAGCCGGAGGTCGCCACCACGCCATCGGCGCTGGTGACCTGACGCATGGTGACGCCGATCAGTTCGTGACCCTGCTCCTTGAGCAGCGCCGCGGCCACGCTCGAATCCACGCCGCCGCTCATCAATGCCAATACCACCGCCATGATTTCCAAATGTTCTCCGGTATAAGTTTGCCTCGCCCAACAGCCCCTAGTGTAACCATCCCCCGCCGGTGAGAGAGGTTGATGGGGGGGGAGACGGTTTGAACATGCTGAAAGACAAATTTTCTGCATTATAAGGTCATTTTATGTATCATATTGCCCAGGTTCATTATTAATGTAGCGAGGGTTAATCATGGTGTATTCATTCTTGGATGTCGCAAAAGATGTTTTGCGCAAGGCTGATAAGCCGCTCACCTACCAAGAGGTGTGGCAAAAAGCGGTAGAAATGGGGATTACGAAAAAACTCCGTACTGTTGGCAAGACGCCTTGGCAAACCCTTGGCGCTCAGATGTATGTAGATGTACGCAACAATGAATCTAGTGCGCTTATCAAGATTGGAACGCGGCCGGCGCGATTTTTTCTTAAGGAACGTGAGCGCGAAATTAAGATTGCGATAGGAGGAGATGAAGATGAGAACGGCCACAAAACTGCAACATATAAGGAATGCGACCTTCATCCTGTATTGACCTATTTCGCGTACGCGACTCCTGCCTTTAACCGGGGCAGGGCTATTTTTACAAAGACTATCCGCCATGAGATAGCGAAGAAAAAGGGATACAGTGGATGGAACTATCCCGATATCGTCGGTTTTTCTGTCCCACTTGAGGATTGGGAGTCTGACGTAATTGCGTTTAACGAGCTTACCGAACGGAACGCCCTTACCCTGTTTTCTTTTGAAATAAAAAAACGTATTTCCAAGAGCACATACCGGGAATATTACTTTCAGGCCGTATCCAATTCCTCTTGGGCGCACCAGGGCTATCTTGTTGCCGCAGAGATTGCGGAAGATGATGATCTGCTTGCGGAACTTGACCGGCTCGCTTCCTCATTCGGGATTGGGATCATCCATTTGAATCTGGATGATATGAGTGAGTCGCGGGTTGTGTATCCGGCGCAGGTCAGGAGCAGCCTGGACTGGGAGACGGTCAATAAGCTGTGTGAACAAAACAGCGATTTTCAAAAGTTTCTTCAAAATGTGAAGATCGATGTGAATGGGAAGAAAATACACCGGTCCGAATACGATGAAGTTATCACAGAGATTGATGAGTACTTGGAAAAACTCCTTCGCCGTGAGCGCAAGTAGAGAAATAATTTGTAGCCCGCTTTGACCCAGGCTGGCTCCCTTCGCGCGCCATTGGCGTGCTCGGGCTCTAACCTGGGCTCTTTGTGCGGCGCGCTTTCAGCGCTTGGTGTGGGTGCTTGAGGGAGTTGGTGGATGGGGAGATGCAAGTGTAGATAGTGAAGGTAGCAGCTCATCCCGCCCCTAACGGGATTCGCCCTCCCGAGATTCATTTGTATCCATCGGATGGCTTTGAATGAATGCGGTTAGCGTCTATTGGTTCCGCCTTTTGTCCCAACTTACCCAGATGCGCGACCCAGGCGCCAAATAAAAGCCTCTTGTGCTATCACGCGAGGATAAGTGCGTTGTCTGGGCTACCCGCCGGGAACACCAATGGGCGCAATGTCAAATGGCAGGGTAACGGCCTCGGTGAAGTACTGAAATCCGCTACGGAATCGTGTGCCGGGCAGGTGTATATCCAACCGAAAGGAGCGCTGTTGCGGTGATGCCTGGGTGACCGTGAGTTCAGCATGAATCCCGGCCTTCAATCCATAAGTTGTTTTTTTCTGTAACTGGCTAATGGCTAAAGAGTTACGAACAATGTCGGACGTTCGACATTGCTGATCTGCCTGCATGATGCCAGCGGGCTCGATAGGCTAAAATTGACCCACCCTTCTTATTCATGTATCATTCTTATCTAGGAATTTGGTGGGATAGTGGATTTTTTGAAGAAGACATCGATTAAAAGGTTCAGGATTTCAGCATAAAGGTTTTGTGGACTTTAACCGTATCCTGAACTTAGCTATTGCAATTGCGGAGATTTCGAGTTGAATAGAGTTTGGTCGGAAGGAGAATGAATCATGACGAAAAAATTGACGAACAACGTCGGCGCGCCCGTTGCCGACAACCAAAATGTTATGACTGCGGGACCTCGTGGTCCGCAACTGTTACAAGACGTCTGGTTTTTAGAAAAACTCGCGCACTTTGACCGCGAAGTTATCCCCGAACGGCGTATGCACGCCAAAGGTTCCGGCGCTTATGGGACTTTTACCGTAACCCATGACATTACCAAATACACTAGAGCCAAGATTTTCTCCGAAGTGGGCAAGAAAACAGATCTCTTTGTCCGTTTTTCTACTGTCGCCGGTGAGCGCGGCGCAGCGGATGCTGAACGCGACATTCGCGGTTTTGCCGTTAAGTTCTACACAGAAGAGGGAAACTGGGATCTTGTCGGTAATAACACGCCGGTATTTTTCCTGAAAGACCCGCTTAAATTCCCCGATCTAAACCATGCCGTAAAACGTGACCCGAAAACCAATCTGCGTAGCGCCCGCAATAACTGGGATTTCTGGACCTCGTTGCCGGAAGCTTTGCACCAGATAACGATTACCATGAGTGAACGAGGCATCCCGCGTTCATACCGGCATATGAATGGGTATGGCAGTCACACCTACAGCATGATCAACGCGAATAACGAACGCTTCTGGGTCAAATTCCATCTTAAAACCCAACAGGGCATCGAAAATCTGACCGATGCGGAAGCGGAAGCGATTATCGGCAAATGCCGTGAAAGCCATCAGCGCGATCTGTTTGACAGCATCGAGAAAGGCGATTTCCCCAAGTGGAACCTAAAGATTCAGGTCGTCCCGGAAAAGGCCGCCGCCGATTTTCCTTTTAATCCTTTTGATTTGACCAAAGTGTGGCCTCATAAGGATTACCCGCTTATCGATGTTGGCGTGCTTGAACTGAATAAAAATCCGGAAAACTATTTTGCGGATGTTGAGCAAGCCGCATTCAATCCGGCCAATATCGTGCCGGGTATCGGTTTCTCGCCTGATAAAATGCTGCAAGGCAGACTTTTCTCTTATGGCGATGCGCAACGCTATCGTTTGGGTGTTAACCATCACCTGATTCCTGTCAACCGCGCGCGTTGCCCGGTAACCGGATATCATCGCGATGGGCAAATGCGTGTGGACGATAACTACGGCGGAACCCTCGGGTACGAACCCAACAGCTATGGCGAATGGCAAGAGCAGCCTGATTTCCGCGAACCGCCACTTGCGCTCGAAGGCGCTGCCGATCACTGGAACCATCGCGAAGATAATGATGACTACTATTCGCAACCGGGCGACCTCTTTAGGATCATGAATCCGGCGCAGCAAAAGGCATTGTTTGAAAATACGGCGAGAGCCATGGGCGACGCTCCTAAAGAAATTAAGGTTCGTCATATCGGCAATTGTCTGAAAGCCGATCCTGCTTATGGCAAGGGAGTGGCCGATGCACTTGGAATTCCTCTAAGCGAAGTACCCAATGACTAATCAATAGACGCAATCGATATTATATGAACCGGGAATCGCTCTTCTCATTTTGGGGGTGATTCCCGGTTTTAAAATTTAAAAAGGTTCAAAAGTTGACGTTTTGAATGTAATTGACAAATCCTTGTAACCTGAAATCTGCCTTGTGGTAAGATGATCTACGATATGGATGGCGGTTTTTATTGAGAAATAACAAGAGGTGAACCGGCACGGCGCGACTATAGCCTGCCCGATGACAATCTGCATATTTCCGCTCTGAAAGGCTCCGGAGGCAATGAAAAGCCCGCTACTTAGATTTTGACCATAGACTCAAGATAATGGTCATAGTCTTACCTGCTTATATTGGTGATGCTAAACTGGTTGATATCATAGGAGATAAAATGGGATGAAATGTAAAGTCTGTTCCTCTGGGGTGGCGGTGAGCAAAATATATGATAATCACTTGGAAAGCGGTACCTTAAAGGGCGCCGTGAAAGAATTGTTGCCATATGTTGATTTTATCATCCCTCAATTTGTTAAAAAATTGAAAATACATTCCGCAAAGAAAACACCTTTTAAAGGTTTTGTGAAAGTCTGTACGAATTGTGGGCATGGAATTATGAGAAATCCACCCACCATGGATGCCCTGCAGCGTTATTATCAGAGCGAATATTGGCACGAAAGGCCTGAGCCGGTTGAAAGTGTAAAAAAAGAGAAAGATGATTATTTGACGCAAAGGGCAATTCATCAGACGGAATTTATGATGGATATGGCTGATGGTCATGCAATTGCAAATATATTGGAGATTGGAGCAGGTGCGGCGTATACCTCATTGTTATTGAAGAAGAAATTTGAGGATGCTGCAATTGGACTCTATGTTTGTGAGCCGGCAAAACAATGGGAGGATCACTACCGGAAACACGGCATTATAAGGGTTGCGGAATATTTTCCATTCCAAACAGATGTACGTTTTGATTACATTCATACAAGTCATTGGCTCGAACACGTGTGTGATCTTAATGCCACGTTGTCTGAACTGAGTGCGTTGATGAATCCTTCGGGGTATATTTTTGTAGAAGTCCCGAATACGGAGCATTCGTATTGGGATATGCCAATATTTGATCGCCCCCATATTCATTTTTTTACAAGGCAATCGTTAACTAAAGTCTTTAAAGACAATGATTTTGAATGTCTTAAAATTGGCGAATACGGAATTACCTGGCAGGAGTGGTATGATGAGATACCTCTGTCCTTTGACAGATATGGGGCCTGTGAAAAAGGTTTTTGGATTCGTGCTCTTTTTAGAAAGTCGTCGTGATCTATACCGCACAGTCGCGAGAGCGGTTTTTTATTGAGTTTGGGTTCAATAATCGCAGTAGGATTCCGCCCGAGTGGCAACCGGCCTATTCCGGTTGTAAGTCTTCAAAGGCTTTGCCGACTTGGGCTAACTCCGACTCGGGAATTTGCACATTCCCGGCTTTGGCGTTCTCTTTAGCCTGCTGCGGATTGCGAACACCAACAATAGCCGAGGTCACACCCGGCTGAGCGATTACCCAGGCAATTGCCAACTGCCCTAAAGTAATTCCGTGATCTTCTGCGATGGGCTTGATCTTTTCTAAAGCATCCAATGCCTTTTTCCGGTTCTGCGGCAAAAACCACGGTGTGTAATCGCCGGTGGCGCGGATATCGTCTTGGGGGAATACACGGTCCATGGTTACTTTGCCGGTCAATAGGCCGAGTTCGAGCGAACTATACGTAATCACGCCGATTTGCTTTTTACGGCAAAATGGCAGGACATCTTTTTCGATACCACGCGACAATAAATTGTATTTAGGCTGATCACTTTCGATCCGTCCGAAGCCGAGGCAGGTTTCCATCATCTCCGGCGTGAAGTTGCTTACTCCGATAGCGCGGATTTTCCCCTGCTCCTGCAATTTTAAGAGGGCAGGCATGGTGTCTTCGAGTGGCGTGGTTTTATCCGGCCAATGGCATTGATAGAGGTCGATGGTATCTACGCCCAAACGTTTGAGGCTGTCTTCGCACTCTTGGATGATGCCAGCCGGCTTTAGGTTTTTGTAAATCTTAAGCGGACTGCCTGCATTGTCTTGCGCATCGAAAAAGAATTCGCCTTCTTCGCTGTCCCAACGCAGTCCGCATTTTGTGGCAATAATGACTTGATCCCGGCGGCCCTGAATCGCTTTGCCAATGATCTCTTCACTTAATCCGAATCCATAGGCAGGAGCGGTATCGATGCAATTCATGCCTTCGTCGATGGCCGCATGGATCGCCTCAATGGCGGCCGCTTCATCCGAGCCGCCCCAACACCAGCCACCCATAGCCCAGGCCCCGGCGATGACAGTCGGGACTTTTATGCCGCTCTTGCCTAATTGACGATACTGCATGAAATACTCCTTACAGGTAATTCAGCGAATCATGATGTTTCTGTGTTCGCAGGACTCTTTAATCATCCTTTAGCGAAGCGAAGGAAATTGTCACCCAAAAGATCGTTGATATCGCGGTGGATATCGGCTTTGGTGACTGTCCAACCAGCGTCCATGATCTTTTGGTATTGGCCGGTGAGCACATTGGCCAGGATGCGCCGGAAATGCGGCCATTTGTACATGAGCTGATCGAGCACACGCGCATCGGAATGCTGCGGCGAAACCGAAAGGCCGATCAGCTCAAGCCGCTCGCGGGTGATCTCTTCGATAATGCTGGGTACATTCATGAACCACCAGCATCCAAAGGGCAGCAAGTTTCCGAACTTGCGGGCCTGAATGCACAGTTCATGCTGATTTTCGCGCGAAAGCATGGTGACCATAAAGCGATTCTCGGGAAATGCCGCACAAAGGTTTTGCACAGCGGTCATATCCGCTTGGCCCACACCATCTCCGGCCAGTTTTAATGCCGGATTGATCTGCCGCCTCACACCGATCATGGTTGCAAAGGGGATATTTCGTTCCCGCGTAAAGGGGATAATGCATTCCTCGATCATTGTGGTGCGGTTGTTTTTTTCGGGGTACATAAAATTCGGTTGAAGCGAAACCGCGCAATACATGGGTTGCATCCGGTCAGCCCAATCGTTTAAGAATCTTTTGACTTCATCGATGGAGCGTTTGGTTAAATCCGTGTCCGGTTTGTAGCCTTGTTCAATCATGCCCACCCGGGCTGCAGGCCAATCTTCAAGCAGCGGATCGATACGCAGGACTGCTTTGTAACGCGAGGGAAACTTAGTGCCCTTAAGCCAAAAATCGCGTTCCACCGGCTCAAAAGGATCATTGGTCATAACCGCTTCGCGTACGCCTGCGATCTTAAAGACTCGTTCGGCGTAACCCTCTGCACTGCCCTTTTTCTTTGTGGTCATCGCCGCAAATTCCTTGCGGATCGACTTGAGATCGCGTTTCTTGGTTTCGATACCGAGATTGTGCAGGCATGTGAGCACGCCCCGGCAGGCTTCTGAAATCGGCGAATGTTCGACAAATAACTTTTGCCAGATCAAATCCGCTTGCTGTTCCACAGTCCAGGAATAGAACTGTTTGGGGCTTACTTCAGGCGCCCACCGGAAAACTTCCGCGATCAGATAGTGATAGGTCAAAAGGCTATCAATGCCCCACAAATTCAAAGGCCCAAAGGAAGGAGGGTAGATATGCGTATGCAGATCGACAATCGAAGCCTCCGACACAAATTTTTCGACAGTCTTGCGCAGGGATTTTGAATTGACTTTGCCTTTGATCTTAACTTTGTCTTGTTTCCGGTTTTTGCATTTCATCGCGAGTTTGTTGTCGTTCACCCCATCGGCCATCATACAGCCACCTTGTTTCCCCGAATTTTGATCTTGCTGCAAAAGTGTCTTTTGCAATCCGTGTTTCCGAACCAACTTGGCCAATTTGAGATTTCCACATTTTCTGCAATCGCCCAAAGTTGTTCTCCGTCTAACGATAATTTTTTTCACATTAGACCTGCCAAATGCCTTACAAAGTGTGTCTTGAGACAGGCCCAATGATCATCTTCATGCGCTTCGATCACTTCATAGAAACGTGGCCCCATATCCACATCGGTGAGGATATCACCGAATGCCACGTGCAATACTTGGCGCGCGTCATCGGCTTCCGGAGCGTTTAAGTAAGTCTGTTCCAGGTTGTCATCGGTGACTTCATCCGCCGGGAGAATCTTCTCGACTTCTGTTGAGAGATCGTATGTAGCCCGGGATGCTGAAAAAGCCTGCAATGAACACTCCAGAATCTGCCGGAACAGGTTTGGATCGTATCGACAGACTACGCGCAAAGCCTCCAAGTACGAAGTCCCGGCGGTCTTAACGTGCACCAAATCTTGTGCGTGCCGAACAAGCATCGGGTAGACTTTGAACTTATCGCTACCTGAATGCAGGCTGAGTTTGTAAGGGCCCAAGGTTCTGGCAATTTCGGCGTGAACCGCGATGTGCTCTTCGAGATCGCCAAGCGATCCCCGGAAATCGACTCCCTTTTCAAATCGTCCTACAAAGCGCGGCGCCAAAGAGTTGAAATAAATGCCCGCCCGGTCCAGTTCGGAGGCAATAATCCAATGAGCTTCGGGCGATGTTGGTGTATTGGTCTCATCAATAGAGACCTCTAGGTCAAAGCGGTCTTCATGCTTCCAGATCGATTCAAGATATTTGGCAAGGATAATGACTTGCGCGATTGCCCGTAAATAGACAATTGCCGCACGGCGTGTCTCTTCCTCCGAAATGTACATTGTCTCGCCGGTCGAGAATTCAACCCTGTCGCCGGCATAGCGGTTTAGATAGGTTTTGCAGTCTTCTTTGCTGGCAAAAAGTGCTTCGAACTCCCGGATGAGATCTTTCCCGTGCAATTCTTCGCCGTGACCGTTGATGTAATCAGAGGGATCGATCGTAAACATCGTGTACCCTGCATCAACGGCGGTTTGAATGTCGGCTTTTGTTTTTAGGTGATCCGCATCCGCACCCCAGGCTTCAGTCCATCCGGCCCTATGTATAGCCACGGTAGCCGCATCGATGACTTCCTGGGCAGTACGGTTGGTCCGTGTCAACTCGCGTATGGATTGCTGCGCAAAGACCGGCATCAGATTGTGCGGGCGTTGTGCTTTCAATGCAGCAATATGTCCCGGAGTTGCGAGACCTATCCGATCCCCAAATCCAAAACTCTTCGTTGTTCCCAATGGTTGCGGCCGCCCGTTTGGAGACGAGGCACGCAATTCTTTTGCTTCTTGATGAAGTGTTTGCTTATCCATCCACCACTCTCGTAGCGCAAATATAGTACGCGCTGAGTTTGTGCCAGTACTCAGTGCGATTCAAGGACCTATCCCTGAATTGTTTTGAAGTCGCACAGGATTGTGTGGGTAGGTCAAAGAGTAGCTAAGAGTAGTCTTACGTGTGTTTTGAGTCTTGGTTTCCACCCAATTACGGGCTGCATGAGGTCTGTGAAAGGTATAACCCGATGGCTTCTCACATGACCTAAGATGTGAGTTCTCTAAATTTTCAGCCGAATGCGTCTGATGCCACGGATATCCGCTTAACTATTTTGCAGGGTATCTTCAAACTGGATATCCGCCTCAAGACCAATCTCACCGAGGCGATTGCGCATCAGTGTGCATAGACACGTTTGCAATTCGTTATAGCTGTCTTGGATTGTGTCAGCCACTTGGACAAGTTTGGCGATGGAATCTTCCAGGTTGGGATTCTTACTCCGTAAATTGTCAAGAATACTCTCCACAAGAACGATTGTTTTTCGTCCCATATCGAGTTGAATCTGACTTGTCTCTACAACATGACCAACAGTGAAGTCACCTTCTTCTTGAAGGCGAATAATACGGTCGAGGAGCAGCTCAACACGGTCCTTTATTTCTTCTTCGACATTATCGCGCAGAAAGCGGCGGGGTTTATCTTCAGGGCACATCGTTCAAACTCCATCAAATTAAACAAATCCGGCCTGATGAAGAACCAGCTGCCCGACCTTCATGCCAAGACCTTATTGTATAGTGTACCCTTTATGTTGAGTTTTGGCGGCAAATTTATGGTAATATTAATTTACGGCTATTGAGCAAACCCTATGGGTGTGGTCTACAGATCATGCAGACACCATATCTAGTATTTTTTGCTCTGTTTCCCCAAGCTCGTAAGACTCTGCGTCCAAGTAAGATTCTGATGCTAAGTCCAACGTTTTCGGTAAGTTACACTGCTTGTAATTTCCACTACATCTTGTGGTTATCCAAAGGTTTTCCACAGTTGGTAGTGGTTTGGGATGCTTGACGCAGATGTGCATGAATCTTTAGAATGTGCTGGTCGGGAGATTTATGACAGGCCATTAGGTGATATGTATCTTAAAAGACTAGAGATAAATGGATTCAAATCCTTCGCGGATGCCACCGTTGTCGATCTGCATCCAGGAGTAACGGTAATTGTCGGCCCCAATGGGTGCGGCAAATCGAATGTCTCTGATGCGTTACGGTGGGTTTTGGGGGAGCATAACCCAAGGAAACTGCGCGGCCAGCGTATGGGTGACATGATTTTTAACGGGACCGTCAACAGGACGCCCGAAGGCATGGCCGAAGTTTCCATAACCTTTGACAATACAGACGGCTTTCTACCGGTCACTTTTAGCGAAGTGAGAGTTACCCGGCGTCTCTATCGAGATGGAGAAAGCGAATACCTGATAAACGGAACAAAATGCCGTTTGAAGGATATTACTGACATTTTCCTCGGGAGCGGCGTCGGCCTTTCTTCTTACTCCATTATGGAACAAGGCCAGGTTGACTTGATTGTCAACGCCAAGCCTCATGATCGGCGCGCCTTAATCGAAGAGGCCGCCGGCGTTTCGCGTTATATCCGGCGTAGAGAAGAATCACTCCGAAAATTGGAACGCACGGAAGATGACCTTAACCGTGTGGAAGATATTCTTCAGGAATTGGAACGGCAGGCGCGTAGCCTGAAACGCCAAGCTGGACAAGCAGAACGTTCGCGGGAATACAGGCGCGCTCTTGAAATTCTCGAACGTGTTCATGAGGTTCGGCGTGGCAAAAGCTTAAAAAGCAGACAATCTGAAGTTTTAGAGCGATTGACAGCCTTTCAAGAACAGCTGGCCGCACTTCGTAAACAGATCGAAGAAGTACGATCTTCAAAACAAAGTTTAGTAAAGGAAATCGAGCGGCTTGATAACAGTAACCGTGAGCGGCGGGATCGGTACGTGAGTGTTACGGGGCGTCTCGAACAAGGCGAGCGCAATATTGAATCGCTCCACCAGCGTAATCAGGAATACAATCAGCTTCACGAACGTTTGACCGCCGAACGTGATCAGGCCCAGGCCCGCTTACAAGAAGAGAAAACTCATAAAGAAGATACGGAAGAAAACCTTAACCGTGTCGAAGGTGAACTGAAGCACTTTTTCAACTATTTGGAGCGGCTGGAAGGTGAATTCAGCGAAATCGAGTCCAGATTGATTGAAGTTGAAGAAGAGGGGCAGCGGAAACGTCATACGTTATTGGATATCGAGCGCCAATTGGCCGATGCCGAGACCGAAACTCGTGAATGGGATCGGGATAAAGCCTTCTTTAGGCAACGGCACGGCCAAATGCAGGCTGAGTCTTTGTCTTTGGATTCTGACCTTAAACGGCTCCATACCAATTTAAAAGATTTGAATTCGGCATATGGAGAATCTGTACGCGCCCACGATGAAGCCACATCGCGTACTCAAGATATTCAAGCGCTATTAAAGGATATTGACTCGCGCAAAGCGAAAGCCGCTACGGCCCTAAAGAGTGCCGAACGGGACTGGAATCGTACAGAATCCCGTTTGGAATCATTGGTCGAACTTCAACGCAATCTTGCTGGATTTGGATCCGGCGTTCGTTTCTTGATGCGTCCGGATGAAGGAATCCGGGATGGTTTGCTGACTACTCTGGCCGAGATTATTCGTGTTGATACCGGCTATGAGATTGCGATTGATGTGGCTTTGGGTGACCGGTTACAGGGTATTGTCGCCAAGATATCGACTCAGTCCGGCGTGCTATGGACTCGCTTCGCGAGAATGAGGAAGGCCGCGTGGCATTCTTTGTTGAAAGCGGCGGTAATGAGTCTCCATTGGCGGAATTACCTCCATCACTTCGGGATTTCGAACGTGCTGTGGCCCATATCCGATGCGATGATGAATACAAAGCTCATCTTGAGTGTCTGTTGCAGCGCACATTGATTACTCCTGACCTCGACAGCGCCTTGGCGGTGTGGAAGGACCTGCCGACAGGTTGGACGCTGGTTACAGCTGCAGGTGAACGCCTGGAAGCGGATGGTACGATAATTGGCGGACAGGCTACGCATGCTTCGCTGCTATTGCGAACAAGCGAGATCGGTGAATTACAGATCGTACTTAAGGATCAGGAACGCCGCCTGAAGCACCTTTCCGAATTAACTGAATTCCTCACAAAGCGCGCCGATGATTTGGATAGCCAAAAGGAACAGGCTTCCAAACATATGCTTCGTCTAGAGGCTCAAGTACGCACGAGCCGGGATGAAATCAAACGTCTAAGAGATCAGATTGTCCGTCTGGAGGATCATCACGGTTCATTGCTCGGCGAAATTATGGAACTCGACCGGGCATTAGAAGAAGGCGCTCAAGAAGCGAATCTTCGCGAAGAAAAAACGCGGGAATTGGCTGCTCAAATTGGGGAACTTAAAGAACAAGTTGAAGAGTGGGATAAAAAAATCGCCAAGTTGACCGAGCGCCGGCGTGAGGTGCATGAAGGTATTACTTCTGCGCGGCTTCAGCGTCTGGAACGTGAAAAGGATGTTGAGCGTTGGCGAAGTGAGATTGAACGTGGAACCCGGCGTATCGCTGAACTCGAAAACACAATTCAGAAAAACAGCGAGCTGATTACCGAACAAGAAGAGCGTGCTGTCCAAGTTGAAGCTTCAATTGCGGAACAAAAAGAATTATTGGTGAAATACCGCGAAGAACAATCCGCAGTACATCAGGAATTGGAGAAAGGCGAAAACGAGGCCGCCGAGGTCAAAGCAAAAGTCCGTACTATTGAGGACGAAGAGGACCGCCTTCATTCCCGGGTTGAAAACGTAGATGGCCAACGGTCAGAAGTTGACCAAGAAAGAATTCGTCTGAGCGTCGATCTCGAATATTGGGAACGCCGGATGAATGAGTTGTTCGGCGAAGAACGTCCCGAAAATATCGATGACGAGCGCGGTGATGAGGAAATTGCTGAAGAAATAACCCTGCTGCGCGGGCGGTTGGAGCGGATTGGAGTTGTTAACGAATTAGCGATCGAAGAATACGAAGAAGTCAAAGTGAGGTTGGAGGCCCTTTTGGAACAGCGTGAAGATCTTTATAAGGCGCGTTCCGACTTGTTGCATACAATCCGAGAACTGCATAACACAACCGTTGGGCTTTTCCAGAAAACGTTTGATGAAGTCCAGGAGAATTTCAAAGCCTCGGTTCGCCGGATGTTCAACGGCGGGCGTGCCGAGTTGCGGTTGGAAGAGGGTGTCGATCCCATGCAAGCGGGAATCGAAATCGAGGTCCAACCTCCCGGCAAGAAACTTATATCGATTTCATTGATGTCAGGTGGAGAGAAAGCACTGGTTGCCATCGCGCTGATGTTTGCGGTTTACCAGACAAAGCCCTCCCCATTCTGTTTCTTGGATGAGATTGACGCTCCGCTGGATGATACGAATATCGGTCGTTTTACAACTATGCTCGAAGCTTTTTTGAGCACTTCTCAGTTCATCATTATCTCGCACAACAAAAAGACCATGGAAATTGCTGACACGCTTTATGGCGTCACGATGCAAGAAGAAGGCATCTCAACCCTTATGAGCATGCAGTTTGAATCCAGGGATGGCCGTAAAGAAGCTATTGAGAAGCGCGCCATGTTCCTTCGCCGCCGTATTGAAGAAGAAGGCGAAGACCGGCGCATGATCGATCTTGACCAACTTGGCCGTGACGAACCGGACGAGTTGGATGTTGATGAGTCTCCCGTGCCCGCCTTAGCCGGACGCGGGGCGGCTGCGGTTTCCGACGCTCGCAATGAGATTCAGGATTTGGAGAGCGTAGAAGCCAACGCCGAAACCTAAATACGCGCGTAACGCGGGCAATGCGTGCCGGAGTCCTCTTTTAACTCCGGCTTCCACCATTGCCTGTCGTCGCCTCCCGCTTGCTGTTGCGTTGTGCCGCCGGACTCTCTCAAGTCCGGTTTTTTTTGTTATCAAATCGGGAATTTTGGAAAATAGACTTAACTACCTGATATGAAATAAGTTGTTGAGAAATAGATTAAACAATAGGCATTTGCGCCTGATTGCAATTCATGTTAACATATTGAACAAAAGAGCACTTAGGGGGGTAATTTTATGTCCAAAAATCTCCATGAAATCAGGGATCCGATTCATGTTTTTGTCCGGCTTGATGGCGATGAACGTAAGGTTCTGAATTCCAGGCCCTTCCAAAGGCTCCGATATATACATCAACTTGCTACCACCTATTTAATTTATCCCGGTGCAACTCACCGCCGTTTTGAGCATTCTTTGGGTGTTATGGAATTGGCAGGACGCGTATTTGATGTGGTGACGAATCCTGAGAATGTGACCGATGAAATTAAAGAATTTTTAACAGATATCACAAACGAGGATAAACGGAGATATTGGCGTCGAGTGTTAAGAATGTCGGCCCTTTGTCACGACCTTGGTCATTTGCCTTTCTCACATGCTGCTGAAGACAAGTTGCTTCCCAAAGACTGGGATCATGAGCGAATTACAAGAGAGATAATTCAAAGTGAATTAATGAAGTCTATATGGGATGATTTGACTCCGCACCTTCTTCCTGATCATATTGAAAAAATAGCTGTTGGCAAAAAGAAGGCGCGCGATCTGGAATTCACACCTTGGGAAGAGATTTTATCGGAAATTATTGTAGGTGATTCCTTTGGTGTTGACCGAATAGACTATCTTTTAAGAGATTCTCATCATGCAGGTGTTGCCTATGGGAAATTCGATCATCACCGCCTTATAGATACGTTGCGCATTCTTCCGGTTCCTGCTGATTCCGAGCAACCGTCGGCTAATGTCCCTGCTCTTGGGATTGAAGCCGGAGGGCTGGAGTCTGCGGAAGCATTGTTGCTTGCTCGCTATTTTATGTACTCACAGCTCTACTTTCATCCAATCCGCCGTATCTATGATATTCACTTGAAAGATTTTTTAGTCAGTTGGCTGTCCGAAGGTGCGTTTTCGACGGAGGTTGAAAAACATTTAGAGACAACGGACAATGAAGTTACGGCGGCTTTTCACAAGGCGGCATTCGATTCCGAAATGATAGGGCACGATCCCGCAAGGCGTCTTGTTCTCCGGGAACATTTCAAATTGTTGTATGAAAGAAATCCCAATGATGTCAATGTAAATCCGGAATCTGGCGAGACTATAGCACAGGCGGCCAAAGAGAAATTCGGAGATGCGAATATCCGTCATGACAGATACTCCCAGAAGGATTCTTCGATTGATTTCCCTGTGAAAGCGGGGGATGGCCGCGTATTATCTTCGACGACGGCTTCGAACGTTTTGAAACATGTGCCCTTAATTTCGACGGACTATGTATTTGTGAATCCGGAGTTTTCCGATAAGGCAAGGAAATGGTTGCATCAAAACAGAGAAGATGTTATCCGGATTCCGGAGGAGGATGAAAATGGATAGGCTCAAACGTGCTGTTTTACTCACTTGTTTGATGGAGAAAATGCGTGAAAACGGCAGTTGGTGTGGTGAGACACATTTGCAGAAATCGGTTTTTTGCTTCCAGCACTTGTTTGATGTTCCAATGGGCTATGAGTTCGTGTTATATAAATATGGTCCTTATTCATTTGAACTAAAAGATGATATTACTGGATTTTTAGCCGATAGTATTTTTGAAGTAGAATCAATGCCTGCTCCATATGGTCCTAAACTTAATTATACGAAGTCAGCAAAAAACCTTCAAAATAGTTTTAAAAGAACGCTTAACAAATATCGAGAAAAGCTAGATTTTGTCGCCAAGCAATTGGGGGACAAAGGCGTTGCTGAACTTGAAAAAATAGGCACTGCGCTTTTTGTTACATTGCAAAACGGAAAAGAATCCCCTGTCGAGTCGCGCGCTCGGGAAATTACGAAAATCAAACCTCATATTTTGAATGATGAGGCTATTCAGGCCGTTAACGAAGTGGATTTGATTGGCTCTCAAGCCCAGTCTTTGGTTTCAACCGCGTGACATCGAAGCCGTTCGATGTCCATAAAATCATTATCCTTGGCTGCTTTCCAACAACTTTTTCCATGCCTTTTTGATAATTCCGATATCTTTGACAGGGCGTTCAATCACCTGCCCGATGCTTTCCGGCAAGACCATCCGAATTTCGCCGTCTTTGACTTTTTTGTCCAAGAACATGGCATCGATCATCTTTTGGCTATCGAGTTTGGGGATATTCATCGGATATCCGGCTCTTTGGATAAGCTGCCATAACCGGTCATATAACTCTTGTTTGGCCAGCCCCAGCTCTATGGCAACGATTGTCTCGCCCAGCATTCCCCAGGCAACCGCCTCGCCATGCAAACAACCAGTGTAGTTGGTCAGAGATTCAATGGCGTGGCCAATGGTATGTCCAAAATTTAAAATCGCACGTAAACCGCTTTCCCGTTCATCCTGTTCTACGACCCGTGCTTTGAAACGGCAATTGCGCGGCACCAATTCGGTGTAGGCTGCGGGTGAAGGTTTTAGCAAATCGTCCAGACGGTCCTCAACAAAGGCAAAAAGCGGCGGTTCACCGATAACGCCGTGTTTAATGACCTCCGCCATGCCGGACAACAGTTCCCGATGTGGCAATGTGTTTAGTGTCGAGGTATCGATAAAGACCAGGCGGGGTTGCCAGAATGCGCCGATCAAATTCTTGCCTTTGGGATGGTCGACCGCGACTTTGCCACCCACGCTGGCGTCAACCTGTGCCAAAAGTGTTGTGGGGACTTGTATGAAGGGAATCCCACGCAAATAGGTGGCTGCCACAAAACCGGCGATATCGCCAACCAGACCGCCGCCGAGTGCAATGACGCCGCTTTTTCGTTCCAGCCGCAACTCCACCATTCCGTCGTATAATTTGGCAACCGTATCGAGATTTTTGCAGATTTCACCGCCCGGTATTTCCAATACTCCAACTTCATATCCGGCGCTTCGCACCGCATTCACGACGATTTCGGAGTACAAAGGGCGAACGTTGGGATCGGTGATAACAGCGACCGGCGATTGAACGCCCATGTCTTGAAGATGCTGCGATAGCCGTTCAAGGCAATCGGTATCGACAATGATGTTGTAGGAACGTTCGCTTAAATCAACATTAATTTTACGCATGATTACGTACACTCACTCGATACAACTCCACCGGAGCGGATCGCTGGGATATCAATCAATCAAAACCGCCACACCAAATGTAATAAACGTCATTTGCAGCCAAAGCGGCTCAACAGATTTACAGGTGCGCAAGCGCACCCCCCCCCAACCAGACTTCCATTTTCAGTATAGCAAGATTTGCGGTCCGATGAATCGAAAGCGGCCTGGCGGTTCGGCAACCGGACTTGATCGAAACATCTTGTCAACTTGGAGAATAGGATACATGTAGCAACGCTCTATTGATTATCTAATCGCTCCGGCCGTTCAAAATCATTGGTCATCCGGGGCGGAAGCCGGAATACCTTTTCACCCGTACGGTCGCAGAAATAGAGCCGCGATTCGGATGGTTGCCTGCCGTGGCCGTCCGCCCAAAAGGCATAGAAATCGGGATGAGCGTTAACCGGCTTGCGGCAGTATGTGTGATTGTAGGGACTTCCTGAGGTTATGGCCCGCTCGCGCATCCAATTCACGCCGAAATCATGGCTGATCCATAACTCGATCTCCCCGCCGGTATTGTAGGGTTGCGGGCCGGTTCCTGTGGGTGCAATCAAGCGCCATGTTCCATCATCCTCAATATGCAGGCAGCCCGTGTCGTAGTTGTTATCTGAATTCGTAATGGGGCGGATATCCCACTCTTTGCCTGTCCATCGCGCTATTGTCCACGTTCGCGGATCATTTTCCGGTCCGGATTGAAATCCGCCGCTGGTTACATACAAAATGACCGGATTGCCGTTCTTATCAAAATTCAAATCTTTCAGGTAAACCAAGCGTTTCTCCGCTTCATAATTTTTGATTAAGGCGATGTTCTCTGTTTGTTCCAAAGGCAATTCAAGTGTTTGTCCCTGAATTGTGTGCCATGTTTCGCCAAAGTCGGAGGTCTCGGTGTAGTAGAGATTCGTGCGCCAATTTAGACCCTTATTTTCCGGGTGATAATTGAATGCTGTGCCGACTTTGTCTTTGTAGCGCCAACTGATTTGATAGTGCCCTTGGGCAACAAAAGCGAGTGGTTTCGGCTCACTCCAGGTAATACCATCGGGGCTTGTTTGCCAGAATAATTTGCGGCCGGGCCTCGGTTTGCCTTGATAGAGCGTCTGGAGAAAAAGGAATCCCCTGCCGGGCAAATACCACGGCTGAGGGTATGAATAATTCCTTTCGAGAATCAGATGAAATGAATCGATAGAGTAAGGTTTGTCGCTTTTATAAATATAAGCAGGCCGCGAAGTCCCATGCGCACTGATGAATATCCAAAGATAACCGGCCTCATCGATGGATAGTACCGGATTATCGTGTGCGTCGCTGGTTTGTTTGTCCATCAGCATGGTTGGGCGGGGGACCATTCCGGTTTTATGATCATAATAGGAGACCATTTCAAATAGCCGGCGTTCTTCTTTTGCCGTGCCGCCATAACAGAAAAACGTCTTATTGGCCTCAGGGGCATATATCGCTATCGGCAGGTGTTTGGCGCAGTAGGTCCCCAGTCCTCCGCTGTATTTATATACATATTCATTGTCGAGTTTTTGGTTGTAGTACCAAATTCCCCGGTAGCCGTCTTCCTTTGCTTTGACCGCCGGCTGTGTGAGTTGATCCGCGGCAAACGACACCGGTAGAAGGGCGCATATTGTGAGAAAAATTCCAGTGTAAAAAAAGAAAACCGGCAAATTTGTTTTATGGTGGATGTGGGATTGGCTCATCATATTCCGAGTTTATCATGAATGCGGTACTGCGCGAATAAGAAATGAGTATGCTGCTGACGTCCGCAGGTGTGTGTTGTATAGTGACTCCCAAAATCGGGATCAGGCTTTGCCAAAGGAGAAATGTCCATGTTCCAGGGGATTCAACAAGCCGGAAAAGTTTTAATGATCTGCATGAGTCTATTTGCTTATGCATTGCTCTCAGCGTGCACCAGCGCAACTGCTGTCGAGAAGCAAACTGCGAAGTGTGTGAATTCCGGGGCTGTCCAGGCCAACAGCCCATTGGGGAATTTGTACCGGTCGCGTGAAGGCAAGACCGGCCGAATCTCAAGTTATGATGTGACCGGCGGAAATGCCGACCGTTTCACGATTGCATCGGGTGAAACAAAAACGCTGGCCGAGATTTCCGGCGCAGGCGTTATCCGCCATATTTGGTGCACCATCAGTCACCCCGATCCGCTCTATCGCCGCAATCTGGTTTTGCGGATGTATTGGGATGGCTCACCCGAACCCAGCGTGGAATCGCCCATCGGCGATTTTTTTGGGCAAGGATGGGGTGAAGAGTATTTAATGTGGTCATTGCCGTTGGCTGCGGCCCCCGCGGGCGGCAAAGCCATGAATTGCTATTTCCCGATGCCCTTTGCCAAAGGTGCGAAAATCACGGTTGAGAACCAATCGGATGAGGAATGCCGCGCGTTTTATTTCTATATCGATTTTGAGGCTCATGAATCTATGGACGACGATTTGCGTTTCCATGCATGGTGGAATCGTGAACTCACCGAACCTGTGGCCGAGGACGAAAACGAGTGGGCCTTGTTCCGTGAACAGGATAAAAATCCCACAGATGAGCACAACTACTTGATTCTCGATACTGAAGGCCGGGGACATTATGTAGGGATCAATTATTATGTGGAATCCCCAACACCGATGTGGTACGGCGAAGGCGACGATATGTTTGTGATCGATGGGGAAGCGTGGCCGCCGCGTTTACACGGAACAGGGACAGAGGATTATTTCAACAGCTCTTGGTGTCCCAAAGAACCGTTCCAGCATCCTTACTTTGGCTATCCGCGTGTCAATAATGATATTGGATGGTTGGGCCGTACTCACTGCTACCGTTTCCATATCGAAGATCCTGTTATGTTCGAGAAGAGCCTTCGGGTCAGTATCGAACACGGACATGCCGACTGCCTGACCTTGAATCTTTGCACAGTTGCCTATTGGTATCAGACTCTGCCTCACAAGCCATTTCCTCTGCTTCCCGGCAAAGAAGCACGGCAGCCAATGAAGAAAATAGATGTGCGCGATATCCATAAGTGGCGGGAGGCCTGGCGTCAGTCAAAGGGTGGAGGGGTACTGTGGGGTAATGAGTAGCCTCCCGTGAGTCCTTTGGGCATTCCCGAATGTGTACCGGCAATGATTCTATGCCCATTGCAGTGGTCAGGATCGACTCGGACAGCACAGAGATGCCGGTTCCCATTGATTGAAGGGCTGATTTATTGGAGATTAACCACCCCCAAGGCGGAGAACCTCCGCTTTTATTTGCCCCATATGTGATTTTCACTGGGGGGGTGCCCGAGTGGCTAAAGGGAGCAGACTGTAAATCTGCCGGCCTCCGGCCTACGAAGGTTCGAATCCTTCCCCCCCCATTTACACTTTCACCCTACTTCCTACCGCTTTCTCATTTAAGAAAACAATTGTGTGCTTCCGGGTTGTCGTTTTACCAAGCGTGAGACACTGAATTCAGGTAATATTGGGCTGGAATGAATGCTCCTCCCGGCTTTCCCGTAGATCCTTATAAGAACGGCTCAGAGCCCCTAGCGGGGTCATCTGATCCAAATCTTCTGGAGCGCCAAGTAGAGGCAAATGCCCACTGCGGCTCCCCGGATCGAGCAAACGAAGACGTGAATGCGGCCCTAACCGTTGAGATGCCCGGCACAGTGGAACCGGCAATGGAGGAGAAGCCTCGGCAGGCGGCTCAAGATCGGCGCCCATCTGCCGGCTATGACGGGCCTCCTGACCAATTGCTGTTGAAACGTTGGCGTTCCGGCGACGACGGTGGATTTCACGCATTGATGTCCAAATATGAACGGCCCATGTTTCGCGTGATTTGGAAGATCGTTCGCAATGAAGATGACGTACGGGACATATTGCAGGAGACATTCCTCCGGCTTTGGCGAAACCTCGACAAAATCCGCGAGGACGTCCCATTACATCCCTGGTTGTTTCGGGCCGCAACGAATTTGGCCATTGATCATTTGCGAAAACATAAGCCCGGCCGTGTTGTGTCGATGGTTGACCAAAACAGCGAGGGCGTCGAAATGACCATGGAACCAGAGGATCAAGGAGCCGATCCGCGCATTTCCGCCAGAATTCGTGAGATAGAAAAACATGTACGGCAAGCTATCGATGAATTGCCCAAACGCCAGCGCAAGGCCATGGCCTTGCGTGGTTTGGACGATCTTTCGTTAAAAGAGATTGCGGACATTTTGGAATGTGAAGAGCGTACTGTGGGGACAACGCTCTTTGCTGCCCGCAAAAAGTTAATGCATCGTTTAAGGCCCTTGCTTGAGGAACTACAAGAATTAGCCGGTGGGCCGGCCGGGGCCGCAGAGGTGGAATCATGAATACCATGCAACGACCCACATTTGAGGACCTATCGCGATACATCGATGGGCTTGTCTCGGATCAGGAACGAGACTGGATATGCACATGGATTGAGAAAGATGCCGATATCGAACAGGAATACCGGCTTTTGAACTCCTTGCAGGATATCGCCGATAGCGGCGAGCCGGTTGTGGAACAGAGATTCTTTACCGATACACGGGCATCGATTCTCGAACAGGTACAAAAAGAACGCCGCCGGATAAGACCATCTATAACCTCATGGTGGCTACGGCTTTTGTCGCCGCAACGCTTGTTGCCGGTTACAGCCGGTGTCTGTGCGTTGCTTCTTGCGTTTACGGTTTTGATACCGAGTCGCAGTCATCAAATCGCTGAGCAGGATGATGAGACGCTTGTTGCTCAAACCGGAGCGGATAACAAAATCGAAGGCACACCGGAGCAAATTCAAGAAGTTCAGGAGACTTTGCAATTTTCACAGATGGTGCTTACCAGTGCGGTAACGAATGTAAAAGACCGTGCCGGGACAATTCGCGAAGGAACATCGGGACGCTTTACTTCCGTGCGTGATTTAATCGCCGAGAACGGTGAACAAATTGTGGCCGCAGGAAGTGAACGCGTGGGCGATGCCGCTGAAACGCTCTATAACCAAGGACAAACCGCCGGTGAATCTCTTTCGGAATGGACCGTGCGTCAGAACCAAATCAATGTTGGCACTTCGTTGCTGAGTGTGGCGTTGGGAATTGTATAAATGGAAATAACCGGGCTGAAATTGGTTATGAATGACCGGCGTGTCTTGCCGGTTTAGACAGACTAACGGAGTCTGGCCCTTCCGTGATAGACGGAGCATAAAGATGAAAGTGTTACAGAAGAGAAAGTTAAATACTCTGTGGGCGGGACCGGCGGTTGTCGTGTTCTCTTTCTGCTGGGCCGCACCCGGCGTGTGGGCCGCCGGCAATGATGACCTCACTACGTTAGTGCCACAAGAAGCCATCTTTTTTGTGAGCCACCAAAGAGTTGGGAATCCGGGTGAAAAGCCGGAGTATCCGAATTTTAAAAGCAGTCTTAAAGCCTGGTTTGAGTCGATGGACGATATCCTTGAATGGCGTATCGCTCATGAAGAATTGAAGCGAATGGGTTGGTTAGGCGGAGACGAGGAAAAATCCGGATTCTGGGAGACAATGGCGGGAGATAGTGCGGCCGTGGCCGTATTTTTGCCGACGTTTTCGGAGGGAGCCGGATTTCCGACTGTTCTCTATATGGCAAAATCGAAAGAGCCCAAAAAACTCGAGGATACTCTAATTCAAAGCCTTGAAAAGTTGGGGGGGATGGGGCTTTCTGTCGAACTCAATGCAGGTTTCTATGAAGATGTGCCTGTTACGTCTCTTTATATTGCCGATCTTCGTTTGCCCGGAACGTATGCAGCTACCGCTTGTTTGGATGACGTATTTCTTTTCAGTACGAGCGCCGGGACAATTGAGAGGGTTATCGATGTTGTGAAGTTCGATGCGCCTCAATTGAACGAAACGGATGTTTATAAGCGTGTCTTTTCACACTTACCCAAAGATCACGACCGGCTTTCGTATGTGAACATGGAACGTATTAATGCCGTTCTTGAAGATGCGATTGACCAAATCGCAAAAGGGGTGGGGATGGAGATGAAGCCGGAACAAGCACAGAGCATAAAAGACGGCTTAAAGAATCTCCGCCCGTATTTGGAGGGCATTGCGGGATCGGGTTCCGTGGCGCGTTGGACTAAAGATGGCCGTGCAGTTGAGCATTACATCGCTTTTGCCGAGAATGCCATTCAATATCCCTATGGGGAGATGCTTGCGGGCGAGCCCCTCAAACCAATTCCATTAAAATATGTGCCGCGGCGTACCCAGACTTTTTCACATGGCAACATCGTCTCAGTCGAAAATGCATGGAAAACATTTCTCAGTATCAGTGAATCGATTCCGGGTATAGAACCCGAGGCGCTTCGTAAGCCTATTGCCGAAATCGAGACGCAAATCGGATTATCTGTTGAGGGTGATATTCTGCCTTGGCTGGGAGATGAGGTGGCCGTGATTCAGAGCGCTCCTTCACGCGATGCGATTATTCCGGTCAAACATATGGCGGTCTTTCTATCTTTAAAAGATGAAGATTTAGCCAAAGATTTCATTGATCGTCTGGTTGTTATTCTCCAAGACCATTTCAAACTCAAGTATCCGCCTGTCGTCTCCAGCTACCGGGATGTTGAATTAATCAGCTATGAGATCCCTGTGCCGGGCGTGCCTTATTCTCCCACACTCGGGATTACCGAAGGGTATTTGGTTGCCGCAAGTTCGCAGGACTATTTCATGGAACTGCTTGATGTGCGCAATGACGAGGGGACTAACCTGACTGAAACCGGAAACTATGAGTCTTTAGAATCCATCTATGACTATAAGAATGCTCGTGCAATTAGCTATAACAACCTTGCCCGCTCGTTTCTTGATGCAAAAGAAAGTTTGGAACGGATTCAGGCTATCGGTGGTTTGGCTGGAATGGCGCAGAGTTTGGAACATGCACATTCGACCGGCAAACAATATCCGGAAGAAATCATTACTTTGGTTAAAACGGGAGTTGGCCGTCTAAGTCAATTATTTCAAATCTTGAGTGTCTATCGGGCGGAAGGCGGCCGCGTCGAAACGGTCGATGGCGGTCTTCTGGTATCCGGGTTGATGACGATGCGCGATCTTCCGCGTCCGACGGTGCTTGATGTTCGTTCGCGCGGTAAATGCTCGTTTTTCGCTGATAAGTACCTCGTGCCGTTTGCCCGCGACTTATCGAAAAACAAGGATGTTCCATTTGCCAACGATATCTCCATGTATCTGCTCTCTTTGGCTTCGAGATACATCCCTGAGCAAAAAGCCGACGCACAGACAACAATTGCACAGCTCCTCTTTCAGCAAGGGAAAACAGAAGAGGCTTTTAATGCTATCGAATCCGCGCTGGAAGGAGAACGCAGTAACGAAACATTGATTACCGCCATTGAAATGATACAGCAGAAAAGTCACGAAGATGCCCAAGCATTTCTCCGCTCACGCGCTGATCATATGGAATGCTGCGACCTTGCCTATGTGCTTTTCCGTGTTGCGGAAAAATCCAATCCTGCTGAGAAAGAACAATGGCTGAAGACAGCGATTGAAATAGGATCGGAAGAATCCCCATGGACCAAAACTGCGGCGGCCGAGTTGGCGATTGCGCAGCATCAAAAGCCCGATGGATTGCCGAGTATAACCGTTCCGACTTACACGGATGCACCTGTCATTGATGGTGAACTGGATGATCCTATTTGGCAACAGTCTCCTGTTATTGAGAATCTGCACCTGTTCGGAAATGGGGAACCGGACTCCGGCAGAAGCACACGGGTTATGATCGTGGCCGGAACCGATGCTCTCTATTTCGGTTTTGAGTGCGGCGAACCGGAACTTCAGAAATTGCAGGCTACGCAATCAGGCAGTGACCGGACACTTGATAAAGATGATTCTGTCACTGTCTGGTTATCGCCGAAACGCACCTACGATTCGTTTTATGAGTTTGCGAATAATCCCGGTGATGGCAGCCTTGATGCTCAAGGCCGCTATACGGGATTTGAAAAGAACGATACTGCCAATGCGCGCCGCGAATACAATTTGCGATTTTGGGATGCCCCATGGCAGCGAGCAACCGGACGTAGCGGTAATGGTTGGACAGCGGAGTTTGCCATTCCCTACAAGTCGATTGAGGCTGAGAGACCTCAACAAGGCACAGTATGGGGATTGAACCTTTCCCGAAGTGCCGCGACCGTTTCTCCGCCGCAAATTCAGGCTTGGTCTTTGGCTGGAGACACAATCTCCCATCCTCGGTCATATGGGTATCTTTGGTTTGAGTGATTGTGACTGTGTTCTACGGCCATTCTTGAGTTCATGCACAACGCCCGGCCAAAACCGGGCGTTGTTGTTTGCATTTTTGAAATTCAAAGGTGCGTGTTCTTTGAAGTCTTACTGTGGAGTTCCCTCAAAGACGGTTACATAAATGATCCACGCTATTGCCGCAAAGACAATCAAAATGAGCACGAATTTAAGAAACCCGCCCCGGGAATCATCGGGTTTGTCGGGAAATGCCTTGGCCCAAACATCATCGCTTGTTGTTGAAGAAGCGAAGTCGCCGCTTCCGCTCTCTTCCGCAGCCGGTGTGCTTACACTGGCTCCAATTGCAGCCATGGCTACGGCTTCTTTTGCCTCATCCTTGTAGATGTCACGCAAAGCCAAAGGGGCCTTAGGCGTGACGCCCTGCAAACCGCCCAAGGCAATCGCCAATTTCGGATGATCGGGCCGTTCCTTTTGCGCCATTTGGTAACAGAACCGCGCCTCCGGTTGCTGCTCCATTGTCATGTAGCAGGCTCCCAGAAAGACCAATATGTCGGCCTTTTGGGAATTCGGCGCATCATGGCTCTCTTGAAGAACCGAGAGTGCGGTATTCAGGGCTTCTTGAAACTCACCAGATCCGGCGAGACTTTTTGCTTCTTCCAAACTTGCCATCTTGACCTCGGTTTGTAGAGATTTGTTTACGTGTCTTGCGACAGCATCAAATCCAATAAGTATTGTAGTACACCCGATTCCGGCAACCCATAAAAGTGTTACGCATTTGCCGTGTCAAATGCCGCATAAGCCGCGAGTGGCCGGTCTGCCTCCCGCAGGATTTATTAATGTATCAATAGAATTTACGGCTCACCAAGCGCCGACGCTGCCACGGAAAAGCAAGATAAAAAAGGCCCATAGCGGCGGGAAGATCACGAATGAGACCACAAGTAACACGAAAATTGAAAAGACAATAATGAGCAAGGGCTTTCTGCGGGGGGGCTCTGCGGTTTCGCTGGGATTCTCTTGTTCGTTGAGGATTGTATCTTCATTCATTGGCCACTACCTCCATGTCTCACAGTTCATTCCTAGTGTAACACAGCATGAAGATCAGGAGTGCGGAATCATATCCAAGGAATGGAACTGCGTACGTTTATTTGTGTCAATAGATTAGGACGCTATGGGTTATAGCCGCTGCTACGGCCGAAAGCATGGTGGAGGGGCCAACGTTCCGCATCACTTGTTGTCTGTATTTGAAACTGACTGGAAGCCGGGCCGGGAATCCCCCATTACCGGGCTGATTTCACCGCTTTATGTCCACAGTCATGCGTTTGCAGGATTTTAGAGAAACATATTCGCCGCAACTCTGATATTTCATTTGCATAGACCGAACCTCATCGATAGAGAAACGATGGCGGGGGATGAGGTAGGCAAATATTAGACGGCTAAAATAAACGGATTAATTTAGGTTCTTCTGCATGATCCGCACGATTCGTGCTATAAATGGTTCCGCAAATGGTCTATATTTTCATGACAGCTGGTGTAGCGATGAATAAAAAACTGGCAGGATTCACATTAATCGAATTGCTGATTGTTGTTGCCATTATCGGCATCCTCGCGGCCATTGCCGTTCCGAATTTTCTAAACGCTCAGGTCCGGGCGAAAATATCCAAAACCTGGACAGACCTGCGGACTCTGGTGAATGTGTTGGAGCAATACAGGCTCGATCACAATTCCTATATTCCGGATTTTGATGGGATTGGCAGCTCAAGTTCCGGTTCGGAAATAGACACCTACAAACAACTGACTACTCCGATAGCCTATCTGGGTTCGATCCCGCTGGATATCTGGATTCCGAAGCGGTTTGAAGCAAGCAATATCCTTCGGGGTAAAAATGAACGTTATTTTGAATATTGGGGCGCAGGCACCGGGCGGACGACCAATGAAGTCATGCTGAGATATGGTATGGGATATGTCATCCGTTCCGTTGGTCCCGATAAAAAAGAAACCTGGCTCGGGTATTATGAGGATTTGGGAGCAAAAACCGGGAAGTATTCCTACTCCTCAAGCAATGGATTGATATCCAACGGCGATTTCATGGCCAGCAACCGCGGGCTTGAGTAGGGATGCGGCTGATTAGTGCCAATGCAAACGACAGGCTATATCCCATGATTTTGCATATACAGGCGGCGGCACACCAAAGGCATCTCAGGATGTCGAAGAGCATAGTCATACCCTCCAAATAGCCCTGTCCGCACTTTCAACAAGCCGCGTCGCAAGTCCTTAAATTTCAGCACAGACGGATTTATTCGGGTAAAGCCTATTGACAAATATACAATATTTTATATATTATACAGAGAAAGTCAGAAAGGACTCAATTCAACGAACAAGCCACTCGTCTACTTGGGAAGCTCACAAAAGGATTTACGAAAGTTCCCAAAAGACATCCAGCAGATTGTTGCTCTAGCCTTGGAGATGGCACGCCGCGGCTATAAGCATCTTGACGCAAAACCGCTTCGAGGATTTGGAGGAGCTGGTACGCTAGAAATACTCGAGACCCAAAAAGGAAACACGTACCGGGCTGTGTACACCGTAAAATTTATCAGTGGTGTCTATGTCTTGCATTGTTTCCAGAAAAAATCGAAACGGGGGAGTAAGACACCGAAGAAAGAGATGGACCTGATCAAGAATCGTCTGGAATGGGCGCGACAAGAGCATCTGAAAACGATTCGCTAACGACGCCTGACACACAAAATCCAGGCGAATGAACAGATAAAGGCAAATAAGATGAGTGAGTCAAAAAAAGTCACAAAAAGCAGCGGAAACGTCTACGCGGACCTGGGATTCAAGAATCCGGAAGAGATGCTGGCTAAAGCTGATATGGCCATCCAAATTAGTCTGTTAATCGAAAAGAAACACCTCACTCAAAAAGAAGCGGCGCAACTTTTCGGCGTGACACAACCGAGAGTATCCGATTTAATGCGCGGGAAGATTTCCGGATTCTCCATGGACGCTCTGTTTGGCTTTCTCAAGGCTCTAGACCAAGACGTACAGATAACCATTAAGCCGAAACCAAGGAACCGTAGCCGTGCTAAAGTGGGCGTGGTTGCGGCCTGATATTAGTTGTCTCGTAGAAAGCTCCACCCGAGCCGCTGTATGCTTTACGTACAAATGTATTTCCCTATCCACTGACTCCCCCAAACGCGCACACCAAGCGCGCAAGAAATGTCCCTATTTTATTTCTGCGGCCTTTACAGGGCCGGATGTTTTGGGATTCCCAACCCAGGGCGGCGCTACGCTTGCCCTGGGCTTCAGGCTTAAGCACCTACGGTGCTTTTACTATTTCCATTTAGATTCTTGTGTCTATGGAGATATCATTTTTTTATTATGCGCGCCGTATTCCGCCTCTTGCGCTGACGCATACAGATAAAAATTTATCTGCACCACCCGTGTTGTTCCTAAATTTGTTCATTTTAAATTTCTGATTCGACAGGATTTTCGCTGTTTTCGCTTCCATAATGCACAAGCATAATTATCCAATACTATGGGATATCCGGATCGACAGCCGGGCCGCTCAATGGGAATACATTTAAGTTGGGATTGGTTTCAAATATTATATCTCCAGTACTCACCAAACCATTCGACGACATATACATGGCAAAATGTTTGATCTGAGGATAGTACCAGGTGTGGTTTGTAGATGGCCATGCATCAGGTCCTCTACTTAATAACATAAAATTCTCCAGTTTCCCGGGTATTTGATAAAGAATTATATCATGATACATATATGGTTTTATACAACATCCTGCATATGAATAACTTTTGGTCAAGGGACTCATCGACCGAGAAGCATCCCAAAATGCATCGACAGGGATCGTTGAAATATAGGCGATTGGTGTTGTCAAATGGATAAACTGCAGGTAACTCGTATGCCAACCATGAATGAATTCTTCATTATCAATCCGATACATCTCCAATGCATTGCGGAGTGATTGAAAATCAGCTATCACTCTAGAAATCTTCGCTCGCATCCTTGCATTTTGAAAATTTGGCACCGCTATCGCCACCAAAATGCCGATGATAGCCACGACAATAAGAAGTTCGATTAGGGTGAATCCACTCCGTCCGCTGTGCATCTGCCTGCCCCCATTCTCCTGCTGCATTCACTACAAACTCAAACATTCTGTGATGATAATATAACAGGCAAGAGTGCCCTTCAGCCTGGTTTGCGGGTAAAATGGAGGATCATGCAGAACTGTATAATTTCAAAAAGGTATTATTCAGCGACAGACGGCGCTTGCTGATAATACCTTCTCAACGACCGTCGTATCGATGCACAAATAACTTAGTCGACATAGCCTCGGATACGTTGCGTACGCCGTGGGTGGCGCATTTTGCGCAGAGCACGCACCTCGATTTGCCGGATACGTTCCCGGGTTACGCCAAACCTGTCGGCGACTTCTTCCAAAGTCCAAGGCCTTCCGTCCTGGAGCCCGTAACGTAAACGTAAGATGGCTTCTTCGCGTTCGTTCAACGTTGGCAGAATTTCTTCGAAACGCTTGGCAAGAATATCCACACCGGCTTCATTGTCGGCTTCTGTTACCCTGTCGTCCATTATCAGCTGGCCGACAGTTACATCACCTTCGGTACCCACCGGAGCATCCAATGAAACGCTCGACTGGCTTACTCGTTTCAAGTGACGCACATAATCAGCATCAACCTCGAGAACCTCGGCGATTTCGTCATCGAGCGGATCGCGCTGCAACTCTTGACGGAGTTCGTCGATAACAGTGCGCATTCTGGTCAGCAATTCTGCAACGTTGGCGGGCAGGCGTACCTGGCGCACCTGAGAGGTGATTGCCCGGCGAATAGTCTGACGTATCCACCAGACTGCATAGGTTGAGAATTTGCAGCCCTTTTTGTAATCAAAACGGTCTACCGCTTTCAGCAAGCCGAGATTGCCTTCTTGTATCAGATCCAAAAGATCCAAACCGTGGTTTCTGTATCTGCGCGCAACACTGATAACCAAACGCAGATTGCCTTGGACCATACGTGTACGCGCAGTCTCAATCCGCCGTTGAGCCTTTGCCACATTCTTGGCGTTTTCGCTCAGCGCGCGTTGCCGGTTGTTACGCTTTTCTTCTCGTTCTTTTTCGTGGAAATCGGCGGCGATACTGTCGATGCGTGTAGGGTCGAATTCCGCCTCAAAAAGCATCTCGATCAGTTTTTTGCGGTTTGTAGAAGCGCGGGGATTGTCCGGATCGGTCTTAATAATCCTGCTCATAACCTTGCGGAACGGCTGAATGGCCTCTTCGTAAGCAGCCTTGCGTTCATCCAAAGGTTTACCTTCCGCCTCTTCCAAAGGCGCACCGAACAGTTTTTCGTAATTCAATTCGCGGGTGCGAATCGCGTCAAAGATCTCACGGAAGCGGTCTTGCCCATAAGGTGTGCGCAAAACGATATCTAGCAGGGTTTTCCGGCCCGCTTCCATCTCTTTGGAGATATGTATCTCTTCTTCACCATCTAAAAGCGGGTGAACACCCATTTCACGCAAATAGACACGGATGGTTGGCGTGCCCGACCGTTCGGTATTAACGACAGGCCCAATATCTTCAGGCCGCCGTGCGGCGACCGCGGTATCGCTAAATGTGGCCGAACGAAAGCGGCTTTTACGGCCCGCAATCCTCGGCTCTTCAAATGTTGGTAATGCAGTTTGGACTCCCATTTTTGTTCCTTTCAGAATGTCTACGCCAACTTTCGGCCTCACATTCGAGTTCAAACCACCGAAACTCAAATCATCACTGATTTAACTAATTAACATAGTAAAGCATATATTTGACATAGTCAAATATTGTCCCAGGAAAACACCCTGTTTTTGATCTAGAATGATTGTAACTTACTGATATAATAGGCTTTATGTCTTAGAAAGAATTTAGTGAACGTGACGAAGTTCCAAACCGTTATTGGGCGCTTGGATAGTCCAATGGCAGAGTTCGGTTAGCCTACAACACTGGAGTTGCCGGCATCGTAAGAATTCGGCCTATCGATAAAGAGTCTATGGTTCCGCATTCAAGCCGGAATCCGGCTTCAGGACAAAAGCTGCCGCCTTCGCGTGCATGATCCGACGATTGAAGAACTACAAATGGATTACAATTTGACCCAGTTCATCCCCTTTGCCGCCATGTTCGCGACGGTCATGTTGATTTGGAACACCGTCGAAGTAGGCCGTAACGATGCCGCCAATATTGTAAACGCTGTTTTCGGGGCACGTGTTTTAAAGAGAAAAACGGCGGTGCGCTTGGCAGGGATTGCCGTGATTGTGGGGGCCTGTGCATCGTCTCCGGTAATGGAAACGGCCCGTAAGGGGATATTCGATCCTGCTGCTTTGGATTCTCTAGAGAAGGCCATTTCAATCTATTGCGCCGTCTATATCACCAATACCGTTTTGCTCTTCATGTTTTCGGCCTACGGCATGCCCGTTTCTACTACAGCCTGCCTGGTATTTGCGCTTCTCGGCGGCGGATTGGCTGTAGGAGGGCCGGAGGTTGTCGATTGGAGCAAAAGTACGCAAGTCATTTCCGGAATCGTCTGTTCCATTTTTATTAGCGGAATCATGGCTTTCCTTGTGCAGCGGGCGTTTCGGGGTGCGATTGGGACGCAATGTGAAGATTCACAACGCGTCCGTCTGCATGGTCCATGGATATCCGGTTTGTTGCTAACGGGATTGGTTTATTTCGTATTGATGAAGGGCATGAAGAACGCTTCTTTTGTGAAGTCTATCCGTGCCGCGACGTTGGATGAGTTCGGTGTAATTGTTCTTTTGGTTCTTTGGGCCATCTTTACCTGTTTCATTTGGATTGTCATTCGGATTGGTGGAGACCGGATCACCAAGGGCCTTTTTGCATCTATGGCCATTTTGGGGATGTTGGTTATTGCTTTAGCTTTTGGACAAAACGATTTGGCGAATTGCGCCTCTCCCGGCGTGGCATCTTTGATGATTTGGAAAGATGGCGCTTTGGCGGCATCGAAGTCAGTGCCGATGTTCCTTCTGTTTGGCTGTGGCTTTCTGTTGGTGATCGGAATGGGAACGAAAACCGCCCAACGCGTTACCCGGGCAGAGGTCAATACCGGCAGCCAAGGAGATGTTGTCCGTCTTTATGCGCCTCAATGGTGTGTGCGGATTGCGAAACTGATTGTACCGCAACCGCATCCGCAGGAAGCTTTGGCGCCCGAACCTGAGATTATTCCCAATCATAAAATTCAGCATTATGACGCCTTGCGTGCAGCGGTAATTACATCTGTTTCGGGGAGTGTAATTGCTTTTGCTTCAGGATTGGGCCTGCCGGTTTCGACAACGTATGTCTCATTTGCAGCCGTTGTGGCAACCGGTTGGGCGGACCGCATATTCTTGCGTGGCGATTCCCACCTCAAATTGGGCCGGACGATTTGGGTTGTATTCTGCTGGTTCGCTTCGGCATTCCTCGCTGCAATTGTGTCAGCGATCTTCTCCTTTATTGTCAGCAGCCTAAGCCAAGCCGGAATTCTTCTCTGTCTTGCAATCAATCTCGTTCTTTTCTTTGTGGTCAAAAAGAGAGCCGATTTGCAGGACGAACGCCTGGTTGCTGAAGCGACCGAACGCAAACAGCATATTATGGATACCGATGAGAATTCCCAACTCAAACTTTTTACCGAAGATTCCGATACCGACTATATGTAATAGTGGCGGCACAGCGTAGCGCTCATCATCGGATTGGGCGTACGATAGAATCAAACTACGGAATCTCACGCATGTTTTCGCCCAAGCTCAAACCGGTGCTGCTTATCCTCTCGATTGTGGGATTGTGTGTAGTATGGATTCCGCAGATTGATAACACCCCTTCAGATACAGCAAACAAGAGTGAAATCGAATCGCATGAGTCCGATCTGGCTCTGCGTATGACTCAGGATGTCGCCGGGATTCTGACCACTGTTGCGATTGCGGCACTTATACTCACTTTGGTTGTCGAAAAACTAAGCAAAGGCAGACCTGAGGCCGATTATGAAACCGCCGGTTGGACAGCCCTTTTGGCATTTACGCTGACAGTAATTCTCATTCACTATCTGGCGAATGTGCCTACTTGGCTTTCCGGGTTTGCCGCCTCACCATCGCTTTTTATTCCTTTGGCGCTCGAAAGACTCCGGCATCCTTTTCCCATTCGAAGAAATGCCGGCTTGCCTGCATACACGCCACCGGATTATCAACTCGATCAAGAAATTATAATTTTAGAAAGAGCCCTTGAGTCGCAGGTCGTACAGATCTTCTTGAAACGCTATCCACGATGTCGTGCCTTTATCTATCAAGATACAACCCGGGACAAACGTGGCGGCGTTCTTTTGGCGAATCGGGAACGCCTCCATTTGCCAGGCGCAGTCTATATTGATGTTACCTTGGTTTGTCCATTTGGCGCCAAGCCTGGCAATTTTTTGCTCGGACAAGAGCGTGTGCATTCTTACCTTTATCGGCCGGATTCCAAAGGCAGCCATTTGGCGCATTTGCCCATCCAGCGTTGGGAAGATTGGCTCGAGGGCATGACCGAAATGAATTGGTTTGCAAAAATAAAGGAAGTGCATCATGCAGAATCGGAGGCAATTGATTTAACTGAATTGCCTTTCCTGTTGGTGAAAGAGCATTGGCGATGCAAAGAAATTCAATTGCAGCCCGATTCATGAAGAAAACTACGGTTCCTTCAGCAAAGAAAAAAAAGTCCGGAAAAGATTCGGGGTATCTAGTGTGACGAACCAACAAAGATTTTTCGCCTATGGAACATTCCGCGAGGGAGGGAGCGATCACGCTCTTTTGGGAAGCGCACCTATCCTCGATGAGGATTCAAAACTCTTTGGCGGCCGGTTATACGACTTGGGACCCTATCCTGCCGCAAAGCCTTTACCGAAGGCAGAAGCCGGTCAACCGGCGGAAGAATCAAAAGACAATGAACCCATTCACGGTGAATTGTATGAAATCAGTGATGATATCTTAAAAAAACTCGATGCGCATGAAGATCATCCTTATCTTTACCAACGCAAACAAGAAGATATCGTCACCTCCGGGGGGAAAACCGTGAAGGCGTGGGTCTATTGGTATAAACATTCCACAGAACACGCAAAAATCGTCGCCAACGGAGACTACAAACCATTTTTGTGAACTGTTCTCCAACTGCTTGCATTTCTATCCCGAGATTGTGCTCAGCACTTCTTCCACTTTGGCCCAGGCCTGTCCGGATTGAATAATCTCTCGAGCGTGTTCAATGGCTTTGCGGATATTGGATGCCTGGCTGGCCACGTATAATGATGCTCCTGCATTGAGGATGACAGCATCTTGTTTCGGCCCCGGCACTTTGTCCCGAAAGATTTCCTGAGTTATGCGGAAGTTTTCTGCTGCGTCTCCGCCAGCCAGGTCCTGGATTTGGCAGCACTGTAAACCGAGTTCCTCGGGCTCCAGCGTGTATTCCAATACTTCTCCATTACGCCATTCAACGACATCGGTCGGAGCCGTCAGGCTGATTTCATCGAGACCGTCACGAGCGGATACAACCATTGCAACATCGACATCAAGATGTGAAAGAGCGTGAGCGTAGCTATCGAGCATGCTGTGGTCGGAAATTCCTACCAGTTGGCGATTTGCAGATGCCGGATTTGTCATTGGGCCGAGGTAATTGAAAATCGTGCGTATCTTTAATTCGGAGCGGATTGGCGCAACATGCCGCATCGCCGGGTGCATTTTCCGGGCGAAAAGAAATGTGAAGTTTGTATCCCGCAGGCATTTCTCCAATTTCTCAGGTTCGGCATCCAAATCCCAACCCATAGCCTCCAGAAGATCCGCGCCGCCACATTTGCTGCTGGCCGAACGGTTTCCGTGTTTGGCTACGGGCACACCGGCTGCCGCGACGACAAATGCAGTACATGTTGAGATATTGAATGTCCCTGCGTGATCGCCTCCTGTACCACAAGTATCCAACACGAGCGGAAGATCATGTTGAATATGCACCGCCGCATCACGCATAGCCCTAGCGGCTCCCACCAATTCATCAACTGTGGGTTGGCGAGTCGACATAATGCCCAACAAGGCTCCTGTTTGCGCCGGTGTCAGCTCGCCATTCATAACTGAGTTGAAAAGACAACCGCTTTCTTCAAGATCAAGACTCGATCCGTTGGCAAGTTTCATTAGTATTTCGGAGATATTCATTCTTTTCCTCACGAGCTGATTGAAAGGCCGCACACTTTTTCCCGGCTAACAAATGCAGTCTTATTGATGTTTGTTTGGAGCTCAAGATTTCGATTCTTGGGAGAATCCGATGCCGGCGCCGGGTATGATTCTAATGCTTTTTACCGAATCTGTGGTAAGCACATTTTTGTCGAAACCGCAGGATCGGCAGTTGCGTGGCTAATATTTGGATCCGGCAATCGTTTATAGAAATAACAAACTGCAGAACAGCAGGACTTGTGTCAATTTAGGTATTCATTTAATGTTAGCGTTGACAGATTCTTATACCTGCAAGTCTGCCTGCATGTTAATAATAATAAGCCTCTTGTGTATCATTATTTTACATATATCGATACATATTGCCGGATATTTGACATTTGGCGATATGTGGTTACAATCCAATTGGTGAGGTCTCTCCTTTGTGACAGGAGGAGTGGCATTTTTTGCGGCGACATCATGTTTATGTCTGTTTTATTTGGATTTATGAATATTTTAGAATCAATAGTCTCTCTATAAAGATCATGGATTTTGTGTCGATATATGTGTGATCGTTGTGCGTATCTCATTTATTCTTAGGAAAGGGTGCGCATATTCGGGAACTGAGGCTGAAAAGAGACGATTATGAAACGCAAGGAAGGATTGCGTGGTTCACGCGCTGACCGGCTCTCCCAGATGCTTTTCTCCGATAAATGGGGAGAAGATAAACGCTGGGAAGCGCTGGACGTCGTCTCTATGCCCGGCCAAAGCCCATGGGCCAAACGGCTTTTGCTATGGCAATTAGCCAATGATAACGTCGAAATACGTAATCGTGCTTGGGAAGTCATTCAGGCTTGCGAAATCGATTACGATATCCTGATTTCGGAATTACGCTGTCCAATGTGGCAGGTTCGGGTAGGCGTAATTCGGCTTTTGGCCCGTGCCAATCGTATCGCCACTGCAAAACTTCTTCTGCCCGGCCTTGAAGATTACCACAATACCGTTGTCGAAGAGACACGCAGCAGTATTACCTCTCTCATCAAATCCGCAGATGAGATGAGACAAGAGGGAGGGCTGGACCTTTCCGAAGTTCACGAGGTAATGCGGGTATTCTCATTACCTCTTTTTAAATCGAAACGCTCCGCGGGATTTCAAGCCATTGAGTTTTTCATCCGTATGTCCTGCTTGGATGAGGATCATTTTTGGGAAATTTACCACGGCCTTGAACTTCCCCAATACACACTTCTACACGATGAATTTATACGGTTGCGGAGGACCGGCGGTCTTGTTCCTCTTTATCGTGGTTTGCTGCAACTCAATGACGATCTTCTGGAGCGGCTAACTCAATTTATTAGTATTGCAGTCCGTACCAGCGGTGATGACGTCAATCACCATCTGCAAGCGCTTCGGCAGCTGTCCCAAGACGAGTTTGTTCGTGTGGCCTTTGTGATGCAGCATTATCGTGTGCTGGTTGAATTCCAAGGCTGCATTAAGCATATGAATCCGCCTGAGCGGATTGTGCTTTTCGATCTTTTGCAGGCGGTCGGCGCCGAACAGAACTTGGCTTTTCTCCACCGATGTTTGGAACTTGATGATTCGCGTATCCGCATACGTGTTCTAAAAATCCTGGGTGAAAGCGAAACCTTACCGCTTCAAAAAGAGGTCTTTCAATTTCTTACGGATACAGACGAGCAGCTTTTGCTGGCTACGCTCCGTTATATCCGCAAAAAAGGAACACTTTCGGTACTGGACCGGATTCAGCATTTATTGCGCAGCAAGCGCCCCAAAGTCCGTAAAGGCGTTATCACCACAATCTATGTTATTATGCGTGATAATTTGTTGAAAGATTTCGATTCGCTTTCGCAAGGCCGCCGCAACAAGATTCTTGCTCAACTTACCAAAATGAAACCGGACTTCTTTGAAGAAGTCTCGTATCTTTCAACCTCGAATGAAGTGGATGACCGCATCAAATACATTAAGATGCTTCCTTCGAGCAAATATGAGGCTGCGGTATCGGATTTGAAACGCATGTCTTTGGATCGAGATCCAAAAGTGCGAAGTTGTGCGGTTTCCGGTTTCCGGCGGATTCAGGATGGCGGCCAACGTTGCGAGGTTATCGAGCCTTTCCTGAAAGACAGCGATGCTCGTGTTCGTGCAAACGCAATAGAACTTCTCCCCAACGACCCCATCGAAAAATTCAAACCTGTTTTAAAAAAGGCCGTTACCAGCAAAGAAAATCGCGAGAAGGCAAATGCCATACAAAAACTTCTGTCCTGGGGTGATGCCAGTGTTGAAGGTGAATTGGCCAAAATGCTTGATTCCGATGATGAGTGGGTAAAGGCCAGTGCGTTATGGGTCGTGGGGCATTCAGAAATGCCTCAGTATGTTCCCCGGCTTCGTGAGGGCGCCAATGACCCGCGTGCGCCGGTTCGTGAGATGGCCGTGCGCGGGCTAGGCCGAAAGGGCACGGAAGAAGATATCCGTGCGTTGATGCCCTTCTTGCAGGATCCCGAACGCAAAGTCCGGCTTGTGGCTCAGCAGGCCCTGCGTAACCGTCTCAATCTTTCCTTCGAAATCGCGTAGTTTTTGCGCGGTGCCACCCCTTTCTTGATATGCCGCATGACTGGTGCGCTTCCTGCGCAATAGGCTAACCTGAAGCTGTCATGGGACAGATTTTGGTTGTTGAAGACGATAGCCGTTTTGGCTCCAGGTTATGCAAGAATCTGGAAATGGCCGGGCATCGAGCCACATTGGTTGATGGCGGCGTGGCCGCGCTTGCCTATCTTCAAGAACATAAAGTCGATTTAGTCTTGACCGATGTTGTCATGCCGGAAATGGACGGATTGGAATTACTGCGCCAAATCCGGAGCGGGGCAAATCATACGATCGAAGCACGGCTTCCTGTTGTGCTTTTAACATCGGTCGAGCGTGTGGATATCGCCGTAGAAGCCATGCGCGCAGGGGCACAGGATTACATCACAAAAGACTCCAATCGTGACGCGATCCTTTTTCGGCTGGAGCGTGTTCTTGAAACAGCGGGATTGCAGCGCCGCGCGGATATACTTGAACAGACGTTGCAGAGTGTATCTCCTCTGGAAGAGATTGTTGCTCAAAGTTCTGTAATGCGTTCGATTCTTTCTGAGATGAAGGAAATCGCTGCTGCAGATGCCAATGTTTTAATAACCGGAGAGACCGGAGTCGGCAAGGAACTTGTGGCCCGTCATCTTCATCGTTTGGGGCGGCGCAGCAAACAGGCGCTGATTGATGTGAATTGCGCTGCGTTGCCAACAGACAATCTTTTCCAATCCGAAGTTTTTGGCCACGAACGAGGCGCTTTTACCGGCGCCACCGAGCGAAAAAAAGGAAAATTAGAATTGGCCGATGGGGGGATTCTCTTTCTTGATGAAATCGGAGATATGCCACCCGAAAGCCAAGGTAAAATCCTCCGTGCGCTGGATACGCAAGCATTCGAACGGCTTGGCGGGAGTCAACGAATTACTGTCGATATTGTGGTCATGGCGGCCACAAACAAAAACCTGCAGCAAGAAGCCGAAGCCGGACGTTTCCGTAAGGATCTTTTGTTCCGTTTGGATGTTTTACAGCTTCATGTCCCGCCGCTAAGGGAACGCCGGGACGATATCTTTCCCCTCGCTCAGTATTATTTGAAACAATGCGCGGGACGACGCGGCAGGCCCGCGCCGGAATTAACCCCTGATGCGGCTGAAGCCTTGGTGCAATACGATTGGCCGGGCAATGTTCGAGAGCTGATCAATGTTGTTGAACGTCTCGTGCTTCGGCACCGCACCGATGGGCCCCTGACTCTGGCGGCTGTCCGTAAAGAAGGTATCGAGGATTCCACCGGCGAATCAGCATCCGGCTCCGGGCAGGTTTTCAGTCTTCCACCGAATGGTATGGCGCTGGAAGAACTCGAACGCCAGGCTATTGTCCAGGCATTGGAGCAGACCGATTGGATCCAATCCGCCGCCGCCAAATTGCTTAGGATTTCCCCGGACCGTATGAATGCCCGGGTGAAGAAATTCAACATAACTCACCCCTCTTGGCGCTCACATAAGAGTTCCTGAACCACCGGCTTATGAAATGCACATTGCCCTATGGATCTTTGAGTTCACCTGGGCGGGGCGTATTCTGTCGAGTGGAAATTCATGATGTACGATCAAATCAAAGAAAAAATTGATGCTCAACAACGGTTGTCCCCGGATGAGGGACTTTGGCTGATTCAAGAATGCGATGTGCACCGGCTTGGGAGCCTTGCCAATTCCGTGCGCGAAAGACTTTGGGGAAACCGGACATTCTATAATGTCAACCGCCATATCAACTACAGCAACATTTGTGAACTCAATTGTGCTTTCTGTTCGTTTCAACGTAAACGCGGTCAAGACGGTGCGTATGAATTCAGCATCGATGAGATTGTAAAACGCGCAGGAGAAGCGGTTGAGGCGGGAGCCACCGAAGTGCATATGGTTGGTGGTTTGCACCCCGATTATCGATTGGAGTGGTACGGAGAAATGCTGTCGGCTTTGCGCAGCCGGTATCCGGAACTGCATCTGAAAGCATTTACAGCCGTTGAAATCGATTATTTCGCCAAAATATCCGGCAAGAACGTACAAGAAGTTTTGCAATACCTTATCGATTGCGGTCTTGGTTCTATGCCCGGTGGCGGCGCGGAAGTCTTTTCGGACCGTATTCAGGCCAAACTTTTCCCGGATAAAACCTGTGCAAAACGGTGGCTCGAGATTCACGATACCGCGCATCGCTTAGGATTACGAACCAATGCGACCATGCTTTATGGGCATATCGAAACGGATGAAGAAATCATCGAACACATGCGCATTCTGCGGGAACAGCAAGACCGCTCCGGTGGTTTTCAAACGTTCATCCCGCTGGCTTACCATCCCAAAAACAACCGTCTGCATGGCAGCTTAAGCACCGGTTTGCATGATCTTCGGATCGTGGCTACGGCCCGGCTTATGCTTGATAATTTCCCCCATATAAAGGCTTTTTGGATTATGCTAGGTGTGAAGTTGTCGCAAGTCGCGCTCAATTTTGGAATCGATGACCTGGATGGCACGGTTGTTGAGGAACGTATTACTCACATGGCCGGTGCTACGACTCCTGAAGGTCTCACGGTTCGCGAGATCGAATTTTTAATCAGCGAGGCGAAACGCGAACCTGTTGAGCGGACTACGCTTTATGAAAGAGTCGTGCGTGACAGCGAGACGGGCGCCGTCATGAGCAACGCTCCGCTGCATACTTTGGCCTAGCAAAGCCAAGTGTCATCTGCTGCAATCTGCATTGTTCGGCTCCAGTAGGCTTAATTGCTCTTCTGAAGTAGATTGCCACTGACCCAAAATACAACCAAAGGTATTCGGGCAGAGCCGCTACCTTTACGCCCATACTAGGAGAGGGATTGGACGAGCAGAGAATTTGCACGTGACGTAGCGCAAATCATAATTTGACTGTTGCTCGATAATGACAATGTCTGGTGCGAACCATCTTCCGGAGTCTTTTCGTGAGGTCGAAATCTTTCTCTTCGACTGTGATGGAGTTATCACGTCCGAAGAGGGGTATTTCGATGCGGCCGGATTAACCATACGCGAGATTTTAGAGAGTCCCCTGTACCTTGGTCTTTCACCGCAGGACTACAGCGTGGTTCCGGAAGTGTTCTACCGGCGGCTGGCTTCGATGCAGCGAATCGAAAGGCGCAAGTATCTCTCTCGGGAGTTCATTGTCCGTCTTAAAGCGCGGGGACTTAATTCGAATTGGGATTTGGCCTTTGTCGTTATTGGGATTTATTTAGGCGACCTATTCGGGGAGACACTTCAGGCGCTCATGGAATCGGGTGAAGGGAAGGCGAATGAAGAGCAAGTGCCGCCGGATGTTTGGGAATTTTGGTTAAAGGCGGGAAAAGAAGGCCGGTGGAATGAGGCTTTTCGTATCGATCAACTTGCCGCATGGGGCAATCTTCTCCGAGAAAAAAGTGTTACGGTAACGCCCCGTCATGAGCTACACTTGCAACTGGTAGACGATTTTCATCCCGATGTTCGCGGATACGACATCCTCAACGAACTCAACCATCGTCTTCCGACCAACCGCCAGCACCCCGATCAGGCGCCTGTAGAGCCTTTCTGCAAACCGTCGCCGTTTTGGACTGAATGCCAAATGCTTTTCCAGGAATGGTATTTGGGTGAGACTTTATTTGAAGAAATCTACGGACGTCCCGCCGGTTTCGGTCCCAAACCGGGATTGATTCATGCTGAAGAGCCACTCTTGGGTATTCCCAAGACCAAACGCGCTCTGGAGGCGATTCGAGATGCGGGGTATACGCTCGGCATTGCAACCGGACGTCCCGCTCCGGAAATCGTCACACCGCTCGAAGAATGGGGATTAAAGGACTTTTTCGACGCCGAACGTTTCGGCACTCACGACCGGGTTGAAGCGGCGGAAGAAGAAATCGCCGCGATGGGACGGCAAGATGTGCTCTCCAAGCCGGATCCATTTATTTTCCTCCGTGCTTTTCATCCAAAGGCATCAACGCTTGAGTTGATTGAGGATAAGAGCCTTCGAGAGAACAATCACAACGCCGCGATTGTGGGAGACACCGTTGCGGATATCTGGGCGGGTAAAGCCGCCGGTTTCCGCACTGTGGCCGTTTTATCCGGGGCTTCCGGTGTCTTGGGCAGGAAACAAATCGAAGAGGCTCAACCTGATCTTATTGTGCAGGATATTTATGAATTGGCGGAGTTGATTGCCAAACCGTAGCTGTTTTATTTGCACATAGAGGACGTATTCCGTAATAAAAATCCGCCCCAAGGATTCATCTCCTTGGGGCGGTTTACGGATTTCTATTTGCTTAGCCGGATAACCGGCGAATTCAATTTATCCCTGATCCGGTTTTGGCTTTTGTTGTTGCGGTTCAGCGATTGATGTGCGCATGTCGGTATCAGCCATGATATTGCGCATGTTGTAGTAATCCATCACACCCAGATTGCCTTTCCGGAAGGCGTCAGCCATGGCCAGCGGGACTTCCGCCTCGGCTTCGACCACGCGGGCGCGCATTTCCTGAGTGCGGGCCTTCATTTCTTGCTCTTGTGCCTGGGCCATAGCCCGGCGTTCCTCAGCCTTGGCTTGGGCGATCTGTTTATCGGCGTTGGCTTGGTCGATCTGCAATTTCGCGCCGATATTGTCGCCGACATCCACATCGGCCACATCAATCGAGAGAATCTCGTAGGCTGTGCCCGCATCGAGACCTTTTGCCAGGACAGTACGAGAGATCATATCCGGATTCTCAAGGACCTCTTTGTGGGATTTGGCTGAACCGATTGTGGTAACGATACCTTCACCGACACGGGCTACGATTGTCTGCTCCGTTGCACCACCGACCAAACGATCCAAGTTGGCGCGTACGGTAACCCGTGCTTTGGCGCGGAGCTGAATACCATCCATGGCAACGGCTGAAACCGTATCCGGCCCTTGGCTTGGATCTGGGGCCATAATCACTTTTGGCGTAATCGACATTTGCACAGCTTCCAGCACATCGCGGCCAGCCAGGTCGATGGCGGCGGCACGTTGAAAGGTGAGCGGGATGTTGGCTTTGTCGGCTGAAATCAGGGCAGCAACGACATTGTAGACATTACCACCGGCCAGGAAGTGAGCTTCAAGTTCAGCGGTATTGAGCTCCAGCCCGGCTTTGGTGGCGTTGATCAAAGCATTGACGATGATATTCGGAGGGACCCGGCGCAGACGCATTCCGACCAGTGAGAAAAGGCTGACCGTAACGCGCGATGTAATAGCCGCAATCCATAGGCGCACAGGGATGAAATAGAAAAACAGAGACAGAAAGATAATTAGCAAAAAGAAGAGAAGCACAATGAATGCAGCCTGGGTTTGTGCACTCATTTGGGCCTGTGTAAAAACATTCTGAGTAAACTGTTGTTGAAACTGCGAAAAGTCCATGATCTTTCACCCGTCCGGCTTAGGCCGTCTATCTCCTTCGATTCAATTCGACGCCGCTATTGTACTATAAATCCACCTTCTTTGACGAGGTGGCCATTTCATCCGCCAATTGGAATATAATCCCCTCCATGTGACTGTGATTGTGCCGGATTCTTCGGGCAACTTCGCATTATCACGTGCAGAGTTTAGAACTGCACGACCATAACCCGATTGCTATTGGCGGCTGTGACACGTATACGGGAACCCGATTTTATGAAATCGCCATCCGCCATAACATCGATACGTTTCCCGTTAATTTGTGCGATTCCGGCCGGCCGCAAGTCGCTTTCGGCCACTCCTTCACAGCCCGTAAGTGTGTTCAATTCCTCACTTTCGGAGACATAGCCCGCCGCTTTTGAGGCTTCTTCATCCAAGAATAGCCTTCTGCCCAGCGGGCTGTGGGGGAGTAATTTAAATACCACGAGCATGAAAATCCCCCCACCCGCGGCACAGGCAATCAGGGCGAACCAACCTTGCTGTGCGCCGAAGATGTCAAAGCACAGATAAACACCGATTCCCATCATAATGACGCCAAAAGTGCCGATGATCCCTCCCGGGACCACAATCTCCAAAAAGAGCAGCAACATTCCCAACGCCAAGAGGAGAATGATTAGTGTGTATAACATAGCTGATCCTCATCACCACGATTGTTCGATCTTAGTTTTGAGCCTGACGGACAACAACACGGCGCCCTTCAACACGAAGGACTTCTATCCGGCTGCCACGTGGGATATAGCCGCCATCTGTAACCACATCAATCCGCTTGTCTCCAAATTGAGCGATCCCGGCCGGTCGAAGATCGCCTTTTGCGGTGCCGATACAACCGGTTAATTCCGATAAAGATTCGTCTGCGCTTACATAACCGTCTTCACGACGTGTTTCGGCACCCAGAATTAAAGGCCGCCCCAATGGAGATTGGGCCGCAAAGGGAAATATAACCGGGACCAATAAAAAACCGACTGCGCCAACAACCGCCGCGATCAGAGAAATAAAAAGCGGCTGTATTAAAAATGTAAGAGAGAAAGTCTCAAAGAAGTATGGACTTCCTGTACCGCGCTCAAGCAGTGTTAGAACGAAACTTCCTAAAACGCAAAGGATTCCGGCAACACCGAACCATCCGAAACCGGGAGTTACGAAAATCTCAATTGTGAGCAGAATTATGCCAATGCCAAAAAGCAAAGGACCTTCCCACCCGGCAAGTCTGGCAAAAGAAGCGCCCCAGAAAACCAGCAGAATGCATACAATCCCCAAAATTCCCGGAAGACCAATACCGGGTGTGCGTGCTTCGATAAAAAGCCCCAGAAGGCCGATGCTAAGCAAGAATCCGGAAACCGACATGCTTGATAGAAAACGAGCAAAACGCTCAAGCGGTTTTTCCTGCAGCCGGACCTCACGCGCCCCGGGTAATCCTAATTGGCCGAGCAAATCGGCCGGAAGCGAACGGCTCTTTTGTGACCATTGTTCTTTTTCCTGCGGTGTGACATGAACCAAACCATCGATGAATCCATAACGAAGCGCTTCTGAGGCTGTCATTGTCAATAGGTCGCCCTTTTCGCTGATGACCACCGATTCACCGTTGATTACACGAGTAATTTCTAAATCTTGATCGATAATCGCCTCACATAGTTCGGCGTCACGTCCCCGCTTTTCTGCATATTCACGAACCTTGGCCCGCAGGAAGGAGACGACTTTTTCACCGGCCGGATTTGTTCCTTCTTCTCCTACGGTAATTGGAGCGGCTGTACCGATGGTGCCGCCGGTCATATAAATCTTTTCCGCACAGATTGCGATGATGGCACCCGCACTGGTTGCATCGCCGCTGACTAGAACAGCGGTTGGAATTTGAGAGTTGAGGAGCAAGTCGCAAATCTCCAACGCTGCATCAACCCGCCCCCCAGGCGTATCCATATCAACAACCAAATAGGCCGCGCCGGATTCCCTTGCATCTTTAAAACCACGAGCGATCACAGACGACAGGCCCATTTCTACTTCGCCTGTTAACGGGATGACATAAACAAGGGGGCCGGATGTTTCTGAACCGGCTACCGAAGGGGGTGTGGAGTCTTGATTGAAAGCATAACTTGGAGCAAGCGCGATTAGCGCCAGGCAGAAAATCGATGTCCAAACATTCTTATTGTGTTTCATCTTCATACCCGCCATGAGATTGAGTACCGGACTGCGACGTTTCTTTAAGCTACCAGAGCCAACCATCTGTGCAAGCCGCCTTACGTTTGTGGTTCTTGAGCTCCGCGCCCTATTTAATAATACCAGATACCGCATTCCGGTTGGCAGTCCTCAGATTGATGACCGTCAGTCGATTGTACAATGAATCGCCTTCGGACAACTTGTTTTTTCTTGAAAAATTATTTTGAGAAAATACTAAATCGAGGTTGTCAGATTTGCTCCGGCTGTGAAATTAAGAACGGGGGCATCCTTTGGCTCGTGCTAAGAATGCCCCCGTTGAACTCGGGTTATGCAGCCCTGAACTTATTCTTTGGTGCGCAGGGCCATCGGTGAAATCTCGACATCCTTGCCAATTTCCAGGTCGTATGTCGGTAGCAACGCACTAGTGCCTGTTTGGGCAATATAAGGTGCTTCACCGGCTCTATGGACAACTCCGTATACGTCAATGACGTAATAGCCTTTAACCTTGCCATTGGCGCCGATAACCAGTTTCAAGCCACGGGCAACATCAGCACCAAACTTGGGCGCGGCTGCTTGCGGATCATTGTTCCTGAAGACACTAACATCGACGATGTCGGCAATGGTCTTGCCACGGGCCGGGACAAAGAAGACCGGGCCTGTCCGCAGCAGAATCGCATAGCCTTGCTCATTGGGCAGGACTTCAAGATCAACCGCCAAGTCACCGCCGTAGTACGGAACCGGAACTTTGAGGTCAGAAGCATATCCGCCTGTTGTTTGGGATTCCCAAGCAGCGGGGACCGGATTGCCATTTTCGTCTTCGATCAGTGAATGCACACCGCCCTGACCATCCAAGATGTAGTAGCCGCGTGTAATGGCAACATTTCCACCATACGTTTCATTGCTTGGATAGGCACGATCTGTTGGATAAACAACATTCGTGGTCAGCTTATTGACGTCGATTCCAATGTTTTGAGCCGTAGTGGCTTTGGCGGCATTGGCAGGCAAGTCACTGGTGCTGATGGTTGTCCAGCGAACTGAGACTTCCAGGTCGCGGGCAATATCAAACGGCCAATACGGCGCAGGACCGGGAGGATTTGATCCTTGGAAATCCCGTGAGTAAATAGGACGGAAATCGAAGAGATCGTAGAAGAGCTCAGTGCCTACTGTCTGACCGGATACAGTGCCGGCAGTTGAGGAGCGATTGCTCCGGCTCATCATTGCCAGGACTTCACCGTCATTGATGTAGTGAACACCGCCTTGGCCATCGAGGATAAACAAGCCCTGGTAGGAGTTGGTGGCCTGACGCCAGTCAACAGCTAATTCCAGGTCTCGAACGATATCGAACGGCCAGAAGGGAACGTAAACGTCTACGTCTTTATATCCGCCTGTTGCGATGGCTGATTCGGGCGAACCGCCGGGCAGCGCCGTACGGCCATTATAGCCAACGATGTCAGCGTAGTAGCCCAGATGAGGACCATCACCTACAGGTGTTTCGCTTTCGGAAACATCAGGCAACGGATAGGTACGCAACTGGCCGTACACATCCACGCCGATAACGCCCTTGATGGCGCCATCGGGATCCGCAACCACGTCCACGTCGCTATAGGCAGGAAAGCCCACGTAGAAAGGAAGCGCCGATGAGGATTCTCCGCCGGAGCCTGTAATCGTGCGGAAAGTCCGCAAGCCAGTCAGCAAGTCGTCGTAGAACTCATTGCTGTTGTTGGTGTCTCTAACGGAGTTGATACTACCAAAAGAATCCACCCCGAATACACCGTCAAGCTGAGCGCGCAAACGCTCGGCCTCGGCTGCACTCTTGCCAGCGTAAAAATCAGAACTCGGTGCCTGGGCCAAGACCATGGGGGCGGTAATACCCACCAACATCATTCCTAACACCAAACACACTCCCGCGGACCGCTTCATTCTTAACTCAGGTATCGTCTTCAAGGGCACGAACCCCCTTTCTCTCGACAACATCCCTCAAAAAATCACAATACGTCCCGTGCTGCATAGCAACACCTTGAATTGGCTCTCCGGGACACGGAGATACCGGCCCTCAATTCATAGGTCAAGAAACTGAGCATGTCAAGAAATAAAAGGGATTTGGGATTGCTCTAGGCCGTATCAAAAGCCGGTGTAATTCCAATTATTGTCAAAAAGCATAGACATTCCAAATTCCATCTGAAAATCGCTTCGCCCGGAAAGTTCGTAGTAGGTTACGTGTTGACGCAACTTTTCAGCCTGGAAAAAGGCGGTTTTTGACAGAAGCAACATCTTTGCACCCATCCATGCTGTATTACCGATAAACCTGGTCCGTCCTGTAGGAAGCGCGGGTATCATGTCCGAGCGTACAAGACTGGTTTCTCGAAGGTGATTTCCAAACGCCCCGGCAAGAAGAATCCGGTCCAGTTCAGTCGCTTCAATTCCCCATTGATGACATAAGATTTTAATTCCGACTTTTACCGCTCCCTTTGCCAGCTGGAGTTTGCGGATATCGTCGGCCCAAAGTTCGATATTTGAACCTTTTGATTCAGCGATTCGTATTCGCACACCCTCATCATTTGCGGTCAACGCACGGCGTACCCAATCGGGAGCGGTGCTGTCTTCCGGTGGCAATAAACGTCCATTCGGATCAACCGCCCCAACCTCCAATAAACAGGCCAGAGCGTCGATTAAACCGGAACCGCATAATCCCCGAGGCGGGGTGTTTCCGATGGTCTCAATTTCAAAGCATTCCTGCCCTACAGAAACCCGTTCGATTGCACCCGGCGCCGCTCTCATACCTTGGCGAATTTCAGCGCCTTCAAAGGCCGGACCGGCTGGGGAAGCGCACGCAACGATACGTTCACGATCAGCAAGAACGATTTCCGCATTGGTGCCGATATCGATCAATAAGGTGGGCGCATCAGCTTCATAGACTTCGCTGGCAAGCATGTCGGCTATGATATCTCCGCCGACATAACTGGCGATCAAAGGGCCTGTCGTTACGACCGTATGTGCGGGGAGATTGAATCCGGCATCCGGTGCACTCCAATCCTGGGCCTGAGTGCTGACGACAATAAAAGGTGAAACCGCGATGGGAGAAGGATCGATCCCCAATAACAGGGTTTCCATCACACTATTACCAACGGCCACAATTTGAGCGATCTCATCCCGCGAAACCTTCGATTCCGAGCAGAGTTCATCGATAGCCGTCTCGATGGTGTCGAGAATCAGGCGATGCAAGGTTTCGCGTCCACTTTCATGCTCGCGGCTAAAAGCCATACGGGAAATCACATCGCCGCCGCACGATATTTGTTTATTGGTTAGCCCCCGGCGGCCCAACTCCTCACCGGTATGAAGGTCATGCAATGAAACGACAACCGTGGTGGTTCCGACATCAACCGCGATACCGAAAAAGCGTGCGGATGTATCACCACTTTCGATATGTATCCAATGGTTCTTGAGGATCGTGACGGTGATACAAAAGTGCTCGCCGTCTTTAGGCCGCATAAAACCGGGGAGTTGACGGACAAGTGCAGGCGGCATTGGTTGCATGTAAATTCCACGCTCCGTCAATGCATCGGTGATGCGCTGCTCATCGTCACGAGACTCCTCAAGCGTTGGCGGCTCAAGCTGTAAATAAATTTTTTGACAACGGGGTTGGATGGCGATTGAGGCTCCCTCGCCTTCCATAAGAATGGATTGCTCTGACGAGACAATATCCACATCCGTCTTTACTTCAGCCGGGCCTAGCACTGTTGCCTGACAACTTAACCGTATGCCATCGGCCAGCTCTTGAGGGGATAGAAGCCTGTATTCCGCCTCGCTTGGATCGGAAAGCAAGCCATGAGCCTGAACGCGGCATTTTCCGCAGATACCCCGCCCACCACAGGGATGCTCGAGCATGGATTCGATCCCGGCAGCAGCTTCTTGGAGAGACGATCCCAGTGCCACAGAAGCGGTTCGTTTTTCAGTTGAAAATGTGACTAAAGTTTTATTTGCCGCAATTGTGGCTGCGTCTTTCGAGTTCGACCCGGCGGGCTGCGAAGATGTGTCTGTTGTTTTACTGACGGAATCCGTCATGATGGCCTAAATTGAGCCGTTTCCGCTATTATCAAAGCCATGGCGTAACGGCTGCCGCCCAAGCATCGGCGGAATAAATATTATAAACGTACCGAAAATTGATTCGGGTGAGTGTCAGACTACGAACATGGTTGATTATGTGGTAGGGGATGACGGCGTTACCGATGGTGATGACCGTCTGGAATTGAATGAGTATGACGGCGAGGAACTCCTCGATGATGCGGAGGAGCGCGATGAGGATGTTCCCGAACCGCCTGCAAAGAAATCTTCGCGGGAACCTTCCGCTCCGGATAAAGATTCATTCTTTACGGTTTATCGTCCGCACCTGATATTTGCCTGTTTGGCCGCGCTCTATTTGGTTGTCTCAATAGCCACAATTGGTGTGGATTATATTGATTTTGGAGATGGGAATTATCTCTACTTATCATGGCGTGTAGCCGAAGGAGACCGTCTTTACCGGGATTTGCCTTCACCTCAGCCGCCGCTGCATCTTCTCTGGGGAGCTTTGTTGATCAAAGGCGGATTGGGCGTAGTCCGCGCCTGGCAGGCTGTTCAACATATCCTTATCGCGTGCATGGTCTGGACTTTGGGTGAAGAACTGAGCGGCAGAAAAGCAGCCGCCAGCATGGGTGCATGTCTATTTCTCTTTTTGCCCGAAGGATATTGGTGGGCGCTTGGCTATCAATCCGAAGGTTTATTGATTCTTCTGCTGACATTTGGTGTGGTTGCTTACTTGCGTGGTGTGCGCGGCGGTCCATGGTCGCCTTGGATTATGTTGTGCGGTTTTTCCGCGTGTTTGTCTCTTTTTACCAACATGACCGCATTGGTGTATGTGGCCGTTCAATGTGTGGCCTTGGCGCTCACACATCCGAAGCATTTTAAACGCGGCTATTTGTTTTCTTTGATTATCCCCACCGTGATTCTTTTTGTTTTCTTCTTTTTCTGGAGCGAAGGTGAATATGTGCGTCATGTTTGGAGCCGCCAAATTGCCACCTTCCCCGGGGATGGATTCATTGAAAATGCCGGATATTTTTTACGCAAACTCTTAAGCGAAGGCGGCGATATTGCCGAATATGAAGGCGCGCTCACTGTTGTTGCCATTTTGGGCATGGTTCTTTTGGCAGGTATGCCCAAAGAGAACGTGCATGAAGAACGCTATTATCTTTTGTGGTGGGGGATGTCCACAATCGGCAGTATTCTTTTTGTGACCAAGGGCGGAACAGTTGAGTACATTTTTACCATCGGGGAACCCGCTGTTGCTACTTTCACCGGATTCTTTTTGCATACACTTTTTATGGGGGCCGATTTAACCGCCAAAGCATCTCCTCAAGGTCCAAGCCGGTTTTTAGTAACCACGCGTTGGCTTTTGGTTCTGGCCTTGTTATTCCCCATCCTGTTTTGGCGCGCCGGGCAGCTGATTGTGGCCTCTACGGCCCGAAGCATGAGCGTCATCGAATTGCCCGAACCGGGTGTGAAGTACATCACCAAAATGATTACGCAACGCGCACGGCCGAATGAACCGATATTGGCTCCGGCCCATTATGCCTATGTTGCGCAGCGGCCCTTGGGACAACATCTTTCTTCAATCTTGATTTTGACGGCTGCGTATTACAGCGAATTTAATGATCTGTATGAATTCCCGGATTTGGACCGGGAGACGCAAAACCAGCTCGCGCAACTGCCCTTTGAGCCGGATCCAATGCGGGGATTGGATGCCGAGCGTCCGGGGTACACCGCCCCGGCTATCGCCACGTTAATTCGATTGTTCGATAAAGATCCGAATATGGCTATTCGGTATCCGGCGATTGCTCAGTTCATAGCCTTGAATCGGCAGATGAGGCGTCAGGAATTGCCGATTGTGATTTTGAATATCCGGCATATGGTTTCCTCGGTGCCACTATTGCAAGAAGGCATCCATAATTACTACCGGCCAATCGATTTAAACATTCCGTTAAATCAAATCATTTTGGCGCCGCCTAACCGTCTGATGGGGCGGACAAATGCGCTTACCCTGGCGGATCGTTACAATCCAAACGAAAACACCCTGTATTCGCGTGAAGAGGTGCTCCGTTTTTATGAACCCCGCAGGTTTTCAGTGCCCAGCCGGTGATCGATTGCAGGGTAGCGTAAGCGCGTTTGCCCGGAGTTGTGGGATTACCCGCCCACGTGAGGATGCAGAATGCTTTGTGCTATACTTGGTGTTGAGATTTTGGATTCAATATTGTCCATGAAGGACCGCGTTAATGCCTGGATTATCCGAACATCTGCGGCGGTCGCCGCCTACACTTCCTACGCGGTCATTACACACGCTGATCGAGCGTGATAATCCTTCATGCTGGGCAAAGGGATGTTTTGTCCTGTTCCTGTTGTTTTGGGTGCTTTTTGCCCTCTATATGCTCTTCCTGCATGACTTCAATCCCCCGCCGGTCAAGTTTGAAGCAGAGGGCACTTATTTTGATACACATCCACAGCAACCTCCCGCTCCCGATAGCACAGGTAATTGATTTTATTTCCGGACAGGAAAGGTGGTAGTCAAGGCACCGGCTTCCGGTTACGCTGGTAAAAGGTACTTTTCGGTTCGCGAAACCGCATCCTGATGTAATGGAATCCGTGAGGGGAAAATCCGGATATTTATGATGGCATCTGATTTTACCCCTGCGTATCGATCCATGAGGAGTTCCAAAATGCAATCCAAATCCAACATTCATCAACATGAAACCATGGGACGGCGCAGTTTTACAACAACCATGGCCGCGTCGGCGGCAATCGGTTTATCGGCTGCTTCGGCCCAGCGAGTGCTTGGCGCGAATAGTCGCATCAATGTCGGTGTGATTGGATGTGGCGGGCGCGCAGGGGCGCATATTAAAACGCTGCTGAATATCAAAGAAGAACAGAAGAATGTTGAGATTGTAGCCGTGTGCGATGTTTACCGTCCGCGCATGAAAGCCGCAGAAGAACAAACCGGCGGGACCGGAACCATGGCCCACGAAGAGCTGCTGGCTCGCGAAGATGTGGATTTGGTGGTTTTGGCGGGACCCGATCATTGGCATGGCTATCATGCGATCGATGCGATGCGTGCCGGAAAGGATGTGTATTGCGAAAAGCCGCTTACGCATTGGCGTCAGGTGGGATTGCCCCAACGTATGGTGCAAACGGCCAAAGAGACCGGGCAGATCATTCAGGTCGGGTGCCAATGGATGGGACGGCTTTGCTATCACAAAGCCAAAGAACTAATCGACGATGGCGCAATCGGCAAACCGATCATTGCCGAGACCGGCTATTACCGGGTTGGTGACTGGGGTGAACGTGGCATGAAGATCGACGATCCCAATGCGAAGCCCGGACCGGATTTGGATTGGGAACGCTATTTGGGAGATTCCCCCCGCCGTCCGTTCGATGTGAGCCGATTCTTCCGTTGGCGGATGTACTGGGATTATGCAGGCGGGCCGGTGACAGACCTCTATCCGCACCCCCTTACGCCGGTTGTTTATATGCTTGGATTGGGGTATCCGAATTATGTTTGCGCCAACGGTGGAAAGCATCGCTATGAAGAGCGTGAAGTTCCCGATACCTGCAACATGATCGCCGATTATCCTGACCGTCTGACAATTATCTTAGGCGGGACACAGGCCAATAATTACGATGAGTATGCGTCGGGTACACGGCCCTTAATCCGAGGCTGGGATGGCACGCTGATGTTCCGCGATAACGAAATTGTGATCTTGCCCACCGAAGGTTCATCGGCAAAAGAACAGCATATCGAAGTAGAGACCGGCGAACGGTTCCCGCAGTTTTGGGCGGAGTTTTTGGATTGCTGCCGGGCAAGAAAACAACCGGCCAGCTCTATCGAACTCGGCGCGGTGGTACAGACGGCCCTTCAGATGGCGGTCTTTGCCCAACGCGGCCAGAGTGCAGTCCACTTCGATCACGATAACGAGCGGATTCTCACGTAGAAATCGCCGCAGTGCATTCTTGAGGTATTTTGAGAGTGAACTTATAGAAACCGAGAAGTGACGCGGCCAATGATATTTTCCGGTTTTAGCGGTCCAAAGGCACGGCTATCGGTGCTTTCCGCCGGATTATCGCCTTCCACATAACAACGCCCGTCTTCTTCTACTGAAGCAAGGCGTTTAACGATTTGTGTGTCGCTAACATAAGGGTGTTTGGCCAAAACGATATCTCCCGGCTTGGGCGGGACAGATTTGTAAGCGTGCGGATCGACTAGAATTTCTTGTCCGGGAGACAAGAGCGGCAGCATAGAATCGCCGGTGATACGGTAACGTTTTCTTCGGCGAATCAGCCAAAGGAATAGCTCGCGCATGCCGCAATCTTTGAGTTCATGTTTCATGGGTTTCGATAAAACATACGGCAGGCCGCTTTGGCTCCGCTTTTTATAGGATCCGCCGCGGCCTGCTTGTGACTTTATTAATTGTCAATAAATTCTGTTTTTGTCCGCAAATTTACCCTGCGGTGTACCATTCGACTTTGCGATCTTTTGTGGCCCAGAAAATCTCGTGAATTTTCTGAATGGCATCCATTAAGGCATTGGCATGATCGAGATTGACTTCGACCTTACAGGCTGAGCAGAGTTTGGCGGCTTTCCAGAATGTGTCGTGCAGGTCAGGATATTTTTCGACGTGAGGCGGCTTGAAATAATCGGTCCACAGCACCAAAAGTTCGGTCTTAGCGATATGAGCCTGCTCTTCTTTAATGCTGACGTAGCGGGAAAGCGTGTTGTGATAGGCGGCCATGGCCTCTTTATTTGAGGAATCGGGAACTTCCAGAGCCAAAATCTTTTTGGTCATTGAAAGCACGGCTTCTGCGGCAATACGCGATGATGCCGGATCGTAAATTCCGCACGGGCCGTCGCAGTGTGCCGAGGCTTCTTGGGCCGGGAATAGGTTTTTGAGCTTGCCAATCACTTTCGATGTCATTTCATTTCTCCTTAAATTACTGTTTCTGAAAGTCATAAAACCATAAAGGGAACATCCGGTCATGGTTCCCGGGGTGTTTTTGCGTTGAGATAATTTTCCTCGCCTTTATGAAGCCTATCAATAGTTTTAAACCGCCGAAGATAAACCGGCCCGGACTGCCTTTTTACCTACAATAAAAGGCTCAAATTGGTTTACTTAACGCATGTTACACCTATAAAAAAAGAAAATGTGTTACGAAAAATACATCCGTAACACATTTATCAATTTTTGACTTATGCCTGATAACTATCGCTTCGAGAGAAGTCTATAAAGGCATTTCCGCCCCCGCCTCGTCTAAGCGGCGTTTGGTTTCATTATAGACATCGGCGGGCAGGGGGCCTTTTGCAATTGTGGCGAGGTTTTCGGCCAGATGATGATGGTTGCTCGTGCCCACGATTGTGGTGTGGCAGTGCGGATGCGTGATCGTGAAACGCAGCAGGAATGAAGTCCGGCTTTCGCCTGGCTCCATGAGTTCATCCAGTTTGGCCTTTTCAAACAAACTCCACCGGTCTGTGTAGCCCAGCCCTACGCCAGGCTCACCCCGGGCCACGCCACCACGGATGATGATCCCCGCACCCGCCTCAGCAGCCATGGTGATTTGGTTTTCGTGACGCCGCTCCAAAGCGGAGTACGGGATTTGGAAGACATCGAACACACCAGTCTTAATATGCTCAACGAGATTGGGGGCAACGGATGAACATCCGATAAACCGTACAGCACCCCATTCTTTTAACTGCTTAAAAAGATCGTACAGCCCGTTCTCTTCACATTCCTGTACTGTGGCTCCATGTAATTGGAGGACATCCAAGGTGTCCAACTCCATTTTGAGCAGGCTGTCGGCGACATTGCGCAAGATGTTTTCCCGCGTCCAGATATGCGGTGTTTCATCGTGATCGCCCGCGTATTCCATATGGCACCCGCACTTGGTAGCGATGGTGTATTCATCTTTACGATGGCGGATATGCCGGCCGATGTAGAGTTCGCTCTTGCCGTAATCGTTGGCGGTATCGATAAAGTTGATCCCTGCATCGAGGACTGCATTAAGGATCGACTTCGCTTCTTCATTGCTGGTAGGCCGTCCGCCCCAAATCCGTTCGCCGCGAACTTCCATTGCGCCATAGCCCAGTTGCGTGACTTCCAATCCGGTTCTGCCAAAAACTCTTTTCGGTAATGCCATCGTGCCGATCTCCCATACAAGTTGAGATATGCATCTTCCAAATGCTATTTCCATCATACCCAGGCAATGTGGGCATGAATAGCTGAGCCAGGCATTAGCTCAGCTTTCTTACAGATGCCCGGCGCGCCTATCGTCATCAAGTGCTATGGTTTATTAAGCATCAAAGCCTTTTGCTACACCTTGGTGGAGATTGATCATGTTTATCAAAATGCGAACTATGAGAACAATTGCTCAGGAATGTGGACTTATTAGCGTATTGTCGATTGCCGCTTTGTTTTTTATGCCCATGGGGGGCCATGCTGATGATTCTTTGGTCTTCCAGGGCAAAAAACTGAATGCCTGGATTACTGAAGCGGGTAACGAGGGTGATGACGAAAAGCAACTGGCGATCCTTAGAAAACTGTTGGCCGAACCCACCTTGCCGGAGACGCTTCAATCCGATTTGCAGAAGCTGATCGATGGCATCGATAAGTTTACACATAGTCCGCGTCTGGATTATTTCGATTCGGAAATCAGGAAGAAACGGGATTGGGATTTCGGTCTGGCCGAAGATTCGCCCTTTATACCTCTGACTTATTACTATCGGGCACGGATGATTCTATGGGTGTCTATGGAACACGGCAGCATATGGAGTGTCCCTAATGAAAGGCGGCTTCGGATGGATCAAGCTGCCGCCTTGCTGAAAAAGGCCAAAGCGGCTTTCCCGGAGAATCGCATTGTGCGCATGTATTTGGGTGAGCCGATTCCATGTGAACCAGTGGGACCGGATAGCGTTGGCGCGCCCGAGTGGGCGGTCTACCAGCGTGAGGGATTGGAACGCATCGCCAATATCATCGAATGGTGGATCGATAACCGTCTCCAGGAGAACGGCGAGTATGGCGGTGGCTGGGGAGACGATTGTGAGATGTGGCGTTGGTGGGTGCCTGTACTCGTCGGTTTTGACGACCCCAAAATTGCCGGCGCTCAGGCTCGTTTTTCACGGGCGCTTATGGCTCAGCCACATATGTCTAAAGGGTACAGTTCGCATTTGACGGATGTCGAGCACTCTGCCGAAGATTCAGCCGATGCGGTCACACCGATGATGCATCTGGAGCCTGATAATCCTGAATGGCGAAATTTGGCAGTGAGCCTTGCAGATATGATGGAAGACCTTTGGAGCGGGCGTAACGAGAGGGGCTTTTTACAATTCAAAAGCATTGATTTCAGTTCCGAAAAAGTCAGCGACCGTACCGAGCGTGCTTTTGATACCTGCTACCACCCGCGAGCGCTGCAACCGGCTTTGCTTTATTGGCAAAGAACCGGAGATGCGCGTTGCGGGAAACTGTTTGCTACGTGGATGGATACGTGGGCGGATGCAGCCCGGCGTGCGGAAAACGGCAAGCCTGCGGGGATTGTCCCGAGTGCCATTCATTGGCCGGATGGTGGTGCGGGCGGCACGGGGCCGGACTGGTGGAATCCGGAGAATACGGATGGGGCTTCGCTCTATCGTTGGCCGAGCGCTTTGGATATGACCATGCACACGCTGCTGCTGGCGCATCATATGACCGGAGAAGAGAAGTATTTCTCCCCGATCCGGTCGATGGCTGAAATTCAACTTAAGTATCTTGATCATCCACAGGATGGAACGCCTGCCCCCGGCACAGAAGCGTGGTGTGCATCGCGATATAACTTGCGCGGTGTGCTGGCTAAGCACCGCTTACTGACCGGAACTCAGGAATTTGATCGTATTCTAAATTCGAAAGGTGGATCGTATTTGGCATTTCGAATGCAAGGTAAACGGGATGGCCTAGTAAATGCTCTAAAGAATACTGCACATGCACTATCGATTAATTTTCCGGGGTATACGCGTGAGGTGAGATACACCGACAGAGTGTTGCGTTTTCCTGCGCTTTACCACGCCGGTGTATTGTTTGAGGATGCAAATCCGGATATCAAGATACCGGATCCAGCACTGCTCTATTCTACAGTTACCGGCGACCCGGGTGGGGCCGGTTATTTTCCGCTCAACCGTGTCAAATGGCTCACGCCACCGCGCGATTTCGCGGCCTTGGTGACAGATACGGAGAAGGATTCGCTTACCGCGGAGGTTTATCATTTCGGTGATACGCCCCGTGCTATGGGTGCGGAACTATATTTGTTTGAGCCCGGGCACTACAAATTCACTCTGCTTGAAAAACAGGGGAGGGAAACGCGGACTGTTGGAGAAGTCCCATTTGAAATTGCCGGGCCACGGTCTCAGGTACAGTTCGAGATTCCGGGCGGAAAGACACTAGAGATAAGCATACAAAGAATTTCGGGTTAAGCCTGAATTGGCCTTCTCAGACAATTCTTTTTACTGATGCAGATATACCGGAAGGCCGTTTTTCCAACCGATTGCAATTTGCGAGAGATACCAGGTTTGGCCGTGGTCGTTATTGCCTTGATAGAAAAGATAGGTGTGGCCATCGTTATCTTCGAACGCGTATGGATGTCCGGATTCGCTGGAATTCCAGTCTCCGGCATTGCCATTCGGCAGAAATGGTGTGTCCCATAGCCGTTGCCATGCGATGCCATCGTCACTGACCGCACAACCGACTTGCTGTGGTTCATTGTTGTAAGCGCCTGCATAAAACATATAGAGCCGCCCTTTGTGTGTGCAGAGAGCAGGTGCTTCGATACAGCGTTTCTCCCAAGGGAGTTCCGGCTTTAGGATGGGTTGATTGCAAGCTTGTGTCCACTTGTCACGGCCATAATCGGAATCGGCGGGCGCTGTGGCCACGCCCAACATTTGCACCTTCCCCTCCGGATCACGCGTGGCGAAATAGAGAAAAAGTTTGCCTTTAAATTCGATTACATCCGCATCAATGGCCCGTCCATTGTTCCAATCACCCGTTGGATGAAAAATCGGATTGGCCGGATTGCGTTCGAACTTAATGCCATCCGTTGAATAGGCATGACATATGGCGTCTTTGGGGCCATACCCATAACGCTGATAAAAGAGATGTATTTTGCGATCCCGGACCAATGCGCCCGGAGCACAGATACCTTTATCTTCATAGGCGGCCTCGGGAAGAATGTTTCCGATATGACGCCAATCCACGAGGTTGCGGCTTTCCGCAATGCCGATAGTCCAGCCATCATTCATACGGCTGGAGTAATACATCAAATAACGGTCTCCAAAGTGAACGACAGCGGGATCTTTGCTAAAAGGCTTGCCGGACAGTGAGTCGGCATATTTCATGATTGCCGCCTCATTGGCTTCTGCCAGAAATGAGATTCCACAGAAAATGGCAGTCATGAGAAAGAAAAACGGTGTTCTTGTGGGATTTGTGAATAGCGCGGGCATTATGATATCCATGCAAAATGAGTTTAGTTCATTATTCAGTTGAGAGTTTCAATAGAAAATATTCCGGTAAACAGAAGTCTATCGGCTTTAATTCTCTTGTTTTAGCCCAATGCCATCATGACATAAATAAGATGAAGTAGTAAGATAATCCAATGCTTTGTGGGAGAGGAATTTGACAAAATGAAAACATGCATGAGAGTTCTTATCTTGGCGATGTTGTTTGCCATGTGGCTCGAGGTTGATGTTTCGGCTCAAACCGAATCAAATGATATTTATGATCGTCAGATCAACGTCGTTTATGCGGAAGCCCATGGAACCGGCTTGATTATGGATATCTTCACGCCCAAATCGGGTGCGAACGGTTTGGGGATTATCGATGTTCTAAGCGGCGCATGGTATTCGGCGCCGGGACAGCTGCGGGATCATATGCGGGCCAAGATTTTCGATGTTTACTGTTCTCATGGGTACACGGTCTTTATGATCCGGCCTGGTTCGCGCACCAAATATAGCGTAGATGAAATGGTGGCGAATTTGAAAACGGGCATTCGCTATGTGAAGCATCACGCAGGAGACTATAAGATCGATCCGGACCGCTTAGGAATCACCGGCGCTTCAGCAGGAGGACACCTTACTTTGTTGACTCTTGCTCGGACAGAAGCGGGCGATTCGAAGGCCAAAGATGAATTGGAACGTTTGAGCACAGAGATCAAAGCGGCAGCAGTTTTCTTTCCTCCCACGGATTTTCTGGATGTGAACGGCGGAGAATGGGATTTGGCGAGGCTTAGCGATTTACTGTTTCCCGGCGGGGCCTGCAATGTTGTTGAAGGTGAAATGCGTGAGAAGGCGGCATCCGTTTCCCCGGCGCGTCAGGTGAAGAGTGCATTTCCGCCGGTTTTATTTATTCATGGTGATGCCGATCCGGTTGTGCCTTTGCAGCAGTCGGAAAAGATGGTTGAAGTTCTTAAAAAGGCGGGCGGGAAAGCCGAACTGATTGTGAAGCCGGGCGGCGGGCATCCTTGGCCTACAATCTTTGAAGAGGTGGAAGTCTGCGCCGATTGGTTCGACCGGAATTTATAAAGCCGAGAAACACATTCCCGTAAATTTCAAAGGATTCCTGTGAGTTCAAGTCCGCGTTTCGAAAGCAATACAGCAAACAGAATCAAGGCCATGCCCAAAATGCGCATGGTGTAGAGATAGGCTTTGCCCTGAAGAATCGATCGTGACTTTCCGGCTAGAACAGCGATGGCCGCCTTTGAACCTACTAACAGAAAATAAAAAACTCCTATAAAGATCACCGCATGAATTGGATTCTCCCGCCACGATGCCAATGTTAGTGGGCCGCCGACAGAAAACCAAAATAGGTAAGGATTGGGACTTAGAAAGTTGACCAAGATGCCTTTTAACAGGGATTTCGGCGCGGATTCGGATTCCCCCGGCGTTTGGGCCTTAATGACGATGCTCTTATAACCTAAATAGGCGACAAAGACACCGCCGGTTAGCGATATTACGCCTAAAATTATTTCAAAATGCTGCAATCGTGAAAGCGCCAACAGAGTAAGCGCGACAATCGGCAAGTCTGTTATCAACGGTGCGAGCGCCACTTTGATGCCTGATTTCGTGCCGTGACGGAGTGTCTCGGTGAATATGAGTGTCATTAACGGGCCAGGGGAGAGCCCAGCCGAAAGTCCCAATAAAAAGCCAGAGGTTAATGCCGAAATCACAGTATTACTTTTGTCCCGCTTTCATTGATGTCTTCTCATTATCCCGGCAAACGAATGAACCTGATAGATCATACGATTCCATGCCTTATTCGCCGGTTTTTACATATCAGAACCTGCTATTCGTTGAAAACTTATTCGGCAAGCATAATCGGGCTCTTTGTTTTTGCCAGACTTTTAACGGCTCATTGTGTGTTGATTGGTCTTTACGGGCTAGGGCCTATGCGATGCCAGGCGTAAAAGGCTATTCTTATGTTGTGAAACATGGGCAGGAATGATGGAGAGGACATCAAAATGCGGCATCGAGCTTTTACTCTTATCGAACTTCTAATTGTTGTAGCCATTATTGGAATTTTGGCGGCGATTGCCGTTCCGAATTTTCTGAATGCCCGTATGCGTGCCACGGTTGCCCGCATGGAAACGGACATGAAAGCGTTGGGAGACGCTTTGCTGATGTATCGGATTGATTACAAATGCTATTTTAGGCATTTGGGAAGCAATCCGCTTGAAGAATGGGCGCCGCTGACGACACCCATAGCCTATATTGCCACGCTTCCTCTCGATCCATTTCGGGATCCAAAACTCACACCCATTTATCAAAGCACATCTCAAGCATATGGCTACACAGCTTTTGGCTCATCTTGCTTCACAGATTGGGCGATTAAAGGATTAGGACCGGATACGGATGAAGATGCGACGGGGGGCGAATACACTCCGAGGACTTCCGACCGGTTTAAACGGCAACTCTATCAAATATCTAATGGCCTTGTGAGCAGCGGAGATGTTTTTCATACCTCCTGGGTGGGGCTATCCTTTTGAAGAGATGATATGCGGGGCTTTTGCGGCTTGAATCCGGTCTGCATTTAGGCTTTCACGAACCTAAAATATTTCGCTCTATCTGAACGCGTTTTTGTGTTAGTCTTCAACGAGCGGCATAATAATTGCAAACTGACGTTTTAGTTTAATTCCAGGCTGGTGGAACCGATGATTTATAAGAGACGATCCCTAGAACTTATTTCTATTTTTCTGGTCTGTTCGGTTGGTTGGAGTATTGAGGCGATACCCGACAGACCATTCTTACAAGAGTACAGGGAATTCTATGTTGCCGATGCGAATTCGGGGGCGAATGATATTCGTGCGATTGCGGTTGATGGCAAGGATCGCGTTTGGATAGCCACCAGCGCCGGCATTTTTAGGCTAAACAGCGGACGGTGGGAACTTCAACAAACAGGATCCGCATTTACGGCTGTTTCTGCCAATGATGGGAAAGTGTGGATTGGCGCTTGGAATGGCCTTTATTGCAGTAGCGAAACTGGTGCGCTTGAAAAAATTGATCAGATTCAGGAAGCGATAGGAGCCATTGGTGTTTCGGGAAATACCGTGGTTGCCATAGGGCCATTCGGTATGTGGCATAATCGCGAGGGGGAATGGAAAAAGGAAAAAGGAGATTGGGCCAGTTCGCCCCGTGCTGTTATTCACGACAACGATGGGACTTTTTGGGTGCCTTCAGGGCATGGCTTATTTCATATTCGCGACACATCCATTGTTCGAAGTTATCATGCCGAAAATGAAATCCTGACGGGAGAACTTCGAGACGCGGCGCTCGCACCGGATGGCAAACTCTGGACCGGAGGGCTCGGAGGTGTTGATGTTTTTGAGAATGGCGCCCGGTGTAAGAGTTATACAGCAAAAGAGGGGTTGCCTGACAGCGAAGTTCAATCGCTTACATTTGCACCTGATGGGGTGCTTTGGATTGGAACCTCGGCCGGTGCTGCGCGTCTAGATGGGGAGACTTGGTCTTTTAGACACGGCCGACGATGGCTTCCGAATGACGATGTGCGAGATATTGCCTTTGATAGCGATGGTACGGCTTGGATCGCAACGGCCGGTGGTGTTTCTGCGATCAAACGCCGATCAATGACTCTTTTAGATAAGGCAGAGTATTTCCACGATGTCCTCATCAAGAGAAAAGTGCGTCCTCCCTGGCTGGTTGAAAAGTCGCGCCTGCTGACACCGGGCGATGTGAGTACCTCTTGTTTTGAAGATGACGATAACGATGGGGAATATACAAATCTCTATTTGGCGATGGAGGCATACCGGTATGCGGTAACGAAAGATCCCGAAGCACGTCAGAACGCCCAGCGGGCATTTGAGGCGATGGAGTTCTTGCAGACTGTAACCGGCACAAGTGGTTTTATTGCCCGGACCGTTGTTCCTGTCGATTGGGCCTCGCCCAATAACCCCAATCCGCACCGGTTGCATGACCGCAACCGCACCTATACATCTGAACAGATCGCAGATGCGCTTATCAGCGATCCACGCTTTAAACCGGTTGAGGTTCGTTGGAGACCTTCGGCTGATGGCAAGTGGTTGTGGAAAGGGGATACAAGTTCGGACGAAATTACCGGGCATTTCTTCGGGTACTATTTTTATTACGAATTCGTTGCTCAAACCGAACAGGATAAGCAAAGGGTGCGTGATCTAATCCGCCGGGTAATGGATTATATCATCGAAGGCGATTTGAATTTGCGCGATACGGATGGAACGCATACACGTTGGGGTGTATGGAATCCGGACGTTTTGCTTAAGAATGCAGATTGGCGTGCTGAACGTCCGCTCAATTGCCTGGAAATCGTTTCATACCTTAAAACGACTTATTATTTAACCGGGGATGAAAAATATCAGCGTCTTTATGAAGATTTACTCTTTAAACACGGATTTCTGGAAATCGTGCGCAAGCCGAAGCCTACGGCCCCCTCGGAACGTACCCATATCGATTCCGATTTGCTGGCATTGGTTTTTCCATCGCTTCTGAAGATTGAAACGGATCCCAAACTGCTGGCGGCCTATCAAGAAGGGCTCATGCATTGGTTTAAAATTGTGGAAGATGAATATAGTCCCTTCTATAGCTTCATTTGCGGGGGACTGGGCGGGATGGATATCGGCACTGAACAATGCGTGGAATTCCTGCGGGATGCGCCGCTGGATCTGATCCGTTGGACTGTGGACAACTCAGAACGAGAAGATGTGCGATTGGTGCGTGTGCCCGAACTGGATATACTCCAGACGGACCGGTTATTGCCAGCCAGCGAACGGCCGGTTATGCGCTGGGATCGGAATCCTTACGAAGCCACAGGGGGTGACGGAGGCGGTACGGAAAGCAGCGGTGTATACTGGCTTATGCCGTATTGGATGGGGCGCTATTATGGTTTTATTAGCGCGCCGCAGTAAAAACGCCCTCCGATTTAAAATTTTAAGGTAACCTGCGATGCCGGTGGTATACTGAAAATGGGAATTGTAAAATCTTGCATTGCGCACTAAGCAATGTGACTGATACCGGGGCTGGAAATATTTTAGATGATGCCGGACATTCTTCATGCGTGTTCGGTTCTTGAGATTGTCTCCTCAGATTGTTGAATTTTGATTTGAGGGGCGTGTCGGTCCTGCTTTTTGCCGCTGGGATGAATTTCTGTTGAAGCCGGGCGATGAATGCCCCCATGCAAAGTCGATGCAGATGAAGCAATCAAAACGTGATAGCAGCCTCCTTCGAAAGCGTATTCTAATTCCATTTGCAATTTCGTTTTTGGTTCTTTACGCATCTTCCTATTTTGCAATTTCTTGGTTTCATCGTTACGACCTAAAAAAAGAAATGTCTTCTCATCTCATGGGGGTACAGCGTTTGTTTGATACCGCTGTGGGTGAGGAGGCGCGACTACTGCACGCCTTGCTTAAATTTACCGGCGATAATTCTTTAATTCGTAGTGCATGGTTGGCGAAAGATCAAGATGCACTCTACAAGGCCGCCTCTCCCCTCTTCGACGATTTCCAGGATCAATTTAATGTTCGGCACTTCTGTTTTATCGATGCGGATGGAACATGTTTTCTTCGTGTCGATGATCCTGGGCAACAGCCTCGGCATTGCGGCCTTTATACTCTTGAGCAAGCCCGGCGCGAACAACATGCAGCCCATGGGCTTGAATTGCAGAAATCTGGAATTCTTATGCTTTATCAAGTTATGCCATGGCAGATCGAGGGGGGAATTGCCGGATATTTAATGCTGGGAATGGGCATTGATCATATCACGCCGTTTTTAAAGAGAACGAATGGGGTTGATGTACTGTTTGCAATCGATAAAAGCTGTATCGATCATGATGCCTGGCTCGAAGAAACAGAAGCAAAGGAGTCATCTGATGAGTGGGACCGTTTTGACTCATTTGTAATAATGGATGCCGCCTCAGATGACATGCTTCAAAGCATCGATGCGATGAAATCCATTTTAAAATTCAAAGGGGATGCTGAGACAATTCCGTTATCGATAGGCGGCCGTAATCTCTGTGCCGGTGTTTTGCCGTTGCTGGTTGCAAATGAGTCTTTGGCCGGAAACATAATTATAATTCACGATGCTACCGAAGATGTTGTGTCGTCCCGGAAGGTCTCGTTTGTCCTGCTTGTAAGTTCATTGTTTGTGGTTGCTTTGCTTTTCGTTCTTTTCAATATTTATATACGCCGTATCGAGCATGAAATTCAAGAAACCCAAGAAGAGCTTATTGCAGAAGTTGAAGAGCGGAGACGAGCCGAAGATGCGCGCCAGGAAAGTGAGCGGCTATTCCGTGACGCGATAGAGGTCGCGGATGCCGTGCCTTATTATCGCAATTACAAAACAGGAGAATACGAGTTCCTTGGCACGGGTATCCAGAAATTACTTGGATATCGTCCGGATGAAGTAACTCCGCCATTTTTGGGGGAGATCACCGAAGAAACGGTTTTATTGGGTAATTTAGAAGGACTTAATGCCGATGTTGCAATTCGACGAGCACGTTCGTCAGAAGGTGTAAGTTGGCGTGCGGATTATCGTATCCGGACGCGCGATGGAGGTGAATGCTGGTTGGCGGATGCATCGGTTCAAGTGCGGGATCAAGAGGGACAAGTAATTGGCGCATTGGGTATTTTGCAGGATATTACCGAACGTAAATTTACAGAACAAGAATTAAAAGATGCATTGAATGCCGCAGAATCCGCCACGATTGCGAAAAGTCAATTCCTCTCAAATATGAGTCATGAGATACGTACGCCTATGAATGGTGTTATCGGCATGCTCGGATTGCTTTTGGAGACGGAGTTGACGCCGGAACAATATGAATGTGCCAATATCGCTCGAACAAGCGCCGAATCATTACTTTCAGTTGTTAATGATATTCTTGATTTTTCAAAAATTGAGGCCGGGCGGCTCGATTTGGAGGTGCTGGATTTCAACCTGCGGGGCTTGTTGGATGATATTCTCGATGCGCATGCACGTCACGCTGCGGATAAAGCCCTGGAACTGGTCTCTAAAGTTTCATCCGATGTTCCTATTGTTTTGCGTGGAGATCCGGGACGGCTGCGGCAGATTCTAAATAATTTGATAAATAATGCGCTCAAGTTTACCGATGAGGGGAGCATTTGCATTCAAGTCTCAACGCAGCAGGAGACGGATGATAAAGTGATCGTTGATTTTTCTGTCTCCGATACCGGCGCCGGGATTGCGGAGGAACGTATCCCGGAAATATTTAAATCGTTTACCCAAGGGGATGCATCAACGACACGGCGATATGGCGGCACCGGATTGGGATTGGCTATTTGTAGACAATTGGTGGCCATGATGGGCGGTGAAATCCGGGTTGAAAGCAATATTGGCGAAGGATCTACATTTTATTTTTCGATTGTATTTAACAAAGATCCATCAAGTTTTATTTCCGAGTCTTCTATGGAGAATTCAGTCCGTGGCTTGCAGGTTTTGGTGGTTGATCGTAATGAAGCAAATTGCCGGAATTTGGAACGGCAACTGCGTTCGTGGGATTGTCTGCCGACAAGCGCCGCCGGGAATGATGAGGCTCTGCAAATCCTGCATAAATATTCTGCAAGAGGTTACGGTTTCCCGTTTGCCATTGTCGATGACGAGATTGTAGATGAAAATGGAAATGCCTTAGTGGATTTAATCCAATCAGATTCTGCGTTGGCCCAGACACATGTAGTTTTGCTGGTTTCAAACGATGATTATACTTTACAGGGATTACAAAAGGAATCGGACTCTGTTTCTTATTTGCCTAAGCCTGTTAAACCTTCACAACTTTATAATTGTCTAAACGTTTTAAGCGCCCGCAATGCAACCCTGGAATTGGAACGGCCGCAATTGGCTGCTCAGTATTATTCTTCAGCAAATCGAAAACTGCGGATCCTTGTGGCTGAAGATAATGTGACAAATCAAAAAGTTGTGGTCCGTATGCTCGAAAAGATGGGATTTGCCGCGGATGCCGTAGCCAATGGCCGTGAAGCTATCGATAACCTCAAACATTTTCCTTACGACCTTGTGCTGATGGATTGCCAAATGCCGGAGATGGATGGCTATGAGGCAACGGCAGCCATTCGCAGAATGGAAGGTGAGGAAAGGCACACGCCGATCATTGCAGTTACCGCTCATGTGATGAAAGGTGACCGTGAACGGTGTCTGGAAGCGGGCATGGATGATTATGTGCCAAAACCTATCGATGCCGGGTATTTATCTGAGGTAATCGCGCGGCATACTCAACCAAAAGATACTGAGCGATCAATAGAAACTGCCGATGGCGACTCCAAAATCAGCAGCACAATTCTCGACCGAAGTTCTTTATTGCAGCGGGTTGATAACGACAAAGAACTTTTGCTGGAACTGATTGAACTCTTTTTGGAGGACACCCCCCAGCGGATTAAAACCATGATTTTTGCTCTGGAGCAAAAAGACGCCAAAGAAGTCGAACGCCGTGCACACTCCCTAAAAAGCGCGGCCGCGAATTTGTCGGCGGCGGCTTTGCAGGAAGTGGCCCAGCGGATCGAAGACTCTTCGGCGCAATCCGATTTGACTGCCGTTGCAGGGCTTTTGGGGAATTTCGAGCAAGAATACGAAATCTTTAAGACCGCTCTTGCCTCTCTGAAAAAAGACTTGACAATATAGTTGAATCGTACATTTTTGTTCTATTCAAATAGCAGAATCTCATGGCGTGGCCTCGGAACGGGATTTGCCGAATGTTCTTGTTGACCGCATTTTATGTCCGGTTTATGATCATTTGGAGCTTCGTTTCGAGTTTATAGGCTCGATAAACAGGGCGATTCTTCAATCGGCTCAAAGCGTCTTTTTATATTTGCAGGAGTATTTGCAGTGATTTATCAGAAATCGGATTGGCATGCCAATGGCTTTGTTCGAAAAATTGTTCTTTTGTTTTTATTGATGTTCAGCGGAATGGTTTTGAATGTGCGCGGCGAAGGCCAAGATGTCGAATGCCGGGCTTCGATGAGCCTTGATGGAGTCTGGAAATTCTGTCCCGCATTTGTCGAACTTCAGTACAATCATGCTTTTCTTCAAAAAGATTTGCCCAATCAAAAAAAATATGATCGTGGGGCCGTTGACCGTTATTATGGTTGGATTGAACCGGAGTTTGACGATGATGTGTGGTGGGATATTTCTGTCCCCGGAAGTTGGAACACTCAATTTGAAGATTTATGGAGTTATGAGGGGCACGGTTGGTACCGCAGAAAAATGCACATCCCCAAGGTATGGGAGGGGAAACGTGTTGTTTTTCATTCGGATGGAGCCAACTACCGCACCGTTCTTTATGTGAATGGAAATAAAGCAGGCGTACATGAGGGAGGCTATACGGCATTCCAGTTTCCAATTCATTCTTATCTTCAATTTGGAGAAGAGAACACGTTTGCGATTGCAGTGGACAACGAATCGTTGGCGGACCGTTGCCCAACAGAACGCCATGATTGGTGGGATCACGGCGGTCTCTATCGTTCTGTCCGGCTTGAAGCCACTGAGCCGGTCTACGTGAAAGATGCCGTTGTTGTAACTGATGCCTTAAACTCCCCCGCCGTGGTTGAAGTCGATGCGGAAGTCGGAATCGAGACAGACACAGCCGGTCCGCTCAAGTTGGTTGCGCTCTTATTCGATCCCGCCGGGCGGAATGTGGCGCAGACTTCGAGCGATGTTTCGGTGCAGGATCAAAACGGCAAGAGCAGATTGCGATTGGAAGTTGCCGACGCATTACAGTGGACGCCCGATACACCTCATCTGTATCAATTGGTTCTTGAGCTTCAAGCAGAAGGTAATCGATTGGATCGCTGGGAACGGCGCATCGGTATTCGCACGCTTCAGATTGACGGCACACGTTTTTTGCTTAATGGAAAACCGTTTCTTATCAAGGGGCTGAACCGGTATGAGAACTATGCAGATACCGGAATGACGCCCAATGATGCTGCAATGCGCCAAGATGTGCAACTCATAAAAGATATGGGGGGCAACGCTATTCGCTGCCATTATCCGCACTCGCCAACGGCCTATGATTTTTATGATGAGGCTGGTTTGTTTATGGTTTGTGAAGTTCCACTTTATCAATGGGGACGGCCGGGACATTCTACGAAAAACCTCGATGCCGCGAAATTTCAGCTTGAGGAAATGATCCGTACGCTTCGCAACCATCCCAGTGTGCTGATGTGGAGTGTCAGCAATGAGACTCGCACACGCCCGAGAGAAGAAGGGGAAGAACACCGGAAACTCTCAGAGATGGTTGTGAACGGAAACAAGGAGTTGGTCGATATCGCCCATGAACTCGATCCGACGCGTCCTGCCATTGAGGCGAGTAACCGTTGGCCGGATGACCCTGTTTTTGAAAAAACGGATATTCATGCGGTTAATGTTTATTTCGGCGCTCGTACACCGCATGTAGATTCTTTAGGTTCACTTCGCGATGCCATGCATTCTAAAATGGAAAAGCTAAGAGAGATGCATCCCGGTAAACCGATTCTTGCCAGTGAATTCGGTTCGTGGGCGCTCTGGGGATTCAAAGCCGATTATTTCCCGGGGGAAAATTATCAGGCTGGCCTGATCCGCAACTATTGGGAAGGGCTTTTGGAAGAGGAAGGTTTTATCGGCGGGTTTATTTGGTGCTTTGCTGACTCAGATGTACACAGAAAATATTCGACAATCTATGAGATGCGTTGCGCGTATGGGATTTTTGACATCTACCGGCGGCCCAAAGAAGCCGTTCGTGTAATGACTGAAATTTGGAAGAATTCAGAGTAAGCTAGCTAAATTGTTGTTTGCACGTAAGGCCAAAGGAGCAGGCCGGAAGGGAACCGGTGTGAATGCATTAAAGGTGCGGTTGTTATTTTGGGTCTTTGTGTCTCTTTGCATGGTGCCGGGGCTTTCGGCTCAGGATCGGACATTTGTTGTGCTCGATCCGAATTCCTTTAAGCATTATGTTGAGGATTTCAATCGCACCGATGAAGAAGTCACGATCCAACATATTCCGAATAAACAGGCTTGGGAGTTTTTAGAGAAAAACATCCCGTTCTTTGAGTGCCCTGATAAAGAGTGGGAACGCACGTATTATTTCCGCTGGTGGACCTACCGCAAGCATATCAAGCATACTCCTGATGGTTTTGTGATAACTGAGTTTTTGCCCGATGTTCCTTGGGCCGGAAAGCATAATACGATCAGCTGCCCGGCCGGACACCATTTTTACGAAGGCCGTTGGCTAAACGATTCGCGCTATCTCGAAGATTATGCGGTGTTTTGGTTTCGTAAAGGCGGTGAGCCGCGCCGCTATAGTTTCTGGGCCGCTGACTCCTTATATGCAAAATACTTGGTGGGCGGCAATAAGAATCTTATAACGGATCTATTCGATGAACTGATTCGTAATTATCAAGCCTGGGAGTCTGATCATCTTGAGGCGGACGGCCTCTTTCAACAAATCGACGACCGGGATGGAATGGAACTTTCTATCGGTGGAAGCGGTAAACGTCCCACGATTAACGCTTATATGTATGGAGACGCGAATGCAATTTCGAAAATTGCAGAATTGGCTGGTGAGGATGCTATTGCGCGCGCCTATACGGAAAAAGCCCGGAAACTGAAATCACTTGTTCAAGAAAACTTGTGGGATGATAAAGCGAAGTTCTTTAAAACATTGCCTTGCGACTCGGATCAACTTGTTCAGGTTCGAGAACTGCACGGCTACACCCCCTGGTATTTTAATCTTCCCGATCAAGGCTATGAGGACGCCTGGAAGCAACTTATGGATCCATTCGGGTTTTATGCACCTTATGGCCCCACGACGGCTGAGCAGCGGCACCCCGAATTTATGAAGCGCACGACCAAGGGTTGCCAGTGGGACGGCCCCAGTTGGCCTTTTGCCACATCGGTTACGTTAACTGCGTTGGCAAACCTGCTGAATAATTACGATCAAGACGTGGTCGATAAATCTGATTACTTTGAAACACTGAGGATTTACACATTGAGCCAGCGGCTCGAACGCCGCAACGGCGAGATCGTTCCTTGGATCGATGAGAATCTACAACCTTATACCGGCGAGTGGATCATGCGCACCATCAACCGCATGTGGAATTGGAGCCGGAATGCATATGAACGCGGCAAGGATTATAACCACTCGACTTATTGCGATTTAATCATCAGTGGTTTGGTTGGGGTTCGGCCCAGTGATGATGGAACGGTCACCGTGAATCCTCTCTTGCCGGATGGTTGCTGGGAGTATTTTTGTCTGGATCGTATCCCCTGCCGTGGGAAGGTGCTGACGGTGCTATGGGATAGAGCTGGGAAACAGTATGGTTGTGGCCCTGGATTGCATGTTTTCTTGAACGGCAATGAGGTTGCTCATTCGAAACAGCTGGAGAGGCTGACGATTACCTTCTAGTACGTTTATCCCCGCCGGTTACATCCATTGGCCAGCCACGGGAACGAAGAGCGGAGAGGATAATTTTAACTGCACTTTCCAATGTGTGCGGTTCGAGATTCAACACCATATCGTAGTCTTCCGGATTGTTGACATTTCTCTTGAAATATCTTTTCACAAATTCGGACCGCTCGCTATCGACTCGGTTGATTTCACTCTCGGCGCGTTCGGTAGACATCCCCTCGACCTGAACCAAGTTGCGGATTCGGTACTCTTTGGAGGCGACAGTACGAATCCGGTAGGTTGAGGCCTCGGTCAAAAGATAATTTGCTCCACGTCCTAAGATTACCACACCGCCTTGTAGAGCCGTTGTTTTAAGTACCTCCGCCAAGGCGCGGATGTAATCGTCAGGGGTTTCGACATATTGCGGTAAATGTCCCTCGATCCAGTATTCGATCCGGGATCGGTCGTTTTCGTCCAACAGATTCATCATATCCTGCCGGACAGAAGCGTCTTGCGCGATGTAATTAATAACTTGCCTGTCGAAAAGAATCCCGTAGTGCAATTCACGTGAGAGGAGTTTGGCCAGCTCCCGGCTTCTGCAACCGCGCTGGCGTGAGATTGTTACAACCGGCTTCTGGACCGAACAACTTCCGGCTCTGAGAGACTCGCCGTTCTGTTCCTGTCCGGCGCTTGCCCGCTCCTGATTCCATTGTTGCAGTTGCTTGCTGACGATTTGCCGTGGATCTTGCATGAGTCGCCATCCTTTTTGTAACCGGCTTACTCTCATCCTATGTGCAAAGGCCAACGGCGGCGCCGCAGCCCCATTTATGATTCTATCACCCGGACTCTCCGTTCGTCTATGTCAAGACTCTTTGTGAATTCATGAACTTGGCAGGCAGAAGATGAATAATTTGACGAAATGACGAATGCGGGAGCCCAAAAACAAATGGTTCTCAAAGAATGCCGAGTCCGATAAACTTGCCAGGAGGGAATAAAATGGTCAGCCAACTATGTGGACTGCTGGAGTGGAAGATGATTTTGAATTCTTATGACTTAAATCGAAAAGGACTATGCGTGTTTGTGTTCTTCACTTTTGTTTTCGCGGCGCTCAGCGCGCAGACAACTGAAGTGGGATTTCTGGAGAAGGGCAATATAGAACTCTATCCAATTGGATTTTATGAGTTGCCCAAAGATGATGTGAAATTGCAGGAAATGGCCGATGCCGGAATTAATATTGTGCATGCCCATAGCCGTGAGGATCTGAATCGCCTCGAGGCCGCCGGCATCTTGGGAATCATGCCGTTGCCATGGCATAAAGGTGCAACTGAGGATTTGCGCGCAAAGGTAGAAACCGTTGCGGATCATCCGGCCTTGGCGGTTTGGGAGGGACCGGATGAGATTATTTGGAATTTTACAGCCGCCAGCATGTTGTATCGCAAAGCGGGAGTACATAAGGTTCCGCGTGCCTGGTGGAAGCAGACTCCGGAAGCGGTCGCCTATGCCGAAGAGAAGGCTCAGACAATCATCCCCAACATTCACGCTTCGATAGACATGATTCGCAGCATCGACAAAGCCAAACATCCATTCTGGATCAATGAGGCTTTGCATAGTGATGCCTATTATGTGCGCCAATATCTGGATGTTGTGGATATAACGGGGTGCGATATCTACCCGGTGAAAAAAGACAGCCGCCATGTCGAACGTATGGGGCCCGCCACAGATCGTTGGAACCAAGTCGGCAAAGGGAAGCCGGTATGGATGGTGTTACAGGCTTTTGCCTGGAGCGAACTTGGGGACTATTACGGCGTAAAGGAAACGGCCTATCCGACATTTGCAGAGTCTAGATTTATGGCCTATGACGTGATTGTACATGGGGCTAAAGGAATCCTCTATTGGGGATCGCATTATTTGAAGTCGGATGAGTTCCGGCAATCGATTTATGCCCTTACATCGGAACTGGCGGAATTACAGCCGTTTCTTGTGCAGCCGGATGTCAAAAATATCCATGTAACCGTGATGGAATCCGGAGATGAGGAAAAATTAGACAGTGTGCGGTGTATCGTGCGCCGTTCAGGCAGAGATTGGCTCGTAATTGTCATCAACGAAAACGACCAATGGCATATGGATGTTGAAATCAGCGGCCTGAAAAAACTAAATGGAAAGTGTTTGGAGTTGCTGTACGAGAATGAAGCGAGAACCGTCAGCGATGGCAACTTCATGACCCGCTTGGCGCCTTATCAGGTCAAAGTTTATGCCACGAGCCGTGAATTTGAAACGAATCGGCGTGAAGGAAGAGATTTCATACAATAAGAATTGCCTATCCGCTGTAATTTGGTCGTTCATCACTTTGGGGTGGTTGGATACGCGAGCACATTGAAATCCCGTATCTGCATTGCCGCATCAAAGGTTCCCGGCATTTCCCACCCCATATTCATGTTGACAATGCCGTAGTCGGCCGGATTAATATCGCTAAGAAATCCCGCTTGCTTGGACGCTGCAAGACCTTCGTGTATGTAGGGCAGTAGGTCTTTTTGAATTCGCACCCATTGTCCGAGTTGCATGGGACCGGGCAAAATTTCCGCGCCGGGAATGGTGTTGATGAATTTGCCGGTTGCATCCTCTTTGCCTGCGTCTTTGGCTCTGTGCCCGGGTGACAAGGGATGGCGATTATCGAAAAAAGGAACTCCAAACCAGAAGAAATCTTTGTAATCCTGTGTGCCGGGATTGAGGTTCTTGACAATAAAGAAGAGTTGAAACTGAGCCGCGTGAAGAGCCGGATTGGCATGCTCGGCCATATGGTCGTTGAATTCCAATAATCTAAGCGATATATGCAATTCGACACGTTCCAAATCCGTAAGTTTGAATCTCTGTTGAGCATTCTGTTCGACCAAAAGATGCGGCCAGGCTTCGCCTCCCTGGCGGGCCCTAGAGCCATATTCCACGCCGCCGTTTACACGCAAGATCAGGTCGCGGTTCTCCGAGCCGGAACCGCCAAGAAGTATTGTTTTTGCATCGTTCGAATAGTGCCGGTCTCCGTTTTCACCAACTTGACACACGGCCCCGGTTAGATCGTAATGGGTGCCCCACTGGCAGGCGCGCCAGATAGGATTTTGGTTGTCGTCTCCAAATTTCAGTGTTGCAGAGGCTTTGCGGCCCAATGAAGAATCCGTAGCGCTCAGGAAAAAGCCTCGCTGAAAGGATGTATCTGCGAAAAGGGGCACGGCCGCCGTTTCTACGGTTGTCTGAGTGGCGTTTGATGCAAAGGTGACAATTGGGCTGTACGCGTACAGGGTGAATAAGGTAGCAACTAGCGCCGGATGGATGACCAAGCCGGGATTGCCTTTCATTGTCTTTTGACGTGTATTTTTCATGGTTGTGTTTCTTCAATCTGAATCATTCAACAGGAACGTAAATTTATCAAAGCAGACAAATTTCGCATTTAGAGTATCATTCATCCTGTACAGTGTCTTTCGCGGATTACTATATTTTAAATATTTAAACCTATCTGCTGCAAATTCTTTATAGAAAATAACTGCCAATTAAAACTTGCGAAACAGCAGATTGACGACCCACCGTAAATCAGGCATTTTCCATTCTTTTCAAGGGAATTTTTAGCAGGCCGTGTACGATAGTGTACATATTCATTTGTGATGTTTGTATATATTTTCACATTCCATAGGAGAATTCGCCGATGTATCGGTTCTTTGGAAGGAATTGATTTGGCTTCGATGGCAAACCGGATCGTTGGTGGTGGTACAATAGCATATGAGGAATCATATCGGCCCGGATATCGACTAATGATTACAGATAGATGTCCAGGTTGTGGGTGAGGTTTTCTCAAAGGACATACTAATTCTATTCCGTGTGTTCCACACAATTGCCGTTGTGAAGGAATTATGAAGCGGCCCCATTCAACACGAATATCCGCCCACAGATGTCATTGATTTGTCCTTCTATCAAAAACGGTTTGATTGAGAAAACCACATCCCGGTTCATCTTGAGTGAAATGAAAAGCAATTCATGCAATTAACCGCCGGTGTTTGGATGTTTTGGGGCAATAAAGAAATGTGCAAAGCGTTTGGAATTAAAAAAGCAGCGTTACTTTTTTTAAGAACGGCGTTTCACCCGCACCGCACATACGAAAGAAAATGCCTAATATATCATTCAGAAATACTGACGGCTCTTCACGAATACATACTTCTGAATTCGATTCGGATGAGGTGTGTGCAACGTCTTCTTCCAAAAGGGCGATTAATGAAGTCTCAATCCAATGTGATGAGGACGCGGCCGGGGCTTATACATCAAATCTATTGTGTTCTTGCTCTTCGCCGGAGTGTTGCATCGACAGAAATATGAATGCCAAAGACATAATGCAATTCATGTCTCAAGCCCTTTCGAGCAAAAAGGATCGAAGGGTTATTTACCGGGACATTTTGGGAGTCGTTGTATTCCTGCTGATTGCATTCTGGGCTTCGGCTCATTTTAACCTGTTTGAAACGATTCATGATTTTTCCCGCGATTATGATAAGTACGAACTCGATGAGGTCTTGATCGCTTTTAGCCTGGTTTGGGTAGCTTTTGCGTTCTTTATGCTACAGCGTTGGATTGAACTTCGGAAAGAAGTCAGCAATAGAGTAGCCGCGGAAGAGAATCTTAACCGGAGCGAAATGCGTTACCGGGAACTTGTCGATCGGACCGATAATCTTGTATTGCGGGTCGATGGCAAAGGTACTATTCAATTTGTCAACCACAAGTCAAACACAGTCTTTGGATATCCTCCGGAACAATGCATTGGGCGTCACATGCGGGAATTTCTTGCCCCCGGTGAGGAAGAGAAAGTGCTGCATGCTCTTGCTGATGTCGCGAAAAGCCAAAAAGAGACGGATACGATTGAACTTGCCTATTGTAATAATTTGGGCCTAATAACCCATATTCTTTGGTCTGCTTATTTTTGTTATAAAGACGATGGAAGTATTGAAACGATCAACGCTATTGGCCGGGATATTACGGATCGCGCAAAACTGGCTCGCTCCCGGGAAGAACTGATCGAAGAACTCCAAGAAGCACTTGAGAAAGTGAAAACCTTAAGCGGTCTCCTGCCGATCTGCATGCATTGCAAAAAAATCCGCAATGATGATGGATATTGGGAAAGAATTGAGAATTACATCACATCGCATTCAGGGGCCATGGTCAGCCACGGTATATGCCCTGAATGTGCCAACGAACTTTATCCGGAATATTCGGATGTTGTGAAAGATAAGATTTTGCCGCAGGATTTAACGAAGTAACTGCTTCTAGGCAAACTCAAAAAAGCATATTGATTATTAATTAAGCGGCAATCTTGCTCCAATGTATACCGCGCGATGCCGGTTGTCGTCGAACGCAAAGTGAAGATAACGCCTGTCTTTGCTGACAAAGCCATCCGGATAATTGAGACGCCCCGGAGTATTGTCCAATACACGTTGATACGTCCAGGTTTTTAAATCGTCAAAACTGATCCAAAGTGCCAATGGATTGCGTTCATGCGGATTGGGGTTGTGCAATAGCGCAAAACGGCTTCCGCCAAGCGGATAGAGTGTTGCTTTGGATCCAGGATTCGGAATATTGGTTTTCTCTGCAAAATCCGGCCAGGATTTGCCGCCATCCGGGGAATCGGCCCGGTATAAAACGCCGCCGAGGTTGTCAGCGCGAATCATCATAGCGATTGTGCCGTCGCTGAGTTCCACAATGTTATTCTCGGCCCAGCCGCGATAGGCATCATCCTCTGTGAGTCGAATCCAACCGTAAATCTCCCAGGTTTCTCCTTTATCATGACTCACAAGTACGCCGTTGCGTGGATCGTGCGGCCCTTTTGCTCCTTCATAATGTTGAAAAGGTAATAAGATCCGCCCGTCTTGAGTGACGATGTGATTGCGGATGAAAGTACTTTTATGAAGTTTGCCGGGAGCGGGGGTGGCATCGCCCCAACTTCGGCAACTGTCGGTACTGGTGGAAAACCAACATTTCCAATTCCCGAAATGACCGTCATGTGTGGCAAAAAACAAGGTGCATATGCCGTTATGCACCATCAATTCAGTTGGCACCAATGCCGTGTTTGGATCTTGGTTTTTAAATCCTAAATCTACCGGAGTCATTGCGGACCAATGCTGCCCCTGGTCCGTACTTCGACTGATCCATATTCGATTCTCAGGCAACGGTTCCTTGTCGCCGCCACCCAACATAATGGTTACCCAGGAACCATCCGGCATTTCTCTCAGTGTAGTATCGCAAGCCAAACGGTTTGGACTTTTTCCGTCGAAAATAATCGCCCGCCGGTCTTCTTTGGCATCCGATTCCGCTTGCTTTGCCCAATCTTGAGCATGAGCCGAGACTGCAATAAGCAAAGAAAGAAATGCTGTTTGAAAATATGTTCGCATAAAGAGTCCTTTATGTGCCCAAAATCACAGGCAAAGCGTCTGCAAGATTCTCGCATTCCGCATGGAGAAACGGGCGTGCGCCGCTTTGCTCGATATTGCCTGTTGTCATGCCAATCGCCGCAAATCCGGCCAAACGGATTGCTACGACACCGGCCGAGGAGTCTTCGAGGCCAATTACCCGGTTTCGCTCGGATGGTTCGATCCCCAGGCCCACCCGGGCCACTTCGGCATAAAGCCATGGATGCGGTTTTGCCTCCAATTCTCCCAAAGTACCTGTCTGGCCTTTGCGAAGTGGATAACCGGCCGTCACGATTGCATCGTAAAACTCCTCCGGATTACCCAAATCCATCACACGAAAGGCCGAGAGTATTTCCGGCCAGGCTTTTTCATAGAGCCCGGATGTGACCAGGCCAATTTTGATGTTGTGTGCTTTGAGTTCCAGCAGAAATTCTTTTAATCCCGGCGCCGGGCGGAAGGCATCCTTTTTGCCGCGACCTTCCATGATTTCGTTTAGCTCGAAATGAGTAATGTCGAAATAGTGTTTCCGCGCCTCTTCAACGGTTTTTTGAGGACAGTATTTCTTTATGCAGTGCCGGAGGTGTTCAGACACCGAATGCCCGGAAACATGCGGCAAATCCTCTTCATCCAATTTAAATTGCGGATCCTCCAGAAGCCGGGCGGTGGACTGTTCGATTACCCACACCCAGAAATGCTCGCTAAGCACACTGGTTCCGTCCAAATCCATTAAGACGGCCTTGGCAGGTGGTTCGAAGGCTGCGTCTTGCAACGGGTAGATAGCGGGGTACCCCATGGCCGATTTGACATACACAAGCGTGTGGTCTTCATAACCAATTAATTCGACTTTGCCATCCCGGGGCGCGGTGATCCGGCGTACACCATCCCGTCCGGTTTGCCAGCGGCCATCGCCGCCAGTTTCCAAATCTAAGAAATCTTCCCGCGCATAGTGGGCCTGCGCGCCCAAACCGACAATCTGTGTTTCATTCATGTTCAATCCATTGACAATTATTTTCATGCATAATGAAGAAAGCATCTGGCTTCAAGGATTTAGAGTAGCGCAATTGCAGCTAACCTCCGAGCGCCAAGTATGCATGATGGATAGGTTGCATGCGGCTCAAGGATAGGATTTATGATTTCCCTTACTGCTGATTTAGCCCGGCCTTCAATGCCGAAAGCTGATCGACAAAAGGCTGGGGAATGAGACCATCGGGTTGGATCGGAACCTCCCAGGTTACTACGCCGCCTTTGTCGATGATGTTGTTTGTCCAGCCGATGATTTGCTGATCTGAGAAACGTGGCGCCCCATGGCCCCATTGTTCGCCCAGATAGCAAAGTATGTGGTATTGCACGCCTTCAACCCAACGGCCTTGGCAATTCAGTTTATCCGGCTCTGTGATTTCGCCCGCCGTGTAGTCTTCCTCAGGCGTTAGCGGCCGAACCGGATAACGGACGCCGGGATTAAACGCTACAAGGCTTTCGGGATTCCCTGCGCGAGCCGCCCCGGCAAAACTGGCAAAATTCGGAGAATCCGGATGCTGGTACATGGCAATGGGGTAGTAGCATCCATCGAACCACCAGCCGGAGACTTTTGTTCCCCAGCGCAAGGACCAATCACTGATAATTTCTTCCCATTTATTCTGGAAATTCTCAAAGCGGGGATCACCATCACCAGGGCCGCCTTCGGGATGACTCCAAAGCGGATAGCGGCCTTTGTCCCACTCTAAGGCTTTCATTGCGGCCGGATCACGGTCCGGCGCACCTGACGGCAGGTAAACCATAAGGCGGATGTTTTTGGGTTTAAGGGCCGCATAAAGATCGCTAACCAAATCGCGCCGCGCACATTTGCTGGGGTGAATCCCCGTGATTCTGTCGTAGGTTGGATTAGGAGCACAATAGAATCCGGAGTTTTGGCCCAGTGTAATGACGCAATAATGGGCGCCGGTCTGTTCAATTTGGGCTGCGAATCCTTCTACATCCATGGCGTCAACGATCCGGTTCCATTCCTCCACGGTTGTTTCGGTATCCGATGCCACAACACCTGCCAAGTAATGCACAAATACACCCCAGCCGGCCTTATGAAGCCAGTCGCTCCGATGGTGTCCCGTGTTTGATGCGGTTGCGCCCATAGCCGTTAAAATGACGAAAGCGGCTATCCATGCCATTTGTCTGCGGCGATGAAGATAAGTCATGATCCTTCTTCCTGCATTTGTAATAGGGAGAGTCTACATGTTGAATCCTGTTCAAGTATATGTTTTAAAGCGCCGTTCCATCTACCTTTAGCGCGGTGAGCTAGGATGTCTCTACGCCTTGTAGAATTTTCATGGGTCGTGCACAATCGAAGCATTGAAGAGGTCTTCGATGTCCATGATCGACGTGTTGCATAGTATCCAAGGCCGTTGGCTGGCTCTGCGTTCCTATCTTCAACGGGAACTTTGGCAGGAAAATGAGTCGTCTCACCTGCCCGCAGGCGGGAAGAAAGTCCTTCGGTTTGTAATCCTCGTTGTACGTGAGTTTTTTCACGATGATTGTCTAACCCGCGCCTCGGCTTTGACTTTCATCACGCTATTAGCCTTGGTTCCGATCCTTTCGGTGATGTTTGCTGCCTCACGAGGTTTGGGGCTCGATAATATCCAGGATGAATTTATTCAAAGGCTTTTAACCCGGATGCAGCCCGATTCGACGCAAAGCAGCGGGATGGAAGCCGCGTTTCAGTCTGTTCGTACGGTTATTACCGAGGCCATCCAAAATGTAAATTTCCGGGCTTTGGGTGTGGTCGGTCTATTGGGACTTTTGGTAAGTGTCATTATGGCGATTGGGAGTGTCGAGGAGGCCTTTAACCGCATATGGGGTGTGGGGCGGGGACGTAGCATCTGGAGGCGTTTCAGCGATTATTTAAGTGTTTTGGCTGTGGGGCCGATGTTCGTTTTTTTAGCCTGGCAACAGAGTTTTGGCCCTGTACGCCAGATGGTCGGCCAAGCCTTTACGGATGTGCATTTGCCGGCCTCTATCATGACAATGTTTGGCCAGCATGTATGGCCCATGCTGTTTGCTTTGCTGGGATTTTCGCTTGCCTTTAGTTTTGTCTATTTGTTTATCCCCAATACACGAGTTCCTGTTTTGTATGCGCTCGCGGGTGGAGTTTTGGCGGGTTTCTTTTGGCAGGTCTCTCAATGGGGATATATCAAATTTCAGGTCGGTTTGGCGCGCTATAGTGCGCTCTATGGAACTCTTTCCGCTTTGCCGATCTTTTTGGTGTGGCTCTATTTAAGTTGGATCATCCTGCTTTTAGGAGCGGAAGTTAGTTTCTGTATGCAGCATTACCGGCGGCTCTCGCGTGAGTTTTTGGATATCCAACTCAGTTCCCGCAGCCGGGAAACAATCGCCTTGTGGATCACGGCTCGTGTAACCGATGCGTTTTTGCGTGAGACACCCCGCTGGAATATCGATCGTTTTTGTGACGATTTGCATATGCATGATGCGCTTGTGCGGAGCATTCTTTCTCCGCTAATCGATGCCGGAATACTCACCATGGCAGCCGATAAGCAAGAATCGATTCTCCCGGCCCGCAGCCCTCAAAAGATACACACCTCAGATGTGATCGAGGCCATTCGGGGTGGACACGATTCCCGAACGGTTGAATCCGATGATCAATTTATGCGCACGGCCTGCGAATACAGCGAACGGTTTTTTCAGCAGGGATTGCAAAAAGCCGATCTCTCTTTCGATGAGTTTGTTACACGGCTGAATCATGAAAATCCAGAATAGAATTCCGTGTTTCATTTCCGTTTTATCCACTTGCTTGTTTTGTATTTGCAGTGTGTATGCGGAGGCAGACCCAAGCGCAGAAACCGATAGGGGCGAAAGCGTATGGCTTCGCCATGGCTCCCTGCGAGGCCAAATACACGACAATGTGTCCAATGCCAAGCGGCAGGGAAGTGGATTTAATCCGCTTATCGTTGCTCTATTCCCGGATCGGAATTTATTCCGTGACGAATTTGTTGGATTGAATTTCGAGCATATCTTTAATGGGATGGTGGCGGATCGAGAAATCTCAATGTTCACGCCGCGCAAGGATCCGAATCATTTGCGTGTACATTCCCGCAAAAGCGCGTCTTTGCTATGGCATGCCGCTGAATCCTCTTGGGCCATGGATTGCGAATTGAAATACACGCTGGCCTCATCGAATGCCGTTGATTTATCTTTTTCCGCCACGCCGCGTGAAGACCGCTTTGGACTAGGGTATGCGGCCTTGATGTGGGCCAGCTATATGAATTGCACACGGGAGCGCAAGATTCATTTTTATGGTGTGGATGGGGTTAGCACCGGATGGCTGAGCTTTGGGGATGATACGCCGGATGGATTTGAAACGGGAACCGTGGCCTATGCGGGTGTTCATGATCTTCCCTATGAAGAAGGAGCCCAGTCTCTAAATATCATCGAACATCCCCGCAAACGATTCTTGATGCCTTTTTATTATGGGCTCGTGGATGGCGACGGCGATCCGGAGACGAAGGACGACACGCTTGCCTATATTATGATGTTTGACCGGCGCACAAGTATCCGTTTTGCCATGTGGAATTTTATCCGGGATGACGATAAGAATCCGGATCCGCATAGCCCGGCTTGGGATTGGCAATTTGTGATCCGCAAGCCGGAACCGGGCCGAACCTATGGATATAACGCCCGGCTTTTAATTAAACCATTTGTCAGCGCTGAAGATGTGCGGCAGGAATATCTAAAGTGGTCCGCCGTGCAAAATGCCGATTGAATCCGGCTACGATTCTGATAGAACGGTTAGTGCAGGCGGTGTTTGGTGAAGACCATGCCGTTGGAAGAAGTCTTCTTATTCTCTTGTTGTGTGCCCGATGAGCGGAGTTTCTGAACACGTTGGAATGTGGCATTCCGGATTTGCTCATCGCCAAAGACCTTATCCTCGATCCAACGGCAGACTTTATCCAACTGCTTGACATTGCATGAAGTAAATTCGGACTCTGTCTTAAGGTTTCGTAATTCTTGACGCATATCGCGGGCACGAGGATCGATTTGATCGTCCAAATCTTCCAAATCGAGATCGTCCCAGGGATGGTCTTTGGCTTTCCCCAAGCGCTCTTGCAGATTGGTCAACTGTGAATGCAGACCGGCGTCTCTGGCCGTATTGATTTCCAGATGAATGACCATCACCTTGGATTTCGTCTTCTGGAGATCCATGCGGTAAAAGGAGATGGTGTATTTAAGAGGCTCTAAAGGACGTGTGCGCAGAAGATATTTCTGTTTCACTTTTTGCAGTTCTTGCGCAAGTTTGGCGGCTTCTTCCTCCCGCCCCTGTTTCTGTAATTCCAAGAGCGCGGCCATACCCCGTTCATAGTTGACGATGATCGGGTCTTCGCCCATGCGTTGCTGCAATTCCTTCTCGGCCGAAAACAGCTCCTCAATTACCGCTTCCGCATCGTTGAAATGACGGCGCAGAGCCGTTGTGAAACGCTTTAGATCTTCCGGGGATAGCGATTCTTCATCCGCGGATTCATGCAAGGATTGAATGGTAAGGCTAATGACGACTCGGACTTCATCGGCTAGTGCTTGGCTCTCGCCGTGCAGTGCCCTTTCGAGCGATGCCTTAAATGCTCTGTCGGAACCCGATGGATCCTCCAAACGGGCAAGCAGGCCTTGGGCTTCTTGATCGGTTAGCCAATGCACTTTGCCATTGATAAATGCTTTTACCAGACGTTTGGGGGGGATATTCCGTTTGGCGGCCTCATCCTCTTGGTTCAGCTGCCAGTAGCCGTAGCGTTTCTTAAAGAAGTAATTTTGAAGTGAACGGTCAAAAAAAGCGTCAAGCAAAGCGGGCGCGGCCACGGTAACGACTCCCGAACAATACAATCAAAAGATTCAGAATCTCGCCCGCCCGACCGAACTGACTCTTTGTCACATTAACGGCCGGGAGAAGCGTTGGATAGAAAAAACAGATTGTGCCCTGAGGGCACACGATTCAATCATCGTACAATTATCGACACTAATAGAATCAGACTTTAGCGTTTGATCTTGTTTTTTGAATGGATCACCATGTTTTTGCATGGTTGATGTTATCGGTGTGTTAGTTGTCACGTTTGAAACTAGGAATGAACCGCGGTACACGGCGGCAATAGTCTTCGTATTGATCGCCAAAACGCTGTAAAAGTTCCCGCTCTTCAATGATGACAATGAAATAAAGACAAGCAAACGTGAATGGCAGCAGAAGGTACACCGCAAGGTAGTTTGCAATGAAGGCAATGCCGCACATAAGAATCATGATCTCGGCATACCGGGGATGTCTGATCTTTGCGTAAATGCCGTCTTGCAGCATTTCTGTCTTGTGATGGCCGGGATCAAGAACAGGAATTCCAATCATGACTTTAAGAGATAACTTTTTGAAACGTTGGTAAGAGACATAAGTCCCTAAGAAATAAAACGCGAGTCCTATTATCAATGGGATGGGTTGTGTACCGTAATCCACCGCCAATATAGGGTCACGCCAGAGGAAGATCGCATAGCCGATACAGAGCATGATTAGGGTTAGAAAGATACCCGCCAACCATGGGCCTAATTTTCTCCAGAACGGCAATAAACCGTGAAACACAAACCAATAGAGCATGGCCGGCGGCATGGCAATGATAGAGAACAACGCGAGTATGTGTCGCAACTGGTCCATGGCCTATCCCGATTAAGTGTCTGCAATTCACTGTATTCTTCTCAACTTAGAGTGACAAGCAAGTTGAGAATGAGCGTGTCATGAGCACCAATAGGGGGTGCACTTCGAAAACACAGGCCATGATGGAACCAGGAGCAAATATGCCATTCTGCGATTAAAAACCCATCTTGAACCCCGGTTTCTTCTGGAAAGGGGTGTTGCTGTTTTGCAGCATATGAAGAATCCAGCCTATGGAAAACAGCAGTACACAGGCTGTGTTTAATAAAACCATAGAATCGACCCACTGAACGCCTTCCGTGTCTTTTGTTGCGATCATTGTCGTTCTCACCAAGGGCCAGAATCCAAGAATGACCAAGATGCTATTGAGAGCGACCATGGCCACAATTTTGTTCCAGCGCAGGTAAAAAGCATTGGTAAACAACCACGCTGTAACGGCGACAAAATAGACCATCCAGGCAATCTTGCCGAAAAATAGACTGGTGGCCGCTACCGGCGAAAGCGCAAGTACCGGTACCAGCAGACACATTACACATAACCGACTGCGCGGCATCGGCATGCTTCCGAACATGCGCAATGAGCCGAGAAATGCCCCCCAAGGGAGCACAAAGAATATGGCCGGAACAAAGAATAAGAGAAGAACCAGCTCCATCAGCATACTTCCTTCCGGAGGGGAGAATGCCTTTGCGACTGTAAAAACCGTGATTATCAGCACAATCAAAGAGGTGGCCCCGCAGATTGTGCGCAAATAAGGATTAGATAACGCCCGGTCAAACCAGCTGATGGAGGTATCCTGATTCCTTACGGAATGAGCCTTGGTTGTTATCGTAATTTCGAGAACCTGGGTCGTTGCCAAATCCAATATCTTTGGGGCGTAGTAATAGGTTAGTGCAATAACGAGGACGGATATTGGAATCGTAATGCAAGGAATCGCAATGCTAGTTTCCCACCATTTATAGGCTGCATAAAACGGAAGGGCACAGGCGGCGAAGAGGATTATCGATACATAACTCAGCCAACTTTTAGGCTGAAAGGTCATAACGATAAGCCAGCACCCGCTGCAAATCAGTAGTGAGATAAAAAAGAATGGCGGCAAGTGGTTCCAGCCGAGAATGTATTCCTGGGCCATGAATCGTTGCGCGGAACTACCAAGAATTAATACCGACCATCCGGCCACGAGTGGAACCAGCACGCCTTCGGCCCATAAAGTGCGGGCAAACCGCCGCCTGCATGTGGGGAGCATTTGCATGACTTTAAAGATTTCGTGCCGGTGGATGTCGGCGCCTACATAAAACTCCAAAACGTATAGGGTTAAAAATGCCAACATCAGTCCGATATGAGAGTCGTGCCCGCCCTCAAATCCAATTAAGAGTGGATAACACACGGAGATGAGAAGTATCGCCAATCCGTATCGGCGGAAGAAATCGAGGAAGATTCGGATGTCCATGTTATTCCTCCTTAGCCAAGGCAACGAACAATTCTTCGAGTGTTACCGGCGCATCGGAGACTTCCCGCGCGCCTTTTGCCTGCAAGGCTTCGCGCGCGCCCGCTTCGGTATCGAGTAACGCCCGCCAGCGGTTGCCGGAACGTTCCTGCATATAGGCGCCGGGGACCGCCGGAGGCGGTGCGCCGTTGTTGTACTCGAAATCAACCACACGGAAACGTTCGACAATGTCACCGGTTGGGCCTTCGAGCAGCATGGCCCCATCCTTGATCATGCCCACGTGATCGGTGAATCGTTCGATATCGGTCAAACCGTGCGATGAGATCAGGACTGTACGGTCTTCATTTTGCACGGTTGCTAAAAGTTCGGAAAAAATCTGCTGTTTGGAGACCGCATCCACACCGATGGTCGGCTCGTCTAGCAGCAGAAGATCGGGTTTGTGAGCCAGGGCCAATACCAACGAGAGTTTGACTCGTGTACCGAATGACATTGTCCCGATCTTATCGTTCCAGCCGATGCCCATTTGATCGAGCAGCTTCGTGCAATAGGCATCATCCCAATCCGGATAAAAACTTCGTACGAAATGGATAAGGCGTTTGACTTTGCGCCATGCACTAAAGGAAACATCCGGGCTGACATATCCGATGCGGAGTTTGACATCCATTTCGTGTTCCCGGTGATCCAAACCGAACACTTGAATTTTCCCGGCATCGTTACGGCCCATATTCATCACCATATCGATGGTTGTGGTTTTCCCGGCGCCATTGGGGCCGATAAGGCCGTAAATCGCGCCGCGTGGGACCGTCAAATCTAACGGTCCCAGCCGGAACTTCGGAAATTTCTTTTCCAAGCCGCGTATTTCGATTGCAGAATCTGTCATTTTCTGCCTCCCGTATGCTCATGTATCAAACGTTGGGCAAGGCCCAAAACTTCACGTTGATTCAATCCGGCTTCAAACGCTTCACGCACCGCCTGTTCCATCAGTTTTTCCGCTTGTATCTTTTTGACTTCACGGCTGCGGTCGTCACCGTCTTCCGCAACGAATGTCCCCAAACCTTGTTTGCGATAAATCACGCCCTCGCGTTCCAGTTCCTCGTAGGCGCGTTTTACGGTGATGAGACTGACCAAAAGGTCTTCCGCCAAAATCCGGAACGAGGGCAGCGGCTGGCCCGGGTGCAAGCGGCCCTCGCTGATTTCCCGTTTAGAGGGATCCTCAAAAGAATTGTCCGTTTCCCCTAGATCTTATGGAGGGTTGCTGTCAAGGTACCAGCATGTGCCGTACACGCTTGGAACCCAATCCAGAGAACGCGACGTGTGAGGAGCTGAAAGAGGCGTCACGGGTGGGTACGTTTGAGATGAACACGCGCTGTACGGCGATGCAGTTATTGATTACCGGGATTCCCCGGGATCAGGTCTGCAAAGCGCTTGTGATTGGCGAACGAAACCTTCGACGCTGGATTCAGGCGTTTAATGAATGCGGGATTGATGGGCTGATTCCCAAGCCGGGCCGTGGACGTCCCAAGTGTATTGATCCGAATCAGGAAAATGAATTGCTGGAAGTGCTGGATCACCCCGAAAAGGTGGCTCGCACCTTCTGGACGGCTCGGAATTTTCACGGTTTTCTACGAGAGACTTACCAGATCGAATGCTCGTACAATACGGTTTTACGTTTTTTTCATGAAAATGATTTTACGTTGAAAGTGCCTCAGCCCTGGCCGGACCGTCAAGATGAAGAGAAACGCCAGGCTTTTCGTGAGACATTGCGGGAGCTGAGTGAGAATCCCGACGTTGAACTCTGGTTTGCGGATGAATCGGGGTTTGAAGGCGAGTCGCGCTCGCGGCAGCGTTGGGACAAAAAAGGGAGAAAGACACGCGTCACCCACAATGGCGACCACATTCGAATGAATGCCTTGGGAATGGTGGCGCCTCGGACTGGAGAATTTTTCGCGATTGAAGCCAGTCATGTGGACAGTGATGTATTCCAAGCGTTTTTAGACGAAGCGCATCGAATGATTCATCCTCAGCGCAAGCGGAATATCCTCATTCTGGATAACGCTTCTTGGCATCATCGAAAATCCACCAACTGGCATTTCTTTGAACCGGTCTACCTCCCGCCTTATTCCCCGGATTTGAACCCCATCGAACGCATCTGGCGCGTCCTCAAGGCACGCTGGTTTACCAATGTGCACTGCAAGGATCGTGACGCGTTGATTCAACGCCTCGACACCGCTCTCCTCGATGTTATTACCCACCCCGAGGACAACAAGAGAACGGCTTCAATCGGACAGTTAATATGAAGATCCCTCTAATCCCTTCCACGATCTGCCGGTAAAGCGGCCCGGGAGCCGCAGGGGAGATGGGAGGAATCACGAAGTTGGAGTGCTTTTCTGTCATCGGTGTTCTATTGCTTGATCGTCTATACTGTATATATAGTATATATACAGTAAGCGCGTCAAGGTTTTACGTATTTTTTTTGGCGGCTGTTGAGCCTTCTCTAAGTCGAGTCGAATGTGCTTGTTATGTAGATCATGGAAGTGTGGGGGCAAAAAAAGAAATAAAAATTGCCCATGCCTTGGAGAGAATTAAATGGTTTCCGAACAGAGAAATTGGGCATGGATTTACATCGAGAAATACAGTGCCGAAATAAACTTCGCCACCTTCCCGGGTTTTTGTGCATTTGGAATTGATCGACGAATGTCGTGTTCGGTTGGCGTGCCCTGTAGAGAATTGTATTCAGGGCGTTATGCGCATAAGAAATAAATTATTGAGTAGAAATGTATATCGCCTTTATTGGAATTGTTTTAAATTAAGCAACCAATGGAAGGAAGATATAAATGAGCATTCGATCCAAGGCATTTACATTGATTGAACTTCTAATTGTTGTTGCGATTATCGGAATCCTGGCGGCGATTGCCGTTCCCAACTTTATGAATGCGCGTATCCGCGCCAAGGTCAGCCATTCGATCAGTGAGATGCGCACCTATGGTCAAATCCAACAACTCTATCTTATGGATCAGAGCGATATACCGGGACACTATGATGGTAAAGAAGAGCATTGTCCCTATATCAATCTTGGCTATATCAACGGTCCGCTTACGGATCCTTTTATGGAAGGCCGGAGCGATATTGAATATTTTAAGAATCATGAAGGCATGTATCACAGCACCCACCTTCGCGGCGGCGATTCAGAGATCAAACCCTATAACTATCAGCTTTGGCAGGAATGGGTGACCAACAAACGGGGATATATTTTGTATGGGGAAGGGCCGGTTTGCTGTGGTGCTTGGGAGGCCTATGACGGTAGCAATGGGATTATGAGCAGGGGCACAATTACCAAGGCCTCAATTCGCGGCAAAGGTCCTGCCGGTGAAAATCTCCTTGGCCGTAAATGCAATTAAGATCGCAAGCATGCAAAGTGTGGCGGTCTATTTTTCCGATTTAAGGTAATTCTCGTTGCGCTGCTTAAGGATGGTGATATCCACGCAGTAGGTGAGGCCCGGCGCATCGGATTCCCTCAGTTTCTGCATTAACTCGGGGTGGGTTTCGGCAATATGCCAAAGGTGCGGATGCATTGGTTCGCCGCTAATGGAACCGGCATCCAGAAGATAAGGCGTAGGCGTGAGCTGGGCTACAAATTGGTGAAGCTCCCCAATGCCGTTAATGATATAGGGGACATGGTATGCGCCCGCTCCGATTTTGGTAACGAGTGTCGGATAATGTGGATCCGTGTGTGCCCGGATGCGCAAGATCAACACTCGCTCGCTTACCCGGTAGAGTTCACGTAAGCCCTGTTGCCAATTCTCGATATGCATGAGTACATCGGTCGAAAATGTCACCGCAAAGGTGTTGTCACGAAATCCTAAATTACGTACATCCGAACGTAAAACATCCAACTCCGGGAAATTGGTTTTTGCACAACGCACCATGCCGGGAGTTATATCCAAGGCCGTGTAATGTGATGTATCGATAAAGGGCTTGAGCGATGCGTAATAGCCTCCGGCCGCACAACCCGCCTCTAATATTCGGTCGCCGGATTGTGTCAAATTTTTAAGCCGTTCGCAGATGGAACGGCGAATACGCCCAGCCCGGGTTTGTTTGAAAAAATCGTCAAATGGTAAATGCCAATGGTCGCGCAGGTCTTGGATATCGTTATAGGTCTTAATCGCCCGCTCGTGATCCCAAGGTGTAGGGCGTTCCTCATCTTCATAAATGCCCGCTTCCGCCAGCTGCGGCGCCAGGCCGGGTAACTCGGGACAGAGCCGTCGGGCTTCTTTTAAATAGGTCAGCAATTCATTGTGGCGGCCGATCTGTTTGCAGCAATCGGCCATTTCCAAAAAAATCCCGGCACATTTTTCGGCGCCGGAATCACCCGATGAAGAGACCTCCTGCATTTGGCTTTCGAGAAGCCGGAGCCGTTCGCACAGAGCATCGTAATCTTGGATGGTCTTGGCCTCTGCCGGTCTCTTTTGCTGCATAATCCGCACACTCTCCTCAAGTTGGAACTCCCATCGTAGGTTTGGTTCATAGGAATATCCAGGCTGCGGAGCCATTGCAGATTGTGGAAATGCACAATAGGTGTGAGTGAGACGCCGGAGTTATTGGTAATCTATCGTTCGATTACGATGCGGGCTTGCAGGTTCCTATACCGACGCCGGGTCTGTTTCGGCATTGAAAATTGATACGTTGGCAGTTAGATAAACCAACTTGTGTTCATTTTGCCATCTTGTTTTCCCATTCGATGCAATTCAGTCCGTTACGCAATGAGCGGCAGCGAACAATATCCCCGCTGGATATGAGACCGTTACTGCCATCGTAACGTGTGGCGTATCCCCGCATATATTCACCGACATCAAGGTCGGGGCCGGCCGCGTGTAGATGATAGTGCGTCCCGCTTTTGTTTGAACATCGCATGTCGTTATAAGCGTAGTAGCAGCCGCTGCTAAAAGGATCGTAAAGCGGACCGTTTAAGTAGGCGACAGGAGTGGTTAATTGCGCCCAGACATGGGTGCCGAAATGAACCGTGCCGTTGAATAGCGTTGTGATCCCATACATTCCCGGAATGGGGCCATCGATGGTGTCGACGGTACATTCGGGGCCTTCAGCGCTGTCGTTGCCATCTGTCACCCATTTGCCCGTATCGTTTTTGCGGATCAACATCTGATCGTCAACGTTTTTTAATTCCGATTGGGCTTTGGCGATTTTGGCCCGAAGCCGGGCATTCAAAAAGTTGGGTATGGCGATAGCCGCCAGAATGCCGATGATGGCAACGACGATTAAAAGTTCAATGAGTGTGAAGGCCCAAACTTTGTGCTTCATAGAGTCCTGCTCCTTCTCGTGGAATTTTGCCACCACAGGCGGAGAGGCGGAGGCAAGAAACACCTCCGGTAAACGGCCCCTGTAGATTTTGCTGCGAGTCTATTATCACCGGAAATAACGAATCAAATCAACCGGTTTCTGAATTTATAGAGATAAAAACCAAGCTAAATAAATTCTAATTGAAAACTGTAAATCTTCTTTTTTACCGGATGTATTTCAAAGAAATCTGTGCAAAGATATTGACGGTGTAATCGGAATAGTGGCAAAAAACGGATACAAACGAGAGCCTGTAGTGGGGCTTAATCCGCAGGATTCGAACCTAGAGAGGAGTCGGGAATTATGTGTACACATTGTACTCGCAGGGATTTTTTAAAAAGCAGCGCGGTAAGCGGGATCGCAATTGCCGCGGGCCATTTGGCGGTCAATACGGAAGCCGCAGATGTTCCGCCCAAGGCCGACCCAAAGGTTCGGATTTGCGTCATTATCGCCGGAAAGCCGGGGGAAATCAGTTGGAATCCTTCGGAAGAGGAGATTGCGGCCGCAAAAAAACGTCTGAAAAAGGCGGAAAAAAATCTCGGCAATGTGGAGTTTGTTATTGGTCAAGTGAACAATGCCGAAGAGACCGCCGCCTTACTGGCCAAGGCCGGCCCCGATGCGCCCGTGTTGGCAATCAGTGCGCATATTTTTGGACCGAGCAGAGTTTTGCCCACGGTCTTTGAGCAGAAGCGGCCGGTGGCCTTGTTCCATCTGCCGGTGGTCGGCGGGCATGATTGGTGCCTGGTAAAGCCGTGGCGGGAGCAGGGCAACCGGATCACGCTTTTCAACACTACCGACTACGATGAATTGGAACATGCGGCGGCGCTGCTGCGGGCCATCCCACTGCTGAAGCGCAGCCGGGCGCTGGTTTCGCCTCCATTCAAAGGCACGCCCGAGTCTCATACGCCGGATCTGGTCAAGGAGCGGTTGGGTGTTGAAATGGTCCAGATCGCCGATGGACGTTATGACGAAATTATGGGAACGGTCGATGAGGCCGCCGCGAAGGCCATCGCGAAAGAGTGGATAGACGAAGCGGAAGGCGTTGTCGAACCGAACCATGAAGATGTGCTTAAGGCCGCGCGGGCCAGCCTGACTCTGGACCGGATGATTGAAGAGAACGGATGCCATGGATTGTGTGTCGGTACCTGTATGCGTTGGTTGGAGCGCGGATTTCCCTGTCTGGGATTTTCACGTCTGAATGACCAAGGCATCCCCGCCGCTTGCGATGGGGATATGGACTGTATGTTGACCATGCTGATGCTGCAGCACGTGTTGAACCGCGCCGGTTTTCTCGCCAATGCGGCGGGAGTGGACACCTCCAAGAATGTTTACCATCACTCCCACTGTTCAGCCCCCCTGCGTATGGAAGGTCCCGAAAGTTTCCGGGCGCCCTATCTGCTGCGGCGTCATGCCGAAGTTCGTGGCGGCGCGGTGACCGAGGTTCATTACCGGATCGGTCAAAAAGTGACCTTTACCAAGCTGATCCACCTCAACACGTTGTTGATGTTCACAGGTACAATTGTCGATGTTCCCAGGGTGCCCAAGGGCAAGGAACGTGGCTGCCGCACAGAACTTGTGGCTGAGGTTAAAGACGCGCAGAAACTTCTGGATAACTGGGGCGGCGGTGCATTGGGCGAAAGCGCTCTGGATTATTATGCCTCGCTGCACCGTGTGGCCTATTACGGTGACCAAACCCAAACCATCCGCCACCTCGCAAACCTGACAGGACTGAGGGTCGTGGAGGAGGTGTGAGGTTCAATCTTTGCCGTTCATTTGGGACAGAGGGCCACAGAGAGGTGAGAATCCATGTGATTCTTACAACACCTGACAACTAGCGACAACTCGTGACATCTCACGGAAACACCTCTGGGCTGATGAGTGTATATTGTGGGGAGACTGCCAAATGCAAGAGGAGGTTCTCGACATGAGAGTGATTCTCTCGAACTTGAGAGTCTTTGCGCCGCTCATAATAATTTCGCTGCTTGTGCTTCCGGGTTGGAGCCAAGATGTAGAGAGTCTTGGGGTGAATCCCGAGACTGGGTTTGAGGGGATTCGGGTGAACATCCCCGGCCTGCCAGAGGGCGCTAAGCCGCTCGATATGATCCTGATCCAACCGGGCACCTTCACGATGGGCTGCCCGTCAGACGAGCGGGGGCGTCACTCCGAGGAGTGGTTCTCCCACGAAGTGACGTTGACGCAGGGTTTTTATCTTGGCATGTACGAGGTTACGCAGGCGCAGTGGGAGGCTGTGATGGGTTCCAAACCGACAGACGGTCACGCTGCCTCCATTTACGGTGTCGGTGATGACCATCCAGTCTTCATCGTGAGTTGGAATGAGTGCCAAACTTTCGTCGAGTACCTGAACGGTATGGGTATTGGGGTGTTTCGCTTACCGACAGAGGCGGAATGGGAATACGCTTGCCGCGCGGGAACCGAGACGCGGTTCTCGTTTGGCGATGCGCTGGAATGCTCGGACTCAAGTTCGTACTGCACTCTGATGGATGAGTACATGTGGTGGGATGGGAACGACAACAACCAAAGCGAAGAGGTTGGCTCGAAACTACCGAATCCTTGGGGTTTGTACGACATGCACGGGAACCTTTCTGAGTGGTGCTCGGACTGGTGGGAAGATCCATCTTCGCGTGGTCCTCAGGTTGACCCACAAGGCCCTTCATCGGGCTTGGGGCGTGTCATACGCGGCGGCAACTGGGCCGGCGACGCCTCCTACAACCGGTCGGCTTCTCGCTACTCCGACACGCCGTACACTCACTCCGCCGGTTTCGGGTTTCGGCTTCTGAGGGAGTCTGAAAGTGAATCGACAGTAGAGAGTTTCACGCAGTACCGATCGCGGTAGCGTGTCTCTCCATCATCTGACCGGCGGCATTGGGGCCTTCCAATGGAAACGCAAGCACGATCTTCCTGGAGGAGCAATCAATTCATCGGCAAGACGTAAAATAGCATGGCAACAAAATGGCATGCACTGCCCATTAAAACAAAGCAATGCCAGATAGCATGGTGGTATGGTAATTTTTTAAGCAAATAAAATACGACGCCAACTGTATAAGCACATCCACCTGCAACCAACCACATAATTCCGAAATATGTGATCGCGTCCAGTAGCGGTTTGAAGGCGATCACTACCATCCAACCCATCAAGATATAAACTACAACAGATAGAGTACGCCACCTTCCGGTCATGAAAATCTTGAATGAAATGCCAATGGCGGCCAATCCCCAAATGACGCCAAGCAGACACCACCCCCAAATGCCACGTAAATTAACCAACATAAATGGAGTATAGGTTCCTGCGATAAGGAAAAAAATCGAAACATGATCGAGAATCCGAAAAATGTGTTTCAAATGGGGGCCGCGGAAAAAATGGTATAGCGTAGAAAAGGAATAAAGCAAAACTAATGATGATCCATAAATACTAAAACTAACGACTCGCCAAACGTCACCATCAATGGATGCCAAAGACACCAGTAGACTCAATACGGCAACACCAAAGAAGACACCGACTAAATGTGTTAAGACGTTCGCTGTTTCTTCTCTAGGTTTATAAGCACAGTTTTCGATTCTCTGCAAACTTGATTCCATTACTTCACTTTTTCATTCAGCGAATATTGATTTGGTATTGTATCATGAATGATTTGTTCTCCCTGTCCCACGCAGCGTAACGTAACCACAGGCAGAGAGGGTGATGAGGGGCGAGGCCTCCCGAAAGTGGAATATTGCCTGGATCTCGGCTCAGTGCCACAGAATGGAGGGCATGAAAAAGAATATGAGAGCCGCTACTGCAATCAGGAGGATTGAAACCAATACACGATTAATGCGTACATCATCCCGGAACCGTTGAGAAAACAAACGCAATCTGATGATATGTTCTTCCAAATTGTAAATGTACGGTGTTAGTATCTTTTATTTTATGGCTATGACTTTTCTTCCTTTCGTTTTTTAGGTCTCCAGGGGCATATCGCTCCAAGATCCGTCGTAAGTCTTTAAAATACAGTGTAGATGGAGTTGTGAGGTGTACCTAGAGTCGCCTTGAGTGGTGCATTTTAGGGCTTGCCGTATACACGAATCGGCGGCGTGACGGGAAATCGATTGTCTCTACGTCTTTGTTCGGCAGTCCTATAATCTTGGTGCTTTCCCCTCTATGATACAGGCTACGATCTAGATTTTCGGCCGATCGGCCATTAGCAGGAAGTTCACATCCAGCTGTATTCCGTGTTACCGATATCGAAGATTGAAATCAAAGTTCCGTTTAAATACGGAAAATTATGCTGTGAGGTGAGATTATGCCTGTTGGTACCGTAAAGTGGTTTAACCCGAGTAAAGGTTACGGATTCATTGAGCCGGAAGATGGTTCAAAAGACGTCTTCGTGCATATTTCGGATGTGGAAAATGCCGGAATGAAAACACTGTATGAGAACGACAAAGTCGAGTTTGAACCGACGCCTGGTAAAAATGGTAAGATGTCGGCTTCGAATCTGAAAATTGTTGAGGGATAAACACCCTGTCTCTTGATCCCCAATACATCTGTTTCAGCCCGTGCGACTTTGGTTCCACGGGCTTTCTTATGGAAAAGAATGTGTTGTATATGATAACTGCTTGCTCGCTCGGATTGTCCCTTGTGGCGGAGAAGCCGGTCTTATCGGAATAACCACGGCTGAAAGGTCTACCTGTGCAGTATTTTAAGCCATCAGGGGCGTATTTTGCCGGGGATTGTATGCCCTTTTTTCATGCGGGGGTGTTTCGTCTGTTCTATCTTGTCGATGAAAACCATCATCAGGCGCTGGAGGGATTGGGGGGACACCAATGGGCTCAGGCCAGTTCGACGGATTTGGTTCATTGGGAACACCATCCACTGGCTATTTCGATTACGGATGATCGTGAAGGTTCAATTTGTACGGGCTCCGTACTCTTCCACGATGGTCTGTACTATGGCTTCTACGCAACGCGTATGCGCGATTGGACACAACACTTGAGTCTGGCGGTCAGCCGCGACGGTGTATCTTTCGAAAAGACCGAGCCGAATCCGTTCGCATCGCCTCCCCCAAACTACGATCCCTATCATTATCGCGATCCGGTGGTTTTTAGGGACAGCTGTGACGGGCTTTTCCACATGCTGGTCACCGCATGTCTGGCAGATTACTCCGTTCCCGGACGAGGCGGTTGTCTCGCGCATCTTGTTTCCGCCGACCTGGTAGCGTGGGAGGTGAAAGAGCCGTTACTTATCCCCGGTCTTCCGGGAGTGCCCGAGTGTCCGGACCTATTCGCTTGGAATGGCTGGTACTATCTCATCTTTAGTAATGATGGAATTGCCCGTTACCGGATGGCACGCGAGTTCAATGGTCCTTGGATTCTCCCGAAGGTCGATATGTTGGATGGACCCGCCGCACGGGTTATGAAGACGGCCCCGTTCACCGGCGGACGGCGAATCGGTGTTGCCTGGATCGGTACTCGTGAGAATGACCGGGATGACGGCTCTTTGATGTTCGGGGGCAACGTGGTTTTCCGGGAACTTGTCCAACTCGATGATGGGAGCCTCTGCATGAAGTTCCCGGAAGAGATGATTGCAGGTAAAGAGCCGCTATCCAATCTTCAGCTGACTCCGCTCAGCGGCGGCGCCACATTTGAAAAAGGCCGGGTCCGTATCGATGCGCGGCAAGGCTTGGGTGCGGCCGTCTGTTCGGGCGTGCCCCAGAAATCGAAACTGGTTATGCGAGTCGCTCCCCACCCGAATGCCTCCGGCTTTGGATTGCGTCTCTGTGCCCAATCCGATTTCGATAGTGGATACGATCTGCATTTCTCGCCTTTTAACCGCACCGTTCATTTAAACGAGCAATACATCTTTGGAGTCGATGGATTGGACCGTGCGTTCACGCTTGAGGTTGTTCTTTATGACGACATCATCGATGTATGCATCGACGGGCGCAGGACGCTCATTGACCGATGTCCGGAGCGGCGCGGCGATAAGGTGTTTTTTTACGGCCAGGATTCGGATGTCACATTTGAGATGCTTGAGTTCACAACCTTGGCGTAGTGAGTAGTGAGGTTTTAGGTAATGATCTGATCTATCGCATTGCGATCACGGATTGGCTGCCAACTAAAGATGCCCCAAAAATTACCGGAGAAAACGAAACACCATTTTTAAGAGTTGAGATTATTCCGTGACTGGAAGCATGGCGCTGAAGAAACCGTCTCGCAAAACATGTATAGACAAAATGCAGGACTTTCCAGAATAATCTTAGTGATTTGAGCATATATCGCAATTACAAGTACTGCAGGTAAAATGTCTCATGCCGACAACAGTATCATTTATCCTGTCGGCTCGTTGAAAGACGTGGGAGAAAAGTTCTTGTTCCCCATTTTCGAGATATCTGCGTATCGCGTATGAACAAGTATCTGCTATTTGGACGAGTGAAGTCAATTCGCTGTTTACAAAAAGTGGAGTCTCAATGATATTGTTGATTTTTGTCCACAAAGTGCCGTTCTTATGAAATGTCTTCATGAGAGCGGTGTGTTTTCTTGCTACAGTTTCATTGTTGTCATGAATCAATAGTCCATAGAGAGTATTTTTTTGATCACTTTTGTTTTTTAAATAATGCTCAAAGCGTGAAACAATTTGTTCAAATGCTTGAGTATCAACATCTTGAGAAGTCCTGAATGGATCGAAATAACATTTGTCAATGCATTCCGCAAATAAGCGGGCAAATCCCCAATTTGATATGCACTTGACAATTTCGAGCACAAATTGCTTGCGCTCATCGTAAGTTAGATGGATATAATCGTTCGTGTTTCGGTAATTCTTTTTGGTTTGCTTATAAGTTTTAGAACTTCCCCGTTGGAGCCGTAGCAACTCCGCTGTTCTGATTTTTGAAACTTCACGCCTCCGTTCAGTGTAATTCATATTTGAAAAGTCTGGTATCTTCTGTTGTTCAGGATATTTTCGAAGCATCCATGCAGTATGTATCTCGGCATCCCCCATACCATACGGATGTTTTATATTCGATATTGCTCTGTCACAATTTTTCCACTGCCAGATTGGTATGGAAAGCCCAGCAAGAACAAAATGAGATGTATTTCCCGGTATTGAAGATGTGCCAGATTCGTCGATGTACAATAGATACATTTTTAACCTATTATTCAACTTGACGTTTTTTCTGAAGGCAAAAAAAAGCGACTGGGGATTAGGGCTAGAAGCCCTTGTTGAGACGCGTGGCGACTCTTCCCAGACGCATTTTAAATTCGAACCTTTTCAATACAGTCTATTATATATAATTAACAATACAAGATTGTCAAGCATTAATCTCGTATTGCAATAATGAGAGAGAGTTCTTTTGCTTCAGATTTCGAATGTTCATATTTGCCAGCAAATATGTCGTATAGCATTGACACTCCGCATTGTGCGCATGCATTGTTGATGATCTTCACATTTCACTCATCCATGGCAATAAAGCCACCTAGAATTTTGCTTTGTGAGTAGAAAGGAGACCACAGGAGAGGTTGGGGACGGATGATTTCTATTTGTGTTACCCAAGCCTCCAGGTTCTTCTACTTTCTCCTCTCGACTCTCTCCTGCTCTATTTTTGCCCCTTACGGGGCAAATTTTGGCTACTTCTCATTGCTATTTGTCCCCTTGATCAGTCCGGATAGCATCCGGGCCATTTCCTCCAAGAGGGCCTTAAGTTGCCGGTGCTGGTCCATCTCGATCAGTTTCTGCCGACTGGCGAGTTCTAGAGGGATCCTCAAAAGAATTGTCCGTTTCCCCTAGATCTTATGGAGGGTTGCTGTCAAGGTACCAGCATGTGCCGTACACGCTTGGAACCCAATCCAGAGAACGCGACGTGTGAGGAGCTGAAAGAGGCGTCACGGGTGGGTACGTTTGAGATGAACACGCGCTGTACGGCGATGCAGTTATTGATTACCGGGATTCCCCGGGATCAGGTCTGCAAAGCGCTTGTGATTGGCGAACGAAACCTTCGACGCTGGATTCAGGCGTTTAATGAATGCGGGATTGATGGGCTGATTCCCAAGCCGGGCCGTGGACGTCCCAAGTGTATTGATCCGAATCAGGAAAATGAATTGCTGGAAGTGCTGGATCACCCCGAAAAGGTGGCTCGCACCTTCTGGACGGCTCGGAATTTTCACGGTTTTCTACGAGAGACTTACCAGATCGAATGCTCGTACAATACGGTTTTACGTTTTTTTCATGAAAATGATTTTACGTTGAAAGTGCCTCAGCCCTGGCCGGACCGTCAAGATGAAGAGAAACGCCAGGCTTTTCGTGAGACATTGCGGGAGCTGAGTGAGAATCCCGACGTTGAACTCTGGTTTGCGGATGAATCGGGGTTTGAAGGCGAGTCGCGCTCGCGGCAGCGTTGGGACAAAAAAGGGAGAAAGACACGCGTCACCCACAATGGCGACCACATTCGAATGAATGCCTTGGGAATGGTGGCGCCTCGGACTGGAGAATTTTTCGCGATTGAAGCCAGTCATGTGGACAGTGATGTATTCCAAGCGTTTTTAGACGAAGCGCATCGAATGATTCATCCTCAGCGCAAGCGGAATATCCTCATTCTGGATAACGCTTCTTGGCATCATCGAAAATCCACCAACTGGCATTTCTTTGAACCGGTCTACCTCCCGCCTTATTCCCCGGATTTGAACCCCATCGAACGCATCTGGCGCGTCCTCAAGGCACGCTGGTTTACCAATGTGCACTGCAAGGATCGTGACGCGTTGATTCAACGCCTCGACACCGCTCTCCTCGATGTTATTACCCACCCCGAGGACAACAAGAGAACGGCTTCAATCGGACAGTTAATATGAAGATCCCTCTAGCAATGCCACACACTCCTGCACACTTCCACGAGCGATCCCGAAGAAATTCTTGCGATCAGGCTTGGTAAAGCGGCCATTGCCTTCGGCTATATTGGCTGCAATGGACAAAGAAGCGCGGTTGAGTTGATCGGCCAGGAAGAAATACCCACGAGGGAAGCCTTTGGTCAGTGTGCAACCTGAATCAGCAAATGCGATAGCCTTTTGGTAGACTTTCAGTTTCTCGAATGCAAACGCCATTTCATTACCCGCAATCTTTAGAAATCGAAGAGGAATCTTTGGAAAGTAGAGAGTAGAAAGGAGACCGCAGGAGAGGTTGGGGGCGGATGATTTCTATTTGTGTTACCCAAAGCCTCGAGGTTCTTCTACTTTCTCCTCTCGACTCTCTCCTGCTCTATTTTTGCCCCTTACGGGGCAAAAATCGGGGCGACTGGATTTGAACCAGAAATGAGTAGTTTCTGTATCTCTCGGAATAACAACGTAATGCAAGAATAATCAGAAGGTTGCGAAGAGACCCCTAATCGTTGAGACCTACCTCAGACCCCTCTCAGACCCACCTTAGAAGCGATCACATTGCACGATATTGCACGGCCATTGCAAATTCAGCATGGAAAACTGTCCCAGTCGCCGCACTTACTTGGGAGATTTCAATGCTTGTTTGGCAATAAACGGGCAGCAAAACACAAGGGGGTACCGGGGGGGAAGTTTTTCAAGCATCAGTCTCTATGCGGACCCATCTCTCCATTTTGTGGGGTGATTTTTGAGAAGGGTGAACATAAGTACAGTGCCTTTCATCCGATTGAAACTCACTGTCTTTTCAGTTTACATATCAGGGAGATTGCGAGATAGTCCCGACAGACATCGAACTCGTAGGAGGTGATCCCAATGAGGCAGTTTGCTTTCATCATTCAGTGCGTACTATTTACTTCAAGTGTCTATGCACAAAGCAAGGCAATCGACATCACTGAAATACAGGATGTTTTCAATCTAGCATCTGGCCTACATGTCCTAGACGCTTATGAAGCACCAAGGAATTCCTCATCAATGGAAGTAGATGTCCTGTTAAGGTCCAACGATGCTCTCCCCGTTGGGACCTCTAATCTACTTTTAACCCCTAATCCGCAACAGGGAAATAATACTAGAGCGCTCTCTCTGTACAATATCAAAACTGGTGAGTGGTGGACTGTTATGTCTGGGGCGGTATATGTTCCCAGTGGACCTAAGGTAGTAACTAATTTGCATCCACTGGCATTCTTTGAAAATATTTTAGTTGTTTACACAGAATACTATGACGGAAGTGGAAATATTAAATATGCATTTGTACGTATTACCGGCGCTTGGCCAGATGCGATGCTCGCAGCATCCACAACGACAACCGCAGACCTAGACCAAAGTGGAAAAGTAGACTCACTCGATCTGCTTACCTTTCAAGAGCAATGGCATACCTATCCCCCTCCGGCAACTGGTAAGAACATCACAATCGACATTCCTAATTTGCCTGCGAGTGCCTTGCCGCTAGAGATGGTCCTGTTATCGGGAGGCACATTCACCATGGGCTCAAGTCCAGATGAACGCAGTCGGTCCGAGAATGAATGGAGCAGCCACGAAGTTACGCTGACGAAATCTATCTACATTGGAAGGTACGAAGTAACCAAAGGACAGTGGATTGCTATTATGGGCAACGATCCATCCGAGTTTGGCGGCGATGATCCCAACTACCCTGTTGAAAGAGTCTCATGGAATGATTGTCAGGAGTTTATACAAGAACTGGAGCAATTAGGACTCGGTAAGTTCCGTCTACCTACAGAGGCCGAGTGGGAATATGCTTGCCGAGCTGGAACCACTACACGTTTCTGGTTTGGGGATGCTCTTGGATGTGACGATACAGCGAGTGAATGTTCCGAAGTCGATCCGTATATGTGGTGGAGAGGCAATATCTCTCCCTATGGCACTAAAAGGATAGGATTAAAGACTTCCAATTCCTGGGACCTATTTGACATGTACGGCAACGTCTCTGAATTGTGCCAAGACGTTTGGGAGGCACCGTATGATAGAGGACCTCAAGTTGACGCGTCGGGACCAGAGCAAGGAGACATTCGCGTTTCGCGTGGCGGGGCATTCAGTGCAAACCTTGCCGAGTCCAGAAGTGCATATAGGAGTCCGGTGCTACCGACACAGAGCGATAGCCTTCATGGTTTCCGCCTTGTCCGAGAATACCCCTAAGTGAATCTTAGACTCTAACAAGCAAGCGAAAAGGCGGATAGTGGATGCTTCTCTATCTTTTTTGTGGAATTATTCAATTAGGCACCCCTTCGGCGGAATGCGGTCTCACCTTGTCTTACCCCGTCTCAATTTCTCGTCTCACCCTGTCCCAAATAGGCAGGTTTTGTCCCAGTTCTTAGGCGCTATCTGTATAGTGGTCAGTCACAACCAGGAATCATTAAGGAGCAGAGAAATGAAGCCAGAACTCAAACACCTACTTCTCGGAATCTTAATTGGAGTGTCGTTGACTTTGCTTGTTGGGGCAACGACCTCCGATAGCACTGAGGCAGAACTTACACCTGTACAACTTGTTGCTGATGACATAGAGCAATACGTCTACGGTGTGGGCATTTCTAAGGACGGGCGCTTGGCTGTCGCTTGGTCGGATTTTCGCTTTGCAGTATGGGATACCTCGAACGGTGAAAAAATACTTAATCATGAACTGGAGAGGGGCGAGATCAACAGCGTTGCGTTCTCAGAGAACCATCGCTCAGCAATAGTTGGGACATCCAGCGGAGATGTCCTTGTTTGGGGATTGCTCGAAGGGCAGGTCAATGCGGTGGAGGAGTTTGAAAGGCATTAAATGCTTCTCTATTAGATTTCGGTAGCAACAATACGGAATCCGATATTATAAGTCTCAAAGTCTGGAGAGCAGTTGTAACGATCCGCAGACCGTACAAATTCTGGCAGATTGGACCATGAACCACCCCGCATAATACGCTTGTTGCCAGAAATCGGTCCTGTTGGATCAGTTTGAGGTACGCTTGTATATCCTCCATTTCGGTCAAAGCATAATTCCCATACATTGCCCAACATATCATACAAGCCGAAAGTATTAGGTGCAAAACTTCCAACTGGCGATGACGCAGCAAAGCCATCTTCGCAATTAAATATCTCTGGGCCGCCAATGGCTTGTTGATATGTGATATCGCGAACATTGGCATAACCACAAGCACTATCATTGTTTAAGTCGTCACCCCAGTAACGACGCTCGGTTGTCCATGCTCGGCATGCATATTCCCACTCTGCTTCGGTGGGTAGCCGAAATGTCAAGCCTGGACTTTGTTGTTCAAGCCATCCGCAAAATTCCATTGCGTCATTCCATGTCACATGCACTACTGGCTGATCATCTTCATTGAGTGTTGATCCAACATAGTATTTGCTATCATGAGTTGGACGAAAAGTCCGGAATTGGGCATTCGTTACTTCAAATTTTCCGATAAAGAATTGGCGCGATATTGTTACGTTGTGTACGGGGCCTTCGTTGGCATGACGATCTAATTCATCTAAATGTGAGCCCATGATAAACGATCCTGGCGGTATCAATTTGAGTTGGAGTGGTTGGGCGTTTTCTGGCAAATTGGGTAAGTCTATAGTGATGCTTAAAGGTGACAATGTGGGCGTGGAGGTGGGAGTATTTGTGTGCGTTGGGCTTGGAGTGTCAGTGGGAGTGTGCGTTGGTGTTGGAGTTGATGTGTGAGTGGCGGTGAATGTTGGAGTGATAGTTGGTGTATTTGTGATGGTATACGTTGGCGTAATTGTCGGAGTGAAAGTAATGGTTTTGGTTACAGTCGGCGTAGGAGTATTGCTGGGGGTAAATGTCGCTGTTAAAGTTGGAGTCTCTGTATTAGTGGGAGTTGTAGTAGAGGTTGGTGTCGGAGTTGGTGTGAAAGTGTTTGTCGGTGTCGGTGAAACCTCCATAAACTCCCAGGTGTCACCATGAAAAGCTCCATGCTGTCCTCCGAATAGTACTACTCGGTCTCTCGATGAATCGTACGCAATCCGATGCCTAATACGTTCTATACTGTCATTGCTGACCAGAGACCATTCACTACCATCAAACTCAAATGTTTTCGGAAGATACGCATAACGACTATATTGACCACTAAACAAGATGATTTTGTATCTTAGCGAATCAAAAGTGATAGCATGATTAAATAGTATATATGGACTGTTGACTGTCAACCTTATCCATTCATTCCACATGCTGTTCCATTCTACGGTGTCAGCATAAGCAGGGGCACCGGCGTCTAGTTTATTAGTTCCACCATAAAGGACTATTACATTACGTCGTTCATCATAGACCATATCATGGCCAAATCTTGGCCCAGGTCCCGCAGTTGAAAGGACTTCCCACGAGTTCCCATCCCAAGCCCAAGTATCAATAGGCTGGCTATCATCATTTGTATATCCGCCGTAAAGAATTGATTTACCCACACTCGATTCAAAAGTCATTCTATGCATAGCACGAGCCGGAGTACCCGTAGCGGATATGATTTCCCAACTATTACCGTTCCATTCCCAAGTATCGCTCAGCAAGTCGTTATTAGTTCCCCCAAACAAGACTGTTCTTTCACGTATGGAGTCGTAAGCCATAGCATGGTCTTTTCGGGCAGGGGGATGCTCTTGACCTGTTCGCTCCCAAGTTTGGCCATCCCAAAGCCAAGTGTCGGAGAGAATATTTCCAAACTCATCGACACCACCGAAGAGAACAGTTCTCTGTCGGGCAGTGTCATAAACCATATCGTGGCCTATTCTTGGTGCCGGTCCTCTATCGTAGACTCTGGTCCACATCCGTTCCCACGTCGGCGTTGGAGTCGGGTTTGCCGGAGTGTTCGTTGGTGTTGGAGTTGCAACGGCATGTCCGATGTAAGGACCGCTTAGACGCTGAGCGCCTCCTATGCTTGTGACTCCATCAAGCCAAAGAGCGGAGTCGGTAGTCTGCCCTTCGGAACTGTAGGAGACGGGAATCGTTATTGAGCGCTGGCTTGGCAAAGTGACCGGAAACTGAATGTGGTCCATCTGCCACGAGAAGCCGAATCCATGATAAGCGCCGCCGTAATGGTGATGGAACTCCAGAGAGTCGATTGTTAAAACTGTGCCACCCGGGCCGCTGTTGCTGATGTTGATGTCAAAAGAGCCATCGCCGAACAGTTCTATAGTCTCCGGTTCAACTGACAGTTGCGGAGCGGGAGTAGGAGTGGCAGAAGTTGGAGGCGCTATATAAGGCATACGGAGCAGACTCGCCGCCTCATCTTGCGGCAGAGAGTTGAGAGGAGTCACCACGATCTGATCCAACTGCACGACCACAATAGCGTCTGAAGTCGCCACGGCCTGGAAGGCGGGCATCAGGGCGTCGCCTTTGGGATCGTAGATCACTTCCATTGTGTGCCAGGTCATGCCATCGCCCATGTAGTCAGAGCCATTGGCGGGCATGTTGGCCACAAGGGAACCATCAACTGGGGCATTGAGCCCCACTAGGGCTAGGAAGACATCCGGGCTGTTGGTCATGACTGAGCACTGGATGTGGACGTTGCCCTCTCCGGTCTCGATAGAGGGGCCATAGATGATCAGGCCATGTCCGGCCTGTAGAACGATGGACATCCCCAGGCCATTGCTGCCCTCACCCTCGGGCACGGCTCCAAAGGAGTAGTTGGCCAACGCGTAACCGGCTGGAGCGTCGATCAGTAGGTCGGGTGCCTCTGTATCCAGGTCGATGACTGTGGGTTGAGCCAGGCAGGGAAGGGCCGTCAGCAAGAGAATGGCGCTTGTTGTAGGAATCCTCATATTCCACCCTCCAGAGTGGACTTGTTGGCGGAATTCTACGCCTTCTCGGAGAGACTTCTAGTGGGAACCTTGGCCGACTCCTTGCCGGTAGTCCTCTGCCTGGGAATCTGATATAGGTTCAAGGCGATTCAACTCTGTACCGGAGTGTGCCATGAGCCATGAAGAGGAGCATATAAATCCCACTTTTGAGTGGTATAAGGCAAAAAGTAAGGAGCAAGGTCTAACACCTCGTTGCCCGTTTGCAGGCTGTCAAAACTGTCCAGGGTATTATCTGAGTAAGACAGCGCTTGGAAGGAAGGGATTTGCAGCAAAGGTGGTTGATGATGAACAACTGGAAGGAAAGTGGAAGAAATCTAGCCTTTATCCGAGAACGGACGAGGAATTCCCAAGCATAAACGGAAATAAAGGTAAAGAATGGTTTTCTGACTTTTGTCCAGAAGTAGCCTTCGATAGATTCCACTACTTTGCATCCCTTCTTTACCATTATCGCGATGAGATTGATCGAGACAATTCTTATCGTAGACTAAACGATGAGAGTGTTTCTCCAGAGGACTGGCGATGGCAGTTTGCTGTCTTGAAGCCAATGCACTATACGGAATGTCGCTACTATTCGATTCTTACATCTGATTATTCGGGAAAACAAAGTCCGGTGGAAGCGAAGACTGAAGGTGAGACTTCCGGTTCTACGCCATTGTTTCCGCTAGGAGAAAAGAGATGGGAGGACCTGACTATCACTTTTCTTATAAGTAATGAAAGTATAACTGTCAAATTTGAAATTCATGATAAGCAGTCTGAAAAAATCTCTTTGCATGAACTTGGTTGGGAGAATCAAGGCAGACCTAAGCAAATCGCGTTTGATTTATGTTTATATGCCAACCTTTGGAAGACAGAGTCCAAGATGCGCCTCACGATGGATATGCTTGAGGAGACAAAGTCTGACAATATGAGAAAGAGAATAAGCCGAATACGTAAAAAACTTCAGGAGATCACAGGAAAAGAATCCGACCCTTTTGACCAGGATGGAAACACAAGAGATGGTTACCAACTTCTTTGCAAGTTAGATTATGACGATTCGATGTATACTACTGGAGATGATCCTCTCCATCCTTACAACCGTATTGATGAAAACAGTAGCGAGTACAAAGATTTTCGCAGGAAATCACTTGGTGAAGAACCGGATGAAGACTTGTAGCTTCATAACGTGACCGGTCACGCTCTGTCACGCTTGCTTTCGACTGACATCAGTCATTTTTTAATTTTTTCTTGAAATTTATAACTGTCATATTTACCACGATTTACTGAAGTCGCGGCGAAGTATTTATGCCCGATTTCATTGATTTCCGTGTCACGTCACACAATGAAAACGACAGCGGCTATATAAACCATAGTCTCTGTCAAATCTAGTCTACATCTATGGGACTCCGGTTCAATGAACAGGATTCTACTGGATTATTAAGAGAGGTATTCAAATGGATAAGAATCTAACTGAAAGCAATGCTCGAAGGACTAAGACCTTGCGAGAAGTGATTATAGCGGCTTGTGAGTTAGCGAATAAGAATATACCTAAACGTGAGTATATTATTGAACCATTCTTGCAAACACGATCTGCAACCATGATTTTCGCCTATAGGGGAGTTGGTAAGACATGGGTTGCGCTAGAACTTGCTCTCTCAGTTGCACAAGGAAGATCATTCTTTGGATACAAAGTGCCAAAATGCCGCACTGTACTCTATATAGACGGAGAGATGGCCGAGGTTGAATTGCAGACACGTCTTAAGGCACTTTGTAACGAACTTCCAGAGAACTTATTCATCCTGTGTTCGGAAAGTCTCTGGGACATTGGAGAGCCGTTACAGATAAATAAGGCTCATTCCAAGGAAAGAATTAAGTACCTCCTTAGAAAGATGCGTGAAGATCATATTTATCCAGACCTTATTATCTTTGATAATCTGTCTTGTCTTACCTCCGGTCTGGATGAGAATGACAATACGGCGCAGGACTCACTTTTAGACCTGATTAGGATGTTCAAGCATTCAGGCATTGCAACTGTTTGGATTCATCATGCAGGCAAAGACGGCACACAGCGGGGAGCATCGAGACGTGAAGACATACTAGATACATGTATTGAGTTAAAGGTATCTAAAAAAATCAATCTCGGTGCTGGGACTCAATTCACAATCAAGTTTACAAAGATACGTGGAAGTAAGCCTGATCCTGAGTCGCTCAATGTGAAGTTGATCCCTGGACAAGACGATAGGATAAAGTGGGAACTAGATTTAGGTAGTCATTCTATCCCTGAGAGCGCAACAATCCTCAAGACAATTCGAGACAAGGAACCAGATAGTCAAAAGGCACTGAGCGAGATTCTTGGTATTACCGAGTCTTCGGTAAGCAAGAAACTCAAACAGTTAAAAGAAGATGGGTATGTAACCTGCAAGAGAGGAACGCCACCCGAGATCACAGAGAAAGGTCATAAGTATCTTGAGGAGTATTTTCCTCAGTAGTCGAGTTTCAAGTATCTGAAATGAAAAACACAAGAACATCCGAAGGATTAAGCAGACAGAGAAGCGTCGAGAGAATTCATTACTGAAAAACGCAATGGAAAGTATGAATGTGGAAACAACGAAGGAAACAACTTTTCTAAGTCGAATTACATGAGATGTTTATAGAAGTTTCCGGGGAAATTTGCAGAAGAAAGAAGGAAAGAATCGCCTTAGTTTCCATGTTTCCCCCCCTTTATAAGGGGGAAACAAGAAACAAAGAAGCAAGGAAGGATGAAGCCAGAAAATATGGGCCGGATGATGAACGTGAAATGGCCGCAGAACGCCCGGAAATGGGGCGTATCGAGCCTTTAGGATGGCCCAGGGCTTCAGGCCCAGTCTGCAAAATGAAACACCCGAGGGCGCTGAAATGGCCCTTCAGTCTCGAATCAAAAAAATGCCAAACCGCATTGACCCACATACACTTTACGAGACGAGCGAACTCGAAAATCTCCTTCGAGGTTTCGTGAATCTCGACACATTGCGTAAGTATGGTCTCCGAGCGTTGCCCGGTAAAGGCTATTGGGGACAATCGGTGATTGACGCAATGAATCAAGTATGTGAAACTCCTTCCGCTCAACGAAGTGGGGTCTCTCGCGGAAAGGAGACCCACAATGCGATCTTTGACAACGGAGAGGGCGACCGTTCAGATGATCGGCTCATTCGGAGTCGTACATCGGGACAACAGATACAAAGCCAGCGGCCAAGGCGATCAACAAGGCCGAGAGTTCACACTTCAGGAGATAACTCCGGGCAAGTGGAAAGTCAGCGGCAGAAACTCCAAAGGCTTGTATATAAGGAACAAGTTCCTAGCGATGGGACTGCAAGAAGCAGTTGAACAAGGTTCTAAGATACTCTTCGGAGATTCTACCGACTCCGAAACTGTTGACTTGGATATTGCCTCTGCCTTTCATCGCACCTTAAGCGCAAGTAGCGGTTCTGCTGAACATAAAAGACATCAGTTTGAGTTTGCCGACTACTTCTTAAGATGGTGCGATCAGAAAAGGCTCACCCACTGGCGGCAACTTCGGCTTGAGTTGCTTCGCGAATATGTGAATGAGTTGATCGGACGTGGACTCAAAGCCAAGACCATAAGTCACTACTTGGAGCCTGTACGGTCAACGTCGAGTTTCTTGGCTGCCAACTGGCCGGACGAGTATCGAGACATTTGCAGACCGCTCAGACTTCCCGCTCATGCTGGCCGAGATGGAGTCTACCGAGGAGACGAGGGCAATCCTGTACTGTCCTATAAGGAACTCCTGAAGTTCTTGGAGTGGCTCAAAGGGTATGAATGGAAAGCGATCCTTGTTCCTGCGGTAATGCTCCAAGGCGTTTGTGGACTTCAACTCCGGGAGGCTCTTCGGCTTCGCTGGTCAGATGTTGATCTACAAGCGGGAACGATCACGATTCAAGATCACCCGGAGTTCGGTGAGCGAGTTAAGAACAAGTATCGAGTCCGGTGCATTCCAGTTCCCAGGATTGTTCTTAAGTACCTTCAACAGATGAACCAAGGGACCGCTACCGTGGTTCCTTATGACAGAGCCGACAAGGCTTACGGGAAACTGTTGAAGCGTACCCTACAGAATTGGAAGTCTGACTGTGAACTTGCACCTAAAGACCTTCGCAATACGCTTCAGAGCCACGCTATCGAACATGCCGCTGATGAAGGATGGAATGTTCATCTTGTAGACCGATACGTCGGCCACGCTCCTAAGACGATTGCCGAGAGGCACTACTTCGGCGATAAAAGGGAACGGCTTGTAGACCTATTCCGGGAGCATGTTGTGTGCAAAGTCGATGCACTAATTGAGTCGTTGGAAGGCGCAGAATTGCACGATATTGCACGAAACGTGAAAATTGTAGAGTTTAAGTCACTGAAAAACGCGGGTTAAGTACCTGATCTACCAAGGCTTAGGCTAGAAACAAGAAAATCGGGGCGACTGGATTTGAACCAGCGACCTCCTAGTCCCGAACCAGGCGCGCTACCAACTGCGCTACGCCCCGTAATGGCTTATGCCGGGTGCGGGAGAGGCGTTCGGGATTGCCCGTCCGGCACCGGGGAAAGACTATAGTTGCATCGGCCCCCAGGGCCAAGGGAGTCGCCCGGGTGCCCCGGTAGGATCCCGCGGCGTGGCCGCCGTTGATCCCGCCAAAGGGGGACCCACGATTTCGGGGTGTCTATGTGGGATTTAGTTGATCAGCACCCTGCGAAGCAAATTGGTAATAAAAACGGCTCATCAGGAGATTCGCCCTCCCGCTGGGGGGATTCGCCCTAATCCTTTAACGTTGGGCCTCGGCGATCATGGCGATGTAGTTTTCCAGTGGAACATAGCTGGCAATCGAGTTGCCCGAACCCGCCAAATAGTGTCCCCGGGGCGCGCAGTGGTCGATCAGCGCCCGTATGCCCGTCCGTACCTCATCGAGCGAGCCCGCCGCAAGGATATTCAGGTCCAGGCCGCCGATGACGGCGATCTTGTCATGATGCGCGTCATAAAACTCAGTAACCGGCATAATCACATCCTCAAAGGAGTGTTTGCCGTCAATGCCGGTTTCCTCAATCAGCGATGGCATGATTTTGCTCACATCGCCGCAAGAATGCAGGCAATAGGGCAGCCCCCGTTCGTGAGCCAAGGCCGCAAAACGCGTATGCCAGGGCAAAAAGTACTTCTGCAGATGTTCTTGGGAGATGAGCAGTCCTGTCCGGTGGCCCATATCATCGCCCTGAATAACCACGCTCAACTCTTCGATTTCCAGGAAGGCCTTGTAGTAAGTCTCCATACATTCGCCGGTGCGTTGCACAACCGCTTCAACCAGGTCCGGATTGTCATATAAATCCAAACACAGCCCCTCATAAGACATGAGCCGGGTCACGATTTCATAGATGCCCCCGGCGTGGCAGGTGATGAATCCCATGCCATCGGGCAGATGTTTGGCGACGTAATCGAGAATCTCCAGATGGAATTCGGCCGGTTTGTCCGGCCAGGCGTAGGTCTCGAAATCGTTCCAATTCTCAACGGCCCCGTGGTGGGCATCGGCCCAGCTGCGGTCGGTCTTTCCTTGTGTCCCGGGATCGGGAGCCAGCTTAACCGGGAGCTCGAAACCGGCGGTCAGCTCCAAGCGTACATAGTCGTAGCCCAAGGCCCGCCAAACAGCGATGAAGTTATCTAGAAAGGGAATCAGCGATTTTAGGCTGCTCCAATCCGGTTCTACCCATTCCCGGCCCAGGTGTTGGATGGTGATGTCGCGGATATGGCAGTCGTCGATGATGTATTCGAACAACGGTGGCCGTTCGGGGATCATCTCTCCCCGAATTGTTTTTATGAAACGCTCGATATCGGGATTCGGTTTTTGCAGTGCGCCGTACATCATCCCCCACCTCAAAGTTTGAATCGGCAACCGGCCGTGCGATCAACCGGCTTATGAATCAGCGTTGCTCTTTTCCGGACGCTTGGGTAGAGCGTATTTAATGACCGCAAAACCGCCCACCAAGGCCACAATAAACAGTACCGTGGCCAACTTGATGTTGTGATCCAGCCAATGCATGGCGGTCTGGCCCCAGTAGAACATCACGAACGAGACAAGGAAGAAACGCGCCGAACGGGAAACCGCCGAAACGAACACAAACGGCCAAAAGCGGATCGAGAAAATCCCCGCGGCGATGGTGAAAATCTTATAGGGAATCGGTGTGAATCCGGCGATGCCCACGGCCCAGACATCGTATTTTTGATAGTAGATGCCGACCGCATCGATTTTTTCGTGAGACAGCCAAGACCTGAAAAAGGGTTTCACACCCAGCCAATCGATCAAAGGCCGTCCGCCCCAGTAGCCAATGGCATAACCGGCCATGCCGCCAAGCACCGAGCCGACAGAGCAAACCAACGCCAACGTGAAAGCGCTGGAGGGCTGAATCCCGGCCATGGCGATCAAAAGCAGATCGGGCGGAATGGGGAAAAAACTCGATTCGGCAAACGCCAAAACAAAAAGCGAGAGCAGCGCGTGATTGGTAAATTGTTCTGTTTGTGGATTAATGACCCAGGCCAAGGTCCAGGCAATCATGGCCTCTTTGAAGTTATGTAAAAAATCCATGGATGTTCTTGCCGGTTTGAGATTTTATTCTATCCATCGCCAAGGTTGAGTTCCCAGCGGTCTAACTCATCGATTGCGTTGTGTTGGGTAAAGTCTTTGCCCAATGGCGTAATCGAGATTTTATTTTCTCCGATAGCGTGAAAATCAGTGCCTTCAGCCGGAACCCACGTCGGCGGATCCCCGCCGATCCAATAATATTCATTCCCCTGCGGATCGACACGCCGGGCGATCACATCGTGATAGACCCGTTGCCCAAGGCGGGTAATGGCAATGCCCTGCAATTCCTCCCAAGGAATGTGGGGCACATTGATATTCAAAAATGAGCCTTCGGGCAGTCCGCGGTCAATGATCGCTTTGGTAATTAGCCGGGCGGCCCGGGCCGTGGCTGTGAAATCGAATGTATCGGCTCCCCGGGCGGCATAATGCTCCACCGAAAAACCGATCCCCCAAGCGCCGCAAAGGAAGGCTTCCCGGGCCGCGGCGACGGTGCCGGAATAGATGGTGTCTTCACCCAAATTCGGCCCGCAATTAATGCCTGAAAGCACAATATCCGGCTGTTTTTCCAAAAAGCCACGCATAGCGAACATGACACAATCCGCTGGTGTTCCATCGATAATAATGGTCTGCGGAGCGATTTTTTTTGCACGGATGGGGTGGTTGATTGTAAACGAGTGCGAAACGCCGCTCCGTTCACGGTCAGGCGCTAAAACCCACAAATCGCCCAGGTCGCTCACCGCTTCGGCCAGCGCCTGTAAACCCGGGGAGTGGATTCCGTCATCATTTGTTACCAAAATGATGGGCCGATTCCCCTGTTGTTTTGTTCTTGAGTGCGATTTGGGAGACATTTACTGCACAATCCACCACGTTCGATTACGGATAGTCCGATGGGCGTGAAGTGTACCAGGATGGGGTTTGAATGAAATGATGCATACACTGTCTAATAGATAAAGTAAGGCCGAAGCCGTCCTGAATTCCTGATACGGATGACTGTTCGGGAAGTGTTTTCCGTGTGGGATCGGTCACAGCCTGGTAAGGTACCGCGACTAGGAGAAATGCAATGCGAGACCGATGGAATTCCGCCATCATCTGCCTTTCGATATTGATCGCCCAATTGGGGGCTGTACAACCGTCAAACGGCGCGCTTGTTGAAGCGATTGAAGCCAAAGTCAACGACGAGATCATTTTCGCCAGCGAAATCGATGACGCCATGCGTTTCTCGATCCCACTGGAACAACTTTCCGATGAACAATACGACCGCGAACGCATTAATGTCTTAATGCGAATGATCCGCGAAAAACTCATTGTCCAAGAATGTAAACGGATGGTGAAAGAATTGGGTGTGGATCAAGCGTTGGTCAACAATGCCATTCAGACCCGGCTCGATGAGGAATTGGCCCGTTATAATGCACAGTTCGATACTCCCGAGGCCCGCGAACAGAATATGAAAATGCAGGGTTTTAATGAGGAAACCCTACGTGAATTTCTGTTGGATCGTGCGGAGACGATGTATTACATCCAAACCGCCGCACCTTCTTTGATTCGTGACCGTGTGGAGCAGGTCAATGAAAGCGACCTTGAAGAATTTAAGAAGAAATATCCGGAACAATACAACGAACTTGAATACGTGACTGTCCGGCACATCCTGTTTCGTTGCGCCGAAGATGCGCGTGAAGATGTTGTCGAAAAAGCCAAAGCCCGGGCCGAGGAAGTCCTTTTGCGGCTTAAGGCCGGTGAATCTTTTACGGAACTTGCCGCGCAATACAGCGAGCATGAACAGAGCCGGAATAACGGCGGTTTATTGGGAAAAGTGCAACGCGGGAAATGGTCGGAAGCCTACAACGATTTCGTTGACCAATTATTCGCCGCACCCAAAGGCCAACCCATTGGCCCGTTACGTTCTCCTCTGGGAATTCATGTTTGCTTGATTATCGAAAAAAGTTCCGCCGAGAATGCATTGCAGCGTTTGAACCTTAATAAAGCATTGATGGATTGGGTTGAGGAGATTCGTAAGCGGCCCAATACGTTTATCTATGTGAAAGGTGCAAAGCCGGGCGGAATCGACCTTCCGCTGACTGCTCCCGATGCACCCGCGCCGTAATACGGAAGCAAGATCCACAAAGCAGCATGGTTCGTTTAATTGCACTTTGAACGCCGGTTCGTTGTGTGTTTGTGCGAATTGGCTGGTTGAAGGCTATGGCGGACAAATCGTAACGAATACAATCTACTCTTTACGTCCGAAAAGTTTCATGGCAAAAGCCATACGGCCTTTGCCTTTCTTTTTTGGCTTTGGATCGCCGTTCTGTGTTTCTTTCGGTGCGGGGCCGCCAGATGTCTCGATCTCTTTTACGAGTTTTTCGAGATAGGCGATGATCTTTTCTATCGCTTGAAATTGGATGCGCCGTTTATCCAGGCTTTCATCCATTTCGGCCAAGGCCTCTTCCAGGGCCTCGCGGGAAATATCGCTCGCTCCGCCCGTCGCCGCGCTTTCACGTTTGGCAATGGCATATGCCTGCGAGACTGTTTTAAGCGTTGTTTTTTTCAGCTGGCCTTTGACCGATGCAATATTGTCTTTAATAAAATCGCGGCAATTGGTTGAGAAGCGGGTGCCCAATTCGTGTTCGCGTTTATAGATCGCATGTTGGGCTTTGAGTTGTTCGAGAACCGCTTTGAAATAACGCGATACTTCCGATTTGGTCCTGGCGTGGGTGGGATTTATTTTGCCGCCCATCATCTGCAGAAATTCTTTTTTTATTTCATGCAGGTTGTGAGAGCGGTCAAGCACCAACCGTTCATTGCGGCGCAGGAAGTTCAAGTTTTCGTTTTTTTCTGTTAAATCGAAAGCAGCGAAGGTGGATGCAAATAAAAAATTAACGATCTTTTTTGCACTGTTAATTGCAGTTTGGCAGGCTTGGTAGCGCTCGTCTTCTTGAACAGCCAGGTGTTTTTGCAGGGCTTCCTTGTCTTCTTTTTGGATCCGCAATTTGGATGCAGAAGCCATGACTTTATCGATGGTGTCACACACCATCCGGCCATTAACCAAACGAGTAACGACCTGGGATCGAGCTACACCAGGATTTGAACGGAGGAACTCATCAATGAGTGCCTCTTTAATTTGATCCCCTGCATTGGAGTATTCGTCTACCATTCGCTTCTCAATCTCTAAAGCTCATCAGCCCGATTCATTGAACAATCAAGTCTATGAACCCAGGATGACCCGGTTGTCTCAATATCCAATTCAATTGAAAGGCGCACCCGCCCTCAACGTACTAATTCATCAGTGTATTCATTTTTGAGAAATCACAAAACACCCTCTTACATGAAAACAACTATCAATTTTAATTGTAACAATCCTTGCCGATGTTGACCAGTTGTCATAGGGCGGTGCTACAGAGGATTGCAGTGCGTATCAAAACAAAGAAAAGTGCAATATTCTGAAAATTGGTAATGCCAGGATACAATGTTTGGTCATTATTTTATCTTCAATTATGCAATCCCCATTTTATTCGCACTCAAATCCGGAATGACAATAAGCGCCACCGCACCGTATTAACGAATACTTAGATGGCCATCATGTGGTGGTTCAATATGAGACAACTATGCGGGAATCACAGTGGCACAAATAATCTGCCTATAGAATATCGGCAAATTCGTCGTGAGAGTGCGTAAATATTTTGTAGCCAATGCCAAATGCCACGACAGCCGTTCCAAATAAAACGGCCCAATGGACAAATGAGGGCGCCTCAGCGGTCAGGAAAATCTGCTGATAGAGAATGATGAGATGTGCGCAAGGATTTAGCTTGATAATCCATAGCAGCACAGGATGCCCTTCGACGATTTTAAGTGGATAAAAGAGGGGAGTCATCCACATACAAACCATCAGGGCAATGGTGATCAGGGGAGCGATATCCCGCAAATAAGCGTGCAAAGTCGCTAGAAACAACCCTAAACCGAAACAAATCAATGCCTGCAGCACAATGGCGAATGGCAAAAGCAGAACCGGCCACGATAGCCCATCACCCATGACCAAAAGTCCCAGAATCAGAACGACTGTCCCAATCAACTGATTCACGATGCTGGAAAGCACGATATATGCGGGCAAGACTTTAGCCGGGAAGCGCACCTGGCGGATTAGATGGGCATGATCCACGACGCAGGTTGTGCTGCGAACCAGGGATTCCTGAAAGGCGTACCAAGGTAAGAGGCCGCAGAAAATATAGAGAGCCACACCCGCCAGCCCGGCATCTTCAAACCGGCTTTGCCAACGCACATCCAAAATCATGCCGAATACGACGGTATAGAGCGCCAACAGAATTAGCGGATTGATGACCGACCAAAAGAATCCCATCGCGCTGCCGATATAACGGGACTGCAAATCGCGCTTAAGGAATTCCCATACCAAATGGCGTTGATGCCACCAGTGATGCAGACGAGCGTCGCCTGGGGGCACGGCTGCGGTGTAGATCATACTTGCATCCTGTTGCGCCCCTCTTCCTGACTGTGGGGCTCAGGGTTAGAGTACCAATGTTCAGTAAATCGTACCAACGAAATGGGCCAGCCCAGCATCCGAGTAAATATAAGCATCCACGATGGCCGATCTTGTTAGCCTGTTACAGAGCATCCGTAGCGATTCATCATTCAATAAGCACATCACTTATTGGCATACGGCCGATGCGCGTTCGCCGGTTTTTGGCGATTGGCCTGCCGAAGTTCATGATGAACTGCGGGAAGTTCTCAGTAAACGCGGCATCGAGCGTCCCTATTCGCATCAGGCCGAGGCTATCGCTGCCATTGCCAACGGGCGGCATACCTGTGTGGTGACTCCCACCGCCTCGGGAAAGACGCTCTGTTATAACGTTCCGGTTGTCTCCCAAATCCTAAAAAATCCGGAATCGCGTGCACTCTATCTTTTCCCCACCAAAGCTCTGGCCCAAGACCAGATGAAGACCGCCCATACTTTGGTTACCGATCTGGGGCGGGATATCAAGATTTTTACGTATGACGGCGACACACCCGCCGATGCGCGGCAGAAAATCCGCAAAGCCGGACATATTGTGGTTACCAATCCGGATATGCTCCATACGGGGATTTTGCCCAATCACGCCAAATGGATTCGTTTATTCGAAAATCTAAAATACGTTGTGGTCGATGAACTGCATCAATACCGGGGTGTATTCGGAAGCCATTTTGCGAACTTAATTCGCCGATTGCGCCGGTTGTGTCAGTTTTATGAAGTCCGTCCGCAATTTATTTGCTGCTCCGCCACGATCGCGAATCCAAAGCAACTGGCCGAAGAGATCTTTGAGTGCCCATTTGCTCTTGTTGACAAGAACGGTGCGCCGGCGGGTGAAAAGCATGTCATCTTTTACAATCCTCCTGTCATTAACCGGGAACTCGGTATTCGTAAATCGTGTGTGACCGAAGCCAAACGTTGGGCGTTGAAGTTTTTGGAAGAAGATATCCAGACCATCAGCTTTGCCCGAAGCCGTTTGCGGGTTGAAATTCTGACACGTGAGCTCAAAGCCGCCGCGGCCCGGCGCAAATTGGATCCAAATGTGATTAAAGGCTATCGCGGGGGCTACCTGCCCCTGGAGCGCCGTGCCATCGAAGATGGCGTCCGTAACGGAAGTATCCGTAGCGTGATCAGCACGAACGCTTTGGAATTGGGTATTGATATCGGTCAATTGCAGGCTGTGGTGATGTCCGGTTATCCGGGCACGATTGCCTCAACTTGGCAGCAAGGCGGGCGGGCCGGACGGCGGCGGGAAGCTTCGGTTATGGTTGTGGTTTCAAGCAGCGCGGCCTTAGATCAGTTTATTATTGAGCATCCGCGATATTTTTTCAGTACCACACCCGAATCGGGATTGGTGAATCCTGACAACCTTTCGATTCTCTCCAGCCACGTCAAATGCGGTGCATTCGAACTGGCCTTTAAGGATGGAGAAAAATTCGGTCCGGATGTGCAGGCCTTTCTGCAATTTTTAGAAGAGAATGAAGTTGTTCACCGTGCAGGCGGCCGTTGGAATTGGACCAGCGCTTCCTATCCCGCTGAAAATATCTCTCTGCGGAGTGCCGCGCCCGAGAACTTTGTTATTAAAAATACATCGGATCATGACCGCATTATCGGCGAAGTCGATTTCTTCTCAGCGCCGCAGCTGATTCATGAGCAAGCTGTTTACATGCACCAAAGCGCGACGTTTATGATCGACAAACTGGATTGGGAGGGACGTATCGCTCATGCGCGGGAAGTCGAAGTTGATTACTACACCGATGCCATAACCGATTCCGACCTTAAAGTGCTTACTGTCGAAAATGAAGCTCCTTTTATGCCCAAAGGAGGCGTCGGCTCTCCGCGCTCTTCCCGCAATCTGGGCGAAGTCCATGTTTCAACAGTGACGCCGAAATATAAGAAAATTAAATTCGAAACACACGAAAATGTCGGTTACGGCGATATCCATCTGCCATCGTTGGATTTGCAAACAGAAGCTTATTGGCTGCAACTCACACCCGAACTGGCCGCCGCGCTCAAGCCTGTTTGCGATCTTGGTGGCGCCATGAAGGGGCTCGGTAAGTTGATGGCTCATGTCGTGCCGGTTTTTGCGCTTTGCGATCCTAAAGACATCCGGGCGCTGGGCATGGTCCGCAATCCCTTTAGCCGTCTGCCGGCGGTCTTTCTATACGATGCCTATCCTGGGGGGATCGGTATTGCCCGGTATGTGTATGACCACGATGAGAATGTGCTTTTGGCCGCATTGGACCGTGTGCAGCAATGTATTTGTAAAAACGGTTGCCCATCGTGTGTCGGCCCGAGTATGGAATCGGGCGATTTATGCAAAAGCGCCACCGAGACCATTTTGCAGCATATCCTCTTGCGCCTTCCCGAACCCGAACTCCCGGACGGTGTGCTTTTGCCCGACTAAACAAATCCCGGTTTTCCCCTATTTCTCTACATTTTTACGGAGTGTTTTGTAAACCATTCCCTTAATTTATCTTCAGTCAGGTCACCGGCGGCTAGGTGCAGAATACACTCCACTATGTCTTTTTCCGATGCTGTGAAATCGAATCCGTTTAAGAGCAGGAATGTTACCGCCACAACAAAGGCAGTCCGTTTGTTGCCGTCAATAAAAGGATGGTTTCGGGCAATCCCAAAGGCGTAGGCGGCGGCCAATTCCGGTGCTGTGGCGCCGCCGTAAACGGCCTGGTTTTGGGGCCGATTCAAAGCAGATTCAAGCAAATTCTCATCCCGGATGCCGGTTCCGCCCCCGTGTTCGGCCAGCTGTTCAGCATGGATAGCCCGAACCGCCGCTTTAGAAAGCCAACGCCAAGTCACTTAGCCAACTCACGTAGCGCGTTACGGTATTTCCGCATCACACCCCGGGCCGTGTTCATTTCCCGTTCGAACTCCGGATCGTATGCTGTGATTTCAATACCGTTGGGAGTCTCAATAAAACAAACCGTGTCGCCTTTTTCCACCCGGAGTTTGGCGAGGATTTCTTTAGGCAGGACAACACCGGTGGAGCTTCCCACGGTGGTCACTTTCGATTTCTGCATAATCCCACTCCATGTTATAATCTTCATTATAACATGGCACATGCAATGCGGCAACCGATTACTCGTGTCTTTGTTCGATAGGGGCCGAATATCGGTCCTCGTTCTATCCCCGACTATCTTCCAGAAATTTTTCGCAGGCGGGTGTAACTTTTTTGGAGTGGGCGTGTAATTGGATTGTAGAAGGCGAATTTGAAAGCACCGGTATGGAGGATCACTCGCATAGGCTCGCCGAACGCATGATGCGCGGCGACCGCTCGTGCTACGAGGAGATCGTAGCCTTGTATGCGGATGATGTTTACCGCCTGTGTTATGTCCTCCTGTGGAACCGGGAGGAGGCGCAGGACGTGCTTCAAGAGGCCCTATTGCGGCTGGTGCGCCTCGTTCAACAGGGGCGTTTCCGGACGGCTGACGGCTCTATCAGAGGATTCTTGATGACCGCTGCTAAGAACCTGTGCCTCAACAGGCTGCGGAGCCGTGTGAATTTTTACGAACTCGAAGCCGTTGAGCCGGTCTCGGTTGAGGCCGCCGACACGATGACACCCGACCGGGTGGCCGATGCGGCGCGGTTCGCGGCCGAGTTTGACAATGCATTGGGCAGGTTGCCTGCTCTTCAGCGCGCGGCGTGGGTCTTATTCGCGATGAATGGCGAATCGTACGCGGATATCGCCAAGGCGTTGAATGTGTCCGTCAGTAATGTGCGCATCAGTCTGCACCGCGCCAGGAGAAAAATGCGCCTCTTCCTGGAGCAGTACGAGGATCTCCGATGACTGAATTGATCTCTGAAGAACAAGAACAACAGTTCGCGGAACGTTTCAGCAACGGTCAAAGCCCACAGTCGCCGCTTGAGGCCGGGATTCACGAAACCTACCGCAAACTCGATGGCGCTCTCTGCACCATGCACGTTCCGCCCATCGACCATGCCTGGCTGGCCGCGCGTATGGCTGCCGAGGCCGATTCAATCCACCATCATGTTTCCCCAAATGCAAAACGGACTGCATGGAATCTCCTGGAACGCATTCCTGCGCCGGTGTTTGCCACCGTCTGCGCGGTGTTGATTTGCCTGTTGGTTATCTCTTACGCCCAGGTTCTTCAGGCTCCCGAGTCGCCATTGGTGCAGTCTTTTTCGATGTTCGATCCGTCTACTCAAAAACCTGTACCACCGCCTCGGTTCTGGAGTTATCGCGTTCAACGCGGACAGTCCGTCACGGTCCCGGCGGGGCTCGAGGCCCGTCTGGAGTTGGCCGATGGTTCGCGGGTACGTTGCATGGCGAATACTCGTCTGGCGTTTTCGCCGGCGCCGGGGCGCAAAATCGATCTTGAAAATGGCACCGTATTCATAACGGCGGAGCCGGGTCTGGACCTTCCGCTACGAGTCGTGACCGAGTTAGGGACAGTGGAAGTCACGGGCACCGAGTTCCGGGTCTCCGTGATCCGGTGAAAGGCGAGGGCCGATTATGCGACTCTGGATAACATCTGTATTGCTCTTGGCTGTAGTGGGGCTAGTCGTTCTAGCCATCCTGATCCGGGAAATCCCACACGAACTCGCGCCGGTTGACGCCGTAGAAGTGGAAGTCACTTCCGGCCAGGTCACTTTTGAAGGTGAAGCCGTGAATGCCGGAGAGACGGTTGCTGCCAAAGCCAATGGAGAAGGAAGTAAACTCGCCGTTTCCGATCCCCCTGATGTTTCCACGTTTGCGGATGATCGAGTAGAAGATCCTACACCCACTCCCGTCCTTGATCCGAACCTGCTTTCTATTCATGTAGTGGATGCATTGGGAGACTCAATTCAGAACGCGCGTGTTGAAGTTGCGGGGAAGATACACGATTCAACGAATGGTTTGTTTTCTATTCCCGGATTGGACGAGGGGGCACAGACTGTTACGGCTTCAGCGGAAGGTTACGCTTCTGTGCAAAAAAAAGTCCAACTCCCTTCACATGAGGTAGTGGAAATCCCTCTGGAGTACACGTGCTCCTTTGAAATTACTGTGCTCAACAGTCCCGAAGGTGGTGTGCCTGTGACGGGCGCAGAAGTAAAAATCTGGGAAGGGCCTGAAGTACCGCGTCCTGTGGGGGATTCGCTTACCGTCAGAAGAAGAAACATACTGTGGGACGCTTGGGATGACTCCATCGTTCTGCGGCGCGAGGATGGGCGAATTCGCGTTACGGATACCGTGGGCGAAGGGCGTTTCCGTTTCGAAACCCATCCCGGTAGTCCGATCCCCCGTAAAGGGGACACGATCACCGGCCTTACCTACGACCGCCGACCAACTCAACTCCGTTCGCTTTTACGTCTTTGGGACTCGCTAGCCGTGCTTTGTCCGTCCGGAGAAGATTCCGAACAGAGTCTATGGATGGAGCTGAACTGCGATGGCAGCGACTTCACCGGCTCTTTTTATGGTGCGGGCAAAGCGCGAAGGATGTTGGTTGACTCGACCGTCACGGACGCGGAAGGGAAATGTGCGTTTCGCGACCTGCCCGCCCGGCTCTATTTTGCCTCGGCGCAGAGCAGCGGAATGGTGAGTTTCATCCACCGGATATGCCCATCTTTTTCCGCAACGACAATTCCACTTTTTCCCGAAGATCAGAACAAACTCATTATTAGAGCCATTAAAAAAGATGCCACCTATTATAAGGAAAAAGGTATCGGAGAGGCGGAGGTCCGCATCCGTGCGTCCGGGCGTATGGTTTTGATCTCCGGTATAACGGATAGATGGGGCGAGACGATCTTGAAACCTCTTCCGAGCGGTGAGTACAAGGTCACAATTACACTCCCCGAGGCGGCAAACGCCGTGCCCGTGCAAAAGACGGTGGAGGTTTGTATCGAAGAGCCTTCAACACACTTGGTTGTACCTTTTGAAGTGAGAGACAAATACCGCGTCGCGGGGAGAGTGCTTCGCGCCGATACGGGGAAGCCTGTCGCCGGATATCATGTGCAACTGTCGTGCGAAATACACCGAATGACAAAGGAGGAAATGCGGAAGGCGGAAGAAGAAATGCTGCGGAAGCTGAGACGCACGTTTCCCAAGGAGTATGGAGGATATGCTGTGACAGAGACGAACCGGAACGGCGAGTTCGAGTTTTATCCGGTCGAATACGGCGAATATCTGATCGAGAATTCTCTCACCGTTCATACGCCCGAGCGCTCATTCGACGGTTATGTTCCCGCCCCGCCCCAAGGGCAAGCGCTTGATAAGGATCCGCATTTTTGGATAGAGAATGCCGATGTCACCGGACTTGAAATTTATGTTCTGCCTGGAGTGATGACCCATTTTTCGGGGCAAGTGCTTATGGCCGATGGAGAACCGGCGGGCTCCGCCACGGTTGTTCTGAATGCGGGCCGGGACAGCGTAAGCGCATCCACCTACGAGGATGGGAACTTTGAGATGAATTTATTCACGGTTCCAAATGACGACCCGGTTACGGGCGTTTTTGAAGTCGAGAAAAAATACAACGAAGGGGAAGCAAAAACCGTTTTGAAAAACGGACAACAGTTGCTTGGCGTGGTATGGGGACCCAAAGGGGAGATTCGCGGAACCCTGGCCATCGAATACCGGCCGGGGGATACCATCGAAAATATCACCATCGTGCTCGAACCGGAAGAAACCGGCCCGATTCTTACCGGCGTATTGAAAACGGAGGCGGGAATAGTTCCCGAATTGGTTCAGTTTTTCTCGTTACGCGCAAGTCAAGATTCGCTGGAGTGGATATCTAACAATGCGAGGATTCAGGAAAATGGTTCATATAGTGTAGAATTAAAAGGCTTTCAACCCGGCGCCTTTATGTTTGAACTAAATTGTAGTCAGCCCGAACCCAAGTCCGGGGAAATGAACCAGCTACACCTTCCTCCCCCGGCAAATTACTTATCGCAATGGATCGAACTTGCCCTCCCGGAGAACGCCGAAGTTTTACATCACGATTTCGTGCTTGAGGAAGCAAGTTATTTTTATGGAAAAGTGGTGGATCAGGATTACAAACCCGTAGCCAAGGTCCGTGTCCGCGCCTATGACGCTGCTGCACCATCTTATGCGGCGGCTCATGGCGTTTCCGGCGAAATCGGCTATCGCGCGACGAGTGATACGGATGTGAACGGCATGTTTTTGTTGGATGGCATCCGGCGTGATCTGAAATACAAGCTTGAAGTTGGTGAGCTATCCGGCTCCGGAACTCCATTAGCCGAACTCGACAACCTAAAACCGCCATCGGACAACATTGTGATACAGGTGAAGTTGGAGGAAACGGCGAAATGAACAGGAAACGCAACGCCTTCGCATTGATTGAGCTCCTCATTGTTGTCGCCATTGTCGGCATTTTGGCGGCGATTGGTGTGCCAATTCACAACGGTTTCTTTTGGATTTGTTTGGGGGAGCGGGGGTAGGTTTCGGGGCTGGGGCGCGTGTTCTCGATCAATACCAAGGCATGTTCCGTGTCCCGTCCGGGCAAATGATAGACAAATGCATCTTTTATCTTGCCGCACAGTTCAGCGAGCGCATTGGCCGATTCGGCCTGTTCTTCCTTCCAGCGATGACCACGAAACGCGCACAGCACGCCGCCCGGTTTCAAAAACGGCAAAGCGATCTCAACCAATCCCTGAAGGCCGATGACCGCCCGCGCGTAGGCGTGATCGTAAGCACCCCTCCGTTGGGAATCATACGCCCAACTCTCGGCCCGGCCCTGTAGCACATCACAGTTTTCCAAGCGAAGACACTCAACACACCGGCGCAAAAAATCACAACGCCGTTCCCGGGCTTCTAAAAGCGTCATGCGTATGTGCGGTGCGGCAATCGCTAAAGGAATGCCCGGGCAGCCCGCACCCGTCCCGATGTCGATACATTTGTTCTGACCGGAGCATGGCGCGTGATGTAACGGTTCCAGGCTATCGAGGATGTGATAAGTCAAAATATCTTGAGGTGTACGATATTTGGATAAATTTTGCCGTTCGCACTCCTTGGCCAATAATTCAATATAAAGATGAAACCTTCCGATCTGCTCATCGGAAGGTTCCGGCACGTAAGGCCGGATGGCTTCATTTAGATGTTTGCTATCCATTGCGAACGCGGATGATTATTCAAAAAGAATTCGGTCCAAGCCGTAGATCAGACCTTCGTGTTCCACCACCGCGCGTACGGCCATGACCACACCGGGCATAAAACTGCTGCGGTCGATACTGTCGTGGCGGATGGTTAAGGTCTGGCCCGGGCCGCCGAAGATGACTTCTTGGTGAGCCAAAAGCCCCTGAAGACGGACACTGTGGGTTTGGGTATTGCAGACAGTCTGTCCCCGGGCCTCATCATCGGGGTGTACCGGTTGATTGCTTTTGCCTGCCGCCTTGCGTGCGGCATCGATCATCTCGGCGGTTTTGACAGCCGTGCCGGAGGGGGAATCCATCTTTTTATCGTGATGCAGCTCGATAATCTCCGCCTGAGGCATGTGCGGAGCTGCGAATTCCGAAAGTTTCATCAATAACAGCGCTCCGATTGAGAAGTTGGGAGCGACCAACACCGCGGGCTTGCGGCCTTGGCAGGCGTCTTCCAGATCACGGATATCCTTCGGTGTGAACCCCGTGGTGCCGACTACCGCACCTGCGCCGCTGTTGATGATGGTATTAACCATCTGCATGGCCACGGCCGGAGTGGTGAAATCCACCACAACCTGTGCTTTGGTATCGGCGATAATAGCGGAAAGGTCATCACCCATATCTGTCTCGGCCACTAATTCCATATCCGGTTCGGCTTTGATGGCCTTAACCGATTCGCGGCCCATCCGCCCTTTGGCTCCGTTTACAATCACCCGTATCGCACTCATGGGAATAACCTCATATTTGAACTTGCCCGCCGTAATTTGACCGGCCGGTATCGCTTTTGGTGGCATATAGACTAACGCGCCCGGCGTATTGCGGCAGTGCGGCAACCAGCGCTCAGTCAAGACGCATGACGGCCTACCAACAAGCGCGTATCCTATCGGTCCGGGACTACTTTTATGGACATTGAACCATTACAACCTCCCGCTCCAACGGGGAAACATCTCACGCGGCATGCGCCATTGGCCTTTGGTCTATGGCTTTTGTTGGTTGTTATTGCCGCCCCTGGGTGGGTCTCCGGTCCTTGGTATCTGACCGCCGCAGTTCTTGCCCTGACCCTGTGGGGCGGTTTGGCCGCCCTGCAAACCTGCTATTCCCGAGGTTGGCTGGGCATTCCTTCCCGCTCAACCTTGTTCGTTGGCGCAGCCGCTTGCGGAATTATCACGATACTTCTTGCACTATTGGCGCCGCGTTATGGACTTGAAACAACAGTCCAAACAGAACAGGGCGTGACGGTTGCCCGGAAAGCCGTATTGCCCGGTGTACGTCCTACAGAATGGCTGAGCGCCGCGAGCGTATTCGAATCGGCGGTCGTCAATCAAAAGGGGTGGGTGACGATACCCGAATCCGGCCCCACTGTACTGCAATTCTCAACCACCCACGGTGGCGGACGCCTCTTCGTGGACGATAGGGAAGTGGGCCGGATCGAAACTGAGTCGCCGGACCGGAATGAATTTGTGTTTCTTGATGGCAAACCCGGCCTGCATCAGGTCTCATTTGAAATTCACTATTCAGGTCCATTGCCCAGCATCGGTTTGCAGCTGGCCGAACAACAAGGCGAGAATTTTATAGCCGCCGATTCACGGTTCTATTTTTCACCAGAACCGTCCGGCGCCGGTGTTTTGGTTGCCGGAAACATCATGCGGGCTCTTTGTTGGTTTGCGGGCGGACTCACTTTTTTGCTGTTCTGTGCCGGTTTCAAATTCCATCCTGAACCGCGTCCATCATGTGCGTGTCTGGATTCTCCCCAAGGTTCAGTCTCGTTGGCCGCGGGATTTCTAATCTTGTTGTCTCTACTTTTGGCGGTCTGTTTTCATGGCTATTCGATACAGAAATCCGGTGGTGTGCTCGATGCCGATGAAGCCGCATTCGGAATTATGGCCGAACGGTTGTTAGATGGTGAACTGCCGCCGCTGTTTCATTACGGCCAGAATTATCAAGGAACGTTTGAAGCCTGGACATTGGCGTTTGTTTTCAAGTTGTTCGGCGTTTCCGCGCAAAGTTTGAAATGGCATGCCTTCTGTTGGTATTTGCTGGGTATGGCTTTGATTTTAATACTGGCCGCGCGGGAATTCCGTCTAGGCGAGTTGGCCTGGTTGGGGGCGTATCTTGCCATATCGCCCCAGTTTTTGAGTTGGTTTTCGACTAAAGCCTGGTTTGGCTATGACGCAACTTGGGCCATGGGCGCGGCCGTGTTGGTTTTAACCGTATCGTTGGCGCGGAATGCCTCCGGGCGCGACTGGCGTTGGGCGATGCTTGGATTTTTGGCCGGATTCGGTTTCTACACGCTGCCGATAATTGTCCCGTTCCTTGTGACTTCCGCCGTTGTGCTTTTACGTACAACAGCGAAAAAACTCATAGGCCGAACGGGGCTGCTGGTAATCGCAGGCTTGGCTATGGGCCTGGTACCGATGATCGTTTTTGATCTAGCCACCGGCGGCTTGGCATCGGAATTTGTGCGCGAAGGCCGGGTTTTAGGTGCGCCCCGTCTGCCGGGCGAACGGCCCTTTATCGACCGTTTTCTTGGAGAATGTGTCCCTGTGCTTTTAGGCGCCCGGGCTGTGCATGAAGACCAATATGAACATATTCCTTATGCCTTAGCTTTAGTGATTTATGTTCTGGCCGCATTAGGAATTCCGGATTTGGCACGGAGACTTTATGCCGATGCGAAAGCGTTTTGGAAGCAGGGAGTTTCAAGCATTCATTTTGTTTTCGCCTTGCTGGCCATATTCACAACCATTTTGGTGGTATATGGACCGTTCGGCATTTGGCCGTGGTATGCCTGGGGCGTGTATCCGCTGTTGATTTTGTCGATTGCCGCCGGGATACGCATGTTGGGCCGTGTTTTGCCTGCGGCCGTTCCATTGATGGTTGTGACGGTACTGTTCGGTAATGCGTACGGAACCCTATCGACCGCGGCTTATATGCATCAGCCCACCAGCCTTTTAAAACAAGGCATCCTTTTAGCGCAGGACCACAGCGAACTTCTGGATACATTGGATCGCGAGAACATCGAAGCCGTGCTATGCGACCAGGGAATGGATATTCCTTCCCAGGGGGGTGGCCGGGATTGGATCGGCGAACGAATTACATTTGAGAGCGAAGGCCGCATTAACGGGATCGATGTTTTTTCGCGCCGCCACCATCATCTTGCTGAACGGCTGCATCATTCACCGCGAATCGCCTATCTCTTTCATCGCAACTTTTTATGGTGGGATAACAATCATCGGAGCGATTCCGGTTATATCCCCATGGACCGGGAACGGATGGATACGCTTTTCGGGCCGCGTTTTGCGGATTACAAACGTATTGAGACGGGACCGTATGTTTTATTCGTTCCCCGCGCGGGCAGTCCGGCTGAGGAAAAATGTTTGCACCACGTGGCTGTGACCGTGGGGTATTTCCCCGGGCGAATGGTGGATGGCGAAATCGGTTCGCGTGAAATGGGCCCGGCCTATTGGGCCAGCGGGAATCCCGAAGGTCAACGGACCGGCGACAGCGTTACCGTTGATTTGGGCGAAATGCAGCCCGTACGCCGTCTGGTTTTATATCATGGTGTGAAAGGTTCGGACCGGCCACGCCGCGCGCGGGTTGAACTCTCGACCGATGCCTCGGATTGGAAGCCCGCCGGATATGTGGATTGGTATGCCGATCCTAACGCCTCGATCTGGGAAAGCGAACAAACACAAACCGCCCGCTACATCCGTATTGTGCTGGAAGAAACCACTCCCGAAGCCTGGTTGACGGTGTATGAGGTGTGGGTGCTGTAGAGATTAAGAAGCGCTCAATGCGGCCTGGATGCTACTCTTTAGGGCTTCAATCTCATCGCATCGATTTGCAATGCTGCCGAATTGAGGCATTGCTGCGCGCATAATTTGTTTTCTGCCGCCCCCCGGACCTGCGAATGCCTCGTTTCGAACGAATGGATCGAAATAGACTTCTTTCGGATTGCATTCCTTCCGGATAACATCCCACCTGGTCGGCAATGTCCCGGTAAATCCTGCCAAAGCCCAGACTTCGAGTTCTTCGAGAGCCAATTCGCTTGCCGCCGTTGCCTGCTTCGAGTCCAGCCAATCCAATAGAGCCTTAATTCTGTCTTTACGGTTAGAGGGATCCTCAAAAGAATTGTCCGTTTCCCCTAGATCTTATGGAGGGTTGCTGTCAAGGTACCAGCATGTGCCGTACACGCTTGGAACCCAATCCAGAGAACGCGACGTGTGAGGAGCTGAAAGAGGCGTCACGGGTGGGTACGTTTGAGATGAACACGCGCTGTACGGCGATGCAGTTATTGATTACCGGGATTCCCCGGGATCAGGTCTGCAAAGCGCTTGTGATTGGCGAACGAAACCTTCGACGCTGGATTCAGGCGTTTAATGAATGCGGGATTGATGGGCTGATTCCCAAGCCGGGCCGTGGACGTCCCAAGTGTATTGATCCGAATCAGGAAAATGAATTGCTGGAAGTGCTGGATCACCCCGAAAAGGTGGCTCGCACCTTCTGGACGGCTCGGAATTTTCACGGTTTTCTACGAGAGACTTACCAGATCGAATGCTCGTACAATACGGTTTTACGTTTTTTTCATGAAAATGATTTTACGTTGAAAGTGCCTCAGCCCTGGCCGGACCGTCAAGATGAAGAGAAACGCCAGGCTTTTCGTGAGACATTGCGGGAGCTGAGTGAGAATCCCGACGTTGAACTCTGGTTTGCGGATGAATCGGGGTTTGAAGGCGAGTCGCGCTCGCGGCAGCGTTGGGACAAAAAAGGGAGAAAGACACGCGTCACCCACAATGGCGACCACATTCGAATGAATGCCTTGGGAATGGTGGCGCCTCGGACTGGAGAATTTTTCGCGATTGAAGCCAGTCATGTGGACAGTGATGTATTCCAAGCGTTTTTAGACGAAGCGCATCGAATGATTCATCCTCAGCGCAAGCGGAATATCCTCATTCTGGATAACGCTTCTTGGCATCATCGAAAATCCACCAACTGGCATTTCTTTGAACCGGTCTACCTCCCGCCTTATTCCCCGGATTTGAACCCCATCGAACGCATCTGGCGCGTCCTCAAGGCACGCTGGTTTACCAATGTGCACTGCAAGGATCGTGACGCGTTGATTCAACGCCTCGACACCGCTCTCCTCGATGTTATTACCCACCCCGAGGACAACAAGAGAACGGCTTCAATCGGACAGTTAATATGAAGATCCCTCTAGAATTGCAATCACGGTCAAGAATAATAACGAAAAGGTCGATGTGTCGATATTCAAGCAGGATTTTTTCTTCCCAAATGGCCCGGTCAAGTACCTGGTCGATGCCACGCATCCTGGGATTCATGAGAGCGCCTATTCGCGCATTGGGTCTGCCCAGTTGTTTGAGCAGCTCTTGAACAATCGGCTTGGCAATGAATTGATCGTTGGTGTGGTCTTCAAGTACTAAGAGCACCCGCAGGCTCATAATGCATGCTCCATCCATCCTGAGGCTAAAAGATCCTGCAACGGTTCGGCCTTGAGGGCTTCTTTGATGCCGGGAATTTCCATGATCGGTTTCACGTGCGTAATGCCGTATTCTTCATCGCGGTAAAAATAACGGGCGGACCTTTTCGATTGCTCGTTGAGATAAGAAAGAATCAGTGGAGAGTGTGATGTCGCAATCACCTGAATGCGGCCATCCCTTGTGAGCTCTTCGATCATTTGAACCAGCAAATAGAGACGAGTGGGGTGAATCCCATTGTCGAGTTCTTCGATAAAAAAGACCTGGTCATCTTTAGCCGATAACAGCGCCGCCACCAAGGCTATAAAACGAAGCGTACCATCCGATGCGGACCGGACAGAGAGTTCGCGCCCACCCGGTTCGATGAGTTTTAAAAGTACTTCTCCTGTATCGGCTCTGTAAAATCCAATGTCCTCGATATCCGCCGGGGTAAGTTCCGATATCCAATCCAGCAAAAGTTGTTTCTTTTTTGAATCTTTTTGAAGCAGGGTGTAAATCGCAGCCGATAGATTTTCACCATGGTCGCCCAACGTGGCTTCGGGACGGCAATAATCGCGCATCACGGCGGGATTTGGATCAAGAAAACGGATGTTGGATAACCTTTCCCTCGTTGAAATAACATACTCACGATATTCGCCCGTGAATGCTGATTCTGAAATTAATGAGTAGAGAAGAGGACGATCATTTGGGACTGTAATAAACCGATTCTCTTTTGCTTCTCCTATGAGAGCTGTGACAGTGCTGTCACTAATTTTAATTGGATGTCCATTTTTGAAACCTGTCCTAAAAATTGTAATATCCGATACCCGTAACTTTTCGACAAGAATGCTTGGCGTCTCTTTTGTATCAAATGCTATTAGGTACTCAGCCTCTTCTTTCATTTTGTTATCGTAGGAGAAATACAGTGCTGTGCCGTGTTGCGGCGCATCTTCTATACGGGCAGGGAACAGTGCTTGGCCGGGAGGTAAGACTCCTTCTCTTTCTGCCTCGCCGCTACCACCTCGGATGCCCTGCCATTCCAATTTCCCGGCTTCATATTTGCCGTTCAGGCATTCAGAAAGTGAGTATCCTTTGCCAACGCCGTTTAGAAATCTGAATGCGTCCCGAAGGTTGCTTTTCCCCGAGGCATTTGGACCGGCCAAGAGAGTGAAACTTTCGAACCTTATTTCTTCGCAATGGAAACTTTTGAAGTTCTCAAGCCCTAAATAGTTAATCACGATGACGACTCGTATATGTTCTATCTTGCAGTAATGTGCACATCTTTACGGGCGGATCCAAACGATATCACCCACGCTGTCGATACCGTTGCTGGGCATGTAATAAATAAATCCCGTAATCCCGCTTCCGGAGATATTGTGATCCAGACGGCGGTTGGGGCCGATGCTCCATAACTCGTAGGAAAGCGGTTTGCTTTGGAATGCGCGTTGCACATCAGCGGGATTGTTGGGTACGCGCAGATTGGGATCTAACCACAGGGTGCCATCCGGGTAGAAAATTCGTTCTAAATGGTATTCGCCAAATGACAAATTCCAGGCCCGTTGGCTGGGAGTGTCGAATGGATTGCCTTCCGATTGAAAGATGTCTTTAGGTGGTGTAGCCACGTAGGAAATCGGCGTCGTGAGAAATTTGTTTTGCCACGGTGTGTGGTTGTGGGGGATGTAATCGTTGTGATCGAGCCGGTACATCTCGTTGGCCGTCACAAAGGTTTTCATTTCCGCTTCGGTTTTAGCCACCTTGGCGCGAATTTGTGCGTTCAGAAAATTGGGGACGGCTATGGCTGCCAGAATGCCGATAATAGCCACGACGATGAGCAACTCAATCAGCGTAAACGCTCTTTTTGCAAACGGTGTTCTCATTGACTTTGCCTCCCGTATTATGCATCGCTTTTGCATCATAACACACTAAACATGGAAGACGCTGGGGGTCTCTTCGAATTATTTTGGGTTATTTATTTGGATAAATTGGGAAATGAAGCCATGCTCCAGATGGCCATGGCCAGCATCCCAAATACGAACAAAATTGTTAGTGTTAAAGAGACTGCAAACGAGCCCAGCGTTCCAAACAGAAAAGCCAAAAAACATCCCAATTGAGCCCGGCCCATATGATAGGAGCCGAAGCGCATTTGTCCGAGGCCGGGGACGATATAGTCCCACACTGTCGGCCGGAAGATGCGGCGTGTACGTACAACCTTTCTGGGTTGCAGTTCAGGCAGGTTCAGAGCCGGCACATCGTCCATCTCCACTTTGGTCATCGAGGTAAGGATGTTTTCGCTCGAATCGGCGCCCTGCTCTTGATCACTATCGACGAACCGCATATCCCCCATCTGCTCGATGTAATTCAGAATTTCAGAGACCGTACGGTTGCGCAGTTGAATCCGCTCGCCATGTTGCAGCATGATTGGCCCCAATGGTTCACCGCGAGCCCAAGCAGGTTTAACCCGGCGCAACATGTCTTTGACGCCCATTTCGAGTTCTTCGACTTTTTGGTTGCGTACGACACCCACACCCCGTGAAGATGCGATGTACGTGGCTAATTTGCAGAGCTGGGTAAGATCGCCGAATTGGCTATCAGGGTCTTTGCTAAGATGTTTTCCGGCACAGTCGGCAATATCCTCTGCGAATCCCCACGACTGGAGAAGGCTCCCGCCGATTTCGCCGTGATCGGTCTGAATCACAAACCGTTCGATCTCATGCAACGGTTTTCCCGTATCCTGTTGCCGCAACAGGATCGCTTTATAGAGCGAGGGAAGACGGTATTGCAGAGCCATAATCCCCACTTTTTGCAACAGCGCGCCGGCAAAGGCCCGGTCCGGTTCAAAATCCAGACCCGGCATCTCCTCAGCAAGCAGTTTGGCGATGTTGGCCGTGAGTAGAACATGCCGCAAAAAGTGGCGGGCGTTCAATTTCTCCGCACGGTTGATGCGGTATTTTTCTGCCCAAAGCACAAAGCCAATCTGCAGCGCAGTATCGAGTACGCGGTAGGTCGTCAGCAACGCCAGAGCCCGTGCAATGCTGGTCATGTTTTCACTGACTTGAACATTGGCATTTAAATAGCCCAAGACATACCGGCAAAGCGTTTCATCTCCTTCAAATTTTTTGGCTGCCTCCGGCCAATTCGATTTGACTTTTTCTTCCATGAATAAAAGAGACATCATTGTGGAAGGAACGGGCTTATTATTTTGGAGAACAAGTGTTTCTACTTCTCCAGGCTCGGCAAGCGGTTTGTAGATGGCTTCACTTGAGACAATGGCGCGCAGGTTTGTGGGATCAGTCAGGCGCGCCTCGATATCTATAGATTCCGGCTCTTCGGAATCGAACTCTCCGGATTCCTGTTCAGCTTCCAGCTCCGGTTCGTAGTCCGGATTTTCCTCAGGGAGTTGATAGGCCGTATCCTCGCTTGGTTCCATGCGCCCGATTATAGACAAGGTTGGCAAAGTCTGCCCGCATACCCGCGCAGGGTCGGTTTGAAGCGCTGGTCCCGCTATGCTTGCAGCATGAACGACGACTTTTCACCAATTCCAGACATGATGATGCCGACTCCGCAAGAAGGGCACGTCTCAGGTTATGTGGCGCTGGTAGGCAGGCCCAATGCGGGCAAGTCCACGTTGTTGAATGCCATCCTGCAACAGCACCTCTCAATTGTGACTCCTCGTCCACAGACGACACGTCATCGCATCTTGGGGATTTATGACCAGGATGATTGTCAAGTATTATTTATGGACACGCCCGGATTACTCCAACCTCGCGACAAGATGCACGAATTCATGACCGGCGAGTCAGGACGGGCTGTAGAGGATGCCGATGTTACCATTCTGTTAATTGATGGTATCAAAGGCGCTGGAGGGCCCGAACGTGGCTTTCTTGAAGGTCCGCTAAGCCAATGCGATCCAGCCCAGACGATTATCCTTTGCAATAAAATGGATCGTGTGCCGCCTCCCAAAGTGATCGAACTGCAAAAAGATCTTAAGGAATTGCAGCTGCCTGAAGAAATGGAAGTAATTTATGCTTCCGCTCTACGCCGGACCGGTCTTGATGATCTAATGAACGCAATCAAGAAGCGTTTGCCCGAAGGACCGAAATACTATGGGGGGATGGATGGAGAAGATATTCCTCTGACCGACCGCACAGAACGATTCATGGCCGCGGAATTGATCCGCGAACATGCCTATCGGCAGCTGCGAGAGGAAGTTCCACATGAAATGGCGGTCGCCATTAAAAGCATGAAAGACAATCCGAAACGGAAAAAAGTCTATATCGAGTCGGATATTGTCGTGGAACGCAAATCGCAACGAGGGATTTTAATTGGCAAGAATGGTTCTCGTCTGAAAGTTATCGGCCAGAACGCTCGCCAAGCGATTGAAGAAATGCTAGGCAGGCCGGTCTATCTGGATTTGCGTGTTACTGTTTCACCGGGATGGAGGACAAATCCACGTCTATTGAAAGAACTTGGGTACGATCCGGGAACGGTTTACTGATAACGCATCTCAAACTTTGATACATTACTCAATTCCCAATCCAAAGGCCGCATCCAGATCATGTTGGGAGTAGCAGCGTAAAGCCAACATGGTATAAGTCTCGATGATGCCTTCGACTTCATTGAGCTGGTCGATAACTACCGTGCCAATTTCCTCATTTGTTTTGGCGCGTACCATGAGCGCAAAATCATACTCCCCGGTTACGGTGTATACTTCTGTAACACCGGGAATATCGGCCAAAATTTGGCTGAGCTCTTGGATATGCTTTCGGTCGGCTTTCATCAGGACAATTGCTGTGACCATTGCCAATTCCTTTCATCAACCAGAAATTTGATATTGGGCCGAGGTTTTTTTTCCTCCTGCGCCTTTATCAGCGGTGACCATGATTTTCTGGAATTATTCGCCATAAGCCTAGTCGCGTATAGGCTTGATTTCAAAATCGATATCATAAAACACCAGCACTTCAGCTATACAGGACGCGATCTCCGCTGCCAATTGGGTGCAGTAAGTGGTCCGTTCCGGTCCCATGAAATCTTCATGATGCCCGACCAGATCATTGCAAATAATGGATGGTTTCAAGCCTATTTCATGCCGTTCCCGCCACAGACGTCCATACATTTGTATGCCTTCGCGTAATTGCTCCGTGATCTTTCCTGTAGGATCGGGATCGCCAAGATATTCGCCTAAAATCAATTCTCCCGCCTTAACAGCGCCGCATTGCCCTTCGCCTGTGATCCCCCCTTTGCGCAGAGCCTGATAGGCCCTGGTCGGAACGTTAAATGTCTCTGCCAAGCAAATGCCACAACTGCGGTGCCTTGCTTCTTTTCCCTCGTAGAGTATTCGTGCTTTTTTGCGCGCGGCTTCAATTCTTGGATCATCAATCATTTATTGTCACCTTCTTTTCTTAAAATCCCCGAGTCTTATGACAAGAAGACAAGTCTATCTCATGCTGTGCTGTTGAACGAGGCGGAATGTTCCTTCTACAGTGCTTTCCGGAGATTATGTTTCGTGAATGCCTTTTTGCCTACTCTCGCCAATGCCTTTGCCGTTGCTCTTGGAGCGTGCGCCGGCTTGGCTCTGGCGGGTATTATTGCCGAGCGTTTCCGTTCGATGCTGTTTCATTCGATAGGGCTTCTGACGCTTGTCATCGGGCTGCGTGATGCTATCCAGACTGCTTCATTACCGGTCCTGGCCCTTAGCCTGATTGTGGGGGGACTGGCCGGTGAGGCCCTGCGCATTGAAGACGGGATGGAATGGATTGCAAAATGGCTCAAACGGCATTTGGGGCGTGGTGAAGATACGAATTTCGTAGATGGTTTTGTGACCAGCACGATCTTGTTCTGCACGGGAGCCATGACGTTGGTGGGGTGTTTCGATGCAGCCCTCCAGGGCAACGGCGAATTGCTTTATACAAAGTCAGTGATGGATGGCGCTGTGGCGGTCTTTTTTGCGGCGGCCATGGGCGCAGGCGTGCTTTGTTCGGCAGGCGGTGTATTTATCATCCAAGGGGTATTAACCCTTCTGTTTCTGATTGTGGGATCGGCATCCGCGCTCACGGCAATAGGTTCGGAAACAGTTATACGTGAGGTATCGGCAGCGGGTGGGGCAGTGATTATCGGCATTGGGATCAATCTGCTGGGAATCAAGCATATTCGGATTGCCAATTTAATCCCGGCCATGTTTCTGGCCGGTCTTTTGGCCTGGTGGTTTTTGGCCGTATGAGTTTTTTTACACACTCTGATATGATGCCCTATTGATCTGACGGCAGCGCAGAGGATGCTCTAAGCCATGGACGCTCTTAAGCGTATCGGTTCAAGTTTCACCATTCTGGGGATTGTCTTTTTTATCGGTCTGGCCGGATTTCGCATTGTTGGCGATGGGAATCCTTCCATGGTCGATTGCGCTTATATGGCGATTATTACGCTCACAACCGTCGGTTATGGAGAAGCGGTCGCCCTCACTTCTGATATCGCCAAACTATTCGGCGCACTCTACGCGATTATGGGCATGGGAGTGCTTTTGTATGTTATCGCTACCGTAACAGCGTTTATTGTGGAGGGTGACGCACGCAGAATTCTTATCGAGAGGCGGACGCGAAAGATGGTTGAGAAATTACAGGATCATTACATCATCTGTGGAATCGGACGGCAAGGGCTAGTCATCGTTCAGGAGTTTCATAAAGCGCTCCGTCCGTTTGTTATGATTGAAGGTAATGCCGAACGTGTGCGGGAATTGCAGTCGGAGTTTCCCAATGTGCCTGTAGTCGAAGGCGACGCCACCGATGAAGCGATTTTGGTTAAAGCCGGAATCCACAAGGCCGCCGGTCTCGTATGCTGTCTGCATGAAGACCGTGATAATCTGCTTTTGGTAGTCACTGCCAAACAGGCCCGGGCGGATATTCGTATTGTTTGCAAGGTCATGGAAATTCAGGACATGGTAAAACTTCAGCGCGCCGGGGCAGATACGGTTGTTTCGCCCACGCTGATTGGCGGGCTGCGTATGGCCTCCGAAATGATCCGGCCTTCGGTTGTAAGTTTCTTGGATATTATGCTTCGGGATAAGGATAAAACCTTGCGGGTAGAAGAAGTTGTTGTGCCAGTCGAATCCAAAGCCGCCGGGAAAACACTGGCCGATTTGGATGTTACCCATAATGCCGGTTTGGTTGTTGTGGCAATTATGCGCCCGGGTGCCGAAAAGTTCGATTACGCGCCGACCGGCGATCTGCAAATTCAAGAAGGCATGGTTTTAGTGGTCGTAGGGCAAGTCACTAATCTTCCGAAATTGAAGTCGCTTGTGGATTAGTTTTTTGATTGATGGGGATTCGCGAATCATGGATACGATTGAAGTCAAGCAACCCACACAAGAGGAACTTGAAGCGCTGGGGATTGAAAACTGGAATTCATGGGGATGTGAGCCTTCCACCTTCGATTGGGAATACCCCGGACGCGAAACCGCTTATGTTCACGAGGGCCGAGTTACAGTCAAACACAAAGACGGCGAAACCGAGATCAAAGCAGGCGATTTGGTTGTTTTTCCGAAAGGGATGAAATGCACATGGATTGTGCATGAAGCCATACGTAAGGTTTACACAATCGAAGATTTTTGAAAGACCAAGCCTTCCGGCTACATGCCCTGCTGAAGCCCCGCATTAAATTCCTTGTAGGCATTAAGGATATCGTCCCGGTCTTTAAATGGCCGGTAAAGCACGCGGATTTTCCACTCAGAAGTTTTTCCCACCTCTGCATGAGGAACAAGAAATTGCAGATCCCAGGCTGAGCATGTATCGCTTCGATCACGCCACGGGCCACCACCGGAGGGGGAGTGTGAGAAGCGGATACCGTGTGTCTGGTTGATCATAAAAGCCAAAGCCATATCACGAACGATGCCGAACATAAGCGGCAGATCGAATTTCACGGGCGAAAAAGCTTTATAGAGCGTTAGATGATCCGTATCGAAAGTGAGATCGACATCATCCTGATAATGAACCATGGTTGAAAGCACATCGTGTGCAGGCGTGCAGAACTGATGCCAACGCCGGGGCGGCTCTCCGTCTTGAGGCGTCGTGACATAAAGACTTTTATTCAGGGGTTCGTCTATATAACTCGCGAAAAAGACACCAAACGTATCGCGTACCCAGGTTTTCTCATGGGGCAAAATCTTGAACGTGATGTCGATCTTGTCTTCGGGGACAATTTTAAAGGTGATCCAGCTTTCCAGTTTGGTGACTGGAGTAGGAGGTTGGTGCAAGCGGGCCGTGGATTCGTCAATTTGCTCCACGCTCATGGGGACCAGGCGCGGCTCGAAGCGGTGGTCGCCGTTAGCCACCCGCGCAGAACCATCGAAGATGTGTTCTAGATTGAATCCGGCATATGTAGGTACGAAGGGCGATCTTGGCTGGTGTTTGGAGACAAGTGACCATATTCCATTGTAACGTTCACTGTGCACACCAGCTGGCCCAGCCGCATTGTCTCCGATCGTGGCCGTGAGTTCTCCGCCTCGTATGATGACACTGGCCATTCGCTCGACCTCACTCCTTTAGTAGAGCCATTTCGGTTGAGTCATACTAACAAAATTCAGCGGATTTCTCCGCATAGGTCCTATGAGACCGAACCGTCAGCAAGGCTGTACGGTGCACTGGCAGTTTAATCCAATCTGGCGGTAAACGAAAACCGCCTTTGATATTCTATTGGTGTGGCCGCCTGGCGCTACCGTTGCCTGGTTAAGGTTTCCGGGCCACCAACATGGCACGTTCACTTTCCGTATCGTATTCGGCTCCTTCAAAACTTCCGTACACCTTAACCGGATGTAAACCGGCCTGTTCGGCCATGAGCGACAGTTCCCAGCCGTTGAATAGCCAAGGTTTATAGGGGTACTGACGTTGGAGGCCGTCGTTTGCGGTGACGGTAATGATGTTAATGAGACGCCGTCCATCCTCCACAATCTGTCGTTCTTCACGGACAGCCATACCTTGCTCTTTGTGGCGAAATACCGGGCTGAGAAAACGTGCTAGAAAATGCCTGTTCATAACATCAATGAGCAGCAATCCCCCAGGAGCTAACACACGGGCGTATTCTCGAAGCATGGAGATGTTTTGCTCATGAGTGTCACAATAGCCAAAACTGCTAAACATACTGATGGCGTATTGGACACAGCCTGTTTGTAGTGGAATTCCGGCAAGATTGCCTCGGACGAAATCGCCGTGGACCGTTCCTAAACCTTTTCGGGCTAAGTCCAACAAATAAGGAGAGATATCCAAGGAGATGACGTTATGGCCTTGTTCCCGCAGTTTTCGAGTATGCCGTCCCTGGCCGCAAGGCGCGTCTAAAATTCGCTCTCCGGGTTTCCATTGCAGCGCCAGATCGCAGAAATTCAGTTCTTTTTTTGTGCGTGGTTCATCAACTGTATCTCCATATAAGTCGAGATAATCCGAGTTGTTAAAGAAATTGAACCACCATGTTCCAGCGTGTTCGATCATGATCGTTTAGGCTAGCACATGTACATGGTTCACCCCACTGAATTGTCAAATCCGATGATTCCAAAGATGGAAAACCAATACATGCCTTCTGGACTTTGTGGAAGACGCTACTCTATAATTTTAAGCAGCAGCGAATTTTGTCTGTAGTTATGATCCCTCAGCGTATGCATGTGGTGTAGTAAAGGGATTTAGCGATGGCTCCGAAGATTAAACACATACTGGATGAAAAAAGGCTTGTCGTAACGCTTGGACATGTAGAGCTGTTCGAGGAATTAATCGAGCCTTGCCGCGAAATTTTTGATGAGGCTTTCTCGGCCGGTGTCTACGATATCATCCTGGATATGAGTGACGCGGAGACAATGGATTCCTTTTTTCTTGCGATGCTGGTGCTTCTATATAAGGAAGTATCGAGTCATGGCGGTGAAGTAAAACTTGTCGGCACCAATGAGCGTCTATGCGACATCTTAGACCGCGTACGTTTCCGAAAATTGTTTAATGTTTATCCGACGATGCAAGACGCACTTCAATAGCCACAGAAATCGAATCTGAATAATGTTTTTATTATTGTGTTTGTGTTGACTCAAATGCTGCCGTTTGAAGCTAATTCCGCAAGTTATGAGTTTTTTTGCTGCCTGGGGTGGCATCTTCCGAACGAAAATAAAAATTCTCGCCTAGATAGATTTTCTTTACAATCGGGTCGTTGACCAATTCCGCCGGCGTGCCGACAGTGAGTATTTTGCCTTCATGCACGATATAGGAGCGGTCTGTTACTTCGAGTGTTTCGCGCACACTGTGATCCGTAATCAAAATCCCTAAATCTTGTTGCCTGAGACCTTGAATGATGGCTTGTAAATCCGCCACAGCAATCGGATCGACTCCGGAAAACGGCTCATCCAACAGGAGAAAATCCGGATTGGATGCCAGGGCACGGCAAATCTCAAGCCTTCTCTTTTCTCCTCCTGAGAGAGACTGAGCCTTTTGACGAACTAGATGGATAATGTCTGCGCTTTCCAGCAATTCATGGCAGCGGGATATGCGTGTGGGCCGGTCGTAGCCCATCTGCTCCAAAATTAACAGCAGATTGTCTTCAACCGTGAGATTGCGGAAGATGCTGGGTTCTTGAGAGAGATAGCCGATTCCGGCCCGAGCCCGGCGGGACATAGGCCAAGTTGTGATTGGTTCGTCGTCCAAGAAAATTTCCCCGCCATCCGGCCGAACCAAGCCCATCACCATATTAAATGTGGTTGTTTTCCCCGCACCGTTAGGGCCTAAAAGCCCAACAATTTCTCCTGTCTCCAGCTCCACAGTGACCCGGTTGACGACGCAACGGCGTTTGTAACTTTTTACGAGATTGACAGCGTACAATTTGGGCATGGGTGCGTTTCGGGTCCTTTTGGGCGCTTATTGTTGCTGATCCTGTTATTCCGGCTTTTGTGCCGCTAGGCCGATAAACGGAGCCATGGAGGGTACCAGTTTGGCCACGATACGGCTTGGGCGGCTCTGCGCATGGCAAATTTGATGCACGATCATATGGTTCCTGAGCAGGAATTTTGAGAGGTCTATCTGACAGGCGAGGTAGGCGCTGTCCGCGTCTCCCCCTATATGTTCCTCCGGTTTGGGTTTTCGGTAAAGAAACTGCGGTCTGGAGCGCAACAATTTGTCGATTGAAACTCCCACGCATTGTGCAAGCCACCGTACAGCCATTCCGAGATTCTCAGCAAAAACCGGTCTTCCGGGACGGCCCCGCAGAAGCGAGAAAATGTCCAGTAATGGGAAAAAGGGTGAGCAGAGATTTGGTGAATGGATCAGCAAAAAGCCGCCGGGTTTTAACACCCGGATACATTCCGTGAGTACCGAACTTACATCCGTGACGTGTTCAATGAACTCAAAACCCACCACACCATCTAAACTCTCTGATGCGATAGGAATCGATAGAGCATCGGCTCCCAGCAGGTCCAACTCTCTATTTTCCAGACGGGCCTTGCGCAAAAACAGCATGGATAAATCGCTGCCGATAGGACGGTAGCCGCGTTCCTGCAACAGACGTGTTGAAATGGCCGGCCCGCAGCCCAACTCCAATAGGCGTGCTCCCGGGTAAAGATAACGGCCAACCAATTCAAGCAACGGCTGATGGTAGACCTCGTCGTGCTCAAGCAAATCCTCCAGGTAGGTCTCGTTGGTGTTGTAGTACTCGCGAAGTACCTGGCGGTCTTCTGAACGTCTTTCGATGGAACGCGTTACGGGCGCCGGACTCACAACCGTCCCCCTTGCAATGCATGTGATAATCGGTGTGGAATCAACATATAGAGATGATAGCGGCATGCTCTGGTTGAGCCACCGGTGGCCGTAAGAAAGATCTGCTGTTACATTACAGGGCCTAATTTTATACGGGAGAGAGGTTATGTCCGGCTCCAAAAAATCGAAGAAGTCTGCCAAGAAAGAAACCTCCCAGAAGGTTACCCAGAGAAAAGAACGTCGTTTTTCTTCGGATGAACGCCATTTGGTAATCCCCGATGGGCATGAATATCCATATCTTTTAGATGTCATCAATGCTTCAAAAAGCGGAATGTTGGTTCATGCCGCCACATCAATCAAACTCGGACACAAGGTGCTTGTCATCCGCCGGACCCGCAAAAAATTCTCGGTGAAAAATATCCTGAAGCAGGAACCGCTTGCCGTCTACAAAGTGCGCTGGTGCGAAAAATTGACCGAACTCGGATATTTTTGGGGATTGGAACTCGCCGATTGAAAGAACGCCGGGATATCTTCAATGAATGCCCATATGGGAGGCCAAGTGGATATGCGCATTCGAATTGTGGTCGGAAAACACGAATTATCCGCCATTCTGAATGAGAAAGAGACCGCACAAGCCATTGTGTCCGCACTTCCTATTGAATTTCATGGCAATACATGGGGCGATGAAATTTATGGAGCGATTCCGGTTGCCGCGGGTATGGATAATGGAACCATGCGTACCCAAGTCGGCGATCTGGCGTTTTGGCCGCCAGGCAATGCGTTCTGTATCTTTTATGGCCCGACTCCGGCATCGGTCGATGAGAATCCCGTTCCAGCCAGCGAGGTTATTCTTGTGGGCCGGATCGAGGGAGATGCCACGATTCTGCGCGGTGTTACCGCCGGTCCGGTTCGCCTGGAAGCGTTTGATGACTGATGGTGCTTATCTTGCACCTATAATTTTTTTCTTGTCATTCATGCCGGTCGCGCTTACATTCAGATAATCGTGACACTATTTGCCGAATTTGCATGCCCGCCTGTCAAGCATCGTCCAACCGCAATCTGGATTTGGAATCATTCGCTTGACCGCGCACGGTTTTTCAACCGATTGGCCGATTTTCTAAATCAGGGATTCGGCTGTGTTGTAGCAACTGCCGCGCCTGCGCTATTTGCCGGTCAGGACCAAGATTTTCTTCACAATCACCTCGCTCCTCTGGTTTCCGATTGTGCCGCCGAAGCCGCACGATTGGGACTTTCGTTCCAATTCCGGGAGGAAATCCATGAAGAGGTTCGAAAGGAACTCGGTCCGTTTTGCTCGATACAACCTGCAACCGACTTATTGGCGACCTGGAAACGTCTCTCTGAATATCATCTTGCCAGCCGTGGGGTGTTGCCACCGCATATCGCCCTGGATTCACTAGCCGGCCCGGATGCATTCCATCCAATGGCGGCCTTTTCCTGCCAACAGCCGTGGTGGGGAAATATCAGGCCGTTGAATGATCGATTGGCACGTCTTCAAACTGTGATGAGGCAAGGGGATTGCACCAGTCTTGAAACCGGAAATGCAGATATTCTCTGCCGTTGTTGTGATACCGGCGGCGGTTCGTTTCTGTTGTTGGTGAATTGCCGGGATGTCGCCCAAACAGCAACCGTGAATCTTCCGGCGGCAGGGCGTGTTTATTGCGGTTGCCCGGAAACAGGAACTTGGCGTTCTGTAACATCCTGTGATTCTGATTTTCGAGTTGAAAAAGGTGATGCTGAAGAAAGACTTCTTCATGTGCAATTGGCGCCGGTTGAGTGCAGTTTGCTTTGCATAAGCGAACAAATTCCGGAGCAAGTTGAGAACATGCGCTCCGAACGGCTTGGGGAGGTCGAGGCCGCATTGCTTCTGCCTGATGAGTTTACGGTGTATCTGAAAGATGCCGCATATTTGCCATTGCGGAACTGGCAAATGGAGGCAATGGCCGCCTCAAAAAACTTTGCTGTGATTGAATCCGGGAAATGTACCGGAGCAAGCGTCTATCGCACGGTATTCTCTGTTCAGGATATTCCTTCGAACTTGGCATTGGTGACCAGTGCGTGCGGACGATTGGATGTCAATATGAATGGCATGCCCGTCGATGGCTTTGGTCCGAGTCCCTATCTGGATTCAACCCTGCAATCCGTCGATATCACAGGAATAGTCCGATACGGAGAAAACCAAATCGAAGTCAGATATCCATCTTTACCGGGTATCTCCGGTTCCGGTGTGTGGTTCTTGGCAGGAGATTTTTCGCTTGAAAATCGCTCTGCCGATCCATGCAAGACAGAATGGGTTTTGGCGGATGTGCCTGTTCGTTTGAAGACCGGAACTTGGGCTGATTCCGGGTTCCCGTTTTTGGCTGGAACCTTGGTTTACCGTAGAGTTGTGAATATCCCCGAGACCTTTCGGAACCGCTCCGTATTTCTGGCCTTTGAACAGATATCGGGCAGTGTCGCCGTAGCGGTAGACGGTGAATCATCCGGCTCTGTCTCGTGGCCTCCTTGGGAATTGCCTTTGCCGGGAATGTGTCAACCTGGATCACATTGTCTGGAAATTGCCGTCACCGGTTCTCTTCGGTGCCTTATGCACTCCGCTCCTTCTCACGACTCGTTAGGTCTGCTTGACTCTATCCGCCTGATTGTACGCTAACTTTACCTGGCTAATTAAACTTGGGATGTTCCCAAGCCTTCCTTTTGCTAATTTTACAGAAATTTCATAAACTATTGTTAAATATTAAGTTAAGTATGAACCTAAGAGAAAAGTTTTTCTTACTTTATTAAGTATTTATATTGACATGCCGAAGTTAATAACATATAATATGTATAGAAAGATTAGAAATAGGAAAGGAACGTTTCATCTCGGAATACTCAGTTGGGGAATAGCACTTCGAGGCCAGGGTGCTCGGTATCTGCGACGACAGGAGTGGAATCATGAACGGGAACCAACGGCTTCATCCTAAATTTTTTCGACGCGGCAAGAAAAAAGACCGCTACAAGAACTGTGTGGATTGCGGTGCTTGGAAGGAAGTTAATGCGGCTGGTCGTTGCTCCACATGCGTTGATGTCGATCGTCATCTCATGACACTTGGACGCGACTTATTAAAACACAATCCGAAGATGACCGCTGAACAGGTCGCTGAGGAACTCGGTGTTGAAGAGAGCCGGGTTCATGGCTGGGTACGCGAACATAAGTTAAAACCGCAAGCCAAGATCAACCGTTGCCCCAGCTGCGGACGGATCATTCGTAATTCTTTCACATGCGATTCTTGCGGTTATGGCAAACCACCCGATCCACAAAAAAAAGAGCAGCGCAAAAAAGAATTAGAACACAAAAAGGCCGTTGAATATGACCCGCCGCGCAGAGTTGCGAAAGTGTTGGACAACTATTGGCAGAATTCGGTGATCGTGGATAAACACCAACATCCGCGTTGTTGGATGGTGCCGCTGGGCAAAACCCGAGGCTTCGGTACAGGATGAATGAATCTATAAATCAGCAAATGAGTTGGGGGGATTGCAGCCTGTTTATTGCGGTATAATGAAAGCAGGACGCGTGCTGATCAAAAATAACTGTAAACCCCTTTCTAAGCGCCCGGCAAAGAGCCGTCCGGGCGTTTTTCTTTGTCCATTCTTTGGGGATCGGGAAAGAGTTCCCGCACACGGCCGTCAGTGTCAGATAAGTAGTAAACGGAGTGATCTTTTGGGCATCGCAGGAATCCGAAGTTGATTGTGGCGACAAAAGGGTACCAACGCTGCATAAGCGGAACATCGCCGACCTCATGAATCCCTCCATAATGATCGAGCAATAATGCTCCATGACCGCCGCGCACCAGGGTGATGTCTCGCAAGGATGGATACCACCATACCGGCCATTCAGATACAACCGGCGGTTCCCGGTCGAACAGCCATTGAACTTGTGAATTTGCATACAGAATGCCGAAATATCCGCGCCCGCCAACCAGCCGCAGAGGCGGAGAGTTTGTTTTTATGGGCATCAGAGGTTGTTTTGATGCTACGTCATAGATTGTTCCATTTTCAAAGAGAACCAGAAATTGACCGGGATCCCCGGGGATAGAAGGATCAATAACAAAATCTATATCGATTGCTCGATTGCCCTTTGCATGGGGAAGCGATTTATCCGGATAGGTGAGGAAATTAATTCCGGGAAGCGTTATCTCAGAGATTTTCTCACATGCCGGACTTTCTGAATCGAGACCGGATAAGCGGAGATGATCGATCCGGCCATCTTCCCAAAGACGGATCGCATGGTTCCGAAAACCGATTGCTAATCCGGAAGCCCGTCCATCCAAGATATCCGGTTCATCGACTTGCTTTGTGTGGCCATCCCTCCAATTCCAAATCCGTCCCCATCGGTCAATTCGCAATAGATGCTGTTTACCGGTATCTGAATCCGGAGGTGTCAATGCGGCATCTGTAATAATCCGGGCCGGAGTTCCACCGGCGGATTCCGTTAGCTGTATATGTCTGAAACCATCTTCACCCAAATAGCAGTCGAGGAAATTGATGCTCTTGTCTTGTGAATGTAATTCACGATGAGGTCCAATCCGGTAGCCGGAGGTTTGTTGGTCGGGCATGGCCACGGCAATGCGATAGGCGCTCACCGGATCGCGATTCAGTAAATATTCAATACGATACCGTCCGTACGCCGGATAGATGCGTTCCGCCAATTGGCTGTTGCCAAGCAACCAGGGAATGACAATACAAAAGGAGGCCAGAGCGATCGCTCCCAATTCTCTCCGCCGCTCTAGGGATTCCCGCTTATAGACCGCCAGCCATGCTGTGCCTAAGGCCAAAGGCGGTCCCGCAAATGTATAAAGATCCCAATCCCAAGGGAGTCCGAGAGCCGGTTGCCACAAGAGTGTGAATAAAACCGTCACCCCTAAAAGCAAAGCCATAAAGATATTTGCATCGCGGTTTTTTGTCGGCGAACCTGAGGAACTTTGTCTGATAGATGTTGATGCGGCGTCACCATTGTTATCGGTGATGGAAAAGTTATTACGCCACAAGACAAGAGCAAACACGCATGGTGTTCCGGCCATTAGAAGAACTTGCAGGATTCCCAGGATGTGTTTTGCCGAAAAGCGAGGAATTTCATCTATGCCGACCGTATCGCCCTGCCCGAGCCATGCCGCTCGTTGCCATACGATTATTAGAATATCTTCCATAGAAAGTATGAACGTTATTGCCACCGCGGGGGCTATAAATGCGGCCAATATACCTAGCCATTGCCATACTTTTCTTGAGTTTTTATGCCATTCAATCCATAGCAGCCAAGCGATAGCAGGAAAATAGAGGACATACCAAACCGCTGCACCGGCGGCGAATGAAAATGCCAAACAACCCGGCCATAACGGAATACGGTTTTCGAGATAGGCAATCGCTAAAAGAATGGCAAAAAGTCCAAGGCCCCACGATAAGGTGTAAATTTCAACGTGGCCAAACCACAACAAAACGCTGTTCGAACAACAGCAGAGCAACCACCACAAAAGTCCCTCAGATGTTCCCCACAAACGAAGGCAGAGCCAGAGCAAGCCCATGCCCGTACAAGATCCGATGAAGACACTTTCCAACTGTTGGCGTTGAAAGGAGTCAAATCCGAGCCATTGTGTTGCAGTACTCGCGAATAGGCTTTTAATCCAAGTTGTTATGGGCGCATAGAATGACCATAGAGATGTATCAAAACTGTAGCGCGTAGCCGCCAAAGGCCCGTCGCCCCATTCCACATGATTTGAGCGTCCGATCCAAAAAACTGCAAAGAATACAGCTACAGAAAGGAGTGATGTCACCAAAGCGTGGGATGCCCAGGATTTCTTAAGCTGATTTGCCGGAAATTCCAATAGAGATGGGATATGTCGATAGGCATCGGAAAGAATAAGGGCTCCACCTAAAAAGCATAAAAAGGTTTGCACTTCCCAGGGTTCTGTGCCCCGGGGTGACGCGAACCACCACCAGTTTTGCCGCCATGTTGTAGATAGAATCCAAGGTGAGACTCCATGGAGCATCAATAGAACGGCAAAAACGAGGCGAATCGAACGCGGCATGGCACCTTAAGCTTAGGCAGTTGTGTCAGCTTCCGCTACCGGTTCCCCGTACTAAAGCGGAATGATTGAGATATCCTCAATACCTGGCTACCTTCGGCTTCATGTCCGGTATGCGGCAAAGCCATAGGTTTGAGCGCAGAACGAACCAGGTACGTACGCTGCCATCAACTTTGATTGTGAATCTTCGGCTGATTGATTCTCTTAATCATAGGCTCGAAGTTGGAAATGCCCGAATCCTGCTGATTGGCATAAGGGCAGTGTTAAACAACGAAATATACGACGAATGGATCGATTATGCTTGATTTGAAACTTATCCAACAAAAGCCCGAATGGGTTGAAGAGCAAATTCGCCGCCGTGAAGCGGATTTTTCGATTGCCGAAATTCGCGGACTGGATGACCAGCGGCGTGCCGCCCAGACAGAAACCGACAATCTTCGCTTTCGGCAAAAAAGTATTGGCGCAGAGATTGCCACGTTGAAGCGGGGAGGCGGCGATGCCTCCGCGTTGCTTGAAGAATCCAAAGAACTGGCTGATAAGGTCAAAGCCGGTGAAGCCCGGCAGCGCGAATTAGAGGCCGAGTTGCATGATCGTTTGGCGGCCTTGCCTAATCTTCCCCATGCGGATGTCCCCACGGACCTTGATAAAGAGAATAATGTTGTCGTCCGCACCTGGGGTGAGCGAAGAGAATTCGATTTTGAACCCCGGCATCATGTTCAGCTGGGAACCTCATTGGGCATCTTAGATTTTGAGCGCGGCGCAAAAATCGCCGGTACCGGTTTCCCTTTATATGCCGGTTGGGGCGCGGAATTAGAGCATGCCCTGTTGACGTATTTCCGCACGGAAAACCGCAAGCGTGGATATACGCCGATTTTTCCGCCGATTTTGGTGAGTAGCGAAACCTGTTACACCTCTTCGCATCTGCCGAAGTTCGCAGATCAACTCTACACCTGCCGCGATGATGAATTGCATTTGGCCGCAACCGCGGAAGCGCCACTCGCGGGAATGCATCGCGATGAAACTTTTGAAGAGGACGAACTGCCCAAACATTACACGGCCTATACGCCTTGTTTCCGGCGTGAGGCGGGCGCTCACGGTGCGGCGGAACGCGGTTTGGTTCGTATCCATCAATTCAACAAAGTCGAACTCTTCAAGTTTTGTACTCCGGAGAGCTCGTACGATGAGTTGGAAACACTAACGGCCAATGCCGAGGAATTACTCAAAGGCCTTGGTTTTCATTTCCGTACGGTGCTGTTGGTAACCGGAGATTTAGGACAAGCCGCGGCCAAGACCTATGACATTGAAGTCTGGCTGCCGGGGCAGGACCGGTATTATGAAGTTTCATCATGCAGCAATTGCGAGGATTACCAGGCCCGGCGCGGCAATATTCGCTATCGTCCTAAGGGCGAGGATAAAAGAGTCCGATTTGTTCATACGCTGAATGGCTCCGCGTTGGCCACACCCCGGTTGATGGTGGCCTTGCTGGAAAACAATCAAAACGCCGATGGCTCGGTGACGATTCCCGAGGCTCTCCGGCCCTATTTGGACGGGAAAGAAAAATTATTGCCGGGAGAAGCGTAAGAATCTTTTAACTGAATATTCGGGTTTATCCGAAACCTGGCTTCGCCTGAAATGGAAACCACGGAGCGATGATGATTGACACAATTCCAATGGCAGATGCGGCAGAGAAAAACTCTGATGTGAAGCGCGGTGACACGTTGCTTGAAATCCGCAATCTGGAGACGCAGTTCGTTACGAGTGAAGGTGTTGCTCGGGCGGTGGATGGTGTTTCACTTCATGTCAACCGTGGGGAAACATTGGGATTGGTTGGTGAATCGGGTTGCGGCAAGAGTGTTACCTCACTCTCTGTGTTGCGTCTGGTTCCTTCACCCCCGGGTGTAATTGCCGGGGGAGAAATCATTTTTAAGGGCCGTGATTTGCTTCAACTCTCTGAATCGGAAATGCGCGACATTCGCGGAGATGAGATTTCCTTAATCTTTCAAGAGCCGATGACCGCGCTTAATCCGGTCTTCACGGTCGGTGATCAGATTGCGGAGGTGTATCGGATTCATCGTGGGCTTTCGCGAGCAGAAGCAATGCAGCGGGCTATCGAAATGATGGACCGTGTGCGTATCCCCTCACCCGAACAGCGCGCCTACGATTATCCTCATCAACTTTCGGGAGGCATGCGGCAGCGGGTTATGATTGCTATGGCCTTGGCCTGCGATCCCGATTTGCTGATCGCCGATGAGCCGACGACGGCATTGGATGTCACCGTTCAAGCGCAGATTTTGGCGCTTATGGAAGATATCAAGCAGCGAACAGGAGCGGCCGTTATTTTGATTACGCACGATTTGGGTGTAATCGCGGAAGTTGCTGACCGTGTTGCGGTGATGTACGCGGGTCGAGTGATCGAAGAAGGTACGGTTTACGACATCTTCGAAAATCCACTTCATCCTTATACCCAAGGATTATTGGAGTCGATTCCGCAATTGGATGGGCCTGCCACCGGCAATCTGCATACGATCGAAGGCGCTGTTCCGAATCCGATGGATTTCCCCTCGGGTTGCCGTTTCCATCCGAGGTGTGATCGTTGTTTCGAACCTTGTGACAAAGAGGAACCGCATATCTTGGAAGTCACGCCCGGGCATTGCGTTTCATGTTTTTTGCACGATTCTAAAAAGAAAACTCCAACTTAATTTTGGGGGACTTGCTGGCAAGTGTTGGATTGCACTTCCAGCGCGAACAGAATACCGATGGCCGGGAAACCGGCGGGATTTAGGGAATGACCACCGATGCGCGGTTAGAAAAAAATCTTGCGGCTGCACGCAAAAGACCCGAACTCCGCGCACTTGTAGAACTGGCCCAGGATCCATCTGCTCTCTCAGAAATTCGTCTTTACCGCGAAGGCGATGCTGTTCGTTATGAACGGCATACTCCCCAGGGCTGGTTACCTTATGGCAATCCGGGGGGTGAAGCCTCCGATGCCCAGAAGTTAATTCAACAGTTGAAACAGGCATGGCCCGGCCGGAATGGGCTTATGGTTTTGTTTGGAATGGGCATGGGGGCTGTTGGCGCAGTGCAAGCGCACCCGGATTTCCAGATTCAACGGCAGGATCAGAATGTCGGCTTGGTCATTTTTGAAGACGATCCGCTGGCTCTGTTGGCCTCTTGCCACATGCTCGATTTAAGCGGTCTTTTTGAATCACAGCGGGTATTTTGGATCTTAGGTGATGATCACCTAAATGGATGGGAAGAACTCTGCAAAACCGAACCGCTTACTTGGGCTCGTTCGATCGGTTTTAGCTATGGCCGGCCAGTGGCAACGCAACAAGAACACGATAAGCGAATGCATACGGCGGAGGCGGTGAAGCAAGACCTTCAAGATGGCGCGACAGAATTGCACCAAGATATCAATCGTCTGACTTCACGCTGCCATGAGCAGCCTTATGACCGGCTAACGAATGTATTTGTTACTCTATCCCGGGATGACCGTGCGGTGACCTTTATTGCCTTAGGTTTACTGCAAGCGATGGAAGAGGCTGGATATTCCACGAAAGTCGCTTGGGTGGGGAAAGATGTATATACGCCGCTTCAACCCGGTTTAACTTATGTAGCCCGGGATTGTCCGGATCTGGTTTTGGTTATGAATAATCTCCCGGCGGAAATGCTTACTCCACAAATCGATCTGCTTTATCAACGGCCCCGTTTGGTGTGGTTTGTCGATAATCCCCGTAGTTATCTCCATGTTGGCAAAACCTCTCAACTGGGCCCGCATGATTATGTTGCGTTATGGGATGCACATCATGAAGCCGCCTTAAAAGAGCGGGGAGCGGAATGGATCGGGATTATGCCCTATGCGGCCGACCGACAGGCTCCCGCCGAACCGGAAGACCATTTTAGGTGTCCCATCTCATTTGTCGGCCAAGTTTATAACCGTGCAAAATCACGTGGTTTTTTTGATGATATGGCGTGGTCCTATATCCAGGCCTTGGCACAGGCATCGGTTTGCGATCCTTTGGCCTCCTATGAATCTCTTGTTGAACGTGTTCCGCCACCGGCGCAGCTTGATCTTTTAGGATTGGAAAAACGGTTCAATATCCCGTACATCATCTATTCCGAAGGTAATGCCCTTAAGCGGCTTGAACATCTTCGCCCTCTGGCAAAATTGGGATTGCATCTTTACGGGCCGGACACATGGCTACAATTTTTCGATGAACGCGATCCACTACAGGAATGCTGGAAAGGCCCCATTAACCATCATATGGAGTTTCCCGCTTTAATTCGTTCGTGTCAGATTAATTTGAATATCCATAGCCTGCAGGCAATTACCAGTCTGAATATGCGCGATTATGATGTGCCGTTGCAAGGTGGATTTTTGCTTACGGATTGGGTGGAGGGCGCCGATTTATCGTTCATCCCGGACCGGGAAATGGTTTTTTATCGAGGTGCGCAGGATTTATTGGAAAAAGCGGCGCATTATCTGGAGCACGCGGAACAGCGCATGGAAATAGCCCAACGTGGACGTGCGCGGGTTCTTGCGGACCATACGTATACTGCCAGGTGGAATGAATTTTCCCCCGCCTTTTATGCTGAAATTCAAAGGCGAATGAGATCACTTGATGCCTGATCGGCTCTCCCTTGAATCCCTGGCTTGAAGAGTCACTCTTTAATCTTTGGCAGAGATTAGCGCGGGGAAACAACAAATATTGACAATTGTGCGTCAGATCGAAATGTTGTCCGCATATATCTTTTTCAGCTATAGGAGACAAAAATGCGCCTCGTGATGCATAGCTTTACATTTCGTGGTTATTCACTCCAGCACGCGTTGGAAAAAAGCAAAGACTATGGTTATGAGGCGATTGAATTAAATGATGCGCATTTTCGGCCTGGTGACAAAAAGGCTGTTGAAAATGCGATCTTGGAATGTGAAAAGGCCGGTTTTCCGGTAGCCGCATTGGACACCTATATCGATTTGACCGGTTCTGCAGAAAAAGAAGAACTGAGTTATCAGCGTTTTGCCGGCTTTGTGGAACTGGCCCAGAAGTATGGCATACCCCGTTTAAACGGCGGCTTAGGGAGCCTGGTTAAGTCTGACCCCAATGATTACAGCGCAAATGGTTCTGTTTTGTTAACCGATGAGATGGTCGCGCGCATCGTGGCTGGAATGAAGAAAGCCGATTCGTTATTGGCTGAACATAGTATCGAGATGACGCTGGAAATGCATATGAATAATCCGCATGACAGCGCGGCCTCAATCATGAGGCTGCTTAACGAGTCCGATGCAAAGATGATTTCCGCCAATCACGATGCCGGTAATCTTTATGCCATCGGGCATGCCGAAGAGGCCGTTGCCTGTCTTGAGGCAGTGAAATCCCGCCTGACATACATCCATCTTAAAAATTGCCGCCGGACCTCAGGGGGATATACCTATACGACAACTCTCGACCGGGGAGATATCGACTTCTATCGGTATTTTTTAAAGGTAAAAGAGATTGGCTACGATGGGGATATTTGTATTGAATACTGCGGACAAGGGGATCCCCATATTCCGGCTCAACAAGACGCACAGTATGTTCGCTATTTAATAGAAGACTTGGCCATGTAGGTGCGCTTATCTTTCGCTGGTGACATCCAGAATAAATGCCCTTTTTACACAAGCATCATCTTGTGCGCTTATATTGATGTCAATTTTTGTTGCGCCTAGTTGTTTGCTCACGATTTCTTCATCAAGGTTCTGCCGCACCTTCCGATAATTGAATAGAACTTACACCCGCCGCTTTGGATTTATGCCAGACGGCGATTGTCAGGCACCAGGCTAAACCGTATTCGAGGGTCAAAAGTAATACGGTTTGTCACATTACCGGTGAACCAGGGATGGCTTGCCGGAAAAAAAGGCACAACCAGGATTTTCCCGAAGAGATTCCGATTGAGGATCGAGCCGGGGAAACCGGATTCGTGCTCAATGACTTAGACTCAGGGAAGGGCACAATGGAACGGAAGCCACACATCGATTGGGATCTCATCCAACCCCTCGTCGCAGACTTACCTATGGACCGTGAAGAAGTTGAAGGCAGCCTCGAAGCGCTTTTTTATGCGTGGAATGAGCTTTATTGCACGCCGGTTTATACAACCAGAGGCTTGCTCGAGGTAATAGGCGAAAATCTCGTTCGCGAGATTCTACAACTCCTTTGTGTTTGCCGACTGCCTCAAGTGGCCTAGATTCACATACTTTGTGAAGATCGCGAACGCGCCCGGTGCGGGTGTGCTCGAAGTCTTTTCATGGGTTTCCGCCGCCGCCAATGGTTGCGGATGAATTGACGCCGTTTCGTTTTCTGTGCATTGCGCGGCCCCCAAAATCCCACCTCGTGTTCTAAAGGCATGGCCTTATTGGCTGCATGTATTTTCCCTTTTTGTTCGAATTCGGCGTGAATGGCATTGGCGCAACGCCGTCCCGATTTTACGGCTCCTTCAATCGTTCCGGGGTATCCGGTCCGTGTCCAATCACCCGCCAGAAACAGATTGTCCAATGGCGTTGCTGCGCTCAGCCGCCGTGCTTCCAGGCTGGGCACAGCCTGGAATGTCGCTTGCCGGTCTTTGCTGATTGATGTGTGCAGGATTTGAAATCCTTTCGCATCCGGAAAACATGCTTCAATGTCTTCTCGCGCCGCCTCGATCATCTGTTTGTGTGTCCAAGGCATCATCCAATCCGCAGCACTGTTTTCGAGACCATATACCGGTCCCGAGAATTTTTGGCGAGGCATCATCGCCTGCAAATTGAAGATCCATTCAAAGCGGCGCGTGCGCATGTGCGCAAAGGGCAAAGAGGTAATTTCCCGGTCTGTCCAAAGATACAACGTGCAGATTGCCGAAGGTTCATAATTGTGCAATGCAGAAAAAGGCTCGCGGGTCTTTTCACTTTCCGGCAATAGTGAAAGAACAGCCGGAGGGGGGACAGCCAGGATATAGGCATCGGCTGTTTGCCAAGAACCATCGGCGAGACATATTCCCGTAACTCGGCGATTCTCAATTCTGATTTTGCGCACCGCAGTTCGGGTATGGACTTCACCTCCATGGTTTTCAATAAAAGTCCGAGCCGGTGTTCCCAGTAGTGCTTCGAGTCCATAATGCCCTGTACCAAAGCAGGCGTTTTTTCTGCCGCCGGTGAAAAGATGAGCTGCGACCTGGGCAAAGACTTCGGCAGCGGCCTCCTTTGGCGGTGTATTTAGACAAGCCAGGATCAATGGATCCCATAAAACGCGAATCGTTTCCTCGTCTTGTCCTTCTTGGCGCAGCCATTCTCTGACACAGAGCCCTCGTAAGTGGCTGCTGCCTCCCAGACGGATGGCTAAGAGTGCCGGTGCGATCCGCAATAGACGCATCCTTGCACGCAGACTGAGCGCACCAAAGCAGGCCAGAGCCTTTAATAAATGAAAGGGGCCGGGCCACCACCCGCCATCAAGCATTTCGGTCCGGCCGCCGGGATAAACATACGCGACCGAAGTCTTGCGGGAGAGATTGAGGTTTTTTCTTGCGCCGATTTGTCTTAGGAAGCGGAATGTTTCGTGATAGCAGCCAGCGATCAGATGAGGACCCGTATCGAGCGTATCTCCGGTTTCACGGTCCCGGTAGCCGCCCGCGCGCCCGGCCAGTGTGGGCCGGCGTTCGTATAAGCCGACTTGCCAACCCCAAGCGGCCAAATAGGAGCCTGCTGCCAGTCCGGCAACACCTCCACCTACGATGATGCAACGTTTGGCCATGGCATCCTGCCCAGTACAACAGTGCGCAAATAAAGCGAAAGCGCCACATGCAACTTCGCAATTTTTGAGACGCGGGGGCGAACCGCAAAGACATCGTAATTGGTTTTTGTCATACGGCGAAGAATCCGATGGTAGATTTGCCCCATAACCTCGGCGGGGTAGAGATTAGGGGTCCAAATTCTTCTTCCTATTTCTTGGGCGGCTCTGTATTTTTCTTCTGCACGTCCGCCCTCAAATTTCATAAGTTCGACAAAGTTTCCCCCGGGCCGTTGTTGAAGAATTTCTTCTTCGGTCACGCCAAATCGTTTCAAGTCTTCGAGTGGAAGATAAATTCTGCCCCGTTGAGCATCTTTGGGGATATCGCGCAGGATATTGGTGAGCTGCAATGCCAAACCCAACTCATAGGCGTAGAGCCGTGTGTCGGGATGCTCGTATCCGAAAATTTCAATACATAACAATCCGACCGCCGATGCGACCCGCTCACAATATAAAGTTAAATCGGAAAACGTCTCGTAACGTGATTGGCGCAAATCCATCTCGCAGCCATCAATAATCGCTTCAAAATGTTCATGAGGCAGCTGAAAATTCTTAAAACCAAAACGATACAGATCCTGTGTAATAGGATGCTGCGGTTTGCCCGCACAACAAGCGGCAAACTCTTTGCGCCATGCCTCGAGGTCATCTGCCGCCTTGGCCGGATCCGGCTCCTCATCGACAATGTCATCGGTATAGCGGCAAAATGCATAGACGGCATCCAGCGCCATCCGTTTTTCGGCAGGTAACATAATGAAGGCCATATAGAAATTGGTGCCACTGGCCTTGGTTTGTTGTGCGCTATACGACATTTGTTACTTAGTATTTCGGAAATTCCCGGAATGTAGCTATTTCATTGTTGCCCCGCGGTGCGGTGCGGGCACGAGACCGCATTTTGTGGCTCCTCTTTGGGTGTCCTGCCATGCAAATATGGCTCGAACGGCCAGACGCAGCCAATCCGCCTTCCGGAGCACCGGTCTCCAATCCAACGTAGCGTAATCGGCCTTACGGACATGGTCCATGATGCGCATTCCCCCGAGCCAAACCAACCGCAATTCCCAAGAAAGGGGAGGACGAACCATATCAGGCAAAGCCCGGCCCGCATAAAAAAGTCTTTCTGTACGCTCGATCTGAAATCGCAAGAGTGCCTTAAAGCGTTTCGAACTGCGGCGCTCGAGGATTTCAGCCTCGGTGACATTGAAACGTTTCCAATCTTCACGAGGGATATAAATGCGGTCTTTGTCGATATCGACAGATACATCCTGCCAGAAATTGGCCAATTGCAGAGCCGTACAGATTGCATCGGAGCGGCGGGCGCGGTCCTCATCGCGATATCCGCCAAGCCAAAGCACGATCCTACCCACCGGATTAGCCGAACGCCGACAGTAATCGAGTACATCCGTGAATGTCTCGTAACGTTTTGTGGTTACATCCTGCCGGAAGGCCGAAAGCAGGTCATGGTAGAGCCTGACCGGCAACTGGTGACGTCGAAGCGTATCACCGAGCGCCAAAAAAACGGGATCGTCCACCGGTTCCTTAAGGCACCGATCCAGCCTATGATCCCATTTATCCAATTCGGCGATTCGTTCTTCCGGAGCAGCGCTGCCTTCGTCGGCGACATCGTCCGAGCCGCGGGCAAAGGCATAGGTGGCCCAAAGAGCCGGACGTATCTCTGCTTTCATTAACCGGGAGGCAACCGGAAAGTTTTCGTAATGCCGTTCTGTGATTGTACGGCAGTGTTGATATGCGGCCTCTAAATCCATCATTTGGGCTTTAAGTAACGGAGACTGATTATACTATCAACCGAATCAGAGTAGCTATATAGCAACCTTGAGCAATTGTCTTTGGCACGCTGAAATTACATTGGAAAGCCGGGACTGGGGAATGTAATTGGGAGCCGGGCAATCACATTATAGGATTGTCGCTGCTCAACACGAACTAGGAGTTCATGGATTATGGCACTTCGTAGAGCTCGGCGTGGCCGTCAACTCACGCTGGAAGAAATGCAGGTACACGCCATCATCAAAACGGGTTATGGGAATATTATGCTTGAGTTTTTCCCAGACATCGCCCCTAACCATGTTTCCAACTTTATCAATCTTGCACGGCAAAAGTTTTACGATGGTTTGCAATTTCACCGCGTGGCCAAAAACTTCGTTATTCAAGCAGGTTGTCCTTTTACGGCTGGCCCTGAAAAGTCCAAGTATGGCACGGGTAATGCCGGTTATTCATTAAATGAAGAATTCTCAGGCCGCAAGCATAAAGCGGGTACACTTTCGATGGCCCGGGGCAAAGATGTGAATTCTGCAAGCTCACAGTTCTTCATTTGTTTGGGGCGGAGCGAGACACTGGATGGGAAATATACGGTTTTCGGCCAAGTCGTTGCCGGGATGGACACCGTGCAACGCATTGGTGCGGTACCCACAGATAGCCGCAGCATTCCGCGGACGGCGGTCTTTATTAAGAAAGTCGAGATCAAAAGGAAGGATGAAGAGTGAGTGCCCTTAGGCAGCTCCCAATTCAGCGGATTTCTATTTCCTGTTCTTAGCGTTTTTGACAAGCGTTTCGAATAAAGCAAGATGCTCTTTGCGATTGAGCAACCGCTCGGGATGCCATTGAACACCCAAGTACCAGGGGTGATCGTCGATTTCGATGGCCTCAATTATTCCATCGGAACTCCAAGCAATCGTTTTGATGCGCTTTGATGGATTCGGCCAGGTCTCCAAGGGGGCCATCGCCTGATGGTGGTAGGAGTTCACTTCAAACTGTTCCGCACCGATGATTTCGAAAAGTAGATTTCCCCTTTCGATCCGTATGGGATGATAGGCCGGTTTCATGCCGCCATCGATACGATGCTGGACCGGCGAATGTTTACCGGCGCGCTCCGGAGCCTTGAACCAATCGGGAATGTCTTGGATAAGTTTGCCTTGCAGGGCAATGGCGACTGTTTGAACCCCCATACAGACCGCCAAGGTCGGGATGCCCATTTCCAGGGTCTCCCGCGCGACTACCGGTTCCACGGCAACGCGTTTGGGATGTTCAGGCAAGGATCCCGGATGCGTGGGCTCGCCATAAAGTTCGCCCGGGTAGTCGTCACCTCCGGATAATATGACCCCGTCCAGTTGTTCGAGAACAGCCCGGCGTTCCTTTGGGTCGGCGATTGAGGGAATGGTTACAGGCAATCCTCCGGCCAGCCACACCGCGCGAAAATAGGAGGAAGAAAGCCGCATTTTCTCCTCGTTTTGAGGCGTGTCAGCTGTATCGATAAGGCAGGTTATGCCAATTGCGGGACGGTTCATCTTTATTTTAATTCACTCCAAAATAAATTGAGCAACCTTAAAAGTTGGCGTATTTTCGGAGTGCTTTCCTGGATTAAAAGGGTACGTTGTCCGAACCGGACCGGTTTTGGAAGGGGTCTTGCCCAGTCAGATTATTTTGCCTTGGAGTGTTTTAATTTAGACAGCCGCCATTGCCCCCGGGCCTGCAACTCCGGTTATACATTGACATTCCACCAGCCGACCGTGCTCAGTTCTGCTATTCTTAAATCATGCCGAAAACGACGAAGCCCCAAATAGATTTGCCCGAGTTTATTGATACAGAAGCGGACCTGAAAAAACTCTGCACTTATCTTCGAACACAATCCCGCATTGCAGTCGATACCGAATTCGTGGCGGAGCGAACCTACTATCCTGTTCTGGGTGTGGTCCAGGTCGGCACAGAAGAAAGCTGCCATGTAATTGATACGATTGCGATAGAAAACCTTTCTTCCTTAAACGGCATTCTCAAAAATAAAGAAATTGTGAAAATTTTTCATGCCGGGAAACAAGACTTCGGCATCCTTTATGAAATTGTGGGCGATGTTCCCGAGCCGATTTTCGATACGCAAGTCGCTGCCGCCTTTGTCGGCTATGGCGAACAGGTTTCGTATGCGAAATTGGTAGAGCGGGTACTGCATGTTCCTTTATCCAAGCATTCCGGACTCACTGATTGGACCAAACGTCCGCTAACGTCAAAACAGATGAGCTATGCCCTCGATGATGTGCGCTATTTGCCCGAACTCTACGATCATCTTGTGGAACGTTTGCATCAAATGAAACGCACCACATGGTGCCATGAGGAATTGAAAAATCTGGCGAATCCGGAGCAGTATGTTCGTCCCGAGCCGCGCGAAATGTACCGGAATGTCAAACGCTGGAGCACGTTAAACCGGCAGGGATTGACTGTTCTTAGAGAGTTGGCTGCCTGGCGCGAGGATGAGGCGCGTACCCGGAACCGTCCCCGGAGCCGAATTATTAGTGATGATCTTTTGGTCGAGATTGCAAAGATGGCGCCACAGAGCGAAAAAGCCTTGGGCCGTCTGCGGCCCCTGAATCCCCGTGAACGGTCCCGGAGCGGCGCGGAAATTGTCGAGGCTGTTAAACGTGCTGCAGATTGCCCGGAAGACGAACGGCCTTGTTTGCCTCCCCGGCAGCACGCCAAGTCCAACGATATTCCGGGGCTGGTCGAATTGTTGACTTCCTATTTACGGTGCCGTTCGGAAGCTCTGCAGATTGCACCGCGCTTTGTTTCAACTCGTGACGAACTCGAACGTTTGGCCAAGTTTTATGGCACAAAGAGTCTTGTTACCGATCCTAAAAAGCAGGAGTGTCCCCCCGTGCTCCGGGGGTGGCGGCGCAAATTGATCGGTGAAGATTTTCTGGAAATCCTTGACGGGCGTTGCGGTGTTACCGTTGACCGCGAGAGCGGGCGGTTGAGATTGATTTCCAACGGGAAGCCCGAGTAGCCGTTCCTGTTTATCCGTTTACATACATTTCTCCGAACAGTGCGCGACTGTGTTGCACGTCCGCCGTTTTTCCGTATGGTATGGCTGCTGACCGGGTTTTGATCTCTGCCTTAGGTAGAGATCGTTGATGAATTGAGATTTACGGATCATCCGGTCCGGTCTGGGAGATTGATATGAATAAAAGCGTGATAGCCGTGGCCTCAGATCATGGCGGATACGCCCTGAAAGAGACGGTGAAAGAGCATTTGCGCCGTCAGGGGTGGCAGATTGACGATTTTGGCTGCGATTCCGAAGAATCAGCCGATTGGCCCGAGTATATCTATCCGGCGGCTTCAGCTGTTGCACAAGGCGAAGCCGGAATCGGCATTTTGATCGATGGCGCGGGATTCTCTGCAGGGATGCTGGCCAATCGTTTTCCGGCCTTGCGGGCCGCGGTCTGCTGGGATGTGTTTACCGCCCAGGTGGCCCGCCAGCATGTCGATGCCAATGTCCTCTGCATTGGCGGCAAAGTCCTGAATCATGACATCGCGTTGAATATTGTCGATACTTTTCTTTCAACAGAGTTTACGCCCGACCTTAAGTATCAACGGCGCATCGCGCAGCTTGACCGGTATTCCGGTTATATGCGGGGACGCAGGGCAAGCAGTAATACCGCTCCGCAGAAAAATTGGATTACCGCCGAGGATGTAATCCGCTTTGCTTCTGTCGGAAAAATTTATGAGCCCGGACCGGGTGAAGAACTGACTCCGGAAGCCCGTGATCTTTTGACCCGTCTGCGGGCGAATTTTGATTCAATCAAAAAAACGGACGGCAGTTGAACTGTACGAATGGATTGATCTTATCCTGTTTAATTGCACATGCTTTGCAGCAGATCAATTGCTATGGGGAATGAAATGCCAAAATCAGTAACAGCCCAAAATGAAGTATCCCGAAGAGCTTTTTTGCAGAAGGCGGGAACGGTTGCGGCCACAGTCGGAGTATTGGGAAGAGACAAGATTGTAAGGGGGGCCGATCTTTCTTCAAAAAAAGTGCGAGTCGGTGTTGTGGGTGGAGGATTTGGGCGCTCGTTTCAATGGCATGAACATCCGGATTGCAAAGTGACCGCCTTGTGTGATATCCGCCCGGATCGCCTGGAATTATTGCAGCAAGTTTATGGACCGGCAGAAGGATATGACGATTTCCATAAGATGATCGAAGATCCGAATGTCGATGCGGTGGCGGTTTTTACACCTGCTCCGTTGCATGTTTATCACGCTGTGAAAGCCATGGAGCGGGGGAAGCATGTCATTTCGGCCGTTCCCGCCGGTGTTTCGCTCGAGGAGTGTGAACAACTGATCGATGCTGTAAAACGCACCGGTATGAAGTACATGATGGCCGAGACCAGTTATTTCCGCCGGGAGATCATCTCGGCCCGGGAAATGGCCGCGCGCGGTGAGTTTGGGACTGTTTTTTATGCCGAGTCCGAATACCACCATGAGGGATTGATCTCCATTATGTACGACGAGCGTGGCCTGCCCACTTGGCGGCATGGACTCCCGCCGATGCATTACCCCACGCATAACACCGGAATGATTATCCCCATTATGGGCGAACGTTTGGTCGAAGTGACATGCACCGGATGGGGGGACGGGCATGAGGTTTTGCAGACCAACCTCTATGAAAACCCATTCTGGAATGAGGTCGCTTTCTTTAAGACCAGCAAAGGACATTCGGCGCGGGTGTCGGTTTGTTGGCATGTTGCCGATGGTGGCGGCGAGCGCGGGCAGTTTTATGGAGATAAGCGATCCTTCTTTATGCAAGAAGCCGGTGGGATTCCTTCGAGAGTTGGTTTTTCCGATCCCAATCACCGGGTCGAGCCATTTGAGCCCCTCGATCATTACGAACTCTTGCCGGAACCTTTACGGCACCAGACCGGGCATGGTGGCTCGCATACATTTATTACGCATGAGTTTATCCGCGCGATTATCGAAGACCGGGATCCCGAAGTCGATGTCTACGAAGCCGTGGCTTATACCGCCCCGGGATTTTACGCCCACCAGTCGGCTCTCAACGGCGGTGAGACGCTGAAAATTAAGGATTTTGGCACACGGGCCGGTTCGTAAAACCAACCACTGATTGAACCAACTGACTAAACAATCAACTACAGCCGTATCGTGCGTTCTTCGTTTTCGGCCAAGGTGAAGAAATTATCCGCATACGGTGAACCGGTGTCGCCGGGTATCTCAATGCAGAGCAGGGGACGGCTCACCGCTTTAATCGAACATTTCCGTCCACCCGCATCGGCATCGGCGGTTACCGGTTGCATAGCAGAGGCAATCGTCGCCCAGGCTTTGTTGGTATAAGGATGAATGCTTTCGGCAAGCACGCGTTCCTTAAATAACAACCGCGCGCGGAGCATAAGAAATCCTGAAGCGGGGATCGTGTGGTGGACAGTTGCGATTTGCTGTTTCGATTCGACCTCGAGCCGTTTGGAGGTCCAACTTTCAGCATCCAAAATGCCGTCTTTCGAAAGCCACTGGACTTGTATCTCCAATGGTGGGAGGGGCTGCGCACCTTGGTTTTGCAAAAAGACACGCGCCTCGGCTTCGTTATAATCTTGGATCACAGGGCCTTCGTCTTCGATCAATACAGCCACCGGTTGCATGACTCTTTTAAGCCAATAACAGGCTACTTTGGGTGTTCCATTTGGTTCGGTTAAGCCATAGGAACCGCACGGCCACGGCTCGTTCCACCGCCATAATGCCAGTCCGGCTCGCCGGCCCGCTTGCATTCGTTCTCTTTCTGCCAATGATTGGCAGATAACTGCTTGATAGAGCGACGCCGACCAGATTTGTTCTTCAAAATTGGATCCGGACATACCGGCTACGCCGTAACGGTCAGGATGCAACGCATGGTGCTCGTGAACCGGTCCCGGGGGCCAGCGCTCCTCTTCAGGCACAAAACCTTCCATCGATGCCCTGCGTGGCGGGCCTTCCACGCCGATGGCACAGGATGCCCCGGCCGATTCGCCGCCTCCGGCAAAAAGAGTATGCGGCGCCAAGCCGGTTACGATTTTTTTTGTGTTTGTATCGCGTGGAATCGAGCGAGGATTCGGTTCCGGATCATCGGAGAGGATTTCTTTATTGATAACCGGAACACGACCATCGCTTTCTGTCCAAGCCATCAGCGAGGGATGGTAACGTAATCGTCTTACTGTTTCGGTTATCGCTTCTTCGGTGATTCGGCTGCTGTCGAACTCATAATCGACCAGTAGTCCAAGTTCGTCACAACAGCCGAAGAATGCGTCTTTTTCGATTGGAGCGCCGCTCCAAAGTCGAACCGAGTTGAATCCCGCCGCTCGCAATGCAAGCAGTTCTTTCCGGTAATCCTTTTCATCCGTATGCAGCGATCCAAGATCAGAGGGAATCCAAAGCGCCGTGCGTAAAAAAACGGAACGGCCGTTAATGCGTATATTCGCGCCTTCATGTTGGATGTCCCGTAGACCGAAGAGGGTTGACCATTTGTCCCCAAGATTCCCGGCAGTGACTTCACAATCCAAACGGTACAAGGTGGCCTTACCCAATCCTTGCGGCCACCACAGATTCGGTTGCGACCATGAAAGTTCCACGGATTTTGTCGGCGTACGCCAAGGGGCAGAGCCCTCCATGCGGTCCGCGACTTTCCCGGTGGCCGCTTCGGTGACCGAGAACCGCATGTGGATACGGTCCCCGATCGATTTATCCGTGGAGAGGTTAAGGGCGATTTTTAATTTGACGGTCTCAAAATCCTTTGAAAATTCATAATTCAGAATGGCGTCTTCAAGACGAAGCACGGGCAACGCCTCGATGCGGACGCCTTGGAACAGACCGATGGGCATGAACCGGGGCCAACTGCCATCCCATGCCGGCTCCTCAGCCGTGGCCATGGCCGGAAATGTAACGGGGGGAGCGTCCAGCGGCGCATCGAAACGGACCGCCAAAACCTGGTCCATACGGGGATCGATCTGTCCCGGGAGATCGAAACGGTAATGATGGCGGGGAATAGCCGCTTTTCCGATCAGATCGCCATTGAGCCAGAATGTGGCCGGGGCTGTGACTCCATCCACACACAGTTGGAGCCGTCCCTCGGCGCGGGCCAATGATTGTGGTAGACGAAAATGACAACGTTGCCACCATTCTTGTTTTTCAACCCATTCCCACATCACACTATTACGCCCAACCATAAGGTCCGGATATTCGGCATCGCTGATGAGGGCATGACGGACATCGCCCGGTACACGAGCCGGAAGCCATCCGGTTTCATGAAAAACCGGCGTATGTGCGCCACGCTCTTCGCCGTTGCGTTGCTGGGGCGAGCCGGATTGCCGTACGGATATCTCCGCCGGGAAATGTTGTTGCAGCCATTTCTTGGTAGTTAAATCCAGGCTGGGACGTTCAGGATGCAAGGATTGTTCGTAATTCAAGGCGGACATGCTCCTGGATGGAAAACTGATACATTGCGCCCGGTATAGGTGGTTGTGTTTTTATTGCGCAACCTGACACCGGGATCACGTAAGCTTATCCTCAAACATATGATGACTCTACTCACAAAATCCAATCGTAAACATAAGCGTACGGCGCTGATACTCCTACCTCAAGCCGTACTAATTCTTTTTAGTGTGTTGCTGATTCAATCCGGATGCCGGACAACGCGCACTCCGGAGCGGGCTACGACAATTGAAGATATCTATACCAAGCCGCGCATTCTTTCGCGTCACGGCTGGATGGATACGCAGCCGACAGGCCGTTTTATGGGACAAGTCCCCAACCGCATCACGCTGATGGATAGTGGCATCCATGCCAAAGGCCAGGTCTCAATTCAATATCTTCAATCTTGGAGGGAACTGATCACCCCAAGCGGATATCACGATATCCCTGTTCATTATATTGTCGATAGCGCCGGCGCCATTTATGCGGGACGGGATGCCATGATTCAGGCCGAACTGTATACGAACGATGTATTCTCACGGGCCGGAGAGCCAGCCCCCCAAGAAAAGGTGTACGACTCGGCGGGGCCATCCAAAAATGAGGAAAGAGAAGCACGTTGGGGTAAAAGAATTGAGATGGATGGCCATCTGGTTGTCATGATCTTGAGCGATTTGGATAAAGAGCCGCCGACCGATGAGCAAGAAGCCGCCATGCTGCAACTCCTGCAGGAATTGTGCAATCAGTTCCAAATCAGCCCGAAACGTATTGCCAATCTCTCCGAGTATGCCCCTGTCACGGCCAATCCGGGCCAGTACTTGAGTAACTACCGCACGTCAGGTATTTTAACCAAGCTAATCAATGAGCCTATCCCTAAAGATTCCAACCCCTTCTCGCTGTTCCGGCGCTAGGCCTAAAGGGTACGGAATGTTGGTTGGGCTTGCCGGAATCTAAGGTTAGCCGGAGCTGCCGCATGAAAATCGTCTTGGTTACGCTTTATGATGAATACTGCTTAGGTGCGCGCAGTCTTTCTTCGCTATTCGATTCTGAAGGGCATGAAACCCACATCATCACCATTAAGGGGCTCGATTATGTTGCCCCGCAATTAGTGCCTCCTCCTGAGGAACAGGATGAGGATGGGTATTACAGTTTCTGCACGTATGTGACCGGCAAAGAAACCCGGATTTTTCTTGATTTGATCGAAAAGATCGATCCCGGTTTCATCGGATTTTCATTCTTGGGAATCAATTACGGATTGGCTGTCTTTTTGACAGAGGCCGTGCGTCGGCGTTTTCCCAACAAGCCGGTCATTTGGGGCGGCACCGATTCCACAGTGAATCCCGAAGACAACATTAAATATGTTGACGCGATCTGTTTGGGTGAAGGCGAATTGCCTATGCGGGAATTCATCCGCCGCTTGGAGCGCGGCGAGGACTTTTCGGATATCCCCAGCATGTGGGTACGCAGGCCGGATGGACAAATCCGCAAAAATCCCATCGGACCGTTAGAACAAAATCTGGATAACTTCCCCTGGCCGGATTTTGAGTTGGAGCGCAAATACGTCATTCACGACAACAAGTTGCTGGAGACACATTTTCCGCCCAGCACGCATTTGCATACCAACTTTATGATTCAGGGCTCCCGGGGCTGTGCGTTCACCTGCACCTATTGCCACAGCGGACACAGCGATCTCACCTATCCCGGACAGAAATATGTGCGTACGCGGTCGGTGGATAATGTCATCAACGAACTCCAATACCGCAAAAAGACCTGGCCTTCGCCTATCGAGCGGCTGGAGTTTTTGGATGATGTGTTGCCGCTCAATCAATCGTGGGTGCGTGAACTCGCACCGCGTTACCGGGATGAAGTGGGATTACCTTTTTATGGCTATATCCATCCCAATGTGAGCAATCCCGAGATTTTAAAAGTGCTGACCGATGCCGGGTGCAAATACCTGATTATGGGGATTCAAACCGGAAGCCAACGCACCTTACGCCGTTATTACGACCGCAAACACGATAAGCGAATCATTATGCAGGCTACGCAACGGATGATCGATGCCGGCATGCGGGCCATGATCGATCTGATCGGCTACAACCCGTTAGAAACCGAAGCCGATAACCTGGAAACCCTGGATTTGCTTTGCGACCTGCCCCGTCCCTATGGAATTGTAAAAATCAATCCGATGGCGTTCTACGATAATTTCCGGATTTTGGATATCGCCAAACGGGAAGGGATTATGGATCAGCTGGAGCGGCCTAAAGGTGTGCACGCGTATCAAGCCAAGTACAAACCGGAATTTTTATTCTGGGAAATGTTGCATACCTTGGCGCAGTTTGACGGTTATTCCAAAGAGAGTCTGTTGGCTTTGGCCGAAGACGAGCATCTGCGCCGCAATCCTCAATTCTTGGTGGAATTGGTGGAAGTCATGTATCGCGGGACCTATATGGATGGTAATCCTGTCTCGCCCAAGGATGAATATGTAGCCTACCTCAGGTGGCGTCTGCACCAGATCGAACAATCCTCCATGTACCGTGTGTACAAAAAACTCAAACACCTGCGGTTAGTGGGGTAGGTTCGATACGTACGTAATCTGAGATAAACGAACAATTGTGGCTGCGTTTGTAATGTGGCCCCAAAGAAGCGTGTAGTATAAACACCACAATTATTTTCTGCTTTTCTCTATTTTCCTGTCCACAAAATTGCCACTTCATACGTCATGTTATATAAATAGTATTGTGTCATGCCTAAATCAGGCGGGCTATGAGGGTCTTAAAAATGGCGTTTGTGGGAGTAAGTCCTAAAATACAAAAAATCCGTGAACAGATTGCAGGACTTGTAAAATCTCGGAGGCCGCTTGAAAGTGTGCTACTTTTAGGCGAGACGGGAACCGGCAAGAAGGAACTTGCGCATTATATTCACCAGCAACGGTTCCCTCACGATGGGGCGCCATTAGCCACATTGGATGCTTCCGCTTTGCATCCCGAACTTCTTGAAAGTCAGTTATTTGGGCATCGGCGCGGCGCCTTTACGGGCGCGCTGGAAGACATCACCGGATTGTTTGAACAAGCACCCGGAGGAACACTCTTCATTGATGAAATCGGGGAAATCCCTGAGCCGCTGCAATGCAAGTTCTTACGGGCTATTGAAGAACGCCGTTTTCGGCCCATTGGCGCAGCAGCAGACCTAGAAGTCCGTGCCCAATGTTTTATCTACGCAACCAATAGAGACCCACAACAGATGCTCCGTGACGGCGAACTTCGTCGCGATCTATGGTTCCGCATTTCGGCAAATGTGATTGAACTGCCTCCTCTGCGTCAAAGGGGAGAGGATATTGTGCTTCTGGCCGAGACCTTTTTGGCCTCATTCGCTGATGAGTCAGAACCGCCGAAGGCGCTAACCGAGGGAGCCCGCCGTCTGCTATGCACGCACTTTTGGCCCGGAAATGTACGGCAGCTCTACCATGTTATGGAAGGAGCATTTCGTTTATCGAAGGGCAATACAATTCACACGGGGGACCTGCGGCGTGCAGATCCGGATTTTCGAGACTGCCGGTCCTACTTTGAATGTAAGCGTAATGATTGCAAGGTGATAAGCGTTGTGCATGGACACTGTTGGACATCGGAATATTCTTGTTGCCGGAACGAGGACGGCAAAAGGCTGCCTGAACGCCTTTTCCTTTGTATTCAATGCCCCGTATTGCAAAATCATCTAATCCAACTCCGGGATTTCTCTCCCGCAAGTGAGGAAGCATTGCTTTGGAATCAGATCGAAGGTCTTACCAATATCCAAAACACGCCGGCGTTCGATTGGCAAAAAGTGGAATTCCCTACCTTAAAAAAGTGGAGAACATTTACAACCGAGAAAGCGGAACAGAAGTATCTTAAGGAACTTACGGCGCATTGTGGAACCGACACGGAAGCCATGGCGAATTTGGCGGGATTAAGCCGTAGAGAAATTCAACGCCTTATAAAGCGTCATAATTTGCAAAATAAACCGTGATTTTCCTTTAATTGTTGCACAAAGTAATGAGATGGCATCAACCATTAAAACGACATTTAATGTCGTTTTAACGACCTGCAATGTCGCGTTCGCAAAACTTTGTATCTCTTACAGTTACATTATCACCTTCTCAAATCTTATAATTATTAACGTCATTGAATGTCGTTCTGGTTATTGATAGTCAAATCTCAGTTATCTGCAAATTTGTAATTAAAATCAAATATATCAAATAGATAACACCAGTCCCGAAGTGTATTTACTGCTTGGCATAACATTTGCCTAGCAATTGAAGAAGTCGGTGTCAAATATTAATTCTCAATTGCTAGATTTATGTTTGTAAAGCCACACTAGGCAAGGAAATGGAAGCATGATTGCACCCAAAACACCCAAAATCCCTTTTTCCGCCGTCTTAAGCATCACCAACCACTGCAATCTCAACTGCCCGCATTGTTTCGCTTCGGCCAATGAGCATCTATCCAGCGAACTCTCGGATGAGCAATGGATGGATATTATCGATGACCTGCACAACAGTGGTGTATTCAAATACACCTTCTCCGGTGGTGAGCCTTTCGCCCGGCCCAATTGGAAAGAATTGGTCGAGTATGTGATTCAAAAACCGGCCACGCTCCGTTTCAACACCAATGCCACACTGATTACCGAGGATGTTGCCCGTTACCTGCGTAATACGGGGCGTGTGAAGGGCTTCATTGTGAGTTTGGATGGCCCGGATGCCGAGACGCATGATTATTTCCGTGGGCCTGGTTCGTTTGAGAAGGCCATACGGGGTATTCGCGCACTGCGGGATTTCGGCTACCGCCCCCAAGGATTCTGTACGATCACCAAATTTAATGTTGAAAAAGTCGAGGCCACCTTGCGTCTGGCCCAGGATTTGGGGCTCTCGTGCCTCACCCTGACTCCCTTCACCGCCAGCGGCCGTGGGAAACGCAACATGGACGATTATGCCCTGGATACCACGCAAAAGCGGGCTTTGATTGACCGGCTTAATGAATTACGGCCCGAATTGGGCAAAGTCATGAGCGGCACCTGCTCTAATGTAGCCAAAAAAGTCGCCGAGCTGCGCGAAAAGGGACCTTCCAAAGATAAACCGGTCATGCGTGTGCAGCATTGCGGGGCGGCGGCCAATGGTTTCACCGTACGAGCCGATGGCCAATTGGTGCCTTGTGAGCAGTTTGCGGCTTATCCCTGCGGAAGTCTTCTTGAGAAACCTTTGCGCGAAATTTGGTGGGATTCCGATCACTGTCAGCACATCCGCAAATCGTGGGATACATCACTTGAAGAATTGGAGGGCTGCAAAGACTGCGAGTGGAATCGTGACTGCAACGGGGGCTGTCCGGCCAGTGCGCATAGTTCATCGGGCCAATGGCCGCACCGGGATGTCAATGGCTGTATGAAAGAGTTGATCTGATTTTTCTGCAAAGAATGGGAGGTACGTAACCGTGGTTGAACTTTGTATCAACGAAGAGACTTCTTCTGAAAAAAAAGTAGAAAACAGCAATGGCTCACGTCCGTTGCGCAGCATTTATCTCTATATCACCAGTGGCTGCAACCTGCGCTGCAAACACTGTTGGATCGAGGCCGGACCGGAAGAGCGAAAACGGCGTAAGGAACTCGATTTCGAGCAGTGGCGGGGAATTATGGACCAAGCCATCGAACTTGGATTGGGCAGCGTCAAGTTTACCGGCGGTGAGCCGCTCCTGATTCGCGATACGACATACCAGTTGATGTGTTATCTGCGCGAAAAGGAAATCCGTGTGACCATGGAAACCAATGGCACGCTTTTGGATGACGAGGTCGCCAAGTTCTTTTCGGAAACCAAAGGCAGTTACATCTCCGTCAGCCTGGATGGACCCAATGCCGAACTGCACGACTATTTTCGTTCCGTAAAAGGGGCTTATGACCGCACGGTCGAAGGCATGGCTCTTTTAGCCAAGTACAAAGTTCCCTATCAACTCATTTGTGCGGTACACCGCGATAACTGTGACACGATCGATGACATGATCGCGCTAGGCAAAGAATTGAAGGCCGGATCGGTTCGATTCTTACCTGTGGCTCGTACGGGTCGTGGTTCGGATATGGTACGTGATAACCAAGCGCTTGATTTGGAAGAGACCATTGACTTGTTCCGTTTCCTGATGGAAGAGGTCGTCCCCAGTGCCGGCATTCCGGTCTGTATTTCACCGACACCGGCCTTTTGCGCCTGGCCGGATGTTAAAAAGAATTTCAAACAGGGTTCCTGCGGTTTACCCCATATGGCGGGCATGTTGGCTGATGGCACCTTCGCGCTATGCGGCATTGGCGAGCAATGCTCGGATACGATTTACGGCAATGCGTTGGAAACACCATTGAAGGAACTCTGGGAGTCCGCGCCCTCGCTTCAAAAACAACGCGAAAAAATGGAGAGCGGAATCGAAGGTATCTGCTCCATCTGCGTGTTCCGAAACACCTGCAAAGGGCAATGCCGGGCGGCGGCCATGGATGCCTATGGAACAGTCGATGCGCCACATCCGTTTTGCCAGGCGGCTTATGACAAAGGGTTATTCCCGGAGAGCCGGATCATTGGCGACCGCGCGGCCGCCGACGCGTGGGTAGGCAAGCAGCGCGAATACTGCTGGGCCGGATGAATCCAAATTAACCAAGAATTTTCGATCAAAATGGAGGATAACAATATGCCAACCCCGAAATGGACCATACCTGAACACTGCATCTTCCGTGTCGAGGAGGATGGCAACGGATTTATGTTCAATGCCGATACCGATGGCGTGCATCCCCTTAACCGTACGGGGATTTTGGTTCTGCAGAATTTGAACGGCGATACCGAGTCCGAAAAAGACATCTTCGACCGGATTTGGCCACAGTTAGAAGAGTCGGTCAAAGAATCCGTACGTGACGATATCTCAAAATTCCTCAAAGACTTATGCGAAAAAGGCTGCTTGATTGACGGCGAGGCTGAGGCCGAAACGAATACCGAACAGGAGCCGGAAAAGGCCGCGGCGGTTTGAGATACGAATATTCGGAAAAATGAAGGGTGAATTTTACGCCCATAAACTTGAGAACCAATTTTCAAAAGGAGGTAATTCAATGGTAGACGAACGAGAAGAGAAAAAGAAACCTGAAGAACCGGAATCCCCGGAGAAAAAACGGAAACCGGATGATAAGAAGAAGGTCTCCCGGCGCACCTTCGGCCGCAAAGCAGCCGGTGTCGGATTAGGAGTAATCACAGGTTCACTCGGAGCTGCTGCTTCAAGTTATTTCCCACCGCAGGTTGATGACCTGGGCCAATCTGGTTTGAATCCCAAGAATGAATCCCGCCCCGCTTATACTCGAAGAAGTATAATCCAGGAAGGTACAAGAGCTATCGATTGGTGTGAGAGTGGAGATGAACCAGGAAAAATCCCTGGTGATCATGGCATTTGTGTAGATTCTGGAACGTATCCACATGTAGGGGATTGTGATCATTTCGGCACGATTCCAGATGGTGACTGCGTCAACGCTGGCGCAACTCCAGTGACCGGCGTTTGCCTCGAAAATGGGAATCTGCCCGCTTTGGGGTATTGCCAAGACTCAGGATACTACCCAGCAGCAACCGCAGGCGCCTGTCAGGCAGGGGAACATCCGCGAGGAACAGATCCAGATGATGTATGCTACCACAATGGCAATTATCCTGTATCTCGTGTATGCCAGTCAACAGGTAAAAGCTGTTGATCTGAGCAGAAACAAGTGCATGGCATGATCTGCCGTTAATGCGACATCAGAACATATCTCGCTGTGGGGCTGGTCAGCCGAGTGTGCGGTTAAAATAGTAAATTGAATGGCCTGACAAGGGCATTATAATCCGACTGGACACATTTACTTGTGTTCAGTCGGACAAATAATTTTTATAGCTATAGATTACTATGAATACTACTTATTTTTCTAGGAGTCTGTGTATTGTTTTATTAAATCAAGAAGCATTGCATTACGCTTTGTAATTAAAATGGAGGGATATGATAATGCAGTCTCAAAAAAAGATTATTTTCACGACGGTTATCTTAGTATTAGGTATCGTCGCGGTGATACTTGTACCTAAGAAACGGGCCTCCAGACAGCCCAAAACAACTGCATACGATGAGGCTAAGACAAGTTCTCCGACTGTGCCGATTCAACAAGATCGTATCCCAAAACAAACTGAAGTCCCGAGTCCTACGTTTACACCCACGCCCATACCCACACTAAAGCCGGATATGTTGAGAATTCGTCTTGAAGACGCCTTGGGAGATCCAATTCGTGGCGCGACTCTTTCAATAGCAGGTGTTGAATATGAATGCCCGACGGGAACACTACAAATTGAAAAGCTTCAAGAGAATAGATACGAAGTAAAGGCGTATGCCGATGACTACGCGCCTATAAGTAAGAATATTGAACTGCCATCTCACAATGATCTTCTAATTCAGATGGAGTACTTGTCTTCGTTAGAAGCCCTGGTCTTGAATAACAAGGGTGTTCCTGTCGAAGATGCAACGGTTCAACTCTGGAATGGACCAGAAGTAAATCGCCCTCTGCGGGACTCGATCTCAATTATCCGCAAACATCAAAATTGGGATTTGTATGAAGACCGAATTCAATTAAAACGCTCGGATAATGATATATATGTTGCAGATACTCCCAGCATGGTCAGGCTGTATGATAGGGGGTTGATGGAGATGGTAATTCCACAATCAGGAAGCACAGTTGTTAAATTGGGAGGAAATTATCGTAGTCCCGCATCCTCATACCGGCTTCGGCTTTGGGATTCACTTTCGGCTTTGTGTAATGACATCGGCGATGATATCGATGTATCGTTTTCACTGGTTTTCGCAAGCAACAATGTTATTTCTGAAGAATTTATTTACACAATCGGTTCATCCAATTGTGGAGAATTGGTTGTCAGCGCCACTACTAATCAACGAGGCCTATGCCGATTCGAAAATCTTCCGCCGCAGATTTTCTATATAACGGCCATTAAAGATGAACTTGGGAGCGGTTTGTGTAAGGCTTGTCCTGCGCAAGGAAACATTCAACTTGAACTTCAAAAACGCGAAAGCTGCGTTTTCGTAAGCGCTCGAAGACAAGGAGTGGAGTTCTTTAAAGAAAGATCCATACACGGCGCTGAAGCGAAACTCGAAGCCTTGAATTCTCTTTCGCTATTTACCGGAAGCACAATGGCATATAACTGTAACAGCAATCCTGTGTTTGAAAGAGTCCCATACGGCGATTATAAACTAACGATTATCCCACCGCGATCGGCCAATACAATTCCTGCTGCAAAAACAATCAATGTGTCAATCAATCAACCTGCCACATACGTATCTGTGGCGTTCGATTTGAAAGAGAAATACAGCGTTTCCGGAAAAGTTATCTGCATCGATACGAATGAACCCGTTAGAGGATATCCTTTAACGTTAATGTGTGATCTTAATAGGGCTCCTAAAAAGAAGAGCGATGATAAGTCTGATCAATACAAACGTACACAAATTCCCCAAAAATGGACACCCTATGCATTTACAATCACTTCAAATGATGGCAGTTTTGTATTTCAATCGGTGAGCCCAGGCGAGTATATGTTGGAGAGCCGCTTTAGCCGCGAGAAATCATTCAACGGGTACGTGCCTTCAGGCGAAATAAAATTAGAGTCCCGCAAGAATCTACAGGCACCTATAAGTAGTTTTTGGGTGGAAGATCGTGATATTCAGAATATTGAGTATTATGTTGTTCCGGGATCTTGGGCTCGTTTCCTTGGAGATGTTGTCACTTCCAGTGGCGATCCTGTATTTAACGCTGAAGTGTTCTTGACAATTGAGAAGAAAGTATACGATTGCAGAACAGGCAAAGATGGGAGTTTCGATTTGTCTGTATTTATGCCGAATAGCACCAAGGCTTTTTCGAAGGAACTTGAAGCGATGTGGCGCCGTAATACCTATGAGCGTATTACATTCATAAAAGATGGTTTTGAGTTACAGGGGGCAACAGAGCGCGGAGGTGAACGAATTCTAAAAAATAGTGTCCCCATAACATTTAAGGCAGGTGACACTATTCAGGACATACACATTGTCTTGACCATTCCTGAAATGCAAGGCCCTGTACTTTCAGGAACAATTAGGACTCCGGATGGGAATGTGCCTGAAATGGTTCAACTTTTTGAAATACACTGCATACAAAGACGCCCAGAGCACGATAATTTGAGTAACCTCGGTTTCGTCAATGAAGATGGAACCTATAAAGCATACTTGAAAGATTTTATCCCCGGGCCTTTTGAGATTATAGTTCGATTCAATTATCCACACCGCATAGACGATAACGGAAAGCTGCGCACCCCGCGTTCATCCGTCAGCTATTTGCTTCCTAAAGAGTTCGAGTCCACCTTGCCTGAAGGTGAAGAAAATCTTAGTTTCGATATTGTCATAGAAAAAGGAACTTACATTTTTGGTAAAGTCACGGATCAATATGGGCGGCCTGCAGAAGGAGCATACGTAAGGCCTGAAGTTGAAGTTCAACCGCAAAATCCATCGTCAGACTTTCATTTCCCACATCCTGGACTGACGGACAGCGAAGGCTTATTTCTATTGAATGGCCTGCAACCTGGCGCGACATACTTATTGAAAGTATATGGAAGCCCCTCAGATGTCCCGAAGAAACATGTTTCTTCGGTTTCAAGCGGGATCAAACCTCCCGTTGATGATCTAGTGATCAAAATACAGAAGGACGATTGAATATAATCGGGATATTTACGGTAATAAATCAATTTGAACAATGTGGCATATTCGGTGGGATAGACTTGGTTTACTTATTCCTTTTGATGAACTCCGGCAGCCGATCTGGCTTAGACAATCGGATGTGGCTTATGTACATGCATTGCTTGATCAATGGACAAAACAGTTTGATCTTGCCAGCCGCCTACCTTGTTTTGGGACATGGTCCAGTTGGTGGACATGCCGCTACGAATTGCAGCGCAGATTAGTCAACATCCTTCCCTATTTCCGGATGCTTAAAGAGATTGCTTTAAACACCTCTCTTAGTACCGATGAGATTCTTCTTGAATCTCCTCCGGAATCGTGGTGGCCGCTGTTATTTAAGGTGATGTTCCCGGAGAGCCGTGTAACCGTAACAGAGTCAAGAAACCTCGGCCCTGGCAATTCAAAACCACAAGAAAATGTTTTCGCCATGCGCCGCGAGGCAGCGGAAAGCCGTATCCATCGATATTTGTCAGGATGTCACCATCGTCCGCGTGTATTAGTCATCAGCCGCGACAAGGCCTGGAATGGAGAATATAATTTTGAATTAGATTCGGCTATTAAAACACTTGAAACAAATGGCTTTGAAGTTGTGATTGTATCACGAGCACAGACGAAAGAGGATGCGAAGTGTTCATTTGCCACACGTCCAACGAGTCATCTTTTTGTGGAAATGCTCTGTAAGAAAGATAACTGCGAGAGTAACCAGTTACCTTCCTATACATTGCCTCGCAAAGGATTCGAAATTGATGGTGTGGATGTTTCGCCGCTCGTTGCCAAATTAATCGAAGATTATATCCCCGTAAGTTATGCACAGTTTGGAATGTTTGCTGAAACACTACCCCAATTGGCCAAAGATCTTCATGTCGAGGCCGCCGTATTGACTGATGAGCATATGGGGAATCAGGCCATAAAATATGGCCTTCTGCAAGCGGGTATCCCCATGGTAGCCGTGCAACACGCCTGCATTTATGAAGATCATCTCAATTATGTCTACCCGCCCGGCACACCGCGTGAATCCATCGGATTCTGCAATATGACATGTGTATATGGCAAACATACGAAGGATATTCTAACTCAAAAAAGCATTTATTCGGATGAAAGTGTGATAATTACCGGCCAACCGCAGATGGATTATCGCTCTATTAGCACAAGTGAATGGGGAGAACGAAGCGAATCTGGCGAACAATTACGTAAGCGCTATTTTTCTGACAACTGTCGTCGTTTGCTACTTTTCACTTCCCAAGGTTGGAATTATCGCGCTTTGGTTGCTGATCGATTCCTAGAATCTTTTGCGGCGAGTGCGCCTTGTAATTGCCTGGTAGTCCGGCCCCATCCTAATAACGAGGGGCCGCTTGCATTTTGGACTGATGCAATTCGTAAGTACGGAATCGAAAAACGTACGATCATCACAAAAGAAGGTTCTCTCGAAGCCTGGCTGGATGCGTGTGACGTTCATATCTCCGCCACTTCTACGGTCTTGGGTGAAGCCGCTGTTTTGGGGCGGCCGAATATCACGGTCGGATCGCGTTTCCTGGGCGATTGGTTGGGGTGTTTGCGGGCCGGTGTGGCTGTGGAACTAGAGGATTTTCCATCGTTGGATGCGGCATTGAATTTTTGGCTTGAAGCAGATTCCGAAAAACAGCAAGAGTTTGAAATAAAGCGCCGATGCTATATCTCTAATTACTTTCACAAAATAGATGGCTGCACCGGCGAACGCATCGCGGCGGCTGTCGAGAAAATTGTGTCAAAAACCATGGTTTCCCGTTGAATCTTTGTAGGTGTTTTGCTGCGAATATTTTATTTCACTGCCTCCCCGGTACGCATTAATTTTGAAAACACGTTGATGAAAATTGTTGTTGACGCCCAATGCTGCGGTGTGTTAATTTAGGAATTCATAGGGCTCGAAGCATGGGGTAACGGAATGCGTAGACCGAAAGGCCATCAGGCCTTCACTCTGATCGAGCTTCTCATTGTCGTGGCTATCGGAAAATGAGTTTGAGCCACAAAAACCATAAACCAACGGGTGGCGCAGATAAATTTTTTATCTGCGCGCGTCAGCGCAAGAGGCGGAATCAAAGCACGATAACGGGAAAAATTATTTTACCATCGAAACAGGAATATGAATGGAACAAGCCAAAGCACTGAAGGTGCTTAAGCCTGAAGCCCAGGGCAAGCGTAGCGTCGCCCTGGGTTGGGAATCCCAAAACATCCGGCCCTGTAAGGGCCGCAGATAAGAAAAATGAATCAAAAACATTTCTTACGCGCTTTCAGCGCTTGGTGTGTTTGTTCGTGAGAGTTGGTGGATTGGGAGATATGTGTGTATGTATCGCAAATAGCGGCTCATCAGGAGATTCGCCCTCCCGCTTGGTGTGTTCATTGAAGAGTACCGGTGAATGGCTTTAGAGCGCATGTGGAGATTGCTTATTTTTCCCACCTCTTGCGCCTTGCGGCGCACAGACAAGCGAGTTGTCTGTGCCACCCGGTAAGCATCAATCTTAGCAATAAGATGATGGAAATCTGATGCAAAAAAGTGCATTCACCCTGATCGTACTTCTCATTGTCGTCGCTATTGCCGGGAGATGAGAAAACTTCCAAGTCTTAGAGTGCTTCTTGGAGGCGTTGTTCGACTTTGATGAGTTCGTCGGCCAGCTCAAGCGGCAGGCCGGGAATGTCAGGCGTCTGAATATCCCGATGCGAACGTTTGCGGTGCATGTTCTCAAGAGTTCCGGTTTTACTGATCCGGATATGCTCTTCCATAATTTTACGGGCCTTTTCCGGATTTGACTCTTCGATGGCGGCGGTTACTTCACCGTGAAAATGGTGGGCGCTGGCAACACTCGAAATTCCCGGATCGAAAGTCATGTTGCAAAAGAGTTTGGTCATAACCTGGGTTTCGCATACCAATTTTACGATTCGTTGATTGCCGGTGATTTGGATCAGATCGATATGAAATTTGAGATCGGCCACACGGAATCGCTGCAACAGCTCGCTGCTGAGCATTTCCGTGCCGGTCTTCGTAAAGTCTTGGCAAACAGCATCCAGTTCATCGCAAAGGGCCTTAAGACGGGCGATGTGAGTCGGTGTGGCGATGGTAGCAGCCTGGCTGGCGGCATAGCTTTCAAGCGCCACCCGAAGTTCATAAAGATCCTCAATGTCTTTTTCAGTAGGTTCCCTGACAATTGTCCCGAAACGGGGTACGCGCTCGACATAGCCTTCCAGCTCCAAACGCAGAATCGCCTCGCGTATAGGTGTGCGGCCGATACCGATCTCTTTGACTAACGAAAGTTCAGAGACACGTGTCCCTTGAGGCAGCCGTCCGCTAAGAATTCTGCTTTGGAGAGCCCGGTAGGCGTCGTTTTGCAGGGAGTCAATGCTCATGTGTTAATCGCCCTAGCCGGTCGGTGGTTTTTGTTGAGCCAAGTATGTTTTTTGTAGAGATTTTCATTGGAATTTACAGAAAAAATCCGATTGACATGCTTTTGAGTATAGTGATATTCTTCTGATATATCAATATTGTCCAACCTACTATAGGTTGCTGTTTTGCCTAAAGGATTGATTCGATAATGAAACTATTCTTCCTTCGTAAGCCTCGAGCCTTCACCTTAATCGAATTGCTTATTGTCGTGGCGATTATCGGGATTTTGGCGGCGATTGCCGTCCCCAATTTCTTAAATGCGCGCATGCGTGCCTTGGTCAGCCGGGCCATGGCCGAAGAGCGCAATTTGAAGACGGCCTTAGAGTCTTATCACGTTGATCACAACCATTATCCGCCGAAAAATCAGACACCTACCGGCCCCCGCGTTCCGGTTTACCAACGCTATGCGATGCTGACCACGCCGGTGGCCTATATGGCTTCGATTCCAATGGATCCATTCTTTACAGTCCAAAGTGAAAATGATCCGCGAAATTCAAGCACACTTTGGGGAGGGGCTTATTATGACTATTTTGAGTGGGAAACTGAGGGATATATCTATAAGAAGGGTGTTAAAGCGGGGAAACTCTATTTTATTGCCTCGTACGGCCCGGATTTCGCAAAAACAACGGGCGATGTTAACGGAGTCACTGAAATGCTCCAATACGACCTATCGAACGGTGTTACAAGTTCCGGGGATATCGTAGTTTACGGCCCCTAAGGTTTTCTATAAAATAGCTGGAACCAAATAATCTGCGAAATTTGTTTGTGATTTTCTAAGACCGTTTGAAGACTTCAAGCAGCCGTTCAACTCTCTTAGCTGAGAGATAAAATAAAATCTAGAGGTGGGGTCTCATGGTGGAAAATCGTACAAATAGTGCTTTCACGTTAATCGAACTTCTAATCGTTGTAGCGATTATCGGGATTTTAGCGGCGATTGCCGTACCCAATTTTCTGAATGCGCAAATACGGGCCAAGATTGCCAATGCCCAGGCCGGCCAAAAGGCATTTACCGATGCCAATATGATGTACCGGCTCGATAATGCGAAGTTTATGCCGCATACCAGCGGGCATCCCGATTGGCAAAACAAATACCTCACTACGCCCGTTGCCTATATGGCTTCCTTTGAAATCCTGAAAGACCCTTTTCAACTGAGAGAGGGAGATGTTCAAACGAATTTGTGGGCGCATGGTCAGTTGCATCAAGATACTCTGCGTGACCATCCTCATTTGGTGACTCAATATTTTAAGAATATCGACGAATGGCGGAAACCTTTAGAGAGAAATCCCGAAGATGCCTATGTGGTCATCAGTGCCGGTCCGGATACGGCTTTTAGCTTGTTTCAAAATGGGAAATTCGGCGCACCGGTTTACAATGGTAGTAATGGATTGCGTAGTTTCGGAGATGTTTTGCGATTGGGATTTTAAACCATAGAAAATTGGCCATTTGCCGCTTCCGTATCCAAAGAAGCACCTGAAAATTGATAAATCCAAGTCCTCGATTGGAGATATAAATCGGGGAGTAGGAGGAATGAGAAAATGTTGTTTTTGTATAGATTCAATCGGCTTCCAACGATGTTGGTCTTGCTGTCTCTGGCTGCTATTACATCTTTTGCCGAGCCGCCGTTCACAGTGGAGCCCGATTGGCATATTCGTTTCGGCTTCGATGCCAAACAAAATATCTATGGTTTTGCCGCCGGGATGGATATGGATCACGATGGACTAAAGGAATTTGCGGCTATTGGGCGTGATGCCGGCAAAGACGACATTTTTTTATTTGAGGCAACCGGCAACGATTCCTATGAATTGGTTTGGTCATCGAAGCGGCTCGGTAATGCCGTGCTGGAATCCGGCGCTCTTGCTGTAGGCGATAGCGATGGCGATGGGAATCTCGAAATCGTGGTTGGTGATAATGACGAAGCCCACGAATCCGATTGCGTGCTGATTTTCGAATATGATCCGGCGCTGAATGGCGGGCAGCTGGGTGAAGATAATCCTCCAATTAATCCGTCCGTGATACTCGAAGTCGGTTCTTTGATTGATCCGACGAAGGATTCTCTGCCGAACAGCGTCATCGTCGGCGATTTGGACGACGATGGAAAAGGGGAAGTGATTATCGGCAGCAAAGCCGATACTAACGGGCTGATTATTTATGAATCGACCGGTGATAATTCATACGGTGAGCCCTTGGTTCCCGATCTTGGTATCGGCGTTGCCGATCTGACAGACGTTTTCGATTTTGATAACGATGGGGAAATGGAAATCGCTGTTCATTACCGTACACAGGAAATAAGTATTTTCTCTTGGGATGGCGGTGGCGATTTGTCAGAAGAGGCGTATTTATTGAATTTAGCCGGTGCAAGCGACCAAGGGCGGATTGATGCCGGCGATTTAGATGGGAATGGTACACTAGAGGTCATCGTTGCCTATTCGCAGCCAACATATGCGATTTTTGTGATCGACTCCCCCGCGCCGAATGTTTATGAGGTTGATGATGAAGCGGGTCTCTTTGTGACCGGCGACCGTCCGGACGTGCTGACTTATATCAACACAACAGGCGATGATCACGGCTCAATTGTCTTTGGCTATGATGTTGGTGATGATGAAGAAATCTTTATCACCGATCATGTGGGCGGGATGGGCTCGTTTACCGGTTCCGATTTTACAGCCAAGCGGGTTTTGGTGGATGTATCGGAAGAGCCTGAAGGTTTGGCCTATGCCGGTCAATCGGGAACGCTCGATGGCGATGGTTTTGTGGACCTGATATTTGGAATGCGTAGCGCATCCGCCGGGGAAGGTGAGGGTGATGAAGATCTATACGTGGTTGAATATACGGGTGCTTCGGTCGATCCCCTCAATCCCGTGGAATTGTGGATGCTTCATAACTGACTCGATATTGTTTTTTAAACATGAAGTCCCTGCAAAAGCGGCCGGAAATTCCCGGCCGCTTTCATTGAAGGCCGGTTACAAGTTCAATCTGAAGAAATGGACTTCAAATGGTTTGAACTCCATTGTCGTTACGTTCTTTTCCAGCGTTTCTTCGATAACGTTTACGCGGTCTATTTGAGCCGATTCAAGTGTGGGAAAGTTGAAAGACGTGTTTGCTTTTTTTCCTTCAACTTCGCGTAACTGCAAAATCAATCCATTGCCATCCAATGCGGGGCGCAGATTTACCAGCAATAGACTTGGTGTATCCCATGTCAATGCCGAAAGCGAGGATGGACCGAGTTTGGGATTGGCCGGCGCGAAAACACAGGCCGTCAATGGTGTGCGGGATTCCCAACCGAAGCGGGTTGCCAACGTGTTGGATGTATCGTCGGAAGAAGTTACATAATAACGCCAGGTGAAGACCGTTTCTTTGGTTCCCCGGTAATTGTGTGTCCAGTAATTATTCATCACCCATGAGAAAATATACGGCCTCTCGACTTCAGCGATGGTTTGCCATTTACCCATATTGATATCGCCGAATTGAGCCAGGAAAATTTCATCGCTTCCGAATACGATCTGGCTATTTGGTTCACGAACGGTGATGAAATTCTGTACGGTATGCCAATCGCTTGATGAGCCCGGAAGTTGATTGACACCGGGAGACACCAAGCCGCCCTGTGCCTCATAGATGATTTCACCATCTTTGGGGGCAAAGGGGAATCCGACATAGACAGATTCTGGTACTGTGACAAACTCTTTGTTGACAGTGAATTGTATTTCTATTTTCTTTGTATATTTGTAAAGCCGCAGTTCGCATTGGATGCCGGGTTCCTCTTCTGAATGGACAAAGCCATCGGCATCCGCAGTGATTCGTATGCTATCCCAAAGCGGATGGCTCTCCGGCTTCTCCACAAGTACGTTACGCGTGAATGTGCGCGTGGATCGATCCAAGTAGGATTCCCGGTCATAAAACTGTACATCGGTCAATCTGTCGACAATGAGCTGACCCATTTTCCATGGACAGTCTTTATCGACTAATTCCTGCTTCCGGATTTTATCGATCAAACTGGAGATGGTGCCGGTCTGTGTCTCAACGGCAATGCGGTAATCGTTGTTTTCTAAGATACATTCCGGCGAATTTACTGGAGCATGAATTTCGGCGTTTTCCTCTGTGATTTCTTTGCCGGTTACTTCAATGCGTACAGTTTTGTATCCCAATGGCGGAACATCATCCACCCACATTCTCCAATAACTGCCTTCGAAACGGCTCCAAATGCGTTCGATGGGCACTTCAGCGCCGTTAACCGTATCGACTATGCGAAATTTACGGTTGAGCGGTAGCAGTTCATGCCCGATATAAACTTCAATCATGCCGGAACGTTTCCAACTTAATGTGTTAAAAACGCAAATGGTGGGAACATTCTCTTTGGGTAAATTAGGCTCAAGCAATCCCCATGCAGTTTCTTGAGCCATTGCACTGTCTTTTACTGCATCCCAAAGGTGAGAGACCTTTTCACCCCATTGCACGGCAGTATTTTCAGCGGTGGGTTTGCTGAAGGTCTCTTGAGCACCATAGGTATGCTCGTCATAAAAGATTAAATCTTCCCGAATCACCTCTAAATCGTTGAGTGCTGCACCGGGTATCTGCGCGCCTAACAATGCCGAAGCCGAAAGCATGCCTTCGGCGACATTCAGTGTCATATGTGTTCTTCGCGCTTCAGCCGACTCAAAATGCGTAAACGCAAATCCATCGGTCCACCAATTCGGCCAAGCGCCGCGACAGACCGGAAGTTCATCTGCGTGGTTGCTTTCGACATATTCGAGGAAATCGCGTGCAATGGAGGACCTAAGGTGAGGCCAGGCATAGAGTTCATTCCATTTGCGGATCAAGTCGCATTCTGTTATGGCCGGAGGTGAATTGTCGATTTGTGTGCCTGAGTATTGAGCCGCGATGCGGTCAAAGGGATAACCTTTGTCCTCAAGCACTTTGAGGTAGCCAAGGGTATTGTTTTTTAGAGGCTCGATAAGTCCCTGGTGGATCCGTAGATGGTTGCCGGTGTGATAATGATCCGGACGCCAGGCCAGTACACGTTTACCCGATGGTGATTCCCACCAAAATGCGGTGGGACGTTCAAACGCACGGGGCGTCCGGTCGTTGTTGATACCCATGGTCAGGTATTTGATGCCGATATCGTTGAAATAGTCGGCCAGGCACCAGGCAACACCCGGCACATCGTTTTGCATGGCCGTGGTTATTTCAAACCCCTGTTCTCTGATATCGCGAATCGGCTGCAAGGAGCGGGCTGTCATATTTTCATCGGCCAGCTCATCCATGTTTAAAAACAGTGCGGCGATTTCAATGCGGCCTTCCGCTACTCGCTTCTTAAGACGTGCAATCTGTTCGGAGGGACGGCGTAAGAGATATTCTTTGACTGGCCAAGATACTTCGCAGGTCCAGCGGAATTTTGATTCCTCCGGATAGTCATCGGTTAAATCGCAATAGTCCAGCGCGTTATCGATTTGACGTAAAAATGCGGGCAGTAATTCATCTTGCGGGCGGGTATAGCCGATATCCGTGTGTGTATGCTGGATGAGATCGATTGTCCATTTACGGCACTTTGTGAATGGGACATCATCAAATTGGATTTTACCTGCTTCCGATTCAAATACGATACTTGCCGGTCCATCTTGGGTGATGACGGGTGCTTGCAGTTCTATTTGTTGTTTGCCTAATGGCAGATTGCCAAGAGGGAAAACATACGGTTCGTTCCATTCAGGCTTAGAGATTCGGCAGACAGCATCCTTTAATCCCCCCGAGAGGATTTGGGCCATGACGATCTGCCTTTCGCCTTGCGGTGTTTTGGCGATAAGCGCGGACGGGGCAAACTTGGCTCCATGGATTTTGCCGAGAAGCGGTGATGGTGATTGAATTTGCAGGGTGATGCTTTTGAGTGGATTGCCGTTCGGGTCGGCAAGAATGATTCGTTGTCCCCAGCCGCCCAATCCTTGGTCGACTTTTACCATGAGGTTGTTGGCGCCTGCCTGGAGTGTGGCGGGTACGCGGTCGATGCCGCCTTCATCGACAGTACGGCCCACATGGTTTTCATGAATCATTTGGCCGTTGAGCCACATGCGAATGCCGTCATTGCTGCTGGCTAAGAAAAAGATTTTTTGTTCGACAGGAGATTCGATTCTGCAATAGGCGTATGCCGCTCCCGGTGTCTCTTTGTCGATTTCAAAGGTCTCGATGTAATCCAGTAATCCGGTAGGATCGGTGAATCCCAGTATCCAAGATAGCTTCTTCATACCTTCATATTCAACCGAATCATCCACCGATGGTGTACAGTTTGCTTCTCCGCCGGAGGCCTTTAAGAAATCTGTGAAGAAACCGAAGCATCCCGGGCCATGGAATTGAGGCGTGCCGTTTGGAAATGGGCCAAGTACCGTCCATACGGGAATCGTGCCGTTTTCACGTAAAGGATAAGGATGCCAATCGGCTGCTGAAGCAGTAAGGCTTGTCGATAGAGTAATAAGAAGTGCAAATGCCTTAAGCGATGAATTCATTCTTAGCAGAATCCCGTATGAGGATGTGTGTTTGGGCTGGCGGTTGATATTAAAATCCGGCTCTGGCATTAAAATGCTTCGAACCGGAGATTCATCTTATTCTTTTCGCTCGGATTGCCTGCCTATTGCAGTCCCATTTTGTGCATGTTTTTGAGGCTTGTGGCAATGCTCTCAAAAGGGTCCCCGGCGCAGGTATCCTGTTCAACCAAGTACCATTCCACATCAGCCTCTTTGCAGGCTTCAATAATTTCCGGCCAATTGAGGTTTCCTTCGCCGACTTCACACATGGCCTGTTTCCCATCCGCGATCACCATGTCCTTAAAGTGAATAACATGGATACGGTTTTTAAATTTGCGGATCCACTCCGCCGGATCGCCCCCGCCATGCTGCACCCAATAGGTATCGATCTCGAAACACAAATACTTGGGATTGGTGATGTCGGCAATAACATCCAGACCGGTGCCGCCGTCAAAGTGTGCGAATTCAAAACTATGATTGTGATAGCTGAATGTGAGTCCTGCTTCAACCAGTGCTTGACCGACCTGTTCAGCGATACGGGCAAAGTGATAAATGTCTTCATAATTACCGGGACGCATCGGCATACTGCCAATGGCAACGTGTTTACAGCCGAGTTCTTTATGTTCTTCGATGACGGCTTCGATCTCGCCCGTTAGCCGGTCCCAGGATGTGTGTGTTGCCGCCACGGCAAGTTCATTTTTACGAAGCAACTTAACCAACTCGCTGTTTTCAATAGGGCCAAGGGCGGAAAGTTGGACTGCGTCGTAACCGATTTCTTTAACTTTGGCGAGTGTTTTAGCGATATCTTCTGGTGTTTTTGTGTAATCGCGTAAGGTGTATAGCTGAATACCGATTTGTGTCTGTGCCATGATTACTATCCCAATCAAACAAGCGCTCGAGCCCAACTGCTGGACTTGTTGTTATTTTCTTTTCGCCTCAGCGAGAAGTTTTCGGCGGTAGATTTCGGATTTGAGTTGATCCAAATCCGTTAACTCCGAAGCTGTTAGAAATCGCGGTGTGCCCACAAGCGAAGCCATCCATTGAATTTGCGCGCCTTCTTCAAGGGAAGCCATTCGGTAATAGGCTTCTTTGAGATGGTGCCCTAATGTGACCGCGCCATGATTTCGAAGCACCACGCAGTTGGCCTCATCAATAACGGCCTCAACCGCGCGGGCCATTTCCGGTGTGGTAACCGTAACGTAGTCGATATGAGGAATCATTGAATGTGTGTAAATATGAAAATCGGCAAACATGGCCTTGAGATCATGCCCGGAACTTGTCATCGCGATTGTGTACCGGGGATGCGTATGGACGACCGCACCGATATCGGGCCGTTTTCGATAGGCGAATAGATGCATCAGGAATTCCGAAGTGGGCCGGTGTTCGCCTTCAACAACCTCGCCCGATTCAATATCGAGCCCCACATAATCTTCCGGCTGTAATTCATCGAAGGCATATCCGCTGGGTGAGAGATAAATTATATTCTCATCACGGGCGCTGATATTCCCGCCCGGTCCGGCCACCAGGCCTTCTGCTATAAGTTTGTTTCCGTATTCAACAAGTTCTTGCCGTATTGTTTCACCACGCATCTTGTTTGCCTCATGTGTTGAAAGGGAGTGGATCCCAATCTAGCGAATCGCTTTATTGTAGCGTGCTGCGGATTGCATCCTCGATCTCCTGCCGGTACTGTGGAAAAACCTCAAGAAACCGTTCTCCAACTTCATGGAGTGAATCTTCGGAGTCACCTTCAAGACGCAATGTAAACTTCGGTTCGGTGATCGAACGCCGCACCACCAGCCAACCATCCTCCCAGACCAGACGCACACCGTCCAGAGTCTCGACCTGGGATGATTCGATGCCTTCTTCACAACGTGTGAGGATACGGTCAATCTCATCCGATCTTGCAGGGATGCGAATGTCCGGAGTCATCAACATCGGCATTAGCGCATCCACAGTGTCTGCGAGGGACTTGTCTGATTTTGCATATTGCTCGGCCAAAAGCAATGCGGTGTAGAGTGGATCGTCTCTTCCCTCCAACTGCCCCCAAAACAGATGGCCGGAAAGTTCGATGCCGAAACAAGCATCTTTTTCAAGAACCGCTTGTTTCATATAGGCATGTCCGCTTTTACAGCGTTCGGGCCTTCCTCCGCAGGCCAGCGCCAGCCTTTCTAACTGCATCGAACACTTGATGTCCAAAATCACCGATTGGTCCGGCGCGGGTTTAAGAGGGCCTTGCATTAACAACATTGTGAGCCGTTCCGCGCCCAGCACTCGGCCCCGGTTATCAACAACATTGATTCGGTCGCCATCGCCGTCAAAAGCAAAACCGAGATTCGCCTTTTCTTGAAGCACGGCTTGGCTTAGTGCCGTTAGGTTTTTGGCGGGAGCGCTATCGGGATGACGATCCGGGTAGGTTCCATCCAGCCGGCCGTTAATGATTACAAGTTCCGCACCCAAAGTATCGAATACTCTTGGAGCGGTAAGTGTTTGCAGGCCGTTGCCCGGATCGAGCACAATTTTCAATTTGTCTATGCCATGATTCTTACGAGATTCAATGAGTTCTGTGCAATAATCATCGACGGTGTTTTCGAGGATTTGAATGTTCGTTGCTTTTGCAGATGTTTGCGAAATGAATTCATCTGCCGGAACTGCGAGTTGTTGAATGCAATCCGGGGTTGGTGGAAAGCCGCCGATCATGACCTTCAGGCCGTTCCAATCCGGGGGATTGTGAGATGCGGTAACGATTGCGCATGCCAACGAGCGCCGCCGGGCCTTGGTCCAATACGTGACCGGCGTGGGCACAACACCCAAATCAAGAATGGGAATATCATGCTCGGCCAATCCTGCAAAGAGGCTTTCTTTTAGGCCTTGTGTTGTTGGACGTGCATCGCCTGCGACGATTAATTCATAGCGAAATCCATCCAAGCCCTTAGCATTGGCGACGGCCCCGCCCAGCCTATAGCCGACCGATTGAAAAAGTCTCTCATGAACTTCTGAGGGATATTTTCCGCGAATGTCGCAGTCTTTGAATGGATTGTTGTTCGATGCGTTCGGCATTTGCTATTCGATTTGACCTCGTTGAGCGCAAGCTTCGCGGAACCGCGCATAGACTTCTTTGGCGGCATCTTGATTTTTTGTGTGCGGTTCGCAACGCAGGCCGATTTGAATCATATTGTCGGCGGTGTCTACCCAGGAACCATTGAACCAGGAATTCATGGCCGCCACCAATGCCGTTCCATAAGCCGATTCAGGATTTTCCGCGCGGCATACCGGACGGCCTAAGATGTCGGCCCGCATCTGCATCCATACATCCAGTTCCGCGCCCTTGCCTGTGGTCCAAACATCCCCTCCGCCTTCCGCGCCTAAGGATTCAGCCATCTCATATCCCCAGCATTCGATACATGCGATACCTTCCAAAGCCGAACGATAAAGAGCCAATGGATTTCCCGGAGGAACAGTCGTAAATGCTTCAAACCCGGGATTGATAAATGGAAAGCGTTCGCCGGGCGAAGGCAACGGATAGGTGACGGTTTCGGAAAAGGTTTCATCTTTTAATTGGTTTGCCAAAGATTGCAGAAGGTCATCCACATCATTTGTTTCTGTGCTTAACATATGACGCAGACCCTGTCCGCCTGAATTTCCGGCTCCTCCCGGCAAAAAACCTCCGCCGGGATGACGGTGCGAATAAAGCCGTCCCTGGGGATCGCATACCAGCTGCGAAGAAATGATCTTCCAGACGATGGTTGTTCCCAAAGTCGTGTTGCCATCGCCTTCTTTTTTTGCGCCCGAGGCCACGCAAGCGGCGGTGCCATCACTCATGCCTCCAACCAGACAGCAGTCCGGTGAAAGGCCAAATTCTTCATGTGCATCTTTGCCGACAGAACCGATCTTTCCGCCTATCGGAACAACTTCCGGGAGTATTTTATGATTGATTCCTGCCTCCTCAATATAGGAAGGCCAACGGCGCTCTAAGATGTCATACCCGGATTTAAGAGCGTTGGATTCATCACTGCTGCATAAGCCGCCTGTGAGTTTGGCGGCGATGTAATCCGCCTGGTGCAGAATGCAATGTGTCTTCTTGATAATCTTTGGTTCGTTACGATGCAGCCATAAAATTTTGGCCAAGCTAAAGGAGGCGTTGAATCTATATCCCAGCCGTTCTAATACGTCCTCACCGCTTTGGTTGAGAGCCGCTGCTTCTTCGACCGAACGTCCATCGTTGTACATCATGCCTAGACGTAGCGGTTTTGTATCGGCATCGACCGGTACGATTGTTCCTGAGGTGCCATCGATGGCAATTGAAGAGATTTGTGCGGGCGAGCCGCCATTCGTGTGAAGTTCTTTACAGGCCGTACCGATTGCCTCGCGAGCCGTTTTCCACCAGAGCCGGGCATCCTGTTCGCGGCATTTCCCGTCAATTTGAGGCTCAGGCAATGTAGCCGCACCCCGGGCCGCGATTTGGCCGTCTTCAGCGAGCACAATGGCTTTTACGCCCGATGTCCCCACATCAATTCCAAGAACGTAACGTTGCTTGACCATCTCAAATCCTAGAATTCGCGATTTGAGTAGTTTACAGATAGGCAGGGCCTTTTCTACAGACCATTTTGTGCTTCCTTTATACTGTTCTTGAATCTGCCTGTGAGAGGACAATTATCATGACTTATCGAAAGATTTTGCTGCAATCATTTCTGCTGATTTTTGCCGTATCCATTGCCCAAGCCGAACCGACCGAGATTGCCGTTCGGGTATTGAGCAAAGGCGCAAAATATGTCGGGACTTCGATGGGCGGTGTACGCATCCTCATCAAAGATGCGGATACGGGAGAATTGTTGGCAGAAGGGATCACACAAGGTTCAACCGGCGATACGGAAAAGATCATGAAAGAATCGAGAAAGCCTCATGATCCCATATCAACTGAAGATTCTGCCGTCTATAAGGCAGTGTTGGATTTGGAAGAACCACGTTTTGTAGAGGTGACCGCATATGGACCTTTGGCACAACGGCAGTCGGCAAACCGCGTAAGTATGACGCAATGGATTGTTCCCGGGAAGCACATCACCGGGGGTGATGGTTGGACGCTCATTATGCCGGGATTTGTTGTCGATATTTTGTCTCCACCTGCTCATATCAAACTTTCGGGGGCGTCGCAGGAAGTAAAAATCACGGCCAATGTAACCATGATGTGCGGATGTCCCTTGGAGCCGGGCGGTTTGTGGAATTCAGATCAATTTGAAATAGCCGCCATTGTAAAACGGAATGGCAAAAAAGTAGACACGGTTCCTCTGACTTATGCGGGGATACGGAGCCAAATGGAAACCGCCTATACAACGGATACGGCCGGAGCCTATGAGATCATTGTCTATGCGTATGATCCCGCCGATGGCAATACCGGTTTGGACCAAACGACATTTATTGTCAGCGAATAATTGAAAAAGCCCGGTGATTCACCGGGCTTTTGGGTTTTTGCACAATATTCAACCGTACAATTGAGTATGGCGCAGCGTGTCCGCTTATGACGGCACGAGCCCCTGCTTGACGAGTTCTTCGGCAATCTGAATAGCGTTGAGTGCAGCGCCTTTCCAAAGATTGTCGGAAACAACCCAGAAAACGAAGCCGTTTTCATAATCCCGGTCCTTACGCAGACGGCCGACAAAAGTCTCTTCGCGATCCTGGCAGTCTACTTGCAGCGGGTATTTGTTGTTGGCCGGATCGTCAATGACAATCAGATTGGGAAACTCGCTCCACGCTTTTCGAATAGCATCCATGGCCAAGGGCTTTTCCGTTTCAACATAAACCGATTCGGCATGACCGCGAAAAACAGGGACGCGCACCGTGGTGGCATTCACTTTGATATTCTCCGCTTCCATGATTTTGCGTGTCTCATTCATCATCTTTTCTTCTTCAAATGTAAATCCGTCATCTAAGAAACGATCGATGTGCGGAAGGCAGTTGAAGGCGATTTGATGCGGAAACTGTTCCGGTTTGGGCATAGGGCTGTCATTGGCCCAAGCGCGGGTTTGTTCTTTTAACTCTTCCATCGCTTTTGCGCCCTTGCCTGATGTCGACTGGTAAGTCGAAACCACGATGCGCTGCAATGGCGATAGTCTATGGATCGGCTCCAGCGCGTGGACCATTTGAATTGTGGAGCAATTCGGATTGGCGATGATGCCTTTGTGGTCTTTGATCCTGCGGGCATTGATCTCAGGAACGACCAACGGCACATCCGGTTCCATGCGAAAAGCGGATGTGTTATCGATCACGATTGCACCCTGCTTTGCAGCTTCCGGGGCAAACCATTTGGATGTGGAGCCTCCCGCTGAAGACAAAACAATCTCGTCTTTCTCGAAAGCGTCCGGCGTCAATTCTTCGACTTCAATCTCGGCCCCCCGGAATGTTAGTTTTTTGCCTTTGGAACGGGCCGATGCGAGAAAACGAATTCTGGCAATCGGAAAATCGCGCGGTTCTAAGATCGAACGGAATGCTTGTCCGACCGCTCCAGTGGCTCCAGCAATTGCTACGTTTACACCTGCCATGACGACAACCTCTGATTGGAATCGATGCGTGATAAATCACGCGCCTTTTTTTGTATTGACTTCCTTAAGAAAGTAGGAATTTCAAAATCGCCTTTTGCGCATGCAAGCGGTTTTCGGCTTGCTCGAAAACGACGGATTTTTCGGATTCAAAAACATCGTGTGTAATTTCCTCGCCTTGGTGCGCGGGCAGGCAGTGCATGATATAAGGATCGCTGCCCGCCGCCGCTACGAGTTCTTTGTTAACCTGGAACGGTTGAAAATGTTGGCGGCGTTCTTCCGCTTCATCTTCTTGACCCATGCTGGTCCAGACATCCGTATAGATGGCCGTTGCATCTTTCACCGCCGTATGCGGATCATGGCATACTTCAATGGACGCGCCGGATTTTTGGGCTAATTCACGGGATTTCCCAAGTATTGTTTTGTCCGGGCTATAGCCATCCGGACATGCGACTGTCATTGATGTCCCGGTGATGCCGCAAAGCAGCATGAGCGAATGGCATACATTGTTACCGTCGCCGACAAACACCAATCGTGACTGTTTTAAATCGCAGCCGAGGAATTGCAGCGTGAATAGGTCGGTAATCGCCTGGCACGGATGCGAAAGATCCGTTAAAGCGTTGACGACGGGGACATGCGAGTATTTGGCTAAACCTTCAACCGTGGCATGCCGCATGGTCCGGGCGACAATTACATCCACCCAACGTTCCAGATTGCGGGCAATGTCGCTAACCGATTCACGCTGACCAATGTTGATGTCCTGATTGGTCAAAAAGACCTTGCTGCCTCCTAATTGTTCCATGCCTACTTCGAATGTGACGCGGGTACGGAGTGAAGGCTTTTCCGAGAAAAGAGCCATTACCTTGCCATTCAGCAGGTTACGATCCAGCGTTCTGTCTTTACGCATGGCTGTGGCCCATTCAAAAATTTGGCCTATTTCATCGGCTGTAAAATCATCTACCGTAATCAGGTCTCGTTTGCTCATCGTTATTGCCCTTTCTTAATTCAAGCCCAAACGCATTCGGCCCGGAACCCTATAAAACAACTTGTTCTAAGCTGTTACAGCACTTGTTTGATCGGCGAACCATTTTGCAAGAACATCAATCAAAGCGTCAATCTGTTGCCGCTCAATTGTGAATGGTGGAACGAAACGCAAAACATTGGCGCCGGCGCCAACAGTCAAAAAGCCGTTCTCCCGAAGGAAGGCAACAAGGCCCGCTACGGGAACGCTTAATTCGATACCTAACATTAAACCCACACCCCGGACTTCTTTGATTGCTTTGGGGTAGGTTTCGGTTAGTTGTTCCAGTTTGCCGTGCAAGTAACCGCCGGTTTCCTGCACTCTCGCTAACAAATCCTCGCCGAGGATTGTATCGAGAACCGCATTCGCAGCCGCCGTCGCCAGGAAGTTTCCGCCGAAAGTAGAGGCGTGCGTTCCCGCTACAAGCGTATCCGCTGCATCGCCATGGGCCAGCAACGCGCCAATAGGTACTCCGCCACCCAGTCCTTTCGCCATTGTGACCACATTGGGCACGACGCCATAGTGCTGATAAGCGAAAAGATGTCCGGTGCGGCCCATTCCGCATTGGACCTCGTCGAAAATTAGGATGATATCCTTTTCATCGCATAACTTCCGGACACCCTCCAAATACTCTTGTGTGCATGGCCGGATTCCGCCTTCGCCCTGAATTGGCTCGATAAAGATGCCGCAGGTTTTATCAGTGACAGCGGCCTTCATGGCTTCGAGATCGTTCAGAGGCACATAGGAAACGCCGGGCAACATAGGTCCGAATCCCTCATGATAATGAGGTTGCCCGGTCAGTGTAATTGCACCCATGGTTCTTCCGTGGAACGACGCATTGAGTGCAATGATATCACTCCGGCCTTCACCGTAGCGGTTGTAGCTATAACGCCGCGCCAATTTAATAGCGCCTTCGTTGGCTTCCGCTCCGGAATTGCAGAAGAAAGCCCGGTCCATATCCGAGTTGGCGATTAAAGTTTCAGCCAAACGCACCTGAGGTTCGATTAAAAATAGATTGCTGACATGCAAAATCTGTTCGGCCTGCTCCGCGATGGCCTTTACGACATTGGGGTGATTATGGCCCAGGCAGCAGACCGCGATCCCTGCCAAAAAGTCCGTATATTCTTTGCCATCAGCATCCCAGACCTGAGCGCCGCGTCCGCGAACCAGGCAAAGGTTGGGACGGCCGTAATTGGCCATCAAAACTTTTTCAGCCCTCGCCGCGATTTCGGCACTCTTCGTTACGGTTGTGGTGGTCATGAGACACCTCCTACTGTGATTCGTGGACAATCTGAGTGCCCACACCTTCAAGAGAAAACATTTCCAAAACGACGGAATGCGGAATGCGCCCGTCGATAATGTGTGCTTTATTGACACCACCCTGCAGTGCGCGCAAACACGCCTGGACTTTGGGCAGCATGCCTTTGCTGATAATGCCTTCCGCGCGCAACTCGTCGATTTCGGAAGGTGTGACCGTGGAAATCAATGATACCGGATCGTTTATATCCCTTAAAATTCCCATTGTATCGGTCAGCAGAATCAGCCTCTCGGCTTTGAGCGCCCGGGCTATCTCACCGGCAACCGTATCCGCGTTGATGTTGTAGGCGTGCCCGTCATCGGAGACGCCCAGTGGCGAAATGACCGGAATGAATTCCGATTTATCGAGAACCGTCAATAATTCGGGATTGATTTTTGTAATTTCTCCCACATAACCAATATCCACCGGAGCAGCATCAGACTCGCGTTTATATTCGAGTTTCCGCGCTTTGATAAGTCCTGCGTCCTTGCCCGAAAGCCCGACGGCCTTGCCGCCTTCCCGGTTAATCATGGCAACGATTTCTTTACCAACGGCACCGGATAGGACCATTTCGGCGATATCCACGGTCTCTTTATCGGTGACACGCAAGCCATCGACGAACTCGGCATCCTTGCCCAGCCGTTTCATTAGATCCGTGACCTTTGGTCCACCGCCGTGGATAATGACCGGCCGGATGCCCACGAAATGCAGAAGAGCGATATCCCGGCAGAACTCCGCCTTCAGCTCCTCTTTGACCATGGCCGCACCACCGTATTTGATGACGACGGTCTTCCCCCAGAAATCTCGAATGAAGGGCAAGGCCTCCATCAGATGCTGAGAGAAGAGTTCTCTGTCAGCCCTTAAATTTTCGCTCATTATCAACCTCCCCGGTTGTCCGGATATCAAAATCCGGAAACGCGAGTCATCCGCCTATTGTTAGCCCTAATCCATCGAGGCCGGCGGAAAGGTGAAAATAAAAAAGACGGCCTATTTGGCCGCCTGGAAATCGAACTAAAATGACAACGTCGAGAGCCAGTGCAGCCGTTAAATAGGCGCAAAGCGGCGTTTCGCACGGGTAGTGCGTGTCTTCGCCGTTGTGGTCTCGAACGTGTCCAAATTTAACATGATCAGGAACGATAGCGCCTCAGGGCGGGTCTGCCAAGCTTTTTGTTGGAGAATTATCCAAGCCTGCCAAAGCCGCCGAAATTGCCTGGTAAATAGCCGGAGAGCAGCCGGATGTGATTCCGGAGGTTTGCATGATGCCTGAATAGGCATTTATGCGCGTACACCGCTCGGCAATATTACTGCGCGGAATTCTAATAAATTACCTTATTTAAAGGGTATTCAATCAGTCCTTCAGCACCCGCCTTACGTAAGTCGGGGATGATGCTCCTGACAATACTCTTATCGACAATAATTTCCAAAGCCCGCCAATTATCATCGCTGAGATGAGAAATTGTGGGGTTGGTAATCCCTTTGGGCATAGCGGCCAGAGCCTCGTTCAGGCGCACGGCGGGGACATTCATCTTGAGGCCGACTTTACCTTCGGCTTCGATTGCGCCAATAACCAACATGGCGATGTTTTCCAGTTTTTCTCGTTTCCAAGAATCGGCCCATGCCGGATGATTGCAGATCAGCCGTGTGCTGGATTCGAGAACGGTGTCCAAAATCCTGAGTTTATTTGCGCGTAGCGAACTTCCGGTTTCAGTTACATCGACAATAGCGTCAACCAAAGCCGGGACTTTGACCTCTGTTGCGCCCCAAGAAAATTCGACGTGGGCTTCGACGCCGTGACTGGCGAGGTATCGTTTGGTGGCTTCCACCAATTCAGTTGCAATTCGTTTCCCGGCCAGGTCCTTAACCGATTTCATTTCTGAGGCTTCCGGGATTGCAACAACCCATCGCACGTTGCGGCGCGTGGCTTTGCTATAGCGTAACTCGCAAATTTCATGGACATCGGAATCGTTTTCGACAATCCAATCGTGACCCGTGATTCCGGCATCCAATGCCCCGTCTTCCACATAGCGGGACATTTCTTGCGCCCGCAGGAGCACGAGTTCCAACTCCGGATCGTCACAATCCGGGAAATAACTGCGGCTTTCGATGCGGACTTTGAATCCGGCATTGTTGAATATCTCGATAGTCGAGTCTTGAAGGCTGCCTTTGGGGATACCGAGTTTTAATTTGCGAGTTTCAGACATGATCGCTGCACGATGGCCTTTCGTATATGTTGTTTTCGCCTAATTCGCATCTTGTTTAACCGATGCCAAATCATGTTCGCGGCCGGCGTATTGATTAAAGCGGGATTAAGCCAATAACCGAACAAAGATTGCTCTGGCCGGGCATGAAGCCCCTAGATGAATCCTCTCCCGATTGCATTCAAGAAAAGCAGGCACTTAGGAGGCTTTCAAGAGAATCCCGCGTATTGGGAACACATGATCCCCCAACTGATCAATGAAATAGTGCGCAGATTCGAGTGTTATTCGACGCTACGATCTGGGCATTCAACGCAACAAGACATCCGGTTAAGAGCCGCTGGCCTTGGCATCCGCTTCTTTTGGGGGTGCCACAAATCGGGCCTTATCGCCTTCACCTTCCACTACAACCAAGTCGGTTAGAAGTTTTTTGGGAATCCAACCTTCGTTTGTGCCCCAGGCGCTCACTTTTATCCAGCCGTCCTTTTCACCTTCTTTTTGGACTTTTAACTCGTGCCCGGCGGTTAAAAGCGTGACAGCTGCTGCATCTTCTTTCGGCTCTTTTTTCAATTCGGTGTCTTGGGCCAAGATAACCGGCGCGGTGTCACTGACAGATTCCACTTTGGATGCAGTGTATTGAAAGATCTTGTTATTGCCTTTGACGATCATGGTGAGGTAAATCTTGTCAAATTCGCGGACAATAACGTCGCCTCGGCGTACGGTCCCATCCTTTAGCGTCACAGTGGCCGCCCCCGCGCTCAGTACCGAACCAAGTATGGCAAAGCAGATTCCTAATCCAAAAACTCGAATCCATTGCTGTGGCATAGGACTCATTCCTCCATCAAACTTAAGGTTACTTTCGATCCGACCGTCTCTTTGGACAAGACAGTAGAATAGATGGGCTGTTATGTTCGGGCAACTGATACCTTGTATGACAAAAACGCCCGGTTTGAGCCGGGCGTTTTAAATACTATCCGAAGCGGCTTAAGCCATCCAGGCAGAGCCGGAATTAGAATGCCGCCGATACTCTTCGTGCCGAATCGATAAGCCGGGAATTTTTATGTCAGGCGTTGTTGATAGCTTCTTCAAGCCCCTTGGCCAGTACACTTTTGGCTTGGAAGCCTACCCATGTGTGCAGATCTTCGCCTTTGTTAAAGATTTTAATGGTTGGCACGCTCATGACCTGGAAACTCTGAGCCAAATCTTGATTTTCGTCGACATCGACCTTCGCCACTTTTGCTCGACCTTCAAACTCGGTGGCCAACTCGTCTACGAGTGGCGCCAACCGCTGACATGGACCACACCATTCAGCACCAAAATCGACCAATACGGGGATATCCGCTTTCAAAACTTCATTTTCCCAATTATCAGGCGTGATTTTAATCGCAGCCATTGCTGTTTCCTCCGAATTTTGCACTCTGGATTGAATCAGTATAACCCCGGCTTGGCTGTCAACAAGATTGCGCCAAGCATTTGCATACAGTCTGTTTTTTGAGCCTATCTGCACTCCGGCTAGAGGGATGCGCAATATCTCTCAAGGATCAATACATAGGCAGATACTGACCAAAGCCCTTGAACTGGAGATGGAAGATGACAGAGAACTCTTCATCTCTGTTTTCACGATTCTTTTGTTCCAGCTCCAGAAGCGCGATGAAATCATGCAGGTCGCGAGCAAAGGTCACACGATGGCGGCGGGAATCACTGCCGTCGATGTCATAACGAGTGTGATACATAATGCTCCATTTATGCGACAGACGCAGCAAGAACCGCAAATAGGCCTCTTCTTGTTCCTCGATGTCGATAAATGGATCGTCATAGGAATTGAAGCCCAAAGTCGAGTTCCAGTTTTCCCAATAAGAGAACGAGAAATATGTATTTGAACTTCGGACGAGGCTGTCATCCACGTCATAGCGCAGAAAATGACCGAATGTGAGCCAGTCAATAGGCCGTATTGTTAAATCTTGCCGCAGGTCCGTTGTCCGGCTGTCGGGATTTTCCGCCAAATCGTCATCGAAGTCGAAGTCTTCATAGATCAAATTGTCATCCGGGAATTGATCGTAACCGATACCGATACCATACCTGGCCAATGTCCGTGTTTGGATGCCTTTTTTGCCTTGTAGGGATGTACTTACGCGCCCGGTGATGCGGTGCATTTCTGCACGATAGTCATCGACACTGTCGATAAAGGGGAAGCGGACTCCATTATCGAATTCTTCTTCAAGGCTTTCATCCGGAGCGTAATATCCGTATCCAACTTCCGGTTGAACTACGAGGCGCATCGCATCGAAGGCCCCAGGCTGGGATGAGGAGTCGTTTTCCCAAATGTGTGCAAACCGCGTATTAAAGGTCACTCCGGCCTCACCGATGTTACGGGTCAGGTCGTCAAAATTACCTTCTTCTTTGCCCGGAATGCCATCCACATTGTCTCTACGTGTGGGATTAAAATACCCCGTGCCCCGGTAGCCCGCAAAAGGCGTCATATTGACAGCCCAGGGGAGCCGCACCGGATAGAGGAGTTTCAGTTCCCCATCTAAACGTTCGGTTTGATCGACGAAATTGGTGCGCTTGTTAAAGCCTTGCTCGCGCCGAAGGTCTCCATAGTCCATATGCGCATCGGCATAGAGCCCTAAATCCGCGATCTGGGTCGGCATAAGGTCCCAACGTGCCTGTGGCAACCGTTCTACACCCGGTAATGATGTCTGGAAGAAATCCTCGAGACGTTTAGCGGCGGTAATCCGTACGGTCTGTTCATCCCAAGATTTTGAAAGGCTGGCGAATGATGGGGTGTCGCGTTCGATTTCGTAATTAGTCACGCCCCGAACACGTTCCAGACGATCATAATCGTCCGAATATTCGAAATCGCTACGCTGTTGGAATTGGGCGATAAACCGCCAACCCCAGGGCAGGTCTTGTGTATATTCGCCGGCGGTGCGCCAACGTTCTTCATCTTCGAATAATTTATCGTCGTCGGCCTCTTGTTGATCGATCCAATATCCACGTACCCAGCCTTTGGGACCGTACGGTTCGGGGAAGTTGAAGCGATAGGAACCGCCCGTACCAAATCCCGCATCGGATAAATAATCGGCGAAAAATGCCAACCGTAAACGGGGATCGAGATGGACGTTGATTTTATTCAAAGCCCCAAAGCCAAGATCGGAAAAACTTCCCGCGCTAAAAATGTATGAGACGCGGTGCTCGGCCAGTGAGCGCGTAAAATAGGGGAGATAGCCCATCGGCCAGCCACCGGCTTGCATGGCAAAATCTTCGATCCAAAATCTATCGCCGGGTATGACTTCGAGTTCGCTGAATTTGACGTGGTAATGCGGTACAGGAAGATCGCACGTTGTTGCCGTGCCATCCGAGATTTTGTAACGGCGAAGTTTGTCGGCCCGTGGCGGGTGACGCCACCAACGGCCTTTCCAACGTGGCGCTGTCTCGACTTCGTCTATTTCAAGTTTGTTGCCATCAACAAAAAACTGTTGGGCTGTTCCGACCGACCCGGGATTGTAAAGCGTGCCTTTTTCAGTCTTAAGGTCATAAATCAGCTCGTCACCGGTATAGATCTGTCCCCGGTCCCAGAGCCGGACTCCACCGTGAGCGGCGAAGGTTTGCTCGCCCTGATCATAGACGATTTCTTGGGCGCTGATGGTTTGTTCGCCGCGAAGCACCAATGCCCGCTTCTCTTCCGTGCTGCGCACAATGACGAGCTGCTCTTCGGGCTGATATTCGATTTCGCCCTGAATCTTGATGGGAATGGGGATTTCCAATCCGGTGTCGATCAGCGTTGAGTCTTCTGATGTTTCCGGGGTCTGGTTCTGAGCAAAAAGCGGCATTGCTCCCCATAGGGCTACTGCAAAGACCGGCAAGGCGATGCGAAGCGCCCGGGCCGGAAGATTTACATTCTGGTTCTGCATCATCGGCGGTTGGTAATGCGTATTCCTGTTCCACTATGCTAAAGATAGCAGGGTAACCCCATCCGGCTTCCGGCTCCAGGATGGAAATTAAACCATGGCACACACCCCGAATGGGGTGCTGCCGGATTTCTACTCTTGTTGTTGTGTGGTATTTACACCTTCCGGTCTACGGCCAAGTGCAACCGATATGAATAGCCGAATTAGGGGCCAAAGCGCATGATGTCGCCGTAGCTGGCAACGCCGTTTGAAGAATTATAAATGACATAAGAGCGTCCGGCGGATGATTCATAGTTGCCATCCGGTCCCGCTCCTAACAGCACCCAACGGCCTCTCCGCTTCTTTTCTTCCGGCATCAGGTCGTAGTAGCTGCTGGTCTTTTTAAAGTTGTCAGTCTGTTGAGGATCCTGAAAAGGATAGAGATTACTGTACTGGCTGGATCCGGAGGCGTTTTCGATTTTGTAAAAGGGATCGGTCACGACGCTGGTCATGTAGGAAATGGGGGTTGTCAGCCGGATGTAGAACTCGAGACGGCTGTCCACCGAAAGGCCCGCCCGAGCGGGGTAGTTGTTGTTATCCATACGGTAAGATTCGAGCGCAGTGGCGATGTTACGGTGTTCCGACTCGGTGCGCGCAACCTTGGCGCGTATTTGCGCATTCAGAAAATTGGGTACGGCGATGGCCGCCAATATGCCGATAATGGCGACAACGATAAGCAATTCAATAAGTGTAAAAGCAGCCTGTTTGCTATTTGGCATCATGTTTTTTTGCCTCTTTTTCAAAGATAGCATAAGTCAATTTTTCATGGATAGTAGAATTCACAATACAATTCAGCGGCATCTAGGCGATCATTGTATGATAATTTGTCGCACAATGTCCGGTACCGGTGAAAAAATGAACGGCAAAGGGAACCTGCCGGGACGCATTTCCGTAGAAGATAACGAAAAGAGCACAATGAGAGGCCGAGTGTGATCGAAAAGTGGGTGGAACAATGCCGTAAAGGGCAAACGCGCGCCTACGCTTCGATTGTGCAGACGCTACGCCCGAAATTGTTGGTGTTTCTATACAGAATGACGCAGGACCTTGAAATGGCCGAAGATTTAGGACAAGAGGCATTTTTAAAAGGGTACAGACTGCTGGACCGTTTCGATTCGCGTAAAGGCAAGTTCTCGACATGGCTCTTTACGATTGCCCGGAATCTTTGCCTGGATGAACTCAGAAAGCGAAGTCACACCAAAGTCCCTTTGGATGATATTGCCGAGGCCATGCCGGACCACGAACCGAATCCTCAAGCCGTTGCAAGCGATGTACAGATGGAAACGAAGATTTCTGAAGCTGTCCGGCGATTGGAAGTTCCCTTCCGGGAAGTGTTTGTGCTCCGTGAATACGAACAACTGAGTGTGGGAGAGATCGCGGAAATTACCGGCGTTCCGGAAGGAACCGTGAAATCCCGCCTTTATCGGGCGCGGCTTACGCTTCAGGAAGCGTTGGCTCCCATTTTAGATGCTTAGGATGAGAAATGATGGACGAACTTTGCAGACAATTCCAAGAATCGTATGGCGAGTCCGATCTGTCTCCGGAACTTTCGGAGCATTCCGCGCAGTGTGCCGCTTGTGCCGAGTTTGTCCGCAAACAGGAAGCGCTTAAGACGGTTCTCCCTGCATGGGAAACGCCGGAGTTTGCTGATGATTTCGATCTTCAGGTAATGGCACGTATTGCAGAAGAGGGAAATCGACAACGGAGTATTTGGGAAGTCTTAAAAGGACTCATGCAAACACGGCTCGCTGTGCCGGTCCCGGTGGGAGCGGTGGGGGCTTTGCTTATGGTTTGCTCATTAATTCTGAATTTTAATCTGTGGAAAGAAGACGGCGCAGGCGGTAATGAGCGTGGGCCGCAGCATATTGCGATAGAAACACCTGCATATACGCACAATGTTTCCCAGGGTGAAGATGTGAAACCAACTCCGCAGGTTTATGTAATGGAATCCGGCACGCCTTTTACTTTGCCGCCTGAATTGCTTAGCGCCGGTGCGATTTTGGTGATACCGCCGGTTATGGTTGAAGGATCTTACGGTTCATTTATGCCCTATAGCGCCGGACCGGTTGACGATACGCAGAAAACCGAAACTCAAAACGGAATTTGAATATCTTTAACGAACTTTAAAACATTTGAATAGCAGAAAACGATTCAATGCGCATTTAAGGGATTTGCAAATCAGGGCGAAGGGCTGGGAGTGAAAAAGTACCCTAAAAAATGCAGGAGATAAGGCAATGAACGAACGATTGCCATTTATGAAACGAATTACGTGCGGAATGTTGATCCTCTTTGCCGCTTCTTTTTGTGTTGCGGAAACAGAGGCTGAACTGCGGCAACGCGTCGAAGATTATTATAAAGGCTATGCCAAGACCTTGGCCGATGAAGATATGGACGCGGCGTTTACCTTTTATAGCAAGGACTTTTCATTTGTATTTGCCGGGCCAAGTCTCAATTTGATTAAAAAGCAGATGGATGGACTTTTTAAAGGTTTCGACGATATTCGTGCGGAATACGATTTGCAGTCGAATGAGCGGATTGGGGATACGATTCATGTGCGGATGCATGCCGTTGTCAAAGGCCGTGCTGCCGGGGGAGAGGGTGATAGCCAATCCGAACTCAAGACTTTGGAGGAACAGAGTTTTTTAGAGATTCTGATCGAAGAGGACGGGAGACTTAAATCCCGTACAGCGGCGGTCGTGGATGACGACGGCTATAAAAATATGCAAGGACAAACGTATAAGAATCAAATCACCGGCTGCTCATTTACAGCGCCTGAGGACTGGATTGTAATCCCAACGAATTTTCCAAAAATGCTTGAAGCGGTGTTGCTCCTTGCACCGGATTTATCGAGCGCTTGCTTTTATGGCTATTTGGAGATTCCTTATCAGGCCGGTGCGAAAGAGGCCTATGAGGGCGATGACGATGTCACCCGGCGTCTGGCCAAAGACAGCTATTATGAATTTGAACAAGGTCCAATGACGGTGGCCGGGTACGAAGCTTATGGGGGATTATCGAAATTTATCATTCCCGAAGACGACCGGGACCGGCAGCGAAGGCGAGTCTATCTGACTGCCGGTGGTTTGATGCATGTCTTGATGTTCGATGCGATTCCCTCGGCGAACTGGCCTAAAGTCGAGCCGGGTTTTCAATCCATTCTCGATAGTTTTTCGTTGGATGATGAAAAGACCAAGGATGCCGCTCAACGCGCGCGCGCAGAACATGCCACAGGCGAAATCGTCGAAGGTATATACACCAATGAGAAAGCCGGTTGCCAGATCGCCGCTCCTGAAGGCTGGACTCTGGAATCCAGTAATCTTGGATCCGGAGACATCTTTACGGTCATCATGCACCCCCCGAATTCGAAAAGCCTTGCCCGGGTGATGGCCTGGGACTTTACGCATCCCGCAACAATGGACCAGCTGCTCGATGGACAGATTAAAGGTCTGGAGGCGATTGCTAAGGATGTTGTCAGTGAGCCGAGCGCGACGATTCAAGTTGGCTCATTTGAGGGTAGAAGTGCCGTGCAGACATTTACGCTGGATGGATTGGGCACATGCAAAAGGAGGACAGTGCTTTTTGTTGCCAATGATGTGCTTTATCTCTTCTTATGTGATGCGATTCCACCCGAAGAATACAATACATTAGAACCCGGTTTCGATGAGATCGTAAACTCATTTACAATTAACTGATGTGAGGATGATGCCCGCTGCAATTCAAATAGAACGAGTGAGCAAACGCTTCCGGGATACGGTGGCGCTGGATGAAGTCTCGTTTGTTGTGCCCGAATCCTCGATCTTCGGTTTGCTAGGACCTAACGGGGCCGGGAAAACAACCTTGATGCGTATCTTGGTTGGAATTCTCGGCCCCGATGAAGGTCAAATCGAAGTGACCGGCGGCAACCAACGGCGATTGAAAGAACGGATCGGGTATTTGCCGGAAGAACGCGGGCTGTATCAAAAGATGAAAGTCCGGGATGTTCTGGAGTACATGGCGACGATCAAAGGGCTGTCACGATCCGAAGCCCGGCAACGGATTGAAGCCGGACTGGAACGTGTGGGAGTTGTGCCCTATGCGGATAAGAAGATCGGGGAACTCTCGAAAGGAAACCAGCAGCGAGTGCAGCTTTTGACCACTCTTTTACACCAGCCTGACTTATTGGTGTTGGATGAACCTTTTACCGGCCTCGATCCCATCGGCGTCGATCAAATGAAAGAAATTCTGCTGCAAGAAACAGCGCGGGGAGCCACGGTCATTATCTCAACTCACCGAATGGAGGATGCGGAAGAGATGTGCCAAAACATCGCTCTTCTGCATCAGGGGCGTGTTATTTGTGATGGATCACTGGAGCGGATCAAACAAGCCGAAGGGCGGGATGAACTGCTGGTTGGCTATGAAGGCGATGCTTCGCCTTCAGCACGTGTTGAAGGCATATCGGTCATAGAACAGACAGATTCCACGCTTCGGTTGCGCATTGAAAACGGGCGGGCTGTTCCGGAGATTGTCCGGGATTTATCGGTGTGCATGGAACTTCATCATGTGGAGCGATGCGAACCGGCGCTACACGATATTTTTGTGCGTTTGGTCGGTGGGGAGGAACGGTCATGAAACTGAAGCCGCGCAATGTATTCTTTATCGCCCGGCGGGAAATCATCGCCAATGTAATGACCAAGGGCTTTATTTTGGCGGCAGTGATTCCCGTAATATTTCTGTTTCTGATTGGCGCCCTAGCGCCAATGGCCGAAAAAGTAGTTCAGCATGTCAAAGAAGGCCGTGAAAAGCCTGTGAAGATCGGTGTGGTCGGCGGCGAGCCGGAATTACTGAATGCATGGATTGAATCAGCCAAGGATCGCCGTTTGGCGAATGGTCTTTCGAAGTTCGATTTGCAGCAACTATCAACTTTGGGTATTTCTGAAGATGTCCTGATTCAAAACGCAAAAGAGAAGGTCCGCTCCGGGGAGCTGGATGCCCTTATGGTTTTAAAGGGCGATGTTACTGCAAATGGAGGTTGTGATTTCTACTCTATGCGTGGATTTGAAATGGGATTGCCCGGCGAAATCGCATCGACCTTGCGTAATGTAGTCCGCGAGATACGGCTAAAGGCCGAGGGGCTGGATGTCGACCGGATTAACCACCTTACACGCGGCATTACATGGAACCAGTTTGAAATTACGCAAGAAGTAAAGGAGGGGGGCGAAAAGCGGGCGAATTTCATGCGGATGTTTATTCCGGCTATGGTCTGTGTGATGATGATGTTCTTCTTGATTTTTGCCAGCGGGCAGCGATTGTTGCAGGGAATTTTAGAAGAAAAGACCTCTCGAATTGTTGAGGTCCTGTTGTCTTCGGTCTCTCCCACGGAATTGTTCGCCGGCAAGGTCATCGGTTTTTATCTGATTGGCCTATTACAGTTCGCGCTTTGGACCGGTTTCGGTCTTGTGTTTATACAGGCCCGGGGAGTGACTGTATCCGATTATATTCCGGCAGGGTATTTCTTTCATTTTCTTATCTATCTCACAACAGGATACTTATTGTATGCCGCGCTTTTTACATTGATTGCAGCCATTGTGGGCGATGAAAAAGAGTCTCAACCATTTCAGATGGTTTTCTCACTGATTGTTGTGTTGCCGATGATGTTCAATGTGGTGTTAATCAGTCAACCGAATTGGTGGCCTGTACGCCTGGCGAGTTTCTTTCCGCTATTCACGCCTGCGATCATGGCGATTCGTATGACTTTGGTATCTGTGCCTTGGTGGGAGCAAATGGCGATTGCTGTTGTGTCGCTTTTGGCTGCGGCTGTCACGATTTGGATGGCCGCGCGCATCTTCCGTGTGGGTGTACTAATGACGGGCAAACGGCCGTCATTTCGCGAAATCGGCCGGTGGTGTTTCTACCGGGATAGCCGGGGCGTGATTGAAAGCTGATGATGGTAATGCGCATTCTGTCGTCGAACTTGTTCCCGAGCGTGGCCGCCTACACGTTGAGCATCGTGTGCTTTTCTCAACTATGTATCGCTCAAGGATTTTTTGAGCCCGGCGATGAGACCGTGCTGCAAACCACCGACGGAATGATTGTTTCCGGGACGATTCTTCCGGTTAGCGGAGAAGTTGTGGGTCTAAAAACGGACTACGGAACACTTGATATTCCATATTCCTGTCTACACCGCATCGATGGTGATTTGTACGATGCAGAGTATGGCTTGTTGCGTGAACACGCGGTAGAAATCCAAGCCAATGGCGATGTTATTTTGGAGACGGTGTATCCTATTTCGCCGCGCGCACAGGGGCGAGATGTCCGTTTGCTTGTTCCCGGGAAAGTATTGGATATTGCCGATACCGATGGCAATAATTTGCCGTTTCTTGCACGCGAGCAAGGCCGTCTTTCGCGTTGTACGGTTCAGGCTCCGGAATACCGCCTAACGGCGCTTGTTGTTCGGGCAAGAGTGAAATCCGCTGCCACGATAGATGAGGATTCCATTCAATACACTTATCGTTATACGCCACGTTCAAACCAGCGCTTCCGTTTACGCTTGGTATTTCCCGCCAAAGCTGATCTTATCCAAGCTACACCGGAGCTCGTGCGCGAGGCTACGAATACATTTGTTTGGGATACCCCACTGCAAAAACAGACTCCAGCCGTATTTGAAGTCCGCGCGTCTTTAGAAAAGTAAAGTGGATTGAGTGTGACGGTAGAATTTTCTAAGAAAAAACGCCCGAGGTGGCCCGGGCGTTTAAAATAATCCTAAAAGATTGCGCGAATTAATCTGGACTGAATCAAGCCATCTTCTAATTCAGAGACTGACGTTGATCGCGGGATATCCACGCGATGGAACTCTGAATCGGGATGCCGCAGTGGCATCCGGCACTGGATTCCGGAGCGAGGACCAAACCTTCGGCGGGGATCATACCCACCCAACATCCGGCACGCATTCCGATCCACTGAACACGGGTGTTTGTTTCAAGGTTGAGAAAACTAAAATAGTTATGTCTTCCCAAGACATATCCTGTACACGCGGAAACGCCGCCGCAACCCCGGCGTTCGGGCGGCTCCTTTTCTCGCCGTTCGCCGGTAAAGAGATCATAGACCTGAGGCTCGGCGTAAATCTTGCCATTGAGGATGGCGGGATGTTGCATCGCTCCGCCGTGATGGTTTTTAGCCATCTTGTATTCATCTTTCCACATCGGTTTTCCATCCAAAGCGCTGAAACCATAGATGTGATAGATATCGGATGTGCTGATGGCTACAAGCATGTTGTCCGAATAACTGAGATGGAGTACCCAGCGGCAGTCGTTCAGGTCTGTTTCTCTCTCCCAGACTGTTTGACCGGTTTCCGAATCGATAGCCACAAGGAACATATTCTTGGTCAGCTCGTGACCGATACGTCCGGTGTCCAGCGCCAAAGCCTCCGGATTACGGCTTTCGACAAAATAAATCCGGCCTTCTCCGAAGCAGATTGTGGAATTCATGACAGCACCGCCGCGATATTCCCATTGGAGTTGTCCCGTATTCCGGTCCATAGAAAAGAGATAATCGCTTATGACTTTATCCGATTCCTCATCGCTACGGTCATACCATTCGCCATCTGCACCGATGTAAATGCCGCCCTTTTTGACACCGCTGCCAAAGAGATGGTCGCCGACAGCGGCAATGTAGCCCCATTCGTATGGTTGATTTTTTGAGGTATGGGGAATATCGAACAAATTCGTTCGTTTGCCTGTCTTGCCATCCATAATCCAACAAGTGTCATGAATAGCCAGGTATAAAGCATCGCTGGTGGCGGTCATGTTTCCGCAATCGCGGGGCATATTGGCACGGCGTAAATCGGGAATTTCCACTACCCAGTTAATTGTGCCGTTATAGGCATCCAAACCGAATAATTTTCGGTCACCTTGAACATATAGACGGCCATCGACGGCTAACGGAGCAGGCGCGCGCGTTCCACGGTCAACCATGGGCCTGGGCCCCGGACGTCCATACCACAGCACGCCCATATCATCTGTTACATATTGATCTTTGCTATTCGACGATTTTCCGGCGTCGGCATATTGGTGGGTCCAATCACCGCTTCCGGGTAAGACACCGCGCTGTAAGCGCACAAAAGTTCCGTCGTTATCGATGAATTCAGCATCAGCAGCCAACGTTTCCCCGAGCCAAAGGCGGAGTTCCGATTCGCCGATTTTCTTTCCTGTTTTTGAGGCTTGGCCTAAATAGGCGACTCCGCCGCATGGACGCAGGACACGGAACATTTCATCCGCACTGGGAGGAAGTTCTCCTTTTATGAGCAGATTGTCAGAAGTGATGATGTTGGCAAAATAAGCGCCATAGGGGAGTACATCCAAACTGCCTTGCTTTACTGTTGCTTGAATGCCGTAAATCCCGGCCTTATTAAGCGCTTGCCTGGTCTTCTGAATATTACTCTCATCAGGATCGACGCCGACAATCTGCATTCTAGTCCGTTTCGCCAGTTCATACATCAGGCGGCCTTCGCCGCATCCAAGTACTAGGCAATAGCCGCGATTAAAATCAGTCTGCGCCACAATATCCTGCGCGGCTTTCTCATAGACGGCAGTCAATTCGTCTTTCGGATATGGAGAAGTGCCGATTTTTACTTCGACTGGGGTGTAATCAAATGTGGAGTCGTATTCAAAGAGCCGGGACGATGTGATTTTCCCGTTCTTATCTTGGGATTGAATCCGGTAGTAGTGCACCGTTTCCGGTACCAGAGTGTTGAATGACACTTCATGCGCTGTTTTGGGATCAGGCATGAGTTTGGATTTGTTAAGAGGCAACTCGTGCCCGAAAGATATCATTGAAGGTGAAGGGGATTTGGTTTCCCATGTGATCGTGACGGAATCTTTATTGTCCCGGGTCAACATAGGATCGACTTTGAAATCCAAAACACAGGGAAATAAATCTTTCTTGGCATTGTAACGCGCGGTTATTTCATCTTGGCTTAAGGCGCGGTTATAAACACCAACTTCGTGAAGCAAGCCGCGCCAATAAAAATTGCCGTTTTGTCCAATCGTGTATTTAGAGCCACTTTCGTAATAGATGGGGCCTTTCGGAATGGCGCTTTCTTTTTCGAGTTTACCGTTGACATAGATCTTCGCCGTCTCGCCATCGAATGTGCCCACAACATGGTACCATTCACCCCAATTCAAACTGGGCCTCGCCCGGGTGTGAATCATTTTGTGTTTTTTGTTTTCTGATTCTTGAGTGCCGACACCGAAACTGAAGCTGGACTGCCGCAGGCCGAGCTGCCATCCAAAATCGCCTTTGGTGATTCCTACAATCTCGCACCATTCCATTGTCTTTTCGATAGACAACCAGGCTTCAGCGGTTACGGCTTCGCGGGGCAGGGTATCTTTGGCTTCGTCGTAATTCACGCTGATTTTGTTGATTTCTTTGTTGATGAAAATAGCGCTGGGCTTGTTTACTGAATCGATATGAACAGGGCCGGTGATATCGGCTGCCAATTCACCGGCCACGGGCTTAAACTGCGGGCCGTTGCAATGATTCATGTCGAATATCCATTGGTGCACCAAACCTTCCGGCGTTGCTGACCAAACCGTTGGGGTGGATAGCAACACGATGCAACTCAGGCTAACAATAAGAATATTGTGGATTCTCATTTGTTGTTTACTCCTTAAGCGCTCCCGTTTTCAGGCTGCGATTGTTCCCGCCGTTTATTCGCCGATGTTTAACGACAATTTCTGAGGCTGAAAACAATGAATGGTTCCTTTATCGGTGCTGGCCAGCAATTTGCCTCCGGCGAGCGCCAGGTCCAATGCGCGTCCGTTGACTTTTCCTGTCCAGACGATCTCACCGCTCTCCATGTCGATGGCGGCTATTTGGTTTTTTCCACCGGCGTATAGAACATTTCCAGCCACAACCAGCGAGTAGGGATAGCTGCAAGGATGTGTCCAAGCCAGACAGGTTTTACGTTCTTGCTCGATCTTCCCGATTTGCACACTTAAGTCTTCGATTTGCGCGCGGAGTTCTTTTGCCTTTTCACTGGTGACGTTTTCCTTATTTTCTTTAATAAAGGTTTCGAATTCTTTTTTGATCTTGTCTTGTTTATCGGACAAGACCTTGCGCTCACGTAGAAGCTGCATATCGCGTTTGAGATCAACTGCGCTAAGTTGCGTATCGGTATGCAGGAACGCCTTTCCCGGCGTGACGATCATGGTGTTTCCGTCAAATGTAGTAAGTTGATCGTTTTGATCGTTCTGCGAGGTTTCAAAAACGTCGAGGGTTCCGGTTTTTCCGGGACCGTAGAAAAGCGCATCTTCAGTCAGCAGGCAGAAGGTTCCGCCGGATCCTCCCAATGAACGCAAAAGTTCACCGCTTTTGCGATCCAATACCGCCGGAGGGCCATTCCCGCCGGGCGCGTAGAGTTTTGTGTCGGAAGCCAGAAGATACCCTTGGGGCAGGATATTGGTGATCTCTTGTTTCCAGATCACGGTCCCATCCAGAGCGTTCAATGCAAAGGCCTGGACTCCCTCATTGGCAAAAATCCCTGAACAAAAATAAGCGATGTCTTTATCGACAAGGATTCCCGTACGAATGGGCCATACCGATACGATGCGCTCATTTCCGGCTACCCGGTAATCCTTGGGAGCGGCATGGAATTTCCAGATCAAAGAACCGTCTTCGGCATTCAGGCAATAGACATAGCCATCATCGCCGCCCACATAGACTTTGCCTTGATAGATCATGGGGGCCAAACGGATCGGACCCTCCGTGAAGTAGGTCCATTTTACATCTCCGGATTTGGCATCCAGACAATAGATTTGATCGTCAACCGATGAGCCGAAATAGACCGATTTCTCGTCTGAGACCACATGAAAGGCCCAATCGAAAATGACGCGCGCCTTGAGGTTTTCGGTCTTGTGCCATCCATCACGGCGGGCCGGACCGGGCCAGGCCGGTTGAGGCGGGTAGGGCGAACTATAAGTCCAGGCACTTGTGAGCGGCGGCGCGACAACATCGGTACTAACGCCACTGCGGGTGATGTCGTTTCTGTAGGTCGGCCAATCGTCAGCGTAAGCCTTTGAAGAGAAAAGACTTACGCTACTTAGGACCGCTAAGCAAAGCACCGGAATCCATATTACGCAGACACGCCGGTGTCCGTGTTGAATTTTCTGTATTGCCATTGCTGTTCCTCTAGAATTATTTTTCTTATGTTACCCCATTGCAGGGGTTCAAGTGAAGGTTATCCACCGTCGTTTTGGGATTGCGAAATGCCATTTTTCTCAAGTCAATTTGCGGTCAAGAGTAATTCCCTAAATGATTCCGGAATTTGATTTGGGAAATTGTAGAAGAATATGAGAAGGGTCATGCCCGTAGTCAGATGTCAGTGCTGTACTGTATTGGAAATCTTGCCGTTATCGAGCAAAACAGTGCGGCTTGCTACAGAATCGGCCATCGAGCCATGGGTGACAACGATGACCGCTCCGCCTTGGCGGCGAAACTCATCCAAATGACGGATCACTTCCTGGGCGTTGTCGGGATCGAGATTGCCGGTGGGCTCATCGGCGAGAATGATCTGCGGCTTGTTGAGCAGCGCACGCGCCAACGCGGTTCTTTGGCGTTCTCCTGCACTAAGTGCCGCCGGTGTGTGGGTTTCGCGATGCGTGAGTCCGAGCCGGTCCAAAATTGCGCGGGCCTCATCGCGGGATGAATGTCCTCCCGCTACGCCTCCGGCCAAAAGCACGTTTTCAATCACGCTCAAATAGGGAACCAAATGAAACATCTGAAAAACAAATCCGATATTTTGAGCGCGGAATGACGCTCGCTCCTTGGAACTGAGCGAGTAAATGTCGGTGTCACGGATGATGACTTTACCCTGGCTAGGCCGCAACATGGATCCAATTGCCATAAGCAGCGTGGTTTTACCGCTTCCGCTTGGTCCCCGCACGACCAAGAATTCTTCCGGTTGTACTTGAAGATCGATTCCGCCAAGGGCGTGCACATCTCCGTTTTTCGTTGCGTATGTCTTTGTCACATTTTCCAAGCGGATCATGATACGCCTATTAGTCTTCGCGAAGTGTCTCGGCCGGATCGTGTGTCACGGCGACCATCGCTGGGATAAAACAGGAGATCGCCGCAAATGCCGGTGCAAAAATGAGTGATAAAAGCAAAAGGCTATAAACCGGTTTTAGACTTTGTTTTGCCGTCAATTTAAATATGCCGGGTCCAAAGTGGAGCGCGATTTCGGTTCCGATAAAGAATCCTATGATCGCGCCCAAAATCCCGATGATGATCGCCTTTCCCATAAACAAGGCTGTAATCTTTCCTGAGCCGTAACCCAGAGCTCGTAGTATCCCGATTTCCTGCTGACGGTCGCGGGTGTTCATCATAGCCAGCGCTCCGACCCACACCGCGCACACAATCACAATAAAAGGAACGATTAGAGCCACTGTTTTATAGACAACCTGGCGTTGTTCTTCGCGTGCTTCGGCAATATTCCGCGCCCGCACAACCGTGAGCTGGCCCGGCATGAGGCGGTCGAGTTCCGTTTGCAGGACCGTCATCGGGTCAGTGCCATCCACAATACAAAGGCAATCGAGCGCCTGGATTTCGTTGATCTGGTTTTCTTTGTTCAGGACTTTTTGAACATCCGCAAGATTGGCATAAATGCGAATATCGTCATTGGTGCCCATCTGCGACAGCGTGTTTTCAACATGGAAATCCTGTCCGAGGATTTGGATCGTGTCGTTTTTCTTGATACCGAACGACTCAGCTAATGCGTGGCCGATGATCGCATTGCCGGATTTGATCGACCAGTGCATGTTCGGTTTTTTCCTGTCCGGTGGCGCGACTTCATTGGTCGCCATTCCGGTCAAAATGGCTTCCGAACCCCGCCACTCAATTTTGCCGTGCAGAGTCGCCAAAAGGTGCGCATAAGAAAGTCCCTTTTGGTCGGCAAAAATCTGGACATACTCCTCCGGAAAGGTCAGGTCAGAGTAGCCCCGAGCGTAGAATTTCAGCATATCGGTTTCACTGGGTACGATACGCAGGTTGTAGCCCAGGTTACGCATGAGGCGTTTGGTCTCATTAAAAGAGGCCACACCTGTCGTATAGAAGGAAACAAATAATGCCACCGCCGTGACTATCGCCAAAACACTCAGAAAGAAATTCAACTTCCGGTGCAGAAGTTCTTTAACGATCAGATGGACTGTGTTCATGCGTTTCCACCCTTGGCGCGGAGTACAATAAATAAACCGCCTGCAATGACTAGTAAACCTATAGCGCCAAGACCAAAGAATACCAAGGTGAAAGGTGACGATGGGGTTCCGGTGACAGGCTCACTTAAAGGCTGTTGAACAGCCTGAGGTGTTGCTTTCTCTAAATCAGGAGCATTGATTGAGGAGGAATTTGCCTCTTGGCCGGTTTGTACTTCAGCCGTTTGCCCCTCAGCACTACCGCTGTTCGCATCTTCATTGCCGAATTCCAGTGTTGTCTCGCTATAGCCAATCAAAAGGTCGTCAATGCTGCCGATACCGGCTCCCTGTCTGCGCCCGGCATTGATCGACAAGATTTGGCTGATTTCGGCTTTTACCATGGGGCTTTCGGCATCGAATTGCAGGATTTTAACACTCTGTTCCTGTTGAGCGCTGTCCCACGTGACCGGCAATAGCGTGCCCATCATCCATTCCCGGTCCAAACCGCATTCACAGGATTGGCCGATGGTGCCCATGATATTGAGCAAGTTGCGCTCGGTAATCATATCTCCGGCCAGCAGATTGCCGATCCGCCGCATCCGTCCATAGACAATGGCTGCGCACGGCTCTTCCGGTTCGAGGTTTGAAAGACCGAGGCTCCAAAGCAGAACTTGTTCATCTTTCTGCTGGTCTTTTGAAATGACGACCAACTGCGGTGGAACATCGACAGGCTTATCCATAAGCGGCGAGCGGTCAATTATACCTTGAATACTTACTTCGATCTCATGTTTTGCGCTTTGATTTAGAGTTTCATCATTTCCTTCAACAAAAACAACAACGCAATAAGCCTCGATGATTTTATCGAGCATCGTCTCTCTTTTAGGGGAAATAACCGTGCTTTGGATCGTATCCCAGACGGCTTCTTTTAATTCCTCGCCTTCGCCTTCAAATGCAAGCGGAATCGTGCGCTCGTCCGGAGAGACCATCATGGCCGTAGGAAAATGGGTTGTATCGTGTTTATGAAAATAGGCTAGCGCCGGATGCTCGGTTTCTTTGTCGATGTTGATAATTTCGGCATAGACATTCGCGTCCAAGTAGGTGGCGAAGGCGATCTGCTCCAAACGCTCTGCAATATCGGTGGGAGTGTCGTTGTTTACAAATCCATAAAATCTGTATTTATTGGAACCGAAATCGACAAATCCAACATCTCTTACGCTGTACCGGCAGGCATAAATAGGAGAAGCAGTAAAGCATATTAAAGCTGCCAAACATGTCAGTATTTGCAGCCGCGATTTCTGAGATCGTGTCATCTTTGATTTTTCCTCAGCCCAATTGCTGTTGTGAATCCGGAGACAATTGTTAAGCCTGCCACCGACCGCAATTATGGAGATATTCACGGCTTCTGGAAGAGAAGGCATCTGATTTGGCTCAAACAGTGGTTTTTAGGGCCGATATAACCATACGAATAGCCACAATAATTAAGAAGCACGCAAATCCAAATTGAAGTTGGCGATTGGAAACTGCGCCGACAATATTGGCGCCGATATTGACGCCCACAACCACGGTGACAGCCATAATCAGGGCAATGCGGAAATCAAGATGTATATCCGGATTGAAGTGATAGCGTAGCGCCCCAATCAGAGCCATCGGCACCATGACCACCAAGGCGATCCCCTGTGCCTCTTTTTGTGTCAAGCCGGCAATGATCGTGAGGGCAGGGACGACAATAATTCCGCTGCCTACTCCAAATGTGGCGCTTACAATCCCGGCCAGAAGGCCCAGCCCTAAATAGAAAAAGATCATATTGGCCGAAAATTCGCCCGCCATGTTTTTACTCCTTTGTTATGCAAGTCAATTCATGTGATTTACAAATATGCTGATCTGCAAACATTATGATATCGATGCACATTCCGGGCATTTGGGATTTCGTTTGATCTTAAGTGTCCGGAAAGTGCTATTGCGCAGATTATAGGTATGCAGGCGTCCCGCCAGCGGTTCACCGAATCCGGCGATCACTTTGATAACCTCCATGGCTCCCAAGCAACCGACTGTGCCTGATACGGCCCCAAAGACTGGAAATTCGCGTTTCCAGGCAGACGGCTTTTCCGGATAGAGGCAACGCAAACAAGGGGTTCGGCCCGGCAGGATCGTCGTGATTTGTGCCTCGAGATCGTACATCGCACATTCAATCATCGGTTTATTTTGTTGCAGTGCCGCGTGGTTCATGGCGAATCGCTCTTCAAAGAGCGGCGCACAGTCCACAATTACATCAACGGTGGACACAATATTTTCAACATTCTCCAAACTGATGTTTTCGGGGATACCTTCAACCGTGATATGTGGATTTAATTCGCGCAAGCGGCGTACCGCGGATTGCACCCGCGGCTTTCCCAGCCAGTCATGAGTCATAAGCAACTGCCGGTTAAGGTCACTGTGTTTTACATTTCCGCCATGGGCCAAAACTAACCGCCCGATACCGGCCGCCGCCAGTTCGTAAGCCACGACACTGCCTAGTCCCCCGGCCCTCGAAACCAAAACTGAGGCGTTCTTAAGTTTTTCTTGTCCCGATTCACCGAAATCGGAAACCCACATCTGCCATTCGTATGTTTTGCGTTCTTCTTCAGTTAAAGGCATGGTTCCTCATTCCTAAGACGCCGAATGATTGTGTTTGCCCCCACCGGCCGGCCGGTAGTAATCCCCTTTAACCGCCGGCAATAGGTGATAAAAGCCCAATGCTATCACCGTCCTGTAGCATCACAGGAGTTTCCCATGAGACTTGTTCGTCATTGATGGACAGCAAAATCGTTGGCTGCAAATTCCCTTCCGTATCGAATAAAAACGCCTGCAAATCGGGACCTGCCCCGGCGGCAATCTCTTTGACCAGTTCCTGGATGGTGCAGGGGGCTTCTAACTCAAGCGTGGGTGCCGGTTTCCCGGCTTTTTGCTGGATTTGAGTCGAGTATTCGAGCGTGATTTTCATAGGCAGCCTCTGAGCGGATTATGCCGGGAAAATAGCGCGCAGGCTATCATGGGGCAGTACGATTGGCGGTCGATGGTTTTGCCCCTTCTCTTGTGCAGTGCTCCAGCATTTCTTCATCCAACTCGCTGATTGTATGTGTAACAACGTTCCCGTTTTCCATACGGAGGATGCGGTCCGCCAGCAATCGGGCTTCGCGAAGACTATGCGTTACATGCAGTGTTGTGACCCGGTGATGTTTGCAGACCGATTTCAGCAAATCGCACATCTCATCATGTGTATCTTCATCGAGGGCGCTTAAGGGTTCATCCAGGCAAAGCACATCGGGACGGCAAGCCAGCGCCCGTCCCAGTGCAACGCGCTGACGTTCACCTCCACTCAATCCGAAAGGTCTACGGGAAAGCAGATGCTCGATTCCCAGCAGTTTTGCCAATTCATCAACACGCGCCTCAATTTCACGTTCAGGGCGTTTTCTAATGGCAAGTGCAAAGCCGAGGTGGTGACGAATAGTCATTGTCGAAAAAAGAGCACCATCTTGCGGTACATAACCGATGCCGCGCATGGCTGGCTTTTGATAGGTTACATCCCGCCCCATCAATTTTACGATTCCTGCTTGAGGTGATTTTAGACCGCAGACAGTTTCCAGAATGGTCGTTTTTCCACAACCGGTTTTACCCATCAAGACACAATATTCGCCTGTCTGAATTTCGAGATTGATATTTTTTAGATGGAAGTCACCGGCACTGACCGATAGATCGTGAAGAGAGATCATGATTACACGGCTCCCTTCGCGGCGCGGTCATCACCCCAAAAACGCACGGCAACCAAAACAAAAATGGAAGCCACAATCATAAGCAGTGAAACGGCCACGGCGGTTTCTAAATCGCCGACGCTGAATTCCAGGAATACGGTGGTGGGTAAGACCTCCGTATGGCCCCGGGTTGAGCCGCAAAAGATAAGAATCGGCCCGAATTCACCCAACGAACGCGCCCAGGCCAACATGGCCGCGGTCAGCATTCCCCGGCGGGCTTCCGGAAGGACTACCAGCCAGAAGGCTTGATTGCGGCTGCAACCAAGCGTCAGCGCAACTTGCTCCTGCCGGGGATTGATCTGCACAAAGGTGGCGCGCATGGTCCGGACAGCAAATGCGCAGGCAACGCTGAATTGAGCCAGAATGACCCCGGGGATGGCATACGTAAAAACAACATAACTCTCAATCCATTGCCCGACTGCAGTTTGAAACAGAATTAAGAGGCACAAACCAATTACCAAGGGCGGCAGCGCGATGGGGATGTCGAGAATTGCATCGAGTATTAATTTCCCGGGGAAGTCATAACGGGACATCAGGTACCCGATTGGAACGGATACCCACAGCGAGAAGATTGCGGTGAGCGTGCAGGAAATCAAACTCAAGCGGATTGCATAACGTATTTCCGGATCCGCCAGTGCGTGCAAGATATGGCTGGGCGATGTGTACGCGGCTTCAGCCACAATCATAGAGACAATCAAGAGAATATAGGTTCCCCCAATTGCCCCCAGACCGACAAAAAAGGGAATGTCGGATACCGGTGGCCGGTCATTATGCGTGCTTGGGTGCGCCATGGATTCTGTCATCGTTGAACCTGACCGGCACGCCAACGAAATCCCAACTCAGTGAAACGATTTTGCGATTCAGCCGAGCGGATGGCTTCGATTAACCGGGCCATTGTGTAGCGGTGGTCGGAATTTTTTAGTGTGGAAATGGGTTGAATTGCATGAGCCGCCGGATGGTCGATATGCAAAATCGTCAGTTTGTCTCGAACAAAAAAACAGTTGGCTTCATAAACAATAACCGCATCCAACTGGTGGCCGGCCTGTAGCTGGTTGACCAAAACATCCGCTGTCGGCGATTGCACAACCACGTTTTTCATAACATCCTGCAAAAGGCCCGCCTCCTGCAACAAATTCTGTGTGAGTGCGCCTAATGCGCTTTGTTCTGCATTGGCGACTCCGAGTTTTAATCCTTCGCGGGTTAAGTCTTCAATCGATTTAATGTTTTCCGGATTATCTTTTTTGACAAGCATAACCATGTCGGTCTCGGAAATATCTTCAAAATCGTCGAAGATATCTTTGACCTGATTGGAAAATGAAACATCGCAGGCGAAGTAACCATCGGGACGAGCACCGGCTTTCATCTCGGATACTAGAATCCCGCAACCATTGTAGGTGACTTTAATAGTGACTCCTTCACGCCGTTCAAAGCGTTTTAGCGTCGATTCAATCGCTAGCCGGTTAACGCCTCCACTAAAGAAAACCAAATCCGGATGTTCTTCCCAGATATCGCCCTTAACGACATCGAAGCCGTTCTTTTCAAATTCAAGAAGCCCCCGGTCGCGAGCGGCGGCATATCGTGCGAACTTGAGTGTCTGTGTGGGTTGCTTGGTGTTACTCAACACGCCGATGGTGACCAGCATGGAACCGGCATCCAATGTCGGGTCGGTGACGGCCTCCAATTCGGGATACATATTGCATACGGCATCCCAGATAATCCCCACATCGACAGAGCCAAGTTTCACGGCATTGGCGATTTCTGTCACGGTAGGAGTAAAAACGGTTGTGTTCTTGGAAATCGCGTCCCATTGCCCGGCGTCGTTTAACAAACGTTTGGTCGATTTGCCAATCGCGGCGGCATCGGGCTCGGCCAGAGCGATTTTGATATCGCTGCGCAGCAGATCTGCAATTGTCTTTATCCCTTTAGGATTTCCTTTGGGCACAGCGAGTATCGGGCGAATATGTGTGAGGGGGATGGATTCATCTACAAGCCCCTCTTGACGTGCCTTGTGGATATAAGATTCATCAGCCGCCAAATAGAGGTCACCCTTCGGTAGCACTTTGAGTTTTGTCAGTAATGTGCCTGAACCTTCATAATTGGCTTGCACATGGACGCCATATTCTTTTTCGTAGGCTTCAATAATCTCTTCCATCGGGATTTTCATGCCCGCCGCGCAGTACAAGACAATCGGCTCACCTTCATAGACCGATTCCTCATCCTTTGGATTCCATAAAAGGAGCGCCGTGAGAACCACCACGGCAGCCACGGATATCAAAATGATATTTCGCTGTGTATGCATTTTATGTCCCCATTCCTAAACGGTTGCTGCCATTAACATCTAAAAATTATCGCTTCCGGGCGGTGCCGTAAGGGAGGGTCTCTTATAAGGCACATTCGGATAGAAAATACCAACTCAATTTGTCTCATTACGAAGAGGTTGTGATCTGTGTTAGTATCCGGTTGTGAAGGAGCCTATTCTCTGTGTGGAACCGGTATCAGGAATTAGGGCGTTATGTTAGGCGTCATCAGCAGCAGGAGCCCAAACGGAGGTTCCGTGTCGTTGCGGGGCTGCCGGTTTTAGCGTTTGTACTGGCGCTGCCTTGTTCAATTTTATCGGGTCCACGTATTTCCTCTGCCCATGATTCGCTGAATCGGTTTGTCCGTCACGATATTGTCATGCGTATTAACCGGGAGAATATCGATGTCTCCATTGAACTTACTTTCTATGCCGAACATGCCACGGCTCTGCGTTCTGCATTGGATGCGAATGGAGACAACTCAATATCCCATCGAGAAGCCGAACAGCACTTCGGCACACTCCGGACGCCGTATTTGAATAACCTGGCTTTTTATTGGAAAAAACAACATCTGGAATTGATCGAATTGTTTTCGCCGGAAGTTGATTTGATGGAAGTCACATCTCCCGGTTCCGATCCATGCAGCATTCGTATTTCTTGCTTCGCGCGTACACCTACGGACGTGAATGTTGGAGATCATTTAATTCTGCGCGATGGATTGTGGCCGGACTTCCCGGCTACACATACATTAAAGGTTGTTTGCGAGGATGGATTTGAAATTAAGCATATGCCGGAATCTGAAGCGGATTTGGATGCTGATGATATTTCGGATGTTTCAGAGAATCTGTCAGCAGAGAATTTTGTCTTGCTTTGCGCAAACGTTCCACTACCGGCCTCTCCAAACGTTGCTGTGGAGAGTGGATTTAAGCAATGGGGACTATTTGCATTTCTAGGAGCCATCACGGCCGTCGGCGCCGGTTTTCGATTCGTCTATCTGAAGAGATCAAGGGAGAATGAGAATCATGATGTTCCGTAACAGTCTTCTGATTTTTGCCGCCAGCTGTTTCTATCTTGCACAGCCTGTATCCGTTTCTGCGGATGCCGATGCGCTGGCGGCTGATCTATTGAAAGAAGCCCCCTATTTGCTCTCGGAACCGCAGAAAACAGAACTGGACCATATTAACCGGGACCTGCGCGAGATACGTAATACGTTACGAAGAGAGCGTGATTCACAAGACGCCGTTGAAAAGAACAAAATTCAAGAACGGCTGCAACATGCGGAAAGCGCTTTGCATGATCTGCTACGGAAAATTCCCAATGTTGAGACAATTCAATTGGGCAAAAATGGTGATGTCTTGCCTCGGCTTGGGACAATTGAACTTCCGGGAGACCGGGGTGGAATCCTTATGAAGTTAGTCGATGAGAGCAACCCAAGCGGGAATATTGAATTTCAAGCCACACAATGTGAGTTCGCAGAACAATCCGATCTTCAAGTTTCGGTCCCAAAGCGCGCCGGTACGATTTGGGTGCTATGTGCCTTAGATCATATTCCGGATTTGCTTACGGATTTGACGGTTCGCCTTTCTTTAGCAGATGGCGGTGAGGTGCAGATGCCCCTTCGGGTGCATACACCTCAAAAGGGCCGCATTCGAGTAGCTGTGTTGTCTGACGATACCAAGAAGCCCTGTCCGGCAATGATTCGATTGATCTGGAAGGCCAATGGAAGGAATTACAAACCGGGCAACGCTATTGATTTTGCATCACAACTTGACCATCAAGGCGATGCCACCGGGAACCGTAACGCGCGGTATTTTCCGGGAGAGTTATCCGGACGGTACTGGTGTGTGCCGGAGCCGTTCGATCTGGCTGTCCCCCCCGGAGAATGGGAAATCACAATACGGCGGGGTGTTGAACATATTCCGGTTACCGAGACCTTTACAGTGACTTCGGGAGAAGTTGTCGAACGCACCTACCGGCCTGAGCGGTGGGTGGATATGCGCGATTATGGTTGGTATTCGGGAGACGATCATGTCCACTGCCAAATCTTAAGCGACGCCGATGCCGAACGGTTGATGGCTTGGGTGCAAGCGGAGGATATCCATTTGGCGAATGTCGTTAAGATGGGAGATATCAGTCGCACATGGTTTGAGCAACGGGGATTCGGAAAGTTATATCGTGTAATTGATAAGGATTTTATCCTTTCCCCGGGCCAAGAATGTCCGCGCACGCACCAAGAACTTGGCCATACGATGGCGATGAATACAACGAGCATGGTGCGGGACACGGACCAGTATTACCTCTATGACTGGGTATTCGATAATGTCCATGCACAAGGCGGGCTCGCGGGTTATTGTCATGTTGTGGGGAAACTTTTTCACGTACATCGGGACATGAGTATCAACATTCCCAAAGGAAAGGTCGATTTTGTGGAACTGATGCAGTTTGGCCAGTTGAATACCGATTGGTATTACGATTTTCTCAATACCGGTTTCAAGATGACTGCATCGGCCGGTTCCGATGTACCCTGGGGCGGCACCATTGGTGAAGTGCGGGTGTATGCTTATGTCGGTAAAAAGAGATTCCATGCCGATGCTTGGTTCGAGGCTTTGGAACGAGGCCGTACCTTTGTAACTAACGGACCGATGTTGACACTGGAAGTCGATAAGGCATTGCCGGGAGATGAAATTCGGCTCGATGAAGACAAAACATTGCGAATTCGTGCCAGAGTATGGGGAAGCGATGAACGCACATTGCCAAGCAAATTGGAAATCGTCCAATTTGGGGAGACGATCCGTACAGTCCAATCCGAACGCAAGGATCAAGAAGAATTGAACCTCGATTTCGAGATTAAGGCGGAAGATGGATTTTGGATTGCCGCGCGGGCGGAAGGTCGAGATGGAACCGCCGCCCATACAACTCCCGTCTATGTGGTTCGCGACGACTTAAGATTTTGGAAATTCGAAGAGGCCAAGTCGCTTATTGAAAAACGGCGTGTCAGCCTGAATGAGATTGAAAAAGTCGTCAAAGATGCCCAGAACGCCAATTCCAAAGGCGAATTGGAAGGTAATCGCACACTGAAGCAATTGGCACTACAGGGATCCGCTCTGATGGAACGTGTGAATAGCGCTCGCGCGATCTATGACCGTCTCGAAGATCAAATCGAAACCGAACGCGCCATTCGAACCTCAAACTGATGGCACATCGACCGGCTGTACGATCTCTGGCTGCGTGGCGTCTTGCCTACTTGGATCCCAGCCGCGAATGCCCCAGGAACGGACACGGCCCAGATAGGCCATGTTCAGGATGGCCGAGAAAAGAAATGTGCTCCAGCCGCATGGATATTTTGCCCAGCGGGCCAAGCGTTTAGCGATTCTCCACGGGCTATAGAACTCGCGTGTTAGCCAATCGTGCCCGGCCTGAAGCATTTCAGCTGTCATTCGCTTGGGCTGGAATACCGCGTGATGGAAATCGTAATGACTCCAGTCCCGGTCTTTAATTCGGCTTTGCATGGCTTTGAATTCGTGTGTGCCCGGCAGCGGGGTGCGAATCGATGCTTGAATCACGTCCACTTCGGCCTCATCCAAAAGCTTTAAGGTTTTTCGAAAAACTTCCGGCCCGTCACCATCGAAACCGAAAACAATTCCGGCTTCCACTCCGATTCCGTGGCGATGCAATAGACGTATTGCGTCGCGGTAATGGCTGACTTGATTGAAATCTTTTGCCACACCACCGAGATTGCATTGATTGAATGTCTCGAGTCCGACAAAAACACCCACACAACCTGCTTTGGCCGCTGCTTTGACAAATTCTTCATCGTCGGCAATTGCCAGCGTCGATTGTGTTACCCATTTCTTCTTTAAGGGAGTCAACTTCGAGAAAAGCTCGCGAGCGTACTCGCGGTCGGCTGTCAGATTGTCATCGACAAAGATGAAAAATCGGGACGGAATCGCGGAAACCTCATGCACAACTGACTCAATAGGCCGTTTTTGTTGTTGGCCGCCATAAAAAGCCGATACGGCGCAAAAGGAACAGCCATGCGGACAACCGCGTGTAGCCGATGCCGCGTATTGAGTTGCATACTTGCCGGATTTAAGCAGATGGTATGGAGGCGTTTTGAGTGTGGAGAGGTCTGCCGGTGATTTGGCACGGTAAACGCCGGAAAGCGAACGATTCCGTGCGGCCTCTACAACCTCGGGCCATACTCCCTCCGCCTCACCGGCCACTACGGCATCCGCGTGTTGGAGGGCCTCATCCGGACAGAAAGTTGGATGCATCCCTCCCAGCACCACCGGGACACCCCGGGCACGAAAGCGGTCTGCGATCTCGTAAGCGCGTGGAGATAAGGCCGTCATACAGGTGATACCCACCAAATCGATTTCCGCATCAAAGGGAATTTCTTCCAGCTGCTCGTCGATAATTTCAATTTCTGTGTCTCGAGGCGTTTCGGCTGCAACACTGAGCAGACTGAGCATTGAGAACCGGAACGTGCGCCCGTTAAACAGACGGGACTTGCCCACATGCCGCCACTTGCCGCTGGATGGAGCGATAAGCAAGATTTTCATGATAGCCTCCTTGTTTACTTATTACTTGTTTATCTATGAACTATATACTGCAAAAAAAGAGAGCGAACTGCTCAATATCTTCTTTTGGGTTCTATATATAATGTTAATATATAAACTTTATCAAGTCAAGCCAATAATGTATTTTTCTCAAAAAATGAGTCTCCTTGCTGTAAGTTTTGATAAAACAAGGTGTTACATTTTTGGGGCGGCAAAGTTCTCACCGGATTCGTGGCGTGTTAAGATTCGTGATGGTTCACCTGACCGGTCATTGACGGCTCAATTGTCAAGGTTGAGGGGCAAGCCAGTCGACGGTCTTGGGGGTGCACACATCGGGAGGATCTTAACCTATGAAAACTTGGAGAGTTGCAGGCATCAATTTCGATCACATGCACATGGGGGACAACCTGCGCATGGTTTATAACCACCCGCGTGCCGAGATTGTGGGAATTTGCCATGAAGAACGCGAGCGGATGCAAGACACGATAGAAAAGCTAAACATCCACGATGACCGCATATTCTCCGATGTCGATGAATGTATTGAGAAGACACAGCCCGATTTTGCGATTCTTTGCCCGGCCACGGCAAAACACGGTGAGTATACTCAACGCGTTGCCGCGCATGGGATTCATATTCTGATCGAAAAACCATTTGCCGCGTCGCTGGCTGAGGCTGACGCGATGATTGAAGCCTGTAAAAAGACCGGGAGACTATTGGCTATTAATTGGCCACTGGCTTGGGAACCTTGTTATGTCACGGCAAAACGTATGATCGATGAGGGGAAAATCGGTGAGGTCTTGGAGGTGCACCATTACGGTGGCAATCGGGGACCGCTGTTTCATGTGGCTGATAAAGACGAAGTCTCTCCTGAAGAAGTGCAGCGCGAAAAGAATAAAAGTTGGTTCTTTAAAAAGGCCCACGGCGGCGGCTCGATGCTCGATTATTTGGGGTACGGCGTGACTTTAGGGACTTGGTTCCAAGGATGCCGTTCACCGATTGAAGTGACGGCAACTGTGGATCAGCCTATAGGCTTGGAAGTAGATGAACATAGCGTGACGATTGCGCGCTATGAACATGGGCTCTCTAAATTTGAAACCCGTTGGGGGACATTTACCGATCCATGGGTTTACCAACCTCAACCCAAATGCGGATTTGTGATAACCGGCACCAAAGGCACGATTGCTGCCTATGATTATGAGAAACAAATCCGGCTGCAAACCGTGGAGCATCCGGAGGGATTTGAGATGCCGGTGGATAAGATTGAAGAGCCCTTACAAAACCCGGTGCAGTACATGATTCATTGTCTTGAAAACGATAAGCCAATCGAGGGAATCCTTTCACCGGATTTATGCCGTATCGGGCAACAGATAATCGACTCGGCAGTGCAAAGCGCCGCCGAAAAGCGGACTGTACCGCTTGTAGAGTAAGCCGCAATCGATAGCATCGAAATAGAATACGTTTGGGGTAGCGATGAGCGAAAAACACAAAGACGGCTACGGATTAAGTAAACGGGCGAAAGCGAGATCAGTCAAAGCCCCGGTTTTGCCTTATCAACCCCCCACGCCCAAAACATACAATCCCAATATCGGACTTATCGCCTGCGGGGGAATAACGGAACAACATCTTAAAGCCTATCGGAAGGCAGGCTACAAGGTTGTTGCATTGTGCGATGTTTTCAAAGAACGGGCCGAGAAGAGGCGCTCGGAATTCTATCCGGATGCCAGCGTTACAACGGACTATCACAGCATTTTGGCGCGTGATGATATCGAGGTTGTGGATATTGCGGCCCATCCGGATGAGCGGGTGGTTTTAATTCAAGATGCGCTTGAGGCCGGAAAACACGTTCTTACTCAGAAACCGTTTGTACTGGATCTTGATGTAGGAAGACATTTGACCGATTTGGCTGATGAAAAAGGCCTGAAACTGGCGGTCAACCAAAACGGGCGTTGGGCTCCGCATTTTCGGTATATCACCGAGGCCATCCGGAACGGTCTTATCGGTGATGTGGCCGGTGTGCATTTATCCGTGCATTGGAATCACGGGTGGATTGAAGGCAGTGTTTTTGAAGAAATCAAACACCTGATCTTATACGACTTCGGCATTCATTGGTTTGATGCCCTCTGTTGTTTTATGGGCGGACAAAAGGCCATGCGTGTGTTTGCCTCGTTTACATGCTCGAAGGCGCAGACTGTCAAACCCGCGTTGTTGGCCCAAGCGTTGGTGGAATACGAAGGCGCGCAAGCGACTTTGACTTTTGATGGCGATACACGTTTTGGGCCGCAAGACCGAACGTATGTTATCGGCAGCAAAGGGACTATCGAAAGCATTGGTCCCGATCTCAATGAGCAAACGATCACTCTTACCACTGCAAAAGGATATTGCAGTCCGAAATTAGATGGCGGCTGGTTTCCTGATGGATTCCACGGCACGATGGCGGAACTGCTATGTGCGATTGAAGAAGACCGGGAACCATTCAATAGCGCCCGCAATAATCTAAAGAGCTTGGCACTCTGTTTTGCGGCGGCGGCCAGCGCGGAGTCGCATAAAGCCATTGTACCCGGAGCCATCTGTCAGATGCCGGGCGAGTGAATCTCAGTCGAAATGAACCGCATTCATATCCGGTTCCGGAGTTTTGATTGTCTAGCCCAAAGCACCGGTTCTAACGTATTCTGTTTTTATGAAAATGCGATGTGTGATGTGCCGCTGTCGTGATATCTGTATTCCCCCCGAGGTGTTATTGTGCCGTATTGTTCAAAGCCGACCGCTTTCTTACTTTTGGGTCTTGTGTTTTTTCTGTGTGCGATGACTGTATCCGCTGATTTGATACCCACTGATTTGCGTTGCGAATATATGCGTGACCCTCTAGGAATTGATGTCCCCCGCCCTCAATTGAGTTGGAGGCTGGAAGGGAACGAGCGCGGACAAGTGCAGACGGCGTATCAGATTCTTGTGGCCAGCTCGGCTTCTATTCTCGATGCGGATCGTGCCGACCTGTGGGACAGCCGCAAAGCCGAAACCGGGCAACAACTGAATATCGCCTACCGGGGGAAAGCCCTTAAGCCGGAGCAGCGTGTTTATTGGAAGGTGCGGGTATGGGATAAAGATGACCAGCCCTCTGCTTATAGTCCCGTGTCTTTGTGGGAAATGGGAGTAGGGCCAAAACAATGGCAGGGGAAATGGATTCGCAAGCCGGGCGAGCCTGTGCCCGATGAAAAACTGTTTGAGGATCATCCCGCGCCTCTTTTCCGCCGCGAGTTCGAAGTGGCGGAGCCTGTCAAAAATGCGCGTGTCTATATTAGTGGATTGGGCTATTACGAACTGTACATCAACGGGAAAAAAGTAGGCGACCATGTCCTCGATCCGGCATGGACAAGCTATGGGAAACGCGTCTTCTATTCGGTCTATGATGTCACTGAATACCTTCAGCAAGGCAAGAATGCCGTTGGTGTGATTCTCGGCAATGGTTGGTACAATCCGCTTCCGTTACGCATGTGGGGAAAGATCAACTTGCGGGAACATCTCACAATTGGAGAACCGCGCTTTCTTTTACAGATGAATATCGATTACGGGATGCGCAAGACTCAGCAGGTCGTCAGTAGCCCGGAATGGAAAACCGGAGATAGCCCGATTTTACGCAATAGTGTCTATCTAGGAGAGGTCTACGATGCGCGGCGTGAGGCCGATGGATGGGACCGTCCTGATTTTGACGATTCAACCTGGGAAAATGCCGTAATCGCCCAAGAGCCGTTGGGATTGTTGCGGTCTCAGAATCTTCCACCTATTCGTGTACAAGAAGCACTTGAGCCGGTCGCTGTCACAGAGCCTCAACCGGGAGTGTTTATTTTTGATCTGGGGCAAAATTTTGCCGGTTGGGTAAGACTAAAAGTGCAAGGTGAAGCCGGGACCGTTGTGAAAATGCGGTGCGGTGAATTGTTGTATCCCGATGGCACGTTAAATGCCATGACATCGTGTTGCGGCCAAATTAAGAATCAGGATCCACCACGCACACCGGGGGGACCTTCTACCGCGTATCAAGGGCATACGTATATTCTAAAGGGTGGCGGCGAAGAGACTTACACTCCAAGGTTTTCATTCCATGGTTTTCGTTATGTAGAAGTCACCGGCTATCCGGGCAAACCCGATACGAATTCGATTACCGGTTTGGCGTTGAATTCTGATGTCGAACCTGTTGGTGCGTTTGAATGCTCTAACGAGTTATTTAATCGAATCCAAAAGATGACGGTGTGGACACAGCGGAGCAATATGTTCAGTGTGCAGTCGGACTGCCCTCACCGGGAAAAGTTTGGTTACGGCGGGGATATTGTAGCCAGCAGCGAGATGGCGATTTCCAATTTCGATATGTCCGGGTTTTATCGAAAGGCAGTACGGGATTTGAGTGACGCTGTCCGTTCCAATGGCGGATTCACGGAGACTGCGCCTTTTGTCGGAATTGCCGATGCCGGATTGGGCGATGATTCCGGGCCGATTGGCTGGGGAACGGCGCATCCACTTTTGCTGTGGCAGTTATACAGTTATTACGGCGAACGTGAATTGATACGTGAACAGTACGCTTATTTAAGGCATTGGATGAATCTTCTGGAGTCAGCCGCTGAAGATTTTATCCTTGTTAACGGGATCAGTGATCACGAAAGCCTTGTCGATAAACCGGCCGATGTGACGGGTACCGGACTTTTCTATTGGAATGCGGTCCTTTATTCACGGCTGGCCAAGATCGTTGGAGATGTGCCTGAAGCCCAACGCGCCGCCGAACTTGCGGATAAGATTCAAGCGGCATTTGAAGCGAAATTTCACGATTCCGAAACGGGCAAAATCGGCATCGGCACTCAGGCCGCTCAATCGTTTGCTCTCTATTTGGATATTGCTTCAAAGGATAAGCGCGATGCGGTTCTGAATGTCTTGGTCGAGGATATTCTCAACGAACATGAAGGGCATTTGACCACGGGTATTTTCGGGACAAAATTTATGCTGATGGCGCTTAGCGATTTAGGCCGGGCCGATGTGGCTGCAACAGTGGCATCACAAGAGGATTTCCCCGGTTGGGGACATATGCTTGCCAACGGAGCGACTACGCTTTGGGAGCACTGGGAATTCAGCGACAACACCTATTCGCATAACCACCCCATGTTCGGTTCGATCAGCCAGTGGTTTTACCAATATCTTGCTGGGATACGGCCCGCCGAAGATGCCATGGGGTTCGATAAGATCGTAATCGCGCCTTGCCCGGTGCCGGATCTGGATTGGGTAAGAGCCACCTATCTCTCAGCGCGGGGTGAGATTGCCAGTGCTTGGAAACGGGACGGGGATCGTTTCCTTCTTTCAGTGACCATCCCCCCGAATTGCACTGCGCTTATTCGTGTTCCAACATCTGATCCTGAAGGGATAGAGGAGGGAGGCCAAAAAGCGGTTGAATCGCCTGGCGTGGACTTGGTGAGTAAGCACTCTGACTTTGCGGTATTTCGCACCGGGAGCGGTAAGTATGAGTTTATGAGCCACTTAGAGTGAAATGGCCTGTTCTATAGTCCACCGGTTTTTTAGTCGCCGTCGTTTTTTTGAATCTATCATGGGCCTTGGGCGTATAGGTAGGAGAGGGGATCTGTCCATTTTGTGGAGGATGAGAATGTATTGTTCTAAACGAGTGGTCCTGTCGTTTCTTGCCTTTGTCGTAGCCGGGTTCATTTTTTCAGGTTGTTATGGGATTTCATTCGGAATAAATGATTACAAGGCTGAAGCCTCAGAAGACTTCCAGTGGGAGTTTGAGGCGGCCGGCCTGCAATCCATCGATGCCGCAACCAGCAATGGTGAAATCATTTATCACGGAGTCGATGGCGGTCGTGTCAATGTTCACGCAACGTTGACCGTAAAGGCGCGTAACGAGTCTACCGCAATAAGTATCAAAGAGCAGACCGAAGTCCGTGCCGAAAAAGAAGGGGATGTTTTGCGTATTGTTGCCAACCGGCCGAAACTGACGAATATCAACATTATGGTTCGTTACGAAATCACCGGCCCGCCTTCACTTAATCTAAAATTCAACACATCGAATGGCCGTATTGAAGTCGCCGGGCATAATGCCGCAATAGATGCACAAACATCCAATGGACGGATTTTTGTCCGGGGCAGCCGTGGCGACATTAACTTGAATACGTCGAATGGCCGGATTGATCTTGAAGATGTCCGGGGTGCAGTCGAGGCACATACATCCAATGGACGGATCAATCTGGTGGGTGATACAGATGGTGTGAATCTGCATACAAGCAACGGAAAGATTACGGCCGATATAGGAACATTGAGCAGAGAAGGTATTTTCCATACCTCAAATGGTGAAGTTAATGTGCGTGTGCACGATGGCAATGCACCCATGCAAGTAAAGACCTCGAATGGAGCTGTTGAACTCGCTATTCCTGAGAATTTTTCGGGACAGGTCGATGCTTATTCATCATCAGGAAAAGTAGAAACGGAAATTCCGGTAAAAATAATCACACTTAAAAAGAACCATCTCGTCGGTGAACTTGGCAATGGTGGAGATTCAAAAATCCAAGTGTCGACCAGCAATGGGAAAGTCCATCTTATGTTCGCCGAATAAATGTATTGTTTATTAATATGAATCGAACATTTGGTTCGGAAGCATAGAAATAAAAGGGAGCGGCACACTACCGCTCCCTCTTCCATTTATAACTTTGATAAAGTTATTAAGAGACGGCTGCTGCGCCTGCCAAGGCGACCGCATGGTCGTCTTCAACCGTGCTTCCGGATACTCCAATCCCGCCGATAATCTCGCCTGCCTTGTTTTTTAAGGGGATGCCGCCGGGGAAAGTAATCAGGCCGCCATTAGAATGCTCAATGTTGAAAAGCGATCCGCCCGGCTGAGAGAGTTTGCCGATTTCGCCGGTATTCATGTCGAAATATCGCGCCGTCCGCGCTTTCTTCTGGGCGATGTCAATTGAACCGAGCCATGCGCCGTCCATGCGGGCAAATGCTTTTAAGTTTGCGCCCGCGTCGACAACCGCTATGTCCATTTTAACGCCCATCTCGCCGGATTTTTTAACGGCGGCCTCAACTGCCGCCTGTGCCTGTTTCAAGGTGATATCACTCATTACTCATCTGTTCCTTTCTTGTGTTCCGGCGCTTGAGAGAATTCTCAAAGTTCCTCAGCCGGGATTTGTCTGAATTCATCGCTGCGCGGGGACCGTACCATAACCTGCTCATTAATCGAACCTTCGTCCCGAATTGCATAAAATGGCCTCTGCCGGAAATGCATTTTTTTCAGCTGGTAGGCCCTTCTTGAGGAAAATTTGTGGTAAATTACGCCATCTGATTTTGGGATTGGGGATGTGCAGAAGAAATCTTTTACACTGATCGAACTACTGATTGTTGTGGCCATTATCGGGATTCTGGCGGCGATTGCCATACCCAATTTCTTAAATGCGCGGATTCGCGCGAAGATCGCCGGCACGCAAAGCGATCTGAAGATTTTCGTGGATGCGATGCTGCAATATCACATGGATTACAATTCTTATCACGCCCATCGTGATACGGAAGATCAACACTTTCCACTAACCACACCTACGGCGTATCTGCCTCATGCTTTGCCGGACCGTTTCCAAGACCGCGCTGATATTGAAAGTGCAGTGGGGTATGAGAACACGCAGTCCTACTATCATTGGATCCCCGCCTATAGCCATGAACATATATGGGGCCGCGCCTTTCGGCGCAAGGATGCGGCCTTGACTGAGGCCTTTCGCAACCAAGAAGGTATTGTTGATGGATGGGGGCCGGCCGGGCAGCGCGGTGGGCCACGGTATGATGCATCGAACGGCCTTGTCAGCGCAGGCGGTTTTTACCGCATCGTGCCTAAGGGCAGCAATGTGCATTTGCCTGGCTGAAAGAAGCCTGCCAAGTTGAATCCAATCGATCCGGACGGCCTCTATTGAGGCGGCTTATCCAGGAAACTGAAACGATAGGAATACGACAGCGTTTCACCTTTTTTTAGTTCAACCGATGGTGTGACCAACTCCAAATTGATTTGTGATACATCCGGAAGCCAATATAAATAGGGCCGCTCGAACATATCCGGAGTGTACGATAGAAGTATCCCGGATGATGTCTCATGGTTGAAGTACGCCAGCGCGCCGCCTCGGCATTCCTCTAGAAGGTGGCCATCAGGACCGTGGAATTTTTCCCAATCCCGGTTGAAGCATTTCCATTCATCATCACGTATGTAGGCAGAAAGCAATTCGTGGTTGCCGCTTTTTGTCCATGTGTTGAACTCCGGATTAACTTTGAATTGATAGACTTGGGGAGTGTTGTTTTTATGGGTTAATCGTGTCTCGCAAAGAATGTCCTGCGAATCGTTGTCCATAAGTCTGATGCGGCGCATCAATACCGATTCATTCGGAAGTGTTTTGAACATCATGATCGCGTTATATTCTTTGCGAACTTGAAACGGTTTGGGATCGTTTGGATCGTAGCCTTTAAGGCCCAATTCCTTGAATGTGCCCCTCTCTAAGAAATTGCTTATGCCGCTTATTTCAAGTCCTTCTAAGAGATTTCGGCCCGATGGTTTGTGGATAAGTTCTCCGGCTTTGCCGTTGTCTTCATAAAATATGGTCAATTTCCAAGTATCGTTCTCTAATTGGCAGGCAGGTATCTTGCTGCCCTCAATTTCATGCACTTTTTTGTAAAAATCCTCTGCCGGTTTGTGTTCTGCGACGCGGGTCATGTTGTATTTTTTGCCCAAGGCAATGTATGTCTCGATGACATCGCCGTACTTTTCCGGAAAGTGCAATGTGCACCCATAATCCGCATAAACGAACTCGGAAGCCATTTCCAATAGAGTACGATAAATTGGAATCATGGCTTTTTCGACACGGGCGTAAACGGCATCGGAATTTGCGCGGTTTAAAGCAACTTGGAAGAGGTCATAAGCTTTGTCTGCAATCTCCGGGGTCAGGCCAAGCTGTGCGGCATTGGCAAAGCAATTGGGAAATACCCCAGCGGTTTCGGCATTATCATGAATCATCGTGAGATAATCCAATATGGGTTGAGCCGATTCTTGATAGTGCAGATGACAAAATTCTTCGACTAAGTCCCAAGAGTCTAACTCAGGATGCCAAAGCGTTTTTGAAATGACGTAATTTCTTAAATCCGACATCTCACCGGTGAGACCGTTGCCATTGGCCTGCATGAAGATGCCTTTAGCGTTGTTCTTTAAAAAATAACGGATATTCGGGCCGATAGTGCGCAGATTTGGAAATGGGAGATCGTAGTTGGTGAAATTGGTATTGTAATTCCAAATCCAAATGTCATCGCAGATTTCTCCCCATTTTTCCATGTCTTCACAAAATTCGCGGTTCCTGGCAATTGTTGGAGTGTCGATTGGGAAGAATGTGCAACATTCGATACTGCAGAGTTGAATTTGCACATTGTCTCGCGGCTTCATGTGTTTGGGAGGTTTTCGCGTATACCAATAGGACAGAGTGCCGACTTTAACTTCGGGGTACTCCTCCGCAACACGATCCGCGACTGCGTTGACCAAAGCCAATTGCGCACCCATGGGCGTGCCTTCGGCTTGATTGATCTTTTCACATCGTTCGCAACGGCAGTAAGCATCATTATCGTTTTGGCTGACACTGATATTGCGGCGATTCGGATTGGCCGCAAGATCGTTGAGGACGCTTTGAGTTACGATTTCAATTACTTTTGGATCCGAAACGCACGGTTCCGGGCCACCGCCGTGAATGTCGAGTTTCCGTTCGCCATCGACCAATGCAAAGTATTCGGGATGTTCTTTGCCATATTTTTCAACAGGAATATGGCGATGAAAACTGTGGTTAATTAGACTTTGGGGGGCGATTCCGCCGAATTTTTCTTCCCTTGGTGTGGTGTTTACGCGCAACCGGGCGGCCAGTTCATGGGACTCCTGATTCTCGCGATAGTAACTCCATCGAAACTCAAAGGTTGGTACGTAGGTGTAGGATTCGATTGGCAACTGTAGAGATTGATGCTTGGGGATATGGGTGTGGTCTTTGGTAAGGAAACGGACACTTAGATACCGTTCCATGAACTCATAAACGCCATAGAGGGTGCCGCGAGGACGGCCACCGGTTATGATGATGTTCTCCGGTTTGATTTGAATGCAGAGTCCTTCCTCACCCAGATGCCCTGTTTCACTTAGTTGACCGGACTCCTTTGCAGCACCCGGACCGATGAAGATGTTTCTTCGTTTCTTGGAGGCTTGTGCCGCCAATGGAAGTTCCGTCCCCATGGCCTCACGAAACAGCCATTGGAATTCTTCTGCCGCATAACGTTCGCTGGGCAGGGCGTCATCGGCCACAACCAATGTCCAGTCACCCGGTTTGTCGACTGACAACTGTCCGGCGGCGGATGCTGAAGCCAAGCCGAAGAGACCAAGAATTGACACGATTACAGCACTGAAAATGAAATGTCGCATTACAATTCCCCTTTGCGATGACGTGGTTGTCGCTGTTTTGCTGTTTGACGATATCACGCCCTGCAATCGTCTGCAACAGGCTCTGAAGAGATACAATTGGCACTTGATGCCCTGGGCTGCATTAAGGAGTGAATAATTGTGTTGTCAGTGGATGGCGCAACGAAAATATCTTTTTGAGATAGCAGGAATATTGAGGGGTTACATAGCGCCGTATAAATGAGATTATTAGTATTGTGAATATTATGGCAGCGACTTGTGGGATGGAGTTTTCAGTATGAAAAAAATCCTGTTAATAAAACTTTTTCTTTTTGCGATATGGATTCCTCTCGTCTGTGCTCAGGATGCCGGAGAGGGTGGGCGAACATGTGCTATGCCGGACGATGAGGTTATTTCAGTTGAAGAATCCAGCCCGGCGATTGCATTTGTTGATATGACACCAGATGACGCAATCAAGCAATTGGTGGCATCCCCCGCATGGAATGCTGAATGCTCCGAAGCCGAAGCCCGCAACCGAGATGCCCTTTTGGCTGCGTATGAAGCGATGCCGGAAGATCAGAAACGTGTGGCTGCCTCAATTTTGCGGCGTCTGCCTTATAGCTATTCAGAAGCGATTGAAAGTGAGAATTTGGATGAAGAATTCGGCAACCACCGTTTGACTTTTATTCCCGATCATTTGCGGATGGATGCAGAATCTTTTTGTGATCACGTTCGGATTTCTTTAGAGGCGCGGGAAAAAATGCCCTGGTGTGCGGATCTTTCGGAAGTGGATTTTTTGCATTATGTGACACCTCATCGAGGGACAGGCGAAGATCTGGAAAACTGGCGGAAATTCTTTTGGAATGATGAGGAATTGCAGAGCAAGACCGCCGCGTATGCCCGGGAATATAGAGAGGCCGGCTCTCCGGAGGAGAAATCCGCGGTGTTTGTCCGCCTTGTGCATTACCTTAACTCCGTCTATTTGGCAGGGCATTGCAAATACAAGCCGCGTGGGATGCCGGATCTGACGCCATCGCAGCTCTTTGAAAGTGGCATTGGGCGGTGTACCGATTTGACAAACGCTCTTATGGCTATTTGCCGGTCTTATGGTATCTGCACTGTGGGAGTCCGTACGATTTGGTGGCCACGAGCCGACTCCAACCACTATTGGGCGGCCGTCAAGGATCCGATCAATGGAAAGTGGTACGACATCGATGGCGCTCTGGGCGGAGAATTGACTCCCGGCTATCTAACGGTTGGCCGCCATGGGAATGAATTTCATGCCAAGGTTTATTGGGTGGATTGGGATGCCGTGCAGGGGCCGATCCGCACGATGCTTGATGGTGAGGAAATCCATCCCTGGGCCGTCCAGCATTATCTTCAGCTTCTGCCCATGGTCGACAAGACCGAGTTATACACGCCAGTGGGTGAGATTACGCGAAAAACCAGCCTAAAAGAAAACACGCCGGTCTATCTATGTTGTTGGAATTCAGATGCTTGGCAGGAAGTGGCGGCGGCGCGGGTAGATAAGCAAGGCGTGATTTCCTTTGAAAAGGTTGGATGCCGGGATGGGATTCTCTATCTGATGATGCGCATGGATGATGAAGGACATCTTACTCCCGTTGGACGTCCGGGCATCCTCACATCCGATACCTTCGGCGCGACATGGAAAGATTTTTGATTTCCTGTGCCTTCATGATGGGGTGAATTGAGAATTCATATCATTCCCCGGATATGCAGCGCGTTATTCGGCCGCTGGCTGTTACGTTGAATTCACCAAAACGGCTGGCCGGGCCATTCTCCAGGCATTTTTCTTATGGGGGGCGCCCATGCCAAAGGATGGTGAATTATGAACTCACGCAATGGGGCAATCTTCGGCGTTGTGGCTATTTCGGTTCTGTTTAATTGGCTTCCGGTTTATGCGGGAGGAGCGGATTTCCCGATTACCGATGTCACGGTGTTTAAGGATGGCCATGCATTGGTTCTGTCGCAGGGAACGGCACAATTTACAGATGGTTGGTGCAGCACTCGTGATGTTCCTGTGCCGGTCTTAGGGACATTTTGGACTTTTACATCCGATTCAACCAGCAATGTCGATATGGTCCGGGCGGGATATGTAGATGTTGAAGAGGAACAAGTTTGTTTAACTTTTGATGACATCATCCGAGCCAACACCGGCAAAGAAGTCACGGTGATTGAGCAACCCGCCTCAGGAGAATCGGAAACCTATACCGGAAAATTGTTGGGAATCCTGAAGAAAGAACCCGATGAAGAAAATAAGGGCGCCGATCCGGAACTTTCCTCATTTTTGATGCTGCAGAACACGCGCGGAGTCCAACTAATCAAACGTGAGAATCTTCGCAGCCTTTTGATTTCTGACGATGCTCCGGCCACGAAAAGAAGTGAAAAGAAACGTGTTCGGGAAATATCGTTTCACGTGAAACAAGGCGAGAATCCGGCCAACGGCGAGCAAGCAGTCGGATTTGTCTATTTACAGAAGGGAATACGCTGGATTCCCAGCTATCGAATCGATCTTCTTGAAAACGATCAAGCCAAACTCGTGCTTCAAGGGACTATCATTAACGAACTTGCCGATCTTGAGAATGTCGATTTGCGTCTGGTTGTGGGTGTTCCCAATTTCCAAATGAAAGATCATCTCTCTCCGCTGGCTCTTCGTGAAACCGGATTGAATCTTGGATCGTATTTTACCGAACCCGGACGGCGTGAAGACCGGATGAGGTACAGCATGTCTAATGCGATGATGTCGCAAGCCATCATGCCGGGCGTGGGAGGCATGGGGGGTGATGCCATCTCATTCGATCCTGCCGTGTCGACACCTGAAATGCCCGATAGCGGAAAGCGCGGAGATCTTTTTGTGTACTACCGCCCTGATTTTTCGTTAAAAAAAGGGGAACGCGCAGTTGTTACCCTTTTGGAGATGACGATTCCTTATACTGATCTCTATACATGGGATATTCCACCGGTTCCTCCTCAAGAAATGTGGCCGCAGGTCCGCGAGCAACAGCAACAAGAACTCGCACAAGCCTTGGCGCAGGCTAAACCCATGCATCGAATTCACCTGACGAACGAAGGACAAGAACCTTGGACAACAGGTCCCGCTTTGATTTTTAAGGAAGGAACTCCGCTAGGCCAGGACCTTGTGACTTACACCTCTGTGGGCAATGCCGTTGATGTCGGTGTGACCGTAGCAACGGATCTCAATGCCAAGCGTGAAGAAAAAGAAGTAGGCCGTGAAACCGTGCGTTTCAACGGATTCGAATATGCAAAGATTTTATTGCATGGAAAATTGACAGTTAAAAATTTTGGTTGTGAAAGTGCAAATGTTCGGGTTCAGCGAAATATTTTTGGGATGGCCACCAGCGCGGAGTCTGACGGCAAAATCACGCATAGCGATGCTTTAGAATCTTTTGCGGATAACCGCTCCGCCTACCCGTGGTTTACATGGTCTTGGCCGCATTGGGCAGGCGTCAATTCCATATCTATGATCACTTGGTCGAATGATATCCCCGCAAGTGAAGAGGCAGTGTTTGAATATGACTGGTATTACTATTTACGTAGATAGCATTCTGTCTACGGAAGAATTGATACGGAGATGATCGGTCAGAGCAGAATGGCGTGTTCAAAATGAGACAAAAAGTCTCAAAAGCGTTTCATTTTACGGTTTGTTTTTTTGAAAAGCAGCTAAAATGAAACCGAAAATGTATGTTTTTGCCTGCTTTTAAACGATTATCGTGTATTTCCCCACATTTCTGACAAATCGGCACAAAAACTGCTCGTGATTCTTTACGTTTATACCCGGGCTTTATTTTTTATTCCTTAGGGAATTGTGGAGGTGCTCCAGTGGGAGGGGGCATAGCCCGAATTGAATAATGCCGGTAATTATGGAATGCCTGGTTTGACTCCAAATCGTGCACTAATTGCAGATCAAGATCTTGTAACACGACATCTTCTGCAACGAGTTCTGGAACGTGACGGTCACAGTGTCATGGTTGCCACCGATGGCCTTGAAGCACTGGAACTCTGTAAGACACATCGGCCCCAACTCATTATTTCAAGTTGGAATCTGAGCAGCCTGGACGGTCCGGCCCTGTGTAGCAAACTGCGCGATGACCCCGATCTACGAGATGTTTTTTTTCTAATATGCACCTCTCATCAAGGCACTGAGGCCAGAATTCGTGCGCTTGAGAGCGGCGCGAACGATGTCGTGATAAAGCCCATTAGTTGTCAGGAATTGACAGCCCGTATCCGCACCGGACTCCGGCTGGCAAAAAGGCCTGATTTAACTGAATTCAACTGCAAAGACCGTGAACACCGCACGTGCCCCGGTTTTTATGAAACAAAAGCGTTTTATGAGATTGCGGAGCATGAATTCAATTGCTGCCGCCGATATGAACACGCTTTATCTGTGTGGGTTATGACAATCGACAATTTGCAGGATAGTAACAGCGGAGTGGGCCAGGATTCGATAGAATTAATTCTCCACCAGGTTGTAAAGATACTGAAAGAAAATCAACGGAATTCGGATGTCATCGGTCTTTTGCCGGACAATAAATTGTCGGTTGTGATGCCCAGCACGGATTTGCACAATGCCTTTGGCAAAGCCGGCGCAATACGTCAATTGATATCACAGCACACATTTACTGAAGATCGTTCGAAGCCTCTTCATGTGACAGCGTCATTTGGTATTGGCTGTCTCTTGGAATCCCATTCGGATTTTGGCACCCTATTGAATGAAGCTCAAAGCGCACTCAATTCTGCGCAGGACGCCGGAGGTAATCGTTGTGTTGCGTCCCAATAGCAACAATTCAAAGACTTAGATATCCCTACTGCAATTAAAATCCGCGTCTCCCTTACTGGAAGACGCGGATTTTTGTTTTGCATAATAAGAAAGTAAGGGAAAACGATCCTGCTTATTTGCTCAGGCGTTTTACCAGCATATTGCGAAATTCAATGCCGATTCCATAGTTTTGAAGTCCGATATAGCCGGAACGCGGGCGGTCCTTAAGCGGGAGCGCATCTGTTGTCGAGGTTGTGTATTTATCGAGATCGGCGTCAATGATCTGCACACCATTAACATAGATTTGGACGATATTGTTATTGCATACGATTTCCATGTTTTGCCAGGTTCCGCCCTTTTTTGTGGCACGGACCGATGGTGCAACTTCATGATAAATCGAACCGGTCTTCTGCCAGGGCTCTAGCGGGCCCCAGTGTTTGGCATCGTCATCGAGGATTTGAATTTCCATCCCGGCGTAGGCGGGATTGCCATCAAATGGACAACGGATAAAGACACCGCTGTTGCCTTCCAATGGAACCCTAAAGTCGAGTTTTAAATCAAAATCGCCGTAATCGTTTTTACGTGTGCCGATCCAGCCGCCACCTTCACCTTTGCAAACGAGTACACCATCATCCCGGACACTCCAAAGTTCCGGAGAGCCGTGATGAACCACCAAGTGGTCACCTACCGGCTCTTTTCCGGCAAGAAGGTTGGTGTAGCCCAATTCTTGAATTCGAATATTTCGATAGGCGTAGGGAATATCGATGGCTTGGAAGCCAATAGCCCCTGAACCCGGCTTGAGTGCATCTGTTTCCAAAAGTTGAACATCGTTGCAGGTGAGTTGGGCGTAAGCGCCTTGGACAGTCAACCGCCAACGTGCCCATTCACCCTGGGTGATGGGATTTGAGTTTGAGTTTGCCAGAACCTCACCGCCTGCCATCAGTTTTCCGGGATACTGTCCTTTTAGAGAAATCTCGTAACGCTCTTTAGGCCAAGGTACGCCATCGAGCCCCGCCTGGAAAAAAAGTGTTCCATGATCGTTGCCCCGTAAGGCTTGCGATTCGAACTCTAGAACGAAGTCACTGTAACGCCGATCCGAGCGAAGCCAACCAACGCCATCTGCCAATAACAATGCGCCTGCCTTCTCGTCAACTCGGCATTTTAGGCCGTGCATGTTTGTCCAATTTTCGAGGTTTTTGCCATTGAAGATGGTCGAAAAGTCCTCTGCTGGACAATTTGAACTTAGAAAAAACAATGGAATTAAAAGAACAACAAACGCAATCCGCGAACTGGGAAAGAAACTGCGAGGCATAAGATCTCCTCCGTGAAGTGTAGAAATGAAGAAAAGAGTGTACTCCAGCCTCTCGGCTGGGTCACCGGCTCTCGTGCCTGCTGGTCAGAGTGTCCGGCAGGGCATGAACCAAAAGGAGTATAGGTTTACAAACGGCCTATGTCAGCGCGGCCGCCCGGGCGCCTTCCGCCGGAGTACTGACAAACACCGGTTGCGAATTGCGCGACCGGGTTTCCGCATCCAGATCCGCGTAATATCCGGCTTCAATACCCGAAATAACGCGGTCAATATCGCCAACGCGGACGACACTCACGGTGCATCCGCCGAATCCGGCTCCTGTCAAGCGGGAACCTAAGGCCCCGCTTTCTTTTGCGGCCTCTACCAATCGGTTCAAATCGGGCGATGAAATTTCGTAATCGTCACGCTCGCTCGTGTGGCCCTCATCCATCAACCGGCCGAATGACTCGGCGTTACCGGCCTGCAATTGAGTCAAACTCTGCTCAACAATCCGCCCGTCGTTGGCAATATGTCGATAGCGTTTACCACAGGCAAACTTCAAGGATGAAAACGCTGATTCATCCGTAAATGAATAGTCTTTGAGCAGCGCGATTACCTGATTCTCATTCCCGGTTTGCTCCAATATCTGTTCGAAATCGTATTCTTCAAGCAGCGCTTCCGCGATCAATTCCGATAACTGTTCGTAATTCATCGACCAAGGCGGATTGAATAAATCGCCAAGACGCGCGAACGGTTGTGTTTGTCCCTGAGCGCATAGATAGACGTGAAGCAGCAGCGCCGCGAGCTTGCACTCCAGGGCTCGTTTGTTGTAGGCCAAAAGTGCATTCTGGGTCTTATTGGCCCGGATAAGACTATCGCAGACAATGATTGCAATTGAATCCGGCCATAGGACCGGTTTGATGCGTAGCGGGAAAAAGTCGATCTTGAGCACATGCCCGGCTTTACCGGCCAGACAGGTGGCCTGATCCATCCCGCCGCCACGCGTTCCGACATAATACTCCGCCTCAGCCATGCGTTCGGCCAAAAGTATCGGATCGATTTTTCTTCCATTGGCGTGCAACAGGGCAAGAGCGGAAGCCACAACCAAGGCCGATGAAGAGGAAAGACCGACGCCTTGGGGAATTGTGCCGGATATCGATAGATCGCAACCGCAGATTTTTTCATGCGAGCCCCAAAATGGGCTTTCAAGAACACCTTGCATTCCCGCTTTCACATAATTGGCCCAATGGCCCCGGGGGTGCTTTGGGATAGGGGCCTGAAGTTGAAATTCAACTTGTTCGCCAGGCACAACCTTGGCAGAGACATGCACTGCTGCATCGTCCCGAATTCGGCCTTCGATACGGATGGATTGCTCCATTGCCATAGGTAGCACCGGCAAGCCATTGTAATCCGTATGCCCGCCCGCCAGGTTGACACGCCCCGGTGCGATTACTTCAAAATCCGCAAGGTTGTTTTTCATAAATCTCACTCGTCGAGAAAAGTCTTATTTTTCAGTAGTTTTTGTTCGAGGTCTTCAATGTCCGCAGGTGTACCCAAATCACCCCAATAGCCTTTTAGAGGAAGGGCTTGGATGTTTCCGCCATCAGCGATCCAAAGCCGTACGGCATCGGGGAATTCATATTCTCCTCGTGGAGAAATTTCGACACGCTCAAGATAATCAAAAATCTTGTGCGGCCAGATGAAAATTCCTGCTTGATTCCAGTTCGACTTGGCTGTACCGGGAGCAGGTTTTTCAACAATGCTTTCGATCCGTCGGGTGTGCTGATCGAAGCAGACAGAAGCGCCCCTGCCTATATCTTCCAGCTCGTTTACGCCCATGATGCCATCGAGGGTGTCTTTGTTTTTATTCCAGGCATCGACAAGCCGCTTATAATTAGAAACTGGTGTGAGAATATCTCCCCACGAGAGAAGAAACGCATCATCACCTACGGCATCTTTGGCTAACACGACGGCGCCTGCCGTGCCATTGGGCACATCTTGGCGAATATAGCGGACTTGGATACCTAAGCTGCTTCCGTCCTGAAAATGGTTTTCGATGACTTCCGCCTTGTATCCTGTGATCATGATGAACGAATCGATACCGGCTCCTCGAATGCCTTTTACGATTCTTTCAAGAATTAATTCACCACCCACCTGAAGCATAGGCTTCGGTTTATCGGCTGTAAGTTCTTTTAGACGTGTGCCTCTTCCAGCAGCGAGGAGTACCGCTTTCATTGATTCGCCTTATTGAATAACAAGTAATAGAGATTGGATACAGGAAGCCACAGAGGCTGTCAAAGCTATGGGGAAATTCGTTCTTTGACCGGCTTATCCGTAGTCTCTCAGCCGGAGTTTATTTGTCGAGACAATAAATCGGATCTTGTGATAAGATTTTTGTCCGGCGGACAGAGGTGTGACTATGCCACGGGATTCGGCATTCACGTTGATCGAACTTTTGATTGTGGTCGCCATTATCGGGATTCTTGCGGCCATTGCGGTCCCGAATTTTATGAATGCTCAAGTGCGGGCCAAAGCGACACGAGCTATTGCCGATATGAGTACGGTCAAGACCGCCGTGGAGATGTACCGGCTCGATAATAACGCCTATATGTTGGGGCCGTCCGGTCTAGCGGCTGCTATTGGCTCGGACTTTATGGGAGACCGGGTCTGGCAACAACTCACGACGCCAATCGCCTACCTCGCCGGGTTTCTTTACGATCCTTTTAAGCCAATCGAGAATCCTACCAGTACGGGGGCGGCCAACCGTTTCTACCCGTTGGGGCTCTATCAATATCGAAATATCCGTGGTGACCGCCTGAACGATGCACAAGGGGATCCTCATCCCGATGCGGAATGGTTGGCACGCAGTCCCGGTCCCGACCGATGGTATTATTCCTCTCCATCCAGGCTGTATCGTGATTTAGCGTATCAGGCATCGAATGGTTTGATGAGTTCCGGCGATATTATCGTTTCCAATATTGGAATTCTCGGTGAGACTTTTGCCGGACGAGATGGGACAATCTAAATCGATGCCATTCCAGCGGGACAACTTTTTGGCGGATTTTCGATTTTCTGTAGCCAAAGCAAAACGGCCGCAACTCGCGGCCGTTTCATTCTCATCGTTGATTTCCGAGATACCGAATATTGAGTCTTAGCCCGGGTTCCAGCCTTCTTTTCCTGTATAGGGAAGGTTTCCCGGGACCGCCACCGGGCGCAACTCTACCGGACCGAAATCGAGTTTCTTCGGCATAAGCGTTTCATCGGATTTTAATGCGTCATCCCAGGTGACGAGTTGCCCGCTGTATTCAGCTGTACGTCCTAAGATTGCCGTCATCGTGCTTTCCGCAACGTCTTGGGCATAATTGACCGGTTCATTATTGCGGATGCTTTCGACCAAGTGGACAAACTCCTGGGTTTCACCCCGTTCAAGTTCGCCAGGGAATTCCCAAGCGATTTTTGATCCGCTGGCATCGCGGGCAACCATATTACGTAAGTTTGATGAGCCTTTAGTCCCGACCACAAACTCCGATACGTTTATATACATGTTCTCATCGCTGCCGATTTGACGGCACATGCTGCTCAAACGGACTCCGTTCTCATATTCAAAATCGACGCTGTGATGATCCCAGATATTACCGCGTTGCTGCCATGAACGGCCGCCAAAGCCGAAAGCTTTGACCGGATGGCCTTGCATCGCCCAGTTGACCATATCCAAGTTGTGGACATGTTGTTCAACGATATGGTCACCCGAAAGCCAGAGGAAGTGATACCAATTCCGCACCTGGTATTCCATATCTGTCCAATCAGGCTTCTTCTCTCTAAAGGCGATTGCGCCGCCGATCCAGTAGGACCGTGCGGCGACGATGTCGCCGATTTCACCGTCATGCACACGCTTAAGAACTTGACGGCGATTGGCCTGGTGACGCCGTTGTGTTCCGGCAACAACTGATAGTCCTTTGGCTTTGGCTGCTTCGCCTGCTTTCATGATCTCGCGAATACCGGGGGCATCGACAGCAGCCGGTTTCTCGATGAAGACATGCTTGTTGGCGGCGATTGCTGCCGTCATGGTCATGGGCCGGAATGCCGGAGGAGTTGTTAAGATGACCATATCGACATCGGTTTCGAGAACCTTTTTATAAGCGTCCCAACCGACAAAACATTGGTCCGGAGAGACCGTGACATCAACGCGTTCTTGGAAATGTGTCCTTGCGGTGTCTATACGGTCTTGAAAGAGATCCGCCATTGCGGTGACTTTGACATCTTTATTGGCAGCCATGCAGTTTGTGGCGTCAAATTTGCCACGTCCGCCACAGCCAATCAGACCAACCTTAATCGGTGCTTCAGCCCTGGCGTCTTTCGATTTCAGAACAGTAAAGGCAGCGACTGATGCGCCAGCCAGTGTTCCATTTCGTACAAAATCCCGTCTCGATAAATCCTTGTGCCCTTTTGGCATAATTCACTCCTCTCCCACCGGTCTAAACCGGAAGAATCTTCATTTTTGGAGGTAGACATCGACCGTGCAACTGTCAGTCTACAGGCAACGGCATAAGAATACAGAAGCAATAAACGAAATTAAACCGCCTTCTTCGGGATCGGCTTTCGTGTTCGTGGCCAAGCGAACCCAACCAAGCCCAACGCACGCTTTGTCCGGATTCCTCATATTTGGGTTACCCCAGGCGAAGCATGAGAATGTGGTGAGCCTTAGATCGCCTAATTTTTGGCCGCGTAATTTTGAGTTGGCCAATCTTATTTCATATTTCTTTAGTGATGTAAATATTGTGGGGAATTGTATTTCTAGTAATTCCACTTTTACTATTGTAAGATTGATTTGGGAAAGATGAGTTATTGGTTTAGATAAAGTGGGAGATGGAACTTCAATGGTCAATTGCATGAAACGACCGGTGTCCATTTTGGGATTTACACTCATCGAATTGCTGATTGTTGTCGCAATTATTGGAATTCTAGCGGCTATCGCGGTTCCGAATTTTGTGAATGCGCAAGTCCGTGCCAAAATTGCCCAAACCGAGTCCAATATGCGTACGTTGGTAACGGCCTTGGAATCGTACCGTCTTGACCGCAATACGTACTTGATGGGGTATGCGTATGGAGGCGGATCCTGGAATGACTATCGTTCCTATAACGATTTGACCACACCGATCGCCTATCTTACCTCCACCGATTTGGTGAATGATCCGTTTCGTAATGAAATCGAGGGTTCCGGCGGCGGTGACACCTATGACCAAAAATTCGAATATACGCCGCGAAAGCGTGGTAGTAATCCAGCTAATCTGTTTCCTGCACCTTCCACGGATATGTATTTGGTCGAAGGTACCGGGCCGGATCAGGTCGATAGTTTCTCAGGAAGCCCAAACTATCCCAATCCGCCAAGCCGTTGGGCGGTCTATAACGCCAGCAACGGATTGCGCAGCCAAGGCGACATTGTCCGTGCGGGCGGAGTTTTAATTCCGGAGTGGTTACGCCCCAATCTTGCCTGGTAAAAGTCCTCCGAATTTTTTTCTCCGTATCCTGCTTCATCCCGGTCCAATGTCGTGGCTTGTGTGGATGATGAATTGTCAGTCATGAAATCCCCGGATTTGTCATTCTCACCATGTGCAACACTGTGTTACGATACTCCCATGAAAAGCTATACACCAAATCGACGCCGTTTCCTTCAAACAAGCAGCACCGCCGCAGCCAGTCTCTTCTTGAACCAAATGCGCGGGCGTGCCTGGGGCGAAACAACTGCATCCTCAGAAAGCCGGAATCCTCCGAATATCATCTTTTTGCTGGCAGACGATCTTCGTTGGGATGGGCTTGGATGCATGGGGAATTCGGTCGTACAAACGCCTCGTATTGACGGCCTATCAGCCAATGGTGTTACGTTCACAAATTGTTTTTGCACGACTCCAATCTGTGCTGTAAGCCGTGCCTCGTTCTTCACCGGCCTTTATGCCAGGAGCCATGGGATTCATGGTTTCGGCAAGCCGCTGCCGCCTGAAATCGAGCCGCACAGCTATCCTGCTCTGTTGCGCACAGCGGGATATCGCACCGGATTTATCGGAAAATGGGGATTGGGTGGAGAACTCCCCAAGGATCAATTCGACTTCTTTTCAGGATTTTTGGGCCAAGGTTGGTATTTCAACCATGGTGACGGCAAGAACAAGCATCTTACAACACTCATGGGCGATGATGCTGTCCGGTTTATTGATGAAAGCGGCTCCAGCCAGCCTTTCTGCCTTTCGGTGAGTTTTAAGGCGCCCCATGTCCAAGACCAGGATAGTAAACAGTTTCTTTATAATCCCATCTATCAAGACTTGTTCCGGGATGTGAACGTCCCCTTTCCGAAAACGGGAACGGATGAATATTTCCAAATGCTTCCGCCATGGTTGCAGACTTCGGAAGGGCGTGTGCGCTGGGAGAAACGGTTCGCAACACCGCATTTATTCCAGGAGTCGGCGAAGTCATATTTCCGGTTAATTGCCGGTGTTGATGCTGCAGTGGGAAGGATCATCGACCGGCTAAAAGAGCGCGGATTGCAGGATAATACCGTCATTATTTTTACTTCAGATAATGGATTCTATCTCGGTGAGCACGGCCTGGCCGGAAAGTGGTTTATGCATGAGGAGTCGGTCCGGTTGCCTTTAATCGTTTATGATCCGCGCATGCCCGCTGAACGGAAAGGACAGCGGGAAGCTGGCATGGCGCTCAATATCGATATTTCACCGACGATTCTTTCTGCGGCGGGTATTGAAATTCCCCCGTGGTTGCAGGGGCGTGATTTGTTCCCATTGGTGAGGGGGGAGCGGATTCCGTGGCGAAAAGAGTGGTTTTTTGAACATCTCTTTGAGCATCCGAGAATCCCGCGTAGCGAAGGAGTCTACGGTAATCCTTGGAAATATACGCGGTATATCGACCAGGATCCCGATTACGAGATGCTTTTCAATATCGAAAACGATGCACTTGAAGAACACGATCTTGCGCGCGATGCAAAATGCCAAGATCGTCTACAAAGCATGCGCGCACGGACCGAACTTTGGATTGAAACTTTGCATAAATGGCGGCCGGAACCGGACTTCACATGGGTGGATCCTTCTTAGCCGGTTGTGCTTGTATTTGATGGAGAAAGTTATGGAGATGACGCCAAGACAACGTTGGGAAGCGGTTTTGAACGGGGAAGAACCCGACCGTATCCCAACCGATTATTGGGCGACCCCGGAAGTTACCTCCCGATTGATGTTTGATTTGGAATGCTCAAACGAAACCGAACTGTGGCGGCGGCTCAAAATTGATAGGGCGCATGGTGTTGACCCTGTTTATATCGGGCCGGAACGCGAGTGCAATCTTTGGGGATTGGATTTTAAAGAACAGGTTTATGCGGATGGAACCGGCATCTATGAGGAAGTAAATGTCCATCCCTTTGCAAATATGAGCGATCCGAAAGAACTGGATGACTACCCCTGGCCAAGTCCGGATTGGTTCGATTTTTCCAATATCCCTGATGAATTGGAGCGGCTCGAAGCGTGGCCGGTGCGTGGCGGATCTTATGAACCGTTTTTGCTTTATTGTTCTTTGCGGGGTTTGGAGCAGTCCTATATGGATTTGGCTTTGAATCCTGAATTTGTTGAGGCCGCGCTACGAAAGATTTTTGAATTTTATTACGAATTTAATACGCGCTTGTTCGAGGCTGCATGGCCAAGCGGCGGTGTGCTTTTTACGTATGTGGCCGAAGATTTGGGCAGTCAGCATGGTCTGCTAATGAGCCGGGATTCTATCGAACGCTTTTTGATTCCGAATATGAAAGCCATGATCGATCTCGCCCATTCCTATAAAATTAAGGCATTCCATCACGATGACGGAAGTATTCGCGAGATTATTCCTCGTATGATCGAAATCGGCATCGATGTTCTTAATCCGATTCAGTGGCGTTGCCCCGGGATGGAGCGTGAAGAGCTTAAGCGCGATTTTGGTGAACATCTTGTCTTTCATGGCGGAGTCGATAACCAACACACGATCCCGTTTGGGATACCGCAAGATATCGAACAGGAAGTGCATGATAATATGCGTATCCTCGGCGCGGGCGGCGGTTATATTTTAGCGCCGTGCCATAATATCCAGCCGATTACACCGACTGAGAATATCATCGCTCTGTATGAGGCTGTGGATACGTTTGCAGGATAACGTTCTGCATTTGTGCTCTAACTCTTTCCACAATAGGGGCAGAAATCATCACCTGTCAGAATGGGGACGCTTGTATAAAGCGAGCCGCGAGCGCCTTCATATGAGCAATTCTGCGCTGAGCAGGCCATGGCCCGGTTGAGAATGGCTTCGATCTCATCCTGTGCCAGAGAATGTAGATGCTCTGTGCCGCCACGGCCTATGGAATCAACGATTGTTGCGCTCAACCAGTCTCCTGATCCAGCCGCATCTTTGAAATTCTCACAAGGCGCCGCAGGCAAGTTCCGCCAGTTATCCTTTTTTAATCCGCTGGGATTGAATCGGTACCGGAGCCCCGTGACTCCGCAAGTCTCGATCTGCAGAGTGATATTTTTGGGAAGTGTACTTTCGCTAAGTTGCGGCAATTTTTCATGGGAATACTTCAACACATCGGCCTTTTGCAGACACTCTTCAAATATAGCTTTATCGCCTGTGCGATTTGGATCGAAATGAATCAAAGCGTCCCGTCTTTTGCATTCCTGCATCAAGAATAGAGAGGACTCGCACACCCGTTCGACGTGACATACATCGATCTGTTCCGGGAGTTGCTCAATAACGCCTTGCATTTCAGAAACCGTAAGCGGCGTGAAGTGCGAAAAGGTTTTGCCACAACTCCGGCATTCTCGTGAAAACGAGTGGCCGCCGGGTGTTACGCGTTCCACAAAGATTGGTGTGCTTACCTCGTCTCTTTGAAAGAGGAAATCCAACGTCATCGGCCAGCGCCGAATGTCCTCAATGACCGCATCGCCTGCGCGGTCCGATCCGATTTGACCGATGGGGGCGGCTTGCCAGCCCAGTGTTTGGAGGATCAGTAGAACGTTGGTGCAGCTTCCCCCCATGAATAGACGATGTGGTCCGCCGTTCGTATCTTCAACCGCATCAAGGCAAGTGAGTCCCGTGCCTACAGCAAAAGGGAGATGTGTGTTTGGTTGGGTTAATAAGTCTTTAAACATCCATTAAGGATAAGCCAAACAGCTTGATTTTAAAATCTTCTGCCCATGCGAAAAAACGTTCCAAGGAAGTCGAAGAAATTAAAGATTTGTTGATTGCGATTATATTCTTTAAGTCCCATGTTAAACATTTCAACTTGAGCCATTGCCACGGCTTCCCGGGCCTCTTGCGGTATTTCATTTTCTTCATCTTCAGACTGCTTTATAGGCAAACTTTCATTGACATCGAACCAGACCATTTGGCAGCGCGTACATACATCCAATCCAGGACGGGAAAAGCCCTGTGTGGTTGCTTCGCTGCCTTCATCCGGTTCAATCTCTTCTATCCCTTTGAAGTGAATTTCAAGCATCTGCTTTTCGCAACTGGGACATTTGCGAGCGAGAAGGCCTTTGCCTTCACGAGCCATTTTCCAGAGCTCATTAATGGTGTCTTTGACAACGGTTTTACGCAATAACGAGAATGTTGCCGCGCGGCCTCCGCAAGTATCGCACGCCCAGAACATTCCGTACTCATTGTTGGCTCTGGTCAGCTCTTTGTGACATGATGGACAGATCATAATGCGACCCCCCTGGCGATGATTGATCTATTAAACCTATAACAACACAAGGTTTCCACAAATTCGGAATTACGTATAGGTCCTAGTTAAGTATACGAGAGTATCCGCCTAAATCTTTATACCAAGTTCGTGTAATGCCGCTTCAAACGCTTCCGGCCAGCCGCGATTTGCCAACGGACTGGCCGGGCTGGGATGCGGTACGCGGCCAATTGTGAATGTTGGATCGGGAATGGCTTGAAGAATTCTCTTCTCGGCAAAGTTGCCGATCCCGATTGCATACTGCGGTTTGAAGTAGTCCAACATTCGTTCCAGAGCCCGGTCACAGGCTTCGAGCAATGGTTTGCGCTCTTCCAAGGGCAGCTTATCGGGAGTGCGATTTCTGCCTGATTCCTCCATGAAACAGAGAGGGCAGTAGTTGTAAATAAAAAAACGCTTAAAAAAGACTTTGGGATCACCGTAACGATCTTTGGCCCAGCTCCACAAACGTTGCCCGCTGACTTCGCTCCGAGGACAATCGAAACCCTGAATGGGCCGCTTGGGGTGTTCCTTTTCCGGCTTCCCAACCGGGGCTTCTAGCTTTAGCCACTCACGCACCAACGATATCTCACCAAACGGAACGCCGGTTTGGGCCATTCCCCATGGACCGGGATTCATTCCCAAAAGAACAATCTCTCTGCGTCCACGTCCGTACTTACGAATGTATTTCTCAAACGATGCTCTCGCGTATACAAGCGGATTGTATACATGAGTCACCGGCGCTTTAAATTGCAGAGGTTCCAGTTCTTTGATGAGTTCATCGGTGATGGCAAGCAAATCCATAAGTAATTCCGTTTGGCAGATTCCGGTCTAATTCAAATATCGGATTTCTATTTAAGAACAAAACGGCAGGATGCGCCAACACCCTGCCGTTTGATGCTTATCGAACATTGTGAAGGTTATTTTGACATAGGCGTAATCGTGACCTTGCGGAAATAGACTTTCCCGTGATCGCCCTGAAGCATAATCGGTCCGGGCGTGGACTCAGCACTTGAGAGCGCACCGCCGGTAATGCCTTCCAGTTCCTTATCGTCAACGATCTTTTTGCCGTTCAAAATCACGGTCAGGCGGCGGCCGATTAGGGTGATCTCGTATTTTTGCCATTCGCCGGCGGGTTTGCTGGCATTTTCGGTCGGGACAATTCGACTGTAGACCGCGCCGTTGCCGTGCACTTCAACCGGTTTGCCGTAATCTTCAAGCAGTTGAACTTCATAGCGGCCACGCAGATAGATTCCGCTGTTACTGTGTTCGGCCATTTTGAATTCGACTTCAAGTTTGAAATCGTCAAAAACTTCCTTGGTGTGGAGATCGATATCCGGAGGGGTGTTTGTCATGACACCGTCTTCCACATACCAGTGAGATACGGCTTTCGGATCGCGTGGGAGCCAGTTGCTCAGGTCTGTTCCGTTGAAAAGCTCTACCGGCTCGCCCCAATTCCCGGTCGGTTTGCTTGAGGAGCCTTTCCACGGACGTCCCCAGAAATGGTGCACAGTTCCATCCCACGGATAGAGCACAAGGCCGGTAAGATAGCCATAAGCCAGTTTGGCCCGGTACACGACTTCATAGGGTTTGTCATTATGATTGTGGACCCGAGTTAAAAGCAGCTCGCCATCCACAACTTCTGTGGATTCAACAGGTGTCACTCCACCCCAACGCCAAAGCATGCTTGAGTTTAGCGTGTCGCCAACTTGGTTCACTTCCAACCAACATGCGTTGAATGTGTTTCCGGTATCCATCGCATCGAGGGTGATTTCCCAGCGACCCAAATAATCCGCCCCGGTTACGCTTGATCCTGCCGGTGCTGAAAGCGCCGTACACAGCGACAGGCAGACTGCCGCGAAAAAATAACGATTACGCACATTCATAGTAGACCTCAAATTTCGGAATTCCCGTATTTGGCAAAAAACACCATATGGCGGAGCCTAATTTAGCAGGAGACTCTTACACTCACTAGCGGGGTAGGATTTGCCCCGGAAGGCCGCGTCAAAGGGATTATGTCAAAAATGGCTTCGTGGTTTCGATTGCCCGTTTGGCCATCTCATAAGGATCCGCTTCTTGATATTGCTTACCGAAAAGTTCGACCGATAAGTAGCCTTTGTAGTTTTTGCGCCGGAGGACTTCCAAGATATCGCGCAAGGGGCAGACCCCCTCACCCGGGAAAACCCGGTCCGCGTCCCGCAAAATCTCACGGGGCATATCCGGCGTATCGTGGAAATGGGCATGATCCGGTTCGCCTTCCTGCAATAATTCCAGGTCCGCCATTTTCCCCTGGCCGGCCCAAAAGTGGAAGAAATCAAATAGAGGACGCGCGTAAGGATGGTTCGCTTCACGCACGATGCGCAAAGATGAAGGCAATGTGCCGATAAACCGTTGCATCCGGATGAATTCGATATTGATGACGACTCCGAATGATTCCCCGATTTCGCCTAGTTCGCGGACATTGTCCGCTCCACGTTTATAATCATCCACGTTGTATTGTTCGCTGCTAAAAGAATGAACGACAAAACGCTCAAATCCCATTTTTTGAGCAATCTCCAGATTGCCTTTTAACTGCTCGATTTTTTGTTGACGATCATCACGCGGTTCGACCAATTCACCCATCGCGCATGATGAAGGTGTACGCATACCGTGATCGTCCAATAGCCGTTTGGCGACAGCGAATGATTCCTTCTCTGCAAATTGGCGGACCTTATGTATCCAAGGCTCAACCGCCCGGACACCGGCTTTGGCATAGCCTTTTATGCACACATCGAAGTCGTGTGGCATCGAAGTTGATTCATTGATGCACAGCTTATCTTTAAATGAAACCAGGGCGGCCATTGCCGAAGGTTGTGCTGCGGCAACCATTGAAGTTGCGCCTGCAATTTTCAGGAAATCCCGTCGCTCCATTCTCTCATTCTCCGGTTGGTTGTCGTTCACCCTTGCCGATGATTTGCGCAGGAGTGGGGCTTACTTTAGCAGGAACTCCTGCAGAAATAGAACCATCGCGTGGTTGAATGTGTCACGATTGGATTTTTTTCGAAATCCGTGGCCTTCATCTTTGGCGAGCATATACCAGACATCGCCGCCGTTGTTGCGAATAACCTCGACCATCTGTTCGGCTTCGCTGGCGGGGACACGGGGATCGTTGAGGCCCTGCGCGATGAAAAGCGGTTTACTAATTTTATGCGCGATGGTAGTGGGTGAAATCTTCTCCAAAAACTCTCGCATAGCCGGATCGCGCTCGTCGCCGTATTCAACACGCCTCAAGTCACGCCGGTATTCTTTGGTGTTGGTGAGGAATGTTACAAAGTTGCTGATGCCTACGATGTCGATTCCGGCGCGTAGACGGTCGTTATACCGTGCCATCGAAGCCAAGACCATATAGCCCCCATATGATCCGCCATAAACCACCACGCGCTCAGGATCGAGCTCCGGTTGTTTTTCTATCCAATCTAACAGTGCGCCGATGTCTTTTACGGAATCTTCGCGCTTAAAACCGTTATCGAGTTTTAGGTAACTTTTCCCGTAGCCGCTCGATCCGCGAACATTAGGAGCCAAAACCGCTATTCCCATTTCTTTTAAATAATACTGAATGCTTGGATTGAAGTACGGTTGATATTGCCCTTCAGGGCCGCCATGAATTGAGATTAAAACCGGAAACGGCTCGTCACCCTTATCCGGCTTGAAGTAAAACGCCGGGATTTTCCGAGCGTGGCCATCGACCTCGTCGAACGTTTCATATTCAATCAACTCGGGCACAATGAATGAACCGGAATCCAATCCGCCGATTTCGCTGTAGGTCCAACGCTCCAAGGACATATCCTTCAAATCAAGCATATAAACATCGCTCGGAGACTGAGGTGTGTTGATAATGATAGCGATCCGGTCCCCATCGGGATGGAAATCGACTCTTGTCACTTGTCCCACCGGAATGCCAGGAACTTTGTGGTATTTTTTTGTCGATGTGTCGAGCAGGTACAACTTGCTCATACCATTTTCATTGACCATGAAAGCCAGGTGGGAACCGTCTTTCGAAAGACTGATCGACTCAACATCCCAAGGGATATCTTCCGTCAAAACTGTACTGTTTTTTGAAGCAAGATCGTAATAGCGAAGACGCAGAAATTCGGAATCTTCATCCGATGCGTAATAGATTCCCTTTCCATCCTTGGACCATGCCGCGTCGCCATAGGAGATTTTCTCATCGGATGGATTGATTTGTTCTAATGAGCGGTTGGCGATGTTGAATGTAAATAGGTGGGATTCGTTAATGGAAATATACTCGCCCACGAGCAATGACTTGTCATCCGGCGACCAATCGAGCGGATTCCACATGCCGCTTACTTGCAGAATGAGTTGGGCTTCATCGGGGCGGTCAATTGAACTGGTATAAATATCGAAATCGCGATTGTTGCGTTTTGTACTATAGAAAGCGAAATTGGCTCCTCTGTTGGACCACAGTATCGCTCCATTTCTGGAGACGCCGTCAGTCAGCATTTTGTAGGTAGCATTGCCCAAGTCGTAGGAAAAAATCTGATACATTTCCCCACCACCGACATCTTTTGTGAAAAGCAGCGTGTTTTGCCGGCTGTCCGGGCAGACCTTGGCTGAACCGATTGGCTCATCGAAGAAAGTGATTTGTTGCCTAGCTTTTTCCGGCCCGGAAACACTGTGCAGCTGGTAGGTTTCACCAAATCGCGTAGAGATCAGAATGCCTTGGTCGTTTGGCATCCAGTCTTGAAATACGGCCGAACGGACATTCTGATATTGGCGCATCCGTTCGATAACATCCGCCGGAATCTCGGGGATATTTTCAAGAACAAGATTACCCTCTTCTATTCGAGTTACTTCACAGAACGCACTCGGCGTGATGAAAAGAACAGCAATTGCCAGCGATAGAAAATCCCGGTTGAACCAGGTGCGCATGGTGTATCCTCCAAACGGTTCTGATTATAGAAAGACTACTTTCGCATACTCCGAATCTTAAGGTTCGTTTATGGATTGAATGTATTGATAATTGTAAGCCTCTTTTTGTCTGGCGTAACCTTTAGACCGGTAAGTTGGCCCGCCTGGCAGACTCCTTCAACGGTTGTATTGTCCGGTGCGTGCAGTTTGAATTCTACATCCCATGTTTTAGGCCAGGCCGGGAACAACCGGATAGAGCCATCGTCGGTTTGCATCAGCATCTTTTGCAATGCAATCATAGATACTCCGCCGTGGTCTTGGTCCGGCACCCAATCGAAATTCGGCCCCCAGAAGGCCGGGAAACGGCTGCCCGGATCGTGTGTCTTGAAATTCTGAGTTGTATATTCTTTCGCAATATCATTCAGCCCTAATAGCGCTGCCTGGATGGGGTCTTGAGTCCATCCGCCGGTACGTTTCACACGGCGTTTTTCAAAAGTGAGCCTGGCGATGTCCACGTTCGGCTTGCCGATTCCGAAGAGCCGGTAGGGGAAGATGGCATACAACTCAGGATTTTCCGAGTTGCTGAGATTTTCGAATTTTTCGGCGGGCAAGATATAGGTTTGTCCGTTTTCTGTGGCCTTGGGCAAACCGGGCAAATCATCTCTAAGGTGTTTCCACAACGCTCGGCGGGTGTTGTTACGATAAATATCAGGAAGGCGATTTAGACGTTCCAGAACCCACCGTAATCCGGCAATTTCCGGTGTCGGATTAACAGCATCATGCCATGTCTCCAAGGCTTGGGCGGGCTCAAAATGCAATTTTCCCTGCTCATCGCGTTTGTAGTGTTTGTCAAAAAACGTCAAAACTTCATCAGAAAAGGGGAGGAAATCGTATGTCAAAAAACGGTCGTCACCGCTAAAGTCATAATAGTCGAGCATCAGCGCCAACAGTTCCAGGTTGTTGCTCCAGTACCAGCGGATGTAACGGTTATCTACATAAGAGGGGTGCTTGCCTTCTCGATCCCAACCATAATTATCGTTTGCATACGCTCCCCAAAAATACATGGTCTCCGGGAAGAATGCTCCTTCGTGACCAAAGTAAATTTGTGTGCGCTCTTTTGCCAGAGGCAGTCCGGCCAAGTACATGGCAAAAAGTGGCTGCATCATTTCGAAATCGCCGCAATTCAGCATCGGCCAATACGGCAAACGTGTGTTCTGAAACCAATAAGGTCCGCCCCAGCGCCGGTAATCGGCATCGAATTTTTCGTCCTTTTCCAACGCATCCACAGTAAAGATAGAGCCGTTGAACTTGATCGGAAAAGCGCCACGCCCTGCACAGGCGGTGATGAAACGTTGTAAGGCGTATCCTTGAGACACGCGGAACGCGATGTCGGGCTCTTTTTCACTGGTGATATGTATCCAACTTCGATTCCAGAATTGCTCCCACCAAACCTCGTGTTGCTTCCGGGATTCAGGCAACGGTTGCTTATTGTTATGGATAGAATCATCAAGTTGTGCGAGCCAATCTTCGGCTGTGTCCGTTTGTGCGGTGAGCAGATGGATTGTGATCGCAAACTCCTGATTGGGCTGCTTGGATATCAATGTTGTGTTATCACGCTTTATGAATCCATCTCCTTCGATTGCTCCACCAAAGGTACGGTGCAGGAGGGGATCTTGTGCATGAGCGCGGAATGTTTGAAGTCCCTGTAATTCGAGCGTCGGCCCCCAGATGGACGATTCGTTGCGGTGATACCAGACAATCCGGTTGTCTTTGGTTTCGATGGTCCGGTCCGGCATAACCCGGATAGGAAAAGGCGCTGAAGATATGCCATAGGCGCTGAATTTTTCCCGCTCGGAAGTCATCTCCCGAATTTCGTTACGCCAGCTCTCCAGTTTGGTTTCAATCTCAAATGGTTTCTGCCCGTTTGCCTGTATATGCACGATAGGAGCATTGGCATCGGCCCAGAGCAGGAGTTCGATAGAATCATTTCCTTGCCCGGCCTCGATGCGAATTGTTGCATCTTTTAGCGAAAGAGTTTGCCGAAACGAATCGTTCTTTTTGAGGGGATTGGGATTTAAGCGGACACGAACACGTCCTAACTTGAGCAGGCGTCCGTTCCCGCTCCAGGCATCCGTTTTGCTGATATAAAAAAGAAGATCGCCGTTTTTTTCGACCCAGGCATTTAGCCCGATATCCCCATTTCCCAATGGCATCGATCCCGATGAGTTTTGGCTTGGCGAATCCCAAATCACGTTGTAATGAGAAACATCGGTTTGGGCCTGAACGTTGATCGTAGAGAACACAAGCCCGATGACTAAAAAGGCCGAAGATCGTAATCCGATGGAGCGATTCATGAGGTTTTCCCTGTCAGATTGCACGGTTTGTCTGTGCAAACATCATGGCTTGGACTGCGATGCTTGACAAGGCGCGCAATTGGCCCAATGTTTAATCCGGATGCCGGTTTTGTATGACTATTTGTGTTCTCGGCCAGCTGCACACCTCCGGGAGCCGTCTTGCCTCGCTGCCAAGAGCGGTAAGATATGAGAAGTCCGGCTATGTGGCCGCATGATCCTCTATCGGAGTGCTTCGATGTCAGAGTCAAAAATCAAAGAGTTGCGCGAAAAACTGGGTGAAATTTGCGATGTCCGTTCGGCGGTTTCACTGCTGCATTGGGATCAAGAAGTCTACATGCCTCCCAAAGCCGCCCCGGGGCGCGGGCAACAGTTGGCGACACTGTCTGCGATTTCGCATCGGATGTTCACCAGCGCCGAATTCGGAGGCTTGCTCCAAGACGTAAGCGATCAAATTGACTCATTATCACCCGATGATGCAAAGTTGGTCTCCGAAACGCTTCATGATTATCGGCGTGAAACCAAACTCCCGGAATCATTCGTGCATGAATTTGCCAAAGAGCAGAGTGAGGCATATCGAGTCTGGGTTGAAGCACGCAAAGAGTCCAATTTCAAACTCTTTGAGCCGCAGTTGGCAAAGATGATCGATCTTCTTCGGCGTAAGGCGGATTATTATGGATATGAAGGCTCTCCTTACAATGCGCTGCTTGAAGAATTCGAGCGCGGAATGACGGTTGAAGCGCTAAAAGGCATTTTTGCATTGCTTGCGGAAAAGCAGAGTGCGCTTGTAAGCAGGATTGTGAGCGCAGACCGCCAACCGGATTTGAGTTGGTGTCAGCAGAAGTGGGATGAAAAAGCACAGTGGGATTTCACGTTACGTGTGTTGAAAGATATGGGATACGATTTCGATGCGGGACGCCAAGATAAATCCGTTCATCCATTCACAACTAATTTCGATCTTTATGATGTACGTATAACAACGCGTGTCAGCCGGGATGAGCCGTTTTCTGCGCTCACAGGCTCGATTCATGAAGGGGGGCATGCGCTTTACGAACAGGGATTTCGTGAAGAGGACCGGCGCAGCACACTTGGCGATGCAATTTCGCTGGGTATTCATGAATCCCAATCCCGTATGTGGGAAAACATGATTGGGCGCAGTTTGCCCTTTTGGAAGCATTACACCGGTGCCTTCCGGCAACAGTATCCGGGACAGCTCGATCATGTTACGGCCGAACAAGTTTATGCGGCCATTAATCAAGTCCAACCGTCCTTAATTCGGGTAGAAGCCGATGAGTGTACATACAACCTGCATATCATCTTACGCTTTGAAATTGAGACAGGTTTGATTGAAGGCGATTTACGTCCCGCTGATATTCCTGAAGTTTGGAACCAAAAAATGAAAGATTACTTGGGCGTCGATGTTCAAGACGATGCTTCCGGATGTTTGCAGGATATCCATTGGTCACATGGCGCCATGGGATATTTTCCAACCTATACGCTGGGCAATCTTTATGCCGCTCAGATGTTTGAACAGATCGAAAGAGATATTCCTGCCTTGTGGAGTCAGATCGAATCAGGAGAATTCTCCGGACTATTAGGTTGGTTGCGCGAACACATCCATCAGCATGGCAGACGGTTCACCGCGCCTGAACTGATTCATAAGGTCACGGGCAAAGATTTATCTGCTGATCCATATTTGAACTATCTCGAAAATAAGTATAGTGAATTGTATGACCTGTAGACTATTCGCTCCGATTGTGCCGAGCCCACTGCCGCATCTTTAGGGAGGTGTCACATTTTATTGCACTGAATTGGACTTTGTTTTGAGAATCAGTCGCAAATCACAGGAATAATTGCGGGCAAGCCCATTTTTTACGAGATTATTAAGTGTCAATGCGATACAATATAAACACCGGGGAATTGAAAGGCGTGGATTTGTTGTGGTCCATCTCCATTGCAAGGTGAAGGATCATGAAAATCCGGTTCCTGCCACACATCGCCGCAATCTTAGCCGCGTTGGCCGTGGGTGCATCTGTTGCCGCTCTCGATTGGGTGGAACGCCGGGAATCCATCTCTGCAAAAAAGGCTCTTGCCACCGAGCAACTTGCTGTTGCCAGAACACGTTTTGAAGCTCGGCTGCAGTATTGCGCCGAAGCCACAGCGAACTGGTGCAATCAGTTATTAAATACAAACTTCAACCACCCAGATAAGCTTTTAACTTCATATCCGGTTCTAGCCAATGCACCGCCTGAAATTGAGGAATTAGCATTGGTTAACGATGGAGAGGTGAAGACCATATACAGCGGCCATGATTCTCCGGTTGTCATTGATGAGCATCTATTACAGCGTTCCGATTCTCAACGTTCGCTTCAGAATGCGTATTCTTTGCGTGTACCTGTAATGGGTGGAATGGCCGATTTGAAAGCCGGAAAAAAACTGATTTGTTATATTCCTATTGATACGTTAAAAAGCGGAACTGAGGATACACCGCCGAAAATTTTAGCGATAGCGCTTTTGGATTGCGATGAATTATTCCGGCAAACCGGTTTGCTTGGGATTGCCGGAGATTTGAAATACGTTCTTGTGAATCCAATCGCATTCCGGCCTCAGGAACGAACACTTATAGGAGAAAAAAGTCTCCTACATCAAGACCCGGTGATCTCAGCGGTAAAAGTTTATGACAAGGTTTGGCAACTTGCGGTCCTTCCACGTGATGGCTGGAAAACAAGTTGGAGATGGATTGGATGGGTCTGGTCAGTGGGTGGCGCAATCGCTTTTGCTCTCGGCTTTTTGGTATGGATGGCCTTAAGCTACCCGACACATTTACGTTGGGTGATTGAGCAGACCACCGCTGCGTTACGTGATCGTGAAGAACGCTATATTCTTGCCGCACGCGGCGCGAATGATGGATTCTGGGATTGGGACATCGCTCAAAACGAAATCTTTTATTCGCAGCGGTTTCAAGAGTTCTTGGGATTTAAAACCGATGAATCCGAATTGACTGAAAGTTGGGTTGCCTTATTGAGTCCGGATGATCGAAGCCGGATTTTAGGCGCGCTGCATTTGCATTTAGAGAAGCATCTTCCCTTTGATCTGGAATGTCGATTCCGTACTCGTGATGGAAGCTACCGTTGGTTCGCATTGAGCGGGCAGGCTTTGTGGGATGAACATGGTCATGCCACGCGTATGGCCGGTTCGATTCGTGATATAACCGCACAAAAAGCGGCCCAAGAAGAATTAAAGAAAGCTCATGATGAACTTGAAGAGCGTGTGAGAGACCGTACACAAGCATTGTATAAAACAAACCAAGAGTTGCGGGATGCTTTGGCCACAGTTAAAAAACTTAGCGGGCTCTTGCCGATATGCTCTTCATGCAAAAAAATCCGCGACGATCATGGTTATTGGGAACAGATCGAGTCCTACATTACTGAACATTCCGATGCCCAGTTCAGTCATGGATTATGTCCGGATTGCGTAAAAAAACTTTATCCGGAATATGTGGATTCTTTGAAAAGGACAAAGTTGTAGCATTGCCAATCGTGAGCCGGCCGAATAGAAGGTGCTGATAGGCGGTGTGTAGAGATTGAAAATCCGTTTCTTGGTATACATGATTTAGAAAACATTGTAGTCGACATCGAATCCAATTAATAAAAAAACGCCCGGAGAACCGGGCGTTGAATGGAAATAATTTTCCTAATTGTAAGTATATTTGTTTAGCCTTTGTTTTTCTGGAATTCGAGCATAAAGTCACGTAAGGTTTCACAGCCTGCGACAGGCATGGCGTTATAAATCGAAGCCCGCAGCCCGCCGACCGAACGGTGGCCTTTCAATCCTGAAAGCCCCTGGGCCTGGGCGCTGCTGATGAACTCCTGCTCCAACTCGGAGTTTTCCATAGTCCATGTGACGTTCATCGCCGACCGGCTGTCTTTTTCGGCGTGTCCTTTATAGAAGCCGCCGCTCTGGTCAATAGCGTCATAAAGCAGTTGCGCTTTGTCTTTGTTGATCTTTTGCATTTTGTCGAGGCCGCCAATGGTCTCAACCAGCCACTTTGCAACCAAGCCGACCATGTAAACGGCAAAAACGGGCGGTGTGTTGTACATGGATTGCTTGTCTATAGCATTGCGATAGTCGAGCATCGCATGAGTTTCTTCGCCGAAACGCTCGATCATGTCTTCGCGCATGATGACAATCGCCACACCCGCGGGACCAGCATTCTTTTGAGCTCCGGCATAAAGGATTCCGTAGCGATCCATGGCGAGCGGCTTGCTTAGGAAATTGGAGGACGCATCGCAGATCAGAGGCACATCGCCTGTGTCCGGCTCTTTGTCAAATTCAATTCCTTGAATTGTCTCATTCGATGTGTAATGGCAATAGGCCGCGTCGGAACTTAATTGCAATTCCGAATCTTTTGGGACACGTTTGAAATTGTCGCCGCTTCCATCCCATGCGACATTTGTTTCGCCCTCGCGTTGGGCTTCTTTAATGGCCTTTTTCGCCCAAGATCCGGTGATAATATAATCCGCAGGTTTGCCTGAACCGCGTAAAAGATTGATGGGAACCATAGAGAATTGAAGAGAAGCGCCGCCGTGCAGAAACAAGACTTTGTGACTATCGGGAATGCTTAGAAGTTTGCGGAGATTTGCCTCACAAGACTCAAATACCTCCAAACATTGTTTGGAACGGTGACTGATCTCCATAATCGACATGCCCACACCCGGAAGTGCAAGAAGGTCGCGTTGGGCCTCTTCCAATGCCGGCAAAGGAAGTGCTGCCGGTCCTGCCGAGAAATTATAAATGCGCTTTTCCATCTCAATGCCTCCGCGCCGGTTTATAACCGGTCCGAAATAGGATTAAAAATACGATAGCCTTTTGGGTGAAGTTGGCTTGTTACCGTATGGATTTATCCATCGGCATGCAGCAATAAGACGCTGCTAACTCTGACTTCAAGAAACCCCCAAGGACATTTCCAGTTTAGCCATACGAAGGTGAGTTGTTATAGGGCATAAGTCTGCGGAAGATTGCAGTGAAACGAATTGCTGATGAGCCTTCAAAATAGAGAGCCATCCTTAACGGCGTCAACCGAAACAGGCATGATGATAAGGTGCTGATTCCATTCAACTAGCCTCTGCGCTTGCAGTAAATATAAGGATTCAGAGAGGGGATTGTGCTATGAGTGGATACATAATTCGGAAAGCTTGCCAAAAAGACCAAACCGCGATTGTCCGGTTCAATGCCGCCATGGCAAAGGAAACTGAAGGGCTTGAACTGGATATAGAGCGGCTTGAAGCGGGAGTGAAGGCTGTGCTCGATGATCCTTTCAAAGGAATTTATTTTGTGGCGGAGGTGGAAGGGAGAGTCATCGGACAGGCGATGATTACCTATGAGTGGAGTGATTGGCGGAACGGTGTGCAGTGGTGGATTCAAAGCGTCTATGTTATCCATACGTGGCGTAAGCGGGGCGTTTTTCGCAGTCTTTATGAAACCATTCTCCAAAAGGCCCGGGAAGCGGGGACAGCAACGGGCCTGCGGCTTTATGTAGAAAAAGACAATACCGCAGCACGCGCTGTCTATGAACGTCTGGGGATGATCGAGCCGAATTATGTGATGTATGAACTTGCCTTCGATACCGTTCCGGGTACTTCGACGTAGATTTTGTATATGACGTAAGTTCTTAAATTAGAGTTAGATAAGACTTATTTTGGGATGTGGATACGGTTTTTCTGTACTCGTGGCTTGCGTTATGATGAAATACGCATATAATGAACGTAGGTTCATAATAAATTTAAAGGATAATATAGGAAACAATGCCGCGTCCACCTAAACATCGCTGTATATCGGCCAAACCGGTAGCCAGTCTTTTTAAACCATCGGGGATCCCCAGCAGGAATCTTGGTTGTCGTACTTTGGCACTGGATGGTTTTGAGGTCTTGCGCCTCGTCGATTACGAGGGCATGGATCAGGATACCGCAGCCGATAGATTGGGAGTGTCAAGGCCGACTGTGACCCGTATATTGCAGCGGGCCAGGAACACAATCGCCGATGTGCTTGTAAATGGTTTGGCGCTTGTTATTGAAGGCGGTCAAGTGATTCACCGTTCTGAAATACAAGACGCCTTTTTAACCGGAAAAGGTGGACAGCAGGCAAGAAAGGAGCGCGATGACATGTTTGATGAAGATCGTGCAAACAACAATCCGGCCGACGAAGGTGACAATGAGTCCCAACCGTCCGATGAAGGACGCGGCCAAGGGCGAGGACGCGGCATGGGCCGCGGACAGGGAAAAGGACAAGGCAAAGGAAGAGGGCAAGGCAGGCGAAGAGGCCAATGCAGTGATGCTTCCCAGCAAGGACAAGGCTCAGGGCGGGGACAGGGCCGAGGTTCAGGACAAGGCAGGGGACACGGAAGAGGCAGAATGAATGATGGTTCATAGGTGAAATCAACAACAAGTTGATATTCATCCCAAACAGTTATAGAAAAGTTTTCGTTTTAGCTTTAAAAACTTTTAAATATATCTAACCTTGGCGTTTGCTACGCCAAGCAATTTACATTTATCGAACTGGTTACAGACAGAAAACGTAGATGGGTACCGAGCACCCCCCTCAATTCACCCCCTGAATTCACCCCCCCATCGAAGGCATGGTACCAACCTGCCGGAGATACTCGGCACCCATCTACTTTCTTTGTTTTCGCATCCATATTGTTGTTAGCCTAAGCCTCTTGTAGCGATTGGAATTCCTTCCAACATAGATACAAAGCGCGGGGAACATGAAAGCATCCTTTCCACTTTCCTCCCTTAAGTGGAAGCAAAACCTCTCCTTGGCGATTCAAATAGCCAAACCATTCACCGAAATCAGGATCGGGAAATTTTTCCCAACTATAGTGGTGGACTTTTTCAAACCACGTCCAACAAGATTCACGGCCGGTTATTGAGAAACCCATGATGAGCGCCACGAGGGTTTCAAGATGCGCCCACCATAATTTTTGATCCCATTCGAGTTGTTGTGTCGGATGACCTTTTGAATCCATGAAATAATAGATACCGCCGAATTCCGCATCCCATCCGAACTCCAAAATGCTCAGCATGATATCGACAACACGATTGGCCAACTCTTTATCATCTCTTCTGCGGGCGATGTCCAACATAAACCACATTGCCTCGATTCCATGGCCGGGATTTAGCACACGCCCCTCAAAGCAATCAACAAATGAGCCATCCGGCGCAACATTCTCATATAGCAAAAGTCGATCTTTATCGAGGAAATCGTTGAAGACTTCATTGAGACACATATCGATAGAATCGTTGCATGTCTGTTTGTCCAACATCAATTCCAACTCAATTGTGACATTGGTGAGTATCATCGGAAGCGCCAGAGCCTTAAGCGGGCGTGTCCCTGGAAATGATTTGTTGTACGTACCCTTTGGATTGTCCTTTCGCCGTAAAATGTTCTCGTATGTATCCAAGGCTATTTGTTTTGCCTCATCATCACGGCACGCCAATGCATATTGGCTGAACGCCATAGCGGCAAAGCAATCGGAAAAAATGCTATGAGGTTGGAGTAAAGGTTGACCATCTCTGGTCAGAGAAAAGTACCAGTTCCCTTCGGAATCGCGTCCATATTTTTGCAGAAAATCCGCGCCTTGACGGGCAATGTCCAGCCAAGCCAAGCGTTTTTCATAGCGGTTATAAAGCATGGAAAAAAACCATACTTGCCGTGCCTGCAACCACAAGAATTTATCCGTATCGAATATCTTTCCCTCACGGTTTAAGCATGTAAAGTAGCCGCCAAATTTCCGGTCGAGCGAATTCTCTTCCCAAAAAGGTATGACATTGTCCAGCAAGGCGTCGCGGTAGAGTTGTTCGAGTTTCTGAAAACGTTTACGCATCTTACAATCCTTGTTGCATGCTATTATGGCGAACAAATGGTTTCTGATTATAGCATTTCGCAAAATATCTTAGGTAAATAAATAGGGGTGAAAAAAAGGAGAGTGGCTTTTTTATGTAGAAGCACGCTGATGTTCAAGGGAGCATGCCCATTTCGGAAAAATGCTGATCATGAAGAATCTGAATCGAAGTCAAAACATTGCAGGCGTGACGATCGGGTGTTATTTTCAAATGACAGGTGGCCATCAGGTGACTTGACCGCATCTCATTGTTGCGACAGCTTGCCTCTTGCTATCGATGGCATGCAATCACATGCCGGACTAGGTTCTGAAGAGCCGTATCCACATGGAGTCTGTAAAACCCTGGAGAACAGAGACATGACACATGACAAAATGACCCGTCGTTCCGCGTTGGGCGCGATTGCCGCAGGAGCCGCCGGTACACAACTTTATATGGGAACTTTGGGAGCCACACTCGGCTCAGCCTCGGAGGGCACTGAGATGAAACTAAAAGGAAATATAAAACAATCGGTGAGCCGTTGGTGCTATGGCAAAATTGAACTGGATGATCTCGCCAAAGAGTGTGCCAAAATGGGGCTGGTCGGTATCGATCTCTTATCCCCGGAAGAATGGCCCGTTGTTCAAAAACATGGTTTGGTGCCAACCATGGGAATGCCCGGCGGCGGTTCAATTAACGATGGATTGAATGATAAAGCCAATCACGCCGAAGCACGGGAAACTCTGACCAAGAACGTGGCCTTAGCCGCCAAGATGAAAGTACCCAATATCATCTGCTTCTCCGGACGCCGGCGCGATAAGTCTGATGAAGAAGCATGGGAAACTTGCACAGTTTTCTTGAAAGAGGCGGTGAAGCAGGCGGAAGACCTTGGTGTGACGATTTGCATGGAACTGCTGAATAGCAAAGTCGATCATAAAGACTATCACTGCGATCATACACCTTGGGGTGTTGAACTTTGCAAACGCGTAGATTCGCCCCGCTTTAAGTTGCTGTATGACATTTATCACATGCAAATCATGGAAGGCGATGTAATTCGTACCATTCGCGATTATCACGAATATATCGGCCACTATCACACCGGCGGTGTTCCGGGGCGCAATGAAATCGACGATACGCAGGAACTTTATTATCCGGCCATCATGAAGGCCATCGTTGAAACGGGATATGATGGCTATGTGGCCCATGAGTTTGTGCCGAAGCGCGATCCCCTAACGTCACTGGCCGAGGCAATTCAAATCTGCGATGTATAACACAGCCGGCGTTCTAACGCGTGAGAATTGCCCGAACTGGTGACGCTTCGCCTCCTCGGATTTTGAGCGGAAAACAGAAAAGCAGAAAACGTCCCTGCGGGACATCCCGCAGGTTGACGTTTTCAAGGACGAAAATTTTATTTCCCAGTAAGCCGTGGTGGGCCGGATAGGTTTCGTCTCCGTATTTATCGATACTCACTGAATCAACCGCTACCAGGCTTACTTTCTTTTCAACACAGTAATCCGCCGCCTCTTTGGTCATATAGACGTAGTTGCTGTCGAACTGTCTTTTTTCGGATAGCCCCTTTTCCGAGTTGATCGTTCTGAACAGTATGGCATCGCCTGGATGAATGTCGGCTTCTGAAAATTCTTCTACGCGTATTGCTTCGGTATCTTGAATCGGAATGACTTGAGCCGGGAAGATAAAATCGCGGGCATCGAATTCATGAAGTCGTTTTTCTCCAGCGACAAAGTGCGATGGAGTATCGAGGTGCGTTCCGGAATGGGCTGACATGCTGAGCCGTGAGACATCGCTGTGTTCTCCATGCTCTATGGAACTCGTGACCTCGCGTTCAAAAGGCGGATCGCCGGGATAAATGACCGTGTCTTCTCCAAGCGTAACGCTGATATCGAATACCTCTTCAAATTCCGGCTTTAATACCTTCGTTTTATCCATTGGCTGACTCCCGTGTGAACTCCGGCTTCTGTAGCCCACCGCCGCCCCGGCGTCTTACAGTACATGGCTTTGGCACATGATGTAAATACTTGATTTGCCCTCCTGACACCCTCTCTCTAGACTTCTCCCATCTTTATACCAGGTTTATCCAGGAGAGACCGCTCATGGGTTATAAATCGACATGGTATCCCTTTGATGAGCATCCCGAATCCGATTCGTGTTGGTCCTTATCCACCGGACCGGATGGGCGTATCTATGCAGCCGCCTGTTGCGAACATACACCCGGCGGAGTGGTTAAAGTCACCCGCTACAATGAGGACACTAGCTGTCTGGATTATCTCTTAAATTTCGATGAAGCCGTTGAAGAACCAAGCGACTCGGGCCGTGCATCTCAATGCAAAATTCACTATAGCTTTGTGCCTTCGATGCACGACGGCGTTTTGTATATGGCATCGCATCTCTCCGGCCCACCGATTGACCGGTATTATTATTCCCCGTGGGAATCCTGGCACGACGAGCAACGATGTTTCCGGGGTAGCGCCCTCCTTGCTTTTGATACCAAAACAGATTCGGTGCTCTGGTGGGATACCATGCTCCCCAAAGAAGGGTGCCGGTGTCTATTGCACGATGAAGAACGGGGATTGCTTTATTCGCTCAGTTATCCCCGGGACCGTTTATTTGTCTACGATCTGGAGACCAAGAAGCGCCGCGATTTGGGGCGGATTGGCTCTGTTAATGCCCAGGCCCTCTTTTTAGACAGCAAACATCGCGTATGGACCACCTCGGATGACGGCCGTCTGATACGCTACGATCCGGCGAACGGCCGCATGCAGCGTTCGCCCTATCTTTTACCCCATGATGAACAATACCAGACCGGGTGGCACAGCGTGTTCTATGATGTGGCCGCCGCGCCTGATGGTTCTTGTCTGTATGGAGTTACCTGGATTGCCCGCCCTTATCTATTCCGCATTTGGCCTGAAGAGGGAGAGTGGGGGCGTGCGGAATCTTTGGGGCCTGCGACGCAAGCGCATGATCCGAGTGATCCTATCGATACTTTTATTGATCACTGCGGTGGTTTGGTGTTTGGTGGAGACGGACAGCTGTATTATGTCGCCTCCCGTTGGCGCGATCCGGTCTATAATCCCCTGCCTGCGCACCGCAAAGAGCGCGAAGGCGTGGTCTGGCGGTTGAATCCCGAAACCCTGGAACGTGAAGAAGTGGCGATGTTGGAGCGGCCCGGGGAATACGCGCAGTATGTTTCCCGGGGAGCAGTGGACCATAACGGCGATCTCTTTTTCGGACATGTTGGCCCGCGTCCGGTGGGTATTTTTAAGGTTGATATGCCCGATGACCGGAAAAAGCAGGATGCCCATCTTCCAATACGGATGTGGGGGTGAATAAGCATGAAAAAAATCGATCCACTGGATATTTTCGACCCTAAAACCCGGGCATTGGTTGATGGATTGCATCAAAAGCCGTTTGTGCAAGAGGGTACATTTGTCGCGTTTCCGGCGTGCTTTCCCGGTGTGACAGTTCCAATACCGGGCGATGAATGTCATATCACCGCTCTCGCTGTTTCCCCCGATGGCGATGTTTATGGGGGAACGAGCGGGCATGCTTGCCATCTTTTTGTCGGTTTTTTCCGGGCTGTAACAGGAGCGGTTGTCGATTTGGGTGTTGTTGCCGATGCTGATCGTTGCACGGCCATAGGATGCGGCCCTGAACGGTTGTTTGCCTGTGTGAACGGTCCCGAAGGCGGACGGATTGTCTCGCAGGAACTCCAGCCTTTGCCGTTTCACTTAATCCAAGAATGGAGTATCGAACGCCAGCCGTTGCATGAACTAGGCTATGTTGAAGGCAAAGAGTCTATTTTGCATGCCGCCACTGCACTGACGAAGATTTCCCCAGGGTGTTTATTGCCAGAGAACCCGAATGCCTGTCGCAGAAAGATTACAGAGTATACGGCCCATTTATCGATGTCGCAGCATTGAAAATCAGTCTAAAACTATTGCAACAAATATTCAAATTTCGTACTTGCAATCTCAAAATTCTCAGACAAACTAAACAACACTATCGTCCCTGTCTGTTGGCTTCCATTGGTTATTGCACTGCCCCCTGCGCTAAGCGCATTTCTGGCACGGATTATCGCCAGGATATCAATTCGCTGATCCGATTTTTGGATGGCGATCGTCAGGCACTAGTCAAGAAATTGAAAAAAGAGATGGCCGCGGCAGCGGATAACTGGGAATTCGAGCGTGCGGCCAAGTTGCGCAACCAGCTCAAAGCAATCGCTGGCCTCGATAAACGCACTACCTCCGGCGATTTCGTGCCTGGACAGTTTTTGTATATGGACCCGGAGCGATCACTGCAAATGCTGCAAGAAATATTGAGTTTGCCGCAAACTCCCAGGAGCATCGAAGGCATTGACATCGCGCATCATGCTGGCCGAGAAGCAGTAGGTAGCCTGGTTAGTTTTATCGATGGTCTTCCCTATAAACAAGGATATCGTCGCTATCGGATTCACGGACCACAAACCAACAATGATTATTTGATGTTACAAGAAGTACTGACACGTCGCTTTTGTGGTCAGGATAAAGACCGAGAGCATCCGGATGTCGTCATGGTTGATGGCGGTAAAGGCCAATTGCATGCGATAATGCATACCCTGTCGCAATTAGAAATAATTCTTCCTGCTGTACTTTCTCTGGCTAAAAAACAAGAAGCGATATATATCCCGGGCAAAAGCTCCCCCCTGGCCTTAGCCAGAAATTCACCCGTGCATCATTTGCTTTGCTATGTGCGTGACGAGGCCCATCGTTTTGCCCAAAGCTATCATCATAGTCTGCAACGGCAAGCTCTCCGCCAAAAGGGGAGGTCGAAATGATGGGTGTCGATCATCAGTATTCCGGCTTTTATCTTGGCCAGAAAAAGGCTAGTCAGACAATTAGTTAAGGAGCCGGCAAGAAATAACTTGGTCAGTTGGTTTAGGAGCCGGGCAAATTATGGGTAAATTATTTCGGCTCCTAAATCACAAGTGGAGTAAGGGTAATGGTTTCTATGAACGAACTACATATTGAAGCGGAGCAACATAAACTTGTAACCATTTTACAATTGGCAGGGACTTTTACCAAAGCGACGAGCAAAAAACTGGAACCGGTTCTACTGTCGTTGTTAGACGCTCGCGCTCCCGAATTCATTTTGATCCAATGTCGGCAATTGACCGATTTTGCGGCGGAAAGCTATGATCTGTTGCAAAAATTCGCGGCGTTGCTCAATGAACAAGCCCGTGAATTAATTATCTGCGCCGTTCCTTCCGAATTGCTTCGTGAAGAACTCATCTTTCCACCGCTGACTTATTATGAAACCCAAGAGCAAGCATTGTCGGTTTTTGCAGAAACTAGCCAGACTGCCGCAGCTCAGGCCGCAATTCTGGTAATATCGATTTTAGCTGGTCCCTGTAGCGGAACCGCCCGGCTCCAGCCCGGTGATAAAGAATTGCTTATTGGCCGACACAGCCAATGTCATCTTTCTTTACCCGAAGACATTCGCACCTCGCGTTATCATAGCCGGATATATGAACAACAAGGACGCTTCTTTCTGGAAGACTTAAAAAGCAGCAACGGAACTTTTTATGCCAATGCCGCAATCAAAAAACCGGTGGAATTGAAACACGGTGATCGCTTTCAATTGGGAGAAACCTATATAGAAGTGGAGGTTATCTATCAAGAAGTAATCGCTTCTGCCGATACCCCACAATTTCCCAAAATAAACGCTTTTGCCGACGAAGCCATTTCCGAAGAAAATTCTTTTTATGATACTTCATCGCTGAATAATGTGGAATTACCGCTAGAACCGTCAACATTGACGTTGAACGAAGAAACCATCGTTATCCGAGACGATAAATTTAGCGAATTTTTGCGGGGTAAATATGAGTTACAATCAACCATAAAGGTCCCCTCGCAAAAAGTATTCATGGCCCAAGCACCCGACGCCGAGGATGCCGAATTCAAAATGCCGGAGCTATCGCTGCCGGCGCCGCTTAGACGTAGTGCCGCAGCTTATACCGGCGATGAAATCACCGAAAGATATAAAATAATCGATAAAATTGGCGAAAGCATCGCTACCGAGATATTGCGGGTACATGATCGCCAAACCGGGCGCCAGGTGTTTATCCTATATACCAAAGAGGCGATGCTGGTAAAGACATTTTCGGCAAAGCATCCACACTTACTTATCGCTGACTTCCAGGGCGAATATCAAGAACGAAAATTTCTGGTATTCGCTTCCCCCGATATCTGCGAACCATTGCCGCCGCAGCCGCTTACCGAAATCAAAATATTACAGGCTGGCATCATGCTGGTCGATATCCTGTTGTATCTACACGAAAGCGGGATTAACGGCTTCGATATTTCCCCTTCCCATATTTTTTATGGCCATGACGAGTTGCCCAAGTTTGCATTATTTCCGGCGATTATCTATGAAAAAATGACGGAAGAGCAAGCCGATGTCTTCTCTTTGGGAACCATGCTCTTGGAGCTGGCCATTGGCCAATCAATACCTTATACTCCTTTCGGCACTCTGGATATCGAAAAAGTAGCGCCGGGGCTAAAGCGGCTTTCCAAAGGGCTTTCCACCTTGATTTTAGAAATTCTAGACAACAATGAAACCAATCTCGAAAAAATCGGGGAAAAATTGAAAAACATTCTATCGCGATTGCTGGCCCCCAAAGCCTGCACCCGAGAAGGAATAACCATCCAGATTCTCAGAATGGGAAATTCTTTAGTCTATAGCTTTGGCGAAGGTTTTTCTTGCAGCTTGCCCTGGAAAAAAGAGATTGCTGAGCGAGCACTAGATCGGCTTATCAACGGCGAAGATCCTCAGGAATTGATTCAAGTCGGCAAAGATATCTACCAATCCTTTTGGCCGATGGAAATTCAGAAGACTCTGGCGGAGATCGATGTGCAACATGTTTGTCTGGCCATCGATCATAGCTTGCTATCGGTTCCGTGGGAGATCGGGTTTCAGGAAAACCAATTCTTGTTCTCTAAATTCTGTTTTTCTCGCAAAACCTTGCCGATTGGCCCGCAACCAGTTGTGACTAAAATCATCCCGTCGCCACGAATTTTTATCTTGGCTTCGGGAGAATCCTGGGCCCAAAAAGTAAAGCACTTTCTTGTCGATAATCTCAGTGATAGTTTCCCGAGGATAAAAGTGCGGACAGCAAATACTGCGGACAATCCTTATTATATTTTGCAACAAATTGCCAGCAGTGACATTTTACATATCTTAGGCGCGGTCAGCTACCAGCAAGAAAATTCAATGAATAGTGGCTGGCGATTGACCGGAAAAAATATCTTGAAAATTCGCTTTTTGGAAAATGCTCCGCGTAAGCCTAAAGTTATTTTCAACCAGGCAGAAATCAATCCGGCTAATGCCGCAGCTCGCTTCGCTGCGTTACTTTATAAAGCGGAAATACCGGTAACCATCAGCACCCTATGGCCCATTACCGATGGGGAACTGCCACTCGTTTTTTACCAAAATTTACTACGTGGTCTACCGGTGGACTTCGCTCTACAGCAAGCCCAGGAAAAATTCACCGCGCAGATACGTTTTGCTTTAGCGCCTATCATATATGGGGAGGCGAGAAAAGCTTTATTCAAGCATAAATGAAAGGATAGCAAAACAGGAATGCGAAAATATCGGATATTGATGCCATGGCTAATAGTTTTAGTCGGTATCGGCGGTTGCCAAATTACTAAAGACTATCATGACAGCCTGATCGAAACATCTTTGATTTCTGAAATACCGACGCTTGCCGGGAATCTGGTAGGCGGGATTGCCGGTCTACCATTTTTGGTAGTCAGCGCTCCTATCGGCTATGCGGCCTATCCTTCGTCATCACCTGAAAAAATCGCGCCGACGAATAGGGGCGGCGGGCAACAGCAGAGCCATGGAATAGCCGAGCCTTCAGAATCGCAGCCGAAAGATCGCAGCGGCGCCCGCGCTAGTGCGATTGATAATAGCCAAAAACGCAAAGACTTCATTCTGGCCCCTGTTTATGCCGGAAGCTATACCTTCGGCACTCTTCTCGGAACACCGTTCTTCCCTTTCGCTTTGCTATTCCCCCGCGAACGCCCCATCGCGGCGAAATGATTATTATTTATCGTATCCAGCCCAGCGCAAAACTCTGGATGAATTCTTTGTTGGAACGGATCTAAGAAGGTAGTAAGCTATGTATCGTTTCGAGTATTACTATGCAGGATTGCAAATAAATCATCCGCTGGCAGCCGATGTCGAGGTCAAAACCGTTGGGACTAACGACGATTGCCATTATCGCCTAATTCGTGACATCAACATTCAACCTTTGCACTTCATGATCCGCTTTGTTGATAACCATTTCGAAATTTGCTCGTTGTACGAATGGCAAATAGATGGCCAATCGGCGCCTCTCAATGCCTGGCAGGAAATAAAATATGGCCAGGAGGTGCGGATTACAGATGATAGCGTAATCAAATTAGTCGATCTTTCCCAAAATTCGAGCAATCAGAGAGCTGCGGTTGCCAGCAATCCGAATTCGCAACCGGAAGCTCTTTTTATCGATGAAGAAGATGATGATGAACTATCGGCCGACGAAGAAGATGAAATCGCCAGATTACTTCAAGGGCAAAAAACAGAACCGGACGAATCGCCCCTCCCGAAGGAACCCAAACGCCAGATCGATATTGAACAGGAAATTACCGGCAAGACCATCGGCGAGCGTTATTATGTAACCCGAAAGATTGGTAGCGGAGCCATGGGGGAAGTCTATGAGGTACTTGACAAAGAACTACAACGCAAAATCGCGCTGAAAATTTTTGTCTATGGTGATATGGAATGTACCGCCAGGGAACGTTTTCTTTTAGAAGCGAAAGCCATTGGCAAACTCCACCATAAAAATATCGTCAAAGTGCATGATGTCGGCGAGTATAACCACCATCCTTTTTATACTATGGATTTACTTAACGGCAAAAATATTCAAGAGCTGGTTCAGGAAAATAACGTGCAGCCCCGCTACGCCATGAAGTGGGTGCGAGATATTGCCTCCGCGATTCACGCTGCCCACGAGGCCAACATCATTCACCGCGACATCAAACCATCGAACATCGTCATAACCAAAAAAGGAGCTATTCTGACCGATTTTGGTATAGCCAAGGATCTGGCCGAACATTCACAGCTTACTACTGCCGGAGAGACCCTGGGTACTCCGAGTTATATGTCACCAGAACAGGCAGCGGGACGGACGGTTCATGTAAATCATAGCAGCGATATCTATAGCCTGGGGGCGGTGTTATACGAAGCCTTGACAGGCTATCCGCCATTTGTCGGCAATCCTATCGATGTATTGCAAAAAGTGGCAACCAGTGATCCGGTGCCAATCTACCGCTTAAATCGCGATGTTCATCCCGATGCGGTAATGATAACTCAAAAAGCGATGTGGAAAGAACAACGATATCGCTACGCCACTGCCGAAGAAATGGCCGAAGATATTCAGCGCTATCTGGATGGCGAACCGATTTCCGGCAAATTGCCGCCATTCTACGTCCGCCTGCGACGCTATCTCAAGCAGAACAAAGCCATGGCGGTGTGTGGCCTCATCTTGATTTTCATGGGAATTGCGGCTATTGCCTACTACCAATATCGTAATTACCGCCAGTACTGTTTGATTAGGCAGCAAATCGAGCAATATCTGGAGCAAGCAGCCAACGCCAGCAAAAAAATAACCCGGCATACTTCTCTGAAAGAATTGATGGAGATTTCGGAACTCTATACCAAAGTGTTGTTGCTTAGTCCCGACAATGCCAAAGCATTATCCGGCAAGTTGAAAATTACGCTGCTTATGGCTTCCCAGGCTACCGAGCGTCATAACCTGAATTTTGCCAAAGCGCTCTATTATATGGCCCGCCAAATCGATCGCCAAAGAAAACACGGTGGTAACGACCCGGCTATTGAGGCGGGAGAAATAGAAGTTGATAAATTGCGAGAACAGCAACAACGTCATCGCTTCAAGCAAGCGGAAGAGGTTTTGCAGGATGTTTTCGAACAAAAAGAGCGTGAAGTCGTTAATGAAGTGGCGTTATCCTTGTTGCGTTTCCCAAATGTGCTTAATCAGCTCAAGGAAAAGTACCGGCACCATAAAAATCCCAGAATTGCCAAAGTTTTTAAGCTTACTTCGCAATGCTTGCGCCAGAATCATAAAAAAATTGCCGGCCTGGACATGTTGGAAAATATGATGGTCGATTTATTGCCGTATGGACATCGTGAAGAGCTTGAAGAACGGATGATCGAAGGTCTAGACGGCAAACTCCAGCAGCGAATCTTTAGCGCCAGGATTCTGGGATTGACCAGAAGCACCAACGCCATTCCGTATTTGATAAAGAGAATTCGTTATGACGTACCCGATGTCGTTAAATACGCGATGCGTTCATTGTTGATGCTTCAAGGCGGCGAAAATTCCTTGCTCGCCGAAATACGCTCTGGAGCTATCAGTCTGGAAAAATTGCAATACGGCGGTAAATGGTCGGTAAGCTTGTTGGTAACTATTTTATTGGAAAATCCTGAACAAAATTTCGATAAAATTTTGCCGCTGCTCAAAGCGATCAAAAAAGCTGCGGTCAAACCAATGGTGGATATCTTTGCTAAAACTCCAACCGCGCAAAAAGCTTATTTACTCAAAGCCATCAGCTATTTTGACGATCAGCGGGTTTTAGAGCTATTGCTAAAAAGCGCTGATAGCTACCACGAGGCCATTCGCGAGGCCGCGATTGCCGGTTTAGGGCGTACCTTCTGGCAGCACCCCCAGGTGCGGCGAATCTTGATAAAAGCTCTGGACAGCGATAATGAGAGAATTCGGCTTCAGGGAATTAGCGCTGTTGCCAAGATAAAGGAGCAACGGCTTATCACTAAATTGGCCCGGATGCTGACATCAGCTTCGAAACCAATGCAGCAAGCCATCTGCAATACATTGAGTTCCATGGGGAGCGAAAGCGCTTCAATTCTGATCGATCAATTGAATATCGCTCGGGGGCAGGCACGATTGGTTCTAATTCAAGTGCTCGGCAATTTGAAATCCGAGCAAGCTATTGACTGCTTGCTTCCCGATCTAGGTTCTGCAGATAGCCATACCGTGACGGTTGTCATCGATGCTCTGGCCGCTATTGGTAGGCCGGCTTTACCCAAGCTTTTTAACAACTTCGGCAAGGGCAATGTGCGAACCAAGGTCAATATTTTGCTGGTAGTGAAGAAAATCAAAGCTAAAGATTCGTTATCTCTTTATCTGAAAGCAATGAAAGACGAGTCGCCTGAAGTATCGGGAGTTGCCATCAGTTGCCTCTCATCCAGCGGCGAAAAAGCTATACCGATATTGTTACAAGTCCTTTTGAACAAAAAAAATTCGGATCAATTATGGCAAAAGGCGGCGAAGGCTCTGGGCGAAATCGGTACGTTGGCGATTGCTCCGTTGATGACGGCTTTTGTAAAAGTAGATATTACTCAGAGAGACCGCGTTGCCAGAGCCCTCATCGAGATCGGGAGTCCAGCCTTGCCGCGATTATTTCCATTGTTGAAGAATGAAGACCCAAACATTCGGGTAGCACTAGCAGGAATGTTAGGGGCGTTTCCCGGCAGCGAAGAAGTCATTTCGGCATTGATCCAGGCTCTTTCTGACCCAGTACAGTTGGTGCAAGAAAAAGCCGAATTGTCCCTGGGACGACTTGGTGGCCAGGTGGTTCCTTATTTGCAAAAGATGTTGGATAAGGCGGAAAATACCCATGAAAAGGGAACTATCGTAGAAATTTTGGGTAAAGTAAAAGACAAGCGGGCGCTACCACTTTTATCACCACTATTAGCCGATTCCCAGCTTTATAAAAAGGCCGCGCTTGCTTTGAAACAGTATGATACTGCGATAATCCCAGATTTATTGCCGCATTTAGCCGATGCGAGTAAGCGGCGCGGAGTGACGCTGGCATTGCATTATTTGGGGCATAAAGCAATCCGGCCTTTGATGGAAGCTATGCTGGATAGAGAAATAAGTGTGAGAATCCGCCAGCATATACCGCTGGTGCTGGCTTACTGGCGTTCGAAAGAAATGGCTTGTTTCCTGTTTTATCATGCGCATGCTTATGAAGATCATGGGCTTCGCAGTGGTTGTTGGGCCGCTCTACAGCAAATGGGCAAGATAATAGTGCCCTATTGTATTGCTTATATGACTGGAGACCATAACGAACTTGGCTATTGCGCGCAGAAATATCCGGTTGATAGAGTTCACCCGCATACCAGCGAGTTGCTCAAGCTGCATCCCTATTATACCGCCATCCATCTGATCCGGTATCTGAAACGAAACGGATATGCGCATAGTCTTTTGGCGGATTGCGCCAGAAGGTTGGACGGCGCCCAGCGCTCGCGTTTGGTGCATAATCTGATTTCGCTACTGCGTTATGACAAGACCGAAGTGCGGCGCTATGCTGCCTGGTTATTGGGAGAGCTGCGCGATAAACGCGCCAGGCCGGCTTTGCAAAGGGCGCTCTACGACAAAGATGGCAGTGTTCGAGGAGCTGCCTCTGGCGCCCTGGGAAATATCAAGTAGACTCCTAAGAAACGCCGGCAGCAGCAGTTGCCAGCTTAGCGCATTGAATAATCGCTTCTTGCATCGATACCGAGCTGGCGATGCCCTGGCCGGCGATGTCGAAAGCGGTGCCATGATCTACTGAAGTACGGATAAAAGGCAGGCCCAAGGTTACGCTGATGGTGCGCTCGAAATCGTAAGTTTTGCAGGCAATATGGCCCTGGTCATGATATAATGATAGTACCGCCGTGTATTTGCCGTTGCCAGCCTGATAAAAAACCGAATCGGCAGGGACCGGGCCATAGGCATCGATCCCTTGCTCTCTGGCCATTGCTACTGCCGGTTCGAGGATTTCGGTCTCTTCATTGCCAAAGAGCCCGCCGTCCGAAGCATGCGGATTGAGAGCAGCCAAAGCAAGTCGGGGTGATTTAAAATTCAAGCGTTGCAGGTGATGATGCATCGCCACCAGAGTAGCCGCGAGTGGTTTTACCGCCAAAGCAGCAATGGCCTGACGCAATGATAGATGGCGAGTATAGAAGAACACCCGCAGCTTTTCCACGATGAACATAGTATATACTTGATCGGCCTGGCACAGTGATTGTAAAATTTCAGTATGTCCCGGCAAGGTAATGCCAGCGGCACGCAGCGATTGTTTGTGAATCGGTGCGGTAATCACGCCGGCTACCGCCAGGTCAGCCGCGAGTCTTATTGCCGCCTCGATATAGCGGTAAGCAGCCCTGCCGCATTCGCCAGTGATAACTCCCGGTTGCCAGTCGCAGTCGCTGACGGCATCGACATTCCATAATAGCAATTCGTCATGGGTTTTCGCGGAGATAGCGTCAACCGAGGTAATCGGACGGATGGCCAGTGAGCAATTGCTGATGGCAGCGCTGCGCCGCAACACCTTCTCCGAGCCGACCACCAGCAAATTGTCCATGGCTGCGATGCGCTGGTCGCAAAGGCTATGCAATATTATTTCCGGGCCTATGCCCGCCGGATCTCCCATGGTGATCAATAGCCATTTAGCTTCAAGATTTTTCATTCAATAATGTCGGTACTGTTTTCAGGGTATAATTCAACAGGTTTTTCAGCAGTTTACTGCGTCCGCAAATGCGAAAGACCTGATAGATGGTATCGAACTGCCGCGATTCGGCGCCGTAATAGTCTTTGACCGTAACCCGTCCGGCCCGATCGACAAAGGTAATTCTATAGCCCGTAGTAAGTTTTTCAATATGATAAATAGTGAAATCGTCCCAGATAAATTCCCCTTTAGGCGGTGATGTCGCCGGAACGAAATCCTGGGACTTAAATTTTTGCCCGAGCAGATCGAGAATTTCTTGTTGCCCGTGCGTAGATACTGTTCGCTCGTGAGTCTGAGCTATCTTCTGCAAGCGTTGAAGTTTATCGGCAAAATTGTTGGCGTATTTTCTGGTTTGCGCTAGCATTGATTGCGCCCGGGATTGGGACAATGCGGCAAATTGCCTGGCAATCTTCTGTTTTAACGCCGCTGGCAAAAGAACATCTTCCCCAGATTTTTCGGGAGGGGTGTTTGTTTGCTGCCGTTGTTTATCGATATAGACGATCTGCACTGGATATTCCAGCGACAATTGCTGACGTAATAAGCTAACAAAGTAGGACAAAAATACTAGATAAAAAACAGCAAAGATCATGCCATGGGCAATAATTGACAAAGCCAGTGGTCGCCACCAGTGCCTCCATCCGCTCGTATTTCTGGTGGATCGTTGTTTAGCCGGCATAGATTACATCCTTAAAAACGCCCCCCAGGGCGATTGAGGAGCCGGAATAAATAGGTCCGTTGAATGCATGAATTGTTAGATACTATTCTACTAAAGTTTACTTGAATTTGGAGGAAATGCCACAAAAATTCTACTTGATTGAACTGGAAAACAATAATGATGTATCCCGAAAACCAAGCGAAACAAGAACGGCAGTTACCAGTTCCAGGAGATATCATGGCGCGCTCGTCCCAGCTTTTCCCACTGGTTTCGGTAATCATCCCGGTTTATAACGACTGCCAGCGACTGCTAACCTGTCTGCGGTCATTGCAACGGCAGAGCTATCCGCAGCATTGCTACCAGATTATTGTCATCGACAACAATTCGCAAGAAGACATCGCCGGGATTGTCGCTAATTTTGCCAATAGCATTTATGTCCTGGAAACAAAGCGCGGCGCCTACGCTGCACGCAATAGCGGCATCGCCATCGCTGGCGGTGAAATTATCGCGTTTACCGACGCCGATTGCATCGCCGATACCGACTGGATCGGCAATGGCGTGGCGCAATTGCTGCGAGATCCCGACTGTGGATTGCTAGCGGGGAAAATCAAGGTTTTTGCCCGTCGGCATCGACATCCGAGCATGGTAGAACTCTTAGAAATAGCTAGCGCTTTTGACCAAGAGCATTATCTTCGCCAATGGCATTTCAGCGCCACCGCCAACCTGTTTACTCGCCGACAGGTGTTAGCGACTGTCGGCATTTTTGACGAGAGATTGTTGTCCGGCGGGGATTTGCAATGGGGACAACGGGTTTATGCCTGCGGCTATCGTCAGATTTATGCCGAGAATGTCGTAGTGTGGCATCCAGCACTATACAATTTTGGCCAACTTTATCGTAAACACCGGCGAGTTATCACCGGTCTCTATGCGATGCAAACAGCGCCGCCGACGACAGTGAAGCAGACTTTGCAAAAATTGTTCAGCGATTTCCGCGCCGATTGGCCAACGCCGGAGCAAATCAACGCGAAATGCCGATCGCAGCGCGGAAAAAATCGTAGCAAACTGTTGCTGGCCATGCTGATACTAAAGGCGATGCGATACTGGCTGCGCTTAGGAGCCGGAAAGAAATAACTTACCCATTTGGTTTGCCCTTTTGCTCCCTGGCTGCGTCGCTCCTCAATTACAGAACTAAGGCTATGCGCATTCGTCGCTCCTTGCAAGGAATAACTTGGTCAGTTACTATTATGAATAAAGGCCATGAAAGTCCTCGAAATTATTTAAATTCCGGTGCCAATCGATCATTTGCAAAATTTTTTATAATGTGATATGATTTGGATAGAACCGAAAGGAAAAATCATGAGAGTAACAGGTAAAGGCAAAAAAAGGCTGGCAAAACCCACTGGTGTTTTCGCTCCTCGCAAAGGAATCTATGCTCCCAGTAAAGCGCCGGGACAGGTTGGTATCCACAGTCAAAATTCTATAGACGGAGTGCGTCGGGGCAGAGCCAGCCATCGTTCGACCAACGGCAGTAGCCCGGTCGCCGGCGTATCCAACCCCCGGGTTTGTTCGCAAACTTACGACTGTTACAATACTCGACGTAAAAAACGCTGAATTTCTTGCGTTTAAACGGTTTACGCCCAGCACTTAGGAGCCAACTATGACCGGCAAGTTTTACCAACAATCGCCACAATTGCCCAACCAATATGAAACCGATTACGCTTTACGTTCGTGGCTGCAATGGATCTTACCGGCAGGAATGCTGGCGGAGATCGAGTCTGATTTACGGGAATTAGGAGAGCGCGTCGTCGGCGACATCATGGAGATGGGACTCGATGCCCAGAGCAATCTCCCGCGTCTGGTCAACTTCGATCCTTGGGGACGAAGAATCGATCGTTTGCAACTGGCCCACGGCTGGCAACAATTGCATGATGTCGCCGCCGAGCAAGGTCTGGTAGCCATCGGCTATGAAAGAAATTATGGTCCCTGGTCCCGAATTTACCAGTTTGCCAAACTCTACCTGTTCCATCCATCTTCGGCGATCTACACCTGTCCGCTGGCAATGACCGACGGCGCTGCCCGGCTCATCGAAGTCCACGGCGACAATTACCTGCGCCAGGGCGCCTATCGCCATTTGACCTCACGCGATCCAAAAGAGTTCTGGACTTCAGGACAATGGATGACCGAGCGCCCCGGTGGTTCCGATGTCAGTAACACCGAAACTATTGCCCGCGTCGAAGCCGACGGCTACCGTCTCTATGGCGACAAATGGTTCACTTCCGCCACTGATGCGCAAATGGCAATGACCCTGGCTCGCCAGGAAGACGCCTCTGGCAATTATGCTTCTGGCAGCCGTGGCTTGAGCCTGTTTTATCTGGAAACCTGTGATCGCGACGGTGGCAGCAATCAACTGGTAATTCACCGACTAAAAGACAAACTCGGCACCCGTGCGCTACCCACCGCCGAGATTAGCCTACAAGGAACCAGCGCCAGACTCGTCGGTGCGCCTGGCAAAGGTGTCAAAAATATTGCCACGCTATTCAATATTACTCGCATCTACAATAATTGTTGCGCCGTAGGTTATATGCGCCGCAGCATTGCCCTGGCTCGCGACTACGCTCAACGGCGGCGCGCTTTCGGCAAATTGCTGTCGCAACATCCGCTACATCTGGAGACCATTGCCGCCCTCGAAGTCGAGTTTGTCGGTGCTTTGCACTTGTGTTTCTACCTGTGCCAACTATTGGGACTAGAGGAATGCGGCCAGGCCACCCCCGAACAACGGGCGCTGTTGCGATTATTGACGCCATTAGGGAAGTTATACAGCGGCAAACAAGCCATTGCCGTTGCCAGCGAAGCTTTGGAATGCTTCGGAGGTGCCGGCTATGTCGAGGATACCGGGCTGCCATCGCTATTGCGCGATTCCCAAGTACTTGCGATTTGGGAAGGAACCACCAATATTCTCAGCCTGGATGTACTGCGCGCCATCACTCGGGAAGCGGCCATGGAGCCTTTTTTTGTCGAGGTGCAACAACGTCTGGAACGTATAGCCAATCGGCAATTGCAGCCGCAAATCGCCAAAATCAACCAGGCATTAGCTGCCATCCGCGAATATCTAGAAAAATCAGTAGCCGAAGACCGCGATTTTTTAGAAGCCGGATCCCGCTATTTCAGCTATAGCCTGGTACGGGTGTTGATTGCCTCGTTATTGCTGGAGCACGCAGCCTGGGGGTTAGAACGTAACCAGCGCCTTCCAGAATTAGAGATAGTCAAGCGTTGGTGCCGGCACGACCTGGCGCCACTTATTTATAATAACCGGCATTACCGCAACGAAACCAGGACGCTAGCTTTAGGAGAAATCGATTGCTGATCGAACCGACGATTCGCTACAACATTTTCTTTCATCTGCGTATTTCTGTGTAATTTGCGGATACATCATCCTAGTGTTCAACATCATCGGTAACAGGACAATATTCTTGACTTTTTGTAGTTTCCTGGATACCATGGAAATTAGTTTGAGATAGTTGAGTTAGCCACAGCGGACACCAAAATTCTCTGGGCATAGTTACTGCTGCGGTGGCTAACTAACAATCCTATTAGTTTATCCACTGTGTTTTGACAAACAAAATTCAAGCGATCCCTAATTTAAGCAACTACATCCATGGGACTGTTCAAACGCCTCTTCGCTGCCAATAAAGCAGCAAAATATTACGACCATTTGCCGGAATTGCCGGTATTACTCATGCCAGTGCCGACGGCTAAAGCTGGTAAAATTGCTGTTGGCCAGTTTACCCTGGAAGAACAACTGGCAGAACTTAGCCAGGCCAGGCCCAAACGCCATGCCTTATTATGGCAGGCTACCGATGCGCAACAGCAACCGCGGCTCCTCGCCTTCATCGATCGTGGTGAAGAAAACCAAAAATGGCTGATCGATAGGTTGGGTGGGGAAGAGTTGACAGAAGCTAACTGGCAAACAGAGCATTTCGACGCCAAAAAAATAATCCGTGGCGCCCGCCACAAACTCGTGGCGCTCGACTATCAATTCGAGCTTGACCACCGTTTTCGTCTGAACCGCCGTGTACACGGCGATGATAGCTATGAAATCTGGCAAAGCGATGACAAAATCAGCAAAAATCCGGTACTGACGTTTATCATCAAGCCGCCGGCAACCGGCATGGATGAGGAATTCGTTTGCCGCCGTTTCCAAAATAAAAAGACGCTGGTGGAACCGCCGTATCCCGGATTATTGAACGTTATTGCCGAAGGTTGGTGCCGACCGGTGGGTCCTTTTGCCGGCTATCGCTATAAATATAAGCAACTCCTCTATGTGGTGACTGCGGCACCGACGGTGCCATTTGCTATGCTGAAACCGACGCCGGGATTGGCGCTGGATTGGCAACAGGGAATGAGTATTTTATATCAGGCAGGAAGGTTATTAGCCTGTCTTCACCAAGATAATTGGGTTTGTGGAAGGATATCGCCACAACACCTTTGGGGCGCGGCCACTCCGAGCCTGGATCTGGAACCGGCCACCGTATATCTCGACGGCTTTGCTTTGGATCAGGAAGCGCTTGGCGCCAATAGTGTCGCCACTGTCGTTCACCAGCAGTTAGGCCGGGAATGGCTCCCGTACCTTGCACCGGAACAGTTGCGTAGCAGCGTGCCTACTTCGGCCAGTGACCAGTATTTGCTAGGATTGACGGTTTACCATTTGCTCAGTGGCCGCAATCCGATACAGGGAAGCTCGATAAAGGTGATGCAGCAACGACTTCAGGAAGCACGAATACCGTGTTTGCATCAGGTGAAGCCAAAAATTCCCAAGTGGTTCAGCAACATAGTTGCCAGGATGCTGGCGTCGGAGCCGGAACAGCGGTTCCCGGATATGATTGCGATGTTGACAACTCTCGCTACCAGGCACAGCAAAGCCGGAAAAAAAACTAAAGTCGTCGCCACACCGGATAGCGCAGAGCCGTCTGGCGAAGACGAATTCGAAGAAATCGCAGCTTCACCGCCGCCCACTCCGGCCAGGGAACCGGAGAAAAAGCCGGTTCAGGAACATAAAAAGAGCAAAACTACCGGGGAAAAGGGCGATGAAAAAGAATATTATTTGATTTGTCAGCCCTATCAACCGTTTCGCTTGCGCAAACATAAAAAGTTCCATATTGGTCGCGACAAAAGCAATGATTTGATTTTGACCTCAGAAGCGGTATCACGAGTGCATGTTGCCATCTATTGGCAAGATGGTGCTTATTGCATCAACGATCTGCAAAGCTCAAACGGCACCCTGGTCAATGACGAAGCCATCTCCAGCCATCGCCTGTGCCAGGACGACCGGATTGTCATCGGCGGCACCAGCATTTTATTTCAAATGGTAGCACGTGACCGGGCTACCCGGGAATACGAAAATTTGGCAAAGATCAAACAAACTTTACAGATGCCAGTATTCACCCGGGAGCAACTCCCGCAGTCGTCGATGAGTGGCGATCTTTCCCAAATCAGTATCTGGCAAATATTGCAAATGCTGGCTGCTGAAGAAAAGACCGGCTGTCTGATAATTGGCACGGAGCCACCAGCGCACATCTTTTTTTCCGAAGGCTGGATTATTCACTGCGAAGCCGGTGAGCAAAAGGGCCATGAGGCGTTCTATCCTTTGCTTACCTGCCAGCAAGGTCGCTTCGATTTTTCCGGCGAGCTTTCGCCTGATGAAATTACCATGACGGAAGCGGTGGAGTCGCTTCTGTTGGAAGGAGCGCGACGGCTGGATGAGCAGGCACGAGAGCAGTAAAAAACGGGCGTATTCAACAGTTAGGGGAGCAATAGTTATCCACAGATGTCGTAGATTTTCGCAGATGATTTTTAAAAAAACGCGAGTAATTACCCTGATTGCTAGTCACTCAGGGACGTGACGTATGGATGCAGGTAATACCCGGCAGACGACCTCCCAGTTGCTGGCTCTATGATAATCCTGCACCCAGTTCAGGGAGACCCACAATCCTTCGGGATTGATTTACGAGTTTGGGCATCCTCGTTTCAAAACGCCCTCCCTTCGGGGATTGCAGATAAAATCAAGAAAGAGTAAAAAATGATGGGCTATCAGGTATATGTGGTATCCAAAAACGGTAAGCCGTTGATGGCGACAAAAAGATTCGGCAAGGTAAGAAGATTGCTGAAAAGCGGTCGTGCCAAAGTCATTTGTCGTAAGCCATTCACAATTCAGTTGTTGTACGAAACCACAGAATATACCCAGAAATTGATCTTGGGGATAGATCCGGGCGGCAAAAATATAGGATGGGCGGTAAGAAAAGCCAACGGAGAGCTAATCGAAGCGGGTCACATGCAAACGAGGAGCGCAGAAGTGAGCGCGAATATGAGCGAACGGCGAATGCACCGGCGAAGCCGGCGTCAACATCGCCGGCAAAGAAGACAGCGTCGGGCGAAAAGCGCGCGCAGTCTATTCTGCCCAGGCGATTTTCGCAATACCCTGGTGGAGAAAATAACCCAAGAGGCAGATCCGCTAGCGCGGTATCTGAAACAGAATTTTCCCGAAAAACTGCGCAACCGACTGGACCACAACAGGCAACAGCAAAAAGTGCCTGCGGCATTGAAAGAGGAAATCGCCGCGGCATTGAATGAAATCATCGAAAAACCGGTTTACGATGGAGAACGCTTTGCCGATGTGAAGCTGAGCGAACCTGTGAGGGAGTTGCTAACCACTAATCCGCAAAAGCAAAATGCGGTACGCCTCAACCGCCGGTTGTTAGAAGAGGCTTACCCGCAAGAAATAACCAGAAGTCCGGCGGGCAGCCAAACGATTTTTGGTGAAGGAGATAGCCGAAAATACCTGATCGCCGGGACGGAAAAGCCGCTGGTGTGTAAGTGGATCAAGCCCAAGCTGGCCCGCTTCAACAATCGCCGTCGGCCCAAAGGCTGGCTGCCCCCGACGGCGCGTCATCTATTGCAGACGCATATCAACCTGATCGAGAGTATCGCGAAAAGATTGCCCTTGCATCAGGTGATTGTCGAGTACGCCAAATTCGACATCCAAAAACTGGACAATCCGCAAATAGAAGGCGAAATGTATCAAAACGGCCGGAAGAAAGGCTACGCCAATGTCCAAGAATATGTGCTCTGTCGCGACCGGCACACCTGTTGCCGGTGCAAAGAAAAACAGGTCGAGTTGCAAGTCCATCATGTGATTTGGCAAAGCGACGGCGGCGCGGATACACCGGAAAATCGGCTAACGCTGTGCGCCAAGTGCCACAGACGGGTCCATAAAGAGCCGAAAATAGACGCCCAAGTCAAGCGACTGTTTGCGGGAATGCGCAAGCGCTATGTCCACACTACCCTGCTCAACACCATAATGCCGTCGTTTTTCAAGTGGCTGAGAACTCGCTTTACTAAAGTATCGCTGACTTATGGGTATGAAACCAAGGAAAAGCGGCGAGAACTCGATTTAGCCAAGCACCATCATCTGGACGCCTATCTGGCGACCTTAGCAGAGGTAAACCAGGCAAAGAAAATAAATTGGGACAGCGTACCCGTTTATGAATACCAGCAGTTCCGGCGCCACCACCGCCAATTGATCCATGCGACACGGGATCGCAACTACAAAGACGGCAAGAAGACTATCGCCAAAAATCGCCGAAAGAGAACCGGACAGAAGGAAGACAGCCTGGCGGAGCTTTTGGAAAAACGCGGAGTGGCAATAATGCCACGACTGAGCATCCTGAGCGGCAAAAAAGTCGTGCGCAGCGCCTTCAAAAAATTCAAGAAAGGGGATGCAGTTCGTTACCAAAATCGTATTTATGTAGTCAAAGGCTACGGCGAAATGGGACGCCGCCTCGGTTTGGTCGGAAAGAAAGATTACGTCCCGGCCAAAGACTGCCGCCTGGTCGCTCGCAACCGGGGAATCGTTTGTTTGTGACCTACGCTGCACACTGGTCGGTTTTGAGGTAGAAAACTAGAGCCAAAACCGCCGAATAGGTTTTGATCATCAAACCGTCCAACGTCCTGGCTTTGAAGCGATCGGCGCTCATGACTTCGCTGAGTATGCTAAACGATGTTTCGATTTGACGCCGGCGGCAAAGAATAAAACGTTCTTGGAACAGCGGCCACTGTTTTTTCATGTTCTTGCGCCGTTTTGGCACCAAAAAGACGCCCATCTCGGCGAGTTCTGATTCGACTAGTTGACAATTGAAGGCTTTATCGCCGATTACCGTAGCCGCTTGTGGCAGAGGCGAGGTTATTTCGTATAACGGCGTTAGATCGTGGTAAGCGCCTGGTAAAATTGCCAGTGAGACCGGCACACCATCACGATCGACGATCAAATGAAGCCGGAATCCAAAGAATTTTTCCTTTTTCGCCACGCAATAGCCGTAGTATTGTCGTCCACGCACTTTTTTGTTGCGCGAGGCTCGCGCTCGCTTGCATACCGGCAACGGCATCGAATCTTCGATATACAGATCGCCGCTGAGAAAGATTTCGCTGATGCTTTCAAAGCAGTACTCGATGAAATATTTCATGCGGTGTACTCTTCTGTTGAAACGAGATAGGCTCAATACTTGCGGAAAATAGCCGCTGATATGCAGCCAAACAAGTGCTTTTTCGTGATTGCTATTGAAAAATAGCGCCGAACAGATGGCAATGGTCACTATTTCGGCATCCGCCATCTTTTGTTTTTGAGGAGGTGTAGACAACATTTTTTGACATATCGTGTCGATGACTACATAAATTGTGGTTATTACGACATCTGGATCTGCTTTCATGACCATACTCCTTGCGTTTTATATGCCAAAATGGCGTTACTCACTTTGTTTTTCGGCCATCTAGCACATTCCGCAAGAAGTATTCCAAATTTTATGCATATTTCAAACTAGCAATCAGGGTTGGCGACTGCAGGCATCAAATAAAAAAAATCTAAAATTTTTGTAGCATAAAGCTCCAAAAGCGGTTACAATTATCCATGATAACAAAAATAAAAGAATGCAATTTAACTCGACAATGTCATATTTACCGAACCACGAATGAACACCAATGGACACGAATGACTGAAAAAAAACAATTCTCTAATAATTTGTGTTTCCATTCGTGGTTCAATCTTCATGACCTTCGTGGTAAAATTTGGATTTTGCGAGAAACATGATATTGTCAAATTACGAGGATTGAAAAGATGAGTTGGGTATCGATAGGAAAAATAGCGGAGTTGTATGGCGTAACGTGTCAGACTATAAGAAACTGGGCCGAAGAAGGCATGTTTAAAATGAAAAGAACTCGCGGAGGACATCGGCGATTTTATTGGGAAGAAATTGCAGGAGAAGAAGACGAAGAAAAGGAGACCGTGATTTACAGTAGAGTAAGCAGCCACGATCAGTCTTCTGATCTTAAGCGTCAGACGCGCAAACTCAAAAAATTTTGTGATGAACAGCAACTAGAAAATGTGGAAGTGATTGAGGAAATCGGTTCGGGAATGAATTATCGGAAAAAAGGATTACGCAAGCTGATAGCGAAGGTGATACAGGGAAAAGTAAGGCGAATAGTGGTCAATTTTAAAGACCGCCTGATGCGATTTGGTTTCGAGATATTTAATCAATTGTGTGAATGGAGAGGAGTGGAAATAGTAGAAGTAGGCGAGACCCCGTCTAAAAGTTTCGAAGAGCAATTGGTTGAAGATGTGATAATGATCATGACAGTGTACTGCAGTAAAATTTACGGCAAAAGATCTCATAAAAATCGAGAAAGCAAACTGATCGTCCAGAACTAACCTGTTGTTAATAAATAAATTATATCATTCAGTATCATAACAGTAAAAAAACTGCAAATTCTAGTTGACAAAAACTGCAAAATGAGTTATTCTTAAGTTATGTCTTGAAGTTATGAAAAATTATTTGAGCCGTAATAAAATTAATGAACATTAAAATTTATGAATAACTGCCAAATTGAGTGTCGGCGAAGAGGGAAACAAACGGAAAAATTCAGGAGCCGGAAAGAAATAACTTGGTCAGTTGGTTTAGCAATTTTGTTTCCTGGCAAGGAGCGACGAATGCGCATAGCCTTAGTTCTGTAATTGAGGAGCGACGCAGCCAGGGAGCAAAAGGGCAAACCAAATGGGTAAGTTATTTCTTTCCGGCTCCTCAGCATTGTATTTGATACGTAATACAACAAAAGCCCTCTGAAGAGAAAAGGCATTGGCGATGCAAGTGACTATCCAAACCAAAATTACAGAAGAATCGGTTATAGAGTTTTTGGAAAAAACGGGGGAATATATAGGTCACCTGCGAGGCAAATGCTTGAAAGCTCTGTTGAAAGGTGTAGAGGAAAAAACAGTCAAAAAACAATACATAGCCAAATATGGTTTAACAGCGCGTCAGTTCAATTCTCTTTGTTCAGAAGTGAAAGGACTGATCAAGGCTACCGAGGAATTGCACCAAAAAAATATACGCGACAGCAAAGAGCGTCTCAGAAGTCTGAAGAAAACGATCAAAGCACTGATCAAAAAGCTCAAGCAAACGAAGAAGGAGCAGAGAGAGGGGAAAAAGTCGGAAAAGGAAACACTGCGCTGGCAAATACACCACAAGAAACGCAAGTTGAGCAAGCTAGAAGCGAGAATAGCCAGACTGGAGAAAGGTAAACCCAGCATTTGTCTGGGGGGAAAGAAATTATTCAGAGCGCAATTCAATTTGCGAGCCAATGACTATAAGAGCCATGAGCAATGGCGAGAAGAGTTTCGCAAACGACGCTCCAACCGCTTTTTCTTCATCGGCTCAAAAGATGAGAAATTGGGCAATCAAAATTGTCAATTACTGCCGGAAAAACTACAAGTGCGGGTTCTTCCGTCCCTGTCGAAAAAATACGGTCAATATGTGAAAATTCCGGTTCAGTTCAGCTATGGTCAGCAGGTAATCAACGCTTCACTACAACAAGGGCGAGCTATAAACTATCGTTTTGTGCGACGAGACAACGGGTGGTATTTGCATCTGACTACCGAATCCCCGCCGGTGCCTAAACGTACTCGAAAAGCCCTGGGGGCGATTGGGGTGGACTTGAACAAGGCTCACCTAGCCTGGGCAGAAATCAATCGCCATGGCAATCTGATCAACTACGCAACCATCGCCACCCCTATTCAGGATCGCTCTTCGCACCAAGTCACTGCCACTCTGGCAGAAGCAGTCAAACAAATCGTCGACTATGCCAAAAAACAAGAAAAGCCCATTGTCATTGAAGCGCTCGATTTTTCCAAAAAGAAAAATCGCTTTGAAGAACAACATAGTGGCTATCGCCGGATGCTCAGTTATTTTGCCTACAGGAAATTTCACAGTTTGATGCACTCTCAAACCGCCAGAGAGGGAGTCGAACTAATCGAAAAGAGACCGGATTTTTCTAGTATTATCGGCAGATATAAATTCTCCAAGATGTATGGAATTTCTGTTCATATCGCTGCCAGTTTGGTACTGGCGCGAAGAGGACTTAGGTTCTCCGAACGGCCTCCTGCCAAGAACGCCCGATGGATAGCAGAGCATAGACATCGGCACGTGTGGGCTCTCTGGAGGTTGTTTGTCAATGCCGTCTCTAACAGGGAAAAACGAGTTGGGCTTCGCCCTCGGCGAGCACCTCCTGGTGGTGACTCCACCTCTGGGACGTGTTCGGCCTCTCACTCGTGACTGGGGCGAGATTCCTCAGCGGTAATCGGTTGTAACACTGTTCGACAACCGTGGATGCTAATTAATCTTTAGATTTTTTACATCCTCTAGGAACGGTTATAATGGATAGTTTGCAATACCAAAGTAGATAATCCTGATAGTGAGCCGGACAAGGATAGCAAAGTAGATGGTACAGTACGAGCATCTTCCTATCTAATTGCTATCGCCAACTGACGGCAACGTTATTTAATCCCGGTGCCGCTATTCTGTAATTCAGTTATTATCGGGCTAAAAGCCGATAGATAAGCCAAGTGCCATCCTGATCGACCAATCGCCAAAATCACCCAAGATTGGATTCGCCAACACGCCACCACGGCATCTTATGAAAGAGGAGAAAATCTACAATATCGGCTGTGGAGCTCGTGCTTGCAGATCATCTCCCGGGGGACGACGATCACGGCTCGGAGTCGAAGGTAGTAGCTATGGAGCCGTATCGGGTTAGCGTGGTCTGCGATACCGGCAGGCGACATCGTCTCCAGCAAATTGTTCGTGCCCTTGTCGATCGGTTCTGGAATTTGTAAACATATCGATTGCCGTATTGGAATGGCCTATATCCACCAACCGGAGGAAATAGCCTTCGCACGACCGCTCTCCAACCCGGACGGAATCTATCTGCCCTCCGACGATGAGCGAAAACAGCTTTATAATTTATTGACGGAATTATTGGAACGCGATCCGAAGCTGATCGGCCTGGGTAGAATTTTTCGTTTGTCCGCCGAAAGTATGCACAAGCTTCATTCAACGGCAACGGCGAAGGCCGATCAACGAAGCCAATATCCGCGCTTAGTCAGGTGCAAAATCATTTTCGCAGCTTAGAGTCATATGCCATCCTTATTATGCTACCGAGCATATACCGGGTGAATTGGTGACCATAGAAAAACAAGCCGCAGTAGCGATATTCGCCTGGACCACGGAATGATCAACTGGCAAAACGTGCTGCAGAGCATTCTTTGATCACTGCTTCTCGAAGAATTGATCGATCAGCCATCGAATGCTGTAGCCATGATTCGGACGGAACGGTGGGCGATTATATCATCATCTCTGGTAGGACCGCGGTAACCCAAGCGATTCTGGCCTTGATGAACTTGAGCGAGGCGGAGAGAGAGCAACTGGTTATCGCCAGACTTCGCAAATTATATGCCTCGCTCGATAATTATGGAATGGAATCAAGCCGCAGCAACCGCGCTACTGGCGGCAGCGTTCTTCTTGGGAAGCGACGATTGGTTCTGCTGTGAAGCGACCAATGGGGCGCCGATTCATAGCGCATCTTCTACCTAACATGGTACCTGGAGGCCTGGAATATGACTCGCTATCCTCTGGATATCGAGGACATCCAGCTTAATATCCTGGAGCGGCAGGGCAAAATACGACCAATTTTTGCAGTTAGCCGCCCGGCAGGAAAACCTATCTTGTCCGATACCGTCGGTGATAACTGGCTGAACTGGGACGAATAGATTTTAGCGGTGGCTTATTAGCCACCGATTCCATTATGTCATGCGACCGAACAGGGCCATAAGCTTGGCCGGCGAAAATCTATGCCCAGGGAGATGAAGATCGCTGCAATATCCGCGAGTAGCGGAGTCAAGGGCACTGATGATTTTGCCGGGGGATAAGTGATAGTCCTGGGATTAGCTGGCTCAAAAGCAATATAGCCGGAGCCAAACCGGATGCTGGCTGTCTAACGCAGGCGGATTGGGAATCATTTTGCTCGCTGCCGACCTTCGATAAAGCTATCAATCGCTGGCCGAGTTTCATGCGGCCGAGCTTAGTGGAAAAAGATGAAACCCAAGGTGATGACAGGTACTCAAGAAGACAAGGCCGATCCCGAGACGCTCGTGGGGTGAGCGTCTTGCTCAGCACTGAGGGCCAGATCAGCTCACAGGCAATCAAGAGCCGCTGAAAAAGACAACATACAAGCTATGAACATGTTAGCGCAACAGTAGCAGTATGACAGTCCGGATCAAAATGCCGCCCCCGACTGGAGTCATCCGCTATAATGCTCATGCCGAGCAGGCCGAACAATTGATCGAACGTCGCCAGATTTCCATAATATGTACTCCGATGGCTAGGCCACTGGCTGCGCAAGAATGAAAAAAGACCTACCGCGAAATGATCGCAGACCACATTGCCAAACAGGATTTACAATGGAAAGCGTATCTGGCCGGCTTCTGCAGGACAAACATAAACGGAAACGAGCATTGATTTTGACCAAATTGAAGTCTCCTAGTAATAGCCGGATTTGGACGGGCGCCTTGCCTACTTGTTCGACATAGCGTCAAGATATAGGCGTGGAGCGTGCAGGCACGTTTCGAACTCAGCCAGCAACGGTCCTTCCCCGTGTAATAAGCCCGTGTAATAAGCTTTTGCTTTTATCTGCTACTGTTTGCTTTTCTCTACTACAATTATACTCTGTCTACATTTCACCATTTTTTGTATTTTAATGCCGTTTTTAGTCTTCTGCTGGACTCCTACCCAAATTTCTGCAAATCCAATCCGTATTTTATCCGGATATTAACCTTTTTGTTGCCATACCTGGCATAATTGTAAGCTTTTTTTTGCCCCGATGCCTGGCACCAATGCTCTGACGCCTGGCACCAATGGCATAATGGCATAATTGATACCCAATTCTTTGGCGATATCTGCCTGGGTTTTGATGCTCCGACGCCTGGCACCAATGGCACCAATGGCACCAATGATGCCTGGCACCAATGCTCTGATTTTATGCCTGGCACCAATGCTCCAAAATGATACCCAATTCTTTGGCGATATCTGCCTGGGTTTTGTCTCAAAATTTGACCTCTGCACTTTTCGGCCGTCGGACCTCTGCATTTTTCGATTGACAAAACCAACAAGTGAGAAAGGCTGCAACTGATGAGCGCGCCGCTTTATGTCGATCTAATCAACTATAGGATATTCTCTGTCAAGCATTGACATGAGTTCCTCATGAAGGAACCATTGCCCTCGAGTCATAACGCCAATCTGTTTGCGCAAATTGACGATGTCCAGTAGGGGATTGGCTCCCAGGAGGAGCAAGTCGGCGGATGCTCCTTTCCGTATCGTTCCGAAATCATCATGTTTATTAAAAAACATTGCGCCATGGATGGTGGCGGCTCTTAACACTTCATACGCTGTCAATCCAGCCTCTGCGAGAAGTTCCAACTCCGTAAGCAGAGAAAAACCAGGAACAACGTTAGGCAAACCTGCGTCGGTTCCAGCTAACAATTTTACTCCAAATTCTTGGAGTTTTTTTACCAAATACTTCCTGACTCCTTTTGTTTGCGCAAAAATGCACAAAAACGATTCCGTGAACAAACCGGTCTTTTCAACATCGAACGTTTTGAAAAGTTCGGACTGATAGCGAGATGATGCGGTTTCTTCGGTAATAAAAGATCGTTCGAATCGAGGGATAAAGAATTCGTTGATCACCAAGTTCGGAGTGACAAAAATATCGTAGCGTGAAACCATAGCCGCCAATGCGTCTACTTTTTCTTTCGTGGCGTACTCATATCCTGTGAGATAATTTTTGAAGGGGTCTTCATTCAATGGCTCTTCGCTGAGCGCAAAATCGAACCCGGAAAGGTGTTCTATGCTTTTGAATCCTTTCTTTAGACCATACTCGAAGTCCACTCTGACTGGGAAATGGCCTGCCGTAGGAATTCCCAGTTCCTGAGCCTTTTCTATGACGGCTTCAAACTGGTCCAAGGGCAACCCTGTGTAAATTTTCACCAAATCATAGCCCTTGTCATACGTTTCCTGAACATAGGCCACAGCTTCTTCCGGTGTGTCAAAGGCAACGGCCAGAAAATTTTTAGGCTTTCCGTCCAAAATCTTATTGGCTGCGAAAATACGTGGACCTGGATATTCCCTTCGAGCGACTTCGTCCCGAATGCGCAAAACACTATCTTCGCGATAAGTCTGCAGCGGGGTGCTCATGGACCTGACAGTGGTGACACCGTTGGCCAAATAGGCTAGCAGTTGTCTTTTTTCATCCGCCAATCCTGATTCTAAATCAGCAGGAAACAGCGGTTTTAAAAGCGTATCCCCGATGATGTGAACATGGCTGTCAACAAGACCAGGCATGATGAACTGTTTTGTGCAGTCGATGAACATGGTAATCAGTTGGGACAGGAATCTCTTCTGTGTTTCCCACTCTTGAGATTCTCTCATTTTCCACTAAAATAGTTTGTCCGGTCGTGTACCCTTCTCTGTCCATTGGGATTACAGTTACGTTGACAAACGCTGTTTTATCCCTATGGTTGCCAAAGGCATTGGGGGTGAGCATAATAATAATTCTCCAAAATTTTGTTTCATCTTATTATTAGATGAGGACCAAAAACATTGCCCATCTTGGTTCTTCCGAAAAGTTGTGGCATAACTTTCAGAGATCGGAAACCTTTATAAAATAAGATTTAGGACCTCAGCCTCCGGTTCAAGGGATAGAGATATCTGCTCTATCCCCTCTGCCTCTGGCCTCGCCCCCTTATAAATCAGGGTGAGGGCCGAGGCCGACGGCGACGGGGATAGAGCAGAAAACCAGCTAAAATAGGCGTCAAATCTAAGTTTTATAAGCTTTAAGCCCGTCTTGATCCGTTGGTGATGTATCCAAATCATTGACAACTGGCACGGGATACTGGAAAGCTACAAAGTTCCATGAGAGACCAACAATGATTCGTAAGACCGGCTTCCATCGCAGGCGAAGTATTTCGGCCATTTGATTCGGTCAAAGTTCTATGCGGATGCACAAAGTTATAGAAGGCAGTCACGATCTTGATGTGAGCATCATGATAACTGCTCTTCTTGGAGAAACTACAACTTTTTCGGACAAGTCGAGAACAAAAAGCTCTAAATGTAGCGTTGATTCTCTCCACAAAAGCCGTATTGATAGTGCTGGAAACCGAAGAATCCTGAATCACCTGTTCAACCAGATCCGAAGAACCATGCACGACAGTACGGATAACCCGGGTCACTTTGCCGGCCCCGTCTTTGATCTTCTCCACGGTGGCATAGAGGAGGTTCCAAGGGATATACTGCCGAAAATTTCTTCGACGTCCGGTCCGACGACGACGTCTGGGTCTGTGCCAAAATCCGAATATTTTCTTGAGTCCGACATAGTATTGATCCCAAGCATCCGATGTGAAAAGGATCAGAGTTAGACAAGTCACATAGGCGCAGGAAAGGCAGAGTTTAAGGGCCTGAAGCATTGTGTCCGCCGTTTCTTGAATGCGTCTTCCTGTCGCGATCGAAATGATCAGACGGGAAGCGGCGTCCATACTCACGTATGTATAGCGGTCTCCAGCTTCTCCTTGCTCTATTTCATCTTCGGAGGCGTTCTTTTCTTTTTTTTTGATGAAGCTCCAGAATTCGTCCATCTGAACTTCCGTGACATTGATGTCTCGAATCATAATCCTGCTGACTGCTTCAAAATGGGCAGCGGCAATGCGTATGACTCTCAGTACAGTGTTTGTACCCACTCCGACGATTCTAGCCGTGCCCCGAACCCCCGCTTTCTGGCATAAGCATTCAAGAATCTGACAGAACTTCTCTTTGCTCAGTTTCGAATGATGAAACGCAGTGTCCCGTTCCGCAGAGAATGTCTTTTTGCATATCTTGCAGCGTAAGAGTTCTCGTTCCTTGTTTTTGCCGTACCAACAACGATGACCGATGTTACCAGCCCCTACTTGCCCATGCATCTTGCAGTTTTCATTTGGGCAACTGTACCTTTCATAGGACATTTCTTTCTCCTTATCGATAGAAATGCTCTATTCTAAGGTAATCTCACCAAAATGTCAACCTTTCGATAACACCACCCGAGTGTTTCTGGTCCGTGTTTCCAAATCATTACTGCCTGGATTTAGGAATCGATTATTGGAAAGGGCCGGTGCTTATCGAGTTAAACAGCATAAATACCTGCGGTCGCTATGAGAAAAATGACTTCGCAAAATTTGTGCAAGATATCTGCCAAAATCCGCAGATAGAGCTATAAGCAGGAGTCGGCAAATGCCAAAAACTTCATCCGACAAAATCCTCCCAATGTGCTTCTTGAATCGGGATAGTTCCAAGATCATCAAGCCAGAAAAGACGTTGATTTTCCCATTTCATCAAACTGACTGGCGGCTAATTGGCTCCGGTCAACAATTCCAGGCGTCGTGCCTGACGCTGTGCCTGTTGGGTTTTGCCTTGATGTAGCAAAATTTGGTAACGCAAGTGACAGAGCTTGGCATTCCATGGCGCCTGGCGGTATGCTTGTTCGGCGGTTTCCCATGACTGGTCATACTTTTGCCAGTCAAAATAGACCTTAGCCAACCAGACCTTGGCAATAGCCAGATCCGGTGCCACGGCTATCGCTTTTTTGATATAAGCCACGCTCTGGCGGTAATCCCGTTTCAAATAGTGGAGTAATCCCAGCTCGAACAGCGCTTTGGGGTCTCCGGGCAACAAATATAGAGCCCTAGAAAGGCATTGCCGCAATTCTTGCTGCGATTGTGCCCCTTTTTCATGATTGCGGTGATGCCGCTCTTCTCTAAACCGGGACATGCGCTTAATAAAGTAGGCGATAAAATCGCGATACATTTTGCTTTCATCCCAGCTTATATTCTCCTGCGAATACTTCACGCTTTTATGAAACAGGCGTAAATATCCCATTGCCGCTCCCTGACGCATTTCCTGACTACCGTGGTTGCATAGCCAATGGTAAAATTGATCGCGACATTTCAGGCGATGATATTCCGAAAGTATCGTTGCTCCGAAAGTGGCGATAATGCGCAGTTTTTTCTGGGAATCATTGAGCATCTCACGACAGATTTCATAAGCTTTTTGGGCCGGAGCCGTGGTGGCTTCACGATCTTGCAGTACAAAGATCAACGCCAGCAAACGACCTAGCCGCACCCCTAAATCGGGATCTTGATAACGACGCAGGTTCAGCGAAAAAGGAACACGTCGTTTTTCCAATAACGCCTGAGTGCCCAAAGCTTTATCCATAAATAGCGCCACTGACATACGAATGCGTACATCTGGGTCGTTGCGCAACTGAATACCTGCGCTCATCCAATGCACGATCGAATTTTTGTCGATATTTCTGGTGATTCCGCCCATTACCATGGCACAACGAATAAACAATGGTTGGTTGCTATCGAGCAGTACCGACTTCACTGCTGCCGGGTTATGAGCCGCCAGCAAATTTACTGCCAGAAATCGTACCAAAACATCGGCATCCTGCAATCGCTTTTTGATTAGATGATCAAGGCGGTTATCCGCTATTTCCTGGATTCGTACCAAAGCAATACGCCGCACCTTGGCATTGCTGTCATTGAGCATTTGTTCCAACTTCGATAAATTTGCCCGCGTACGATTTTGAATTTGGCGACATTTCGCCGTAATTCGATACACCGCGACCATGCGGCGTTCCTTGACCAGTTCTTTCACCAATAAATAGGTCTGCTGCCGCTGCTGGTCGTACAAATACCAGCAACGCTCAGTTTGCGCCGAAACTAATCTAAGCTTTCGCCCTAATTTGATTTCCGCATTGGCGAAAATTCGCGGTATTTGTTTGCCGGGGGCCATTTTTTCCAAAGGTTCCTGCAAGAGAGACCAATTTACTACAAATAGCTTAAGCGCTTGTTGTCGATATACCGATAGTAAGTCCCAATAGTGAGCTACCGCATAGGCCCGGATTTCAGGAATTGCATGGGTAAAGCCGCTGATCAATACCGTTTCGGCCTCTGGATTGCCACTGGGCCGCAACCAGGCTGCTGCTGCCAGGCGTACTTCAATCTTGGGATCGGACAACAGTAGCGCCAGTTGTTGCGGTGTAGCTGCCGCAGCAGCTTTGCTTACGGCGATATAGCGAATAAAAGTTTGCGGCAATTTGGCGATATCACGGCGCCATATCTCATGTGGTTTGCCTAATGCTATCGCCGCCAGTACCTGGGTACTCGCATCAGCGGTTGCCAGCTTTTCCCGTAATAATCGCAGGGCGTGGGGTTGACGCAAATCAAACAAGGCCAGCGCCGCCCAATAGCGAATAATGGGATTTTCTTGTTGGTCGCTCATGATGCCGGCCAGGCAATGAATGCCGTCTTCTCCTTTGTGAAATAGCTGCAACAACCCGTAGTGATCGCTACCGCTGTAATAGCGCGCTAACAAATGGCGTAAATGCACTTTTTCGTCATCCAGAAACCTTTGGTCGAGACAATCGCGAATATATTCGAGCCGACGACGAATGGAGGCCGGATAGCCTGATTTTCTGGCCGTTTCTCTAATAAAGCGACGCAGATTTCCCTGGCGATAGCGTGCTAGCAAAGCGGTATAGGCCATGGAATGAACCGCAGGCGATTCACTGCTAATCAGGCTTTTAACAAAAAGATGATATTGCCGGGTATCGCCCTTATTTTCCGGCTTTGCTTTCGGTTTATGCTGCTGCCCGGCAATCAGGCTCTCGCGAATACAACTGGCACTAAGACTGGCGATGCGGGAGGCGAATAGTTCGACCTGAGCCGGGTTGGCGATAGCGCAGGAAAGATTGCCGATAAAGACTTGCAGTTTTTGAAAGTCTTCTGGGATACCTCGAGCAAAAGTGTTTTCTAAAATGCTGAAAAATGGCTGGAGGTCGCTGGGATTGAGGCGTAAACAGCAGAAAAAATCTTTTTCGGCTTTGCTTAGATCGTCGAGTTTACTGTAGAGCTGACCACGGAGAAAATAATAGTGGTGGTTCCATGGCTCGAGTTCGATGCTGCGACTGATGGCGGCGATGGCAGCGGTATTGTCCTGAAAATGGCGATGGCAACAGCTTGATAGCCACAGCAATTTCGCAGAGTCGGGGCGCAGTTGCAAAGCACTTTGCAAGTACTTACGCGCCAAGCGATACTGGTTAAGTCGATAACAGGTTTGTCCCAGTAGCGAATAAAGCGTTGCCTGTTGCCGGGGGTGACAGGCTATGGCCCGGGTCCATAGCTTGATCGCGGTTGACGTCCGCTGTTTTTTTTCAGCAAGCAAGCCGAGATAATACAGGCTTTCGCCTTTAAGGGGTGCGGGCAAAGAGCGGTCGCTAAGGGCTTGCTGCAAATGTTTGGCGGCAGCAGCGTATTTTCTGGCATGATAAGCAGCGGCTCCGGCTTGCAGATATAAATCAGCCGTTTGCTGGCCACTGTTGATCAGGCTCTGGTAAAGTTGATAGGCTCGCTGATAATTTGCTAATTTCATGGCTACTGTCGCTAGCGACCGTTGTAATTGTAACCGTTCCATTTTTCCGGCATCCCTCTTTATCGCCTGGCGCCAACTGGCCGCTGCCTGTTGATAATACCCGGACTGAAAAAGCCAGTCGCCCTGACAGCGATAGTACTCGCCACGCGGATCTAATTCAATCGCCCGAGCGATATCTTGCAATGCTTCCTGACGCTGCTTTCGGCAATAATATAACCGGGCTCGCAACCGGTAAGCTCTGGCATAATCAGGATAGCGCCGGATGAAGTCGTGTAAAGCCGTCAGCGCAGCAGTATCCTGTTTTTGAGCCTGGGATTCGATCGCCGCGAACGCGCCCTGAATTTTCTGCTCTTGCAATTGATTGGCACGACGCAAGCATTCTTGGGCCGCTTGCGACTGGCCCAACTTCCGTAAAATTTCCGCCTTATGGCGATAGCCTGGCGAAAGTCGGGGATGCTGTTTCAGGTAGCGATCAATCAATTGTAAGGCTATGGGATATTCCTTACAATGGTAATGGAAAACGCTCTTGGCATACAAAACTTCAGGATGGTCAGGGGCCAGGCGTAGGGCCCGGTCGAACAAGAGGCAAGCTTTAGCGATTTGCTCTTGTTTTTGATAACAATTGCCCAATTCCAGACATAAGCGGTAGGATTGGGGAAGCTGGTGCAATAGTTTTTCTAGCATCCGCGTTGCCTGCCCCGAATCGCGAGCGAAAATTTGTCGCGCCCGTTCGATTTGCAATTCCATGCCCGCCTGCAACGCTAGCTGTTTTTTGCCGGTCTCCCGGTACCAGTGCCACCCCAGCAATAAAAGCATAATTACTACCAGTACGCTTCCCAGGCCATAAACCTGGGTTTGGTGCCGGCGATAATAGCGTTTGATTCGGGGGAAGACACTACGACGCACCTTTACCCGTTCGCCCCGACAAAATTTTTCCAGATCATCGGCGAGAGCATCTGCCGAAGCATAGCGATATTTGCTCTTCTTCTCCATCGCCTTCAGACAGATGGTTTCTAGAACCGGGGGAATATCCGGGTTAGAATTGCGGATTGACGGCGGCTCTCGGTCGGAAATCATTGCATATAGTTGTACCATGTTCTCGGCACGAAAGGGTAGGCTGCCGGTCAGTAATTGATAAAGCATCACCCCCATGCTGTAAATATCGCTGGACTTACTGCTTTTCTTGCTCCCGGAAATTTGTTCGGGCGCCATGTAAAACGGCGTGCCGATAGTGCTGCCGGTTTGGGTCAGCGCCGAACTGCTGTCAATGAATTTGGCCAGGCCAAAGTCGGCCAGATAAGGTTCACCATCGTGATCAAGTAGAATATTCGAGGGTTTGATGTCGCGATGAATAATTTGTTGGCGGTGGGCATAGGCCAGCGCCCGGGAGACTTTGATAAATATTGTCAGTTTTTGTTGCAGCGACATTAGCGAGTTTTCAATGATTTTCTTGAAACTGCCGCCGGTGACGCAGCGCATGGTAAAATAGTGGTAGCCTTGTTCCTGACCGCTGGCATAGATCGGAATGATGTTCGAGTGCTGCAATGCCGCAGTAGCCTTGGCTTCGCGAATGAATCTTTTAATTTGTGGAGTGGTAGCGCTGGCTCCGGTCAGAAGGATTTTTAAAGCTACTACCCGATCTTCTTCGGGAATACGGGCTCTATATACTACCCCCATTCCTCCGCGTGCTATTTCACCGATAATCTGATAAGGGCCAAAATTTTTGCCGCCCAGCCCTACTGATTGCGAACCGGGGCGCAGCGCTGCGGCATCCTTGACAGTAGCGGTATCTTGCGTCTGTTGTATTATCTGAGCAAAGTCGCTCATTTTCAGATAATGGTCACGCACCAGACGCTGTCCTAAATTTTTGCCATCGCGATTGCATTGTTGTAGCAATGAACGCAATACTTCTGTTGGTACTAATTTTTGCTGGCCTACGATTCTGGCAATGCGAAGATTGAGTTGGACCATCTCGGAATGTTCAGAATGCGATGTCATGACGGCTTGTCCTTACGGCTACCGTTTGAGGACGATTTCGGGTTTTGCGACGCAGCCAGGGAAGATGAATCGGGCTTCGTGGCAGAAAGAAATTTGCAAACACGCCCTAGCCTGGATACAACCCATATCAGCCCATAAGCTGCTAAAATTTGCAAATAGGGCATAATCGGAATTCGATAACGTACTGATCCGAGAAAAATGCTATGTACCAGGGCAAAGTAGGCAACAGGTGCCAGCACTAGCCATAACCCGGGTTGGCGATAATAGCGTAACAACCCCACTATCGCCCCGGCATAGACTAGGCAACTATAGCTAATCAATATCCAGTTTAGGGGGTGGGTACGCAATTTGACTTCATTCAGACCAGGATTGCTAAATCGTGCCAGTTTTTTGATGGCCAGGCGCAAAACCTTGCCAGGATGGCGGCGGACGTAATCCAGGGTCCAGCGTAGCAGATAGCCATTGTGCTCACGGTAGGGCAACTTTTTGAGCTGCGGTGGAAGTTGCATTTCCATAATTTTGGGGCTACCATCCGCTCCCGGGCCTAAAGCTTCGTAAAGATTGATACCGGCTTTGTTAGTGACTGCCACTATTTTGCCCAGATACAGCCAGTTGCGTATACTCCAGGGACAAATGACGACAACAGTGCCAACCAATACCAGTAACGCTTGCCATAACCGATGACGATGGCAAGAACGCAGCGCGATTATAATGGCGATAACAATATAGCCTAAGAAAGCATCTCGACATAGACAGCCAAGGCCGACCACCATTCCTAGCAGCAAGGCGCTGGCATTAGTGGCGCCGTGCCAGACTCGCCAGGATAGCCATACCGCTAGCAAGAGTAATCCGGTAAATAAAGTTTCGGTCAGCACCAGACCGCAAAAAACGATGTTAAAGGGGTCTACTGCCAGCAATAATGCCGCTGCCAACGCACCATCGACTTTTGGTAAAAACGTCAGGGCCAGTAGATACAATAAATAAATATAGCCGGCGCCGAGGAATGCCTGGAGTATCCTGATTCCCGTGATACCTAAACCGAAACGATAAGCAACCGCCATAAAAAAAGGATAGAGCGGCGGTCGCAATGCCGGGCGTTCAGTGGAAGTCACCAGGCCATTACCGGCAAGGTAATTGGCGGCGACCTGATGATAATCGCGAGAATCGGAAAACAAAAAGCGTTGAGGCGCTGCCAGCGCCACCACGATCCTCAGGGTAAGGCCGACTAGCAAAACCAGGGCCATCCATTTGGACAACAGCGGTTGCCGGTTGGCGCTTGCATCGGTTCTTCGAGCGCGAGCACGAGTAACGTCCAAAGTTTCATCCTGATAAAACCAGCGTCGAGACGCATTTTTCAGTTGGGAGAGGAAAGCCACGCCGGGTGCAATCCCATAATTTCGGACATATAAAATGCTCTTCAAGTTGGGAGTTCAAACATGGAATTTAATCATGAAAAGACGGGATTACGCCCAGCCACGCCTATTTAACCTTGCGTATTTCCTCGACCAGCGAAGTAAGATCTTCGATAGTAGTCAAGGGATTGATTGGGTTCACTCGCAAATAGGTCTGCTTGTTGTAAGCAACCAGCGATAAAATCTTGCGGCCACGTTGGAACAATATTCTCTTGATGTGTTGGTTCAGCTTGTTCAATGCTTCGACCGCAGTCAGACCTGGCGGCTGATAGCGAAAGCACAGCACATCCAGTACCGGAGCCAAAAGCGTGGCAAAATCATCCTGGCGTTGTAAATAATAATAAAAGGTTTGCACATTTTGTATACTTTGGGTTAACAATCCCTCCAGGATGTCCATACCCAAATGTTTGACCGTTAACAGCAATGACAAGATGCAATGCGTCAATGCGCCTTCAAGTGCTTTCGAACAAATTTTTTCCTCAGAGTCGGCAGGCCCTCGCCCTGGCAAAAATTGCAGGTAATCCTTGTGTTTAAGCAGCAATAAACTACAGGGAAGAGTCGTATGTAAGCGATACGCCGGCGTCCACACCAAAGAATCCGCCTGTTTATAGCCTTTGAATTTTTTGCGGACTTCTTGGGCCAACAAAAAACTACCGCCGTAACTGGCATCAAGATGATACCAGATATCGTTTTCCTCCGCGACTTCAGCGATTTGCGGCAGCGGGTCGATTATGCCGGTAAGCGAGCTGCCGGCATTGGCAATGATGCAAAAGGGATAAATACTTTGCTGCTGCAATTGATAAACTTCTTTGCGCAAATGTTGAATATCCATGCGCCCGTCATGGTCGAGAGCGATCTTTACCAGGCTTTTCCGCCCTAAACCGAGTTGCTCTACCGCATCCCCGAGTGCCGGGTTGCAATGTTTCGAAACCAACACCGCCAGTTTGCCCTGCTGCGGGATTGCGCCAATCCCTTCTTGCTTGATATCCACCTGATAACGCTTGCCGGCATAATGGGCCAGAGCCATGCTGATGGCATTGACATGGCTGTCGTAGGTCGAAGTTGTATAAAATACCGCCTGAGAATAATTGACGATTTCGCGTAGCATTTTACTAAAATTAGCGGCCAGAGTCAATGATCCCGGCGAATTGTGATTTTTGATGTTTTGGTTGAGGATGGTGGCGATTAGCCCTCCGATCTGGCCGGCGGTGCAAGGGGCAGAATGAAATCCGGTCAGAAAGCCATGCGCACTATAGTTGACGAATTCAGGAGCGATGCTATCGAAAAAAATCGCCACGATATCCTCGATTTCCTGGCCCGGTTTAGCTGGTTGCCAAAATGTCGGCGGCGCTGCGCTGATCTTTTTGCCTTTGCTGGCCGCTTTAGATATATATTTCGAAATATGTTCGATAACGCGATCCATAGCGAAGCGCCATCTTGCCAGGGCGTCAGCATCGGCAGAAACAAACGAATTGTTGATCATATCCTTTTCTAAGTGCATAATCCTTCCCTACGCAATACTACCCCTTGGTAACGGCTACTGGTTTTAGTTTTACGATAGTACGGCTGATTCCGCTTTTTTGCATGATATGGACTACGTCCTGCACATCTTTATAGGCAATGGGCATTTCTTCCCCCAGGGTACGTTGGCTTTTTACTGCGACCAGGATTCCTTGCTTCTCGATTTCTTGTATCAGATTTTTACCACGCATTGCTTTTAACGCCCGATGCCGGCTCAGTAATCGACCGGCTCCATGGCAAGAGCTGCCAAAGGTATTGTGCATCGCTTTTTCGGTTCCGAGCAATAGAAAGGAATAGCGTCCCATGTCCCCCGGAATCAATACCGGCTGACCCAGATTCTGGTAATCGGGAGGTAACGACGGATGACCCGGGCCAAAGGCGCGTGTGGCACCTTTGCGATGCACGAATAAACGCCGTTTGGCGCCGGCGAATTGATGTTCCTCGTATTTACCGATATTGTGGCAAATATCGTAAATTAATCGCATTCCAAGTTTTTTCGGGCTGATCCCCAGACAATTCAAGAAAGCTTCTTCGGTAAAGTGCTTGATCATCTGGCGGTTGACAAAAGCATAGTTGGCCGCACAAGCCATGGCTCCGCAATAATCATGTCCTTCGGGCGAGTTTAACGGCGCGCAACATAACTGCCGATCGGGAACTTCGATCTGATACTTTTGCAGCGCCTTCATCATCACCTTGATATAATCATCGCATACCTGATGTCCGAAACCGCGGCTGCCGGTATGGATTTGCACCATGACCTGATCTTTATGTAATCCCAGTTGACCGGCGGCTTCTTGATCATAAATGGTCTCGATAATATCTATTTCGAGAAAATGATTGCCCGAGCCTAAAGTGCCGATCTGAGGCAGGCCACGTTCAATAGCTCGGGGGCTTATTAGATCAGGATCGGCTCCAGCGATGCATCCCCGTTCTTCGATATGAGCAATGTCTTCTTCGCTGCCATATCCCTGGCTTACCGGCCATTTTGCTCCCTGTTGCAACAGTTTTGCGAATTCTTTTTTATTTGGACGCAGTCTGCTTTTGGAACCAACGCCAGAGGGAACGTAGTTAAAAAGAGTATCGATCAATTTTCGCAGTTTGCTCTCGATATCGGGAAAAAACAGATCGGTCTTGAGCAATCGCACGCCGCAGTTGATATCGAAGCCGATTCCTCCTGGAGAGACGACACCTTCTTGTTCATCCATAGCCGCGACACCGCCGATTGGAAAACCGTATCCCCAATGGATATCTGGCATTGCCAGCGAATAGCCGACAATGCCTGGCAAATGGGCGACATTGATCACCTGCTGAAGACTTTGGTCCTGGTCCAGTTCATGAAGTACATTTTCATCAGCATAAACGCGACCGGGGACTCGCATTTGACCATGCTGAGGAATTTCGTACAAACATTCATCAACTTGTTCAAGCTGGTATTTAGTCATAAATTAAGCACCTTTCATGTGGGCGTAGTCCCATAATTTCGCCAAAAACCTCTTTGTCGCGAAGCGACATCGATGGACGATTTTCGTAATTCGTAAGCGATGGTCGAGGTTTGGCCGTTATTGCCCGGTTTTTTGCCAGGCATCCATTAAGTCTTCGAAAGTAGGGTGTTTTCTTATTTCCTCCAAATCGGGATCATTATGGATATGTTCCCAGTTGGCATAGCCTTTGCGTAGTGCTTTTTCCAACGCTTTGAGCGCGTTGTCGATTTCCCCTTTTCTGGCAAACAGACAGGCCAGGTTATAGTGATCGGCAAGCAAATCAGGATTGAGTACGATTGCGCGTTGAAAATCGTTCTCGGCTTCGGCCAGTTTTTCCATGCGAACCAGCGCCAGTGCTCGATTGTGATAAGCTTCCGAGTAATTCGGAAAAAGGGAAATGGCGCGATCATAATTTGCCAGGGCAGTAGCAAAGTCTTGCTTTTTGACATAAACATTGGCCAGATTATTGTAAAATTCAGGATCGCGGGGGTTAATTTCTATCGCCCGGGTATAGTCAGCGATTGCACTCGATAACTCGTTTTGTTCCATATGCAAAATACCCCGGTTATAATAAGCGATAGCATATTCCGGATATAATTGCAGCGATTCATTATATTTGCTCAAGGCCAATTGCCAATTAGCATCGTTTTTAGCCTGAATGCCATCGTTGTTTGCTTGCATTGCCGTCCGGATATCAGCGCGCGATGTTTTACTCTGAATTTTCGGCGAGGGATCATCGGCTTTGGCAAAATCGAAAACTGGCATGGTATCTACCCGCTCGCTGTCTTCTTTTGCCAGATCATGCTGTTGTTCGCATTCCTCGCATTTCTCACATGGGACGGTCGTTTCGCCAACCGCTATTTGTTCCTGGGTATCTATCGGTTCGGTTGGCATGGTCTCGTTCTCGGTTAGCGTAGGCGACGGTTGCTTTGCCTCTGCATCGCTATTGGCTTGCTTTAGCTCCTCCGCAGCATGCTCTTGTCGAGAGTCAGACTCCTGTTCCTTCAATGCAGGATTTGTCAATATTTTTTTTATTTTGCCGAAAACCACGCTACATCTCCAAAGTGCCAGGCCGACGCCGCGAATTGTGCATCGGCGTATTTGTAAGGAACCAAAAAAGGTCAATACATATTGATGGCATAATTTTTATCGACTGGCTTGGCTTCTCTTTCATTAAATTTTATAAAACGGACGATAGTGATGGTCAGAAATAAAGCACCACAGATTACCCCAAAAGTTTTCCAACCGCCTATCTGCTCCAAAAAAATTATGAAAAGCCGGAACTATTGCTTGAATATTAGGTTGGGACAGATGTAACCACCACCCCAACGCTGCTGACAAAAAAGTACACAATGCCGTTATAAAAGTCCAGGTAGAAGAAACCACCTTGAACGGAGTTTTGGTCTTCAGGCTGGACTTTCCTTGATAGTATATATCCATCCAGCCCGGTATCTTTTTTTGCGGGCCGCCGCTGCTATTCAAAGTAACCCAAAATTCTGCATTGGCTTCGGCATAAGAAACATTGATCGCTATTTTTTCCGGCACTATCTGACATCCGGGAAATCGCGGTACCACAATCAAAAATGGATTCTGTAAGGTCTTGTCCCTATCTTGGGGCTGTTTTTTTACTGATTCATGTAACTCGGACGAAATCAATGGCTTGCCAGAGAAAGTAATAGATAACGGATAGGTGCGCGACGGCTGCATTTGGCTATAATATTTTATGGTCACTTTGCGATTGACTATCTGATAGACTGTTTTAGGTATCTCCGCGACTGCGGCCCGGGACGACAAATTTTCTGTGGCCTTGGCCGCAAACTTTTGCTGATCGCTATCTGGCAGTTGCTGATTGGATATCTCAGCTTTATCCGGTGAGGAAATGGTCGGGGCGGCAACTGCCGGTAGTTTTTCTTCGAGTTGTTTTTCTTCGAGGGGAGGGGCATAGCCGCCAAAATTTTCAGGAACGCTTGAAGAACTAGCGCCAATTGCTGCTGCCGCTGTTGGTTCGGCTGCGTTTTTTTCCCTTGGGGGTTCTTCTTCCTCTGGTTCTTCTTCCTCTGGTTCTTCTTCCTCTGGTTCTTTGGGAATTACCGATTCGTCAACCATAAAACCGTCAACGAAAGTAAAATCTTGGTGAACATCATCTTCTTGATTTTCTTCTTGCTCGGCTGAATCGGAATCTTCGAAATTCTGTTGTTGCATATATGGAGCATATTCTAAGCTGCCTCCTGCTTCCAGATTGTCGCCATTGAGATGATCTTCTGCCATGGCTTCATCTTCTTGAAAATCGAGGTTATCCTGAGGGTATGCAGCTTCCTGGGGGTCTTGAGCTTCTTCGGCTGCATAGCTATGCGATTCAATTGCGCCATGGTCGTAAGCAGCTTCCTGGGCGTCTTGAGCTTCTTCGGCTGCATAGCTATGCGATTCAATTGTGCCATGGTCATAAGCAGCTTCCTGGGGGTCTTGAGCTTCTTCGGCTGCATAGCTATGCGATTCAATTGTGCCATGGTCATAAGCAGCTTCCTGAGCGTATTGAGCTTCTTCGGACGCATAGCTATGCGATTCAATTGCGCCATGGTCATAAGCAGCTTCCTGGGCGTATTGAGCTTCTTCGGCTGGATCGTCGGAGGCAGCTTCTGGGGCGACGTCCTGGCGTTGTTGCTCGGCAAAAGGTGTTTGATCTATATGCGAAGACGGTGGTTGCCGCTCTTGAGGAGCTGGTTCGGCCACATCAGCATCATTAGTATCGCCCGCTTCACCAAATGAATTCAACGCCGTTTCATAGTTGCCGATAATCGGCAGACAGCTTTCCAGCCCGAGCATGTCGAACAGCACCTTGAATTTTTCTGCCACATTGATTAAGCGCACCCCCCCCCCAACCACATTGACACGATGGGCAATATTTATCAATAATCCTAGCCCCGTACTATTCAGATATTTAGTTTCCGACAAATCAAGAATCAGCCGGCAAATACCTTTCCGGTAAAAATCAAGTACGGTGGCTTCTAATGATTGTACACTTTTCTGATCAATGGGGCCGCATGGCTTCAACGCGACTATGTCTCCAACTCCTGGTCGATGATGGGTTTCCGAATGAATGGTAAGTTCCATAAAGGTAATTGCCTCCCAATATTGCCAATCTGGTGGCAAAAATTAGTTGATGTGGTTGTGGCCAGTCATTATCTTCTTGACAATTTCAACAATTTCAGCGTCTTCTTCGCGAGATATAGTCCTGAGGTCAATTGCCAGGTGTTCGTCCTGAATTCGGACAAAAACCGGCGGACAATGTTGCCGAAGGGATTTAGCCAGATGGCTAGCCGAAACATTCGCTTGTTTCAATAGAACCGCATAACTGGCAATAGCCTGCGTGGGAAAAGAACCACTGCCAGCCAAAGCTACAGAGGGAGTAACCGCGATCTGGCAATTCGTCAACGTTTGACGCAAATTTTCAGCAAGTTTTTCGGCGCGCAGCTTGATTTGTTCGGGGGCTGCTGTCACCATGGCCAAGACAGGTATTTGTTGCAAAAAATCTTTTTGCTGATATAACTTCAGGGTAGATTCTAAAATAGCCAAGGTGATTTTGTCAACCCGTAATGCTCTTGCTAGAGGATGCTTTCTTATTTTTTCGATTATCGGATGTTTGCCGACGATAATGCCGGCCTGGCAGGCGCCTAGCATTTTGTCTCCAGAAAAAGTGACCACATCTGCTCCGGCATTGATGCTCTGAGAGATTACTGGATCGTCCTGTAATCCCCAGGAGCTAAAATCAATCACCGCTCCAGAACCGGCATCTTCGATTAGTTTGACATCTCGAGCTAGCGCTAACTTCGCCAGTTGTTCCAGGGAAACCGAGTTGGTAAATCCACTGATTTTGAAATTAGCCGGATGAACATGTAGAATTGCTGCCGTATTTGAGGTAATTGCCTTTTCATAGTCAGCTAAATAAATCCTATTGGTGCATCCAATCTCGACAAGTTTAGCCCCACTTTGTTCCATGATTTCCGGAACCCGAAAAGATCCTCCGATTTCGACCAGTTGGCCGCGGCTGACAATGACTTCTTTTCCTTTGGCTAATGCCGATAGCGTCAATAACACAGCTCCGGCATTGTTATTGACCACGGTAGCGTCTTCTGCCCCGGTCAGAAAACATAGCTGGTCTATGAATATCTGGTCGCGCCGTGTCCGCTTGCCGCTATCGCGATCAACTTCTACTATGCTATAACCTCGCAGATTTTGCTGAATCGTAGCAATGGCCGCTGCCGGCAGTACTGCCCGGCCTAACCCGGTATGTAAAATTATTCCAGTAGCATTGATGGTTCTACAAATTTCAGGATGGATTTTGGGCTGTAAATGTTGCGCCAACTGTAGTCGCAAGCTTTGCTGACAAATCTTGTCTCCCTGGATTTCCGGAACGTTCTGCCCGGCAATGACCTTTTGGCGCAATTGTTCGAGATAAAGGCGAATTTCATATCGCAAAAACGAGCGGGTCCATGGAGTGGTGTCTACAAAATGATTAAGCAGGCTATCTACCTGAGGTATTTGCTGCAATAAGCTATTATTCTTCGCATTCATCAGCGAATTGATCCTGTCCGGTAATTTCTGGCAAAGAGACAATGCTATCCTGAATTACCAGGATGAGGCAGGTGATGTGGAACTGGCAATCAAGGGCTCTGGTTGGTAGCGACATTGGTACCAATAGTTGTCAAGATTTCCATAGTTTCCTGCTTGGACTGTTGTAAGCCTAAAGATTCATAAAGATCTACGGCTTTTTGCAATTGTTCGGTTGCTTTGGTAAAATCTTGATTTTGGAGGTATACCATAGCTAGAGCAACTAGAGTGCCGGCCAATTCTTCTTTGGCCCCCAATTGGAGCAACATTTCTATATTGGCATTGTAGCACTCTACGGCGTTGTCGATTTCGCCTTGCATGGCATAAACTTTAGCCAAATGGCTGTGGGTCTTGATCAGGTTGTAGACATCTTTAAGCGCAGCGAATATCTCTTCGGCCTGACCAAAATAATCTTCGGCCAATCGATATTCGCCGCGAGTCGAGTGTAAAAACCCCAAATTGGTATAGACCGCTGCCAAATGATGCCAATCCCCCATTTTTTCATAACATTCTACAGCGTCTTCGTAATGTTTTATGGCCTGACTATAGTCTTCGAGCCGGGCACACAGATGCCCCAGGTTGCAATAGATGAAGGTCAAAGACAACAGATCGTGCTCTTGCTGATAACATTGGTAAGCTTTTTCGTAATACTCCTTGGCTTGATTATAATCCTGATAATTCATTTTTATCAGACCCAATAATTGATAGGCATCGGCCTGGGAAATCGCATCGTGGTTTTGGCCAGCTAATTCTATCGCTTCCTGAAGATAGGTTTCTGCTTTTTGCCATTCCTGGTTCTTGATCAAACAATTGCTCAAGTTCAGCAAGGCCAGAATCAGGCCGCTGCCGTCATTCGAAGCTTTTCGTGCCAGCAAACTGTCAAGATAATATTTTAGTGCCAGTTGGTAATCTTCATCGACATCACAAATCAACGCCAATTTGGCGCTCACCTCGGCAATGCCGTAATTATCGCCATTTCGGCGATAATAGGATAAAGACTCGCCATAATGTTGCAACGCTTTATCGGCAGCTCCGCCGTTCCAATAATTATCGCCACAAAGCATATATTCATAGGCCATGCTTTTTTCATCCCCTCCCAGGGACCAGTGCTCTATAGCCAATAAATGATTTTCAATAGCGCGTTCCATATGGCCTTGTTCGAGCAAAATTTGTCCTAAATGGCGATAACAAAAAGCCACCCGCAAATATTTCTTCTGCTGCTGATAAACTTCGAGCGACTGGCTGAATAGTTTTCCGGCACGATTTCTGCTCATCACATGATTCAACAGCAATGCGGTAATATCGTTCCAACAACGGGGAGATTCATATTGTTCGAGCCAGGCTTGTGCCTGCGGGCAAGCAAAGGTGGATTCGGCTGGCTCCGCTGGTATTGCTTCGGCCAGGAAGTTATTCAAGAGGGTGTTTGCCGAAATTTCTAGAATCGTTCCGGTGCTTAGCGATGAGATATGATGGATAGCGATATTCGGTTTGTCGGTAACCCAATATATTGGAATACCTCGTCGCCCCCAAGACAATAATTTACCGCAGAGAGCACGCCAGCAAAATTCTCCTGGCATTTCCGCGATCACTAAAATCGCCCTGGCCTTTGCCAGTTTGGGAAAAAATAGCTCTTGCTCGCTCCAGAAATCAAGGTAGCGGTTACGTTGCTGATCCAGGTTTTGCAAAAGCGATCGTTGTTCATGGTGCCGTCCGTTCAACCAGGCGACGATGGGTAGCTCCTGTTCTTCGGCTTGGGCATTAACATAATCAGAATTTTCTTCACAAGAATATTCCTGGAAAGCCAGATCAAGCCCATTATCGATCGCCGTAGTTCCTAGCCAGGATATTGCCTTGTTTTTCAACAGCAAGGCTAGCTGCCGATGTAAAGAATGTGGAGCATCTCGTTGGAAATCCGCAAACAAATTTAGACTATCTGTACCAATTTGTTGATAAAGAATGCGAAAAAATACCTCGGGCGGCAGATCGCGCTCTCTGATTTCGTTGACGTAGTCTTTTAGAACTCCATTTTCTTTGGCGGCGATGCTGTTGAGAGCGCAATCGAGCAGTACTGCCCATGGGTTTTTTTGCTGTAAGCTTGCCCCGATGATGACCGCCAGTTCTCCGCTTCCAGTTAATTCTTTTAGATGATTTAACGCGTCCATAGTTGATTATATTTTATAACCTGATTGCTAGTTAGTAAATTTTTCAAGTAGGGCGTGTTTGCAAATTAATTTCGTCGCGGGAAGCCCGAGGCGCTTTCCTGCAAGGAGCAGGTTCCGAAATCGCCGGAGATTAGGTAGTAGTTAAATTGAGGACGATTTTGGATTCTGCGACGCAGCCAGGAAAGATGCATCGGGCTTCGTAGCAGAAAGAAATTTGCAAACACGCCCTAATCCCCAAGGAGCCGGCAAGAAATAACTTGGTCAGTTGGTTTAGCAATTTTGTTTCCTGGCAAGGAGCGACGAATGCGCATAGCCTTAGTTCTGTAATTGAGGAGCGACGCAGCCAGGGAGCAAAAGGGCAAACCAAATGAGTAAGTTATTTCTTGCCGGCTCCCAAAGTAAGGGAGGGCATCTTGGCAAACGAGAATGCCCAAACTCGACATTCTTGCCTTCCGGATTGGGCCGATAATCTAAACTTCGTCTTGGCGCGAAAACGGCGAAAATCGCAAGGCATGTCCTGACGTCTTGGTGCTGCTAAAAGTTTCCTCCAAATCATATTTGGGATAATTATAGCAAAGCAGGTGTCGGTTTCAAAGGAAAAAGCCGGGAGAATTTTTTTTGACAATATCTTATCGCTATGTTATCTTAAGGAGCCGGCAAGAAATAACTTGGTCAGTTGGTTTAGCAATTTTGATTCCTGGCAAAGATCCAGGCAAACCAAATGGGTAAGTTATGCCGGCTCCTACGCACATTATCTCGATAAAGTTCATAAACTAGGTGGTGTTTACGAATTACTTTCGTTTGATAGCGAAGTCATTTTGTTTCCTGGCCAGGAGCGACGAATGCGCATAGCCTTAATTCGGTAATTGAGGAGCGACACCGCCAGGGAACAAAAGGGCTCGATAGCAGGCGGAATGAATTCGTAAACACAGCCTAGCAATCAGGGTATTATATAAAAATTATGACACAAGTAGCAACCTATATTCAGGCCGAGGGCTTTTTCCCTTCCGAAAGAAGATGGCTTTATTATCGCCGTTATTGCGCGACTAATAAAAACAGAGGCGAAATCATAGCCATTCATGGTGCTTCCGAGCATGGAGGGCGTTACCATGAATTGGGAAGCGAGCTGGCACAGAACGGATACAATTTTTATATTTTGGACCTCACCGGCTATGGACGATCGGAAGGCAGAAGAGGCTATATTCATCGTTTCGAAGATTATCTTGTCGATATCGCCAATTTTTATGCTTTTCTGAAAATCCATAAGCAAATGCAAGTCCCTTTCGTTTTCGGCCATAGTCTGGGCGGATTGATTGCCGTAGTGTTCACCGCCTGGGCGAAATGCCCGGTACAGGGGTTGGTATTGAGTGGCCCGTTATTTAGATGCAAAATCGCTATTCCAATTGTCAAACGTTTGACCGCACGAATGATGTCGCTTTTTTATCCTAGTTATTCCTTGCAGAGAATTGTCGATCCCGGGCTACTGTCGCACGACCCAGAGATTGTCGAAGAATATATCACCGACCCGATGGTACAGCATCATATTAATAGTCGCTGGCTCGTGGAAATAACCAGGGGAATGAAGAAAGCTTTGCTGGCAGCAAGGCATATCAAAGTGCCATGTCTGATTTTCCACGGCGAAAAGGACGAAATAACCGATCTGGAAGCGAGCAAGCAATTCTTTGCCGGGCTTACCGATCCCCGCAAGGATTTTTACATTATCCATGATGCCTTCCACGAAGTTTTTAACGAGAAAGGCAAGGAAGCGTTGACGGCCAAGCTCATCGAGTGGCTAGGTAGAACAAAAACACAGAACCAAAGCTAGTCTGGCTGCGCAGGTGCTTTATGGAACTATTAGGGGAATTGAGAAGTTTTGATGGCGACGATTTGATGCTCATCAAGCTATCTCTGAAATTGAACCTGTTGACACAAGAGCAACTCCGCGAGTTGATCGAAAATAGTAGCGGCAAGCAAATGGTTTTTGCTCTGTGTGATAGCGGTCTATTGTCTACCGCACAAATTAGCGAACTCTTGCGTTTGCGTGAAAATAGCATTATCTGTCCCCATTGTCAGTCACTGAATCTGTTGCCGGAAAATACCGATAGCGCTTTTTGTAAAGAGTGCCGGCAATTTCTGAAATCGAACGCTACCACCCGTCGAGCTGATTTCATCCGGCAAAAGTACGGAAAATATAAAATTGTCGAGTTGATTGGCAATGGCAGTGTGGGTTTAGTTTACCAGGCCGAGCATGAAGATCTTGGGCGACTGGTCGCTTTGAAAGTGCTGAAGACCGAAGAATTGAATGACAACATCCTCTTGCGGTTCAAGCAAGAAGCACGCGCCGTAGCTTCGTTGAATCATCCGGCGATCGTCTCCATTTATGATGTTGGCGACGAATGCGGCGAGCATTACATCGCGATGGAGTATGTTGCTGGCCACAGTTTAGCCTATGTATTGAAAAATCAACGTCCGTCGCTGCAGCAAAAAGTGGAAATTATCGCTCAGATTTGCCAGGGGTTGCAGCATGCTCATGACAACAAGATCATTCATCGCGATATCAAGCCGGAAAATATAATGATCAGCAACGAAGGCCAGGCCAAAATCACCGATTTCGGACTGGCGCGAAAAATGAGTCAAGAAGTGCGCATTACCCAACCCAATATTATCATGGGAACGCCGCTGTATATGTCGCCAGAGCAAATTACCGGAGATGAAATCGGTCCAGCTAGCGATATCTATGCCCTGGGGGTAGTTTTTTACGAAATGCTGGTAGGTAAGCCGCCTTTCGATCACAGTGTTACCACCACCTTGATGCAGATGATTTTAACGGAATCCCCGATTCCTCCCAGACAGCGCAAATCTTCCATTCCCAAAATACTGGAAGATATTTGTCTAAAAGCCATTGAAAAAGAAGAAAGTAAGCGCTATCATTCAGCGCAAGAAATGTACCAGAGTCTGCGTCAATTTTTGAATGCCAAGCGCCCGGTATCCAGTCCTTCTCCAGTACGAAAAATGTCACTGGCCAGCCGCGAAAGTCAGTTGCCGTCAACCCCAACAGCTCCGTTGCCCAATCCAGCAAGAGCGTCCCAATTCGAAACCATGAAAGAAAGCAAACCCGAGCGCCGTTCAATGCAAGAATTGATGGCTACCGGCGACAGCGAAGATGATAGCTGGAGTTATATGGATCTTCTGCTATGGGGGATGCTGGCGCTAGCATTGTTTTACCTGTGTTACCGCTATTTTTAAAAGATAATGAATCTGGCGTTAGCCTGCGGATATCGCTGATACTATAGAAAAGGAAACTATATTGATGACTCGAGTTTTGGTATCCGGGCTGATCAATTTCGAAACCACCTTGCGAGTGGAAAGTTTTCCCCTTGATTATTGTCCGGTGTTGTATCCCTTTCATGGTGCCAATTCTACCATTTCAGGTGTCGGCTACAATGTCGCCCGCGCCCTGGCGCATTTAGGCAACCAGGTGCAACTTTGCAGCTTTATTGGCCAGGATCTTGTCGGCAAAGTAATTGAGCAGGCGTTGGCCCGAGAGAATTTCAGCGTCGCCGGGGTGTTATCTCAATTGACGGCAACACCGCAATCAGTAATTATCTATACCCGCGATGGCCGTCGCCAAATTCACGTCGATCTCAAAGACATTCAGGATATCCACTATCCACAACCACAGTTTTTACAAGCCCTGGCTGGCTGTGATCTGGCGGTACTATGCAATATCAACTTCTCTCGTCCCTTTTTAGCAGCGGCCCGAGAAATGGGCAAGCCAGTGGCCTGCGATGTCCACACCATCGCCAGCGTTCACGATGAATTCAACCGCGATTTCATGGCTGCGGCGGATATTCTGTTTTTGAGCCATGAACAATTGCCGGTGCCGCCGGCACAATTTATCGAACAATTACGGCGCCACTATCGCAACCAAATTATCGTCATCGGCATGGGCAGTGCTGGAGCGCTATTGTATGTTCGTGCCGATAACTCGCTGCAACAGATACCGGCGGTTGCCACCACAACGATAGTAAATAGTATCGGTGCTGGAGATGCTCTATTCTCCTGTTTTTTGCACTGCTATGCGCAAACACATCAGCCCTATCAGTCCCTACGCAAAGCCACAGTGTTCGCTTCGCGCAAAATCGGCGTCAATGGTGGTGGCTGTGGTTTTCTGACCGAGGCGGAATTGACGGCATGGTGCCAGCGCTTACAGATTACCTAAGAGCGCCCGGGAGCATTTCAAGGTTGGGGGGGTAGTTACTGCTCAAAAAAAGAATGGGTGCAAATCGTTTCATTAGAAAAGACATGCTGAAATATTCTCTCCGATTCGTGGTTATTAGTGTCCATTCGTGGTTCAAATTTATCGGAGCAATGGTGCCAGGCATCGGAGCAATGGTGCCAGGCATCTGACATATATTTTCAAGACTTATGCCAAGTTGGGTGCATAAGTTGTCCCAGGCACTGGTATAATTCGATGGTCGATGGCGATAATCGTAAGTTGGGGCTGTCACAGGAGGATTTCGTGCGGTTGCTGGGGGGCACGCGCGTCGCAGTGAACCGCGTGGATGAGACGGATGAGTATTTCCCACTACTGAGAAGAGGAGAGATCAGGCATACAGGAAAAATATCCGCTGAATCCTTCGATACTTATGGGGTGCAACGTTACAGCACTCCATCAATTTCTATGAAGATCAGGTAGATTTCGTCAGCATTCTGGATAATGAAGAATGGAGGAGTAGATGAAAAACTTGGTCATAGTTTTCATTTCCCTGGTTTTATCATTGCTCAGTGCGCAAACCGTGCCACGGGAAGTCGAAGCGGTGATTAGCGGTGATTTTCCCCCCGGTGAACGTATTGATCCCGATGTAATTTCTCTCAACGGCAAAGATGCCCGTGAGGCCGCGTTCAAACCCGGCAAATATAAACTCGATATTCAACACCCTGGTTATGCTTCGCTCAAAGAAGAGCTGCTTATCCCGCCCGGAAAAGGGCCGTTTCTGCTGGAAAGAATCTTGATTACCACTGCCAGGTCGCTCAAAGAAAAGATCAGCTATGACGTCAAGCCTCCCGAAAATCTGGCGCCGTACCAAATCACCATGGCTCCGGTGGAGAAGCCCAAATCAGAAAAAATTGTCAAAGAAGGTGATATGATCAAACCTGGTTTGTATATATTGCGCATCACCAAAGAAGCCTACGAAGTGATTGAAACCAAAAAATATGTCTGGCCGGCAGCGAAGCCGTTCGTTATCGAAAACCAGTTGATTGCCAAACAGGTGCAATTTTGTCTCAATGTAGTCTATGATATTGAACCGCCCGCGAATCTCGCCCCTTTCAAATTTTCGCTGATCGATAAACTGACAGGGATTCCTTGTTTTGTTTATTTTCGCGGCAAGAAAGTCAGGCCTGGTGCCTATTTTCTGTATATCCAACGCCCTGGCTATAAGTTCGGCCCGCGTCTGGAAATTGAAATCTTGCCTAGTGAGCAGCCTTATCGGATCACCCAAAAACTTTTTGCCAGGCCGCGACGACTTGCTTTCGAGGTAATCAATTCGTCTGGCAATATTTTGGTGTCAGCGCAACAGATTTTGGTTAACGGCAATCCTGTCTCTAAAGATCAGACTTTTTTGCCAGGAAGCGAAGTGATGCTGGAGTTGAGATTCGCCAGATATCAGACGGTCAGGAAGCAAATTACAATCATTCCCGGCGCTGGGCCGTTTATTGTCAAGGTACCCCTGGTGGCGTTGAAAGCATATGGCTTTTATCTAACAAAACCTTATCGGGTTTTCGATGGAATTAAATACAATTATCGATTCTATGCCGACTCGAAAAAAATCGAAGACCATTTGAGCGTAAGCGCAAAGGAGAGAAGTCGCTTCTATTTCCAAATTTGGGTCCATCCCCAAACTAAAAATCTCAAAGTCGCTGCCGGCTATATGTTTGCACTATTCCCTGTGGATAAGCATCGGCTTAGGGTAGTCCGAATGGCCAACATTGATGTTGCTGAGCTTATCAAACATCTGGAGCGTAAAAGTGCCAATGGCGGGCGGAGTCAAGCTCTGCAGATCCTGGAAAAAATGCTGGAAAGCCCCCGCTGCCGCCACCGGCTCAAATTAGCCGGAGCAACTGCGATCGACCAGTTGCGGCAATATGTCAAAACCTGGAAAGATTTGTTCCAGACTAAAGAACAGGTAAAAGCTAAGATATTACTCAATACTCTGGATGGCTTAGGAACCGGCAAGAAATAACTTACCCATTTGGTTTGCCCTTTTGCTCCCTGGCCGCGTCGCTCCTCAATTACAGAACTAAGGCTATACGCATTCGTCGCTCCTTGCCAGGAAGCAAAATTGCTAAACCAACTGGCCAACTTATTTCTTGCCGGCTCCTTAGGAGCCGGAAAGAAAGGAAATAGAAGGTAAAGCGTTTCACCGACCGGTCGCCTATTTATCAATACGACCATAGCGATAATAAATTTCCAGGCTGAGAATGCTAAGTGTGGTAGCATAGATGCGACCGCCGGGCTGGCAACGTTTGCCAATTGGCGGCCACGACCCGTTCTCACATCCCTGCTTTTGTTGGTGCTCCAGTAAGATTCTCTTGATATGGCTATTCCAATTTAGCCAGTATTCTCCACTCATTTGATACATTGCCAGCGTGCCATAATACCAATAGTAATAATTGATAGGGCTATAACCATTAGCTCCCCTTGCCCATGCCGGAGGCTGTGCTCCCAGCAACCCTGCTGCCGCTAATAATGAAGGATGTTGGCGATCGATGTTCATAAACACCCGCGAAGTCATCGCTACCGCAGTCATGGCTTCACTGGCAGCAAATTTATTGCTGATCAAAAATACATCGGGCTTTTGGCTTTGCGATATCTGATATTCACGATTATTGCTGCGGTCAAATACCCGCCATACTTCAATATGGCCTCGGGTCATACTTGAGCCAAGAGCGGCATCTATCGCTCGAAACGAGGTGCGGCGTATCTGGACACCAGGAGAAAGAGGATGGCCATGTTGTTCGAACTGGCGCAGAGTGTGCTCACTAAGCCTGCCGCTTTGTAAATCGGCGCAGCTTTCTGGCGGCAGCGAAAATAAATATTGGGTTGTCAGCACCGCTTGCTCGAATTCGATTTTATCATTTTGGCGGCGATAGCCAGACCTCTGGTTAGTGTCAGTCACCGCTTGCAAAAATTTTTGAGCGCCAGCGAAAGCGTTGGACGGTATCGCGATCCCGGCATCTTGTGCCAGTTTAAGTGCCATTACACACCATCCCATCACCGAAGTGTCATCTTCTCCAGGAAGATGGGTGTAGCGCCACCCCCCGCCTGGAGTTTGTGCTTTGGCAAGAAAATCAATGGCTTTTACGGCACTCGTTTTCAACATCGGATTATGATTGGACAGAGCATAAGCTTCCACGATGGCCAGAGTAGCAATCGCATGGTTGTACATGTGGCGGGTTGTCTGACGCGAGCCAAAGCAGCCGTCCTCATCCTGGCTGCTGATCAGATAACGTACGGCATTTTTGACCTGATTCTTGTATTCACCGCTGGTAGTGGTATGGCCCGAGCCAAGAAAACATAGCGCCGCTAACGCGGTCATTGCCGGGTCATACTGAGCATCACCAATTCCTTGGCATTGTCCTGAGAATTCGGCCTCTTTGCCACAGTATTGAATAAAACCGTCGCTATCCCAGCGTCCATCCGGGCTTTGGTGTCTTTTCAGCCAGCGCAGTCCAGCCTGTACTGCACTTTCAGTATCAACGCCCCCTCCGCGTTTTTGCAGGTGTTTCCTGCTCCCCAGGCGATCGCCGAACAATTTACCCGCGCCTCCACCGACTCCGATTGCTTGATTATCGAATTTTCCAGAGAAAGGACTGTCATTGCCATGGTGCTCACCTTTTGGTGGTTCCAAGCTTTCTTCTGGACTGTTGTTGTAAGGTTTGACTACATGTTCCCGGGGCAGCTCTTGCATCGAGATTTTTTCGTGAATAATCTCTTGTCGAGATCGTTCTTTATGAATTTCCGGAATTTTCTCTTGTTTTTTCTCGGTTTCCAGGGAGACATTGAACTCTAATTGATACAGAGGCTGTGGTTCTTCGATAACAATGAGACTGGTAAGGGAAATGACAATAAGGTGAACGACAATGGATAATACCCACCAGGGCATATTGCTCAATTGTTCTCGGAAGAATGCCGAAAAATACTGCGGTTGCTCTTGATATTCACAATCGTCTTCGTTGTAGTCTTGATAAAGCTGCATTTTGATTCCTAAGGAGTGGTAAAATTTGGATCTTTCAAAGAACTTGACATTGTCAAAGTAACATTACCAATCTAATAATCGTTAGCAGCAAAGGAAAAGTTCACTTAGAAGCCGGAAAGAAATAACTTACCTATTTGGTTTGTCAAATTTTTCCTTGCCGCATATGCGAAGAGGTTTTTACACAAGCGTCAAATTTAGCTTGCCCCCAGCCGCTATTTTTGGTAATCTGAATGCATAGTTTTTTTACAAAAATTTGGAGTTGACAATGAATTATGCTCCGTTATGGTTTTTAGGGCAAATGATAGCCGGGTTGTCGTTGTTTGTCCTGGGTAGTTTCAGTGCCGATAAGGGAAAAAAATTTTACTATCCGCTGGCAATAGTCGGCGTAGGCGGATTATGTCTGGGACAGGTACTGCGTGTTCGCCCGGATATTTCTTTTGCCTGGTTGCCGGGACGCTATTTTATCTATCTGGAGGCAACGTTGTTTGCTTTGTTTGCAATTCTATTTTTTGCCATTGTTTCCCGAATTCATCCCGGCAAACTGGTACGCCATGGCACCCGGTTATTGTGTGGCGCTTTGGGATTATACATTATTGTCTATTCCCGCTGGCAAATTCAGATGGTCGAGCCTTGCCGGCGTCAGCAAAAAATCGACGGAGTTTATATCCAAAGTTCTTCATCCACTTGCGGCCCTGCTGCCGGCGCTACGCTGTTGAATCACCTGGGGATTGCCTCTACTGAAAGCGAAATGGCACGGTTGACCCATACCACTGGCGCTGGAACTAGCTTGCTGCGAATAGCAGTGGCTCTTGAAAATAAAATCGGCAAAGCCGGCTGGCAGGTAAATATCGTATGCACTGATTGGAAGGGCTTGCAAAAACTGCCATTTCCTTGTATCGTCGATACTCGCTATCAACTGTTGGTCAACCATGTGGTGGTAGTATTTCGAATCGAGCCGCAGAGCATTGTCATCGGCGATTCTCTTTCGGGCCGCGAATACTGGTCATATGCAAAATTTCGGGAACGATGGAACGGCTATGCCATCGTTGTCTCCCTGTGTCGATAGTTATTGGTTTCTAAAGGAGAAAATATGGATATTGAAGATTCAGTAACAGAAGTATCGGAAATTTCCTGGGGATCCCGCCTCATGGAATCAATCAAGGGTGTCATCTTCGGCGCCGTATTGTTTGGGCTTTCTTTTATTGTGTTGTTCTGGAACGAAGGCCGTGCGGTCAAAACTGCAAAGAGCCTGGAAGAAGGAAAGGGAAGCGTGGTATCAATGTCGTCCGATAAGGTCAATCCACGCAACCAGAATAAACTGGTGCATATGACCGGCCAGGCGACTACGCAAGAAATCCTCAAAGACGAAACTTTCGCTATTGCCGAGAATGCTATCCGCATGCATCGAAGCGTCGAGATGTACCAATGGTATGAAAAAAAGGAAACGCGAACTGAGCGCAAACTAGGCGGCAAAAAAGTAAGAAAAACCATCTATAAATACGATCGCAAATGGTCTAGCGATCTGATCCAGTCAAGTCAATTTCGCAAAACTAGCGGTCATGAAAACCCTGAAAGTATGCCCTACTCCAAGCAAAACTGGCAGGCCCAGGAGGTAAAACTAGGCGCGTTCGCTTTGAGCGATAGTCTGATCCGGCGAATTTCTGCTTTCCAGCCGCTGGTGGCTAATGACAAAAACATTCCGGCCCAATGGAAGGACAAAGCTAGAATCAGTAACAACCAAATTTATCTCGGCAAAGATCCAGGATCTCCTCAAATCGGCGATGTCCGCATTGGTTTTTCGGTCGTTCGCCCCTGCACCGTCAGCATCGTCGCTCAGCAAGACGGCAATAGCTTTCGTCCGTATATGACCACGGTTGGGCGGGAATTGGAAATGTTGGAACTCGGCAACAAAAGCTCCGAAGCCATGTTTCAGCATGCGATCGATAGCAATATAATGCTGACCTGGATTTTGCGCCTGGTGGGATTTGTGATGATGCTATTCGGGATTATGGCAATGTTCGGTCCGTTCGTTACTTTCGCCGATGTTATCCCCATTCTCGGCGACATCCTCGGCGCCGGTATTTTCCTTTTCTCTCTGGTAATCGCCCTGGCGTTGTCGCTAGTGACCATCGCTATTGCCTGGCTGTTCTATCGACCGTTGCTGGCGCTTATCCTGATTGCCGTGGCGATCGGCATCTTCTTCGGAATCAAACAAATGCGTAAAAAACCAGAGGTAGCGCCACAACCGTAGTGCCTGGGAATTTGTTCTGAGCCGCAACGGCTGCGACGTCGCCAGGATGAGGATCGATATCGATATCGATCCTCATTATTTTTTACCGCATAATTTGTCCTTGACCATAATCAGATCCTCGACCATCAAATAAAGGCACGGCACCAGCCCTAAAGTAATCAATGTGGCAAACAAGATGCCAAAGCCGAGAGAAATGGCCATGGGAATGATGAAGCGCGCCTGACGTGACGGCTCGAAAATCATCGGCATCAAACCAAAAAAGGTGGTGAGCGTGGTCAACAAAATTGGTCGAAAGCGTTGGATTGCTGATTTTATCAGCAACTCAGCAACCGTGTTTTTTTCGTCAAGACGCATCCGGTTGACGCAATCGACCAGTACCAGCGAATCGTTGACCACTACGCCCGAAAGAGCTACGATCCCGAATATACTGGGCAGGCACAGAGCATATCCCATCAACAGGTGTCCCAGTACCGCGCCGACAATGCCAAACGGGATTGACGACATGACGATCAACGGCTGGATATAGCTCCGAAACGGCACCGCCAGCAAAGCGTACACTACCAGCAGCGCAAACAAGAACGTGGTTTGCAGGCTGACCAGGGATTCGCGCTGTTCGGCCTGACGCCCCTGGAAGCTGTAGCTAAGACCAGGATAATTGCCTACAAGTTTCGGTAGCGGCCCGGCCTGCAATCTGTCGATAACCTCGGGCGTTTTGGCGCGTGGCTCGACATCGGCGGTAACCTGGACCACCCGACGTTGATCGCGCCGGTTAATCGTGGTATAAGCCCGCCCCCGTTTCCAGCTAGCCACATCTCGCAGCATCACTTCCTTTCCTGTCGGCGTATGCACCACCATTTCTTCCAGGGTGTATTCGCTGATCCGTTCCGCTTTGGGCAACAGCACTTTGATCTTCACCTCGCTGCGTCCGCGCAACTGGCGGGTAACTTCAGCGCCATAGTAGGCGTTGCGCAGTTGCCGTCCTAGATGCTCGGCAGTGATCCCCAGAGCTTTCCCTTCCGGTAGTACCAGAAAATCCAACTGTTGTTTCCCGGGCAAATAGCCATCATCGACATCGGTGGTGTATTCAAGGTCCAAAAGTGCCGCAGCCAGTTCTTTGCTGGCTTTTTCCAAAACCTTGACATTGCTGTGTGCCAACTCGACCGTCAATGAAGCACCCTGGCCTGGGCCTCCAGCATCGGCAGCAAAACGGGAATATTCGGCGCCGATGATCGCTCCGCACTCCTGACGCCAGCTTTTAGTGAAATCAGCCGTAGATATGCCGATTTTTTCTCGCACTGCCGCATCCACCAGATAAGTACGCACTCTGATATTATGGCTGCCGCCTTTACCCACTTCGGAAAAAATGCCGATAATGCAGGTTTTTTTTGATTTATTTTGCACCGCATAAGCCGAATTTACCAGACGTTGGGAAATAACTTTGGTTTTTTCAATAGCAGTACCGTAAGGCATCACCACCGTCACTTCGGAATGATCGGATTCGACCTTAGGAAAAAGCTGGAACCCCATACGACCGCTGCCGGCCCAGGCAATGGCAATTACCAGCCCGGCGATGGCTATTGCTACGGCGACATAGCGAAAATGCAAAATGGCACGCAGCATTGGTCCATAAAAATGCGAAATCGTCCAGTTGAATCCGGCGCTGAATTTTTGTTGGCCGCGATAAAGCCAAGCGCTCAAACCCCGACGTTTGCGTTCTTTTTGGTGAGCCAGATGTGCTGGCAACACGAATATCGATTCAAGCAGTGAAAGCATGAACACCGAGACCACGATGATCGGAATCTGTCGAAATAATTTTCCCATCACTCCCGGCACAAAATATAACGGCATAAAAGTGGCGACATTGGTGAGAATGCTGAAAGTGACCGGCGACGCCACTTCCTTAGCGCCATGAATCGATGCCTGAATAAAGGTCATGCCTTCCTGGCGGTGGCGATAGATATTTTCGCCGATGACGATCGCATCATCGACGACAATGCCCAGGGCAATGATATAGGCAAATAGCGATATCATATTGAGGCTTACCCCGGTGTAGGGAATAATCAGCAGCGAACCGAGAAAGGAAATCGGAATCCCCATCATCACCCAGAAAGCCAGGCGTATTTCTAAAAACAGGCCGAGGGAAAATAGCACCAGAATCAATCCTAGGCCGGCATTGCGTAACAATAGATCCACCCTTTGCCCATAAATGTCCGAACGATCGCGCATGATAGTGACCTCAATGCCCTGCGGCAATTTATCACCAATATTCTCGATATGTCGGCGTACTGCCGCCGAAACCTCCATTGGCGTCTGATTGCCGATGCGATACACTTCAAGCAATACTGCTGGTTTGTTGTTGAACGAAGCTTCGTAGTCACTATCTTCGAAACCGTCTTCGATCGCGGCAATGTCGTCCAGCAAGACCCGGCTGCCGTCGTTGCTGATCACCAACGGTAAGCTGGCAAATTGGCGGCCATAGTCCCGGCGCTCGGTCATTCGCAGCAACACCTCTCCGCTTGGAGCCTTGATCCCGCCAAAGGGCAAATCGAGCGAAGCATTGCGAATGCGTTTGGCGATTTCGTCAAGGGTTATATTATAGCGGCGCAAAGCTGACCGGGGAACATGTACCGCGATCTCCATCGGCGGCAATCCGGTGATATCGATCTGAGTAATATGGGAGTCGGCAATCAATTCGTCGCGAATTTGCTCGGCGTAGTGGTGCAAAACGCGCCGATCCACGGCACCGTAGATCACCAGATCAAGTACCTGACGCTTGCGCGAAACCACGGTAACCTGCGGTTCTTCGGCATCGACCGGGAAAGTACGGATACGATCGACTTCGGTGCGAATATCGTCAGCAAGTTTTTGCAGGCTTTCGCCTTCGATCAATTCCACCGTAACCGAACCGCTGCCTTCGCTGGCGGTGCCGCTGACTTCCTTGACCCCTTCCAGTCCACATACCGCTTCTTCGATCGGCTTGACAATGCCTTTTTCTACTTCTTCAGGGCTGGCGCCAGGATAGGCCACGGTAATGCTTACCATCTCCAATTCGAGGTCGGGAAAAACCTCTTGCTTAATATGTCCTAACGCGAAGAAACCGCCGAAAAGACAGACCAGCATCGCCAGATTGGCGGCTACCGGGTTGCCCACCATCCAGCCGATAGCACCAGGGGAAGACTGTTTGCTGGTCATGGCCGGGCCTCACTAACCGTCATTCCGCTTACCGCGCCAGGGACATCGGAACTGACAATTTTTTCCCCGCTAGTAACGCCGCCGCTGGAATAAACATAATCGGGATCGCGCCAGATGATTTCTAAGCGGCGCCGTTCCAGTTTATCACGGTTGAGGGTCCACACCCAACTGCCGTCGTGCAGACACGAGCGTGGCACCTGCACTACCTGTTGCAGTTTTTTCCCTTCGAGGTTGACTCGTACAAAGGCGCCCAACAGCAAAGGGGGTTGACCGTTAGCGGCTTTCCGTCCTAATGGATCGTTGACGGCGACTAGCAGTCGGACCATTCGTCCTTGGGTTTCGAGAGCCGGCAACAGACGTTTGATATAGCCGAGGCGAGAGGTGCCGTTGGCCCAGGCAATACTGGTGATCCGGGCTTCGCTTTTTTTATCGTCCTGGTTTTGCGGAATTGTCAACCAGGGCAAGCGATCCTGAGCCACCGAAACTTCGACCCAATACTCATCGGCCGCAACCAAAGTAACCAGTTTGCTGTTGGTAGTAACCACCGATCCCGGGCCGATATATTTTTGCAATACCAATGCCGGAAAGGGGGCGATGATTTTGGTATCCTGCAATCGTTTTTGTGCGTTGGCCAGGGCGACTTTATCTTTTTCTACCTGGTTTTCCGCTAGCAGCACTTCCTGGCGTTTGAGTTGCAACTGTAATTCTTCGATGTCCACCGCTTCCGTTCGCAATTCGGCTGCAGCCAGATCGGCAGTTTTTTGAATCGCCGCAGCTTTGGCTGCATCAAAATCTTCCTGGCTGCGCAGGTTACTTTTGATAAGTTGTTCGATGCGACGAAAACGAGCCTCGGCTTCAACGGCGCCAGCCCGGGCCGACTGGAGGACAACCTGCACCTGTTTTTTGCTCAAAGCGACATTGCGCTCGGCAACGATCAGTTCGTGTTGTACTCGTTCCAGCCGAACGTTATCTGCTGCCAGTGTCAGCTCGGCCTGGCGGACGTTACGCTCTTCATCTACCGGATCGATTTGCGCGATCACTTCTCCCTGGTTAAAAAAACCTCCAGGGAACAAAGACGGCGATAAGCTGAGCAGTTTGCCGTTGACCTGGGGGAGCAGATCGATTTGTTGAGAAGCCACAACTGTTCCCATCGTCGCGATCACGGTGCTATAATCTACGCTCTGTAAAGTAGTGGTTTTGACCAATAATTGTTGCTGGTGCCGGAGTTTTTTGGCTTTGGGGCGATTACACATCAAGTAAGATGCCGTATAGTAAGCGACGCCCAAAATAACGACGATTACAATTATGCGTCCGGTATAGGCCGAAACGATCAGCCACCATGGGCGCATTTTGTTGTCGCTGGCATGGGAATTTGATGACATAACTGTTTCTCTCCTGAAGGTGGATGCTGTGCCATCTTAAGGTGACGGGATTAAATAACTTGTTTTCATTTATTAGTGTCCATTCGTGGTTCCATTGTAGTATCAATTGCACAGGTAGAACCACCGTACAGGTCGCAAATTATTCAGGATTTTTTTTGTTTTTATACTGGCGTAACGCATCCAATTCTGGCTTGACGTAGGTTTGATAACAACCTGGACAGATGGTATGGCTGAATTGTGCCTGGGAGTGTTTGCTGACATATTGCTCCAATTCCGACCAGCTTTGATTATCATTGCGAATCCTTTTGCAATAGGAACAAATCGGCAACAATCCCTGGAGAATTTTCACCTGGGCTAGCGCCTGTTCTAATTCGCGGATACGTTGCGCCAGTTTGCTCTGCAAATTGATAATTCTCTCGCCTACGCGAATGCGTGCTTGCAATTGTTCGCGATTTAGCGGTTTGACCATATAATCGTCAGCACCGGCTTCAAAGCCAGCGAGAACGTCATGGCTAGCTTCGCGGGCAGTTACGATGACGATGTACAGTGCCGATAAAGTCGGATGCGCTCTTGCCTGGCGGCAAATCTCCAGTCCGCTCATGCCCGGCATCATCCAGTCGAGGATAGCCATTGGTGGCGGCTCCGGATGCTGTAATAGCTTCCAGGCTTCGTGGCCATTGCTGGCTTCTAGAGTATTATACTCCCACTTTTTCAAGAGCGCCAACATCAGTTCTCTAATTATGCTGTCATCATCAGCAATCAAAATCTTCATTGCTTTCTCTCCAATTACTTGCCCGGTCGCACTAATTGAAAATAACGCTTGACCCCCATTCGATAGTCTTCGGGAATATTCTTTTGGTGGATATATTTTTCGGCCTGTCTGGTAAAACGATAATAGCGAGAAATATTCTGCGCTGCTTTATCTGATTGTGCTGGCGCCGTAGAATCCGCCACTCTCAAGGTTTGCTGGCTAATCCATTTGCTGCCCTCTCCAAAAAGAGGTTTGATAAACTGTTGGACAAAACGTTTATTTCGGCCTGCCTGGCGCTCAGAAACATTTTTTGCTTTTGGTCTTGTTGCTTTGCTTTTACGGCCATCATTATTTGCTGGAGCCGCGCCGGTTGGCCCGGGACGCTTGCCTGGTCGCGGGGGTGCGATCGGTGGCGCCGATTTTTTTTTAGTTAAAGCCGGTGGCTGTGACCGGGACGGCGATACCGAAGTTCGGGAATCGCTTCGGCTCGAATCTTTGTGCTCTGGCTGACGCAGCTTCTCTGGTTGCCGCGAATCGAGGTCGCCTTTATGGGTCTTGTCGTTTTTGGCCAGTTGTAGATTCCTGGCGGATGGTTGCTGATCAGGCCGTGGCTCATCCTTCTTTGAAGGTCTTGGCTGCTGATCGGCAGCCGGATCGCTGTTTACCTGAGAGCCAGAAGCAGTAACTCCGGAATGCTCTTGCCGGGGTCGTGATCGCTCGGGCTGGTTTTGCTCTCTTGACGATGGCTCCCTCTGGCCTGGCGAGGGTGCTGGCTGGCGCTGGCTGCTTCCCGATTGAATATCTTGCTGGGGCAATTGCCGCTTAGATTGGCCCGGCTGCTTCGGCCTGGTCGATTGGCCCGATTGCTTCGGCCTGGTTGATTGGCCCGGTTGCTTCGGCCTGGTTGATTGGCCTGGTTGCTTTGGCCTGGTCGATTGGCCCGGTTGCTTCGGCCTGGTCGATTGGCCCAGTTGCTTTGGCCTGGTCGATTGGCCCGATTGCTTTGGCCTGGTCGATTGGCCCGGTTGCTTCGGCCTGGTTGACGTTGAGTCGACACTGGGGTTAGTCTTTGACGTTGGTTTTGCAGTTGCTTGCCTGTCGTGATTTTGCTGACCACTTGATAGCCGCTGCTGGTTATGCGTTGGCGAAACCGAAGTGCTGGCATCGGCGGTTGCCTTTGGCGATTTTTTCGGATGCTGCTGCCTGGCGTCTTCCCGGGGTTGTGCCGAAGCGACTTGACTGGAATTGTTCTGATGCTTGCGGTTGCTCCCTATAAGGCGTTGCCAAACCGTGACGCCATTGCGCTGGCAAATCAAAATCATCGCGGTTAGCACCACAAGTACGATCGCTCCAAGCCGGTTATCCCAACGCAATGGTAAATATTGTCGGGCAGAGATGTTTTGCAAATGACCGGCAGCAGCAGCAATTACCGCTTTGGCCGCAAGTGATCGCTGCTGGCGTTGTACTACACAGCAGGCGGTTCCGATCAGGTCCTCCAGACCATAACATCGATCTAGATCCCGGGCAGTGCTCGATAGATTGGCCGGGCGCTTCCAGGCCATAACCAGGGCATAGAGCAACGAAACCATGACCATTACCAGCAACAGCATCTGCGGCAGCCAGAAATCCAGCGCCGGCTGAAAATTACCAATCGCTTCCAAAATCGCCAATAGCGCGAACAATCCTGCCAATTGCCAGGAGAAAGCCTGAGCCATGGCCAGAAAGTCATGGTAGAAGCTGACGACAATCCGGCAGCTAGTAAGCCGGCGCAAACATTCTATGACTAGTTGCTCATTGCTGCATGTTTTCATTTTCTATTTTAGGAGCTGGAAAAAAATAAAGCTGTTCTAATACTTGTCGCACCAGCTTGATCGGCAGACCGACGACATTGTCAAAATCGCCGTCTATATGGCGGATAAAGCGGTCCGCACTTTCTTGAATCGCGTAAGCCCCGGCTTTGCCCATGGCTTCGCCTGAGGCAATATAATCCTGGATCTCCTGGACGCTCATCGGACGCATTTCAATATAGGTTGTTGCCAGCGCGGTTATGCCGCGTTGCCATGATAACGGCCATAAACAAATACCGGTCAGTACGCGATGCCGAGTTCGCGACAGCCGCCACAACATTTGATAAGCATCGGCAACATCGCGGGGCTTACCGAGGATTTCATCGGCAATAGCGACTATAGTATCTGCGGCCAAAATAATCCGGTTGAGGTGACTATTCTCTGGTTGTCGTAGTTGCGCGATTACATCTTGCGCTTTTTGGTAGGCCAACTCTTGCACACATTTTTCCGGGGACCACTGGGCCTGGATAATTTCCTTGATCTGGGGCACGATAATGTCGAAATCAAAACCGGCTTGTTGCAGCAGCGTTTTTCGGCGCGGCGATGCCGAAGCTAAAATCAAGCGAGACTTCATGGTGCGTCCTGTCACTGGCGAATAGTGCCTGCTTGCCCAGTTTTTTCCGTTAGATCCCGTTGCGGGCGCTTCTGTAACTCGATGCGCACCGGTATTTCCGGAAAACCCAGACTTTGCTGAAACTGATTGAACAAATAGCGGCGATAATGCGGGTTAAATAACTCTGGATCGTTGACGAACAATATTAACGTCGGCGGCAGCACTCCGATCTGGGTGCCATAGTAGATTTTGGCGTGGCGTCCCTGACGAAAAGGAGGGGTGCGCCGGGTGGTGATTTCTTTGATGGCGCGGTTCAACTTACCGGTAGTGATCCGTTGCTGCGCTTGTTTATAAAGATTACGCGCCAGATCGATGGTGGCGGGAATATTTTTGCCTTTATTGGCGGTAATGAAGCTCAGCGGCGCATGACGTAATCCTGGCAGCATCTTGTTGAAGTATTTTTCGTAGCGGGCGGTATCGGCGTCAGCGCCGACAAGATCCCACTTATTGATAGTAATGATCGCCGGTTTGAACTCACTGGTGATATAGGCAGCGATTTCTTTATCGATGCGGCTGATTTTTTCGCTGGCGTCGAGCATGAAGATTACCACATCGGCACGGCGAATTGCTTTTTGAGCGCGGCACTGGCTGTAAAAATCGACGTTGCCGTCGACATTTTTGCGCCGCTTCAATCCAGCGGTATCGATCGCGATTACAACTTTGCCGTCCTTTTCAAAGCGAACATCAACAGAATCTCTGGTGGTTCCGGGAATTTCCGAAACGATCACCCTTTGCTCGCAGGCCAAGGCATTGATCAACGTCGATTTCCCGGCATTGGGGCGGCCAACCACCGTGATTTTGATCTGAGCTGGTTGCGGAGCGATTTGCTGGTAGTCGCCGAGATGTTGGCCAATCAATTCCTTCAAGTCGGCAATTCCATAAATTTCACTGGCGGAAATACACAATGGCTCCCCGAGTCCGAGTTTGCGAAATTCTTCTTTTTCCAGACTCAGTTGCGGATAATCGGTCTTATTGGCTACGAGCAAAATCGATTGGCGATAGTTTTGCCGCAACAATCGCGCTACTTGTCGATCCAGCGGGGTAACGCCGTCTTTGATATCGACCAGGAATACAATTACCGTTGCCTGTTGCAAGGCTACGTCTATTTGTTTCTGGATGGCCTCTTCCAGGTTCATATTATCGACAACGCCGATGCCGCCGGTATCTACCAATTCGAAATATTTAGCGTCGATACTGGTTATGGCAGTGATGCGATCACGGGTTACGCCGCTACTCGGATCGACAATAGCGATGCGACGACCGGCAAGAATATTGAACAATGTCGATTTCCCGACATTAGGGCGTCCGCAAATCGCGACAATAGGCAATGATCCCATTCTAATTCCTTCATCATAAAATAATCGTAATCGAGCGGGAATTCCACTCTGCAAACATATACGCAAAAACTGGCGGCGGCGCTGGTTATATCGTTGTGCTGGTCGCTAATGATGATAAAAGCGCGAATTTCGTCTGGTTACAGATGATATTGAACAAGGAAATGTTGTATCCGCAGATTACACCGAACTACGCAGATGAAAAAAAATCATCCTGATCTGATCTATCTGTGGTTCAATCACAAATTTTCTTGCAACTGTAATTCAATCAATCTAGCAGCGTACTGCGCGGCTTGAGCGACTTGGTTACTCAAACCAAAATGGGGATAAACATCTCTGACCTGAATACAATAAAGCCATACTGTTGGCGGAAGCATTTGCAAAGTCTGGGCATAGTCAAGTACTGCCACCAGATCAATGCTGTGCGAATCCAATCGTGAGGAGGATTTGCCCGAACGGATTCCTGCTTTAGGCGTTTGCCGGATTTCTCCGACTCTACCGCCGAAATCGGCGGCATCGACAATAATGACGGTCTGGCAATCGCTGATATAGGTTAGCAAACTATAACCCGGCGTGTCAAGTTCAATTAACCCAGCATTAACTCCTCGCTCGCGTAGTAAAGATACGACATACGGCCCGACACCGTCGTCGGCCATCAACGGATTGCCGATTCCAATCACCACGATTTTTGGTTGGGGGTAGTTACTGCTCAAAAAATTGGACATTTCTTGGCAAAATGTGTAGACTTAATATAAGTCAGAATTTTTGAGAGAAAGTCATTTTCGAGATGAGAACGCAGCCCAAAATGATTTGATACGTACTTTAGAAAAATTAAATTTGCCTTGCTCGGGCCATACACCTGTAGAAATACGGGTGCGGTGGGCTTGGCAGGTCACGCCTAGTGGAGTGCTTGCACTCCGCAGGGGCGAGGCAGTTCAGGCGTTGCTTTGAACAACTGCCAAAAAATTAAACCAGGCGCGTGGTAGCGCCTGACCCTAAACGTGGGCAAATTTGTGCAAAATGTGTATATTTGCGCAAATTTGCCTATTTATGGGAGAGCGGAATCCCATAATTACCTTTTAACAGGGAGTACCTAACGATTCTCCTCTATACCCAGGCAAATAAAGGCTGAAATATTACTGCGTAAGTCCTGTTTTTGTCATTTTAATCAGCATTGATACTATTCGTAAACACCGCCTAGACAAAATGCACCTGCAAAAAGTGAGTGGAACAAGAAATGCAAGGGTCATAAGCGCGTACCAGCATTTCCAGAAGGAACTGAAGTTGTTCCTGGCCCCGATCTTTGAATTCGGGAACCATTTTTTCCATATCCAATTGAATATTGGCGTGGTTCTGATTGGTGGGGATGACGCAGTTGGCTTTGACGCACTTGCCATTTTGATCGTAGGTGTAATCGTGGAAAAGAATGCCACGGGGCACTTCTACCGCGCCGACACCTTGTCCTTCCCGAATTTTGAACGAGCGGTCTTCCGGGTGGAGGTTGTTGTCAAGCAGCCAGTCGATGATTTCGATCGAACGTTCGACAGCAAACACCAATTCCACCACCTGGGCGATATTGTTCATAAACGGGTTGTAGTTGATGCCATTTAGGCCGAGATCGGTGGCTACGGCTTTGGACAGGTCGGTCAATTGGGTATAGTTGTTGTTGTAGCGCGGCAATGCCCCGGCGTAATAAGAATCACGGTTGAATTTGCTCCATTTGGCCGTCGATTGCTCGACAATGAACTCATTGGTAACCTTGAGATAATCGGTGATCGCTATCGGGTCAGCGACATCCGTCGATTTGATCTGGCCGTCATAAAAAGCATAATCGCTCGGGTCGGTCAGGCTGATATACTCGGTCTCCCGGACAAAATCAGGAATATTGCCGGCAACGCTCTTTACCACTTCCGCCAATTTTTTCAGGTCGTCAACTGCTTCCACCAGTTGTTTCTTCAGCGATTCCAGTTCTTTCGGCTTGGGAAGCATGGTAAAACCATTGATCGCAGTACGGATCGGATGAGTGGTGCGTCCACCAACGACATCGCACAGATGGTTGGCCAGGCGATGCAGTTTGGTCACTAACAGCACCACATCTTTATGGGTAGCCACCAGCGGCACGACGCTATTGAGCTTGAATAGATCCGGAACCACCAGATAGCACACGTGTAAAAGATGGCTTTGTAGGGTTTCTCCATGCAGCAGTAGTTCGCGCAATTTCCGGGTCTGCTCGGAAATGGTAATCCCCATCGCTGCTTCCGTTGCTTTCAACGAAGCAAAGGTATGGCCAATCGAACAAATCCCGCAAATACGGGAAGTGATTGGTGCCACCTGTTCACAACTTCTGCCTACTACCATAGCTTCAAAAAAGCGCGGGGCTTCCGGTACCTGCCATTCGATTTTGTTGACCGTGCCGTTGTCGATATCCACAACAATATTGCCGTGACCTTCGACGCGGGTAATATGATGGACATCTATTTTCATGGAATCGCCGCTCATTTGGACACCTCCGGAGTTATGGCAAACATGGTGAATTTTTCGACAATGTCGTTGATAGTGACATTATGCTTTTGCAGGACTTCATGCATGGCATTTTTATTGGGATCGGGAATGGTGCCACGGCAGCCTTCGCAAGGAGCGCCGTTAGTGGGACAGATCGCGCCGCAGCCAGCTCTAGTGATCGGGCCGAGACAGATTTTTCCCAGATCATACATGCACTCGTTTTCTTTCAGTTTGCATTCTACGCACACCGGATAATCCGGAACTTTCGGCACGATACCCATTACCAATGACTTGACTACTCGCACCAGTTCCTCGCGATTGATCGGGCAGCCATGCATATGATAATCAACCTTGACTACCTCGTCCACCGCTTTGGTCGGATAAGTATCGAGATGGGGTTTGTCCCAGTCAGCGCCGTACACCTCCTGGCGCACCTGGTCCAGATTGCGCAAATTTTTGATTTTATTGACGCCGCCGGTGGTAGCGCAGGCGCCATAGGCGATCAGAAACTTTGTCCGATTACGGATGTCTCGCAGGCGTTCTTCGTCTTGCTTTCTGGTAATCGAGCCTTCAATAAAAGCGATGTCGTATTCCAGTGCGGTGCCGGTCATTACTTCGCGAAATTCTACCAGGTCAACCAATTCAACTATCCCGATGATATCTTCTTCGAGATTGGCAACTTGCAGTTGGCATCCTTCACAACAGGCAAAATCAAAGAATGCTACTTTTGGTTTCATATTTATATAGCCTCCCTAAGCTCTTTAATGCTATCGAGCGTGAAGACGGGCCCATCCTGGCATACATATTTGCTGTTGATTTGACAGTGGCCACATTTACCCACGCCGCATTTCATATTGCGCTCCAGCGATACGATAACATCGCTATCTTTGAATCCGAGTTTATATAGCTCGATAATTACAAATTTGTACATTACCGGAGGGCCGACGACAAAAGCTTTGGTAGTCGCCGGATCGACCTGGGCTATTTGCGAAAATAGGGTGGTGATTACCCCAGTGTTGCCTTTCCAGTTTGCATCGCCTTTGTCTACCGTTTCCAGATAGGTAATATCTTCCTGGGCGTCCCATTTGCTCAGTTCGTCAATGAATAACCGTTGCGAGGGATCTTTGGACCCGAATAAAATGGTTATCCGGCCATAATCGCCGCGATTATCCAGGGCATAATTGATTGCCGAACGCATCGGCACCAGGCCGATGCCACCGGCAATGAACAGCAGGTTCTTGCCCTTGATTTCTTCCATGGGAAAGCAACTGCCATAAGGCCCGCGAATGCCGATGTTTTCTCCGATTTGCAGTTGGTGGATCATCTGGGTGACCATGCCGACGTTGCGGATCACCATTTCTAAGTAACCTTTTTGGGTGGGGGAGGAAGAGATGGAAAACGGAGCCTCGCCGATGCCAGGAATCGAGACTTCGGCAAATTGGCCGGGTTTATGCCCCAAATCCCTACCGTCAGGAAATTTGAACTCGAAAAACCGATCAACATCGGTCATGTCCGTTGCTTTGGTTAGGATCGCTATTTGCGGAAGATAGATGGATTTGCTCATCTTACCTCTCCTTATTTCATTAATTCGGTGACTATTTCTATCGGGCTGGCAATATCTGCTACACATGCCTGGGCACATCTGCCACAGCCGACACAACCGGCGAGACCGAAGCGTTCAAGAAGATAATTTCCCTTGCGTTGCAAGCGGTGTTGCAAGCGATCGGCAGCCAGGCGGCGAAAGTTGTGATTTCCAGCTACGGTAGCGAATTTGCTGAGCATACAGCCATCCCAGCTTCGCACTCTTTCCCCCTTTTGTAGCGACAGTTCGACTTCATCTTTGACATCGAAGCAATAGCACGTCGGGCAGACCAGGACACACGATCCGCAGGAAAAACACTTTTGGGCGCGTTTTTTCCATTCCTGGTGTCGCTGTTTCTGGTTAAGGAATTGCGGCAGTTGATCGCGATCGATCGGCATGGTCAATTCATCTTTAATTTGCTGTTTGCCTTGGGCGATTTTTTCGGCCAGGGCTTCCGCGTTGGCAGCTTTGCCACAGGAGCTAAGCAGTTTTTGGCCTTTGGCAGTGACAATTTCCACCCCATAATGTTCGTCGCCCAAATCAATAAGCATACAGTCCGCCGCTTTATAAGCGTCTTCCTTGATCATTGAGCTGCTAAAGCGGTATTTATAGAGCATGGTCGGATAAATGCCGACCAACACGCTATTTTGCCGACGACGCAGATAGTGGCCATCGGACTCGCCTTCACTAAAAGCTTTATCCAACAAAGCAATAGCCGCCAGATCGCCGGGATGGATGCCAATGATCACCCGAGAAGTTTCATCATAAACTTCCTCGTAGGAAGCAGCATCTTTGGTCTGATATTTCAGGATGGTTTCTTGAACTGGGAGAAAATATTTTTTGGGAGGCAGAATCGTCACGTCGTAATCAAGGCACATCTCATCGGCTTTTTCAAGAGTGTCGAAGGCAAAGTGCTTGCCTTTCTTGACTACGCCAATAATCTCCTGCTTTGCTTCGGCAAGCATTTGCGCTACAAATTCGCGAAAGTTCGATTTAGAAATTTGTATCAGCTCCATAATTTTGGCTCCTAAATTGCAAATACTCTTGAGTGGTCCCCAAAAATTATAGAATTATTATCGCCTTTGTAAACATCCAAAATAAATTTTTTTTGCAATATTCGCTTTTTCCTATTGAAATTCAAGGAGAACCAAGATAAAAGAGCCAATGCTATTAGCAAAAATATCGTAATTTTTTGCTTGACATTATTACATTAGTTTACTACAATAGTTTTACTAATGGTGGCATAGCCAAGTGGCTAAGGCGATGGATTGCAAATCCATTATTACCCCGGTTCGAATCCGGGTGCCACCTTTACTGCCACTGGGCGAGTGGCGGAATAGGCAGACGCGTCGGACTTAAAATCCGGTGGCTGGATTACAGCTGTGCGGGTTCGAGTCCCGCCTCGCCCATATAACAATCATCTCGAATCCAATCACCCAATCACCCAATCATTTTCTCAATATAGCAATAATTTACTATACCTGGCTACAAATATAGGATATGACTATGAGAAAAGGTTTTACTCTTATCGAAATGTTGGTGCTGATTCTCATCATCGGGATTATGAGCATTGTGCTAACCTTAGAGCAGAAAAACAGGCGCAGGAGGGCTGGTTTCCGGGCATGTAGAGCCAATTTAGATCAAATAGGAAAAGCATTACATCTATATAGGCATGACTATGGCCGTCATGTACGTTATCCTGACGCCAATGGCTGTTATTTTATTGGCAGGCTTTACCAGGTAAAATTATTACTGGAACATATGATATATATATGCCCAGACACCTCGGATGAGAACTATGAAATGGATTTAGGGGCAACGAGTTTGTCGCCCGATGCGATCAGTTATGCCGGACGCAAGAATGCCGCGCCGGACCAAAGAAAATACCCCGGGATTTATAAACCCTTTCATTACACCACCTTGACAACTATGGCTTCCGATGATTGGGAAGCCACTCCCAACCATGATGAGGGCCGCGTCATCAATTTTCTGTTTCTTGATGGCCATGGCGATAGAGTTGAGTTGCCGTACCTTAGCGCCGATAATTACACCGCGTTTTGCACCAGGGGAGAAAAACTGGCTGATGCTCCTTTGACCAACTAAGCCTAAAAAACAAGAGGCAAGTAGCCAGGGGGGAGCCCCCCTGGAATGGGTATACTCTAAGGTTCTACTTTGATAGGAATCTTTCTCGCTTCGGGTTTTTGAGCACGGGGCAACCTTACGGTCAGTACGCCGTTTTTCATCGCGCCTTCGATTTTTTCGATATCGATTTCAGCCGGCACCGAAAAACTACGCTCATAGTTTCCTTCGCTATACTCGCTATACAGTTGTCGCATTTCTTGCTTCGGCCTGGCTTCGATGTTGCCTTTGATGGTCAGGACGCCCTTGGCAAAATTTACACTGACGCCATCTTCGCCAACCCCGGGCATGTCGGCGACTACTATTAAAGCTTCTTTTTCTTCATAGATATCTACCGGCGGAATAAAAACTGGGGCGCTATGGGTTTTTTCTATATCTTGAGAACTGGCTTGTTTGATATCAGTTTCCATAATTCCACTCCTTATTTAGGAGCCGAAAAGAAATAACTTATCTATTTGGTTTCCCCTTCTGACCAGGTTATTTCTTTCCGGCTCCTTAGTTCAAACGAACTTTGCCGATAATCTTGGCGTTGGCTCCGGTTAGCTAACCAGCGCCAAATTTGCCATCATTCTTGACGCTATCATGCAATAGTTACGTTTATTTTCCTGGGTTTCTCTTTCTCCGACCTGGGCAAGACGATTTCCAGGATGCCTTTCTCATATTTCGCTTCGACTTTATCCGGGTCGATTTTGTACGGCAATTGAAAGACGCGCTTAAAATTGCCGATGAATAAGTTGTCTTCTAGAGCATTGACCTTCAAACTATCCGGCATAATTCCTGGAACTTCAGCACGGACAACTAGCTGCTCTTCGTTTCCCCAGATGTTGACCGGAGGAAATTCGACACTGCGGCTTTGCGAACGCACATCACTAAAGAGTTGGTTGATGAACTCTTTACGTAACATATCCATCTGGCTCAATGGATTTCGATAACTATCCCAAAACCTCATGATTTTACCTCCTTGGCAAAGGTTGTTACGGGAAAAGCATTATGGTTCCAGGTCTGAGTTTGCTCAACTCGACCTGACGCAATATCCTTTAGCAAGCACTATACCATGCGTTCGCAAAAAAACAAAACAGAATTAAAACAGCATAACTGATTGATTAATAATAATTTGAGTTTTGTTATTTTTTTTATAATGCTTTATTCTTGCCGCGGTAAAATAGCTAGAGTGTATGCCAGTTGCCATTTTGACAGATTATGCACTCGTACCTTAGGAGCCGGCAAGAAAGAACTTGGCTCATGTCGGTAAATAGGTGAATCCGGGAATCATCAGAGATCTCAGATACCCGACCGTGACTCGCTTGAGGTTGTGTGCCCATTCAAACATCGTGACGTAGGCATCCAGATACATCTTGTGGACACCACGGAAAGGGCGAAGGAAGTTGCGTAATCCTGTCCTATAACAGATGATGTTGAAAATGTCTGTCCATACTATCGGATATACTTTTGTGCTCGTGATCGTTCGTGATCGTTCGTGATCGTGATACGTGTTAAGTTAAAGCATAAATCATTATTCCAAATCGAAATAATGAAGATCGATAACGACGATTTTTACTCGTAATGGTGCCAGGCATCATCCTCATTTCAGAACACTTAGAAAAAAATTTTGCAAAATGCGAAAAAAATAGCCATTTTTGCCCAGCCAAATCACTATCTTGTCCAACCGTCGGTTATAATGGGAAATTATTTTTGACTATTCCATTAATTTCATTACTCTATTAGTGAGATTTCATTATTATGAGACCCCCAAGAATAAGCTTCGCCGGCGGAGTTTACCATGTAGTTATTCGTTGCAATAACCGCGAGTATGGATTCAAGGGCAATGATGATTTTGCCCTATACCTGAGAATCCTATTAGAGGCAAAAAAGCAATATCCCGTAAAAGTCTATGCTTACTGTCTAACGCACAACCACGTACATTTGCTGGTTGCCACCCCCGATAAAGACAACCTATCCGATTTCATGCGTCACCTCAACGGAAACTTCGCCAAAGCTTACAACAAAAGACACGGCCGAACGGTCACTTTTGGGGTGAGCGTTTTTTCAGCACCGTGATCGAGACCAGCTCACAGTTTTTCAAGACCGTAGCCTACATTGAGCTAAACATGCTGCGCAACAAAGCAGTAGACAGCCCGGAAAAATGGCGCTGGAGCAGCTATAATGCCCATGCTTACGGCATGAAGATCAGGTTCTAGATTTCCATAAGATGTATTTAGATCTAGGCCAGACTCCCCAACAACGGCAACAGACCTACCGAGAAATGATCGCTGACCACATTGCCAAACAGAGGCTACAAAAAGATCCAGCGATTTCTGCCGGAATTATCACCGGCAGCATTGCTTTTGTTCAGGGCCTCCTAGAAAAATTAGGCGAGCGCCTTTCCTATTACCACAACCGCAAGATATATGCTTGGGGTGAACACGTTTCCATAAGACGCAACGCTTTCCCCGTGTAATAAGCTTTTGCTTTTATCTGCTACTGTTTGTTTTTCTCTACTACAACCATACTCTGTCTACATTTCGCCATTTTTTGTATTTTAATGCCGTTTTTAGTCTTCTGCTGGACTCCTACCCAAATTTCTGCAAATCCAATCCGTATTTTATCCGAATACTAACCTTTTTGTTGCCATATCTGACATCATTGTAAGCTTGCCGCGGTAAAATAGCTAGAGTGTATGCCAGTTGCCATTTTGACAGATTATGCACTCGTACCTTAGGAGCCGGCAAGAAAGAACTTGGCTCATGTCGGTAAATAGGTGAATCCGGGAATCATCAGAGATCTCAGATACCCGACCGTGACTCGCTTGAGGTTGTGTGCCCATTCAAACATCGTGACGTAGGCATCCAGATACATCTTGTGGACACCACGGAAAGGGCGAAGGAAGTTGCGTAATCCTGTCCTATAACAGATGATGTTGAAAATGAAATTTTTTTCTGTCCATACTATCGGATATACTTTTGTGCTCGTGATCGTTCGTGATCGTTCGTGATCGTGATACGTGTTAAGTTAAAGCATAAATCATTATTCCAAATCGAAATAATGAAGATCGATAACGACGATTTTTACTCGTAATGGTGCCAGGCATCATCCTCATTTCAGAACACTTAGAAAAAAATTTTGCAAAATGCGAAAAAAATAGCCATTTTTGCCCAGCCAAATCACTATCTTGTCCAACCGTCGGTTATAATGGGAAATTATTTTTGACTATTCCATTAATTTCATTACTCTATTAGTGAGATTTCATTATTATGAGACCCCCAAGAATAAGCTTCGCCGGCGGAGTTTACCATGTAGTTATTCGTTGCAATAACCGCGAGTATGGATTCAAGGGCAATGATGATTTTGCCCTATACCTGAGAATCCTATTAGAGGCAAAAAAGCAATATCCCGTAAAAGTCTATGCTTACTGTCTAACGCACAACCACGTACATTTGCTGGTTGCCACCCCCGATAAAGACAACCTATCCGATTTCATGCGTCACCTCAACGGAAACTTCGCCAAAGCTTACAACAAAAGACACGGCCGAACCGGTCACTTTTGGGGTGAGCGTTTTTTCAGCACCGTGATCGAGACCAGCTCACAGTTTTTCAAGACCGTAGCCTACATTGAGCTAAACATGCTGCGCAACAAAGCAGTAGACAGCCCGGAAAAATGGCGCTGGAGCAGCTATAATGCCCATGCTTACGGCCATGAAGATCAGGTTCTAGATTTCCATAAGATGTATTTAGATCTAGGCCAGACTCCCCAACAACGGCAACAGACCTACCGAGAAATGATCGCTGACCACATTGCCAAACAGAGGCTACAAAAAGATCCAGCGATTTCTGCCGGAATTATCACCGGCAGCATTGCTTTTGTTCAGGGCCTCCTAGAAAAATTAGGCGAGCGCCTTTCCTATTACCACAACCGCAAGATATATGCTTGGGGTGAACACGTTTCCATAAGACGCAACGCTTTCCCCGTGTAATAAGCTTTTGCTTTTATCTGCTACTGTTTGTTTTTCTCTACTACAACCATACTCTGTCTACATTTCGCCATTTTTTGTATTTTAATGCCGTTTTTAGTCTTCTGCTGGACTCCTACCCAAATTTCTGCAAATCCAATCCGTATTTTATCCGAATACTAACCTTTTTGTTGCCATATCTGACATCATTGTAAGCTTTTTTTTGCTCCGATGCCTGGCACCATTGCTCCATTGCTCCGATGCCTGGCACCATTGCTCCGATGCCTGGCACCATTGCTCGCACCATTGCTCCGATGCCTGGCACCATTGCTCCGATGCCTGGCACCATTGCTCCGATGCCTGGCACCATTGCTCCGATGCCTGGCACCATTATTTTTATTTTTATTTTCATAAAACCCCAGAAGAATCAATCGTGACACAACAAACCAGTAAATAACTCATATAAAAGATGCATATCCAGGAAAATATTACCTTGATTTCAAGATATTCATTACCGGTAATGGTGGTTGCAGATTCATTGGATTGGTGTTATCAGGCTTTTGTTTAGGCATCTGTTCACCAGTAGGGGGATCTGTGATAATCAGCGTTCCAGAATAGCTTTCGCTTTTAGAAACCTCGATTTTTCGAGCCGGTTTCGGAGTGTTTTCCATAATATGCCACTCCAATCGCAGTTCTTGCGGTGGGCTAGCGGAGCTTTCCGGTTTGTCAGTGGTTAACTGCTTCCAAACGATACTGAACGCCGAGTTATCAACCTGTTTGCGCCATAGAATGTTGCCATCATTACCATAGGAGCCGAGAGCGAGCATTTTCCAATCCAGCGGCACCCATGAAGTGTTGCCATCAGATTTGATGCTGGCTCCGTTCATCAGCCAAATGACATTAAAACCGTTGCCCTCATTACGCCAGAACAAATCACTCATGCCATCACCATCAAAATCGTAGATAGCAACAATTTTCCAGCTAAAGTCGGTCACAGTATAGATATTGCCCGATTCCGGCAATATCGTAGTACCGTTCATTAGCCAGATTACATTATGGCCGGTATTCTTACGCCAAAGGAGATCACTATGGCCATCACCATTGAAATCTCCAGTGCCAATGAGTTGCCAATCGCTACCGATAGCGTTCAGTGGTTGCTGCGAGAAAGTGAATTTATCCATCAACCACACTTCGTTAGCACCAGTAGAGGGGTTACGCCATAGGATGTCACTGTTGTCGTCGCTGCCGCGATTGAAATGACCAATTGCCACTACTTGTAAAGCAGGATCAATCCCAAGGGCGATGTCCTCAGATTCGGATGCATGGGTACCGTTCATGATATGTATTGTTGCTTTGTTTTGGTTAACTCTGTATACCAAAATATCACTTTTGGCATCGTTGTCGAAATTACCTGTCCATACTGAGTCAGTATTAGTAAAGGTAACGTTGGTTGTGCCACTACTGCTCATTGTTGCGCCATCCATTAGCCAAATCACATTGCCTCCCTTACTATCATTTCGCCATAGGAGATCGGTCTTACCATCGCCATTGAAATCTGTAAGGGCGAGTTTACCCGTGGAGGAGGCCCATTGGGCAATATAACCGGCAACTTTACCACTAGTTGTGTTGAAATGGCCACCGGCGTAAAGTTTTGAGTTTGATGGGGGTATTGCTAATGCACGAACCGTGTCGTTCAGGCCGGTGCCTAAGTCCGTCCAAGAAGAGCCATCCCACTTCGCTACTTGAGCGGAACGGCCGGCATAAAGATTGCCACCTCCATCAAATACTAATGAAGAGACAGTGCCACCTGGGCCGGATCCTAAGGGCGTCCAGGAAGAGCCATCCCACTTTGCTATATAGCCATCTATATTTGTAAAGGAACCGCCAGCATAGAGATTACCACTGCTGTCACATGCTAATGCCTCGGGAGCTATGTCAAAGTTGGAGTTTAAGGAACTCCAAGAAGATCCATCCCACTTCGCTGTAGAGCCCGTACTTACGCCTCCTGCTGTTGTAAATTGACCGCTAGCATATAGATTATCACTGCTGTCAAATGCTAATCTATAGACAAATCCATCCATGCCCGGAGTCTAAGGGAGCCCAATCAGATCCATTCCACATCGCTATCCTGAGCGCTTCTTCACCTCCTGCTTCTGTAAAGTATCCACCGGCATAGAGATTGTCATTGCTGTCACATGCTAATGCATAGACCCAGTAATTCATGCCAATGCCTAAGGAAGTCCAAGAAGAGCCATCCCACTTCGCTACATAGTTAACCTCTATACCCCCTGCTTCTGTAAAGGCTCCACCGGCATAGAGATTGCCACTGCTGTCACATGCTAATGCATAGACAGTGCCATTGGTGCCAGAGCCTAAGGGAGTCCAAGAAGAGCCATCCCACTTCGCTATATAGTTCGCAGGTGCGCCTCCTGCTGTTGTAAACCAGCCGCCAGCATATAGATTGCCACTGCTGTCACATGCTAATGCCTCGACAACGTTATTCGTGCCAGAGCCTAAGGGAGCCCAAGAAGTCTTCCCCCTCTGCGCGGATACCAAAGGCAAAAAAAAGCATAGCACTAAAACAATCATCCTTGATAAAAAAACAAATTTTCGCATAAAAATGCCTCCTAAATTTAGCAACTAAATTTACGGAATTTTATCGACTGTTAACAGCAATTAAAATGATCAATGAAACATTTTAACGATTTATGCGGGTTGAACAACCCTATGAAATCAGGATCTCCGCTGTGTCATTCCGACCGGAGAATTGTCACTTTTAGTGGCAATTCGAAGCGGAGGAATCTACTTTGCACGTCTGTTGAGTTGTTTTTGCCCCCTAAACATTTCGCTTTCCAGGACTAGTTTTTTTGGCAACGCCCTCGAATTAACCATTCTTCAAATTTTTCCCGATCCACCATTCATTTTATGGTGACCTAAAAAATATTCAGGAAAATAACGGTATCCTTTTTTACGCTTATATTTACCTGTTATTTTAATTGATTATAATATGTTTTGCAATTTATTTTTTGATTAGCTGAGAAATTTCTGACCAAATCTTCTCTTACTTAAAAGGCAGTTTATCTATTATTTACAATATGTAACATAGAGTTACGAAATCCATAGGAATTGCATATATAAAAATTTCACAATCCCTTTTTCTACTAAATTATCCCCGATTGGCTAGGCGCCGGGATTAAATAACTTCCCCATTTTCTGAGCCAGTTCCCACAAAGGATAGCAGAGAAAATGGAAAAAAAAATCCAGTTGAAATGCGGGCCGTAATAGGTAAAATATCCTATTCGTGTTGAATTTATTAAATTAGCGAATAGGAGGTTTTATATGATTCTAGATCTCGTAGTCAACTGGCGAATGAAGCTGTTTGTCACTCTGTTATTTTTGACCGCGCTGCAAAGCTGTAATTTAGAGCGAACAAATTTGTATTCGGCGTTCTGGCTGGAACAAAGGTGTATCCAGGGAACGAGTCGGCAAGTAGCAAAAAAAGAAATTCGATTGCCGGATTGGTATCTACGATTATATTTTATCCTGAGCCTCCTGCGAAGTCTAGTAAAAATAGAGAAAGCTGAAATTATTTCCCGGTTGTCCTCGCTATTGATCCTCGGAGGAGCATTTTGTATAGGTTTGGGGATCATGCTCAAAGGTGAGCAAATGAAGGATAAAATACAAAATTGTATTTTGTTGGCCTCGCTGGAGGATAATTCATCGATAATCCGAGTTGCGGTGGCAGTATCAACTAAGTCAATAGTGAATCCTAAACCGATACGATCAATGATGAACGGCAATACGCCGGTTGGAATAGAAATCCCATCTGAGACCATCGAGAAAGCGGGAAACGAATTAGCGACGGAGCTGACAGTATCGCCCCCGAAACAAATATGTGGTACAAGCGAGAAAGTGCCGTCGATAATTGTAGAAATTGAGCAGGCAACAGATGAAAAATTAGTCAGGTGTCGCCAGGAGATAATTCCTAAAACAGCCCCCACAGAGAAAAGAAAGGGAAGGAAGCCGAACAAAAATGCGATAGGTTATCCGCCGACAATAGAAAAACAGATGAAAAAATTCTACCGAACGCTTTCGGAAAAGGATAAGAGAAGGTATGCCGGTGTAGAAGCAATGAAATTAGGTCGCAGCGGGATAGTATATATCGCCAATGTCCTTGGCTGCGATCGAAAAACCGTCAGTAAAGGGATTGGCGAGGTCAAAAAAATGACCAAAAGGCATTTTGACCAAAAAAGAATCAGAAAAAAAGGAGGAGGACGAAAACCTTACCGCGAGAAGAATCCCGAAATCGACAGGCAATTTCTGGAAGTGTTACAGGACTATACCGCCGGAGATCCGATGAGAGAAAACGTAATCTGGACCAACTTGAAACCATCAATGATTTGCTGGCTATTAGCCAACGATCAAAACGTATTAGCCAGCAGAACAGTTGTCTATCAGCTTTTAGATTTGTATGGTTATCGCCGGCGCCAGTTAGTCAAAAACAAGACAATGAAGGAGGTTGCGAATCGGAATTTGCAATTTGAAAATATATTTCATTGGATAGCATTGTATAAAAAAGGGCCCAATCCGATAATGAGCATGGATTCCAAAAAGAGGGAAAAACTTGGCACTTTTTATCGGAATGGTCATGTGTATACCACGGAAGCATTGTCAGCTTATGACCACGATTTTGGCCGCTTTGCAAATGGAGTAGTTATTCCCCATGGCCTTTATGACATGAAGCAAAATAAAGGCTATATGCATCTTGGAACAAGCCATGATACCAGTGAGTTTGCCTGTGATTGTATACGAGTCTGGTGGTTGAAATATGGGCAGTATGATTATCCTGATGCCGATTCCATCCTTATTCTATGCGACGGTGGAGGCAGCAATGGCAGTAGTCACTACATATTCAAGCAAGATCTCCAGGATTTGGTTAACGAAATAGGCATTGAAATACGAATAGCCCATTATCCTTCCTATTGCTCAAAATGGAATCCCATTGAGCATAAGTTGTTCCCTCATGTGACTCGAGCTTGCGAGGGGGTGATCTTTGAAAATGTTGAGCTAGTCAAAGAACTTATGGAGAATACCCGCACCAGTAAAGGTTTAGAAGTAGAAGTCGAAATTATGGATAAATTTTATGAGCTTGGCAGAAAAGCAAGCAACGATTTCAAGCAAAATATGGGAATCTTGTTCGACGAATTGTTGCCAAAGTGGAATTACCGGGTAGTACCGAGTGGGGAAGTTATTTAATTCTCATTGCCTAGCTGCTTTTAACCTCCTGAAAATCGATTTTCACCATGTGTAGGTTGTCACAGATAATGAGAATAACGTCACAGATAATTCGTTTTCATTTACCATCGAAAGACGGGCAAGTTGTAGAAAGGTCTCGGCAGAGTTTGGCCGGGCGGTATTGTCCGTTTTGTAACCGGTGCGACAGATTCCTTCAATAACTTTCGAATGTTTGTAGTAATTGAGTTTCGCCAGTCTTTCCAGTAAGGAGCCGGCAAGAAATAAGTTGGTCAGTTGGTTTAGCAATTTTGTTTCCTGGCAAGGAGCGACGAATGCGCATAGCCTTAGTTCTGTAATTGAGGAGCGACGCCGCCAGGGAGCAAAAGGGCAAACCAAATGGGTAAGTTATTTCTTGCCGGCTCCTAAGGAAGGCAATGATTCTCCCGGAAGTAATTTGCTGCGCCGCAGAAGCGGTTTTTTTAACAATCATCCTGAATCACTCCTTTTCCGAGCGCGACAGAATTTAACTTTGATGCCTGACGCTGTTTCTCCTTATCGCTTTTAGCCGTATTGCCCGTAGCTTCCTGAAAGATAACAGATGCTCTGGAGGTCGATCCTGGTCAACTCATTTGGCAATGATGTTTCGATGACATTTTCCGCAAATTGGACAAACCGGGCGAATTCCCTTGTGCCTGCCTGATCTGCTGGATCAAAGCGAAAAGGTTCAAGGCTTTCTCTGATATTGTCGCACGTAATTGCGGAAAGCCTGTGCAAAAGTTTCAATATCCTGGTATAAGTGATTACTCGCGATGTTATGTTTCGTGGACTTTCGATATTTCAGAAATAGAAATCGTGAACATTTCTTGTCATCCGACCTAAAATCGCATTCGACATACAAACGACCATCGGCTATCTATAACAAGACAGCGATGGAGGGCAAGGCTCCTGCCGCGCCACGAACGGGCATCGGCTATCTATAACAAGACGGCATGGTAGGGAAGATAGCTTTCCTTTGCCACGAACCATTGTAAAGCACGCAAATGCCCGTTCGTGGCTCAGCAGGAGCTTCGCCCTCCATCGCTTTTTTCGCGTTCACAGCCGATTTTTGTTTGCAAGGAGTGACTAGCAATCAGGGTAGAAAAAATTATTCTGGTCACGCTGGTCATGCTAATCAAATAGTAAGTATTCATCATGATTGTATCTCTAAAGATAGTGGTCACTTTATGGTCACAGCGGGTACTATATTTCAAAAGTTACGCAGTTGAAATCAATCTTGATGCGTGTAAAAACCTCGGTAAGTGAGGAAAAGCAATGAAAATGGCGGATCATATCAGAAGTCTGGGTTACAAGCGAATAGCAGTAAGGGAAAACAGCCGGGCAGTAAGCGAAAATTTTGCAAGGATGTGGGAGTTGCAAAGGGTGCCGCTGGTAATGGTGCGGGATGGGTATTACCTTTTGCATTTAGGAGTGTCCCAAATAAAGTTGCGCGACCCGGTATTGACGAGCGCGAGCTATGGCGGCTATCTGGAATGGCTGCTAAGCCAGGAGAATATTCGGCAACTGGCGGGGAAGCTGAGCGAGCGGCAATTGTTGCCGGCGTTGAGCTATATATTGCAAGCATTTGCCACAGAACCAATGGGGGAAAGGATTGGTGAGGTGCAGCGGTATCTGGAGGATGAGGTCGAAGCGCAGCAATGGTGGAGCCAGAGCGATTTTGATTTGGAAAGCTATCTAACCAGGGAGCGAATAGCGCGAGGGCGAGAGCGGGTAGAGCAATTGAGCGGGTATGGATTAGAGCTGCTGGAGCGTTACGGCGGTGGCGAGATAGAGCAGGTGTGTGTGCTGGCCGATAGTTGCGCCTTGCTGGAATTGCCGGAGGTACAGGAATTATGCTATTGTCTGCGGGTGCCAGGAGAAGCGGGGCACGGGACGCAACCAGGAGAACAGGAATTGAGCCACCGTGGCAATGGCGGCTATAGCGGCTACCGCAACCAGGGAAAATGGGAAGAACTGGCGCCGTGGCAATGGTGGCTGCCGCCATGGTTGTTGGCGTACAAACAACAAGAAGGAGAGCTGATGTATTATGGACGGGAACCAGAAGCGATGGGAGGAGAAGGCCGGCGCTATGTGGTAATCGATGCACGGGTGGAGATGTGGGGCAATAACCTGATAGTGGCGCGGGGGTTGGCATTGCAGTTGTTGTCTGGGCAGGGCAAAGGCTACTACAGCTTCATTGCCCCGACATTTACCGGGATGCATCCATTGGCCAAACTAGCGGACCTATGGCTGCTGCTGACCTACACCAGCCCGGCGAAGGAAGCCGGAGATGAGGAAGAATTCTGGCCAGGGTTACTGGCAGCGGTACAACAGCAGGAAGAGATCGGCGAGGTGTGGCTGTTGAGCCATAAGCTATTTGCGCTATCCGGGTACAAAGGAAGCTACTTGCGGGAACTGCAGCGGCGAGTGCGGGTGGTGCGAGTGGAAATCGGGCGCGAGGGAGCAGCTGCGGCAAGCAACGACTATGACGCGGTGTACCGGGTAAACTGGCCGGAAAAAATGCGCCGTGACGGCGCCCGCCGGCGGGCGTCAGTTGCCAGAAAACCCGGACGCCCGCCGGCCATTCCGTTGGTGCTGTGGCAGGCATGCTGGCGCGAGGATTATTTCGATTTCAGTGTGACGGCCTGGGAGGAGCAGGAGGTGGAGCCGCAAATAGCCTATTCTCGGGCCTACCAGCAATGGTATGCCCATAGTAAAAGGCTGGCGCTGGAAAAAAATATCGGGATAGCCGGAGTGGATTTGCCAATGCGGCTGGTACCTCCGGGGCGCTACTGGATGGGATCAGCGCCGGATGAGGCCGAGCGTGACGACGATGAATTGCGGCACCGGGTGTTGCTAACCCAGGGCTATTACCTGGGCAAATATGCAGTGACCCAGGCGCAATGGCAGGCGGTGATGGGAAATAATCCGGCGCATTTTAAAGAATCAGGGTTGCAGGCGCCGGTGGAGAAGGTATCTTGGCAAGAAAGCGCTGAATTTTGTAAACAGACCGGGCTGAAATTACCGACCGAGGCGCAATGGGAATACGCCTGCCGGGCCGGGACCACCACCGCGTTCAATCTTGGCGATAATATTATTCCGGCGCAGGTGAACTATGACGGCAACTATCCCTACAAGGGGGCGGCCCGGGGAGAATACCGGGGCAAGACGGTGACGGTGGGGAGCATGGGCCACCCCAATGCCTGGGGATTGCATGAGATGCATGGCAATGTTTGGGAATGGTGTCAGGATTGGTATGATAGCAGTTACTACAGCATAGGAGAAAATAATGATCCTCAGGGGCCTAGTACGGGTTCTTCCTGGGTTCTTCGGGGTGGCAGCTTCATCCTCGACGCCGGCGATTGTCGCAGCGCCTACCGCGGCTACGTCGGGCCGGGCTCCCGCCACTTCAGCGGCGGCGTGCGTGTTGCTGCCCAGTGCCGCACGGAATAGGGTGAGGTGGGGGAGCAGTAATGTACTCTAGCAAAAAAATAACCGGCACCCTTGGCACTGGATACCTGGTGCCCTTGGCCAAATTAAAGTGATCCTGGCTGATTGTCTGGAGGCGATAGGGCAGGAAACTGGCGCAAATTCAGTGCTGATCTATCGCAGTGGGGACAGGCTGCTCCTGCCCCGCAGGGGCATTTAAACATTTGCAAAGCGGAGGCCGGACGCCGGGGGGGGGAGTAGGTTAGCTGAGCAAGTTTGGTTAGCTGAGCCAAGGTACTGCTCCCCCCGGAGTCCGCGCCGGAACGATTCCGAATTTTTCTTGGGGGGTGGGTGGGCGCGGATGTAGTAGGCTATGGCGGCGGCAATCCGTTAAAATCATCGAAGCAATGGTGCCAGGCATCGGAGAATATAAAAAACTGACTCTTAGCCTAAAAGGAGTTTATCAACTTATTTCTTGCCGGCTCCTTATTTTCACGACATAACTCCCGATGATTATACAAGTCGCAAAGCTCTTTCCGGCTCCTAAAAATCAATCTTCATCCATTTTCAATTTCATCCGCGAGAAAAAATCGACATGGGGGACCTCGAAACGCCAGGATTTCAGGACTTCCTGCATATCCCCCCCTTTTTTGCCGTCAGCAACGATACCTGCAATTTGAATTGGGCCCCAGCTCTTTTGACCAGACCGGGGAAAATCGTGAAAATATCCTCCTTCATATCGATGGCATACTCGAATGGGCTGTCATGGAGTGATTTAGAAGGTTGCAACGGATAACAGCGTTTGAAATATACGGCTTCGGTCAATAAATTATAGAACGAAAATTCGATTTTCGCTTCGCTCGATTTAATTTGAGCAAGGTGAACATGTACATAACGATTGTTTTGCAATTCCATTGCCAGTTTTTTATAGATGCCAGCGTGGCGTTCGATAATTTCATCCTGCAAAGCTGCCATGGCGGCATCGCTAGCTTGGCTGCTGCGGTCATTATCTTTGCCATTTGCCTGCAACTGCGCTGCCGTTATCGTCGGAGCCGGCACTTCCTCAGCGCCGGTCTCTTCGTTTTTCACCTCCGGCAGCGCTGCCGGCTCTGATTCATCGGTGATCTCTCCGTTGCTGCTATCGTCGCTGTCATCGTCATAAACGACCGGTTCGGATGGTATGCCAATGCCAAGATCGATGATCTTCAATGTCGGTACCCGAGGTCTCTTTCTTTTGGACTTTGTCGTGGCGGTTTGTGTCGATTCTGATGGGCGGAGAAAACGGGTGGCTTTTTTCAAAAGCTTGTCTTCATGAAATTCCAGTTGCGAAGTCCAACAAACCGGACAGGGAATCGGGCTTTCTTCGTCATAATCGAAAAGCCGGTAGACACGGCCACAGTCGTTGCACTTCCAGGAACTGCAAACGATTTGGTTTTTGAACTCTTTCATTTTTGGCTTGGTGACGATCGCCATGTCTTCTACCAACACCTCGGTTAGATTTTTTCTGGTGTCTTTTTCTTTATATTCCTGACAAAATTTTTTTGCCGCCAACAAATCTTTGCGTTCTACCCCGTCAAGATTATGCAAACCGCAATACAAAACTCCTTTGAATACGGTATCGGGAAAACGGCGCCAGTGCCATTCGCCGGGAATTGTGCTCAGCCATTTTTTCTGGCGCTGTCGAATTTTTTTGAATTGTTCGACAGTAATATAACCGCGTTTGACTAAAATAGCGCCAAGCCGCCGCTCTGGCCGACCGCGTTGATCTTCGAGCGCAGTGAGCAGTTGTTGATAGCTAATAAGCCCGGCCTCAATGGTAAGCCGGCCCAGTAACAGATGCGCGTATTTTTCTATTTCGAAAAAAGCATCGATATCACTCATGGCGAGTCCCTTTACAAGTCGTTGCCATTGGTCATGAACATTTTTACGGAGTTTGCTGCATCAACGTAATGATGAACCGAAAAAAAAGAGCACCGGCGACTCCGCCGATAATCGGGCCAACTACCGGAATCCAGGCATAACCCCAGTTTGATTTACCTTTGCCGGCAATCGGTAATAAGGCATGAGCAATACGCGGGCCGAGATCTCGGGCAGGATTGATAGCATAACCAGTAGTTCCTCCCAAAGAAAGCCCTATGGACCATACCAGAAAACCCACTAGCAGTGGTGCCAGACCACTGCTGAGGTTATTGTGAGTTGCAGTGATGCCTAGCACACCGACGAGCAAAACCATGGTGCCGATGATTTCGCTAACTAAATTAGCTCCACTGTTGGCAATTGCCGGGTCGGTGCAAAATACTGCCAGTTTTTTCTCACTATCTTCGGTTTGTGACCAGTGCGGTAAAAAATGGAGCCAGACAATGATTGCTCCCAGAAAGGCTCCGGTCATCTGGCCCGCGATATATACTAACGCCATTTGTAACTTTATTTTGCCAATGGCCAAAAAGCCAATAGTGACCGCAGGATTGATATGAGCGCCGCTGGCCCATCCAGCGATATAGACGCCTACGGCAACCGCTAACCCCCACCCGGTAGCGATTACCATCCAGCCGGCGTTTTCAGCTTTAGACCTGGTAAGCAGTACATTGGCCACCACACCATCGCCCAGAATAATCAAAAACATGGTTCCCACTAATTCGGCAACGAAAAAATTCACTTGTTTACCTCCAAAATTATCAATCAATCGGTTATAGATAGTCGCGCTGAACCAGCGCGACTAATTGCTGCATTATAGCACAAAGAGTCAAAGCAACCAATATTTATTGTACCGCTGATAACCCTAATTGCTAGTTAGCCACAGAGATCACAGAGAACACAGAGAATTTAACCTAGGTTACGCAAAAATAATAGCAAAATTTTGCGACCTGTACGGTTTCGTCTAGAGAGGAAGATTTATGACGATAAAGATAACGATAATGATAAGGAGCCGGCAAGAAATAAGTTGGTCAGTTGGTTTAGCAATTTTGTTTCCTGGCAAGGAGCGACGAATGCGCATAGCCTTAGTTCTGTAATTGAGGAGCGACGCAGCCAGGGAGCAAAAGGGCAAACCAAATGGGTAAGTTATTTCTTGCCGGCTCCTAAAGATAACGACGATTACAGCACGCAAAATATGTCCTGTAACAGATGATGTTGAACACTTCAATATTACTACAGCACATTAGGAGCAACAGATCGAACCACGAATGGACACTAATAACCACGAATTATTAGCTTGATTGCTAGTTGAATTAGCGCCGCCTCGCGACGGATTTTTTTCGTGTGCGTGCTCGTAATTCGTAATCGTAATCGATTCATAAAATTCCGATTACGAGCACGAGCACGATGTCATTAGGGAAAATTTCTAAAAGTCTGCAATTTCAGTCGAAAAAGCAGACGGACGTGTTCAACATCATCTGTGACTGGACAATTTTAAGCAAAATATGCTCATTTTTTGGCAAACGGCCACTGCTGGTACAACGCTTTTTTTAACTGCACGAATTCTTCGCGTACTGAAGCCACTTTTTGCCGGCAAGTTTGCACATCGCCGTTGCTTGCCGCCTGTTCGATTTCGCTTACTAGCTGGTGCAGGCGGATGCCGCCGATGTCGGCCATTGAACCCCTGATTTTATGGGCATTGGCGACTATCACCTCCAGCCGATCCTTTTCCAGCATATCCTCCATCTCGGCAATTTGTTCGGGCATTTCTTTGATAAATGAGTTCACGATTTTTTTGATCACTTCGCTGTCATTCAACGTTGCCTGCTTCATCGTCTCGATATCGAAAACCGGAAGGTCGCCTGACGCCAATGGCGTACAACTATAACTCGTTGTCGCCATTTGCTGTTGCCGGCAAAATTTTTGCAGCATCAGGATCAGGGTATTCTTGCGAATCGGTTTGGCGATATAATCGTCCATTCCCGCTTGCAAGCATTTTTCGCGATCACCTTCCATGGCATTGGCGGTCATGGCAATAATCGGCGTGTGTGTATGCCTGCTGCTTTCCAATTCCCGAATTTTGCGAGTGGCTTCAAAACCATCCATAACCGGCATCCGACAGTCCATAAACACTAAATCGTATCGCTGCCGGCCAAAGCTTTCAACCGCCGCCAGCCCGTTTTCGACCCAGGCCACCTGGCAACCAAAGTGCATCAACAGCGCCATTGAGGTTTCGCGATTGATCATATTGTCTTCAACCAACAACACCTCGATGGCAAAGCGAGGAGGCAATGCTGGAGCGGCGCCGCCAGTCTCTTTGTTACGGCGTTCCCAGCGCGCAGTAGGACGTACTCCTTTGCGCTTGAGTTCAGAAATTGCCTGCAAAACATGGAATAACCCCAACATTCGCACCGGTTTGGTCAGCACATAACAAAGATTCAGCATTCGTAACTTTTGCGTGTCACGTTTGCCACGAATGGATGCCAACAAAATCAGATAGGTTTCCTGAAATGATGGATTGGTTTTGATCTTGCTGGCCAGATCTTTGTCTTCCGGCGCCGAAATATGATGGTCCAGCAGCACCACCGCATATGGATCGTCTTGCTGCTGAGCGTCCGTCAACTTCTGTAATATCGCATCGCAGGGAGCACCGCATTGATAGGGCACCTTCCAGTAATCGAGCATCCGACACACGATCTGGCGATTGATCTCTTTTTCTAGCGCTACCAGAATTCGGATCGTGCTAAAATCAAAATTGGCAAATGGAAAAGGTTTAGTGGCGGTAGCCCGGGGCAACGGCAGGGTGACATAAAAGCTGGTGCCCTTGCCTTCTTCGCTTTTCACTTCAATGGTGCCATTCATCATTTCCGTGAGTTGCCGGCTGATCGCCAATCCCAGTCCAGCACCGCCGTAGCGACGAGTTGATGAGATATCGACCTGACTGAATTTATCGAAAATATATTGTTGTTGCGCAGCTCCGATGCCAATACCAGTATCGTGAATTTCAACCGTAATCGTCAACATCGATGAACTTTGCTTGCGGCATTTGACTATCACCGCCACGTAACCGACATCGGTGAATTTTACCGCATTTCCGGCCAGATTGAACAAAATCTGGCGGATTTTGCTGGGATCTCCTAGCACATAACAACTTACTTGCAATTCATATTCGATTACAAATTCGACATTTTTTTCTTCGGCCCGTACCGCCAGAACTTGCCCGACTTCTTCTACGATCTCCTGGAAATCGAACGGCTCGATTGCCAAACCCATTTTGCCGGCTTCGATTTTCGAAAAATCGAGGATATCGTTGATCAACGTCAGTAGCGCCGAGGCCGAGCGAGTGATGATATCCGCGTAATGACGCTGCTTGGGAGACAATTGCGTATCGGCCAGCATCTCGGCCATGCCGATTACGCCGTTCATCGGGGTACGAATTTCGTGTGAAATATTGGCAAGGAATTCACTTTTAGCTAAATTGGCAGCTTCGGCCGCTTCTTTGGCTTCACGAAGTTGTTCTTCAATTTGATTTCTCTGGAGCGAGTTGACAAAAATCTGAGTTAGCGCCTTTAAGCTGCCGAGATCCTCTGGGTTCCAGTCACGTCGGGTCTTTACCGTTTCCCAACCGATAAAGCCGATGAGCTTGCTTTTGACAAGCATCGGCGCCATCACTAACGACTGGATCTTCTGGCGCAACAGCAAATCCCGAAAAGCCGAATGCGAAGCCGGCACCTGACGGATATCATTGATGGCTACCAAATCGTCATTGAGCATTTTCTCTAGCCCCCAAATATCCTTGCACGCAAGTTGCCGGTTCAGCTCGATGGCCGGGGTGATCCCTTCGGTACACCACTCGTGAGTTTTGGTAGCGAATTGGTGGTTGTCGCTTATTTCGAACAGGTAGCTGCGGTCGACGCCGGCGAATTGGCCAACCATCCGTAATGAGTCGGTGAACCCCGCGTCGATTTCATCACTAGAAAGATTGATAAATTTCGCTGAAATCGTAGCTAACATATTTTCGAACTCCAGCCGCGATTTGAGATTGTCTTCCACTTCTTTGCGTCGGGTAATATCGCGGGAAACGCAGATAATGCCGAGCATCTGATGGCTGGCTGGTGAAAAAATCGCTTTGCTGGTGGTTTCGAACCAAAGATAATGCCCTTGTTTATGGCGAACGCGGTAGCTGACCGTGGCCAATTCCGGTGTGGCCAACAACTTTTGTTTGACCGCCTTGACTGCTGCTTGATCCTCAGGATGGATCAAATCGCAGGCATTATGGCCGACCAAATCCGCCGGGGAATAACCGAGCAAAGTGGTACATGCTGGCGACATATACAGGTTGCGGCCATCGACAGTATGTTGGGAAATCATATCGGTAGCGTTGTCCGCCAACATGCGATAGCGCATTTCACTGGCCTTAAGCGCGGCTTCGGCCTGGACGCGATCAGTAATATCGATAACTACTGCTAATAGGCCAGTCATTTCCCCGGTTTTTTCGAATAACGGATAGGCGCTGAACAGCGCCGGAAACTGCTCGCCACTTTTGCGGACAAAGGTACCCTCGCCGTTGTATTTTTTTTTGCCCCATTGCATCGTCTGTAACAAGCGATAGAACAAGGTGGTATCCTGGGGCAGATATAAAATCGCAGCCGAACGCTGTAGTATTTCTGAGCGTTTATAGCCAAAAATCAATTCCGCACCCCGGCTGAATTCAATTATTCTGGTTTGCAAGTCGGTACTGTCAACAATAAAGAATGCGACATTTTCCGCTGCCTCGAAAATGGCGCGCAATTTTTGCTCGCTATCGCGTAAGGCTGTTTCGGTTTTTCTCTTTTTAGTAATGTCACGGCTAAATTCTGCGGTACCAATTACTACGCCGTCTTTGATGATCGGATTAAAGGTGACCTGATAATAGAAAACTTCGTCAGCATTCAACACATAAGTAAATTCTTGCTGACAACGTTCACCGTTCAAGGCGCGCCGGCGACTTTCTTTCCACAAGCTGCGCTCATTTTCAGGGGTATAATCATATAGACATACGCCGGGATGGGGATCGCCCCCGCAAAACCGGCGAAACGCTTTCAAAAAAGCGCTATTGAAAGCAATTACCCGTCCCTCTCGATCTAGAGAAACAATCAAGTCGCTGGTGCTTTCGATCAGCGTTGATAGTTTAAGTTGAGAAACTTTAAGCTTTTCTTCGGCCTGCTTTTGTTCGGTGATATCGCGAAATACTCCGATAATCCCGGCGATTTTTCCCGAACCATCGCGAAAGGTCGCTTTGTTGAAAATAACGCTCCGGCCTTCTCCTTTAGCATTGACCATCACTTTTTCGTATATTTGCACCCCGGGCTGTTCGATCAATTCCTGATCTTTCCGATAATATACTTCCGAATCGGCTGGACGCCAAAGCTCATAAACACCACGCCCTTGAATTTCTTCGGCGCTTTTGCCGGTAAATAATTCGAAAGCCCGGTTGCAGCCTAGATATTTGCCCGAGATATCTTTGTAAAAAACCGGATTGGGGAAAGCCTCCAACAATGTTTCCAAAAATTGTAGCTGATCTTGCAATTCGCGCTGCACGCGCTTGCGTTCGTTGATTTCTTGCTCTAAAGCAAGATTGGCGGCACGAAGCTGTTTGTTGGTACGGATCAAGGTTTGCTGAAGTTGCCATTTTTGCATTGCGGTTTCGATAGCGAATTGCATAGCTCTCACTTCTACCGGTTTTTGCAGATAGTCTACGGCACCATGGCGCATGGCCTGAATTACTTCATCCATGTCACCATGTCCGGTCAAGACGATTACCTGCGTATTGGGATACAAATCCCGTACTTGCTTCATCAACTCAAAACCCGACATTTCAGGCATGCGCAAATCGGTGATCAGAATATGTACGGACTCTTCTTTCAATATTTCCAGTGCTTGCATACCGGAATTGGCGCCAAAAACCTGATACCCAAATTTGCGTAGTGCCAGACACATCAACCTGATCAAATCGGTTTCATCGTCGGTTAGCAACAACTTTATTTTTTGATTTTTTTCCAACAGCAAAGACGTTCCTCCGTTATTGTTACCGCCACAAAAATACAGCATCAATAAAGTTTAAGCTACCAATGGCCAAAAAACTACCTAAAAATTTTGCTGCTGTTCTCAAAATAATCGGCTATAATATTTGCAATGAAAACTAGTTTGGCAATGTAGGGCGTGTTTGCAAATTGATTTCGTCGCGAGAAGCCCGAGGCGCTTTCCTGGCAAGGAGCAGGTTCCGAAATCGCCGGAGGTTTGGCAGTAGTCAAATTGAGGACGATTTCGGGTTCTGCGACGCAGACAGGGAAAATGCATCGGGCTTCGCAGCAGAAAGGAATTTGCAAACACGCCCTAGTCTGGAAGGCCCTATTTTTTGCAGATATCCGATATTCGAGTAAGGAGCCGGCAAGAAATAAATTGGTCAGTTGGTTTAGCAATTTTGTTTCCTGGCAAGGAGCGACGAATGCGCATAGCCTTAGTTCTGTAATTGAGGAGCGACGCGGCCAGGGAGCAAAAGGGCAAACCAAATGGGTAAGTTATTTCTTGCCGGCTCCTAATTGGTGATATAAGCTGACATTGTCGAGCTATCGATAGATTGGCCATGGATTTTATCGCGATTAGGATGTAGCGCATGAGGGTAAGCCTTGACATTCAAAGTATTGACGAATTGAGCGCCTATTTGAGCAGTCATCCCCAACAGGTAGATTTTCTGATAGCGGTCGTCGAAAAAATGCTAGGAGAAGCACGATCGCATCTGCTGGCGGCGGAAACCGAACAGAGTTTCGTGCGCTGGACTTATCGCCTGGATGAAACAATGCAGGTGCAAGCCGAAGTGCTTTCTTTTGTAGCGCAGTTGCTTTCTCCTTTGTTTAGAGAAGACAATATCGAATTACTCCAGCAAAAATTTACCCGGCAAAGACTCGATAAATTTGCCGGCCCTGATATCCCGGTGTCGGCCCTGATTGATTTTTTGGAAGAATTATCACTCCAGGCCGAAGATGCCGAGCTGTCGGATCTCGACATCGAAATCGCCCATCTCGAAGATAGTTGGGAGGAAGAAAACGCGGCCCAGGAAGTAGACAACGACGAGGTCTCGGAATCATCGCCGTTTTTCGAATCGACTTTGATCGAATTGGCGCCACGCCCTCCCGAGAAAAAAGGGGTAAAAGCCTATTTACAAAAAAAAGGTTATTTTATTCCTGAATTGAAGGCCACCGGAAGATGGGGAGTGCGCCAAACCCGGCAAGGTTACTATTGGCTCAAAGAATATCGTTTTTTTTGGCCACATGCAAAAGGAACGGTAATCTGGCTATACCGGAGCACGACCAGGGCAATACGCTGGCTACGCGACGAGCAAGAAATTCTGGTGTGGTTGCGAAGTTATCGTAGCGGTGATAACGGCTATCCCGCCATCTTTCGCCAAGAAAAAGCTCCCAAAGTGATTTTTCGACGTGGCCACCGCGCTCAACTGGAAAAAATCTATAGCTGCCCCGACAAAGAGCTGTTTCGCGTAATCAAAGGCATTCTTACTATAAGCAAGCTGAGCAAAGAAGAACGAGAACCATTTTCCAGGCTCAAAGACCTTATCGCCTTGCATGAACGTACGCTTACTCAACCTGAGACGCTTCTGGATGTCATCAACTATGGCGGTCGCAAATTCGATCGGGTACTGAGCAAACTTAGCGCCATTACCAATCAGCGCAAACTGAACCGCAAAATTGCTGCCTATTTACTGAAAACTGTTGAAGAACCGCTGCTCTATTCCGAACAAATTTTTCGCCAGAGCATTGATAAAAGTAATGACTATGTGCAATTGCTAAATTTGATGTCGCGTTATCCGCTGTTTCGCTTATCGCTGTTACGCCGCTATCCGCCGTTGCGAATCATTCATACCATCAAAATTATTATTGCCGACTTCGAGGGTGACCCGGCGCATCTCGATCGCATCATCAATCAACATCTGGGAGTGCATGGCGAAGCGAATTTGCGGCGGCAATTAGTGGAGTTGCTGGTCAATAGCGGCATCAACGAACATATCTGGCAGGTAATATCGCACCAACGTTATCTGGATGATTTGCTCCAGGATTTGAAACGATTAAAGAATATTTCTCCTTATAAAAGCACGGCAGGATCATTGTACCAGTTGATCACCACTTTCATATCAGGAGGGGGAAGCTGCAATTTCCGTCAGTTCAAAGCCAGCCTGAATTTTGTCAACGAAAAATTGCAACAAAAAATTATCCGGCTGGTGTCGCAACATCTGCAGGAGGAATTGAGCGCCAGTATAAATACGCTTCTGGCCAAGCGTGGTAAATACGGCAAACGCTTGCTCAATTTGCTCGGTTACCTGAAAGAAGCCAAATATCAGGAATCCAAAGTGGCGATCTTCGGATATTCTCCGGCAGAACTGGCGGAAAAAATCGATTCCCTGGAATATCATGAAACGGATATGTATCGAATTTTGCATCATACTTTCAGCACCAACAAAGTTCCGGAAAGTTTTTGCAATTTACTAGCCAAGGCGCTGAAGGCCAGAAGAGCATCCGAAGAAAAGAACATCCCCAATAGCTTACGCATGTTGGACAAAATTGAAAAAGCAATGGATCGCGGCGAATATATGCATTTGCATAAAGTGCTGGTTTCTCTTTTTAAGGTTAATGGGCAGGTTAATTTTGCCCGAGAATCGGTCGGCATGATTACCGGATATCAGATTGCCGAAGAAATCAATAAGTTTTATATGACGCCTAATCGCATCAGCATCAACTTATCGGAAGCTATCGTTGCCCCGGTAAAAGAACTGGTAGAAAGGTTGATCAATGATCAACGGCAAAAGCAACTGAAAAAAATGGGGGGCAACCAAAATCAGCCAGCACCTGGCGACGCAGTAGCCGCACCGCAGCCGGAGACGAATGCCGAGGCATCAGGCAAAGCAAAATATCCTTGATAATGATAACTTCAAAATTTGACAGTCCTATAATAATGTGTGTCGATGATGACGAAAAAATTTTGCATTCGTTGAAAGAACTGATAGAAACTGCTGGTTATCGTACCCTGATCGCCAGGGACGGCGCTCAAGCGCTGGCAGTTATCGGCGAGCAAAAACCCGATCTTCTGCTTTTGGATGTCATGATGCCTGGCATGCAAGGATATGAAGTATGCGCTCATCTTCAGCAAACTCAAGATACAGCGTATATTCCGGTGATATTTGTTAGTAGTCTTGGTGAAAAACAAGACCGCGCTCGTGCCTTTGCTGCCGGAGCCGTGGATTATGTTGCCAAACCATTTGATTGCGCTGAAATACTCGATAAAGTAGCTTTTCATGTCAAGACGCACCTCCGTTGGCAAAGATTACGCCATGCCGTAGAAAATGCCGATACCACTCAAATAATCCTGGACCGTAAACTAGTCGCTTTGAGCGATAGTTTGATCATTCCTAGCGATTTTCCCAAGTTCAAACTATTCATTGGTGAAAAATACGGATTAGGGCCTGAAACCAGAAGCCATCTAGCCAAGGCCCCGCCGGAGCAACTTTATCCCTTATTGGAAGAAGCGGGAATCGCCGCAGCAGAAGTGGCCATGAATATCGCCACATTTTTGCACTTGCCATATATCGAACGCATTCCCCCCGACGATGTGCAACTAGGGGTATTGCCCGCATCTTTTTGCAAATCGAATCACATTATCGCTATTCGCGACGCCAATGTCGAAAACGCTTTTGTGTTGAGCAACCCTTTTATCTGGGATTTGCTTGATATGCTAAAAAGAAAGCAATTATTAACCAACAGTAACCGGCTGAAGATCGCCATTAGCGCGCCGGAAAATTTTGCGCCATTGTTCGCGATCGAACGCCAACCTGAAAGCCCCAAAAAGCCGGCGGTAATTACGCCAGTAATCGAAGCCTCTTTTTCCCAACTCGAGCAAAAACTCAGCGAGCGCTATGAAGATAAAGAGGAAGAAGATAGCGAGGCGATCCTCAATATGACCGAACGTTCCGAACCGATCATTTTACTGGCCAATAAAATCATTGAAGAAGCTTACGACCAAAACGCCTCGGATATTCATATCGAACCGCATGAAACCCAAGTGATCGTTCGCTATCGCATCGATGGGCGGTTGCAACAAGCACATAACCTCAAGCCAGCAAGGATACAGCGGCCATTGATCAGTCGCCTCAAGATCATGAGCGATCTAGATATTGCCGAACGGCGTTTACCGCAAGATGGACGCCTCATCTTCAAAAAATACAATCGCAAAAGCCTTGATTTCGATTTACGAGTATCGATCGCGCCAATGGTAACCGGCGAAAAAGTAGTGATGCGGATCTTGAAAAAAAATCAGGCGATAATTCCTTTGACCGATTTGGGGCTTTCTGCGGCCAACCTGAAAATTTACCGGCAGAAAATCAAGGCTCCTTACGGAATGATTCTCCACGTCGGCCCCACTGGATCAGGAAAATCAATGACGCTGTATTCCGCACTCAGTGAAATCAATTCCCCGGATATCAATATTCAAACCATTGAGGACCCGGTCGAATATACCTTACCCGGCATCAATCAGCTCCAGGTCAATCAGAACATCGGCTTGACATTTGCTCAAGCTTTGCGTAGTTTCCTGCGCCAGGATCCAGATGTGGTCTTGCTCGGCGAAATTCGCGACCAAGAAACAGCAAAGATAGCCGTTGAGGCATCTTTGACCGGCCATCTGCTTCTTTCCACGCTACACACCAACGATGCGCCCTCGACGATCACTCGCTTTATGCAGCTAGGGGTTCCGGCATTTATGGTGAGTGCATCTTTAGTTCTGATATGCGCGCAACGGTTGATCCGGCGCCTTTGCAATTCATGTAAACAGATGGTTGCCCCGATGTCCGAGTCGGAACCTGGCGATATGGACAAGGATCAGACCAACCGAGGTTATGCAGCCGTAGGCTGCCCATCCTGCAATAATACCGGCTATAAAGGGCGAATCGGCATCCATGAAATATTGGTTAGCAATGACTCTCTGCGCACAATGATCACGCAACCAGTAATTACTGTGGAAGCCTTGCGCCGTGCCGCGATCGAATGCGGTATGCGCACTCTCTATCAAGATGGGATCGAAAAAGTAGCGCAGGGGATCTCTTCTTATACTGAAGTAGTAGCGACCACTTCGCCTGACGAGATGTAATTCTTGCATGAATAAGGCGACGGGATTAATTCGACAATGTCAAGTTAGCCTAATTACATGAAGACGAAGATATTACACCGCAGAGACGCAGAGGACACAGAGAAAAAAACAAGAGGATATTTTTGGAATGCCAATGTGAATCGATAACGCTGGCCGTAGAGGCAGCCAACGACCGTTCGACATTATAGACATTGTTTTTCTCTGCGATCTCTGCGTCTCTGCGGTGAATTTAACATGGGGAAGTTATTTAATTCCGGCGCCTAACTTTAAATTAGAAAGAGGAATTATGACTGCAAAGGAATTTGCCCGAATCCGCAAAGAATTGGGATATACTCAGAAACAGTTGGCTACGCTGTTATCAGTATCGCTGCGGGCGATACACAGCTATGAACAAGGATGGCGCAACGTAAGCCCATTGATCGAAAAAAATTTGCTTTTTTTGTTGATGTTCCATCGTAATAAAAGTCCCAACCCTATCGATTGTTGGCAGGTTCGACATTGCTCCGATAAAATGAAGCAGAAATGCGTGGCTTGTAAATTCAATGCCCGTGGGCTTTGCTGGTATGTTACCGGCAACTCTTGGAACGGCGAGGTGATGCTCAACTGGTATAGAAAAATCAGCAAATGCCGTCAATGTGAATTTTTCAAACAACTGTTCGCCAAAATGACATAGACCAAGTAGACACCCGAATTCGTCAACACAGCCTAAGGAGCCGGCAAGAAATAACTTGCCCATTTGGTTTGCCCCCCCAACTGAAAAATACGCCTTCTCGATTTTTACCGGAAAAAGGTGGAAATTTGAATTGCTTGACTGTATAATTAGGCAAATATTGCCGGGCTACCTGGTTATGGGGGTGCCCGTGCATGGCACCGCAGATCTATAGCTAACAAAGAGATTATAGAGTTTTGCCATTCTGGTTGAAGCTCACGTTTTTAGGAAGTTATCGTCGTGCTTGAAAAAGAATTGGAGAAGTACAAAGATCTGTTATTGCATAAGCTTGTCCTCTTGAGGCAAAGTGTCAAGGATATGGAAGATTCGGTGTTGAATCGTTCCCGTCTGGATTCGTCGGGAGATTTGACTAATATCCCGACCCATATCGCCGATATCAGCGCTGACACTTTTTCTCAAGATTTGACTCTCGGTTTGATCGAAAACGAAGAAGACGTAATCCGTAAAATCGAAAATGCGCTAGAGCGAATCGACAATAAAACCTATGGAATTTGTGAGTATTGCAAGAAAAAAATAAGCAAAAAACGGCTGGAGCATGTCCCCTACGCCCTGCTTTGCATTAAATGCAAGACCGAAGAAGAACAAGAGTTTCCACGCCGCTATGGCAATAATGGAAGATTGTATTATTGATTATTCCCGTCTCTTATCTAGTGAAGTGAAGCTATAATCAACTACCACCACCAGATGTGGTTTGAATTTATTGCACCTAGAAGGTGCGACCTTACGGGCACGGGCAATGTACGTGTAAATAAAACCAAATTAGAAATTGTTTGCCGCTAAGGAGCCGGCAAGAAAGGACCTGGTCAGTTGGTTTAGGAGCCGGCAAGAAATAACTTGGTCAGTTGGTTTAGGAGCCGGCAAGAAATAACTTGGTCAGTTGGTTTAGGAGCCGGCAAGAAATAACTTGGTCAGTTGGTTTAGCAATTTTGTTTCCTGGCAAGGAGCGACGAATGCGCATAGCCTTAGTTCTGTAATTGAGGAGCGACGCCGCCAGGGAGCAAAAGGGCAAACCAAATGGGTAAGTTATTTCTTGCCGGCTCCTTAGCAATTTTGTTTCCTGGCAAGGAGCGACGAATGCGCATAGCCTTAGTTCTGTAATTGAGGAGCGACGCGGCCAGGGAGCAAAAGGGCAAACCAAATGGGTAAGTTATTTCTTGCCGGCTCCTTAGCAATTTTGATTCCTGGCAAGGAGCGACGAATGCGCATAGCCTTAGTTCTGTAATTGAGGAGCGACGCCGCCAGGGAGCAAAAGGGCAAACTATGGGTAAGTTATTTCTTTCCGGCTCCTTAGTTATTTCTTTCCGGCTCCTTAGTTATTTGGCTGTCCTGGAAAGCATCTACGAGGTTAGCAACTCAACAAATGAAGTTATTCTGGAAAATCTGTCGCCACTATGCGTCCTGGTTCATCGGTTGTGGTTTGATTTTCAGCTCACTTACCGCTATAATTTTGAGCTGTAGCAGCACCCAACCTCCTCATCGCCCCATGGCTCCGAAAATCATTCCGCCGCATATTCTCCTGTATCTCAGCGCCGATGTTCAAGGGAATCTAGAGCCTTGTGGCTGCAAAAGCGGACAAATCGGCGGATTGCCAAGGCAGGCCCGTTTTATTCTCGATCATCACAAACAAGCCGGATTGCTGGTCGATGCCGGAAATTCGATGTCGAAAACCATCAGTGCCTACGAAATATTCAAATGGTATTATGTTTTGCTGATTTATGAACGCATTGGCTATGATGCCGTAAATCTAGGTCGAAACGAAATCGCCCTACCCGCACAACAAATTTCGACCATCTCTCAGGCCGTCACTGTGCCGCTTATTTCGTGTAACGTCAGTGACTCCGCTTCAGGAGCATTGCTGGGCAAGCCTTATTTACTGAAAACCGTCGCCGGAGTGATCACCGCAATTATCGGAGTAACCCAGGCCGGCAAAACCGGCGAAAATGTCAAAATAGCGCCGCCGCTGCCGAGCCTGAAAGAATACCTGCCGCAACTATTGTCGCAGTCCCATGTCATCGTCGTTTTAGCTGATGTCGCCCTGAAGACCGCCGAAGAAATAGCCAGACAGTTTCCGGCAATCGATATGATTTTGCTTACCGGAGAAGGAACCTTTTCTCCGAAAAAAGTAGGCCCGGTAGTCATCAGTGGCTTGACTTCGCAAGGCCGTTATTTGCAGCAGTTACGTTTTGCCTATCACCCCCCCCAAGGGCTAAAATGGGTGACCGCAAGGGATATCCGCTTGGGCGAGAAAATTTCGGATCATCCCGGAACTGTCTATCTGCTCAATCGCTATCGCGAAGAATTAGCGCACAAGCGTTTCTACCTGCTCAACAAAACGAGCGGCGGTGAACGCTATGCCGGGGCTTCCCGGTGCGCACGTTGTCATCTGCCAATATACCGCCACTGGAAAAGTACTGCCCATGCTCATAGTTTCGAGACTTTGCAACGTAAGGGTAATCATCACGATCCCGCCTGTCTGCGCTGCCATGTGACCGGATTTCGCAGTCAATATGGTTATCTGGGAGAAAAGCGAACACCCGACCTCGCTGGCGTCGGTTGTGAAGTATGCCATGGTCCCAGCGCCCGACATGCGAACCATGACAACCCGAATCAATTGCCGCCGTCTCCGGCCAATCCTTCCCCCCAGCGTATTTGTTTAGAATGCCACACCTGGGAACACTGTGGCCATTTTGATTTTCCTACATTTTGGGCGAAAATCGCCCATCCCAAAACGGAACAGAAAGGAGGGCGCTGAGTTATGACCGAAAATCGCAACCTCCCTGACGATAAAAATCGCCGAATCGCGGCCAGCCTGGAAAAATTGAGCGGAAACGGCAATCAACACCGGATACCGCAAGACCGACGTTTGATCCAGGAAAGCCTGGAAAAGATAGGGCAAGGCCCCCAGGCGCTAATGCATTGGGCCGCAGAAAACTACCGCTACATTGATCAGGAATTTATCAACCTGTTGCGCAAAATGATTGAATATGCTCGCCAGACACCGGAACATGGCGATTTATTACCTATTTTCGAGTTTTTAGAGCGCTGTTTCTGCAAAATGTTCGATTTTAGCGAAAGCGAAACTATATCGGTCACCAAGGATAACTTTAAAGCGCATCTGAGTAAAGCCATCGCTTTGCTCAAACAAGCCAAACCCGACCAGGCGCTTCATATCTTGCGGGCACTGTCGTTATTCACCAGCCAACATTCCGAGATCGCTTATCAACCGCAGCTTTATGCCAATATGGGCATCGCCCATGCGCAACTGCACAATCGGGAAAAGGCGATCGAGTACTTGCACAAAGCGTGTCAACTAAGCAACAGTGAGCAACAGAAACAGGAAATTCTCTCCAACCTCGGCACGGTATACCGCGATAATCATGATCTGAACCAGGCGCGTCAGCACCATCAGCAGGCTCTGGAAATTGCTGACAAATTAGAACAACCGCAAATGCGCCTGGTACATCTCAACAACCTGGCGCTGGTGCAACTGGACAGTGGCAATGCCGAGCAGGCGATGTCACTCCAGGAGCAAGCTTATGCAATTGCCAAACAGTTGGGCAATGCCCGGGTATTGCAGGACAGCCTGACTCGGCTGGCTGTATTATCGGCAATTGCCGGCGATGTCGATCGTTGTCGGGAAATGTGTAAACAAGGATTGGCATTGGCGCCGGATAAGCCAGATGCTAATTCGTAATTGCAAAAGTTTCCCATCATGATTTAGGAGCCGAAAAACTTGGTCAGTTGGTTACTGAAATGAGAAAACAAAATACACGATGGCTGATGTTGCTGTTGTCATTGCTGCTGACAGCATGCCAGGTTTGTGAATGGGTATCCTCGAAGCCGTTTCCGCAATCGTTCGACGATGTGTGGAATACTACCTATCAGGTGCTCAGCCGACGTTACGATATTGCCTCCGCCTCCCGCAAAGAAAAGGAAATACAGACTTCCTGGCGCACGGACATATCGATACTCTATCTCGAAGGATATCGCTATAAAGTAACCGCCCGCATCGAAGAATACGAACAACCCGCAGATGATATCGGCCAGCCATTACAACTAGAGAAAGAAACGACCGGGCAGCAGCAAAAATATCAGGTAAAGCTATGTGTGCTTCAAGAGCAAAATCGCAGTATGGAACGACCCGGCGAAGCGTTGCAGGCTTCATGGTATTATGCCGGAAACAACCTTGACGAAGCGCGCCTGCTCCTTAACTTTATTGCCGCACGTCTCAATACTAAACCCTCAGCAACGCCAGATGAAGAAAGCGCCGATAAAATTTTCAGAGAGGCGCCAGAGCAACCGGATTAAATCAGGGAGCAGCAATGAATCGATCGTGGCCAATATGGCGTTGCTGGCTATTGTTGGCGTTGATTACCGGATGTAGTCAGCATTGGCAGTATTCTAGAGTGTTGCCCTATCCCTACGAGCAGGTATGGCAAAGTTGCCGACATTCGGTGGGCCTGGCCGGCTACTCAATCGCGGCGTCCCGTCAGCAAGAGGGACGTTTGCGCAGCGAATGGCTATCTACGCTTTATCCATTGCGCGGCAATGGTTATCGCACTCAGGTTCTATTGCAAATTGTGCCGAGCAGTGGTCATCTTGTTACCACGAATGCGCAAAGCAAATGGGGAAGTTATTTCTTTCCGGCTTCTATAGTTCCCGGGGTATATCGGGTACGAGTGCGGGTAGTGCGGCAACGCAATTATGCTCACCATGATTTGATGAACCCAGGCAATGCGCTATGGCTTGCTGATGGTTATGCCCTGAAGATGGAAAACTTTTTAATCAAAGCCATCGAATCTCGCCTCACTTTGACCGACAGGTGAAACTATGCCCAGATATCATGTTATCCTGACCGCCGCCAATGTCGAGAGCTGTCCACTGTACGAGCAGGGAGATCGCATCGTCGTCAATTTGCCGGAAGTCGATATGGAGGCCACTGATAAAGTCTGTGCCTTTATCATTGCCCAGCTACTGACCACCGTGCTGTCCCAACCCAAGAATCTGCTTTGTGAAATGCACGAAAATTTTGCCAATGAAAAGAGTTATTGCCAGGAATTCTCTTTAAACCAGGAGATGCTCTATTGTCCCCGCGTCGCCTGCGAAGTTTCTTTTGCCGTCGAAATCGCGGCGATTGCTGAACCAATGCAGGATGAAGAGCTGTTCATCACCACCAACAAACAGCAAATGCTCAACAAATTGAAAGAAATCCCGATTCTTTCGCAAGTGGCCTGGAACGATCTTCACGATTTGTTGCCGGAAATAAAGATAATGCAGTATCAACCCGGAACCGTGATTATTAAAAAAGGCCAGCGCGGACGTCATTTCTTCGTGATCTCGCACGGAGAAGTCGAAGTAGTGCAACCATTCAAAGAAGGCGTGGAAACCATCGTCGGACGCTTGAAAACCGGAGAATGCTTTGGTGAAATGTCGCTACTCACCGGCGAACCAGTATCGGCAACTATTCGCGCCTGTGTTGCTTCGTCGATCCTGGCCATCGACAGGGCGACATTTCGGCGTTTGCTGGAAAAAACTCCGGCAATGGGGGCAATGTTCACTAAATTATTGTCTCAACGCCTGAAAAGTACCAATCAACGCATGAGTACCGTAGTGGCATCGGGAATGGCCGGCCAGTTGCAAACCATTAGTTTCCCGGAATTGATCCAGACGCTATGCACGACCGAAAGCTCAGGAATTCTTTATATCAATAGCCATGGGCAACGCGGTCGCGTATATTTCCAAAATAGTGAAATCATTGATGCCACTATTGCCAACGAATCCGGAGAAAATTGTTTTTACGAAATGTTACACTGGCAGCAGGGTAATTTCCGTTTTGAACACAAAGAAATCGAACGTCAGCGCAAGATCATGGGCGATGCCATCGGGCTGCTCTTGGAAGGAATGCGGCGCATTGATGAAGAAAACCGGAGCGAAGGCGCCAGTTATCCCGGCAATGTCGGGCTCGACCTGGACGGTAATTTTGCCCGGGAAAACGCTGAAAACAATCCATTAGAATTAGAATCATAGAAAGGAACGACTTCATGATCCAGCGAATTGTGTTATGCCTGGCCGTAATTACAGTTATGGCCGGCATTGCCAGTGCCGATGAGAAACAAGCAGACAAACTGCCGCAATTTTTTATCAAACAAATAGTCAAGCATACTCCAGTCAAAAACCAGGGCCATAGCGGTACCTGCTGGAGCTTTGGCACCACTTCGTTTTTCGAATCCGAGCTGTTGCGTCTGGGACGCGGTGAGTTCGATCTTTCCGAGATGTTCGTAGTTCGCCATGTCTACTCGCAAAAGCTGGTCAACTATATTCGCTATCACGGCGCCACCAATTTCAGTGAAGGCAGCTTGCCCTTCGATTGGATCGCAACCGTCAAAAAACACGGCATGGTTTTGGAAAATATCTTCGATGGTAAAAACCTCGGTGAAAAAAAGCACAACCATCGGGAGATGTTTCGCGTGGTGCAGGCCATGCTCCAGGCGATTCTTCGCAATCGCAAGCTGACGCCCAGATGGCAGGAAGCTTGTGAAAAAGTCTTGAGCGTATATTTAGGCAACATCCCTTCGCGTTTTACCTATCAGGGCCAGGAATATACCAGTATTGATTTTGCCAACCAGGTATTGCGTTTGCCGCTGGATGAGTATGTCGAACTTACTTCCTTTACCCATCACCCCTTCTACCGCCAATGCTGCCTGGAAATCCCCGACAACTGGCGCCGCCACCGCCACTATTACAACGTTCCGATCGAGGATCTGCTGCAAACCATCGATCATGCTTTGGCCAATGGTTATTCCGTTATTTGGGACGGCGATGTCAGTGAAAAAAGCTTCTATCGCAAAGGCTACGCAATAATTCCGAAGCCGAGCGAAGATGAGGAAGAAGCAGCCAAAGCAAAACCGACAAAATCGGCAAAAGCGACATTGCCTCCAGAAACAAAGATTACCCAGGAGATGCGTCAGCAAACTTTCGACAACTTCGCCACCACTGACGATCACCTGCTTCATATTGTCGGGCGTGCTGCCAGCGAAGATTCGCGGACGTTTTATTATGCCAAAAATTCCTGGGGAACGAAATATAAGGGCAAAGGCTACTGGTATCTGTCAACGGCCTATGTTCGCCTGAAAACCATCGCGATTCTTCTCCACCAAGATGCGCTTCCCGCAGGATTGCGTCAAAAACTGCAAATAGTACCGGAAACTCAGCCACGCTAAAGAGCTGGCAAGAAATAAATTCAGTAGATGTTTCTTGAAAGCGTTGAATTCACCGCAGAGACGCAGAGATCGCAGAGAAAAACAATGTCTATAATGTCGAACGGTCGTTGGCTGCCTCTACGGCCAGCGTTATCGATTCACATTGGCATTCCAAAAATATCCTCTTGTTTTTTTCTCTGCGTCCTCTGCGTCTCTGCGGTGTAATATCTTCGTCTTCATGTAATTAGGCTAACTTGACATTGTCGAACTAAATAATTTTCTTGAATTCTTGCCGTTATCCACTATTATTTAAAGAATAGGCACCTTTGACAATTAATGGCGGACTATATGCAAGGCGAAACGTTCAAACCCTTAGAGAGAAAGACCATCCTGGTTATTGATGATGAAAAAAATATTCGAACATTTCTGCGCCGGGTGTTGGAAAAAAACGGGTATCTGGTAGTCGTAGCCAGTTCCGGCGAAGAAGGGTTGAACCTTTTGACTATCGGAAATCCAGTGGATATGATCGTCCTTGATCTGAATTTGCCGCAACTATCGGGGCTACGTTTGCTCGAAGCTATTCGTCAGCAACGTCCTGAGATCAAGATTCTGCTAACCAGCGGCCTTAGTTGCGATGTCGAGATGAAGGAAATTGCCGAGAAAGAATCTATTCCGTTTTTGGAAAAGCCCTATGATAACAAGACTTTGCTGCGCAATATCCAAGGGGTAATCCCATAATTTCGGCAAAAATTTCTTTGTCGCGAAGCGACATCTTATCTCTGGAAACGGACTATATCCCGGCTGATGTCTTGTTGAAGTATGGTTTCCCATGCCGGCGGGCGCAAGCCATCATTGCGCCGGATCAACTGGCGGTAGCCTTCCTGAAGTACGAAAATTGCCACCCGGTTTTTCTCTATGCTTTGAATCGTCGGGAGTTCTGCCAACGATCGCCTTAGGGCAGCATAGCGACTTGTCTGGTCGCCAGGAATATTTTCTTGCTGCCATTTTTGTTGCAGTTCGGCAACGATGGCTCCACCGTAAAGCAGGTAGTAATCTGCCCGTAATAATTCCGGCCAGGATTGATTGATTTTTTGTTGTAGTGCCCCTGCCAATTTATATTGCAGCAATAGATGCTGTTGCACCGCGCCAGCGACTATTTGTCGTTGTAAATCGGTGTTTGTCGGCAACACCGGCCAGACATTGGTATAGCGGGCAAAATACTGGCGGTTCAGAGTATAGTCAATTGTTATCCCCGCCGGGGAAGGGGGGAGTGCCAATAGTGACCAGATATCCTGGCCCTGATCGACAATGATTCGATAAAGCGTCGAGGTCGCAGTATCGAGCCGCTCCCGGGCTTCATCCTGTAATTTCTTTGCCAGGTCAATATGGTATAACCACTCGCCTTCACGGCCTTTTGGGTATTCTTTTCGTCTACTATCCATGAAATGGCTTATCTTCCAGGGGAGTTCCAATTTCGATAACTGAAATTGCCGGCTGGTGGAACACGCGCTAATCAGCAACGCCAACAAACAAATGCGCGAAATTGATTTGAATTTGGCTATCATAACTTCTTCTTTCCTTTGTTTTTTATCGTTATTTATGCAATTCATGCATTCGGGTAATTCATGATTTTTTCGATTCCAGGATAACATTGTCAAATTATATAAAAATGACAAGGCTTGGCAAAACATTTCTGCTAGGGAGCCGGCAAGCCATCTACTCAAGGCGCTGCCCTGGGCTTAGTTATTAAGGAGCCGGTCCTTCGGACTAAAGATTCAAGACCTAGTTAAATTGACTATCATCAGGAGACCAACTATGAAACGAGTATTAGTGGCTCTAATCACTATCGTTGTTATGGTGACGGGCGTATACGCCCAACAGCGTCAGGATTTGTTTTCCCTATCTTGGGGCAACGGCGAAAATGAACTGGGTTTACAAGAATTGTTCCTGGGTAATGTTTCCCATAAGGAAGGATTCTTTGCTTTACGATATGGGCCATCGGCGATCGCTGTCGGACAGGATGGACGTATTTTCATTCTGGATCGGGTCAATAATCGGGTACTGGTTTTGACTAAGGACGGCAAAAAGCTGGATAGTTTTCTAGCCCCTGAGTCATGTGAAGGACTTGCTGCTGGGCCGGACGGCGCTCTGGTAGCTTTTTCACCGGTTACCAAATTCGCGATCGGCCTCAAAGGACCGCTTGCTGGTAAAAAAATGGAAGCGCCGGCCCATTTTGCTGCGTTGAGCGAAGTATGGTTTGTCAAAGAGCAACTTTGGGGACGCTATGGCTGGATGGCGGCTCGCCTTGATGACCCGGAACAACGCACTAATGTCGATTTTGCCCGCAGCCTCGTCACCGGCCCCAATCAAGCCGCCATAGGTATTTGCCGCCATCGTGCTGACGACACCTGTACGCTGCTGTTGCTGGACGGCGTTATCGGCAACTGCTACTCCAGCGGTCGAATTCTCAGCGGCAATCGTCTGGCGGTGACCGTCGAAGGTTCGATTAAACCACGGCAGCGGAGCTGTTCGATTTTGATTTGTGACGAACAAGGTAATGCCAATCTGCCGGTAGCCTTGACGCCGAGCTGGACAAAGTGTTTTTGCCCCTATGCGATAACCGCTTCAGGAGTAATTTACGAAATGGTGATTACCCAAGATGGCGTTACCGTATGTCGTTGGGCCGAAGCCAAAAGCCGACGTAATTTCAAATTGCGCCAGGTGCCAGCCAGCAAGGTTATCCCCCAAGAGCAAGAGCATCGATCCTCGCGTCGTACTGTCAACGTCTGGTTCCGGAGTAGCAATACAGTGAAGACCATGGACCTGGAAGAATATATCAAAGGGGTAGTTTCGCAAGAAGTTTATAGCTGGTTCGAACTCGAAGCTCATAAATCAATGGCCGTGGCGGCCAGAACCTATGCTGTGGCGCGCTATCGCCATCCTAGCACCAGCCCGAAAGCCCATGTTTGCGATACTACTTGTTGTCAGGCATGGACCGCTAATCCTACCCCACGGGCAATCCAGGCGGTCAATGCTACTGCCGGCGAGTACATCAAACGCGGGAGTTCACCCATTACCGAGCCGCTATACTTCAGCCATTGCAATGGCCACACCCGCAACAGCGAGAATTATGATAGCTGGAATTACATTGCTTACTTGCGCAGCCAAAGCTGTGCCTGCGGCTATACTTCATATTTTGGGCACGGCGTCGGGATGTGCCAGTATGGTATGCATGCCTATGCTTCGAAATATGGCTGGAACTACATCCAGATTATCCAACACTATTATAAAGACTGCACTGTCGGTAAATAAAAGAAATTGTACCCAGGGCGCCGCAAGAGCTTCGCCCTGGCTCTGCCCTGGGCTAGGTTATTTTTGCCCTTCGGGCAACAGAGAACATCGGTTTGGCCAGTATATTTTCAAATATTTTACGGATTTTGCTATTTTTTCGTGCCCAAAGTTTTAATCAACTGCTCGGTCTTACGTTTACTTCTTCTCAATCCATAGAGCCTTGTCGTAAAAGAAGTGACCAAACTTACAAAATCTTTCATCAAATCTTTCTTGTCGTTCGCCGTATTATTTATCACCTCTATCTCACACCGTTTGCTTTTCATCCATTCTTCTATATAGTTGTATCCAAATCTGGTAAGACGATCATGATGTTCTATCACTATACGTGTAATGCGCTCATCTTTTAGCATTTCCAGTAACTTCGAGCGTTTATCGTTAAGTCCGGAAGCGCACTCCTGCACCACTTTTTGTACCGCGTACCCCTTGGCATTACAATAGGCGACCAATCTTTGCGCCTGAGTTGTCAGGTTTTTCTTGTTTTCTGATGATGATACTCGGGCATAGCATACACAGTACTCAGGTTTATTGTCTTGTGGTTGCGGAATCAATATTCTACCAAATTCATCTTGAAAAGCTTCCGGTATTTTGCCTTTCTTAAAACGGTTCCAGGCCGCTCGATATTGAATTCCATGTTCCCTTGCATAATCTTTTAATGTTTTCATTTATTGCTCGATCAAACAGTAAATAGTACTATTATAATCTATTAAATACTATTTGCCAATTGAATAAACATCATACACGCATCACTATTGATTTTACTCTGTTGCAGATGCCATCAAATTTAATTTTCAGAAAACTTTATGGGTAAGCTATTTCTTGCCGGCTCCTAAAAGGATTTGAGGGTCCTGATAGCGAACACCGTAGCGTAGATACGCCCGCCCGCTTTGCTCCAATGGTCGATGGGCGCCCATGAACCCTGGTAAGGGCCACGGGCGATATAGTTGCGGAGTAGCTGTTGCTTGAGACTGATCCGGTTATGGTTGTTGTCGGCATCGATTCTACGCAACATGGTGCTTATAAAGAAGCAGTGATAATAATCCCAAACCGGAAGGCGGGATGAAGACCGATTTTTCAAGTGTTCGAGCACTTCTCGACGGTTGTGGTGGTCAATTCGGTTGCCGTGGCATAATAGTGACCCGGCAATAGCCGAGGTACCCAGGCCGATTTCTAAATCCAAAACGGTACGTTGCAACCAGGCCAGGCCAACAGAAATCGGCACATCAAGATGTCTATGGCCTTGGGAGGCGGCTTCCAGCAACGCCTGTAATTGCCAAAGCGAAAGCGAAACTTCACTCTGATCAGCAAGCGAATGTTGCCAACCGCCGCAGGCATTTTGCTGGCTACAGATATAGCTAATGGCCGCAGTGATAGGCTTTGTCAACGCTTTTGCCCTGGATCGACTTTGGCTACTGGCTTTAAGTAAAGCCAGCGTGGCAATGCCATGGTTGTAAAGATCACCGTTTTCAGACGAGCCAAAAAGCCCCTGCGGACTTTGCTGATTTAAGAGATAGTCGATGCCTCGTGCTCTGACACCTGCATCGCCGTGGTTTTCGAGAAGAACGAGGACCGCGAGACCGGTCAGAGCAATAGTATATTTTTTTTCGCCCCCCCATTTCTCGGCAGACCAAGAACCATCGTTTTCCTGGTTGGTAGCCAGCCAGCGCAACGAGGCGGCTATTATCCTGGCAGATCTATGCTTGTTGTCCGGGAAGCTCTCTTTGCCTGGAGGGAGCGATAGCGGCGGCTGGCGCCAATAATTCAGCCACAAGACGGCAAATGACAACAGTACCGCTACAGCGGCGCCGAGCCAGCTACGTTGGCTCGCGACAAATTTGCGGTTGGTCCATTGCCGCTTCGGAATCGCTGCTAAAATATTGGCGGTCAGATCGTTTGGCAATTCAACCTCCGCCTGGTTTAAATTATCGATTAGCTGTTGCATCTGCCACATCTGCTCCCGACACTGCGCACACTTCTGCAAATGTTGTCGGCAGCGCTTCTCTTGGGCGGAGATTTCTCCTAAAAGATAGCCGGGAATGGTAACGGCGCAATTCTCGCAGCCCAAGGCATCAAACGGTTTGTTCGATATTTCGCTCACTGAATATCTCCTGCAACTGACGTAAGGCAAGATACATCCGTGACTTTACAGTACCCACCGGAATCGCCAAAACTTCAGCAATCTCTTGATATTTGAGCTGCTGATATATTGCTAGTACCAGCACCGAGCGCAGCTTTTCCGAGAGTTGTCCCAACGCATTTTGGACATCGATTTTGTTTTCCAACGCAAGCTGGTATTCATTGGGATCGGCGATATCATTCGCTTGCTCGAGTTTTCGATGCCGATGACGCTGGTCTTTGCGCAGGTGATCGATCCAGGCACGCCTGGCAATGGTGTATAAAAATGTGGAGAATTTGGCTTTGGGGCGATAATTAGCGCAACAACGAAACAGTCGCAGAAAAACTTCTTGAACCAGGTCCTCACTTTCGGTTGGCGAACAATTCATGAACCAAAAAAAGTTATAAAGAGGATGCTGGTATTTATGGACCAATGCAATAAAAGCCTGCTGGTTCCCCTGCTGTATTTGTTGCATCAGTAGTGAATCACTGCACGGGCGCAGCTCCATTGCTAGAATCTCCTGGTGATACTTAGGAGCCGGCAAGAAATAACTTACCCATAGTTTGCCCTTTTGCTCCCTGGCGGCGTCGCTCCTCAATTACAGAACTAAGGCTATGCGCATTCGCCGCTCCTTGCCAGGAAACAAAATTGCTAAACCAACTGGCCAAGTTATTTCTTTCCGGCTCCATTAGCTTTTGGCTGGAAACAGGAGGCAATCATTGCCCCAGGCAAGAGCATATCTACTTCGGCAAGTCCATCAGGCAAATGGCGAGTAGCCAGTATCTTGGCGCCACGAATTGTCGCCTGAAGATTACTTTGAGTCTCGCTTTGGCAAATATATTGTTCCATTTTCATTCTGGCATTGATCGGCATCCCATAGACGGCTACCGCTAACTTCCGATAAGCATCGACGATCGCCGCTTGCTCTGCCACTAATTTCGCATGTGCGCCCTTGGTGCCAGAGGTAGCGACACCCTTGCCCGTGACGGTTATATTTTGCTGTTGTAACTGCTGTAGCATTTTCTCGGCTCCTGGCAACTTCTGCAACGACACTTCTTTTAAGGGAACATCCTTTTTAATTTCTACACCTTTCTTTTCTAGATAGCGCAGATTGACAATCGCTTCGGGCTTGGCAGCGGCGTCTTTTTTTTCCAGGACTTTGTAATAAACATCTCGGGCCTGGGTGTATTTTTTTGCACTGAGAAAAGATTGCGCCTGTTCTAATAACGCGCTAGCCTCTTTCAATGGGATCGGCCCCTCGCCGATTTCGCGATATTTAAAGAATTTATAAACCTGGACGCCTCCAGCCAGGAATATAATAACAGCACATATGATACTAAAGGTTTTTTTGATGATTCCCCAAACTCGGGAAACTTTGCCCAAAGGGGTACTATCGGCTTCCATGCGTTCAGTCCTCCTTGCTATAATCAAAAATGAGCATAGATATAGGCGCCGGAATTAAAAAAACAGGCGCCCGACGATTGTCGGACGCCTGGGCCAATAATAGAGAATGGTGCGGGCCAACGCCGCAAGGCGCTGACTAGCTGTTGCTATCTGCGCTGGTAAGGATCTTTGCGGTTGGGATCGGCGACAAAGAGGTAGACCTTACCGGCGTTCTCCTGGCCATCAGTATCGGCATTGGGCACGCCAACCATCACCGTGTTTTTGCTGATGGCAACCGCAGTACCAAAGTGGTCTTCGGCGACACTGGTGCCGGCAGGCAGATTGAGAACCCGTTTTTCGCCCCAACTGTTCAGACCGCCTTCATTGCGTCCGAAGATATAAGCGGCACCGCCTTCGTCAGCATTGGTATCCCGGCGTGGGGCACCAACCACCAGGGTAGCCACATCAATGGCAACGCTGGCGCCGAAATTGGCGAATTCGGAGATGGCATTAGCGGCGTCAGAAGCTTGTATACGCTTGACTAGCCCCCAAACATCGGCGCCACCTTCGTTGCGGGCATAAATATACACGGCGCCAGAATCAGTGCGTCCCTCGGAATCCTCATCGGGAACGCCAACCACCAGGATATCCAGACTAAGAGCTACCGCAGCACCAAAGCGATCTGCGGCGATGCCGTTTATCGTCGCCACCAGCCCCCAGTTATTGGCTCCCCCCTGGTTGCGCTTATAAATATACACGCCACCACGTCCTGGAGCGCCGACAACTGCCGTATCCAGGCTGACTGCTACCGCAGAGCCAAATCTATCGCCGTCGGCAGGATCGGGATTAAGCAAACTGCGTACCTGTCCCCAATTTTCGGCGCTGAACTGATTACGACTATAAACATAGGCTTTGCCGCGATTGCTATCAACGTCAGGTGCTCCAACTACGGCAGTGTCAACGTCGATAGCTACGGCCGCGCCAAATTTGCTGCCGCTGCCAGCCCCAAGACTGGTGACTCTGCCCCAGTTATCCGCCTGGGTAGTTGGCGGCTCGCTGCCGTTGTTTTTCCAGTTGCGTTCGAAAATATAGGCATTGCCGCCGCCGTCAGCGTCGGGAGCCCCGGTAATCAGGATATTTTCGTGCATCGCCGCAGTACTGCCCAGTTTATCTTCCTCAGTATTGACACCGACAATTTGCCAGCGAATGACGTGATTCCAGGCAGCGTTCTCCCGCCGGATAATATCAATGACGCCTTCGTTGTTTACCGGGTGTCCGGGGAGACCAGCTACCATGAAGTTGTTGTAGACACCGATACCGGTTCCAAAATTGCTGTTGGCACTTACCGTAGGCGGCATCGGTATTTCAGTAGCGTCGGTCAGCGCATTCTGATAATGGAAGACATAGCCCGAGCCACTTTGCAAACCCAGGTCGTCGTCGAGACGGGATCCCGTGAGAACGGCGCTGCCGCTGATAGCTACTGCCGCGCCAAAGAAATCGCTGAGATCACTATCACCGGATTCCAATTTGTTGGTTTGTCCCCAAGCGTTAGTGCCGCCCTCGTTTCTTTCGTACACATAGGCAACTCCGCTATCGTTGACCCAGGTATTATCGGCAAATGGCGCGCCGACAACCAGACGATCGACGTCAATGGCCAGGGCATAGCCTAATCTTTCCGCTGCCCCTGCGGTTCCGGTTATCTTTTTCTTTTGGCCCCAATTATCCGCAGTCAAATTGGGCGCCTCGGCATCGGCGTCGTAGTTGCGCTGGAAAATATAGACGGCACCATCGGATATCGCGGTTGCCGGAGCGCCGATAGCAGCGAAATCTCCACTGATCGTTACCGAATATCCATATTGATCGCCGCTTTCCAGATCACTATCGACCGGCATGATTTTTTTCACCTGCCCCCAATTGTTGACGCCGCCTTGATTGCGCAGGAAAACATAGGCTGCGCCACAGCCGAATATCTGAGGATCGGCATCGAGATCGTCGCCGTAAATAGCGCCGACAATGGCCTGATCATTGTGGATATCCACAGAAAAGCCGAACTGATCCCCGGCTGCGGCATCGCCGGCAGTAATGGTCTTCACCTCTTGCCACTGATCGGCACCGCCATTGTTGCGCTGGAAAATATAGGCTCGTCCCCGGGAACCATTGTAATTTGGATCGCCGACAATAGCGTGATCACCGTAAATCGCCGCCGAGTGACCAAAATTGACCGAATCGACAGGAGTAGTCAATTTGAGCACCTCTTGCCAGCCGTCGGCATCGCCTTGATTGCGGGCAAAGATATATGCCGCTCCAGTACCATTGTCAGGAGCGGTAGCAATGATGGTATCATTACTGATCGCTACGGCATGTCCGAAGCTGTGATTGGCAGCGCCATCAGAAGCGGTAATTTTGGCCGCAGCCTGGTTGGTGAGATTCCAGATATTATTGGTGCCTCTACGAAAGACGTAGATCGCGCCTTGATTATCGTTATCTCCAGGAGCGCCGACTACGGCATAGTTTCCGTCAATAGCGATAGAACTGCCGAATTTTTGGCCAGCAGCAGTGGTGCCCGAGCGCAGTTTGAAAATATCAGCGGTAGTGAAATTCCAGACATCTCCGGGAACTTCGGCGCGTTGGTGCTGTTTGGCGTTATTTTTGGAAGTGATCAACCAGAAATACTGCTTGCTTTTATCCAGCGATGCAGCGGGAGCATAAGGATTATACGGAGTCGGCGGATTGTCGGCCGGATAGTCGGTCTGCACTCGCGGCGGCGGATCGGCATCGCCAAAATCAATATGATAGTTTAAAGCAAAAGCAGCCGGGCCCCAACTAATAAAAGCATTGAACGGCACATTGGTGGCGTTGCTCGGCGGGGACGGATTGGAAGGTTTTACCGGAAGATTGGCGGTAGAAAAATTGAACACCGCGCTGGTAGCCGAGCCAAATGGGTTTTTGGAAACGACCCGCCAATAGTAGAGCGTACTTGGGTTCAGCGGGGTTGCCGGGGTGAAATTGGTTGCGGCCTGGTCGGAGGACACCTTGGTCACCGGCGGGTTGACGGTGTCGAGATAGAGATCGTAGGTCAAAGCATTAGGGTCGGTGCTCCAGATGAAAGTCAAGGTCAGAGGCTGGTCTTTGGAACCGTCAGGTGGATTGATCGCAGTGACCGGAGACGGCAACAAGCCAGTAGTAAAACTCCAGACATCACCAGTGGTGATGGTCCCAGTGATACTGACCGCATCGACCCGCCAAAAATAAGTCGTGGAAAGCGACAAAGTGCCGGGATCATAGCTGGTACCTGCTTGCGCCGATACGATGTTCGTCGGCGGGTTGGTGGTGCCGAAATAAACATTATAAGAAACCGCATTGCTGGCTGCGGTCCATGATAATTGCTGGTTGATGGGGATACTGGTGGCGCCGTTGGCCGGAACCGGATTGGTAGGTTTGCCAGCGGTAACACCAGTGGAAAAGCGCCAGACATCACCGGTCAGGACATTGCTGCCGACGATGGAATCAATCCGCCAGTAATAGGTGCTGTTGTTGACAAAGCTCTGTGGCGGGATATAGCTGGTCCCAGCCTGATTCGCGGCCAGCGGCATATTTTGCGAAGAATCCTTGGCAAGATATACATTGAACTGCGTGGCTCCCGCAGGGCCGGTCCAGCTCAGGGTTTTATTCACCCCGACCTGAAAGGCATTGTCAGCCGGGTCCGGATCGGTCGCCTTCAGTTGGACGTTATCGGTGGTGAAACTCCAGGTAGTGCCGACAACCGCCCCTACCGAATTTTTGGCATCGATGCGCCAGTAATAAGTGGTTGCCGTAGTCAAGACGCCGGGATTATAATAAGTGCCGATAATTTCCTTTCCAACTAAAGCTATGTTGCCGGGAGTATCTTGTCCAAAGTAGACATTGTAGGAAGTGGCACCTTTCGCCGCGTTCCAGACGAGTTGGCTATTCAACGGTACATCGATGGCATTGGCTGCGGGAGAGCTATTGGCTGCCTGTGCTGGCAACTGTCCGGTGGTAAAACTCCAGATATCACCGGTATTGACGCTGCCACCGTTGCGGCTATCGATGCGCCAGTAATAAGTGGTATTTTGCAGGAGACTTAGCGGGGCGAACGAGGTAGCTGTCTGGTTGCCTGCGGGCGGTAATGCTGCCGGGTTGGTACCGAAATAGACGTCATAGCTGGTAGCGCCGTTGGCGGAAGCCCATGACAGTAGTGGCGCCAGGGTTACGTTGGGGGTACCATCCAATGGCATTCCCCAACCGGCTTTAGCAGGAACAGCCCCATCTGTGGTGAAAGACCATACGTCGCCGGTAATGGCGACATTGCCGGTACTGCGCACATCGACACGCCAGTAATAAACGGTATTACTCTGCAAGCTCGGCGCTTTGACATAGGTGATGTTGCGGTCGATCAAGATCGGCGTCAGATTATCGAGGGCGGTGCCGAGATGGACGTCGTAGCCGGTGGCACTGCGAGTAATACTCCAGGACAGGGTAGCGTCCTGACTTACTCCCACGGCTTTGTTGATCGGGAAAGGATTGGCCGGCTTTGCTCCCAATGGAAAGCGTTGCAAATTATTCGAAAAAGTATTATTAGGAAAAATGCCGCCGAAGATATACATGGTGTCCTTGTAGAATACCGCGCTATGATAAGAACTGGCCGGGGCATTGCTCAAAGTGCGCATCCAAAAATTGGTCGGAAAATGATAGGTGAATAATTCCTGGCTGATTTGCGGAATCTGGCCGCCATAGACATACATGGTATCCCCCATGACCACCGCTGAATGGTGGGCGCTTCCGGTAGTAGGGAAATTGACCATGGCAGTCGGTACCCATTGGTCAGAATCAATGTTATAGCGATAAATCAGACTATCCGCAATTAGCTGGCCATTGCCCAATTCACCTCCGTAAACATACAGGGAATTTTTATAAATAACACTACTATGCCCGAATCTAGGGCTAGGGGCGACAGTGCCGCCCCCGAGATTGTTGTTCCAGGTAGCACTGGCAAAATCGTAGCGCCACAGCTCGCCGTTTATTCCCTGCGCCGTGACCCCACCGAATACGTACATTCCGTCCCCGTAGACTACTGCGGTATGCCCACCGCGTCCTTGAGGAACATTGGCGCTGTTGCTGGCGCCTCGCACCAACTTCCATTCGTTGGCATCGCGGCTATTGGTATTGATGCTGTAGGACCACACGTCGTTGTAATAGATTGGCTGAGAAAGATTGCCGTTCCAACCGCCAAAGAAATAGATTTTATTATCGTAGAAAACTGCGCTAGCCTGTTGCCTCGGCGCTGGCGGTGATCCGGTAGGAGTAAGCATTTTCCATTGGCTGGTAATAATATCATATTGCCACAGGTCGGCCAATGGTCCGCTGGTACTATTGCCACCGAAAATATATATCCGTCCATCTTGAGATATCGAGGCAGCATGCATTGCCCGGGGAGTACTTCCCGGAGTTAAGGCACTACTTACTATTTGTTGATCGGGAGCAGGGGGCGGCCCGGGAACAGGTGTCGTTCCTCCAGGATTACTGTAAAGTGGAGGATCGTCATCACCACCTTTACTACAACCTCCAACACTTAGCAACAAAATACCAATAAAACAGAATAACAAAACTTTGTTTCGCATACGGAACTCCTCAAACTATTAGCCATCCGGCTGCCCCGCACCATTCATATCGACCGACAAACCGGGTGAGAGTTATGAATAATCGGGGTTGGGGTATCATGAGAATTCGCCTGTTGCTTTTCCTTCCATTGCATCATAAATAAAGCTCGCTTTTCCAGCTAAGGAGCCGGCAAGAAATAACTTACCCATTTGTTTTGCCCTTTTGCTCCCTGGCCGCGTCGCTCCTCAATTACAGAACTAAGGCTATGCGCATTCGTCGCTCCTTGCCAGGAAACAAAATTGCTAAACCAACTGACCAAGTTATTTCTTGCCGGCTCCTAAGGAGCCGGCAAGTTATTTCTTTCCGGATCCCTAGCAAAAAATCTAGGCTGTGTTTACGAATTCATTCCGCCTGCTATCGAGCCCTTTTGTTCCCTGGCTTCGTTGCTCCTCAGTTACAGAACAAGAAGCTATGCGCCTTCGTCGCGCCTCGCCAGGAAACAAAATGACTTCGCTATCAAACGAAAGCAATTCGTAAACACAGCCTAATATAGCTCAAAGGGATTGATTTGTCAACAGCAATCACGAGAAACTGAAGCAATAACCGAATTCTGTTGCTGGAGATATTCAGTTTGATTCCATCAATAACAATAGATCCACAAATGTTCTTCGGCATAACTGGCGCGAAAATAGCAAAAACGGCTTGACCAGCGAATTTGTAGCCGATCGGCGCTGGCAGGCAAAGGATAACGTGTAAGCAACCAGGTATTAGCCGGGAGCTGGCGTAAATCTCGCAGACGTAATAGTCGATAACGCGACATCGTTAGCGGCGGGTAACGAAAGGGCGCCCAATCTTCGCTAACCGCCAAAGTCGCCCCTGGAGGGAGATGTTGTTGCAGCCATTTGGCTACCTGGTAATGCGGGCGCTCGCTGCTACTCGCAGCGATATGTTGTAGGGCAATATAGATTCCTGCTAGCAGAAAAGCTATTCCAACTGAGAACAGCAACTTATTGCTAATGGCCAGGGGGCGTAATCCGAGCAGTATCACCGCCGGGGTAATCAAGACAAAAAAACGGGCATTGTTGGCATCGAAGCCGCGACAGGCTACGTTGGCGGCGGCCAGAAGCCAGAGCAATACGATAATCAGGAGGGTGGGCCAGAATCCAGGGGGATAGCCGGATTGTTGCCGACGCAGTCGGGGGCATATCCCCCAAGATATAAGGATAGCTGCGGTCAGCCATAGTCCAGGCCCGCCGGCGATAGCTAGTTGATAGAGACCGACGCCGAGCAGCCAGGGATTGCCAGGCTGCAATTGCCAAAAAGCAGCGGTATGGGCCAGATCTTTTCGCACCAGTTCCAGATGGAAGAGATGGTAGGGATTGAGCGCAAAAAAAATAGCGGCAGCGATAACTACCGCGCTAATCACTAAGCCCAGAGCGGTTTTGTTGCTTACTGCCCGGTGGCGCCAGCAGCTACACAATGCAGCCATGGGCAACAGCGCCAGTAAGACAGCGGTGTATTGGCAAGATCCGGCTAGGGCCACCCAGGCAATTGCTGTCAAAAAATGATAGATTGGCCGCTCGCCACGCCACAGTGGCAATGACTGGCGAATCCCCCATACTCCCAGAGCGGTTGCGATCAGATGCGGCTTCATTACGCTACCCCAAATCAGTATCCCTGGGGCAACGCCAATCATTGCCGCCACAGCATAGGCTTGTTTGCCGGTAAAACCGAGAAGCCGTGCGGTTGATAGCGTAGCAGCAAACAGAATGATAATCGCAACCAGATTGAAAGCACGTCCGGCGACATAAAGCCGTCCCATCCGCGATGGGCTTCGATAATAGTGAAGCGATGACGGCACCAGCTCGATAAGACCGAGGAGCTGACATATTTTGAGAGTGGCGCCGACAGCGTAATAATAGCCGGAGCCATAGGTGTATTCTTTGGGATTGAAGTTGAGCCGGCGTGGTGCCATTGCCGCCAGAGCGGCCAGGGTTCTCATTTCATCGGGATTTTGCGAAAATAATAGATAGCGGCGGCGCGCTTTTTGTTTGCCGGCAAAATCTAGCTCCTGACCTGGGGATGATTTTTCCGGGATCATTACCGTGTCTTTTTCACTGAGCAATCGCCGGGTATCGGCGGCAAGTGCAGTGATGCATTGCTGGTGTTGTTGGCGGTTCTCGAAAAGATACTCTAGCCTGGCATTGGCCGGCAGTCCCCACCATAAGCAGGAAAACAATAAAAATAGGGGTGGCAATAACCACAAGATCGACCGCAACCGTTTTGTCTTTGCCAAGGAAAATCCCCTAAATAGTTTGGCAATATCAAGTTAGGAGCTGGGAAATAGTGTCAATCGTTGTTCTTTTGGGGGCGGAACGGCCATAGCCAGCGTAGGAACGGATAGATCTGGCGGGTCTGCAACCATATTTTGCCCTGGCCGCTGAAGCGGCATACCAACCCTTCTCCGCCTAACAGCGAAGTCTTCAATCCACCCAGCAGCGTCACTTCGTAATTTAAGCTATCTTCAAAAGCGGCAATGTAACCGGTATCGATGACATAGTTGCCCTGGACCGGAATTTCCACCAGACCGCCATAAGCATTGAAGAACAGATCGCCGTTGCCTTCGACTTTCAACAAAAACAAGCCGGTACCGCTAAAAAAACCGCGGAATCCATCCCATTTGGTGTCAACTTTTACTTCGGGGCTAGAGGCGACATAAGCGCCCGATTGTAGATAAATGCTCTTTCCTGGCTGTATTCGGTAATGGGCCAGGTCGCCGATAGCGCCGGGGGCGATGCAGATTTCGCCAGGGCCGCCTTCGGCGGTGAATTCGTTCATAAACAGGCTTTCTCCGGCAAGACCGCGCTTGAGACTGGCCATTAGCCCGCCTTTCATTCGCGTCTTCATGACCAGATTGGTGTCCATCGCAGCCATGGCCGAAGCTTCTACACATAGCGATTGTCCTGCAGCCAGCCGGAGCTTCAGAAAACCGTAATCCGGTTTTCCCAATATTTCGAATTGTAGATCTGTCATAACGCTTTTTCCTTTTTAGCCTAATTGCGAGGGCGCAACATCGGACTCAAAGACCAGCCGAAATTATTGGCATTATGGGTCTGGCAAAAAAGCCGCCCCCGTCCCTCAAAACGACATACCAGTCCTTCTCCTCCGGCTAACGCCGAGAACCAGGATCTTCCCGCTTTTTGCACATCGAAGCGCAAGCTGGTTTCGAAAGCGACGATATGCCCGGTATCGACAATATAGCTGCCATCGACTTCTTTTTCATAAATACCACCGAACGAATTCAGAATTATCGGGCCGCTTCCCTTACAGTGCAACCAAAACATCGATTCGCCGCTGAACATCGCCGACTTCCAGCCTTGCCAGTTGCTATCCAGCTCGACATCCTCGCCACTACCGACAAAGGAAGTGCCCTGGGCAATCAATTCGCGCGAGCCGTCGAGTTCGTAAATAACCATATCGCCGACCAATCCGGGAGCGAGATAGACTTCGCCCCCCTGTGACGGGGCGGTGAAGGTGTTGAGGAAAAAGGATTCTCCAGTGAGCATCCGCTTGATTCCCTTCATAAAGCCGCCCCCGCCTTTGGTTTTGGAACTGGTGACTACCGACACATCGGCGCTCATAGCAATCATGCCGCCAGACTCGGCGACCAGTTTTTCGCCGCCATCCAGTACCACTTTTGCCGCTGCGTTGCCGGGAGAGTTGATGATTTCGATTTGCATGTTCGTTTCCTCTCTAACCTAGAATCTTGGATTTACCCAACTGGCCAGACCTTGCAGACAACGGGTTTGCAGATAAATTTTGCCATTGCCCTGGAGCCGACTGAGCAATCCTTCCCCGGAAAACAACGAGGAAAAAACGCCGCCGGCCATCTGGAGCTTAAGCTGCAACTGTGGCTCATAGCCTACCAGGTGGCCGGTATCGACCAGATATTCTCCCTGGACTTGTTTTTCGACTACGCCGCCGTAAGCTCCGAACCAGACTTTGCCTTTGCCACAGAGATAAAGCTTGAACAGCCCTTCGCGAGCAATCATGCTTTTGAATCCGGCCCATTGCGTTTTTAGTTCGATGCCGCTGGTGCAGGCGATGAACGCTCCCGGCTGCAAACAAATACCACCGCCGTTGAGTTCGATGGCGACGATGTCCCCGGGAGTATTCTGCGTCAACACCAGTTCTCCTTGCTGACCGCTTTCTACATAAAATTCGTTGACGAACAATGATTCGCCGCCGAAGAATTTCTTGCCCAGTGCCGAAAAAAAACTTCTGGATAAATGGGTGTCGATGCCGAGGTTGGTAGACATGCTGGCCATGGCATCGGCTTCGGCAACAATGCGGTCCTGGCCGGACAATTCTACAAACACCGTGGCAAAAGAAGGACGGTAACGAATTTCCGCTTGCAAGATCGATCCTCCTATTTCAAAGCTATCTTTACCTGATTCCAGTCGATGCCCAGGGGCGAAAATGCTGTCTGAGATATAGGCAGCTTGCGCAATGCTTCGATACGCCTGGAGGTGACTGGATGCGTTGAAAACAGTTCAATTGACGACTGCTGTTGCGATTGCAATCGATTGAAGAATTGTAGCATTGCCTCTGGATTGAGGCCAGCTTTTTGCATTAACGCAAAACCATCACGATCGGCTTCGCTTTCCATCGACCGGCTGTAACGTAGTTTTTCTAGATTACGCGCCTGAGCGATTACAAACTCGCCCAATTCGGAAGTATCGCCGAAAAAGGCGCGTAACAACAGACTGGTTCCAACCGATTGCACGATACTCTTGAGACCGTGACGGCGCCTGACATGGGCGATTTCGTGAGCTAAAATCCCGGCAAGTTGTTCCGGCGTTTCTACTATCCTGATTAAACCGGTAGTCACTACGATTTTGCCGCCGGGAAGCGCAAACGCATTGGTGACATCGGTAGCGGCCACTCGCACCGAGTAGTCGAAATGGCGTGGCTTGATCGCTTGCGTAAGACGGGCGACGATTTTTTCTACTGCGGCAACTACTTCGGGGTGGCGATATTGCCCCTGGGGAGCAATCCGGAGCATGGCCGAATCAACGGCTGCCTCTCCCATCTTTTGGTCCAGGGAATAAGGTAAGACGCTTACCACCAGATCGGCCCCATAGACCGAAAAGAATCCGAAGGCGCCGACCAGCAATACGATACAGGCAAAAACGCTCCACAACAACCAGGCACGATAAGCCCAGACGGTTTTCTTGAAAGTGCCGACTTCCATCTGCATATCAGGAATTCCGGTTTCCTGGAGCGCTTTCAAAATCGAGTGGTCGCGCACCGTAAGAACTGGTTCGTCCTGAAGAGAACGGATATAAAGCAACGTATTGGCGGTTCCCCCCAGAGATAACCTGGCCTGGCGCAAATCTAGCTCGATTTCCCGCTCGGGCGCGGTAGCGATCAGCCGCACCCCATCGATTTTCAGCTTACAACCGCTACGCCCTTCTGAAAGCGCTGAATGAAATACTATACCTTCCCACTGAACCACTGCTGTTTCTCCTTGAAAGATCCAAATTTTACTACGAAGGTTACGAAGATTGAACCACGAATGGACACTAACTTGGCAATGTCATGTTTCTTGAAAGCGTTGAATTCACCGCAGAGACGCAGAGATCGCAGAGAAAAACAATGTCTATAATGTCGAACGGTCGTTGGCTGCCTCTACGGCCAGCGTTATCGATTCACATTGGCATTCCAAAAATATCCTCTTGTTTTTTTCTCTGTGTCCTCTGCGTCTCTGCGGTGTAATATCTTCGTCTTCATGTAATTAGGCTAACTTGACATTGTCGAACTAATAAACGCGAATTATTAGTTCTACTTTGTTAAATTCAGGTTATTATGGTGCAAATACTTACGCAAATTTGGAAAATTTATTGCATCCGTGTTGATGCCAGCGCCCATGTCCGATCTTTTCTAAAACTCTCGTTCAGGAGCCGGCAAGAAATAAGTTGGCCAGTTGGTTTAGCAATTTTGCTTCCTGGCAAGGAGCGACGAATGCGCATAGCCTTAGTTCTGTAATTGAGGAGCGACGCGGCCAGGAAGCAAAAGGGCAAACCAAATGGGTAAGTTATTTTTTGCCGGTTCCTCAGCTATTGGTGTAATTCATGATTTTTGATTGAATGTAATGCCAAAATAACCGGTTCCCTAACGAATATTTTCTATGACCTTATTGGCGCCCTTGATGAGCGCCAGCTGGTAATGCACTTGTCTGGCCTGCTCTTGCTTTTCCTGAGCGTCTAAAATTTGTTTTTTAAGCTCCAGTCCATTGATTTCCCAGGGAAAATCATGGAGATATGATTCCAGGATAGCCATTGCCCGAAGATCTTTATTCATGAGAAAATAAACACGCGCCAGCATATACCTGGCCATCGGAAACTGCGGTTTTAATTTCAAAGCAGCGGTAATATCGGCGATGCTTTCGCGATATTGCTGGTGCAAATAATAGAGCACCCCGCGTTCAAAGCGATAGCGATGGTTATCCGGCGCCAGTTTGACCGCTTTATCAAAATAATGCAATAATTCCAGGATAGACCTGTCGCCGCTCTTACGATTTCGCCGTCGCAAGCGATAGTCTATCTGCCGCATCTTATGAATCACATCCAGGACAAATTGGCGATAATTGTCTTCTGGCGCTAATTTGGAGCTGTCAGAGGATATTTTTACCCGGTCATACAATGTTCTGGCATAACCAAGAGCGGCTCCGGCATGAACAGCCGCATCGGCATCGTGCATCAGACGCTCTATTTGCGCCAAGGCTTTGCTATCATTATGTCTATCAGCAAGACGCACTGCTGCCGCCGCCGCCGCGAATCGGGTGTCCGGATGCGGATCTTTCAGCATTTTGATCACCCGGGGGATATCTTGAGCGGCACCATCGTCAATCATCGCGCACAATGCCCCTAAGCGCATATAGGGATCGCGATTGCTAAGATAGCTGCGGACAATGATAACGCCAGTGCCTTTGCCGGCTTTGCCCATCCCCCAGATCAGCAAGGTTCGCAACCGATAATCGGGATCTCTGAGCAAAGTACCCAGTAGACCAAGCAAGCGCGTCGGTGCTCTTTTTTTGACTTGCATACCGCCCAGGAGTACTGCGGCGCGAAATAGCAATTTCTCTTTGGGATCACACAGAATCGGCACCACCTGTTCAAGTTCCAGCCTAATCGATAGGGTAATTACCGTCTGCAGCCGCACCAATTCATCTTTATCCTGCAAATGATCGGCAATAATCTTACTGTTTTTGCGAATGCCAAGTTCACCTAACCGCAAAATGGCTATCCGGCGGACACGGCTGTCGGAATCAGAGGTGGCAGCAATTAGAGAGCGCAGATATTCGCGTTCATAGCGGGAACGCCGCAAACGGTATTCTTGCTTCGACAAACACTTTTTCAATGTCGCCATGTCCCATAAAGATGATATGGCATATAACCGCACCAACGGTTGTTTATCTGAACTGGCCTGGTTGAGCACTTGTTCCACTTTGATATTACTGGAACTACGTAATCGTGCTGCAGCATATACCTGGACCCGGCGGTCACAATCATCCAAGAAGGTGGTCAAAAGTTTATGGTTGCTCAACGGGGCGTAGCGGGCGACTATTGAACGGATAAACGGGCTGGCATGGTCGGCAACTTCGGCATAGGCGCTGGCGGTTACTGCTGGCTTTTTGTCAGCAATCAGCGCTGCATTGGCTAACATTTTGCTGAGATTATCGCTGCTAACGGCATATTGTTTGATGCGCCGGTACCCTTCGATTTGGCGCAAATCCAGCAACGCCCGCGCTGCAAACCAGCGGATGATCGCCGTTTCGTCGGGATCGGCCAATAAGCGACAAAGGCAATCAATACCGCTGCCGCTATGGAAAATTTCTTCAAGGGCTTTGCTGTCTTTAGCGCCGTAATATCGTACCAATAATTGCCGAAAATAAATTTTCTGTTTATTCAGGTATTTGCTACGTATCGCCTCGGCGATTTGGCGCAGGCGCCGCTGCACCCGCGGCAGATAGCGTTTTTTTTGCAACTCACGTTCCAGCATCGGCACAAGGGCGGGGTGATAATACATTGCCAATAACCCGGCACTAGCCATCTCATGCACGGAAGTGGATTCGGTAGCGATCAGACTTTTGATGAATACTTCGGCTTTGTGCGGCTCCCATTGGTGCCGGTGCTTGGCTCTCTGCTTAAGCTCTAAGCCGGCGGCAATGTAAGCGCCACTGTTTTTTTCGATATCCGGTTGAAAAAGTTCGGTATCCAACGCTGCGTAGGTCGGATCGAAATAGCCGTGAAACATCAATTTCAAGTCTTCGAGACGCGCCAGAAAATTCTGTTTGAAGACATTGCTAAAGACGGCAATAAAGGGTTTGAGGTTTTCCGGCTGCAAAAACTGGCATTTCAAAAAGTCGCGTTCGGCAAGATCGAATTCTTGCGCTATCGAATAGGCAGTTCCGCGCTGGTAGTAATAGTCAGCGTGCCAGGGCTCGATGGCGGATACACTGCGAAAAACTGGCTGCGGCCTTAGCGCCGTCTTGCTGCTGGAGATAGCATTTGCCAGACAATTCATGGATGCCGGCATTGCCGGGAAGAGCCACGACGGCTTGCTGTAAATAGCGGGAAGCTCCCGCAAATTTTTGCTGGCGATAATAAATCTGGCCCAGAAAAAAATAGCTGTCACCGCGACGATAATTTGCGGCGTCCAATGACTTAGTGAAATAATCAGCCGCCTGGTCGTCCTGTCCCTGGTGCTGACAGATCACACCGCGATAATAACAATAGCGCGCTTGCAACTCTGGGGAAAGCTTGCCGGAAACCTGGGCCAGATGGCGGCGCAACAATTCATATTTACCTAATTTTAAGGCACACCTGGCACTAGCGAGATGTAATTCATTATCGGCGGCGGCAGAAAGCAAAGCTTGATAGCGACGGTAGGCTTCGGCGTTCAATCCTAACCTGGATTCGATATCGGCTAGTTGCGACTCCACGCTTCGGCGTTGCCCGGCGTCAAATTTTTCCAGGGCGTTTGCTAAACACTCCCTGGCCTGCTTGAGATAACCGAATTGTTGCAGCCATTGCCCTTTCAGCAGTAAATGTTCGCCGCTCGGATTTAGCTCTACTACCCGGCTGATATCTTCGAGAGCTTTAGGGTAACGTCCCCGGCTATAATGGATTTTGGCGCGGGTCAGGTA